>NZ_CP169550.1:4800000-9131297 GCF_045822005.1 Streptomyces stoeckheimensis | reverse complement strand
CATCCGTCATCCATACCTCCAGGTGCTCCCAAGGTGCCCATGAGCCGGGCCTTCACCGTCAATCCGGCGAAGTAACAGGGGGGAGCTCTGCAAGTGGCCTCATTCTACGAGGAGTCGGGGACCCCCGGCTGGAAGGGGACCACAACTTCTGGGTGGCCGAGCTCTTTCAACCACTAGATCTTGGGTCTTTTTGGATGTCAACAGACGCGTGTCGCCCCTAGCGACACGGCACGTCGCGGCTCCGCTTCCCATGCCACGTCGCTATCCAACATGCAGGTCAAACCCATCAGCACCCCCTCCCATGACCGCCCGAGAGTGCAACTCTTCACCCGAACCCAGATTCGGCTCGAACTCCTTCGCCCGCCGAGGTATAAGGGGCCCTAAGGGGTACCCAAAGTAGTGGGGGTCGGTGTACCAGAACGGCACTGACCTGCGCAGGACCAACCGACTCCACGTGGGTAGTCGTAAGGCTAGCTACAGCGCAGCGGGGGACGAACTACAGGAGTAACGAAGGTGACTCAAGGAGTCGATGCCGCCATCTGTGACATAAGTACGTCGTCATTTTCTCGTCATCGAGGGCATCCGAGCACAAGGGCGAACATGTCGAGATCGGCATGCCCCCGGTGCGTACCAGAACCGCGGCGTGCAGACGTCTACCGATCCTCTCCCTTCCCGCATCAGTGTTATGGGGTGGAGAACGCAAGATGTTACGCCGGGTGGATCACAAGTTCATGCCAGCACAGGCGCAGCGCGGGGCCGCCACCAGGCGGCCCCGCGCGGTGTGCCGGCTCAGCTTCGGCTAGACGGCGTCATCCTGCGCTCCGCTCGCGCAGTGGGTGGAGCGGGAAGGCGCGGTCCGGCCGGTGCCTCGCGCCCGTGGCGAGGAGGTCGCGGTCGAGGGCGAGGCGGAGCCAGTGGTGGTGAAGCTGGGCGTGTGGGTCTCGAATACCAAGAGCCGGCGCGACAGGCTCACCGCGGAACAACGCGGGGCGCTCGCCGAGCTCGGCGTCGACTGGTTGTGATGCGGGCGCGGCCAGGACGGACGCCGGGATGGGCATCCCGGCGCCTCCGTTCTCAGGGCCGTACAGCTAGGACATCTCGACGTCGAAGAACTTGATGACGGATGTGACGAGCATGAGCGCGTATACCGTGTTCACCCGGGAGTACTGCATCCGGGACACTCCATGAGCACTGGGGTGGCGGCCGAAGACCCTGGGAATGGGGTCGCCGTTCTTCGGGAAGTACTTGGCGTGCGCGTGCCAGACGGGGGCAAAGGTCAGGGCCATGCTCACCCTGTACTCGTCCAGCTTGAACTTGATGCCCTTGGCCTTGAAGTCGTTCCTGGTCAGTTCCACCCTGGTGGCGTTGTCGAAGTGCTTCTGGAGCATCGAGTCCAGGAGGTTGGCGGCCAGGGCCTGCGCCGCTGCGGTATGGCCATCACGCAATGCGGCAACCGCGCCGAGGGCGAAGTCACGGCCTTCCTGAAGGCGCGGGTGGTCAACCGTTTCGAGGACCACCTCGCAGTCGGCGACGATTCCCTTCCAGCGCTGCCCGATCAACCGCCGCCGGGCTGCCGCGTCCGGGGCGTCGAGCAAGGCATTGACGGTCTGCGATCCAGGCACCCACATCAGTGGGATGCCCTCGTCGATCAGCAGCACCTCGAGCATCTGAAGCTCCCGCAACCTTGGGAGGGCCTCTCGGATGTTCTCCGGGTACAGGTCGCGGACCAGCCTGTTGATCGAGGTAAAGAGGTCGCGCCACTGGTCTCGCCAGAGGTCATCGAAGGCGAAGGCCGCAGTCAGCGGCTCGATGACCGGCTCGAAAGCACGACGGAGCCTGTCGTTGAAGCCCGTCAACTCGACCAGCTGCTGGCCCAGAACCTTGCTGACGCGATCGAGCTCCACCATGGGAGGGATGCTGATCCGGGGAAAGACCGGGGTCATTGCCGCCACAGCAGAAGCCAGTTGCTGGCCCAACTGCACACGCCACTGACGGCTCTGCTGCTCCATCGCAGCCTGAAACCGGGAGAGGTCCACCGCCCCCAGATCCGCAGTGTCCACAAGGATCTTCTTCGCAGCATCCGTCATGAGGACATGCTTCCACCTCGGCAGTCGTAGTGAGCAGGAGTTTTACCCACAGCCCCAGGAGTGCAGCGTGAGACTGCATCACGACGGTGCAACACGGAGTGCAACACCGATCGGGCCGCCAGGCTCACCTAAAACCCCAGGTCAAGGCCGCAACACGGCCACCGTGTTGCACTGCGGTGTTGCAGCGCTAGGCCGGTCCTCCGCTACTGTCCGCGCGCCAGCCGCCAAGGAATCCGGCTAGGGCGCGGCGTTGTTCCTCCTCTCGGGCAACCTGCCGGGCAAGGACGTCGCGGTCGATATAGGGGTCGACGGCGGCGAGGACCAGGCGCTGGAGTTCGTCCGGCTCCAGCGCTTCCACCTCCCACTGCACCGGATGCTCGATGTCGAAGCCGTAGCGGCGGGCGAAGGCCGACCACCTCGGGTCGTCGCGTTTGCCCTCGGTCGCCGGGAGCCCGTACGCGCGGACCTGCTCACGGGTGAGCAGCACCCGGGTCATCGAGCTCCAGCAGCCTGTCCGCTTCACCCAGTCCCGCTCGATGTCCTCGCCCGAGCAGTCGAAGTCGCCGCAGATTCTCCGGGGCGCCGCGAGCGTGCGATTCGAATCCACGCAGCTCAGAAGCGGTCAGGTCGACCATAGCGAACGCAACAGGTGTGGTGCACGGGGCCGACTGCGAGTTCACCCAGAGGCAGGACCATCGACATCGGCGCGGGTGGAGGCCGGCTACCCGCCATACAGGCGCGGAAGGGGTCCTGGGGTAGCGGGCTGGCCCTCCGTCGCTTGAGCTGAACTACCGTCATGGACCCGGCAGGCATGGGAGCATGACCTCGCCTGATCAAGATCTTTTGCTGTCTTGACCAGGCGAGGGGCCATGGCTGGGCACAGCCGCAACCCGACCGGGGCCTCGAAGTCCTCACCGATACCGATATCAGGCTCTCGAAAGAGTAGACAGATGAGTGACCCGATGCAGGAAAAGCTGGAGTTGCTGGTGCAGGCTCCGCTCAGCCCGGACAGCGTAAGGGATGCCGTCACCAGTTACCTGACCGACTTCGGGGAAGTCGCGAACTTGACGACGGTGGCGACGTACCGGCCCGCTGCCGATCCTGAGAGCGGCAAGGACTACCTCCTCGGCTACAGCACCGCACGCTCCGAGCTCTCCTGGTTCTGGCGCAGTCACGACAATGCGCACGGCATCGGCTCCGCCGGCTTGAGCGAGTGGATGAAGATCGAGGCTTCTCTGCCCGACCCTGGCGCGGGGCGGGGAGATGTCGTGCGGCCGGTGGCATTTGGCGGGCGCCTGTTCGTGGTGTGGGTCGACTTCCCGGACCGCACCACAGCCGACACCGCCGACGGGTCCGTTCCTGGGAATGCCCTCATCCGGGTCTCGTATCTGAGCTTCGACGGCACCTTGGGCGTGCCTGCGACGACGGAAGTTCCCCTGCCGTCTCAGAACACGAGTGGCCCCTACCAGCTGATTGCCGTGGAGACCTCATCGAAGGAATCGATCGCGGTCTGCCTGACCGACCGCGACCCCGAGGCCCCGGATAGCGCCCGCACCCTGGACCACCTGTTCCACTTTGGCCAGGACTTCAGCGTGGTCAATGTGGAGCAGGAGGCCACCGAGTCCTTCACTGTTGTCGCCCTCAAGCGGTTCTACGGGGCCACAGACCGCCCGGACGCGGACCGCAACGTCGTGCAGTACCCCTTGGCGTAGAAGTCACCTGCGAAAACAGCAGCACTGAAGGAGCGGCCTGGGCCCTGGTCTTCCAGGACTCCGGGCCGCCGACCGAGTCCACCTGCTTCGCCCACGCCCCGTTCGCGTTATCGCGCCGCAAGGTGTGCAGGTGGGAGCCCTGCTTCGGGCAGCCCAGCGGCGTCGAGTCCGGCATGAAGTGCATGTCCTCACGCCGCAGACCCGCCGCGCCGCCCGGGCGCAGCCCGGCCCAGCAGCAGGACGATGAACCGGTCCCCGGCGTTGCGGGCGGCCAGGAACAGCGCCACGATCTCCCGGTCGGTGGCCCGCTCGCTCTTCTTGCGCGGCACCTTCACCCGGTGCCGGGGCCGCATCCGGTAGCCGGTGCTCCCCTCTCCCCGGGCCTCCACCGGCAGCTCCCAGTCCTCGACCACCTCGAAGAGCTGGGCCATCACGATCGACGGCACCGCCTTCGTCGTGATGCCGTGCAGCAGGAACTGCCGCACCCCGGCCGCGACGTTCCCGACCCGGGCCGGCTGCCGGACGGCCGCCGGACCCGGCCCCGCCAGCACCACCAGACCGTGCCTGGCCGGCCAGTCGATGCCGGTCGTCTCCTTCGAGCCGAACTTCAACCAGACCAGGAACAGCCCGAACTCCTCCGCCGCCACCCGCCAGTCGCGGCCGGTCCGCGCGCACCAGCGCAGGTACAGCGCCACGTGCCCGGCGTAGGTACGGGTCGTCAGCTCGACCTGGTCCCGGCCGAGCTGACGACCGTACTGAAGGAAGGCATCCGCCTCGGGCACCACCGCGTAGTTCTCGTCGACCACCGTCCAGTACCGGACGCCGGACGGCAGCCTCACAGGAAAGGCCCTCAAGGGTCTCCTCCGATCTCATCTGCAACATGCCGCAACGATCACGGCAGCCCCAGAGATGCGGAGAAGAACCCCAGGTCACCCGATGCAGTGCACCGTCCCACCACACTCACGAACGCCCGAGAGAACGACCACCACAAGGTGGGCCTCACGTTGCTCATGGGCGACGCGGTCGCGGACGACGTCGGCGTAGGACTGGGAGCTGAAGCCGCGGACGAGCACCGGGATGCCCGCGAACTCGAGCCAGCCGGTCAGCTGCTGGCGGAGGGTGTCCTTCTCCGCGGCGACGTACAGGGCGTGCTCCTGGCCCGCTGTGCGGTCGAGGCGGAACCAGTCGGAGATCTCCCGAACGAAGGCGTCCGCGTCCGGCCAGGCCGGCAGGACGTGGACTTCGCGGACGGTGTCGATCAGGTCGGGGAAGCGGCCTTCCCGCCGGGCCTGGGCCAGCTGCGAGGACAGCCGCCGGTACATCGGCGGCGTGTGCGGCAGCACGCCCTCGGCTGCGAGCCGGTACATAACCTGTTCTCCACCGTTTCGATGTCTCACGAGACACGGAAACGAGTGCGCTCTCCATGACGGTTCCGCCTCGCCAGTCTTGGTTGTCAGACCCGGCTGAGACAGTCTTCACGATGCCGTGCGCTGATCATCCTGACTGTGAGGTGAGGGAAGCGCGCTGAGGCCCGGTCAGGAGTGGGACGTGGAGCGCAAGTGTGTGGACTGCCAGAAGACCTTCCGCGGCAACGGACTGCGCTGCAATGCGTGCAACGCCCGGGACCGACTGTGCGTGCTCTGCAATCACCCCTTCCATGGCCGAGAGGCAAAGTGTCCAGACTGTCGATCCATCGAACGGAATTGCACTCAATGTGGGAATTCATTCAAGGGTGACAAAAGCCGATGCTGGCGCTGTAAATCCAAGAAGCGCAAGTGTTCAAATTGTGACAACGAAGCCTATGGAAGTTCCTTGCTCTGCAACCCTTGCAAGGCAACCACCAAAAAATGCATAAGCTGTGACCGAGAGTTTCGTAGCCGCGGACGAAAATGTGGCAGCTGTCAGAGAGTCGTCCGAAGCTGCACGGACTGCGGAAAAAGGATCACAGGTACCAATACTCAATGTGCACCCTGTCGTGCCGTAGATCGGATCTGCTATGGCTGCGATCGCCTATTTCATGGCGTAACGAATCGATGCAAGCCATGTCGGGCGACCAAGCGAACTTGCAAGGATTGCTCCAGACCATTTAGAGGCCATGACAATCGGTGCCCCAGCTGCTGGCGCATGCTCATCCCCGAAGCGGTTCGCTCTGCCATGGCCCGGGCCAGCACCAACCTGAGGCGTGCTCGAAAGAAGGGCGCGACTGTCGCCGATCCGGTATCAGCTGATGTATATAGACTGGTGCTCGCGTCAGGCCCATGTGTTTATTGTGGCGAGCCGCCCGAGCACGTCGATCACATTCGCCCGCTTTCACGGGATGGATGGGAGCACGAGTCGAATTTGGTTCCAGCCTGCGAACATTGCAATCTGAGCAAGCGCGAGAAGCTGTTGTCCGAGTGGACGCCGGACAAGGTCCACCACGGTGTGATGAATTCAGTCAAGGTGGCGATCGAATACGCCCGACAGACAGGTGCGGAGTTGGTGATGAAGTAACCCGTCATTCACCCCGGGGGGCGTTGAGTGAGACCACGGACCCTTTGCGTGAGCCAATATGTTCGTGGAGCGCTGCATTGTCGTGGTGCAGGGCCGCAATGACCGTTGCGGCCGCGTCGACCTTGGCCTGGAGCTCGGTGCGTTGGCGCTTGAGCCCTTTCACCTCGGCTCGCAGGCCCTGGAGTTCGTCATCACGGCGGGCCTCGCCCTGGGTGCGGGATCCGGTTTCTTTCGTCCGCTGGTCCCATTCGGCCAGGACGGCCCGGGCCCGGTTCATCGTGGCCCGGCTGACGCCAGCCTCCTTGTAGAGGTTCTCCTTGGTCAGTCGGCCGTCCGTGCGACGCGGACGGCCGGCCAAAAGCCGGTCCATGGCCTCGCGCAGGGTCTTGGCGGTCGCCGCCGGGACGCCTTTGGTCGGGTCGATGGTGGTCACAGCTCGTCCGCCTTTCGGATCACATCCTGGACATCGTTAAGTTGCCGACCCAACTGTTCGCGGCGGCAGGGTGGCAGCTTGGGCGTGTCCAGGAGCTTGAGGAGGCTGTGCTCCTCCGATCGCCAGAGCTGCAGGTGGTCGGGGGTGATGACGCTGTTGTGGCAGCGGCTGGGCTGGCAGCGGTCGATCAGCGGGCCGCGGTGTCCGGGTGGGGCGGTCGCCTGCTCCAGGCAACGAGCGCCGGCGGGGTTGTTCTCGTCGAAGGTGCAGTGGTGGAGCTTGCCGAACCGCAGCGAGATCCGGGTCTTGCGCAGGAAGGTGTACTCGGTGCGCTTGTCGCCGCCCACCGCGGTGCGGGTGCAGTGCCCGGCGGCGGCCTTCTTGACCGCGTCAAAGGCAGTGGTGAAACGTCTCGACGGCCGGCTCGTCCAGCACGACCGGACCCTCCAGTGCCCGGTCCAGCCAGGTCTGCTGGGCGGTGGTGACGGTGTTCCCCGACAGCACCCGCAGCGTCGTGCCATGGGCGTAGTGGCCCAGGAACGTCTCCGCGGTGTGGTCGTCGGCGATGTCGGTGACCACCCCGCGGAACGCGACGGCCTTCTCGACCTTCACGGACTTGCGCAGGCGCCGGATGTCGAGCCTTCCGGCGACCTGCACGTTCGCCCGCTTGGCCCAAGCCGCCAGGCAGCCGTTGCTGTCGGTCGACTCGAAAGGCGCGAAGGCCAGCTCACCGCTTCCCACCCTCATGGTGCGTGGCAGCACCCGAGCGCAGGTGAACAGGAAGGCGGGCTGATGGCGCTCTTTGAAAATAGATCCGCATCAGCGTCGCCCTCCGGGTGGACTAGGCCATGTCTCTCCGATCATCTGACTTGTTGTCCCTGCGCGACTCGACAGGATCTTCGTGCCCGTCAGATCGCTGCAACCAGATGTGGTGGGTAGTAGCCCTGTACCACTGGGCGCGCTCCGGCAGAATCTGGATGCCGCACCGGCTGCCCAACTGGTAGCGTCGGGATCTTCACCGGTCCGCCGGATGGAGTACCCGGACAGGATCCCCATGACCGACCCCCACCGTCGACTCAGGAACGCACTCGACGCACTGGACGTCGCCTTCGCGCCCCTCACATCGGATGCAATCACCGTTGGCGGCTGCACCCACTGCTACGCCGACAGCGACCTCGCGACCCTCGAAGGGCCCGTCGACCAGGTGCCGGATGACCTGATCTCCTCCATCGCGGCCAAGTCGGTCGGCCACTGGGATGACTTCCCCGCGCTGCATCGCCGAATGACGCCCCGGATCGTACGGCTCCTGGCAACCGACCAGCTCCACGTCGATCACGGGCTGATCGCCTCCCGGCTGGTCACCGCAGGTTGGCACGACTGGCCCGTCCCTCAGCGGGACGCGCTGGAGCAGGTCTGGCACGCCTGGTGGCGCTCGACTCTGCACGAACACCCCGGCCCCGCGTACATCATGGGGGTGTTGGAGACCATCTCCGTCAGCACCCGCACCCTGACACCATGGCTGACGATCTGGGCCGACACCCGGACGGAGGCGGCAGACCGGCACCTGGACGACGCCCTCGACGACTGGCTCTTCGAGACGCGACTCACCACCCTGCGGCTGGGCTTCTACGACGAGCTGGATGCCACTGTCGAACTGGTGCCCTGGCTACTCTCCCTGGGCGCTGCCCGGATCGGGGCCACCCGGTTCTTCGAGGTGGAACGGATTTCACTCGGCCAGGCCATGCCCCACCATTCATGAGCGGAGCCAGATGATAATGGCCGCGAAGGTCACAGTGCCAAGAAAAACGTGGCCGCGCTTGTCGTAGCGCGTGGCCACGGCCCGGAAACCCTTGAGCCTGTTGATCGCTCGCTCGACGACGTTGCGCTTCTTGTACCGCTCCTTGTCGAAGCCGGGAGGCCGACCGCCGCGGGAGCCACGTGTCACGCGGTTGGCCGCCTGGTCCGCCTTCTCCGGAATGACGTGACGGATACCGCGTCTACGCAGGTAGGCCCGCGTGCGTCGATTGCTGTAGGCCTTATCCGCGCTCACGCTGTCGGGGCGTGTGCGGGGCCGCCCGGCGCCGGTCCGGGGGACACGGATCTTCTCCATGACCGGCTCGAACTGGGTACAGTCCGCCCGCTGTCCGGGTGTGACCAGCAGAGACAGTGGGCGACACCTGCCGTCGACACTCAGATGGACCTTGGTGGTGAAGCCGCCGCGCGAGCGGCCCAGTCCCTCACCTGCCGCACCACCTCCGCCAGGTGGGCGGCCAGCCCCGCCCACACCGGCTCGATCTGATGTCCCATCTCCACCGCCCCCTTTGAGGACACGGCAGGCGGCAGGGCCTTGCGCGCGCCGGCTGCGTGTTGGTGGGCGCGCATCACCGTGGAGTCGACCGAGACGTCCCAGTCGATCGCGCCCTCGGCATCCGCAGCAACCTGGACTTGCTGCAGCAGCCGCTCCCAGGTCCCGTCGGCCGACCACGGCAGGAGCCGCTTGTGGACGGTCTTCCACGGGCCGAACCGCTCCGGCAGGTCGCGCCACTGCACGCCCGTCCGAACTCGGTGCAGGACACCGTTGATCACCTGTCGATGGTCCCGCCACCTGCCGCAACGTCCATTGCTCACGGGCAGGAGGGCCTCCAGCCTGGCCCATTCCGCGTCCGTCAGATCACCGCGACCAGTCACACCAAGCTAACGATCCGATGATCGGAGAGACATGACCTAGTGCCACGCGCACTTCGCGGGTCAGGCTGTCGGCCCGAGAGGCCAGGTCCGGGTCGGTGACCAAGACGGGGTGCCGTAGCTGCCCTTGTCACCCCACAGGCAGACGGCTCGCGGGCCACTGCCGTCGGTGAGCTCTATTCATTCCAGCCAGCCGCTGGCCAGCCCGGCCGCCGGTTTCAAGGACCGCACCAAGTCGGCCCAGCCGGGGGCGGCCGGCGAGCAGGCGCACCGCGAGGGTTCACACTGCGGGGCGTTCTACCGGCTGCCAGTCCTCCACCGGCTTCGTACGGAACAGGCCCCGGTACACCAGGCGGGTCAGCACCACGGCGCCCTCCCCGTACTCGTCGAGCTCGTCGAAGGCCTCGGTCGCCGAGTCGTACACGAACTTCTTGCCCTTCGCGTTCTGGATGACCCACTCCCGATCAGCCGCAGCACCAATCCCACCGGTCTGCATAGCTCCCCCATCTGCATCTGCAAGATCTCAACGAACGCGCGATCGTAACCCTGCCGTCCCGCCAGCTATACCCCTGCCCCTGGGCTAGCCCTCAGAGCCAGAGGCGGCGGGGCTCGAAGCCACCGCTTGCAGCAGCGGCCTGAGAATCCACGCCACGGCGGTTTACTCGGCCATCTCCTCCGGAGAACGACGGGTGATCTTCATACCCGCTTCGGTCTCCACCAGAATCACTGCACCGATCCAGTCGCCATCTGGGTACTCCCAGTTGGCCGCGTCCTCCAGGACGGCCGGGAGCTCGTCACGAGGCACCAGCTCTCCGGGCTGGAAGCCCTGCTCCCCTGACGGGGACGTCCACGGCGCGACTCGACGAACCTCGATCCATCCGCGATCGATAAGACTGAGCAAGATCCCTGCCAGCTCCCTCACGGGCCGGGCCCGATCGACATCGTCGAAATCTCCCCAGACGCCAGCCAGGATGTCAATCTCAAACGAATTGACCATGAACGCTTCCTCGGACTTGGTCAAGGCCTGCCACTCACGCTCGCTCATTCACCGATCATCGCAGGACACCCCAGTGATCATTTCGGGTCCAAGGACCCGCGTGGGCTGCCGTATGCACGGGCCCATAAGGCCGCTGGCCCATCTCCCCGAGGGAGGCGGGCCAGCGGTTGATGGGTCAGTGGGTGGGGCTAGCCGATGGCTCCGAGGGGTGAAGCGAGGCCGGAGGCGTGCCAGCGTTGTGCGTTGGATCCGTTGCAGTCGGAGAGTTCGAGTTGGGTTCCGTTGACGGTGCGGGCGTAGGGCAGGTCGAGGCAGCGGCCGGATTTCGGGTTGTAGAAGCCGCTGGTGGCGGTGGGGAGCCACTGCTGGCTGCCGGCGCCGGTGGTGCAGGTGTTGAGCTGGATGAGGGTGCGGTTCGCGGTTCCGCCATCCGCGGCGGTCACGCACTTGCCGGCCACGCGCAGTTCGCCGTCCTCCTGGATCTGGAAGGTCTGCGAGATGCCGGGGGGCGTGTTGCAGTCGTGGATGTAGATGCGGTTGTCCTCGGCGTTGCTGCCGCGGTCGTCATCGGCGCACTTGTTGCTGTTCACCGCTGAGACGAGGGTGGTGCTGGTCGCGGTCGGGACCGTCGAGTGGTCGTAGACGGTCACGTTGCTGATCTGCCCCTTCCAGAAGGACCAGGGCTTGCTCTGGTTCTTGAATCGACCGAGGACCAGCGACCCGGCGGCCTTCCAGACGTTGGCCTTGGGGTGGTGTCCGGTCCCAGCAAGGGTGCCGTTGACGTAGAGGGCGATCAGGCCCGTGGTCTCGTCGTAGGTTGCGGTGAGCTGGGTCCACTCGTTGAGGCTGACCTTCGCGGCGTCGTTCATGACGCCGGTCTGGTCGTAGTCCCAGCCGTCATCATCCCTCTTCGACATACCGAACCGCCAGGTGCCGTCCGCGTCGTGCCAGATCATGAAGCCACTCGCGTGCAGCCCGTCCTGGCTGAGGACGACGTCCTGCCCCGCGGACTTGGCCCAGGCCGAGACGGTAAAGCTGCCCGTGGTGTCGACCGGCGAGCCGGCGGAGGTGACGGTGCCGGTGGCGCCGTCGAGGCTGACGACCTGGGTTGCCGTTCCCGCGACGGTGCCGGCGATGCGAGTGGCGCCGGTGGCGCTGAGCGTTCCGTTGTTCCGGCGGCGCATGTCGAAGACGGTCGGTCCGGTCGTTCCGTCCGCTTCCTTCTCGTCCAGCTTCCAGTGATTGGTCGAGATCCGGGCATCGCCCATGAGCTCGGAACCAGCGAAGCCGGTGACCTTGCCGTTGGTCGCCTTGCCGTTCCACGTGCGCAGGCGGTGGTTGCTGTCGAGGGCCCACAGGTCGGGGATACCGTCGGCGCTGGTGTCGCCGGAGGTACCGATCACCGGGTAGGAGCTGGCGGGGACCCCTGAGCCGATCTTCGTGCGCTTGGTGTGGTCGCCGAGGGCGGCGGGCTTTCCTGCGACGTTGGCGTACTGCCAGACCTCGCCTGTGAGGTCGTCACGGGCCCACAGGTCGGCCAGGCCGTCGCCCGTGGCATCGCCGGGGGCCATGAGGGTGAGGTTCTCCCAGCCGCTCGGGCTGAGGATGAACGTGCCCGAGTCCATCAGAGCGCCGGTTGCTGCCTTGCCTTGGAAGAGGACGAGCTGTGTGCCGCCCGCCCCGTTGCTCTCCACGGTGAGCAGGTCGTTTCGTTGTGTCGTGGTGCTCATGTCGGGCAGCACGTCGCCGACGGCGAGGATCTGCTTGACCCGGCTCCAGTTCGCTATGTACTCGGCCCCGCACGGCTTGCTGGTGGTGGCCACGGTGCAGCCCTCGCTGGGCCTCAGCACATCCACGACGCTGCCGGCGTCGAAGTAGGGACCGCCGTCCTTCTTGGTGTTGCGATAGACCTGAAGCTGTCCGCCGCGGAAGGCCCACAGATCATCAACCTGGATCCCGTTGCCCCCGCGATGCGTGGTCAGGGTGCCGTTGCCCCAGCCCGAGCCGCCAGGGCTGTCTGCCTTGATGGAGGCGATCTGGCCGCCTGATGAGGGGTCGGTGGCGGTGGGGTAGACGATGAGGTCGCCGTTGTCGGCGGGGGCGATGAAGTCGACGAGGTCGTCGTTGGTGATGTCGCCGAGGGTGGTCTTGGAGTTCGGATTGTCCGGAACGTAGAAGACGTAGGTCTGCTGCTGTGAGCGGTTGCCTGCACGGTCCACGGACTGGACACGCAGGATGTTGGTGCCCCACCACGTCGGCGTCAGCGGGATGGTGGCGGTACCGTCGGCCGCCGCGTTGATCCGGTTGGCGCCGCCGACCGGGATGTCTTCGTTGAAGGCCCACTCGTAGTAGAGGACGCCGCTGAGGGAGTCGGTGGCCTCGACCTTGAAGTTGCCCTTCTGGCCGACGTACTTGTTGGAGCCGGGAAGCGTGCCGGAGGGCGGGTACTCGGCGGAGGTGACGACCGGGATGGACGGCGGCTGGCTGTCCATGGAGAAGCGGCCGCCTTCGACCCAGGCGGAGCCCAGTTCGCCGTCCGAGCTCTGGACCTGCCACAAGTATTGGTGACCGTCGATCAGGTTGGCGGGGTAGGCGGTGACCTTGTGGTCGCCGTTGGCCTCTCCGATCATGGCGCTGTCGTAGACGGCGCCGCTGCCGTTGGTGTCGTAGACCATGAACCGGGCCGAGGTGGCCTGGCCGTCGGGGTCGCCGCTCCAGGCGCTGAGGCTCATACCGGGGTAGGAGGTAGCGCCGAGCCAGCCGCCGTTCTGCGGCGCAGGCGTCATCGCGAGGCCCCAGGGGGTCTTCGGGGCCCGGTTGTACTCGATGTAGAAGAACGGGAGCTTGGTCTTGTCGCGGGTGAACCGCTTGAAGCCGTTGTTGCTGTCGTTCTTGGACTCGTTGTCCGCGAAGAGTGCAAAGGTGAGAGTGGGGTTGTTCTTGTAGGTGGTCAGGTGGCTGGCCACGTCCCACTCGCCGCGCGTGGTGGAGTCGGGGCAGCCGGGACCGCCGGCACTGTTCATCGAGGCCGTGCCCAGAACCCCCAGGTCTACGGGCTGGTCCTGCCAGGTGATGTTCGACAGGAGCGGGCCGGTGGCGTGCAGGTCCACGTTGTAGCGGTTGCTGCAGGTGGCGTCGGCGGCGTAGGACTGGGTCGCGTTGAAGGAGGCCTTCTTGATGACCTTGTCAGCCAGGTCATTGGCATAGAGCTGAACGTAGTAGCGCTCCCGGCCCGTCTTCGTACGCCAGTGCTGGTAGCCGACCCCGGGGTCGTAGGGGTCCGCATAGTCGTTGTAGCTGGTGGTGGTGTCGTACGCCTCCTGGACCCAGGCCCAGCTCTGGGTCTCGCGCTTGATGGGGATCCACGCCGGGTCGATGTACACCGGGTAGGCCGTGTCGGGGGCGGTGAGGAAGGACGGGTCCGGTGTCAGGGCGACGGAGTCCGTGCCGAGGTCGGCCTGCAGGCGGGTGGTCTTGGCGAAGTCGCCCGGGCCGTCGCTGTCCGAGGTGGTCTTGACTGCCTCCTCGTTCCCCGTACCGGACGGTGTCTCGTCGGCGATGACCGCCTGGGAGAAGGCGATGGTGCCGGAGGACTTGGCGAGCGGGACCTGAACGGGGGCGGTGGAGTCCCACATGGTCGGGGTCGGCGCCTGGAAGACCGTACGGCCTGAGGCGTCAGCGGCCTGCAGGTTTCCGGCGGCGTCGGCGGAGACGGTGACGCCCTCGCCCTTGAGGCCTGTGGTCAGTTTGGCGAGCTTCGGGTTCTTGGCGGCCTCGGCCGTTTTGACGACGAGGATCTGTGAGATCCCGCCGCCCACATCGGCCGTGACCTTCAGGTCCGCTCCCGGGAGGACCTCGCGGTAGACGGCGCTGGATTCCTCGAGCACCGGTTCGGGCAGCGGGTCCGGCCAGCTCAGCACCAGCTGCTTGCCGTCCTGGTCCAGGGTGGCCAGCGGGGCGGTGCCGCCGCCGGACAGGGTCAGGCTGCTTGCCGAGGCCTTCGGGCGGAGGGTGCCGTCGGCCGCTTTGATCAGGGTGGCGTCCAGGTCTGCCCAGTTGCCGTCCTGCTTGGTGCGCACGGGGGCGACGCTGCGGGTGATGCCCAGAGTGCCTTCCGGGTTGGCCACCACGGTGTCGGTCTCGGTGGTGCCGGCCGGCACGGGGACGGGCTTGCCCGTGAGCTTGGCCTCCGCGAGTGCCGTGTCCTCCGCCTGCTCCCGCTCGGTCCTCGGCCGCTCGGGCGGAGTCGGCTCGCTCTGTGCGGGCGGCGTGTCCACGGTTGGTGCTGCCGTGGCGCCGGGTGCGGCACCAACGGCGGTTATCGACAGGGCCAGTGCGATCAGCCCTGACAGTGCGACCGGCCGGCTGGCCGGTCGTTTGCTTCTCTGTGTGCCCCCCACGGCAAAACTCCCAATGCGGTCGCGATGGTCAACTGGCCGCGAACGCTAACAGCCCGCCTGACCAGGCCTTTCAGAGCCCCCAGGATCTGGAACCAAGAATTCCAATCAAATATCCGACAATGCGGCGTTTGTCCGTCATCGACAGTTAGGGCATCACGTAAGCGAATGATCAAATTTAGATCACACTTTCAAACATCGCAGGTCAGACGCAGGTTGATTGTCTGGATTGATCCACGTTTCGCGAACCAGAAGGAAGCGTAGGATCCGTCGCCAATTGATCATTTGGCTGACCGTGGGGGGAATGCCGTGCAGGCGCCACCAGAACTACGCTCGAAAAGAAGGCGATCTGCGGTGAAACGCCGCATATTCGTCAGCTCCGCTGTTGTGCTTTCGCTGCTCGTGGGGGCCGGTACCGCCGGGGCCTCCGAGTGGAAGCCCAAGGACCCGACTCTCTGGTCACCCGGCCCCGTGCAGGAAACCGAATCGGTACCCGGCAAGAGCGCCCCGAAGCCGGGAGAGGAAGCTCCTGAGGAGCAGGTTGATGTCTGGGCTCCGAAGGACGTGTACTGGCCGCCGGCCACCGAAGCCGAGGTCGATCTCGGCGCTACCGCGCCCATCCCGGCAGGCTCGCTCTTCACCAACCCCGGCCTCGCCAAGGGGCCAGCCGCGCCAACGCCCGATCTGAGCCGCGTTGGTGACGCACCGGTATGGGTCGCCCCTGCCGCCGCAGAAGATGCACCGCGGAGCGGCAAGGCAGATGTAGAGCTCGAGGACCGTACGGCTGCCGAGAAGGCCGGCCTGCAGGGGATGCTGGTCTCGGTCCGTCCCGGTGAGGGGGTGACCAAGGGCGGTCCGGTCAAGGTGTCTGTGGACGTCTCGCACATCTCCGGCTCCTTCAGCGCGGACTGGCTCTCGCGCGCCCAGCTCGTCACGCTCCCCGAGTGCGCGCTGACGACGCCCGACCGTCCGGAGTGCCGCAAGCAGACTCCGCTGACCACCACCAAGGACGGAGACCGCCCCGGTCTCCTCACCGCGGAGGTCCCCCTCGCAGCACCCGAAGGCGCTGCGCAGACCCTGAGCGCCGACTCCGGTACCGCGGGCGGGGCCACCGTCTTCGGCGCGGCCGCCAGTCCGAACGGCCCGGCCGGCAGCTTCGCCGCCACCAGCCTTGGGTCCTCCGGTTCCTGGAGCAGCGGCTCCAACACCGGCGGGTTCTCCTGGTCCTACCCCATCGGTGTACCCGAGGGCCTCGGCGGCACGAAGCCGAGCGTCGGGCTGTCCTACAGCTCCCAGGCGGTCGACGGCCGCACCGCCGCGACGAACAACCAGGCCTCCTGGATCGGCGAAGGCTGGGACTACTCGCCCGGCTTCGTGGAACGCAGCTTCAAACCGTGCACCGAGGACGGCCAGACAAACTCTGGCGATCTGTGTCTGGCCGGGGAGAGCGTCACCATCTCCCTGGGCGGCACGTCCTCCGCGCTGGTCAAGGACGACACGACCGGCAAATGGCGGCTGCAGAACGACGACGCCTCGAAGGTCGAGCGCCTGACCGATGCTGTCAACGGTGACAACAACAACGAGTACTGGAAGGTAACCACCACCGACGGTACCCAGTACTACTTCGGCATCGGCCACAAGCCCGGAACCACAACCGGTCCGGCCACCAACTCCGCTTGGACCGTGCCCGTCTATGGGAACAACACGGGTGAGGAGTGCCACCAGTCGACGTTCGAGGCGTCCTGGTGCCAGCAGGCCTGGCGCTGGAACCTCGACTTCGTCGTCGACACCCACGATGGCCTGACCACCTACGCCTACGGCACCGAGACCAACCGCTACAAGCGCGGTATCTCGACTGCGAACCCGACGGGCACGCTCACCCCGTATATCCGGGGCGGCAACCTCGAGAAGATCACCTACGGCTCGAAGCTCTCCGACGCCGACACGGTCAAGCCGACCGCGCAGGTCCTTTTCGAGACCGATGAGCGCTGCCTGCCGGAGAAGGACGTCTTCGACTGCGACGCGTCGAAGCTGACCGCGGCCAACCAGGCGAAGTGGCCGGACGTGCCCTTCGACCAGAAGTGCGAGGCGACCGGTACCTGCGAGAACTACTCGCCGACGTTCTGGACCACCAAGCGACTCACCAAGATCACCACACAGGTCCTGGACAGTGCCGGCGGATACGACAACGTCGACTCCTACGCGCTGACCCATCAGTTCCGCGACCCGAAGGACGGGACAGCCCCGTCGCTGTGGCTGGCCTCCGTCCGGCGGACGGGCTACGACGGTGCGGCGACGTTCACCCTGCCGCAGGTCGTCTTCTACGGCCTCCCGCTGAACAACCGGGTCGACTCCAGCATTGACAACCGGCCGGCGATGAACCGGCACCGCATCGTGAAGATCAAGTCCGAGACCGGGAAGATCACCGACGTCGGGTACGCCGACGCGGACTGCTCTCCCGGCGCCGGCCTTCCCACGGCCGCAGATGCCAACACCAAGCGCTGCTTCCCCGTCTACTGGAACTCCGACCCCAGGAGTCCGAACGATCCGAGCCTGGACTGGTTCCACAAGTACGTCGTCGACCGCGTCACCGAAACCGACCCCTTCGGCGGTTCCCGCCCCCAGGAGGTCCGCTACGAGTACGTCGGCGGAGCTGCCTGGCACCGTGACGATGAAGAGCTGACGAAAGACGAGTACCGGACCTGGAACCAGTTCCGCGGTTACGGACAGGTCATCGCCCGCGCCGGTACCGCCCCGGACGTCGTCTCCAAGACGGCCTCCTTCTACCTGCGCGGTATGGACGGCGACGTCCGGGCCAACAAGACCAAGCGGGCCGTCACCTTCACCGACATCGCCGGGAACGCGGTCAAGGACAGCAACCACCTCGCCGGGACCCTCCGCGAGCTGCAGACCTTCGCCTCCGACGGCGGGGAACTCGTCTCCACGGCCCAGCACGACCCGTGGATCCCGGCGGTGACCGCCACCCACAGCCGCGGTGACGTCCTACCTCCTCTCACGGCCCAGATGCAGGGCACGGCCCTGTCCCAGCAGAAGGTACTGCTTGCCAACAAGACCTGGCGGACCACCTCTCAGGCCGTCGACTACGACACGAACTACGGACTGCAGAGGACGGTCCTGGACAAGGCCGACGGCCTGCCCGACATCTGCACCACCACCTCCTACGTCCGCAAAATCACCGACCCCGACTACATCGTCGACCGCGTCTCACAGGTTCTGCGGACCCAGGCCGCCTGCAGCGTGACCGCGACCGAAGCGAACACCCTCGGCGGCAGTCGTATCCAGTACGACAACAAGCCCTTCGGTACCCTCGACGGTCCCGGAGACCCCACCAACACCAGCGTCCTGGACCGCTTCGAGTCCGGGGTGCACAAGTACGTCGCCAAGTCCACCACCGCGTACGACGCCTATGGTCGTGTCACCAGCGCCACCGACGCCGCCGGCGCCACCACGAAGACGGCGTTCACGCCGGCAGCTCCGGCCCGCCCGACGACCCTGAAGGTCACCAACGCCAAGAACTGGACGACGACCACCACCCTGCACCCGCTGCGCGGGCTCCCGGTCAAGACCGTCGACCAGAACAACCGCATCACGGAGATCGCCTACGACGAGGTGGGCCGCACCACAGCGGTGTGGCTGCCGGGCCGTGCCCGCAGCCAGAGCGCCAGCAAGGTGTTCGCCTACGACCTGAACCAGTTCGGGACCAGCTCGGTCACCAGCCAGACGCTCCGTGCCGGAGAGACCTACGCCACGTCCATCAGCATCCTTGATGCGATGGGCCAGCAGATCCAGACCCAGTCCGTACCGCTGGACAATGCGTCAAACACCCGTCTGGTTTCGGACACCGCCTACGACAGTCGCGGTCGCGCCTTCAAGACGAGCGGCACCTACGTCAACAAGGACTCCGTCCCGGTAAAGGACCGCTTCCCCGCCGACGAGAACATGCTTCCCGCCCAGAACGTCACCCAGTACGACGGCCTCGGCCGACCCGTCGCGGGAATCTTCTACTCCAAGGCAAAGGAGCAGTGGCGTAGCACCACCGCCTACCCGGGTGCCGACCGTGTCGACACCACGCCGCCCCAGGGCGGCAGCGCCACGAGCAGCATCACCGACGCCCGCGGGCGTAAGACCGAGCTACGCCAGTACAAGGTCGGCACCCCCACGGGGGCGTTCGACACCACCCGCTACGGCTACGACACCGTCGGCCAGCTGACGCAGATCACCGACCCGGCCGGCAACGACTGGGCCTACGAGTACGACCTGCAAGGCCGTCAGACCAAGGCGGTGGACCCGGACAAGGGCACCTCGACGAGCACCTACGACGTGGCCGACCGCCTCGTATCGTCCACGGACGCCCGCGGCATCTCCATCTTCACCAACTACGACATCCTGGGCCGTCCCACCACCCGCAACCTGAACGCGGCCGACGGCACCAAGCTCGCCGAGTACGAGTACGACACCCTCCTGCCCGGACTCGCGACCGGATCCACGAGCTGGGTGGCCGGCAAGGCCTGGAGCCAGGAAGTCACCGGCTACGACATCGGCTACCGCCCCACCGGCAGCAAGCTGACCGTTCCCGCCGGTGAAGGAGCCCTCACCGGCACCTACACCACCTCCACCAGCTACAACACGATCACCGGCCTGGAAACCAGCACCGACGTACCCGCAGCCGGCGGCCTGCCCGCCGAGGACCTGTCCACCGGCCGCAACCCCAACGGCCTTCCCGTGTCCTACGGCTCGAACACCGTCGACTACGTCAACTACACCGACTACAACGAGCTCGGCCAGGTCCAGCGCACCACCTTCGGTGACAGCCCCAAGCAGGTCGTCGCGACCAACATTCTGGACCCGGCCACCGGCCGGCTCCTGAAGACCGCGCTCGACAAGCAGGAAGAGGCCGTCTCCTCGGTCAACTCCACCGCGTACACCTACACCCCCAACGGTGACGTCACCTCCGTCACCAACATCCAGGGCGCAGCACGGGACACTCAGTGCTTCACCTACGACTACCAAGGCCGTCTCACCGAGGCCTGGACCGACACCGGCACGACCACCACCAAGCCCGGCCCCAGCGTGCCCGGCATCGGCGGCTGCACCAACGCAGCCCCCAGCAACGGTGAGATCGGAGGCCCGGCGCCGTACTGGCAGTCGTTCACCTACGACGTCACCGGCAACCGCAAGACCCTGACCGACCACGACCCGGGCGGCGACGCCAACAAGACCGCCGTCACCACCAACACCTACCCGGCACCCGGCGCAGCGCGCCCGCACACCCCGGTCTCCACCACCAGGAAGATGGGCGACGGCGGCCCGGTCACGACCAACCTCACCTACGACAAGACCGGAAACACCCTCACCCGCCCCGACACCGGCGACGCCCCCGACACCCTCCCCGGTGACGGCGGACCCATCCAGACACTGACCTGGAACGCCGAAGGCAAACTTGCCACCAACACCACCAACGCGGGAACCTCCAGCTACATCTACGACGCAGCCGGCAACCGCCTGGCCCGCAAGGACCCCGGCAAAACCACCCTGTACGCAGGCTCGGACGAGCTGACCCGCGACACCGCCACAGACAAGGTCACCGGCACCCGCTACTACGCGACCCCCGGCGGCACCACCATCGTCCGGACGTCTGCCGGGAAGCTCTCGTACGTCGCGGCCGACCACCACAACACCGGCACCACCTCCATCGACGCCGCAACGCTCGCGGTCCAGCGCCGCTTCACCAAGCCGTTCGGTGAGGAACGCGGCACCAAGCCGACCGCATGGCCCGGAGAAAAGGGATTCGTCGGCGGCACCCAGGACAAAACCACCGGCCTCACCCACATCGGCGCCCGCGAATACGACCCCCAAGCCGGCCGATTCCTCTCCGTCGACCCGCTGATGGCCGTCGACGACCCCCGACAGCACAACGCCTACCAATACGCCAACAACAGCCCCCTCACCAACTGGGACCCCACCGGCCTCCGACTCGACGACGGCACCGGCCACTCCGAAAAGGCAGACGGTTCGTCCCCTGAAAACGTCCTGACTCCGGGCGCCAGTGTCAACGGCGAAGGCTACAAGCTCTACAAGCAGAGGGCGATCCGCGCTGCTGCTAAGAGCCTGTTCAAGCGCAAGCCGCCGACACTGAAAAACTTCCTGGGAGGCATGGCCCACGGCGCTGCCAGCATAGGTGAGCTACTGCCGACAAACCGGATAATGTCGCTGTTCGGAATCGGTCCGTCCCAACAGCTGAATTGGGCAACTGAAAAACTTGGTCTCGATTTCGATGAAAAATCAGACGAGTTTCTACTCGGAGAGCTACTAACCCCCGCCCCCGGTGCCGGCGCTGTAGCGAAGGCGGGAGCGAAGGTTGAGGGAAAAATCCTCGCCGCCCAGTGTTTCCTTGCCGGGACCCTCGTCCTCATGGCCGATGGCGCGACCAAGAAAATCGAAGACATCGCAGTCGGTGATGAAGTCCTCGCCACAGATCCAGAGTCGGGAAAGACAGGCGCGCGGCAAGTAACCGATCTCATCAGGTCAGAAGGAGAAAAGAACCTCAACGAGCTCTCCATCGAGACACCTTCGGGCGCGGAAAAGCTCGTAGCGACTCAAGAGCACCCCTTCTGGTCCCCCTCGGAAAAGAAGTGGATCAACGCAGGCGACCTACAGCCCGGCGCTGAACTCCTCACAGACCAGGGCAAGACCGTCCGCGTGACGAACAACCGCTCGTACAGCGAAACTGTCAAGACCTACAACTTCACCGTTGAAGAGCTTCACACGTACTATGTACTCGCGGGTTCCACGACAGTCTTGGTTCACAACTCCTGTGGCGACGCTGAACTTCTGAGTGAGCTGACCCAGCTCGGGAAAGCTCGCATCGAAGCGATCAAGGGCGGCCTTTCGGAAGGTGAAATCCTGCCGGGCGCGTTCAGCGTAGGGCGTGACCGAACCACGAAGATGACGTACTACGGCGAGAGCGGACCTGCCACCGGGCATCACCCCGGTGTAACCTCCCGACTACCTGGAGAATCCCAGCTCCCCAACGGTCGCCCGCCAGCCGTGTGCGCAGAAGCAAGAATGTGCACTAACGCCCTGAACGGTGGAGCATTGTTGGAGAACTTGGATATCATCACCCTCAATCAAAAAGGAAAGAAGTTCAAAATGTGTCCCAACTGTCAAGTGTGGGTGCCGGGCGCGGTCAGGAATGTACTCACCGGATGAACGGGTTCAATGACACTTCCCGCCAGCAGAGATTGCGTGACGCATTCCCTGACGCAACCCGAGTAGACCTGGGGTCCGCGTCGATCGATCAGGTATCCAGGCTCTATGAAGCAGCGGGCTATGACATAGGGAATGAACTGCGCGGATTTCTCGAAGAGTATCGAGAGGTCTCCATTTCGTGGATCTATCACGAAATGGAGGTTGGTGTGCAAATCGATGCAGAAGAAGCCCTTTCTTTCTATCCTGGAAACATTCGCATATTTTCTCGGAGGGTGGGGCGCCCCCTGATCCCGGTTGGCTCTGCATTCGCCACCGAGGAAGTTGTATTGATCGCGAGCGATGGGGACGTATTCCTCGCTGGAGACGCCGGAATGCAGTACGTAGGTAACGGCTTTATGCAATCCATGCAAGCCATGATTGCTGGAACTTGGGACAAGACCTTCTTCTGAAGGGCGTAGCCTCAATCCCGCATTCGGGTCCGCCACTTTTTAGGTCTGCCCGGCATTGGCACTCGCAGCCTCCGCGGGAAGGCCGGGGCCGGTCCTCCTAAGGTCAGCCCCCTCCTCTTGAGAGGAGGGGGCTGACGCGTTTTCGAGGCCAGATCACGGTACAAACCCACTACTACGACGTGGTGTGTCTCCAGGCGCTGGGCACCAGGGACGGCATCCGGTGGGCGATCTGGTGCTCGCCCTTCGTGCAGCCCTGGAAGGGGCCGGTGGAGGCCCGGAGTTCGCGCATGCAGCGGTCGTAGTGGTCGCGGTGCCAGGTGCTGGGGCCGGCGCATCCGCAGGGTTTCTGCTAGTGCTGTGACCGCATAGGTTCACCGGGTTGAGGTCTGTGCGCTTGGAGGTACCGTGACGTCCCGGTCCAGTGGGGTGAACGGCGCCTCACCGCACCGCCCCTGGCAGAATCTCCGCGTGATTTGACGGCGGCCTCCGTATGCTCCCCGGTGGCGGCCATCTACGGCGCATTTTGTGGCCACGGGTTTCCCCGGGTACGGCCATTTTTCTCCCCGCTCGCCCCGAGTAGTCCCGCTCGGCGAAGCTGGAGCGGGTGAAGAACAGCAGGGAGATCATGGAGATCCTTGAGGCATACGACCTCACGGGGAGTTACCGTGCCGCGGCCGAGCTGGCCGGGTGCGACCACCACACGGTGGCCCGATATGTGAAGATGCGGGCCGCTGGCCAGCATCCTGACCAGCGCCGTCACCGGGCCCGGGCGATCGACGACTATCTGCCGAAGATCGAGGAACTGGTGGTCCGCTCACAGGGCCGGATCCGCGCAGACGTGGTCCACAAGAGGATCGCCGCGATGGGCTTCACCGGCGGTGAACGCACCACCCGCCGCACCGTCGCTGAGGCAAAAACCCAGTTCAGGGCTGGTTTGCGCCGGGTCTACCGGCCATGGGTGACCGAGCCCGGACTCTGGATTCAGTACGACTTCGGCGACGGGCCGGTGATCAAGGGCCGCAAGACGACACTGTTCTGCGCATGGGTTGCCTGGTCCCGTTTCCGCGTCGTCATCCAGATCTGGGACAAGACCCTGCCGACGATCACCGCGTGTCTGGATGCCACGTTCCGCAGGATCGGCGGGGTGCCCGCCTACGTACTCACGGACAACGAGAAGACGGTCACGATCGACCACGTTGCTGGGATCGCGGTCCGTAACCCGGAGATCGTCGAGGTCGCGAGGCACTACGGCACGACGATTCGTACGTGCCTGCCGGCGGACCCGGAAACCAAGGGCGGATCCGAGTCCACGGTGAAGATCGCGAAGGCCGATCTGGTGCCCCGGGACGTCAATCTGCGCGAGCAGTACAAGACGTTCGGTGAGCTGGAAGCCGCCTGCCGGCAGTTCTGCGAGGAGGTCAACTCCCGCACGCATAAGGCGACTCGACGCAAGCCGGTCGAGCGGCTCGCGGAGGAACAACAGCGTCTGCATCCGCTGCCGCGGCGGCCGTTCACCGCCGCGTTCGGGACCACCCGCCGGGTGACCTGGGAATCGACGATCTCGGTCGACGCGGTCCGCTACTCGGTCCCGCACGAGCTGATCGACACCCGGGTCTGGGCTCGTTTCCACGGCGACGAGCTGACCGTCACCGCCGTCGACGAGCATGGCTCGGCCCACGAGGTCGCCCGCCACCCGCGCGGCGAGCCCGGCTCGCCGGTCCTGGACGATGCCCACTACCCGCCGCGCGAGGACAAGGAAACCGATCGCACGCCGAGGGCCACTTCGGCTGAGGAGGCCGCGTTCCTCCAGCTCGGACCGGGTTCTGCGAGCTGGCTGGTCGAAGCCGGGGCAGCCGGCGTTCGCCGGATCAAGGCAAAGATGGCCGAGGCCGTCGCGCTCTCGAAGCTCTACTCCGCAGCGGAAGTGGACCGCGCGCTCGGCACCGCGGCGGTCACTGCCCGCTTCGCTGACAAGGACCTGTTGTCGATCCTCGACTACCAGGCCGTCCACGGCTTGACCGAACCGGTCCGCCGCAGCGAGGACCACTCACTGCAGCCCGGCACGTCCGCCTGGTCCGCCCTCGGCGCCGCCCCGAGCACTTCTGATCTTTCCGAGTACGACGAAAGCGACCACCGCTGATGGCCACCCCTCTCCGCACCGTTCTCGGCACGAACGGCGACCCGCTTGCCGAGGCCATCGAGCTCACCAAGCGGCTCAAACTCCCGCACATCCGCCGCTCGTTGACCGACATCATCCCGACCGCGAAGGCCCAACGCTGGGATCCAGCCGAGGTCGTCCGCGTCCTGCTGGCCGAGGAAGCGGCGGGCCGCGACCGGGCCAACCTGCATACCCGCCGCAAGCGGGCCGGGTTCCCCACGGGCAAGACCTTCGGCGACTGGCACGAGACCAAGTCATCCATACCCAGGGCAACTCAGGACGCCCTGAGGAGCCTGGAATGGGTCGGCCGCCGGGAGAATTTTTGTATTTGTGGACCCTCGGGCACCGGGAAAAGTCACTTCACCGAGGCTCTCGGGCAGACCGCGGTCGAGGCCGGCCTCACCGTCGCCTGGTTCACCATCGAGGACCTCGGGATGCTGGTCCGCAGGCACCGCGCGGACGACTCCATCGCCCGGGCCCTCGCGAAAATCGTCCGCTCGGACCTGATCATCGTCGATGACATCGGTCTGTTGCCCGTCTCCGAGGACGCCGCCGAGGGTTTCTACCGCCTGGTCGATGCCGCATATGAACGGCGCTCGATCGCGGTTTCGAGCAACCTCCACCCGTCCAAAGCGCACATGTTCCGGCGAACCCGTGCGAGGTGCTGCCTGAACAGCACGGGTTCAAAACGGATAGGCAGGCCGCCAGGTCGGACGTAGTCTGCGGGCTGTGACGGTGAGATATGTGTTGGACGGGAGCCAGGTCAGGACGCTGGAGGATTTCTGGCGGGTCGCCGGCGAGAGCATCGGCTGCGGCGGATACTTCGGCCGGAACCTCGATGCCTTCGCTGACTGCCTCCGCGGAGGCTTCGGGACACCGGACGACGGCGACTTCGTGATCGAGTGGCGTGATCACGAAGCCTCTCGCCAGAACCTGGGATACCACGAGACTGCTCGTCAGCTCGAGATGTGGCAGGCCCGCTGTCATCCGACGAACAAGGACCGCATGGCTGCCAGGCTTGCAGAAGCCCGCGCTGAACGTGGCCCGACCGCCTTCGACTGGCTGGTCGAAATCATTGAAGAGGAACTTCCTGGGGGCCTGCGCCTTCGTTAGTACCTGATCCATATCCCCGTGGTGCTCCTCTGCCGACGCAGACCGGGTCCATGTAGCTTCAGGGCCAGGGGGATGAGATGAACTTCGACGAGAACGAACCGCAGTCTGTTCGAGAGGAGCGCTTCGCCGCAGAACGGGCTGAACGCAGAGAGGCACGCAAGGCTGCGTCGCTCGACTCGCGGGGAGCCCACCTCGGCGTGGCCATCGTGGCCATCGCCCTGGTCCTGCTCAGCTGGAACGGGAAGCTGGTCGCTCTGGGCATCGTCAGCGGAGTCTTTCTGCTCTGGTTCTCCGCAGCCCTTGCATGGGCCTACGCCGACGGGGACCACGGCCGACACGCACTCCAGCGCGCGTACAACGTCACTTTCGGATGGGGCGACGGGTTCTGAGAAGCAAGGACAACCCAGAGGGGGCGGATTCGACGTTCGAGGCGTTGAGGTCCGCTCTGGCCCGGAATGGCTCCATCAGCGCGCCCCCGGCCTTGGCCGCCCTGCTGTCGGGCGCACGGTGGCTGGTCTATCCGAATTCGGCCTCGGCCCGCACGTTGTGGGCGATTTGGTGCGACCGGCTGGACATGCTGGTGGAGACCGGAGAATTTGATCCGGGTCGGCTGGAGAGCCTGGCTCAGGCCGTGGACGGGCTCCACGACGTAGGGCCTTGACCCCGAATCCTGAACACGGGTTATGCGGCTGATGCCAGCGTAGTTGGTGGTGCTTCGAGTGCGGCTTCGTAGGTGATGGGGCTGCGGTGTCCGAGGCGGGAGTGCCGGCGTCGGGTGTTGTAGCGGTTGAGCCATCGGAAGGCGTCGAGTCGGGCCTGGCGCTCGTTGGGCCAGCTCTTTCGGCCCTGGAGCGTCTCGCGTTTGAAGGTCGCGTTGAAGGACTCCGCGAGGGCGTTGTCCGCACTGGACCCGACCGCACTCATGCTCCGTCGGACCCCTGCTGACCTGCAGGCTTCGGAGAAGGCCCTGCTCGTGTACTGGGCTCCGTGGTCGGTGTGCATGATCGATCCGGCGAGGCTGCCGCGGGTTCGGACCGCTGCCGCCAGGGCGTCGGTGACGAGGTCCGCGCGCATGTGGTCGGCGATGGCCCACCCGGCCAGACGACGTGAGGCAAGGTCGATCACGGTCGCGAGATAGCAGAACTTCCCGCCGTCGATGGGCAGGTAGACACCTCAGGCATGTAACTCGTCAAGCTGCGGCGGCAAGTTCGACGGGGAAGGCAGTCTGCTCGTCGAACAGCTTGTGGTGCTGGAGGCAGTGGTAGAGCTGGCCGATCATGCGGTTGAAGAGGTTGCGTTGGGCGGCGGCGTGCCAGTCTCCGTGGTCGTCGCGGCGTCGGCGATAGTGGGATTTGGCGCCAGGTGAAGAGGTGAGGGAGGCAAAGGCCCAGAGGTATCCGGCGTGGTTGAGGCGGTCGTTCTTGACCCACCTGCGGGTGATGCTGGACTTCTTCCCGGAGGCTCTGGTGATGGGTGAGGCGCCGGCGTATGCCTTCAGGCCGCGGGCGTCGGCGAACCGCTTGCGGTCGTCGCCGATCTCGGCGAGCACCCGGGCGCCGAGCTGGGTGCCGAGGCCGGGGAAGCTGAGGATGATCTCAGCGTCCGGATGCTGGGGGAACGTCTCCTCCACCGCCGTCGCGAGGTCGTCCGGCCGTGCAGGCGGCTTCCAGCTGGACCAGGAGCGCGAGCATCTGCTTGCCGAGTGCGTCCTCGACCAGTTGCGGCTGGTGGGACCAGTCGGCGCGGAAGACTTCCCGGAGCCGCTCGGCTTCGGCGTCGATGCCGCGCTGGCGGCCTGCCCGCTTCAGTGCGGCCTGCAACTGCGTACGGGTCAACTTCGAGGCCTTCGCCGGTGTCGGGGCGGCCTTGAGGAGCTCGTGGGCCTCGCGTCGGCAGAGTCCGTTGCGCCATGGGTCGAAGGCTGCGAGGGCGGAGGGGTAGTACTCGCGCAGGAGCGATCGGAGCTGGTTGGAGATCTGCTGGCGGTTCCAGGTGGCGTCCTGCTGGGCACGGGCGAGTACGGCGACGGCGCGGCCCAGGTCGCTGTCCTGGGGTAGAGGCCGGTGGGCGTGCATGTCGGTGCGGAGGATATTGGCCAGTACGAGGGCGTCGCCCGGGTCGGACTTCTTGCGGGAGACGGAGTGCCGGTCGCGGTAGCGGGCGGCGGCCATCGGGTTGATCGCGAAGACCTGCCGCTTTCCGGTCCTGAGCACGGCCACCAGTAGGCCGCGGGAGGTCTCGATCGCGACCGGGATCGGGCTCTCCTGGCTGTCGCCGTACTCAGCGAGCAGATCGAGCAGGACCCGGTAGCCGGCGGTGTCGTCGGCAATGTGTCGCTTGGCCAGCAGCTGCCCACTGTCGTCGACCAACGCGACGTCGTGTGTCTTCTCTGCCCAGTCGATGCCGCAGTAGATCAAGGCCCCTCCCAGTGGATTCTATGTGCGTTTGTGCTGGTCACGAGCTCATGCGGAACCACGCAGCGACCTAATCCCAGGACTCAGCCGTCATGGCTGGTCCGCCACCTCAGTAGCTGTTCGTGGCACCAGCTCACCCCACGGACCTCGGTCTAAATGGGAGCTCCGAACAGCTCGGGCTTCGCAAGAGGTCACCGTGGCGCGGGCTCGCACCACCAACACCAACGAGTGATCAAGGGTTGGGTGTTGACGCCCGCAGGTGCCGGACGTCACCGCTCTACCTGTAGGCGCGGGGCCAGGTGATATCCAGGCGTCCGACCGGCACCCACGGGCACCAACACCACCACCACGAAGTACGAGTTACCGGTGGTGGCCGACAGGCGCCCCGAAGCGGCGGGCTCACAGGAGGCTTATGCCGCCGGCGGCATCCTCTTGTGCTCCCGCCAACCACCACCATGAGTGCAGACCCGCGCACCGATCTACGGAGAGGCTTCCAGCAGCCCGGGAATCGAAAGATGTCGCAGCCCTGCACTCGAACAGACCAGAGGAAAACGATCTCCTCCGGCACTGCCCTTAACAAGGGATTAGGTGATGTCGCCGACGTACTTCGTGTTCGGGCTGTCGGCGGTGAAGTCGCGGCCGATCAGGTCCGGTGCCTTGGCCGCGGCCGGGTCGGGGACGGTGGTGCGGTGCCTGCGGCGCAGGCGGACCCCTTGGATTCCGGACGCCCGCATGATCCTGGCGACACGCTTGTGGTTGACCGCCTCACCGCTCCCCTCACGGAGCTCGGCGGTGATCCGAGGGGCCCCGTAGGTGCCGTCCGATTCCCGGTGCACGGCCCGTATCCGGACGGCGAGGCGGGCGTCGGCCGCTTGCCGGCCTGCCCGGTCCGCAGCCGTCCGGCGCCAGTAGTAGAAGCTGGAGCGGGCGATGCCCAGGATGCCGCACAGCCGCTTCACGCCGTGACGGCGCTGGTGGTCGGCGACGAACTGGAAGCGGTTCACCAGCGCGTCTCCCCGGCGAAATACTTCGCCGCTTTCCGAAGGATCTCGCGTTCTTCCTCCAGCTCCCGGATCTTCCTCCGCAGTGCGGCGTTCTCCGCCTCCGGGCCTTGACCCCGGATGTTGAACACGTCTATGCGGCTCGGGTCAGGGTAGTTGCTGCTGGTTGAAGGGCATTCTCGTAGGCGATCGGAGATCGCTGGCCGAGGCGGGAGTGCCGGCGGCGGGTGTTGTATCGGGTCAGCCAGCGGAAGGCGTCGAGTCTGGCCTCACGCTCGCTCGGCCCCGCCGAAGGCGGGTACGACGATGGAGGCTACGAGCAGGTGAGCACCCCGGGCTGGGATCCGGGCTATTCACCGGTTCCCGAAGGCGCTCTCGCCTACGACGACCGGCCGACCACGTCGCGCTGAACGCCTTTGGCCGCCCACGGTGTGGGACCACCTGAGCGCGACGATGCCGTAGCCGGGCTCCGCGACAGGCAGGTGTTCACGCGATGTTGTCGGGGACCTCCGCGGCGCCGCCAGCCTTCACGACCTCGACGACGTGCTGGTGGAAAACGGCGAGGCTGCCGGGTGGGAGCGCCCTCTTCACGGGACTCGCCAACAGCGGCTACCGCTTTCCCCCTGTGGCCACCTCGCCGGTCTGCGAGGCAGCCACAGGACACTCACGAGGGCTGCCGTCTATTCCTCGTCGCTGTCGTCGTCTTCGGATTCCCTGACGAACCAGAGGTCGAGGGTGTACTGCTCCGTCGCGGGGCACTGCGCCAACGTGGTGCGGAGTTGGTCGGTGCTCCATTCCTCTTCGACGGAGCGGCGGTGGCTGCTGTCGGTGTAGGCGGCTGTGGCGTCACGTCCGCTCCAGGTCGCCTGCCCGTCGTACACACCGGGACGGGGCAGTTCCATGACGCCGGCCGGCCCGTAGGTGAGCTGGTTGACGACGAGCTGGCCGGTTTCGGATTCCAGGGTGAGGGCGATGGTGCCCTCGATGTCTTCCGGGGGCTTTTGGGGGCCGTCCCAGACCTTGATGGTGATCTGGACCTCGACGTCGGACTGGAGGCTGTGGAGGTAGAGGTGGTATCCGTTTCCGGCGACCACCTCGGTCCTCGACCGGGCCAGTGTCTCGTCGTCACCGAGGTAGGCGTCGGCGTCGTAGACCTGCACGATGCCGCGGTCCGGGCGGGCTGTGGTGCTGTACTCGGCGATGAGGGACACGGGAGCTCCGTCAGTGATCAGGGTGTGATTTTTACGTAGAACGCGTCGCCGTCGAGGATACGGTTCAGGGTGAACATCTCGTTGAGGCGTCGGCCGCCGGTCTCGTTGTCGGTCCCGTCGATGAGGCGGGCGGAGAAGCGCTTGCCGGGAGCGGCAGCTCCTTCCTTCGTCGAGGCGAAGGGGTACTCGTCGCACTGGAGCTTCGTTCCGCTGTAGTCACCCCACACGTCCTTGCACGTGGCGATGGCTGCGTCGCGGTTCTTCTCCTGCTTGTCCTTGTCGATGAGGCGGTGAAGCGGGGTGGACCCGCCGGGCACGCTCTTGCCGGGGAAGGACGGGAAGGTGCGTTCGGGAAGGGTCTGGGCGTCGAGGATGTGCCGGGCGCTCTCGTTGACGGCCGGATCTTTAAGGCTCATCACGAGTTCAACGCGGGCCTCGGTGAACACGGTGCCCTTGAACTTGCCCGCGGTCGGTCCGGCGTAGTCGAAGCGGACGCTGGAGTAGGCCATGACGGGGTCCGACCACGGCACTGCGGTGGGCGAAGACACTCGCATCTCCAGGGAGACCATCCCGGAGACGATCTGGGTGTTGGCCGCATCGAGCTTGCCGGTGTCGGGTGAGGTGTACTTGAGCTGCCAGAAGGGCTTGGCTTTCCACTGGGCGATGGTCTCGCTGCGGTTGGTGACGGCCGGCTTGATCATCTTGGGGTTGGGGCCGCTGGCCGAGGCGTTGATGGAGTGGCTGAAGTTCTGGTCGATCTTCCACGTGGCCGGGTTCTCGCCCGCGACTGCCTTGGCGTTGATGTTCTCGATGCTGCTGGTGTAGTCGACGCGCCGGGATCCGTCGTAGGTGAAGCCGAGGATCCACAGGTCGAACCAGAGCTCACCTCGCAGGCGCTTCTTGTCGTCGATGAGCTTGAGGTAGACGGGCTGGTGCACGCACGACTCGAAGCGGTTCTTGATCCAGCCCTTGCGGGTGTTCGCCTCCTTGTGGGTGGCGCACTCGGTGCGCAGATCATCTTCCTCGGGGGCGAGCGCGGCCGTGGTCGCCGGCAGGAGCTGGGAGGGTGCCGTCGCACCGGCCGGGCCCGCTGTCGCGAGGCCGGCCACGAGCACAAGCATCGCGGAAAGGATCACGGACGCGGTCCGGCGCCGTGGGGCTCGCCTGGGCTGGGGCCGGTGTGCGTCGGGCACGGCGATCTCCTGGTCTGAGGATGCTGCGGATATCCGGGTGGTGGTCACAGGCGGCACATCTGCCCCCAGCAGGCGTCCAGGAGCTGGCCGGTGGCAGCCGAGTAGGTGGCACGGAATCCGCTGAAGGTCAGGCCACGCTGCTCCAGTCCACGGGTGGGCGCCGAGGATTCCACGGTGACCACGGCGTCAGCCGACTTAAGAGTCTGCCCGGCGCTGCCAGCGGGGGCGGGCAGCGTGCCTGCGCTCGTCACACGCAGCTTGTCCTTGGCGACCCCGAAGGATTCAGCGGCGCGGGCGCTGATGTCGTCGACGCTCACCGGAGTGCTGCCGGCGAGCGGCGCCGTCTGCGGGGAGGCTTGGAGGGCTGCGGCGTTGCAGACCTTGGCCGTCTGGACGCATTCGGACAGGCCGGGGACCGAGGTCAGGCAGGAGTCAGGGTCGTTGGCCAGGCATTGCGACAGGGCCTCCTGGTCGACGCCGTTGAGGGTTCCCGCCGACGGGACCGGTGCGGGAAGCACCGTGGCCAGGGTGGTGGGGCCGGGCTTGCTCGCGCTCCACTGCGTGAACTTCGTGCCGTCCGTCAGCTTCGCCTTGAAGCAGTACGGCGCGGTGTACACGGCCGTCGGGTCGGAGGGAATCCCCCTCGGCTTGCCGCAGATCCCCAGGGTGGTGACCTGGGCTGTGTCCGCAGTCGCGGCCCGGTACCAGGTCTTGTTCTCCGCCATGAACTGGACCCGGCTCGAGATCAGCGGGACCGAAACGTACTGCGGACCCCGCACCTCGATCCCGATGTCGATCCGGTTGGAGTTCCCGCGCGGGACCTTGAGCTGGTCCTTGGTGCTGCCAACCCAGTTGAAGTCGTACAGGACATCCCACTGGTTGCCGCTGGCCTGGCGGACCGTCATGTAGGTGTGGTTCCTGTTGTCTGTGGCGGTCGGGTTGACCCCGGCGGTGATGGCCTTGGTCTTCCCGCCGCTGTTGCCCAGCTCGGTCCAGCGCGGGCCGTACGAGCGGGTCGTCGCGCCGGTCTTCTCGGCGTAGAGGCCGACGTCGATGGAGTTGGCAAAGGCGCCGCCCTCGGTGTTCGGCACCATCCGAAGGTAGTTCGATGCCTCCGAGGTCCCGGCGTCACCACCGCTCGTGAAGGTAATGGGCACGTTCCGCCAGGTCGCGAACGCGCCGATCACCGGCTGGCCGGCCTGAGTACAGGCCACCGCCCAGAAGAAGATGCGGGCCTGATGAGTCTCATTGCAGTTCTGGGTCGGCGCACTGGCGGCGGCAGGCGACGCCGCCGCCAGTGGCAGCACCAGAGCCGCCGCCGCAGACAGGGCCGCGAGCAGTTTTCCCCGTAGACGCAAGATTCCCCCTCAACGTGATCATGCGTATGACCTGGCGAACCTACCGAGCCGCCACGCACAGCAGCAGTTCGACGGGGGACTTGACCGAAACCGGCTGAAGCCTGGCTGGACCAATCCCTCCCCAGCCACGCGGTCTCACGCCAGACCCTGAGGACCCCTTCGGCGAGGCACCGGCAGGACCTCCTGCGCCAGCGCCACAACTCCGTATACGGCTTCCCCCACCGGAGTCCGGACGGAAGGAAGATGATCGATTCTTCGGTGAAACCGGCCACCCGGCCGAGTGAGCTGCCCGATACCCCCTTCCCCGCAGGCCACGAGCCCAGCTACAAACCGATCATGATCAACAGAATGCTGCGCCGCGGCCTGCCCGCGCTCGCCCTAGCCGCACTCCCCCTGCTCACCACCACCGCGCCGCCCGCCGCCGCGAACACGCCGCCCACGACGGCGAGCTCCGTAGCCGAGCACAGCACCGCCGCAGCGCCGGGCGCGGCCGGGGTTCGAGCGCCGCTGCCGTTGTTCGAGGCGATCGACCGGCTGCCCGTCGCCGTCGAGCACCGCGAGGGCTACAAGCGGGACCTGTACAAGCACTGGAACAAGGGCCTCAACAGCGGCGACGGCTGCGACACCCGCCGGGAAGTCATCCTGGCCGAAGCCGTGACAGCGCCTCAGGTCGCGGCCGGCTGCAAGCTGACGGGCGGATCCTGGCGCAGCCCGTACGACAACCTCGTCGTCACCGACGCCGGCCGCCTCGACGTCGACCATTTTGTCCCGTTGGCTGAGGTCTACGACTCTGAGCAGGCGCCGTGGTCGGCGGCTCGGCGAGAGGGTTACGCGAACGACCAGAACAGCCCCGACACCCTGATCGCCGTCTCCGCCGCCTCCAACCGGTCCAAGAGCGACAAGGACCCGGCCGAGTGGCTGCCCTCGGACGGCTCCTACCACTGCACCTACGCAGCCACCTGGGTCGGAACCAAGCTCCGCTGGGACCTAGCCGCCGACGACGCCGAAGTCCAGGCCCTGCTCGGACTCGCCGAGGACTGCCCGAACACGACCGTCGTCTACGAGACCGCCCCGTAAACCACCGAGTTCAAGTAGGCGGGGCGCAGCCGACGCACGCGCAAGACCCGCTCGTCCGCCGTGTCCGAACCGGCAGTCCTGGCAGGGCGGAGGGTCGAGCCCGCCCGGGTCCTCCTTCACACGTCGCCTCGGGCGGGCCGCCGCCCCACCCCGTCCGGGGCCGTCCGGGTCAGCGGTACGGGCTCCAACCTCCGAAGCGGGCCATCAGCTTGCGGGCCGCGTCCTCATTGAGCCCGAGGTGCACGGCGGCCTGTGCCGTGTCGAGGTCGCTGGCGGTGCCGCGGGCCACCCAGTAGCCGACCCGCTCGAGCCGGCGGGCCGCACGCACCGCCGCGACCGGGGACGTCTTCGTCAGCCGCCCGATCTCCTCCTCCAACCGCTCCAGCAGCGTGGTGACCGTCTCCGGAAGCGGGACGGTCGTCTCCTCAACCTGGACGGTGTGCCCGTCCCAATCCCGCTCGCACGCATCCGCCTGCTCATCCCCGCCGTCCACGAAGTCCTGCTCACCAATCGCCTCCCAATCGAGCAGGTGGTCGGGGCCTGACCACCCGCACGAGCACACCGCGCGCAGCGCAGCCGCGCGCGGTACGCGGGGGCGGCGGCCGTCGTAGAGGTGCCACTGCGAGACGGCCTCGCCTCCTCCGCCGGAGGCGCTGTCGAAGTACACCGGGGCCGGGACGGTGCCGTCGGCGAGGACGACCGCGACCGCCCCTGTGTGGGATGTGCCGAACTCCTCCGTCGTCCAGGTCTCGCGCCTGCTCACAACGCCCCTCCCCGCACCAGCCATAAGGCGGCCCACGATGCGCAGTCGCCTGCACACGACGATCCCGCAGTCGGGCCGCCGGGAAGGCGGGTATTCACGAAATGGTGGCGGGGACTTCGGCCGCGCCGCCGGCCTTCACCGCCTCGACGACGCGTTCGTGGAACACGACGAGGCCGCCTGCCGGAAGTGGGGCCGGGCTGCCGGTGAGGGTGTACCACTCCTCGGCTCCCGTGTACTGGATCCGCACCTGCACGGTGCCGTCGGAGGCAGGCTCGGTCGTGAGGGTGACGTCGCCCGTGATGACGCCGACCTCGTCGGTCATCGCCCCACCTGGTCCCGCCTTCACGTGCGCGGTCAACGCGACGGCTCCATCCTGGCTGCCGCTGTGGCTGGGGTGCGGGGCGTCGCCCTGCTGGTGGCCGATCACGAGCACGTCTCCAGCATCTCGGTCAGCTTCGCCTTCTCCGCCTCGGTCACCGTCAGCTGATAGGTGGCCTTCACGTTCGTCCACGCCGTCGCGTACGTACACCAATACGCCCTCGCCGGAGGCTGCCACTCGTCGGGGCCCTGGTCGCCCTTGGACCGGTTCGTCGCCGCCGACACCGCCAAGAGCTGGGGGCGGGTCAGGTCGTTCGCGAACTCCTTACGCCGCTCCGCCGTCCACGCCCCGGCCCCCGAACGCCAAGCGTTAGCTAGGGGGACCATGTGGTCGATGTCGAGCTTGGCGGCGTCGGTGACGGTGACCCCGTCGTAGACCGACACCCAAGTCCCGGACACGGCCTTGCACTCGCTGTCACGCTTCACGTCCTTCCCGGAGCGCTCCAGGACCACCTCGCGGGTGTCGCAGGCGTCGCCCTGCCCTGTCCAGTGCGTGAACTTCGCCCGGCTGTACCCGGTCATCGCCTGCTGGCCCGCGACCTTCAACCCGGCGAGCTGGGTGCGAGCGACCGCCGCCGTTGACAAGCCCGGAAGCGCCGGCGCCCCCGGCGCGCCCTGCCCTGCTCCCTTGTCCTGGACGGGGAGGGACGGCTTCGCGTCGCCGCCGGCCGTGACTCCCGGATTGCAGCCCGCGAGCACGCCAACGAACAGAGCCGCCGTCACCACCCGGACACCCGCAAGCATCTGACGATGCATAAACACCCCAAACCTGCTTGAAAAGTACCTCTGCGACCTTACCCAGCGCGCTTACCCCGCCAAGACCACCCCGGCACACACCGAACGAAGTCCCTTACGCCCACCACCTTGACGCCGCCAGCACCCGCTCCGGACACCGGCCCCCAGAAGGACCTCGCCTCCAGCCACCCGCAGGTCAGCTACCTCCGGACACACGACAGCACGAGTCGCCGCCAGGGGGCAGCGACCCGCGCCGAGGGCCGGTTTCAACCGAAGATCACGCGGCCCGGTCGAAGGCCAGCACCGCGTTCGGGCAGGCGGCCGCGTACCGCAGCAGCGCCTCGCGCTCGGCCTGGTCCACGGACAGCGCCCGCCGGTGCTTGGTCGCCACCCACTCACCGATGCACCGGCAGTGCACCGCCGGAGCCGGCATCCAGGTGGCAGGATCCTGGTCGGACTTCTGCCGGTTCGAGCGGGCCACCGTACCGATCTCGCTGACCCGTGCTCCCACCGGAAGGCCCGGGAGCCGCTCCGGCGGATCCCCGTGACAGACTCCTCCCTCGAACACGGGGGCGAACGACCCCCTGACCTGGGGTGGGGCTATGAGTAGGACGAAGTGGGCTGCTGTGATGGCGGCGGCGATCGCGCTCGGCGCGGCGGGCTGCGGTGACACGGGGACGGGAGCCGCGTCCGTCGCGGTGTCCCCCCGGCCGGAAGGCACTGGGCCCCTTACGCGGGAGGTCGTGCGCACGGACCTCGACACCTCAGCGGCGGCCGCGAAGGCGCCGGCGACCGACGCAGAATGGGCCGCCATGCCCGAGGACGCCGAGCCCGGCTCGCCGTCCTTGTGCGTCGTCGCCTTCAAGGGATTCGAGACCGATGCCGCACCGCTGGATCACGAAAGGTTCGAGGCGACGCTGCGCGAGCTGGGCAGGCGCGGATGGAAACAGGTCGGGAAGCCGGAGCAGGTGAAAGACAAGAAGGGCGAGGTGTGGACCTCCAAGGTGCTCCTGGACCAGCGAGGCTGGAGGATCGTCGCCGAGTACCGGGACGGACCGACCGGGAAGAGCACAATCTCCTTGCCTGCCTTCGAGAACGCCTGCGTAGAGGCCCAGGGCGCGCACTGAGCACGCTGGGTGTCAACACGCCGAGTGTGGAGACGGTTGTCGAGAATGCACAGGTCAGCACCGGTGTGACCCTGTGCTACGTCGACGGACCCGGTGGAGTACAGCGGCACCGTGGTGACGCTGATCCAGCACCACACCCGGCCTCAGCACGCCGATTCTCGGCAAATCGGAGCAATACCGCAGGGGCGACGGCCCTGCATCGTCAACCTCGAGTGCTCCCTGCCGGACGTGCGAGGGCGCGGGTACAGGCAGACCGCACCCGGCGGAAACCCAGATGCTCGCGTCGGCCGGCTGCAGGGGCGAGAAGGGTGCAGTGGTTAGGGACGGGGGACTTCGGCAGCGCCACCTGCCTCGACGGCGTAGACGACGCGGTAGCGAAGTGGTAGCGGGGCTCGGTGCGGTTCACCCCTCGGTGTCGGTGAGTGTGTCCAGCTTCCGGGACGCGGTCGTCGCCCGTGCCCGGGCCTTCGCCGCTGACCGGCCGGCCGCCCTCAGACCGGCGAGTGTCTCCGAGCTCGTCGTGCGTGCCGTTGCCAGCCGGTCCTTCGCCGCCTGTACGTCGTCCTCGGCCTCTGTCACCGCGGCCTGCGCTTGGTCCGCCCGCTCCTGCGCGGCGGCGTGTCCCGCCTCCAGGCGCTCCGCCTCCGTGCAACTCGGTACGGGCCTTGGCCAAACGCTCACGATGGGCCCGTGCTGCAGCAGCGTCAGGGGCCTGTCCCGGCTTCGGGGACGGCACGGGTCGCGATCGGGCCCCGGCGGCGGCCGGCTGTTCCCGTTGTGGTGGGGCCGCGCCCGGCAGCGGTTCAAGGCCGGTGAACCCCGACGTCGCTTCCGGGGCCTTGGCCAGTCGGCCCGCCTGCCAGCGCTCAGCGACCTCCGAATCGGCCAACACCGTGTGGAGGATCTGCTCGACCTCGTGCAGCACCGGCTCGCTCACCTGCTGCCCGGACTCTGCGGCCAGGGAGCGCGCTGTGCGCGCGAGCCCGCCGATCACCACATGCTGATCATGCGACAGCTTCCTCAGCTGCCCGGCGTCCAGCGCCCGGTGCGCGGCGCGAAGCGCTCCGCCGAGTTGCACCAGGCCCTGCGCCTCCTCCGGTCGGTGGCGGGCCAGCAGTCCGGCGGTCCACGCCGCGAGTGTCGGTTTGCGCAGTGCGGCGATCGCCGTGGCGAGTTGCTTGTCGCCGGCCTTGCGGGCCTGGGCCACGTACGCGTCCCGGGCCGCGGTGAACTCCGACGGCTTCAGCCCGTACAACTCCAGCTCCAGCCTCTGCACGTCCATGCCCGGCAGTCTCCCGCCCAGGTCCCCGGCCCGGCCAACACTTCGCAGGCCTCCGCGCGTCGGGGGCGGGGGCTGGGTGGTCCGTCTGGGGTTCACTCGATGGCGCCGTCTGCGGGGGCGCCCCGCGTACGCCCCACCTCCTCCGCTGGGGCGGCCCGGCTGACAGCCAGCCAGCTCTCATGGACGGGGGCTCGCACGGTTCCGGCCGGGTAGGCGGCTTTGTCTTGCGGATGCCGGCTACCGGTGGATCACCACGCAGGGAATCGCGGCCTGGCTGGGCGGGGTCGGATGGGCTCCGCCGACGAGGAGGGCCAGGAGGACGGCGATCGCTTCGTTGCGCAGGACGCGGGCCGCCTGCTGCAGCTTGTGTGGATCGGGCGAGGGCAGCGAGAGGGCCACGCATTCGGGTTCGGTGCCGGTGCGGATGGGGACGGCGGCGCAGACGGTGCCCAGTGCGTATTCCTGGAGGTCCAGGAGGGGTTCGCCGGGGTGTCGGGTGTCGAGTTCGTTGAAGAGGATGTCGGGGCTGGTGATGGTGTGGGGGGTGAAGGCCTCCATCCGGTGCCGGTGCAGGTGGTCGCGGCGCTCGTCGTCGTCGAGCTGTGCCAGGAGGGCTTTGCCGACGGCGGAGGCGTGGGCGGCTTCGCGGAAGTCGACCCATTCGTGGACGGCGGGGGCGGTGGGGCTGTCGGCGTACTGGGTGATGGAGATTTCGCCGTCGGTGTAGGAGGCGACGTAGACGGCGGCGCCGACCTCGTCCCGTAGGAAGGCGAGGGTCTCGCGGAGCAGGACTCCGCTGCTGCGGCCGTCCTGGGCGAGTTTGAGGGAGGAGCCGACCGTGTAGACGCCGGGCGCGAGGGGGGTGGCGAGCTGGGTGCGGACCAGGTGCTCGATGGCGTGGGCGAGATACAGCTGGGGCAGGCCGGTCTCCCGGGCGATCTGTGTGCGGGAGACGCCGCCGGTGTGGCGGTGGATCACTTCCAGGACGCGCAGGGCCCGCTGGGCCGCCTCCAGGCGGGTGTTGACCGGCTGCAGGCGCTTGGGCCGCTTGCCCATCCGGGCGCCGGGCTTGGCGTCCGCGGCGAGACCGGCGGGGTCCAGTCGTGCGCAGCGGGCCAGTGCGGAGGCGAGGCGGGCGGTGGGGGTGTAGATGTCGCCGAGGTCCTCGTGTTCGTGGGGGGTGGTGGTGTCGAGGGCGTGGCGGACGGGTGCGGGCAGGGTGCGGAGGTTGGGGTCGGGCCAGGGGGTGGGGGTGATCTTGGTGGTGGAGATGGGCGGGGAGGTCCAGATGATCGAGGCGTGCAGGGTGTCCTCGACGTCGTCGGCCGAGGGCAGGGGTGGGACGTCTTCGCTCGGCCCGGAGTTGGTGGGCTGGTCGTACCAGTGGTGGGCGGTGGTGATCTCGGCTCGGGACAGGTGCAGGAGGTAGAGGGCTTGGGCGGCTGTGTCGGATCCGGCGCCGGCGGCGTACTGGAACCAGAACTGGGCGGCCTCCGTGCGTCCCGACAGGTGCAGGAGGCTGGCGAAGAGGAGGGCTGAGGGCTGGCTGTGGGGCCAGGCCTCGGCCTCGAGCGCGAGGCGGGTGAAGGTCGGGCTGTCGACGAGGGCGCGGGTCAGGGTGTCCAGGCTCCGGGCAGCCCTCACGTTGGCGGCGGCGTCCAGGACGAGCTTGCGCTCGGCCGGGCTGGAGGGCCGGCCGGCCGGGGACAGGGTCAGCCGGGCGTCGGAGGCACGCGGTTGGGTCAGGGCCCGGCTGTGGCGGGCGGACGCGATCCGGCGGGCGATGCGGCGTCGGGCCGCGTCCTCGTCGTAGGAGGCGTACTCGTCGGTGAAGACCTCGGCGTCCCCGAGAGCCTCGTCCAGTGCGTATCCGGCGTCCGCGTCATCGCGGGTCATGTCGTTCACAGGTCCTTCTCCTCTCCGGGAGTCAAGTCGATTCCGATCTTCTTTGCGAGCGTCCGCCTTGCGGTGTGCAGGTGGGAGCGGACCGTCCCCACTGCGATACCCATCCGCTGCGCCACCTGCCCGGTGTCGAGGCCGAGGAGGTAGGTCAGCAGGACGACGTCGTAGTGGCGGTCGGGTAGCTCTGCGATCGCCTCGTACACCCCGGAGCGGGACTCGATGAGCTCGAGTCTCCTGCGGGAGCCCCGCCGGATCGCCGCGTACTTGGCGGTGTCGACGAGTGCCACGGGTACGAGCTGGCGGGCGCGGTAGCGCTCGACGTGCTCGCGTAGCTGGGCCCAGGCGAAGGCCTGGAGGTTGGCTTCCTTCAGGGCGTCGGGCCAGACCTCCAGGAGGAAGGTGAAGACGTCCTCCACCACGACCTCGGCGGCCTCGCCTCCGAGTTCGAGGTGGGCGTACTCGAGGTAGGCCACATGATTTTGGGAGTGGAAGGCGACGAACTCCACCGGCATGACGCCGGCGAGTTCGCTGGAGACGGCCTGCTCCCCGAAGGGGTCGTACTCGGCGTCGGTCACGAACTCCCCCACGGGACTTCCGCGGGACCATCGGAACCGGTGACCGCCACCTCACGCTGCACGACGGTGTGTCCGTGCGGGGGACGGTGGGCGGACAGTTCGGCCGCGCCGACCCGGACACCAGCGCCCAGAAGGCGCCGCAGACCTCTCACCACGTCGGGCGCGAACACCCGCAGAGCGGTCGCGCCTATCAGCGCCAGGACGAGGGGCTCGGTGCTGTTCACGTCGAAGGAAATCCTTCCAAGCGGATCAGTCGGTCAAGGCGTGCCCTCCCCCAGGTGCGGCCGCCAGCGGAACCAACCCCCGCAGGGGCGGCTCCTACTCACAGCCAATCGAAAACACGCCCCGAACGTTCAGCCCGATCCCGGAAAGTTTCTGGAGCGGGCGCATCCGCTTGTTTGCGCGCCTCTGCGCGCCCGCGCACCCCCCTTCAGACACCCCAGCTCACGACCGGTGTCCGCCGCATCGAGAGCGCACTCCGCCCCTCGCCGAGCGCCCGAAAGAAATCAGCCCTGCCGGTCCGCCTCGCCCGCGCTCAGCCGACCGGTGGGCTCCTCGGCGTCGTCCTCGCCCGCCCGACCGATGCCGAGAAGTACGGCACAGCCGAGGGAACGCTCCAGCAGCCGGAACCATGTGGATCTCGGTGAGCTGGCGGAGCTCCCCCTCGGGCTCGGCGCCGAGCCCCACCGAGGTGGACGTTCACCGGAGACCTGCGGGCATGTCCGGCGCGAGACGGCGCAAGAGCTTCAGCTCACGAGGGTCTGCCGTCCACTCCCGGCCCGACCCGTCCAACGGCCGCATGTGCGCTGTCCGGCCGATGGTGCGGCCCGTTGCCTTCGCGGTGCGCACGAGCACGGTCGCGACGGTGCCGGTGCGGCCCGTGGCGGGGTGGACGACCTCCCGTCCCAGCAGGCGGTGATCGGTCTCTTCCCGGATCAACGTGTTCGCTTCGTTCCTGATCATGTCCGTGCCCCCTGCTGATGTCGGTATCGGGGTGGGGCAGGGCCAGGCAGACGGCGGCATCGCGCTCCCGCATCGGGGAGTCGATGCGTACCGCCCGTGCCGCGCTGGCGCCGGGTTCGTTGTCGGGGGCACCCCACCTGGCTCTGGGCGGCAGCGGGCTCCTAGCAGGCGGCCGGGTCACTGGTTGTCCTGGTAGAGGTCGCTGGCGAGGCCGAGGAGGAAGCGGCAGGTGCGGGCGAGTTCCTGGAGCTGTACGTAGGCGGCTTCGGATTCCTCGGGCAGCCCCCGCTCCAGCGCTCCGCGTACGAAGTCGACGGTGTCCGCGATCAGCTGGCCGTCCCGAGCCTCGGGAGGATGGCGGGGCGGCGCGGAGAGGGAGGGCAGGAGAAGGGCGAAGTGGCCGCTGAGCCAGCTCATCCACAGAGCGCGCAGGGCAACGGAAGGCGGCAGCTCGCGCGGTTCGAGGATGACCGAGACGCTCTCGCTGATCACCACGGTGTCGATCGGCAGTCCAGGATCCACGTCGACTTCGCTCACCACCTGAAACGGATGGGCCTGCACGAGTACGGTCACGTTCCCTCCCTAGGTCTCTAGCCTGGCCGGCCCGGCTGATCTCCAGTCAGAACCCTTGCTTCGGACCGTAGAGGCAGGTGCGGGATGCAACGAGGACACATCACAGGACATCTCGCGGGAGTACCGTCGTGGGTCACTGCTTCCGCTCAGGCGGGCGCTGTCCGTCCGCAAGCCGTCATGAGGAGGTTGCGATGTCCCAGAGCCCGGGGAATCCCGCCTTCCGTGCCGCACGTCTGGAGCGGGGCTGGCACAGTCAGAGCGACGTCGCCACCGCGTACACCGCTCACGCCGCGCTGCTCGGCGAGGACGCCGGCGTCGACGTACGGCAGGTGCGCCGGTGGGAATCCTCGAAGCCGGGGTGGCCCAACCGGCAGGCCCGACGGATTCTGCAGTCCATGTTCTCCCTGGCCCTCGAGGAACTCGGCTTCACCCCGCCGCAGAGCCGCCGAGATGAAGCCACGACCAGCCCGGAGGAGGACAGGGTGCACCGGCGACTGCTCTTACGGGGGGTGCTCGGCGCGGCGCCCGCGCTCACGCTCGGAGGCGGCCCGGACCGGCTGGCGGCCGCCGTCGCCAACGCCCGCCGCTTCGGCGACCCAGGCCTCGTCGATCATCTGCGCACGGCTCTCGACGGCATCGCGCGCGCCGACAGCAGCACCGGCCCCCGCCACGTACTTCCCGCCGCGATGGAACTCCTGGCCGTCATCGACACCCTCGCCCGCGACGCGCCCACACCTGTGCGCCGCGAACTCCTCGGGGTCGGTGCGCGGGCCGCTGAGTTCACCGCGTGGCTCCACCGCGACGCCGGCTCCCCCGCGCACGTCACGGTCTTCTTCCACGACCGGGCCGCTGAGTGGGCCATCCTGACGGGCGACGGCTCGATGCATGCCTACGTCCTGCTGCGCAAAGCCCAGGCCACCGACCGGCATGATCCGGCGCGGATGCTCGACCTCGCCCAGGCCGCGGCCCGCGGGCCCTGGACCCTGCCGCCCCGAGCGCGGGCCGAAGCCCTTCAGCAGGAAGCCCGCGCCCTCGCGCTGACCGGCGCTCCCGCCGATGCTGTCAACCGCACCCTGGACGACGCCCACCACGCCCTCGACCAGGCCGGTAGCCCCGAACCCGCGTCCTGCACCGGACCGCTGTGCGCCGGATACACCCTCGACCGGCTGATGGCCCAGAGCGCCATCAGCCACCGCGAAGCCGGCCAGCCCGCCCGCGCCGTCGACCTCCTCCAGCAGCATCTCGCCCGCGGCGTGTTCGCCCCCAGGGACCGCGCGTTCTTCACCGCGCACCTGGCCGGGGCGCTGGCCGCCGCAGGCGAGCCCGACCAGGCCGCCTCCACCGGCCTGACCGCCCTCCGTCTCGCCGCCACCCCCGGCTTCGGCCAGGCGCTCGGCGAACTGCGCCGCACCGCCGCCCAGCTCCGCCCCCACGCCCGGCGCCCCGCCGTACGCGAACTGCGCCAGGCACTCACCACGCTGACCGCCTAAACGGTCAAGAACCCCGCCACCCGGTCAATGACCTGCGCCTGCCAGAGCTGCGTCTGCGGATCGGCATAGCCGGGATCCTCATGGACAGCGAAGCCGTGCTGCGCGCCGTCCAGCTCGAGCAGCTCCGCCGGACCGGCGAAGAGCGGCAGGTAGCGGCGGGAGGACTCAACCGGCACGAAGGTGTCCCTCGTGCCGTGCACCAAGAGCACCGGAGCATGCACGGCGCGGAGGTAGACCTCGGGGTCCAGGAAGAACACCTCGTTGTGCAGGGCGCGTCCCAGTTCGAACGGCGACTTCTCCGTGAAGCCGCGCTCGTCCAGGTCCCGGCCTGCGGTGGTGGAGATGTAGTCGCCGTCGAAGTACGGACGGCTGTCTACGTATCGGTCCCGGTAGTCCAGACGCGGATTCAGCAGCACAAGCCGATCGACGTCCCGCGGCCGCGATCCCGCATACAGGGCCGCGGCACCCCCGGAAAACGACGCCGCGATCACGTGCAGCGGGCCGTCGAGGCCCGTCTGCTCGCGCAGATGGTCAGCGGCCGCCCTGATGTCGTTGGCCACGCCCGCCATCGTGATCTCCACCGGCCTGCCGCCGCTCGCGCCGTGCGCCCGCAGATCGAACCGCAGGGACACCAGACCGGCCGCCGCCAACCCCTCGGCGAGCCGGGTGAAGAAGCCGCCTTCCTCACGGGTCACACCCGCGCCGTGAACCAGCACCACCAACCCGGCCGTTGGCGTACCCCGCGGCACCCTCACCGTTCCCACAAGCGCCGTCCCGTCCAGGGACCGGAACCGAACTTCCCGCTCTGAAGCCATGCCGTCGATCGTAGGCACCAGCCCACGACCTCGACGGCGAATCCGCTCGCCCCGAGGGTCTTGCTGGTGTCCGCTCACATCCTCGGAATCCACCACCAGAGCAGGCGCCGGCCGAGACTGAACCGGGCCCAGCCGCAGGCACGCGGCGACGGCCCGGGAGGCAGAGCGGGCGCAGGTAAGGTGGGATCGCCGCAGTCGGCGACGAGGTCGACCGGTCACATACCCTCACCCCGCCGCCAGTGGAACCTCCTCTCGGAACTCACCGCCAAGCAGCAAAAGACCGCCTCCGTGATCGCGGCCTCTGGCCGGGTCCACGCCGCCAGAGTCCGCCCTGGTCTGGCGCCACCGTCCAGCCGGATTCTCGACGTGCCATACCGGGACCCAGGACCTTGATTCAAACCGTCCAGGACCGATAGCTCGGACGGCGCCAAGACGTCATCAACGACAGCGACGAACCAACGGTAGATCGGTCACCTCCGGCTGACGGCGGGACCCCGCTTCCCCCCCCAGCTCGGGAAAAGCTGGGGCCGGGGCCGTGAGGCCGGAAGCGCAGGTGACGCGAGTGAACGGTTCAGGCAGGCCTGTGGCCCCCAGCCTTCTTACCGGGGGCCACAGGAGGTGGTTGTGCTGTGTGGATCAGAAGATGCCGCTGATGCTGGTGGACCAGCCGCTTGCCCCAACGGGGTCCGTAAAGTTAACGGTGGTTTTGGGGTTGTTGGGTTCAGCGGCGGGCGGCTGAGAGCCGGCCGTCGAAGGTGATGTCGAAGGCGTTCAGAGCGGCCTTCCAGCGTTGGGTCCAGCGTTTACGTCCCTGGCCGGTGGGGTCGAGGCTCATGATGGCCATGTAGACGCACTTGATGGCGGCCTGCTCGTTCGGGAAGTGTCCGCGGGCTCGGACAGCCTTGCGGATCCGCGCGTTCACGGACTCGATCGCGTTCGTCGTGCAGACGATCCGCCGTATCTCGGTGTCGAACTGGAGGAACGGCACGAACTCGGCCCAGGCGTTCTCCCAGAGCCGCACGATCGCCGGGTACTTCTGGCCCCATTCTTCCTGGAATTCCAGGAAGCGTTCGGTTGCGGCGTCCTCGGTCGGGGCGGTGTAGACGGGCTTGAGCGCCTTCGAGATCTTGTCCCAGTCCTGCCGGGCCGCGTAACGGAACGACGCCCGCAGGAGGTGAACGACACAGGTCTGTGTGACCGCCTGGGGCCAGACTGCTCCGATCGCGTCGGGCAGCCCCTTCAACCCGTCGCAGACGACCATGCAGACGTCTTCCGTGCCGCGGTTCTTGATCTCGGTGAGGACCTGGAGCCAGTACTTGGCGCCCTCGCCTCCGTCCCCGGCCCACAGGCCCAGGATGTCGCGGGTGCCGTCGACGGTGACGGCCAGGACGACGTAGAGAGGCCTGTTCGCGACCTTCCCGTCCCGCAGTTTCACGTGGACACAGTCAATGAACAGAACCGGATAGACCGAGTCGAGGGGCCTGTTCTGCCATTCGTTCATGCCGTCGATCACCTTGTCCGTGATCGTGGAGATGGTCGTCTTGGAGACCTCGGCGCCATAGACCTCCGCGAGGTGAGCGGAGATCTCGCCGTGGGTCAGGCCGCGGGCCGAAAGAGACAGGACCATCTCGTCGACGCCCGTCAGCCGGCGCTGCCGCTTCTTGACGATCTGCGGTTCGAACGAGCCCTCCCGGTCCCGCGGGACCTCCAGTACGACCGGGCCGACCTCGGTCACCACCGTCTTGGACCGGGTCCCGTTCCGGGTGTTGCCCGAGCCGGCCTTCTCATGCTTCTCATGCCCGAGATGATCGGTGATCTCGCCTTCCAAAGCCGACTCGAGAATCCTCTTCGTCAGCTGCTGCAGCAGACCACCCTGGCCCGTCAGCTTGATCCCGTCGGCCTTGGCCCGGTCCACCAACTGACTGATCAGCTGGTCATCCAGAACATCCGGCGCCAACCCGGACGGCTGCACCTCCGCCACGGACTCCGCCGACACGGTCACGTCTGTCATCAGGTGTCACTTCCTGCTCGAAGATCCACCGTTGACCGTACAGACCCCAACTCGGACATATATCAATTCGCGGGGTTCGCCGCCGAACTCTACGGGCACGGTAAGTCGGGGGGAATTCAAGGACCGGGCCTGCGAAAGCCTGGCGGCAACTGCTTCCTCGCCGGAACGCTCGTCCTCATGGCCGACGGCACAACCAAGAAGATAGAAGACATTGCAGTCGGCGATGAAGTTTCCGCTACCGACCCACAGACCGGTGATACAAAACCCCGACCGGTAACCGAGCTAATCAGATCGGAAGGCGAAAAGCATCTCAATGAGATTTCCATTGAGACGCCCACCGGAGTACAAAAGATCACGGCAACTCGAGAGCACCCCTTCTGGTCCCACTCTCACAAAAACTGGATCAACGCCGGAGAGCTGAAGCCCGGAACGGAACTTCTCACAAACGAAGGAAAGATCGCTAAGGTAGCGGAAAATCGCCCGTTTACCGAGACAGTAAAGACCTACAACTTCACTGTCGAAGACCTCCACACATACTATGCACTTGCAGGCGACACTCCGATCCTCGTCCACAACGACTGCCCAGAGACGTACTATCACTACACTAACGAAGCAGGGCATGACGGAATCCTTGAGAGCAAGTCTATGCTCCCGTCCCTGAAGGCAAACAACCCAAAGGACGCACGATACGGAGACGGTCAATACGTGACGGACATCAAGCCCGGAACGAGAACGCTTGGACAGCTCTCTCACGCATTCGTTAGAGTCCCTTGGGCTGGCCAGAAGTTCACGCACTATATAGAAATCGACACCAGAGGGTACGACGTCGTCAATGGGAGGCCGAATGTCTTCGTGATCCTCAACGATAAACCACTTGACCTCACCGGAAGAATCGTGAGCTCCGGAAGGAACTAGTAGTGCGATACATTAAAGTAACCTGGACGCACAATTTTGTCGACGAGCCGGTTCTATACCTCAGCGAACTCGGAGAGGATGACTACGAGACTCGCAGGGTGCAATTCTTTCGCGACGGTCACTCCGAATGGGCCGACCAAGATCACGAAACCTCTACCACAGGCCTCTCGGAGATCCCATTTCTGGAACCGGAAGAGATTTCCAAGCAGTCAGAATTCTCGGCCAAATTGATTAATGCAGATGAATTCGAGCAAGCATGGAATGCCGCACAATAGCCCCATAGAGCACCGATGAAAGCGAGAAGCTCACGGCGCGACCCGGACCCCACCGCCGTCACGCCTCAGGTTGACGAAATAATGTCCACACTCGCCAACGTGCAGAAATAAATCAAAGTGTCGCGATTTGATGAATTTCAAGTTTAAACAGGAAGCCCGCTGACACTCACTTCAGCGGGCTTCCTGCCTGCTGAAGTGAGTGTCAGCAGACGACGTCAGCGGCGGATGGGTTGTCAGGGTCGTCGTTGCCGGAGCCGATCGGGTCGTTGCTGGAGTTGATGCATTGACGCTGGAGACGGAGCATTTCGTGAGCGTGGACACCAGCGGTGACGCCGATGTGGGCGAGGTAGGCCTCTAATCAAGAAGGGGACCGTGCTCACGCACCTGATCCAACGCGAAGGAGTGTTCTCCGCGCGGGCGCGGAGAGCGCGGGAGAAGCTGGCGCTGACCGTCCTGAGCAATGAGAGGGCCTGGACTGGCCCCGCTCCGGGGGAGGCCCCGCTCGGCGACCTGATCCGAACCCCGCCCGGCTGAAGGCCGCACTCCTGGCCGCCGACACCCGACACCTCGCCGAGGCGGAGACGATCGAGCACGCCTTCGCCGAGTGACGGGCTCCGCCCTCCCCTACCGTCTCCAGGCCCCCGGCCGCTGCCTCACCAGCAGCGTGCGGGGGCCTCTTGCTGTGACAACGAGGCACCCACACTGCGTGCCCACCCCCGCGTGCCGCGACCGTACGGTCCGGTCATGACCGACACCGCGCGCACCCTCCCCGCTCTCACCGTCCCCGCCACCGTGGCGGCGCTGCAGCCGCAGACGCCCGCTGGGCCGTCGTTCGGCCAGGACCTCGTCCGTACCCTCCACGCGGCCACCACCGCGGTCGGCACCCTCGCGCTCGGCGAGAACGCGGACGCCGCAAGCGACGTCGAGGTCTCCGCGTTCGCCGCCATCGTCTGCACCGGGGACACCCCGGCCGATGCCCTGGAGGCCGCCGCCGCTGTCGCCCGCCGGGCGCCTGGCCTGGAGATCCACTCCCTCGCCTGGGCCCGCACCGACGGCCCCTGCGAGGACACTGCCGAGTACAAGGTCACCCCCTGACAGTGACCGCCCCCGACCCCGGCACCGGCGAACACAACGGAGCCACCCACCACACCCACCGCTCCACCCGATAGACCACTCTTCCAGGGGGACGCGAAGACCGAGGGCCGGCTTCCCGGGACGGGAGGTCTGCCCTCTGCGTTTGTCTGCGCGGCGGTCACTCGCGCGGGTGACTACTGCCCGTAGGCGGTGGCTGGGTCGCTACGGTGCAGGCGGGCCTCGCTCCAGGGTGGGCCGTGTCCTTCAGCGGAGATGAGGAATACCGTGCCCGACGCCCCCACTCCGATCGCCCCCGTGATCAATCCGGATGCGCGCGGCCCCGTCCGGACTCTGCTGAGTAACCGCAACGCGAGCTTCCCCGCTGGTCTGGTAGCTCCGTCCGTGTCGGCGGCGGGTCGAATTGTCCTCATGGGAGGGCTCACGCTCTCCGCGATGGTGCCTCTATGGGTGGTGACCTCACCATCTGACGTGGAGCCCATCCCCAGCACCGTCTTCGCCGGGACGGCGCGCGCTGCCGCGAACCTGCACTGGCTCGCAGGCCTGTGGCCGTACGCCGGGGCCGCCACCCTCCTGCTTGTCGGCGTACAGGTTTTCCGCTCCGTCATGTACAGCCGCAAGCGCCGCGCGCTGGACGCGGCAGCCGAGCACTACGTGCAGGACCGGGACCTCACCGAAGGCACCCGGGTGCTCCTCGCCCGCGCGCAGAAGGCCCAGAGCATGGTCCTCGCCTCGCAGGTCCACCGGCTCGACCTGATTGACCGCCAGCGCAACGAGGTCGTCCTCCCGGTGCAGGTGTGGGAGATCGCGAGCGCCCTGCGCGACTACAGCCGGCTGTCCGACAGCACGGCGGCGGACAGCTCCAGCGCGGAAGTCGTCGCCCTGCAGGCAGCCCGCCGCCAGGCCCTGCGCGTCAGCCGGGACGGCGTCGAGCAGCGCATCGTGGCTCTGGAGGAGTACACCGCCCAGGTCTGCGAGGCCGACCTGCCCTACCAGGAACTCCAGCAGATCCAGCGCCTGGTCGAAGGCAACGACGAAGCGCTCGACCTCCTGGCCCGGACCGCGGCCGACGCTCTGGCCGTCGCGGAGATCGAGGCCATGGCCAAGGAGGCGGCCATCGTCGCGAAGACCTTCTCCACCGCCCTCGACCGGGCGTCCGCCGCCGCCGTCATTGCCCTCCCCACCCGGGCCACCGCCTGAACGGGCAGGCGGTTCGCGGGCATGGTGATGGTGTGCCGCTGTTGGCGTCCGTCGTGGGCGGCAGAGCCGGGCGTGCCTTCGGTGGTACCACGTGCGGTGTGCGCAACAGTGATCATGTGAACCGCCGGACTCTCCCCCTGCTCCTCGCCGTCCTCCTGGCCACGTCGGGGTGCGTCTCCGTCACCCCCGTCGACAACAAACCCCCGCAGGACCGCACGAAGTTCTCGGCCCCGCCAGCCCCTGCGCGAGAGGCGGGTGAGGCGCTGCCGCTGACGCCGCTGCCCGCCAGCCGGCCGCCCGCTCCCTCCGTGTTGATCGCGCCCGAGGACACCCCGTCGGCGCCACGCACCCGCCGGGAGCAGCCCCGCACGACGGAGGCCGACGGATCGGACTCGGGGGTGCGGACGGTACGGCCGGAGCGGCGGCCGGTGAAGGCGAAGCAGTCCAGCCCGCAGCGCCCGGCCTCGAATGCCGAGGTGAGGGCCAAAGTGACGGCGAAGCCGCGCAAGGTGCGGACGCCGATGCCTGCGGTTCCTCAGCGCTCCCGCCCGGCTGCGGTCCCGGTGGCCAACGCCAACGCACGCGCCTCCCGCCTGGCAGCGAGCGTCCAGCAGTTGGAGAGCCGTCTCTCCCGCCACCTGGGAGAACAAGCCTGGCAGGCCTCAGGACTTGGCCCTTCCCCGGATGCAGCCGATCTTCAGGCCACGGTCACCCGGCTAGAACAGGCCTATACCGAATTGAAGCGGATGCTGGAGGAATGCCAGGGAGAACTCGACGCCGCGCGGTCAGCGAACCGGGACCTGACACGAGCCCTGAACCAACACAGCTGAGTCGGCCTGGGTGGCTCCTGCCAAGCCGCGGCCACCCTGACTCGCCCGGGTCAGCAGGTCCTCTACCTCAGCGGGCAGCGGGATGGTCGGGGCCTCGACGGACTCGATGTGCCGGTCCCAGTCGTCGTGACAGTCCTCCGAGTCGTCCAGGCCCGCTCGTCCTCGTGGAGGGGCTTTTCACCGATCCGCTCCCACTCCAGCCGGTATTCCTCACCAGTCCAGCCGCACGCACACACCGCACACGGCAGCTCGGCGCGCGGTCCCTGGAGGCGGCCGGTGTCCGCGGCCCAGAGGGTGCTGGTGTGCCCGTACGAGGAGTTCGACTTCTGTGAGGCGTCTTTGGCTCAGTGCTGGAGGGCACAGCCGTCCGCTGCCAGGTGCAGGTGACGCAGGGTTTCCAGTTCGCTGGTGGGGAAGGCGTGCATGCCCCACTTCTGGAGGTAGCCGTCCTCGCCGTGGGTTCGCCACACCTTCTCGGCAGCCATCAGAACCGCATGTGCCAGGGAGGTGCGAGGGCGTGTGGACGTCCACACGAGGGTGCCCTTCCCGTCCGGTGCTTCGAAGCTCGTCGACATGTCCGGAAAGTGGCGGATCGTGATGCGCACGTCGCTGTTTCGGCGATGAAGAATCCACCGTGCCTCTGCCGGTTCGAGGTCGAACGAGAACCGCTGGATGCCATGGGGGCCGTAGAGGCCCGTCATGCCTTTCAACAGGTCAGCAAGGGCGTTTGTGCAGTAGCTGACGCTGTCCCTATGCTTCGTCGAGCCGTCCCAGATCCTGCACGTTGCCCAGCCGGAGCCGCTCAGTTCCCAGCTGAAGTGCAAGGAGCTGGTCAAGGTCGATCCAGGGGGCGTGCTGCCGGCAGCCATTCGACTTCGTCGTCGCCGCGTCGGAAATCTCCCCTGAATGTCAGCGCCTCACGCCCGATGCCCAGGGCATCGAGCAGGATGTCAATGGCTGCTTCGTCGTCGTCCGTCTCGTTGATGACGGACACGATGGTGTCCGTCATCGGGCTGAACTCCATGCGGTGGAGCGCAAAATGCACGCCACGAATCTGGATCATCGCGACATCGACGGGGCTCAGTTCCTCCCAGCCCCGCTCGGTCGTCAGCTTAAACCGGACCGCCACGGAGTCCAGCGACGGCGCAAGGCCTGCCACCACACGGAATAGCCCCGAGATGTACCACCACATGCTGGTCTGCCAAGCAGGGTTCGGATTCGCACACGCCGAGACCGGTGCATCCAGCCAGCCGGCTTCCGGGCCAGGCACATCAAAATTCAAGATCTTCCACCCCCGCCTTTGACCGCACCCTACTCGGCTCGTAAATCCGAGCCCACCTCGGTCCCACCACAACTCGCAGCCTGCTGGGCTACACACGGGCCGGATCCCCGGTGTCGCTCGATCCAGCGATGGCGCCACACATGTTGCACTCGCTATGGTGGCCCGCACTGGCGCTGAGCTGCATGGGCTCGTACACACCCGCCGTGCACCACAGCTCTTCCCCCAGAGAACCCGCTCTGCAAGGCCTGCCAACACGAGCGGGACGAGCGCCTCGCCCGCACCCGCCCATGACCGGGGCTGCCCGGCCTCAGCAGCCTTCCCTGCCCCCGCCCGTCCGCGTCTTGCTGCCCGACGGCGAGGTAGCCGGACGGCTCGTGCGCCGATGGCAGACCGCCGCCGGCCAGTGGGTCTACACGGTCGCCCTGCGCGCCTGGTCCAGCCGTACCGCCAGCACCGGGCAGGACATCACCGCGGACCTGGTCGAACTCGACGTCCCCGCCGACCGCGTCCGCCCCGTACCCGGGACCTCGTACAACGACGTCCCCAAGCTGCACCGCCGACCACTCACACCCCCATCGCCGGTGCCCGCCGAGGTCGGCCTGTGGATCGGGGAGCGGATACAGACCCGGTCCAGGCCGGGGAGCGGCCTCACGCTGCGGATTCACGAGCCCGGCTGTGAGGCGAGCGCAGGGGGCAGGGGTGGCACTCTCACGACCGAGGAGGCCCGGTGGATGATCACGCACGACCCCATCGCCAGCGCCTGCGACGTCTGCACCGCCCACCGAACCCTGGTCGGCTCGAAGCCGTAGACCGCACGGCGGAGGTGCTCCGGCCCCCGGCCCGTGTCGCAACAGGCAGTCAGACGCTGGGGGATCCGGTGTAGTCGTAGCCCCGATAGCCGTGGCCGTCCTTGTGCCAGTCCACGAACAGAACTCCGTCGCCCAGGGCTCCGGGGCCAGCTCGGTGGCTGATCTTCGGGGTGCGGTAGTGCCCGTTGCGGTCCCCGCTCGACGTCGCCGCCTCCAGCCTCCCCTTCAGGGAGAAGTCCTTCTCCACCACCACGGGGTCGCCCTCCCGTGCCTGCTTGATCTGCACCCGGATCTTGGCGCCGTCGAAGATCGTCGCGTTGGTGGTGGAGTAGAAGCCGGGGCCGTCCCAACTGACGGTCGCGTACGCGGACACCGTCGCCCCAGAGCGCGCCGCGCACACCTGCACCGTCACCTCCCAGGTATCCGGCCACGGACCGGAGTAGGCGGCGTCGTCGATCGACTTGGTGCTGCTGGAGCACTTGAAGTGCAGCCCGGCGGCCGTCGGGGACGCGGTGGCGGGAGCGGCGCCAACGGCTCCGGCCAGCGCCGCCGCTACCAGACTTGGGTACGTGAAGAGCTTCATGCCCGGTCAAGGCCACTGGGCGCCGGGGTGACACGGCCCGGTGCCAAAGCCGCCCCCAAGGAGGTACTCCTCTGCGACGGGTGTCCGGGCCGGCGCCGCCCTAACCGGCGAGTGCGGACACGGCCTTGGTCCGTGCGAGGACGTCGTTGCGGTGGTTGTCCCATCCCCGGATCGCCAGCATGTCCGCCAGCGACGAGGACAGGGCGAGGGCGGCCTGCGGGTCCTCGTCCAGGAGCTGCACCCACACGGCGACTGCGTTGCGGGCCGCGCGCGCGGTGTCGGCCTTCGGCCGGACCTTGGCGGCCTGGCGCCGCAGGACGGTGGTGATCAGGAGTTCCACCGTGCCGTGCAGGTCGGTGCGCTGAAAGAGCGTGAGCGATGCCCGGACGGTCAAGAGATTCAGGGTGTAGGGGTCGAGCGGGCCGTACTCGGCTTCCAGGGCGGTCTCCAGCTTGAGGGCGAGGACGACGGCGGTGGGCAGGTCCCCGGCCTCGTAGGCAGCCCACAGCCGAGCCCACGCCTCCCGGTGCTGCTCAGGAACGGGAGCGACCGGCGGCGCTGCGGGCAGGGCTGGCACGTGGTCGGCAGGCCCAGGCGCGGCCGGTTCGGCGGGAGGGGCCGTGCGCGGTCCGTGGTCGTCGGTGGGGTGTTGCGGTGGCGGGGCGGGGTGTTCGGCCACGTCGGTCACGGTCCCGTCCGGGGAAACGATCATGAGCCAGGGCGTGGGGGCTGCCGGTTCGACTGCGCGGGCGCGGATGGGCCTGCCTGCGAGCGCAGCCCGGATCCGCAGCTCCGCGAGGCCCTTCGCCCTCAGGGTGGCGATGTCGGGGGCGGCGGCGAGGGTCTGTCCGTCGATGTCCAGGGCGAGGCCGCCGTCCGGGTCCGTGCGGATCATCATGGAGTAAAGCGGTGTTGCGGGGATGGCCGATTTCTCGGGCATTTACGATCCCTTCGGGAAGTATGGCGGGGCCCACCCGACATATCGGGCGCCCCATTTCGATTCAACATCCGATGCAGGCATCACATCGACATATCCAGGCCGGTACACATCATTACTAATGATCATGCCGTCACCCAGGTATACGGATACGTGGCCGTGGATATTGCCGGTTTCCCAGTACATGAGGGCACCCGGAGGAACATCCCTGGAGCCAGGATGCTTCATATGTTCGGGCATTACGCGGTAGTGGATAATTGCCGATCCAACCCCTGCCGCATTCCATCCGTGGACTCTTGCCGAGAATTCAAGGCAGCGCTGCCACCATCTCTTCTCGTTCAGGGCGGGCTGCCCCTTTGCCCACCCGATCGCCTCCGCGGTGGTGCGCCGGTTCTTCACCTCGGCCGGCCAGCCGGCTGCGGCATCGTGGAACGGAGCTCCCGCCGCGGTGTCGTCACCTGCTGATGGGCACCGTCCTGGCGGCGTCTCGGATGGGGCGGTCGGCTGCGCCCAATCTGGACGCTCCCCCGTTCCCGTGCCGAGGCGAACTAGGTTGACTCCTGCTTTGCGGGCGACGGCTTCGGCCTGGCCCCGGCGGGTGGCGTACAGCTCGGGGTGTGCCGAGCGCTGGACGCGTTGCGCTGCTCGGCCGGGTTCCAGCATCTGCCAGACCGGGATATCGACCAGGCCGGGCGGGCGGCCCGGATTCCCTCCGAAGAAGAGCCCGGTACTTGTGGGGGGATTCTTGATCTCGGCGGGCGTTCCCCATCCTTGCGAAGGGCGCTGCTGGAAAAGGCCGAGGGAATCCCGGTCGCCATGGTTTAGGTTCTGGAGTCCGCTTTCCTGCAATGCGGTCATGAATGCGATGAGTGAGGCTCGGCCGGGCAGGCCTCTTTCCTGCGCTACTCCGTCGATGATTTTTGCATGGTAGATCTGCTCGGCGAGGATCTCGCCCGGCACGTGGTCGATGCTCGGCGGGTCGGGCAGTCCGGGGATTTCGCACCCTTGTCCGCCGTTTTTTGCCTCGGATGCTTTCTTTGCTGCTCCTGCAATCAGGGAGGTTGTGCCGAGGCCGAGCATTGCGATCACGGCGAGGGCAGCGCTGATGCATCCGGCTTTGGCGAGGAATGGCGCGCTCGCGCGGGCTGCTGCGGCCTCGGCGACGTCGCGGGCCTCCACTCAGACCCCCAGCACCCGAGAGACGCGCCACCCGGAGGTGGTTCGGGTGATCTCCACGTTCAGGGTGTCGGTGCGCTGCGTGGTCTCGTACCCGGTGACGGTCAGCGTGGCCGCGACGGCCCGCCAGACCTGTGCTGCGTTGTCGGGGGGCAGGTCGGGGCCGGCGGGGCGGGCGGTGACCGCGCCGGCCTTCGTGGCCTCGCCCCGGCTGACCTGCCGCCCCCACCCTGGCGGCTGCTCCTCGGTCAGGTTGCGGGTCAGGTCGTCCGTCGCCCAGGGGGCTGCTCGGCGGGCGCTGGCCTGGTGCGTTCCGTCCGTGAGGGGGTCGCGGGAGAGGTAGGCGCGCACCCATGCCTCGGCTACGTCGTTGGGGCCGGTGTCCGCCGGGACGGAGAGGAGCGGCGCCGGTGGGGCGGGGGCGACGGCCGGTGAGGACGGAGCGGCGGCCGGCGGCCGGTCGTCCCCGCCGGTCGTCTTTCCGCCGCAGCGGGCGACGGTGCCCAGGATCAGGACGAGGACCAGGACCAGGAGCACCGCGGCGGGATGCATCGGGCGGTTGCGTACGGCGGCGACGGCGTCCGCGCGTTCGCGGCGGGCCGCGCGGCGGCGGGTGCGGCGCCACCGCCGCCGGGACGTGCCCGGCGGCGGTTCGTCGTCCACGTCCAGGGCGGCGAGCAGCGCGCGCCAGTCCGGGGCCGGTCCGTCCGGGCCGGGGTCGGGGGTGGGGCGCTGTGCCATGTGCGGGGTCACTCCGTCAGGGGGCGGGCGGCGGGTCGGGAAGGGGCGGCTGCGTCCATCCCGTCGGGGGCGGTGCCAGCCGGGGCGCCCGGATGACCGGCGGCTGTGGCCGGGGGGTGCGTCGCGGCGCGGCCGACGGTGCGGGAGGCTGCGTCGGCCTGCGGGCCGCTCCCTGGGGGCGGGGGCGGACCGTTCTGGCTGTTGTCGAGGCCGCCGAGGCAGCCGAGGCCGGCTGTGCCTGGCCTGTCTGCGCGGGAATCGTCCCCGAGGTTGGGGAGGGCGGCGAGGCATTGCCGGACGGGGTGGAGAGCCTCCTTGCCGGGGTGGCACCTCCTCCCTGGCCGGGTCCGGTCGGCTGCGTACCGGTCGGTGTAGATCGGGGGGTCCGGTTGGTGCGGCGGTTGGCCGCTGCGAGGGTGGGGCCCGGTCCGGTGCCACCGGGTCCCGTGCCTGCGGGTCCGGGGCCGCGCCCGGGGCCGTTACCCGGTCCGGGGCGGGCGGGCCGTCCGCCCCCGGGGGGCCGGGGTGGCGGGGGTGGGGCGGCCGGCCGTGGGCGCTGCTGCGGCTGGTGGCGGCGCTCGACCGCGTCCCCGATGCGGCGGGAGATGCGGCGGGGGGTTCCGAGCAGGCGGCCGGCCTGCCTGCTGACGCTGCGGGTGGCCAGCGCGCCGAGCAGTGCTCCCGCTCCGCCCCTGCCCGTAGCCGGTCCGCCGCCGATGATGCCGGTGAGGATGGCGCGGTACCGGAAGGCAGAGACGGCTCCGGCGATGGAGAGGGCGGAGCAGCCGAGCCACCCGTAGGTGGGCATGGCCAGCGCGGTGACGAGCTGAATGATCATGACGGCGCCCGCCGCCAGAGTGGTGATGGCGGCCTGCATGACGGTGCCGACGAGGGCATCGACCCAGCGCACGCCCCATTGGCGGGGGCGGCCGGGGATCACCCAGAGGCAGGCGAAGAGCGGCCCGACCACCAGCAGGAACAGCGCGGCCATCATCGCGGCGATGGAGCCGAACAGCAGGACGATCATCAGCACGCCGAAGAGCAGCGCGACAGGGACGGCCACGACCAGGACGCCGGCCCGCTCCAGGGGCCGGTGTCCCTCCCGCCAGCTCTTCGACTCCGCCCCGACGTTCTTGTCGACGTGCTCTTGCAGGTACTGCTTGCGCTTCTCCTTGTCGGGGCCGAAGTCGAGGATGGCCCGGCCGTGCTTCTGGCACAGCTCGACGGATCCGAACTCCGCCAGGCACCAGGGCAGCGCGGTGTAGACGCGCCACACGGTGTCACTGGCGCGGCGTGAGACCCGGTCGGCGGCGTCTCCCGGGTAGGAGGTGGGGTGCGCGAGGGCCAGGGGCATCTTCTCGATGCCGCCGCCCGCGCCGATGCCCGCGTCCGTCGCGGACATCGCGATCTCGGTCCCGAACATGCGGCCCTCATCCACGCCGTCCACCCAGGTCTGCGGGGACGTCAGCAGAGTGGCGGCGGCCACCGCGGAGACCAGCACCCACGCCAGCTCGGAGATCCCGTTGCCGTCGCCGCGCTGGCTGCGGAGAAACCCGACGAGGCCGCCGACCGCGAGCGCGGAGGGGAACAGTCCGACCATGACGGCGCTGGCCGATCCGCTGATCGCCTGCGTGAGCGGCCCCTGCACCTCGGGCAGGTCGGCCATTCCGAACGTCCAGCCGGCCAGCGTGCTCACGGCGGAGCCGATGGTCACCAGGATGACCATCAGGACATCCGCGACCATGTGCAGCGCCGGGTCCAAGAAGTCATAGTCGCCGAAGTCCTTGTCCAGGGTCCACGTCAGCAGATCCGGATAGGTCTCGTACATCGTCCCCCCGCCCCGGGGAGCACTCGGCGCGGGGAGCAGCCCGCCGACTCCCTTGGGGTCGACGGTGTCCGCGTGCGCAGCCCCGGCTGCTGCGGCCATCGTGGTGAGCAGTGCCATGACGGGGATGGCCAGGGTTCGGCCATGGAGCCTGCGGCGTTTCACCTGACCACCCGGGCCAGGGCGGCCAGGGCCGGATCTTCGGGGGCGGTCAGGTCGGAATCCGCGACGTCCTCGCGCTGGTCCACCCACCATTCGCCGGCCGCGTCCGTCATGCGCAGCGCGATGCGCTCCGTCAGGGTCCTCTTCCCCGGCCAGGCGACGGTGTAGGAGACGATCACGCCCCACCCGTCCGGATGCACGGACGTGCCCGGAACGCGGATCGGCGGCCGGTCCAGGAGCACGGGCCCGAGGGCCGGACCGTCCGGGTCCGGGGTCTCGGCGACGGGGTGCCGCTCGTGACAGGCGGTGCGCTGCTCGGCCGACATGAGGGAGCAGGCGGTGCTCCAGTCGTCGGCGACGACGGCCCGCATGTAGGAGCGGGCCCGGTCGGCGGCGGCCGCCGAGGGGTCCACCGAGGTGGTGCCGCCGTTCTTGCCGGTGGTCGTGGTGGAGCACCCGGCCGCGAGGGCGGCAAGCAGGGCCAGGGTCACGGCGGCGGGGCGGGAGGGGTGGGCAGTCATGCGGGCACTCCGTCCGGGGCGGCCTCGGCGGCCGTGCGGGGTGAGGTGTCGAGGTCGTCGAGGAGCTCGGCGGTGGGCACGTCCCACTGGGTGGCCGCCGCGCCGAATTTCGGGTCCCTGATGATCGAGTGCCCGTGCCGGATGCCGTCGCCGTCGCCGATGGCGAGTTTCCGGATCCGCTCCCGGGTGGCCGGTCCGACCGGCAGGCCGAGCAGTTCCGCAAGGGCGTCCTGCTGCGGCGCGCTGGTGAGTTGGAAACCGATCACCATGGCGAGTTGCTCGATGACGCCGGGGAGCAGCAGGAGCCCGGTCGCGTCCTGCGTGTCGAGGATGAACCGCACGCCGAGGGCACGCCCGACCCTGGCGATGTAGTCGAGGAAGTGGCGGCCTTGCCCGGTGCCCGTGAGCACGTGCACTTCGGGAACCATGATGGTTTTGGGCAGGGTGCGCAGGTCGGGGCGGCCTGCGGTGGTGACCCCGTAGGCCAGGATCGAGTGCATCACCGCGACGGACAGGGACTGTACTGACGTCCAGCTCTCCCGAGCATCACCCGCCCCCGGCAGGGCCAGGCCCGGTAGCTGCACCGCCCACACTCCCGACTGCGTTGTGAGCGCGGGGGCCGCTCCGCGTTCGGGGCGCCCCATGAAGAGCGACCCGTGCGGGGTCTGCGACAGCTCGAAGAGCGCATCGCCGGTCGCGCGGGCCACCGGGTCCGACGCGTCCCGCAGGTGCTGGAGAACCTGCCACGTCGCCGGGGACGGTGAGCCGCTGATCACGGCGTTGGCGGCGGCCTGCAGAGCGACCTCCGCGCCCGCCGCCCGCAGGTGCGGCGGGGTCACCAGGGAGAGCTGCGCGGGGACTTCCGCGCGCGCGGCGTCCCGGCCGGCCTCGGCCAGCAGCGGGATCAGGTCGGCGGCCCCGGCGTGCGCGCGGGTCATCTGCACCAGGCGGGACGGGAGCGCGTACCGGTCCGCCGCCACCGTCAGGCCCCCGAGGTCGCCCTTGAAGTCCAGCGCCAGGACCCACGCGCCGTAGAAGGCGGCCTCGAGGGCCATCATCATGGCCGCGGTCGTCTTGCCGCGCCCGGAGCGGCCGATGAGGGCGACCGTGGTCGCGTCGCGGCCGTCCGCCACGGGCGACAGGCGCACCACGCCGGGGGTGGATCCGGTCAGGTAGCCGATCACGGGTCCTGTGTCGGAGCCGACACGGGCGCCGCCCCACCACCAGGCCCCCGCCATCGCGGACGTGTCGCGTACGTGGCCGAGGCCGGGCACACGGACCCGGTCCCCGGCCCACGTCTCCAGCCACAGGGCGCGCTGCTCGTCGGTGCCGATCTGGACCGTGATCCCGTAGTCGCCGTAGTGGGCGGTGACCGCGTCCACCCGGGCCCGCAGGTCTTCCAGGCTGGTGGTGCTGGTGACCACCAGACGGGGGTGGTCCTCCACCAGGGACAGCTCTTCGCGCTCCAAGTCGGCACGCAGATCCGCCATGGTCTGCCCGGCGTCGGTGATGACCTGCCCCGGGTCCCCGATCGCGTGGTTGGCGGCGCTGTGCTTCTGCTCCCGGACAAGCTTGGCGGTCGCGTCGGTGCGGGCGATGGCAACGCGCTTGGGCAGGACCCGCAGCCTGACGGAGGCCTCGGGGCTCACCGGGACGAGCAGACCTGCGGCCTCGGGATCGCGGTCCTGGTCCTCCTCGTCGGGCGGGAGGTAGAGGACTTCGGCCAGGGTGCGCAGCCACTCCCCCGGCCCCGGGGTGGCCATCCGCTCCGCCCAGGTCGGCATCGTCAGCACCGCCACCCACGCAACGATTTCCCCGGTGGCGTCGGCCATCCGCAGGTGGTCGGGGTAGGGCAGGGCCCGGCCCTGGGTGAGCGCGGCCAGCGTTGCGCCGGTCACCAGGGAGCGGCCCGCGACGGGTGCCGGGATGCCCCGGTGCTGCTCCCTGGTGATCATCCAGGCCAGCGTCTCGACGGTGGTCATCGAGCACCGCCAGGGCGAGGCCTCCAGGCGGCGTCCGAGGCGGCGGGCGGCGGTGTGCCAGGTGGCTAGCTCCCGTGCTGGCACACCCTGCGCGGACGCGCCGGCCGCGTCTGTCACCCGGCGGGCGGCCGGGGTCTTGCGGGCGCCGAGGCGTACGCCGAGCAGCACGTGACGGATCGGCAGGGCAATCTGGTCGAGGCGGTCCGCGCGGTGCTCCGCCCACTCCTGCCACCGGCCCGCGACGTACATCTGCGCGGCCTCGTCGCGGTAGTCGTCGGCCGAGTAGGGCGACCACAGCACCCGCAGGTGCACGTCCATGCCCGCCAGGACCTGCGTCAGGGTCGTCTCGGCGCGGGCCTGCTCCGCGTCCCGCTCCGCCTCCGACATCAAGTCCGAGTTGGAGGTCTCGCAGGTCCACCACGCCCACGCCTCGCCCTCGGTCAGGACCAGGCCGTCAGCAATCCCCGCGTACCGGGGCGGCGGCGCGGAGCGGGCGCCGCCCACCCCCAGCAGCGTCGAAACCTTCTCCAGCACGCTCACGCGCTCCGCCCCTTCCGGCGGCCACGGCCGGCCACCCTCACCATGTGGTCCGGCCCGTACAGCCGGACCGTGTGTTCAAGCTCGACCGCAGGGCCGGCGGCCGGGACCGATTCGGCCCCGGCTCCGCCGAGCAGCCGGGCGGTGGCGGCCTCGCCCAGATTCCGGGCCAGCGCGGGGGCCAACCGCGACCAGCGGGCGGAGCGCGGGATCCACTCCGACCGGTGCGCGAGGACCCGGCCGCCGCAGATCACCGGCCGGTGCCCCCACACCTGGTAGTGCACGCCGATCACCCACCCGGCCAGCACGGTGCGCCGGTCGCAGGCCTTCGACGGCTTCGCGCCCATCACGGTGAAAAGGGACGGCGGGAGAAGGTAGAGGGTCAGCCAGCGAATCGACGGAAACCCGACCGTCAAAAACACAGACAGATCCCACACCACAAATGCGAGCGCACCGAGGAGGAGCGTGCGCCGCACCACACCTTTACCCAGGTCAATACCGAGGAGTTCATGCTGCCGTGGCTCCAGCCCGCTGAAGCATGCCGTATACGTAATCCCCTGACGCATCAGGCCGTAACCGCCTTGGCGATTTCGGTCACGAGCGTAACCGCAGTTTCCGGAATAAAAACAAAAATTCCCGAGAAAATGGCCGACCCGGCAAATCCGAGTTTCTTGTTGAAGTCTTCCGACCACGAGAGCCCAGTGGCCCTGACGGCGCATCCGCACATCATGACGGCCGCACAGAGAGGCAGGATGAATCCTTTAAGCCCTGAGCCGGTAATAGCCGCCGCAAGAATGAAGCCATGAGACATTCTTCTCTCCTCCTGGTCAGGACAGGTCGTCGCCGGAGATTCCGGCCACTTGCCAGCGCCCAGCACGGGCGCTCTCCACACGGGTGAGGGTCACGCGATACGCCTGCGTGATCTCGCCCCCACCGACCCCCCACACCACCCGGGCCACTCCCCACCGGTCCGCACCCTTCCCCTGGGCCGCATCCCACGACTGCACCGTGCGCAGCTCCACCCCGGCCGGCAGGGCCGGGACGACCGCGCCAGGGGCCGCCGCCTGAGCGGCCCCGCCCACCGACCAGGCCCTGAAGAAGTCGCCGACCGGCGTGCGGGTGTCGGCCGAGAACTCCAGGTCCGTGGCCCTCGTCGCCGGGTCGGGGGCGGTGGCGCCCTCTTCGGGGATGCCGAGGAGGGCAGGCGGGCCGCTCACGGCCAGGCGGCCGCCGCCGCTCACCACAACGGGCACCTCCAGGGCCAGCCACCGGGCCGGCCCCGTCCCCGAGGTGACCTCGGCGTCGACGCGGACACGGGCCCGGCCGGCCTTGCCTGCCGCGACCGGGCCGGGGATGACCAGGCCGGCCGACTGCACACCGCGGCCGTCCCAGCCGAGCTGCGGATCGATCCCGGCCGCCAGGACGGCCGACAGCTCACCCGCCCGGTCCGCCCGCTTGTTCTCGTCCCAGGTCAGATAGGCGCGGGCGGCCCGCACGGCAATGGCGCGGGCCGCGTCCTCGGGATAAGCCGCGGTGGTCGGGCCGGGTGCAGGAACGGCGTGCGGCGCCGGGGCGGAGTCCGGGGCGAGGAGGGTGTGCAGGCAGGTCGCCGTCACAAGGGCCGCCACGCCCCAGAATGTGAGCTGTCCCGCCCTGGCCAGGCCTTTTGGCCTCTCCTGGACCACCGTCCACGGGGCGCCCGCGCTGGCCCGGACGGGTGGCCGCGCGGCCTGCTCAGCCGGGGGGTCAGCGGCTGCGGCGACCCACGGGTTTACGGGAGGCTCTCCCGGCGGGTCCTTTTTCTTCCTGTTCCACATGTTCGCCAAACGATTTTGACGACACCCGGACACCACCCCGGAAGCAACTCCACCCGTTCGAGAACCAGTGACCGGAGAGTTCGATAACCAGACGCGAATAGACCCGGCGGCTTTAGAGTCATGCTGCATTCGAGCTCTCTTCCTGTGCCCCGAATACACTCTCCAGCTCGGCGCGGGTATAGCAGGAATTACCCCGCACCATCTCCCCTTCAGGGAAAGGTTTTCCTGCCTTGATCCATGCACTCTTGAACTGGCGCGCCGCCCCCGGCGCCTTGCGGATGATCCCAACCGCGCAGGCCTGAGCGATGGTGTAGCGCTGCTCCTCCACCCCTTCGGCCGCCACCTGGTCCGCGAGCTCCGCCAAGTCCGCCGTCACGGCCGTCCCCGCTCCGCCCCCTGACGCCGCCCCCGTACCTGACACGTCAGACACTGGCTTTGACCTGGGCATAGACCCACGTGTCAGAAGAACGTCGGTGTCAGTGTCAGGCGTCAGGTCCTCCCGTCCGCCCGCGTACCGGCCCCCCGGAAGGAACTCGGCCACGGCCGCCGCGGAGTCCGCCCGCGCGATGTCCTGGGCCGTGATCCACGGGGCCGGGGCGCCGTCCTCCCACCAGTACGGGGCCGACGGACAGGCATCCAGCAGCCCGGCGACCTGGGGCGTGATGTAGGCGTACTGGATTTCCTCGGCCCGCTCCACCCGCCCATCCGCGAGCGTCTTTTTCCGGCGCCGCCCTTTAAGGGAGATAACACCCCGGCCTTGGATTGTCTCGTCATAGTCCACCAGGGGAGCACCAGCACCGTAAGCCACCGCCCACGACGGGGCACTCACTTCTCCTACCACCAATTTCGTTCCGACCTGATCACGGGCCATGGTCGACCCGAAAACATCCAGGCTGAATTGGTGGGTACCGAGGACCACACGGTGATTGGAGCTACGCCCCTGCATCAGGATGAGCTGGATCCAGATCAGGACCGGAGGGAATCCCCGCTGCTTGATAATATATTTCCACCAGGCCGCCACGAACTCCCGGAAACTTGGCAGCTCGTCGATTACGAGAACTCGACCGACCGGAGCGTCAGGCCCCGAGTATCCGCGAAAGCGGCGGCTATTGTATTTCTCGGCCGCCATCATCGATACGAAAAACTCGGCAACTGCCATGCAGCATTCATAAGTTTCCGTGTGGATCCGCACACCGGATTTTCCGTGTGCCTCCACGAGAGAGTTCTGCTTCGGGTCGATGACGGTGACGAGCCATCCCGCCATCCGGGCCGCCACGAGCGGAATGTAGAGGATGCTCGATTTACCGGAGCCGGTTTCACCGGAGACGCCGATATGAGGTGTGGCTGTGCCCGTGTGCACGTAGGCAGGCCCGTTCGGGGTCTCCCCGAAATGGATTTTCAGCGGGTCACCGGTCGGAATCCACTCCACCCATTCCGGGAGCACCCTCGGCGTCTCCGGGGCCGCATCGCGCACCCACTCCACGAAGGGCGCAGCGACCGTGCGGCGCCAACGTGCGGACCACTCCCCCGGGAGTCTGCTGGTCACCAACGCGTCGACCGCCCGCATCCCGGCCTCGCCACCGGGCCACCCGGCGGGCAGGCGGAGCACGACCCGAGCCCCGGGCACGGTGACGTCCTCGGGCAAGTGCAGCCACCGACCCCGCAGCTCCCTCTCCTCCACCCCCAGGACGGGGCGCAGCGCCGCCCACATGCCGGGGCCATGCACCAGGTCGGCGCTCGCCGGGCGCGGCCTCCACCAGCCGAGGGCCGCCGGGCCCGTCACCACCGCCACGATGCCGACGAGGGCCAGGACCCCGGCCACGGCGAGCACGGCCGGCCACCAGCCGCACCAGGCCGACACGGCCACCGCGGGCACCGCCAGACGGACCGCCGTACGGGCCGCACGCGGCCAGCAGGACCACCTCCGGGCCCCGGCCACGACCGTGCGCAGCGCCCCGCCGGACTCCTTCTCGAAGGGGCCCGGGTCGGCGGCGAGGTCGGCGGCGGTCCGATCGCGCCGCACCTGCGTCCCCGCGCACCACCAGGTGGCCGACGAGGACGGATCACCGGGCTTGAGTTCCCGCCCGGACAGGAAGCGCACCAGTAATACGTCGGCAGCCCGCGTCGGCGGCGCCGCCGTGCCGGGCCGCCCCGCCTTCTCCTTCTGCCGCTGTTGCACGAGGGCCCCGGCCGCCGGGACCCCGATCATCACCGCCGCCAACGCGGCCTTCGCTGGCTCCTCTGCCGCCCACGCCCACATCCCGTGCACCCGCCGCCTGCCCTTCCAGCCAGAGGGCTGAGTGCCCCATGCAGACCAACGACGCCAGACCGCAGCAGAAACCCCCGCGCGGCGAAGCGACAGAGGGGTTGGACGTTCCGGTCACCAGGCCTACGACGGAGTAGCCGTTTGAGCGACAGGATCGACCCGTGCTGGGCACCGTCCGCAGCAGCGAAGCGCCTCCAATCAGCCCTACTGTCCGAAATGATCAGCATGGGAGATCGTGCCTCTGGGGAGACCAGGCACGTCGGCAATCTCCGATTCTTCGTGCGCCTCTGCCAGCCGCGCCAAGAGTGCGGAAAGCGCGGCCCCAGTCCATCGCCAATCTCCGCAGCAAGGCGCCACCTGACACCTGACACTGACACCGGCGCCCACCGTCAGGACCTGATTCCGTCCAAGGTCAGCACGGGTTCTGACGTGTCAGGTGTCAGGGCATCCCGGCCATACGCGGCGGTGGGGCATGTAGGCTCTCCGCTGAATCAACACTCTCCCCACACACCCGGCAACGAGCCGCCCGCGCCTCGGATGGCGCAGGAAGCAGGCCCGTCGAGGTTCCCGGATGCTGCTCATGAGCACGGCTAGACCCCGCGCCAGCCGTGCTACTTGGCGATCGCAGTCGACGCGGTGTCCGGCCACTCTTCGAGCAGTCCATGAGTCGGCGACCCGGCTGTATCGACGGACTAGCCCTTCGGCGCCCGCCGGTGCTTCGGATGCTCGTGACCGGCCACCGCCCGTCACGAAACTCGGACGCAGCCGATTCTCGAGGCATTGCATCCATATCGCCTATGTGCGGCCGAGATAGCGGGCTCGTTTGTGGTTCTGCTCAGTTGCGAGGTACTTCCGTAGCCGTGAGCCCTGGGGGCACCACATCTCACGAGGGCACCGGTCGCAAGTAGCCGCGTGGCGTTCGTAGTTCTTCACGGCCGTTTCGAGGGCCTGACCGTCGCGTTGCCATGCCGCCGCCAGCTGTACGAGCGGCCCGACAGCCCCCGGCGGCTGATCCTCTTCTGACAAGGCGGGAGTATCCACCTGAGGTAAGTCAACAACATCAACCATCTCCTGGTGAAGAGCTTGGTGGGACCTGGTAGGGGCGTCATGTGATGCCTCCTGAGCCGTCACATGACGCCCTGTGAGTCCGTCATGTGACGCCGTCTGGATTTCGGTCGCCGACTTGCAGGCGTCGTCACGTGACGCCATCTGCACGCGGCCAGGGATCTCGCCGTGTGGAGTCACGTGACTCCCGATGGCCTGGGCCCGCTTGTGGCGGAGCCGGCGGTCGTGCTCCGAGCTGGACAGCACAGCCAGGGCGCGGTCCCACTCAAGGCCGGTGCCAGTCTCGGCGTCGGCGCCGAGCGGGAATGTACACGCATACGTTGCCGGTTTGGGGTGCCGTCCGCCGCGCGCGTTGGCCGTCTTTCTGATCAGGTTCATGGCTTCAGCGGCTAGGAGTACTTTCTGAACGGTGTCCTTGCTGCACCGGCCGATCGCCATGAGGGTGTCGGTGCCCAGGAAGGCGTTGGCTCCGTCTGAGTCAGCTGCCTGACCCACGGCCTGAAGGATCGCAAAGAACGATGCACCCAGCGTTTTCCACTGGGGCTGACCCTTGGCCGCTTTGGGGACGTGCTTAGCAGAGCGGATCAGGAACCAGCGCCATGAATGGGCGGGCGCCCAACCGCGCTTGATCTCTCCGGGCGTGTCATCGCCATATCCGTCGATCATGCTGTCCAGACTACCCTAAGGTTTCCCTGTGGGCAACTTTGATCCGCTGGAAGAAACTGAAGCGCCAGTACAGCGACCCCGACTCCACTTGAGGCAATCGAAGTCGATAGGATGTGGGCCATGGACAACGCGACTAAGCAGCAGGCCCACGAGGCGGTGACCGAGCTCGAGCTGAGATTCATCGAGGCCGTCGAACACGGAAGGCTCCGCGCCGGGCTCACCTACGAGCAGCTCGGTAGCTACATCGGCATGTCCAAGAGCCAGATCAGCAAACGTCAGGACGGACTGATCAAGTACACCCTGCGCGAGATGTACTACATCGGCCAACTACTCGGCGTCGACCCCCTCATCATGGCCTCAGGCCTCGGCACATGGCTCACCCACATCCAGCCCGAAGAAGTCCGCCACCGCCTGGACAATCTCGAGACCGCTGGCACCCGAAAGTAGCGGAGCACAACCTCCCCTCCCCACCGATACCAAACCACCGACCGCCCCATACCAGGCCCGCCTGGTCGCAATCTGTTGCTTCCCTCTGGAAGACGGTCTGACTTCCCTTCTGCCGTGTGGCAGACACCCGTGCCGAGTGCCAGCAGCATTAGGTCGGGTCGCGGTCTCGACCGCAACGTGCCGCTGTTCGCGTCTGTCATCGACACAGATCTGCAGGACGACCGCGCCCGGCGTACGCAAGTGTTCATATGAACCGCTGGACCCTCCCCATCCTGCTCCTCGCAGCCCTCTTGGCCACGTCGGGGTGTGTTGCGAAGACCACTCCGAACACGCCAATCCCGACTCCTGGCCGACGTTCCGCTCCCCGCGCCGAGTGGGCGACCGCCGGGGTGCGCACGGGGGATGGCCGACGGACCGGGTGTCGCCGGGCGGCCCTCGACCCCGCCGAACTGCAGCGCCTGGTCCTCGGCGCCGTCGCCCCCCACGTCGATCAGGCCGTGTTCAACGGCGTCAGCGCGGAGGAGCAGCGCCAGCGCGACCGGCTCAGGGAGTTCACTGGGGAGTGGCGGTCGGCCGGCCGCGCGGCGGCTGGCTCTCGGATGCCGAGGGCGGGCCAACTCGCCCTCCCCAGGCATGAAGGAGGACGGATCGGGAGGCGGGGTCGGGAGGGTTTCCTGAAGGATGGCGTCCATGAGGAACACCAAAGCGTTCAAGGAAGCCGTCGCCGACACGCTGGCCGAACTGGCCCGCCAGGGTGTGACCGTTCGCCCGGGTACCGTCGCCGACACCATCGAGCGGAACATCCGCGCCGTCGCCGAGCGGCTCGGGATCCAGGAGCGCTCCGCGTGGCGGTACTTCGACCCGGCGAACCTCGCACCCAGCATCGTGCAGCAGCGACAAGAGTCCGAGAGCAGCAGCGCATCCGAGGAAGTCGGGCGAGCGCCCATGCCGCCGCTCGACAACCCTGAGCTGGCACTCATTCTCGGGGGCGTGCCCGACGCGCTGGAGGAGAGCGGCGGCGACTTGTACAGCGTCATCGTCAACGTCGCCGTCAATGCCTGGATGGCCAGCCACATCCACGGCGAGGACGGCTGCACCGGCTGCCAGGACAAGCGGCCCACGGGCACCGATTGGCAGGCCCGGATGGACACCATCACCGCGATGGAGCCCGACATCACCAAGTGGTTCAACCCCGCCGTCTGGACGGCCGCCCTCAACGACACCGGCTACAGCGTCACCCGAACCTGACGCCGAGCCTCGTAGGCCGCGCCCCGGGGCTCCGTCCGTGCGGCAAAGGCTCGACGGGCGCCCCGTGGGGCTCAGCTTCCCGAGCGGCGCTGCCGGTGGGTGCGTTGGGGCGGCTCTGTCGCTGATTTGGGGGTCGTGGCCTCTTGATCATGGTGAGAGCAGGATGCGGCGCCGTAGCAGATCAAAGTTCGCGCGGCCATACATCTGTCTCTTCAGGAGCTTAAAAGCTACGTGGAATCTGGCCGGGGTGATCATGTCTCCCCGGTGCAACCACGGACTTGGGAGATGGCGAGAGCGGCACGACGGTGCTGATGGAGAAGTGGCCGGTGCTGGGCCGGCACGAGCAGGCGGCGGTGTGGCTGCAGATCTGGACTGATCTCGGTCGGGCGCCGAGGACGATCGACGCCTACGCCCGCGGACTGGCCGAGTACCTTGTGATGTGCGAGCGGGAGGACGTCGATCCGGTCATCGCGAACCGCGCCCACATTGCCTTCTACGTACGGGAGTTGACGTCACGACCGCACCGTCGTGGTGCGAACGTGGTGGCGATCGACTCGGGGTCGGGACTGGCGAACGCCACAATCCAGCAGCGCCTGGTGCCGGTCCGCCTGTTCTACGACTTCCTCATGGAGGAGGGTCTGCGCGAGTCGAACCCGGTGGGCCGGGGCCGCTACACCCCTGGCCGCCAGCGGGGCGGGCAGCAGCGCGGACTGGTGCCGCGGCTCACGAAGCTGCCGTGGATTCCCAGCGAACAGCAGCGGCTGGGGATCCTGCAGGTCGCGCGGGTGGAGCCGGTCCGCAACCGGGTGATGCTGGCTCTGGCCTACGATTCCGCGCTGCGGCGAGAGGAGCTGTGCTCGCTGCGGACCGACGACCTCGATCCGGCCCACCGGACGCTGAGGGTACGGGCGGAGACGACGAAGAACCGGCTGGAGCGGGTGGTGCCGTACTCGGCGTCGACCGGCATGCTGATGTCGGCCTACCTCGCCCACCGAGCCACGATCAGCCGGGCCAGGGGGCCGCTGTTCCTGTCGGAGTCCCGGCACAACCACGGACAGCCGCTGACCCTGTGGACCTGGTCGAAGGTTGTCCGCCGGATCGCCTTGGAGGCCGGTGTCCCGCGATTCTCGACCCACACCACCCGGCATCTGTGTCTGACCGATCTGGCCCGGATGGGCTGGGAGTTGCACGCGATCGCGACCTTCGCCGGCCACCGCAACACCGATTCCACGCTCCAGTACATCCACCTGTCCGGCCGGGACCTGGCCGACAAGCTGGCCCGCGGCATGGAGCACATCCATGCCTGGCGAATACAGATGCTCACCTCCGCGGACGGCACGACGGCGGAGGTGTCGCGGTGACCGCACCACTGCCGGCCATCGCCGCCGAGGACGGGGCCGGACGCTGGTCCTGGCCGATCTCCCCGCCCCGCGACAGCACCGCGGTGGCGGTGCGGCCCGCCGAGGCCAGGGCCGTGGCCGACCTGGGCGTGCGAAATCTGCGGCGACTGCAGCACCACGACCCGTCCGCGCCGGGCTGGCGCGTGATCGTGAGACTGCTGGGCCCGCTGGAGGCGGTCAACGCCGCACTGGACTCCCCGCCCACCCCGCATCCCCGACGGGCCATGCTCGACGTGGTCGCGGTGCTGCTGACGCGGTGCGCGGAGACCGGCAGGACCTTCTGGGGCTGGACCGAAGAGGAATGGTTCCACCTGCTCGGCCGCACTCAGGCCGAGTTCCGCCAGCACGCGCCCGCCTGGGCGGGCGACGAGGTCCGCCCCTATCTCGCGGCGCACGCCTATCTGCTCGGTGGCTTCAACGAGTTCCACCGGCTCGGCAGCTTCCAGCGGCTCACCCTGGCCTGGCGGATCTTCGGACGCGACCGCGTCAACGGCGAGGTCGCACGACTTCGCGCGATCCTGAGCGCCTGGGGCTACCGGCTCGGCCGGGACGAGGACACCCTGCTGCCGATTTCGGCCTGCCAGCTGTTCCTGCTCAACCGCAGCCCGCATCTTGAGGATCTGGACACCGCACTGTTCGATCGGGTCCGCCGTGACGGGCTGTTGGAGGGCAGTCGGCTGAACACCCTGCACGCGATGCAGCGGGCGGTCGCCGAGCTCGGATTCTGTGATCCTCCGCGTCCCGGCACGGGCCACCACTCGGCCCGGGCCAGCGGCGGCGCGCCGATCTGGGAACAGTGGCCGGACCGCTGGCACACCACCTCGACGCTGACCCCGCGCGTTCGCGGCAGCGTCCGCTCGAACCTGCTCAAGGTCGGCCGGTGGATCGCCGCCGAACAGCCCGACGCCGCCGATCCGGCCGACTGGACCCGGCAGACCTGCGCTTCGTGGATCGCTGCGCTGGACCGAATGAAGGTCGGCGACTACGTCCAGCGCACGATCGGGCTGGGCGACCGTCTCGGCAAGCCGAACTTCACCGATCGCCGCACCGGCGAGCTGGTCGACCCGCTGTTCGCCGTCCGGGCTCGCCGCGTCTCCACCAGCTACATCAACAACACCATCATCCCGATGCTCTGCCGCAAGGCCGGAGTCCCGGCCGCCGACGTCCGCGGCAATATCACCAGCCACCACGCCCGGTCCACCATCGCCAGCCAGCTCTACAACGCCAAGGAGCCGATGACCCTCTTCGAGCTGCAGGCCTGGCTCGGACACCGCTCCCCACAATCCACCCAGTACTACGCGAAGATCACACCGAGCACCCTGTCGAAGGCCTACTCCGAGGCCTGCTACTTCGAGCGGAACGTGCGCACGATCGAGGTATTGGTCGACCGCGACGCAGTCGCCTCCGGCGCCGCCGCAGGCGGTGAGCCCTGGCAGCACTACGACCTCGGACACGGCTACTGCAGCTACACCTTCTTCGAGCAGTGCCAGCACCGCATGGCCTGCGCACGCTGCGACTTCTACACCCCAAAGCAATCCACGAGATCCCAACTCCTGGAAGCGAAAAGCAACTTGCAGAAGATGACCGTGTCCATCCCGCTGACCGACGACGAGCTGGCAGCCGTCGAGGACGGCCAGGCAGCCCTGGACCGGCTACTCGACCGCCTCGCTGACACACCCACTCCGGCCGGCCCGACACCACGCGATCTGGACGTGCCCGTGACGGCCCGCCTGCTGCCGGTCGTCGACGTCCGACAGGGCGGAACGGGCTCCGCACCGCGCTGATATCGGAGTGCACACAGGCCCAGGAGAATGACACAGTCACTGCCGTGACCTTGATGAACGTGCTCGTCGACTTCGCCCGAACCGGCCGGATCGGCCCGCTTCACTGCGGAATGCCCCTGGCCGAGGCTGAGAACCTCCTCGGCCCGGGGCGGCCGCACCCCGCCCACGTCATGAAGGGGCCCGACATCGACGGCTACCCGTACTCCTGGGGCGGACTCAAGCTGGACGTCACCCAGCGGGCGGTCAGCGGCATCTGGATCCACCTCTGGCCCGGTTCGACGGCGAAGCTCCCCGCTCTCGTCCTGCCCGAATCAGAGTCGTTCGAGGCCACTGTCCTCCGCGAGGAACTGATCACGGCCCTGGACACCGCAGGCTGTGAGCATCACGTCAACAACACCCTCACCTTCGGCCAGCAGTCCAGCATCCTCACCCGGCCCGCTGATGTCTACGCGGTCTTCAGCCTCCAGGGCCGGGACAACCACGTGCCTCACCGAGACCGTCACTATCTTGACGTCATGCACAAGTACACGGCTTGACATCGCTGATTCCACAGAATGATCCTGGTGACGTTGCCCTCGACTGCTCCGGACGTGTAGGCCGTGGTGAGGGCGACCTGGACGGCTGAGCGGTCGCGTCGCATGCCATTGGCCAGGGTGCGGAGTTCAGGTTGTCCATCGAAGCGGACGTCGGCCATCCAGACGTCGAGAGCAAGATGTTCACTGCGGCGGTCTCGGATCATGAGTGCCAGACGGCGCCCGTACTCTGCGGTCGTGGCCAGCGCGGGGTTCCGCTCGCATAGTTCGTCGAGACCCTTTCGCTCAACATCGGTGAGGCGCTCGGGCCGGCGCATGATCCAGTCGGTGACCCTGCGGAGGGTCAGGTGCGTCAAGGGAGCGGTGACCGAGATCGCACCGTTGCGGTAGGGCTTCAGGTGCCGGCGGACGGTGTTGACGTCGCCGCAGTAGCCCAGCCGCTGGATTTCCCGGGTGAGCGCGGAAGCGTTGGTGCAGCCCTCCATCCAGCGATGGTGCAGGTAAACGCGGTAGTCGTCGATCAGGGAGGGTCGGTGAACGGCTGCGAGGAGAAGTTCGTCGACTTCTGCGGCGTGCGCGAAGCGGTTGACCGTGCCGCGGCTGAGCTGGAGGTCGCGTGCGATGGCGCGAAGGCTGTCACCGCATTCGATGCGCTCATGGATCTGCTGGTGGCGATCGCGGGTGCGAGCGACCAGAGGCCGAGGCCGTCCGTGGATGTATAGCTCTTCGCGGTCGCGGCCCTCAGAGGCCAGACCGTCGTCGGTCCGGTCATCGTGGGAGGTGAGGGGCTGTCGCAGGTCGGCGCGATGCCGTCCAATGACGCGTTCGACAGCTTGCGCCAGGTTGTTCAGAAGATGCCAGGCATCGGCTATCTGCCTGGCCTGCGGGGCACCGACTTGGGCCCCGTCCCGGTAGGAGCCCGCGCGGTCACGGCAGACGATCCGCACCTCAGGATGGTCCCGCAGCCAGGACGCGAAGGTCTCTGCTGCCCGGTCAGCCAAGACGTCGATCGGGCGATGGGTTGCCATGTCGATGAGGATCGTGGCGTAGGTCCGTCCCCTGCGAACGGCGAAGTCATCGACGCCGAGATGTGGCACCGATCCCGACGAAGGGAGCGGCAGCTTACGGATCAGCCGGAGCAGTGTGTCCTTGCAGGTCTCGATGGCCATACGTTGGAACAGTCGAGCGCCAGGCCGGCCGCCCAGGAACAGGGCCACGTCGGTGAGCTGGGCGGTGAGTGCGTCCGTGCGGCGTGCGTGGCGACACGTCAGGCCCGGTATCTGTTCGGCGAACGTTCGACGGTCACACTGCCCATTCCCGCAAACGAGTCGACGCGCCCGTAGCTCGATCCGCACACGTCGGCCAGCGACCGGACGATCCGCCAGAGTCCGCTCGTAATAGCAGTGCACTCTCGAAGATCTCCGCCCGCATCCAGGACAAGCCGCCGACACGGCCCCTGACCGCACGGCGACCCGGACCTCCGCATCCGTCAGCACCACCTGGTCGACCTCCACTGCGACACCCGGCAGAAGAAGATCCCCGACCTGAACCCCACCCATCACATTGGATAGCTGCCCAACCACGCCCAAATCAGCGACAGAGCCCAAGATCTGTGCCAGAACCCCGCTCTCACCTACGCAGCCAGTCAAGCCACCGTCACGCGCAGGACATACGGCTTGCCCAAACTGATCGCCTGAGCCTGTTCCCGTAGGTCCAGGTCCGTGAAGCCGAGCAGCGCCTGGTCGGCGGCCCGCCGGAGCAGCGGGAGGATCTCTGCGACGGGCCGCCCGCGGCGCGTTTCGGCGAGCTCGGAGAAGGCCCGCTGGTACGGGGCTCCGTACGTGTTCGCGCTGTCGGCAAGCAGCCGGTCAAGGTGCTGCCGCTCGACGCTGATCTCGCCCATGCCCTGCTCCTCGCAGCTTCAGGGGCCTGGCCAACTCCAGGCCTTCACTTCGACGCTATGACTCAGGTCTGACAGTGACTGCACTCCATGATCAAGTTTCGGGTCGGGGCCGGGAGGCAATGCGAAGCGTCAGTTCGCGGAGCCGGCGGCTGGTGGTGGTGATGTCGTATCGGTGCGCGTTGTCGGTGGCCGCCTGAGCCAGTGCCTTGCGCCGGGGGACGTCTCGGCCCAGTCCGTCTAGGACCAGGGCCAGCGAGCGCGGGTCACCAGGAGGGTAGGCAGCACCAGCGCTCCCGAGGAGTTCCCTCATCCCGGGCAGATCGGAGTAGGCAACCGGGAGTCCGTGGGCTTGGGCCTCGATGAGGACGAGCCCGAAAGCCTCGAGCCCTTTGGTCGTGAAGACGAAGGCGTCGAAGGTCGGCAGTCGGCGCCACAGTTCGGTGCGGGGCAGGAACGGGGCGAAGCGAACCCGGTCCCGGAGCCCGAGTTCGATAGCTCGCCGTTCCAGATGCTCGCGCAGGCTTCCTTCGCCGATCACGGTCAACTGGTGCGGTTGAGCGGTGAGAGCGAGGGCTTCGACGGCGGTGATCGTGGACTTGTTGTCGTCCAGACGACCGGCGTGCACCAGAGACAGGGGGCCAGGGCCGGTCGGCGGTTGATCGCGTACCCGAGCATCGCGCAGAGGGATGCCCCACGGGATGACGGTTAGTCGATCGGTGAATCGGCCTCCAGTGAGACGGTCGATTCGGTCGGCGAGGGCGGAGGTCGGGGCGACGATCGCGGCGCTTGCGGCAGCGACTTCATTCATGACCTCGCGTTCCGGTGCGCTGCGCTCGGCAGCCATCAATTCTGGGCCGTGCGCGATGGTGATGATCGGGATGGTGCCGGCGGTCCGGGTGAAGGCCAGGCTGAGAGCGAACCCAAGGTACTGGGCGTGGATGGCGTCCGGCCGGGTCTTCTCGATGAGCGCGCCGACCTCACGGGTCAGCTCGTCAACGTAGGGGCCGAAGAACGGGCCTTGGGGTCGTTTGGTCGTGGAGAGGGTGATCATCTGATCGAACGCGGCCTTCCACGCCTGATCGACCGGGGCCCGGCCCAGGAAGGTCGTGTGGCTGTCCGACATCGCGCCGTAGAGGTCGTGGACGAGGATCGCGCTCCCGGACGAGGGTCCGGAGGTGCGGTTGATGCCGGTCAGGATGTTCAGCGGCTTGGTGGTCATGCGGGTACCCCGTTCATGGGCGACCGTCGGGTGGTGATCGGTGATCGAGCTACCGGGGCCGGCTCGACGCGCGATCGGTCGGCGGCGTCGTGCGTCTCGCGCTGGCGGGGTGGTGCCCACCACGACGCGAGGTGAGGGGTGAGGACCGCCGTGATCTCCTCGTCCGGGTGCAGGTAGCCCTCGGTGTCTGGTCGTGCTGTCCATACTCGGACTGCCGATCGGGGGTACGCGGGATTGATCCCGATCTCTCCCTTGGGGATGACTCCGTTGAAGGGGGTGGGGATTCCTTCGCGGTTCCAGTAGTCCCACGCCTCCAGCGCTTTGGCCTTCTCGAACAGTTGGTACAGGTGCTGGTAGCGGGGCATGTACCGGATCTCGCGGAAGATCATCTGGCCGATCAGTCCGGGCGCGGCCTTCTGGAGGGTGCTGAGATCGGCGCCCTGGAAGGTGACCCCTGCGGTGTCCTGGGACGGGTGTAATGCGATCTGGGCGAAGAGGTGGGAGAGCCGTCGACGGACGTACTCGGCGGCTCCCGCGCTGAGAGCCGGCTCGATGCCTCCGATGAGCCGGATGAGCCGGTGGTGGCGCGGATTGAAGCGGGCCAGGTCGAACAACCGGTCCATGCCGTCCACAGCGGCGAAGGCCAGCCTCTTGTAGAGCGAGTTGTTCAGTTCTCCTGCCTGGGCGAACGCCTTGGTCTCCGGAGTGGCGGAGTGGAGCATCAGGTACTCGGACAGGACCTCGAAGTACAAGTAGCCGAGGAACGGCACGTGGTCCACGGCGTCGGACAGCTGGTCGATGAACTCGGGTGCTGGGCTGTGCTGACCGGCAGCGTTGCGCAGGGCGAGGTCCAGGAACGGGGTGCCGGCGCGCAGTCCGGCCAGTACGGCGCGGTTGAGCTGGTCGTTCTCTGCGGGGGTGAGGAAGCTCTGGTACCGCTGGTAGGTGCGCAGGTGGATGGCGCCGAGATGTAGGTAGTCGATGCCCTTGGGCTGGATCGGGGCGTCCGGGGTGACCTCGAAGACCATGGCCTTGGTGGAGGGCTTCGTCCGCATCAGGTAGGCGCCGAGGTTGTGGGGGCGCAGTCCCTCGCGGTGGCTGGTGAGGGGCGAGCAGTACAGGGCCCCGACCAGGCATCCGGTGGAGACGTGCAACTGCTGGCTGATGCGGATGGCGTCGATGTCCCTGGTGACGTGCAGCAGATACAGCGGCTTTCCGCTGACGAGCGCTTCGGTCATAGCGTTTCGTCGCAGCAGTGAGCCGTTGGGGGTCGCGTATTCCAGGTACCGGCGCCAGTCACTCTCGCTCTCGGCGAGCGAGGCAGGAACTCGACGCTGCGGGGGCCTGGTGTAGTCCGTGTGAGCCTGTTCCCATTCGTCGCGCAAGAGAGCTCCCGGAGAGTTGACAGCGGATCGGCGGATGGCGAGCAGCTAGAGGAGTTCGACGTTGGGCCCGGACAGGCGGTTACGACAGTCGAGGACGTAGGGCGCGTTCTGCTGGATCATCGCGAGGTCGAATCGTGCGTGGTCCATGAGGAGCACCACGGCGTCGGAAGCAGCGATCTCCTGGGCGGTCGCGTCCACCAGGGGCACGTTCAGGTTGGTGTCGTCGCCGTTCGGGAGGTTGGGTTCGGCGCCGCGGACGTCGGCGCCGAGGTTGATCAGGAGTTCGGCGACACGGGCTGAGGGCGACTCACGGAGGTCGGCGGCGTCGATCTTGTAGGTCATGCCGAGCAGCAGGACCCGGGAGCCGTGGATGGGCATGCCACGCTCTTCGAGTCCTTCGACGAGTCGCTGGACGACGTAGCTGGGCATCCTGCGGTTCACGTCGGCGGCAAGTTCCACGAACCGGGAAGGAACGCCGAGCTCCTGATGGACCTTCCAGGAGAGGAAGAGCGGGTCGACGGGCAGGCAGTGTCCGCCGACTCCCGGCCCCGGGGTGAACCGCGTGAAGCCGAAGGGCTTGGTTGCCGCGGCGTCGATGGCCTCCCAGATGTTCACGCCGAGCGGCTTGGCCAGCATCGCAAGCTCGTTGACCAGGGAGATGTTGACGAACCGGAAGGTGTTCTCGATCAGCTTGGCCATCTCGGCGACCCGGGTCCCGGACACCGGAACCGTGGTCTGGAAGATGCCGTCGTAGAAGGCCGTGATCACTTCGAGTGATTTGGCGTCGATGCCGGACACCAGCTTCGGGGTCCCCTCGAACGACCACCGTGTGTTCCCCGGAGCGATGCGCTCGGGACTGAAGCCCACCAAGAAGTCCACGCCGCGCTTGAGGCCCGAGGCCTGCTCCAGGACCGGCACCAACAGCTCTTCGGTGGTGCCGGGATACGTCGTTGACTCCAGGACCACGGTCGCGCCGGGGCGGAGGTGCTCGCCCAGCGTCCGGGCGCAGGACTCGATGTAGGTCAGGTCGGGCACGCCCTCGCGCAGCGGGGTCGGCACGGTGATCACTGCGACGTCGAAGCCGGCCAGCGCGCTGGTGTCGGCGGTCGCGGCGTAGGCGCCGCTGTCGAGGACCGCGCGGAGGCGTGAGCCGGGGACGTCCTCAACGTAGGAGTGGCCAGCGGCGAGCTGCTTCACGCGGTGCGGGTCCACGTCGTAGCCGACGACACGGTGACCCACCTCGGCGGCACGTACGGCCAAGGGAAGCCCCACGTAGCCCTGACCAGCGACGACAATCTGCATGGCAGCTCCTGCTCGGTTGCGGTGCTTGAATGGGACTTTCGTTCCTGGTCTGGCAAGGAGAACCGCTGTGCCTTTGGTGTCCGTCGTGATGCCCGTGTACAACTCGGCATCCACCCTCGGCGCAGCCGTCCGCTCGGTCCTCACGCAGACCCACAGCGACCTGGAGCTGCTGGTCACCGACGACCAGTCCTCCGATGGCTCCATGGACCTGCTCCGTGAGCTCGCCGTGCAGGACGAGCGCGTCCTGCCACAGGTGGCACCCGAGCGGGGTGGTGCGGGCCGTGCCCGCAACCTCGCGATCCAGCGGGCCCGCGGGGAGTACATCGCCTTCCTCGACAGCGACGACATGTGGCTTCCGGAGAAGACCGAGAAGCAGCTCGCCTTCGCCGCCGAGGGCGATGTGCCGCTGACGTTCACCTCGTACTTCAAGATGGACGCCGACTACGACGGCGAGAGCACCGACTGGATCCCCAACGGGCGGGTAGTCCGTGCACGGTCGCATGTGGACTACCGCGCGATGCTGGTCCAGGACCACATCGGGGCCCTCACCGCCATGTACTCCCGGACGGTGCTGGGCACGCGGCTGATGCCGACGATGCGCAAGCGCCAGGACTACGCCCTGTGGCTGTCGATCATGCGGGACGGCACGGACGCCCGGGGCCTGGCTGAGCCGCTCGCGGTGTACAGAGCCCATCAAGCAGGGTCCCTGTCCTCCAACAAGCTCTCCCTGGTGCCGTACAACTGGGAGCTGTACCGCCAGCACGAGCATCTGTCGGTCCCGCGGTCGACGCGGGCGCTGGCCGGCGCGGTCTGGCAGTCGCTGCGCAACTCGCGCGTCTAGATCCGCGCACAGGCCCGGAGACCCCGGCGCGCGTTCGCTTCCGGGTGGTACCGACCGGGCCCCACCGCGTGAGCGTGCCGCGTGCTCGGGTACTGCTCTCGACGGTGGGCGGTAGGTCACCGGTGCGCTCGGCCCGCTACGCGGCCGGGCCGGAGCTGGCCCCCGCGCGCAGGAACAGTTGGAGGAGCAGCCGCCGGTCGGCGACCGGGACGGCCTGCTGACCGCTGTGGAGCGCCTCCCGGCCGTGCAGGAGGCGGCGCTGGTTCACGATGAGGTAGTCACCGGGCTGGAGCATGAAGGAGACCTGCCCGCGGACGAGCTCCTCTGCGAGCTCTCGGGCGGCCTCGGCGTGCGCGCGGCTGAGCTCGGACCGCTTCAGCATCTTCGCGGTGAACCGGACGAACCCGCCCGGGTCGGAGCCGTCCAATACGGGGAACGGCTTGCACTCCTCGCCGACGCCGTTCAGGTCGAAGAAGGTTCCGTAGTGGTAGGCCGGCTCGGCCAGGAGAGCGCGGCTGTTCTCCGAAAGCCGCGCCACCGCCGCGTGGGGGTCGGAGAGGATGCTGGGGCCGCCGCCGAGCGGGTCGGGGCGGACGCACAGGAGCGTGGTGTAGTCCGGGGGGAGGCTCCCGTTCACCAGGTCCATGTGGAAGGCGTTGTACCCGATGCCGCTGGACTTGCCGGGGTCCTTGTCGACCTTGACCCCGATGTCCTTCCACAGGGGCCACCGTGGGAAGGGCGAGAAGGGGATGGCCACCTCGGCCGCGAACGCCGTCGCCAGCCGCAGGAACCGGTCGTCGTCGGCGCTCAATGCCTTTGCGAGGTTCCCCAGGCGCAACACGGCGTAGCCGCCGCCCTCCTCGGTCAGTGCGTGGCGCAGCGTCGTGGCGGTCTCCTCAAGCTGTGGTGTGGCCGCAAGCTCGCTCCGGTAACGCTCCATGGTGGACTGCGCCAGGAACGAGCCGTCCAGCTTCCACGTCGGGAGGGGAAGGCCGATCAGAGCGTCTTCGAGTGCCGTCGGGATGTCGATGAACATGCGGAGCTTCCTGTCTCTTGGTGATTTCAGGTGTCGCTCGGGTGCTGCTGGTCGATGAGCTGGAGCCCTCGGCCAGCTTCGGCGGCGGGGCGGAGATGGCAGGATCCGGAGCGGTGCGCTTGGTGTTGACGACGATCCGTACGCGGTCGAGGTGCGGGCGCCCGCTGGCTGACGACGCGGATGCCGCAGTCCGGTGGCCGCCCTCGCCGGCCTCTGTGCTGATCCATGCCGGTCGCCTCCTCACGGAGCCGTACGCCCCGGGCGGGCCGCCGGCCGGACCGGCCACCACCCGGAGAGCACGGATTCGTCAGTGGTGCTCCGGGGCGGCTTCAGGGATCTGGGCGGAGGCGTAGAGGCAGGGGCCTGCGGCGAGGGAGACGCTCCCCCAGGCGTCCGCGATGCGCCGGACGTCGGGATGGGCGCCCGGGTCGGTGATCGTGCGCGGACGGCCCTGGATGGCGAGGACGCTGACGGTGGCTGATCCGCGGCGAAGAACGGCGGTCACGATGTACCGGTGCGTGAGCAGCACGTTCATGGCATGGCTGGTCAGGTGCCAGGTCAGAGCAGCGAGAGCGTCGGCGTACGGAGGCTCGACATTCCACACCCCGTAGGCGATCCCGGCGTTGAACCCGGCTCTCTCGGGGGTCTTGTCGTCGTACGCGGAGAAGGGCCACGAGACGCGCTGCCCGGCATCCTCGCGGCGGACAGCTGCCCGGTCGGCAAGGGAGAGCCCCTGCGGAGGTACGTGGAAGAGCCGGTGTCCACCCATCAGCACGGCCCGGACGGCCGGTTGGCGCCTCATAAGTTCTCCGTCGTCCGTTTCAGGGCCGCACGCAGCACGGCCGGGTCTGCGAGTCGCGTGATCAGGTCGGGTGCCTGCAACCAGGTACCGGCGGGGACCTGGCGCCCGCCCGGCTTGGAGGCGACCAGCCAGTAGTCGGCACCGATAGGGGTCGTATCCGGCTCACTCCAGGTCTCAGCTGTGCCTGCCGGGACGAAGACGTAGGCGCGGTCGACCGTCAGGTCGGTCAGGACAGGGACCTGAGCCAGGTCTTGGCCGAGGACTTCGGCGACGGCCTGCATCCTCAGGGAAGACATCGCCACCGCGTCCCACCTACGGCCGGCAGGCAGCAGGGCAACGGCGAGGTCGCTGGCCCACTCCTCCCACACCTGAGGAGGCCGCTCGTGGGCCTGGGCGGCCCAGTGGGCCCCGGCGTTCGCCGGTTCGATCTCCCTCATCGGGCACCCCAGCTCGGGCATGTGCCGCACACCTTTACGGCCCAGCCGAGACGGCCCCCATCCTCGGATGCGGTGTAGGCGTAGCCGCCGGAACGCAGGCTCCCTGCCACCCCGCACCGGGCGCACAGCTGCCCGCGCAAGCGGGCGGTCTGCTCAGGCGATATCAACAGCGGGTCGAGAACGGCCGCGCGGATGTCGGCCTGGGTGTGGGGCTGCATGCGGTGCCTCCGAGATTCCGAAGCCCGATGATCAACTATGCGCCACCGGGCAGTTACATCCCGTAGTGCACTTGCCCTTAGAATCCTCCATGCAATCCCATGGAGCAAGCCCCTGACGGAATTTCACTCGTACCGGGGGCTACGGAAGGGGCGAAGGGACATGGCTACAGCCGGTGTCGGCGATAGGGCAGACTTGCAGCCAGCAAACCCAGGACATGGCAGGCGGGGAGGAAAGCGGATGAGTGAGCCTGGCGGCCCAACCGTACGAAAGCGTCGGCTGGGCAGCGAGCTGCGCCGGCTCCGGGAGCGCGCCAAGCTCGACCAGGCCGCGGCCGCCGCACACCTGGAGTGCTCCACCTCCAAGATCAGCCGCATGGAGACTGGGCAGGGCATCGCACCCAAAGCCCTTGAAGTCACGCGCCTGCTCGACCACTACGGCGTCACCGACGAGGCCGAGCGCGCCAAGATCCTTGATATCCGTCGCTCCGCCAGCGAGAAGGGCTGGTGGGAGCAAGCCGAGTACGAGGAAGTTCTGGCCTCCGGCCACGGCGTGTACGTCGGACTCGAATCCGACGCCCGCGCCGCACAGGTGTGGGAGCTCGCCCTCATCCCCGGGCTCCTGCAGATCCCCACGTACGCGCGAGCCGTGCACGCGGCTCTGCCTCCCGAGAGCGTGGACCGTCTCGTAGATGTGCGCATGCAGCGACAGCGCCGGCTCACGGGCCCCAACCCACTGGAACTCTGGGCCGTCATCGACGAGTCCGTGCTCACCCGCCAGGTCGGCGGCCCCGAGGTCATGCGCGACCAGATCCGCGCCCTCGCTGCGGCCGCGCGCCAGCCCAACATCACCCTGCAGGTGTATCCCGCGCGCAAGGACGTGCACCCCGGCCTTCGCGGCGCCTTCAGCCTGCTGGAGTTCGGCCCCTCAGACCCCCGGATCGGCTACGTCGACAGCCCCTCCGGAAACACCTTCCTGGAGAAGGACCGGCAAATCCGCTCGCTCGTCTACACGATGGACCGCCTGCGGGCGGGCGCGCTCGACCCCGAAGAGACCGCGGCGCTCTTCGACAGCCTGCTACCCGCCGCAGAGGAGAACCCATGAACCACCCCGCCCTCGACCCCGCCCGGCTCACCTGGCGCAAGGCCTCAGCCAGCAGTGACCAGGGCGCCTGCGTCGAAGTCGCGCACGCCATCGACTGGGTGGCTGTACGCGACTCCAAGGACACCGACCGCCCCGGACTCACCGTTCCTGTCTCGGTGTTCGCAGCCTTCGTCGACGCTCTGAAGATCGGAACGCCTTCGGGCACCCTCTGATCACCCTGAAGTTGGTCCAGTGCGGAGTGGTCACCACTGCGCACTGGACCGGGTGCTCGATGTCGAAGCCGCAGCGGCGGGCGAAGGCCGGCCAGCGCGGGTCGCCGCGCTTGCCCTCGGTCGCCGGGAGCCCGTGCGGCCTGCCCGCCCTCGCACTCGCTGCCCTCCCGGTCCTCGCCACCACTCCCCCGGTGTGAACGTTCTCGATATTCCCCAGGCGTAAGTTCACGTAATCAGGCCCTGGCCGTGGCCGGGAGTTACGTTGGCCAGCGTGAACTTGCTGGGGAGCTATCGGTATGTGGGACCGCCTGATCTGCGGGCCCTTGTCCGGCCGGAGGCTGACGGCCTCAGCATCCACTCGGTGGCGGACTTCAACGACTGGGTGTCGGGCCTGACCGCTGTGGAGCTAGCGGAACCTTTCACGTTCGTCATCGACTCGGCGGGCGTGCTGCGGCTCGCCCCGCGTCGGAGCGAGCACGTTGTGTGCGCTGGCGGTGGCCCCGTGCTTGGTGCCGGAGAGATGAGCTTCCACGAAGAGTCCGGGCAGTGGGTGGTCGGCGAGGTGAGTAACCAGTCGACCGGATACTGCCCGGACATCAGCTCGTGGCCAGCCGTCGCGAAGGCTCTGGACGCAGCCGGGATCGAGCACCCTCCCGGCTTCACCCACGAGGTGGTGTTCCGGCGTTGTCTCGCCTGCAGCCAGCTGAACATCGTTCGGGAGGAGGACTTCGTCTGCGTCTTCTGTGACGAGGACCTGCCGCGGGAATGGAACGTGGACTGGGCTGGGCGTTAGCGGACCGGGGGCTTGTCGGGCTTGTCGATGGGGTTTTTGGGGCGCTTGTTCGGCCGGTAGCTCGGGCCGTTCATGATGACCTGATGGCTGGTGTTGATCAACCGGTCCAGGAGCGACTCGGCGACGACCGGGTTCGGGAAGAGGGGATACCAGTCATCTGGGGCTGGCACTTGTTCCCTCACAAGAGTTGCCGCTGCCACCTGGCCGTATCCCCCTCCTGGGGTCCTCGTTGATTCTCGTGGTGGCACCGCAGTTTTGAAGGGGCCACCTTGACCGTTCAGGTGCGAGGAAGGTGTGCCGGTGGCCGAGGCGAGACTGCAGGTCATCGCGGGCGGGGCCGTCCCGCAGGAGCCGCTGACCACGGACCCGTGGCAGTTCCAGACCATGTGCGTCGACGCGTTCGTCGCCTCGTGGCGGGCCCGCGGGTTCAGTCCGGTGACCATCGACAACGACATCGGCCTACTGGAGCGGACCCTCAAAGCCCTGGGCCGGCCCGCGTGGGAGGTGACACCCGAGGACATCGACCGCGTGGTCGGCGACCTGGCGGTCCAGGGCCGCAAGACGTCCACCCGGCGCGAGTATGTGCAGATCTTCAAGGGCTTCCACCGGTTCCTTCAGGCCCGCAAGGCGGCCGAGATCGAGGCCGCGTTCGGCGTCCGCCTGGTCTGCCCGATCGACGAGTTCAACGCCTCGCGTCACGTCGGCGACGATTCCCCGGCCCTGCTGCCGCCGCCGACGCCGGAGCGGGTGAGCGAGTTCTTCGACTTCATGAAGCGACGGATCGCGACCGCACGGAAGTACGGACCCGCCGCCCGGGACTATGCGATGTTCCGGACGCTGTATCACGCCGGACTCCGCTCCGAGGAGGCATCGCTGCTGGAGAAGCCGGACCTGCACTTCACCCGCGGTCCGTTCGGCAAGCTCCATGTCCGCTTCGGCAAGGGAGCCCATACCTCCGGGCCGCGACCACGGTGGGTGCCCATGCTGGATGGCCTCGATCTGGTCCTGCGATGGTTCCTGGAGGACGTACGGCCCAAATTCCCCGCCTCGCCGGTGCTCTTCGCCGACGAGTCCGGCGGCAGCCTCCATCGCGGAACCATCCGCAACCGCCTGCGCTATCTGATGGAACTCGAAGGACGCCCAGCATCCGAGCGGTTCAGCCCGCATGCCCTGAGACGAGCGTGCGCGACGCACAACTACGAACGCGGTGTCGACCTGGTGGCGATCCAGCAAATGCTCGGTCACTGGACCGTCAGCTCAACCATGCGATATGTCCGGCCGTCGGCAACCTTCATCGAGGACGCCTATCAGCGTGCCGTCGCCAGCACTTTGGCCGAGCTGAGCGGGAAGGACACCACAGCGTGAAGATCCAATGGCGACTGCGGATGGCCGCTGCCCAGCGCGAGGTGTGGACCGGCACCGAACTGCGGCGACTGCTGGCCGAGAAAGCCGGCCTGGAGCTTTCCTCGGCATCGGTCTCCGCCCTGTTCACCAAGGAACCCTCGCAGGTCAAGATGACGACGCTGGCTGCGTTGTGCACCGCGCTGGAGTGCACCCCCAACGACCTGATCGAGGTCGACACCACCCCCGTCGAGCGACCGATCGCACCCCCTCGCCCAGTCGCCGACCTCCCGCAGGCCGCCTCGGCCCGGGGCCGGTCGATGCCGCCCCTGTGACGGCCGGTCGGGACGGGCAAGAAGCAACGAGACTGCGTCACCTGCGGCGGACCCGTCGGATATCTCGACCGCCAGCACTGCTGCCTGTGCTGGCGACGTATGAAGGAGGAAGCCGCCAAGGCTCCCTGCCCATCCTGCGGTCTCGACCGCGTGCTGCAGGACGACACCGGCCTGTGCATCACCTGTTCGCGCGTCTGCAAGGAATGCGGGCACCCGGTCCGGTCACCGAAGAACCAGCTGTGCCGGGAATGCCGGCGCAAGGCCGGCCAGCTGGCTGGCCAGCGGACATGCCCCCGCTGCGGAAAGCTGGGCCATCTGCGCGAGAAGACCGGCTGGTGTGGTCACTGTTCACGGCCCCGACCGGAGAAGCACCCGCCGAGGACCTGCCGCGAATGCGGGCAACTGCGGCGCCATTCCGGACTGGGGCTGTGCTCGGCCTGCTGGCAAAAGCACCCCGGCCGTCCCTTCATCCGCGGTGAACACCTTCGGGAACGACTCTCCGACCCACCCGGATGGCTCGCCGACTTCGTCGCCCAGGTCGCTGCCGGCCACTGCGTCGCCAGGGCCTGCGGCTTCATCACCGACCTGGGGCGGCTCCTGGAAGACGAGCACTCCAACTCGCCACGGGCCCTGCTCGAACGGTCCCGCAGGCCCGGACGGTCAATGGGCTCATTCGCCCGCGCCCTCGAGGACTTCTTCACCCTCCGTGGCCTGGCCCTGCCCACCGACCAGGCCGAGCGACTCGCGGCAGGCCGACGTCACCGCCGGGTCGAGGCCGTGCCCGAACCCCTGCGACCGGCCGTGGCGGCATTCGACGTCTTCCGGATGCGAGCCCAGGACCGGGCCCGCCGAGCCGGCACCCGCCCCCGCAGCAACCACACTCTGGAAGCTGCCCTGGCCACCATGCGGGACCTGGCCATCTTCCTGATCGACGAGCGACAAAAGACCGACTGGTCCCTCGTCGACGTGCACGACATCGAGGCCTTCCTGGCCATCCTGCCCCGGGCCCGCAAACGGCGACTGACCGTGCTGCGGCAGTTCTTCCGCTTCGCGCGGGCCCAGAAGCTGGTGCTGGTCGACCCGACCCGCGGCCTCATCGCGAAGGAGGCGAACGGCTTCCGAGGCCAGACCCTCACCCTTGCCCAGCAGCGCGAGCTGTTCCGACGCTGGACGACCGAAGAACACGTCCACCCCCACGAGGCGCTGGTGGGCATGCTCGCTCTGCTGCACGGCGCCTCCAGCTCGGAGGTCCGGCTACTCCAGATCACCGAAGTGGATCAACTCGCCCAGAGCATCCGGCTCGGCAAACGACCCCACCCCGTCCCCCTGGACCCCGCCTCCTGGACGGTGCTGCAGCGATGCCTGGAGCACCGCGATGCCTGGCCGACCGAAAACCCGCATGTAATGGTCACCAAAGGAACAAAGGCCGGGCGAAGCCCGGCCTCAACTGCCTATCTCTCCCACATTCTTGACGACTGCGGCTCCCCGCCCCGGATGATCCGCAGCACCCGTCTGGTCGACCTCGTGAACACCATGGACCCCAAGCTCGTCGCCGCCGCCTTCGGCATGGACTCGCAGGCCACTCTGATCTATCTCGCTGATCACGTCGACGCGGGCCGGCTGCCAGCTCCGTGACCGGTCCGCCTGGCTAACGAAGGCGCAGGCCCCCAGGAAGTTCCTCTTCAATGATTTCGACCAGCCAGTCGAAGGCGGTCGGGCCACGTTCAGCGCGGGCTTCTGCAAGCCTGGCAGCCATGCGGTCCTTGTTCGTCGGATGACAGCGGGCCTGCCACATCTCGAGCTGACGAGCAGTCTCGTGGTATCCCAGGTTCTGGCGAGAGGCTTCGTGATCACGCCACTCGATCACGAAGTCGCCGTCGTCCGGTGTCCCGAAGCCTCCGCGGAGGCAGTCAGCGAAGGCATCGAGGTTCCGGCCGAAGTATCCGCCGCAGCCGATGCTCTCGCCGGCGACCCGCCAGAAATCCTCCAGCGTCCTGACCTGGCTCCCGTCCAACACATATCTCACCGTCACAGCCCGCAGACTACGTCCGACCTGGCGGCCTGCCTATCCGTTTTGAACCCGTGCTGTTCAGGCAGCACCTCGCACGGGTTCGCCGGAACATGTGCGCTTTGCTGGGCGCCCGGTTGCTGGTGATGATCAGGGACCGGCCCTGCCGCTCGCTGACCAGTTCATAGAGGTCATCGGCCTGGGACGCTCCGAGCTGTCGCATGGCGAAGTCGTCGAGGATGAGCATGTCGGGCCGTACCAGTTCACGGATCCGCTTGTCCCACGTCCGCGTGGCCGCCGGCGAGGTCCGCGAGGATCCGGCTGGTCTTGGCGAACCGGACGTGGGCGCCCTGGCGGACGGCGAGGTGACCGAGGGCCTGGGCGAAGCCTTCGCGCCGTCCCCCCTCCCCGCGCGATAGGGGCTCTGCGACTGCCGCCACACTGAGGCGCTCCGGTTCTGCGGGCGTGAAGCGGTGCGGGGATCCGGACGACTCGGTCGTGTTGCGCCGCGGCGAAGGTCCGTGTCCACCGGGCAGGGATCCGCACGGTTGGCCAGGCGTCCCGAGGAACCGGGATCTCCTTGCCGGGGTGGTATTCACATTGCATTTTCCAGGTGTCTGGAATACACCTTTCCACTTTTCACTAACCTGATGATCGGATTGGAAAGTTACTCCCTCAGGGGGACGGGTCGCGCCGCGGATTCGTCGCTACGCTCGTTGTCACGCCCCACCCACAAGGAGCTTTCCGCGGTTTCCACGGTTTTCCGATTCGGTTCAACTCGGGAAGTCGGAGGGGTTCAGGGAACGGGAGTTCCAGGGTTCGGACCGGTACGAGGGAGATGGTGTAGAGATGTCTGAAGGGATGTCGTGGCAGAAGTCGGCCGCGTGCAACGGGTACGAGGCCTGCGTGGAGGTGCGCCGCCTGGAGAACGGGAACGTGGGGTTCCGGAATTCGCTTTTACCTGACGGGCCGATGGTGGAGTTCACCAGTGCCGAGCTCGCCGTGTTCCTGGAGGGTGTCGACAGGGGCGAGTTCGACTGGATGACCAGCTGATACGAGGATTCGGTTGCGGAAGGTCACGCGGGGAAACCAGACTGCGACGGTGGTGAGGGTTCACCACCGTCTGCAAGGGAGCTTCGCGTGGCCGATCGGCCGTCCCGTCCGCACACCCCGCCGGCCCTCGGAGAGGGGCAGGATGCCGGGGCCGACGTGACCCTGCCGCGCCGTCTGTGGGGCGGTGAACTGCTGGAGACCCGCCTCCTCAAGGGGTGGACCATGGCCGAGGCGGTCGCGCAGGGCGCAGCAAGTTCCGTCCCCACTCTCAGCCGCTTGGAAGGCGGCAAGATCAAGGCGAGAGTCGCCCACGATGTTGCGGACCAGCTGGCGAGGGCGTACCAGGTGGATGAGACGACGTTGGTGTCGTGGCGGGAGCAGGCCACGAAGATCATGGCCGAGAAGACCGGCGACCGCGAGAAGCCCTTCACGCTGGACGGCGACTTCGCCATCTCGGAGGCTTTCGAGCACGTCCGGCGGCTGGAGCAGACGGCATCGCAGATCATCCACTTCGCAGGGGTGTACGTGCCGGGGCTGGTCCAGACCCGGCAGTACAGCAAGGTGGTGATGGAACGGGCCTGTGGCGCGCGTCCTGAGCTGCTGGCGCTGGTTCCCGACCGTCTGCTGCAGCGTCGGCAGCGTCAGGATCGTCTGGAGTGGGGGACTTCGCTTCACTACTCGATGATCATCGACGAGCATGTCCTGGCCACGCCGGTCCCCGGGGAGAAGGCGATGCTGGAGCAGCTCCTCGAACTGCACCAGCTCGCCAGGTGCAGGGACTGGATCGCCCTTCGGGTGCTACTGCGTGAGGGGTGGCAGTTCGAGCATCCGAAGGCGATGACGATGGCCCTCTTCCGGTTCCCGGAGCCAGAGAGCCAGCAGGGGGGCCAGGCACCTCCTCCGGTCCTCTACCTGGAGGGCAGCAGTCCGGAGGTCAGCCGGCTCCACGCGGATCCAGCGGTGGTCGAGGAGTACGACGCGAACCTCAACGACCTGTCCAACCTCGCCCTCGGGCCGGAGGACAGCCTGGCCTTCCTGCAGGAGCAGATCAGCAGGTCCGAGGCACGGCTCCGGGGTGGCCTGCGGGCTCGGCGGACGGCCTCGGAACCGGAGGTGGAGCCGTCACGGTACGCGGGCCACTCCCCCGTACTGGACCCAGCCGCTGGGGGGACATTGGGGCGCGGGCTGCGGATGTCCCCGGTTCCAGCCGGCCACGTCGCCGGGAGTGTCCTGGCCGACCATGGCAAGCCCGGCGAAGAAGCGGTCGACATCGCCGCGCCGGCGAATGTTGCCCCAGTCCCCTCCCAGCGTCTGCCCTAAGAAGCCTCCGACTTCCGCACGGACTTCGGGGTCCTCGTGGGTGAGGTGGGAGACGACGAGGTAGCTGCCGGGCGGCAGGTGGGCGACCAGGCCCCGCACGAGCGCCCAGGGGTCCTCCTCGTCTGGGATGCATTCCAGGACCCAGCCGAAGAGGACCGCCACGGGCAGGCCGGCCTGCAGGAGGCGTCTGACCCGGGGATGGTGCAGGATGCGGTCGGTATCGCGGATGTCGGCGCACATCACGGTCGCGGCCGCGGAGTCCTCGGCCAGGATGAGACGGCTCTGCCCGAGGGCGACGGGGTCCTTGTCGACGTAGACGACGTGGGTGTCGGGGCGGGCTTGACGGGCGATCTCGTGGATGTGGGGGCGTCGGGGGATGCCTGAACCGAGGTCCAAGAAGCGCCGGACCTCGTACTGCCCGGCCAGACATGCCACCGCCCGTCCGATGAACGCCTTGTTGGAGGCGGCGAGCTCACGCAGCCGCGGTGCCAGGTCCAGCAGGTCCGCACAGGCGCGCCGGTCGGAGGTGTATCCGCTCGCGCCCCCGATCAGGTGGTCGTACATGCGGGCCAGGCTGGGCTTGGTCACGTCGATCGGCAAGCGCTCCCCCTGAGCACGGCGGCCGCCGGCGCGGAGTGTGGCGCGCGGGCGGCGGGTTCACGGGTGGAAAAGCAGCAATCCTAGGGGCTGTTCCTCTAGGAAAGTACCCGTCCGAATACAGGGGAGAAGTGTTCTGGTGAAAATCAGGCGCGATCGCTGCGGGTGGGTATTGGTGCTGGTCGGGGCGCAGTCGAATGTGCCGGGCGTGCACTTAGCGGATGGATATGCCGGTGGGATTTCCGGTGCCCGGGTGGGGTACGACGGTGCGGTAGAGGGATTCGAACGCGGCGCTCTCGATGCCCATCGTCTGGGCCGCTTGGTCCGCGTCAAGCCCGACGCAGTGCCGCAGCAGGAAGGTGTCGGCGGCCTGGCAGGGAAGGCGGTCCAGGGCCGAGGAGGGGCGCGTCGGGCAGGCCCTGACCGCACCGGTGAGCAGCGCCCACGCCCCGGGTACCGGTGAAGGATCGCGCAGCAGGCCGTCCCAGGCCCGCTCGATGGACTCCCACACGGCCACCGCGACAACCTCGCCGGCGCACGGGTCGCCCAGGCGCACGGCCGCGTACTGCCGGTAGGTGTCCCCGAACCGCGCCCGGAACACCGCACAGGCCACCCGCTCGACAACGCGTTTACCGCGGGGCGCCGTTCGAATCTCCGCCCCTGCCCCGGCAGCCCTCGGTCCGGGTTCGGGAGCGGTCCGGAAAAATTCCGTGATCATGGAAAGTCCTCGCTCGGGGATAAGTGCGACTTCGGCCATCAGCGCAAAGTTGGCCGAAACAGAGCGGGCCGTGCGGGTGGCCGGTCGGTCCGGACGCTGCGCCCTCTGCGCGTGGCGGACCGTGGACGGCAGTGGAGAGGCCGGGGCTGCCATCCGCAGCCCCGGCCCCGCTCTGTAGCCCCGCGTCGCCCGCAGGCACGGGCGAGCGAAGTCGGGGCGGGGGTCAGCGGCGCAGCAGCACCCTGAACAAGAGGACCGTCCGGTCCCCGTAAACCAGCGGTGTGGCTGCCAGGACGCCGGCCTCGTCGACCCACCCGGCGGTGACCGCGACGACGAGGACCGTCGTCAACACCGAAGACCAGCGCGCCATACCCGAAAGGACTGCGTACAGCCGTGTTTCGAGCAGGTGCGGGGCCGGAATGCTAATTTCTGGGGCCACCGGCCGGTCAGGCCGATCTGCACGTTCGATCATGTCGTTCCTTCAGCAGGTTGCGGAATGGTCGAACCCCCGCGGGGCTTCGGGGCATGCACGCCCCGGAGCCCCGCTCACACTCGGGAGTCACCGGCCTCAGCGAAACACCGCCCGGTCCGGCCGCCCAAACCCTTCCCGAACCGGAAACATGACCACCTCAGGCACCCCCGGGACAGCACAACCACCCCCGGATGACACCTATTCGGGCAGTCTCGGACGCAATTCGTCACACCCGCACCTGGACCGGTCATCTGCGGACGGAAACTGGCCCGCCGACGAGTGGAAGACGGGCGACCCGCTCGAACACCCCTCACCCGTATGGGTTACATATTTCCCGACCGCCACACACGTTCCGGAACGCGGATACCGGCTTTCCGCATCCACGGCCACCAAGCCGGCTACCGGCCTTGTTGTCAGTGCCCGTTGGCAAGATCAACGCTATGAACAGCGCTCCGACCATGCCTCCTCAACCGTATGACGTCACCGCGATCTTCCCGCAGCTCGCTGGGCGGATTGTCCGTCGCATCCCTCACTGGAGCACGACGGTGACGCCTTTCTCGCGCAGGAGGTTCACGGTCACCTCGAAGTAGGACAGGCCGCCGAGGTGGTACAGGACGTGTCCGGCGAGGGCGTGGCGGGCGATGTCGGCGTGGTGCCAGACGAGGGTGAACGGGGGGACGACGGAGGGCCCGCCACACAGGTAATCCGCCACTGAGTCCAGGTCTCTGCCGTAGTTGGCGCCAGGGCCGAGCAGGGCTTCGCCGAGTGCCAGGAGCAAGCCGTTCCTGTCGGTGACGTGCTGTCCGTCCAGGTGGTACGTCCCGCCGGAGAGGCCCTCCGGCCAGTACGGGCCGATGCGGGTGAGGGCCAGCCACTCGGACCGGCCTTTGGCGTCGAACTGTGCCCACTGGTTGGGCCGCGTGGGAACACCGTCGGACCAGATCTCCCAGACTGCGCGGGCGGCCAGAGTTGGACGGTCGTCACCGGGGTCCGTGATTGTGACGTCGATCAGGGCTCCACCGAGGGTGGACGGGCGTGCCTCGACGGTGTCCAGGTCGAGGCGGTACCTGGTCATCGTCCGGCCGTGGCGGTCGAGGGGCCAGAGCGTGATCGGGTCGCCCTTCTGGGGAAGGGGACGACTCAGCAGGGTCAGAAGCGGTGTGGCGGGTTCGCAGCCGATCAGGTGCACTGGCTGTGTGGGTCGCTGCGGGCGCGGGGTGAACAGGCCGTCAATGGAACGGCAATCGCCCGATGGGCTGTCACCCTGGAACGAGGGGAACCACAGGTCGAACCGCGGGCTCGAAGGCAGCCGCTTGCAGCCCCAGTAGTCATCCTCCCTGACACCGGTGCCCAGGACGATGTCCACGCGCCCAGGATCGCCCGGCGTGGGCCAGTGGGCCAGGACAGCCGTGTCCTCCAGGTCCCAGAAGCGGGCCGGCCCGTCGTTCGAGGTATCCACAGGCTCGATCGAGAGCATTCCGTCCCCCAGCAGCCGCACCGGTTCGGCACTGTCCGCCACCGCCTGGACCAGCAGGCTCTCGCGCAGGCAGCCGCGCAGCGTCAGGACCTCTCGCGGCAGCGGAGGCACGTCCATGAACAGGCCCTCGGCCTCGGCGCACCGCCCCCACAGCACGCCCTCTTCCTCACCGCTGATGTCGTCCCGCACCAGGAGATACCGGACCGGGAAGTCCCGCTCCCACCCCACATGTTCCTCAGACCGCACGCTTCTCCATTACTACCAGGCTGTCTTGGCGCGCCAACCCTACGGCCCGCTGACGCCGAAGCCCTCCGAATATCGCGTGGTTTGAATGACGCTCCCCGCCAGTCGAACGGGCGCCGTGGTCGGCGGCGCGGCGGGAGGCGTACGCGAACGACCAGAACGGCCCGGACACGCTGATCGCGGTCTCTGCCGCCTGCGTCGGCGGCGGAGCCGACGCGGGCCGCGCCGCCCTCTCCTTCTGCCGCGGCTGCGCGAGCGCTCCCGGCCGCCGGGACCCCGATCACCACGGCCGCAAGCGCGGCTTTCCCCGGCTCCGCCTGCGCCCACGCCCACAGCTCCCCGTACATCCCCACACCTCCCGGGTACGGGCACCCGGATGAGCGAGATGAGACGGCAGGAGAAAACCCCCGTACGCGCGGCCTACGGGGGCCGGTGTCCAGTCTCAGGCGCACGCGCGGCCGAACCGGCGCTCGACGCCGACCTGGGAAAACAACAAGGCTGCCACCTCTGGGAGATGACAGCCTCAGTGCCTGATTCACGCGCCAACGTGAAGCCAGGCGGAGTCCCGTTCAGCGTGGTTTGCAGCCAGTAGCCGTCAGGGGGACCATCCAGGTGGCTTCCGCCTACCCGATGCTTCGGATTGTTGACTTAAGTCATCGGGCACGGCAACCCAGGTTTGTACGACGGTGAGCCTATGTCCCGTCCGATGGGACCAGCGCTTCGAACCGAAGGTGGCAACCGCCACCAGGAAGGACCCTCGCTTGACGTGATCGCACCGGTGTTTACGCAGGTCAGGTCAACACTCAGATGGGCTCTCCCGCCGGCACGTCGTCCCGACAGAGATGCGTTGGGAGGTTGGAACAGGCGTGAGCCAAAATCGGGCTTGGGGTGAGACACGAGCTCCAGGGGGTCCACAAGGCCTGAGATGATGACGACGGCACGAACACACGCGGAGGGAACGCCAATTCCCCCTGGGTGCATGCCTTTTGCAGCCAGTAGCCCAGGGCGAGGCGCCACGTCGACGCCTCGCCCCGCCTTCACACTCAGGGGACTTCCATGCCGAAGAAGCACGTCCAGCCGGGCTCCGACGCCACCGCACGCCCACAGATTCCGATCCTCCCAGCACAGGCGGCCGAACAGAACCGCCTCACGCTCCCCGTCGTCACGGCGGTCATCGCCTTCCCCTCGCTCGGCTCGGCCCTCTCCATCACCGACATGCCCACCGCGGAGATCTACCCCCTCCTCGCCTACTGCGGTGCGATCGGGGTGGCGGTGGTCATCGCGGCCAGCGGTGGGCGCAAGATCGTCGTCGGCCTGGCTCAGCTCCTGCTGCGCGCGAGCCAGTAGGGGTGCGGGGATGGGACGACCCGAGAACCCGGTCGACTTCACCGTGAGCGCCCGGGGCGAGCTTGCGGCCCTGCTGCGCAAGCACCGGCAGGCGGCCGGCCTCACCTACGAACAGCTGGCGGCGCGTACGGGCCTGTCCTCCGCGACGCTCAAGCGCGCCGCCGCAGGCAAGAGGACTCCGAGCGAGACCGTCGTCATGAAGTTCGTCGGCGGCTGCGACGTAAGCAAGTCCGACGTCCTGGCCAGCCGCATCGGCTGGGCTCGGGCGAGGCTCGAAGAGCGCGGTTTCTCCGATCACCGTGTGCCCACACCCGGTCTGATCGCGTCACGCGGCGAACTGAGTCGGGCGATTGTCGACCTCTACGAGCGCGCGGGAGCTCCGCCCCTGCGCCTGATGCAGGAACGTGCCGGTGCCGAGTGGCTCGCCATAAGCAGTGCTCACCGCATCATCAACCGTCAGGCCCTGCCCCGGACCCGCGAGCAGATGGCGGCCTTCCTCCGTGGCTGCGGCATCCGCTCGTCAAGGGCTCAGAAGGACTGGCTGAACGCCTGGGCCAGGACCATGTCCACCACACCCGCCCCCCTCGCCGAGCTTGAGTCGGTCTACTGGCGGCCGGGCTCCCAGCATGCGGTTTTCCGCGAGGAGCAGCGGAGACGCCAACTTAGGCGCCTGGAGCGGAACCTCAGCCCTCAGTCCCTCTCGATCGTCATCGACGGGCGGCCGGGGCCAGTGTCGGACCGCCCGACGTACGCCCCCCCGGCGTAGCCGACGAGGTGAACTCGTCCTCGGAATGCTGCGGCATTCCGAGGACGGTTTGCGGAGGTGCCCCGCACGCCTGGCGTGCGGGGCACCTCCTGTGCATGCCAGGGGTCAGACTCCGTCCTGCGGCCAGGACCGTTGGGGACGGGTGTCGTCCAGAGCTACCGCAGCGTCAGCCGGTGAGGAAGAGCGCAGCCTCGGCGGCGTTGTCGGCGACTCCGACGGGCACCCATTCCCCCGACTCGACGTCGAGCTCCAGAAGGACGCGGGGGGGGCGTCGGGGGCGAGGTGCGCGGCGCGGCCTCGGGCGGCGGGGTCGAGTGGTTCGGCGCGGCGGCGTCCGGTGATCTGCCGGTCAGATGCACGCCGCTGGTCGCGGAGGTCCGCCCACTGCTCCAGCGGTTCCTCACGCTCGCCCACGGCCGTCCTCCTTTATCGCCACTGCGCCCCCGGCAGCAGGTTGCCTGGTTCGTCCAACCATGGTGTCTCACCGCTGGGTGACCGTAAGGCCGAAGCAGTCGAGTCCGGGGCGGCCTTGTTCCTCCCACCACGAGCAGGCGGCTTCCACGGCGTCCCACAGGCGTTGGGGCCCGTACTGGTAGACGGTGCCCGGCCCGCCCTCCTCCGGCCAGCGCACGCCCGCCCATGAGCGGTCGTTGCGGGAGTAGAACCAGGCGGCCCCGGTGCCGTCCTCCTCGCGGAAGGTGATGTGGGTGATGTGGGGAACGGCAAGGCCGATGACGATTTCGATGTCGGTGTCGGTGTCGGCGTCGGCGTCGGCGAGCTGATCCGGCTGGACGACCGTGCCGGCCGAGCCGGGCCATGTGGTGACGTGGTCCTCGTAGGTCGGCCACACGGTCCGATGCGACCGGGCCCGCATGAACTCCAGCCCGGCTGTGAAGCGGCCGGAGGCGGTGCCGTCGCCGTACGCGGTGAGGCGGAGCAGGGCGTCCCGGTTGCTGTAATGGGTGCCGTAGGGAGCGGTAGCTCCATGCCGCCTGGGCAGGTTGGCATGCCAACCGCTACCCGGTACCGGCCCGGCCCGTCGTGATACCGAAGGCGGTGCGGGGGCCTGCGCAGGTGCTCCCCGCCACCTGCCACGGCGGCTTGGTCGACGGAGATTAGTCCGGTAGACGCCTGGACCCCCGTGACGGGTGCTGCTTCGCTGGAGGTGGCGTGCAATTTCCCGCAAACAGCGTGATGCAGGGGGCAGTCATGGCCTTACGGTTCTGGGGCAAGGACCCCAACAGCGACACCGGGCAGTGCCCGTCGGTGTGGGTCGACCAGGACACTGGCGACGTCGTCGTGCAGGGCTGGAAGGCGACCGACGCGGAGACGGCCGAGTGCCGGGAGAGCGGGGACATTCCCGACTCCGAGGCGGTCGTTCGTCTCCCGGCCGCGATGACCGAGATCCTGAGGAAGGCGTGTGATGACGCAGACCGACGTCGTTCCGGGCTTTGACGAACTCCTCGACGGCGCCCGCGTCTCCGCACTCCACCTCGAAATGCGGGACGGCTACGGGGTGCCCGCGGAGTCCCCGGGGTTCGCCGGGTGGCTGGAGACCGGAGAGCGGGACATGGACCCGGCGTCGGAGTACTGGCGGTTCTGGGTCGAGCTGGTGCGCCGTACCGTCGCCCGGGGCGTGATCGTCCGGCGGGCTCGGATCGTCTCCGAGCCATTGTCGGACTATGCCCGCTACGGGCTGGCCGGCGCGTCCGTGAACGCCTTGGCAGGCGAGGAGATCCGCTACCTGGCACGCCGCCTCGCGTCCGACATCGCGCTGCCGGGGAACGACTTCTGGCTCATCGACGGCCGCCTCATCCGCTGGAACCACTTCTCCGGCAACGGCACCCCGACCGGCGGCGAAATGTCCGACGACCCGACCACGGCCGCCCTGTGCGCGTCCGCGTTCACGGCCGTGTGGGAGCGCGCCGTGCCGCTGGCCGACTACAAGCCCTGACCCACGGCCCACCGATGTCCTCGCCCCTGTCCAGTGCCCAGGAAGCCCGTGCCGCGCTCGCCCTGCGGCTGCGGCACCTGCGCCTGGACGCGGGCCTGGCCGGCGGCGTCCTCTCCGACCGGTGCGGGTGGAACGGCGCGAAGACCTCCCGGATCGAGCACGCCAAGGCCGCCCCGTCAGACGCCGACATCCGGGCCTGGTGTACGGCGTGCGGCGCTGAGGACCAGGAGGCGGACCTCATCGCGGCCGCCCGGAGCGCGAACTCGATGTACGTGGAGTGGAAGCGGCTCAACCGGGCCGGGCTGACCCGTCTGCAGAACGAGATCGTGCCGCTGATGGACCGCACGCGGTCCTTCCGCGTGTACTGCTCGCACGTCGTGCCCGGCCTGCTCCAGACCCACGGATACGCCGCGGCCGTCATCGCCGCCTACGGCGCCTTCCACGCCGCCCCGGACACCGACGCCGACTCCGCCGCCCGCGCCCGCCTGGCCCGCTCCCGCATCCTGAACAAGCGCGGTCGCACCTTCGCGTTCCTCCTGGAGGAGTCCGTGCTGCTGCCGGGAGTCGCGGACAAGGAGACCACCGTCGCCCAGCTCGACCGCCTGCTGGAGGTGTTCGCGCTGCCGCAGGTGTCGCTGGGCATCGTCCCGGCCGGGGCCGCCCGTCCGCTGTGGTCCATGGAGTCCTTCACCGTCTACGACACCGCCCAGGTTGGCATCGAGCTGCTGTCGGCCCGCGTGAGCATCACCGCACCGGGCGAGATCGCCGTGTACGAGCGGGCCTTCGCGCAGCTGTCCGCCGTCGCCGTCTACGGCCCGGCCGCCCGCGCCCGGATCGAACGCGTCCGTGGGGCGTGCGGGTAGCCGTCCGCAAAAAGCCGCAAAACCGTTGAGGGCACTGGCCGGACCTCCCTAGCGTCGTTGGGGCCGGGATGACCGACTCCGCAGCCCTTGGGAGACCCTGATGAGCGCACCCCCACCCCCACCCGCCGCCGCGCCCTGGACGTCCGAGCAGCCCGCCCACGGCGTCCCCTCCCCCTCTCTGCTGGAGCGCGCCGACGCGGGCCTGGAGCGGTTCCTCGCCAAGTGCCCCGAGTTCGACGTCTCCCTCCCCGACGCCCCGGCCACGGCATGAGCCCGCTGCGCACACGGCAGGCCCGCACGCCCTACAAGGTCGGGGACACAGTCACCGGCACCACGTACGTGGAGCCCGAAGACCGGAGGCGGGAGCGGCCGGTCGAGTTCACCGGAACCATCGCCCAGGTCGGCGCCGGCTGGGACGGCATGGACGCGGCCATCGCCTATCTGTGGGTGCGGCTGGAGTCCGGCCTGGAGATCAAGGCACTGATACGGGACGTCGAGCACGTGAGATGAACCCTCCCGCCGACGCAGGTCCCTCTCGTCACCTGCCGTGGCGGACCAGAATTCCCGTACGTCCGGGGCGGAAGCCCGTACCCCCGGGCGTACGGGCACGAACCGCACTCGCCCGACCCGGGCCGTGCGGGGCACCTTCATCGTTTCGAAGGAGGCCCGAAGATGAGCACGAGCATGCCCACCCCCGCAGACGTCGCCGAGCGGGCGCAGGAGGTCCTGGCGGCGATCGTCGCCGACGAGGAGTTCAGCGCGTTCGAGACCGCGACGCTGGAGTACAGCAGCGACTGGCAGTGCTTCACCGGCTTCCCCGTGATCGAGCAGTGGAGCCTGGACGCGGACAGGGGGCCGCTGTTCACTGAGGGCCTGCGGGCGCCGGCTCTCAAGGCGGCGGTGTTCGACCTGACCGGCGACGAGCGCCTGGCCGAGGTCGCGGTGGCGGTGCCGGTGGACGAGATGACCCACGCGATGATCGCCCAGTCGCAGCTGGTCGCGCGGATCGCGGCACGTGCCGGGTTCCAGCTCATCCACCAGACCGACCAGGAGCACACCGACTACACCGGCGACTTCACCCACCGCGCCTACCGACTGGCCTGGGGCGAGCCGCCCGCCCGGTACTGGCTCGTCAAGGACGAAGTGGACCGCAGGGTGGAGATCCTGACGGCACGGTACGCGTCCATCGGCATGAACCGGGCCGGCCGCGAGCACGCCATCTCCTTCGCCGCCGCCTAGCGGCCCGCTACGCTACCGTCCCGCCATGACGACGCCGTTCGTGACCGGCCCCGACCATCCGGCGTGCGGGATCTGTCCGGCGACGAGACTCCCCCGCGAAGGGTTCGTGGTCTACGACCGACCGAGCCGGGAATGCCCGTTCAACCCGGCCGACGGACACCGGTACACCGCCGATGGCACCCCCGCCTGCGTCCACCCCGACAAAGTCGGCCTGACACCGGACCGCATCGCCCCGCCCCCGCAGCCGCTCGATTCGGCCCCGGCGCCGGCCCGGCGACAGCGGTGGTGGCGGACGGGACGCTGATCCAAGACGCACGCCAACGAGGCCCCACCCGGGAAGGGTGGGGCCTCGTTTCGATGTCCCCACGAGGATCAAAGCGCCGGCCAGCGGCACTCCCCAACGCGTCCTGCTGGCACCTCGGCCGGGCCATTTCAGAAATCGGCCCTCAGATGAGGGCCGGAAATTAGAAGTCTTCGGCGGCGCTCGGGCCGTTGCCGAGCAAGCGTCGGCCGGACGGCGCCGGGGCCGGGGTCGTCCGGGTGAGGCCGGAGTCCGGGGCGGTGGTGGCGCGCTCAACGATGGTGCGGCGCCCGTCCGTACGGTGCTGCTCCTCGACGGCGGGGCCGGGACCGGTGCCCAGTGGGCGGCGGCGAGGAGTGCTCACGCTCTCAGTCTCGCACTCGCTCTGATCGCGGTCTCGGCGGGAGCAAGTTGGTTCGGAAGCGTAGCTTCCGCTGTGTCGGCCTGGGGTGCCGAGAACCTCCTCGACCGGGGGCGGTCGAGGAGGTGGTCCACCCGCACCGGATCAGGGCTCAGCCGGGTCAGTCCTTGTTGCTGGCCTCGCGGATTGCCTGCGCGACCTCCAACAGTGCGAACGCGACGGCGGCCAGGCCCAGGCCAACGGCTTGGGTAGTCGTGTTCGCGATCGTCGCGTTCCGGGCGTGGTCCTCGGCGGTGTCCTCGCGGTAGGTGTTCATGATCCCCTCCCTGTGTCGGCCGGTCCGACAGTCCGAAGACCTGCCCAAGATCGGGCGTGCTACACGGACGGCGCAACGAAGGGCCGGACCTCCCCTGCCGGATTCACAGGACCCCGTGCAGGGCGTTCTCCTTGAACCCGTCGTCGGCCTCGCGGTAGCCGCGCATGACCTTCGAGCCGCGGGCCCATCCGCCCTGGCGTTCAATGACGGCGTCGGCGTTGCCGGCGCGGGCGGACTCGTGGCCGGTGGGCCGGATGTCGAGTTCGGCGCGGGCGCCGATGCGGGTGAGGACGTCGCCAACGGTCTCGGGGTCGAGGCCGCCCTGCAGCACGGTTCCCCACCGGTTGTGCAGGCGGCGGAACGCGAATCCGTCTGGGGCGTCGTCGAGGGCGGCCGCCTCCTTCCAGCGGCGCCAGGCGCGGACCGGGCAGATGTGCGCGCGGGATCCGTACAGGACCTCGACCACGCGCGAGGAAACCTTCGAGACCCGCACGTCCACGATCAGGCCACGGCCTTCGGGGTCTTCGACGATGTCGCGGACTCGGAGCCAGGCGAGTTCATGCTCGCGGCCGGCGATCGCGAAGTGCATCGTCATCATCGACAGGTCGCGGATCCCGGACCGATTCTCCGGGAGGGCGGCGGCGATCTTCTCCATGTGCCGGACGAGCAGGGCGGGGGCCGGGCCGCGGCCGCGGGTCTCCTTGGTCTTGGCCATGGCCTTCTTCTTCGCTTTGAGCAGCGCACGGGCCTCCTCGGCGATATCCTCCTGCAGCTGGAGCTTGAGCCGGCGGCGGGCGGTGACGACGATGCCGGACAGACGGCGGTCGATGGTGGTGGGTGCCGTGAGCTTCCCGGGCGGGGAGCCGGGCTTCGGCGGCCGGGCGGGCTGATGCCAGCACCACTCCACGAACGCAACCAGGGTTCCGGTGCGGACGGCGGCCGGCGGGAGGTCGGCCTCGGCGCAGAACCTGAGAGGGCGGCCCGCGACCGCGTGATGAAGCGTTCCGTCGCGGTCAAACTGCTCCAACCGCATCTCAGGACGGCCGAGGATGAGGACCCGCTCTTCTGGGAGGAGCTGTTCTTCCGGGAGGCCCACACGGCGGGGGCGTTGAGTCATCCGGGGATCGTCACCGTCCACAATCTCGGACGGGACGGCGACGGCACGCTCTACCTGGTGATGGAGGAGGTTCCCGGCCGGAACCTGGGCGTTGTGCTGCGAGACGGCCTGCCGCCGGTCGCGGACGTCCTGGCGTGGACCGCGCAGGTCGCCGACGCGCTGCACGCTGCACACACCGCCCGAATACTGCATCGTGACCTCAAGCCTGCCAACCTGATGCTCACCCCGGCGGGCAGCGTGAAGATCCTCGACTTCGGAATCGCCCGCTACATCTCCACCCTGACCGTTGCCAGCCGCGTCATCGGCACGGTCGCCTACATGCCGCCCGAGCGGCTTCAGGGCAAGGTCGGCGACGCCCGCGGGGACCTGTACTCGCTCGGCTGCGTGCTGTACGAGCTGCTGACTGGCCGCACCCCCTTTGATTATCTCGACACCCCAGCAGCTCTGGGGTACGCCCATGTACACACCCCGCCCGCACCACCCTCCAGCCACCGCCCCGGCCTGCCGCCCCACCTCGACGCACTGCTCGCCGAACTCCTCGCCAAGGACCCAGGCCACCGGCCCGCCAGCGCAGCCGATGTCCGTGACCGCCTCAGCCACCCACCCGCGTCCCCGCCTCCCGGACCACCGCCGGCCCTACGGGCGGAGCCCAGCCATCTTGTGCACGGTGGGATGGTTTTGGCTGTGGCGTTCTCCCCCGATGGCACGCTCCTCGCCAGCGGCAGCAACGACGGGACGCTGCGGTTGTGGGACCCGGCCACCGGACAGCCTGTCGGTGCCCCCCTCACCGGACATCGAGGCGGAGTCATGACGGTGGCGTTCTCCCCCGACGGCACGCTCCTCGCCAGCGGCAGCAACGACGGGACGCTGCGGTTGTGGGACCCGGCCACCGGACAGCCTGTCGGTGCCCCCCTCACCGGACATCGAGGCGGAGTCATGACGGTGGCGTTCTCCCCCGACGGCACGCTCCTCGCCAGCGGCAGCAACGACGGGACGCTGCGGTTGTGGGACCCGGCCACCGGACAGCCTGTCGGTGCCCCCCCTCACCGGACAGGCTGTCGGTGCCCCCCTCTACTCAGTCGTGTTCTCACCCGACGGCACCCTCCTAGCCGACGGGGGTCGCAACGACGGGATTCAGCTGTGGGACCCGGCGACTGGACAGCCTGTCGGTCGCCCCTTCACGGACAGCTATTCGTGCCACGCGCTGGCGTTCTCCCCCGATGGCACGCTCCTCGCCAGCGGCAGCTACCGCGGGACGCTGCGGTTGTGGGACCCGGCCACCAGCCGACCTGTCGGTGCCCCCCTCACCGGACATCGAGACGGAGTCATGACGGTGGCGTTCTCCCCCGACGGCACGCTCCTCGCCAGCGGCAGCAGCCACGGCGCAGTCTGGCTTTACAAACAACAGCAGCTCGGCGGGCCCCCGCCCAACTGACCTTGGACTGTTCGCCGAGCGGGATGTGGATCAGTGCGTAAAAGGAGACGACTCCGTCAAAGGAGGCTGGCGCGAGTCCACGGCCGTAGCGTCAGCACGGATGAACTCGGCCTGAGGCACGAGTTCCCGGGCTCTGCGGAACTGCACCTCACTGAGACGCCGGCAACGTCACGTGAGACGGGACAGCGGCCCTCGGCAGAGGGCCGCACCAGCTTGGAGCACCAGACCGTGCTGCAGGAGACGCTGGCCACCATCCTGGCAGGCGCCTCGATGGAGGAACGCGCAATCTGCACGGCGATCCTGGAGACCGGCGCCACGCAGGAGGAGATCGCCCAGAAGCTCGGGACCACGCGGAAGTCGGTCGAGCGGCGGCTGTACCGGGTCCGGCGCCGCGCCCGGAAGCTCGCCGCGGCGGGCACCATCGTGGTCCCTTCGGTCAGCTCGGCGGTGTCCCGGTGAACGGTCCGCTGGATCTGCGCGCCCTCGTCCTGCTGCTGGTCGGCGTCGTGGCGGTATACATCGCGTACATGCACCCGCAGGCCGGCGTCGCGGTCCTGGTCGGGGCCGGCGTGGTGACGCTGGCTTACGTCCTGATAGGCACGGGCGGAAGCGGCGGGCCTCCCGCCCCCTGACGGCCAGACAGCACGCGGCGGCCCGACCGGAGAATCCGGGGGCCGCCGTGCGCGCGTGCAGGTACTACTCGTTGTCGTCCGGGATGACGTTGATGGTGATCTGGTCGATGTCGTCCGGGCCGGTGTCCTCCTCTGCGACGGAGTCCTTGTAGATGCCCGGCCCCTTCGGGTCGGCCAGCTTGGCGGCCACGGACCGGGGGATGTCCACCGTGAGGCTGATGCCGGTGGCGCTGCGGAAGGTAGTCACTCGCATATCGCTCATGGCAACCATTTTCATCTACAGCGGGCCCCGCCTGCACCCGGATTTTCGGGCCGGCCGCGCGGCGGGTTCCGGCGGGCCCCATCTACGCCGCCAGGCCGTACCCGATCAGGAAGGGCTTCCACCTCGCCTCCTGTTCTGGAACTGCTCCCGGGTAATGCGGCCATCCCTGAACGCCGCTTCCCATACCGACTCGGCCTCGCCACCAGGTCGGGAAACCGGTCCTGGACCAGCGACCCGCGGCGGGTCTGTACCATCACCGCGCCGCCCGGGTCGGCCGCGGTGAAGACGAGCGCCCGGTGCCCGTCCAGCTTCTGCTCGTAGGCCACCCCTGCCCGCAGCGCGGCCGGGCCGGGCAACGACTCCGCGGCCTGCGCCAGCATCGGCTCAACCGGCGGTCTGAGCACCATCTCCTGGGCCTCCCTCGCAGTCCCTCTTCCAGGGTCGCCCCGCCCGGCGCGACACGGTCCGGCGGCGGCCCGCCGCGTCATCCATCCGAGGGGCGCAGCGGGGCCGCCTGGGCCGCTCTGGGACCTGCATGCGGCACGGTGGCGGCATGCGTCGCTGGTCTCTGCCCCTGCTCCTCGTCACGCTGCTCGCGGGCCCCGGATGGGTCACCGTCCACCCCGCCCCTGGCTCGGCCTCGAAGGCCTCTCCCACGGTGGTGGCCGACCAAAAACACCCGGGCCCCGGCCTACCCGAGCAGCGCGCCGCCGCCCCTGCGGCACTGCCCCTCTCGCCCCTGCCCGGCACCCACTCCTCCGGCCTCCGCGCCGACCCCGCGCAGCGTGTGCCCGGCCCCGCCCACGAAGCTCCCGCAGCCGCAGCGGACCGGCGCAGCCCGAGCACTCCCCGCCCGGCCCGCCAGCAGCCCCCACGGCCACACAGGGCCACCACACCCAAGACCGGCGCGCACCCCACCGCGCGGAGCAAGCGCGAGTCCACGGGCTCCGCGAAGGCCGGCGGCCGCACGCCCGCACCACGCCGCACCGGGCGCCCCGCGCCCGGGGTGCGGGCCGGGGACATGGCCGCGCTGTGCCGCTCCGCACACGGCGTGAACAGCCCGGCCATCACCGCGCTCTGCCAGGACACCTACGGCCGGTGACCCGCCGTCGGAGACTCGCGGTGGAATTCGAACACGTGTTTTAGTTGGGGGGTGACACCGCACTGCTTCCCCGCCGACCTCCTCGCCCTCCAGCAGGAACGGGAGCGGACCTACACCGCCCTCGCGCACGCCCCCGCCGGGACCGGCACGGCCGCGCTGCGCCGCGCCCTGGTCCTCCTCGACCTCCGCCTCGCCACCCACCCCTACTGGGCCTCCCCCGCCCAGTGGCGAACCGGCGCCGCCGAGCTGCGCCGCACCGCCCGCACCCATACCCCCACGGCACGGAGCGCTGCATGAGCGAGCAGCCCCCCACTACCCCCCACCCGCGCCCCGTGCTGGTCACTTGGGCTCCCAGCCAGACCGGACCCCGCGCCCGGTGGCGTATTAACTGCACTAGCGTTCCCTACCCGCGCAGCCCAAATCGCTGGCACGGTTCAGTCAACTAGAGAAGGATCTGCTGGTGCGGCGGTAGCACGCCGCGACCGGGCGTAAGCCCATCCAGCGAAGCAGGAGCCCTAGTTGTCCAGCCCACCGACCCCACAGACCGTTCAGCGACTTGCATTCATTCGCTACCTTCACGAGCAGGGGGTAACCCAGTCCGCGCTGCCCGAGCCGATGTCATCAACGGCGATCCTGTCGTTTCAGGACGCAGTGGAGCATTTCCTGCTCCTCGCAGTGGAACATCTGCAGGTCAACGTGCCCACTCAGATCAGTTTCGTTGAGTATTGGACAAAGCTCCAGCCGGGACTCCCAGCCGGCAGTCAGCTTCCCGGCAAGTTGGCGATGGACCGGGCCAACAAGCTGAGGGTGGCGCTCAAGCACTACGGCGCCTTCCCCTCTGCGCGGGCCATCGACCAAGCGCGGGGCGACGTCTCGTCCTTCTTCACGGATGCCTGCCCAATGATCTTCGGCGCACGCTTCGAGGACATCGACATGATCGACCTGGTGAGTCGGGTGGAAACCGTCAAACTGCTGGAGGATGCCGACACCCATGCTGTGCTGGCCGACTACCCTACGGCGATGGCTGGACTGGCGCTGGCACTCACGGACCTGATCCAATTTCACGCGGAGCTACCCAAGGTGAAATACCCTGGCCGACGGCCCTTTCGCTTCGGCCCGAATCTGGCGAGGTTCCGGCTGACCAGGGCGGCCTACCACGACAAGCAAGCCCAGCAGGTCGCGAAACTCACCGAGGTGACCCAACAGCTCCGCGAGGCTATGCAGGTACTTGCCCTCGGCATCGACTACGCCCGCTACGCTCGCTTCAAGGTGCTGACACCCCACGTCGAGCAGTTCGCGGACGGGAGCATCAAGTTCTTCCTGACTGAAGGCGACAAGTCACTCAACGCCGATGACTACCAGTTTGGGCGGCTGTTCGTAATCGAGTCCGCCCTGCGAGCGGTTCACGCCGAAGGCGTGCTCCAGCGGCGAGACGCGCACCTCGCGGCTAACCGGGCAGCCAACCATGCTCCAGGTGAGCATCTTTGGACAGGACCTGCGGCAACCACCTGACACGCAGCAGATCTTGTCTGCGCGTGAAGTGCAGAGAAGTCACGCTCAAACCTGCCGCTACGGACACGGTGGGAACCCCCTCTGCCGGGGCTGTCAGGGCGAGCGTGACGAGCGCCTCGCCCGCACCCGCCCATGACCGGGGCTGCCCGGCGTCAGCAGCCTTCCCTGCTCCCGCCCATGACCGGAGCTGCCCGACGGTGAGGTAGCGGGCCGGCTCGTGCGGCGGTGGCAGACCGACGCCGGCCAGTGGGTCTACACGGTCGCCCTGCGCGCCGGGTCCAGCCGTACCGCCAGCACCGGGCAGGACATCACCGCGGACCTGGTCGAACTCGGCGTCCCCGCCGACCGCGTCCGCCCTGTACCTGGGACCTCGTACAACGACGTCCCCAAGCTGCACCGCCGACCACCCACACCCCCACCGCCGGTGCCCGCCGAGGTCGGCCTATGGATCGGGGAACGGATACAGACCCGCTCCAGACCGGGGAGCGGCCTCACGCTGCGGATCCACCAGCCCGGATGCGAGGCGACCACCGGCAGCAGGGGCGGCACCCTCACGACCGGGGAGGCCCGGTGGATGATCACGAACGACCCCATCGCCAGCGCTTGCGACGTCTGCACCGCCCACAAGACCCCTGACCCGAGGTGGGCGGCGGCCTGTGCGGTGTCGAGGTCGCTTGCGGTGCCGCGGGCCGCCCAGTACCCGACCCGCTCGGCGACTACCTCGAGCTGGCGGGCCGCCCGCACCGCCGCCAGCGGGGACGTCTTCGCCAGCCGCCCGATCTCCTCCTCCAACCGCTCCAACAGCGTGGTGACCGCCTCCGGAAACGGGACGGTCGTCACCTCGACCCATCCGGTGCTCGGCTTCGATGTTGAGGCCGCCCAGGTCATGGTCCTGCTTCAGCCACCGGGCAATGCTCCGAACCCGAGGTCCCCCGGCCCTAGATCGTCCTAGCCTTGCGTCATGACAGATGACGTGACGCCTCCAGCCACGTCTACACCTTCGCCACGTTCACCCTGAACGCCGGAAAGACGGTCACGGTCAAAACGGGCAAGGACACCAACACCGCCACGACCCTGTTCCAGCAGCGCGCCGCCTACGCCGCAACCCTGCGGGAAGGCTGCCCAACTGGGGTTCTGACACAGCTTCTTGGGGGCGCTGGCGGCAGGGACACCCGTCGTAGACGCGCTCTTCCACGAGTCCCTCCGCTTCACGAAGGGGTACGCCGAGGCATGCCTGGAGAACGGGGATAGGGGGTGCATCCCGGCGTGCACGGGCATGCACCCGATCAGATATCGGCAAGAAACGGCCTAGTCACCGCAGGGCCAGCCCGTTGAAGACGACCTCGTACGGGGGTCCCCGTGCTGGCCGCGGCTGCGGCAGGGCTTCGGGTCAGCCGTTCAGCGAGCCCGTGAGCTCGGGCGCGTACCGGTCCCCCGCGACCACTCCGTGCGGTGCGACGGCGTCGATGGAGGCCAGGTCGGCATCGGTGAGCGCGACCGCGGTCGCGGCGACGTTCTCCTCCAGGTAGCGGCGGCGCTTGGTCCCGGGGATGGGCACGGCACCCATGCGCAGGGTCCAGGCGAGCGCGAGCTGCGAGGGGGTGACGCCCTTCTCGGCGGCGAGGGCGCGGACCCGGTCGACGACGGCCAGGTTCCGGTCGAAGTTCTCGCCCTGGAAGCGGGGGTCCGTGCGGCGGAAGTCGTCGGCGGCGAAGTCGTCCGGGCTGGTCACGGCCCCCGACAGGAAGCCGCGGCCCAGCGGGGAGTAGGCGACGAGGCCGATCTTGAGCTCGCGCAGGGTGTCCAGGACGCCGTCGTGCTCGATGCCGCGCTCGAAGAGGCTGTACTCGGTCTGCACGGCGGCCAGCGGGTGAACGGCGTGGGCGCGCACGATGGTGGACGCGGCGGCCTCGCAGATCCCTATGTGGCCGACTTTGCCGGCGGCGACCAGCTCGGCCATGGCTCCGACGCTCTCCTCGATCGGCACGTTCGGGTCGACGCGGTGGAGGTAGTAGAGGTCGATGTGGTCGGTCCCGAGGTGGCGCAGGGAGCGGTCGGCCGAGCGCCGGATGTACTCGGGGCTGCCGTTGTGGCCCCGGAAGGCCCCCTCGTCGGTGAACTCGACGCCGGTTTTGGTGGCGATGACGGCGGCGTCGCGGCGGCCGGCGAGGGCCTTGCCGAGGAGCTGCTCGTTGCGGAACGGGCCGTAGCCCTCCGCAGTGTCGAGCAGGGTCACTCCCAGCTCGAGTGCGCGGTCGATGGTGGCGAGGGACTCGGTCTCGTCGGTGGCTCCGTAGTGGGCGCTCATGCCCATCAGACCGAGGCCCTCGGCTCCGACCTTCAATCCCTGGCCGCCCAGTGCGCGCATCTCCATGGTGTCCTCCATCGGGTCGCGGCAAACAAGTAACTAACTGGATAGTTCGAGTCTGCATCGGGCGTGCGGCGGATGTCAATAACTAGATAGTTACTTGCTAGGCTGCCCGACATGGCACGGGATTCCAGCGCAACGAAGGCACGGCTGCTCGACGCGGCCTTCTCCGAGTTCGCCGCCCACGGCATCGCCGGGGCGCGCGTCGACCGCATCGCGGAGGCCGCCCAGGCGAACAAGCGGCTCATCTACGTCTACTACGGCAACAAAGAGCAGCTCTTCGACGCCGTGCTCCAGCGTGCGCTGGAGACGGGCTCGGAATCGGTGCCCTTCGACGCCCAGGACCTGCCCGGTTACGTGGGGGCCGTCTTCGACCATCTCGTCGCGCGACCCGACCTGATGCGACTGGTGCAGTGGAAGCAGCTGGAGCGTCCCGGCAGCACCGACGCCGAGGCGGAGTCCTACCGGGCCAAGATCACGGCGGTGGAACAGGCGCAGCGGGCGGGGCTCATCGACCCCGGACTCGATCCAGCGGATCTGCTCGCGCTCGCGATGGGCCTGGCGCAGGCATGGACGGGCGCGGCCGGCGGAACGACGGCGGGCGGACCGGGCGCCGCCTGGCCCCCCGAGCGGCTGGCCCGCCACCGCGACACGGTGATCGAGTCCGTCCGCCGCCTGATCCAGCCGCCACAGTAGCCAGGTCGAGCGCTCCGCCCTGCCGTTCTCATGAACACCAGCGACTGCGGTCTGCTCGACATCGAAGAGACCCCGGCCCGCGAGTGCCGACCCGTACGGGGCCGGGCCGGTGGATGCTCTCGGCATGACTGCCTCCGACCACGGTCTCGACGACGCCGTGCTGTACAGGCTGAAATTCGCCCGGCGGCTGCCCGCGAGCCTGTCCGCGCTGACCGGTCCCGTCCACGGAGTCATCGAGCTTCCCCTGCACGTGGCCTGGTCCGGGCTGCGCGCTTTCGACCTTGATCAGCCCCGCCAGCGCATGGGCCTCTACCGCACCGTCCTGGCCGAGGGCACCCGAGAGGACCTGTGCCGCTTCCTGAACGCTGAGCTGCTCGCCAGCCTGTGGCCGGTGCTGCGGACCCTGGCCGGGCCGAGCGTGCGGGAGGTGTGGGAGGAAGCCTTCCCCCAGCTCCAGGAGAAGACCGCCGTGTGAAGATGCCCGAACTGCACGCACGGCTCCTCGCCGACGTGCCCACGCTCGGCTCCCCCTACCCTCTGGTCCTGACCGGCGACACCCCATAGACCGCACTCCGCTGTCCGGCGACAACGCACGCCGAGTGCGGAACCGCGTTGACAGCGAACCCGGTCGTTTCTACGGGATGGTGACCAGGATGCGGCCGTGGCCACTGCCGGCGTCGACGTGGTCGTGGGCCTTGGCGATGTCCTCGAGCGCGTAGCGCTCGCGGACATCGACCCTGAGGGCACCGACGGCGGCTGCGGAGGTGAGGTCGCGGGCGGCCTGGCCCTTGGCCTCGCCGGGGAAGTCGTCGCTGCCGAGCAGCCGCAGGGTGACGTTGTTGAACAGCAGCGGCCAGAAGGGGATCTCGGTGCGGTCCGTGCGGGTGGCGTAGGCGGCGATGACTGCGTTGTTGGCGGCGACGGCGTTGTCGAGATCGGCGTTGTCGGACAGCGCGACCTCGATGATCCGGTCGACGCCCCGCGGCGCGTACGAGCGGATGGCCGCTGCAGGGTCGCCGGTATCCAGAGCGACGGCGTGGGCGACGACGGCCGGGTCGACGTGGTCGAGGTCCGCGGTGCGGCGGACGGTGGCGATTACGGTGGCGCCGGCCCAGTGGGCGAGCTGGGCGGCCAGGGAGCCGACGCCGCCGAGGACTCCGTGGACCAGGACCATTCGGCCGTCGACCGGGCCGTCGGCGAAGACGGTGCGGTGGGCGGTGATGCCGGGGATGCCGAGGCTCGCCCCCAGCTCGTCGCCGAGGTGGTCGGGCAGAGGTACGGCTTGGTTCTCGGGTACGACGGTGTACTGAGCGGCCGTGCCGAAGGGGCGGTAGGACTGGCCGCCGTATACCCAGACCCGCTGTCCGACGCGGCGGGCGTCGCCTCCGGTGCCGACGGCGTCGATGACTCCGGCGGCGTCGCTGTGCGGGATCACCCGCGGGAAGGGCATGGACGAGCCGAGCCAGCCGCGCCGCTTCTTGGTGTCGCCGGGGTTGACTCCCGAGACGGTGACACGGACGCGGACCTCGCCGGGGCCGGGGACGGGATCAGGGAGTTCACCGACGTGCAGGACATCGGTGGCGGGTCCCTGGTCGTCGTACCAGGAAGCAAGCATGGGGGTACCTCCGTGGACAGTCAGCTCGCGGGAGCGGCGGGCGCATACGGATCGCTGTCAGTGCATGCGGTGTCGAATACGGGCGGTTCCTCCCCGAGGGCTTCGCGCAGCCAGGTCCGCTCCGCGCGACTGGTGGCGCGGGCGGTGAGCAGCATGCCCCGCCGGTAGGGGTCGGCGACTTCCTCGGCACGCAGGGGCCGCTCGTGGTCGTAGAAGAAGCTCGCCGATTCTTCCAGGAACTCCAGCCGTCTGCGCAGCACCGCGTGCTGCTCGGCTACGTCGGGCAGGTGGGAGAGGAATGCCAGCACGATGTAGAACCGTGTGAAGTCGGTGATCTCGTGGTCGGCGGGCTGGCGCAGACGCTGCAGCATGTCGGCCCGTCCGGCCGCGGTCAGGCTGAGCACGTACCGGGCCGCCCCTGAGGCCGGGTCGGCGCGCCGCTCGATCAAGCCTGCCCTGGTCAGGCGATTGATCGCCGGATACAGGCTGCCGTCACTGACCGGCCGCGTATAGCCGGTCAGCTGTGAGACGCGGCGGCGCAGCTCGTGTCCAGCCAGGGGTCCCTCGGCGAGGAAGCCGAGTATCGCGAGTTCCAGCATGCCTCCATCTTCGCACGCGGACATCGAAACGATGTGCACATCGATTCGATGTTACGCTCGCAGGCATCCGCCCAAACGTCTCTGGAGAGGCACAGCAAGATGCCATCGCAGTCCACCGAGTCAGTGATGAACCGTTTCGTCGAATTCATCAACACGGGCGACGAGGGTCTCGCTCGCGAGGTCATTTCTCCGGACGCGGTGTTCCACGCGCCAAGCCACCCGGAACCACTGCGGGGGCCCGATGGGTACATGGAAGTCATCGGGATGATGCGCAGCGCCTTCCCCGACGTCCAGTGGACGCTGGAGGAGACGGTCACCGAAGGCGACACCGTGGCCGCGCGGTTCACCATGCGGGGAACCCACGACGGTGAATTCTTCGGGATCCCGGCGAGCGGCAACAAGATCTCGGTGCAAGCCATGAACTTCTACTACCTGGCCGCCGGCCGGATCGTCGGCGAACGAGGCCAGCCCGACCTCCTCGGGGTGATGCAGCAGATCGGCGCCCTACCGGCGCCGTGAAACCAGTCGTGCTGGGTGCCCTTCTTTGGCGCGGAGCTACCGCTCCCAGGGCCCCGTACGTCGCCGTGGCGAAGGGCGAAGGCACACACCAGGGCGCGGGCGGCCGCAAACCACAGGGTTCGGGCCGAAGGCAGCGTCCCGCGACCGCATTGACAGAGAAAATCCATACGCCTCCGGGGCCCCAGGGTTGAAGAAGCGGCAATCCCCCGAAGAACCGCTGACATATCAACCACGGGTGCCCCGGGTCGTGCACCCCTCCTTATGCCGGAGCACAGCTGGTCCGTGTCCCGAAGTCCTGGTTCTAAGGTCGCTGTCGAGATGGGCCCATCGGCCGATGCCCGCCCCGACCACCAAGGTGATCATGAGGATTGTCCGCTCGAGCCGAGGAGGAGCCATGCGAGTAGAGCAAGTGAACTGGGTAGAGATTCCCGCCGGGTTGCTGTGTCGAGGTACGCCGGTCGACGAGGTGGCGGCAGTGGCCCGCCGCTACGCGGACACCAGGGTGCCGGTGGAGTGGTACGCGAAAGAAGCCCCGCGCGCGGAGATCCACATCCCGGCGTTCAGGATCGCCCGCACCCCGGTCACGGTCGGCCAGTGGGCACTCTTCGCGGCGGCCACCGGTCGACCGGTCTCGCAGACGTCGGCGGACCACCCGGTCATCGGGGTCGCCTGGGAGGCGGCAACGGCCTACTGCCGGTGGATTGGGGAACGGCTCGGCCTCGATGTGCGGCTGCCCACGGAGGACGAGTGGGAGCGCGCCGCGCGGGGCGACGACGGCCGGGAGTTCCCGTGGGGTGAGGAGTACCGCACCGGCCTGGCCAATCTGGTGGACCTCGGCATCGGCACCACGACGCCGGTCGGCTCGTTTCCCGACGGAGCCAGCCCCTTCGGCGTGCTGGACATGGTGGGTAACGCCGACGAGTGGACCTCCACGCTCTACGCTCCCTACCCTGGCGCGCCCGCAGAGGTGCCGAGCACCGAGGATTGGGCCTTCGACCGGCACATCACCCGTGGCGGCGCCTTCCGCCACGACCGGGACCTGGCCCGGTGCGCCCGCCGCCACGGTGCCTATGAATCGGACCTTGAAGCGATCGGTGTGGGCTTCCGCCTGGCGGCACCGGCCGCGTAGATCCGGGCACCGTGCCGACATCTCATGACGGGTGACATCCCCTCAAGGCTGTGCATTTACAGCTGTACCGACCTGATTCCGGTGTACGCCGACACGAGGGCGATCACGTTGGCCTTGTTCACGAGAACTCTCGTGAACAAAACCGGTCACGTACGCGGCGATCTGGCGGGCCTGCCCCGGGCGCCGGGTGCGCTGCGACGGAGAGATCCTCGGCCGCGCCTTCGGCCAGGACGACGTCCTCGAGCTTCTCGACCGTGCCGGCCGACCTCGACGACGCCGCACCCTACGGCGAAGGCCTCAGCGAATGGCGCGGCGCAGGACCAGCCCGGTGGTACTGCCCCGGGGGAACCGGGCAGCGGGGCCGCGGCGCACCCCCCGATGCAGTGCGGCCCCGCTGCCGTGTACGACGGCACCGCGATCCCGCGTTCGGGTGAGCCCGGCGTGCGCGCTGCACGGGCCGGGCACAGTCTGTCCGCGCGGGCCAGCCACAGCGGCAGCCCACAGACGAAGGGGCGGAAATACAAGTTCGGCCCGGGCGGCAAACCCATCCCCCTCGACCCCAACGCGCCCCCGCCCCGTCCACCGCCCTTAGAACGACCCCTGCCGTGCGGCCCGTGCGCAGTGCGGTGGGCCGCACTGGCCACGGGATCGCCGCAGGCCAACCGAGCAGAGGCCCGGCCAGCCGCGATGGAACAGATCTCGATCGCGTGATCGATGCCGGCCTGTCGCCTGCCCGCCGGATCCTGGCGGAGCGGGAACCTCCCGGCCCTCCTGGAACCGTTGCTGTTCCCAACCGGAACGGGTCACTTCCCCCGTTCCGGTTGGGGAGTTCTCGTGTGACAGGAGGCTGATCGCCCCGATGCCGCTAACGTCGTGCGCGGCTCCGGTGTCTTTGAGCGGTGACACCGCTCGGCCTGCCGGGCCTGCTCCTACGTACGTGTTCCGCACCCAGAACCGACGACGCAAGGGGAACCGATTCCATGACCGTCACAGCAGCACGCCGCACCATGTCACCGCGTCGCTCCGCCGCCCGCACGGCGGCCGTGGCGGCCCTGGCCGCCGCCGCGCTCCTCGGCGGCGGTCTCACGGCCCAGGCCGCCGCACCCGCCCGCACGACGGGCGCGGCCGTGGAGCTCGCGCCGGCCGGGGCGCTCGCCACCCAGTGCTACTACAAGGTCAACGCCAGCGGCGGTCTGCTGATCCGCAGCGGACCCGGCACCAGCTACTCGGTCGTCGGGTCCTACGCCAACGGCTCCACGATCCTCGCGTCGTCGTCCACCACCAACGGCTTCCGCAAGGTGGGCACCAACCGCTGGGTCTCCTCGGCGTACACCGTCCGCATCGTCAACCTTCCCTGCGAGTCCTGACAGGGACCCGCGCCGAGGACACCGTTCCCAGCCCTTCAACGGCCGCCGAAAATCCCTCCGGCGGCCGGCGGACCGGTCCTACGCTGGAGGCATGGCCACCGATCCCTTGCTGAGACAAGGCCCCGACTCGACGGATCTGCTCCTGAGCGCCGGCCCGGCCGGGCCGGTGTGGAACGCGCTGACCTCGGCGGGGCAGGCGCTGTTGACTCCGCTCGTCCTGGGCGCGCCGACCCTGCTCGTCGCCTTCTGGATGGCGCTGGCCGGGGCGCGGGCGTCGACCGTGTTCGTGGTGGTGGGGGTGATCGCCGGCCTGGAGTACCTGCTCGGCTGGCTGGCGCTGGCCTCTTCTCGGGCCCGGGACATCCTGCGGGTGGAGTTCGCGCCGGCCGGGGTGCCCGCGTCTCTGCGGTTGGTCCGGGGTGCCGGGCCGGACGACTGGCTGCCCGTCGACACCCTGCGCGAGGTGCGGCTGACGCACAAGGTGGTGGAGCCGTACCAGGGGGATCGCAAGCCGGCCGTCTCCACGCTCGCACTGGAACTCGGCCTGCGGGGCGGCCGGGAGCGGCTCGCCCCGCTCCCGTTCGTCGGCGACCCGCAGCGGCTCGCCGACGCACTGGAGGCCCTACTCGGTCCGGCTGCGGTCGTGGTGGAGCTGCGCACCGAGCGCAGCACGCGCGATGAGCCGCGGTCCCACTCGACCTGGTTCTCCGGAGGTTCGGCCTCGGCCAACTCGGGTGGCGGCTGACCCCCTTCGGTCAGCCGACAACGCCCGCCACGGGAGCGCACGAGTTGCCGGGCCTATGGGACCACCACAACCGGACGGCCAGGACGTCAGCGTCGGGTCACCCTCAATCAGCGATGGTTGGGGCGCACTCACGCGCTACGCAAGGTCGCCGATCGGACCGAGCTGGACGCCCGGCGGCATGCGGCCAAGAAAGCATCCGTCGCCTTCTTCGCCGCGGCCGCCACAAACGTCACCACCGGGGACGCGCTCCTGCCCGCAAGCTCTCCTCGACCAATCCGGGGAGCGGACAGGGCGCTGAATGTCGGGCTACCGGCGCAGGAGCGTTCGGGCGGTGAGGAGTGCGTGGTCGGTGTGCGTGTGGACGGGCAGGGTGGGCTGGTTGGACTTGATGAGGTAGCGGTTCGCGGGGTGCGCGGCTGCCGCGGCCATGGGGATGCCGTTTTCGGTGCAGTGGCGGTGCGTGCGCAGAACGACGGAAACGCCGGCGGGTGTGTCGGCCGCGGGTTCGAGGGTGATGACCAGGGCGGCGGGGCGGTGTTCATCGATGAGCAGGTCGATGGCCTCGGTCAGAGCGGCACGCTCTTCGGTGGCTACGGGGTCGTGGATGGTGATGATCAGGATGTTGTCTTCGAGCAGGAGGCGGTTGTGCAGGTCCATGGTTCTCCCGTGTCCCTGAGCCGGCAGAGGTGGGCTCCGGGGAAGCAACCCGCCGCAGGGGTAGCCGGTCACGATTCATAGTGGTTGATGTTGACCACGGCGGTGACCGGCGGAGCTGTGGGCAGGCCACGGTATTGGCAGACAGTGATCCGGTCTTCGCGCTGGATCGCGCGTTCAACTTCGCAGGCCGCTCTCCCCAGGATCGGGCCGCCCCCAGAGCATCGATGTCGCACGCGCATGCCTGCGGGCCCAGCGCGGTGAGCTGCTCCTCTGGCCACGCGTACATGTCCAGTGCCAGGAGCCGTTCCGAACCGTGGGGCCGATCTGCTGACCGGAGGTGCCGACGCTCGCTCCTGTAGGACGTGATCGCGCACCAGTCGGTGACCGCATCGCATGAGGCGCCCGCCGTCCCCTGTCATGGATCTGCCGCGTAGCTTCACCATCCGCGAGAGCAGCCATCGCATCTGCAACCCGTTCACCAGCGGAAACTGACCCTCCTGGGCCGGACCATCAGCCCGGTGCCGGGCACGCGCATGCTCGATCTCGCCTCCAGCAAGGGCGAGATGCTGTGCATTTGGGCCCGGGACCACGGTGTCACGGGCACCGGGGTCGACATCAGCTCCGTCTTCACCGACGCCGCCCGTGAGCGAGCTGCGGAACTGGGCGTTGGTGACCGGGTCGACTTCGTGCATGCGGACGCCTCAGGCCAAGTCGCCGACGATCCCGTCGGAATAGCCGCCTGTGTCTGCGCGACCTGGATGGGCTCAGGCGTGGCCGGGACTGTCGAACTCCTTCGGCGCAGTCTCGCTCCCGGCGGCCTGATGCCGGTCGGGGAGCCGTACTGGCGCCGCGAGCCCGAGTACCAGACGGTCGTCGAGGGCTGCCACATGGCCCGCAAAGCCGACCTGCTTACCCTGCCGGAACTGCTCCAGCGGTTCGGGGACCTGGGCTGTGACGGCGTTGAGATGGTCCTCGCCGACCAGGACAGCTGGGACCGGTACGTCACTGCGCAGTGGCTCAACATCCGACGCTGGCTCGACGCCAACACCCACGACGAACTCGCCGCCGAGATGCGCGCGGAACTCACCACGGCACCGGTCCAGCACGCCAGGTACCAGCGCGAATACCTCGGATGGGGCGTGTTCGTCCTGATGGACCGCTGACAAACCACTCCGTGTGAGCCCCGGCACCACCTTGCCGGGGCTCTCTCTTCCCCCAGGCCGGGGAAGCGCGGCACCTGTCCGGGACGCACATACAGCAGCGTGCCCGGACGGCAGGAGTGGTCGACGAAGTCGCGGCAGGTGCACTACTCACCGAGAGTGGATGTCAGGCCGGTCCGCAGGAGCGGCACCGGAACACCGAGAGCGGAGCAATGCCGTGAGCAGCAAGGAAAGCGTCCTGAAGGCCGCGGGGGAACTGTTCGGGGACAAGGACCCGTCGGCTGTGGACCGCTGGGTCGCCTCCGATTACACGCAGCACAGCAGCCTGGCCGCGGACGGGCCGCAGGCCCTGCGTGACCTGATCGCCGCCTTGCCCGAGGGCTTCCGCTACGAGGGCGCCCGCGTGATCGCCGACGGTGACCTGGTGGCCCTGCACGGCACCTACTACGGCTTCGGGCCGGACCCGCTGGTGGCCTTCGATCTGTTCCGCGTCGACGCCGACGGCAAGCTGGCCGAGCACTGGGACGCCCTCACTCCGGTCGTGGCCAAGACCGCTTCCGGCCGCTCGCAGACCGACGGGCAGGGCGAGCCGCGTGACCTGGACGCGACCGAGGCCAACCGTGCCCTGGTCACAGAGTTCGCGGAGAAGGTCCTCAAGGGAGCCGACTACTCGGTGCTGGCCGACTTCATCTCCACCGAAACCTACCTCCAGCACAACCCGCAGGCCGCCGACGGTCTGGACGGCTTCGGCGCCGCCGCCGCGACCTGGAGCCAGCAGGGCAAGAACCTGGTCTACAAGACGGTGCACAAGGTCGTCGCCGAGGGCGATCTGGTGCTGCTGCAGTCCGAGGGCGAGTTCGGCGTGCCCGTGACGTATTGGGACCTGTTCCGCGTCGCCAACGGCAAGATCGTCGAACACTGGGACGTCATCGCGCCGGTCCCGGCCGAGCTGCCGCACTCCAACGGAGTCTTCTGAATGGCAGGGAGGCCCCCATGACCACGCTCGCCTACGCCGGGAAGAAGTTCCGCTTCACCGTGGACAACGGCGTCGTCTCCCACGACACCTGCACGCCGTAGAGATCGTCTCCGAGGTGTTGCCTGGTCGGATGGACGAAGAAGTCCGGCATGACCGTCACCCACGCCATGAACATGAACGCTGCCTTCCAGGGCACGCAGGTGGGGATCTGACTGAAGAACGCGCGGGTCGCCGCGCGGAAGGAGATGGATGTCGAGCAGCGGCGCCGATGGCCTGCCGGTCGAGTCGTAGGCCGGCGCGATGACGCGGAAGCGGCGGCATCTGCGGCCGTCACCGCGCCCAGTGTCGATCAACAGCGCGAGGCCTGCCATCTCGTCGCGCACCCCGTTGCAGGAGTCGGTCGCTGAGGGATGCGGTCAGCGGTCGGTCGCTTCTGCGGTACGCAGGTATTCGGCGTTGATTCGCTGGGCTTCCTCGAGCTGGTCCTTCGCGTTTCGGCAGGGGGCGGAGGCCGTTCCGCCTGGGGTGCAGACCGCGCCTGTTCGATTGGGAGGATCTTGGGTCTTGGGGTTGAAGTTGCCGTTGCGGCAGCTCCTACCTTCGTGACGAGGGCCGGAGACACCGGCCCGGCGACACACACGTGCAGGAGTCGTGATGGACTGGCCGATTGCGGAGGTGGCCCGGATGTCGGGCGTTACCGCCCGGACACTGCGCCACTACGCCGAGACGGGCCTGCTGCCGCCGGCCCGGATCGGCGTCAACGGTTACCGCTACTACGAGGAGCGCCAGCTCCTGCGGCTGCAGCAGATCCTCGTGTTGCGGGCGCTGGGCGTCGGGCTGCCTGAGATCGGCCGGATCCTGTCTGAACAGGTCGACGAGGTGGATGCCCTGCGCGGCCACCACCAGAGGCTCCTCGTAGAACGGGACCGGCTCGACGCCCTGGCCGGCACCGTCTCCCGCACGATCGCCGAACTGGAGCAGTCCAGGAAGGACGGCAACCCCATGACCATCAACCGACCGGAGAACCTCTTCGAGGGCGTGACCCCCTCCCAGTACGAGGGAAACATGCACGACTTCCCCGAACTCGCCGAAGCGGTCGCACGACGCGCCGTCGCGATGAGCCAGGCGGACGCCGACGCCGCGCACCGTGATCGCACCGCGCAGATGATCCGGCTGGCCGAACTCATGGCCGCAGGCCACCCCGCCGACGCCGACCCGGTCCAGGCCGAAATCGACGCCCAGTACCGGGCACTGACCGAACTGCGCACTGTCTCCGCAGAGGACTACAGGGCCATCGGACGCTCCATCGTCGACAACGAGACGTGGCGCGCCGCATACGAGGCCATCGCCCCGGGTCTGGCCGCATACCAGCGCGACGCCATCGAGGCCTACGCCACCACCCGGCTGAACTGAGGCACGACGCAACCGCCATCGAGGGAGGACCGCGATGGCGGTTGCGCCGTGGAGGTTGTTCATCGCCGCCGCAGGCGCCTAGGAGCTGTCCGGTCGATCATTGCACTGCCTCGTGCTCGGGTTCCTGTCTGCGCCGGGTGCGGATTCAGGCAGCGGCGATCGGCCGCAGCTTCTCGCCGACGGCGCGGCCCGCGACAATGTGGGTATGGATGCTGCTGAAGACCCTGTAGCCGTGGTTGCATGCCTGCTGGATGAGCCGTGGGACGGCAGGTGGAACAGCCTTGAGGTGGCGGGCGTCGATCTAGTGTCGATTTACACCAGGATGGAGGGCTGCACGTACACGTGGATCACCAATGGCGGCTCCCTCCACGAGCGGGGGATGGCGACCGTGAGGTTCATCTCTGACGAGATTGAGAGGGTCCTTCCCGAGCTGGCTGAACATGACAGCGTGCACGTCTGGCATCGGTTGCACCGGATGGCTCAGCTGATGGTCGATCACAACAACGCACCGGTTGAGGCGAGTTCCTAGGAACTCTCCGGTCGGTCATGTGCGGAGCCAGATGACGAGGCTCGCCGCCGTGATGGTGCCGAGGAAGACGTAGCCACGCTTGTCGTAGCGGGTGGCCACTGCTCGGTGGTTCTTGAGTCTGTTGATGGCCCGTTCGACGGTGTTGCGCTTCTTGTAGCGGTCCTCGTCGAATCCCGGTGGCCGGCCGCCGTGTGCGCCTCTTCGCAGGCGGGCGGCCCGGCTGTCGGCCTTCTCCGGGATCGTGTGCGGGATGCCCCGGCGTCGCAGGTACTCCCGACACGGCCGGTTGCTGTAGGCCTTGTCAGCGGCGATGCTGTCCGGCGTGTTGCGGGGCCTGCCCGGCCCGAGACGGGGAACGCGGATTATTTCCAGCACCGGTCGGAACTGCGGGCTGTCACTCCGCTGGCCAGCAGTGATGAGCAGGGACAGCGGGCGGCAGCGACCGTCGGCGCTCAGGTGGATCTTGCTGGTGAAGCCGCCTCGCGAGCGACCCAGTCCCTCACCTGCTGCACCCCCTCCGCCAGTCGGCCGACCAGGCTCTGCCACGGAGGCTCGGCCAGGTGTTCCGCCGCGTCGCCCCCCTTTGTGCGGCCGTGGTAGGTGGCGGGTCGTTGCGGGCGCCAGCGGCATGCTGATGAGCGCGCACGCTCGTCGAGTCGACCGAGACGTCCCAGTCCACGTCACCCGCGGCGTCGGCTGCGGCTTGGATCTGCTGCAGCAGATGTTCCCAGGTGCCGTCTGCGGACCACAGCCGGTGGCGCTCGTAGACCGTCTTCCAGGGCCCGAACCGCTCGGGAAGGTCGCGCCACTGCACACCGGTCCGCACTCGGTGCAGGATCCCGTCGATTACCTGCCGATGGTCTCGCCATCGGCCACAACGGCCATTGCTCACCGACAGGAACGGCCAGAGCCGTTCCCACTCGGCATCCGACAAGTCACCACGCTGATCCCGCCCCATACCCCGACCAACGAGTCAGGAGCGAGCCAGTCACATGATCGGCCGGACAGCTCCTAGTACTCCAGCTGTAAATCGTGATCTTGCTGGTGGGGCCTGCAAGGGAACGGGCGGGGCCGCCGTTGATCATCGTCGGTGTCGACTGACGACGAGACGGGGGCCACTCCACAGCGTAGATCCTGCACGTTCACTGCCGGCCGGCATGCCGCCGGGCACCGCAGGCGGTCCGGACCCGCCCTCGGACCGGACCGCTCACCGCGTGCTACTCCTCGCTAGGCTGCTTGACCCGCCGGGTGGAAGTTGATGCGTTCACGGATGACGGGGAAGCCAGCCTTGGCGAAGTTCGCGGCCATGGGGAAGTTGGCCTGGTCCGTCGCTCCGCTGACGAACTCCGCGCCCTGCTCGACGAGGAGGTGGGTGCACTCTGCGAGGAGGTCGTAGGCGTAGCCGCGACCGCGCTGTTCCGGGACGACCCCGATGAAGCCGATGGTCGGGCCGGACGGGTTGTGGGCCGGAATGTGGATGCCGGCCAGGTTGCCCTCCGGCGTGTACGCGACCTGCCACCACTCCCGTGGGGAGGGGCACCAGTGGAAGAAGTCGAGTTCCTCCTGGGCGGCCTGGTCGAGGCCGCCCTCCTCGATGGCCTTGAGCGTGTGGGCGTCCAGGGTGGCGGAGTGGATGCGGCGCAACGCGTCGAAGAACACGGCGTCGTCGGGCTCGGCGCTGAAGCGCAGGCGTCCGGGCCGCTCGGGCAGACCTCGCTCCGGGGTCCAGCGGTACTGGAAACGCTCCACCAGGAGGGCGTACCCTGCGGCTCGTGCGGCGGCGAAGCGCGCCTCGGCGCTGGCGCGCAGGTCGGTCGTTTCCCGCCAGGCGCCGGGCAGGTTGATCTCGAGTTCGACCTGCCAGGGAGCGGAGCGCAGAAGTTCGGCCCCTGCCTCCTCCTCGCCCTCGGCCACGTCGAACCAGTTGATGTTGACGGGCTCCGAGTCGTCGGGGCCGCCCCACCACGCGCCGCGCGCGACGACCTCGCCGTCGCGCAGGGCGACGCGCTTCCAGTCGGGGCGGAACTGGGTACGCCGATGGGCTTCACGGGCGCCGAGGGGGTCAGGGAGTGCGTCGAAGAGATGAGCGTCGCTCGCGGAGAGCGCGCGGATGACCAGATCGGTCATGGATTCCTCCGGGATACATGCTGCTTGGAGCGCTCCCAGTCAGAACTGACGAACTACGCCGGGAGAGCGGAAAAGGGAGCGCGGGAAAGTTGTGCACTGCAGGGCACTCGCCTCCTTCCATCCATCTCAGGGCGTGAAGCCACACCGTACGTGATCTTCCGCGGGTCCGTCCACGGATTTCCACGCCCCTTGACGGAGGGGTTCGCGGGACGACGCCGAGCGCCCTCAAAGGCCCGCGGGGCCGTGAGCGGACTGTAGTGCTCCCGCTGCGTGGATCGCGATCTTGCTGGTGGGGCCGGTACGGGAGCAGATGCGGCCGCCGTTGATCCTCGTGAAGTCACCCCGACAAGGGTCACGTCGGAACCGAGGTCGTTGCCCCAGCGACGCTGCCCGCCTGCCCCGTTCCCAGATCGCCGCAGCCCTCCGGCGTGCTGGCCGCCAGCGTGGAATCGAGGCCGAGACCGAACGGCTCCGGGAGATCTTCTGATCCGAATGGGCCCACCATCCGACTCTCTTAGAGAGGGTCTTGGGCCAACAGGTGTTCGCGCTGCTCGTCCAGTTCGACGCCGCCTGCACGGTCGTGAACGACCTCGCCCAGGCCCTCCGGCGTCCTGGCGAGCGGCCTCACGGCGGAACAGAAATTATGGACGGGGTTGTCAGCTGTCCGTTGTCGGTTACGGCGCTGGCGCTCTGATCATCGCGCCGCAGCAACCGAGTCGATGGTGCCGTGCCAGGTCCTGCGGTATCCCTCGCGGAGAGGGCCGCCGACGAGGGCGAGTACCTTCGTCGCTGCGCTGATCAGTGCTGCGGGGTCGCCTGACCCGCACAAGCGGTGGTGTGCTTCGAGAAGGGCGGCTCCGCGCTGTGGGTCGGCTTCCAACAGGCGGCGGGGCAACCACTTCCCGCCGCCGATCCACGCGTGATGGTGATCGCAGAGCAGATCGGCGGCAGCATTGACCACGTACCCGGCCACGGCCAGACGCTCGATGGGATCACTCGCGTCAGTGAGGTCGTCCAGGGCGTCCGTCAGACCGTAGCGTTTTGTATCGACGGTCTCCTGTTCCAGTGCCGGCGGACCTTGACGAAGGTCCGCTTCGGCCAGGTCGCGAGCGCGCCCGGCCTCGCCATGAGCATCGACCAGAACGAGACCGGAGGCATACATGCTCTGAAGGACCGCCCGCCGTGCGGCGACGTCTGCAGCGAAGAGCTCCAAGAGACCGGTACGCGTGTGGACGAAGAGCTCAACGACACGATCCTCGAACCGAATCGTTTCCCGGCAGGTCACGCCGCCGTCCTCGATGAGCACCGCAATGTCCAGGTCACTGCTGGCAGTGGCGCGTCCGCTAGCGGTGGAGCCTGCGAGGACCACGGAGAGCGCATCGGGAAAGCGACTGCGGACGAGACGTCGCGCCTGGTCGATGGGGTCTGCATGCATGAGGGGCAGAGTGCCAGGATCCTTGATACGAGGCGAATCGATTCCGCACGGTGGTGGTCCGAGCGACTCGATGCCGAAGCGACGGACTGTCCAACCAGCGCATAGCGGCACCCTGCCGACCGACGCCGATCTCCGTACCGCTCACGCCCTGAGGTGGACGTGAGGACTCACCTCACGTCGCGCTCGTCGGCTAGCCGCACATGCAGTGCAGGTTCACCCCGCAGGTCTACGCCCGGTGCAGAGCCGTCTCAATCGTGTCGATGCCCTTGGCCGGCGTGGCACCGGCCCCGTGGATGGCGGCGATGCCGCGTGCCTTGTGTGCCTCCATCCGTACGTACTCCCTGGCGACGGGGCCGGTCCCCGCCCCGGCCGGGCGCGGGGCCCCTCCCACAGCGGCATGACCCGCACCTGCGCCGCAGACTCCATCAGGCTGTCGAACTCCTCGTCGACCGCTTCGGGTACTACGAGTCCAAGTAGCGGCAGCCGTATCCGTACAACCAAAGGTCCCGCCCGATCGTCAGACCGGGCGGAGCCTTCGCGCTTCCGTGTGCTCAGCGCCCACGTATTCGAATCCGTAAGACGCGACCGCGGTCGCGCTCAACCTGACCGTCACCAACCCGCGCTCGGCCGGGCACCTGACCGCCTACCCGGCCGGGAAGGCGGCCCCGGCCACCTCCAACCTGAACTTCACCGCCGGCCAGACCGTCGCCAATGCGGTCATCGTGCCGATCGGCGCCGACGGGAAGATCAACATCCGCAACGGCGGCTGGAACCCGGCCGACGTGGTCCTGGACGTCGTCGGGTACTACACCCCGGCGAGCCGCTCCGCCTTCGTGTCCGCCTGGGTGCCCTTGCGGACCCTGGACACGCGCGTGAACTACAGCTGGGGCCTGCGCCCGGCCGGGCAGGTGCCGGCCCGAAAGCCCGAGGTGATGCAGTTCGAAGGCGACACGCACACCCCCGAGGTCGACGCCTGGGCCGTGAACACCACGGTCACGAACACGACCGGCGACGGCTTCCTGTCGGTGGCCCCGGACCCGAACTTCTGGTCCGACTACGAGAACGGCACGGCCGTCGCACCGAAGCGGCCCGTGTCCTCGGCCCTGAACTGGACGTCCGGCGGCACCGTCCCGAACTTGGTGCAGACGCCCGGCGGCAAGGGCGGCATCGTCGACTTCTGGAACCAGGGCTGGTCGGGCATCGACCTGATCGTCGACCTGACCGGCTACTACCAGACGGTCTGAGCACGGGGAATGGGCGTGGCCTGAGCCCGTTCCTACGTGACCTGAGCCCGTCGGTCCCCTCGTCTTCGTGTCGCGTGCGCTGTGCCCGCTACAAGCCCGGACCGGGCCCGCATGCTAAGGCCCGGCGGCACCGGAGCTACCGGGCACGGGCCGCCGCCGGAGAGACCCTCACCCGCAGCGCGGTCGGCGAGCGGTCGCCCGGTGCGCGGCCAACCTGTTCGAAGGCCTCCTCCTCCTCCGCCGCCTCCTCCTCCGCCGGCGCCTGGAGCCGCTCGCGTAAAAGGGCGGGAGCGTGGGGCGGCGATCAGGGGGTCGCCGAGCGCGGCCACGCACCTGGCTCCTTCCGCCTGCCCGCCACGGCCCAACAAGGCAGCCGCCTTCTTGATCCGGACCTCCGCGCGCGCCCAGCCGTCCTCGCCGAGCGGCATGTCGAAGTGCTTGCGGAGGCACGGCAGCAACAAATCGGAGGAGAAGGTGCTGCCGGAGAGCCAGACCGGATGCTCGCCTCGGCAGCGCGGGCCCGGGCAGCGCGACCTCGTACCCGACGAGGACACCTTCGTCGTCGCGGTGCTCACGCGCACGAAGGCCGCAGTGCGTAGCCCCTTCAGGAGTCGGTGCCCTGGCGGCGAGCGCGCTGTACCCGGCTCGGAGGCGCCTGAGGCTCACCGCCCCGCTGTCCTTTCCTACCGGCGCGCTTCCCGTATAGGGGAAGGATCGATCACGCGGGCGTGCGGGCGGCCCGCCGCCTCGAGGTGGTCGCCGAGCGGGTCGGGTACTGGGCGGCCCGCAACACGGCCAGTGACCTCGACACCGCGCAGGCCGCCAGCCACCTCGGGCTCGACGAGCACGCGGCACGCAAGCTGCTGGCCCGCTTCGGACGGTGGAGCCCGCACTGCTGAGCCCCCACCCTGGCCGGGCTGTACGTTCGGGTACGGCAGGCCCGCAGGTTCCTGGGCGTGCCAACTTAGCCCCACCTGAGAATGAGGCCCTCGGCTCGCCGAGTGAGTCTGCCGTCCTCACGCTGGGAGTGCGACTGAATTCAGGGTTCAGAAACGCCGCCGAACTCTCCATGATGTCCCTCGAAGCACACAACAGGGGGGAATAGATGGAGAGTTCGGAGCTTGCAGCTATGGTCGTCAGAAGTTTTCTGGCAACCTTGGCAACTGGCACGGCAACTGCTGCAGTGGACGGTGGGAACGCCGCTCTCTCCACGCTGGTCCGCACACGAATGGCCGTGAGCCCGCGGGGACAGGCAGCGCTGACGGCCCTGGAGGCAGACGCTGATGATGCCGCCGCGCAAGCCGAGGCGCAGGCCGTCCTCACCGAGGAGATCGCCGCCGATCCGGAGCTGCGCCGCCAGCTCACTATGCGCTTAGAATCCCACCAAGGCAGCATGGTCATCACCAACAGCCGTGCCCGTGGCAACTTTTCGTTGGGCCCCCTGACCGTCAACAACACGGCCGGCGGCCGCGTACTGGCCGCAGTCGTCGTGCTCTTGGTCGTCGCGGTCGTGGTCCTGGCCCTCTACGGCACCCGCCAGCTGCTGATCCAGAAAGACTCTCCCCAAGGTGGGTCTGCTGGCGGCCAGACGGTTCCCGTCCCGGGCCGTGGCAAGCCCAGTGAGCATCAGCTCACCGCTACGGAAACCACGCTGGCGTTGCCGCCTCCGGACACCCTGCCTCGGGACCAGATCTGGTCCTATTTTGCCCACCACGGTGTCGTGGACCTGCAAGACGGCTGCCGCGCAGACCAAGCCGAGTACGAGGTGAGCGGCCATGACGAGCCTGACCACGTCCTCAGGCTCGCGTACTTCGGTGTGTACGCCTGCCCGTCCAAGGCAGCGGCTTCAGCTGCCCTGCCCAAGATCGTCGCAGGCTTCGGTCAGGAGGAGAGTCCGGAGAGCAGCGCCGCTCTTGACCTCCCGAAAGCCGGAGACGAGAGCGCCGCTCGCATCTACGGCACCTCCACGTCGGGGACTCTGGTCTATGTGATCAGGTCGGGGAACGCTCTCGTACGTTTCGCCTACGACATCTACGACTCGGCCACGGCGTCGAAGGAGAAGGACGAGACCGAAGTGGTCAACAAGGCCCGCATGGCGCTTGAGCGGCTGCGGTCAGTACAGGCCGGCACCCTGACGAAATAGAGGCCGCAGCATCGGGCCGGCCAGGTGGTGGTCACGTCTTGCGGGATCCACGGGTGACCACCGAGAAGGCGCGCGGTCTGCTCGTGCGGCTGGATCGGCCCGGAACATCGTCTGGACTGGACGGCACTCGGCGAGCAAGCACAGCGACCACCGAACCCCGCGGTGTCACAGCCACAGGTGCACCCCGGAGAGGTGGCGGCCTGCACGCTTCCACTGCTGTCCTCGATGCGGTTCAGGGTGGGGTGTCCCCGCGGTTTCTAGCGGTAGGGGTGCAGGGCTTCGCGGAGGTCGGCCACGAGGAGGTCAGGTTGCTCGAGGGCGAGGAAGTGGCCGCCGCAGGGAAGTTCGGTCCGCCTCCCCGGGGACGCCTACTGCCCCGCCAACGATCTTGACCGGTGGGAGTCACGGACCCCTAGGGGTCCCAGGCGCGTCCAGGTCCTCTGGCCGGTACGGTCTGTTGCCAGTGCGCGGGCAAGGCGACTTTGGATCGGGCCGGCTGTCGGGGGCCGCGGCTGCGGGCACGGTGGCCGTAGGGGAACGTCCGCCCCTGGAGAGGACCTCACCCGACGCGGAGGCGAGCCTCCCGGCCACCATCACCGTCGCGGACACCTCAACCAGCGTCTCGGCCGGTCGCCAGACCATGGCCTGCCTGAGCTGTACGCAGGTTGGGCCGATCAGGTGTGCAGGCGGCTGTTGGGGCCGTCCTGGCCTACGGCGCTCTCATCGTTGAACCAGTAGTCACCGGCCGCCAAATACCGGAAGGAGTGCGTGTTCATCGCTGGCAGCTCGACCGTGACGGCCCGCTTGCCGTCCTCGCGAGGGCGCAGGGTGTGGACGCCGGGCCGCCAGTCGTTGAAGTCGCCGACCACACTGACCGGCCCCGGCGGGGCATCGGCGGGAAGGACGAAGGTGACCTCGGTACGGTCCTTGCGCAGCAAGCGCTCCAGCATGGGAATCAGCTCCTGACGGTGGCGGACGGGGATCCGCCCATCCTCGGCACTCAGGCCCCGCCCCGCATTCCGACGCATCCACACCGAGCCACGCACCACCTCAACCACTCAGGGTAATCAAAATATTGCACGTTGTGACGCTCTGTGTGAATGTGGGGAAGGGGGAACCCCTCACCCCACGCATCAAGGAGTCACCGTCATGGGCGGTATGAAGGACAAGCGCCAGGAACCGGGCAAGGGCCGCGAAGAGCAGAAGCGCATGCGGCGCCCCGGCCAGGACCCCGTCCACCCGGAGCCCGGCACCCCCTCCCGCGGCAAGAACCCCGACGAGATGGAACGCCGCCGAGAGGAAGACCTGCTCCGCGACGAGCGCGGCCCCCGCGAGGACGACGTCTGAGCAGCCCACCCCACACACGCAGAGCCCGGCCGGGCCCACCATCAGACGGCCGGGCTCTGTCACGCGCCGGCCCAGGCGCTGCGCAACGCCGGGGCCGGGGGACGCGGGTGGCGGGTGGCGGGTGGCGGGTCAGTGGGCCGGGCGTCGGCTGCGCAGTACCGATCTCACGGCGAGGTAGAGGACGTCGGCGATGAGGAGCAGTACGCCGACGGAGATCAGGTGCAGCATGCCGTCGACGGTCGCGCCGATGATGATCAGCACGATCGCGGCGGTCAGCAGGAGGCTCGGACATCGCCCTCCGCCTTGCTCTGGGCAATGGCCCAGCAGCTCCGGACGCCCGGTCGTCCGAGCAGGACCTCCGCCTCCACCCGCGTGGAACCCCAGGACCCGCCCGGCACCCGCAGCGCCGGATAGCGCACCCACAGGCGTCCGTCGTTCCTCGCCGGCGGTCCGGACATCCCAGGTGCCGCCCGGCACCAAGGCGGGCCCGGCCCGGGTGATCCGGCACCGGAACGGACCAAAGAGGACAACACAGCAGGCCAACGTGGTGATCAGTGAGGCCGGGCGTGTTACAGGCGGTGCGGTCCGTCGTAGTAGCCGCCGACCTGGCGGTGATAGTCCGCGTCATCGAGGTGCTTGTCCTTGTCGAACTCGGGAGCGTTCTTGATCTGCTCCTTCGTCCGGTCGACGTAGATCTTCTCGTCGTTGGCGTCGATCCGGCTGATCGTGCCCGCGGGCAGCAGGACTTCCTTGCCGAAGATCCACGGGCCGGTGTCGACCACGATGTACGAGGAGCCGACTTCATCCGAGTGCTTGTCGACCTTGCCGATGGAACCGTCGCTCGCCTCGACCTTGTACCCCGTCAGATCCGACCCGCCCAGACGGCCAGCGGTCTCCCGGTAACCCCAAAAATTTTCAGTCATGCGGAAAACAACTCCTCCGGTCAACGGGAGACTGAGGGGAATTAATCCCCCGGCAACTCCCCCTTTCCCTTACCGCGTTCACGACGGAACTCTCATTCCGTCCGAACCTTCCGCCTGCCCCGCATTTTTGCCCGTACACACCTAGATTTACATCCGGGACCGGGGCGGCCGTCGATCGCTGGAGGTGAGCAGGTCCCCTGCTGCGCCACGGCGACCATCCCGGCACTCTGCCCATTACCCCCGATATCCGTTTTCACCCGGTATCGGAGAGCTGGAGCCCGGACGTGACCACATGGCGGTGGCCTGTCCTCCCCCACTCGGGGGAGGACAGGCCACCGCCACACTGTCTCTGAACTGGGATTACGTGAGGAAGCTACCAGCGATACCACCGGCCGCTGCCACCCTTGGGCCGGGCGACGAATCCAATCAGCCACAGCACGAGGACCGCGATCGCGACCCACCAAAGTATTTTGATCGCGAAACCCGCACCGGCGAGAATCAGAACCAGCAGAAGAACGAGAAGCAGGGGAACCATAGTTATCAACCTCCGAGCAGCCATCTGCCCGACCACCCCCCGAACATGCGCACAATACTTACCTGTTTCTTATTGGCGCAGGCGGGAAGATGCGCAGCCCGGTTTTCGGTTCAGTGTCGTATCGGTGTGGCGAGTTTTGGTGTTTCCTCCACGACTGCGGCCAGACGGGCGAGCATTCCCGGTGGCGGATCCGGAGGGCGGCTTCGCTCAGCGGGTGGTGCAGGGTTCCGCCCAGTCCGCGCAGGGGGTACTCGTCGCGGACGACCAGGGTTTCCTCACCCCACGGCCGCAGCTGAAGGAAGATGCGCGCCGTTCCGCCCGGCTTGAATGACGCCTCCAGATCCAGCTCCGCCGTACCGGGCTTCAGATGGCGCACGGCCGTCACCCCCTGGGCCGACCAGGGCCCGAGCCGCACGGTGTAGCAGAGCCGGGAGCCGACCACGGGCCAGTCCTCATCGAGTGGGACGGACTCCGAAGGCCCTACAACCCACCGTCGCTGCGCGTGCGAGTCACGCGCAACTACGGGCCGGCCCGTCCGCGGTCAGTGGCCGCGGGCGTTCTTGAGCCGCTGTTTGGTCATCGTCGAGCGGCCCTCGATGCCACGCCCGCTGGTTGTGTGATGCCACCGTCATGGTGCGCGCACCCTCACCGACGCATCCCGTCCTGGGCCTGCGCTCGGGCAGCAGCCCTTGGGCTACGCCACGGTGCGCTCCGGTCACCGGAGTCCAGGCCCCGCGGGGCACGGCCAGGCCCTGGGGTCAACGGGCGCCCGGGAACGCCTCGCGTTCGGGCGCAGTGGGGCGGTGCGGCTGGCGGGGCGGAGGCGGCTCGGCGTTCTCTTCTCAAGCAGATCCGACCTGCCGTGACCTTTGCCCGTCGCCTGCCCGCCGACGCCAGCGGGCAAGCACAGGAGTCAGCAGCCTGTGGAGGCGGTCAGCGGTCGGTCGCTTCTGCGGCACGCCTGTATTCGGCGTTGATGCGCTGGGCTTCCTCGAGCTGGTCTTCCAGGATCACGATCCGGCACGCGGATTCGATCGGGGTGCCCTGGTCCACGAGCTCCCGCGCGCGGGCGGCGACACGCAGTTGGTAGCGGGAGTAGCGGCGGTGGCCGCCTGCGGAGCGGAGCGGGGTGATGAGGCGGGCTTCGCCGATGGCGCGGAGGAAGCCCTGGGTGGTGCCGAGCATCTCGGCGGCCCGGCCCATGGTGTAGGCAGGGAAGTCGTCGTCGTCCAGGTGGCCGCCGAGGGGGCCGGTCGGATTCTCTGCTGTCATGTGTGCCTCTCTGTGGAAACGCGTGGAGGGGCCCTGGCGCCTATAAGCGCCAGGGCCCCGAAGGAACTACTACACCATCTGCCGGCCCTGATCGTGCGCCGGCCTTCTGTGTCCGCCTGCCCGACCGGAATGCTGTCGGGGCTGCGGGGATCGCGATTGCTTGACCGGAGACCACCTCACTATCGATGTCCTGCGGTACCCGGACTCCACTGTCCGTCCGGGCGATCCTGATGGTGCTCGGCTCCTCCGTTCTTCCCTCTGGGATCACTTCACTGCCGGGTACTGCTCTCACTGCGGTACTACACCTACTGGTACTGCTGGTGACACGGGTACTGCTGGTGATGCGAACTGCTCAGCGGCCTGTTCTAGCGCCGCGCTCCGGCAGCCAGCCCCGTTGCCCATCGTGCGTCTGCTCTGGCTTGGAACCCCACTGCCGAACTTCCCGGTACGCGCGCCCGCAGCCGACGCCTTCACCGAGGTACCACTCCAACTGAACTTCACTGCTGGGTACTGCCTGCACTACTGGTACTGCGTACTGCACTTGCGGGTACTGCCACCTGCGTCAACTGCGGTACTGCTTCATGGCGGCCCCTGATGACTGCGGGCCACCCGGTCCGGTCGTCAGTCCCGTCGCCGTCCTGCACAAGCTGTGGCTTCGACACTCCACGACCGCACCGCCCTGCTGAACTGCTAGTACCCGTACTTCGTGTACTGCTGCCCGGCAGTTCGTCCCTGCCGGGCCCTTCGTTCCTTCTGGCTACGAGAGAAACCATAGCCAGCCCACAGCCCAATGTCTACTCCGGCCAGCATAGATTTCCGTGACCGCCTCGAGGAGGAATCTGAAGGCCCCACGAGGAGGAAATCGATTCTGGCGGGACTCTTAACCTGGTCAGCGCCCTGTCAGCCTTCTACCCTGAGCGGATGGGAGACGCACAGGACGGCATTCCGCCGGTAGAGGTCGAGAAGAAGGAGCAGCAGGTGATCGTGCATGTCGGCGGCGAGATGGACATCGACCGGGTCCCGTTCCTCCAAGAAGCGCTGCGCACCCTGATCACACAGCCCGACTGTCCCACCGAGGTCGTCATCGACCTGACCGATCTCACCTTCTGCGACTCGTCCGGCCTCAATGCCCTCCTCCAAGCCCGCCTCACCGCCGAGGAACACGGCCGGCGCATCCGCCTCCACGCCCCCAACCGGCAAGTCACCAAGCTCCTCGAACTCACCGGCACCCACCAGCTCTTCCCCATCACCCGCCCCGGCCACAGCCAGCCCGAATAGCCCCGGCCCCCCGGATCGCCGGGGAGGTCCCACCAGGGCGACCCGGCACGACTACCCCTCGGTCGCCGAGCGGGGACCGGCCCCACCGCACTGCCCCGTGGCCGGGGAGGTGACCGGTGGCCGGCTCCCGTCCGGCTGGGTGACCTGCAAGGCTGGGCCCGGCCGCGTGCCGCGGCCCCCGGCCCGGGACCCGCGAGGATGCACAGCCGAGCTGAAGAACCGTGCCCAGGTCACCTTCATCCTCCCCCAGCACACCCCCGACGGGCCGGTCAGCGTGGTCGGCGACTTCAACCACTGGAACCCCGCCGCCCACCCACTCGAACCCCGCAGCGACGGGACGCGTGCCGCGACCGTCATACTCCCCCGCCACAGCGCACACTCCTTCCGCTACCTTGCCGCCGGCGACTACTGGTTCAACGACGACACTGCGGACAGCCACGACGGCACCAACAGCAGCATCCAAACCTGAACCAGGCGACCCGTTCGAGGCAAGGCCACATGGACCCACGCCCCGTGCCGGTCGGGCACGTCCCGCCACGCGCCCCCGGTCCGGAACGTCCACACGATCCCGTTCAGATCGTCCGGTTGTCCAGCCGGGCCGGGCCAGCAACGGCTGCACGAGCTCCCACTCAGCGTCCGACAGTTCATGGCGACGCCCCCCGAACCATGATCCACAACGTGAGATCACTTTGACGGCAGACCCTAGTAGGACTCCGTTAGGTCCTCCGGTTGGGGCTGTTCGTGGGTGGGCATGTCGGATGCGTGGATTCGCGCGAAGTGGACCGTGTGCGGGCTGAGTTGGCGTCGCATGTGGCTGACGTGTTCGCCCCTCTGAGGCGCAAGGACCAGCGGGCCAAGAGCGACTGTTACCTGCGGGGGCTGATGCTGGACGACCGCCGAAAGTCGATCCAGGCCATGGCCGCTCGGCTGCCGGACGGCAACGAGCAAAACCTGCAGCAGTTTGTGAACCAGTCCTCCTGGGATCCGGTGCCGGTGCAGCGCCGGATCTGCGAACGCATGCTGCAGCTCATCACTCCGACGGCGTGGGTCATCGACGATGTGTCGCTGCCCAAGGACGGAAGGATGTCGGTCGGGGTGGCTCCGCAGTACTGCGGAGCCCTGGGCAACCGCGCCAATTGCCAGGTCGCGGTCAGCGTTCATGCCGCGACGGACACCGCGTCCTGCCCACTGCAGTGGAGGCTGTTCCTGCCGCGATCATGGGAAGCGGACGACGATCGCTGGACGTCCACCCGCGTCACGTCCGAGGTCACCCATCGTGAGAAGTGGCGGTTGGCCCTGGACATGCTCGACACGCTGGCCGAGTGGGACATGGGGCCTCCGGTCGTGGTGGCGGACGCCGCCTACGGCACCAACGCACACTTCCGGGCCGCGCTCACCGACCGCGGAATCAATTACGTCCTGGACGTCCGAGCGGACGTGAGTGCCCATCCGCATCGGTCAATTCACCATGACGATTCATCCGACCATCATCGAACGCCGACCTGCCTGATGTCCTCAAAGGGCGTTCGGGCCAGCCAGGGTCGGCGACGCGACTCAGCCTGTCCGATACCGCCGTCTGATCATTTTCAGGCAGCTCGACTGACGTCCAGCCGTTCGGACGACGGCTCGTATCCAGCTGCCCTGTAGGCGGCGACGGCGGCAGCGTTCGAGGTCGGGGTGCTGACGAGTGCGCTTGATGCACCCAGTTCACGCAGCACCGCCGCAGCGGCGACGCTGATCGCCGTCCCGTGGCCGCGACCGCGATGGTCGGCGTGCACGCCCACCGGCTCCAGCAGGCCGGGCTTGCCGGGCCCGGCCGACCAGACCGTCGCCGCGGCCACCGCGTTGTCCTGCTCGTCGTAGCCGATCAGGCAGCGGGCGTCGGCATACACCGGCCCGGCCGCGAGGACGTGCCAAATCTCCTCGGTGAACGCCGGGCTGCTGAAAGCCGAGCGATGCACTGCGGTCCGCACCCCCGCCGTCTCCGGACCGGCTACCTCGATCCGTAGACCGGAGTCCTTCACCGGCTCGGCGAGGTCGCGGCGCAGCGGCGTCCACGGCTCGTCCAGAACCCAGCCCGCCTCCAAGAGGACCTCGCGGAGCAGGGCGCCGTTGGGGATTTCGAGGCCGACCTTACCGGGCGGCAGGACCCCGCGCTCCGGATCGTCGAGGTCCGCCAGCAGTCGGCGCGCCAGAGCGCCGTCCTGTCGCAGATCCGGCGCGGTCGCCAGGCGCAGCACATCAGGGTCGTCCAGGTATCCGACGGCAACGATCCGTCCCGCCACGCTCCAGGTACGGACGGCCGCGGCCAGCCTCTCCGCGCCCAGCGCCCAGGCCCAGCCGAGGTCTCCCGGATGGAGTTGCAGCGGCATGCGGTCGTCTTGCCATATGCGGAGGGCGTCCACGACCTCGGTCAGCCCATCGACGCCGGGCTCGTTCAGAACGATCGTCATGTCCCGCATCTCACAGCATCGCGGCGACCGGCCGCACCCGGTTTTACACAGCCAGGCATATCGACAGGACAGGCGCTAGGCCGCCGATCGGGGGGCCGGCCCGTGGCAGGGGAGGAGCCTCTGGCCGGCGCCCGTCCGGGCGGTTGACCTCCAAGGCTGCACCGGCCGCGTACTCGTCTTACAACTCACCCGCCGAACGCACCATGAAGCGCACTCCCATCGCCCATCGCTCGGCCCGGCCGCCGAGCCATGCCGGAAGGATTCCGAAGAACCCTGTCTATTGCTAATAGCTCAAATTTCAGGGCGAGTTGGGGGCACACCGCCCAAGCCGCCAACGCGTACGCGAGGAAGGAGTTCGTCCCTGCGTGGGCTGTGCGCGGCCGCACGGAGCAGCCGTCCCACTGGAGATCAGGGCGATAGGCAACCGGGCGTGATCAGCGCGATAGCAACCGGGGTCAGCGCAGCCCCCACACACCGCATTGCGGGGGCCGCGCGGGACCCCGTGCCGGTAAACATGCTGGTCGCAGCCATTGACTGCCGATCCCGTGGCGGGCAGGTGCCGGACTCACGGGGCTAACCCATGTGCCGATCCCGTGGCGGGCGTTCGTCATCCCCACATCACGCAATGACGCGCGACAGGAGCCAACCCGGTAAGGACAGCGTGCCGCCCACGAAAGGAACCGCCCGCCATGCCGACTGCTGCGACCCCCGCCCCTTCCACGCCGGAAGCAACACCGGACCGGGCCTCAATCCCCATGCGCGCCTGCCTGCGACGCTCGGCCCGCGCCGCCCTGACCATCACGGTCACCGCAGCCGTGGGTCTCGCCTTCTACAGGGAGCACTTCGCCGACCCCCTCGCCGTCGCCATCAGCGCCGCCAGCCTCATAGGCTGCCTCCGCCGACGCTGACCGCACGAAGGCCGACCCTGGGCCGAAGGCAAGGGGTGGGCGGCACCTGCGTGGTGATCCACCCCCAGATGCATGGGCCCGCGCCTCGCCCCCACAGCCGCGGCCTGCCCCACCTCGAACCGGGACACGTCCTCCACCTCGATATCCAGGCGCAGCCGGCCGAACCTCAGCGGATGCCGGAAGACCCCGCCCCGGTCTACAGCCCGATCAGCGCTGACTTCGGCCACCACGTCCGGCCGGACCAGGACGAGGCCAGGGGCGCCGCGATGGCGACTCCGTACGGGGAGAACAGAGTCCAAGCCTCGTGGGGGAAGCACGCGACGCCAGCACAGGCTGTGCTGCATGGGAGCGGCTTGCTTGTCGGGGCTGCCGGGAGTCGCCGTCGCCTACGAGACCGTCCTCTTGACCACCACGAAGAGGACCATTCCTACAGAGGGACGGCCAGCCGGGACCCGATGTGGAAGCGGAGTTCCACGGCGGCCTGACGGATCTCCTCGGGCTGCTCGGCGTCAGCGAGCAGCCCGGGGAGGACCATCGCGGGGCTGCTCGGTGAGTCCCCGCCGGTCAGCTTCAGACGCGGCTCGGTGACTCCGTTGAGGAGTACGTCCAGCAAGTAGTCGTCCATACCCGGAACAACGTCTGCCCAGCCCGGCGGTCACCGTCGGCGGGTCCTGCGCGCGGTCAGGCAAGCAGGGGGTCCCACTGCGCCGACGGAGGAGGCGCCGCGCGCATCAGCCAGCTCAGCGTCCTCTCCACTACCCACCTGCATGGAAGCACCACGAACCCACTCATGTCGTCCGTGCGTTGACGATCTGAAAGGTGAGCCGCCCTGGACGTCCTCTTGACCCACATTTCCTAGCGTACGACCGCCTCCCATCGTGCAACGCGAGGGGAGAAGGCGGGATTCCGGGGTCAGGTGGACGTCGGTGTCCGTCAGACGAGGTGGATCGTGAAGCGCCTCACGACCTTGGGGTCCGTGGCGATCGTGTCGGAGTGGACCGAGCCGCGAGCCTTCTCGTACTTCCCGGTGCCGCCGGTGATCGCGTTGTCGAAGGGACCCTGGTCGAGGTAGTTGAAGTACATCCCCTGCACGGTGAGCTGGCCGCCCGGGAGGGTGTAGGTCACGATGCACTGCTCCGCTTCATCGGCGCCGCCCCGGGTGGTGGTGCAGGTGCCGTGGGTCTCGCCGACCTTGTTGTGCGCCTCGTCGAAGAGGTCCGAGCGGACGACGACCACATCGCCCTGCGAGACGCTGCCGGGGGTGACGGGGAAGCGGGTCAGCTGCTGCACCTCGGCCAGGACCGTGATGATCCGGCCCTTGTCCCTGGCCTGGGCAGAACCGGTGTCCGTCGCGGCGGCTGCGACGGGGGTGCAGGCGAGGAGGGTGACCAGCGTGGCCGTGCCGAGGCAGGCCGCTCGAATGGGGCGCATCATGCGACTCCTGAGGTTGATGTTCTGGAATGACCGGATGGCGAACTTTCATCCGATTCAGTTCGATTCCCTTCATAGCCTCGACTCCCCCGCCGCACGGAGCACCCCGGCACGACCCACCGGCACATCCAGCCGGTCGGACCAAAGTCAGGCCGCGGAGCTCGGCACGAAGCCGAACGGCAGCTCCAGACGATGCCGGGCCATGAGCTCCTCGTCGGCGACGATCCCGCCCGTCGGCCCGTCGGCGGCGATGACGCCCTCACTGAGGATGACCGGGCGCGGGCAGAGCCCCAGGGCGTACGGCTGGCCGTAGGTGACCATCAGGATGGTGACACCAGGGAGCGCAGGATGTTGACGAGCTCGCGGCACGAGGCCGGGTCCAGGTTGGAGGATGGCTCGTCGAGGACAAGGATCTCCGACTCCACGGCGAGGACCGTGGCGACGGTGACCCGGCGGCGCTACTGGAGCGACGGGCCATCCGCCCACTTGGACCTGACCGAGGCCCTGTCCGGGCCGGAGCCGGAAGCCGACCACCCGCCGGAGTCGGTGCCGGCGAAGCTGCGCAGGAGGCCATGTCTTCATGCCCGCGCCACCGGAAGACCACCCGACCGGGAGCCCTCGTTCGACCACCAAACGAACCTCTCGGTACGACCACGGCTGCTAACCCAGGCGAAACCTCGGTACATCACACATGCCATGAACGCCACAGGTACGGGTACTTGCGAGAGTCGCGACCTGATCTGGAGCCTTTCTTCCCCGGGCGACGTCCCTTCCGCGTGGGTCCGCACCCCCGAGGCCCCACTCAATGCTCAGTCTGTGCAGCCAGTGACGGGGCTGCCGCCATCGCACTGCGTGAGCTTGCTATCCGCCACAAGGACGCTTGGGGCTGTCACCGGGGGAACCGCTCCGGGCGGAAGTCCGCAAGCATCTCCTCTCTCATCCCGCTGAGGATCTCCGAAGCAAGCAGTCGGCCAATTGCCGGCCCGAGCGTGGTGCCGCTGTGGGAGACGGCCTCGTAGTAGCCCGGCACGGAGGGCACTGCCCCCACCGAGGGGAACCCGCCGGCGGGGATGGAGCGGTGGGCAGCCATGCGAGTTGCGCCGGATCCTCGCCGAAGTCGATAAGCGCGTCGATCTCGCGGCTGTGGAGGACCACCGAAGCGTCTCCGTCAGGACGGATTTCGATGTGAGGCGCGTGCACGGCTCGGTGAACCGGGACCTGGGTACAGCCGATCCGGGTGATGACGCCCGGTTCCTGGCGCACCGGCAAGTGCCGCGCGACGAACTCGGCGACGTGGGAGGCTCTGGGGCCTGCCGCGTTCACGATCATGTCGACGTCGAGACGACTTCCGTCGGAAAGAGCAACTGTCCGGATGCTTCCATCGGCACCGGTGCCGATGTCACAGACCGCGGTGCCAGTCCGGAGCTCGGCGCCGGATGCAACGGCGTGGCCGACCAGGCGGCCGACGAGATGACGTCCGTGCACCCAGGCTTCGTCGGGGTAGAACACGACTGGAACCTCGTCGGGCATTGTGAGAGCAGGTTCGAGGCTGCGGCGCACCTCGGCCCCCGTGGACACTTCGACCCGGTAGTCCCAGCCGGCCAGCAGTTCGGCTGTTTTCAGAAGCTTCGCTTCCGCCGCGGGCTCGTCTGCCCAGCGCAGGTGGCCGCTGGGATACCACCACGAATCTGGCCCGATGGTCCCGGCAAGCTCGCGGTATGCCGCCATGCCCGCGACGTTCAGGTCGAAGTAGGACTTGCGTGCGGTCTTGCTGATGGCGTTGACCCACGAGAAAGACCAGTTGGTGACGCCTTCGCCAGGCTGGCCTGCGTCGATGAAGACCACCTTGGCACCTTGCCTGGACAGGTTCCAGCCCACGCTGGCTCCGAGGATGCCGACACCGATGACAGCAACACGTGCAGGGCGATTCACGGACCCGATCCTCACGAACGCCCCCTTCCCGGAACAGGGTGAACTCCCGTTTCCAGCATGCAAGAGCGCGCCACGGCCCACTCGTCAGGGGACGTCACGGGTCATCGGTTCTGACACAGGTACTAACCAGAAGAAGCGCTGCGCTCACCGACATCGGCGGGCACCGGGCGGCACGGGGTCAGCGGGCCGGGGCGGGGGCCCGCGGTAACCGCATGCCCCCCACCGCCGAAGCGGGCAAGCGCGCCCCGCGTGGCCGAAGTTGTCGGCCACACCGGGTCGCTCTACCCTGCGGCGCGGCGTGCCCTCGGTATCTGCGTCACCCAGCCCCGGCCGCCTCGAGCTCGCCCCGGACGGTTACTGCCGCGCGGCCTGACCATCGCCGCACATCGCCTGCCGGTACAGCGTCTTCAGCGCGTCATCGATGGGGTGGTGCTGCGGCTTCCCCGAGGAATCCGGCGCGTTCCACCTCTGGAGGTTGACGGCGACCGACATCTGACGCTCGCCGTCCGCTCGGGTCAGGGAGATCGTTCCGGCCCCCCAGACCGTACCGTCGTGGCCCCAGAAGGTACCGCAGTCCGGGATGTCGACCTTGTGCAGACCGAGGCCGTACTGGATCGTCGATCCGTCCAGGGCGATGACCGGGACCGTGCGCTGCATCTGCTCCAGCGATGACCGGTTCACGATCTCGCCGTCGAGCAGCTTGCGGTAGAAACGGTTGAGATCATCCGTGGTCGATACCAGAGCGGCCCCCGTCCCCGTCCAGGACATGTTGTAGACGCTGTAGTCGCGGGGCGGGTCGAGCAGCCCCCACAGGGCCTCGTACATCCGTGAGTGCGGCCCCTGGATCCGCGGCCCGGTCGGGAACCCTGTGTGCCGCAGGCCGGCCTGCTGGATGACGTTCCGGGTGATGTACTCCTCGGCCGGGGTACCGGTCACGTGCTCCAGGAGCTGGCCGAGGAGGAGGTAATTGGTGTTGGAGTACACGCCGGTGGGGCCTCCGGGCTCGCCGGTGGGGGGCGCGTTCAGGCCCAACTCGATCAGCTCGGCCGGGCGGAACTGCCTGAACCGGTTGTCGTCGAGGCTCCGGGGCGAGCCGGTCTGGAGGGACGGAAAGGCGTATCTGATGTAATCGGGGATGCCGCTGGTGTTGTTGAGCAGCATCCGCACCGTGACGTTCCGGCCCCGATCTCCCGGCACCAGCTGCGGCAGGTAGTCGCCGATCGGCGCATCGAGACGGATCCGGCCCTGCTCGACCTGCTGCATGACCGCGGCGGCGGTGAAGGTCTTGGTGATGCTGCCGACGCGCTGCCGCATGTCGGGCGTGACGGGACGGCCGGTGGTGACATCTGCGATCCCGGAAGCGCCCCGCCATGTCCGGCCGCCGTCGCGCACCTCGGCGTACACCCCCGGTACACCCGCGCGGTGGACACCGTTCAGGGCGGACTTCAGCTGGGCGGGGCTGAAGGGGGACGACGGGTTCGCGCTGCCGGCCGTCACGGTATTCGTCTCGCCGGGCGCGGGAGCTGCCGCCACCGTGCCCGCGCAGACGCTCAGCGCGGCCATGCTTCCGCACATCATCAGTCGGATCTTCAACACAGTCGTCCTTTCGCGATCAATGAGTGCAGGCGGCGGGGAAGCTCCCCGTGCCTTTCGACGTGCGCACGGCTCAAGGGGCGAGGGCGCGGCGCAGAGCAGCACCGAGTTCGGCGTTCTGCCGCTGCGACACCTCGGCGGACAGAAGCGCCTGCGATCCGTGGAAGGTGCCGGGCCACTGGTGGAGCTCGACCGACACGCCCGCCTGCATCAGGCGCAGCGCGTAGGCGATGCCCTCGTCGCGGTTCGGACAGAACTCCGCGGTGGCGATGTAGGCCGGTGGCAGCCCGGACAGATCGGCGGCCCGGGCGGGGGCGGCGTACGGTGTGGCGGGCCGGGAGCCCAGGTAGTGCCGCCACGTTGCGGAGATCTTGTCGCGGTCGAACCAGGGCGTGTCGGTGAAGGTCCGCGCCGACCACGTCTCCTGCCGGTCGTCGAGCCCCGGCTGGTTGAGCAGTTGGAAGCGGATCGCCGGTCCCAGCTCGTCACGCGCCCGCAACGTCACCGCGGCCGCGAGGTTCGCGCCCGCGCTGTGACCGCCGACCGCGATCCGCGCCGGGTCGATGCCGAGTTCGCCGGCGTGCTCGGCCGTCCAGGCCAGCGCGGCGTAGGCGTCGTCGAAGGCGGCCGGGAACGGGTTCTCGGGCGCCAGGCGATAGCCCACCGAGACCACCACGGCCCCGGAAAGGGACGCGACCCGAGCGGCCCACGGATGCTCGGTGTCCAGGTCACCGAAGACTCCCCCGCCGCCGTGCAGCCAGACGACGGCGCCCTGTGCCCGGTGCGGGCGGTACACCCGGACCGCCACGTCCGGATCGCCGGACACCGTGCGGTCCTCGACCTCCATGTCCGAGGTGTCCGGTGCCGGCGCTGCAGCCGCACGCTCGGCGAAGTCCTTGCGCGCGGTGACCGGTTCGGTCATGTCGAGTTGCGGAAGAAACGGGATGAATGCTTCGAGTTCGGGGTCCATGGCGACCATCCTCACGGTCGTCACCCGGCGGGGCATCCGCCATCCGTCGCGCATCCCGCCCCGATCACGCACCGGTCGGCGCACCCCCGTCCTTCTATCCTTCTGCCATGGAAGCACTGGCGGTTCGGCTGTCGGGACTGGACCCGTATGTCGACGGGGCGATGCGCATCGTCGCGTTCTACGACACCCTGATGCGCCGACGGGTGGATCTCCCGGCGCTCGCCCGGGCCTCGGCGGGACTGGCCGAGTGCGTGGCCGGCATACGGCTCCACGGCGCCGGGCGAGCGACCCGCATCTCGCCCGACGGCAGGCCCGCGTCCGCCCCGCTGGCGCCCGCGTCCACCACGGCGCCGATCACGCTCGACGAGGAGGACATCGGCAGGGTGTGGCTGGAACGCTCCGGTCGACCCAACCCGCTCGACGAAGTGCTCCTCGACAGGCTCGCCATCGCCGCGGCGGCCGTCGCCGAGCGGTACGGCCCGGCCCGCACCACCATGGCCGACCCCGCCCTCGTCGAACTGGCGATCAGCTCGGACGGCGACGACGCGGCCCGAGCCCGAGCCCTTCGACTCCTGGGTTTTGCTGCCGGCCTGCCCCTCCACGTCGTCGCGGTGCGTTCGCAGCTGCCGCTCGAACGGATCGGCGCCCTGATCTGCCCGGCCCATGCCGTGAAGGCGGCGCCGCTCGCCGACGTCGGCGTCATCCTGGCCACCTTCGTGGACCCGGACCGGTTCCCGGCAGACGTGCGCGCGGGCCTCGGCGCCGCCGACAGCCCCGACCGGTCCTGGCGGCAGGCGCGCACCGCCCTCCGCTTCACGACCCCGCGCGAACCCGTCATCCGCCACGCCGACCTGGGCGCGCTGGCGCTCCTGGCCGAGGTGCCCGCGGAGACCGCGCGGGAGAACGCCGATGTGGCCGCCATCGCCCGCATCGCCGGCAACTCGGAGGATCTGGAGACGCTGGACACCTACTGCACCACCGGGTCGCTGCGCCGGGCCGCCGAGGTGCTCCACCTGCACCACAGCAGCATCTCCCGCCGCCTCGAACAGATCGCGAAGACCCTGGGCATCGAACTCACCGAACCCACGGGGCTGACACGGGCCAGGATCGCGCTCACCGCGTGGCGACTCCTGGACGTGCCTGTCGGCAAGCCCGGCAGCCCCGACGACCCCGAAGACTCCTGAACACCAACTGCCCCGCCCCGGCGTAATCCCCCAACGCCCCGCCCCCGCTTCATGGGCCACCCCACGTACCTGTACCAGCGAGTGCTGACCCCGGGGGCCCTGGCGGTGATGGCGTCGCCCTGCTGCAGGTCGGCGAGGTACCCGGCCCGCGTACGACGGCGCCACAGAACCCGCTACCTCGTAGGCCCGGCGTGGCTGGTGCCGGACGGCACGAGCCACGCCGGGCACGGGCAAGCAGCAGCTTCCGCTCGCGCGGAGCTTGCTGTCAGCGGGATCAGCTGTTGACGCAGGTGTTCCCGACGGCCGGGTTGAGAAGGGAGACGACCCCGATCGAGTTGCCGCACACGTTGATCGGGATGTGGATCGGGACCTGGATGACGTTGCCCGACAGGACGCCCGGGGAGCCAACGGCAACGGCGTCCGCGTGAGCGTCGGCCGAGGCCACAGAAGCCCCACCGACGACCACCGCACCGGCAGCAAGGGCGAGCGCGAGGCCCTTCAGAACACGCATCATGCGATGTCTCCTTCATACGTGTACACAGCACCCACGGCACGTCCTCCAAGACCTGCCGTACGGCCCTACAGGGTCCGCACTCTTCCCTTCGGCCTGCGCAGCACCTCCGGCCCAGCCGCAGACACATCATTCGCTCGAAGGGAATGCCCCATGCCGCCGGTTGGCGGCAACCACCGCGGCCGGCCACGAAACTGGACACCAACGAGCCCCGCATCCCACCAGCACACCGGGGAGCTCCGGTACTCGCCGCACCCGCCCCGGTAATGGCCGGGTCAGCGGTACGGGCTCCAACCCCCGAAGCGGGCCATCAGCTTGCGAGCCGCATCCTCGTCGAGCCCGAGGTGGACGGCTGCCTGCGCGGTGTCCAGGTCGGCGGCGGTGCCGCGGGCAGCCCAGTAGCCGACCCGCTCCACGACCATCTCCAGCCGACGGGCCGCCCGTACCGCCGTGACCGGGGAGGACTCGGTCAGCTTGTCGATCTCCTCCTCCAGACGCTCCAACCGCGTGGTGACCGTCTCCGGCAGCGGGACAGCCCTCGCCTCCACCTCGCCCGTGTGCCCGTCCCGCCCTTCAGGCAAGCCTCCGCCTGGTCCTCCCCACCGTCGTCCAGGTCCTGCTCGCCCATCGCCTCCCAGTCCAGGCGATGCTCCGCGCCGGCCCAGCCACACCTGCGAGGGTCAGACCGGCGGCGGCGAGCGTACGGGTGATGCGTCCTCCAACACGACACGGTCCGTGGGTTCCGCACGGTGGTGCGGCGGACGCCAGGGGGTGGGGGCCATTCGTCAGTGCTGCACCGACCCCTACAGAAGACCCCGGCGTGTGCCCTGCCCGCGTCCTCCCATCGGTCCCTCCCGGGCGCATCGCGACCGCCCTCGCATCCATGGGCCGTCGAGCCTTGCCCGGCGTCAGCCGGCGACGGCTCGATGACTGAGCACAGCGAAGAGCCCGGCCCCGTACGCGCTGGAACGTCAGGCAGTCGACACCGACCCGGGTTCCGGCGCGGGAGGCGGCCGGCGACCACGCCGGCGCCACCGGCTCCGCACCCGTATGCGCCACCGGACCACGTCGAGAGTCAACTTGCTTTCATGACAAGTGAGTTGATGACACGCGTAGCCAACTGAACCGGCACCGCCGCCCCCTTGCCGCCCCGCCCCAACTGGCCAATGATGCTGCGGGCGCACACCGGCAGGTCCCGCCGGTCCTCGCTTCCCCCACGCCCCCAGGAGACCTCGCATGCGGACGAGTCATCGCATCCGGCAATCGGCTGCCGTCGTCGGAGCCGCTCTCGCCCTGGTCGTCGCCGTCCCCCAGGCCGCCTTCGCGGCCCCGCCCCCGGGCCTGCCCGGCAACGCCTCCGCCCTGGAATCATCGTTCCAGCCGGCCTACGACTACGACACGGACGGCTGCTACCCGACGCCCGCCATCGGCTCGACCGGCGAGCTGAACGGCGGACTGAAGCCAACCGGCGCGCTCGACGGAAACTGTCGGGACGCCTCGGACCTCGCCAACACCAATGGCTACTCCCGCGCCAAGTGCAACAACGGCTGGTGCGCGGTCGTGTACGCGCTCTACTTCGAGAAGGACCAGGCCCTCCCCGGCATCAGCCTCGGCGGCCACCGCCACGACTGGGAGCACGTCGTGGTCTGGAGCCAGGCCGGCGAGGCAAAGTACGTGTCGACGTCGGCGCACGGCGACTTCGTCGTCCACGCACGTGACCAGATCCGCTGGGACGGCAACCACCCGAAGATCGTCTACCACAAGGACGGCATCAGCACCCACTGCTTCCGGGCGGCGAACACGAACGACGAGCCCCCGGAAAACCACCGCTCGGCCTGGCAGTTCCCCACGCTGGTCGGCTGGGACGGCTATCCCGCGCACCTCCGGGACAAGCTCAGCCAGGCCGACTTCGGCAGCGCGCACTTCGGCCTGCGCGACGACTCCTTCGCCTCCCACCTGGCCGAGGCCAAACCGGCCGGGATCCCCTTCGATCCGAACGCCTGACGCCCTGCGGTCCCCTCGGTCCCGGCCCCCTTTCCATCCCTGTCGCCCCGCTTCGGCTCTCGCCGGCACGGGCAGGCGAGCGCCGAAGCCGGCTGCGCCTACTGCGCCTGCCCTGCTTCGTTGCGCAGGACGGTGTAGGCCACCATGGCCGAATCCAAGTAGGCCCGCACCTCCACGATGGTGTCGCCGTCGAAGCGACACACCCGGCAGTAGCGGTTGGCGAACGGAGCGCCCTCGTTCGTGGTCGACGTCGAGTACAGCTCGGCGACCGTGATGTCGCCGTCGACGTGTACGTGCTCGACCTCCAGCCTGGCCCCGTCCTTCAGGACTCCCGCCAGGCGCCGGAACGTCGCGTCGAGGAATTCCTGCTAGCCGTGGTAGCGGCCCGCCAGGGGATGGGTGCCCTGGACCGTCCAGGGCACGTCGTCGGCGACCCGCTCCCAGAACTTCGGCCGGGTGCCGGAGTCCTGCAGGAAGCCGAAGAGCCAGACACGGTCGGCGCGTACGTCTGTCATCGGATCTCGCCCTGGGTGACCAGTCTGTCAACGGCTTCCAACGCCGCGGAGGCAAGACCGTGGCGCACATCCTCAGCCGAGCCCAGGCTCAAGTACGCGGCGAGGACACGGCCCTGTACCTACGCTTCGCGGCCGGGCTTCCCGGGCAGGTGAACCCGCTGTAGCCCGCGATGGCAAGCGGCCCGGGCCGGTCATCCAGCCCCAGCAGGTCCCACACGGCGTCCTACCTCCATCGCACCAGGTGTCACCGTACGTGTTTACAGGCGGACATTTCGGTAACAAGAAGTAACGACAGGCAGTCCGAACCCGACGAAAGGCAGGAACTTGACCCTCATCACCGCCCTCATCCTCGTCGCGGTCGCCGCTCTCATCGGCCTGCTGGCCCTGGCCCCCAGCGCACCCGCCCGGCGCAACCCCTTCCCCGCCCGACGCCACCGGGCCACGCATCGACGTACGGCCACGCCGCGGCCGAGCAGCCTTCCCGGCCAGCGGGGAATCCAGCACCACACCCGCTGACACCACCTCAAAATCGGGCAGTGGTCCTCAAAGCCGGCACCCGTGCCGGGCCGGGCCCCGATCGGACGATCCTGGGCCCGCGCTTCGCGCCATGGGCCCCGTTCCTAGGGTGGACGGCAGGTCAGCGTCCTGGGAGTGTCTCTTGGGACGAGTGCGGCACGGGGGAATTCGGGGCGCAGTTGGACGTCAAGGCCGACTGGGTGAACAAGATGCGGACCCACGCCGACTCGTCCGGGTACGCACGGCAGAGCGGCAACCCCGTGGTGTGCACCGGAGACTGCGGCGTCAACGACAACCAGCGTCCTTTCACCCCGGACGCCAGCCTGGAGATCCTCAACTGGTTCAAGCAGCAGGGATGTTACGTGATCGACGGTGTGCTGACCTGCCCGACCACGCCGAACGGCGGGCGACCGCAATAGGGAAAGAGCAGGGGTGCCGGGTGGAGTCCGCCGGTAGCGTGGCAACAGCCTTGACGAGGAGGAGACATGACCCGACGCAAGAGCGCGGCCGAGGTGTTCGACGCGCTGGGTGAGCGATACGACGACCTGTTCGGTTCCGTGCCCGAGCAGCTGGAGGCCCTGGACTGGCTCCTGGGGCGGCTGCCCGCCAGAGCCCGGGTACTGGACGTAGGCAGCGGCACCGGCAGGCCCACGGCGGAGGCCCTCGCCCGTGCCGGGCACGCCGTGACCGGGATCGACGTTTCGGCGGCCATGGTCGAGACGGCCCGTGCCCGGGTTCCAGGGGCGCGTTTCGAGCAGGCCGACGTACGCACGTACGTCCCGCAGGCCGTCGGTTTCGACGCCGTGTGCTCCTTCTTCCCGCTCCTGGTCATGGACCAGTCGGACATCGCTGCGGCCCTCGCCCGGATGGCGTCCTGGATCGTGCCGGGCGGGCACCTCGTGTTGGCCACGGTTCCGGGAGACATCCGGGAGCTGGACATCGAGTGGATGGGCCATCCGGTGACCGTCAGCAGCCTGTCCGCGGAGCAACACCTGCTGCAGCTGACGGCGGCCGGCCTCGAAGTGCTGCACCACCACACGTCGTCCTTCGTACCCGCAGATCCCCTCGCGGGGCCCGAGGAGCACTTCTTCTGCTACGCGACACGACCCGCCTGACCTTCCGTGAACCGCTACTCCGCCGGGCTTCAGCGCGTTGGAGTAGCGGTTCACGGAAGGGTTTTGGCGCGTCTACGTCGGTGGCCTCGTCTCGGGATCCTGCATCGGGGCCTTCGGCCGCAACGGCTGCGGCTGCTCCGCGGACGGCCAACGGCGCGCGTTTGGGCCCCGCGTGACCTAGAGCCTCATCCCGGAACCGGAGGTTCCGTGACAACGACCCCCATCTCGCGTGGGTGTATGTGGTTGGCCCACCGATCACCCTTGCTTTCCCTTCAAGTGCCCTGACAGCCTTCGTCGGACTCAGCTGCCGCAACAGCACCAACGGAGGTAACACGCATGTCCTCACCCATGTCCCGGCGCACGTTCCCCAACCGAATACGCCGGGCGTGGCTGACGGCCGCCACCGCAGTCACGCTGGCCCTGACCGGGCTGTCGGCCCCCGTCCACGCCGAGGAAACCCCTGCGCCGCTGCCCGAATCGTGGCGCCAGGATCCGCAGACAGCGGCCGACTCCACACCCGTGGGGACCCTGGCATGGACCAACCCGGGCGGCAAGGCCGACCCTTCGGACTTCACCTTGCAGGCCGGCGCGATGAACGGGACAACAGCCGACCGCGTCGCACGCCTTGACGCGGTACTCCCCAAGTCGGGGGTCTCGAAGCTTCTCGCCGATGCCAACCGCACCGTGAACACGACGTCGTGCAGCCGGGATCCGTTCGGGACCGCACCCGATCCGGCCCTCAAGGCGTGTCTGGAGAACGACGACTCGACCTCGCGCGAGTGGATCCCGCAGGCCATGACCGGCGTCTCCGACGCCGCGGCCGACGAGAAGTACGGCGTCGCCAACGACACGAACATCCAGCTCTACGCGTCCTACGACAACTGGGACCCGGGCCGCGACAGCAACGGGAACGACGTCGGCGACTGCAACCCTGACGAGTTGGAGGCCAACGACGCCTGCAACCAGAAGGGCGTGCGCGTCTCCTTCGTGCAGCGCCGGGCCGACGGCACGGTGAAGTACCGCCACGTGCTGCTGGGCTGGGCGTACGAGAACAACTCCCACCACATCTCCTTCGACGGGGTGCACTCCGCCGAAGGCTCGACCAAGCCGGACCCGAACGTGGACATGCAGAACGGCCTGCACGCCGGCGGCATGGTCTGGTACGGCCACTACCTCTACGTCGCCGACACCCGCAACGGCATCCGGGTCTTCGACATGGAGAGCATCATGGACCTGGATCCCAACGGGGACGGCAAGGCCGGTGACGTGATGGGCGCGGACACCGACGGGGTGAAGACCACGTCGAACGTCCAGGACAAGACGAAGATCGGACGCCAGAACAACGTCTGGTACAGCTTCGGCTACCGCTATGTGATGCCGCAGGTGGCGGCATGGAAGTTCAAGGCCGACCAGGCCAATCCCGTGGGATCGTTCAAGTGCGTCAGCACCGGCGCTCCGAAGGCGTCCTACGTGTCGCTGGACCGCAACAAGACCCGGACCGGCTGATCATGGGCGAGTACTGCCGTCCGGAGAGCGGGTACCCTTCCCCGGGCCGCATCGCCTCCTTCCCGGTCAAGGACCTGGAGAAGCGCTCCGGTGAGGTACCGGCCCAGGGCTGGGCCAACTACCTGCCGATGGCCAATGGCGGAGCCCAGGGCGCCCTGGCGATCGGCGATGCCCTGTACGTCAACCAGAGCGCCGGCCACAACGACCCCGGCAACCTGTGGCGGTACAAGTGGAGCAACGGCGTGCTGGTCTCCAACGGCAGCGCCATCAAGACCGCCACGGGCGCCGAGGACCTCTACTACGAACGCGGCGCGCAGCGCCTGTGGTCGGTCTCCGAGCACTACGGTCCGGCGGTGAACGCCGACGCCATCGACGACGACAAGTCGGCACCGTGCCTGGGCCTCGTGTGCGAGCGCGTTCTCTACGCGCACAGCAAGGCCCAGTTGGACGCTCCGTAGTCCGCAGGCCGCGACCGAGCGTCACCCGGCGGCCCGGGCGGGTGCGCCGACCACCGCTGCGCTCCAGGGCCTGGCGCAGGAGCTCGTAGGGTTCCGAGGCGACGCCTTCGGCGGCCAGGTAGTAGGAAGCGCCGATCTGGATCAGGTCCATCGAGGCGGCCGGCACGAACGCCACGATCAAACGCGCTGCCGTCGGCAGCGGCAGCGGCAGCGCGTCCAGGTCGGCGTCGGAGACCGGCACGATGGTGTCGGCCGCCGTCTCGCAGCCGCGGGTGATGTCGCCCTGGTGGTGTTGACTGATCCAGTTGACAAAAAACCGCAGGTCAGGCGACATTTCTGCCAGCTGCGCCCAAAGCGGTTTCCGACGCCGTGCCCAGCACCCGCTGTCGATCTTGCTCGCGCAAAGGACCGATTGGAGGGATACCCGCGCTGTTCTGCCAGCGGCAGAACAGCGGCCGGACCGGGCTCGACGATCACTACGGTCCCGTCTCATGACGACGATTACGACGCGTACGGTCGAGTACCCGGCGGACGGTTTGACGATGATCGGGCACCTCGCGCTCCCGGCCGGTGTAGACCGCCGGCCCGCGGTACTGCTCGGGCCGGAGGGCATGGGGCTCAGCGACGTCGAGCGCCGCCGGGCCGACGCTCTCGCCGAGCTGGGATACGTAGCGCTGGCCTTCGACCTTCACGGCGGGCGCTATTTGAGCGACCCCGAGGAGATGCTGGCCCGTTGCCTGCCGCTGCTCGCCGATCCCGACCGGATGCGGGGCATCGGCCATGCGGCGCTCGACGTGCTGCGCACCGAAGCGCGGACCGACCCCGATCGGATCGCCGCCATCGGCTACGGCACCGGGGGTGCCATCGCACTGGAACTCGGGCGCGATGGCGTCAACCTGCGCGCGATCGGAACCGTCAACGCAACCACCACGGGCCGGCCGGGCGAGGCAGCGCACGTTCGCTGCCCGGTGTGGGCCGGGGTCGGGTCCGAAGACCCGATCATGCCGCCCGCGCAACGGAACGCGTTCACCGCCGAGATGCAGGCCGCAGGCGTCGACTGGCGCCTCACCGTCTACGGCGGAGCCTTGCACGCCTTCCACCACCCACCGGTCGGCCACCCCACGGTCCCCGGCGTCGGCTACCACCCACAGCACGCACAGCGAGCCTGGCGCGACGTCGTCGACCTGCTCACCGAGTGCCTGCCCGTGACGAAGGATCTGGGGGTATGACCCAGGCAAACAGTCTGGCGCCAGGCCTTGCCCGCGTCGGTCGCGCGCTGCTACGTCGGGCGCTATGAGCTGGCACCCCGATGCCCGCGGCCACCATGACCTACGAGGCCGACCTGTTGCGGCACGAGAACGAGATCGCCGCACACCAGTCTTTCAACTACGCGCTGTTCGACGCCGCGGAGACAGCACTGCTCGGCTGTGTCTACATCGGCCCACCGGAGAGGGCCGGCGCGGACGGCGAGATCTCCTGGTCGGACTGGCTCGCCCTGCCGGAACACCCCGACGCGTAAGTGGCTTTCGTCGTAATCCTCTGGGGCTTGGTGCTCGAGGGACCGTCGCGATTGGGTGGTCGTCGGGTGCTCGGCGCATGCGAGGAGGGCCGCCTTGTCCTCATGAGTTCATTGACGCATCGGTTCGTGTGGTGTCAGACCGGGGGCGACGATCGGGCCATGCTGCAAGCGAGAGATGAACACGGTCGGCTGGTGAGGAACCCGAAGCCGCCAGCCTTGAGCCGGATGGTGGCGAACCTCGGTCGGGGACACGCCTTCGTGATCGTCGAGCGAGTCGACGATGAGGCGGACGGCGACTGGTACGTCCAGGTGCGGCTGAGGGATGACAACACCTATCAGCTGGAGTTCCGTGATGGGACGGCGGCAGAGCACTACCAGACCCGGAGGATCTCCCAGGAAAACGGTGCCGTCAGCAAGCACTGCCTCGACCGCGCCCGTGTGGGATGTGCCGAACTCCTCCGTCATCCAGGTCTCGCGACTGCTTAGAACGCCCCTCCCCGCATTACCACACGCTCAGGCGGCCCGTGGCCCGGAGCCGCCTGAAAACGACGGTGCCGCAGCCGGGCCATCCGGCAGGCCGGTATGCGCGAAGTGGTGTTGGGGACCTCGGCCGCTCCGCCCGCCTTGACCGGCGGCCCTCACACACGGGCGGAGCGGGAGGGCATCGACCGAGCAGTGCCCAGCTCGGTCGGCCGTGGTGAGCCGCGAGGAGTGCGGTCTGATGTCGGCCGCCACCCTGCCGGACCCGGCCCGTAGTGCGACCCTGGAAGGGCCAACCGGGCCTGTCCGACCCCGCGCGGCCCGGCCGACCAGGGATACCGCTATGTCCCAGCGCGCGTTCCTCGCCTCCCATGCCGTGTCGGCGGTGCTCACCAGCGCCGCCCTCGCCCTCCTGATGACGGCGCCCTGCGCGCCCGCGGCGGCGACCGGGCCGGCCGCAGCGGCACTCCCGCAGTCAGCCGTGCTGTCGATTCCGGCCATCGGCGTGTCCGGGCTGCCCGTCGTCCCCTACCACGGAAGCCCCGACGACTCGCCGGGCACTCGAATCCAGGACCAGGGCGTGGCCGCCAGCCCGCATGGTCCCACCGGTGGCGTCGGCCCCGGCGATGTAGGCAACTACATCGTCACTGGACACCGCATCGTGGCGGGCGGGCCACTGCGGGCGCTGCCATCACTGCCGAATGGTGCGTCCGTCGTCGTGACCTCCGGGGGTGTGACGTACGAGTACACGATCACCACGACCCGGACGACCTCATTCCGCTCCCAGTCCTCCATGGCCGCGCAGCGCGCCGCTGTCCCCGGCTTCCCCGGCGCCGCCCCTACCCGCGCGATGATCACGGTGACCACCTGCCTCACACCCGAGGACGACGCGGCAGGCAATCACTGGCGGGACGCGCAGAACAACCCCGAACACCGCATCGACAAGATCGGCGTCCTCACAGCAACCACGTCCTGACCGTCACGACGTCCTGACCGGTCCACGCCGCGCTGCCCCGTGCCCTCCCGGGGAGGACGAAGGTCACAGGTCCGGCCCTTATGAACCTCTTGCTCCGTATGTCACTCTGGCGGGCAAACCGGCTCGCGCCCCTGCCCCGACGAGCCCGCCGATCAGTACGGAAACCGCCCCATGCCCCTGCACTTCCCGTCCCGAGCCGCATCCGCCGTGGCGGCTGGCGCCATAGTCGCCCTGCTGGCGGCCTGCAGCACCACTCAGGCTGCCGCCGGCGCGGCGGCTCCCGCACCGCCGACGGTGGCAGCGGCACCCGCTTCGGCCCCGGCCACCACCGCCGCGCGGCCGTCCGAGCCACCGGTTGCGTCCGTGCAGACCGAGGTCTCCGTCCTGTCCATACCCTCGGTGGGCATCACCGGACTACGCGTGATGCCGTACGAGGGCACCACCGACGATGCGCCCGGCACCCGTATTCAGGACAAGGGTGTGGCGGCCAGCCCGTACGGGAAGCATGGCGGAGTCGGGCCCGGCCAGGCGGGCAATTTCCTGGTCACCGCGCACCGCCTGTCGGCGGGCGGCCCGCTGCGGGACCTGCCCGCCGTGGTGAACGGCGACTCGGTGCTCGTGACCGTGGGCGATGTGGTGTACACGTACGAGATCATCGCGAGCCGCAAGACGTCCTTCCGGTCAGAACGCTCGCTGAGCGAGCAGCGCGCCGCGGTCCCCGGAAAGCCGGGTGTGCCCCCGACCCAGGCCATGATCACGATCTCGACCTGCGCCACCCCGGAAGACCATGCCGAAGGCAACTTCTGGAGCGATGCCCAGGGCAATCCCGAGCACCGCATCGACAAGATAGGCGTTCTCCGCAAGACGACCGCAGCGCCGCCTGCCGGATAGCGCCGCCCAGCCCTCGCAGGGGCGCGATCGGGCCCCTGCCCGTGCCTACGCCCGGACAGCAGCCTCCTGGGGAAGCCCGAGGCCCAGGCCTACACCCGCGGCAGGATCAGCGCCTATGTGGGCCAGATCAGCACCACAACCGGCACGGGTCACCTTCAGCGTCCGCTTCTCACGGGGCGTGGTCACAGTCAGAGCCTGACGGGCTTCGCTCCGCCCTCGTCCCACGCTCCAGGCCCCAGGCCCCAGGCCCCGATACCGTGGGCTCCCGGTGAACATCTGATGGTAGGTTCGCGGCCGCAGATGCCGACGGGGGACGATCATGACGCCGACCACACTGCCGGAACCGTCCGGCCAGCTCTCGCGCGGACAGCGCAGGGCACGCCGAATCGTGCTCCGCACGGGTATCGGGATACTCCTGCTCCTGCTCCTCGGCACCCTCCTCGCCGGCCGGCCGTGGAACGCGCCCTGGTGGCCCGGCAGGACCGAATTCGCCGGCGTCCCCGACCCTTGTGAGGTCCTCGCTGAACCGGCCCGCCGGCTACTGCCCGGTGCCATCCCCGTGCGGGACCCGTGGGAGCGGGTGCTGGTGGAGCAGGAGGTGTGCGAGGCCAAGAACGACGCGGCGTCCCTCAGGCTCGGCTATGAGCGGTGGCAGTGGGGACACCTCAAGTCCCCCCAAACCGGCGAAGCGGCGGCCCACGGCCGGCTCCAGAGCCTCATGGGCCGTGGCCAAGGCCGGAGCTGGAGTCCTGTGCCGGGTCTCGGCGCCGAGGCCTACCGGAACAATTCGACCGTGCTGGTACGCGAGGCCAATGTCATCGTCCGTGTCTCGTACAGCGATACCCGGATGCAGTCGGCGGGCGCGGTGGCCGAGGCCGAGCACCTCGCCCGCACAGCGGTGGCCGCGATACGTCACTAGGGCGTCCTCTGGATATCGAGTACACGCCGCCAAAAGGCCACTTCACACCGTCACCCAGTACTTGCCCATCCGGATGTCTGCCCGCAGCCCCTCCCGAGCCTCGTCCGACCCGGCGAGGGCGAGCAGCTCCAGCACATGGGCGGCCCGCGAGCACTCCTCCTCGTCCACAGCCAACTGCGCAACGACCGGCATCGCCGGCAGCTTCAGGTCCCGGATCAGCCGTGCCTGGTAGAGGTCGCTGGTGTCGCTCTGGTCGTTCCACTTCCGGTCCCGGCGGATGCCGTCGTACACGAAGGGCGCGGCGGCTTCCGGGTCTCGGCGTGCGCGCTCCGCGCCCAGCCCCCGGCCGCGCTGTGACGCCTAGCAGCTAGCAGCCCTTCCGGCGTGTCGTGGCGGGTGTAGGACAGCGTGCGGGACGTCTCGTCGTCATGGCTCATCACGCCACACCCTGCCTGGCTGGGGCGCGGTCGCCGCGCGATATCGGCCCGAGCCACGGGAGGCAGTCGTCCCAACAGTTGGGGACGGCCGGTGGTGACGGGCAAGAGCAGCCCAGCACCAACAAGGTGGGCGAAGCCGTGCAGTACCGGTGCGCGTCCGACGGACCTCATGGAGAAGCACCAGATTTGTAGGCCTACAGGGGGCATATGGCCATATACGGCCCATAACAAGGGCTTGTTCTCGCGTGTGATTCCCGGCATCCAGCTGCTCTAGTGGAATGGAAGGATCCACATGTTCCCGACTAAAGGCGGATCTTGTGATGTCACTGCGACGCTCCCTCCTCACCATCACCGCTGCGGCGGGCTTGACGATGTCCGCAGCGCTCACCGCGCCAACGGCATCCGCCGCCGAGACACCGTGGCGAAACTGCGAGGTCGGCGAGTTCTGCGTCTATGAGCACGACAACGGATACGGCGGAGCAGCGTACTTCCGGAGCGGCACCAACAACCTGGGCGACTACCGCCTGAACGACAAAGTCTCCTCGGTGTGGAACAGGACCGGCAGGACGGTCTGCACATACCTGGACACCAACAAGCAAGGCTCCACGTGGCCGGTGGGGAACTGGAAGGGCAACACCTCCCAGTACAACCGAAACGACAACATCAGCTCCCTGTGGGTAACGGCATGCTGATCACCCTGCCCGACTAGAACCTGGTCGCAGGTGCCAGGGCGCCGCAACATGTTGAGGGCGCAGTTGCGGCGCAGCCTTTGCACGGGCCAGGCGGCACACGGCTGCTACTCGGGTAGCAAGTCGGCTCCCCGGCCGGACAGCATCGGCAGCCGCTGTTCGCCGCCCGGGCCGTGCTACTCCAGCCAGCACCTGCTGCTCCGTAGCAGCCAGCAGAGCGGTGGGCCCGTCCCGGTGGCTGCATAAGCGGGCTCTGATGAATCATCAGGGGCAAAGGTTGGCGACTCCGTACATCGGGATCTCCGCCGAGATGGACGCCGACGCGAACGAGTGGGCGTCCGGGCTGTTCGGCGACGACCCGCAGTGCCTGCGGTGGTACACGCCGACGACGTGTTCGCCGCCGGGGAGTCGGGCGACGGACTGCCCCGGTGCGACCTGATGGAGGCCATGGCGATCGCCGGGAGCTCCCGGAGTCGCTGGGTGGCGGTGGTGGTGACGGCAGGGGGCGAGCGCGCGCACTTCACCTTCCACGCGCCTCCCGGACCCAGGTTACGGTCCGCCATGTCTTCGAGCAGGCGAACCGCCACCTCCCCGGGTCCGGTCACCGCACCCCGCTACAGGCCCTCTCAGCAGTCCCACCAGTTGGTCCAGCCACCCGACCCGGTCCAGCGCTTGCACCAGTAGCCGTTGTAGGTGCCCCAGACCTTGAGGTCGATCCTGGACGACGACAGGTAGGTGACGTCCACCCCGCTCTTCGCCACTCCGCCCAAGTCGTGCCAGGGGCCCCAGCTCGAGCTGCCAGGGCTCAACTGGTGGGAGTCGTAGACGTGGTTGTCGGTTCCGACGACGAACCACTGGTAGTGGCCGTCAGGCCACTGGACCAGCGTCGGCTCGTACTCGCAGATGTAGTAGCCCTGGTGGCCCCCCACGTTGATCCCGCAGGTTGACGCGGACGCCGCTGCCGGCGTGGCGACGAGCGTGCCCACCGCCAGGGCGGTGGTCAGCAGTCCTTGCATGACGCGGCTGCGTAACTTCGACATGTTTCCCCCTGGTAGGGACGAGTTGGTGAGTACGAGCTTTGCCGGACCCGGCGCCCCGCACCACGATTTCGCCCCTGCTTAATCCAACGCGGAGCTACGCTCGCAGTCGTGATCCAGCTTCTGTTAGGGCCCGACGACCTGACCCGCATACGGTTCGCGCTGTCTCCCCTGGAAGAGCTCGTGCACAGCGTTCCCGTGCTGACGGGGAGTGGTCAGCACATGGCACACCGGCCCTGGCGGACCCGGGCACTGCCCGCGGTCGCCCATATCGATCTCAGCGTGCTGAGAGCACTCACCGAGGGGCCCCGCTTCGTAGCGGACTTCCTCGCACCCCCGCCCGAGGCAATGACCGGGCACTTCGCCGACGAACTCGACGCGATGGCAAGCACCCCCGCCGAAGAGGTGGTGCGCTCCCTCGACGAGATGAGGGCCGGCCAGGGCCTGCCGGAGTCGCTGCGCCCCCTCTACGAACATCCGGAGCGCGAGCTTTCGCGACTCGCCGCAACCATGGCCGCGTACTGGAGCGCGGCGATCGAACCCGTATGGCCGCGGCTGCGCTCCCTGAGCGACGCCGATGTCGCACACCGCGCGCAGCAGCTCACCACTGGCGGGCTGGACAGAGTCTTCGCGGACCTCCACCCCGAGGTCACCTACGCCTCCGGGAAGCTGAACATCGACAAGCCACGCCACCACGCGGTGCGCTCCGCGGCCGGTGCCGGACTGCTCCTGGTGCCCTGCGTCTTCGCCTGGCCCAGACTCCTCGTGCTGCACAACGCGCCGCAGCAGCCCACACTGACCTACTCGCCGCGCGGCATCGGTCAATTGTGGTCCGCCCGGGGTGACGAACAGGCGCAGCCGCTGACCGAGCTGATGGGCCGCAGCAGGGCGGCCCTGCTGGTGCACCTCGATCTTCCGGTGTCCACCACACAGCTCGCCGCGTACCTGGGGGTGAGCAGCGCGGCCGTCAGCCAGCACCTTTCCGTCCTGCGCCGCTGCAACCTGGTCACCTCGCACCGCTCGGGCCGGTGGATGCTGCACCAGCGGACCGCCCTCGCCACGGAGCTCCTCCTCCCGGGGGGACCGCCAGAGTCCCGGTGACTCCCCCGGAGGCCGTGCCGATCGGCTCCAGGGCCGGCAGGGAACTGTGCATCCCGTACCGTGTGCGCCATGGCGGAGCCTTTTGTGCGTGTTCGCCTCGCAGCCCGACGCGGTAGCCGTCTACGCCGCTGCAATGGCCGCCATGCACCCGGGAACGCCGCCGCTTCGGTGCCCAGCTCGCCGTCAGTGTGACGATCTTCGTTCTCTCCATCCCGCTGGCATTCGTCAGTACGGCCGCGGCGATGTGCTTCTGGGTAGCGCTCATCCCAGCCCATCATCTGCTCCGGCGGCGGAGATCAGCGCCGTGAGGGACTCTGTGAATCCCGAGGAATCCGAGCGCACGACTTCGCGAACGAGTTCGCGTACCGCGCCTGTGGACGGGATCTTGAGGGAGGCGACGAGGATTCCGGAGCCGAGGAACTCCTGACAGCATGCGAGTGCGGCGATCTCCCCTTGCGGCAGGCGCGTGGCAGGGACGGCCCTCGGCGCAGCCCCGCCGACGGTCTCCTCCCGGAGGAGGAGAGCGGACCGGGCCGCAGGTCCCGGACCGGAGGGTGGGCGGGACCCGGGTCCTCGTGCCCTTGGGCGATGTGCCGTACCGGGGCGGGTTCCTAGCCTCGGGGCATGCGATCACAAGAAGCGGACGTTGCTCCAGGAGACCCCGTGACCACTGTCAACCGCGACGCACGCCGCGCCCTGGCCGTGGGCCTCACCCTCGCCGCCTGCCTCACGTCCTTCCCCGTCCTGGCCACGGCCGCCGAGACCCCCGCCCGGGAGAGCTCCGGAGCCGGACTGGACCGGTACCACCGCCAGCACCTCGGCTGGGGCAGTTGCATCAAGGGCCCCGACGACACCACGGGCCGCGATCTGGACCAGGCAGGCGTGCAGTGCGCGGACGTGACCGTGCCCCTGGACTACGCCGACCCTCGGGGGCGCACGATCACCGTGGCGATCTCCCGGCTCAAGGCCACCGACACCCGCCACCGCATCGGCGCGATCCTCCTCAACAACGGCGGTCCGGGCGGTCCCGCGCTCCAGTCCCCACCGCAGGCCCGCGCGTCGATGAAGGAGGTCGGTGCTCGCTACGACATCGTCGGCTTCGACCCGCGCTTCATCGGGCGCAGCACCCCGCTGGACTGCGGCTTGCCCGTCGGCATGACCTGGCTGTCCGCCGGCACCGGCCGGGCGGGCTTCGACCGCCAGGTTGCCCTGCAGAAGAGCCTGGCCGACAAGTGCCGGGCCACCGACGCCGCGGTACTCCCCCACATCACCACCCGCAACACGGCCCGCGACATGGACGTCATCCGCGGCGCGCTCGGCGAGCGGAAGATCTCCTTCCTGGGCTACTCGTACGGCACCTACCTGGGCACGGTCTACACGCAGCTGTTCCCCGGCCGCCACGACCGGATGGTGCTGGACGGGGCGATCAACCCGAGCGACTACCGCCCCCGGCTGCTGAAGGGCACCGAGCGCGAGAACGAGAAGGCTCTGTCCGACTGGGCCGCCTGGGCCGCGGAGCACCACGACACCTACGGCCTCGGCCGCAGCCGCGCAGAGGTGCTCGCCGCCGTCGACCGCATCGTCGCGGCGGCCGCGCGCGGTCCGCTGACCATCGGCGCCGGCGCCGATGCCTTCCGGATCGACGACAGCCAGGTGCCGCTCCTTGTCTTCTCGGGCATCGCGGACGACACGGCCCCGGCGCGGGCGTCGTTCGGCGAGCTGCTTTCCGTACTGGCCGAAGCCGCGGAGGGCCGGCCGACGGCGGTGCCGCCGATGCTCGTCCCGGAGCTCCGGTACGTGCTGCGCGGTGAGGGCGAGCCCACCGGCGCGCAGTCCGCCGTGATCTGCGGGGACGTGGCCGCCGCGCGCGATCCCGAGCTCTACTGGCGGGACATCGAGCTCCACCGCACCGCGCACCCGCTGTTCGGGGCTCTGACCAACAACATCAACCCGTGCGCGTTCTGGGACTCGCCGCGCGAAGAGCCCACCCGGGTGCGGCGCGATGCCCCTGCACTGATCGTCGCCGCCACCGGTGACCCGCGTACGACGTACAAGGGAAGCGTGGAGCTGCACAAGCAACTGCCGAGCTCCCGGCTGGTCACCCTCGAGGGCGCCAACCGGCACGCCCTCTTCGGGCGTTACGGCAACGCCTGCGTGGACGACCAGGTCAACCGGTACCTGGCCACCGGGAAGCTGCCTGCGCGGGACCGGACCTGCGTCAAGCAGGCGGGGTAGCGGTCCGCAGTTCACGTTCCGAGTGCGCGGGCCGGCAGCATGCTGCGGTTGTTCGTCCCAGTCTTGGCGAACACCGACTTGAGGTGGTCCTGCACGGAGTGGTCGGAGACGAACATCTGGCGGGCCACCGTGTGGCTGTCCCTGCTGAGGAACATGACGGTTCAAGCGAAGGAGGCCACGGCGGTATCAGCCGCGACAGCCGGATCGAAGCGCCCGGACCAGATGCCGGCCGCAGCCGCGACGTTCACGACGCCGAAAGGATGAGGTGGATCGCAGGGACACGATCGGCCACCAGGCGTGACCACGCGGTGGCTCCCGGGTTCCTGCCGGGTGCCGGGCGCAGGTGGGGTCGGCACCCGCCTCACATCTCGGCGAGCCACGTCGTCGCACCACCGAGACCCTCGTGATCCACCGCCGCCCCCTTCGGGTTGCAGCCCCCCGCCGCTGTGGCCGGATGACGATTGTCCGGAACCGGGTGTACCTCGGTGCCCCTTTCACGGCTCTTGGCGCACGTACCCGTTCTCGCCCCCCTTGAGGAGAAGCCGTGCGTTCGAGAAGGAAACTGTCGGTTCTGGCCGCTGTCTGTGTGAGTGCCATGGCGGTCGGGGGGATGGCACAGCCCGCACTCGCGGACGGCTCGGTCAACGGCCCCGTCGAGAACTGCAACGCCGCGGCCGCCGTATCGCCGGGGTCTTTCGGTACCGGCGCGCTGTCGTGGTGCATTCTGGCGTCCAAGCAGAGCGGTGAGACCAAGAAGCTGGCCCGCGAGGGGTTCGTCAAGGGCCTGCTCGAGATGCTGACGAACCACACCGGCGGCAATTACAACATCATGATTTTCGACGTCAAGGGCAAGAACGCCTTCGGGGACCCCTGGTTCGTCCACCCCCACACCGCGAACCTCAAGGACGTGGCGTACCAGGGCGACATCGAGTACAACGACGCGACCTCGCGCGAGGACCAGACCTACCGGATCTGGATCTTCTCCGGCGGCGGCAGCTTCACCAACCACGGCGACGGCGGATGGATCAACTGGGGCTTCTACGGCCTGTGGGACCGCAACGGCTCCACCGTCGACTTCCGCCCCACGATGGTGCCGGCCACGACCCCCGGCGTCCCCAAGGGCGAGACGCCCGGTCCCGGCGACACCCCCATCACGCCGGGCGTACCCGCCCAGCCCGGCCCCCGTCCCGGCTTCCGCGCCGACAGCGCGGCGACAGCGCCCTCCGGATCAGGCCGCCCGCCCGTCGGAGTCCCGGTGCGCCTGAAGACCGTCAACAACCTCGGGGCCGCCGCGACGAACGCCGCCTCCGGCTCGACGGTGGTCGCGGGGAAGCTGGGTGACACCAACTCCACGTGGACGTTCAAGGAGGCGGGCGGCGGCCGCTACGAGATCGCCAACGGCCTCGGTCCGGTCCTCACCGAGAACACGAGCACCTACTTCGCGTCCATCACCACCTGGAAGAGCGGAGCCGCCCAGAAGTGGGAGGTCATCCCCATCAAGGGTGACACCTACCAGATCAGGATCAGTGACCAGGACTGCCTGACCTACCACGAGGACTACAAGAAGCTCGGTGTGTGGACCTGCGACGGTTCCCAGGGCCAGCAGTGGACCATCGCCCGCTGAGCAGCACCCCCACGGGGCCCGCAGCCGCGCCACCGCGCGCCTTCGGGCCCCGGCAGACAACCGCTCAGACCGACCGGCTTGGCCGGCCGGCCGGCCACAAACACCCGGGCCCCGCCTGCCCGGACGGCGCGCCGCCCAGCCGGCACTGCCCCTTCCCTTCTGTCCGACACCCACCCCGCACCGCGCCGCCCCGGCCACCCCGCCCGCGGAGTACGGGCCGGGGACATGAGTGCTGTGCCGCTCCGCGCACGGCGTCACCAGCCCTGCCGAGCTTCAGCCGGTTGACGCATCGCTCGACCTCGTTGCGTTGCCTATACGCCTCGGTGTCGAAAGCCGACGGGCGGCTGCCGGCGCGGCCTCGCCTCAGACGGTGCCCGATCTGGTCGGACGGCTGGGGGGATGACAGCGCGAATTCCACGTCGGCGGAGGTGCTTTCGGATCGCGCGGGATGAGTCATCCGCTGTCAGCCGCACCTCGACGTCGACGTTGCGGACGGTGCCCAGATCCTCGACCGCACGGGGCAAGAGCGACGCCACGAACCGGTCTGTGCGAACGCGGTACCAGGGACCGTCCCAGCCTTGCTCAGCGGTTTCGGCTCCGGTGTTGGCCATCCGGGGAGTATGTCGACCCAGCCCGGTGTGCTCAACCAGGTTCTTTGGCAAGCTTCAGCGTCGTGGCCATGAACCTTGTACCCGACGAGCTGTGGGATCGGATAGCCCCGCTGTTGCCGGTGCGGCCAACGCGCTGGCACCGCCATCCCGGACGGCGACCGGTCCCGGACAGGGCCGCCCTGGCCGGCATCGTCTACGTCCTGACGTAAGGGCGTGGCCTGGCGCGACGTGCCACGCGAGGTCGTGGGCTGCTCCGGGGTGACGGCCTGGCGTCGGCTGCGGGACTGGACCGAAGCCGGAGTCTGGCTCCGTCTGCACGCCGCCCTGCTGACCGAGCTGCGTCGCGCGGTCCTGCTGGACTTGGACGACTGCGCCGTGGACGGTTCGCACGTCCGGGCCCTCAAAGGAGGGAATCACGTCGGCCCGTCGCCGGTCGACCGCGCCCGCCCCGGCTCCAAGCATCACCTGATCGTCGATCGTCATGGAACCCCGCTCTCGGTCACGCTCACTGGCGGAAACCGACACGACGTCACCCAGCTCGTGCCGCTGCTGGATGCGGTCCCACCGGTTCGAGGGCGCCAGGGAAGTCCTCGCACCAAACCGCGGCGCCTGTACGCCGACCGGGGCTATGACTTCGACAAGTACCGCCGTCTGCTGTGGAAGCGCGGCATCAAGCCGATGATCGCCCACCGGGGTGTCGCCCACGGGTCTGGTCTCGGCAGGGTGCGCTGGGTGGTCGAGCGTTCGTTCGCCTGGCTGCACCAGTTCAAGCGCCTGCGGATCCGCTACGAACACCGCGCTGACCTGCATCAGAGGCTCGTGCAACTCGCGTGCTGCATCATCTGCCTGCGCCGCCCCTCCAAGGGGCGCCACCGCACCTCGCCCATCGAAGGAGAAACCAGTCAGTGACCTCCGCCGAGCCGTTCACCCGTATCAAGATTCGCGTAGCCGCAGCCCTGTTCAACGGGGACGAGATCGCCCTCATCCGCCGCACGAAGAACGGCCAGGACCAGTACACCCTGCCAGGTGGCAACGTCGAACCTGGCGAACCCATCCATCAAGCCCTCGCACGTGAACTCGACGAAGAACTGGGCCTGGACCTCGCAGAGGCGAGCAGCGTTCCACAGTTGACCTGGATCCAGGACGCCATGGTCACCCGCCCCGGCAGCGCCCCACCCCGCAAACTCCACCTCGTCTTCCGCGTCCACATCGACAACACCACCCGCGCTCGTCTGCGCACCATTGAGCACGATGACACTGCTGGCGCCGGCCACCTCACCTGGCGCCACTACAAGGACACGGCCGACAAAGCGCTGTTCCCACCGGTCCCACTCGCCGCACTCGTTACTCCCACGGCGCCGCTCGATGCTGCCCGGGCACTGCTACCGACCATGGACGACAGCAATTGCCACTGGATCTGATCCGCCGCCGTGCCCCACGCGACCCCTTTTCGAAACCACCTACAAAGCCCCTTTTCCCTGGCCCCGGCGGCGTGCTGGTGAGCCCGGCAGGCAGTGGAGTCCACCGATACGGTCCAGCTGACGTCGTCGGCGTCCTCGGCCGCTACCAGGACCGCGGCAAGGATGCGTTCCCGGGTGCCGTCCACGGCCCGCCTGATCAGCCGTTTGTGGGCGGTCTGAAACGAGCCGAGCTCGTCGGGCGGGTCCCGCCAAGGCGAGCAGGTTCAGTGCTTCCACGCGATGGCCTCCAGGGTTCGGCGGTGATCGGCCCACCGCCGACCACGGACCGGATCGGCCGGCATCTGCGGCTCGATCCGGTCCCACATCGCATCAGTGATCACTAACGGGACGGACACGTCTGATCAACTGACCAACCGATCAAAGAGACACACTGTAACCCTGCGCGAGGAAGACGCCCCAGCAGCGGCATCGCAGGTCCAGGTGGCTGCTCCTTCTTGTCAAGTCACTACTTTTCGTCACATGCGGCGGATTTCACCCGTGCGCCTACTTGAGGTGTGGCCTCGCCGAGACGCGGCGAAGCCGGTCAGCCGCATCCACCCGTCGGATGCACGCCTCAAGGAGCGGACATGTCCCATGCCCTTCACGACCCGACGCCCGGACGACACATCGCGCGCCTCGGCATCTGTATCGCCGTGGTGGTCTTCGGCGCCGGCGCCTTCGCGCTGCCGGCATCCGCGGCGATCGCATCCCCTGCCTGGTCCCCGGCTACAAGCACCAGCATCGATGATCCCAACAGCGAACCGGGCACAGGCCTGTGCAAATCCGGCTACGTCTACCGCGACGCCTGGGAAGGCGACGGCCTCTGCGTCACACCGCAGCAGCGGGATGCGGCACACGCCCAGAACCCCAACCGTCAACCGGGCAGCAACCAGTGCGCACCTGGCTACGTCTACCGCGACGCCTGGGAAGGCGACGGCACGTGCGTCACACCGCAAGAGCGGGATAAGGCACACGCCCAGAACCCCAACCGTCAACCGGGCAGCAACCAGTGCGCACCTGGCTACGTCTACCGCGACGCCTGGGAAGGCGACGGCCAGTGCGTCACACCGGAAGACCGGGACTGGTGGGCGGAGTTCAACCCTCACGACTGAGGTCGGGGGATAACACGCATATGCGCGGTGGAAACGCCTGAGGCGGCTCCACCGCGCTGTGGCATCCACGTCCACCGGCCGGTATCCAGCACGGCTGATGGACGTGAAGGCCGAGGCTGCCGAACTCACTGCCCTCCAGACTCATCACGAGGTCACCCCGCACCGAGGATCGGCGGGCGCAAGACGTACCTGTCAATGTTCATCAACGATCACAGCCGGGCAATCGTGGGCCTGCGGTTCGGGTTCGCCGAAGACATCGTCCGCTTGGCCGCCACCTTCCGGTCGGCGCTCTCTGCCCGCGGGGTCCCGGAGTCGATCTACGTCGACAACGGGTCGGCGTTCGTGGACACGTGGCTGCTACGGGCGTGCGCGTCAAGGGCTTCGTACACACCGCTCGGCTTGGCAAGCGGCAAGTGTCCATGTCGAGTTCGCTCGCGCCTACGTCAGCGGCAAGATGACCAGCCACGCCCGGTTTCTCAGACTCGAGCGCGGCGTCGGACCGGTCCACCTGAACCCGAAGAAGCTCACCGTCGTCACCGACATTCCTGACGGCATCAACGAACTGCTCCGCATCGGCAGCGGCATCGGCAGGAACCACGTCGGCTGCCACCTGGCGCCCATCGTGCCCCGCTTCCTCGTGCTCGACCGGCCGACCCAGCCCTACTACCCCTCCGGCATGGCCAAAGCACGAGAACGACTGGAAGACCTCGCCCTCGACGAACGGCAGGCGACGACCGTCCCTCCGAATGCTGACTCCAAGCGCTTCCCGCATCATGAGTGCTGTGTATGACACACGCAGGGCATCGATCGCTCTGTCGGTCGTCGTGCCGATCTTCAACGAGGAGGAGAGCCTGCCCGTTCTGGCGGAGCGACTCCGTCCGGTTTTGGACGTGTACGGCGAACCGTACGAGGTTCTTGCCGTCGATGACGGTTCGACCGACCAGACGCCCCATCTACTGGAAGACCTGCGCTCTGTCTGGCCCCAGCTGCGCATCGTGACCCTCCGGCGAAACAGCGGCCACCAAGCCGCGCTCGCCGCGGGCCTCCACCGCGCCCGCGGCGCCTACACGGTCAGCATCGACGCAGACCTCCAAGACCCCCCGGAGGTCATCCCGGACATGCTCACCCTGGCCCGGACGGATGGCTTGGACATCGTCTACGGCGTCCGCACCGACCGTTCCACGGACACCGGGTTCAAGCGCCGAACAGCTGCCGCCTACTACTGGCTCATGCGCCGCATGGTCGGCTCTTTTGTCCCCGCCCAGGCCGGCGACTTCCGTCTGCTGTCCCGCCCCGTCGTGGATGCCCTCAAATCCTTCCCTGACCAGCGGCAGATCTACCGCCTACTCATCCCTTCGCTCGGCTTCCCCAGCGGCCAGATCACCTATCGGCGCGGAGAGCGAGCGGCGGGCACCACCAAGTACCCCCTGCATAAAATGATCCTTTTGGCTTTGGACAGCATCACCAGCTTCTCGGTGATCCCTCTGCGACTGGCCACGGCCATGGGCGCCCTCAGCCTCGTCGTCTGTCTCGCGTTCCTCACGTGGACTCTCGTCGTCTACGTCACGGGAAACACACTGCCCGGCTGGACTTCCCTGATCGTCACACTCCTGTTCTTTGGTGCTGTTCAGCTCTTCTGCCTGGGAATGCTCGGCGAGTACGTGGCCCGCATTTACAATTCCGTCCAAGCCCGGCCCACCTACCTAATCGCCCGCGACACGGAAGAAGAGCAGCAGTAGTAGCGAGCGCAGGGCCGCCCAGTTACACCAGCACTCCCGCAAAAAACATCGCACTCAAAAAGACGTATTGGATTACACACAATACCAACAGCGACACCTGGACCCACCGGGGCATGCGTGCGACCAGGACGAGCCCAACAAACATCTGCACATGATTGCGATACCACGACATCTGCGCGCCCAGAAAGAACGGCGCGAAGAAGATTATCACTGTCAAGATCAAGGCGGCCCACTCCTCGACCTCAAGCCGGCGACTCCGGATGAGTTGAATCGCTGCCATCGAAAAGACGAGTAGCATGAAGACGATATTCAGCCAGAGCTGGGGTTTGTGTGCGGCGAGACTGTGCTCCACCAGCCACGGCAGCTGCCCCTTGGGCCGATACCAGTCGCCGAACGGAAAATCGTAGAACTTCCGCATCTCGTCGAAGGGCTGCCGCAGGTCACCTTGCCCATAGCTGGATTTCTGCATGATCTCATACGAGTTCCAGCGACCCGTCGCCTGCCACATGAGCCATTTGACCCAGAGCACGCCGGAGCAGGCCAGTACCGCCGACAACCCGGCCTTCGCGAACCGTATCGGCCACCCGTCTCTCCGCCATGCGAAGAACGCACTCAATAGCAGCATGCCGACAGCCGCAGCACCTATGGGGTAACAGGCGGTTGCCACAAAACCGGCAGTGCCGGCAATGACCCACGAACTGCGCTTCACTCCAACGATACAGGCGAGCAGTGCCAGAGTTCCGGTCGCGATCGGGAAGATGGCATGGAGATAAATGCCACCTGGGAACACCGCACCAATAGCGAGGGTGAGCCCAGTCGCCCAGGTAAGCCGGGCGCCGAGCAGCCACCACAGCACGGCGAACATACCCAGCAGAGACGCCTCGGTGACGACGACAGCAGATATCTCATGGGAAAGTCCGGTGCTGGAAACCACCCGGATCGACATGGGATATCCGGGAAACCAGGCGACATTTCCGCACATGACATCGCGAAAATCTGGATACCGATCCCGACACCAAAACATTTCATAGCCGGCCTTGGCTACGGATAGGTAGTGTTCAGAATCCCAACGGCGGCGACCATCTGTGGACCAGTAAGCGATCTTGGATCCATCGCCTGCAATGGATGCTTTCGCGACCAGCCAAGTGATGATGTTCGCGACCAGCCAGGCGACAACTGGCGGCAGCAGAGCAGGGCGCCACTCGCGGCGCGCCGGCGTTGTGAGTTCCACCCGCGCGGAATCAGGCATCAGGAACCGCGCCTACCGTCGGCGGTGCCCGCCAACCTTGCCTCGCCGTGCATGCGGGAAGGCGCGGACGTAGGGAATTCGATCATCTCCAGCTCCGCGCTCGTCTCGTCGGTGTGAGCTCAATGAGCCTCGTCCACGATCATGACCGCCCGCCGTTCGCACCTTGCTTCACGATCAGTCTGGCCAACGTCTCGCGTAGCTGCATCCGGAGCTGCTCCTCCGGCCGAGTTCCGGGGTCGCCCGAACAGCCGGTCGATGTGCTTGTACTTCACCGCCTGGGCTGGGCCAGTAGGGACCGGCAGACGCAGGCCTTGCGTATCCCCGTGGCCGATCTCCACTGCCACCTCGGGCCCGACACCCCGCACGGGATGAAGTGGGAGAGGAGTGCGGTGTAGGTACCGGAGATCAGCAGGCGACCGAGCCACCACCCGGACAGAGCCACACGGGTGACCTCCTTCACCGCCGCTCTTGCGCCGGGCGGACCAAGCTGTGCCCGGGCCAGACCGGCGGGAGGGGCCGCGAGCGGTCCGTGCTCGCCAGCGAGACGTTGCGGTGGCGGGGTGGAGTGGGGTGTTCCTACCTGGAGACCAGGGGGCACAGAAGGTCGTACTGGCGAGACGCCGGTGCCGCGAACCGTCAAGCCCCGAGGTTCAGGGGCATGCTCCGCCCAGTGAGGTGGTGCCTACTGGGACCAGGCGCCGCAGGCGCGCCGGAAACGATTGCGGGGGCTCGAGACGGACGGGCACGCACATCAAGGAGTCAGCTGTGGCGATGGTAGGACTGTTCTGGATCACTGAGGACTCGGTGTACGTAGGTTCCCCGCCAGACGCGGAGGGGCACTATGCCCGTATCACCTCCGAAGGGGTACAGGCCCGGGGCCCGGACGGCACCCGGACGTGGCCCTGGTCGATCCTGCGCTCCGCAAGCGTGGACGCCGCGCCCGCGGAGGACGAGCGAAGGGGCGCAGGCCGCTTTCTGGCGGCGGTGCTGGAAGCGGTGGTCACGATGGGGTCCAGCTACGGCGGAGAGGAACCGCCCCAGATGTTCCTGGTCCTCGCGACGCAGGACGGTGCGGAAGAGGTGCGGGTGCTGGCGGCGACCAGGGGCTACACCTCCCAAGAGGTTTCCTTGTCGCAGCGCCTCCTGGACTGCTTCCGGAAGGGCGCGGCAGACCCCCTGACCCTCATGGCCTGGAGCCGGGACCACGGCGCCGGCACACCGAAACCGCCCGAGCGGGAAGCCCTGCTGCGGGAGTGGACCTACGTGTGAGGCCCACGGGCGGACGGGTGCCACTGCCTTGCCGGAGATGTTGCCGACAGCGCTGCCGCGGCGCCCTCGGGCGCGGGTTCTTCCGCTCCCCCGACATCGAGGCCCAACCGCCTCCAGCCCTACCTGGAGCGGTCCCACCAGAGCACACGTCTCTCAGGCAAAGCTGCGGCTATGCAGTTGCCCGTCGTGGTCATCGACCAGCTCGACGAGGACCAGCTCAGCAAGTGGCTCGGCTTCCATGCGGCGGCCGCCGGCCGCCGCAGGATTACGAGGTCGTCGACACCACGTTCACCTCCGTCAACGCGTTTCCGCCCAGGGCAATCCGGCGTAGACCGTGGGAGGTCCTCGCCCACGCCGACAACCGCCCGCGCGCCGCGCTGACACTCCGCGAACGCTTTCCGAACCTCGGCGTCCCCGCTCACCGCACGGGAGCGCGAAGTGCCGTCCGCCATGGCCGAGGGCCGCACCAACGCGGGCATCGCGGACGCGCTCGTCATCTCCCGCCGGGCAGCGGAGAGGCACACCGACGCGATCTTCGACAAGCTGGGCCTGCCCCGCACCGGCTCGGCTGAACAGGAAGGCGATCGACGAGGCTGTGCGCGGACGCACCATGCGGCTGTACGCAGGCATGGTTCAGAGAAATGACCAGGCCAAAGCTGATCGCGCCGGACCAGCTGGGGCGTATCGAGAACCTCCGCTCGCGGGCTCCCAGCACATCCAGACCGGCACTCGACGCAGCGATCGGCCCGCGGCGTCAGCCGGTGCACACCGGCTTGCCACTGGGCGGGCCGGTACCACCTGGAGGTCTACTCGGTGGTGGGCGGCCTGTGCGTGGTGGCCACGTCAAGGAGCAGCTGCGCGGCGACCGCAGCCCCGTTCGTGCGCATCGTGTCCGCCACGGCTGCAGCTCGGGTTCCGGTCTGGGTGGCGAGGGCGGCGGTGAGTGCGCTCGGGACGGTCCTCTACCTGGTTCTGATCGGCCTTCTGAGATTCGGCATCGCGACCGTCGTGAGGGACTCGGCCACCAGCATCGGGGGCGTCCTCGGCCTGCTCTACATCGTCCCCATCACCTCCCAGACCATCAGCGATCCGGACTGGCAGCGCCTGCTCCAGCAGGTCGGGCCGATGAGCGCCGGGCTCTCCATCCAGGCCACCACCGATCTCGGCAGCCTGCCCACCAGCCCCTGGGCCGACCTCGGAGTGACCGCGGTATGGGCCGCCGCCGCACTCATCGCCGGCGGTCTTCTGCTCCGCGAACGCGACGCCTGATGAACTGGAATGCCTGATGTCGGTCAGCCGTCCATGATCAGGCCGGCGCCGGCGAGGCAGGTGGAGGCGGACATTGCCCCAGACCGGCACGATCGGGCCGCCGAGCCCGCTGGACCCCAGTGCGGTTGATCATGATGGCAGCTCGGACCTCGCCATCGTCGCCACCATCCGCTCCAGGCGGGCCAGCCGGGTCTTCTCGGTGCGGGCGGTGACCAGGCTGAGATACAGGGCGAACTGGTCGGACTTGCCGAGCGTCTCGTAGAACGCCCGCGCCGCCGGGTTCGCGGCGAGCGCCTCGACGAGATCCGGCGGTGCGGTGGCGTTCTTCTGCGAGGCGTATGCCGTCGCCCAGCGACCGTCCGCCCGCGCCGCCTCGACCTCCACGAGACCTCGGGGACGCATCCGTCCCTCGGCGATCAGGGCCTCGGCCTTGCCGACGTTCACCTGCGACCAGGGCGAGCGAGGGCGGCGGGGTGTCGTGCGCTGCAGGAAGTACGTGTCGTCGAAGCCGCGCCGCAGACCATCGATCCAGCCGAAGCAGAGCACCGTGTCGACCATCTCTTCCCAGGTGAGCGACGGGATGCCGGAATGCTTCTTGGCGATCTTCACCCAGAGCGCGGTTCGCTCCCCGTGATGCTCGTCGAGCCATGCCTCCAGCTCGGCCGGGCTCGCAGGGACAAGAATCTCGACGCCGTCCTCGTGTTTCTGCATAAATCACAGGCTAGAGGGCATATAGGACAGATTCTGACCTATATGCCAGCACCAGCCCGGGGTACGGCCATCCCGGTACCCCGCGGAACCGGGCACGGCCCGAGCCAGTGACCGGCTGGGGCGCAGCAGTGCGCCGGACCGGGCCAGAGCCAGTCCCCCAGGTCATTCGTGAGACAGAGGGACACAGCCATACCGGCCCTGGAACCCAGCAGCCCCCTTGCAGGACCGCGAAGAACGTACAGAGGGGTCGCGGAAGCGGGCGGGTCCTCACGAAAGGGTGTCGGGTACTTCCGCGGCGCCTCCGGCCTCCACGGCCTCGACGACGTGCTGGTGGAACACCGCAAGTCCGCCCGGTGGCAGCGGGGCGGGGCTGCCGGTGAGGGTGTACCACTCCTCGGCGCCCGTGTACTGGATCCGCACCGAGGCCGTGCCGTCAGCGGCGGGCTCGGTCGTCAGAGTGACATCGCCGGTGATGACGCCGACCTCGTCCGTCATCACGCCGCCCGGTCCCGCCTTCACGTGGTCGGTCAACGGGACCGCCCCTTCCGGGATAGCTCTGCGATCGGGATCCGGGGCACTGCCGGACTGGTGGGCGGTCATGAGCACGTCTCCAGCATCTCGGTCAGGTTCGCCTTCTCCACCTCGGTGACGGTGGGCTGATAGGTGGCCTTCACGTTCGTCCACGCCGTGGCGTATGTGTACCAGTACGCCTTCGCCGGGGAACGCCACTCGTCGGTGCCCTGGTCAACCTTGGACCGGCTCGTCGCCGCCGACACCGCCAAAAGTTCGGGGAGGGTCAGGTCGTTCGCGAACTCCTTGCGCCGCTCCGCCGTCCACGCGCCGGCGCCCGAGCGACGCCAGGCGTTGGCGAGGGGCACCATGTGATTGATGTCGACCTCCCGGCGTCGGTGACGGTGACGGTGACCCCGCCGTAGACCGAGACCCAAGTCCCGGAGACCGCCTTGCACTCGGCGTCGCGCTTCGACTCCTTCCTCCAGCGCCGTCACCACACGGACACCCACGCGCATCTGACGATGCATAAACACCCCAAACCACCTTGAAAGCTACCTCCGTGACCTTACCCACCGCGCCTACCCGGCCAAGACCGCCCCGGCACACGCCGAAGGAAGTCCCCTACGCCCGCCGCCTTGACGCCGCCGGCGTGCCGCGGGCGGGGCGCGGGGCCTCCGCCGCGCTCAGCCTTCGACTCGCCTCGGCTCAGGGGTTCGTGAGCTTCTCGACCTTCCGGGCCGCAGCCTTCACCCGCGCGCGCACCTTCGCAGCCGCGTGTCCGGCCTCTCGCTGGCGGGCGAGGGCATCCGCCCTCGCCGCACGTGCCGCCTCCAGCCGCTGCGTCGCGGCCTGTACGCCTTCCTCAGCCGCTACGACCGCCGCGCGTGCACGCTCCACCAGCTCGAGCGCAGCCGCCTTGCCTGCCTCCAGGCGCACCTCCTCCGCCCGGGCCTCGGTCAGTTCGGCCTCGGCCGCCGCCACGCTCGCTCGGCGAGCCAGCGCAGCCGCCGCATCCACATCCGGTGCCGGTGCCGGTGCCGGTGCTGGACGGGGGTGGTGGCCCTTCGTCGATCCGGCGGGTGGCGGCTGGATCGATCGAGGCGGTGCGGCGCCCGGCTGTGGTTCAAGACCAGCGAACCCCGACGCCAGGTCGGGGGTCGTCGCGAGGCGGCCCGCCTCCCACTGCGCGGCGACGTCAGCGTCGGCGAGGACCGTGTGGAGGATCTGCTCGACCTCCCGCTGCACCGGCTCACTCACCGCCTGCCCCGCCTCGACGGCCAGGGCGCGCGCCGTGCGCGCGAGCTCGCCGATCACCACATGCTGATCATGCGACAGCTTCCGCAGTAGCCCGGCGTCCAGCGTCCGGTGCGCCGTACGGAGCGCCTCGCCGAGCTGGACCAAGCCCTGCGCCTCCTCGGGCCGGTGGCGGGCCAGGAGGCCTGCCGTCCACGCCGCGACCGTCGGCTTGCGCAATGCGGCGATCGCCTTATCGAGGTCCTTGTCGCCGGCCTTGCGGGCCTTCGCCACCTGCACGTCCCGGGCCGCGGTGAACTCCGACGGTCTGAGCCCGTACAACTCTGCTGCCACCGACTCCACGTCCATAGCCGAAGTCTCCCGCCCATCCAGCAGGCTCTCCGGCACCCAGCGCGGCACCGCGCGTCGGCCGGCAGCTCCATCCGGCAGCACCTCCCCGAGGGGACCAGCCGGAGCAAGGGAGGTCATCCTGCACGGTCGAAGCGGGAGGCCGTCTGGCCCACTCCTTGCCTGGTGCGTGGCAGTCCGGGCAGACATCGCCCGTACACGTCCGACAAGGAGGCCGGCGTAGCCACGACCACGAGCGAATCAAGCGCCCCTGACCACGCACAGCCGCAGGAGCCCGCGCAGCCGACTGCGATGGGCGGCCGTGACGCCTTGGGTAACGCCACGACCCCCAGCACGGTCTCGGGCCGGGCGGAGTCGTACAACCGGCTCACCCATGCCTGGTCGACTGTCCGTCCGATGCCCACACCCCGGTGGGGCTTTGGGACGGCGAGTGCTCCCTGCCCGCCGGGCCAGACCGGCACCTGCGTCTACACGGTCGACGGCCGTGGCGGCGCCGGCTTCAATGTCCTGGGCACCGTGGAGTCGTACAACGCCGCTTCCAACGCCTGGACGACGCTGCCCACGCTTCCGACGGCGCGGTCGCACCTGGCGGCCGCGGTCATGCAGTGTCCGCCCGGGCAGGGCGCCATGTGCGTGTACGCCACAGGCGGCAGCTCACCCACCGGCCTCCACAGCGCGGTGGACGCACTCGACCCGCCCCTGGACTCGGCGGGCCGGTAGTTCCCGATCACCCCGAGCCGGGAATGCAGGGCCGGTCAGGCCGCCTTGCCGAAGGCGGCGGTCAGGTCCTGGTCGCACAGCGGGGTGCAGTCGGCGTCGAGCTTCGGCTCGTGAGGATGACCGCCGGTCGGACTGGGGGTTTCCACTTCACTGCGGCCAGGTCAGCGGGAGAGCGGTATCAGCACGAGCAGCGGCACGAACAGGGTCCACTGGGGCAGGGTGAACACCGCGCCACCGAAGGCTGCCAGATCGACGGCGAAGAAGACGCAGGTGAAGACTGCGGCGATGAACCAGACCAAGGCCAGGACCGGCAGTGCGGCCGTCCGCTCAGCGCGTGCGGCCCAGGCCAGGGCGACCGCGAGGGCCGCGAGCAACAGAGAGCACACGTGCCACAGCACACGGAAGAGCTGGACGACGGGGGCATCGAGGTCGGCGCCGAGCAGTGGATCGACGAACTCCGGGGTGCCGAACAAGTGGAGCCCGGTGATTCCCGCGGCGAGAGCGGCGGCCGTCCACAGCGGCCAGCGGCGGCCGGTCGGGGACGCTGGGGCGGCGATGGCGACGTCAGACACGGAAACCTCCGGTGCGGGGTGGCGGGCGTTCATCGGATCTGGATGCCGCGCGAGATCATCGCGGCCAGTTGGCCGGCCAGCTGCGGCGTCGGGGATTCCCCGACCAGCGCGATATGGAAGAAGACCGCTCCGGCCAACGTGTCCAGGACCAGGTTGACCGGAGTGTCGGCCGCGATCTCGCCGCGCTGGGCGGCCCGGTCGAAGATGACCACCAGTCGGTCCTTCGACGGAGCCAGGAAGTGCGTACGGATACGTGCCTTCAGCGCCGGATCCGCGGCGAAGTCGGCGAGCAGCCCCGGCAGCGCAGCAGTGCCGGCCGGCGTGCGGAACTCATCGACCAGGGATTCGAGCAGTACGGCCAGGTCCCCGGTGAGCGTGCCGGTGTCCGGTATCGGGGCGTCGTCGGTGGTCGTGAAGACGGCCTCGAAGACCAGCTCTGCCTTACCCGACCACCGCCGGTAGACAGTGTCCTTGCCGACCCCGGCGCGTGCGGCCACGGCCCCGATCGAGGTCGCGGCGTAGCCGACCTCGACGACCAGAGCGGCGGTTGCGCTGATGATCGCCTCGTGCGACCGGGGATCCCTGGGACGCCCCCTGGGGGGCGGAGAGGAACTCATGGCAATACTTTACGGGTCGACCCGTTTGATAAACAAGGCCGATGACAGGCCTGTGGGCCGGCCCGCGGCAGCCCCGCTGTTCAGGCTGCGCCGTCCACGATGAGCGACCGGGGTCCTGATACCGCTGACGGCCGGGGCGCAGCCCGCAGGTCGACCACGAAGGTTTCAGGGCGTGTGGAGAGGCCTCGGTCACCGGCAGGTGGCCGAGGCCTTCCCTGGACTCGGTCCCGGCCCCTGGTTGCAGATGGCCTACTTCGCGCGATTCAGACCTCGATGTACGCCACGACCACCACGGTGCGCAGCGCCGTGACGAAGTACAGGACGCGGACGGCTTCGATCTCGTCGGCGTACTGGCGCAGCTGGGGGCCCGTGGTGTCGCCGGGGATCGGGTCACCGACGTCGGGGTCGACGGAGATGACGACCAGGGCGCGGTCCAGGGCGTGGATCTCTGCCTCGCTGGTGAGGTTCTCCAGCTGCTTGGCTGCGGCGTCGGAGAAGGCGATGCGGGCGCGGCGGCGTCCGTGTCCCGGCATCAGGCGACGGCCGGGCGGTGGGCGGCGAGCCGGACGAGGTGGGCCTCGCGCAGCTCCTCCCAGGGCGTGCACAGCTCCGGGTCGGGCAGGCCGTTGGTGGCGACGTCCTCCAGGACGGCGGCGAACTGGTCGGCCTGGGCGCGGGTCCTGGCCGCGTACGCGCGTACCGCGTCGGCGGCCGCGGGCTCCAGTAGCTGCCGGGCAACAGGATCGGCGGGGGCCGGCTGTTCGCTCATCGAGGACTCCATGGGCCGAACGGGCGTGTCCGACCACGGTATCGCCAGGCGCGTCGGCCTGGGACCACTCCTGGCAAAGCCGGGGCACGTGGAGAAGCGTGGCTACGGTCCGCGCTGAACGCACGCACGGCCCAGGCGCTTGGCAGCGCCGTCAGTTAAGGGTGCTGGTGCCGCGGGCGGAGGTGACGCCGCCCGTGTTCTCGATGGCCTCGACCGGCTCGGTGGCCCGTGTGGGTGTCGCCTCAGGGCCGGAACTCGTGGGAGTGCAGGCCGCGTTCGCCGACGGCGACGAGCCCGCGGCCGTCGGGCAGCCAGGCGCAGGAAGTCAGCGGTGTCTCGGCGCGGATGCTGGCGACGGTCCGGCCGGTGGCGGCGTCCCAGACGCGGAGCAGGGAGCCGGCGGTGGCGATCCACTTGCCGTCGGGTGAGACCGCGAGGCCGTTGACGGGGCCGTCGGGGTCGGCGACGGTCGTCAGGAGAATGCCGGTCAGCGGGTCCCACTGACTCACGTCTCCACTCAAGGACGAGGTGAGGAGGCGGGTGCCGTCGGGTGTGACGGCGAGGCCGGTGAGTTTCTCGACGCGGTGGATCTGGACCTGGCGGCCGGCGACGGCGCGACCCCCTGCGAGGCGGATCACCTGCACCAGGGACTCGGGACCGGTCCGGCCGGACCGCGGCCGGTGGCGCAGCACGGCCAGCCAGGTCCCGTCGGGTGCGACGGCGACGGTGTGCGCCCGGCCGTCGCCATCCCACGGACCCGGCACGGTGGCGGTTCGCAGCTGCGAGAGACGGTTCCACAGCTGGAGCGATCCCGCGGAGTCGGCGACGGCGATCCACCTGCCGTCGGGGGCGACGGCGAGGGCCTGCGCGGTGGTGGATGGGCCCAGTGGGAGGACCAAGGGGTCCACTGCCGCCGACTGGTCGATGGTCTTGATCTCGACACCGTGGAGGTGGCCCGCCGCGTACCAACTGCCGTGCGGCGCGAAGGCGACCGGCCCTCGGTACTCCCCGTGACGTGACGACAGGGGGCTGCTCCAGGTGTCACCGTACGAGTCGCAGAGCCTGATGCTTTCGTCGCGGTGGGTGACGGCCAGCCGCTCGGCGTCGCCGACGACGGTGACCGTCCGCATTCCCTCGCCGGCGCCCGAGCGGATCCGCTCGGGCCCACTGCTGTCCCAGACCCGTACCGTCCCGTCCTCGCCGGTGCTGATCACCCGGGCGCCGTCCGGTGTGACCGCGACGGCGTGGACCGGGCCGGCATGGGCGGCGTAGCGGGCGCGGCACTCCCGTGTACGCCGGTCCCAGACCGCGACGGTACCGTCCTCGCCGCCGCTGGCCAGCCACGTGCCGTCCGGGGAGACCGCCACCGCGGTGGCGGGGCCTCTGTGCGCGGAGATCTGCGAGGTGTGGTGGGGCGGCCTCTCGTCCCAGATCTGCAGCACGCCGTTCGCCTCGGCGGAGACGATCCAGTTGCCGTCCCGCGTGATGGCTATGGCGTTCACCGGAGCTCCGGCGGTGGGACCGCGGTCCTGCACCTGGGCGAGGTCCGCGGACATCAGCCGGACTCGCCGGCGGCCGCCGACGGCCAGCCACACACCGTCGGCGGAGAACGCCACGCAGGTGTGTTCGTCACCCTGCTGGACGTTCTGGGCGAGGTGGTTCCCGCTCCAAGCCCAGATCTCCAGAGTGCCGTCCGTGGCGACGGTCGCGATCCGGCTCCCCGAAGCCGCCAGGGCCCGCACCGACGCCCCGCGGCCCCCGACCGGCCCGAGGGTTCGCGTCGGCGGGGTAGCCCGGTCGCAGGTCCAGGTGTGGAAGGAACGGCCCGGCCCGCCGGTCACCAGATCGGTGCCGTTCGGGGCGACCGCGAGGACCCGAAAGCGTCCGGGGCCCCGTACGTCCACGGTGAACTCGCCGCCGATCTCCGGGTCGAGCCCTCGGGCCATCCCGTCGGCTCCGACAGTGATGAGCGACGTGCCGTCGGACCGGAGCCCGACGGACCACACGGGTCCGGTATGGCCGAGGAAGGTGCGGAGCAGCGCCGGTTCGGGGAGGTCCGGCGGGGTAGTGCGGTTGCGCAGGAGCGGCCGGGCCGCGATCTCGGGGGCGGCCTGCCGTCCCGCGATGCGGTCACGCCACAGAGGCAGCGACTCCAGGCGGCTGTGCAGGACGTTCGTCAGGAGCTCGGGCGGGTCGGTCGGGGTGAGGAGGTGGGCGGCTCGGGTGAGGTCGTCGGCCAGCCGCGCCGCGTGCCGTGTGGGGACGTCGAACAGGTCGGCCCAGGCCGCCATGGGGCCGCGTTGGTGAAGTCGGGTCTCGATCCAGCGCAGGTCGCTCGCGACGCGCTCCGCGTCATCCGTCCGCCCGGCGGCGAGCAGGTGCTCGATCGCGTGGTCGAGGACGTATCCCTCGGACGACTCCCAGGGACGGGGACCGAAGGCATGGGTAAGCGTGCCGTGCAGCGCGGTCGCGGCCGGTTCGCCCAACTCCTTGTGCAGATAGTCGCGGAGCACGTCGTGGATCGCGACGCGGCCGCCGTGGTCAGGGGTGAGCGAGATCAGGGACAGCCGGTCGAACGCGGCGCAGAGCGTACGGCTCTCGTCCTCCGTCAGACCGCTCGTCGCCGTCCACAGGCGGGCGATCAATGGGACGGGGATCGACTCGTCCTCCGCGAAGACGGACAGCTCCGCGAGGCGTCGCTCACCGCCGGGCGGCAGCAGGGTCCGGGCCGCCTCCACTGTGGCCCGGACGGCCTGGGCGCGGCGGGCCGGATCGTCCAGGTCGAGCGTGGCCGGGTCCGAGTCGACCACGGCGGGGCCGTGGTCGACGAGCCCTCGCAGGGTCTCCCCCGCCGCGTGCTCCGGATCGGCGCCGGTGGCGATGCGCAGGCTGATCAGCCGGTTGGTGAGGCGCAGGAGCAGGGCCCAGCGTCCGGTCGCCTCCAGGAGGTCGCGGACGAGGGGTTCGGGGAGCGCGGGCAGGTCCCAGGTGAGGACCGCCCGGGCCTGGGCGGGTGACATCTGGTCGACGCGGACGCGTTCGGCGCCGCGCGGCAGGGCGCCGGGGACACGGGTGGTGACGAGGCGGACGCAGCGGGCGCCGCCGCGCAGGAAGGGGTCGAGCTGTTCGGCATCCCAGACGTCGTCGAGGAGAAGCAGCGTGCGGGGGCGGCGGTCGAGGAGTCGGCCGAGGTGGTCACCCGCCAGGCCCGGGTCGTCGAAGGCCGTCGTGTCGCCGGTGACGAAGCGGGTGGCCTCGGCCACCTTGGCGGCGATCGCCGCCCGGCCGCGGACGTCACGGCCGATCGTGATGACGTAGATCCGGCCGCGGAAGTGCCGCCGTACGCGCGGACTCGCGGCCACCGCCCGGGCGAGGACCGTCTTGCCGAAGCCGCCGGCGCCTTCGAGGGCGGTCGTAATGGCGACGGTACGGCTGCCGCGCCGGGTACGGCACACCGCCTTGACGGTGCGGGCCCGTTCGGTGCGGTCGATCACCCAGTCCGGAACGGTCAGCGCGGACGGGGCGGGCGGATCGTCGGCGGGCCGCTCCTGCCTCCGGGCCAGGACGACGGCCACGAGGATCCCGGCGACGGCGAGTCCGGCGACCCACCACCACGGCTGCTGCCGGATGCGGTCGAGCGCGCCGGGCCAACGGTCCGCGGACGTGGCGGCGTTGGCCGCGAGCGAGGCCAGTACGGCCACGGCCGCCGCGGTTCCGGCGAGCGACGCGCCCTTGACGGCACCGCGCACGAGCCACCTCCCTGTCCTGACTGCACTGACGATAGCCAGGGGGCGGGGCGGGCGTCAGCCGGAGGCGGCAAGTACCGGCCGGGATGCCCGTACCAGGGCCTGGTCGTAGCGGTGCAGGATCAGCCGGCCAGGCTCTGGCGCCACTCGTGCGCGGCATCCCGCCCATCCGGAACCGGCGCGGGCCGCAGCGCCGAAGGCCAGCGAAACTGGACGCCGGCAAGGGCTACGACTACAACCACCCGTGCCGATGGCTTCGCTCGCGGCATCCGGCATCGGATCGCCCGCAAGGGCATCGAGTCCTCGCAGCGACTTGGACGCCACCGCTGGGTCGTCGAACGGGCCGCGTCCTGGCTGGCCGGCTGCCGACGCCTACACCGCCGCTACGAACGCCGTGCTGACCACTTCCTCACCTCAGTCCACGATGCGCTCGGTCGGAGGACGATCTGCCTCCGTGTCCAGGTAGCGGGTCGTACAGGTCGGTGAAGGTGCGGACAGCCGTCCTGTCGTTCGCCGGCCGCTCTCCTTCCCACACTGCCAAGTCGTAGCTCATGCGCGGAGGCTCTCACGCTGCTACGACAAGACCACCGTGGCCAACCGGCGGCGACCGTGAAAATCGCTGTCCGATCATCGGAGCACGGTGATAGATATCCGACGTGGAAAAGAATCTTGAGTTCCCTGACCTGTTGCGACTGATCGATGAACGGTCCACCGCCTTCCGCGCCGTGGTCGCCGCCGCGCCCGGTCTCGACGCGCAGGTGCCGACCTGCCCCGGGTGGACGCTGTTCGATCTGGTGAAGCACCTGGGTGGGGGAGACCGTTTCTGGGCCGCCATAGTGGGTGCGGGGTCTGCCGACGCTCCCCCGGCCGAGGCCGTCGCCGCGCGCGCCGCGCTGCAAGTGCCGCAGGAGCGTGAGGCCCTGCTGGCCTGGCTGGACGCGTCGACGCAGCTTCTGCTGGGCGCCCTGCGCGCGGCGGGACCGGAGAGCGGTTGCTGGACGTGGTGGCCCGCGTCGCAGTCACCGCAGACCGCCGGCGGCGCCGCCCGGCACCGGGTCCAGGAGACGGCGGTGCACACCTACGACGCCCAGGTCGCCGGGGGCTCCCCGCAGACGCTGCCGGTCGAGCTGGCACTCGACGGTGTGGAGGAGTTCCTGTTCACCGTCTGCGCAACGCCGAGTGCCTGGCCGCACAAGCCCACGGCCTTCGACTTCCACGCCGCCGAGGGCCGCTCCTGGCGCCTGACCGTCGACGGCGACGGCGCACGCATCACCCGCATCCCCGCGCCCACCGCCGCGACGGGCGAAGACGCGGACGCAGCCGGCGCCTCTGTCCACGGCACGGCCAGTGAGCTGGTCCTCTACCTGTACGACCGGATCCAGGCCGACTCCTTGCACGTTGACGGAGACGCAGGGCTGCTCGACCTGCTCCGCGCCTGGGAGCCGGAGGAGAAGTAGGACGTAGCGGGGGCGGTTGGCCGCACCTCTAGCCGGTACGCCACGGCTCTTCGCCAGGTTCGTCAGTCGCGGCACCGGGCTCAAACCCGCGAGGCGGCCTCGGGGCGTCACCAAGCCGACCGTCCAGCTGGATGGCAGGGCGAATTCGTCCGTCCCAGCGATCACGAGAGGCGACGCGACTACCGTCGCGTCGTCCCGATCTCGTCGAGAAGTCAGCCGAATTGGTGACTGCGGCGGCTGCCGCGCACGAGAGCAGGGCCTCTTGGCAGCTCGAAGGCTGTCGACTCCAACGTGCCTTCCAGGAGGCCCTGTTGTCGCATTTCTACGGCAACGCGGGAGTGGGGTCCACTTCAGCCACTCTCGCGTGCGACTGTCGGGCTCACAGGTTCGGGAACGCCAGAGACCACGGGGCGCGCGAGCGTCGGTATCCCACCGACACGTCGGACGCCGAGTGGGCGGTGGTCCGGCCACTGCTGCCGGTGCCGGGCTGACTGCGGGGGCGGGGCGGGAACCGGGCACGGCGCGGCGCCGTGTCGACCACGACGTGCCGCTTGCGCCCGTCTTCGGCACCGCCAGCACATCGCCTCCGCGCCGGCGATGGAACGCGAATGTCCGGACTCCGGCCGCCTCTCGGAGCGAGTCGACAGCCGATACCCGCGCAGACTGACGGACCTTCTGTCGCACCGTCGGCGGTCGGGCGGCGCGTCGGACGGAGCCCTGTCGGCGCCCTGTCGTGTCCCTTGCTGAAATCCGATCGCCTACGAGGCCATCCATCGCTGGCGTGCCTGGCGGGCTACGGCCGGGGGGTTCTGCATCCCGGTCGCCGTTGGCCGCCGATCAGCGGACGGCGGCGGGCTCGCTCTGCGGGCAGAGCCGGCGCGGACGCAGGGACCATGAGGCCGTTCGGGGGCAGCCCGTCCGGCAGGCCGAGGGTTCGTTCGAGCGGCTTCCGTTGCTGCCGGGGTATCGTCTTTGCGCCCCTTTTCGTCCCCTTGACGATATGGATGCATCTCGTTATCGTCGCACTGACGAAATTAAGGGGGTTCGCCATGGCCGACATCACCCGGCGCTTCGGCTGGCGTCATCTGCGCTCCGCGCCCACCACCCACATCCGCCACCACAAGCGCGGCCGACTCGTCCACGACGGGCTGGGGCTCAGTTTCTGGTACCGGTCACTCTCAGCGGCGCTGTCCGAAGTCCCGGTCGACGACCGGGAGCTGGCCATGGCGTTCCACGCCCGTACGTCCGACTTTCAAGACGTCGCCGTGCAGGCCACCGTCACCTACCGGATCAGCGACCCGGCCGAAGCCGCGGCCCGACTCGACTTCTCCGTCGACCCGGACACCGGGAGCTGGCGCGGAGCGCCCTTGGAGCAGATCGCCACTCTCCTCACCGAAACCGCGCAGCAGCACACGCTGGACGTACTCGCCCGGACTCCGCTGGCCGTCGCTCTGGTGGACGGCGTCGCCTCCGTGCGGGCGAGCGTCACCGCCGGTCTCGCCGCCGAGCCCAGACTCCCGGCCACCGGCATCGATGTGGTGGCCGTGCGGGTCGTGGCGATCCGCCCCGAGGCCGAGGTGGAGCGCGCCCTGCGCACCCCGGCCCGCGAGCAGATCCAGCAGGAGGCGGACCGGGCCACCTACGAACGGCGGGCAGTCGCCGTCGAGCGTGAGCGGGCCATCGCCGAGAACGAGCTGGCCAGTCAGATCGAACTGGCCAGGCGCGAGGAGCAGCTGATCGACCAGCGCGGCACCAACGCCCGTCGCGAGGCTGAGGAAAAGGCGGCGGCGGACGGCATCCGGACCGAGACCGAGGCCTCCCGCAAGGTCTGCCTGGCCCGCGCGGACGCCGAGGCGGCGCGGGAGACGGGCGCGGCGCGCGCCGAGGTTCAGGCAGCCTGGCTGCGCGTGCACGACGAAGCCGGCCCGGGCACGCTGCACGCCCTGGCGGCGACCCGGCTGGCGGAGAACCTGCCGCGGATCGAGAGCATCACTCTCTCTCCTGACGTCCTCACCGGGCTCCTCGCCAGGCTCGGACGCCCGGAAGGCGGCGCGGACTCGTGAGCCTGGCCCCAAGGGCGGTGCTCGTGCACCGCAGGACCGAGTACGAGGAACTGCTCGCCCGGCACGGGACGCACGGGCAGGCCGCGTTCTTCCTTTCCAGCCGGGGCCGGTCGATCGACGAGGTGGTCCGCCGCCACGAGCGCACGCGGCAGGCGCTGCGGGAGGTGGCGGCGGCGGTGCCGCTCACCTGGCGCAGTTCCCGGGTGGAGCGGGCGGACCTGGACCGCTTCCTGTTCGCCCCGGAGGACGTGGTGGTCGTGGTCGGCCAGGACGGCCTGGTCGCCAATACCGCGAAGTATCTGCGCGGACAGCCGGTCGTGGGCATCGACACCGACCCGGGGCGAAACCCGGGAGTCCTCGTCCGTCACCGCTGCGCCGACACGGCTGCGCTGCTGCGTGCGGCAATCGCTGCCGGAGGCCGGGCAGAGGAGCTGACCATGGTCGAGGCCGTCGCCGACGACACCCAGCGTCTTCTCGCGCTGAACGAGATCTACCTGGGCTCGCACGGTCACCAAACGACCCGCTACCGCCTGGGTTCCGACGGCGACAGCGGCCCTGGTGAGGCCCAGGCATCCTCCGGCGTGCTGGTGGGCACGGGCACGGGCGCCACCGGCTGGCTGCGTTCCCTGTGGCTGGAGCGCGGCAGCTCCGCCGAGCTGCCCGCACCCTGCGAGCGGCGGCTCCTGTGGTTCGTGCGGGAGGCCTGGCCTTCTCCCGCGACCGGTACGACGAGGGTCGCCGGGGAGCTGGGGCGGGGTCAGGGATTGCAGCTGACCGTGGAGTCGGACCGAATCATGGTATTCGGCGACGGGATGGAGAGCGATGCGCTGGAGCTGACCTGGGGCCAGAGCGTACGGCTGGGCATCGCTGAAACATCGCTGCACTTGGTGACGTGAGCGCCCTGGCCTACGACCGGCTGCGGCCACCGCAGACCCCACCGCCCGTACCGTACGCCGGGAGGTTGGAGGTGCTGGAGCGAGGATGACGCGGTGGAGCGGCGGGCGACCGTCTGCCGGCTCGGGCCGAACACCGGCGGGAGCTGCCGCCACGTGCAGCCCGTGGTCGCCACGAAGATGATCGCGGCCAGGGCCTCTCGGTCACCGGCATGCCGTCGGCCCCCACTCTGCGGACGTAGCACCTCTGTCGGCAGCAGCACCTGCCGGAACAACACCCACAACTCGTCCGGCACCAGCCGCTCAACCAGTCCGTCATGCACCGTGCAACGAACGATCACGTCAAAACAAACAGCCTCCGAGCGCCCCATCCCCACCCGAGCCGGTCCATCTGCCGCCCCGCGCAGCGGCGTTGGTACAGTCCGCGATCATGGGGAGAAACACCTGGCTGACCAGGACTTCAGGTGGGGGCGCGCTGCTTTCCGCAGTGCTGGCTGTTTGGACGCTGCTGCTGCGGGCGGGCATGTCCGTGTACCGGCCGGACGTGGCCGTACTCGGGGCAGTGGCTCTGGTCCTGGGCGCCGTATGGGTGTGGTCGGGTTCCCGGCCGGTCCCTGTTGCGGCCCCCCGGCAGGCCGATCCCGCACCACCGCCCGCACGCCTGCCCGTCGAGCCGCAGTGGATCCGCCGCATCACACCGTGGCTGCTGGGCGTGGCCGTGGTACTGCCCGCCCTGTCCGTGGCGACGGAGCTGGCGATCAGGCCGGACGGCGACGACCTCAGGCGCATCGCCGCGATACAGAGGGCCGGCGCCGAAACCGCCGAGGGCAAGGTCGTCGACGTTCACCGGCTGACGAGGGACGACCCGAAAGTCGCGATGTTCAGCGGTGACGTGACGGTCGAAGTCCCCGTCCTCGCCCCGGACGGTCAACGGGTCACTGGGCGCGTCGAGGTGCGCAACGGCCACTTCGGGATGGAGGGAGGGGCGAGCAGACGCAGCTCGCCCAGACCCATGATCGTCCTGTACGCCCCTTCGGCACCCGAACTCGGCGGCGTGGTGGACTACTCGGGCCAGGTCGGCCGGTACGCGGCGACGGACTCCCCGCTCGCGTTCTCCCTGCCGCCCTATCTCACGGTGGGCGCCTTCGTTCCCGGCGGCCTGCTGCTGTTCATCTGGGTGATGCGCGTGACCTGGTACGCCCCGAAGGCCGACGCTGCCGCCCGGACCCTCCGCGAGGACGCGGCCGGCGGATCGGCCCTGCCCGCCGTCCGTGCACGGATCACCTCGGCCCGGCGCGGCGACCACGTGTCGCTCGGAGACGTCGACGGCACCGTCCGCGTGACCTCGGACCACAAGCTGCGCTTCGCACTGGAGGACGGCTCCGAGGTACTGGCCGCCAACCGCGGCGGCCCGCCCCACGCGCTCGCCCTGCTCGCGGCCACCATGGGCGAACGGCCGGGCTGGCTGTGCGGCGCCCGCAACTGGCGCCTGATCAGGAACAGCCAGCCGGTGGTCTTCGTCACCGACGAAGGCGAGGTGGCCTGGCTGGAAGTGGACCGCGCCGACTTCGAGCGAATCCTCGCTCCCGCGACCCCCGTACAGCCCGACCCGAACCGCAGTACCGTCCTTGCCCCCACCCCCACGACTGTGCTGCCGGGTGCCCATTGGCCCTGGCTCGGCGGCCTGCTGCTGTCCTATGCCCTCGCCACCTACGTTCTGCTGGTCCCGATGTCCTGGGGCGCCGCACAGGCCGCGACCGCAGCCGCCGCAAGCGCCGCCGTCGCCGCCTTCGTCTTCCTGGCCCGCCGCCGGGTGGCCCTGACGGACCGCCTGGGCCACTGGGAAGTCCACGAAACCCGCGACCCGGAACTGGGCCCGGCCTAGTACTGCAACTGCGGTTGAGGTGACGAGGTCGCAGCTTCATGGGCTGCGGCCTCGTTGCTTGTAGTGGCTCTGGTGGGCCGTTTCGGTCCCCCCAGGACCTCCAGAACCGCCCGGCTGGCGCCGACTGGATCGACGACGCGGAGTTCACCGCCACCGGCGCGGCTTCCTGTTGTGCCAATGGATCCGCCAGGCCGAGGTGGACGCCCCGAAGCCGAAGGGTCACGGGTTCGTGGAAAGGAACAGGGCGGCCAGACGGGGAAGCCGGCGGCTCATCTCACCATCGTCGTCGAAGTCGAAATCCTCGCCCATGTCAACGACGCCGTCGTCCTGTGTATCAGCCCCGCGGAAACTGCTCCAAGCTTCGTAGAAGGCGTCCTCATCGCCGGTGATCCGTGCGAACGCGCCACTGGCCGCGTAGTTCACGTCCTCGTAGAACAGCACCTCGGAGCGGTCCCGGAGATTGGCCGCCTGGATCGCATCAGGGTGTGCGGCGAGGCTGTCGGGGGCTGTGTTCACGCGCTGGTACCAGACACGCCCCAAAGCGATCACACCAGCACGGAAGTCGATGAAGCTGTCGTCGGAGCATCCGCCCCCGATGAGATAGCCCGCCGCCCACACGTCCCAGCGGTACAGGGCGTCATGTGCCTCGTCGAAACGTTCCGCATACTCCAGGATCTCCTGGCACGGTCTCTCCGCGAGGTGCTTGACGAGGACTTCGTCGAACGGCTCACCTGCTTCTGCGGCCCCGACCCGTGCGGCCTCGATGATCCCCCAGAACGCGTCGATGTCCATGACCGCGCACTCTGCCACGGCCCTACGACAATCGCCCAGGCACCAGTCTGCACTTGGCTCCGCGGAACTCCGGCCAGAGCCGAAATTCGGGATCGACATCCACCATCCGCACCGAAACCACGGTATCGGCTCCGCATCACCGCGGCCCCGGAGGGACGCGGCCGGGGACGGGTGGGACATCCCTTCACGGACGCCGGGCGGATCGGATCCGGGACGCGAACCGCGCAAGCGATTTCTGACAGTCGACCTCACCGACCGGCTGCTTCCAGCCAACCTCCGGGAGCCGTCGCCCCAGCAGCACGGCGGTTCCCGGGCATGATCAGCGCCCACATCAAGGAGGCCGCCACCACGAGGTCGGCCAGATCCCGCTACTCCAGCACCCAGCCTGCGCTCTACTCACTCACTCCAGTCCCCCGCCTCTCGCGTCCGGCCCACCTCACTGTGGAGACGCGCTTCCTCGTCATGCGCGAGAGCGGTCGAACTCAGCTCTACAGACTGCTAGTTGAAGGAGATCTCGCGTGTCCGAGCAGCAAGACGTGCAGCAGAAACCCGTCGCGGCCCCCGCACCACCGGAGTTCAAGTACACCTGGGGCCAGCACAACGAGACGATGGAAGCCCTGTCGCTCAGGCAGATGGCCCGGCGAGTCCCGGCCGCCTTGAAACAGACCTCGCAGCTCGCCCTCGCGGTGAACCGCAGCGCCTTCTACGTGCTGGTTGCCGCCCAGATCCTTGGCGGGATCTGTACGGCTGCAGCACTCGCGGCGATCTCCGAGGCGATGGTTCCCCTGCTGGCCGGCGACGGCGTCCAGGAACGCATCTCGGCCGCCGTCTGGCCGCTGGTGATCGCGGCCGCGATGACCGCCCTCGGCGCGCTCTCCTCGATCGCTTCCGGCAGCGCCGCCCGCCGGCTGAATCCCGGCATGGCCACCCTCGCCGATCTCGCGATGGTCGACGCGCACATGGACGTCGAGCTCGAGGCCTACGACGCCCCGGACTTCACCGAGCGCTCCGAGGCGGCCGAGACGGGCTCCGCCCGCTCCGCGATGCTGCTGCAGGACGCCCTCGGGTTCACCGGCGGTCTGATCGACATGGTCGCCGTCGCCTCCGTGCTCGCTCTCGTCCACCCGGTCCTGCTGCCGCTGCTCCTGCTGTCGGTGGTCCCGCGCGGCCTGGGGTCCGTGTACGCGGCCCGCCTGGACTACCGCCTGCACAACGCGACGGTCGCCTCGCGGAACATCAAGCACATGATGCGGTGGCACCTGACGACGCCGAAGCTTTCGGAGGAGCTGCGCGGCAACAGCATGCGGCCGTACGCCCATGCCTGGTACGCGGCGGTCTGCGAGCGCATCGACTCCCGGATGGTGTCCTCCGCCCCCCCAGTACCTGGTCGTCTACCTGATCGCCGCCGCGTGCTCCGGGGTGTTCGTCGTCGCCACGTACGGCGCGCTCGCCGCGCTGGCGGTCGGCGGGTACATGGCCATCGCCGCGGCCGGCACGGCTATCGTCGCCATGCGCACCTCCACCGCCGCGCTGTCGCAGCTGGTGGTCTACGGGGCGGCGATGTTCCAGCACGCCCTGTACCTCGGGGACTACACGAACTTCGTCAAGGAGGCCGCCGCGATGTCGGGGCCGCGCGGCCCGCAGGTCATCGAGGGCGGGCCGGAGAAGATCCGGCTGGAGGAGGCCACCTACACCTACCCCGGCAAGGACGAGCCCTCGCTCGGGCCGGTCTCTCTCACCCTGACCCGCGGTGAGGTCATCGCCGTCGTCGGCGAGAACGGCGCCGGGAAGTCCACTCTGATCCGCCTGCTCACCTCCCTGACCGTCCCGAGCTCCGGCGCGGTCTCCTGGGACGGCATCCCGACCACCGACTGCGACCAGCGCACCGCCTGGCAGCATGTCGGCCTGGTCACCCAGTCCTACGGCTACTGGCCGTTCTCCACCCGGGAGAACGTCACACTCGGGCAGCCCGATCCCGTGCGGGGCGAGGAGGCCGTCTGGGATGCCCTGAGCGCGGTCGGCATGCGCGAGGCCGTCGAAGCGTTCCCCCAGCAGCTGGACACCCTCCTTGCGCGTTCGATCTGGGGCGGCCACGAGCCGTCGGGTGGGCAGTGGCAGCGCCTCGCGTGTGCGCGGGCGTTCCACCGGCGGCCGCGCCTGCTGGTCATGGACGAGCCGACCTCGGCGATGGACCCGCGCGGCGAGCACATGGTCTTCACCGGCCTGCGGGACATGAAGCAGGACCGGATCACGGTGATCGTCACGCACCGGATGGAAAACTGCCGCCTGGCCGACCGCGTCATCGTCCTTGACGGCGGCAAGATCACCGAGCAGGGCACCTACGACGAGCTGGTCGCCGTGGAAGGGGGCCGTTTCAGGGAACTCGTCGATCTTTCGCAGGACCGATGACCCGCTAGCCCGGACCTCTGGAGGTCTCCACCTTCGGAGACCTCGTCAGGCACCCCGCCACCGCACGGCTGACAGGCCGGCACCCGCCCGAAGCGCGCAAGCCGCTGATCGAGTGCCGATCCACCGTCTCCACTCGAACGCGTGAGTTCCAGACCACCCAGCCCCGTGCGACCCGCCCCGCACACCGCAGCCGCATATCCGTTCGATGAATCATCCGTTCCCGGCCGTTACGACCCGGGGCTGGGCGCGTTTTTAGAGCACCAGTGCCATCACGCCATCCAGTTGAAGGACGCCGTAGGGGCCGACATCAGCACCGGGCAGCAGCCCTTGGGAATCGAACATTCCTGAGCGGTGGGCCAGGTATCGAACCCACGACGGTCCGCCTGACGGCCAGTGCCCCGGCTCTGCGCCCTGTCGGCACCTCCAGCCCACCGCTCCCTTCATCCGCCATCTCCGTGAGGTCACCTTGCCGCCCTCCACCGCCCACATCCGCTCTCTTGTCACCGCCTACCTGGAACAGCACCCGGCCGAAGCGCCCGCGCTCGCACCGCTGTTGCGGATGCTGGACGAAGCCGCCGAGCCCACCAGCCGTTCGACCGTGCCGGGGCACATCACGTGCAGCGCGGTCGTCGTTGACCACGACCGCCGTGTCCTGCTCATCCACCACAACGTCTTCAGGCTGATGCTGGCGCCAGGCGGGCACGTCGAGGCAGGTGATCGCTCGCTGTTGGAGACGGCGCTGCGCGAGGTCCACGAGGAGGCCGGCATCCCGCCCAGTGCCCTGTGCGCCACCTCCGCCTACGGCCCCCTGCCCATCGACATCGACGTCTTCGACATCGACGCCAACCCGGTCAAGAACGAAGGCGCTCACCAGCACTGGGACTTCCGCTTCGTCTTCCATCTGGTGGACAGGGACGTCGAGGTCACCGTGCAGACGGAGGAGGTCTCGGCCGCCGAGTGGCGCCCCTTCGACGAGGTCACGGCCCCGCAGCTGCGGGCGAAGCTCTTGGCCTCCGCACTCGACGGCCGGATCGAGCCGGTCAACGCTTCCACGCTGATCCACGACGGCCGGGGAAAGTACCTCCTTCATCTGCGCGATGAAGTCGACGGGATCTGGGAGCCGGGTGCCTGGTCACTTCTCGGTGGCGGCCGTGAGCCAGGGGACGCCTCGCTGGAGGCCACGGCCCGGCGCGAGCTGTGGGAGGAAGCCGGACTCGCCCTGCCGGTGCTCGAGCCGCTCGCCGTGGAGATGGCCACCGGAACCAATGGAATGGCTGTCCCGGTCCAGATCTTCTGCGGCCGGTGGACCGGCGATCCGGCCGGCGTCGACCTCCGAGAGGGGGTCATGGTCGCCTGGTTCAGCCCCGAGACGATGCCCCGCCTCCGGCTGAGCCCGTCCACCCTCGACCTCGTGCGCCGTCACGCGGCCGGAGCCGCCTCCGACACCCACCCCGATCCGCAACTGTTGGCTGTCGCGGAGCGGCGGCCCAGGTCACGGGCGGGCAGCCCGCCTGGCAGCAGCGTCCCGCACATCGTGGGCGTCCACCTCTATCTCCAGCGCGAGGACGGCAAGGTCCTCCTCGGGCTGCGCCACCCCACCTCCGCGTTCGCAGCCTCCACCCATCACCTGCTCGCCGGCCACTGCGAGCAGGAATCGGCCGTGAGCTGCGTGGTCCGGGAGGCAGAAGAGGAGGCCGGACTGCTGATCGACCCGGACGAGGTGGACCTGGTCCACGTGGTGCACATGGTCGACGCACCCGGGGCGCAGCCGCGGATCGGCCTGTTCCTCCGTGCCCGGCGCTGGCAGGGCACGCCCGAGGTCCGCGAGCCGGACCGCTGTACGTCCTGGGACTGGCACGACCCGAGTCGACTCCCCGACCCCATCGTCCCGTACGCGGCGGCAGCCATCGAAGGCATCCAGGCCGGCCGCGTCTACACCGAACTCGGGTGGTCCTGACCTGTTCCCGGCGCCGCAGGCCGCCCGAGCCGTTACGGGTGCTGAACCTGAGTACCGGGCCCGGTGTGACGTGCGCGGTCACCTCCATGATCTGTGGGGCGCAGCACGTGGTCTCCCCGGACAGCAGCGTGCACGTCACCGAGGCCGCAGGCGTGCACCTGGCCCGGCTCGGGCAGCATCCGACGCTGGTCACGGGGCAAGGCGAGGACGGCTGGCCGGCCTGGCATCGTACGACCGGATCTTCGCCTCCTACGCGGTCCCCGCCGTACCGGCGCCCTGGATCGAGCAACTCGCGCCCCAGGGTCTCGCGCTGGCCCACATCGCCTCGGGATCCCCGTCCCGGCCCGCGCTCGCGGTCATCTCCAAGACAGCCGCCGACGCCGGGACGGGAGAGCTGCGCCCGACGCGCAACGGGCACCGGGCCGGCCACGGGTTGCCGCGCCTCTACCTGTCCAAGCCGTTCCGGGAGCGGATCGACGTGGGTCAGGGCGCCGTCGTCACCCGCGGCCGACAGGAAGTTCCGGCACTGACCGAGCGGGCCTTCTGGCTCGCGAACGACGCCTGCACCCCGGCGCGGTCCGCTTCGCCGTCGACAGCGAACCACCTGCGCCGGACGCCGAATTCTGAGCGCCAGGCTCAGCGGCGGCGTCAGGTGTGAGCGATGAACGGTGTCGCGCCGGCCCACTCCCAGAAGGCATCGCCGGCGCTGACCGCCGACTCCATCACAGCGAAGAGGCTGGAGGGCTCGGTGTTCGGCGGGATGTCGATGGCGACGAAGCGGTCGCCGTTCCACTCGCTCAGGAGTCCCGCCTGCCTGATCTCGGCCCTGATCCGGTCTGCCACCTTCTGGAGGTCGCCGCCTGGCAAATCGGGGACGAACATCATCCGCAGTGCCCGATGCCCGGACGTCTCGACCAGCTTGCTGACGTAGCTGAGGTCCGTCAGCAGCACAGTATCGCCGAGGGCGAGTCCGTAGGTGAAGAACGGGATGCAGGCGACCTCGTAGGTCCCGTCGGCGACAGCCTGGAGCCAGAGCTGTTCGACTTGTCCGTCCAGGCCAAAACCGGCCAGGTCGACCCGAGCTATGTAGTTGCTCGCGGAGCGACCGACTGGATCGTCGTGAACGATGAACTTCATGACGTCATCTCCTTGGCGGCTCCGGCCTGACATGATGCCGTAGTCGATCAACGGGACCTCCTCCGGTGTCGTCGGTCACGGGCGGCGAAACCGCTCCGGAGGATGAGAGCTTCCGCTTACTCCAGATAGAGAGCTGCCAAGCAGGGCAGTCGGCGCTTCATTCCGCCGTGATCATCGACATGTTCCTATCGAAGATCCAGGTGGGGTCCAACTCCCGGTAGCGGATGGTGGGTGGGGTAGTGGGGGGGCTGATCACCGGTCGTCGAAATATGTGCGTCCCAGGCGATGCCCAGCATGTCCTCACCCTCCAGGTCGACACCGGCAGCCGCGGAGGCTTGAATCAGGCGTCCTGAGCACCACCCCCCTTGGGGACGCCGACCTCCGCATCTCCGTCCACCGCTCCCTGTACGAGCTCCTCCCCGACCTCGACGAGCGCGGGATCAAGCACGTCCATCCCGACGGTGGCCGCCTGATCCAGAGCTTCATCCTGGCCGGACGCGTCGACCGGTTCATCATCAGCTTCACCCCGGTCCTGATCGGCGCCGGGCACCGCCTCTTCGGCGACCTACCCGAAGACGTCGCGCTGCACCTGGACTCGGTTCACCGACGTCGGCGGCTTCGCGCAGCTGCGCTACATCGTGGAGAGGTAAACACGGCGCAGGGCCTGAGAGGCCGTGTTTCCGCCGACCAGGCAACGTGGAGGTCGAACAGGTTTCCCACCAGGGTCATCTTCTGCCCAGGCCCAACTGTCGGGCGTGGGTGATGTCGGCACAGCTTGCCGACTGGGCTGGACTGCAGTCTCGCCTGGTGTCGTTCGTGCCATAACGGACCTGACTCGGTGTCGAGTTCGGCGATCACATCGGCCGAGAGCACTGTGATCCTTCGATCGCTGATGGTCGCTGCACGAGACCCATTCCCCACCACACGAACATGATCAAGGATCGAGCCCCAGCACCGCACCGCCAACCATGCGCGAGCTCGCACGGTGTCCGTGACCGGCACACTTCCCGAGGACTCGTCCGAGTAGCTGCCCGAGACGGCCAGCGTGCTGAACCCGGGCGCCGCCGCACCAGCCGGCGAGTCGGCGCCACGAGGAGCTCTGCCCAAGCCTCCCGGCAGACGCAGTCCCGTACTCAGGCACCGCGCGGTTTGCGGCCCACCGTCTGCTTCGCGGCCTTCTTGGCCGCGAACCGTTCAGTGCCACCCGGTATACCCGTCCAAGTGCCCTCCTCCGGTATCCGCGCCCATGAGCCCGACCACGAAGAGCACCACCACGATCAGCGCGAGCAGCACCAGCCAGAAGCGGTCTTCGAAACCCGTACTGCTCGGGCTCCGTGGGCGATCGGCGTCCGGGCTCTCTCTGTCGCTGTCCTCGTTGCTCATCCCGCACCCCTTCCATCCGTATTCATGGCACTGCACCAGGCGGTCGGCGTCAAGCCTGCCGGCGCCCCTGCCGACGCCAGCTCTTGCTCGTCAGCGGATCACTCAAGGTCCCTTACGTTGTCTGCAGAACAGGGCAGCCTTCGTATGGCTGGCCGGCCCGGTCAGTACTCCTCGTCGGGATAGCCCCAGTGAACCTTCGCGCTCGCACCGTCTGCCACCTCTGCGACAGTCGCCGCGAAGAGCCCTTCGAAATGCGGGCGCCACAGGTAGAAGCGGCTGATCCCGAGCGGAAAGTCGGATTCGCCGGACACGAAGAACGCGCCGTCGTCGTCCACCGCCACCCCCAGGGACACCTGGAGGATGAGCGACTCCTCACGCAGCAGCTCCTCCAGAGCGCGGACGATCTCCCGGGCCTGCAACTCACCCGTGACACCGGTAACGGTGAAGGCTAGATCAATGTTGACTGACATGGGAAGAGGGTAGAAGGCACGACTGACAGCGCCGGACGACGGTCCGACACATCGCACCCGCCGTTGGCGGGAAGCGGTCAACCTGAGCATTGACGCCGCTGGTGAAGGGCCGACGACAGTGTGTCGATCACGACGACGTCGCGGCGCCTGTGCCTCCGTCGTCTCCTATCGGGGGCTGTGCCCTCAAGTGGGCACGGGAAAGCCCCTAGAGCAGAGCAGTGAAAGCGAATCTATGCCGGCACTCGACCGGTAGCCTCCGGGGCCATGGCACCTTTGTCTCTGATCGTCGTCGGCGCGGGCGACCGCGGTTCCGGGCACGCCCGTTGGGCGCTGCGTCATCCCGACCGGGCGCGGGTCGTCGCCGTAGCCGAGCCTCGCCCGACGCGGCGTCAGCGGTTCGCTGCAGAGCACGGTATCGCCGCCCTCGGGGCAGTCGAGGACTGGCGGGAGCTGGCGGCGCGCGGCCGGATCGCCGATGCCGTGCTGATCTGCACGCAGGACCGGCTGCACCTGGAACCCGCCCTGGCCTTCGCCGAACTCGGCTACCACATCATGCTGGAGAAGCCGATGGCGCTGGACGAGCCGTCATGTCGCGCCATCGTCGCCGCGGTCGAGCGGGCCGGGGTGATCCTGGCCGTCGGCCACGTCCTGCGCTACACCCCCTACACCGAGGCACTCAAGGGCGTTCTCGATTCCGGGCGGCTCGGTGACATCGTCAGTGTCCAGCACACCGAACCGGTCGGCCACTGGCACCAGGCGCACTCCTTCGTACGCGGCAACTGGCGCCGCGCGGACGAGGCCACCTCCATGCTGATGGCCAAGTCCTGCCACGACCTGGACTGGCTCCAGTACATCGTCGGACAACCACCCACCCGCGTTTCCAGCTTCGGCCGCCTCTCCCACTTCACCCCCGCCAACCGCCCCGCCGGCGCTGCCGACCGGTGTCTGGACTGCTCCGTCGAAGCGCAGTGCGCCTTCTCGGCCAAGCGCATCTACGGTGAGCGGCTGGCCGGGGGCGATCACGGCTGGCCGCTGTCCGTGGTCGTGGAGGAGCCGACCGAGGAAGCGCTCGACACGGCTCTGCGGTCCGGCCCGTACGGCCGCTGCGTCTATGCCTGCGACAACGACGTGGTGGACCACCAGGTCGTGTCGATGGAGTTCGCCGACGGCGCGACGGCCACCTTCACCATGACCGGCCTCAGTCAGATGGCCAACCGGCGCACCACGGTCTTCGCCACCCGGGGCGAACTGCACGGCGACGGCACCATGTTGCGCATCCACGACTTCCTCACGGGTCAGGACGAGACCATCGACACCACCCCCGAGGGCGACATGTCCGCCGGTGGTGGCCACGGAGGAGGCGACGCCGGGCTGATGGACGCTTTCGTCACGGCCGTCGCGACCGGCGACGCCTCCCTGGTCCGTTCCGGACCCCACGAATCCCTCCTCAGCCACCTCGCAGTTCTCGCCGCCGAACGCGCCCGGCACGCCGGCACCGTCGAACAAGTCGGCATCAGCACATAGCCCCCGCCGAGGCACGACGCACCCCGGACTTCTGCCGGCTCGAGCGCGCGGTACCCCGACCAGGGTCACCTTGGGTCCGAGGTCGTTATCTGGTCGGCGAGGTGACCCGCACGCGGCTGGCTAGACCCATCCGTCGTCGAGGTGGATCGTCCAGGTTTCTCCCACTGCTCTCTTCAGTTCGACCATGGCCGCAACGTCCGTGATGACTGCTGGTGCGGCGGACAGCCGCAGCGGGGAGTCCGGGACACCGTTCCGGGTGTAGGTCGGCAACTCGCCGTCACAGCTGAAGGCGTGGAGCGGCTGGGGATCAGGGTTGAACCATGCGGGGCGATGTTCCTCCGCCCACGCGGCTGCGGCGTCGACGCGGTTCACTTGCGCCAGCAGGTACTCGGGGGCGGGCCCGCCGCTGAACTGCACGAGGAAGCCCTCGGTGTCGACGGCCCACCAGTCCCAGGTCAATCCAGGTCGGGGGTGCCGCAGGACCGTCGCCATGCCGCCACCGTACCTACGCGGGCACAAGCCCGGGGAAGGTGATCCACAGGAAACGCCCTGGGAGAGTCGAGCCAGGGAGATCAGTCAGAGCACGTCTACGTAGTCCTCGCGCCCGTTGGACGCGTAGTGCGTCGCCGGAGCGTCGACGTAGCGCATCTGCCAGGTCCCGTCCTGCTGCGCGGTGACCTTCCTGCTGAAGGTGCCGTTGGCCAGCGTTGTCGCCGTGCCCACCTGCTTCCAGGCACCGCCGGGCGCGGCCGGCTTGAAGTAGATCCGGACCGTCTGCCCGGCTTGCGGCTTCCAGTCGGTGCCGATCTTCTGGGTCAGCAGACCCTTCGCGGTGATGGACGTGCCACGGCGCACGCCCTCGGGCGTGACATCGTCACTCGTGATCCTCGTCAGCCGACGGCCGAGGCTGACGGGCCGGCTCTCCGTCGGGGCCACGTCCGAACGGCCCCCGTGGACCAGTCGCCACAGCGTGGACTCTCCGGCCGGCCACCGTGTCGCATGGGTGAACGTCTCGCCGTACGTCGTCATGAACTTCCCGGCGTACTGCCAGGTCTTGCCCTTGTCGGCCGAGTACTGGAACTGGATCGTCGCGGAAGTACCGGCCGGCACGGTGCCCGCGTTCACCACCAGCTTTCCGGTGAAGGTGACCTTCTGGAACTTGTCGACGCTTCCCTTCAGCCCTGAGAAGGCGCTCAGGTGCGTGGCGTTCACCGAGAAGTGGTACGGAGCCACGGGCTCGAACCACGGGCTGGAGACCTGCACCGTCATCTTCGCGCCGGGTGCGACCCCGTAGCCGATGTCGAAGGAGCCGTCGGTGCGGGTGTTGTCGTGCCCGTTGCCGCAGTCCCCACCGTCCTCGACGACGACACAGCCGTCCCTCGTGACCGAGACGCGCGTCGTCGACACCGGCTGCTCCGTGCCGTCCTCGGCCGTGCGGGTGAGGGTGCCGCTCGCGCGGAGCATAGCTCCGTACCGTCCGGTCGCCACCGGGCCGGGCGACGTCACCGTCAGCTTCGCCTTCTGCTTGCGGACCTGGAGGACGACCTCCTTGGAAACCCCCCAGTCGCCGACGAGCCTGGCCGACAGAGCGGCCTTCGGCTCATTGCCGTAGAACCCGAAGGGGCCGGTGAAACGTCCCTCCCCATCGGTGGTCAGCCTCGACGGCTCGATCGCGGTCGGGTACAGGGCGACACCGGCGCCGGCGAGCGGCTTGACCTCGTGGGTGTTCGGGTCCTCCGCAACCAGCGTTCCCGAGGCAACGCCGGACCGGCGGTCGTATGACACCGTGGACACGGAGGAGGTCAGGCTCGTGAACCGCGTGTTGACGGCGAAGTTCAGGGTTCCCGGCAGCACGCCGACCTGCTCATCGCTCTTGCCCTCGTTGCGCACCAGCTCCATGTCGTAGACGCCCATCTTCACGTCGAGCCGACCGGGTGCCGATCTGTACGTGCGCATGTAGCACATCTCGTCCTGACACTGGCCGCCGGTGAACCCACCGACCCGGCCCACCACAGGACCACCATTCCTCTCCCGCACCCGGACCGTGAGATTCCCGACCTCTGCCGGGGTGTCCCCGGTGAACAGGTCGACGTGGACCACCCCACCGGAATCCACGGAGCCGAAGACCTCCCCGCTCAGCGGGCTGCTGCCAGCCTGCGCTGACGGTGCGACAACCAACGAGGACACAACCATGGCAACGGCAGCGCCCAGCACAGCAACGGACCGTTTGGCCGTGATTCTCTTCAAAAGAATGCCTCCGCGAACGAGAAGTGGCTTATCAACACCCGTTCGACACCCGAAGCACAGGGATGGTTGCCCCACTCAGCGGACCAACATCAAAAACTCACCCAACCCGCCGACCCGGGTCGTGATGCCCGCCGGGTCGTCGTCAGTGACGGCCGTGGGGCTGCCGCCCCGGCCGTCGCGCCGCACGCACGCATCAACCACCGTGACATCAGGCCGGGACATCGGCCGACCGAACGCGTCCAGGAGCGTGCCGGCCTGTCTCAGCCGGTGCCGTCCTGGAGCGGATAGTGGACGATGACCACACCGCCGCTGGCGTAGTTGGCGACATCGGCGGACAGCCGCCGGCCGTGCGGCGAGGCCAGCGCCGCGTCCATGGCGGCGGCGTCGGCGAAGTCGGCTTCGAAGACCGCGAAGTACGGCGCCTCTCCCTCGAGCGCCGCCACGTCGAAGCTGTAGCGCCACGCAGGCGGGCCGGGCCAATTCGTGACCAGCGGGAGGTGCTTGGTCACGTAGTAGTCGCGGAAGTGGTCAGGGTCGGCGGGCTCCGAGTACAGGACGACGAGCTTGTGCATGACGACCTCCGTCCAGAGACGTCGGCGTGAGCCGTGCACCGTCCCGGTCGGTGCACGGCGGTTCAGGCAGGGCCGTCCGCAGCATCGGCTCTCCCGTCGGGTTCGTTTCGAAATCAGAAACGCCGGGATGGATGCCAGTGTTTCGAATAACGAAACGCAAGGAGGGTCATGTCGACACCGCGCCCAGGAACACCGGTTCGTGGATCGACGACCGGCCGTCCGCTCATGGCCGCGATGGACCTGTTCGGCCGTCGGTGGGCGCTGCGCATTCTCTGGGAACTGCGTGCGGGTCCGCTCGGCGCCCGCGCGCTGCTGGCACGGTGCGAAGGGCTGTCGTCCAGCGTCCTCTACCAGCGGCTCCGCGAGCTCACATCGAGCGGGATCATCGCCCCCTCGGCCGATGGCTACGAGCTGACCCGGCTGGGAACAGCACTCCGCGATGCCCTCCATCCGCTCGACGAATGGGCGATCGCCTGGGCGCAGGAGCAAGAACACAACGATCAGGAGCCCACGGAGACGTGAAGATCACGCCCGACCAGGCGGAGCGGTGACCTGACGGGACGGACGCCGACTCGGGATACGGGCCCTCGCGGCCCGTGAGAACCCCTCGGTCGCCGTCTCGTCGAAGCGTCGTAGATCAGGCGGGGCACGATGTGGCCCCCGCCCGCCACCCGGCACGCCGCCACACGTCCCCGGCCCGCACCCGTGGGAGTCCCCCTTGCGTCTCAGCGCAGCGGCAGCTTGGTCCAGCCGCGACCGAATCGCCAGCGCCGCCCGGTCCGCAGGTGGGCGACGATCGCCCAATGCCGCGAGATCGCCGGAGCGTTGCTGCTCCTGATCACCGCGGGTGTGCTGGCGGCATCCACGCAAGCGGTAGCAACCCACGGAGCGATCGGGTCACGGCCCTACGATCGCCCGCTGAACCCTTGCCCCGACCGGCGGCGGTGCCGTTTGCCCCGGGCGGGCGGGCCGGGCGTCAGGTCGGCATCAGGCCGGTCTGGTAGGAGATGGCCACCGCTTGGGCCCGGTCACGGGCGTCGAGCTTGGCCAGGATCCGCTTGACGTGGGTCTTGACGGTGGACTCGGCGAGGGAGAGCAGCTCGGCGATCTCCGTGTTGGACAGGCCGTGCGCGACCTGCCGCAGCACCTCGCGCTCCCGGGCGGTGAGTCTCTCCAGGCGGGCATCGGACGGAGGGTGCGTACCAGGGGCGGGCTGGGCCGCGAGGCGGGTGAAGACGTCGCGGGCGACGGCCGGGTCCAGCACGGCCTGACCGGCCGCGACGGTCCGTACGGCTTCGATGAGGCGTTCGGGCGAGGCGCGTTTGAGGAGGAAGCCGCTCGCCCCGGCCCGAATCGCACTCCATACGTACGCGTCGTGGTGGAACGTCGTCAGGATCAGCACCCGGGTCGGCAGACCGGCGGCCGCGATCCGCCGCGTTGCCTCGACCCCGTCGATGCCGGGCATCCGTACGTCCATCAGGACGACGTCGGGCGCGAGTTCGTGACACAGGCGGACCGCTTGGAGGCCGTCCGTCGCCTGCCCGACGACCTCCAGGTCGTCGTCGGTCCCGAGGATCAGGGCGAGGCCCGCTTGCAGCAGGGTGTCGTCGTCGGCGACGACGACCTTGATCCGGCGCCGGCAGGAGTCCGGGGCCGGGGATGCCGCCGGTCCGATGGCGGGCCCCGTCATCGGAGCGGGAGCCGGACGCGCAGGCGGAACCCGCCGTGCTCGCCCTGCCCGTGTTCGAGTCGGCCGCCGAGGATCGAGACCCGTTCCGCGATGCCGAGCAGCCCGCGTCCGGGCGCGTAGCCGTTCCCGGCGCCGTGGCCGTCGTCGCTGACCTCGATGTCGAGAAGGTCGCCCACGCGACGGACCGTCACGTCGGCGGTCTCGGCGCGGGCGTGCTTGACCGTGTTGGTGAGCGCCTCCTGCACGATCCGGTACGCGGACATGTCGATGCTGCCGGGAAGCTCGGCCCCGCCCGGCTCCACCCGCGTCGCCACGGTGATCCCGGCCTGCTCCATGCGCGACGTGAGCCGGCTCAGGTCGCCGAGCCCGGGCTGCACGGACGGGGAGGTGGCGGTGTGGCGCAGCAGGCCGAGGACCCGGTCCAGTTCCTCCAGCGCCTCGCGGCCGGAGTCCTCCAGCTGTGCGAGCACCTCGCGCGCCCGTTCCGGGTCACGGCTGAGGAGCCGCCTGGTGGCGCCGGCCTGGACCAGCATCACGTTGACGGTGTGGCCGATGAGGTCGTGCACCTCGCGTGCCATGCGGGCTCGTTCGCCCGCGACCACCTCCGACCGCAGTCGCAGCTGGGTGGCGTCGCGCTCCTCCAGCCGCCGGGCGGAGCCGAAGCCGATCGCCCACACGAGCAGCCACAGGAAGAGCACCCCGGCGGGCACCGCGGACCAGGAGGGGCGCTGCTCCTGCCCGGTGAAGTAGGCGATCATGCCCAGGAATGCCGCGAACGGACCGCACCAGGCGCGGATCCGGCTCGCGTGCAGGCCGAGGGAGTACAGCCCGATCAGGTTCGCGTACGGGGAGACCGTGTTCTCCAGACCCCACAGGGCTTCGACCGACAGGGCTGCGGTGCCCACCAGGTACGAGGCCAGGGGAGCCGTCCTGCGGGAGGCCAGCGGTCCGGCGACCGCAGCGCAGATCAGGACGGCCCGCGTGGTCGTCCCGCTGTCCGCAGGTCCGTCCGGCCCCAGCAGTTCGACGAGCATCACGGCGAAGAAGACCGCCGCGAGGACGGCGTCCGTGACCACGGTGCGCGTGAACGGGGGCCGGCCTGCCGGCAGCGGCCGGGCGCGGGACGGCCACCAGGCGGTCGGGCGGGTCACGTGTCGGTGCATCGCGGCCGAGGTCCTTCCAGCAGAGGGCGTGCGGGCGCGGGAAGCCGACTGCCCTGTCGCCCGCACGCTAGCCGGGGACCGCGGGGTGCGCATCGTCCCAGTGGGGTACTTCGCCCCGGTCGGGCACCCCGCCGGGGGTCCTGCGGATGCCCCCGGCAGAGGACGCAGCCGAGGCGCCGCCCTTCCTAGCCTGGCGGCCACTCACCAGCGCCGGCCTCCGGAGGACCTGTGAACCACGCATCGGCACGACTACGCACCTGGCATCGCCCACTGATGCTCAACGCCGCACTGATGTTTGCCATTTCGCTGGTCGCCGCCGTCGGCATCCTCGTCGACGACCGGCAACTCATGGGCGAGTCCGTCTGGTTCAAGCCGATGAAGTTCGCATTCGCCTTCGGCGTGTACGGGGTCACGCTGGCCTGGCTGTTGAGCCGACTGGCCAAGGGCAGGCGGCTGGGCTGGTGGACGGGCAGCGTCATCGCGGCGGCCGGGGTGATCGACGTCTGCGCCGTCGCCTACGCCGCAGCCCACGGCACGTACAGCCACTTCAACGAGAACACCGACGCCGTGGCCCGCAAGGTCGGCACCGCGTTCTCCATCGGCGTGATGCCGCTCCTCGCGGCCACCCTGGTCATCGCGACACTGGTCCTGTTCCAGTCGGACGAGGACCGGGCACTGCGCATCGCCCTCGGCGCGGGGCTCGCGCTGGCCGCGGCCGGCATGGCCGTGGCGGCCTGGCTCAACACCCTTGCCGCCGAACCGCGCACCGTTGCGGACGCGGCCGGGAACCCCGTCGTCCTGAGCGGCGGCCACGGCATCGGCGATCCCGACGGCCACGGCATGCCGCTCACCGGCTGGAGCCTCACCGGCGGAGACCTCCGCGTACCGCACCTCGTCGGCATGCACGCCATCCACGTCCTGCTGCTGCTCATCGTCCTCATGCACCTGTCCGGCACCCGCCTCGGCCGACCGCTCGGCAACCGCGTCCGGACGCGGCTCGTCGGCGGCTTCGCCCTCTGGTACACGGGGCTGTTCGCGGTACTCACCTGGCAGGCGCGACGCGGCCAGTCCGTGGCCCACCCGGACCAGCACACCCTGGTCGCCCTCGCCGCGGTGACCCTGCTCGCCCTCGCCGTCACCTCGCTCGGCCTCGCCACCGCCCGGCGTCCGAAGCGGCCCCGAGCAGCCTGCTGAAGGCGCCCCGGTGCCCCGGCACTCACCGTTCCTGTTGCCATGCCGCCGCACACAGCGATGCCTCGGCCGCCTCCGTGTACAGGGCCGCGCCCAGCCAAGCGCGGGCGAAGTCGGTCGGGTCGGCGGGGAGCAGGCGGCCGAAGGGGTCGCGGGCGCGCCGGGTGGCGGTGCGTTGGAGTTCGGCCAGGAGATCGGCGGCGGTGGGGAGGGCCGATCGGCGCAGCTGCCCTGCGTCGGCCGGCGACGATCCGGGGACGGCCAGGAAAGGGCGTCCGGCGGCGACGGCCTGTTCGAGGCGGCGGCGCATGAGGTGGAGCGGGGCCTGGCCCGCCTCCCCGCCGGTCGGAACCTGTGCGACCGGCGGCGCGGCGGAGGGGAGGTCGGCACGTTGCAGCCGGTCCAGGCCCAGGTCGACGCGCCGTGCGGGATCCGCCGGGTGGGCGGCCGCCAGGAGTCGGAGGCCGGGCCGGGAATCCGGGAGGAGGCGGCCGACGACGCGCAGGCGCGTGCCGGGCAGGGCGGCCAGCATCCGGAGGTTGTCGCGGTACGCCAGCGCGGGATGGTCGTGGGCCGCGGTGAGGCGGAGCGTCAGGTCGCCGCACGTGGCGAGGAGGCAGTCACCGCCGGTCTCGCGGGCGGGGCCCAGGATCGTCACGTCGAGGAAGAGCAGATCGGCGCCCGGTGCCTGGGAGTTCAGGGCCCGCGCGACCTGTTCGGCGGCAGGCGGTGCCCACAGGGCGGCGAGGGGTTCGTCCGTCCAGGCCGCGCCCGCCGCCTGGACCGCCTTGACCCCGGCGCCCGCGCCGAGGCGGCCGGTGGGCGAGACGGTGGCCCCCGACAGGGCGAGCCCCGCGTGGGACAACTGCCGGTGGGTGAGGGCGGTGTCGCCCAGGCGTACGGTACGCCCGGCTGCCGCCGTGGCTCGGCCGGGGCCGCCCGGGGCGATGTCCGAGACGGTGTAGAGGCGGCCGTCGGCGGCGGCGGTCCAGGTGATGGCGCCCGCGTAGCCACCGGCGGTGATCAGGGGTTCGGTGAACAGGCCGTACAGGCGCAGGGATCCGTCCGGTACGTAGGTCTGCCGGGCGGTGCCGCGTAGGGCGGCCAGTTCGGGTCCGGTGGCGTCGGGCAGCCGGTGGGCGGTGCCGAGCAGTTCGAGGACGGCTGCCGTGAGGTCGGCGAGGCGGTGGGCGGGGTCGGCGGAGCGCGCCGAGCGCAGCGCGGTGACGACGGAGACTGCGGCCGCGGCCGGGCGGGGCAGGCCGGCGAGCTTGGCGGTGTGGGCGGCCCGCAGCAGTTCGGACTGCAGGACGGCTCCGGCGCCTTCGATGCCCGTGTCGAGCAGGGCGGCGCCCGCTGTCCACAGCTGGCCGGCCGCGGCACGCTGCTCGGGGGTGGCCGTGCTCTCTTCGGCCTCCGGCGGCTGAGGGGGTCCGGCGTCCTCGTCGGGGGACGGTTGCCCGGCGTCCGGGTCGCAGGACGGGTGGGCCACGGGGTCGGCCACCGGCGCGGCGGACGCGATCGCTGCCCGGTGCAGGCAGCCCGGGGCGAGCAGGCAGCCGCAGCGGATGGCGTCCGCCGTGGTCACCACCCCGGCGGGGGCGTGGAGTTCCAGGCCGGTCTCGTCGTCGACCGTGATCCGTACGGTGTCGCCGTCGCGGGTGACGGGCCGGTCGGCGATCTTGGTGATGGCGGCGTCGAGCCGCTTGCGCAGCCTGGGCGAGAGCGCGCCGACGATCTCGGCGGTCACCGCGGGCGCGACAGCGGGCAGGTGCTGGCTCATGCGATCTTCTCCCCTACCCAGCGGGCGAGTTCGAGCGGGCTGAGGGCGGCCACCGGCATCCCGGCGGCGACGAGCTGCCCGGCGACGCCGGTCGAGTACCGGGGACGCCCGGAGTCGTCCAGGCTCGCGCAGCCGAGTACGTGGCACCCGGCTCCGACGAGGGTGCGTACCTCGGAGAGGAGCCCGCCGACCGGGTGGCCTTCCTCGAAGTCGCTGATCACGACGATCAGGGTGCGGGACGGCACGGTCACCAGGGTGCGGGCGTGGCGCAGCCCGGCGGCGATGTGGGTGCCGCCGCCGACCCGTACCTCCAGCAGCAGGGACAGCGGGTCGTGCACGTGGTCGGTCAGGTCGATGACCTCGGTGGAGAAGGCGAGGAAGTGGGTGGAGACGGTGGGCACCCCGGCCAGGACGGCGGCGGTGAGGGCCGACCAGATGGTGGAGGCCTCCATGGAGCCGGAGACGTCGGTGACCAGGACCAGCCGCCAGTCGGCGGCGCGCCGGGCGCGGGAGCGGAACACCGGGTGCTCGGGGATGACCTGGACGCTGCCGTCGGGGGCCCGGCGTGCGGTGGCGAGGTTGGCGCGCAGGGTGCGGGCCAGGTCGAGCCGGCCGCCGGGGCGCCGGCTCGGGCGGGGCAGCGTCATGCCGGTCAGGGCGGGGCGCAGCCGGGTGGCCAGCTGCCGGGTGAGTTCGTCGACGAGCCGGCGGACCAGGGGGCGGAGTGCGCCGAGCCGGGCCTCGGGGAGGCCGCCAGCGTGCTGGAGGACCGTACGCAGCAGGTCGACGGAGGGGCGGACGCTGTCGGGGTCGAGTTCGCCCAGGACGTCGCGGCGGCCGGACGCGGCGGCCGCGGCGAGGACCTCCTCGCGGATGCCGGGGCCGAACAGGGCGGACAGTTCCTCGGACCATTCTCGGACGCCGGGGTAGGGCGCCTGGCGGCCGCCGCGGTTGCCCGCGCCGAGATCGCCGCGGGAGCCCTCGCCGCGGCCGGTGCCGTACAGCTCGTCCAGCGCGGTGGCCAGCGGTGCTGCCGATGGCGGCAGTTGGTCGGTGCGGCGTCCGAGTACCAGCCGCCAGCGGTCCGCGGGGGCCAGGACGCGGTCCGGCGTGGGTGCGGCCTGCCCGGCCGCTCCCCCGGATGCGGCGGGCGCTGCCGGGGAGTCTGCCGGCGGCGGGCCGGGCCGCTGCGCGGCCGCGGGGCCCGCGGTGGCGGCGGGTGCAGCTGCGTCCGGGGCCGGTGTCCGGCCGGGGGTGTGCGGTGGCGTACCGGTCGGGTCGGGGGTCGCGGGCTCCGCCGCGAGGGCGGGTGACGGTTGGCCGGGGTGGTGGTCGCGGTCGTGCGGCTTCGCGGACGGTCCGGAGCCGTCGGGGCCCGCCGGGAGGGCGGGGGGCAGCAGGCCCAGTCGGTCCAGCGTCGCGCGGGCGGCGAGGTCGGTGCGGGTCCACAGCGCCAGCGCGGCCGGGTCGATGCCGTCCGTGTCGGTGACCCGGCCCGCGGCGTCGCCGAGCCGGTCCTCCACCGCCGTGAGCAAGCGGTCGCGGGAGGCGGGGCTGAGGGTGTCGAAGCCGCCGCGCAGTGCGGGCAGACGGTCCAGGAAGGCGGTGTCGCCGAGGTCGGTGACCCGGTCCAGCACCGGGTCGAGGACGGGCGCCATGGTCTCCAGGAGTGGGCCGGCTGCGGTGAGCAGGCCGGTGAGGCGGGCGGTCAGCACGGTCCGGGTCGCGGCGTCGGTGGCCGCGTCCACCCAGGACGCGGTACGGGTCCCGAAGGCGTGGGCGTCCTCGTGGCCGAGCAGGACGCGGACGGCTCCGGCCGCGGCGGACATCAGCGGCGAGCCGTCGGCGGCCAGCCGGGTGAGGGCGTCGGTGAGCCGGATCCCGCCGAAGACGTCCGCGCGGTGGGCGAGTTCGAGCAGTGCGCGGGCGTCGTCGGGGTCGTCGGAGCCGGTGAGGCCGTCGACCTGGCGGACGGCGGCCGAGGTGAGCAGTTCGCCGACGGCCGTCGATCGCGCGGCGCGGTCCGGGTCCGCGCCGAGTCCGGCGATGTGGCCGGCCCGGATGCGGTCCAGCAGGCCGAGGGCGGCCAGCAGTTGGGGCAGTGTGCCGGTGGCGGGGACGCCCTCGCCCAGTTCGGTGAGTCGTTCGTCGGCCAGCGCGGGCAGTCCGCAGGCGGCTGCCTGGGCGAGGCCGTCGATGCTCTGGGCGGCGGTGGGCCCGCCGTCGTCCTGTTCGGCGCGGCGCCGTTCGCGCAGCAGGCCTTCGGCGGCCTGGGCCGGGGTGACGCCGCGTACTCCGGCGGCGGTGAGCATGGCGGCCGTTGCCGGAGTCCACCGCACTTCCCAGCGGGTGGTCACGGCCTCGCCGGCGCCCGCGCCCGTCACGGGCGTCGACGTGGCGTAGGGGATGTCGCAGACCGTCAGCCGGCGCAGCAGGAGTTCGCGACGGCGGTCGAGGTCCGAGCGCAGGGGGTCGAGCCGCAGGTCGCGGGCGGCGGGGCCGGTGTCGGCGGGGCCGGGCAGGCCGAGGGCCGCGACCTCGTCCTCCACGGCCGGTGCCAGACCGCTGCGCGGGGCGGCGGGTGCGGGCCGACCGGAGCGGGTGCCGACCAGGACCCGTTCCAGCGAGCGGGCGACGGCGCGCCCGCGGCCGAGCGGCTCGCCCTGGGCCAGTACGGTCTGCACGGCCTCGATCAGTTCGCCGCGGCCGGGCGCGGGCAGGCCGCGCAGCCGGGCGAGGTCGCCCGCCAGCCGGACGATCTCGCGGGCGTCCGCGGGACCCGAGGGGTGGTCCTGCGCTCGCAGTTCGCCGCAGATCCGTACGGCCGTGGTGAGCAGTGCCTCGTCGATGGCGGCCGGACGGCCCGCCGCCTCCAGGACGAGGTGCTGCCATTCGGGGTCGCGGATGCCGGCCGGGTAGCCGGACCGCTCGTCCAGCAGCGGATAGGTGTACGGGATGAGGGAGACCGTCCAGGCCGGACCGCTGGAAAACGCGTCCGCGGGCGGCACCGGGCCACTCCCGGGGCCCAGCAGGGCCGGGGTGTGGAAGGCGCCCACGACCACGGCCGCCCGGCGCCCGGCGGCCGTGGCCTCGTGGATCCGGGCGCGCATCCAGCGCTCGCGGGCGAGGTCCGACGCGGCCACCGCCCCGGCCCGTTCGGCGTCGTGCCGCAGCGCCCAGCCCGTGAGCAGGGCGGCGCGGCGCAGTGCCTCGGGCGGGGAGCCGGGGGCGGCGGTCTCCACGAGGCGGTCCCACAGGTCCTCGCCGGGACGGCCGGTGAGACGGGCGGTGAGCGCCTCGCGCAGTCCGGGGCCGTCGTGGCCCGCGGCGGCCGGGTGCCGGGGTTCGTGGCGGGCCTGGTCGGACAGCGGCAGGTCGCAGGCGATCACGGGGATGCCGTGGCGGGCGGCCCAGCGCAGGGCGACGAGTTCGGGAGAGAAATCGGCGAACGGGTAGAAGGCGGGCCCGCGCCCGTCCCCGCCGGAGGTGGCGGCGGCGGGGACGGCTGCCAGGGCGACGGGGGCCCGGGTGTCGGCGTGGGCGAGCCAGGGCAGCCACTCCTGCAGATCCGCGGGCAGCTCGACGAGCAGCACCTCGGGCTTCGCCGCGTCCAGGAGTTCCGGCATGACGGCGGCGAGCGACGGCGCGTGGTGGCGTACGCCGATGAGGTACGGGGCGGTGGGATCGGTCAGGGCCTCCACCGCCTCGTCCGGAGTCATGGCCGGGGTGGTGAAGTCGAACGGGCCGGTGGAGTCGGACGGGGCGGTGGAGGCTCCCACAACGGTGGAGGCCTCCGCCATGGCGGCGGTATCCGCAGGGGTGGCGGGAGCCGCAGCGGTGGCGGGAGCCGGGGGCGGAGCGGTCATGGTGTCAGCCCTCCAGGGCCGGGCGCAGGTCCCACAGGGTGCGCCAGGTTGCCGAACCCTGCTCGGCGCGGCGGCGCACCGCGCCGTCCCAGTAGCCCAGCAGCCGGGCGGCATCGGCCGGGTCGTCCTTGCGGACCACGCCCAGCAGGTGGCCGGGGAGCAGGGACAGTACGTCCCGGTCGCCGGGGAAGTACGCGGCGGCCAGGGCCAGCGACCCGGCTACGGACACCGCCTCCGCGGTGCTCATCACCGTGGACGGGCGCTCGACCTCCCAGCCTTCGGCCGACCTTCCGTCCCGCAGGTCGCGGAAGGCCGTCACGAGGGCTTCGAGGATCGCGTCGTCCACCTGGAAGGGGGCACCGGCCCGGGTGACGGCCGCGTGGGCCTGGCGGCGTACCAGGGCGGTCTCGGCGTCCAGGTCGCCGATGGGGCCGACGGTCTCGAAGTTGAAGCGGCGCTTGAGGGCCGCGGACATCTCGGAGACGCCCTTGTCGCGGAGGTTGGCGGTCGCGATGAGGGTGAAGCCGGGGGCGGCGTGGGCGAGGGCGTCGGCGCTGCCGGCCAGTTCCGGGACGGCGATGCGCCGTTCGGACAGGAGTGAGACCAGGGCGTCCTGGACCTCGGGCAGGCATCGGGTGATCTCCTCGACCCGGGCCACCGCGCCACGGGTCATGGCGGTGAGGACCGGGGAGGGCACCAGGGCCTGCCGGGTGGGGCCCTGGGCCAGGAGCAGCGCGTAGTTCCAGCCGTACTTGAGCTGGTCCTCGGTGGTGCCCGCGGTGCCCTGCACCACCAGGCCGCTGGTGCCGCACACGGCGGCGGACAGCAGCTCGGAGAGCATCGACTTGGCGGTGCCGGGCTCGCCGACCAGTAGCAGTCCCCGTTCTCCGGCGAGGGTGACGACGCAGCGTTCCACCAGGGCGCGGTCGCCTACGAACTTCTGCTCGACGACCAGCTTGCGCGGGACGCCGTCGGGGGCCGCGGCGTCCTCGGGCAAGCGCAGGGCCTCGCCCGCGCTGCCCATCACGAAGGTGACGACGGCGCGCGGGGTCAGCAGCCAGGCGGGCGGCCGGGGGCCGTTGTCGTAGGCGGCGAGGAAGGCCAGTTCGGTGGCGTGGCGGTCCTCGGGCGGGCTGACCTGCCGGGCGGCCGGGGTTTCGGATCGGGGTGCGGAAACGGTGGTGTCGGTGGTCATCGGCGGCGGCCCTTCCGGGTGGCACGGGTGGTGAGTTCTTCGAAGGCGGGGGCGTCGCCGTCCTTGACGCGGCCCCATACGCGGGCGAACAGGGCGGGCACCGGCAGGTGCGGCACGGCCCGGGTGCGGTCGCGGAGCGGGTAGAGCGGCTCCTTCCAGGTCTCCACCGGCAAGGCGGGGGCCTTGAATTCGTGCCAGCCGCAGGGCAGGAACAGGGTCCGGCCCGCGCGGGACCGCTTGGCCTCCAGGACCAGGCCTGTGGCGGCCAGTTCGGTCCTGGCCTTCTTCGACCGGCCCGGCGTCCACCCGGTCCAGCGGGCGCGGTCGCGGTCGGTCGGGTCGGGCAGTGCGAGGAGTTGCAGGTAGAGCACGGCCGCGTCGTCGCCCAGTCCGTGGGTCGCGGCGACCTCGGCGACCAGCTCCGGTACCGAGCGGGCGGGGTCCTGGGCGTAGCCGGTGAAGCCGCCGGGAACCGAACCGGCCAGGACGGCCTGTTCGAGGTCGTCGCCGAGCAGGGTCCGCACCGCCGCCAGGCTGTGGGCGCGGCCCGTACCGACCAGCCCTTCGAGCAGCCCGAAGACGGGATCGTCGGCGCCGGTGAGCCCGGCCGTACGCACCAGGGTCATCTCGGTGTCGCCGTACCACGGGCGCAGCACGAGGGCGTCCCCGAGGCGCGTGAGGCCGTCGGATCCGGCCCCTCCCGTCGCGGGCATGCCGTAGGCGGTGCGCAGGGGAGCCGCGGTGGCAGTGCCCTTCTCCGTCCACTCCACGTCCAGGTCGAGGATGAGGCCGGGGTCGGCCAGGCGCCGGCGCAGCGCGGCGAGCCCGGCCGGCAGGTGGGCGCGCAGCGGATGGCCGTACGGCAGCCTGTAGGCGAGCCCGCTCAGCGCGGCCACCGCGCTCGTGAGGTGGCCGCGGCCGGGGACGGCGGCCGGGTCCTCCGCGACGAGGTTGCCGTCCTTGTCGAGCCGCATGGCGGTGGTACGGCTGAGCCACGCGGTGCGCTCGGGGTTGAGGACGGCTTCCGCCGACGCGATGGACACGCCGGCCAGGACGTCTCCCAGGTCCTCCGGGAGCCGGACCAGGGATGCCAGGCGCTCCGCCCAGGTCTTGGCGGCCGCCGCGGTGTCGGGGCCGGTCTCCCACAGGTCGGCGGGGTCGGCGGGCAGCAGCGCGTCCAGCAGTGCCAGCCGGTTGGCGGCGCCGAGCGCGGTCAGCCGGTCGTGGGCCCGTTCGGCCTGCCGGGCCTTGAGGCCCGTCAGCGCCAGTGCGGCCGCGTGCGGTTCGCCAGTGCCCGCCGCGACCAGCAGGGTCGCCTGTGCGGGCCCGATGCCGGTGGCGGCGTCGAGGGTGGCGGGCGCCTCGGGCCGCCACGGCGCGGCGCCGCGCTCGCGGACGAGGCGGATCAGCGGGAGCAGGCGCTCGTGCGGGAGGGCGGGGGTGTACCGCTGGTCCTCGTGGTGGGTGAAGTCGGCGATCTGGCCGAACTCCCCTTCCGGGTCGTGGTCGAGGGCGAGCCAGTGGACGCGGTCGTTGCGGTGGGTGTGCTCCCGGCCGAGGATCACCACCGTGCGGTCGCCGCGGCGCAGCACCTGGCCGAGCCGCTGCTTCTTGCCGGCCTGGTCCTCGCTGTCCTCCTCGCACAGCTGGACCTGCCGCAGGGCGCCGACGGGGTGGGCGAGCGGGCCGGTGGCGACCGCCTCCAGGAGGAGCAGCAGCGCCTCCCGGTGTTCGTCGGTGGTGGTGGGGGCGGCTGCGCGGTAGGCGAGGGGGCCGAGGGCGTCCAGGAACGGCAGCCAGGCCAGGTCGATGCCGGGGACGGTGCGGGTCTCTGTCGTCCAGCCGTCGCCGAGGGCCGGCAACGCGGTGGGGTCGGGCAGCGGCTTGCCGTCGGCGGGCGTGCCGGACAGGACCTGGTTGACGGAGAGGATCTGCTGGAGGCCGCTCCACTTCTCGTCGCGCCCCCAGTAGCGGTATCCGCCGGGTGCGGCGATCCCGTCCACGGCGGCGGTCAGGGCGGCGTCGTCCCCGTGGACGGGCCGGTGGTCTGCGTACATCCCGTCGCCGTGCCGCTTCTTGCCGTGCGGCTCGTCCTGCGGGGGTGTGGCGTACGCGGCGGTGGCGGCGCGGTGGTGGGCGGCCGTCCGCACCAGCGCGCTCACGCCGGTGAGCAGCCGGGCGTCGGTCAGTGCGGGGAGCGCCGCGGCGACGGCGGCCTCGGTGAGCTGGTCCGCCGTGGGGCCGTCGTACGCCTTGTCGGCGGCGACCGCGGCCTTCCGCCCGGCCAGTGCGGTGGCGACGGCGTCGAGGAGGGTCGCGATCTGCGCGTCGGTGACGGTGCGCAGGGCGGCCGAGCCCCGCTCGTCGCGCGGGCGCAGGGCGTGCCAGAACGCGGGCGGCGGGACGTACCGGGTGCCGGCGGCGTACTCGCCGCCCCGTTCGCCGAGGGGGACCGACCCAAGGGCGTCGGTGGTGGTGGCGCCCGCCGGATACAGCTCGACGGCGCCGCCGACGAGGGCTGCCAGCGGCGCTGCTCCGCCCGGCAGCCGCAGGGCGCCCAGCGGTACGGGGTCGCGGCGGACCGGCTCGGCGGGCAGGGTGAAGGTCCGCCCGTCGGGGGTCCCGGAGGTGACGCGGCGGTCGGGGTCCTGGCCCTCGGTGCGCACCCAGCGGCCCAGGACGGTGCCGTCGGTACCGAACGGCGTGGTCTCCAGGCCCGGGAGCAGCGGCAGGACCTCGCATTCCTCGGTCACGAGGCGGGCACCGTCGCGGATTCCCGATTGCAGGAAGGCGGGCAGCGAAGCGCGCCCGTGGGTGCCGCCCGCCGGGTCGTACTCGACCCAGCAGTGGTCTCGGCCCTGCTTGCCCTGGCGCCAGTGTCCGGTGCCGTCGCCCAGCACGGGGCGGGTGGACGGCAGGGTGGTGTCGCCCGCGTGCAGGGTGCGGCCGCCGGTGGCGCGGCCGCCGCCGGGCAGCGGCAGCGACGGGGAGCCGACGTCCTGCCCGTTCCACCACTGCGGCAGCTGCTCGCCGCCGAGGGTGAAGGGTTCGGCGGGGCGGGTCGACCAGTACGCTCGCTGCTTGCCGTCCTGCGTCCAGATGACCAGCAGTTCGCCGTCGCTGTACCGGAAGTGGGGGCGGCGCCAGTGGTCCAGGTCGGCGGGCAGGCGCAGCTCGTGTTCGAGGAGCACCCCTTCGGGGCCGACCACGACGGCCGTGTGGCGGTTGGCGAGGACCAGGGCGGGCCAGGCCTCGGCGACCACCATCCAGTGGTTCTTGTCGGCGTGGTCGGTGTCGAGGCGCCGGTAGGTCTCCTCCAGGGCGGGCCAGCCCAGTTCGTCCAGGACACCGGCGCGCAGGGTGGCGCCGAGGACCGGTGCCAGGTCGTACGCGGCTATCTCGGCGACGGCCTCCGGGTTGACCTGGCCGGCGACCGCGCGGAAGGACGACAGGCGCCGCAGCGCCGCTCGCGAACCGGGCAGTCCTGCCGCACCGGTGAGTTCCGCGGCACGATCGCGCAGCCAGTCGCGGAGCACGGCGCCGAGCACCGGGTGGGCGGCGATCGCGGTGAGTGCGGAGTCCCCCGTGCGATGGCCGTTCAGGCCGTTCAGCGCGTCGTACAGCAGTCCGCGGAAGCGGGGACGGCCGGCGACGGCCGTCAGGTCGCGGCGGCCCGGGGTGTCGTCACCGATCCAGCGCTCCAGCGGGAGGTGGACCTTGGCACCCGCCGCCGGTTCGGCGACGGGGACGCCCCAGGCGACGCAGGCGTCGAGCAGGTCCAGGTCGGCGCCCGCGTGCCAGCGTCCCTGGAAGAGGTCGGCGGGACGGCCGTCGGAGCGCAGCCGGGGGGCCATCCGCTCGACGAGGGCCAGGGTGTGCGCGCACCGCTGCGAGCTGGCCGATCCGTGCTTGCGGTGCAGGGCCCAGCGGCTGAGCCAGTCCGCCGGGTCGACGCCGTCCGTGCTCCGCATGTCGGTGAGCAGGGCGTCCGCGCCCGTTTCGGCGAGCAGCGACAGCCAGGCCTCGTCGGCCTTCCGGTCGTCGCCGAGGCCGGTCGGCATGATCTCCAGCAGCCGGATGCGGATCTCCGGTCGTGCGGCGGCGAGCGCCACCAGGGTCGGGCGGTAGGCGGTCCAGAAGGACGCGGGGGCCCGCACGATGCTCGGCGAGCCGATCAGGTCGCCGACGAAGGCGCTCTCGGCGGTCTCCCGGTCCAGGCCCGCGGCCTTGATGAGCGCACGGGCGTCCTGCGGCAGGGCGGCGTACGGTGCCATGCCCGCACCGCAGCGTTCGACGGCGAGCTGCCGGAACTGCGCCCAGGCCTCGGCCGGGGCGAGGCGGCGCGACAGGTCCTGCGCGTGGTCCTTGAGCGCCTTGACGGTCAGGGCTCCGGCGAAGGCGAACTCCAGGAAGACCGCCCGCTGCCGCTCCTCGTCGACCGGCAGGCCGTGGACGCGCTCGGCGGCGCGCGCCTTGCCGAAGAGCGTCGCGGCGTAGGTGCTGTTGTCGTGCTGGAGGAAGACGCGCGCGGCCTGCTCGTAGAACGTCGGCAGGAAGTGCGGTACGGCGCGGCCGAGCCGGGTGGCGAGTGCCTCGAAGCCGTCCTTGGCGGCGCCGGCCCGGGACTTGGCCTGACGGGCCAGCCGTTCCATGTCCTTGACCAGGGCCAGCGCGTGATGGCCGTTGGCCGGATCGTTGACCAGGGCCCAGGCGGGGAAGCCCAGCGTCTCGCGGCGCACCTGCCCCACCTCGGGTGCCTCGGGCTCGCGGGCGAGCCCGAGGAAGTCCAGGGCCAGGTCCTCGGCTTCGCCCAGGGTGCCCGCAACCAGGCGCACCACGCGCCGGTCGTCCAGGGCCGGGTGGGTGTAGGTCCGGGCGGTGAGGGTGTCGGCGTCGTCGCGGGCGACGGAGCCGGCGCGCAGGATCGCCCCGGCGTCCAGCAGGGCCGCGGCCCGGGTGATGTCGTCGGTGTTCGTGCCGGTGTTCATGTCGGTGTTCATGCCGCCTGCTCCTCGTCTTCGATGTCGCGTCCCGCGTACAGGGCCGCCGCCATGCGCATGCCTTCCGACCAGGCGACCGGGCCGACCTGTCCTGCGGTCAGGGCCCGGCCCGCGGCGTCGGTCCAGGTCAGTGAGCCGGTCTCGGTCCGCTCGTAGTTCTCGTAGTCGCCGATCCAGATGCGCGCCTCGACCGTCGCGCCGTCCTCGACGACCGGGCAGACCGCCTGGCCGCCGCGGGCCCGGTAGCCGAGCTGGGTGGTGCGCCCGTGCAGGAACCGCAGTTCCTTGAAGGCGCCGCCCGCGTAGTCGTCGACCGAGGCGGTCTCCGGGTCCAGGTCCGCCGGGCGGTGCCAGACCTCGCGGAAGAGCTGCTGCACCCGCTGGTCCACGGTGAGTTCGACCGCGAACTCGCGGAGTTCTTCCAGGTCCGCCAGCAGCACCGGGTGCGGGATGCGGACCAGTTCGGGGCTGATGCGCACCGTGTCGCCGTCGAGGTCGACCAGGCCGAGGCCCCGGACGGGGTCGGCGTCGCGCAGGAATCCCGCGACCTCGCCGTCCTCACCCGTGACGACGAGGTCGCGCAGCGCGGAGCGCCAGGCCGTGTCCTGCCACACCTGGGCGATGACCGCGACGGGGACGGGCAGCGAGCGCACCATCCACCGCTCGACGTCGGCGACGCACTGGCGTTCGTGCCGATCCAGCCACTCCACCAGCTGGCGCAGTCCGACCACGGCCGGGTCGTCCGCGAGTTTCCCCGGGACCGACTTCAGCCGGCGACCCGCCGCGTTGCGGCAGACCACTTTCCCGTCGTCGAGGGCGACTTCGTAGTCGCCGGCCGGAACCCACCCCATGTGCTGTCTCCTCGGTAAGACGGCCTGGTCCGGGGCATGGCAAGGCATGGCACACCCTCGGTCGCAGCGCCGCCGCGATCACGTTGGGGCGACTCTAGGGGCAGGCTCGGACAATGCTTCCGGCAGCACCACCGCGAGGGCGGATCACACGTGCGGGGGTCCGGGTGTGTCCGGCGGATCCTGCCGGGCTCGCGGTGCCTGGCCGGCCTGATCCTCGTCCCGGGAGAAGGGCTCGAGCAGAGGATCAAGCCACCGGCTGCCCGGCGGTACCGCCACCGGAAATCGGGCGTCGCCGCCCGCCGCTGCCCAGAGCGGACACGGGCCGGCCGTCACCCCGGACTCCCTCGCCACCCGCTACGGCATCAACACCCGCACCGCCGAAACACCCGCAGCCGTCTCCCTCGGATCTTGTCAGGTTCGGCGGGCTGGTGCGCCGTCTCGAGGCGGACTTCGGGGCCCCGTGTGAGTCCGAGCGGGACACCCAGGACTCCAGCGAGTACGGACGCGTCCACGTGCCGGCCGGGGCGACGGTCTGCGGTACGCGGATCGTGGTCTGCGTGAGCAAGTTCGGCTCCCTCGCCGAAGTCTGCGCCGACAACCCAGGGGCCTTCCTCGGCACGGGCGAAGCCATGGAGGAAGGTGCACTGGACCCCGCCGACCTCGCCACCGTGGAGCGGGCACTGGCCGAACTCGGCTACGTGAGCGTCCCCGAAGAGCTCCTGGAGAGCGACTACGAAGGCCCCAGCGCGCTGGAGCCCTTCGCAAGGCGGCCCACTTGGTGGACACGGTTCTTCGGCTTCCGGTGATCCATCCACCATGCCGCCCTCAGCTGCTGCGTCGCGGTGCGGACTTCTCGAGGTCATGGCCGAGGTGGGAACTCGAGGATCCGGCCGTCGATGGTCCCGATGAGCAGGTGTCCTCGGGGCGTGACGGCGAGGGACAGTCCGGTGGTCGGTGTTCCTTCGACTTCGAGCTCGGTGTGCCAGCGCACCGAGCCGTCGTCGGCGTCCAGCGCCGTCAGGGCGCCGGAGTTGTAGGCCACGTAGACGGTGTCCCCGTCGGTGTCGAGGGCAGTGGCAGGGTGATCGGTTCGGTGCTGCCACTGCACCGAACCGTTGAGGGATCGCCGCACAACGTAGGCGCCACCGGGTTGGAGTCCCTGACCGTGGTGGACGGCGCCGGCATGGATCAGGGACTGCCCGAGTTCGACGGCGGGACCCCCGAAGTGGTGCTCCTCCGGTACCCAGGAGTGTGGGAAGAGCCACCGCAATGTCCCATCGGCGCCCACCGCGGTGACCCACTTGCCCCTGTGTGGCTTGTCCGGATCAGTGCCCACCAAGACGTACGGACGGCTCGCACGACGGACGGCGAAGGGGTGATTGAACAGGTCGAAGTGGCCGACCTCCGGACCGTTGACCGGACCGTCGAGGTCGAACATCATCAGCCGTTCGGGATGCTTGCGGTGGCCGTCCAACGGCCTGAGGACCGTCCTCTGGCCGCCTGCGACGAGAACCGTGAACACCCCCGGACTCAAGGTCTCCAGCACCTGCCCCGTGTCGACGGCGATCCGGGCGACCCGGGGGACGGCCGTCTCCCCACCACTTCCCTTGCGGTGACTGCGACTGCGGTGACCGCGACGTTCGGCATTGGTCCAGACCGAACTGCCGTCGGAGGCCGGCACCAACTGCCGGCCGCCTTCCTCGTCCTCGACCGCCCATTGCAGGTCTCCCGATGGCAGCCACGACTCCGCCAGGACCCCATCCAGAGCGGCCAGCACGCGGCCGTCCTCGGTTCCTTCGACAGCCCACACACGGCGGCGTACGGACCACCGCCGATCGGCCGAGGCCGCGAGATCCGTGAGGATGCGGCGGGCCTCCGCGCCGTGATCCGGCTGGACGACCGGTTCCGCAGGGGCGGCCAGCTCCTCGGCACAGATCGTTCCCCGCCCGACGGCGCTCCAGTCCGAGCGAGCCACGACGACCGCATGACCCTGCTCGTGTGCCTGCGGGTTCTCCCAGTCGTCACACGGCGCCAAGACCAGCCGAAGTGCCGTCTCGCTGCGCCATTCCACGCCGAGCACCTCCCGCGGGTACGGCAGGGCAGACACCACGTCGCCGGAGTCCAGGTGGATCAGCAGCAGCTCACCTTCGAACGAGTAGCCGCCGTCGTAGCGCCCCGTGCCAACGGCCAGCAGGGGAAGCACGGGGTGGTAGGCGAGGGAGCGAACGGGGTACCAGGACCGCACGAGGTTCCGGCACCGCAGCCCGTCCTGCTCGTAGACACCGATTCGGTGCCCCGTCCACCGGGAGTCCGCGGTTCCACTGCCCATCCACTGGACATGTCCGAGGTCCCCGCCCACGGCGACCGTCCGCGAGCGCTCGTCGACGACGGCCAGAGCGGGTTCTCCGATCTCGGCGAACGGGCCGCCGCCAAGCACGCGTCGGACTGTCGGCACACGGGTCATACAGGGTTCCTCCCAGGGCGGCACATGAGTGACCGCCGTCCCGGTGCGGCACGGCGGCAGCTCATGGTCCTGGGGCACGGCGGGACGCACCAATGGTTTTCATCCGCGCCAAGCGCCGACCGCAGCCCCCGCTGTCCGGAGAGCTCCGGACAGCGGGGGCGCAGTGCTTTCCGGGTCAGTCGACCATTCGCTCGCGCAGCTTGATCAGGGTGAGGACGTCGAGGCCGAGGCCGTTGGTCAGGAAGTTGCCGAAGCTGCCGTAGTCGGCGACGGCCTGGTCCCGGAACGCGGCGAGGTACGGGCTGCGGACCTCCTGGAGCGGGATGAGCAGGTCCGGGTTCTGCATGTACCCGCCGGCCTTCACTTGATCCCGAAGGGCCTTGTCAGAGGCGGCACGCAGCTGGTTGGAGAGCAGGTAGTCCTGTTCGGAGATGGTCGCCGGGACGCCGACCGCGCGCAGGATCGTATCCGCGAGGACGCCGGTGCGGTCCTTGCCCGCGGAGCAGTGGAACGTGATCGGCTTGGTGGAGTTTGCGACGGATCGGATCGCGGCGCCGAGCGCGGAACGGTTCGCCGGGTTCGTGACGAAGCCCCGGTACAGCGCTGCCATCCGGGCTTCCGCCGCGCCGTTGCCGAGTTGGGCCTGCTGGTAGGCGGGGTCCTTGCTGCGGACGATCTGCCCGATGAACGCGAACAGGTTGGTGTCGTCGACCGGCTGGGCGACGGAGGTGACGCCGGCCGGGAGGCGGTCGAGGCCGTCTGCCTGGACCTCGAGGCCGGTGCGCAGGTCGATGACGCTGCCGAGCCCGAGCTGGCCGAGCGCGGTCACGCCCTCCGGCGGGAGCTTCGACAGGGTCTCCGAGCGGTACATCACCCCCCACCGCGTTCTCTCGCCGTCGTACGTGATGTACCCGCCGGTGTCACGGAAGTTGACCGTGCCCGGTATGGCGAGGACGCGGCTGGGGGTGCTGGAGCTGTGGACGGCCCGTACGGAGGCCCGGGGCGCGGCCTGCGCGGCCACGGGGGCCAGCGGGACGGCGAGGGCCAGGGCGACAGCGGACACGCTGAGGGCACGGAAGAGTGATCGCACGACGGGGGTTCCTTCCTCACGGAGGGACGGAACGTAACGCTCTGATCGTGGGATCTGAAGCCTTCACCCAGACCGCTTGGGCATCGAGTCATGCCCGGACCAGCATCTTTCCCGCGGAGCTGGGTACGTGCGCTCGCCGATCTCGTGGTGCGGGTCCTCGGCGATGAGTACACCGAGTTCGGGCAGCCGGCTGTCGCACTACGAGCGGCGCTGTCGCCGCTCCGCGCTCGGCTGCCTCACACCGGCGCAGTTCGAACAGCAACTGAACACGACGCGTACGCTGTCACTCATCGCGTGAAACCCGATGTCCACTGGCCCGGATCAACTCCAGGCTTTCGGTGAGCCGTCGGTGTTACCGCTGCCGACGCCGTGTAATAACGTTGCCCCGTCGCCTTCTGAGTGAATTCCTGGTCCGGGGTGGGGGAAATCGGTGAGTGCACGCATTCTGGTCGCCGAGGACGACGAAAAGCAGTCACGGCTCGTCCGGATCTATCTGGAGCGGGAGGGAAACGCGGTCCAGGTCGTGGCCGACGGACGGAGTGCGCTGGAAAACGCGCGGGCCAACCGGCCGGATCTCATCGTCCTGGACGTGATGCTGCCGTACGTCGACGGGCTCGACGTGTGCCGCATTCTGCGGTCCGAGGGCTCCGAGGTCCCCATCCTGCTGCTCACCGCCCGGAGCACCGAGGAGGACCTGCTCCTCGGCCTCGACCTCGGCGCCGACGACTACCTCACCAAGCCCTACAGCCCGCGCGAGCTCACCGCCCGGGTCCGGGCGCTCCTCCGCCGGTCCCACACCGGTGGCGCGGGCGCCGCCAGGCCGGGCCCGTTGCGGGTCGGCGCCCTCGAACTGGACCCCGTACGCTTCGAAGTGCATGTCGCCGGGCGGCCGGTGATGCTCACCGCCAAGGAGTTCGCCCTCCTGGAGGTCCTCGCCCGCGAACCGGGACGGGTCTTCACCCGGGCCCAGCTCATCGACCACGTCTTCAGCCTGGACCGGGGCGTCCTGGAACGGACGGTCGACGCCCATGTGATGAACCTGCGGCGGAAGTTGGAGACGGACCCTGCGCGGCCGCGGCTGCTCGAGACGGTGTACGGGCGGGGGTACCGGCTCGCCGACGGCACGGGGGCGGGCGCGTGAGCTTCCGGGTCCGCGTGTTCGCGCTCTTCCTCCTCGTCGTGGTCACCGCGACCGCAGCGACCGCCTGGCTGACGCTCGCACAGGTCACCCGGCAGGTGAGGGAGTCGGCCGCAGCCGATCGGCAGGTCGTCGCGGGGATCACCGAGGCGCTGAGGCAGTACGCGCTGGGGCACGGGACCTGGGACGGGGTCGGCGGGACCGTGCAGGCACTCGCGCGGGACACCGGGCAGCGGATCCGGATCACCGACGCGAGCGGCGCCCAGCTCGCCGACTCCGACGTGCTGCTCGGCCGCGAGCCCAGGGCCGGCGGCACTGCGGCCCCGCTGTTCGTCGATCCGCGCCCCGAACCGGTCTTCCCCGGCGGCGGATTCGTCCCCTCGCAGCCCAAGATGACGGCGGCGGCCATCGACCGGTACACGCGGAGCGTGACGTACGCGGGCTGTCTGACCCGGGCCGGCCGGGCCGTCACCATGAGTGTCGGCGCCCTCGGCGTACCCGACTACGCGGACGCGGGCACGGGCCCGGCCGAGAGCAGCGGGGCCTGCACCCCGCCGGCTGCCGCCGGCGACCCCGCCGAGCTGCGCGAGAGCGGCGCCGCCATCGACGCCGCCTGCGGCCGTCAGGAGGGAGCCGCGCGCACGGACTGCCTGCGCCGGCTGTTCGCCGAGCGGACCGCGAAGGTCGCCCCACAGCCGCTCACCGTCCGGCTCGGCGCGCTCGACGGCACCGGGCGCTCGCTGGCCGTCGGCCCTACCGTCGCCGTCGCCGTCGCCGTGGCCGCCGCGGCCGCCCTGGGGGCGCTGCTGCTGAGCCGGACGGTGCTCCGGCCGGTCCGGGCGCTGACCGCCGCCTCCCGCGGACTCGGCGAGGGTGATCTGGCACGCCGGGTACCGGAGGCCGGAAAGGACGAGATCGCCGAGCTCGGGCGCTCCTTCAATCGCATGGCGGGCTCGCTCCAGGCCAGCGAGGAGCGGCAGCGGCGCATGGTCGGCGACATCGCGCACGAACTGCGCACGCCGCTGGCCAATCTGCGCGGCTATCTGGAGGCCCTTCGCGACGAGGTCCTGACGGCCGACCCCGAACTGCTCGACTCGCTCCACGAGGAGGTGCTGCTCCAACAGCGGATCGTGGACGACCTGCAGGACTTGGCACTCGCGGAGGCCGGCGTCCTCACGTACCACCGCGCGAGCGTCGACGCGCGCGTGCTGGCCGAGGCGTGCCGTACGGCGCACGGCGCCATGGCCGCGGCGGCCGGGGTGGAGCTCTCGGCGGCGGTCCCGCCGGTGCCGGTACGGCTGTACGGCGATCCGGGGCGGCTGCGGCAGGCGCTCAGCAACCTTGTGGGCAACGCGGTGCGGCATACGGCTCCGGGAGGCAGCGTACGGATCGAGGTGACCGAACGGGACGGGCTGGCACACATCGCGGTGCGGGACACCGGCAGCGGAATCCCGGCGACCGATCTGCCCCACCTGTTCGACCGGTTCTGGCGGGCGGACGCGGCGCGCGGCCGGGCCACCGGCGGCAGCGGGCTCGGCCTCTCGATCGCCCGTCAGATCGTGGCGGACCACCAGGGCGGGATCGAGGTCGAGAGCGAGGTGGGGGCGGGAACGGTCTTCACGGTCGCGCTGCCCGTGCGGGGCGGTACGACCCCGTAACCCGATCGGTCCCCCGGTCACGCGACGGACCACGTGACCAGGGGACCGGGTCACGTGGTCCGTGGACCGGTCACCGGTGGGCCGGGGAACGGGCTCAGCAGTAGACGCTGGCCCCGTTGCCGCTCAGCAGGCTGTCCTTGATCCAGCCCTGGTACCCGGTCGCGTAGTCGTAGATGTGCGACCAGGTGCCGTTCTCGCCGCTCACGTAGCAGTCGTAGCGCAGGGCATGGCCGATCTGGGCCTGGCCGAGGGCGGTGCAGCCGGTGGAAGAACCGGAGCGGATGTTCACCGCGTTGGACGTGGTGTTGCCGGTCCTGCCGTCCTTGATGCTCCAGCCAGGAGAGCTGCACGCGGTCGCGCCGGTGGGCGCGGCAACGGCCGTGGCGGGCAGGACCAGGCCACCGGTGGCTGCGATGACGCCGATGGCCGCCGCGGCGACCTTTGTCCGAAGATTCATTTGGTCTCCCTGAACTCGTGGATTTCCCGCCGAGCTTGAGCGCCGGGCGGGACAGTTCGTTCGGGTACAGGAAGAAGAGTTGCCGTGAGGCGCGCTTTGTTCAATGCCCTCCGACGAGCCCGGTCACTTTTCAGAAATGGCCGGTACGCACCATTCCGGACTCCACAGAAGTAGTCCGGCCATAGTGGCCAATTCTCTGCGGAATTCCGGTTGGGGCAATGCCCGGCACCCCGGGGCGAGAAGGGAACCATCCGCTTCGCAGGACCCGTCCATTCCGGGCGGCCGAGGGCGGAGTCGGGACGACAGACGGTTCCCGGGGCATGTTGGCCGCTTCCGGACCGAGGTGGGGCGGATTCCGCACCAGGGCGGGACGTTCCGCGTGACGGTGGGGCGGGATTCGTACGAGGGCGGGGTCGCGACGGGCGGCTTCCGTGGCCGGGCGGGGCGGGTCGGGCGGTCCTGGAACAGAGGTCAGGTGCCGGACAGAGCCTCTGTCGGGGCGAGCCTGCTGGCCCGTACCGCCGGATAGAGCCCCGCGATCATCCCGATCACCAGCGTCGCGGCGACGCCCGTGCCCGTCGCCCACACCGGCACCACCGTCGGCCAGCCCCGCGAGAGCGCGTACGCGGCCGTGATCAGCGTTCCGAGGACCGTGCCGCCGAGGCCGCCGAGCAGCGAGAGCAGCAGGGACTCGGTCACGAACTGGATCCGGATCTGGCCCTTGGTCGCGCCGAGCGCGCGACGCAGGCCGATCTCGGGACGGCGCTCCAGGACGGAGATGACCATGGTGTTGCCGACCCCGACCCCGCCGACGAGGAGCGCCACCCCGCCGAGGCCGAGCAGCAGTCCGGTCAGCGCGGACTCGGTGGCCTCGCGGGCCGCGAGCGCGTCGGAGGGGCGGGAGACCTGCACCTCTCCCGAGGCCGCGGGGTTGGCGGTGGCCGCGAGCACCGACCGTACGGCCGCGACCTGCCGGTCCTCGGCCCTTACGTAGACGGTGGACGGGTGGCCGTCGAAGCGCAGGTACGTGCGTGCGGCCGGCCAGCCGACGAGTGCGGCCCCGTCCAGCTCGGGGGCCAGCGGGACCGGGTCGAGGACGCCGACCAGCGAGAACCAGTGGCCGCCCAGCCACACCCGGGTACCCGGGGTGTGCACGTCGAGGCGCTGGGCGGCGGTCGCGCCGAGGACCACGGCCGGGTACTGCTCGGTCGTGGCATCCAGCCAGCGGCCCCGGCCGAGCCGCCCGCCGACCACGGGGAGCAGCTCGCGCCCGGCGGCGAGCACGGTGAGCGAGCCGGTGCGGCCGACGGCGATCCGCTCGTTGCGGTAGACGTGGGCATCGGTCGAGCCGGTGGCGGCGACACGCTGCACGGGCGGGATCCGCCCCATCATGGCGGTCGCCTCCTGCGGCAGCCGCGTCGTGCCGCCCCCGAGCCGGCTGCCCGGTGTGACCCGCAGGAGATTGGTCCCGAGCGCGTCGAGCCGCCGGTCCACCTCGGCCTGCCCGGACCCGGAGATCCCGACCACGGCGATCATGGCGGCGACCCCGATGGCGATCCCGAGCGCGGACAGGAACACCCGCAGCGGGCGGGTCCGCAGCCCGGTGCTGCCGAGCCGCACGACGTCGGCGGGGTGGAGGCGTGCGGCCCGCAGCCGCGGGCCACTGCGCCGGGCCGGAGGGGGGAGGAGGGTCATGGGGTCGCCTCGGGGCTGAGGGGCGCGAGCGGGCCGGAGGGCGCGTGCGCCTCTGAGGGCGTGTGGGTGTCGGTACGGAGGTCGGCGTCCGGGCGGTAGGGGGCGGGCGGGACATGCGGGGTGGGCCGGGCGGGCGGGACGTGCGGGGTGGGCGCCGGAACCGGATCCGGGGCGGGAGCGGTGGCCGAGTGGGCCCGCCCCGAGTCCGCGACCACGCGGCCGTCGCGCATCTCGATGCGGCGCGGGAGCGCGGCGGCGATCTCACGGTCATGGGTGATGATCACTACGGTCGTGCCGGCCGTGTGCAGTTCGCGCAGCAGGGCGAGTACGGCGGCGCCGGAGGCCGAGTCGAGGTTTCCGGTCGGTTCGTCGGCGAGCAGGACCGCCGGCTCGCCGACCACCGCCCGCGCCACGGCCACCCGCTGGCGTTCGCCGCCGGACAACTGGTGAGGAAGGTGGCGGACGCGGTGGCTGAGGCCCACCCGGTCGAGGGCCGCCGCCGCGATCACCCTGCGGCGGCGCGCCGGGACGCCCGTGTACAGCAGGCCGTCGGCCACCGCTTCCAGGACGGGCACGCCGACCGCCAGGTGGAACTGCTGGAAGACGAAGCCGATCCGGGTCGCCCGCAGCGCCGAGACCTCGCGGTCCGACAGCGCCGCGACGTCGTGGCCGTCGACCAGGACCCGGCCGGCGGTGGGCCGGTCCAGGCTGCCCATCAGGTTGAGCACGCTGGACTTGCCGGAGCCCGACGGGCCGACGATCGCGATGAATTCGCCGCGTCCGATGGTCAGGCTGACGTCCCGAACCGCCGCGACCCCGCCCGGGTACGTCTTGGAAACCGCGTCGAAGCGCACAACTTCGGGGAGGACCCCGGGACTGATCTCCTTACGGATCTCCTTACGGGTCTCCGGGCGGTCCTCGGGGTGTACCGCGCTCACTCGGGGACCCTCACCTTCAGGCCCTCGCGCACGGCGGGCCCGGAGACCTCCACCTTGCCGTTGGCGAACAGACCCGTCTGCACCGCTACGAACGCGCCGTCGGTGGTCTCCAGACCGTGGCCGCCCTCGGCGAGCGCAACGAGCGCGGCGACCGGGACGGCGAGGACGCCTCGGCGCTCCTTCCCCACGTACGAGACGCCCACCGGGCCGCTCTCCAGGCGGCCCAGGGCCTCTTGGTCGGCGATGACGACGGTCACCGGGACGGTCGCGCGCGCCGCATCGGAGCCGGCGCCCTGTCCCCCGCCCTCTTCCCCGCCGCCTCCACCGCCGCTGTCGGAACCCGCGGTCGCGCTGGTGCCCACTGACGCCACCTCGCCCGGGGCTTCGCGCCCGTCGGGCAGCGTGACCGTGACCGCGGTTCCGCGGACCGCCCAGGACGCCTCCTGCGCGGAGGCGTTGATCACGATCTTCCGGGCCGTGCCGGTGTGCGTGAGCGCGTTCTCGCCGACCGCGGAGCCGAGCCGGACGGCGGCGTGGCCGATCCGGACCTGGCCGGTGGAGTAGATGACGTCACCGATGCCGACCCGGCCGGTCTGGGGCAGGCCCAGTGACTTCTGCCAGCGCTTGACCGCCGTGGCGGTGCCGGTGGTGAACTCCTCGTCCACGGTGAAGCCGGTGTAGCCGAGCGCGGCGAGGTTCCGCTCGAACTGCATGACGTCCATGCCGCGGAGGGGGCGGGTGGGGGCGCCGGAAGCGGAGGCGGGGCCGGCGGCCGAGCCCGTACCAGTGCCCGTAGTCGTACCCGTGCCCGTACCCGTGCCTCCGCCCTTGCCCGAGCCTCCGCTCGATGCCGTACTGCCGCCCGAGCCGTCCCCTCCCCGACCGCTCCCCTGCGTTGTCGTCGGCGTCGGCGTCACCGTCGTCGGCGTCTCCTGGCCCAGGCCCAGTTCGCGGAACATCGGCAGCGCACCGTACAGCAGCACCACGGGACGGTCGTCCACGCGGAGCAGGTCGCCGCCGCGCTCGACGGTCGTACCGGGCTCCGGGAGCCAGGTGACCGTGCCGGTCGCCTTGACCGGCAGCGGTATCTCGGCTCCGTAACCCAACTGGCCTTCCACCTGGGTCCGTTCGACCAGGTTCTCCTTGGTCACCTGGACAGTGGATCCCGAGCGGGCCGGGGCGCCGGGGCTCTCGGCCCCGCCGCCGAGGCCGAGGGCGCCGACGACCGCCACCGCCGCGACGAGTACGACTGCGCCCGCCACGAGGACGGTGCGACCGCGGCCGGCGCCGACGGCCGGGGCGGCGATCCCCTCCGCCACCGCCTCGACCGCATCTTCCGGCTCTCTCGGCTCGGGCTCTGTCAGCTCCGGCTCTGTCAGCTCCGGCTCCGCCGGGTCCAGATCCGTCATGTCCGAAGTCCTGTCCATACTCCGCCCCTCCTCACTCCCGACCCTCACCCCCCGCTCGAGCCCCTGGTCTCAACCCTTGCCCGGGCCGGTGCCGACCGGGTCGCCGATGATCGAGGCGCAGGCGCGGGTGGCCTGCTTGGCGCCGGCCGAGTTCTGGTCCCACATCGCCTTGCCCGAGTTGTCGTCCTCGGCATAGCCGTCCGGGCCCGGGTCGGGGAAGTCGGGGGCGCCGTTCTTCTGCATGCAGTCGGCGTAGTCGCGCTGGGTCTTGACCTGCTCGGGGGTGAGCTTGGGGCGCAGCAGCCGCTCCACCGCCTTGGGCACGGTCACCCTGAGGTCGGCGCACTTCTCGGAGGCGGTCAGGAACTTCGGGTCCTTCTTCAGCGCGCCGACGTCGCCCATCTCGACCTGGCCCTTGGCATCGGGGTCCTGCAGGTCGACACCGTTCTGACGCATGCACCCGACCCACTTGCGCTGGGCGTCCACGTACGCGGCGACCTCGCCCTGCGCGCCGCCCTGCCCGCCGCTCCCGCCGGTGTTCGCCTCGCCGGCCTGCGAGGCGGCGTGCGACGAGGTGCTGTCGCCGGCCGTCGGGATTTCCTTCGCGTCGTTCCCACTTCCGCAGCCGGCCAGCGCGAACGCCAGGACCGGCGCCGCGAGCGTCGCCATCAGCAACCGGTTCGTCCTCATGGGTTCTTCCACTCCTCACCTCGGGTCGGACACGACCGTAGGGCGGGGTGATGAAGAACCTTTGAAGAACCTGTCAGGCGATCATGGGGTCACGCCCCGGGCAGTGCGCGGGACGCGGCCTGGCGCGCGGTCCGGTCTCCGGCACACATCGGGGCCGGCAGGCCCGCTCGTCGCCGTGCCGCGCGATGCCCGCGGCGTCCACCACATACCGCAGGAAAGACCCAGGGGACGCCCTGTCCGCACGGCGCGGACAGGGCGTCCCCTTATTTCTGGACCAGCTGTGTCAGCCCACGTACAGCATGGGGTCCGTCAGCTGGAATTCCGGGTAGACCACCGCACGAAGCTCACACCTGAAGCCGGGAACACGGGATTCTACGATAATTCCACGCTCCCCGTTCCCCGAGTACAGCATGATCCGATCCACCTCTTCCCGGTAGATCTCGATTTCGTACTTTGTTTCCGACCCTTTAACCAGCCGGACCGATCCGGCTCCGATATCGAAGGTCAAAGTGACGAACTGTTCGTCACCGATGGGGGTGTCGACCCGCCAGATGTCCGGGTCATGCTCCATCGGTGCGGGGGCGGACCCCAGGATTTCAATGAACTCCGCATCGTCTGGAATGTCCATGACCCTACTTCCCATAGCCCCTGCCCCCGATGGGGATCATCGTGGTGAGCCGGATACCGGCATCGGTTACTTCGAAATTGGCGCGCACCAGGAGAGCTCCCTTCGGCCCGTAGAGGAGCGATTCAGTTCGAAGGTTCGTCAGACCATTCTTCGGGTTCACGTAGCCTTCGACGACACCGCTTCGCTTCGCTTCGTCGAAGAGCTCGGTCAGAATCTGACGCCCTGCTTCGTTGTCGCGGATACCGATCGACTCCAACTGGTACGCATTCTGAGCTGACCGCTCCGCGTTCTTCAGGCTGGAGTTGACCCGCCCGAAGAAGTAATCCCACTTGCCTTCGTCGATGATCACATCACACGGGGTGTTGTGAACGAGGACGGCTGCCCTGCCCGCCATCACATAGTACGTGTGGAGGTCGTTGACGGTGAGGTTGTAGGCGGGCTGGAGACCCGTCCAGTGCCGCACCTTGCCGATCTGCGCCGCACCGGCATCGGGGGTGCGGAGGGTGTCCTGCGGGGTGAGGTCGGCCGCATTTTTCCACGTCCGGCCACTCTGGGACCAGAAGGGGTGGTGGTCTGTCGTGGTGAGCCGACCGCCGCCGCTGTTCCCGCTGAGGGTGATGTCGGTGAATTCGCGGTCGTCCGGGGTGTAGATCGTGGCGTCGACCCGGCGCGGGCCGGTGACCCCGGTCTCGGGGTCGGTGGCGAGGACCTGGTCACCGATCCTGAGCTGCTCGATCGGCCGCGTGGTCCGGTCGCCCATGAGCACGCGGGTTCCGGCCGGGAAGCTGTGCTTCACACACGGAGGGAGCTTGGCGTACTTGGACGCCTTGGCGACGCTCTCGATGCCGTCGTAGATCTTTCCGGCGATCTTGATCTTGCCGACCGGCAGGACTCCGGCCGCGGCCATGACGCAGCCGCCGAGGGACGGGTCCTTGATGCACTTCTCGATGTCGGCGGCGCCGGACAGCTCCCACGCGACCTTGCCCAGGAGCTTGGCGAGTTCCGCGTCGGGCTTGCCGATCACGATCTCGAAGTCGTCCCGGTTCAGCGCGCACGGCGGCAGGTGGTCCCGGTTGTACGGGATGATGCAGGGCTTCTTCTTGTTCTTCTCCGCCTCTGCCTGCTGCTTGCGCAGCTCCTCGGCCTTGCGCTGCGCTTCGGCGAGCTCCGCCTCGCGCTTCACCTTGACGTCGGTCCATGCCTGGGCCGCGGCGGTCTCTGCCTCGCCCTTGCTCTTGCCGGCCGCGACCGCGGAGTCGCGCGCGCGAGCAGCGGACTCGTCGGCCTGCCTGGCCGACTGCCGGGCGTAGTTCGCGGAGAAGGCGGCCTGGGCGGCGGATGCCTCGGCGGCGTCGGCGGCGTTGTTGGCGTTGTTGGCCGCGTTGCGTGCGGTGACGGCGGAGGCCTTGGCCCGGTCCGCGCTCTTGGTGGCCGCGGCGGCGGACTTCTGGGCGTCGGCCGCGTAGCCGTTGGCGAGGACGACGGACTTGTCGGCCTCGGCGGCCCACTTCTTCGCGTCGGCCTCGGCCTGGTTGGCGCGGGCTGCGGCTTCGGCGGCACGCCAGCGGGACGCCTGGGCGTTGGCCGCGATGATCTCTCCCTCGGAGAGCATCCGGCTGATCTGGAAGCGGTGGTGATCGGTCAGATCATCCTTGCGCGCGGCAGCGTACTGGCCCGAGATGACGAACTCGTGGAGCTTGGCCGGTGTGCCTGCCAGGGCTGCCTTGGCGGCGGCCCTGAGTTCGGCATTGGTCTCGCTGCCGTCGTCCGCGTCCTTCTTGTTGGCCAGGGCGGAGACGATGACTTCTTCGTCACTGAGGCGTGCACCGTACTGGCCGACCTCCAGGAAGGTGGCCAGCGCTTTGCCGGAGCCGTCGGCAAGGGCGGCCTTGGCGTCCATCTTGACGCTGGTGCCGCCATCGTTGTTCACCTTGGAAACGGCGACCGCGAGGTCGTCGGCGCCCACCGCGTACTGGCCGGTGGTGTAGAAGCCGGCGATCTGCTCGGGGGCACCCTTCAGAGCCGTCGTGGCGCCCGCACGAACGGATGCGTGCGGGCTGCTCACGCTCAGCTGGACGACGCGGTCCCGGATCTCCTCCAACCCGGACTTCTTCCACCCGGTGCGCAGGTATTCGAGTACCTCGGTGTCCGTACCGCCCAGGGCACGTGCCGCGGCTTCCTGGTTCCACGGGCCGCGGAGGTTGTAGGCGTCCAGGGCGAACTTGCGGCCCTTGGCGGCGGTGGCCGCGACGTTCACGTCCGGCTTGGCCGCTTCGGCGGCCAGACTCTGGGCCGTGGTGTCCAGGGCGCGGGCGTCGCGGGCGACTTCGGCGGAAGCCGTGATCAGTCGCTGGCTCTGCTCCTTCTCCGAGCGGGCCCGCTCCAGAGCGGCATCGGCGCGCGAGGCCAGCTCTTCCTTCTCGGCGTCGAGAGCGACCTGGTGGACCTGCTTGGCCGTGTTCACCGCCCTCGTGGCGGCCTCGGCGGCCACGCGGGCCGCATCGGCCCAGGTGCGGGCATCCGCGGCGGCCTGCGCCGCGTTCCCCGCGTACTTCGCGGCGAGCTCGGCGGCCGCGGCCGCCTTCTCCGCGTGGTTCGCGGCGGAGCGCGCCGCGTCCCGGGCGTCGAAGGCCTGCTGGGCCGCACGTCGGGCCAGTGCCCCGGCGTTGTTCGCGGCGCGGTTCGCAGCGTTCGCGTGACGGCGGGCCTCAGCGGCCGCGTTGCGGGTCTCGGCGGAGAACACACCGGCAGCCTCGGCATGCCGGTTGGCCTCCTCCGCCGAGGTCGCGGCCGCGTTCGCGTGGGCACCCGCATTACGGGCGCCGTCCGCGGCGAGACCGGCGGCCAGCGAAGCCTCACCCGCCTTCTGCGCGGCGTCGGCCGACGTCCTCGTCAGCAGCGCGGCATCGCGCGCATCCTTGGCAGCGCGGTTCGCCGCCTCCGCCTTGCTCGCGTCGCCGGCCGCGGCGATCGCCGAGTTGTAGGCCTTGTTCGCCGCGGTCGCCGCCAAAGAAGCGGCATTCGCGGTCTGCGCGGCAGCCAGCGCGGCGGTGCGCGCCGCACGGTTCGCGGCATTTGCCGAACCGATCGCCAGCTGCGCCGCGGACGCGGCCTCACGCGCCGACTGCGCGGCCTGCTTGGACTTGTAGGCGGCCCGGCCGGCGTCCTTACCGGCCGCCTCCGTCTCCTTCGCCGCCTTCAGCGCGGCGTTCTTGGCGTTCTCGGCAGCACTGACGGCCTTGTCGGCAGCCGCCTCGGCCTTCTTCGTCGCCCCTTCCGTCTGGATACCGGCCTGCTTGGCCTGCTCGGTCAGCTGTGCGATCGTCGCGTGCTCCTGGTCCCGGTTGCGGGCGACGAACTGCCCCACCTCCAAGAACTCCGCGATGTCGTCCGCCGACCCCCGCAGGGCGTTCTTGCCCGCGAGCTTCACGTTCGCGCCACCGGAATTGATCAGCTTCGAGACCTCGACCTCGTTGTCGACCTCCCGCGCCTCGTACTGACCCGACTCCAGGAACTTCGCAACGGCATCGGGACCGGCCTTCAGCGCGGTCTTGCCCGCCTCCTTGACCCCCGGGCCACCGAAGTTGATGACCTGCGACGCCTCGACCTCACGGTCCTCGGCCAAAGGCTTCTGCCAGCCGCCGCGCATGTAGGTGCGCAGTTCCTCCGGGGTGCCCTTCAGGGCCGTCTTCGTGGCGGCCCGTACCGCCGGTCCCCCCGTGCCGAAGATCCGGCTTCCGTCGATGTAGTCGTCGTCGTACTGGATCGCGTCTTTGCCCTCGAGGAACTTCTTGATGTCCTCGTCCGACCCCAGCAGGGCTTGCTGGGCGGCTTGCTTGATGCCCGCGCCGCCCTCGTTCCAGAGCGCGAGGACATAGGCCCGGTCGGTGGCGGGCTTGAGGCCGCCGTCGATGTCGAGGTCGTCCGCGGCGGCAGCCGGCCACGCACCCAGCAGGCCCGCGGTCAGTGCTCCGGTCACGGCAACGCCGCAGAGGCGGCCGAGCGCTCTCCGCACCGTCCCGGACGGTGCCGTGGAGCCCACGGCTCCCGATATGTGTGTTCGCCGTCGCATACGGCGGTCCCCCTCGTTGAATATGTCTTCGCTTTTGCGTGGACATGTAAAGACACGCTCCGACCCGCATGACGAGGGAGCGCTCTGAGCCGACTGCTGAAAAAGTCCCGATCTGACCGATTTTGATCAGCGAGATGACCCCAAAGAGGCAGGTCTGGCCAGGTCTTGGGAATCTGCAGAGATCTTACATGTGCTTTACTTACGCGAACTTACCGGGGGGTATCGCAACCTCCCGCCTCCATGTACTAAGGAAAATCGTGGCGATATCCCGTGCCCGCAAGGCACTCCTCACCGGTCTCGTCGGCGCGGCGGCGGCCGTCGCCGGGATCGCGAGCCTCGGCGTCGCACACGCCGGCCCCCAGGCCCCCGCGGCGGTCGCGGCAGCCGACATGCCGATCGCCCTCGAGGACTTCTCCTACCCGGACGCGGCCCGCATCCTGGCCGACCAGAAGATCACCCTCAAGCGCGGCGACGGCAACATCGTCTTCGTCGACTGCGCCGCCGGGACCCCCGACATCACGGTCAAGTCCCGCATCGCCCAGAAGAACTTCTGCTTCGACGTCGTCGGCAACAAGGGCTGGCTCACCCTCGAGCTTCCCGACGCGTTCGGCATCTGGACCGAGGCCCACCCCGTCCAGGCCAAGATCACCGCAGACGGCCAGGAAACGGTCGTCGACGCGCCCGCCAACGACTACAAGCCGTTCGGTGAAGCCGGCGACTCCGGCACCCCCTCGGTCCTCGTCGAGCTCCGCGTCACCAGCTGAGCCCAGCCGCAAGGCCGGCCGCCCCTGCGGCCCTCCGCGGCACGACGGCCCATGATGCCCGCCGCCCACGTTCCCTAGAAGCTCACAGAAGACCAGGAAGACCCATGTTCCACATACCTCCGCGTACCAAGTGGATGGCCGCGGCCCTGACCATCGCAGCCGCCTCCGCGCTCGCGCCCGCCGGTGGCGCCCTGGCAGCCGTCGGAACCCCCGCCGTCGCGGGGCAGTACACCTACACCGCCAAGCTCAACATCGGCGACGAGGCCAACAGCCGCGCCTGCTCCGCCGTCCTCGTCCACGCGAACTGGGTCCTGACCGCGACGAGCTGCTTCGCGAAGACCCCCGGCGCAGCGGTCGCGGCGGGGAAGCCGGCGCTGAAGACCACGGCCAAGATCGGCACGGCCACGCTCGACGTGGTCAAGATCGTGCCGCGCAGCGACCGTGACGTGGTGCTGGCCCGGCTGTCCAAGCCCGTCTCCGGCGTCGCCCCCATCAAGGTCGCCGCCGCACAGCCGGCCGTGAATGCGGCCGTGACGGCGGCCGGGTTCGGCCGTACCAAGACCGCCTGGGTGCAGACGAAGGTGCACACCGCCGCGTTCGGTGTCACCTCTTCGGACGCCACGACGCTGGCTCTCACCGGCAAGGGCACCGACGCCATCTGCAAGGGCGACACCGGCGGCCCCCTGGTCAACGGCAACGGCGAACTGGCCGGAATCAACAACCGGTCCTGGCAGGGCGGCTGCCTCGGCACCCCCGCCACGGAGACCCGCACCGGCGCCATCGCCTCACGCGCGGACGGCCTCCAGGACTGGATCCGCAAGACCGCCTTCCACGCCCCGGGCGACATGACCAATGACGGCATTGCCGACCTCGCGGCGATCTGGGGCGACGGCAACCTCTACCTCTACCCCGGCGACAAGGCCAAGGGCCTGGCCGGCACCAGCACCGCGCAGCTCGGCGGCACCACCTGGGCCACCGCCAAGCAGCTCGCAGCCGGCGACTTCAACGGTGACGGGATCTCCGACCTCATGTCCGTCTGGAACGACGGCACCCTGCACCTGTACAAGGGTGACGGGAAGGGCAAGGTGACCGACGGAGTCACCGTCACCGAGGGCGCCAGCAGTTGGGGACCCGTCAAGCAGTTCACGGCCGGCGACTTCACCGGAGACGGGGTCGCCGACCTCATGGCCGTCTGGAACGACGGCACCCTGCACCTGTACAAGGGCAAGGGCGACGGCCAGCTCGCGTCCGAGACCAAGGTGAACACCGGCGGCAACACTTGGAGCACCGTGAAGCTGCTGCCCGGTGGCGACTTCAACGGTGACGGCATCGCCGACCTCATGGCCGTCTGGAACGACGGCACCCTGCACTTCTACCCTGGTGACGGCACCGGGCAGATCGGCGACGGCGTCACGGTCCCGCTCGGCGGCAGCACCTGGGGCACGGTCCTGCACATGACCGCCGGCGACTTCAGCGGCGACGGTATCGCCGACCTCATGGCCATCTGGAACGACGGCAGCCTCCACCTCTACAAGGGCGACGGCAAGGGCGGCATCACGGACGGCGTCGCCATGATGGGCGGCACCAGCTGGAAGACCATGCTCCAGCTCACCTGACCCACACCCCGCCACAGAAGCATTCCGCTGCCGGACCCGGGAGAGTTCCCCGGGTCCGGCAGCGTGCGCTGGCGCAGCGGTCTGCCACCGTGACCGTACTGCTCGCGTTACCTAGGAAGGCTTTGTCTCATATGCGCCTGCGCACTAGGTGGACGGCCACGGCCCTGACCCATGCAGGCGCCTCCGCGCTCGCGCCCGCCGGCGGCGCCCTGGCAGCCGTCGCAACCCCCGCCGTCGCGGGGCATTACACCTACACCGCCGAGCTCGGGCAGGCCTGCGCTGAAGACCACCGCGGAGATCGGCGCGGGCACGACCACATTCGATGTGATCAACGTCGTACCGCACGGTGACCGTGGCATCGCGCTCGCCAAGCTGTCCAAGCCGGTCACGAGCAGCATCGCCCCCATCAAGCTCGCCGCTGCGCAGCCTGCCGTGGGAGCCGACGTGACGCCCGCCTATCCGTATCGGCGCAGTTCGTGGAAGAAGCCGTCGATGACGTTCAGTCGGCCGGTGCGGGCTGCCTCGTCGTAGACGTGTTTGCCGACGGCGAGGTCGAGTACGCCTAGGCCGAAAGGTGAGAACACCACCGGCCGGTCGTGCGGCAGTACCACGCGGCCGGTCGTCACCTCGTGCAGTGTGCCGGTGAGGAAGTCTCGGTTCCCGGTGAGCTGTTCGGCCAGGTGGGGCGAGGTGTCGGCCTTCAGGCAGTGCTCGATGTCGTCGACGATGTTGGCTGAGGCGAGCAGGATCTCGGGGGCGAGGTCGCGCAGTGACACGTGCAGGACCAGGGGGTTGTGGTCGAACCATGCCGGGTCGGTGACGTGCGGCCGGCCGGCGACCGTGGCGAAGACGAGCAGGTCGCTGGAGCGGATCAGCTGCTCGGGGTTGTCGTGCACGGTGATCCGGGTGTCCGCAGGGGTGTCTTGCAGGTAGCTGCGGAAGCCGGCTGCGCTGTCGGCAGAGACGTCGTACACGCCGATGTCGTCGAAGGACCAGCCGGTTGCGGTCAGGAAGGTGTGGATGTAGCGGGCGATGAGGCCTGTTCCGAAGAAGCCGACGCGTGCCGGTCGCGTGCGGCGGCCTTGGCTGAGACTGTTGGCCGCCGATGCGGCCATCGCGGCCGTTCGGGTGGCGCTGATGATGGAGCTCTCCAGGCAGGCGAACGGGTAGCCGGTGTCGTGGTCGTTGAGGATCAGCACCGCTGATGCCCTGGGGATGCCGGCCTGCACGTTGTCGGGGAAACTGGAGATCCACTTGAGGCCGTCCACCCGCGCTTGTCCGCCGATCGATGCGGGCAGCGCGATGATGCGGGCGGTCGGGCGGTCGGGGAAGCGCAGGAAGTACGACGGCGGGTTCACCGACTCCCCGACAGCGTGGAGATGGTAGGTGGCCTCGATCAGCTCCATGATCTGCTGTTCCTGGCCCTGGAGGGTGTGCTGGACCTGGGCTCCAGAGATCACGGCGAACGGGGGCACGGCGATCGGGGACTGCGCTGCGGTGGGACGGGGCGTGGTCATCGGGTGCTCCCCTCGGGGGCCGAGGCCGAGGCCGACGACGTGGCCGGGGGTTGCGGGGCGGCCATGGCGACGAGGACCTCGCGCGGCGGCTCGAACGGTTCCCTGCTGTGCGCGGTGCGGATGTTGTCGATGAGCATCAGGTCGCCGGACTGCCACGGCTCGCGGATGGTGTGCTCGGCGTAGGCCGTGTTGATCAGCTCGACCATGTCCTCTCCGACCGGGTCGCCGTCTCCGAAGCGGGTGTTGAACGGCAGGGCTTCGGGGCCGTAGACGTCGAGGAGGTACTCGCGTACCTCGGGTGCCAGCGTCCACTCGTTGAGGAACGCGATCTGGTTGAACCAGCAGCGCCTGCCGGTGGCCGGATGGCGCACCACGGCGGGGCGGTGCTGGCGGGTGCGCAGGCTGCCGTCGGCTTGCCAGGCGAACTCGATGGCGTTGGCGCGGCAGTAGCTCTCGACGGCCGCCCGGTCGTCGGTGCCGAACGCCTCGGTCCAGGAGGCGCCGATGTCGTCGTTGTAGGTGCGGGTGAGCAGCCAGCCGTGCTGTTCGAACCGCTGGACGAGTTCCGGCGGCAGTGCGTCCAGGACGGTGGCGGAATCCGCGAGGGCGGTGGCTCCGCCCGCGGTGGGTGCCGTCAGGCAGGCGAGCAGCAGCAGACCGGGAGGGCTGTGGGCGTAGCTGAGCTCGTGGTGCATGCACATGGGCTGGTTGGCCGGCCAGGCCGTGGAGGAGTACACGCCGGGGGCGTACGTCTGACGGGGGGCGAAGGCTTCCGCGTCGGCCATCAGGGCGGGGGCCAATTGGCCGAAGACGGAGGCTACCTGCCCTGTGTCGCACAGGCCGAGCCCGCGGACGAGTACGGCACCGTACTCGGCCACGAGGCCCTGCAGGGTGTGGCGGTGCTCTGCTGCCCAGGCCGGCAGATCAGCCTGGTCGGGGGTCGGAACATGCAGTATCGGGGGCTTGCCCGGGTGCAGGTCCGCTCGGAGCACGGATGCGGAGGTGAGCACGGGACTGGGGCTCATCGGGGCGGAGCTGGTCAATGACATGGTCTTTGTCCTTTCGGTGGCGGTCGTGGTGGTGAGGAGGAGGCCGGCGATCAAGGGGAGACCGGCTGTGCGAGGGGGCGCTGGTGGGATGCGGTGTCCAGGAACCCCGCCAAATCGGTGAGGACGGGGTGGCGCATGACGTCCGCCGGGGACAAGGCGCGGTCCAGGGTGATGGCGAGTTTCACGGCCGACAGGGAGGTACCGCCTCGGTCGAAGAAGTTGTCGCGCCGGTCGATCCGGCCTTGCGGAACGCCGAGCACGCCCGCCCACGCGGCCGCCAGCCGCTGTTCGGTGGGCGTACGGGGCGCCTGGACGTCGTCCTCGGTGGCGTGAAGCCGCGCGGCCAGGGCCGTCAAGGCCTTCCGGTCGATCTTGCTGTTGGGGGTCAGCGGGAGGCTTTCCTGCCAGTGGATGGCCGAGGGGACCATGTACCCGGGCAGTGACGTGCCCAGCCGGTCCAGCAGGATGCTGGTTTCGAGCGGGTGCGGGGCGGTGTAGAACGCCACCAGGTGGGTGCTGTGGTCGGGCCGTTCGGCGACCACCACGGCGCTGTCGCGGACCCCGGGGGCTCGGAGCAGGGTGCTTTCGATCTCGCCGGTCTCTATGCGGAATCCGCGGATCTTGACCTGGTTGTCGCGGCGGCCGAGGAACTCCAGCTTGCCGTCGGGCCGCCAGCGTCCGACGTCGCCGCTGAGGTACAGGCGCTGGCCCGCACGATGTGGATCGGCAAGGTACGTCGGCCGGGTGCGTTCGGGGTCGTTGACGTAGCCGCGGCCGACGCAGACCCCGGAGAACGCGATCAGGCCGGGCGCGCCGAGCGGCACCGGGTTGAGGTGCTCGTCGACGACGTAGAGGTGCACGTTGCTGACGGGCCGGCCCAGCGGGACCCGGTCGGCGTCGGGTGCACGGTCCATGACCTCGTGGTTGGTGTCGTCGCTGGTCTCGGTCAGTCCGTAGGCGTTGACGAGTTTGATGTGGGGCTGGGCGGTGAACCAGCGCTGGGCGAGCTCCTTCTTCAGTGCTTCACCGGTGACCGACACGTACCGCAGGTGCGGCAGCGTCCGGGGGTGCTGCTCGAGATGGGACACGACGACGTCGAGGTAGGAGGGGACGACCTGCAGCACGGTGACCTGGCCTCGGGCAACGGTGTCGACGAACCGTGCGGCGTCGAGGATCGTTTCCTGCTCGATCAGCAGGGTCTGCCCGCCGGCCAGCAGGGGCGCGAGCAGCTGCCACAGCGAGATGTCGAAACACTGCGGCGCGGTCTGGGCGACCACCTGTCCTTCGCCGATGTCGAGGTCGTCGATTTTGGCGTAGAGGTGGTTGAGCATGCCCTGGTGTTCGCACATCGCGCCCTTGGGCTCGCCCGTCGAGCCGGAGGTGAAGTAGATGTAGGCCAGCTGGTCGGGTGAGACGTGGATACCGAGATCAGTCCCGGCGTGCTCCTGGCCGTAGGCGGTGTCGGCGAACAGCAGCACCGCTGCGGGCTGGGAGGCTACGGCCGTCTGGAGGGCGGTGGCGGCCGGTTCTGTGATCACGAGCGTGCATCCGGCACGGGCCAGCATGGCTTTGATGCGTTCGGGCGGCAGGTGCGGCTCGACGGGGAGGTACACGCCGCCGGCTTTGAAGACGGCCAGGGCGGCGGCCAGCCAGTCCAGGTTCCTCTCCATCGCCACCGCAACCACCCCTTCACGGTGGAGTCCTTGGGCCCGCAGGGCGCGGGCCAGCCGGTTGGCACGGGCGTTCAGCTCCTGGTAGGTCCACTTCCGGTTGCCGTGCTGGGCCGCGACGGCGTCCGGGTGCTGCCGTACACGCTGCTCGAACACCTCGTGCACTCGGTGCTCGGGCAGATCCCGCCGCGGCCCGGCAAGGCCATGGAGCTGGAAGCGGAGCTCGTCGGCCGACATCAGGCTCTGACCTGTGTGATCGGCATCCGGGTCCGCGGCGATCAAGCCGAGCGCCGTCAGGTGGTATCCGGCGATCCGGGCGGCGCAGTCCGCGTCCAGGACGTCGGTGCGGTAGCGCAGGCGCAGCGTCAGCCGTCCGTCGTCGTGGTGGGCGATGCCCGTCCACAGCGCCGTCTCGGCGGCCAGAATGCTGCTGTCCGGGGCCGAGTTGGCGTCAGCCTCTGCTTCAGGGAGGTCGCCACCGATGCCGGTGGGGTCGAGTACGGTCTCGAAGGGTGCTTCGGTCAGGCCCAGTTCGCTCCTGAGGTCATCGACGGGGAAGTCCTGGTCGGCCAGGAGGTGCGCGATGGCCTGGTGGGTGTGCCGCAGCAGGGTCCGCCATGAGCCGGGGCCGGTCGCCAGTCTGCAGGGCAGGGGTCGGCCACCGGAGGCGGCGACGTAACCGGTGCTGATCTCCTGTTCACCGCTCAGCGCTGCCAGCACCTTCGCGTGGGCGGTCAGCAGCACACAGTCCAGCGACACCCCCAGGCCGTCTGCCAGCCGTCGCAATGCCGTCGCTTGGCTGGCTGGGACCCGCGTCTCGTACTCGGCCACGCCCGCGACCGGCGTCGGGTTCCAGCGCGGAAGGGGCGCGAAGCCGCTGCCGGCGGCCAGGACGCCGTGCCAGAACTCTCTCCTGGTGGATGCGTTCAGCTCCATGAGGGGTCTCTCCTGTCTGGTTCCGATGGGGGTTTGGGTGTCAGACGTCGCCGAGGGGGTTGGGCTGCAAGGGCGCGGAGCCGGACGGCTGTTCCGGCAGCGTTGCAGGTGGCATTGCAGGTGGTGGGGTGTGGCCCGGCAGCTGTCGGGCCGGGTTTCCCGCCCACCGGGCCCCTTGTGGGACCTGCTCTCCCTTCATGAGGAAGGAGTCGGAGGCGAGCTGGACACGGTCTGCCAACGTCACGCCGTAGTGGACGAACGCGCCGACACCGAGGGTGCAGCCGTCGCCGATCGTGGTGCGGTCGGACTTGAAGGCGCCGTCCTCCTGCGAGTGGCACTGGATCACCGTGCCCGCGTTCAACGTGCAGTCGTCCCCGATGGTGACGAGGGTCCGCTCCGGGAAGAAGCAGCCGTCGTCGAAGACCCGCTTGCCGATCCGCGCACCCAGCAACCGCCAGACGACGTTCTTGAACGGAGTCCCGTTGAGGACCTGCGCGTAGTCGACCGACGCCATCTTCCAGAAGCGCTCGTGCCGCCAGAACGACGGATCGTAGATCGAGCAGTACAGCGGCTGCTGCACCTTGAATCCGGTGACGGCCCGTTCGATCAGCGCGAAGTAGACGACGCTGAACAGCAGCGTGAGGACACCGGCCAGCGCGAACGCCGACGCTCCCAGCGAGGGGTAGAGGGCTGCGGCGCCCAGGGCGACCAGGGCCACGGCGAAGACGTGGATCCACCGCGCCGTCAGGAACAGCCCCGCCGTGACGGCATTGTGCCGGTTCTTGGCGGCCAAGCGCCGACGCAGCTCGCTACCGCTCTCCAGGTCCTGGAACCGGGTGTCCCGCATCACCGTGCGCGGAATGGCGAAGGGGGGCGAGCCCAGCAGGCCCACGTTCTCCCGTACCTCTCCGTCGACCGGGACCATCACCTTCGTGGCCAGCAGGCAGTTGTCACCGGTCCTGGCCTGCGAGGGGTAGGCAATGTGGTTGCCGAGGAAACTGTGGGCTCCGATCGAGACCCGGGACAGCCTGAATGACGTGTTGGAGAACTCCGCGTTGATGACCGACAGGCCGTCGGCCACCATCGTCTTGCTGCCGACCGAGGTCAAGAACGGGTTGTCGTGCTTCACTTCGCTGCCGAAGTTCGAACCGGTCTGCGTGACACGGAACAGGTCGTAGCCGAGATAGCGCAGGTAGTGGACGATCGCGGAGCTGTCCCCGAACAGCGCCGTCAAGAACTTCATGTTGGTCAGACGCGCGATGGCCCGATGCAGACCGTAGTGGAAGCCGTAGAGCGGATAGACCGTGTCCGGCTTGAGCGCCAGATTGAGCAGGCGCGGTACCACGCCCTGGATGACCAGCGCGGCGAGGGCGGATCCGAAGAACAGGACGAAGGATGTGGCCAGCACGCCCAGGTAGAACGTCCCGCTGGTGAACGTCGAAGACCCGTCCCGAGACGTTGCGTTCAGCTGTGACAGGGGGGCCAGCAGCGCCGTGACGCAGCCGGCGGCCAGCGGCAGGTACACCAGCATCAGGGCGAGGAGCTGTCCGACGGTGTAGCGGAGCTTCCTGGCTGTGGAGCCGCCGACGGCACCGACCCTACGGAAGTCCGTGGCGGTGGGCTCGGCCGGTGACCCGTGCCAGCGCTCGCCTGGGGGAACGGTCTGACCCGCGTGCAGGCTGGAGGCGTGCCCGAGCTGGGCCTGGTCGCCCATCGAGGTGTTGATGTCGAGGACGGTCTGTTCACTGACGTGGACGTTGCTGCCGAGGGTGACGGGACCCGGCTGGACGAGACCGTCGTGTGCCCGGTAGCAGGAGAACAACGCGTCCTTGCGGACCACCGTTCCGTCACCGATCGCGAGCAGATCGGTACAGACAGGGACGTGCGTGGAGAAGATCGCGACATCGCGCCCGATCTTCGCGCCCAGCGCCCTGAGATACGCCGCGTACAACGGCGACCCGGCGAACAGGCGGACGGGACTTGTGCGGATCAAGGTCTTGACCAGCCACCAGCGTACGTAGCCGAGGCTCCAGACGGGGATCTCGCGGCTCGTGAAACGACCGATGAGGGTCCACTTCGCCACGATCGGCACCGCGCACAGGCCGGCGAAGCCCGCGCTGCCCACCAGTACGGATCGCATGTAGACATCGAGCACACCGGAGCCGGCGCCGACCCACTCGAAGCCTCGGACCGTGGCCAGGGCGGCGAGGTAGGAATAGCCGAGGAAGACCAGGAACTGCAGCATTCCGCACAGCAGGTACTGCCCTGTGCCCGCCCGGGCCGCCCTTCTGTGCGTCGCAGGAGACGCCGGCAGGGACGCCGAGGAAGTCTCCGACGTTGACGCCTGTGTTGATGCCTGTGTTGATGCCGGGACGGCTGGATGGACGGACGCCTGGGCAGGCAGGGGCGCAGCCGATGCCGGTCCCGTGGTCACGGGCCCAGCGGATACGGGCGTCGATGCCGTGGGCGCGGCGTGGGTGAGCGCGGAGGCCAGGCCGTTGGCTGTGGGATGCCGGTAGACGTCCTTCATCGATACGGGCGGCAGGTCGGCCCGCTTCCTGACCCGGGCGCAGAACCCGGCCATCACCAGCGAATCAGCACCAAGATCATCAAAGAAGTTGCTGTCGCCCGGCACCTGCTCCACACCCACGACATCGGCGAGCACCTCCGCAAGGAGCCGCGCGGTCTCGGCCGCCGGGCTGCCGGATGTGCCGGTCGTCCAGGCATCGGTGGATTCTTCTAGCATGTGCACTCCTCGACGATGTTCCGGGCGCCGCGGACCGCGGCGGTCGGCACCCGCCGGCCACGCACTCGACCTGTGGCGGGAGTCGGCGCTCCTCAGGCCGCGAGGCCCCGAGCGCTCAGCTGTCACCAAGAGGGCATGCGCTTCTTCCGTCCGCGAAAGGCCTCAGGCCCTCAAGAACGGCCTCGCGATGCCGCCCCTCCAGTAGGCCCGAGGGGTAAATATCCGTCATGCCGCTGAATGTCGTGACTTGACGCCACGCACCTGCAGCGGTAAGCGACCGGCGGTGGCGGTCTTCGGCCCTTGCCTTTTCCTGCATGCCGGGCGCATTCACACCACCACGCCACCCGGCCCGTACGCCTGATCACGGCCGACGTCAAGCCACGACATCCTGTGGCATGACAGAGCCGCGGTCAGCCCGCGTACTGGAGGAGTCCCGAAGACGTGGCACCAGGCGACACCTTCCCCGAGCCGCCCCCACAAGGGCCGGCGGCACCCGACGGCGCCGTGAGCGCATGCGAGGAGGTAACCATGCCGGTCATTTCCGCCCCCCAGGAATTCAACCAGGACGACCTCTACATCGACCTCGAGGCCATCACCGGGCACCGGCTGTTCCTCAAATGTGAAGGATTCAACTTCGCGGGGTCCATCAAGCTCAAAGCCGCGACCGCGATGGTCGAGGCCGCCGAACGTGACGGCCTGCTCACTCCTGGTTCCATTCTGGTCGAATCCTCCTCCGGCAACCTCGGCGTGGCGCTGGGCATGATCGCAGCCAGCAAGGGCTACCGGTTCGTATGCGTGACCGACTCCCGCTGCAACCTGGCGACCCGACTGCTCCTGGAGGCTCTCGGCAGCCAGGTCCAGATCGTCACCGAGCCCTCCCCCACCGGAGGACTGCTCGGCGCCCGCATCGACCGCGTCCGCGCCCTGTGCGCCTCCGACGACCGCTACGTATGGCTCAACCAGTACACCAACCCGAACAACCACAGCTCGCACTACCGGACCACCGCACCGGCCATCGCCCGCGCCTTCCCCGACCTCGATGTCCTCTTCATCGGGGCCGGCACCACCGGGACGCTCATGGGGTGCGCCCGCTACTTCCGCACCTGGCACCGCCCCGTACGCATCGTCGCGATCGATCCAGAGGGCTCCGCCACGTTCGGACACGCGCCCGGACGCCGGATGATCCCCGGCCTCGGCACCAGCATCCGCCCACCGCTCCTCGACGCCTCGTACGTCGACGATGTCGTACACGTCAACGAAGCCGAGACGATTCGCGCGTGCCACCAACTGGCCCGCCACGGGTTCGTCTTCGGCGGCTCGACCGGCACCGTCGTCAAGGGCGCCACCCAATGGCTGGCCCAGCAGGAACAGCCGGTGACCGCAGTCGCCATCGCCCCCGACCTCGGCGAGCGCTACCTCGACACCGTCTACCAGACCGGCTGGGTGCAGGACCTCTACGGCGAGGACATACTCCAGCCCCAGACCGTCACCGCCGCCGGCCCAACGGGCTGAACCCCGTCGAATGCTCCCCCGGTCACGCATCCCGAGCGACATTGCCACGCACAGCGACGTGATGATCACTCTCTGCTTCCGGCGAGGGCTGCGGTGCGCCGCTCTCGCCGGCTGCCGCCGCCATCAGTCGGCGCTTTGCGTCCCTTCGCCGCAGCGCCGTCCCCGTACCAGCCGTATGCGTACCTCAACCCCGGTGCGCCACCGTTCCTCATCGCACACGGCACCAAAGACGCGCCGGCAACCGTCGAAGGCGCCCGGCACTTCGTCGACCGACTGCGTGCCGTCTCGGACAGCACCGTGGTCCATGCCGAACTGTCCGGCGGACAGCACGCGTTCGACCTGTTCCACTCCCCGCGCTTCGAGGCCGTCGTGGACGGCGTCGAAGCCTTCGCCACCTGGGTCCTGACCGCTCCGCAGAACGCTCCCGACTCAACCTGTCCGGACTTGCTGACAAGCAGGGTTTACCGGCGGGGCAAGCGACTCACGTCCAGGACATCGTTGCCGAGGTGGAACTCCGGGGTCTGCGTGACGTGGTCCTGGTGGGTCACAGCTACTCGGGCATCCCGGTCGGTCAGGCCGCGGAGCGGATCGGTGACCGACTGGCCCGCGTGGTATTCGTCGACTCGAGTGTTCCGACCGACGGCGAGTCGTTCGTCTCCGCCTGGCCGGACGGCGGGGCGGCGGTGGAGGCATCGATCGCCGAGAACGGAGGGTTCTGGCCGCTCGCGCCGGCTGCTCACTACGACGGCGAAGGTCTCACCGACGAGCAGATCGCACGCCTCGTGCGTGGCTCGACGCCGCACCCAGGTGCCACGCTGACCGAACCCGCCGTGCTGGCGGGGCCGCTCGGTGAACTTCCCGCGACATACGTCCTGTGCGTGATGCCGGGGACCGAGCCCGACGACGCCGAGCCCGACGACGATGTGGCCGAGCTGCTGAACAGCAAGCGCTGGCGGCTGGCCAGGATGGACACCGGTCATTGGCCGATGTTCTCCCAGCCGCGCGAACTGGCACAGCTTCTCCTCGATGCCGCCGTGGAGTGAGAGCACATCCGTGCCTGCGGGCTCGCTTGGACGCGCTTGATGTGTGCAGGTCACAGCGATCCGCCGATGGCCGCCATGAGGGCGGTCGCCTCATAGCGGACCGTCCGGGATGGTGCAGCGGATCCCCCGGCGACCCAGGTAGGTGCGGTTCTTGAGGGAGGCGTGCGCCTTGTGAGCACGCACCCGATCGGGACGGACGCGCGGCCGGCCCGGCCCGATGCGGGGCGATCGCACCCTTCGCATCGGCCAGGGAACTGGAGCCGACTGAAGATCCGGTGCCAGGTGCCGCTTCGCTGCCATCGGCGGAACAAGTCTTAGGTCCGGCCCCACGGCCCGTACTCGACGGGCACGTCCCGCCACGGAACGCCCGTTCGCACTCGGATCCCCTCGTCCGCGCCGTCCAACGCCAACGCGCTCATTCCGCGGCTCGCGGCGACCGTCCGCACCTCGGCCGGTTAGTCTCGGGGCATGCGGATCTCCGTTTCCTCGGACATGGACGAACCCGTGGCTCGCGCACTTCTCGGGCAACTGCGCGACCGCGGTCACGACGTAGTGCCGTACGGGGCGCTGAGCCCCGGCGACAATCCGCAGTGGGCAGCCTGCTCCGAGGCGGCGGCGCGCGAGGTCGCCGCCGGGAACGCCGACCAGGCCGTCGTGTGCTGCTGGACCGGTACGGGCGCCTCGATCGCCGCGAACAAGGTGCCCGGCGTACGCGCGGCACTGTGCACGGACGCGTACACGGCGGACGGTGCGCGCCGCTGGAACGACGCCAATGTGCTGGCGCTCAGCCTGCGTCTGACCTCCGAGCCGCTCCTCAGGGAGATCCTCGACGCCTGGTTCGCCGCAGAAGCGAGCACGGACACCGAGGACCGGGAGAACGTCGCGCGCGTCGAAGTTCTCGACCAGGCCAGAAGCACACCCTGACGCCAGCGGGAAGGCATCCCGCTGGCGTTCCGGCTGTCCGCAAAGCGGTCCGCGAAATCGGGCCGGACTCTCCGGCCTTCTAAAACAGCGGGTTGTACTTCTCGAAGCCGGTGCCGGCCTTCACCGGCGTCTTCCTGGCGACGGCGAAGTCCGAGGTCTTCTCCGGGTTGCCCGTTCCGTAGGTGTACACCTGATAGACCGCACTGGTACGCAGCTTCCACGCCGCGGTGGTGGCGTCGGCCTTCAGCGTGTAGGTGATCATGTAGTCACCGGGCCCCGCAGGGACGGAAGGAGGCGCTGGACCGGGTGTTGGGCAGGCCTCCGACATGCGCCAGAGCATGTGCGGGCTCGAGCCGCAAACAGCCGACTCCGGGTGGCCGGAAGTCGCCCGAGGCTGGGGAACCGCTGCGTACCAACTGGTAACTTGCGCGAGTTGATCATGCTCGCAGCCGGGCCGGACATGCTTTCGGCTCGAGCCGCCCCGCCCCACTCCTCGGTCAAGGAACCACATTGGCACGCACCGCCCGGACGACGTCCCTCGTCTCCACATCCGCCCTCGCCATCGCCCTTTCCCTCCCCGCCGCCGCCCCGGCATCCGCCGCGGACACGCCCACGCCGCACCTGGACTCGGTCGAGCAGGCCTTGCGTCAGGTCTCGCCCGGTCTGGAGGGCTCGGTCTGGGAACGTACGTCCGGCAACCGGCTCGGCTCGTCCGAGCCCGGGGGTGCCGACTGGCTGCTCCAGACCCCCGGCTGCTGGGGCGACGCCACGTGCGCCGACCGGCCCGGATCGCGCCGTCTTCTCGAGAAGATGCGCCAGGACATCGCCGGCGCCCGGCAGACGGTGGACATATCGACGCTGGCGCCCTTCCCCAACGGGGGCTACCAGGAGGCGATCATCGCCGGCCTCAAGGAATCGACGCAGAAGGGCAACCGGCTGAAGGTGCGCATCCTGGTGGGCGCCGCACCCCTCTACCACTCCACGGTGATCCCGTCGTCCTACCGGGACGAGCTGCTCGCGCGGCTGGGCCCTGCCGCCGCGGCCGGCATCACCCTCAACGTGGCCTCGATGACCACGTCGAAGACCGCCTTCTCCTGGAACCACTCCAAGCTCGTGGTGGTGGACGGCAGTTCGGTCATCACGGGTGGCATCAACAGCTGGAAGGACGACTACCTGGACACCACTCACCCGGTGAACGACGTCGACCTCGCACTGAACGGGCCCGCGGCGGGCTCGGCTGGCCGCTACCTCGACACCCTGTGGGACTGGACCTGCCGCAACAAGGCGAGTTGGAGCGCGGTCTGGTTCGCCGCTTCACCCGGCGCGGACTGCATGCCCTCCCTGCCCCGGCCCGCCTCGCCGCAGGGCGGGGGCGACGTGCCCGCGCTCGCCGTCGGCGGACTCGGCGTGGGCATCCGCCAGAACGACCCCACCTCCTCGTTCCGCCCGGTCCTGCCGACCGCCGGCGACACCAAGTGCGGGATCGGCCTGCACGATTACACCAACGCCGACCGGGACTACGACACCGTCAACCCGGAAGAGAGCGCCCTGCGCGCCCTGGTCTCCAGCGCGAACTCGCACATAGAGATCTCCCAGCAGGACGTGCACGCCACCTGCCCGCCACTCCCCCGCTACGACGTACGCCTCTACGACGCCCTCGCCGCGAAGCTCGTCTCGGGCGTGAAGGTCCGCATCGTCGTGAGCGATCCGGCGAACCGCGGCACGATCGGCAGCGGCGGCTACTCGCAGATCAAGTCGCTCTCCGAAGTGAGCGACGCCCTGCGCGGCCGGGTGACGGCGCTGACCGGTGACGGCGCCCGGGCGCGGACGGCCCTGTGCGAGAACCTCCAGTTGGCCACGTTCCGGGCTTCCGATCGGCCGGCCTGGGCCGACGGCAAGCCGTACGCCCAGCACCACAAGCTCGTCTCGGTCGACGGCGCGGCCTTCTACATCGGCTCCAAGAACCTCTACCCCTCCTGGCTGCAGGACTTCGGCTACGTCATCGAGAGCCCGGCCGCGGCCGCACAGCTGAAGAGCGACCTGCTGGACCCGCAGTGGCGCTACTCCCAGGCCACCGCTACGTACGACCACACTCGCGGCCTCTGCCAGGGCTAGAGGGCTAGGGCTAGGGCCAGGGCCAGGGCCAGGGCCACCCAACGCTCCCGTTCACGCCCCTGGACTGACCAACCCCGACTCGTACGCCACGATGACCAGTTGCGCCCTGTCCCGGGCCCCCAGCTTGCCCATGATGCGGCTGACGTGGGTCTTGGCGGTCAGGGGGCTGAGGCCGAGGGCCTCACCGATCTCGGTGTTGTTGAGGCCGCACGCGACGAGGGTGAGGACCTCGCGCTCGCGGTCGGTGAGGCATTCGGGGCCGGTCTCGGGCGGAGCCGCCGCGGGGCTGCGCAGGAAGCGGGCGATGAGCCGGGAGGTCGGTCCGGGCGAGAGGAGGGCCTCCCCGCCGGCCACCGTGCGGATCGCCTCGAGGAGTTCGGCCGGGCGCGTGTCCTTGACCAGGAAGCCGGAGGCCCCGGCGCGCAGGGCCTCGACGATGTTCTCGTCGGTGTCGTAGGTGGTGAGCACGAGCACCTTCACCCCGGCCAGATCCTCGTCCGCGGCGATCAGCCGGGTGGCCTCGATGCCGTCGAGGTCGGGCATGCGGATGTCCATGACCACCAGGTCGGCGCGTTCCTTGCGGGCCAGTTCGACGGCCTCCCGGCCAGTGCCGGCCTGTCCGACGACCGTCATGTCCTGGGACGACTCGAGGAGCATCGCGAACGCGGCCCGTACGAGCGCCTGGTCGTCGGCGAGCAGAACGCGGATCGTCACGGGTTGCCTCCCAGCGGCAGTACGGCACTGACCTCGAAACCCTTGCCTGGAAGTGGCCCCGCGTCCAGCGTTCCGCCCACACTGCGCGCCCGCTCGCGCATGCCGACGAGCCCGAAGCCGGGGGCGCCCCCGCCCGTGCCGGTCCCGTCGTCGGTGACGGTGACCCGCAAGGATCCGTCCCCGGCGCGCACACCGACCCGGATGCCGAGGTCCTGCCGGCCCCCGTGCCGTACGGCGTTGGTGAGGGCCTCCTGCACGATCCGGTAGGCGGCCGCGCCGACGGCGGCGGGCGGTACCTCGTCGGTGGTGACCGTCAGGTCCACCTCGGCCCCGGAGACCCGGGCGGCCGCCACCAGACCTTCCAGCCCGTGCAGGTCGGGCAGGGGGTCGCGGGCGTCGCCGGCGCCGTGCTCGCGCAGCACCTCCAGGGTGGTGCGCAGTTCGCCGCGGGCGGCGCGGCAGGTCTCGGCTATGTCGTCGAGGGACTTGGCCACGGCCTGGCGGTCCAGGCGTTCGGGGTCCGCGTTCAGGATGTGCGCGGCGACGGAGGTCTGCACGCCGATCAAGGTGATGCTGTGCGCGAGCAGGTCGTGCAGGTCTCGGGCTATGCGCAGCCGTTCCTCGGCGACCCGGCGGCGGACCTCCTCCTCGCGCGTGCGTTCGGCGCGTTCGGCACGCTCGACGACGGCGGCGACGTACTGCCGGTAGAAGCGCAGGGCGATGCCGATGAAGACCACGGCGAGCACCCAGCCGGAGATCCGCAGCGCCTCGGCGGCCTGCTTCCTGTTGACGAACATCATGACGCTCAGCGCCACGGCCAAGGCCGTGCTCGTGGTGAGCAGGGTGTACAGGGGCCGACAGGTGACGGCCAGGCTGTACAACACGACGACCGAGACCGGGAGCGGGGCGGTGTGGTTGTTGTCGAGGGCGTGGTACGGCAGGAGCAGTGCGCCTTCGGCGGCCAGCGCCGCCAGCGGGTGGCGCCGCCGCCACACGACCGGCAGCTGTCCCGCGAGCAGCAGGAGCCAGCCCAGCGCGTCCGGACGCCGGGCCGGGTCGGTGGTGAGGGCGATGACCACGGCTAGGGCCGTGACGGCCAGGGCGAGCAGGACGTCCTTGCGGGTGGCGTGCAGGGCGGTGCGCGGGTCGCGGTTGATCACCGCCATGATCCGCTCACTGAGATGGGGTTTGCTTTCTGCTTCGGGCACGAGCTCATCCTCCGTCACATGGGCGCCCCTCTCGCAACGGAGGGGCGCCCACGGGCATCACACGGGGTAGGAAAGGTGTCAGACGCGCTCCGGCTCCCGGAGCAGGACTTCGGGCTCCGGCGCCTTCGCCATGCGGCCGGGCCACCACACCTTCCGGCCGAGGGCGACGCTGGCGCTGGTGACGAGGTAGGTGCGCACGAGGAAGGTGTCGAGGAGGACGCCGACCGCGATGACGAAGCCGAGCTGGACCAGCGAGACGAGGCCCATGTTCATCAGCACCGCGAACGTGGCGGCGAGGACGAGGCCCGCGGAGGCGATGACACCGCCGGTGGTGCGCAGGGCGGTGAGCGCGGCCTCGGCCGGTTCGGCGCCGCCCAGGGATTCCTCCCGCATGCGGTGCATCAGGAAGATGCCGTAGTCGACGCCGAGTGCCACCAGGAACACGAAGGACAGCAGGCCGAGGGCGGGGTCGGTGCCCTGGAAGCCGAACAGCGGCTCGAACACCAGCCCGCCGATGCCGAGGGAGGCACCCCAGACCGCGACCACGGCGGCGACCAGCATCAGCGGGGCGACCAGGGAGCGCAGCAAGCCGATCAGGATGAGCAGGACGGCGAGGAGGACGATCGGTACGACGACCTTCTGGTCACGGGCGTTGGTCTTCTCCAGGTCGATCTGCTGGGCGCTGGGTCCGCCGACGAAGGAGCCGTCCAGCTTGTCGCGCAGGCTCTTGATCGTGCGGGTCTCGGCGTCCGTCTGCGGCAGTGCGGAGGCGTTCACGGACACCTCGGTCCAGCCCTCTCCCGTCCGGCCGACATGGGCGGAAGCGACGCCCTCGGTGGAGGTGGCCGCCGCGAGGGTGGCTGCGGCGCGGTCGGCCGGAGTCATGACGGTGATGGGCTGGCTGGAGCTGTCCGGGTAGGCGTCGGCCAGGGTCACCATGGCGGAGACGGACTCCGGCCGGTCGACGAAGGCGTCCTCCTGCTTGAGGTCGCCGGGCAGGTTCAGGGCGCCGAGGGCGAGCGCCCCCAGTGCGAGGGCGCCGGCGACGAGGACGGTCACCGGGCGGCGTCCGGCGGAGCTGCCCATCGCGGAGAACAGCGAGCGGCGCTCCTTGGGGGTGCTGCCGAAGGCCGGGATGAGCGGCCAGAACACGCGGCGGCCGACCAGGACCAGGATTGCGGGCAGCAGGCTGAGCATGGCGATCAGCGCGCACAGTACGCCGACGGTGCCGAGGGGGCCCATGCCGCGGTTGGAGTTGAGGTCTGCGGCGAGCAGACACAGCAGGCCGACGGCGACGGTGCCGGAGGAGGCGATCACGGCGGGCCCGCAGCCGCGCAGGGCGGCCTTCATGGCATCGTACGGATGCTCGATGCGGCGCAGTTCCTCGCGGTAGCGGGAGACGATGAGCAGGGCGTAGTCGGTGCCGGCACCCAAGACCAGGATGGTCATGATGGCGGTGCCCGCGCCCGAGATGGAGGTACCGAAGGCCTGGTTGAGGCCGTAGGCGACGCCCATGGACAGGTAGTCGGCGATGCCGGCCACGATCAGCGGGATCAGCCACAGCACGGGACTGCGGTAGATGAGGATCAGCAGGACGGCGACGACGGCGACGGTGGTGTAGAGCAGGGGGCCGTCAAGGGAGTCGTACACCTTCTTGGAGTCGCGGATGACCGCGCCGGGGCCGCCGACCTCGACGGTGAGGCCGTCGGCGGAGCGGGCGGTCTCGCGGACGTCGTCGACGAACGCGTTGCGCAGTTCCTCGTCGGCACCGGGTTCGTTGCTGCTGACCGGGTACATGAGCGTCGTGCCGTCCTCGGAGGGCACGCCCTTCGGGGTGTCGGTCAGCTCGTGCTCGGCGGCGATCTGCCCGATCTGCCGCTCGGCGGTCGCTCGGTCGGTGGCCGTGAGGGCCCCGTCGCGCTGGTACACGAGGACGAGCTCGGTGCTCTCGCCGCCGGGCAGCCGCTCCTGGAGCTTGGCCACCTGGGTGGAGTTGGCGTTCGCGGGCAGGTAGTCGGTGACGCCGTCGCGCGTGACGTCGGCGAGCTTCCCGGCGAACGGCGCAGCGACCGCGAGCACGGCGACCCACAGCGCGAGCACCAGCCAGGGCAATGCTCGTCGCCGACTCTGTGTAAGTCCGGCCCCCATGTTCGGGCCTCCCTCCGGTCCGGGTGTCTTGTGTGCTTCCAAGACTCCCGGCGGGCAAAGACCGGATCGTCGCGCCTGAGACCGAATTCGCCGGTACTGCCGGGGGTGGCCCGGGCGAGCGGATTACTCCCGCGGGAGTAGGGAGAAACAGCCGCACTGGGGCGCGAGGCAGCGAGGGAGCAAGGAAGTCGTCGCTGTCACGTCAGGACGACGCACCCGAGCTGCTCCAACTCGCCGAGAAGCGGTAGAGCGGGATCGACCTCGTTCCAACGCAGATCCAGCTTCTCCAGCGACGGCATGAGGGCGAGCCAGTCGGGCAGCCGGCCGAGGCGGTTGCTCCGCAGGTCGATCTGGCGCAGTCGTGGGAGGCCGGCCAGTGCCTCCGGCACCCCGGTCAGGGAGTTCTCGCGTAGGTCCAGGTGGCGCAGTTCGTGCAGCTCGGCCACCGACGACGGCACGTGCTCGATCGCGTTCCCTCGGAGCCACAGCTCACGCAGGTTGCGGAGCCGGCCGATGGCATCGGGCAGGGTGGTGAGCCGGTTGTGCTGCGCCCTGAACTCGATGAGGCCGCTCATCCCACCGATGGCCTCCGGCAGGGCGGTGAGGGAGTTCTCACCGACGTTGAGGTAACGCAGCCGGGTCAGGTTCCCCAGAGAGTCGGGAATCCGGGACAGCTGGTTGTCGTGTAGGTAGAGGCAGTCGCTGAGTTGGGTCAACCCGCCGAGTTCTTCGGGCACCGACGTCAGCGCGTTGTGGCCCAGGTCCAGGGTCTTCAGCCGGTGGAGCCCCCCGATGTCCGGCGGGAGGGCCGTAAGTCCGTTGTCCGCGAGGATCAGCACATGGAGCTCGGTCTGTTCCCAGACCGACTCGGGCACCTCTCCGAGCTTTCGACGCCACAAGTTCAGTGCGTTCTTCACAGCCATCTCCCCTTCGTCGACAGTCCTGGGCTCCAATTCTCGTTCGGGACCTTCCTCGGCGGCGACGGGCGGGCAGAACTCGCGCTCGGCGCTGGTACGGGCCCGGGTACGGGGATGACCGGAAGCGAGATCAGGGGGTGGTGAACAGGCGGGTGAGGTGCCTTTCGCTCACTCGGGCCAGGTCGGCCAGTGCCTCGGTGGTGAGGTCGTGGTCCAGGTGCGCGGCGATGTGGTCGGCGACCGCGCCCACCAGGTCGTGCGCGGGCGGCGGGGCGGCGGGGCGGCGACGTGCAGGCTCATCTGGGCCTGGTTCCCGGGGCGTTGGAGGTAGGTGACGAGTTCGCGCGCGACCTCGCGGGCGAGCGCCGCGCCGTGGTCCTCCTCGATGAACGCGAGGGTGAGGTCGAGGGCGCTGGTGACCCCGGCGGCGGTGGAGATCTTGCCCTCGCGGATGAAGAGGGGACCGGGGTATCCGCGGCCCCGGACACGAACAGACGTCTGGAACCGCGGCTGGAAGTCGGCTGACCTGGTGGTCGACTGTGCGGCGTGTACGACAACCGTTGACTCCAGGGGGTGTCCTGCCCGTTCCCCAGGGCACCCCCTAGCTCTGTGGCGTCCATGGCCATCGCGCTTCGCGGCCGGCCTCGACAAGGCCGATCATCCGGAACCCGGCGTCCGTCAAGCCGCCGAAGGTGTGCCGGTTGGGGCCGCCGGGGCCGTGGGCCGGCTGGTACCCCGCCAGGTTCCAGGTGTAGACCGGGACGTCCTCCGGGACCGGTTCCGCCGGACCTCGGCGCCCCAGGTGCGGGCCTGTCTGCTCGTCGGTGACGATCAGGACCCTCTCGTGGCCCCGGTAGTGGGCGCGCACCGCCTTGGCAGTGTCAGTGCCCCCGAGGTTGTTGAACCGTTTCAGTACGTCGAGCACCGGCTCCCCGGACCGGAAGGAGACCTGCGCGCTCGACGATCCGAACTCCACCAGGTCAGCGTCCTCGGCGCGCATCGCCAACGCCGTGCCGAAGACGGCCGCGGCGTCCGCCCGGGTCAGGGTGGACCGCTCCGAGACGGTGTCGTAGAACATGGAGTAAGACCGGTCCACCAGGATCAGGGTCCGGCCGGTCAGGGCCGGTACGTTGGCCAACGAGTGGCTCAGCGCCACCTCCAGCCGCGCCGACCAGCGCGCAGAGCGTGCATGGCGGTGGGCGGCCAGGTAGCGGAACGGGAACTGCCGGGACCGGGCGACCTCCTCGGCGTCCGAGATCCGTGCGGCGACCTCGGCCGCCGCCTCGTCCGAGATCCCGGCCCCGTCGAAGTTGCGCAGGTTGCGGAGCAGCGCCATCGATCCCATCGAGGGGATCACGGCTTCCCACACGGCGGCGTCCATCGGTCCCTGGAGCCAGCCCGCCAGGGCCTCCCAGGTCATGCCCGCCGCGGCCAGCCGCTCGGCGCCGTCCGGCCCGGTGACCACGGCCCGCCGCTCGTCCGCCGGCAGTTCCATCAGGGTCCGGTGTGCGGTGAGCAGCCGGTCGCCGGGCGGCGGCGCAGCGTTGTCCGGGTGGTGCCGGCGGTCCAGGGCGTGCCGGAACAGCTGGCCCTGCCAGGGCTTGGCCGGGTCGGGTGTGGCGTGGACGAGGTTGAGGACGTCGCCGAAGCGGAAGGCCTTGGACGCGGTGTCGTACTTCAGGAGGGAGCGGGAGGAGTACAGCCGCCGTACGGCGTCGGCGATGCCCCGTTTCACGGGCTGTGGGACGCTCCGCCCGTAGGCCGAGGTCCAGTGGGCGAGCAACTCGCCGGGTTCGTCTGCGCGCTGGAGCACGGAGTCGATGACGGACCGGTTGGACGGCCCCACGCAGGACCCGGAGGCGAGCCGTGCCCTGACGTACTCGGCCGCGCCGATCAGGGAGGCGGTACGCATGTTTCCTTCGCCTCGGAGCCAACGCAGCAGGCCGGCCGTCCATGCGGGGTCCTGGAGGGCGAGTTCACCGACGAGGCGGGTGTACCGCTCGTCGCGTTCCGGGCCGCTCTCGTAGAAGGTCTGCTGGGTGACGAAGTTCCCCACGGCCAGGAGGAAGAGCTCCTCGCGCGGCTCCCGGACGAAGGCGGGGCCGCCTTCGTAAGTGAGCGGGTCCGCCCCGGTGGGGTGTTGGTGGGACCACGGATCGGGGGCGGTACGGGCCGCCGCGGCGGAGATGTGCGGGGCCACGAGCATCTCGGACCAGATCTTCGACGTGCGCGGGGTGTGGCGAGGCAGGGAATCCCCCCGGATCCAAGGTCAATGGGGAGCCCCGTCCGAGGCGTCCGACGGGGCGGAGGGACGGGCGGGGCACGGATGCGCCCGCGCCACCCCGAGATCAGAAGTGGCCGCGGCGTCACTTGGTTTCGGAAGGAAGTAGCCGCAGCCGAGCGCATCGGGGGACGCGGTCGCGCCGTCACATTAGGCAGGCCCGCGCACCGCGTGCCAGTCAATTAAAGGGCCGGCCGGGTCCCCCGTCCGTCCGGCCCCGGCCGGCATGATCGGGGCAAGATCCGAAAGGGGCTCTGAGGTTTCAGAACCTTGCGGCGGCGGCACTGCTGTTGACGGCGGGGTTCTCCTGGCGGGGCTCGGGGAGGGGACGCGGTTCGGGCCCACGGCCCTGGTGGGTGGCCGGAACGGGCAGCACGGCGTGTCGCGGTGGTTGGTGACGGCTGTGGTGGTGAGGCCGGCCATGACCTGCTCGGCGTGGGCGAGGTCGTCCCGCCAGGTTTCCAGCGCGTCGTGGTGGCGCGGATCGGTGTGCAGGCGCGTGAGTTCGGTCTGTACGGCGGCCAGGTCTCCGTGGATGCGACGGCGCAGGGTGTGCAGGGCCCCGGCGTCGCCGGAGGCGATGCGGGTGTGGTCGGCGTACTCGGCCATGGCCTCGTACGCGCGGGCCAGCCGGTCGGGGACCCGGGCGCGGGTGTCCTCCGGCCAGAGCAGGTAGCCGCAGACGAGGGCGACGGCGCAGCCGGCCACGGTGTCGATCAGGCGGGCTGCGGGTACGGCTGAGCCCGCCAGGCCCAGCGGGTCGGCGAGCAGCAGCATCACCGGGGTCAGGAAGAGGGTCTGCAGGGCGTAGTTGCGGCGGGCGTAGGCCTGGAGCAGGCCGGTCAGGACGACCACGGCGCCGACGCTCCACCAGCCGGGCGGCAGGACCGTGATGGCTGCGAGTCCGATCAGGACCCCGGCCGTGGTGCCGAGGGCGCGGGTCATCAGCCGGGCGGGCACGGTGCCCAGGGCGGGCCGGACGGCGAGGGCGACGGTCAGCACGAGCCAGCCGGAGCGAGGCAGGCCGCTGAAGGAGGCGACCGTCTGGGCCACTGTCAGGCACAGGGTCAGGCGTAGGGCGTAGCGGCGGGCCGCCGGGTCGCGGAACCTGCCCGCCACGGCTCCGGCGAGCCGGCGCAAGGGTGCGGGGCGCGTCGGCAGCAGGCGGGTCCTGCCGTCCGCGGGCTCCTCGCCGGGCGTGGCGAGTGCGGCGACGGCGGCGCGCAGTGCGCGTCCGGCCTGGTCCGGCGGGGCAGGAGGCAGGGCGATCGGGCCGGGGGTCCTCGTCTCGACGGCATCGGCGATCCGGCGTACCGCGTCGGCGTACTCGGCGGCCGACTCGCGGGCCCGGGCGGTGCGGACGGCGGGGGCCGAGGCGATCACTTCGATCAGCCGGTCGAGGTGGGCGGCCAGTTGGGCGGCGGTGCTGCCCCGGCGGGGTGGGGAGAGCCGGCGGATGACGACGGTGTCGTAGGCGGCGTCCATGGCTCCGGTCGCCCGGTGGCGGCGCTCGGTCCAGGTGTCCTCGTCGGCGTCGAGGAGGTCGGCGACGGCGCGCAGGGCCCCTGCGACGGCCTGTCGTTCGGCGCGCCCGGGGTGGCGCAGGGCGTCGGTCAGGGAGAGCAGCATCAGGGGGATGCCACCGAGCAGGAACAGCAGCGGTACCTGCCACCAGGGCGGGGCGGTGGGCAGTCCGAGGCCCATGGTGGTGGCGAGCAGCAGGACCAGGGCGGCCATGTCGCTGATCCGGCCGATGGTCGACAACAGCCCCGAGACCAGGGCGACGACGGCGACCAGCAGGATCTGTGCCCACGCCTGGCCGCCGGTGATCCGGCCCAGGGCGAGTCCGATCGCACCGCCCAGTTGGGGCAGGAGGAGGGTGAGGGCGCGGGTGCGCCAGGGTGCGGCGGTGTCGTCGACGGCCGCGCCGTACGCGCCGAGGCCGGCCGCGGCGCCCAGGTCGGGCCGCCCGGCCAACTGGCCGATGGCGAGCGGCACGAACATGCCCAGGGCGCCGCGAGCGACGAGGGCGCGGTCGACGGGGACCGCCCGGATCTCGGCGGCGTGCCGCAACCACGCGGGGCCGGGCATCAGTACGCCATGCCCATGGCGGCCCGGACCTCGGCGAGGGTGGTCTCGGCCACCGCGTTCGCGCGCTCGTTGCCGCGCCGCAGGACGTCCCGTACGTGCCCCCGATCGGCCGCGAGCTCCGTACGACGTGCCCGCAGCGGGGCGAAGTGTTCGTTGACGGCCTCGGTGACGACCTTCTTCAGCTGGGCCGCGCCGCCGTCGCCGATCTCCTCCGCGACCGTCTGCGGGTCGCGGTCCTGGCACAGCGCGGCGAGCAGCACGAGGCTGGAGACCTCGGGGCGGGCGGCCGGGTCGTAGCTGATGCGGCGGACCGCGTCGGTCTTGGCGCCCTTGATCAGCCGGGCGGTCTCGTCGGCGGTGGCCGACAGGGTGATGGCGTTGCCGCGGGACTTGCTCATCTTGGTGCCGTCGGTGCCGAGCAGCAGCGGGGCGGCGGAGAGCAGGGCGTCGGGCTCGGGGAAGACCGGCCCGTTCGCCCCGTAGCGCTCGTTGAAGCGGCGGGCGATGGTGCGGGTGACCTCCAGATGCGGGAGCTGGTCCTGCCCCACGGGCACCACCCCGGCCTTGCAGAAGAGGATGTCGGCGGCCTGGTGCACCGGATAGGTGAACATCAGCCCGCTCACCGAGGCCTGCCGGGAGTGGGCGATCTCGTCCTTGACGGTGGGGTTGCGGCGCAGTTCGGCGACCGAAACCAGGGAGAGGAAGGGCAGCAGGAGCTGGTTGAGGGCGGGCAGCGCGCTGTGCGCGAAGATGGTGGACCGTTCGGGGTCGATGCCGGCCGCGAGGTAGTCGAGGACGAGTTCCTCGACGTGCTCGGCCAGGTGCTCGGCGACGTCCCGGTCGGTGAGGACTTGGTAGTCAGCCACGATCACGAAGGTGTCCACGCCCAGGTCCTGGAGCCGTACCCGGCCCTGCAGGGTCCCGAAGTAGTGCCCCAGGTGCAGCCGTCCGGTCGGCCGGTCACCGGTCAGCACCCGGAACTGCCCCGGATCGGTGGCGATCAGGCCCTTCAGCTCGGCGCTGCGTCGCCGGGCCACCGAGAGGTCGGGGGCCGGGGGCGTCACCGGGTCGTGCGTGCTCATGAACTTCTCCTGCTTCGTCGTCGTAGTGGGCGGGCACCGGAACCGGGCGCCTGCGTCTGGGGCGGGTTGGATGGCTCCAGCAGCGCGCACCGAATGTCATGATCTCCAGCGTTATGGAATAAATGGTGCCGACCTGCGCGATGTTGCTGATCTGCGGCACACGACCCGTTGGGCAGCCGGTGTGGTGACGGGGCTTCATCCGCCGGTCGGCTCGGACGGGCTCGGTGTCCGTCCGGTGGGGAAGGCGTGCGCGCGTGCGGCGATCACGACGGCCAGTGCCACGGTCAGGACGGGTCGCCTGTTCCCGGGGCGCTGCCCCGGGGCGTCGGGGACCACTACGGCGATCCACCCCACCAGGACGAGGGCTACCAGGGTCACCAGGGCGAAGGTCGGCCGCCAGCCGATCAGGCCTCCGAGGAAGGTGCCCAGGGGGATGCCCAGGGAGAGTGCGAGCGGGATTCCCGCCAGGATGACGGCGATCGCCCGGCCCTGGAGGTGAGGTGGTGCCAGGCGGCGTGCGTAGCCGACCAGTTCGGTCCAGATCGCGGCGGCCGCGATGCTGGCGAGGACCCTGAACAGCAAGGTGAGGGGGTAGGTGGAGGAGGTTGTCGTGACCGCGTTGGCGACGGCGAAGACTCCCACGGCCGACAGGAGCAGCCTCTTGCGCCGCCAGGACGCGGTCGCCTTGGACAAGGGGATGGCCGCGAGCCCGGTGGCGATCGCGTAGACGGTGATCGCCTGGCCCCATCGCGGGTTCGCCGACCGACAGGTCGCGGGCCATCTCCGGCAGGACGCCCGCGGGCAGCGCCTCGGTCAGCAGGGTGATGAACGCGGCCGTGGACAGGGCCGGCAGCGGGGCAAGGGGCAGCTTCCCTCCTCTTGTCTCCGGCACGACCGCTTCGGCGGTATCGGTGGCGTCGGTGGCCGTGGTGAGGGGTGGCTGTATCGGGGATGTCGACATGGGCGTGATCCCGGAACCTTCGGATCAGTGCGATCGCCGAGAGGGCTGGTCGCGTGGGAGGGGCAACTACGGATGGGGCGTCGTAGCGCACCGCATTCCCTCGAACCGCTGCGGGCCGGCACGGGCCGGGCCCGGCACGGCCGCAAGCCGCGTACGGGATAACCGCTGGTCAGAACCGGCAGCGAGCAAGCCGAGCGCAGGAGCGTGTCCGCGTGGTGCTCGGTGAGGGGTGGCAGGGGACGGCGGGAGGGAAGACTCCCTCAGGCGCCCCGCACGGTGCGCGCAGCGCACAGCCATCGCATGCCGTTGACTTGGCCCCGCTCGGAGCCGATCACGTACCGCACCCGGCGGCCGTGCACATGCCGCGCAGGCGCCCGGCAGCCGCGAGGGCGGCAGCCGGGGGCGAGGCGGGTGTGAAGGGGCATAACCGCAGCCTAAACCCGCCGCGCGACGCCCAACAGCAGACCAATGACCCGAATCCGCAGCCACAAGACCCGAGCAGGTGATCGGTCAGCCTGCGGTGGCGGTCATGGTCCAGGCCGAGTCGTGGCGCTCGAAACCGATGTGCGGGTAGTAGTCGACGGCCGCGGGCGCCGAGAGCAGGATCACCTTGGCCCGCGGTGCGGCCTCGCGGGTGGCACGGACGAGGTCGCGGCCGACGCCCTTGCCCTGCCAGGCGACGTCGACGGCGAGGTCGCTGAGGTAGGTGGAGTACGCGCCGTCGGTGAGGGAGCGTGCGATGCCGATCAGGCGGCCCTCGCCGTCCCGGGCGGTGACCACCAGGTTGGCGCCTGCCAGCATGCTCGTGAAGCGCCCGATGTCCTCGACCGGGCGGCGCTCGGCGAGGGTCGAGGCTCGGTAGAGGGCGGCCGCCTCGGCGACGTCGAGGCTGGCTCCGATGACCTGTTCACATGTCCACATGGCGGTGATGCTCCTTCTTCAGGGTGTCGAGTCGGGACTTCAGGTGGTCGCGGTTGCCGAGGAACCGGCGGGGGTCGAACCACGCCTCGGGGGCCTCCACACCGCGGGCCGAGAGCGCCTCGGCCAGGGAGGACCCGGACGTGTGCGCCTCGTCGGCGGCGGACTGCACGAGGCGGTAGGCGCTCTCGCGATCGGTGCCGTCGGCGGTGAGACCGAGGAAGACCTCGGAGGAGTGGACGAGTCCGCGCGTGGCCTGGAGATTGCGGGCCATCCGTTCGTCGTCGACCGTGAGGCCGGCAAGGAGCTCGGAGGCGGAGACCAGCTGGTAGTGGGCGACGGCGAGGCTGTCGGGGAGGACGACGCGCTCGACCGAGGAGTGCGCGAGGTCGCGCTCGTGCCACAGCGCGATGTTCTCGTACGCGGCTCCGGCGTTCGCGCGCAGGATGCGGGCCAGACCGCACAGCCGTTCGCTGGTGGTCGGGTTCCGTTTGTGCGGCATCGCGCTGGAGCCCTGGTAGGCACCGCTTCGGGGTTCCTCGACCTCACCGACCTCGGTGCGCTGCAGGAGCCGCATCTCCAAGGCGAACTGCTCCACTACCGCGCCGGTGATCGCGAGCGCGCCGAGCAGCTCGGCGTGCCGGTCTCGGGCGACGACCTGGGTGGGGACGGGCTCGATGCCCAGGCCCAGCTCGCCGCAGACGTACGTCTCGACCTGCGGGGAGATGTGCGCGTAGGTGCCGACGGCTCCGGAGAGGGTGCCCACGGCGACGGCCCGGCGGGCGGCGGCGAGCCGGCCCGTGCAGCGGTGCAGCGCGTGGGCGTGGACGGCGAGCTTGTGGCCGAAGGTGGTCGGCTCGGCGTGGACGCCGTGGGTGCGGGCCACGCAGACCGTGTCCCAGTGTTCCAGGGCCCGGTCGATCAGCAGCCCGATCAGCGTGTGGGCCGCGTCCAGCACGAGGTCGACGGAGCGGGCCAGCAGCACGCCCTGGGCGGTGTCGACCAGGTCGTAGCTGGTCATCCCGTGGTGGACCCAGCGCGCCGATTCGGCCGGCATGGTCTCGGTCCAGGCGGCGAGGAAGGCGAGGATCTCGTGGTCCCGCTCGGCCTCCAGCCCCCGAATCCTCGCGACGGACGGCACTGGAGCCCGCCCGATATCGGCCAGTGCCGCCTCGGGCACCACACCGAGGGATACCTGCGCGGTGCTGGCCAACACCTCGACGCGCACCCAGGTCGCGTACTTCGTCTCCTCGCTCCACACCGCCGCCATCTCGGGGCGCGTGTACCGCTCGATCACGACACACCTCTCCTTCGGACGTCCGCGGCCCGTTCCGAACGGACCGGGGCGGAGCGCCGAAGGCAGCATACGGTAATAGTCAGGGTGGCCATTGACCTATTACAAACGAGGTGGAGGGGGTGCGGCGGGCCATGCCCGTCGGAGCGCGGGGAGCCGGCGCATCGCGGCGGTGATCAGCAGCTCGGCCGCGCGCCGCGGGGCCGGTGCGCTGAATCAGGGTCAAGACCCGACGTACGGCGGCGCGGGCAGCCATCGTGACGTGGCGGCCCGCGCCGTGGCGATCCGGACGGTTATCGGCGGAGGTAGTCCTGGCGGAGGGCCTCCAGGATGTCGGCGGCCTCGGGGAGGCCGGCATTGCGGCAGCGGGCTGCGGCGGTGGTGAGCCTGGCTATGGCCTTCTGGTAGAGGGCGAGGCCCTTGCCCTCTACCAGGGCGGCGATCCGGACCGCTTCGGCGCGCGGCACCTCGCCGTGCTCTCCGCCCTCTTCGTGGGCCGCGATGGCCGCCTCCGCCTCGGGCAGGGCCTCCTCGAAACGCTCGGCCTCCGCCAGGACACAGGCCCGGCGGTAGTGCACGGTGCCGCGCTCGTACCAGTGGGCGAAGTCCTCGGCGTCCTGCGGTACTCCGGCGCGGACGGCGTCCGCCCGTGCGAGGTGCTCCAGCGCCGCTTCCAGGCCCTGTGCCGCCCGCGCCTGGACCGCGAGGCGCGCGAACTGGCACATCATGCTGATGATCAGCGACGGGTTCGGCGCCTCGGCGTGCGCGGCGACGGCCCGCTCGTAGGCGGTGTTCGCCGCCTCCCACCGGTCGGCCATGGCCAGGGTGATGGCGGCCTCCACCGCCACCAGGGTCTGGACCGGGCGGTCGTCTTCCCATGCGGCGACGGTGTCCGCCAGGCGCAGGAACTCCTCCGCCGCGGGCAGGTGCTCTCCGAGATCCCGCAGCCCGCGGGCCAGGGACAGGCGGGCCTGGGCGAAGGCGCGTTCGTTGTCCGGGGCGTGCGCCTCGTCCGCCAGGAGGGATTCCAGGACGGCGACGGCGTCCTCCGGCCGGCCGCCGCGCCCCAGCACGTCCGCGAGCTGGAGGCGTACGTCCACGGCTTCGGCGAGCTCCCCGTCCTGGTCGAACAGTGCGGCAGCCTCGGAGAGATGGCGTACGGCGCCGCCCAGGTCCCCGAGGTGCGATGCCGCGTGCCCGAGCAGGGAGTACGTGGGGGCCAGCGCGAAGTCCGTGTCGTCGTACCGGGCCGCGTCGGCGAGCGCCCGGTGCAGGAGCTCCGCCGCTTCGTCCGGCTCGCCCTTGGAGAGCAGGAACTGCGCGAGCAGTGCACGCGGGCGTGAACCGCGCCAGGGCCGGGCCGAGGCGTCCACGGCGTCGAGGGCCGCGCGCAGCAGTTCCTCGGCCGCTTCCGTGTCTCCCCCGCGGCCGGCCAGGTCCGCGGTGAGCTGCAGCGCGTTGGCCACGTGGTGGGGCACGGACAGCCGCTCCGCCTCCGCGCGCAGCGTACGGGCGTGCTCCTGGAACCGCTCCGCTGCGGTCCCCTCGGTCTCCGGCAGCTCCCGCAGCGCGTCCTGGTAGGCGGCGTAGGCGGCGGCGTACCGCAAGGTGAGGTACTCCAGTGCGGTCTCCGCTGTCAGGGGGGCCTGGGTCTGGAGGCGCTCCGCCTCGGCCAGGACCGTGTCCAGGCCCGCGCGGATCGCTTCGCGGTCCGTGTCCTCGGAACTGGTCCGCCAGGCCAGGGCACGGGAGCGCGCGTTGAGCGCGTGCCAGGGCATCCCCAGGCCCTCGTACAGCTCGGCCGCCCGCTTCAACTCGGTGGCGCTCTCCTCGTCGCGGTCCTGCTTGGTGAGCTTGTAGGCCCGTTGTTCGGCGAGCTCTGCCGTCAGGAGGTCCTGCGGGCCGAGCTCGTCGTCGTGGGCGAAGCCGCCGTCGGCCAGGCGTTCTTCGATGCGGTCCCAGAGCCGGTTCTCCCCGGGGTGTCCCGCGGCGGCCAGCCGGCGTGCTTCGCGGACCAAGGTGGCCACGTCCTGGGAGAGGTCCGTTCCCGCGGCGGGTGTCACGGCCACAGCCGCCGCGACAACGGACACGGCGGGGCGGGCGACCTGCGTGCGCAGACCGAGCGGCAGCGGCTCGTCGAGGAGCGGACGCTGTGCGAGGCGGCTACGGAACCGGTCCCCGACGGTGCCGGTGTCGTTGCGCGCGTCGAACGCGGCCGCGAGGCGGCCGGCCGCGGAGTGGACGTGGTCGAGGAGCGTCCCGGCGGTCCAGTCGCGCCCGGGCGGTCCGGCGACGGCGGTGTCGGCGTGCCCGTCCTCGACGAGGCGGGTGAGCAGCACCCCTGCTCCGGTGAGGAAGCCGAGGTGTGCCAGGGGGGCGCCGGTCGCCTCGAACAGCGGGCGGTTCTCGGCGAGAATCTCCAGTCCCCGGCCCTCGTTGCGGGAGAGGGCGCAGAACTCCAGGTGGAGGCCCACGGCGTCCTGCGTTCCGGTGTTCCCCCGGACCTGGCGATAGCCGCTGAGGTGGTGGGAGCGGGCCTCGTCGGCGCGGCCCGCGCGCAGCAGCGGCAGGAGCGAACGCGACCGGCTCAGCTGCGGTTCCTCGGTGCACCCGGTCTCGCCTTCGAGCACGGGACCCCAGATCTCCAAGGCCCCCGCGTCGTCACCCGACTCCACCTGGTGCTCGGCGAGGTGCCGGATCTCGCATGCCTCGCAGTCGCTCAGCTCGGTACGCGCGCGGGTGGCCCAGAGGTCGTAGGCGTCGGCGAGGCCGGCACCCGTGTGGTTCGCGACGTGGTAGCGCATCGCCGCGACCGGCTGCATGCCGTGGTCGGCCGCCGTGTAGCGGCTGCGCATCGTGTCGATCCAGCCGTGGATCGCGGCCAGCGGTACTTCGGGTACCTGCAGCAGGGAGGTGGCGACCCACTTGAAGCGCCAGAAGACCTGATGGGCCTCCCACTGACTGAAGGTGTCGGGGGCCGTGTCCCACAACTTGAGCAGCCGGGCGAAGACGACGGGCGACTTGCGGTGCTCGCCGGTGAACTCGTACGAGGCCATCAGCTCCAGCAGCGCCGTGACGAGGGTGTCCGGCACGTCGAGGAGCTCGGCCGCATCGACGATCTCCTCGGCGGTGACGGTGCGGTGCAGACCGTGGGGACGGTCGTGGTTCTCGCGGAGCGCCTCGACCACGGCCTCGGGGGTGTCCAGCATCTACAGTTCCTTCCGGGGCTCGGAGCCGGGTGCAGCGGTACCGCTCTGGTGCATGGCGTGGGTGAGCAGGCCGATGAAGGCCCGGTTCAGCAGGGCGCTCTCGCTGGCCCGGAGCGGGCGGCGGCTGAGCAGCAGCGCCTGGCCGTAGAGGGCTTCGGCGGTGGTGACGGCCAGCCCGCGCTCGGCGATGGTGATCGCCTGGCGCACCAGCGGGTTGAGGTGGTTCAGGACGAGCTGGGCCCGCGGGGTCTCGTTGCGCAGGGACCCGAGGATGTCGGCCCACACGCCGTCGCTGTCGGCGGCCAGGCTCGACCTGGTCCGCTCGTGCCGGGCCTCCCGGTTGTCGAGGAGCAGCGCGGAAGCCGTGACCGGCTGGAAGTCGCGCAGGACCACGTCGCAGTCGTGAACGCCGACGGTCTCCCGGGCGATCGCGAGGAAAGCCGCCGCGCGGAGCTCGGCGGACGGGTCCACGGCGTCGAGATGGGCGGTGACCGTGGCCGGGTCGAGGTCGGTGACGGACGTCCCCGGCCGGATCTCGGGCAGCCGGAGAACGAGGTCGCGGTCGTAGGTGTAGCCGCCGTTGACGACGCCGAGACCGGCGGCCGAGGCGATGGGCGCGACCTGGCGGAACTCCTCGACACTGCGCGTGATCAGGAGGGCCGGGTGGGTCCGCGCGAACTCCTCCAGCGTGACGTTGCCGTCGGTGGTCTCGAACGGCAGCCACGGCAGCACGATGCGCAGCAGCTCGTCGTCGTAGCGGGCCAGTGCCTTCACGGCGAGGTGGTGCGTTTCGATGAAGCGGTGCAGCAGGGAGGGGTTGCTGGCGGCGAGGCCGGTGAGCCAATCGCGGATCCGGTCGCCCAAGGCGTCCCGTACGGCGGACAGGGTGCCGTCCTCGTACAGGGCCTCCCGCGAGGCGGTCGGCCGCAGGCTCGTGGTGTCGACGACGCAGCGGACGAAGAACGCCCATTCCGGGAGCAGTTCGGGCGCCTGGTCCGTGAGGAGCATGCCCTTGAGGTGGACGCGGTGGCCGGCCCGCTGTGCCGGGCTCATGGCCGTGGGCAGGACGTAGGCAACCCCGCGCAGCCCGGCGGCCGGCAGGTCGAGCTCGATGGTGTCGAGGGGCGTGAAGCCGAACAGGCCCCGGCAGTACGCGGTCATGGCCTCGCGGCGGGCCAGCGGAGAGCGGTGGGTCTGCTCCCAGGGGGGTGTCTCGTTGATCTTGTCGATCTCGCCGCGCGGGCCTTCGACGATGACCTCGTGCCGCAGGAGACCGCCGTAGTGCCGGGCCAGTTCGGCGACCTTCTGCGGACTGGTCCACTCGGCGTTGTCGGCGCGCGGAGTGAGGCGCACGGTGGTGCCCGGCTCCGGCACGGCCGAGGCGGGGAGGGTGCGGATCGTGTAGCGGCCGTCGGAGTGGCCGCGCCATTCGACGGCGGGCGCCGAGGGGTCGGCCGCCGAGCGGCTGAGCACGGTGATCTCGTCGGCGACCACGAAGCAGGCCAGCAGCCCGATGCCGAACTGGCCGATGAAGTCCCCGCGGGCGGCGTCGAGCCCGGCACCGTCCAGGGTCCGCTTGGAACTGCGGCCGATGGTCGCGAGGAACTGATGAACGTCAGCCTCGGTCAGCCCGATGCCGGTGTCCGTGACGGTGAGGGTCGCGCCGGTGCGCACCGTGATGGTGGCCGGGGACCCGGGCGCCAGGGTTTGGCGTGCGGTGATGGCGTCCACGGCGTTCTGCAGCAGCTCGCGCAGGTAGACGCGGGGGCTGGAGTAGAGGTGGTGGGAGAGCAGGTCGACCAGGCCGCGCAGGTCGACCTGGAAGGTGTGGGACGTCTCGGAATCGGGCACCTGGCGGCATCTTTCGGTGAGTCCGCCGACGCCGTGGGCGGCGCGGGCGGAGACGGAAGGGAGGAGCTCGTGGAATGTGGCGCGAGGGGTGCGGCCCGAGGGGAGCGCTGTGCCGCACCGGTCGCCCGGCCGGGCGGAGCCCCGGCGGAGCCCCGGCGAAGCCCTTAGGGACGGTCCGTCAGCAGCGGTACGTGGCTGCCGAGCCGGGAGCGGCCGGACCGTGCTCCGGGCCGGCGGCGACCGCGACCGCCGCTGCTCGTGGTGGCCCGTGACCCGTGGCGGGCTGGCGGCTGCCGGGTCAGCAGGTCAGCAGGTCAGCGTCCGGTTGCCGCACGCTGCTTGCGGTAGGCCGCGGCGGGGTCGGAGCCGTTGATGTAGTACCAGGGGAACTCGGTGACGCGGCCCTGGGTGGCGTGGAAGCACTCCCGTGCTGCCTCGCGGTCCCCCGCGAGCGAGAACGCCATGGCGAAGGTGTTGAGCACCTGGGCCCACCCGGCCCGGCGCACGAAGTCCGGGTGCCGGAACGAGTGGTCGGCCGCCTCCCGCAGGGACGCCGAGACCTCGGGTCTCCGCATGTACGCATCGTCCGGACCGGAGTCGAGGGAGAGCCACTGCTCGATGTGCGCGATGGCCACGAGCTGGCCCAGCTGCGTGCCGGCGGGGGCGCCGAAGGCCGAGTCCCGGGCGAAGGAGTGCGCCTCCTCGTGCGAGCCTCCCCACTTCTCGCAGACCTGCTGCAACTGCTGCTGGTGCGCTCCCAGGTGGTGCGGATCGCGGCGTACGGTCGCCTCGAAGCGGCGGCGTGCGGCGGTCGCCCCGACCTGGAGGCCGCGGCCGGTGAGCTGGAGGCCGTACCAGGGCGAGGTCCACCGCGGCTCGCGCTCGGCCGCCTCGTAGAGCCACTCCTCGGCGCTCTGCAGTCGCGAGTGGAACACCTCGAACTGCTCGCGCGAGACCTCCGATGCCCTGGCACCGGTCCGGGCTTCCCAGCCCCAGCTGATGTGGCGGACGCCCGCCACGAGCCGGGCCAGCGACGCGTCGGGGTCTGCTTCGAGGACCGGGACGATCCACCGTTCCACCCCGGCGGTGTCGCCGACCGCCCAGAGCAGTTCGGTCCGGTCGTCGCTCTCGGGACGTGCTTCGAGCACCTCGCGCACACCGGTCCAGTCCGCGGCCGCGGCGGCCTCGCGCACCCGTCGCACGTCCGGATCGCCGGAGTCCTCCTGGACCCGTGCGACGGGCCTGCCGCCCCATTTCCCCAGTGCAAGCCCCCATTGACGGAGCACCGCCATCTCCCCACCCCTTGCTGTGTCCTCACGGGAAGGCATGGAGCACCTCCCGTGAGACATGTGACTATCACGCACGACCGACAATCGCACGTTTGTTTCTGCGAAGACCCCGAGGCTCGGGAGACGCCGTCTAGCGCGCCATCCCGTAGCCCTGCGCCGTCGGGGTGGGGCGTGCCCGGGACAGTTTCACGGCCCTGCCGCGAGCCGCTTCGAACGCCATGACAGGGTTCCCCGCCTTGCGCCAGGGTTCGGCTCCGCACCACGGCCCGATCTGGCGGAACTGCTCCAGGGCGGGGCCGTACATCATCGACTGGAGCATGTAGTGCGCCAACAGGTGGCGCAGGACCGGCAGGCGCTCGTCGTCGGGGGCAACCTGGCCGAACGAAGCGGCGGTCCGCTTCAGCAGGCTCCTCGTCGTGGGGCTGACGGGCAGGGAGGCAGCGGAGGAACGGTCGGCGAGTTCGCTCAGCGCGTGCAGGTATATCCCGGCGAGCGGGCTGCCCGCCGGTGCCTTGCGGACCGTCTGGCGCGCGAAGCGCATCATCCGCCGGTTGCTTCCGAACCACTTGGCACACCAGTACTGGAGGGCCTGCCAATGCCCCTCGTAGTGGTGGGGTGCGCGGGCGACGAGCCCCTTCCAAAGGGGCTCGAACTGTTCGTGGCCGTACTGGGCTCCGCGCGCTGCGGTGACCATGACGACCCAGGGTCCCGGGTTCGCGGGGTCGAGCAGTGCGGCGCGGCGGGCTTCCTCGATCGCGGCCGGGAGCATGGCGCGGAAGCGCTTCATGTCCGAGTCCGGGACCGCGTGGGCGAAGGCGCTGCCCCGGATCTCCCAGGCTCGGTGGACCATGAGGCTTGCGTGGAGAGTCGCCGCGTCGCAGTTGCCCGGTTCGGCGGTGCGCCAGGCGTCGAGCCAGGCACTGTCCTTCCGGGCGACGTGCTGCAGGAGCTCCAGCCGGTCCCAGCGCGCGTCCCAGTCGTCCCCAGCCGCCCGGACGTACCGCTCGGCGGTCTTCCAGTCCCCTTGCCATGCGGCGTCGGCGACGTCCTGCCTCTCCTGCGCTCGGTGTGCCGCGGGCGGAGGACCGGGGCGCCGGTTGTCCAGCGCCTCACGGGGCGGAAGACCGTAGGAGGACGCCACGAAGTGCTTTTCGATCCAGCGGTCGGCACCGCCAAGGACGCTGGAGCGGAGGAGCACGATGAGAAACACGCCGAGTGCAACGGCGAGGAAGATGGTCACGGGGGGAGATCATTCCCGAACCGATCACTCTCCACAATAGTCCAGGCCAACGATAAGCCGAGGTCAGAGCCGGATACCCGCAGGCACCGCGATGCCGACGCTTCAGCCGGTTTCCAAGGCCTTCTTGAGGTTGCGCAGGGTCGTGGCGATGTTCCTGCGCTGAAAATCGGCGAAGACGCTGCCGCCTGTGGCCACCCGGTCGAAGGTGTTCGCCACGAAGTCCGGCCACGCCCGGCGGTCGTCGGTCCACGTCTCGGTCACCCGGGTCCCTTCCGGGACGGGCTCGAAGCGGTACTCCCAGGTGGCGATGGGACCCGGCAGCCGGGGCCGCGTGACACCGATGGCGTGCACCCTGAACCGGAACAGCCTGTCCGGCTCGAGCGCCGTCACGGTGCACCGGGTGGTCCAGCGGAAGGCGCCACGTTTGTTCCGGCCGTCGAAGACCATGCCGACACTCGGTTCCCGGGCACCCCCGCGCACGGTGGCGCCGAGGTTCTCCGGGCTCCAGTCCCCCATCCGTGCGGGATCGGATATGCGCCGATAGACCTCTGCAGGATGGACCTTGACGACGATGCTGTCGGACACGGTCAGCGTACGAGACATGCTTCTCCCCTCGAGGGGCCCGACGTTACCGCCTGGCCCGCCGCACGGCTACCCCGCAGTAACTTCATGGCGGGGCAGCCCACCGGCGGGGCTTGGCAGGCAGGCCGTGCAACCCCCGACGGCCTGCGGCCCTACTCGCCGGAGCGACCATCAGGCCCCGTCGCGGTCACCCGTTGCGCGAGGACTCCCAGATCGCGCTGGTGCCGAAGTAGGAGTCGTACAACTCCTGCACCTCCAGAAGGCTCTCGGGCGGGACCTTCCCGTACCGGATTCGCTCCAGGTGCCGGAAGTACTCGAAGCGCTCTACGCCCGGCGTGATGATGACGAGCATGTCGGCGATCTCACCCGGAGCGGCGGAGAAGGCGTGCTTCTGACCGGGCGGTACCACGACGACGTCGCCGCGCTCGGCCGTCACGACCTGGTCGCCGGCGAGCAGCTGCGCGGTGCCGTCGAGGACGTAGAACATCTCTGCGGACTTGCGGTGGTGGTGCGGACGAGCCCCGTTCGCACCCTTGGCCAGCGTTACGCGCATGGTCGAGAGCGCGCCACCCACCTGGGCGCTGTCCACGAGCAGGTGGTTCTGGACCGGGGCGTCGCCCCCGATGAGCTCGGCGTCCGCAGCGCGTACGACGACGGAATCATCGAAGTCGGGAATGAAGAAGGACATGTTCAGCAGCCTGTTCTGTACTTTTACGCCTGGGAGGCAATGAGACAGCGGCCACGCACGCCCTCCCCTCGCTCGTGCGCGGTCGGTCAACTCGCGGCCGATCGCCCGCCTTTCATGGGTTGACGTCGCGGATCTTCCTCAGGATCGAATCATCGCGGAGATCTATGCTCTGCGGCCGGGCAGAGAAGCCGGTTCCCTGTGGCTGCGAGCGAGCTCGCGGGTGGTGATCAGGCAGGAGGGAGGAGGTCGGCGACGAGGGTGGCGAATTCCTCGGGGTCGAGGATGCGGATGCCCAGTTCTTCGGCCTTGGTGCGCTTGGATCCGGCCTTCTCGCCCGCCACCAGGAGCGTGGTGCGCTTGGACACCGACGACGATGCCTTTCCGCCGGCCCGCTCGATCAGCTCGTTCATCTCGTTCCGGGACAGCACCGCGAGGGGGCCCGTCATGGAGCCGGTCACCACGACGGCCTGTCCGGCCAGCGGGCCGCCCGCCGAGTCATCGGCGTCGTGCGCGTCGGTTGCGGCCCGCTGCGGCTCGGTGGCCTGCATGCCGACCTGCTGCGCCTGGAGCTTGTCGAGGAGCGGGGCGAGTTCGACGAGTTCGGCCTCGATGACGCGGGCCTTCTCGGCGCCGATGCCGTCGACCCCGGCCAGCGTGTCCGCATCGGCGGCACGGATCGCGGCCATCGAGCCGAAGTGCGCAGCGATCCGGCGGGACATGGTGCGCCCGGTGCCGCGGACACCGAGGGCGCAGAACACGCGGCTCAATACGGCCCCGCGGGCCGTCTCGATCGCGGCCAGGAGGTTGGTGGCGCTGGTCTCGCCCATGCGCTCCAGACCGAGGAGCTGCTCTCTGGTCAGGGTGAACAGGTCGGCGATGTCCTTGACCAGACCGGCCTCCACCAGCTGGATCGCGCGCGTGCCGCCGAGGCCTTCGATGTCGAGCTGGTCGCGGCCGGCCGCGTAGATCACCGAGGCCACGGCCTGGCAGTTGCGTCCGCGCACGCACCGCCAGCGCTGCTCGGAGGTGTCGATGGCGTCGCCACAGCGGGGGCACGCCTCGGGGAAGACGATCGGGCTCTCGGTGCCGGTGCGCTGGTCGACCAGTGGTGCCTCGACCCGGGGGATCACGTCGCCGGCCCGGTAGACGAACACCTGGTCGCCGATCATGAGCCCGCGACGGGTGATGTCGGACGGATTGTGGAGCGTGGCGTAGGTGACCGTCACCCCGTCGATGACCACGGGCTCCAGGACTGCGCGCGGGGCGATGATCCCGGTCCGGCCGACGTTCCACTCCACCGCCAGCAGGCGCGTCACCTTGTGTTCGGCCGCCAGTTTCCGGGCCACCGCCCATCTCGGGGCGCGCGAGCCGTTGCCGGCCTGCCGCTGGTCCTCGGCCGTGTCGGCCTTGACGACGACACCGTCGATGCCGAAGGGCAGGTCTGCGCGCAGGCCGGCGATCACGTCGATGCGTTCCTGTACCTGCTCCACGGTCTCGCATCGCATCGGGGCGACGGCCGTGCCGGCGGCCGTGTTCGCGCCGAGCGCGGCCAGGTTCTCCAGCAGGGCGACGTGGCCGAGGTCGTCCAGGCCGATCGCGCTGTAGGCGAAGAAGGTCAACTCGATCCGGTAGGGGCGGTCCTTGGCCCTCAGGGTGCCGGCCGCTCCGCTGCGCGGGTGCGCGAAGGGCGTGGCCTCGTGGGTGAGCCGGATCCGGTTGGCCTCCTCGAACTGCGCGGTCGTCAGCAGTACCTCGCCGCGCAACTCGACGTCGATCGGCTCGGTGAGTACGGGGGGCAGACCGAGGACGGCGTCGGCGGCGTGGGTGATGTCCTCGCCGGCCAGGCCGTCGCCGCGGGTGAGGACCTGGACGAGCCGACCACCCCGGTACCGGGCGGCCACCGCGAGGCCGTCGAGCTTCGGCTCCACACACCACCCGGCCACCGGGCGCCCGAGACGCCGTTCCAGCCCTGCGGCCCACTCGGCGAGCTCGTCGGCGTCGAAGACGTTGTCGAGGGAGAGCATCGGCACCGAGTGCGGCACGTCGCCCTGGACGGCCCCGCCCGCGACCTTCCCGGTCGGCGACTGGGCCAGCACCTCGTCCGGGTGGGCCTCCTCGTAGGCCGCGATGGCGCGGAGCAGCCCGTCGTATTCGTCGTCACCGAGCGGGGTGGTCCCGTCGCCGTAGTACGCGGCCGACGCCGCCACGGCGGCGGTCACGGCCTCTGTGTAGGCGGCAGGGGAAAGCAGGGCGATGTTTTCGGTCATGTAGGTCATCTTCGCGCCCCGCACTGACAATGCCGCCGGAGCTCGCCTTGCCTCAGCGCGCATCCGAGCCGCTCGGCGGCACGGAGAGAAACGGCAGCGGCGGTGAGCTAACCTGCCCGGATGCGCAGACAGTTCACCGGCTGGCCTGAGCAGGCCATGGACGTGCTGTGGGAGCTCCAGGGCGAACCGACCCACGCGACGCGCGAGCGCTGTCGCGCGGACCGCGAACGCCTGGTCCGACAGCCGATGATCGCCCTGCTCAACGAGGTCGCGGACACGAACCCCCGATACGAGGACTTCTCCGTCTGGCACTACCGCACGGACTCCTGGTGGTGGCAGAACCAGAGCGCCGTGATCCGCCTCGACCGCAAGATCGAGATCGGTCTCCGGTTCTCCGTGGACGGCCTGCGGATCCAGGGCGCCTGGTGGTATCCCGATCCCGGCCAGGTGGACAGGTTCCGCAAGGCCGTGGCCTCCGAGGGGAGCGGTCGCGAACTGTCCGCCATCGTCGAGGACGTGCGGAAGAAGGGCTACGACGTCTCCGGGGACGTGATGAAGCGTCCGCCGCGCGGCTACCCGACGGACCACTCCCGTACGGACCTGCTGCGCCACCGCTCTCTGATCGCCGCCCGCCCCCTCGGCTGCGAGGAGTGGCTGCACACCCCCGAGGCGGTCGACCGGGTCCTCTCGGCCGCCGCCGACCTGGACGCCCTGCTGATGTGGCTGGTCCGCCACGTGAAGCACGCCGCCTGACATCACGCCGTCGGTTACAGCTGCCGGTGGTCAGCTGTCCGGTCCGTCGGCAACCAGCGGGACGTGGTCCCAACGAAAGTCTTCCTGGTACGTCGCACCGTCTGCACGGGTCGTCTGCGTGACGGTGACGGCGACGAGCGCGGCGGCCTTGAGACGGCTGGACATGACCGGATTCCCCCGAGTGGTGCGGTGTTTGACTGACGTGATCAAGGTTGCCGCAGGTGAGGGGGGTGTTCCAGGGTTCTCGCGTGTCCGGGACGCGCCATGTCCTACACAGGACAGACTTCCATCCGGCCGGGTCGCAGCAGCTTCCGGACCGGCATCCAGGCCCTCGTGCGGTGCCGGGCACGGGCGGCGGGTCCGCCGGAGCGCTGATCCGGTAGGGCACGCGGAACCGCCCTGTTCGCGTGCTCCCCTCGAAGGCGCGGTCGTATCGCACCGGACGTGCCGTCCCCTGTGGGACGGCGACGGTGGTGAGGGCATGGGGAGGGGTCCTGTCAAGTAACGAACAGCCGGGGCTACGGGTCCGCCCCGGGGCGGGGCACGGTGGAAATCCGTCGTTCTGCAGCAGAGCAGGACGGATCGCCATCTGGATCGGAGACCCCGATGTCCCGTCGTGCAGGCGTCTTCGTGACCCGCCGTCCCGGGCTCGTCCTCTTGGCCGCCCTCGTGTTCCTCGCGCTGTCCGTCGTGTTCGGTGCGGAGGCGACCGGGCGGCTGAAGACGCAGGGGTACGACGATCCCCGGTCTCAGTCCAGCCGCGCCGCCCGTGTGGCCGCAGAGCGGCTGGGGGCCTCCCCCAACCTGGTCGTCGTCGCAGAGGCCCGCGACGGTTCCGTCGACGGCCCGGCGGCCCGGAGCGAGGGCGAGGAGCTGACCCGCAGGCTCGCCGCCCAGCCGCACGTGGGCGCCGTGGCCTCGTACTGGACCGGCGGCGCGGCGGAGCTGCGCAGCCGGGACGGCCGCGCGGGCATGCTGGTCGCGCACGTGGACGGGGACGGCGAACAGCTCGGTGCCCGGGTCGAGCGGCTGAGCGAGGAGCTGACCGGCCCCGGCGCTCCCGACGCGGCCCTGACCGTGCACGTGGGCGGGTCGGCGCTCACCGACGCCGAGCTCCAGGACATCGCGGAGTCCGACCTGAAGCGGGCCGAGGCCGTCGTGCTGCCGGGCACGCTGATCCTGCTGGTCCTGGCGTTCGGCAGTGTCGTGGCCGCCGCGCTGCCGCTGCTGATCGGAGTCCTCGCCATCGCCGGGACCCTGCTGGTCCTGAGCGTCCTGGGCTCGGTCACCGACGTATCCGTGTTCGCGCTGAACCTGACCACGGCGCTCGGCCTGGGGCTGGGCATCGACTACGGGCTGCTGATCGTCTCGCGGTTCCGCGAGGAGCTCGCCGCCGGGTACCACCCGCGGACGGCCGCCATCCGGACCGTGCGCACCGCCGGCCACACGATCGCCTTCAGTGCCGCGACGGTCTCCGCCGCGCTGGCGACGCTGCTGGTGTTCCCGCCGTACTTCCTGCGCTCCTTCGCCTACGCGGGCATCGCCGTGGTGGCCATCGCCGCCGTGAGCGCCGTGACCGTCCTGCCCGCGGTGCTCACGCTGCTCGGCACGCGCGTGAACGCCTGGCCCGTGCCGTGGCGCCGCCGGGCCCGTACGGGCTCCGGATCGCGCTTCTGGGAGGGGCTGGCGCGGATCGTCGTACGCCGCCCGCTGCTCGCGGCGCTGCCGGTGATCGGAGTGCTGCTGGTCCTCGCCGCACCGTTCGCGCACGCCGGTTTCGCCAGCCCCGACGACCGGGCGCTGCCGACGAGCGCGGCCAGCCGGCAGACCGGTGACCTGGTGCGCGAATCGTTCGACGTGAGGGGCGCCGACGCGCTCACCGTTTCCGTGACGGGCACGGGCACGGGTACGGGTACGGCGGACCGATCGGCGCTCGAGGAGTACGTGCGCAGGCTGTCCGCGCTCCCCCAGGTCGCCCAGGTCGCCCAGGTCGCCCCGGTCGCCGGGGCCGAGGGCGACGGTCCGGCCCAGCTCTCCGTGGTGCCGCGGGTCGACCCCCGCTCGCGGGCGGCCCAGCAGCTCGTGCACGACGTCCGCGAGACCCCCGCCCCGCCCGGAACCAAGGTCCTGGTCGGCGGTCCGAGCGCGGTACTGGTCGACGCAAAGGACACGGTGGGTGACCGGATTCCACTGGCACTCGCCCTGATCACCGTCACCACGTTCGTGCTGCTCTTCGGCTTCACGCGCAGTCTGCTGCTGCCGCTCAAGGCCATCGCACTGAACGCCCTGAGCCTGACGGCCGTCCTCGGAGCGATGGTGTGGATCTTCCAGACGGGCCATCTGAGCGGCCTGCTCGGTTTCACGCCCGCACCGCTCACCACGACCATGCCGGTGCTGCTGTTCTGCATCCTCTTCGGGCTCTCGGTGGACTACGAGGTGTTCGTCCTGGCCCGGATCAAGGAGGCGCGCGACTCCGGGGAGGACAACACCGAGTCGATCGTCACGGGCATCGCCCGGACCGGCGGCATCGTCACCACGGCAGGTGCCCTGCTCGCGTTCACCCTCTTGAGCTTCGGCACCTCGCAGGTCTCCCTCCTGCAGTTCTTCGGCATCGGCGCCGGTCTGGGCGTCCTCCTCGACGCCACGCTCGTTCGAGGCGTCCTCGTACCGGCGCTCATGCGCCTGGCGGGCGGCCTGAACTGGTGGGCGCCGAAGGCGCTGAGGGCCAAAGTGCCGCAGCCGACGCCCCGGCCGCCACCGGCCCCCGCGAGGCGGTGCGCCCCGGGCCGTTGCTCCCCTATCCGCACCGTCGTCCGTACCCACGCCCCCGCGCGCCGCTGACCACCGGGCGCTCCCCTCCCCCCTCTCCCATCCGATCCAGCCTCCGCTCCATCCCACCCCTCCAGCCCCACCCAGCCCCGGACGCCGTCCGTCCAGGGCGTGACGACAAGGAAGATCCATGACTGACATCGCCATCGTCGGACTCGGCTGCCGCTTCCCGGGTGCCCCCGACATCCGCACCTACTGGAAGCTCCTGATGAGCGCGGAGCGTCAGTTCTCCGCCGTCCCGGGGGAACGCTGGAACCACGGGACCTTCCACGAGCCGGGCAACCGGTCGGCACCCAACGCCGCGTACACCGACCAGGTCGCCTTCCTGGAGGACCTGGACCGTTTCGACGCGGCGCACTACGGCGTGCCGCCCGCTCGCGCCCGGGCCATGGACCCGCAGCACCGGCTGATGCTCGACGTCACGCGCGAGGCGCTCGCCGACGCGGGGCTGGGCCGCGGCGACTTCGACCGCGAGAACACCGGGGTGTTCTTCGGGATATCGGTGTCCGACTACAAGGACCTCATGGCGGCCCCCCTCCGGGCCATCACCCTGGCCGAGGGCGCGCACGGGGTGGAGGAGGGCGACGGGGGCGCCGCCGACGCCGCCAAGGAGCGGGCGCGGCAGCTCGGCTCCATCGACGCCTTCACCCTGCCGGGGAGCCTGCTCAACATGGCGGCCGGGACCGTCAGCCGGCACTTCGACCTCGGCGGTCCCAGCTTCGCCGTGGACGCCGCCTGCTCCGGTTCGCTGGTCGCCCTCGACCAGGCGATCGCCCAGGTGCGATCCGGCAGCTGCCGGATCGCCCTCGTCGGCGGCGTGTACCTCAACCTCACCCCCGACAGCCTGGTCGGCTTCTCCAGGCTCCGCGCCCTGTCGGCGGCCGGGGTGTGCCGCCCGTTCGACGCGGAGGCCGACGGCTTCGTCCTCGGCGAGGGCGCCGGTGTCGTCGTCGTACGGCCGCTGGCCGACGCGCTGGCGGAGGGCGACCGCGTCTACGCGGTGATCAAGGGCATCGGCTCGGCGAACGACGGCGCCTCCCCCGGACCGCTGGTCCCCACCGCCGACGGCCAGCTGCGCGCCATGCGCCGGGCCTACGAGGACGCGGGCGTCGCGCCCTCCTCCGTGGGCTTCCTGGAGGCCCACGGCACCGGCACCGCAGCCGGCGACCGGGCCGAGTCCGAGGCCCTGCGCCGACTGCGCACCGAGTACCCCGACGACGACCCCGCCCTGTGCTACCTCGGCGCGGGCAAGGCTCTCATCGGGCATTCCCTGTCCGCGGCGGGCATCGCGGGACTGATCAAGACGGCCCTGGTGGTCCACCACCGCACGATCGTGCCGCAGCCGCAGACCGCACCCCACCCGGACCTGGGCATCGCCGCCGCCGGCCTGCGCTTCGCCGACAGCCCGCGGCCCTTTCCCGACACCGGTACCCCGCGCCGTGCGGCCGTCAGCTCGTTCGGCTTCGGCGGCACGAACGTCCACGTGGTGCTGGAGGAGCGGCAGCCCGACACGGCCACCGGCCACCTCCCGGCTCGCACCGGAGACGCCGGGCAGCCCCAGCTCGTCTTCCTTTCGGCCGGCAACGCCGAACTGCTGGACCGGCACATCGGCGACGTACTCGACGCGCTCGACGCACCCGACACGACGGACCGTGCCCCGCTGGCGGCCGTGGCCCACACCCTCGGCTCCCGGGAACCGCTGACGGCCCGGCTCGCGGTCGTGGCCACCGACACGGACGCGTTCGTCGAGCGGCTGCGCCGCGCCCGTGAGCAGCTCCTGGCCGGAGCCCGGGGCGACCTCGGCGACGGCGCCTTCGCCGCCGACGCACCCCTGCCTGCCGCGCAGCGCCGTACCGCCTTCCTCTTCCCCGGTCAGGGCAGCCAGCGACCGGGCATGATGCAGGACCTCTACGCGCGGTTCCCCGCCTACCGCTCGGCCGTCTGCGTACTCAGCGCCGTGGCCCGGGCCGACCTCGGCTTTGACCTGGCCGACCTGGTCTACGGCGATGAGGCCCGGTCCGACGGCGACACCGAGGAGCTCAGGAAGCGGCTCGCCGCCACCGAGGTGTGCCAGCCCCTGCTCGGTACCGTCCAGATCGCCGCCACCCGCCTGCTCGCCGACTGCGGCATCCGTCCCGACCTCGCCCTCGGGCACAGCGCCGGGGAGTTCGCCGCGGCCGCGGCCGCCGGAGCGCTCAGCAACGTGGACACGGTCCGGCTGCTGGTCCACCGCGGTGCAACCCTCCGGAAGGCCGAGTCCGGCTTCTCGGGCGGAATGCTCGCCGTGCAGACCGACGAGGAGACCTGCCGCCGGCTCACGCGCGGGATCGACGGCGTCTGGCTCGCCTGCTTCAACCAGCCGCGGCAGATCGTGGTCAGCGGCACCCCGGAAGGCCTCGCCGCCCTGCGGGAGGCGTGCGCGGAAGCCGGGGTCGTCACGGCGACGCTCGACGTGTCCAACGCCTTCCACTCGCCGCACCTGACCGCCGTCGAGGACACCATCCGCTCGGGCCTCACCGCCCGTGCGATCGCCGGCCCCGTCCTGCCGTTCGTCTCGTCCGTGAACGCCGAGGTCTGCACCGACCCCGAGCGGCTGCGCGAGCTGTGGATCCGTCACGCGTCCGCGCCGGTCCTCTTCGGCGACGCGGTCCGTACCGCCTACGACCAGGGGGCCCGCGTCTTCCTCCAGGTGACGGGCGGCAGCTCGCTCCTCACCTCGGTCCGCCGCAACCTCGGCGGCCACGACGACGTCCATGTCGTCCCCGTCGAGGGGACGGCCGACGGCGGGCGCGCCTTCGCGCTGGCCCTCGCCCGGCTCGCGGTCCTGGGTGTCCCCGTCGACCCCCGCGCCCTGATCGCCGAGGAGGACCGCCGGCTGCTGGACCTGCCGGTGGCCGGGCTCGCCACCCAGTCCTACTGGGTACCTGCCAGGCGTGCCGCGAAGCAGGACCCCGCCGCCGCCTCCCTCCCGGCGCAGCCCGTACAGCCCGTACAGCCCGTAGAGGCTGCACAGCCGGAGGAGACCTCGATGAACGCCCCGACGGACGCCCCGGCGAACACCCCGGTGGACGAGCTGCTCCAGCTGGTCCGGCAGCAGGCGGAGCTGCTCGCCCGCCTCGCCGGGACGCTCCCCGAGCCGGTGCCCGCCGCCCTGGCCGTACCCGCTGCCGCGGCTCCCGAGGAGGCCGAGGAGGCCGCCGCCGACCCCTCCGGCCCGCCCGCCCCGCGAGCGGCGGCCGACGAGGGCACCGGCGCGGTCACCGCCGAGGTCACCGAAGCCGTGCTCGCGCAGGTGGCCCGGATCAGCGCCTTCCCGGTGGAGCAGCTGAGCAGCGACCAGCTGCTGATCGACGACCTCGGATTCGACTCGCTGATGCTCACCGACCTGCTCACCTCCCTTTCCCGGCAGTGGCCGCAGTGGAGCTTCGACGAGCGGGCCGCCGACCGGCCGACCGTCGCCCGGATCGCCGCGCTGATCACGGGCGCCTGCCCGGACGCCACGGCGGCGACGGCCGTCCCCGGGCAGCGCACCGGACACGGTGACGGGACCCCGCCTGCGACGTCCACCGAGCCGATGCCGGTCGTATCGGCTCCCGAACCTTCGGCAGCGGCGGACTCCCCCCGCCTGGGCGTGGTCCCGGTTCCCCCGGTTCCCCCGGCTCCCCCCGAGCAGCCGACGGACGACCCGGCCGCGCCGGAGGAGCACACGCGGATCGACCGCTTCCCGGAGGTCGCCGCCCACGGTGAGCGGATCGGCATGCTCGCCGGGCTGGGACTCGCCAATCCGTACTTCCTCGTACACGAAGGCGGCATGACGGACACGACGGTCGTCGGCGGCCGGGAACTCGTCTCCTTCTCCAGCTACAACTACCTGGGCATGGCGACCGACCCTGAGGTGAAGGCGGCCGCCAAGGAGGCGGTGGAGCGCTACGGCACGTCGGTGTCCGCCAGCCGGCTGCTGTCCGGCAGCCGTCCGCTCCACCTGGAGCTCGAAGCGGAACTCGCCGACCTGCTCGGATGCGAATCCGCGCTCACCCTGGCCAACGGACACGCCACCAACGTCACCGTGATCGGGCACCTCGTCGGCCCCGGGGACCTCGTCCTCCACGACTCCCTCGCCCACGACAGCATCCTGCAGGGCTGCAAGCTCTCCGGCGCGACCCGCAGGCCCTTCCCCCACGATGACTCGGCCGCGCTCGACTCCGTGCTCGGCCAGGTCCGCCACCAGTACCGGCGGGTGCTCATCGTCATCGAGGGCGTCTACAGCATGGACGGCGACATCGCGGACCTGCCCGCACTCGTCGAGGTCAAGCGCCGCCACGGCGCGCTGCTGATGATCGACGAGGCCCACAGCATCGGCACGATCGGCACGACGGGCAGGGGCATCGGCGAGTACCACGGCATCGAGCGCTCGGACGTCGATCTGTGGTCGGGCACGTTGTCCAAGGCACTGGCCAGCTGCGGCGGCTACGTCGCCGGGAGCCGCGCGGTCGTCGAGTACCTGCGCTACACCGCTCCGGGGTTCGTCTACAGCGCCGGCATGACCCCGGCCGACACCGCAGCCTCGCTGGCCGCGCTGCGCCTCCTGCGCACCGAGCCGAAGCGCGTCACGCGTCTCGCGTACAACGCCTCGCTGTTCGTCCGGCTGGCGCGCGAAGCGGGGATCGACGTCGGGGACAGCCACGACACGCCGGTCGTCCCCTGCATCGTCGGGGACTCGCTGAAGACGCTGCAGCTCGCGGAGGCCCTCTTCCGGCAGGGCATCAGCGTCAACCCCATCCTCTACCCGGCCGTACCGGAGGAAATGGCCCGGCTGCGCTTCTTCGTCACCTGTGACCACACGCCCGACCAGATCCGGCAGGCCGTGACCGCGCTGGAGCGCGAACTGCGGGCCTTGGAGGCGGACACGGCCACGGCAGCCCCGTGCACCCCCGCCGCCGCGTGACCCCCGCCGCCGTGATCACCGTCTTCCCGCCGATCGTGCCGGGACAGGTCCACCGATGGGGCGGGGCCGGGGTGCTCGTGGCCCGGCGCCCCGGCCTCCACCGGGCCGTGCCCCTCGTGCCCCTCTCACCGGCCGAGCGGCAGGTGGTCCGGGCGCTGCCGGCCTGGCGGCAGGCCGAGTGGGCGGCGGGACGGCTGCTCGCCAAGCGCCTGGTCGGCGAGTTCCTCGCCGCCCCGGCGGCCGAGGTGGAGGTCCTCCCGCGCGACGACGGCAGCCCCCACGTCCTCGTCGGCGGGAGCCCGGTGACCGCCCTGCACGTCTCCATCAGCCACACCGCCCACCACGTCGCCGCGGCCCTCGCACCCCGGCCGGTCGGAGTGGACCTGTGCGAGACCGCCTCGGCGGACGCGGTACGGCGGGTCGCGGACCACGTCCTCTCCGCCGGGGAACGCTCCCTCGTCGGTACGGACCGGCCCGACGCGCTGGCCGGCGCCTGGGCGCTGAAAGAGGCGGCGGTCAAGGCCGACCGGACCGGGATCTTCGGGACCGCCGCGCGGGACATCGCGATCCTGGGCCTGCGGCCACCCGTCCTCGACGGACGGCGCCGCGCCATGGCGTGGCAGGCGGGAGACGCGGTGCTCGCCCTCGTCCTCGCGGCACGGGGGTGACGGCACGGGGTGGGTGCTCGGCGCCCGGCTCGGTCCGGGGCTTCGCATCCGTGAGGGGGGCGTGTCAGACCGTCCGGCGCTCGGCGAGTGCCTTGGCCGCGCACTCCAGCGCGGACCCCAGCTCGCTTCCCCAGCCCTCGGTGGTGCGGCCCTCGTGTACGGAGGTGCCCGCCGCGGGGGGCACCACGAAGAAGCCGTCCTCCTGCAGGGTGCGCAGGTTCCGTCGGACCGAAGGGCGGCGCAGTGCGGTGGCCGGGATCGACGGACCGATGACCACGGGTGCCTCCGTGTTCATGACCGTGGTCAGGGCGAGGTCGTCGGTGATGCCCGCCGCGCACTTCGCGATGAAGTTGACGGTGGCCGGCAGCACCAGGACCAGGTCGGCCCACTCGGCCAGTTCCTGGTGCGGCACCCTGCCCTGCTCGGTGTCCCACTCGGGCCCGCTGACCGGCGCCTGGGCCGCGGCGGCCAGCGCCCGCCGGGACACGAGGAGCTCGGCGGACGCCGTCAGGCAGACCCGCACCGACCAGCCGCAGGTCGCCCGCAGCCACATCACCCAGGTCGGCATCTTCACCACGTCGAAGGCGCCCGTACCCACCAGGAGGATCTGTCCCCGGGGCAGGTCGAGGAGATCGCGTGGCGTCGCATGCGTGTCAGAGCTCATGGCGGGGTCTCCTCGTACGGGGGGCGGGGCCACAGGCGGGCGCGGTCGTGTGTACGGGCGCTCAGGACAGGAGCAGTACGCGGTCCCAGTGCGGGCCGTCCCCGGCTGCTCCGGAGGCCGCGGGTCGGCCGGGCAGCATCGAGAGGAGCGCCGCCGCGACTCCGGCGGCCCCTTCGAGGAGCCCGCCGTTGTCCACGGCGCGCAGCGGCTGCGCACGGTCCCAGCCCCGGTCGGACCGCACGGGCGACAAGTGGCGGAAACCGAAGGGTGCTTCCGGGTCCGCCAGGGCGGCCAGCCCCTCGGCGAGCGGTGCGGCCTGGTCCAGCAGTTCCCGGTCTCCGGTCAGCCGGCCCAGCCGCCACAGGCTCTGCAGGAAGCCGGCCCGGCCGTGGCAGAGGGTGGGGCCCTTCAAGTGGTGTTCGGTGGCGGGACGGCGCAGCAGCGTACGGGCGCCCTCGAGGGCGAGCCGGTGCCAGCCTGCCTCTCCGGTGAGCCGTGCGGCCCTGGCGAGCGCGTTCGCGATGCCCACCGCTCCGTAGCACCAGGCCCCGCCCGAGGCCGCGGCGGCGTGGTCGGAGGGGGACGTGCTGCCGCCGGCGCCCCGGACGATTTCGTCGTCGAAGGCCAGCCGCGGCTCCCAGTAGGGGCCGTACGCGTCGTGGTCGGTCCGGTCGGCGAGCCAGCGTCCCATCCGGTGGACGGCGGCGAGCTGGCCGTCCACCGTCACCCCGGCTTCGGCGCACAGGGCCAGCAGCGTCAGCGGGCCCGCGATGCCGTGGGCGAGACCGAGGTTGAAGTCCCCTCGGGGGAAGACCTTCTGGTCCGCGGGAGTGGCCTGCAGCGAGCCGGGCACCCACCAGCCGGGGACCTGGTGGCCGTCGACCGTCAACGGCCGGGACAGGGCGGTGAGATGGGTGAGGGTGGCCCGCAACGCCGGTTCGGCCGATGCCCGTTCCCGCGGATCGCCGTCGACCACCGCGCCGAGCAGCAGTCGGCCGGTGCCGGTGGCGCCGGAGATGACGTCGTACGCCGTCCAGTCCACCCCCGCGCGGGAGGCTGCGGGGGCGATCCTGGCCACTGCCTCCGCCGCGACGTGTTCGGTCAGCTGGTGGCGCAGCCGCGGGTAGTGCCCGCCGAGCCGTGCACAGGCCTGCGCGGCGGCCAGTACGGCGGCGGGGCCGTGGAAGAGGCCCGCGCTGGCGGTCCCGTTCAGGGCCCGCGCGGCCACCGACAGGTGGGCGTGGGCGGCCGGCAGCCGGCCCGGGTCGTGTCCGGCGAGTTCCGCGAGGAACAGCGCGGCGCCGGCGCTCCCTTCGAGCGACACCGGTTCCCCGCGCTCGCCGGGATGCCGGGTCAGCGTCTCGGGGTCGGCGAGTGCGTCCGCCACCCGTGCGACGGCGGACTCGAGCAGGCTGGTGGCCGTGGTCACCGGTGGTGCCTCCTTCGGTCGGCGTTGCCCGTCATACAGGCGCGGGCGGCGGCGTAGGCCCGCCGTTCCGCATCCCGGTCGGGGCCGAGCAGGCGGTTGCAGGTCATGTGCAGGAGGCTCGCCAGCACGCGGGGCAGCGGCGACCAGCTCTCGTCGGCGTCGGCGAGTTGGTCGAGGACTTCCCGGTACTCGCGCAGTCGGGCGGCCTGGTCGGTCAGCGCGGCGAGCACCTCTCGCCCGGCCGGGCTTTCGGACAGCACGGGCCACCCGCCTACCGGGTCGATCAGGCGCAGCCACTGCGCCCGGTCGGCCCGGAAACCGTGCGGGAGGTCGTGGCCCGCCGCGCCCGCGGCGAGCCAGGCGGCGCCCGGCTCGTGCGGCCCGTACCGGTCCTGTGCGGGTGAGCCGGTGCCGGTGCCAGGGGCGGAGGCGGAGGCGATGCCATGGCTGTGGCTGTGGACGGGCGGCGGGCCGAAGGCCTGGGCGATCGAGGCCATCGACATCGCGGCGAGGGTTTCCGGGTCCCAGCGGGGCCCTCCGGCCCCCTGGTCACGGGCCGCCCGGGGCAGGGCGAGGGCCAGGCGGCTGTCGGCGGCGAAGAACCGTTCGGCCGCCGCCTGCGCCCGTGGTCCTCCGTACCGCTCCCACTCGGGCTCGTACGCGTCGAGGACGCAGCGCCCGATCAGACCCTCGGCCGTCCACGTCCGGACCGACGTGTGCAGTGCGGGCAGCAGTTGCTCCCACAGCGGCCCGGAGGGCCCGTGGAAGCGCAGCCGCAGATGGTCCTCCTGGTCCCGGTAGCGGATGAAGAACCACCGGTCCACGAACTCCCCGTGCTCGACGGCCAGACCGGACAGGCCGGCCAGGAAGGGGGTGAGCCGCTCGCGGAGGAACGCCGGGACGTGCCGTTCGGGGAGGTAGAGCTTGGCGTAGAGCCACTCGCCGCCCACCTCCGCGGACCGCCGTTCCGCGGTGCGCGCCGGACCCGCGGGGTGGCTCGCGAGCGGCGCCACGGGGGCGTCGGCGCTGGTGAAGGCCAGTGCCAGTTCGGTTTGCCGGGGCAGGCCGTCCGGGCCCCGGAGCCAGCCGCCGGAGCGTTCCTCGCCCCCGGGGACCTCGGTGGCGAGGTGGTCGGTGTCCTTGGTGAGCGCGTCCCGGAGCACCTCCAGGTGCCAGCGGTCGGTCAGGTCGAGGGGCAGCCGGTGATCGAGCCGGCTCAGTACGATCCGCTGCGGGACGCCCCAGCGCTCCCGCCATTCGGCCACCGCGGCGGACCACTCGGCCGGTCCGCGGGCGGTGTGTTCCCGCAGTTCGTCGAGGCGCCAGGTCGCCGGAGAGATGACCGTGCGGCCGTAGCGGACGCGCGGCAGGAAGGGAGCGCTCTTGACCGGGCCCCAGTCCCAGGGCGTGCACATCCGGGTCCCGTCGCGGCCCAGTTCCAGCAGGAACCGGGCGGCGTTCGGCGCCTGACCGCGCAGGTCGAGCGCGTGCGAGGTGTGCGGGAGCAGCCTCAGGCCGGTGGGCAGGTGGACCGGATAGAGGTGGTCGGCGTTCCCCGCGACACCGATCTCGTCGAGCCGTACGGTGGTCGCGGCCGGGTTCGGCGGCAGCCCCACGGGCACTTGGTGTCCGGCCGTGCGCGGGCTGTTGGCGATGTTCAGGGCCCGTGCGGCACGCGGTTGGAACGCGACGGTGAGGTGCGCGGCCCCGGGTACGTCCCGGTGTACGGCGGCGGCCAGTTCCTCGGTGATGGCCCCGGTGAGCCCCGCGAACCGCCCGAACGTCGCCCCGGCTTCGGCGGGCGCCGGTCCCGGGCCGGCGACGAGCAGGAAGTCCCCGCGGTCGAGCGCCTCTTCGGAATCCGCAACCAGCGTGCAGAACAACTCGCAGGCCCTGGGCAGCCGTGCGGGGTCCGGCTCGCCGCGCGTGAGCCGCTCCACGAGGTCGTCGTCCAGGACCACCTCGCGGGTCCCGTCCCGGAGCGCCGCGGCGGCCAGCCGGCCGAGCAGCAGGTCACGGGTCCGCTCCGGCGGAGCGTGCGGCTCCTCGGTGCGCGAGGAGGCAGGCCACTCGTAGCCCGACGGCGCTCCCAGTCCGACCGTGTCGTCGAGCAGTTCGAGGACCGGGACGATCCGGTCGGTGCCGTAGCGCTCGATGAAGTCCCGGTGGTACGAGCGAAGCGACGGCATTCCGGGGCCCGGCGGCGACAGCCTCCACAGGACGTCCATCGAGCGGGCGGCCTCGTCGGCCACGGCCTGCGGCAGCCGCACGTCGGCGCCCAGGGCCAGATCCACGTGGACGAGCCGGTCGTCTTCGCGCACCGCTCCGAGCCCGCGCAGTGCGGATTCGAGGTCGGCGAGCGCCGCACGGCGCGAGCCGGGAGGGGCCGCGTCGAACCGGTCCCGGGCCGCGGACGCTTCCCGTAGCCCGGTCAGGACCGGGAGCGGTGCGTCGGCGGACTCGCGGGCGCCGGCGAGCACCCCGATGAGGCGGGTCAGCGGATCACTGCCGTCGAGTACCGGGCGCATGTTCGTGACGAGGAACTCCTGCCGGACCAGGGTGGCGAGGAGTCCGGCGACGGCGCCGGCCGGGGCCGTGGGGAAGCGCCGTTCGAGCGAGGCGATGGCCGCACCCACCTGGATGCCGTCCGGGCCCGAGGCCAGGTCGAGGGCGGCCGTGACCACGGGAGTGACCCGCACGGACACCTCGTTGCGGGCCGTGTCGCCCGCGACGGTGCCCGGGTTCGAGGGGGTGGCCATGACGAGCCGGCCCCCGCGCGGGAACACCCCGGTGTGCGCGTGCACGGTGAGGTGCGGCAGCAGCGCGCTGTCCGACTCCAGCTCGCGGATCAGCCGGGAGAGCCAGTCCAGATCCACCCGCGTACGGCTGGAGGGGGCATCCGGCCAGGACACCTTCGCCGAGGTGCCGATGCGTACCGGGGCCACACCCGCGAACAGCCCGAACGGGGTGCACCGGGAGCGCATCCTGGCCTCGTAGCGGACCACGGACAGTGCGGCCTTGCGCAACTGGCCGTCGGTGCGCGAGGCCAGCCCCTCGGGCTCGGTGCTCGACTCGACCAGCCGTGCCAGCGAGGCGCTGGCCACATGCAGGGCTTCCATCAACGGGGCGTCGCCCGCGGCCGTGCGCAGGACCTGTTCGCAGGCCGTGCGGCTGTCGGGCTGTCCGTCGGGGCCGGTGCGGACGGGCCCTTCGAGGAGGCCGCGCGCCGGTGCCCGCAGCAGGGCGGCCGGTACGGCGCGGAAGTACGGGCGGTTCGCGACCTTCGGCGGCATCGGGACGGGTCCTCTGACGTTGGCGGAGAGTCGAGCGGAGGGTGAGAGGCAGGGCGGGGCGGGGCGGCAGCGAGGCCGGGCGAGTGCCGAGCGCATCCACGCGTGGGAGAGAGCGGCCGGCGGCCAGGGGCCGCCGGCCGACTAGCTCAGCAGTAACACATGCTCTGCAGGCAGGAACTGCAGCTGAAGCTGGTCCAGCCGGCCTCGGGCCGCTTCGTGTCCACCTCGATCCGCACGTCGATGTCGAAGAGGTCGAAGAGGTCGTCGGTCTGCGGCTGGGCGAGCTCGGCATTGCGTTCGGGGGCAAGCGTGGGCATGGAGTTCTCCTTTGCTGGAAGCGGGTGGGTCTGACCGACAATCTGGCAGCCGCAACTCGAAGGAATCTTGAACCCCGCTCCGCCGAGCCTGGGCCCTGCTCCTAGAGTGGAACGCCCGGTCAGCGGGTTCGAGACCGTCTTTTTGAGGAGTGCGGCATGGGGGATACCGGGGCGCCCGGCGTCGTGGCCGAGGAGCTTGAGGAGTACCGGGGGGAGCTGACCGGCTACTGCTACCGGATGTTGGGGTCGTACGCCGAGGCCGAAGACGCCGTGCAGGAGGCACTGGTTCGGGCGTGGCGGAGCATCGACCGTTTCGAGGGCCGGTCGGCGTTGCGGACGTGGGTGTACCGCATCGCCACCAACGCGTGTCTGGACTCCCTCGCATCGGGCAAGCGGCGGGCGCTCCCGATGGACCTGTCAGGACCGAGCGGGGGCGGCGCCCCGCCCGCGCCGCCGCAGGAGGACCTCCTGTGGGTGGAACCGTGCCCCGCCGGCGATCCCGAGGCGGCCGCGACGGCGGGCGAGTCGGTCCGGTTGGCGTTCGTCGCCGCGCTGCAGCACCTGCCGCCCAGGCAGCGGGCCACGCTGATCCTGCGGGACGTCCTGGGCTTCTCGGCCCGCGAGGTCGCCGACCTGCACGGCTGCACCCTCGCCTCGGCCAACAGTTCCCTGCAACGGGCCCGCGCCACGCTGTCCGACCGGCGCCGGACGACCGACGCGGCGGCGGAAGGGACGGCCGCCCGGCCGTCCGACGACATCGTCCACCGGGTGCTGGCCGAGCGGTACGCCACGGCCTTCTCCCGCTACGACGTGGAGGAGCTGAACATGCTCCTCCACGTCGACGCCACCTTGTGCCTGCCGCCGTACGCGAAGTGGATGCGCGGGGTCCCCGATATCCACGCGTGGCTCACCGGACCGGCGATCGGTTGCCGCGGCTCGCGTCTGGTCCCGACCACGGCGAACGGCTCCCCCGCATTCGGCCAGTACCGCCCGCAGCCGGACGGCACCGGCTACGTGCCCTGGGCCCTCCAAGTCGTCGAGTTCCGCGGCGACCGGATCAGCGGCATTGCGGCCTACCGCGACACCGACCGCCTCTTCCCGCTCTTCGGCCTGCCGGACCGCCTGGTCGAGGTGTGGTCCGACGCGGTGCTCGAGCAGCAGCCGGCGTTTCCGGCGGGCTCGGGCGGTGCCGGTGTCACAACTGCGGGACGTACGGGGCGAGGCCGACGATGAGGACGGATCGCTCGCCCGGCCCCGGCCCGGAGCCCCTGCGCACCGGGCCGACGTGGTGGCTGACCCTGTGGTCGTGGACGGCGTAGCCGTCCAGTGGGTCGGTGAGGGTGAATCTGGCGTGGACGTCCGCCCACGGATCCTCGGGCTGGAGGCCCGCACTGCCCGGCGTGGCGATGACGTTCTCCCCACCCGTGACGTTGGTGCGGCTGATCAGGTGGGCGAACGTGAACGTGCTGGCCGAACCTCCGTCCTGGTGCAGGCAGTTCGGCAAAGAGACGGCATCCTGGCCCGGGAGGTCGACGCCGAGCCTGATCAGGTGGACCCCGGCCCACAGCGGCCGTCTCGTCATGTCCCTCAGGGACAGGACCTGCTCGATGTCCCAGCGCAGGAGCCGCAGCAGCAGGGCGTTGCCGCGCAGTGCCCCGGGGATGTCGGGGAGCACGCGGAGCTTTCGCGGATGCTCGGGGTCGTCCTCGCCCTGGGAGAAATTGGTGACCGTACCGTGTACGGGGTCGGGGATACCGGGGATCCAGGACAGTTCGTCCTTCCACGGCAGGTACACGGCATGGGAGTAGCGGCGGAACCGGTTCGTTCCCGGAGCGTACGGGTCGGTCGGCAGACCCGCGAAGCCCTCCCGGAGCTCAGCCAAGTCCCTCGCCGTGGAGCCGCCCGGAGCGATGCCGAGCTGCTCGGCACCGTAGCGGGCAAACCCGTGCTCACGCAGACCGTCCGCTCCTGCTGCGCCAGGACCCCCCGCATCAGAGTGCGACCGCCGCCGCGGCTCAGCATTTCCCACGTGTTCCTCCACCAGGTCAGCACCACGGCCGATGCGCCGACGGCCGTGCCGACCTTACGCACCCCTCCCCCTCTCCCCCGCAACCCGCCTCCCCCTCTACCAAAAGTGCAGATTTCATGAAGAATGGGGGCAATGATGACCGTTCTGGTGACGGGTGTGGCGGACGGTGCCGAGCTGGAAGCCCTCCGTGCGTGCATCCACACGGGGCCGCACTTCCGCATCGTCGCCCACGCTCACGATGCCGACGTCGCCCTGGCGCAGGCCCGCGTGCTGCTTCCGGACATCGCCGTGGTCACCCTCCACCGTGCCGACGCTCAGGGAGAACGCGACCGCCGGAGCCTCGTTCGCGCCCTGCGGTCCTTCGACCCTCCCACGGGGATCATCCTGCGTCGCGACCCGCACGAGGCGGGCGAGGCGATCAGCCCGGGACTCGAGCCGGTGCACGGGGCCATCCATGAGGTCCGACGTGGCGACCTCGACGCACTGCATCACGCTCTGGTCACCATCGGGCGCCGCCGAGCGAGCTGCAACATCGACCCCGCGGCGCACTGACCGTCCGGCATCCACGGGGCGGGTATGCGAAAGCGCCCGGCCGGAGGGATACCGGTCGGGCGTTTCGTGTCTTCGTGTTCCGCTGGTGGTTTAGTACCAGTGGTTGTTCTGCCAGAACGTCCAGGCGCCGGCGGGGCTGCCGTAGCGGGAGTTCATGTAGTCCAGGCCCCACTTGATCTGAGTGGCCGGGTTGGTCTTCCAGTCCGAGCCCGCCGAGGCCATCTTCGACGCCGGCAGGGCCTGGACCAGGCCGTACGCGCCGGAAGCGGAGTTCGTGGCGGTGTAGTCCCAGCCGGACTCGTGGGACACGATGTTGTTGAACGCCGCGAACTGCGCCGGGTCCTTGATCATCTGCTGGGCGATCGCCTTGGCACTCATCGGGGCGGCCTGCGCGGGAACCGCGGCCAGCATGGAACCGGCAACGCCCAGGGCGAGGACGGTACCCGCGAGGGTCTTCTTCGAAGCGGCGATGCGGCGGATGACGGCGTTGGACACGGACGAACCTTCCGAAGGGAACAAGGGCAGTCGCAGACACGCCGAAGACGTGCGTGAGCCACTCACGCGAAGGAGAGGGGATCGTCGGCGGGAGCGGGAGAACCCGGGAGAACCCGGGGGAACTCCGTCCGCCTTGCGACACATCCAGTTCTACGGGGGTAGAGCCCGCCTGGCAACGACCCCTCTTACTAGTGGCCCTCGCAGCCGAGGCGCAACGACCCCCCAGAGACCGGGCCGGTATCAGCGCAGGTCAGGGACGGTTCGAGAGGACCGGTAAGGGCCGTCCAAGGACTACTATCCCGCCTCATATGTGACCAAGGTCCTGTGGGGCGGGTCACCGCCGACAGCCCCGAATCTCACCCTGCGTTCCCAGCCGTACCCCTTTCGGGGGAAGGTTTGAGGGCCTTCGCGACCCCCGGATCGAAGGCCACGGCGTGTCCTTCGTGCGCGGCGGCAGGGGACCGGGACCGCTGCCTAGCGTGTACCCATGAGCATCCGCACGACACCGCCCATCGCCGGGTACGGGATCCGGTTCGCCCGTCCCTCCGAGTCCGGTGCGGTCGCCGCCCTGCTGGCCCGCGCCTTCTCCGATGACCCGGTCATGGCGTGGATGGTCCCCGCCTCAGCCGACCGGGAACGCCGCATCGCCCGCTACTTCGAGCTCGCCCAGCGCCAGCAGCGGCCCCGCGCGGGCGGTGTCCGGGTCGCCGCGACCAGTGACGGGCGGTTGCTGGCGGCCGCGCTGTGGTCGGGGCCCGGGCGCTGGAAGGGATCCGCGGTACGAGAGCTGGCGGCGCTCCCCGCCTACGCGCGCGTCTTCGGTCTCCGAGGGATGTCGCGGGCCGGCGAGGTCCAGAACCTCATGCACGCATCCCATCCGGACATTCCGCACTGGTACCTGCCGTCCGTGGGGACGGACCCGGGGCTCCAGGGGACGGGAGTCGGGTCGGCACTGTTGCGCCAGCAGCTGGCCGACTGCGACAGGCTCGGGCAACCCGCCTACCTGGAGTCGAGCAAGGAAGCCAACGTCCCCTTCTACGAACGGCTGGGTTTCCGCGTCACCTCCGAGCTCCGTCTCCCGCAGGACGGACCCACCCTCTGGCCCATGTGGCGCGAGCCCTCACCCGCTGCCCCGCCCCCGTCTCCGTGAGCCCGACGCCGACGGCGTCAGGCCGGGGCGACCAGGCGGTTCGCGTGGGCGAAGACCACGGCCTGGATCCGGTCGCGGAGCTCCAGCTTGAGCAGGATCCGTCCCAGATGGGACTTCACGGTCGCCTCCGCGAGGTGCAGAGCGGCCGCGACCTCGGCATTGGACAGGCCGCGACCGACCTCGACGAGCACCTCGCGCTCCCGGGCGCTGAGCCGGTCCAGCCGCTCGTCGCGGACGGCGGTGCCCCCGTCGGCCAGCTGCGGGCGGAAGTTCTCCAGCAGGCGCCGGGTGATCCGCGGGGAGAGCACCGCGTCGCCCGCCGCGACGTTGCGGATCGCGGTGAGCAGTTCCTCGGGCCGGGTGTTCTTCAGCAGGAAGCCCGAGGCCCCGGCGCCGAGCGCGGCGAAGGCGTACGCGTCCAGGTCGAAGGTGGTCAGGATCAGCACCCTGCTCCCCGGAGAGACCTCGACGACCTGCCGGGTCGCCTCGATCCCGTCCGTCCCGGGCATCCGGACGTCCATCAGGACGACGTCGGGCCGCAGCTCCCGAGCGAGGCGGACGGCCTCGGCGCCGTCCGCGGCCTCGCCGACCGGCGCCATGTCGGGCTGGGCCTCCAGGACCGTGCCGAAGGCCATCCGGAGCAGCGCCTCGTCGTCGGCGATCACGATGCGGATCGTCATGCGGCGCCCGTCCCGCTGCTGCCGAGCAGGAGCCTGGTCCGCACACCCCAGCCGCCGGTCGGAAGCGGACCGGCCCGCAGCGTCCCCCCGTAGGCGGCCGCGCGCTCGCGCATACCGGGGATGCCGTAGCCGGACGGCTCGGCGGCGGGAAGCGCCGGCCGGGGGCCGCTGTCGGTGACCTCCACGCCGACGCTCCCGGCCGAGCACTCGACCAGGACCGTCGCGCGGGTGCCGGCGGGGGTGTGCTTGAGGGTGTTGGTCAAGGCTTCCTGCACCAGACGGTAGACGGTGAGTTGTGCGGTGGCCGGTACATGGGCGTGGCCGCCGCGGATCTCCAGGCCGGTCGGCAGCCCGGTGGCGGCCATCTGGTCGGCGAGCGCCTCCAGTTGGGCGATGCCGGGCAGCGGGTGGCGCTCGGCGTCCGGCTCGTCGGACCGCAGGACGCCCAACGAGCGCCGCATGTCGGTGAGGGCCTGCCGGCCCGTCTCGGAGATCTGCAGCATCGCGGCGGTGGCCCGCTCCGGGGACCTGTGCTGTGCGTAGACGGCGGCGTCGGTGAGCGCGACCATGACCGACAGGTTGTGGGTGACGATGTCGTGCATCTCGCGGGTGATCCGGGCCCGCTCCTCGGTGACGGCCAGCAGCGCCTGCTGCTCTCGGTGCTGCGCCAGCCGTTCGGCCCGCTCCTGCACGGCGGTGAGGTAGGCCCGGCCGGTCCGCACGTTCACCCCGAGGACGGCGGCGGCGACCACCATCGCGGAGAGCGCGACGAACGGGGTCAGGAACGCGCCGTTCGTCGCCCAGCGCAGGCAGGCCAGCAGGGCCCCGCCCTCCACGACGGCGGCGGCGAGCAGCGTGCCGCGCGGGCCCGTGTGCGCGGCCACCGTGTACAGGGCCACCAGCAGGGCGATGGCACCGGGCAGTTGGACGTCCGCCAGCCACTGGGCGAAGGCCGCGGCCACCACGGCGGCGAACACCGCGAGCGGGGCCCGGCGCCGCCATACGAGGGGCAGCGCGAGGGCGGCGGTGAGCGCCGTCGCCACCGGCAGCTCCCGGGCCGGGTACGTGGTCACGACGTTGAGCAGGAGCAGCACCGGCAGTACCGAGTCCCACACCAGGGGCGGTACCCGGTCCCGGTGGCGCACCGTCACACCTCTCCGCCGATCGGTCGTCGCGGCGGCCCGGCCTGGGCCGCCACCGCGTACAGCCGCAGCCTAGGCGGCGGGTCCGCGCCGCACATGAGCCCGGCGTCGGAGCTCAATGTGCCGGGGTACGACCACAGGAGGATCCCCGTCACCTCCCACGGTCGCAGACCGGCCGCCGGTCCGGGGTGCCCGGTTGCCACGCCGGTCGCAGTCGGCGGCGACCCGGGGCCGATGCGGCGGCGCGGGCCGGGCGCCGAGCATGGCCGGGTGACCGAAACCATCCCGGGGCTGTTCCTGTCCCTTCCGGAAGTCCTCGTCCTGCTGGGCGCCGTCGTGCTGCTGGTGGCGCGCTGGCTCCCCCCGGCCGCCCGCAGGCCCGTCATCGTCGCGGCGGGGGCGGTCCTCGTACCGTCGGCGATCGTGCTGGGCATCGTGGGGATCCGCTGGCAGATGCTGCCGGTCCTGGCCGGCGGCGCCGTCGCCTCGGCGTTCGCCCTCCCGCCCCTGCTGCGGCGCGGTACGGGCCGACCGGCGTGGCGGGCCCGCTGGTGGCTGGCCCTGCCGGGATCGCTGGCCTGCGCCGGCCTGATCGCCACCGGCCCGCTGGCCGCCCGGGCCTTCCCCGTGCCCGTCTTCCCCGAGCCGACGGGCGCCTTCGCGGTCGGCACCCGGGTGGTGCAGTGGACCGACCCGCTCCGCCCCGAGCGCTTCACCGCCGATCCGGACGACCGGCGCGCGGTCGTGGTCCAGCTCTGGTACCCGGCGCAGAAGAGCCCTGCGGTCGTCCCTCGGGCCCGGTACCTGGGGCGTACGGAGGGCGAGGCGCGGACCGTCTCAGAGGCCCTCGCCGGCGGGGCCGGCCTGCCCGGTTTCCTGGTCGACGGCGTCCCGAGGGCCCGAAGCCGCGCGGTCGTCGACGCCCCGGTGGCTGTCGGGGGCGGGCGGTTCCCGGTCGTCCTCTTCTCCCCGGGGTCGGGCGGGGTGCGGACCCAGAACACCGCCTGGGCGGAGGAGCTGGCCAGCCACGGCTACCTGGTCGCCGCCCTCGACCACCCGTACGACTCCGCCGTCGTCGTCCTCGCCGACGGCCGCACGATCCGAGCCACCACCGCCTCCTCCGGAGACCGCGACAAGGACGAGGAGCTGGCCGCCGGCTGGACCGCCGTCCGGGCCGCCGACCTCGGCTTCGTCCTCACTCAACTGGAGCGACTGGACCGCGGTGAGACCGCCGACCCGCTGACCGGACGCCTGGACACCGGCCGCTCCGCGGCGGCCGGCCACTCCCTGGGCGGAGCCGCCGCCCTGCAGGCGGCCCGGCAGGACCGCCGGTTCGACGCCGTCGTCGACCTGGACGGCTACCCCCACGGGCCCACCGCGCCCGCCCTCGAGCAGCCGGCGCTCGCGCTCACCCAGGAGATCACCGCCGGTACGGACCCGCGCTACCTGCCCCGGCTGACCGAGGCCCTCGAACACAACACCGCGACGAGCTACCGGCTCACCGTCCCCGGCGCCGGGCACCTCACCTTCATGGACGGCCCGCTCTACCTGCCGCCCGTGCCCTCGATCGTCGGCACCCTGGGCCGCACCGAGAGCCCGCGCCTCGTCGCCGCGGCCACCCTCGCGTTTCTGGACACCACCCTGCGAGGCCGCCCCGGCGACCCGGCCGACGCCCTCCGGGCCTACGGCACGGTCTCGTCATCAGGGGCTCGGGGAACTGCGACGCCAACCCCGTGATCGTCCTTACGGGCCGTGGCGGCACGGTCTTCACACACGGCCGCGAGGACGAAGGCGTGCCCTGCCGGGTCGCTGAACCTGCGCAGCGTCGTGCGGTTGTCCAGCCGGCTGCCGTCCTCCTCGGCGGCCAACGGGCGCGCGCCGAGTCCCACGGCCTCCCGCTCGGCCTCGTCGAGCGCCTCGGCCGCCACCAGGATGCGCAGATGGGCTTGCTGGGAGTCCTCCGGCGCCGGCCAGCTCGGCGGCACGTGGTTCGGATCGCGCCGGATCCCGAGGAGCACCACGCCGGAGGCGCCGGTGACGAGGATCAGTTCCCCGTCCCCGGGCGCCGGGCCCGCCACGGCTCCGAGCAGCTCGGCGTAGAACCCGGCCAGGGGTTCGGGCTCGGCGCAGTCCAGGACGAGCACGCTGGTCTTGAGTACGGTCATGACTCGCGTGTGCCCTGGGCCTTCGCCCGTACGCGCACCGTACGGGCTCAGTCCGTCGGGGAGTTGGGTCGGCCGGTCCGCGCATGGGTCCGTGGAGCTCGGGTAGCCGCGCCTTGAGACGTCCTGACGGACGACCCACACCTGCGGGTGCGGGCTGCTGACGACACGGAAGGGGTGCGCATGTCGCACGTCGAGGAGTACGTCGAGGTCAACGTCCCCGTACGCACGGCTTACGACCAGTGGACGCAGTTCGAGGACTTCCCCGTCTTCATGGAGGGGGTCGAGCGGATCGTCCAGCGCACGGACACGCTCACCCACTGGGTGACGAACGTGAACGGGGTGCAGCGCGAGTTCGACGCGCAGATCACCGAGCAGCTCCCGGACCGCCGCGTCGCGTGGATCACGGTCGACGGGGAGGCCCGCCAGGCCGGGCTCGTCACCTTCCAGCCGGTCGACGCGACCACCACGAAGGTCGTCCTGCACATGAACTGGGTCCCCGACGGCCTGGCCGAGACGGCCGCCGACAAGCTCGGCTTCGTCAAGCGGCAGGTCGCGGGTGATCTGAAGCGGTTCAAGCTGTTCATCGAATCGCGCGGGATCGCGACCGGCTCCTGGCGCGGCGAGATCTGACCGCCATGGGAATCCGAGCGGCGAGCGGGGGCGCCGACGCCGCGTCCCGGGGGGCCCGTACCGCCTCGCAGGGCGGCCGGGGCCGGGAGGTCACGGCGCGGTGCGGGCTGGTGGCACGCGGGGTGCTCTACGTACTGACCGGGATCCTGGCCGTGCGCATTGCCCTGGGAGACGGTGGCGAGGAGGCCGACCGGCAGGGAGCCCTCCAGGAGCTCTCGGACAAACCCTTCGGCGGGGTCCTCGTCTGGGCCGTGGGCCTCGGACTCGTGGGCATGGCGCTGTGGCGTCTGGCGGAGGCGCTGTTCGGGGCGGCAGGACCGGACGGCGACAAGCCCGTGAAACGGCTGGCCTCGGCAGGCCGGTGCGCGTTCTACACCGTCGTGGCCTTCTCCGTACTGACCTTCTCCGCGGGCGGCGGGCGCTCCGGGGACGAACAGTCGCGCGATGCGACGGCGAAGGCCCTTGGGCTGCCCGCGGGCCAATGGCTGGTGGCCGCGGCGGGAGTCGGGATCGCCGTCGCGGGCGTGGTCATCGCAGTGCAGGCCGCACGCCGCTCGTTTCGCAAGCACCTGGCCATGGGAGGCGTCTCCGCCCGGTGGCGCAAGGCCGTCGACTTCCTCGGGGTGACCGGCGGTCTGGCCCGGGGAACGGTGGGCGTCGCGGCCGGCGGCTTCCTCGTGTACGCGGCGCTGCGCTACGAGCCCGCGCAGGCGAAGGGGGTGGACGACACGCTGCGGTCGTTCACCACCACCCCGGCGGGTCCGTGGCTGCTGGTGGCGGTCGCCGTGGGGCTGGTGCTCTTCGGACTGTTCTCCTGGGCGATGGCCCGGTGGCGCAACGTCTGATCCGCAGCCCGGGTCGGGCGGCGGGATGAATCAGAGGGGTTCCAGGTCGAGGAAGGCCGCGGGGGACGGTTTTCCGGCGCCCGGAGTGCCGGGGAGGGACTGTTCCGCCCAGATGACCTTGCCGTCGGGCGTGTAGCGGGTGCCCCATTGCTCGCTGAGCTGCGCCACCAGGAACAGGCCGCGCCCTCCCTCGTCCGTGGTGGCGGCGTAGCGCGGGTGCGGGGCCGAATTGCTGCCGTCCCACACTTCGCAGGTCAGGGTGCGGGCGTGCAGCAGCCGCACCCGGACCGGCGCGCTGCCGTACCGCAGGGCGTTCGTGGCCAGTTCGCTGAGGATCAGCTCGGTGGCGAAGCCGATCTCCGACAGGCCCCATTCCTCGAGCTGCTTCACCGCGACGCTCCGCATGGCGGCGACCGCACTCGGCTCGAACGGCATGTCCCACTCCGCAACCCGGTCCGGGCCGAGGGTCCGCGTCCGTGCGATGAGCAGCGCCACGTCGTCGGTCGGACGGGTCGGCAGGAGGAGATCGAGTACGGCCCGGCAGCTCTCCGCCGGGTCCCGGTCCGGATGGCTCAGCGCCGCGCGGAGCAGCTCCAGCCCCTCGCCGATGTCCCGGGTCCGCTCCTCGATCAGTCCGTCCGTATACAGGACGAGCTGGCTGCCTTCCGCCAGGTACAGCTCCGAGGTTTCGAACGGAATGCCGCCCAGCCCCAGCGGGGGCCCGGCCGGCAGGTCCACGATGTCCGTCGTGCCGTCGGGAGCGACCACGAGGGGTGGCAGGTGCCCTGCCCGCGCCATGGTGCAGCGCTGGGACACCGGGTCGTAGACGGCGTACAGGCACGTCGCGCCCAGGACGCCGCCGTCCAGGTCGTCGGCGGCCCCGTCGCGGTCGATGCGCTGCACGAGGTCGTCCAGGCGGGCGAGGATCTCGTCGGGCGGCAGGTCGAGGGTGGAGAAGTTGTGCACCGCCGTGCGGAGCCGCCCCATGGTGGCCGCGGCGTGCAGTCCGTGCCCGACGACGTCTCCGACGACCAGCGCGACCCGGCTGCCCGGCAGGGGGATCACGTCGAACCAGTCGCCGCCCACCCCGGACTGGGCGGGCAGGTAGAAGTGCGCCACGTCCACGGCGTTCTGCTCGGGCAGGGCGCGCGGCAGCAGGCTGCGCTGGAGGGTCTCGGCGAGGGCGTGTTCACGGGTGTAGCGGCGGGCGTTGTCCATGCTGACCGCCGCCCGGGCGACGAGTTCCTCGGCCAGTGACAGCTCGTCCTCGTCGAAGGGCTCCGGCTTCTGCGACCGCCAGAAGTTGACCACCCCGAGTACGACGCCCCGTGCCCTGAGCGGGGCCACGATGAGCGAGTGGATTCCGTAGTCGACGATGGCCCGGGCGCGCGGCGGGTCCTGGGCGTGCCAGCCCGCCGCGTCGGCCAGGTCGGGCACGAGCTCCGCTTCGCCGGTGCCGTAGCCGCGCGCCTGAGGGGTGGAGGGAAGGAAGGCGATCAGCCACCCGCGCGGGTAGAGGGGGTGGTCGGAGCGGATGCCGCTGACCGCCGTGCGCCGCATGTCGGCACCGGCGCCGGGTTCGTCGCCGTCGAGCACCGAGTCGGCCAGGTCGACCGTGACGTAGTCCGCGAACCGGGGCACGGCGACATTGGCGAGTTCCTCGGCCGTCCGCACCACGTCGAGGCTCGTTCCGACCTCGCCTCCCGCGTCGTACAGCAGCTTGAGCCGTCTGCGGGCCGTGTCCGCCCGGCTCGTCAGGACCTGCATCTCGGTGGAGTCCCGGATGGTGACCACGGCCCCCTCCCGGCGACCTCCGGGGTGGGTGGGCCGCTGGTTGACCACGAGCAGCCGGTCGCCCGTTTCGAGCACCTCGTCGGTGGCCAAGCGGCCCGACAGCAGGAGGTCCGCCATCCGGCGGTTCAGCCCGGGCACGGCGCCGACGCTGCGTCCCTCGGCGTCTTCCGGCAGGTCGAGCAGCCGTTTGGCCTCGTCGTTGGCCAGCCGTAGCCGCCCGTCGCCGTCCGTGATCAGCACCCCTTCGCGGACGGCGTGGAGCACCGCGTCATGGTGCTCGTACATGCGGGTCATTTCCTCCGTGCCGAGCCCGTGGGTCTGCCGGCGCAGCCGTCGGCTGATCAGCGCCGAGCCGCCGGTGGCCAGGGCCAGGCCGGTCGCGATGGCCAGGAGGATGACCGGGAGCTGACGGTCGACGACACCGGTCACGTTCTTCACGGTCAGGCCCGCCGAGACCAGTGCGACGACCCGGCCGTCGGCCGCGGTGACCGGCACGATGGCCTGGATCTCCTTGCCGAGCGGCCCCTGCACGCTCTCGACGTGGACCTGTCCGGCGAGCGAGGGCTCGATCGTGCCGACGAACCGTTTCCCGATGCGGTCCGGCTGGGGATGGCTGTACCGGATGCCGTTGGTGTCCATCACCACGACGAAGTCCACGCCGGAGGCCTTGCGCGTCGCCTCGGCCAGGGGTTGCAGGATGGCGGACGGATCCGTCGTCTTCAGCGCGGCCTGCAGGCCCAGGGAGTGGGCGACGGTCTGCGCGACGGCGACCGACCGGTTGCGTGCCTCCCGGTCGCTGTCGTGCCGCGACTGGAGCAGCAGGGACAGCAGGGCGCCGGCGGCGAGCAACACCACGATCGCCACCTGAAGGACGAACACCTGTCCGGCGACGCTTCTCAGTCTGTTGCCTAGGAGTGACCGCACCGACACACCAGGCACGGGTGGCAAGGAAGGGTCACGCACCCAGTTGTAGCACCTCTGGGCGTCCGTGGCCCCCCGGCGTGCAGGATGACGTTCCGGCGTTCACACGCAGGCCGCGCCCATGGCCGCCGGCCCACGGGGGCCGGGGCGCGTGATCAAGCCATGGTTCCGTCACCCGACCGGTCCAACAGGTCCTAGAGTGTGCGCGTGACCGAGCAGAAATCCGAACTCATCGCCGGCCGGTACCAGCTGGTCGAAGCCATCGGCCAGGGGGGCATGGGCCGGGTCTGGCGCGGCCTCGACCAGCAGCTCTTCGGACGCGAGGTCGCCGTCAAGGAGATCCTCTTCCCGGTGGGGCTGGGCGACGGCGACCGCGCGACGCTGCTCAGGCGTTTCACCGGCGAGGCCCGGGCGGCGGTCACTCTCAGCCACCCCGGGATCATCACCATCCACGACGTCGTCGAGCACCACGGTGCCCCCGTCATCGTCATGGAGTTCATCCGGGGGCAGTCCCTCGCCGCGGCCATCCGCGAGCAGGGCCGGCTGCCCGTGCGGCGGGTGGCGGAGATAGGGGCCGCCATGCTCGGCGCGCTCACCGAAGCGCACGGCGCGCGGATCATCCACCGCGACATCAAGCCGGACAACGTGCTCCTGACCAAGGACCGTGTCGTCCTCACCGACTTCGGCATCGCCCACCTGGCGGACGCCACGACCAAGCTCAGCCAGAGCGGGACCGTCATCGGCACCCCGCACTACATGCCCCCAGAGCAGCTGGAGGGCAAGCGCCCGACCCCCGCCAACGACCTGTGGGCACTCGGCGCCACCCTCTACCACGCAGTCGAGGGCCGCCCGCCGTTCGAGGCCGACGGGTTGCACGCCCTTGCCGTGGCCGTCTTCACCCGCCCCCACCGGCCGCCGGCCCACGCCGGCCCGCTGGCGCCCCTGCTGGACGCGCTCCTCACGAAGGACCCGGCGCAGCGCATCGGCGCCGCCGAGGCCGCCGAGCTGCTGGCGTCGGCACTGCAGTCCTCCCCGTCCCGGGAGGGCACGACCGACGAGGCCGACTTGGAACGGCCCGAAAGCGCGCCCGCCCCGGACCCGGCGACGGAGCACGCTCCGACCCCGACCAAGCGGGAAACGGAGCTGCCGTCCTCGGCTCCCCTGCCGACGCCCACGGCCGTGGAACCGGCGCACGTGCCCGATGCCTCCCGCCCGCCCGTACCGGAGCGGCCGACCACCCCGCCCGTCGCCGTCCCCTCGGCCGAGGACGTGATCTCGCTCGGCTGGACGGACCGGCAGGGGCGGGAGGAGGGGGCTTCCACCCGCCGGCGCACCCTCACGCGGCGCTCCGCCGTTCTGGGAATGGCCATGGTCACGCTGACGGCCGGCACCGTTCTGACCTGGAAGCTGACCCGCGACGACCCGCCCGGCGGCGGGACGACCGGAGGCGGTTCCACGGCCTCCACCATCACGGTGGTCATCGGAGTGGACGCACCCCTCAGCGGCGGGGGCGATCTGGCGGCCATGGGGGTCGGCGTCAGGAACTCCGCCGACCTGGCGGTCAAGACCTCCAACAGCACCGGGCACGTGCCCGGTGTGAACTTCGAGATCAAAGCTCTGGACGACGAGGCCACTCCCGCCAAGGGCGGTCCGAACGCCACCCAGTTCATCGACGACGAGAAGGTGCTCGGCGTTGTCGGGCCGCTCACCTCCGGGGTCGCCAAGACCATGGCGCAACCGCTCGGACAGGCGAACCTCGTCAACGTGTCGCCGTCCAACACCGACCCCGTGCTGACACTGGGTCCCCACTGGGCCAAGGGCTCCAAGTCCCGCCCGTACAAGACCTACTTCCGAACCGTCGCCACGGACGTCGACCAGGGGCCGTTCGCAGCCCGGTACCTCCACGGCGAGGCCGGGAAGCGCAAGCTCTACGTCATCGGCGACGGCAGCGCCTACGGCACCGGCCTCGCTTCCGGGTTCGGCACCGCGTTCGCGAAGCTCGGCGGGACCGTCGTGGGTACGGACCAAGTGGATCCCGCGCAGGAGGACTTCTCCTACCTGGCCCCCCAGATCCGGGCCTCCGGCGCCGATGCCGTGTACTTCGGCGGCTACTACGACGCCGCCGGGCCGCTCTCCGCGCAGCTCAAGCAGGCGGGCGTGAGCGTCCCCCTGATGGGTGGCGACGGCATCTTCGACCAGCAGTTCCTCACGCCCAACACGAAGGCCGAGGGGTCCCTCGCCACGGGCCTCGGCGTTCCTGCCGAGGAACTGGCCAAGGGACGGGACTTCCTCGACCGGTACCAGGAGGCGGGGTACCCGGAGGCGGCCGGTTCGTACGGCCCCTACGCCTACGACGCGACCTGGGCCGTCATCGAGGCGGTGAAGTCCCTGGTGGAGGGGAACGGCGGTGCCCTCCCCGCGGACGCCCGGGCGAAGATGTCGCAGGCCGTGTCGGGGCTGGCGTTCGACGGCGTCACCGGTCGCGTGGCCTTCGACGAGTACGGCGACACGGTCAACCGCCAGCTGACGGTGTACACGGTGAAGGGCGGCAGCTGGACGACCGTGAAGAGCGGCCCCGCCGTCAACTGACCCGTCCCGGACGCGCCGGAGGCGCCGTGGCTCCCCCCTTGGCAGCCACGGCGCCTCCTGTACTGCCGAGCGGCCTACAGCCGCTGCCAGAGCGCCGGGACCACGGGCGGTTCCCAGCCCGTCTGGGCCTGGTGGCCCTGGATGCAGCGGTAGCTCGCGCCGCCGTAGGTGACGGTGGCGCCGGCCGCGTAGACGGATCCGGCCTTCCAGGTGCCGCCGGGCTCGGGGTCGCCCGGGCCGGGGCCCGGGTCGGTTCCGGTGACCTTGAGGGTCAGTCCGTAGGCGGACAGGATCGGGTTCAGCGGCTGGAAGAAGGTGGTCCCCCCGCTGGAGCAGTTGCCGGAGCCGCCCGAGGTGACGCCCTGGGCCTGGCTGCCGGAGATGTAGGAGCCGCCGGAGTCACCGGGCTCGGCGCAGACCGTCGTACGGGTGACGCCGGAGATGGTGCCCTCGGGGTAGGTGACGCTGGTGTTGTGCTGCTGGACGGTCCCGCAGTGCCAGCCGGTGGTCGATCCGGAGCGGCACACCGAGGCCCCGACGGGTTGCAGCACCGAGCCGGTGACCTGCACGTTCGCCCCGCCGCTGCCCTTGACGTAGGGGGTGGAGGACCAGTTGGCGTTCGCCGCCACCCAGGCCATGTCGTTGCCCGGGAAGACGGAGGCCTGGAAGGAGCCCTGGGCGACCTGGTTGAAGCCGCTGGTGGTGGTCCCGGCCCGCCCGCAGTGCCCGGCGGTGGCGAATCCGTTCACCGTTCCCTTGGTGATCGGGAAGCCGACCGAGCAGCGGCCGCTGCCGTTCATGTAGTACGCGTCCCCGCCGCGCAGGTCGTAGAGCGGGCGCGGGGCTTCGGCGGTACGGACCACCGTGACCAGTGCCGCATCGGTCCCGGTGGCCGCCAGCAGGGCACGCGCGGCCCCGGGCCGGGTCTCCTCGACGACCAGGGTGTTGCCGCGCGGGTCGACGTAGCGGACCGGGGTCCCGGCGGTGGCGGCCCGGTCCAGCGCGGCCTTCGCGGTGTCCAGGTCGGCCAGGGAGCGGCTGACGAGCTTCGCCCGGGCCCCGGTGGCCCGTATCGATGCCGCGTCGGCGGCCCGGGTGGTGGCCACGGTCAGGGTCCCCGCGTCGGCACCGTCCAGCCAGGCTCCGGCGAAGGCGGCGCCGAGCCGGGCCTGGAGCCGGGCGGCGGTGGCGCCCGCTTCGGCCTCGTGGGCCAGGCGGGCCTTGGCCTGTGTGGGGGTCAGGCCGAGGTCGCGCTGCATGGCGGCGAGCAGTTCGGGAGGGGCGTCGGCGGTGCGCAGGGTGGCGGAGGCCGACTTCTGCGGGCGCGCGGTGTCGGCGGAGTCCGCGGGGGCGGCGGCGGCAACGGCGCCGGTGGCGGCCAGCAGCAGCCCGGCGGCGGCCAGGGCGGTACACGCCGTTCGGGCGTGTCGCTTGAGCATGGGGGATCTCCTCGGTTCGGTGGGGGGTCAGCGACACCGTAGGAATCCGAACGCTTCTGCGGGAGATGCCGGTTGGCCCCTCCCCCGGTGTTATGGCCGCGCTGCGGGCACCTGCGCCGTGGCGACCGCGGCTGCGGACGATCGGGCCAGCGCCTCCGTGTGCGCGTCCCTGGCGTGCTGCAGCACCGCCGCCGCGCGGGCGGCCGCCCGCGCCGCCGGATGCCAGCCGAGCAGGTGCCGCCACACCAGCGGGCTCCCGGCGAGCGGCCGGGTCACCAGCCCGGGGGTCACGGGGAAGGTCGCCCGGCACAGCCCCACGGCCCGCCCGACCTGGACGAGGTGCACACACGAAGCCGTGTCCGTCTCGTACACGCACGCCGGAGTGAACCCGGCGCGCACGCACGCCGCCGCGAAGCAGTCCCCGAAGCACCCGTCGCCCGGTACGTCGGTCCAGGCCTCGGCGGCCAGTTCCGCCAGCTCGATCCACGGCCGGTGCGCCAGCGGGTGGTCCTCGGCCAGCATCACGTGCACCGGGTCCCGTGCCACCTCCCTCCACGCGAGCCGCCCCGGTCCCGGCGGGGTGCTCTCGCCGCACACCCCGACCAGGGCGAAGTCCAGCCTGCCGGCGGCCACGCCCCCGGCGACCTCCCCTTCCGACCACGAGGTGTACGTGGTCACCGGCACACCGGGCTCCTGCCGGACGATCCGGTCCACGAGCCCGCCCAGCAGCGGCCCGTGCGTCCCCCCGAGCCGGTAGCCGACCGTGCCCTGCCGGGCGAAGCGCACCGCGTCCTCCTGAAGCTCGGACACGGCCGGCAGCACCACGCGGGCCCGCTCCAGGACCAGCTCCCCGAGCGCGGTGGCCCGTACGCCTTCCCGCCCCCGGACGAAGAGCGGCCCGTCTAGCGCTCGCTCGATCCGCTTGAGCTGGGTGCTCAGAGCGGGCTGGGTGAGCCCGAGCACGGTGGCAGCGCGGGTCAGGCTGCCGGCGTCGGCGACGGCTCTGACGATCTTGAGGTGCCTCAACTCCAGATCCATGCCCTGAGCTTGGTCCAGACCTGTGGGCATGCGCTACGGGTCTGCCGCATCCGGAATCGACGAAAGCCCGCGCGTCATGACGCCGGGTCCGACGCTGCCGCTCCCGTGTTCCGCGGGCACTCCTGCGGGCCTGCCGACAGGATCAGGTATTTGCCCTGCTCAGGAGGGTGCGATGCTTCATGCACGTCGGCAGTGAGCCGGCTCGATGAAAGGCGGTGTCACATGGCAGCAGGATTCTCGGACTGGAAGGTCAACCGGCAGTACGCGGAGAACGACCGTGTCGTCCATTTGGGCAAGCAGTACCGGTGCCTGGTGACGCACAAATCCAACTCCGCGACCAACCCGGCGACGACCGTCAAGATGTGGCAGCGCTACGCCGGTTGAGCTGCGATTGGAAGCGCTCTCAGTCACCCGCCCGTCCCGGCGCTAGGCTGTAGACGATCCGGCGACGGCACAGGTCAGCACCCACCCTGCGCCTCGCCGCCCCCGTCGACGAGGAGCGACCGCCTTGCCCGAGCAGTCCCCCGGGTACCGACCCACCCTGGAAGCCGTCGCGGCGCGAGCGGGGGTCTCCCGGGCCACCGCCTCACGGGTCGTCAACGGGGGCGACGGAGTCCGCAAACCGCTGGTCGACAAGGTGCTCCGGGCGGTCGAGGAGCTCGGCTACGTCCCCAACCACGCGGCCCGGACGCTGGTGACGCGGCGCACCGGCGCGGTGGCCGTCGTCATCGCGGAGCCGGAGGTGCGGATCTTCTCGGACCCCTTCTTCTCCCAGCAGATCCGGGGCATCAGCAAGGAGCTGACCGCCCACGACACCCAGCTGGTGCTGCTGCTGGTGGAGGGGCCGGGGGACTTCGACCGGATCACCCGGTACCTGTCCGGCGGTCACGTGGACGGCGCGCTCGCCTTCTCGCTGCACACGGACGACCCGCTGCCCGCGATCACGCGCCGAGCGGGGATTCCGACCGTGTTCGGGGGCCGGCCCGGCTGGACCACCGACCCCGGCGAACGGGCCGTTCCGTACGTCGACGCCGACAACCGGGGCGGAGCCCGGGTCGCCGTGCAGTACCTGCGGGACCTCGGGCGGGAGCGGATCGCGCACATCGGCGGGCCGCCCGACCAGACCTCGGCGATGGACCGCCTGGACGGCTACCGGGACGTGCTGCTGGACATGGATCCCACGCTCGTCGCCGAGGGCGCCTTCACCGTGGAGAGCGGGGCGCGGGCGATGGCGGAGCTGCTGGAACGGCGCCCCGACCTGGACGCGGTGTTCGTCGCGAACGACCTGATGGCCTCGGGGGCGCTACGGGTCCTGCGGGATCGCGGGATCGCGGTGCCCGGGCAGGTGGCGGTCGTCGGGTTCGACGACATGGACCCGGTGGCCAAGGAGACCGACCCGCCGCTGACCACCGTCAACCAGGACATCGAGGGCCAGGGGCGGCTGATGGCGAAGCTGCTGCTGCGCAGCCTCGACCGTACGGGGAACGGCGCGGCACCGGACTCGGTGATCACCCCGACCACGCTGGTCCGGCGGGCCTCGGCCTGAACCCCCGGCGTACGCGTACGGCGGGCCTCCGCCCCCGAGGAGCCGGAAACCCGCCGCACCGCTCGTGCCCGTACGCCTGGTTCGTCCGCGCAGGGGACTACGCGTACGGGATCCTCAGGACCGCCGCGTCCGTGCCCGTCTGCACCTGCGACGTGCTGCTGCCCAGCGCGTTCCAGATCTCCAGTCGGACGGTGCCGTTCTTCAGTTCGCCCAGGCTGCCGGTGACGGCCTGCGCGCCGACCGCCTGCGTGTACTCCTCCCAGCCCGCGACCGGGTCGGTCGCGAAGTAGCGGAAGGTTTCGGTGCGGTCGAAGGTGCCGTCACCGGTCAGGTCGTAGCTGACCCGGACCTGCGGGGCGAGCCCGACCTTGGTGCCCGCGTCCACCCGGAGGCGGAACGTGGTGGCGGCCCCGGCGGCGAGCTTGCCGTTGACCTGCTTCACCTCGTAGACGTTCGGCCGGTACGGGGTGCCGTCCCGGTTGACGCCGTCGGCCGAGGCCAGGGTGTCCGCGCCGGCCGGATCGGTGGTGGCGGTGGTGAGGACGCCGCCGGTCTTGAGGCGGAAGGTGTTGCCGGTGGACGGGCCCGGCTCCTCCGGGTCCGGGTTTCCACCGCCGGCGCCGGTGCCCGTGGCCGTGGAACGGGCCGGTACGGAAAGGGTCTTGCCGTCGGAGAAGGTCACCGTCCGGGGGGTGGAGCCGTGGTTGTGCGCGGTGTAGGTGCGGGTTCCGTTCTTGGTGAAGACGGCGGAGGTGGGCAGGTCTCCGCTGACCGCCATGTCCGGTGCGCCCACGGTGGCGAGCGTGGTGATCCAGTGGTAGGCGTGCGCCTTGGAATCACCCTGCTCGGGGGTGTAATTGCCGTTCGCGGCGTCCCACTTGGCCTTCGCTGAGGCCGGGTCGGTCAGCGCCTCGAACTCCCAGAGCAGATCGCGCCACTCCTGGGCCGGGCCGCCGTTCTCGCGCTCCATCTCGGCGATGTTCCGCGTGATGGCGGCCTTTTCACGGGCCAGGTGGAGCGAACCTCCGGTCACCGGAAGGACGTTGATGCCGTGGATCTCCTCCGGATTGGCGGTCCACCAGGTGGAGTAGGCGGCGCCGCTGCCCCAGACCATGCCGACCGTGCCGTACTTGTACGAGGCCGGGAAGACCTGCTCGTTCGCGTCGAACCAGTACTGGGTGATCGCCTCGGACTCCGTCGTCAGCAGGTAGCTGCCGAGGTCGCGGAGCGAGGTGTCGCCGGTCGCCGCGCCCCAGAGCACGAGACCGGCGCTGAGGTTGACGGACTCCGAAGAGGACTCCTGGTTGTTGCCCGCCGCGAAGCCCTGGTGACCGGAGGCCCAGCTGTGGCCCGCGTACACGTCGAAGCCGCGCAGGAAGGGGTAGGCCGAGTCGGTGCGGCTCGGGTTGGCCGTGTCGCGGATCAGGTGCTTGATCATCGCGCCCCAGGCCGAGTCGGCCGCCCAGGCCTGGTCGTACTGGGCGATGATCGCCGCCGCGTAGACGTAGTAGCTGTAGTGGAAGTGGTGGTCGTTGAGTTCGGTGTCGCTGCCGTAGGAGGCCGGGTATCCGGTGAGGGTCTTCCAGTCCCTGTCGTAGCTGAACCCGCTGGCCCCGCCCGCCGTGAACCACTCCTGGAGCCGGCCCTTCATCAGGCCGAGGAGCTTGTCGCGCGTCGCGGTCTGGCCGATCTGGTCGGCCACGGGCACCAGTTGGGCGAGCCGGCCGAGCGCCTTGCCGGTCCAATAGGTGTCGGCGGCCCCGGAGAACGGGTCGGCCGCGTTGGCGACCTCGTTGAGATAGCCGGTCAGCCGGGCCCGGTCGACGCCGCTGGAGGCGGGCAGGGCGGGCAGCACGCCGTTGTTCTTCTGGTTGGTGGTGAAGGAGGCGGACTCGCGCACCTTCATGGTGCCGCGCGGTGAGACGTACGTGTACGGGGTCAGCGCGTCGGTGGTGTGCAGCCACTGGTGGCGGTAGAGGGCCTGGAGCGTGCCGCGTTCGGTGCCCTCCTTGGCCTCCGTGGTCAGGGTGTAGGTCGCCCGGACGTCGCCGCCGGCACTCTGCCAGGCCACCTGGGAGCCGGTGACGAAGCTGAAGGCGTACTTGCGGTAGGTCGCGAGCGCGTCCGTGGAGGGCAGGACGGCGAGCGAGAAGTAGTCCTTGCCCGCGAGTCCGGCGGTGATCGTGGTGCCGGACACGTTCCAGTCGGCGCCGGTCGGGGCGAAGAGGGCGTAGTGGTGGCCGGCGACCGTGATGCCGAGGACGTTCCCGTTGTCCGCGAAGACCGTGGGCGTGGAGGCGGTCGTGATGCGGGCGTCGCCGCCGGATCCCTTGGCGTACACGAAGGGCATGCCGTGGCCGATCGTGGCCCGGAAGGTGCGGGAGCCGTCCGCCCAGTACGGGGTGACCGTCCAGTCCGACCACGCGTCGGCCTTGGTGTCGGGAGAGTTCAAGCCGGCGAGGCCGACGGTGAGGTCGGCCTTGTGGGCGTACTCGTACTGCCGGCCGTCACCGACGATGGCGGGCGTGGTCGGGTAGCCGACCTCCAGGCCGGAGGCCTTGGCCTGGTACGTGAGGGGGTGGCCGTACATGGGCGTGGAGTACGGGTTGTCGCCGTAGCGCTGGTAGGCGAGCGAGGTCCACCAGTCGTTGGTCGGGACCGGCTTGTCCCGGGCGGCGGCGGTGAGTTTGGGGGTGACGGGGGCACCGGTGTTCGTCGTGGGTCCGGACGTGCCGGCGGGGCGGGTGTCGGTGTAACTGCCCGAACCCGCGGGGATGGTGGCGGCGGCCGCAGGGGAGGCGGCGGGGCCCAGGCCGACGGCGGCCAGGGCGATGGCCAGGAACGTCGCCGCGGCAGGTCTGGAGAGTGAGGTTCGCACGAAACAGCACCTCGATCACGTGGGGGGAAGAGCGCGTTCGAGAGCGCTCTCAAGTGCCATGGAACGTAAATCTCCTGAAACCTAAGTGTCAAGAGAGCCAGCGCAGCGGGCAGTTGGGGGTAACACCAAGCTGTTATGTGTTCGAGTATTGACGGGGAGCAGGCGGTGGGGGACGCTCCAGACGCACGTACTGAGAGCGCTCTCAAAGCGCTCGGTTCATCCCGAAGTCAAGGGAGGCTTCCCATGCCCATCGCCCGAGCCGCCAAGAGAGCCACTGCCCGCCTCGGCGCGGTCGTCCTCACAGGGGCCCTGCTCGCCGCGTGTGGATCCGGCGCCTCGCCGGACTCCGCCGACGGCGCGGGCGGAAAGGTCACCCTCACGGTCGACCTCTTCGGATCCTTCGGCTTCAAGGAGGCCGGGCTCTACGAGGAGTACCAGCAGCTCCACCCCCATGTGACGGTCAAGCAGAGCGACACCCAGGACGAGGCGGACTACTGGAAGTCGCTCCAGACCCGGCTCGCGGGCGGCGGCGGTCTCGCGGACGTGCAGGGCGTCGAGGTGGGCCGGATCGCCTCGGTCACCCAGCAGCAGTCCGACAAGTTCCATGACCTGAAGGCGTTCGGGGCCGACAAGCTCAAGAGCCAGTTCGCCGAGGCCAAGTGGTCGGCGGCGACCACGAAGGACGGCAAGATCCTGGGCCTCGGCACGGACGTGGGCCCCGAGGCCATGTGCTACCGCACGGACCTCTTCCAGCAGGCCGGTCTCCCCACCGACCGCGAGGAGCTCGCGAAGAAGTGGTCCACGTGGGAGGGCTACCTGGAGCTGGGCAAGGAGTACAAGAAGAAGGCACCCGCCCAGAGCGCCTGGCTGGACAGCATCGGCTCCCTCTACGGGATCATGATCGGCCAGGAGAAGGAGCGGTACTACAACGCGTCCGGCGAGATGATCTACGAGAAGAACCCTGCGGTCAGAACGGCCTGGGACACCTCCGTGAAGGCGGCGGAGGCCGGCCTGAGCGCCAAGCTCGACCAGTGGTCGCCGCAGTGGAACCAGGCCTTCGCCGCCGGTTCGTTCGCCACCATCCCGTGCCCGGCCTGGATGCTCGGCTACGTCAAGGCCCAGGCCGGTGCCGCGGGCCAGGGCAAGTGGGACATCGCCAAGCTCCCCGGCGGCGCGGGCAACTGGGGCGGCTCGTACCTCTCGATCCCGCGTGCGGCCAAGCACAAGGAGGAGGCGTACAAACTGATCGAGTGGCTCACCGCACCCGAGCAGCAGGCGAAGGTGTTCCAGAAGCAGGGCAACTTCCCCTCCTCGACGGGCACGATCGCGAAGATCGCGGACGCCAAGGACCCGTACTTCTCGGGCGCCCCGATCGGCCGGATCTTCGGTGACGCGGCCAAGGAGTCCCCGGTCCAGGTCCTGGGCGTACACGACCAGAACGTGATGCAGCAGCTGACGAACGCGCTGGGCGAGGTCGAGCGCAAGGGAGTCTCGTCGGAGACGGCGTGGGAGACGGCGAAGAAGGGCGTGGCGAACGTGACCGGCTGACACCTCCCGCTTTCGTCATCCCTCCCGCCACGATCCCGAAGGGCCGCATCGTGTCCCCCACCTCCACCGCGAAGGCCGGTCCCCGCCCGGCCGGGGCCGGCCCCGGAACCGGATCCGGGGCCGGCTCCGGGGCCGACCCGGACGACGGCCCGGCGGCCGCTCTCCGGCGCAGCTGGCGCAAGGCCTCCCCGTACGCCTACGTCGCCCCCTTCTTCACCCTGTTCCTCGCCTTCGGCCTCTTCCCGCTCCTCTACACGGCGTTCGTCTCCCTCTACCGCGTCGAGCTCCAGACGAGCGGCGAGATGGAATGGCGGGGCATCGCCAACTACACCGCGCTCTTCGCCGACGAGTACTTCTGGACCGCGCTGCGCAACACCTTCACCATCGGCGTGCTGTCCACCGTGCCGCAGCTCGCGATGGCTCTGGGCCTGGCCCACTTGCTCAACTACAAGCTGCGCGGGCGGACCTTCATCAGGACCGCGGTCCTGCTCCCCTACGCGACGTCCGTCGCCGCCGCCACGCTCGTCTTCGCGCAGCTCTTCGGCCGCGACTTCGGGCTGATCAACTACGTGATCGGGCTCATCGGCGTCGACCCGGTGGACTGGCAGACGGGCACGGTCGCCTCGCAGATCGCCGTATCGTCCATCGTGATCTGGCGCTGGACCGGCTACAACGCGCTGATCTACCTGGCGGGCATGCAGTCGATCCCGCACGAGCTGTACGAGGCCGCGGAGATCGACGGGGCCTCCCGCTGGCGCCAGTTCCTCCACGTGACCCTGCCCGGGCTGCGGCCGACCATCGTCTTCACGGTGATCGTTTCGACGATCGGTGCGACCCAGCTCTTCGGTGAGCCGCTGTTGTTCGAGGGGTCGATGTCCGGCGGAATCTCACACCAGTACCAGACCCTCGGCCTGTACATGTACGAGCAGGGCTGGGGCTTCTTCCACCTGGGGCGGGCCGCGGCCATCGCCTGGGTGATGTTCGTCCTGATCGTGGTGCTCGTCGGGGTCAACGCCCTGATCGCGCGCCGCCGAGCACGCAAGGAGGCCGGCCGATGACCGCGCTCGCCCCACCGCCGACCGCGCCCGAGAGGCGCCGCCCTCCGCGGGAGCAGCCCGGCAGGCGCCACTGGCTCCGCAAGGGCGGCGGGGCCGGGAGGACGATGACGGGCGGTTGGATCAGCTACCTCGTTCTCGGAATCGCGCTGCTGATCTCGGCGTTCCCCTTCTACTGGACGATCGTCGCGGCAAGCCGGTCCAACGCGGACCTGGCGCGGGTGCCGCCGAGCCTGCTGCCCGGCCCGAACCTGATCAAGAACTTCGAGGCCGTCCTCGAAGAGGCCGACATCGGCAAGGCGCTCCTGAACTCGCTGATCGTCTCCGGCTCCATCACCGTGGGCACGGTGCTCTCCTGCACGCTGGCCGGCTTCGCCTTCGCCAAGCTGAAGTTCCGGGGGCGCGGCGCCCTGCTGACCTTGACGATCGGGACGATGATGATCCCGCCGCAGCTCGGCGTGATTCCGCTGTTCATGCTGATCGCCGAACTCCAGTGGGTGAACCAGCTCCAGGCGGTGATCCTGCCGGGTCTGGTGTCGGCGTTCGGGGTGTTCTTCATGCGCCAGTACCTGATCCAGTCGCTGCCGGACGAACTGATCGAGGCGGCCCGCGTGGACGGGGCCTCCACGGCCCGCATCTTCTGGTCGATCGTGATCCCGATCGCGCGGCCGGGGATGGCGGTGCTCGGGATGCTCACGTTCATGACCGCCTGGAACGACTTCTTCTGGCCGGTCGTCGCGCTGTCCTCACAGGAGCCGACCGTGCAGGTCGCACTGCGGCAGCTCGGCGGCGGCTACGTCAACGACCAGTCGGTCATCATGGCCGGCACGCTGCTCGGCACCCTGCCGGTGCTGCTCGTCTTCGGCCTGCTGGGCCGGCAGATCGTCGGAGGCATCATGCAGGGAGCGGTGAAGGGCTGAGCGCGTTCCCGCCTCGCGGCAACGGCCGGCCCCACGCGATCCCCCCTCCTCCTACCTCCTGGAGTGTCCGTCTCATGACCGCTGTCGATGCCCGCCCGGCGACCTCCACGGGCACCCGCCCCGAGACCGGGACGGGGCTCCGCTTCCCCGCCGGATTCCGCTGGGGCACCGCCACCGCCGCCTATCAGATCGAGGGGGCGGCCACCGAGAACGGCCGGACGCCGTCCATCTGGGACACCTTCAGCCGCACGCCCGGCAAGGTCCGCAACGGTGACACCGGTGACATCGCCGCCGACCACCTGCACCGGATGCCCGACGACGTGAAGCTGATGAAGGAGCTCGGCGTCACCGACTACCGCTTCTCCGTCTCCTGGCCCCGGGTCCAGCCGACGGGGCGGGGCCCGGCCGTGGAGCGCGGCCTGGACTTCTACCGCCGCCTGGTCGACGAGCTGCTGGCGAACGGCATCAGGCCGGTCGCGACCCTCTACCACTGGGACCTCCCGCAGGAGCTGGAGGACGCGGGCGGATGGCCGGAACGGGACACCGCACACCGGTTCGCGGAGTACGCGGGCCTGGTGGCCCGGGCGCTGGGCGACCGGGTGCCCACCTGGACGACGTTGAACGAGCCCTGGTGCGGGGCGTTCCTCGGGTACGGGAACGGGGTCCACGCCCCAGGCCGCACCAGTGACCTCGCCGCGCTGCGCGCGGCCCACCACTTCAACCTGGCGCACGGCGGCGCGGCCCGCGTCCTGCGCGACCGCCTCCCGGCCACCGCCGAGATCTCCCTGACCCTGAACCTCCACGCCTTGCGTCCGCTGACGGACACGGCGGCGGACCGGGACGCGGTGCGCCGGATCGACACGGTGGCGAACCGGATCTTCATGGACCCGGTCTTCCACGGGCGGCTGCCGCAGGACCTGGTGGAGGACACGGCGGGGGTGACGGACTGGTCGTTCGTCCGGGACGGCGATCTGGAGATCACCTCCACCCCGATCGACTCGCTGGGCATCAACTACTATTCCCCCAGCGTGGTTTCGGCAGGCTCCTCCCCGTCCCCCGCCCCCTGGGCGGGCGCCGAGAAGCATGTGGCGTTCACCCCGGCCCCGGGCCCGCGCACGGCGATGGACTGGCCGGTGGACGCGAACGGGCTGTACGAGCTGCTGACCCGGCTGCGCGACGAACTCCCGCACCTGCCGCTCCTGGTGACGGAGAACGGGGCCGCGTACGACGACTACGCGGACCCGGAGGGGCAGGTCCACGACCCGGAGCGGGTGGCGTACCTCGACGCGCACCTGACGGCCGTGCACCGGGCGATCGCCGACGGCGTGGACGTACGCGGCTACTTCCTGTGGAGCCTGCTGGACAACTTCGAGTGGGCGCACGGCTACAGCAAGCGCTTCGGCATCGTCCACGTGGACTTCGCGTCCCAGCGCCGGACGGTGAAGGACAGCGCGCGTTGGTACGCGGAGGTGATCGCGCGGGGCGGGCTGGAGCGGAGCTGAGCCGTCGGCGTCGAGCCGGGCGTACGACCCGGGATCCGGGCAACGGGAACGGCGTTGCCCGCTGACCCACGAGCCGTACGCTCGGGCCGTGCACGAAAACGAGATCAAACTCAAAGCCATCGCCGCGCTCACCGCCCTGCGCGCGGACGTCGGCGAAGGCCTCGCCTCCGAGCTGCTCGCCGAAGTGACCCCAGGTCACTTCCTGGTACCGGCGGGCGCAGACCCGGAGGAAGTCGGCGGCGCCGTGCTCGATCAGCTCTCCGAGCCGCTGAGCGCCCTGGTCAACGGGTTCATCGCCGCCTTCGCGGCCGTCGCCTACGCGTACGACGAAACCGGCGCGGAACCCGGAACCGACGCGATCCTTCAGGAACTAGCCCTTCGCCTCGCCCGCGAGGACGGTCAGCAGTCGCCCTGACACCGCCGACTTCTTTGTCGGCATGCCGCGTTTCGGCTCGCACACCGGCACCCCGTGGGCGACGGTGGACCTGCCCTGTTGCACTCGTGTTCCGAGGAGAACCGTCATGAACTGGACGCTCGAAGTGGTTCTGGTCCCCGTCACCGACATGGACCGGTCGAAGGAGTTCTACGCGGACAAGGTCGGCTTCACGGTCGATCTCGACACCGAGGTCGCACCCGGTATCCGCATCATCCAGCTGACCCCGCCCGGCTCACGCTGTTCGATCGCGCTGGAGCACGGGATGCCCCCGGCGCCCGGTACGCGCCAGATGGCACCGGGCATGCTGCAAGGCGTGCAGTTGTGCGTCACCGACATCGAGGCCGCGCGCAAGGAGCTGACGGAGCGCGGTGTGGAGGTGTCGCCGGTGCGGCACGTCGGCGAGAAGGGCTGGGAGGACGGCAAGGGCGACACCTGGAACTCCTTCCTGACCTTCACCGACCCGGACGGCAACGGCTGGGTGGTCCAGGAAGCACCCTCGGAGCTGTCGGAACGCTGACGGCTACGCGCCGGCGTTCCCCTCCAGGTAGGCGAGCGCCGCGCCGGCCTCCTCGGCGAAGAACACCAGATCGGTCAGGGGCACGGGGAGGAAGCCCTCTTCCTCCATGCGCCGGAACTGCTCTTCGAGGCCGTCGTAGAACCCCGCCGTGTTGAGGATGACCACCGGCTTCGTGGTCTTGCCGTGCTTCTTGAGCTCGAGGATCTCGGTCGCCTCGTCCAGGGTCCCGGTTCCGCCGACCAGGATGGCGACCGCGTCGGCCTTGGCCAGGAGCAGCGCCTTGCGTTCGGCGAGGTCGCCCGCGATCACCATCTCGTCTGCGTTCTTACGGGCCTTCGCCGCGAGGAAGTCGACCGAGACGCCCACGAGGCGCCCGCCCGCCGCCTGGACGCCGTCCGCAACCACCTTCATCAGGCCGCTCTCGGAACCGCCCCACACCAGCGTGTGTCCGCCTCTGCCGAGGAGCTCGGCGAACTCCCGGGCCGGGAGCGTGTAGCGCTCGTCGAGTTCGGCGGCCGAGAGGAAGACGCAAATGTTCATGCCCTGACAGTACGAGGCGAGGTGCCGGGGGTCGGGGGCGGGCCCGTGAGCGGACCGGCCCGGGCCGACTGGGCCCGGTCCGGTCCGGAGGATGGGCTCAGGCCGTGACCGGCAGGTCGACGGCCGGGAAATCGGCTTCGGTGCGGGCCGGGCAGCAGCCCCTTGGACAGGGCGCCCCCGAAGGACAGGCAGCCGACCCAGCCGACACCGAAGGTCCGGTGGCGCCGCAGCTGCCGCCCGATCTGGCGGCGCAGGAACTGCCCGGGAGGCCGGGAGGCCCGTCCGACCTGGACCGGCGCCTCGCCTCGGCGCGCGACGCGCGGGCCACGCGCTGCGCACGCTGATCTGGACCCAGGCCACCGCGCACGGGCTCAGCCCCGATCGGCGACCCGGACCTGCGCGTGGACTGCGCCGAACACCAGCCGGCCTAGGGCATGCGGCTGTCGGCCCCGTCCGCTCGGAAGGCTCGACGGTAGGCGGCGGGTGTGGTGCGCAGGGCCTCGTGGAAGCGTCGGCGCAGGTTGACGGCCGAGGAGAGGCCGACCCGGTGCGCGATGGTTTCCACGGGCAGGTCGGTCTCCTCCAGCAGGGCCCGGGTGGCGGCGATCCGCCGGTCCAGCAGCCAGCGTCCGGGGCTGATCCCCACCTGCTCGGTGAACCGCCGGGTCAGCGTGCGGGCCGACACCTGGGCGTGGACCGCCATCTCCGCGACGCTGACCGGCTGGTCCAGCCGTCCGGTCAGCCATTCCAGCAGCGGGGCCAGCGAGTCGGCGACCGGTCCGGACGTGGGGAGTTCGGCGTACTGCAGCTGGCAGCCCTCGCGGTGCGGGGGCATCACCATCTGGCGGGCGATGCGCATGGCGTACGCGGCACCTTGGTCGGTGCGCACCAGGTGCAGGCAGAGGTCCACCCCGGCCGCCGATCCGGCGCTGGTCGCGACGTCGCCGTGGTCCACGTACAGGACGGCGGGGTCGACCCGGACCCTGGGGAACCGGGCGGCCAGTTCCCGGGCTTGGGCCCAGTGGGTGGCGGCCCGCCGATCGTCCAGCAGTCCGGCGGCAGCGAGCACGAAGGCGCCCGAGCAGATGCCGACGACGCGGGCACCGCGGGCGTGTGCCCGACGGACCGCCGCGATCAGCGTCGTCGACACCTCGGTGCCGACGGGCTGGTGCCAGCCGGGGACCAGGACGGTGTCCGCGCGCTCCAGGGCGTCCAGGCCCTTCGTGACCAGGAGGTCGTATCCGGCCTGGGTTCGTACCGGGCCGGGGTGCTCGGTGCAGACCTCGAACGCGTAGCGGGAGGGGATGGCCGGGCTGTGGTCGGCGAACACCTCGGTCGCGCAGGCCAGCGGGAAGGTCGACTGCGGGGGCTGGAGCACGGCCACGACCCGGTGGAGCACCGGGGAGTTCGGCGGCGTACGAGGCGTCATGGCGCGAAAGTACCCCATCGTGTCGTTCAGGACACTGGAGTGGTCGATTGGTCTAGTCCAGCATCGGTCCTGTGACCACCGCGCAGACACAGAACCAGGCCGGCCGTCCCGTTGTCGGGACCGATCCGCCCACCGTCAGACCTCCGTTGTGGGACCGACGGTTCACGCTCTACTTCACCGCCCGTGCGGTCTCCTTGGTCGGCGACGCGATGATGCCGGTGGCCGCCGCGCTCGCGGTCGGCCCGCTGTACGGAATCTCCGGGGTCGGCTTGGTACTCGGAACCTGGACCGGCACGTTCGTTCTCCTGGTCCTGTTCGGCGGCGTCTTCGCCGACCGGGTGGGCGCGCGCCGGATGATGGTCGGTGCGGACCTCGTCCGGGTGCTCACCCAGGGCGTGCTGGCTGCCGCCTTCTTCGCCGGGACGCCGCCGTTCTGGCTGCTGGTGACCATGGCGGCGGTGGCCGGAGCGGCCGTCGCGATGTTCCAGCCGGGCGTGAACGGCATGGTCCCGCTGGTCGCACGGGAACCGCAGCGGGCCAACGCCACGCTCAAGGTGGCCGACGCGCTCGCCCAACTGCTCGGCCCGGCGCTGGCGGGGCTGCTGATCGTGCTGACCGGTGCCGGGACCGTTTACGCGATCGACGCGGGCACCTTCGTGCTCAGCGCCCTGTGCTTGGGACTCATCCGCTTCGCTCCGGCAGACACGGCCACAGGAGCCGTGGTCGATGCCGGTACCGATACCGATGCCGACGCCGATGCCCATGCCGAAGCCGACTCCGCCGTCGGCAAGAAGAGTTCGCTCCGCCGCGACCTGCGCCAGGGCTGGCACGAGTTCCGCTCGCGTACCTGGATGTGGGCGGTGATCCTGATCTGGGTGGCCTACGGCGTCCTGCTCTTCGGCCCGCTGGTGCCGCTGAACTCGGCGCTGATCGGCGCCCGGCTCGGCCCGAACGCCTACGGCCTGGCCGTCTCCTTCCTCGGTGTCGGAACGGTGCTCGGCGGCATGCTGGCGCTACGACTGCGCCCTGCCCGGCCACTGGCAGCCGGCGCGGTGGCCATGGTCCTGTTCACCGTGCTGCCGCTCTGCGTGGCCTTGGGCGCCGGACTGCCCGTCCTGCTGGCCGGCCACGTCATCGGCGGCGGCGCCTGGGCGTTCTGGTCGGTGATGTGGGCGACGAGCGTCCAGACCCACACGCCACCGGAGGTTCTCAACCGGGTCACCGCGTACGAGCTGGCCGGCTCGGTGTCCGGCATCGCGCTCGGCCAGATCCTGGCGGGCCCGGCCACCCGACTGGCCTCCCCGGAAACGCTGCTGCTGGTCTCGGCGGGCACCTGCCTGGCGGGCTGCGTGGCCCTGCTCTCGATCCCGGCCATCCGCACCCTGCGCCGCATCGACCTCACGGACGGCGGCAGACGTCGAAGAGGATGACGGACAGTTCCTGCACCACCTTCTCGACGGCCAGGACCTGCGTGCGGACCGGTGCGGGCAAGTGTGCTCGCTCCCACAGGGCCACCGGCTGATCCGCGGGGCGGGCCGCCCACAGCTTCTCGAGGTCGACCGCCATGTTCGCCGTCGTCTGCACGGCGTCGGTCGCGACGGAGCCGACGGCGTTGCCCAGCGGGTCTCCGGCGTTCCCCAGCGGGCCGTACGCCACGAACTCGGGCAGCTCGGTGACGGCGAGGTAGGTGGAGCCGATGTGGGGCATCCGCAGCACCCGCTGCACCCAGGCCGGGCCGTGATGTCCCTCGGGCAGGCTCGGATAGTCCGGCTCGGCGACCAACGTGTGGTGCAGGATCTCCGCGAACCTGCGGTGTTCGCGGGTGGGCGTCCACAGTCCCCCGTGCAGGGCCAGTTCGAGCCGCTCGATCCGGGCCCGGGCGTGGGACACGGGGCCCGCCCAATCCGGCTCGAGGTCCGGGATCCCGGCGGCCCGCACGGCGCGGGCCCGGTCTCCGATCGTCAGCGGGGGCGACTCGGTCCCGTCGCCGGTGTCCCCCGGCTCCCGTTCGCAGGCCGTGTGCGCAGCGACGTGGTCGGCAAGGACTTGGCGGGCCAGGCGCTGACGCCTCTCGTCCCCGACGAGCTCGAGCCAGCCCGTTTCCGTGCGCTCCCGCGCCTCGCCGGTCTCCAGCGACCCCCGGTGGAGGCACGCTGTGTGGGCGCCGTAGACCCAGCCGATCAGGGTGGGCAGTTCGACGTCGTCGACCAGGACGTCCGCCTCGCGGGCGGCGCGGCACGCCGCGAGCGCCAGCAGCGCGACGACGCGCATCCACATGGAGTTGAACTCCGCTGCGCCCGGCGCGTCCGGCCGGCCCGGACGCGGTCCCCTCGGGCCCGGCTCCGCCCGGTTGTCGTAACCGGTCGACCACACCACCAGCGCCCCGCAGGTCATCACGGCCCGCCGCCACGCCACCATCCCGTACGCGTGCTCGTTGCGCCGCTCCCAGCCCTGCCCATCGGCCACGATCCACCCCTCCCCCAGGGTCGGCCCCTGCCGATCCCTTGGGAGGCTAACCGCCGCGTGCGCAAGGCGCCCAAGATCCTGCCGACCATGCCGACCGCCACTCCGCGAAACCGTCACGAAGATTCGGGTGCACCCGCCCGGACGGGGTCCTCGGATTCCGGGTCACCGGGACTGCCCGTCTCGGCAGCGCCCCGCAGTGCCGCCTCGACCCGGCGGTTGCTGGTCATGGTCGCCGTGAGGGCGGTCATGGCGAGGAGGAGGCCGGAGGCGGCGTAGAGCGGGGTGCGCACGTCGTAGGCGGTGGCCAGCCAGCCGCCGAAGAACGCGCCGAACGGGGCGGCGCACATGGCGAGCATGCGGGACGTCGAGGCGACCCGGCCCATCAGGTGGGCCGGGACGATCGCCTGCCGCAGGGAGGGCGCGAGCACCATCGTGGCGCCCATGCCGGCGCCGCAGACCGCGAGCGCGAAACCGGCCACGTACGGATTCTGGGCCGTGGCGAGCCCCAGAACGGCCAGCCCCTCGACCGCGGCCGTGCAGGCCAGTGCGGTGCCGGTGCCGAGTCGCCGGCCGAGGAAGGAAGCGATGCCCGCGCCGAGCAGGCCGCCGGTGGCCTCCGCCGTGAGGAGCAGGCCGAAGCCGAAGGTGTCGATGCCGAGACGGTCGTGCGCGAAGAGGGCGAGCACCGTTTCGACGGCGACGAAGGCGATGTTTCCGACCGCCGGACGGAGTGCGAGCCCGAGCAGCAACCGGTCCCGAAAGACGTACGAGGCTCCGGCCCGCGCCTGCCGGAGCAGCGACTCGCGGCCCTTCGTCTGTTCGGGCCGGGGCGTGGCGGGCAGTGATCGTACGAGCAGAGCGGAGAGCGCGAACGACACCGCGTCGGCGAGCAGCGGAACCGCCCTCCCGAGCGCGAGCATCGCGCTGCCGGCGGGCGGCCCGGCGAAGCCGGACGCGGCGGTCTGGGCTCCGCGCAGGCGGGAGTTGGCACGCTCGAGGAGTACGGGGTCGCGGCCGAGCAGGTCCGGCAGATAGGCCGTGGCGGCCGTGTCGAAGAAGAGTCCGCCGACGCCGAGCAGGAAGGCGACGGCCGCGAGCAGCGGAATGCTCAGTACGTCGAGCACGGCCGCTGCCGCCGGTATCGCGAGCAGCACCGCACGCGCCGCGTCCGCGACCCACATCGTGCGCCGGCGGTCCCAGCGGTCCACCAGCGCACCGCCGAGGATCCCGAAGAGCAGCCACGGCAGCGTCCCGGCGGCCGTGACGACGGCGAGCGCCATCGGATCCCGCGTCAAGGTCAGCGCGAGCAGCGGCAGCGCTGCGTGCGTGACCCCGTCTCCGAGGGAGGACACGGTCTGCGCGGTCCACAGCCGTCCGAACCCGGTCGGCAACTTCTTGACGTCTGAGGTCACTTGGCGTCCCCTTCCGCTTGCACCTGCGATGTCGGCCGGAACAGTGCGAAGACGAGCGACACGTCCGGCAGCGCCGGATCGGACAGCTTCCGGTACTCGTCCGCCAGCGCCTCCAAGCGCGCCCCCAGCTCCGCGAACTGCTCCTCGGTGAGCCGCAGGTGCGCCATCCCCACGTGCCGCTCACCTTCGCGCGGCGCCGCCTCGAGGTCCGCGACCGCGTGCCGCATCAGAAGGTCGGGCCCTCCCTCGCCGGGGTCCGGCAGCACGATCGACCGCGCGGCCATCGCGTAGTACCGCTCGGTGACCCCCCGCACCTTCCGCGTCCGCACCACCTTCACCAGGCCGGCCCGCTCCAGTAGCCGCACGTGATAGCTGGAACTCCCCTTCGCCAGGCCCACCCGCGTGGCGATCTGCGTGATCGTCGCCGGTTCGAAGCGGAGCACGGACATGATCCGGTGGCGCGCCAGATTGGAGACGGCGCGCAGCTGTTCGTCGGTGGTGACGTGAAACGTCTCGGGAACATCATCGGCAGGCATGGCTCAATGGTCAACGACTCTTGACCATTGAGCAAGAGCTTTGCACCCCGGAGTCGGGAGAGGGGTCGAACCTTGCGGCAGGTACAACGAAATCGTAGAGTTCAGATGTATGAAGTCCGATTCCGTTTCATCTGGATGGTCCGCTCTGCTCGCGCTCCAGCGGGCCACCCACTCCACGCTCCAGGTCCTCGTGGCAGAGCTCGTGGGCCTGGACCTGACACCGTCCGAGATCAACGCGCTCGCGAACCTCGCCGACGGTCACGCCCGGACCGTGTCGGAGCTGGGTGCGGCGGTCGGCTCCCGTCCCACCACGCTCACCAGCGTCCTCGACCGCCTGGTCCGGCGCGGTCTCATCACCCGCGGCACGCGCCAGGGCGACCGCCGGGTGGTTCTCATCGCGCTCACGGAGACCGGGCGCACGACCGCAGCGGCGATCGTCCAGGCCGTCACCGACCTCGAACACCGCGCGCTCGGCCGGCTGAGCGCCGAGGAGATCGCCGGTCTGCGGGCCGGCCTGCAAGCCCTCACGGAGGTCCGCTCATGAACACCCACGCCCCGCAGGCACCCACCGGCCACGACCCCGCCTTCGACGAGGTGATGCGCGAGGTCATGGCCACGGCATGCGGCTTCGGCCACCGCGAACACATCCATCTGACCTGGCTCGCCGTCCGCTCCCACGGCACCACCGCGGCCGTCGACCTCGTCAGCGACGGCATCCGGCGCACCGCCCGCTACGCGGGCGCACCGCAGAAGTACAACGCCACCGTCAGCCGGGCCTGGGTCGAACTCGTCGGCCACCACGCCGCCGAGGGCGACGAGGACGACTTCGACGCGTTCGCCGCCCGCCACCCGGCACTCCTCGACAAGCGGCTGCTCACCCGCTTCTACGACCCCGCCACCCTGGCCGGCCGGCAAGCCAGAACGGGCTGGACGGAACCCGATCGCGCCCCGTTCCCGTGGACCACGGCCCGACCGCCGCACGTCACGGAGCGCTCCGCCCCCTCGGCCCGCGGGGGCGAAGGCCGAACCTTCTCCGGCCCGTCCTAGGACCTGCGGCGCAGGAGCATGCGTACGACGAGGAAGATCGCGAGCACCACGACGACCAGGAGCAGGACGATGACGAGGGTCTTGAAGATCCCGCCCTTCTTCTTGCTCTTCTTTTTCTTCTTGTTGCCGGTGGTGGCCTGAACCCGGGACGACGTCGGTGCGCGAAGCACGGTCACCGTGCCGGCGCCGGCCGAGAGGGGACTCTGCTGGAGGGCCACGGCCGCGGGAGCCTGCCGGGCGGCCGGCGCGGCCGCCGTGGCGGTCGCCGCCGGGCCCAGCAGCAGCCCGGCGAGCACGAGGAGCGGTACCAGTGTGGACATCGCCCCACGGGAACGCTTCTTCGGAGCGTGATGGTTCGTCACTTCATCCCCCTGTTGTTCGATGACCCGCCAAGGGCCCGGCAGAACGCGGGCAGAAGGGGCCTTGCAGCATCGTCGGGGAGGCCGGCCGCCCGGGCAAGGGGTCTGCCCTGAGGACACCGCGCGTCGCCGCCCCGCACGGAGCAGCGACGAGCAAGCTGGTGGGGTGCATACGTCGTCGGGTCGGCCGATGGCGGTGAAGGGAAGGGTTGCCGTGGAGCGTACGACCTGCTGTGTGGTGGGCGGCGGGCCCGCCGGGATGGTGCTCGCCCTGTTGCTCGCCCGGGCCGGGGTGGAGGTCACCGTACTGGAGAAGCACGGCGACTTCCTGCGCGATTTCCGCGGCGACACCGTCCATCCGTCCACCCTGTCCCTGCTGGACGACATCGGCCTCGCCGAGCGGTTCGCCCGGCTGCCGCAGCGGCGGGTGACCTCGGTGCAGCTGCCCATCGGGCCCGACCGCTCCCTCGTCACGGTCGGGAACATCGGGGCGCTGCCCGGCAAGTACAACTACATCGCGATGGTGCCGCAGTGGGACCTGCTCGACCTGCTCGCCGACGAGGCGCGCAAGGAACCCTCCTTCCGGCTGCGCATGGACACCGAGGCGACGTCCTTCCTGATGGAGCACGGCCGGGTCGCCGGCGTGCGGTACCGCACGGCGGACGGCGTCGCCGGTGAGCTCAGGGCCACGCTGACCGTGGCCTGCGACGGCCGCGGATCCTTCGCCAGGGAGCTGCCGGAACTCGGCCTGGAGGGTTTCCCGTGCCCGATGGACGCCTGGTGGTTCCGGCTACCGCGCCACGAGAGCGATCCCAGCGGGCTCGTGGGGGGCCTGGGCGAGCGGTTCTTCAGCGCGCTCATCGACCGCGGTGACTACTGGCAGTGCGCGGGGCTCATCCCCAAGGGAACCGATGCCGAGCGCCGCGCGGAGGGTCTGGACCAGTTCATGGACCAGTTCACGCAGGCCGTCCCGTGGCTGGCCGACCGGGCGCACTCGGTCACCTCCTGGGACGAGGTCAAGCTGCTCGACGTACGGCTGGAGCGGCTGCGCCGATGGCACCGGCCGGGGCTGCTGTGCATCGGCGACGCCGCCCATGCGATGTCGCCGGTCTTCGGCATCGGCATCAACCTCGCCGTACAGGACGCGGTGGCGGCGGCCCGCCACCTCGTGGGACCACTGCGCGCGGGGACGGTGGGGCTGCACGACGTACGCCGCGTACAACGCCGCCGCATGCCCACGACGGTGACGACCCAGGGCCTGCAACGCCTGGCCCACGCCCGGGTCATCGAACCCCTGCTGGCCGGGCGGACCGCGTTCGGCCACCCGCAGGTGGCGAAGCGGCTGACGGAGCTCGTCACCGACTCGCGATGGCTGAACCGGGTGCCGGCCTACTTCATCGGCTACGGGGCGCTGCGGGAGCGGCCGCCCGTGGAATCCTTGCGCGGCGCCGGCTCCATGGGGCGAGAGACGTGATGAGCCGCGCATGGTCGCGTGCGGGGCTACGCTCCACAGGATGGAACGCACTGAGGTCCTCAAGCGAGTGATCGGCATCCTCACCGAAGCCCAGGACATCCGCCGGGCCGTCGAAACCGAACGGGACACCAACCCGGACGGCGGAGACGGCGGAGACGGCGGAGACGGCGGAGACGGTCACGGTGACGCCGTCGAGGCAACGGCGAAAGTGGCCTCGACCCTCCTGAACGAGATGCTGCCGTCGATCAGCGTGCCGGCCGACGCCACTCCGCAGCAGGTCGCCACGGCGGTGGCCGAGGCCCTCGGCCCGGCACTGCACACGATGGTCTCCGGATTCAGCCTGGCGTTCACCAGCCTGGCGATCGCCCACGACGGCGGGCGTACGGACGTGTCCGCGATCGAGGTCCTCCAGGAACTCGCCCTCGAGATCGAGGCGGGGACCTACGACGAAGGGCCGTAGGAGCAGCACGTTCTCCCGGGTGGAGGCGGCGCCACGGATAAAACTTCTACAGAATGTTGACGCACCTCTATCGGAAAGACCCCGGCCCGGCGGACGATTCACCTACCCTCCCCCGCCTTCATGTGACCGACCGTCAGCGCGGGGAAGGGCGATCCCGCCCTCGTTCGTTGGGAGGCCACACGCCATGAACCCGCTCAGCGAGTGTCCCGAACCCGTCCCGCCCTCGTTACCCGAACTCCGCTCACCCTCGCCCGCGTCAGGGGTACCCAGCCGTCGCGGCGTCCTGGGCGGCCTCGGAATGGCCGCGGCCGCCCCGCTCCTGGTGGGCGCCGGGAGGAGCCGGCCGCACGGCGGAACCCCCTCGGGGCAAGCCGTCGTCCTCAGGAACGCCGCCCTCGTGCTCACCATGGACCCCGCCCTCGGCGACGGCCCTCTGGGGACGGTCGAGCACGCGGACGTCCACATGCGGGGCGGCGCCGTCGCGGCCGTGGGCAGACGGTTGCCCACCCCGCCCGGCACTCAGGTGATCGATGCCACCGGCCACCTGGTGATGCCGGGATTCGTCGACGTGCACACCCACCTGTGGCAGTCGTCGATGCGGGGCGGCTGCGCGGACCGCGACCTCTTCGGGTGGCTGGCCGACTGCAACCGGGCGACGTTCTCCCGGATCGCGCCCGCAGACATGTACCGCTTCGTCCGCCTCGGCGCCCTCGACTCCGTACAGTCCGGCGTGACCACGCTCGTGGACTGGGTGGACGCCCTCCCGTACGACACGACGGTCCAGTACGTGCGGGCCCTGGCCGACACGGGTGTGCGCTTCACCTACGCCATGTTCCAGGCCGAGCGGGAAGCCGCACTGATCGCCCGGACGAAGAAGGAACTCCTCGACCCGCTCCCCCTCGCCTCGGCCCAGGTCGCCACCCATGCCGCACGGGCCATCCGGGGCCTCAACCGGCTGCATTGGGAGATCGCCCGCGACCTCGGAGTCATGCTCAACAGCCATGTCCTCGAGCGCTCCGAGCAGCGCGCCGACGACCCGGTCGGCACCCTCACGGACATCGGCGCGCTGGGTCCGCAGCTCCTCATGAACCACGCGATCCACCTCACCGACGACGAGATCGCCGCGATCGCCGCGCACGACGTGCGGGTCGCACACTGTCCGCTCAGCAACATGCGCCTCGCCTCGGGGATCATGCGGCTGCCGGACCTCGGCCGACGCGGCGTCAAGGCCGGGCTCGGCCAGGACGGCGGGACCAACGACACCTCGGACTTCTTCGGCCTCATGAAGGCGGCCATCGGTCTCCAACGGGCACGCGCACTGGAGTCCTCGGTGTTCCCCCAGGTGCACGACGTCCTGCGCCTCGCCACGCTCGGCGGCGCCGAGGCGATCGGCATGGCCGACAGGGTGGGCTCCCTGAGCCCCGGCAAGCGCGCCGACGTCATCGTGATCGACCCGGCCGCCCTCAACTTCGCGCCGCGATTCGACTGGATCAACCAGATCGTCTTCAACGGCCGCCCGGAGAACGTCCGCGCGGTCTTCGTGGACGGCCGTCCCCTCAAGCTCAACGGCCGCCTCGTCGACATCGACACCGACCGCGTGGTCCGGGAAGCGGAATCCGCGGCCACCCGCCTGCGCACCGCCTCCTGAACCGAACCGGAGCGGGGCCCCGGGGGCGCTCTACGCGCCCTCGGGGCCCCGCCCGTTCCTTGCCGCATCCCCCTGAGAGTCAGCGGGATGCGATCAACGGCCTTGGAGGGACTTGACGTTGTCGCCGAAGGTCCAGCCCTTCGAGCCGTCCCAGTTGATGGACCAGGTCATGAGCCCCTTCAGCGAACCGCCGAAGGCGTTCCACGACTGGCCGACCAGGCTCGGCGTCATGTAGCCGCCGCCCGCGCCGGTCTGGGCCGGCAGGCCGGGGACCTGCTTGTCGTACGGCACCTTGATGGTGGTGCCCTGGATGGCCAGGCCGTTGTTCAGGCAGGTGGTCTGGGCCGTGAAGCCCTGGACGGTGCCGGCCTGGTAGGAGTCACCGGAGCACCCGTACATGCTGCCGTTGTAGTACTGCATGTTCAGCCACCACAGCCGGCCGTTGTCGGCGTACTTCTTGATGATCGGCAGGTAGGAGCCCCAGATCGACCCGTAGGTGACGCTGCCGCCGGTGACGTACGCGGTTTCGGGGGCCATCGTCAGGCCGAAGCCCGCGGGCATCTGGGCCAGCACGCCGTCGATGATGCGGATCAGGTTGGCCTGGGACGCGGACAGGGTGTTGATGTTGCCGCTTCCGGAGAGGCCCGTCTCGATGTCGATGTCGATGCCGTCGAAGTTGTACTTCTTGAGGATCGGCACGACGGTCGCCACGAACTTGTCGGCGACGGTGCTGGAACTCAGGTCGATGCCCGCGGTGGCGCCGCCGATCGACATCAGGATCGTCGCTCCGGCAGCCTTGGCCTGGCACATCTCGGCCGGGGTGGCGACCTTGACGCCGGTGTCCATGCCGTCTTGCCACTGGACGGTGCCGTCCGAGAGGATCACCGGGAACGCGGCGTTGATGACGTTGTAGCCGTGCGCGGCTATCCGGCTGTCCGTGATGGGGACCCAGCCCATGCCCGGGTGGACGCCGTTCGCGGCGCCGTCCCAGTTCTCCCAGTAGCCCTGAAGGACCTTGCCGGCCGGCTTGGGCTTCGTGGGGCAGGTCTCCCCGGGCGGGGCGGTGGTCGGGGGCGCCGTGGTCGGGGGCGCCGTGGTCGGCGGGGTGGTCGTCGGGGGCGCGGTGGTGGGAGGCGTCGTGGTCGGCGGCACGGTCGGGGTGGGGCTACTGCCACCCGGACCGACGAGCGACACGTCGTCCGCGTGGTACGCGGGCTGCCCGTACCAGCCGTGCAGGTAGACGGTCACCGAGGTGGTGCTCGGCCCCGTGCTGAAGCCGACGCTGAGCTGGCCGTAGGACGGGCTGCTCGGCGTCCAGGTCGACGTGGTTCCGGTGAGGCCGGTGCCGGTGGCGCCCAGGTAGACGTAGCTGCCCTGGACGTGAGCACTCAGCGTGTACTGGGAGTTGGGCTGCACGCTGACGGTCTGGACGCACTGGGCGTTGTCCTGGCTGGACGGCGTGGCCTTGAGTGCGGAGGCCCCCGAACGGACCGGACTGCTGACGGCCACCCCGGAGCCTCCGGAGCAGGTCCAGGCGGAGAGGCCGTTCTCGAATCCGGGGTTGACCACCGGGTTGGTGGCGACGGCCTCGTTCGTCGCGGCGCCGGCCGTGACGGCACCCGCCGCGGCGATGCCGGCACCGATGACGGCGGCGGCGCTCACTCCGGCGAGGGAACGGTTCAGAACGGTCGCCCCGTGCTTGGTTCGGCCGGTCCGGTTCACACGAGGGCCGAAGTCGGCCGGCGGGCGCGGAGTACGTGATCTCCGACGGAACATGGTGTGCTCCATTCAGGCCGAGCGTCATGGACATGACCGACGCGTGGGGGCGTGACGCCCGGCTCTGGGTGAGGTGGGGACAGGTGGGGCTGTGCCGACCGGATCGTAGGAGCAACGACACGGCCGGTCAATAGGTCTGGACCAATAGCGGGATCGGGCGAGGCTTCTCAAGAGGCATGGCCGGGGCCCACGATGACGGGATGGCAGCCGGCGAGGATGCGCTCTGGGACGCGGCGGACAAGGGCATGCGGACCGTTCCACGGCTACGGCGCATGGCGGTGGCGGCATGCTGTCTCGGCTTCTTCGGCCTGGTGATGTGGGCCGAATCCGACGTCCGGTGGGCGGTCTTGGCAGCCGTGGCCTACTTCTTCGGCCGTCCAGGCCGCCCCCCGGCGCTCACGACCTGGCGGAGGACGTGTCCGCAAGCCGACGTCGGCGACAGGAGCGCCCGTTGGGGCATGCCCGGGATCCCCGACTAGGAGGCCGTCGCGCCGCCGTCCGGCGTACGGGCTCAGGGGAGCAGACGGGAGGCGAGGTCGCGCACGGTCGCCATGTCGCTGAACGGGAGCAGGTCTTCGCCCACGATCTGGTGCGGTTCGCTGCCCTTGCCCGCGATCAGGACGACGTCTTCGGGCTGCGCCGCGGACAGCGCGAAGGCGATGGCCCGGCGCCGGTCGGCGGAGCGCTCGTACGGTGTGCCGGTGCTTTCGATGCCGGATGCGATCTGGTCCAGGATCGTCTCGGGGTTCTCCGTGCGGGGGTTGTCCGAGGTCAGGACACAGAGGTCGGAGTGGGCGCCGGCGATGCGGCCCATCTCGGCGCGCTTGGTGGTGTCACGGTCTCCGCCGCAGCCGAAGACCGTGATGACGCGGCCCCGGGCGAAGCCCCGGATGGCGGTCAGGACCTTGTCGAGGGAGTCGGGCGAGTGCGCGTAGTCCACGATCACCGAGGTGCCGGCGGGGGTGACGAAGCGCTCGAACCGGCCCGGTACGGGCGGCATCTGGGCGAGTGCGGCGACGAGTCCGTGCAGGTCGTGACCCAGCACCCGGCAGGCCGCAACGGCCGCCAGTGCGTTGGACACGGAGAACCGGCCCGGGACCGGGATCGACGCCGGGTACTCCAGGCCGGCGTGGTGCAGCGTGAACCGCGTGCCTGCGGCGTCCGCGATCAGGTCCGTGGCCCGGAAGTCGGCGTCCTCGTCGAGGGCGTACGTCGTCACGGCGCCGGGCATCATCGCCCGGATCCCGGCTCCCACCGCGTCGTCCGCATTGACGACCGCATGCCGGCACAGCCCCTGGAACAGCCGCATCTTGGCGTCCGTGTAGTGGGCCATCGTGCCGTGGTCGTCCAGGTGGTCCTGCGTCAGATTGGTGAAGACGCCGACGTCGACGAAGGTCCTGTCCACCCGGTACGTCTGCAGGGCCATCGAGGTGGCCTCCAGCACCACGCTGCCGGTGCCCTGGTCCCGCATGCGGCCCAGCAGGTACTGCAGGTCCGGTGATTCCGGTGTGGTCAGCACCGTGGGCGGCATGGGGATCATCTCGTCGCCGATCCGGCTGCCCGCCGTCCCGATCACGCCCACCGAGGCGCCCTCGGAGATCTTGAGGAGCGACTCGACCATGTAGGAGATGGAGGTCTTCCCGTTCGTCCCGGTGACCGCCACCACGTCCATGTGCCGGCCCGGCTCGCCGAAGTAGCGGGAGGAGACGACGGCCGCCGCCTTGCGGGTGTCGCGGACCCGTACGACGCACACCGCCGGAAGCAGCTCCTGCCCGGGGGGTGCGGCGGCGGCTCCCGCCTCGTCGACGAGCACCGCGACCGCCCCGCGCGCGAGCGCCGCACCGATGGCTGCGGGGCCGCCTCCGCGGTGGCCGGGTACGGCGATGAAGAGCGAGCCCGGCACGACCCGGTCGACGTCGAAGGTGGTTCCCGCGGTGATCCCCGTGGACTCGATGTCGCCCTGGATGACGTGGTGTTCATGGCCGGTCAGCAACCCGCTCAACTTCACGGTGGTCCCTTCGGAGGCGGCTACGGCCCGGCGCACGGCCCTAACCTGGTGGCAGCGCCGACGGAGCGTCGGGACTGCGGTGGTACTGCGGGAGGGCGATGCGTCGCCCCCGAGACGACGGGGGCCGGACCGGACCCGGTGATCGGACACGGTGATCGGGCCCGGTCGCGGGCTGCCGGGGCAGGGACCGTCACTGAGGATGGTGCGGCGGGAGGAAAGGGGCCCGGGCGCGGTGGGAAAGCGCTAGCCGTGGCCGTGCAGGACGCCGCGGCCGACCGTGGGGGCCTGACCGTCGGGGGCGGTCCGGAGGCTGATGCCCGCCCGGCCCGCAGGGACCGCAGGCGCGTCGGGGCCGGCCTGCGGCAGGCACTCCCCCATGACACGTCGTGTGCGGCTCATGGGCCGAGTGTACGTGGGCCCACCCGGTCCGTACGCCGCGTCCGCTCGCCGGGCGGGCAGGTCCGGCCCGGTACGCGGACCTGGCCCGGGCCTATGCGGTGGCGCCGTCCGACTCCAGGGTCATGCGGGCCACGTGGAGTGCCAGGTAGGAGACCTCGTCCTCGCTCAGGTGCTCCCCCAGCCGCAGCTCGACGATCGTCGCCAGCTGCTGGGCGGTGTGGGTCGCCTCCGGGTAGTGCCGCCGGATGCCCTCGCCGATCGTCGACTCGTGCCCCTTCAGCTGCCGGTGCTGCTGGATGCGCACGAAGAGGTAGCGCACGTGGGTGATGAAACGCGCCGCGTTCAGGGACTCCTGGGAGACGGACAGCCCGTACCGCTCCCGCACGACGGCGAGCATCTGTTGGATGACCCCGGTCATCGTGTACGTGAAGGACAGATCGCCCGTGGCGAATCCTGCGTTGACCAGGTGCAGCGCGAGCGCGATCGCCTCGGAGGGATCCAGTCTCGGGTCCACGCGCTCGTTGATCGCCTCCAGCAGGCGCTGCGCCTGGGCGAACTCGGCGGCATACAGCGCCTGGACCTCCGCGCGCAGCGGGTACTCGATGACGATGCCCCGCGCCGCCCGGTCCAGCGCGCCGGCGACGTGGTCCGCGACGGCGATGGCCAGGGTCGGCCGGGTGGATTCGCGTCCCTCGATCCCGGATTCGTCGAGGGCGATCACGACGGCCCGCAGGACCTCCTCGTCGATGAGGGCGAGGACCTCGCTCAGGTGGTCGGGGTCGCGGCCGTCGGCCGGTACGAAGACGCGCACGATCAGTGCCGGGTCGACCGGTTTTCCCTGGCGGGAGCTGAAGCCGATGCCGCGCCCGGTGAGGATGACCTCCTGGCCTTTGTCGTCGCGCGCGAGGACCACGTTGTTATTGAGGACACGCAGCGCCTTCAACGCCTGCTCTCCTTCTCTTTCGCGGTCCGATTCTGACCAATGATCCCGCATTGTCTGCCACCCGTGCGCCACTCCCTCCCCGGATCCGGTCCGACGCGGGCCCGCACCACCGAAGTGGCGCGGGCCCGCGTCGGACCGGTGGCGGCTCGCTACCGGCGTACGGTCACCACGGGGGCACCGGCGGCGACGGTCTGACCGGTGTGCGGCTCGACCGAGGTGAGGTCGGCGGTGTTGGTGACCGTCATGAGGGTGACGGTCGGGTGTTCCGCCGCGCGGACGGCGTCGAGGTCGACCTCGGCGAGGAGCTCGCCGACGGAGACCTGCCGGCCGGCCTGGGCACGGACGTCGAAGCCCTCTCCCTTCATCTTCACCGTGTCGATGCCGACGTGGATGAGCACCTCGACGCCGTCGGCGGTGCGGATGCCGAAGGCGTGGCCGGTGGCGGCGACGATGATCAGCTCTCCGGCGACCGGGGCCACGATGCGGCCGTCGGCCGGCTCGATGCCCACGCCTTCGCCGAGCGCGCGGGACGCGAAGACGGGGTCGCCGACTTCGTCGAGGCCGACGACGCGGCCCGCGACGGGCGCGGCGAGCTCGATGGCCTTCCCGGCGGTGGAGGTGGGAGCACCTGCGGCGGAGACGGCGCCGGGGGCGGGGGCGGAGGAGGAAGCGCCCGCGGCGCCCGCCGTCGCGCCGACGGTGACGAGCTCGCGGTCATCGGCCGCCACGACCTCGCCGCGGGCAGCGGCCTCTGCGGCGTCACGCTCGGCGTTGGCCTCGGCGCGCTCCTGCGGGGTGCGGAAGTCGGAGAAGTACACGAGCGCCATCGACACGAAGAAGGAGGCCGTGATCGCGATGGCGTAGGTGCCCATCGGAGAGAAGACCGGGATGGTCAGCAGGGAGGTGAAGGCGAAGGCCTTGGTGTCCACACCGCCGAGGACGCCCACGATCACGCCGCCCACGAGGCAGCCGACGAGCATGCGCGGGTAGATCCGCTTGAAGCGCAGGTGGATGCCGTACAGCGAGGGCTCGGAGATGCCGCCGAGCAGACCCGCGGCCAGGGCGCCGACGGAGGTCTGGCGCATCTCCTTCTCGCGGTGGCGGATCGAGAGCAGCAGCACACCGGCGGTCGCGCCGAAGCAGGCGAAGTTCCATGCGCCCATGGGGCCCTGGATGAAGTCGTAGCCGAGGGTGTTGATGTTCACCAGCATGAGCGCGTTCAGCGGCCAGTGCAGGCCCAGCGGCACCAGGAAGGGGTACAGCAGCGGGATCATGATCGCGAAGACGATCGGGGCGTTGCCGTTCAGCCACGACAGGCCGGAACCGAGGCCGTTGCCGGCCCAAACGCCCATCGGACCGATGAGGAAGGCGGTGATCGGGATCATGATCAACATGCTGAAGAACGGTACGAAGACCAGGTGCACGGTCTCCGGGAAGATCCGCTGCAGTCCCTTGTAGACCAGGGCCAGCACGGCGACCATCAGCAGCGGCACGAAGACCTGGCCGCCGTAGTCGTTCAGCTGCATCGGCAGGCCGAACACGTGCGCCACGCACTCCTGGGTGCCGAGCGTCCCGTTGGTGGTGCAGGTGATGCCGGGGATCCCGGACTTCGGGTTGAGCATGCCCGTGAAGTTCGGGGTCATGACCGCGGCCATCACCGCGGCACCCACCCACGGGTCGATCTTCAGCTTCTTGGCCGCGTTGTAGGCGACCATGACCGGCAGGAAGTAGAGCACCGAGCGCCACATCGCGTCGACGAAGACCCAGGTGGCGGACTTGTCCGCGGCGCGGAAGTCGACCACACCCAGGGCGTCGAGGACGGAGGCGATCGCGATGATCAGCGAGGAGCCCAGCAGGACGCCCATGAGCGGGCGGAACGAGTCGGAGAGGTACTCGAAGAAGTTGTCGACCCAGGCGTAGCGGCCGCGGCTCTTCGCCCGCATCGCGGCCTTGACGTCGGCGTCGGACTTCGGGCCCGCCGTGCCGCCCCCCGCCATCGACGGCAGGTTCATGATCTCGGAGTAGACGCGTGCGACGGCTCCGCCGATCACGATCTGGAGGCGGTCACCGGACTGCGGCACGGTGGCCATGACGCCACCGAGGGCATCGAGCGCGGCCGTGTCGGCCTTCGCACCGTCGTGGAGCTGGAAACGCAGCCTCGTCGCGCAGTGCGTGAGGCTCTCGATGTTCTCGGCTCCGCCGACACCGCGGAGGATCTGCTCCGCGAGCGTGCCGGGTCCGGCTACGGGTGTGTTCATGATGCGTCCTTGCATCCTGGGGCGCTTGCCATCCTGCTTCGGTTCGCGATCTCTCACGCCCGGATCCGGGCAACAAAAAAGGCCCGGGTCGCGCACGCGGCGCTACCCAGGCCTTGCCTCCCCTCAAGCGGCGCACCGCCTTGGCGTCGCGTGGCGACGAAGGTGATGCCCTCGGGGAGTAACAATCCTGCGATCGAGATCGATCAAACAAAATCTTAACACCGGGAACTGCCCACGGAGTACAGCGCCGACGTGCTGCGTCATTTCAGGGCCTTTGGTCCCACCCCCTAGGGGCGGCGGGCCAGCAAATGGGCGTCGAGGAAGCCGCGTTCCGAAGCCGGGTCGTGGACGAGCCGGGCGAAGGGGACGAGGCCGGCCGCGGACAGCAGCTCGGCGAACCGGTTCACCGGCCAGCTGTAGGCGGGCGTCACCTTGTGGTCGAAGCGGACCGGCTCCTCCGATCCGTCGGTCGCGAAGAACGAGGCCAGGAGCAGGCCCCCCGGCGCCAGGACACGGACCTGCTCGGCGAGCAGGTCCGGCAGTTCCCCGGGCGGCGTGTGGATCATCGAGTAGTGGGCCAGTACGCCGCCCAGCGCTGCGTCCTCGACGGGCAGGGCCTCCATGCGTGCCTCGTCGAAGCGCAGCGCCGGGTGGGCCCGGCGGGCGTGGTCGACCATGGCCGGGGAGAGGTCGAGCCCGAAGGCGTCCAGTCCCAGATCGTGCAGCATGGCCGTCAGGTGTCCGGGGCCGCATCCCACGTCGGCCGCCCGCGGGTTCCCTGTTCCGCGCACCAGCTCGGCGAAGGTGCCGATCATGTTCCGCGAGAACGGTTGCGTCTCCAACCGATTGGCGAACATCGACGCATACAGGTCGACGACCCCGTCGTAGGCCGTCCTGGTCTCGGTCTGATGATCCACCATGGGCAGGAAGTTAACACCCTCGCGGATGACCCTCGCCCGCCCCCCACGGATTCGGGAAGGCGCACCCTCAGGCGTTCAGGGACGCGGCCCGGTGTTCGGTCGGGGTGATTCCGTAGGCCTCGCGGAATGCCCGGCTGAACGCGGTGGCGCTGGAGAATCCCCAGCGTGCCGCGATGGCTTGGACGGGCTGTCCGCTCAGTTCCGCGCGCGCGAGGTCGGCGTGGGCGCGCTCCAGCCGGTTCGCGCGGATACGTGCCGCGATGCTCAGGTCCTGGTCGGCGAAGAGGGCGTGCAGGGCCCGTAGGGACAGGTTGTGCCGATCGGCGATCACCTGGGGAGTCAGGCCCGGGTCGCCGAGGTTGTTCTCGATGAAGCGGTGGATCCGCTGCAGGGTCTCCTGCGCGCGCACCTCGGCGGGTGCCTCGCCCAGGTCGCCGAGCTGCTGCGCGAGACAGGCGGTGGCCAGGTCGAGGGCGATGGAGCCCATCCCGCGCAGTTCCTCGGGGCGACAGCGCGGGCCGTGCGTGAGCAGGGTCTTCAGGAAGTCGGCGAAGACGGCCCCCGACCCCCTGTCCGCGGCCAGGTTCTGTGCGAGGAGGCGGTCCACGCGGTTCGGGCGCAGCGCCAGGGCCGGGCGGGGAATCTGCAGCACGATCGCCTCGCCCTGCCCGCCGGCGCTGACTCCTTCGCTCGGCCGCGAGGTGTCCGTGAGCACGAGTCCCCCCGCGACCACCGACTCGCTGCCCCGTTGGGAGATCTTGAAAGCACCTTGGGTGACGAGCGCCAGCTGCACGTGCTCGGGGTCACCACGCCGGACATGGGCCAGCGTGCGGCGCGAGAGCACCGGCGAGCACTTCAAGGCGGACAACCGCACCACGCCGAGATCCAGGTCCGTGATCTTCGCCCGGAAGTCGGCGGTGTGCCGGGTGCTGAGCATGACGGGCATCACATCGCTGGACACCGCCTCACAGAACCAATCGAACCTGTCCTCGCGCTCCACGACGGTCTCCGATGCCACCGACGAGCCCACGCGATCACCCACACCCTTTGACCTGGCAGTGAACCAGTTCCCTACCGGTTGACCCACAGCCGTGCTTCCCCCGTCACGTGATCAAGTATCGGCCACTCGATTCCGGCGACCGTGACACCGGGGGCCCCTTCCGGCCCAATTGCCTCACCAGGTATCTTGCATCGCATGGAACCAGGTGATTCGACCAAGCAGGCCCGGGCGGCCGCCCAGCTGCGCAAGGGGGTCCTGGAGTACTGCGTACTCGCCCTCATGCGGGACCGCCCCCGGTACGGGGTGGAGCTCCTGCACGCCCTGGAGGACTCCGGCACCCTGGCCACCAGCCAGGGCACGGTCTACCCGCTGCTCTCCCGGCTGCGCCGCGACGACCTGGTCACCACCACCTGGCAGGAGTCCGCCTCCGGACCGCCCCGTCGCTACTACGCGCTCACCGACAGCGGCCGCGCCGCGCTCGACGAGTTCACCCGTGTCTGGCCCGGCTTCCGCAACGCCGTCGACGACTTCCTCGCCACCCCGCACCACGCCACCGGAGACCCCGCATGAAGACCTCGGCCGACCCCGCACGCGACTACCTCTCTGCCGTCGAGCGCGAGGCCTCCGCACTGCCCGCCGACCGTCGCCGGGAGCTCCTCGCCGACCTCGCCGAACACATCGAGGTGACCCGCGCCGAACGTCCCCACGTCACGATCGGCGAGGTCCTGGCGGAACTCGGGGACCCCCGCGCGATCGCCGCGACGGCACTGGCCGAGGCGGGCGACGGGGTCGTCGGGGCCGCGGCCCGCAGCGGGGCCGATGCACCCGTCCGGCGCGGCAAGGTGCACCCGATGGTTCCGCTCCTGATGCTCACCCTCCCCTTCCTCGTCGCCTCGGTCTTCCCCCACGTCCCCGCCGCGGGGTTCTGCAGCACCTTGTTCCGCGTCATCGGCGCGGTGCTCCTCTGCACGTCAGTGCACTGGAGCACGGTCCAGAAGACGACCGGCGTCCTGCTCACCGCCGTCCTGCCGACCCTCGCCATCAGCGTCTGGATCTGGTCCAGCGCCGCCCCCATGGGCGACACCCCGGCCAACCTGGCCAACCTGGCGACGCTCGCCCTGCTGGCCGGCACGGCTGCATGGCTCTGGCGGGGCCGCCGCGCCTGAGGCATCCGGTGAGGGACTCAGGCGAGGGACTGGGCGGCGTAGAGGGCGCCTACGGCAGTGGCCAGGGTGCCCAGGAGGAGCCTGAGGGCCGTCTCGGGGAGGTGCGGCTGGAGGCGGGCGCCGAGGTAGCCGCCGATGAGGCCGCCGGCGCCGCAGGCCAGGCCGAGGAACCAGTCCGGCGCGATGCCGCCGGACCCGGAGAACGCCAGCAGGGTGTAGGTGGCGGCGCCGACCACGGAGGTGGCGAAGGTCGAGGCCAGGGCCGCCGGGGCGACCTGGGCGACCGGCATGCCGCGGCCGACCAAGACGGGGCCCAGGAGGGAGCCGCCGCCGATGCCGTAGATCCCGCCGATCACGCCGACGGTCAGGGCCAGGGCGGTCACCGCCCGCGGCGACAGCGGCTCACGGGCCCGGCCGGACCACCGGGACGGCAGGAGCGTGCGGGCGATCAGCCACAGTCCGAGCGGGAGCAGGAATCCGGCCACCAGGGCCTTGAAGACGGCCGGGCCCGGGATCGCGAACACCCGGATGACGGCTCCGAGGACGACGCCGGGCAGGGTTCCGAGAACCATCCGGCGCACCAACTGCCCGTGCAGCGTGCCGGTGCGGTGGTGGCGCAGGAGCGCGCCGGGGCCGGCAACGACGTTGTAGAGCAGGTTGGTCGGCGTGACCGCCGGACTCGGGACCGCGAACACGCTCAGCTGTACGGGCAGCAGGAACACCGCGCCGGAAACTCCGACCGGTGCGGTGATCACCGCGATGAGCAGGCCGGTGGCCAGGCCGGCGAGGCCCGTCTCCCATTCCAAGGGAGGTCAGCCGCGTTCGATGTGCACGCTGGTCGACTTCACCCGGGCGGTGACCGTCACGCCCGGCTCCAGGCCGAGCTCCTCGACGGCCTCCCGCGTCAGCAGCGACACCACCCGGTGCGGGCCCGCCTGGACCTCCACCTGCGCCGAGACGTCGCCCAGCTTGATGGCCGTCACGATCCCCGGGAACGCGTTGCGCGCCGAGGTGTACGGGGTGTCCCCGTCATCGGCGCCCTCTTGGGCGACCTCCACGCAGAACCCGGCGAGGGCGGGGCCCTCCACGATGCGCCGGCCGCCCTCCCGGTGGGTCGGGAAGCGGCCCGCGTCGGCCCACCGCCGCACCGTGTCGACGCTCACACCCAGCAGGTCGGCAGCCTGTCCCATCGTGTACGACTCCATGAGCACCACCCTACGGGCATGAGATCGCGGGCCCGTTGACCACCCTCGGCCCCGCACGGTGGCGGGCTCGATCGGCCGGAGACGATGTGCCCATGCCAGGGCAAAACGATCATCGGTTTGCCCTCCTCGTGCAAGTGGGTAGATCATGCCTCGTGATCGGCAGTCGTGCGTCCGAAGTACCGCTTCACCAAGCGTCGGAGGACCAGGGCAAGCACCACACCCCACACCCAAGGGTCCTCAGCAGCGAGGACCCTCGTCCCCGACAGGGAGCAGAAGATGGCCACCGGAACTGTGAAGTGGTTCAACTCGGAAAAGGGCTTCGGCTTCATCGAGCAGGACGGCGGCGGCCCCGACGTCTTCGCCCACTACTCCAACATCAACGCCCAGGGCTTCCGTGAGCTCCAGGAGGGCCAGAAGGTCGAGTTCCAGGTCACCCAGGGCCAGAAGGGCCCGCAGGCCGAGGACATCCGTCCCCTCTGAGGCGTAGCAGCCTGACGCCCCGCACCGTACCGGTGCGGGGCGTCGCTGCGTCCGCCTCCGGCGACCCCGCCCCACCTCGCCGTCGAACCGGGCCGGGCCCCGCCGTACTCTGTCCGGGTGATCCTGCACAGCCTTCACGACCGACCGGACCTGGCCGCCCGCTTCGTACGCGATCCCGCCATGAACCTGATGGAACTCGGCGACCTCGACGACCTGCCGTGGCCCCACACCAGCTGGTACACCGTTTCTCCGGACGGGCCGGTGGCACTGCTCTACGCGGTCGGCGACGTGCCGACGCTGCTGGGCTTCACCCGCCCCGGGCAAGCGGCCGCCCTGGAGGAGCTCGCCGAGGCGCTGCTCCCCGTACTGCCCCGGCGCTTTCTCGGTCATCTGACCGGAAACGCCGCGAAGGTTCTGGAATCCGGGTACGTCGCCCAGTCGCACTCCACCCTGCTCCGCATGGCGCTGACCGAGCCCGACGTTGCCGACCGGTATCCCGCCGGACCCTGGCAGCCCGCCCCGCTGAGCCGGGCCGACCTCCCGGAACTCCTCGAACTGTTTGAACAGGCCTACCCGGGCAACTGGTTCGACGACCGCATGCTCGACACGGGCCAGTACCTCGGCGCCCGGCAGGCCGGACAGCTGGTCGCCGTGGCGGGCGTGCACGTGCACTCGGCCGCCTACCGGGTCGCCGCGATCGGGAACGTCACCACGCATCCCCGGGTACGCGGCCAGGGCGCCGGCACCGCCTGTGTCGCCGCGCTGTGCCGACGGCTGGGAGAGACGGTGGACCACATCGGGCTGAACGTCCGTGCGGACAACACCACCGCCGTCCGCCTCTACCGCCGGCTCGGCTTCAGCGAGGTCACCGAGTTCACCGAAGCGCTCTTCACGGCACGTCCGTAGGGAAGTCCGTGAGGGAGAACGGTGGGCCGGCCCGCCCCCGGCCCTGTGAGGGGCCGGGGCGGCCGCATGCGGGGCGGGGGGAGCGTGCTGCCGGGTGGATGCGGGTTACGGTGCCGGGCTGGCGGCGCGGGATGCCAGCAGTTCCTCCAGTCCCTCGGAGAAGTCGATCGAGCAGGACGGGACCTTGGAGGTCTCGATCACGCCGAAGCTGCTCCCCCGCTCACCCAACGGGTAGTAGTCCGACCACCCGAACGTGAGCGTGTAGCCCGGCGGGACCGTCTTTGCGTTGACCTTCAGGTCCATGCCGCCGTCACCGCGCCTCGGCATGACCTCGGCCTCGGGATCGGCCTGGGGACCCCGGTACCCGCCTCCCACCTCGGAGCACTGCGACCGTGGCTTCGACGGGACCACCACGACTGCCACGCCCAGCGCCTTCAGCCGCTCCACGAGCGCGGGGACCTGGTGGTTCTCGGGCAGGTCGAACCGGAGCGAGCCGTCCGGGTCCCGCTTGATCTCGGGCTCGTCCGTGGCCGAAGGGCTCGGCGAGCCGGAGGGACCGTGGGCGGGCCGGGAGCCGTCGTGGGTACTGCCGGGCAGGGCCATCACGGCGACGACCGCCACCGTCGCGGCGCCCACGGCGAACGGGATGCCGTATTGCCGGGTGAGGGATCGGGTGGGGGGTGCCGGCGGCACCTCCGGGAGACGTGCCATGAGCGCCGCCTTGAGGCGCTCCTCGAAACCACTGGGCCTATCGCTCATCGGGATACCTCCAACTGGGCTTCGGTGACAGAGCCCTGGACGGCGCCCAGAGCGCGCCGGGCACGGTGCAGGCGGACGCGGATCGTCGCCCGGGTGACGGCGAGGACCTGCGCGGCCTCGGCCGGGGTGAGTTCGTCGACCACCACGAGATCGAGGGCCGCGCGCAGCGGCTCGGGCAGGACGGCATGGCGCTCGGCCAGCTGTCTGGAGGCCCGCTGGGAGTCGATGCGTTCCTCCAGCGCGGCGAGGTCCTCGCCGTCGAGGAGGCCCCGTCCGCTGAGCCGCGCCCGTGCTCCGCCGTCGCGGGCCGGCTCACGCGCGCCCGACGGGACGGTGCGGGCTATCGCGAACAGCCAGACGATCGGAGCCCTCCTGCCGGGGCGGTAGCCGGCGGCCGCTCCCATGGCGGCGAGGAAGATGTCCGCGGTGAGGTCGGCCGCCAGGTGCGGGTCGGCGACCCGGCGCGTGACGAATCCGAGGACGGCGTCGATGTGTTCCTCGTAGAACGCGCCGAATCCCTCAGGTGTGGTGAGACCCGGCGGTCCGGTCTCGTGTCGTGGGCTGAGCACCCGGATCCTCCCTTGCACAGGGATCCCGGATGGCTCCCTCATCCAGTACTTGGCCGAAGGCACCTCAAGCGTTTCATCGGGGGAGGACGAGCCTGCCGGGAGCACCGGACCCGCGCAGACGGACGCCGCCGCCCCGACGCGGGTCGGGGCGGCGGCGTCCGTTCCGGCGCGCCGCTCAGGAAGCGGGCGTGAACTTCGTCGCGGCGGGTGCCGCGGTGGCCTCCTTCACCACCTTCATGCCGCCCGGGACCGTCGCATCGGGCTTCATGATCACGCTCTGTCGGGTGGAAGGGGCCTTCGGGTCCGAGAAGTCGTGGGTGATGCCGAAGCCGTTGTCGTAGGACTTCAGGCTCAGCAGGGCCGCCCGGATGCCCTCGCGGGTCAGGTCCTTGTCGGCGCAGGCCTTCTTCAGCACCTCCCCGAACAAGGTGCCGGCGGTGAAGCCGGCCACCACGCCGTTGTCCAGGCCCGAGTCCGGGTACTCCGCCTTGTACGCGGCGGCCAGCGCGGCCGGGCCCGCCTCGGTCGAGCCGATCGGCAGGGCCGAGGAGGCGACGTAGTAGTCCTTCTGCAGGGCCGCGCCCGCCGGAGTGGCGAGGAGCTGCGGGGAGAAGGCCGAGTTGTTGCCGACGATCGGGACGTTCCAGCCACCGGCCGCGGCGACTCCGACGAGCGAGGCCGCCTGGCGGGGGCCGGCGCTGATGACCACGGCCTTGACCCCGGCCTGCTTGAGGGCGGCGACCTGGGCCGTCATGTCGTTGTCGGTCGGCTTGATCTTCTGTTCGACGACGGTCAGCCCGGCCTCCGCGGCGATGGCCTTGGCCCCTGTCAGGGCGTTCTCGCCGTAGTCGCCCTCGAAGTAGACGTGCCCGATCTTGTCGCCCGAGGCGATCCGCTTCTGGTCGAGGAGGTATCCAACCGCGTTGATGGTCTCGATGTCGTACGTCGCGCCCACCGTGCGGATGTACGGGCTGCCGAGCAGGGAGGCGGACCAGGCCTGCGGGATGACCAACCCCTTGTCCTGGCCGTCGATCCGCTGCTTGACGGCGGAGACGAACGGGGAGCCGATGAACTGGGCGAAGCCCAGCACCGAGGGCTCCAGCTCGGTGTAGGCGGCGAGGGCCTTCTGCGGGTCGTAGCCGTGGTCACGGACCGTCAGCTCGATGGTGCGGCCGCAGATGCCGCCCGCCGCGTTGGTCTGCTTCACCCACAACTGCTGGGCCTGGGTGACGCTCTTGCCGAGCGAGGCGTAGACGCCGGTCATGTCGGTGAGCGCGCCGAGCTTGATCGTCTTGTCGCTCACCCCGGCTCCGGCCTTGACCCCGCCCGCGGCGGGCTTGTCGCCCTCGGCTGGCTTGGCCTTGCCACTGCACCCGGCGGCGCCGGTCAGGACGAGTGCGGCCGCCAGGACCGCGGCAGCGTGCCTTCTTCTGTTCACGTTCGCTCCTTCGGGGGTGTGGTGCGGGTTCGGGTCCGGAGGATCCGGGTGATGCCGGTGAGACCGCCGGGCAGGAACAGGACGGCCACGACGACGGCCGCTCCGTACAGGTAGCGGGAGGCCTCGCCCGGCGAGACCCCGCCCGTTCCGGGGGCGGAGACCAGCGGCAGGGCGTCGCTGTAGCGGGTGAGGAGTTGGGGCAGGAGGGAGACGAAGACGGCGCCCACGACGGCACCCGAGACGGTGCCGAGGCCGCCGATCACGATCATGGCGAGGTACTCCAGGGACAGGACCATGCCGAAGTAGTCGGGCACGGTGCGCTGGAAGACCAGGGCCAGCAGGACACCGGCGAGCCCCGCGTACATGGACGACAGGACGAAGACGGCGGCCCGGTACCGGGCGACCGGCACGCCCATCACCCCGGCGGCGATGCTGTGGTCGCGCAGGGCGTTCATGGCCCGGCCGGGCCGGCCCCGCAGGACGCCGCGCGCGAACAGGGCGCCGCCGAGGAGGAGGGCGAGGGCGACGTACCAGAGCTTCTCGGCGGACTGGAAGGGGACGGCGGCGATGACGGTCTCGGTGTCGTCGAAGGTGAAGCCGAAGAGGGACAGCGGCTCCACCTCCCGCCCGTTGAACCCGCCGGTGACGCTCGTGGCGTTGAACAGCACGTGCTGGCCGATGAAGATCAGCGCGAGCGTGGCGATGCCGAGGTACGCGCCGCGCAGGCGGCCGGCGATGGGGCTGAACAGGCCACCCGCCGCCCCGGCGAGGGCGACGGCCAGGACCGCGGCGAGCCAGCTGGGCAGGCCGAGTCCGACCAGCTCGTGGCCGCCCGCCGTACTTCCGTCCCCGGCCAGCGCGCAGTACCCGTAGGCGCCCACGGCGAGGAAGAAGGCGTGGCCCATCGACAGCTGGCCGGTGGCTCCGGTGAGCAGGTTGAGCCCGATGGCCCCGATGGCTGCGGCGATGGCGAACAGCCCGGCCTGCAGCCAGAACCGGTCGAGGTAGAACGGCAGCGCGAGGAGCACCAGGACGGCGGTTGCGGCCGCCGCGTTGCGGGCGGTGAGCAGCCCGGGCCGGGAGGCCGCCGCCGGGGCGACGGCCTCGGGGTGCAGCACGGGGCTGCGGGTGTCAGACACGGGCGAGCTCCTTCGTGCCGAAGAGTCCGGCGGGACGGATCAGCAGGACCGCGACCATCACCAGGTACGGAGCCAGGTCGCCGATGCCCCGGCCGAGGAAGGTCAACTGGCTCTGGTAGCCGGTGGCCAGGGCCTCGGTGACGCCCACGATCAGGCCTCCGGCCAACGCGCCGGAGGTGGAGTCGAGGCCGCCGAGGATCGCGGCCGGGAAGGCCTTCAGGGCGGCGAGGGAGGTGGCCCGCTCCAGGCCGGGCGTGGGGAAGACGGTCAGGAAGAGGGCGGCGACGGCGGCCAGCGCCCCGGCAACGGCCCACGCCGCGAGCGAGACCCGGCCCAGCCGTACGCCCATCAGCGCGGCCGTCTCCGGCTGTTCGGCGGCGGCGCGCATCGCCACGCCCCAGGAGGTGTGCCGGAACACGAGCAGGAACACGGTGATCAGCAGCCCGGCGGCGAGGATGGCGGCGATCCGGGTCTGGGGCACGGTGACCGCACCGAGGTGGACGACGCGGTCGCCCCACGGGTCGCCGAGCGGGAGCACGTCGGTGCCGAGGCGCCGGGTGAGGTCGGTGATGAGGAGGATGTCGACGCCGATGGTGACGATGGCCAGCACGCTCTGGTCCTGGCCCCGGTAGCGCCGCATCACCAGGAACTCGATCGCCGCGCCCACGGCGGCCGCCGACAGGGCGCCGGCCAGGAGCGCACCCCAGAATCCGAGTTCCTCGTGCAGGGTGGCGGTGACGTACCCGCCGGCCAGGAGCAGGGAGGCGTGGGCGAAGTTGACCACTTCGGTGGCTTTGAAGATGACCACGAAGCCGAGGGCGATCAGGGCGTAGACGGAGCCCATGGAGAGCCCGCCGAGGAGCAGTTCGAGGAACGTGGTCATGCGGCCGGCTCCTCCTCTCCGAGGTACGCGCGGACCACCGCGGGATCGTTCTGCACCTGCGCGGGAGTCCCGCCGCCGATGCGTTTGCCGAAGTCGAGTACGGTCACCGCGTCCGCGAGCCGCATCACCACCCCCATGTCGTGTTCGACCAGCACGATCGAGATGCCGAGGCCGTCCCGGACGCCCGCGATGACGGCGGCCGTGCGCTGTCTCTCGTCGGCGGTCATGCCGGCGACGGGTTCGTCGAGGAGCAGCAGCCGGGGCTCCATGCACAGGGCCCGGGCCAGCTCTACGAGTTTCTGCTTTCCGTACGGGAGGGAGCCGGCGGGCGCCGCGAGGTCGCCCTCCAGCCCGACGAACTCGGCGATCTCCCTGACCCGTTCGCGGTGCCGACGGTCTTCGCGCGCGGCGACGGGCAAGCGCAGTCCTGCGGCCAGGAAGCCGGTCCGCATCAGCCGGTGGCGCCCCAGCAGGAGGCTGTCGGCGACGGTGGTGTGCGGGGGCAGTGCCAGGTTCTGGAAGGTGCGGGCGATGCCGAGGGCCGCGACGGCGTGCGGGGCGAGGCCGGTGAGTTCGGCGGCGCCGAAGCGGACGCTTCCGCCGGTGGCCCGGTACACCCCGGACAGCACGTTGAAGCAGGTGGACTTGCCCGCTCCGTTGGGTCCGATGACGGCGTGCACGCTCCCGGGGTCCACCGTGAAGGAGACCGCGTCGAGCGCGGTCAGCCCGGAGAAGCGGACGGTGACGTCGGTGACGGTGAGCGGCGGAGGGGAGGCGCCCGCGTTCGTGTCGGCGTTGGCGTTGGCGTTGGCGTTGGCGTTGGCGTTGGCGTTGGCGTTGGCGTTCATGCCGACCACCTGCGCAGTTCCCGCCGCGCCCCGGCGGCGGCCGGGTCGGGCGCCGCCTCGTCGGTGATGCCGAGGTAGCGGCGGCGTACCTCGTCCGAGGCGGCCAGCTCGGGGGCGGGGCCGTCGAGGGTGACCTCGCCGACCTCCAGGACGTAGGCGTGGGAGGAGAGCCGCAGCGCCAGGGCGGCGTTCTGTTCCACGAGGAGGACCGAGGCGCCGGAGGCGTTGATCTCGGTGATGGTCTCGGCGATGGTGGCGGCCATCTTGGGCGCGAGCCCGAGGGTGGGTTCGTCGAGCAGCAGCAGCCGCGGGCGGGCCATCAGGGCCCGGCCGAGGGCGAGCATCTGCTGTTCGCCGCCGGACAGCAGTCCGGCCCGCTGCCGAGCCCGCTGGGCCAGTACGGGGAACAGCTCGTGCACCCGGGCCAGGGAGCGGGCCGTGTCGGCGCGGGATCCCGCGCGGCCTCCCAGGGCCCCGGCGCGCAGGTTGTCCGCCACGGTCATCCGGGTGAACACCTTGCGCCCCTCGGGTACTTGCACCACTCCCGCGGCGACGACCCGGTCCGGGGTCAGCCCGTCCAGCGGCCGGCCGTCGAAACTGATGCTCCCGGCCGTGACGGCTCCCCGGTGGAACCCGAGCGTCCGGGACACCGCGCGCAGCAGCGTCGACTTCCCGGCGCCGTTCCCTCCGAGTACGACGACCACCGCGCCGGCGGGCACGTCGAGCGATACGGAGCGCAGTGCCCGGACCGGCCCGTAGCCGATGGACAGCTCACGCACGTGTAGCGAACCCACGTCCTCTCCTTCCTCTGGGCGGCCTTGTGCTGGCGCACACACCAGCACCGGGCCGGGGCGGGCGTCCACGGGCCGATGCGGAATCGCTGCCGATGACCAGCCCGGACAGGAGCGTGTTGTGCACGCGCACAGACCTCGCGCGCGGGCCCCTTTCGGCAACGGAGGCGGGGTGACATCCTCAGCGGCCATGGGTGGACGCAGATCGCGCACGGAACAGGAGTGGTCGGTCCTGGTGTCGGCGGCGGACGTACTGATCGCCGACATTCCCGGACTCACCGACCAGCTCATCAGGGACCTGGCGAAGCACTCGCCGCTGTTCGACCTGGCCGTTCCGCGGGACGAGCACTGGCAACAGGTCAGCGAGGCCATGCACTACGGGATCGAGGCCTTCGCCGCGCCCCGGTCCGGCCCGCGCAAGGACCTCGTGTACGCGGAGGAGCTGGGCCGCCGCCGGGCCGAGCAGGGCCTGCCGCTGGACCTGCTGCTCTACGCGTACCGCAGGGCGGGCCGGCTCACCTGGGACGCGCTGCTGGACATCGTCACCGAGAAGGATCCGGAGGCGCTGCCCGTACTGGCCCGCGCGGCCGGGGCCATGTGGGCGGGGATCGAGCAGCAGGCGGCCGCGACCGCGGAGGCGTACCGCACGGCGGAGCTGGAGATGCGCCGACGCAGCGACGAGCGGGCCCAGGCCCTGCTGGACGCCCTGCTGGAGGGGGACACGGCGCCGGCCCTGGCCGCCCAGGTGGCGCTGGCCCTGGATCTGCCGGAGCAGGGGCGGTACGCGGTGGTGGTGCTGCCGGCCGACCGGGGCGATGCGGTGCACCGGGTGGTGGCGGCGGGCGGGATGCGGCTGTTCTGGCGGATGCGCACGGAGCGGGAGCTGGCCGTGGTGGCCCTGGGCGACTCCTCGCCGGCCGATCTGGCGGCGGAGCTCGCGGACCGCTGCCCGGGGCCGGGCGGAATCAGCCCGGTGGTCGACGGCCTGGCCGAGCTGGGCCGGGCCCGGCGGCTGGCGGAGACCGCGCTGCGGACCTGCGGGCAGGACGAGCGGGTGCTGGTGCGGCTGGCCGACCGGCTGCCCACGGCCTTGGTGGTGCGCCAGCCCGAGCTGTCGGCCGAGCTGGTCCAGGCGGTGCTCGGCCCCTTGCTGGAGCTGGACCCGGCGGACCGGGCGATGCTGTTGGAGACCCTCGACGCCTGGCTGGCGGCGGAGGGTTCCGCGGGCCGCGCGGCGAGCCGCCTGTACTGCCACCGCAACACGGTCTTCAACCGCCTGCGCCGCCTGGAACACCTGACGTCGAAGTCCCTGTCCCGCCCCCGGGACCTCATCGCGCTGACCCTGGCACGGGACGCGTACCGGCTGTCGGGCGGCTGAGGGCGCCGACTGGTGGACGGTGCGCCGGCGACGAGGCGGGCGGGGTACCCGCCGGCGGGTGGTGCACCACCGTCGAGGCGGACGGTGCGCCCACCGCCGGGCGCCGGGCAGTCCGCCACCGTCGAGGCGGACGGTGCGCCGCCGACGAGGCCGGTACGTCCGGCGGCGCCCCGGTACGTCCGCCGACGTGACCGGTGCTTCCCTCGGCGAGACCGGTGATTCCACCGATGTGCGGTCGCGGGGTGCGCCGTGACAGTGGTCCGGCCAGCGACAGCGGCGGGACCCACCGTCAGGCGGCACGGACCTCGGCAAGCAGCCGGGTACCGGCCGCCGCCGGGACGGCTCCGCCACGACCGAGAGGACGACTCCGTCGTGCAGCAGGAACACACCGAGAACACCCACCAGGCCACCACCGACCACGGCGCCCCCGCCAGGAAGGGGCGCCCCGTCGACCCCGCCGGCGGCGGAACGCGGCTCCGTTCGCTCGTGGCCGCACTGGCGGCGCTCGTGAGCATCGGCGCACTCGCCACGTTCACGGCCTCCGGGGCGCAGGCCGCGGCCAACCCGTACGAGCGCGGCCCCGCGCCGACCCGGTCGAGCATCGAGGCCCTCCGCGGCTCCTACGCGGTGTCGCAGACCACCGTCTCCTCCCTGGGGGTCACCGGCTTCGGCGGCGGCACCGTCTACTACCCGACCTCCACCGCGGACGGGACCTTCGGCGCCGTGGTGATCTCACCCGGCTTCACCGCCTACCAGTCGTCCATCGCCTGGCTGGGCCCCCGCCTGGCTTCCCAGGGCTTCGTCGTCCTGACCATCGACACGCTCACCACCCTCGACCAGCCCGACAGCAGGGGGCGCCAACTGCTCTCCGCCCTGGACTACCTGACGGAGCGCAGCACAGTCCGCACCAGGATCGACAGCAGCCGGCTCGGGGTGATGGGCCACTCCATGGGCGGCGGCGGCACCCTGGAGGCCGCCAAGAGCCGGCCCTCGCTGCAGGCGGCGATCGCACTCACGGGCTGGAACACCGACAAGTCCTGGCCCGAGATCCAGACGCCGACCCTGATCGTCGGGGCCGACGGCGACACGGTCGCACCGGTCCTCACGCACTCGGAGCCCTTCTACACGAGCCTCCCCGGCTCCCTCGACAAGGCGTACCTGGAACTCAACAACGCCACGCACTTCACCCCGAACAGCTCGGACACCACCATCGCGAAGTACAGCATTTCGTGGCTCAAGCGGTTCATCGACAACGACAGCCGCTACGAGCAGTTCCTCTGCCCGGTGCCGAGCCCCAGCCTGGCCATCGAGGAGTACCGGGGCAACTGCCCCCATACCTCCTGAGCCGACCCCGGCAGGTGGGAGGCCGCCCGTACGCTTCGGCCTCCCACCTGCTGCGTCCGGTCTTCCGCCGCTGTTTACACGGCAGTAACCTCACGGCGTGACCGGACACACGCGTGTGGACAGTCCTTGCCGGATATACGGCCGGACGACCGAACTGGCCGCGGTGGCAGCCCTGTCGGACCAGCTCCTGCCCCAACGCGTCGGAGCGCTCCTGCTCGCGGCGGAGCCCGGACTGGGCCGGAGCACCCTGCTGGCCCGGGCCGCCCGCGAGTTCACGCTCGGGCCCGTCCTGCGCCCCCGACCCCTCCCCCGGAACCTCCAATCCTACGACGGCCTGCGCGCGCTGCTGGGTGAGGCGGCCGGGGTACGGGGCGGGGCACCGCCGCCGGTCTCGTTCGGAGCGGGCCGGCCGGACGAACTGCCCGCGTTGCTGCGGCAGCTCCTCCCCGGGGGAGAGCCGCTGCTCGTCTGCGTGGACGACGTACACCTGTGGGACGCGCCCTCGCGGGCCGTTCTCGGCGCCGCCGTGCGGCACCCCGACCCGGGGCGCCCGATCGGACTCCTGCTCTCGCTGCCGGAACACCGTTCGGAGGAACTCGAGTTCAGCGGGTGGCCCGTGGTCCGTTTCGGCCCGCTGGACGACGACGCGGCGACCACCCTTCTCCGCGACCTCACCGGGGGATGCCTGGATCCCGCCGTGCGTGCGGAGTTGCTCTCCGAGGCCGAAGGGAATCCCGCCGTTCTGACGTCCCTCGCACAGCGCCTGACGCCGGATCAGCTCGGCGGCCGACGGCCGTTGCCCCGCCCGCTCATGGACGGCGGCGCCCTGTGGGCCACCTTCGGGAGCCGCCTCGCCCCGCTGCCGGCCCCCGCCCGGCAGCTCCTGCTCCTCGCGGCGGCCGCACAGGAGCCCGATCCCGACGCGGCGGGCGCGGATGCCTCCCTGGTCCTGCGTGCCGCCCGCAAGGCCGGCCTGGACCCGGCCGCGCTGGACCCCGCCGAGGCGGCGAGACTGGTGCACCACGACGGGGACCGCATCACCTTCACGGGCGCCTTGCTCCGCCGGACCGTCTACTCCGGCGCGCCGTCCTCGCGGCGTCGTGCCGCCCATGCCCTGCTCGCCTCGGTCATCGACGCCGACCGCTTCCGTCTGCGCCATCTCCTCCACCTCGCCCTGGCCGTGCAAGGGCCCGACGCCGTGCTCGCAGCCGGCCTCGACGAGGCGGCCGCTCCCGGCACGCCGACGTCCGGCATGGAACGCTCGGCCGCCCTGTCCAGGGCCGCCGAGCTCACCGCCCACGAGGGTGCCCGTACCGCACGCCTCACCGCCGCGGCGGACTACGCCCGTCTGTCGGGACATCCCCGCAGGGCGCGCCGGCTTCTGGCGGCCACCCGGGAGGGCGCGTCCCCCGATGCGGTGCAGGGCCGCACAGAACTCGTCCGGGGCAGCATGGCCTTGCGGGACGGCCCGGTCGGTGACGCCTACCAGGCGCTGCTCATGGCCGCGGAGCACCTCGACCCGACCGACGCGGAGGCGGCTCTGGAAGCCAGGATGGAGGCGATGGACGCCGCGTGGGCCGCGGGCGACGCCGCCGCCTGCATCGCGGCCCTCACCGAGGCCCCGCTCACGACTCCACCACGGGACACCGCGTTCGCCTACGCGCCGACGGGGCCGGCCGCCCCGTTCTCGCCGGTCCGGCGGATGGCGTCCGTACGGTCCGGCCCCCATCCGCACCGCCAGACCCAGACCCAGACCGAGCCCCATCCCGCCGCTGCTCCCCGGCATCCGATGCTCGACTACCGAGCGGGGCTGCGCACCGCGATCGACGGGCACCCGGCCGAGGCCGAACCGCCGCTGCGCCGGGTCCTCGACCGTGCGCAGCACGACGACGACCCCACCCGCCTGCTGCGGGCCGGGGTCGCCGCGCTCGTGCTCGGCGACATCGCGGCGGCATGCCGGACCAATGCGCGGGCCCTGGCCGTGTCCCGGTCGCGGGGGCTGGCCTCCCTCACCCCGCGGATCCTCGAACACCTCGCGTACGCCGAGCTGCGGGCCGGCCAGCACGCGCGGGCCCGGGCCCACGCGCAGGAAGGCCTCCGCGCCGCCCACCGGGCCGGCCAGCGCAACGTGGCCGCCGGTCAGCACGCGATCCTGGCCCTGGTCGCCTCGGTCGAGGACGACGCGGCCGCCGTCGCCGCGCACGCCGGAGCAGCCGTCGCGATCGCACGCCCGCACGGGCTCCTCCAAGCCGTCACCCTGGCCGAGTGGGCCTCGGCGCGCGCCGACCTGTGCCGCGGCCGTCCTTTCGAGGCCGCCGCCCGGCTCGGCCCGCTGACCCGGCCGGGGCCCGGGCGCGGCCACTTCGCCGTCCGCATGCTCGCCCTGCCGTGCTTCGTGGAAGCGGCCGTACAGTCAGGGGCTTCGGCGGAAGCGAAGGCGGCCGTCGAGGAGTTCGCCCTCTGGGCAGCCCAGGGCACCGACCCGCAGGCACCGGCGCAGTTGGCCCGGTGCCGCGCCCTGATCGCCCCGCCGGACGACTCGGCCGACGCGCTCTACGCCCTGGCACTGGACCGACACGAGGCGGTGCACGGTGACTTCGAGCGGGCCCGCACCCAACTGCTGTACGGGAAGTGGCTGCGCCGTCGGCGCCGTCCGGCCGAGGCGAAGAACCGGCTACGGGACGCATTGGTCACTTTCGAGCGCTGCGGGGCCCCGGCCTGGGCCGAGCAGACCCGTGCCGAACTGCGGGCGACCGGTGAGGCACCCGCCCCCGCAGCGGAGGGCGGGCTGGCCCTGCTGACACCGCAGCAATTGCGGATCGCACGCTGTGTGGCCGAGGGCGCCACCAACCGGGAGGTGGCGCTGAGCCTCTCCGTCAGCCCGCGCACCGTGGACCACCACCTGCGCAACGTCTTCGCGCTGCTCGGAGTGCGTTCGCGGACGGAGCTCTCCCGGTTGGTGGACCGGGCCGAACGGGGCAGCGCGCGGCCGTGAGGGGTGGGGGTATGCGAAAGCGCCCGGCCGGAGGGATACCGGTCGGGCGTTTCGTGTCTTCGTGTTCCGCTGGTGGTTTAGTACCAGTGGTTGTTCTGCCAGAACGTCCAGGCGCCGGCGGGGCTGCCGTAGCGGGAGTTCATGTAGTCCAGGCCCCACTTGATCTGGGTGGCCGGGTTGGTCTTCCAGTCCGAGCCCGCCGAGGCCATCTTCGACGCCGGCAGGGCCTGGACCAGGCCGTACGCGCCGGAAGCGGAGTTCGTGGCGGTGTAGTCCCAGCCGGACTCGTGGGACACGATGTTGTTGAACGCCGCGAACTGCGCCGGGTCCTTGATCATCTGCTGGGCGATCGCCTTGGCACTCATCGGGGCGGCCTGCGCGGGAACCGCGGCCAGCATGGAACCGGCAACGCCCAGGGCGAGGACGGTACCCGCGAGGGTCTTCTTCGAAGCGGCGATGCGGCGGATGACGGCGTTGGACACGGACGAACCTTCCGAAGGGAACAAGGGCAGTCGCAGACACGCCGAAGACGTGCGTGAGCCACTCACGCGAGGGAGAGGGGATCGTCGGCGGGAGCGGGAGAACCCGGGAGAACCCGGGGGAACTCCGTCCGCCTTGCGACACATCCAGTTCTACGGGGGTAGAGCCCGCCTGGCAACGACCCCTCTTACTAGTGGCCCTCGCAGCCGAGGCGCAACGACCCCCCAGAGACCGGGCCGGTATCAGCGCAGGTCAGGGACGGTTCGAGAGGACCGGTAAGGGCCGTCCAAGGACTACTATCCCGCCTCATATGTGACCAAGGTCCTGTGGGGCGGGTCACCGCCGACAGCCCCGAATCTCACCCTGCGTTCCCAGCCGTACCCCTTTCGGAGGAAGGTTTGGGGTGCTTTGCGACCCCCGGATCGAAGGCCACAGGCCCAGCGAGGGTTGAGATCTTGGCCCGGAGAGGAAGAGGACAACTGTGAACACCACACGGAAGACCTCGTCCCGGCGCACCGTGCTCGCCCTGGGAGCCGGAGCGGCACTGGCCGCCTCGCTGCCGGCGGGCGGGAGCGCCTTCGCCGCGACCGCGTCCCCCGGCGGCAGCGACGCGGTCGCGCACCGGCTGGCGGCACTGGAACGGGAGCATTCCGCCCGTCTGGGCGTCTACGCCCATGACACCGCCACCGGCCGCACGGTGCGGTACCGGGCGCAGGAGCGCTTCCCCCTCTGCTCGGTCTTCAAGACCCTCGCCGTGGCCGCCGTCCTGCGCGACCTCGACCGGGACGGGGAGTTCCTGGCCAAGCGCGTCCGCTACACCGCGCAGGAGGCCTCCGCCTCCGGGCACGCCCCGATCACCGGCCGGGCGGAGAACCTCGCCCGCGGGATGACCATCGCGGAGCTGAGCGATGCCGCGATCCGCTTCAGCGACAACGCCGCCGCCAACCTCCTCCTGCGCGAGCTGGGCGGCCCGGCTGCCGTCACGCGCTTCGCCCGCTCGACCGGGGACGGGGTGACCCGTCTGGACCGGTGGGAACCGGACCTGAACACCGCCGAACCCCGGCGGGTGACCGACACCACCACTCCGTACGCGATCGGGCGGACCTACGAGCGCCTCGTCCTCGGCACCGCGCTCGATGCGGCGGACCGGCGGCGGCTCACCGACTGGCTGCTGGGCAACACCACGGGCGGCGAGCGGCTGAGGGCCGGACTGCCGGGGAGCTGGACCGTGGCGGACAAGACCGGCGCGGGCGCGTACGGCACCAACAACGACGTGGCCGTCGCCTGGCCACCCGGCCGGCCTCCTCTCGTCATCGCCGTCCTGACGACCAAGCCCCGATCCGACGCCACGCCCGACAACCCCCTCATCGCCCGGACCGCCGCTCTCCTGGCCACGGCGCTGACCGCGAAGTGATCCACGGCCGAGCCGACACCCGAGCCGCTCGGGGTCGGGCCCCGCTCTCAGAGCTCCGTCATCCGGAGCTCGACCGCCAGCCGGCCCGGCCGCCCCTCCTCCGCCACCAGCGGCCGCCCCACCCGGGCGGTCTCCGCGCACAGGAAGTGCCGGTGTTCCTGCGGCGCGAGGTCCGCCATTCCCCGCGCGAGTTCGGCGCCCGGGTTCCAGACCACCACGTCGCTGTGGTCGTGGTGGGCGAGGGCCACGATTCGTCCGAGCACCTCGTCGCGCACCGTGGTGACGGGCGCCGGCGCCGTCTGGAACCGCTCGACGTGGTCGACGGGGGTGAGCGTGCCGTCTTCGTCCTCGTAGCGGCGCCGGGTGATGCCGTCGGTGTGTTCGGGGCCGAGGCCCGCGAGGTGCGCCCGTCCCAGGTCGCCGATCCGTACGTAGGTGTGGAGCGCGGCGGTGGCGGTGTGGTCGCCCCGGTCCTCGATCTCGATGAGGCAGCTGTCGGTCAGGGTGTACCGCACCACGAGGACGAACTCCTCGGGCCACAGTGCGCGGGTCGCCTCCGAAGGCCGCAGCGTGCATTCCACGACGACCCGGTCCGCGTCCTCCTCCCACCCCGTCAGCTCCCAGTCGGTGGTCCGCGCGAACCCGTGCGAGGGCGACCCGGCGGGACCGGACGGGCCGAACCACGGCCAGCACAGCGGGACTCCGCCGCGCACGGCCGTTCCGCGCCGCCACAGGTCGGGGTCGGCTGACCACAGCACGCCGGGGTCGTCGGGTCGGGCGCCGGCCGGGCGCCAGCTGACGAGCTGTCCGCCCTGGAGGCTCAGACACGCCTGTCCGGCGCGCGGGTGGTCCACGACGAGGACGGGGAAGTCCGCGTACCTGCGGCGGGTGAGCGCCGGGGAGAGCTGCTCCTCGACGGGCAGGGTCCGGAACTTCTCGAAGATCTGATCCATGCCCCGACCTTGCTGCACGGCAGCGGACGGGTCAAATCATCATGGTTGGGGAGAGTTGCACTCTTCGTGGTGCTTGCGGCCGGTGTCTTTCAATTGCCTCGCTCCTCGTCCACCCCTTGTTGCACGATGGCCGCATGAGCACCTCCCCGCAGCCCCCGCACCATTCCTCCCGGCCCGGCCGGGAGGCCGCGGTCCGGCTCCTCGCCTCGCTCGCTCCCCTCGCTCACCGCGAGCGGATCCGCGCTGCCGTCGCCCAGGTGCGTGCGCTGCCCCCGGCCGAGGTGCCCGGCCTGCTCGCGGAGCTCGCCGACCCCGACCGGCACGTGCCCGACACCCGGGCCACCGCACTGATCTGCGCACGTGCCGTCCCCTCCGACCCGGCCCACGGTGAGCGGCTGGCGGACCTGCTCGTCGCCGGGCTCACCGACCCGCACGGGGCCGTACGCGCCCAGGCGCTGGCCGCGCTGTGCACCGGCCGCATACGCCCGACCGCCGAGGTCCTGGTGACCGACCGGGTCACGGCCGCGGCCCGGGAACAGCTCGTCGCCGCCCTCCACCGCACCCCGGGCTCGCTCCCCGATGCCCTGATCGACTCCGTCCGCGCGACCTGGGGCGACCGCGAGGCGGCCCGGCTGCTGCCCGCCTGCTCCCCCGCGACGGTGCGGCGTCTGCTGCCGGAGCTCCGGCACGCCCTGCACTCCTGGCTGCCGTTGGCGCGCCGGGTGCCCGAGGTCGTGTACGAGACCGTCGTACGGGAGGCCGAGTCGCAGGCACCGGCCGCCCGCGAGCTCTGGTGGCTGCTGGCGGCCCGCGACCCGCTGGCCGCGCTGGCGCAGGTGAGCCCGGGTGCGGCGCTGGACCTGTTCGAGCGGGTCGGCCCCGAGCGGCTCCCGGCCGGGCTGGTCCCGCATCTGCCCGCGTTCGTCGCCCACCGGCCCCGGCTCGCGGCGCGGTTGTGGGGGCGGGGCCGTCTCGTCCTCGCGGCGAGGACCCTGTCCGGAAGCGGGGCGCGCCGGTTCGCCGCCGCCGTCCCCGAGGACGAACTCGTCGCGGCGGTGCGTGCGGCGGCGGTCCCCGCGCCCGTGCTCGCGGTGCTCCTGCCCGCGCTCCCGCCCGGTCGGCGCCGGGCGGTGCTGGACGCGGTCCGGGCCGAAGAGGGCTTCGCACCCGCCGCCTCCGCGGGCTCCGAGACGGCGGTGCTCCCGGCCGAGCTGATGCGCGTACTGCCCGCCCGGGACGCCGCGCCCTTCGCTCTCCACGCCCTCGAACGGGCGCGGACCCGGGGCGCCGAGCCGGTCGAGCTGCTGGCGCTGAGGGCCTTCCTTCCGTACGAGGACGAGGCCGAGGCGCTCCGGGGCGACACCCGACGGGCGGACTCCGAGGGGCGCGCGGCAGCCTGGCGGGCTCTGGTGCACGCGGCCGCGCGGGCCCGGCGTCCGGAGGTGACCACCGAGGTACTGACGGAACTGGCCCGCCTGCGCTCCGAGCAGGACCCGGTGCGCCAGACCGCCTTGGGCGCTCTGAGCGCCCTGCCCACGCGGACCTTCACCGCGGCCGCGGTGCCGGCGCTGGAGCGGATCGCCTCGGACGCGCTCGCCGCGCGGGACCTCTCGTACGGCACGCTCGCCGCCCTCACCCATCTCGCGGGGCGTCTGCTGCACACGACTGCGGACGGGACGCACTCCGCTCCGGAGCCCTCCGTAGCGGATGGCGGCGAGCTGCCGGCGCTCGCCGCGTGGGCGGTCCGTACGCTGGTCCGCGCCGACGGCCCCGACACGCCCGGCGGCGGGTTCGGCAGGTTCGTGACGCAGGCCCTGCGTACGGAGCCCCCGGCCACCGCGGCCCGGGCGCTGCTCGACGCCGTGCGTCCCGTGGTGACGGAGTCCCTCGACGCGGGCGATCCCGTCCCCGCGCTCTCCCTCGCCGAGTCCCTTTCGTCGGACCCGTGTTGGGAGCGGGCCGAGCCCTGGCTGGCGGAGGTCGTGGAGCGGATCGCGCTGACCGGCGCGCGCGGGCCGGCGGAACGCGCCTGTGTGCTGTGGCTGGCCTCGGCGGGCCCGCGTGCCGAGCGCATCCGCACCCTGCTCGCCGCGGATCCGTCCGCCGTCGTGCTGCCGCGTGTGGTGGAGCTCGTGGCGCGGCAGGCCGACGATTTGCTGCCCGCTTTCGCCTCCACGCCCCTGGACTCGCCGCCACGCGGCCGGTTCCACGATCCGGAGCGGATCGTGGGCGGGTCCCTGCGGCAGGTCCTGCCCCCGGTACGGGGGTACGCGCACCGGTGGACCGACGCGACGTGCGCAGCCGTGGCCGACTGGCTCGCGGCAGGGCTGCGGGCGCGGGCGCATCCGGAGCGGTCCCCCGGTGACGCGCTCCTGCGGGAGCTCGCGGCGGTGCCGGGCGGCGGCGGGCTGTCTGCGGTGCGGGAGGCCGCGGAATCGGAACACGTACCGACGGCCGAGGCGGCCCTCGCCGCGCTGCCCGGCGCCGACCGGCCCGGCCTGGTCCTGCCCGACCTGCTGGCGCGGGCCGACGGCGACCGGGCGCGGGTCGCCGTGTACGGGATCGGACGGGTCTGCGCGCACGTGCCGCCGGCGGAACTCGCGGAGCGGTTCCGGCCCGTGCTGGAGCGGGCCACGGGCACGAAGGTGACGAGCCGCAAGGAGATCGTCCGGCTGGCGGCGGACCGGCTGCCGGCGGCGCTGGCGGGCGAGTTGCTGGTGGCGGCCTTCTCGGCGCCGGGGCAGCACCGGGACGTCCGGGCGGCGGCGGTGACGCGGGCGGCGCAGCTCGTGACGCTGGGGCCGGTGGAGGCGTGCCTCCGTACGACGGCACGGGAGGGTTCGAGGGCGGAGCGGGAGGCGTTGCTGCGGGTGGACCCGCTCGCCCTGCCGACGGCGGCGCGGGAGCCGTACGGGAAGCTCGTGGCCGAGGTGTGCCGCCGGTTCCTCACGGAGGAGCCCGCGCACGGCGCCTCCCCCGAGGGTGCGGGCCGGGCCCCCGACGGGGCGCCCGAGGAGGCGCCGGACGCGCGGACGGTCGCCGAGGCCTGCCGGGTGCTGCGCCGTTGGGCCCTCGTGGTGCCGTCCGCCGTGGACGCGGGCCTGCTGCCGCGTCTGGCGGTCGAGCCCGGGAGCCACGAGGCCGTGTGGCGGGCCGCGGTGGAGGCGGTCGTGGACGCGGCACGGGTCGACCCGGACACGTACGGTCCGCCGTTGGAAGCGGTCACGGCGGCGCTGCTGGCCCGGCACGGACGGGAGGCCCGGGCGGACTCCCGGGCGCGGGGGCGCGGCGCGCCGGCCGAACCGGCGGAACAGGACCCGCGCAACGCCCTGCACCGGATCGCGGTGCTCGCGGGGTGCCTGGAACGAACGGCCGGGCAGAGCCTGCCCGAGGCCTGCCGGCCCGTCTGGCAGCACGCGGTCGCGCTGATCGCGGAGCAGGACGCGAGCCTGCGGTGGGCGGTGACGGCCCGGACGGCGCTGTGGGACCCCGCCGCGCCGCCGGCCGAGCGGGCCCGGGAGCTTCGGGCACAGGCCCGGGCCGTACACGACCGCCCGCTGCTCGCGGCCCGTACGGCGGTGGCGATGTCCCGCCGCTCGCCCCGGGTCTCCCCGGCCGAGCTGGCGGAGGCGCGGGACGCGGCGCTGGCGATCGGGGCGTCGGGGACGCGGTGGTTCACGCGGCGCCGGAACGGCACGCTCCCGCCCCGGGACGGGCTGTTCGCGGGCCTGTACGCGGTGGCCCTGGCGGAGGACCACGCGAGCCGGGCGGCGTCGACGGGCGGTGAACTCGGCCCGGCGCTAAGGGTGCTGCGAGACCTGCGAGCCCACTCCGTCCCGGAGGTCCGCGACGCGGCGGACGAGGCCCTCACGACGTGGGAACGCACCTGAGGGGCAACCCCTCTGACGCCGCCGCGCGCCACGTGCCCCAGACCGTTCCCGTCCCGCCTCCCCCGCAGCGGGACGGGACGGGAACGGCCCCGCGCCCACACCGAGACACCTCGACGGACTCCACGGGGGCGGGCTCGACGCACATGGACTCCGGACAGGCGTGCCCCACAGGCCGACTCCGGAGCCCGACTTCGCGGAGGCGGATTCCGCAAGGCGGGTCCGCGTGAGCGGGATCCGCCCGGGGCTGAAGTGCCGTAGGGGCCGTGCGGCAGGGGGAACCGGGGCCGGGGCCAAGGGCCCTGTTCGGGGGGACCATCGGCGGCTCGGGGGTGGGGTTCCCCCTGGCTAGGGTCGTAGGCATGACCACTCAGCGCATCCTCGACCTCGACCGCGACGCGCTCTCCGCCCTGCGCGGCCGCGATCTGACCCGGGCGGTGGCCGCCGCCGAGGGCCGGACCATGGTGGCCGAGGTCTTCGCCGAGCGCGCCGCGCTCTCCCCGCACCCCGACGGCCGCGGCGTGCACAACGCCGAGCTGGTGGCGGCCTTCGGCGCCGACATCGTCATCCTCAACCTCATCGAGCGGGCCTGGGACGGGGAGCGGCTCGTCATGCCCGGCCTCGGTACCTTCACGTCCTTCACCGATCTCGCCCGCCTGATCGGTCGCCCCGTGGGCGTGAACCTGGAGCCCGGCGACGTCCCGGAGATCCGCCGCGCCACCTCCGAGCACGCCCGGCGCCTCATCGACATGGGCGCCGCACTGCTGTGCATCACCGCCAACCCCGGAACGGGCGGCACCTACGACGGCATGGCCCGGGTCACCGAGGAACTGCGCAAGGGGCTCGGTGACGACGCGGCCCTGTGGTCGGGCAAGATGCACCACGCGGGCTGCCCCGAACGCGTCACGCCCGCCCGGCTGACCGCCCTCGTCGACGCCGGAGCGGACGGCGTGGTCGCCCCGCTGCCGGGGACGCTGCCCGGCATGACCCGCGAGCTGGCCGCGACGGCCGTCGCCGCGGTCCAGGACGCGGGCGCGATCGTCATGGGTGCCATCGGCACCAGCCAGGAGGGCTCGCACGCGAACGTGGTGCCGCAGCTCGCCCTCAACGCCAAGGAAGCCGGCTTCGACGCCCACCACTTCGGCGACTCCTACCTCCCCGGCATGTGCGACCCCGAGGTCATGTACGCCTACTCGGTGGCCATCCGCGGCCGCCGCCACACCTGGAACCGGATGTCCTTCGCCCCCGGCCGCTCCGCCCACGCCGAGGCCGCACCGGGCGGCACCTGGTAGCCCTGTCCGCCCTGTCGATGGACCCGTCACAGCCCGGGGATCAGGACCAGCCGGAGGTGGTCGAGGCCGAGGCCGTCGAAGCCCTCTGCCTGTACGAGGACGACCGAGGCGTCGGCCCCCTCGAACCCGTCGAACCGAAGGGTGAAGCACGGGTCCGCATCGATGAGTTGCTCGAGGATCTCGCGGGCTGCGAGATCGAGAGGCGGCGAGATCACGGCCTCCCACGCACCCGCGTCGGCGCTGGTGGCCGTCACTTCGACGGAGACGCGCACCAGGCAGGTGGACGCGTTGGCCCACCACTCCAGCCGCGCCGTCCCCTCGCAACGATCCATCCCCTGATCGTAGACGCAGGCCGCTGCCGGCTCCGGGGAGTGGGGCCGCGCGCGTTGGGCATCCGCAGGACATGGACAACTCATCGCACGACGCGGAGCGCGAACCCGCACCGCGAAGAGAGCCGCGGCGGCTGCCGTGGTGGGGACGGGCCGTCGGTGGGCTGGCAGTGCTCGCGGTGGTCCTGGTCCTGGTTGGCCGTTTCAGTCTTCTGCCCGGCTTCGGCGACCTGTTCCGCGAGGACACCGTGGACCGCTCGGGGCCGGTCCTGCTCAAGTCCATCCAGGACATGCACCGTTACGAGGGAGCCGCCGGCAACTTCCAGGTCGTGGTGGATCTGGAGAAGGACGCGGCCTTCCTGCCGGACTCCGTCCGGGGAACGCGGACCCTCTACGTCGGAGCGGGCTCCGTGAGCGGTTACGTGGACCTGGGCGGGCTAGGCGAGCAGGCCGTCACCGTGAACGAGGAGCGCACCAAGGTCTCGCTCCGCCTGCCCCACGCCGTCCTCGGCACGGCGGCGCTGGATCTGGACCGTTCCTACGCCGTGTCCAAGCAGCGGGGCCTGCTGGACCGGCTGGGCGACCTGTTCACCGACAATCCGGCCGGTGAACAGGCCGTACAGCGCCTGGCCGTTCAGCACATCACGGAAGCGGCGCGCGACAGCGGGCTCGTGGAGCGCACCGAGAAGAACACCACGACGATGCTGGAGGGCCTGCTCCGCTCCCTGGGCTTCCAGGAGGTCACGGTCGGCTACGTGTGACGCCGCCGAACGCGCGCCTTCAGATTGACGTCTGACGCAGTACCAGGGAAACGAAGCCCCAGGTGTCCCGGTAGGTGCGCAGCCATTCGGTGCGGCGGGCGGTGGCCGTCGCCGGCACGTGCCCGCTGTCCGGATCGGCGGGGTGGTCCAGGGCCCATGAGGCCAGTGACCCCATCGAGCACGCGTTCGTCGCCGCGCGGGGACTTTATCGGGTGATCGACATGGGCGATCCCGGAGATCTGTTCACGGTTCACCGGCGCAGCCTGCCGGCACCCGGAGGTCGGACGCATCTCCCTTTCGATCACGGACTCGAACATCCGTGTATGACACATCCGGGGATGCCCGGACCCGTGCGATCCCTCCCAGTGGATCTCCACGGCGCGCGCGGGCGCTCAAATGCCGCGCTTGAAAGGGAGCTTGACCGTTGTCAGAGACGGACGTGGGCGTGGACGTGGTGCGGGAGTCGGCACGGGCCGGACGGGTCGTGTTCTTCGAGGAGTCCGCACGGGACGGCGCACAGGCGAAGACCTTGATGAGCGCCGGCTTCCGCGTGCGGCTCGCCCGCGAGCAGGGGGCGGTGTTCGGGGCCGACGGCCCCCGGCACATGGTCTTCGCCGCGGGGTTCCCCTCCGTGTGCGGTCAGGAGTACGAGGCGACCCGGCAAGTAGCGCTGGAAGCACAGGAGTCGGTGAGTCCGCGATCTGCCGGGGCATGGTGGAGGACGTACGGCTCGCGCTGAGCGCGGTACGCGGTGCGGCGCACGGGCGGATCATGGTGATCGTGGCCGCCTCGGAGGCCACGGCCCGCGCCCTGGTGCACAGTGACGCCCGCACGGCCCTGGACCGGGGCCTGGACGTGGTCAAGGAGGCCGTGGACCGCGCCGACGGTACGGCGGTGGACGTGTGCCTGGTGGACGCGCCCCGCGCGGACCACGCCTTGGTGGCCGAGTACGCGGGCCGGATGACGGCGCAGGGGGCGGCCACGATCGTGGTGGCCGACACGGTCGGCGACCTGCTGCCCGGCCAGACCCGGGACCTCTTCCGGCGGGTCGCCGACGGCGCCGGTCGGGACACGGTCCTGGTCTCGCACCTCCACAACGACCTCGGCCTCGGCCTCGCCAACACCCTGGCCGCCCTCGAGAGCGGTGCGCGGGTCGCGGCCTGTTCCTGGCTGGGCATGGCCGAGCGCAGCGGCATGGTCGCCACCGAGCAGCTGCTCTTCCTCCTCGCGCACGACCGGGCCAAGGCCGCGCACGTCCTGGGGCCCGACTGCGAGCCGTGGTGGACGCAACCGGACCTGACGCGGCTGCCGGGCATCGCCCGGATGGTGTCCGCGGAGACCGGGGTACCGCTCACCGTCACCACTCCGATCGTGGGCAGCGGGGTCGCCACGATCTCCACCGGAACCCCCTTCACCCACCCGCGCACCTTCCAGCCCTACGACCCCGAGCACCATTTGGGCCTCGCACCGACCGTGGTGCTGACCCACCTCGCCAGCCGGCGCGTGCTGCGCGCGGTCGCCGAGCGCCTGGGCCACCACCTGGATCCGGACCAGACCGGCGAGGCCCTGGCCTGGGTCAAGGACCGCGCCTACCGCCTGAACCAGGCCCAGGTCCCCGACGCGGACTTCGCCGCGTACCTCGATGCCCTCACCACCACCACGCCCACGCCAACGCCCGCACCCTGATCGGACTCACCCCATGTCGGACACCCGCCTTCCGGACACCGGCGCCGCCGCCGAAGCCTTGCGGGCCGGAAGGGCCGTCATCCTGCCCAACCCCAGCCCGCTCACCTACGTCGTCGCCGCCACCGCCCCCGGGGCCGTCAACGACGCGAAGGGCCGCCCTACCGGCCAGGAAGTCGCCCTCTGGGTCCACGACGACGCCGTCTGGCGCGCCCTCGCCACGGAACTGTCCCTGACACCGGCCGCGCTCCGCACCGCGTTCGCCCTGCTGCGCGAGGAACGGGTCACGCTCCTGGTGCCCGTACGCGCAGACGCGCGGCCGTCGCCCTGGACCGGACCCGCCCTCCGCGACGGCCACCTCCTGCTGTTCGGCGCACAGTGGGGGCCGCTGTCCGCCCTGCTGACGGGCTTTCCGCAGCTCTACGTCAGCAGCGCCAACCGGACCGGGCAGCCCCCGGCGGACACCGCGGCCCGGGCCACGGCGATGTTCGGGCCCGGCATCCCGGTCGTCGACGCCGAGGCCCTGCGCCGCCCCGGCACTCCCCACGCGGCCACCACCATGCTGCGCATCGGCTCCGGCGGAGACCTGGAGCACGTCCGGCGGGGAGCCCAGGACCAGGCACACGGCCCCGAACCCGAGGCCTATCTGGCACGCCTGCGGGCGGCGCACGGCGGCAGGTGAGGCCGATCAGCCCCGGCGCGCCCCTTCCAGGCGCCCGACCCGCCCCTTCTCCCCCGATGCCCAGCAGGCGCCGTCCGCCGTGCAGGCGACCGTGTCGAAGGAACCCGGGTCGAGCGCCCGCCAGGTGCGGCCGCCGTCCCCCGTCACGTCCGTGCCCGTCGGGCCCACCGCGAGGGCCGCGCCGGTCCCGTACGGGAACCAGGCCGCGCCCGAACGGTAGGCCGGCGGCGGGGTCGACGCCGGGCGCCAGCTCCGGCCCGCGTCCGAGGACACGGCGGCGGCCTGCGGGGAGGCCTGCCCGGTGCGGTAGTCGCCGCCGACCGCCAGGCCCCTCGTACGGTCCCTGAAGGCGAGGGCGAAGACGCCGCGCGCCGGGTCGCCCGCGGGAAGGGTGGACTCGGCGGCCTGCCAGGTGAGGCCGCGGTCCGCGGAGTGCAGCACCCGCGCGACCGGGCCCCCGCCGGTGGCCAGCCAGACGTCGCGCGGCCCGGCGGACACCAGGCACTGGCCGCTCGCCGCGAAGCCCGCCTCACCCGGCAGCGCGTCCGGCATCCCCGCATTCGGCAGCACCCGCCAGCTGCGGCCGCCGTCGTCCGTGGACAGGATGCGGAACTTGCCGTCGACCGGGTCGCTCATCGCGAGCCCGTGGCGGGAGTCGAAGAAGGTGAGGCAGTCGTAGAAGGCCCGCGGGTCGGGGTTCCGGAAGGTCTCCGTCCACGTGGCGCCGCCGTCCTCGGTGCGCAGCACCCGGGAGGCCTCGCCCTCGCCGATGGACAGGGCCACGGCGCGCCGCCCGTCGAAGGCCTCGATGTCCCGCAGCTCCAGCCCTTCCGCGACGGCCGCGGGCGGTGAGACGTCGCGCCAGCTTCGACCGCCGTCCGAGGTGCGCAGGACGGTCCCCTTCGAGCCGGCCACCCAGGCCGTGGACCGGCTCACGGCCGCCAGTCCCCGGAAGCGGGCGTCCTTGCCGGTCTCCTTCAGCGCCCAGCGCGCACTGCGGAGGTCCCGTGACCCGTCTGCGGCCTGCGCCGGGGCGGCCACCACCCCCAGCAGCAGAGCCGCCGCGCACATGCCAACTCCCAGAAGTCTCATGGCGCCGGAAGCTAACGCACCCCGGATTCGGCGTCCAGGGCGTGTCCCGGCCACCGCCTGCCCCTCGGATCCGGCCGCCGCCGCTGCGTCGCCGCTCTAGAGCACCCCCCGGAGCGTCCGGTACACCCGCAATTGCGCGACCTCGTAGGACAGCTCCGTGACCCCGGACTCCGGCGCCGGGTGGTACCGGCCCGCGCAGACCGAGAGGTTGACGATGAGGTAGGCGGACCAGCGACGGCCCACTCCCCTGCCGTCGCTGAAGACCCGGTCGCCGTTGACCCACCAGACGACCGAGCCCTTCCCGAACTCGACCTTCACGTCGATCCACGCTCCGGGCCGGACCGCCGGGTCGCGGTGGTAGCGGTGGGCCTCCCGGACGTGGTTGGAGAGTTCGAGGAGGTCAGGGTTGTCGGGGTGGTACTCGAAGACGTCGATCTCCTGGCCGCCGTCGCGCCAGGTCCAGATGGCGGGCCAGGCGCCGAGCTGTACCGGCAGCTTCACCCGGGCCTCCAGCACGTCTCCGGTGCGCACTTGGAAGCCCTCGTCACTGCCCTCGGTGGTGAGCAGCCCGCAGTCCCAGTCGCCGTCGGAGCGCGGTGTCGCCCGGAAGACCCCGCCGCGGCTGTAGGCGGGGTCGTCGGTGAGGTGGTCGAGCTTGTTGTCGCCCGGGTTGACGGGGCCGCCGTCGGGATAGGCCCAGGAGCGGCCGGCGATCCACTGGGTGGGCGAGGTGAAGTCGGCGGTGAAGACGGGAGTTCGGCGTGGGCGGGGCAGGAGCCTGAGACGTTCGATCATGTCCGAGAGCATGCGGGTTATCTGCCCGCCAGGAGCCCCCGTACACCTGGATTCTCACGCACCGCTATCGGACGAACACTTTGCGTTCCTACGCGGTGGGGCCGGGCGGTGCCAGTACCCGGGCCCACGCGTGCGCCGACTCTACGAGCGACTCCCCCTCTCCGTACTGGGCGGCGAGCACCACCCGGTCCGGGCGGAGCAGGACCGCGCCTCCGCGGAGCCAGTTGTCGAGCGCGCCCGTGGTGTCGATCGCGTACGAGGTGTTCTCGGTGCCCGGACATGCGGCGCCGGGCGGGAGCACGGTGAGGATCCGGGCGGGCACGGCACGTGCGAGACGGTCCTCGCCGGGGGTGAGGGGGCGGCAGGCGAGGAGCGCGAAACCGTCGCCGAGGAGGTCGTCGAGGCGTGCGGGCCGTCCGTCGGGTGTACGGATCGGGGGCTGGGGCGCGAGGTCGCCCGGGCGCGGGCTCCGCGTGGGGACGGGGGTTCGCCCGACGAGCGTTCCTCCGCGCAGGGCGGGGCTGAGGGTGGCCGGCACGGCGCGGGCCGGCAGCCGGGCACGGCGGCCGATCGCGAGACCTGCGCGGCGTGCGATCCGGGCGGCGGGGTGAGCGCTGGTCATGGCCCCGCCGATGAGGACCGCGGTGCGGACCAGGTGCACCGCGTGCGGGCGGCGTTCGCTCTCGTAGGTGTCGAGGAGGGATTCGGGGCTGTGCCCGTTGAGCACCCGTGCGAGTTTCCAGGCCAGGTTGTGGGCGTCGCGCAGGCCCGCACCGAGGCCTTGGCCGATGAAGGGCGGAGTGAGGTGGGCGGCGTCGCCGAGGAGGAAGACGCGGTCGTGGCGCCAGCGGTCGGCGACCTGCGCGCGGAAGGTGTAGCGGGCCGTGCGGACCACATCGAGATGGCGCTCGGGGATCGGCCCGGTCCACGGCGCGAGGAGCCGCAGGGTGCGGGCACGGTCCGCGATGGCCGCTTCGGCTTCCTGGTCGGCGAGGCGGAACTCCCAGCGGTAGCGGTCCTCGCCGATGCGCATGTAGGAGGCGGGGCGCGCGGGGTCGCACACCTGGTGTACGCCGTCCCAGGCGGGGAGCGGGACGGGACACCGGACGTCGACCACGAACCAGTGCTGAGGCGTGCCGAGGACCTGCGACCGGGAGCCGATGGCCCGGCGGGTCAGGCTCGTGGCGCCGTCGCATCCGAGGACTGCGGCGGCGTGCAGGGTGCGTTCGGCCCCGGTGGCGAGGTCTTTGACGCGCAGGGCTGCGGGACCGCCGGTACCGGAGGGCGGCAGGGTCAGGCCGAGGACCTCTGTGTTCCCGTGCAGGCGTATCGAGGGGTGCTCTTCGAGCAGGTCGCGGAGGGCTTCTTCGAGTTCGGGCTGGTCGAACATGTTGGCCTGGGGGTATCCGTGCGCTCCCGTGGGGGCATCGCGCAGGAACCGGGCCAGGACGCGGTGCCGGGAGTCCACGAGCTGCATGCCGAGGGCCGGGCGGCTGCGGGCGGCGAAGGGCTCGGCCGCTCCGACGGCCTGGAGGATCCGCACGACCTCGTCGTCCATGTGGACGGCGCGGGGCAGGGGGTAGGGGGCCCCGTGTCGCTCGAACACCTCGCAGGGCACGCCGTATCCCGCCAGCAGGAGGGCTGCCACCAGCCCTACGGGGCCCGCTCCGATGACGGCGACCGGGCCTGCCGCCCGGCGTTCGCCGGGGAGGCGGGTCATGAGTTCATGGCTTTCATCAGGGCGGTCAGTCGGGCCGGGTCGAGCTCGTTGTCCTGGCGCAGGGCGGTGAGCACGGTGCGCAGCAGGGCGGGTGAGGGGGTGGCTCCGAGGAAGTCCCGGGTGGCGGGCGGTCCCCACTGGGCCAGTCCCGAGGCGGACATGGCGGCCCAGCCGGGTTCGAGGGTGTGGTCGAAGAGGTCGCCGTCGGTGAAGTGCTCGACGAGGAAGCGGTCGGGATCGCGCCAGTAGTCGAAGATCTGGCTGCCCTGGATGTGACGGCCGATGCCCCAGGAGCGGCGGTAGCCGCGCTGGGCGAGGTAGGTGCCGCCGGCCGCGAGGGCGTCCAAGTCCGCGACCTGGTAGGCGGAGTGGACGTAGCCGGTGTCGGGGCCCAGGTGCAGGGCGAGGGTGTGGTGGTCCGCCGGCAGGCTGCCGCGGTCGCACCGGAGGAAGGCCATGGTGGGGCCGCGCTCGCGCTGCCGGAGGAGACGGTCGCCGTGCTCCGCGCGTTCCTCACGCAGTAGCCGACCGGGAGCACCTACCCGGCGTCGAGCTGGTGGTCGGCCCATACGTAGCTTTCGGGCAGCAAGTCGGCGATGAGGACGGTTCGGACGCGGTCGCCCTGGCCGACGATGACCTTCAGGGCGGGGAAGTAGTCGAGGAGGACTTGCCGGCACCGGCCGCACGGGGGGACGACCCCCCGGTCGCGGTCGCCCACGGCGACGATCGTGTCCAGCTCGTAGGCGCCCTGCGCCGCTGCCGCGCCGATGAGGACCAGCTCGGCGCAGGGACCTCCGGTGAAGTGATAGGCGTTCACCGCGGTGATGATCCGGCCGTCGCGGGCCCGGGCCGCGGCCGCCATGGTGTGGTTGTCGCCGCGGCATCGGGTGCGCGCGACGTCGGCCGCGGCCTGGACTAGTTCGTGGTCTGCGGGGTGAGCCTGCGCGGTCATCTTTCCTGTTTCCTGCCTTCGTGCGGTGTCAGGCCACGTTGCCCCGCGTGGCGATCTTGCGCAAGCGGGTATCACCCCGTCTATGGCCAAGACTCACCCTCGTTACGTAAGGTCCCTTTGGGGTTATCACTTATTACCTACCGAGGGGGATGGCAGCGATGCCGGACAGCGGGATCAGTGAGCTCGTGCGGATGTGGATCAGCGGCTGGGTGGTCTCCCGCGGCAGCTCGGACCCGATCGACGAGCCGTGGGGGTGGACGATCGACGTCGGGCAGCCCAAGCACGTCGCCCGCCACGTGCTGCCGGAACCCTCCGAAGCCGATGTGCGCAAGATCGCCGCCGCGACGAGCGCGCCCGGGACCTGGCTGAAGCTGTTCGCCGAGGAGCAGGCGGTCCTGCCCTGGGTCGGTCCGGGGTGGCGGAGCGACATCCCGGGCTTCTTGATGACCTGTCACCTCGTACCGGAGCACCCCGAGGTGCCGGCCGGTTACGCGCTCACCCGCTGGACCCGGGGTGGTGTCAGCCGGGTGCTGGTCCGTACGCGCGAGGGGCACTTCGCCGCCCGGGGACAGATCGCCCACGTCGGCTCCCACGTCGTGGTCGACCAGGTCGAGACCGCCGCCGAGCACCGGCGCAAGGGCCTCGGCGGCCTGGTGATGCGCACGCTCCAGAACACCGCGTACGAGGCCGGGGCGCGCACCGGCCTCCTGGTCGGAACGCCCGACGGCCGGGCGCTCTACTCCGCGCTGGGCTGGACCGCGCACTCCCCGATGACGAGCCTCTGGTACGAACCGTCCGCGGACGTCAGCTGATGCCGACGGTGAACGCCGCCCGGTAGCCGGCCGCGTCCGGTGACGGGTTCAGGGTCATCGCGGCGCCCGAGTCCCGGTAGCGGCCGTCCCGGGTGTTGGGGTGGGCCGGGGCCTTGCGGCGGGCGTAGGGCTGGAGCGCGTACACGCGCAGCAGGAGTTCCTCGGGGAAGAAGAACTGCGAGGTCGTCTCGGTGTCCCGGTCGGGGCGCACCTTGAAGTGGATGTGGGGCGCCAAGCCCCGGTACCAGCCCGGCACGATGGTGCGGAAGGTGCACCGCCCGGCGGCGTCCGTGAGCTGGGTGCCCCGCAGGAAGGTGTCCTTGCCGGTGGAGTAGGTGCCCGAGCTGTCCGCGTGCCAGACGTCGACCGCGGCGCCGGGGACCGGGCGGCAGCCGGCCGATGCCCGGAGCACGGTCAGGTCCAGGCGGAACGGCACGCCGGCGCGGCCTTCCGTGATGTCGGACCGCACCCGGTCCAGGTCGAGGTAGTACGGGCCCTCGCCGGCTTCCGTGGTCAGCACGCACGCCGGGCTGGACGATCCCGTTGCGGCCGCGGGCGCCGTCGGGGTCGCGTTCGAGGCCGGGGACGCGGGGCCCTCGGGCCGGCCTGCCGCCCCCCGGGTGGTCGCCGGACCCGAGCAGGCCGCCGCCAGTGCGGCGGCGCCGGCCGATCCGGCGGCCAGCAGGAGGGTGCGGCGGCTGGTCCGGGAGTTGCCGTTCTCCGTCATGCGCACCCCTTCGCACGGTTCTGGGGCCGTCGTGGCGGACGGCCACCGGCCGCGCCCACCGTGCCGGACGGCAGCGGCCCGGACCGGGACCGACACGCCTCGGGACCCCGCGATCCACCGCCCGGACCGGATCAGGTCGTCGGCGCGTCCACGAGTTCCGTCAGGGCCGCCGCCAGCACGGCGAGGCCGGGGCCGGCGGGGCCGCCGGGCTCCGACATGTACGCGTCCCGGCGGATCTCGACCATCAGCGCGCCGACCCGGTCGTCCTTGCCGTAGTACTTCAGCGGCACGTACGTGCCGGCGAAGGGACTGTCGAGCCCGGTGCCGCCGAAGCCCTCGAACGCCTTCTCGGCGGCGGCCAGGAGGGCGGGCGGGGTGTGGAAGGGGTCCGTGCCCAGGCAGATCGGCGGCCGGCTGCCCTCACCGTGGAGTTCGTACGGGAGGGGATCCGTCGGGTACGAGTGCACGTCGATGATCACCGCTCGCCCGGCGGCCTGCAGCCGGTCCTCCACGGCCCGCGTCATCGCCTCCGCGTACGGGTGGAAGTAGCGGTCGAGCAAGAGGCGGCTGTCGAACCCCTCGGGGCGCAGGCGCTCCCGGTTCGTGGAGTGCGTGTACACCGCGCCCATGCCCACGGCGAGCATCTCCTCGCGCTCGTCGGGGAACCGCTCCGGGTCGACGACCAGCCGGGACAGCCCGTTGACGAACCGCCACGGCGTGACGGCGGAGGCGGCCGCGGCCGCCGCGGCGATCTCGGCGGTGTGGGAGTCGGTGATGTGGTCGAGCTCCCGGTCGAGCGCACGGTCGGACAGGCGGATTCCCCGGCGGACGGACGCCGGTATGACCCGCGAGGAGTGCGGCACGTGCAGGATCACCGGCGACGTGGCGGCGCCGGGGAGGATCTCGAAGGGCTCGGGCCGATGGTTCACGTGCAGCTCCTCTGTCGATGGCCGACCCGTGGAGGCGAGCTGCCCGGATCCGCTGATCGAAGGACCCGTACGGCGTTTCTCCCCGGGACGGAGCGGGACACCGGTATCAAGGGCCGGTCCCTGCTCTTGGATTGGAACCCCCATGCTCTCGAACGTTCTCCGTGTGGCCGTCGGCGCCGCACTCACCGCCGGTCTGGTCACCGGGCCCACCGGGCCGGCTTCGGCCGCTGCCGGCTGTGCGTACACGCCGGACGGGAAGGCGGCCAGGAGCGTGGGGACCCCGCCCGGAGACGTCAGCCGTCTGCGCCCGTACGCGGCCACGCTCCACACCAACCACGGGGCCGTGGTCTTCGAAGCCGACACGGCGAAGGCGCCGTGCACCACGAACTCCTTCGCGTACCTGGCCGGCCGGAAGTACTTCGACGGGACCACGTGCCACCGGCTCACCACCGCAGGCATCTTCGTCCTGCAGTGCGGGGACCCGACCGGTACCGGCTCCGGCGGGCCCGGCTACCGGTTCGGGGACGAGAACCTGACGGGAGCCGTCTATCCGGCCGGCACCGTCGCCATGGCGAACGCGGGGCCGGGAACCAACGGCAGCCAGTTCTTCCTCGTGTACCGGGACACCCGGCTGCCCCCGCACTACACCCCGTTCGGCAAGATCACCCGGAACGCCCGGATGCTGGTCGAGATCGCGAAGAAGGGGACCAGGGACGGCGGGAGCGACGGAGCGCCCCGGCAGCAGGTGACCGTCGACTCCGTTCGGATCGCCGCCCGGTAGAGGACCGGCCGGGCCGTCAGCCGACGCGGATGCCGATGACGCACGTGTCGTCGTCCGTGTCGGAACGGCTCTCGGCGAGGAGGCGGTCCAGCTGGCCGTCCAGGTCCCCGGCGGCGGAGGCCGCCACGCGCACGAGGTGCCCGAGCGACTCCTGCACCGAGGAGTCCCGGCGCTCCACCAGCCCGTCCGTGTACATCAGCAGCGTGTCGTCCGGTTCGAGCTGCACCTCCCGCTCGACGTAGGCGACGTCGGGCAGGGCTCCGAGGAGCAGCCCCTCGATGAGCGGGAACGCCTCCGCCTCCCCGCCTCGGACGAGTACGGGCGGCAGGTGGCCCGCGCGGGCCCAGCGCATCACCCTCGTGCGCGGGTCGAAGAGGCCGCAGACGGCCGTGGCCGTCACGTGCTTGGCCAGGTGGTGCGTCACCGTGTTGAGCCAGGACAGCAGCTGGGCGGGGCCCGCCCCGGTGACGGCGAGGCCGCGCAGGGCGTTGCGCAGGACGACCATGCCGGTGGCCGCCTCGATGCCGTGCCCGGCGACGTCGCCCACCGACAGCATGATCAGCCCGGAGGGCAGCACCACGGTGTCGTACCAGTCTCCGCCGACGAGCGCCTCGATCTCCGCGGGCCGGTAGCGGACGGCCACCCGCAGGCCCGGCGCCTCGATGGCCTGCGGCGTGGGGGGCATGATGGCGTGCTGGAGCTGGAGGGCCAGCCGGTTGCGTTCGGCGGACTCGGCCTCGGTGTGGGCGAGTTGGTCCCTGGTCGCGGCCAGAGCCACCTCGGTCCAGTGCTGGGCGGAGATGTCCTGGTAGGCGCCGCGCACGGCGTGCAGCCGCTGGTCCGCGTCGAGGACCGGCTCGGCGACGACCCGGATGTGGCGGGTGATGCCGTCGGATCTGCGCAGGCGCAGGTTGACCGAGGCGGGGCGGCGGTGGCGCAGGACCGCGCGCAGGAAGCGGCCGAGGGCCGCGGAGTCGTCGGGGTGCGCGTATCCGGGGAGTTCGCGCAGCCGGACCGGGGGCGCGGTGGGCGGGAGTCCGTGGAGCGCGTAGAGCTGGGCGTTCCAGGTGGTCTCGCCGGTGACGAGGTTCTCTTCGAAGCCTCCGATGCGGCCCAGGCGCTGGGCGTGCTGGAGGAGGTTGGCCAGGCGGGCCGTCTCGTCCTGGATCCGCCAGATCAGCAGGACGGCGGAGCCGTGGCGGCTGACGCTGATGTTCGCGACCGAGGTGAGCGGGATCTGGTCGACGAGCGCGGTCAGGCTCATGCGTTCGGCGCGGAAGGGCTCGCCCGTCGCGTGCACGCGCTCGATGATGTCGAACAGCCCGCTCTCCCCGGCGGCCAGCGGGTAGGCCTCCAGCAGCAGGGCGCCGTTGACGTCGCCGCGCGGCCGTCCCACCGGGTCGACGAAGCGGCTGCCGGTGTGCCGGATCCGGAAGTCGGCGAGCCGGCCGTCGGAGTCGAGGACCGGGGTGAGGACCACGGCCGGGTCCTGGAGCCCCTCGGCGAGGTCGATGAGCTCGGCGACGTCCGGGAGGACCGCGTCGGCCGCCGCGGGGTCGCACGGGGGCGAGGCCTCCATGGTGCGGGCGCACAGCTCGGCGAGGGCCTCGACCTGACGCTCGATCTGGGGTGCCTGCGGCTCCAGGGGCAGCGGCCAGCAGATCTCCAGGACGCCCTGGATGCGTCCGCCCGTCCCCGTGGGCACCGCCATCCGCCCGCCGTCGGGCCACTCGGCACGGCCGATGGAGGGGAGCCCTTCCCGGTCGAGGTCGGTGAGGGTGACCAGCCGGCGTTCCTCCAGCGCGCGGCGGGCGACGGTGGAGACGCCCGGGGGCACGTGGCGCCAGCGGGCGGCTTCCCTGGGCGGGAATCCGGCGTGGCCGGCGAGGGCCAGCGAACCGTCGGGTTCCGCGGCCCACACGGCCACCGCCACGGCTCCCAGGGGCCCCAGGGCGTTCGTCAGGAGGGACTCGGCGACCGTCTGGGTGTCGGCGGCGACGGCGAGCACCCCGCTCTCGGCGGTGCGCAGGCGCACCGCCACCGTGGAGTGCCGGTCGGCCGGGTCGGCCCCGCCGGCGCCCGGGCCCGTACCCGCGCCAGCGCCTGTGCCCGCCCCCGTGCGTTCGACGAACTCGGCGGCGATCTCGCTGACGTGGTCGCGGGAGGCCTGGTTGACGATGTCCGCGGCGAGTTCGAGGGGGGACATGCCGCTCTCGCGGCACAGGACGTCGAGCTGGCGGGCGGCTGCGGCCGGGGTGCATTTCAGCTGCCCGATCAGGATGCCCTTCGCCAGTTCGACCAGGGCCCGCCCGTCGGCGGCCGCCTGTGCCTCCAGCACTTCGCGGCGCAGCCGTTCCACGGTGGCGACGAGGCGTCCGAGGGGCGTCGGAGCCTGCTGCGGGACGAGGCCCGCCGCCCGGTCGGCGTCCGGTGTTGCCGACCGGCGGGCATCGTCGTGCCGGCGCGTGTCCCCGGTCACCGGGTGAGCCGGCGGCGGATGCGGGCGATGAGGTCGTCGGCGTCCACCGGCTTGGTCACGTAGTCGCTGGCGCCCGCGGCGAGGCTCTTCTCCCGGTCCCCGGGCATCGCCTTGGCCGTGACCGCGATGATGGGCAGGCCCGCGTACTGCGGCATCCGCCGGATCTCGGCGGTGGCGGCGTAGCCGTCCAGTTCGGGCATCATCACGTCCATCAGGACGATGTCGACCCCGGGGTTGCGGACGAGGGCGTCGATACCCTTGCGGCCGTCCTCGGCATGGAGCACCCGCATGCCGTGCAGCTCCAGGACCCCGCTGAGGGCGAAGAGGTTGCGGGCGTCGTCGTCGACGACGAGGACGGTGCGTCCGGCCAGGTCGCCTTCGAGCACGTGATCGGAGGTCCGGCGGCGCGCGTCCCCGTGCACCAGGGGCAGGACGTCTCCCGGCTGTTCGGCGGAGAGGTGGAGCGCGATGCGTTCGCGCAGCTCGTCCAGGCTGGAGAGCAGTTCCACGCGGTGCGATGCGGACCGCCCGCGCAGGGCCTCCTCCTGGCCGGCCCGTACCCGGGGGTTGTTGTGGGCGAGGACGGGGAGCGAGGCGAGGGCCGGGTCTCCGTCGAGGGCGTCGAGGAAGCGGAGCGCCTCGCCGTCGGGCAGGTCCAGTTCCAGGACGACGCAGTGGAAGGAGTGCGCCGCCAGGGCGGCGGCCGCCTCGCGGGAGCCGGTGGCGTGGACCACGTGGATGCCGCCCCGCTCCCCCGCCCCCCGGTGGCCGGGGGCGAAGTCCCGGTCGGCGCTCTCGGCGACGAGGGAGAGCAGGCCGTGCGTCCGCTCCTCGATCACCAGCAGGCGGCGGGACCGCCGCTGTTCCGGGAGGACGGGCTCGCCCGGACGGCCGCCCTGCGCCTTCGCCGCTCGGTACGAGGCCCCCGGCGGGAGCGCCGCGGGAGCATCGGAGGAGGAGGCGTCCTCGTAGTCCGCGCGGCTGACCGGCAGGTAGAGGGTGAAGGTGCTGCCCTGGCCGGGGGTGCTCTCCGCGGTGACGGCGCCGCCGAGGAGCTGGGCGATCTCGCGGCTGATGGAGAGCCCGAGACCGGTGCCGCCGTACTTGCGGCTGGTGGTGCCGTCGGCCTGCTGGAAGGCCCCGAAGACCGACTCCAGCTGCTGTTCGGGGATGCCGATGCCCGTGTCGCGCACCCGGAAGGCCAGTATCGGACCGCGCCGGGAGAGTCCGGAGGGGATCTCGGGGGCCGCGGCCGGTTCGATGCGGAGTTCGACGCCGCCGCGCTCGGTGAACTTCACGGCGTTCGACAGGAGGTTGCGCAGGATCTGGCGCAGCCGGGAGTCGTCGGTGAGCAGGTCGTCGGGGGCGCCCGGGGCCGTGGTGACGGTGAAGTCGAGGCTCTTCTGCGTGGTCATCGGCCGGAAGGTGGCGTCGACGTACTCCAGGAGCTGGGGCAGGTGCACCCGCTCGGGGTTGATGTCCATCTTGCCGGCCTCGACCTTCGACAGGTCGAGGATGTCGTTGATCAGCTGGAGGAGGTCCGAGCCGGCGGAGTGGATGATGCCGGCGTACTCGACCTGCTTGGGGGTGAGGTTGCGCGCGGGGTTCTGGGCGAGCAACTGGGCAAGGATCAGCAGGCTGTTGAGCGGTGTGCGCAGCTCGTGGCTCATGTTGGCCAGGAACTCGGACTTGTAGGTGGAGGCCAGCGACAGCTGCTGCGCGCGGGTCTCCAGCTCCTGCCGGGCCTGCTCGATCTCCAGGTTCTTGGCCTCGATGTCGCTGTTCTGGCTGGCGAGCAGGGCCGCCTTCTCCTCCAGCTCCGCGTTGGAGCGCTGGAGTTCCTCCTGCTGGACCTGGAGTTCCTCCGAGCGGGCCTGGAGCTCGCCGGTCAGCCGCTGGGACTCGCCGAGGAGCTCGTCGGTGCGGGCGTTGGCCACGATGGTGTTGACGTTGGCGCCGATCGCCTCCATCAGCTGGGCCAGGAAGTCTCGGTGGACGGGGTTGAAGGCGGAGAAGGAGGCCAGTTCGATCACGCCGAGGATCTGGTCGTCGACCACGATGGGCAGGATGATCAGGCTGCCCGGGGTGGTGTGGCCGAGCCCGGAGGAGATCACGTAGCCGGCGGGGACCTGGTCGGTGGCGATGATCCGGCGGCTGCGGGCCGCCTGTCCGACGAGGGACTCCCCGAGGGCGAAGGCGGCGCCCTCCTCCGCGGCGGCGGAGCGCCCGTAGGAGCCGACGAGGGTGAGGACGGTGCCGCCGGGGCGGTCCTCGGCGAGGTAGAAGGCTCCGTACTGGGCGGCGACCAGCGGCGTCAGTTCGTCCATGACGAGTTCGGCGACGGCGGCCAGGTCCCGGTGGCCCTGCATCAGGCCGGAGATGCGGGCCAGGTTGGACTTGAGCCAGTCCTGCTCCTGGTTGGCGCGGGTGCTCTCGCGGAGCGAGCCGACCATGGAGTTGATGTTGTCCTTGAGTTCGGCGACCTCGCCCGAGGCGTCGACGGTGATCGAGCGGGTCAGGTCGCCCTCGGCGACCGCGCTGGCGACCTCGGCGATGGCCCGGACCTGGCGGGTCAGGTTCCCGGCCAGCTCGTTGACGTTCTCCGTCAGCCGCTTCCAGGTGCCGGAGACCCCCTCGACCTCGGCCTGGCCGCCGAGCCGGCCCTCGCTGCCGACCTCGCGGGCGACGCGGGTGACCTCGGCGGCGAAGGCGGAGAGCTGGTCGACCATCGTGTTGATGGTGGTCTTCAGCTCCAGGATCTCCCCACGGGCGTCCACGTCGATCTTCTTGGACAGGTCGCCGTTGGCGACGGCCGTCGTGACGAGGGCGATGTTGCGGACCTGGCCGGTGAGGTTGTTGGCCATGGAGTTGACGTTGTCGGTGAGGTCCTTCCAGGTGCCCGCCACATTGGGCACCTGCGCCTGACCGCCGAGCCGGCCCTCCGTGCCCACCTCACGGGCCACCCGGGTCACTTCGTCGGCGAAGGCGGACAGCGTGTCGACCATCGTGTTGATGACCCCGGCCAGCGCGGCGACCTCGCCCTTCGCCTCCACCATGATCTTCTGCGAGAGGTCGCCGCGGGCGACGGCGGTGGCCACCTGGGCGATGGAGCGCACCTGGCCGGTGAGGTTGGAGGCCATGACGTTGACGTTGTCGGTGAGGTCCTTCCAGGTGCCGGAGACGCCCCGGACCGTGGCCTGACCGCCCAGGTTGCCTTCGGTGCCGACCTCGCGGGCCACGCGGGTGACCTCGTCGGCGAAGGCGGAGAGCTGGTCGACCATCGTGTTGATGGTCTCCTTCAGCTCCAGGATCTCCCCGCGCGCGTCCACGCGGATCTTCTGGGTCAGATCGCCCTGGGCCACGGCGGTGGTGACCTCGGCGATGGAGCGCACCTGGGCGGTCAGGTTGTCGGCCATGACGTTGACCGACTCCGTCAGGTCCTTCCACGTACCGGAGACGCCCTGCACGTCCGCCTGGCCGCCGAGCCGGCCCTCGGTGCCGACCTCGCGGGCCACCCGGGTCACCTCGCCGGCGAATCCGGAGAGCTGGTCGACCATCGTGTTGATGGTCTCCTTCAGCTCCAGGATCTCGCCCCGCGCGGTGACGGTGATCTTCTGCGACAGGTCGCCCTTGGCCACGGCGGTCGCGACCTGGGCGATGGAGCGCACCTGGGCGGTGAGGTTTCCCGCCATGAAGTTGACCGAATCCGTGAGGTCCAGCCAGGCGCCGCCGACTCCCGGTACGTCGGCCTGGCCGCCCAGCGTCCCCTCGGTGCCCACCTCGCGGGCCACCCTCGTCACCTCGGACGTGAACAGGGACAGCTGGTTGACCATCCCGTTGAAGACGGTGGCGATCTCCCCGAGCAGCCCGTCCGCCGCATCGGGCAGCCGGGTACGGAAGTCCCCGTCGCGTACGGCGGTCAGCCCGGCCAGCAGCCTGCGCAGCTCCGCCTCGCCGATCCCGCCCTCGCCCTCGCCCGGAAGCGGAGGCTCCTCGCCCGCCGAACCCGTGCCCGCCCGCTCGGCCATCCGCCCCAACCTCACACTCGAAACCGACACTCCGACGAACGGGACAAGAAGGACCCCCGGTTTCGGGGCGCACCGATGCGCCCGGCTCCGTGGGGATCCGCCTTCGCCGCACCTCCGGTCCGGTGAAGGCTAGCGCCGCCGAAGGGACGATAAGGCACGGTCGATCACACCGGGGACAGTGCATCCCGCCTGCGGGAAGGGGAAGGGGGCGCGAGGCCCTCCGCTCCCGTCCCGAACTCACCCACGGGCACGGCGCTTTGGCGAACTCCCGGGTGACCCGGCGGGTTCCGGGTAGACGAACCGGTGATACTCGCACACCACGGAGGAAACGGGGGTGAAGGGGATGGCGGTCAAGGCTGTGGGCTGGGCCCGGTCGTTTCCCGTCGCGGAGGGTGTCCGGGCGGCGCGGGAGTGGACGGCGGACCACCTGGCGTCGCTGCCGTGGAGCGGTTCGGTGGCCGACCCCGTGTACTCCGTGCTGATCTGCGTCTCCGAACTCGTCACCAACGCGCACCTGCACGCGGCCGGCACCGCGCATCTCGTGCTGACCTGGGACGGCTGCTGCCTGCACGTGAGCGTGGCGGACGCCGATCCACGGCTGCCCCGCCACCGGGAGCCCGCTGCCGATGCGGACGCCACGTCGGGCCGCGGGCTGGGCATCGTCAACGCCCTGGCCGATTCCCTGGACGTCCACGCGTGCCACGGTGGGAAGGCGATCACCGCGTGCTTCCGGCCCGGCGGCGGACCGGACCCGCACCACTCGCGTTCCGAGGGCCCGGACACCGGCTGAGCGGCCGGGCACCAGGAGCGGGTCACGCCCCGGCGGCGGCCTCGACGCTCTCGTGCAGGGACAGGACCGTATCGGCCCCGGTCACCGCGAACAGCCGGCGCAACTGCTCGCCGGGGGCGGCGATGCGCAGGGTCGTGAGGTGGTGCAGCCGCAGGAGCAGGTTCAGGAACGAGGAGTCCCCGAAGGTGATGGAACCGGCGTCCAGGATCACCAGCGGATGCAGGCCCGCCGCCTCGGTGAGGGCCTCCTCCAGGGGAATCAGGGTGTCCTGGTCCAGTTCTCCCCGGGCCACCACCACCCAGCCGGCGCCGGCCGGGTAGCCGTCCCCGACCACGTTCTGCCCGTGTCCGTCTCCTGCTCCGGTCATGTCCGCCTCCCCGGATCGTCCGTCGTACGTTCTTCCCAGGGAGTATGCCTGCTCCTCGCTCCGGCACCACAGCCTCCCGGCCCGGGTCCCCCTGCCGTGCGGCCTCCGGCTCTCAGTTGAAGACGTCCAGGACGTCCAGCCAGGAGCCCGAGTCGTCGGCGGAGCGGCGGGGCCGCAGGGGGCGCGGATCCGGGTAGGTCTCCGCCGCGGCCCTCGCGCGGACGATGTCGGGGCCGCCGCACGCAGCGACCGCGAAGGCCCCGAAGACCTTGGCGAATGCGGCCGGGTCGCGGAACTCCACGCCGACGGCCCGGCCGTCCCGCAGCGGCACCCACAGCACCCGGACGGACCGCGTCCATGCCGACACCGGCTCGGCGTCCGCCGTCGACCGCCCCTCCAGCCACAAGCGCGCCACGTGCAGCAGGTTCACCTTCTCCATGGACAGCCGCTTGCGCCGCACCCGCAGTTCACGCGCGGTCAGTCGGACCCACTGGTCCTTGTTCGGGTACCAGACGACGCCGATTCCGAACGGCGCCCACAGCAGGATCCCGACCATCGGCCAGATCACCGCGTGGCCCCACGACCGGAGCAGCCCGCCGTCCAGCAGGGACAAGGCACCGAAGAACAGGGCCCACTTCGCCGTCATCCGCCAGAACCCGCTGCCCTGCCGGTACAAGACCCGTTGCTTCCCCGTCATCACCATGCCCCCACGCTATCCACCGGCCTTCTGCTCGTCGCAGGCGCCCGTCGGCAGGGCCGTCCCGGAAAAGAATCGGGCATCGAGGTGTGTAGACCCTCCCAGGCGGGGCAGAAGCGCCCCCGGCAGCCGTCAGTCAATCGGGAGGGAGCGGCCACCATGTATCGCTCGGCCACCGTTGTAGGCCCCATTCGTGCAGCAGACGCTGAAGTACCTGCGGGTGACCTGGAGTCCGCGGGAGCGCCCACGCAGGACGCGGACCTGTTCCGGGTGGAGAACGCCCGGGAGATGGCGCCCGGTGACGCACGGGAGCTCTCGCGGCTCTTCTTCGCGAGGCTGCGCACCTTGGAAGAGGGAACGCGCGAGTACCAGTACACGCGCAACACGCTCATCGAGATGAACCTGTCCCTGGTCCAGTTCGCCGCGCGGCGCTTCCGCGCCCGGGTGCTCGGCGGCGGTCTCGACATGGAGGACATCATCCAGGTGGGGACCATCGGCCTGATCAAGGCGATCGACCGCTACGACACGGAGCGCGAGGTCGAGTTCTCCACCCTCGCCCTCCCGTACATCACGGGTGAGATCAAGCGCTATTTCCGTGACACCACGTGGGCCGTGCACGTTCCGCGCCGGCTGCAGGAGCTGCGTACGGAGCTGGCCAAGGCCCAGGACGCCCTGAGCGATGTCCTGGGCAGGGCGCCGACGGTCAAGGAGATCGCCCACCACCTGGAGTTGTCCGAGGACGAGGTCATCGAGGGGCTGGTGGCCGCGAACGGCTACACGAGCAGTTCCCTCGACGCCACCCCCGTGGACGGCGACGCGTCGCCCGCGGCGGGCCGGACCGCCCGGCCGGCGGCTGAGCGCCACGGCGCCGTCGATCCCGGCATGGAACTCTTCGAGGAGTTCCACACCCTCGCCCCCCTGTTGGAGCAGCTGGACGAACGCGACCGGCTCATCCTGCGGATGCGCTTCGGGCAGGAGAAGACCCAGGCGGAGATCGGCGCCGCACTCGGCGTCTCCCAGATGCAGGTCTCCCGCATCCTGTCCCGCACGCTGGCACGGCTGCGCGACGGCATGCTCGCGGTGTAGGAAGGGGTCATGAACTCCCCATCGGGAGCGGACGCGTGCGCGCCGCTCACCGCCCGGCCGTGGCAGGACCGTCCCGGCGCGCGCCTGAGCGGCAGCTGCGACCTCGACACCCGGCAGTGCCTGTCCGCCGCGATCGGCGTCGTGACCGCGATGCCCGGCCCCGTCGTCCACCTCGACCTCTCCGCCGTGGTCTTCCTGGACACGGCCGCGGTCGCCGCCCTCGTACGGGCGGCGGCCGCCCTCAGCGGGCAGGGGCGGCGCCTGCTGCTCCACGACCCGCCGTACTCGCTCCGCAAGGTCGTGGAGATGTTCCCGGACGAATGCGCCGCGCTGGAGGTCGCAGCATGATCACTGTTCCTGCGCCCGCCGGGCCCGGGGCCTTCGTCCACCCCGCCCTCTTCTACGAGGACCTCGACGCGTACGTGTCCGGGGTGGGCGGCTTCGTGCGCAGCGCCCTGTCGGCCGGTGAACCGGTGCTCGTCGCCGTACCGGGCCCGCACCTGGACGCCCTGCGCGAGAGCCTCGACGGGAGCGCGGCCGCGGTCACCTGGACGGACATGACCGGACTGGGGCGCAATCCCGGCCGCATCCTGGCCGGTTTGCAGGATTTCGCCGACCTGCACGTCAGCCGGGCGGTCCGGATCGTGGGAGAGCCGATCTGGCCCGGCCGCTCCCCCGCCGAGGTCCTGGAGGCCACCCGGCACGAGGCCCTCATCAACACGGCCTTCACCGGCCGGCCCGCCACGATCCTGTGCCCGTACGACGTGCGGGGGCTGGCGCCCGACGTGCTGGCCGCTGCCCGGCGCACGCACCCCACCCTCATCGAGGGGGGCCAGGACCTGCCGAGCCCGGCGTACACCGACGCCGTGCGGGTCTCGGCGGACTGCGACCTGCCGCTGCCCGAACCCGAGGGCGAGCCGCCCCGGTTCGCGTACGCCCACGGAGGACTCGCCGAGGTGCGCGAGTACGCCGACACCTGGGCCCGCGGGACCGCTCTGAGCGCGGCGCGGCGCGGCGACCTGGTCCTGGCCGTCAGCGAGGCCGCGGCCAACTCCCTGTCCCACGGGGGCGGGAAGGGCACGCTGCGCCTGTGGACCACCAGTGGCGCACGGGCGGGAGTCGTGGCCGAGGTCCGTGACGGAGGTCGTCTGGCCGACCCCCTGGCGGGGCGCCGCCGCCCCTCCCTCGCCTCGGCGAACGGCGGCCGCGGACTGTGGATGATCCACCAGCTCTGCGATCTCGTCGAGGTCCGGGCCGTGGACGACGGCTTCACGCTGCGGCTCCACATGGCAACGCCCTGACACCCGAGGTCACCTACACTCGGGGTCGGGCTCGGGTGTCCTCGGGCCGCTCGGGGGCATACGAACAGTCCGGGACCCCGACCACGACCTCGTCGTGCAGTCCCGGGAGCAGCGAACCAAGCAGCGTCGGCACGGGGGTGCGAGAGCACGGTGGAGACCATCGGACCGAAGACGGGAGATCCAGTGAGCGCCGGCCTTCCCGGCGGCCTTCCCGGAGGAGGCCAACGGCGTCGCCTCGCACTGGCGGGCGTCGGGGGCGCGGTGGCCAAGGGACGCGACTTCACGCGCCGGGCCCTGCGCGACTGGGGCTGGGACGGAACGGAGACCGCCGAGGACGCCCTGCTCCTCGTGTCCGAGCTGCTGACCAACGCCTCCCTGCACGCGGACGGCTGCCGGGAGCTCGTGCTCACGGCCGGGGAAACGCTGCGCATCGAGGTCTGCGACGGCACGACGGACCTGCCCCGGCTCCACCCGGCCCCGCGGCGCGGCATGCCCGGCGGTCACGGTCTGCACATCGTGGAGCGCCTGTCCGACCGCTGGGGCACGCAGTCACATGAGCACGGCAAGGCCGTCTGGGCCGAGATCGAGGCCGGCCGGCTGGTGTCCGGCAGGCCCGCGCCGCGCTGACGGGACCGGGACACGGCCGGCCGGCCGGCTCCCGACCGGCCCCGGCCGTCCCGAGCCGTCCCGCGCGGGAGGGCGTCGATCCGGCGTCCGGGGGCAGGAGCGCCCCATGACCCCTCATCAGTTGACCTCCCTGTCCCTGGCCCCGGCGATCGGCCCGTCCTGGGTGCACCTGCTCGTCATCGCCTTCGCGCTGATCGTCCTCGTGCACACCCTCGCCCGTCACCGGTAGGAACGCTTCCGCTCGGCCGTGGCCGCACCGTACGGGTGCGGCCCGCCGGGGAGTTCCGTCAAAGGGACGGCCTAGGTGTATTGCCGTGCGCCGTCGGAGCCGGGTCCAGGAGGATGCGGGGCAGGGCGCCGGGGTGCTTCTCCGCCAGCCAGGCGATCAGCTGCTCGCGTACGGCGCAGCGCACCGTCCACAGGTCGTCGGCGTCCTTGGCCGTGACGATGGCCCGCACCACGATGGTGGAGGGCGTCGTCTCCGTGACGGCGAGGTCCCAGCCGCGGCCGTCCCACTGCGGGCAGGCGTGCAAGATCTCGAGGACCTTGTCCCGCAGGAGGTCCACGGGCGCGGTGTGGTCGCAGTGGAGGAAGACCGTGCCGGTCATCTGGACTCCGCCGCGCGACCAGTTCTCGAACGGCCTGGTGGTGAAGTACGAGACGGGCATGGTGATGCGGCGTTCGTCCCAGGTGCGTACGGCGAGGAAGGTGAGGGTGATGTCCTCGACCACCCCCCACTCGCCCGCGACCACGACCGTGTCGCCTATGCGCACCATGTCGCCGAAGGCGATCTGGAAGCCGGCGAAGAGGTTGCCGAGGGTGGACTGGGCCGCCACGCCCGCCACGATGCCGATGATCCCGGCGGAGGCGAGGAGGGACGTGCCGAGCGCGCGGAAGCTCGGGAAGGTGAGCAGCATCGCGGCGCCCGCGATCACGGCCACGACGACCGTCACGACCCTCGTGATCAGCGTCACCTGGGTACGGACCCTGCGTACGCGGGCCGGGTCGCGGGTGCCGGTGGCGTAGCGGGCGTACCCCGACTCGACGGCGGCGGAGGCCACGACCACGATCAGCCAGGCCCCGGCGCCGATCAGGGCGAGCGAGAGGATCCGGCCCGTGACGGCCGCGTTGTCCCGCAGCGGCGGCCACGCCGTGTGCCGGCAGGCGCCCTTGAACAGTGCGGCGAGCAGGACGATCTGCAGGGCGTGGCGGCAGCGGCGCAGCAGGTTCCACCAGGGCGTTTCGGGGTGACGTGCGTCGGCGTGGCGGAGCAGTCGGTCGACGGCCCAGCCGGCCGCGGCGGTGAGCAGGATCGAGGCCCCCAGGAGGGCCAGGAGGCGAAGGGCGCTGTTCATGTCTCCCCAGTGGGTGGTAGCGGCACGGACATCCCCGCGCCTGCCCCACGGCAGGGACCTGACACGGGGAGTCCGCCCGCCGGTCTGTGCGACCACCGCCGAGGCCGCCCTCCACCTGCACGGGGTCCCGAGGCCGGAGGCCCGGCCGAGGCGAGCGGGTCAGTTGCCGCGCTGGAAGGCCTTCCGCCAACCCGTGCGGCTCGGCTTCGCGATCGACTTCGTTGCCGGCTTCGCGCTCGGCGTCGGCTTCTTCTCCGGCTTCTTCTCCGGCTCCGGCTCCTGTTCCGGCCTCGGCGAGGGCGCGGGATGGGCTTGCCGGGGGCGGCGGTGCCACCAGTGCCTGCGGCGGGGGTGCACGGCCCGGCCCAGGCGGCGGCCGATCAGCAGGTAGCCGAGGAGGGCTCCGGTCGTGTTGAGGATGACGTCGTCGATGTCGAAGACGCGTCCCGTGACGAGGGCGCCCTGGATCAGCTCCACCAGCGTCATCAGACACACCGTCACCGCGGCGACCCTCAGCAGCCCTCGGGCCGGGAGCATGAGGACGGGCAGGAGCACCCCGAACGGCAGGCCCAGCAGCAGGTTCCCGCCCAGCTGGCGCACCGCCTGTGCGGTCGACGCGCCGTCCAGGTAGGCGCTGATCGAGTGGCCGGGCCGGACGTTGCTGTGCACCAGGTCCACCGAGGCGGCGGAGGGTTCCAGCGTGAGCCGTGCCAGGACCACGCTGAACAGCACGGTCCCTACGAAGGCCGCCAGCATGGCCAGCGCCCGGACGGCCGGGTGCGCCGGGCGGCGTCGTTGCCGGGCGGCCGCTACGGGCCCGATCTCGGGGCTCTCACCGCGCCGCAGCGCGTGTCTCCATGTCATGGCGGCTCGTCTGCCCTGCGAACAGTCGGGTACGCGCCCGGCGGGCGAGCCGGGTCCGGACCTGCGTGCCGTCGCGACGTCGGCGCTCCGGGGGCGAATGAAGGTCCGGAGCCGGGGCAGGCGAGTTCGGGCGGGGCGCCAACCGCGCCGCGTACGACATCGAAAGAGAGGGACGGCCGGCACTGCCCCGCCGCCCCCTGTCTGGCGAAGGAGTTGTTTCGCGTGACTGAGCATGTGTGGAGCTACAGGTCGACCGCGGGCCACCTGACCGGCACCGACCTGATCGGCTACACGGTCGAGGCGACCGACGGCAGCATCGGCAAGGTCGACAAGCACTCCGACGAGGCCGGTGACGCCTACCTGGTCGTGGACACAGGGATCTGGATCTTCGGCAAGGAAGTGCTGCTCCCGGCGAGCACCGTGATCATCGTCGATGCGAACCGGGAGAAGATCTACGTCGACGGCACCAAGGAGCAGATCAAGAACGCTCCGGAGTTCCACCGCGAAAAGCACCTCGACGACGTCGGGTACCGCGAGGAGATCGGGACCTACTACTCGATCGGCGGCTTCGGCGGCCGCATCATCTGACCCGCGGGCGCGGACCGACGCGGATCCACTCTCCCTGTGTCGCCTGGGCACACGGCTCTGGGCCATCCGGAGCAACGGGGGCGTGTTCCCTCCGCCCCGACCGACTATCCACCGCCCGGGCGGTGGATAGTCGGTCGGGGCGGTCGGCCGCACGGGCTGCCGACCCCGCGCCCAGGCGACACAGGGAGAGTGGATCCGATGGTGAAGAAGGCATTGCTGACGTACGCCTTGGCGGCCGGAGTACTGATCGGGCCGCTGAGCACGGCCGGCTGGGCGGCCGACGGGCTCGCCTCCGGCTACGCGCAGGGCAACTCCGGCCCCGTGGGCGTGGTCGAAACCCGCGCACCGCTCAACGTCCGCGAAAAGCCGACCGTGTACTCGGACGTGGTGAAGAAGCTGCATCCGAACCAGCGGGTGCTCCTGGTGTGCCAGAAGCGCGGGGGCTGGGTGGACGGCAACCCGGTGTGGTACCGCCTGCACGGCTCGAAGGGCTGGGTCTCGGCCCGCTACGTCCACAACCTCCAGCCGGTCCGCCCCTGCTGAGAGCGCGACAAGCGGTGGCATGACGCAGGGGAGCGGCCCCCGGTGTTCGGGGGCCGCTCCCTTCACGGGTGCCGGGGCTCAAACGCGTCGTGCCCGGCGGCTCCGCCGGGCCAGCAGGGCCGCGGCCAGTACCCCGGCGCCAGTGACCCACGCGGTCCGGTGGCTCCGTACCGTGGTCGCGGCCCGCACGGCCTTGCCCCGAGCGGAGTCGAGCTTTCCGTCCTCCACGAGGCGGCCGAGTTCCTTCCGGGTCCGGACGGCCTGCCGGCGGAGCGCCTGTGCGCCGGGGAGGGTCTTCATTCCGTGCAATCCGGTCGTCGTCATCGGGTTCCCTTCCTTCGAGTACTCCGCCTGCCTGACGGGCGTGCTGCGCGGATACCCCGCAACGGGCATACGACACAGCTGAGTTGCTCCTGAAATGGAAGGGCGGCCCCCCATAGTTCTGTGCCGTCGCAGCGGCCGTGTTCAGGAAGCCTCTTCGTCGGCTCTGGCCTGCCAGTAAGCAGCGCCTTCCCGGGTGGCGCGGGTGTCGGGGTGGTCCGGGCCCAGGACGCGGAGGCAGTCATCCAGCAGCTGAGTGAACGCGCTCGCCGCCGCGTCAGCATCGCCTGCCATGCCTTGGAGGTAGGCGAGGTGGCCTCGTGCGGAAAGCGTGTGGGGGTGGTCCGGACCCAGGAGGCGGCCACGCCCGGCTGCCAGTTCTGCCGTGGCGGCCGCGGCGGCTTCCGCGTCACCGGCCTTGGCCCGGGACGACGCCAGCTGGTCCCAGGTTGTGATCGTGTCGGGATGGTCGGGCCCCAGTACCCGCACGCGAGCCGTCAGAAGCTTCTTCCACGCTGTTGCGGCGCCCGAGTCATCTCCGGCTTCGTCGAGCCAGTGGGCCAGGATGCCCAGCGTCGTGAGGGTGTCGGTGTGGACGGGGCGAGCATGCGCAGGCACGCATCCAGGAGCTCCTCCTGTATGGTCGCCGCGCCGGCTGGATCTCCGGCCGTTCCCGTCTCGTAGGCGAGGCGGGCTCGGGCTTGCAGGGTGGTGGGACGGTCCGTTTCCGTGACGTGTGTTCGTTCTTCCAACAGCCCTGCAGAGCCGTCGTTCGCGTACACCGCGTCAGCGATCCGAATTGCCGCCTGCGGGTAGGGCGTTGCCAACGCCGGCAGAGGTGTACGCCACAACCCCAGCGCGAATGCCATGCCCAACAAGCGACCGGCGTGCGGCGGGCCGACCACCTGTGCCACATCGATGAGCGCCCATGCCTGCTCTTGCGGCGTAGTACGGCTACGGGCGATCCGCTCGGCCCGCTCATGGTCGCCCGCCGCGGCCACCGCCCTGGCCACCCCGGCCAGCGCCCCCACCTGCTCGTACGGGTCGGTGAGGGTCAGCGCGATCTGCTCGGCCTCTGCGGCCAGCCCGGCAGCCCGGCAGCCCGGCAGCCCGGCAGCCCGGCAGCCCGGCAGCCCGCTCATGATCACCGGCCTCGGCTGCCGCCCCAGCCACCCCGGCCAGCGCCCCCACCTGCTCGTACGGGCTGGTGAGGCTGTGGACGATTCGCTCGGCCCGCTCATAGCCGCCGGCCTGAGCCACTGCCCTGGCCACCTCGGCGAGCGCCTGTGCCTGGCCATGCGGGTTGGGGACAGTGCGGGCGATGTGCTCGGCGTGCTCATGGTCACCGGCCTCAGCTGCGGCCCTAGCCACCCGGGCCAGCGCCTCTGCCTGGCCGTGCGGGTTGGGGACGATGCGGGCGACCTGTTCGGCCCGCTCGTGGTCACCGGTCGCGGCCAACGCCCCGGCCACGGCGATCTCCGCGCTCCCGTACCCCTGCTGCAGCGGGTCGGTGATGGCGAGGGCGATGTGCATGGCGTCTGCGACGAGCCCGGCAGCCCGCTCATCGTGACCGGCCTCAGCCAGCGCCCCAGCCACCCCGATCACCGCCCGCACCTGCTTCTGCGGGTCGGTGAGGCCTCGGCCCGGTTGGTTTGGCCGAGAGCGACCCACAAGGCGGGGAGCTTGGTGGGCATGTGGGCGTTGCGGGATTCGAGTTGATGGCGGTGATGGGACAGCCTGACCAGGGCGTACAGGTCCGGTTCCGGGCAGTCCAGGAGCAAGTCCTGGCAGGTTTTGATCTCGGTGAGGGCGGCCGTGTCGCCACCGGAGAGGTCGAGCATCCGGTCGTGGCGTGCCGGGTCGATGGCCAGGGTGATCAGGTGGTGGGTATCGCCGACGGTGGCCAGCATGCGGGGGTACCCGGTCAGCAGGTACTCGGGGGTGTGCGGCGGCCACGGCGGATGGCCGTCGACGGGCGTGCGGTAGCCCTCGGCCCACCTGTGCAAATCGTCCCGGTAGCGGGCCAGGCGGTCATGGCCGAGGTAGTGGCCGGCCGCGTTGTGCAGTTCCTCGTGGCCGAGCAGGTAGACCTGTCGTTGGTCGTCCGGTCTCCAGGAGGTGACACGGGGGGGTGAAGGTGCGCCCGGCCACGGTGTGCAATATCTCCTCCATGGTCCACAGGTCCGCACCTGTCAGCTCACTCAGGTCGGAGCCGGAGAGGCCGCCCCGGGCGGCGGTGATCAGGCCCAGCAGATCCTGCTCGATGGGGCTGCCGGCGAGGAGACGTTTGAGTTCGGACTGGCCGAGTCGTTGCAGATCCCTGGCATCCGGGGAGTCACTGAGCAGGCGGATGATGCCCGGGTCACGCAGTGGGTGCCAGTCGGGCACATCGTCGGGGATCGGGGGGTTGGGCCGTCCGGCGACGATGATCCGCATCCCGGCCGACGGGCGGCCGGGCAGCAGTCCGGCGATGCTGTGTGCCCCCAGCCCGGTTGTCACGCCGCGGTCTTCGTCCAGCCCGTCAACGACCAGCACCAGCCGGCCACCGGCCTGCCGACTCATGGCCGCGGCCTGAGCGAGCAGATCCATCAATGCGGCTTCCCTGGCCGCCTCATCTCCGCCCGCCGGTAGATCCTGGCGGAGCAGTGCACACAGCTGCTCCGTCAGCGCGGTGGTGAACGCCTCCCGTGTGTCCTGCGCGGCCAGCCGGGCAGTGATGAAGAAGGACACCAGCCACACTCCGCCTGCGGCAGGCGGGGCAGGCGGGTTGAGCACGAACGTGGACATCAGCGCGGACTTGCCCGCCCACGGCCCGGCCTGCCACCACACGTAGGGACCGCGATGCTCGTCCAGGCAGAAATCTGCCAGCTCGGCCAGCTCGGCCTCCCGGCCCAGCAACCGCGGTGGGGCGATCCGCTCCACTTGCCGCTGGTACGCCGAGCGCACCGGCCGCGGCACGGCAGACTCCCCATATTTGTAGACCGTCACGTTCCCGCCGACCTGCCCGAAAGCGAACCCGTCACCGCTGGCGCGGGCGTGGGCGTCTCCGGCACCGCCGACCCGGCGCCGGTCACCACCGAGGTGCCGCCTGCTTGTTCAGCGGCACGCAGCTGGGCCACCAACTCGTTGACTGCCCGGCCGAACTCGTTGTCTTTGAGCGCTGCAGCAGTGACCGCCAACTCCACCTGCTGACGGGTCAGTTCGCTGACTTGCCCCTCATCGGTGGCGGCCTCCTCGGCCAGATCGTCCAGGGCGGGATGCGCGCCGAGTTTGGCGGCCACAGCCGCGTGCAGCTTGCCCAGCCCCGCATCGATGGACGGATAGACCAGACCGTCGGCCACTCGGCGGGCCTTGCTCACCGCCCACACAGTCGCACAAGTGGGACATTACGTCGTGACAGTTGCACGGGCCGGCCACCGCGCGCCGGGTGGGGGCGCCGTTCAGGCCGACAGGTCGAGTTCGTAGACCTGACCGATCAGATCGGCGCCGAAGCTGTGGTGCGGCTCCTCCTCCACGAGCCGGAAACCGGCGGACAAGTAGATCCCGCGCGCGGCCACGAGGACGCCGTTCGTCCACAGCCGGATCCGCTCGCATCCCGCCTCGCGGGCGAAGTCCACGCACCGTGCGACCAGGCGTGCACCCAGACCGTGGCCGCGGGCGGCGGGGTCCACCAGGAGGATCCGTAGTTTGGCGGTGCCGGCGTCTTCGTCGGCCACGCAGAACACGCTGCCGACCCGGCGGCCGTCCAGTTCGGCGATCCAGGCCGCCTCGCGGGCGGGATCGTGGCCGGCCGCGCACTCCGCGACGATCCCTGCGACCAGGGCCTCGAAGCTGTTGTCCCAGCCGAATTCCCTCGCGTACTGCTCACCGTGGGCCATCACCACCCAGCCGAGATCGCCCGGCTCCCCCAGCGGCCGGATCACCGCACGGACCTCGTTCATGGGGCCCCTCTCTCCGATCCATCGAGTTACTGAAACGACTGTTTCAGTAAAGCATAATGTCCGGGTGACCCCTTCCGACCGGGCCGACTCCGCCCGCAAGCAGCAGCTCCTGGAGCTGGCCTACGCCCACGTGCTCGACCACGGGCTGGCGGACATGTCCCTGCGGCCCCTGGCCGAGGCGATCGGCAGTAGTCCGCGCGTCCTCCTCTTCCTGTTCGGCAGCAAGGACGCCCTGGTGCAGGCGCTGCTCGCGCGGGCCCGGCAGGATGAGACGGGCATGCTCGAAGCCGTGCACCGGGCCCGGCCTGAGCACGGGCTCGCGCGCACGGGCGAGCTGGTGTGGAGCTGGCTCTCCGACCCCGGTCACCGCAAGGTCCTCACCCTGTGGGTCGAGGGATACTCGCGTTCACTGAGCGGCGGTGCGGGGCCCTGGGCGGGGTTCGCGGAGCGGACGATCGCCGACTGGCTGGAGGTCTTCGCCGCCGCCCAGCCGCCGGCCCACCGCGACACGCCCGAGGGCCTCGCCGAGCGCACCCTGCTGCTCTCGGTCCTGCGCGGGGCGCTGCTGGACCTCCTGGCCAGCCGGGACGAGCAGCGCACCACGGCGGCGGTGACCGCCCACCTCCGCACCCTGGAGTCTCCCGCCGACGAAGCGCCGACGAAGCGGGGCGGGGCCGGGAACCGGTCCACCGGCAGGGCCGACCGCGCCGCCCGGACGGTCGCGGCGCCGCCGGCGGCCGTCTACGCCGCCCTCCTCGACCGCGCGTCCCTCGAAGCCTGGCTCCCGCCGGACGGGATGAGCGGGCGGATCGAGCGGTGGGACCCGCGGCCGGGCGGCGGGTTCCGGATGGTCCTCACCTACCTCGGCGCCTCCGTCGATCCGGCCGGCAGCCCCGGCAAGACCTCGGACGCGACCGACGTCGTCGACGTCCGGTACACGGGCCTGGTGCCCTCGGAGCGCGTGGTGCAGCAGGCCGTGTTCGAGTCCGACGACCCGTCGTACGCCGGCACCATGACGATGACCTGGGACCTCGCCGCCGCCGACGGGGGCACCGCGGTGACCGTCACCGCCACCGACGTTCCGCCCGGCATCGACCAGGCGGACCACGAGGCGGGCATCGCCTCCTCGTTGGCCCACCTGGCGTCGTACCTCGAAACGGCCGGATGAACTGAGCGGCGAAGCTACGCGCCCCGCCCCTTGCTCACCGAGGTGGGGGCCGTTTCGGTCGCGGGGCCCGACTGGTCCCGCAGTTCGAGCTGCTGCGGCCGGAGGGCGGGGATCAGGGCGGCGATGGCCCCGGACAGCAAGGCGAAACCGCCGCCCATGAGCAGGCCGGTGCGGAAGCCCGCCTCGGAGGTGAAGGTGAATCCGCCCGCCGTGGTGGTCATCCGGGCCAGGACGACACCGACGACGGCGGCTCCGACGGAGGTGCCCAGGGAGCGCATGAGGGCGTTGAAGCCGTTGGCGGCGCCGGTTTCCGCCAGCGGCACCGCGCTCATGATCAGAGCGGGCATGGCTCCGTAGGCGAGGGCGACACCGCTGTTGATGACCATGACGGCGGCCATGAGCCCGACGGCCGTTCCGGAGAAGAGGAGCGCGACGCCGTAACCGGCGGCCAGGACGAGTGCTCCGCAGACGAGGGTGAGCTTCGGGCCGTGGAGGTTGGTGAGCTTGCCCCCAAGGGGGGACACGGCCATCATCATCAGCCCGCCGGGCAGCATCCACATGCCGGCCGCCAGCATGGACTGGCCCAGGCCGTAGCCGGTGGCGGCGGGGAACTGCAGCAGTTGCGGGATGACCAGCATGCTTGCGTACATGCCGAAGCCGATGGAGACGGAGGCGAGGTTGGTCAGCAGGACGCGCGGGCGGACCGTGGTGCGCAGGTCGACCAGCGGGTCGGTGGTCCGCCATTCGAACCACCCCCAGGCGGCCAGGACCACGACGGCGGTGGCGATCAGGCCCAGGGTGGTGGCGGAGCCCCAGCCCCAGTCGGCGCCCTTGGACACGAACAGCAGCAGCGACACCAGGCCGGCCGCGAGGCCCAGCGCGCCGATCACGTCGAAGCGCTGCCCCTTGGCGGCGGCCGGGACCTCGGGAATGAAGGCCACGATCATGACGGCGACGCAGCCTGCGAGCGCCGCGGAACCCCAGAACAGGAAGCGCCAGCTCGTGTACTGGGCGACGGCCGCGGAGAGCGGGAGGCCGATGCCGCCGCCGATGCCCATGGAGGCGCTCACGAGGGCGATGGAGGAACTGAGTTTCTCGGCGGGGAGGATGTCGCGGAGCAGGGCGATGCCCAACGGAATCATGCCCATGCCGACGCCTTGCAGGCCCCGCCCGATGACCATCTGGACGACGCCGCCGGCCAGCGCGCACACCACCGAGCCGATGATCAGCGGTATGCAACAGGCCAGGAGCATGCGGCGCTTGCCCAGCATGTCGCCCAGGCGCCCGCTGATGGGTACGCACACGCCCGCGACCAGGAGGGTGGCCGTGACGACCCAGGCGGAGTTGGAGTGGGAGGTGTGGAGGATGTTCGGCAGGTCGGCCAGCAGCGGCGTGACCAGCGTCTGCATGACGGCTGCGGCGATGCCCGCGAGTGCGAGCGTCGCGATCACCTTGCCGGTGCGGGGAGCGGCCGTGGGCGGCTGTTGCATGGATACGGTCCTAGGTGGTGTCTTGCCGGGGGTCGGCGCACCCCACAATCAGTAGTCAACTATCAGTTCGCTGTGGGCGACGTGTCAACCAGATCCGATCGTCGACTATCAGTTGTATTGTCGGCAGTGTGCGGACCGACAGCCCCAAACCCCTGCGCGCCGACGCCGTGCGCAACATCGAGAAGATCGTCAGAGCGGCACGCGACGTGTACGCCGAGCTGGGACCCGATGCGCCGCTCGACGAGATCGCGCGGCGGGCCGGCGTGGGGATCGCCACGCTCTTCCGCCGCTTCCCCGACAAGGCCGCCCTGCTCCGGGCCGTGCTCGACCAGCAGTTCACCCAGGACGTGCTGCCCGTCATCGACCGCGGACTGGCCGACGAGGACCCCCGCCGCGGCCTGACCGTCGTACTCGAAGCCGCCCTGGCCTCGGCGGCCGACGAGCACCACGTCCTCACCGCCGCCCGCAACGCCGGAGTCCTCTCCGCGGAGGTCAGCGCCCGGTTCTTCGACGCGCTCGACCCGCTGGTGGCGCGGGGGCAGCAGGCCGGTGTGATCCGCGGGGACCTGGTGCCCGACGACCTGAAGAGGATCATGAGCATGCTGGTCAGCGTGCTGTGGACCATGGAACCGGCCGAGGAGGGCTGGCGCCGCTACGTGGCCCTGGTCATGGACGGACTGAGCCCGGCTGCGGCCAGCCCGCTCCCCCACCCGGCTCCCCCACTGCTACGCCGACCACAGGGGTGATCCCCCTTCGGGCCGTAGAAGGCCCTGGTTCCCCCTCAACACCGGGTCTCGCACAGCTGGTTGGACGCTAGCGTGATCGGCATGACGGCCGAAGACGACCCGACGCACCGCGCCATGCGAACAGCTGACCTTTCTTCCCGGCGACGTCCACGTCGCATGGCCCCGAGATCTGGCCGATCCGAAGGGAGGGACGGTGCTCTGCCACAACGACGTCTGCCCGGAGAACGTCGTCTTCCGTGACGGCCGCGCCGCCGCACTGATCGATTTCGACATGGCGGCCCCGGGGCACCCCCTGTGGGACGTCGCCATGACCGCCCGCTACTGGGTCCCCATGCTCGACCCCGCATCGGCGAGCGCCCTTCACCCTGTCGGATTGGATGCCCCTACGCGGCTCCGGATCCTTGCCGACGGCTACGGCCTTTCGCCGCGGGAACGCGCCGAACTTCTCCGGGCACTGGCCGAGCACGGGGGCTGGGAGCGCTGGGACCGCATCCAGGATTGGCTGGTACGTCACCGCGCGACGTTCACCGCCGCCCTCCTGGACGGCTCACCGGGCCGACGAGGGTGAGGGCGGCCCGCCGGCACGGATCAGTTCGTACGGCGTGCGGCCCAGACGGTGCGCTCGGTCCGCACGGCGAGGTCCTCGCGGCGCAGGATGCTTTCGGGGCCGTCGGTGTCGAGCAGCCGGTCGAGTGCGGCGAGGTCCTCGGGCGGGAGGACCTCGGCGATGCTGCCGCGCAGGCGCTGCAGGCTGCCGAGGGCGTACGCGCCGACCGCCTCGCTGCGGGCACCTTCGATGTTCACGTCGATCACGCGGTCGCCGTCGAGGGTGAATCCGGCCGCGGTGAGCTTCGGTCCCCAGTCGGCGCCCCGGTGGGGTACGTGCTCCGCGTGGTAGCTCTCGCTCGCGGTGTGGCAGCGCCCTTCCAGTCCGGGCCGGCCTTCGGGGGCGTCCTCGGGCAGGAAGCGGGGGAAGCCCGCCAGCTCGACGACGGCGAACAGCCCTCCGGGGGCGAGTAGTTCACGGACCGTGCGCAGGGCCTGGTCCGGGTCGGCCATGTGGTGCATCGAGGCCGAGGCCCACACCAGGTCGGGCGCGCCGAGGTCGGGCCACTCGGTTTCGTCGAGGTCGGCCTGCACGGTGCGGACGCGGTCCTCGACGCCGCGGGCGCACGCCTTCTCCCTCAGGCGCTGCAGGTGTCCGGCCGAGGAGTCGACGGCCGTGACGTGCGCGTCGGGGAACCGGTCGAGCAGGGCGAAGGTGCCGGCTCCCGTGCCGCAGCCCAGATCCACGATGTGGCGAGGGGGCTCGGCCAGGGGCAGCCACGTGGTGATGTCGGTGATGTGCTCGGCGAGGACCTCCGCGTCCAGGTCGAGGATCTCCGCCTGGCCCTCAAGGTCCTGGCGGGCATGGCCGTGATCATGGCCGTGCCCGGCCTGGCCGTGGGGGGCATGCGCCTGGCTGCCGTGGGCGTGCCCGTTGTGGGCGTGCCCGTCGTGGGCGTGCCCGTCGTGGGCGGTGGTGCCGTGCTGGGGTGCGTGCTGTGCGTGGGTCATGGGTCCACGGTAGGACGCTCATGCGCTTGCAGCATCGAATCTTGCCGGTTAGGCAAGAAGATGGCCGCGTGGACCCCCGGACGCGCAAGATCCCGGGCCGGAGACCCCGCACCCCTACCCCTGAGCAGGGCCTTCGTCGCCCCCGTCGCCTCCCGCGCCCCCGTCGCCTCCCGCGCCACCGACGCCGCCGTCCCGCTGGTGGCCGCGGCGGGCGTCCCGGTCGAAGATCCCCAGGATCTCGCACGGTCCCCCCTCGGCGCCGATCGCGTGCGGCATCATCGTGGGGAACTCCGCGGACTGGTTGGCCTCGATACGGAAGCGTCGGTTCCCCAGCAGGAGGATCGCGGTGCCGGACAGGACCACGAGCCATTCGCGCCCGGGGTGCGCGCGCATACGGGAGGGGTTGTCCGGCGGCGGCTCGGTCATGCGCTGGCGAATGACCGTCATGCCCGGCTCACCCTTGATCGGCCAGCGCATCTGCCCGCGGGCGGCGTCGATCATCGGGCTGGTGACGACGTCGTCGGTCGCGGTCTCCACGAGCTGGTCCAAGGTGGTGTCCAGCGCGCGGGCGAGCGTGACGAGACTGTCCAGGGCCAGCCGGCGCTGACCGTTCTCGATGCGGCTGAGCGTGGACTGACTGAGCCGCGCACGCACGGCCAGTTCCTCCAGGGACCAGCCCTGCGCCACCCGCAGCGCGCGGATGCGTTTGCGTACGAGGCTGTCCAGGTCGCCGTCTTCTTGCGTCATAGGCAACATCGTATGCCCGTGCTGCAAGTCGCGGTTAGCGTCGTGTGCAGACGGCCCCGGACCACCGGGCCGGTACGAAGGAACACCCGGGAAGGAAACCGACGACATGACCGCGATCACTACCGCGACTACCGCGACCACCGCCTACGCGACCGACGCACTGCCGGACGGGACCGTCGACGCCGTGGTGATCGGCGGCGGCGCCGCCGGTCTGAACGGTGCGCTGATGCTCGCCCGCTCCCGCCGCTCGGTCGTCGTGATCGACAGCGGCACCCCCCGCAACGCGCCCGCCGAGGGCGTGCACGGCCTCTTCGCCCTGGACGGCACCCCGCCGGCGGAACTGTACGGGCGGGCCCGTGAGGACGTACGCCGCTACGGCGGCCGCGTCGTCTCCGGCGAGGTCTCCGCCGCCGAGCACGCCACTCCCTCCGCCGACGGCGACCTGCGCTTCACCGTCACCCTGGCCGACGGCCGCGCCCTGACGGCGCGCCGCCTGCTGGTGGCCACCGGTCTGCGCGATGTGCTGCCCGAGCTGCCCGGACTGGCCGAGCACTGGGGCCACAGCGTGGTGCACTGCCCGTACTGCCACGGCTGGGAGGTGCGCGACGAGCCGATCGGCGTCCTCGCCACCGGCCCCGCATCGATCCACCACGCCCTGCTGTTCCGTCAGCTCACCGACGACCTCGTCTACTTCGCGCACGGCACCAAGCTCGACGACGAGACCCGTACCCGGTTCTCCGCACGCGGCATCCGGGTCATCGACACCCCGGTCGCCGAGGTCGTGGAGGACCGCGACGGCGGCATCGGCGGTGTCCGCCTCACGGACGGCCGGGTCGTCGCCCGCCGCGTCCTCGCGGTGGCGACGACGCTCGTGGCCCGGACCGAGGGCCTGGCGGGCCTGGGCCTGCCGGTGGAGGACCTGCCCGGCGGCGGCCGCCGCTTCGTCTCCGGCGCGGCCGGCGCCACCGACGTGCCGGGGGTGTGGGTGGCCGGCAACGTCACCGACCCGATCGCCCAGGTCGGGGCCTCGGCCGCGGCCGGCGCGCTGGCGGGCGCCCACATCAACGCCCTCCTCGCCGTCGCCGACACCGACGCGGCGGTCGCGGCACTCGCCGCCACCGCCTGACGCGGAGCGGGCCCCGCTCCTCCTCCCCCCTCCCTTACTGGCAGCGCCGGACCCGGTCCGGCGCTGCCGGCGTGCATCGCGTTGATGGCCGTCATCGCCTCGGTTTCCGGACTGAACGTCGCTGCGCCCGACCTCGCCGTCGAATTCGGCGCCTCGCAGGGCACCGTCCTGTGGATCATCAACCTCTACACCCTCACCCTGGCCGCGCTCGGGCGTAGCCTCCGCGCTCAACGACGTCACCCGCGAGTTCGGCACCGCACTGGGCGTGGCCCTGCTCGGAGCGCTGCTGTCGGCCCGCTACCGCGACGCCATCGACGGGCGGCTCCACGACGTTCCCCGGGGCGCCGCCGACGCCGCGAGGGAGGGCGTCGCCAACGCCGTCGCGGCCGCGGGCGGTGCGGGCCCCCGGGCACAGGCCCTCGCCGACGCCGCCCGGCAGTCCTTCGTCGAGGGCTGGCAGCAGGCCATGTGGGCGGGGGTGGCCGTCATGGGCGTCCTCTTCCTCTACGTCCTCGCCCGCGGCCCGAAGAACCCGCTCCCGGCGACCGCGCGGGAGTCGCAAGCGGACCCCGAGGTCGTCTCCACGAGGTGACGGGAAGACATATGCGGCTATGTCATCATCCCTTGTATGAGTGAAGTCGAGATCCTCCCGCTGCAACTGCCCCACCTCGATGCCGTTCTCGACCTCGGCTACCGGTCCTTCGACGTGAAGGCGATGCCCTACACCTCCTGGTCCCTGTCCTCGGTCGCCGCGCACTGGGACGCCCAGCCGGACGCCTGCTGGATCGCCCGCGACGAGGAGGGGCTGCTCGGATTCGTCCTCGGGTCGCTGTCCTACGACGAGCGGGAGGACTGGGGCTACCTGGAGTGGATCGCCCTGGAGGAACGCGCCCGGGGCCTCGGCGTCGCGAGCTCCCTGGTCGAGCGCTGCTGCGCCGCGCTCTTCGCGGCGGGAGCGTCCCGGATCATCACCGACGTGGAGAGCGGCAACGCGGCCTCCGCCGCGATGATGCGGCGCAACGGGTTCGCCGAGAAGGTCACGGTCACCCTCTTCGTCCGCCCGAACCCGCGGGAACACACCGCCACGGGCTCGCACTCCGCCCAGGATCCGGCCCGCTCCCGGCTCCGCCGCGCCGCCCGGGCGAGCGGCGGCACCCCGGCCACGTAGGCTTCCGGCTCCGTCACGGGCAGGCGTCCGGCACGGCGAACCCGCCGGCGCGCGGGTCCCCGGGTCCCACCCGGGCCCCGCCCGGCGCGTGCGCGCGCCCCGACGTGCGCCTGCGCGCCTCCGCACGCCCCCGCAGCGGGGATGACCCCGGACCGGAGCCGCCCCGAACATGAACTGCCCCACCATCCGGGGCAACTCGGCCATCACGGGGGAACCATGGGACGACGCTGGCTGGTCACGGGATGCTCCTCGGGGCTCGGGCACGCACTGGCCACCGCGGCGGCCCGGGCCGGGGACGAACTGGCCGTCACCGCCCGCAAGACCGCCGACCTGGAGGATCTGGCCGCGGCCTGGCCCGGCCGCATCGTCCCGGTCCCGCTCGAGCTGCGGGACGGAGCTTCCTGCGAGGAGGCCGTCCGCACTGCGGTGGAACGCCTGGGCGGCATCGACATCCTCGTCAACAACGCCGCCGTGGGGCTGTTCGGCGCGGTCGAGGAGGTCTCGGACGCCGAACTCCGCGACCAGCTGGAGACCCTGGTCGTCGGCCCCTGGCGGCTCGCGCGGCTCGTGCTGCCGCTGATGCGGGCCCAGGGGCACGGCCACATCCTCAACGTCTCGTCCGTGGTGGGCCGGATGGCCTTCCCCGGTCTGGCGGCCTACACCGCCGGGAAGCACGCCCTCGAGGGCATGAGCAGGACCCTCGCCATGGAGGCGGCTCCCCACAACATCCGCGTCACCGTCGTCGAACCGGGCATGTTCGCGACCCGCTACGGCACCTCCATGGCCGAAGCCGCCCATCGGGTGCCCGCCTACGACGTCACCAACCGCGAGATGCTCGAAGGGGCCCGGGGCCTCGCGGACAGCCCCGAGACCGGACGCCCCGAGTACTTCGCCGCGCGGGTCCTGGACATCGTCGGCGCCGAGGGCCCCACGCCGCTGCGGATCCCCGTCGGCGACGACGCCTACGGCTACATCGACGCCTCGGACGAGGTGGACCGCGCCGATCACGCCGCGGCCCGTCTCCTCGTACAGGGCCCGGCCCAGGACTGACGGCCGGGGACCGCGGGGCCGGCAGGTCCTTGCGGCGTGTCTCCGGAAGGTCGAATGCGAGCCAGAATCGTCCGAAACTCGACCATCTCATCGGAAACCGAGGCGAGGGCGGAAGCGTTCGAACAGGTGCCAGAACCCTCAAGGGGCCCTGACCGAGCGGAAATTCAGGGCTCCACCCAAGGAGTCATACCGTGCGCTTCCTCTTCACGGGCCCCGCCTCGGTGGGCCATCTGTTCCCGATGGTGCCGACCGCCCAGGCCCTTCAGGCCGCCGGGCACCAGGTGCTGTTCGCGGTCTCGGCCCCGTACGACCAGATGCGGCAGGCCGGTCTGCCCACCGTCGAGATCGGTGACGGCTCGACGCTGCTGGAGGCCTTCAAGCGGGCCCAGAACGGCTCGGACCTCCAGTTCGTCACGGACGGCAACAGCCCCGACGACACCGAGCGGCTCGCCGCGGCCGGCTTCGCCGAACACGGCCGGGTCACCATCGACGACCTCCTGGCCCTTGCCGGGTCCTGGCGGCCGGACGTCATCGTCCACGCCGCCTTCCAAGCCGCCGCGCCCCTGGTCTCCGCGGCCCTCGGCATACCGGCCGTGGTCCACAACTTCGGCGTGATGTCAGGCTTCGGCATGGTCGGCCGGTTCGGCGGCCTGCTGGCGGACGAGTACGCGGCCCGCGGGGTCGAAGGTCCGGCCACCCACACCGTCCTCGACGTCATCCCAGCCTCCCTGGGCGGGGACGGCACCGGCTGGCGCGTCCGCTACGTGCCGCACAACGGTGGCGGCTCCGTTCCACGCGATCTCGTGGCCCGCGGTGCCCGGCCCCGGATCGCCATCACCCTCGGGACCGTGGTGACCGCGTTCGCGGGCGTCAACCCGGTGGCCCGGGTCGTCTCCGAGGCCGCTTCCGTCGACGCCGATTTCCTGCTCGCGGTCGGCGACACCGATCTGGGCCCGCTGGGCACGCTTCCGGACAATGTCCGGGTGCTGCCCTGGGTGCCCCTGGCGCAGCTGCTCGACACGGCGGACGCGATCGTGCACCACGGCGGATCCGGCACCATGCTCACCGCCGCCGCCCTGGGCGTCCCGCAGCTGATCCTCCCGCAGGGCGCGGACCACTTCATCAACGCCGACGCCGCCACCGGCCTGGGCTTCGCCCTGCGTGCGACCAGCGCCGAGGTGGACGCCGCCCTGCTCGGCCGCCTGCTCACCGACGAGGCCCTCCGCAAGGGGGCCGCCGCCACGCGGTCCGAGATCGACGCGCTCCCTTCACCCACCGACCTCGTCGCCTCCTTCGAGGCCATCGCATAGCGCGGGAGCACCGCGCCAGACGGGCGGCCGGTTCATTCTCCGGTCAGGAGGCGCAGCTTCGGTGTGGCCGCGCCACCGGGCCTCGCCGGCCCGGCCCCGGCCTGCGCCAGGACCGGGCCGGGGGGCCGGGCGTCAGGCCTTCATCTCGTACGCCCCCGCCAGGGCCTCCACCCGTGCCCACACGCGGGCCGAGCGGTCCGCGTCCACGGCCGGGCGGCGGACCGCGTCCAGGGCCCAGGCCTGCTGGTCCGCGGTGGCGGAGTCCTTGCCGTGGAGTTCGACGGCGTGCGCGGAGAAGTCCCGTACGAGGACTCCGAACAGTTCGTCGAGCACGTCCTCGTCCAGACCGGTCAGGCGGGCCTGCTCCAGGACGAGCTGGCCGTGCACGACCAGGGCGAAGAGCTGGCCGACCGCCAGGAGGAGGTCCAGGTCGCGGCTCTGCTGCTCGTCGGGGGCGGCGGTCTCGACGAACGTGCAGAGGGCGTCGGCCTGTGCGCGGAACCTGGCGACGTTGGGCACCGCGGCGTACGCGTCGTAGGCCGGGCGCCAGTCGTGGAACCGTACGGATCCCAGGCCGCGGGCCGGGCCCTGGCGGAAGAGGAACCCGTCGTCGGCCGCGTCGAGGCGGGTCGGGACGGGGGCGTAGTCGGCCGGTTCCAGCAGGTGGTTGCGCATGAACTTGAGGATGAGCGCCAGGTTGACGTGGACCGTGCCCTCCAGCTTGGGCAGGCCGCGGATCTCGACGGCCGCCTGGGCGAAGTAGGTGTCCTTCTCGAAGCCCTTGGCCGCGATGACGTCCCACATCAGGTCGATGACCTTCTCGCCCTCCGTGGTCACCTTCATCTTGGTCATCGGGTTGAAGAGGAGGTAGCGGCGGTCGTCGGGGCCCGCGGAGCGGAAGTAGTCGACGGCGCGGTCGCTGAACAGCTTCATCCCGACGAGGCGGACGTACGCGTCGGTCAGCTCGCGGCGCACGTGCGGGAAGGCGGTGACGGGGCGGCCGTAGAGGATGCGGCCCTGTGCGTGGGTGACGGCCTCGTACATCGCGTGCTCGCAGATGCCGATCGAGGCGGTGCAGAGGTTGAACTTGCCGACGTTGACCGTGTTGAGGGCGGCGTCGAAGGCGGCGCGGCCGGTGTGCAGGACGTCCTCGGGGCCGACCGGGTAGTCCGTGAGGCGGAACTCGCTGACGTACTTGGAGGAGTCGACCACGTTCTTCACCACGTCGTACGCGGGGTGGCGGCTGTCCGCGGCGAAGAAGACGTAGCCGTCCGGGCCCTCCACGTCGGTGCGGCGGCCGAAGACGGAGACGAGTCCGGCGGCGTTGCCGTTGCCGATGTAGTACTTCGAGCCGGTGGCCCGGAAGCCGTCGGCACCGTCGGCATCGGTATACGGCTCCAGCAGCATGTCGGTGTTGTAGATGTCCGCGCCGTGGGTCTTCTCGGACAGGCCGAACGCGAACACCTCGCCCGCGTCGAGGAGCTGTGCTGCGCGCTCGCGGGCGGCGGCGTTGTCGCTCTGCCAGACGGGGCCGAGGCCGAGGATGGTGACCTGCCACGCGTACCAGTAGTCGAGCCCGTAGAAGCCGAGGATCTCGTTGAGGGCGGCGATGCGCGCGGTGTCCCAGCGCTTGTCGGGCCCGTCCTGGCCGGCGGCCGGCTCCGGGGTCAGGAAGGTCGCGAAGAGGCCCTCCTTCGCGGAGAAGGCGAGGAAGTCCCCCAGCCAGGCGCGGGTGCGGTAGTCCTCGATCAGCCGGCGCTTGCCGCGCTCCTCGAACCAGTCGACGGTCGCGCGCAGCAGCCGGCGGGTCTCGGGGTCGAAGTGCGCGGGGTCGTAGGTGCGCGGGTTGAACAGCAGCTGGTCGCTCATGGGCGTTCGCCTTCCGGTCGGAGGATGAGGGGTGACTAGGGAGCAGGAGGAGGGAGGAGGGGGTGCTCGGCAGCGCCGGTCAGGGGGACGCCAGGCGGTGGAGGGTGGTCAGTACGTCCTCCAGCCAGGCGAGCTGCATGCGTTCGTAGGCGATGCCGCCCCGGAGCACGACGTGCTGGAGTTCCCGCCCCGCGTCCGAGGGATCCGGAGCCGGAGCCTGCGGTCCGGTGAAGTCGCGGAGCTCGCCCGCCAGGTAGTGCGTGAGCCGGTCGGCGTGCGTCCGGTGGTGCCGCTCGACCTCGCGGATCAGGGCGGCCGGATCGTCGAAGGCCGCGCCGCGGATCTTCACGGCGAGCTCGTGGCGGACCGTGTCGGCCTGGATCGGCTCGTGGAGCCAGGCCGAGAGGGCGGCGCGGCCGGCCGCGGTGACGGAGTACTCCTTCTTGTCCGGACGGGTCCGCTGCGGAACTTCGCGGACGTCGAGCCGTCCGTCGCCCTCCATGCGGCTCAGCACGCGGTAGATCTGCTGGTGGGTCGCGGTCCAGAAGTAGCCGATGGACCGGTCGAACCGGCGGGCCAGTTCGTATCCGGACCCCGGCTGCTCCAGCAGGGAGACGAGGATCGCGTGCTCAAGTGCCATGCCTTGATCTTTCTATGCAACTCGTTGCATAGACAAGCGCCGCCACGAGGGTGAGACACGGCTCACCCGCGCGCTCGGTTAGGGTCGGCGGGAGCGCGCATCGCACCGCGAACCGACGAACCACCATGAGGAGCAACCGTGAGCCAGCCGGCGTCCACCGCCCTGCAGCAGGAGATCGCCCGGGAGCTCCTGGTGGCCGAAAGCTTCGATGCCGAGCGGGAGATCGAGCGCCGGGTGGCGTTCCTCACCGAGCGGCTCACGTCCACGGGCCTGCGCTCCCTGGTGCTCGGGATCAGCGGCGGGGTGGACTCCACCACGGCCGGCCGGCTCTGCCAGCTCGCCGTGGAGCGGGCCCGGGCGGCCGGTCACGAGGCGACGTTCTACGCCATGCGGCTGCCCTACGGGGTCCAGGCCGACGAGCGGGACGCGCAGCTCGCCCTCGGTTTCATCAACGCCGACCGGGTGCTGACCGTGGACGTGAAGCCGGCGAGCGACGCCGCGCTGGCCGCCTCCCTGGCCGGCGGGACCGTCTTCCGGGACGCCCACCACCAGGACTTCGTGCAGGGCAACATCAAGGCCCGCCAGCGCATGATCGCCCAGTACGCGGTGGCCGGCGCGCACGACGGCCTGGTCGTCGGCACCGACCACGCCGCCGAGGCGGTTTCCGGCTTCTTCACGAAGTTCGGCGACGGCGCGGCCGACCTGGTGCCGCTGACCGGGCTGACCAAGCGCCGGGTGCGGGCCTGCGCCGACGCCCTGGGCGCACCGGCCGAGCTGGTCTGGAAGACGCCGACGGCGGACCTGGAGACCCTCGACCCGGGCAAGGCCGACGAGGACGCGCTGGGTGTCACGTACGACGAGATCGACGACTTCCTGGAGGGCAAGCCGGTCGGGGAGCGCGCCTTCGACACGATCGTCCGCCGCTACCGCCTGACCGAGCACAAGCGGCAGCTGCCGATCGCGCCGTAGCGGCCGTCCGCGTCGGTGGCGGCGGGCGTGAAGTCCGCCTCCTCCGGGTACTGGTCGGTCACGGTGAGCACCACCTTGCCCGGCAGCGTCCCGGCGCTGCCGTTCACACCCGAGGAGTCCCCGTGGCCGTCCTCAGCACGATCCTCGTCATCCTCGGCGCCTGGTGCGCCGCCAGCGTGGCCACTGTCGCCCTGTACGCGGCCCTGCGCCGTCTCCACGTCCGCCGGCAGCGGGCGGCGGCGGCCGTGCCGGACGCCGTGCGTACGGTACGGGGCTCCGTGCCGGGCGCAAGGACGGGCCGGCCCGGCCGCCCCGTCCGCCCCGGCCGGGCCCACCGGCACCACCGGCTTCCCCGCCTCCACCGGCACCACGGTCCGGCTCACCCGTCCGGCCGTTCCGGCCGGGGCCGCCGGGTACCACCGCCGGATCTCCAGGCGGGCTGAACATCACGATCCGTGTTTGGCTGACTGCATGACGTCCGCCAGCGGAACCCCATCCGGCCCGATGCCCGACGCCGCAGCCCGGCCCGCCGGCGGCGCACCGTCGGCTCCGCCCGACCCCCGGCGCTGGTGGGCGCTCGCCGTCATCGGACTGGCCCAGCTGATGGTCGTCCTCGACGCCACGATCGTGAACATCGCGCTCCCCTCCGCCCAGCGCGACCTGGGGATGTCGGACGGCAACCGGCAGTGGGTGATCACCGCCTATTCGCTGGCCTTCGGCGGACTGCTCCTGCTCGGCGGACGCATCGCTGACCTCATCGGCCGCAGGCGGGCCTTCGTCATCGGCCTGAGCGGTTTCGCATTCGCCTCCGCCCTGGGCGGCGCGGCGAGCACACCGGGGATGCTCTTCGCGGCCCGGGGCCTGCAGGGCGTCTTCGCGGCGCTCCTCGCGCCGTGCGCCCTGTCGCTGCTGGCCACCACCTTCGACACCCCCAGGGAACGCGCCAAGGCCTTCGGCGTGTTCGCCGCGATCGCGAGCGGCGGCGGGGCCGTCGGCCTGATCGCCGGAGGCCTGCTCACCGAGTACCTGAACTGGCGCTGGTGCCTCTACGTCAACGTGGCCATCGCCGCGGTCGCGGTCCTCGGCACCTTCGCCGTCCTGCGCACCTCGGGACGTACGGGAGCGAAGCTCGACGTCCCGGGAGCGGTCCTCGGGTGCGGCGGACTCCTGGCCGTCGTCTACGGGCTGAGCGCGGCCGAGCCGCGCGGCTGGTCCGACGGCCTGGTCATCGGCCTCCTCATCGGCGGGGCCGCCCTGCTCGCCGCGTTCGCCTGGTGGCAGGTGCGGGCGAGCGACCCCATGCTCCCTCCGCACATCATCCGGGACCGGACGCGGGCAGGCTGCCTCGCCACCATGATGCTGGCCACCATCACCCTGCTCCCCGTGCTCCTGTTCCTGAGCTACTACTTCCAGCTCGCCCTCGGCTACTCCCCCATCAGGACCGGGCTGGCCTTCCTCCCGCTGACCCTGGCGATCATCACCGGTGCGACCCAGGTCTCCGCTCGCTTCCTCGACCGGCTCGCACCCCGCGCGCTGATCGTCCCCGGGCTGCTCCTCGCCACCCTGGCCCTGATCCTCCTCTCGCGGCTGACGGTCGATTCCTCGTACGCGACCCACGTGCTCCCCGCCATGCTGGTCCTCGGGTTCGGCATGGGCCTGGTCTTCATGCCCGTGATGTCGACGGCCACCCAGGGCGTGGCGCGGAAGGACTCCGGGGTCACCTCGGCCACGGTCAACACGGCCCAGCAGGTGGGCGGGGCGATCGGGACGGCGCTCCTCAACACCGTCGCGAGCACGGCCGCGACCGCCTATCTCGCCGCGCACCTCGCGGGACCGGCGCAGGCGGCCCACGGCGCCTCCGCGGCCGCGACGCAGCGGTTGATCGAGGCCCAGGGCGTGGTGCACGGCTTCGGGGTCGCGCTCTGGTGGGCGGCCGGCATCATGCTCCTGGGCGCCGCCGCGGCCGCCGTCCTGGTCACCGCGCCGGCGCCCGCGCCCCGTCGCGAGGCGCCTGGCGCGGCGGTCGCGGCCCCGACGCCCTGACGGGGTCGGCGAGGCCTACGGGGCCTACGGGACGCGGCTGTTCTACGGGGCCCGCGGGACCGGCCGCGCCGCCGGCGGGAGCAGGGTCGTGGCGATGCCGGCGAGTACCGCCGCGAGGCCCGCTTCGAAGCCGGCATCCTGATCGCGGAACATCTCCGGGCCCGCCTCGGCGGTGAGCGGGTAGCCGGCGAGCCGTTCGGCGCGGGCCTCCAGGTCGTAGCCCTCGCCGTCCGAGCCGGGCAGCGGTCCCATCGACTGCTCCTCGATCACGTACCCGATGGTGTAGCTGTACGCCGTGAACCAGGCCCGGGCGGCCCCCGCGGCCGTGAAGCCGCCCGCGACGAGCGTGCGCAGGTGGGCCTCCATGGGAGCGGCGTAGCTCGTGTCGGTGAAATGCGTGCCGCTGTAGACCTTGGCTCCGTCCCGGTAGCGCAGCAGGTGTCCCCTCAGCCCCCGCATCGCGGCTTCCAGCGCCTGGGACCAGTCGCCGGACGGACGGGCCGCGTCCAGGTCCGCCGTCATCCTGCGGAACATCTCGGTGGCCATTTCGTCGAGCAGCGCCTGTTTGTCCTTGAAGTGCCAGTACAGGGCGGGTGCCTTGACGTCCAGTTCCTTGGCGATGGCCCGCAGGGTCAGCCCTTCCAGCCCCACGTCTCCGAGCAGCCGCAGGGCGGTGGAGGCCACCGTCGCCCGGTCGAGCCGGGCCCGTTCGGGTTTCGCTTCTCGTTCTTCATTCACCACCTTGACAACTTAACAGCGTTAAGCACATTCTCGTACCCATGACCGAACTTAACGGCGTTAAGGAAAACGGGGCTCCCGACGTGCTCGTCGTCGGCGCCGGCCCCACCGGACTGACCCTGGCCCTGGACCTCACCCGCCGGGGCGTCCACGCCCTGGTCGTCGAGCGGGCCGACACCCTCTTCCCCGGCTCGCGGGGCAAGGGTCTTCAGCCGCGGACCCTGGAGCTCTTCGACGACCTCGGCGTGGGGGACGCGGTCCGCGAGGCGAGCGCCCACGCGCCCATCGGGCAGATCTGGCAGGACGGACGGCCCGTGGGCGAGCACGACATGCTCGGCGACAGCGGCGTCGGCGGCCCCACGGACACCGAGCCGCATCCGCGCGCCCGACTCCTGCCCCAGTGGCGCACCCAGGAGATCCTTTTCGAGCGCCTCACCGGGCTGGGCGGCCGGGTCCGCTTCGGCACCGCACTGACCGGCTTCGACCAGGACCCCGCCGGGGTGAGCGCGTACCTCTCGGACGGCAGTACGCTGCGCGCCGCCTACCTGGTCGCCGCCGACGGCGGCCGCTCGACCGTCCGCAAGGCCCTGGACATCGGAATGACCGGCGAGGCCGTGGATCCCGCCCCGATGGTGGTGGCCGACGTCCGGCTGCGCCCCGGAGCACTGGACCGCGACCACTGGCACCTGTTCCCGGGCCCGGACGGCGGTTTCGCCGCGCTGTGCCCGCTGCCCGGCACCGACGAGCACCAGTTCGTCGCGCGCACCGAAGACCTCGACATCCCCGCCGTGGTCGCCGACCTGACCCACCTGAGCGCGCAGGACGTCACCGAGGTCCGGTGGGCCTCCGACTTCAGGCCGCGCGCCGCCATGGCCGACCGCTTCCGCGCCGGCCGGGTACTGCTCGCGGGCGACGCGGCGCACGTGCACTCCCCCGCCGGCGGCCAGGGCCTCAACACCAGCGTGCAGGACGCCTACAACCTCGGCTGGAAGCTCGGCCAGGTACTGCGCCACGGCGCGGACCCCGCGCTCCTGGACACGTACGAGGAGGAACGCCGGCCCGTCGCCGCGCACGTACTGGGCCTGTCCACACGGATCCACCGCGGCCAGGAGGAGCGCGGCGGCGCCACCCGCCAGCTCGGCCTGGGCTACCGGGGCGGCCCCCTCTCCCAGGGAGCCGCGGGCGCCCTGGAAGCCGGGGACCGCGCCCCCGACGGCCCGCTGCCGGACGGCCGCAGGCTCTTCGACCTGTTCCGGGGACCGCACTTCACCCTGCTCGCCGTCGGCACCGATGCCGAACTGCCGCCCGTGAGCACGGAGTTCCTGCACGTCCACCGGATCGGGGCGTACGAGCCGTACGGCAAGGGGCTCTTCCTGGTCCGGCCCGACGGGTACGTGGGCTGGGCGGGCGAGGACGCGACCGGACTGCCCCGCTACCTCGCCCGCCTGACCCGCCCCGGCTCCCCGGCGGCGGGGAGCTGAGGCGGATCCCCCGTCAGCGCAGGGTGGGAATCACATCGTTCGTCTCGTCGACTTCCACGGGCCCGGTGGCGCGCCGGCCGAGTGCCTCCGCGGGCGTCTCGTCCGCGCAGACGGTGCCCCGTGCGGGCAGGGCCAGGGTGGCCAGGTAGTCGTTGACGAGCGCACTGACGCACGCGCTCCGGTTGTAGGCGGTGTGCCCCTCGCCGGAGAAGGTCAGGAGCCGTCCGGCGTCCAGCGTGTCGGCCAGGGCCACTGCGTCCCGGTACGGGGTGTCCGGGTCCCCGGTCGTGCCGAGGACCAGGATCGGGGCGGAACCGGCCGCCCGGTAGGAGCCCTCGTAGCGGCTGGGGCGTTCCGCCTGCCACTGCGCGCAGGTGGGCGCGTGGTTGTGGTCGTAGGTGGGCGGTCCCAGGCCGATGGGCGGCCCGAGCAGGGGCGCCGAGGCCGCCTCCGCGGCGACCAGGGCGCCCAGGAGGAGCCGGCTGGTCGGGTAGACGCGGTCGGCGCACTCGACGGCCATGTTGACGTTGAGGAAGTCGAAGGACGCGGGTGAGGGGGGTGACAGCAGGAAGGAGGTCTTGTGGGCCTGGGCCAAGGCCAGGGCCTCACCCAGGTAGGGCCAGATCTCCTTGCCCGAGTTGATGTTGAACATCAGGCGGTAGGCGAGGGTGTAGCCGGTGGCCGGGCGTCCGCTCGCGGTGATGACGGGATCGGCGTCGAGGTCCCGCTTGAGCTGTTCGAAGGCCTGGCGGGGTTTGCCCTCGCCGAATCCGCAGGCGGTGGCGTTCTGTGCGCACCAGTCGAGGAACCGGCCGACCGCCGCGTCCAGGGCGGTGAACTGCGCGGCGTCGTAGGCGTAGGGCACGTCGGCGTAGCGGCGCGGATCGTAGCCCCCGTCCAGGACCATGGCGCGCACGCGCTTGGGGAACTGCGCGGCGTACACGGTGCCGACGTAGCTGCCGAAGGAACGGCCGTAGAAGGTGAGCGTCTCCTCGCCGAGGGCCTGGCGCAACAGGTCGAGGTCCTTGGCGTTCGATGCGGTGCCGACGAACGGCACGAGGCCGCCCGAGCGTTCGCGGCAGGCGGCGGCGAACTCCTGGCCCTGCCGGACGGCGGTCTGCAGCGCGCCCGGTCCCGGGACGCCGCGCGCGGCGTCGACGGCGGCCGAGTACTCCGCGTCGTTCCAGCACTCCACCTGGCCGCTGCGTGCCACGCCCCGCATGTCGTACCCGACGACGTCGAAGCCGTCGCGGAGGGCGGCGGGGAGTGCGGCGTAGCTGTTGCGGGCGAAGTTCACGCCCGAGTTGCCGGGGCCGCCGGGGTGCAGCACCAGCACGCCGGTGCGGTGGGCCGGGTCGGCGGCGAGCCGCCGGGTGACGGCCAGCGGGATCGTGGCTCCGGTGGGCCGGCGGTAGTCGAGCGGCACCTGGGCGGTCGCGCACTCGAAGCCGTCGCCCTGTCCGTCGGAGCAGGGCCCCCAGGACAGGACGGGTACGGGCGGGGCGGGCACGGCGGTGGCCGTGGCGGCCCCCGGCCCGGCTCCGAGCAGCGCGGTGACGGCGATCAGGACGAGGGCTATCCCCCACACCACTCGCTTGCGCGCATCATCGGCTAAACGGGTCTGCATGCGGTGAGCTCCCTTGGTGGCAGGTCGACGGCAGGGGCGCGCACTGGTCCGGGGGGAAGGGTGTGGGCGCCCGCGCTCGGCTGAGCGGCAGGTTCAGGTTCCCATCCGTGGGGCGGGCGGGATAGACGGCGTCGTCGACGGGATGCGGAACGCACGGCCCCGGCCAGCGGGTTCGGCCCGGCGGGCCCCTCGTCCGGCTGGGCCGACAGGCTGACCGCGGGCCCGGCAGCCGGTTCGCCGGGGGCGTGCGGACGGCGCGGGAGAGGGGCTCGCGCGAGCGGGGCGCCGGCCGTGGTCAGGCCGTGCCGGTTCCCGTGGTCCACACCGGGCGGAGCCGTTCGGCGGCGGCGCTCGCCTGGGCGAGGCCCGCCCGGTACGCCGGCTCCCACTGCGTCAGGTCCTGCAGGTCCGGTCCGAAGGCCCGAACGGCGTCCGGATCGGGTCCGAGGGTCACCACGGTCGGCTCCCCGGGGGACTCCGGCTGGTCGTCGAGCGGCTCGCCGGGGAACAGGTGCGCCATGGGTGCTACGACGACCAGCGTGCGCGCCCCGGCCGCGAGGTCGGCGTTCGTCCCGGCGCGCAGGGCGCCGTCCATGTACCGCCGCCCTCCGATGGCGACGGGCGGTTCGGCTCCGGGGAAGGCGCTGCTCGCGGCCACGGCCCGCACCAGCGGCACGCCGCTCGTACGGTCCCACACCACGGGCTCGCCGCTGGCCGCATCCACCGCGGTGATCAGCAACCGGCGGTCCGGCCAGCCGTCGGCGCCGATCAGCGCGGCCCGGCTCGCGAGCAGCGCCCGCTCGGCGTGGGGGCCGGATGCCGAGTCGGCGTGGTCCAGGGCGATCCGGCCGACTCGGCGCCGGGCCTCTCCCGGTTCCAGGCCGGCTTCCCCGAGCACGGCGAACACCGAACCCAGCCGGGCCGCGTCCGCCGCGCCTCCGGTGGCGGCAGGCCCGGTCCCGGCCGCGAGGGCGGCGAGCCGCCCGGGGTCCCGGCCGGTGGCCAGCAGTGCGCCGACGATCGCACCGGCCGACGTACCGACGACGAGATCGGCTCCGCCGAGATCGACCCCGGCGCGGCGCAGTCCACCGGCCAGGCCCGCCATCCAGGCCGTGCCGACCGGGCCGCCCGGTCCCAGTACGAGCGCCCGCTCCGCGGTGGCTCCGGTTTCAGGGTTCACGGGGTCCGCCCCTCGTCTTGTGCCGTGCGCGCCGTGCACGCCGTACATGCCGTTGCCGTCGGGTGACGATCAACGGGGCCGACGGTAGGACCTCGACCCGACTTGAGGTCAAGCGGTCCGGCCGCCCCCTGCGAGGAGCAGTCGCGCGGCCACCGTCGTCCCGTCCGTGCGGACCGTTGCGCCCACCTCGGCCGCCCGGGCGCGGGTCTCGGGGGCCGGCGCCGTGTGCAGCGCGGCGGACAGGGACCCGGCGGCCGGGGCCGGGCCCTCGTGGGCCGCGCCGACGCCCAGGTCGGCGACCCGGCCGGCCCAGTAGGGCTGGTCGGCTCCCTGGGGCACCCCGGCCAGGGCGGCGGTCATCGTGCTGCCCGCGCTGCCGTGGTGCACGACGGCGGCCACCCGTCGGCCAGGGCCAGTTCGGCTCAGCCGCGGGAGACGACCGCACGGCGCCCCTGCGAGCGGATCGCGGCGACGGCCGCGCGGCGACCTCTTCGGGGGCGGCCAGGGGAGTGCCGCCGAAGCCCACGTGGACGGGCGGTGGGCCGTCGTCCAGGAACGCCACCAGTTCGGCGGGGAGACGGCGTTCGTCCGGTGCGCACCACGCTCCGGTCTGCACCACGCCGAGACCCGTCGGCTGCCACGGGGACAGGAGCGGGTCCGTGGCCGGCCACGGGTGGGCGGTGACGGCGTAGTCCCGGACGGAATCCACGGGCGGCAGGCCGGCACCCGCCCGCAGGGTGTTGAGCATCTCGCCGAACATGGTCTGCGCGATGACGGCGTCCTCGTCCCACAACGCCCGGTTGTCGGTGGCGTCCGGCGGCAGGGAACGGCCCCGCCGCGCGGGCGGGCGCCGGTGGAGCGCCGGCAGGCTGACCGGCTGGTGGCTCGCGTGCACGAAGCGCAGGCCCAGCTTCTCGGCCACCGACCGCGCGCCGGCGGTGACCGGCAGCGGGCCGGTCGCCACCAGTGCGTCCGCGCCTTCGGCCGCCGCGGCGACCGTGTCGAACTGCGCGGTCATCAGGTCCGCCTCCCGCTGCGCGAGGCCCTCCGCGGATCCGGACGTCACCGAGGTCACCAGCGGGCGCACCGGGCTGCCGGCCGGAACCGGCTCGACGCCGCGACCTGCCAGCCGGCGGGGCACGCCGCGCGCGACGGACGGCACTACGGACCCGGCGCGTCGTCGGCGCCTCGGGCACCCTTCGCCTGCGAGTCTCACGACCGGCGCCCGCCGTGTGGATCCGCTCACACGGGAGCCGCCCGCCTTCGCACGGCCACCCCGGACGGTTCGCCCCCGGCCGCCGACTCCTCGTCAGGTGTGAGGACCGGGCCTCCTACGGCGCCCACCTGGGCCTCGGCTGTGCGCACGGCCGATCACACCAGGAGCGCGACAGCCACGCGAACCGCCCGGACCGGCGGGCACAGTAGGGGATTTCACCCCGACCTATCTGGACAAACCGCATCGATTCGGGTGATCGATGCGAGATGTCCCATACCCCCCGATACTCAACCCGACGGTGTGTCAGGCGCACGCGCGCGAGGCATAATCGGGCCCGGTCGTCTCCGGAAAGCGGTGGGGCCAACGGGGCACGGACCCGCCCCGCAGCCCAGTTCCGCACCTGACCGACCGAGCCCCGAGGCGTTGCAGATGTCCCTGGCCAGCCGCACCCGCATCGCGGGCCTGCTCGCCGCGTTCACCGTCGGCGCCGTCGGCGTGACGACCTGGGCCTACGGGTACGGGACGACGCCGGAGTCGGCGGCCCCCGAAGCGGCGCGCCGCCCGAGCGTGACCGAGGGCACGGTCCTCCAGGTCGTCGCACACCCCGACGACGACCTCTACTTCATGAACCCCGACCTGAGCCGTTCCATATCGACGGGCATCAAGGTCACCACCGTCTATCTCACCTCCGGCGAGTCCGACGGCCGCAACGAGGCCCACAGCCCCCACCTGAAGGACCCCGCGGGCCCCGCCGACCACGCCTCGTACGCGGAGGCCCGGCAGAACGGCATACGGGCCGCCTACGCGCAGATGGCCACCGGGGACCGCACCAGCGCCTGGCAGCGCCGCTCCATACCCACCGTCGGCGGCGGGAGCGCCGAGGTGGACGTCCTCGTGGCGCGGCCCGAGGTCAATCTGGTGTGGATGCAGCTGCGCGAAGCCCGCACCATCTCCGGGGACAGCCCGGACAGCCTGCGCGGACTGTGGGACGGCCGGGTCCCCGCCCTGGAGGCCCAGCTCAGCTCGGGGACGCCGGTCAAGCCCGGGTTCTCGTACGACAAGGACCAGGTCGTGGAGGCCCTCGCGGGGGTCCTCGCCCTGTACCGGCCGACCACCATACGGACCCAGGACCCGACCCCCGGCCGGGTGCACGGCGGCGGCGTCTTCTTCGACCACCAGGACCACATATACGGCGCCCGCTTCGTGCAGGCCGCCGCCGAGCGCTACGCGAAGTCCACGGACCGGCCGCACTTCTCGGTCCAGAACTACGTGAGCTACCCCAACAGCTCCCTGCCCCCGGTGCTGGACCCGCAGGCCGCCGAGGAGAAGCTCGGCTACCTCAAGACCTACGCCTGGTCCGACCACGAGAACTGGTGCGGCAGCCCCGCCGGGTGCGGCGACCGCAAGACGGCGACCCGACCGGCCGGCTCCGGCTGGAACCGGACCATCCGCTACGGCCGGGGCGACGTCACCTCCTGGATGACCGAGGGCGTCTCCGGCCGGTTGTGGGCCTTCGGAGTGCTGGACGGACGGATGGCCTACTGGTCGCGCGGCGGCCCCAACGCCCCCTGGCAGGGGCCCCGGTTCCTCGCCGGGACCGGGATGGACACGGGATCGACGGCGGTCCGGCTCCGCGACGGCAGGGTCGCGGTCTTCGGCACCCGCACCACGCTGGGCACCACGCCCCAGGAGTACGGACGCGAGCTCGTGTACTCCGTGCAGGCGGCGCCCGACGGCGCCTTCGGCCCGTGGCTGTCGCTGGGCACCCCGGACACGGAGGACCTGTCCGGAACCTCGGCGATCAGCACGCCGGCCGTGGCTCTGGACCGGACCGGCCGGATGACCGTCTACGTACGCGATTCCCAGCGCACCCTGCGCGCCGCCGCGCAGTCGGCGCCCGACGGCGCCTTCGGAGCGTGGGAGTCCCTGGGCGGCTCCGGCCTGCGGGGCGACCCGGTCACCGCGACGGACGCGGCCGGCCGCCGCCACGTGTACGCGGCCACGGCCCAGAGCGTGCTGGCCTGGGTCCAGCAGACCCCGGACGCCCCGTTCGACGCCCCCGTCCCCACCGGGCTGCCGGCCACCACCGCGCTCTCGGCGAGCGCCAAGGGCGACGGCGTCGCCCTGTACTTCCGCCACCCCGGCACGGGTGCCGTCGCCACGAGCCTGGCCACCGCGGGCGGGACCGTACCGGAGTTCTCCCCGGTCACCGAGGTGGGCGGCGAGGGAGGCTACGGCCCCGTCGGCGTCGCGGGAGGCCTGCTCGCGGGCCGCGCGGGCGCGGGCACGGTCGGCGTTGCGAACACGGACGGCGGACCGTCCTGGTACGAGTCCCAGATGCACTACACGGGAGCCCCGGCGGCCCTGACCGCGCAGGACGGCACGGCCGTCGGCGCCGTCCTCGGCCTGGACGCCGCTCTGCACGTCACGACCGCTCCCCCCGGCGGCTCCGAACCCCTCGGCAGCCGTCCGGCCTCCTCCCCCTGGTACCCGGCCGTCCCGCCGGCGGCGGGCGGACCGGGCTACCGCGCGAGCTCCGGGTGGCAGCGCTGAGCGGTGCGGGCGACGATGGCGGCGGATCGCGCCGGGGCCCGGCCGGGGCCGGCGTCCGACACCGTCCCACCCCACTCGACCTGCGATCGGGGCTCCCATGACGACCGCATCCACCGCGGCTGAGCACGGATGACCGGTCCCGCCGCCGCCACGGCGCACCGCGACGGTCGGGCCGGGCGGGCCCATCGGGCCCGGGAGCTCCTGCGCACCGAAGGTCCGGCCGCCGCCCGGATCGTCGTCACCGTGGCCGTGGCCTGGCAGGCCGCGCTGTGGCTGGGCGCCGACCAGCCGCCGGTGTTCGCGGCGATGGTCCCGCTGGTGGCCCTGCGCGGCGATCCGATGACGGCGCTGGGCACCTCGCTGCAACGGATCCTGGGGGTCGTGGCGGGCGTGCTGATCGCGATCGCCGTCCTGAACCTCTGGCAGCCCTCCCCCCTCACCCTGGCCCTGGTGGTGGCCCTGGGCCTGGGCGTCGGCATGGCCCTGCGGGCCGGCGGCACGAGCAACATCCAGGTCGCGCTGTCCTCGCTGCTGGTCTTCGCCAACACCTCCCCCGATGCCTACGCGCTGGACCGCATCTGGGAGACCGCGGCCGGCGCGGCGGTCACCATCATCCTCGCTCCCCTGCTGTGGCCGCCCGACCCCCAGCGCGTCCTGGCGGCCGTCGCCGGCGACTGCGCCGCGCGCCTGAGCCGTTCCCTCACCGGTACCGCGGCGGTGCTGGGCGGCGGTCCGGCCGCCGCCCGCGACAATCTCGCCCGGGTGCACGCCCACGTCGAAGCGGTGCACGCGGGCGCCGCCCGTGCCCGTGAGGCCGAACGCGCCCTGCGGTTCAACCCCATGCGCCGCCGTCAGCGCGGCACCGTACGCCTGCGGGCGGAGCGCATCGCCACCGCCGACGGGCTCGCCGTGCACGTGGCGACCCTGGCCGGTGAGGTGGACGCGTTCACCTGCCGGGACGAGCTCGCTCCCGAGCTCGCGCGGGCCCGGCTCCGGGTTCCCGAACTGGCCTCGCTCACCGCGCGGGCCGTCGAGGACGCCTTGTCGGGAGACGATCCCGCGGCCGCCGTGGCCGCCGCCCGCGACGGGCTGGCCGCCTACGCCCGCACGGATCCCCGGCCCGTCGCCGTCGCGCTGCGCCGGCCCTTGCACCGGGTGCTCGACGCACTGGAGCCCCGCCCACAGGACCCCAAAGGCTGACTTATGAATGGACACCCATAGCGAACTTCCCCTTATGCTTGGCGCATGAAAACGATCGGGTTGATCGGCGGTATGAGCTGGGAGTCGACGGCGGAGTACTACCGGATCCTCAACGAGCGCACCCGCGAGCGCCTCGGCGGACTCCACTCCGCCCGCTGCGTGCTCTACTCCGTGGACTTCGCGGAGATCGAGCGGTTGCAGGTCCAGGGCCGCTGGGAGGAAGCCGGCGAGGTACTGGCCGGTGCCGCCCGGTCACTGGAAGCGGCGGGCGCCGAGCTCCTGCTGATCTGCACCAACACCATGCACAAGGTCGCGGACCCGGTCGCGGCCGCCGTCTCCGTCCCGCTCCTGCACCTCGCGGACACCACGGCCGCCGCCGTCCGCGGCGCCGGACTGCGCCGCGTGGGGCTCCTGGGCACCGCGTTCACGATGGAACAGGACTTCTACCGCGGCCGCCTGGCCGCGGGCGGGCTCGACGTGCTCGTACCCGGCCCCGAGGGACGTGCGCTCGTCCACCGGGTGATCTACGAGGAGCTCTGCCTCGGCGTCGTCCGCGAGGAATCGCGCGCCGCGTACCGCCGGGTCGTCGAGGACCTCGTCGCCGGGGGCGCCGAGGGAGTCGTCCTGGGGTGCACGGAGATCGAGCTCCTCATCGGTCCCGCGGACAGCCCCGTACCGCTCTTCCCCACCGCCCGGCTGCACGCCGAGGCGGCGGTGGACGCGGCCCTGTCCCCCTGAGTCCGTCAGGCGGGGACGAAGACGTCCTCGCGTGCGTCGTCGAGGATGAACCCGTTGTCGAAGCGCACCCGGACGGTCACCCGGAGCGGCTCCGCACGGTAGGCGTCCCACGCGGGCTCCAGGCCGGCGACCTTCTCTTCCAGCTGCTTCTTGCTCTCCGCCGGCATGCCCGCGCCGTAGGCGTCGAGGAGCGACTTGAGCCTCTCGTACTCGCGGGACTCCTCGGTCTGCCGGTCGTGCTCGACCACCCGCACCACGGTGCCCTCGGTGCCCGCCGCCAGCGACAGCGAACCGGCGACGGCCCCCGCCGCACCCGAAGGGTCCTCCGTCATCGCGACCCAGCCGGTCAGCCGGGTGTCGGCCGCCAGCCTCACCCGCCGACCCTCGTTCAGCGTCATCGTTTCTTCAACTCTCCGCTCGGTACGTGCCGTGCCATTATCCGTCCCGGTCCGCGCGGCCCCGCCGGCCGGCGGGCATTGTACGAATGATCTTGGGCGGGCAGCATGACCCTTCGACGGGGCACCGCGGTCGACGGAGGCGCGCGGCGACCGGACGTGGAAGGGACACACCGATGATCCGCCTGACGGAGAGCCCCATGACCTGGGTGGCGACCGGGGACAGCATCACCCAGGCCGTGCTGCACACCCATGGAGCCCGCGGCTGGGTCGAGCACGTGCACGAGCGGATCCGGTGGCAGCTGAACCGGCCCACCGACATCGTGGTCAACACCGGAGTCTCCGGATGGGGTGCGGCCGACGTGCTCGCGGTCCACGACCACCTCATCGGCCGGTTCGATCCCGACGTGCTGTCCGTGTCCCTCGGCACCAACGACTGCATCGACGGCGAGGAGGGACTCCCCGGGTTCCACGAGGCGATGCGGCGGATCATCGCGGCAGCCGCTCCGCGGACGCAGGTCGTCCTGCACACACCGGCGCTGGTCGGGCTGGCGGGCCGGGAGCGGCGCGCGTCACTCCCCGCGTACTGCCGGGCCGTACGGGAGATCGCGAAGGACACCGGCGCGCTGCTCGTCGACCACGAGGCCCACTGGCTGGAGCACCACGGCACGTCGGACCCGATCTCCTGGCTGGACGACGCCGCCCACCCCAACGCGGTCGGTCACCTGCGGATGGCGAACCACACCCTGCGCACGCTGGGGCTGGGAGAGCTGAACCCCCTCTAGGCCGCGGGAGCGGCGATGCGGTAGCCCACGCCGGGGGTCGTCGTGATGATCTGGGGGCCGCCCAGCTTGCGGCGCAGGCGGCCCACGGTGACCGCGACCGTATTGGTGAACGGGTCGGCGTTCTCGTCCCACACCTGTTCGAGCAGGTCCTCGGCGCTCAGGAAGCCCGGACTGGCCCGGAGCAGGGCCTCCAGGACCGCGAACTCCTTGACGGAGAGTTCGAGGCGCGTGCCGTCCCGTAGGGCGGTGCGGTGCACCGGGTCGAGTTCGATCCCGGCTGCGTGCAGGGTGCGGGGCCGGGCCGCGGGCCTGCGGCGGGCCAGGGAACGGATGCGCAGGATCAGTTCCGGGAAGTGGAAGGGTTTGGCGAGGTAGTCGTCGGCGCCCAGGGTGAGGCCGCTGACCCGGTCGCCGGGCGAGCCGGCCGCGGTCAGCATCAGCACCATCGCGCGGTCCTCCCGCTCCGTGATCATCCGGCAGAGCGTGTCGCCGTGGATGCCGGGCAGGTCCCGGTCGAGGACCACCACGTCATACGCGTTGACGTCGAGCTTGGCGGCGGCGGCCAGCCCGTCGTACGCGAGGTCGACGGCCATGCCCTGGTCGCGCAGTCCTTCGGCGACGACCTCCGCGAGCGAGCGCGCGTCCTCGACGACCAGGATCCTCACGGCGCCTCCCCGATCAGGTGGTCCGGGCCGTGCGGGGCGTCCGGGCCGTCCGGGCCCTGGGCCGACGGCATCGCGGCCGTCACCTTCAGTCCGCCTTCCAGCCTGACACGGAGGTCGAGGCGGCCGCCGTGCGCGGAGACGATGGCGGCGACGATGGACAGCCCGAGTCCGGAACTCTCCTGCGATCCGGTCCGGTCGGTGCCGAGCCGCTCGAACGGCTGGGTCAGCCGGTCCACCTGCTCCTGGTCGAGGACGCTCCCGCCGGTTTCCACGACGAGGCGGGCCCAGGAGGCCTCGTCCGCTCCCGTGCCGTGGGTGCCGGCGCCGTCCTCGGTGGCGATCCGGATCCAGCCGCCCCGCTGGTTGTGCACGATGGCGTTGTCGATCAGGTTCTGCACCAGCCGGGACAGCAGCGCCGGGCTGCCCCGCGTCCACGCCTGCGGCGTCAGCCCGCCCTCGACGGTCAGGTCCTTCTCCGCGACGGCGGCGGCCCTGGCGGCCAGCGCCTCTTGCGCCAGCTCGGCGAGCGAGACGGGAACCCGGTCGGGGAGGACGCCGTGCTGGGCCCGGGCGAGCACGAGGAAGCCTTCCAACAGGCGGTCCACCCGGTCGAGTTCGGTACGCACCCGGCCGGCCAGCGCGACGGTCTGCGCCGCGGGCTGCGGTTTGGCCACGGCCACGTCGAGCGAGGCCCGGATCGTCGTCAGCGGGGTGCGCAGTTCGTGCGAGGCGTTGGCCACGAAGCGGCGTTGCGCGGCGAACGAGGCCTCCAGGCGCGCCAGGAGGCCGTCCACCGTGTCCGCGAGCTCCTTGACCTCGTCCTCGGGCCCGGCCACGGCGAGCCGCTGGTCCAGGGTGTCGGCGGAGATCCGCCGCGTGGCCGCGGTGATCAGGCGCAGCGGGCGCAGGACGTGCCCGGCGAGGATCCGGCCGAGCAGGAGCGAGACGGCGGCCATCACGACGATCGCGATCAGCGACCCGAACAGGAGCTGCCTGGACTGCTGGGCGTGTACGTCCGCGAGCTGTCGTTCGAGGTCGAGGACGTGCTGTGCGACGCCCGTGGCCGGCCCGCCCGGCGGCGGCTGTGCGGGAGCGGACAGGGTCAGGTCCGAGCGGGAGAACAGGTAGATCAGGGCGATCAGCCCGATCCCGGAGAGCAGGAACACCGTGGCGTAGAGAATCGTGAACCGCCGCCCGACGGTCCTGCTCCGCAGTCTGGCCATGGCTTCTCTCCCCGTCCCGTCCGATGGCGTCCAGCATGCCCCGCGGCACCTAACAACGTCATGACAGCGACGGTTCGGACCCCGTTAGGGGCCGCTGCGTAGAACCGGAGCATGCTCACACACAACGAACTCCTCCGGCGGGAGTGGACCCGCTTCCTGCGTCCGGCCCGGCTGGTCGCCCTGGTCACGGCGGCCCTGATGGTCCTCGCCCTCGGGCTGCTCTATGCGTTCGGCAACCACGCGTCCTGCTCCGGCCCGTGCCCGGTCGACCCCATCGGGCCGGACGGCACCGCGGTCAGCGACCAGTTCGCCTTCATGCACCGGGATCTGCCGCGCGAAGGCGGCATCACGGTCCGGATGACGTCGATGACGGGCACCATCACCTATCCGCCGCCCCACCACGACCAGATCGTCCCGGGCCTGGTGCCGTGGGCGAAGGCCGGGATCGTCATCAAGGACGGGGTCCGCCAGGGGTCCTCGTACGCGGCCTTGATGGTCACGGGCGACCACGGCGTGCGGATGCAGTACGACTACGGGCGGGACATCGCCGGGAGTTCCGTCAACGGCGGCTCCGTCTCGGAGCAGGCGCCGGTGTGGCTCCGGCTGACCCGGGCGGGCGACACCGTCACGGGCTACGAGTCCTCCGACGGCGAGCGGTGGGTCGAGGTGGCCGCGGTGAAGCTCGCCGGGCTGTCCGACACCGCGCAGGTCGGGATGTTCGCCACCTCCCCCGGCGACCTGACGCTGCGTCCGGTCGGCGGCCTCGGCGGGGCCACGGAACAGGTCCGCTTCACCCAGGCCGCCGGCTCCTTCGACCACATCGGCCTGGAGGGCGCGGCCGCCGGCGGGAGCTGGCGGTCCACCACTCTCGGTGACATGAACACCACCGACTGGGAGAAGTACCACCAGGCGTCGGGGGCGGTGGAGAAGGACGGCACGATCACCGTCACCGGCGTGGGTGACATCGCGCCTGCGGCGACCTCGGGCGGCCGCCCCGTGGAGGGGATGCTGAGCGGCCTGAGCTTCGCCCTGCTCATCGTGCTCGTGGTGGCGGTGCGGTTCGCACGCGGCGGGTCCGGCAGTCGGCAGCCGGGGGACGACGCGCCGATCACCCGGGCGGTGCTCGGGGCGAGGGCCGTCGTCGTGGGAGCCGTGACCTTCGTGACCGGGCTGCTCGCCGTGGGCATCGCGATTCCGGTCGGCCTCGCGGTCCTGAAGTCCAACGGGGTTCCCGTCGTGGGGCTGTCCGCCCTCACCGGAGCGCGGGTGGTCGTCGGCGTCTCCGCGGCGCTCGCCCTCACGGCCGTGCTCGCCCTGGCCCTCGGCGCGGTGTTCCGGCGCCGCCTGCTCGCGGTGCTCGTGGCCGTCTCGGCGGTGGTGGTCCCGTACGCCGTGAGCACCGTCCCCCTGCTGAGCGACGGACTCGCGCAGTGGCTGCTCCGGGTGACTCCGGCGGCCGGTTTCGCCGTCCAGCAGACCCTGGTGGAGCATCCGCAGGTCACCGCCCACTACGCGCCCTCCGCCGGGTACTTCCCGCTGCCCTGGTGGGCCGGGGTCGCGGTGCTCTGCGCCTACACGGCGGCCGCCCTGGCCGTGGCATTGCGCCGCCTGCCGCAGAGCGGTGAGCGGGCCGGTGCCCCGGCCGACGTACCCGTGGGCGAGCCGGTCTAGGCCGTCTCTTTCGGATCTTGCCGGCCGAGCCCGCGGCGTCTGGTGCCGTGGAGGTGGTGCCCGGTGGCGGCGCGGGAGCCGTGGGCTCCCGCGCCGTCGTCGTGCGTGCCGCCCGCCCGGGACTTTGCCTACCGGCGGACGGTCCAGCCGACGGTGGAGCGCAGCGTGCGGGCGATCTCCGGGTCGCGGACGGAGGGGGTGCGGTCCTCGGCGGTGATCGACAGGGTGTGGGTGCGGAGGTCGGGGAGCCGCAGCTCCGCGACCGTCACCTCGGTCCGGCCGGCCAGTCGCTTGACCTCCCGGCCGTCGAGGTACCAGCGCACCGCGAGCTGGCGGCCGTCACTGCCGGTGAGGAGGGGTACGGCCGCCTTCGCGGTGTGCCGGGTCCGCAGGGTGCGGTCCGTCGGGGTAAGTGGGGTGACGCTCCTCGCGTGCTGGTGGAAGCCGGCGATCATCGCCTCGACCCCGGGCAGGTTGAAGGGTTTGCCCAGGACCCGCATCAACGAGTTGTCGGTGGGCCGGTAGAGCCCGGCGACGAAGTACCCGCCGCCCTCGTAGGCGCCGACGGTGCCGCCGTCCGGGGAGGTCTCGCCCAGCCAGCGGTGCCACTTGGTCCGCCGGGCGGCCATCCGGTCGGCTGACAGCTTGGAGGAGTTGGACTCGGCGGGCTCGGGCCCGGTGTACTTCTCGTAGTCCGGGACACCGGGGTAGAAGTACTCGTCGGCGAGTTTGCCGAGCGAGTGGCCCGTCTCGTGGATGGCGACCTGGCCGGACTTGGCGTTGTCCGCCGAGGCGGTGGAGATGCCCTCGTAGCCGAGGGTGGCGCTGGGCTCGTTGTAGCCGGCGCCGCCGTACTTGGCGCTGTTGGCCAGGACGATGACCAGGTCGGCCTCGGGCGCCTTGGCCACGTAGGAGTCCACCTTGGGCTGGTCTATGCACAGGAGCCGCTCGATCTCCTCGCACCAGAAGTACGCGCCGAGGGCCGTGTCCCGGACGGTCGCCCGGTCGGGGTCGCCGGAGACGCCCGACTCCCGGGAGACGGCGTCGACCGTCCAGACGTTGAAGAGGTTGCGGTACGTGGCGTACGGCTCCACGGCCGTCAGTTCGGCCCATTTCGCCTGGGTGTCGGTGTGGAACTTCGCCAGCTCGGCCGCCGTGTAGCCGTCACCGACGACGACCACGTCCAGCCGGTCGGCGGTGGGGCCGTTGTCGACGAGCTTGGCCACCTCGCCGTCCGCCGCGCGCTCCGCTTCGGAGAGCCGGGCGGCCGTCCCGGCCGGCCGGTCGCCCCGTGCGGGCACCCGGGTGTGGCCCGATCCGGCGTCATCACCCTGCTCCGGACCCGGAATCTCCACCACCAGTCGGGGCGCGACCGGGACGTCGGCCGCGCGGACGGGACCGGCGGCCAGCAGCGCTGCGGTCGCGCAGGCCGCCGCGACGGCTGCCCGCAGGACCACCCGGGGGGCGGCCGGGCGTCTGACGTGGTGCATGAAGTCCTCCTGTGGTGACGGGAGTTAAGCCAAGATGTAAGTGCACTGAATCAGTTGCTTAAATTAGGCGGCGCACGACGGGTGCGCAATGCCCTGCCGTCCCTGAATACTGGGCAGTTCGAGCAACCAGGGGGATCCCATGGACGAACCGGCCGAGATCGGCCGCAGGGTTCAGCGCATGCGCACCGAACTCGGCCTGACACAGCGCAAGTTGGCGGAGCCCGCCTACACCCCGGCCTACGTCTCCACGCTGGAGGCGGGCAAGGTGCGCCCCTCGGAGGCCGCGCTGCGCTACCTGGCCGGGCGGCTGGGCACCTCCTACGAGGAACTGGCCACCGGACGCCCCGCCGGACTGGCCACCGAACTGCGCCTGGCCCTCACCGACGCGCAGCAGATCCTGGCCTCCGGCGCCGCGGGCGAGGCCGCCGTCCACTACCGGCGACTGCTCGCCGAGGCGGAGGACCTCGGGCTCACCGACGAACGGGTCGGGGCGCTGCTCGGACTCGGCGACTGCGCCCTGGAGACGGGTGAACTCCCCGCTGCCATCGGCCACTTCGAGGCGGCCGAACGGCTCCTGGCCGACGAGCCGCTCCCCCGCCGCGCCCGCCCGATCCGCGGCCGCGCCGTGGCGCACCTGCTCGCCGGGGAACTGCGCTACGCCTGCTACCTGCTCGAATCCACCATCGACGAGCTGGGGGCGAGCGGGCTGGCCGACCCTGAGGCGCTGGTCCTGCTCTACGCCGCGGTCATCGGGCCGTACATCGACATGGGCGCCCACGCCCGGGCCGCCCACGCCGCCGAACTCGCCCTGGCACTGGCCCCCCGGGTCACCGACCCGGCCCTGGTGGCGGGCATGCACCGACAGGTCGCGCGGACGTTCCTGACGGAGGGGCGCGTGGCCGATGCCGACGCCTCCCTGGCCAAGGCCCAGGCGATCTACGGGCAGCTACAGCTGCGGACCGATCTGGCGCACTGCCACTGGATGCGCGGCTACGTCCACGCCCAGAACGGGGACCTGACCTCCGCCGAGCGGGAACTGCGCACGGCCCGGGACATGCTCTCGGCCGGGCGGGCGGCCCTGTACACCGCGCAGGTGGAGGTCGAGCTGGCCGACGTACTGCGCCGGCTCGGCCGGTACGAGGAGGCCGCCGGGCTGCTCTCGGCGCTGCTGGCCCTCGGCGACAGCCACGGCGCGGTCCACGCGGGCGGGGCGCACCGGCTCCTCGGCCTCATGGCGGAGGAGCGGGGCGCGTGCGACTCCGCCGAGGAGCACTACGTGCAGGCCCTGGCGCTGCTGGAGCGCAGCGGAGCGACGGGCGACCTCGCGGACCTGTGCCGGCTCCTGGGCGATCTGCTGCGCCGGGCCGGCCGCACCGAGGCGGCGCTGGACGCCTACCGCACGGGCCTGGGCCACCGTGCGGCTCCGGGCACGACCACCCTGGGCCCGGCACCCGCGGCGCCGGCGTTCCCGCACCATCCGCCCCACCCACACCATCCGGCGTCGCGGTAGCGGTCTAGAGGTCGATCCAGTAGCGCCGCTTCGGGCCGACCAGGGTCTCGCGGACGTCCTCCAGCACGCCGCCGTTGCCCTCGATCGTGCGGATCGACGCCCGGTTCCCGGGGTCGCAGGTGAGCAGCACCCGGTCGATGCCCAGCAGCCGGGCCTCGTGCTTGACCTCGCCCAGGGCCCAGGTGGCCAGTCCCCGGCGGCGGGCCGAGGGGCGCACGCTGTATCCGATGTGGCCTCCCGCATCGAGCAGGAACCCGTTCAGGTAGTGCCGCAGGTCGATGGCGCCCAGGTACTCGTCCCCCTCGGCGATCCACCAGTACGTGGCATGGACGCGTCCGGGTTCGAGCGGGACCGTGCGGTCCCCGTAACTCCGCAGCCGCTGCGTCCAGGCGGCGAACCCCTCCGGGCTGTCCACGTCGTCCTCGGAGCCGAGCCCCGCGCCGTCCATGTGGGCGTCGGGCCCCCATTCCTCCTGCGCGGCGAGCCAGGAGGCGTACAGACGGGGGGTGGGTGTGATCAGCTCGGGCATGTCCGGACGATAACAGTCCGCCGGAACCGCCCCCCGGCGGGGACGGGCACGTACGGGCCCTCCGGCATCCCTCTGGGCACCTCTCCGGCATGCCGGACGGCCGCCCAGGGCCAAGACTGGAGGGGAGGGGCAGCGCACCCTCCGGGTGCGGATCCCTGCGGGAGAGGGGCGCGCATGAGTGCGGACGCGGGACGGGTCGCCGTCCTCGGTGACTGCCCGCTGCTGCGCCACGGCGTGGCCCGCGTCCTCGAAGCGGCCGGCGGTCCGGCCTTCGTGCTCGGCGCGGGATCGGTCGACGAGGTGACCGCCGCACTGGAGCACGGGGAGGCGCTGGCCGGGGACGTCCTGCTCGTCGACCTCCGGCTGTCGCCCGGATGCCTGGCGGAGGTGGTGGCACGACTGTCGGGACTCGGCTTCGCCGTCCTGGTGCTCTCCTCCGGCCCGCCGGACGACGCCCGGGCGGCGCTGCGCGCCGGAGCCCGCGGCTGTGTGAGCAGGCGGGCCGGCGAGCGCGAACTGCTGGCCGCGATCCGGCTGGTCGCCGACGGCTGCTCCTACGTCTCCGCCGACCTCGCCGTGGGGGCGGTCCCCGACGCGGCACCCCCCTGCCACGTCACGGACCGCGAGCGGCAGGTCCTGGAGCTGGTCGCCCACGGGGAGACCGACCACGGCATCGCCGTGCGGCTGGGCATCAGCGAGCACACCGTGCACTCCCACCTGGACCGGCTCCGCGACAAGATCGGCTCACGGCGCCGGGCCGACCTGACCCGCTTCGCCCTCACGCACGACCTCATCACCGCCACCTCGGTTCCGGGGTAACCCTGCCCCGTCCGGCGTGGGCTCTTCTGCCCTGTGACCGTCCCGAGATCCACCGGACACTGAAGGCGACAGCCCTCGTGTGCCCGGATCCGGGAGGCGCTTCGCGATGAGTGGCATCTTCGGCGACACCCTCACCTTCACCCAGGAGGAGGGCGGTGACGTGCGGCTCGTCGCCTTCGGCGACGACAAGTACGCACGGTACGAGACGCTCGACGGCTACTCGGTCGTCTACGACGACGCCCGGGGCCTCTACTGCTTCGCCGAGGCCGACGGCCGCGGCGCCGGACGCCGCTTCCTCTCCAGCGGTACGCCGATCTCCCGACCGGCGCCCGACGGGCTGCCCCGGCACCTGCGGGAGGGGCAGATCCACCGACGCGACGTGGTGAAGGAGCGGCTGATGGAGACGGTCCCGGAGGAGGACCGGGCCACCACCGACCCGGACACCCTCCTGACCTTCGGCCCCAACCAGGGTCTGCTCCCCGGCTTCGTCCTCAGCGAGGGCGACGTCCAGGGCCTGACGATCCTCGTCGACTTCCCGGACAAGCCCACCGAGGTCACCGTCGACGAGGTCTCCGCCCTGCTGAACAGCCCGAACTTCACGGCGAACGGAAACAGCTGCTCGGTCAAGGAGTTCTTCCGCACCATGTCGACGGGCCGGCTCCGTTTCACCAACACCGTGGTCGGCCCGCTCCGTTTGAGCCTGCCCCGCCTCGCCTACGGGCTCAAGGCGAACCGGGGCCGGCTCGTACCGGAGGCGCTGCAGGCGGCCGTCGACGCCGGTGTGGACTTCAGCCGGTTCGACTCGCTCGGCCGGGGCGTCGTCGATTCCCTCTGCATCATGTACGCGGGCCGGACGGAGTTCAGGGAGGACCTCTGGCCGCACAACTCCCGATTCCCCGCGCAGATCGGCAGCGTGCGGACGGACCTGTACACCGTCACGAGCATCGGTGACACGGCCTCCGACCTGAGGATCGGCACCTTCTGCCACGAGAGCGGCCACCTGCTGTGCCGGTGGCCCGACCTCTACGACTACGGAACGGCCGAGCGCGAGGGCGACGACTTCACCAGCGCGGGACTGGGCACGTACTGCGCGATGGCCGCGGGCAACAACCTGGGCGACGGGTTCGTCCCGTCCGCGGTCTGCGTCTACCTGCGGCGCCTCGTGAACTGGACGCACGACGTCGACATCTCCCTGCCCGGCGTCCACCAGGCCCGGCAGGGCGCGTACGACGAGGCCCTGATCTACCAGAACCCGCAGCGGCGCGACATCGAGTACTACCTCGTCGAGAACCGCACCCGCACCGGCTTCGACTCCCGCCTCACCTCCAGCGGGCTCGCCGTCTACCACTGCGACATCAAGGGGTCGAACGAGTTCCAGAACGGCACGCCGGTGGGCCACTACCAGTGCGCGCTCCTCCAGGCCGACGGTCACATGGACCTGGAGACCAACCTGAACCAGGGCGACGGCTCGGACCTGTTCGGGCCCACGCTCGGCACCGCCGTCTCGCACAGCAGCTGCCCCGCGTCCCTGTGGTGGGACGGCACCGAGTCCGGGTTGACCATCTCGGGCATCTCCGCGCCGGGCCCGGTCCTCACCTTCCGGACGGGCGAGCAGGGTGTGGCGGGGACCCTGGTCACGGGCGGCTCGGCGCCCGGCGCCGTGATTCCCGAGGACGACGCCGGCGGTCTGACCGACGTGATCACCCTCGAGGGCCAGGGCACGGTCCGGGACCTGACGGTGACGCTCGACATCGAGCACCCCCGCATCGGCGACCTGCGCGTGATCCTGATGGCGCCGAGCGGGCGTCGGGCCGTGATCCACAACCGCACGGGCGGAGACGCCAAGAACCTGCGGGTGACCCTGGATTCACAGCCGCCCTCCCTGCTCGCCCCGCTGATCGGCGACTCCGTGCCGGGGAGCTGGAAGCTCAAGATCGCCGACGCGGTCGCCTCGCAGTCCGGGGTGCTGCACGAGTGGTCCCTCACCGTCCGGACGGGCACCTGAGGGAGGACCGGCAGCTTTTAAGCAATGGGCATCGATTATATTTGATTCATGACCGAAATGCCCCGTGATGTGGATGCCCAGCGTGTCCACCACGCCCTGGCCGTACCGTCGCGCCGTCGTCTGATGTCCCTGCTGCGGGAGGCAGACGGCCTGCTGGGCGTGGATGACATGGCCGCCGCCACGGGGCTTTCGGTCGCCACCGTCCGCCACCATCTGGCCGCACTGGCCGGGGCGGACCTGGTCACCGCCACCGCCTCGGCCGGGCCGGGCCGGGGCCGCCCTCGGCTGCGGTACGCGGCCACCCGGCCCGATTCCCGGGAGGAAGCGGCGGACACCCCCTTCCGGGAGCTCGCCCAGGCCCTGGCCGAGGCGGTCGGAGGCGGCCCCGGCGCGTCCCGTGAGGCCGGCCTCGGCTGGGGGCGCCGAATGGCCGGGAGCGGGCCCGCGGCGGAGCGGGTGTTCGCCGCGGCCGCCCGGATGGGCTTCGCACCCCGGGACGGAGCGGGGCCCGACCCCGACACCCGTCGGGTACTGCTGAACGCGTGCCCGTACCGGGAGCTGGCCCGGTCCCGGCCCGAGGTCGTGTGCGCCGTCCATCAAGGCGTCCTGGACGGCCTGCTGGAGTCCAGCGGGACCACGGTGCGGCTCCTGCCCTTCATCGGCCCGGACCTGTGCGCGGCGGACCTGCGCCCCGCCTGACCGGCGCCGTCGGCCGGACGGAGCCTTGGCCGGACGCAGGGTCAACGGCGAGGGCCGACGGCGGGGTTCAGGCCCGGGGTTCAGGCGCGGTTCCGACGGCGGTACTCCTCCGTCGGGACGCCGCCGACGCCCCAGTCCTCCAGGGCGACCTCCTCGATGAGGACGAACGTGGTGGCCGGGTCCTTGTCGAGGACCTTGACCAGCAGATCGGTGACCCCTGCGATGATCTCGGCCTTCTGCGACGCGGTGGCGCCTTCACGGGTGATCTTGACGTTGACGTACGGCACGGGGATTCCTCTTCTCGTGGCGGTGGCGTGGCGGCGACAGTGGCGGGCGAGGGCGGATGCCCTGCGAAGGCGGGGGCCGGCCTCAGATGCGACGTCCGGTGACGTGGCCGCCGTCCACCCGCAGGGCGTGGCCGGTCACGAACCCGGCGCCCGCGAGGTAGAGCACGGCGTCGGAGATCTCGGCGACCTCGCCGACCCGGTCCTGCAGGGCGAGGCCGCCGTAGGCGTCCACGTCGGCGCCCGCGTGCAGGGGGGTGCGGATGATGCCCGGCGCGACCAGGTTGACGCTGATGCCGTCGGCGGCGAGCTCCGCCGCGAGGCTCGTCGTCAGCGCGTGCACACCGGCCTTGCTGACCACGGGCGCGGTGGCCGGGAAGCCCGCCAGCGCGTGGTCCACCAGCACGGTGCCGATGTTGACGATGCTGCCGCCCTCGCCCTGGGCGCGCAGGGCCCGTACGACCGCCTGCGTGGTGAGGTAGGTGCCCTTGAGGTTCCCCGTGAGATAGCCGTCGAGCTCGTCCTCCGTCACGTCGGCGAAGGGCTTCGGCTCGAAGGTGCCGGCGTTGTTGACCAGGACGTCGATCCGCCCGAAGCGCTCCAGCGCGGTGCGGACGAGTGCCTCGCCGGTCTCCCGGGCTGCGGTGCTGCCCGCGACGCAGGCGGTGCGCTCCGGATGCCCGAGTCCGGCGGCGGCCTTGGCGAGACGGTCGGGGTCGCGGCCGTTGAGGACGACGTTCGCGCCGGCCGCCAGGAAGGCGCGGGCGATGTCGAGGCCCATCCCGCTGGAGGAGCCGGTGACGATGGCGGTCGTGGTGCCGGTGACGCCGGCCGTGGTGGTGCTGGTGACGCTCATGGAGGGTGTCCCTTTCGTGGGCGGCGACCGGGGAGTTCCGGTGGCCGACACCAGAAACCTAGGAGCCCTCGATCCATAACACCACGACGGAATATGGAGCATGTGATAATCCAGCGTTATGGATGTGGACTTGCGCGACCTGGAGCTCCTCGAGGCCACGGCCGAGGCCGGCTCGCTGACCGCCGCCGCCGAGCTGCTCTACGTCAGCCAGCCGGCGCTGAGCCAGCGGCTCACCCGGCTCGAGGCCCGTCTCGGCATGCCGCTCTTCGACCGGAAGGGCCGCCGCCTGGTCCCGAACGCCGCCGGCCGCCGGCTCCTGGTCGCCGCCCGCCACGTCCTCGGCGAACTCGAATCGGCCTCGCGCGATCTGCGGGAGCTCCGCGACGGGCGGGACCGGCGCGTGCGGTTCGCCGCGCAGTGCAGCACCACCTTCCCGTGGCTGCCGCCGGTCCTGCGCGCCTTCCGGGCGCGCGAGCCGGACATCGAGGTCCGGATCGAGACCGTCGCCGACGACGCCCCGATCCCGGCCCTGCTCGCCGATCTGGTCGACGTGGCCCTGGTGACCAAGCCGGACTTGCAGATGGACCGGGTGTCCCTGACCAGGCTGTTCGAAGACGAGATGGTGGCGGTCGTGCCCGCCGGGCACCCGTGGGCGTCCCGCGCGCACGTGACCGCCCGCGACTTCGACGGCAAGGACCTGGTCCTCTACGACTTCTACGACCAGAAGCGCATCCCGTCGATGCCGCTGCCGATCCCCGCCGGGGCGCGGCCCGCCCGCATCACCACGATGCCGGTGGTGACCGACCTGGTGATCGAGATGGTGGCGGGCGGCCAGGGCCTGGCCGTCCTGCCGAACTGGGTGGCCTCCCCCTACGCGGCCTCGCACGATCTGGCTCTGGTCCGCATGGGTGCGAAGCCGCTGACCCGCACGTGGTTCGTCGCCACCCGGACCGGCGCCCGCCCGCCCCACCTGGAGGCGTTCGTCGAGGAACTCGTCGGCCGCCTCGAAGCTCCGCGCGTGGACTGAGGAGGATCGGGTCGGGCGGGACGCCGGATCGGCGGTCAGGCCGGCGGTGCGGCGGCCCGGCCCCGGAGGGAACGGCGCATCAGGAGCCCGTACACGGAGGCCGACACGATGATCCCGGCGGGCAGGGAGAGGTCCACGCCGCCCAGCGCCCGCGCGACGGGGCCCGTGTACAGGGTGTCCACGCAGAGGACGGAGGCCGCGATGCCCGCCGTCAGGGCCAGTGCGCCCGCCCAGTTGACGCCCCCGGTGTACCAGAAGGGGCTGCCCGGGGTTTCGTCGGTGAGCGCGGGGCCGTCGTAGCGGCCGCCGCGCAGCAGGATGTCGGTGGCGTAGACGGCCGTGCTGGGCCCGAGCACGACGACGGTCAGCTGGAGGAGGTTGGCGACCGTGTCGAGGAAGTCGGAGACGAGGAGCGCGTACAAGGTCACGGCGACCCCGAGCGCTCCGTCGACGAGGACTCCGAGGGAGCGGCGGACGCGGACGCCGGCGGCCTGGAGGGCGAGGCCGGAACTGTAGGCGGTCATGGCGTTGTTGGCGATCGTGCCGAGCACGATCGCCGCCAGGAACACGGGTGAGAACCAGGAGGGCAGGATGCCCTCCAGCCCCGCCTGCGGTTCGGCCATGTCCACGACGGTCGCGGCGAGGGCGCCCAGCGAGGTGAGGAGGACACCGGGCAGGAAGCCGCCGAGCGCGGTCCAGCCCGCGACGGCAGTCGGGGAGGTCGTTCGCGGCAGGTAGCGGGAGAAGTCCGCGCTGTTGGTGTACGAGAGCGGCCCCGAGGCGACGAGCGTGAGGCCGGCCGCGAGGGTGGCCCACAGGGCGCCGCCGGTCAGTGGTTCCGCGGGCTGGTGGCCGAGGTCGGCGCGGGTGCACACGAAGACGGCGACGACGGCGAACGTGACCGTGAGGGCGATCGCGATCGGCGGGTAGAGCTTCACCATGGTGGCGTGTCCGTAGACGCCGATGGCCAGGGTGAGGGCGGCGATGACCATCACCACGGCGACCTTGACACCGCTGTCGGCGTCGATGCCCGCCTTCTCCACGAGGACGAAGGCGGCGACCGCGGCGGCGGCCAGGTTGAGGGCGATGTAGCAGATGCAGAGCAGCCAGCCGTTGACGGCGATGTTCACCCGGTTGCCGCGGATGCCGTACATCGCCCGCGCGACCACCTCGCTCGGCGTGCCCGAGGCCGGTCCCGAGACGGCGAGCAGGCCGATCGGCGCCCAGAACAGGCTGCCCGCCACGATGACCGCGACGGCCTGACCCAGGCTCAGGCCCATGAGGACCAGGGCGCCGCCGACCACCATGCTCAGGTAGTTCACGTTCGCCGCCGCCCAGACGGCGAACAGCTCGCGGGCCCGTCCGTGGCGTTCCCGGTCGGGAACGTGGTCGATGCCGTGGGCCTCGATCCGACCGGGCCGGTCCGTGTCCGTGCCCGTATCCCTGGATGCCATGGAGCCCTCCGTCTGCGGTCGTACCCACCTGCGATCTTCACGCACCCGGGGCGGGGCGGCGTACGACGACATCAGCGCACTCGGGCGCCGCGGTCGGCCGGGGCCTCGGTCCGTGCCCTACGGAGGCCGCACGCAAGGCAGTTGTCGATGACAGGTACGGTTTCGACATGGACGATTACGCAACGAATTCGACATCCGACGCTGCGATCCTGTCAGAATCGATCAAAGACATCGCGCGGGTGCACCTGCTGAAGCTGGGCGGCGCAGGACTGTCCCTGGACTCGGTCGCGCAGGACTGCGGTCGTGCCGCCGGTGAGGTGCAGGCCCTCTTCCCGCACCGGGACGACCTGCTGACCGCACTGGTCATCGATGCCTACGACGCGTCCGGCGCGGCCATGGAGCAGGCCGACGAGGCCGCCGCCGGCGGACCTGCGGGTGCGAGGCTCCTCGCGGTCACGCGTGCGCTGCGGAAGTGGTCCTTCGACCACCCCGCCGAGTTCACGCTGCTCTACGGATCGCCCGTACCCGGTTACCACGCCCCGCAGGACACCGTCCTGCCCGCCTCCCGCACGCCCGGCGTCCTCGCCCGCATCGTGGGCGCGGCCCTGGAGGGCGGCGAACTCACCCCGTCCGGGCGGACGGTGCCCGGGCCGCCGCTGCTGCTGCCGGCCGCCGTGGAGGCCTTCGGCGGCTTGCCCCCGGCACCGTACTCGGACGTCATCGAGCGCGGGATCGTGCTCTGGAGCAGCCTGATCGGACTCCTGGTGTTCCAGGTCTTCAGCCGTACCCACGACAGCGTCCGGGACGAGGCCGCGTTCTTCGACTACGCCGTCGCCGTGGCGGCCGAAAGCATCGGACTCGTGGTCCCCCTGGACGGGGACGCCCGCTGAGGACCGGAGCGACGTGACGGGGGCCTTCGCGGCGGGGTTGACTGCGCTCCTTGGCAGGCTGCCTTGACCAGGGGTTTCACGGGCGGGTTACCGTATCCCTTCATTCGAGGGGGAACAGCGATGTCGCATCACACTGGGTGGGGTCACCACCCGGGTCAGCCCGTACCACCGCAGTGGGGAGGTGGCTGGATGCCGCCTCCCGCACCGCAGCCGGGAGTCATACCGCTGCGCCCGCTCGCCACGGGCGACGTGCTGAGCGGGGCCTTCGGGACCTTCCGGCGGTACTGGAAGCCCCTGATCGGCGTCATGGCCGTCGTACAGGGGATCGGAATCCTGCTCGTTGCCGCCACTCTCGCCGTCACCTTCGCGGTCGCCCACGACCGCTTCTGCGCCGTCTTCGATGTCGCCCCGGGGGAAGATCCCCGGGGCTCGGACGTGGCGGCCTTCTTCCTGTCCTTCGTACCGGCGGGCGTGGTGCTGCTCATCACGATGACGGTGGGCGCCGCGATGTTCAGCGCCCTGTGCCCCGCATTGATCCAGGAAGCGGTGCTCGGCCGCACCGTGACCTTCGGCTCGCTCTGGCGCCGCAGTTGTGCACGACTGCCGTCGGTGCTCGGCACCGTACTGCTCACCGCACTGATGGCGGGCGGACCGATGCTCGTGCTGTACGCGATCTGCATCCCGCTGATCATCACGTCCACGGACCCGGACGGCTCCGGCCCGCCGGCCGCCTTCGGCCTGCTCTTCCTGGGCTTGCTCCTGTGCGTGCCCTTCTCGATCTGGCTCATGGTCCGGTTCAGCCTCGCGCCCGCAGCGGCGGTGTGCGAAGGGCTGGGCCCCGTCGCGGCCCTGCGGCGTTCTTCGCGCCTGGTCCGCGACGGCTGGTGGAGGGTGTTCGGCGTTTCGCTGCTCGGTTACGTCGTGGCGATGGCCGTGGGGTACGCCATCCAGATGCCGTTCGGCTTCGTCGGCATGTTCGGACTCTTCCCGACCCTGCCGGGGGCGGGCGATCCCACCCCGGAACTCAGCACCCTGATCTTCGGATTCATGGTCTACGCCGCGGCCATGCTGCTCGGCGGCGTCATCAGCGCGCTGTTCCAGTTCAGCTTCCCTCAGCTGGTCGTCGCCCTGCTCTACGTCGACCAGCGGATGCGCAAGGAGGAGCTCGCGGCGGCGCTCACCGCCACCGCGTTCCCGGCGCCGGCGGCGGCGCCGTAGGCCCCGGCAGGCTCGCGCCTACAATGCTCGAATGATCTTCATTGTGGTCAAATTCCCCGTCAAGTCCGAGTACGTCGACCAGTGGCCCGAGCTGGTCGCGGAGTTCACGCAGGCCACCCGTGGCGAGGCGGGCAACCTGTGGTTCGAGTGGTCCCGCAGCCTGGAGGAGCCGGACACCTACGTACTGGTCGAGGCGTTCCAGGACGACGCCGCCGAAGCGCACGTCACCTCCGCGCACTTCCAGAAGGCCCTGGAGACCATGCGCCCGCTGGTCACCCGGACGCCGGAGATCGTCAGCACCACCATCGAGGGCGCGACCGGCTGGAGCCGGATGGGCGAGCTCCAGGTCGACTGACGACAGGCCCGCGCCACTTCACACCCGGCCCCCCTCCCCCGGGCCGCACCCGGCATCGCGTGCCACGGAGCGGCCCGGGAGGGGTGCGCGTGCAACACGTTCAACAGCGGCGCCCCTTCCCCACCGTTGCCCTCGGGCCTCGGAAGCGGTTGATGGACCCGAGGGCCGCGGAAGCACACCTGCGGCGGCAGCACACCTGCGACCACCGGGCACCTGCGTCCGCCGGACACCTGCCCACCGGACGCCTGCGTCAGCAAGACGCCTGGACAGCCGCACCCGGTTCAGCCTTTGGGGCGATACCCCGATGGCCCATCGGCTGTAACGTTTCTTCCTCCACACCCCCTGAGCTGCGGCGATGCCGCCGGACCAGGCGTCCCGCACATTCGTTCCCCTTCGCCTCCACGCCCGCCGTGATCTTGACCCGCCCTACAGTCGTGCCGCTCCCCCGAGATCCCTCCTGAGAGACGTGCGTGACCTCCCTCTTGCCTTGCTCAGAAGACCAGTTGACGTCCCCGGACACCCGGTCCGCCCCGCCCGCGGCGGTGCTGGAGGGAATCGCCGGATACGTTCCGCCCCGGGTGGTCGCCAATGCCGGACTCCCCTCGGCCTGGGGCGTCGACGACGCCTGGGTGCACCGCCGCACCGGGATCCGCGAGCGGCGCCGGGCCGGCCCCGGCGTCTCGACCGGCGAGCTCGCCCTCGAAGCCGGGCGGCGCGCCCTGGCCGTGGCGGGCGGCGCTCCGGTGGACACCGTGCTCGTGGCCACCTCCACCCCGGACCGGCCCATGCCGGCCATGGCCCCGCAACTGGCCACCCGTCTGGGCCTGGGAGGCGCTGCGGCCTGGGACGTGAACGCAGCCTGCAGCGGCTTCCTGTACGGGCTCGCCACCGCCGCCGGCGCCCTGCTGTCCGGCTGTGCGGACCGGGTCCTCCTGGTGGCGGCCGACCTGTACTCGACCCTCCTGGACCCCGAGGACCACACGGCCGGCATCGTCTTCGGCGACGGCGCGGGTGCCGTCGTACTCCGCCGGGGCCACTCCGGGGAACCGGGGAGCATCCTCGCCTTCGACCTCGGCAGCGACGGTTCGGCCGACGAGCTGATCGAGGTGCGCGGCGGCGGAGCCCGGGAGCGGTCTGCCCCGGGCGCCTACGGCCCCGGCGACCGGCACTTCCGCATGCAGGGGCGCGAGGTGTTCCAGCACGCGGTGATCCGGATGACCCAGTCCTCGCAGACCGTACTGAAGCACGCGGGCTGGTCGCCCGAGGACGTGGACCGGTTCTGCGCCCACCAGGCCAACGCCCGCATCGTGAAGGCCGTCGGGGAGCGTCTGCCCGTCCCCGGTCCGCGCCGGGTGACCAACATCGAGCGGGTCGGCAACACCGGCGCCGCGTCCATCCCGCTCGCCCTGGCCGACGCCGCCTCGCGCGGCGAACTGCACGCCGGGGAAAGGGTGCTGCTCACCGCCTTCGGCGCCGGGCTCACGTGGGGGTCGGCGGCCGTGCTCTGGCCGCGGCTCGACCGTGCGGTGCCCGGCATCGAACCGGCGCCCTGAGCAGCACCTCTTCTTCACGCCACCGGGCTCCCCCACCAGGTCCCGGCCCCCACCTCACCTGCGACCCGACTCCGGCGCCGGCGCCCTGCTGCCGCCTGGATGCTTCACCGTGCCCTCTTCACCCTGGCCGCTTCCCCCTGTCCGATTCACCCTGCCCGCTCGCCGATCGCCACCCGTCCCGGAAGGACACCACGCCATGCCCCCGGTCCAGACCGTCCTGACCACCGTGCTCACCGAGAAGTTCGAAGTCTCCCCCGAGAGCGTCCTGCCCGGCGCCACCCTGGAAAGCCTCGACCTGGACTCGCTCGCCCTCGCCGAACTCGCCCTCGCCCTCCAGGAGGAGCTCGGTGTGAAGGTCGAGGAGCACGAAGCCGCCAAGCGGACCACCATCAGCGAGCTCGTGGCCGTACTCCACTCCAAGCGGACCGAGCAGGACGCCCTGTGACGGGCTCCGCGCACCCCCGCGCCGTCGCCGTCACCGGCCTGGGGCTGATCACCCCGGCCGGGATCGGCCGCGAGGACACCTGGGCCGGAGTGCTCCGCGGCCGGTCGACCGCGGACACCGATCCCGAGCTGAAGGACTGCCCGGTCGACTTCTCCTGCCGGATCCCCGCCATGACCGCCGAACAAGGACGCATCGGCGGCCGCAAGGCCTGGCGGATGGGCCGCTTCACGCAGCTCGCGGTGCTGGCGGCCCGGGAGGCCGTCGCCGACGCGGGGCTCGACCCCGCCTCCTGGGACGGGGCGCGCGTGGCCGTGGTGATCGGCTCGGGACTGGCCGGGGCGGCCCATCTGGAGACCCAGACCCTGCGCCACCACCAGGGGGGACCCGAGCTGGTCTCGCCCTCGCTCATCCCGATGCTCATCCCCAACATGGCCGCGGGCGAGGTGTCGGCGGACCTCGGCGCCCACGGCCCCTCCCTGGCCACCGAGACGGCCTGTTCCTCCGGGGCCACCGCCCTGGCCGTCGCCCGGGACCTGCTGCTCTCCGGCGCCTGCGACATCGCGATCGCCGGCGGCTCGGAGGCCGCCGTGACCCCGGTGGTCACCACCGGATTCGCCCGGATGGGAGCCCTGTCCGGGCGGGTGGACCGGCCGGACCTGGCCTCCAGGCCGTTCGCGGCGGACCGGGACGGCTTCGTCATCGCCGAAGGAGCCGCAGTGCTCGTACTGGAGCGGCCGGCGGACGCGGCGGCCCGCGGGCGGCGCGGGTACGCGCACCTCGCCGGGGCCGGTCTCACCTCGGACGCACACCATCCGACGGCGCCGTCCCCCGGCGGGGAACACGCCGAGGCGGCCCTGCGGGCGGCGCTCGCCGAAGCCGGACTGTCCCCGGCCGACGTCGACCACGTCAACGCCCACGGAACCTCCACCCCCCTCAACGACCGCACCGAGGCCGCGCTCATCGCACGCGTCCTGCCGCACGGCCCCAGCGTGACCGCCCCGAAGGGGGTGCTCGGCCACACGCTCGGTGCCGCCGGCGCAGTGGAGGCGGCGCTGACCGCACTCGCCATCCGGGACTCCCGGGTGCCGCCGATCGCCAACCTGGCGGCGGGCGGTTCCGGTTGTGCCTCCGGCTCTCCCTACGCCATCGACTGCGTGACCGGCGCGGTGCGCGAGCAGCGGGTCTCCGCCGCCGTCAGCAACTCCTTCGGCTTCGGCGGGCACAACGTGGTGCTCCTCCTCACCGCACCCTGACCGCCACCGTCCCCCACCAGCAGAAGGCTCCGTACTCTTGGCCGTTCACAGTGCCGTCGTCCACGCCACCGTCCACGTACCGCAGGAGCGTCAGAGCGTCTCCGCGGTCGAGGACCGCTTCCGGGCGGCCAGCCCCGGCATTCCGATGTCCCGGGGTGTGCTCCAGCACATGTACGGGCTGGCCCAGCGTACGGTGGCCCCGCCCGAGGAGCAGCCCTCCGACCTGGCGGTGCACGCCGCCCGCAGTCTGCTGGAGGAGAGCGGCACCCCCGCCCGGAAGGTGGACCTGCTGCTGTACGCCGGCATCCTCGCCGATATGGAGGAGCCGGCCACCGCCCATGTGGTGGCGGCCAAACTCGGCCTGGACTGCCCGGTGTTCGACCTGAAGAACGCCTGCAACGGCGTGCTGAACGCGCTGGAGGTCGCCGACGCCTTCGTCCGGACCGGACAGTACCGGCGGGTGCTGATCACCAGCGCGGAGGTCAGCACCCGGGAGAGCCGTTGGAGCGTCACCGACCCGGACGAGGTACTGGGGGCCCTGCCGAGCCTGAGCACCGGAGACATGGGATCGGCGGTACTGGTCTCGGCGAGCACGAGGCCCGGGATCCTCGGGAGCCGCTTCTTCGCCAACTCCTGGGGCTGGCAGGCGGCGACGCTGCCCAATCCGTACGCGAACCACCGCACGATGGGCCGCCTGGAGATCGACTCGGCCCGGCTCGTGGCCTCCTTCGACGGGATGCCGGCCAAGGTGCGCGGAGCCGTCCGCGAACTCGGGGTGGACGTCGAGGACTTCGATCTCGTCTGCGTGCACCAGCCGTCCGTGCCCTTCACCCGGGTGGCGTGCGGCTGGGTGGGCGTGGATCCCTCGCGGATCCTGTCCACCTTCCCCGCTCACGGCAACGTCGCGACCAACACCATCCCCCTGCAACTGGCCACCGCCCTGAACTCGGACCGGCTCCACCCGGGCGACCTGGTGGGCATGTTCGGGTTCGCGAGCGGCGCGAGCGCCGGCGTCGTCATCTGCCGGTGGTGAGCCCGATGACCGCCGAATTGCCCGAGCACCCCGTACGCATCACCCCGCTGCCGCCCGAGCAGTGGACACCCGCGCTGCGCGCACTGCTGGCCGGATCCGCCAAGGACGGACCGGGCCGGGTGAACCTCTTCGGGACCCTCGCCCACCATCCCGGCCTCGCCCAGGCCTGGCTCTCCCTCGCCCGGGTCCTGACCCACGAGGGCACCTTGACGGGACGCCAGCGGGAGCTGGTCGTCCTGCGCACCGCGCACCGCCGCGGCAGTTCCTTCGTGTTCGACCGCCACCGTGCGGTCGCCGCCGACGCCGGTCTGGACTCCCGGGAGGTGGCGGCCACCGCCTCGCCCCTTGCCGAACACCCTTGGTCCGCACACGATCTGGCCCTGCTGGAGGCCTCCGACGCGCTCGCGGCCGGGGAGCCGCTGCCGCAGCCGCTGTGGGACCGGCTGGCGGGCGGGCTGCGTCCCGACCAGCTGGTCGAACTCCTGATCCTGGCCGGGCAGTGCGCCACCATGTGCGCCACGCTCGGCGCCCTCCACACCCCGCCCGACGGCGGCCGAACCCCCTCCGGATGAGATCCGCCACCATGACCGCCATCGCCATCGCCACCGCCGCCACCACGCCGAACGCCTCCACCGTCGCCTCCGGCTCCGCCGTCGCTGCCGCCGGCAGCCCCGCCACGGTCCCGCTCGCCCTGCCCGCCCCGTACGGCTCCTGCCCCTACGACCCGCCGCCCGGCTACACGGAGGCCGCCGCCGAGGGGCCCGTCAGCCGCGCCGAGCTGCCCGACGGCACCCCCTGCTGGCTCGTGACGGGCCACCCGGAGGTGCGGGCGGTGCTCGCCGACGCCCGCTTCAGCGCCGACGCGCGCACCCCCGGGTTCCCCTTCCTGTCCCCCGGACAGCGTCAACTGGCCACCGCTCGGCCCAGCTTCATCCGGATGGACGACCCGGAACACGCCCGGCTGCGCCGGATGGTCGCCAAGGACTTCCTGTCTCGCCGGGTCCGGGAACTGCGCCCGGCCATCGAGGAGGTGGTCGAGACCGCCGTCGAGGCCATGACCGCCGACGGCCGCCGGGCCGCCGACCTCGTCGCGGACTTCGCGCTGCCGGTCCCGTCGCTGGTCATCTGCCTGATGCTGGGGGTCCCGTACGAGGACCACGCGCTGTTTCAGTCCCTCAGCCGGACCCTGCTCGACAACACCACCGACCCCGGGCGGGCCGCCGAGGCGCACCGCGAGCTGATGGGCTACCTGGCCGGGCTGGCCGAGCGGAAGCGGCGGGATCCCGGGGACGACATCCTCAGCCGGCTCGCCGTCCGGCCCGACCTGACCGCGCGGGAAACGGCCTCGCTCGGGTTCATGCTCCTGATCACCGGCCACGAGAGCACCACCAACATGGCGGCGCTCAGTGTCCTGGCCCTGTTGCGCCGTCCCGACCAGGCCGCCCGGCTGCGGGCCGAACCGGCCCTGGTTCCCGGGGCGGTGGAGGAACTGCTGCGCTACCTCACGATCATCCACCTCGGTCTGGGCCGCGCCGCCACCGAGGACGTCACGGTCGGCGGAGCGGCGATCCGGGCCGGGGACGGGGTGATCTGCATGCTGTCCACCGCCAACCGGCAGCCGGAGCTCTTCGGCTCGGCGGACGGCGCCGCGCCCTGCCCCGCCGAGCTGGACGTGACCCGGGACGCGCGCCGCCACGTGGCCTTCGGCCACGGCGCCCACCAGTGTCTGGGCCACACCCTGGCGCGGGTCGAGCTCCAGATCATGCTGGAAACGGTCCTGCGCAAGCTGCCCGGTCTGCGGCTGTCCGTGCCCGAGGAGCGGCTCGTGTTCCAACGGGACGCCATCGTCTACGGATTGCGGGAGCTGCCCGTCACCTGGTGACCTGCGCGGACGGGTTCGGGTGCACGTTGACATTTCCCGCGTCGACGGAGAACCGAACGGGCCCGTCCGGCGTGATACCCGACACCACACGCATTGGCATGCACACGAACGCGGGGGAACACGGGTGGGATTCACGAGGAAGGCCCGATCTGCGGCGCTCGCCGCAGCGGTGACGGGCACGCTGATAACGGGAACGGTGTCGGCCGGCGTCACACCGGCGCTGGCCGCGGGCACCACCGCACAGGACGGCAAGGGGAGTCCGGCGGCCGAGGGCCGGGCGAAGAAGGAATCGAAGCCGTCGGCGACGGTGACCCTGATCACCGGCGACCGGGTCGTCGTCAAGGGCGACGGAAGCGTCGAGCAACTGCTGCGCGGCGCTGGCCGTGAGGGGACCGCCTTCTCGGTGCGCCGCGAGGGCGCGCACACGTACGTCATTCCGCAGGACGCCCTGCGCCTGGTCGCCGACGGGGTGCTCGACCGCCGGCTGTTCGACGTCGCCGGGCTCGTCAGGGACGGGTACGACGACGCGCACCGCACCACGCTGCCCCTGATCGTCGGCTACCGGCGCGACGCCGCGGGGGCCAAGACCTTCGGGGCCGGCGGCGACACGCTGGCGGCGGTCGCCCGTGACCGCCGCGACCTGCCCGCGGTGGCGGGCGAGGCGTTCAACGCGCCGAAGGCCGACGCCGCGGCCCTGTGGACGGCGGTCACCGGCCGGAAGGACGCCCGGACGCTGGGTTCCGCGCCCGTACCGCCCGTCGCCCACCTGTGGCTGGACGGCAAGGTGAGCGCCACCCTGGACAAGAGCGTGCCGCAGATAGGCGCGCCCACCATGTGGAAGGCGGGCTTCACCGGCAAGGGTGTCAAGGTGGCGGTCCTGGACACGGGGGTCGACGAGACCCACCCGGACCTCAAGGGTGTCGAGACCCTGCAGAAGAACTTCAGCAGTTCGCCCGACTCCAAGGACCGGTACGGGCACGGCACGCACGTGGCCTCCACGATCGCCGGGTCGGGCGCGCGGTCGGGCGGCCTCTACAAGGGCGTGGCACCCGATGTGCAGCTCCTGGACGGCAAGGTCCTGGGCGACGACGGCTTCGGCAGCGACTCCGAGATCGTCAGCGGTATGCAGTGGGCCGTGGACCAGGGCGCGACGGTGGTCAACATGAGCGTGGGCTCTGCCGACGATCCCGGCATCGACCCCAAGGAGGAAGCGGTCGCCCAGCTCTCCGGCAAGGCGCTGTTCGTGGTGGCCGCCGGGAACGAGGGCGACAAGGCCGGCACGATGCGCACGCCCGGCAGCGCTGCGGCGGCGCTCACCGTCGGCGCGGTGGACAAGCAGGACCAGCTCGCGGAGTTCTCCAGCCGCGGTCCGACCGCCGATGGACTGGCCAAGCCGGACATCACCGCCCCGGGCGTCGAGATCACCGCCGCCGCGACCACGCAGGGCACCTACCCCGGTCCCCCCGAGGGCTACGTCGGCATGTCGGGCACCTCGATGGCCACCCCGCACGTCGCGGGCGCCGCGGCCCTGGTCAAGCAGCAGCACCCGGACTGGAGCGGGGCCCGGATCAAGGCCCTGCTGACCGCCTCGGCCACGCCCAACCCGAAGAACAACGCCTACCAGCAGGGCGCGGGCCGCGTCGACCTCGTCCGGGCCGGCAAGGCCGTCGTCACGGCCGATCCCGGTTCCCTCGCCTTCGGTACGCAGCTCTGGCCGCACGCCGACGACAAGCCGGTGTCCAAGTCCCTCACGTACCGCAACCACGGGACCAAGCCGGTCACCCTGAAGCTGACCACGGCGGGCACCGACCCGTCCGGACGACCGGCCCCGGCCGGGATGTTCACCGTGAAGGACGCCCAGCTCACCGTCCCCGCCGGGGGGACCGCGACGACCACCGTCACCGCCGACACCCGCAAGGGCACGGTCGACGGCGCCTTCGGCGGAACCGTGCTGGCCTCCGGGGACGGGCAGCAGGTGCGCACCGGTCTCGTGGTCGAGCGCGAGGTGGAGTCCTACGACGTCACCCTGAAGCACCTGGACGTCAAGGGCGGCAACCCGGCGACGTACTACACCACGGTCACCAAGCTCGGCACCGGCATGGAGGGCCGCTTCGAGGTCCCGTACGACCCGAGCGGCACGGTCGTCCAGCGGCTGCCCAAGGGCAACTACCTGCTGGAGGGCGTCGTCTGGGGCCCGGACTCCACCCTGGGCTTCTTCGTCCAGCCGCTGCTGAAGCTCACCGGGACGACCACGGTCACCTTCGATTCCCGCAAGGCCAAGCCGTTCGCCGTCACCCCGCCGGATCCCACCGCGAAGCTGGTGAGCGCCTTCGCCGGGTTCTACGACGAGGCCGCGATGGTGTCCGACATGTGGGCCACGGACGGGTTCACGAAGATCCTCACCCAGCACCTGGGGCCGGCCCGTTCCTCACTGCGGGGGCAGTACAACGGTCTGTGGAAGACGCCGGGGGCAGCGGGCAAGAACGTCGACTACCGGCTGGCCTTCAACCGTTCGGGCAGCTGGTTCACCGGGCTCGACCGCAAGCTCACCAAGGCCGACGTCGCCGAGGTGAAGCTCGGCTTCGGCGCCTCGGTCACCGGAGCGAAGGGGCTGATCTACGCGACGCCGACGGACTCCAGCGGCTACACCTCCGGAGTACAGGACCCCACCGAGCAGAGCCTGCCGCTGGCGAGCACCCAGTACGTCAGCACCGAAGGCGGGGTGCGCTGGTCCTGGGCCGCCTCGCAGATCAACCCCCAAGGCGAGCCGAGCATGGTCTACACGCATGACGTCGGGTCGTACCAGCCGGGCCGGCGGTACACGCTGAACTTCAACACCGGCGTGGTCGGCCCCAACCTGGCGGCCGGGAGGGAGCAGGCCGCCAGGCGCATCGGTGACTACCTGGACTTCAACGTCGGGCTCTTCCACGACGGCGGCGGCCACCCGGGCTCGTCCGTCACCACCGGCGGCTTCACCCGGCTGGAGTCCGGCGGCCGGGTCATCGTCGAGACCTCGCCGAACGAGTGGCTGAGCGCCGAGGTGCCGGCCGGCAAGGCGACGTACCGGCTGACCAAGGAGGCGAGCCGGTCCCCCAAGGACACCTCGACCAGCACGAAGGTGAACGCGATCTGGACGTTCACCTCGGCCCGTCCGGCGACGGACGAGGCCGTGGGGCTGCCGCTGTCCACGGTGCGGCTCGCGCCGAAGCTGAGCCTCAGCGGAACGGCGCCCGCGGGCGGCGCGCTGAAGGTGCCGCTGCGGCTGGCCGGCGTGGCCGCCGGGGAGGGACAGGTCGCCGCGCTGGCGGTCAGGGTCTCCTTCGACGGGGGCGCCACCTGGCGGCTCCTACCGGTGGCGACGGACGCGGACGGGGCGCGTTCGGTGACCGTGCAGCACCCGGCGGGGGCCAAGGCCGTGTCGTTCCGGGTGGACCTGAAGGACAAGGCCGGCAACACCGTGCGGGAGACGATCACGAACGCCTACCTGCTCGCTCCCTGAGCCGGTCGTACACCGCTCCGGCCCGGCCCCGCATCGCGCGGGTGCCGGGCCGGACCGGTTCCGGGCCGTGTGCGGCACCAAGCAGTGCGGTGCTCGGGGCGTCGTTTGACCCGGGGTGTGCCGCTCGCTTTGATTGCTCCGGTCGACACGAGTAGATTCGTACGCTTGTTCGTGGAACCGTGTGCGCGAGAGAGCGAGGGCTGCGCCGATCATGCCGATCACGAGGACCGGGCGGTCGCTGGGACGGCAGTTCGGATGGCTCTGGGCGGCGTACGCGGTCAGCACGCTCGGCACCTGGCTCGCGTTCGACGCCTTCGCCCTGATCGCGATCCTCGCCCTGCACGCCGGACCGGCCGAGGTGTCCGCGCTGGCGGCCGCGGGACCGGCCGTCGCCGCGGTGGTGGCGCTGCCGCTCGGCCCCTGGGTGGAGTTCCGCCGCAAGCGGCCGGTGATGATCACCATGGACCTGATCCGGTTCGCGGCGCTGATGAGCGTGCCCGCGGCGTACGCGCTCGGGATGCTCGGTCTCACCCAGCTCCTGGTCGTCGCGGTCGTCGTCGGCGCCGCGGACATCGCCTTCACGGCGGCCAGCGGCGCCTGCGTGAAGGCGCTCGTCCGGCCGGAGGACCTGATCGTCGCGAACGGCCGCTTCGAATCCACCACCTGGACCGCCACCATGCTCGGCCCCCCGCTCGGCGGCGTCGCGATCGCCGCGTTCGGGCCGGTGATGACGGTGGTGGGCAACGCGGTGAGCTACCTGCTCTCGGCGGCGGGGATCCGTGCGATCGGCGGCGAGGAGCCGCGCCCCGCCGCATCGGCCTCGCCCGCGGGAGCTCCGGCGCGGCTGCGCTTCCGCGACCTGTTCGCAGGCTGGCGGTACATCCTGGCCGACTCCGAGCTGCGCCCGCTCTTCGCGAACACCATCCTGCTCAACGGCCTGATCATGGCGACCGCACCGCTGCTCGCCGTCCTCATGCTCGGCCCGCTCGGGTTCTCGCCCTGGCAGTACGGGCTCGCCTTCGCCGTGCCCTGCGCCGGCGGCCTGCTCGGCTCACGGCTGGCCCCGCGGCTCGTCGAGCGGTTCGGGCAGCACCGGGTCATGATCACCGCCGGATGGCTGCGGGCGTGCTGGCTGCCCTGGCTGGCCTTCGTCCACTCCGGGCCCGGCGGGCTCCTCCTCGTCATGGCCGTCGAGTTCGGACTGATCACCTGCATGGGCGTGTTCAACCCGGTGTTCGCCACCCGCCGGCTCACCCGGACCCCGCCCGACCGGGTCGCCCGCGTCCTGTCCGCCTGGTCGGTCACCAGCAAGGCGTCCATCGCCGCACTGACCGCTCTGTGGGGCCTGCTGGCCGCCTTCACCGGACCCCGCACCGCCCTTGCGGCCGCCGGCCTCCTGGCCATGGCCACCCCGCTCCTGCTCCCCCGGCGCGACCGGACGTCACCGGAGAAGCAGCGCGAGCCGCTGGGCTGATCAGGAGTCCGGTCCGGGCAGCCAGTCGCGGGCCGGGTCGTACTCCAGCCAGCGGGCGCGCCCGGCCTCCGCGGCGAAGGCTTCCAGCAGGGTGTCCAGGAAGGGGTGCCCGGCGCCTGTGCGGCGCCCGCCGTCTCCGCGCCACAGGAGCGACCAGGCGTAGAGGGGTGTGGGGTCCACCAGCGGAACGGACCTGATGCCCGGAATCCGTGGGAGCGGCACGTCGGCCGGCATCAGCGCGAAGCGGCGTACGTCCCCGGACAGGCCGGCCAGGAAGTGCTCCGCCCCCAGGTTCGGGCCCTCGGCGTGCGCGCGGACGCCGAACCGCTCGGCGAAGCGGTGCAGGAAGTCGAGCCGGTCGAGGGCTCCGGGGGTCCACAGCACGCTTTCCGCCAGGTGACCGGGCCGGAGCGCGGCTTCTCCCGCCAGGGGATGGTCCGCGCCGAGGATCACGTCCACCGGCTCCAGCCGCACCAGACGGTGCGTCAGCCCTTCGGGCAGGGGCGGGTGGACCCGGCCGAAGGCCGCGTCCACGTCCCCCCGGAGCAGCGCGGCGGCCACCGCGGGCAGATCGCGCCCGTGCCCGAGTTCCATGGCCGGTTCCGGAGCGTGCGCCGCCACCTGGGCCAGGGTCCGCATCGGTGCGTAGAGGTGGCCCCATACGTCGACCCGTAGCGGCCGCCGTTCGTCCCGTACGGCGGCCACGGCCCGTTCGGCGGCGGCCAGGGCCCGCCGGGCCGGGTCCAGGAAGCGCCGGCCGGCCTCGGTGAGCCGTACCCCGTGGCCGCCCCGGTGGAACAACTCGGCACCGAGCCCGGACTCCAGGCGGGCGATCCGCTTCGACAGGGCCTGCTGGGAGATCGACAGGGTCGCGGCCGCGCGTCCGAAGTGCAGCTCCTGGGCGGTCAGTACGAAGGCACGCACCTGTGCGAGGTCCAGATCCACGTCCCTCACCTTAGGCGACAACCTTTGGTTGTCGCCTGGTCCCGGGGGCTGTTGGACGGTTCGCGGGTGCTGCCGCTTCCATGATCCACATGAAGAGACTGATTCCCACGGGCGATCCGGCGCGGCCGGTGGAGTTCGCCGACGTAGCCCAGTCCGTCCCGGCCGCGGACGAGGCCCTGGTCCGGGTGGAGGCGTTCGCGCCGAACCGCGGTGAGACCTTTCTGCTGGAGGACCCGCGGCCGGGGCTGCTTCCTGGGAAGGACGTCGCGGGGCTCGTGGTGCAGGCGGCCGCCGACGGGTCCGGGCCGTCGATCGGCACCCGCGTCGTGGGCCATCCGCCGCAGGGCGGCTGGGCGGAGTACGTCGCCGTGCCCACGCACTCCCTGGCCGTACTCCCCGACGGCCTCGACGCCGTCCGGGCCGCGGCCCTGCCGCTGGCCGGCATCACGGCCCTCCGGCTGCTGCGCACGGCCGGCAGCGTGGCGGGCCGGCGCGTCCTGCTCACCGGTGCGGCGGGCGGGGTGGGCCACTACGTGACCGAACTCGCCGCCGCCTCGGGCGCGGACGTCACCGCCGTGACCGCCACCGCCGCGCGCGGCGAGAGGCTCCTCGAACGGGGCGCGACCGCCGTCGTACGCGATGTCACGGAGGCCCGGGGGCCGTTCGACCTGGTGCTGGAGTCCACCGGCGGCGCCGCCCTGCCGCACGCGCTGGCCCGACTGGCCGCCGGCGGCACGCTGATCTGGTTCGGCCAGGCGAGCCGGACACCGGTCACGCTCGACTTCTTCGACTTCTTCGCGGGTCCGGAAGGCGCCTCGATCCGGCACTTCCACTACGCCGGCGCCCCGTACGGAGAGGATCTGGCGACGCTGGTCCGCCTGGTGGACCGCGGGCGGCTGCATCCGGAGATCGGCCGCGTCGACGACTGGGAACGGACCTCCCGGACCCTCGTGGACCTGCGGGAGCGCCGGATCCGCGGCAAGGCCGTCCTGACGACGGGAGCGGCACGATGAGCACGGAGTCCACCGGCCCCGCGTCAGCCTTCGCCGCCGCCCAATTCACCCGGGCCACCGGGGCCGGGCTCGATCCGCACGCGTACCTGCGCGCCACGGAGGGGGCCGCCTCCGTCGGCGCATGGAGCGAGGCGCTGATCCGTACCGCCCGGCAGTACGTCGCGCGCGCAGGGCAGGCGGCGCCGTCCGGATCAACGGTGTCGGGGATCTCGACGGTGTCGGGGATCTCGACGGTGTCGGGGATCTCGACGGTGTCGGGGATCTCGACGGTGTCGGGGATCTCGACGGTCTCTGCGGTCTCTGCGGGCGAGTACGAGCAGGCGGCGGCGCGGTGGTTCCACTTCGCCACCCTGGCTCCGCAGACGGCCGGCTCCACGCACCATGCGTACGCGGCCGCGGAGGCGGACGCCGCCATGGGCCGTGCCCTGGCCCTGCTGGAGCCCGGCGCCCGACGGCTGGAGAGCCCCGCCTTCACCGGCTGGCTGCGCGGCCCCGCCGACGCGCCGTCCACGGTGATCGTCGTCCCCGGACTCGACTCCGGCAAGGAGGAGTTCCACCGGGTCACCGAGGCCTTGCTGCGCAGGGGTTCGGCCGTGTTCACCATGGACGGCCCGGGGCAGGGGGCACTCGCGGCCTCCACGACCCTCCGCGCCGACTACGACCAGGTGATCGGCCGGGTCATCGACGCCCTCGGCCTCGACCGCGTCGGCCTGATCGGCCTCAGTTTGGGCGGCTACTACGTCGCACGGACCGCGGCCCTCGAACCGCGCGTGGCAGCCGCGGCGGTGGTGAGCGGCCCCCACCGGCTCGACTGGGATGCGTTGCCGCCGCCCCTGCAGGACCTGCTCACCCGGCGCGCCGGAGGAGCCGACGCAGCACGCGAGTTCACCGCGGAGGTCGACCTGTCGGCCCTGGCGCCGCGCATCGCATGCCCCCTCCTGGTGGTGGACGGCGGCGAGGACCGCGTCCCCGGCGTCACCAACGGCTCCGAACTGGCCCGCCGAGCACCACACGGCGACCGCCTCCTGATCCCCCAGGGCGACCACCTCCTCGGCAACGCCCAACCCGACTGGCTCCCCACCACCACGGACTGGCTCACCACGACCCTCACCGCCCCCGCGAAAGCCCCGTAGCGCAAAAGACCCGCCCGGCCGGAGCGTGGAGGCTCCGGCCGGGCGGGCGGCGTACGGGGTCAGGAGATGGTGAGGAAGCGGGCCTGGCTCGGTACTCCCTGCGCGTCGAGGGCGAAGAGCATGTAGTTCCCCGGCAGGACCACGCCGGGGTCGGCGGGGATGGACACCGTGTGGGTGCCGGTCCCCGTGGCCGTGGACGCGAGGGGGACCCGTCGCTGGTCGTTGTCGGTGGAGTGGGTCGCGGCCGCCGCACGCATCAGGACGAAGGATGCCGCCGGGGTGGAGGTGGCGGTGGTGAGCGTCAGGGAGGTGCCCGGGGACGTTCGGGTGGGGACGTTGCCCGTGATCTCGGGGCGGGGTTTCGCCGATCCGTCCGGCTTGAGCAGGTACGGCGGTGTGAAGACGGCGCCGTCGGCGTGGTTGGTGGCGCAGTCGCCGCACAGGCCCCCGCCGCCGGAGAAGACCCTGCCGTCCGGCAACAGGTTGGCCACGCTGTGGTAGTTGCGCGGTACGGCCATGGTGGCGAGCGGGGTGAAGACACCGGTCGCGGGGTCCCACAGCTCGGGGGTCATCACCGAGGTCGCGTCGCTGAAGGGGACCGGGTAGCTCTGTCCGCCGAAGACGATCACCTTGCCGTCGGGCAGTACCACGCTGTTGGCGAAGGCCCTGGCGTACGCCATGTCTCCCGTACGCGCGGTTTCGACCTGGCTGCCGGCGATGCTCACGGTGTAGGCGCGGTTCGTGGCGGGGGTGTTCTGGTAGGCGGGCGAGCCGCCCAGGGTGAGCAGTTTGCCGACGTCGTAGGCGACGGCGTTGCCCGTCATGGCGTCGGCGCTGTCGGCCCGGGTGCCGGCCGGGGTGATGCTGCCCGTACCGGTGGTCGAGATCCAGTTCATCTGCTTGCTCGGGCCCAGTTGCAGCACCTTGCCGCCCGAAGTGGCGTGCAGCCACATGTGGTTGTCGGCGCGGTAGGGCCCGGCCGGGTCGGCCGTGGAGGCCTGGAGGGCGGGGACTCCCGGGAGCCCGCGCCAGGTTCGGGTGACCGGCGACCAGGCCTCGGCGGCCTTGTCACCCGCGGGCCCGCTCCAGGATCCGCCCAGGACGAAGGCCTCGCCGGTGGAGAGGAGCGTCATGGCCTGGTAGCCGCGGGGGATGTTCATGGCAGCGGTGGCCGACCAGGTGTCGGTGGCGGGGTCGTAGATGCTGGCCTTCTCCGCGTTGCTGCCCCCGGTGACCAGCACGCGGCCGTCGGCCAGCATGGCTATGCCGGGGCAGAACATGTCGTGCCCGGTGTTGTCGATGCGGCGCTGGGTGACCTTGCCGGTCTTCAGGTCGAGGATCGCGGTCTGGGTGTAGCCGTTGCTGCCGCCGAAGCGGTCCACCGCGTAGGCGGACCAGGCCAGCAGTTTGTCCCCGGGGAGCACGGCCGTGGCCACGGGGACCAGGGGGAAGCCGGTGATCCGGCCCCAGGATCCGTGGACGGCGGGGGCCGCCGGCCCGCTCAGGCGGATCTCGGCGGCGGAGGTCCACGGGCCGCGGGCGCCGGCCTCGGTGGTCACGGTCAGCCGTACGAACCGGGCGTTCGCGGTACGGGTGAAGGTGGCGGTCTTGACGGTGTCGTCGTCACGCCAGGTACCCGCGGCCACCGGTGCGCCGAAGCCGGTTCCGTCGGTGCTGGTGGTGACGGTGTACGCGCCCGCCCGGCCGTTGATGCCGTTCGTGCGGGGGTGGTAGACGAGTGCGGAGACCGCGGCCGTGCGGTGCATGTCGATGGTGATGCTGTGCGGGAGGGGGGCCGGGGTACCCGACCACCGGCTGTGCCAGATGGTGCCGGTGTCACCGTCGAGGACCTGGGAGGCACGGCCGTTCTCGCGGACCGTCTCCTCGTCGCTCGCCACGGCCGTCCATCCGGTCCGGGCCAGGTCGACGGTGGCTTCCGGGGTGCCGGGGTCGCCGAGCAGGTTGATCTCGGCGGCGGAGGTCCACGGGCCGCGAGCGCCGGCCTCGGTGAGCGCCGTCAGCCGGACGAACCGGGCCCCCTGCGGGGCGAACCCGAGCGTCTTGGCGCTCCCGTCGTCCGCGAGCGTGCCGCCGGCGACCGGGGCCGGCCAGCTCACCCCGTCCGCGCTGAGGCTGAGGGTGTACTCACCGACGCGCCCGTTGGCCCCGTTGGTGCGCGGGGTGTAGACGAGCGCCGAGACGACCGCCGTACGGTGCATGTCGATGGTGATGCTGTGCGGGAGGGGGGCCGGGGTACCCGACCACCGGCTGTGCCAGATGGTGGCGGTGTCACCGTCGAGGACCTGGGAGGCACGGCCGTTCTCGCGGACCGTCTCCTCGTCGCTCGCCACGGCCGTCCATCCGGTCCGGTCGAGGACGGGGGCCGTCGGCTCCATGGCGTTGGCCGGTGCGATGCCGTGGTGCGGCGACTGCTTCGCCGCCTGATCGCCGAAGGGCGCGGGGGACGGCACGGACGCGGATCGGGGATCCGGGCCCCGGCCGGCCGCGGCCTGGCTCGCGACCCCGAGCCACGGCGTGAAGCCGATCAGCAGCGCACCGAGGCCGAAGGCGATGAGCACACGGGATCGGCGTAGTGCGCGGGGTAGGGCGAGGAAGCGCCTGGACTGCAATCTGACCTCCATGGGGCGAACCGGCATACCCCATGGAAGATAGGTCAGCATGACAACAACTCACCTAAATGAGAGGAGAGTTGACGCAAAACTGCAGACTCCCTAGACCGGCACGGTGTCGCCGGCCTCGAACGGGCCGCCGTGGCCGGGGACGATCAGGTCCGCCGCGGCGAGCACCCGCAGCCGGGAGGCGCGCAGCACCTCGCGGTCCGGGGCCACCGGGTCGTCGGCGGGGCCCTGCGCGTGCCACCACAGGTCGCCCGCGAAGGCCACCACACCCGATTCGGTCCCGGCCAGCAGGGTGATGTCCTCGTGGCTGTGTCCCGGCGTACGGATCAGACGCAGGGAGGGGGTGAGTTCGTAGCCCTCGGCGTCCCGGTTCGTCCACTGGTCGCCCTGGTACTCCACCTTGTGGTCGTGCACCCGGGCCCCGCCGAACAGGCCCACGTTCATGGTGTTGTCCGGGTGGTGGTGGCTGAGCACCACGTCGGTGATGTCCTCGGGGCCCAGCCCCAGTTCCGCGAGCGGGCCGAGGATGTCCGCGTGGCTCGCCACCATGCCCGGATCGAAGATGAAGTGCCGGCCGGCATCGGATACGTAGGAGACGGTGGCGGCGACCCCGGGGCCGGTGGAGCCGACGTAGCCGGTGGTCAGGATCTTGTAGACGGCGCTGCGGCCGAGCGGCGCGTCGGTGATGTCGGTCGTGGTGCCGGTCGTGGTGTCGGTCGCGAAGTCCGTCGTCGTGTTCGTCATGGCCGTAATCCTGCCGGGGCGGCCGGGGGCGTACGAGTGGCACACCTGCCAGTGATCGCAGGATTCGTGCCACAGGTGGCAGACTGCCCCCGTGCCCCCTTTCACGACCGTCGCCGCGTACGTCCCGCCCGGTGTCGGCATGCTCGCCGTCGGGATCGTCTCCGAGGTCTTCGGCCCGCACGGGCAGGGCCTGCCCGGCTTCGACTTCGCCCTGTGCGCCGAGCGGCCGGGGCCGGTCCCCACCGACATCGGCGTGCCGCTCGCGATCGAGCACGGTCTCGACCGGCTGGCTTCCGCCGATCTGGTCATCGCCCTGCCGGGCGCGGATTTCCGTACGCCGCCGGGTCCCGCGGTACTCGAGGCGCTGGTCTCCGCGTACGGAGGCGGCTCCGTGCTCGCGGCCCACTGCGTCGGCACGTTCGCACTCGCCGAGGCCGGGCTGCTCGACGGGCTACGGGCCACCACGCACTGGCGGTTCGCCGAGCTGCTGGCCCACCGCCATCCGGACGTCGCCGTCGAAGCGGACGCCCTGTACATCGACGAGGGCAGGATCGTCACGGGCGCCGGAGCCGCCGCCGGCTTCGATCTGTGCCTGCACCTGCTGCGCCGGGAGCACGGGGCCGCGATGGCCAACGGCGTCGCCCGGGACATGGTGCTGCCCTCGCACCGCGACGGCGGGCAGGCCCAGTACCTGGCCGCACCCGTCCCCGAGGACTGCCGGGACGAGCGGCTCTCCGAGGTGCTCGCCTGGGCCCGTGACCACCTCCACGAGCCGCTTCCCGTCACGGAGCTGGCCCGCCGCGCCATGATGAGCAAACGCTCCTTCGCCCGCCGGTTCACCGCCGCGACGGGCACCACCCCGCACGCCTGGCTGCGGAACCTGCGGCTGAGCAGCGCGGAGGAGCTCCTGGAGAGCACGGACCTGCCCGTCGAGGAGATCGCCCGCCGGGTCGGCTACGGCAGCGCGGCGGTCCTGCGCGAACAGTTCGTGCGGCGCAGGGGAGTTCCGCCCCGCTCCTACCGCCGCTCCTTCACGAGCACGCCCTAGTGACCTGGTTTGGAGATCCTGTCGCAGTAGCGGCAGATGCGGTCGAGGATCTGGTCGGCGGTCTTGGTCCACTTGAACGGCCTGGCCTGGTCGTTCCAGATGTATTGACCCGCAGGGTTGTTGACGCGGCTGATGGGTGGGTGTCCGCCCAGTGCGGTGTGGGAGCGGTGGTGGTTGTAGGTGTGGAGGAAGTCTGCCAGGGCCGCTGTCCGCTCGTCGTTTGAGGCGTAGGGCCGCTGGTAGGCCCATTCCTCGGCGAGGGTGCGGTTGAAGCGTTCGACTTTGCCGTTGGTCTGCGGCCGGTAGGGCCTGGTTCGTTTGTGAGCGGTGCCAGCCGCGGTCAGGGCCTGGGTGAACAGTTTTGACTTGTAGCAGGAGCCGTTGTCGGTCAGGACCCGCTCGACGGTGATGCCGTGGGCGGCGAAGAACGCGTTCGCCCGCTGCCAGAAGCCGATCGCGGTGTGCTGTCGCTCATCTGCCAGGACTTCGCTGTAGGCCAGCCGGGAGTGGTCGTCGACAGCGGAGTGGATGAAGCAATAGCCGATCACCGGCTTGCAGCTTTTGCGCTCGCCGGTGGTGGTCAGCTTGTTGTCCATCGCGGTCCGGCGGTCCATGACGCGGTGGCCGCCGCCGTCAGGGATGTTGCCGAGCTTCTTGATGTCGACATGGACGAGCTCGCCGGGCCGGGAGCGTTCGTAGCGGCGGATGACCCGGCCGGTGGGCCGGTCGAGGAACGCGAGCCGGTTTAGGCCGTGGCGGGCCAGGATCCGGTGGACGGTGGAGGCCGGCAGGCCCACGATGGGGCCGATCCGGGCCGGGCCGAGCTTACGGCCGGTTCGCAGGCGGCAGACCTGTGCCTCGACCACGGCCGGTGTGCGGTGCGGGGTTGTTCAGGGCCTGCTGGAGCGGTCCCACAGTCCGGCCTCGCCCTCGGCCCGCCACCGGCGGACCCACTTATGGGCCGTGGGCCTGGATATCCCCATCTCGGCCGCCACGTGCGCGACCGGCCGTCCGGCCAGAACCCGTTCGACCAGGATCCGCCTGCCGTGAACGGTCAGGCGGGCATTACGGTGGGACACGAAGACCTCCGTGTGTGGTGTGGAGCCTAGACACCTCCACCACACCGGAGGTCTTCGCCATGATCAAGACCTGCACCGTTAACAACGCTCGTGATCAATACACCTAGGGGGGTGGCGTCTTGCCGGTCAGGCCTCTGCCACCGGTAGGGCCCTGTCCTATGATCGTTCCCGTGACCTCCGCACTGATCCTCATCGACCTGATGCCCCGCATCATCGCCATGCCGGTCGCCCCTCACTCCGGCGAAGAGGTGCTGGCCCGCTGCCTCCGGCTGGCCGAGGCCTTCAGGGCGAACGGGCGCCCGGTGGTGCTCGTCCGAGTGGACCGGCCCGGCGTCGCCGAGCAGCCGCCGGGCAGCGGATTCGCCGACGGTCTGGTGCGGCCGGGCGACGTACTGATCGTCAAGCACACCGTCGGGGCGTTCCACGACACCGGCCTGGACGACCGGTTGCGCGGCTTGGGCGTGGACACGTTGGTGCTCGGCGGGCTGGTCACCACGATGGGGGTCGAGTCCACGGCGCGGGCCGCGAGCGACCTCGGCTACGAGCTGGAGTTCGTCGCCGACGCCATGTCCGGCTTCGCCGCCGACGAGCACGAGTTCGCCGTGGAGCGCACCTTCCCCAGGTTCGGTGACGTGCGCAACACGGCGGATTACACCTGATCACGTTGAAGGACCGAACCGCCCGAAGCACTGTACGAAGTCTCCTGTGAACGATGTGAACGAACAGACCGGGCCCGCGACCGTTCGCGTGTTCATCGCCCTCGCCCCGCCCGACGACGCGAAGGAGGAACTCGCGCGCGAGCTGGGCCCCGCGTACGCCGCGTACCCGCACATGCGGTGGAACCGCATCGAGGACTGGCACATCACCCTGGCGTTCCTCGGCGAGCTGCCGGTCGAGGCGGTCCCGCTCCTGCGGCCGCCCCTCGCGGAGCTCGCGGCGGCGCGCGGTCCCGTACACCTGGCCCTGCGCGGGGGCGGCCACTTCGGTGAGCGGGTGCTCTGGAGCGGGGTCGACGGGGATCTCGACGGTCTCCACCGGCTCGCCGCCGATGTCCGCACCGTGGTCAAGGAGTGCGGCATCCCCTTCGAAGACCGGCCGCTGCGACCCCACCTGACGCTGGCCCGCGCCCGCCGGAACGACGTCTCCTCGGCGGTGGAGTCCGCCGTCGGCCTCGCCGGGTTCGCCGGCCGCCGCTGGCGGACGGAGCGCCTGCACCTGGTCGGCAGCAACATCGGCCGCGGCCCGGGTCCGATCCACTACCGCGACATCGAGGCGTGGAACCTCGGCGACGGGGAGGAGCCCGGGGCGGACCACTGGGAGGACTGAACCTCAACACCCCTCCCCCGCTTCACCATTGGACGACACGCGGACGACCGCCGTGCGACCGGCGGACGACCTCCGCTCGCGACCGCAAAGAAACCTCTTGACGCAAAGCCGCTTAGCGCTAAGCTACTTTCTAGCAATCTAATCGGGGGAGAGATCGACGTGATCAAGGGCATGCGCGAGGAACGGGTGGCGGGCGAACGGTCGCTGCTCCTCGGAGTGGGAATCAGCGCGATCGGGATCGGGATGTACATCCCCTTCTCGCTCGTCTTCTTCCACCACGTCACCGGCCTCTCCTTCGCCCTCGTCGGCATCGTGCTGACGGTGACCGGCCTGGCGGGGCTCGCGGTCATGCCGCTCGCCGGATCGGCCGTCGACCGCTTCGGGGCCAGGAAGGTCAACCTGCTGCTCTACGCGGTACGGGCCCTGGGCTTCGCCCTCTACCCGCTCGCCGGGTCGCTTCCCGCCTTCGCCGCCGTCGCGCTCATCACGGCCCTCGCCGACCGCTCCTTCCCCATCGTGCAGCAGTCGCTCATCGGGGAAGTGGCCCGGGGCGGCGCCCGCGACCGGCTCCAGGCCTCCATCCGGGCCCTGCAGAACGCGGGCATGGGCGCCGGCGCCCTGATCGTCTCCGGGGTCCTGGCCCTGTGGGGCACGGAGGGGTTCACGTACACCGCCTGGGGCAACGCGGTCGCCTTCGCGCTCGCCGGACTGCTCGTCACCCGCGTGAAGCCGGTACGGGACCACGTGAACGGCGAGCCCGGCACGGGCGGCGGCGCACCCGCCTCGGCCAAGCGTCCGCCCGCGGGCTACCGGATGGTGCTCGCCGACCGGCCCTTCCTCGGCCTGACCGCCACCAACTTCCTGACCGCGCTCGGGTACTCGGCCCTGTCCGTCCTCTTCCCGCTCTACATCAGCACCTGGCTGCACGGACCCGATTCGCTCACCGGTGCGGCCTTCACCGTCAACACCGCCCTCTGCGCCGGGATCGGCGTCCTGATCGCACGTCGCGTCCGCCGTTCCGGAGCCCGACGCACCCGCTCCGCGGCCCTCGGGGCCCTGCTCTTCGCCGCAGCCTTCGTGGGGCAGATCGTGCTCGGCACGGTCCGGCCCGGACAGACGGCGACGCTGGTCGCCCTGCTGGTGATCGTGGTGGTCTACACGATCGGCGAACTGATCCACAGCCCCTCGGGCGGCGCCCTGTCGGTCTCCGCCGCGCCCGAGGCCGTACGCGGCCGTTACCTCGCCACCTACCAGCTGTCGTACTCCCTGGCCACCGCGCTGGCCCCGTCCCTCTTCACGGGACTGCTCGCGCTCGACGGCCGCCTGCCCTGGGCGTTCCTGACCGTCGCCGCGCTGGGCGCCGCGCTCGCCCTGACCCGGCTGGAACGCCACCTCCCGGCGGAGGCGGTGTACGCATCCCAGCCGTCCGCGACACCCTCCCCGGCTCCGGCCACGGGTACGGGCACGGAAGCGTCCACCCGCGAGCCGGCCACCACGGCCACCGCCTGAGGGACGCGCTCCCCCGCCGAGAGCCCGCAGCCCGCCCGATCACGGCCCTCTCCATGAGGCCGCGATCAGGCGGGCTGCCACAGTTCGATCCGGTTGCCCTCGGGATCGGCGACCCAGCCGAACCGGCCGACCCCGTCCATGTCCTGGGTCTCCGGGGCCACGTCCGCCCCCTTGGCACGCAGCTGCGCGAGCATCGCGTCCAGGTCGCGGACGCGGAAGTTGAGCATGGTCTGCTGGGCGGGGGAACCGAAGTAGTCGGTCCCGGACTCGAACGGCGCGAACACCGTCGGTCCGGCTCCCTGACGCCACAGACCGTGCTCGTCCGAGTCCAGCCCCAGGCAGTCCCGGTACCAGGCGCCCAGGGCCGCCGGATCTGCGGCCCGCATGAAATATCCACCGATTCCCAGCACACGTTCCATGCCGCGATCCTGCCAGGACGCCGTCAGAATCCCTTGCCGAGCGCGCCCAGCAGCGCGGGACTCATCCCGCTCTCCACTTCGGGGAGCGGCCGGGGCTCGGGCCCCCGCCCCTCGAACACCGGGCGGATGCCCCTCAGTCCCTTCGTCCCCTCGACCGCCCACGGCGCGTCCGTCTCCGGCAACGACACCGTCATCCGGTACGAGCCGACCTCCCAGTGCACCTCGGTCATCGCTTCCGCCCTCTCCCTCGACCGTTCAGACTTCCCTTTTGTCCAAACTACGGCCGCCTCGATCCCCTGCCAGGGACCTAGGTCCCCACTCCGGGCGCCATCCGGCCCTCGCCGGGGCCGGCCGTCAGGGTGGCGTGGAAGCGGTAGCGGTAGCGGTAGCGGTCGGCACGGTAGACGACGCGGTTGTACTCGCAGGGGCGGCCGTACTGGTCGTAGGTGAGCTGTTCGATGTGGAGTGCGGGAGCACCCCCGTCCAGGTCGAGCAGGGGGGCCTCGTCGGGCGGGACGAGGGAGGAGTGGGCGGTGTAGCGCGCACGGGTGGGGACGATGCCGCGTGCGGCGAGCTCGGTGTACAGCGAGGCGGTGGTGTAGTCGGCCTCGCCGAGGCCCGGGGCGCGCTCGGCCGGGACGAGGGTGACCGAGTGGCACCTGACCGCGTCGTCGAAGAGCCGCACCCCGTCCAGCTCGAAGATCTCCGCCCCGGGCAGCACGTGGAGGGTCTCCGCCTCCTCGAAGTCCGCCGGGCGCACCCTGGCGGCGAACACGCGGGCCTCGACCCGTCCCGGACCACGTGCGCCGGATCAGTCTGGCGACGGGCAAGCTGACCACCGCTTCCCGGCAGCACCACATCGTCGAGACCGTGTGCCGTGAGGGCTACGTCTCCCTCGAACGGCTCGTCCGCGAACTGGACGTCAGCGCGATGACCATCCACCGCGACCTCCGGCTCCTGGCCTCCCGGGGCGAGGTGTGCCGGGTCCGCGGCGGCGCGGTCGGCCCCTGGATGACCACGACCTCGTGACGAAGACGAACGCCGCCCGCGGTCCCCACGGGGACCACGGGCGGCGGGTCACGTCCTGCTGCCGGCAGCGACTAGTCGGTGCCGAACTCCATCGCGGCACGGTCCAGCAGCTCGTCGTCGCCGGAGACCTCGCCGCGCGAGGCGATGGCCTCTGCGCCGCCCTCGGGCATGGCGCCGATCAGGCCGGAGCCGGGCGCCTCGACGGCGCCGATCAGGGCCGGGTGCGTGGTGCCGACGATGCCGAGGCCCGCGTACTGCTCCAGCTTCGCGCGGGAGTCGGCGATGTCGAGGTTGCGCATGGTGAGCTGGCCGATGCGGTCCACCGGGCCGAACGCCGAGTCCTCGGTGCGCTCCATGGAGAGCTTGTCCGGGTGGTAGCTGAACGCCGGGCCCGTGGTGTTCATGATCGAGTAGTCCTCGCCGCGGCGCAGGCGCAGCGTCACCTCACCGGTGATCGCCGTACCGACCCAGCGCTGCAGGGACTCGCGGATCATCAGCGCCTGCGGGTCCAGCCAGCGGCCCTCGTACATGAGGCGGCCGAGGCGGCGGCCCTCGTTGTGGTACTGGGCGACCGTGTCCTCGTTGTGGATCGCGTTGACGAGGCGCTCGTACGCGGCGTGCAGCAGGGCCAGGCCCGGAGCCTCGTAGATGCCGCGGCTCTTGGCCTCGATGATCCGGTTCTCGATCTGGTCCGACATGCCCAGGCCGTGGCGGCCGCCGATGGCGTTCGCCTCCATGACCAGGTCGACGGCGGAGGCGAACTCCTTGCCGTTGATCGTGACCGGGCGGCCCTGCTCGAAGCCGATGGTCACGTCCTCGGTGGCGATCTCGACCGAGGGGTCCCAGAACCGGACGCCCATGATCGGGTCGACGGTCTCCACACCGGTGTCGAGGTGCTCCAGGGTCTTCGCCTCGTGGGTGGCGCCCCAGATGTTGGCGTCGGTGGAGTAGGCCTTCTCGGTGCTGTCGCGGTAAGGCAGCTCGTGGGCGAGCAGCCACTCCGACATCTCCTTGCGGCCGCCGAGCTCGGTGACGAAGTCCGCGTCGAGCCAGGGCTTGTAGATGCGCAGGTGCGGGTTGGCGAGCAGGCCGTAGCGGTAGAACCGCTCGATGTCATTGCCCTTGAAGGTCGACCCGTCGCCCCAGATCTGGACGTCGTCCTCCAGCATCGCGCGGACCAGCAGCGTGCCGGTGACGGCGCGGCCGAGCGGCGTCGTGTTGAAGTAGGCGCGACCGCCCGAGCGGATGTGGAACGCGCCGCAGGCGAGAGCGGCCAGGCCCTCTTCCACGAGCGCCGCACGGCAGTCGACCAGGCGCGCGATCTCGGCACCGTACGCCGTGGCCCGCGCGGGCACCGACGCGATGTCGGGCTCGTCGTACTGGCCGATGTCGGCGGTGTAGGTGCAGGGGACGGCACCCTTGTCGCGCATCCAGGCGACGGCGACGGAGGTGTCGAGGCCTCCGGAGAAGGCGATACCGACGCGCTCGCCGGTGGGCAGGGAGGTGAGAACCTTTGACATGGGATGAGTATGCGCGATGATGCATGATCATGCAAAATGGCGGGCCGCCGACGCTCCGGGCGCCGGGCGGGCGTGCCGTCATTGTGACGCGCGGTCGCGCGTGCGGCGAGTCCGGCGGAGCCCCGTGGGGCCGCCCCGCCGGACCGCGGCGCGAGGTGGTTCAGCCGGCCGACGGGGCGAACGGCCCCCCGGCGGCGAAGGCGTGGCGGGCGAAGTTCTCGGCGATGCGCACGTGGCCCGCGGAGTCGGGGTGCAGATCGTCCGGCAGCGGCAGCTCGGCGTGGTCCGAAGCGCCGTAGAGGGCACGGCCGTCGAGGTAGTGCAGGTGCGGGTCCTCGGCCGCCCGCTGCGCGACGATGCCGGCGAGCGCCTCGCGGACGACGTTGAGCGTCAGGCGCCCCGCGGCCCGTTCGGCCGGGTCGCCCAGCGCCTTGAACCGCAGGGTCCCGGTGCTGAAATCGGTGGTGAGGGGGCCGGGGGTGTCCTCCTGGATCGGGCACAGGATGGGCGACACGACGAGGAGCGGCGTCGTCGGATGGCCCTCGCGCAGGGTGTCGAGGAAGCCGTGGACCGCGGGGGCGAAGGCGCGCAGCCGCATCACGTCCAGGTTGACGATGTTGATGCCGACCTTGACGCTGATCAGGTCGGCGGGGGTGTCGCGCATCGCGCGGGCCGTGAAGGGGTCCAGCAGGGCGCTCCCGGAGAACCCCATGTTGCGCAGGTCCACCGCACCCTGCGCCGCGGCCAGTGCCGGCCAGGTGCCGGAGGGACGCTCGGCGTTCGAGCCGTGGCTGATGGAACTGCCGTGGTGCAGCCACACCCTGCGACCGTCGGCCGGCGCCGGGGTGACGGGGGCGTCGGTGCGCAGCGCGATCAGCTCGGTCATCTCGGTGTGCGGCAGCCAGATCTCGACGTCCTTGTCCCGCGCGGGCAGACCCGCGAAACGGGCGGTGCCGGGCGGCCCCTCCGCGAGTTCGACCGCCTGGGTGGCCAGGTCGAGGGTGCGGACCCGGCCGCCGGGCACGGTGGCCCGGTCCGTGAGCACGCCGTCGACCACGAGGTCGTACGCACCGTCCGGCGAGACCGGGAAGCCGCGGTAGGCCCTCTTCGTGGGCAGGGCGTCCAGCTCGATGACGGTGGCGCGGGTACGGAAGGCGAGGCGCACGCCCGACGGACGGGCCTCGGCCGTGGCCAGCTGGTCGTCGGGGATCTGCGGGCGGGCCCGGGCGGGCAGCCGGTGGGGCAGCAGCCCGCGCTCGGTGCGTTCCACGTCGGCCGCGCCGCGCAGGAGGTCTTCGGTGATCGGCGTGGTGATCCGGTCGTGGTCGGTGGTCATCGCCTCAGCCTCGGGTGATCGGGGTTACGGGGTGCAAAGCCATGGGCTTACGGGGGTGCAGAGCGGCGGGGTTACGCGGTTCCGGGGTTAGGCGGTTCCGGGCTTGCGCAGCATCGCGTCGAGCGAGTCCACGATCCAGTCCCAGGACTCCTGCGGGTCCACGGCGGTGTGGCTGAAGCCGCCGGCCAGCTCCAGGCTGACGTAGCCGTGGAAGACGCTGCCGAGCATCCGGACCGCGTGCGTCTGGTCGGGTTCCGTCAGGTCGTAGCCCCGCAGGATCGCCCGCGTCATCTGGGCGTGCCGGACGCCCGCACTGGCGGCCGCCGTCTCGGGGTCGAGCCGGAGCCGGGCGGCGTCGTAGCGGCCGGGGTGCTGCCGGGCGTAGTCCCGGTAGGCGGCAGCGAAGGCGGCGAGGGCGTCCTTACCGGCCCGCCCGGCCAGGGCGGCCGCCACCCGGTCGGCGAGCTCCTCCAGGGCGAAGAGGGCGATCCGGGTCTTGAGGTCCTGGGAGTTCTTCAGGTGCGAGTAGAGGCTCGCAACCTTGACGTCGAACCGCCGGGCGAGCGCCGAGACGGTCACCTGCTCGAAGCCGACCTCGTCGGCGAGCTCCGCCCCCGCCCGGGTCAGCCGCTCGGCGGTCAGTCCTGCTCGAACCATCATGTGCCTCCTAGCTGGCGATAGCCATTATGCATTTGCCTAAAAGCTTTAGGCAAATTAGCCTGCCACGCATGAAGCCGTTGACCGAGCAAGAGATCCGCGCCGCCTTCGTGAACTGCACCAAGGGCGAGGCCAAGCGCCTGTCCGTCCCCCGCGACCTGGCCGAACGCCCCTGGGCCGACCTGGACTTCCTGGGCTGGTGGGACCCCAAGGCCCCCGAGCGCGCCTACCTCGTCACCGAGCTGGACGGCCGCCCGGTCGCCCTCGCGCTGCGCTCCTCCGGCGTCGCCCCCTCCCAGGCGCGGCGCAGCATGTGCTCGCTGTGTCTGACCACCCACACCGGGGGCGTCTCACTGATGGTCGCGCCGAAGGCGGGCAAGGCCGGTCAGCAGGGCAACACGGTGGGCGCCTACATCTGCGGGGACCTCGCCTGCTCGCTCTACGTGCGGGGCAAGAAGAACGCGGGCCCGGACGGACGGCTCCACGAGTCGCTCACGCTGGAGGAGAAGATCCAGCGGACGGTCGCGAACCTCGCCGGGTTCATTGCCAATGTCACCGCCGTCGCGAACGTCACGGCCGTCGCCGATGCCAAGGCAGTCACCGACGCCACGGCAACGGCCTGAAGCACTCCTCCCCTACTCCGTACGAGCCCTCTTCGGCGCCCGTTCGGCCCCATGGGCCGAGTTCATGATCATCGGGCTGCCCGGAAATCGTTTTGATGCTGCCATCCGGCCGAAGGCGATCTGGGAGGGCTGCGTGGCGCGCATGCTGTCATCGACACACCGTGGAGGACTCCGGCGACGGGGCAGGACGTGGAGCGTGGCCGGGGCGGTGGTCGGGGTGGTCTTCGTCGTCGCCGCCGCACCGCAGGCGGCGTCGCGGTCCGGTGTCGGGCCGCAGGCCGGCGGCGCACAAGCGGGCTCCGTCGAGCTGCTCGTCGGCCGGGTGCTGGACGACGGGGGCGGTCGGTGCGCGATGGACGCCTACCGGGCCGGGCTGTGCGGCGGACTGGAGGAGCAGCTGGTGCGGGCCACCGCCAGCGGAGCCGGTTCCGTGGTCCGCGATCCCTCCTCCCGCGGCGCGGCCCGGGCGGCGGCGCACACGGTCGTCCTGCCCACCGACGCGGCCGGCCCCCTGGAGATCTCCCTCGCCGGACCGGGACTGCTCACCTACGTCACCGTCCACGACGGCCACGGCCGCTACGTGGGCGGCGCCCTGGGCGCCCGGGGGCACCACTGGAGCAATACCGAGCCGTTGCGGGCCGGTGAGACCTACACCGTCCGGGTCGGCGCCCAGGACGCGGCGGGCACCCCGGTCGGCGTGACCATGGCGTTCCGGACAGCGGCGACCGAGACGGCGACGGACGACCGGCTCACCGCCGAGTTCGGACCCCGGCCCGGCACGTACGGGGCCGGGCAGATCGTGACGGCCTCCCTGAGCCACCCCGTCCCGGCCGCCGACCCGGCGGCGCGGGCCCGGCTGGAGCGGGCCCTGCAGGTCACCTCGGAACCGGCGGTCGAGGGGGCCTGGCACTGGGTCGACGACTCGACCCTGCACTACCGGCCGCGCACCTACTGGCCCGCCCACGCCGTGGTGCATGTGGTCAGCGGTCTCGACGGGGTCGAGGTCGGGGAACGGCAGTACGGCGGTCCCTCGGAGTCCCTGCGGTTCACCATCGGGGACCGGATCGAGGCGGTCACCGACGCCGCCGCGCACGAGATGACCGTACGGCGCAACGGCCGGACCGTCCGGACCATCCCGGTGACCACCGGCAAGGCGGGCTTCCTGACGCGCACCGGGATCAAGGTCGTGCTCGGCAAGGAGCGCAAGGTGCGCATGCGCGGGGACACGGTGGGCATCAAGCGCGGCACGAGCGAGTTCTACGACCTGCCCGTCTTCTACGCGACCCGGGTGACGTGGAGCGGGGAGTACGTGCACGCCGCGCCCTGGTCGGTCGACGCGCAGGGCGAGGAGAACGTCAGCCACGGCTGCACCGGCATGAGCACCGCCGACGCGGCCTGGTTCTTCGACACGGTGCGGGAGGGGGACGTGGTGGCGGTGGTCAACAGCGGCGGTGAGCCGATGGCCCCCTTCGCCAACGGATTCGGAGACTGGAACCTCGGCTGGGACGCCTGGCTGGCCGGCAGCGCGCTGGGCGCGGCCACCGACGCCCCGCTCGCGTCCGCCTCCGCACTCGCGTCGGCACACGGCCCGTCCCGGCTGGTCCCCCTCACCTGAACCGTCCCGGCTTCCCGGCGGGGGCGGTTGGAGGGTGCGGGCGCGCGGGCGGGCACGGCGGCTCCGATAGCATCCGCTCCGTGCCCGCCTCCGCCACGTTCCCCTCCCCCGCCTCCCCCTCCCCCGCCGCGACCGGGATCGACGTCGTCCTGCTGACGATGAACGACCGCCCCGACGAGGAGGCCGCGGCCGTCCGCACGCTCCTCGCGCAGGAGGACGTCGAGCTCCGCGTCGTCATCGTCGGCAACGGCTGCCACCCCTCGCTCTCGGTGGACGGGGCCACGGTCGTCACCCTCCCGGAGAACCTCGGCATCCCCGAGGGCCGCAACCGCGGAGCGCTCGCCCTGCGGGACAGGGGCAGCGAGTTCCTCTTCTTCCTCGACAACGACGCCTCCTTCCCCCGGCCCGACGTCCTGTCCCGGCTGGTGGCCGAAGCCCGACGGCGCCCGGAGGCCGCGTACGTCCAGCCGCGGCTGACCGGGCCCGACGACACCACGACGCCGCGGCGTTGGGTGCCCCGGCTGCGTACCGGCGATCCGGGGCGGCCCGGCACCATCGCCACCATGACCGAAGGCGTGGTCATGGTCCGCCGGGACGCCTTCGACGCGGCCGGGGGCTGGCCCGACTTCTTCCTGTACCACGAGGGCATCGACCTCGCGTACCGGCTCTGGGAGCAGGGCGGCACCGGCTGGTACGCGGCGGAGGTCCGGATGCACCACCCGGTCACCAGCCCCACCCGGCACGCGCTCTTCCACCGGCTGGCGGCCCGCAACCGCGTCTGGCTCGCCTACCGCAACCTCCCCGCGCCGCTCATCCCCGCGTACCTCGGCATCTGGACGGCGGTCACGGCGCTGCGCGGGCTGCGCGGCGGCGGAATCCGGGACTCGCTCCAGGGCCTGCGCGAAGGATGGGCGACCCGGCACGACCAGCTGCGGCGGCCCCTCCGCTGGCGCACCGTGGCCCGCCTCACGGCCGCGGGCCGGCCTCCGGTCCTCTGACCGACCCGGCGAGGAACCGGCCCGCCCGGGTGTCTCAGGGGCCGGTGCGGCGGGCTGCGCCGTATGCCGTGAGGGCGGCCGCGAGGTGGCGGGCTCCCGTGGGGTCGGTGGCGTCGTGGCCGGTGAGCAGCCGGATGCGGCCCAGACGGTAGGTCAGGGTGTTGCGGTGGACGGTGAGGGCTTCGGCGGCCTCGGCGCGCCGGTAGCCGGCCGCGATGAACTCCCGCAGCGTGGCGATCAGATGGGGCTGGTCGTCGAGGGGGGCCAGGACGCGGGCCAGGGCGTCGCGGGCGGGGCCGGGCTGCACGAGCTGGTACTCGACGGCGAGGTCGGCCAGCCGGTAGAGCCCCGGCGGGCGCCCCAAGTCCTCGGCCAGGGACAGTACTTCGGAGGCCTCGGCCTGGGCCCGCGGGATCGACCCATGGTCCTCGGCGACGGCGGCCGCCGCCGTGCACCGCAGTTCGGCCGCGGTGTCGAGCCGCGCGAGCAGCCGCCGGGTCGCGCCGGGCGGGGAGGGCGGGGAGGGCGGGGAGGGCGGGGTGGGCGAGGAGGGCGGGCCGAGCGGGACCAGGAGGACGCCGCCTTCGCCCTTGAAGGTGGCCAGCACCTCCGGGTTGCCGTCCAGTTCGGAGCGCAAGGCGCGCAGGATCCGGTTCGTCGCGCCGCCGGGTGCCTCTGGCAGGCGCAGGACGACCACCTCGTACCGTTCGGCGAGGGTGCGTCCGTACCGTTCGGCCGCGCGGCGCGCCGGGCGGCCCGCGAGCAGGACTCCGGCGAGGTTCCGGCCGTGTTCGCGCTGCTCCCAGTCGAGGTCGGCCTGTTCGCGCAGATAGGCCTCGGCGACCTTGGGCATGACCTCGCCGAGGAACGCCAGCAGGCCCGTGACCAGGGCGTACGGATCGGCCACGGGGTCCGGTCCGGCCGCGGCGAGCTCCCAGGCCCGGCGGGCGCCGAGCGGGTAGACCCGTAGCACCGCCTCCAGGGGGACCCCGTCCCGGGCCCGCTCGGCGCCCCAGGCAACGGGGGCGGCCAGCTCCGCTTCGGTGGGCGCCCGTCCTTCGGCGACCGTGGTGAAGAACAGGTTCAGCACGGCTTCGGTGTTCGCGACGAGGTCTCCGCCGAGGACGCTGTCGGGCAGCAGCCGGTAGGCGGGGATGTCGGCGGTCAGCCGGGCGACGGTCTCGGCCGCCATCTCCGGTATCCGGGGCAGCAGCGCGGCGGCGAGCTCCTGGGCGGCCGCAACCTCCCCGCCTGCCGTCCCGTCCGGTGCCGCGCCCGATGCCGCGCCCGCCGTCCCGCCCGCGTCGTCCATCCCCGCATTGTCACCGTGCACAAACGCGGGAGGAAGCATTCTGCGCGTACCGCCAGGGGACACGGGCGGCGCACCGGAGCATTCTGTGCAGTCCGACCAGTGCTGACTTCTCGTCAGCCCCCGTCAGACCCCTGTCAGGAGATGTCGTATGGCTCCCCGTACCCGTGCGTCGCGCACCCGCACCCTGCTCGCCAGGGCCGCCCTCCCGCTGGCCCTCCTGCTCGGCGCTGCCTTCCCGGCGAACGCCGCCACCGAGGGCGTCACGGGAGGCGGGGTCAACGACTTCTCCTGCCGGCCGAGCGCCGCGCACCCCGAGCCCGTGGTGCTCCTCCACGGCACCTTCGCCACCTGGTACGAGGACCTCAACTTCCTCCAGCTCGACCTCGCCGCCCGCGGCTACTGCACCTTCGCCCTGACCTACGGCGCCTACGACGGCTTCCCGCTGGTCGGCGGTCTCAAGCCGGTGGCCGTCTCGAACCTGGAGATCAAGGAGTACGTGGAGAAGGTGCGCGGCGCGACCGGCGCGGACAAGGTCTCCGTCGTCGGCCACTCCGAGGGCGGGCTCCAGGCCCTCTACCTCGCCAAGATGCAGGGCATCCAGCCCCACATCAAGGCGGTCGTGGCCATCGCTCCCCCGACCCACGGCACGAACGCCGCCGGGCTGCTGGACCTGGGCGACAAGCTGATCGGCCGGGCGACCATGGAGAAGATCGTGACCACCATCGGCATCCCGGTGCTCGCCGACGAGGTCCCCGGTGGTCCCGCGATCCTGGCGCTGAACGACGGTCCGGTGGCCCAGCCCGGGATCGCGTACACCATCATCACCTCCCGCTACGACGAACTGGTGACCCCGACCGAGACGGCGTTCGTCCGCGAGCCGGGGGTCAAGAACCAGTACGTGCAGGACTTCTGCCCCTTCGACCCGGTGGGCCACATCGGCGAGGCCTACGACCTCAACGTCTGGCACATGGTCCGCAACGCCCTGGACCCGCGCCGGGCCACCCCGATCCTGGTGTGCGCGGTCGGCTCGCCCGGATAGGCGCCGGCCGGTCAAGGCCCAGGAAGCGCTCCCGCAGGGCCTGCGGCTGCTGTTCGTGCCCGACATCGCCCCGCACAGTGCCGGCGCGGCCGTCGACCGCCCGCCGCCCTCTACGGCCCCGCGGAGATCGCCTCGCGCTAGGGAAGCGGACCGCCCCGGGCCGTCAGCCACAGGGAGTACCACTCCTCGTGGCTCAGGTCCGGGGCGCGCAGGGCGGCGTCGCGGCAGGCCCGGATGCGCTCGGGGCGGCCGGTGCCGATCACGGGGGCGATCCGGGCCGGGTGGCGTTGCAGCCACCACAGCAGGATCGTCTCCGGCGTCGTCTCCTTCGCCTTGGCCAGGGCGCGCAGGTGCTCGGCGGTCGCGTGCTCCCCGACGCTCGACTCCCGTCCGGTGAAGCGTCCTTGGGCCAGGGCCCCGTAGGCCTGGAGGCGGACCGCGTTCGCCGTGCAGTACTCGACGGTGCCGGCCGGGAAGCCGACGGCCGCCGCGGCCGGGGTGTTCACGAGGACCCCGTCCTCCAGCCAGTCCCGCCGGTGCAGGCTCATCTCCAGCTGGTTGGCGACGAGCGGGAGGTCGAGGTGGCGTTGCAGGTGGGCGCACTGGGCGGCGTTCATGTTGGACACGCCGAACTGCCGCACGAGGCCCTGGCGGTGCAGCGAGGCGAGTGCCTCGGCGATGTCCGCCGGGTCGGCCAGGGGGTCGGGCCGGTGCAGGAGCAGGACGTCGATCACGTCGGTGCGCAGCCGTGTGAGGCTCTCCTCGACGCGGCGGAGGATGCTCGCGCCCCGCAGGTCGTAGATGCCGGGGCGGTCGCCGTCGGCGAGCCGGATCCCGCACTTGGTCTGCAGGGTGATGCGCTCGCGCAGGCCGGGGGTGCGGGCGAGGACCTCGCCGAAGACGCCTTCCGCCTTTCCGTGCCGGTAGATGTCGGCGTGGTCGAACATCGTGATCCCGCTGTCGAGGGCGGCCTCGATCACCGCCTCCGCCTCGTCGATGTCCTCGGCCCGGTACGGGCCGGGCTCCCAGCTCCCGCCGAGAGCCATGCAGCCGTAGATCAGCCGGGTGTCGCCTGTCACTGGTGCCGTGATCGCCATGCGGTCACCCTACGAGGCGGACGCCTTCCACAGCACCCGCTTCCCGTCCAGGATCACCAGCTCTCCGGCGGGGCGCAGCAGCAGGCGCGCGCCGGGGTGGCCGCCGGTCCCGCTGGACCAGACCGTGGCGCCGTCGGCGTCGCGCACGAGCAGGTCGCCGTCCTGGGTGAGCACGGCGTCGTGGCCGACGCCACCCGTGTACGTGTGCCAGGTACGGGTGCCCGCGGTGTCGAGCAGGGCGAGGTCGCCCGAGGCGTCGAGGGTCAGCCGGGCCTTCCCCGCGTCGAGGACGTCGCCGGGGCGCAGGACGGAACCGGTGTGGAACTCGATGGACGCGTCGAGTTCCCCCTTGGCCAGGCCGCGCAGGACGGCGAGGGAGGGGCTGAAGGCGTAGACCGAGCCCTCGGTGCGCACGAACCGGCCGAAGTAGAGGGTGTTGGCCCGGCTGCCGGTGCCGTCCGCCGAGGGGGTTTCGAACGCGATGGGCGAATCGGGGCCGATCACCGGGTCGCAGCCGGTGCGCGGGGTGCGGCCGGCCGGGAACTCGGGGTCGTTGACCCACTTGCGCATCACCAGCTCGAACTGCCCGACCAGGTCCGACTGGTGGCAGACGAAGACCAGCCCGCGCGGGGCCTGCGGACCGTGCTCCTCTCCCAGTTCGGGCTTGTAGACGGGGCCGTACGGGATTCCGCGCCGCATCAGGCGCCGCGCGTCGAGCTCCGCCTGGGTCACGGGGGGACGGCCCGGGGTGAGGACGAGGCCGTCGCGCGGGTTCCCCTTGCGGATGTGCGCGAACAGCGGCATCCGCCAGCCCTGCGGGTCCTGGCTGTAGTCGAGTCCGACGTCGGGGTGCTTGCCCGGCACGGGCAGTTCCTCCGCCGCGGGGCACAGGGCGACCGGCATGCCGCCCGGCCAGCGGCCCATCAGTCGGGCTCCGAGCCATTCCCGGCCGGCGTCGGCGGGAGCGGCGCCGGCGCGCTGGAGTTCGGCGAGGCGCAGGGCGACCTGGGTCCACCAGCCGGGCACGTCCTGCGCGAGGCGGCGTACCACCTGGAAGGCGCCGCCGGTGGCCCAGGCGGGCAGGCCCGGGGGGCGCTTGTTCACGCGCTCGGGGCCTACGACGAACTCGCCGGCGGGGATCAGCCGGCTTCCGGGCTTGCCCAGCACGCTGGCGGGGTCGGCCGGATCGGGCTCGTCGAAGCCCCGTACGCCGGGCTGGCTGATGCAGTCGAGGAAGCCGAAGTGCTCGTGCCCGCGCAGCGCGCCGGGAAGGGTGGCCCCGTCCTGGCGGAACAGGACCGTCCCGCCGGCCGCGGCCATGCCCGCGTGGTGTTCGGCGACGGCGACGGCGAGGCGTTCGGGCTGGTCGGCGGCGAGCGTGAGGACGACGTGCACCGCGCGGCCGGGTTCCTCGGCGCCGAACAGCCAGGACTGCGGGGCGCTGGTGCCGGTGTCGCCTAGCTGCTGCGCGCGGGCGGCGGAACCCTGGGTGAAGGCCTCGGCGCTGGATCCGGGCGGAGCGGCGGGGAAGGGTTCCTTGCCCGCGAACAGGCGCAGCCCCGGATGGGTCAGGCCGATCCCGGTCCACAGGGTGGCCATGGAGGCGGGGTCGATGCCGCCGCTGCGCCGGCGGGCCCTGCTGAAGGCCCGGTTGAAGCGGGCCACTTCCTCGGTGGTGGAGATCGAGGGCAGCAGGCCGGTCAGCCAGCGCCTGGCCTTGTCGGCGTCGTCGAAGTGGAGGAACAGGAAGCAGGCGTGGTCCTTGCGGAACCCGGCGAGGATGTCGCCCTGCGCGTTGCGGTCGGTGCGCAGCGGGAGGGCTTCGGGGGCGGTGTCCCGCGCCGCGGGTTCCGCGGCCGGGCCCGCCGCCGGGCGGGCCGGGGCCTCGGCGGCCCGGGCCGTGGAGGCGAGGCCCGTGGTGAGACCGGCGGCGGCGAGGGCCGCCGCCTGGACCACGGTCCTGCGGGCGGGTCCGGTGTGGGGGCAGCCCGGGGGCGGCGGCGAGGCGAGGGCCATCGGCTTGCTCCAAGTGGCGAAGGGGCGGGGTGGGGAGTGAGTGCGGGGGTGCGAAGGGGGGAAGAACGACGGAAATCGGCCGGGGTCAGCGCCGCGGCACAGCGGGCACTCCGGAGTCGAGCTTGATCCACTGGGCGACGCTGGGCACTCCCTTGGCGTCGAGGAGGAAGAGCATGTAGTAGCCGGGCGGCGCGGCGGCGGCGGTCGGCGGGGCCTGCAGGGTGAGGGTGTCGCCCGCGCGCCGCTTGATCCGCAGTTCCACGTGGCGCTGGCTGGTGTTGACCGCGTGCGTGGCGGTGGTGGGCGCCAGCAGTACGGCCCGCTGGACCCGGTCGGGCGTGCTCGTGGTGACCTCGAAGCGGGTGTCGTGGCCGACGGGGCCGGCGGGCACCGTGCCGAGGGCGGGCCTGGCTCCCTGGTGGAGGTAGGAGGGCTCGTAGATCTCGATGGTGCCGTTCATCCCGTCGGTGATGTCGGCGTCGTTGGCGAGCTGCTGGAGCTCGTCACCGGTGACCACGACCCGGCCGTCGGGCAGCACCACGGCGTTGGAGTGGTAGCCGCGGGGAAGCCGCTGGGCGGGGCCGAGCTTCCAGTTCCCCTGCCCGTCGCGCATCTCGAACTGCCGGTACTTCAGGTCGGCGTTGGGGTTCAGGACCCCGTTCCCGTAGTCGCGGATGTCGTATCCGCCGCCCGCCGTCAGCAGCGTTCCGTCCGGCATCAGCAGGGTGTTGTCCTGGGTGCGGCCGAAGGCCCGGGGCTTGTCGATGGTCCAGCGGCCCCCGGACAGCTTGTAGGTGTTCGGGTCGGTGCGGTCCCCGCCGATGACCAGGGCCGCTTTGGGGCCCTCGTACCCGCCGGGCAGCGGCACGGCTCCCCCGTACAGCCGCATGCTGCCGTCGGGGCGGGGCGGCAGGTCGGTGCGGGACTCCTTGACGGGGTCGAAGGCCCACTGTTCGTCGTGGACCCGGCCGAGCCCGTAGACCAGGCCGTCGCGGAGCGAGAAGAGGTGGGGGTAGTCGCGGGTGAAGGGGGCCTTGGCCTTGAACGGGCCGACCGGGGCGTCGCGCGGGACGTCCCTCTTCTCCCGGGGCACGGGGTACGAGAGGGCGGGGAAGCGCTCCACGAGCGGGGTCGGGGTTCCCCAGCCCAGCTCGGACTGGCCGGACATGATGAGCTGGCGGCCGTCCGCGGCGGTCACCACGGAGGGGTACCAGCGCCCGGTGGCCATGTCCTGGTTGCGGCTCCAGGTCTCCGTCCACGGGTCGAAGACCAGCGAGAGCTTGGCGCCGCTGCCTCCGTTGGAGCCGAGGTTGCCGCCGAAGACCCCGAGCATGCCGTTGGGCAGGAAGGAGTGGCCGGAGCAGAAGAACGGTGCGGGGCGCGGCGAATCGGTCCCGTCGGGCATGTCGACCACCGGCGGGGTGACCTTGGTGAACGCATCCGCGCCGGTGCCCTTGGCCGGGTCCCAGAGGAAGGCGCGGCCGGCGTTCGTGGCGCCGATGATGTTGGTGGGGGCGGGTTCCCTGGTGGGGTTGGTCTCGATCCGTTCGAAGGAGAAGAGCAGCACCTTGCCGGTGGGCAGGAGTGCGATGTGGGCGGCGAAGTCCGGCGAGTCGAAGTACTCCTTGAACACGCCGTACTTCTCCGGCGCCAGAGCGGCGTTGGCCTCGGCCTGGGACTCGGTGAGGGCCTTCAGGCGGGCCCGGCGGGTGGTGTCGGGGTAGTCGGCGGCGTCCCGCAGTGCGAGGCGGGTCCGGGCGTGCTCCTCGGCGTGCTCCTCGCCGAGAACCAGACGCTCGTCCGCGCCGATCTCGCGGCGCACCCGCTCGGGGGCGACGTACGGTGCCGGGCGCGCGGAGTCCGGATCGTACGGCGCTTCGTGCGCGGCCGCGGGGCCCCCGGGGAGCAGGCCGAGGAGGGTGCCTGCGACCAGGGCGCGGGCGACTCCGGGACGGGACATGAGGAACCCTTACGTGGGGGGAGGGGGGAACCAGGAAGGGGGGACGCGGGGAGGCGGGGCGTCTCAGATGCCGTGGGCGGTCACGAAGGCCATCCGGCGCAGGGCCTCGTGGAAGGCGTCGGGCTCGACGTGGACGCCCGAGGCGTAGGCGTGGTTGAGCTGGAGGACCAGCCAGACGCCGTACCCGCAGATGCCGCCGAGCGCGGCGATGCCGAGTACCCCGCGCACGCCCTTGGGCCAGCCGATGAGAACCAGGAAGGCCACCGAGAGGACGGCCGCGCCGATCAGGGTGACCACCATGATGACCGGCAGCCCGCCCTGGATGTCCGCCACCCGGATCCGGCGCTGTGCGAGCAGCCGGGTGACCGCGTCGCGCGCGTCGTCGACGGCCTTCGGCGGGGTCTCCGCGGGGACCTTGGCGACCAGTTGGTAGAGCCCGTAGGCCATGGCCCAGGTCTCCTCGTCGGTTTCGCCGTCGCGCATCCGGGGCCACTCGCGGTCGATGACCATGTGGGCGTACTTCTCGGAGTGGCCGCGCACTTCGGCCTTGGTGGGGGCCGGCATCCGGTCGGCGGCGAGGTAGAGGTCTATCAGCGCGCCGGCTTCCGCGTAGTTGCCCTTGCGCGCGACGGCCAGCTCCTGGGCGGAACTCACCATCAGGAAGGCCAGGGTGAGGATGAAGAAGGAGAAGACCACTCCCGCGGCGGTGCCGACGGCGGGACCCACGTCCGGCATCGTGCGGTTGCGTGCCACGTGGTGGCCGAGCTTCGCGGCGCCCATCGCGATGAGTGCGGCGCATAAGACGGAGAGGACGGCGGCGACAGCCATGGGGCCGGGGACTCCTCAGTGCGGGGGCCGACGGGCAGCGCGCGCTGCCGGTGATCAACACACTCGGTGATCAACGCCGTGCGCGCGCGCCGGGGCCACCGATGGGGTGACGGGTCCCTGGCGGACCGTCACCCGTACGCACCAGGCCCGGGGCTGTCGCCCCGTCGGGGCGGGGCGGGGGCCGGCGGGGCGGAGGGTCGGCCTGGCAGGGGGCGGCCCGGACGGGCTGCCCGGACGGGGCCGGTCAGCCCTCTGCCGTGAGCGCGCGCCGGTAGGTCAGCCCGGGGCTGCCGTCCAGGACGGTCTCCCCCACCACCGTGAACCCGGTCCGCCGGAGCACCGCCGCCGATGCCGGGTTGTCCAGGGCCGCGGACGCGGTGAGGACGCCGAGCCCGTACTCCGTGGCGGCGATCCGGCAGACCTCCCGGACGGACGCGGTGGCCGCGCCGCGGCCCGCCGCCCGTTCGCCGATCCGGTAGCCGAGGTCGGCGGCGCCGTCCGCCAGGTCCACCAGGTTGACGCGTCCGATCAGCTCCCCGGCACCGTCCAGCACCACGTGGAAGCGGCACGCGCCCGTGTCCTGTTCCGCGAGCAGGGCGCGGTGCCGGTCGGCGAACTCCGCGAAGTACGCGTCCCCGCGGTCGGGTACGGAGCGGGCGAAGTACGCCCGGTTGTCCCGCTCGAAGGCCAGCAGGGCGTCTTCGTGATCGGCCCGCAGGCGTTCGAGTCGCAGCATGCCGGGCAGGATATACGGGCTGCTAGGACGGGCGCCGCGAATTTTCGGGGGCCTCCCAAGGGCTTCCCCAGGGGGCTTCCCGGGGCCCTCGCGCCGGAGCGGTGGAGGCCGAAATCCTCGTCTCCCGTCCGGGAGTTGTGCGAGCGTGGGGGCGACCGGTCCTGTCCGGGGGGACGGGGACGACAACCGAACAAGGGGTGGGGAATGAAGGCAGGAACAGTCACCACGGGCATCGCTGCGGCCGTGATCGTGACGGCGGGCCTGAGCGGCTGTACGGCCGGGGCCTCCGTGGGCAAGAAGGCGGCGGACTCGGCGGAGACGCTGGTCGCGAGGCTCACGAGGGCCTCCGACGAGGCCTCCAAGGCGGGCTCGGCCGAGGTCGAGATGAGCGTGACGATGCCCGACACGGGCGGCAAGCCGGTCCAGGTGAACGGCACCTACTCCTGGGGCAACGGCCTCGCGATGGAGGCCGAGATGCCGGCCGCGGACCTGCAGATGCAGGACCTGGTCGCCGACGGCACGATCACGTACCGGCTCGTCCGGGGGGCGTACTACTACGGCATCGACCCGGCGCCGAGCGGCCCCTTCGCGGGCAAGACCTGGCTGAAGCTCGAGGCCTCGGCCGTGCTCGGCGAGCAGGGCGCCGCCGGGATGAGCGCGGGCAACAACGACCCGACGGCCGGGCTGAAGTCGCTCAAGTGGGCCAGCAACGTCACCGAGGTCGGCCGGGAGGACGTCAACGGGAAGAGCTCCGTCCACTACCGGGCCACGGTTCCGGTGGACAAGATGGGCGACTCCAAGGCGGTCTTCGGCGCAGTGGGCGGGGGCGGTGCGACCGAGCTCGTCTCGGACATCTGGGTCGACGACAAGGGCATGCCCTCGCGGCTGAACCAGGTCTTCGGGAACGTCACCGTCAACATCGACTTCCTGTCCTTCGGCGTGGCCAAGGACATCGCCATCCCCCCGGCCGCCGACACGGCCGACATCACCGAGGCCGTCAAGGAGGGCGGCGCGGCGCAGGGCTGACGCGCGCCGGGGCCGGGTACGCGGTGCGTACCGGGCGGTTCGGTTCCTACACTGGCCCTGCTCCGGCACGCACCGCCCCCATGCCACCCCGCAGGTACGAAGGACTCCCCCATGGAAGCCGAGACGGCGAACGCCACCGACGCCTACGGCATCCCGGTCATCCCCGCTTCCTCCGACGCCGTCCGGCGCAAGCGCCGGGCGATCGTGGACGCGGCCGCCGCGGAGTTCCTCGCCGAGGGGTACGCGGCCGCCTCCATGGACGCGATCACCAGCCGTTCGGGGGTCTCCAAGGCGACGCTCTACAAGCATTTCGGCACCAAGGAGCGGCTGTTCCTCGCCGCCATCGGCGGCATCCTGCGCGAGACCTGCGCCGGCCTGGAACCGGACGGCTCCGCCCTCGCGGAAGCCGCCGATCTGCGCTCCGCCCTGATCACCCTCACCGGCGACTGGGCCACGCTCCTGCTGCGCCCCGACGTCATGACGCTGCGCCGTCTGGTGATCGGGGAGACCGGCCGCTTCCCGCAGCTGGGCCGGCTCTGGTACCAGGTCACGTACGACATGCTCAACGGACCCCTCGTCGAGGCCCTCACCGAACTCGGGCGGCGCGGAAGGCTCGAGGTCGCGGACCCCGAGCTCGCCGTCCGGCAGCTCGTGGCCGCCACCGTCGGCGTCCCGCAGCTGGTGGACACCTTCGCCCCCGGCACCGAGACCGACCCGGCGGAGCTGACCCGCGTCGTCACCTCGGGGGTCGACCTCTTCCTGGCCCGCTACGCCGTTCCGTAGGGGAGCGTGGCGACCAGGCGGGCCCCCTTCGGGGAGTCCCGGACGGCGAGGGTGCCCCGAGGCGCAGGGCGATGTCGCGGGCGATGGCCAGGCCCAGGCCGGTGCCGCCCTCGTCGCGGGCGCGGGCGTCGTCGAGCCGGGTGAAGCGTTCGAAGACCCGTTCGCGGTCGGCGGGCGCGATGCCCGCGCCGTCGTCGGTCACTTCGAGGACGACTTCACCCCGGGACGCGTCCACGCGCAGGACCACGGTGACGTGTTGCTCGGCGTGCCGGCCGGCGTTGTCCAGCAGGTTGGTGACGAGCCGCGACAGCCAGATCGTGCTGCCGCGGACCGCGATCCCGGGGGCGATGTCCGCCCGGACGGGGACCCGCTCGCCCCTGCGCGTACAGGCCGCTTCGCGGACCACCTCGGTGAGGTCGACGACGGCGGCCGGCGGCGGCTCCGAGGTGTCGAGGCGGGCGAGCAGGAGCAGGTCGGCCGCCAGGTCCTGGAGCCGTACGGTGTCCTCCAGCGCGCCGCTGACCAGATCGCCCCACAGCTCGGGATCCGGGTGGGCCTGCGCGACCTCCAGCTGGGTGCGGAGCACCGTGATCGGGCTGCGCAGTTCGTGCGAGGCGTCCGCGATGAAGCGGCGCTGGCGGATGCCGGCGGCCTCCAGCCGGTCCAGGGTGGCGTTCATGGTGACGGCGAGCCCGGCCACCTCGTCGCGGGTGGCCGGAACGGGCACCCGGCGGTGCAGTTCGCGGTCGCCGATCTCGGCGACCTCGGCACGGATCGCCTCGACGGGGCGCAGGGCCCAGCCGGTGACCCGCCAGGTGATCAGGGCCACGACCAGGACGAGCAGCGGGACCACGACGGCCAATACCGCCACGATGGTCTCGTCGGCGGTGTCGGCGTCCCGCAGCGAGGTCCCTGCGTAGACGGTGACCAGGCCGTTGGCGGTGACGGTGGTGACCTGCACGACGCGCTGGCGGTGTTCCTGGCGGACCCGGCCGCCCTTCCAGGTGCCGCGGACCGTGCCGGGTGCGACGGGCGGTTCGGGGACGAGGGCGGGGCGGCCTCTGAGGTTGGGGCTGGCCGCGATGACGCGGCCCTGCGCATCGATGACCTGGACGAAGTCCGTGCCGTGGCCCGGGGGCGGTACGGGCTCCAGCCGGCCGGTGGCCGCCAGCGCGGCCACCTTGACGGCCTGCCGTTCGGCATCGGCCTGGGCGCTCATGGTCAGGTTGGTCTCCAGGGCCCCGAGCAGGGCGAAGGAGGCGAGGCCCAGGGCCAGGGCCACCACGGCGGACGCACCGAGGGTGGCCTGGGCGCGGACGGACCGCGGGCGGAGCCGGGACACGGCCCTGCGCAGCCGGTGGGCGTGGGACCGGCCGGGCTCAGCCACCGTCGGCCGCCAGTCGGTATCCGGCGCCCCGGACGGTCTCCACCGCGGCCCGGCCGAAGGGCGCGTCTATCTTCCGGCGCAGGGCGCAGGGCGCTGACGTGGACCTCCACGACGTTGAGGTCCCCCTCGTAGGCGGTGTCCCAGACGTGGTCGAGGATGTCCCGTTTGGGGACGACCTCACCGGCCCGGCGCGCCAGGTGCAGCAGGACGGCGAACTCGCGCGCGGTCAGCCGGGCTTCGACGCCGCCGCGCGTGCAGCGCTGCCGGGCCGGGTCGACGTGGAGGTCGCCGAACTCCATGACCTGCGGGCTGCGGCGGCCAGTGCGCCGGATCAGGGCCCGCAGGCGGGCCACGAGAACCACGTAGGAGAAGGGCTTCGAAAGGAAGTCGTCGGCCCCGGTGTCGAGCGCCTCGGCCTCGTCGTACTCGCCGTCCTTGGCGGTGAGCATGAGGATGCCGGATTCGCAGCCGGCCGCACGCAGCCGGGCGCAGACCCGGTAGCCGTTGAGGCCGGGCAGCATGATGTCGAGCACGATGGCGTCGTAGTCGTGTTCGCCGGCCATCCACAGGCCTTGCGGGCCGTCGTGTGCCGTGTCCACGGTGAAGCCCTCGGCCCGCAGACCACGTTGCAGGGCGACGGCCAGCCGCCGCTCGTCCTCGACCACCAGTACGCGCATGGGGCAAGGTTCTCAGGTCGCGCCGCCGGCTTGCTGAAGGGTTCTTCAGCTCGCTTCAGCGGGGCTTCAGCATCCTGCTCGCAGGATCGGCCGAGCCGGGCACGCCGCCCGGAGAACGCGAGGAGCTTTCAGATGACTCAGTCCAGTCCGCAGCCGCCCGAATTCCCCCCGGCCGTTGTTCCCGGGGAGGGCGGCGGCGAGGGCGAGGGCAACGGCGACCCGGCCGGCAAGGCGGCGGGGCGCGGCGCCCGGGTCGCCCGCTTCACCCGGTTCGCCCGTGAGGGCCGGGGACGCTGGGTGGCGCTCGGGCTCGTGGTGGTGGCGTCCGCCGGAGTGGGCGCTGTGGGGGCGGCGGCGGTGGTCGTGACGGACCACGAGCACGACGTCCGCCGCACGCGCGCGGAGCGGCTGTGGGACCGGTTCGACGTCGAGCGGGAGAGGGGCGGCGCGATGACGGCTCCGCTGCCCGCGCGCCCCGGGAAGCCGGGCGAGCCCGGCGAGCCCGGCAAGCCCGGCCTGCGGGGTCACAAGGGCGAGCGGGGCGTCGTCCCGCCGGACGGACCGGGGATGCCCGGGACGACCGAGGGCGAGGAGGGGTTCGTCGTGGACGGGCCCGGCCGGGCCCCCGTACCGCTGCCCGCGCTGCCGGCGGCCCAGGCCCTGGAGAAGGCGGAGGCCGCCGTGCCCGGCGGGAAGGCCGAGGCGCTGCGCGTGATCGCCCAGGAGGGCGGCGGGAGTGCCTGGCGCGTGGTGGTCCTCGGCTCCGACGGGGTCCGGCACGCCGTGACCCTGGCCGGCGCCGACGGCGCGGTCACGAGCAACACGGTCGCGGGGAAGGGCGCAGGAGCGGCCCGCTGAGCTCGTGCGGGCTCCGCCCGCCCGGTGTCCCGTACCGCGGCGACGGCGGTACGGGACACCGGACCGGACCGTCCGGACAGCCGGACAGCCGGACAGCCGGACGGACGGACGCCGGTGAACCTCCGTCAGGAGGAAAGGCCCAGCAGCCGGGTCGCCGTCTCCCGCATCTCGATCTTGCGGATCTTGCCCGTCACCGTCATGGGGAACTCCTCCACGACGTGGACGTAGCGCGGGATCTTGAAGTGGGCCAGCCGGCCGTCGCAGTACGCGCGCACGGCCTCCGCGGTCAGCGGCTCGGCGCCCTCGCGCATCCGCACCCACGCCATGAGCTCCTCCCCGTACTTCGGGTCGGGCACGCCGATGACCTGGACGTCCATGACGTCGGGGTGGCCGTGCAGGAACTCCTCGATCTCGCGCGGGTACAGGTTCTCTCCGCCTCGGATCACCATGTCCTTGATCCGGCCGGTGATGCTCAGGTACCCGTCCCCGTCCATGACGGCGAGGTCTCCGGTGTGCATCCAGCGGGCCGCGTCGACGGCCTCGGCGGTGCGCTCGGGCTGGTCCCAGTAGCCGAGCATGACGGAGTAGCCCCGGGTGCACAGTTCGCCCGGTTCACCGCGCGGGACGGTCCGGCCGGTGGCCGGGTCGACGACCTTGGCCTCCAGGTGCGGTCCGACCCGGCCCACGGTCGAGACGCGGCGCTCCACCGAGTCGTCCACGCGGGTCTGGGTGGAGACCGGCGAGGTCTCCGTCATGCCGTAGCAGATGGACACCTCGCGCATGCCCATCCGGTCGATGACCTCCTTCATCACCTCGACCGGGCAGGGCGAGCCCGCCATGATGCCCGTGCGCAGGCTGGAGAGGTCGTAGGTCTCGAAGTCCGGGTGGGCCAGCTCGGCGATGAACATGGTGGGGACCCCGTAGAGCGAGGTGCAGGCCTCCGCCTGGACGGCTGCCAGGGTGGCGCCCGGGTCGAAGGCGGGCGCGGGGATGACCATGGCCGCGCCGTGGCTGGTGCAGGCGAGGTTCCCCATGACCATGCCGAAGCAGTGGTAGAAGGGCACCGGGATGCAGACCCGGTCCTGCTCGCTGTAGTGACACGACTCGCCCACGAAGTAGGCGTTGTTGAGGATGTTGTGGTGCGAGAGGGTCGCTCCCTTGGGGAAGCCGGTGGTCCCCGAGGTGTATTGAATGTTGACCGGGTCGTCGGGGCTCAGCGCGGCCTGGGCGCGCAGCAGTTCCGTCCGGTCGGCGCGGCGGCCGCGTTCCGGCAGGGAGTTCCACACCGGACCGTCGAGCAGGGCGGTGAACTCCAGGTCCGGACAGCGCGGCCCGACCTCCTCGATCATGGCCGCGTAGTCGGAGGTCTTGAACCGGTCCGCCGCCACCAGGAGCCGGATCCCGGACTGGCGCAGGACGTACTCCAGCTCGTGGGCGCGGTAGGCCGGGTTCACGGTGACGAGGATCGCGCCGATCCGGGCGGTGGCGTACTGCACCATCGTCCACTCGGGGCGGTTGGGGGCCCAGATGCCGACCCGGTCCCCCTTGACGATCCCGAGGTCCAGCAGGCCGAGCGCGAGATCGTCCACGTCCGCGGCGAACTCCGCGTACGTCCACCGGCGCCCGGAGGCCATGTCGACGAGGGCGTCGCGGCCGGGGAACCTGCGGACGGTGCGGTCCAGGTTCTCGCCGATGGTGTCGCCCAGCAGCGGCACCTCGCCGGCCCCGGAGGCGTAACTCGGCTCGACGGACGGCACGGACGACGGATACGCGAACGGCACGGACGGCACGTGGACCCCCTGGGCTCGGTGGCGGGCGCCAGGGCCCCATTGCTCCGACGCGCCCCCTCATGATCCACGTGCCCCGCGGACGGGACCAGCCCCCGACGGCGCGATGCGGCGGCCCCGATGGGCCGGGCCCGCGGGCAGGGCGTTCCATCGAAGGGTGAGCCCCTCTACGGCGCCGCCGCCCGTGCGACCGGTCGGGCGGATCGACGTGCACGCCCACCTCTGGACCCCCGCCTATCCGGACCGGCTGGAGCGGCTGGGCCGGACCGACACGGGCACCCAGCGCGGGATCGGCGCGGACGCCGGACCGGCCGACCTCGACCACCGTTTCGCCCTCATGGACCGGACGGGGATCTCCGTGCAGGTGCTCTCCGTGCCCCCTCAGTCGCCGCACCTGCCCCGGGAGGCCGACGCGGTGGAGCTGGCCCGCGCGGTCAACGAGTCCTACGCCGAGCTGGTGGCCCGGGCGCTTCCGGGCCTTCGCCGCGCTGCCGCTGCCCCACGTGGACGCCGCGCTGCGCGAGCTCGCGTACGCCCTCGACGAGCTCGGCATGGCGGGGGCGGCCGTCACCACGACCGTGCGCGACCTGACCCTGGCCGATCCGCTCTTCCGCCCGCTGTACGAGGAACTCGACCGGCGCGGAGCGGTTCTGTACGTCCACCCCGCCGGCGAGGGCGCGGGCAGCCCGCTGATCACCGGGCACCGCATGAGGACGGGGAGGTGTTCGTGCGGGCGGTCTCCTACGTCTCCGACTCGGGGCTGCCCCCGCGGGACGCCGCCGCGATCCTCGACACGAACGCGGCGGCGCTGCTCGGCGGGCCGTGAGCCCGGCAGCCGGTGAACCCGGCCACCCGCCCGGGGTTCCCGTGCGCCGTGCGCCCTACGCCCTCGCCGGGAGGGCGAGCAGGACCAGCGGGCTCGTCGTCGGCTGCGGTGATCCCCCGGCGGGCTCCAGCGTCAGACCGACCGCCGTGGCCGTACCCAGGCCGCCGTCCAGTACGGCCGCCCCGTCCCCGGCGAGGAAGCCGGCCGGACGCATCGTGCCGCGGTCGGCCAGCCAGAGCTGGTACGTACGGCCCTCCCCGGCGGCCGGCAGCCGGTCGGCGAGGAACACGGCCCGGTCCCGGGCGGCGGAGGTGATCACCGTCGCGGCGGCTCCGCCGCTGGTGCGGCCGTGGACGGTACGGGCGTCCGGGGCGGTGACCACGGCCCGCAGCTCCTGGCTGCGCGCCTCCGTCTGCCGGGCCTCCTGCCGGGCCCGGTCCGCCTGCCCGCTCTCGTGGAGCGCGGCGCCGCCGAAGAGAGCCGCCCCGACGAGGGACGCGGCCACGACGAAGGCCCCGGCCTTGCGCGGGAGCCGGTCGAGGAGGCCGGCCGCCCGGCGGACGCCGACCCTCGGGGGCAGCTGGCGGACGGTCTCGATGCGGGCGAGCACGTCCGCCTTCAGCTGGGGCGGGGGCACGAGGGCCACGGCGGCGGCCAGCCGGCCGGCCGTGGCGGAGAACTCCGCGACGTCCCCGGAGCACGGTGCGCAGCGAGCCAAGTGCCGGGAGAAGGCCTCCTGTTCACCCGGTCCGAGCGCGTCCAGTACGTAGGCCGCGGTGAGGGTGTGCAGTTCTTCGTCGTGCTTCACGTGGTCACCCCCATGCAGTCGCGCAGGCGGATCAGTCCGTCGCGCATCCGGGTCTTGATCGTGGGAAGAGGAGTCTGGAGGGTCTCGGCGACCTCACGGTAGGTCAGCCCCTGGTAATAGGCGAGGGTGACGGCCTGGCGCTGGAGCTCGGTCAGCCGACGCAGGCAGCGTTTGACCTGATCGCGTTCGAGCCGGGTCTCCACCTGCTCGCTCACCTCGTCGAAGGGCCGTTCCTGGCCGCGTACGCCCACGTCGTGCTCGCGGGTGGCCGAGGCCTGGGCGGAGCGGACCCGGTCGACCGCCCGGCGGTGGGCGATCGTGGCCACCCAGGCCATGACGCTCCCCTGCTCGGGGCGGTAGCGGGCGGCCTGGCGCCACACGTCGATCATCACCTCCTGGGCGACCTCCTCCGACTGTGCGCGGTCGCGCACCACCTTGACCGCGATGCCGAAGACGGTTCCGGCCACGGCGTCGTACAGGGCGGAGAAGGCGTCCTGGTCCCCCTGCGCGACGCGCGCCATCAATTCCGCGAGTTCGGCCGCGGCGGAACCGGGGCCGGTGCCGGTTCCGGGGCCGCTGCCCGGGCCCGGTCCGGGGAAGCGCAGCTTCTCGGGGTTCACCTGAGCGGCCCCCTTGTACGGCCGGGCCCGGGCGGGCACGGCGGTGCCGCGAGTGGTTCTCGCCGGTCCATCCATCGCATGAACGATCCTTCGTGGCAGGCGCACCCGTTCCCCGTCCGCCGGGGTCGCGGTGCGCGCCGGGTCCTTGCTGTCTCACCTTGTCTTCGGAGCCGGTCCGCGTGCGGATTGGCCGACATACACGCGAAAGGGCATCCGTTCGGGGGAACCGGCCCTCCTGGACCAAACCGCGCCGGGGGTCCGGGCCGAAGGAGGGTCGCGGGCCCGGTCCAAGGGCCGCCGCGCGGCGGGTCACGGGGCTGATGGGCCCCGGAGTCCGCCGCCGCACAGCCAGCAAGGAGATCTGTCGTGTCGCGTGTCCTCAAGAGTGCCGCACTCGCCCTCGCCTCGGGTGCCCTTCTCGTAGGCGGGGCCACGGTGGCCTCGGCCGACGCCGGAGCCCAGGGCCTCGCCGCCTACTCCCCGGGGGTCGGCTCGGGCAACCTGATCCAGATCCCCGTCCACATCCCGATCAACGTCTGCGGCAACTCGGTCAGTGTGATCGGGCTGCTCAATCCCGCGTTCGGCAACACCTGCGTCAACGCCTGACCCCCATGCCCCGGGCCGCAGTCTCCGGCCCGCACTCTCCGGCCCGCCGCCGGCAACGGGGCGGCGGCGGGCCGGTGGTCCTCCGGACCGGCGGGGAGTGGGTCGCCACTCCTGAGCGCCGCCGGGCCCGGAGGACCGCGCGGGCGGTGGCCGTCGGCGCCGCCGCCCGCGTGCGGGGGCCGCACGGGGATTCAGCCCCCGCTCCCCCGCACAAAGGTCAACACACCAGCGGATGTTCACTTGACCGGATGACCGACCCATCCGGGAGGGATCCCGCGCCGAATGAGGGTCGTGAGCATCAACCGAAGGACAGTCGAGCGCGGCGCCCTCGCCGCGGCGAGCGGCCTGCTGGCGGGATACACGGCCCTGGCCGCCGCCGAGCTGACCGCGTCCCTGGTCCGGCCGCAGGCGGGACCGGTCACGGTGATCGGCGGCGCGGCCATCGACCGCACTCCGGCGGCGCTCAAGGATTTCGCCATCCGTACCTTCGGCGAGAACGACAAGCTGGTCCTCCAGCTCGGCATCCTCGTCACCGTCGCCCTCCTGGCGGCCCTGCTCGGGGTGTTCGCCCTGCGCCACCGCCGTACGGGGGCGGCCGGGGTACTCGCCTTCGGCGTCCTCGGCGCGGCGGCCGCCCTCGGCCGGCCCGACGCGGCCGGCCCGTGGGACGCATTGCCCTCGCTGGTGGGGGCGGTTGCCGGGGCGCTGGTGCTGTACCTGCTGGTGGGCACGGTGGGCGGCGCCACCGCCCGGCCCGCCGGAGCCGGCGCCGACGACACCGAACCGCCCGCCGCATGGAACCGGCGGGGCTTCCTCCTCGCGGCAGGCGTCACCGCGATCGCCTCCACCGGTGCCGGCGCCCTCGGCCGGGCCCTGACCGGCCGGCGCGGCCAGGGCGCCACCGCCTCCCGCACCGCCGTTCGCCTGCCCGCTCCCGCTTCGCCCGCCGCGCCGATCCCGGCAGGGGCGGCCCTGCGGATTCCCGGGGTCAGCGCCTTCACCACACCGAACAAGGAGTTCTACCGTGTCGACACCGCCCTCGTGGTACCCAAGGTCGACGCCGACACCTGGCGGCTGCGCATCCACGGCAAGGGCGTCTCCCGCCCGCGCTCCTACTCCTTCGCCGAACTCCTCCAACGCCCGCTGATCGAGCGGGACATCACCCTCACGTGCGTGTCGAACGAGGTGGGCGGCCCCTACGCCGGATCCGCGCGCTGGCTCGGCGTACGCCTGTCGGACCTGTTGCGGGAGGCGGGTATTCAAGCACCCTCGCGGGGCGGGCGGGCCGACCAGCTGATCGCGCGCTCGGTGGACGCGATGACGCTGGGCACCCCCGTCGAGGAGGTCATGGACGGCCGGGACGCGATGCTGGCCGTCGGCATGAACGGCGAGCCGCTCCCCTTCGAGCACGGCTTCCCGGTCCGGATGGTCGTACCCGGTCTCTACGGCTACGTATCCGCCTGCAAGTGGATCCGGGAGATCGAGCTCACCACCTTCGACTCCTACGACCCCTACTGGGTCAAGCGCGGCTGGGCCCGCCGGGCGCCGGTCAAGACGCAGGCCCGGATCGACACCCCCAAGCCCTTCGCCCGGATCCCGGCCGGGACCGTGACGGTCGCCGGGGTGGCGTGGGCGCAGCACCGCGGCATCGAGCGCGTGGAGGTCCAGGTCGACGACGGGCCGTGGCAGGAGGCCTCGCTCGCGGCGCAGGCCACCACCGACACCTGGCGCCAGTGGTCCTTCGACTGGAAGGCCTCCTCGGGCGGCCACCGCCTGACCGTCCGCGCCACGGACGGCCGCGGCGAGGTCCAGACCGAGCTGCGGACCCGCACCATCCCGGACGGCGCGAGCGGCCGGCACGGCGTCTTCGTCACGGTCGGCTGACCGGAGCGACCCCGGTTCCACACCACTTCACACACTTTCCCCCCTTCCGAATTCCGCATGCACCAACCCCATCCATGGAGAACACCATGAACACCCTTCGTTTCCGCCGTACCGCCCTCGCCGTCGCCACCGCAGCCGTACTGCCCTTCGCGCTGGCCGCCTGCTCCGGCTCCGGCTCCGGCTCCGGCTCCGGCAAGGACTCGGCCGCCGGTGCCGACGCCGCGGCGAGCGCCGACACCCCCTCCCCGGCCGCGGACGCCTCGGCGCCGATGACCGCGGACGGGCCCTTCGGCGCCGCGTGCGCCGGTGTCCCGAAGGAGGGCGCGGGCAGCTTCGACGGCATGGCCAAGGACCCGGTCGCGACCGCCGCGTCCAACAACCCGGCGCTGTCCACCCTGGTGGCGGCCGTCAAGCAGGCCGGGCTCGTCGACACGCTCAACAACGCCAAGGACATCACGGTGTTCGCGCCGACCAACCACGCCTTCGCCAAGATCCCGAAGGCCGACCTCGACAAGGTCCTCGCCGACAAGGCCACCCTCACCAAGATCCTCACGTACCACGTGGTCGGCGAGAAGCTGACGCCGAAGCAGCTGGAGAACGGCTCCTTCACCACGCTGGAGACCGGGAAGGTGACCACCGCCGGCTCGGGCGAGTCCTACAAGGTCAACGGCACGTCCAACGTGGTCTGCGGCAACGTCCCGACCGCGAACGCCACCGTCTACATCGTGGACACGGTCCTGATGCCGAAGTAGCCGTGCCGCCGGACCGGTGACCCGCAGGGGCGCCGGTCGTTGTAGAAGCGGTCAGCGAAGTGGCCCCCGGAGTCCCGGACCCGTCCTCAGGGTCCGGGACTCCATGCCGTGTTTACCGGCTCATCACCTGGTGGGCACACGGGGCGGCGGATTGGACAAGTGGCCGATGTTACTAACACCATGGCCCCGCAAGTTCGCGGCTGCGCAGGGGGGCAAACCGCTCGTTCCACGTCCCTCCGCGCGGGCCGCTCGTCCCCGCCACACCCCTGGAGAGACTTCGCCATGAGCTTCGGCGACCCGAACAACCCCTACGGCCAGCAGCAGCCGCCGCAGGGTCAGCCCGGCTACCCCCAGGGCCAGCCCGGCTACCCGCAGCAGGCCCCGCAGGGTGTCCCCCCGCAGTACGGGTACCCGCAGCAGCCCGTCGGCGGCGTCCCCCCGCAGCAGCCGTACGGTGCGTACCCGCCGGCCGGCATGCCGCCCATGCCCGGCACCGGAATGCCGCCGCTGGCGCACTGGGGCCTGCGCCTCGGCGCGACCCTCCTCGACGGCCTGATCATCGCCGGACCGATGTACGCCCTCGGCTTCATCGACCTCGCCATGAGCGACGACGCGGGCGCCTCCGGCCCGGGCGTCTTCTTCCTGATCGGCTGGCTCTACGCCGTCGGCATGGGCATCTTCCAGCTCTACAAGGAAGGCTCCACCGGCCAGTCGATCGGCAAGAAGGTCGTCGGGATCAGCGTGCGCCGCGAGGTCGACGGCAACGTCCTCGGCTTCGGCATGGCCTTCGTGCGCAAGCTGGCGCACATCCTCGACGGCATCCCCTGCTACCTCGGTTACCTGTGGCCGCTGTGGGACGCCAAGAAGCAGACCTTCGCCGACAAGGTGTGCAGCACCGTCGTCATCGTGGTTCCCAAGGGCTGACACGCCCTGACGTCGGGGCCCGTCCGGATTCCGGGCGGGCCCCGACGCGTTCACGCTACGGCTTGGGGAGCGTGCAGCCGGGGCGGTTCAGGTCGATCGTGTTGCCGGGGCCCACGCAGGGGACGACGATGTAGGTCTGCTGCGCGTAGTTGATGCCCTGCCGGACCGTCACGGCGCCGCTCTCGGACACCTCGCACGGGTTGTTCATCGTGCAGGACCCGCCGTCCTCGTTGCCCGTGTTGTTGACGGCGACCACCTTGCCCGTCGTCGTGTCGATCACCGGGGAGCCGGAGGTGCCGCCGATGGTGTTGCAGGACGAGGTGTAGCGCAGGGAGTCCTTCCAGGTCCACTCGCCCTCCTTGAGGCGGTAGGCGAACCCGTCGACGTTGCAGCTGTAGGTTCGCTTCCAGTACCCGGACACCACCTTGATCGCGGTGCCCTGCACCGGGTGGGCGTCGTTCAGGGTGAGCGCGCTGATGCCGTACTGGCTGCTGATCTGCGCGTAGGTCTTGGTCAGCTGGTAGATCGAGATGTCCGTGTCGGTCATCGTGGCGTACGAGATCTTGCTCGCGCGCAGCGTCGCGACCCTGGATCCCGAGGCGTTCAGCAGCGAGAAGGAGCGGCTGGACGCCTTGTCCTTGACGACCTGTCCGGCCGCCGGCATGCCGGACTCCAGACAGTGGCCGTTGGACAGGACGAGCGCGGGGTCGGACGGCAGCGAGTTCGGCACGCGGACGACGGAGCCGGAGCAGTTGCTGAGCGCGACCGTGCCGGCGAAGTTGACCGCGACGGCGGGTGCGACCGTGTCCCGGGGTGCCTGGGCCACGGCCGGCGAGGCCGCCGCTCCGGTGAGGAGCAGGGCGAATGCGGCGCCGGCGAGAGGCTTGTTCATGTGGGGGTTCCCCTCTGGGTGACAATGCGACCGAAGATCCTTCGGTTGTCATGCGCATTGTTAGGACCCGGGACCCAACTCACAAGAGGGCCTTGGTAGTTCGGGCCTTCCAAAGGAACGGCCGTAATCGGACTTGTGACGCCGCCTCGTCGGCCGGGAAGACGTCCACCGCTCCGGGGTCGGCGCCTATCCGCCCACCGTGGTGGGGGTGGCGGAGCAGATCGCGGCAGGCCGTCTCAGCGAGCCTGCGGCTGATCCTGTACGCGAGTGCCAGTGAGAAGCTCCACATCACGCCGGCGGCGTACGTCCGGCGCACGCTCGGGGCCGATCAAGCATGGGCGTCCTCGACCGCGACTCGTCGCACCGTGCGCAGTGTCGATCGGAGACTGTCCAGATCGGTCGAGCCCAGAGCGAGGCGGATCGCCTGCGGTGTGTGCAGCGAGGTGGTGAACGGCTCGGCCGTGGAGACCGAGATGCGCTGACGCGCGAGGGTGGCGGTCAGGCGATCGGCGCGCGCGTCGTCGGGCAGCGGCAGCCATGTGAAGTAGGACGAGGGGTGGCCGATGACCGGCAGACCTGCCAGCTCTTGCCTGGCGAGTGCTTGGCGGGTCTGGGCGTCGGCTCGCTTCTGCGCTTCCAAGTGGTCCACCGTGCCGTCCTCGAGCCAGCGGCAGGCGATGGCGGTGGTGAGGGCCGGCGTGTTCCAGGTCGTCACCCGGATCGCGCGTTCGACGGACGGCACCACCGAGGGCGGGGCGACGACGAAGCCGATCCGGAGGCCGGTGGCAACGCTCTTGGAGACTCCCGAGACGTAGACCGTGATGTCCGGCGCGGTTGCTGCCAGCGGTGGTGGTGGGGCCTCGACCAGGTAGGCGTAGGAGGCGTCCTCGATGATGAGCGCACCGTGCTGCCGGGCGATCTTGATCAGATGGCTTCGGTCGGTTGCCGACATGACCCAGCCCAGCGGGTTGTGCAAGGTGGGCATGGTGTAGATCGCGCGCACGGGGCGGGTCGCGCACAGCTTCTCCAGGGCATCGAGATTCGGCCCGTCTGCGGTGGTGGGTACGGGTACCAGGTCGAGATGAAAGGCGTGCGCGAGCGCCTTGAAACCCGGATAGGTGAGCGCGTCGACCGCGACGACGTCGCCGGCGTTGAGCGCGGCCATGACGGTGACGGCCAGGCCGTGCTGCGCACCGCTGACGATGAGGATCCGGTCCGCGTCGGTGGTGATTCCTCGACGCCTCAGGTGCCGTGCGACGGAGGCTCCGTCCTGGGGACGCCCTCGATGCGGCTGGTAGCGCAGCAGGGAGTCGAGATCGCCGGCGGTGGCCAGTTCTCGCAGGACCTGTCGGAGGAGATCTGCTTGCCCGGGCAGCGACGGGTAGTTGAAGTTGAGGTCGACCATGTCGGGGGCGGCGGCTTGTTGTTCGATCCCGTGACCGGCAGGCACGGCGATGTCACGCACGAACGTACCGCGGCCCTGTTCCCGGCTCACCAGGCCCATCGTTTCCAGCTCGGCGTACACCCGAGTCGCGGTCACCACGGCGATCCCCTCACGGGCGGCCAGCCCGCGGTGTGTCGGCAGCCGCGTGCCCGGGGCGAGCCGCCCGTTCCGGATATCGGCCGCGAGCACGTCGACCAGCATCTTGTAGCGCGGAGCTGCCATGCACCGGATTGTATGCATGACAATTCTTTGACTGTCCTGTTCGGGGGTCCTTACCGTCAGAACCCAGCCACCCACCCGGAAGGACAGCCGCCGTGCACATCGCCATCCTCACCTTCGAGGGCTACAACGAGCTCGACTCCCTGATCGCGCTCGGTGTGCTCAACCGCATCAAGACCGACGGCTGGCGCGTCACCATCGCGACACCCGGCCCCAAGGTGACGTCGATGAACGGGGTGGTCATCGAGCAGATGTCCACGTTGGAAGAGGCGTGCGCCGCGGATGCCGTCATCGTCGGCAGCGGAATCGCCACCCGCGAGGTCGTCGAAGATCCGGCGATCATGAACGTCCTGCGCCGCTTGGACCCTTCACGCCAACTCATCGCGGCACAGTGCTCCGGCGCGCTCGTCCTGGCCAGGCTCGGCCTGCTGGGCGACGTCCCCGCCTGCACCGACCTGACCACCAAGCCCTGGGTCGTCGCCGCCGGAGTCGAGGTACTCAACCAGCCCTTCCACGCCAAGGACAACATCGCCACCGCCGGCGGCTGCCTGGCCTCGTCCTACCTCGCCGCCTGGATCATCGCCCGCCTCGAGGGCAAGGACGCCGCCGAGAGCGCGCTGCACTACGTCGCCCCGGTCGGCGAGAAGGACGAGTACGTCGAGCGCGCCTGGCACAACATCGCCCCCTACCTGCCCGCTCCCACACCCGCGCTCTGCTGAACAGCCGGTCGGAAGCGACCACGTACCGCCGTTCGGTCCGCGCCGGACCCGGTACGCCCTACGAGAGTCGGCACCAGGGCAGATCGCAGCGCGACGGGGGTGGCCGGGTCGTTCCCGGCCTCCGACGCCCGGACGGGATCACTACGGCATGGCCGGAGAGATCTTGGCGGCGTGCATGGTGAGCCGCCCGATCCGCGTTTCGTGACTGGTCGCCGTCGTGCTGTGGTCGGTGACCGAGTCCGGCCTCGCGTCGGTGAGGTACCACGTGGTGGGCGGGGCCGTCGAACCCGCCCTGATCTCCTCGATCTTGACGTTGCACGGCTCGGCGGAGGCCTCGGTGGACAGAGCCCATTCCCGCGCCCCGGGCACGTCGGTGAGGACGCACTCGTCGAGGGTGAGGGTGAGCACCTGCCCGGGCAGGTCAAGGTCCCCCTGGGGACCCAGGCCCGTCACGTCACCGCAGGTGAAGCGCTCTCCTCGGACGGTCACGTAGTAGCTGCTGGACAGGTTCGCAAGGGATTCGTTCATACCCACCGCCTGCCCCGCCCGCCCCCTCCCAGACACCGCGGCGGCAAGGGGCTCACAGGTCTCGCAGGGCGGGCAGCGGTTTCGGCTGAGCCTGCCCCTCGCTGCCGTCCGGTCTAATGTGGGAAGGGTCCCGTCCCCGTGAGCAGCAGATGAGGCCGGCAACTGTGTCGACGTCGAGCCGTGAGATCCCCGGTACCCCGTGCTGGGTCAGCCTCCTGGCCCGGGACCTCGATTCGGCCCAGCGGTTCTACGGTGCCGTGCTGGGCTGGGATTTCCGCCCCACCCATCTCGGGGACGGCGTCGTCGTCGCCTTCCGCGACGGGGCCCCCGTTGCGGGCATCGGCGCACTTACCGGGAATCGCGGCGTGCCCGTGGTGTGGACGCCGTACTTCGCCGTCGAGGACGCCGACGCGACGGCCGCACGGGTCCGTGAACGCGGTGCGACCATGGCGGTCGGCCCGCTGGCCTTCGGCACCGGACGAGCCGCCTTGGCAGCGGACCCCGCCGGGGCCGTCTTCGGCTTCTGGCACGGCGAGGCCGTCCCCGACTGGTCGATGGGCCGCGGAAGCGCCCCGGCCTGGCTGGAACTGCGGACCCGGGACGCGTTCGCCGCCGCCATCTTCTACGGAGAGGTGCTGGACTGGGACAGCGAGCGACCCGGCAGCTGCACCGTCTCCTACGAACACGACCACGTCGTCCTGCGCCACGGCCACGACACCGTGGCCCGCATCAGCGGCGGCGCACTCGAAGAAGCTCCGGACCCCGAGGTACGCCCCCGCTGGCACGTCCATTTCCACGTGCCCGACCTCGAGAGCGCGATCGATGCCGCCACTGGTCTCGGCGCGAGAGCCGCCTCACCCGTACAGACCTCCGTCACCAGCCGGTGGATGGTGCTCTCCGATCCCGAGGGCGCGCTCTTCACCGTGGTCACGCCTCAGGACGGCAACCCATGACCGGTTGACCGGCCGACCGGACGGCGCGACCGCGGAGCCCCGGCCGCGTGATGGCGGGGGGGGGATGCCACCACGCGGCTCGGGCCCGCTGGGGAGCCCGCGCCGCTCACTGCCGCGGGCTCCCCTGTCCCTTCTTCTGGCCGGTCTCCGGGAGTCCAAACGGTCGGATCGCAGACTTCTTCTTCCGGCCCGGTGGGGCAGGTCAGGCCCGTTGGTCGAGGACCGCTCGGATGAGTGCCCGCTGGTCGCCGGTCAGGCCCGCCTCGTCGATGTCGACCGCCTGGCCGTCGATCGTGATCCGGTAGTGGAAGCCGTCCGCGACCGGCCGTAGGGCGCGCCGCGCGAGGCCCTCCCATTCCGCGGCGTCCCGCCGGCCGGAGGTGTCGATCTTCCGCGTCGTGTCCACGCCGGTGAAACCCCCGGAGCGACTGACAGTGATCAGCATGGCCGTTCTCCTTCGGATGTCGAGGCTGTCGGTGGACTCGCCTGCCCCTGATCGGGCGCCGCTCCCCCACCGGGCCCGCGCCGCGAGCTCAATGGCCCGAACTCGTCGGCGCCTGGCCGACAGGCGGCAGGCGGGGCGGGAACGGGCGGGTCCGTCGGGGGCGCTTCGGGTTCGGGTCCGGTGAGTTCCGGCTCCAGGCCGTCGGCCACCGCCCCGCGGCGCCGTCCGGTGTCGGACCGCCAGGCCTCGAAGACCAGCGCCGTCGCAGTGACCACCCCGAGGCCCAGCAGCCAGCCGCCCACGACGTCGCTGACCCAGTGGACTCCTAGCGCGACCCGCGTGTAGCCCACGCCCACCACGGTGACCAGCGCGACCGCCCAGGGCAGCGGACGCCAGACCCGCGGAACCACCGGCAGCAGGGCCAGCAGCAGGACGGCGCACGAGGTGGTCGCCGTCATCGCGTGGCCGGAAGGGAAGGAGAAGCCGGGCGCCTGGGCGACGGGGTCCGGCAGGTGCGGCCGCGCCCGCTCCACCGCACTCTTGACCAGGAGCCCGATCAGACCGCCCGCGACCGCCGTGACGCCGGCCCAGGCCGCCAGCCGCCAGGCGCGCCGGCTCACGAGCCAGGCCACGAGTACGGCGACCAGCAGGCGCATGGTGACCGGGTCCCACACCCGGTCCGAGAGCACGCGCAGGAGGCCCACCCGGTCCGGGTGGGCGAGCGCGGCGGCGTGGAGGCGCTCGGCCGCGCCCCGGTCCAGACGGTGCAGCGGCGCCCACTGGGACTCCACCACGACCAGGGCGAGGGAGAAGGGCACCGCTGCCAGGGCCGTCGCGGCCGCGGCGAGCAGCAGTCTCGCGCCGAAGGTGGCGTCGGGTCCGGCGTGCCGCGCGAGCAGGCTCCGTAGCGGTCCTCTCGGATGACGCGGTCCGTGCGGGTGCCCGGGTCCTCGCGGATCCCGGTGAACGCGTCGATCACCTTCCGTGCGCCGTGCCATGGTGCCGGCTCCCTCGTGCGTGCGTGGGGTGGCGGGCCTCCGACCGAGGACGGCCGGCCGCCGGTGGCTGGGGCGGTCAGACCCCGGGGTCGTTCATGACCGGCTCCCTCACCCCCGCCCGTACGGCTTCCAGCTGGGCGGCGAAGGAGAGGCCGAGGAAGAGCGCCATCGAGGTGAGGTAGGACCAGAGCAGCAGGGACACGATGGCGCTCAGGGGCCCGTAAACGCTGGTGAAGGAGCTGCTCTCGCCGATGTAGAGGCTCAGCGCCCAGGTCGCGAGGTTCCACAGCACCAGGTGGACGACGGCCCCGAAGGCCAGCCAGGTGTAGCCGGGTTGGCGCCGGCGCGGGGAGAGGCGGAAGATCGCGCTGGTGGCGAGGACCGCGAGCAGGATGCCCAGCGGCCAGCGCAGGAGTTCCCAGGCCCGCACGGTGTCGGGAGGGATCCGGTACACCTCGGCCAGCGCGCGGGTCAGGTGGGTGCCCAGCACGGTGAGGATGAAGCTGAGTCCCAGCGGGAGTCCCGCGAGGGCCGCCATCACCAGGCCCCGGCTGTACTTGGCGAGGAAGGGCCGGTCCCGCTCGTTGCCGTAGATGCGGTTCGCACCCCGTTCGACCTGGCAGAGGGCGGTGGTGACGTTGGCCAGGGAGAACAGCAGGCCCAGCCACAGTGCGGCCTGGCCGCCGTCACCGGCGTGGCGTCTGCTCTCGCTGAGCGCGTCGTCCACGACGGCCTGTCCCGGGCCGCTGGTGAGCCCGCGGATGGTGAGCTCGGCGACCCGGCCCACGTCCTCGGTGTGCAGCACCCCGGACAGGCCGATGGCCGCGATGGCCAGCGGGACGATCGACAGGACGGTCTGCAGGGCGAGCGCGCGGGCGTGGCTGAAGCCGTCGGCGTAGCGGAAGCGCACGAAGGAGTCCCGTGCCAGGCTCCAGCCGCCGTAGCGGCGCAGGGCGGTCCACGCCTCGTCGGCGGAGAGCTCCTCGCCGCTCACGTCGTGGCGTTGCGGTACCCGTCTCGCGGTGCCCATCGTGTTCCTGCCTTCCGGTGTGTCGTGGAGCCCGCGGACCTACGGGGCTTGCGGTCGGCCGGTGTTGCGGGGGGGTGTCTCTATGTCCTTCGTCAAGGACGTGGTGCCGGGTATGAGGCTGTTTGGGATGGTCATGCGGCGAGGGTGATGGTGGGGACTCTGGACTCGTAGAAGGTGCCGTCGCGGAGCATGGCGAACAGGACGCTGATGCGTTGGCGGGCGAGTCGGAGGAGGGCCTGGGTGTGGGTTTTGCCGCGGGCTCTTTGCCGGTCGTAGTAGGCGCGTGAGGCCGGGTCAGCGTTCATGCAGGCGAAGGCGGAGAGGAACATGGCGCGTTTGAGCTGCCGGTTTCCGCCTCGTGGTGCGTGTTCGCCGTGGATCGAGGTCCCCGAGGATCTGGTCGTGGGGGCGAGACCGGCGTAGGAGGCGAGGTGGGCGGCGCTGGGAAAACTGGTGCCGTCGCCGACGGTGACCAGCAGGACGGCAGCGGTCCTGACTCCGACTCCCGGCATCGAGGTCAGGACCGGGTGAAGAGGGTGGGCCTCCAGCAGGGTGCTGATCTGGGCTTCGAGCGCCCGGCGCTGGTCGTGAACCGCTGCGAGCGAGGCGGCCAGGGACGGGATCACGATGTCGAGGGTGCCGGTTCCCGGGACCACGACGGTCTGCTCGTCCAGGGCGTCGAAGACCTCGTCGATCAGCCGGGCGGCCATGCGCGGGGCTTTCGGGCGGATGAGTTCGACGAGCCTGCGGCGGCCCGCTTTGCGCAGAGCGGCCGGAGATCCGTGGCGCTCGAGGAGCCAGGTGACGGCCGGGTGGTCCAGCCGGGGCCCAAGCACGCGCTCGAGGCTGGGGTGGAACTGCGTGAGCAGACCGCGTATTCGGTTGCTGGTGCGGGTGGCTTCGGCGGCGAGGTCTTGGTCGAAGCCGGTCAGCACCGTGAGCTCGGCGGTGATCTCGTCGGTCAGCTCCAGCGAACGCAGGACGTGCGGCATGGTGCGGGCGGCGTCCGCGATGACCGCCGCGTCCTTCGCGTCGGTTTTCGCCTCGCCCGGATACAGGTCGGCGATCCGCCGCATCGCGAGTCCGGGAAGGTAGGCGACCTCGCAGCCCGCGTCGCGGGCCACGGTCAGCGGCAGAGCGCCGATCGAGGCCGGTTGGTCCACGATCACCAGCACCGTGCCGAACTTCGCGATCAGCTTGTCGAAGACGGCCCGCAGTTTCGGTTCGCTGTTGGGCATCGGCTTGTCGAAGACCTTCTTGCCCGCCGGCGTCAGCCCGTGGCCGTGGTGGGCGCTCTTGCCGACGTCCATACCCAGGAAGACGGCCACATCGCCGGTGTCTAACATCGCACCCCTCCAGGGTGGTTGGATCCTGCCGGCCTCGGCGGCGGCACCGTGCTCGCGCATCCACGTTATGCAGACCTGCCGCCCGCGAACTGTCCGGCATTGCGCCAGGCCGGGCGGTGGCCGGGTCTCTCATCAGCGTCTGTGACGGCACCCCACGGACCCGGCGACACCACCCCCCAGGTCATGCCTTCGACAGAGGGGACACAGTCATACCGGGCCCGGAGGCCAGCGGCCCCATTGCAGGACCGCGAAAAAGATAACGGGGGGGGGCCGCCGGACTTCAGGTCGGCGGGCCGGGGGCCGCCGTCGGAAGCTGCTCGACGGATGGGTCCTGCGGCGCCCCGGGCGCGCGGGGCAGGTACACCCGCAGGGCTCCCGGCTCGATCTCGGCGGTGAGGCGGACACCCTCGCTCACGGCATCACCGTCGAGCTCGCGCGGCTGCGGCACGGCGCAGCGGACGTCGATCCGGGTGGCGCTGAAGTACTCCAGCGCTCCCCCGGCCTCGCTGCGCCCGTCCGGGGCGGCCGGGCCGGGGCCTGGCGGCGGGCGCCGGCGCAGCAGGCGGGCCGCCAGGTGCCCGGCCGCGGTGAGCCATCCGGCGGGGCCGTGCGGGTCGAAGAGCACCACGTCCAGGCGTCCGCTGTCCGGCCGCGCCTCCGGCAGGAGCGGCAGGCCGCCCTGCAGCGTGCCGACGTTCCCGATGACGACCATGCGGGCCCGGCGCCGCAGCCTGCGGCCCCCGTCGACGCGGACCGTGAGGCGGACGCCGGGATCGCGCAGGTGCCGCAGCGCCGACAGGACGTACGCGGCCCAGCCCATCCGCGACTTGAGGCGCGGGGAGGCGTCCCGGACCATCGCGGCGTCGAATCCGGCACCTGCCATGACGGTGAACCGCATCGGCTCGAGCCCGTCGCCCCGGACCCGGCCGACGTCGATGCCGAAGCTCTCGCCGGACAGGGACTCGGCCAGGGCGGCGGCCGGATCCATCGGGAGGCCGAGGTTGCGGGCGAGGAGGTTTCCGGTGCCGCAGGGTGCGACGGCCAGCGGGATCCGCGTGCCCGCCAGGATCTCGGCGCAGGCGCGCAGGGTGCCGTCGCCTCCGCAGACCACCACGAGGGCGGGGCGGACGGTGCGCAGCTCCTCCGCCAGGGCGCCGCAGGGGAGCTCGGCGGAGGTCGGGATCCACCGGAGGTCACGGTGGCCGTGCTCGCGCAGGACGGCGGCCAGCCGGTCGGCGAGCTCGTCGGGGCAGCCGTACGGATGGCGCACGACGAGGACCGGACCACCGGTGCTGCGCGGGGCGGGCACCTCCCGGGCGGATCGCTCGGTTCCGTCGGGCCCCGCAGTGGGCCCCGCGGCGGGCCGTCGTCCGTAGAGCAGCGCGAACCCGGTGATCAGCAGGGTCAGCGTGCCGTTGAGCAGGCCGCCCGCCACATCGCTGGGGTAGTGCATGCCGCGGTACATCCGCGACAGGCCGACGGCCGGCGGGATCAGCAGCAGGGTTCCCGTCACCGCGTGGCGCCACGGGCCGCGCATGCGCAGCGCGGCGATGACGGCCAGTCCCCCGTAGAGCGCGAGGGAAGCGCCGACGTGCCCGGAGGGGAAGCTCGACGTGGGCGGCGCGGCGTCCTCGTGGGGAACCGCGGGCCGCGGGCGGTCCACGAAGGCCGTCACCACCACGAACACCGCCGACTGCGCGGCCACCGAGACGCCGAGGAACAGCGCCTCGGTGCGCAGGGCGGCGCGCGGGATGACGAGCAGGACGACGATGCAGACCAGGGTCGCTCCGATGACGGCCTGGGTGCCGGCGAGTACGGAGAAGAACTCCGCGACTCCGGACGTGGACGGGTCCCGGCCCTCCGCCAAGTCCTCCCCGATCGAGGCCTCCGCCGACAGCGGCCAGTGGTCCGCCGCCGGTCCGGTGACCAGCCGTCCCAGCCCGACCATCAGGGCCGCCTGCACGGGAAGGAGCAGGATCGGTCCGACACCGCGCACGGAGGAACCGCAGCTTCGCTTCATGGATGCCTTCTGGCCCGCAACGACCGAAAGATGCGCGGTCCTTGGCCGCCGCCCCGCTCCGGAACGGTACCGCCGGGAGCGCTCTCAGCGATCCCGGCGGTACCGGTTACCCTGCTGTCCGACAGGGCCGGGGCCCCCAGGGCCCGGGCCGCCGACCCCGGACACGCACGAGGAGCGCCCGTGACCGAACAGGTTCCCGCCGGCCGGCCCACCCTGGAAGCGGTGGCGGCGCGCGCCGGGGTGTCCAGGGCCACCGCGTCCAGGGTGGTCAACGGCGGCGACGGTGTCCGTGCGCACTTGGTGGACAAGGTCCGCGCAGCCGTCCTGGACCTCGGCTACGTGCCCAACCACGCGGCCCGCACGCTGGTCACCCGGCGCACGGGCGCGGTCGCCGTGATCATCGCCGAGCCGGAGATCCGGATCTTCTCCGACCCCTTCTTCTCCCGGCAGATCCGCGGCATCAGCAAGGAACTGACCGCGCACGACACGCAGTTGGTACTGCTCCTGGTCGAGCACCGCGGGGACTACGGCCGGATCGAGCGGTACCTGGCGGGCGGTCACGTCGACGGCGCGCTCGCGTTCTCGCTGCACACCGACGACCCGCTGCCGGCGATCACGCGCCGCATCGGCATGCCCACCGTCTACGGAGGGCGGCCCGGCTGGACCGGGCAGGCCGACGGAGCCGCGCCCTACGGTCCGCTGTCGTACGTCGACGCCGACAACCGCGGGGGCGCGCGCGAGGCCGTACGGTACCTGGTGTCCCGGGGGCGGCGGCAGATCGCGCACATCGCCGGGCCGCCGGACCAGACGTCGGCGACCGACCGGCTCGACGGGTACCGGGACGTGCTGGTCGACGCGGATCCGGCGCTGATCGCCGAGGGGGACTTCACCCCGGCGGGCGGAGCACGGGCGATGGCCGAACTGCTGGAGCGCTGCCCGGATCTCGACGCGGTGTTCGCCGCGAACGACCTGATGGCGACCGGCGCGCTGGGCGTGCTGCGCGAGCGGGGCCGGTCCGTGCCGGGGGACGTGGCGCTGGTCGGCTTCGACGATGCCGAGCTGGTGGCGGAGAGCGCCGTTCCGCCGCTGACGACCGTGCGCCAGGACATCGAGGGCATGGGGCGCCTGATGGTCCGGCTGCTGCTGAGGTCCCTGGACCCGGCACAGGAATCGCACCGGGTGCCCGGATCCGTGATCACCCCGACCTCGCTGGTGGTGCGCGGCTCGGCCTGAGGGGCGGTGGCATGGTGGCGGGCCCCGCACCCGGGTGGGTGCGGGGCCCGAGGCCTGCCCGTGGCGCGGGGCGCTCCGTACGGCTAGCCCGTACGGGAGGTGCCCGGACGCTCCCAGCGGTAGAACTCCTGGGCCATGGCGTCCTTGGGGCTGCGCCAGGTCTCCGGGTTGTGCGGGCTGACGTAGGCGGTGAGCCGGTCGCTGAGTTCCCGGAACTCCGGGTGGCCGGTCACTTCGGCGATGGCCGGGCCGGGGGGCCGGTCCGATTCGATGAAGTGCATGTACACGTCGCCGAACTGGAAGAGGCTGCGGCGGGTGACCCCGACGAGGTGCGGCAGCTCGCCCGCGTCCGAGGCCGCGAAGAGCTCGGCGATGTCGGGGGCGGACTGCGGCGCCATGCGGGCCACGATGAGAGCGCGGTGCATCCGGTGTGCCGCCTTTCGTCTCAGACGCGACTGGCCGCGGGCGTGCGGCTCTCGCGTTCGCGCTGTTCGATCTTGTCCCGGATCAGTTGCAGCTGGACCTTGGAGTTGCGGTTGATGTTGTCGGTCATCCAGGCGTCGTCGACGGGTGCCTGCGGCTTCATCGCGAAGTCCTGGGTCCACACCATCCGGGTGCCGCCGGGAACTTCGAAGTACTGCCAGTGGATGTCCATGTGCTCGAACGGGCCGGTCTCGACGCGGCGGGCGCGCACGGTGCGGGTGACGGGGTCGGGGGTGCGTTCGGAGACCCAGCTCCACACGGTGCCGTTCTCGTCGGGGTGCATGGTCAGGCGGAAGCGGGTGGTGGGCCCGTCCTCCTCCAGGACCTCCAGCGAGGCGTACTCGCTGAACAGCCCGGGCCAGCTGGGGAGATCGTTGGTCATCTCCCAGACGGTCTCCATGGGCGCCTTGACGACGATTTCGTTCTCGGTGTGTCCTGCCATCTCAAGCTCCGGTCATCAGGCTGGTGTTGACGAGGTCGAGGAACTCTTTGGGGGTCTTGCAGCGGTCCGCGTCGGTGGGCAGGGCCCGGCCGCGCTGGTTCTCCAGCAGCCCGACGATGCCGAGCAGGCCCAGCGAGTCGAGGCCGTAGTCGTCGAACAGGGAGTCCGGGCGGTTCTTCATGTCGGCCGGGTCCACGGTGATGCCGGCCCCGGACTTCATCAGGGCGGCCAGCTCCTCGACGGTCAGTCGTTCGGACATGAGCGGCTCCTTCTGTCTCTAGGAGGGGATGGTGATGACGAGCGCGGCGTTGGAGCCCATGAGGCCCCGGCTCAGTACGAGCGCGGTGCGCAGCTGCGCCGGACGGGCGCTGCCGGTCACCACGTCGAGGTCGTGGCACACGTCGAACACGTTCGGCGTGGGCGGGACGATGCCGTGCTCCAGGGCGAGGACCGCGGCGGCGGTGTCGAGGGCGGGGGCCGCGCAATAGGCCCGGCCCGTCCCGGTCTTGGGTGCCGTGACCGGCACCTTGCGCCCGTGTGCCCCGAGGGCGGAGACGATCGCGGCCGCCTCGGCCCGGTCTGCTTCCGGGGTGCCGAGCGCGTCGGCGAAGACCACGTCGATCTCCTCGGGGGCGCGGCCCGCGTCCCGCAGGGCGCCCTTGATCGCGTGGGCCAGGCCTTCGGCGGAGGCGTCGGCCCGTTCGGGGTGGTGCGGGCCGGTGAAGGTCGCCGCGTGCCCGGCCAGGAGGGCCCGGACGGAGGCGCCGCGGCGCAGGGCCGCCTGCTCCTCCTCCACGAGGAACATGGCGCCGCCCTCGGCGGGGACGAAGCCGCAGGCCTTCTCGGTGAAGGGCCGGTAGGCCCGCTCCGGGTCCTCGTGGGTGCTCAGGGCCTCGTAGCCGAGCTGGCAGACGATGGAGTACGGGGCCAGGGGCGCCTCGGTGGCTCCGACCAGCATGGCCTTGCTGCCCTGGTGGATGGCCCGGGCGGCGTGCGCGAAGGCGTCGAGGCCGCCCGCCTCGTCTGCGGCGACGACCCCGCAGGGGCCCTTGAGGCCCCGGCGGATGGAGATCTGCCCGGTGCTGGCCGCGTAGAACCAGGCGATCGACTGGTACGGGCCGACGTAGCGCGGTCCCTGACCCCAGAGGTGTTGCAGCTCGCGCTGGCCGAATTCGCCGCCGCCCGATCCGGCCGCGGTGACCACGCCGACCGAGAAGGGGTCGTCCTCGTAGTCGGCCCGGCCGAGCCGGCCGTCCTCCAGGGCGAGGTCGGCCGCGGCGAGGGCGTGGTGGGTGTAGCGGTCGGTCTGGACGAGGTAGCGTTCCTCGACCATGGAGGCCGCGTCGAAGCCCCGTACCTCGCCGGCCACGCGCAGCGGGAGGTGTTCGCAGCCCTCCCGCGTGACGCGGCCCAGGACCGAGGCGCCCGACTCGGTCGCCTTCCAGAAGGCCTCGGCGCCGATGCCGTTGGGCGCGACGACTCCGATGCCCGTGATGACCGTACGGACGCTCACGAGACCACCTCCTCCTTGGGGCGGGTCATGACGACCGCGGACTGGAAGCCGCCGAAGCCGCTGCCCACGGAGAGCACGTTGCGCAGCGTGCGTTCGCGGGCGACGCGCGGCACGTAGTCCAGGTCGCATTCGGGGTCGGGGGTCTCGTAGTTGGCCGTGGGAGGGACGACCTGGTGGGTCATCGCCAGGACGCAGGCGGCCAGTTCGATCGCCCCGATGGCGCCGAGCGAGTGCCCCACCATGGACTTGATGGAGGTCATCGGCGTCTTGTAGGCGTGGTCTCCCAGGACCTTCTTGACCGCCGCGGTCTCGTGGCGGTCGTTCTGCTTGGTCCCGGAGCCGTGCGCGTTGACGTAGTCGATGTCGCGGGCGTCGGTGCGGGCCTGGGCGAGGGCGGTTTCGATGGCGCGGGCCATCTCCAGGCCCTCGGTGGTCAGCCCCGTCATGTGGTGGGCGTTGCCGAAGGTGGCGTAGCCGCCGATCTCGCAGTAGACGGTCGCACCGCGCGCGCGGGCGTGTTCCAGCTCTTCGAGGACGAGGACGGCGCCGCCTTCGCCGAGGACGAAGCCGTCACGGTCGGCGTCGAAGGGCCGGGAGGCGTGGGCGGGGTCGTCGTTGTTGGGCGAGGTGGCCTTGATGGCGTCGAAGCAGGCCACGGTGATCGGCGAGACGGGTGAATCGGAGGCGCCGGCGATGCAGACGTCCATCTTGCCCTCGGCGATGGAGTGGAAGGCGTAGCCGATGGCGTCGAGTCCGGAGGTGCAGCCGGTGGAGACGGTCTGGACCGGCCCGCGGGCTCCCGTCTTCTCCGCGACGGCGGAGGCCAGGGTGGCCGGGGTGAAGGCGCGGTGCAGGTGCGCCGCGGCGAGCCGGTGGTCCACGTCCCACCAGTCGCCCGACTGGCTGACGGCCACGTAGTCGTGCTCCAGGCGGGTGGTGCCGCCCACGGCGGTGCCGAGGGAGACTCCGGTGCGCCAGGCTTCGTCCGTGGTGAGGTCGAGTCCGGCGTCGCGCACCGCCTCGGCTGCGGCGACCAGCGCGAACTGGATGTACCGGTCCGCGCGGGCCGCCTCGTCGGCGCCGAGGCCGTGTGCGGCGGGGTCGAAGTCGACCTCCGCGGCTATCCGGGAGCGGAAGCCGGTCGGGTCGAAGAGGGTGATGCCACGTGTCGCCGTACGCCCGTTGGAGAGGAGCTCCCAGAAGGCGGAGGCGCCGATCCCACCGGGGGCGACGACGCCGACCCCGGTGACGGCCACGCGTCGGCGGGTCACGAGACCGCTCCCGCGCGGTCCGGGGGCCGCTCCCAGGCGGAGCCCTCCGGGTGGACGGCCTCCTCCGTGTCCACGTGCCCGAGCTTCGGGTCGGGGGCGAGCGGGCCGAGGTGGAAGACCATGCGGGCCTCGGTGCCGCCGACGTTGCGGAAGCGGTGGCGCACGTTCATCGGGACGAGGAGCCCCTGGTCGGTGAGGAGCGGGTGGGCCTCGCCGTCGAGGTCGACCTCCAGCTCGCCGGCGACCACGTACACGAACTCCTCGGAGTACGGGTGGTAGTGCTCGGCGATGTGCTCGCCCGGCGCCATGACGGCCAGCCCCATGAAGCCGCTGGTGCAGCCCACCGAGGTCGGTGTCAGGACGGCCCTCAGGTCGCCGCCGCGCCGCGTGTTGGGCTGCGTCTCGCTGAGGTCCACGATGTGCGGTGGGCGTTGTCTGGTCATGGCGGGGGTTCCTCCTGGCGGTGGGGAGCCTGGACGGGGCTGATGGGTGGGGGGTCCAGGGATGAGGCGTCCGGAGCCGGAGCGTCCGGAGATGAGTGGTCCAGGGGTGCGGGCCGGTGCGGAAGGCCGCTGCGCGTCAGCTTTCGGCGGGGGCCCGGCGGTCGGTGATCAGGCTCATGGTGTGGCGGACCGCGGAGGCGGAGACGGCTCCGTCGGAGCCGTCCGCGCTGCTGACGGGGCCTGCCATCAGGCGGGCGAGGACGGCCGCCTTGCGCGGTCCCCGGATGCCGAAGGCGGTTTCCAGCCCGGCGCCGTGCGGGCTGCGCACGTCGATGAGGCGTACGACGATGTCGTCGCGCTGGAAGATGCTGCTGCTCACGGTCGGGGCGTCGGACCGGTGGGCGGCCTCCTCGTCCTGCCGGGCGAGGAACCGGGCCAGCGCCGGTCCGCAGCCGGGCTTGGCCGGGTAGAACAGCGCGTGGCGCCGTACGTCGGAGCGGTCGACCTCGCCGGCCTCCCGCGCGGCGACGTGGTGGACGGCGGGGAGTGCGGCCCGCATGAAGAACATCCGGGCGGACTCGGGGTCGCCGAGGTCGCGGTCCTGCTCCAGGTAGGGGTTGATGGCCTCTTCGACGGCCCGTACCTCGGGCTGTTCGGAAACGTGCCGCAGGGCTGCCATCAGGTCGCCGCGGACTTCCACCGTACGCACGACCCGGTTGCCGTGCATGAAGAGCGAGGTCCGCAGGAGCCGGGTGTGTCCGTCCACCCTCGCCTCCGGGGAGGCGTAGCTGGAGAGGAGCGCGGCCACGTCCTTCTCGCTGCCGGGCTTGACCGTGAAGGTCAGGGCGTGGCGCACGACGCCGGCGCCGAGCCGGGGTGCTTCCTGCAGCCGGGCACCCGTGGGCCGCTGCGCGTCCTGGTAGCCGCGGCCGGTCTCGCGCAGGACGGTGTACTTGAGCGGGCGCATGGCGCGGGCGCAGGCGCCGAGCGGGCGCACCTGCTCGGCGTGGTGCTCGCTGTTGACCCAGGCGAGGTACTGCGGGGCGCTCTCCCACTCGCTGGTGATGAGCCACTGGGAGGGGTTCTCGAAGGACTGGCAGAGCTGGTCGCTGATGTGGCCCGGTTCCGACGCGATGTCGTGGCGCAGTTGCTCGTACGCCTCGAAGAACCGCTGCTGGGCTCCTTCGTGGAGGTCCATCAGCAGGACGACCCGGAGCATGGATCCGTCGAAGGCGGACTGTGACACCCGTTCGGACAGGGTGGTCGTCATCTGCTCACTCCTTCGTGAGGGCCCTGGGGGAGGGCGGGGATGTTCATCGCGTACGGACCCCTCGTCCGTCATCGGCGGTGACCGCCCGGACCGGCGGCCGTCGCGGGGACGGCAGGCCGGCGTGTCTTCGGGGGAACCGCTGTCGCTCATCGTCATCCGGGTGGGGACGTACCGCTACATCTCCGGATCAAGCGGGTGACAACCGGCGTATCTCCTGGGCTTGGGCGGCGATCGGGGGCATAAAAGAGTGCACTCCCCCCACACAGAATTCAGGAGCTCGCAGCTGATGGAAGACACGGCAGATGTTCGCGTACCGGTTCTCGTCGTGGGCGGCTCCCTCGTGGGTCTGTCCACCTCGCTGTTCCTGAGCCGCCACGGCATCAGACACCTGGTAGTGGAGAAGCACGCCGGCACCTCGGACCACCCGCGCGGGCGCGGTATCAACGCCCGGACCATGGAGTTGTTCCGGGTGGCCGGGGCGGAGGGCGCCATCCGGCAGGCGGCGTCCGCGCTGGAGAACAACATGGGCATCCTGCAGACGGAGTCCCTGCTCGGCGGCGACCACAAGTGGCTGGTCAAGGCCATCGACCCGTCCGGAGCGCTCAGCAAGTTCAGTCCGACCGGCTGGTGCGTGTGCAGCCAGAACAACATCGAGCCCATCCTCGCCGCGCAGAGCCGTGCCCAGGGCGCCGACGTGCGGTTCTCGACCGAGCTGATGAGCTTCGACCAGGACGAGACCGGGGTGAACGCGCTGGTCAAGGACCGGGAGACTGGTGAGCACATCACCGTGCGCGCCGACTTCCTGATCGCGGCGGACGGCCCGCGCAGCCCCGTGCGCGAGCAGTTGCGCATCCCCCAGACGGGCAGCGGCGAGCTGTTCCACAACGTCAGCGTCACCTTCCGCTCGCGTCGGCTCGTCGAGGTGCTGGGCGATCTGCGGTTCATCGTCTGCTACCTGATGAAGCCGGGTGCGGACGGGGCGCTGCTGCCGGTGGACAACGACACCCAGTGGGTCTTCCACCTCCCCTGGCACCCGGACCAGGGGGAAACCCTGGAGGACTTCACCGAGGAGCGGTGCAGGGAGCAGATCCGGGCCGCGATCGGCGTGCCGGACCTGGACGTGGAGATCGGCGGAAAGGCCCCCTGGCACGCGGCGGAACGGATCGCCACGCAGTACTCCTCCGGTCGGGTGTTCCTCGCCGGCGACGCGGCCCACGAGATGTCCCCCACCGGCGCGTTCGGCTCCAACACCGGCATCCAGGACGCGCACAACCTGGCGTGGAAGATCGCGGCGGTCCTGAACGGATCGGCGGGCGCGGGACTGCTGGAGACCTACGGGGCCGAGCGGCACCCGGTGGCCGTGGCGACCGCCCAGCGCGCCTCTGCCCGTTCGGCGGAGCACAGCCACCCCGGGTACGCGCCCCCGCCCACGATGGGCGGCGGACCGGGCAGCGGGGTCCTGACGACGGCGATGGCCTACGCGTACCCGAGCGGCGCCTTCGTCGGCGGCTCTCCGGACCGGCCCGTCATCCCGGAGGGGATGCGCATGAAGGGCGACCCCGGTACGCGGGCCCCGCACATGTGGCTGACGCGGGCCGACGGCGAGCGGGTCTCCACGCTGGACCTCTACGAGCGCGCCTTCGTGCTGCTCTGCGGTGCGGGCTCGCCTTGGCGGGCGGCCGCCGGCCGGGTGGCCGAGCGGCTGTCGGTGAAGCTGGACGCGTACGCGATCGGGGCGCCGGGCGCAGCGGGCGCCGATCTGGTGCAGGAGGAGGGATCCGACTGGAGCGAGGTGCACGCCATGTCCCCGGAGGGCGCCGTGCTGGTGCGGCCCGACGGGTTCGTCGCGTGGCGCTCGCAGGGTCCGGCGGACGACGCCGAGGCCGCGCTGTCCGAGGCCCTGTCCACGGTGCTGCGCCGGTCCTGACCGGCGACCGGCCCGTACGCCGATTGGTTGCCCTCGCCGATTGGTCCCCCTGCCGCCGGCCCGTAAGCGGGCCGGGGGCAGGGGCGTTCATGGGGGCTGCGGACCCCGTGCCGGTCCGCGTCAGCCGCAGGCCCAGCAGCCCGCCCAGCAGCCGGAGCCGTGGTGCGCGGGGCGCCGGCGCCGGGCGGCACCGGCGGGGGCCGTTCCCGCTCCGGGGGCCGGTTCCGCTCCGGCGGAGTTGCGGCGGGCGAAGCAGGCGACGACCACCGCGATCGCGGCGAGTTCCTCGGGGGCGGCCACGCCCTTCTCCACGCGGATCAGGCTGGCTATCGGGGGCGTCTGGGCTATCGGAGCGTCCTTCAGCATCGGCTCGGCCTCTCGCACAGGCGGAAAGCAGGACCCCCCTCGCGGAATCCGAGGACTCCGGACGCTGCCGACGCTAGCGGGGCGCGACACGCCCGGCACGCCGGGCAGTTGCGCGAAACCCCAGGTCTCAGCCGCGTCGACCGGGTGACGTCGGGGTCGCGGAGGTCGCGCGCCGATTGGGCCGTCGGAGTGGCGGGCCCCCGGAAATCCCGGTGCGGACGGCTCGGCGTCCGGCCTAGGGTGACGGGATGAGCACCCGCACCTTCCGCATCACCGTCCGGGGGTCCTTCGACGGCCTCACCGAAGAGCAGCGCGCCGCGCTCCTCGCGGACGCGGCCCGGCACGACATGCTGACGGCCGAGTTCACCCCCGAGGGGCACCTCACGTACGACGTGGCGGCCCGGCCCTTCTTCACCTTCCGCTTCCTGGCCGAGGGCGAGGCCGAGGAGGACATCCTGGACGCGACCGCCCACGCCGAGCTCGCCGCGGAGACCTGGCTGACGGAGCGCGGGTACGGCTTCAAGCGGCTCAGCTCGCAGGCCCAGGACCTCACGCTGGCCCCCATGAGCAAGCGGCAGCGGCAGGCGGCCGCGCGGGACGACTCCTGAACGGGAGCCCCGCACGACCGCCCGCGGGGAACGGGCCTGGCCGGCTCAGCGGGCCGGGCACTTCTTCCAGGAGAAGTGGTAGACGCTGTTGATGCTGCCGTCGGTGGAGTCGAGCGCCATGTAGCTGGTCGTCGACGGGTCCGAGGTGCCGACCTCGGCGCGCAGTTCGGTGTTGATGTTGAAGTTGCGCAGTTCGCCGCAGGGGGCGAAGACCAGGGCCTCGATGCCCGTGGTGTCGGTGGCCTGCCAGTTGTCGTCGAGCCTGCCCTGGAACTTGTGGGTGCGGTAGTCGGTCTGCTTCATGCCCTGGAAGTAGTAGCTGGCCTTCTGGGTGCCGATCGCGCCCTGCTGGAGGCTGCCGAATCCCCGGTAGTCGACCTGGGCGACGGCGTAGGTGTATCCCTGCGGGACGTGGACGAGCAGGGAGAGCAGACAGTTCTTGCGGCCGTCGGTCGGGGCGCTGTTGCCGCCCGCCATGGCCAGGTACTCGCTGTAGGTGACGGTGAAGGCCGAGTTGTCCTCGGCCACGGCGACGGTGGCGCTGCCCGGACGGCAGCCCGAGCCGTTGACCGTGGCGACGTCTACGGTCACCCGGTCTTCCGGTGCGGCGGGGGCCGCCGGGCCGCCCGCCGCCCCGGCGGCGGAGGCGGGCAGGAGGGCGAGGAGGCCGCCGGTCACGAGGACGGCGCCGAGCGCGGTGCGCAGTGTTCTGATCACCCGGCCATGGAAGCGGTCCGTACCCCGCCGATCGGTGAACGGGTGCGCGGTCTCACTCCGATGGCCGGGCCCTTTCACCGGAGAAACGTTCGGGCAGCCCTTCGGGGAGGGCCGATCGGCTCATCGGCGGGGCGCCGAGCACATGGGATGCCCCGATTCCTCCCGGTATTTTCTATGATGAGCGCCCTACGGAACCGCCCGCGCCGAGGAGCCCCCATGCGCCGCCTGCACCGGTCCGCCCTGCTCTCCGCGACCGTGGCCGTCTGCGCCCTGGTCCTCGCGGCCGCACCGCCCGCCGCCGGAGCGCCGGGACACGGAACGGACGGCGGGACCGATCCGGCCGAGGCCGCCGTGATCGGCGTCGGCCACGCGCGCGCCCACGCCGAGCTGCGCCGGGCGGCCAAGGGCGCCGTGGAGTACCCGCAGTCCCGGCGGAACGCGAGCCTGGCTTCGCTCGCCGCCTCGCAGCGCGAGGCCAACTCCGGTTTTCAGGCGGCGGTTTCGGGGCGGTTCGCCGAATACTTCCCCTCCCCCGACTTCGGCGTGCACGTCGCCCAGCTGCCCACCGGCAAGGTGCTGCTCTTCTCCTTCTCGCGGGTGGAGACCGACCCCACCAAGAGACCGGGCCCACGGACCGGATCGGACCCTCGAACGCGGGCCGCGCCTACCTCTGGGATCCGGCGAAGGGGACCGGCGCGCGAGCGTTCAAGAAGGTCACCCCGCCCGTCGTGCTGATGCCCGACCGGACGCACGCCCCGCGCCCGGCCCCGTTCTTCTGTGCCGGGCACTCCTTCCTGCCCAACGGAATGCTGGGGGTGTTCGGCGGCAACACGGGCGGCAAGGGCGGCAGCGGAGCGAAGCTGTCCTTCGTCTTCGACCCGTGGACCGAGGGCTGGTACCGCAACCGCGACATGGCGGTGGGCCGTTGGTACCCGTCGGTGGTGACCGGTGCGGACGGCCGCCAGATCATCATGTCGGGCCAGTCGGAGCGCGGTACGGGAACGCCCACCCCGGTGGTGGAGCGGTTCCCCGCGCTGGGGCAGCCGGTGCCCTGGCGCCCGTACGACATCCCGCTGGACGTCTCCGTGCAGCGGATGCGCTCCGACGCGCCCTTCCGCAACGACTACCCGCACCTGTTCTCGCTGCGCGACGGCATGATCTACGGCCTGGGGCGCGACGCCGACCAGCAGTGGCTCTTCGACCCGCGCGCGGAGACCCGTACGGACCTGCCCAGACGGCCCGCCGACTTCCGGGGCTACGGCTCCGCCGTGCCGCTGCCGGCGGGGTTCCGCGGGCCCGACTCGGTGCTGGTGCTGGGCGGGGATCCGCTGGACCCGAACACCTACCGGCTGTCGGGCGGCGCCTGGACCGCGCAGGAGCCGCGCGCCTTCGGCCGGACCCAGGACGACACGCTGATCCTGCCGGGCGGGACCCTGCTGACGGTCAACGGGGCCAAGGACACCAGGGATTACGGGTTCGGGCCGTTCAACCCGAAGGCCGACCTGAAGTTCCGCCAGACCGAACTGCGGGGTGCGGACGGCCGGTGGAGGCTGGGGCCGGCCCAGCGGCTGCCGCGGGGCTACCACTCCAATGCCCTGGTGCTGCCGGACGGCCGGGTCATGGTCACCGGGGACGAGCTCCAGCAGATCGCCAACGACCCGGACATCAAGGACGGCATGGACGGCTCGATCGAGATCTACGAGCCCGCCTACCTGCACCGGGGAGCCCGGCCCGTACTGGACCGGGTCCCGGCGGGCGAGATCGCCCATGACGCGGAGTTCTCCGTGGAGAGCTCGACGGCCACCGGCGTTCGGCGGGCCGTGCTGCTGGCGCCGACCACCGTCACCCACGCGGTGAACACCAGTCAGCGCCATCTGGAGCTGCGGATGACCGGCGTCCGCGGCCGCACGATCGGGCTGCGGGCGCCGGCCACCTCGGCCGACGCCCCGCCCGGGTACTACATGCTGTTCCTCCTCGACGCGAAGGGTGTCCCCGGCGCGGCGAAGTGGGTCAAGCTCGGCAAGCGGTGAACCCGCTCGCCGTCAGCCCCCGTTGATCAGGAACTGCGATCCCGGTTCGATCAGGATGTTGCCCTGGGCGGATCCGGTGATGGTGACGTTGGACAGGATGGCGTTGCCGCGCGCTCCGCCCATGGCCAGGATGCCGGACCCGTTGTTGGACTTGCTGATGGTCACGTTCGAGATCTTGACGTCGGCCATGACCCCGCCGCCGGTCTTGAACTGGATCCCGTCGTAGGTGGAGTCGTGGATGTCGGTGTCGCGGATGACGACGCCCGGGATGGGCAGGTTCGACGGGAACAGGGTGATCGCGCCGAACTCCTGGTCCTCGTTCCAGAACGCTCCGCCGGTGCGGAAGAGACCGTTGCCGGCGATCAGGGTCTGCCCGGAGAAGGGCAGCGGGTCGTGGTCGGTCGCCAGCATGATGCCGGGGTAGTTCATGGTGTCGTAGATCAGGTTGTTCTCGATGGTGTTGCCGTAACCGCCGTAGATCGCGATGCCGTTGGCGCGCCAGGGCAGCTGGATGGTGTTGTTGCGGAAGTGGTTGTCGTGGCCGATGTCGACGGACTGGTCCTTCACGTACTTGCTGGACCACACCGCGAGGGCGTCGTCACCGGTCGTGCGGAAGGAGGAGTTGAAGACGGTGGAGTTGCGCGTGCCGTTGGCGAAGTTGATGCCGTCGGCGTAGGTGTCGCGGATCCGCATGCCGTTGAACTCGATGCCGTCGCCGGGTCCCCACAGGGCCGGGATGTTGTCGTAGTCGCGGCCGACCCAGACGCCCACGTTGGCGTGCTCGATCCACACGTTGGTGATCTTCGTGTTCTTGCCGAAGCGCCCGTTGAGGCCCACACCGCCCTCGGCGTTGCCGTCGCCGCCGCGGATCCGGCCCGAGCCGAAGATCGCGATGTCGGAGATCTGCGTGTTGTCGTCGATCTCGAAGCCGAAGTTGCCCTCGTGCGGGTGGTTGATGCCGCCCGCGTTCTGCGGCTCGGTCAGCGTGTAGAGCTGGGAGTGCCACATGCCCGCGCCGCGGATGGAGACGTTGCTGATGCCCACTTGGTTGAACTGGCCCCGGTTCAGCGGGTCGTCGGTGAGGATCTTCTGCTCCTGACGCCACTGGCCCTGCGGGATCCAGACGCAGGCGATCTGCCCGTTCTGGTCCGCCGTCACGGCCCTCTGGATGGCGAGCGTGTCGTCGATGCCGTCGTTCGGGATCGCACCGTAGTCGGTGATCGAGGTGCACTCGGCGGGCTTGGGCGCCGCGGGGGCCACCTGCTCCAGGTCGATCAGGTCGATGACGTAGTACGAGGCCGTGTCGCCCGCGTCGCGCTGGAGCCGGAAGGTCGTACCGGGCGGGTAGCTCTGCGCGAGCAGGGCGTGGGACTCGTCGAAGAGCCTGCGGGCGTCGCCGCCGGGGGTGTTGGTCAGGCCCTCGGGGCTGTCGGTGCTGCCGTAGAGCCAGCTGTGCTTCGAGGAGAGGTTCAGCTTCTGGGCGAAGCTGCCGTTGACGTACAGGCTGATCGTGGCGTCGGCGCCGCCGCCGTTCGCGGCGTCGGGGATCGAGTTGCGCACGACGATGGAGTTGGCCTGGTTGGTGGAGGTGAACTGGACGTACTGGCCGGCCGAGGAGAGGCGTACGGACTCGCGGCCCGAGGACTCGGTGGCGAAGTTGGTGTGCCCGAAGGTGCGCTGGGCGTCGCTCTGCAACAGGGTGCCGGTGTAACTGCCGGCCTCCGCCTCGTACTCGGTGTACGGGAGCGCCGCACCGCGGCCGACGACCACGGCCCGGGAGTGGCTGTTGTTGGTCTCGTTGGTCTCGGCGACGAGGCCGGTCCCGTCGGCGGTGGCGGTGAGGGTGGCTCCGCCGCTGACCGCCGTCCACGTGCCGTTGATCGGCACGTTCACGATTTCGCCGGCGGCGATCGCCGGGGTGGGGCCGTTCAGGGTGGTGGCGCCGGCGACCAGCCGGGTGACGGTGCCCGCGCTCACCCCGGAGGTGCCCCGGTTGCGGACGGCCACGGTGAAGGAGACCGGGGCGCCCACGGCCGGGTTGGCCGGGTTGGTGGTGATGGAGAGGGCTTCCAGGTCGGGGCCCGGTGCCTGGCCGACGACGAGCTTCGCGGCGGCCGTACGGCTGTTGTTGGTGTCGTTCTGCTCGGGGACGGTTCCGGCCGGGTCGACGACGGCGGAGACGGTGTAGCTGCCCATCGGGCGCTTGCCGACGGAGACCGGGACGGTGGCCGAGGCTCCGGCGGCGAGGGCCCCGACCGGGGCGCTGCCGGCGACCGCGCCTTCGAGGCTGACGTTGACGGTGGTGGCCGGGGAGGCGACCGTACCGGCGTTGCGGACGGTCGCGTTGACGGTGACGGCGTCGCTCTCGGAGGGGGCGGCCGGGGACCAGGCGAGGTCCGTGACCGTCAGGTCCGGGTTCGGGGCGGCGGCGCCGATGACCTGGAACTCGGCGGCCTGGCCGCCGCCGGCCCCGGTGTTGCCGGAGAACTTCAGCTGGACGTCGGCGAGGCGGCCGGTGACGGGGACCGTCACGGTGTTCTGGTTTCCGCCCGGGCTGAACGCGTAGTCGGCGCGGGCCTTCAGGGTGGTGAACCCGCTCGCCGACTGCTCCCGGCCGAGGACCTCGAAGCTCTGGGTGCGGTTGCCCCAGGCGGGGTCGGGGTTGAGCTTGAGGACCACTCCGGTGACGTCGGCGTTGGAGCCGAGCTTCACGGTCAGCGTGGACTGCTGGCCGCCCGCCTCCCAGTAGCTGGTGACGCTGTCGTCGTTGGCGTTGGCCGCGACGAACGACTGGGTGGTGGAGGAGGCCTCGATCGGTTTGCCCTTGGCGAGGTTCACGCCCACGGGGGGCGGAGTACCCGGGTCCCCGGGATCACCGCTGCCGTTGGCGGAGTACACCTCCAGCTCGGATATCTGCGCGGCCTGCCAGCCGGTGTTGGAGCTGACGCTGACCCGCACGTAGCGGACCGTCGCCGCGGTGAACCCGATGGTCACCGTGTTGGACTGGGCGGGGTTGAACACCCGCCCCGCCGAAGCGGACAGGGTGGTGAAGGTGTTCCCGTCGGTGCTGCCCTGCACGGTCAGCGTCTCGGTGCGGGCCTCCCACGGGGCGGGCAGCTTCAGCACCACCTGGTCGACGGCGACGCTGCTGCCGAGGTCCACCTGGACCCAGGTCGGGAAGGTGCCCGAGGGCCCCTCCCAGTACGAGCCCTGGTTGCCGTCGGTGACTCCCGGAGGCCCGTACCCGCCGAGGGATCCGCTCGCGCTGACCGACTTGCCCAGGGCGATGTTGGGTCCGCCCGCGGCGGCCGCGAAGGTGACGGGGAGGAGTCCGACCGACACCAGTCCCGCGACCACCGAGCCGGCCACCATCAGCCGACCGCTTTGCTTCCATCTCATGCTGTCCTCTGTTCCATGAGGGGACCCGGCCCGACGCAGCCGCGCCTGCCGCAAACTTGCGCACCGTTATTAATTTTTTGAGTGATCTGATCGCAGTTATGCGGTCATGGCGCCACAGGTTTCTAGCAGATGACGACTTTGTCAACGCTTCGCGCACAGAGGGCAGTTCGGAGCGGGCTTCCGATCACACCCCGTGCCGGCCGCGTTGCAGGTGGTCGAAGCGGTGTCCAGGGCGCGCCGCGGGTCCGGACGCATGCCTGCGAGATCGGGAATCTCCATGACGTAGCGGGCCGCCGCCGGGTCGAAGCCTTCTCCAGGAAGAGCCGCAGGGCGGCGTCGGCGAGGGCCTCACGGGTTGCGGCCTTTTTGCGTTCGTCGCCGGGAGTGACACCCCGCTGGCGGCCCGGCCCGTCCGCGCGCCGCTCGTCGGCCACCGCTGGACCCGTGCCCCCGGGGGTGACCCTGATCGGCGACGCGGCGCACCTGATGTCCCCCTTCGCCGGGGAGGGCACCACCCGGCCGTGCTCGACGGCGCCGAGCTCGCCGCGGCCCTCGCGGCCCGTCCCGGGGACCCGGAGGGCGCCCTCGCCCCCTACGAGGAGGTACTCTTCCCGCGCTCCGGGGCCGCGGCCGCCTAGCCCGCCGGCCGCGGAGCCGGGGCGAGGCGGACCACCGCCGCGCGACCTGCGCTCCGTAGGCCGATCTCGCCCGGGACCCTGACCAGGGCAGCGTCGTACGGGCCCAGTTCCGCGGAGCCCGCCAGCTCGGCCGTCCCCTCCAGGGCCACGACCAGCAGGTTCTCGCCGGGCCGGACGGCAAGCGTGAGGTCGCCCCGTACGACGGCGGTCTCGGCGCTGACCGCGCCCCGCCGGTACATCACGTTGAAGTTCACCACCGGTCCGGCCAGCAGCCGGCAGCCGGTGGGCTCGTCACCGGGGAAGCGCTGGGGGACGTACCGCCGGTCCACGAGGCGTCGTACGCCGCCGATCTCCAGGTCCATGCCGGCGCCCTCCGCGAGGGTGAGCGTGCGGTCGACGCCGGGGAACACGGAAAAGGCGCCGTCCGCGGTGACCTCCGCGAGGCTGACCCGCCAGCCGAAGTCGTCCATCCCGGAGCCCTCGGGTCCGGCAGCGATCTCGCGGGTCACTCCCCCGCCGTTCTTCCACCGGGCGGCCGGGCGGTCGGCCGCCCGCAGGATCCGGATCGGTTCTTCGCTGGTCATGGCACCCTTCCGGGCCCGGGAGATCCTTTCCGGGCCCGGTCGAGCCTATCCGGGGGCCTCGGGCCCACGACGGTGCGGGGACGTCCGGCGTGTGAACGCGTGGAGCCGCCCCGGGGTCCCGCCGTGCGTGCGGCGGGACCCGGGGGCGGCTCGGTGAAAGCGTCGCTCCGCTGATGCGGTGCGGACCGGTCAGGCGTCGGCCTTCGCGGCGGACGCCGCAGCGGCGGCCGGCTCGGTTGCCGCAGGAGCGGTGCCGGTCGAGGCGGCCACCGGCGCGGCGGCACCCGTGGCGGCCGTCCGCGGCCCGTGGGTTCCGCGCAGACCGATTCCGCTGATGACCGCGACCAGGCCGAAGGCCACCGCGCCGATGGCGAAGGTGAGGGTGAAGCCGGATTCGGCCGGCAGGGCGGGAACTCCGGCCGGGAGGTGCTCGATCGTCTTCGAGGCCAGGATGGTGGTCACGATCGCGCTGCCGATCGCGCTGCCCGTGGAGCGGGAGATCGAGTTGATGCCGTTGGCGATGCCGCTCTGGTGGTGCGGGACGCTCGCCATGATCACGGCGGGCATGGCCGCGTAGCCGAAGCTGACGGCCGCGCCGACGATGAGGCCGGCGCCGATCACCGAGGCGGTGTGGCCGTGGTCCAGGGCCAGCCAGCCGAAGCCGGCGGCGCCGAGGGCCGCGGCCACCGCCAGTGCGGCGCGCGGTCCGCGGTGGCGGACCAGCTGGCCGCCGATCGGCGAGGCGAGGAGCGAGACGATCGCGCCGGGCAGCAGGAACTCGACGGAGGCGCGCAGGATGGAGGCGTCGAAGCCGTAGCCGGTCAGGGCCTTGGGCATCTGGACGAGGTAGGAGACGCCCAGGAAGTTCGCGAACATGCCGAAGCCGACGAGGATGCCGGCCAGGTTGGCCATCAGGACCGGACGGTGGACGAACATCCGCATGTCGACGAGGGGCTCGCGGACCTTGAGCTCGGTGAACACCCAGACGGCGGTCATGACGACGGCGCCCGCGAAGCTGCCCAGCGTGCGGCCGGAGGCCCAGCCCCACTCGTGGCCCTGGGAGATCGGCAGCAGGAGCAGCAGCAGGGCGATGCCCAAGGTGAGCGCACCGAGGAAGTCCGTACGGCCGCCGGTCTTGTGCCGGGTTGCCGGAACCAGGAAGACGACGGCGAGCAGCGCGAGCACGGCGAAGCCGGTGGCCATCCAGAAGGCGTTGCGGTAGTCGGCGTCGCTGCCGGAGGTCAGCAGGCCGGTGGCGACGAGCGCGAGGCCGCTGCCGAACGCGAGGGTTCCGCTGACCAGGGCCATCGCTCCGGGGAGCTTCTGCGGGCGGACCTCCTCGCGCAGCACGGAGAGGGCGAGCGGGAAGATCGCGGTGGCGGCGCCCTGCAGGACGCGGCCGAGGAGGAGCAAGGGCAGCGAGGACGCCAGCGCCGCGATGACGGAGCCCGCGACCATGACGCCGAGTACGGCCACCAGCGTCGGCTTCTTGCCGTGCTGGTCGCCGAAGCGGCCCAGCAGCGGGGTGAAGACGGCGGCGGACAGCAGGGTGGCGGTGGTCACCCAGCTGACGTTGGCGGTGGTGGTGCCGAGATCGCTGCGGATCAGGCCCAGGATCGGGACCGGCAGCGTCTGCATCATCGACACGACCATGGCGGCCAGGCTCAGGGCGAAGACGATGACCGTCTCGTTCCGGTGGCCGCCGGCCCGGGCGGTGGCGGAGGTGGTGGTGCTCATGGCAGGGAAGACCTTCTCAGTGCTTCAGATCGCAGATGTTTGACGTCATCAAGTACTTCGACTCCAGCAGACGGTAGACCTCAATAGTTAAGGTGGTCAAGTAAAAGGTTGATAATGTGAAGCACCTTGAGTACGCTCCGGGGCATGAGCGCCACCACCCCCCACGCCGTCCCGACCAAGCTGGAGCTGCTGGAGCTGCTCGCCGCGATCGGCACCGCCCAGTGGCGCGACTTCGCGGCGGCCGCGGCCCACCACGGCCTCACCTCCACCCAGGCGAAGGTCCTCGCCCAGCTGAACGGACCGCTCCCGATGCGCGGCCTCGCCACCCTGCTGGTGTGCGACGCCTCGAACGTGACCGGCATCGTCGACCGGCTGGAGGCCCGCGAGCTGGTGCGCCGCGAGCCCGATCCCGCGGACCGGCGCGTCAAGAACGTCGTGGCCACGGACGCGGGCCGCGAGGTGATCCGCCGGGTGCGCGAGGAGATGCAGGCCACGCACGGCGCCCTCGACGTCCTGGACGGCACCGAGCGCGCGACCCTCCACGCCCTGCTGGAGCGACTGCGCCCGACCTTGGAGAAGGACGCCTGAGACCGCCCCGGAGCTTCTCCGGGGCTACTCCAGACCTGCCCCCGAGTTACTCAGGACCCGACTCGAGGCCGCTCCGCGCGAACACGTTGGCCAGGGGAAACGCCACCTGACAGACTGCAACGGCTTCAGAACATTCCAGGAGGACGCATGTCAGAAGAATCAGACACCCCGCAGAACGAATCGCCGGCCGAGGAGGCCAAGCGGAAGTTCAAGGAGGCCCTGGAGCGGAACGCCGCCAATGCTCAGTCGCAGCAGGCACACCAGAGCCGGGCGAAGATCCAGGGCGCCGGCGGCAACCCCGGGGGCAAGAACAAGAAGGTCCGCCGCAAGACCGGCTGACCGCGGCGGCGTCGCGTTGCCGCGACACCGCCCCTGCCGGCCCCGGCCGGGTCCGGGACCTGCACCACGGTCCGGATCCGGTCGGGGGCGGCACCTCCGCCCCGCGCACGGGGCGCGAACCCGGAGCGCACGCGCACGTACGCACTCCGGGCATGAGATCCGCCCGCCTGTCGCGCCCGTCGGCGTTCGGTCAATCGGCCGACACAGGACCGCACCCGTGGAGTGCAAGGTTGAGCCACTCGGGTGATGGGTGATAACCCCCGGTGTCCACGGCAGTTGAGCAGCTCGTCCCGCCGAGGGCAGCTATCTCATGCGACAGTGCGACAGAAGAAGGATCCCCCACATGCTCAAGAAGTTCATGGCCACCGCAGCCGCCACCGCCGCCGTTCTGGGTGCCGGTGCCGCCGTAGCCTCCCCGGCGATGGCGATCGGCAACGACAACGGCGTCAACACGGTCAACGGCAACGAGTCCTCCCAGCTCTACGGCAACCAGGAGACCAAGGGCGCCATGAGCCCGCAGATGGCCGCCATCCAGGGCTCCCTGAACAAGCTCTGTGTCGGCCTGCCCGCGAAGGTCAACGCGCAGTCGATCCTGGCGCTGATCAACGTCGGCGTCCAGGACATCCCGATCGCGTCCAACCCGCAGAACCAGCAGTGCGCCGAGAACTCCACCCAGGCCAAGGGTGACGAGACCGCCTCGCACATCCTGGACAACATCCCGGTCCTCTCCGGCAACCTCTCCGCCGGTAGCTGACCCCCCAACGGAGCGCCGGTGCACTGCCCTTCGGGGCGGCGCACCGGCGCTTCGTTTTGGTCTAGACCTTGACAGGTCCAGACCATCCTCGCTTCAGTGGGCGCAGTTGTCCGTTGCCCGTTGCCCCCACGGCAACTCCCCCCACTGAAGGAGAACTTCCGTGAAGCGCACCCTGCGCCGCCGCGCCCTCTCGCTGGCCGCCACCGCGGCCGTCACCCTCGGCCTCGCGATCGCCCTTCCCTCCTCCCCCGCCGCCGCGGCTCCCGCCTGCGCCGGGGCGTGGGCGGCCTCCGCCGTCTACACCGGCGGCACGAGCGCCTCGTACGGGGGCCACAACTGGCAGGCCAAGTGGTGGACCCAGGGCGAGACCCCCGGCACCACCGGCCAGTGGGGCGTCTGGTCGGACCAGGGCGTCTGCGGAGGCGGACAGACTCCGAACCCGGATCCGACCACCCCCAACCCCTCCGGATTCGTGGTCAGTGAGGCCCAGTTCAACCAGATGTTCCCGAACCGGAACCCCTTCTACACCTACAACGGCCTGGTCGCGGCCCTGTCGGCCTACCCCGGCTTCGCCACCACCGGCGACGACACCGTCAAGCGGCGCGAAGCGGCGGCCTTCCTGGCCAACGTCTCGCACGAGACCGGCGGGCTGGTGCACATAGTCGAGCAGAACACCGCCAACTACCCGCACTACTGCGACGCGAACCAGCCCTACGGCTGTCCCGCCGGGCAGGCCGCCTACTACGGGCGCGGTCCCATCCAGTTGAGCTGGAACTTCAACTACAAGGCGGCCGGCGACGCCCTGGGCATCAACCTCCTGGCCAACCCCTACCTGGTGGAGCAGGACCCGGCCGTCGCGATGAAGACGGCGCTCTGGTACTGGAACACGCAGAACGGCCCGGGCACGATGACCGCCCACGCCGCCATGGTGAACGGCGCCGGCTTCGGCGAGACCATCCGCTCCATCAACGGCGCCCTGGAGTGCAACGGCGGCAACCCGGCTCAGGTGCAGAGCCGGGTGAACAAGTACCAGAGCTTCACCCAGATCCTCGGCGTGACCCCGGGGAACAACCTGAGCTGCTGAGGCGGCTCTTCACCGCTCCGGTCAGCCCACCCGCAGCATGGTGGCCAGCTGGGCCCGGGACCGGACGTCCAGCTTCTGGTAGATCCGGGTCAGCCGGGCCTCCACTGTCTTCACGCTGACGAAGAGCTTCGCGGCCGCCTCCTGGTTGCTGGCGCCCTGGGCCACCAGCACCGCGAGGCGGGTCTCCGCCTCGGTGAGGGCGGCCAGGGACCGGGCCCCGCCGCCGCCCTCGCTCCCGGGCGAGGACGGCGACGGCTCCCGCGCCAGCTCGGCCCACGGCGTTGCGCCGGCCCGGGCGAAGGCCTCGGCCGCCGCCGCCAGTGCGGCGCGGGCCGGTGCGCGCCGACGTCGGCGGCGTTCCACCCGGGCGAGGGCCAGCAGCGTACGGGCCCGCTCAAGGGGCAGGTCGAGGAGCTCGAAGCGCTGCGCGGTGTCCTCCAGCAGGGCTACGGCCGCATCGGCGTCGCCCTGCGCCGACAGGCACAGGCCCCGGGCCCGGTCTAGGGCGGCGATCACGCTGGTGCGGCCGAGCGCGAGGGCCGTCGTACGCACCCTGGCCTGGAGATCGGCAGCCTCCTCGGGCACGTCGGCGAGAACCAGGGCCTCGGCGAGCTCGCCGTGCCAGCGCAGGATCGAGGGGTCGACCACCTGCTGGGCGGCCTCCAGTTCTGCCACGCGGCGCAGGGTGGTGACGGCTTTCGCGGCCTCGCCCGTGGCCAGTTCGACCAGGCCGAGCACGTACAGGCCGCGGGAGAGGAAGACCTGGTCGTGCTCCTCCTCGGAAGCCTGGATGCCGCGCCGGGCGTATCCGGCGGCCCGTGCGAATCCCCCGCCCATGGCCTCGGCCAGGGCGGCCAGGTACCAGGCGGGGCCGGGCGAGAGGCCGGCCTCGACGGTCAGCTCCAGGGCGTCACGGGCGTGCGCGGTGGCAGCCGCGCACCTGCCCCGGCGCAGTTCCACCTCGGTGAGGCTGCGCAGCACCTCGAAGACGTCCTCGGCGGAGCCGGTGCGCCGTACCGCGGGCAGCAGCACGAGCAGCTGGCGCCGGGCGTCGGCGTTGCGGTCGTCGAAGAGGGCGTGGCGGACGGCGAGGTACTGCGGGGCGTTGCGCATGCCGAGGGGTACTTCGGGTGCGGGCAGGGCGAGTGCCTCGGCGAGGATCTCCTCGGCGTCCGGGTCCCCGAGGATGCGGCCCATGCGGGCCCGTACGGTCAGCGCCATGGCTTCGGCGACCTGGTCTCCGCCGCTGCGGGCCAGTACGCCGGCCTCCGCGGCGGCGTCCCGCGAGCGGACGGGGTCGCCGTCGCTGAGGTTGTGCTTCCAGGCGGTCCGCAGCCGCACGGCGGCCTGGAGGGCGGGGTCGCCCTCGGCATCGGCCATGGCGTAGGCAAAGGTCTCGTCGAGCGCCCCGAGTGCCTGACCGGCGGCGTCGATGACGGCAAGGCGGGCCCGCACCCGGTCGCCCGGCGAGGCGTCGCGGGCGAGCACGGCGCGTGTGGCGCGGCGGGCCAGGTCGGCACGGCCGGCCCAGCCCGCGTCCTCGGCTGCGGCGACCAGCCGGGCGAGCTCCTCTCCCGGCAGGTGGTAGGGGGTCCGGTCGGCCGCGAGCAGGCCGAGTTCGGCGGCCAGCGCCCGCTGGCCACGGCGCCTGCAGGACGCGGCGGCTTCGGTGACCTCGGCGGCGAGCGCTTGGTCGGGGGCATCCACGGCCAGCGCCCGGTGGCGTACGGCCTGGACGGGGTCGTCCACGGCGGTGGCCAGCGCGGCGTGCCCGGCGGCGCGTTCGGGCCAGCCCGCGTCGGCGGCCAGCGCGGTCGGCAGGGCCCCGGCCATGAACCGGATCGTGCCGTCCTCTTCTACGGTGACCAGCGCGGCCCGCTCGGCCACGGCGAGCTCGGCCTCCGCGGCCAGTCGGCCGGCCCGGCGCAGCAGCGCGGTGGTGGGGCGTGCGGCGAGGGCGGCGTAGAGCAGGGTGCGCCGGGCCTGGACGGGCACGACGCCGAGGAGGCGGCGGGCCACCTCGCGGGCCTGCCCGGAGACGGGCAGCGGATCGGCGTGGTGGGCACCGCCGTCGCGGGACCCGGCGGCTTCGGCGACGGAGCGGCCGAGCGCCAGGGCGAGGCGCGGGTTGCCTCCGCTGGCCTGGTGGATCCGGCCGGCGAGACGGGCCGGAAGGCCCCGGCGCATCAGCAGCTCGGCGATCTCGTCGGTGCCGAGCGGGGGCACCCGTATCTGTGGGGTGTCCGGTCCGCAGAGGGGCTCGGAGAGCGGGGTTCCGCCCTGGACGCATTCGGCGGCGAGGACCCGGACCCGGGGCGGGGTCAGGCCCAGGGCGAAGCGGAGCAGGTCGGTGCTCTCCGCGTCCAGCCACTGGGCGTTGTCGAGCGCGAGCAGGACGGGGCCGCGGGCGGCGAGGGTGCGCAGCACTTCGACGACGGCGAGGCGCAGGGCGACGTGGTCGCGGCCGACGCGGGGTGCGTCGGTTTCCCGCCGCAGCAGGGCGATGGCGGTGCGCTGCGGTCCGGAGAGGCATTCCAGCGCGGCGGCCGGGACGGAAGCGAGGAGGGCGGCGGCGGCCGCCTCGGGTATCCACCGGTCGGCGGCTCCGGGGGCGAGCTGGAGCACGGTCTCGTGGCGCAGCGCGGCGGCCTCGGTGAGGGCGCGCAGTACCTCGGTCTTTCCGGAGCCCGCGGGCCCGGTGAGCAGGGCGCGTCCGTGCGTGGTCAGCGCGCGGTCGACCGCCTTGATCAGTTCACCGTGTCCGACGGTCGTGTCGGCGTTCCCCGTCGCCACCACCACGCACAGCCACCAGCCTCTCGCTTGCCCGATCCCTGTGCCCTTCCTGTGAGACGCGACAATACGAGGTCGGATGCCCGGCGGGCCGGGATTGTGACGCAGAATTCAGTCACGTGACAGGAAAACCCGCCCGACCTGCCGATACACGATGTATCAGCAGGTCGGACGGGCTGTTGGTCCGTACTATCGCCCCGTCAGGCCGAGTTGGGCTGCGGTGGGGATCCGGCCCGGAGGGGACTCAGTAGGCCCGGCTCAGAAGGTCAGGCTCCAGGAGTCGATCTTGCCGGTGTCGCCGCCTGCGTTGTCGTTGACGCGCAGCTTCCAGGTGCCGTTCGCGACCTCGGAGGAGGCGTTCACGGTGTAGACCTGGTTGATGTTGTCGGCGCTGCCGCCGGTCCGGTTGTGCACCGTGTAGACGGTGCCGTCCGGGGCGACCAGGTCGACCTTCAGGTCACCGATGTAGGTGTGGACGATGTTGACGCCGACCTTGAGGGTGGCCGGGGCGTTGCCGGTGACACCGGTGACGGTGACCGGGCTCTCCACGGTGGTGTTGTCACCGATCGCGAAGTCCGTGGTGTTCTCGAAGCCCGGGGTGGGCGGGGTCGAGGTCACGGCCGCCACGGCCGCGGCGGCGTCGGCGAGGCCGGTGCCGCAGCCGCCGGTGCAGGTGCCGGCCAGCGGGCGGGCGTTCGTCTTGATCGCGGACTCGATCTGGGCCGGGGTCAGCGAGGAGTTCGCCGACTTCAGCAGGGCGGCGAGGCCCGCGACGTGCGGGGCGGCCATGCTGGTGCCCTGGTAGGGCTCGTAGTTCTCGGCGCCGGGGGTGGTGGCACCGGTGTTCAGGGTGGACCAGATGCCGTTCTCGGGCGTGGTGATGGTGCCGGGCGTGTCGGTGGCGCGGCGGGTCTCACCGCCCGGGGCGGCGACGTCGATGATCGCGCCGTAGTTCGAGTAGAACGAGCGGTCGCCGGTGCGGTTGCTGGCGGCGACGTTGATCACGTTGTTGCAGCTGGCGGGCGAGAAGCCGGCCGCGTCGGAGTTGCTGTTGCCGGCGGCGACGACGACGGTCGTGCCGCGGCCGACGGCGGCGTTGATGGCGTTCTGGTACGTGGCGGTGCAGGCACCCGAGCCGCCGAGGCTCATGTTGATGACCTTGGCCGGGGTCGCGTTGGCCGGGATGCCCGAGACGGTGCCGCCGGAGGCCCAGGTGATGGCGTCGACGATGTCCGAGGTGGCACCGCCGCACTTGCCGAGCACGCGGACGGGCTGGATCTTCGCGCCGTACGCGATGCCGGCGACGCCCTTGGAGTTGCTCGTGGCGGCGGCGATGGTGCCGGCGACGTGGGTGCCGTGCCAGGAGGAGTCACTGGCCTTGGAGCCGGTGCCGCACTCGCCGGCCGCGCTCCAGTCACCCTGGTCGGCGGGGTTGTTGTCGCGGCCGTTGCCGTCACGGGCGGCGGTGGAGCTGGAGATGAAGTCGTAGCCCGCGACCACGTTGGCGGCGAGGTCGGAGTGCGCGACGTAACCGGTGTCGATCACGGCCACGGTGACGCCCGAGCCGGTGGTCGTGTCCCAGGCTGCCGGAACGTTCATGCCGGCGGTGGGCTCGAAGAGGTCCCACTGCTTGGCGTACTCGGTGTCGTTGGGGGTGACGGCGAGGGCGTAGGCGCGGGAGTCGGGCTCGACGTAGGCGACGTCGGGGTCGGCGCGGAACTGGGCCATGACGGCGGCCGCGTCGGCCGGGGCCCCGAGGGAGACGAGGGCGGCTCCGGTGCCGAGGCGGCGGTCGAACTTCGCCTTCTTCGAGGCCTTCTTGCCCTTGGCCTCCGCGTCCGCCGCGGCGGCGGAGTTGGAGCCGGCTTCTGCGGCCGAGGACTTGTACCCGACGATGAGGTTCTCGACGGGGGCCACGGCGGTGGGGGCGCCGGCAGCCGGGAGGGTCGAGGCGGGGGCGGGATCCGCGGCGGTCAGCGCCAGGGAGGTGGTGGCGGAGCCGGCGAGCAGGGTGACGGACATCGCCACCACGGATATGAGCCTGCGTCGTCTGGATGCGTGCACGGTGTTCCCTTTCGCGGGCCGCCACAGAACGGGCCGGGGCGGCCGGTTGGTGCAGTGTGGGAGGTTGACCGGCGGCGGCGGGACCGGAACGAGCTGGTCAAACCCGCCCGGCCACCGCTGCTGCACACCACGTCGTCGCCCGCCGCAGCGTCGGGGCTGGGCAACGGTGGCACCGGTGAAGGACCTGCCCTAGAGCTTCACGCCATGTGGGGTGGGCGCGGGGGCTGTTCGGACGGGAGGATCGCCGGTGGGCAGACAGTAGGCAAAGCGGGGATGAACGCGATACGGGGAAAACCCTTGTCCGCACCCTGCCGGACCCCCCGTAGGGTGGCGGGACCCCGACGGCCCCGGTGAACGGGCGTCCGGGACGGGGAGATGAGGAGGTCCGGACGTGGGAGAGCTCCACCCGCCCGTCGAGCCCTACGACAAGGGGATGCTCGACGTAGGCGACGGAAACGCCGTCTACTGGGAGGTCTGCGGCAATCCGGACGGAAAGCCCGCCCTCGTGGTCCACGGCGGTCCGGGGTCGGGGTGCACCGAGAAGGCCCGCCGGCTCTTCGATCCGGCACGCTACCGGGTCGTCCTGTTCGACCAGCGCGGCTGCGGCCGCAGCACCCCGCACGCGAGCGACCCGGCGACCGACATGCGGCACAACACCACCGGGCACCTGGTCGCCGACATGGAGCGGCTGCGCGAGCACCTCGGCATCGGCCGCTGGCTGCTGTACGGCGGCTCGTGGGGCTCCACGCTGATCCTGGCCTACGCCGAGCGGTACCCGGAGCGGGTCTCGGAGATCGTCATCGCGGCCGTCACCACCACCCGCCGCTCGGAGATCGACTGGCTCTACCGCGGCGTCGGCCGGTTCTTCCCCGAGGCGTGGGAACGCTTCGTCGCCGGATCCGGTGGCACCCCGCGCGACGGCGACCTCGTCGGGGCCTACGCGCGCCTGGCGGCCGATCCCGACGAGGAGGTGCGGGCGAAGGCCACGGCGGACTGGTGCGCCTGGGAGGACGCCGTGCTGTCCGGCGAGACGAAGGGCTCCTCCCAGCCGTACACGGGCCGCCCGCCCGCGGCCCGGCTTGCCCTCGTCCGCATCTGCTCGCACTACTTCTCGCACGGTGCGTGGCTGGAGGAGGGCGAGCTGCTGCGCGGGGCCCACCGGCTGGCCGGGATCCCGGGCGTCCTGATCCACGGCCGGCTCGACATGGCCGGCCCCCTCGACACGGCCTGGGAGCTGTCCCGTGCCTGGCCCGGCGCGGAGTTGACCGTGGTGGAGGAGGCGGGGCACCTGGGCGGAACGGCCACCCTCGGCCACGTGCTCGGCGCCCTGGACCGGTTCGCGGCCGCCGGCTGAGGGCCCTCGCCGGGGGTGCCGGGAAGGACCCGCCTCGCGAGCCGCCCCGGACCGGACCGGACCGGACCGGCTCAGGCGCCGGGCCGGTCCGACGGCGGGTTGAGCTTGCGGAAGTACGTCCAGCTGGTCTCGTTCGGCTCCGTCCACTTCTCGGGGGCGTGGGCGAACTCCGGGTGGCGGGCGGCGATGTACGCACGGGTCCGTTCCGGGACCTCCGCGTAGGAGGCGAGTTTGCGGCCGCGACAGTGGAAGGTGAGCCCGCCGGGGCGCGGACCCTGTTCCATCCAGGGGAGCCAGGGCGACATCCGGGTCCAGGACATGGTGGACGGGACGCTGGGCTCGCTGGTGGCGAGGACCGAGGCGGGGGCGAAGAACTGGAAGAGCTCCAGGGCGCGGTAGGTGTCGTCGGCCGAGTTCGCGGGGTACTGCGCGACGGGCAGCGGGGAGGGGTAGGCGAGCGGGATCTCCAGGCTGAAGCAGAGCTCGTCGCCCAGTGCGGTCATGGGGACGGGGAAGGGGCGCCACTTCTGGTTCGCGGGGTCGTTCCAGACGTGGACCACGGGCTTGTCCTCCCAGGTCTCCAGGATCTCCCGGGTCAGCGGGTCCAGGTAGAACGCGGCCTCACGGGTGAGGAGCTGGTAGGTCCCCGGTGCCTCGTCCTCCACCAGCCGGGCCACGTTGAGGCCTTCGAAGCCGAAGAGTCGCCGGTACGGCTCACCGGGGGCCCAGGCGTGGACGTCGCCGGTCCACCAGAAGGTGACCTCGGATCCGTCGAGGGAGGCGCGGGTACGGGCGAGTGCCTGCAAGAGGTCTTCGGGTGTCATACCGGGCCACTCTGCGCGGTCGGCCCGTACCGGGCAAGGACCGGACCGGCCATGCGTGGCGGAACGGCCACGGGCGGGGCGGGCCGTGCAACCCGTCCTGCGGAAAAGCCTTTCCGTTCCCCGGCCTCGTCGATCTAGCATGCGGCTCATGCCATCGACTGTTCGACTCCTGATCCTCATCACCACCCTCCCGGGCCGCGGCCGGGAGCAGATCGAGGCCTACGAGCGCCTCGCGCCGGCCGTGCGGGCCGAGGAGGGTTGCATCCGCTACGACATGCACCAAGTGAGCGGCGATCCGGACCGGTTCGCCCTCGTCGAGGAGTGGTCCTCGCGGGAGGCCCTCGCCGCGCACGACGTCACCCCGCACATGATCGAGGCGGACGCGGCGAGCCCCGCGTTCCGCGCGGGCCCCGCAGAGGTGATCGAGCTCGACGCGGCGCCGCTGGCCTGAGGATCGCAGGCGCCGCCGTTGACCCGAGGCTCAGCCGAGGCGGGCGCCGCCCGGCCCCAGCAGCTCGATCTCGCGGGCCGCGCGCGGGGAGTGCACGCCCCGGTTGAGGGCTTCGGCATCCCGCAGTGCGGCGGCGGCCTCCCGCTCCCGGCCGCCCAGCCGGTACAGCCGGGCCCGTTCCACGTGGGTGAGCATGATCGCGCGTTCCTGCTGGGCGGGGCGGGAGGCCAGCGAGGTGTCCAGGGCGGCGTGGGCCGCGGGATGGTCCCCGAGCAGGCCGAGGACCACCGCGCGCTTGAACTCCAGGGCGGCCGGGCGGTAGGTGTGGAAGGGATCCGCCTCGCCCGCGGCGGCGCCCTGCGCCCGGTCGGCGGCGTCGAGCCAGGCGAGGGCCTCGCCGCGGTGCCCCAGGACCGCGTGCACCTGGGCCGCCTGGGCGGCGACGAAGGCCCGGACGGCGTCGGGGGCGCGCGGGGCGATCTCCAGCGCCCGGCGTACGTAGGAGAGCGCGACGGCCGGCTGGTTCTGGTCGAGGGCGTCCTGGCTGAGCATGCGCAGGGCGATGGCCTGGGTGGAGGGTTCCCCCGCCAGCTCCGCGAGGGCGGCGGCCCGGCCCAGGGTCCGCCGCGCCTCGGCGAAGGAGCACTGGTCGGCGTAGCTGCGGGCCAGGAGCAGCACCGTGCGCGCCGCATGGCCGATCTCCAGGGCGGACAGGGAGCCTTCGTCCCCGGTGGCGGTGAGGGCCGTGCGGAAGGTGCTCCGGAGGTACGCGAGGAGTACGGGCGCGGTGGCGTCCCCGCCGAGGGCGTCGACCTGGCCGGTGAAGAAGCTCTCGGCGGCCCGCCGCAGTTCGGTGTGGGACAGGGCGGGCACCTGGCCGGCCCCGGGCCCGGCGCCGGGCGGGGCCGCGACGCGGTCGCGCTGTTCCGGGACCCGGTGCGCCTCGCCGCCGCCGCGGGGCCTGCGGTGCGGGTGCAGACCGGGCACGGTGGCGAGGAGCTCCGCCGCCAGGGCGTGCGGTCCGGGGCCCGGATCGAGGCCGGGCGGGCCGGTCGCGGGACGGTGCATGCCGATGTCGGCCGGGCTCACGGGCCGGTTCAGCCGGGTGGCGAGGATCTCGCAGAGGAGGCCCGGGACGGGGTCGCGCGGGGTGCTGCCGCGCAGCCAGTGGGCGACCGAGGTGCGGTCGTAGCCGGTGGTGAGGCCGACCGCCTGCGCGCTCGTGTTGAGCCGCCGGGCCAGGGCTTCGTAGGTCCAGCCGGTTTCCCTGATCAGGCGGTGCAGGAGGTGGTTGGCAGCGGGCACGGCGGTGGTCCTTCCTTGCGATGCGGGTCGCTCGAGAAGGTTGCTTTGCCGTGGGAACAGCCAAACGGGGGCAAAGGTTGCGGGCCCCGGGCCACGGGGCCCGTGCGCGCGAGGCCTTCGACGGATTCCGGCGCCCCGGCCGGGCGGTGACCGTCCTGCGGACGCCCGGTTGACGGAGGCGGGGGTGGGCGGCAACCGTGACCCGCATGGGGAACGAACGCCGACTGCTCACGCTGCTGATCTGCCTGGTACTGGGCTCCGGGCTGACCGCCGCCGTGCTGGGGGCCGCGCGCACCGGCGGGCCCGGCGCGCCGCCGACCGGAGCCGGTCCCGTGCCCGGCGACTTCGTGGACTTCCGGGAGGTCCCGGCCGAACCCGCCGAGCCCCCGGCGGCCGGTCCGCAGGCCTCCGCGGGCCGGGTGTCGGTGGATTGCGGCCGCAACGCGGAGGGCCACTACAACGAGGACAACCTCGTCGTCTCCCCCGGACTGCGCTCCGGCGCCCACCACACGCACGGCTACGTCGGGAACCTGTCCACCGACGCCTTCTCCACCGATGCCTCCCTGGACGCGGCCGCCACCAGCTGTGCGGGCGGGGACCGTTCCACGTACTACTGGCCGGTGCTGCGCCGCACCGACCGGCCGGGCGAAAGGCCGCACGAGGAAACCGCGGGCCACGGGAACGCGGGTGCGATCCTGCCGGAGGCGGCGGTGTCGGTGGAGTTCCTCGGCAGTCCGGTGAGCAAGGTGGTGGCGATGCCCCGGTTCCTGCGCGCGATGACCGGCGACGCGGTGGCCCTCACCGCGGACTCCGACGAGGACGTGCGGGCCCGATGGGGCTGTTCGGGCTCCCCCGACCGGTCCACCACCCGCTACCCGCGCTGCCCGCAGGGCGAGCGCATCACCCGTACGCTCACCTTCCCGAGCTGCTGGAACGGCCTGGACACCACTGCCCCGGGACACCGCGCGCACCTGCGCTACCCCGCGGCGAACGGGGTCTGTCCGCAGGACACCTTCCCCGTACCGCGCTTGCGGATCTCCCTCGCCTACGAGGTGCCCGCGGGGACGCCCATCGCCCTCGACTCCTTCCCGGAGCAGCGGCACAGCCCCAAGACGGACCACGGGATGTTCGTGAACGTGATGTCCGGCCCGCGCATGGACGAGGTCGTGGACTGCCTCAACCAGGGCCGCACCTGCCGGACCTGAGCGGCGGCGCGCGCACCGGCGGCTCCCGGGTGACGCAGGTCACGTGAACCCGGTGCCCGTGGCCGGCGTGTTGTGACCGCACCACGTAAGCGAGGAAGACGGAGAGGGTGAGATGGCCGGACCACTGTGGCCCCGCACTCGGCGGGGCTCGACCGACGAAGCACTGATCAAGTCCGTGTACGAAGAGCACGGTCACGCCCTGCTCGCGTACGCGACCCGGCTGACCGGGGACCGGGCCGCGGCCGAGGACATCGTCCAGGAGACCCTGATCAGGGCCTGGCGCCACTCCGAGGTCCTGGTGAACGGGAAGGGTTCCGTACGCGGCTGGCTGCTCACGGTGGCCCGCAACATCGTCACCGACCGGTACCGGGCGAAGGCGGCCCGGCCGCCGGAGGTGTCCGGATCGCCGGCGCATCCGCCGGTGGAGGCGGACCACGCCGACGCGGTGGTGGACACGATGACCGTGCTGGGGGCCCTGGACCAGCTGTCGCCGGAACACCGGGACGTGCTGACGGAGTTGTACTACCGGCAGCAGAGCGTCGCCGAGGCGGCCGACACCCTCGGCATCCCGGCCGGCACGGTGAAATCGCGCTCGCACTACGCGCTCAAGGCGCTCAGAGAAGTCTTCAGGGAAAGCACGCGCACGGGCGGCCCGTCTCCGCGGCCCGGCGGACTGCAGGAGGTGGTGGCATGAACGGGCAGCGGCACGAGGAGGAACTGCTCGGCCCGTACGTTCTCGGCGTCCTGGACGACGCGGAGGTCCGCCGGGTCGAGGAACACGTGGACGGCTGCGTGCAGTGCCGTCAGGAGGTGACGGCTTTGCGCGAGATGGAGACGGCGCTGGGCGAGGTGCCCCCCGAGGCGTTCCTCGACGGTCCGCCGCAGGGCGGGGACCTGTTGCTCCAGCGCACCCTGCGCCAGATGCGCCAGGAGGTGGACGGGGCGCGCCGGCGCCGGACCGCGTTCACGGGACTGGCCGTGGCGGCCTCGCTGACCGCCGTCTTCTGGGCCGGTACGCAGCTGGGTGGCGAGAACGTCGAGGTCGAGGCCCGGCCGCTGCCGACGGTCTCGGCCCAGCCCTCCCCCCCGGCGGCGGGGACCAAGGTGGCCTCCGCGACGGATGCGGGCACGGGCGCGCGGATGACCGTACAGGTGACGCCGGCGGCCAAGTGGGTGCGAGTGCACGCCGCGGTGGCGGGCATCCCGGCGGGCGAGCGCTGCCGGATCGTCGTGGTCTCCCGGGACGGTACGCGCACCACCGCGGGCGGCTGGGTGGTGGGCACCGCGGAACACGGCGAGGGCAAGGGCGCGGCGCTGGACGGCTCGGCGGCGGTGGATCCGGCGGACGTCCGGGCGGTCTTGGTGGAGAACGAGTCGGGCACGGCGTTCGTCTCGGTGCCCATGCCCGCGTGACGGCGGGCCGGCGAACGTGACGGAGCCCGGGAGCATGTCCAGCTCCCGGGCTCCAGCTTGCCACCCATTTGCGCACACCGGCGGCGTTTAAGAGCCGCGGGTCATATTGAGATCGACGTGTTCTGCCTTTGAACTACAGCGGCACGAGAGAGCCGCCGAGGGGACTTGAACCCCCATCCGTCGATGTTCGCCCGCGCTCGGTCGATCCGGTGTTCGGCGGCGAATACTGAGACTGGAGCGAGAATCTGAGTTTGACGGGGCCGCCTCTACCGGACTTGGGCCACCCCCGCACGTGTGCGGGGGGAGGGATTCGAACCCCCACCTGACACCCCATGATCAGCTTCAACATCAGTTTCAGCTTGCGCTCATCGCGCACCCCCCGCTCGCGACGGGGGGCGAATGTGGGGCTACCCGAAGAGGTAGCCGAATACCGCGTCGCCGATCCGCTGGTCGGTGACCTCGGTGTTGTTCGCCTCTTCCCGGGCGAACTTGACGGACTGCTGGAGCTTCTCGACCCGGTCGAGGAGCTCGTTGACCCGACGGGCGGGCAGCGCTCCGGAGAACTTCACGGTGGTCCAGTAGCCGACCGCCACGTCCTCGTAGTACACCTCGACCTGCGCCGGGTGCTTCTCCGTGGCCTCGGCCTTCACGTGGTTGCGCGGGACCTTCTTCGTGCGGATGGTCCGCACCGCGTCCGTCTTCCACGCATCGGTCGAGGGGTCCAGGCTCCACGACTCGGAGGCGTCGAGCACCGGCAGCTTGCGCACGAAGGTGTGCAGGTCGGTGAGCTGCTTCTCCAGGAACAGCAGGTACGGGACGGGCACCTGGGGCAGCAGGACCCGGCCGTCGACCACCACGTCCGCGGCCGCGGACCGGTTCGCCCAGTCCTTCGTCGCGGTCACGTCGAAGAGCCGGGTGAGCGTCGAGGCGGTCGCCCGCAGGGCGTCCTCGGCCTTGATCTGGACCCGGGTGGACTCGGGCGGGAGCTGCTCGCCCTCCTCGTCCTTGGGCTGGTAGGTCCGGGAGATGCCGGCCAGCAGGGCGGGCTTCTGCACGTCCTGGTGAGCCTGGGTGAGCTCCTGGAGGGCCTTGGACTTGACGCCCTTTTCGACTGCGATGATCTGATTCAGCTTCGGCACACGATGAACCTAACAACCGTGCCCCGTAAGCACATCCGATTAAAAGGCCGCCCCGCCCGCGCTCGGTTCGAGGGGGCGGGGCAGCCGCGGATCAGGCCAGGCGGACCGGGAGGTCGAAGAGGTCGTTCTGGGTGAGGATCGGCTTGTTGCGGAGTTCGGTCGCGGGGACCGCCAGGGAGAGGTCCGGGAAGCGGGCGTAGAGCGCCGGGAGGGCGACCAGGGCCTCCAGGCGGGAGAGGGCCGCGCCGGGGCAGACGTGGGGGCCGTGGCCGAAGGAGATGTGCCGGTTCGGCGTGCGGGTGGCGTCGAACTCGCCCGCCGTCTCGCCGAACTGGGCCTCGTCGCGGCCGAGCGCGCCGAAGGAGACGATCAGGCCCTCGCCCTTGGGCAGGATCCGGTCGCCGACCTCCACGTCCTCGGTGGCGAAGCGGATCAGGACGTGCGAGGTGGGGCTGGACCAGCGCAGGGTCTCCTCGATCACGTTCTCCCAGGAGACCTCGCCCTTGAGCACGAGGCCGCGCTGGACCGGGTGGGTCTCCAGGGCGACGACCGCGTTGACGATCAGGCTGATGGTGGTCTCGTGGCCGGCGGCGACGATCAGCTGGAGGGTGTTGGTGATCTCCTCGGTGCTGAGGTGGTCGCCGTCCTCCGAGGCCTCGATGAGGGCGCTGGTGAGGTCGTCGCCCGGGTTCTCGCGCTTGGACTCGACGATGCGGGAGAACAGCGCGCCGAGGTCCGCCATCATCTGCGGCACCTCCTCGGGCAGCGTCTGCGTCGAGAAGAACTTCTCGAACAGGGCCTTCAGGCGCGGGTGTTCCTCGGCGTCCACGCCCATCAGGTCGCTGATGACGTTCATCGGCAGCGGGTACGCGAACTGCGCCTTGAGGTCCACCGTCTCGCCGGCCGGCAGCCCGGCCAGCTTGTCCAGCATCCCGGTGGTCAGCGCCTCGATGCCGGCGCGCAGCTTCTCGACCCGGCGTACGGTCAGGGCCTGCGCGACCAGGGTGCGCAGCCGGCGGTGGTCCTCGCCGTCCACGGTGAGCATCGAGCGGCCGGGGTTGGCGAGACCGATCAGCGGCCAGTCCATCGGGATCTCGCCGCGCTGCCAGGCGCCCCACACGTCGATGTCCTTGACGATCCGGGGATCGGTGAGCAGCTTGCGCGCCTCGGCGTGGTGCGTGACGGCGTAAACGGCCACGTTGCCGGGGAGGACCACCTGGACCAGGGGACCTGCGGCGCGCAGCGCGGCGCTCTCGGCGTCGAGGTCGGCCACGAAGGGGTCCAGGACGATGGCCGCGGGGCCGTTGTGGTCGATCGGGCACGTCATCGGGTGGCTCCAAGGGCGGGGGTCGGGGTGTAGGTCACGGGAAGGGCGGTGAGGCCGCGCAGCCAGGGCGAGGGGCGGCGGGCCAGGTCCCCGGCGGGCACGGCGAGGTCCACGTCGGGCAGCCGATCGAGGAGCACCTCGATGCCGGTGCGCGCGATGACCTCGGCGACCTCCTGGGCGGGGAAGGGGCAGCGGTGTTCGCCGTGCCCGAAGGAGAAGAAGGCGTTGTTGCCGCCGGTCAGCTCTCCGGCGTCGGTGCGCACGTGCGGGTCCGCGTTGGCGGCGCCGATGCCGAGCAGGACGAGGTCTCCGCTGCCGATGCGCCGTCCGCCGAGGTGGGTGTCGCGGGAAGTCCAGCGGCCGGCCACGTTCTGGGTGGGGGTGTCCTCCCACAGCACCTCGTTCATGGCCTCGCCGACGCTGTGCCGGCCGCCCGCGAGGGAGGCGGCGAAGCGGTCGTCGGTGAGCATGAGGCGCAGGGAGTTGCCGATCCAGTCGGCGGTGGGCTGGTGGCCCGCGGCCATCATGACCATGAGGTCCTGGGCGACTTCCTCCACGGTGAAGCCGGACCGGTTGGCGAGCATCCGGGAGACCACGTCGGTGCCGGGTTCGGCGAGCTTGGCGGAGAGCAGCGCGAACATCGACTCGGCGAGGTGGCGCTGGCCTTCCAGGGCCCCCTCCCGCCCGTTGATCATCTCGTTCATGGCGTGGACGAGGCCGGGGCCCTGTGCGTCGGAGAACCCGTAGAGGCGGGCGAGGACGCGCAGCGGGAGCAGCATGGCGTACTCGCCGACGATGTCGCAGGAGCCCTTGCCGCACAGGTCGTCGATGAGCTCGTCGGCGAACCGTTCGGCGTGCCCCTTGAGTTCGAAGGGGTCGACGGCTTCGAGGGCTTCGGAGATGACGGCGGCCCGCTCGCGGTGGCGTTCGCCGACGGTGTAGAGGATCGACGGCTGGCGCCGGCCGATCATCGGGAGCAGCGGCCAGTCGGCGGGGATGCGCTCCCACTGGTTCCACAGCTCGGAGTCCCGGGAGAAGAGCACGGGGTCGCTGGTGACCTGGTGCAGTTCGCGGTAGCCGAGGACCAGCCAGGCCGGTACGTCTCCGTCGAGGACGACCGGGGCGACGGCGCCGTGGTCGCGGCGCATCTCCCGGTACAGCTCGGCGGGGTCGGTCTGGAACCGGGGGCCGCCGAGGTAGACGGGCTGGTGCTCGGGGGCGGCGGGGCAGGTCACGGGGTGGGCTCCGGGGTCTGGGACAGGGGGCTCGGCTGGAGGCTCGGCCGGTTGCTCGACAGCGCGGCCGTCTGGAGGTGCTGGACGAGGGAGATCAGGACCTGCTTGCTGGACTCCCGGGAGCGGGCGTCGCAGAACACCAGCGGGATGGCGTCCGGCAGGTCCAGGGCGGCGCGGATCTGCTCCGGGGTGTGCTCGGGGCCGCCGAAGTCGTTGCAGGCCACGACGAAGGGCGTGCCGTGGTGTTCGAGCCGGTCGATGGCGTACCAGGAGTCCGCCAGCCGCCGGGTGTCGACGAGGACCACGGCGCCGAGGGTGCCCGAGAACAGCCGGTCCCACAGGAACCAGAACCGCTCCTGGCCGGGGGCGCCGAACAGGTAGAGCACGTTGCGGGCGTCGAGGGTGATGCGCCCGAAGTCGAAGGCCACCGTGGTGGCGCTCTTCCCGGCGATCCCGTGGGTGTCGTCCACGGCCTCGCCGGCCTTGGTCATGGTCTCTTCGGTGTTCAGCGGGCGGATCTCGCTGACCGATCGGACCATCGTGGTCTTGCCGACGCCGAAACCGCCCACGATGACGATCTTCAGTCCGTTGTCGGCCGTGCTGCGCAGTGCCTGGCGGGGCCGGAGCGGTTCGAGCTGTTCGGCCCCCATGGGCACGGCGCTCGCCGGCGACGCGGCTTCGGGGATCGTCGCGTCAGAGATTGCGGAGTCCAACGAGCACCTGCTCCAGGATGTCGGGGTCGGTAAAGCTGTACGCCGAGTTCGCCGTACGCGGGTGCCGGGCGCGGATCCGTCCGGTGGCGAGCAGGTCGGCCAGCAGGATCCGGACGATCGACACCGGCAGTCCGAGCTCGGCCGCGATCTCCACGACGGCCGTCGGGAACTGGCACATCCGCAGGATCGCCGCGTGCTCGGACTGCATGCCGGGCGCCGGATCGCTTTCGGCGACGACCAGGGTGACCAGGTCGAAGACGTCCGAGCCGGAGCGGCTGCGGCCACCGGTGAGGGTGTAGAGCCGGTCCGGCGAATCGTCCCGGCCCGGCCGGGGCCGGCTCATCCCCGGGGCCTGGCGATGAGGTGTTCGCCGAGCTGCTCGACCAGTTCGGACATGTTGTGGCCGACGAGTCCGGCGTCGGCGTCCTCGTTGGCCACGAGCGCGAGGTGCGCCCCCTCGCCGGCCTCGACGATGAAGAGGATCCCGCCGTAGAACTCGGCCATGGCCGAGCGGACTCCGCCGGTGCCGTCCCCGAACTCGATCGACGCCCCGTGGGACAGGCTCTGGATCCCGGCGGCGATCGCGGCGAGCTGGTCGGCCTGGTCGACGGAGAGCTCGGGCGTGCGGCACAGCTTGAGGCCGTCGCGGGAGAGCACGAGGGCGTGGCGGGCGCCCGGTGTGCGTTCCAGGAGGCCTTCCAGGAGCCAGTTGAGCGTCTCGTCGGTGGTGAAGCCGGTCATGAGTGCGTGTTGCCTTCCGGGTCTGGGGTGTGCGCGGGCTGCTGCTCTTCGCCGGGGGCTCCGGCCGCCGCTGCGCCCGGTGCCGCCGTGCCGCGGACGGCCTGACGGAAGCTGCCGAACCGCGCGGCCGACCGCGACGCCCCGCCGGGCACGGATGCCGTGCCCGTGACCGGGGTCGCGGCCGTACGGGGATCGGCGCCCGCGCCGTCGGTGCCCTCGGGGTGGGCGGCTGCCAGGGTCCGGCCGCGGCGGCGCTGGGGCAGGCCGCTGTCGCCGAAGTGCGGGTGCTCGCCGGTGGATTCGGAGGCGGCGCCGAGGTCGGCGTCGGTGTCCGCTGCGCCGGGGAGCGCGGTCCCGCCGTCCGTCGTCGCCGTACGGTCCTGCGCGCGGACGGTGTCGTCCCGGCCGGCGGCGGTGTCGTGCACGGCCTCGGGCTCGGGCTCGGGCCCGGCGGGAGCTCCGGTCGCGGCGGGAGCCTTCCGCGCGACCCGGGCGGACGGCAGTGCCGGCACGGCGAGCGGCGCGGCGGGGGCTTCGGCGGGCGTCCGGCTGATGAGCTCCTGCGGGAGCATCATCAGCGCGCCCGTACCGCCGCGGGCGGAGGGCCGGAAGGAGACGGTCAGTCCGTGCTTGCGGGCGAGCCGGCCGACGACGGCGAGGCCGAGCCGGGTCCCGGAGAGTCCGGCCAGGTCCAGGGAGGCGGCGGTCACGGCCTGTTCGGCGCGGCGCAGCTGGACCTCGCTCATGACGAGGCCGCTGTCCTCGACGGTGATGACGATCCCGGACGGCACCTCCTCCACGTAGACGTGGACTTCGGCGGTCGGCGGGGAGAAGTTGGCGGCGTTGTCGAGGAGTTCGGCGAGTGCGTGCATGACGCCCTCGGCCGCGTGCCCGGCGACGGCGGCGTCACTGGTGGAGTGGAGCCTGACCCGCTGGTAGCCGCCGATGCGGCCCATCGCGCCGCGCAGGATCGACTCCATGACGATCGGCTTCGCCCAGCGGCGGCCCGAACGGGCCCCGGTGAGGACGGCGATGGAGTCGGCCAGGCGCCCGGCCTGAGCGGTGCGGTGGTCGAGGTGGAGCAGGTCGCCGAGGACGTCCTCGTCGGCGTGCCGGTGCTCCATGTCGCGCAGATCCGCGAGCATCCCCGTGGCCAGGGCCTGCATCCGCCCGGCGGCGTTGGCGGCCGCGGCCATGGCGGCTGCCCGGCCCGACTCGGCGCGACGCAGCTCTCCGCCGAGCCGCTCGCGGGAGGCGCTCTGGGCGGCGGCCAGTCCGTCGAGTTCGGCGGCGTGCACACCCGTGAGGTGTTCCAGCGCGGCGGCGTGGTCGCCCGTCAGCCGCTCCAGTACGGCGGCGTGTTCGGCGGTGAGGCGGGACCGCTCGGCCGTGTGCGCGGCCGCGTCACGGGTCGCGTCGGCGATCAGCCGGGCGATGTGCCCGTCACGGGCGACCAGTTCGGCGCTCAGGCCGGAGATCCGGGCGCGCTGGACCCGGGAGGTGCGCGCGCACCAGGTGACGGCGAAGGCCGATACCGCGAGCAACAGGACGCCCGCGCCGGCGAACCAGCCGAGGGCGGTGGCGATGGACGACGGGGCCGCGGCCACCGCCGCCGTGGTGAGCGCGCCACCGGCGACTGCGGTGATCAGCAGGGCCAGCGCGGAGGGGCGAAGGGGGGAGGGCGACGCCGTCATCAATCAAAGCCTCATACCGGGCGTAAATGGAGGAGAAGGTTCCTGGCAACGAGGCATCACTATAGGAGAGTTGTTGATCGCTTTGGGCAGCCTCTGACAAGTTTTCCGCTCAACCGCGACCGGTAAGGATCCTTCTGTCGCGCTTTGGACGGAAGGGAAATCGCAAGCTCGCGCCATCCGATCCGCCCGCGTCCCAGTGGCCGGACAGCGATCGGAGGGCGGCCGGGTTGCGACCGGGTCGCTGCGTACACGGACCGATCATCACATTGCAGCCCATGACATCCTGTGACGTCACAACTCGCCGGACGGGATCGGCGGACGTCCGGGGAATATGGGGAAGGTCCATGAGGCTCTGCTTCCTGGTGGAGGAGCACTACCGCCACGACGGCATGCCGAACGAGGTGGTCCGGCAACTGAAGGCCTGGGGCCACCGGGTGGAAGTGCTGCGGCCCGGCGGATCGCTCCTGCGGATGAGCGAGGCGGTGGACGCCGGCGCCCACGACGCCTGGGTCCTGAAGACAGTGTCCGGCGGGCCGGGGCTGACCCTGCTCGAAGCCGCCGCCGCGGCCGGGGCGACCACCGTCAACGACGCCCGCGCGATCCGGGGCGTACGGGACAAGGCGCTGGCCGCCGCCATCGGGCGCGGCCGGGGACTGCCGCTGCCGCCGACCTACGCCGCGGCCCGGCCGGAGCTGCTGGCGCAGATCCCGGCGTCGGAGTACCCGTTGGTCGTCAAGCCCGCCGACGGCAGCTCGGGGCGGGCCGTGCACCTGGTCTCCTCGCCGGAGCGGCTGGCCGCGATGCTCCCCGAACTGGCCGGTGAGGGCATGCTCGTCGCCCAGCCCTACGTCCCGAACTCGGGCACCGACCTCAAGGTGTACGCGGTCGGCGGGGAACTCTTCGCCACCGAGCGCCGCTCTCCCCTGCATCCGGACACCTCCGTCCCGGAGCGCCTCGTCCCGCTGTCCGCGGAGATCGCGGAGATCGGCGCGCGGGTCGGGGAGGTGTACGGGCTCGACCTGTACGGGGTGGACGTGCTGCTGGGGCCCGACGGGCCGGTGGTCGTGGACGTGAACGACTTCCCGAGCTTCCGTCAGGTACCCGATGCCGCGGCCCGGGTGGCCCGCGCGGTACTGGACCTCGCGCGCGGCTCCGGTTCGCGCCCCTGCCCGGAGGTCGGGTCCGCCCTCCCCCGCCGGTCCGGGCAGGAGATGTCGATCCCCCTCCAGGCCACAGCGGTTACGGCAGCCACCGCAGCCTCTGCCGCGGCTTCCGTCGTAGCGGCTGCCGCCCCGGCCGCCCCCACGGGAGAACCCGTATGAGGATCGGCCTGATCACGGACAAGCCCGGGCATCCGCTGCTCTCGGCGGCGGCCGGTCTCCTGCGGGCCGGAGGACACGGGGTGGAGCTGCTGGATCCCGGCTCACCGGACGCTGCCGCGGGAGCTCCGGCCGACGTGTACCTCCTCAAGGCCCACACCCCGCCCGGACTGGAACTGGCCCGGAGCCTGGAGCGGCTCGGGGCGCCGGTGGTGAACTCCGCCGCGGCGACCACCCTCTGCCAGGACCGCACCCTGATGGCGGAGCTGGCGGTCCGGGCCGGGCTGCCGTTCGCGGGAACCCGTACCGTCGGCGCGCTCGCGCAGTGGGCGGCCGGTGTCTCGCTGGGCTCCCCCGTCGTCGTCAAGAGCCGCCACAGCCGTCGCGAGGACCTCGTGGCCCGCGTCGACGACACCGCGCGCCTCGCGGAGCTGGCGGAGGACTGGCCCGACGAACCGGTGGTGGTGCAGGACTTCGCCCCGAACAGCGGCTGGGACCACAAGCTCTGGGCGATCGGAGACCGCGTCTTCGCGGCCCTGCGCCGTTCGGAACTCTCTCCGGAAGGCCTCGGCCCGACCCTGCCGCTGCCCCGGCTCCCACGGGGATGGGCCGATCTGACCCGCCGCGTCGGCGAGCTCTACTCCCTGGACGTCTACGGCGTGGACATCATCGCCACGGCCGACGGCTCCCCCCTGATCGTCGACGTCAACGCCTTCCCCGGCGTCCGCGACCAGCCGGGCGCCCCCGAGGCCCTGGCAGCCCTGGCCCTGAGCCGGGCCAAGGGCTAGGCCGGGGTTGCCGTGCAGCGCCTCGGTGCCCGGTGTACGGCTCCGGGGTGATCTCGTTCGTCATGGGCGCGTCACGGAACCGCCACAGCGGCGTGCGGCGGGAACCTGCTCGGGTCAGGGAGTCGTGATCCTGCACGCGAGTGCCGGTGCGGGACCGGTCGTGAACCTCGGGGAGCACCCAATGCAGTACACAGCAGGCACCGGCCGGACCGCGGCGGCTCTGGCGACGGTTCTGGCGGCCGCGGCCCTGATGACGGGCTGTACGCCGACCGGCGACGGCGGCGGGGCCGCCGCACCCTCGGCTCCGACCACGGCCTCGCGGCCGGCCGAGCCCACGGCCACCGGCGGCGACAAGGGCGGAACGACCAACGGCGGCGCCAGCGGAGGCTCCACGGGCGGCGCGTCGCCCTCGAGCTCCCCCTCGGGCGGCACGTCCTCGGGCGGCTCCTCCTCCGGCGGTACCGGCGGCGCGACGAAGAAGCCCTGCACGGTCGACGACATCAAGGTCTCCGAGGGGCACCAGGCCGACGTCCGCCCGTCGGGCACGGGAACCGGGGCCGCCGTGGTCTCCGTCACCAACACCTCCAAGGCCGCCTGCAAGGTGTACGGGTACCCGACGGTCGCGGCGGCGGGCAACGGTTCGCCGGAGAAGAACAAGCCGCTGGCCACCACCCACACCGGCCCCGACGCGGCCGACGTGGTGCTGGCTCCGGGCGCCCGCGCCTGGACGAAGCTCACCTTCGTCCAGGTCCAGGGCGAGGCGGACGGCTACTGCGCGTCCGGCGCGACCCCGGGCTCCTACCCGACGGTGGTCATCGGCGTACTCGGCGCCGGGAAGCACCAGATCGCCATGGACGACGGCGTGTTCGCCTTCTGCGACGACAAGGTGACCGTCACCGCCTGGTCCTCCGCCAAGCCCTCCTGAGGCATCAGAGGGGCTGCAGGCGGGTGCGCAGGAGGCAGAACTCGTTGCCTTCCGGGTCGGCCAGGGTGTGCCAGCTCTCGGCGCCCGTCTGGCCGACGTCGGCCGGGCGGGCGCCGAGGGCGAGCAGCCGCTCCAGTTCGGCGTCCTGGTCGCGGTCGACGGGGTTGACGTCGATGTGCAGGCGGAGTTTCCCCCGCCGCGGGTCGCTGCTCGGGCTGAGGACGAGGGTGGGCTGCGGGCCTCCGAAACCGGGAGTGGCCGGCCCGATCTCGATGCTCCCGTCGTCCTCCCGGGAGAGCTCCACGTAGCCGAGGGCCTCGCTCCAGAACGCGGCGAGGCGCTCGGGGTCGGCGCGGTCGATGACCAGCTCACTGATGCGGCTTACCATGCCCGCCAGTGTAGGGAGACGGCCCGCGCGCCGGACCGGAAGCAGGACCGGGGGCCGGTCCGGCTACTTGATGACCTCGACCTTCTTCTCGCCCGCGGCCGCGTACGCCGACGCGCTCGCGCCGAGGGCGGTGACGGTGAGGGCGAGCAGGACGGATACGGCGACGGCCGTGGCGCGCTTGCGGTTCGTCTTGCGGGTCATGGGGTCCCCCTGATGGTGTGTGGTGGTCGTCCCGGCAGCTTCGCATCCGGGCCGGGGGCCGACAAGTGGGCCCGGGTCGGACGGGTCAGGCGAGTGGAGGCGGTCGGCGTGCGCGCGATGGTGTTCGAGCGATACGGAGAGCCCGGCGAGGTGCGGGACGTGCCCGATCCGGTGCCGTCCGGCGGTGGGGTGGTCGTACGGGTCGAGGCGACGGGGCTGTGCCGCAGCGACTGGCACGGGTGGATGGGGCACGACCCGGACATCAGGCTCCCGCACGTGCCCGGCCACGAACTGGCCGGTGTGGTCGAGGCGGTGGGCTCGGGAGTCGCCAACTGGCGCACCGGGGACCGGGTGACGGTGCCGTTCGTCTGCGCGTGCGGAAGCTGCGCGGAGTGCGCCGCGGGGCAGCACCAGGTGTGCTCCCGGCAGACGCAGCCCGGGTTCACGCACTGGGGATCCTTCGCCGAGTACGTGGCCCTGGAGCATGCCGACGTCAACTTGGTGGCGGTGCCCGAGGAGCTCTCGTACGACACCGCGGCCGGGCTGGGCTGCCGGTTCGCGACGGCTTTCCGGGCCGTCGTCGCGCAGGGGCGGGTGGCGCCCGGCGAGTGGGTCGCCGTACACGGCTGTGGCGGGGTGGGGCTGTCGGCCGTGATGATCGCGGTGGCGGCGGGAGCCCGGGTGGTCGCCGTGGACACCGCGCCGGCCGCCCTGGAACTGGCGCGGGCCTTCGGGGCCGCGCACTGCGTGGATCCGGGTCGGGCCGACGCGGCCGAGGCCGTACGGGAGCTGACGCGCGGCGGTGCGCACCTGTCCCTCGACGCACTGGGTTCCCCCATCACGGCCGCGGCGTCGGTCGGCGGGCTGCGCCGGCGCGGACGGCACGTGCAGGTCGGGCTGCTTCCCGCGGCGCGGGGGGCCGCGGCGCTGCCGATGGAGAGGGTCATCGGCTGGGAGCTGGAGATCCTCGGCAGCCACGGCATGGCGGCGCACGCGTACCCGCCGATGATGGAACTGGTCCGCTCGGGAGCCCTACGGCCCGACCTGCTGGTCTCCTCCACGATCCCGCTGGACGGGGCACCGGCCGCGCTGGCGGCGATGGGTACCGCGCCGGGACCCGGAATCACGATCATCCGGCCGGGGGCCGACGGACGGAACTGAGCCGGGCGACCGGGCCGCCGACCCGTGGAGCTGCCGGCCCGCCGGGCTGCCGGTCACGAGGGGCTTGTGGTGCGGGGAGGGCATGACTACATTCCTTGATTACACGTGTAAGCACGAGATGTGGCCACACTGAACCCGCCACACCCCCTGCGCTTCTTTCACACCCGCAGTCCCCTCCTCCCCCGCACCCCCTCGTCTCCCCTCTTTCTCCACCCGCCGCGAGAGGCAGCACAGCCATGTCCACGATCCCCGTCGACCCACCCCTCGAAGCCGTCGCACCCGCGTCCGCGACGGACCGGGGCAGCCGCCGCACCGGCACCCTCGGCCTCGGAATCGCCCTGCTCGGATCCGCCGCCGTGCTCGGGTTCGTCGTACGGAGGGACGTCACCCGGCCGCCCTTCCAGTCCCTCGACGACCGCTGGCTGACCTGGATGGGCGGACCGCACGAGGGGTTCCCCTCCGTGATCGCCACGCTGCTGAACTGGTTCGGGGGCCCGGCGGGCGCCGTCGTCCCCCTCGGCCTGCTGGTCTTCCTGCTCGTCCGGCGGCGCTGGGTGTCGGCGGGATTCTTCTTCGCCGTCTACATGGCCGGGAACATGCTCGTCATCCAAGGCCTCAAGCACCTGGTGGACCGGCCGCGCCCGGAGAACCCGCTGGTCCGGGTCGACCACGGCTCCTTCCCCTCCGGTCACGCGGCCAGCGCGGCGCTCCTGGTCGTCATCGTCGGCGCGATCCTCGTCCCGGCCGCCCGGCGCCGCGCGTGGTGGATCGGCGGCGCGGTGTTCACGCTGGCGATGATGTGGAGCCGCACCTGGCTGCACGCGCACTGGCTCAGCGACACCGCCGCCGGGGCCGCCGCAGGTGCGGGGGCCGGGCTGGTCGCCTGGTGGCTCTGCGCCCCGGCACTGGCCCGGGATGCCGGACGGGGCACCGGGCGTGCGCGCACCCGGCGGCGGTCGACGGAAGCGGATTCCCCCGCCCGCTGAGGGCAAGAGCCGCGTGTTACACGTGCGTCCCACCCGGCCCGGCGGTCGTCCGGCCGCGGCGCAGCCGCAGCGCGGTCAGGACGGCCGCCAGGGCCGCCGCCCCGAGCACGCCTCCGAGCGTGAGGATCCAGACGGGGACCCCGCCGGCCGTGAGCAGCTCGTCGGTGTACTCGACCCGGCGGTACGGGGCGTCCCCGGCGGCGGCGCGCAGTTCGTGGTCGCCGTCGATCCGGGACGGGACCGGGAAGCTCTGGTCGATCGCCGTCAGGAACACCGGCTCCGCGCCCGCGAATTCGGCGACCGCTCCCGTCGGGGTGATCCGGCCGGCGAAGGTCACCTCGGGCGCGTTGCCGCCGATCGCGGAGACGGGTTCCATGCGGTGCTCCGCCAGGACGTACAGGCCCAGCGACTGGGCGGTGGCGGCCAGCCGCGACAGCCGCATCGGGTAGACGAGCCGGTCGCTCTCGAAGCGGATCAGGAGCGGGTCCAGGGTGCCGCGCAGGGTGGCTCCCGGCTCCCGGGGGGCCAGGCGTACGGCGACGTACTCCCAGCGCTGCTCCACGTACGGCTCCAGCTCGGCGGAGAGGCGGTCGGGCAGCACGAACCCGTTGGCCTCGAGCCAGTCGCCCAGCGCCGCGGGGTCGGTCGCGGTCAGGCGGGCCACGTCGAAGTCGCCGAGCCGTTCCCGGCCGATGACGCCGACCTGCGCCTCCGCGCTGCCGGGCGGGGCCGCTCCGGCCGCGTCTCCCCGGCCGGAGTCGAAGGGCCAGTCCCCGTGGCGGGGCCAGAAGTAGCCGCGGGTGCGGTGCTCGGGCCCGGTGAGGTCCACCAGCTGGGAGAACAGCCCGCCGTCGCCGAGGCGCACCGTGGCACGTCCCGGGACCGGCATGACCCAGGCGGCCCGCTTGGCATCGCCGCCGACGGTGAACCGCATGGCCACCTGCTCGGTCCTGCCGTCCCAGCGGACCACCGAGGCCTCCCGGGAGACGCCGATCCGCGAGGTGCCGTCGGGGACCATGGCCCCGCAGCCACAGGCGTAGGCCGGGCTGACGAGGGACCCCAGCTGGGTCGCGAGCACCGCCACCAGCAGGAGCCCGACCCTGCGCCGGATCCACACGGCCGTCCCCGCCGCCGCGGCCCGCACCCTTGCGGCCGCCACCCTTGCGGTCCGCCTCCCGACGGTCCTCGCGCCTGCCGTCCCCACCGTCTCCCCCACGCCCCACACCCCTCGCTCAGCCGGCCGCGGGCCCGTTCGCACCCGGGCTCCTTCCCCTGCGGGCCCGTCCGGCCCGGGGCTCAGACGTCCGGCGCCCTGATCCGGTTCCGGTCACCCGTGCGTCACCTGCCGGCCACCTGCTCCTGCCACGCTGCGAGCGTCCCAGAGTTGTATATACAACTTTCCGAATCTGGCAGGAGCCACCGATGTCCGTACCGGCGATCACCCGCCCGCCCGCGCCCTGGCTGCGCGACAACTGCCCCTGCGCCGAGTGCCGCGACCCGCGCACCGGCCAGAAGCTGTTCCAGATCACCGAGCTGCCCGCCGGGCTGGCCGTCGGCCCGGTGCGCGAAGCGGCGGCCGCCGACGGCGGGCCGGGCTGGGAGGTGGAGTGGCAGCCGGACGGCCACCGCTCCCTGTACCCGGCCCGGTGGCTCGACGCCCACGGCCCGGGCGGACCGGCGTACCGCGCGGCCGGGGACGGACGGACCGAGGCGGACAAGGAGCTGTGGACGGCGGCGGACCTGGACGGGCGGATCCCGCAGGCCGGCTGGGACGCGTACATCGGCTCCCGCGAGGTCCGCGAGCAGGTCCTCGACAGCGTGGTCCGGCTGGGCTTCGTCCTCCTGCGGGAGGTTCCGTGCCGGGACCGGATGGTGCTGGACGTGGCCCGCACCTTCGGTTTCGTCCGCGAGACCAACTACGGGGAGCTCTTCGACGTCCGCGTGGAGGCCGACCCCAACAACCTGGCGTTCACCGGCGCGTTGATCACCCCGCACACCGACAACCCCTACCGGGATCCCGTACCCACCCTCCAGCTGCTGCACTGCCTGCGCAACGAGGCCCGGGGCGGCGACTCCGGGCTGGTCGACGGCTTCCGCGCCGCCGCGCTGCTGCGCGAGCGGGAACCGGCGGCCTTCGAGGTGCTGACCCGCGTACCGGCGGAGTTCGCCTTCGCCGACGCGCACTGCGAACTGCGGGCCCACCGGCCGATGATCGACGTGGACCCGCTCGGGCAGATCCGCGAGGTCCGTTTCAACAACCGCTCCCTCTCCACGTTGCACCAGCCCGCCGCCGTACTGGAGGAGTTCTACGCCGCCTACCGCCTCTTCGGCGAGCTGCTGGAACAGCCCGGGCTCCGGCTCGACTTCCGGCTCGCGCCCGGGGACTGCGTGGTCTTCGACAACACCCGCCTGCTGCACGCCCGTACCGCCTTCGCCGAATCGGGGGGACGCCACCTCCAGGGGACCTACGCCGATCTCGACGGGCTGCTCTCCACCCTCGCCGTCCTGCGCCGCGAAGGAGCCTCCGCATGAACGCCCACGAGACCACCGACACCACCGAGAGCACCCACACCGCCGGCACCTCCGGCGCCATCGATGCGCTCGCCCGCCTCTTCGAGGGCGAGGGCAGCGCCGAGTACTTCGGCGAGGCCGTCACCCAGGCCGAGCACATGCTCCAGGCCGGGGCCCTCGCCGAGGCCGCCGGGGCCCCCGCGCATCTGGTGGCGGCCGCCCTGCTGCACGACATCGGGCACTTCCACGGAACCGTGACCGGCCGCGACCTGATGGAGGGCGGGCAGGACAACCGGCACAGCCACACCGGCGCCGACCGGCTGGCCCGGTGGTTCGGGCCGGAGGTGACGGAGCCGGTCCGGCTGCACGTGGCCGCCAAGCGGTACTTGTGCACGGCCGAGCCTGGCTACTTCGACCTGCTCTCCGAGGCCTCCGTCCACACCCTGCGCGTCCAGGGCGGCCCGATGACCGCCGAGCAGGCGCGGGCGTTCGAGGCGCTCCCGGGCGCGGCCGACGCCGTGGCCGTGCGGCGCTGGGACGAGCAGGCCAAGGACCCCGAGGGGGCCACCCCCGGCTTCGACCACTTCCGGCCGCTGCTGGAGGCCCTGCTGATCAAGAACGTCTGATCAGGACGCCTGATCAGAACGCCTGATCAGGGGTGAGCAGCCGGCCCAGCGCGCCGGCGGCGGTGGTGTGCACGGTGAAAGCCACCGTCCCCGGCAGGTAGCGGTCCTGCGACCACTCCACCGGGATCCCCGCCGGGTCGGTGGAGCGGCGCCGTTCGCGCAGCAGGGCCTCGCCCTGCGGACAGCCCAGCAGCCGTGCGTCGTCGGCGTCGGCGGGCGCGATGTCGATGGTGTGGTGGGCGTCGGCGAAGAGGACTCCGTGCCGGGCGAGTTCCTCGGAGTACGAGACCGTGTCCGGCGGCATGGCCGCCACCAGGGCTCCGACCGGCTCCGGGTACGTCGTGCGCTCCACCATCACGGGGGTCCCGGACAGGGTGCGCAGCCGCAGTACCCGGTACACGGGGGCGCCCGCGTCGATCCGTAGCTGCTCCGCCTCCTCGGCACCCGCCTCGCCCGGGTCCACGGTGACGGTCCGCCCTCCGGGGTCCTCGCCGAGCGAGCGGGCCCACCGGGTGAAACTGCGGAGCTCCGCGACTCCCCCGGCCTCCCCCGCGCCGCCGAGGACGACCCGTCGCGTGCCGCGCCGCGAGGTGATCAGCCCGTCGGTGCGCAGAGCGGCGAGGGCCTGGCGCACGGTGCCCCTGGAGACTCCGTAGCGGCGGGCGAGCTCGTCCTCGGCGGGCAGTCGCGCACCGGATCCGTACTCGCCCGCGGTGATGGCGGCCCGCAGGTCGCCGGCGACCTTCAGGTAGAGCGGGGTCCTGGGTTCCGGGTCGCGCGGTGCCTCGTTCACGGGGTCAGCCTGCCATGGGCCGGGTGGGGCGAAAGGCCCGGGAGGTCGGGACGTTTCACCCGGTATTGAGATGATGCCGGTCGTCTAAATTCGAAGCGTGACCGGAAGGACCGGTGGCCGTGGCACGGCCCGCGCGGCGGGAGCCGCGCACCAACGCGTAGAGGAACCACCCATGTTCGGCATGACCATCGACACCACCCCCGACACGACCGCCGGCGGTCCGGCGCTGCGCCTCGACCCCGCGGGCGGTCCCTTCCGCGAGCTCGCCGCCGTCCGGATCCAGGTGCCGGCCGGCGGGACGATCCCGGCCCACGCGCACGGGGCGTCCGAACTGCTGCTCACGGGCGTCGCCGGAACGGTGGAGGCCTCCTGCGGGTGCGGTGCCAAGACGGTGACCGCGGGCACCTTCGCGATGCTGCCGGCCGGCAAGGAGATCACCCTGGTCAACCAGGGCACGGAGCCGGCGACGGTCCTGGCGGTGTTCTCGCAGAGCGAGTTCACCGAGGGGCTGCCGCGGGCCGCGGCGAAGGGCTGCGGCTGCCAGGGGCACGGCGGCTGACCCCCCGGTCCCCTTCGGGAGGGCCGCTCTGGACGGGCCACCGGCCTGATCCCATACTTCTCCCGTGAGAACGACGGATAAGCAGCCCCGCACCAGCCCACTGGTGCCCGACGCGGTGGCCCGGGAGATCGCCCGGCACGACTGGAACTCCATCGAATGCGGCTGCGGCCGCCCGGCGGGACATCTCGTGGACACCTTGTGGGACGCGGCCGAGGGACACCCGGCCGCGTTCCGTGCCCTGGAGGGCCATGCCTTCCACAACGGCGTGCTGCGGCCGCCCGCCCCGGCGGTGTGCGGGGTCCTGATGGCCGTCTGGTCCGCCGGTCCGCCCCGGCAGTCGACGCGCGAGGGCCTGCTGTGGGCCCTGCTGCGCCTCCTCGGCACCGAGGACGACGGTTCCTCGCACGAAGCGGGCCTGTACGGCCAGTGCGCCGCGCACATCCGCGCCTGCGCGCCGGGGCTGCGCGAGACGGCGACCCGGCGCCCGGGCTCCGAATCGGCCGCCTACGCGGAGGGCATCCTGAGCCTGCTCGACCTGGCGGTCTAGGCCGTCTCTGCCGCCTCCGGAGCGGGCCGGGCCCGCGCCCCTGCGGGACGACCCGACGATCCGAGGGGTCCCGGAGCCGGCCCCGTCAGACCCCCAGCGGCGCGACCAGGCAGGCCCGCAGGGTGGCCGGGGTGACCTCCGAGAGGGAGGGCGCGAAGGTGCGTACCGGCGACGCGGGGACCTCCAGCAGGGACGGGACCACCAGCACGGCGCAGCCGGCCGCCTCGGCCGAGGCGGCGCCGTCCGGGGAGTCCTCGACCGCCACGCACTGCCGGGGTTCCGCGCCGAGGCGCGCGGCGGCGGCCCGGTAGGGGTCCGGGTGGGGCTTCGTCAGGGACGTGTCGTCGGCGGAGAGCGTGAAGGCGAAGGGGACGTGGGCCAGCGAGCCGCCCACCACGGAGTCCACGACCACCCGCGGCGAGGCGCTGACCAGGGCGAACGGCAGGCCTTCCGCCTCCAGGGCGGCCAGCAGCCGCTGCGCGCCCGGGCGCATGGGCGCGCCCTCCTCGACCCGGCCGAAGAAGCTGTCGGTCAGGGCCCGCGCCACCTCCTGCGCGTCTCCCGCGCGGGCGACCCGTACGAGGTGGGCGGCGGTGTCCTCCACCGCCCGGCCGACGACCTCGGGCGCGTCGGCTTCGGTCAGTGCGTAGCCCAGGTCCGCGGCTATCTCCACGGTGGTCTGCCACCACAGGACCTCGGTGTCGACGAGGGTGCCGTCCATGTCGAAGAGGACGGCGGCGAGTCCGGTCATAGGGCATCCCCTGAGGTTGAGGCCGAGGCCGAGGCGGTCACCGCGGCGGTCGCGGCGGCGACGACGAGGACGGGGCGTTCGGCCAGTCCCACGGCGGCCCGCGCACCCGGCCGGAGGGCTCCGGCGTCGCGCGAGGGCAGGTCGGCCTTGATCCGGGTGCCGTCGGGCAGATCCAGGTGGAGCCGGGTCACCGACCCGAAGAACGAGGCCGACACGACGGTGGCCGTGGCTTCGGCGCCCCCTGCGGACGCCGTCACCGTGATGTTCTCGGGGCGTACGAGGACCTCGACGTCCGGGGTCGAAGGCACCGGGCCGTCCACCGGCAGCCGGGAGCCGGCCACTTCCACCGTCCCGGAGCCGGACATCCGTCCGGGGAGCCGGTTCATGGTGCCGACGAACTCGGCGACGAACGGGGTCGCGGGCCGCTCGTACAGCTCGGCCGGGGCGGCGCACTGCTCCAGGCGGCCCGCGTTGAGCACGGCGACCCGGTCGGCCATGGACAGCGCCTCCTCCTGGTCGTGCGTGACGAACACGGTGGTGATGCCCAGGGAGAGCTGGAGCCGGCGGATCTCCTCGCGCAGTCCGGCCCGCACCTTCGCGTCGAGCGCGGAGAGCGGCTCGTCCAGCAGCAGGACGCGGGGGCGCAGGGCGAGGGCGCGGGCGAGCGCGACGCGCTGCTGCTGTCCGCCGGACATCTGGTGCGGGTACCGGTCGCCGTGGTCGGGCAGGCCGACCAGGTCGAGGAGTTCGGCGGCGCGCTCGCGGCGTGCGGCCGCGCCGACCTTGCGGACGCGCAGGCCGAAGGCCACGTTGTCGCGGGCACTGAGGTTGGGGAAGAGGCTGTACGACTGGAACACCATTCCGGCGTCGCGGCGGTTGGCCGGGATGCGGGTGATGTCCTGCCCGTCGAGGAGGACTTCGCCGGAGTCGGGCTGTTCGAAGCCGGCGACGACGCGCAGCGCGGTGGTCTTTCCGCAGCCCGACGGGCCGAGCAGGGCGACGAGTTCGCCGGGCTCGATGGTGAGGTCGAGTCCGTCGAGGGCGACGGTGGGGCCGAACGCCCGGCGCAGGCCACGGAATTCGACGCGCGCTCCGCCGGGGGCCGCTTCGCTTTCCGCGGACTTCCTGGCCTCGGGAAGGGTGAGGGACATGCGGGTCAGGACTCCTTGCCGGAGGTGCGGGAGGTACGGAAGTGACGCGAGGTCCCGGGAGACACGGTAGCGGGGGCGGTGCCGGCCCGGGAGAGGAGGAGCAGCAGCAACCACGTGATGAGGAGGCTGAGGACGGAGACGGCGACCGACATGCGGGCGTGCGCACCGGAGATCGACACGATCCACACCGCGAAGGGCTGGAAGCCGAGCAGCGAGGCGATGGTGAACTCGCCGAGGACCAGGGCCAATGTGAGGAAGCCGGCTCCGGCGAGGGCGGCCCGCAGGTTCGGCAGGATCACGCGCAGGACCACGTACGGCCAGCTCGCGCCACAGCTGCGGGCGGCCTCGACCAGGGTCGGGACGTCCACGGCACGCAGGCCCGCGTCGAGGGAGCGGTAGACGAAGGGCAGCGCGAGCACGGTGTACGCGAGGACCAGGACGAGGGGGAAGTCCGGGTTCTGGACGGCGAGGAAGGTCTGGTAAAGCGGGGTCCTGGAGAGGTGTTCGGGACCCCAGCGCAGCACCGTGGAGATGCCGGTGACCAGGGCGATCGGCGGCACCACCAGCGGCATCATGCACATCACCTCCACGACCGGGCGCAGCCGCGGCGAGCCGATGCGTACGGCGACCAGCGCGGGCACGGCGAGGAGCAGCGAGGCGGCGATGGTCGCGGCGGCGAGGCCCAACGAGAGCAGTAGGCTCCGGGTGAACCCTTCGGCGCCGAGCAGCTGGGTGTACGCCTCGAAGCTGACGCCCTGGCCGGGGACGTGCACGGTGAACACGAAGGAGGCGAGGAGCGGGAGGAGGAAGTACGCGCCTGCGAGCGCGAGGACCGCTCCGCGCCACACCCGGGGCCGGGGCCGCGAGCGGAACCGGCGCGGCGCCCGGTCCCGGGGATCCGCAGCGGCCGAGGCCGGGGCGTGCGCGGCCGCCGGGGTGCTCGAAGCAGCCGGGGCGGCCTCGTCGTTCGGGGCGGGCGTCGGGGTCATCGCAGCCATCGGGCGCTCCGTCGCTGGAGGGGCAGGTAGACCGCCATGACCAGGCCGGCGATCACGATCATGTCGAGGCCGAGGGCCAGAGCCACGTTCTCCTGGCCGGTCAGCACGTTCCCGGACAGGGCGTCCGCGATCTTGAGCGTGACCAGCGGGACGGAGCCGCCGACGAGGGCGGCGGCCGTGGCGTGCGCGGCGAAGGCCGTGCCGAAGAGCAGCACGAACCCGCCGAGCAGGGAGGGCGCGAGGACGGGCAGGCCGACGTGGCGCCAGAACTGCCATCCGCTCGCCCCGTTGTTCTGGGCGGCCTCGCGCCACTGCGGGCGCAGTCCGTCCAGCGCGGGGACGGTCACCAGCACCATGAGCGGGGTCAGGAAGTAGAGGTAGACCACGGTGAGGCCGGTGAAGGAGTAGAGGTTCCAGCCGAGGCCGGTCAGGTCGGCGAGCTGGGTGACGACCCCGGAGATCCCGACGGTGGCGATGAACGCGAAGGCGAGCGGGACCCCGCCGAAGTTGGCGAGGACGCCCGAGGCGGTCAGCGTCGCTCCGCGCAGGGCCCGGGAGGGGGAGGTGACGACGGCCTGCGCGATGAGGACGCCGAGCACCCCGGCCACGAGTGCGGTGAGGCCGGAGAGCTGGACGCTGCCGATGAGGGAGCCGAGGTAGGGCCCCTGGAGGGAGCGGGCCAGGTGCTCGCCGGTCGCTTCGGTGGCGCCGCTCACGGGGTCCGTACGGGTGACCGCGCCGAAGGCGATGGCGCCCAGCGGGACGCCGAAGCACAGTCCGGTGAAGACGAGGAGCGGGAGGGCGGCGAGCCAGGTGCGCGGGCCGCGCCGCCGGCGGCGGGTGGTGCTGCCGCCGGCGGTCCCCGTCGCGTGGGGGAGGGTGGTGGAGGCGGACATCAGCTGAGGGCCTTGTCCCACTTCTCGGCGAGGGTGGCCTTGGCCTTGTCCAGCTCGGGAGAGGCCGGGAAGGCCGGAGTGCCCTGGACCTGCGGGAGCTTGGTGACGGCTTCCTTGTCGACGGTGCCGGCCTGGATCATGGCGGGCAGCAGTACGGGGCGGGCGAAGCCCTTCAGCCACAGGTTCTGGCCCTCGGTGCTGTACAGGAACTCCATCCACAGGCGGGAGGCAGCCGGGTGGGGGGCGTCCTTGTTGATGGCCTGCGAGTAGTACTGGGCGTAGACGCCGTCGGTGGGGATGGCCACCTTCCAGTCGACGCCCTTGCCCTTGAACTGCTCGGCGTAGCCGGCGTTCAGGTAGTCCCAGTCGATCGAGATGGGGGTCTCGCCCTTCTCGACGGTGGCCGGGGTGGACTCGACGGGGATGAAGTTCCCGCTCTTCTTCAGCCGGCCGAAGAAGTCGATGCCGGGCTGGATGTCCGCGAAGGAGCCCTTGTTGGCGAGGGCCGCCGCGTAGACGCCGCCGAAGGCGGAGCCGGACTTGGTCGGGTTGCCGTTGAGGGCGACCTTGCCCTTGTACTCGGGCTTGGCCAGGTCGGCGAAGGACTGCGGGCAGTTCGGGATGCGGGCGGCGTCGCAGCCGATGGAGACGTAGCCGCCGTAGTCGTTGTACCAGCGGGCTTCCGCGTCCTTCTGGGAGGCGGGGATCTGGTCCCAGGCGGTGACCTTGTACGGGGCGAAGAGGTTCTCGGCGGCGCCGCTGCGGGCGAAGGCGATGCCGAGGTCCAGGACGTCGGGGGCGCGGGTCTGGCCCTTGCGGGACTTGACGGCGGCGATCTCGTCGGCGCTGGAGGCGTCCGGGTTCTCGGCGTTGATCTTGATCTTGGGGTACTTGGCCGCGAAGGCCTTCTGGATCTCGCCGTAGTTCGCCCAGTCGGCGGGCAGCGCGATGACGTTGAGCTCGCCCTCCTTCTCGGCGGCCGCGACGAGGCCCTCCAGGCCGCCGAAGTCGGCGACCGAGGTGGCGGTGCCGGGCTGGGTCTTGTTCTTGCCGTCACCACCGGCGGAGCCGGCGGACTGGTCGGGTGCGGCACCGCACGCGCTGAGCGTGGTGAGCACGGCGGCACTGAGCAGGACGGCCGCACCGCGACGGGCGGAGGAACTGAGCACGGTCTCTCCCGGAGACGAAAACGCATGAAGAACGCGTGGAGGGGAATTCACTTGTCTGAACAAGTTGGCTCCAGTTCGCCCTGGGTCTCTGTACGGACGGTGAACGGCGGCTGTCCCGTGCAGCACGTCTCGACGAAGACCGGAGACTGGCCGGATACAGACGTGACGGGGGCCCCTCAAGATGATCTTCGGGCTCGGCGCACCCCCTAGGCTTGAGGGCGGGCGCGACTGGCACCGGGCGGCGGGGCAGCAGGACTGCACGGCCGGTGGACACATCCACGCGAGGGGGAACGGGACAGCATGGCTACGGTGCGGTATCTGGAGATCGCCGAGGCGCTGCGCCGGGCGATCCTCTCCGGGCAGTACCCGGTGGGCGCCCAACTGCCCTCGGAGAGCGATCTGGCGGCGCGCTGGTCGGCCTCCCGCGGGACCGTCCGCCAGGCCGTGGCGACGCTCGCCGCCGAGGGGCTGATCGGTTCCCGGCAGGGGGCCCGCAGGATCGTCCTGCGCCACGAGCGCAAGCACAGCTTCGGCGAGCTCAACAGCTTCGCCCAGTGGGCCGAGGGGGTCGGCCACCAGGCCGCGAGCCGCTTCCTGTCGCGCACCCGGCGCCCGGCCACCGCCGAGGAGGCGGACCGGCTGGCCCTGCCTCCCGGCACGGAGATCCTCGCGGTCCTACGGCTCCGGCTGCTCGACGGGGAGCCGACGATGGTCGAACGCACGGCCTACGCCGACTGGGTGGCGGCGGCGGTCGAGGCGATGCCGGAGGACTGCCGCTCGGTGATGGACGGGCTGGCGAACGACTCCGGCATCGTCGCCCACTACGGCGAGCACCTCATCGACGCCCTTCCCGCCGGCAGCGAGGACGCCCGGCTGCTGGAGATCCGCCGCGGAAGCCCGCTTTTGCGCCAGCGGCACGTCTCCGCGACCCGCACGGGCCGCCCCATCGAGTGGTCCGACGACCGCTACCGGGCGGGCAGCGTCACCTTCAGTGTGAACAACTCGGCAGTAGCAACTCCATTGGAGCGCCGGGCCGGGGACCAGTCCTAGGGCGCCCCGGGGCACCCGCGCTCCGGGCGCTACGCCCTGAGCGCGGCGGCGCTCTCGGCGGCACTCTCCCCGATGGCCTCCGGGAGCCAGTCCGCGAGCCGCCCGAAGCGGAAGCCGAGCGCCGCGGCCCGGCCGTTGTCCATCGCGTAGGCCCGGTCGAAGGAGAACGGCGAGGCCTCGGACCCGGCCGCGACGGTCCGCAGGAGCGGCGCCCGCCCGACCTGCTCGCCCACCGCTCCGGACAGCCCGAGCACGTCCAGTTCCCCGTGCGAGGCGGCGTTCACCGGCCCCGTGAAGTCCCGCTGCCCGGCCCAGTGGAGGAACCGGGCGATCTCGTGGTGGTGGATGAAGGAGGTGGGGTACGGGGCTTCGTGCACCGCCACCGGGATCCCGGCGCCGCTCCGCTCCACGTAGTGCGCGAGACGGCCGGTGAACTCCGCCCGGCCGCCGCCGAGTACGTGCGCGGCGCGCACCGCCACGTGCCCGAAGGCGGGCTCCGCCCCCAGGACCGCCTCGGCCCGCCTCTTGCCCTCGGCGTAGGCGCGCGCCTCGGGGGTGGGCGGCGCGGGGTCGTGGACCTCCATCGTCGAGGTCATCACGTACCGCCCGGTGCGGCCGGCGAACACGCGGCGGGCGGTCTCCGCCTGCCCGGGCGTGTAGCAGACCTGGTCGAAGACCACGTCGAAGGTGCGCTCCCCCAGCGCCGTCCGGAGCCCCGCTTCGTCCTCCCGGTCGGCGATCACGTGACCGACGCCCCGGGGCGGGACGGCGGAGCCCCGGTTGAGGACGGTCACCTCGTTCCCGGCGTCCCGCTCCAGGGTGACCAGGTGCTTTCCGAAATAGCGGCTTCCGCCGATGACGAGAATCTTCTTCATGCCCGGGACTCTGCCGCGGTACCGTCCCCAGCGGAACTACCGGAATGCTGTCCGCGTCGTAAGGGAAACTGATGATCGATGTGCAGCGGCTGCGCATCCTGCGCGCCGTGGCCGAGCACGGCAGCTTCAACAAGGCCGCCGCGGCGCTGCTCCTGACGCCCTCGGCCGTGTCCCAGCACATCGCGGCCCTGGAGCGCGGCCTCGGTCACCCCGTCGCCGTGCGCAGCACGCGCGGGATCACGCTCACCGAGCCGGGCCGGCTGCTGGTGGAGGCGGCGGAGGCGGTATCGGCCGAGCTCGACCGGGTGCGCCACGAGATCGACCGGGTCACCGCCGAGCGGCCGCGGCTGACGGTCGCCACCTTCGTGAGCGGTGGCCGCAGGCTGCTGCCGGCCGCGCTCGCCGGGTTCGTGGCCGCGCATCCGGAGGTGGAGCTGACGGTGCTGGAGGCCGAGCCGGAGGATGCGGTGCCCATGGTGGCTTCGGGCGCCGCCGATCTGGCACTGACCTACCACTTCGACGGTCCGCTGCCGCTCCGGCCGGGGGCCGCGCTGGACTGGCTGCCGCTGATGGAGGATCCGCTGGCGCTGGTGCTGCCGCCGGGGCACCGGTGCGCGGGGCGCGAGTCGCTCGCCCCGGCCGAACTCGCCTCCGACCGCTGGGTGCTGGGCTGCCTCAAGACGGAGGCGTACCTGCGCAGGTACGCGGAGCGGGCCGGTTTCGACCTCCGCGTGGCGGCCTCCACCACGGACTACTTCTTCGCACGCTCCCTCGTCGAGGCGGGCGTCGGCGTCGCGCTGATCCCCGGGGTCGCGCTGCCTCCGGGTGCCCCGACCGGGGGCCGTGACGGGGCGGCCCCCGGCGTGTCCGTCGTACGGGTCGAAGCACCGTACCCCGCACGGCACATCGGCGTGCTGACCCCGCGCCGCCGCCGTCCGCATCCCTACGCCGCGGCCCTGACGGGGGCCCTGGCCGACGGCCTGGGGCCGCTCGTCAGGGAGCGGCCGTCATCGGGCCCTCCAGGGGCGTGGCCGGCTCGCCCTTCGTGACGGCGACGGGGATGCCCCCGGTGGCCTTCTCCAGCTGCGCCTTGAACTCCGCCGAAGCGGCGCCCTCCGCGGTGGTGGTGACCTCCACCGCGGCTCCGTGGCCGCCGGAGACGCTGTAGATCGGGAACTTCGCCTTCAGATCGACGAGCTTGTCGCCGGCGGCCATGAGGGTGCGGTGCGCGTACTTGCTCAGGTACAGGTCGGCCCGGGCCGGGTCCGCCTCGGGATCGGCCGCGTGCGCGGCCTCCACCAGGAGCCGCCCGCGGGCGAGGTCGGTGACGCACAGGGCGACCCGGCCCGCCGGGTGGTCGACGATCTGGGTGGCGTACACGTCGGCGAAGGCCCCGTAGCCCTGCGCCCCGATGGCCTGCGAGAGCCGCTCGCCCTCGGGGGTGTTGGCCGGGGAGCCGTCGATCACCACCGGCGGCGACTGCGGTGCGGTGGGGTCGATCACCGGGCACGTGCGGTCCGCTCCGGGGGAGGCGGCCACCGCGCCGGGAGCGGCCGGAGCGACCGGATCGGCCACGGCCGACGCGGCCGGGCCCTTTCCGCAGCCGGTGAGCAGCGCGACGGCCATGCCCGCGGCCACGGCGGCGGCCGCACCGCCCCTCACCTGTGCCCTCGCCTTCGCCTTCACGACTCTCAGGTGTCCCCGGCCGGTTCGACGCACCATCAGCAGCTCTCCCTCGTTCTCCGTTGCCCGATCGGCACGCCTGTGACGTACGGCCGGCTCCACCGGTTCCCAGGGCGCCCGGACCACACAGAAGGACGGCCCGCTGTGTGACCGGCCGCCATGGCCAGGGCGGGCCGGCGGTTCCTAGGGTCGGTCGGGCGGGCCCGGTCGCGCGCCGGCCCGTTCGGGTGGCCGGCGGCCCGGGGCCGGGCGATGGAGGGTGTGCGATGGGGCTGGACAAGGAGGTCGCGAGCGCGGCCGGGGCGGTGGCGGACATCCCCGCCGGAGCCTCGCTCGCGGTGGGCGGCTTCGGTTTGTGCGGGGTGCCGGGCGTGCTGATCGGCGCGCTCCTGGAGCGTACGGAGGTATGCGGTCTGGCGGTGGTGTCGAACAACTGCGGGGTGGACGACCGGGGTCTGGGCCTGTTGCTGCGCGAGGGCAGGATCGCCCGGATGACCAGCTCGTACGTGGGCGAGAACAAGGAGTTCGCCCGGCAGTACCTGAGCGGCGAACTGGAAGTGGAGCTGGTCCCGCAGGGCACCCTGGCCGAGCGGCTGCGGGCCGGTGGCGCGGGGATCCCGGCGTTCTACACGCCGGCCGGGGCCGGTACGCAGGTCGCGGAGGGCGGCCTGCCGTGGCGCTACCGCGCCGACGGCGGCGTTGCCGTGGCCTCGCCGCCCAAGGAGCTGCGCAGCTGGGGCGGCCGCGAGTACCTCCTGGAGGAGGGCATCGCCACCGATTTCGCCCTGGTGCGGGCGGCGGTCGGGGACCGGCACGGCAATCTCGTCTTCCATTCCTCGGCGCGCAATTTCAATCCCCTCGCCGCGATGGCGGGGCGCATCACGATCGCCGAGGTGGAGGAACTGGTGGAGCCGGGAGAGCTGGATCCGGACGCCGTCCACCTACCGGGCATCTTCGTCCAGCGGGTGGTCCGCGTGCGTCCCGGTGATCCGGCGGCGGAGCGGCACATCGAGCGCCGCACGGTCCGGACGGCCCTCGTCCCCGAACAGCAAGGCGGAATGTGACATGGCTCTGACGCGCGAGCAGATGGCGGCCCGCGCCGCCCGCGAGCTGACGGACGGTACGTACGTGAACCTGGGCATCGGGCTGCCCACCCTCGTCCCCGGCCACGTTCCGCCGGGGGTCGAGGTGGTGCTCCAGTCGGAGAACGGCGTCCTCGGCGTGGGCCCGTACCCGCTCCCCGACGAGGTGGACCCGGACCTGATCAACGCGGGCAAGGAGACGGTCACGGTCCGGCCGGGGGCTTCGTTCTTCGACTCCGCGCTGTCCTTCGGCATGATCCGCGGCGGGCACGTGGACGCGGCCGTGCTGGGCGCCATGCAGGTGTCGGCCTCGGGCGACCTGGCCAACTGGATGATCCCGGGGAAGATGGTCAAGGGGATGGGCGGCGCGATGGACCTGGTGCACGGTGCGCGCCGCGTGATCGTACTGATGGAGCACACCGCCAGGGACGGCACGCCGAAGCTCGTGGAGCGGTGCTCGCTGCCGCTGACCGGGCGGGGTGTCGTCCACCGGGTGATCACCGACCTCGCGGTCCTCGACGTCACCCCGGAAGGCTTCCTGCTCCGCGAACTGGCGCCCGGGGTCTCCCTGGACGAGGTCCGCACCGCGACGGACGCGGAGCTGGTGGTGGCGGCGACGAGTACGGCGGCGGCGGGGGCCGTCATCGGTCGGCCGGCAACAGCCCATTGATCGCCGCGACGGCGGTCCGGGGGTCGTCGGCGTGGAAGCGGACCGTACGGACCTTCCTGCGCCGCCCCCACAGGGTCACGGCGGTGACCGGTTCGGTCAGCGTGACGGTGATCGAGGTCTGTGAGGCGACGGCCACGTCCAGCACCTCGTCCTCGGACGTGTTCGCGTCCGGGAAGCGGAGGTCGTGACGGGCGGATCCGATCCGGTCCAGGGGGATCCGCAGATCCAGCCGTGCCCCGTACCGGACCCGCAGCTCGTCCGGCCGCACCACGTGGGGGCGGGTGACGGCCGCGGCGTGCAGCCCCAGGACCAGGAACACCGTATAGAGGTCGAGGAGCAGCATGACCAGGTGGGCGACCGGATGGTCGGCGAGCATGAAGGACACGCCGACCGTCTCGATCGCGAACACGAAGACCAGCCCGTACGCCGTCGGCGCCTGGGCCCGGGAGTACCCGACGGCGACGCCTCCGTCCCCGATGCCGTGCACGCGCCGGGTCGCCCACAGGCCCAGGCTCGCCATCCACCGGCGTTCGTGTGCTGCCAGCCGCCGTGCGCGTGCGAGGAGTTCCCCGATGCTCATGTGCCCCAGCAGATCAGGCCGTTAGCAGCGGACGGGAGCCGTCCGCAACCCTCGCGGGCCCCGCAACCGGGGGCCGAGTATGGCGCTCCGCGCCATGCCGGAGCGGACGGAGCCGGTCCTACGGTGGCGGGCACCGCAGGCCGCCCCGTGTGACGGGGCTCCGCCCTGCCCGTCACCTCAGGGAGCCGCCATGTCCTTGCGCAGCAGACCGTCCGAATCCCGGTCCACCGGACGACGACAGACGTACGGGCGGACGCGCCGAGCCCTCGCGCGGGTGCTCGCGCTGGCGCTGCTGGCCGTGGGGGGAGTCGTGGCCGGGTCCGCCTCCCCCGCCCGCGCGGCCGTCGCGCTCCAGCGGGTCACCGGGTTCGGGGCCAATCCGGGACAGCTCGCCATGTACGTGTACCGCCCGGTCTCCCTCCCGGCCGACCCGCCGGTGGTGATCGCCCTGCACGGCTGCACGCAGAACGCCCAGACCTATGCCGACAACTCCGGTCTGCCCGAACTCGCCGACCGCGAGGGGTTCTTGGTGGTCTTCGCGGAGACGAGCTCCGCGAACAACCCCAACAAGTGCTTCAACTGGTTCCAGCCCGCGGACAACCGGCGCGGTCAGGGCGAGGCCGCGTCCGTCCGACAGATGGCCGCTCACGCCGTCTCCGCCTACTCCGCCGACCCCGCCCGCACCTTCGTCACCGGCCTGTCGGCCGGCGGCGCCATGACCGCCGTGATGCTCGCGGCCTACCCGGACGTGTTCGCGGCCGGGGCGGTGATCGCCGGGCTGCCGTACGACTGTGCGAAGGGGAGCAGCCCGTACACGTGCATGAGTCCCGGGGTGGACAAGTCCCCAGCGGCGTGGGCGCAGTTGGTCCGGGACGCCCATCCCACGTGGTCCGGCCCCTGGCCACGCGTGGCGATCTGGCAGGGCGACGCGGACACCACCGTCGTCCCCCGCAACGCCGATGAACTGCGCGACCAGTGGACGGCGTTGCACGGGCTCGCGCAGACCCCCGCCCGCACCTCCCTCATCGGGCCCGACTCGACCCGCCAGGAGGAGTACCGGGCCGCCGACGGCACGGTGGCCGTCGAGGTGGACCGGGTCCCGGGCATCGGGCACGGCACCCCGGTCGATCCGGGCTCCGGTCCCGGGCAGTGCGGGCACACCGGGGCGGCGTACTTCCTCGCCTCGATCTGCTCCGCCCACTGGATCTCGAAGTTCTTCGGTCTGGACGGCTCCGGAACCGACCCCGGCCCCGGTCCCGGCACCCTGCCCGCGCCCTCCGGCCTGGCCGCCTCCGCCGTCGGGGACACCAGCGTCACCCTCACCTGGGACCGCGTGCCGGGCGCCACCGACTACGCCGTCCACCGGGACGGGATCCAGGTCGCCACTCCGGCGGGGCCCCCTTACACCGACAGCGGCCTCGCCCCGGGGACGGGTCACACCTGGACCGTGGCGGCCCGCGACGGCGCGGGAGCGGCCGGGGCCCGCTCGGCGCCGCTCACGGCGAGCACGACCGGAGCGCCCGCCGCGTGCTGGAAGGCGAACAACTACCAGCAGGTACAGGCCGGTCGGGCCACGACCAACGGGAGCTACGCCTACGCCAAGGGCTCGGGGCAGAACCTCGGCCTCTACAACCTCTACGTCACGCACACGCTGAAGGAGGCTCCCGCCGGCTACTTCGTCATCGCCGACGCGGGCTGCCCCTGAACCGCCCTGACGGCCGGCCACCCGGCCGGCCGTCCTCCCCGCCCCGTCCCGACGCGCCCTCTGGAGCCTCCCCCATGCCACCGGCCATCCGTTCCGTCACCGCCACCGCCGCCGCGGCCGTCGCCCTCCTGGCCTCGGTCCTGCCGGCGCTCCCCGCTCCCCCGGCCGCCGCCGGCGGGGCCGACGCGCACTGTGCCCGCCGCGCCCACCTCCGCGTACCGGGGGCCGAACACCAACAGGCCGCTTGCCTGGAGGAGTTGACGACCGCCGGCACCGTGGCATCCGGGCACACCGATCCGGCCGACTGGGCCGGTCTCACCCCGAGGGACCTGACCGTCCCCACGGGTGTGCCGGGCATCCAGATCGACGGCTACTTCCCCGACACGGCCGCCCCGGCCGCCCTCCCCAACACCAACCACGGCTGGAACCACGACGCGCAGTTCGTCATCCGGCTGCCCGACCGATGGAACGGCGGTCTCGTCGTCGCCGGCTCCCCGGGCGTGCGCGAGCAGTACGCCAACGACCGGGCCATCGGCGACTGGGTGCTCTCGCGCGGCTACGCCTTCGCCGCCACCGACAAGGGCAACACCGGGGTCGCCTTCCACCGGGACGGGCAGGCACCCGGCGATGCCGTCGCCGAGTGGAACACCCGCGTCACCGAGCTCACCCGGGCCGCCCGCGCGGTCGTCGCCCAGCGCTACCACCGGGCCCCCTCCCGCACCCTCGCCACCGGCATGTCCAACGGGGGCTACCTGGTGCGCTGGCAGCTGGAGAACCATCCGGAGCTGTACGACGGCGGGGTGGACTGGGAGGGCACCCTGTGGCGGACCGACGGCCCCAACCTGCTCACCTTCCTGCCCCCGGCACTGACCGCCTACCCCACCTACGCGGCCGGCGGCCCGGGCGCCGGGCAGGCGCACGAGGCGATGCTCGCCGCCGGTTTCCCGGCCGGCTCGGAGTTCCTGTGGCCCTTCCACCACGGCTCCTACTGGGACCTCACCCAGCGGATCTACCGCGAGGAGTTCGATCCCGGCTTCGACGGTCCGACGGAGGCCGGGACCCCCTTCTGCGCGCCCGGCACCCCGGCCTGTGACGCCGACTACGCCTACGCCGACCGGCCCGCGGAGGTCCGGCGCGCCGTCCGGCGGGTCGCGCTCACCGGCCGGATCGGCAAACCGCTGATCACCCTGCACGGCACCCTCGACGTCCTGCTCCCCATCTCCCGGGACTCCGACGTGTACGCCGACATGGTCCGGCGGGCCGGCCGCGGGGATTTGCTGCGCTACTACCGCATCGAGGGCGGCACCCACGTGGACTCGCTCGTCGACGTCTTCCCCGACCGGCTGCGCCCGCTCACACCCTGCCATCGCGCCGCCTTCACCGCGCTGGAGGACTGGATCGGCCGCGGTGTGCGGCCTCCGCTCGGACACACCGTCCCCCGGGACCCGTCGGCCACCCCGGCGTCCCTGCTGACCAGCTGCCCGCTCGACTCCTGAGGAACCCCGCCCCCGCCACGCACGCCGCGGGGCGCATGGTGATCGTCTCCATACGGGCGGCTCCGAGTATGGGGTGCGGCACCGTGGGCCCGGCCCCAGGCCCTCCCTAGGCTTCGGGCCATGACGAGCGAACCTCCTTCCCCCAACGGTCCGCGAGGACGCGTCGCCCTGGTCACGGGCGGCGGCAGCGGCATCGGCCGGGCGTGCGCGGTGGCCCTGGCCGACGCCGGGGCCGTCGTGCACGTGGCCGATGTCGACGCGAAGGCGGCCGGGGCCGTCGCCACCCTCGTCGGCGGGTACGCCCACGTCGTCGACCTGGCCGATCCCGCCGCCATCGGGGAGCTGCCCGCAGCCGTCGACATCCTGGTCAACAGCGCCGGACTCCAGCACGTCGCCCCGATCACCGAGTTCCCGCCCGAGCGCTTCGCCCTGATCCAGCAGGTGATGGTCACCGCGCCCTTCCTGCTGCTGCGCCACGTGCTGCCGCACATGTACGCCGCCCGCTGGGGCCGGGTGGTCAACATCTCCAGCGTGCACGGGCTGCGCGCCAGCGCGTACAAATCGGCCTACGTGGCGGCCAAGCACGGGCTGGAGGGGCTGAGCAAGGTCACCGCGATCGAGGGGGCCCCGTACGGGGTGACCAGCAACTGCATCAGCCCCGGCTACGTCCGCACTCCCCTGGTCGAGGGGCAGATCCTGGACCAGGCCGCCGCGCACGGCATCCCCGCCGCGGACGTCCTCTCCGAGGTGCTGCTGACCCGGTCGCCGATCAAGCGGCTCATCGAGCCCGAGGAGGTCGCGGCGGCCGCCCTGTGGCTGTGCGGTCCGCACACCGGATACGTGACGGGCACCTCGCTCCCCCTGGACGGCGGCTGGAGCGCCAACTGACCCCGTCCGGGTGACAGCCCGTGCGCCGCGCTGCGGGGACCCGCGGCGGGTCCCGTACGGTCCCGCACGTGACCGATGCGAACCAGCCCCAGAGCCCGAAGTTCCCGACGGATCCGGCCGCCCCGGATCCCCTGAACGTCACCACCGCACCCGACCCGCTACGGGTCCTCGTCCTCGCGGGATCCTCCCGCGAGGGCTCTGTGAACGCCCGGCTGGCCGCGCTCGTCGCCGGTCAGGTCGAGCGCTCGGGCGCCGTCGCGGACCTCGCCCGGATCGGGGACTTCGTGATGCCGACCTACGACGGCGACGCCGAGCAGGCGGACGGCCAGCCCGCCGGATCGGCCGCCCTGCGCGAGCGGCTGCTCGCGGCGCAGGCCCTGGTGATCGCCTCGCCCGAGTACAACGCCTCCGTGCCCGGCGTCGTGAAGAACGCCGTCGACTGGGTCTCCCGGTTCCGGCCGCAGCCCTTCAAGGACAAGCAGACCCTGCTGGTGTCGGCCTCCCCGTCGATGGTCGGCGGGAACCGCGGGCTCTGGGCGCTGCGGGTCCCGCTCGAACACCTGGGGGCCCGGGTGTACCCGGACATGTTCAGCCTCGCCGCGGCGCACTCGGCCTTCGGCGAGGACGGCGAGCTGACCGATCCGGGCCTGCGCGAACGGCTGGCCGACACGGTGGATTCCTTCCTCGCGCTCGCCGAGGCGGACACCCGTTACCTGTGCCTCCAGCGCCGCTGGTACGAGTTCCTGGGCGACGAGAGCAACGCCCCCGTCACCCAGCGGGCCGAGGGCTGACGGGCTGCTCAGGGGGTGGCTGAAGTCCCGAATCGGGCACGGGTTAGCATATGAGCGCCGCCTAGCTCGAAAGATAATGATCTGTGACTGTCAAAGACGACTCGTTCACCAACTGGAAGAACCGCGAGGAGATCGCGGAGTCGATGATCCCGATCATCGGGAAGCTGCACCGCGAGCGGGACGTCACGATCCTGCTCCACAGCCGCTCCCTGGTGAACAAGTCCGTGGTCAGCATTCTCAAGACCCACCGCTTCGCCCGCCAGATCGACGGTGAGGAGCTCTCGGTCACCGAGACCCTGCCGTTCCTCCAGGCGCTCACCACGCTCGACCTCGGTCCGTCGCAGATCGACCTCGGCATGCTCGCCGCGACGTACGCGACCGACGAGCGCGGCCTCTCGGTGGAGGAGTTCACCGCCCTCGCCGTCGCCGGTGCCACGGGTGCCAACAAGATCGAGCGCGGCGACGGCCGCGACGTGGTCCTCTACGGCTTCGGCCGCATCGGCCGCCTCGTCGCCCGCCTGCTGATCGAGAAGGCCGGCTCCGGCAACGGCCTGCGCCTGCGTGCCATCGTCGTCCGCGGCGGCGGTGAGGCGGACCTCGTCAAGCGCGCCTCGCTGCTGCGCCGCGACTCGATCCACGGCCAGTTCCAGGGCACGATCACCGTGGACGAGGCGACCAGCACGATCGTCGCCAACGGCAACGAGATCAAGGTGATCTACGCCAACGACCCGTCCGAGGTCGACTACACGGCGTACGGCATCAAGGACGCCATCCTGATCGACAACACCGGAAAGTGGCGCGACCGCGAGGGTCTGTCCAAGCACCTGCGCCCCGGTATCGACAAGGTCGTCCTGACGGCTCCCGGCAAGGGCGACGTCCCGAACATCGTGCACGGTGTCAACCACGACACGATCAAGCCGGACGAGCAGATCCTGTCCTGCGCCTCCTGCACCACCAACGCGATCGTCCCGCCGCTCAAGGCCATGGACGACGAGTACGGTGTCCTGCGCGGTCACGTGGAGACCGTCCACTCGTTCACGAACGACCAGAACCTGCTGGACAACTACCACAAGGCCGACCGTCGCGGCCGCTCCGCGCCGCTGAACATGGTCATCACCGAGACCGGCGCCGCCTCCGCCGTCGCCAAGGCGCTGCCGGACCTCAAGGCGCCGATCACCGGCAGCTCGATCCGCGTCCCCGTCCCGGACGTCTCGATCGCCATCCTGAGCCTGCGCCTGGGCCGTGAGACCACCCGCGAAGAGGTCCTCGACTACCTCCGCGACGTCTCGCTGCACTCGCCGCTCAAGCGCCAGATCGACTTCACCACGGCTCCCGACGCGGTCTCCATGGACTTCGTCGGTTCGCGCCACTCCTCGATCGTCGACGCGGGCGCCACCAAGGTGGACGGCGACAACGCCATCCTCTACCTGTGGTACGACAACGAGTTCGGCTACTCCTGCCAGGTCATCCGCGTGGTCCAGCACGTGTCCGGCGTCGAGTACCCGACCTACCCGGCTCCGGCGGCCTGATTCCGCAGGGCCCCGTAGGACCGGACGTACCGAACGCCCCCCGAGTGACCCCAGGTCACCCGGGGGGCGTTCGTCCGTCCCGCCCCGGGGCCGCGGCGGCGCGGGCCGCCGCGAGCTGGGTGCGCGAGCGGACGCCGAGCTTGCGGTAGACGCGGCTCAGCATGCCCTCGACGGTCTTGACCGAGATGAACATGTGCTGGGCCGCCTGCTGGTTGGTGGCCCCCTGGCAGATGAGGTCCGCCAGGCGCGACTCGGACTCGGTCAGCCTCCCCGCGCCCGGGGCGGGCCCCGCGGCCGGAGCCGACCCGCCCGCCCGGTCGAGGAGCTCCTGGGTGAGCTCCTGCCAGGGGCGGGCGCCGGTCTCGTCGAAGACGGCCCGGGCCGCCTCCCAGGCCGCACGGGCGGCCGCCTGTCGCCTGCGGGCCCGCTCGACCCGGCCCAGGGCGAGGAGCGTACGGGCCTGCTCCAGGGGCAGACCCAGCCGTTCGAAGGCGGCCGCCGTGCGGTGGAGCAGGCCGCTCGCCTCCTCCACGGCTCCATCGCGGGCCAGCAGGATCCCCCGGGCGCGCTCCAGCGCCGCCCCCGGGCCCGAGTCCGCTCCGGCCCGGCCCGGGGCGGGCCGCGCACCCTCCAGCAGGGCCCTGGCCAGGTCGAGCCGGCCCGCGCAGGTGAAGGCCTCCACGGCGTCCGGCTGCCAGCGGAACATGCCGGGGTCGGCCGACGGGACGTGCCGCTCGGCCTCTGCGACGGCCGTGAGGGAAGCCACGGCGTCGGCGACGTCCCCGGTGTGCAGCTGGACGGCGCCCAGGACCCACAGGTTGCGCGACACGTACAGTCCGTCCCCCTCCTCCTGCGAGGCGCGGGCCCCGCAGGAGGCGGTGCGCAGGGCGGCCGCGAAGGATCCGGCGGCGCTCTGCGTCAGCGCCGCGGTGTACCAGGCGGGGCCCATGGACAGCCCCGCCGCGGTGGACAGCCGTACGGCCTGATCGGCCCACGCGAGCGCCGGGGCGCACGACCCGAGCCTGGTGTCGACCTCGGCGAGGCTGCGCCAGATGTCCACCAGGTCCTCGGCGTCGCCCTCGTGCTCGGCGAGCGCGAGGAGTTCCACGAGCCGTTCGCGCGCCTCGGCCAGCCGGTCGTCGAAGACGGCGTGCCGGGCGGCGAGGTACTGGGCGCTGTTGCGGATGCCGGAGTGCTGGGCCGGTATCCCCAGGGCGAGGGCCTCCGCGAGGGTCCCCGGCGCGTCGGCGGTGCCGAGGACGCGTTCCATCCGGGCCCGCATGGTCAGGGCGGCCGCCTGCAGGGGGCGGTGGCCGCCGGCCGCGGCGAGTTCGGCGGCCCGGCCCGCCGCGCGCAGGGCCCGCTCGGGGGCGGCGTGGGCGACGTTGGCGGCGATGGCCGCGCGGAGCTCGACGGCGGCGAGCAGGTCGGGGTGTCCCGCCCCCAGTTCCCGGCAGCGCGCGAGCAGCGGCTCCAGATCGGAGACGGCCTGGCCGTGGGCGTCGACGACGGCGAGCAGCGCGGTGACCTGGTCGGTGGGCTCGGCCCTGCCGGCGATCAGCGCGTCCGCCGCCTGCCGGGCGATGTCGACGGAGCCGGCGCAGGCGGCCTCCTGGGCCGCGTACGAGAGCCTGCGGATGCGCAGGGCGGAGCGGGCCGGCGGTGTGATCTCGGCGGCCAGCAGGAACAGCTCGGCGGCCAGGGCCCGTTCGCCCGCCTCGCGGGCGGTGGCCGCGGCGGTCTCGGTGTCCTCGGCCAGTCCCTGGTCGGGCAGGTCCGCGGCCAGGGCCCGGTGGCGCACCTCGTGGACGGGGTCTCCGACGGCCCGTGCGAGCGTCAGGTGGGCGGCCGCGCGCAGGGGCCTGGCCCCGGAGCGGGCGGCGGCCCGGGCCAGGGCCGCCGCGGTGAAGTGGACGGCGCTCGCCGGGCCCACGCTCAGTACCCCGGCGGCCTGGGCCTGGGCCAGGTGTTCCTCGGCGTCGGAGCGGCCCGCCCGCAGGAGGAGCGGCAGCGAGGGCCGGCTCGTCAGGGCGGCGAGCATCAGGGTGTGCCGGGCGGGTTCGCCGAGCGTGGCGTGCAGCCAGGCTCCGGCCGCGTCGACCGTCTGCTCGGCCATGCCGGGCCGGTGGCGCTGGGACGCGGGCAGCCGCGCAAGTGCCGTACAGGACACGGAGGTCAGCAGGGGGTGGCCGCCGCAGTGGCTCTGCAGGGGGCCCGCCCAGCGGGTGGGCAGGCCGTGCGCGTCGAGCAGGGCGGCCGTCCCCTCCGCGTCGAGCGGGTCCACGTCGACCTGGACGGGATGCCCGCCGAGCAGCCGGGCGGCGGCCTGCGCGCGGCCGTGGACGCGTTCGGTGACGAGCGCGGTGAGCCCGGGTGCGGCGAGGGTGCGCAGGGCGTAGCCGAGGACGTCGGCGCTGGCCGGGTCCAGCCATTGAGCCCCGTCCACGGCCAGGGTCCAGCGGCCCGACGCGAGCAGCGCGGTCACCGCGAGGCGGGCGGGCAACTGCTCGGAGTCGGCGAGCGGTTCGTCGGCTCCCCGGTGCAGGATCCGGTCGACCACCTCGTTCTGCCGGCCGGAGAGCACCGCGAGCTGGGCCGTACCGCAGTGGGACAGCATCTGGGCGAGCGCGCCGAAGACGTGGTCGCGGTCCTCTTCGACGGTCGTGACGCGCAGCACCGTACGACCGGTGCCGCTGCCGCTGCCGGTGACGGTGCCGGAGCCGGAGCCGGAGCCGGAGCCGGAGCCGGAGGCCAGGGTGCGCAGCACCTCCTCCAGCGCGGTGGTCTTGCCCGCGCCCCAGGGGCCCGCGAGCGCCACCCGCCCCTCGCGCTCCAGCACCGCGGCCGCTCGTGCGGCCGCGCCCGAGGCCCCGTGCCTCCCCCCGGTGATCGGCGCGGGGCTGGCGGGGCTGGCGGGGCTGGCGGGGCTGGCGGGGCTGGCGGGGCTGGCGGGGCTGGCGGGGCTGGCGGGGCTGGCGGGGCTGGCGGGGCTGGCGGGGCTGGCCAAGTAAGTGTCCGGCGTCACGAGGAGGCACCGTAGGCGGCGTCGGTTCCCGTGACAACGCCGAGTGCCGCCGGGCCGGGGGATCAAGGGTTTCCCCTGATGCCAAGGGGTCCGGCTCCCGGCGATGGTGGTGCGACGGCGGGCCGTCCGCGCTCCGGGTGCGGGGTGGCAGACCCGGAGCACCGCACCCTCCACGGGAGGAGCGGGGCGCGGTCCGGACGGCCCGCCGTGCCGCGCCCCGGGCCCGGCGCGTCGGGGCCGGGGGCGCCCTACGCGCGCGGCGCGGGCCGCCGCGCGCGTGAGCCCCGGGCCCGCTGGCCCGGGAGGACCAACGCGGCCCGGTACCAGCCAGGTTGGGATCCGGCACGGCGGGCCGGACCGGCCCGTGGCCGACGGCCGGCCGCCCCGGCAGCAAGGGATTCCTCCGATGCTCGCGGCACCGGCCCGGGATCACTCTGTTGGCCATCCCGGAGGGCGAAGGCGCGGCTCCCCGACCTCCGCACTCCGGGGACGTGAAGGGTCCCGTGCTCCCCCACGGGACGTTCATCCGTACCGGCCTACCCCTCCGGTTCGCCCCCCATGAAGGGATTTCCGTGCGAAATCTGCCAACCAGGTCTACGTGGGCCTCCGTTGCGGCCGCCTCGGTCACGGCCGTCGTCGCCCTCGGCGGCCTCGGCGCCCTGCCCGCCCAGGCCACTCCGGCCGCCCGGCCCGGGCCGTCCGTGTCACCGCAGGTCTTCGAGGCCATGCAGCGCGATCTCCACCTCACCCCCGGACAGGCCCGCGACCGGATCGCCGACGAAACGGCGGCCGGCAAGGCCGCCACCCTCATCCGGGGCCGGGTCGGCGACCGGGTGGCGGGCCTGTGGTTCGACTCCTCCACGGGACGTCTGAACGCCGCCGTCACCAACGCCGCGGACGCCGCGGTGGTACGGGACGCGGGCGCCGTCGCCCGGCAGGCCCGGTACGGCGCGGCCGAACTGGCCGCCACCGCCCGCATCGTGACGCGCGACGTCGGGTCCGGGATCGCGGGTGTGGTGTCGTGGGGTCCCGACGTCCGGAACAACCGGATCGACGTCATGGTCGACCGGACGGCGCACAACGCGTCCACCGACGCCTTCGTGGCCCGCCTCGGAGCCCTGGGCGGCATCGTCCACGTCACCGAGACCACCGGCAGCCCGCGGCAGCAGGGCGGTGACGTGGTCGGCGGCGAGAAGTGGGTGCCGGGCTCCGAGAGCCCGTGCTCCATCGGCTTCTCCACCACCCGCACCAGCGACGGCAGCAAGACGTTCGTGACGGCCGGCCACTGCACCAACGACGCCAACCAGGCGGCCTACGGCAAGGACGGCAGCCGTCTGGGTACGTCCAACAAGGGCGGCAACAACAGCGTGAACGGGCCGGTGGGCGACTTCGGTCTCGTCGACGTGGACCAGCCCGGATGGAACCTCGCGCCCAAGGTCGCGGGCTACGGGACCCAGCCCGACTTCACCCTCACCGGGTCGGCCGAAGCCGTCGTCGGCACCGCGATCTGCCGTTCCGGTCAGACCACCCAGCTGCGGTGCGGCGAAGTGACGAAGGTCAACCAGGAGGTGGACTACGGCAACGTCAAGATCGGCGGCCTGTCCTTCTCCAGCGCCTGCTCGGCGGGCGGCGACTCGGGCGGTGCGTACGTCACGGCGACCGGCGGCAAGGCCGTGGGCCTGCACTCCGGCGGCGGCTCGGCCATCTGCTCCACGAGCGGTGGTGACAAGTACACGATCTTCCAGCCCGTGATCGAGGCCCTGACCTACTTCAAGGTCGCCCTGGTCACCTCCACCCCGCAGCCCGGCAACGTCACCGTCGCCGCCGTCTCGGCGCAGAACGGCGTCATCGGCGCCCGGATACCCGAGCTGCGCAACAGCGCCGAGGGCGGCACGGCCCCCTACGCCTGGTCCGCGACGGGCCTGCCCGCCGGGCTGGCCATCGACTCCTCCACCGGCACCATCACGGGCACCCCCACCACGGCCGGAACCTCCAACGTGACCGTCACCGCGACCGACAACGCCGGCAAGACCGGCTCCACCTCCTTCTCGTGGACGATCACGACCGCGGGTACGGCCCTGTCCGTGACCAACCCCGGCAGCCAGAGCTCCGCCGTCGGCGCCGCGGCCAACCTGACCGTCAAGGCCGCGGGCGGCACCGCGCCCTACTCCTGGTCCGCGACGGGCCTGCCCGCCGGCCTGAGCATCGGCTCCACGACCGGCACCATCACGGGCACCGCCACCACGGCCGGAACCTCCAACGTGACCGTCACGGCCACCGACAACGCGGGCAAGACCGCGTCCGCCGCGTTCTCCTGGACCGTCAGCACCGTCACCGGCACCAGTCCCGTCCTGACGAACCCGGGCAACCAGACCGTCTACATCGGCAAGCCCGTCAGCCTCTCCCTCAAGGCCACCGGCGGCACCGCGCCCTACGCCTTCAAGGCCACCGGCCTGCCCGCCGGCCTGAGCATCAACGCCGCCACGGGTGTCATCACCGGCTCCCCCACCACCTGGGGCTTCGGCGGCAGCACCCTCACCGTGACCGACGCCGCGGGCAAGTCCTCCTCGGTCAACGTCACCTGGAACGTCTACTTCTAGGCCGGCTCCGGAGCACGTGAGGCGGCCCGACCAGCCACCTCACGCGTTCCGCCCGCTTCCGCCCGCACCCGATCCGCTCCATGCCGCCCCCTCCACACCCCGGAGGCGGTCGGCACCTTCCCGCGGGGCCCCGGCCGACACCCTGGCCGGGGCCCCGCCTCGGTGCGTGCCCCGGCCCCCGTCGCCCCGGGTCAGAGCCAGGCGGCCCGGTCCGTCCCCCACCGGGAAGGGCCCCGGTCCCACGCCCGGCCCCCGAGCGGCGAAGCCGCGTACCGCAGCGGCCCGTATCCCGATGCGCTCTCGCGCAGCCACGGTTCCGGGGCGTACCCCGGTTCGGCGGCGCCGGTCCGCGGGACCTCGCGGACCAGCCACGACGCCGTCCCCGCCAGGGAGAACCGCAGGGCCTGCCCGCCGCCCTCCGCGAGGGCCCGTAGCACCCCGGCGGCCGCCAGGTACCCCGTCCCGTGGTCCAGTGCCTGCGCCGGCAGCACCCCGGGGGCGCGCTCGTCCCCGCAGGCCGCGGAGATCCCGTACCCCGCCTGTACGAGCGAGTCGAAGCCCCTGCGCCCCGCCCAGGGGCCCCGCGGGCCCCACGCGCACAGCTCGGCCACCACCAGGCCCGGCCGCCGCGCCAGCAGTTCCTCCGCGCCCAGGCCGTACCGCTCCAGTGCTCCCGGCCGATATCCCGTGACCACCACGTCCGCTCCGGCGAGCAGCCCGTCGAACACCGCCCGGTCCCCCGCCTCCCCCAGGTCGAGGAGCGCGGAGCGCTTCCCGAATCCGGTGTCCGCGTACGCGTCGTCCGACTCCGGGAGCCCCGGGGAATCGATCCGCAGGACGTCCGCGCCGAGCAGTCCGAGCGTCCTGGTGGCCACCGGTCCCGCGATGACCCGGGTCAGGTCGAGCACCCGGACCCCGGCCAGCGGCAGTCCGGTGCCCGCGGCGACCGCCCCGAGGGGCCGCCCGCGCACACCCGACTCCGTGCGTTCCACGAGGGGTTGCGGTGCGCCGTACCCGTCGGTCAGCACGGCCACCGCCAGCCCGCCCGCCGCGTAGACCTCCTCCTGGACGTCCACGGCCCGGCGCCGGGCGATCGCCCCGGCCACGCCCTCCCGGGTCCCGGCAGCCAGGACGCGTACCAGCGCGGTCTCGTGGTGCGGATAGTTGGCGTGCGTCCGCACCCATCCGTCGGCGGCCCGCCAGAAGCCGGACAGCGGCGCGAAGGTGACGGGCGCCCGGCCGTCCACGAGCAGGTGGCGCTCGCTGACGAACGCCGTGGCCACGGCCCCTTCGTCGACCTGCAGCGGAGCCACGTCGTCCGCGTTCCCCCCGGCCCGTACGGCGGCCAGCTCGGCGGCTGCCAGCGCGCACACGCCCACCGTGGCCCGCGCGAGTTCCCGTACGGGCAGGGGCCCGTCCCCCAGCCCGCCGGGCCCCCGGTAGCCGACCCGCTCCGCCAGCTCCTCGGGGCCGCCCAACGCGGCCCATGCCTGTCCGGTCCCACCGTCACTCGTCGTCATGGGCCCATCCTGCACACCGCGCCCCGGCCCTCGCGGGGCGGGGCGCTTCCCCGATCGGGCGATGTAGCACTCCAGGGCGTCTCGATTTCCCCCGTACGGCGTTACACGACCCGGAACATGAACATCGCCTCGGCTGCCTCGTCTTCCGTCGCGGCGCAGCCGGCGCGTGCGGTCCGGGGGCGGCCGGTGGCCCGTACGAGGGAGCACGATGACCGACCCGACCGCGGTGGACACCTGGCGTGGAAGGCTTGCCGCACCTTGCCGTGACGTGTGCGAGGCGCCCGCGTTCTCGCTCACCGTTTTCGCGGTGATCCTCTTCAACGCCGCACTCATGGGGGCCGAGACGTACAGCGGCCTGTCCGCCGAGTACAGCGGCCTCCTTTCGGCGACCGAGCGCTTCTGCGTGATCGCCTTCACCTTGGAGATGCTGATCCGCCTGGGCGCGCACGCCGACCGGCCGAAAGCTTTCTTCCGAGACCCCTGGAACATCTTCGACTTGCTGGTCGTCTCCTCGGCCTTCATCCCGTTCCTCCGGGAGAACACCACGCTGCTGCGGCTGCTGCGGCTGGCGCGGGTCCTGCGGACCGCCCGGTTCATGCCCCAGCTGCGCGTCCTGCTGGTCGCGGTGGGCCGCAGCCTGCCCGGTACGGTCAGCTTCCTGTTCGTGGGCGCGCTGATCGTCTACGTGTACGCGATGATCGGCTGGATCTGCTTCGCCGAGCACGACCCGCAGCACTACGGGTCCATCGGCCGGGCCGGGCTGACCCTGTTCCTGCTGATGACGCTCGAGGGGCTCGGGGACGCCGTCCACGCCGGGCTGGCCATCTCTCCGCTGAGCATCCTCTTCTACGCCTCCTACGTGCTCTTCGCCTCCTTCGTCCTGGTCAACGTCCTGATCGGCGTGGTCCTCAACGCCCTCGAGGAGGCGCGGGAGATGGAGGACGAGGCCGAGAAGGAGGAGAAGCGGGCCGCGCTCCTGGCGACGCAGTCGCCGCCCGACGCGGCGGACGAGCTCCTGCTGCGGATCGCGGCGGTGCGCAGCGCGCTCGACGACATGGAGGCCCAGCTCGACACCGTGCACGCCACGTCGGCGGCGGTGGCCGCGCCCTCCGCCGCACCGGCCCACGCTGCGGCGGGCGCACGCTAGGGCCGGACGGTCCCGTCGGCTGCGGCGAACCCGTCGGCCGCGGCGAACCCGTCGGAGCCGTCGGACGCGTCGGAGCCGTCGGGAAGGCCTCCGGCCGGTCGGGCGCCGCCCGGCCGGAGGTCCGCCGGCCAGGCGTGCCCCGGATGCTCCCGCTCGACGCACGCGGCCAGGGTCGTGCGCCGGGACGCCCCCGCCGGCCGGCCGGCGGGGGCGTCCCTCAGCGAGCGGTGATGCGCGCGTCGAGGACTTCGGCGAACTCGGCGAGGGTGAGGGCGCGCAGCTCTTCCTCGTCCACCTTGATGCCCAGCCTCTCGTGAAGGACGATCGCCATCTCCACCACCATGAGCGAGTCGGTGAGCATGTCCCGCATCAGGGTGCCGCCTTGGATCTCCTCGGCCGGAAATTCGAACATTTCAATGAGGATCGCACCGATCAGATCGATCGTGGATTCGGGTGCGGACGTGGTCATGGAATCTCTCATTTGCGGTATCGCGGCCCGTTGCGCCAGGGTGACGCAGATGGCCGAGGGGTGAAGGAGAATACTCGTGTCGGAAAGCGTGAACGATGTGATCGCGACGGGAAGCGCGGAACTCCGGTACGCGCGGGAGCGGCTCGAAGAGGTGGGTGAGGAAGCCTGCGACCGGCTGCTCGACTGGCTGATGGACGATTATTTCCGGCTCGACATCACGGGGTGGGAAAACATTCCGGCGGAAGGACCCGCCCTGATCGTGGCCAACCATTCGGGAGCCTGGGGGCTCGACGCATTCGTCCTCGTCAAGGCACTCACCCGCCATCTGGACCGCCCTGTGCGCGTGCCGTCCGCTTCCCCCGTCTTCCGCTTTCCGGTCATTCGTTCGTACGCCCGGAAAGGGGGCGCCATTCCTCTCGATCCGACGCTCGGACTGGAACATCTCGCGGCCGGGGAACTCGTGGGGGTCTTTCCCGAGGGGACTTCCGGTCTGGAGAAGTCCTTCCGTGACCGCTACCGGCTGCGCCCCTTCAGCCCCGGGTTCGCGGTGACCGCCGTCCAGGCCGGGGCGCCCGTGGTTCCGGTGGCCGTCATCGGCGCCGAGGAGGCCTGCCCCAGGCTCGGCGAGATCCCGTCCCTGGCGCGCCTGTTGGACCTCCCCTTCTTCCCGCTCACCCCGCTCTTCCCGCTGCCCGCGAAGTGGCTCGTCACCGTGGGCGAGCCGATCCCCGCGCCGCCCCGGCCCGAGTCCTTCGCCGCCCGGTCGGCCGCGGCGCGCGGGCTGTGCGCCGAGGCCCGGGATGCTGTGCAGTCCCTGGTGGACCGGGAGCGCGCCAGGCGGGCGACGCCCTTCTGGTAGCCCCGGCGTGCCGGGGGCCGCCCGGCGCCCGCGCGCATGCCGCCTCGGATGCGGCCCGGATGCGGCCCGGTTCACGTCTCAGTCCGCCAGCCGGTGGGCGGCCCTGCGCACGCCGTCGGCCGCCTGCGCGCACCGTCCCGCGTGGTCCAGCAGCATCATGCGGAACTTCTCCCCCGCCTCGTCCCGGTCCCAGCCGTCCGCCCCGGCGCAGGCCGCCAGGCTCTCCGCGTGCGCCGCCAGCCGCTCCGCACTGGCCCGCGCGAGGGCCCCGTACGCCGCGGGGGCGTAGCCGCGTACCGGTACCGGTACGGCCGACGGGCTGCCCACGGTCACCCGCCCGTCGCCCGGCCCGCCGGGGGGTTCCGCGAGCGCCACGAGCAGGGAGCGCGGGTCGAGCGTGCCCGGCAGCCGGCCGACGGTCAGCCTCGGGTGGACCACGAAGGGCCGGGCGACCGCGGTGATCGCGCGGACGAGCTCCTCGGCGACGAGCACCGCGAGCCGGGTCGCCGCGCACGCGCCGGGCGCTCCGCACAGCGCCGACGGCCAGATGCCCGGCCCTGCGGCCTCCTTCGGCGGCGAGAGCCAGCCCGGAGCGCACAGGATCTCCGTACCCGCACCGATCCCGAGGCCCTCCCAGACGAACGGCGCGCGGACCCGGTGGACGGAGGCCGCCACCGGTGGGTAGTGACGCAGCGCCCGGGCCACGGCCTCCTCCGCGGCCGCCGGCTCCAGGGTGTGCAGGGCCAGGGCCTGGAGGACCGTGGTGGAGGCGGCCTCGGAGACCAGGGCGAGCGCGTGGGCGAGCGCGGCCACCGTGGTGTCCGGACAGGTCCCGGCCGCGACCAGGCGGCCGGCGAGGGAAGCGGGGTCCGGGCTCTCCAGGTAGCGGGCCGTCCTGCGCCGGAGGGCGGCCGCCGCCTCGGCGCGGGCGCTGCGGCTCTCCGCCGCCTCGGCCCGGGTCGCGATCGCGCTCAGCAGGGTGTCCTCGGCCGCCGCCTCGCCCGCCACCAGGCGGCGGCCCAGCCGCGCCATCACCTCGTGCCAGCCCTGCCACTCCAGGGTGCCGTCACCGCGCCGGCCCGCGACCGCCTCGTCGACGTCCCGGGCCACGAGGGCGGAGAGTTCACCGTCGGGTGCGGCGACCTCCCAGGGCAGCTCGGTGTGCGGGGACGGTTCGTACCGGTGCCCGCCGGCCGTGAGCCCCGTGGCGGGCTCCAACACCCCCTCCTCGTCCGCCCGGACGAGGAGGGACTCGGATACCTCGGGGGTCAGCGGTACGAGGAACTCCCCGAAGGGGGTGCGCAGCCGGACCGGGCGCCCGGAGCGGGTGCGCCGCAGGTGCTCGAGCAGGGTCCGCGCGATCCCTTCACGGGTCAGCACGTCCAGGCCCAGCGCACGGGCCGGGGCATCGGTCCACGGCAGCCGCCGGGCGACCATGGCCGCACTGAACACTGCGTTCTCCAGGGCCCAGGCGGTCTCGGGGGCCGGGGGCACGGGGGCAGAGGGCACGGGGGCCGGGATCGTCTCAGGGGCAGGGGTCATGTCGGGCTCTCCCGGGGTCACTTGTCGCGCAGCATGTAGGGCTGGTTGCCGACGATGCGGCCGTCGTAGGCGCCGATCAGCGCGTTGACCTTCTCCCGGTGATGCGCCATGGGGCCGCGCAGGGTGTCCGAGTAGGCCTGAGGGGCGTGCGACAGGGGGTAGTCGTACGACTCGTCCAGCCATGCCAACTCGACCCAGCTGTCGGGGATGCCGTTGGGCGAGGCGGGGCCGCGTCCGTCGAGCATCGGGATCACGTCGTGCTTGTTCACCAGGCTGACGACCCGGGTGGTGTGGTCGGCGGGCCGTTTGCCGTCGATGGGCGAGCCCAGTGTGATCACGTGCGTCACCTGGTAGCGGGAGGACACCTCCACGTCGGCCGCGAGGTTCATCGCCGTCAGGCCGCCGAGGCTGTGCCCGACGAGCATGATCTCCGACCCGGCCGGCACCCCGGCGCGCAGCAGCAGCTTGCGTGCGGCACGGGTGTAGGTCGTATCGGTGCGCAGCAGTCCGTCGAACGCACCCACCAGGTCCTGCGGGGTGCTGTTGCTCAGCAGGGCGAAGCTCGTTCCGGGCAGCAGCAGGACGTACCGGACGGCGCCGTCGGTGCATTCGACGCGGCGCAGCAGGACCAGTCCGTGGTTGCCGAGGGCGCCGATGTCGGTGACGTAGCTGACGATGTCGTTGGCGGAAGTGCCCAGCACCTTGCCCAGGATGGAGTCGGCCTCGGCCCGCTCGGCCCGGCCGGGACCGGGGTTGAGGTACTTCAGCAGGGTGCTCGGCAGCCCGAACAGCGGATCGGCGGTCGGCACCCCGCCGGCGAGCGTCACCCAGGAGAAGCCGTCGTTGACGGGGTTCTCGTCGAGCAGGCTCAGCAGCGCGAGCAGCTCCATGATCACGGGGCTCACCGTGGTGAGGGCGCGGGTGAGCCCGAGGAGCTCGACGAGCGCGTACATGGCGCGCAGCGCCTCCAGCCGGTTGCCGGCCACCACGGCGTCGGTCAGCCGCCTGGCCAGCGGCGCGTCCAGGTTGGGGTGGTCGGAGGCGATCGCGCCGATCCGCAGGGCGAAGGCGTCCACGGCCAGGGCCACGGCGGCCGGCCGGCGGTACGTCACGATCCCGGCATACCGGGCCAGTTCCCCGACGAGTCCGCCGTGGGACCCGAACCCGAGCCCCGACGGGCCGGCCAGAGCCCGGGCGCAGGACACCGCCGTACCGAGGGCCCAGCCGGGGCGGCGCAGCGCCTCCAGCGCCAGCCGTCGGCTGCTGAGCGCTCCCGAGAGCTCGGCGCCCGCCTGCTTCGCCGTGAGGGCGGCGTCCGCGAGCAGGACCGAGGCCGCGAGGAGCAGCTCCGGATCCGTGCGGCGCCGGTCCGGCGGGGCGGCTTCCGCGGGGGCGGGGGCGGGATCGGGGGCGGGATCGGGGGCGGGATCGGGGGCGGGTGCGGGATCGGGGGCCGAGGCAGCGGCCGGAGAAGGCTCCGCGGCCCCTGCCGTCTCCGCGTGGCCGGGCGCCTCCGCGGCCCCGGCCCCGGCGGGATCCCCGGGTGTGGGCGACTCCGCGCGCCGGTCCCCCGCGGGTGCCGGCCGATCCTCCGCGTCCACCGTTCGAGCGGTCACGTTGCCCACCTTCCGTGCCTGCTTCCGTGCCTGCGCAACGGCTTCGCCTGGGTTCCGTTGCCCGAACGGGCATGCTGGCACCGTGCGGGGCACGTTCCGCGCGGCGATCGCCCGCCGCTGCGCGCGCCGCACCCGCGCCATGGACGCAAGGAACCGCCGGATGCCCGTGGGGACCGTGGTCCTCGGGGCATCCGGCGGCGTGGCGGCACCCCCCGGGCCGCCGCCCAATCGGTGATCACCAAGGGATGAGGCCGGCGCTCACGCGTTGACGCGAGCGCGGATCACCCCCGTACGGACCACCGGGTCTCGTCTCCCGTCAGAGCGGCCGGGAGGGCTGGTCGCGCCAGAAGCCGCACTGGTGCTCGGCAGCGAACGCCGGGTCGAGCCGGTCCCCTGCGGGTGCCAGCGTCAGGACGGTGCCACCCGGTCCGGTCGCCGGCCAGGGGGTCTGCCCCGCGACGGCGGGAACACCGTGGCGGGCGAAGGCACCCCAATAGCGCTTCATCCGTGTCGCCAGGGCGACTTGGACGGAGGTCAGGGTCCGCTCGCCCATGGTGAAGTCGTGCAGGTAGGCGAGCTCGGCACTGTGCGCGTTCGACTCGTCCAGTCCGGGGACCTGCGCGCCCGCCAGAGTGGGCGAGTCGGGGTCGTCGAACTCGTAGGCGAAGGTGGGCACTTGCCGGGCGAACGACTGGGCCGTCCGGGCGGTTTCGCAGGCGAACGTCGAATCGGTCAGGACCGCCGACAGCGCCAGGTACGGGGATCCGTGCGCGGCGACCGGGTAGCGGGCGAGGACCTCCGGTCCGGCCGCGCCGTAACCCGCCAGGACCTGTTGCGCGTACTGCTCGGCCGTCAGGCCGGGCTGGGTCAGCGCCACGAAGAAGCGCGCCTCGGAACGGGTGCTCCCGATCAGGACGGGGACCTTGTTCCAGGACCCGGCCGAGATCGCGGCGGCCGGGTCCCTCGGCAGCAGCCCGTCGCCCGACGCGGGGCCCGAAGTGGCCTGCGTACGAGCCGCGTTCACCAGTGACGGCCCGGACGCGGCGCGCAGGCAGGCCACGACGTCGGCCGGATCGGCGCAGCCCGCGCCCACGGCGAAGGCCCGTGCCTCGGACTCGGCCCGCGCGCGGTCGGGGGTACGCAGCAGCGTGCACGGACCGCTCTGCAGCACGGCCCGGTGGAACAGGCCGGCCGCCGACGGGGCGGCCAGCAGCCCGCACACCGATCCGCTGCCCGCGGACTGGCCGGAGACGGTGACGTTGCCCGGATCCCCGCCGAAGGCCGCGATGTTCTCCCTCGTCCAGCGCAGCGACTGGATCTGGTCCATCAGCCCGAAGGATCCGGAGCGCAGTGCGTTCTCCCTGCCCAGTTCGGGCAGGCCCAGGTAACCCAGCTGGCCCAGGCGGTAGTTGATGCTGATCACGACGGAGCCGGTCAGCTCCGCCACCGTGCGTCCGCCGAACTGGGTGCCGGTGCCCTGGCTGTACGCACCCCCGTGCATCCAGAGGATCACCGGCAGCCGGGACCCGGCGCGGGCCCGGCCGGGCCGGTACACGTCCAGGTAGAGGCAGTCCTCGCTGACGGCCGAGGGATCGCGCAGTCCGAACGGCGAGAACTGCAGGCAGGCCGGGGCCTGTTCGACGGCCTCGCGCACTCCTTTCCAGCGCCGGGGCGGCTGCGGGGCGCGCAGCCGGTTCTCCCCGACCGGGGCGGCGGCGTAGGGCACTCCGAGGAACTCCTGCGCGCCGTCGTGGGCGCGGCCGCGCAGCGCGCCCTGGGCGACGGAGACCACCGGGCGGGGCGAGCCGTCCGGAACTCCCCCGGTGGGTGTGCCGGGAGATGCCGCCGCCGGGAGCGCGGCGGCGATCAGCGCGGCGAGGCCGAGTACCGTGCCGAGTAAGGGTCTTGAGGCGGAAAGCCGGGTGGTCCGGTGCGAAGGCCGTGACATCCGTACTCCTGGGTTCGGGGCGATCCGGGGGCGGGGCGCGGGAAACACCCCGCCCCGCCCCCCGGAGGGTTGGTTGGTTCGGGGACCTACGGGCGGAGCCCGGTGAGCAGGGCCGCGGTGACGGCGAAGTCGACCGGTCCGGTGTTCCAGTCGGCGTTCATCGGGCTGACGGCGATCTTCCCGGCGGCCACGGCTTCCACGTCGCTGCCCCGGGCCGGAGTCTTCAGGTCCACCGTCACGCCGACCTTCCAGGTGCCGTCTCCGGCATCGGTGAAGTCGGCCTTCAGGAGCGCCTGCGCGTCCTGGAAGGTGGTGGCGACCCCGGCCGGAGTCCCCTTGCCGTCGGCGCCTACGACGGGGTGGTTGACGTTGAGGCCGACGCCCTGGGGCAGCAGGGGGCCGGAGCGGGCACGCGAGCGCAGCCGGTCGATCAGCTTGACCGCGAAGTCCAGCGTCGGACCCATCGCGTTGACCGTGGTCACGGGGTCGGGGGCGGCGACGCCACCGGTGCTCAGGGCGATGGCGGGCACGCCGGCGTCCAGGGCGGCGACGGCGCCGCCGACCGTGCCGGAGTGACTGGCGAGCGCGGCCACGTTCGGACCGAAGTTGGTGCCCGACACGACGAGGTCGGGCGCCCGCCCTTCGAACACCTCGGCGAGCCCGAAGTTCACCGAGTCACCGGGGGATCCGTCGACCGCCCACACCTTCGGCTCCGGGTGGCGGACGGCGATGGACGGGGCGTTGGACGTCTTCGTACCGGCGCCGCTCTGGTTGGTCAGCGGGGCCACGATGGTGACGTCGTGCCCGGCGGCGGTCAGCCGCGCGAAGGCCAGGCGGATGCCGGGCGCGTTGTAGCCGTCGTCGTTGGTGAGCAGGATCCGCAGCGGGCCCGCGGGCACCGGTGCGGGCGCCGGCCCGCCCTGCGGCTCGGCCGCGGCGGCGGGCACCGTACCGGCGAGGGCCGGTGCGCAGAGCAGCAGGGCGGCCAACGGCAGAACTCGCTTGCGTTGCACGGAACGCTCCTTCGGAGAGGGAGGGGAACTGGGCGAGGGTGGGGGTGGGGAGGGGTGGGGCCCGGCGGGCTCGCGACCCTCGGCGCGAGCCCGCCGGAGTGCGGACCGGGCCGCCGCCCGGGAGGGGCGGCCCGGAGGTCGAAGGCGACCCGGGGGCACAGGGATCCGTACGGGACCCGTACGGGGACCGGTGCGGGACCCGTACGGGACCCGGTGGGATCAGCGCACGCTGCGGATGGGGAGGATCGCGAGGGCGCCGATCAGCGAGAGCGCGCCGCCCACCAGGAACAGCGGGGTGTACCCGCCCAGGGTGGTGACCACGGCGGAGGCGACGAACGGGGCGATGATCTGGGGCCCCGCGTTGGCGATGTTCAGTACGCCCATGTCGCGGGCGGCGTCCTCGGCCCGGGGCAGCACCAGGGTGACGAGCGCGGTGTCGACAGCCATGAAGCATCCGAAGGCCAGGCCGTTGAGCGCGCTGAAGACGAGCATGCCCGTCCACGTCGGACTGACGACGGGGACCACCATGACCAGCCCGGCGAGGGCCGCCGAGACGCCGACGAACACCTTGCGGCGGTTCCAGCGGTCGGACAGCAACCCGCCGACCACCGTGGAGACGGCCATCGCGACCATCGACACCGGGGTGAGGATCGCCATCGCGGCGGGCGGGGTCAGCCCTGCGGGGAGCGTGATGTGGTCGCCGAGGATGTAGAGCTGGTATCCGACCACCGAGAAGTATCCGAGGACCATCAGGGCGCGCCCGATGAAGGCCCACCGGAAGTCGTGGTTGGCGAGCGCTGAGAGGAAGGCCTTGAGCTGGGCCCCCTTGGGGGCGGCCGGCGCGTCCGGGTCGGGCTCGGATCTCGGTACGTCCCGGCAGAAGGTGGTGAGCAGCAGCGCGGCTCCGGCGATGACCCCGCCGAAGACCAGGTAGCCGGTGCGCAGGTGCTCCGAGGTCTGGGAGGCGATCAGCACGCCGACCGTGCCGCCGATGGGCAGACCCAGTCCCACCAGCGCGGACGCGGTACCGCGCCGTGCGGCGGGCACCCGGTCGGGCACGATCGCGGTGACGGCGGCCTGGTAGATGTTCATGGTCGCCTGGACCAGGCACCAGCCGATCCCGACGAGCAGGGCGGTACTGACGCTGCCGACGACGGCGAGGCCCACCAGCGAGCCGATGGCACCGCCCAGCACCCAGGGGTTGCGGCGGCCGCTGCGGTCGGAGAGGGCGCCGGCGATCGGGTTGAAGGCGGTCGCGAAGATCGCGCTGATGCCGCCGATCAGGCCCAGCACGGCAACCTTGTCGTCGCCGGCGATCGCGGCGATCTGGGTGGGCAGGAGGACGGAGCCGACGCCCATGTAGACGGCCATCATCGCGGAGTTCGCGACCAGGAGGAGGAGCAGGAGCCCGCGTCCGCGGGAGGGTTCGGGATCCGCCGGGACGGGCGGGTCGATGATCTCGTTCGTAGCCATGACGACTCCTCGGGGGACGGAGCGGGGAGGTGGCGTGGGGGGACCGCCGGTGCGGTGCGCGGGGAGGGCGGCGACGCCGAGGGTGCTGTCGCGCACGAGGGCGCCGCCGGGGGAATGCCGCGCCGAGCGCGAGGCGGCTGACGCGGTGCGATTGCTCGGCGCGGTGCGTGCGGTGCGGTGCGATGGGGATGCGGTGCTGTGTGAGGCGGGGGTGCGGGTGCCCTGCGGTGCGTGGTGTGGCGCCGTGCGGTGTGACGCCGTGCGGTGTGACGCCATGCGGCGACACGAGGTTGGAATGTCGTTGTTACACGTGTCACTTCAGGTGCTTGGACACTGTGTAGCACTCGTTCACCGGTCTCGCCAAGGGTTGGCGCAGGTCTCCGTACAGATCGTGACCCCTAGACGAAGTCCAGGTCGATCACGTGTAACCAATCAAATGCGGCCTCCGCGCGGGTCCAGCCCGACCGAGAACCCTCTTGCCCTTGTGGCGACGGTCACGTTTCCGCAATACTCCGCACCGCACCGCCGCACCCCGGCGGACCCCACCCCCCTGCGCCCCGACTCGACCACCTCGGGCCACCCCCGACGGCACGGGCTACCCGGTCGGCCGACTCCGGCGGCTGGGGCACCCTTCGCAGCCCGGGCGGCTGGGAACCCCGGGAGCTCGGGCGACTCGGACGGCTCCGTACGCCACCCTCTGCGCCGCCGCCGCGCAGCTCCGCGCATCCCCTCCGCACACCCCCGCCGCACGCGCCCGTCGGCGCGTCCGCTCCGCTCCGCTCCGTCCCCATCGCGCTTCGCGCCACGTCCGCCGCCTTCCCACTCCCCCATCACCCGGGGAGGCGGCGTCGAAAGGTTCCTCCGTGTCCGGATTCCCCGGTTTCCCCGATCGCGCCCTCACTCCGCCTCCGGTCCCCACCCGGCCGCCCCGGCGGCCCGTCCCCGCACCTCCGCCCCGGTACGCCCTCGCCTGGGGTGTGACTCTGACCCTGCTGTCCGTGCTCACGGGGCTGCTCCTCCGCCTGGACGAACGGCCCTTCTTCCAAGGCCTCGACGACGCATGGGCCGCTTCGCTGAAGGGGTCGCCCGCCGACACCGCCAGCGGGTTCGCCACGGTGCTCGACCGCCTGGGCGGGCCGCTGGGCACGGTCGTACCGCTGCTGCTGATGGGCTGCCTGTGCATGTACGGGCGCTGGCGGTCGGCGCTCTTCGTCTTCACCACGGCCGTCCTGGCCAACGTGCTCCTGGTGCTACCGCTCAAGCAGCTGGCCGACCGCCCGCGGCCCCCGCACACGTGGACCCTGGTCAACGACGGCTCGTACCCGTCCGGCCAGGTCTTCAGCGCGGTGGCGCTGGTGATCGCGGCCGCGGTGGTGCTGTTCCCGCCGGGCGGCCGGCGCTGGTGGTGGCTGTTCGGCGCGGGCTACACCGGCGCCATGATGTGGAGCCGCACCTGGCAGCACGCCCAGTGGCTGAGCGACACCTTCGCCGGGGTCCTGGCCGCCGCGGGGGCCTGCCTGCTCCTGTGGCGGGCGTTCGCGCCCCTCCTGGAGACGGAGGCGGAACGCATGGCGTCCGACACCCTCTGGACGTGACGGACCTCCGCGACGGCCCGGCCGGGCCTCCCTACCGACGGGCCGCGCGGGCCCCCTCGGCAGGGGGCTCCGGCGCGGCAACCGCCCGAAGACCCCATTGGCCCGCCGACAGGCCCTAGGGCTGACGGTCCAGGAACTCGACCACCCGCGTCTCCGAACGGAGAACCCGGTCTCGCCGCTCAGGAGGCAGGGAGGCGAAGAGGTCGACCAGGACCCGCTCGCGCGGGACGTGGACCACGTTGCCGGAGTAGATCCTGCAACCGGAACACCAGACGAGTCCGACGCAGCGCTCGAACATCGAGGATTCAGGCGGATGGAAGCGGTACTGGCGCGAGCGGACGGACGTTCCGCAGGCGGCACATGCGTGTCGACCAGCGTCGAGGATCGTGTCCTACGTCCCGACCTTCCGCCAATGCTGCCGCCCGGCCGGTGCTCTTCAAGTCGTCATGCCGGGCATTGTCCCGCACAGGAATTCACGGAGAGCCGCATTTTCCGAGCGAAGCACCGTGCCGCTCCGGCCGCCCGAGCCCTCCAGGTGGTCCGACAACGTCATCGGCGGTCAGGAGCGTCGGCCGGCAGGCCGTTGCAGACCGTCCGGCAGGCCAGCCCCGCTATCGCGAAACATTGACGGTCGCAGAATTCGCACCATATTCTCGACGGGTCGGCGCGCGTTCGGCGCGCGGCCCAGGAAGGATCGACTCATGGCACCCACCCCAGGCCCCGATCACCCCGTGGCGCATCCGCCCGCGGGCCCGCTCCGCGGCGCGTTCGAGGACGGGCTCGCCGTCTTCCGGGCCGTGCCCTACGCCGCGCCGCCCGTCGGCGAGCTGCGCTGGAGGCCCGCGCGGCCGCATCCGGGCTGGAGCGGCACGCGGGACGCGACCGCCGACGGGCCCAGCGCCCCGCAGATGTACATGGAGGGCGGCGACCCCGTCCTCGGCGGGCACGGTTCGCCGCCCTTCGACGAGGACTGCCTGACCCTCGACCTCTGGACTCCCGCCGTCGACGACGCCCGGCGGCCGGTGCTGCTCTGGATCCACGGCGGCGGCTTCGTCTCCGGCTCCGGGTCGCTGCCCAACTACTCAGGCGCGACCTTCTCCCGCGACGGGGACCTGGTCGTCGTCAGCATCAACTACCGCATCGGGCCGCTGGGTTACCTCTACACCGGCACCGAGGACGAGCCGGACGGCTCCGGCGCCAACCACTGGCTGGCCGACCAGCTCGCCGCCCTGCGCTGGGTACGGGAGAACATCTCCGCCTTCGGCGGCGACCCGGACTCGATCACCGTCGCGGGCCAGTCGGGCGGCGCCGTGTCCACGGCCGCCCTCGCCGGACTGCCCGAGGCCCGGGAGCTGATCCGCCGGGTGATCCTGATGAGCCCGCCGTTCGGCCTGGACCTCCCCGCGCCCGACGCCTACCGGGAGCGCACCGCCGCGTACCTGGAGCTCGCCGGGGCCAAGACCCTGGCCGAGCTGCGCGCCGTGCCCTGGCCCGAGCTGATCGGGGCCATGGGCGGGCTCTTCGCCCTGACGACGCGGTGGGGGTACTGGCCCACGCCGTTCCTGCCCGTGGTCGACGGCGTCACCCTCCCCCGCCACCCGGGGCAGGCCCTGCTGCACGGCGCCGCCGCGGACATCGACGTGATGATCGGATGGACCCGGGAGGAGGCCAACTTCGGATTCGCACTGAACGAGGCCTACGGCGCCGCCGACCGGGAACAGGTGACCGCCCGGATCGCGGACACCTTCGGCCCCGAGGCCGCCCCCGGCGTGTACGCGGCGTACGAGCGCGCCCGGCCGGGGAACGGGCCGGCCGGCGTCCTGATGGACCTCATCACCGACGAGCTCTTCCGCGTACCCGCCCTCCGGCTGGCCGAAGCGCGGGCCGCGGCGGGCCGTCCGGTGTGGGCCTACCAGTTCGACCTCCCCGCGGCCTCCTACGACGGCCGGCTCGGGGCCGCTCACTGCCTCGAACTGCCCTTCGCCTTCGCCAACTTCGACCAGTGGGCCCACGCACCGCTGACGGCCGGGCTCGACCCCGCCGTCCGGGACGGCCTCGCACACACCATGCACGAGGCCTGGATCGCCTTCGTCCGTACCGGCGACCCGAACCATCCGGACATGCCGGCCTGGAACCCGTACGAGAAGGACACCCGCACCACGATGCGCTTCGACTCCGTGGTCACCGCGCTCGACGACCTCGCCGGAGACTCCCTGCGCCTGCACGAGGGAGCGCTCGCCCGGCCCCGGTAGACCCGCCCCACCAGACCCCCGGAAGCGCCCCGCCCATCCGGGCGGGCCCGCGCTCCCTTGATCTAACTCGTGTAACCTTCGAAGGGAAGGCATCGAGCCGATCAAAAGGAGCGTCGATCGACGTCATGGCCAAAGACACTCCCGTCCCGGCGTCCCCGACCAGCGCCGACGTGGCCCGCCTCGCCGGGGTGTCCCGCGCCACGGTCTCCTTCGTCCTCAACGACACCCAGGGCCACCGCGTCGGCGAAGCCGCCCGCGCGCGCGTCCTCGACGCCGCCCGGCAGCTCGGCTACGTACCGCACGCCGCGGCCGGTCCCTGCGGGCCGGCCGCAGCAATCTCGTCCTGATGCCCTCGTCGATCTCCGCGGTCGGCCGCCTCGTCAGCGACTGGGTCGACGACCTGCACAGCGAGCTGGACCGGCACGGCTACACCGCGGTCCTCCACGCGGGGCGCTTCACCGATCCCCTCGACGCCGCCCGCGCCTGGGCCGAACTGCGCCCGGCGGCCGTCATCGCCCTCGACGGCGACCGCCTCACCGCGCAGGCCGCCGAGCTGCTGCGGCGCGCCGGGGTGCGGGGGCTGATCGCCTTCGCGGCCCGCCCCGTACCGGGCGTGCACACCATCGGCTTCGACCACGCCCTCATCGGCGCCACCGCCGCCGAGCACCTGATCGCGCGCGGCCGGACCCGTATCGGCGTGGTCATGCCCCAGGAACGCGGCCTCGGCCTGTTCGCCGAGCCCCGGCTGGCCGGCGCCGAATCCGTCGCCGCCCGCCACATGGCCACCGTCACCCCGGTGGAGCTCTCGTACACCCGGGAGTCCGCGACCGCGCTGGCCCGGCGCTGGCGGAGCCTCGGGCTGGACTCCGTGTTCGCGTACAACGACGAGTACGCCGCCCTGCTCCTCCACGCGCTGCGGGCCGAGGGGATCTCCGTACCGCAGGACGTGGCGGTCGTGGGCTCCGACGACCTGGTCCTCTCCTCGCTCCAGGAACCCCCGCTGACCTCCATCCGCCTCGATCTGGCCTCGCCGGCCATGGTCGCCGACGCCGTGCACGAGCTGGTCGAAACGGGCGCCACGGCGCCCGTGCCCGACATAAAGGCGATCCTGGTCCAGCGCGAGACCTCCTGACCCCTTGACGCCGTGTACCTCCTGAGGTCCTGTCACCTCCCGGCCTCCTGAGGACCTGTCACCTCCCAACGCGCTCCTTGGCCCGTTCGCACGCCTTCGTGCCCCGTCCGGGGGTGTCCGCCCGGCTGTATGGATCAAGCCGGGAAGCCGACGGTGACCGCGCGTGGTCGGCTGGGCTCGGCCGGTTGCGGTCCCCTGCCGGCCGGCCCCACAGCGCAGAAGGAGGAGTCCCCCGATGTCTCGTCGGCACGTTTCGGCCGTCCTCGGTCTCGTGGCGGGCGTGTTGGTGGCGGTCCCCGCCCCGGCCGCCCATGCCGCCGCGGTGCAGGTCCGCTGCTCGGTTCCCGATCTCGTCGCGGCGATCAACGCCGCGAACGGCTCGCCCGGGCCGGACACCCTCCGGCTGGCGCACCGATGCACGTACAAGTTGACGGCGCCGGACCCCGCGAACCCCGGCACCGGGCTGCCGGTGATCACCAGTGAGATCACCATCGACGGACGAGGGGCCACGATCAAGCGGGACGAGCGCGGCCACGAGGTGCCGAAGTTCCGGATCCTCCTCGTCGGCCCCACGGGGAACCTCGCGCTCACCCGGACGACGATCAGCGGCGGCTTCGCCACGGACTGCCCCGCCTTCCCCGACCCACCGGGGCTGGCCTGCGGCGGCGGCATCTCCAACCTGGGGAAGATGGCCGTGACCCGCAGCAAGATCACCGGCAATACGTCCCGGTCCGACGTGTTCGCCCAGGGCGGCGGCATCGACAATCCGGGCACCGGAAGCGTGAGCGAGACCGAGGTGACCGCGAACCACGTCATCTACAGCGGCAGCGACATCGGCAGCGGTGCCGCGGGCGGCGCCATCGCCAACGACGGTCCGCTCACGGTCACCGATTCGCGGCTGACCGGGAACACGGCGACCGTCACCGAGAACACCCAGAGCTTCGCGTTCGGGGCCGGGATCATCAGCTTCGCCGAGACCACGGTGGAGTCCACGGTCATCAGCAAGAACCGTTCCTTCGCCCGGGGCGGGTTCGCGCGCGCCACCGTCTCCAACGGCATCCCGGCGCCCGGCAGGATGACCATCACCGGCGGCTCCATCACGGACAACACCTCGGACGCGCCGAACGGTGTCGCCCAGGGCGCCGGCATCGCCAACAACGCGCTGATGACCGTGAGCGGCGTGAAGATCAGCGGCAACCGGGCCGTCGCCGAGAACGGCACCGCCCGCGGTGGCGGTGTCCGCGTGGGCCCCTTCGGCACCCTCGACCTCACCGACAACCACATCACCGGCAACACCGCGGAGGCGGTGGGCGGCACGGCGCAGGGCGGCGGCCTCGACAACCCCGACGGCGGCAGCCTGACGGCCAAGCGCAACAAGATCCTGCACAACACGGTCACCGCGAAGAACGGCACCGCGCAGGGCGGCGGCCTGTACCACGCCGGAGGTTCCGAGGGGCTGGGCCGTACGACGCTGGAGGAGAACACCATCACCAAGAACCGGGCGGGTGACGGAGGCGGCATCTTCAAGGCGCCGTCCGGCGTCCTCACCCTGAACGGCGACGACGTCCGTGCCAACCGGCCGAACAACTGCAGCCCGGCCGGCACGGTCCCCGGCTGCACCGGCTGACGGTCCCCTCAGGACGGCACCGGCGGCGGGCCGCCCCGTGTTTCGGGGCGGCCCGCCGCCGGTGCCGTCCTTTCGCCTGTTACGGGACCTCAGGCCCCCAGGTGGCGGGCGAGGAAGGCCACGCTGTCGGCGACGATGCGGCCGATGTCGGGCGAGCCGAGGAAGATGTGGTCGGCACCTTCCACGGGGGTCAGGACCACCTCGCCACCCGCCTTCGCGAGGGCCGCGGCGAGTTCCTCGCTCTGGCTGTACGGAACCAGCCCGTCGAGGGTTCCGTGGATCAGGAGGAACGGCGGCGGGTCGGATCCCTCGACCGCGTACGTGACCGGGCTCGCGGCCCGCGCCAGCTCCGGGCGTGCGGCGACGGACGCGCCGAGCAGGGCCTCGTACGGGTCGGGGAAGTCGACTCCGCCCGGCAGCGGCGGGAACGCCGGCATGGGGTGCTCGGAGAGGGTGACCAGGTCGGAGACCCCGTACCAGTCGACGACGGCGCGTACGGCGGTGTCGCCGGCGCCCACTCCGTGCGTGCCCTCCAGCGCCCCGGCGTCCGGGGTGGCCGCGCCGACGACGCCGGCGAGGGCCGCGAGGTGGCCGCCTGCGGACTCGCCCCAGACCCCGATCCGGTCCGGGTCGACGCCCAGTTCGGAGGCGAACTGCCGGACGTAGCGGATCGCGGCCTTCACGTCGTGCAGCTGGGCCGGGAACGGGGCCTCCAGGCTGTGCCGGTAGTCGATCGAGACGAGGGCCAGCCCCGCCCCCAGCACCGAGCCGTGCAGCAGCTCGACGGGCACGGTCGGCGGCGGATAGCGCCGGTCGCCGTCCAGCCAGCCGCCGCCGTGGATCCACACCACCGCCGGGAAGGGCCCCTCACCGGCGGGCACCTGGACGTCGAGCAGCCGGGGGCGGTAGCCGGGCGAGGTCGCGTAAGTGATCCCCTCGAAGCGGCGGACCCCGTCCGCGTCCACGACGGCGGACACGGGGGTCCGGAACGGCGGCGGCGGCCAGGTCATGTCCGCCGTATCGATCGCGGCGGGGGGCGATTGCGTCATTGCGGCCCTTCCAATCTGCTCGGCCCGGGGGGCCGACGGGTCCAGGTGCGGGTCTGTGGGTCCGGCCGCGGCCGCGCGAGCAGGACGGACAAGGCTTCGTAACGTATGTCCGAAATGCTTGCGCGGGCCGTGGAGGAGGCTTAGCGTGTTACACGTGTAATCACGACTCTAGCGACGCGTTTCCGCAGACCACAAGAGCACGGGCAGTCCAAGTTCCCCGGCAGTTACACGAGCCACCGCGCGAATGTCGTCGCCTTCCCCTCCGGGAGCACGCCATGCTCACCTCCACACCCCCCACCGTCCGAACCACCGCCCGGCCCGCCATCCGGCCCGGCGCCGATCCGGACGCCCCGACCGACCCCGACACCCCGGGCTCCGCGACCACCTCCCGGGCCCGCGGCTTCGGCCGCTGGGCCGCGGAGCCCACTGCGGCGACGGTCCCCCTGATCCGCTCCCGCGTGCGCTCCGTGCTCGAGGGCTGGGAGATCGCCGCCGAGATCGCGGACGCCCTTCTGCTGGCCGTGAGCGAGCTCGTCGGGAACGTCGTCCTGCACGCCGCCGGCGCGGGCCGCCTGCGCGTCGAGGTCTCCCTGCGAGGGGGATGGCTCCAGCTGGAGGTCGCCGACGGCGCCTCCCCTCCGCCCCGGCTGCCGCACCCGCGGGACGAGGTGGACCAGGAGGCCGAGAGCGGGCGCGGCCTGCTGATCGTGCACCTGATGGCCACCGAGGCCGGTGGCCGACTCAGCGTGCAGGCCGACGAGTTCGGCAAGTCCGTACGGGTGCGCGTACCGGCCGCCTGACCCGCCGATCGCCGCGAACGTCCGCGCCGACCGGGGGCCCGGGAGGGGGTGAGGGGGTCCGCCGGGGAGGCGCCGAGAGGGCGCCGGAGAAGCGATCGACCTCACAGAAATATGGCGAGGAATTGACGCCCGCCAAATTATCGAGATACTTGCCCCATCTCCCCCGCTGCTCCCTGATTGAGGTGCCGCCCCATGGAGCTCTCCCCTTCGGCGCACGCCGATACCTTCTGCCGCGACCGGCTTCCGCCGTTCGACCTCTGGCCCGAACTCCACTTCGATCTACCCGAGTTGGACTATCCGGACCGGCTCAACTGCGCCCACAGCCTCCTCGACGACGCCGTCGAGCGCTGGGGGCCCGACCGCCCCTGTCTGCTGACCACCGAAGAGCGCTGGACGTACGGCGAACTGCGACACCGTGCCAACCAGGTCGCCCAGGTGCTCACCGAGGACCTGGGCCTGCTCCCCGGGAACCGCGTGCTGCTGCGCGGCCCGAACAACCCCTGGCTCGTCGCCGCCTGGTTCGGCGTGCTCAAGGCCGGCGGAGTGGCCGTCACCACGGTGCCGCTGCTGCGCGCCGCCGAGCTCGCCGCGCTGTGCGAGATCAGCCGCCCCGCCGTCGCCCTGTGCGACCACCGCTACCTCGGAGAAATCGAAGGGGCCGCGGCCGCCGCGGCCCGCGGCGACGGCTCCGCCGAGTACACCGCCCCGCGGGTGATCGCGTACGGCGGCCCCGGCGAGGACGACCTCACCGTCCGGTGCTCGGCCAAGGACGGTGTCTTCACCACCGTGGACACCGCCGCGGACGACGTGGCCCTGATCGCCTTCACCTCCGGCACCACCGGGCGCCCCAAGGCGACCCTGCACTTCCACCGGGACGTGCTCGCCAACGCGGACACCTTCTCCCGGCACGTGCTGCGGCCGCAGTCCGACGACGTGTTCACCGGAACCCCGCCGCTCGCGTTCACCTTCGGGCTGGGCGGCCTGGTGGTCTTCCCCCTGCGCGTCGGCGCCGCCACCCTGCTCGTCGAGACCGCGACGCCGGGGCAGTTGGCCGACCTCGTCGCCGAGCACGGGGTGACCGTCCTGTTCACCGCGCCCACCGCCTACCGCGCCATCCTGGCCGCCGGTGCGGCCGACAGGCTGGCCGGTCTGCGCCGCTGCGTCTCGGCGGGCGAACCCCTGCCCGCCGCCGTGTGGGAGGAGTTCCACGCCGCGACCGGGCTGCGCATCATCGACGGCATCGGCGCCACCGAGATGCTCCACGTGTTCATCTCCGCGGCCGACGAGGACATCCGCCCCGGCTCCACGGGGCGGCCCGTCCCGGGCTACCGGGCCGCGGTGGTGGACGGGAACGGGGTGCCCGTTCCGGACGGGCAGCCCGGCCTCCTGGCCGTCACCGGGCCCACCGGCTGCCGCTACCTGGACGACCCGCGCCAGTCCACGTACGTCCGCGACGGCTGGAACATCACGGGCGACACCTACGTCCGCGATGCCGAGGGCTACTTCTGGTACGTGGCCCGCAGCGACGACATGATCGTCTCCTCGGGTTACAACATCGCGGGGCCCGAGGTCGAGAAGGCGCTCGCCGACCACCCGTACGTGGCGGACTGCGGTGTCGTCGGGGTCCCCGACGAACGGCGCGGCATGCTCGTCAAGGCGTACGTGGTCCTGCGCGCGGGCGTCCCGGCCGTCCCGGAGACCGTCCGCGAGCTCCAGGAGCACGTCAAGGCGGCCATCGCGCCGTTCAAGTACCCGCGTGCGGTGGAGTTCGTCACCGAGCTCCCCCGTACGGAGACAGGCAAGCTCCGGCGCGGCGAACTGCGCGCCCGGGGAGGGGAACCGGCCGAAGCCGCCGAGGCCACCACCGCGGCCCCGGACGACGGCGGGTGCGCCGCCGGGTGCCCCGAGGCGCAGGTGCCGCACCTGCCCAGCGTCGTCGTCGAGCGCCGGGTCGAGTGGACCGACACCGACGCGGCGGGCCACTACCACCACTCCACCGTGATCCGCTGGGTCGAGGCGGCCGAGGCCGTGCTGCTGCGCCGTCTGGGCCTGTCGCACCTCTTCGGCAGCACGCCGCGCGTCCACTTCGAGGCCGACTACCGGGCCCGGCTCTGGTTCGGCGAGGCCGTGCGGACCGAGCTGCGGGTCACCAAGGTCGGAGCGAGCTCCCTCCACTACGCCTTCACCGTCCGCGGCGAGCCGGGCCCGGAAGGCGCGGTGGGCCCGGAAGGCACCGCGGGCCGGGAAGGCACCGTGGCCGCCACCGGCCGCATGGTCATCGCCCACTCCGCCGCCCGCGCGACCGGGACCACCCCCTGGCCGGCCGAGGTCCGCGAGGTCCTCACGAAGGCCGGACGGCAGGCCCCCGAACTGATCGAGAACAACCGAGGAGGCGCCCCGTGCGCATAGCAGTCATCGGAGGCGGGCCGGGCGGCCTGTACTTCGCCGCCCTGGCCAAGCAGATCTCCCCGCACTGGGAGGTGACCGTCTGGGAGCGCAACGCGCCCGACGACACCTTCGGCTTCGGGGTGGTCTTCTCCGACGAGACCCTCGACGGCATCGCCCAGGCCGTTCCCGCCGTCCACGCCGCGATGTCGGCGGAGTTCGCCCGCTGGAGCGACATCGACGTGCGCCACCGCGGCCGGACCCTCACCTCCGGCGGGCACGGTTTCGCCGCTCTGGGCCGCCGCCGGCTGCTGCAGATCCTCCAGGAACGCTGCGCCGCCCTGGACGTGGACGTCCGCTACCGCACGCAGGCGCCTCCGCCGCAGCAACTGGCCGCCGAATACGACCTGGTGGTCGCCTGCGACGGTGTGCGCTCCGCCACCCGGGCCGCCTACGCCGACACCTTCGGCGCCGATCTCGACGAGCGCGCCGGCCGCTACATGTGGCTCGGCACCGACAAGGTCTTCGAGGCCTTCACCTTCATCGTCGAGGAGCGGGACTTCGGCACGCTCCAGGTGCACGCGTACCCGTACGACGACACCCGCTCCACCTTCATCGTCGAGATGGACGAGGACACCTGGCAGCGCGGCGGCTTCGCCGGGTCCGCCGGCCCGGACCTCGCGCCCGGCGCCAGTGACGAGGAGGGGATCCGCCGCTGCGAGGAGATCCTCGCCGGGCACCTGGACGGCCACCGCCTCATCCCCAACAACTCCAAGTGGCTGCGCTTCACCACCGTGCGCAACCGCACCTGGCGGCACGGCAACACCGTGCTGCTCGGGGACGCCGCGCACACGGCCCACTTCTCCATCGGCTCCGGCACCAAGCTCGCCATGGAGGACGCCCTCGCGCTGGCCGCCTGCCTGCACGAACACCCCGACGTGGAGAGCGCGCTGGCCGCCTACGAGGACGAGCGCAGGCCGGTGGTGGAGTCCACGCAGCGGGCGGCGCAGGCCAGCCTGGAGTGGTTCGAGAACATCGACCGGTACACCGGCCAGGACCCGCACCAGTTCGCCTTCAACCTGCTGACCCGCAGCCGCCGGGTCACCTACGACAACCTGCGGGTGCGCGACGAGGAGTTCACCACCGCCGTCAACGCCTCGGCGCCGGTCCCGCCCATGTTCCGGCCCTTCCGGATCGGCGGCCTGCGCCTGCGCAACCGGATCGTCGTCCCCCCGATGGCCCTGTCCACCGCCGTCGACGGAGTCCCGGGCGAGTTCGACCTCGTCCACCTGGGCACCCATTCCCTCGGCGGCGCGGCCCTGGTCATCGCCGGGATGACGGCGGTCGGCGCCGACGGCCGGACCGATGCGGGCTGCCCCGGTCTGTGGACCGACGAGCAGGAGGCCGCCTGGCGGCGGATCACCTCCTTCGCGCACGGCCAGTCCGACACCTGCCTCGGCATCCAGCTCACCCACGCGGGCCGGCGCGCCGCCCAGGGACCGCTGCTGGCCGCCTCCCCGCTGCCCTGGGACGAGAACGGCCAGGTCCCCCGCGAGGCGACCCGCGCCGATATGGACCTGGTCGTACGGGACTTCGTGCGCGCGGCCGAGCGCGCCGACCGGGCCGGCTTCGACGTGCTGGAACTCCAGTACGGGCACGGACATTTGATGTCCGGGTTCCTCTCCCCCCTGACCAACCGGCGCACCGACGAGTACGGCGGGCCGGTGGCGAACCGGCTGCGCTTCCCGCTCGAAGTGCTGGGCGCGGTACGCGCGGTGTGGCCGGCCGGGAAGGCCCTCCTGGTCCGCGTCTCGGCCGCCGACTGGGCCGAGGGCGGCCTCGAAGAGGCGGACGCGGTGCACATCGCGCGCGCCCTGGCCGCGGCGGGGGCCGACGCGATCGACGTGTCGACCGGTGAGGTCGTCGCCCACGAGCGGCCGGCCTTCGGCCGCAGTTACCAGACCCCGTACGCGGACCTGATCCGCAACACCACGGGGGTGGCGACCATCGCCGTCGGTGCGATCTCCACCTACGACGACGTGAACTCGGTGATCCTGGCGGGCCGCGCCGACCTGTGCGCGGTGGGCCGCGCCCAGCTCCACGACCCCCTGTGGACCCTGCACGCGGCCGTGGCCCAGGGGTACCGCGGGGCGGCCGCGCCGTGGGCCCGGTCCTGGCGGGCCGGCAGCGCCCGGCCGCCGGCCGCGCGCACCGACCGGGTGCCGCCGCGCCTCGAACTGCTGCGGCAGCCCGCCGCACCGGTGCACCAGCGATGGCTGCCGCGCGTCGCCGCGCCGGCCCTCTGAACGGAACGGCCGAGACCTCATGGACATCCGTGACACCCGTCCCCCGAACGACCTGCCCCGTTTCACCGCGGCCGCCGTCCAGGCCGCTCCCGTCTACCTCGATCCCGCCGCCACCGTCGACAAGGCCGTCGCCCTGATCGCGGAGGCCGCCGGGAAGGGCGCCGAACTCGTCGTCTTCCCCGAGGCGTTCGTCCCCGGCTACCCGTACTGGAACTGGACGATGAACCCGGTCCAGGGCTCGCCCTGGTTCGAGCGCCTGCAGCGCGCGTCCATCGACGTGCCCGGACCGCACGTGGACACCCTGCGCGCGGCGGCCCGCCAGTACGGGGTCGTGCTGGTCATCGGCGTCAACGAACGCGCCCCGCACAGCCTGGGCGTGCTCTACAACACGCTGCTGACCATCGGCCCCGACGGCGAACTGCTCGGTGTGCACCGCAAGCTGGTGCCCACCTGGGCGGAGAAGCTCACCTGGACCGGCGGCGACGGGAGTTCCCTGCGCGTCCACCAGACCCCCCTCGGCCCGGTCGGCGCCCTGGCGTGCGGGGAGAACACCAACACCCTGGCCCGCTTCGCGCTCCTTGCCCAGGGCGAACTGGTCCACGCGGCCTGCTACATCGCCCTGCCCGTGGCGCCCACCGACTACGACATGGCCGAGGCCATCGCCGTCCGGACCGCGGCCCACAGCTTCGAGGGCAAGGTCTTCTCCGTCGTCGCCTGCTCCACCGTCTCCCCCGAGATCGTCGATGCGGTCGCCGGTGAGGACGAGGCGGTCCGGGCCCTGTTCGCCCGGCCGCGCAGCGCCCTGTCGGGCATCTTCGGTCCCGACGGCCGCCCGGTCACGGAGCCGCTGGTCGACGTGGAGGGCATCGTCTACGCCGAGATCGACCTGAACCGGTGCATCCAGCCCAAGCAGATGCACGACATCACCGGGCACTACAACCGCTTCGACGTCTTCCGCCTCGAAGTGGACAACCGCCCCCGCACGCCGGTCACTTTCACCGTCCCGCACCCGGCCCTGCCGACCGCCACCACCCCCGAGGAGGACGCATGACCACCGACCAGGACGACACCGCACTCGGCCGCGCCCGGGTCTCCGACACCCCCGAACTCACCGCCTACTACGGCGAGCTCGAAGCCCTCGAAGCGGGTGCGCTGTGGACGGTGGCCAACGACATCGAGCCCTGGTACCCGCAGCCCAAGTCCGTTCCCGTGCTGTGGCGTTACGAGGAGCTGCGACCCCTCGTCCACAAGGCACTCGGCCTCGTACGGGCCGACGACGCGGGCCGCCGCGTCGTGATGCTGGTCAACCCCGGCCGCAGGGACGTCAGTGCCGCCGCCGGACTCCTCTACACCGGCCTGCAGATCATGGGTCCCGGCGAGGCCATGACCGCCCACCGCCACCAGGCCGCGGCGCTGCGCTTCGTGCACGAGGGCACCGGGGCGTGGACGATCGTGGACGGCCAGAAGCTGAAGGTGGGGCCGCGCGACTTCGCCATCACCCCGAACGGCACCTGGCACGAGCACGGCAACGATGCCGCCGACGCCCCGGTGATCTGGCAGGACGGCCTCGACATCCCGCTGGTCAACGCCTTGGACGCCGGGTTCTACGAGGTGCACCCCGAGCTGTACCAGCAGCCCGGGAAGGTGGTGAACCCCTCGGTCCTGACCTACGCCGCGAACCTGCTCCCGTACGGCTCCGAGAAGTGGACCCGCCCCTACTCCCCGCTGCTGGCCTACCCCTGGGAGCAGACCTACGAGGCCCTGCGCGGCCTGGCCAAGGCCACCGAGGGCTCCCCGTACGACGGGGTCATCGCGGAGTACACCAACCCGGTGACCGGCGGCTCGGTGATGCCCACCATGAGCGCCCACATGCAGCTGCTGCGCCCGGGCCAGGCCACCCAGGCCCACCGCCACACCGGGTCGGTGATCTACACGGCGGCCAAGGGGCGCGGCGTCTCGGTGATCGCCGGGCAGCGCTTCGAGTGGAAGCAGGGCGACATCTTCTGCGTCCCCTCGTGGGCCTGGCACGAGCACCGCAACCTCGACGAGTCCGAGGACGCCTGCCTGTTCTCCTTCAACGATTTCCCCGTCATGCGGTCCCTCGGTTTCCACCGCGAAGAGGCGTACCCCGACAACGGCGGGCACCAGCCCGCCTCCTGAGCCGCGCCGCCGCACCGGACCGCCGGCCCTGACACCGGTCCCGGTGCGGCGGCGCACCCCCGCACCACCGCCCTTCCTCCCCGCCCCTGATCTCCCGCCCCTCTCCCCTAGGAGCCACCGATGCGACTGGTGACCTACACGACCGCGCCGATGACCTCAGCCGCCGACCGCCTGGGCGCCCAGGCCGACGGCCTGGTGTACGACCTCGCGGCCCTCGCCCTGCACGCGGGCGTCGAACTGCCCGCCGACCTGCTCTCCTTCGTCCGGGCCGGCGCCCCCGCCCGCGAGGCGGCCGCCCTCCTGCTGGCGGGCGACCCCGCGGACCGGCCCGCCGGGGCCGTCCACCGGCTGGAGGACGTCACCCTGCGCGCTCCGCTGCGCCCCGGCAAGATCATCGGGGTGGGGCTGAACTACGTGGAGCACGTGGAGGAGTCCAGCCGGAGCCTGGACACGGACAAGGACCTGCCCCCGCGTCCGGTGCTCTTCAGCAAGCCCGCCACCGCCGTCACCGGCCCCGGGTCGCCGATCCTGCACAACGCCGACCTCACGACGCAGCTCGACTGGGAGTGCGAGCTCGCCGTGGTCATCGGTACGACCGCCTTCCGGGTGACCGAGGAGGAGGCGTACGGCCACATCTTCGGCTACAGCATCGTCAACGACATCAGTGCCCGCGACCAGCGCCGATCCGGCCAGTGGTTCTTCTCCAAGGGCCAGGATTCCTACGCCCCCTTCGGCCCGGCCGTGGTCACCGCGGACGAGGTCCCGGACCCGATGGACCTCGACCTCGAACTGCGGGTGAACGGGGTCACCAAGCAGAAGTCCAACACCCGCCACATGCTGTTCCCCATCGCGCGGCTCATCGCCGACGTCAGCTCGGGCGTGACCCTGGAGCCCGGGGACGTCATCGCGACCGGCTCCCCGTCCGGCGTCGGGGCCGGCATGGTCCCGCCGGAGTTCCTCGTGCCCGGCGACACCGTCGAGGCCACCGTCGAGATCATCGGAACCCTCGCCAATCCGGTCGTCGACGCCCGCTGATCCGGCCGGAACCCGGCCCCGACACCCACCCCGGCACCCCCGCCGCAGACCCGAGGAGCACCCGTGCCGCCCCGCACCTACCGCATCGGTCAGATCGTCCCGAGTTCCAACGTCACCATGGAGACCGAGGTCCCCGCGATCCTGCGCGCCCGCATGGGGATCGCGCCCGACGACCGCTTCACCTTCCACTCCAGCCGCATGCGCATGACCCACGTGACGCCGGAGCAGCTCAAGGCGATGGACGCCGATTCCGACCGCTGCGCCGTGGAACTCTCGGACGCGCGGGTCGACGTGCTCGGCTACGCCTGTCTGGTGGCCATCATGAGCATGGGCCTCGGCTACCACCGCGCCTCCGAGGAACGCCTGCACGCGCGCACCGTGGAGAACGGGGCCCCCGCCCCCGTGGTGACCAGCGCGGGTGCCCTGGTCCACGGGCTGCACACCATGGGCGCCAGGAAGGTGGCCCTGCTGGCCCCGTACATGCGCCCGCTCACCCAGACCGTCGTCGACTACCTCACCCACGAGGGCATCGAGGTCCTCGACTTCCAGGCCCTGGAGATCCCGAACAACCTCGACGTGGCCGCCCACGACCCGGCCAGGCTCCCCGGCCTGGCCCGCGCCCTGGACTACGCGGACGCGGACGCGGTCGTCCTGTCGGCCTGCGTGCAGATGCCCTCGCTCGGCGCCATCGAGGAGGCCGAGCAGCTGCTCGGCAAGCCGGTGGTCTCCGCGGCGGTCTGCACCGCCCACCAGATGCTGCGCGCCCTCGACCTGCCGGCCGTCGCCCCCGGCGCGGGCCACCTCCTCTCCGGTGCGTACGCGGAGGCCCCCCTGCACCCCGGGAGGCCGGCCGCGGGGTGACCGGCGGCGGCCCGGCCGCTGCTCCTCGATAGGATCACCACCCCACACCACGGGAAGGTGATCATGTCGGACAGCCCCCTCAGGCCCAGCTCGTTGATCAGTACGGTCTACGGGGCCTTCGTGCGCGGGAGCGGCGGCTGGATCTCCGTCGCCGACCTGATCACGCTCATGTCGGAACTCGGCGTCGAGAGCCAGGCGGTGCGCTCGGCCATCTCCCGGCTCAAGAAGAAGGGCGTCCTCGAACCGGAGCGCCGCGGAGCCACCGGGTACCGGCTCAGCCCGGCCGTCCACCCCGTCTTCGACGCCGGAGACCGGCGCATCTTCGCCAGCCTCGAACCGGCGGACCTCGACGACGGCTGGGCCATGGCCGTCTTCTCGGTCCCGGAGTCCGAACGCTCCCACCGCTACCAGCTGCGCACCAGGCTGACCTGGCTCGGCTTCGGCAACATCGCCCCCGGCGTGTGGCTGGCGCCGGGCCGGCTCCTGGAGGACGCGCGCGACATGCTCGTCCGGCTCGGCCTGAGCGAGTACGTCCACCTGTTCGCCGCCGCCGACTACGCCGCGTTCAGCGATCTGCCGGAGGCAGTGAGTTCCTGGTGGGACTTCCCCGCGATCCAGGCCCAGTACGCCACCTTCACCGGTGCGTACGCACCGGTCGCCGCGAAGCTCGCCCTCCAGGACGGCATCGACGCCGCCGAGGCCTTCCGCCACTACGTGCCGATGCTGACCGAGTGGCGCCGGCTGCCCTACCTCGACCCGGGCCTGCCTGCCGAGCTGCTCCCCGCGGACTGGAACGCCGTGGGCGCCCGGCAGGTCTTCCAGCAACTGCACGAGGTACTGGCGGGGCCGGGCCTGCGGCACGTACAGGACGTGACGGGCACCGCGGCCGGCGGGCAGCCCTAGGGGGTGTCCCGCGGGCCTCGGGGAGCGCTCCCCGAGGCCCGCGGCTCCCTCAGGACGAATCGCGGACCACGAGGGCGTTCGGCATGACCACCCGGTCCCTGGAGCCGCCCTCGATCAGGCCCAGGAGCAGCCGCACCGTGGCCCTGGCCTGATCGGCCATGGGGCTGCGTACGGAGGTGAGGGCGGGGACGGTGTAGGCGGCGGCCTCGATGTCGTCGAAGCCGACGACGGCCACGTCCTCGGGCACCCGCAGGCCCACCTGCCGCAAGGTCCGCAAGGCGCCGATGGCCATCAGGTCGTTGGCCGCGAACACCGCGTCCAGCTCCGGGTCGTCCTCCAGCAGCTGCCGCATGGCCTCGGCTCCGGAGGCCCGGGTGAAATCGCCCAGCGCCACGATGGACCGGCGCCCGGTGTCGCGCAGGGCGGCGCGGTAGCCGTCGAGGCGCTCGCGGGCCTCGAAGAGGTCCAGCGGTCCGGTGATGGTGGCGATCCGGCGCCGTCCGCGTTCCAGGAGGTGGCGTACGGCGAGCGCGGCGCCGGCCGCGTTGTCCAGTTCCACGTACGGCACGTCCGGGGCGCAGGTGCGGTTGAACGAGGCGACCGGCAGGCCGGTCCTGGCCAGGGCCGCGGGCAGCGGGTCCGTGCCGTGCAGGGCGACGAGCATGACGCCGTCGACGTGTCCGCCGGCCACGTACTCCTCGACCCGGGCCCGGCTCCGGTCGGATTCGGCGAGCATGAGCACGACCTGTTTTCCGGCGGCCTCCAGTTCCCTGCTGACGGCGCGGACCACGGTGGAGAAGAGGGGGTCGTCGGAGACCACGCCCTGGGGAGGGTCGGCGACGACCACGGCCACCGCGTGGGTCCGGCGAGTGACGAGGTTGCGGGCGGCGGCGTTGGGCACGTAGCCCAGTTCACGGACGGCCCGCATGACGACCTCGCGGATCTCGGGCGCGACCGTGGCCTCGCCGTTGACGACGCGGGAGACGCTCGATCGGGACACGCCCGCGCGGGCGGCGACCACTTCCAGCGTGGGTCTTCTCATTGCGCCCCGTTCCGTTGGGCGGTGCTGCCGCCGGGTCCGGGCCGGACGGCCCGCGGGGAGCGTTCTCCCGTGATGGTGGACCCGAGCCTGATCGACTGTCAACAGGGCCTGATTTTTTCACGGTTGGGGCGATGCGAGAGCGCTTCCCCGGGCTGCGGCGGCTTATGCCTGGTCACCACGGTCCGGTGAGTGACACACAGATCTTGGGAGAGCGCTCCACTGCGGGACGAACCGGTGTCGTCCGCGTTTCCACCAGGTAACGGGAGACCTTGACAGCCCCGGTGGGCCGCCCCATCCTCACCCCTCAGGGAGCGCTCTCTGGCTTCCGGAACGGCCAAGTCCCTTGGTTGCCCACGGGATTGCTCCCGGCCTTCCTCCCGGCTTCCCTCCCTCCTCGCCCTTCTCGCCCCTCTCTCCCCCCACGCACTCTGGAGCCGCCGTGCCCCCGTCGCTGCGCCGCCTCGGCTTACTCTTCGCCGTCGCCTTCACCCTCCTCACCTTCAGCACCCTCCCGGCCTCCCCCGCCCGCGCCGCCGAAACCCTGCTGTCGCAGGGCAGATCCGTCACCGTCTCCGGCAGCGAGCCCGGCTACAGCCCCGCGAGCGCCGTCGACGGGAACGCCGGCACCCGCTGGTCCAGCGCCTTCGCGGACCCGCAGTGGATCCAGGTGGACCTGGGGTCCACGGCCACGGTCACCCGGGTCTCCCTCGTCTGGGAGGCCGCGTACGCCAAGGCCTTCCAGATCCAGGTCTCGGACGACGCCGCGAACTGGACCACGGTCTACGGGACGACCGCCGGCGCCGGCGGCATCCAGAACCTGACCGTCTCCGGCACCGGCCGCTACGTCCGGATGTACGGGACCCAGCGCGCCACCGGATACGGCTACTCCCTCTGGGAGTTCCAGGTCTACGGCACCCCCGGCACCGGCGACGGCGGCGGTGACGTGCTCCTCTCCTACGGCAGGACCGGCGCGGCCTCCTCCTCGCAGGCCGACGGGAACTGCTGGGAATGCACCCCGGCGAGGGCCTTCGACCGCGACCCCGCCTCCCGCTGGGCGACCAGCCCCGCCACCGGCTGGACGGATCCCGGCTGGATCTCCGTGGACCTCGGCGCGCCCGCGCAGATCCACAAGGTGGTCCTCCAGTGGGACCCGGCCTACGCCAAGTCCTTCCAGATCCAGGTCTCCCCGGACGGGAACACGTGGACCCCGGTCTACTCCACGACGGCGGGCACGGGCTTCAAGCAGACCCTGACCGTCTCGGGCTCCGGGCGGTACGTGCGGATGTACGGCACCGAGCGTGCGACCCCGTACGGATACTCCCTGTGGGAGTTCCAGGTGTACGGCACCGGCGGCGCCCCGGTGACTCCCCCGCCGCTCCCGCCGGACCCCGCGAACCCGCCGCGGCTGGTGTGGAGCGACGAGTTCGACGGCCCCGCTGCCGGCAAGCCGGATCCGGCCAAGTGGCGTGCGGACCCGGCACCGGGCAGAACGGCGAGCTGGAGTACTACACCGACCACCAGAACGCCGCGCAGGACGGCGCGGGCCACCTCGTCATGGAGGCCCGCAAGGAGGCCACGCCCGGCAAGGGCTGCCCGCCCGACCCGCTGACCGGCAGCACCACCTGCCAGTACACCTCCGCGCGGATGAACACCGGGGCCGCGTTCCAGTTCACGTACGGGCGCGTCGAGGCCCGGATCAAGGTCCCCAAGGGCAATGGGCTGTGGCCGGCGTTCTGGATGATGGGCGGCGACTTCCTGACCGGGCGGCCGTGGCCGTACAACGGCGAGGTCGACATCATGGAGGTCCTCGGCAAGGACGTGAAGACCTCGTACTCCACCGTCCACGCCCCCGCGTACAACGGCGGCGGCGGGATCGGCGGGCCGTACACGCTTCCGGGCAACGCCGACTTCTCCGACGACTTCCACGTCTGGGCCGCCGACTGGAACAGCAAGGGCATCGTCTACAGCCTGGACGGGCGGACCGTCTTCACGCTCGACAAGGAGCAGGTGGAGCGCACCCGCGGGCCATGGGTCTTCGACCACCCCCACTACATGATCCTCAACCTCGCGGTGGGCGGTGACTGGCCCGGTCCGACGGACGCCAGTACTCCCTTCCCCGCCCGGATGCTCGTCGACTACGTGCGCGTCTACCAGTGACCCGCCGGGGCTGCCCGGCCCCACGGGCAGCCCCTCCCCTCCCCCACCCCCTCAGCCCTGTGAGGAATCCCCATGAGAAGACCCCGAATGCGCCGGGCCCTGCTCGCGTGCGGGCTGGCGACGGTGCTCGCCGCCAGTCTGAGCGCCACGATCTCCAGCGCGCCCGCCGGAGCCGCCACCGTCCTGGTCCAGGCCGAGGCCCACGCCGCCCAGAACGGCGTCGTGTTCGAAGCGACCGCCGATGCGGACGGCGGACAGAACGCCGCGTACCTCGCCGACGGCGACTGGCTGCGTTTCGACAACGTCGACCTGGGCCCCGCCGGCCCCCTCACGGTCTCGGCCCGCGTGGCCTCCGCCGTCGGCGGCCCCGGAGCCGTGGAACTGCACACCGGATCCGCCGACGGACCGCTGCTCGCCCGGATCGAGATCCCGGTGACCGGCGGCTGGCAGAGCTGGGCCACGCGCACCGCGGACGTGACCGCCCACCCCACCGGCCCGCAGACCGTGTTCGCGGTGATGCGCAACAGCGGCGCCGGGGACTTCGTCAACATCAACTGGTTCTCCTTCGGAACCGGCTCCGCCCCGGGATGGATCCCCGTCGATCAGGCGAAGTGGGGTGCGCAGTTGGCTCAGTTCAGGGCGATGAGCCCCGCTCCGGTGCCCGCGAACTCGGTGCGCGTTCCCGAGTTCAACGCCACCTGCGTCTACAGCCACTCCAAGCCCGACGACCCGATCGTGGCCCCCGGACTGCCCGGCGCGTCCCACATGCACAGCTTCTTCGGCAACCGCAGCACGGACGCCTTCACGACGACCGAGTCCCTGCTGTCCCACACCGCCACCAGCTGTTCGCCCGCCAAGGACCTCTCCAGCTACTGGATCCCGACCCTGTACGAGCGCGGCAAGGCGGTCGAACCGGAAGGGATGATCGTCTACTACGGCTCCCGGCTGCCCGACCCCACGGCGACGGTCCCCTTCCCCCAGGGCTTCCGGGTGATCGCGGGCAACTCCAAGTCCCAGGTGCCCACTCCGGCCGGCTCGCCCAACCAGTTCTGGTGCGCGGGCGAGGGCGGTGAGATCGGCCGCAGCGCCGACGGGAACTGGCCGGTGTGCGCTCCGACCGCCAAGCTGGTGTACCAGCTGGTCTTCCCGGACTGCTGGGACGGCAAGCACCTCGACAGCCCCGACCACAAGTCGCACGTCTCCTACAACACCGTCAACGGCAAGTGTTCCGGCGCCCACCCCGTCGCCATTCCCTCCGTCTCCTTCGTGATCGGCTACCCCACCAGCGGCAGCCCCGACGGCCTCTCGCTGTCCTCGGGCATGGCCTCCTCCATCCACGGCGACTTCTTCAACGCCTGGGACAACGCCGCGCTCGGCCAGCGCGTGAAGGACTGCGTCGTACAGAGCGCCAAGTGCAACTCCGCCGGTACGTTCTGAGCCGGCGGCCCGCGTGGGCCCTGCTCGCGGTGCTCCTGGTCACCGGTTGCGGTTCGCAGCCGGTGGCCGGGACGCCGGGGGCGGCGGCCTTCACGCCCACCGACATCGCCTGGATCCAGCTGATGATCCCCATGGACGAGCGGGCCCGGCTGCTGACCGGCCTGGCGCCGGGGCGGGGCGGGGATCCGGCCCTGGTGCGGTTCGCGGAGCGGGCGGCTGACCGGCGGGAGGCAGAACTCACGCGGCTGCGCGGGCTCTTGGCGCTGTCCGCGGCGCCCGACACCCGCCCGCACGAGGGGCACGACATGCCGGGCATGGTCTCCGCCGACACCCTGCGCAGGGCCGGAGCACTGTCGGGGGAGGAGTTCGACCGGGTCTTCGCGGCCGCCCTGCGCGCCCATCTCACGCAGTCCCTGCTGCTCTGCGCGGGCGAACGCGCCTCGGGCGGCGCCGGGGAGGTCCGGCAGCTCGCCGGGGAGCTGGAGACGTCGGGCGCGCAGGAGCTCGCCCTGCTCGATGCGGCGCGCCCCCCGTCCCGCTAAAAGTTGAGAATTGTTCACTTTCCATTGACAGGGCGGGTCCGGGAACCCGAAAGTGCCGTGAACGTCCCCGAGACCGAAGCGAGTCCGCATGTCAGCGTCCGTACCGCCCGCACCGCCCGTTCCCCGTTTCCCGGCCGGCTTCCGCTGGGGTGTCTCCGCCTCCGCGTTCCAGATCGAGGGCTCCCCCAGCGCCGACGGCCGGGGGCCCTCCTCCTGGGACGCCTTCACGCGGGAGGCGGGGCGCGTCAAGGACGGCTCGCACGCGGAGGTGGCCACCGACCACTACCGCCGCTACCGCGAGGACGTGGCCCTGATGGGCGGACTGGGCGTGGACGCCTACCGGTTCTCCGTCTCCTGGTCCCGGGTCCTGCCCGACGGGCACGGGGCGGTCAACCGGGCGGGTCTGGACTTCTACGACCGGCTCGTCGACGAGCTGTGCGCCGCGGGGATCGATCCGGTCCCCACGCTCTTCCACTGGGACACCCCGCTCGCCCTGGAGGAGCGGGGCGGCTGGCTGGAGCGCGACACCGCCGAGCGGTTCGCGGCGTACGCCTCGGTGGTCGCGGAGCGGCTCGCCGACCGCGTGCCGATGTGGATCACCATCAACGAGCCCGCCGAGGTGACCCTCCTGGGGTACGGCCTCGGCGAGCACGCCCCGGGCAAGCAGCTCGTCTTCGACGCCCTGCCCGCCGCCCACCACCAGCTCCTGGCCCACGGTCTGGGCGTACAGGCCCTGCGCGCGGCGGGCGCCCGCCACATCGGCATAGCCGCCTCGCACAGCCCCGTGTGGGCCGCCGGCGACAGCGAGGAGGACCGGTCCGCCGCCGCGTTGTACGACACCCTCACCAACCGCCTCTTCGCCGACCCGATCCTGACCGGCGCCTACCCGGACGGCCTGGAGTCCCTGCTGCCCGGACCGGTGGCCGAGGACCTCAAGACGATCTCGGCGCCGCTGGACTGGTACGGGATCAACTACTACAACCCGATGCTCGTCGGCGCCCCCACCCCGGCCGGCACGTCCGCCTTCGGCGGGATCGAGATCCCTTCCGGACTCCCCTTCGGCATCCGGGAGATCGAGGGGTACGAGCGGACCGACTTCGACTGGCCGGTGGTCCCGGACGGGCTGCGCGAACTGCTCGCCACCCTGCGCGAGCGCTACGGCGACCGGCTGCCGCCGCTGTACATCACCGAGAACGGCTGCTCGTACGGGGACGGGCCGGACCCGGGCACGGGCAGGATCGAGGACGCCCGCCGGATCGCGTACCACGAGGGCCACGTGCGCGCCCTGCACGAGGCGATGGCCGAGGGGGCCGACGTCCGCGGCTACTTCATCTGGTCGATCCTCGACAACTTCGAATGGGCGGAGGGCTACCGGCAGCGGTTCGGCCTGGTCCACGTCGACTACGAGACCCTCGCCCGGACCCCCAAGGAGTCGTACGCCTGGTACCGCGACCTGATCAAGAGCGGCAGGTGACCGCCGGGCCGAAGGCCGCCGCGGCGGAGGAGACCGCACCGCCGGGCGGCCGGTGGGTGAGCGCGCTGTCCCTCGCCAACCTCGGGGTGTGGGTCGGCTGGTTCGGCCCGCTCCAACTGCTGCTGGCGCGCCAGGCCGAGCAGCTCGCCCCGGACCACAAGGCGTCCACCCTCGCCCTGGTGACGGGGCTGGGGGCGGCCGTCTCGATGGTCGCCAATCCCGTCTTCGGAGCCCTGTCCGACCGTACGACGGCGCGCGCGGGCCGCCGGATCCCCTGGGTGATCGCCGGGGTGACGGGCGGGGCGGCCGGCCTGGTGGTCCTCGGGCTCGCACAGAGCATCGCGGTGGTGATCGCGGGCTGGTGCCTGGTGCAGCTCGCGCTCAACGCCGCCTTCGCCGCACTCACCGCGGCCGTCCCCGACCAGGTCCCGGCCCGGCAGCGCGGGCTGGTCGGCGGCTGGCTCGGCGTCTCCCAGGTCATCGGGATCCTCGTGGGCACGGCGCTGGCCACGGTCGCGGGCGGGATCACCGCCGGCTATCTGGCCTGCGCGGCCTTCTCGGTGCTCGCGGCCGTGCCGTACGCCCTGATGCGGCGGGACTCGGTGCTCGCCCCCGCCGCCCGGCCGGTCTTCCGGTGGCGCGGCTTCCTGACCGGCTTCTGGATCGACCCGCGACGCCATCCCGACTTCGGCTGGGCCTGGCTGACCCGGTTCCTGATGAACCTCTCGTACTCCATCAGCACGATGTACCTGCTCTACTACCTGACCGACGCCGTGCACTATCGCGGCGACGCGGACACCGGCGTCCTGATCCTCACCGCGCTCAACGCCCTCACCCTGCTCTCCACCGTGGTGATCAGCGGCATCCGGTCCGACCGCAGCGGCCGCCGGAAGTCCTACGTCATCCGATCGGGGCTGGTCATCGCCGCGGCCACGCTGCTGCTCGCCGTCTGGCAGACCTGGACCGGCGCGGTCGTCGCCTCGCTCGTCCTGGGGCTCGGCTTCGGCGTGTACACGGCGGTGGACTTCGCCCTGCTCACGGACGTTCTGCCGACCGCCGAGGATCGCGGCCGGGACCTGGGCGTCATCAACATCGCCAACGCGCTGCCGCAGGTTCTGGCCCCCGTGATCGCCGCCCCGGTCGTCACCCACCTCGGCGGGTACACGGCCCTGTACGCGCTGGCGGGAGCCCTGGCCCTGGCGGGATCGCTGCTGGTCCGGAGGATCCGCTCGGTTCCGTAGGGGCAATGCGGTCCCGTAGGGCATTATCGTGAGACCCGGCACATTTCTCACCCTTTTGGTCCGTTTTGGACCAAGCTTGTGTGGTTCGGATTCCGAAGCGACAGGGAGAGACATGCGACGCGCCCACGGCCGTACGGCCACCACGCGGATCGCCCTGATATCGGCCGGTACGGCCGCCGTGCTCGGCCTCGGCGGCTTCTCCGCCGGTACCGCGGCCGCCGCGGGCACGCCCGCCCCGGACCGGACCGCCGCACCCACGGGAGCCGCCCCGGCAGCCCTCGGGCAGCAGGTCCTCTCCACCTTCACCGTCGCCTATCCCGCCGCGCCCTACCGCACGCACAACATCGCGCGCGCCGTGGAACTGATCAACGGGGCCGTCGTCGAGCAGGGCGACATCTGGAGCTTCAACCAGGCCGTGGGCGAGCGGACCGTGGAGAACGGCTTCGTCGACGGCATCATGATCAACGACGGCCGCTACGTGAAATCCCCCGGCGGCGGGGTCTCCGCGGTCGCGACGACCATGTACAACGCCATGTTCTTCGCGGGCCTGAAGCCGGTGGAGCACGGCGCGCACTCCTTCTACATCGAGCGGTACCCGGAGGGCCGCGAGGCCACCGTCGCCTGGGGCACCCTCGACCTGCGCTGGCAGAACGACTCGGGACACCCCGTGACCGTCCGGGCCTCGTCCACCGACAAGTCGGTCACCGTCACCCTGCTCGGAACGAAGCAGTACGACGAGATCCTTGCGACCAAGGGCCCGCGCACCCACGTCACGCCGCCGGTGAAGCGCACCGTCGCCGGCCCCACGTGCGAGCCGCAGACCCCGCTGGAAGGGTTCGACGTCTCCGTGGACCGCGTCTTCGTCCGGGGCGGCCACGAGGTGGGCCGCGAGACGTTCCGTACGCACTACACCCCGCGCGACGAGATCGTCTGCGCCCCGGAATCCCCCACGGCCACCCCCGGCGCGACCCCGGCGGCCTCCGGCTCTCCGTCCGCCTCCGGGTCTCCGTCCGCCTCCGCCCCTTCCGTGCCTGCCTCCCCTGCCGTCTCCGCCTCCCCCTCGGCGTCCTGAGCGCCTACGGCCGCTGACCCCGGAATTGGTCCGGGGATGCGTACAACCCTCAGGGCCGGTCGCATGTCATACCCCCCGACAAGGCCGAAGGTGTGAAAGCAGAAAAAAGGGGGGCCGGTGCGCAATCGCCGACTCGTAGCGTCAGCCGTCGCCATCGCCGCGGCGGCCGGCATTGGTTTCGTACCGGGTGCGGCCCATGCCGCCGATCCGGTGTCGCCGGGCGCCCAGGGGGTGGCCGCGCCCGGGTTCGACGTGAAGAAGGCCGGTCAGGCCGGGTTCCAGAAGTTCGCCAGCCCGGCCGGCAACGCGGTGCGGCGGACGCTGCCCGCCGCCGGGAAGACGGCCTCGGCGCTGCAGGCCGCCGACGGGAACCCGGGCCTGTCGGTCGTCCTGGCTGCCGAGGCCACGTCGGCGCACGGGTTCCGACTGGTCACCACGATCGGGAGTGCGGACGTCTCGCTCAACGTCGTCATCGACTGGGGTGACGGGACCTCCGATCGGGCCGACGCCTTCGGCGACGAGGTGCTGACGTCCGAGCACGTCTACGCGGAGGCCGGTGAACACCAGGCCAAGATCACGGTGACCGACCCCGTGAACCAGGCCGAGATCGTCAACGAGCTGCCGCTCCTGGCCGCGGGCTCGGACTTCACCCCGTACGGGCCCACCCGCCTCCTGGACACCCGCAACGCCATCGGTGGCAGCCGGGCCAACGTGCCCGCGTACAAGAGCGTCCGGGTGAAGGTGGCCGGTAACGGCACGATCCCGGCCGGGGTCACCGCGGTGGCCCTGAACGTCACCGTCACCAACGCCACGAGCGGCGGCCACGTGATCGCCTTCGCCTCGGGCCGCGAGCGGCCGGCCACGTCGAACCTCAACTTCGCGCCCGGCCAGACGGTGCCGAACCTGGTGATCGTGCCGGTCGGCAAGGACGGCTACGTGGAGTTGTACAACGGCGGCTGGGACTCGATCGACCTGATCGCGGACGTCACCGGCTACTTCAGCCGCACGCAGGCCAGTGGCTACACCCCGAGCACGCCGGTTCGCATCGTCGACACCCGCGCGGGCATCGGGCGGGGCGGTCTGCGGGGCCAGGTCGCCGGTCAGGGATCGTTCAAGATCCAGTTCCCGCGGGGTCTCTACACGGCCGTCGCACTCAACGTGACCGTCACCAACCCGCGGGACGCGGGCCACCTGACGGCCTACCCGAGCGACCAGCCGGCGCCCACCACCTCGAACCTGAACTTCCTGGGCGGCCAGACGATCGCCAACTCGGTGATCGTGCCGGTCGCCGCCGACGGTTCCGTGACCATCCGCAACGGAGCCTGGCAGCCCACCGACGTCGTCGTCGACCTGGTCGGCAACTACAGCACCGGCAGCGCCGGTTCCCTGATGACGCTCGACGAGCCGGGCCGGGTCCTCGACACCCGTGCCGCCGACTCCGACGGCCCGGTCAGCCCCCGGGGCTACTACGCCGTCCCCCTCTCCCCCGGCGTGCATGGCGTCTCCGGCTACGTACTGAACACCACGGTCACCAACACGCGCGGGCCCGGCTTCCTCTCGGTCGCTCCGGACCCGAACTCGCTGGCGGACTACGAGAACGGCACGAACGTCTGGCCCGAGCGCCCCGTGTCCTCGACCTTGAACTGGACCAGGGGCGCCACCGTCCCGAACCTCGCGCAGGCGAGCTCCGGGAAGAACGGCATCGTCGACTTCTGGAACCAGGGGTGGGAGCCCACGGACCTGATCGTCGACGTCTTCGGCTACTACGAGACCAACTGAGCTCGCTTCACCGCCGCTCCGGGACCGGCCGCCGGTCCCGGAGCGCTGCTCGACCGCCATCACGCACATTGGGGGGCCCATGCGCCAGCACCGATTCATCCTCTCCGCCGCCTTGGTGGCTGCCTCCGTCGGCCTCACACCCGGCATCGCTCAGGCGGCAGGTCCCGTCACACCCGCCGCCCGGGCGGACGACGCACAGACGAAGGCCGACACGGGGGACTCGGACTTCGAGATTTCCCTCTTCGCCGCTCCCATCACCGCGCACGAGGTCCAGGTGATCGTCCAGACACTGGACCGGCTCGCCACCTACGAGATCACCTACGACTGGGGCGACGGGACCACCAGCAAGGAGACTTCCACCGGCCTCGACGCCAACTGGGACTATCACACGTACACCGAGGTCGGCGCGTACACCGTCACCGTCACGGTGAAGGACACGGCGACCGGTGTTCAAGACGTGAAGACCGTCGAGGCCGTCACGGACGGTACCGAGTTCACCCCGCACGCACCCACCCGACTGCTGGACACCCGTTCCGGCCTCGGCGCGGCGAAGGCCAAGGTCGGTGGTCGCAAGTCCGTGGCCCTGAAGGTCGCGGGCAGCGCCGACATCCCCGCCGACGTGGTCGCCGTGGCGCTCAACGTCACCGTCACCAATACGGTTGACGCGGGCCACATCGCGGTCCAGCCGGGCAAGACCCCCCACGAGGCCACCACCTCGAACCTGAACTACGTCGCGGGCCAGTCGGTTCCGAACCTGGTGATCGTGCCGGTTCGTGACGGACACGTGCAGATGTTCAACGGCGGCTGGCAGCCGGTCGACCTGGTCGCGGACGTCACCGGCTACTTCAAGGCGTCGCCGGCCGGTGGCTACACGGCACTGACCCCGGTCCGCGCCGTCGACACCCGCGAGGGCCTCGGCACGGCGCAGGGCCAGGTCCCCGGTTACGGCGCCTTCGACATCGCGATCGCCGGACACGGCGGCGTCCCGAAGGGCGCCACCGCCGTGGCGCTCAACCTGACCGCCACGAACCCGCGGGAGTCCGGTCACCTGACCGCCTACCCCAGCGGGCAGACGGCTCCGGGCACGTCGAACGTGAACTTCGCCGCCGGTCAGACCGTGGCCAACTCGGTGATCGTCCCGATCAGTCCCGACGGGAAGATCGTCGTCCGCAACGGCAGTTGGAAGCCGTCCGACGTGGTGGTCGACATCGTCGGCTACTACAGCCCCGACAGCCAGGCCGCCTTCGTGCCCGAGGCGCCGCACCGGATCTTCGACAGCCGTCAGGGCTCCTGGTTCCGGTCCCGCGGTCCTCTGAAGGGCCGCGAGTTCGCCCACGTTCCGTTCTTCGGGCGGTCCGATTCGCTCGAGGCCGTGGTGCTGAACACCACGGTCACCAACACGGCCGGGGTAGGCTTCCTTTCGGTCGCCGCCGACCCGAACTCGTGGGAGGACTACGAGACGGGAAACACCGTCAAGCCGGAGCGTCCCCTCTCCTCCGCGCTGAACTGGACGCGGGGCACGACCGTCCCCAACCTGGTCCAGGCATCGACCGGCGAGGAACAGATCCTCGACTTCTGGAACCAGGGCTGGGAATCGACCGATCTGGTCATCGACCAGCTCGGCCACTACGACGCGAAGTAGGCAGCCTAAGGCGTGATCAGGATCTTCCCGCGCGCTTCGCCCCGGTGGAGCCGGTCGATGGCCTCGGGGGCCTCGGCGAGCCGGCAGGTGAGGTGGACGGCCGGGGACAGGGTGCCGTCCTCGACGTGCCGCCGCAGGACCTCCAGGTCGGCCTGGCGTTCGGCGGAGATGAACCCCTTGAGGCCGTGGCGCACGAAGGGGTTCAGCAGTGCGGCCCACAGGACCCGGCCCATGCCGCCCAGCCAGGGGCCGCCGCCTTCGCCGCCGACGATCACGAGCGTTCCGCGCGGGGTCAGGGCGCGCCGGAGGTGGGACAGGGCGCGATTGCCCGCGGTGTCCAGGATGAGGTCGTAGCGGCGCACGCCGTCCGCGAACTCCTCACGGGTGTAGTCGATGACCTCGTCCGCGCCGAGCCCCCGGACCAGCTCCGTCTTCGTGGTGCTGCACACGCCGGTGACGTGCGCCCCGTACGCCTTCGCCAGCTGGACCGCGAAGGTGCCGACCCCGCCCGCGGCTCCGATGACCAGGACCCGCTGCCCGGGCTGCACCCGCCCCGCATCGCGCAGCGCCTGGAGGGCGGTGAGCCCGGAGATCGGGAGGGCGGCCGCCTGTTCCGGGGGCAGCCCCGCGGGTACCGGCGCCAGCTTGTCCTGGCGGGCGGTCGCGTACTGCGCGAAGGAGCCCTCGCAGATGCCGAACACCTCGTCGCCCACCCCGAAGGCGCTCACCCCCTCGCCGATCGCCTCGACCCGCCCGGACACCTCCCGGCCGCGTACGGGAACCTTGGGCGCGCGCAGCCCGTATCCGAGGAGCCGCAGCAGGTAGGGCTCGCCGCTCATGAGGTGCCAGACGCCCGCGTCCAGGCCGGCGGCCCTGACGGCCAGGAGCACCTCCCCCTTGCCCGGTATCGGCGTTTCGACGTCCCTGAGCTCCAGCACCTCGCTGGAGCCGTACGTGTCCTGCACGATCGCCTTCACGGCGCCGTCCCTTCGTCGTCTGCGTTGCCTGCGTACTGGAAGACCTGTTCGAGCGGTACGGCGAAGACGTGGGCGATCCTGAAGGCCGTCTCCAGGGAGGGCGAGTAGCGGCCCTTCTCGATGGCGATGACGGTCTGGCGGGTCACGCCGATGCGCTCCGCCAGCTCCGCCTGGGTCATCTCCCCGGCCTCGAAGCGCAGGATCCTGATCCGGTTCGTGATGCCGGTCGGCTTCACCACGACTGGAACCCCTCGCGGTACGCGGCGAGCTTGACGGCCGAACCGAGCACCGCCGAGAGGACGAAGCCCAGGTAGAGGGCGTTCGAGATCCAGAAGCGGTCCGCCCCGGCCATCGACAGGACCAGCGCGGCCACGGCTCCGATGGCGAGGAAGGACTGTCCGGCGTGCTCGCCGAGGATGCCGATCTCCTTGTCCCGCTGGTCCTTGACGTCGGCCTCGCCGGGCTTGGCCAACGCCACGGCGATGTTGAGCAGGATCGCGGCGGCGATGGCGCCGCCGACCGTCCAGAGCAGCGGCGCGACGTACGGAACCTCCGCGAGGGGGACCCCGTCGCCGGACCGGCCCAGCACGAGGGCCAGGTAGACCGCGTACCCGACGGCCGCGACCACCCCCATGATCCATGCGCGCTTCTCTTCGAAGGCCACGACCGCACCCGCTCCCGTGTAAAAGAACTTTGACATCACGAAGGTAAAAGGATCCATACTTCGTGTCAATAATTTCTTACATACGACCTTCGGGGAGCGGCCAGCGGGCCGTGTCACCCGGGCGCGCGGCCCCGCTGGCACCACGGCCGCACCGCGGGCTTGCTGGACGAATGAGACCGGAAGCACCGGGGACGCCCCCGGGACAGAGCCTGAGCACCCCCAGGGCGGCGGGGCTCGCGGGGATCCTCTTCGCCGTCCTCATGGCGGCGGCGATCGTGCTGGCCCGGATCGGCCTGCCCGAGGGCGGGGGCGGCGCGGCCGAGATCGAGGTCACCTCGGGGCAGCGGGACGCGGTGACCACCGCGCTGGAGCTCGTCCCCTTCGCGGGCATCGCCTTCCTGTGGTTCATGGGTGCGTTGCGGGAGCACTCCGGCGAGGCCGAGGACCGGTTCGTCGCCAGCGTCTTCCTGGGCAGCGGGATGGTCTTCGTCGCCTGCCTCTTCGGCGCCTCCGCCGCGGCCGGGACGGTGCTGGACGCCGATCAGCCCCAGGAGTTCGGCCGCAATTTCGCCTACACGCTGCTGACCACGTACGGGATGCGGATGGCCGCCGTGTTCGTGTTCGCGACCTCCACGATCGGCCGCCGGCTCGGCGCCTTCCCGCGCCCGCTGGCCCTGGCCGGGTACCTCGCCGGCCTGGTGCTGCTGGTGGCGGGCTCCTCCCTGCCCTGGTCCGAGCTGGTCTTCCCGGCCTGGGCCCTGCTCGTGAGCCTGTACATCCTGCGGTCGGGCCGGGGCCGCCCCCGCCCGGCCGTCTGAGGGGCGACCCGCACACCACTCCGATGGCGGCACCTGACGCGCTCCTTGGCACCGGCGAACACAGGCTGGTCCGGAAGGCCCAGGGGGGCACCGAAAGGACTCACCTTGCTGAGGCTCGTCGTCGATCTCAACCGGTGCCAGGGGTACGCGCAGTGCGCCTTCCTCGCCCCCGACGTCTTCGCGATGCACGGGGACGAAGGCCTGCTCTACGATCCGCAGGCCGAGGACGCCCAGCGCGAGCGCGTGGCCCAGGCCGTGGCCGCCTGCCCCGTGCAGGCGATCCTCGTGGACGAACTTGACCTGGCCGCCACCGCCCCCGCCCGCTCCGCAGGGGAGGCCTCCGATGGCTGACACCGCCCTGGACCACCTCAAGCGCTCCGGCCGCATCGTGGTCGTCGGCGCCTCGCTGGCCGGCCTGCGCGCCGCCGAGGTCATGCGGGAGAAGGGCTTCGCCGGCACGCTGACCATGATCGGCGACGAGCCCCACCAGCCGTACGACCGGCCCCCGCTGTCCAAGGGGGTGCTGCTGGGCAAGGCCGAGGCCGAGCAGACCCTGCTCCCCCGGCGGCGCGACATCGAAGCCGAATGGCGACTCGGGGTCGCGGCCACCGGGCTCGACATGGCGGCCCGTACGGTCAAGCTCGCCGACGGCGAGGAGGTCCCGTACGACCGTCTCCTGATCGCCACCGGGGTCCGGGCCCGGCCCTGGCCGAACGAGGCCGAGGGCGAACTCGACGGGGTCTTCACCCTGCGCACCCGCGAGGACGGGGCGGGTCTGGCCCGCGCCCTGGCCGCCGGACCGCGCCGGGTCCTGGTCATCGGCGCCGGTTTCACCGGCTCCGAGATCGCCTCGGCGTGCCGCGAACGCGGGCTGGAGGTCACCGTCGCCGAACGCGGCAACGGCCCCCTGGTCGGCGCCCTGGGCGGGGTGATCGGGGCCGTGGCCGCCGAACTCCACCGGGAGAACGGCGTGGACCTGCGGACCGGGATCTCGGTGACCGCCCTGGAGGGCGACTCCACCGGGCGGGTGCGCGCCGCGCACCTCTCCGACGGCACCACGCTGGAATGCGACGTGGTGGTCGTCTCCCTCGGCGCCCAGCGCAACACCGAGTGGCTGACCGGCTCCGGGCTCGGTGCGGGACCGCGCGGGATCGCCTGCGACGCCGGCTGCCGGGCCTTCGACCTCCGCGGGATCGTCACCGACGACATCTACGTGGCGGGCGACGTGGCCCGCTCCCCGCACGCGCTGTTCGGCTACCAGTTCCTCTCCCTGGAGCACTGGGGCAACGCCGTGGCGCAGGCCGAGACCGCCGCCCACAACATGCTGAGCGAGAGCACCGACCGCCGGCCGCACCTGTGGGTGCCGGCGTTCTGGTCCTCCCAGTTCGGCGTGAACATCAAGTCCGTCGGCGTTCCCTCCATGGGCACCGAGATCATGATCACCCAGGGGTCCCGGGCCGAGCGCCGGTTCACCGGGGTCTACGGCTACCAGGGCCGGGTCATCGGGGCCGTCACCTTCGACAACGCGCGCTGGCTGCAGTTCTACGAGAAGCAGATCGAGTGCACGGCGCCGTTCCCGCCCCCGTACACCACGGTGGACCGGCGCCCCGACGGGCAGCGGCCGATCCCGGCCGACTTCCCCGACCCCTCCGTGCCCACGCACGGCCCGACCATCACCCTCAGCGGGTACTCGCCGGCCGACCGCCGGATCGCCACCTTCACCCCCGCCGGGCACTGACCCGCACGTTCCCGGAGGACCCCCATGGCCCACGGCATCCTGAGCCAGATCCTGGACTATTCCAGCCGCGCGAACCCGTACCCGCTGTACGAGGAGCTGCGCAAGACCCCCGTCTTCCACGACGGCACCGGCCCCTACGTCATCAGCACCTACTACGACATCCAGAACCTGCTGCACGATCCGCGGCTCAGCTCCGACGCCCGCAACCTGGCCGCCACCGCCGGGGATCCGCTGGCCGAGGGCGGGGAGGCGGAGGAGACCGCGCTGCCGCCGAGCTTCCTGAAGCTGGACCCGCCGGAACACGACCGGCTGCGCCGGATGACCAACCGGCCCTTCGGGCCGCCGCACTCCCCGCACCGCGTCGACGGGATGCGCGGGGGGCTGGGGGACATCGTCACCGGCCTCATCGACAACCTCGGGGACACCGAGGACATCGACCTGGTCGACCAGTTCGCGTACCCGTTCCCGGTGACGATGATCTGCCAGCTGCTCGGCGTACCGCGCGAGGACGAGCCCAAGTTCCACGTCTGGGCCGACACCCTCGCCGCCAGCCTGGACCCCGATCCGGACTCCGATCCCGCCGAACGGCAGCGCAAGACCCACGACTCCCGCATGGAGCTGGGCATGTACCTGGCCGGGCTGATCGAACAGCGCCGCAAGGATCCCGGCGAGGACATGCTCTCCCAACTGGCCGCGGGACACGGCCCGGACGAGTCCCTGTCCACGATGGAGCTGCTGAGCACGGCGGCCCTGCTGCTGATCGCCGGCCACGAGACCACGGTCAACCTGATCACCAACGGGATGCTGACGCTGCTCCGCAACCCGGACGTGCTGGCGCAGTTGCGGAAGGAGCCCGGTCTGGCCGCGCCTCTGGTGGAGGAGCTGCTGCGGTTCGAGCCTCCGGTGCAACTGCTGCCGCAGCGCACGCCGTTGGTGGACATCGAGGTCGGCGGGGTGACCATCCCCAAGGGCTCCTCGATGTGGCTGATCCTGGCCTCCGGCAACCGGGACCCGAACCGCTTCGAGAACCCGGACCGCTTCGACCCGTACCGCAAGGACATCCAGCACCTGGGCCTGGGCAGCGGCATCCACAGCTGCTTCGGCGCCCCGCTGGCACGGCTGGAGGCGCAGCTCGCGCTGAGCGAGCTGGCCCGGCGGCTGGAGAACCCGCGGCTGCTGGAGGACCCGCCGCCCTACCGGCAGAACGCGGTGCTGCGCGGGCCGCGGCACCTGCGGATCGCCTGCGACGGGATCCGCGCCTGAGCAGGCCCTGAGCCGAGCGTGCCCTGAGCAGCCCCGAGCCGGGCCCCGGACCGACCCTGGTCCGGGGCCCGTTCGCGGCTACCAGCCGAAGCGGCGGTCGACCTCGCGCTCGAACTCCTCGAAGGTCAGCACGTCGTCGCCGTCCGCGTTCGCCCGGTCGAAGAGGGCCGAGGAGGTGTCCACGTCGCCCACGGCCCAGAAGGGCAGATCGCCCTGGGCGGCGAGGGTGGGGCCCTTGCTGCGCAGGGCCGTGATCACCTCGACCCGGGTCAGCACCCCGTCGCTGTTCAGGTCGAGCGCGTCGAAGAGCTTGCGGGCCTTCTCACTCATGACAGGGTCCTTTCGATGGCGGCGCGGTGCGGGAGACGACGGGGCGCGGGCCCCGGAGCGTCAGCTTATGACCCGCCTCCCCGCCGCCCTCCTCCGGTGTCCCCCGCTACCGCGCACCGTCCGCCAGGGCCGGGACGGACGCCTCGCGCTGATGGGGGACGGGCGACACCGGCGGGGCCGCGGCGAGCGGCTCGGACCGGGAGTCCTCCTGCCGGAGCGCGACCGTCCGCGTGGGGGCGGGGATCGAAATGCCCTCCGCCCGGAACCGGCTGTGCAGCCGCTTGATGAACTCGTGCTTGATCCGGTACTGGTCGCTGAACTCGCCGACGCCGAGGATCACGGTGAAGTTGATCCTGGAGTCCGCGAAGGTGTGGAAGCGTACGAGTGCCTCGTGGTCGGGGACCGCGCCCTTGACGTCCGCCATCACTTCGTCGACCACCTCGATGGTCACCCGCTCGACGTGCTCCAGGTCGCTCTCGTAGCCCACTCCCGCCTGGACCAGGATCGTCAACTGCTGCTCGGGCTGGGTGAAGTTGGTCATGTTCGTGCGCGCGAGGCGCCCGTTGGGGATGATCACCAGGTTGTTCGACAGGTTGCGGACCACGGTGTTGCGCCAGTTGATGTCGACGACGTATCCCTCTTCGCCGCTCGTCAGACGGATGTAGTCACCTGGCTGCACCGTCTTCGAGGCGAGGATGTGCACGCCCGCAAAGAGGTTGGCGAGGGTGTCCTGCAGGGCCAGGGCGACCGCGAGACCGCCCACCCCGAGGGCCGTGACCAGCGGCGCGATGGACACGCCCACGCTTTCCAGGGCGACGAGCACGCCCATCGCGATCACCAGGACCCGGGTGATGTTGACGAAGATGGTGGCCGATCCGGCCACTCCCGTCCGCGCCTGGGCCACGGACTGCACGAGGCCGGCGACGACGCGGGCCGCGCCGATCGTGGCCACGAGGATCAGCAGCGCGGTCAGCGAGTGGCTCACCCAGCCCGAGGCGCGCGGGCCGAGGGGCAGCGTCGAGGCGGCCACGGCGGCGCCCGCGATGACGGCCGCCGCCGGTGCCAGGGTGCGCAGCGCGTCGACCATGATGTCGTCGCCGCTCCAGCGGGTCCTGAGGGCGTGCCGGGCGAGCCACCGCACGAGGGCGCGCAGGAGGAGCCCGGCGATCCCGCCCGCGACCAGCGCGATGCCGGCGACCAGCCAGTCGTGCAGGACGAGTTCCCGGCTCATCGGACGCCCTCCGCCCCTCGCCGGACCGGGGAAGTGGGAGCTGCCCCTGCGGGCCGCCGTATGAGGGGTGTGGTCACCTTGTCACCTGTCAGTTCGTCGTGCGTGGGGCCGCGTTCGCGCATGCGTGCGCATCCGGAACGGGGTGCCATCCTGCCCCATGATCAACGCGGCGGCGCAGGTGGGCCTTCTCCCCGGGCTCCGGGCGCCTCGGCCGCCGCCGGGTCCAGGATCCGGTTGAGGAAGCTCCTGGTCCGCTCCTCCAGGGGATCCCCGACCACCTGGGCCGCCGGACCCTGCTCGACGATCACTCCGCCGTCCATGAACACGACCCGGTCCGCGACCTCGCGGGCGAAGCTCATCTCGTGGGTGACGACCATCATCGTCATGCCCTCGCCCGCCAGGACCCGCATCACCGCCAGTACCTCGCCGACGAGTTCGGGGTCCAGCGCGGAGGTCGGCTCGTCGAAGAGCATCACTTCCGGGCCCATCGACAGGGCCCGGGCGATCGCCACCCGCTGCTGCTGACCGCCGGACAACTGGGCGGGGTACGCCTCGGACTTGTCCGAGAGGCCGACGCGCGCGAGGTTCTTCCGGGCCACGGCCTCGGCCTCGGCCTTGTTCCTGCCCAGGACGCGGCGCTGGGGCAGGACGAGGTTCTCGCGCACGCTCACGTGCGGGAAGAGGTTGAACTGCTGGAAGACCATCCCGATGCGGCGGCGCACGGCGTCGATGTCGACGTCCGGGTCGGTGAGTTCGGTGCCGCCGACGAAGACCCGGCCCTCGCTGGGCTCTTCGAGCAGGTTCACACAGCGCAGCAGCGTCGACTTGCCCGATCCGGAGGGCCCGATGACGCACACCACCTCACCCCGGGCGATGTCGAGGTCGATGCCGCGCAGGACGTGGTTGGCGCCGAAGGACTTGTGCAGTCCCCGGATCTCGATCTCCGGGCCGTCCGTGGCCGTCGTGTCCACCGCTGGGGCCTCCTGTTGCATGTCTTCCTCACACGGCCTTGTCCGCGCGGGCCTCCAGGCGGCGCACCACGAAGCTCAGCGGCACGGTCACCAGGAGGTAGCACAGGCCCGCGACCAGGATCGGGGTGGAGTTGGCGGTCTGGCTGGCGAGGTCCCGGCCGAACTTGGTCAGTTCCCGCTCCGACAGCGTCACACCGAGGAACAGCACGAGCGAGGAGTCCTTGAACAGCAGGACGAGTTCGTTGGTGAGGGGCGGGATGACGATGCGGAAGGCCTGCGGGATGACGATCGAGACCATGGCGCGGGCGTGCGAGAAGCCCAGCGAGCGGGCGGCTTCCATCTGCCCCTTGGGCACCGCCTGGATGCCGGCCCGAATCGTTTCCGCCATGTAGGCGGCGGCCACCAGTCCCAGCCCGATCGCCACCTTGCCGTACGTGCCGCCCGGGATCTCCGTACCGGGGAACGCCAGGGGCACGGCCACGCCCACGAAGATGAAGATCAGCAGGGCCGGGAGCCCCCGGAACAGCTCGATGTAGACGCTCGCGACCCACCGGTACGGGGCAACGGAGGACAGCCGCATCATGGCGATGACCAGGCCGAGGACCAGGCCGAGGAGGAACCCGGAGGTCGTGTAGATCACCGTGTTGCGCAGGGCCGTGGTGATGATCTCCGGGAAGAGCCGCAGCGCCAGGTCCTTCTGGGCGAACTGGTTCTGCAGCCTCCCCCAGTCCGCGGAGACGGCGATCAGCACCAGCACCGCGACGAAGAGCGCGTACTGCAGTCCCTGCGAGACCCGGCGGCGCTGGCGCCGGGTCAGCCGGGAGGTCACGGGGTGGTCTGGGGCAGCGGGCCGATCCACTGCTCGTAGAGCTTCTTGTAGGTGCCGTCGGCCTTGGCGTCGGTGATGGCCTTGTCGATCGCGGCCACGAGGGCGGTGTTGCCCTTCTTCACCGAGAACCCGTACTGCTCGCCGGTCTCGATGTTCTGTCCGAGGGTGAACTCGGCGGCGTTCTTGGGGTCCTTGAGCCAGCCCTGGACCACGGGGTAGTCGATGACGACCGCGTCGACCTGGCCGGTGCGCAGTCCGTTGATGACCGCGTCCGAGCTCTCGAAGGCGACGGGGTCGAAGCCCTGGGCCTTGGCGTAGCTCTCGCCGGTGGTCTCGGCCTGCGCGCCCAGCTTCTTCGACTTCGCCTTGAGGTCGGCGAGCGAGGTGACGCCGCTCTTCTTGGTGGCGAGCAGCGCCTGCGTGGCGTCGAAGTAGGGGACGGAGAAGTCGACGTTCCTCTTGCGCTCGTCGGTGATCGTCATGCCGGCGGCCGCGAGGTCGCACTCGCCGGAGTTGAGGAAGGCGCCGGTCTTGAAGTTCTCGAAGGGGGTGTCGAGGATCTTCTGCTCGACCTGGAGCCGGCTCGCCACCAGGTCGACCAGGGCCACGTCGAAGCCGACGACCTTGCCGTCCTTCTCGAACTGGAACGGCGGATAGGGCAGGTGGGTGCAGGTCGTCAGTTTGCCCTTCTCCACGACGGGCACGCCGCCGGCCGCCTCGCTCGGGCCGTCACCGCCCGAGGAGCATCCCGCGACGAGGAACGCGCCCGCCGCCGCGGCCGCGGCGGTGACGCGGATGCGGTGGCTGCCGGGACGCTTGCGGTTTCCTCTTGCCGTCCGGAACACGGTGGACCTCCACGAGTGCGGGTCGAGCGGCGATCACGGGCGGGACCGTCCGCGGCGATCGTAAGCCACGGGCGGCGCCCGCTGAGGGATCTTCCGCCATGCGTTCCGGGGGCGCCAGGGCGGATCCGGCCAAGATCGCCCGACTGCCCCAAGGCGGCGTCCCTCCGCCCGCCGGCCGGGGCGGGCCCGCACGAACCCGCCCCGGCGTCACGCCCCCGCCGCCGCCTCCGTCGCCGTCGTCAGCGGGTCCAGCTCCCGGCGGCGTCGGCTGATCGAGTCGGGGTCCCAGCCCGGACGGGGTACGGAGGCCAGCAGCAGCCGGGTGTAGGGGTGGTGGGGGTCGGTGAGGAGCTCGTCGACCGGGCGGTGTTCCATCGTGCGGCCGCGGTACATGACGAGCGCCTCGTCGCAGACGTAGCGGACGACGGCCAGGTCGTGGCTGACGAAGACCAGGCCGATCCCGGTGTCGCGCCGGATGTCGGAGAGCAGGTTGAGCACCTGCGCCTGCACGGACACGTCCAGGGCGGACACCGCTTCGTCGAGCACCAGCACGGCGGGCTCGACGGCCAGCGCCCTGGCGATCGCGGCGCGCTGGCGCTGCCCGCCGGAGAGCCTGCGGGGCAGGGCGGCCGCCTCGCGGTCGCCGAGGCCGACCTGGGCCAGCAGTTCCCGTACCCGTGCGGCCCGGGCCGCACGGTCGGACATCCCGTGCAGCTTGAGCACCCCGTCGACCGTCTCGCCGATGCCGAGCCGCGCGTCCAGGGAGAGGTAGGGGTCCTGGAACACGATCTGGACCGCCTTGGCACGGGCCAGCCGGGCCGGCCTCCCCCGTACGGAGGCCGCCAACGGACGGCCCTGGACCAGGATCTCACCGGCGTCGGGACGTTCCAGGCCGATCAGCATCCGGGCCGTGGTGGTCTTGCCCGAACCGGATTCGCCCACGATGCCGAGTGCCCCGCCGGCCCGCACGGAGAACGACAGGTCGTCGACGGCGACGACCTCCGTCCCGCCGGTCCGGTAGGTCTTGCGCAGTCCGGTCACCCGGAGGAGTTCCGGGGCGGTGTCCTTGCGCGCATCAGTGTTCAACGGTCCTCCTCGGGCGCCAGTTCGGCGGCGCGGTGGCAGGCGACCTCGGCCGGGCCGTGTCGCACGAGTTCCGGCGGTGACTCGTCGCAGCGCCCCGGTTCGGCGAACCGGCAGCGGGGCGCGAAGGCACAGCCGGGAGCCGATTCCAGCAAGCCCATGGGAGCGCCGTGGATGGGGGTGAGACGGGCCGGGGGCCCTTCGAGCGGCGGGGAGGAGCCGAGCAGGCCCGCGGTGTAGGGGTGCCGTGGGGAGGCGAAGAGTTCCGCCACGGGCGCCGTTTCGACGATCCGGCCCGCGTACATGACGTAGATCCGGTCGCTGACGGAGGCGGCGAGCTCGATGTCGTGGGTGATGAGGAGGAGCCCGAGGCCGCGTTCGCGCTGGAGGCGGCCCAGGACGGCCAGGATCTCGGCCTGGGTGCTGACGTCGAGCGCGGTGGTCGGCTCGTCGCAGAGCAGGAGCCCCGGCTCGGCAGTGAGGGCCGCTGCGATCACGACGCGCTGGAGCATGCCGCCGGAAAGCTCGTGCGGGAACTGGTTCAGGTGGCGGACGGGGTCGGGCAGGCCGACCGCGTCGAGCAGTTCGGCGGCCCTGACGTTCGCCCGGGCCTTGGACCAGCCGTGCACCAGGCGCAGCGGTTCGGTGAGGAAGTCCCCCACCCGGCGCACCGGGTTGATGGCGGCCCGGGGGTCCTGGTAGATCATCGCCGCCTTGTTCGTGCGCACCTCGCGCAGGCTCGCGGGGTCGGCGCCGACCAGGTCGGTGCCCTCCACGCGGACCCGGCCGCCGATCTCGGCGCCCTGCGGGAACAGGCCCAGGGCGGCGCGGGCGGTGACGGACTTGCCCGAGCCGGATTCGCCGACCAGGGCGACGACCTCGCCGGCCGCGACGGTGAGGCTGACGCCGTCGAGGAGGGGGCGGGCCATGGCGGGGAGGGTGACGCGCAGGGCTTCGTAGGCGAGCAGTGTCATCGGGAGTCCCTCCCCGCGAGGCGGTCGCCGAGGTCTTCCCCGACGACGTTGAAGGCGACCACGACCAGGACGACCGCCACGGCCGGCGCGATCGCGGAGAGCGGCTGCCCCTGGAGGACGGCCGCCTGCCCCTGGTTGATCATGGCTCCCCAGTCGGGCGTGGGCGGCTGGACGCCGAGGCCCAGGAAGGAGAGGGCGGCGAGGTCGAGCAGGGCGTAGCCGAAGTTCACCGTCGACTGGGCGAGCAGCGTCGGGGCGATGTTGGGCAGCAGTCTGCGGACGGTGACGTACAGGGGCGAGTGACCCTGTACCTGGTAGGCGGCGATGTAGGGCCGGGACTTCTCCCGGACGGCCAGGCTGCGTACGAGGCGTGCGGTGTACGGCATGTAGGCGATGGCCATGGCGATCACCGGAGCCGTCATCCCCTTGCCGAACAGGGCCACCGCGAGGATCGCGAGGAGCAGCGCGGGGAAGGCGAACAGGACGTCGAGGACCCGGCCGACGGCGGTGTCGATCCAGCCTCCGCGCCAAGCGGTGAACAGGCCGATGGCGACGCCGAGGACCGTGGAGAACAGGACGACCGCGAGCGGACCGGCCAGGCTGGTGCGGGTGCCGGCCAGCAGCGCCGAGAGGGTGTCGTGGCCGCCCTGGTCGGTGCCCAGCCAGTGCTGGGCGCTCGGCCCCAGGAGGGTGTCGCCGAGCTGTCCGAAGGTGGGGTCGTACGGGGCGATCCAGGGTCCGAGCAGTGCGATGAGCACGAACAGGACGAGGAGCGCCAGGCAGGTCCGCTGGAGCCGGCTGCCGCCGAGGCGGCGCAGCCGGGCGAGCGGGTCCCGCCGGGTACGGGGGGCGAGGGGCGTGGTGCCCGTGTCGGGAAGGGTGGGAAGGGTGGTCATCGGGCGCTCCCCGCCGCGGCCGTGCGCGGATCGATCAGCGGCTGGACCAGGTCCACGAGGGCGTTGACGACGACGAACGCGGCGACCACCAGCAGCACGATGGCCTGGACGACCTGGAAGTCGAGCTGGTCGACGGACTGCACCAGCAGGGAGCCCACGCCGGACATTCCGAAGGCGGTCTCGACGATCGCGGTGCTGACCAGCATGCCGGAGACCAGGAGGGCGGAGACGGTGACGATCGGTCCGAGCGCGTTGCGCAGGACGTGCCGCCGGATGACGGTGCGCCGTGGCGCTCCGCGGCTCAGGGCTACCTCCACGTGGTCGCGGCCCAGTTCGTCGAGCATGGCCGAGCGGGTCACCCGGGTGACCAGGGCCGTGAAGGTGACGGACAGGGCCGCCGCCGGGAGGATCACGTGGTGCAGCCGGTCCATGAGGCCTTCGCCGTTGCCGATGGTGGGGAACCAGCCCAGTTGCACTCCGAACACCGACCTGAGCAGCAGGGCCGCGACGAAGGCGGGTGCGGCCGCGCCCACCGTGACGAACAGCATCAGGGAACGGTCGGTGCGCGAACCCCGGCGCAGCGCGCCGATGATGCCGGAGCCGATGCCGAACACGGCGATCATCAGGCCGGATACGGCGATCAGCAGCATGGAGGAGGGCAGGCGCGACCAGATGACCGAGGAGACGTCCTGGTGGAAGAGGTAGGAGCGGCCGAAGTCGCCGTGCAGCACCCCTTCGAGCCAGTTCCAGTACCGGACCAGGAAGGGTTCGTCGAAGCCGTACTGGCTGCGCAGCGCGGCGAGGTCCTCCGGGCTGGGGCTGCGTCCCTTGATGAGGAAGCTCGCCGGGTCCCCGGGGGCGAGGAAGAGGGAGGAGAAGACGAGGAAGGAGGTGACGAGCAGGGTCGCCGCCATGCCGGCCAGGCGGCGCAGCACCCGTACGGCGCGGGTGGTCGCGGCCTTCGCCGCGGCCGTCATCCCTTGGCTCCGATCTCGGCCGCCCACGGGTAGTAGAGGTAGGCGATGGAGGGCTGGACGCCGGTGATCTTCTTGCCCATGAAGACGCTGACGGGCAGGGTGTAGAGGGGCAGCCAGGGCAGTTCGCGCGAGGCGATCTTCTGCGCCTCGGCGTTGGCGGCCGCGTGGACCGCGGGGTCGTAGGCCCCGACGGCCTTTTCGACGGCGGCGTCGAAGGCCGGGTCGGACCAGTTGCCGTAGTTGCTGAAGGCTCCGGTCTCCAGCGAGGCGAACATGTCCAGCGGGTCGGTGATGGACGTGTACCAGAAGGTGAGGAAGAGGTCGATGCCCTCGCGGGCCGCGGGGTCGGTGAAGAGCGTCGTGTACTTCTCCGCGGAGAGGGAGTCGATCTGCGGCTTCAGTCCGATGGCGGTGGCGGCCTGGGCGACGGCCTGGGTGATGATCGTGGTCTGCGAGTCCAGCGGGCTGGTCGCGATCACGACCTTCTGGCCGTTCACTCCGGCCTCGGCGGCGAGCGCCTTGGCCTTGGCCGGGTCGTACGGGTACTTCGGCAGGTCCTTCAGGAGCGCTTCGCGGGTCGCGGGCGGCGCGTCGGCCCACAGGTTGTCGGTGACGAGCGAGTCGGAGACCTCGCCGACCCCGCCGGCGCCGGCCTTGACGATGCCCTTGCGGTCGATGGCCATGAGGAGGGCCTGGCGGATCTTGGGGTTGCCGAGGGGGCCCTTGAGGTTGGCGACCACCTCGTCGGCGACGGTGGTGTTGCGGCCGAAGTAGAGCTTTCCGGCCTCGGTGGAGCCCAGTTGGGCGTAGGCGTTCGGCGGGACCATCCAGCCGCCGTCGACCTCCCCGCTCTGGAAGGCGTTGACGCGGGTGGTGGCATCGGCGAGGAAGACGAACTTCACTTCGCCGGACTTGGCCTTCAGCTCCTGGTTCCAGTACCCGTCGAACCGCTTGAGGGTGAGGGACTGGCCGGAGGTCCAGGATCCGAAGGAGAAGGGACCCGTGCAGTTCACGCCGGTCTGCGGATTGCCGTAGTCCTTGCCGGACTTGGCCAGGGTGGCGGCGGATTCCACGGTGCCGGGGCCGGCGGCCAGGTACTTGTTGAAGGTGGAGTCCGGCTTGGTCAGGGTGACGGTGACTTCCATCGGGCCGGTCTTGTCGATGGACTTGACGTTCTTGTACTGGTTCGCCCAGACGCTGGCGGTCTCCGGGTCGAGGTTGCGGCTCAGGGAGGCGACGACGTCGTCGGCGGTGAGCACCGTCCCGTCGTGGAAGTGCACGCCGGGGCGGATCTGGTAGACCCAGGTGGTGGGCGTGGGGTTGGTGTACGAGGCCGCGAGCCCCGGGGAGGTCGTCAGGTCCGGGTTCCAGCGCAGCAGGCTCTCGCAGACGTTGGAGAGGATCTGGTTGGGCGGGAAGTCGAAGGAGTACGCGTAGTCGATGGTGGTCGGCTCCGCGTAGACGGACCAGGTGAAGGAGTCCACGTTCCCGGTGGCGGCGGGCGTCTTGTCCGTGATCTTGTACGCGGTGGCCCGGTCCGCGTCCTTGTCGGCGGCGGTGCCGCTGCAGGCGCTGGTGACGAGCAGGGCCGCCGCGGCGAGGACGGCGGCCGCGGCGCGGTGTACGCGGCTGCGGCCGTGCGTGCGGTCGTTCGTGTGGTCGTGTGTGCGGCGGCCGTCGCGCAGCGGGGATCCCGATCGGGTGGATGACATCGTCTGACTCCCTGAGGGATGAGCTCGGTGGGGTGGGTGACGCTCGGCCGGTGGCGGCCCGGCCGGTGGTTGTGCGGAGGCTGAGCGGGGACTGGGCGGGGCTGAGCAGGGGCGGGGCGGGTGGCGGTCGCTCAGTCGGTCGCGGCGAAGACCAGTTCGCCGTCGATGTACGTGCGCAGCACCCGGGTGTCGGCGATCTCCATCGGAGGGTGCACGAAGGGATCCCGGTCGAGGACGACGAGGTCCGCGTACTTGCCCTCCTCGACGGTGCCGGTGACCCCGTCGAGGTGGTTCACCCACGCACTGCCGGCGGTGTAGGCGGTGAGCGCCTGGGAGAGGGTGAGCGCCTGCTCGGGGAAGAACGGCGGCGCCGGTTCGAAGGTCCCGGTCGCGTTCGGGGCCTCGTCGGGTACGGAGCGGTTGACCGCGACGTGGATGCCCCACAGGGGGTTGGGGCTGCTGACCGACCAGTCGCTGCCCGCGACCAGGCGGGCTCCGGCGCGCTGGAGGTCGCCGAACGGGTACTGGAGGCGGGCCCGTTCCGGCCCGAGGAAGGGGATCGTGAGCTCGTCCATCTGCGGTTCGTGGGCGGCCCACAGCGCCTGGATGTTGGCGGCCGCGTCCAGGCTCGCGAAGCGGGCGATGTCGTCCGGGTGGACGACCTGGAGGTGGGCGAGGTGGTGGCGGTTGTCGTTGGACCCGTTGGCCTCGCGGGCCTCGGCGAGGGCGTCGAGCACCTCGCGCACGGCCCGGTCGCCGAGTGCGTGGAAGTGGATCTGGAAGCCCGCGCGGTCGAGCCGGGACACCGCCGCGGTGAGCACCTTCGGGTCGATGAAGCTGAGCCCGGAGTTGTTGGTGGCGCAACCGCAGCCGTCGAGATAGGGCTCCAGCATGCCGGCGGTGAAGTTCTCGGCGATGCCGTCCTGCATCATCTTCACGCTGGTGGCGTTGAAGCGGCCGACCCGTCCGGTGCGGCGGCGCTCCTCCAGGTCGGGTATCTGCTCCAGGCCGCGTTCGCGGTCCCACCACAGGGCGCCGACGACGCGGGCGCGCAGGGAGCCCTCGCGGGCGGCGCGCAGGTAGACGCCGTAGTTGTCGGGGTTGCCGGGGAAGGCGCCGATCATGGCGTCCTGCCAGCTGGTGACGCCGAGGGAGAAGAGGTGCTCCTGTGCGGCGAGCAGTCCGGCGAGCGCCTCGTCCGGGCTCGCGATGGGCACATGCCGGGCCACCAGCTCGACGGCGCCCTCCTGGAGGGTGCCGGCCGGGCTTCCGTCCTCCTCCCGCTCGATCCGGCCGTCGGCCGGGTCCGGGGTGGTGCGGTCGACGCCCGCCGTCTCGAGCGCCCTGGTGTTGACCCAGGCGCCGTGCCCGTCCCGGTTGGTGAGCAGGACGGGCCGGTCCGGGACCACCGCGTCGAGCATGGCGCGGGTCGGCGTGCCTCCGGGGAAGACGTCCATCGACCAGCCGCCGCCGCGGATCCAGACCGCGTCGGGGTGGGCCGCGGCGAATTCCGCGACGACCGCGAGGTAGCCGTCGATGGTGCGTTCCTCGCTCAGGTCGCAGCCGAGCATCTGGACGCCGGCCACCGCGGGGTGCACGTGGGCGTCCTGGAATCCGGGGACGAGCAGTCCTCCGGCGAGGTCGACGACCTCGGTGTCGCCGTCCGCGAGCGAGCGGACGGTGGCCGCGTCGGCCACCGCGATGATCCGGCCGCCTCCGACGGCGACGGCGGCGTCGATCGGGGTGGGTGAGGTGCCGGTGAAGACCCGTCCCCCTACGAAGACGATGTCGGCACGCTGCCTGGTCTTGCCCATCGACGCATCCTTCGGCTCGGCGGGTGAGCCCCGCACGGCTGGTTCGTTGAGGAGGAGTGAACGGGAGCGCAACAATGTTGTCAACGGTGTTGCGCTCGCTCTGTTCCACATCGTTACACTGGCCCCACCATGCCGAAGTCATCCGACACACCCGCCCGGTCCAAGCGCGCGGGCAGCCAGCTCACACCCGACGCGATCATCGAAGCGAGCCTGCGCATCGCGGCTCGCGGCAGCGAGGACGCCTTCACCGTGCGGCGCCTCGGCGAGGAGCTCGGCGCCGACCCGACCGCGATCTACCGGCACTTCCGCGACAAGGACGAGCTGCTGCTGTCGGTCGCCGACCGCACGCTCGGCGAGGTGCTCGACCGCATCCCCGAGGGGCTCGACTGGAAGGACCGGCTGCGGGCACTCGCCGACGGCTCCCTCGAAGTCGCGCTCAGGTACCCGGTGGTCGGCTCGACCATGGCCAGCCGGACCACCCGAAGGCCCAACGAGTTCCGCGTCGTGGAGCTGATCCTCGGCGCGGTGACCGAGGCCGGCCTCGAAGGGGCGGAGGCGGCCGTCCACTACCGGATGGTCGGCGACTCGCTCCTGGCCTACGTCGGCCAGCGCGCCGCCTACCTGCTGTTCGACCCGGATGTCCGGGCCGCCGACGAGTCCTCCTGGAACCGCGAGTACCGCCTGGTCGACCCCGCGGGCTTCCCCAACATCACCCGGCTCGGCGCCCAGCTGGCCGAGGTCACGGACGAGCAGATCTTCGAGGCCAGGGTGGAAGCCCTGATCAACGCGATCGAGACCCGGGTCGAGGTGCTCCGGGGAGGAAGGGCCGTCTGAGGGGTGGCCGGGCCCGCGCCGGGCGGCTCAGCCGAAGCAGACCCGGGCTTCCGCGGCCGGCTCCCCCGGCGTCACGCACGAGCGGATGCCGGCGGTCCCCCGGAGCGCCGGAACCATCGGCGTCGCCACGTACTTGCCGACGTCCAGGTCGCCCGCCCGCACTTCCTGGGGGTCGGCGACACCGGGGACGATCAGTTCGACGCGGTCCCCGGGCCGGAGGCCCGACGCCCGCACCCACACGGCCTCGCACAACGCCCCGTACCGCAGCTCCAGTTGGCGACCGCCGGGGCCCGTGTCGGTACGCAGAGCGGTGACCATGCCCGCTCCCCCGCAGCCCATGCGGACCGGGTCCTTGCCGGCACAGCCCGCCCCCGCGCAGCCGGGGTTGCGGATCATCCTCTCCGCCGGCCCGGGGTCGCCGGCCTGTCGCGGTCCGGACTCCCGGGACAGCAGCAGACCCGCGGTCAGTACGAGGAGGACGCCGCCCAGGACGGAGCCCGACAGGACCAGCCGCCGGCGCCGTCCTCCCGGCACAGGAGCACGCTCGGCGGCGGGGGCGGGGGCGGGGGCGGGTCCGGTGACGGCGGGTCCGGTGACGGCGGGTCCGGCAGCGGCGGGGGCGGCACCGGGTGCGGAGGTGGGCACGGGTACGGGTACGGTCCCGGGGGACGCGGGGACGGCCCGGCCGCTCCAGACGAGGTCCGCGAGCTCCCAGAGTGCGAGCAGCCTGCCCGGATGCTCCCGGGCCACGGCGCACAGCACCTCGACCGCCTGCCGGGGCGGCTGCTGCTTGCCGTTGAGGTAGCGCTCCCAGGAGGACTTGCTGTACGGCGTGCGCCGGCCGAGGTCCACGAGGCTCAGGCCCGTCCGGCGGCGCAGCCGCCTGAGTTCGGCGGCGAGGTGCCCGCACTCCGCGGGCAGGGTCACTTGCGCAGCTCCGCCCAGGTCTTCGGGCCGACGATGCCGTCCGTGACCAGCCCGCGCGCGGCCTGGAACCGGGTCGCGGCCTCCTTGGTGTCGTGGCCGTACAGTCCGTCGGTGGTCTTCGGGTCGAAGCCGTGCTCGCGCAGCAGGCACTGGACCTCGACGACGTCGAAGCCCGTGCTGTTGGTGTCGAGCAGGATCTCGCGGCTGGTGCTGTGCCCGGCCCGCAGCTCGCCGTCCTTCCGTTCGGTGGCGCAGTCGTACGCCACTCCGCGGCGGTAGCCGGACGTACCGGCGTCCTCACCGCGCGCCCCGTCGTCGGCCCATGCGCCGCCGGTCAGCAGTCCGGCACCGAAGGCCACGACCACCGCTGCCGCCATCCCGGCGAGGAAGGTGCGCAGCCGGACGAGGCGCGGGGCCGGTACGGCTGCGGGCTCCGGCCCCGGCGTCACACCGCCCGCCGGGCCGTTCGCCGGGCCGTTCGCCGTCCCGCCCGTCACCCCGGCGGCTCCTGCGACCGGTGCGACCGGTGCCACCGGTGCGGCCGGAGCCTGCCGGCGCGCCCGTACGGCGACCTCGTGCAGGACCACCAGACGCGTCTCGTCCGCCCCGCAGAGCCGGGCCAGTTGCTCCACTGCCCCGCGCGGCACGGGCTGCTTCCCGTTGAGGTACCGCTCCCACGAGGAGCGGCTGTATCCGGTCTTCGCGGCGAGGGCGGCCAGGCTCAGGCCGCTGCGGTCCTTCAGGCGCCGCAACTCGGCGACGAGCCGGCCCTCCCGGCTGTCGAGCCCGGAGGGCAGTTCCTTCCAACGCGCCACTGTGGCTTCCCCCTCGGCTCAGGGCACAGCATCGGGCCACGGCGCGGGGCTCACCAGTGGCACACACGCATTGGCGGGATCTCTCTCTCGTCCCGGCATCCCACGAAAGAGTCCCAGCGCAGGACGTCCCAGCAGGTCGGAGCGTGGGACGTCCCGCGCTGACCCCGGCCTCCGGGCTTCCTGGACACCGCCGATGTTGGCGCAGGAGAGTCGCTGCCAGCACCGGGCCGGATGCCCGGTCCTCGACAACGGAGGAAAGCAGCATGAACCTTCGCAAGCAGATCATGGTGACCGTGGCCGCGACCGTCCTCGGCAGCGGACTCGCCTTCGGTGGCGCCGCCAACGCCGCCGGTCCGGCGTCCGCGACCCTCTCGGGCCAGAGCGCCGCCGCCGCCTGCGACTACTACCCGACCGGCACCACGATCACCCGGACGGGACAGACCGGCGACGCGGCGGTCAAGCGCATCAAGCAGGTGCAGTGCCTGATCAACTACAACACAAGCTATCCGATCTGGCTGGACGAAGACGGCCGGTTCGGTCAGAAGACCTACGACGCCGTGATCAAGGTGCAGCAGAAGGCCAAGATCGCGGACGACGGCGAGGTCGGCCCCAACACCTGGAGCAAGCTGCGCGCCGGCGTCTGGTGGTAGACCGCACCTGACGCGCGCCGCCGCGCCCCGGCCGTGTTCGCCGAACGGTCGTCGCACCCGTTCGGCGAACGCGGCCGCTGCCCGGAGTTCACCGCTTCGGGGTCAGCCGGTCCCACAGGAAGGTGTGGACCAGCGCCTCGTTGAAGGCGGTCTGCCCGTGGTCGGTGGCGCCGGAGTGGCCGCCGCCGAGGTGCTCGTGGAAGAGGACGGGATGCCCGAACTCCCGCAGCCGGGCGGCCATCTTGCGGGCGTGCCCGGGGTGGACGCGGTCGTCGCGGGTCGAGGTCAGCAGGAGGAGCGGGGGGTACGGGGGTCCCTCCGTCCGGACCTGGTGATACGGGGAGATCTCCTCCAGGTGGGGCCGGTCGGCCGGGCTGTCTGGGTCCCCGTACTCGGCGATCCAGCTCGCTCCGGCGAGCAGTTTGTGGAAGCGCAGCATGTCCAGCAGCGGCACGTGGGCGACGACGGCGCCGAACAGTTCGGGGTCACGGGTGAGCATGGCGCCCATGAGCAGTCCGCCGTTGCTGCCGCCTTCGATGCCGAGCTGGGCGGGGGTGGTGACGTCCCGGGCGATGAGGTCCCGGGCCACGGCGGCGAAGTCCTCGTAGGCCCTGACCCGGTTCGCGCCGAGGGCCGCCTTGTGCCAGTCCGGCCCGTACTCGTGGCCGCCCCTGATGCCCGCGACGACGTACGTTCCGCCGCGCTCGAGCCAGGCGCGACCGGTCACGGCGCTGTAGCCCGGGACCATGGAGATCTCGAAGCCGCCGTAACCGTAGAGCAGGGTGGGGCCGGGGCCGGTGCGGTCCTCGGGTCCGACGACGAAGTACGGGACCTTCGTGCCGTCCGCGGACGTCGCGAAGTACTGGCTGACGGCGAGTCCCTCGGTGTCGAAGAGCGCCGGGCCCTGCTTGACGGTCTCGTCGGCGCCGGCCGGGGCCGTACCCCGGTAGAGGGTGGACGGCTGGAGGTAGCCCGAGACGTTCAGGAAGAACTCGTCGCTCACGTCCGGGTCGGTGCCGGTGACTGAGGCCGTGGACAGCGGCGGAAGGCCGGCCAGCGGTGCGCGGCTCCAGCCGTCGGGGCCCGGGCCGGGGGTCAGGATCTCCATCCGGGAGGAGACGTCGGCGCTGGTCGTGAGGATCAGGTGGTGGCGGGTCCAGCTCCAGCCGGCGAGGGCGGTGTGCCCGTCCGGGGTGAAGAGAACCGCCGGCTCCCGCTCCCCCGCCCGGAAGGCCTCGAAGTCGAAGGCGAGGAGACTGCCCGCGTCGTGGCCGAGCCACGGCGACTTCGGGGCGACGATCAGCCACTCGCGGTGGACCGAGGCGCCGGCGTCGTCCGGTACGTCGATCTTCAGGGGCGCGCCGCCGGTCCCCTCCTCGGGCAGGAGGAACAGCTCCTGCTTCCAGAAGTCGATCTGCCGGTGGACGAAGTCCCGTTCGAAGCCGGGCGTGTCGTCGTGCCATCCGGAGGCGGACAGGTCCGAGGGCTTGCCCTCGTAGACCGTTTCGGCCTCCGCCAGGGGTGTGCCGCGCCGCCAGCGGCGCACCTGGAGGGGGTAGCCGGACCCGGACATCGAGCCGGGGCCGAAGTCCGTGCCGATCCAGACCCGGTCCCGGTCGATCCACCCGATCCGGGTCTTGGCCTCCGCGACCTCGAACCCGCCCTCGACGAACTCCAGCGTCTCCAGGTCGAACTCGCGCACCACGCAGGCGTCCGCGCCGTCCCTCGACAGCATGACCAGGGCGTGGCGGTGCTCGGGCGCCAGGACGGCACTGCCCGCCCAGGCCCACTTCTCCCCCTCGGCCTCGGCCAGGGCGTCCAGGTCCAGGACGGGCTCCCAGGCGGGCCGCTCCTTGCGGTACTCCTCCAGCGTGGTGCGGCGCCACAGGCCGCGCACGTGGTCGGCGTCCTGCCAGAAGTTGTAGAGGTGCCGTCCCCGGCGGCGGGTGTAGGGGATCCTGCCGTCGTCGTCGAGGACCTCGCGGACCGACGACTCCAGCACCTTGAAGCCGGGGTCCTCCGTCAGCGCGGCCACGGTCTCGGCGTTGCGCTCGCGGACCCAGCCGAGGGCGGCTTCGCCGGATACGTCTTCGAGCCAGAGGTAGGAGTCTGCATCACTCATCCGCCGATTGTGCAGGATCGGCCCGCGTGCTTCCGACCGCGCGGGCCCGGGTGCGGCGCACGAGGCCGGTCCGCGGCGGTCCCGGGCGGAAAATCCGTTGCCCCGGGCGGAGCGGGCACCGACGATGGGCCCTCGTGAGCAGATCCCGTTTCGCCTCCGTACTGCCCGACCTGTCCCCGCTGCGGTCGAGCCCCGATTTCCGGCTGCTGTTCTACCAGGGCACGGTCACCTTCTTCGGCTCGTTCATGGCGATGATCGCGCTGCCGCTGCAGATCAAGCACCTGACGGACTCGCCGCTCGCGGTCGGTGCGATGGGCGCGGTGGAGCTGCTCCCGCTGGTGGTCTTCGGTCTTTACGGGGGCGCCCTCGCGGACGCCGTGGACCGGCGGCGGCTGATCCTGCTGACCGAGGCCGGGCTCGGGGTGCTCGCCCTGGTCCTCCTGGTGAACTCGGCCCTGCCGACTCCCCTGCTGTGGCCGCTGTACGTGGTCGCGGCGTGCGTATCGGCGCTGACCGGCCTGCAGCGGCCGGCCATGGACTCGCTGATGGCGCGGATCGTGCCACACGACCAGCTGACCGCCGCGGCCGCGCTGAACGGGCTGCGCTACCAGTTCGGTGCCATCGCCGGTCCCGCGGTGGCCGGCCTGGTCGTCGCGTACGCCGGTTACGCGTCCGCGTACGCGGTCACCGTCACGGGATTCTTCGTATCGGTGCTGCTGTGCCTGCGGCTGCGTCCGGCTCCGCCCGCGCGGGACGCCGAGCGGCCCTCCCTGCGGGGGATCGCCGAGGGGGCACGGTACGCGTGGAACCGGCCCGTGCTGCTGGGCACGTACGCCGTGGACCTGGCCGCGATGCTCTTCGCCTTCCCGAACGCCATCTTCCCGTTCCTGGCGGACGAGCTCGACGCCGTGTGGGCGCTGGGTCTGATGTACGCGGCGGGCGCGGTGGGCTCCCTGTTGCTGGGGCTGACCAGCGGCTGGGCCTCGCGCGTACGCCGGCACGGGCTGCTGGTGGTGTGCGGGGCCGGGGTCTGGGGGCTGGCCATCGCGGCCGCGGGCTGGTCGGGGAACATCTGGCTGGTGCTGCTGTGCCTCGCGGTGGCCGGTGCGGGCGACATGCTCAGCGGGCTGGGGCGCGCCACGATCTGGAACCAGACCATCCCCGAGGAACTGCGGGGCCGGCTCGCGGGCATCGAGGTGCTCTCGTACACCGTCGGCCCGCAGCTGGGCCAGGTCCGTGCGGGCACGATGGCCGGCTGGACCGGTACCCGTTCGGCCTTCTGGAGCGGCGGACTCGCCTGCGTGGCCTCGGTGGCGCTCCTGGCCGCCCTGCTGCCGAAGCTGATCTCCTACGACGCCGACACCGACGAGGACGCCCTGCGGCAGCGGGCCGCGAAGGAGGAGGAGCCGCAGCCGAGCGGAGCGACCGCCTGACCCTGCGCCCTCACCCCTCGGGGGGTTCCTCCGCCGGAGCGGAGGTGGTCAGGGTCGTCGCGGTCAGGGCCAGCAGCAGTCCGCCGGCCGCCGCGGCCAGCGCCGGGCCCGGTCCCCACAGGGTCCAGGCGGCGCCGAAGAGCAGGGAACCCGCGAACCGCGCCAGTGCCTGCGCCGTCTGGAGAACCGCCAGCCCGGTGGTGCGGAGCCCGGGGGGCAGCAGCGGCCCGGCGGCGGCCATCAGCACCCCGTCGGTGGCCGCGTAGAACAGGCCGAGCAGGCCCAGGACACCGAGCACGAGCGCGGGGCCGGGCGGTACCGGGGCCAGGAGCAGCAGACAGGCGCCGAGCAGCAGCAGGTGCCCGCCGAGGAAGACCCGGTGGCGGCCCAGCCGGTCGGCGAGCCGCCCCACGGGCACGGCAGCCAGCAGGAACACGGCCGCGGTGCCGACCGGCAGCAGCGGGAACCAGGCCGTCGGCAGGTCCAGGCGCCGCTGGAGCAGGAGGTAGAGGAAGGCGTCGCCGACGGTGAACAGGCCGAGCACGGCGGCGGTCAGGCAGAGCCGCCGGAGGCCCGGGATCCGCAGGAGGGCCCGGACCGGAGGCGTACCGGCCGCTGGTGCGGGCGCGGGACTCTCCCGTACGAACAGGGCCAGTACCAGCACTCCCAACACCGCGAGGCAGCAGCTCACGGTGAAGACGGCCTCGTACCCGTCCACCGCCACCCACAGCACGCCGAAGGCCGCCAGCGGTCCCAGCAGGGCCCCGGCCGTGTCCAGCGCGCGGTGCACGCCGAAGGCCCGGCCCTGCTCCCCCGGCGGGCAGGACAGCGAGATCAGCGCATCGCGCGGGGCGGTGCGCAGTCCCTTGCCGGTCCGGTCGGCGGCGAGCACCGCCGCCACCGACCAGGGGGTGGTGACCGCGAGCAGGGCCGCCTTGCAGGCGGCGGAGATCGCGTAGCCGGTGCCGGCGACGAGCTTGCGCCGGTTGGTGCGGTCCGAGACCCGTCCGCCCACGAGGCGCAGCAGCGCGGTGGCGCCCTGGTTGAGCCCGTCCAGGGCGCCGAAGGCGAGCGGGGACATCCCCAGTCCGGCCACCAGGTACAGCGGCAGGACGGCGGTGACCATCTCGGCGGAGACGTCCGTGAACAGGCTGACCATGCCGAGGGCGAGCACCGTGCCGGGGACGGCCCGCAGGGGGCCCTTCGGAGCCGGAGGGTCGGCGGCGATGTCCGCCGCACGGCTGGTCGACAGGTACACGGGTGCCTCCTTGCACGTTCGGAACCAGGTGGGTCAGAACCAGGTGAGGGTGAGGGGGAAGGTGGTGGTGGCGGTGGCCGGGGTGGTGTCGGTGGCGGTGGCGGTGATCTGGATGGTTCCGGTGGCCCAGGGTTTGCCGGTGATGCGGCCGGTGTTGGCGTCGAGGGTCAGGCCCCAGGGGAGTCCGGTGGCGGTGTAGCGGGCGGGGGGCTTTCCGCCGGTGGTGGTGAGCTGGATGGTGCAGTTCTGGTTGAACTTGCAGCTCTGCGGGCCGGGGTTGACCAGCTTCAGCTGGGCCGAGGTCGGGGTGGGGGTCGGGGTGGGCGTGGGAGTCGGGGTCGGGGTCGTGGTGGACGTCGGGGTCGGGGTGGGTGTCGGGGTCGTCGAGGTGAACACCTCGCTCATCGGCTGGACGTTGGCGGCGTTCCCGGCGTGCGTCGCCGTGCCGAACAGGTCCTCGAAGGTGCGCAGCAGGTTGTAGTGGTTGAAGGCCGTGGCGTACGTGCCCGTCTTCACGTTCGCCCCGTAGAAGACGGTGGCGATCTGGTTGGAGCCGAGGAAGTTGTCCTCGTCCCAAGTCAGCACCAGCAGGCTGTTGTTGGCCTTCGCCCACTGCGCGTAGGCGTCGATGTTGTTCTTCGTCCAGGTGTCGCCCGTGCCGACGGAACAGGAGTGCATGTCGTTGCACTGGTTGGGGACGATGAACGAGAGGTTCGGCAGCGCCGCGAAGTTGTTCTGCGGGAACTGCGCCCAGGTCTTGCCGGTGTTGAGCGGCACGTTCTTGAAAGCGAACCACGGGTTGTGCTTCTGGGCGTACTGGCCGTTGGTGCAGGCCGTGGAACCCTCGCTGGGCAGGTCCTCGTTGTACGTGGCGAAGGTCTTGCCGGCCGCGATCAGTTCCTGGCCGAGGTTGGCCGCGGTCATCGACTGCGGGGTGTAGCAGCCGTCCCCGGTGATGCCCTGGGTGGCGCCGGAGAAGAGGTTGAAGTAGTTCGGCTGGCTGGGGTGGGTCAGCGCCTTCATGCCGGTCAGGCTCGCGCCGCCGGCCGCGAGCTGGTTGATGTACGGGGCGTTGGCGCTGCCCATGATCTCGCCGTACTGCTTGTTCTCGTACACGACGACGACCACGTGGTCGTACGAGGGCAGGGCGGCCGCGGCCGCGGGGGCCGCGGAACCGCTTTCGGCCGCCTGGGAGTTGGCGATGGTGAAGGCGCCCAGCAGGCCCAGGGCGCCGAGGCCTGCGACCAGGGCGGACCGGTGGATCCGGTGTCTCGCGCGAGCGGTCGCGCTCGCCGACGACGACGGGGGACGGAGGGGCATGGGTGGTTCCTCCTCGTGATGAGTGGTGTGGTGCTCGGGGTGAGGGCCCGGTGCGGGGCCTGGTATCGGGGGCCGGTGTGGGGGGCCGGGGTCTGGGTCCGGGGTCAGTGCCCTGGGCCAGGGCCCGGGGTCACGCCTCGCGGCGGGCCGCGCCGGCCACGGTGATGTTCAGGAAGCGGGGCACGGGCAGCCCGCGGTCGCGGAAGTCCTCCGCGACCGCCGCCCGGACCGCCGTCAGCCGGGCCTCGGGCAGCAGGACCAAGACGCTCCGCCCCGGCCGCTGCCCGGGCGGCCAGGCGCTCAGGGCCCCGGCCCGGCGGGCGCACGCGACGGCCCGGGCCAGTTCGGCCGTACGGTCCTGCGTGCCGTCGGGGTCCGGCCGGAGGGCCAGCAACACCAGGCGGGAACCCGACCCGGCCGGGTCGAAGGGCACGTACCGCTGCCGGTGCCGCCGGGGCTCCGGCCCGGCCGGGCGGTGGCCGATCAGCAGGGCCCTGCCGGGCCGGGCGAAGAGGGCGCCCCGGCGCAGGGCGTCGTCGCCGTCCGGCAACGCCTCCTCCATCAGCCGGGCCAGCAGGGCCCGGTCCGGGTCCTCGCCCGGCGGTGTGTGGACGTCGGCCACCGCGAGCGCCACCGCACAGTCGGCGGCCTCCTCCGTGGCCAGCCCGGCGGCCTGGGTGAGGGAGCCCTGCACGTGCAGGTCGGTCCCGCCCCGGCCGTAGCCGGCCCGGGCCAGCGTGCGCAGCAGGGCGTACGGGCGGGCGGCCCAGGCCGGGGTGGCGGGCGGCGGCCCGGACAGGGTCAGCGGCAGGTCGCAGCCGTCCGCCGGGTGGGCCAGGGAGCTGAGCCGGACCAGACCGTCGGTGCGCGGGGCCGCTGCGGCCGCCACTGGCCAGCCGGCGGCAGCGACGAGGCCCGGGGAGCCGAGGTGGAAGGTGTACGGGGCGCTCCAGACGGCGGCCGGGGGCCGGCCGTGCGCGGCCTCCAGGGCGTAGGCGACCAGGCGGAAGAGCGGGTCGGCGGTGGCCCGCCGGGCGAGGTCGCCTCCGGGGAGTGCCGCGGGGCCGGTCGCGCCGGGGGCGGATTCGGCGAGGCGGGGTTCGGCGAGGCGGGGTTCAGCGAAGCCGGTTGCCGCGGGGGCGGTCGCGCTGGGGACGGATATGGCGAGGCCGGCTGCGGCTGGGCTCCCGCCGGGGACGGTTACGGCGAGGCCGGCTGCCGCGGGGCCCGTCCCGCTGGGGCCCATCCCTCCGGAGCCGGCTGCCGCGGGGCCCTTCCCGCCGGAGCCGGTTTCGCCGGAGCCGGTTTCTGCGGGGCCGGTGGCGGCCGGGCCGATGGTGGCCGGGCCCGTGGCGGCCGGGCCCGTGGCAGCCGGGCCCGTGGCAGCCGGGCCCGTGGCAGCCGGGCCCGTGGCAGCCGGTGTGCCGGGGGCCGTCATCGCTCGTCCTTGCGGGCCAGCATCCGGTAGGCGTTGCCGCCGTCCGTGCGGCGGGCCGCGGCGGTGCGCAGCCCGTCGAGGACCGTCGCGGCGGCGAAGCAGGGCAGCGAGGCCAGCCGTACGGCGCCGGTGAGGGCGCGACGGCCGGCGGTGGCCGGGGGTCCCCAGGGCCGGTCCGGGTCGGGGGCCAGCCGGGTCGCGGTCAGGGCCACCGCGCCGAAGAAGTCGTTGCCCTGGTGGGCGGCCCCGTGCTCCTCGGCGAGGACGGTGAAGCCCCGGTCCGCCAGCGCCTCGCGCAGGTTCGAGGAGGGGATCAGGTGCTGGTGCTGCGGCTGGAACCAGGGCAGCCAGGCCGGTCCGAGCAGCCGGGCCATCCGGGACTCGGGGTCGGGGAGTTCGATGGTGAGGTAGCCGCCGGGGGCGAGGACGGCGGCCGCCGTGTCCAGTTCCGCGAGCGGGTCCCGGGTGTGCTCCAGGTAGTGGTACATGCTGACGACCTCGTACTGGCCCGCCAGTTTCACCGCGAACTCCGGGAACTGGCCCTGGTACCCCGTCTCCACCCAGCCTCGCCGCTCGGCCTCGCGGACCCCGTCGCCCATGTCCAGCCCGTCGAAGCGGGTGTCGGGCCAGACGGCGCGGGCCGCGTTGCAGAAGTGGCCGTGGCCGGTGCCGACGTCGAGCCAGGACACGGGATCGGTGTGGGGGCGGAGCATCTCGGCCCGGCCCCGGTAGGCGGCGCCGAGCCGGCCGAAGACCGTGGCGGCGCCCTCGCCGCCGCGGCCGTCGTAGAAGTCGCGGTAGTAGAACTCCAGCCCCTCCGGGGACAGCCGGGGGTTCTGGAAGACGTGCCCGCAGGCTCCGCACCGTTCCAGGGTGAAGCGGCCGGGCTTGCCCTGGAGCAGGTCGGGCACCCGGACCCGGACGGTCAGGTTCCCGGAGCCGCACCAGGGGCAGTCCGGCCGGCGCGGTTCGAAGAACCGGTCGGTCCCGGCGGCCAGGTCGGACCGGTACGCCCGGACGGCCTCGGCGCGGACCGACTCGGCCCGGTCCGCCTCGGCCCGGAGCGACTCGGCGCGGACCGCTTCCGCCCGGACCACCTCCGCCCGGACCCCCTCGGCCCTGATGCCGGTCCGGTCCGCGTCCTGCGCGGCGTCCGGGCCGTTCGCCGGTACGACGGCCCCGGGTGTCGGCGTACGGGTCGTCGCGGCGGCCGTACGCACGGCCGCGCCGAGGGAGCGTACGGGCCGGGCGGCCGTGGCCCGGGCGAGGTCGCCGGGGCGCAGGGGCGCGCCGGACCGGCCGAGGGCCAGGTAGGGCTGGATCCAGTACAGCCCCGCCGCGGCGGCCCCCCACCGGCCCTGGCGTGCGGCGGCCCCGGCCAGCAGGGCCAGCCCGGCGAGCTGGGCGGCGGCGAGCGCCCCCGGCGGCAGTCCCTGGGCCCGCAGTTCGGCCGCCCGCGCCGGTCCGTCCGTGTCGGCGGGTGGTCCGCAGCTCAGGGCGGGCGCGATGGCCAGTCCCGTGGCATCGGCGGCGTACTCCTTCACGCGCCGGATCACGGCCATGAGTTCCGCCGGAGTGGCGTCCGGTCCCGGCAGGTCCACCTCGGCCCGGGCGAGCACCTCCTCGGCGACGAGCACGGCGAACCCGGCGCCGCGCCCCTCGCCGAGCCGGTCCTGCCGGTAGCCGGCCGGGTCGACCAGGCGCAGCAGGCCGAGCACCCGCTCGGTGGGCAGGTCCCCGGGCAGTAGGTCCAGGACCCGCAGGCCCTCCCGGTCGGCGTACGCGCAGGCGGCGAGGAAGGTGGCCGCGTCGGGCTGAACGCCGCCGGCGGTGAGCAGCCGCCAGCCGGCGGCGCGCGGCACCCCGGCGTCCGCGGAGACGGCCGTGGGCAGCACCGGGACCGCCCGCAGGCGGCGGGCCGTGCGCACCGTGCCCGCGCCGAGGGCGGCGAGCAGGAGGACGGAGGTCCACCGGACGCCGGACAGCAGCGGGGGCGCGGTGCGGCGGATCCGGGCGGGGGAAGGGAGCGGGGAGCGCGTCATAGGAGTTCCTCCAACCGGTCGGCCGCGGCGGCGGCCCCGCCGGCCGCGGCGAATGAGGCCTGGATCCGCCGGGCACCCCGGCGGTGGCCGGGGTCGTCCAGGACGGCCGTCAGCGCGTCGCGCAGTTCCTCGGCCCTGGTCCGGCCGAACCGCACCCGCACCCCGGCCCCGGCCTCCACGACCTGCCGGGCGACGATCGGCTGGTCGTCGCGGATCGGTGCGACCACCAGGGGCAGGCCGTGCGCGAGGGCCTCGCAGACGGTGTTGTGGCCCCCGTGGCAGACGACGGCGTCCAGGTGCGGGAGGAGATCCAGCTGCGGGACGCTGTCGCGCAGCAGTACGTTCCCGGGGACCGCCCCGACCAGCGGGGCGGGGGCCGCCAGGACCAACTGGACGTCTTCGCCGAGCCGTTCGGCGGCGCCCAGGACCGCACCGTAGAAGCGGCCTCCGGCTTCCTGGTTGAGGGTTCCGAGCGAGACGAGTACGCGTCGCCGTTCCGGGTCCAGCCGCTCCCAGGGGAAGCGGGGGGTGGGCGGGCGGGCCCCGAAGGCCGGACCGACGAAGGCGTAGTGCGGCGGGAACTTCAGTTCTCCTCCCACCAGTTCGCGGCTGGAGAAGACCAGGACCAGTCGCTCCGAGAACCGTGGATCCCACGGTTCTCCGGCCGGCTCGGGACCGCCCCCGCAGTCCGCCAGCAGCCCGGCGATCTGCGCGGCGACCCATTCCCCGACCTTGGGGAAGTCCGCGAAGGGCTGGGTGAGTTCCGCCGAGGTGCTGGCGGAGGTCACCCAGGGCACCCCGAGCCGCCGCGCTGCCACCGGTCCGGCCAGGGCCTGCTGATCGGCGACCAGCACGTCCGGCCGGAAGGCGCCGATCGCCCGGACCACGCCCGGGAGCATCGCCCTGGCCAACGGGACCAGCGCCTCCTCCCAGAGGAACCGCAGCGCCCCGACCCCGCGCAGATCGCGCCAGCGGGCGTGCAGCAGGGCGTAGTCGCCGCCCGCTTCGGCGCCTGCGGAGAGGATCCGGGCGTGTTCGGGCAGCAGCCGGGACAGCGCCCCCGGCGGGCCGGTCCAGGCGACCTCGTGCCCGCGGGCGGCCAGTTCGGCGCCGACCGCCACGGTCGGATTGATGTGGCCCGCGAGCGGCGGCACCGTGAAGAGCACCCTCATCGGACCAGCGCTCCGGCCATGGCCGTGGCCGTGGCGTCGAGGTGGGAGAGTACGGCCGCTCGCAGCGCTCCGCTGCTCTCCTTCAGCACGTCGTGCCCGAGGCCCGGCAGGATCTCGACGGCGGTGACGTGCGGGGCGTGGCGGGCCAGTTCCCGGGCTCCCGGGACGAGTTCGGAGTGCTCGCCGCAGACGATCAGGACGGGGCAGCGCAGTCCGGCGTAGTCGACCGGGGTGAAGGTGCGGCTCGCCGCGATGTCGTCGATGAGGGTGGTGCGGTTGAGCAGGTCGTCGGCGATGGCCGTGAGGTTGGCCGCCTTGCGCAGGCGCAGCGTGAGCAGTTCGGCGGGTACCGCACTGTCCTCCAGGCTGAGCGCCGCCGCCGACAGGGTGTCGACCATGTTGTCCACCCAGGCCCCGCTGAGCGGGGGTTCGAGCAGGGTGAGCCCGGCGACCAGGTCGGGTCGGGCCAGGGCGGCGTGCAGCGCCAGTGTTCCGCCGTAGCTGTTGCCGACCAGGTGGACCGGGCGGCGCCCGAGGTCGAGGGCGCCGAGCAGGGCGAAGAGGTCCCGTACGGCGGTGCGGCTGTCGTAGCCGGTGGCCGGCCGCTCGGTACGGCCGTGGCCGCGCAGATCGTAGAGGACCACCTCGTGCCCGGCCCGGGCCACCGGCACGGCGAGGGGGCAGTAGAAGGAGGAGAGGTTGTCGACGACCAGCCCGTGCACGAACACCACCACGGGGCGGTCGGATGCGTCGGGGCCGTCCGCGTGCGCGGTGGCCGGGAGTTGCTGGACGTGGAAGCGGACGGTGCCCGCGGGAACGAAGGCCATGGCGGGATCAGCCGTCCGATCCGGTCGCGGCGGCTCCCGCCGAGGCGCGGGTGAGGGGGGTGTGGGTGAGGGGGGTGTGGGTGAGGGGGGTGTGGGTGAGCGAGGCATGGGTGATCCGGCCGATGTGTGCGACGAGTTCGCCCACGGACATGGCGAGGATGTCGTCCATGTCCTTCTCGGACAGGAAGCCCATCAGGTCGACGCCTGCGCCGTAGCGGTGGTGGAGGAGTTCGGCGAGGGCGACGAATTCGATGCTCTCCAGGGCGAGGTCCTCGTTGAACGTCGTCTTCATCGTGACCTCGTCCGCGAGGAGGTGCTCGTCACCGACGATCTCCACGAGCATGCCGGTGATCTCGGCGAGGATGTCAGCTGCCATGACTGGTCTCCGTGAGATAAAAGGGGACGGGGGACGGGGTCGCCGGCCGGTCGGTCCAGGCGACGACGTGGCCGGGTTGGCCGGTGTGGCCGGGCCGGCCACGGTGGTCGGGGTGGTCGAGTGGCGAGTCCGCGAGCAGGGTGGTGCGGACCGGGTACGGGTGCCCGTCCGGGGAGAGCACGCGCAGTTCGCCGGAGTCCGGGTCGCCGGTGGTCCGCCAGTCGCGCGGGCGGCCTCCGAGTCCGGTCCCGGCGGCCTTGGCCGCCGCCTCCTTGGCGCACCAGAGGGCGGTGAGCGCGGCCGGCAGTCCGGTGCCCTCCCGGGCCGAAAGCCGCTCGGCGAGGCCGAGTTCGCCCGGTGCCAGGGCGATGCGGATGAGCGCGTCCGGGTCGGTGGTCACCTGCTCCACGTCGATGCCGACGGGCAGATCGGGGTGGGCGAGGGCGACGGCGATCCGGTCCTTGTGGGCGATCGTCAGGCGGACTCCCCCGGCCAGGGCTCCCCCGGCGAGGGGCCGCCCGGCCGGGTCGTTGCCGATCGGCACCTCGGCCGGGAAGACCGGTCCGGCTCCGCCGTCCCAGAGCAGGTGGCGCAGCGCGTCCTTGGCGGCGATCCGGCCCAGCAGCCAGGGCGCCCGGGCGCGCGGCGCGAGCCGCTCGTAGGCCGCGCGCTCGGCGGCGCCGAGGTAGCGGCGCATGACCAGCTCCTGCGAGGCGGGGTCGGTCCAGCGGCGCCGGGCCAGGCACCAGCCCTCGGGTCGGGGTTCGCCGATGCCGCAGACCTCCGGGGTGAACTTCATCGGCCAGACCCGCTCGTCGGCGCCGAAGCGGCGGTACGTCCAGCCGTCGATCCGGGCCCAGACCCGGCCGTCCGCGCGCAGCAGCTCGATGTCGCCGCGCACGGTGACCTCGCGGACCTCGCGGATCCGGGCCGTGGCCCCGACGAGCTCGTACGGGGCGGGCGGCGGCCCCGAGAAGCGGATGCCGTCCACGGTGGCCGGGAACACCAGCCGGTCCACGGGGAGGTTCAGCTGCATCCAGTGCCCGAAGAGCTGCCCGGCGGCATCGAGCAGGGCCCCCGGGTCGGGCAGTGCCCGCAGCACGCCGCGGATGCCGTCCGCGGCGACGGCCCGCACCTCGTGCACCCCGGCGAAGCGGGGGCCGTGGAACATCCACCGGTCCCGGTAGAGGGCCTCGGCGCTGACGGGGGCCGGCCGGGGTTCGCGCAGCGGGGTGGTGTCGGGGCCGGGCAGGGCGTCGTAGCGCTCGCCGAGCAGGACGAACACGTCGGCGTACTCCCCGAGGGTGACGCGCACGCGGCCCGGTCCGGCGGGCCGTACGGTGACCTCCACGTCGAGGGCCGGCTCCACGGGGAGCCAGCGCAGGGCCCGTACGCGTTCGTAGCCGACGACGGCCAGGCCCGGCGGTGCGTTCCGCAGCGCGGCTTCGGCCGCCAGCTCCAGCGTGGTCGTCATGGGGACGACGGGGAACCGGTCGGAGTCCTCCGGCCAGCCCTCGGGCTGCAGGTAGACGCAGTGGTCCCGTACGTAGGGCAGCGCGGCGAGGGAGAGGTGCAGGGTGTGGCTCCCGGCCCGGGCACCGGGGCGGGCGTCGGGGCGGGCGTCGGGCTCCGGCACGGGCTGCTTCGCGGTGCGCGGCTCGGTGTGCGGCTTGCTCTGCGGCGCGGTGCGCGGCTCGGCCGGTGCTCCGGCGGGGGCCGCGTCCAGGGCGGAGAGCAGGACCGGCCGGGGGCCCGCGGCCACCGGGGGGCGCGGGACGGGGGTAGGCGGGGCAGGGGTGGGCGGGGCGACAGGGGTAGTGGCGGCGGAGGCCGCCGGGGTCGAGGCGCCGGGAACCCACGGGGTCGGCGCGGGCGAGGCCGCCGGGGTCGAGGCGGCGGGAGCCCACGGGGGCGGCACGGGTGCCGACGGGGTGGTGGGAGTGGCCGGCCGGGTGGTGGCCTGGGGGAGGAGGCCGGTGAGGGTGGTGCGTGCGGCCTCGCCGAGGCGGACCAGCGGCGAGCCGAGGTCCAGGAGCACGCTGCGCCCGACCCTGGGCGCTGCCGGCGGTCCGGCGGCTGCCCGGTCGGGACCTTCCGGCGCGCCGGGGGCCAGCCGGTCCCAGCGCGGTGCGTGCCCTTCGGTCCACAGGGCGGCGCAGGTGCGCCGCAGGGCGGCGAGCCCGGTGAGCCGGGGCGAGGAAGCCGCCACCGCGAGGTGGGGGCGATCGCGCAGCGTGTCCTCGATGAAGCCCGGGAGGCTTCCCGGGCCCAGCGTGACGAAGCCGCGGACGCCCGCGTCCTCGTACAGCCGGAGCGTCAGCTCCCGGAACCGGACCGGCTCCAGCAGATGGCGGACCACGAGCTCGCGCACCGCCTCGGGCTCCGGAGGGAACGGCGCGCAGGTGGTCGCCGACCAGACGGGCAAGGTGCCGGGCTGGAGCGGCAGTCGGGCGAAGGCGGCGCGGACCTGTCCGAGGTAGGGCTCCCACATGGGGGTGTGGAAGCCGGAGCGGAAGGGGAGTTCCTGGCCGAGGACGCCCTCGGCCTTCAACCGTTCGAGGACCGTGGACACTTCGGCGCGATCACCGCAGACCACCGACTGGTGGGGGCAGTTGTCGTGACTGACCACCACCCCGTCCAGTCCGTGCAGCGCGGCCTCCGCCCGGCGGGTGCCGCATCCCAGCGCCGCGTAGACCAGGTCCGGCACCTTCACCGATCCGGGGCGCAGCGAGTCCAGGAAGGTGTCGGCCGCCTCCTGCCGGTACATCCCGGCGGTCACCATCGCCGCCCACTCCCCCAGGCTGTGACCCGCCAGCACTTCGGCCCGGATGCCGACTTCGGGCAGGGCCCGGGCGAGGAAGCGGCCCGTCGCGATGGCGTCCAGGGCCCGTTCCGTCAGCTCCTCGCCCCCGGTCAGCCGGGGCCGCTCCAGCCCGAGCCGGTCCGCCACGTCGTCCAGCGCCGGGGCGAACTCCGGCTCCAGGCCCGGGAACAGGAACGCCAGCCGGCCGCCCAGCGGCGCGGGCGTGAACCACACCTCCCCTCGCCCCCGCCACGCCCGGCCGCGCGCCACGACCTTCGCGGCCAGCGCGAGCCGCTGGGGCGTGGGACCGACGACCGCGAGCCGGCAGGGCCCGTCGCCGCCGGACACCGGGGGGCCGGACGCCAGGCGGTCCGCCAGCTCCGCCGCGTCGGAGGCGGCCAGCAGCAGCATCTCCTCCCGTGCGGGCGCTCCCACCGGCGCGGGCTGGTCCCCCAGGGGCAGGAAGCGGCGTACGGGCGCGGGCGCCGGTCGGGCGGCTGCCGGTCGGGCGGGCGCCGTCCGGTTCGAGGACGCGGCGCGGCGCGCGGCGCCGGGAGCTTCCTCGAGCACCACGTGGGCGTTGATGCCGCCGAAGCCGAAGGCGTTCACCCCGGCGCGGCGCGGCGCCGGCCCGCGTTCCCACGGCAGGGCCGTCGTCACCGGCCGCATCCGGGTCCGGGCCAGACCGGGGTGCGGTTCCTCCAGGTGCAGGGTCGGCGGCAGCACCCCCTCGTGCACCGCGAGTGCGGCCTTGATCAGCCCGGCCATGCCGGAGGCCTGCATGGTGTGGCCGAGCATCGACTTCACGGAGCCGAAGCCGATCGCGTTCCCGGCTTCCAGAGCGGTCTCGATCCCGGGCCCGGTTCCGCCGCCCGCGAGCGGTCCGAACACCTGGGCCAGGGTGTCCAGTTCGGCGGCATCTCCCACCGGGGTCCCGGTCCCGTGCGCCTCCAGTAGTCCGAGGGCGCCGGGCGCCTGCGGATCGAGACCGGCCTCCCGCCAGGCCCGCTCCAGCGCCCGTACCTGGCCCGCGACGAGCGGGCTCATCAGGCTCGCCGCCCTGCCGTCCCCGGCCACGCCGGTACCGCGGATCACCGCGTAGATCCGGTCGCCGTCGCGCTCCGCGTCGGCCAGCCGCTTCAGCAGCACCACGCCGGTGCCCTCGGACAGCAGAGTTCCGTCGGCGCGCCGGTCGAAGGGCCGGATCCGCTCGCTGGGGCTCAGGGCGCGCAGCTGCGTGAAGACGCTCCACAGGGTGGCGATGTGGCAGTGGTGCACGGCCCCGGCGACCACCACGTCGCAGCGCCCGCCGGCCAGCAGCCCCACCGCCTGGTCGACCGCCAGCAGGGAGGACGCGCAGGCCGCGTCCAGGGTGTAGGCCGGTCCGTGGAAGTCGAGCCGGTTGGCGGTCCGGGCAGCCGTGAAGCTCGGTACGAGTCCGATCGACGCGTCGGGCCGTTCGGGCCCCAGGGCATCCTGGAAGGCGGAGCGCACCTCGGCGATCCGCCGCTCGTCGAGTTCGGGCGCGAGCTCTCGCAGGGTGTGCGCCAACTGGTGCGCGGTCCGCACGCGTTGGTCTAGCCGGGCGGTGGCCACACCCATGAACCCGCCGCGCCCCAGCACGATGCCGATCCGCGAGCGGTCGGCCGGGAGGCGGCTTTCGCCCCCCGCGTCGGCGATGGCCTCGGCCGTGGCCTGCAGGGCGAGCATCTGGTCCGGTTCGGCGCCTTCCACGGTGGCCGGCATGATGCCGAACCGGGTCGGGTCGAAGGCGGCGAGCCCGTCCACGAACCCCCCGCGCCGGCAGTAGAACCGGTCGCCGGAGACCGGTCCGGTGGCGCCGTCCGGGTCGTAGTACACCTCGGGGTCCCACCGCCCGGGCGGGACGTCGCCTATGCAGTCCGTGCCGGCGAGGAGGTTGCGGCGGTACGCGGCGAGGTCGGCGGCGCCCGGGAACACGGCGCCCATCCCGACGATGGCCGCATCGGTGGGCCGCGGGCCGCGGTGATGCCGCCGCCGGTCCTGGCCCTGCGGCCGGCCCTGGCCCTGGCCCGGCGCCTGGTCCTGTCGATGGCGGTCAGCCACGCCGCTCACTCCCCTCGTGCCCCTCGTGCCCCTCAGCCGCCATCAGGACCACCTGTACGTCGGTCCCGTGCGCGAGTTCGGCGAGGAACGCCGCGCCGCCCTCGCCCGGGGCGATGAGCGGAATGCCGCGGCGGGTGTACGCGCGCGCCAGTTCGGGGCTGACCATCCCGCCCGCCTCTGCGGCCCAGGGACCCCAGTCGACGGACAGCACCCGGCCCGGGAAGTTCTCCGCCCAGAGGTGCGCGAGGCCGTCGAGGGCGTCGTTGGCCGCGGCGTAGTCGGTCTGGCCCCGGTTTCCGTACACGCCCGCCACGCTGCCGAACAGGGCGAGGAAGCGGGGCGCGGGCGCCGCGCCGTGCTCGGCCGCCGCGGCGGCGAGGTGGCGGGCTCCGGCCACCTTCGTGCTGAACACCTCGGCGAAGGCGGCCGGTTGCTTGTCCCGGAGCAGTCCGTCGCTCAGGGTCCCGGCTCCGTGCACGATCCCGTCCAGCCGGCCGTGGCGGGCCCGTACGGCGGCCACGACGGCTCGTACCGCCTGCTCGTCCGTGACGTCCGCGCAGTGGTAGCCGACGGACGCGGCCACGGTCGCGAGTGCGGCCAGGGTGGCCCGCACCTCGCGCTCGGCGAGGATCCGCGAGGCCGCGGCCTCGATCTCCGCGGGGGTGCGCAGGCCGGTGGCGATCAGCGCCGCGCGCAGGGCGACCCGGTCGGTGGCGTGCGCGAACTCATCCGCCTCGGCGGCTGGTTGCGGGGTACGTCCCATGAGCTCTACGTGGCATCCGGTGGCCGTGGCCAGGGCCAGGGCGGTCCGTGCGGTGATCCCGCGGGCCCCACCGGTGAGCAGGACCACCGAGCCCGCGTCGAGGGGCGGTGTCCCGTCGCCGGGGACGAGCGGTGCGGGGACCGGCCGGGGGGTGACCCGTAGGCCGTCGGCGGTGTAGACGACGGAGGCGAGCGTCGCCTCCACGGGCGGAGTGCCGTCGGCCGGTTCGGCGGGTTCGGCGATTTCGCAGCTCAGCTCGGCGAGGAGCTGCGCCGCGATCCGCTCGGGGTCCTCCTTGGAGTGGACTTCCACGGCGCGGATCAGCCGGCCGGGGTACTCGAGGGAGGCGCTGCGGGCGAAGCCGTGCACTCCCGCTCCGGCGGCCTCGCCCCGGGCGGTGACCAGGAGGAGCCGGTGCACACCGCCGGTGAGGGCCCGTTGCAGCCCGGGAAAGGCCTCGGGCAGGACGGGCGACGTTCCCGGCCGCAGGGCGGACAGGTCGAGGACGGCATCGAACCCGGCGTCGGCTGCGGCCAGTTGCCGTACGTCCACCCCCCGGGCCCGGAGGGCGTCTGCGACCGCGGGCCCGACGCCCTGGCCGTCTCCGAGGTCCCCGACGACCCCGATCCGCAGACCCCGCAGGGTCTCCGGGTCCCCGGGGGCGGGCGGCAGCCCCTGCAGGTCCACCCGGAGGCGGTCGAGCGCGGGCGGGACCGTTGCCACGGCCACCGCTTCGGCGGCGGGGGCCTCGGGGCGGACGGTGTGGCCGGAGACCCAGTCCACGATGCCGCGCAGGGTCTTGATCCGGGAGAGCTCCTCGATCGCGGACTCGGCGGAGCCGCCCGGGTCCTGGGGCAGACCGATCCGGTCGGCCAGGGCGCCGATGATCTCGACCCGCTTGATGGAGTCGATGGACAGGTCCGCCTCCAGGTCCAGCTCGGGAGCGAGCATGTCCCGCGGGTACCCGGTCCGGGTGTGGACGATCTCCACGATCACGTCCATCACCTCCTCGGGGGACCGCGGCCCCCCGAGCCCCGCGCCCCCGCTACCGCCCACACCCCCACGGCCAGTCCCCCCGGGCAGACCACCCCCCGAGACCACCCCGGCAGGCACCCCTGCACCTGCGGCCGCACCACCGGGCATCCCCACCCCCGAGGCCGCACCACCGGGCATCCCCGCATCTGCGGCCACGCCGCCAGGGAACCCGGAGCCCGGGAACGCACCACCGGACGTCGCGCCGCCCGGGGCCGTCCCACCGGGCATCCCGGAACCCGGGATCCCGGTGTCGGCAGCCCCGACGTGGGCCGGCCACGGTCCGGTTCCGCCCACGGCAGGGGCCGCGCCCCCGCCGTGGGCGGCCGACCAGGAGGTGTCGGCGCCTCCGGCCAGGGCGGCGCCGTCAGGCCCGGACTCCGCCCGCGCATACGGAGCGGCTGCGTCCGCGAACGCCCCGGGACCGCCGGGCAGTCCGGCACCCCAAGCCGCGCCTTCGGCGGCCGTCGGCCAGGGACCTGCGTCCCCGGCGCCGACACCGGGATCCGCACCCACCGCGGCCCCGGACCAGGCCCCATCGGCGCCCCCCGCACCCTGCGGGCCCGCGAACCCCTGCCCGACGACTCGGTCCGAGGCCACCCACACGCCCTGCGGTCCCTCGTGGCCGTGGAGGGCGCCAGAGGCGGAGGGCTGGATCGCGGCGGCCGGGCCGGTGACAGCGCGGAACCCGAGTACGGCCGGGTCGGATCCGGTCCAAGGCGGCGCCGTCGAGGCCAGGTAGCCGATCATCACGTCCCGCTGCGCCTGTACCAGTTCGCGCGAGCCCCGTAGGTACTCCAGGACCACCTCCTCGCGACGGTCGGCCGGAGCAGGCGCAGCGTGCTCGGTCGGGTGGCCGGAGCGCGCGCCCGCCCACGCGGGCGGGCCCGACAGCGGCTCGAGGCCCCTGCCCGGGGCGCCGTTCGCGGTCCGGAGCTGTCGGCCGTCCCCACCCAGGCCGACGGAACCGGCCACCGGAAGCCCGGAACGGCCGTTCAACGCGTCCCCGGGCCCGCCCGTCGAGCCCCCCAGCGGACCGGAACCCACACCAGGGCCCCCGCCGGGCAACCGGCGCCCTCCCCAGGCCTGACCCCCGCTCCCCGGCTCCGCGAGCCCGCCGCCCGCGCTCCCCGCGGCACCGGAACCCGCACCCACCGCGGATCCCACACCGGCGCCCGCCCCCGGCAGCCACGGCCCGCCCGCGCCCGGGGCCGCGCCGTGCCCGTTGCTCACGAAGCGGCCGTTCTCGTGTCCGGCCACCGGGGCCCCGTCCTGGGCGATGCTCCCGGCCGAGCCCCACGCGTCGGGCGCCCCGTTCCCAACGGCCCCCGGGCCGCCTGCGCCCTTCACCGGTTCGGTGCCGTTCATCGGCTGTGTCATCTGGTGGGCTCCCTTTCCTTCGGATACCGCGACGTGGACCCGGCGGGCCGGGCGGAGGCCGCCGGGGACGGGGTTGCCGTCCCTGGTGCGGACCAGGTGGCCGTCGACCAGCCAGCCCGGGCGGCGCGGAGCGCGCTCGGGGAGCCGGCGGGTGCGGCCGCGGAACAGGGCCTCCGGCGCCACCGGCACGCCCGCAGCCGCCAGTTCCGCCAGCGCCGTGATCAGGCGGAGCAGCCCGTGCTCGCCCGGCACGTCCAGCGGCACCACCGTGTGCGGCCGCTCGCGCAGGATCCGGCCGACCAGGCCGGACAGGACACGGCCCGGCCCGGCCTCCACGAAGGTCCGTACTCCGGCCGCGTACATGTGCTCCACCTGCTCCACGAACCGGACCGGCTCGGCGACCTGGCGGGCCACCAGGTCCCGTACCGCGTCGGCGGTCGCCGGGTACGGGCCGGCCGTCGTGTTCGACCAGACCGGGACGGCCGCGTCGGCCAGTTCCGTCCCGGCGAGTTCCTCGGCCAGGGCCGTGGCCGCCCCCGCCACGACCTCGCTGTGGAAGGCGCAGGCGACGGGGAGCGGGGACGCCGACAGTCCCGCGTCCCGCAGGGCGGCCACCGCCTCGGCCACGGCGGCGGCCGGCCCCGAAATCACGCACTGCCGGGGTGCGTTGTGGTTCGCGATCACGCACCCGGCCCGTGCGGCGATCTCCCGCACCTCTTCCGGTGCGGCCGTCACCGCCGCCATCGAGCCCGGGTCCGTACCGGCGGCCGTGACGATGGCTTCGGCCCGGCGCGCGCTCAGCCGGAGCAGGCTCTCCTGGTCCCACACCCCCGCCGCCCACAGTGCGGTGAGCTCTCCGTACGAGTGCCCGGCAACGCAGTCCGGGCGTACGCCCAACTCCCCCAACAGCAGGTGCGCCGCCGAGCCCGCCAGCCCGAGCGCCGGCTGGGCGACCCGGGTGTCGGTGACCGCTGCCCGCTGGGCGGTCCGCCCCTGCGCGGTGAAGGCCGCCGGGGGGAACATCGCGGAGACCACGGCGCTCGGCGCCGTGTCGAGGAGTTCCCGCAGCCGGGGGAAGGCGGTGAACAACTCCCTGAACATCCCCGCTCGTTGACTGCCCTGCCCCGGGAAGAGGAAGGCCACCTGCCCGGGCTCCGCCGATTCCTCCCGTACGTGGACCCCCTCCCCCGGGGTGAAGGCCCGCGCCCGCTCCAGCCGGGCCGCGAGCTCGTCCAGGTCGGCGGCCACGACCGCGACCCGTACGGCGCCGGTTCCTGCCGCCGCCTCGGCCGCGAGATCCCGCAGCGCCCACGGGCGCCCGGCCGCGTCGTTCTCCTCCAGCCGGGCCGCCAGCCGCGCCATCGCCCGGCCCGCCGCGCGCCGGTCCTCGCCGCGGAAGCAGAACAGTTCGGCCGGCCATTCCTCCAGTCCGTGCCGGGGCTCCTCGGCTCCCGCGTAACCGGTCAGCACCGCGTGGTAGTTCGTGCCGCCGAAGCCGAAGGCGCTCACTCCGGCGATCCGTCGCTCGGCGGGCACCGCCCACGGCCGGGCCCCGGTGTCGAAGGTGAAGGGGCTGCTCTCCGCGTTCCAGGTGGGGACCGGTGCGTCGAGGTGCAGGGTGGGCGGCCGCACGCCCGAATGGACCGCCCTGACCGCCTTGATCAGTCCGGCCAGCCCGGCCGCACACTTGGTGTGCCCGATCTGCGATTTCACCGACCCGAGCGCGCAGGCTCCGGGAGCGGCGCCCGACTCGGTGAACAGGGAGGTCAGTACGGACAGTTCGGTGGTGTCGCCGACCACGGTGCCGGTGCCGTGCGCCTCGATCAGGCCGACTTCGGCGGGGCTGATCCCGGCCCGCGCGTAGGCCCGGTCCAGGGCCCTGCGCTGCCCCTCCGGCCGGGGTGCGGTCAGGCCGAGGGAGCGTCCGTCGCTGGCGGCTCCGACCGCCTTGATCACCGCGTACACCCGGTCGCCGTCCCGTTCCGCGTCCGCGAGCCGCTTCAGCACCAGCGCGCCCACCCCCTCCCCGAGGGCGATCCCGTCGGCGGCCGCGTCGAAGGGACGGCAGCGGCCCGCGGCCGACAACGCGCGGACGGAGGAGAACAGCAGGTAGTCGTTGATGCCGTTGTGGACGTCGGCGCCACCGCACAGCACCATGTCGCTGTCCTTGTCGCGCAGTTGGCGACATGCGAGATCGAGTGCGGCCAGCGAGGAGGCGCATGCGGCGTCGACGGTGCAGTTCGCGCCGCCGAGGTCCAGCCGGTTGGCGACCCGGCCCGCTATGACGTTGGCGAGCACCCCGGGGAAGGAGTCCTCGGTGAGCCGCGGGAGCTGTTCGTCCAGTTCGGGAGGGAGCTCGCCCAGGTATCCGGGGTACAGGGCGCGCAGCCCGTACGCGCCCGCCAGCTCGGTGCCGGCCTCCGCGCCGAACACGACCGAGGTCCGGGACCGGTCGAACTCCCGGTCCTTGCCGTACCCGGCGTCCGCCAGGGCCCGCGCCGAGATCTCCAGGGCGAACAACTGCACTGGCTCGATCCCGGCCAGCGAGGCCGGCGGGATGCCGTGCGCGAGGGCGTCGAAGGGCATCGGGCCGAGGAAGCCGCCCCAGCGGGACGGAGTGCGTTCCCCGGCCCGCGCCGGGTCCGGATCGAAGTGGAGCTCCGGATCCCAGCGTTCGGCCGGGACCTCGGTCACGGCGTCGCTCCCGTCCAGGATCCGCGCCCAGTAGGCGGCGAGGTCCGGTGCGCCGGGGTAGGCGCAGGCCATGCCGACGACGGCGACGTCGAGCGGATCGGGCCGCGCGACGCCCCAGGCGTCGCCCGTCGCGGCCGCCTGAGCACCCTCGGGTGCCCGACCGGCGAGTTCCCGGGCCCGCCGGTCGAGCAACTCGGTGGCACCCTCGGTGACTTCGGCGTGCAGGGCGGCGACCGTGGTGGTCCCGGAGCGCAGGGTGGCGGCCTGCCCGAGCATGAACAGCCCCTCGGAGCCCTGCTGTTCCTCGTCCACGGACTCCAGCCCGTCGCCCTCGGCCCCGCGGCGCAGTCCCTTGCTGGCGATCCGGAGCCTTCCCAGGTTGAGCCGCTCCAGCTCCTCCCACACCTCGCGCGGCTCGGCGCCGCCCTCCGCGAGCCGCTGCCGGGTGGCCTCGAAGGTGTCCACGTAGGGGGTGACCGCGCAGCGGGTGGCGTGTCCGGGTGCGGTGTGCAGCAGGACGGTGTCCGCGCACTCCAGCGCCGCCCGCTGGAAGCGGGGAAGGACCGCGCCCGCCGCCACCGCCTCCTCGGTGAACAGGTAGGCGGTGCCCATGAGCACCCCGATGCGCGCGCCCCGTTCGGCCAGCGGGGCCGCCGCGGCGGCGGCCATCGCGGCGGAGCGGGCGTCGTGGATCCCACCGGCGAAGAGCACGTCCAGCGCGGCCGGTTCGGGGCAGGAGAGCAGCAGCTCGATCTGCTCCTCCCACAGCGGGAACGAGGCGCGCGGCCCGACGTGGCCACCGCATTCCAGCCCCTCGAACACGAACCGCCGCGCCCCGTCGGCGAGATACCGCTCCAGCAGGCCCGGCGAGGGCACGTGCAGGTGGGTCCGGGTTCCGGCGGCCTCCAGCGGGGCCGCCTGCCCCGGGGTGCCGCCCGCGATGATCGCGTACGGCGGACGCACCTCGGCGACGGCCTCGAGCTGCTCGGCCCGCAGCTCGGCCGGGGCGAAGCCGAGCATGCCCACGCCCCAGGGCCGCTCCCCGAGCCGTTCGGCGGTCTCGGCGAGGAGCCGGCGCACGTCCGGCCCCTCCATGACCGCGAGCGCCAGGTAGGGGACCCCGCCCCCGGCGGCCACCGCTTCGGCGAAGGCCGCCTGGTCGCTGACCCGGGTCATCGGCCCCTGCGCCACCGGGAGCGGTCGCCCCGGGCCGTGGCCGCCCCCCAGCGGCCGGGCCCGTACGACGGCCGCCAGGTGTCCCGCGACGGCCGACCGGATGCCTTGGAGGATGCCTCCGGTCGTCCGGTGGCGGGCGGCCAGCCGGGCCGCCGAGGCCCCGTCCTGCCCGACCGGGAGCAGCTGCGTGCGCAGGTCCCGGGCACCGAGCAGAGGGGCGACCGGGCCCTGCGGCGGGGTCAGGTCGGGGCGCGCATACACCCGGTGGCCCCGCAGCAGCCTGGTCTCGGAGCCGTCCATGGCCCTTACGGCCGCGGCCACTTCGGCGGGCAGCCCGGCTTCCCCCTCGGGCGTGATGGCCAGTTGTACGTCGACCAGCACCCCGGCGGCTCCGCCCGCGACGGCCGCGGCCGCGGTGTGCGGCCCGATCCCCCCGTAGGCTCGTACGGGCAGTCCGAACGCGGGGTCCGCGAGGAGCTGCTGGAGGAGCACGAAGGTGGTGGTTCCGCCCACCCGGCCGCCCGCCTCGTGCCCCTTGGCCACGAGCGCCTCCACCCCTGCGGCCGTCGCGGCCAGGGCCTCGGTCGGATCGGTGATCTCGGCCCACACCCGGGGCCGTCCGGCGGCGGCCGCCCAGCCGGCCACCCCGTCCGGGGTGTGCTGTGCGGGGTCGGCGAGCAGCACGGTGTCCACCTCGGCCGGCAGCTCCCCGGGTGTGACGGGGCAGCCCGCGGGCACCCTTACCCCGTAGCGGCCGGCTCCGAGGCGGCGGGCGATCTCGGCCATGGCGCGCCGCGCGGACCCGGCGTCCCGGCCGAGGTCGAGCAGGCCCAGGGCGCCGGCGCGCTCGGCGGCGGTGACGATCCGCGGGTTGGGCTCCTCGAACGGGCTGAGCGCGACGACGAGGTCACGGTCGCCGGCGCGGAGCCGCCCGGGCTGCCGGGCCGAAGCCGACGGCTCGGGCCGCTCGGGCAGCTCGGGCCGCCCGGAGCCCGACGGCTCGCTCCGCTCCCCCGGCGGCGCCGGCTTCTCCCTCGGCGGCGCTGTCTCCTCCCCCAGTGGCGCTGCCTCCTCCCCCGACCGCTCGGCCTTCGCGGACCGGGGGCCGGGCCGTGCGGAGCGCGGCGGCCGCGGGGTCGGCGAAGTCCGCGCCGCAGGGGGCGCCGGCGGGGACGGCCGGGGCGGAAGGGCACGCGAGGGCTGGGGGGACGGCTCGGGCTGGGGGGACACGGACGCTCCTCTTCCAGTGCTGTGTGACATGGCGCAGTGCGGGACGGAAGACGGGGGAGGCGACGACAGGCGTGCGGGAGAGACGGCGGACGAGACACGCCCTCCCGCTGGGGGATCCGAGGTGGGCGATCCGCGAAACGGCCGGGCGATCCGGCGGGGACAGGGTTGAGCAGTGGTCAAATTCCCTGTTGCCGGGATGCATCGTGCGGTGACGGCCCTGCACTGTCAACGGTCTTCCGGAGCCGTTCACTTCGCCCCCCGGACGGCCCCCACCCGCTCCGACGGCCTCCCGGACATTGCGTCGGCGCACTCCCGCCGAGGCCGTGACCTGGTGCGTTACGCCCGAGAGGTCCGTCTCCGGACCACCCGCCCGCGTTCCGCATCCGCAGGGGCTCATGCCGCATGGGTATGGATTGCCACCGGTCCGGCATGAACACCTTTGCGGAAGTCTGACGGTTGTTCACCCGACGCGGTCTTACAGGTACACCCTTGCCCGGTTACCGTCCGGTCATGACCCCCACCCTCGCCCAGCTCCGCTACCTCGTCGCCGTCGCCGACTGCCGTTCCATCACCGGCGCGGCCGCCTCCGTCTTCGTCGCCCAGTCCGCCCTGTCCCGTGCCGTCCAGGCGATGGAACGCGACCTCGGGGTCGATCTCCTCGCCCGCCGGGGAAGGGGGGTGGACCTCACACCGGAAGGGGCCCGGGTCGTCCGACTGGCTCGCACCGTGCTCGACGCGGTGGAGGCCATCGACGACATCGGCACCCCCCACGCACTGGGCGCCAGGGCCGCCCTGTCCGTGGTCACCACCCCCACGCTGGCCCTCGACCTGGCATCGGGACTGATACGCACCTTCACGGAGCGGCACCCCGGCCTCGACGTCAGACTCCACCAGTACGACAGCCGCGAGGCGGTGGTCCAGGAACTCACCCAAGGCCGGGCCGAGTTGGCACTCGTCGATCTCCCCCTCGACCAGGAGCTCTCCACCCACTTCATCCAGGAGCGCGAGGTGGTGCTCATCTCCCCCGTGGGATCCGCGCTGCCCGACCCGTTGCCGTTCCGCGCACTCGACGGGCTCCCGATGGTGCTGCCCACGCCCGGGACCGGCCGGCGCACCGAGATGGAGGCCATGTTCAGCTGCCTGGGCGTGCGGCCGGTGCCCTGTCTGGAGGTGGACGAACGCCTCGGCTGGGTGACAGGGGTGACCGACGGCCGGGGCTCCCTCATCTGGTACCGCGACGTGGTCGCCAGGGCCTTCGGCAGCCGGGCCGAGGTACGCTCCTTCACCCCGCCCCTGCTGCGCCCGGTGGGCATCGCGCACGCCCGGCGGCCGCTGAGCCGCGCGGCCCGCGCCTTCATCGCGCACTCCCGGCACAAGGCCCCCGTACGCGAGCCCTCACGATGACCGCGCGGGCCACGTCCGGGCGGGCCACCCAGAGGCCCCTCCGAGCGGCCTGACATGCCGGCCCGGCATTGAACGATGCTCAAACGGACGCCGATTGACCCTGGCGCCGAAACCTGACTCCCCCTCACATGGTGGGCATGTTACGACTACTCATCACGCCCCCGCGCGCCGCCGCCCTCGCCACCGCGGTCCTCGCCACGGCCCTGCCGGCCGCGGCCTGGCTGACCGGACCCACCGCCGGTCACGCCGACGCGGCCGTCCTGACGCCCCTGTCCGCACCCCTGTCCGGCGCGGACGCCGCCGCCGCTCCCGAGCGCAAGTGCACCCTCCCCGGAGGGCTGGCCGAGCTCAGCGGGCTCGCCATGAGCCGCAAACATCCCGGCGTCTTCTACGCCGTCAACGACAGCGGGAACACCAACCAGGTCTTCGCCATCGACTGCAACGGTGCCACCGGCCTGCTCAAGGCCACGTACACGGTCTCGGGGGTAGGCAACACCGACTGGGAGGGGCTGGCCATCGGCAAGGACTCCTCGGGCCGCCCCGCGATCCTGGTCGGCGACATCGGAGACAACTTCGGCACTCGCGCCGAGATCACCGTGCACTCCTTCACCGAGCCCGACCAGCTCGCCAACGCCTCGGTGACGCCCGTGACGTACCGCTTCGCCTACCCCGACGGGAAGCACGACGCCGAATCCCTGCTCACCGACCCCGTCACCGGCCGGATCCACATCGCGAGCAAACTCATCGGAGCGACAGGCCAGTTGTACCAGGCGCCGCCGTCACCGGTACCCGGGCAGCTGAGCACCCTGACCGCCGTCCGGCCGGGCCCGGTCTTCGCCACCGACGGCGCGTTCTCCCCGTCGGGGGCCTCGTACACCCTGCGCAGCGGCGGGCCGATGGGGGCCAACACGGCCTCGGTGTACGACACCGCGGGCACCAAGCTCGCGGACGTGGCCCTGCCCGCGCAGTCGCAGGGCGAGACGGTGACGTACCTCGACTGCACCAGCCTGCTCGTCGGCTCGGAGAACGACACCCAGATCTGGCGCGTCCCGCTGCCCCCTGAGGCCACACCGGGCTGCGGCGGCACACCGACGCCGACACCCACGCCGACTCCGACCCCGACTCCCACGCCCACCCCGACCCCCACCCCGACCTCGGCCCAGCTGAAGCTGGTCAACCCCGGCCCGCAGAGCTGCAAGTTCAACCAGAACTGCACCATCCAGCTCACCACCACCGGCGGAAAGCCCCCCGCCCGCTACACCGCCACCGGACTCCCCTGGGGCCTGACCCTCGACGCCAACACCGGCCGCATCACCGGCAAACCCTGGGCCACCGGAACCATCCAGATCACCGCCACCGCCACCGACACCACCCCGGCCACCGCCACCACCACCTTCCCCCTCACGCTCACCTGGTTCTGAAAGAGCCGCGAGGGCGGACCCCGGACCACCCGGGATCCGCCCCTCGCCACCGAGTCAGCCCAGCCTCGACGCCGCCTCCCGGTCGAAGCGGGTGGCGTACGGCATGTTGCCGCAGAAGTGGCCGTCCGCGCCGAGCCCGATGAGCATCAGGTCCAGCCCGCCGTTCCCGGGCCACGGACGCGTAGTTGGCCACCGTGAGAGGGTGGATGTTGGCCTCCGCCACCCCACCGGGCCCGTAAAGGTGCTCGTACAGCGCGGAGAGGGTCAGTCCGCGCTCCCTCCCGACGAGCGGCACCTCGTCGAAGGTGTAGAAGTGCACGTCGGAGAAGGCCCCGGGGTTCCCGCGGGGCTCGCGCCCGCGGTGAGGGCCATGTTGACCCGCCGGTCGTGCAGCATGTCACCGAGGACGATGTCGGCAGCGGTGCGACCGAGGTCCGCTTAGTCCCGCGCGATGACGATCTTCATGGGGGCGTTCCGTTCTCGTGGCTCATGACGCATGGCTCGTGGCTCGCGGCTCGTGGATCCGACGCGTGGGACTCAGGAGCGGGGAGCGGACTTCTTCACGTACTGCTCGGTCTTCTTCAGCTGCTTCTTCGCGTCGACTGCGGTGCCGTACGTACGGTCCGAGGTGACGGCCGTGACCGAGACGGCGCCGCCGAGGGCTGCCGTGGAGTCGGCGTCCGGGCGGCCTTCCACGCATTCCGCCGCCGATGACCTGTTCACACTTCCACATGGTGCTGCTGCTCCTTGCCGGGGTGGATCGAGGAGGCCGACGGGGACGGGGACGGGGGCCCCGCGGGTCGCCGGGACATGGCCAACACGGACCCTTTGTACGCCAGGTTCCGTCGGCGGCCGTCCGGACCAGCCGGTACGCGTGCTCGCGGCTGCGCGGCCCCTACCGAATGGCCGTACCGGCGAGCGGGAGGAGGTGGCGCTCCAGGACCGCCGCCACGCCGTCCTCGTCGTTGCCGGCGGTGATCTCGTCGGCGACCGCCTTGAGGCTGTCGTGGGCGTTGGCCATGGCGACCGAGTGGCCCGCCCACGCGCCCTCGACGTGGAGGAGGCGGCCGCCCTGTACCGGGCGTCCACCCTCGCCGAGCGCCGTCCCGTGGAGGACACCGGGCGCTTCACCCGGATGCTCGCCGGCGCCAACCTCGTGATCGTCGCCCGTGACGAGGACGGCCGCCTCATCGGGATCTCCCGCTCGATCACCGACGGCGCGTACGCCACCTACCTCAGCGACCTCGCCGTCGACGCCGCCTACCAGGGCAAGGGCGTCGGCCGCGACCTCATCCGCGCCACCCGGGAGGCCGCGCCGCAGGCCGATCTGATCCTGCTGGCGGCCCCCGCGGCCAAGGACTACTACCCGCACCTCGGGTTCACCGCGCACAACTCCGCCTGGACGATGAACGGTCCGGCCCACCAGGCCTGAACCCTGCCGTACGCGTACCCCGGTGCCCCCCGGCACCGGGGTACGCGCCTTCAGCCCGTGTGCGTGGCCGACGGCGAGGGCACCGCGGGAGCGGGCGGGGCGAGGAGGGAGTCCAACCGGCGGACCGCGGAGCGCCGCTGAACCACCGACAGGGCCGCGATCCCCGCGCCGAGGGCCAGCCAGCCCACGGGCCCGCCCGCCATGACCGCGCCGGTCAGGAGCAGCGGACCGGCCGACTTCTGGACGGACATGGCCATGCCCGCCACTCCCAGGTACGAGGCCCGCGCCTGCTCGGGGGCGAGCGAGACGGCCAGTTCCCAGGAACTCACCGACCTCAGCAGCTCCGCCCCCGTGACCAGCACCGCCGCGGCGAGCAGGGCCACCGAGGCGATCACCGCCCCGGTCCCGGCGCTGAGGGCCAGGAGGACGCAGCACACGAGCATCGTCAGCCCGTACACGGAGACCGCCTCCGCGGCCTGCCGGGGTTGTTCGAACCGTGCCGAGACGCGGAGTTGGAGGACGACGACCAGCACGGTGTTGATGACGAGGAAGGCCGGGACCAGGGCGTGCGGTGCGTCGGTGTGGACGACCAGCCACAGCGGCAGGCCGACGGCCAGGACCGAGTCGTCGAGGCTCATCGGGATGTCGAGCAGCACGAAGCGCAGGTAGCCGCGGTCCCGCCACGGGCTCGGCGCCCGGGTCCGACCGGGCGCCGCATCCGCCCGCGCGGCCCCGCCGTTCACCGCCTCGCCGTTGGCCGCCTCGCCGTTGGCCGCATGCCCGGCCGCCGCCTCCCCTGTGCCCACAGCCCCTCCGGCCGCCGCATCCCCCGCGCCCGCGGCCACCCGGCCCTCGGCCCGCGGTTCCCGGGTGCGCCAGACCAATGCGGCGGCCGCGAGGAACGACACCGCGTTGGCCAGGATCAGCGCCCGGTAGGCGTCCGGAGTCCCGAGCGCGAGACCGGCGGCGGCGATTCCCGCGCCCACCGCGTAGCCCGCGTTCGCCGTACTGCGCGACAGCGCCTGATAGGTGCCGCGCCGCTCGCCCGCCACCCGTGTGGCGAAGAGCATTTCCAGCGCCTTGGCCGCCCGATCGCCGAGGTAAGTGACGGCGACCAGGGGCAGGAGCACGTCGAAGCGGGTGACCACGAGCAGGGCGCCGAGGGTTCCGAGGCGCAGCAGGTGACAGCCGATCAGCAGGGACCGTACCGGGAACCGTCCGGCCAGGTGTCCGGCCAGCGGCGACCCGGCGATGCCCGCCACGGCCGCGGCGCCCAGCATGAAGCCGATGCGGCCGGCGTCCAGGCCCAGGACGAAGGTGAAGTAGAGGACCGAGGAGGCGGCCCACATGCCCGTACCGGCACGGTCGAGGAGCTGGGCGAGCAGCATGATCCGGGCGTCCCGGCCCCCCGGCGGCCGCCGCAACTGGGCCACCAGCCCGGGCCGTCGCGGCTCCCGCCCCTGCCGCCCCTGCCGCCCCTGCCGCCCCTGCGAACCCTTCCCCATCCCCGTACCGCGCCGCCGCATCCCTGGCCTCCGAGCCCCCGTGAAAGTATCTCGATATCGAGATACCAGCGGAAGCCTGCCCGAGATCAATCTTGACGTCAAGATAACTCCGGGGGCCTCGTCGGGCACGCGATCGGGGGGCGGCGGCACTATGGACAGTGCGGACGCACGCGGACGCGGACGCGCACGGACGCGCTGCCCGGGAGGCCGTTCCATGATCCAGATGTCCATACCGCTGATCCCCGCGGATGACGGCGCACTGCTGATCCCCGCCGATGACGTCACCGGCCTCCTGCGTCGACTCGCGGCCGACTGGCTCGAATCGGAGCACACCGGAGAGATGTGCGGCGACGAGCAGACCGTCCGGGACCTGGCGGACGTCCTGACCGAACTCGCCGATCAGATCGATGTCGCCTGCATCGGCTTCACCTCGCCCTCTCCCCATACGTAGGACAGGTGCATTCACGGCGATTCGCCAGATATTGCAGGCCGCCGCCCCCTGACGCATGGTGGCAGCAGTACCCCCTCAGGAAGGAAGAACCCCGTCATGGGCAAGGCGAAGGCAAAGGCGAAGCAGGCCAAGGGCAAGCTCAAGGAAAGCCTCGGCAGCACGATGGACGACAAGCGCATGCAGGCCGAGGGAAGCACCGAGCGGATGGCCGGCAAGGCCGAGGAAATGACCTCCGATGCCGCGGACAAGATGAAGAAGGCCAAGGGACAGCGCTGAGGATGCCGCAAGAGCAGGGCGCGCACGATCCCTCCCGGCCGCCTCCCCCTTCAGCGGAGGCGGCCGTGGTGCGACTGTCGGGCGAGATGGACATCAGCCGGGTCGACGAGGTGCGCGCCCTGCTGCTCGAAGCGATGACCCGCACGGGCGGCCGCGCGGACGTCATCGTCGACCTCAGCGGTCTCACCTTCTGCGATTCCGCGGGACTGAACCTGCTGCTCCGGGCCCGCCTTCAGACCAGGGAATCCGGCCGGACGCTGCGCCTGGCAGCGCCGAGCGCCCAGATGCTGCGGCTGCTGGAGATCACCGGCTCGCTCGCCCTCTTCCCCATCGACACCGCCCCGCCCGGGTCCGGCGACCCCTGACGCCTACCCGGCCACGCCACCGGCCTCGCGGTGGGACTCGTCCTCGTCGGCACCCTCCTCCGCGTCCTCCAGCATCCCGGTCCGCAGCCTGGCCATGATGCGGCCCAGCAGACGGGACACGTGCATCTGGGACAGGCCCAGTCGATCGCCGATCTCGGACTGGTTCAGCTCCTGACCGAAGCGCAGCGAGAGGATCAGCCGGTCGCGGTCACTGAGCGTGGCGATCAGCGGTTTCAGCGTCTCCAGGCACTCGATGCGGTCGTACGCCGTCTCTTCCTCCCCCAGCGGCCACCCGCGGGGGTCGCCGTCCGTCCCCGGTCCCACGGGGGCATCGAGGGAGCCCGCCACGTAGCCGTTGGCCGCCCGGCGGCCCTCGTCGAGCGCCTCCGTGGTGATGCCGAGGCGCTGAGCCAGCTCCAGGTCGGTCGGGTGCCGTCCCAGTTGCTGTTCGAGCGCGTCCTGGGTCTTGGCGATGTCGAGGCGAAGCTCCTGGAGGCGCCGCGGGACCCTGACGGACCAGCTGGTGTCGCGGAAGAACCGCTTCATCTCACCGGTGATGGTGGGAATGGCGAACGTGGTGAACTCGACCCCCCGCTCGACGTCGTATCGGTTGATGGCCTTGATCAGGCCCACCGTGCCGACCTGGACGATGTCCTCCATCGGCTCGGAGCGGTTGCGGAAGCGGCGTGCCGCGTACTTCACCAGGCTGAGGTTGAGCTCGACGAGCGTATTGCGCACGTACGAGTACTCCGGCGTCCCTTCGTCCAGCTCCTTCAGTCGTCGAAAGAGCGCGGCGGACAGCGTCCGCGCCTCGCCGGTGCTGACGGTGAGCGGATCCTCGGGGACATCGGGCGTCTCGGCACGGAGGCCGATGCGGAGGTCGATGCGGAGCGGATCCGTGGTGTCGCTGGAAACGGGTGACATGAGCTTCCTCCGACGGGTTGGTGGGCACCGGCCACCCCGGGGGCGGCGGGAACCGTCGTGGTCTTCCCGAGGGGTTATACCCGCACGGGGGAAGGCCGACCCCCTTTTTACGGAACCATCTCGTCCGGTACGTGGACGTGCAGGACGCAGATGTCGTCGCGGTGGGCCGTGCACAGCGCGGCGAGCGTGGGGGCGAGGGTTTCCCCGAGGCCCTCCCGGAGGAGTCGCACGGCCGCTTCCGCAAGGCGGTCGAGGCAGGTCTGGATGTCCTCGCCCGGTTCCTCCACGAGCCCGTCGGTGTAGAAGAGCAGATGGTCGCCGGGCAGCAGGTCGACGGCGGCCTGCTCGTAGGAGGCTTCGAAGGTCGCGCCGAGAAGGGCGCCCTGCGGCTGCTCGAGGAACTCCGCCCGGTTGCCGCGGATCAGCAGGGGTGGCAGGTGGCCCGCCCGTACCCAGAGCAGCCGCCGGTCCCGGGGCCGGTAGCGGGCCATGACCATGGTGGCGGTGGCACTGCCCGTCGGGTCCGAACGCGTGTGCAGCAGCAGGGTGTTGAGCCGGCGGAGGACCTCGGGCAGGGGCGATCCGGTGATCGCCATGCCCTTGGTGGTGAACCGGAGCTGGGCCATGGTCCCGACGGCGGCCAGCCCGTGACCGGCCACGTCTCCGACGACGAACAGGGCGCTTTCGTCGGGGAGTTCGATAGCGCTGTACCAGTCGCCGCCGACGTTGATCCCGCTGTCGGCGGGTACGTAGGCCACGTCGATGCACAGGCCGGCCAGCTCCAGGGACTGTTCGGGGATCGGCAGCAGCGCGTCCTGGAGGGATGCGGCGAGCGCGCGTTCGGCCTGGAGCATGCCCCGTTGGAGGAGGACGGCCCGTTCGCTCTCGTGCAAGGCGTGTTCGATGTCGTGCTGTGCGGTCAGGTCCTGGAAGAAGCCGTGTACCTCGACGGGTGTTCCGTCGGCGTCCGTCTGGGCCTCGGCGACGATCCGCAGGTGCCGGACCCCGCGCCCGGTGGTGATCCGGAACGGCTGGTCGATGGCCTCCCCCTCGCCCAGCAGCCGCTCGACGGCGGCACCCAGGCGGGGAAGGTCGTCGGGGACGAGGTGGCCCGGCAGGTCCTCCAGCGTCATCGGCCCGCGGGCCGGATCGCGGTCGAAGATCGCGTAGACCTGGTCGGACCAGGTGACGGTGTCCGTGACCAGGTTCCAGCCCGCCCAGCCGAGGTTGCCAAGGCGCTGCATGTCGGCCAGCCGGCGGACCTCGCGCTGACTGGTGTCATGGCAGATCCAGGACACGACCAGGTGGTCTCCGAGCCGGGACGCCCGGACCGAGTAGACGGACTGCCGGGGGACACCGGCGACCACTTCCTCGTAGGTGAAGGGTTCGCCCTCGTACCTGGTTCCGGTGGTGAGCGTGTCGAGGTACCCCTCCCAGAGGGCCGTGCCCGCAACGGTGGGGTACGTCTCCAGGATCCGGCGTCCCACGAGCTCCTTGCCCCGCCGGCCGGCCACGTCCACCGACTCGGGCGCCGCCGCGTCGATGCGGTAGTCCTCCACCTCGCCCGTCTCCGAGCGCAGGGGGGTGAGCAGGGTCGCGGGTCCGGCCATGGTGTCCAGGATCAGCTGGACAGCCGCCGCGTAGTCGCCTCCGACCGCTTCCACGGCCTGGGCGTCCCGGGCCGGTTCCGGCGCCCCCAGGGGCCCCGCGCACAGCCGGGTGGCCCGGCGCAGCAGGGCCCGGGTGTCGGCGGCGAAGGGGCCCGGCCGGGTGCGCAGGAACCCGATGGCCGCCCTCGGCTGCCCGTCGCCCGGCACGGGGACCCAGGCACGCGTCGGCCACCGTCCCGGCGGGTCTCCGATCAGCAGATAGCGCCGGGCGTCCTCATCGGGGTCCTCCAGCCAGAGGGCACGGCGGCCGGCGATCGCTTCGAGCGCCGCGACCCCGCTCAGCGGGGGAACGTGGCGCCACTGCTGGGCCAGCGCCTCGTCGATTCCGGCGCTTCCGGTCAGATCCAGGCCGCCGGCGGCGGCCACGGTGTAGATCATCACCGCGCCCACGTCGGTGGCCGCCCCGAGCACGGTCACCAACAGCTCCGCGATGTCGTCGCCGCCGTGCGCCGTGGCCAGGCCGTCGGCGACGACAGCCAGCAGGCGGTTCAGCTCGCCGTCGCCGTCGTGGGGCCCGACGAGATATCGGCGACGGCTGAACGCCGAAGTGCCGCCCGGCTCGTCCTTCGGGGCCGTGGCCGAGGCCGTGGGCAGGGAGATCCGCGCGGTCCCCGCCGGCTTGCGCACCCGGAGCTGCCCCAACGTGATCCAGCACTCTTCCAGGAGGGTGTGGCCGCGCCGGCCGGCCCGTTCGAGGAGCAGCTCGTAGGCCTCGTCCGCGGACACCTCCGCCCGGGCCATGAGGACGCCCCTGGCCCGCTCGACCACGGCCTCGGTTGCGGCGACGCCTTCGAGGTCGGCGATTTCCGACCGGAGTCTCGCCACGACCCTGGCGAGCGCCACCACCTCGGGTGCGGCGCCCTCACCCACGGGTGCGGCATCGCCCTTCATTCCTTGAGCATGCCACGCCCGCCTGCCACCCGCCCGGGTGCGGGCCCGGCGTCACTCGTCGCGCGGGCCGACCCACCGCGTCCCCTTTCGGCCCGGCTTCCCGTTCGGCTTCTCGGGCTGCTGCGGACGGTCCAGGCGGCTGGCCTCGTCCGTGTCGGCAGCGGGCGTGGTCCCGCCGTCGCGGCGGTCGGCGTGCGGCTTGCGGCGCCGGTCCTGTTTCCCCCCGCCCTCCAAGGGCACTCCCCCGGCACCACCCTGCTCGTCCATGGCCGTCCTCCTCGCTCGACGGGAGCCGCGCGGCTCGGCGGCGGCCCCGCACGGGCGACTGCCCCGCACCGGGCCGCGCAAACCGGTGGCATCGGCGCACGGTCCTGCGGTCCCGGCCTCCCCACGGCCGCTTCCGCGTCGGCCGCACACGGTTGGGTAGGCGCCCGGTGCGGGGTGCGGCCTCGGCCATCATGGCTGCGACGGGGGTCGCACTCCGTCACCGACGGCCGCCGCACCGGAGGTCGCACGACCGCAGCAGGGCCGGGGCTCCCGAGTTGCCGTCGAGCGGCCCTGTGGGGAGGCGCGCGGGGTGCACCCGCTCGACCTGTGGCGTGCCGAAGGATTTCCGGCGGCTGGTCACGCGCCGGCCCGCACCGCCGATCCGGCCGGGCAACCCGGTGCCGTGGCACCGGTCCGTCGCAGGGAGTCCCCGTGCACGTCCTGCTCGTCGCGAGCGCCTTCAACAGTCTCACCCAGCGGGTCCACGCCGAGCTGCGCGATCGCGGCCACAGCGTCGCCGTGGAGCTGGCGCTCCCCGCGGCCGACCTGGCGGCTTCCGTCCGGCGCCACCGTCCCGAGCTGATCGTCGCCCCGATGCTGACCTCGGCCGTGCCGGAGGAGGTCTGGTCCGCCCACACCTGCCTGATCGTGCATCCCGGTCCGGTCGGGGACCGGGGTCCCTCCTCGCTGGACCGGGCGGTGCTCGACGGGGTCCCGCGGTGGGGCGTCACCGTGCTGCAGGCCAATGCGGAGATGGACGCCGGCGACGTGTGGGCCTCGGTGGAGTGTCCCGGGCCGGACCCGGGGCGGGTCGAAGAGCGCCTGGTACCGGGGCGAGGTCGCCGACGCGGCCCTGGAGGCCGTTTTGCTCGCCGTGGACCGCTTCGCCTCCGGAACGTACGTCCCCGAGCCGCAGACCGAGGGCCTGGCCCGCCCCCTGCTGCGCCAGGAGCACCGCCGGATCGACTGGCTGCGGGACGGTACCGAGCGCGTGCTGCGCACCCTGCGCGCGGCGGACTCCCGGCCCGGCGTACGGGACGAGCTGCTGGGCGGCACCTGGTACCTGCACGGCGGTCACCCGGAGGACCGGCTGCGCGGCCGCCCCGGCGATCTGCTGGCGACCAGGGCGGGGGCGATCTGCCGGGCCACCGTCGACGGAGCCGTGTGGATCCCGGAGCTGCGGGCCCACCGCGCCCCGGGGCAGCCGGCCACCCCCAAGCTCCCCGCCGTGCTCGCGCTCGGTGAGCGGCTGCCCGTGCTGCCGGAAGAGCCCGCCCCGGGGGACACCGGCCGGGGGCCCGGACCCCGTACCTGGTCCGACATCGGTTACCACGAGGACCGCGGGGCCGGTTTCCTGTCGTTCTCCTTCCCGGGCGGCGCGATGAGCACCGCCCACTGCCGCCGCCTGCTGGACGCCTACCGTGCGGCCTGCGCCCGGCCGACTTCGGTGCTCGTGCTCGGTGGCGGGCGGGACTTCTCCTCCAACGGGATCCACCTGGGCGTCATCGAGGCCGCCGCGGATCCCGCCGGGGAGTCCTGGGCCAACATCCACGCCATGGACGATCTGGTGGAAGCCGTCCTGACCACCACCGACCGGCTCGTGATCTCCGCGCTGGGCGGCAACGCGGCCGCCGGAGGAGCCGTGCTGGCCCTCGCGGCCGACGAGGTGTGGTGCCGTTCCGGCGTGGTCCTCAATCCGCACTACGGGCTGATGGGCCTGTACGGATCGGAGTTCTGGACGTACACCCTGCCGCGCCGGATCGGCTCGGCCGCCGCGGAGCGCCTCACGGCGGAAGCCCTGCCACTGAGCACCCGGGCGGCCCGTCGGCTGGGCCTGGTCGACCGGACGATCGACTGTGCGCCCGGGGAGTTCGCGGACCGGGCCTCGGCGCTCGCCGCGCGCCTGGCCGGCCATCCCGCCACCGCATCCCGGATCGCCACCAAGAAGGCCCGCCGGGAGCTGGACGAGGCGCGGCGTCCACTGGCCTCCTACCGGGCGGCCGAGCTGGAGCGGATGCGGCAGACCTTCTTCGACCCGCAGTCCCCGTACCACGCGCTGCGCCGGGCCTTCGTGGGCAAGGTGCGCCCGGATGCGACGCCGCCGCACCTCGCGCGCGCCGTACCGGCCCGGCACGGCGCTCCGCCGTCCGCGCGACCGGTACCCGTCACCGGACCGGGCGTACCCGACGCGGCACCGGACCCCGGTCGGTCCGGGTTTTGTCACAGCAGTTGGAGCGGGACTTGAACTGCGTCGCCACGTCCAGCATGGGACGGCTCTTCGACGCCGTCTCCTCGCTGGCGGGCATCTGCCAGTACTCCGGGTACGAGGCCCAGGCCGCGATGGAGCTCGAATCCGCCGCGCTGCGGGCGACGGAACGCCCCGGCTCCGGCCCTGGCCGGCTCCCCTACGCCTTCGCCCTGAACCGGCCGGCGCCCGGCCACGAGGCCCCCGTCACCGCAGATCCGGCCCCCTCGCTGGCTTCGGTGGTGGCCGATCTGCGGGCGCGGGTGGATCCGTCCGTGATCGCGGCACGCTTCCACGCCGCGATCACCGGGCTCGTCGCGGAGCTGTGCGTCCTGGCACGCGAACGGCACGCGCTGGACACGGTGGCGCTGACCGGCGGGGTCTTCGCCAACACCCTGTTGTCCTCGGCCTGCGCCCGCGTGCTGCGCGAGCGCGGCTTCACCGTACTGCGGCACCGCCAGGCCCCGCCGAACGACGGCGGGCTGGCACTCGGTCAGCTCATGGTGGCGGCCGCCCGCGGCGCCACCGACCCCCCACAGCGAGGAGAGGCCCATGTGCTTGGCGGTACCCGGCAGAGTGCTTGACATCGCGGAGAAGGACGGCACCCGCATGGCCACGGTCGACTTCGGCGGCGTACAGAAGGAGGTGTGCCTGGAGTACCTGCCCGACCTCCAGGTCGGCGAGTACGCCATCGTTCACGTGGGCTTCGCCCTGCAGCGCCTGGACGAGGAGTCCGCCAAGCAGACCCTTGAGCTGTTCGCGGAACTCGGCATGCTCCAGGAGGAGTTCGGCGATCCGTGGGAGCTGGCGGCGGACGCCGCCGACGGTGGCGAGGGAGGGCCGCGGTGAAGTACATCGACGAGTTCCAGGACCCCGCCCTCGCGCGGCGGCTCCTGGACGAGATCCACTCCGCGGTGACCCGGCCCTGGGCCCTGATGGAGGTGTGCGGCGGCCAGACCCACACCATCATCCGGCACGGAATCGATCAACTCCTCCCGGATCAGGTGGAGTTGATACACGGACCGGGGTGTCCCGTTTGCGTCACCCCGCTGGAGGTCATCGACAAGGCCCTGGAGATCGCCTCCCGGCCGGGCGTGATCTTCTGCTCCTTCGGCGACATGCTCCGGGTCCCCGGAACCGGCCGGGACCTGTTCCGGGTCCGCAGCGAGGGCGGTGACGTACGGGTGGTCTACTCGCCGCTCGACGCCCTGGCCATCGCCCGGCAGAACCCGGACCGCGAGGTGGTGTTCTTCGGCATCGGCTTCGAGACCACGGCCCCGCCGAACGCGATGACGGTCCATCAGGCGAAGCGGCTGGGCATCCCCAACTTCAGCCTGCTGGTCTCCCACGTCCGGGTGCCCCCGGCCATCGAGGCCATCATGCGCTCCCCGAGCTGCCGGGTGCAGGGCTTCCTCGCCGCCCGACACGTGTGCAGCGTGATGGGGATGACGGAGTACCCGGAGCTCGCGGAACGGCACCGGGTGCCGATCGTGGTGACGGGCTTCGAGCCGCTGGACATCCTCGAAGGCGTCCGCCGGACCGTGCTCCAGCTCGAACGGGGCGAGCACACCGTGGAGAACGCCTACGCGCGCGCCGTGCGCCCGGAGGGCAACCCCGCAGCCCTCGCCATGCTGGAAGACGTCTTCGAGGTCACGGACCGGGCCTGGCGCGGCATCGGGGTCATTCCGGACAGCGGCTGGCGACTGTCCGAGCGCTACCGGGAGTTCGACGCCGAGCACCGCTTCTCGGTCACCGGGATCACCACGCGGGAGCCCGCCGAGTGCCGCAGCGGCGAGGTGCTCCAGGGACTCATCGAACCGCACGAGTGCGAGGCCTTCGGCACCCTGTGCACGCCGCGCTCGCCGCTCGGCGCCACGATGGTCTCCAGCGAGGGCGCCTGCGCCGCGTACTACCTCTACCGCCGGCTCGACCTCCAGGCCGCGCCGGCCTCCCCGACGACATCGCTGGAGGCGAGCCCCGTTGGCTGAGACCGCACCCCTGGACGTCACCGGCTGGACCTGCCCGGCCCCGCTGCGCGACCATCCCCGGGTGGTGATGGGTCACGGCGGAGGCGGCGCGCTGTCCGCCGAACTCGTCCAGCACCTCTTCCTCCCGGAGTTCTGCGGCGCCGCCCTCGCCCAGCTCGGGGACTCCGCAGCGCTCACCCTCGGCGGCGTCCGGCTGGCCTTCTCCACGGACTCCTACGTCGTGCGCCCGCTGTTCTTCCCGGGCGGCTGCATCGGCGACCTCGCGGTCAACGGCACGGTCAACGACCTGGCCATGTCGGGGGCCGAACCGGCCTACCTCTCCTGTGGGTTCATCCTGGAGGAGGGCGTGGACCTGTCCGTGGTCTCGCGGGTGGCCCGCGCGATGGGCGAGGCGGCCCGCGCCGCGGGCGTGGAGGTGGTCACCGGGGACACCAAGGTCGTGGAGAGCGGGCACGGGGACGGGGTCTACATCAACACCGCGGGCATCGGCGTCATCCCCGCGGGGGTGGACCTGCGCGCGCAGCGGGTCGTACCGGGCGACGTGGTCATCGTCAGCGGTGAGATCGGGCTGCACGGCGTGGCCATCATGAGCGTGCGCGAAGGCCTGGAGTTCGGGGTGGACGTGGAGAGCGACTGCGCTCCGCTGGCCGGCCTCGTACGGAGCATGCTCGCGGTCACCCCGGACCTGCACGTCCTGCGCGACCCCACCCGGGGCGGTCTGGCCGCCGCCCTCAACGAGATCGCCACGGCCTCCGGCACCGGCGTCCTGATCCACGAGGCGCGGGTGCCCGTACCCCCATCCGTGGCGAACGCCTGCTCGATCCTCGGCCTGGACCCGTTCTACGTGGCCAACGAGGGCAAGCTCGTGGCCTTCGTGCCGCGCGAGCACGCCGACGCCGTGCTCGACGCGATGCGGGCGCATCCGCTGGGGCGCGCGGCGACCGTGATCGGCGAGGCCGTGGAGGCCCACCCCGGCATGGTGGTGGCCCGGACCAGGCTGGGCGGCACCCGCGTGGTGGACCTGCCGATCGGGGAGCAGCTGCCGCGGATCTGCTGATCGGGGCGCGGGCGGACGTGACGTGGGCGGACGTGACGTGGGCGGACGTGACGTGGGCGGCTCCCCGGCACGCGCCGGGGGGCCGCGCGGTCCGAGCGGTCGGCCGCACGGGTCATGGCAGCGGTCCGGGCCCTGAACCAGCGCGCCGCGCGGTCCGTGCTCAGACGGCGGGCATACCGTCCGTACGCGGACCACCGCCCCGCACCGACCCGCACCGACCCGGACCGGAGGAACCCCGTGCCGACACCCGGAGAACCCACTCCACCGACCCGCCAGACCACCGCCCCCGCCCGGACCCACGGGCAGCCGGCACCGGCGCCCGCGGGCAACCGGGCCGTCGGGATGCTGATGGCCACCACACCCTGCTCGGCCCGCGACGCACTGCGGATCCTCGCGACGGCCGCGGACCTGGCCGACGTCGCCGTCGAGGACCTGGCTGCCGCGATGTCGGCCACCGCGTGCGGCGCGGCCCTGCCCGCCCGCCTGGAACGCGCCCTGCGCCACTCCCTCGAAGCCGCCCGGACCCGCGGGCCGGCGGGCGGTCCCCACCCTGCCGGGCTCGCGCCGAATCCCGCCCGGGCCGAGGAGGTGCTGACCCGGCTGCGCGGCTGTCAGGCCCGGCTCGCGGCCGCACCCCAGGACCCCGCGGCCCTGCGGGCCATGGACGACACCGCGTACACCTTGTGCGTGCTGATGGGCAGGCCCACCGCCCTCGAAGCCATCACCGCGGCGGAGGAACTGCTCGCCGCCGCCACGCCGACGCTCTAAGCCGGGGCCGTCTTGCCGCTCGGGTCAGCGCTTGGCCGTGTAGCGGACGCGCGCCCACAGGGGCAGCACGAACCAGCACAGCACGTACCAAGCGAACACTCCGCCCACGAGCCACGTCGCGAGGGCGTTGTCGGTGGCGACCCTGAGGACGAGGAGCAGGGCCGAGGTGCACGTGGCCAGGAGCAGCAGGAGGCCTGTGAAGGTCAGGCGCGCGGCCCAGGCAACGGCCTCGGGCTTGATCCTGCGCCCCGAGACGATTCGGTGGAAGGCCACCGGGCCGATCAGGGCGCCGGTCGCCAGGGATCCCAGGACCACGGTGACGACGTAGATCGTCTTCTCGGTCTGCGCGAGCCCCGCGAACACGGGGGCGAAGGCCACCGTCAGCAGGAATCCGAACAGGATCTGGACACCCGTCTGGGCGACCCGGATCTCCTGGACCAGTTCCTGCCACTGCCGGTCCGCGCGTTCCTCCGCGGACTCGTCCCGTCCCGCCTGCTCCGTCCCGTCCGTCATCAGGCCGCCTCTCCGAGTGGTGTCCCCGCCCCTCGTCTACCCCCGGTCTCCCGCATCATGTTCCGCGGCGCGCGGGGCCCGCGCGGCCAGCCGACTGGAGCGGATGACGGCTACGGGCCACGTCCGCTCCACGGCCGCGCTCGTCCCCGAGTACCAGGGTGAGGGGATCACCGCGGAGCTGGCCGTACGGTGGACTCGGTGATCGGTCGACTCGACGGAGTCGTGGACGTCCACTCCAGCGTCGTGCTGCGCCTGCTGCTCACCGCCGGCGACTGGGCACCGTACGACGACGAGCCCACGGAGGTGCGCCGACTGGCCATGGCGGGGCGGGAGCTGCCCGCGCCGCTCACCGTGGACGATCTCGACCGGCGGCTGGTGACGCTGCTGAGCAGGGACGCCCGGATGTCGACGACCCGGCTGGCCCGCGAGCTCCAGGTCGGCGAGACCACCGCCCGGCGCCGCCTGGCCCGCCTGATGACCTCCCACATCCTGCACCTGCGGCTGCTCGCGGACCCGGCGGTGCTGGGCTACCCGGTGGAGGCCCGGTTCCGGATCGCGGTGTCGCACCGCGGGCTCGGCTCGGCCGTACGGCTGCTGGCCCGCGAGCCGTGCTGGGCGGGGCACCACCCAGGTGGAGACGGCCCTGCCGATGCGGACGTACAAACGCGCGGGCGGCGACCTTCTCCCGGAACGTGTCCGTGTCGGATGCCCATGGGGCGGGGCCGGTGGCGGCCGTCCGGGCACTACGCTGCACGCGTGATCGATCACCCGAACGTACGTCTCGCCGACCTTCTCGACCGCCCTGCGGACGAGCACGAGCCCGCGCCGGACACGGTGCTCGCCGCGCTGTTCGAAGGCGGGGTGTTCGTTCCCGTCACCGAATCCGGCTCGGTGATGTTCCTCCCCGACGACGAGCAGCCACCCACGCTGCTCGGCTTCACCGACGCGGCGCTCGGCGCGCACCTGCTGCCGACGGCCTCCGGGATGGTGCACTGTGACACGGCGCGGCTGAGGGACATCCTGGAGAAGACCGGCGTCGCCGTGCTGGGGGTCCGCTCCGGAAACGGGCAGGCGATCTTTCCTGAGCAGGTGCTGCGGGACTGGGCGACCTACGGGCCCGGGGCGGAAATGAAGCTCGACTGGTCCACCGACCCAGTGGCGGTCGCCCTGCGCGACGCCCTGGTTCGGCGGGTCCGCGAGTTCCCCGCCGTCCACTCGGTGTGGGTGGCGCAGGTCCGGTGGCGGGCCAGCGGCGAGGAACACCTGATGCTGCACGTCGCCGTGGACGAGGACCTGCCCTCGGCCTCCGCCGACCGCCTGATGCAGATCCTGCTCGACGAGGAGGTACAGCTCGGCCCGAGGCACCCGAAGGTCGGGATGCTCGCCCTGAACACCACCACCCACGCCGACACCATCGCCCACCTGGACCGCCAGGGCCTGGACACGGTGCGCCACGACGTCGGATCGGGCCAGGTCCAGGTGATCTCCCGCGAGTACGACGACCCGTCGGCGGCCCCGGCGAATGACACCGCGCCCCGGCCGCAGGCCAAGCGCCGCTGGTTCGGCCGCTCCTGACGGGACGCCGCCGATGCGCCTTCCTTCGGATCTCGACGCGCGCCCAACGCGCGCCGACACCGACCCCACCTCGGCTCCGCGCGTCAGACGCGTCGCCGCCCGCCGTCGTCCCCGCGGGCGGTGCCCGTTCCCTCCGTCCGCCGTGTGCGGTGGGGCTGCTGCCGGAACAGGCGGTCCATCTGGCCGCGCACCGCTTCGAAGTCCTCCCAGCAGTTGCGCGCCGTCTCCTCGGAACGGGCCGTCCGCCTCCGGCCCCGATGCGTCCCCTTCACGGTTCTCTCCTTCGGCCCGCGGTCGTACGGTCGTACGTGAGCCCCCTCGCTCACGTCCGGCGCCTACCCGGAGCGGTGGTACGCACACACGGGCCGACCGGTGCCGCACCCGTGCACCGCTGCCGAGCCGAACGTCACGCGCCGGGTGCGATCGTCTACCCCGCTCGGCCGCGCCCGGACAGCGCGACCGGCCCTCCCGGCCCGGCACTCCGCCGCGCATCACGGGTGGCCGGCGCAGCTGGCCGGGGCGTTGCGAGTGCGTCGAGCGGCGCGTGCTGGACGGCTTGGACGAGCCGCCTGGTGTGGGCCCAGACCGCGGCCCGCGCGCGCACCGGCGAGCAGCCGCTCCGCTGGGCGAGAACGGCGCCGAGTACCAGCCTGCGGGCGCCGCCGACGTCCGCGTAGGCGGCCCACAGGACGTTGCCCCCGGCCGGGGTGCTGGTGCCCGTCTTGAGTCCGACGACCCCGTACCGGCCGAGCAGCCGGTTGGTGGTGCGCGCCTCGCCCCGGTCGCCCGGGAGGCGGACCGAGGGGGTGGCGACGATCGTTCGGAACACCTCGTCCCGCATGACCGTACGGGCCAGGAGGAGCAGGTCTTCGGCCGTGCTGGTGTTCCCGGTGTCCATGCCGCAGGAGCCGGTGAAGGTCGTACGGGCCATGCCCAGCTCCGCGGCCGCCTCGCTCATCCGGCGCACGAAGGCCGCCTCAGACCCGGCGGTCCAGCGGGCGAGGAGCCTGGCGATGTTGTTGCCCGAGGGGATCAGCAGGTAGGCGAGCAGTTGCCGCAGGGGAAACTCCTGCCCTTCCGCCACGGGCACGACCGATTCGACGGCGGAGCCCGACTCGCGGGCGGCGGCCCGGTCGACGCGGACCACGGGACCGGGGTCCCCCGGGCCGAGCGGGTGCTCGCGCAGGACGACGTAGGCGGTCATCACCTTGGTGAGGCTCGCGATCGGCACCGGTATCTGCGCGCCGGCCGTGCCGAGGCTGCCGACCCCCTCCACCTCCACGCTCGCCTGCCCCTCGTGGGGCCAGGGCAGCGCCTCCGTCGACACCGCACGACGGGCGGCGGCGAAGGCGGCGTCACCGGCCCGGCAGGCCGCGAGGCGGCCGCGCCCGGGCAGCTCGGCGGACCGTCGGAGGAACGCGTGGACGGACATGACACTCCCGGGATCGGGTTCGGGTTCGCGGTGGGGGGCACGTGCCCCCACCGCGCCCGGAACGGTCCGGGCCCGGGTCACTCGGCAGCGGCGGGGCACACACCGGAGCATGGCCGCCCCACGCATCGGAACCCCGGCCGCCGTCCATCGGCGGGCGCTCCGCCGTGTATCAGTTCCGCAGCACTCGCGGCCGCGGCCGCGTTCGCGGGGGCCGCGGAAGGGGCGCCTCGCCGTACGCGCCGGCATGGCGACGGCCACGGCCTCCGTGGCCCGTTTCCGGGGACGGAGGCCGTGGCCGTTCACGCTTCGGCGTCGGTGAAGTCGCCCTGCCGAGCTAGTCCTTGAGGACGTCCTTGGCCTTCTCCTTGGCCTGGCGGGCATCGCCCTTCATCTGCTCCGCGCGCCCCTCGGCAGTGAGGCGCTCGTTGCCGACGGTCCGGCCCGCGGCTTCCTTGACCTTGCCCTTGGCCTGTTCCTTCTTGGCCTTCATCTTCTGCTCACCCGACACGGCTCTCACTCCGATCGTTGGCGATCGTCTGACGAGGTGCGTCTGTCCGGATGCCCTTCCCGTAAACCTGCCCGCGCGGCTCCGGGCGTTAGCCGCGAGCGGCTCTGGGCAGGCGCCGGGAGGAAGAGCTACGGAGTGGAGGCACGGTGGAGACCTCGAAGATCGCCTACAAACCCGTGGGTCTGGTGCTCGGTGCCACGGGGGGTCTGCTGGCCGGTGTGGCCTTCAAGCAGCTCTGGAAGCGGCTCGGCCACGAGGACGACGCGCCGAGCGCGACCGACGAGGACCGTTCGTGGCGGGAGATCCTCATCGCCGCGGCCCTCCAGGGCGCCGTGTTCGCCGCGGTCAAGGCCGCGATCGACCGCGGCGGCGCGGTGGCCGCCAAACGCCTGACGGGCACCTGGCCCGCTTGAGGCGGCGCCGCCCGGGTTCACGTGTCGCGGTGGCTACGCTACGGCTCGCCACGCCCGCCCGTCGGGGCCGCGCGCGACCGGATCTGCTCCGGACGGGGTGATGCGGGGGTGCCCGTGCGGCGAGTCGTCGGCCGGAACGGGTGGTGGTCGTCAGGCTGGCCCCGGTCGGCGGGCACAGCCCGCCCTGAGAAGAGGAGCAGTCCGTGCTGGAGCGCAAGCGCCGGAAGCACACCACCGACGTCACCTTCGTCCTTCCCGGGGACCTCCCGCCCGGGCCGGTGAGCGTCGTCGGGACGTTCAACGACTGGCATCCCGGCGCGCACGTCCTCGAACCGCGCACCGACGGAATGCGCGCCGTGACGGTGGCCCTCCCGGCCAAGGCCACCCACAGCTTCCGCTACCTCGCGGCCGGCGACTACTGGTTCGACGAGCCGGCCGCCGACGGGCACGAGGAAGGCAACAGCCGCCTGCGCACCTGACCTCGGGCTGGTGATCACCCGCTCCGCACCGGCATCCGCGGCCTCAGCCCGCTGACGGTGATCAGCTCCGCCGCGGCGAACAGAGCGCCGCCGGCGCCGCGCCCGCCCCTCACGACTCCGAGCGTGTACGCGGCCTCCCCCAGCTCGCGGCGCACGCCCGCGCCCGCCGGGGCCCGCCGGCCGGGTGGTCCATCCGGCCGCTCGTCCGGGTCGGTCAGCCCTCGGCCTCCGGGTTCTGCCGTGGGGCGGGCGGGTCCGGGGTGTCCGCCGGTTCCGGCTGGTGGTCCTCCGGCGGGGCGTCGGACGGGGGCGCCGGGGGGCCCGTGCTCGTGACGGCGCGGGCGGGGTGGGACCGAAGGTGGGTGACCACCGTGTTGGTCACGGCGACGAGCGGGACCGCAACGACGGCCCCGCCGATTCCCGCGATGGTGCCGCCCGTGGCGACGGCCAGGACGACGGCCAGCGGGTGGACGCGCACGGCCCTGCCCAGGATGAACGGCTGGAGCACGTGTCCTTCGATCTGCTGCACCACGAGGACGACCATCAGCGCCATCAGGGCGGTGAAGACCCCATCCGTGACGAGGGCGACGACGACCGCCAGTGCGCCGGAGACCACGGCGCCCACGAGGGGCACGAAGGAGGACAGGAAGATCACCACGCCGATCGGAACGGCGAGCGGTACGCCCAGGAAGTAGATGCCCACGCCGATGAAGACCGCGTCGATCATCGCGACGATCATGGTGCCGCGGACGTACGCGGTGAGGGTCTGCCAGGCGCGCGGACCGGCGCCCGCGACCCCCGGGCGGGCCGCCGCGGGGACGAGCCGCAGGGTCCACTGCCAGATGCGCTTGCCGTCGTACAGCAGGAAGAGGGTGGCGAACATGGCGAGCAGCAGTCCGGTGATCACCTCCACCAGGACGGTCACGCCCTGGAGGCCGGTGGAGGTGATCTCGCTCGTACTGGTGCCGATGCTGTCGCTCAGGCTGTCGGCGATGTCGTTGATCTGCTGTTCCGTGACGTGCAGCGGACTGTCGATCAGCCATTGTTTGAGTTCTCCGATGCCCTCCTGAACCCGGTCCGAGAGGTTGCCGAGGTTGGCGAGCACCTGCCAGACGACGAACCACCCGACCAGTCCGAGCATCACGAATCCGCAGGTCGCGGTCAGGGCCGTCGCCGCGCCCCGGGACAGTCCGCTCCGGTGCAGCCGTGCGACCGTCGGCTGGAGCAGTGCGGTGACCAGGAGCGCGACGACGAAGGCGAGGGCGACCAGCCGTACCGCCCCGATGACCCGCATCAGCACCCAGACGGTCGCGGCGAGCACCAGGAACCGCCAGCCGGCCTCCGCGGCCACCCGTACCCCCCAGGGCACCGCGCTCGCGGCGTCCCGCGCTCCGGTGCCGGGCCCGTCCGACGCCTCCGGCCCAGCTGTTTCCTCCCACGCTCCGGCAGCCTCCGCCTCGCGTTGCGCATGGAGCCGGGCCCGGCGCTCGCCGTACCCGGCGGCGCTCTTCTTCAGCCGCCCGAGCCATCCGCGCACTCGGGGCAGAGGACGGTCCACCGTGGGGTTCCTCCGAGTCGGTGTGTAGGAGAACTCCCTCCAGGCTGGACCGCGCGGGGCCCACCGGCACCCCGGGGGCCGCGGTGCGGCCCACCGTCCCGAGTGGAAGGGTGGGGAGTGGGTACCCGTGTGAGCGGAGGAGGTGCCATGCCCGCTTCGGACTGGCTCCTGGCGCCTGGAGAACGCGGCAACACCGCCACCCGGCTGGATGACCGCCGGGCGGACGGGGCGGCGTGGTCCGAGGGCAACGAGGCCAGGCCGCTCGTCCACGGCGCCACGTACTTCGCCGAGCTCCTCGAGCGGATCCGGGCGATGCGCGCCGGCGACCTGCTCCTGTTCACCGACTGGCGCGGCGACCCCGACGAGCGGCTCCGCGGACCCGGTACGGAGATCGCGGCCGTACTGGGCGCGGCGGCCGAGCGCGGTGTCATCGTCAAGGGCCTGCTGTGGCGCTCCCACCTGGACGGCTTCCGGTTCAGCGAGGAGGAGAACCGCTCCCTCAGCAAGGACGTCGAAGCGGCGGGCGGCGAGTGCCTGCTCGACCTGCGCGTGCGGCCCGGCGGCTCGCACCACCAGAAGATGGTGGTGTTGCGGCACCCCGGCCGTCCGGAGCACGATGTCGCGTACGTCGGCGGGATCGACCTCTGCCACAACCGCAACGACGACGCCGACCACCGCGGCGACCGGCAATCTCTGCCCCTGGCACCCCGGTACGGTCCGCACCCCCCGTGGCACGACGTCCAGCTCGCCCTGACGGGGCCGGTCGTCGGAGACATCGAAGCCGTCTTCCGCGAGCGCTGGGAGGATCCCGCGCCGCTCAGCCGCAGTCCGCTGATGCGCCTGCGCGAACGGCTGGCCCGGGAGGACACCAGTGCGGACGAACTGCCGCCGCAGGAGCCCGATCCCCCGCCCTGCGGCACGCACGCCGTCCAAGTGCTGCGCACCTATCCGAACCGTCTGCTGCGCGGCTACCCCTTCGCCCCCGACGGCGAGCGCAGCATCGCCCGGGGCTACCTCAAGGCGCTGCTGCGGGCCCGCACGCTGATCTACCTGGAGGATCAGTACCTCTGGTCCCCGCGCGTCGTGGACAGCTTCGCCCATGCCCTGCGCGCGCATCCGCAGCTGCGGCTGGCCGCCGTCATCCCCACCGTTCCGGAGCAGGACGGATTGCTCACCGGACCCATGAACCTGATCGGACGGATCACCGCCCTGGAGGAACTGCGCCGCGCCGGAGGAGAGCGGGTCGCGGTGTACGGGCTGGAGAACCATGCCGGGACCCCTGTCTACGTGCACGCCAAGGTGTGCGTGATCGACGACGTCTGGGCCGCCGTCGGGTCCGACAACGTCAACATGCGCTCGTGGACGCACGACTCCGAGCTGAGCTGCACCGTCCTCGACCGGGCCGCCGATCCGAGACGGCCGCGCGACCCGGGCGGACTCGGGGACGGGGCCCGCCCGTTCGCCCGGGAGTTGCGCCTGGAGCTGATGCGCGAGCACCTCGACGCGGGTGGCATTTACGGGCCGGGGGGCGGGCCGCGTAGGGAGGAGGCGCTGTCGGAGGAGACGCGGTCCGCGGAAGCCCTGTGCGATCCGTCGACCGCGTTCGACCGGTTCCGCCAAGCGGCCGCGGCGCTGGACGCCTGGCACGCGGCCGGGCGCCGTGGCCCGCGTCCTGCGGGCCGCTTGCGCCGCTACGTCGCTCCGCAGGTGCCGACCGTCCGGCGCCTGCTCGCGACCCCGCTGCACCACGCCCTGGTCGACCCCGACGGCCGCCCCCTCCGCATGCGGCTCCGGGGCGGATTCTGACTCCGCGTTCCGCTTTCCGCCGCACTCAGGCCGTGAGCAGACGGTTTCACGTGGTTCCGACCGTTTCGGCCGGCCGCCGGCGGGCAGACGCCGGGCATGACATTCGAACATCCGGCCGAAAAGGGCAGGTCGGGAGGGCTCGGTCGCTTCGAGAAGCTGGCGGAACTCGCATCCAATTTCACGAGTTCGGCGGTCTTCTCCTTCCTGTGCGTCCTCCTGGTGGCGGGCTTCGTCACCGTGCACCTCCTCCACCTGCCGATGGAATGGCAGCACCTCGCCGGAGACGCCATGGCCGCGGTGTCCCTGCTGCTGCTCGCCCTGCTCAAGAACTCCGAACGCCGGGCCGAGCATGCGATCCAGCGCAAGCTGGACGCCATCGCCAACGTCCTGCTGGAGGAGCAGGAGGGGCCGAGGAGCAAGGCTCACCGGGACCTGGCGGAGGTCGTCGGGATCGAGGAGGAGGAGTAGTCCGGTGTGGCGGAACGGACGGTGTGGAACACATTCCGCCGACCTCCTTCCTGTCGAAAGGCCGCCCCATGCACTTCACCCTCCGCAAGGACCTCGGACTGCTTTCCTTGCGCCTCGCGGCAGGCGGGGTCCTGATGGCGCACGGCACCCAGAAGCTCTTCGGCTGGTTCGGCGGTGGCGGCATCGAGGGCACGGCCCGGGCGATGGAGCACATGGGCTTCACTCCCGGCAGGCGGAGCGCCATCGCCGCCGGGCTCGGCGAGGCGGGCGGCGGTGCCCTGCTCGCGCTGGGTCTCGCCACCCCTGCGGCGGGCGCCGCCGCGGCGGGCGCCATGGCAGGGGCCGTCTCGGTGCACGCTCCCGCCGGCTTCTTCGCCCAGGGAGGCGGCTTCGAGTACCCGGCCCTGCTGGGCACCGTCGCCGCTTCCCTCGGCGTTACGGGGCCGGGGCGCATCTCCCTCGACCACCTCAGCCGGCACCGGCTCGACCGTCCCGCAGTCATCGCGGTGGCGTTCGCCCTCAGCGCGGTCGCGGCCACCGTCGTCGTCAAGCGCCGCGTCGCCGCGATGGAGTCCGCGGCCGGAGCCGACGAGGACTGATCGGCCCCCGCGGGCGGACGCGGCCGGGGCGCAGCTGCGGCCGCAGGGGCAGGGGGGCAGGGCAGGGGCAGGGGCAGGGCAGCGGCAGGGGCGCCCCCGGCGTGCCTCAGGTGTGCGCCGGGCGGAGCCGGGTACGCGCGGAGCATGTCCTCCTCCAGGATTTCCGGGGTCGAGAATCCCGTGGCCCCTTGGAACGACAGCACGCTCGGCCTGCTGGCCCACGGCTACGCCTGGCTGCCCAACCGGATGCGGGACTCCGACGACGACACGGTCAGGACCCGGCTGCTGGGCCGGCCCACCACCGCGCTGCACGGACCCGACGCGGTCGCCTTCTTCTACGACGAGGAGCACGTGGTACGGGCTGCGGCCCTGCCGGATCCCGTCCTGGACACGCTGTTCGGACAGGGCTCCCTCCACACCCCCGACGCCGACGAGGACGCGCACGGGGTCCGCACGGCCCTGGTCGACGCCCTCCTCGAGGACGGCACCGGCGTCGCCGCGCTGGGCGGGCACGTCGCCGGGCGGTGGCGCCGGGCGACGGACGGCCGGCGGCTCGAGCGCGTGGTGCTCTTCGACGAGGCTGCCGAGGTGCTCGCCCTGGCCGTCTGCGACTGGCTCGGCGTGGCGCTGTCCGCCCGGGCGGCCGCCGCGCTGGCGCGGGACTGCACGGCCATGGTCGACGGCTTCGCCGCCCCCGGTCCCCGGTACCTGCGCGCCCGCCGGGCGCGCCACCGCCAGGAGGACGCCCAGGCCGCCCTGATCGCCGAGGTCCGGCACGTTCCGGAAGCGGAGGCCGGGCATTCGGCCCTGGCGACCGTCGCGTGGCACCGGGATGCGGAGGGGGACCTCCTGGACCTCCACAGGGCCGCCGTGGAACTGCTCGACGTGATCAGGCCGGCCGTCGCGGTGGCCTGGTTCGCCACGTTCGCCGCCCACGCCCTGCACCGCTGGCCCCACCACCGCGAGCTGCTGCACGCCGATACCGACGGGCACTATGCCGAAGCGTTCGCGTACGAGGTACGGCGTTTCTACCCCTTCGCCCCCTTCGCGGGCGGACTGGCCGCCCAGGACCTGAGCTGGCACGGTCACGACATCCCGAAGGACTCGCTCGTCCTGCTCGACCTGTACGGCCAGAACCACGACGCCGCCGTGTGGGAGCAGCCCTACCGGTTCGATCCGCACCGGTTCGCCCACGCCCGAGGCTCCCGCGCCCCGCTGGACGGCCTGGTCCCGCAGGACGGCGGAGACCCGGCCCGCGATCACCGCGGCCCCGGCGAGGACATCGCCGTGACCGCGCTGGCCACCTTCGCCGCTGAGCTGGCGCGCCTGGACTACAGCGTCCCCGACCAGGACCTGACGATCCCCCTGTCCCGCATGCCGACCCTCCCCCGCAGCGGCTTCGAGCTGCGGTTGAACTGAAAGACCCCTCGCGGCACGACCCCGTTGCCCGGCCGATCGCCCGGTCCCGCCACCGGTCCCGGCTACCGGAATGGAATCAAGGAGCGGAAACCCCTGTCTGACTCCGGCTCCAAATGGCAGGCTCTAGACCTCGAAGCACGTCCTGGGGGGGGATCACACGTGATGGAGCCGGGTACGGGCATGGGCCTGCGGGGCCGCAGCGGCATCGTGTCGCTGGTCGACTCGTGCCTGAAGGAGGACCCGGCGGCCGAGCGTCCCCTGACCATGCTCCTCGGGCCGGCCGGCAGCGGAGCCAGCGAAGCGCACAGCGCGCTCATGGAGCGCTTCGGGCCCGACTACCCCTTCGCCTTCGTCAACTTCGGCGGGGCCCAGTCCCTGCTTCCGCGCTACGCCCTCGGACTCCTGGCCCGGCAGCTCGAACGCAAGCTGCCCCGCTACGGCCGCTCCCACTTCCCGCTGCTCAGCCTCGGCCTGCTCGCCTCCGACCAGGAACTGCGCATGCGCAACCTCTCGGAGGGCCGGCGCGCGGTGCAGCGCCAGCTGGACCGGTTCCAGGAGGAGAACGAGGCCCGCCACGGCGACTACCTGGCGGCCTTCTTCGAAGTGGGCATGGGTGCGGTCGGCATGCCCGAGGGCGCCTCCAGCGCCGCGCTGGCCCTCTTCCAGGACGCCCTGCGGCGCGGCCGCCGCACCGTGCCCGGCCTGCTCGGCGGCCGACTGGGCAGCCGGCTCACGACCGGAGCCCACTGGTACGGGCGCCACCCCATGACCCGCAGCGCGGACCCGATGGAAGCCCTCGTGGAGCTCAACCTGTGGCGCCACGAGGGCGACGAGAACGAACAGGAGCGGCTCGACCTCGTCCTGTTCTCGGCCTTCCTGGAAGACCTCAGGCGCAACACCGCCCGCAACTTCATGCCCCGCTCCTACCTGCTGCTGCTGGACAACGCCCACACCGAGTACGGCCGGCACTTCCTCGACCTGTTACTGCGCTCACGGCACGACCAGACCGTCGTGGCGGGACACGCCAGCGATCCGCTGACCGTCGTCGCCAGCTCCAACCGCTGGCTGCCCCGCTGGGGTCCGGCGACCGGGGACTCCTGGCCCTGGCAACTGCGCGGCCCCGACCGGGCCTCCCTGGCCGACTGGCACGCCCACCGGCCGCCCCGCGACAGCGAGGACAGCTGGTGGTACCCGCTGCGCCTGCGCGACCTCAATCTGGACGAGGTGCGGATCCGCATAGAGCTCCAGCTCGGCGGGAACAGCGACCTGGCCCCGCTGACCCGCCTCACCCCCTTCGTGCACCGGCTCACGGGCGGACTGCCGCGCGCCGTCCACCAGGTGCTCGACGTGCTGCGCCAGGCCGGGCCGCTCCCCGACTCCGGCCCCCAGCAGGACCGTTGGCTGCGCACCCTGCCCGACCGGCCGCTGCGCACCGGGGAGCACTCCGCCACGCTCGCCGACACCGCCCTCGGCCACCTGCTGCGCGACTTCGACGGAACCCAGCGCGCGGCCCTGGCCGAATGCGCCGCCGCCCGGGACTTCTCCGTGGCCACCCGGCTGCTCAGCCCCGACGACTCCCTGTTCGGCGACATCCGGGCCCGCTGGCTGCTGACCGGACCCGTCGCCGTGGTGCCGGTACTCCACCCGTGGCTGCGCCGGCTGCTCCTGTGGCGGCTGGCCGCGCGCCCCGACGGGTGGGACGCCGTGCACGAACTCCTCGCGGAGTACTACCGCGGCGAGGGCAAGCCGGTGCAGGAGATGTACCACCAGCTCGCCCGTGGGCGGACCGAGGAGGTCACCTCCCACCTGACCCGGCGCTTCACCGCCGTACCGGCCGCGCAGTGGATCTCCGAGTTCGATGCGATCACCACCGCTCCGAACCGGCTCCCCTCCGACAGCGGGCCGCTGGAGCTCCTCTCCGGGATCGTCCCGCGCCGGCCCGGGCGCGTGATGGACACCGAGTCCGTGATCCACACCCTGGTGACCACCCGCTGGGTGTGGAGCGATCCGCTCGCCGACCCCGCCATGCGGCTGGGGAACCTGATCGCCGACGGCTACACCCAGCTGTCCCAACTGCGGAGGAACGACATCGTGGCCCTGTTCAACGAGGCCGAACGGTACCGGCAATGGCGCGATCCCCAGACCGCGGGCTGGGAGGGCTGAGCACGTGCCCAGACTCGAATGGCCCCTGCACGTCGTACGCCGCGTCGTGCTGGCCACGGCGGCGGCCGTCACCCTCGTCGCGGCGCTCTGGCTGGGCGTGGGCTGGTTCCAGGAACGCCAGGCCCGATGTGCCGACGGGGTCGTCGAACAGGGACCGGCCGACGAGTGCGTCGGGGTGAGCGACGGCTCCTACGTCTTCGCACCGCACCTCGACGCCGTCAGCGCGAAGATCGAGGAGGAGAACCGCCGGGTCCTCGCCAACGCGGCCAAGGAGCCGTACGTCAGCGTCGCGTACTACACCTCGTTCACCACCACCGCCTCCGACAGCAACTCCGCCGAGGGCGTCCGGCACGAACTCCAGGGCGCCTACCTCGCCCAGTACCGGCACAACCAGGGCGATCTGGCCGCCACTCCCAAGATCCGGCTGCTGATAGCCAACCCGGGCAGCAAGTCCACGCAGTGGAAGCACACCGTCGACGAACTGATCGCCCGCAAGGACGCCCCGGACCGGCTCGTCGCGGTGGCCGGTCTCGGACCCAGCACCGAGGAGAACCTCGCCGCGATACGGCGCTTCTCCGAGAACGGGATCGCCATGGTCGGGGCGACCATGACCGCCTCGACCATCCAGGACATCAACGGCTTCGTCCGGATCGCCCCGACCAACGAGGACGAGGCGTTCGCGGGGGCCGGCTACCTCAAGCGGCGCGGGGTCACCACCGGCGTCGTCATCCAGGACGTGGCGCAGGGGGACCTCTACTCCTCCACCCTCGGCGACGCCTTCACCAAGGCGTTCCAGGACGGCGGCCCCCACAAGCTCGTCTCCGAGCGGATGACCTACGACTCCTCCGTCAGCAGCGCCTGGCAGAACGAACTGCGTTATATGCCAGGCCAGTTGTGCCAGCAGCGCCCGCAACTCGTCCACTTCGCGGGCCGCGGCCTGCACCTCACCCGCTTCCTCGACGCGCTCGCCAACCGCAGCTGCACCGACCAGAAGTTCACCGTGTTCACCGGGGACGACACGACCAACCTGAGCCCCGAGCAGCTCGCCCGCGCCGCCGAGACGGGCATCGAGGTGCTGTACACCGGCCTCGCCCATCCCGACATGTACCGTGCGGCGCCGCAGGCGGTGTCCGCGCCCTCCGCGAAGAACTTCCAGCCGGGCGGACTGATGGACCAGTGGTTCCCGCACGACCCCCGCGAGGACGGCGGGGCCCTGATGGGCCACGACGCGGTCCTCGCGGCGGCCCACGGCATCCAGATGGCCGCCCGCTGGCAGGGCGAGGTCGCCGGCGACGCCGTGGCCCGGATGTTCCACCAGATGGACGGCACCCAGCAGGTGGCCGGGGCCAGCGGGTTCATCTCCTTCCAGAACAACGGCAATCCGCGCAACAAGGCCGTCCCCGTCCTGCGCCTCAACGCCAAGGGCCAGGTGGAGTTCGTGGAGGTCTCCGCGGCGGAGGGCAAACCGCCCCAGGAGCAATGACGCACCCGCCTCTGGAGACCGGCCCGGTCGCACCGCGGCCCGGTCAGCCGAAGAGTTCGGGGACGGCGCGAAGGGCGAGGGCGTCAAGCCCTCCCACGCGTACTCCGCCGCCGGGACCTACTCGGTCAAGCTGACCGTCACCGACGACTCGGGCCGCACCGCCAGCGTCACCAAGCCGGTCTCCGCCGGGACGACGCAACCGCCGACGGGCACCCCGCCGACCGCCGCGTTCTCGGTGTCCTGCTGGTACCAGGACTGCTCCTTCGACGCCTCGGCCTCCAAGGACTCCGACGGCTCGGTCGCCTCGTACAAGTGGAAGTTCGGCGACTCCGCCACGGGCACCGGCGTCACCGTCGCCCACCGCTACCCGGCCGGGCAGCGCAGCTACACCGCCGAGCTGACGGTGACCGACAACTCCGGTCTGACGGCGACCGCTTCGCGCCGCATCGACTGCTACGGGTTCGGTACCGGCCAGTCCCTCTGCTTCGCCTCCTGATCCTGCCCCCTCGCGCGGCGGCCCGGTCCTCCCCCTCCCCGGGGAGGGCCGGGCCGCCCCGCATGTAGACGCCAAAAATGCACTCGGCTAGCGTTTCACGCCCGGAGCGTGCCGCACGGCAGCCGCGTACGCAGAGGAGTTCCTCCTTGCCGCACGGACAGAGCCACAACCCCCTTGGCATAGCGGCCCGTTGGGCCGTCATCGGTGCGATCGCCGCGGCGCTGACGCTGTCGGGCTGCACCGGCGGCGGGGACGGCCGCAGCACGGAGGGGCGGAGCCCGGAAGGGCGGACCTCGTCCGCGCCCGTACCCGAGGGCGACGCGTTCTACGACCCGCCGAACCCGCTGCCCCCGGGCAAGCCCGGCACGGTGATCCGCCAACGCCCCTACGCGCCGCCGGAGGCGGCGCTGACGCCGCCGTCGCACACCGTCCTGGTGATGTACCTGAGCACCGGGACGGACGGCAAGCCGGTGGCCGCGAGCGGACTGGTGACCGTTCCGGACGGGCCCGCACCCTCCGGCGGGCGGCCCGTCGCCGCCGTGGATCACGGCACCATGGGCATCGGTACGGCGTGCGCCCCGTCCCGCATCCCGGCCTTCGCCGGGCTGCAGGACGCGAGTCCGGTCGGAAAGCTGCTCGCGCGCGGGTTCGTCGTCGTACAGCCCGACTACATCGGCCTGGGCGTGACCGGGGTCCGACACCCTTACCTCAACGGCGAGTCCGCCGCGTACGCCACCCTCGACATCGTCCGCGCCGCCCGCGGGATCGACCCGGGGTCGTCCGCGACCACGCTCGTCTACGGCGGATCGCAGGGCGGGCACGCGGCCCTGTGGAGCGCCCACCACGCCGCCTCGTACGCTCCCGACGTCGACCTCAAGGGCGTGGTCGCCAACGCGCCGGCGGTCGGATTCGAGTGGATGCCCGCCCTGTTCGCCCAGCAGGACGCGACGGCCACCACCTACACCGGGATCCTGCTGCTGCTCATCAACGGGGCCGCTGCGGCCGACCCGGATGTCAAACCCGCCGAGCTGCTCACCCCCGCGGGCCTGGCCGCCGCGGACCGCATCTGGACCCAGCCCTGCATGGCCACCGACCCCGATCTGCCGCCCGCCTCCGACATCCTGAGGCCGGGCGCCGATCTGGCACCCCTCAACGCCGCGCTGAAGGCCAGTGCCGCGAGCGAGGCCACTATCAAGGTCCCGGTGCTGCTGCCGCAGGGCGGGAACGATGTCCTGAGCAACCTCAACCAGACGCTCGCCCGGGAACTGTGCGACAAGGGGGTCGACTTGGAGTTCACGTACTACCCCGATCAGGGTCACACCATCGGCGACGGCCCGCTGGACGATGCCATCGCCTGGATGGACGCCCGTCGTACCGGCACTCCGACGGCCGCAAGGTGCCTCTTCTGAGCGGACCGTCCTGCAAACGGGTGACTTGCCGCCACGTGTGCCGCCCACAGCCGTTGCCAGGGCGAACCAATCGACGGGTACCGCCCCGCTCAGTGAAGGATTACCAGGCAATGCTGAAGAAGATGATGGTCACCGCTGTCACCACTGCTGCCGCGATCGGCGCCGGCGGCGCCATGGCCGCTCCGGCCATGGCCATCGGTAACGACAACGGGATCAACACCGTCAACGGCAACAGCGCCGTGCAGGCGTACGGCAACCAGAAGACGCACGGCGACAAGAGCCCGCAGCTCTCCGTGATCCAGGGCACCGCGAACAAGCCCTGCATCGGCCTGCCGGTCAAGGTCAACGCGCAGTCGCTCCTCGCCATCCTCGCGAACGTGGGCGTCCAGGACGTCAACGTCCTCTCCAACCCGCAGAACCAGCAGTGCACCGAGAACTCCACCCAGGCCAAGGGCGACGAGCCGCTCTCGCACATCCTGGACAACATCCCGGTCCTGTCGGGCAACGTGTCGAACGGAAGCTGACGGCGCGCCCCGCGGCCCGGGGACCTCGGCCGCGGGGCGCTGCGTTCGATCAGTCGGCGGGCGCCATGTCGTAGGTGACCCACATCGTACGAGTGGCCAGCTGGTCGTACTTGGCCCGGGCGCGGTGGTTGTCGTCGGCCGTGATCCAGCGGACCACGCTCCAGCCGCGCTCGGCCGCGATCTCCCGCAAGGCCCCGAGCAGGTGATCGGCGGCGCCGGAACCCCGGTGGGCGGGGTCGACGAACAGGTCGTCCAGGTACCCGCCGGTGGTGGCCGACAGGGGACGGGCGAACGGGCGGTAGTGCGCCAGGCCGATCAGCCGGCCGTCCCCGTCCTCGGCGACGAGGGCGCTCACCTCGTGGGCGGGGTCGTTCACCCACCCCCACACGCGTTCGGCGGCCTCCTCGGTCTGCTCGACCCGGTAGAAGTCCGCGTAACCGCGGTACAGGGCGCGCCACTGCGGGAAGTCGGCGTCACGGACTGCCCGGACGGTGATGGTGGTCGGCATGATGCGCACTTTCGTCGTCGTGAAGGGTCTTCGACGAACGGTACTTCGCGCGGGCTCCACGGGCGGTGGCGCGCAGGGAGTGTGCCGCGTCGATCGCGCCGACCCGCGCACGGTGCGCGGCCTCCCGTGCGGGGCCGAGCGTGCGCCGGCCGGGACCGCGCCGCAGCAGCTCCCGGTAGAGGTCGAGATGCCGTTCGGCGATGTGGGCCGGATCGAAGCGGGCCGAGTTCCGCAGCGCTGCTGCGCCCATGCGCCGCCGCAGCCCGTCATTGGCCACCAGCTCGATCAGCGCGGCGGCGATGCCCTCGGTGTCGCCGGGGCGGACGAGGCGTCCGTCGACCGCGTCCTCGATGATCTCGCGCGGTCCGACCGGGCAGTCCGTGGAGACGACGGGGAGTCCGCAGCGCATGGCCTCGACGATGGTCATGCCGAACGACTCCCGGTCGGAGGTGGAAGCGGCGATGGATCCCTTGGCCCACTCCCGGTCCAACGGGTGGGCGTCGCCCATGAGATGGGCCCGGTCGCTCAGGCCGAGCTCTCCGATCAGGGCGGACAGCCCGGCCCTTTCGTTGCCGGTGGCGTCGCCGCTGCCGAAGATGCGCAGCTCCCAGTCCGGATGGTCGGCGACGACCTGCGCGAAGGCCCGTACGAGCAGGTCGTAGCGCTTCGCCGGGGTGAGCCGGCCCGCCGCCACGACCACCTTGCCGGTGCCGTCGGACGGTTCCACGGAGGCGGCGGGAACGCTGTTGGGTATGGCCTCCACCCTCATCGAAGGCGGGCCGAACCGCCGGTAGGCGTCCGCGTCGGCCTCGGTGACGGTGGTCAGGGCGTCGAGGAGCGGATAGCGGTGGCGTATCTCGTGGCGCACGCGGAAGCCGTGGTTCGAGAGGGCGAGGTGTTCCTGGCCCACGCGGACGGCGGCGCGGTGCGCCTGTCGGGCGATGTGCACGTTCAGGCCCGGCCTGGTCCCCACGATGACATCGGCGTCCAGGGTCGACAAGTAGCGCCCGATGCGCTCGTCGGTGAGCCGGCTGTACTGCCCGTGTCGGCCGTCCGCGCGGGGGAAGACCCCGGCGGGCAGCGCGTGCCGCGGGTCGTCACCGTCGTAGTCCGGGGAGTCCGGGCGCAGATCGACCAGCGGCGTCAGGCTCACCCGGGGAGGGGCGCCCATGACCGGGACGGCACGGTTGCGAAGGACCGAGACGATCTCCACGTCGTGGTGTTCCGCGAGCGCCGCGGCCAGGTTGAACGTCGACCTGATCGTGCCTCCGATGCCGTAGGCATTGTGGAGCAGGAAGGAAATGCGCATGCGGCGCCGGGCCTTTCGGTGACGGAGGCTGATCGGTGAGGGCCGGGGCCGGGGAGGGCGGCCGTACTGCCGGTCGTGCCCCACTGTGCGCAGATCATGCTTAACCGTTCCTGAAGGCCCGTTCGCAGGGGGCAGGGGCGACTGGATGGCATGCTGACATCGTGGACATTCTGCTGGTGGAGGACGATCCGGTCATCGCGGCCGCGGTGCGGGAGGGCCTGGAGGGCGAGGGGTACGCGGTCACCCTCGCGTCCGACGGCCTGGCCGCGGTGGAGCTCGGCGCCACGGGCCGGTTCGCCGCGATCGTCCTGGACGTCATGCTGCCCTCCTTGAACGGATTCGCCGTGTGCGGGCGGCTCAGAGCGCTGGGCGTCGACACCCCGGTGCTGATGCTGACCGCCAGGGACGGAGAACTCGACGAGGCACACGGCCTGGACATCGGCGCGGACGACTACCTGACGAAGCCGTTCTCCCTGCTGGTCCTCACGGCGCACCTGCGCGCATTGATCCGCCGCAGCGCCCGCGAGGCCGCGGGGTCCGGAGCCCTGGACGTGCTGCGGGCCGGCGACCTCTGGCTCGACCCGCAGGCGCGGACCTGTGGGCGCGGCGGCGAGCGCATCGAGGTCACCGGGCAGGAGTTCGCGGTACTGGAGTGCCTGATGGGCGAGCCGGGCCGGGTGCTGTCGAAGGAGACCATCCTCGGCGAGGCGTGGGACATCGCCTACCGCGGCTCGGCGAGCATCGTGGAGGTCTACATCAGCCTGCTGCGCCGCAAGATCGACCAGCCCTACGGCACCCGGAGCATCGTGACCGTCAGGGGACGCGGCTACCGGCTGGACGCCACGCATGCCTGAGCCCGTAGCCCAGGCCCCGGCCCGGATGTCGGGCCGCACGTCGGCTCGGTGGCTGCGCCTGCCCACCCGGGCCCGTACGGCCCTTGCCGCGGGTACGGCCGCCCTGGTCCTCTCCGGCGCCGGCGCCTGGTGGCTGCACCACGTCGTGTACTCCACCGAGATGGACGCGGCGCGGGGCCGCGCCCTGGCCCAGTCCCGCGCCGTCGCGCTGGAGTTCGCCGGTGTCCGGGCCAGGGACCGGGAGGCCACCAGCGACATCCTCGCCGGTTCACCGGTACTGATCATCGGCCCGGACGGCCCCTTCGCGTCGTGGCTCCCCCAGGCGTTCCCCGAGGCCGTGAAGGAGCTCCCGGCCGCCCCCGCGTCGGCCCGGCCCGCATGGGCGACCGTCCGCAAGGTCCGCTTCGGCGACCCGGCCCCCGACTGCCGGGCGGACCCCGTCCGCACCTCCACCGGGCAGACCGTCCCCGGCTGCCTCTCCCAGGCGGCGGCCCTGGCCGGGCAGAGCGTCGACATGGCCGGGACGAGCATCGACGTCCAGTCCCCCGCCGTCCCCAGTCCGTCGGCGCCCCCGGCCGGGCGCTACACCGTCTACGTCGCCCTGACCCCGTCCGAGGCGACCCGGGCCGCCGACGCCCTCGTCCCGGCCCTGGCCGGCGCGGTCCCGCTGGCCGCCCTGGTCGTCGCCCTCTCCGCCTGGGTGGCGACCACCAGGGCCCTGCGGCCGGTCGAGGCCATCCGTAGCCGCCTCGCCACGGTCGACCAGCCGGGTTCCGGCACCCGCGTCCCCGTCCCCGCGGCCGAGGACGAGATCACCAGGCTCGCCCGCACCACCAATCACACCCTCGACGTCCTCGACGCCCACGCCCGCCGCCAGCACCGTTTCATCGCGGACGCGGCCCACGAACTGCGCAGCCCGGTCACGGGCCTGCGCACCGTCCTCGAGGTAGCCGTGGCCCGTCCCGAGCGGCCCGCGGCCCTGAACGACGCCCTTCGGGCCACGACGAGACTGCAGTACCTCGTCGACGACCTGCTGACCCTCGCCCGGCTGGACAACACCCCGGCGGCAGGCCCGGACCGCGCACCGGTGAACCTCACCGAGCTCGTCCGGGAACTCCTCATCGAACTGCCCCACACCCGGCCCGGAGCCCCCGCGGACCTCGTCCTCGATGCGCCCGCCGAGCCCGTCGTCCTGCACGGCGATCGTGACCAGCTGCGGCGCCTGCTGCGCAACCTCCTGGACAACGCGGCCCGGCACGCCGACACCCGGATCACCGTGACGCTCACCCCACGGCCCGGATGGGTGGAGTGCACCGTCCACAACGACGGCGCCCCGATCGCCGAAGCGGACCGCGAACGGGTCTTCGACCGCTTCACGCGCCTCGACGAAGCACGCACCCGTGACACCGGCGGCAGCGGCCTCGGCCTCGCCATCGCCCGGGACCTGGCCCGCCACCACCGGGGAACCCTCGCCGTCGCCCCGGCCGACCGGGGAACGGCGTTCCTCCTGCGACTGCCCCGGTAGCGGGGGCGACCGGGAGGGAAGCGCGGGTCAGGGCCGGTAGACCTTGCCGGGTTCGGGACGGGCCGGTGCGAGGAGTCGGGAAACCGTCACGAAGGTGTACCCGCGGTGATGGAGTTCGGCGATGATGCCCGGGACGGCGGGGATCGTTCCGGCGTAGCGCTCGTGGAGCAGGATGATCCCGTCGCGCTCCGTCTGGTCGAGGACGCGCTTCTTGATGAGTTCGGTGTCGGTGGTCTGGAAGTCCTTCGCGGTGACGCTCCACAGGACCTGGGCGAGCCCGAGTTCCTTCATCACCTTCGACACGTCGTCGTCGGTGGCGCCGCCCGGGGGCCGCATGAGGGTGGGGGCGCGCCCGGTCGCCTTCTCTATGTCGTGCTGCACCGGCTCGATTTCCGCGCGTATGCCATCGGGGGTGAGTTCGGTGAGGTTCTCGTGCGACCAGGTGTGGTTCGCTATCTCGTGGCCCTCGTCGGCCATGCGGCGCACGGTGTCGGGATAGGTGTCGGTGTGCCCCTTCCCCTGGAGGAAGAACGTCGCCGGAACGTTCTCCCGCTTCAGGACATCGAGGAGGTCGGGCGTCGGCTTGCTCGGGCCGCCGTCGAAGGTGAGCGCCACGCACTTGGCGACCTTGCAGTCCACCAGGCCGAAAGCACGTTCCGTGGCGGCAGGGACTGCGGCGTTGCGGACGGCGGCCGGTGAGACGACCCCGTTGAGGGAGGAGCAGCCGGTGAGGGCGGCCAGCACCAGCGCGGCCGCCGCGGTGGCGGCCCGCCGGGAGGAGGTGCCGTACGCGCGGCGCTTGAGCGAGCGAATCATGAGGGGAAGTCCTGGATCGGTCGGAGGCGAGTGCTCGACCGGCGCGCTCACGTGCAGCGATGCCGGCGCAAAGAGGCACCGAGCATGCGCAGCGCCGCCTTAATGGACCCTTAAGGCGGCGTCCCCCTGGGCCCCGTCGCCGCCTCAGCGGCCACCACGGGTCCCCAGGTCCTTCCCGGCTCTCAGCTGTCGGCCATGTAGTCGGCCACGAGTTCCGCGAAGTCCTCCGGGGTGAGGACCGTGACGCCCAGCTCCGTGGCCTTGACGGCCTTGGAGCTCGGCTTCCCGCTCGCGGACGGAGCGCAGACCAGGTCGGTGGTCTTGGAGTTGACGCTGCTGCCCGCCGTGCCGCCGGCCTTCTCGATCAGCGCGTTCACCTCGGAGCGGCCGGCGCCCGCCAGCGGGCCGCTCATCTTGCCGGTGACCACGACGGTCCGGCCGGCCAGCGGGCCCTCCCGTGTGGCTTCCGGCTGCTGCGGCTCCCGCATGTTGACCCCGGCCGCCACCAGCTTGTCGATGACCGCGGCCAGGGAGGCGACCTGTTCGACGATGACCGGGGCCTTCTCCCCGCCGATGCCGTCGACCTCCTGCATCCGTTCGGCGTCGGCCTGCCGGATGGCGTCCATGGTGCCGAAGTACGCGGCGATGCGACGGGACATGCTGCGCCCGGTGCCGAGAACGCCCAACGAGCAGAAGATGCGGCTGAGCGGCCTGGACTTGGCGGCCGCGATCTGTTCGGCCAGCTTCGCCCCCCGTTTTGCGCTCCCGGAGGCGGTGGCGAGCTGCTCCTCTGTGAGGGTGAACAGGTCGGCGACGTCGGTCACGTCACCCGACTCGATCAGGGCCCTGACGTACGTCTTGCCCAGGCCGTCGATGTCGAGCATGTCGCGACCGGCGGCGTACTCGATGAGCGCGGGCAGCGCGCACGCCGTGCCCTTCGCGCAGCGCCAGCGCTCCTGGTCCTTGTTGATCTCTCCGCCGCACTGCGGGCAGACCGTGGGCAGCGGCACCTCGCGCGCGCCGTCCGGGCGCAGGCTCGTGACGGCGGCCTGGACGCGCGGGATGATGTCGCCCGCCTTGTACACCGTCACCGTGTCCCCGAGGTGGAGGTCGCGGCGGCGGATGTCGGCGGGGTTGTGGAGGGTGGCCCGCGTGACCGTGGATCCGTCGAGGTCCACCGGGTCGAGGACGGCCGTCGGGGCGAGCACGCCGGTACGGCCCACTTCCCAGACCACGTCCCTGAGCACGGTCTGCCGCTCGACGGCCGGCAGCTTGAAGGCGATCGCCCAGTACGGGAACCTGCTGCCGAAGCCGGCCGCGGCCTGCTCGGCCGCGTCGTTCGCCTTGATCACGACCCCGTCGATGCCGAACGGCAGTCCGGGGCGCAGCGCGGCGATCTCGTCGACCTTCCGCTGCGCCTGGGCGAGGGTGGCGACCACGTGCAGGCCGGCGGGCGTGTCGGCCGTGGTCGCCACGCCCGCGCGGGCCACGGCGGCCAGGGTCTCGGCGTGCGTGGCTCCGGAGGGTGCGAGGGCGACACCGTCGAGCTCGACCGCTCCGTACGCCCAGAACGTCATCGCCAGTCGGTAGGGCCGGTCCTTCGCCCGCAGGGTGCCGGCGGTGCCGTTGCGCGGGTTCGCGAAGACCTGCGCGCCGTGGGCGGTGCGGACTTCGTTCGCGGTCTCGAACTGCTGCTGGGTGAAGAGGACTTCGCCGCGCACCTCGAAGGTGGCGGGGAGCGGCAGCCGCTCGGGCAGGCCCTCTATGGTGCCGATGACGTGGCTGACGTCCTCACCGTGCGTACCGTCGCCGCGGGTGACGATCCGCTCCAGGCGCCCGTCGCGGTACCGCGCGGCCACGGCCGCGCCGTCCATCTTCGGCTCGACGGTGAAGCCGCCCGCGGGCTCGCGGCCCAGGCGGCGCTGGAGGGATGCTCCCCAGGCGACCAGGCCGTCCGGGTCGAAGACGTTGTCGAGGCTGAGCAGCCGGGTGGTGTGCGCGATGTCGCCGACGGGGGCGGCCCCGTCCCCCACCAGGCCGGTCGGGGAATCCTGGGCGACCTCGTCCGGGTGCTCCGCCTCCCAGGCGAGAACGGACTGCCGCAGGCGGTCGTACGCCGCGTCGTCGAGCAGGCCGCTCTCGCCCCCGTAGTAGGCCCGGGACGCCTCGCGCAACTGCTGCAGGGCGGCGGCGTAGTCGGGGCGGCTGAGCAGGCCGAACGGCGCCTCGTCGGCGGAAAGGATCGTCATGGAAGGATCTTCTCCCAGGGCACTGACAACGCCCGTCGGCGCCGGGTTCGTGCGGGACGGGTGCGGGGTCGCGGCGATCTCTGTGCCGAGTCTTGACAGTCGTTTATTAATTCGGCTTCTATACAAATTAATTGACGCCCTGTCGCGAGCAGGCGCGCGCACACCCCCACGACCACGCACCACTCGCCACCCCGGGCCCCTCCTCCGCCCCCACGCCCTGCGGACGGCCCGGGCAAGAGAGGAGTACCCGTGTCAGCCCCTCCCGGGATGAGGACCGCCGTTGCGCTAGTCGCCACGGCCGCGGTTCTGTTCGGCACCCTGGCCACCGCTCCGGCGTCGGCCCGGTCCAGCCAGTCCCCCACGGCCACGTACACCGTTTCCATCGGCGCCAAGGGTTCCTGGACCCACCCCGACGACACGCCCGCCGCCACGTACATCGACAAGGACGGCGCGTTCTACTACCAGTCGGCCCACGCCCTGTACGCGGCGAACGATCCCCGCAAGTGGACGTTCTACACCGGCAAGGACTTCGACTCCGCCACCCGTTCCGCCTCGCTGAGCACAGCGGTCGATCCGGCGAACGCCAACGACCGCAACGACGACACCACGTGGCGGTGCAACAACAGCCCGACCGGGCGCGAGGCCACGTACGCCCCGGACACCTCCCACTACGCGCAGAAGAACTACTGCGACCTGATGGGCGTATGGGTGGATCCCGACACCGGCGACTGGTACGGGCTGGTCCACAACGAGTTCACCCCGCGCCCCTTCGGCGACGGCCTGCACTACGACGCGATCGACTACGCCGTGTCCCGGGACCAGGGCAGGACGTGGGCCATCAAGGACCACGTGCTCACCTCGCCCTACAGCACCCTGCGGGGCGACACCGCGGCCTTCCCGCACGAGACGTACCACTACGGGAACGGCGATGCCCGCCTGTTCGTGGACACCGCCTCCGGCTACTTCTACGTCTACTACAACTCCCGCGTCATCCCGAAGGGCGGCGTCCCCGGTGCGTGGACCGCGGGCAGCCGGGCGCACGTGGCCCGCGCCCCCATGTCCGGGAAGATGGCGCCCGGTTCATGGCGCAAGTGGTACGACGGTTCCTGGTCCCAGCCCGGCACGGGCGGCCTGGAAAGCAACATGGAACCCGTCGACGCCACCCGTTCCACCGGCTACACCCCTGTGGCGAAGGACTACGACCCGTCGAACCCCGGCACCGTCCAGGAACAGCAGGCCGCTGGCGAACTGCCCGCGAAGTCCGACCTGTTGACGATGAACATCGCCTACAACGCCTACCTGGGCCTGTACGTGGGCCAGCCCGAGGCGGTCAACCAGGACGGCAGCGAGCCACAGCGCTTCTACGTCACGGACAACCTCGCCACCCAGCAGTGGCGCCTCGCCGGCGACTCCGGCGCGTACCGCACCGGCTCCTGGTACCGCTGGGTCCTGGACGCGGTGAACAAGACGGGCTCCACCATCGTCGGCAAGAAGTTCCGGTCGTACTGTTCGTTCTTCTGCTCCGGGGGCGCCGACGGCGAGTACTACGACACCGTGATCGACACGAACGCTCCCGCCGCGGTCATCGATCCGGGGAAGTCCTACACGATCGCCGGCGGCACCGGCCGCCACCTCGCCCAGGTCCGGGGCAGTACGGCGACCACGTCCCTCCCCTCCGCCGGCGCGTCGGCCCTCGGCCAGTGGGTGTTCACCCCGAACGGCGACGGCTCCTACCGCATCGCCAACGCCTCCACCCGTCAACTCCTCGGCGTCGACTCCAAGGCGAACGCGGGGCGGGCCTGGGCGGCCAAGCCCACCGTGACGAAGGCACCGCAGAGCGGGCCCACCGTGGGGCAGCAGTGGTTCGTGATCCCGAACTCCACGGCCGACGGCACGCCCACCGGCACCCATCGGCTCGTGAACCGCTACAGCGGGCTCGTGATCGGCCTCTCGGACACACCGGGCCGCCTCGCCGAGACCACCCCCACCCGCGCCTGGACCGACACCAGCGGCAGCCCGGTCGGCGGCTCCCGCACATCGGCGGAACAGACCCTCACCCTGAGCGCCGTCACCTTTTGACCGCTCAGCCGCGAACCAAACCCCGGTCCTCCGACGAAGACATCACATTCAAGTGGAAAATATGAAACAAGGCAAAGACGTTACCTGCTCGTTATAAAACCGAGGGTGGGGTGAATATGTCGGCATTTTCCGGAGGAAACCGGGCGCATTGCCGGCACTTTCGCGACCCCGGGGAGGCGTTTCCATCTATCACGGACAACGTCCTCCCCGTAACCCCTCAGGCCCGTGCAATCCGCGCCAACCCTCGGTAGCTTCGGCCCGCATGACTGCTCATGCAGAACTGGCCCATTACCGGAAGACCCCGCCGTCCACCCCGTCCGCTCCGACCGCTCCGACCAGCCCGTCCACCCGGACCAACCCGTCCACCCCGACGATGCGCATCGACCGCCCCCGCCCGGGCGACGGCCGCCTGCTGTGGCGCCTCGCCCGCGACTCCGGGACGCTGGACCTCAACTCGGCCTACAGCTATCTCCTCTGGTGCCGTGACTTCGCCGGCACCTCCGCGGTGGCCCGCGACGCGTCCGGGCGTGCCGTCGGATTCGTCAGCGGATACCTGCGGCCCGAGAGCCCGGGCACCCTGCTCGTCTGGCAGATCGCCGTCGACGAGTCCGTCCGGGGCCTGGGCATCGCCGGGGCCCTGCTCGACGGCCTCTCCGCCCGCGTGGCGGCAGAACACGGACTGAGCTCCCTGGAGACCACCATCTCCCCCGGCAACCTCGCGTCGGAGCGACTGTTCGCCTCGTACGCCGCGCGGCACGGCGCCACGCTCACGCGCGAAGTGCTGTTCGCCCCGGAGGAGTTCCCGGACCGCGGGTACGCCCCGGAGGTCCTGCACCGCATCGGGCCGCTCCCCTTCTGACCCCGGCCCGCACGCCCCGGGCATGCCCGCCCCCGTGCCGCACGCCCCGGGCCGCACACCCCCGTGCCGCACACCCTCGTACCGAACCACCCGCACCGAACACCCCCACGCTCATTGGAGAGTTCCCTTGACCATGACCGAGCCGGTCCTGTCCGTCTTCGAGACCCTGGAGTCCGAGGTGCGCAGCTACTGCCGCGCCTGGCCCGTCGTCTTCGAGCACGCCACGGGAAGCCGGCTGTACGACGAACACGGCAGCGGCTACCTGGACTTCTTCGCGGGCGCCGGGTCCTTGAACTACGGGCACAACAACCCCGTCCTGAAGCGGGCCCTGCTCGACTACCTGGAGCGGGACGGCATCACGCACGGGCTCGACATGGCGACGACCGCCAAGCGGTCCTTCCTCGAGACCTTCCGGTCCCACGTCCTCGAACCCCGCGCACTGAACTACAAGGTGATGTTCCCGGGGCCCACCGGGACCAACGCCGTCGAAGCGGCGCTCAAGCTGGCGCGCAAGGCCAAGGGCCGCGAGTCGGTCGTGTCCTTCACCAACGCCTTCCACGGCATGTCGCTCGGCTCCCTCGCCGTCACGGGCAACGCCTTCAAACGGGCCGGCGCCGGTGTCCCCCTGGTCCACGGCACCCCGATGCCCTTCGACAACTACCTCGGTGGCCGGGTCCCCGACTTCCTCTGGTTCGAGCGCCTGTTGGAAGACCAGGGATCCGGCCTCAACCACCCGGCGGCGGTCATCGTCGAGACGATCCAGGGCGAGGGCGGGATCAACGTGGCGCGCGCGGAATGGCTCCGCGCCCTCGCGGACCTGTGCCGGCGCCGCGACATGCTGCTGATCGTCGACGACATCCAGATGGGCTGCGGCCGGACCGGCGAGTTCTTCTCCTTCGAGGAGGCGGGCATCACGCCCGACATCGTCACGCTGTCGAAGTCCATCAGCGGATACGGACTCCCCATGTCCCTGTGTCTGTTCAAGCCCGAACTCGACCTCTGGGAGCCGGGCGAGCACAACGGCACCTTCCGCGGCAACAATCCGGCCTTCGTCACCGCGACGGCCGCCCTGGAGACCTACTGGGCCGACGGCGTCCTGCGCGAGCGGACCCTCGCCCAGGGCGGGCACGTCGAGGGCGCGCTGCGCGAGCTGTGCGCCGAGCACGCCCGGCTCGGCGCCACGTACCGCGGCCGCGGACTGGTCTGGGGCATCGAGTTCGCCCACAAGGAGCGTGCGGCGGCGGTGAGCCGGAGGGCTTTCGAGCACGGTCTCCTCATCGAGACCTCGGGCCCCGAGGGCGAGGTCGTGAAGCTGCTCCCGCCGCTCACCGTCACCGCCGACGAACTCGACGAGGGCCTCGACATCCTCGCCCGCTCCGTCCGCGAAACCGCCTGACCGGCGCCCCGCCACCCACCACGAAGGGCACCCCCATGATCGTCCGCTCGTTCCGGGACCTCGAGGGAACCGACCGCCACGTCAGGGCGGCATCCGGCACCTGGGAGAGCAAGCGCATCGTCCTGGCCAAGGAACGCGTCGGCTTCTCCCTGCACGAGACCGTCCTGTACGCCGGCACCGAGACGTCCATGTGGTACGCGAACCACGTGGAGGCCGTGGTCTGCACGGAGGGGGAGGCCGAACTCACCGACGAGGAGACGGGTCTGACCCACACGATCACGCCGGGAACCATGTACCTCCTGGACGGCCACGAGCGGCACACCCTGCGCGTGAAGCACGAATTCCGTTGCCTCTGCGTCTTCAACCCGCCGGTCACCGGCCGCGAGGACCACGACGAGAACGGCGTGTACCCGCTGCTCACCGAGCCCGATGACGGCTGAGTCGCGGACACGTACGAAGAGCAGAGAACAGAGAGGAGAGGCAGGCACCACCATGACCTACGCATCCACCCGCACGGCGAAGGACCTGTATCCGACCCGGGGCTCCGAGGAGGTGCTCACCGGCCGCGTGGACCCCGTCGTCTGGTCCGAGCCCGGCACACCGGGCCCGATATGGGCCCACGAGCTGGAGAGTTACGAGCGCGACGGCTTCCTGTCCGTCGACGAACTCATCACGCCCGACGAGACGGACGTCTACCGGGCCGAGATGGACCGGCTGCTCCGTGACCCCTCGACGCTCGCCGACGACCGTTCCATCGTGGAGCCGAAGTCCCGGGAAGTGCGCTCCGTGTTCGAAGTCCACCGGATCAGCGAGGTGTTCGCGGGCCTCGCCTCCGATCCGCGCGTCGTGGGGCGCGCGCGACAGATCCTGGGCTCCGACGTGTACGTGCACCAGTCCCGGATCAACGTCAAGCCCGGTTTCGGAGCCAGCGGCTTCTACTGGCACTCCGATTTCGAGACCTGGCACGCCGAGGACGGCCTGCCGCACATGCGGACCGTGTCGGTGTCCATCGCCCTGACGCCCAACTACACCACCAACGGCGGCCTGATGATCATGCCCGGCTCCCACCGGAGCTTCCTGGGCTGTGCCGGTGCGACGCCGAAGGACAACTACAAGAGGTCCCTCCAGATGCAGGACGCGGGCACCCCGTCGGACGAGGCACTGACCAAGTTCGCCTCGGCCTGCGGCATCAAGGTCTTCACCGGCAAGGCGGGCTCGGCCACCTGGTTCGACTGCAACGCGATGCACGGCTCGGGTGACAACATCACGCCCTACCCGCGCAGCAACGTGTTCCTCGTCTTCAACAGCGTCGAGAACCGCCCCGCGAAGCCCTTCGCCGCTCCGGTGCGCCGCCCCAAGTACATCGCCTCACAGGACTTCACCCCAGTGCGCTGACGCACCCGGCCGACGCGACCCGGCCCGCCCGCCCCGGCACTGCCTGCCGGGGCGGGCGGCGCCCCGCAGGTGAAATGAGAAGTCTGACTCCGGTTACTCGCGAGGAAACCCCACCTTTGGCTATGGTGAGCGCCCTCCGGTCGAAATCCCTTCGGATCCAATGATCAACCCGTGATCCGATCCATCGATCGAAGGACGTCCTGCCAACTCGGGACACATGTACCTGCAGAGCGACGTGCTGTCGGCAACACCGCCCGGCGTCGGCTCCGTGCGAGCCGACCTGCCCTCGCCCTGTCATCCAGGGCTGGAGAGCGGCGGTTTTCTCATTCACCTACCTCGTGAAGGCAAGGCAGAGATGGCAAGAATGCCCCGACAGTCCTCCCGGCAGTCCTCCCCACAGCGCTCCTCCCGGCACACGACACACCCCGTCGACGAGCTCCTCCCGATCCCCAGGCTCGCCCTGTACGGCTTCCAGCACGTGCTCGCGTTCTACGCCGCGGCCGTCATCGTCCCGGTCCTCCTCGGCAACGCCCTCGGACTCACCCGCGAGGAGCTCGTCCACCTCATCAACGCGGACCTCCTGACCTGCGGCGTGGCCTCGATCATCCAGGCCCTCGGGGTCTGGAAGGTCGGCGCCAGGCTGCCGTTGGTCCAAGGCGTGACCTTCACGGCGGTCTCCCCCATGATCGCCATCGGCACGGGGGCGGGCGGCGGTACCGCAGGGCTGCTCGTCGTCTACGGAGCGGTGATCACGGCGGGCATCGCCACCTTCCTGTTCGCCCCGCTCTTCAGCAAGCTGGTGAAGTACTTCCCGCCGGTCGTCATCGGCACCGTCCTCACCATCATCGGCATCACCCTGATACCCGTGGCCCTCCAGGACGCGGCCGGCGGCGCGCACCTCATCGGCACACCCGACTACGGATCTCCGAGGAACCTCGCGTACGGACTCGGCACCCTGCTCTTCATCCTGATCCTGGTCCGGGTCGGCAAACCGCTCCTCAGCAGCCTCGCCGTCCTGCTCGGGCTCGTGGCGGGCACGACGGTCGCGTGGATCCTCGGTGACGTCGATTTCGGTGTGGTGGAGCAGGCGGACTGGCTCGGGGTCACCACACCGTTCCACTACGGCATGCCCCGGTTCGAGCTGTTCCCGATCGTCGCGATGCTCGTCGTCATGCTGATCACGATGGTGGAGACCACCGGGGACGTCTACGCCATCGGGGAGATCACCCGCAAGAAGGTCGACGCCGACACGGTCGCGCGGGCCCTGCGCGCCGACGGCGCGGCGACGGTACTGGGCGGCGTCCTCAACTCGTTCCCGTACGTGGCGTTCGCGGAGAACATCGGCCTCGTCCGCATGTCCAGGATCATGAGCCGCTATGTGGTGGTGGCGGCGGGCGTGTTCATGATCGCCCTCGGACTGCTGCCGAAGGCGGGCAGCCTCGTCGCCTCGATCCCCCACCCGGTACTGGGCGGGGCGGCGGTCTCCATGTTCGGCATCGTCGCCGCGGTCGGCGTCCAGATCCTGGGCAAGGCGGATCTGCGCGAGGAGCGGAACACCCTGATCCTGGCGGTCAGTCTCGGCGCCGCACTGCTGCCGACCACGGTCGCGCCGTTCTTCGACCGCATGCCGGACGGCGTCCGGGCCGTACTCGACAGCGGGATCACCCTGGGTGCCCTCACGGCCATCGCCCTGAACCTGATCTTCAACGTCTTCACCAGCCGCAGCACGATGGACATCGACTGGGACGACATGGAGGACGACGCCATCGCCCGTCCGGGCACGGGAGCACTCTCCCACTGACCGGCCGACCCGGTGACTCGCCTACCGTGACAGCAAGGCCGGAGCGGATTCCCCGCCGCCCGGCCTTGCTGCGCTGCCACGGCGCGCGAGCGCCGCCGTACTCGGTCTCAGCCGTCCAGCCCGAGGGTCTGGGCCCCGCCCTCTTCGCCGACCAACTCCCAGAACCGGTCGGCCAGACGGCGCAGGTACGCCGCGCGCTCCGCTGCGATCTCCTTGAGCCGTGAGTCGTCGTTGCGGGCCACGAGGTTGCCCATGTACCGCTCGGAGAACTCGGAGAACTCGGAGAACTCCCCGTGCATCGTTCGCAGCGCATCGCCCACGCTCGTCGCGTCCACAGCGACGATCTCCACCACGGGATCGACATGCACCTTCCACCGCCCCGCGATGGCCGACCGCAGATGGTCCTCCAACTCGCCGTCCCGGCCCACGATCCCGGTCAGCTTGCGCAAGGACAGCCCCAAGGCCTCCACCAGAACCCGCGTCTGCCGGGCGTCACCGTGCCACTGCCGTGCCGACTCGGCCGCGCGGTACTCGGACGGCTCCATGCCCAGGCGGTGCGCCAGCCCCTCCACGCCGAGCCGGCGAGCCAGCCGGAACTCGACGAGCGTCCTCGGCCCGGTGCCCATGAGGGTGACCGTGTCGCACCACAGCACATCGGCCAGCGCGAAGAGGTGCTGGTCGGAGGGCACGTGGGAGCCCCGCTCCCATGCCAGGACCAGCTCGGGGTCGACCGGGGTCCCGCAGGACGCCATGGAGGCGGCCACCTGGGTCACGGTCAGGCCCATGCGGGCTCGCGCGGATCTGGCCTCGACAGGGGAAAACGGAGCGCTGTACACGTACAAGACACCTCGCAACACCCCTCGGACGCTCCGCGCGCGAGGGGAAACGGAATGATGGACGAACACCAAGCGCGGGCACACTAACAGACGTTAAGAAGGTCGAAACTGCCCCATCCCCTTCAATTCAAAGGCCATTCGAGGCGGTAAGGAGGTGGTCGCGACGTCACAGCGTGTTCAGCGGGTGGTGCCGAAGTCCTGCGTCCAGTACTGGCCGGGCTGCGCGAGGCCGATGCCGATCTCCTTCAGGCCGCAGTCGAGGATGTTCCGCTTGTGGCCCGGGCTGTTCATCCAGCCCTCCATGACCTGGGCGGCGGTGGGGTAGCCGTACGCGACGTTCTCGGCGTACGAACGCCACTGGTACCCGGCGCGGGTGATCCGCTGACCCGGGTCGGAGCCGTCCGAGCCGGTGTGGGACATGTTGGAGTGGGCGGCCATGTCCTCACTGTGGTCCTGCGCGGCCTTCGCGAGCTTCTCGTTCACGGTCAGTACGGGGCACCCGACCACGGCCCGCTCCTTGTTGACCAGCGCCAGGACCTCGGCCAGGGCACCGGAGGGCGCCGCGGAGTCCGAGGGCCCGGGGGGTGCGGCCGGCTCGGCGGACGAGTCCACCGGCTGCTGCGCCCCGGTCTGCACGGGAGGCGCGATCTCGACGGGCTGCTCGACGGGCTGCTCCACCGGCTGCTGCGCGGCGGGGTCGCCGTACCAGGGACGGCCGTCCTGCCCGGCCGCGACGGGCCGCATCCGGTCGGTCGCCTGCGGGTCGAGGCAGGCCATGGCCGTGGTGGGTACGGCCACGAGGGCCATGGCCCCGACGGCGATGACTATCTTCCGGTGGTGCGAGTTCTTACGGTGCTTCTTCATGCGGGACCTCACTCGGTGATCGCGAAGCTCCCGGCGCCGGACCGCGAAGGCGCCGGAGGAATCGCCATTCTTAGAAGCCCTCCCGCGGCCTGGCAAGCGGCCCCCACGCGGACGCGCGGGACCTTCAGGACACCGCTTGAAACAGCCCGAAGATCGTGCATCCCCTTCTCGCGGCCACCCCGGAAGCCGCCTGGCCCACCGCCAGAATCCATCCCCGCCAGCCCTGTTGGAGCCGGAGAAAAAGGAGTGCCAGATTCCGTTTCTGTCGGAGTACGGCATGTCAACGCCAAACAGGGACATAGCCTGAAATGTGCCGAGGCAATGGATCTCCGCGGAGGCCCGCAGGGCGGCATGCGGACCGTGACGCATGTCACGACTCGATGCAGGAACCGACCGGCGACGGCGCTCCCGTCCGTGCGCCGCGCTCACCGAAGAACCCCTCCCACTCGGACGCCGGTCGATCAAGCGGCCCACTGCGCATGCGCAGAACGGGACGGCGTGGTGGGATCGGCCGAGTGAAGGATCCCTTTGGTTGTGACGAGCCGGCCCTCCTGGCGTACTCCGGGACCACCGACCGTGCGGCAGCGCGCCGCTTCGTCGCCTCACGGGCCGCCGACGCGAGCGAGCTGGCGCTGCTGCTGGACATGCTCGGGCTGCTGCCCGAGACCGACCCACGTCCTGCGCGGCACGCACCGAGGCACAGCCCGCCCTGACCTGTGGGGCAGGGTGAAGCGACCGGATCCCTCGCTCCGGCGGGCGTACCGCACGGCCCGGCCTCGGTGCTCCGTGTCCCGTCAGAGGTGCTGGAGGACGGCGGAGGTGAACGCGGCGGTGGAGGCGCTGCCGCCGAGGTCGCGGGTGCGTACCGGCGTGGTGGCCAGGACGCGGGCGATGGCACCGGTGATCTCGGCAGCGGCCCGGGGGTGGCCGAGGTGGTCGAGCATCATGGCGGCGGACCAGATCGCGCCGATCGGATTGGCGATGCCCTGCCCTGCGATGTCGGGGGCCGATCCGTGGACCGGCTCGAACATGGACGGGTACTCGCCCTCGGGGTTGAGGTTGGCCGACGGGGCGATGCCGATGCCGCCGGCCACTGCCGCCGCCAGGTCGCTGAGGATGTCCCCGAAGAGGTTGGACGCGACGACGACGTCGAAGCGCGCGGGGTCGAGCACGAACTTGGCGGCCAGTGCGTCGATGTGCTCCTGGTTCCACTCGACCGTGGGGTGCTCGGCGGCACGCTCGGCCACCAGCTCGTCCCAGAACGGCATGGTGTGCACGATGCCGTTGGACTTCGTCGCCGAGGTGAGGGGGCCGCCGCGCCGTTCGGCGAGGCGGAAGGCGAACTCGAGGATCCGGGTCACACCCGCGCGCGTGAACACGGCCTGCTGGACGGCCATGTCATCGGGGAACCCGCGGTTCATCCGACCGCCGATCTCGCTGTACTCGCCTTCGGTGTTCTCCCGGACGACCACGAAGTCGACCTCGCCGGGCACGGCCGCGCGAACGGGGCTGGGAAGACCGTCGAACACGCGGATGGGGCGGAGGTTCACGTACTGCTTGAAGGCCCGGCGGATCGGGATGAGCAGTCCCCACAGGGAGACGTGGTCCGGCACACCCGGGTAGCCGACGGCGCCGAGCAGGATCGCGTCGTGACGGCGCAGCTGCTCCAGTCCGTCCTCGGGCATCATCGACCCGTGGTGCAGGTAGCGCTCGCAGGACCAGTCGAACTGCTCGTAGGCGAAGGTGATGCCGTGGCGCTTCCCGACGGTGTCGAGGACCTCGCATGCCGCCGGAAGGACTTCGGCGCCTATGCCGTCGCCGGGGATGAGGGCGATGTCGTGGTTCGTCATGGCTCGCATTCCAGCAATCGGGGACCGTCCGGGTCCAACACGCATCCCCGATGTGACTCATAGGCTGCTCCTATGAGCCGGTGGGACGGCGAGATCGAGGAAGGCGCGGGCAGCCGGTGTCGGCTGCGCCTTGCGGCTCAACAGGACGTTGCGCTGGACGCAGGCCGGTTCCAGGTCGAGGACGAGGGCTCCCGCCCGCTCCGCCAAGCCGGTCCAGGATTCCGTCACCACCGCCAGTCCGACGCCTCCGAGCACCAACGGCAGGAAGGCCATGCGGTGTTCGGTCTCCACCGCGATGCCGACGTCGATGCCCTGCGCCTTCAGGTCGTCGACGTAGGCGCGGATCCCGGTCCCCCGCTGCCCGACGATCAGGCGGCGCCCTTCGAGCTGTTCGCGTCGCACGGCTCGGCCGGCCGGGAACGGGCCGTCCGGCGGGGTGACCAGGACGAGCCGGTGCTCTCCGACGTGGTGCGGGACGACGTCCGCGCACGGCAGTGGCGACGAGGTGGTGGTGGTCAGTAGCCCGAGTTCACAGCCTCCCGTACGCACCCTCTCGACCACGTCCTCGCGGGTGAGGGCTACGCGCAGGGCGATCGACACCGCCGGAAAGCGCTCGGTGAAGCGCTGGAGCATGGTACTGAGGGGCTCGATCGTGGGTGAGGCCATCGCGGCGATCTCCAGACGGCCGGCGCGCAGCTCCCGGACGGCGCCGACGCCGGCCCTGGCCAGCTCCAGGGCGTGCAGGGCGTCGCGCGCCGGCGCGACCAGCGCGGCGCCGGCCTCGGTGAGGACCACTTTCCTGCCCATCCGGTGGAACAGGCTGCTGCCCACGTCCCGCTCCAGGACGTGGATCGCCTGCGACAGGGACGGCTGGGACACGTAGAGCGCCGCGGCCGCGCGGGTGAAGCCGCCGTGGTCCACGATGGCGAGGAAGTACGTCAGCTGCCGGAAGTCCACGGCTCAGCGCCGGCCGTCGTCCGCGACGAAGCGCACGCCCCCGTCGCCTCCGCGCCGGAGCAGGCCGGCCGTGGGCGCGGGGAAGTGGGTGCCGATCACGAGCGTTCCCGTGTCGGCGTACCGGTCGACGAACGCCCGCCGGGTGGCAGCGGCCTGCGCCGCATCGGCGTCGGCGAGGCCGGCCAGGTCCGGTTCGGTGAACTGCACCGGATGGTGCACGAGGTCACCGGTGATCACGGCGCGTTCGCCGCCGGATTCGATCACGACCGCGACCTGGCCCGGGGTGTGCCCGGGGGCGGCTTCCAGCCGCACGCCGTCACCGACCCGGTGGTCGTTCCCGACGAAGTCGACGAGACCCGCATCGATCAAGGGCCGCATCGTGTCGTGGAGGTCGGCGGCCGCGTCGTCGGCCCAGTGGTCCCACTCCACCCGGGTGACGAGATGGCGTGCACGGGGGAAGGTGGGCACCCACTTCCCGTCCACCAGGCGCGTGTTCCACCCGATGTGATCGAAGTGGAGGTGGGTGCACACCACCGTGTCGATCGACTCCGGAGGGTAGCCGAGGGCGGCGAGGTCTTCGAGCCATGTCGAGTCCAGCATGGGCAGGAACGGCACCGACGGCCGGGCGTTGCCCACGCAGGTGTCCACGAGCATCCGGCGCGCACCGGTGTCCACGACCAGCCCGTGGACCGAGAGCACGAAGGTGCCGTCGGCCCTGCCGAAGTCGGGGGCGGGCCACGGGTACCTCTCCAGGAGCGCGCTGTCGTCCGTCCGCAGGACCCCCGAGAGCGGTACGTCGAGTTCCGCCTCCAGCACCTTGTGGATCACCGTCGTACCGATGTGCCACGCCGCCATGCGAGCCTCCCCTTGACGAAGGATCGAAGAATATTGACGTTCGCAAGAAATGCGCAATACCGTGGGTCTCTCGATCCCCCGCACCGGAAGGACGCCCTGGATGGCTTTCGCTCAGGACCGCACCGCGCCCGTCGTGCACACGCGATCGGGCCCGGTCCGCGGCATCGTCGAGGACGGCCTGGCCGTGTTCAAGGGCGTGCCGTACGCGGCGCCGCCCGTCGGGCCCCTTCGATGGCGCCCCGCGCAGCCGCACCAGGGGTGGACCGGCACCCTCGACGCGACGGCGTACGGTCCGAGTGCGCCGCAGATCGTCCGCGAGGTCGACCCGATGCTCGGCGGGCACGGCTTCGCGCCCTTCGACGAGGACTGCCTGACACTCAACGTGTGGTCCCCCGGCATCGACGACGCCCGCCGTCCCGTCCTGGTCTGGATCCACGGCGGCGCCTTCATCTCCGGGTCCGGGGCGATGCCGAACTACTCGGGCGAGACGTTCGCGCGGGACGGCGACCTGGTGGTGGTGAACCTCAACTACCGGCTCGGACCGCTCGGCCTGCTGCACTTCGCTTCGACGGACGGCTCGGAAGACACGGAGGACACCGGGGGCGGCAACGTCTGGCTCACCGACCAACTCGCGGCGCTGCGTTGGGTGCAGGACAACATCGCCGCCTTCGGCGGGGATCCCGGCAACGTCACCGTCGCCGGCCAGTCCGCCGGCGCCCTGTCCACGGCGGCGCTCGCGGGCCACGCCGGTGACGGCCGGCTCTTCCGTCGGGCCATCCTCCAGAGCGTCCCGCTCGCCATGCCCCTCGCCACGCCCGCCGAGGCCCGGGCCCGCACCGCCGCCTATCGGGAGATCGTAGGAGCGAAGGACGGGGATGATCTGCGGACGCTGCCGTGGCCGCGACTGGTCGAAGCCACCGCCGGACTCCTCGCGGCCACCGCGGAATGGGGGCACTGGACGGCGCCGTTCATGCCGGTCCTCGACGGCGTGACGGCGGCGCGGCAACCGGTCGAGAACCTGCTCGACGGTCCCGGCGCGGCCATCGACGTGCTCATCGGCTGGACCGCGGAAGAGTCCGCTTTCGTCTTCGCGCTGGGCGAGGCGTACGCGTCGACGACCAGGGAACAGGTGCTCCGGCGGGCGCGGGACAGTTTCGGCGACGACGCGGCCGAGGCCTACGCGGCGTACGAGGCCGCCCGCCCGGGTGGCCGCCCGGTCGACGTTCTCATCGACCTGGCCACCGACGAGCTGTTCAGGAAGCCCACCCTGGCGTTCGCCGAAGCGCGGGCGGTACGAGGCCGCCCGGTCTGGACGTACGAGTTCGCTTTCCCCACCCCCGCACACGACGGTCGGCTGGGTGCTCCGCACTGCCTGGACCTGCCGTTCGTGTTCGACAATTTCGACGCGTGGTCGCACGCGCCGTTCCTGACGGGGATGGACGTCCGGACCAGGGACGCCCTCGCCCGGAGCGTGCACCGGGCCTGGATCTCCTTCGTGCGCACCGGCGACCCCAACCACCCGGCCATGCCGCACTGGGAGCGGTACGACCTGCGCTCGCGCGCCACGATGCGCTTCGGGGCCGCAGGAACTTAGGCGAGGGGTCCGGCCCCGCCTATGGGCTGCTCCGTCCAGATCGTCTTCCCGGTACCGGTGAACCGGCAGCCCCACCGGTCGGTGAGCTGGGCCACCAGGAACAGGCCGCGCCCGCCTTCGTCCGACTCCCGTGCCCGGCGCAGGCGCGGCTGCGTGCTACTGGGGTCGGACACCTCGCAGACGAGCACTCTGTCGCGGATGAGGCGGAGCCCGACCGGTCCCCCGGCGTAGCGGATCGCGTTCGTGACCAGCTCGCTCGCGACGAGCTCCGTCACGAAGCCCAGTTCGTCCAACTGCCAGCTGGACAGCTGGCCGACCACCAGCTCACGGGCTTGCGCGACGAGGGACAGGTCGGCTTCGAGCTCCCACTCGGCGACCTGATCGGACGCGAGGACATGGGGTCGGGCGAGCAACAGGGCGACGTCGTCGGAGGGCTCGGGAGGCAGCACGCTGTCGAAAATGCCCTGGCCGATCTCGCCCAGGGTCCGGCTCGAGTCCGCGCCGGACAGTGCGCTCCGCAGCCTCTCCATCCCCTCCTCGATGTCGCCGCCGCGGCTCTCGACGAGCCCGTCCGTGAAGAACGCGAGCGTGCTTCCGGGCCGTACGTCGAACTCCGTCACCTCGAAGGGCATCCCGCCGACCCCCAGGGGCGGTCCCGGCACCGTGGCGACGAAGACCGGCTCCTCACCGGGCGCCAGCAGGGCCGGCGGCGGATGTCCCGCCGTGGCCGCGGCGCATTTCCTCGTCACCGGGTCGTAGACGGCGTACAGGCAGGTCGCGCCGAGCACCGCCGTCTCGGAGCGGGAATCGCCTGCCGTCTCCTCGCTGGACAGACCGAGCACCAGGTCGTCCACGTGCGTGAGGAGCTCACCCGGGTCCAGATCGAGGTCGGCGAGGGTCTGCACCGCGGTCCGCAGGCGCGCCATGGCCGTGGTGGCATCGAGGCCGTGGCCGACGACGTCCCCGACGACGAACGCGACGCGCAACGACGGCAGCGGGATCACGTCGAACCAGTCCCCGCCGACCCCCAGACCGCCGCCCGCCGGCTGGCAGACGCCCACGGTTTCCGCGGCGGTGGAGTCCAGGGCCGAGCGCGGCAGCAGGCTTCGCTGCAGGGCCAGTACCGACTGGTGTTCCTTGGTGTAGCGGCGCGCGTTGTCCACGCCGAGGGCGGCCCGGGAGACGACGTCGTGCAGGAGGGCGGCGTCCTCCTCGCCGAATGCGGAGGGCAGCTGACTGCGCCAGACGGTGACGCAGCCGAGGATCAGACCGCGCGCGTAGAGCGGCACCGCCACGGAGGAGTGCGCCCCGCTCGGGACGAACAACGGCAGGCTCTGCGGGTCCACGCCGAGCTTCTCGTACAGGACGGCGACGTCCGGGACCAGCACGGGCAGCCCCTTCATGAGGGGACGCATCAACGCGTTGTCCGCCACCGGGGGAAGTGCCTCTCCCACCGCCAGGAGGTCCTCGGCGGATATCTCCGGGCTCTGTGCGGCGGCGATCCGGCGCAGGCGGACGTCACCGCTGGTGTCGAGGTGCGGGGGCTCGTCGCCCACCAGCACCTGTTCGGCGATGTCGACGGTCGCCAGGTCGGCGAAATCGGGGACGAGCAGATTCACGAGGGTCTCGGCCATCTCGGACACGTCCAGGGAGGTGCCGATGCCCGCGGCGGTGGCGTGGGACAGCCCCTTCCGGCGTCGCCCCGCATCGCGCTCGGCCGCCTCCGCCTCGGTTTCCGACGGGGTGACCAGGACCAGCCACTGTGCCTCGGCGCCGGAACCGCCCGGGGTGCGGGCTGCCAGCCGTACGACGGTGCAGACCAGTGTCACCGCGTGACGCGCATCGCCGCCGTCCCCGCCATCGCGATCACCCGGAATGGTGACCAGGCGCCCGCCCGGTCGCCCCTCGGACCCGGCTCGCGGGAGCACTCCCAGCAAGGGCGCACACGTCCGGCCCGGCGCGCATTCCAGCAGCGTCGCGGCCCACTGCGACCGCGCGAGGACCACGCCTGCGTCGTCCAGTACGACTGCCGCCGTTTGGCTGACAGGGCTGACGGGCACCGAGGCCCGCCTCGGGCCGCGACGCTCCGGTTCACGCATGTCGCCTCCACGCACCGTGACCTTCAGTATCGACCCCGAGGCCGGACCCGGCGACCCGGAGACCCGCACCGCGACCCGAGGCGCCGCACGGGCAGATTGTCACCCCATTGCTCCATGTGGGTGATTTGTGATCTTCCTCGGCTTTTTCCGTGCTTATGATTCCCGCGCCATGACAGAAAGTCAGAATTGTCGACGCTTAAGCACCGCGGCCGATGTGGTCGTGCTCGGTGCCGGCCCTGCCGGCCTGGTGCTCGCCAACCTCCTGCTCGCCGCCGGGATCGACTGTGTCGTTCTGGAACGCGCCGACCGCTCACACGTCCAGACCCGGGCCCGGGCCGGTTTCCTCGCGCCGAACACCGTACGGATCCTGGACCGCCACGGCCTCGCCGACGGGCTGCACCGGCACGGACGTACCCACGGTACGTGCGAGTTCCGTACCGGGGACGGCCGCTTCCGCCTCGACTACGGCTCCCTGGGCCGGGGCGAGGTGCACACCGTCTACCCGCAGCAGAACCTGGTCACGGACCTCCTGACGCACTACCTCGACGCCGGTGGCAGGATCCACTTCGAGACCGAGGCACTGTCGGTCCACGATGCCGACGGCGCCCGGCCGTACGTCACCACCCGGGAGCCGGACGGCCGGCCCGCCCGATGGGACGCCCGGTACGTCGCCGGCTGCGACGGCCGCCACGGAGCGTCCCGCCGCTCGTTGCCGCCCACCGCGGTCCGCCAGCACCACGACCACGGAGTGAGTTGGCTCGGCCTGCTCGCCGAAGCTCCGCCCAGCCTCGACGCCGTCGGCTACGCCGTCCACGACCGCGGCTTCGCCGGCCACATGGCCCGCAGCCCGCAGGTCACGCGGTACTACCTCCAGTACCGGCGCGGCGCATCCGCCGATGCCTGGTCCGAGGAACGGATCTGGGACGAACTCGACCTGCGGATGCGCGCCGCGGAGCACGGTCCGCTGCGCAGGGGGCCGATCATCGAGCGCGGCGTCGTCGACCTTGCGTGCGACGTGATCGAACCCCTGCGCCACGGCTCGCTCCTGCTCGCCGGCGACGCCGCGAGCCTGACCGCGCCGGCCGCCGCGAAGGGCGCGAACCTCGCCGTACTGGAGGCGGAGATCTTGGCCGGAGCACTCGCCGAGACCCTCGCCGCAGGAGACGACGCGGCCCTGGACCGCTACTCGGCGCAATGCCTGGCGCGCATCTGGCGCGCACAGGAGTTCACCCAGTGGATGACCGGGCTGCTGCACGCGATCCCGGCCCCGGACTCCGACCCGTCAGGCGGATCGTTCTTCCAGGCGTCCCTGCGGCGCGCCCGCCTCGACTCCTTGCGCACCTCCCGGGCCCACCAGGACTGGTTCGCCGAGAACTACGTCGGCGTGTGACCGCCGGTCTTCCCCGTACCGCCCCCCTCTCGCTCACATCACCGCACAGCCGGTCCACCATGCCCCGCTCCGCCGGAGCATCCGCCCCAGCACCGCCCGAGGAACCTCCGCGATGACGACGACCCTCCCCGAAGAAGCGACGCGCCCCGCCGGATCGCCGCTTCGAGGCGAAACGATGCTTCCCGACGGCACGACGTTGACCGACGACACGGCCCGCCTGCGCGCGGCCGTCGACTTCGTACGGGAACACGACACCGCCACCCTGTTGCCCCTCCTGCTGCCCGGCCTGCGCGGCCCCGAACTGGAGTCCCTGGCCCCGCACTGCCGTTTCGCCCACGCCGGCCTGCTGCTCTTCCCCACCGACCCGCAGGACCTGCGCCGCCGACTCGCCGACTGCGGGCTCGCCGTAGACACCCCGTCCCAGCCCAGCGTCGTCGTACGGGAACGGCTCGCCCGGCGCCACCGCCGCGACCTGGCCGAGCTCGACGTCCGGATCCTGCGCCCCCGCGTCGAGGGCCCGGCCGGAGAGCGCCGCGCGGTGGAGGTGTTCGCCCTCGCGGTGCCCCCGCACTCGGACCTGGGGGCGCTCGCCGCGCACGAACGCGCCCGGGGCCACGAGGCACACCTGGCCCTCGAACTGGAGCACCCGGACCCGCTGGTGCTGCGCGGCCTGTGCGCGGTGCTCGCCCGGCACGGCGCCCGCCCCGACGGCGGCGGGTACAACCCGCACGAGGACGGCACCGTCCTCTACTTCATCACCCCAGCCGCCGGGGCGTGCGGCTATCGCCGCCTGGAGCTCTACACCCCCGGCGACCACCGGGACGCCCTCGACGACCACCTCCGCGCGGCTCCGCAGGAGCACCCGGACGCCTCCCGGCCCGCCGAGACGCTCCTGCGCCTGCTCACCGGAGCGTGGACCACCCAGGCACTCGCCGCGTTCGCACGCCTGGGCCTGCCCGACGCGATGGACCCGCACGCGGCCACCAGCACAGGGGAACTCGCCCGACGCACCGCCACCCGGCCCGAGAACCTCGGCACGCTCCTGCGCTACCTCACGATGCTCGACGTGGTGGCCGAGCACGCAGAGGACGCCGAGGACACGGCAGGAGAGGAAAGCTTCCGTCTCACCCGGCTCGGAGCCCTGCTCCGCGCGGACTCCCCGGACACGATGCGCCCCCTGGCCCTGATGTACGCGGGCCCCTTCTACCGTTCCTTCGCCGCCCTCGACCACACCGTACGGACCGGGCAACCCGGCTTCGACCACCTCTTCGGCGAGAACCACTTCGACCACTTCGCACGCGACCCCGAGCTCGCCGACCTCTTCGACCGTTCCATGGCCGCCAGCTCGCGGATGTTCGAACCGCTCCCCGCCCACCCCGTGATCACCGCCGCGGCCCGGACATCCACCCCGCGGACCGTGGTCGACGTCGCCGGCGGCAACGGCGAGCTCCTCGGGCGCATCCTGACCGCACACCCGGGGCTGCGGGGCACGCTCCTCGAGCGCCCGCACGCCGTCGAGGCGGCCCGCCGCGCGCTCGACTCCGCGGGCTGCGGCGCCCGCTGCGACTACCGCAGCGGCGACTTCGCAGACGTACCGCACGGCGGCGACGTGTACGTCCTCTCCCGCATCCTGCACGACTGGGACGACGACCGGTGCCGGGAGATCCTGCGCCACTGCGCCCGCGCGATGCCCGCCCACGCCGACCTGCTGGTCATCGAACGGCTGCTGCCGGCCGACGGTTCCCCGTCGCTGGCCACGGCCTGGGACCTCCACATGATGTGCAACGTCGGCGGTCGTGAACGCCGCGCCGAGCACTACGCCCGACTGCTCGCCGACGCCGGGCTGGAGCTGCTCGACCGCACCCCGCTCCCGCTGGAGGCGTACGTCCTGCACGCCCGCAAGGCCCGGTAGGCAAGGCCCACCGGGCGCTCACGAGGTCCGGGCCCGAGCGGGGCGCCCCTTCCGCGCCCCGCTCGGTGGTGCATCCGGGTCGGCCGATCAGCGGTTCCGCGTCAGCCCGTCAGCCGCACTGCAGGCCGTTCTGGGCGCTCGCGACGGCCGTGTCGAGCTTCTGCAGGTCCGGGGTGAGCTTGGTCAGGGCATCGGCGCCGGTGGTGTCGCCGGGCAGGTCGTCGTACGTCTTCTTCAGGTCGTTGGCCGCGGTCTTGACCGCGTCCTTCTGGGCGGCGTTGAACTGCGCGGTGGACTCGGCAACGGTCTTCCAGTCGTCCTGGACGGCCTTGTGTGCGTCCTTGATCTGGTCCTTGGTGGCGGTCGCCGGGTCGAGCGCGCGCAACTTCGCGTTGTCGGCCTTGAGTTCGGTCAGACTGCTGCACAGCTTGTCGGTCGCCTCGTCGGCGGGCGCGGCGGCGAAGGCCGAGGCGGCCCCGCCTGCCACGAGAAGCGCTGCGGCGGCCGTGCTCACGGCCGTGGCGAGAAGTCGGTTCATCTGTGATGCACCCCTTCGGGGAAGAAGACGCCCCCCGGTCCAGCCCCCCACTCGTTCCAAGCTGACACAGGGCCTCCGGGCCCGCATCCGCGACCGTGCTCCCGCCCCACCGGTATTCAGGATGAAACCGCAGGTCAGACAGGGTGTGAGGCCCGCCGGGCGACGCCTGCCGGCGCGGTGCTAGCGTGCGGCCGTGCGCACTCCCATCGGCCGCTTCGACAACGCCCTGCCCGCCCCCGACTGTCTCGCCGAGCTCACCCCGCCCGTGGCACGAGCGGTCGACGGCTGGACGGCGCGCAAGGTCTCCTTCGCCCCGATGGAGACGACGGTGGAGCTGACGGGCATGGAGTACGGCGGCATCACCCCGCTGGGACTTCCGGAAGACCGGCCCCTGCTGGTGGACGCGGCCGTCCGCGACATGCCGTACGTGGTGATCGGCAGCGGGCGCCGCCGCGGGAAGCTCATCGCGCCCGGGAAGCTGTTCACGGAGATCCCCGGCGCGGAACTGATCGAAGGCCTCGCCCTCTGATGTGTCCATCCAACAGGGCGGCGGAGCCGCCCTGTTGGGGCGCGTCCGTCAGCGGCGCCGGGCGCAGGTCCAGGCCCCCATTCCCTGGACCCTGGCGAGCCTCCTCGCCGTGGCGATCTGTTCCGCCTTCGTGGCGAGATCGGCGCGCGGTGCGTACTTGCGGCCTCCGGCCGCCTTCCAGCTCGACTGGGTGAACTGCAGTCCGCCGTAATGGCCGTTGCCGGTGTTCGCCCGCCAATTCCCGCCGGATTCACACCGGGCGATGGCATCCCAGTCGGGGCCCTGTTTGGAGTGGACCGCGGCGGCGTGGGCCCCGGAGACGTCCAGGAGCGGGACTGCCAACACCATGACCAAGAAGAGCAGTTGGGCGAACCTGCTCCGGCTTCGCCGGTCCTTCGGGTAGCGCGACATCAGTCCTCCTTCGCTGTTGGGGCCGTACCTGCCGCGAACAGCGGGCGGGCCCGCATACGGCCGTCTTCGGGCCGTGGCCACAGCACAGCACGGACCGGCGCACTTCCAGGCGCACTTACCACCCCAAAAGGGACAACGCCACCCGAACGGACGAGTGCCCCCGGGTCGCACGCACCGGGGGCACCTTTGCGCCGTGTCGCTACGGCGCAGCCACCGGCATGACGTGGCCGAGCAGGCCCTCCTTCACGTAAGGCCCTTCGCAGTCGGGCCTGTTGGAGACGAAGTGGTCGAATACGGAAGGTGCGTAGCATCGGTAGAGGGGGACCGAGCCCGGCACCGCCTTGGTGTACGCGTATCCGACCGCGCCGAGGGGCTGTTGGCCCTCGCACCCCGGGTCGGGAGTCAGCAGCGAGTGGTTCGCCACCTTGCACTCGTAGAGCCGGACCGTGCCGGGCGCGGGGTCCCGCAGCAGCTTCCAGACCCCCTCGTGGGTGAACCCCGCGGGCAAGGGGCGCGAGGACGCCAGGTGTCCGGCGTGCGGGCGGTATCCGCGGACCAGCGGTACGTACGGGGTGGTGTGGCCGCCGGCTCCCTCCCACGTGCGCAGGTAGCCTTCGGCTCCCCGCATGAGCTCGTCCACCACGTCCTGGCCGCCGGTGACCCTGATGTCCTCGATCCAGTCGGGTACGAGGCCGTAGTGGGTGCCGCCGCCGTCGGTGTTGACGTCCCAGACGCGCGAGCCGGTGACCTGGCGGTCGAGGACCGAGCCGCCGTCGGGGCTGCGGAAGGGGTAGCTGACGGGGTTCCCGGTCGCCGGCCGGGGGCCGGGGAGCCAGGCGAAGCCGTTCATGTCGGTGCCGATCCCGTACCCGGCACCGTACTTGGCGCGCAGGGCGGCGTGCCTGCGCGCCTCGGCGGCGAAGGCGGGCGCCTCGTACATGTGGCCCGTGATGAAGCCGCCCAGGCGGTAGACCCGTTCGGTCCAGCCGTCGTCCATCCAGCCGTGGGTGGAGAGCACGCCGGAGTAGCGTTCGGCTTCGAGCACGCGCAGCGCCTGGCCGGCCGCCTTGACGCTCATGTGGTCGATCTCCAGCATCATGTTGCGCTTGGTCATGCCCAGCACCGCGTACTCGCCCAGGGCCGTCAGGCCGCGGCGGTTGCACTGCGCCCCCTGCAAGGAGGCGCCGTACTGCGGCAGTTCGGCTCCCTCCGGCAGGGCGCCCCGGATCCGGGCCTCCGCCTCCGCCTCCGCCTCCGCCCGGGAGGTGCCGCCCTCGGCCGTCACGGCGGCGCCCGCCTCCTCGTGGCCCTCCGCGGACAGCCCGAAGCCGATCGGGTTGTCGTGCTCGGCGCCGGGACAGGGCTCCGTGCTCCAGAAGGTGCCCGTCGACAGGAACTGGCCGACGTTGATGGCCATGCCCTGGGTGCCCGAGTCGAATCGGACGCCGCACAGCGCGTTGTCGAACTTGTGGCACAGGAACATGCTGCGCACGCCCAGCCGGTGCAGTTCGTCGAGGCCGCGGTCGATGTCGGCCATGGTGCAGCGGGCACCGTCCAGCACCTGCTTGCAGCCGAAGGGTTCGGAGGTCTCGACCCCGAGGACCACGGCGAGCTTGCCCTCCTGGATGACCTTGCGGGCCTGGCCGGGCTCGGTGACGACCCGGAACCAGCCCTTGCCGGCGCCGCCGTACATGGCGTCGACGTGGTCCTGGAGCTCGTACGTCTTCTGGATCTGGAGCCTGATCGCGGTCATCTCGTCGCAGCCGCGGTCCTTGAAGAAGTAGAGCGAGCAGATGACGCCGTTGGTGACCATGTCGTTCACCAGGATCCGCTGGCCGCCGCGCCAAGCCCGCTCCACCCAGGCGTAGTAGGTCTGCTGGTGGGTGGAGGAGTCGTGGGCCGGCCAGTCGCGGAACGTCGGCCAGCCGGTGGGGTCGTGTCGGCCGTCGCCACCCTTGGTGATCATGTCGAAGAGGGCGAGGACGCCGTTCGGGTAGTGCTCCGGGCAGTCCTTGAGCGCGTCCGCCGCCCCCGCCGCTGAGAAGGCCTTTCCGCAGACCAGCCGCCCTCCGAAGCCCTCGTCGGACATCAGGTGCACGTGCCCGTCGACGTACCCGCGGACCCGGCCCCGGTCGTCGGTCCCGGTGAACGGCTCCCCCGTGACGTTGACCTGCGAGTCCGGGGCCGGACGCGCCACGGGCTCCCACCACTGCGGGCCCGCCGACGCGCCGGCGGCCGAGGGGCCGAGCAGCAGGGTGACCAGAGCGAGGACCAGGCCGGTTAACAGGTACCGGCTTCGCCCGAGGGCTCTTCGTCGGTTCATCCCCATCCCTTTCTCCTTTTCTCCTTCACGAGGCGTTCATGACATGACGTGCTCCCGGACCAGGGCCAGGTAGTCGGCCGCCAAGCGGTGGCAGTCGCCGGGCCACCGCGCGGAGACGTAGTTGCCGTCCTTGACGGTGAAGCCGCGTCCGGGCCGGGCTGCGGTATCGCGGACGGGCAGGGCGGGGCCGGCGAGGAAGTGGGCCGGGTCGGCGAGCGCCGCGGTGACCTCCCCCTGCACAGTGGTGCGGTAGGTGCGGTAGTAGCGCCCCAGCCAGAGCCGGGTGAGGTTCCACCCGGTCAGTTCCAGCAGGGACGTCAAGGCCGTCGTCCGGCGGCCGTGGAGGACCGAGCGCCCGGTGACGGGATCCTTGGCCCGGGCGGCGAGAAGCACTCCGTGGCAGACGGCCCCCACCGGCAGCCCCTGGGTGAAGACCCGGGCGAACAGGTACTGGGCGGTGGCGTCTTCGAGCAGCGTGCGCATGCCCGCGGCGTGGCCGCCGGGGACGAACAGGCCCGTGATGTCGGCCGGGTCCACCTCCTTGTACGAGGAGGGGGCGAGGAAATGGGGGTCCTCGGTGAGGTTCCGGTAGGCGGCGAGCTCGGCGCGGCGGGTCATCAGCCAGGGTGACAGCCAGGAGAAGCCGAGGTCCGTGAGCCGGGGGTCGGCGTACGCGGCCTTGCCGTCCGGGGTCGCGAACCGCACCTCGAATCCGGCGTCCCGCAGCGCGGCCCAGGGCACGGCCGCCTCGGTGGGGTCGTAGTCGCCCGCGGGGAGCAGGAAGAGAATCACGGCGTACTCCTCTGAGCGGTGGTGACCGGGACGGCGACGAGGGCGGCACGCTTCCCCGGCGCTGCGGAGGCCCTGAGTCCCTCGCTGCCCGCAGGCCGACCTTAGGAGCGGTCCGCGGCCCCGTCATTGACTCCGGCGGCCAACCCGTTGACTCTCCGGACCGCCGCGGGCCGGGGCGCCGACTCGGGGTCGAGGGGTGCGCTGTCGAGGGGTGCGGTGTTGACTGGGGCGGTGCGCCCGCATTGACTGACCGACGTGTCAGCCATCGAGTCGCCCTCCGTCACCGCGTGTTACGCCCTCGCCGTCCTGAGCGCCACGGCGGACGGCACCGGCGGGTCGGTTTCCCGGAGCTTGCCCACGGACCGGCTGGACTTCGGCGAGATGCGCGCCCTGTGGGACGAAGTGCTCGGCGCCGTGGGCGCCGGCCCGCACACCGGGCTCCTGGTGGGCGACCGCATCAGGCCCGAGGGCCTGCACATCCTGGGCCACCTCGTCCTCACCTGCGCCAGCCTCGCGGACGCCGCTCAGGCGGCAGAGCGCTACCACCCCCTGGTGAGCCAGGCGGGCAAGGTGACCCTGCACCGCCACGGCGGCGTCGGCCGGGTCTGCTACCGGCCCACCGTCGCCCCCGCGGCCATGCACCCCCAGCAGGTGGAGGCGGTCGTCAGCAGCATGGTGCGGGCGGGCCGCTGGGTCGCCGGCGACGGCTGGGCGCCCCTGGCCGTGTCGTTCACCCACCCCCGCAGGGGCGCGGCGGAGCCCTACGCCGACGTCCTCGGCTGTCCCGTCTCCTTCGACGCCGCGGAGACGGCGATCACGGTCGCCGACGAGGACCTCGACCGGCGCCGCCCCCTCTACGACCCGGCACTGAACGCCCTGCACCGGTCCTACGCCGACCGGCTGCTGCACCGGCTGTCCGCCGCCGGGACCGTCGCGGAGCGGGTACGGCAGTGGCTGGAGGACGCCGCCCTCCAGGACGCGGGCCCCGAGGGCCCCGCCGGGGAGCTCGGCCTCAGCGTCCGGACCCTGCGCAGGTCCCTGCAGGCGGAGGGCACGTCCTGGCGCGCGCTCCTCGACACCGCCCGCCACGGCCGGGCCGGGCGGTTGCTGGAGACCACGGACCTGCCGCTGGACCGGATCGCACCGCTCGTCGGCCTGAGCGGCGCGACGTCCCTGGTCCGTGCCTTCACCCGGTGGGAGGGCATGCCTCCGGGGGCGTACCGGAGCGGGCACCGGCCCGGGTCCGCGGATCGCGACCGGGCCGGCAGCGGTGCGGAGGGTCACCGCGGGTGAGGAGCGTCACCGCGAGCGACGCCCCGCACGGTCGTCGCCGTTGCTAGATTGTCCGGCGGCCGACCCGAGGCCCCGGACGAGATGCGCCGTACCCGGTTACGCACGACGACGCGCGAGGTGCCGCACGAGCGGCGCCCTCCGCTGTCCGCGCCCGGGCAGCGTCCTCGTCGAGCAAGATGGGCCGAACGCCATGACCGTGCCACTCACCCGCAGCCTGTACCGGACGACCGCGCACGCCGCCGGCGGCCGTACCGGATCCGTCCGCACCGACGACGGGCGCCTGGACGTCCGCCTCGCCCCGCCGCGCAAGAAGGTCCCGGGCACCACCAACCCCGAGCAGCTCTTCGCGGCCGGTTTCGCCGCCTGCTTCACCTCCGCGCTCGCGGAGGTGGCCGCCGAGTTCGGGGCGGACGCCTCGGCGGCGCGCGTGGCCTGCGAAGTACAGCTCGGCACCACGGACACGCCCGCGGGCTACGGCCTCGCGGTGGCCCTCACCGTCAGCCTGCCCGGGTGGCGGGCCGCGGACCTCCAGCCGCTGCTGCACCGGGCGGACGAGGTCTGCCCCTACGCACAGGCCGTACGCGGCAACGTACCGCTGACCCTGCTGGCCGTGGACGACCCCGCCCCCGGTGAACCGGAGCCCTCGCTCACAGCATGACGTGCTTGACCTGGGTGTAGTCCAGGAGGCCGGACAGGGAGAGGTCGCTGCCGTAGCCGGAGTGCTTGACTCCGCCGTGTGGCATCTCGGACACCGTGGTGCCGTGGGTGTTCACCCAGACGATGCCGGTGTGCAGGGCGCGGGTCGCGCGCATCGCGCGGTCGTGGTCGGTGGTCCACACGCTCGCGGCCAGACCGAAGCGCACGCCGTTGGCCAGGTGCAGGGCCTCGGCTTCGTCCGCGAAGGACTGGACGGTCACGACGGGTCCGAAGATCTCCTCCTGCACGATCTCGTCGTCCTGGTGGGCGCCCGCGACCACGGTGGGCTCGTGGAAGAAGCCGGGGCGCGGGAGTCGGCTGCCGCCGGTGACGATCCCGGCGTGGGCGGGCAGGCGGTCCAGAAGCCCCCGTACGGAGGCCAGTTGGGCGGTGTTGTTGAGGGGGCCGAAGTCGGCGCCGGCGCGGAGCCCGGCCGCCCGGGCGGCGAAGGCCGCGAGGAACGCGTCGTGGATCCGGCGGTGGACCAGCAGCCGGGTGGGCGCGGTGCAGTCCTGGCCGGCGTTGTAGAAGGCGACCCCGGCGAGCGCGGCGGCGGTGGCCTCCACGTCCACGTCCTCGTGGACGATGACGGGTGCGTTGCCGCCCAGTTCCAGGTGGACCCGTTTGAGGCCGGCCGCGGCGGCTGCCGCGATCTCCTGTCCGGCCCGGACGCTGCCGGTGACGGCGATCAGGGCGACCGCCGGGTGGGCGGTGAGGGCGCGGCCTGTGTCACGGTCCCCGCAGACGACGTTGAACACGCCCGGGGGCAGGTGGTCCGCGGCGATCCGGGCCAGGAGCACGGACGAGGAGGGGGTGGTGTCGGCGGGCTTGAGCACCGTGGTGTTGCCGGCGGCGATGGCCGGAGCGATCTTCCATGCGGCCATCATCAACGGGTAGTTCCAGGGGGTGATCTGGGCGCAGACCCCGACCGGTTCGCGGCGCAGCAGGGAGGTGCGGCCCTCGGTGTACTCGGCCGCGGCGGCGCCCGGGAGGTTCCGGGCGGCTCCGGCGAAGTAGCGGAAGGTGTCGGCGATCCCGGGCAGCTCGTCGTCCCTGAACTGCTCGGCGGGCTTGCCGGTGTCCCCGGTCTCGGCGGCCGTGAACGCCTCCGCGTGCGCCTCGATGGCGTCGGCGATGCCGAGGAGGGCGCGCTGGCGGTCTGCCGGGGTCGTGGTGGACCAGTGCCCGTACGCGGCCGCTGCCGCGAAGCAGGCCGCGTCCGTGTCGGCGGGGCCCGAGCGCGGGGCGTGGCGGTGCACGCGGCCGGTGGCGGGGTCGGTGAGGGCCATGGTTTCGCCCGAGGCGGCGGGCCGGTCCACTCCCCCGATGTGGTTGTGCAGGGTCCCGATGGGGCGGTGCGGGGGTGCGCTGGGGTCGTGCGGGGTGTCAGCCACGGCGCAGGGCCTCCTCGGCGGCGGCGCGGCCGGTGCGGACCGCGCCTTCCATGTAGCCGGCCACCCACTGGTCGGACCCGCAGACGTAGAAGGGGGGTTCGTGGGTGCCGTGCCGGGGGCCGACGGCCATGACGTCACCGGGGGTCCACTGGGTGACGTACCCCTGGGTCCACGGGTCGGTGCCCCACATCCGGAGGAAGGTGGCGAGCGGCCGGTGGGCCTCGTCTCCGTAGAGGCGCGCGATGTCGGCCAGTAGTTCGGCGGTGCGCAGGGGGGCGGGCACGCCGAGGAGGACGCCGTAGCGTTCGGGCGGGACGAGGGCGGAGAGGATGCCCTCGCTCTGCGGCCAGGTGCTGCCGAGGACGCCTTCGCTTTCGGAGAGGCCGCTGAGGCCCTGGTCGCGCCAGAAGGGGCGGGCGTATGCGGCGGTGAACTTGGCCGCGAGGGCGTGGCGTTGGCGGTGCAGGGAGGAGAGGCGCTCGTCGGAGACCCCGGTGACGGCGACCGCGCGGAGCGGGCCGGCCGGGAGGGCGCTGACCACGGCGGCGGCGGTGAGGGTTTCGCCGCCGGCCAGGCGTACGGAGCTGCGGCCGGGCCGCCGTACGGCGACCGACTCGACGGGGGAACCCGTATGGATCCGGCCGCCGAGGGCCTCGGCCATGCGCAGGGCCACGGTCGCCGATCCCTCGGCGACGCGCAGGCCCTCCCACGCCTCGTGCTCGTAGTGGCCGGTGCCGGGTACCGCGGCGTGTTTGCGGAGGGAGGCGAGGAGGGAGGTCCGTTCGCAGGAGCCGTCGGCGAGGGCGAGTTGGCCGATCTCCCAGAGGCGCACCACGGCCTGGGTGGCGCCCTGGGCACGGAGCCAGTCGCCCACCGACAGTCGGTCGAGGTGCGCGGCCTCGGCGTGGGACCAGGGGTCGGCCGGGTCGACGCCGGCGGCGAGCGCCGTGAAGGCGGCGGTGACCTTGGCGTGGCAGTCGTCGTCGCCCGGGCCGAACCAGTGGGGCGGGTCCGCGGCGGAGACGCCTTCGGGGGTGGCGCGGGCGAGGGCGCCGGGCTCGGCGACGTAGCTGGGGACCAGGGTGAGGCCGAGTTCCGCGGCCAGAGCGGTGTAGGCGGTGTGGGCCCGGCCCACCACCTCCCCGCCGAGCTGGACCAGCCGGCCGTCGGGGAGGGTGGTCTGTTCTACGCGTCCGCCGACCCGGTCGCGGGCCTCGACGACGAGGACGTCGGCCCCGCCCGCGGCCAGGTCGCGCGCGGCGGCGAGACCTGCCAGTCCGGCGCCGAGCACGATGACGTCGTGGTTCATGGGTGTGCTTCCTTCGGTCGGTGCCGGACGGGTCAGTCGAGGACCAGGCAGTGTTCGGGGTTCCAGCCGATCTCGACCTGCTCGCCGCCGCTCCAGCGGTCCTCCATGCGGGAGCGGACGGTGTTCTGCTCCAGTACGGACACCGTGACGCCGGGGGCCAGTTCGATGAGGTAGGTGGTGGTCGGTCCGCAGTACACGGTCTCCCGGACGACACCGCTGACCTGGGCCATGCCGGGTTCGAAGCCGGAGAGCCAGATCTTCTCCGGGCGGATCGAGAGGCTGACCCGGCTGCCGTCGGGGACGCCGGCCCGGGGCCCTACGGGCAGGGCGGGGCCCTGGTCGAGTACGACGCGGCCGGAGCGGTAGGTCCCCGGGACCAGGTTGGAGGTGCCCATGAAGGAGGCCACGAAGCTGCTCGTGGGGCGTTCGTACACGTCCTCCGGCGTGCCGCACTGCTCGATGCGGCCCTCGTTCATGACGGCGAGGCGGTCCGACATGGTCAGGGCCTCGTCCTGGTCGTGGGTGACGAAGACGAAGGTGATGCCGACCTCGCGCTGGATCTGCTTGAGCTCGACCTGCATCCGGCGGCGCAGCTTCAGGTCGAGGGCGGCCAGCGGCTCGTCCAGGAGCAGGACTTGGGGCCGGTTGACCAGGGCGCGGGCGAGGGCGACGCGCTGGCGCTGGCCGCCGGAGAGCGTGGTCGGTTTGCGGCCGGCCAGTTCACCGAGCTGTACGAGGTCCAGCATGTCCCCGACCCGCCGGCGGATCTCGGCGCGGGGGACGCCGCTGCGCTTGAGGCCGAAGGCCACGTTGTCGGCGAGCGAGAGGTGGTCGAAGAGGGCGTAGCTCTGGAAGACCGTGTTGACGTTGCGCTTGTTGGGCGGCAGGCCCGTGACGTCCTCGCCGTCGAGCAGGACGCTGCCCTCCGTGGGGTCGACGAAGCCTCCGGTCATGCGCAGCAAGGTCGTCTTTCCGCAGCCGGAGGGGCCGAGGAGGGAGAAGAACTCGCCCGGGGCGATGTCGAGGGTGACGTCGTGGACGGCGTAGGTGTGCGTGTTGCGGTACCGCTTGGCGACCCGGTCGAGCCGGACGGCGGGGTGCGGGGCGCCTGCGGGGTGCGGGGTGCCTGTGGCCTGCGGGGTGCCTGTGGCCTGCAGGACAGTCGTGGCGTGTGGGACAACGTCGTCGTGGGCGGCAGCGGGCTGGTGCGCGTCGGCCGTGCGCGGTTCCGCGGGCGGGTCAGGGTTCGGGTGATGCATGGGTGTCACTTCCCCGGGAGCAGATCGAGGCCGCCTCGGCGGCCGAAGAGGCGCGGGATGGAGAGCGCGAAGGCGATGAGGGCGATGGACCCGACGAGCATCAGGGTGCCGACGGCGTTGATGGTGGGCTGGACGCCGAACCTGATCGCCGAGTAGATGCGGACGGAGAGCGGTTGCGGGTCGACGCCGGTGGTGAAGTAGGCGAGGACGAAGTCGTCGAAGACCAGGGCGAAGATCAGCACCCCGGACGCGAGGATGCCGGGCAGCAGCGCGGGCAGGGTCACCAGGCGCAGGGCCTGTCCGCGGGTGGCACCGAGGTCCATCGCCGCCTCCTCGACCTCCGGGTTGAGGGCGGCGATGCGGGAGCGCAGGATGACGGTGACGTAGGAGATGGAGAAGGTGACCTCGGCGAGCATCACGGTGGTGGTGGACAGGGTGATGCCGAGGCCCTTGAAGAGCATCATCGATGCGACGCCGGTGACGATCTCCGGGGTGATCAGCGGTACGAGCATGACCAGGCCGGCGAAGGAGCCGAGGCGGCCGCGGCCGCGGACCAGGCCGAGGGCGAGGGCCACGCCGAGGACGAGCGAGACGGCCATCGCGACCAGGGACACCTGCAGGCTCATGCCGAGCGAGCCGACGAGCACGTCGTCGCGGAGGAACGCGCGGTACCAGCGCAGGCTCACTCCGTCGAAGACGGTGAGGGACTTCTGCGCGTTGAAGGAGAACAGGACGACGACTCCGACGGGCAGGTAGAGCAGCACGAAGAAGACCGCGGTGACGGCGATGGCGAACCGGGGCCGGCGGTCGGCTCCGCGGCGCCGTCTCCTGCGCGGCGTACGGGGTGACGGTGCCGGACCAGGTGACGGTGCCGTACGGGGAACGGGGCTCGGGGTCATCGGACCGCCTCCGCCTCGTCCTTGCGGGTGCGCCTCAGGTAGCCGAGCATCCCGAGCAGCAGGACCGCCATCAGCAGGATGGTCAGGGCCGAGCCGAGCGGCCAGTTCTGGCCCTGGAAGAACTTGTCCTGGATCAGGTTGCCGATCATGATCTGGTCGGGGCCTCCCATGAGCTGTGCGCTGACGAAGTCGCCCATGGCGGGCAGGAAGACGAGGACGCATCCGGCGGCCGCGCCCTGGCGGGTGGCGGGCACGGTGACGAAGACGAAGGTCCTCAAGGGGCCGCCGTAGAGGTCCCGTCCGGCCTCGATGAGCGAGGTGTCCATGCGCTCCATGGCCGCGTACAGCGGGATGATCATGAAGACGACGAAACCGTAGACGAGTCCGGCGATGACCCCCGGGGCGGTCTGGAGGATCTTGGTGTCGCCGTCGGCGAGGCCGATCGCGCGCAGGGCCCTCAGCACCGGTCCGTCGTCGGAGAGCACCACGGACCAGCCGTACATCCGTACCAGGTAGTTGGCGAAGAACGGGACGACGATCGCGGCGATGAGCAGGCTCTTGAATCGGCCGCCGCGCAGGGCGATGGCGTAGGCGACGGGGTAGGCCACGGCCAGGCAGACGAGGCAGGTGAACAGCGCGTAGCCGAGCGAACGCAAGAGGACGGTGCGGTAGGCCGGATCGGCGAGCGAGGCGAAGTTCTCGAAGTTGAGCCCGAAGCGCGGGTTTCCGAGCGGGTCGGTGGTGCCGAGGGCGAGGGTGGCCACCAGGAGCAGGGACGCCACGAGGAATCCGGTCATCCAGAGGGTGCCAGGGAGCAGGAACCAGGTCCACAGCCTCGCCTCCTTCCCGGCCCGTCCCCCGCGCGGCGGTCGGGTCGGCGCGGATCGGTTCCGCGGATCCCGGAGAGCAGGTCGTGGCATGTCAGCCGGCCTTCACGTCGGTCCAGGCGGCGTCGCGGTGCTGCTCGCCCTTGGTGGTGCCGTTGCGGAAGTAGAGGTCGTCCTTGAGGTCGGCCGCCGTCACCTGGCACTGGGGGAACGGCTCCACGAGCGCCGTGTAGGTGTCCTCGCTGCCGCGCACCGGCATGGGGTAGCCGATGTACTCGATGTTCTTCTTCACGCTCGAAGGGCGGAGCATGTAGTCGATGAAGAGCATCGCGGTGCCGGGGTGCTGCGCGTTGACGGGGATCGCGTAACAGTCGGAGTTGAGGGGGGCGCCCTCGCGGGCGATCTCGAAGCCGAAGACGGCGGGGTCCTCGGCCTGGGCGAGCATGGCGGCCATGTCCCCGCTCCACGCCTGCGTCATGTCGGCGTTGCCGTTGAGCAGGTTGTTGTAGCTGTCGCTGGAGAAGCCGCGCAGGCGGGGGCGGAGCGAGCGCAGGGTCTCGGTGACGCGCGCGAGGTCGTCCGGGTCGTCGGTGGTGAGGTCGAGGCCGAGCTTGAGCGCACCCATGCCGAGCACCTCGTCGCGGTCGTCGAGTACGAAGACCTTGCCCTTGGCCTGCTCGTTCCACAGGTCGTCCCAGGAACCGGTCAGGTCGCCGAGCCGGTCGCGGCGCCAGCCGATGCCGGTCTTGTACATGGTGAAGGGCACGGTGTGCCGGGATCCGGGGTCGTACCAGGGGTCGGCGAAGTAGTCGTAGCCCGCGAACACTGCCTCGGCGTTCTTCAGCCGGGTGTGGTCGATCGTCCGCAGCCTGCCCCCGGCGGCGAGGCGCTGGGACCATTTCGCCGTGGGGAAGATGATGTCGTACTGGTTCCCGGAGTTGAGCTTGGCGGCCATGCCTTCCATCGAGTCGAAGTTCGACTGGACGACCTTGACGCCGTACTCCTCCTGGAAGCCTTCAAGGACGGCCGGGTCGACGAAGTCGGCCCAGTTGAAGTAGACGAGGTCGCCGTCGACCTTGACGTCGATCGGCGTCTCCGCGGTCGCTTTGCCGGCCGGGTCGTCACCGGACGCGAACCCGCAGCCGGCTGCCGCGAGGCCGAGTGCGGTGGCGGTGCCGGCGCGGAGGAGAGAGCGTCTGGACAGGAGGTGTGCCTCGGGGGACATGCGGGGTCCTCTCCGTAGGGGGGCCGTGGGGAGACGGCTGATGGGAAGACGTGCGCGGGCGGAGCGTGGGGGGGGGTGAGGCTGGGCTGGGCTGGGCTGGGCTGGGCTGGGCTGGGCAAGCGAACGGCTGGTGCCTCAGGCGCGGTTCAGGGCCCGGCGTCGGGCTCGCCGGGATCCGCGACGGCGTCCAGGTCCGCCCGGATGCGGCCGGCGAACCATCCGACCGCCGACTCGCGGCGGGACAGCGGGCCGGGCTCGAAGCCGGGGGTGGAGAGCCCCTTCTGCACGCGGGCGACGAGTTCGACGTCCTCATCGTTGGTGATCCAGCCGATGTGGATGTTCAGGCGGCGGGCGATGCGGGTGCGCAGGCTCGTACCGCGCCGGGTGTAGAAGCCGCCGGGGACGGCGACCCGGTCCACCGCCGTGGGGATCGCGGTCCAGGCCAGGACGTGGTCGGGGTAGAAGTCGATGAGGGTGTTCGGGTAGATGACCGCGTAGCGCCAGACCCGCCGATCGGCTTCGGCGAGGCCGGGCATGGGGGCGGCGATGCGCTGGTAGAGGCGTTCGGCCCAGTTCGAGGACGGCTTGTCCCGCAGGGGCGAGGCGAACAGGGCGTAGGACTCCGCGATCTCGCAGGAGTAGCCCTGGTAGTCGAGCAGCCGCATCAGGCCGGGGTGGGCCACCGGGACGTGGTAGCCCTCCAGGTAATTGTCGACCGTCACCTTCCAGTTGGCCTCCTGGACCTCGGCTCCGGCCAGGTCGTGGATCCGGTCGCGGCCGACCGGTACCAGGTCGGCTCCGGCGTAGTGGCCGACGGCTTCGGCGAGCCCGGCGCACTGCTCCGCCAGAGGCACGGCGTCGGGGTCGAGGTTGACGAACACGAAGCCGAGGAAGGATTCGACGCGGGCCGGGAACAGGCCGAGCGCGGGCTTGTCGAGGCAGGGGATCTGCCGCGCCTCGGGGGCTCCGACCAGGCTTCCGTCGAGGCGGTAGGTCCAGCCGTGGTAGGGGCAGCGGATCGCCTTGCCGGCCGGTTCGGGGGCGGTGACCAGGCGCGTTCCGCGGTGGCGGCACACGTTGAGGTGGGCCGCGAGGGCGCCGTCCTCGGTGCGGACGACGAGCACCTCGCGGCCGGCGACGGTGGCGGCGAGCCGGGCGCCCGGGTTCGGCAGGTCGGACTCGTGGCAGACGAGCTGCCAGGCCTTGGCGAAGACCTTCCGGACCTCCTCGGCGGCCGTGTCGGGATCGGTGTAGTAGCGGGCTGACAGGGCGGGCCCGGGGACGTCCGGGACCCGCTGGTCGACCGGGGGCGTCTCGGGGGCTCTGGAGTGCATCGGGTGACTCCTCCGTACCGGCGGTGCGGTGATCGGTCTCGGCGAAGGGCATCGAGACGACCCGGCGGTGGACAGCAGGCCGGGGCGGACGGCGAGGCCTTGCTGACCGATTGGACAGCCAGATTGCTGGCTGATTTCCGCCGGGTCAAGACTTGTACACTGACCGATCGGTCAGCTAGCGTAATTCTTGTCGCTGCACCGACGTTCGGCCTCTTCTGGGCCCTTTGGTCGGGCTGGATGCAGCCCCGCCGCCCTGGCACCCGCCCGGGCCCCACACCCCTCCCCCCTGCCGCACGCCATCGGCGTCCCCGCGGTGAGCCCCGGGCATCCCCACACCGCCCCCGGCTCCCGGCAACGGCCCGGTAGCTCACGGCACCCCCACTCCTCCCGGAGGCACGCATGAGCGGTCGTCGGCGTCTGGACTGGCTCGGGCTCACCCCCGAACCGGAGCGGGAACTGCCCGCTGCGGTCGCCGCCCTGCGCGCTTCCTCGCACCATCCCCCTGCGGGGCCCACTCCACCGAGGGGACCCACGCACCCTGCGGGAACCATGCAGCCCACGGGGCCCATGCAGCCCGCGGAGCCCGCCGAGCCCGCACCCCCGGCAGACCTGGTCGCCTCCGAGCGACTCCGCCTGGAGCACCTGGTCCTGCGGGGCACCCGGCGCGACTGGCTGCGCTACCTCGCCGAGGTCACCGCGCTGGTGACCGCCGCGGCCGGCGGCCCCGGGCAGGGCGACCGCGCGGCCGCCCTGATCGCCGGCGAGGTGGTCCTCGACCACCACCGCATGCTCATCGGCCTCCCGGGAACGGGATACGCCCGCACCGCCGCAGACCGCACCGCACTCGAGAGCGCCGTACGGACCCTGCGCGCCGTCCCCCTGACAGCCCGGACAGGAAGCAGCCGATGACCACGATCCGATTCCCGACGGGGCGACGACCGAGCTCCTCCGTACTCGGCGCCGCGCCCGGCACGGTGGAAGACCTCAAGGCGTACCTCGCCGGCGGCGGCTACACCGACGCCACCGGCCCGGACGAGCTGCTGCGCCACCTCGCCGCATCCGGTCTGCGCGGGCGCGGCGGGGCCGGCTTCCCGGCCGCCGTCAAACTGCGCGCCGTCCGCGACCGCGGCGGCGTCCCGGTGGTGGTGGCGAACGGCGAGGAGGGCGAGCCCGGTTCGGTCAAGGACCGCTGGCTGCTGCGGGCCAGGCCCCATCTGGTCCTCGACGGCCTCGCCCGCGCCGCCGCGGTCACCGGCGCCGTACGCGGCTACGTCTACCTATCGGACCCGGTGGCCGCCGACCGCGTGCGCCGGGCCCTCGCCGAACGGGAGCCGCCCCTGCCCGTCGAGGTCGTCGAGACCGCCCACACCTACGTCGCCGGGGAGGAGAGCGCGGTCGTCCGCCGGATCGACGGCGGGCCCGCCCTGCCCACGGCCAAGCCGCCCCGCCCCTTCGAGCGCGGCGTCGGCGGCGCGCCGACCCTGGTCTCCAACGTCGAAACGCTCGCCCGCATCGCCCTCACCGCCGCCCTCCCCGGCCTGCGGCAGGCGATCGCCCGCTCCACCCTGGTCACCCTGTCCGGCGGGAGCGCGACCCCCGTCCTCACCGAGGTCCCCTACGGAGTCCCCCTGCGCACGCTGGCCGCCGAGCTCGGCGCTCCGGACGCGGCCGGGGCCCTGATGGGCGGCCTGTTCGGCGGACTCGTCGACGCCCGCGCCCTGGACCTCCCCCTCGAACCCGGCGCGCTCGCCGCGGCCGACACGGCACTGGGCTGCGCAGCGATCCGCTTCCTCGCCGCCGGGACCTGCCCGGTGGGCACCGCCGCCGACGCCGTGGGTCACCTCGCGGTGGAGAGCGCACGGCAGTGCGGGGTCTGCGTCTCGGGCACCGCTGCGGTCCGCGACGCCGTGTACGCCCTCGCCGCGGGGACGGCCGGCCCCGACACCCTCGTCCACCTGGACCGGTGGTCGCGGGGCCTGCCCGGCCGTGGCGCGTGCGGCCTGCTCGACGCCGCCGCGGGCCTGGCCGGCAGCCTCCTGCGCGCCTTCCCCGAACGCGTCCGGTCCCACCTGCGCGGGCCCTGTCCCGGCTGCGCCCGCGCCTCCTCACCCGCGAGCGGTCCCGGGCACCGCCTCACCGTGGCCGTACCGGACGTCTCCGACGCGGCCGCGGACGACCGGACCGAACCCCGCTTGCCCGCCCTGAAGGGAACACCGTGAAACTCCTGCTGGACTCCACCCGCTGCCAGGGCTACGGACTGTGCCAGGAACACGCACCCCACCTGGTCGAACTCGACGAGTGGGGCTACGCGAAGGTCCTCGCCGTCGCCGTGCCGCCCGGCGCCGAGGAAGCGGCGCGCGCCTGCGCCGAGAGCTGCCCCAACTCCGCTCTCAGAGTGGAGAAGTGACATGGAACGTGATCTGAGCGCTCTCTTCGACCCCCGCTCGGTCGCCGTGGTCGGCGCCAGCGACGACCCGGCGAAGTACGGCCACGCCGTCGCCTCCCAGGCATTGCGCGCCGACGGACGGCGCCCCATACACCTGGTGAACCGGCGCGGCGGCACCGTCCTCGGGAGGAGCGCGGCCCCGTCCCTCGCCGCGATCGGCGAACCCGTCGAGCTGGTGGTGATCTCCGTCCCCGGCAGCGGCTTCGAGGCCGCCGTGGAAGAGGCCCTGGCCTGCGGGGCGAAGGCCATCGTCGGCGTCACCGCCGGCTTCGCCGAAGCCGGCCCCGAGGGAGCGGCCCGGCAGCGCGCGGTCGTCGCGCGGGTCCGGGCGGCCGGAGCCGTGCTCGTCGGACCCAACTGCCTGGGCATCGCCGACAACACGACCGAGCTGTACCTCGCCTCGGACCGTTTCGCACCCGGCGGCGTCGCCCTGCTCAGCCAGAGCGGCAACCTCGCCCTCGAACTCCAGCTCCGCGGCGCTCCGCACGGTCTGGGCTTCTCCCGGTTCGTCTCCCTCGGCAACCAGGCCGACGTCACCCTCGTCGACCTCGTCGAGGACTGCGCCCGCCACGAGCCCACCACGGCGATCGCCGTGTACGCCGAGGACTTCGGCGACGGCAGGGCCTTCGCCCGGGCCGCCGCCGCGGCGGGCAAGCCGGTGGTCCTGCTCACCGCCGGGCGCGGCTCCGCCTCGGCCCGCAGCGCCCGCTCGCACACCGGAGCACTCACCACATCGGCCGATGTCGTGGCCGCCGCCTGCCGGGACGCCGGAGTGGAACTCGTGCGCACGCCGCGGGAGATGACCGTCGCGCTGGCCGCCCTGAGCAGCCGCCCCGGACCTCGTACGGGAGGGCGCCGGACCGCGGTCTTCACCGACGGCGGGGGCCACGGGGCGATCGCCGCGGACGTTGCCGAGGACGCCGGGCTCGACGTGCCGGAGTTCGCCCCCGCGACCCAGGACCGGCTGCGGACCGTGCTGTGGGCGCAGTCCGCGACGGGCAATCCGGTCGACCTGGCGGGGATGGGCGAGCAGGAACCCCTGTCGTACGCCGACACGGTCGGGCACCTGCTCGCCGCCGACGAGGTCGACGCGGTCCTGATGACGGGCTACTTCGGCGGGTACGCGGCGTCCGAGGGCGGCCTGGGCGGCGGCGGGCAGACGGGCGGCTCCGTACTCGCGGAAGGGGAGACACGGGCTGCCGAGAAGATCGTCACCCACCTCGCGGGCTCGCCGAAGCCGCTGGTGGTGCAGTCGATGTATCCCGAGTCGCCGAGCTGCCGGGTGCTGGCCGAGGCCGGAATACCGGTGTTCGCCGCCACCGAGGACGCCGCCCGCGCGCTGTCGGCGATGACCGGCCGGCCGGCGGGCTCCGCACCCGAGCCGCACGAGCCGCACGAGCAGCCCGGGATCCCCGCGCTGCCCGCCGCCGCCCCGCCCCTGCCGGATCCGGGGTACCACGGGGTACGCACACTGCTCGGCGCCGCCGGGGTGCCGTTCCCGGCCGCCCGTGAGGTCACCGACGAGGCCGGAGTACTGGCCGCGGCCGCGGAGTTCGAGGGCCCGTACGTGCTGAAGGCCCTGCACCTCCTGCACAAGTCCGACGCGGGTGGCGTGGCGCTGCGCCTGGCGGACCGGGGCGCGCTCTTGGCCGCCTACCGGGACATGCACGCCCGGCTCGGCGCGGGCTCCTACTCGGTCGAGGCGATGGCGGACCTCTCGGACGGCATCGAGCTGATCGTGGGCGTGAACCACGACCCCCGGTTCGGACCGGTGGCCATGGTCGGGCTCGGCGGGGTCCTCACCGAGACCCTGCGCGACGTGGCCTTCGCGCTGGCGCCCGTACCGGCGCGGCGGGCGGAGGAGCTGCTGCGGGGGCTGCGGACCGCCGCACTGCTCGACGGTGTCCGGGGCAGGCCGGCCGTCGACGTGGCCGCCGCGGCGGCCGTGATCGAACGCATCACGACGGTGGCCGCCGCGCATCCGGAGATCGCCGAGCTGGAGGTCAACCCGCTGCTGGTCCGCCCGGACGGCGCCCTGGCGCTGGACGCACGTGCCGTCCTGGGCTGAGCGACCGGCCCGCCCTCCCGCACGACCCACCGCTCACACCCATCGGTGCCGTCACACCCATCACATCCCTTCCGTCCCTCCCGTCCCTTCCGTCCCTTCCGCCCTGGAGCGCGTCATGGACTTCCGCTACACGCCCGAGCAGGCCGCCCTCAAGGCTCGCGCCGCCGCCTACGCACAGCTCCTGATGGGGTACGAGGAACAGTCCGAGGAAGCGGGTGGCCCCCTGCCCGCCGCGACGGTCCGCGAACTGACCCGTGCCGCCATGGACGCCGGCGTCTACGCGATCAACATGCCCGCGGCCTGGGGCGGGGCCGGCCTGTCCCTGCTGGACCAGGTCATCGTCGAGGAGGAGTTCGGCAAGGTCACCAACTGCCTCTGGGACATCCCCTGGCGGCCCGCCAACGTCCTCGCCCACGGCACCGAGGCGCAGCGCGAGAAGTACCTCCTGCCCGTCATCCGGGGCGAGCGGTTCGACGCGTTCGCGGTCACCGAACCCGGTGCCGGCTCGGACCCCGGCTCGTGCACGAGCACCGCGACCCGCACCGAGGGCGGCTGGCTGCTGAACGGCGAGAAGTGGTTCGTGACCTGCGGTGACATCGCCGACTTCCTGCTGGTGCAGGCCGATGCGGGCCCGGAGCGGGCGGCGACCCTGTTCTTCGTGGACAAGGGGGCGGCGGGCGTCGAGATGACCCGGGTCCCCCGGTTCATGCACTCCGCGGTGAACGGGCACCCCGAGTTCACCTTCACCGACGTCTTCGTCGCCGACGAGGACGTGCTCGGCGGCGTCGGCAACGGCTACGAGCTGACGAAGGAGTGGTTCACGGACGAGCGGCTGATGATCGCGGCCCGGACCGTCGGAGCTGCGGAGCGGGCCCTCGAACTCGCGCGTGACTGGTCGGTGCGCCGCCGCCAGTTCGGCTCCCCCATCGCCGACTTCCAGCTGATCCAGGGGATGCTCGCCGACTGCGCCGTCGACATCGCCGTCAACCGCGCCTACACCCACCAGGTCGCCTGGGAGGCCGACCAGCCGCACACCGACCCCAAGACCCTGCACGCCAAGGCGTCCACGGCCAAGCTCGCCGCGAGCGAGGCCGCGGGCCGGGTCATCGACCGGTGCGTGCAGATCTTCGGGGGCCGTGGCTACGACCGCTCGTACCCCGTGGAGCGGATGTACCGGGAACTGCGCGTCGACCGGATCTGGGAGGGCACCTCCGAGATCCAGCGCCTGATCATCGCGAACGAGCTCATCAAGCGGGGTACGCGGGCACTCGCGCTGCCCGGCCGCTCCTGACGGGTCCCCGTCGCCACAGGCACCACCACAACCACCACCACCGCCTGCCCCTCTCACCCACGATCACGAGGACGAACAGCACATGGACTTCCGCCTCACCGCCCGTCAGGAAGAGCTCCGCGACTCGGCGCGCGCCCTCACCGGGTTCATCACGAAGTACGAGCTCGACTGCGAGGAGAACAACGGCCTGCCCCCGCAGGCCCACATCGAGATCCGCGACGCCGTCCTCGACAGCGGCCTCCAGGCCGTCAACATGCCCGTGGAGTGGGGCGGCGCCGGCCTGACCATCCTGGAGCAGGTCACCGTCCAGGCCGAACTCGGGCGGCTCACCGGCGCCCTGTGGGACATGGTGTGGCGGCCGGCCAACGCCCTGTCCTTCTGCACGCCGGAGCAGCGCGAGCGGTACCTCGTCCCGGTGATCCGGGGGCAGCGCCGCGACTGCTACGCGGTGAGCGAGCCCGAGGCCGGCTCCGACCCGCAGAGCCTGCGGACCACGGCGACGCGGACCGAAGACGGCGGCTGGGTGCTGAACGGCGAGAAGTGGTTCGTCACCGTGGGCGACCACGCCGACTTCATGATCGTGCTCGCGGCCGCCGGGGAGGACCGGGCACCGACCCTGTTCCTCGTCGACAAGGACACCCCGGGCATCGAGATGACCCGGGTGCCCCGCTGGATGCACACCTTCGTCTACGAGCACCCCGAGTTCACCTTCACCGATGTCCGCCTGCCCGCGGACGCCGTGCTCGGGGAGGTGGGCACGGGCTACGACATCACCCGCTCCTGGTTCACCGAGGAGCGGCTGATGATCGCCGCGCGCACGATCGGAGCGGCGGAGCGGGCCCTGGAACTCGCCCGCGACTGGGCGGTCGAGCGCCGCCAGTTCGGCTCCCCCATCGCCGACTTCCAGCTGATCCAGGGCATGCTCGCCGACTGCGCCGTGGACATCGCCGTCAACCGCGCCTACACCCACCAGGTCGCCTGGGAGGTCGACGAGGGCGCTCTCGACCGCAAGACGCTGCACGCGAAGGCGGCCATCGCCAAGCTGTCGGCGAGCGAGGCGTCCGGCCGGGTCATCGACCGCTGCCTGCAGATCTTCGGCGGCCGAGGCTACGACCGCTCGTACCCCGTCGAACGGCTCTACCGCGAGCTGCGCGTCGACCGGATCTGGGAGGGCACCTCCGAGATCCAGCGCCTGATCATCGCGGGCGAACTCGTCAAGCGCGGCACGGGCGTACTGCGGATGCCCTCGACCGTGTGACCTCCGCATCCGAAGAGTCCCAAGAGTCCCAAGAGTCCCGAGGGGGAGAGCCGATGACCGATGTCGAACGGGTCGGGATCGTGGGGTGCGGCCTGATGGGCTCCGGCATCGCCGAGGTCTGCGCCCGCGCCGGACGGGACGTGGTGGTCGTGGAGGCGAGCCGGGCGGCCGCTGACGCCGGCCTGGAGCGGATCTCCCGCTCCCTGGCCCGTGCCACGGCCGCCGGGAAGTTGTCGGCCGCCGAGCGCGACGCGGCGGTGGGCCGGATCGTGATGACCACGGACATGGACCGGATGGCGGACCGGGACCTCGCCGTCGAAGCGGTCGCCGAGGACGAGCGGGCGAAGCTGGAGGTCTTCGCCCGGCTCGACCGGATCGTCGGGCGCAGGGACGCGGTCCTCGCGACGAACACCTCCTCCATCCCGGTCATCCGGCTGGCGGCGGCCACGTCCCGGCCCGAGCAGGTCGTCGGCCTCCACTTCTTCCAGCCCGTCCCGGTGCTCGCCCTGGTCGAGCTGGTGCCCTCCTTGCTCACCTCCGCGGACACGGTCCGGCGCGCGCGGGAGTTCGCCTCCGGCGTGCTGGGCAAGCAGGTCGTCCACGCCGAGGACCGGGCCGGGTTCGTGGTGAACGCGCTCCTCGTTCCGTACCTGCTGGCCGCCGTACGGATGGCCGAGTCGCGGACGGCGTCGGCCGAGGACATCGACCGGGCCATGACCCTGGGGTGCGCGCACCCGCTCGGGCCGCTGGCCCTGGCCGATCTCATCGGCCTGGACACCGTCCAGGCCATCGCCCGGTCGATGTACGCGGAGTACCGGGAGCCGCTGTACGCCCCGCCGCCGTTGCTGGCCCGGATGGTGGACGCGGGCCGGCTCGGCCGCAAGACCGGCCGGGGGTTCCACACCTATTCCTGACCGCGGAGCCCCGACGGCCCGAGCCCGGCTGCCCCATGCGCGAGGATGGGGTTCGGCGGGCCGGGCCGCCGGGGCCTTTTGTTTACTCACGCACCCGATCCGACGGGTGCGCCGACACGGGGAGCAGCCAACGTGACCAAGGCCGAGCGCGCACTCGAAACGCGGGAGCGAATCCTCACGGCCGCGTGCGAAGTGATCGCCGACATCGGTTTCGAGCACGTCAGCATGCGCAAGGTCGCCGAACACGCCGGTGTCTCGAAGGCCCTGCTCCACTATCACTTCGACACCCGCGAGAAGCTCTTCGCCGAGGCGATGACGCATTCCTTCGCCAAGACCGGTACGGACACCGGCAGCGAGGACGATTCGCTGCCGGCCGCCGACGTCCTGGCCCGGATCGTACGGAGCATGCTGCCCACGGACGCCGAGCTCCGCCAGGACTGGAAGCTCTGGCAGGAGCTGTGGGTGCGCGCCCTGCGCGACGCGGCGGCCCGGGTCCTCGCCGTCGACCTGTACGACCAGTTGCACGCGTGGGTCGCCGGAGTCGTGGAACGGGGCATCGCTTCCGGCGAGTTCACCGACTGCGACGTCGCCGAAGTGGGGACGCTGGTGCTGGCGCTGTGCGACGGCCTCGGCAACCGTCTGATGCTGGAGGACCCCCGCATCGACCTCGCCACGGCCCAGTCGACGATCTGGCGGGCGATCGCGCCGGCTCTCGGGATCGCCCCCGTCTTCCCCGAGGTCGCGCCCGAGGTCTCCCCGGCGGTCTGACGACACGGCCCGCCCCAGGCCTACACCGGCGGCCCGCGGCCTTCACCGGGCGCGCGGCCATCCCGTACGCCGCCGGGAGGCGCGCGGCGCACGCCCGGACGGCGGGGGTGCGGCCAGGCCGAAGACCACGGTGATCCGGGCGCCGCCGCGGGGGCCGCGGGCGATGCGCACCGAGCCGCCGGTGACGGACCCGGCCCTGCGGGCGATGTCGAGGCCGAGCCCCGAGGAACCGGTGCTGCTTCCGCGGGAGAGTGCCTGCTCCGGTTCGGGGATGCCCGGACCGGCGTCCTCCACGACCAGTTCCACGGCCTGGGCGGTACGGGCGACGCGGACGGCGAACGCGGTGCCGGGCGGGGTGTGCCGGAAGACGTTGCCGATGAGCGCGTCCACCACGGCGGCGACGTCGTCTTCGGACAGGCCGACGGCCGCGGGCTCCTGGGTGAGGTCGAGGGAGCAGGGGCGGTTCTGCTGCTCCGCCAGGACCGCCCAGAAGGCGGTGCGCCGGCGCACGACGTCCGCCGCCTCGCAGCGGGGTCCGGCCGGTCCGGGGTGCGTGGCGTGGTGCGCCGTGCCCGTGTCCGTGTCCGCTTCCGTGCCGAGCATGCCCTGTCCCATCGGGCCCACGGCGAGCGGGGTGCGGGCCGCGGTGATGATGGCTCGGAGTTCCGTCTCCAGGGCGCACACGGCGGCCTCGACCCTGGCCGACTCCGGTGAGCCGGCCATGCGTTCCGTTGCCAGGTGCAGGGCCGTCAGCGGGGTGCGCAGGCGGTGGGACAGGTCGGCGACCAGTTCGCGTTCGACGGCGAGCAGTTCGGTCATCCGGTGGGCCATGGTGTTGAAGGCGATGCCCGCCTCGCGCAGTTCCCTGGGGCCCATGGGGTCCACGCGGGCGTCCAGATTGCCCCGGCCCAGGGCCTGGGAGGCGTGGGCGAGCCTCTTGGAGGACCTGACGACCTTCGCGCCGAGCCGGTCGGCGACCAGGACGGAACCGCCCACCAGTCCGACGGCGAGGAGGAGCATGACCGTCCAGGAAGCCGTGACCCCGCGGGTCAGCTCTTCTTCGGGGACGAAGTTCTCGATGACGGCGACCTGGTCCCCGGGCAGTACCACCGGCTGCAGGCAGATCCACCCGCCGGGCATCTCCTGGGAGATGGACTCGCGGCCCTGCTGGGCCCGTTCGAGCAGGGCCGCCGGGGCCCGGGACGCGCCGAGGGCGGGTTCGTCCGGCAGGTGGACGACCACGTACTCGGCCGCGTCCAGGCTCGCGGCGGATTCCCGCAGGGCGGACGGATCCGTGGTCAGGGCCAGTACGGGGGCCAGGGCGGCCGCCTGCTGCTCGGCCGCGGTGACGCTCTGCTCCTTGACGAGCGACATCACCAGGGCGGCCAGCGGTATGAGGAAGGAGAGGGCGACCATGGACGTGACGGCGAGCGCCACTCCGGCGAGCGAGCGTCTCACCGCGGCGCCACCAGCTTGATGCCGACGCCGCGGACGGTCAGCAGGTAGCGCGGGGCCGCCGCGCGTTCGCCGAGCTTGCGGCGCAGCGAGGACAGGTGCACGTCGACGGTCTGGTCGTCGACGTAGGGTTCGCGCCAGACCTCGGTCAGCAGCCGCCGTTTGGAGACGACCTGGCCGGTGTGGTGGGCGAGGAAGGCCAGGAGGTCGAACTCGCGGCGGGTGAGCCGGAGCTCACGGCCGGACAGGTACGCCGTGCGCGCCCCGGGGTCCACCGCCAGCTCGCCCACGGTGGTGGGGCGCAGCGGTTCGGCGGCCGGCGCCGGCCGCGAACCCCGGGCGCCGTGCGCGGCATGGGCGGGCGGCAGGGTGCTGGTGCGCCGCAGGACGGCGGAGAGGCGTGCGATGAGCTGTCCCCCGGAGAAGGGTTTGACCAGGTAGTCGTCGGCGCCCGCGTTGAGGAGCCGGATGATTTCCGCTTCGTCGTCGCGGGCGGTGGCCACCAGGACGGGAACGGAGGAGATGCCCCGGATCATGCGCAGTGCGTCTCCTCCGTCCAGATCGGGCAGCCCCAGGTCGAGGACCACCGCGTCGACGGGCGACTGGGTGACCTCGCGCAGGGCGCCGAACCCGTCGCCCGCGCTGCGTACGGCATAGCCGTGCTCCGCCAGGACTTCGATGAGTGACTGGCGGATGCTGGGGTCGTCTTCGACGACCAGGACGCTCGGCATGGGCACACCTTAGTGAACGCTCGTTCTATCGGTCACCGAAGGTGGGGCCCTTGTCGGTGACGCGCACGCGGACGGGGCGGTCGGAGACCGGAATGGTGCAGCCCTCCTCCGCACTGCAGCTCGCGTACCCGAGCAGTACGGTCGCCTCCCCGTTGCCGTCCAGGCGGACGGGCAGGGTGGTGGTGACCGGGCCGTCCGGGTAGACGGGGACCGGGGCGTCGACGCCGGGCACGCGGATCGTCCGTACGTCCGCCGCGGCCTTCAGCTTCCCGTCCGCCCGCAGGACGCCGGTGACGCCCAGCGAGGTCGGCCGGCCGACGCCCTCGATTCCGGTGGCCGGCAGATCGGTGCTGTAGAGGTGGAACCCCTTCTCCTCCGGGGTGAAGACCGCGGTCAAAGTGCCCCGCGGTGGCTGCCATGCGGAGACCGAGAGGGTGACGGTGACCCCGTTCTCGGTGAAGCTCGTCGTGGGCGCGGAGCCGGTCGCGGCGGTCTGCTCGCCGCAGGCCGTGAGGGCGGTCAGGGAGAGCAGGGCGGCGGCGAGGCGGGCCTTGCGGGAGTGGCGCGCGTACGGGGACACGTTCATCGGCTGTGCTTTCGTCAGGGGAGGGAGGAGCGGGGGCGGGAAGGGGTCCGGCCGGCTCTAGACGGCCGTGGTGTACGCCGCGCTCCACAACTGGAGCCGGTAGACGAGGTCGTTCCACAGGCCGGAGGCCAGCAGCACGCCGACGAGGACGAGCATTCCGCCGCCGGCGCGCAGGACCCACTGGTAGTGCCGTTTGACCAGGCCGAAGGCGCCCAGTGCGCGGCGGAAGGCCAGGGCCGCGAGGAGGAACGGCAGACCCAGCCCGAGGCAGTAGGCCGCCATCAGCAGGGCCCCGCGGGCCGCGCTGGCCTCGCTCCAGGCGAGCGCCTGGACGGCGGCCAGCGTCGGGCCGATGCACGGGGTCCACCCCACCGCGAACACCGCCCCCAGCAGCGGCGCTCCCGCCAGGCCGAGCACGGGCCGCCGGTGGCTGCGGAACTCCCGCTGCGTGAAACCCGGCAGGAAGCCCATGAAGGACAGCCCCATCAGCACGGTGAAGACGCCGAGCACCTGGGTGACCACCTCCTGGTGGGCCAGCAGGGTGCGGCCGAAGTACCCGAACAGGGCGCCGCCGGAGACCAGTACGGCCGTGAAGCCCAGGACGAAGAGCGCCGCGCCGGCCGCCATGCGGCTGCGCTGCCCGCCGCGGGCGTCCGCCAGGTCGGAGACCGACAGGCTGGTCACGTAGCTGAGGTAGCCCGGCACGAGCGGCAGGACGCACGGCGAGAGGAAGGAGACCAGTCCCGCGAAGAACGCCACGGGGGCGGCGACGACCAGCGTCCCGTGGAGGAGCCCCGTCATGCCGTCTCCTGCGCGACGCGGGCGAGCAGGGGCCCCAGTTCCTCGTCGGTGACCGCTCCCCCGATGCTGACGGCGATCCGGCCGCGGCGGTCGATCACCAGCGTCGAGGGGATGGTCTGCGGGTTGAGGAGCGCGGGCGGAAAGCGGAGCAGGAGCTCGCCGGTGGGGTCGTGGAGGCTGGGGAATCCCAGGCCGTGCGCGCGTACGAAGGACTGCGCCGCCGCGCGGTCCCGGTCGCGGGTGTTGATCCCGAGGAACCGGACGCCTTGCGCGCGGGTCTGCCCGCTGAGCCGCTCGAGGTCGTCGGCCTCCGCCCGGCAGGGCCCGCACCACGATCCCCAGACGTTGAGGACGACGACCTGGCCCCGGAACTCGGCGAGACCGACCGGCTTTCCGTCCAGGTCGGCGCCCGTCAGCGCGGGCGCGTCCGGCCGGGCCCCGGAGTCCACGACCACGGCCGCGGACATGGGCCTGACCGCGGCTCTCCCCGGGCCGGGCGCCTCCCCGCTGCCGTCGCCGCCGTCGGGGGCGGCGCCCGCAGCGGCGTAGAGGCACCCGGCGAGCGCCACCGCGAGGCCGGCACCGGCCAGGGCGGTGGAGCGCGGGAGCGTTCGTCTCATGACGCCCACTGGCGGAGGAAGGAGCCGAGGCCGTCCGAGGTCAGGGCGGGATTGCCGGTGACGTGGGTGTCGGTGCGCACCGTGCCGGACGGCGAGACCACCACCAGGACGGGCATCTTGTACGTCCCGCCCGAGGGGCTGTACTTGCGCAGGAGGGCGGAGTTGGCGGAGCTGTTGCCGCCGATGTCCACCTTGACCAGGTGGTACGAGGCTCCGAGGATCGACGCCGTCTGAGGCTGGGCGAACACCTTGTCGGCCGCCTTGCAGTTGCCGCACCAGTTGGCGCCGAAGTCGAGCAGCACCATCCGGCCGTCGGCCTTGGCCGCGCGCAGCGCCGCGTCGATCAGCTTCTGCGCGTCGGCCGAACTGTCGTAACCGGGGCCGGGTATCCGGGCCGCCGGCGCGGGCGCGGCGGAGGTGCGGGACGGCTTGGGGGTGGGCTTGGCGGGCTGGGCGCGCGAGGGGCTGGGCGAGGCTCCGGCCGGGGTGCCGGCCGATGCGGACGCCGACGGCGGCGCGGAGGGCGCGGTGGACGCCGTGGGGGCGGTCGGGGACGCCTCCGCGGACGCGGACCCCGTTTCGGCCCCGAGGCTCTGCGAGGGCTGTCCGGCCGTGGCCGGGGCGGCGGCACCGGTGGGCTGGGCGGACGGACCGCACGCCGCGGTCAGCCCGGCGGCGACCACGGCCGCGGCCACCAGGGGCAGCCGCACGGCCAGGGGCGCGGCGGAGCGCGGGCGCGGCGTGCGGCGGGTGGCACGGGCGGGTCGGAGTATGCGAGAAGTCATGGCGAAGACACCCCAGGGCGCGGTTCGGAGTACGGAGGCGCGAAACGCCTTCCGGATCGGTGGAGCCGTTGGCACGGCAGCACGGGGCGGCTCGTCGGGGGTGCCGGGACAGTCGTGCCCGGGCGCCGAAGGCCGCTCGGCTGACGCGAGCATAGGACCGTCGGGGGCCGCCGGAACCGGCTCGGCGTGATCTTGAGGTTCCCCTAAGGAACAGCTCACCTTCCGCTTCACCGGAGCTCGGAAGATAGGCGCGCACAAGGGGGTGAAACCCGGAAAACGGGTCAGAGGGAACAGAGGGATCAGAAGGACGTCTCGCGCACGCTGGCCTTGGCCGACGGGGTGATCGTCGCGGTGATCACCGAGCGGTGGTCCGCGCCGGTGAACGTGACGGTCAGGGTGTCGTCCGCGGTCTGTGACGTGGCGGCCTTGTATCCCCGGCCGGGGACCGCGGAGATCAGGCACACGCCGCGGTTGCCGTAGCGCACGGTGACCTTGCCGCCTTCCGAGGGGACGGTGTGCAGGCCGTATCCGCCCCCGGTGCAGTCGACGGGCGGTTTGGGCGCCGTCGTCCGGGGCGTGGCCGTCGGGGCCTTCGCGGAGGTGGGTGTCGAAGCCGGGGGTGACGGCCGCTCGGTCGCGCCGGGCGACCCACTGGCGGTGGCGCTCGGCGACTGCGGGCTCGGCGAGGGGGCCGGCACCGCCGTCCAGGCCGGCGGCGTCTCGACGACCGCGGGGGCGGACCGCGCGACCGGGGGCGTGTGCCTGGTCGAACCGACGACGAACTGGACCGTGCCGAGCACGGCGGTCACGCTGGCGGCCGTGCACGACAGCCATATGAGCAGGTAGCGCGGAATCCGGGGCACGGCCCCATAGTGGCCGACCCGTTCGGCCGGCCGTCACCGCCTCCCCCGTAACGAACCCGCCCCGCCGGACGGCCCCGGATGCGCGGGGAAACGCAGACGTCCTCCTGGCCCGCGTACGGGTCGGAGGACGACGTGTGCCGGGCCCCGCGGGTGCGGGGCGGGTGAGGGGGTCTACTTGGCCGTTCCGAAGTTCTGCGTCCACCAGGGGCCGCCGTCACCCTTGTGGAAACCTATGCCGATCTCGCGGAAGCCGCAATTGAGGATGTTGGCCTTGTGGCCGGGGCTGTTCATCCACGCGTTCATGACCGCGGCGGCGTCCGCCTGGCCGCGGGCTATGTTCTCGCCCAGGCGGGACCAGCCGTATCCGGCGGCTTCCACGCGGGTGGTCATGGTGGACCCGTCGGGTCCGGTGTGGGACATGACGCCGCTGCGGGCCATGGTGTCGCTGTACGCCCGTGCCGCGGCGCTCAGCTTCGCGTTCGCGGTCACCGCACCGCACCCGGCCGCGGCCCGCTCCTTGTTGACCAGGGCGAGGACCGCCGACTCCACGGCGGAGGAGCCGGAAGAACCCGAGGAGCCCGAGGAACCGGAGGAGCCCGAGGAACCGCCTGAACCGCCAGAACCGCCGCCGGTGGTCGCGGTGGGCGTACGGGTGGGCTTGGGCTTGGCGGCCGGTGCCGGGGCCGCGGGGGCGGAGCTGCTCTCCGGCGCCGGCTTCGTGGGGGCGGCGGATCCCGTGGAGTCGGTGCCGGGCGCCGCCGACGGCATCGCGCCCGTCGCGGACGCGGCGTCGGCGGAGAGCGCGGGGGCGGCGGAAGGGGAGGATTCCGCCGCCGCCCCGCCACCGGAGACCGCCGCCCGGGCCTTCGCCCCGGTGGTTCGTGCGCCGTCGCCGGAGGCTGCGACCGCGACCCCGACCGCCACCACCGCGCCCGCCGCGGTGAGGGACAGCACGATGCGCGTACGCACCGTCTTCTTCCGCCGCGCCTCGACGCGGGACGGAGTTCCGGGGGTTCTGCTGCGGCTCATGCCTGGGGGACCTCTCGGCGAGAAGGGGGAGACGGCTGACCCGAGCCTAGGGTGGTGACCAGCGGAAATGGTGATTCGGAGGCGTTCTTCAAGGTTCCTTAAGGAAGCCCGCAGGGTGTGCACAGGAACGGGACCGCTCACCGGGGCGTCAGCAGGGGCGCGCACCGGGCGGACGCTCGCGAGACACTTTGACTGACGTCTGAAGCGGTACCGGATGGTGCAACGCGTCTGGCTGCCGTTCCGGACATCGAGCAGCATGGGGACAGCGGGACCGGGCTGACGAGATGGGCACGCATGCGCGCCACGGAGAGCAACCAGGATTATCCCTTCGCCGCCACGAACACGGCCGCGGCACTCCTCGACGGTGCCGGGACGATCGTCGCCTGGACACCGGCGGCCGAAGCCCTCCTGGAGCGCCGGTCCGCGGACGTGTGCGGCCGCCCGGCCCACGAGCTCCTGGCGGACCCGGATCCGGGCAGCTGGCAAGCGGTGCTGGCGCAGGGCGGCCAAGCGGGCAGGGGCGGGGACGGTTGGGAGGGCCGGGCCACCCTGCGGCACGGCTCGGGGCGTGAGCTGGAGATCGGCTTCCGCGCCATCCCGCTGAACGACGGCGTACGGGGGAACGCGGGCCGCTGCCTCGTACTCGGCGCGCCCCTGGAGCTGGTCGCCCGATGGCGGCAGGACCACGCCTTCACCCAGGAGCTGTTCCTGCAGGGGCGCGTGGGCCTGGCCGTCTTCGACGCCGACCTGCGCCTGCTGCGGACCAACACGCACCTGTTGCCGTACACCGGGGTGCCCGTCGAGCTGAAGGGCAGGCGCCTGTCCGACTTCCTGTGGGCGGCGGACGCGCGGACCATCGACGACCGGCTGCGGGAGGTCCTGCACAGCGGGCACCCCCTGATCGGTTTCAACACGACCGCGCGCACCCTGGACGACCCCCGAGGGGGTCGGATCGTGACCATCCAGGCGTTCCGGCTGCAGCAGCCCGACGGACGTCCGATGGGGGTGGCGGCGGTGTTCACCGACGTCACCGACCACGAACGGTCGCGCGGGCGCCTGGACCTGCTGTACCGCGCGACCGGAGCGCTGGGCGGTTCGCTGTCCGTCCTGCGCACCGTCGAGGACCTGGTCGGCGTGCTGGCGCCCTCGTTCGGCGATTGCGCCGCGGTGGATCTCGTGGAGACCGTTCTGAGCGGCGGTGAACCACCCGCCGACGGGCATCATCTCCCGCTGCCCCTGATCCGGATGGCCGTCGCCGGAGCGGACGCGGACGCGCTGCGCAAGGGGACGACCCGGTTCGCGGCTCCGCTCGCCACAGCCGTCGCCCACCCGGCGGCGACCGGGGCGGGAGGGTCCGAACCGGCCGGGCCCGAGGACCGGGAATGCCGGGGGGAGCTGATCACGCTCCTCGGAGCGCGACCCGCGGAACCCGGGAGCGACCCGCCGAAGTGGGCCACCGCCGTCCCGGGTGCGCACTCGGCGATGACGGCGCCGCTGTGCGCACGGGGCATCGGGTTCGGAAGGCTCACGCTCTGGCGCACGGGGGACACCGCACCGCTGGAGCCGGACGACCTGGCACTCTTGGAGGAGATCGCGGCCCGTGCGGCCGTCGCCGTGGACAACGCGCGCCGGTACACCAAGGAACGCCGCACGGCGGTGGGCCTGCAGCGCAGCCTGCTGCCGCCGGCCACCGCGGAAACACCCGCGGTGGAAGCCGCCGGCCTCTACCTGCCGGCCGACGCGGACAGCGGAGTGGGCGGCGACTGGTTCGACGTCATCCCCTTGTCGTCGGCCCGTGTCGCCCTGGTGGCCGGGGACGTCACCGGCCACGGGCTGCACGCCACGGCCATGATGGGGCGCCTGCGCAGCGCCGTACGCGCGATGGCGGACCTGGAACTGGAACCCGAGGAACTGCTGGCGCACGTGGACGACATGGTCCTGCAGGTCGGCGCCGAGGCCGAGAGCGACGCCGCCGAAGACGCAGACGCGGGCACGCCGGTGCCCGGCGGACCGGCCGGGGCCACCTGCCTGTACGCCGTCTACGACCCGGTGACCCGCAGCTGCGTCATGGCGAGCGCCGGACACCCGCCCCCGGCCGTGGTCGGCCCGGACGGAACCGTGGAGTACGTCGAGCTGAGCCCCGGCCCGCCCCTGGGGGTCGGGGGCTGGCCCTTCGAGGCGGTCGAGCGCGAGCTGGCGCCGGGGAGCGTCCTCGCCCTGTACACCGACGGGCTGATCGAACGCGGGGAAGGCGACATCGACCAGGGCATGCGCGATCTGGCGGACCGGCTGCTGCGCGCGGACGTACTCGGGCGGCCGCTGCGCGAGGCCCGCCACGACATCGTGGCGGGGTTGCCGCCGGGCAGGCTGCGGGACGACGTCACCCTCCTGCTGGCCCGTACCCGGGTGGTGGATCCGGGCGCCATCGCGACGTGGCGGCTCGACGCCGACCCGGCGGTCGTCGCCGACGCGCGCCACCTCGTCCTGGCGCAGCTGACCGCCTGGGATCTCGACGAGCTGGCCTTCAGCACGGAGCTCATCGTCAGCGAACTGGTCACCAACGCCATTCGGCACGCCGGCGGCCAGGTCCGGCTCCGGCTGATCCGGGCGGACACCCTGACGTGCGAGGTGTCGGACTCCAGCAACACGCAGCCTAGGATGCGGCGCGCGAGGAGCTCCGAGGAGGGCGGGCGTGGCCTGTACATCGTCGCCCAGCTCTCGCACCGCTGGGGCAGCCGCTACGCCCGGGGAGGCAAGACCGTCTGGTCCGAACAGAGCCTGCCCCTCCCCTGACGGTCCCGGTCCGGGGAGGGGCAGGGCCGCCGGACCCGGTCCGGGCGTGGCTTGCGGGGTGGTGGCTCCTGCCTCATAGTCCGAGGTATGGACGCGCGCGAGGCAGCGCTCCGACGGGCCCACGACCATGCCGTCCGCTGGCTGGCGAGCCTGAACGACCGCCGGGTTCCCGCCCGCGCTTCGGTCGACGAGATCGTGCGCGCGCTCGGCCGCGAACTGCCCGCCGCTCCCAGTGCACCCGCCGATGTCGTCGACCTGCTCGCCACGGCCTGCGAACCGGGGCTCACCGCGTTCCCCAGCGGCCGCTTCTACGGGTTCGTGATCGGAGGCACCGAACCGGCCGCGCTCGCCACGGACTGGCTCGTCAGTGCCTGGGACCAGAACTGCGTCTTGCACGCCGCCTCGCCCGCGTACTCGGCGGTGGAGGAGGTCGCCGGGGCGTGGCTGCTGGATCTCCTCGGACTGCCGGCCGACAGCGCCGTGGGCTTCACCACCGGGGCCACGATGGCCAACTTCACCTGCCTCGCCGCCGGGCGCGACGCGGTGCTGCGGCGCGCCGGCTGGAACGTCGCTCGTGACGGACTCACGGGCGGGCCGGGCGTACGGGTCCTCGCAGGCGAGGACCGCCACATGGCCATCGACCTGGCCCTGCGCTACCTGGGACTCGGGCAGCCCGAACTGATCACGGCGGACGGGCAGGGCCGCATCGAGCCCGCGGCCCTGCGGCGCGCCCTGGCGGCCGGCGGGCAACGCCCCACGCTCGTGATCCTGCAGGCCGGAGACATCCACTCCGGGGCCTTCGACCCCTTCGTCGAGGCGATCGGTGCCGCTCGCGAGGCGGACGCGTGGGTGCACGTGGACGGCGCCTTCGGGCTGTGGGCGGCCGCGTCTCCCCGGTACGCGCACCTGACGGCGGGCTGTGCGGACGCCGACTCCTGGGCGACGGACGCCCACAAGACCCTGAACGTCCCGTACGACTGCGGCCTCGCCATCGTGCGCGACCCCTCCGCGGTCCGGGCGGCGATGGGTCTGCGCGGCGACTACCTCATCAGCACGAGCAGGGCGACCCCACCGACAAGGTCCCGGAACTCTCCCGGCGCGGCAGGGCCTTCACCGTGTGGGCGGTGCTCAGGTCCCTCGGCAGGTCCGGGGTGGCCGACCTCGTCGAGCGGCTGTGCGGGCACGCCGCCGCGTTCGCCGAAGGCATCGCCGGGACGGACGGCGCGACCGTCCTCAACGACGTGGTGTTCACCCAGGTCTGCGCCGAGTTCGGCGACGACGCGCGCACGGAGCGGGTCCTCGCCCGACTGCTCGACGACGGCACGGCCTGGATCAGCGGCTCCACCTGGCGCGGGCGTCGCGTCATGCGCATCTCGGTGAGCAACTGGTCGACGACCGACGAGGACGTGGCGCGCGCACTCGACGCGATCCGGCGCGCGTCCGCCGGCACCTGACGCGCATCGCGTCAGCCCGGCCCCCGGGCGGATACGGTGACGGCATGAGCGGACCCCGGCGCCTCGCGCGCACTTGGGAGGTCTTCCCCGGCTCGGGCTATTCGACCGCCTGGGTCGACCTCGGCCAGGGCGCCCTGACCGCGCGCGGGCACGCCGTCGGTCGGGACCCCGAGCCGTACTGGCTGACGTACGCGCTCGAAACCTCCGACGGCTACGTGACCTCGCGGCTCCACGTGACGGTCGAGACGGCGGCGACGACCCGCGCGCTGGACCTGCGGCACGCCTCCGGACGCTGGACCGTGGACGGCGCGCACCGCCCCGATCTCGACGGCGCGCTCGACTGCGACCTGGGCCTCTGCCCGATGACCAACACCATGCCCGTGCTCCGCCACGGCCTGCACCGGCAGCCCGGAACCGGCCCGCACCACTTCCTCATGGCCTGGGTCTCGGTCCCGGACCTCGCCGTCGAGGCGAACCGGCAGACGTACACGCACCTCGGCCGCGCCGAGCACGGCACGCGCGTCCGCTACGAGTCCGGCGACTTCCGCGCGGACATCGCCTTCGACGACGACGGCCTGGTCCTGGACTACCCGTCCCTGGCGGCTTCGCTCCCATCAGTCCGACCCGGGGTGCGCGGCGGCCATGCTCCTTGACCTGTTCTTCATCGGCCTGGTCATCACGCTCTACCCGCTCCCGATCATGGCCTTCGTGCTGGTGCTGTCGGCGCCCAGGGGCGTGTGGAAGGGGTTCGCGTTCCTCCTCGCGTGGTTCGCCTGCCTCGTCGCGGTGATCGCCGTCGTCATCCTCCTCACAGGTGGCGAACCGCCTCCGCCCCGGTCTCCGCCTTCCGACGCCGCTCACGCGGCGAAACTGGCCATCGGCATCGGCCTGGTCCTTTACGGCGAGCACCGGCGCCGCAGGCGCCGCAAGGTACCGACTTCCCCGGCACCTTCCCGGTCCGATACCTCAGGAGGCGGCTCGCTCACGTCCCGCATGGATCAGGTCACCGTGTGGTCGGCGGCCGGACTCGCCCTGCTCCTGCAGCCCTGGGGCATGGTCGGTGCCGGAGCGGCCACCGTCGTCGAGGCGGACCTGTCCCGGAGCGGGTCGTACCTGGCCCTGCTGGCCTTCTGCATTCTCGCCACGTCGAGCCTCCTGGCCATGGAGCTGTACATGGTGTGCGCGCCCGACAGGGCCGGGCTCGCGCTGACGAACCTGCGCGCATGGCTGTCGGGACACAAGGACCCGGCCGTCGTCGTCACCTGCCTCGTCCTCGGGGTGTGGCTGGCGGGCAGGAGCCTTTACGAGCTCACGCGCTGAACCCGGAGATGCAGGAGGGGCGGGCGGGGCGGGCGAGGCGGGCGAGGCGGGCGCTTCCGGAGATGCAGGTCACCGCGACGGATGCTGCAATGTCCTGAGGTCCCTGCCCGCCGAGGGACGCGCCGCAAGATCCCGGTCCGGTGCGAGGAGTGGTCATGAGCGACGACGAGAGTGGCGGGCGCCGAGCGCCACGGCTCCGTCGGCTGCTGGCGGGTTGCCTGCTCCGTTCGGTCGGATCGGTCGTCCTGCTGACCGCCCTGTTCTATCTGGTCCCGCTGGAGGGCGGGTTCGGCGTCCTCACCGTCGCGCTCCTGGTCCTCGGGCTCGCGCTGTTCGGCGGTCTGGTCGCCTGGCAGGTCTCCGCCATCGCCCATGCGGAGTACCCCAGGCTGCGCGCCGTCGAGGCGCTGGCCACCGCCGTGCCGCTGTTCCTGGTCCTGTTCGCCGCGTCGTACTTCCTGCTCGCCGAGGAGGTGCCGCCGTCGTTCTCGGAGCCCCTGACCCGGACCGACGCGCTGTACTTCACGGTGACGGTGTTCGCGACCGTGGGCTTCGGGGACATCTCCCCCACCACCCAGGTCGCCCGCGCCTTGACCACCGCTCAGATGGCCGCCGACCTGGTCGTGGTGGGCGTCATCGCCAAAGTCCTCTTCGGCGCCGTCAGGATCGGAATGCGAAGGCGAGGGGAGGACAACCCATGACGGAGCCGCACCCCCGGTCCGACCCGTCCGCCACGGGGACCCAGCCGCAGGAGGCGGAGGTCCTTCGGGACCTGCTCCGCAGCCCCGGCTACCTCAAGGCGCTCGTCCTCTGCGCCGTCATCGGCATCCCGGTGTCCCTCGCCGCCTTCTGGTTCCTCGTCGGGCTGCACGAACTGGAGCACGCCTTGTGGGCGGACCTCCCCCGGGCGATGGGCTGGGACGTCCCGCCCTGGTGGTGGGCCCTTCCCTTGCTGCTCGTCGCAGGAACAGGGGTCGGCCTGGTCGTCACGCACCTGCCCGGCGCGGGCGGTCACGTCCCCGCGTCCGGACTGCACACGGGAGGCGCTTCGTCGGCCGCCCTGCCCGGAGTCCTGCTCGCCGCGGTGGCGAGCCTGCCGTTCGGCGCGGTGCTGGGGCCGGAGGCCCCTCTGATCGCGCTCGGCGGCGGCCTGGCCCTGGTGTTCCGCGACCTCACGCGGGCACCGGCGACCCCGCAGAGCACGGTGCTCCTGGGCGCGGCCGGAGCCGCCGCGGCCATCTCCGCGATCTTCGGCAATCCGTTGATCGCCGCGGTGCTGCTGATCGAGGTGGCGGGCGTGGGCGGGCCGCAGCTGTTCGCGGTCATGCTGCCGGCCCTGCTGTCCAGCGGCGTCGGGGCCCTGGTCTTCACCGGCCTCGGACGGTGGACGGGACTGGCGACGGGGGATCTCTCCCTGAAGCTCTCCCTGCCGTTCCCCCGCCTGGACGTGGCGGACGTGCTCTGGGCGGTGGTCATCGCCGTGGCCCTCGGCCTCGTGCTGCACCCCCTGCTGGCCGGGGCCCGGGCGATCGGCTCGTACGTCGCGGCACGGCCCCTCGTACGGACCGTCCTGTGCGCCGTGGGCGCCGCGGCCTGCGCCGCCCTCTACGCGCTGATCACCGGGCGCTCACCCGGCGACGTCGTCTCGTCGGGCCAGGCCGGCCTCGCAGGACTGGCCGCGGACCCGCACGCCTGGGGCGTCGGCGCCCTGTGCGCCGTCCTGCTGTTCAAGGGCGCCGCCTACCTGCTCTGTCTCGGCAGCCTGCGGGGCGGCCCCGTGTTCCCCGCGCTCTTCCTCGGAGCCGCGGCGGGGGTCCTTCTCGCGCCCCTGCCGGGCCTGGGCGTCGTACCGGGCATGGCGGCCGGCATGGCGGCGGCCTCGGCCACCACGCTGCGGCTGCCGGTGAGCAGCGTGGTGCTCGTGATCCTGCTGCTCGGCAGCTCCGCCATGATGCCCGTCGTGATCCTGGCGGCCGTGGTCGCCTTCGTCGTCACCGAGCTGCTGCCTCCCGGGCCCGCCGTGGCGTAGCGGGCGCCGGAGAGACGCAGCGGGTGCGGACGGCCGACGGGGGGTGACCGTCAGGTGGTGCAGAATTCCGCCGCCAACATGCCGTTCAGGCTGTACAGCTCCCAGAGCGGCCAGTCGCCGTTCATGTTGAGCACGAGGGCGTGGCTGCCGTCCGCCGTGGAGTAGAGGTAGCTCAGCGAGCCGAATCCGCCGCCGTTGTGCCCGTACAGGACGACCGTGGAGCCGTCCCGGCAGGTGATCGTGCGGCGGGTGAGCCCGAGTCCGTAGTCGGCCTGGACGGCCTTCCAGGGGCGGCTCGCGTACCAGTATCCGGGCGTGGCCTTGTCGCCCGAACTTACCGTGCTGATGGCCGGGTTGACGATGCACTCGGGCCAGGCCCGGGCCGGGTCGCAGGGGATGCCCGGGAGTGGGGAACCGGGGGCCCCGGCCCCGGTGGGGTTCAGGTCGGTCATCATCTGCGCGAGCTGCGCCGGGGGCAGGAGTCGGCCTGCGAGCAGGGCGCGGATGAAGGTCACCAGGTCACCGCTGGTGGACACGATGGCGCCGGCGGCGCCGCCGATGGACGGGTTCCAGTCGGCGGCCGGACGGGAGAGGTGGCCGAACACCCCGCGCGGCCGGAGATAGTTCGTGAAGAACTGGTCGTGCGGCGTCGGCAGGGTGGCCGTGGATCCGGGGAGCACCGTGTGGGTGAGGCCGAGCGGCTGGATGACCCGGCGGGTGACCTCGTCGGCCCACGGGTGTCCGGTCACCCGCTCGATGACCATGCCGAGCAGGACGTAGTTGGTGTTGCTGTAGTGCATGCCGGTGCCCGGAGCGAACTGCGGTCCGTGGGAGGCGCCTTCGTCGACGAGCTGCTGGGCGGAGTAGTCGGGAAGGTTGGGGAAACTGCTGCCGGCACTCGCCAGCACCCCCAGGTCGCCGAGGTAGTTGAAGACTCCGCTGGAGTGCTGGAGCAGGTTCCGTACGGTGATGGGCGGGCTGCCGGGCGGCGGGTTGAAGCATTGCCCGGTGCTCGGGTTGCAGCCCGCGACGGGGTTGGTCTTCAGGACCGGGCCCAGCAGGCCGAACACGTCGTCGTCGAGGCTGACCATGCCCTCGGCGACGAGCTGGAGCACGGTCGTCGCGGTGAAGATCTTGGTGATCGAGGCGGCCCGAAAGGGGCTGTCCGGATTGCGTACGGGGGTTCCCGCGTCCGTGGCTCCGGTACCGGTCCAGGAGACGCCGTCCTTGTAGGTGCGGGCGATCACCCCGGGGATCCCGTCGCCGCCGACGGCGGTCCCCGCCTCGGCGCGCAGGGCGGCGAGCAGGGGTTCGTGGCTGTCGTGCGCGGCGGCCGGCGTGGACGGCAGGCCCATGGCCACGACCAGCACGGTCGCGGCGGCCACCACGAGGCGGCCCCGTGTGGTGCGTGCGGTGCGCGTGGTGCGTCCGGTGTGTGCGGTGCGCGTTCGGCGCATGCCTCTCATCGCTCTCCCCCGTGTCGACACCGCCGGGCGGAGCTGCCCGGCAGCGGCGAAGCTACGCAGGGGCGGCCTACAAGGGAAGGGCCGTGGGCGGGCGGGTCGGACCGGGCACGTGGGCCGACCGCGGCACGCTCAGGTCGACCGCGACGGTCCCTCGTCAGTCGAGCCGGTCCACGAGGATCATCGCCACGTCGTCCGTCAAGCGGCCCTCGGTGTGCCGGATCAATGCCGTGTGCACTTCGTCCAGGAACTCCTGTGGGGAGGTGTCGCGGGGTATCTCCTCCATGGTCTGCGCCAGGGGGAGGAACTCGTTGGCACCGTTGCGGGCTTCGATCACGCCGTCGGTGTAGAGCAGCAGCCGGTCACCGGGCAGGAACGGGAAGCTCTCGGGCTCGGCGGGAGGGCCGTCGACGAGGTCTTCGAGTCCGAGCGGCAGCAGCGGCACGGCGGGCATCAGAGCCCGGACCCTGCCCCCGCGCAGCAGCAGCGGGGGCGGATGGCCGCGGTTGACCAGGTACACCACCGGTTCGTCCGACACCTGGGCGATGAGCGCGGTGGTGAATCCCTCCATGAGGACTTCGGGAAGTTCCGTCTGGGAGTAGGTGCCCGGCACGGCGGCCTCTCGCCGCAGCGCGGCCGCGCAGTGGTTCATGACCTCCTGCACTTCGCCCTCGTAGTGCACGGCCTCCCGGAACGCGCCCAAGGCCACCGCGACCGCGCGGATGGCGGACAGCCCTTTCCCCCGGACGTCCCCCACGATCATGCGGACCCCGTAGCGCGTCTGCACCGCGTCGTACAGGTCGCCGCCCACCAGGGCCCCCGTCCCGGCCGTGAGGCACAGACTGGCCGTCCGTACCGGGCCCAGGAGTTCGGGGACGGGCCGCAGGACGACCTCCTGGGCCGCCACCGCGATCCGGCGGACCTGGTCGAGCTCGCTCTGTCTGCGCGTGCGCACCGCGTTGCTCAGGATGACGCCGGCCACCGACACCACGATGATCCCCAGGAAGTTGCCGATGATCAGCTGGGTCTGGGTTCCCCACGAATGGTTGTACGTGGCAGAGGTCGCGTTCACACTCGCGGCGAGGGCCGCCGCGGACAGCGTGCCCACCGGGCCCATCGTCAGCGCTGCCAGTGCCGGCGTCGTGGTGAGGACGGGCCCGGTGACCAGGTCGTGTGCGGGCGAGAGCTCGATCCCCAGCACGCCCAGCGCGATCATGAACGGCGCACACTGCGCCAGCGTGAACAGGAACGCACCGTGACCGCCCGCTCCCGGTCGAGAGGACGCTCCCGGCCGAGCGGGCGATCGAGGATGTGACCTCATGGGAACAGCCTGCCCCGCGGAAGCTGCCGGGGCCTCCTGGAAGCCCGTGACCAGCGGCTCCCGGACCGTGCCGAGCACCGTGCGACCCCCCGCGCCGCCGGCCGCCCGCCCGGACTGCGCCCGCCGCGGAGCGGACCTACGCTGAGCATGTGACGGCCGCATCGGAGGGCTGGCGATTGCGCGATCACGCCATCGCGGATGCCATCCGGCGGCGGCCGGAAGGAGGTGGGGCGCGATGTCCGCACCCCTGGCAGCCGCGGCCCTCAGCGCGGCCGCCGGAGCCGTCTGCTCGTTGATCCTCGTGGGCGCGGGAGCCGCCCGGGCCGATGACAACGGCATCGCCGACAAGAGCGCCCAGGGCATCGCGGACGCCTCTCGTGAGGCCATGTCCGGCGTCACGTCCATGCGCATGGTGGCCGAGGTGACCGACAAGGCGGGCACCACCGCTCTGGACCTCCGGTTCGACGTAGGGGGCAACTGCGTCGGCGCCGTCACGCCTCCCGGTGGTTCGGGCACGGCCCACATCATCAAACGCGGCGACGACGTGTGGATGAAGCTCGACGACGCCCTTCTGCGGGCGCAGATACCGGGCTTCGCGGCCGAGGACGCGATCGCACTCGTCAACGGCCGCTATCTGCACGGCACTACGCACAGCTCCCTGTTGCGCGGCTTCGCCGACTTGTGCGACCTGGACTTCTTCAAGAAGGAGTTCTCCTCGAAGCCGTCGAACGAACAGCTGACCAAGGGATCGCGGACCACCGTCGACGGCCGCCCGGCCGTCACGGTCACGAGCCGGCACGACGACGAGACGGGCACGTACCAGGTCTCCACCGAGGACAAGCCGTACCTCCTGCGGATCCAAGGCACCGAAGCGCCCGACAAGCGGGTCGAGGCGTCCTTCTCCGCCTTCGACGAACCCGTCCCGGCCGAGCCCCCCGCGCCCGCCGACTCGGTGGACGTATCCCGGCTCCAGTAGCTCAGGCTCCAGTAGCTCAGGCTCCAGAACATGAATGGCATAGCCATCCAATGGTCGGCGCAATGCGAATGAAATCGACTGATGACGCCGTCGGAAATCGATCTCCCTTCCAGCGAGGGCAGCGGCCACCCTGCGCCTGCCCCACACGCGGCTCATCGGCTTCTGCGGCCGCGGCTGGACGGGCGCGAGCCGGTCCGCCCCGGGCGACTCCGCGAACCGACGGCGAACCGGTCGCCGCCATCGACAGCGGCCTGACTAGCACGCCGAGAACGCTGCGGGGACAGGTGGCGCACACCCGTCCCCGCAGCCCGTTCGTTTCCGTCGGCCGCGCGGGCTCTACCAGGACGACTTCGTGACGCCGGGCAGGAAACCGGCGTGCGCCTGTTCCCGCATCCGCACGCGGGACAGGCCGAACTTACGCAGGTGTCCGCGGGGCCGTCCGTCGACGCCGTCCCGGTTGCGCACCCTGGTCGCGCTCGCGTCGCGCGGCTGCTTGCGCAGCTCGGCGACGGCCGCTCCCCGTTCGGCATCCGTCGAGGACGGCCTGCGGATGATCTCCTTCAGCTCCGCCCGGCGCGTGGCGTGGCGCGCGACGATCGCCTTGCGCTTCTCGTTCTGCGCGATCTTGCTCTGCTTCGCCATCAGACCTTCACTCCCCGGGCGCGGATGCGTGCCACCGCGGCCTCGACACCGATCGCGTCGATGGTCTTGATCGCCTTGGCGCTCAGCTTGAGGCGGACGTGGCGCCCCTCGCTGGGAAGCCAGTACCGCTTGTTCTGGATGTTGGGGTCGAAGCGGCGGGAAGTGCGCCGGTGCGAGTGGGAGATGGCGTTGCCGAAGCCCGGCCGGGCGCCGGTCAGCTGGCAGTGGGCGGACACGGGGTTACCTGCCTCTCTCTGAACGAGGTTCGTTATTGGAAATGATTTCCATTCCCGTATAGTAGCCCCATGGCACGCAACGAAGTACGCCCGATCGTCAAGCTCCGCTCCACCGCGGGCACCGGCTACACCTACGTCACCCGCAAGAACCGGCGGAACGATCCCGACCGGATGGTGCTGCGCAAGTTCGACCCGGTGGTCCGCCGGCACGTCGACTTCCGCGAAGAACGCTGACAGCCCGCCATCCACGCCCCTGCCTGAAGGACACGCCATGAAGCCCGGAATCCATCCCGCCTACGGCCCCGTCGTCTTCCGCGACAAGGCCGCCGACTTCGCCTTCCTCACCCGCTCGACCGCCACCAGCGACAAGACCGTGGAGTGGGAGGACGGCGAGACCTACCCCGTCATCGACGTCGAGATCTCCTCGCAGAGCCACCCCTTCTACACCGGCACCGCCCGCGTCTTGGACACCGCCGGCCGCGTCGAGCGCTTCGAGCGCCGCTACGGGGGCGGCAAGTGAGACTGCCCGTCGTCATCGTCGGCGGGCTGCACTCCGACGCCCGCAAGGAAGTCGTGGACCGGCTGCTCCGGTCCGTTCCCGGCAGCGTCGCGCTCCACCACGACCTGGCCACCGCCCCCGCCGGCACCGTGCTGCGCATCGTGCGCGACGCTTCGGGTGAACTGTCCCGGGGCGAGGCGCCGCTCTTCAACGACTGCGCCTGCTGCGCGCTCCGCGAGGACCTGGTCCCCGAGCTCGAACGGCTGGCCGGCAGCGGAATGACGCGCCTGGCCGTCGTCGAGCTGTGGGACTCCGTCGAGCCCAAGGCGATGGCCGAGGTCGTCGCCGAGCACGGCGCCGACGTGCTCGATCTCACCAGCGTGATCACCGCGGTGGACCCCGCGCTCGTCCTGCCCTATCTCGTCAACGGCGACGACCTGGCGGACGTGGGCCTCGCGGCGGCCGCCTCGGACCGGCGCACGGTCGGGGACACCTGGGCCCGGCAGCTGGAGTACTCCCCCGTGCTGGCCCTCGTGGACAGCAAGGATGCCGACGCCGAGGACCTCGCCCTCCTGGCCCAACTCCATCCGACCGCCCGCCGGGTGCCCGCCGGATCCGGGGAACTGGCCCGGGCGGCCTTCGCCGGCTTCGACGTGGAGACGGCGGCGGCCGCCCAGCACCCGGCCTGCGCCCTGCTGCCACAGGACGCGGAGGACGCGGGAGTCACCACCTTCGTCTGGCACCGCAGCCGCCCCTTCCACCCCGAGCGGCTCTACGAGGCCCTGGAGGACCTCTGCTGCGCCGCCGCCCGCAGCCGCGGCCGGTTCTGGCTCGCCGACCGCCCCGACACCCTGCTGGCCTGGGACGCCGCGGGCGGCGCCCTGTGCGTGGAGAACGCCGGGCCCTGGCTGGCCTCCCTCCCGGACGCCGCCTGGGAGATGGTGCCGCCGATGCGCAGGGCGGCCGCCTCGCTCGACTGGCATCCGGAGCACGGCGACTGCTGCCAGCACCTCGTCTTCACCTCACCCGGCCTCGACCGCGACGGGCTGGAGCGACTGCTGGAGTCCTGCCTGCTCACGGACGCCGAGTACGCCTCGGGGCGCGAGGAGTGGCGGAGACTGCCGGCCGCCTTCGACTCGCTCCTCGACCCCGTCTCCTGACGCCCCGCCGACCAGCCCCCCCATCGCCCACACCGCTCAAGGAGCCCTCATGGCCCGTCGCCAAGCCCCCCACAAGCCGCTGAAGTCCCGTCCCAACCCCCTGGACGCGGCAAAGATCACGTACATCGACTACAAGGACACCGAACTGCTGCGGAAGTTCATCTCCGACCGCGGCAAGATCCGCAGCCGCCGCGTCACCCGGGTCACGGCGCAGCAGCAGCGACGGCTCGCCGCCGCGATCAAGAACGCCCGCGAGATGGCCCTGCTCCCCTACGGCAGCAGCCGGTAGGTCTCCGCGCGCAGTGGAAGGCCACCACCCCGCAGCTCGTCCCGATCACGGTCGACGGCTCGGTGTACCAGGTACCGCAAGCACCTGGTGAAGGCGTACGAGCGCGGCCTGCTCCGCCCCGAGGGCTGAGCGGCGGGGCTGCGGGCGCCAGGCCGGCCGGAGGCTGCCGTCCTGGTGCCGGCAGCCTCCGGCCAGGGGTCACACGGCGACCTGCGGGGTATCCGTGGCGACGCCGTGGTGCGCGTCCTCGGGGCGCCCTTGCCGGGGCAGCAGGAAGGTGACGGCGAAGAACGCGACCAGCAGGCAGGCCTGGACGACGAGGGCGCGGTGGAAGCCGCCGGTGAACTCGCCGGCCCCGGCCCGGTCGAAGAACACCGAGCCGAACACGGCCACGCCGATGCCCGAGACGGCCACGCCCGGGGCGATGTCCCAGATCGAGAAGGAGTCCGCGGTCAGGGCGTCGAGTTCGAACCAGAGCAGGGCCGCGCCGGCAAGCTGGACGAGCGGGCCGATCTGGCGGACCTTGCGGCCGATCCTGTCGGCGAGGACGGCGCCGCTGACCGCACCGCCGATGGCCGTGCCCACCGCGAGCGGCAGGTTGCCGAGTCCCGCGTCGCCGGCGGTGAAGTGCCGGCCGATCTGGAGGTAGAGGGTCAGCACGAGTTGCGTGCCGACGAGCCCGGCGAAGAACAGGGCGATGGCGCCGAGCCCGACGGTGAAGGCGGGCTTGCGCAGCAGGCCCGGGGTGACCCGCGGCGCACGGCCCGCCGCGGCCGTACGGCGCTGCCGCACCGCGAAGAGGGCGAATGCGATGACCGAGGCGGCCATGGACAGCCAGGTCCGCAGCGGCCAGCCGTCCTCCTGCCCCTGGTTCAGCGGCAGGACGAGGAACGTGCAGGCCATCACGATCAGCGCCGCACCCACCACGTCGATGCCCACCGTCCGGTCGCCGGGCTTCTTCGGCACGCACTTCGCGGCGACGATCAGGGCCGCGACGCCGATGGGGAGGTTGACCAGGAACACCGACCGCCAGCCGAGGCCGAAGAAGTCGCCCTCGATGAGGAAGCCGCCGAGGACCGGGCCGATGATGCCGCCGAGCCCCAGTACGGGGCCGAAGATCCCGAAGACCTTCGTGAGCTCGCGACCGGAGAAGTTCTCCCGCAGCAGGCCGAGCCCCTGGGGCAGGAGCATCGCCCCGGCGGCGCCCTGCAGCAGCCCTCCACGGGGGCCACCACCGCGCTCCTGAACCGTCTCGAGGCGGCGGGGCACATCACCCGCGTCCGCGAACACTCCGACCGGCGCGTCGTCACCCTGCGCAGTGGCGGGCACATCCAGGAACGAGCCGACGAGTTCTTCGGCCCGCTCGCCCACCGCCTCGACACCGTGATGGCGCACTACCCGCCACAGCTCCTGGAGCAGTTCGACTCGTTCATGGCCGACCTGAACTCCGCCATGGACACCCACCTCAGCGAGCAGGACACGGCAACGCCGCGCTCCTCCTGCACCCCGGGCGACCGGAAACCCTGACCGGGCGAGGAGGGGGCCGGCCGTCAGGAACGCGGCCGGGCCCCCTCCGGCCCGCCGCTGGAGAAGAAGTCCCGGAACACCCGCGAGGAGCGCGGATTCTGTCCGCACTGCCACACGCCGTGCGGGCAGAAGTCCGTGATGCTGTGGTAGAGCGGCCTGTGCTCCTCGATCCATGCCAACATGCGCCGCATGTACTCGGGGTTGTCGCCGTGCCGGAACAGCCCCCACTCGGGGTACGAGGTCTCCTTGCCGTGGGCCCTGGCGAAATCGACCTGGTGTTGCAGTCCATAGGGCTGGACTACCTGCTCGTCGAAGGTCCGGCCGGGCTCCTGGTCGTACGAGTCCATCCCGACGACATCGACCACGTCGTCACCCGGGTAGCACCGGGTCCACGCGATCGCGTCGCCACCGCGGTTGGGGGCGAAGTCGAAACGGAAGTCCTGCCCCTCCACGGAACGCATGGCGGCCACGATGCGCCGCCAGTACTTCTTCCAGTTCTCGGGGTCGGGCCGGCACCGGTGGGTGTAGTCGAAGCCGTTCATCTCCCAGCCGAGCACGATCACCGTGTCCCGCACCTCGAGGTCGACCAGACGCTGGGCCAGCCGCCGGAAGTGGTGGTCGTACGTGCCCCGCGCGCCGGTGCGGATCAGCTCGGCGACTCGGGCGTCGGGGAGACGGGCCTCGTTGCGCTCCTGCATGGGCACGTTCAGGACGAACAGCCGGTCGGCCTTCGCATGGCGCCACCGCGCCCAGGTGCGCAGGGAATCGGGCGCCCCCTCGATGTTCGCCCAGGTGTCGCCCGGCAGATAGGTGTGCCCGACGCGCAGCTCGGTACCCCCGAGCCAGCGCGAGAGCCCCTTCATCCGCTCGACGCCGGGCGATCCGTAGTGCAGGTAGGCACCCACCGCGATCTCGCTGCCGGCCTTCCTGCCGGAGTCCTGCCGCAGCGGCGTGGTCAGGGTGCCCCGGGCGCCCCCGGTCAGGAGCAGGCCGACGGCGACCGTAGTCGCGCAGACGCCCGCGAGCAGGCGGCCTCGACCGGACATGACACCTCCACAAGCTGGGCGCACCGATGTGTCTGGAAGCGACGTTAGGCATCTCATCCGATGTACGGCCTGTCCGCTGTCCCGATGCTGGGCCATTCGCGGCAGCCACCCGCCCCCGCTAGACCCGACCGGGTGAAGCCTCACCGGCGCACGGCGCGGGACCACCCGGGCGCGGCGCACGGGCCGGGCGCACACCGCCTCCTGCTGCCGGGAGCCGCTCCGATAACGTGGCCGGGTGATCTCCGGTGACAACCTCCTCGAGCGGCTGTACGAGCTGGCCGCCCGCGTCCCGTTCGACCTCGCGGTACAACCCGGCGCCACGGCCGCCGACTTCGACCGCTGGCCCGTGCCGGTACCGGCCGAGGCACGCGAACTACTGGGCCGAATCGGCGGGTTCGCCGTGCCGCCGGTGGAGTTCACGCTGACCGGTCACCCCCGCCAGGCCGGCGACCACGGCCTGCCGCACCCCCACTGGCTGGTCACCGACGACGGAGGCGGCGGCGTCACCTGGGTCGACATCGAGGCCGACGGCCGGTGGGGCCAGGTCCTGATGCAGTACCGCGAGGGCGGCCTCCACGTCGAGGCCGACTCGCTGCCCCACTGGCTCGACCGGATCATCGGCACGGCGGAGGAACTGGTCGAGGAGACCGGCTTCGAGGAGGGCGTCCAGCCGTACGCCGACGATTTCTGGGACCTCCTCCAGCTGGACGGCCCCGAACTGCCCCTGCACCCCGCGGCCGAACTCCGCGACAGCCCGGACCCGGTGGTCGCCCGCCTCGCCGCCCGCGTGCCGGACGGCGCGCTGATCGCCGACCTCCGCGGAGTCCTGCCGGGCAGCCGCGCCCGCTTCGACCGGGCGCTCCGGCGATACCGCCTGGCCCGGGCCGTCGGCGCCCCGGTGTTCGCCGCCGTCCCCGGCGAGGATTGACCGGGGGGCCGATCCGGAACCGAGCCGGAACCGAGCCGGAACCGAGCCGGAAGGAGCGGTGCGGATCCGGCGGAAAATGCCTCGACACCCAACGCGCCGATCAAGGACGATGCGCGGGATGACCAGAATCGACGACACACCTCCCGCGTGGGACGAGCGCACCCAGCTCACCACGTTCCTCGACTACACGCGTGCCGGCGCCCGCGCCAAGTGCGCAGGCGTCTCCGCCGAGAACGCCCGCAAGGCGCTCCTGCCGGGCTCACCGCTGATGACCCTGAGCGGAGTGATCAACCATCTGCGCTGGGTCGAGTACTACTGGTTCCAGGTGGTCTTCCTCGGCGAGGAGGACCACGGCCCCTGGACCGACGAGGACCCAGACCGCGAGATGCGCATCGCCGTAGACTTCCCGCTCGCGCAGCTCCTCGACGAGTACGCCGAACAGAGCGCCCGCTACCGCGAGCTGGCCGCCTCGGCAGCCCTTGACCAGCGGGCCGAACGAGCCGTCCGCGACGGCCTCCACGTCGACCTGCGCTGGATCCTCCTCCACCTCACCGAGGAGACGGCCCGCCACAACGGCCACCTGGACATCCTGCGCGAGATGCTCGACGGCACGACCGGCGCCTAGGGATCGGGTGCGCCCGCGCGGGACCTCGCGGGCGCATGCGCGGGGCTCCGCCGGGCACGCGCCCGGCATGACCCACATCCCCCGCGCAGCAGCACGTCGAGGCCGTCCGCGCGTCATGTCCCTCGCGGCGCGCACCCGGGCCGAGCTGCGGCGTACGGCCGTCCACGTCTGGACCGACAACCTGGCCGACCACGCGGCCTCCCTCACCTACTACGCCGTGCTGGCGCTGCTGCCCGCGCTCGTCATCGCCGTCTCCCTCGTGGGGCTGCTCGGCGAGGCGACGCGGGTCCGGCTCATCGGCGGGCTCACCTCCTACGCACCCCCTCAATCGGCGCAGGTCCTGAGCGACGCGCTCGACGGGCTCGCGGCCGAACAGTCCTCGATGTGGGCCCTGTTGATCAGCGGGGTGCTCAGTGCGCTGTGGTCGGCGTGCAGTTACCTGGCGGTGTTCCGGCGCGCCCTGCACACGATGCACGGGGTACCCGACACGCGGCCACCGCTTCGCGCGGCCCACATGCTGGGCGTCAACGCCGTGGTGCTGCTGGTCCTGCTCGTCGTCGGCGCCCTGGGGCTGGTCGTGTCCGGACCACTGGCCCGCCGCGCCGCCCGGGCCGCCGGTGGGGCAGGACCCGAAGGGATCGCGCTGCTGCGCTGGCCCGTGCTGCTGGTGGTCGTCGTCCTCCTGGTACTGATCCTCTTCCGCACCGGCCCGGCCCAGAGCCGGGGCACCCGCCGGGGCCTGCCCGGCGGCGTACTGGCGGCCCTGCTCTGGCTGGCCGCCTCGGGGCTCTTCACCCTGTACACGGAGCTCAACACCTACGGCAGGCTCTACGGCCCGCTGGCCGGCAGCGTCGTCTTCCTCGTCTGGCTCTGGTTTGCCAACCTGGCGCTGCTCACGGGCGCCCGTTTCAACGCGGAACGGGCTTCGATCTCCGCCCAGACGGCTTTGCCCGTGCCGAGGGGGTAGCTGCGGTGGATTCCCGGTCGGGAGGGTTCTACCGTGAAAGCAGCACCTGGAGCAGCCATGCCCATCACTCACCCCCGGCCCACCCGTGCCGGTCACCGGACCCGCCGCCGAGGCCCCCTCGCGGACGCCTCGGGGCCGGTCGGGCAGCGGTGGCGGCGGACCCGGGGTAGGCCGGTGAGATGAACGGGTCCGATGGGACCCGTCGGCTGTCGCCCTGGGGACGGATGCGCAGTGCGCACCGCCGCGCGCGGGCCGGACGCCGCTGGGTGCACGTCCGGAACGTCGACCTGTGGCAACGCTCCCTCGGGTTCGCGGCGCTCGGGTTCCTGACCCTGGTACCCCTGCTCATCGTCGTGTCCGCGGCGGACACCCGCGGCGGACAGGGGTTCGCGCAGTGGCTGGCGGACGGGCTCGGCGTATCACCGGCCGCCAGGGCCGAGATCGAGCGGCTCTTCGCCCTGCCCGGCCAGGCCTGGCGGACCACGACGGCCTTCGGCCTCGCGCTGCTCGCCGTGTTCGGGCTGTCCTTCGGCACCATGCTGCAGAGCGGCTACGAACGGGTCTGGGACCTGCCTCCGGCCCGCTGGTGGGCCCGGTGGCGTCACGTGCTGTGGCTCGGCGCGCTGGTGGGGGTGCTCTTCCTCTCGGCGATCGCCCCGCCCTGGCGGGAGTCCCCGGCCCGCGGCTTCGTCACGGTGGCGATCGGAACCCTCTTCTTCTGGTGGTCCCAGCGTCTGCTGCTCGGCGGCCGGGTCATGTGGACCGCCCTGCTCCCCGGGGCGGTGGCCACCATGCTCGGGCTGCTCGGGCTGCGGATCTTCTCCCGGCTCGTCTTCTCGCCTCTGATCGCCTCCAGCGCCGTCACCTACGGCCCCTTCGGAACCGTCCTCGTCATCCAGACCTGGCTCGTCGGCATCGGCGTGGTCGTGTTCGGGGGTGCGCTCCTCGGCCGGCTCCTCCACGACGAGCTGCTGCACCGGGCACCTCCGGTGGAGCCCGGGCAGTGAGGCGAGAGCCGGTCCGGCCAAGCCCGCACTGCCGGCCGGGATCGGCCTGAACGGCACCCCTCGGCCTCGTCCGCACGGCCTAGGATGAGGCCCTGACGTGCGGATGCAGGTCTCGGGACGCGTGGGGAGGAAGACGGTTGAATCGGTTCGCCCGGCTCGCCACCCGCGTCCTCGCGGTCCCCGTGGGACTCGTATGCCTGGAGCCGGCCGGTGAGGCCGCCGGCGCGCTCCCCGAGTGCTGGCCGCCCGAATCGAGACCCGACCAGGCAGTACTGGAGTGCTGCCGCCGCGTCGCGGAGGACGGGCGACCCCGGTTCCTGTCGCGGGCCGGTGACGGCACCGCGGCCTTCTCGTTCGCCGGTGTCCCCCTGGTCGGGAGTTCCGGCGAGGTCCTCGGCGTCCTCGCCGTCGTGGACCCCGCCGTCCGGATCTGGAGCGAGGACGAGGTACAGGACCTCTCGGACCTGGCCGCCGCGTGCAGCGCCCAGGCCCGGATGCGGGTGCGCTCCGAGATCGGGCGTCAGGCCCGCGAAGCGGCCGAGGACGCGGCCGTCGCGGCCGAAGGGGAGGCCTCCCGGGTGCACGAGCTGCTCAACCGTTCGGAGCTGCTCCTACGGGCCTCCGAGGACCTCGCCGACACCCGCGGCCTGGACGACGTACGCCAACGGGTCGGAGACCTGGTCAGCGGTGACCTCAAGCCCGCCCGGGTCGACCTGCTCCTGGTGCGGCAGGGAATGCTCCACCGCGTGCCGAGTCCCGTCGACGGTGACGCGCCCCCCGGAGGCGTTCTCGAGCGGTTCGCCCTCGGCTCGCACTGGCCGGTCTCGCGAGCGGTGCGCGAGAACCGGATGGTCGTGGTCGCCGGGCCGCATGCGGCTACCGACGCCGTCTCCGGCACCGCGGCGAGCCCGGGATTCGACACCCTGCACCTCCACACCGCCGCCTGCCTGCCCCTGCGCGGTACGCACGGCACACTCGGCGCCCTCGTCCTGGGGTGGGACGCCCCGCACGAGATCGGCCTGGACGAACGGGCGGTGCTGACCACCCTCGCCGGTTACACCGCCCAGGCGGTCGAACGCGCACTCCACCTGGATGACCGCGTCACAGCGGCCAGCCAGCTCCAGCGGGCCATGCTCACCGACCTCCCCGACGCACCCGGTCTGGAACTGGCCGCCTTGTACCGGCCCGCCGCACGGGACGACATGGTCGGCGGAGACTGGTACGACGCCTACCCCTTGCCCCGCGTACCGGGCAGTGGCGCCACGGGGGCGCTGGCCCTCACGGTCGGCGACATCACCGGACACGACATGCGGGCCGCCGCCCTCATGGGACAGGTCCGCAGCATGCTGCGCCAGGCGGACCACGACCACCCCGGCCAGGGGCCGGAACAGGCCCTCGGCGCCCTCGAGCGGGCCTGTCGGCGCCTGAACCTGCCGGCCAGCGGCACCGCCGTGCACGCCCACGTTCGTCCGGTGGCAGACGGTCACTGGCACCTGAAGTGGAGCAACGCCGGCCATCCCGCCCCGCTCCTGCTCACCCCGGACGGCAGCGTGGAAAGCCTCGCCGAGCACGACGTCCTGCTGCACCACGCCCTGCCGCCCGGGCCCCGCACCTGCGGAACCCGTTCGCTTCCCCCCGGCAGCACGCTGCTGCTGTACACCGACGGGCTGGTCGAGGAACGGGGCACGGACATCGACGAGAACGTCGAACGGCTCATCCGAGAGCTCGCCACGGCCCCGCCTGGGATCCGGCTGCACGCGTTGCTGCGCTCGCTCCTGGACACCATCGGGCCTCGGGAGGCCCAGGACGACACCGTCCTGTTCGCGGTGCGCGTCCCCGCCCTCTGAACCCCGGCCCCTGAACCCCGGTCCCGGACCGAACGACCGGCCGTGGTCCTTCCCGGGCGGGATGCGGACGCCGGCCAGCTGACGGATCACCCGGACAAGGGCCGGGCCGTGACCCCGTGAGCCGGGTCCTGACCGGCCCCGGTGGCCAGCACGCGCACTTCCGACCGGTCGCTGATCTCCGCCTGGATGATGCCCGTGGCGTCCTCGTAGACCGGGTGGCCTCCCGGCCCCGTACGGTCCGTGGCGGTCACCCGCACGACGTCCCGGTCGCCCTCGGCCACCCCGGGGAACACCAGCTCGAACGCCCGCCGCACCTCGTCTCCCGGCACGTCCGTCACCGGATCCGTCTGTCCCATCACCCTCTCCCCTCTGCGCCGGTGCCGGCGCGGGGCAGTCGCAATGAGTCCTTCCGTTTCATCCTCCCCCTGCCGGAACGATGGTGCCGATCGTGGAGGGGACACGGGGGCGGCGTACGGGGTGCCACGCCGGCCACCGGGCCCTCAACCGGAGGTGGTCGCGCCCGTGAGCAGGCCCACCAGGCCGGGTATCCCGCCGTCGGCCAGGGCCCGGCGCTGGCGGTCGGCTGGCGTACCTTCCCGCAGGAGCCGGTGGACGAGGGCGGTGACCTCGCGGACGTCACCCGCTTCCTCCAGGGCCGGCGCGATGTGCCGTACGAGCGAACACAGCACGTCACCGCTGCTCTGCGAGATGCCGAAGGGATCCACCAGGGTGCCGTTCAAGCCGTGCCGGGCCGCATGCCAGTTCCCGGCCTGCACCAGCTCCGGCGCGCTCACGGCCAGGGGTACGCCCGCCTTCTCCTCCGCGATCGCCGTGGCGACCAGCGCGCGGACGATGCCGGCGAACATGACCGCGTCGTCGGCGCGGAGCTGCACGTCCAGGCAGCGCACCTCGATGGTCGGGTAGCGGTCGGACAGCCGGGCCTGCCAGTACACCTGGCCACGGTCGGCGATCACCCCGGTCGACAGCAGGGCCTCGAGCCGCCGCTCGTAGTCGGCGGGGCCGTCGAAGACCGGCGGCGGCCCGCTCACCGGCCAGCGGCCGAAGACGATGGTGCGCCAGCTGGCGAACCCGGTGTCCCGCCCGTCCCACAGAGGAGAGTTGGCGGACATGGCCAGCAGTGTCGGCAGCCAGCCGCGGATCCGGTTCATCACGGCGACACCGGTGGCGGCATCGGGTACGCACACGTGGACGTGCATCCCGCAGATCAGCTGCTCGTCGACGAGTTGCCGTGCCTGCCCCTCCATCCGCAGGTAGCGTTGCGTCCGGGTCACGGGCACGGGCAGGGGCCCCCGCAGTGGCGCCGCGCCGGTGGCGGCGATCCTGCAGCCGTTCTCCTCGGCGGCGGCAGCGACCGCGTGGCGCAGCCGCAGGAGGTGGCCCCCCACCTCCTCCAGGCTCGAGCACACGGGAGTGGCCACCTCGATCTGGGACTGGAGCAGCTCGTCCTGGACCTCGCCCCGCTCGGTGAGCGGTCCCAGGCCGGCCGTACGGCGTACGTCCTCGACGAGAGGTGCGGGCAGCCCGGTCGTCGGATCCACCAGCAAGTACTCTTCTTCGACGCCAACCGTGATCACCCCCTGCGGCTACCCCTCCGCGCCATGATCACCCCCCTTGCCGGCGGACGGTCCGCGTCATCCCCGTACGAGCGCACGCACGTGCTCGACGCTGCCGCAGTCCGCGGCGAGCTGCCGCTCACGCTCCTTGAGGAACGCCGCCCCGAGCTCGGCGCGCCGCTCGTCCGGGACGTTCTCCCTGGCGTCGTTGAGGATGGTCCGCTCCTCCTCGTCGAGGTGGTGGGTCACCGCCTTGACCAGGTCCTCCAGGCGCGCGTCCCACGCGTCCGAACCCACCTCGGCCACCTCCAGCAGGGCGAGCAGCGCCTCGTTGCCCTCGGCGTGCTCCTTCGTCCCGTGCTCGACCTCCTCGTTGTCCACGTCCTTGAACCTCTTCAGCGCGCCGTACACCTCGGCCTCCTCGGCCTCGCCGTGCGCGACGAGGAGTGCGGAGAACTGCGCGAGGGCGCCCGCCCGGTCCGCCTCCACGCTGCGCATCCGGCGGAAGAGGTCCTCCATCCTGCGGTGGTCCTTGAGGATCAAGGCGACGACGTCCTGGGTCTCCTGCTTGTCCGCGGCCATGCCACGTCCCTCCTGCTCGGATCTGCTGTCGGTTTCGATGCGCAAGGCGCCTGCTCGATGGCGGTCGGTTCAAACCCCGGCCCCCCTCACCCCACCCGTTCGGGTTTGCCCGCCACCCGGCAGGGCAGCCGCGTCGACAGACACGATGAGCCCCCGGACGGAGGCAGAAGATGTCAAACAATGCACTGATAGCCGTCATCGTCGTGGCGGCGGTCGTCGTGCTCGCGCTCACGGCACTGCTGTGGACGCTGGCCCGACGACGCCACCTGCGCGAACGGTTCGGGCCGGAGTACCACCGCGCCGTCGAGGAGCAGGGCGACAAGCGCTCCGCCGAGCGGGACCTGCGTGCCCGTGAGGAGCGGCACGACCGACTCGACATCAAGGAGCTCTCCCCCGACCGCCGGCACCAGTACGCGGACGAATGGACCGGTGTGCAACAGCAGTTCGTGGACCGGCCCGAGGGATCCGTGGCAGGGGCCGACGAGCTGGTGACCCGGCTGATGGGTGAGCTCGGCTATCCCACCGAGGGGTACGAGGACCAGGTGCGCGATCTCTCGGTGGAACACGGACGCACGCTGGAGGAGTACCGGGCCGCGCACGCGGCGAAGGTGCGGAGCGATGCGGGACAGGCGACGACGGAGGAGCTGCGCGGGGCGATGGTCCACTACCGCACGCTGTTCGAGGAGCTCCTCGCCGACCAAAGGAGCCGATGACATGCAGAACCACGACGACACGGCGGCACGGGAACGGGAGCCCGTCCTGACCACGGAGGACCTCGCACGCCCCGCGCCGCCCGGTGACAGGGACGCGCCGCTCTTCCCCGGCGAGGCCACGGACGTACCGGAACCCGGCACGGCGGAGCCCGTACGCGCAGCCGGGAACGAGGACGAACCGCTGCTGGGAACCGCCGAGGCCGAGCGCTATCGCGCGCGGTGGGGCGAGATCCAGGGACGGTTCGTGGACGATCCGCAGGAGGCGGTCCGATCGGCGGACACCCTGGTGGCGGAGGTCATGCAGACGTTCGCCGGCACCCTTTCCGAACACCGGAGCGGGTTGGAGAAGCAATGGGACCGCGGTGAGCAGGTGGCCACCGAGGACCTGCGGCAGGCCCTGCGGGCCTACCGCTCGCTGGTCAACCGGCTGCTCGACACCTGAGCGGCGACCTCGGCCTCGGCCCCGCCCCGCCCCGCCCTCGGGCCGGAGGGCGGGGCGGGGCGGGGCCGAGGCCGAGGTCGAGGAGGGCTTCTCCACCAGCTCGGTGAGCGCCGGGTGGATCCAGTACGGGGACCCGGCCAGGGTGGGTGCGTCGATTCCCAGGGTCATCGCCACGATCGTGCCGGCGCGTCAGGCGAGGCTGCTCGCGCGAGGCTGCCGGAGGGGGGCGCCGGCGTGGTGGAGGCTGGCGAGGGTCTGCCGGTAGGAGTGGAGCAGGCTGGTCTCCAGGTAGCTCACTCCGAGTTCCTGGCAGTGACCGCGGACGATGGCCTGGGCCCGGCGCAGGTGCGGGCTGGGCATGCTCGGGAAGAGGTGGTGCTCGATCTGGTAGTTCAGGCCGCCGAGCACGATGTCGGTGAACCGGCCGCCCCGCACGTCGCGGGAGGTCAGCACCTGGCGGCGCAGGAAGTCCGGCCGGTCCGCGCCGCGCAGGACCGGCATGCCCTTGTGGTTCGGGGCGAAGATGGATCCGAGGTAGATGCCGAAGAGGCACTGGTGGACCACCAGGAACGCGATCGCCTTGCCGGGCGGAAGCACCAGGAACAGGGCGCCGAGATAGACCGCGATGTGCGTGAAGAGGAGGATGCCCTCCCACGCCCGGTTCTTCAGGGCACCGTCGGCCAGCGACCGGATCCCGGACATGTGCAGGTTGAAGCCTTCCAGCGTGAGCAGGGGGAAGAACAGGAACGCCTGGGATCGCCCCAGGAGCCGTGGTAGCCCTTTCGCGGCCCGGGCCTGGTCCTGTGTCCAGACGAGGATGTCCGGATCGAGATCGGGGTCGAGGTCCTCGTGGTTCGGGTTGGCGTGGTGCCGGCTGTGCTTGTCCTGCCACCAGCCGTAGCCCATACCGATGCCGAGGTTCCCGGCGAGACGCCCGGACAGCTCACTGCACCTGCGCAGTCGGAAGACCTGCCGGTGCGCGACGTCGTGCGCCAGCAGGGCCACCTGCCCGAAGACGACGGCCAGGAATCCGGCGGTGAGCAGGGTCCACCAGCTGTCCCCGATCAGCACGAACGCCGTGCACCCCAGGGCGTAAAGGGTCGTCACGGCGGTGATGCGCAGTGCGTAATAGCCCGGGCGCCGGGCCATCAGCCCGGCTGCCTGGATCTTCTTGGACAGCCGGGCGAAATCGCTACCCGCTTCCGCCCCTGCGGGCGGGGGGCGCACCTTCTCCATGGAATTCATGATCGGACGTCACTTTCCACAACCTCGTGATCCCCTTCCGTGGCCTTCCGCCGTGACGCGCCGGTTACCAGTAGTGGCGTCGTCCGCCGACCGCGTGCCCGACCGATCCGAGAATCCAGAGCACCGCGCCCACCACGAGCAGAATGATTCCGACAGTCCACAGAATGGAGATTCCGGTCAGGAATCCGATGAGCAAGAGGATGAGTCCGGCGAAAATCATGGTGACCTCGTTCTCATGTCGGGAATTCGACGGAACGGTTGATCCGTCTGGGTGCCTGGATCGCGCCTACCCGGGAATTTCGTCCTTAGCTGTCGATCGGCCCTGAAATTCTGTGGCGGACGTTCCACCACTCACTCGAGGAGTTTTCCGTGACCGGACCCGGACTGGACGGTTTCACCGACGTCCTCGATTACCCGATGTACGTCGTGACGGCGGCGGCCGATGGCGAACGGGCCGGCTGTCTGGTGGGATTCGCCTCGCAGTGCTCGATCGACCCGCCCCGGTTCATGGTGTGGATCTCCACCTCCAACCGGACGTATCGCGTCGCACGCCGCGCCTCACACGTGGCGGTCCACGTCCTGCGCCGCGAGCAGAGGCCCACGGCAGACTGGTTCGGCGGGCGGACCGGCGACGACGTGGACAAGTTCGAGCGGGCGGCCTGGCGGCCCGGCGAAGGGGCAGCCCCGGTCCTCGCGGACTGCGCCGCCTGGTTCGTCGGCCGGGTGCGGGGGCACGTGGAAGGCGACGGGGACCACGTCGGCTTCCTGCTCGAGCCCGTGGACCAGAGCCCGCCCGGGCAGCACGACGAGCCGCTGCTGCTCCGGTTCAGCGATGTCTCCGACATCTCACCGGGGCACCCTGCCTGATGGCCCGATCCGCATCACGGTTCCGCTGACAGCCGCGTCCGCAGCGCGGAGCGCCCGTTCTCCCAGGCTTCGCGCAGGTGTGCTCCGAGGCGGTCCTCCAGCAGGACCGTGGCCGCGCAGCCGAAGGCCACATCGGGCTCCAAGTGTGGTTCGTCGGCGAGGAGTCCGCCGATCACCTCGCGCCGTACGACCTGCTCGTGCACCGCGTCGGCCTCCACGTGTTCCGCGTAGAAGCGCTCCGCGGCCGGACCCGCCCCGCATCGCCGCATGGCCTTGGCCATGCGCCGCGAGCCGGGTGAGGAGGTCACCTCGACACAGGCGAAGTGACCCACCAGGGCGCCGCGCAGGGCACGGTGCAGGCCGAACAGCGACATGAGGTTGACCGTGGCGAGCACCGGGGCCGGGGCGTGGTCCAGGTACCTGCCGTAGGTGTGGTCCAGACCGAGGTCGTCCATGAGCTCGGCGAAGAGCTGCGCGTGGATGTCCGCCGCACGCCCGGCACCGAACTCGTCGTACTCGATCGCGACCATGGCGGCCTTGGCCCGTCCCGTGAGCCGGGGCACGACCCAGACGTGCGGGTCGGCCTCCTTGAGGTGGTAGAGGGAGCGCAGGGCCGCGTACTCGCGCAACTGCCAGAGTTCGCCCTGCGTTTCGAGGAGGTGGCTGACGCTGTCCGTCAGGTCGACCGGCTCGACGAGGAGCGGTGCGAAGGCTTCCCCGACCGACCGGGGGGCGTCCGCCAGTTCGGTGCGCAGTGCGTGCAGGAACCGGGTCTCCATCGCCTGCCGCAGGCGGAGCAGGTCCGGGTCCCACTCCCGGTCGTCGCCGATCCCTTCGAAGCCCCGGTAATGGAGTTCGTAGAGCAGGTAGAGGGCGAGCTGGAGGTCCTCGCCCCACGGATCGGCCGCGAGGACGGCGACCGCCTGGTGCGTCGGAGGGCGCCCTGTGGTCAACGCCTCCAGGACGGCGTCCGACAGTACGCCCCGGCCCCCCACCAGGGTGGGGCCGCTCCTCGGGGTGGTGGCGGTGGGCGTCATCCGGTGCTCCTGTCCTGTGGGCCGTCGGAGCCGGCCGGTCCGTCGGGTCCGTCGGGTCCGTCGGGTCCGTCGGGTCCGTCGGGTCCGTCGGCGCGTACTCGGGGGCGGTGGCTCGTATCGCACCAGGGGTAGGTGCGGCTGCGGCGGCAGGTGCACACGGCGACCGTGAAGCGGTCGGACCGGACGACGCTCCCGTCGTCCAGGACGACCTCCACGGGCCCCTCGACCAGCACCGGACCCTGCGGATCCACCGCCACTCGGCGGGCCGCACGGCGTTCGCCGCGGGCGGGACCCTCCCGGTCGGCCGGGCGGTCGTCAGGGCGGTCGTCAGGGGCGCCGGGCACGGATGACCACCAGCTCTTCCTGCTCGTCCCCGTCCGCCAGGTCCCGGCTCAGCAGCCAGGCCCGTCTGGAACGCAGCACCGGGCCCCAGGGGACCACGGCCCGTGACACCACGGCGACGGTCAGGCCTCCGCGCCTCAAGTGGTCCACGGTGCTCGCGGCCCCGCACATGCCCGAGTGCACCATGAGCAGGACCCCGCCCGGCCGCAGCAGCTCCGGGGCGCTCGCGCAGATCCGGTCGATGATCGCGCGTCCGTCGGGACCTGCGTCCCATGCGCGGGCGGCGCCGTACGAGGGCGGACGGGCCCGCGGGGACGGCACGTACGGCGGATTGGCGAGTACGAGGTCGAAGCGTCGGCCCCGCGTACGCGTGGCGAAGTCTCCGTGGAGCACGCTCAGCGGCAGCCGATGGCGCAGCGCGTTGAGCCGGGTCGCGATCACGGCGGGCCAGGAGACGTCGACCGCCGTAACCCGCGCACCGGCGCCGGCCGCGCACAGCGCGAGGGCGCCGGTGCCGGTGCCGATCTCCAGGACCTCGGTCGCGGGCCCCGGCTCCTCGCGGGAGAGGGCATCGGCCAGCAGCCGCGTATCGGACTGCGGCCGGTACACACCGGGCAGGGCGATCAGCCGCGCCGGAGCGTCCCTGCCGGTCAGGACCGTGTCGAGCATCGCGCACCTCCGGGGTCGGACGCGGTGACCCCGGCCGGGCGGATCGCGTCGCTGGACGGAACGACTGGCGACTGCCCGGACAGCGCAGACCTACCCAAGGACCTGCCGATCTTCAGAGGATCACACGAGGGCCGTCGGGGGCTTCGTACTGAGAGCCCCCGACGCGATCCCTGCGGGGGGAAAGGGTCAGCCCGTCCCGTGAGGGGGTATATAGCCATCGGGAAGACGACGACGGTCCCCCGCCGCGCCTGCCGGCCGCGGCCCCATCCGTCAGAGGTTCCACATGTCACCCATTGCCCGCGACACCGCGGACCCCCTCCATACCGGGCTCCTCCCGGACCTCCTCGGCCTCCCCGAGGACCTGCTCGGAGTGAGCACCACGGACGCCCGGACCCTGTCCGTCGAGCTCTTCCGGCGGCTGGGCACCCTGGAGGAGGGCACCTCCGAGTTCTCGTACGTGCGCAACACCCTCGTCGAGCTGAACCTCAGCCTGGTGAAGTACGCGGCCCGTCGCTACCGCGCGCGCAGGGAACCCCTGGAGGACATCATCCAGGTCGGCACGATCGGCCTGATCAAGGCCATCAACCGGTACGACGTGGAGCGCGGGGTCGAGTTCGCCACGTTCGCGATCCCCACCGTCACCGGTGAGATCAAACGGTTCTTCCGTGACACCAGCTGGTCGGTGAAGGTCCCCAGGCGTCTGCAGGAACTCCGGCTCGACATCGCCAAGGCCTACGACGCCCTCGAACAGGGGCTGGGCCGCCGGCCGTCCGATCACGAGCTGGCCCAGCGCCTCGGAATCACCGACACCGAGCTGGCCGAGGGACTCCAGGCCGCCAACGGCTACACCGCCGGCTCCCTCGACGCACCGCTCGGCGAGGAGACCAGCGCGTCGCCGCTGACGTCTTCGCTCGGCGCCGAGGAAGCGGCGTACGACCGCATCGAATGCCTGGAAACGCTCAAGCCCCTGCTGACGACCCTCAGTGACCGCGATCGCCGGATCCTGGCACTGCGCTTCGGCGAGGAACTCACCCAGTCCGAGATCGGCGACCGGCTCGGCCTCTCCCAGATGCACGTCTCCCGGCTGCTGAACCGGATCACGGAGCAGCTGAGGACGGGCATGCTGACCGACGGCGATGTCGCTGACGGCCGCGTCGCCGACGACTCCGGCACCGGCACTTCGTAGGCCGGGGCGGCCTGGAGGGTACCCGGGGGCTTGGCCCGGCGATGACCGGGCAGCAGCCTCCATGGGCGCGTGGACAGCGAAAGAGCCGAAGTCGGGAAGGGGTCACCATGACCAGCCGGGTCGTACAGGACGCGATGAGCGGCACGGGGTCCGCGATGTCCTTCGAGCACCCGGTGTTCTTCTACCGGGGCGAGGACGAGTACCTCGCCACGCTGGTGCCCTTCATCCGGGCCGGCGCGGCGGCCGGAGAACCCGTGGCCGTCGCGGTGCCGAGCGGCAATCTCCGGCTTCTCAGGGGGGCCCTCGGCGTTCCGGATCCGGATACGGATACGGATACGGACCGTAACCGGGACCCGGACCCGGACCCGGACCCGGACCCGGACCGCAGTGTGCGCTTCCTCGACATGGCGCTCGTGGGGCGCAACCCGGGGCGGATCCTCCCCAAGGTCCTCCTGGCCTTCGCCGATGCCCACCGGTCCGGCCGCGTCCGCATCATCGGTGAACCGGTCTGGCCGGGGCGTGCACCGCGGGAGTATCCGGCGTGCGTCCAGCACGAAGCACTGATCAACGCCGCGTTCCACGGTCGTGACGTGACGCTCGTGTGCCCGTACGACGCGGACCGCCTCCCTGCGGAGACCCTGGCCGACGCGCGCGTCACCCATCCGGCACTCATCGAGGACGGCCGGGAGAGCGTCAGCGATCACTTCTCGCCCACCCGCGCCCTCGCGCGCGGCAACGAGCCGCTGACCGACGAGGGGGGCGCCGACGCCGCGGCCTACGACTTCGACGACCGGCGTCTGCACGGCGCACGTCGCTTCGCCGCCCGGATCGCGTCGCGGCTCGGCATGGCGGAGGAGGCCCGTGCGACCCTTTCGCTGATCGTGGCCGAGTTGACGACGAACAGCGTGGTTCACGGAGGCGGTCGCGGGACCCTGCGGCTCTGGGCCGAGGGCGACCAGCTCGTCTGCGAGGTGCGCGACCCCGGGCTGCTGCGCGATGCGCTCGCCGGCCGCCTTCCTCCCCCGGTCGACCGGCCCGGGGGCCGCGGACTGCTCCTCGTCAACGACTTCGCCACGCTGGTCCGCATGCACACCGGGCCCGGGGGAACGACGGTCCGGGCCCATCTCGACCTCCGGCCCAGGCCCCTGCCGTGACACCCGGCGCTCACCGGGTCGTGCGCGGGGCGCGGACGACCAGGCGGACCGGCGCCGTCGTCAGCGGCGCGGGCAGGCTCACGCCCGCCGCGCCGGGCGTGAGCGAGCCGAGGACGCTCGGGTGCCGGGCGCCGGTGCAGGAGGCGAGGGTCGCGGGCAGACCGTGCGCGGTGAGCCAGCCCAGGACGGCGAAGGCGTACGCCTCCTTCGTGCCGGACGGCAGTCCGAGCTCGTCCGACGTCCGCAGCGGTACGCCCGCGCCGCCCCCGCCGCCCCCGCCCAGTTCCTCCCGCAGCCACCGCATCAGCACCGGGTTGCGGGTGCCCCCGCCCGACGCGATCACCTCCGTCGCCCCGAAGGGCCGGACGGCGTCGGCGACGGTCCGTGCCGTGAGCCGGGTCAGGGTGGCGACGACGTCCTCGGCGGGCAGCGGCCCGCAGGTGTCCAGCGCCGCGCGCAGATAGGGCAGGTGGAAGAGTTCCTTGCCCGTCGTCTTCGGTGCGGGCAGGGCGTAGTACGGCTCGTCCAGCAGTTTGCGCAGCAGCCCCGGGTGCACGGTTCCGCGTGCGGCGAGCACGCCGTCCACGTCCATGGACCGCGCCACGCCCGGGTCGCCCCCGTCCGGGTCGCCCCCGCCCGCGAGCTCCCTTACCGCCGCGTCGATCAGCGCGTTGGCGGGTCCGGTGTCGAAGGCCAGCGGTGTGCCGCCCGGCCCGTCCGCGATCACCGTCACGTTGGCGATGCCGCCCAGGTTCAGCGCCACGGGGACGCCCGGCCGCCCGCGCAGCCACATGACGTCGAAGACGCTCACCAGGGGCGCGCCCTGTCCCCCGGCGGCCACGTCCCGCGTGCGGAAGCCCGCGACGACGGGCCGGCCCGTGGCTTCGGCGATCCAGGCCGGCTCGCCGATCTGGAGCGTGCCGTACACCCGGCCGGACTCGGCCCAGTGGTAGACCGTCTGCCCGTGCGAGGCCGTCAGATCGCTCCGGCCGTCGCACAGTTCGCGGTCGGCCCGTACGGCCGCTGCGGCGAAGGCCTGGCCGATGCGCGTGTCGAGCCTGCACACCGTGGCCAGATCCGTCGCGGCGGGTGGCAGTGCCCGGGCGAGCTCCGCCCGCAGACCGTCCTCGTACGCGGTACTGATCATGCCGAGCGGCGTGAGCACCAGCGTGTCACCGTCCAGGGCGAGGTCCGCGGCGGCCGCGTCGATGGCGTCGTGCGAGGTGCCCGACATCAACCCCACCACGCGCAGGGCGCCCGCCCTGCGGATGGCCATCGGCGGGCTGCCCATCGGCGGGCCGCTCACCGGAGCGTCCGCTCGTGGGCGTCGCCGCGCAGGGTCAGCAGCGCGGCGACGCTGACCGCGCAGGCGGTCGCGGCGTAGTAGGCGGGGATGTCGGCGTCCCCGGTCCACGCGACGGCCCTGGTGATGATCAGCCCCGCGCATCCCGAGAACACGGCGTTGGAGAGGGCGTACGCCAGCCCCAGCCCGGTGTAGCGCACCGTGGTCGGGAACATCTCGGACAGCATCGCGGGACCGGGTCCGGCCATCAGCCCGACGGCGGCCCCCGCGGCGCAGAGCGCGGCGCCCTTCGCGTACACGGGCACACCCGGATTCTGGACCAGGTTCAGCAGCGGCAGTGCGAGCACGGCCACGAGCAGCGCTCCGGCCAGCATCACCGTCCGCCGCCCGAGCCGGTCGCTCATCGCGCCGGCGGGCAGGATGGTCGCCGCGAACCCCAGGTTCGCCAGCACGGTCGCGACGAGGGCCTGCTGGAAGGTCGCGTTCAGCGTGTTCTGGAGGTAGGAGGGCAGGACCACCAGGAAGGTGTACCCGGCCGCCGACCAGCCCATGGCCCGCCCGGCGCCCAGCGCGACGGCCCTCACCGTCTCCCCGGCGGGCGGTCGCCGCGGCGGTCCGCCCGTCGGGGAGACGGCCGAAACGAAGGCGGGCGTCTCGTCCAGGCGCACCCGCAGCCACAGTGCGGCGAGCCCGAGCGGCAGCGTCAGCAGGAAGGGCACCCGCCAGCCCCAGGCGTTCAGCTCCGAGGGGGTCAGTACGGTCGCCAGGACCGCCGTCGTACCGGCGCCCGCGAGCAGGCCGAGCGAGACCGTGAACGACTGCCACGCCCCGTACCGCCCCCGGCGGCCCGGCGGAGCGGTCTCCGTCATGACGGAGACCGCTCCGCCGAACTCCCCGCCCGCCGACAGCCCTTGCACGGCCCGCAGCAGCGTCAGCAGCCACGGCGCGGCCGCGCCGATGGTCGCGTACGTCGGGAGCACACCGATGAGCGTCGTGGCGCCGGTCATCAGGCAGATGACCAGGACGAGCGTCGGCCGCCGGCCGATCCGGTCACCGAGCCGCCCGAACAGCGCCGCACCGACGGGCCGGAAGAAGAACGCGAGGGCGAAGGAGGCGTACGTCTTGACGAGCCCCTCCACCGCGCTGCCGCCCTCGGGAGTGAAGAAGTGCGCCGCGATGACGGTGGCGAGGTAGCCGTAGACGCCGAACTCGTACCACTCGATGAAGTTGCCGACGCAGCCGGCGATCAGCGCCCGGCGGGAACGGGCCCGCCGGGCCGCTGCCCCAGGGGAGCGGACCGGTCCGGGAGCGGGAGAGAGCATGGGGGCAAGCCTGCTGAGCGCGCGGCCGCTCCACAAGTTCCGTCCGCCATCTGCCGTACTGGGCGAAGGGGCGGAGAGCCGGAAGCACCCGGTCGGCAGGGGTGGCAGGCGCCACCCCGACCGCCCTGGCCTGCGCCCGCATGGTCGGGACGGGGCGGGGCAGGCGTGGGGCGACGTGAACAGCGGATCGACGGGCGGCGGCATGCGAAGCGTAGGCGTGGAGGAAGAGCTCTTACTGGTGGACGCACGCAGCGGAGAGCCGCTGGCCCTGTCGGGGGCCGTGCTGGCGGCTGCGGACCGGTCCGTCGCCCGGCAGCCTGGCGACGAACCGCAGGGGCACGCCTTTGAGAAGGAACTCCAGGAGGAGCAGCTGGAGTTCGCCACCAAACCGGTGACCGACCTGGGCGAGCTCCTGAAGGAGATCACCCGCTGGCGGGGGGAAGCCGCCCGGCACGCCGCGTCCGCCGGAGCACTGGTCGCGGCCCTCGGCACCTCCCCTCTGCCGGTCCGGCCCTCGTTGAGCACGGGCAAGCGGTACGAGTGGGTCGGCGAGCAGTTCGGACTGACCGCGCAGGAGCAGCTGACCTGCGGCTGCCACGTCCACGTGTCGGTCGAGTCGGACGAAGAGGGCGTCGCCGTCCTGGACCGGATCCGCCCCTGGCTGCCCGTACTCACCGCGATGAGCGCGAACTCTCCGTTCTGGCAGGGTGAGGACAGCGGGTACGCCAGCTACCGCAGCCGGGTCTGGAACCGGCTGCCGTCGGCCGGGCCGACGGACCTCTTCGGGTCCGCCGACCGCTACCACGAGCAGGTGCGCGCCATGCTGGACACCGGCGTGCTGCGCGACAAGGGGATGATGTACTTCGACGCCCGGCTGTCCGCCGCCTACCCGACGGTGGAGGTCAGGGTCGCGGACGTCTGCCTGGAGGCGTCGACCCCGGTCCTCCTGGCGGCCCTGGTGCGCGGACTGGTCGAGACCGCCGCGCGCGCCTGGCGGGAGGGACAGCCGCCGGCCAGGATCGGTACGAGCCTGCTGCGGCTGGCGTCCTGGCGCGCCGGCCGGTCCGGGCTGGACGGCCCGCTCATCGACCCTCGGACGATGCGCGCGACCTCGCCCGCCGTGGCCGTCGAGGCACTCCACGCCCACGTGCGCAAAGCCCTGGCCGACCACGGCGACGCCGAACGCGTCCGGGAGGGCATCGCCCGCCTCCTGGAGCACGGCAACGGGGCGCGCGTCCAGCGCGGGCTACTGCGTACGGAGGGCACGCTCGGCGCCGTGGCCACTCGCTGCGCGGAGATCACCGCCGGAGCCTGCGCCTGAGCCGGATGACCGGGCCAGCGAACTGGTCCAGTGACCCGGGTCAGAGACCAGATCCGCCCGGCCGGTTCAGAGCAGCGCGTGCGGGAACTGTTCGGCGCGGTGCTGGAAGGCCAGGACCGCGGGGTTCTGGATGGTGCCGCCGCGGATCTCGATCGCTCGGCGGATCGTGCCGTTGCCGTCCCAGCCGGCCGGCCCTTCGAGGACCGACCGCAGGAACGGGATCAGCGCCTCGCTGTTCTCCCAGGTGGCCGCATCCCACAGGTAGGAGGGGCTGTGGTCCACGGCGTAGTAGTTGACGTGGTCGCCGACGGTGAACATGGGAGCGTCGAAGGTGGTGGGCCGGGCCCACGCGAAACCCATGCCCTCGTCGCAGGAGACGTCGATGACGAGCGTGCCGGGCGCGAGCTTCGGCACATCCTCCTCTATCAGGAACATCAGCGGCGCCGCGGTGTCCTGGAGCACGCAGTTGACGATGATGTCGTGCCCCGCGAGGAAGTCGGCCAGCGGCTCCGGACCGTCGTCGGTGACCACGATGCTGCGCCGCGGGTCGAGGGTGTCGTCGGCCACGTCGTGATCGAAGTGCACGATCCGCGCGGAGTGGATCGGCGAGCTGACGGCGGCGATGCCGCGAGCGGTCAGCACGTCGACGTCGTGAACACCCAGCGCGCTGAGCGCGGTGACCGCACCGCGGGCGGTGGCACCGAAGCCGATGACCACCGCACGCCGCCGACGTCCGTAGTCTCCGGTCGCTCCGGTCAGCTGCATGGCATGCAGCACCGACGAGTAGCCGGCCAGCTCGTTGTTCTTGTGGAAGACGTGCAGACTGAATCCGCCGTCCCGGGTCCAGTGGTTCATCGCCTCGAAAGCGATCACCGTGAGCCTGCGGTCGATGGCGGCCTGCGTGACCTTCTCGTCCTGTACGCAGTGCGGCCACCCCCACAGCACTTGCCCGTCCCGCAGGTCGGCCAGATCTTCGTGCAGTGGTTTGGCCAGGAGGATGACGTCACACTCTGCGATCAGCTCTTCGCGTGAGCGGAAACCGGCGACCCACGGTGCAAGCTGCCGGTCCGGGACACCGAAGCGCTCTCCGTAACCGGTCTGCAGATAAATGCCGGCCTGAAGGTCGGCATCGATGTTTTCGAAGTGTGCCGGGTGGATCGGCAGACGACGCTCGTTCTCTTTACGGGACTGCGACATGATTCCGAGCTTGAGCTGCTGCAAAATGCCCCTTTGATTAGTTCATGTTTAACACACCCCGGAGCATGGGGGGACTCCTCAGGATGCGCAGCCCTGCACAGCGAAGAGGTGGAGCCCTGCGTCTCCGACCACGGCGAGGCGGCGGCCCGCGGGGTCGAAAGCTCCGCCCCAGAGGGTGTCGTTGGTTCTGATCCAGCACAGGTTCCGCAAGTCATCGAGAGTAAAGAGGCCGATCAACTGCCCACCGATCACCGCGACATGGGTATCGCTGACGGCCATTTGCCGGATGACGTGGACGTACGGCTCCCTGCGGTCACCGGACCCACTGCGCAAGGGAAGCCACCGCGCCACGGGAGGCTCGACGGCGAGCCCGGTCAGGTGCCAGACGGTGAGGACCCGCCCCAGCCCCTTGTGCTCGCCAAGGGCGACGACCCGGTCGCCGCCAGGAGTGAAGGAGACGGACCGCCACCACCACCCCTCTTCCGCTCCCAGCACGGTTGAGGTGCCGCGGTGCCGGTCGACCACCCGCAGGGGACCGGATCCACCACGGTCCACTGTGTACCGGCCCCCGTCGGGTCCAAACAGCACCGGCGAGTCGCCGACACTGCGCCACCGCTGCCGCCTGCGCACGGCAATCGTTCTGGCGAAAGGATGCGGTGCACAGCTCTGCCACGCGGTACGCGCACGTTCCGGATCCACGATCCACCACTGGGGGGATCCGGTCCTGTCCCCCACCGCCAGTCTGGTCCCGCTGCCGTTCCAGGTCACCACGTTCAGGCGGACCGGCCGCTTCCGATCAGGGGCCTGGTCCGACGGGTCCGATCTCCACAACCTGACCACGCGTCGCTCCGTGGTGCCGGCGATGGCGGCGCCGTCCGGGCGCCACCTCCCTCCCCCGGGATCCAAACGCATGATCCCCAGCATGATCTCCCCTTCCCGCACCGGTTCTTCCCCCCGTGCCAGGTGGGTGTCCGCCGGCATTCGCCACAGCGAGAACGAGTTCTGCTCCCGCCCACCCGGCACGTGCCCGTTGCTGCTGCCCAGCATCAGGCGGCGGCCGTCAGGGGACCACCGGGGACAGCTGCCCTCCGGTGCCCGCCACAGCACCCGCCGCGCCCGCGGGTCCACCACCATGACGTCGGGTGCCTGCACCCGTGCGCTGTGACCGCCGGGGCGCCAGGCCACGCTGTTCGGGCTCGGCCGCCACCCCACTCTCTGGCCACGGGGGCAGAAGTCCCGGTAGGGCCAGACGGTCGGCGGCTGCGACCCACGGGGGTCGGCCCACAGCACGAGTGCGCCCCCGTCCGTGGCACTGAGTGCGTCGCCCGTCGTGCAGGCGAGCAGGCCGTTCTCGGCGTGCCAGTCCAGGGCGGCGACGTGGGTTCCGCCGCCTGCGGCGTCCACGGGCGCTCCTGGCAGGGCGCGCGGCGCCATGCCCGAGCCCGGCTCCCACAAGCCCGCTCCGTCCACCGCATCGCCCCGGCAGACCACGGCGAGGCAGTCGGAGTCGGGTGCCCAGCAGAAGGCCGTCCCGGGGCTTGGAAGCGCGTCGACCTGTGTCCCCGTCTCCGGATCGTAGACGCGAAGCGTGTTGACGTACCGTTCGTGTTCGAGGCGTTGGCTGATGAGTGCCAGCCGCGTGCCGCCCGGGCTCCATCGGACGCGGCTCACCGACTCCTCGGGTATCTCGATCGGATTCCCACGTTCTCGGCCGGCAGCGTCGAAGAACCGGACGGCGGGGCCTTCGCCGGCCACGGCCAGCAGTTCCCCCCGCGGATGCCAGTCGATGTCATGACACATGCCATCACCGTCGCGGGCGAAGAACGAGCGCCGCAGCATGCCGTCGCCACGGTCGGGCGGAGGGAGCAACGGGGTGAGTCCGCGAGCAGGGCGCGCCTCGGCGAGGTGACTCAGCCCGGCCAGCAGTTCAGGACGTCCCGCGAGGCGGCTCTCGAGGGTCAGGGCGATGTCGGTGGCGGACAAGCCGCCCGTGAGCAGATGGCCCTCACGCTCCAGCAGTTGGGCCAGTTCCCGGGCGTGGGCGGCTTCGGACCTCTCCAGATCGCCTTCGAGGGCCACCGGACCGGAGTCCGTCAGGCGAGCCACGAGGAAGCGCATGTCGCGTACCAGAGCGGCGAGTTCCTCCACACCCCCGGATTGGACGAGGTGGAAGGCGAGTGTGGGCAGGAACGCGCGTTCCTGGTCGTCGAGTTCGTGCCAACCCGCGACCGGGCGCAGGGTGTCGAGCAGGCGGGTGCTGACGGCGCCCGGTCGGTCCGGGTCCAGGTGGCGCAGGGCCTCGCGGGTGACGTCGTGCAGTCGCACCCCCGCCCCGTCCCGCGCCGCCGAGGCGAGGGAGCGGTCCAGGAAACGGTCGCCCTCCGCGCGGGCGCGCAGTTCGCTCACTCCCCAGAGGCGGCGCAGCAGCCAGTAGGGGATCTTCTCTCCCTCGGGGAAGGCCGCCAGCTGGAGGAAACGTCCCCGCGACTCCGCCGGCAGGTCCGCGAGACTCACCTCCAGCGTGAGGGAGATCCCGCGCGCCATGTCGACGTCGGACAGGTCGTCCAGTGCCACGATGCCCTCGCGGTCCAGCTCGCCCAACAGCTCGGCGACCGCTTCCGCGGTGGTCCTGGCATGACGGTCGGAGATCAGGCTGCGCAACGGTCCCGAGAGCAGGCCGAGGGCGAGCGGCCAGTGTCCGGTACGGAGCAACAGCGGTGCCAGGGTGGGACTTTCGTCCGGCAGGCCGAGCAGGGCCAACGCCTCGCCGTCGTCCATGGCCGCCACGGGGATCTCGGTGCCCTGGTCGCCGAGCAGCGCCTTGCGGCGGGTGGTGATCAGCAGGGTGCCCGCGTCGCGGAAGGGCTGCAGATCCGCCTCCGCCCATACGTCGTCCACGACGAGCAGCACCTGCCGCTGCCCCAGCGCCGACCGGAACGCTTGGGTGGCGGAGGGCACATCGGCATGGATCACGGGTGCGCCGCCGGTGAGCACGGCGGCGAGCCCGGCCAGCGACGTCGTGATCTGCTCGGCGGTGGGCGACGGTCCGAGCCGGGCCCACAGCACGCCGTCGGGAAAGCGCCCGCGGATCTCCTCCTCTCCGCAGGCCCATGCCGCGAGCGTCGTCTTGCCGAAGCCGCCCGCGCCGCACAGCGACACCGGTCGGTGCAGCAGCGCCTCTTTGACTGTGCGTCCGAGGGCGTGCCGCGGTACGAAATGGCGGGGAACGGGAGGCGCCATGAAGGGTGTTCGCACGGAGCGTGCCGCCGACAGCACGTCCGGCAGCCGGCCCGGCGAGAGTTCCGTGCCCAGCAGCTCCTCGAGGGCGTGCCGCTCGGCCGCCGGCAGACGCTCGGCCCAGCGATCGGCACGGCTGACCGCCAGCCTGCCCGGGCCGTCGGTCAGGTGGTGGATCACCACGATGCCGACGATGCGTCCGTCGCTGAACACCGCCGCGCCCGACATGCCGTCCCAGGTTCCGTCGGGGGCGGGGACGCGCAGGTCGAGGGTGCCCTCGCGCCGGTTGGAGAGGACCGAGCAGGAGCCGTGCACGTGCTCGGAGTCCCGGTAGCGCGATCCGTCCTCCCCCTCCCGCAGTTTGAATGCGGGGAAGCCCACGGCGCTGCACTGCAGCACCGCGTCGTGTTCGCCCACGCGGCCGAACCGGGCGGGCCCCTCGGGAAGGGGAGCGACGGCTGCGACGGAGAGGACGGCGACGTCGATCGCGTCGTCGGTGAAGGTCACCTCGGCGTGGAGCACCCGCTCCCCCAGCCGGTCGGCATCGAAGCGCACGCGTACGGCCGACGCTTCCGTGACCACGTGCGCCGCCGTCAGTACCCGTCCCGCGGCCACCAAGTAGCCCGAGCCCCGGCGCGCCTTGCCCGAGGCAGTCGTGACGATGACCTCGGCGACGCGGGCGATGTCCATTCCCCCCATCGTCCGACCCCGGTCTCAGCGCTCGCCCGCCGCCTCCGCCCCCGAGATCCGAGCGGCCGTGCGGGTGCCGCCCGGGCCCGGGGTCGTCGGCTGGAGGGTGACGGTGATGCGCTGCGTCTCCGACTTCGCGTACTTGCCGTCGGCGCCGCCCTCGACGACGAGGAAGCGCACCTTGCCGCCGCCCCCCGCCTCCTTCGTGACGGCGACGTTCGCCTCGATCTCGATCGGACCGACCTCGAACTGCAGTGCCTCGCCGGCCCCTTGTACCGCTGCCGCGGTCAACTGCGCCCTCAGTTCCCGGATCATCTCACTGAGTTCCAACACCCCACCGGCTCCTCACCCTTGGACCGTTCAGTGGGCGCCACCCTACAAGGGGCGTGCGCGCCGACGGGCGCCACTGTGGACGACGTCTCAGCCGATGAAGCCACCGTAGTAGCCGCCGATCCGGCTGTAGTAGTCCGTGTCCCCGATGTGCTTCTCGCTGAGGAACTCGGGAGCGGACTTGATCTGGTCCTTGGTGCGGTCTACGTGGATCTTCTCGCCCTCCACGTCGACATGGGTGACCGTGCCCGCCGGCAGGAGCACCTCACGACCGAAGATCCAGGGCCCGGTGTCCACCACGATGTACGAGGAGCCGACCTCGTCGGAGTGCTTGCTCACCTTGCCGATGCTCCCGTCGGCCGCCTCGACCTTGAACCCGCTCAGGTCGATCGCCTCCAGACGGCCCGACGTCTCGCGGTAGCTCCACACGTTCATGTTCATGGGTGTCTCCCTTCCTTCTGCGGTTGCCTCGGCCAGGCGACTGCCCCGAGACCCGGATCTCACACGTCGGCTCGGGACGCGCCCGGTCTTCAAGGGGGTTCCCCGCCAAAGGCGAGCACGAAGACTCGGGTATCTCGGCCAAGCTGGCCGTACGCTCCCACGCGCCCCCGCAGTGACGTTCCATCGACGGGCACCGGGGCACCCGTGTGGTGCCGTTGGTTCGTCTACCGAGGAGAGCGCACGATGACCAAGGTCCTCGTTCTGCACAGCGTCAGCCTGGTCCGGTCGGCACTGGCCGCCCTGCTCAGATCCGAAGGGTCCTTCGACGTCACATCTGCGGGCTGGCGGACCGCCGTACGCCAGGCCGAGTCCTTACGACCAGACGTGACGGTCGTCGACCTCGACTGTCCGGGGGCGACGGCCGTTCTGGCCGACGGCGGACGCGCGGACCGCCGGGTCCTCGCGTCCCCGTCCTCGGTCCTGGTGCTCGCGTCGACCGGCGCGCCCGGTTCGCTGCACCGGGCCTTCCGGGCCGAGGCCCTCGGCTACGTTGACAAGGACGGCTCGCCGGGACGGCTCGTACGAGCGGTCCAGAAGGTGGCCGCGGGGCAACGCTTCATCGACGCCTCGCTGGCCTCCGCCTTCATGGAGGCCGACCCCGTACCGCTGAGCCCCCGGGAACTCAGCGTGCTGGCCCGGGCCGCGGAGGGTGATTCCATCGCCGAGATCGCCCGCGCACTGCATCTGGCGAGCGGGACGGTGCGCAACTACATGGCCGCGGCCACCCGCAAGACCGGCGCACGCAATCTCATCGACGCGATCCGGATATCCCGGCGGGAGGGCTGGGTCTGATCCACGGCCGCCGAGGACGGACACGGCGCCGCCTCACCCGTCCTCGGCCCGGTCCCACTCCCCCACCAGATCGCGGTACAAGGGTGATCCGGCCGGGAGGTCCGCGTGCGTGCCGCACACGGCGCGCGTCCCGTCGAGGACCAGGACCCGGTCGGCGCGGGCCGCGGAGGATATGCGGTGGGCCACGACGACGAGGGTGCCGGGCCGGGCCGCGAGGGCCCGTTCGGCACGCTCCTCGGTCCGGGGGTCCAGGTGGCAGGTGGCCTCGTCGAGCAGGAGCAGCGGGGCCGGCGAGAGGTAGGCGGCGGCGAGTGCGAGGTGCTGGCCCTCGCCCTGGGACAGCAGCCGGGGGGACACCCGGGCGTCCAGGCCGCCCAGCCTCTCCACCAGGCCTTCCAGTCCAAGGATGCCGACGGCGCGCAGCACCTGGGCGTCATCGGGGGCGGGGCGGCCCGGCCGGGCGGCGAGGTGGGTGAGGTTGTCCCGTACCGAGCCGGTGAACACGTAGGCCTGCTGTGGCAGCAGGGTCCGTCGCGGGTCGGGTCCCGCGGCACCGGGTTCCCGCCGTGCGGGGACGCCGGCGACGAGGACCGCGCCCGCGCCGGGTGACAGCATCCCCGCGAGCAGTGCGGTCAGCGTGGACTTCCCGATGCCGCTCGGCCCGACGACGGCGAGGTGCTCCCCCGGCCGCACGACCAGGTCGAGTCCGTCGAGCACGGGCGCCGCACCAGGGCCGTAGGCGAAGCTGACGCCCCGGAGTTCCACCGCGGCGGCGCTCCGCCGGGTGGTGCGTACGGGTGCCCGCGACCTCGCCCCGCTGCCGCTGTCCTCGGCTGCCGGCGGCGGATCACAGAAGCGCTCCAGGACCACCAGCAGGCGGGTGCCGGCGGATCCCACGGCCGTCATCAGGGTGCTCAGCGCGGGAAGCAAGGCCTGTACCAGGTACGTGAGGCCTCCGGCCAGCGTCCCGGCGGTGATGCCGCGTCCGAGCAGCCAGGGTGTCGCGGCGAGCAGGGCGATCACCGGCAGCCGGCCCGCCGTGCCCAGCGCCAGGGTCCGCAGGGCCGTCCAGCGCGCGAGCCGTCCGGCCAACCGCTCCTGCGCTGCTATGAGGGGCTCCACCCGGGCCTGCGCCGCCGCCTGTCCGCCGCAGGCCACGATGTCGCGCAGCCCCTCACCGACCGCCCCCACCCGGTCCGACAGCGCCTCGTCGGTGTCCAGCGACCGGCGTTGTACGGACGCCATGGGGCGCAGCGTCGCCAGGAAGGCGGCCGCGCCGAGCAACAGCGGGGGCAGCACGATCAGCAGGAGCACGGGATCCAGGGCCGCCATGCCCGCGAAGGCCCCCACGGCGGTGAACACGAACGAACGGGCCGTCAGGACCAGCCCGGCGAAGGAGTCCCGGGCCATTTCCGTCTGCTGGGTCAGCCGGGCCACCGCACCCGCGCCGGGCGCGCGCGCCGGGTCGGCGACCGCGCGGTCCAGTGCCTGTCGCACGGCCCGCCGCACCAAGCCGTCCCGCAGCGGCTCGACGAGGTCCGCGAGTCCGGCGAACACACCGCGCAGCGCGAATCCGCCGAGCAGTGCTCCGGCTCCGGCCGCGGCCAGCCAGGCGAGACCGGTGGCGGTGCGGCCGGCCAGGAAGCCGTCGTCGAGCGCGCGGGCCACGCCGTAGCCGCCGAGGAAGGTGTGCGCGGACTCCAGGAGCGACCATGCCGCGAGCCGGCCCAGGGCGCGCTTGCGGCCGCGCAGGAACCGCCGGGCCTCGGGGGCCACCCGGCGCCAGGTCTCGCCCTCGGTCACCGCGCCGCCTCCCGGTTTCCCCGGTTTCCCGGGTTGCCCCCGGACGGCTGGTGGTCGTCCGTCTCCGGAACCGCGGGGGCTCGCGCGGTCGCCGCCGCAGTCGTCTCCTCGCCGGCTCCCGTCGAAGCGTCCGCGCTCGCGTCCGCGGCGAACACCGCCCGGTAGGCCGGGTCGTTGCGCCACAGCTCGCCGTGGGTGCCGGTTGCCCGTACCCGGCCGTCCTCCAGCCATACGACGAGGTCGGCGCGGACGGCGGACGAGAGGCGGTGCGCGACCACGATCCGGGTGCCGGGCCGGACCTCGCGGACGAGCGCCCGCTCGACCTCGCGGGCCGTGACGGTGTCGAGGCTGGAGGTGGCGTCGTCCAGCACGAGGAGCCGCCCCGCATGACAGAACGCCCGCGCCAGTCCGAGGCGTTGGACCTCACCGCCGGACATCGGGGCTTCGGCGAGGCGCGTGCCGTATCCGTGGGGCAGGCGCCGTACGAACGCGTCCGCGCCCGCGGCACGGGCCGCGGCGCGGATCGCTTCGCGGCCGGGGCGTGGACCCGCGCCGAAGCCGATCGCGTCGCCGACCGTGTCCCCGAGCAGGACCGGCCGGTCGAAGGCGTAGCCGACCTCGCGGCGCAGCGCATCGGCGGTCACCTCCCGCAGGGGTACGCCGTCCAGCAGCACCCGGCCCGCGTCGGGGTCGGTGAGCCGGCCGGCCACGGCGGCGAACAGGGTCTTGCCGGCGCCCGACCGGCCCACCACCGCCACCGTGGTGCCGCCGGGGATCACCAGGCTGACGTCGCGCAGGACCGCCGATCCGCCGCGCACGACCCGGACGTCGCGCAGTTCCAGGGTGCCGGGACCGCCTTCCGGCAGCTCCGCCCGGCCGTGGCCGAGTACGGGCAGGACCAGCAGGGCGGCGGTCCGCCGGGCGGCGGCCCGGCCGCGGGCCACCGCCGCCAGCCCTCCGGTCACCGCGCCGACTCCGGCCGCGAGGCCCGCGTACCTCGACGCGGCGAGGAGCTCGCCGACTCCGATGGCCCCGGCCGACAGGCGGATGCCGCCGACGGCGAGCACCGCGTAGAAGAGCATCGGCATGAGGGCCGCCGACCGGGCCGTCGTACTGCCGTAGACCTGCCACATGCGCCGCCCCTCGGTGCCGAGTTCGGGCAACTGCGCGAGGATCCTGGCGCGTTCGCGGGCCGCGCTGCCGGCGGCGGCGATGGTGCGGGCACCGGCGAGCGCCTCGACGAGGCGGCCGGCGGTCGCGAGCTGCACCTGCTGGTAGCGGGCGACGCTGGTGAGGGTGTCACGGGAGAAGGCCCGCAGCAGGAGCACCAGCAGCGGAACGCCCACGAGGAAGGCGAGCGCCGTCCACAGGTCGATGAGGAGGAGCGCGGCAACCGCACCGAGCGGCGCCAGCAAAGCGGCGACGGCGTGGGCGACGGCGGCCGGTACCTTTCCGGCCTCGGCAGCGTGGGCCGTCAGCCGGGCGGCGGTTTCGCCGGGTGCGTGGCCGGCCGCGTGGTGCGGGGCCGTCCGCAGCAGCCGGGCGAGCCCGAGCCTGCGCAGTCGGGCGGTGGAGCGGCCGTCCACCTCTCCGGTCAGCCGCGCGGCGGCGGCGTCCAGCACCACTTCGGCCGCGATGACCCCGGCGCACAGCAGCGTCCAGGCGGGGCCCGACGGGGCGTGGCGGAGCAGCAGGTCGAGGGTGTGGCCGAGGACCGCGGGTTCGGCGAGCGCCGCCCCGGCGGCCGCCACCTCGCAGCCGAGGACGGCGGCGGTGCGCCCGCCGCTGTGCCGGGCCGTTGCCCGGAGCGCCCGGTCGGCGGCACGGGCGACGTCCTGCGGCTGCGCGGTGTCGGCCGCCGCGTCGGGGGCTCTCATCGGCGGATGCCTCCAGGGGTGTGGTGCGGGCCCGGGCGGCGAACCGCCCGGGCCCGAGGTGACCTGGTCAGTTACAGGTCGTGATGCTCAGGCTGCTGTCGCCGCAGAGCAGCAGGCTGGCCCGGCTGCCGCCGCCACCGCCGCCGGTCAGCTCGGTGGCCTCTTCCTTCGGGGTCTCCATCGACTGCAGGTCAAGAAGCGTCATGTCAGGTTCCTCTTCTTCCGTCGAGTGGTGCCATGGGTCACGGCCCCGGGCGGGGCCGGCTCTGGGGCCGCCGCGCGCTCGCGCAGCGGCGGGAGGAACGGCAGGTGCGCGCGCCCGCCGGGCGCCGCGCTGCCGAGGGCGAGGAGCGTGCCGGCCGTGCCCGTGGAGAGGTCCATGGACAGCCGCATCATCTGCTCGCCGGGGAAGGCCAGATGCCCCTGGTACGGCACTGCGTGCCGGGCCAGTGCGTCGATCTGGCGGGCGACGGCCTCGGGTCCGGTGCCCGGGCCCGGCGTCGTGGTCCGGGCCAGGTGGAGGATCATTCCGGCGGCGCCGCGCATCAGTCCGGGCTGGGCGTAGAAGGTCGCCTGCGCCGCCCGGACGATCTCGCGCCGGGCTTGTTCGAAGCGCTCGTCCGGGCCGTGCTCCAGCCAGTCGTCGATCACCATGCCGATGCCGACGCTGCCCTCGCCGAGGTACGGCATCGTGCGCCAGCCCTCGTTCACCTGGAGGGTGCCGTACGCACTCGTGACGCAGCGGTCGAGATCGCGGTGGAGCGCCCGGGCCGCCTGGGTCAGGAGCTCCTTGTCGCCGGTGCGTTCGTAGAGCCGCAGGAAGAGCAGGGCGGGTCCGGAGTCGCCGTACAGCAGTCCCGCGCGGGCGGGGCGGTGCTCGGGGCTGGCGAGCAGTTCGGCACAGCGCAGGGCCGCCGTGTGCAGCTCGCCCTCGCCGTCGGCGGTGCCGAGCGCGTCCAGGGCCAGGCCGATGCCGGCGAGCCCGCCGTGCAGGCCGGGGCCCGAGCTCTCCCAGGGCTGGTGGAGCAGCTGTTCGGCGAGGTCGAGGGCCCGGCCCGGATGTCCGAGCCGGTGCAGGGTCCAGGCCGTGCCGGCCAGGCCGTCGTAGAAGCCGAGCGGGGTGCCGGACAACGGCTGTCCGGTCCGGTCGAGCAGCCATTCCTCGGCCTCGGGCCAGGGCCCGGCTCCGGTCTCGGCGAGGGCGTGGAGCACGCCTGCGATCCCGTGACCGAAACCGATTCCTCCGCCGGCGGTCGCGAACTGGGCGATGTCGCCCGGGACGAAGCGGTCCTCTCGCTCCGGGGTGGCGCTCGCGCGCAGCGCCGCGGTCATCGACGTACGGGCGGCGGGCCAGTCCTGCGGCTCGACGGGCAGGTACGGTGCGGGTGGGCGGCCGCCCGGTGCGCGCTGCGGTAGTCCGGCCGTGATCTCTTCGACGGCTTCGTCGAGGAACTGCCGTGGTACGGGGAACTGTTCGGCGATGACCTCGGCCAAGTGGGCGGCCTTGGCCCGGTCGAGGACGAGCAGGCTGGTCAACGGGAGGAAGAGCGCGAGCCGCAGGCATGCGAGGGCGTAGCGGTCGCCGGAGAAGCCGCGCCGGTCGGCCGGGGCGACGAAGGCGGGGTTGGCGACGGTCTGCCGCAGCCCCTCGTCGACGTGCGCGGCGGCTTCGAAGTCCAGCAGCGAGACGGCGGGGTCGCCGGTCTCGTCGTCGGCCACCATGATGTTGAAGAGGTGGAGGTCGTTGAAGACCACGCCGCGGGCGTGCACGGCGTCGAGGGCCGCGGTGACCTTCCGGTGGATGGTGAGGGCCCACTCGGTGTATGCGGCGAGCTCCGCCGGGTCGGGGTCCGCTTCGATCAGCGGGTGGCGGCGGGCGAAGTAGGTGTTGAGAGGTTTGCCCGCGAGGTGTTCCAGCACCAGGAAGTGGTGGCCGCCGACCGTGAACGCGCCGCGCACCGCGGGGACGCAGTCCAGCCCCGTCAGCCTTTCCAGCGCGGCCTGCTCGCGGTGCAGCCTGGTCACGGCGTCGGCTCCGTCGGCGGCGAGGCCCGCGTACGGCCGCGCCTCCTTGAGGACGACCGACTCGCCGGTACGGGTGTCCTTGCCGACGTAGACGCCCCCGCCGTTGGAGAAGTGCAGCGCCCGCTCCACCGTGAAGGGGAGGCCGGCCAGCGTGAGCGCGGAGCGCGCTTCGAGGTGCGGCGTGAGGAATCCGGGCAGTTCGAGCCACTCGGGCGGCTGGAAGACCGGTCCCCGGCGGTCCGGTACGAGCCGCCCGTCGGGGGCTTCGATCGCCGGGACCAGCTCGCCGTGCTCGTCGTAGCAGTGCCGCAGGGTGAAGCTGCCGTAGCGGAGGTGGACCGGTCCGGCGCCCCAGCGCAGGTCGCTGAGGACGTACGGGCCGGCCGCGCCGGCCAGGGCGACGTCGAGGTCCTCCGCGATCTGCCGGCACTGCTGCTCGTCGGCCGGGTAGACGGTGATGAACTTCCCGCTCGCCGCGCGGTCGGCGTACTTGGCGTTGCGCAGGTGCAGCAGGTACCGGCTCGGGACGAACTTGAAGGCGATGCGTCGGGCGGTGCAGTACTCGTACACCGTCGTCAGCAGCGATTCGGCGTTGTCCAGCGTGGCCGAGACGTGGATCTTCCAGCCCTGTGCGGGCAGTTCGGCGTCCTCGGGACGCAGCGCGAGCCAGTCGCCGCTCCGGTGGGAGCGCCATCCCGGCGGGACGGGGGCGAGGGCGGTCGGGTAGTCCTCACCGGCCCGCCGGTACGGCGCGTCGTAGAACCACCGGTCGGCGTCGCAGAAGGCGGCGTACCCCTTGTTCACACCTGCTCCCTCGGTCGGTTGCGGTCCCGACGGTGTCACGCCCGGTGGATGCGGCGACAGTCACCGCTGTCACCGACGGGGTGTGCAGTACGCACGAGTCACTTGCGGCCCAACCGGCCCTGCACGGCCGGACGTTCCGGCACCGGCCGGCCGACTGGCCAGCAGGCCGTTCGGTACTCGCCCTGCTGACGGTCCGGTAGATTCGGCAGCGGAGCCGATCTTCAGGGGGCGGCGGTACGCCGCGTGTGCGACACGGGGGCAGTGGGTGCGGAGCGGACACGTGCAGGACCGTCGGCGGGAGGCCCTGCTGGAGTGCTGGCGCGCGATCGAGCTGTTCAGTCCACCGACCATCCCAGCGCTGCCGCGCCGGCGGTCCGCCGTGCGGTCGGGGCCGAGGGAAGAGTACGTAAGCGACCTGAAACCGGAGCCGGGGCGGGTGCCTTCGCTCCTGCCGTGGGATCCGGACCATCCGGAGACGGGGGCACGGCGGGCACGGGCCGGATACATGTGGCGGCACGAGGTCTACGGCGGGGTCTTCGACTTGGAGCTGCTCCGCCGGGCGATGATCGCGGTGCTGCCTGCGGGGACCGATCCGGACCCCGGCGTGCCCCAGACCGAGCTGGTGCTGTCGGGCCAGAGCGCGATGTTCGCGCTCGTCCTGGACGACGAGGGCCGGCCGCTCGAGGACACGTCGGTGATCTCCGCGTGCGGCTGGGCGACCGGCCGTCTCTTCGATCCGGGGCCGTCCGTACCGGGATGGCTGAACGGATTCGAGGAGCTCGACGACGCGTTCGGCAGGGCGATCGACGAGCTCACCGCCACCGTCATCCCTTACGGCCCCACCGCCCCGGCCGCCGCAACGGCGTACGGGCAGCGGCCCGGCTCCGGGGACGGACCGGGAACACCGGCCGCGGCCGGCGGCGGGAGCTGGCAGCGGTTGCTCGCCGAGATCCTGGGCGGCGCCGCCGTCGGTGCGGTCGGGGCCCTGTTCGGCGAGGCCGCCGGCGCCGTGCTGCAGGGCGCGGCGGAACCCCTGGTGCGCCGCGCCGCCGACTGGGTCGCGGCCCGCCGGCCCGCCGAGGAGCAGCCGGAGCCCGGGCGTCCGGACGGTACCGGGGGCGTGCCCGAGCGGGCGTCGGCCCCCGGATCCGCCACGTCGACGGAGGCGGAGTCCGGGTCCGGTGCCGGTGCCGGGTCAGGCGCCGGTGCCGGGTCAGGCGCCGGTGCCGGGTCAGGCGCCGGTGCCGGGTCAGGTGCCGGTCCCCGTGCGCTCGGGTTCGCCGATCTGGTCGCCCTGACCGCGCAGATCGCCGACCTGTGCGGGGTACGGGACCACCTGCGGCCGCAGGTGGTCCGGGTGCGCAGCAGGTTGGTCCAACGGCCGCGGGACCCCCAGGCGAAGGTCACCGCCGCCGCGCCGTTCCTGAACAGCCTGCTCCCGCCCGATCTGGCCCGGGTGTCCACGGCCGTCGGCAAGGGGATCGGACCGGCGCTGGAGGCGTACCTGACCGAGCTCGGCTCCGTCGCCGTGGGCGCGCGGACGGATGTGCGCCGGGAGCGGGGGGTCGTCCTGGAAGGGGTGGCTCCGGACCTTGTTCCGGCCGGGCGCTGGCCCGCACCGGCACGGTTCCCGCTCGCCCTGAGCCAGCAGTTCGCGGTCGACCGCGTGCTCGCCGACCGGGCGGGAACCGAGGGCGGGATGTTCTCCGTGAACGGCCCGCCGGGCACGGGCAAGACCACGATGCTGCGCGACCTGGTCGCCGCACTGGTCGTCGAGCGGGCAGCGGTGCTGGCCACGTTCGACCGGCCCGAGCAGGCGTTCACCGGTCCGGCCTGGCGGGGCAGGGACCGCCAGGGCAAGCACCCCCGCTTCGTGTCGCGGCTCGACCCGCGGCTGACCGGGTTCGAGATCGTGGTCACCTCTTCCAACAACGGCGCCGTGGAGAACGTCACCGCCGAACTGCCCGGCATCGGCGCGCTCGGCGAGCACTGGCAGGGCGGCACCGACCACTTCTCCGACCTCGCCTCCGCGCTCCTGGGCGGACCGGCCTGGGGTCTGGTCGCGGCGGTGCTCGGCAACAAGACCAACCGCAAGGAGTTCGGGGACCGGTTCTGGTGGGGCCGCCTGCCCAAGAAGGAGGCCGCCGCCCGCTCCGCCGCGTACCTGCCGCCGCTGCGGGGCATGCGGGACATCCTGAGCGACTGGATTCCGCCCCGTCCCCCACCCGGTGCCCGGCGTACCGCCGCTTCGGCGGACCAGGCCGCGGCTGCGGCCCCCGGGCCCGCCCAGCCGGTGCCGTCGTGGACCGACGCCGTCGCCGCGTTCCGTACGGCCCGGGCCGAGGTCGAGCGGCTGCGCGCCGGACGCGCCCGGCTCGCCCGGGACCTGGCGGCCGTGGAATCCCCGTCGGCCGGGCAGCGGATCGCGGACCTGGAAGCCGCCGTGTCCCGGGCCGACCGGCAGGTCGCCGCCGCCACGGCGGTCCTGGACCGGGCCGCCGCCGACACCGCTGCCGCCCGGTCCGCCACCGCGGCGGCCGAGGCCGGATACGGGGCGGCATCCGAACACGTACCGCGGGCCCGCCAGGAGCTGGCCACCGTCCGCGCGGACCTGTCGGCCGCCCGTGAACTGGCCGCTCACCATCGCGCGTACGTGACCGCGCTGACCGCACGCCACGACGCTCCCCCGGCCGTCGAGCGGGGCCTTCGCGGCGGGCTGCGCCGCCTGCTGCAGAGCACCGCCGACCGGCAGGCCGCCGAACGGCAGCAGGAGCACACCCAGGCCGAGATCGCGCACCTGCTCGTCCAGCAGCGTGCCGCGCTCGAGGACTCCCTGGAGCAGGTCGCCGCGGCCGTACGCGCGGAGTCCCTGGCCTCCGACCGCCACACCCGGTCCGCGACCGTCGTCGACGAGGCCGCAGCGGGCCTCACCGCCGCCGTCGCGTACGAACGGGCCGCGAACGCGCGGGAGGACGAGGCAGGCCGTGCCCTCCGGTACGCCCGGCAGGTCGCCGACTCCTCCCGCCGCGACCTGCGGGTCGCCCTCGCCGAACTCGACGGCCGCCACCGCGCACTGCGGGAGGCGGCCCTGGCGCTGCCGTCCTTGCCCGTCGGCTGGCACCACCTCGACGAAGCCGACCAGGAACTCGGCTCGCCCTGGTCCGACGACGTGTGGTCCACCGCGCGCAGCGACCTGTTCCTGCGCGCCCTGGACCTGCACCGCGCCTTCGTCGCCGGGACGGCGAAGCGGGTCCGCGGCAACCTGCAGGTCCTGATGGAGCTGATGGCCGGCACCAACGGGCCCGTCCCCGACGAGGAGGTCGAGCGCGCCTGGCAGACGCTGTTCCTCCTCGTGCCCGTCGTCTCCACGACGTTCTCCTCCGTCGGCAGCATGTTCGCCCGCCTCGGCCGGGAGTCGATCGGCTGGGTCCTCGTCGACGAGGCCGGGCAGGCCACCCCGCAAGCCGCCGTCGGCGCGTTGTGGCGCGCCCGACGGGCCCTCCTGGTCGGGGATCCGCTCCAGCTCGAACCCGTCGTCACCATGCCCACGGCCCTGCAGCTGCGGCTGCTGCGCGCCTACGGCGTCGACGAGCGCTGGCTGCCCTCGGCCACGTCGGCCCAGGCCGTCGCCGACCGCACCAACCGCTACGGCACCTACCTGCCGGCCCCGGACGGGGGCGACGAGCACGTCTGGGTGGGCTCGCCGCTGCGCGTGCACCGCCGCTGCGAGGACCCGATGTTCACGGTCAGCAACGAGGTCGCGTACGGCGGCCTGATGGTCCACGGCACCGCACACGCTTCGTTCCCCGATGCCGAGCAGGACGGTCTGCTCCCCAGCCGCTGGCTCAACACCGACGACCCGAACCGCCCGCCGGACGCGCCGTGGGGCGAACGCGACCGCCGGGCCTTCGAGTTCGTCCTCGACGCCTTGCACCGGCACGGCATCGGCGTCGAGCGCGTGCGCGTCATCGCCCCCTTCCGGGCCCTCGTCGCCGAATGCCAGAAGGTCTGCCGCGGCCGTCAGGGCTGGACGTCCGAACTGATCGACGAGCGCTGCGCCACCGTCCACCGGGCCCAGGGCAAGGAGGCCGACGTCGTCGTCCTCGTGCTCGGCGGTGGTCGGCCGGGCGCCCGCGAGTGGGCGGCCGGCACCCCGCACCTGCTCAACGTCGCCGCGAGCCGCGCCAAGCGCCGCCTCTACGTCATCGGCGAGCGCAGCCTGTGGGCCCCTCTCCCGCACTTCGACGTCCTCGCCTCCGAACTGACGGAGTTCCACCACCTCCGCGACCGCGCCACCTGGCCGCCGGCCACCGAGTAGCCGCCGGGGGATGTGACGGGCGGGCTCGGCCTTCGGCCGAGCCCGCCGCGCCGGCTCCGTTCTGGAGCCGGACCCAGTCCTGCCGTCAGCGCTGCAGGGTCAGCAGACCCGGTCGGTAGGGCAGGAGGCCGTAGTCGCCGCCGGAGTTGGGGCTGCGTCCCTGGTAGAGCAACTGCAGATTGCAGGGATCGACGGTCATGGTCTGATCGGCGGTGGTGCGGATCAGTTCGCCATGGCTGATGTCGTTGGTCCAGGTGGCGCCGCTGTTGGCCTTGCCGGCGAAGGGGTTGCTCTCGGTCGCGGCCTGGGGTGTCCACGAGCCGTTCAGACTGGTGGCGGTGAAGGAGCGGAAGTAGCGGCCCTGCGAGCCGATCGCCTCGACGATCATGAGGTAGCGTTCCTGGCCCTGGAGCTTGTAGACCTGCGGGGCTTCGAACAGGTTGTTCGTCGTGTCGCTCATGATCACGGTCGAGGTCGTGCCGAAACTGCCCGGGAAGTTCCCGATCGGCATACTGGCCCGGTAGATCTTGCCGTTGTCACCGGCGAAGAACAGGTACATGTTCGTCCCGTCACCGATGAGCGTCTGGTCGATGGGTCCCGTTCCGGAGTCGGTGATGCTGCCCGAGAAGAGCACCTGCGGTGACGACCAGCCGTTCGGGTTGGTGGGGTCGCTCGACGTCCGGTAGGAGAAGGCGGTCCCGCCCCACTGGTAGGTGAGCACCCAGATGTTCTTCGGCGCGAAGTGGAAGAGCGTGGGCGCGACGGTGGATGTCGACATGGTGTTCTGGCCGGTCGAGGCCATCTCCGACCAGTTGGTGAACAGGCCGAAGTTCATCGAACCCCAACTCGTCCCCGTGTCGTGCGTCGTCGCGTAGACGAGTTGCTTGCCGTTGTAGGGGACGACGGTGAAGTCCTTGAGCGAGGCCCACCCCGGCTTGGGCTGCGCCAGCGCGCCCGTCGACGCCCAGCGGTAGGTCGACGGAAGCGCGCACGGGCCGGGGTTGCCGGCGCCGACCGGGACGAGCTGCCACTGCTGGTTGGCGCCGCCCCAGTCGTCGTACTGGACGATGTTCGCGTTGTCGGCGGTGGAGCCGCCTTGCACTTCGAGGGCCTTGTTGCTGTGACGTGCGATGAGCCTCACGTAGCCGTCCGAGCTGTCGGCCGGCCGCCACTGCTGGTTGGTGCCGTTCAGGTCGGCCCACTGGACGATCGCGGCGCCGTTGGCGGTGGACCGGCCGGAGACGTCCAGCACCTTGCCGGAGTGGCGGGACTTGATGCGGTAGTAGCCGCCGCCGGAGTCCACGAACTGCCACACCTGCTGGTTCTGATCGTTCCTGGTCCACTGGGTGATGCGGGCCCCGTCGTCGGTCGACAGGTTGTAGACGTCCAGGGCCTTGCCGCTGTTGCGGTTGACCAGCACGTACGAGGTGTTGACGTCAATCGCCGCCGCCGCGGCTGCGGCTGCGGGCTGGGTGCCGAGGAGCGTGGCCCCGAGCAGCAAGGACGAAAGGACCGCGAGTACGAGCCTCAGGGCCCGGGGCGGATGGCGGAACCACATCAGAAGAGCTCCTTTGGGGGGCGGGGGTGGGGCAGGGGTAGGGCTCGAGGTCAGTGTTAGCGCTAACAAAAATGGGGTGGGTGAGCGCGGGCGATTCACAAGGTCTCCTCGGGGATGGAGGTCGTGCGGCAGGAGTCAGCCCTTGGTGGCGCCCGCGGTGAGGCCGCCGATCAACTGCCGCTCGGCGACGGCGTAGAAGGCGAGGGCGGGGACCATGGCGAGGACGATGTAGGCGAGGACGAGCGCGTAGTCGGTCGCGTACTGGCCCTGGAACTGCTGGACGCCGACCGGGACCGTCTGCCACTTCGGGTCGTTGAACACCAGCAGCGGCAGGAAGAAGTTGTTCCAGCTCGCGACGATCGCCAGCACCGAAACCGTGCCGAGAGCCGGCCGCGCCATCGGCAGCAGGATCTTCCAGAAGAAGCGGAACTTGCCGCAGCCGTCCACGATGGCCGCCTCCTCGACCTCCGCCGGGATGGTCCTGAAGAAGCCGCGCAGAATGATGATCGTCATGGGGAGCCCGAAGGCCGCCTGCGGGAGGATCACTCCGAGCGGGTTGTCGAGCAGGTCGAAGTTTCGCAGGAGCAGGAACAGCGGCAGGACGGCCACCGCGAACGGGAACATCAGCCCGATCGTGAACAGCGCGTAGAACAGCTCCCTGCCCCGGAAGGCATAGCGGGCCAGCACGAACGCCGCCATCGCCGAGACCGCCACCGTGCAGCACGTCGTACCGATCGCGATGCCCGCGCTGTTGGCGATCTGCCGCCAGAACGTTCCATCGCCGAGGATGCCCGTGTAGTTGCCGGCCTTCCAGTGTTCGGGCAGCCCGAACGGGTTGGTCGTCAGCTCGCCGGTGCTCTTGAATCCGGAGATCACCGCGTAGATCAGCGGAACGACGACGAACGCACCGATCAGCCAGACCACCGCGTGCAGCGACAGGCCGCGTACCGTCCTGCGGGCGTTCATCGGCCACCTCCCGAGGTGACGGCCCCGCTCAGGTCACGGCGGAGCACGTAGCGCTGGTAGAAGAGGGAGAAGACCAGGCTGATCATGAACAGCACCACGCTGATCGCACTGGCGTAGCCGACCTGGTAGCGCTTGAACCCGTACTGGAACACCGAGATCGCCATCGTCTCGGAGGAGTGGTTGGGCCCGCCCGCGGTCATGACCCAGACGAGGTCGAAGAGCTGGATGGCCCCGATGATCGACAGGAAGGCGCTGATCCGGATCGTCGGACCGAGCAGCGGCAGCGCCACGTGCCGGAAGCGCCGCCAAGCGCCGGCGCCGTCGATGGAGGCGGCTTCGAGGATCTCGCCCGGGATGCTTTGCAGCCCGGCGAGGAAAAGCATCATGTGGAATCCGAAGTACTTCCAGGTCATAACCACGAACAGGGTCGGCATGACCGTCGAGGGATCGGCGAGCCACTTCCCCCGCAGCCCCTCCAGGCCGAGCGCGCCGGCGAGATGGTCGGCCATGCCCGCACCGGGCAGGAAGATCATCGTGAAGAGGACCGCCGTCACCACCTCGGACAGGATGTACGGCGCGAAGAACAGCATCCGGTAGACGGCCCGGCCGCGCAGCCTCTGGTTGAGCAGGACCGCCGTGAACAACGCGAACGGCAGCTGCACCGTGATCGACAGGACGACCAGGTACAGACCGCGCCCCAGACCGCCGAGGAAGACCTGATCGGCGAACAGCTTGGTGTAGTTCTCGAAGCCGACGAATTCGTCCACGGGGCCGGTCCCGCCCCACTTGAAGAAGCCGGTGTAGACGGCGACCGCGATCGGAGCGAGGACGAAGACGAGGAAGAGGACCAGGGCCGGGACGAGGAACCAGGCGACCGACGCCCAGCTGCGCAACCCGCGCAGGAGCGACCGCTCCGGGGCGGGCGGGCGCACCGGCAGGGTGTCGTGCGTCCGCTCCTTGGTCAGGGTGGACACGGAGCTAGGCACCCTTCGCAGCCTCGGTGATCGACTTGGTGACCTGCTCGGGCGTCTTCCGGCCCGCTATGAGGTCGGCCACGCTGTCGTTGACCTCCTGTCCGACCGCCGGCGGGTAGGCCTGGTCGAGGTAGAGCTGGAAGCCCGTCGCCCTGACCAGGCTGTCGGCCACCGCCTTCCTGTTGGCGTCGGCGAGCTGGCTCTCCGCGCCCTTGACCACCGGTAGATAGCCGTTGGAGGCCAGCAGCTTGGACTCGTTTTCCAGAACGAGGAACTTCAGGAACTCCAGGGCCTCCTTCGGGGCGCCCTTGCGCAGGGCGAAGCCGCCGCCACCCCCCAACACCTCGGTGGCCCGGCCGACTCCGCCGTCGACCGTCGGGAAGGGGAAGAAGCCCAGGTCCGCCCCGAGGTCGGCGCCCGCGTCCTTCTGTACCGACGGTGCCCACTGGCCCATCAGCTCCATGGCGGCCTGGCCGTTGCCCATGGTCGCGGCCTGGCCGCCGGGGGTCGAGTAGCCGGCGCCGAGGAAGCCCGTCTGGAACGGCTGGAGGTCGACCAGTTCCTTGAGGTGGGTGCCCGCCCGGACGAATCCTGCGCCGGTGAAGTCCTTGGTGGTGGCGGCCTGCTGCAGCGCGGGGAGGCCTGCGACGCGCATCGCGAGGTGGGCCCAGTAGAAGTGGCCGGGCCACTTCTCCTTGCCCGCGAGGGCGATCGGGGTGACGCCCGCGGCCTTGAGCTTCTCGACGTCTTCGAGGAACTCGGCCCAGGTGGCCGGTGGCGCGGTGATCCCGGCCTGGGCGAAGAGCTTCTTGTTGTACCAGAAGCCGACCATGCCTATGTCGTACGGCACCCCGTAGGTCCGGCCCTCGAACTGATAGGGCTGCAGCGAGACCGGGGTGAGGTCGGAGGACCAGCCGAGCACGTCGGTGAGGTCCTCGACCAGCCCCGCGTCGACCTGCTGGCGCAGCACGCCGCCGCCCCAGGTCTGGAAGACGTCGGGGAGTTTGCCCGATGAACTGGTGGCCGTCAGCTTGGACTTGAACGCCTCGTTCTCCAACGAGGTCGTCTTGATCGTGATGTTCGGGTGAGCGGCCGTGAACGCCGAGGAGATCTGCGGGAAGAGGGACTTGCCCGGTTCCGTCGTGGCGATGTTCCACCACGCGAAGGTCACCTTGCCGTCGGCCGCCGACCCCGAGCCCGAGCCGGAGTCCCCGTCACCGCAGGCTGCGGTCAGCGAGACGGACAGAGCGGTCAGGCCTGTGAGCGCCAGGAAGCTTCTTCGACTCGGGGGTGTGCTGGCCATGGGACCTCCGGGGTGGGGAATGCCGGGTTCGAGTTCGAAAATGTTTCGTAACATCCTTGAATTCAGTGCTGCACAAACTAGAAACGCGAGGCGCCCCGGTCAAGCCTTCTCACCGAATTGCCGTGAGCAGCAGCTCACTTGGAGCTTGACAACCTGGTCAAGCCAACCGGAAACTCTTCGAAAGTTTGCGATATCTATCGCCCCGGCCCCAAGCGTCCACGCAGAGGAGAGAAGTTGAGCGAGCAGCGTCCGACCCTGGCCGTCATCGCCGCGGAGGCAGGGGTCTCCCAGGCCACCGTGTCCAAGGTGATCAACGGGCGCTCCGACGTCGCGCCCTCGACACGCGAACGGATCGAGAGCCTGCTGCGCTCTCACAACTACCTCCACCCCGGCAAGCAGGGCCGGGCCCGCAGGTCGGGGCTGGTCGACTTGATCATCGGCGGCCTGGACAGCGCGTGGGCGGTGGAGATCCTGCGCGGCGTCGAGGCCGAGTGCGCCCAGCGGAGCGTCGGCACCGTCGTCTCCCTCGTCCCGCCGGGCGAGGCCACGCCGTCGAGCTGGGCCGCACTGCCGGTCCTGCACCACAGCGACGGCGTCATCCTCGTGACCGCCTCGGTCACCCAGGCCCAGCGCGCCCAGGTCGAACAGGCCGGGGTGGCGCTGGTCGTCATCGACCCGATCGACCTGCCGGGCAACGGCGTGCCGAGCGTCGGAGCGACCAACTGGGCGGGCGGCCTCGCCGCCACCGAGCACCTGCTGGAGCTGGGACACCGACGGATCGCCACGATCGGCGGGCGCAAGGAGATGCTCTGCAGCCAGGCCCGCATCGACGGGTACCGGGCCGCCCTGGAGCGGGCCGGGATCGAGGTCGACCGCGACCTGATCCGGTTCGGCGACTTCCAGCACGAGGGCGGATTCCGGCGCGCCCGGGAACTGCTCGCCCTCCCCGAGCCGCCGACCGCCGTCTTCGCCGGCAGCGACCAGCAGGCGATGGGCGTCTACGAAGCCGCCCGGCAGGGCGGGTTGAACATCCCGCAGGACCTCAGCGTGGTCGGCTTCGACGACCTGCCGATGTGCGAATGGCTGTCACCGCCGCTGACGACGGTGCGTCAACCGCTGGAGGAGATGGGCCGGGTCGCCGCCCGCACCCTTTTCCAGCTCCTGGACGGCCAACCCCTGGTCAGCCCCCGGATGGAGCTCTCCACCGAGCTCAAGATCCGGCTCTCCACCGCCCCGCCCCGCCCCCGTCCCTAGGAGAATTCCTTGACCGAGCCCTGGCGTGACCCCCTGCTGCCCGTGTCCGCGCGAGTCGCCGATCTGCTGAAACGGATGACGCTGGAGGAGAAGGCGGGTCAGCTCACCGGATTCTGGGCGCTGCCCTCCGATCCGGGAACACCGGTCGCGCCGATGGAGGACGATTCGGGCGAGTCCGCGCCAGGCCTCGACGACATCGTCGCGCACGGGCTCGGCCAGCTCACCCGGGTGTACGGCACCGCGCCGATCTCGGCGGAAGCCGGAATGGAACGGCTCGCCTCGCTCCAGCAACAGGTGACCGGATCCGGCCGGTTCGGTATCCCGGCGGTCGCCCACGAGGAATGCCTGACCGGGTTCATGACGTTCGGGGCGACGGTCTTCCCCGGGCCGCTGGCCTGGGGCGCCTCCTTCGACCCCGGGCTCGTGCGGCAGATGGCCGCCGCCATCGGCGCGGGGATGCGGCGGGTCGGCGTCCACCAAGGGCTGGCGCCGGTGCTCGACGTGGTCCGCGACTACCGGTGGGGCAGAACCGAAGAGTGCATCGGCGAGGACCCCTATCTCGTCGGGGCGATCGGCACCGCCTACGTGCAGGGTCTGGAAGGCGCCGGGATCGTGGCCACGCTCAAGCACTTCGCCGGGTACTCGGCCTCGCGCGGCGGCCGGAACATGGCCCCCGTCTCCTCGGGGCCGCGCGAGTTCGCCGACGTACTGGTCGAGCCCTTCGTACGGGCCCTGCGCGAGGGAGGCGCCCGGTCGGTGATGAACAGCTACACCGACGTGGACGGAGTCCCGGTGGCCGCCGACGAACGGCTGCTGACCGAGCTGCTCAGGGGCGACCTCGGTTTCGGCGGTGTGGTCGTCGCCGACTACTACGCCATCTCCTTCCTGGAGACCCGGCACGGCGTCACCGGATCGCGCGGCGCGGCCGGTGCGCTGGCGCTCACCGCCGGAATCGACGTGGAGCTGCCCACGGCCCGCTGCTACGGCGAGCCGCTGACCGAACTGGTCCGATCGGGAAACCTGTCCGAGGAGCTCGTCGACCGGGCCGCGGAACGGGTCCTGCTCCAGAAGGCCGAGCTCGGCCTGCTCGACCCCGACTGGCAGCCCCTCACCCCCGAGCCGGTCGACCTCGACCCACCGGCAAACCGGGCTCTGGCCAGGCTCCTGGCCGAACGCTCCACCGTGCTCCTCGCCAACGACGGCATCCTGCCGCTGCAGCCGTGCCGGGTGGCGATCAGCGGCCCGTACGCCCACGACCCCCAGTCCTTCCTCGGCTGCTACTCCTTCCCCAACCACGTCGCGCTGCCCGGCGACCTCGGGGTGGCGATCCCGACCCTCGGCGAAGCGCTGGCCGCTGCCGGGTTCACCGTCACCGCGGACGATCCGGACGTGAACGTGCTGATGCTCGGGGACCGGGCCGGCATGTTCGGCCGGGGCACTTCCGGTGAGGGCTGCGACGCCGAGACCCTGGACCTGCCCGGCGACCAGGCCGCACTCGCCTCCGCCGTCCTCGACTCCGGGGTGCCGACCGTCCTGGTCCTCGTCTCCGGACGGCCCTACGCGCTCGGCTCCCTGGCGGAGCGGGCCTCGGCCGTGGTGCAGGCGTTCTTCCCCGGAGAAGAGGGCGGGACGGCGCTGGCCCGGATCATCCGCGGAGCCGCGGAACCGACCGGGAGGCTGCCCGTCTCCATCCCCCGCCGGGTCGGCGGCCAGCCCGGCACCTACCTGCACGCCAAGCTCGGCGGGCACACCGACTGGAGCTCGGTGGACCCGACCCCGCTGTTCCCCTTCGGGCACGGGCTGAGCTGGACCAGCTTCGCCTACTCGGAGCTCTCCGTGGATCCCGTCACGACCACGAACGGCGCCGTCGCCGTGTCGGTCACCGTCCGCAACGTCGGCGAGGTCGCCGGGACCGAGGTGGTCCAGCTGTACCTCTCGGACCCGGTCGCGTCCGTCGTCCGGCCCCGGCGATGGCTCGCCGGATTCGGCACGGTGGAACTACCGCCGGGCGGGGCCGCCCGGATCACCTTCTCCGTCCATGCCGACCGGACCTCCTTCACCGGGCTCGACCTGCGCAGAAGAGTGGAGCCCGGGGAGATCGGCGTGGCCGTCGGCCGCTCCAGCGGAGATCTTCCGCTCCAAGGCTCCTTCACCCTGGAAGGCCCCGTACGTCATCCGGCAGCCGACCGGGTGCTGTCCGTGCCGGTCGAGATCGTCCCGGTTCCATGACCGCGATGTTCGGTGATCCCGTGCTGCCCGGGTTCCGGCCCGACCCGTCCGTCTGCCGCGTGGGAGCGGACTACTACCTGGTGACGTCCAGCTTCGAATGGTTCCCGGGCCTTCCCGTGTTCCACAGCCGCGACCTCGTGAACTGGCGGCGCCTCGGTTCCGCGCTCGACCGGCCCTCTCAGCTCGACCTCGACGGATGCGAGCCCTCACGCGGCCTGTTCGCACCGACGATCCGGCACCACGACGGGGTCTTCCATCTCGTCTGCACGCTGATGGACGGCCCCGGCCACTTCGTCGTCACGGCGACCGATCCGGCGGGGCCGTGGTCGCAGCCGCACTGGCTGGACGGCGAGGGCTTCGATCCGTCGCTGTTCTTCGACGAAGACGGCCGGGCCTGGTTCACCGCCGCACGCGTCGTGGACGAAGCCGCGGGCTTCACCGAGATCTGGATGCGCGAATACCTCCCCGGAGAACGGCGGCTGACGGGACCCGAGCACGTCCTGTGGTCGGGCAGCCGCCCGGGCGCCCGGTGGTCGGAGGCCCCGCACCTCTACAAGATCGACGGAACCTATCTGCTGCTCACCGCCGAGGGCGGCACCGATGTGGACCACAGCGTGGTCGCCGCCCGGGCCGGCCACGTGACCGGCCCCTACGAGGGCGCACCCGACAACCCGGTGCTCCCGCCGTCCACGGGCCCGGTCACCTGCACCGGCCACGCCGACCTCGTCCAAACCCCCAACGGCGACTGGCGAGCCGTCCTCCTGGGCGTCCGCCCGGGCTCCGCTCTCGGCCGCGAGACCTTCCTCGCCTGGATCGCCTGGGACGACGGCTGGCCGGTCTTCTCCCCCGTCGTCCACACCGACCTCCGCCGCCCCCTCCACGACGCCTTCACCGACCCCTCCCCCGACTGGAGCGCGCTGCGCACCCCACGCGCGCCGTTCTGGACCACGGGCGACGACGGTCTCCACCTCAGCCTCCGCCCGGAACGCCTGGGCGAGCGCACCACCCCGTCCCTCCTGGCCCGCCCGCAACTGCACCCCGACTGCGACGTCTCCACCGAACTGCACTTCGCCCCCGACGCGCCGGACGAACAGGCGGGCCTCGCCGTGGTCCTCGACGACGACACCCACCTCCTCTTCCTCCGCACCACCGAAGGACTGGGCCTCTTCCACGGCCCGAAGGTCCTGGCCCGCACCTCCGTCCGTCCGGGCCCCGTGCGCCTGGGGGTCCGTATCCGCGGCTTCGGCCACACCTTCGCCCACGCGGCAACCGACGGCGCCTGGCAGGACCTGGCCACCCTCGAAGCCACCTTCCTCACCCCGCTGTTCACCAGCGTCCAGCTCGGCCTCTACGCCACCTCCAACGGCCGCCCCTCCACCGCCCGAGCCCGCTTCGCGTGGTTCGACATCACGTACCCGGGGCCGGCGGAGCGGGGGCGATGACACGCACCAGGTGGGCTCGCCGATGAACGCGAGTCCGCCGTGACCCACATCAAATCCGCAAGCCCTTCATTCCCCCACCCGCACCGGAGGAAAAGCCATGCTCACGTCCGTCCGAGCCGCATCCGCCCTGCTGGCCGGTGTCCTCGCCGCCGGTCTCGCCGTGATCGACGCCGGCCCGGCACACGCCGCCGACCCGACCACCATGACCAGCGGCTTCTACACCGACCCCGACAACTCCGCCCTGCGGTGGGCCCGTGTGAACCCCGGCGACGGGCGGGCGGCGGCGATCCGGACGTCCATCGCCGACACCCCGGCCGCCCGCTGGTTCGGCAACTGGAGCGGCGACATCGGCACGGCCACCGGCGCCTACGCCGGCCGCGCGGATTCCTACGACAAGCTACCGATCCTCGTCGCGTACAACATCCCCGATCGGGACATCTGCGCCGGTCACTCCGGCGGCGGCGCCGGGAGCCGCGCCGCGTACGACACCTGGATCGCCGCCTTCGCCAGTGGCATCGGCAGCCGCCCCGCCGTCGTCGTCCTCGAACCCGACGCGCTCGGTCACGAGAGCTGCATGACGGCCGGCCAGATCGCCGAGCGCAACGCCATGCTGAAGAACGCCATTGCCCAGTTCAAGGCCAAGGCACCCCACACCTGGGTCTACCTCGACGCCGGGAACCCCGGCTGGATCGACGCCCCGACCATGGCGCGGCAGCTCGCCGCCGCCGGTGTCAGCGGGGCACACGGCTTCGCACTGAACGTCTCCAACTACGTCACCACCGACCAGAACACCTCCTACGGCAACGCGGTCAACTCCGCCCTGGCCTCCTACGGCTACACCAAGCCGTTCGTCATCGACACCAGCCGCAACGGCAACGGTTCCGACGGCCAGTGGTGCAACCCCGCCGGCCGCCGGATCGGAACTCCCAGCCGGCGTGGCGGCGGTGCCGAAATGCTGCTGTGGATCAAGGTCCCCGGCGAGTCCGACGGCAACTGCGGCGTCGGGGCCGGCTCCTCGGCCGGACAGTTCCTGCCGGAGGTCGCCTACAAGATGATCTACGGCTACTGACCCCGCGCCGACCTTTGACCAGCCTGCCATTCCCGGAGATACGAGCTGGAATGAATATTCGTTTATGGCGGGATCTCCCCTCGGGTCCGCCGTCCGCTCCTCATCGAAATACTTTCGATGAGGAGCACGCCATGGAAAACGGATATCAGGCCTATCCGGAAGGCCGGATTCTCGAAATCCATTCGAAACTCTTGACATGTTTCGGCGGGGTTTCCAGACTGGGGCCCGAGACGGTGTCGTCCGTCCGTCCGTCCGGGTGCCGGGTGCCGGCCTTGGATCCCTACGCCCTGTTGGTGACCGTCCCTTTATCAAGGGGCGTGGGCGTCGCTCACGCGGATTCATTCTGCCGCGCTCCCCCTCCTTCCTTGATTTCTCTCCTGGAGGCTCATTCATGCGCTCACATGCCATTTCCCCGCCCACCGTCCGCCGGAAGATCGGCGGCCTGTGGACAGCCCTGGTCGTCGGCGTCCTCGGTTCGGCCGCAGTACTGGTGGCGCCGACCTCGCACGCCGCCGAGGGCACGCTCGGCGGCGCGGCGGCGCAGAGCGGCCGCTACTTCGGCACGGCCATCGCCTCGGGCAGGCTGGGCGACTCGGCGTACACCACGATCGCGGGCCGCGAGTTCAACTCGGTGACGCCCGAGAACGAGATGAAGATCGACGCCACCGAACCCCAGCAGGGCCAGTTCAACTTCGCCGCCGGTGACCGCGTCTACAACTGGGCGGTGCAGAACGGCAAACAGGTCCGCGGCCACACCCTGGCCTGGCACTCCCAGCAGCCCGGCTGGATGCAGAGCCTGAGCGGCAGCACGCTGCGCCAGGCGATGAACAACCACATCAACGGCGTGATGGCCCACTACAAGGGCAAGATCGTCCAGTGGGACGTCGTGAACGAGGCCTTCGCCGACGGCAGTTCGGGAGCCCGGCGCGACTCCAACCTGCAGCGCAGCGGCAACGACTGGATCGAGGTCGCCTTCCGTACCGCGCGCGCCGCCGACCCGGCCGCCAAGCTCTGCTACAACGACTACAACGTCGAGAACTGGACCTGGGCCAAAACCCAGGCCATGTACGCCATGGTCCGGGACTTCAAGCAGCGCGGCGTGCCGATCGACTGCGTCGGCTTCCAGTCGCACTTCAACAGCGACAGCCCCTACAACAGCAACTTCCGCACCACCCTGCAGAGCTTCGCCGCCCTCGGCGTCGATGTGGCCGTGACCGAACTCGACATCCAGGGCGCCTCGGCCACGACCTACGCCAACGTGACCAACGACTGCCTGGCCGTTGCACGCTGCCTCGGCATCACCGTCTGGGGCGTGCGCGACACCGACTCCTGGCGATCGGAGCAGTCACCGCTGCTGTTCGACGGCAACGGCAGCAAGAAGACCGCCTACACCTCCGTGCTCAACGCACTCAACGCCGGTTCCTCCACCCCCACTCCGACCCCCACGCCCGGTGCGGGACAGATCAAGGGCGTCGGCTCGGGCCGCTGCCTGGACGTGCCCGGTGCCGGCACCACCGACGGCACCCAGCTCAACCTGTGGGACTGCAACAACCGCACCAACCAGCAGTGGTCGTACACCGCCGCGGGCGAGCTCAGGGTCTACGGCAACAAGTGCCTGGACGCGGGCGGCACCGGCAACGGAACCAAGGTCCAGATCTACGGCTGCTGGGGAGGCGACAACCAGAAGTGGCGCCTCAACTCCGACGGATCCATCGTCGGAGTCCAGTCCGGCCTCTGCCTCGACGCCGCCGCCAACGGCACCGCCAACGGCACCCTGATCCAGCTCTACGCCTGCTCGAACGGCAGCAACCAACGCTGGACCCGCACCTGATGGCCTGCCACGGCGGCCTTACATCGCTGGTGCAAGCTGCCGTCCGGTGGCGGATGCGGCAGCGCTCCGACTCTGGTGAGCGGTACGCACACGATTCAGAGCGGCGGCAAGGGCCGCAGCTTCATCCTCAGGGACTCGGCAACGGATGGGCCGATTCGGGCGGTGAGGACATCGCCTTCGTCGACGACATGATCCGGCGAATGGAGGGCGGCCTCTGCGTCAACACGACGCAGCGATTCGCCACGGGATTCAACTGGGACGGCGGTATGAGCTACGCACTCGCGTGCACCCGGGCGAATGTCTTCAGGGCCGTCGCGGTCATCTCCGACGGCGAGATCAGCGGGTGCAGCAGCGGCGCCCAGCCCACCGCCCATTTCGGAATCCACGGCGTCGGCGATTCCGTCCCCACCCTCGCGCAAGGACGGTCCCTGCGCGGCAGGTTCGTCAGCAACAACGGCTGTACTCCCCAGGGCCCGCGCGAGCCCGCACCGGGCAGCCGGACGCACATCACGACCACCTACTCGGGCTGCCGTGCCGGGTACCCGGTCCAATGGGCCGCGTTCGACGGAGGCCACCTGCCCGGTCCGGTCGACGGCTCCCCCGACGAGAGCGGCGTCAGGACCTGGACCAAGGGAGAGATCTGGCGGTTCTTCGCACGGTTCCAGTGACGCACCCGCACCACGGAGACGGAGTGGAGCCGGGATGATGACCCCGGCTCCACTCCGTCGTCGTCCGTCAGGAGCAGAGTGCACCGTTGAGCGTGTAGCGCGTCGGGATCGCGTTGGTGCCCGAGTACGTCGCCTGGAAGCCGAAGCTCACGCTGCCGCCGGGGGCCAGCGTGCCGTTCCACCCCGCGTCCCGGGCGGTGACCGTGCTGCCCGACTGGCTCACCGTGGCGTTCCAGGCGTTGCTGATCCGCTGATCACCTGCGAAGCTCCAGCCGAGGGTCCACCCGGAGATCGCCGAGGCTCCGGTGTTGCTCACGGTCGCCGTCGCCGTGAAGCCGTTGCCCCAGGCGTTGTCGATCCGGTACGCGACGGTGCAGGAGGCCGACGGCGCGTCGTCGTCCGCCTCCGCCGCCGTGAACGTCGCCGGCTGCACGCCGGGGCCACCGACCGTGAAGGTCGCGCTGCCCGATGACGCGTCGGCATCCTGCGCGGCAGCTATCGAAACCTGCTGCGCCGTAGCCCAGTTGGCCGGCGTGAAGACTAGTGTCGCGGCCGCCGACAGGTCCTGGTCGCCGGCACTCCGGGCCACCGTCACCGTGACGCTCTGCGCGGGCGCCGCCGAGAGCCGCACGCCCACCGGTACCGAACCGCCCTCCGGGACCGTCACGGTGGCCGGTGCCACCTGGACCACGGGCGCCGCGGGGGCGCCGCGCCGCTCGGCCGCGAAGGCCGCCAGCCAGGCCAGCGAGGCGTTCCAGTTGATGGCCACCTCGTTGGTGGAGTACGACCCGATGTCGTCCACGTAGCACGCGGCCGGTGCGCAGCCGGCGAGCTTCTCCTTGGCCACCGGATCCTCCAGCCCCGCGTTCGGCCCGCCCGCGAAGGAACCGGCCGGCGGGTGCGGCAGCGAGGCGTCGTTCTGGTGGGCCCAGAACCGGTGGTGCTGGTTTTCGGCGGAGCGGTCGCCGTAGCCGGTGACGTAGGAGAGGTCGAGCGCGTTGCGGCCGAGCAGGTAGTCCAGGGACTCCACCGCTCCGGCCCGGTAGCGTTGTTGGCCGGTGAGCTCGTATGCGACGGCCAGCACCATCGCGTTGTTGGTGACGGCGCTGTTGGAGCCCCACACATACCCGGTGGCGGGCAGCGGCACCGCGTAGCCCTGTCCGGCCATGGTGGTCAGGTGACCGTCGGCGGCCGCGGTCAGCAGGCCGCGCAGCCGGGCGATGTCGTCGGCGGGCAGGGACACTCCGGGGACGGTGGCGAGGGTGATCCGGCCGAGCGTCGCCGTGCCGCCCCACCAGAACGAGTCGGCGGGCTTGGCGTGGTGCGGAGAGGAGGTGACGGCGTCCCGGTACTGCGACTCGCCCGTGGTGGCCAGGAGTTCCGCCGCCGCCCAGTAGAACTCGTCGGAGACGTCGGCGTCCTCGTACGCCCCACCGCCGGTGTTGTCGGTCGCCGGCGCCAGCACGCTCGGGTTGGCCTTGGCAGCCGTCCATGCGCGGCGGGACGCGTCCAGGCAGCGCGCGGCGAACGCGGCGTCGTAGGACGCGTATACCCGGGCACACTGCGCGGCGGAGGCCGCCAGGTTCAGCGTCGCCGCGGTCGACGGCTTGTGCAGCTCACGCTGTTCGGCATCGAGTTCGGGCTTGGTCGGCAGGGCGGTCCACTTGGCGTCGTGCATCTTGTGGAAGGCCATCCCGGCCGACGGTTTCCCGGCGGGGACCTGCATCCGCAGCAGGAACTCCAGCTCCCAGCGCGCCTCGTCCAGTACGTCCGGTGTCCCGTTTCCGCGCTCCGGCACCTTCAGCGTCGCGTCGCCGAGCGCCGCGTCGCCACCCGAACGGCGGGCCCGCTCGAAGGAGTTGACCATCTCCCAGACGGAGATGCCGCCGTTGACCACGTACTTGCCCTGGTCGCCCGCGTCGTACCAGCCGCCGCGCACGTCCAGCTGGTAGTCACACACCCCGGCCTGGCAGGGCACGCTGGTGTCGCCCCTGTTCGGGGCGACGCCCAGGTGCCCGGCAGGGCGGGCGTAGGCGCTGCCGCCGGCCAGGGCGGCGTCGATCGCGATGCCGCTGCGCTGCTGGTAGAAGAACGACATGCTGTCGGCGCGCAGTCCGTCGTACAGCGATGCGGAGATGTCGAAGGGGTGGCTGCTCTGGCCGCCCACGACCAGGGCGTAGCCGGCACCGGTGCCGGTGTACGCACCGAAGTCCACCAGGTGGGTGGACTGCCCGGACGCCTGGTCGGCGCCGCGCACCGTGGTGGTGCCCGAGGCGGCCACCGCGCCGGAAGCGTCGCGCAGTTGCCAGGCGAGCGGGGTGGTCGCGGAGCCGACCACGGTGGCCCGCTTGGGGCCGTCGGGCAGATACCCGAGCTGGTTGACCCGTACGGGCGTGTCGGCAGCGAGGGTCACGGGGGCGGCAGCCGCGACCGGAACGGTGAGGGCTGCGGCGGAGAGGCCGCCGGCGGCCAGTGCGAGGCCGGCGAGCACGGCGGCCGCGCGACGCGGCACGCCGCGGGCTGAGGTGACAGGAGGCACGGGTGGAGCCTTCCTCGATGAATGGGGGGTTGGAGTGGGAGCGCTCCCATTGAAGCCAGCCGCCGGACGACGCGTCAAGGCACTTACACCGACGAGGAGTTCACCGACCCTCGCCCCACTCACGCCCCCCTCAATCGAGAACAGCCCCACCGCCACCTCGGCTTGGACGGGTTTGCACCGGTCGGCCAGGCGGCCGGCTCTCGGCACTCACCCCCCCCCCCCCCCCCCCCCCCCCCCCCCCCCCCCCCCCCACCCGCCGCGGCGCCGACGCAGGGCGATCCGGGCCGCGCCGCGTGCGGGTGCGGCGCCTCAAGGGCCCGGGGCGTGAGGGGTGTTGCCGTAATAGGCGTCCGGGCCGTGCTTGCGGGTGAAGTGCCGCTCCAGCAGATGCCTCGGCGGTTCGGAGGCCTCCCCGAGGCGCGACCCGAGCGCCAGCGTGTGCAGCGCCATCTCCGCCACGGCCTCGCAGACGACGGCGTTCTCCAGCGCGGCCTTCGCGGTGGCGCCCCAGGTGAAGGGGCCGTGTCGTGAGACGAGCGCTCCGGGGACCTCCTCCGCCCGGCGGGGGTCGCCGTCGAGCCGGGCAACGATCACCTGTCCGGTGTTGTACTCGTAGTCCTTCGCACACTGCTCCGCGGTGAGGTCCGCCGTCACGGGGACGGGGCCGTTGAAGGTGTCGGCGTGCGTCGTGCCCAGCACGGGGATCGGGCGGCGCGCCTGGGCGAAGGCGACGGCGTGCGCCGAGTGCGTATGGGTGACGCCGCCGATGGAGGGGAACGCCCGGTAGAGGCACCGATGGGTTTCGGTGTCGGTGGAAGGCCTGAGGTGCCCCTCGACCACGCGGCCGTCCTCCAGCGCCACCACGACCAGGTCCTCCTCGGTGAGATCGGCGTACGAGACCCCGGACGGCTTGATGACGAACACACCGGCCTCTCGGTCCACTCCGCTGACGTTTCCCCAGGTGAGGGTGGCCAGACCGGCTTCCGGGATGCGCAGGTTGGCCGCGAGGACCTCGCGACGGAGGTCCTTGAGGGGGGTCTCGCTCACTACGCTCTCACCGTCTCTCCGACATGCGCGCGGCGGTTTCCCGGGACCGGAGTCCGGCGGGCCCCGCAATCGCGCATGAGTGGGCTGGACCGATCGGGGGCGCACCAGGCATCGCGGTTGTGCAGCCGCAGCCACCCTGTCAGATTGTGAACGCTAACAACCATAGATCTCAAGATGTACGAGAAGATTCCCGCCCACAACATGCGGGTACCGCTGCATAATGTGAACGCCAACATCGATACTCGTCGGCCATCTCCCGAACGGTCCGGGACGTGTGCCGGCCGCGGCTGGCTCGGTACCTTGCGAAGGGCCGCTCGACGAGGAGAGGAAGAGCGTTGACCCAGCTACCGGACGTCTCGCGAGCGCCCACGATGACGGACGTCGCCCGCGTCGCCGGCGTGTCCCACCAGACCGTTTCACGGGTGCTCAGCGACCATCCGAACGTCAGCGCCAAGACCCGAGCCGTCGTGACACAGGTCATCGAGCAGCTGGGGTACCGCCGCAACTCGGCAGCCCGGGCTCTGGCCACCCGCCGGACCCACACGCTCGGCGTCATCGCGGTGAACACCACGCTGCACGGGCCCGCCAGCACCGTGGCGGGGGTTCAAGAAGCGGCTCGGGACCGCGGCTATCTGACGTCCGCCGTCACACTCCGGACCGCCACGCGGACGGCCCTCGCCGAAGCCATGCAGCACCTCGCCGGGTGGGGCGTGGAGGGGATCGTCGCCGTCACTCCCCAACGCGACGCGGTGAGGGCCCTGGCGGCATTGGAAGCACCGTGCCCGGTGGTCACCGTGGAAGGCGGCCACACCCTGGACCTGCCGGGGGTGTCGCTGGACCAGAACCTCGGCGCCCGCATGATCACGGAACACCTTCTCGCGTCGGGACACGCCACCGTCTGGCACGTCGCGGGCCCTCCCGACTGGCTCGAGAGCGAGGCCCGCACGCAGGGATGGGAGGACGCGCTGCGAGAGGCCGGCGCCGAAGTGCCGCCCCTGCTGCGCGGCGACTGGAGTCCGCTGTCGGGATACCAGGCCGGCCAGCAGCTCGCGGGGCGGGTCCTGGCGTCACGAGGGCGGGGAGCGGGCCTCACCGCGGTGTTCGTCGCCAACGACCAGATGGCCCTCGGCGTGCTACGGGCCCTGCGGGAGGCCGGGCTGCGCACGCCCGAGGACGTGGCGGTCGCCGGCTTCGACGACATCCCCGAGGCGGAGTTCTTCCCGCCCCCGCTGACGACGATCCGTCAGGACTTCGCCTCGATCGGCCGCGCCAGCATCGGGCTGCTCCTGGACCACATCGAAGGCCGGACCGACGAGTCGACGCACCTGGTCGTGGCGCCCGAACTCATCGTGCGCGCGAGTACGGCCCGCAGGATCTCCCCCCTCGGGGAATGACCCCGCCGGGGAACGTCGGCGGGCCCGCGCGTGTGGACCTCCGCGCGGGCCCGGCCGGGGAAGCCGAACCGCCGCCACTCCCCCGTTCCTTCAGGAGCCGGGAGTCAGTCGGCGGCGGGGCGGCGTCCGCTCATCAGGCGTTGCAGCACGATGAACACGAGCAGCAGGGCGCCGATGACGATCCGGGTCCACCAGGAGCTGAGCGTGCCCTGGAAGTTGACGACCGTCTGGATCGTGCCGAGGACCAGCACGCCGAGGGCGGTGCCCAGGACGAAGCCGGAACCTCCGGTCAGCAACGTGCCGCCGATCACCGTGGCGGCGATCGCGTCGAGTTCCATGCCCATGGCGTGGAGGGCGTAGCCGGAGAGCATGTAGAAGGTCAGCAGCAGGCCGCCGAGTGCGGAGCACAGGCCGCTGACGGCGTACACGGCGATCTTCGTGGAGCTCACCGGAAGGCCCATCAGACGTGCGGAGGCCTCGTTGCCGCCCAGCGCGTACACGTTGCGGCCGAAGCGCGTGTGGTGCAGTACGACGAAGGCGATCACCAGCACGGCCAGGGCGATGACCACCGGGATCGAGACGAACAGTCCCGCCGGGCCGTACAGCCGGGTCTGTGCGATGCCTGCGGTGGTGGGGTCGCTGATCGTGAGGGATTCGGTGCTGATCGTGTAGCAGAGCCCGCGGGCGAGGAACATGCCGGCCAGGGTGACGATGAACGGCTGGATCTCGAAGGTGTGGATGATCCAGCCCATGAGCGTCCCGCTCGCGGCGCCGACCAGCAGGACCACGGGGACGACGGTGGCCAGCGGCCAGCCGTGCGACTCGACCAGCCAGGCGGTGAGCATGGTCGACAGGGCCACCATGGAGCCGACGGACAGATCGATGCCGCCGGTGAGGATGACGAAGGTCGCCCCGACCGCGACGACCAGGAGGAACCCGTTGTCGATCAGCAGGTTCAGCACGACTTGCGCGGAGAGGAAGCCCTCGTAGCGCACCGAACCGACGCCGAACATGACGACCAGCAGGGCGGCCGTGACGATCAGCGGGATACGGGTGCGGGTGCGCGGGGACACGGTCGCGAAGGGTCGGGTGAGGTGCGCGGCGGCGCTCGCGATGCCGGTGCTCATGCGCGTACCTCCTGCTGCTGCGGGGCGGCGCCCGCCGATGTGTGGGATCGGGGAGTGGTCGTCCCGCGGCGGCGCAGGACCTTGGCCCGGAAGACCGGGGACTGGACGAGGCAGACGACGATGACGACGAAGGCCTTGAAGACGAGGGTGGTTTCGGGCGGGACGCCCAGGGTGTAGACGGTGGTGGAGAGGGTCTGGATGATCAGGGCGCCCAGGACGGTGCCACCGAGGGAGAAGCGTCCTCCGGTCAGGGCGGTGCCGCCGACGACTACGGCGAGGATCGCGTCCAGTTCGATCCACAGGCCGGCGTTGTTGCCGTCGGCGCTGGAGACGTTGGAACTGATCATCAGCCCGGCGACGGCGGCGCACAGCGCGCTGAAGACGTAGACCAGGGCGAGCAGACCGCCGGCGCGGATGCCGACCAAGCGGCTGGCGGCGGGGTTGCCGCCCACCGACTCGATCAGCATGCCGAGTGCGCTGCGACGGGTGACGAATGCGGTGAGCGCGAAGAGGGCGGCTGCCAGGAGGACGGCGAACGGGAAGGTCAGCCAGTAGCCGCCTCCGATCATCTTGTAGGGGGCGCTGGTCACCGTGACGATCTGGCCGCCGGTGATCAGCTGGGCGACGCCGCGGCCCGCGACCATGAGGATCAGGGTGGCCACGATGGGCTGCACCCCGAGCCCCGACACGAGGAAGCCGTTGGCGAGGCCCAGCACGAGGGCGACGCCGAGGGCGAGGGCGACGGCCGTGAGCATGGTGGCGACGCCGCCGGGTCGTGCGGCGGTGGAGATGTACCCACAGGCGAGGGCGCCGGCGATGGCGACGGTGGAACCCACCGAGAGGTCGATGCCCCGCGTGGCGATGACGAGGGTCATGCCGAGCGCCACCAGGGTGAGGGGCGCGCCGAACTGGAGGATGTCGACGAGGCTGCCGTAGAGGTGTCCGTCGCGCACGCGGACGGAGAGGAAGTCGTGGTGGAACGCGAGGTTGCCGAGGAGCAGGGCGAGGAGGATGAGCGTCGGCCACAGCAGGCGGTGGCCGGCCAGCCGTCTCCCGATTCCGCCGACCGCCCCGGACGTGGCGGGCTGGAGGGTCATGAGTCCGTTCCGGTGGCGATGGTGGTGAGTATGCGTTCGGGCGTGACGGTGTCGTCGTTCCTGAGGGCGGCCACCATGCGGTGGTCGCGGAGCACGGCGATGTGGTGGCTCAGGCGCAGGACCTCTTCGAGTTCCGCCGAGATGAACAGCACGGCGGTGCCTTCGCCCGCCAGGCGGGCCACGAGTTTCTGGATCTCCGCCTTGGCCCCGATGTCGATGCCCCGGGTGGGTTCGTCGAGGATCAGGAGCCGCGGTTCGGTCAGCAGCCACCGCGCGAGGAGGACCTTCTGCTGGTTGCCTCCGCTGAGGTTGCGTACCTGCGCTTCGGGGTCGGCGGGGCGGATGTCCAGGGCTTCGATCCAGTGCCGTGCCAGTTCGTCCTGTTTCTGACGGGCCAGCGGCCTGGTCCAGCCGCGGGCGGCCTGCAGAGCGAGGACGATGTTCTCGCGGACCGTGAGCTCGCCCACCAGTCCCTCGGACTTGCGGTTCTCGGAGCAGAAGGCGATGCCCCGGGCGATGGCGTGGCGGGGGCTGCGCAGGAGCACCTTCTCGCCCTCGATGCTCACTTCGCCGCCGTCCGCGCTGTCAGCGCCGAACAGGAGGCGCGCCGCCTCGGTACGGCCCGAGCCCAGGAGGCCGGCCAGTCCGATGACCTCTCCGGCATGGATGTCGAGGTCGTACGGTTCGATCGAGCCCGTGCGGGACAGTTGGCGGGCCCGGAGGAACGGCTCGCCGGTCTCCCGTCCGGCCGCTTCCTCGTGGGCACGTTCGGACAGCTGGTCGAGGGTGGCCAGTTCTCCGCCGATCATGCGCTGGACCAGCGTCACCGGAGTGAGTTCACCGATGGGGTACTCGCCTTCCAGGCTGCCGTTGCGCAGGATGGTGACGCGGTCGCAGAGTTCGAATACCTGGTCGAGGAAGTGCGTGACGAACAGGATGGCCGCACCGCGGTCCCGCAGGCGCCGCACCAGGGTGAAGAGCTGGGCGACCTCCTCGCGGTCCAGGCTGGAGGTGGGTTCGTCCAGCACGAGCACCTTCGCCGACACGTCCACCGCCCGGACGATGGCGACCAGTTGCTGCACCGCCAGGGAGTGCGAGCCGAGCAGACCGGTGACGTCGAGGTCGAGGTCCAGTTCCGTCAGGAGCTCTGCCGCCCGTTGCCGCATCGCGGACCAGTGGATGAGACCGAAGCGGCGCGGTTCGCGCCCGATGAGGATGTTCTCGGCGACCGAGATGTTCGGGCACAGGTTGACCTCCTGGTAGACGGTGCTGATTCCGGCCTGCTGCGCCTGGAGGGGGTCTGCGAAGGTGTGGGGCCGGCCGTCGACGAGGATGGTGCCGCCTTCGACGGGGTGGACACCGGTGAGCACCTTGATCAGCGTGGACTTCCCGGCGCCGTTCTCGCCCATCAGGGCGTGCACCTCACCGGGGAAGAGCCGCAGGGCGACTCCGTCGAGGGCGAGCACGCCCGGGAACTGCTTGCGGATGTCCAGGGCTTCCAGGACCGGCCGCGGGACCGCGCCGTGTGGGGGCCGCGGGGTGGACGGGGGTGTCATCCGCCCTCCTCTCGTGGGTGGGTGGTGGAGCGGGCTCCGGGCGGTGGAGGGGGCCGATCCGCCTCCCCCGGAGCCGGCACGCGCGGTCTCAGTAGCTCCGGGACGGCAGCGCCGCCGCGGCCTTGTCCTGCGGGAAGACGCCCTCCACGGTCTCGACACGAGTCGGCACGCTCTCCCCGGCCGCGACCTTCTTGGTCAGCTCCATCAGCTGGTCGCCGAGCATCGGGTTGCACTCCACCACGACGTTGATCTTGCCCTCGGTCATCGCGACGAAGGCGTCCTTGATCCCGTCCACCGAGATCACCTTGATGTCCGTCCCGGGCTTCTTGCCGGACTCCTCGATGGCCTGGATGGCGCCGAGGGCCATGTCGTCGTTGTGGGCGTAGAGGACGTCGATGTCCTTCTGGGACTTCAGGAACGCCTGCATGACCTCCTTGCCCTTGGCGCGGGTGAAGTCGCCCGTCTGCGAGGCGACGATCTTGAACTTGCCGTCGGCGCGGATCGCGTCGGCGAAGCCGGCCTTGCGGTCGTTGGCGGGTGCGGAACCCGTGGTGCCCTGGAGCTCGACGATGTTGACCGGGCCCTGCTCGTTCGCGTACGCGCCGGTCAGCCACTCGCCCGCGGACTTGCCCTCCTTGACGAAGTCGGAGCCCAGGAAGGTCTTGTAGAGGGAGGTGTCCTTGGTGTCCACGGCGCGGTCGGTGAGGATGACCGGGATGCCCGCGTCCTTGGCCTCCTTCAGCACCGTGTCCCAGCCGGACTCCACGACCGGAGAGAAGGCGATGACGTCGACCTTCTGCTGGATGAAGGTGCGGATCGCCTTGATCTGGTTCTCCTGCTTCTGCTGCCCGTCGGAGAACTTGAGGGTGATCCCGGCCTTCTTCGCCGCCTCCTGCACGGACTTGGTGTTGGCGGTGCGCCAACCGCTCTCGGCGCCGACCTGGGCGAAGCCGAGGGTGATCGCGTCTCCGGAGCCTCCCTTGGCCGCCGAGGAGGTACCGGGGGCGGGGCTCTCGGTCGAGCAGGCGGTCAGCGCCGAGGAGACGAGAAGGGCGGTGGTGAGGACGAGAGCTGCTCTGCGGGCCATGTCGAGTGTCCTTTCGAGGTGCAACGGAAGAGGCGCCGCACGGCCGGGGCCGGGCTGTGCCCAAGAGGAGTCCCAGGGGTGCCGCGCCGCCGCGCCGGCCGGGGAGGCCGGGGAGGCCGGCGTCGGGGGCCGGGCGGGTCGGGGCGGGGTCGGCAGGAGAGGGGTCCCTCGGGAGAGGGCGCCGTCGCATTGTGAGCGTTAACAAGCTGCGTTCTCAACCCTCTTGCGCGCGTTACCTGTCCGTTACCGCCGCTGTGCCACCGGAGCTCGCGCGCAACCCGCACAACCCCTTGCCTCTCAAATTGTTAGCGCTCACACTACGGAGGGATCACCCGCCCGACTGCCAGGATCGCGGGGCGGCACATCCGCCTGCCGGGCTGCCCGCCGCTCCGCCCGCCGCTCCGCCCGCCGCCCCACGGCTCCTTCGAAAGGCACTATGTTGACGTCACCCCGTCTCCTCGCGCCCACCCCGTACTCCGAGGAATCGGAGCAGTACACGGTCGGCGTCGACTTCGGCACACTGTCTGGCCGCGCCGTGGTGGTGCGGGTGCGCGACGGTCAGGAACTGGCCGCGGCGGTCCACGCCTACCCGCACGGCGTCATCGACCGGCACCTGCCGGACGGCGGTGCGCACCTGCCTCCGGACTGGGCCCTGCAACACCCCCAGGACTGGCGGGACGTACTGCGTCACGCGGTCCCGGAGGCCGTGGCGGCGGCCGGGGTCGATCCGGCCGCGGTGATCGGCATCGCCACCGACTTCACCGCGTGCACCGTCCTGCCCACGCTGGCCGACGGAACCCCCCTCGCCGAGACGGAGCTCGCCGGACGGCCGCACGCGTGGCCCAAGCTGTGGAAGCACCACGCGGCCCAATCGCACGCCGACCGCATCAACGAACTCGCGCACGCCCGCGGGGAGAAGTGGATCGCCCGCTACGGCGGCCGGATCTCCTCCGAGTGGCAGTTCGCGAAGGCCCTCCAGGTCCTGGAGGAGGATCCGCTCGTCTACGAAGCCTGCGCGCGGTGGATCGAGGCCGCCGACTGGATCGTGTGGCAGCTCACCGGGTCCGAGTCCCGCAACGCCTGCACGGCCGGGTACAAGGGGATCCACCAGGACGGCGCCTACCCGAACGAGGAGTACCTGGCCGCGCTGAACCCCCGGTTCGCCGACTTCGCACGCACCCGCCTCGAATTCCCCCTCTCGGCGCTGGGCTCACGCGTGGGCTCGCTCGGCACCGAGGCGGCGGCTTGGACAGGGCTGCGCCCCGGCATCGCCGTGGCCGCGGGCAACGTGGACGCCCACGTCACCGCAGCGGCGGCCCGGGCCGTCGAGGACGGCTCGCTCCTCGCCATCATGGGGACGTCCACCTGCCACGTCGTCAACGCGCCCGTCCTCGCGGACGTCCCCGGCATCTGCGGCGTCGTCAACGGCGGGATCGTCGAGGGAGCCTACGGCTACGAGGCCGGACAGAGCGCGGTCGGCGACATCTTCGCCTGGGTACTGGACCAAGGCGTCCCGTCGGACTACCTCGCCGAGGCCACCGAACGCGGCGAGGACCTGCACGCCCTGCTGACCCGCAAAGCCGCACTACAGCCGGTCGGCGGCCACGGACTGGTCGCCCTCGACTGGCTGAACGGCAACCGTTCGGTCCTCGTCGACCACCACCTCTCCGGAGTCCTCGTGGGGCTCACCCTCGCGACCCGCCCCGAGGACGTCTACCGCGCGCTGCTCGAAGCCACCGCGTTCGGCACCCGCGTCATCGTGGAGACCCTGGAGGCGGGCGGCGTGCCCGTGCACGAGTTCATCGTCGCCGGCGGACTGGCCAAGAACGAACTGCTGATGCAGATCTACTCCGACGTGCTGCGCCGCCCCGTCTCCCTCGCCGCGTCCGATCAGGGCCCCGCCCTCGGGTCGGCCATCCACGCCGCCGTGGCCGCGGGCGCGCACCCCGACGTACGAGCGGCCACCGCCGCCATGGGCCGCCGACGGCCCTCCGTCTACACGCCCGACGTCTCCCGAGCCGACGCCTACGACGCCCTCTTCGCCGAGTACCGGCTCCTGCACGACCACTTCGCCGCCGGCGGCCTGCTGCACCGCCTGAGGAACATCCGCGACACGGCCCACACCGCGGGCTGACCCCGCCCCGTCATCCCTTCCCTCTTCCTCCATCCGCCCGCCGCACTCACCACCGCTGCGGAACGTCACCTACAGGAGTCCATGTGCCCAGCCAAGCCTCCCCCGCCCAGGAGATCTGGTTCCTCACCGGCAGCCAAGGCCTGTACGGAGAGGAGACGTTGAAGCAGGTCGCCGACCAGTCGCGGCAGATCGCCACTGCACTGGCCGACACCGCCGGCATTCCCGCGCGCGTGGTGTGGAAGCCGGTACTGACCGACGCCGGCGCCATCCGCCGGGTGTGCCTCGACGCCAACGCCGAGGACCGGTGCATCGGGCTCATCGCCTGGATGCACACCTTCTCGCCGGCCAAGATGTGGATCGCCGGACTGGACGCGCTGCGCAAGCCGCTGCTGCACCTCCACACCCAGTCGAACGTGGCCCTGCCCTGGGACACCATCGACATGGACTTCATGAACCTCAACCAAGCCGCGCACGGGGACCGCGAGTTCGGGCACATCCAGGCCCGTGTCGGCGTACCCCGCAAGACCGTGGCCGGACACGTCAGCGACCCGGTGACGACCGAACGCATCGCGGTCTGGGCGCGGGCGGCCGCCGCGCGATCCGAACTGGCCACCCTCAAGGTCGCCCGCTTCGGCGACAACATGCGCGACGTGGCCGTCACCGAGGGCGACAAGGTCGAGGCGCAGCTGCGCTTCGGCGTCTCCGTCAACACCTACGGCGTCAACGACCTGGTGGAGGTCGTCGACACCGCGGACGAGGCCGAGGTGACCGCCCTCGTCAAGGAGTACGGGGACCTCTACGACCTGGCGCCCGAACTGCGCCCCGGAGGCGACCGGCACGACTCGCTGCGCTACGCGGCCCGCATCGAAGCCGGCCTGCGCGCCTTCCTGGAAACGGGCGGCTTCGGGGCCTTCACCACCAACTTCGAGGACCTGGGCGGGCTGCGCCAGCTTCCCGGCCTCGCGGTCCAGCGGCTCATGGCCCAGGGGTACGGCTTCGGAGGAGAGGGCGACTGGAAGACCGCCGTCCTGCTGCGCGCCCTCAAGGTGGCCGCCACCGGCCTCCCGGGCGGCACCTCCTTCATGGAGGACTACACCTACGATCTGACACCGGGCAACGAGCTCATCCTCGGCGCGCACATGCTGGAAGTGTGCCCCACCCTCGCGGCCGCCAGGCCCGGCTGCGAGATCCACCCGCTCGGCATCGGCGGGCGGGAGGACCCGGTGCGCCTGGTGTTCGACGCCGCCCCCGGCCCCGCCGTGGTGGTCGGCCTCGCCGACCTCGGCGACCGCTTCCGCCTGATCGCCAACGACGTCGACGTGGTGGCGCCCCCGCACCCGCTGCCCGCCCTGCCCGTGGCCCGCGCGGTCTGGCGGCCCCGCCCCGACCTGCGGACCTCCACCGAATCCTGGCTCACGGCCGGAGGACCGCACCACACCGTCCTCAGCACCGCCCTCACCTCCGACCACCTCGACGACCTGGCGGAGATGCTCCGCCTGGAACTCGCGCTCATCGACGAGAGCACCACTCCGAAGCAGTTCCGGCGCGATCTCCGCTGGAACCAGGCGTACCACCGACTGGCACAGGGACTGTGAACCGGGGCCTCGGTCACGTGCGGTCCGGCCGCGAGCTACGGTGCGGACATGGTGAATTTCGTGCTGGTTGCAGGTGCACGGCTAGGGGCGTGGGCGTGGGATGAAGTGGTGCCGTATCTGCGTGCGGCCGGCCACGGCGTCCATCCGTTGACGCTGTCCGGTCTTGCTGACAAGCGGGGTGTACCGGCGGGGCAAGCGACTCACGTCCAGGACATCGTTGCCGAGGTGGAACGCCGGGGTCTGCGTGACGTGGTCCTGGTGGGTCACAGCTACTCGGGCATCCCGGTCGGTCAGGCCGCGGAGCGGATCGGTGACCGACTGGCCCGCGTGGTATTCGTCGACTCGAGTGTTCCGACCGACGGCGAGTCGTTCGTCTCCGCCTGGCCGGACGGCGGGGCGGCGGTGGAGGCATCGATCGCCGAGAACGGAGGGTTCTGGCCGCTCGCGCCGGCTGCTCACTACGACGGCGAAGGTCTCACCGACGAGCAGATCGCACGCCTCGTGCGTGGCTCGACGCCTCACCCAGGTGCCACGCTGACCGAACCCGCCGTGCTGGCGGGGCCGCTCGGTGAACTTCCGGCGACATACATCCTGTGCGTGATGCCGGGGACCGAGCCCGACGACGCCCAGCCCGACGACGATGTGGCCGAGCTGCTGAACAGCAAGCGCTGGCGGCTGGCCAGGATGGACACCGGTCATTGGCCGATGTTCTCCCAGCCGCGCGAACTGGCGCAGATTCTCCTCGATGCCGCCGTGGAGTGAGAGCACATCCGTGCCTGCGGGCTCACTTGGACGCGCTATGAGGTCGGGCGGCGCGCCGGCAGGCGAGCGGGATCGGCGATGATCTGCCGGACCGTCGACCAGGCCGCGCCCAGCACCGGTCCGCGGCGCCCCAGGGCGGAGGGGCGCACCGCCTCCGGGGTCCAGGGCCGGACGGTGACCCGGGCGGCCAGTTCGGCGCGTACCGCCGGGAGGAGCCAGTCGGCGAGTTCGGCGTAGGCGCCACCCAGAACGAGGGCGTCCGGGTCGATCAGGTTCACCGCCGAGGCCAGGGCGAGACCCAGGGCCCGTCCTGCGCGGTCCAGGGCGCGCAGGGTCGCCGCGTCCCCGGCGGCCGCCCGCTCGGCCAGCAGGGCCACCGGGTCGCCTACGTTTCCCAGCCCGGCCTCGCGCAGCACGGCTGCTTCGCCCGCGTACTGCTCCAGGCAGCCGCGTGCCCCGCAGGCGCACGGGGCGCCCTCCGGGTGGACGGGAAGGTGGCCGAGTTCGCCCGCGAAGCCGCGGGCGCCCCGGAACAGCTGCCCGCCGATGACCAGTGCGGCACCGATTCCGGCTTCGGCGGAGACGTGCACGAAGGTCTCGGCGGGGTTTCCGCGGTGCCACTGCTCGGCCAGCGCCCCGAGGTTGGCCTCGTTCTCCGGCTCGGGCACGGTGTCGGGGTCGGGCCAGTGGTCGGCGGGGCGGACCGACTGCCAGCCGAGGTTCGGCGCATTGGCGACCAGCCCGCCCGGCGCGTTCGGCACCACCCCCGGCACGGCCAGGACGCGGCCCTCGACGCGCAGGCCCAGGGCAGCGGCTTCGGCCTCCGCCTCTGCGCCCAGCGCGGCGGCCTCCGCCAGTACCTCTCCGGCCGGCCGGCCCGCGTTGGCCCGCTCCACCCGACGCCACACCCGGGGTTCACCGCGCAGGTCCACGACGCACGCGGCGAGATGGGTGACGCCGATCTCCAGTCCGAGGCCCGCGGGACCCCGGTCGTTCAGGGCCAGGGCCCGTCCGGGGCGGCCGACCCGTCCGCTGGGCGCGGTCTCCGTCTCGGTCAGTGCCCCGCGGCCGATGAGCTCGTCGACCATGGAGGAGACGGCCGGCCTGGTCAGACCCGTGTGCCCGGCGACGTCCGCCCGGGAGAGCGGTCCGTGCGCGGCGACCGCGCCGATCACCGCCGCGAGGTTCTGCCGGCGCATCCCCTGCTGCGAGGCGGGCGCGGCCTCCGCGCCCCCGCTCATCCTGCCGGTCCCCGTCATCGACCCGCCCCTCCTATCGCTCTCCCGGCGGGGCCTCCTGCAGGGCCCGCGCCCGCCGCAGCGTACTGGTGATCCGTTCGAGCGTGTCGTCGTCACGGGTCACCGGGTCCAGCACCCGGCCCGCGGCGGTCCGCCAGCGCCGGGCGACGGCGTCGGCGGGCTCACCGGTGAGCAGTGCGGAGGCCTGGGCCGCTGCCCCGAGCGCGACCAGTTCCCGGGCCTCGGGCACCTGAACCGCCCGGCCGGACAGCCGCAGTACGGTCCGCTGCCAGGCCCGGCCGCGGGCTCCGCCGCCGATCAGCAGCAGGGGTTCGTCGGGGGCGGGGCTCTCGCCCCCGGCGCGCAGTACGTCGTCCAGGGCTGCGAGCAGGGCGTGGGCGGCGCCGTCGTAGGCGGCCTGGAGCAGCTGTCCCGGCGTGGTGTCGTGGCGCAGGCCGTGGACCAGGCCGGAAGCGTGCGGGAGGTCCGGGGTGCGCTCGCCGTCCAGGTGGGGAAGCACCACGACCGTGCCGCCCTGCTCGACGTCCTCGCGGTCGCGGCCGACGAGGGCGGCGAAGCGGTCGACGGCGAGGGTGCAGTTGAGCGTGCAGGCGAGCGGCAGCCAGCGGCCGAGGGCATCGGCGAAGCCTGCGACGGTTCCGCTCGGGTCGGAGGGCCGGGTCCGGCCGACGGCGTAGACGGTGCCGGAGGTGCCGAGGCTCAGCACCGGACGTCCGGGGGTCAGGCCCAGCCCGAGGGCGGCGGCCATGTTGTCGCCGGTCCCGGTGGCCACCAGCGCGCCCTCGCGCAGCGGCATCCCGGCTCGGACGACGCCCGCCGGGGCGCCCGGCGGCAGGACCCGGGGCAGCAGCCCGGGGTCGAGGCCGATCCGGCCGAGGACGTCCCGGTCGTAGCCGTCCAGGCCCCACCAGCCGGTTCCCGACGCGTCTCCGCGGTCCGTCACCGCCTCACCGGTCAGCCGCTCCGTCAGGAAGTCATGGGGAAGTCTGACGGCCGCGACGCGGTCGGCGGCGGCACGCTCGTTCGCATGCAGCCAGGCCCACTTGGCGGCCGTGAAGGCGGCCGTCGGGACGCTTCCGGTGCGGCGGGCGAGCTCCGCCGCCCCGAACGCGGCTGCGAGGTCGGCTGCCTGCGGGGCGGAGCGTACGTCGTTCCACAGCAGTGCCGGGCGCACCGGCCGGCCGGCCGCGTCGAGGGTGACCAGGCCGTGCTGCTGGCCGGCGATCGAGCAGGCGGCGGCACGATCCGCCCAGCCGGTGCCGGCCACGGCCTCGCCGAGCGCCCGCCACCACTGTTCGGGGTCGCTCTCGCGTCCGGCGCCCGCGGTGACGGCGTGCTCGGCGCGGCCCTCGCCCAGGACGGCGCCGGTTTCCACGTCGACGGCGAGGGCCTTGGTCGACTGGGTCGAGCTGTCGACACCGATCACGACACGCTGAGCAGACATGCGTTCCTCCGGTGGGGTTCCTTCTGGCGTCTCGGCATACTAATTTGTTTTTCGCCATTACAAATACCCCTCGGACCTGAACCGGAGACCCTCATGACCAGCGACCCGCTCGTCCCCACTCCCGCGCACCGGTTCACCTTCGGCCTGTGGACCGTCGGCTGGCAGGGCCGGGACCCCTTCGGCGACGCCACCCGGCCCGCCCTCGACCCGGTCGAGACCGTGGAGCGGCTGGCCGGGCTCGGCGCCTACGGCGTCACGTTCCACGACGACGACCTGATCCCCTTCGCGGCCGGCGACGCGACGCGCGAGCAGGCGGTCAAGCGCTTCCGCACCGCACTCGACACGGCCGGGCTGAAGGTCCCGATGGCCACCACCAACCTCTTCACCCATCCGGTGTTCAAGGACGGCGCCTTCACCGCCAACGACCGGGACGTCCGCCGGTACGCCCTGCGCAAGACGATCCGCAACATCGACCTGGCCGCGGAACTCGGCGCCTCGGTCTACGTCGCCTGGGGCGGCCGCGAGGGCGCGGAGTCGGGCGCGGCCAAGGACGTGCGCACCGCCCTCGACCGGCTGAAGGAGGCCTTCGACCTGCTGGGCGAGTACGTGGAGAGCCAGGGATACGACCTGCGCTTCGCGATCGAACCCAAGCCCAACGAGCCGCGCGGCGACATCCTGCTGCCCACCATCGGCCACGCCCTGGCGTTCATCAACGAGCTGGACCGGCCCGAGCGGGTCGGCCTCAACCCTGAGGTCGGCCACGAGCAGATGGCCGGGCTGAACTTCCCGCACGGCATCGCCCAAACCCTCTGGCACGGCAAGCTGTTCCACATCGACCTCAACGGCCAGTCCGGCATCAAGTACGACCAGGACCTGCGCTTCGGCGCGGGCGACCTGCGCCAGGCATTCTGGCTGGTCGACCTACTGGAATCGGCCGGCTACGACGGCCCCCGCCACTTCGACTTCAAGCCGCCGCGCACCGAGGACTCCGACGGCGTCTGGGCTTCGGCGGCGGCCTGCATGCGCAACTACCTGCTCCTGGCCGAGCGTTCCCGCGCCTTCCGGGCCGACCCGGAGGTCCGGGCCGCGCTCGCCGCCTCCCGTCTGCCCGAACTCGCCCTCCCCACCGCCGAGGACGGCCTGGCCGGGCTGCTCGCCGACCGGTCCGCCTTCGACGAGTTCGACGTCGATGCCGCCGCCGGACGGGGCATGGCCTTCGAGCAGCTGGACCAGCTCGCCCTCGAACACCTCCTCGGCGCCCGCTGAGCCGCTGTGCCCCGCGAGCCGGGCCGCGGCATTCCACGGCCCGGCTCCGTCGCGCGCACCCCGGCCCCCTCTTGCGGTCTCGGGCAGCACTCCCTACTCGGCCGAGAAGCGGTACACCGTCGTCGAGCGGTACTCCTCCCCCGGGCGCAGCTGGGTGGAGGGGTACTCGGGCCGGTTGGGCGAGTCCGGGAAGTGCTGGGTCTCCAGCGCTATGCCCGCGTACGCGAAGTACGGGCGACCGGAACGGCCGGCCAGCGAGCCGTCGAAGTGGTTTCCGGTGTAGACCTGGAGCCCCGGCTCCGTCGTCAGGCATGCGACGCGCCGGCCGCTGTCGAGGTGGCTCAGGACGGCGGCCTGCCTGAGCCCGGTTCCGTCGAGCACCCAGTTGTGGTCGAAGCCGTCGCCGGCCCGGCGGATCTGCGGGTGTTCCTCGGTGATGCGGCCACCGATGGCCCGTGCCTCGCGGAGGTCGAAAGGCGTGCCGGTGACGGACTCGGCCGGACCGAGCGGAATCAGCTCTGCGTCCACAGGAGAGTACCGGGCGGCCTCGACCCGCAGCCGGTGGCCGAGCACCGTCCCACAGCCCTCGCCGGCCAGGTTGAGGTACATGTGGTTGGTGAGGTTGACGACCGTCGGGGCATCCGTGGTCGCCCGGTAGCCGAGGGAGAGTTCGCCGTCGGGGCCTAGCAGGTACGTGACCTCCGCCGTGAGGGCGCCCGGGAATCCCTGGTCACCGTCGGGGCTGACCAGGCGGAGGCGGACCCCGGCCCGCCGGCCCGCGCGGACCGGCACGCCGTCCCAGAGGCGGGTGGCGAAACCGTCCGGTCCACCGTGCAGCGTGTGTCCGCCCTGCTGGGTCGCCAGCCGGTGTGTCGTGCCGTTGAGGGGCAGCGTTCCGCCGGCGATTCGATTGGCGTAGCGGCCGATCGTCGCGCCGAAGAAGGCGGCCTCCCCGAACAGGTCCGCCGTGCTCTCGCAGCCCAGGACGACATTGGCAAAGCGTCCGTCCCGGTCCGGCGCGTACAGGGCCTGCAAGCGGGCTCCCAGACTGAGGACCTCCGCCCTCACTCCCCCAGGGGAGCCGAACGTCCAGCGGGTGATCCGTCGCCCGTCCGGGAGCTCTGAGGCGGCCTCCCGGGCCACCGTCACCACACCATGGGATTCGAGTGCGTCTCGCGACACGCGACTACTCCGTTCAACGCGGGGAGGGGGCGACGCCCGCCGCACGGGCGCGCGTCATCGACTCGGAAGGGGCGGGGCCGGATCCCCCGGGCCAGTGTGCGGCGGTGCCGGAGGAGGGTGCGGGGTCGTCTTCGACACCGCTCCCGGCGAGGCCGCAGAGGATCGCGTTCTGGGGCGCCTGCTCGTCGCGGGGACACCGCTCCACCCGGCGACGGGGCAGGCCGACGGCCGCGTTCACGGCAGCTCGCCCGTTTCGTCGCGGGCCGCGGTCGAGGGAGCGGGCGCGGCCCGGGCGGCGTCCCGGATGCGGCGTAGTCGGTGGAGCCGACCGTCCGGACCGCTGCCGAAGTGGCCGTACGGGCGCGGTACTCGACGTACAGCGCGGCACAGGCGTCGCCCCGGCCGGGGTCGGGCCTGTACGCCCCCAGGCGCCCCGGAGCACCCCGCCCACGGCCGCCGCCGCGGAGCGCACATCGGGATGCGCCCTGGCGGCAACGGGGCATGGATCGCCGATCCGAGGCCGGAGCCTGTGCTCCCACTCGGCGAACGCGAGGGAACGGCGCAGTACGCCGGGGCAGACCGTCCTGAGTAGAGCGTTCCCCTTCAGGACCCCGGTCACGATGAACCCGGGGACGGGAGCACCGTCCCGCTCCGAGGCCACGGCGACGTACCTCCCCGAGCCCCGGACGGGAAATCGATGCCTCTTCCTGCCGAGTTGAAGGTGGACGTCTTCCACAATGATCCAGATTGTTAGCGCTAACACTCTGCCTGTCAAGAAATACCGAAGCCCTCGGCACTGTGCTGCCCGCAGACGCGGCGGAGAGTGCGGCCCCGGGGGGGCGGTCAGCCCCTGGTCCGACGCTTCCGGATCAACGGCGGGTGGCTACGGGCCCCGCGCTGCGGCGCAGCACCATCTCGGGCGCGATCCGTACGTGGGGGCGGGTGCGCGCGCCGCCCTCCAGCTCCTCGACGAGCAGTTCCAGGGCCCGGCGGCCGAGCTCGCCGAAGTCCTGCCGCACCGTGGCCAGGGGCGGGGTGAAGTAGGCCGCCTCGGGAATGTCGTCGAAGCCGACCACGCTGATGTCGCCCGGGATCGAACGGCCGGCCTCGTGCAGGGCGCGCAGCAGGCCGAGCGCCATGTGGTCGTTGGCACAGAAGACGGCGGTGACGTCGTCCAGTTCGGCGATCCGCAAGCCCGCCTGGTAGCCGGCGCGCGCACTCCAGTCGCCGGGCTCCACGCGCGGCACGGGGGCTCCGGCAGCCTCCAGCGCACTGCGCCAGCCCTCCTGGCGGTCCTGGCTCTCCATCCAGCCGGCCGGGCCGGCCAGGTGGTGCACCGTACGGTGACCCAGATCGAGCAGGTGCCTGGTGGCCGCTTCGGCGCCGGACCGGTTGTCCACCGAGACCATGGGGACCCTGGACTGGCTGCCCGGTCCGACCGCGACGACCGGTACGGAGCTGGAGAGCTTGGCCACCGCACTGACGGCGGAGATCTGGGGCGCGATCGCGACCACGCCTTCCACGCCCTGGTCGCGCAGCCGGTCGACAGCTTCCTGAACCGAGCGGCCGTCCAGGGAGCGCAGACTCGTCACGCTGACGGAATACCCCGCGCTGCGCGCAGCCTGCTCGATGCCGTCCAGCATCGAGGCGGGACCGTACAGGGTCGATTTGAAGCTGACGACGCCGAGGGTTTGCGAACGGCGGGTGACCAGGGCGCGGGCGGCGGAGTTGGGCCGGTAGTCCAGCTCACGGATGGCGGTGAGCACCCGCTCCCGGGTGTCGGGCCGCACGTGCGGGGCGCCGTTGAGGACCCGGGACACCGTCTGGTGGGACACGCCGGCCAATTTCGCCACGTCCGCCATCACGGGGTGGCGCCGCTCGATCCCGGCACTGTCGTTTCCCACGTGCACTTCCCTCCTCGACTCCGGGCTACGGTACGCCACCGACCGCCGACGAGAGCTGCGCGGGCGTTGGCGGACGAGCGCATGCGGCGGGGCACCGCCGTCCGCTGGACAGGGGCACTGCGGCCCGCGCAGCCGGCCGCTCCGAGAGCCGCCCACCGGACGGCCCGGGGCCGGGACGCAGTGGCTGATCGCCTGTACCGCCGTTAACCCGACGGTGATCCGAACAGACCCTTGACGACACAGTTGTGAGCGTTAACACTCAGGTATCGCCAGGCCGGAGCCACTGCAACCCGACTTCGCGCAGCGCGAGGAATCGACTCCCCGGCCGGACCCGCCCGACCGCTTCCGGTCGCCCAGCCGGGTCGCACCGTGCCGGTAGCGGAACATCACTGGAGGAACTGTGCGGAAGCTTTCAGCCGGCCTTGTCACCGTGGGCCTCACGCTGTCTCTGGCGGCCTGCGGCCAGAGCGCCAACGGAGCGGGCGACGGCGGGACCGGCGCGGACGCCAAAGGGGGCCTCGTCGGCATCGCGATGCCGACCAAGTCGTCGGAACGCTGGATCAACGACGGCACCAACATGGTCAAGGAGTTCCAGGCCAAGGGCTACAAGACCGACCTCCAGTACGGCGACAACGTCGTGGAGAACCAGGTCTCCCAGGTGGAGAACATGATCACCAAGGGAGCCAAACTGCTGGTGATCGCCGCCATCGACGGTTCCTCGCTCAGCAACGTGCTGCAGAAGGCCGCCGACGCCCACATCCCCGTCATCTCCTACGACCGGCTGATCCGCGGCACGAAGAACGTCGACTACTACGCGACGTTCGACAACTACAAGGTCGGCGTCCTCCAGGGCAGTTACATCGTCGACAAGCTCGGCCTCAAGGACGGCAAGGGCCCCTTCAACATCGAGCTGTTCGCCGGCTCACCGGACGACAACAACGCCACGTTCTTCTTCAACGGTGCGATGAGCGCCCTCAAGCCGTACGTGGACGACAAGAAGCTGGTCGTGCAGAGCGGCCAGACCTCCTTCAACCAGATCGCCACACTGCGCTGGGACGGCGGTCTCGCCCAGTCCCGGATGGACAACCTGCTGAGCAAGTCGTACACCGCCGCCCGCGTCGACGCCGTGCTCTCGCCGTACGACGGCATATCGATCGGCATCATCTCGTCCCTCAAGGGCGTCGGCTACGGCGCCGGCCGGCCCCTGCCCGTCGTCACGGGCCAGGACGGAGAGCTGGCGTCCGTGAAATCGATCATCGCGGGCGAGCAGACCCAGACCGTCTACAAGGACACCCGTCAACTCGCCAAGGCCGCAGTCCAGATGGGCGACGCCCTCCTGACCGGCGGTAAGCCCGAGGTCAACGACACCGGGCAGTACGACAACGGCGTCAAGACCGTACCGGCGCAGCTGCTCCAGCCGGTCAGCGTCGACAAGGAGAACTACCAGAAGGTCCTGGTGGACAGCGGACAGTACACCGCGGACCAGCTCAAGTAGCCCGCGGGACCCGGCCTACGGGTCCGTCCGGCGACACCGAACCTGCGGTGCGGCGCCCGGGAGACCGCCCGGCACCGCACCGCCCCGACGATACGGATGCACAACCATGGCCCGACCCGTTCTCGAGATGCGGTCGATCAGCAAGACGTTTCCCGGTGTCAAGGCCCTCTCCGAGGTCAACCTGACCGTCGCCGCAGGTGAAGTGCACGCCGTCTGCGGCGAGAACGGCGCCGGCAAGTCCACGCTGATGAAGGTGCTCAGCGGGGTGCACCCGCACGGCGGCTACCAGGGCGAGATCTACTTCGAAGGCGAGCCCTGCCGGTTCAAGGACATCCGGGCCAGCGAGCAGCGCGGCATCGTGATCATCCACCAGGAACTCGCTCTGGTGCCCTACCTGTCCATCGCCGAGAACATCTTCCTCGGCAACGAGCACGCCACCCGGGGCTTCATCGGCTGGCACCGGACGCTGACCCACGCCGCCGCACTGATCCGGCAGGTCGGACTGGACGAGAGCCCGCACACCAGGATCGCCGATCTCGGCGTGGGCAAACAGCAGTTGGTCGAGATCGCCAAGGCGCTCGCCAAGAAGGTCAAGCTGCTCATCCTGGACGAGCCGACGGCCGCCCTGAACGACGAGGACAGCCGGGGGCTCCTCGACCTGATCCTCGAACTCAAGGCTCAGGGCGTCTCCTGCATCCTCATCTCGCACAAGCTGAACGAGATCGCCCGGGTCGCCGACGCCGTCACCATCCTGCGCGACGGGCGGACCATCGAGACCATCACGATCGGTTCCGAGGGGATCTCCGAGGAGCGGATCATCCGCGGCATGGTCGGCCGCGACCTGGCACACCGCTACCCCGAGCGCGCTCCCCAGATCGGCGAGGTCGCCTTCGAGATCGAGGACTGGAGCGTCCAGCACCCGATCGACCACCGGCGCAACGTGGTCGACGGCGCCTCGCTGCACGTCCGTCGGGGCGAGATCGTCGGCATGGCCGGCCTCATGGGCGCCGGCCGCACCGAGATGGCCATGAGCGTCTTCGGCCGCTCGTACGGTCGGTGGACCGGGGGCCGGGTGCGGCTGCACGGCCGGGAGATCCGTACCCGGACCGTGCCGGAGGCGATCGGGCACGGCATCGCGTACGTGACCGAGGACCGCAAGCAGCTCGGCCTCAACCTCAGCGACGACATCAGCCGGAACATCTCGCTGAGCGCCCTCGGCAAGGTCGCCCGGCGGGGCTGGGTCGACCGGCACGAGGAGGCCCGGACCGCCGAATCGTTCCGGCGGACCATGAACATCAAGGCCCCCTCGGTGTTCGCGGAGACCGGCAAGCTCAGCGGCGGCAACCAGCAGAAGGTCGTCCTCAGCAAGTGGATCTTCGCCGATCCGGAGGTGCTGATCCTCGACGAACCCACCCGGGGCATCGACATCGGCGCCAAGGCGGAGATCTACTCCGTCATCGCCGAACTCGCCGCCCAGGGCAAGGCCGTACTCGTCATCTCCTCCGAACTCCCCGAACTCCTGGGCCTGTGCGACCGGATCTACGCCATGGCCGAAGGCCGGATCACCGGTGAGGTCACCCGCGCGGACGCCACCCAGGAATCCCTCATGCGGCTCATGACCATGAGCACGGCATACCCCGACAAGCAGGTGTGAGGCATGGCCCAGACCCAGACCACCCCAGACACCACGCCCGGCACACCGGAGACCGGCCGACGCCCGTCGGCCGGTGCCGTCCTGGCCCGAGCCCTGCGCGGCAACCTGCGCCAGTACGGAATGCTCGTCGCGCTGGCGCTGATCGTGCTGCTGTTCCAGTTCTGGACGGGCGGCATCCTCCTCCAGCCGCTCAACATCACCAATCTGATCCAGCAGAACGGCTACATCCTCATCCTGGCCATCGGCATGATGATCGTCATCATCGCCGGGCACATCGACCTGTCGGTCGGCTCGCTCGCCGCCTTCGTCGGGGCGGCCGCGGCGGTGATGATGGTCAAACACCATGCGCCGTGGCCCGTGGCGCTGGCGGCCGCGCTGCTGATCGGGGCTCTCGCCGGAGCCTGGCAGGGGTTCTGGATCGCCTACCTCGGGATCCCCTCGTTCATCGTCACGCTGGCCGGCATGCTGCTGTTCCGCGGGGGGACCCAGATCCTCTTGCAGGGCCAGACGGTGGCTCCGTTCCCCAAGGGCTTCCAGAACATCAGCAGCGGCTTCCTCCCCGCGGTGGGCCCGCACACCAACTACCACAACCTCACGCTCCTGTTGGGCCTCGCGGTGCTGGCCGTCGCGATCCTGCAGGAGGTGCGCGGACGGCGGCGGGCCGCCTCGTACGGACTGGAGCCGCTCCCGGCCGGGCTGTTCCTGCTGAAGCTCGGCGCGATCACCGCGGCCGTGGTGGTCTTCACGCTGCTGCTGGCCAGCTACCACGGGGTGCCGATCGTCCTGCTGATCCTCGGCGTCCTGCTGGTCGGCTTCGGGTACGTGATGCGCAACTCGATCCTCGGCCGGCACACCTACGCCATCGGCGGCAACGAGGCCGCGGCGAGGCTGTCCGGGGTGAAGAGCAAGCGGGTCGTCTTCCTGGCCTTCGTGAACATGGGCGTCCTCGCGGCCCTGGCCGGGCTGGTCTTCGCCGCACGGCTCAACGCCGGTACGCCGCAGGCCGGCATCAACTTCGAGTTGGAAGCGATCGCCGCCGCCTTCATCGGCGGCGCCTCCGCGAGCGGAGGTGTGGGCACCGTCCTCGGTGCGATCATCGGCGGTCTGGTGCTGGGCGTACTGAACAACGGCATGTCGCTGGTCGGTGTGGGGACCGACTACCAGCAGGTGATCAAGGGCCTGGTCCTGCTCGCGGCCGTCGGCTTCGACGTCTACAACAAGCGCAAGGCCGGATCCTGACGCCACCCCCGACGCGTACGGCGGCTCGTCGCTGTCGCCCGTGGTGGGCGAGGTGCGGCCGGTGCCGTCGTACAGGGACCAGCCCACGACATGGGAGTCCAGCGCCGCGGAGGCCGTGTACAGCACCAGCACCTGCTGCCGCAGCACCGGCGCGGCACCTTCCGCCCGTTCGGGGAGGATCGATTCGGTCGTCATGCCCGCGCCTCCTTGGGGCGATTGGAGACCTGGTCACCCAGTGGTCGAAGTCGTCGTCGCCGGTCAGCACCCGCCCCGGACGTCGATGATGGCGTCCCCGTGCAGCGGCTGCGCGTCGCCGACGTGGGGCCCGCGGGTGTGCACGAAGTGGAGGTCCACCCACGGATCCGGGCCCACGAGGCTGCGCAGGGCCGTCGGCGGTGGAGAAGCCGTTGACGTCCTCGTCCTACGTGGAGGCCGGGCAGGCCCTTGCGGGCTGCCCGGCCTCGTCGTACGCGGAACCGTTCTCCTGGCGGGGCGGGCTGTTATTCGAGCAGCTCCGCGTACGAGCCCATGGCCAGGGCGATGTCCGCCTGGGCCCAGAAGCGGTGGTAGGTGAAGACGGGCGCGGCGCCGCCGGCGAGGTAGGCCTCGACCTTCGGCCAGGCCGGGTCGTTCTCGTAGAAGGTGCGGATCGAGGCGAAGGTGGAGGCGGAGTTCACCGCGTCGCCGTTCGGCATCTTGCCGGTCCACGTGCTCGGCACGTACACGGGGTTGCTGAAGCGGCTGTAGTCGGTGCGCGTCTCCTGGACGGAGATGCCCAACGGGTCCTGGTGGTGGGCCCACATTCCGTCGAGCAGGGCCTTGGCGACCCGCTTGGCCTCCGTGTTCCCGGACTTCGCGGCGTAGTGGGTCAGCGTGTTGGCGTAGGAGGCGGCCACGCCCACGTCGTCGGTGTAGTCGGCGACGGTGACGTGCAGGCCCGCGTTGGCGCCGGGAGCGGACGCGTTCCAGGTGTCGGGGGCGCCGGACCATTTGAGGGTGGAGGGGATGCGGTAGGTCCCGTCGGGGTTGATCGTGGTCTTCGACAGGGCCCAGCCGACCCACTTGTCGAGCACGGTCTTGGCGGCGGGGTCACCCGTCTGCTGGTAGAGCTCGGCAACCCGTTGCATGGACCAGGCCTGGAAGCCGAACCACTGGTTGGACGCGGGGTCCTGGTAGACGGGCTTCTCGTCGTAGAAGAGGCCGTGGAAGGTGGGGGTTCCGGCCGGGGGCTGTGCGTAGCGCCCCTGCCAGCTGTTGGTGGCGCCGCCCGCGATGGCTCCCTCGTCGGACTGGAGCCAGCGGTAGAACTCCAGCTGCCGGTCGAGGCTGGTCGCCCAGTCCGCCGCGCCCGTCGCCGACTTGGGCTTCAGCGGGGCGTACTCGCTGAGCGCGTAGGCGGCGAGGGGGTTCTGGTAGCCGCCGTGGGCGTGGCTGGAGCCGATCCGCCAGGACCAGCCGGCCGAGGTGTCGGTGGCGCCGCCCCAGGCGTAGTACCAGGACATCAGGTAGTGCGCGCTGTCCTTGCCCGTGCCGGCGGGGCAGACGGTCGGGCCGACACAGTTCCCGGCCTTCTTGAAGTACTTGTCGAACATGGAGTAGCGCAGGTAGTCGCCCATCTTGGCCGCCTTGGAGACCGTCCCGGTGACCTGCGACTGCTTGCCCTGCTCCTTGGCCCAGATGTCCGCCCAGTACGCGGCCTGGATGGCGCGCGCGTCGGCATCCGGGGCGTTGGTGAACTTCCACTGCTTGGCGTAGGAGGAGTCCCCGGTGAAGAGGTCGAGGTAGCCGTTCTTGCCGCCGTAGGCGAATGTGTCGCAGGTGGGGTGCGGAACGGTCTCCCAGACCGACTCCTCGGGGCCGCGCTGGAAGGTGTTGATGTACGAGGGTCCGGTCGCGGCCGGTCCGGCGGAGCACTTTCCGGGCTCGTTGCCGAAGCCGTAGACGTTGTCGACGTCCTGGAGCCAGTGCATCCCGTAGATGTCGTCCGTGCCGTACGTGCTCTTCAGCTCGCCGGCGATCGGGTCCACGCCGGAGGTGACCGTACCGTCGAGCTTGGCCGGGTACTGCGAGGGGAGGTCGTGCTCGGGGGCGTAGGTGGCGGGCTTGGAGGCGTTGTAGGACCCGGTGGTCGGCTGGTCGGCGTGGGTGGGGATCATGAACTTCTCCATGACCTCCCACGCACCGTTGAACTTGCTCCAGTCCCCGGTGATCTTCCCGTACATCGCCTGCAGCCAGATCAGGTAGCTGTACGCCTCCGAGGTCGTCTCGTGCCCGTGGTCCGGGGCTTCGACGATCAGCGTCTCGACGGAGTGGTACGGGATGCCCTCGGGCGAGAAGTAGCCGTTGGCCGGGTTGGTGATCTTCCCGTGGAGGTCGAGGAAGCGGGCGTTGTAGGTGGAGTCGGCGGCGAGCTGGGTCGCGGTGACCTCGGTCTTGGCGTGGCCGGGGGCGGTCGCGGTGAAGACTGCGGTGCCGCTGCCGGTGGTCCCGGCGGTGACGGTCACCTTCTGGGCAGTGTTCCAGTTCGCCGGGGTGAACGTGAGAGTGGCCGGTATCGCGGTGAGGTCGGTGTTGCCCGAGGTGCGGGCGATGCTCACCGTGACGTTCGCGGCCGGCTGCTTGGAGAGCTTCAGGTCGAAGGCGGCCGACTGCCCTCGCTGGACGGCGAGTTGCGCGGGGGTCGCGACGAGGGCGGCGCCCGCGGCGACGGTGATGCCGACGGGGGCCGACTCGGCGGAGGCGCCGAGGTTGTCGTAGGCCTTGGCGTAGAGGGAGTGGGAGCCGGCTGCGAGGCCGGTGGCATCGAGGGTGAAGGGCGCCGTGGCGTCCGTGCCCAGGAGCGTGATGTCGCTGTAGAACTCGACCTTGCCCACGGTGGCGCCGTCGGCCGCGGCGGCGGTGGCGGCGAGCGGGACGGGGGTGCCCACCGTGTAGACCGCGCCCGCGGTGGGGCTGGTCAGCACGGCGACCGGAGGCTGGTGGGCTCCGGTGCACGGGGTGCCGTTGACCGCGAATGCGGTGGGAGCGGCGTTGGTCCCGCTGTAGCTGAACTGGGCGCCGGTCGTGGCGGCCGCGCCCGCGGCGATGGTCTTGTTCCAGTCCGGGGCCGCGACGCGGACGCTCTTGCCCGACTGCGTCCAGGTGCCGTTCCAGCCGTTGGTCAGCTGCTGGTTGCCCGTGTAGTCGTAGGTCAGCGTCCACCCGTCGAGCGCGGTGGCAGACCGGTTGGTGAGGGTGAGCTCGGCGGTGAAGCCCGAGCCCCAGTCGTTGGTCTTGTAGTCGACGCCGCACTGCACCGCGGCGGCCGCGGCGGTGGTCGCGCCGACGGCCGTGAGGCCCAGGGGGAGGGACAGCGAGAGGGCCACGGCGGACGCGGCCACCGGCAGCCTGCGCCGGACGCGTGGTCGGGGTGGGGGATGTGCAGACATGCGGATGGTTCTCCTCGCGGCTCGGGGGAGACGGGGACGGGAAGAAGAACGGGTGCGCAACAAGCTCCGAACCAGTGGGAGCGCTCCCACTGTGCAGACGTGCCGCGGCGGCGTCAAGACGCGCGAAGAGTCGAATGCATTCCGCGGGGAATTTACTCAACTCCTCTTTTGCTTGGCGCCAGTTGGCGCTACCGTCTGGCCCCAACCAGTGGGAGCGCTTCCACAGTCGGCCCCGTCGTCAGAGCACGGCCTTGCCGCAAGAGCTCGCTCAGGTGGCACCCCCCGCGTCTGTCGGCACTGCTCGGCGGAGCAGTGCTCACCCCACGCGACGGCGGCACCTGCCCGAGCACCGTCGGCCGCGCCATGGTCCGGATCGACGTCCGCGCCCTTCCGTGTCCCGGCCGGACCCGGAGCACCTCGAACACCTCGCACACCTCGAACGGCCCCTCCCGGCCGGTCCTGATCGCACGTCCACCACATTCGGCACCGGGCCGCGCCACCGCTGCGCGCCCTCAACTGAAAGGCACCCCACGCAATGAGCCGCACGATCCCCCGCACCGCCCTGCTGGCGGCCCTCAGTCTCGTCACGGCCGCCGGCGCCACCGCCACCGTGTTCGGTACCAGCGCCGGCGCCGCCACCCCCGGCTGCAAGGTCGAGTACCAGATCTCCAACCAGTGGAACACCGGCTTCGGCGCGAACGTGGTCGTCACCAACACCGGTGACCCGGTGGCCGCCTGGACCCTGGAGTGGTCCTACGCGAACGGCCAGCAGGTCACCCAGGGCTGGAACGCCACGATCACCCAGTCCGGGGCGGCCGTGACCGCCAAGAGCATGTCGTACAACGGGTCGCTGGCCACCGGCGGTTCGACGTCCTTCGGGTTCAACGGTTCGCACACCGGCACGAACGCCGTCCCCGCGACGTTCAAGCTCAACGGCGTCACCTGCAACGGCGCCACGGACCCGACCCAGCCGCCGACCACTCCCCCGACGACACCGCCCACGACGCCGCCGACCACCCCGCCGCCCACGGGCGGCAAGGCCGACAACCCGTACGCCGGTGCCAAGGTGTACGTGAACCCCGAATGGTCCGCCAAGGCCGCCGCCGAACCGGGCGGCACCAGGGTGGCCAACCAGCCCACCGGCGTCTGGCTCGACCGGACCGCAGCCATCGCCGGCGTGAACGGCGGCATGGGGCTGCGCGACCACCTCGACGCGGCACTGACGCAGAAGGGCAGCGGTGAGATGGTCGTCCAGCTCGTGATCTACAACCTGCCCGGCCGCGACTGCGCCGCGCTCGCCTCCAACGGCGAGCTCGGTCCGACGGAGATCGACAAGTACAAGACCACGTACATCGACCCGATCGCCGCGATCCTCGCCGACTCCAAGTACGCGGGCCTGCGGATCGTCACCACCGTCGAGATCGACTCCCTGCCCAACCTGGTCACCAACGTCTCCGGGCGTCCCACGGTCACCGCCAACTGCGACGTGATGAAGGCCAACGGCAACTACATCAAGGGCGTCGGCTACGCCCTGAACAAGCTCGGCTCGATCGCCAACGTCTACAACTACGTGGACGCCGGCCACCACGGCTGGCTCGGCTGGGACGACAACCTGGGCGCCTCCGCCGACATGTTCAAGCTGGCCGCCACGGCCGAGGGTTCCACGGTCTCCAAGGTCCACGGCTTCATCGTCAACACGGCCAACTACAGCGCCCTCAAGGAAGACCACTTCAAGATCGACGACTCGGTCAACGGCACCTCCGTACGCCAGTCGAAGTGGGTCGACTGGAACCGCTACACCGACGAACTGTCCTACGCCCAGGGCATGCGCTCCAAGCTGGTCTCCATCGGCTTCGACGCGAACATCGGGATGCTCATCGACACCTCCCGCAACGGCTGGGGCGGCACGGCACGCCCGACCGGCCCCGGCGCACTGACGAGCGTGGACACGTACGTCAACGGCGGCCGCTACGACCGGCGCATCCACCTCGGCAACTGGTGCAACCAGGCGGGCGCCGGCCTCGGCGAACGCCCCCAGGCGGCCCCGGCCGCGGGCATCGACGCCTACGTGTGGATCAAGCCGCCGGGCGAGTCCGACGGGGCGAGCAAGGAGATCCCGAACAACGAGGGCAAGGGCTTCGACCGCATGTGCGACCCGACCTACACGGGCAACGCCCGCAACGGCAACAGCATGTCGGGCTCCCTCCCCGACGCACCGCTCTCCGGCCAGTGGTTCTCCGCCCAGTTCCAGGAGCTCATGAAGAACGCCCACCCGGCACTGTGACGCAGGACGGGTGACGGGCCCGGAGCCCCACGGAAGCCTCCCCTTCCGAAGGGCTCCGGGCCTCGGCTCGCCGCCCCGTACCGCTCAGGAGGAATCCCGCACGACCAGTTCCGTCGGCAGGACCCTGCGCGGCTCCTCGCCCTTCCCCGCCGGCGGCGCGGAACCGGGTCCGGACTCCTCCGCGATCTTCCGGAGCAGCACGCGGGTCATCGTGCGGCCCATCTCCTCGATCGGCTGGCGCACGCTCGTCAGCGGTGGGTCCATCAGGCGGGCCACCGCGGAGTCGTCCACCCCTACGAGGGCCACGTCCTCGGGGATCCGCCGTCCGGCCTCGCGCAGCACCCCGCGCGCGCCGGCCGCCATCACGTCGGAGGCGGCGAAGACCGCGTCCAGCCCGGGGTTGCGTTCCAGGAGCTCGCGCATCGCCAGCCGGCCGCCCTCCTCGGTGAAGTCGGCGGTCGCGACGAGCGATTCGTCGGGCTGGATTCCGGCCTCGGCGAGCCCCGCCCGGTAGCCGCCCAGTCGGGCACGTGCCACGTACATGTCGAGCGGGCCGCTGATGGTCGCGATCCGGCTCCGGCCCCGCCCCGCGAGGTGGGCCACGGCCGCCCTGCCCGCGCCGATGTTGTCGGAGTCCACGTAGGCGACGGGTTCGGCCTCGGAGCGCCGGCCGTTCATGACGACCGGCAGCCCCAGCCTCGCGATCCGGTCGGGCAGCGGGTCGTCCCCGTGCACGGACGCCAGCAGGACGCCGTCCACCCGCTGGGCGGCCAGATAGTCCTCGAACCGCCGGCGCTCCGCCTCGGTGCGGACCAGGGTGAGCAGCAGCTGTTTGTCGGCTTCGGCCAGCTCGGCGCTGACCCCGCGGATCAGGTCGAGGAAGTACGGCTCCGAGAACACCCTGGCCTCGGTCTCCGGAATCACCAGGGCCACCGCGTCGGTCCGGCTGCCGGCCAGGGCCCGGGCCGCCTGGTTGGGCACGTACCCCAGCTCCGCGACGGCGCGGGCCACTGCTTCCTTGGCCTGCTCGCTCACCCTCGGCGAACCGTTGATCACCCGGGACACCGTGCCCCGGCCGACACCGGCCAGGGCCGCGACCTCCTCCAGGGTGGGCCTGCCGTTCTGCCGTCCGCTCACGACCCTCGAACTCCCCTCGTACGCCATCGCAAGATGATGGACCCATCGCGTCGCGCGGCACACGTTACGCCTTCGCCCGATGGGAGCGCTCCCACACTACCGTCGATTCCCTGCTTCTTCCACGCCCGCGTTCACAACCCGACGGGGCTCCACCCGAGGCGTGGAGACGGACCCGCCCCGGGGGCCGCCATGTAATGAATTCGCGTTCATCTCTTGACACCCGCACCCGCCAGGCAGCAACCTTCCGGCAGCGACGTGGGAGCGCTCCCATTCAGGGGTGCGACAACGGCCTTCACATCAGGTCCGGGCGGGCCCTCGCCGAGCCGCGAACAGCCCGCCGGACCCCCTGGCGCACAACGAGCACCACCTTGGACGAGGAGAGTGGAATGCGCACTTCCAGCAGCAGACGCCGACGCCGTACCACCGTCACCGCGGTCGCCACGGCCGTCGCCGTCGCGACCGGCGCGGCTTTGCTCACCGGCTGCGGCGGTGACGGCGACAAGGAGAGCGGCGCGGCCGGCGGCGAGCAGATCACGCTGCGGATCGGGACCTTCGGATCCTTCGGCTACGACAACACCACCGGGGCCAAGCTCTACGCCGAGTACGAGAAGGCCCACCCCAACATCAAGATCGAAGAATCGAACGTCGCCGACGGCCAGAAGTACTGGGACACCCTCAAGCTGCGCCTCTCCCGCGACAGCGGCCTCGCGGACATCCAGGCCCTGGAGGTCGGCTACATCGCGGAGGCGACCGGTTCCGCCATGGCGGACAAGTGGGCCGACCTCGGCAAGACGGGCGGCGCGGACCTCGGCGCTTTCCTTGACTGGAAGGTCAAGCAGGCCACCACGGCCGACGGCAAGACCATAGGCCTCGGCACGGACATCGGCCCGATGGCCATCTGCTACAACAAGGACCTCTTCGCCAAGGCGGGCCTGCCGACCGATCGCACGGAGGTCTCCAAGCTCTGGGCGGGCGACTGGGCGAAGTTCATCGAGACCGGCGAGACGTACAAGAAGAGCGCCCCCGAGGGCACCTCCTTTCACGACTCCGCGAGCGGCCTGTTCAACGCCGTGGTGTCCAGCGAGCCGGTCCAGTACGCCAACGCCAAGGGCGAACTGGACTACCAGAACAGTCCCGGCGTGAAGAAGGCGTGGGACACCGCCGTGGCGGCGTCAAAGGGCGAACTGACCGCGAAGCTGCGCCAGTTCGACGAGAAGGGCACCTGGAACGCGGCCTTCAAGAACTCGAAGTTCGCCACCGTCGCCTGCCCCAGCTGGATGACCGGCATCATCAAGGAGCAGGCGGGCCCGGAGAACCAGGGCAAGTGGGACATCGCCTCGCCGCCGGTGGCCGGCAACTGGGGCGGCTCCTTCCTCGCCGTGCCGAAGTCGGGCAAGCACGCCAAGGAGGCGGCCGAGCTCGCCGCCTGGCTCACCGCTCCGGCGCAGCACGCCAAGGTCTTCGGCGTGAACGGCAACATCCCCTCCTCCAAGGACACGCTCACCTCCGCGACCGTCCAGGACGCCAAGCTGCCGTACTTCGGCGACACCCCCATCGGCAAGATCTACTCGGAGGCCGCGGCCGGCATCACGCCCGCCCCGATCAGCCGCTGGGACGGCCAGGTGAAGACCTTCCTCACCGACAACGGCATCCTCGACATCGAGCAGCGCGGCACCGATCCGGTGAAGGCGTGGGAGAACGTCAAGAAGCTGGTCGACGACAAGATCGACAAGTAGCGGGGCCACGCGACGGGCCCGCCGCCACCCACCCCCCTCCGCACCACCTCCCCGCGGCCTTCTCGGGGCCCTCGCGCGGCCTCCCCGCGGGTGACGGCGGCCCGTCGCGGTCGGCACCACCACACCACCGCACCACCGAACGTACCGACCTGGAAGGACGCCCCCGTGGCCACCTCCGTACGGGCGACGGGTGGCGGCTCCCCGCCGCCCGCAGCACGACCCCCGGGCCTCAGCGCCGGCTCCGGCCCCGGCTCCCGCAGGCAGCGGCCCTCCGGCCGGAGCGGTCTGCGCAGCACGCTCTACCGCCTGGACCTGAAGGCGGTCCCCTACCTCTTCATCGCCCCCTTCTTCCTCACCTTCGCGGCCTTCGGGCTCTTCCCCTTGATCTACACGGGCTGGCTCTCCCTCCACCGGGTCGAACTCGGCGGCAGCGCCCAGTGGAAGGGGATGGAGAACTACACCTCCCTGGCGACCAGCGAGTTCTTCTGGAACGCCCTCGCCAACACCTTCACCATCGGTCTGATCTCCACCGTCCCCCAACTGCTGATGGCCCTCGGCCTGGCCCATCTGCTCAACTACAAGCTCCGCGGCCGGGGTTTCTTCCGTGTCGCGGTCCTCGCCCCGTACGCCACCTCGATCGCGGCGGCCACCCTCGTCTTCGCCCAGCTCTTCAACACCGACTACGGACTGATCAACACGGCCCTGGGCTGGGTCGGCTTCGAACCGGTCGCCTGGGAATCGTCCAAGTGGCCGGCCCAGATCGCCATTTCGGTGATCGTGACCTGGCGCTGGACGGGCTACAACGCGCTCATCTACCTGGCGGCGATGCAGGCCGTACCGCAGGACCTCTACGAGGCCGCCGCCCTGGACGGGGCATCGCGGTGGCGCCAGTTCCTCAGCGTCACCATCCCCTCCATCCAGCCGACGATCCTCTTCACTGTCATCGTCTCCACCATCGGCGCCACCCAGCTCTTCGGCGAGCCGATGCTCTTCGGCGGCAGCGTCGGCATCAGCGGCGGCAGCGGCAACCAGTTCCAGACGCTGAGCCTGCTCATGTACGAGAAGGGCTGGGTGACCGGCGCGCTGGGCCAGGCCTCCGCCATCGCCTGGGTCATGCTGCTGCTCCTCCTGCTCATCGGGGGCGTCCAGGCCCTGATCACCCGCTCCCACCACAACCGCGACCTCAGGCGCGGCCGCCGTACCAGCGGCCTCGCCGGCCCGATGCGCAAGAAGGCGGGGAGCTGATCTCATGGCCCACGCACTCGACACGACCACCACCAGCACCACCACGACCAAGGCGCCGCGCACCAACCGCTTCCGGCAGTCGCCGGGGCGCCAGCACCACGCGGGACCGCTGACCTACGTCCTCCTCGGCGTGGCCGCCCTCGTCTCCCTCTTCCCCCTGTACTGGAACCTCGTCGCCGCCTCCCACACGGGCGAACGGGTGGTCGAGGCGCCGGCACCGCTCCTGCCCGGCCCCCGTCTCTTCGACAACCTCTCCTTCGCCTGGAACCAGGTCGACATGGGCGAGGCGCTGGTCAACACGACGATCGTGGCCGGGCTCGTGGCCCTGTCCACCGTCCTGTTCTCCACCCTGGCCGGCTTCGCCTTCGCCAAACTGCCCTTCAAGGGCCGCGGCGCGCTGCTGGCACTGGTGGTGGCGACCATGACGATCCCGCCGCAGCTCAGCGTGATCCCGCTCTACCAGATCATCACCGACCTCGGCTGGGTCGATCAGCTCCAGTCGGTCGTCCTGCCCTCGCTGGTCGCCGCCTTCGGCGTGTTCTTCATGCGGCAGTACCTCATCGAGGCGTTGCCGGTGGAGCTGGTGGAGGCGGCCAGGATGGACGGCGCCCACAGCCTGCGCATCATCTGGCACGTGGTGTTCCCCGTGGCCCGGCCCGCGATGGCAGTCCTCGGGATGCTCGTCTTCGTCCAGGCCTGGAACGACTTCTTCTGGCCCTTCATCGCACTGACCCCCGACGGCAACCCCACGCTCCAGGTCGCCCTGGCCGGACTCGGCGCGGGCAACCACACCGTCGACCAGGCCGTCGTGCTGACCGGCGCCCTCCTCTCCACCCTGCCGCTGCTGCTGGTCTTCGCCGTGCTCGGCAAGCACATCGTGGGCGGCATCACCGCCGGCGCCGTCAAGAACTGACCGCCGGCCCGCCCCCTCCCCCTGTCCGCACCGCATCATCCAAGCTTGCGTTGGGAGCGCTCTCCTATGACCGCGTCCGAGACCCGGCCACTCACCACCGTCCGCACCTTCCCGCCCGGCTTCCTGTGGGGCACTGCCACCGCCGCGTACCAGATCGAGGGCGCCGCCCGCGAGGACGGCCGGACCCCGTCCATCTGGGACACCTTCTCCCACACCCCGGGCAAGGTCTTCGAAGGCCACACCGGCGACGTGGCGGTGGACCACTACCACCGGTTCCGCGACGACGTCCGGCTGATGTCCGAACTCGGCCTGGGCGCCTACCGGTTCTCCGTCTCCTGGTCCCGGGTCCAGCCGACCGGCCGGGGACCGGCCGTCCAGAAGGGCCTGGACTTCTACCGCCGGCTCGTCGACGAACTGCTGGCCGCCGGAATCGAACCCGCCCTCACCCTCTACCACTGGGACCTGCCCCAGGATCTGGAGGACGCGGGCGGCTGGCCCGAGCGGGCGACCGCCGAGCGTTTCGCCGAGTACGCGGGCCTCGTCGCCGACGCCCTCGGCGACCGGGTGAAGCACTGGATCACCCTCAACGAGCCCTGGTGCAGCGCCTTCCTCGGCTACGGCTCCGGCGTCCACGCCCCGGGCCGCACCGACCCGGTCGCCGCCCTGCGCGCGGCCCACCACCTCAACCTCGGCCACGGCCTCGCCGTACAGGCCCTGCGGTCCGCGCTGCCCGGAGACGCTCGGCTCGCGGTCTCCCTCAACCTCCACGAGGTCCGCCCCCTGACCTCCTCCCCCGCAGACCAGGAGGCGGCCCGGCGCATCGACGCCGTCGGGAACCGCATCTGGCTCGGCCCCATGCTGGAGGGCGCCTACCCGGAGGACCTGCTCGCGGACACCGCGCACCTGACCGACTGGTCCTTCGTACGGGACGGCGACACCGCCGCGATCCACCAGCCCCTGGACCTGCTCGCCGTCAACTACTACACCCCCACGGTCGTCTCGCACGTCGTGCAGGGCGCGGAGCGGCCGCAGGACGACGGCCACGGCAACAGCGAGCACTCCCCCTGGCCCGGTGCGGACGAGGTCGCCTTCCACCGGGCACCGGGCGAACGCACCGCGATGGGCTGGTCGGTCGACCCGAGCGCGCTGTACGACCTGCTGACCCGGACCGCCGCGCGCTACCCGGGGCTGCCCCTGGTCATCAGCGAGAACGGAGCGGCGTACGAGGACGAGGTCGGCCCGGACGGCACGGTCCACGACCCGGAGCGCGCGGCGTACGTCCACGCACACCTCGACGCGGTCCACCGGGCGATCGGGGCCGGGACGGACGTGCGCGGCTATTTCCTCTGGTCCCTCCTCGACAACTTCGAGTGGTCCTACGGCTACGCCAAACGCTTCGGTGCGGTCCACGTCGACTACGACACCCTGAAGCGCACGCCCAAGTCGAGCGCACACTGGTACGCGGCAGTGGCGCGGACAGGCGAACTGCACGCTCCCGACCCCGCATAGCCCCACCCACCCGTGTACGCCGGTGCCGGCCCGCACTTCGGTCCGGCACCGGCGTACACGGCCCCGACGCGTCGCCCGGCCGCTGCCTGCCGTCATCGGGGGCCCTGCTATCCACCGGTGACGGCGGCCCGTGTCCGCTCGGCGAGGTCTTCGACCAGTGAGATGCCCGCCTTCTGCGAGGCCTGGCCGTCGCAGAGCACGGCGAGCAGCAGGGTGTCGCCGTCCGCCTCCACCCGGCCGATGCTGTTGACCACCCAGAGACCGCTCTCGCTGCGCGCCAGCCAGCCGTTCTTCAGGTGTACGGATCCGGAGTCGTCCAGGCCTGCCGATATCCCCCAGTCCTGGTCGGCGGTCACGGAGCCCATGAGCCCGCGCAGATGGCCCCGGGCCTCGGCGGAAAGCACCGACTCCTCACCGAACACCGCCTGGAGCAGCCGGAGCTGATCGGCCGGCGTGGTCTGCGTGAGGCCCCAGTACACGCTGTGGCCGGGCGTGGTCTCGGTGAGGCCGAGCCGCAGATTGGCCTTCGCCATCCCTTCCGCGCGACCGATGGCGTCCCACAGGGCGTTCGCCGCCGCGTTGTCGCTGTTCTTAGTGGGGGATGCGGTCGGTACCGGCGTGACCGCTACCGAGGCCGCACTCGCGAACGTGCCGTCCTGGGGCTCCGAACGCGCATGGGCGAAGGTGACTCCGCCGACCAGTGCGGCCAGGACTGCGAACGCCGCGAACCTCCTGGGTGTTCGCGAAGGGGATCTGTGCAATGCCATGAGGCCGAAGCTAGAAGGGCGCCATGGGGATCAGATGTGAACCGGTTCTCGATCTCCTGTGAAGATCCGATTGCCTGCCGTCACACCGAGATGCGGTGCGGCCGGGGGCGGCGCACGATGAACAAGGGCGTCTGAGCACGAGCGTGGAACGAGCTCGGTTGCGGCGGCTGTCCGGCGCCGTGGGGGCCGGCTCCGTGTGTGGGCGTCCTCCTTCGGATTCGCGCACGGCAGCGCGGGAAGTTCCGGCACGCCCTGACGGCCGGCCGCACGCGCCCCGGTGCCGCGTGCGCCCAAGTGCGAGGAAATGGGGAGAGTCATGAGGAAATCCCTGGTGGCCGCCCTTGCCACTGCAACGTCCGCGACGGCCGTCCTCCTGGTCGGTCCGGTGACGCCCGCGACCGCTGCTTCGCCGTACTGCAACCAGACGACGCCGAGCACCTCGATCCTGTTCTACAAGGCCGGCAGCGGCGAAGCCGGGACCGGCACCCTCTCCGCCGGCCGCTGGCAGTACAAGTCGGCGTTCAACCTCCCGGCCGGTTACACGCACGCCGCAGCGAGCCGCGATTCGCTGGTGCTGTACAACACGAACACCGGGGCCGGGGAGGTCGGCACCTTCACGGGCGGGAGGTACGCCCGCACCCAGAGCTTCGACAACTTCTCCACGGGCTGGACCTTCGTGGAGGCGTCCGGCGACTCCGTGATCTTCTACAACGGGAACACCGGCCACGGCGTCACGGGCACCCTCAAGAACGGCGCCTACCGACAGGGCCGCGTGTACGACAACTTCAGCAAGGGCTGGGGGACCATGGCCGCATCGTGCGACACGTTGGTCTCCGCGGCCAGGCACGGGGCGGGCGACTTCCCCTGGAGCAACGTGGGCTACGGGACCCTCAAGGGCGGCGTCTACACGGACACGGGCAGCATCCCGAGGGACGACTTCCTGGGGAACCTGACCGCGACCAAGGATTCCGTGCTGTCTTGGGCAAGGTCCGGTGGCGGACTCGAGTTCCGCGTGTCCAAGGCGACCGACGGCTCGGGCATCGCCTTCCGCCAGATAGGCACCTCGGGCATCTGGGACAAGGTGGGCCGGACCTCGGACAGCCTGTTCTTCTACAAGAACGACGGGACCGCCTGGACCTCGACGCTCGTCAACGGAACCTACGCCAACGTCGGCTCGCTCCCCCAGGTCTCCTCGGGCTGGACGCTCATCGAGGGTGGTGTGTGACCACCAGAACGGTGGCTGACCGATGGAGGAACACCGAGGTCTCCCGGAGGGTAGCGAAGTTGCGGGCTACCGGCTGGAGCGCGAGATCGGCCGCGGGGCAACGTCCGTCGTCTACCGCGCCGAGGATCTGCGCCTGGGCCGTAGGGTCGCGCTCAAGCTGATCTCCCCCGAGCTCCACGATGACGACGCCTTCCGTCGCCGCTTCGTTCACGAATCGCGGATCGCCGCGTCGATCGACCACCCGCACATCCTGCCGATCCTCGAAGCCGGTGAGACCGACGGCGTCCTGTACATCGCCATGCGCTACGTCGCCGGGCAGGACCTGCGGGCCATGCTGGACCGAGAGGGCCCGCTCCCCGTCCCGATCGCCCTGCGCATCGCCGCCCAGGTGGCATCCGCACTCGACGCGGCCCATGCGCACGATCTGGTGCACCGGGACGTCAAACCCGCCAACATCCTCGTCGTCGGCGGCGCCGACGGCGACCACCCCGAGTACGTCTACCTCACGGACTTCGGTCTGACGAAGAGATCGCTGTCGCCCGCCGGGTTCACCACCGCGGGCTCGTTCGTCGGCACGCTCGACTACATGGCGCCGGAACAGATTTCGGGGAGCCCGGTCGACGGCAGGTGCGACCTCTACAGCCTGGCCTGTGTCGTCTACGAAACCATCGCCGGCGGGCCGCCGTTCGAGCGTGGCGGCGACATGGCCCTCCTGTGGGCACACCAGTACGATCCACCCCCGGCCCTCTCGGAGAGGCGTCCGGAGATCGCGCCCGGTGTCGATGCCGTGATGGCGAAGGCGCTGGCCAAGCGTCCTGAGGATCGTTACGCCTCGTGCCTGGAGTTCGTTGCCGCGTTGCGCTCGGCCGCGTCGGTGCCAGGCCCGCCTCCGGCCCCCGCGGCGGCCGCACCCGAGCTTGCGGGGTGGGACGAGAGCGCACCGCCCGGACCACCCTTCGACGACGATGACGACGAGTGGTGACCCATGGGTGACATCGCCAAGAGCGCTCTGGGCGGAGCGTGGACCGTGCTGGTGGGATGGCTCTTGCCGACCGCGTTGAACGTGTGCCTCTTCGTCGTGGCCGTATGGCCGAGCCTGGGGCGCGGCTGGTCCGCGACGTCGTGGTCGGCGGGTGTCACGCCGCTGTCCGTCGGCGTGCTGAGCGTCTCGGTGCTCCTCGGCCTGGCCCTCAGCGCCCTGCAGAACCCCCTCTACCGCGTGCTCGAGGGGTACGCCTTCTGGCCGAGCGCGTTCGTCGCGTACGGGTGCGCTCGCCGGGGGCGGGCCAAGGACGATCTGCAGGACCGGCTCACGCTGATGCGGCTGGAGCGCGAGGAGCAGGAGAACCGGCTGGCAACGGACGACCTGGCCCGGCTGACCGCCCTGCGCGCCCACCCGCGGATCGAACGGGCCGCCCGCAAGGACCGGCGGCGCACCGCCGTACAGCGTGCTCTGCTCCGCGAACGGCTCGCCCGCTACCCGGTCGACCCCGCGCAGCTGGCACCGACGAGGCTGGGGAACGCGATCCGGCGGCTCGAGGAGTACGGCTACGACCGGTTCCGCCTCGACACCCAGGTGATGTGGAACGAACTGACCGGGAACGCGCCGGATCAGGTCCGCCGGCAGGTCGATCTCGCACGCGCGAACGTCGACTTCTTCGTTGCCCTCGTCGTCGGCCACTGCGCCGTCGTCCTCTGTGCGGCGGCGGCCCTGACCACCGCTCACCCCGATGTCCCGCTGCTGCTCGTGGCCGTCGTCCTGCCGGGCGTCCTGATTCCGGTGTGGTACCGCGCGGCCGTGTCGGCAACCGACGAATGGGCTGCGGCCGTGCGAGCACTCGTGAACTCGGGACGCAAACCGCTCGCCGAATCCCTCGGCCTGCGCCTTCCGGGCGAGCTGGCCGACGAACGCCGGATGTGGGCCCTGGTCTCCAAGATGTCGCGGTTGCCGTACCACGAACGTGCCGCAGCGCTGGATCCCTTCCGAGAGAAACCGCCCGAAAGCCGACACAAATAACGTCCGGACCGTATCCGGTTGACTACTCTGCGTACATGCCGAATGCTCCGACGCAGTCGAGGCTGCGAGAGATTCCGGGCTGGGCGGTGGGGCTGTGTCTGTTCGGGCTCGCCGCCGGTCTCTGCGCGATCATCTGGTACTCGCTGGATCCGCCGTTCCTTGACAGGCCCTCAGGGAACGCAGAAGTGCTCCTGCAGTTCGCGACGACGGCCGAAGGGGCCCGCGCCATCGTCCACGGCGCCGGAGGCGGGGACGGCAGCAAGCTGTTTCAGGACGGCCTCGTTCTCGACTGGTGCATGTTCATTCCCGGCTGCGCGGCGGCCCTGGCCGGGGCCTTCGGTCTCGGGCACCTCTTCCTCTACCGGGAGTCCACCCGGCTGTGGGCCCGGCGCGCCCTCGCCCTCACCCCCGTGCTGGTGGTTGCGGACTGCCTGGAGAACCTCTTCCTCTGGAGGGCTCTGAACCGGCTCGCCGCCGATCCGGTACCGGACCTGACGCGTGCGGCCTTCTTCGCCCAGGTGAAATGGGCGCTCGTCGTCCCGCTGGTGGCAGCGGCCGTCCTGATCCTCGTCACCCTCTACTGCCGCCGGGTTCTGGACCCCTCCTTCGTGCAGAGTGCGCGGGAGGACCGCCCCCGTCCCGTCGTGGCCCACGCCCACAGGCTCGCGGACGGTACGGAGAGCCAGTGGAGCGACCCGGACGTGATCCTCCCGCCCGCCGCGCCGCACGACTGGGAGCCCCGGCCCGAGTGGACCGCCCCCGACGCGGCGGGGCCGCACCGGGCCGAGGCCCGCAACCCGAAGGACGGCCCGGTGCCCCGCTGGCGCACCCGCGCCTACCAGCCGCCCGGTCGCCACCCCGCGGAGCTCGGCTTCTGCGTCTCCGGCGGCGGCATCCGGTCGGCCTCGGTCACCCTCGGGGCGTTGCAGGCACTGCGCGTGCAACTGCTCGAGGCGAGGTACCTGGTGTCGGTGTCCGGCGGCGGGTACACCGCCGGGGCCTTCCAACTGGCCCTGACCGATGCCCGGCGCCGGGCCCCGGACGGGAGCCCTTCGGTGCGCCCCGGTCTCGCGAACCCCGCGGACGTGTTCGCGCCGGGCAGCCCGGAGGAGGACCACGTCCGCCGGCACGCGAAGTACCTGGCGGACGCGCCCAAGGAGAAGGTGTACGCCGCGGGGGCGGTGCTGCGCGGGATGGCCGTCTCCTTCGGCATGCTGGCGCTGGTCTTCGCCGTGGCAGGCCAGTTCCTGCACCAGTTCTACTCGCACGTTCCGCTGGCCGAGCTCCGCCCCCTCACGGCGGAAGCGGACGGCTTCGACTCCTCCCTGGGCCTGCACCCGAACGCATGGCAACCCGTCCTCGCCCTGTTCGGCCTGGCCGGCCTGGTGTCCGTCGGGTACGCCTTCGCGCGGGCCGGGAGCGCCGCGTCCCGCCCCGCATGGCTGCGCAGCACGGTGAACACGCTGACCTTCCTCGCGCTGGCGGTCGCCCTGTACGCGGTCGTCCTTCCTTCGATGATCTGGTTCTTCGCCTCCCTGGCCCACAAGGCCGACAAGGGCGGTTACTGGGACGACAGCGGAACCGGAGTGGCCCTGCTCGGCGCGATCACCGCGGCGGCGACCGCCCTGGGCACGTGGTTCACCGCGGTGCACAAGACGGTGAAGAGGCTGAAGCCGGACGGCGAGCAGGCCGGTCCGTTCGCCAGGGGCGGCACGTCCCTCGTCACGCAGGTCGGCACCAGCTGGGTGAAAGCGTTGGTGTGCTGGCTGGTTCTGCTCCTCGTCGCGTTCTTCGGCCTCGCCCTCATGTCCTGGGCCGCCGTCTACGCGGGCAGCTGGCACCCGGTGTGGCAGTGGGGGGTGCCGATCGTCCTGATCGTGCTGGCGCTCGTGATCGACCAGACCATGTTCAGCCTGCACCCCTTCTACCGACAGCGGTTGGCCGGCGCCTTCGCCGTGCGCCGCGCGGTGTTGAAGGACGGCTCGGTCGGCGCCCTGCCGTACGACTACAACAACGAGCCGACCCCGCTGAACCCCTACGCGCAGCGGGTGGAGGGGTTCCCCCAGGTCATCTTCGCCGCCTCCGCGGCCGTTTCGCTGCGCAACCGCACGGCGCCCGGCCGGCCGGCCGTCCCCTTCACCTTCGCTTCCGACTACTGCGGCGGACCCGATACGGGCTGGATCCGCACCGGCACGCTACAGAAGACGGCCCCGGCGCTGATCGGGCGCGACCTGACCGTGCAGTCCGCCGTCGCCGTGTCCGGAGCGGCCTTCGCCTCCGCGATGGGCTCCCAGACGATGTTCATGGAGCGGCTGCTCGCGCTGTCCAACGTGCGGCTCGGCACCTGGGTGCCCAACCCCCTGTACCTCGCGGAACTGGCGACGTACGGGCCCAACCGGATCATGCCGCGCCTGCCACGGGTACGACGGCTGCGGTACCAGCTCCAGGAGTTGGTGGGCCGGTACTCGGACACCACTCCCCTGCTGCTGTGCACCGACGGCGGGCACTTCGACAACCTCGGTCTCGTCGAGATGCTCCGGCTGCGCTGCCGGACCGTCTACGTCATCGACGCCTCGGGGGATTCGCCGCCGCTGGCCACCACCCTCGCGCAGGCGATCACGCTCGCCTACGAGGACCTCGGAGTGAAGATCACCTTCGACGACGAGGGGCAGGACCTGCTGAACCTGGTACCCGGCAGCGCGAAACCGCTCGCGCCCGAAGTGCCGATGTCCTCCCTGAACGGCCGGTTCTCCGCCACCTGCGTGGTGCGCGGCACGATCGAGTACCCGGAACCCGTCCAGTTCTCGCCCGACGCACCGGCCAGCACCTTGGGGACCATCATCTTCGTGAAGGCCAGCCTGACCCCCGACATGCCGTACGAGCTGCTCAGTTACGCCCTCCGGGAGAAGGCCTTCCCGCGCCAGGCCACCTTCGACCAGTGGTTCGACCACGCCCAGTTCGACGCCTACCGGGCGCTCGGACACCACCTCGGCACCAAGGCCGCGGAGGTGGGCCGCGCTCACGCGGCGAGGTGCGGCATCAAGCACCGCGGGTCCGGAGGCGCCCCGCGGTAGCGGCTGGAGCAGCCGCCGGTCCGCGAGTGGCAGCGCCGCCCGATGGAGCGCACCATGGGAAGCGGCGCACCATGCCGTCCCCACCACCTCCCGTTCCGGATCGGTTCCTGTGCCGGAACGCGGGAGAGGAGGGAGTCACCATGAGAATCCACATTTCGCGCCCCACAGCCGTCGTCTCCTTCGCCGTCGCGGTCGCCCTCTCGGTTCCGGTGGTCCCGGCGGCCGGCCCGGCCGTTGCCGCACCGGCCTCCGCCACCCCGGTGGACTGCTCCGCGATGGGCCCCGATGCCGACGACATAGCGCCTTCCGCCAACCCGGGCCGTTTCGGCTTCGGGACCATGTTCCAGACCCTCGCCACCGTGTGCCTGATCAACGACGAGCGCCGGCGCCTCGGTCTTGAGGAACTTCCGCTCGACTCCGAGCTGACGTCGGCGGCCCGTACTCACCTGAACAACTCCTTGACCCAGCAGTGGTGGGGCAAGGGCAGGAATCCGCACCAGAACCCGCAGGTCGCCGGAAGCGGAGACCAACAGATCGGGCGCCGCATCAAGGACGCCGGCTACTGCGCGAACGGCGGTGCGTGGACGGGCCGCGAGATCGTCTACAACGGGTGGGGCGGAAGCGGCACTCCGAAGGCAGCGGTCAACTGGTGGCTGAACATCAGTACGCAAGGCCACGCGGAGATCATCCGCGACCCCTCCCTGACCGACATAGGTGCCGCTTCCAGGGGCGGAGCGGCGGACCGGGCCGGCGCCAACCAGAGCCAGGCCGGTACCTACGTGGTCACCTTCGGCAGCTGCGAGTCCTAGGGATAGGAGCAGTCATGCACACGTTCCGGCGCTCGGTCTCCGGCCGGGCGCGCCGCTCCGCAGTAACCGCAACAGCGCTGGCCGTGGTCGGCCTCGGCGTCACACCGACGGCGACGGCGACGACCGACGCGGCACCGGCCGGCCTGACCACCCAGGCCCTGTCGAGGACCCCGTCCAGTCCGGACAAGGCGCCCGGCGACCTCTACTTGTTCCAGTACACCTACCGAGGCCATCTCAAGATCGGTGGCGGCAACTTCACCCTCGGCGACAAGGTCTACATAGTCGTCAAGTACAACACGGACAAGCTCAGATACCACAGCACCGTGATCGCCAAGTCGAATCCCCCCGTCCCCGGCGGGGCCGCCTATCTGGAGACGAACATCACCGCTCCCTGCGCCCCCGGGAACAACGGTTACGCCCAGGCCTACGACCACGGCACCGGAACCTGGTCGCCGAGACTGCCGGTGGCCATCTGCCAGCGGATCGACTGACGCAGGGTCCGGGCCCGTCACCTCTCCCCGTGCCAGTACGCGTCGTGAGTGCGGTGGGCCTCCGTCAGACCGTCGCGGAAGTAGCGCTCGTAGTAGGCGTTTTCGAGGTGATGGGCCTGGAGCCACACGCCCGGTACGTGGATCGTGTCGCAGTGGGCGGGGAAGCGCCCGTGGGTCTCGTAGATGTAGGTGCAGATGTCCCGCGTGCACGCGATGACGTCGGCGGAGTAGTCGCTGGCCTCGTGCAGGTACTGCCTGCCGAACTCGCCCCGGTAGATGCGCGCGAACAGCCCCTCGTCGGAGTAGATGCCCGTCGGCCCGAACTTCCCCGCCACGACGGCGTCGACCGCTTCGCCCATGGTGTCGTAGTTGGGCGGGCACATCGCCTTGATGAGGTGTTCACCGTGGTGCCGCAGGCCCACGGCGCTCGCCCTCAGGTCTGCGTAGCGCGGGAGCGGCACCTGCCAGCGCAGGAGGTCCGCCGGTCTCCACCGCGGGACGGTCCAGTCGAAATCGAGCATGGGTCCGTAGGCGGGACGGAACTTCGGGTCGCCCAGCATGATCGACGGGGCGATCGAGGCGTGGATCCAGGCTCCGAGGCCCATGGCGTCGGCGGTGAGCATGAGGTTCTGGAGCAGCAGGTCGGCTTCGATCTGCGTCCGCATGGCCCAGATGAATCCCAGGGGCAGCTTGATGTCTTCGTTGAGGAACCCCGACTTCACCCATTTCCGCACGCCCGCCGAGCGGTAGAGGTTCCGGTCGTCGACGATCGCCGGCCGGGCCCCCTCGGGCTGGGTCAGCAGGTACATCAGGCCGTTGATGTACTGCCGTGACAGGTCCACCACGGGGAAGAGGAGCGTGGTTCCCGGGAGGTTCGACAGGAACCGGTTCGAGTCGAGGTAGGCGGGGAAGTCCCGTCTGCCTTCCGGTACGTCGATGCGGTGGTCGAGGAGCCGCACCTTCGCCTCGGCGGCGCGCGCGCAGAGGGTCTCCGCGTCGAACGCCGTCGCCCCGCCGTCGGGTACGGGGGGCAGGTTGCGCAGGAAGTAGGTGCCGGTGTCGTTGATCAGGAAGAAGTGCGTGCCCTGGGCGTTGTCGGGGCTGCCCGCGGTCCGGCCGGTCATGTTGAGGTTCGGTTTGGCCATGATGGGCTTGCCGTCGCGGGGATCCGCGAAGGGACGGTCCGGCATGGTGAGGCCGGAGCAGCCCGTGATGGCGATGAGGACGGCCTCTTCGAGCTCTGTCAGCGGGGCTCGTGGTGCGGTGGACACCCAGCTCATCGAACCGGCCTCGACCGAGCTGCCGCGGCTGACCCGGTGGGTGCGGCGACGCCAGATCGACGTGAGCAGCGGGCGGTTCACGAGGGCCTCGAAGCCAGCACGGCTGTGTCTGTTCATCGGGTCGTTCATGCTGCTGTCCCTTCACGGGCGCCGTCAGCCGCGCAAGCGTGCCTCGATGGACTCGACGAGGCCGGCGATGACGCCGTCGGGCGAGGGGCTGTAGTGGGGTACGGCCCAGCGCGTGATCCGGGCGTCGATGAGGGAGGGCCGGCCGGAGGCGAGCGCTTCGCGGAACGCCTTCTCGAACTCCTCCAGCGTCTCGACGCGATAGCCGTCGGCACCACAGGCCCGCGCGTACGCGGCGAAGTCGGGGTTCTGGAACTCGACGAGCGCCGCCTCCCCGTAGGTGACGAGCTGGAACAGTTTGATCAGCTTGAATTCCTGGTCGTCGAAGACGATCCAGATGACGGGGATGTCGTTCTCGACGGCGGTCATCAGCTCGAAGCCGGACAAGGAGTAGCAGCCGTCGCCGCATCCGACGACGACGGTCCGTTCCGGGTGCGCGACCTTCGTTCCGATGGCGCCGTTGACATGGCCGGCCATCGGCCCGAAGGAACCGACCTTGCGGAAGTTCTGCCCCTCCTCCAGCTCGACGTAGTAGCCGAGCCAGGCGAGATGTGCTCCCGCGTCGGCGAGGAGCACACCTCGTGGGGGCAGCATCCGGCCGATCGCCTGGGCCAGTTCCCCCGGGTGGATCTTTCCGGTCAGGTGCGTGATGTGACGGGCTTCGTAGTCGCGGCCGTCGACGTCGGCCGCCGGGATGTCGCCGACCCGTTCGTCCAGCGCCTCGTGGAGGGCGGCCAGCCCGAGCCGTGCGTCGCAGAGCAGTGCGTAGTCGGGCCGGTAGGCCTTGTGGAACTCGGTCTCGGAGATGTTCACATGGACGAGGACCTTGTTCTCGAAGAGGTCTTCGCGGTAGTTGAACGTGGCGTGCTGGTTCAGGGAGTTGCCGACGCACAGCACGACATCGGCCTCGCGGAACGCCTTCCACGCGCTGGAGTGTCCGCTGTCCGCGAAGACGCCCACCGCGAGCGGGTGGCCCTCGGAGACGATGCCCTTGCCGTCCAGCGTCGTGAGCAGGGGAATCTGGAAGCGTTCGACGAAGCGCCGTACCTCCGCTCCCGCTCCGCTGCGGATCGCGCCGAACCCGACGAGCGCCACGATGCGCTTGCGCCGTGTGAGGGCGTCGGCCAGCATCGCGGCGATCTCCGCCACGCGGGCCCGATCCGGGAGGACCGGGGCCACGTCGAGCCGGATGTGCCGGAAGTTCGTCACCTCGACACCACGATGGGTGAGGTCCTCGGGTACGTGGATGTGGACCGGCCCGGGCCGTCCTTCGAAGGCGGTGTTGACCGCTTCCTCGAGCACGTCGCAGGTGTCGGCGGCGTCTGCGAGCAGGAAGGACTTCTTCGTCGTGGCGGCGAACATGGCCCGGGAGTCGGGCGTCCGGTTCAGGCCCGAGGTTTCGTTGAGGGAGCCCCATCCCTGCCACTCCCTCGAGGCGTAGCCCGAGACGGCCAGGACGGGGTAGGAGTCGGACATGGCGACGGCCAGACCGGAGAACAGGTTGAACGCGCCGGGACCTGCCGTCGCGAAGCAGAAACCCAGTTCGTTCGTGTACATCGCGTGGCCGCAGGCCATGAAGGACGCGGCCTGCTCGTGCCGCGTGATGACCGGCCGGATCTGCTGCGAGTGCTTCAGCGCCAGCATCAGGCCGGCGGCGTTCTCTCCGGCACCGCCGAAAGCGGCGCGGACTCCGATGTCTTCCAGGCCTTTGACTATGGCTTCGTAAACCCTCATCGCGGTTCCCTCGTCCACTCCCCCGCGTTGGTGACGGAGACGCCCCGAGCGTCCCCGGATTTGGGAATGACGCCTCGGGCGAGGAGCTGTGGTGGCCCTGGTGGCCCACTGATGCGGGAAGAAGCGCTCGCACGCGCCGGACAGCATGCCGTGCGGTCTTCCGGATCCAGTCTGCCAGTACTCGCCGCGTCCCGCTCCCGCACCACCCGTCTGCGTTGTTCCGCGCGACGCGGCCGCACCACTGAGTCAGGGTTGCCGTGTGTAACCCAGGTGCCCGCGGACCCAGCCCCGGGCAGCCGTACAGCGTCACCTCGTCGTCCGCCGGCCTTGCGTCCGGAGAGAGCGCGGGGTGCGCCTTGGCGAAGAGGCACACATGGCCGAGACCAGGCAGTACGAGCACTACATGGGCGGCAACCCCGAGGCGGAACGGCTCGTCTTCGAGCGGCTCGCCCGCGAGCTCCTGCGGGTCCAGCTCAAGTCCAAGAAGCGCAGCGGCGCCTCCGACCTCGCACGTACGTTCCACGCCAAGGCCGTTCTGGGCGCGGAGAACGCGCGCCTGGCCTTCGTCGGCGACCTGCCCCCCGACCTGCGGACCGGCTTCGCCCAACCGGGTGCCGAGTACCCGGTCACCGTGCGGCTCTCCAATGCGAACGGCGCCCGCCAGCCGGACCACGCCCCCGACACGCGCGGAGCGGCCCTGCGCATCGCGGCGGGGGCCGGCGAAGCGCACGACCTGCTGATGACCAGCCATCCGGTCTCGCACGCGCGCGACGCGGTCGAGTTCGTCGAGTTCGCGAAGGCCATGGCGGGCGCCGACTCGACGCTGCGGAAGGCCGTCGCGCTCTTCGTCACCCTGCCGCTCGCGGTCGGATGGTCCACGGCCGCGCGCATGCGCCGCAACGTGCGGGCGGGTACCAGCCGGCCGGTGAGCAGCCTGGCGCTGGAGACGTACTGGAGCCGCGGCGCCATCCTGTGGGGTGACGCGGGGCCGGTGCGCTATCAGCTGAAGCCCGCGGACGGCGCTCCGTCGGCCCCCGCGCCTTCCGCCGCCGACCCCGATTTCCTGCAGCACGAACTCGCACGGCGGCTGAAGGAGGCGGATGTCGTCTTCGACTTGTACGTCCAGCGCTACGTGGATGCCCGCCGGACGTCCATCGAGGACGGCGCGGCCGAGTGGAAGGAGGGGGACGCGCCTCTCGTGCGGGTGGCGACGCTGACCGTCCCGTGCCAGGACATCAGCTCCGCCGATGCCCGCGCCGCAGCAGCACGGGTCGACGATCTCGCCTTCAACCCGTGGAACACGACGGAGGACTTCCGGCCCCTCGGAAACCTCAACCGTGCGCGCAAGGTCGCCTACGAAGCCAGTAGCGCCCACCGGCTGGGCCACCGGTTCGCCGTCGTCGAGCCGCGGCGCAACGTCGTGCTGGGCGTGCCGTTGCGCGCCGCCTTCCGCGGCCTCAACCGATGCGTCCCCTGGCACCGGCTGCCCACGAGCCTCGGACTGCTGAACCTCCTGGCCTTCCGGCAGAAGCTGCGGCAGGACAACCTGATCGACACCGAGGTCCGCGAGGCTCCGCCCAGAGCCCGGCCCGTACCCGATCCCATCGACGAGGACATGCGGCTCGCACGGAGCTACGACGGCACCTACAACGACCTGTCCGCACCGGGGATGGGCGCCGTCGGATCCGCCTTCGGCCGCAACCTCGCGCCCGTCTACCAACCGGAACTGTTCGACGTACCGAACCCGGTCACCGTCAGTCGCGAGCTGCTGCACCGCGACGTCTTCATTCCGGCCCGCTCCCTCAACGTCCTGGCCGCCGCGTGGATCCAGTTCCAGGTGCACGACTGGGTCAACCACAAGCGCTACCCCACGGGCACGAGGAGCGTCGAGGTGCCGCTCCCTCCCGGTGTCACGTGGCGGAACACTCCGGGCGGACGTCCCGAGGACGTCATGCGCTTCGCCGAGAACGAGGGGCTGTACCCGGCCGACGGCAACGGTCCGCCGACGCTGTTCGCCAATGCGGCGTCCCACTGGTGGGACGGCTCGGAAGTCTACGGCGGCAACGAGGACATCGGAAGGTCGCTGCGCGAGCCGGGGGGCGGTGCCGCGCTGCGCCTGGAGGACGGCCACCTGCCGGCCGGGCCGGACGGACTCCCGCTCACCGGGTTCGCGGAGAGCTGGTGGTACGGCCTCAGCGCCCTGCAGACCCTCTTCGCCCGCGAGCACAATGCCGTGTGCGCGGCACTGCGGCAGGAGTACCCGGCCTTGAGCGAGGACCGTGTCTACCACACGGCGCGCCTGGTCGTCTCGGCTCTCATCGCGAAGATCCACACCGTGGAGTGGACCCCCGCGATCCTCGCCACCGAAGTGATCGACATCGGCCTGAAGACCAACTGGCAGGGACCGCCGAAGAAGTGGCTCGAACAGCTGGGGCTGTGGCTCTTCGAGGCGCATTCACTGACCGGGATCCCCGAGACCCTTCCGGACCACCACGCCGCCCCGTACTCGCTCACCGAGGACTTCGTCACCGTCTACCGCATGCACCCGTTGCTCCCCGACGACTTCGAGATCGTGGACCACCGGCTCGGGCGGAGGCTGGACACGCTCGGCTTCAACGACGTGCAGGGGCCCGCTGCGGAAGCCCTCATCCGCAGGACCGGTCTGGCCGACTCCCTGTACTCGCTCGGCATCGCCCATCCCGGCGCCATCACGCTGAACAACTACCCGCACGCCCTACGGGCGTTCGAGCGGGACGGTGAGGTCATCGACCTGTCCGTGGTCGATCTGGTGCGCACGCGGCGTCGCGGCGTACCGCGCTACAACGACTTCCGGGCCGGTCTGCACAAGCCCCGCGCACGGCGGTTCGAGGACGTGTCCAGTGACGCGGAGACCGTCGCACGCCTGAAGGAGGTCTACCGCGATGTCGATCACATCGACACCATGGTCGGTCTCTTCGCCGAGAACCCGCCGCAGGGCTTCGGCTTCAGCGACACCGCCTTCCGCATCTTCATTCTGATGGCGACCCGCCGCCTGCAGAGCGACCGGTTCCTCACGGTCGACTTCAGGCCGGAGGTGTACACCCCGCTGGGCCTCGACTGGATCGAGCGCAACGGCATGAGCAGTGTGGTGGTGCGGCACTGCCCCGAGGTGGCGGGCCTCCTGCCGCGGACGGCCAGCGCGTTCGCGCCCTGGCGCATCGCCACGGCGAAGGGAACCGATGGCGGTCGCGGCTGAGAGGCCCGCCCGTTCGGGCCGCTCGTTCGGGCTGGCCGTGTCAGATGGTGAACGGCTTCTGCTTGAGGAAGCCGTCCGAGGGGTTGCCCGTCGTGTAGAAGTTCGGGCTCTGGTTGGCGGGCATGCGCTTTTGGATGTTGCGGTGGAAGGTGCGGTAGTCGCCCAGGAAGGCTCCCTTCCCCCACACCTCGAGCAGGTTCGCGGTGAACAGTCCGTTGACGTCTCCGTCGGAGGCCACCTGGTTGTCCTGGCAGGCGGAGATGAGTACGGCGGCGGGCGCCGGGCGGCCGCCGTCGCCGTCCTTGAGCTCGCGCTGGAGGCCCTCGTAGAACGGCCGGTCCCGGATGAAGATCTCCTGCTGCTTGAGCAGCGGCATCAGCCGGGACGCCGCCTCCACCTGGTCCGGATCCCGGGTCTGGAACTGCGACTGGAGCGCCTCCGGGGTGAGTAGCCCCTGGAGGGACTCGATGGCGCTGCCGCTGTGACAGCAGTCCAGCAGGGCGAAGATCCTGACCCCCTCCTCGAACCGCCGGAACTCCCGGTACAGCTCGTCGTCGAGGAACTGGCGGTCGAAGAAGACCAGCGTCTCGTCCAGCCGGTCGGGCTCGTCGTCCGATCCGACGACGTTGTCCATCTGGCCGCCGTGGCCCGAATAGGTGAAGAGCAGGATGTCCCCGCTCTTGAGCCGTCCGGCCGCCTTGCGCAGTTCTCCGGTGATGTTCTCCACCGTGCCGTCGTCGGTCAGGATCACGGTGTCGCCGAACCCGCCGGCTCGGGCTACGGAGGCCATGTCTCGGGCATCGTTCTCGCAGGCCAGGAGCTTGCCGTCCCAGCCGTCGTACGCCGCGGGATCGACCTTGTTCAGACCGACGTGGATGGACAGGCCAGTGGGCACGGGTACTCCTCGGGGCGTGGTGGGCACAGGGGGGTCGACAGCATGGGTTCCGCGGTGGCCGCCGCCTGAACCGGGGCGTGGGGGACGCCGCCCGATCGGGCCTGCCGGGGGGAGCCGGCGGGAGGGCCGCTGTTCGGGTGGCCCGTCACACCGCACCGTAGAACGATCGCTTGTGCGCGGTATTGCTATCTTATGAACGCAATTGATACGCCGCCGGACCGGGCCGCGGACGCCACGGCACGACAGGGCTCCCTCGCCGATCGCACCGGCTACGACGAGTCCTTCCTCGGCTCCGTCGTCCCGCTCCCCCTGCCGGCCGCGGCCGGGGTCGAGACCGTGGTCCTCCCCTACACCCACTTCACCGTCGTCCTGCGCCCCGACCGCAGGCTGGCCGCCTCCACCGCCGTCTGCATCGACGGCGAGCGGCTCCTGGAGGACGTACCCCGCGACGACAACTGGGGGTTCGACCCCCGCGTACCCGAGGCCCAGCAGGCCGGCAACGACATCTACCGCGACAACTCCCTGGACCGGGGGCACCTGGTCCGCCGTCTGGACCCGGTCTGGGGTGCCGTGGCCGAGGCCAACCGCGCGAACACCGACACCTTCCACTTCACCAACGCGGCCCCGCAGCAGGACTCCTTCAACCAGGGCAAAGAGCTGTGGCAGGGGCTGGAGAACCATCTGCTCGACCACGCGGCCCGGTTCGACCGCAAGCTGTCCGTCTTCACCGGTCCCGTACTGCACGACTCCGACCCGCCCTACCGGGGCATCCAGGTGCCGCTGCGGTTCTGGAAGGTGGCTGCCTTCGTCCACAACGGCGGACTCGCCTCGACGGGGTACATCCTCGACCAGAGCCCGGACCTCAGCCGGGACCGCGAGCGGGCGATGGCGGGCGCCAAGCCCGGCGATCCGCCGCCGCTCGGCCCGTTCCGCACGTTCCAGGTGCCCGTCACCGACATCGTCGAGCTCACCGGCCTCGACTTCGGGCCGCTGCCCGCCGCCGACCTCATGCCCGTCACCCGCGCGCCCGCGGAGCGCTGGAAGCGGCTGGAGAGCTACGACGACGTGGTCCTGGACAGCTGAGATGGACGACGCCACCGTCGTCTACGTCCACGGAAACGGGAACAAGGTCCGCAAGGAACTGCTCAAGGCCCAGTGGGACACGGCCCTGTTCGGCACGGACATGGGCGCGGCATCACGGATGGCCTACTGGGCGCCGGTCCGGTACGACACCCCCCTGCCCGACCACCGGCCCGACCCGCTGTCCGGCGGCCCGCCGCCCGTCCGGGAAACCCCGGACCCGGCGGCGGCCCCGCGGACTCCGGAGGAGTTCATCGAGCAGACGCTCCGCGAGGCGCGCCGGAAGGCGGGTCCGGCCCTCGGGAGCCGGTCGGCGCGGGCCGGGGAGGAGGAACTCGCGCACTGGCTGGCGAAGATGACGTACTCGGCCGAGACCCTCGGCCGGGCCGAGGACGCGGCGCCCGCAGCGGCCCCGCCCGACCTGGCCGAGGCACTGCCGCTCCCCCTCTTCCTGCGCGCACCCGTCTTCGAGCTGCTCGTGAAGCTCACCTTCGAGGACGTGTACGCGTACTTCTTCGGCGGCGTCGGCGAGGCGATGCGCGAGGTCGTCCGCGGCGAGCTGGCCGGCGTGCGCGACGGGCCGCTCGTCGTGCTGGGGCACAGCCTCGGCTCGGTCATCGCGTACGAGGTGCTCCGCGAGGAGCGACGGGACGTCACCCTGCTCGTCAGCGTGGGGTGCCCTCTCGGCATCACCGAGGTCCAGGACGTGCTCCCGCTCCCGCCGGCGGTCCCGGCGGGTGTGGCGGCCTGGTCCAACGTCTCGGACCTGCGGGACCTGGTGGCGCTCGACCACTGGCTGCGGCCCGAGTACGGTCCGCCCGGCCTCGTCACCGACCATCTGGTCAGGAACGACAGCGACAATCATCACGGGATCACGGAGTACCTGCGCAGCGCGCCCGTCCAGCAGGGGCTGCGCACGGTGTTCGGCCGCGTTGCGAGTGACCCGGCCGAGTGAAATCATGGCAGGTATCAGGCAGTCCGTCTTCCCACGCCGCCACGGCGGATGTGCAGGTGCGGTATGTCTCCCAAGGACACCGAATGGGGACTCGTCACCGAAATGGTGCGAGATCACTTCTTCATTGCCGGCGAACCCCGACCCAAGCTGGTCCAATTCGGGTTCCCACCCGAGTTCGTGAGCAGAATCCCGCTGAATTATGTCAGCAACGACAATGCGATCGCCCTGGTCGAGGCAGTGCGGAACAGCGGCGTCGAAATGCAACTCCTGCTCCTCAGCACCCTCACGCAGATGGGCAGCCTCACCTCCCTCCCGATCGGGAAGGAGGCCGAGCGCCTCGAGCGCGAGCTGGAGAAGGCCGTTCAGCTGCACATTTCCCCTCAGGACTTCTTCCTCACCAGCGTGCTCGGCAACGGCACCGAGGTGTTCATCGACCGGGCGGATTTCAGGAAGCGGCTCCGCGAATTCTTCGAGAATCCCGATAAATCCGTTCTGGTGGTGGACGGGGAACCGGACAGTGGACGCTCCTACAGCTACAAACTCATCCGGCACGTGGGCGAGCACTGCAATTTCCGCCCGGTGCGGGTGACATTGAACCGGACCTCGACGGCCGAGCAGTTGGTCCAGAGGCTCACCGAGTCCGTCGCGGACCCGGACCCGGTCTCACCGATGATCTCGAGTACGGCCCCCTCGCCCCTCGAGCCCCTCGCGCCCCTCGCGCCATTGAATCCGACACAATTGAACGATCCACTACCGGAGATCGATGCGGCGGTGCACCGCGTCGTCAGCCAGGCCACCACCGCGCGCGGGCAGTACTGGCTGGTGCTGGACGACTGCGACAAGCTCGACGTCAATTCCGACGTCTGGGACTGCATCGGCAAGCTGGCCCTGACCATCCACAAGCAGCGGCCGACCCCGCCGGACGTACCGCCCCGGCTGGTGCTGCTCGGGTACTCGCCGACGATGCGCCAGCTCCCGTACGAGATACGCAGGGACGAGGTCAGGGACACCGCCCGGATGTTCGGCCCGGAGGATCTGCGCGAGTTCTTCCGGCAGTTCTTCACCGAGGCTTCGACGTCGACTCCCCCGAACGTCCAGCGGATCTCCGCCCTCGTGGAAGCGGCCGTCCCCACCGTTCTGCAGGCCTGTGAGGCGTGCGGACCGGACAGCTACATGCGCAAGATCTGTACGGCGGCAGCGGCGTCGGTCCGCCTCTACGGCGCACTCGGCCCCCGTGAGGACTTCGGCGCGCGCCTGAGCGAGCAGCTGAGCGCCGCCGCGGCCTCCCCCGGCCCCGCAGACGTGTCGGACCAGCGCAGGGCCTACCGGGAAGCGGCGTCCCTGCTGAGCCGGTTCGAACCCGCACGGCTGAAGCTGCCCGGCGAAAAGGAGCCCTCCGGGGACGCCGGGGTGGCGCTGCTGTCCGACTGCCGTGCCGTCGGCGCGCGCAACACCGTCACCTGGGCACTCAAGTCGGAGGTCCGTGACACGGCGCTCGCCGGCTTCGCCGGTCCGGAGGGGGCCCGCCGCGCCCTGCTGGCCAACCTGGAGCAGATCCCGCCCGGCCTGAGCCCGGAACACTTCGCGCTGGCCTACCTCGACGGCACGCCCCCGGACCTCGCCGACCAGAGGCTGGACGAGCTGCCGCGCATACTGCAGGCGGTGTTGTGGCTGGCGCAGATCCCGGGCATCACCGGCATCCCCGACATCGCGCACGTCCAGCGGCTGCTCGACCGGGCGCGGCTGATGCAGCCCCTCGAACGCCTCGCACGCAGCTCCTTCCAGGGGCGCGCCGAGGAACTCGCCCGACTGCGCGCCTACATCGGGCTGCCCACGGCGCTCCAGGACGAGTTCACCCGGGAGGTCGGCACCGGCACGAAGCGGCCGGTGCTGATCCACGGGCTGAACGGCGTCGGCAAGAGCACCCTGCTCGCGACGTTCCTCCGGGACAGCCTGCGCGACTTCCCCACCACGTTCCCCTTCGCGTACGTCGACTTCGCGAGGCCCACCCTCTCGGCCCACGAACCGGCCACCCTGATCGCGGAGATGGCCCGGCAGCTCAGCGTCCAGTACCCCGGGCACCACGCCGATTTCGACGCCCTGGCGCACGCCTGCGAGGAGACCGTCGGCCTCCACCGGGCCGAAGAGGGCACGGTCGACGAGCTCTACGAGCTCGCCACCACCCGGGCGACGATGGCCCGGCTCTCCCAGTCGGGGGTGCACGCCCTGGCCTCGGCACGCGAGGGCATGCTGGCGGCGCAGCTCGCGACGCTCGTCGTCCAGGCAGTGGGCGTGTCCGCGCAGGAGCAGCCGCCCCTGCTTCTCGTGATCGACTCCTTCGAGGAGGCCATGTACAGCGGTTCGCCGGAGCTCGGCCGCATGTGGGGGCTCTGGTCGGCGCTCCAGAAGGTGCACCCGCGACTGCGGACCGTCGTCGCGGGGCGGCTGCTGAAACACCATCCGGCCCGCGTGGTGGAGCCCCTGACCATCGAGCTGAACGACCTCGGCCCTGAGGCCTCCGTGGCCCTCCTGGTCTCCTGCGGGGTGAGCGACGAACGGCTCGCCGCGAAGCTCGCCGACCGCGTGGGCGGGAACCCCCTGAGCCTGAAGCTGGCGGCGCGGGCGGCCGAGCAGGAAGGCGACCGGGCCGAATCGCTGAACGAACTGATCGAGAGCCTGCCCCGGCGGCGGCGCCACTTCTACCGCAAGGTCGACCAGATGCTCATCCAGGGGACCCTCTACGAGCGGATCCTCAGGCGCATCGGAGACCCGGACGTCCGCACTCTGGCGCAGGCCGGCCTGGCACTGCGGACCATCACCCCCGAACTGATCCGGGAAGTCCTCGCCGGTCCGTGCGGACTGACGGTGGACTCCGACATGGAGGCGGAGCGCCTCTTCGAGCTGTTCTCCCGGCTCGACCAGGTGGAATCCGCCGGCCCGGGGACCGTACGCCACCGGGCCGATCTGCGGGCCATCATGCTGCGGCTGGCCGACCGCGCCCATGTGGACGTGGTGCGGGCGGTCGGGCAGCGCGCCGTGGCGTACTACGCGGTACGCGAAGGCCCGGAGGCGCGGGCCGAGGAGATCTACCACCGGCTGCGGTTGAACGAGAGTCCGCGCGAGGTGGAGTTGCGCTGGCTGCCCGGTGTCGAGCAGTTCCTCGTCGGGGCCGACGAGGACATGGCGGGGCGCTCCGCCGCGTACCTCGCCGGGCGCTTCGGCGGCCACACCTCGGACGAGGTGATGGCGGAGGCGGACCAGGAGGACTGGGAGCGCATCGCCGCCCGCGAGGTCGAGAACCTGCTGTCGCAGGGGTACGTCGACGAAGCCGCCGCCCGGATCGAGGGGCGGCGCCCGTGGACCTCGGGCAGCCCCTTGCACCCGCTGTGGGTCGAAACCCTGGACCGGCTGGGCCGTCGCGCCGAAGCCCGGGCGGCCGCCGACGCGGCCGTGGAGCGCGCCGATGAGGACGGCTTCCCCGCACTGCAGCTGGAGCTGCTCCTCCTCTCGGCGCGGCTGGCCGAGGCCGACGGAGACCTCACCGAGGCAGACGACGACCTCGCCGAGGCGGAGGAGATCGCCACGGGCCTGGGCAAGGACTTCGAGGCGCTGGGCGCCCTGCTGACCCGTGCACAGCTGGCGTCCCGCACCGAGGAACACGATCAGGAGGCCGGATCCAGGCTCGCCGAGCGACTGCGGCGGCTGCCCGACGCGGAGCTCGTCCGGCAGCCCGCCCTGGTGCGTGCCGCGGTCGCCGAGGTCTCGCGCGACCACCCGCGGATCCTGGAGCACGCCCTGGACGTCGTGGGCCTGCCCGAGACCGAGGACGGGGTCCTGGACATACTCGGCGAGGCGATCGCCCGGGTGGTCGCCGATCGGCCCGAGCTGCGGCGCTCGCTGATCCGCCTCCTGGAGGAGTCCGCCGGCTCGCCCGAACCTTCTACCACTGCCCTTCGGTCCGCGACCGGAGCCGCCCACCAGGGGGTGCAGGGCATGCTGCGCGAGGCGCGCCGGCTCGGGACGCTCGACCGGCTCGCCGGGCGCCTCCTGACCCTCGACGACCGGAGCGGCGAGCTCGCCTCGGGCGTGGCGGCGGCGATGGGCTCCGCCGCCCCCGGCCCGGCCGGCCCCGCGGGCACGCGGCCGGTCGCCCCGGAGCCTGGCGAGGCGGACCCCTCAGCAGCGAGCCCAGCCGAAGGGAACGGCCACCGAGCGGCCTGATCGACCATGAGCGACACGTATCTCTCCCAGGACGACGTCGTACAGCTGCGGGACACGGCGGTGGAGACGGGACTGTCGGACCCGGCACTGCGGAACCTGCTGTTCGCGGGAATCCTCCCGAAGTACCGCGCCTCGCTGCCGATCCTGGCGGCGCCCGGCCAACAGGTCCAGTCGGACCTCAACGAGCTGAACCGGGTGGAGCGGCTGATCGACGGCACCGTTCCGCTGGCCGTCTGGCTCCGCAACGCCACGGACCAGCTCACCGACGCCGCCGCCCGCGACGTGGTCCTCAAGGCACTGGACCGGGTGGCGCGCGACGCGGCCGGCGAGCCGGACGTGGCACCCGACGTCCCCACCGGGGAATCCAAGGAGGAGATCATCTTCCGGGACGACACGGTGCCCTTCGGGTTCCTGAGCGACGGAGAGAGGGCGGGCTCCTCGGTCGCCCGCATCAAGGTGCTGCCGTACCAGGGGGGCGCCCTGCTCCAGCCGGTGGCGCTGCCCCACAGCGGCACGGGCTGGCTCATCGCCCCCGGCCTCCTCGTCACCAACCACCACGTGGTCAACGCCCGCAAGCGCACCGACGGCCGGCAACAGGTGGCGGACCCGTCGGACCTCCAGCTCCAGGCCCGGGGATCACGCTCCCGGTTCGACTACCTGAGCGAGGACGACACGGGTGCCGAGGAGGCCCAGGCGAGCGAACTCGTGGCCTGGGACGAGGAGCTCGACTACGCCGTGCTGCGCCTGACCGGCGCCCCGCCCGACACCTTCCTGCGGATCGCGTCCGCACCGCTGGCGGTGGACAAGGACACGCCGGTGGCACTCAACATCATTCAGCACCCGGGCGGGGAGCCGAAGCGGATCGCGCTGCGCAACAACCTCGCCTTCGAGGCGGACGACACGGACGTGCGCTACTTCACCGACACCCGGGGCGGCTCCTCCGGCTCGCCCGTACTGACCGACGACTGGACGGTGGTGGCCCTGCACCGGGGCAGCCGACGCGTGACGGACGTCAGCTTCCAGGGCAAGAGCACGGCCTTCGTGAACGTCGGCACTCAACTGAGCGCCATCATGAGGCACCTGCGGGAGCACACCCCGCAGATCCACGACGAGATCGCTGCGGCCCAGTCGCGCTGACGCGACGGGCACGATCGCAGGAGGTGTGAGATGCGCGGAGGATCACCGGTGGCGACCCGGCCCGAGCAGGTCTTCCGAGAGGACCTGCTGGAGGTGGCCGCACGCGTACGCAAGGGGCTGGACGCCGAAATCCCCGAATCCACCGAGGAACTTCCCCCGCGGGAGGCGGCGGCCGCGCAAATCGGGCACGCCGCCCGGGAGGAGCGGGCCCGGGTGCTGGAGGCCGGGGTGCGCGGGCTGGAGAAGCTGGCGGCGGGCCGCAGGGACGACGTGGATGCGGACGAGTCCTTCGGGGTGGAGGCTATCATCCTGCTCGAAGGCCGCCCGGCGATCCTGGTCCAGGGCCAGGACTTCACCTCGCAGCCGGGCGACTGGGCCCTGCTGGACGGCCAACGGCCGGGCATCCGGGCTTCGATCGAGCGGGTCGGCCGGGTGGAAGTCTCCGGCCACGCGGAACTGGACTGGCTGGGCACGGGCTTCCTGGTCTCGCCGTTCGCCGTGATGACCAACCGCCATGTCGCGGCCGAGTTCAGCCGGGCGGACGGCGACGGCGGGTTCAGCTTCCGCCAGGGGATGGGTGCGCGCATCGACACCGTCGAGGAACTCGGCGCGCCCGCCACCGACGGATCGTTCGAGTTCGAGGTCACCGAGATCATCGGCATCCACCCGGACGTCGACATGGCGCTGCTCCGGGTGTCCCCGGTGGCGGGCGGCGGCGGGCCGCTGCCGACTCCGCTGCCCATCGCCGCCGATGCTCCGCCGGACCTGCAGGGCCGGCCCGTGTACGTGGTCGGCTACCCGGCGGCGGACGGTCGCCGCAACGAACCGGAGGCCATGAGCCGCATCTTCATGGACATCTACAACGTGAAGCGGCTCCAACCCGGCACGGCCACGGCACTGGTCCCGGACGGGCCCGGGTTCACCCTGACGCACGACTGCTCCACGCTCGGCGGCAACAGCGGCTCCCCCGTCTTCGACCTGGCCGACCACCGGGTGCTCGGCCTCCACTTCGGCGGCCGGTTCAGGTCGGGCAACTTCGCCGTGCCGCTGTTCCAACTGACGGACGACCCGCTGCTGAAGCGGGCGGAAGTCAACTGGGTGTAGGGCGGTGCCACATGGCGCAGTTGAGCGTTCAACTCGTGGTGATCGGTTCGCCGTCGTACGCGCCGCCTATGCAGGTGTACAGGCCGGTACCGGAGTCGTACTCCACCTTGCCCACCTGGTCGGCGGTGCACTCCGCTCCGGTGACCGTCGGTACGGCAGCCGATGCGACGGGGACCGCGGTGCCGAGAACGGCCAGAACGAGTGCGGCGGTGAATCCGAGAATGCGTCTACGCATGGGAGCTCCTCCGTCGATGAGCGACACCTACACGTCAACTCCAGCTTCGCCCTGCGCAGCCTCGACCGCACCCTGACGCGGCGGTGCTCCGAGGGCACGCTCCGGGGGCACGTTCCTCCGACTGAGAGGAGGCTGATGTCATGGGGAACACACCCGAGGTTTCCGTTGGACCGCCTGACGACCTCGGCTTGCGGAAGGTCCTGATCGACAGCGCCCACGTGGGAGATGCCCGGTCCGCCAGGGATCTCCGGAAGATCCTGGACCGTGCCGGTGTGACGGTCGACGGGCACCACGACATCCAATGGCTCGGCGGGGACTGCAGCGTCTGGCCGGACCGGCCCGTCCGGCGTCTGACCATCGGCCTGCTCATGGTCTTCGGGTTCCTCGCGACGGCATGTCCGCTCTTCCGGATCGGAATGTCGGACAGCGGCGATGCCCTGACCTACGGCGGACGGATCGCAGGAGTCACCGTCCTCGCTGCGGCCCTGATGGAGCTGGCTGCGGCCGTGGCGGCCTTCGACTACTGGGGCAAGCGGCGATGGCGCTACTCGGGCGTGGCCGTTCTGGCCGGAGTCATCATCGCGCTCCTCTGTGGAATCTGCCTCCTCCTGCTGCAGATCGGCGAGCGTTTCACCGGTTACACCGTGATCGGAATCGCCCTCTGCATCTGGTCTTCGGTGGCTCTGGTCGGACTCATCAGGCTGCGGGCCTGGAAAGGCCTCCGCAATCCCAAGACGATCGCGATCGGGGCCATCATCTCGACCCTCATCGCGGGCGCCAACCTGGCCTACTCGCAGATCTATCTTCCCTATGTGAGAACCCCACTGATAGAGAGCGGGGCGGAGTTCAAGGAGTCGAGTCTCCAAAAAGGATCGAAGCAGCTGCACGTGACGGTCCATCTGCACGTGAAGAACGCGGGCCAAGTTCCCGTCTACATCCTCGACAGCAAGTACTGGGTCCATGGCGGGCCCGCGAACAACAGCGCCGACGCCAAGCCCGGCGCCTTCACCTTGATCTACGACGGCGCCTTCGTCACGCCGGTGGGCAGCGTACTGAATCCGGGGGAGGAAGTCGCGCAGGACGTGGTCATCGAGATCAAGGATCCGGAGCAGCTCACGTACGAGGCCATCAGAGCCCAGACCGAGGTGTATGTGATCAGAAAAGACAGAATGAAGATGCCCACCACCTACGAGCGTTCCGGGATCGGAGGCAAGAAGCTCGCGGCGGAGGCCAAGAGGGAGCAAGGATATCCCGCCGACACACAATACCGGTATCGATCCCAGATCTCGAACAGCAGTGAAATTCTGAACGTGACCCGGGGACGTCAGCAGATAACGGTGTTCAGAGTGGACAACGGCGAATGGCCACGCGTCGTCGTGGACGTCTCGCCACCGAATGACCGCATAGAGTTCGATCCCCTGAATCCCTACGCGAACGAAAAGAACATCGACCGGTACGGGCTTTCGCCCGTACGTGGCTCCACGGCCGAGACTCCCTACCTGGAGCTCCTGGAGAAGGCACGCGCCAGCGAGTAGGGGTCGACGTCGTCCCTCCCCTTCATGAGGTGTCCTATGAGCAGGACCCCGCGACTCAACTGCATCATCCCCCCGTACCTCCTCAGAAGACTCCTGGAGAGCGAACAGAGTGAGGTGCGCCAAGCCGCCCTCGACACCATGCTGACCACCGCTCGCCTGCGAGGTCAGCGAGAGGTCCGGGCGTCCTTCGCCGGCGCGGCCGCCCCTGGCAACGGCCGGCGCACGGTCTTCGACTGCGAGGAGAGGAACTTCCTCCAAGCCGCCGTCATGGCCAGGTCGGAAGACGGACCGGATTCCGTGGACGAGTCCACCAACCGGGCGTTCGACGGACTCGGTCTGACGCGCGACTTCTTCAAGGAGGTGTTCCAGCGTGATTCGATCGACGGCCGGGGAATGCGCCTGGACGGGTTCGTCCACTTCGGCGTGAAGTTCAACAACGCGTTCTGGGACGGACGCCAGATGGTCTTCGGCGACGGGGACGGAAAGGTGCTCGGCGACCTCACCGGATCCCTCGACGTGATCGCCCACGAGCTGACGCACGGGGTCACGGAGCACACCGCCGGATTCGAGTACCACAACCAGTCCGGCGCCCTCAACGAGTCGGTTTCGGACGTCTTCGGATCGCTGGTCAAGCAGTGGTCGCTGAAGCAGGCGGCCGAGGAGGCGGACTGGCTGATCGGCGCCGACGTGTGGACCCCCGGAATCGATGCCGATGCCCTGCGCTCGATGAAGGCCCCGGGGCACGCGTACAACAATCCGCTGTTCGGAAAGGACCCCCAGCCCGACCGCATGAGCAAGTTCATCCACCTCCCCGACACCGATGAGGGGGACAACGGCGGGGTGCACCTCAACTCCGGAATCCCGAACAAGGCGTTCTACCTGACGGCCGTGGGCATCGGCGGATTCGCGTGGGAGACCGCCGGGCCCATCTGGTTCGAAGCGCTCAAAGTGTCCGGACCCGAGGCCCAGTTCCACGAGTTCGCCCACACCACCTTCCAGAAGGCCGGGGAACTGTTCGGCGTCGGCAGCGCCGAACAGTCGGCCGTGCTGGGGGCCTGGCAGGAAGTGGAGATCTCCATCAAGGGCGTTCCGACCGGGGCCGCCCGGGCACGGAGCCGCGCGGTCGACGGGAACGGCGGCTTCGGCCGGCAGGACGGCCTGGCAGCCCTGAACAAGCAGATCGGCGAACTGAGCGCCAAGGTGGCGGCACTCGCCAAGGAGATGAACGCGCTGAAGGCACACAGGTGAAGGCGAAGCCCGTACCGCCCGGGGGTGCCCCGGGCGGTACGGGCGGTACGGCCTGTGCTTCCGAACATGGATTTCAGGGGGGAAGCAGAGCCTCAGGGGTGAGCGGTCAGGAGGAAGCTCTGGGCGGCCGAGTTGTCGCAGGCGCGCTGCACCAGTTGCACGCCGTTCGCCGTAGTATCCGTGGTGCCGGCCACTCCCCCGAGCCACTTGAGCCCGTCGATCAGGAAGCGGTTCTGCGTGGGGCTCGCGAAGGTCGAGGACAGCCGGGTGTTGGAGCCGTAGTCCATGGCGTTGTGCCCGAAGTTGGCGTACAGCATCTTGTACTGGGTGTTGGTCCAGAGGATCGGGTAGTAGCCGCTGTACCAGGACTGGTTCGGGTCCGTGCCCAGGGGGAAGCTCGTCGGGTCGACCGATGCCAGGACCTTGATGTTCGCGTTGGCGCGCAGGTCGTTCGACCAGCCGTACCACTCGCTGACCGCCGAGGTGAACGTCGTGGGCAGCCCGGTGGTCGAGGGGTGCGTCCGGTCGTCCGTGCGCAGCACCGCCGTGGTCGGCCCCCAGGTGTTGGTCCTGAAGTTCCCGCTGCCGAGGAACCCGTTGTAGTACCAGGGCCATGAGCCGGCGTTGGTGGTGAAGGCCGAGGAGTGGAAGCCCATCCAGCCGCCGCCGGCCCTCACGTACCGCTCGAAGCCGGACCGCTGGGCGCCCGTCTTGGGTGCGTCGTCCAGGAACAGGACGACCTGGTAGCCGTTCACCCCTCCGTTCGCCAGCAGTTCCCAGTTCGTGGTCGCCGTGTAGGTGAAGTTGTTCTGCGCGGCGGTCCGCGGGAACCACTCGTTGGCTTCCTTGACGAAGTCGATGTGCGCGGCGTCCCAGGTGCCGTTGTAGAAGGCGATCACCTTGAAGGCAGGTGCCTGGGGTGCGGCGGAGGCCTCGAGTCCGGCGGCGTGGGCCGGGGCGGTCAGCCCCAACACCAGGGCCAGCAGGATCAGCAGCCGTGCTGCGAGCCGCCTCATGGGTGGCTCACCAGGTTGGCCACGTTGGTGGACGCGTTGGAGGGTCCGCCCCGGTCGTTGATGACGTGGCGGATGGTCCCGGTGCCGCCGAGCGAGACGGTCACCATGTTCTGGAAGCGCACGTTCGGGTTGTTGGGGGCCTCGAAGGCACGCTCGGCGGTCACGCTCGGGTTGACGTTGAAGTAGCAGTAGCTGCCGAGCCCGTAGGCCTGGTGGCTGGTGACCGAGTTCGCGACCTTGTACGCCGAGTAGCCCTGGGTGGAGCCGTTCATCCAGGCGGCCTGGTTCGGCGGGTCGTACGGCATCTCGTTCTGGTAGAAGTACGTCCGGCCGCCGTTGCCGTTCCAGATGGTCTGGTGCTTCTGGTAGTGCTCGACGAACAGGCCGTACATGGTGACGCCGTCGCCGTTGACGACGAGCCCCGTGTCGGCCGTGTTGCTGGTCCAGCCGATGCCGCTGCCGTGGTCGCCGCGCCAGATCCACATGTGGTCGCCGATGACGTGATCGCTGTTGACCACCAGGCTCGTCGTCGCCTTGCCGACGGCGGCGCCGCCGACCCGGAAGTAGACGTCGTGCAGTGAGGTGGGGTTCGCCGCGTGGTTCGCGGCGGCGCCGGCCGGGCCGACCTCCATCAGGGTCCGCGAGTTGGTGGTTCCGGCGTCGAAGAGGACACCTGCGACCTTCACGCCGTCGACGTCGGCGACCGTCATGGCCGTGACACCGTTGTCAGGAATGAAGGTGGCGAGGCCCAGACCGAGGACAACGGTGTCGGGGCGGGTCACCTTCAGGGTCTGGCCGAGGTGGTAGACACCGGGGGTGACCAGCAGGTTCTTGCCCTCGGCCAGTGCGGCGTTGATCTGTGCGGCCGTTGCTCCGGCCTTGACGACGTAGAACTGGTCCATGCCGAGCGAGCTGCCCGCTGCGGTCCCGTTCGCCCAACTGGTGGCCGTGGAGTCGGTGCGCAGGGAGGGTACGAACACCTTGTACGCGCCCGCGCCGTCCACGTACAGGAAGGGCTTCTCGCGGACCGTCGGCGTCTGGTTCACCGTGGTGTACGGCGGATTGGGGAAAGTGTTGCCCGGCACGCCCTGGCTGCCGACGAACACCATGTTCCAGTTGGAGCCGGTCCAGCTGCCGAGCTGGGAGTTGCGGGTCAGCCACTGCTGCTGGGTGCCGGACCGGACCTGGCCGTCGATCTTGCTGTCGGCCATGAATCCGCCGCTCGCCCAGCCGCCGTCGCTCAGCTCCAGGTTGCCGCGGACGTGCATGCGCCGGTAGCCGGACGCCTGCGAGACCGCCCACCGGTCGGTGCCGCCGGTCGGGTTCACCGACAGGTTCTCCGCGCCGCGCCAGAAGTTCTGGGTGGCGTTCTGCGGCGGGAACCAGTCCGCCTCCACGTGCACGGCGCCGTTGATCGTCACCGCGTCGGGCGACTGGCCGAGGCCGAGGACCTGGGTGTAGAAGCCGACGTTGACGTCGTTGCCGTACGTGCCCGGCTTGAACATCACGGCGTAGCGCTGGGAACCGAACTGGTTGGTCTCCTGCTGCTGGAAGATGGAGTTCAGCCGGCTCTGGATGGTGGACGACGGCATGGACGGGTCGAAGACGACCACGTTCGGGCCGAGGTCGACATCCCCGGGGGCGGTGTTCACGGGCGCCACCTGGAAGCGCTGGGCCGCCGTGCCGTTGCAGGTGTACTGCACCAGCTGGACGCTGTCGGCCGTCGAGGCGGCCGGGACGTCCAGGCATTTGCCGCTGTGGCGGCTGACGAAGTGGTACGCGCCGCCGCCTTCGTCGACGGCCTGCCACTGCTGGTTGTTGCCGCCGCCGTACGCCCAGAGGTGCAAGGCGGCGTTGTCGGCCGCGGAGGTGCCGCTGACGTCGACGACCTGGGTGCTCGCATTGCGGTTGCCGATCCGCACGAATCCGTCGCTGGTCGGCGTGAAGCTCCACTGCTGCGCGGTGCTGTTGTTGCAGGAGTACTGCTGCACCGCCGTGCCGTTCGCGGTCGCGGCCGACCGCGCGTCCAGGCACTTGCCGCTGCCGGCATTGACGACGGTGGACCAGCCCGTCGGCAGCTCGGCGGCCGCCTGCGCGGAAGCGTTCGGGGTGGCTGCCGGTGGGGTGGCGGCCTGGCTGGGCTGAAGGGCGGTGAGGACCGAAGCGGCCGAGGCGGCGACCACGAAGGCCGCGACCCAGGGCCGTGTGACGCGGGCCCGGCTTGCGCCGTGGCGCACCGCTCCGGGCGTGTGGGGGGAGCTGAGCACGTTCTCTCCTGTGCCGGCTGTACGGCGTGAGTGGGGGGTGGGGGGACGGGAGGGGTCAGCCGTTGTACTGGGCGAGGACACGGGTGAACTCCCACGGCTGCTGGGATACGCCCGAGCAGGTGTCGGCTCCGCCGCCGGTGCAGGGCCGGTCGCGATTGACCGACCAGAAGGTCAGCCGCGCGAGGTGACGCTGTCCGGCGTAGCCGAGAATGGTGCGGAAGTCCTCGACGGTCACCGTCTCGCCGTTGTCGGTGATGCCGTTCATCGAGGAGATGCCGGTGTGGCGGTAGGCGACGTCGTCCGAGTACCCGTAGGCGTTCTTGACCGCGTTCTTGAGGCCCTCGGCCGCACGGACGGTGAGCTGACCCATGTTCTGGCCGGCGCCGCCGAAGTTGAACGGCATGATCGTCCAGCTGTCCACGGTCAGCCCGGACGCGGCGGCCTTGCCGATCAGGCTGCTGTCGGGGCCGTTCTGCCCGGTGCCGAAGGTGACGTACACCTTGATGCCGGGGTTGTTGGCCTTGACGGTCTTCAGCGCGTCGACCGTGCGCTGCTGGACGGTCGGGCTGTCGTACGCCGCGGCCTCGATGTCGATGTCGATGGCCTTCAGCCCGTACGCGTTGATGACCTTCTGGTACGCCGCGGCAAGCTCGCCCGCGCTGCCGCAGGAGCTTTCCAGCTTGTTGCCGCTCCAGCCGCCGAAGGAAGGGATGACGTCGCCGCCGTTCGTCCGCACGGTGTTGACCGTCTGCTGATCGACGCCTCCGGTCAGCGGCCGGCTGCCGTCCCACTGCGGGTTGCAGTAGCCGTTGCTGAGGACGAAGGCGAGCGTGAACCACTTGACGCCGGTCGCGTTCGTCACGGTGGTGGGGCTCGGCGGGCTCCCCCAGCCGTTGTACAGGTACGGCGCCACGGCCATGGCCCCCGGTCCGGGTACCGGAGTGCCGCCCCCGCCCGGGGCCGTCCACTTCTGGTTGGCGCCGCCGGTGCAGCTCCAGATCTGCAGCCGGGTGCCGTTGGTCGAACTGTTGCCCGTCGCGTCCAGGCACTTGTTCGCCTGCGGGTTGACGATGTCGCGGGCCGCGGTGACCGACCACTGCTGGGCGGCGCTGCCGTTGCAGTCCCACAGCTGGATCCGGGTTCCGTCGGCAGTGCCGCCCGAGGCCACGTCCAGGCACTTGCCGAGCGCGCGGATCGTACCGTCGCCGACGACGTTCCACTGCTGTGCGGCGGTGCCGTTGCAGTCGTAGAGCTGTACGGCGGTACCGTTGGCGCTGCTCGCCCCGGCGACGTCGACGCACGCGCCGCCGAGGCCGGTGATCCGGCCGGTCGCCGCTGCCGCGCCGATCGCGGGATGGCCGCTCAGGCCAGTGACGAGGGCGACTGCCGCCGCTGTGCCCAGGACACCGCGCACGGTGGGCCTGCGCAGGAGGCTCGGGGTCATCGGGTCACCGTCCACTTCTGGTTGGCGGCGCCGGTGCAGGTCCATATCTGCAATCGGGTGCCGTTGGCCGAGCTGCCGCCCGAGGCGTCCAGGCACTTGTTCGCCTGCGGGTTGACGATGTCCTGCGCGGCGGGGACGGCCCACCGCTGGGCGGCGCTGCCGTTGCACTCCCACAACTGGACCGGCGTACCGTCGGCCGTACCTCCCGAGGCGACGTCCAGGCACTTGCCGAGTGCGCGGATGGTGCCGTCGGTTCCCACGCTCCAGCGCTGGGCGGCGGTGCCGTTGCAGTCGTAGAGCTGTACGGGGGTGCCGTTTGCGGTAGCCGCACCCGCGACGTCCACGCACTTGCCGCCGGTTCCGGTGACGGGACCGCCGCCGCCCGGCTGACCGCTGTCGGTGCTGACCCGTACGTAGTCGACCAGGAGCTGCTGGGGGAAGACCGTGCTGCCGTTGGGGTCTCCGGGCCAGTAGCCGCCGACCGCGAGGTTGAGAATGAGGAAGAAGGGCTTGTCGAAGACCCATTGTTTTCCGCCGAGGTCGGCGGGGGTGCGGCGCTGGTAGACCGTGCCGTCGACGGACCAGGTGATCGCGTTGGGGCTCCAGTCGACGGCGAAGGTGTGGAAGGCGTCGGCGAACGCCTGACCACCGGGCAGGGAGTACCCGGCGCCGATTCCGCCGGCGCCGGAGTACCCGGGACCGTGCAGGGTGCCGTGGACGGTGCCTGGCTCGAAGCCCACGTTCTCCATGACGTCGATCTCACCCGAGTTGGGCCAGCCGACCTGGCCGATGTCGCTGCCCAGCATCCAGAACGCGGGCCACATGCCCTGTCCGCGCGGGATCTTCATCCTGGCCTCGACGCGGCCGTACGTCGTGGTGAACTTGCCGGCCGTGTTCAGCCGTGCGGAGGTGTACTCGCATCGTCCGTACCAGCACTGGTAGTTGGCCGGGTTCTCACGGCGGGCGGTGATGGCAAGGTGGCCCTGGCCGTCGAGGGCGGCGTTGCGATTGCCCGCCGTGTAGTACTGCCGCTCGTGGTTGTTGACGTTGTCGCCCGTCTCGATCTGCCACTTCCCGCCGTCTACGGCGGAGCCCGCAGGCCCGTCGAACTCGTCGGAGAAGGTGAGTGCGGCCGCTGCCGCGACCGCTGCGGCGGGTGGCCGCGCCTCCGGCGCGGGCGCGCCCTGCGCAAGTCCGGTGGACAGCGACGCGAGGGTGAGGACCGAGACGAGGGACAGCAGTAAGAGTCGGGGTAAGCGTGGGGGGTGCATGACTCTCCCTTCCAGGGAGCATGACGGACGTATCGCCCTGTGGCATGGATATGACAATGCCGAGCTCCATGCGGGAACCCGAATGGTTGCCACACGACAGGGGTGGGGGCGAGGAGTCGAGTCCGGTGGACCCTTCCATCACAAAGTGATTTAAGTTGTGAACGAATACCCTGTCAAGGGTTTGGTATGGACCACATCCAGGGACGCGCCTCCCGAGCAAGTCGCGGCCGCGGTACGGCTGGTGGCGTCCGGCGCCACCGCACTCGCCAGTGGCCCCGCCACCCGGCTGGCCGCCGCGTCCGCGGCGAGACTGCTCGAGGAGCGCTGCGCCACGGTCCATCGTGGCGCAGGCCCGTACCCCTCACCGGCCTGCGCCATCCCGTCGGAGGTCAGTTCGAGCGCTCCACGCGCGCGAGCCATTCGGCGAGGAGGGCGCGCAGGAGGTCCGGCTGCTCGTGAGGCAGGGCGTGTCCCGCGTCGTCGACCACCGCGAGCGAGGCGTGCGGGTACTGGTCGACGAGGTCGCAAGCGGTCGCGTACCCGACCGTCGAGTCCAGCCTCCCCGCCACGACCAGGGTCGGGCTCGCATAGGCCGGCGCGTGATCGGGGGTGAGCTCCCACCGCTCGCCGATCCGCTCCAGCGCCGCCTGATCGACGAGCGCGGCGGACGGGGCGACGTGACGTTCGTACCGTTCGAGCATCTCCGGTGTGTGGATCACGAAGTAGCTCCGGAAGACCTCGTCCCCGATCTCGCCCGGTCCGGCGACGACGACACGGTGCTCCGGGATGTCACGCAGTCCCGGCAGCAAGGGACAGACGAGCGCCAGAGCGGCGACCCGCGCCGGGCGCCTCGCGGCCATCGCCTGCGCGTAGTACGCGCCCGCAGAGTGACCGACGAGGAGGTACGCGGTCCCGCCGGTGACCTCGTCGGCGAAGTCGAGGAGCGTGTCGAGGACGTCGTCGGCGCTGCGCAGCGTCTCGGGAGCGCTCGTCCGGCCCATTCCCGGGAGGTCGGGATAGATCCTCCGGAGCCCTGCAACACCGTCGAAGGCCGGCTCGAAGCACGCCTCGGCCTCGCGGTGGTCGACGCCGGCCCCGTGGAGCACCAGCACGGTCCGACCGGTCCCGTGCTCCACGTAGTGGACCTCCGTCGGGCCCACTCCGATCTCCATCCCCGCATGCTAGCCGCGGGGCCCGGACGTCGGAGCCGTCCACGAGGGTGAGTTCCGCGGCGACGATCAGTCGCACCGGCCGCAAGCACGGCTCGCGGGCCGACCGGGCAGGGCCTTCCTTACGGGTCGTGACCAAGGGAATTCAACAGGTAGCAATTAGGTGAATCCTTGACTGAATTCCCGTCAACAGGACTGCACTTGTTATCTCGATTGGATAACGACCACCCTCGACAAGGCCTGGACCAATACCACGCGACGCGCGTAACTCCCCTTGTTTTATTGCCTGTTGAGTGTTCATCAGATCTGACGGACAAGGTAACGGAACGATTTCTCGAACCCCAACCCTCTTTGTCCGAATTCTCCGCCGCATTCGTCTGGCAGGCTTCCGCGCACCCACTCCTCCGACATTTCAGTTGAGGTGCCCATGACAGGACGACGCGGACGGCGTGAACATCGCCGCAAGCCCCGGCGGTTGATGCTCCTCACCGCCGCCATGGCCTCGGCGGCGGTGATCGCCGCCGGCATCGCCTACTCCGGACTGGGCGACGGTGCCCAGGCCGTGTCCGTACAAGCCGGTGCGGAGGCCGCCGCACCGGCCGCCGCGCCCGCCCGGGACCAAGAGCCCGAACCCCTCGCGGCCGCGCCCGCCAACGAGAGCGCGCGCGGCATGGTCTACGACGGCCTCGCCCCCGCGCCGAAGGGCGACCGGTGTGCCGGCGTCTACCGGACCGGCGCGGGCCTGTGTACCCACGGTCCCGACGCCCCGCCCAAGGGCGTCGACATAAGGAAGGACATCCCGCCCGCCGTCAAGGCCTCGGCTCCGGCGGCCGACCCGGCCCGCCCCGCCGCCGACGACCCGGCGGCCGGCGAAGGCGGCGGGCGTCCTCAGGACGCGCCCGCGGCCGACGCCGACCGTGCGGCCGACAAGTCCGCCGCGCCCGCGCCCTCGGCCACCGGCCAGGCCGTCGCCGCCGGCCCCGCAGGCCAGACCGTCCAGTGCGACGGAGACGGCAGCACGGGCAACCGCGTCCAGGTCGTGTACGTCCACGGCCCCGGCCGTGACCGCTACTCCGCGTACGTGGCCTCGTTCCGCAAATGGGCGGCCGACGCCGACCTCATCTACTCCGCCAGCGCCCAGGAGACCGGAGGCGTCCGGCACATCCGCTACGTGACGGCCTCCGACTGCACCCCGACCGTGCTCAACATCGAGCTCCCGGACTCCGCGCTCGCCGAGTTCAGCGCGACCAACGCCGCCCTCGCCGGCAAGGGGCTCGACCGCCGCGACCGCAAGTACATGATCTTCGCGGACACCCAGGTCTACTGCGGCATAGGCACCTTCAACGGCGACGAGCGGCCCGGCCAGGCCAATCTGAGCAACTTCGGTCCCTCGTACGGGCGTACGGACTCCGGCTGCTGGGGCGGCCACACCGCGGCGCACGAACTCGGCCACAACCTCGGCGCGGTCAACAACAGCGCCCCGAACACCAGCCGCGGCGCGCACTGCACCGACGAGTTCGACGTCATGTGCTACTCGGACACCCCGTACTACCCGCAGATGCGCAACATCTGCACCAACCAGGCCTCCGAGAACATCCTGGACTGCAACCACGACGACTACTTCCACACCAGTCCCAAGGCCGGCAGTTACCTGGCCACGCACTGGAACATCGCCGACAACCAGTTCCTGATGAAGAACAAGGGCGGCGGCACCGACCCCGGTCCGAACCCGAGCCCCTCGCCGACCAAGAAGCCGACGCCCACCCCGACCAAGAAGCCCACGGGCGGACCGGCCGTGACGGTCGGCCAGATCCAGTCGGACTCCGCCGTCGTGAGCTGGCCCAAGGTCGAGGGAGCCGCCTGGTACCAGGTCCTGCTGAACGGCAAGCACCTGGGCTGGGTCCAGTCCCCGGTGCTGCGCGTCTACAACCTCCGGCCCGACACCTCCTACACGGTCGCCGTCTCCGTCCGCGACGGCGCCGGCCGGGACAGCGGAGCCGGCAAGGCCGCGTCCTTCCGTACGAAGGTCACGGGCGGCGGCGCGACCACCCCCGGGACCCGGTACCTGCTCGGGAACGGCAGCACCGGCATGGCCGCCGAGGTGTGGGGCGGGCGCAGTGCCGACGGGACCGTGCTCGTCGGGGCGCGCTCCAACGGGTACGCGCAGCAGCAGTGGTACTTCGACGACGCGGGCAGCGGACTGGTCCGCATCCGCTCCGCGGTCTCCGGCAAGTGCCTGCAGCCGGGCGGCACGCCCGCCGCGGGCATGTGGGTCGCCCAGCAGCCTTGCGGCCGCACCGGTGCGCAGAGCTGGAAGCTGACCGCCCGCGGTGGTGCGGTGAGCGTCACCGACCCGAGCGGCGGCTTCGCGCTGACCGTGAGCAGCCGTCCCTACTACGGGAACTGGCTGCTCGACCTCCAGCGCGCGGACGGCCGTGCGACACAGGCCTGGACCGTGCAGAAGGCCGGCTGACCCTTCCGGCCCCCGGAACCCCCCGAAGTCCCCTCCGGCGGACGGCCGCCCCGCGCGGCCGTCCGCCGGCCCCTCACCCCACCCGGAGCACGCCACGATGCGCACACGAATCGCTTTCCAGGCCCTCCTGACCGCCGTCGGACTGATCCTGCTGTCCCCGGCCGTGGCGCACGCCCACGGCGACACCGTGAAGGTGGTGGTCACCGGGCAGCGGGAAGGCCACGTCACCGCCGACGTGACCTGGGAGAACGACGGCGACGCCGTCGAAGAGGCGGTCGCCGCCACCGTGAACGCGGTCAGCGCCGACGGCGCCCGCACGCTGGGGCCCTGGCGCCTGGTGCGCGATCCCGCCGCGACGCCGGCCGGCTGGACCACGGCCGAGTCCCTGCCGCCCGGTGCCTGGAAGGTCAGTGTGGACGTGGGCTTCCCCGCCCTCGGGCACGGCGAACTCGAAGTCGGCGTACCGGTGGTGGACCCGGCCCCGGCCACCGGCACCCCGGGTCCCCGCCCCGCCGACCCGTCGCCCGCGCCGACCGGAACGCAGACCCCGACCCCGACGCCCACGCCGACACCTACACCTGCGACGGCCTCCGAGGCCCCGGCGGAACCCGGCACGGGTCCCGCCGTCTGGTGGACCACGGCCGGAGTGGCGGCAACGGCCCTGGCCGGGGCGGCGGTCGGCATCCTCCTGCGCCGCAGACGGTCACGCGGCTAGACCGTCCCCGCCGGATCTCGCCGGGCCCGCGGCGCCCGGCACCGCGGGCCCGGCCGTCGCCTACGGTCCTACGTCGGGCCGCTTCTCGGCGTTCGGTTGGGGAACCGGAGGATGCGCGGGGCCATCAGGGGGCTTCTTGGAATGCTCGGGCTGCGCTTGCCCCTCGTTCCCGCCACCCCCGCAGCCCCTTCCGGGCCCCTCACTCCAGCATCGCACCCCCTCCCCCGCGCGTCGTCGAGACGGCCGGCCCAACAGGACGTGCCACCCCCGTGGGTGAGAAGGGGAACCGAATGTGCATTCGACGAATTTTCGCCGCCAATCATCGCCACGGCAGCCCTCGCCGGACTCGGCCTCACAGGCGCCGCCACCGCCACGGCCGCCAGCACACAGGGCGCCCCATCCGTCGTCACTCCCTCCGAGTGCAGCCCCACGGGGCGCCCCGCAGCCACGCGCCGCGGGGCGCTCCGCGCGCGCTCCGGATGCCCGAACCCTCACGGCAGCCCGCCGAGGCGGGCGACCAGGAGTGCCACGTCGTCGTCGGCCGCCGCCGGAACGAGGTGGCTGATCAGCGAGTCGCACAGGTGGTCCAGCTGCCGTTGCGGATCCGCGAGGAGCTGCGTCAGCTCGGCGAGCCGTTCGTCGAGGTCGCGGCCCCGGGCCTCGATCAGTCCGTCGGTGTAGAGCACGAGAAGACTGCCGGGAGGCACGCTGATCTCGGTGGGGGTGAAGTCGATGCCCCCGACCCCCAGGGGCACACCGGGCGGGGTGTCCAGGAGTCGGACCGTGCCGTCGGGGAGCACGAGTGCGGGCGGCGGGTGTCCGGCCCGGGTGACGGTGCAGTGTCCGGTGGCCGGGTCGCAGACGACGTACAGGAACGTGGCGAGCATCGGCTCGGCGAGATCACCGAGGACGGCTTCCAGCTGGTGCAGCAGCCGTACCGGCGAGAGGTCCAGGCGCGCGAGGGCCCGTACGGAGGCGGACAGTCGGCCCATGACCGCGGCGGCGGCGATGCCGTGCCCCATGACGTCGCCGATGAGCAGGGCTGCCTTGCCGTCGGCCACGGGCAGGACGTCGTACCAGTCCCCGCCGATCTCGTTGACGTCGCTCGCGGGGAGGTAGCGGTGGCTGACAGCGATACCGGGGGGCGGGGTGATGTGCTGCGGGAGCATGCTGCGCTGGAGGATGACCGCAGTGTCGTGCTCGTGATGGTAAAGACGGGCGTTGTCGATGCTGAGAGCGGCGCGGGCAGCGAGTTCACCGGCGAGGGTGACGTCTTCGGAGACGAAGGGTCCTATCGGGCGCGTGCGGTAGAAGGTGGCGACGCCGAGCACCGTCTCCCGGGCCACCAAGGGCGCCATGACCAGGGAGTGCACACCCACCGCGACCAGTTGGGCGGGCTTGGCCGAGTGCCGGGCGGCCGGGGCCACGGCCTGTTCGTCGAGACGGGCGGCCAGGAACGGCTGCCGGGCCGCGAGGGCCTGCGTGTAGGGGGCGGCGACGGGGAAGACGAGCGTCCTGCCGAGGGGGGCGAGGATGTCGGTCACCTTGGATCCGGACAGCGGGGCCTTGCCGAGGCGCCGCAGGGCGGCCCCGCCGGTCAGACCCATGCCGGGCTCGTCCCCGCGCGCCAGCGCGTCCAGGACGTCCACGGTGACGGCGTCGGCGAGGCGCGGTACGGCGAGATCGGCGAGTTCCTGCGCGGTGCGCTCCAGGTCGAGGCTGGAGCCGACCCGGATGCTGGCCTCGCTGAGCAGGGCGAGGCGGCGGCGTCCGGCTTCGGCTTCCACGTGGTCGCGCTGCTGCTCGGTGATGTCGACGAGCGAGGCGATGACGCCGATCGGCATGCCGGCGGGATCCTCCACCCGTACGTAGGAGCACGACCACACGCGGTCGTGGTCCGGTTCCGCAGGCGTCCGTCCGACACGGCGACGGTCGAGGACCGGCCGCCCCGTCTCCAGCACCTGCAGCATGGACTCCTCCATCTCGCGGGCGTTCACCTCCGGGAGGATCTGCGCCAGGCGACGACCCACGTGTGCCGATTCCGGCAGACCGTTCATGACTTCGAGCGCGGCGTTGACCTGCAGGAACCGCAGCTGCGAGTCGAGAATCGCGATGCCGACCGGAGAGCGGGCGAACAAGCCGTCCCAGACCGCCGACGACCCCCGGATGCGCCGTGCCGCGTGGGCATCGGCGGCGAAGACCAGCACGGTGGCCACGTCGTACCGGCGGTCGGACACCGGGGAGGCCCAGATCTCCAGCTCCAGCGGGTGCCCGTCGCGGTGCCAGGCGGTCACCGTGCCCATCACGCCCCGTCCGGCTGCCGCGGCTTCCCAGAGCGAGCGGCCCAGGCTGCGATCGGATCCTGGATGGAGGAGGTCCGCGATGTTGCGCCCCAGCATCTGCGGAGGGGCGTAGCCGAGCAATTCCTGCGCGACCTGGTTCCAGCGCACGATCGTTCCGTCCGCGCTGGTGGCCACCAGGGCGACCGGCAGCGCGCCCAGCCATCCGCCGGCCGCCTGCGCGGCGCTGCTGATCAGCTCGTCGACCGGGACGCGCTCGTTCATCTGGCACCTGTACCCAACGCCGCAGTCTCCCCTGCGCCCACGGCCACCGTGAGGCCCGAGCCGCTCGGGCGGGCCCTCCGGGAACCGGGTCCTACGGATCCATCGTCCGCCCGATCGGTATGACACCGCCTCCCGGGGCTTTCGGACGGACGCGCTCCCGAGGGCGACCGGGGGCGTCAGCGCCCGGTCGCGGGGGCCGGGCAGCCCTGCAGCGCCGGGCGGTCCTTCGTGCGGACTGCGGGCAGCCACGCTGTGGGGGGTGTGGAACCGGGCGGGAGACGGACGTGGAACCAGCGGGTGGACTGCAGGTCCGCCTCGTCGATGACGGCCCGGCCGTCGGGCAGCTGGCAGTCGACGGCGAGGACGTCGCCGTGCCACACCCGGGACGGTACGACGTTGTCCGCGGTGTACTGGCGCATCGGGTCGATGGCCAGGCCCAGACTGCACTGCGGGTCCCGGTCGGCCCGCTCCTGGCAGCCCTTCTCCGCGTTGAACACCTTGATCGTGCCGGTCACCGCGCCCCCCGGGCCGTCCAGTGCGGAGGAGCTCGCCCGTGCCGCGTCCGACCACAGGGTCGTACCGGCGATCCCGCAGAGCGCGGTGGTGAGGATCGCGGCGCGGGCCCGGCCCCACAGCCGTCCGGCGCCCCTCCCGCCCGTCCCCTGTTCGGCGGTGATGCGGGCGAGCAGGCTCTCGGCGGTGTGCCGGGCACGTGCCGCGTGGGTCGGGGCGAGGCAGTCGGCGGCCAGGGCGCGCCAGAACGGCGGCACGGCCTGGTCCATGCGCAGCGGAGCGCGCCCTTCTCCGTACTCCTGGACGGCGGCGCCCCGTGCCATGGGCGTGGCGCCGGAGAACGGGGAGGCGCCGGAGCCGAACACCTCGTGGATGATGATGCCCAGGGCCCAGATGTCGGCACTCGGCCGGACCTTCACACCGAGCTCCCCGAGGGGTGCCCGCCAGCGCTCGGGCGGAAGGTAGTCCAGGGTGCCCATGGGGGGCGCGTACCCGTGGGTTCCCGTCATCTGGGTGGCCAGCCCGAAGTCCGAGAGCTTCACGGAGCGGTCGCGGTCCAGCAGGACGTTCTCCGGCTTCAGGTCTGCGTGAACCCAGCCCGACCGGTGGAGGTGGGCGAGGCCCTCGCAGATCCCCGCGATCAGCCGGGGGCGGTCGGCCTCGGCCACCCCCGCGTCGAGGAGTTCCCGCAGGCTGCCGGCGGCCCGCTCCATGACCAGCACGATCGCGCCGTCCAGGGCGGGGCGGTCCGGTGCCTCGAGGACGAAGGAGTCCACGAGGCGGATCAGCCGTGCGTGCCCGGCCCTGCGTCCCAGTTCGACCTCGCGGCGGGCGGACTCCACGATCCTGCGCGTCTGGCGCGGGGCATACCCGGCGGTCGGCATGATTTTGAGAGCGATGTCGGCGGGTGCCGCGGACGGATGCGCGGGGGCCCGGCCGGTCCGGTCCGGTTGCCTGTCGGCGGGCCGAGCGGCGTAGACCGTGGACCAGCCTCCGGCCCCGATCAGGTCGGTGATCGTCCAGCCCCGCACCCGGTGACCGGGCGGGAGCAGGTCCGTACCGTCGCATTCCGTGATGTCGTCGCGCAGGGTGCGGGGCGTCGTCATCGCGCGCCCTGCCGCTCCCGCCCGCCGGCCCCCGTCAGGGGTGGCAGCAGCGTCAGGTGCTCCTCGCGCACGAGCCCGAACCGCAGGGCGAGCCCGACGATCTCCTCCCGCTTGCCGTTGCGGCGGTCGCCCTTGCCGGGTTCGCGCGGGTCCGAGGCACCGATGCGCAGCTTCTCCTCGGCGAGGTAGTCGATGTGCGAGCTGACCGCGCGCGCGGTCAGGGTGGCGCAGGCGACGTGGCCCCTGAGCCGCTCGACGATCTGGGGCGTGGTGGGGACCGCGACGCGGGACTGGTCGCGCAGGCGCGGTTCGCAGAGCGCGAGGAGTACCAGGAAGTAGGTGGCCGTCTCGTCCAGCGAGTAGGCGGTGACCGTGAGGCGGCCCCAAGGGGCGCCCATGGCCTCCGGGTCCAGGTAGACGTGATCGGGAGCGAACACCTGGAAGGAGACGGGGACGTCGCTGCGGGTGGGCAGCACGACGCGCGAGAACTCGAACGGGACGGGTGCCCCGACCCTTCGGGGCGGAACCCTCAGGTACTCCCCGGCGCCCTCCGGGTTCTCCACGAGGTAGCTGTGGGTGGCGCTGTGGTTCGTCAACTGCCAGTGGTCGTCGGCCACGCGGATCTCCCCCGCGAGCCGGGAGATCGCCGCGTCGGCGAGGCGGAGCTCCACGGGGACCTTCGCGGATCCGCGTCCGAAGCGGGCGACTTCGCCCGGTCCGAGCCGTAACGTCACCGCATCGCCGTACGGTTCGCCGCCGTCGGCGCCACTGCACCCCTGCGGCAGATGGACGACCACCCCGCTCACCGCTCCCCCCGTTCCACGCGTCGTGCCGGACCGACGAGTGGAACAATACTCATCTCTCGAGGGAGTTCATCGGCGCAGTTCAGCCACTTCGGCCGGGACGGCCCCTCAGGTCGGACGGCCCGCACCAGCTGCCCCGGGAGGCGCTCCGCGCCCCTTGCCGGGAGGCTCGCCGGCCCCCTCCTCGCGGACGGCTCCCCCTGTGTCCCGGGTCACTGCGACCCTCGTGCGGCGACGGCGGTTTGCGGTCGTTTTCGACTCTCTGGCGAGCGGTACGGGGGAAGTTGTCGTGCCGCGGCGATCGAGCGCGGGATGCCGCCACCGCGGGCGGGCGTGCGGGATCGGGCCCTTGCACCCCCTTTCGCGGACGTCGCGTACGGAACCTGCCGGGGTGGGGAAGGTCACCGTGCCCGGGGAGCCACGGCCCCCGCGGAACCGCCCTTTCGCCCCTTTCACGTGGCGCGATCCGCACTCCGGGTTCAGAGTGCGGGGCGGCCCGATACGACGGGTGCGACCGTCCGGTCTCCGAAGGCCGTCCACGGCCGCCACCCGCCGCTCGGCCGATCCTGGACGCGGGTGCGCATCCTGCCTTCGGTGGTGACGGCGAAGACGTGCGTGCGTCCGGTGGGGTCGAGCGCGGCCGCGGGCGTGGCGGCGAGCCGGATGCCGGGCTCCCCGAACTCCCCGCCGGAAGCCCAGCTTCCGCCGGGAGCGGTCTGCCAGCGGTGGTCGAGCCGGGCGCCCCCGGGCGTCAGCGAGAACGCCTCGAGGCGGCCGTCGGTGTTGGCGGCGAACGCCGGGGCGGCGGCGCTCCAGCCGAACATCGGCAGCCACTCGTCCCAGCCTCCGTTCGGCACGGACTGCCGCCGGCCGAAGGTTCCGACGCCCGACGGTCCGATCGCGGCGACGGTGAGCCGGCCGCTGCCGTCCCTGGCCACCCGCGGCGCGGCGCCGGACGCGGTGCCGAAGCGCTGCCACGCGGCGGTCCAGGCGCCGCCCGGCGTCTCCTGCCACCGGTGGAAGATCCCGGCGCCGCCGGGCGAGAGGGCGAACACCTCCAGCCGGCCGTCGGCGTTCGCCGCGACCACCGGCGGCGCGCCCGCGGCACCGCCGAAGTCCGTTTCCCACGGGTCCCAGGCCAGGGATCCCGGTGCCCCCTGCCGTCGCCGGGCGACGGAGGCTCCGCCGGGGCTCAGGGCGAACGCCTCCAGCCGGCCGTCGGCGCCGCGGGCGACGGCCGGGGCCGCGCCGGCCGGGCCGCCGAACTCCTCCCAGTCGTACCAGCCGCCGTCCGGACGCTGGGCCCGGTGGTGCAGGTTGGCTCCCCCGGGGGCGAGCGAGAACACCTCGAGCGCGCCGTCGGCGTTGCGGCCGAGCGTGGGGACCGCACCGGCCGGCCCTCCGAACGTCTCCCACGGCGACCAGCCGTCGGTGTCCGGGTCGAGCTGGACGCGGCGGAGCATCGAGCGGTCGGAGGCGTCCAGCGCGAACACCTTGAGGCGGCCGGCGGCGTCGAGGCCGGCCACCGGGTTGTCGGTGCTCTGCCACGGCGGTGGCGCGTCCCGCCACTGGAGGGGCGCCACGTGCAGCCCGCCCCGGAACCAGCCCGCGGCGCTCGCGTACCAGGTGTCCCCGTCGGCGACCACTTCCACGGCGTGACCGGGTACGTGGCCCGCGTAGCCGTCCAGGTCGAAGTGGAAGGGGTCCCGGGACGCCAGCACGTCCGTGCCCTCGTAGCCGCCCCGCGGCCCGATGAACAGGTAGTACCAGCCGTCCCGTTCCACGACGTACGGAGACTCGGTGACCGAGACCGTCGTGTCCGTGGTCGCGTCGGTGAACACGGTGCCCGGTGCGCTCCAGTGCACCAGATCCGCGGACCGTCGGCAGGCCACGACATGGTGGCCGCCCGGGCCGGAGAGTTCCGTGTAGTACATGACCCACTCGCCGTCGACCCGCAGGACCATCGGGTCACGCGCCGCGAGCCCGCGGAACAGCGGGCCGGAGGGCTCGCGCGTCCAGGTGAACAGGTCGGACGAGGTGGCGAGGCTGATCGCGGCGCCGCTCGCGCCGCCGGCCGCGTAGAACATCCAGAACCTGCCGCCCGCCTCCACGACGTGGGGCGCCCACAGGTGCTCCTCGCCGAAGTAGGACGGGGCGAGGGTGAGTGCGTCGGCATGGGTGGTCCACGGCCCGTTCGGGCTCGGCGCGGAGGCGTGGGCGAAGGAGGTCTCCCTCGTGCTGTCGGGGGATTCACCGCGCGGCGCGCTGCGTCCGACGATGCTGAACAGGTGCCAGCGGCCCTGCGCCTTGATCAGCGTGTGGTCGTTGAGATAGCGCGGTCCCTCCGCGGTCGAGGGGTCGTAGACGTACGTGAAGGGTCCCGCGCCGACCCATCGAGGGGGCGGTGCGGCGTCGGCGGCCCGGGCCGCGGCCCGGCCGTCGCCCAGGAAGGGCAGTGCGACCGCCCCTGCGGCGCCCACCAACAGGTTCCGTCTGCTGATCGGAAGCATGAGTCTCTCCAGGCAGGCCGCCCGGCCGGCCGGGCCCTTGCGGGCACGGCCGACCACGGGTCGGGTGGGGCGGTCGGAGGGCGTCGGGAGCGGGCCGTCAGTCGAGGGCGGGGCCGGCGGTGTCGTTGACCCAGACCCAGTCGGACCAGCTGGAGAAGCCGGTCTGCCATCGGTGGTAGGTGCCGGCGCGGCTGGTCCCGAAGACCTCGATCCGCCCGTCGGCGTTGGCCACCGCCGTGACTTCGGTGCCGCCTCCGCCGAAGGCGGACCAGGCTCCGTAGGACGCGTTGACGGCCGTCTGCCAGGCGTGCACGGCCGTAGTGCCGTTCATCGCGAAGACCTCGACGCGTCCGTCCGCTGTGCGCGCACTGGTGAGTTGCGCGTCGGCGGGACCACCGGTCGGCTCCCAGTTCGACCAACTGGACTGACTCGTCTGGTACTTGTGGAACACGCCTTCCGGGCCGGAGGCGAAGACCTCCAGGCGGCCGTCGGCGTTGTGATCGACGGTGAGGTCGTGGCCGCCTCCTCCGAAGGCGTCCCAGTTCGACCACCCGCCGTTGGGGGCCGTCTGATACTTGTGCTGGAAGGTGCCGGCGCTCAGGGCGAACACCTCCAGCCGGCCGTCGGGCGACTTCTCCATCTCCAGGCGGCCGTCGGCGGGGCCTCCGCCGGTGGGCTCCCAGTCCGACCAGCCGCCGTTGGGGGCGACCTGGTACCTGTGGAAGATGCCGGACGGGTTGGAGGCGTAGACCTCGATCCGGCCGTCGGCGTTCACTCCGGCCGCCGTGTCGCGCCCGCCGCCGCCGAAGGTCTCCCAGTTCGACCAGCCGCCGGAGGGAGAGAGCTGCCAGCGGTGCTGGAAGGTATCGCCGGCCAGGGCGAACATCTCCAGGCGGCCGTCGGCGTTGGAGGCGATCGCCAGTTCGGCGTTGCCCGGCCCGCCGAGCTGCTCCCAGGCCGACCAGTTGCCGTTCGCTTCCTGCTGCCAGGCGTGCTGCACACCATCGGCGCCGGCGGCGAACACCTCGAGTCGTCCGTCCGCCGACCTCGCCGACACCACCCGGCCCGACTCCGCCGGATGCACCAACGGCTTGGGCCTCGGACCGCTGCCCGGGGTGCACGGCAGCACGACGCCGCGCTCCGCGAGGTAGGCCTCGGGGTCGATGCCGTAGGAAGTGGACTGGTCCCCCCAGATCCGCAGGTGGAGATGGGGGCCGTCGACGTTGGTGCCCTCCGCGCCCACGAGGGCGATCTGCTGGCCGGCCACGACGTGGTCGCCCTCGAAGACGTCCCGCCGGGACATGTGCCCGTACTCGGAGATCCTCCCGTCGGGGTGCAGGATGCGGATCCACTGGCCGTAGTCGCCGACGTATCCGGAGATGGTCACCACGCCGTCGCCCACCGCGTAGATCGGTGTGCCGACGTCGGCACCGATGTCGACGCCGTTGTGGCCGCTGTGGAAGTGCTGGGTCACCGGCCCGGTGGTCGGGCAGGCCGCGGTGAGTTCGGCGGTCCGTGCCTCGGCCGAACCCGTGGCGGCCAGCGCCGACAGCGCGGACAGGAGTACGGCAGCGGCCGTGAGGACGCGGCTCAGGGAGCCGTTCACGCCTTGCGCAGCCGGTCAATGATGCCGTTGATGTCGTGCTCCAGCAGATCCCGGCGGACATAGTGGCCGCCGCCCACCTCGTGCTGCTCGTAGGGGATGCCCACGCGGTCGAGGTTCCACTTGAACTCCCGCTGGGTGGCCAGCACCAGGGTCTCGTTGGCGTAACCCTGGATGTCCTCGGGGCTGGTTCCGGCGACCAGGAAGACCCGCTTGTTCCGGTAGCTCTCGATGCGCTCGCACGGGTTGTCCGCGCTGACCCGGGCCTGGTCCCAGAAGGGCGCACCGTAGATGGTGCCGCCGTTCAGCTCCACCGCGGCGGAGGAGGCGTTGGCCCAGTGGGTCACCAGATCGCCATTGCCCCCGCGCAGGTTGGCCGGACCGGAGTGGGCGCTGACCGAGGCGAAGTGGCCGTAGTACTTGGCCGCGTACTTCAGGGCGCCGAAGCCGCCCATGGAGAACCCGGAGACGGCGCGGCCGTCGTACTCGGCGTAGGTGCGGAAGTTCGCGTCGACCCACGGGATCAGCTGCCCGATGTGGAAGTGCTCCCAGTTCCGGGCGCCGATGTTGGAGCTCACCGGGTTGGAGTACCAGCCGGCGCGCCCGCCGTCGGGCATCACGACGATGATGTCCTTCCAGGCGGTCAGACCCCGGATGTCGTGGAACCGGTCGAAGGTGATGAAGTCCTCCAGGCCGCCGTGGAGCAGGTAGAGGACGGGGTAGCGGCGCCCGCTGGTGTGGTAGCCGTCGGGCAGCAGCACGTTGACGGCCGGGGTCCAGCCGCCGATGGCGGAAGTCTGGAACCGGTAGTACCACATCCGGTGATCCTGCTCGCCGCGTTCCGTGATGTGCAGGCCGGGGATGTCACCGACGGCGGAAGCGGTCGACGCGGCGGCGAGGACTCCCGCGCCGCCCATGGCCATCGCGGCCGTGAGGCCACCGGCGGTCTTCAGGATGTTCCTGCGGCTGGGGTGCTGCGCGCTCACTGTGTCCTCCTGGTCGGGAGCCTGACGATGCGTCTGGAAGGTAGCAACGGTGCACGGGTCCGCAGACCCCGGAAGGTTCCGGACTGACAGGTGTGCGCACCTCGACTAAGGGCGGGTGGGGGGAGCTGCCGGACCGCCGCCGGCGTCGTCGAGGTGTCAGCCGATGCGGTCGACAAGGTAGTCGCCGGGGCGCCGCAGAAGCATCCGGAACGATCCGGAGTGACACGGGCGATGGTGCCCGGTGAACTCTGTGTGCCCGGACTCCTCCGGCCGCTGCCCGATGCGCGTCGGACAGGGCAGCCGCCGCGGTCGGCAGCCGAAGGCCGAACGGATACCGCGCACTTCACTTCACGACAGAAGGGAACACCATGGCGATATCCGGCTTGTGCCGCATGTTCACCAGACTGGCCTTCGCGGCCGGCATATGGGCGCTGGTCATCGGTATGACCGCCTCGGTCGCCTCCGCCGCGTCGCCCGCACCCGTTCCGGGCCCGGGCGGCGACCGCTCCGGCGTCTCGCGGTACTTCAGCGGCCCGCAGGGCTTCGCCATTCCGACCGTGCCGTGCGATCCGGCCGGCCCGTCGGCCACCGACGGCATCATGGCCGACCAGCTCAATCCCCAGCTGCAGGCGAAGATGGCCGGCTACATGAACGCCTACAAGGTGTCCTGCGCGCGAAAGGTGACGCAGGCGGTGAAGGACCGGGGCCTGAACCAGCGGGCCGCGACCATCGCCATCGCCACGGTCATCGTGGAGTCCAGCCTCAACAACTACGCCCAGGCGGTCGACTACACCAGCCTCGGGCTGTTCCAGCAGCAGGACTGGTGGGGAACCCGGGAGGAGCGTCTGGACCCGGCCTACGCCACCAACGCCTTCTTCGACGAGGTGGAACGGATGTATCCGGGCGGCTCGTGGAACAACGAGGCGATCGGAGAGGTGTGCTGGCACGTTCAGCGGCCGAGGGAGGACCTGCGCGGCCTGTACGCCATCGAGGCGGGCGACGCGGCACTCATCGCCAACGCCCTGTGGTCCGGTACGAGCGCAAGCGGCCCCCAGCACCCGTACGCGTCGGGCCGGGTGACCACCGGGCGGTCCGCGGACGGGCGGCTCGAGGCCTTCGCCGCCGGCGCGGACGGCGTGTACCACGCGTGGCAGACGGCGGTGAACGGCGACTGGTCGCAGTGGCGCTTCGAAGGGGGGCCGCGCAACGCGCAGTTGGCCGTGGCAGCCAACGCGGACGGCCGGCTGGAGGTGTTCGCGCTGTCGGACAGCACCTTCGACCACATGTGGCAGACCGCACCCGGCGGGAGCTGGTCGGCTTGGGCGAACTTCGGCGGCGGAGGATACCGACTGGCCGCGGGCAACAATGCCGACGGCCGCATCGAGGTGTTCGCCTCGAACACGACGGGCGTGTTCCACCGGTGGCAGACCGCACCGAGCGGCGGTTGGGCCAACTGGGAGGGCACCGCCGGCGGCCCGGCGAACTCCCGGCTCGCCATCGAGACCGCGGCCGACGGGCGCCTCGAGGTCTTCGCACTCTCCGACGCGACCTTCGAGCACCTCTACCAGACCGGAGTCAACGGCGGCTGGTCCGCCTGGGAGAACTTCGGGGGCGGCGGTCACGACCTGTCCGCCGGCTACAACCAGGACGGCAGGCTCGAGGTGTTCGCCTCCAATGCCAACGGCGTGTTCCACCGCTGGCAGACCAGCCCGACCTCGTGGTCGGATTGGGCGGGCATGGGCGGCATCACCAACGCCGAACTGACCGTCGCGCGGTCGGCCGACGGCCGGGTCGAGGTGTACGCGATCAACGCCAACGCCGCGAGCCACGCCTGGCAGACGCGCCCGAACGCCCCGTTCTCGGAGTGGGAGACCTTCGGTGGCGGCGGCACCGAGATCGCCGCCGGCGCCAACGCCGACGGCCGCATCGAGGTGCTCGCCACCAGCCACGCCGGTGTCTACCACCGGTGGCAGACCGGCTTCTCCACGTGGTCGGAGTGGGCCTGGCTGAACGATGCCGGGCCGGCGATGAGCTAGGACGGGGCGGTCTTCGGTGGGCCGCCCCTCGATCGTGCGACATTGCCGCAGGGCGTCGCGAACGCCGCTGTGTCACTCCGGATGGTTCCGGGTGCCCAACCCCCTCCCCCGACTCCTAGCTTGTGGCCCAGCCAGTCCCACGGACACGAAGGAGACGACGGATCACATGCGCGTCACACGAACTCTTCTGCTCGGCGGGGCCTTTGCCCTCGCCTCCCTCACCCCGGCGACCGGCGCCCTGGCCGCCACCTCCGCCACCTCCGCCACCTCCGGCTCGGCCGGCGGGGCCGGCACCGCCGTCCAGGCAAGGACGTACGACGCCGTCCAGTCCTTCCGGAACCAGGCCACGAGCCGGTGCATGGACGACACCGCCAACGGCTTCCGCACCTGGAGCTGCAACGGCTCGAATCCGCAGCAGTGGAGCGTGCACGTCTGGGGTGACGGGACCCGCCAGTTGGCGAACATCAACACCGGCCGCTGCATCGAGGACACCAACAGCGGCTTCCGCACCGCGGTCTGCAACTCCAGCCCGGAGCAGAGCTGGTGGATCAAGGTCTGGGACGACGGCACCGTCCGCTTCCAGAACCAGCACACCTCGCGCTGCATCGACGACAGCTCCCAGGGCTTCCGTACCTGGGCGTGCAACAGCCTTCCGTACCAGAGCTGGTCCTGAGCCCGATGGGGACGCACGGCGAAGCCGCTCCCCTTCCGGCAATACGGGCAGTTCCGGCAGACGCCTTCCTCCATTCCCTCCGCTCCCTCCGCTCCCTCCACTCCCTCCACTCCCTCCACTCCCTCCACTCCCTCCACTCCCTCCACGAGGAGCAGGTTCGATGATGAAGTTGAAGCCGACCGCGTTACGGTTCTCCCTCGTCCTCGGTGTGGCCGGTGCGCTCCTGGCCGTACCCACGGCCGCGCAGGCGCAGGCCCGGACGCAGACCCCGGCCCGGGCGACCGCGGACCACTCCGCCACGCTCGCGGCCCTGAACGAGCTCAAGGCGGGCGGCGGTCCGGGGGCGGGCGTGTACGCGGGGACCCGCGACGCCTCGTGGAACCTCTCCACCGGCACGGCCACCGTCAACACCAACGATCCGATCGCCCCGGACGAGTACTACCGCGTCGGGAGCCAGTCGAAGACCTTCACCGCCGTCGCGGTACTGAAGCTCGCGGAGGCGAACGGGATCGGCCTCGACGACCCCATCGAGCGGCACCTGCCCGGTGTGGTCTCCGTGAACGGCTACGACGGGAACCGGATCACCGTCCGGCACCTGCTCCAGCACACCAGCGGCATACCGGTGAACGGCCTCCCGCTCGCCCAGGCCCGCCCGGACGGCTCGTACACGCTCGCGGCCCTGGTACAGGACGGGCTGCGCTTCGCCCCGGCCTCCCAGCCGGGCGCCGCCTTCCAGTACTCGAACACCAACTACGAGATCCTGGGCATGCTGATCGAGAAGATCACCGGCCTGCCCCTGCACCAGGCCGTCACCCAGCAGGTGATCCAGCCGCTCGGCCTGGCCCACACCCGCTTCCCCGCCCCCACGGACCGCGCCGTGCCGAGCCCGGCGATCCACGGCTACCGGGGTACCCGGATCGGCTCGTTCTTCTTCTGGCTGGACGGAACGGCGTTCGAACCGTCCACCTTCTACGGCTCCGGCGCCGTCATCTCCACGCTCCGGGACATGACCGCCTTCTACCAGGCGATCGTCGACGGCACGGCGCTCTCGCCCGCGAACCTCGCCGAGATGGAGAAGACCTTCGAGCTCGGTCAGCCCGGCTCGGGGAACGGCTACGGCCTCGGGATGTTCAAGACCGCCCTGCCCTGCGGAGGTACGGCCTGGGGACACGACGGAGCCGTCCCCGGCTACTACTCTCAGACGCTCGTGACCGAGGACGGGCGGCACGCCTCCGTCGTGACCAACGCACATCTCGTCACGAACATCCCGGGCGCGCAGATGTACAAGACCCTGACCACCGCCCTGTGCGAGACGCCCTCCTGACCCTGCTCCTGCTCCTGCTCTTGCGTCTGCTCCTGACCCGCCGCAAGACCAGCCTCACAGAAAGGAGAGCCACCGTGCGATCCCTACTCACCGGCGGCGCGGCCGGCTTCCGCGCCGCGGTACGGGCCACCGCGCTGACCGCCGCCGCCGTGGCGACGGTCGCCGCGACCGCCCTCACCGGCTCCGCGGCCCACGCCGCCGGCGTCGCCGACGCCCCCACGATCCCGGCCTTCGCCGACGGGCAGGGTCTGACCCAGGTCGCCGGAGCCGCCGAGGTGCGCTCCGCGACCGACTTCACCCTCACCGTCACCACGCCGCAGCTCTCCGGCCGGCACAAGGTACGCATCTTCCTGCCGAGCGGCTACTACGCCGAGCCGGGCAAGCGCTGGCCGGTGACGTACTTCCTGCACGGCGGTGGCGGCACCGTGGACGACGCCGCCGCGGCCCCGGCCCTGCGGGACGACCGGATGATCACCGTCGTACCGGACGGCGGCCTGAAGGGCTGGTACGCGAACTGGCGCATGCAGAACACCGCCGAGGGAGCCGCCAACTGGGAGACCTTCCACCTCCTGCAGGTGGTCCCCTTCATCGACGCCAACCTGCGGACCCTGCCCGACCGCGGCCACCGTGCGGTCGTCGGCCTGTCCATGGGCGGCTTCGGGGCCCTGCACTACGCCCAGTCCCGCCCCGACCTGTTCGGGCGCGTCGCCTCCTTGTCCGGGGGCATCGACTTCGGCCTGTGGGAGGTCCGTGCCGCGGTGCTGGCCACGGAGCTCAACCTGACCGGTGCTTGGTGCGCCTCCACCACCTCGGGTACCGGCAACTGCACCGGCTACGGGCCGGTGGTGGACAGCGACGCGATCTTCGGCTCGCCGTACGCGATCTTCAACGACCGGATCTGGAACGAGGTCAACCCCGCCTCGCTCGCCAACCTGGGCAAGCTCGCCGACACCGGGGTCACCCTCTACACCGGCAACCAGGGTCTGATCGACGGCAAGACGGCGGTCGCCTCCACCAACGTCGCGAACCGCCTGAACCAACTGGGCATCCCGAACCGCTTCGTCAACTACGGCAACGGCTCCGCCCTGTCCCCCACCTGCAAGGGCGATCACACCTACGCCTGCTGGGCCCCGGCCCTCGCCGACTACATCCCCCGCCTCGCGAACGAGTTCGCCCAGACCGGCTGAAGCAGAGGCGCACCCCCGCCCGTCCGGGGTGTACGTCAACTTTGTTGATTGCAAGGCTGGTTGACGACCGCACGCATACGATCAACGCCATGACACCAGTGATCGCCCCGTTGCCGGGCGGTACGCCCGCGCAGCTCGGCGGTCACCGGATCCTGGGGGTGCTCGGGGCCGGCGGCATGGGGACGGTCTACCTCGCCCGCCGCCGGGGGCGTCCGGTCGCCCTCAAGACCATCCGGCCCGAACTCTTCCGCGACGTGGGCCTGCGGGATCGGTTCACCCGCGAGGCCGCCGCGGCGGCGGCGGTCCGCAGCCCCTTCGTGGCCAACGTGCTCGGCTCCTCGACCGCCGAGCACGTGCCGTGGATAGCTGCTGAATTCGTCCCCGGCGCGACGCTCGCCGACGCCGTACTGCGGTACGGGCCCCTGCCCGAGCCCGCCGTGCGCGTCCTCGCCGGGGCGCTCGGCCGGGCCCTGACGGCCCTTGGCGCGGCCGGGGTCGTGCACCGCGATCTGAAGCCTTCGAACGTCATCCTCGGCGCCGACCGCCCCCGCGTCGTCGACTTCGGCATCGCCCGGGTGACCGGCGACGCCACCTTGACCGCGACCGGACAGCGCCCCGGAACGCCCGGCTACATGTCGCCCGAGCAGGTGGTGAAGGGTCCCCTCGGGCCGCCCAGCGACGTCTTCTGCCTCGGCGCGCTGCTCGTCTTCGCGCTGACCGGCCGGCACGCCTTCTACGACGGAGACCCGGTCCGCTCCGACTTCCGCATCGCCTACGAGGCCCCCGACCTCACCGGCGTTCCGGCCGGGCTGACGCCCGTGATCCGCGGCTGCCTCGAGAAGCAGCCGGAGGACCGGCTCGCCGCCGCGGAGGTGGCTGCGGAACTCGACCCGCAGGGCGCCGCCCTGCGCGCCGCCACCCGCTGGCTGCCACCCACGGTGGTCGCGGACGCCGCCGAGATCGCACGGGCCGCAGCCGCTCTGGGAGCCGGCCGGCGGCTGCCGACCCGGCGCAGGGTGCTCACCGGCGCCGGGGCCGCCGTACTGCTCGCGGCGACCGGTGCCACCGCCCTGCGCACCCTCCGGGTGGACGACGGCCCCGGCCGCACCCTTGCCCCGGCCCCTCGCTGGAGCGGCCCTCCCGGCACGGTGCCGGCGCCCCTGTGGTCGTACGACGGCGCCGCGGCGCAGCCGTCCTTCGGGCCGGCCGACGTCGACGGCCGGGTGTGCTTCCCGGACGGCGACGGCACGCTCCTCCTCCACGATCCGGTTTCGGGCGAACGGCGCTGGCGCGGACCGGTGGTGCGCGACCTCGTCGGCGGCCGCCGACCCGTCGCCCTGGACCCGGACGGCACCCTGCTGTTCCTCGACCACGGCAGCGGTACGGTCCGCCACCGCGCCCTGAAGGGGGTGACCGGGCTGCTCGCCGCCGACGAGGACCAGGTGTACGTCCTCGACGCCGACGGCCGCCTGGCCGCGCTCGAGCGGGCGGACGGCGCGGTGCGCTGGCGCGTGCCCGCCCCGGTGTCGGGCACGGTGTTCCCGGCGGCCGCCGGGTACGGGCGGCTGTTCCTGGCCTCCGCCGACGGCGGGGTGGTGGCCCTGTCCTCCGCCGACGGCGGCACCGTGTGGCGGCGGCCCGCCGGCACCGACGGCTCGCGGACGGCCCTGTCCGCGGGCGGAGTGCTGCTGGGCGGGGCCGGAGACCGGACGCTGACGTGCCTGGACCGGGGGCGCGGCGAACAGCTGTGGACCCTGCCCGCGGACGACGGCGCGGGCTTCGGCGTGCCCACGTCGGCCGGCGACACCGTGTACGTCGCCGACGGCCGCCAGCTCCGGAGCATCGACATGAAGACCGGAGCCCCCGCCTGGACCGTGCCGGCTGCCGAGGAACTGGCCCGGGACCAGGCTCCGTTGGTATCGGGATCCGGGATCTTCGTGCCGCTGCGCAGGCCCGAGCTCGGCATCCTCGTGGTGCACGGCGGGCGGGCAGCCGAACAGTACGTGTTCGCGCCCTCCCCCGCCGGGGAGGTCCGGGCCGACGTTCCCTGGCGGGGAACGGTCGCCGGAGGCGGCGTCATCTGGCAACGCGGCAGCGCGGTCCGTGCCCTGCCGGGCATGTGACCGGCCCCCGGCGGGGCCACGAGGTGAGGGGGGAGCGCATGGGGGGCGGACGTCTCGGGGAGGGCTTGCGCCCGGAAGACCCGCGGTCGGCCGGGCCGTACCGGCTGCTGGCCCGTTGGCCCGGCCCCCGGCCGGTGCCGCCGCGGGGCGGCATGTACGTCGGCCGCGACCGGAACCACGGGCACGCCGTGGTGTGCCTGCTGCCCCCGGCCGCGTACCGGGCGGCCGAGACCCTGAGCCGCGGGCCCGTGCCGGGAGTGCCGACCGTACTGGACCTGAACACCGGGACCGAGCCCGCGTGGGTGGCCCTCGTGCACACCCCTGCGGTGTCCCTCTCCGACGTGGGGCGGCGGCCCGGAACGGAGTCCGGCACCCTGCCCCTGGAACAGTCCGTGCGGCTCGCCGCGGAGATCGCCGACACCCTGGCCGCCCTGCACGCCCGGGGCATCAGCTACGGCGCGGTGGCACCCGACGGCGTCTGGCTCACCACGGGCCGCCCGCTGCTGATGGCCGTGCACGCCTGCCGCATGCCGTCCCCGCGCTCGCCTCACGAACCGGACCGGCTACGGGGCCAGGGGCAGGGGCAGCGACCCCGGGCAGAGCCCGGGCGGCCCGAACCGCACAGCCGGGTGTCGACCGTGCCCGCCGCCTTCATGGCCCCGGAAGTGGCCGCGGGACGACCCTCCTCCACCGCTGCCGACGTGTACTCGCTGGCGGTGCTGCTGCTCCACACGGCCACCGGGCGGCTGTCCTTCGGGGACGGCCCGCCGCCCGTGCTGGCCTACCGCGCCCTGCACAACCGGCCCGAACTGCCCGAACTGCCGGGAGAACTGGGCGAGGTGGTGGCCGCGGCGCTGGCCGCCTCCCCGGATGACCGTCCCACCGCCGCAGAGCTGTGCCGGACGCTGGCCCCCGGCGGGCAGGACGCGGAGCGGACACCGGACCCGCTGCCCGGCCGGGTCGTCGCCGCACTGGCCGTACGCACGCAGGCGATCGCCGACCTGGAGATGGCCGATGCGGATGTGGATGTCGATGCGGACGCGGACGCGGACGCGGACGCGGACGGAAAAGGGGACGGGCATGCGGACGACCGGGCCCCGGCGGACGCCGATGCGCACGAGCCCCCGCCCCCCGCCATCCAGGTGGCGACTCCCCCGCCCCCCGCCCCGGCCGCCCGGCCCACCCGCCGTCGGGTCCTGTCCGGCCTGCTGACCGGCACGGCGGGCGCCGCCCTCGGAGTCTCCGGAACCCTCGCCTGGTCCGCCCTGACCCGCGCGGACGGCCGCACCGGACCGGCCACGGCAGGGAGCGGTTCCGGTACGACCCTCCGCGTGCCCGGCATGCCGCCGGCCGCCCTGTGGCGCCTGGACGACCCGACGGCCCGCACCCGGCTCCTCCCGGTGAGCAGCGCCGACCGTTGTCTGATGACGCGTGGCGACGTCCTGTACGGGCACGACCTGCGCACCGGCAAGGAGGTGTGGCAGCTGCCCGCCGGCGGCAGCACCCCGCCCGTCCACGTGCACGGCGACCGCTTCCTGACGGCCACGCGCGAGGGGCTGTCGCTCTGCTCGATGCGGGACGGCCGTACCCAGTGGCTCCAGCGAAGCGAGCGGCTCGCGGGGGTGCTCGCCGCCGACGGCGCCACCGCGTGGCTGCTCCTGGGGGACGGGAGTCCTACAGCCGGATACCTGCTGGCGGCGTTCGACCTGGACCAGCGCAAGGAGTTGTGGCGCACCCCGCTGCCGAGCGGATTCGGCAACGCGCAACTCGCCACCGCCGTCGGACCCGAGACGGTCGTCGTGGAGGTGCAGGTTCCCCAGCAGATGTTCCGGAATGTCACGGCCGTCCGGACCCTCACGATCGCGGGCTTCGAGCGGAGCAGCGGACGCATGCTCTGGAACCGCTCCTACCCCGACGTGCACGGCGGCCCCGCCTCCGTGGTGGACCCGGCGGGCGGCGGCCGACTGTTCCTGCTCTCCCGCGGTCGCGCCCACGCCTACGACCTGAAGACCGGCACCCGCCTGTGGGAGTCGCAGGCCCTGGTCGCCGGGACCAACGCCCCACCCCTCTTCAGTGGCGACACCCTGTACCTGACCGACGACGGCACGGGCCCCATCGTCGCCGTCGACCCGAACACCGGCCGGACGCGGTGGGAGCAGACGCTCACCGAGAACCTGGCGTGGAACATGCTCGGGAGCATGACCGCGAGCGACTCCGGACGCACCCTCTACCTCGCGACCCTGCACCAGGTCACGGCGACCGGCCTCCCCTCGGGCAAACGGCTGTGGCAGACCGGTCTCGCGGGGGTGGAGGCCCGGGAACCGTTCCAACTCGCCGCGGCCCCCGGCACCCTGCTCGTCGCCCGCCCGTCCGCCGTCGTCGCCCTCCCGACGGACTGACCAGGTACGACCGCCGCCCCGAAGGAGTCCACCGGTCATGTCCACGCTCTTGCCCCTGCTGCCCGACGATCCCGAACGGCTCGGGGAGTACACGCTCCTCGGCCGGCTGGGCGCCGGCGGCATGGGGACCGTCTTCCTGGCCCGCACCGCCGGCGGCCGTCTCGCCGCGGTCAAGACCGTCCGGTCCGACCTGCGCGACCAGCCCGGCTACCGTCAGCGGCTGACTCTGGAGGCCGAGGCCGCACGAACCCTGGGAGCGGAGCACACGGCGGCCTTCCTCGGCGCCGACACCGACACGGCACGGCCCTGGCTGGCGACGGCTTACCTCATCGGGCCCTCGCTGACGGAGGCGGTGGCGGCCGGGGGGCCGCTGCCCGAACCGGTCGTCCGCGGACTCGGCTCCGCACTCGCCGCCGCACTCGCCGCCCTGCACCGTGCCGGACTCGTCCACCGGGACGTCAAGCCGTCGAACGTACTGATCACCGCGCAGGGCCCCCGGCTCATCGACTTCGGGCTCGCCCAGGCCCCGGGCAGCCCCCGCCTCACGGAGGCCGGGGGGCTCGCGGGCACACCGGCGTACATGTCACCGGAGCAGGCGCGCGGGGAATCGCCCGGCCCGGAAGGCGATGTGTTCGCCCTCGCGGCGGTCCTCGTGTTCGCCTCGACCGGTCACGGCCCCTACGACGCCCGCGGCCGGCAGAGCACCCTCGAACTGCTGCGGCACGGGGCCGACCCCGACCTGACGGGCCTGCCGGACGGGCTGCGCGGGACGCTCAGCGCCTGCCTGTCACCGGAACCGGGCGACCGGCCCGCGCCCGGCCGACTGCGCGACGAGTGGGGGCCGTTCGACCCCGGAGAGTTCGCGGAGCTGCTGCCGCAGGCGCTCCTCGCCGACCTGTCCCGCCGGATCGGTGACGTCGCCGCCGTCGCCCCCGCCCCGCTGCGCGCCCCCGCCCCGCGCCCCGCGCTCTCCCGCCGCACCCTGATCGCGGGCGCGGCGGCCACCGCGCTCACCACCGCGGCCGGCGCCTCGGCGCTCTGGGCCACCGGGAACCTCCCCGGCGCGGGCCCCGGTTCAGGGCCCGGCTCCGGCTCCGGCTCGGGGAACCGCACGGCGTCGCCCGGCTCCGGCCGGAGCTCCCGGCCGCCGGGCTCCCCACCGGCCCCGTTGTGGTCGGTTCCGTCCCCGTTCTCGGCCTCCCCGGCCGTCGCGTCCGACGAGGTCCTGATCCACACGAGCGACGTCCTGCGCGGCATCTCGACCGCCGACGGCCGGATCCTGTGGGAGACCCAGACCGCGAAGGTCGACGTGGCCGTGGCGGGAGACCGGCTCGTGGGCTTCGTCTTCGACGACGACGGCAACGCGAGCGCGGGATTCCTGGACCCGGCCACCGGCCGTCTCCCCGCCGACGCGGCCGACCCGGCCGTGTTGGGCGGCCTCGCCCAGACCACCCAGCTGCTCGCCGCGGACGCCGAATGCCTCTACCTGAAGGCCTACTTCCGCTCCGATGACCAGCGACAGCAGGAGGAGGCCTGGCTGCTCTCCTACGAGCTGGGCGCCCGGAAGCTGCGCTGGCGCACGCGCATCGAGGGCGCCGTCCTGGACTCGCTCGGCTCGCTCATGATGTCGGCGATCATCTCCGGCGGCCGCCTGCTCTGCTCGGACCCCGCACGCGTCTTCGCCGTCGACCTGCGCGAGGGCCGCGTCCTGTGGACCTGCCGGGTCCGCACCGACCAGGAGGCGGCCTCACCCGACCGATCGGGAGGCATCAACCCCCCGGTCGCCTCGGACCGCCACGTCTTCGACTTCGAGGAGCGGATCACCGCGGTGGACCTGGTGACGGGAGCGGTGGCCTGGAAGCTGGAGCCGGAGGGTACGAAGCTGCTGAGCGCACCCGTCTGCGTGAACGGCACGGTGTACGTGGCGGACGGGTCGCTCCAGGCCTTCGACGAGTCGACCGGGAAGAAGCTGTGGACCCACGACCCGGGCGCGTACGTCTCCATGCTGGCGCCTCCCGCCCCGTTCCGCGGGGAGCTCTACGCGGCGGTCGGCGGCGACGGTCAGGCGGTCATCGCGGTGGACGTCGCCGCCCGCCGCGTCGCGTGGACGCTCGCCGCGGGCGCCGTGAACATGCCCGACGGCCCGACCATGATCGTCCAGCGCGGCAACCGTCTCTACCCCCATACCGTCGACCGCCTCGCGGCCGTACCGCTCGACTGACATCCAGCTTCGCTTGCGGGCCGGACCATGACGATCGACTCCAGCTTGTCGGGGCTGTTCCCGAGGAGTTCGATGCGGGTGCCGGTGTCGGGCACCGTGCGGCGCGGGCTGTGCAGGGCCCCCGAGAAAGCTCGGCTCATCAGGTCGTGCGGGCTTCCCGGAGCGGGGCGCCCGCGTGGTGGAGGCTGGCGAGGGCCTGTCGGTAGGACTCGGTCAGGCTGGTCTCGAGGTAGCCGATCCCGAGCTCCTGGCAGTGGCCGCGGACGATGGCCTGGGCCCGGCGCAGGTGCGGGCTGGGCATGCTTGGGAAGAGGTGGTGCTCGATCTGATGGTTCAGGCCGCCGAAGAGGATGTCGATGATCCGGCCGCCCCGGACGTTGCGCGAGGTCAGTACCTGGCGGCGTAGGAAATCGGTCCGGTCCGTGCCCCGCAGGGTCGGCATGCCCTTGTGGTTGGGGGCGAAGACGGAGCCGAGGTAGATGCCGAAGAGACACTGGTGGGCCAGGAGGAACGCGATCGCCTTGCCGGGCGGAAGCGCCAGGAACAGGGCGCCCAGATAGGCGGCGAAGTGTGCGCCGAGCAGGCCCGCCTCCCACCCCCGGTCCTTCAGGGACCTGTCCCCCAGTGACCGGATCGAGCCCAGGCGGAGGTTGAACGCTTCCAGCGTGAGGAGGGGGAAGAACAGGAACGCCTGGACGGGGGCCACGAGCCGCGGCAGCCCCTGCGCGGCGCGCGCCTGGCCCTGGGTCCAGAGAATGACGCTGGGATGGATGTCGGGGTCGAGCTCCTCGTTGTTGGGGTGGGTGTGGTGGCGGGTGTGCTTGTCCCGCCAGAAGCCGTAGCCGATCGCGATGCAGAGGTTCCCGACGAGGCGTCCCGAGACTTCGGTCGCCCGGCGCAGCCGGAAGACCTGCCGGTGCGCGATGTCATGGGCGAGCAGGGCGACCTGCCCGAACACGAAGGCGAGGAAGACCGCGTCCAGCAGCGTCCACCAACTGTCGCCGATCACTACGAGCGCTGCCCAGCCCGCGACGTAAAGCGCGGTGACGACGGCGATGCGCAGGGCGTAGTAGGCGGGGCGTCGGTCCATCAGGCCGGCGGCCCTGATCTTCTTGGCCAGTCGGGCGAAATCACTGCCCGGCCCCACCCGAGCGGGCGGAAACGGTTCCGGTCCTGGATCCGGCTCTGGATCCGGCTCTGGAGAAGGCATGATCAGAGGTCACTTTTCGTATGCGGAGGGTGGCCGTCGGGGGTAGCCGCCTGCCCCTGCGGCACATCCTCGCGGACCGGCGGGGAGAGGCCGTGCGGCATGCCGAGCCTGCGGCAGATCGGCACTTCACGCGGGCTAATGGCCAAGGCCCCCACCGGACTCCTCAGGCCTCCTTGCGCCGTGCCCTGCGGGCCCCGGGCCGGTCGTCCAGATGGCGGGACGTCCGCCAGGCCGCACGTGCCAGGACCACCCCCGTACCGATGATCCACAACACGCTGGGCCACGCGGACGCCCGCTCGAACAGCCCCTGGAACGAGGGCGCCGGATGCACCGCGGTGACCGCGGTGCCCACGAGGGACACCACCCCGCACACCATGCCCGTCACTCCCCAGGCGGAACGGCCCATGTGCCGGAACCCGCTGCCGAGCAGCAGGACGCCCACCGCCCCGGCGATGAAGCACGTCCCGGCGGAAAGCAGGTGGAGTGCCAGACGGAGGTTGTAGGGGTTGAGTCCGGCCGAGACGAGCCCCAGTCCGCTGAGGACGAAGGCGCCGGTGGTCACGGCCCGCCGCCGGCCGGCCGGGAGGAGCACCGTGTTGAGAACCGCGCCCAGGGCCAGGCACAGCCCACCGACGACCCAGGCGGTGTTCGCGGCCTCGTGCCAAGGAGAGCAGAACCGGATGCCCTCGACCCGCGCGCACCGAGTGACGCCGAGCGCCGAAATGATCTCGTCCGTCAGGCTCTGTCGCGACGCGCGGGGCATGACGACGGCGTTGTTCACGATGAAGATCTGGACCAGTGATGCCCAGAGGAGGCCGCCGGCCAGGAGTCTCCTCGGAGCCGTGACAGTGAGTTCGCTCATGTGGAGGTGCCCGATCGACGGAGGTTGCCGGTACCGGCCGGAATCCCCTCCGCCGGGTTGGGTCTCCGGGCCTCTCGGGAGACCGCCCGAAGCCCGTTCCCCCAGTGTGGCCCGCGTCCGCCCCGCCGGAGGGGCACCGCGCACGGTGAGTCCGGGTGGAGCCGCCCCGACACCTGCCCCGGCATCGGCACCCGACGCGGTGCGACCACGGCGCAGCGGGGCGGGCCAAGCCGTCCGGCCCCGCCGATGACCGGGCCACCGTCGGAGCCGGACGGCCCATTCGGATCGTCCGAACGGTTCCCGTCCGAGGGTGTCGGGCGCATGGCCGCGTCCGCCGCTCCTAGCGTCATCGGGCGCGGCGGGTTCCAGGGCTCGCGGCGGTCGCAGAAGGGCCTGACGGGCATCGGCTCATCCCCCGGCGTCCCCTGGCTGATCGCGCACCGGTGTCGTCCACTGCAGGAGGTCTTTCATGGTGTCGGCCATCACGGTCCTGAACGAGGCGGAACAGGAGCCACTGGGGCCGCGCCCCGCGGGTGGCCGGTGGTTGAAGCCCGCACGGGGGTGGATGGCGGGACTGGCCGTGCTGGCCTCGTTGGCGGCCCCGGCCTCGGCGGCCACCACACCGCCGCTCGGCGCGCAGAGCGGCACCTTCGCCTACGTCGCCAACGGCGGGTCGGACCGCCTGACGATGATCAGTACCGTCGACAACTCCGTCGCCGGCACCTTCGCCGTCAGCACTGAGCCCGATGCCGACCCCAACGGTGTGGCGGTGAGCCCGGACGGCACGCGCGTGTACGTCGCCAACGCGCTGGCGAACACCATGGCGATCGTCTTCCCCACCGACGACAGCTTCCTCTCCGTCGACGTCGGCAACAACCCCACGGCCGTGGCGGTGAGCGCGGACGGCAACCGGGCCTACGTCACCAATGAGAACGACGGCTCCCTGTCGGTGGTCGACACCGTGGACGTCCCGGTGCAGGTCACCACCTTCGACGTCGGGAACAACCCCCAAGACCTGGCGCTCGCGGCGAACGGCACCAAGGCGTACATCGCCGTCCGCCCCTCCTTCGACGTGGGCGCCGTGGCCGTGGTCGACACCGTGAGCAACACCGTCGAACACGCCATCCCCGTCGGCTCGTTCCCCCAAGGCGTGGCGGCGAACCCGGACGGCACACGCGTCTACGTCACCAACTTCGGGGACGGAACGGTCTCGGTGATCGACACCGCGAACGACACCGTCGTCCACACCATCAATGTCGGAGGGGGGACGACGAGCCCGGCGGACGTGGCGGTCAGCCCGGACGGCAGGCGTGCGTACACCGCGAACTTCGGCGCCGGCAACGTGTCGGTGATCGACCTCACCGTCACCCCGCCCGCCGTCATCGCCGACGTCCCCTCCGGACAAGAGCCCATGGGAGTGGCGGTCACCCCGGACAGCTCGCGCGTCTACGTCACCAGTTCCGGGAACGACAGCGTCTCGGCGATCGACGCCGCCACCAACACCGTCATCGAGCCCCCGATCGACGGCTTCGACATGCCGCTGGGGATCGCCATCGGGACCAGGACCGTCGGCACGACCCCGGCCGGTCTGACGTTGAAGGTTCAGGGCGACGGGAAGGACGAGGGCGCACCGGGTGCGCTGAGCCACCCCGGTGCCACCCTGAAGGCCCGGCTGACCAGTGGGGGCCGGCCCCTGGAGGGCGAGGAAGTCCTGTTCTCGACGGGCTCGAAGGTGCTCTGCATCGAGACGGGCGACGGCCGGGGCGAGGCCACCTGCGCGGTCCCGGGCGGGAAGAGCGCCCCTGACTGCTACAGGGCCACGTTCCTCGGCACCTCCACCCACGCGGCCACCCGCGCGCCCGTCTGCCGCGGTCACGACCGCCACCGGCCCTGACCGGACCGCCGGTCACCTAGCACCACGCCTTGGCCCACCGGCTCGAATAGGCGCTGGAGGCCACCGCACACGGACCGTCGCCCTCGCCGGGGCCCAGCCCCGGTGTGCGCGACCGATCCCCCGCGGGGAGGATGGGACGTGTGAACGGCAGTGGGGGCACCGCCGGGGGTGCCTGCCCGGGTGCTCGCGGCGGAGGGGCCGAGGGGGGCCCCGACGACGGCATACCGGCCGGCTCCCCGTCGGGGAACACCCATGGGCGGGATGGTGGCCCTAGACGGGTCCTGACCCTGGCGGCCATGCTCTTCGCCGTCTCGATGATCTTCGTGGACCAGACGATCGTCAGCATCGCAGCCCCGAACATCACGGATGACGTCGACCTCAGCTCGTCCGGCATGCAGCAGGTGGTCAACTCCTACCTGCTCGCCCTCGCCGCGTTCTTCGCACTCGGCGGGCGCCTCGCCGATATCTTCGGGCACCGCCGCATGGTGGTCGTCGGCACCGTGGTCTTCGCCGGGGCGTCCCTGCTGTGCAGTGCGGCGCCGGTGGGAGACTTCGCCCAGAGCTGGCTCGTGCTCTCCCGTGCCCTCCAGGGGATCGGCGCGGCCCTGCTCTTCCCGGCCGCCGTCGCCATCGTCGTCGGCTCCTTCCCCGTCAACGAACGGGGCAGGGCCCTGGCCGTGTTCTACGTCGTGGCCGGCTCGCTCACCGTCGTCAGCCCGCTACTCGGCGGTGTCCTGACCACCTGGACCTGGCGGGCCATCTTCTGGGTCAACCTCCCCATCGCACTCGTCTCGCTCGTCCTCATCGCATCCGCGCGCATCCCGAACCCGCGGCGGCCCGAACGCCTGGACGTGCCGGGCGCCGCACTCGTCGCCTCCGGCCTGGGGTTGAGCGTCCTCGGGCTGCAGCAGGCTCCGTCCTGGGGCTGGGGCGCCTTCGCGACATGGGCGTGCATCATCGGCGGGCTGGCCCTGATCGTGCTCTTCTGCCGGCACGAACTGCTGACCGTCGATCCGCTCATCAAGCTGCGCGTCTTCCGCGACCGGGCGTTCACGGCCGACGTCCTCGTGCTCTTCTGCGCGATGCTGGCGTTCGTCCCGGTGATGTTCTTCGCCTCGGTGTACGCACAGATCTCGCTCAGCGCCTCGACGTATCAGGCCGGGTTCTACCTGTTGTACTTCTTCGCGGGCTTCGCTCTCGCGGCCCAGGCCGGCGGCAGGATCCTCGACAAGCGCGGTGCCCGCCCCGCGATGCTGATCGGCTCGGCGCTCGGCTGTCTGGGATTCGCCCTGTGGGCGTGGAAACTGACCGTCCTGTCGGCCCACGACCAGTGGCCCTACGTCTGCCTCGCCGGAGCCGGCATCGGCTTCCTGCTCTCCCCGGCCTCCACGGACGCCGTGAACCGGGCGATCGACTCCTCGTACGGCGAGGTCACCGGCCTGACCCAGACGGTGCGCAACTACGCCTCCGCCCTGGGCATGACGGTCTTCGGCACGATCCTCGTCCACTCCACGACCAGCCGGGTCACCTCGACGCTCACCGCGACCGGCATGCCGGAGGGCGAGGCCCGCAGCGCGGCGCGCGGCGTCGCGGAGGCGATCACCGGCCATCCGGACGACCGCCGGCCGACCGGAGACGGGCCCGCGGCCACACTGATACGGACCTCCGGCCGCGCCATCCGCGCGGACTACGCCGCGGGCAACCAGTGGGTCTTCTCCGGGATGGCCATCGCCCTGGGCCTGGCGTTCCTGTGTGCGCTGCTGCATCCGGGGACCCGGGTGACCGACGAGGCCGCCCCGACGGAGACGGGCGGGCATCGGAGCACTCCGCACTGATCGCGCCGGGAAGCGGCGGGCCGGGAAGCGGGCCGGGAACGCGGAGTGTCCCGCCTGCCACAAGCATCCCCTTTTGATACGTTTTGCCGTCTCCCCGGTGCGGACCGGGCTCCCGTCCGCTCCGCTGGTGTCCGTCACTCTGGATCTACCGGAAGAGAACGGGTGGAACGGCTGCGGCAATTCCTGGCCAGGCGTCACCGGTGGTGGGTCCTGGGCGCGATGACCTGCGCTTCGTCGATGATCGCCATCGATGCTCTGGCCGTGCTGGTCGCCCTGCCGACCATCCAGCGGAACCTGGGCGCTTCGACCACCGGACTCCAGTGGATCATCAATGCGTACCTGCTCAGCTTCGCAGGCGTGAGTGCACTCGGGGGACGCCTCGGGGACGTCCTGGGGCACGAGCGCACCTTCCGCATCGGGACCCTGCTCTTCGTCGTGGCATCGGTCGCTGCGGGCCTGGCCCAGTCCGAAGCCTGGCTCATCGCCGCGCGCGCCGCTCAGGGCACCGGTGCGGCGCTCCTCCGGCCCGCCTCCCACGTACTCGTCTACAAGGAGTTCGACAGCGGGCAGCGCGGCCAGGCCATGGGCATCTCCTCCAGCGTCTCGACCCTCTTCTACGGCATGGCCCCCCTGGTCGGAGGGCTGCTCACCTCGGAGTTCTCCTGGCGCGCGATCTTCTTCGTCAACCCTCCCATCGGCATCGCCGCGGTGGCCCTCGCGCGCCTCCTGCTCACCGGCGAGCCACCTCGGCGCGAACGGGTCGATTGGGGTGGCGCACCGCTGCTGATCGGCGGGCTGGTGTGCGTGGTCATGGCCCTCATGCAGGCCCGGCACTGGGGGTGGGCCTCGATCGCCGTCATCACGTTGCTCGGCGCCGGTGTCGTGCTGCTGACCCTCCTGATCGTGCGCGAACGCCGGATCGCCCATCCGCTGCTCCACTTCGAGTTGTTCGCGCACCAAGAGTTCGCGGTCGGCACGGCCGTGATCTCCACGGTCCGTTTCGCGTTCGTCGGATTCGCCGTGTTCGGGGTCATCTGGCTCCAGGACGTCATGGAACTGTCGCCCTTCGAAGCCGGTGTCGCCGTACTGCCGCTCACTTTGCCCACGATCCTGTTCGCTCCTGTCGGCGGAAGGCTCTACGACCGCCTGGGAGCGCGCGTCCCCCTCGGCATCGGCATGGTCCTGTGCGTGGCGGCCCTGCTCGGCTCGGCGGTGGCACTGCACCGGCAGGACTACGCGTGGCTGGTCGCCTTCTACTGCGTGATGGGCATCGGGATGGGCCTCTGTGTCAGCCCTGCCTGGATGACGGCCCTGCACGGCACCGCCAGCCGGATGCGCGGCTACGCGGCCGGGGTGATGCAGACCGCCCGGGAGATCAGCGCGGCGCTGGGGCTGGCGGTCATGGGCGCGATCGTGGCGCACCTGCAGGGCGCACGGCTGGAGGAGGTCCTGCACCGGGACGCCCGCATCCCTCCCGAGCGCTTCGACGAGGTCGAGCGGTCGATCGGCAAGACGGTGGAGGCGACCCAGGAGGGCGCCCGCCTGCCTGCCGGGATCCCGGCCGATCTGCTGCCCGCGCTCAAGGGTGCGGTCACCGATGCCGTGTCGGCCGCGTTCTACGCGGGTTCGGCAGTACTGCTCGCCGCGGCCGTGGCGGTCGCCTTCCTTCCCCCGGGGAAGCCCGAGACCGAGGAGCCCGCGGTGCCGGACGAAGGCACCGACGATCCCGCCTGAGGAACAGGGCGCCGGCCCGGGCTCCCCTCCGGGCCGGCCGTGCGATCAGGCTCCGAGCGCCCGGTGCAGTCCGTGCCGGTCGGTGCCCAGTTTCGTGAAGACCGCGGACAACAGCTCGGACACCGCTTGGGCGTTGGTGTGCATCGCCGCGGCGATCGCCCTGTTGTCCATCCCCGCCGAGGCGTGGCGGGCAGCCGTGAGCTCGGCGACGGTCAAGGTGTCCTGCTCGCAGGTGCGCAGGGGGCGGGGCCGCAGACCTGCCGAGGCCAGCTGGGTCCTGGCCCGGCTCACGAGCCCGTCGGCGCCGCAGTCGGCGGCCAACTCCATGCCCCGGTAGGTCTGTTGTGCCGCCTGGTGCGGGTCGCCGATGGCGTGCAGGGCCATACCGTGGTCGATGAGCGCGTGCGCGAGTTCGCAGGCGGCCGGAGACTGTTCCAGGTGCTCCACCGCCTCCTGCAGCAGGCCCGCCGCCTGGGACGGGTCCGTGGCCGCGGCCGCGACGCGCAGGGCGTGTCCGATCACGCTGGACGTCCCGAACGCGCGGGCCCTTGCGACCGCTTCGGCCGCCGTGGCCTGTGCCTGCTCGGGTGCGTGCGTTGCCTGTGCGAGCGCCAAGTCCAACTGCCATGGGCTCCACGAGGGGTTGCGCGTTCCGCGCAGGTCCAGCCGCCGGCCGGCTGCGGTGAGGTGGTGCTCCGCCTCGTCGATCCTGCCCAGGGCCAGGAGCAGTTTGCCCCACACGGCCTGCGGATCGGGATAGACCACGGCCTGGGGGAAGCCGTCCGCCAGCTTGTAGGCCTTGGCGATGCGCTGGGCCTCAGCGGTGTTCCCCCGGGCGAGCAGGGTCTCGATGAGGGTGCCGATCGCGTACCACTGCGCCGGGATACCGGTGCCGACGCGGTCGGCGATCTGCAGGCCGTTGCGTACGAAGTCCTCGGCCTCGGCGAGCTGCCCGCGCCGGTAGCGGACGTAGCCGAGCAGGGTGTAGACGAACGACAGGTGCGCGCCGCGCCAGCCCTTCCCCTCGAACTCGATGATCGCGGTGTTGAAGAGGTCCTCGGCCCGGCCGGGCTGGTCGCAGTACATGAGCGTGACCGCGAGGACGGCGGGCACCTCGAAGCCGAAGTCCTGGTCGGTCCAGCTCATGCCACCGTCAAGCGCCTGTTCCGCGTACTCCAGGGCGATGGAGGCCGGCTCGCCGCGCATCGCGGCGTCCCAGGCCCGCAGACCGAGGATGTGCCGCTCGGGCAGACCCCGGCCGGTGAGCCGCTTGGCGAACTGGGCGAGGAGCCGGGAGCGGGCGGGCGAGTTCTCCTCGTCGAACCGGACGGCGTTCCATTTGAACTGCTCGGCCTGCATGCGCAGCCGCGTACGGGAGCTCGTGGCACGCCGGGCCTCGTCCGCGAGGAGCCCTGCCGCCAGACCCAGCTGACCCGTGTGCCCGAGCGCCTGGGCGAGCCGGTACGTGATCGCCTCGCGCAGGGCCTGGTCGGTCTTGGGCTCCTCCAGCGCGGCCCTGAGCTGGTTGATCGTCGTCGCGGGGTCGTGCAGGAGGTTGGCGGATCCGAGTTCGAACAGGACCTCGGCGCGGTCCTCCACCTCCGGGGGCTCGCGCAGGGCACGTGCCAGGTAGCGGCGCGCGGCATCAGGAGCGCCCGCGGAGAAGCTCTCGCGCGCGGCCTGGCGCAGCTGCTGTACGACCCACGGGTCGCCCTCGGGGTGCATCTCCAGCAGGTGGCGGGCGGCGGCCGCGGAACCCTGCCCGTCGTCGATCACGGCCTGGGCGGCCATCCCGTGCATGGCTACGCGTACACCGGGCGGAATCGAGCGGTACACGGCGGTGGCGATGAGCGGGTGGAAGAACTCCACGACTTCCTTGCGCCGTACGCCCGTGAGGACGGTCAGGATGCGCGCGGCCCGCAGCCGGTCGATGGCCTCGGCGGCCTGCGCCTCACCGAGGGCGGCCACGCCACCGACGATACCGAGGGGGACCGCGGTGCCGAGCACGGCGGCGGCCCACGCGAGCCGGACGGTGGACGGGCCGAGCTGGTCGAGCCGGTCGATCAGGCCGCTGCCCTTGACCGCGGAAGCCAGGTCGCGCAGTTGGGGGATGTTGCCCTGGTGCGGCTTCAGCCCCCGGTCGCGGCCCTTCATGACCAGCTCGACCACCTCGAAGGGGTTTCCGCCGGTGATCGCCCAGCATTCGCGGCAGAACACGTTGTCCGCGTTCTCACCGAGGGCGTCGCGCACGATGCGCGCGACGGCGCTCGTGGTCAGGGGAGCCAGCTCGTGCGGGCGCGTCCCCTGACGTCCCATGAGGGCGCGCAGTGCGCCCGCGTCGGCGGGGATCTCGTCGGGCCGGCAGGCCACCATGATCAGCATGGCCAGTTCCTCGGCGCGCGCCGCGAAGGAGGTGAGCCAGCTCAGGGACTCCGCGTCCACCCAGTGCGCGTCGTCGACGATCAGCACGACGGGGGCGTTGCGTACCGCTAAATGCGTGACCACCCAGTCGAGTCCGTCGCGCACGCCCTGCGGGTCGGGCCCCGTCGGACCCTTCGGGGCGGCGGTCAGCCCGAGCGCGGGGGCGATGATGCCGTACCAGTTGCCGAGCGCGTCGCGCCGTTCGTCCTCGCTCATGGCGGCGAGGGCCGGCTGGATGAGCTGGCGCATCACGTGGAACGGAACCTGCCGCTCCTGCTCGCCGCCGCGCGCGAAGAGCACGGTGCAGGAGCGGTCGGCGGCGTGACGGCGGGCCTCGTTCAGCAGGGTGGACTTGCCTATGCCGGCCGATCCGGCGAAGGTCAGCACACCCCCGCTGCGGGTGGCCGAGCCATTGCCCGAGATGCCGCATAGCACGTCCACCGCGCGTTGGATCGCGAGGACTTCCGCCTCCCGCTCCAGCAGGGGCTGAGTGTTCCAGCTTCTCGGTTCCGTGACCTGCGACATCCTTTTGCCCCCTCCACCACGTGCGGCAGAGTGTACGGGCCGGAGAAGGAGTTGATGCTGTTTCAGCACACTATTGCGGCATCTCCTCACTCGAACGAGAAGGGTGTTGTACCCTCCGCGCCACGGGAATCATCGGCAGTTCGCTGGGCTGCGGTATCCCTGCGGGACGTTCGCGCACGGTGATGCCCGGGGCGGGCTTCAGGTGCCATCGCGAGGCGACGGTCGCCACCGCGGTCAGGATCTCCGCCACGGCGAAGGAATCGCCGATGCACTTGTGCTGGCCGGCCCCGAACGGAAGGTAGCTGTGCGTACGGGACCGCTCCTTCGCCCCCTTCTGCCAGCGGTCCGGGTCGAAGACGCCGGGATCGGGGAAGAGCACGGGGTCCCGGTGCAACGCGTACGGACTGTAGGCCAGTTCCGCGCCGGCCGGGATCGAGACTCCACCGAGGGTGAGCGGGACCAGGGCCCTGCGGGTGAAGAGCAGGGGGGAATGCAGGCGCAGTGCTTCCTGGAAGACGTCGTGCGTGTAGGTCAGCGCGGGTATGTCTTCGGGGCGCACGGGCCGGGACCCCACGACCGAGTCGACTTCGGCGTGGACGCGCGCCTCGACCTCGGGGTGCCGGCCGATCTCGTGGAAGATCCAGGACAGGGTGGTCGCGGAGGTCTCGGTGCCGGCGAGCATGATGGCGATGACCTCGTCCCGCACCTGCTCGGCATCCATCGTCGAGCCCGTCTCGGAGTCCACGCCCGCCAGCAGCATGGAGAGCAGGTCGTGACGGTCGCCCCGCTCGGCCGGCTCCTCGGCACGGTACTGCTCGATCACCTCGTCGATGACCCGGCGCAGCCGGGCGGCCGCGCCGTCGAACCGCCGGTTGTACGGAATGGGCAGCCGGTCCAGCGACTTGGGCATGACCGCCCGCACGAGCATGCCCTCCAGGACGATGGGCAGCGAGCGGTGCACCTCGTCGACGGCGGGCCGGCTCAGGTCCCCCGAGAAGATCATCTCGGCGACCGAGGACATCGCGTACCCGCGCGTCTCCGTGACCATGGAGATCTCACGGCCGGCCGTCCACGACGCACTCATCGCCTCCGCCTGCCGGGACATCACCTCCGCGTACTCGGCGATGTGGTTGCGGTGGAAGGCGGGTTGCATCATCCGTCGCTGCTTGCGATGGAAGTCGCCGTCGGTGGTCACGATCCCGTTGCCGAACACCGGGCGAAGCCTGTCGAAGATCCTTCCTCGGCCGAACTGCTGTGCCTGCTGGACCAGTACGGAGTGAACGTGCTCCGGGCTCGTCAGCACGTGGACGGGCCAGGTGCCGATGTCAAGCCGTACGATGTCGCCGTGCGCCCGGAGCGACTCCAGGAACTCGATCGGCCGGCGCCACAGTTGCAGCGCGTGCCCCAGGAGCGGTAACCGTCCTGGGGCGACAGGAGCATGGACCTCGGGACCGGAATGCGCTTCAGATGCCATGAACTGACTTTCCGTCACGCCGCGGAGACAAGATCCGGGCGGGTGTACGCAGACTCCAGTCCGGCCGCGAACCGTTCGTCGCTGTACCGCGTGCACTCGTAACGCTGCCACAGGTCGGCGCCGATCATCCAGTCCTCGTAACTGCGCACGCAGCGGGTGACCGCGTCGACCAGCGACGGTTCCGTCCCGGGGAGCGCAATGACGGCTTGAATCAGACGTTCTTCCTCGGTCAGATACTGCTCGATGCGCTCCTGGATGCGCCCCTCGACCGCCTGGACGGCGTCGGGGAGGGAGCACCCCTCCCAGAAGGAGATGAGGGAGACGAGGTTGTTGGTGTCCCCACAGGCGTGCTCCTTCGGCAGGGAGAACACGTCGTTGCCCCACGAGATGACGTCGAGCACGCTCGCGACGAGGGCCTGGAACTCGGGGAGATCGTGGACGTTCTGCGGGAGGTCGATCCCGAGCCCGGCCTCCACCATGTCCATCATCGGAAGGATCTGGGAGCTGTGGCGGCGCATGAGGACGTACTCCTGGACCCCCGGGCCCCTCGTGGCGGCGCGGTTGCTCGCCTCCTGGTCCAAAGAGTCGAGCATGAGGGGGACATGGGCACGGTACCGGGCCGCAGTCCCCTCGGACATGCCGGCCAGGATCCGGTCGCACAGGTCGACGAATCCCGTCACCAACGGATTTCGGCCCGCTGCCGCCCCCTCGATCCGCCCCGTTCGCAGATAGCCGGTGATCGCATCGGTGACGGGCCGCCAGGCCGCGACCTCTCCCGTCCTGATGAGGTGATCGTGCTGGTCGTCCAGGACGAACGACCAGGCCATCCACTCGGCGAGCAAGAGGACCCGCTCGTAGGCGACGTCACCGCTCACCCGGCCGGCCAGGTGGCCGACCCCGATGCCCGAGAACTGCTCGGCCGCGGCGGTCACGAGCTCGTGTTGCAACACCCACGAGGTCGCCTCGGCGTTCGCCCGGGCGGCGTCGGGATGCTTGGAGTTTCCGAACGGAAGGTGGAAATCGGGGACGGAAAAAGAACTGAGCTGGGCCATTGATCCCCCACGGAAGAGTCGGATTCGTCAATACCCGCTCACTACACGACCACACGGTAATCCCGCGACCCAAACGCCTCTCCACTGCGACATCGTCACGGCCACACCAGGTGACCGGCGGAATGAACCGGTCACGGAGTGGCCTGATCCAACCTACCTACGACCACATCAGGCCACCCGTGAACTCATTTACCCTCAAGACGCAGCACGCTGTCAACGTTGAGAGAGTGAACACGGGTAATCCATCCCGGAATTGCCTAAATCACATTCCTTTCGAATGTGCAATTGGCATAGTCGATTGCGTTCGGGACGCCTGGGGCCAGGGGCGCCGCAGAGAAGGCAGCCGGGGCCGGCCGGTGGCCGAAGAACGCCGTCGGAGCGCGGGCCGCTGCCTACACTGGGCAGGGCAACGGCCGCTGGGGGAAGGGCGGAAGCATGACCGAGAATCCTCCGCCGGACCCTGGAGGCCCTGGAGCGCAGGCGGATCCCGGTGGGTCGGGAGGCGGCCAGGAGGCCGACGTCCTCGGCTCCCATCTGGAGTTCTTACGGACGCGGTTGGGCGGGGAGCAGTTCGAGGCACTCGTCCGAGCCGTTCAGACCACTTGCACGCTCCTGGCCAAGGAACAGCAGGTCCTCCTGGGAGGGCCGGAGGGCGAGCTCACCCCCGACCTCCGGGGAGAGTACCTGTCCCTCATGGCAGTGATGATCACTGGACACCTCGACCACCACCTGGTCGAGTTCAGGACCCTCGACGGCGGCAAGGGCTGGGCGGTCGTGGAGAACGTCCGCACCCGTAACCGACACCCGGGCCCACCCCCGGCCGCTCGCGACGCGGCGCGACACGCGTGGACCGACGGCCGCCTCGACGACATCGCCCGCGCGACCGACTCCCCAGCTCCCTGACCGACCGCCGGAAGCCCCGGCCTGCGGCAGGCGCGCGTGGCCGTGTGATGGCTGGACACACCCTGCGGGCGCAGATCGTGATGACCGGCCACCCATGCCGGTATCCGAGCCCGCCGCGTGAGCCTTTGCGCAGGCGGGCGGTCTGGCTGTCGGTCTTCGCCGGGATGGACCGACAACCGCACGCCGATGCCGATGCCGATGCCGATGCCGCGATCAGCCGGTGCAGGTGATGGAGAAGGGGACCGGGTTGGAGGTGATGCGTGTGGGGCTCTGGAGTTCCACGGCCATACCGGTGGTCAGGGTGCCGGCCTTCGCGTAGGTCGTCAGCCGCACGGTGTCGTGCCCGGTGGGGTTGGCCTTGTCCCCGATGGACATCGTGCGCCAGTGCGGATCCACCACCGAGCCGTCGCCGGACACCCAGCGGTAGGAGATCAGGGTGGGCTCGGACGCGGTGAAGGTCGCCGTGAAGGCCGGGGCCCGGCTCTCGGGGGTCGGGCAGCTGCCGGTGTAGGTGGTGTTCGCGCCCGCCACCGACATCCGTACGCCGCCCGAACCGGCCTCGGGTTCCTCGTCGTTGCCACTGAGGGCGTAGGCCAGCCCGGTGGCGATCAGTACGCACGCGGCCACGCCTGCCGAGACGAAGGCAGCCGTACGGCGTCGCTTGCCGGGCGGGGCGGCCGGCGCCTCGGCGGTCGGGTCCGCGGGCGCGGCCACGGCGGGCTCCGAGGGGGTGGGCGCCATCAGGCTGGGAGCCGTTGCCTCGGCTGTTGCGGCCGTTGCCGTGTCGGGTTCCGCCGGGGCCGACAGGACGCGGGCGGCGCTCGTGGTGGCGTCCGGTTCGTGGGCGATGCCCCTCAGGGCCGCGGCGGCTTCCGCGGCGGGAGTACGCTCGGCCGGTTCCTTGCGGAGCAGCCCCGCGATGACCGGGGCGAGCGGGCCGGCCCGAGTCGCCTCCGGCGGTTCCTCGTCCACGACGGCCCGCAGCGTGCTCAGCGCGGAGTCCTGCCGGAACGGCGAGATCCCCTCCACGGCCGCGTACAGCATCACGCCGAGGGACCACAGGTCCGACTCGGGGCCCGAGGGACGCCCCAGCGCCCGCTCCGGCGGCAAGTACTCGGGCGAGCCGACCACCTCGCCGGTCATGGTCAGCGCGGTGCCGCCCTCGACCACCGCGATGCCGAAGTCGCTGAGCACCACCCGCCCGTCCTCGGCGAGCAGCACGTTCGCCGGCTTCACATCGCGGTGCTCCACCCCGGCGGCGTGCGCGGCGCGCAGCGCGCTCAGCACCTCCGCGCCGATGTGCGCCGCGTGGCGCGGCGTGAGCGGCCCCTCGGCGCGCAGCAGATCGGCCAGCGACTGCCCTCGGATCAGCTCCATGACGATCCAGGGCCGGTCGTCCTCCATGACCACGTCGTGGACCGTCACCACATTGCGGTCGGGTATCCGGGCCGCCGCCCACGCTTCCCGCTCCAGCCGGCTGTACATCCGCGCGATGTCTCCGGCCCGCAGGTGGGCCGGGGCCCGGACCTCCTTGATGGCGACCTCGCGGTGCAGCGTCTCGTCGCGGGCCCGCCACACGGTGCCCATACCGCCCTCGCCGAGCCGGGACAGCAGCCGGTAGCGGCCGGCGATCAACCGTTCGGTGCTCGGTGCGACCGATGCGACCGTCGCGGCCGCGGTCGTGCCCGCGACGGTGGCGGCGAGCGCGCTCTCCGCCACGGTCTCGGATTCCTCGTTGTGCATGGGCCGCTCTCCTCTGATCGCCTACCGACGCCGACATCACGTACGGACCTGGACCTCCGGTTCAACGGAGTGGCCGAGATTTCTCGAGAATGGTTGAACCGAACACGTTCGCCATGGCGTGTTGCTGGCGTACGAGGAGTCAGCAGGCGTCCTATTCAAGGAGTGTGGCGTGCCGTCGGTCATCGTGGGAAGCACGGGCCCCTTCACCGGGCAGAGCGTGGTCCTGGGCAGGGAGCCCCTCAGTTTCGGGCGCAAGAGCGACAACGGCGTCGTGATCGTCAGCCCCAGCGCCTCCCGGTTGCACGCCGAGATCCTTGACGAGGATGCCGGTTTCGTCCTCTACGACCGGGACAGCCGCAACGGCACGTTCGTCAACGGCCAGCGGGTCACACGGCATGTGCTGCGTCCGAACGACTCCATCCGGATCGGCGACGAAACGTTCCTCTACGAGGCCTCGGACGTCATGGAGACGGTCATGGACCTCTCCCTCCTGGAAGTGCCCCGGCCGAGCGCCGCGGATCCCGGCACCCTGCGGGTCACCGTCACCGGCGGCGGCCCGGTGGGCCTCGCCTTCGCCCTGGCGCTCGACGAGCTGCTGCCCGGCCGGACCGCCATCACCGTCTACGACGGGCGCTGGACCAGGAAGGGCTCCTCGGTCGTCTGGAAGGACGAGACCCAGGGGAACTTCCGCCGCCAGCAGGTGGTGACCGTCCAGAGCCGGCAGTACCTCGCCCTGTCCGAGGAGGTGCTCGACGCCCTCTTCGACGACGGCGGCGCCTACTCCGAGATGTGGCCCGTCGGCCCCGACTCGGTCGACGGCCGCCCGCCCCGCAACATCCGGATCGCCCACATCGAGGACAAGTTGCTGGACCTGGCCAACCGGCGGCCCTCGATCCGCCTGGTTCCCAAGCGATTCGACGCGGCGGAGGAGCAGAACCGGATCACCCGGGAACACGTCCTGGTGGTCGCCGAGGGCGGCCGCTCCCACACCCGCGAGCACTACGCCGACCGCTTCGGCGCGGCTGACGCCTCGATCTACTCCCTCGACGGCGAGCACCTCCAGGACATCGTGCTGGGGCTGCGCGTCAAGTCGAAGCTGCCGGACCCGATGAGCGTGCTGCTCACCGTGTCGCAGAACCGGTTCCTGCTCAACTCGCTGCGCGGCGAGGGCTTCCTGAACATGCGGCTCACCCGGGAGGAAACCAAGAGCGTCATCGGCATCGACCCGGTACGCCAGGTCTTCGAGGAGTGCATCGCCGCCCGCCCCTGCCTGATGAGCCGGCAGGAGGAGGACAACGAGTTCCGCTGCCCCACCCACGGCACCCTCTTCCTGCCCGCCCTGCTGCGCGGCTCCCCGCTGTGGAAGGAGATCCGGCAGGGACTCAGCCTCTTCGGTGTCGCCGAGGAGGACCTGTCCGCGATCACCTCGTTCCGCCTGGACATGGTGCAGCGCCCGCGGTTCACCGCCCAGCTGCACCGGCCCACCGCCACCGCTCCCGGCACCTACGGCTTCCTGCTGGGCGACGCGGCCAACGCCATCCACTTCTGGCCGGGCCGTGGCCTCAACAGCGGCCTGGCCTCGGCCACTTCGCTGGCCCGCTCGCTCAGCCGCGCCTGGCGGGGCAAGCCGCTGCGGGACGCCGACTTCATCCGGCACGAGGCCGCGATGTCCATGCTCCAGTACCGGCACAAGAGCCGGGCCTGGAACGCCATGGTGACCACCGACGAACAGGGCGTCACCCGCGCCATCAAGGACGTCATCGCGCGCAGCACGGAGGCCGGCGGAGGTGCGGCCGCCGGCTCCGCCTACGCCTCGGACGAGAGCGACCTGGACGCACTGCTGGACCGGATGGCCGAAATCCGCGAACGGCTGGCGCCCCGAATGCCCGGCCTGCCCGGCGACGGGGAACTCCGCTCCCACCTCGCCTCGATCGCCCCGGCCACCCTCCGCACCCTGCGGGAGAGCGGTGCCTGGGACACCCTGATCGTCGGCGGCGAGGAGGCCGACATCGACCTCTTCTACCAGTCGGACTCCCCGGTCTTCGTCCCCCGCCCGGCCGACCCCCGCAACCCCGCCCCGGTCGGCTGACATCCCGGGAAGGCATCGGACCGGCGCGGGAGGCATACCTGACCGACCGACCTCGACGGCATCGCTGTGGGCGCACGGAGGGACGTGCGCCAGATTTCGCGGCCCTGGGCACCACGGAGGATCCGTGGCCGACGGCCGCCGGGCATCGTGAGCCGATCCGCAGCCGCTACCGGGACGGCCGGCCGGCCGTGGGCGCCTCCGTCGGCTCGGGCTCGTTCGCGGACGGCGGCAGTTCGGCGAGAAAAGTGCGGATCTCGTCGGCCTCGGGGACGGCGAGGGCGGTGTAGAGGTCAAGGGCCTGTCGGGCGTGGTCGTGGGCGAGGTCGATGCGGCCGAGGTCGCGGTGGACGTGCGCCAGGCCGCCATGGGCGCGGGCCAGCTCGGGGCGGTAGCTGAACTCGCGGGCGACGGTCAGCGCGTTGTCGTGTTCGGCCACGGCCTGTGCGAGGTCGCCCATGGACCGGGCGGCCTCCGCGAGGGCGTTGAGCGACTCGGCCTCGTCTCCGGGGAAGTCGAACCTGCGGCTCAGGTCCAGCGCCTGGCGGTGATGGTGCCGGGCTTCGTCGTGGCGGCCCTGCCGCTGGTACAGGAGCCCGATGTTGTTCAGCACGACGGTCTCGCCGATGCGGGATCCCGTCTCGCGGTACGCCAGAAGCGACTGCCGGTGGTGCTCGTGGGCGTCGTCGTACCGTCCTCGGCGCTCATGGACGATGCCGAGGTCGGTCAGGCATCTTGCTTCGCCACCGCGGTCGCCGAGCTCACGGAAGAGCGCGAGGGACTGCGCGCACTGGTCGTGGGCCAGGTCGTATTCCCGCCGCCGTGTGGAGACGGTGCCGAGGGCCGCCAGCGCGCTGGCCGCGAGGCCTTGGTCGCCGGTCTCGCTCGCGAGGTCCAGGGCGTTCCGGAAGTGCTCGGCCGCTTGCTCGTAGTCGCCGTGCCACCAGAAGTACACCTGGCCGCGGTCGATGAGCGTACGGGCTTCGGCGGCTGCGTCGCCGCTGCGGCGGGCGGCTCCCAGTGCCAGGCCGTTGAGGACCAGCGCGTCGGCCTGGTGGGCGTGGCCCAGCAGGTAGCGGTGCAGGGTGGCGGCCAGTTGGCCGACGTGCGGGAGCCAGTCGTGCTCGGCCGCGTACTGCGCGGACGCCATGAGGTTCGCGCGTTCGCCGTCCAGCCAGGTGATCGCCTCGGCCTCGTCCCGCGGGGGCCAGGCCGGGGTCTGCGGCGCGGGAATACGCGGCCTGCGGTTCTTGCCCTCGGGGTAGAGGTGGTCGATGGCCGTGCACGCCGTGTGGAGATAGTGGTGGAACAGCCGGCCGAGTGCCTCGCGCTGTGCACCCGGGGTTTCCTGGGCGGCAGCGGTGGCGAGGGCGTGTTCGCGCAGCAGATCGTGGAAGGTGTAGCGGCCGAGCTGATGTTGGGTCAGAACGTGGGCGTCCAGGAGGTCTTCCAGGAGCATCTCGGCCTCGTCCAAGGGGAGGTCGGCCAGCGCGGAGGCCGCCTCTGGGCTGATGTCACGGCCCGGCTGGAGCCCCAGGAGCCGGAACATCCGCTGCTGATCTGCAGTCAGCTGCTCGTAGGACAGGGTGAAGGCCGCTGCCACTCCTCGCTCCGAGGTGGCCAGCTCGGAGAGCCTGCGGCGCTGGTCACGGAGCCGGTCGGCCAGGTAGGCGACGGTCCAGCGCGGGCGATGGTGCAGGCGGGCGGCGGCGATGCGGACGGCCAGCGGCAGGAAACCGCACAACTGCAGGACATCGAGGACGGCCAGGGGTTCGGCCGCCGCCCGTTGGCCGACGATCGCCGTGAACAGTTCCAAGGCTTCCGCGGCGGGCAGCACGTCCAGGGACAGGGCATGGGCCCCGTCCAGGTCGGTCAGCCGTCGGCGACTGGTGATCAGGATGAGGGCGCGGGAGGATCCGGGTAGCAACTGGCGCACCTGGTCGGCGCCGAGGGCGTTGTCCAGTACGGCCAGCACGCGTCGGCCCGAGAGTTCGGACCGCCACAGCGCGGCGCGGTCGGCGACCGACGCGGGTATCTGCTGCGTGGGCACACCGAGTTGCCCCAGGAGCATCTCGAGCGCTGCGCCGGCGTCGAGCGGTGCCTGACCGGCGGTGTGAGCCTGCAGGTCGACGAAGAGCTGTCCGTCCGGGAAGTGGTCCGCGAGGCGATGCCCCGCGTGGACCGCGAGCGTCGTCTTGCCGACCCCGGCCATCCCGTCGATCGCCGAAATGGTCACGACACCGCCGTTGTTGCCCGACCACAGGCGGATCAGGCCGTCCATCTCGTCCTCGCGTCCGGTGAAGTCCGGGACGTCGTAGGGCAGGAAGTTGATCCCCTGCGGCTTCGCCGGCGCGGTCACCGGCGGCCGTAGATCGGGGGCGTCCCGCAGGATGTCCTGTTCGAGCTTGCCGAACGCGTGGCCGGGGTCCAGTCCCTGCTGATCGGCCAAGGTCGCCCGGAAGGTTCTTGCCACGTCCAACGCCTCGGTCTGGCGCCCGGCGCGGTACAGAGCCAGCATCAGCTGGCAGCACAGCCGCTCCCGCAAGGGGTTGGCCGCCACGTGGACGGACAGTTCGTCGATGAGTTCGTCGTGCCGCCCCCGGGCCAGGTCCAGCTCGGCCAAGCGCTCGACGGCGGCCAGCAGTTGCCCGTTCAGACGCGCTCTGGCGCTCTGGACGTAATGGGCGGTGATGTCGGCCAGCGGCTCTCCCCGCCACAACGCCAGCGCCGCACGTATCTGGTCCGCCGCATCCCCCGGGGCGTCGGAGACGGCCGCTGCTGTGGCCGTAAGGCTGGTGAACTCGTCCAGATCGAGTTGCCCCGCCTCGGGGGTGATCACGTACCCCGCCGGTCGCGTGGCCAGCATCCCGTCGGCTTCCGAAGCGCGGAGCATCCGCCGGATCGCGGCGATCGTGGTCTGGATCTGTGCCCGGGCGGAGTCCGGCGGCAGCGGCCCCCACATGGCGTCGATCAGGCGGTCCGTACTGATCGCGACCCCGGCGTGCAGCAGCAAATAGGCGAGTACCGCACGATGGCGGGGTGCCAGGCCGGGTGCGTCCGAACCGGGAGCCACGGCCTCCACCGGGCCGAGGATCGTGAACCGCATTCCGTTACCCCCGGGGTCACCAGCACGTGCATCGAAGAAGCATCGCGAATGTATCAAGATCGACCTGCATGGTTACCGGCATGTCACTCCACACCGTCGAACCGGAGATCGCGACCGGTCAAACCGCAGCTCTGTTCACCGCCACGCACCGGGCCCTGGGGGTCATCCCCAACCTGGCCAGGGTGATGGCCAACAGCCCGGCCGTACTGAAGGGGTACTTGGGCGTCGTCACCACCCTCAGCACGGAGGGAACCCTGCCGGCGCAGGTGCGCGAGAGCATCGCGTTGCTGGTGGCACAGGAGAACGGTTCCGACTACTGCCTTTCCGTGCACGCGTTCCGCGGAACCAGGACGGCCGGGCTGAGTGCGGCCGAGGCCACCGGTGCGCGCCGGGGCAAGGCCGACGACCCCTGGGCCGCCGCCGTCCTGGAGCTGGCGGCCTCGACGGTCCGTGACCGCGGAACCGTTGCCGACGAGCAGCTGACGGCGGCCCGGCGCGCCGGCCTGTGCGACGAGCAGATCGTCGAGGTCATCGCCCATGTCGCACTCAACGTGTTCACCAACTACCTCGCGACGGCTGCCCGTGTCGAAGTCGACTGGCCGCTCGTGCGCCACACCGACTGGACGAACGCCCCAAGTGCGCGAAGCGCCCCGAGCGTTCGCAGTGCTCCACGTATCCGACGTACGACCGACTCGACCACGAAGGCCATCACCTTGCCCACATCAGTACAAGTCCTGCCGCTCCAGCACGTCTCGGCCGCCGAAGCCATCGCATGGCATCAGGTCGTCCAGGCCTCGACGGCCCACGACCTGCCCGGAGTACCGACCCCCGACCTCGGACAGATCCAGGCCCAGCTCACCCGGCCCGCTCTGGGCAGCCGCCGGCTGATGTGGCTGGCCACCCGTACGGACGGGGTCCCCGTCGGAGTCGCCTCCCTACGGGTGTTCACCTCCGCGGGCCAGGAGCACCTGGCCGAGCTGGACCTCCACGTCGACCCCGCACACCGCCGCCTGGGAACCGGCTCCCTCCTGCTGTCGGCGGCCGTCGCGGCCTGCCGAGCCGAGAACCGGCGCAGCCTGATCGCCACGGCCCCGGCCGACGGTCCGGGCGAAGCCTTCAGCGGACGACGGGGCTTCCGCCGGGCACTGGCTTTGAGTCACCTCGTGCTGCGCCTCGACGATACGGACGGGGCCGACCTGCTTCGGATCTCCGAAGCCGAGCACCCCGGGTACCGGCTGACCGGCTGGACCGGAACGGTTCCCGACGGCCTCGCCGCCTCCTTCGCCGCTGCCAAGAACGCGATGAACGACGCGCCCGTCGGTGACCTGGACTACGGGAGCGTGGCGTGGGACGCGGATCGCGTTCGCGCCATGGCCGCGGTGGTCGCCGACCGCGGGGACACGCTGCTCACCGTCGCCGCCGCGCACGACAGCGGCGCCATGGCCGGCTACACCGAGATCGTGATCCCCCACGGAGCGCCGCCGCGGGTCCAGCAGTACGACACGGCGGTCGTGCCGGAACACCGCGGCCACGGGCTCGGGTTGTGGGTCAAGGCCGCCATGGCGAACCGGCTGCGTGCCGAGCACCCCGGGGTCACCGAGATCGAGACGGACAACGCCGACGACAACGTCCACATGCTGGCGGTCAACCACCGCCTGGGGTTCCGCCCCTACCGGCGCACGTGCGAGCTCCAGCTCGACCTCGACCTGCCCTCGACCTGAACGGTGGCCACCGCCATCTCCACCCCGCACCCCCATCCCGTCCTCACCCCACTTCACGAAGGTGCTGCCTTGAACGTCTCCTCCTCCACCCTCTCCCTGACCGTCGCCGACGTGGACGCCTCCCGCGCGTTCCTGTGCACCCACCTCGGCTACGAAGTGGCCATGGCCGACGAAGGCTTCGTGTCCCTGAGGCGTGAAGACGCCGCCGTGGACATCGTCCTGCTCCGCGGAGGTACGGACGTCCTCCCGCCCGAGCAGCGCGACCAGCGGGCGGCCGGTCTGATCCTGGCGCTCACCGTTGCCGACCTCGCGGCGGAGGAGGCCCGGCTGCGCGCGGCGGGCGCCCCCATCACCATGCCGCTGCGCGAAGAGCCCTGGGGGGAAAGGCTGTTCCAGATGACCGACCCGAACGGTGTCGTCGTCCAGCTCGTCGAGTGGGCGACCGCCGCCGACCCCGCTCCGGCGGGCAACGACGAGAGCACCCCCATGGTCGTGATCACGCCCTCCACGGGCCACGTCACCATCTCCCCGAACGCCACCATGACCGGCCTGGCGGCCCCCAGCCGCGGCAGCATCGAACTCAGCACCTGGACGGTCACGATGGAGGCCGGCGCCACCGGCCCCGAGCACTCCATCAACCGGGAGCAGGTCTGGACGGTCACCACGGGCGCGCTGGAGGTGACCTGCCGCGATCGTACGGTGAAGGTCGCGGTCGGCCGGACCCTGATCCTGCCGGCGGGCCGTCTCCGCCGGATCCGCGCCCTGGAACGGACGGAGGCCCACGTCTCGATGCCCGCCGACGGCGTCGCCTCCGTTCCCGGCACCGAGGGCACCCGTGAACTGCCCTGGGCTCGGTGACCCGTGACGCATAGAGACACAATTGATCATTCCCGCCGCCTTCACCGTCTTGAGGGCAGGGTGAAGGCGGCACGATTCGCCGGACCACGGAAACAGGAGATTCAGGAAATGCGTGTGCTGTTGTCGACCTATGGGTCGCGCGGAGACGTCGAACCGTTGGTGGGACTCGCGGTGCGGTTGCGTGAACTCGGCGCGGAGGTGCGGGTATGCGCGCCACCGGACGAGGACTTCGCGGAGCGGTTGGCCGGGATGGGCGTGTCCGTGGTGGGCGTCGGCCAGTCGGCACGCGCGCTGACGACCGCGGCGCCGCCTCCGTCGAAGGCCAATCTTCCGCAGCGCGCAGCAGAGTTGATTGCCAGTCAGGTCGAGGTGATCCCCTCGGTGGCAGAGGGCTGCGACCTGCTGGTGGCGACGGGCGCGATGCCGGCCATCGCCGGGGCGCGGTCCGTGGCCGAGAAGTTGGGCATCGGCTACGTGTCCGTGATCTTCCAGCAGCTGACGCTGCCCTCGCCTCAGCGCCCGCCGCTGGCGTACCCGGGGCGGCCGTTCCCACCGGAGGTGACCGACAACCGCGCCCTGTGGGAACTGGACGCCCAGAGCATCGATGCTCTGTTCGGCGAGGCGCTGAACACCAGCCGGGCGGCGATCGGCCTGCCTCCGGTGGCCAACGTCCGCGACTACGCCTTCGGCGACCGGCCCTGGCTGGCGACGGACCCGGTGCTGGATCCGTGGCTGGAGACGCCGGACCTCGACGTCGTACAGACCGGAGCGTGGGTGCTGCCCGACGAGCGGCCGCTCCCGGCGCAGCTGGTGGCCTTCCTCGAGGCCGGCGCACCGCCCGTGTACGTGGGCTTCGGCAGCATGCCCGTGCGCGGAGGCGAGGAGGCCGCCCGGGTGGCCATCGAGGCGGTCCGCACTCAGGGCCGCCGGGTCATCGTCGGGCGCGGCTGGGCGGACATGGGTCTCATCGACGACCGGGACGACTGCTTCGCCGTCGGCGAGGTCAACCACCAGCAGCTGTTCGGACGCGTGGCTGCCGTCGTGCACCACGGCGGCGCGGGTACGACGACGACGGCCGCTCGGGCCGGCGCTCCGCAGGTGGTCGTACCCCAGCTGGCCGACCAGCCGTACTGGGCCGGCCGGGTGGCCGAACTGGGCATCGGCGTGGCCCACGACGGCCCGGTTCCGACCGCCGAGTCCCTGGCGGCCGCGCTCAGGAAGGCCCTGGCCCCGGACACCGTCAGCCGGGCCGAGGCCGTCGCAGACACGGTCCGCACCGACGGGGCGACGCTGGCGGCACAGCTGCTCCTCGACACCGTCGGCGGAGACCGGCATCCACAGAAGGGTTAACGACGACATGCGAGTGCTGTTGATGGCATACGGATCCCGCGGCGACATCGCCCCGCTGGCCGGATTGGCCGCTGAGCTGCGGAGTCTGGGCACGGAGGTCCGCGTGTGCGCACCGCCGGACGAGGAGTTCGCGGAACTGCTGGCCGGTGTCGGCGCCGAACTGGTGCCCTTCGGGCGGGACGTGCGCGCGCTGCGGACGGGAGCGCCACCGTCGGACGCGGCCGCGTTCGCGGCCGAGCTGGTCGCCGCGCACTTCGAGACGGTCGGCAAGGCCGCCGAGGGCTGTGACGTGCTCGTAGCGAGCGGTCTGATGCCGGCCGGCGCCCGCTCGGTGGCCGAGAAGCTGGGCATCCGCTACGTGTACGCCGGCTTCCACCCGTTCGAGATGCCCTCCGAGCACTACCGGCCGTCGCCGCGGCCGGGCCCGCCGGCTCCGCCCGGCATGACCGACAACCAGGCCCTGTGGGACCTGGACGTCCAGAAGGTCAACGCCCTCTATCTCCAGCCCCTCAACGCCCACCGCTCGGCGATCGGCCTCGCTCCGGTGGACAACGTCCGCGACCACGTGTTCACCGAACGGCCGTGGCTGGCGGTGGACCCGGTCCTGGGCCCCTGGCAGCAGCTGACGAACCTCGACGTCATACAGACCGGAGCGTGGATCCTGCCCGACGAACGCCCCCTGCCCGCCGATCTGGAGGCGTTCCTCGACGCCGGCACCCCGCCTGTGTACATCGGCTTCGGCAGCATGCCGATGGGAGCGGCCTCCGACATCGCCCGGACAACCGTCGAAGCGGCCCGCACGCAGGGACGGCGCGTCCTCGTCTCCCGCGGCTGGGCCGACCTGGGCCTTGTGGACGACGCGGACGACTGCTTCGCCGTCGGCGACGTCAACCACCAGTCCCTGTTCCGTCGGGTCGCGGCCGTCGTGCACCACGGCGGCGCGGGCACCACGACCACCGCCGCCCGGGCCGGTGCACCCCAGGTGGTGGTACCCCAGTTCGTGGACCAGCCGCACTGGGCCGCCCGCGTGGCCGAGCTGGGCATCGGCGCGGCGCACGACGGCCCGACCCCGACCTTCGACTCCCTTTCCGCCGCACTCGGGACGGCCCTGACCCCGGAGACCGCAGCACGGGCGAAGGCCGTCGCCGCCACGATCCGCACCGACGGTACGGCGGTGGCCGCGAAGCTGATCCTCGACACGGAGCGCACCGCTCCGATGAGCCGCGAACAGATCTCCGCGATCGCCCACGCCGACCACCCGATCAAGTCTCCGCTCGCGGACGAGTCGGTCGGCCGGCTGCTCGAACGCGGCCTCCCGCGAGGCGACGAGCGCGTGCTCGACCTCGGATGCGGCACGGCGGAGTGGCTCCTGCGCGCCCTGGCGACACGCCCGCACCTGCACGCCGAGGGCGTCGACGTCTCCGAAGTCTCCCTGACGCGTGCCCGCCGGGCCGCAAGCGAACTCGGTGTTGCGGACCGGCTCGTCCTCCACCAGCAGGAGGCCGCGGACTTCGGCTCTCCTCGGCCGTACGACCTGGTGATCAGCGTCGGCGCCACACATGCCTTCGGCGGTCTCCTCCCCACCCTCGCGGCGGCCCGCAAGCACCTGGCTCCCGGCGGCCGCGTTCTGATCGGCGAGTCGTACTGGGACCGCGCCCCTTCACCTGAGGCCGTCGAGATGTTCGGTGACCTCGCCGACCTGGCGACCACGGTGGACAGCGTCGTCGCCGACGGATGGACCCCCGTCCACGGCCATGTCAGTACCCGCAGCGAGCTGGACTCCTACGAGTGGGCCTGCTGGGGCTCGCTGGCCGCGTGGGCCCTGGACCACCCTGCCGATCCGGCCGCCGCGCAGGTACTGGAGACGGCCACCGCCGCGCGTTCGGATTGGCTGCACGGGTACCGGGACAGCTTCGGCTTCCTCTGCCTGGTCCTGCGCCGAACAGCGGTTTGACCTCGTAGGACTGCCGCCGATCCCTTCCTCGATCCTGGACGCCCAGGACGGACCCCATGGCCGCCGCCGAAGCGCGGCGGCCGGAAAGTGACGACACAGATGCAACCGACCTTCGTACTCGTACACGGAGCCTTCGCGAACTCCTTCTCCTTCGCACCCCTCCAGGCCGAACTCGGCCTCCTCGGACACCGTTCGGTCGCCGTCGACCTGCCCGGCCACGGGTTCCAGGCCACCTTCACCCGCGCCTACCAGTCACCGCAGGACCCCGAGGGGCTCGCCACCGCGCCCGGCTCGATCAAGGGCGTCACGCTCGCCGACAACGTCGCGCACCTCATCGGGATCCTCGAACGGGCCAAGCGGAACGGCCCCGTCATCCTCGTCGCCCACAGCCGGGGCGGTATCACGGTCACGGCCGCGGCCAACGCACGCCCCGATCTGATCGACCGCCTCGTCTACGTCTCGGCCTGGTGCCCGGTCCGGCTCGACGTCAGCGACTACTACGCCGAGCCGGAGATGGCCACGGTCGACCCCGCCGCCTTCGCTTCGGCGCTGGCGGGAAACCCCGCCGACCTCGGTCTGCTCCGCGTCAACTTCCGCACCGCAAACCCGGACGCGCTCGCGGCATTCAAGGCGGCCTTCCTCGCCGACGGCACCGACGAGCAGTTCCACACCTTCCTGAACACCTTCCAGCCGGACGAGAACCTCGACGTCGGCGGCTCCGCCGACCGGGCGCAGGCCGCGTCCTGGGGCCGCATCCCCAAGACCTACATCCGTCTGGCCGACGACACGAGCCTGCCTCCTGCCCTTCAGGACCGGCTGATCCGCGAGGGCAACGAGCTGACGCCCGACAACCCGTACGACGTCCGCACACTGGCGGGCAGCCACCTGCAGTGGCTGGTCGCCCCCGCGCCGGCGGCCCGCGTCCTGGGCGAACTCGCCACGCTCCCGGCCCCGTCGGTCCACGCCTGAATCGAGGCCAGGCCGAGTTGTTCCCGGGCCCCGCGCGGGTGACCGCGTCGGGGAGACGGACGACCAGGTCGGCGATTCGTACGACGCAACCGGGCTCGCGCCCTGACGAGCCGGGGCGAAGCCTCCATGAGCCTCAGCCCCGGCGCCGGGCACGTGCTCAGTCGAGGACGGCGGTGGCTTCGATCTCCACCAGGTGCTCCGGTACGTCCAGTGCCGCGACGCCCGGCAACGAGGCCGGCGGGACCGGTACGGCGCCCAGCTTCCGGGCCGCCCGGCTGATCCCCTCCATCAGCAGGGGCAACTTGTCGGGGGTCCAGTCGACGACGTAGACCGTCAGCTTCGCCACGTCGTCGAAGGAGGCCCCGACCTCGGCCAGGGCGGTGCTCACGTTGAGGTAGCACTGCTCGACCTGCGCGGCGAGGTCGTCCTCACCGACCGTGACGCCGTCGGCGTGCCAGGCCACCTGTCCGGCGACGAAGACGAGCGTCGACCCGGTCGCGATCGACACCTGCCGATAGGCGTCGATCTCCGGCAGTCCCTTGGGGTTCACGAGGGTGATGGCCATGGTGTGCCCGACGACGCGGACCTTCGGCGGGCGGACTCGTTGGGGCGGGAGATCTTCTCGGACGTCGCCAACAAGTGGGCGCTCCTGATCATCGAAGCCCTCGGGGAGCGGACCCTGCGCTTCAGCACGTTGCGTGACGAGGTCGAGGGCATCAGCCACAAGATGCTGACCCAGAACCTGCGGATGCTGGAGCGGTACGGACTGCTCGAGCGGACCGTGCACCCCGTCGTGCCACCGCGGGTCGAGTACACCCTCACCGAGCCGGGCCAAGCCCTGCGGGCGACGATCGACGGGCTCTGCGCGTGGACGCACCGGTACTTCGGTCACATCGAGGCCTCACGCCGCCGCTTCGACGCCTGACGGAAAGGCAGCGCTCACGCGCGAACGCATACTGGGACCTGACGTACGCCGGGTATGGCTGCACACCTCATCGGCCGACAACCCGAACGCCCTGCCCAACTACCACCGCCGCAGACGGGCCAGGAGGCCATACCGGCTCGCCGTCACGTGCGCTCAGGCAACGGTCTGTCTGCGGCACCACCGCCCAACCCGTGCGGACCCATTTCACGCGTCGGCGGTTCCGGGGGCGGGCTTGCGGGCGGCGAGGCGTTCGACGACGCCGAGCTTGAACCGGTCGTGCTGCTCGACCTCCAGACCCACCCCCTGGACGCCCTGGAGCGGTCGGCGCAGGAGGTGCTCCCCGCCGAGCGGAACGGTGAGGAGTTCGATGAGCCACTGGATCGCGCGAAGCGGCCAGGCGGAGCTGGGAACGTGGTCCAACAGGAGGAGCCTGCCGCCGGGCCTGAGCACGCGGCTCATCTCCGCGATCGCACGCTGCTCGTCGGGGATCGCGCACAGGGCCAGCGTGCACACCACGCTGTCGAAGGACGCGTCCGGGAACGGCAGAGCTTGGGCGTCGCCTTCCCTCAGGTCAGCGACCAGCCCCAGCTCGTCGGCACGACGACGGGCGAGGGCCAGCATCTGCGGACTCCACTCGATGCCGGTCAGATGGACGCCGGGAGGGTAGAGGGGAAGGTTCAGGCCGGTACCGATGGCGACCTCCAGCACCTCGCCGGTGGCCTGGGAACAGACCCAGGCGCGACTCTCGCCGAACAGGGTTCGGTCGAAGAACCGCATCTGCCGGTCGTAGGAAGCGGCGTGCTTGTCCCAGTAGCGGCGCAGACGCTCGTCGTTCCTCGGCACGGACACAGCGCCATCCTCTCCGCTACCGGGCTCCCCCGCACCTCGTGGTGGCGTTGGCCTCCTTGCGGCGCCGCTCGGTGGTCCGGCCCTAGCCGGTCGGGGTGGTGCCGGACCCCAAGGCGACGGTTGGCGGGGGCTACGAGGGAGCCCCGGTGGTCGAGTGGTCGGTCTCCGTGCCGGGCGATGGCTCGACCAGCTGCTCGCGCAGATAGTTCCAGACCACCGCGATCAGTGCCGCCGCCGGCACTGCCAGCAAGCTGCCGACCACTCCGGCCAGGCTGGCACCCAGCGTCACCGCCAGCAGGATCACCGCGGCGTGAAGCCCGAGACCGCGGCTTTGGATCATCGGCTGGAACACGTTGCCTTCCAACTGCTGCACCACGATGATGATCGCCAGCACGATCAGTGCGTCCGTCAGGCCGTTCGAGACCAGCGCGATGAGCACCGCAACGAGGCCGGCGAACAAGGCACCAACGATCGGCACGAACGCGGACACGAAGGTCAGCACCGCCAGCGGCAACACCAGCGGGACACCGACGATCCACAGCCCCAGCCCGATGAAGACGGCGTCGAGCAAGCCGACGAACGCCTGGGAGCGTACGAACGAACCGAGGGTCTCCCAGCCGCGCGCGGCGACGACGGGAACGTCGGTGGCGAGCCGGCCGGGGAGCTGCCGGGCGAGCCACGGCAGGAACCGCGGGCCGTCCTTGAGGAAGAAGAACATGAGGAAGAGCGCCAAGATCGCGGTGACCAGGCCGCTGAAGACGGTGCTCACCCCAGTGACGACGGTGGAGACCGCACTGCCGACGCTGTTCTGGACCCGCTCGACTGCCGCGTCGAACGCCCCTGCGATCTGAGCGTCACCGATGTTCAGCGGCGGCCCTGCAGCCCACTCGCGCAACTGCTGGACACCCTTGACCACGCCGTCGCCCAGCTCGCCGGACTGCGATGCCACCGGCACTGCAATCAGCGCCACGACTCCCGTTGCGGCTACGAGGAACAGTAGGGTCACCGCTGACGCGGCCAGTGCGGGGCGCCATCCGTGCCGCCGAAGGAAGGCGGCCAGGGGCCACGTCAGGGTGGTGAGGAACAGGGCCACTATCAGCGGCCAGATCACCGACCACATCCGGCCCAGGAGCCACAACGCCACCGCAGCCGCCACGAGGACCAGCAGCAACTCGGCAGAGACCCGCGCAGATGTCCGCAGCGCGGACGCGGTCTTATCGGAACTCAGCGTGTCAGACATAGGGCCAGCCTATGGGTCGTTCCACCCACGCCTCGGCCCCAGCTGCTCGCCTGAACCGCCTCACGGAGACGAGCCAAAGCACCACCGGCAAAATCAAGTTGGCGAGTGCGCGCCGCCACGACGTCCCCGGCACCGGATGGCGACCGCGTCTGAGGTCTCTGCGCCTGCGGCTCGCAGCGGGGGCGCACGCCCGTAAGCCCGCGCGCCGGTCGGCTACCAGCCAGAAGAGGCCTGCTTGCACCCCTCCGCCGGCACCGGTAACGGGCTATGCTGCGAACAGAGCGTCCCCGTTCCAGACCCTGACGGCGCGTTGCCTGCAACAGATCTCCGCGTCGCGGCCCGGACTCACGATCCGCCCGACGCATCCGAGGGCATGGTTCGTCCCCATCCTGGAACGCAGGCTGCCGGATCGGCCCTGCCCGCCGCGCGCGCACATCCGCACCGGGAAGTGACCGGAGGAGCCGGGGAGTCCGGCGCTGCCCGGTACTGCCCGGCTGGTCCCGAACCGAGGCGCCCCATCATGCGTGTCCCCGATCCGAACGCCCCCAGGTACGACGAGAACAGCCGGGTTCTGATCGCTCCGGCCGGTGAGCTCGACATCTCCACCGTCCATTTGCTGCGCGCGTCACTGGCGCAATGCCTGCACGACGGCGTCCGTACGATCGACATCGACCTGTCCGCCGTCACCTTCTGCGACTGCAGTGGCCTGGGCGTCCTCCTCTCATCGTGGTGGCGCATCACGGCGGCCGGAGGAACCCTGAGGCTGCACCACCCGCCGCCCGCACTGGTCCGGATCATCGACATCACCCGTTCCGGTTTCCTGCTCGGCGACCGTCCCGCTCCCGCCCTGGGCGGTGTGCTGTGACGGACACGTCGCCGCTGGGGCGTTCGCAGAGGGGCCGCCGCGGGGCTCCGTACGGTCCCGCCGACATGGCCTCGATCCGCCTGCGGCGGCTGAACCGATGGCAGGCCGAGGGACTGAAAGAGGACGTGGCGGACCTGTACGTGGAGTCCTCCCACCCGTTGGCGGGTACGGCCCACAGCAGCCGGGAAGCCTTCCTGCACCGCCTCACGGGTGATGTCCGCCAGCCCGGATTCGCCATGCTGGTCGCCGAGCGGGCCACCTTGCTCGGATGCGTCTTCGGCTTCCCCCTGCGGCGCGACGGCTCCTGGTGGAGGGGGTTCCTCGGGCCCCTTCCCCGGGACATCGAGCAACTCACCGCCTCCGGCCACGTCTTCGCCGTCACCGACGTCGTGGTCGCCCCGCACGAACAGGCCCTCATCCTCGGCAGACGGCTGCAGGAGCGGCTGCTGGACGACCATCGCGCGTCGCTCGGCGCCACCCTGGTGCTCGAGTCCGCAGTCAGGAGCCTGGCGGCCTTCCGGTCCTGGGGATGGCGCGAGGTCGGCGAGGTCCACAGGCCGCCCGGCGCAGCGCTGCACCGGGCGCTGGTACTGCCCCTCGGGAGGGCGCCGGCGGCCGCGTCCGGCCAGGGGCTCCCCCCGGGCACCCGGCGGCCGGAGCGGTGACGGGGGGCCGGTCGGCCAGGATCCGGGTACTGGTGGCCGAGCAGGCGGCCCGGCGCGGCGAACGGATCGGGGTGGTGGACGTGTGCACGGCCGCGGTGGCCGCGCTTCCGATCGACGGAGCAGGGGTGTCGGCCATGTCCAAGGCCTCGGCCGGCCATCCCCTGTACGCCACCGACCTGGTCAGCGAGCGGGTCGAGGAACTCCAGCTCACGCTGGGCGAGGGCCCCGGTGTGGATGCCTTCGCCCTTGGGTCGGCCGTCCTGGCGCCCGATCTGCGGGCCGACGGGGAACGGCTCCGATGGCCCGTGTTCGCCCTGGAAGCCGTCTCCGCCGGTGCGGTGGCGGTGTTCGCGTTCCCCTTGCGGATCGGTGGGATCAGCCCCGGAGTGCTGGACCTCTACTCCGATGTGCCGGTCGAGCTGGACTCCGCGGAACTGGCCGATGCCATGGTGTTCGCCGACACCGCCACGCTCGTGCTCCTCGGTGCCCGGATCGACGGGGCGGGCAGCGAGGAGCTGGGCGGCTACCGGGCCGAGGTCGACCAGGCCACCGGCATGCTCACCGTCCAGCTCGGTGTGGGCATCGAGGAGGCGTTCGTCCGTCTGCGCGCCTACGCCTATGCCCACGGACGCCGGCTCGCCGAGGTGGCAGCCGACGTGGTGGCCCGCAGGCTGCGGTTCTCGCCGGACCGGGACGCGGACGAGGAACGGAGCGCCCCCGACGATGCCTGACAACAGAAGGTGTACACGATGAATGAGCAGCTCCTCGCCAAGGCATTCGTCGAACTTGCGGACAACTTGGTCGCGGACTTCGACCTGATCGACTTCCTCCGCATGCTGACCGACAGATGTGTCGGCATGCTCGATGTGAACGCGGCCGGCGTACTCCTCGCGGACCGCAACGGTGAACTCCGCGTGATGGCCGCCTCCGACGAGCAAGTCCGCCTGCTCGAACTGTTCCAGCTCCAGAATGACGAAGGCCCGTGTCTGGAGTGCTTCCACACCGGCGCACCCGTCACCATCCCTGACCTGAGCACGGAAGCCGCTCGCTGGCCACGCTTCGCCGCGCAGGCCCGCCACAGCGGATATTCCGCGGTCCAGGCCCTGCCGATGCGCCTGCGGGACGAGGTCGTCGGAGCACTGAACCTGTTCCGCGCCCTCCCCGGACCCTTCGATCCGGCCGCCACGCCCGTCGCCCAGGCCCTGGCCGACGTCGCCACCATCAGTCTCCTGCAGCAGCGCTCCTCCCAGCAGAGCACGGTGCTCAACGAGCAGTTGCAGACCGCGTTGAACAGCCGTGTGCTGATCGAGCAGGCCAAGGGCAAGCTCGCCGAACGCCAGGGCATCGGCATGGAGGAGGCCTTCACGGCACTTCGCAGCTACGCCCGCGGGCACAACCGGCGCCTGTCCGAGCTGGCCGGCGCCTTCATCGACGGAACCGAACCCCTCACCGGCCTGGTCAACTGACCTTCAGCGCGGTTCTTCGCGGCCGCGGTCGCGGCGGTCCTCACGGCTCCGGCGGCCACGGTGCTGTCGATCGTAGCGGCGGTCCCAGCGGTGCTGCTGGTCACGGTGGTCCCGGTAGTCGTCGTAGTCGTCGTAACCGCGGTGGTCGTCGTAACCGCGGTGGTCGCCCTGACGGCCCGAGCCGCCCCGCCGTCCGCGGTGCACGAGGGCGAAGAGCAGTACTGCGGCGGCCACCCACAGCAGGTGGTTGGAGTAGCCGAAGAGGATCAGGGCTACCAGGAGCACGAGAAACGCGACGGACACGAGCGGTCCCTTCCACAGCGGAACAGATCATCGCTGCCGGGGACCAGGGCTTCATCCGGCAGCGTAGTCCTGCGAGGGGCTCGGCGACAGTCGTCGGGCCCATTGACAGGCGACACCGCCCGGCGTTGACTGACACGGACGGTGTTGGGCCGTACCACCCGGGAAGGCTCCGGAGCCAAGCCCTCCACCCTCCGCTTCGCCCGGACCCCGCGGAACGCAGGCACCACCCCTGTGACCGCTGTGCAGGTCCCGGCCTTGCCCCTCCGGATTCTCCTCCTCCTGCCGGCACCGCCCCGCCATCAACCGAGGAGAGCCGACGGTATGCAGCAGAACGACTTACGAGCCGGGAACATCGGGGGACCGCCGTGTCCCGGGCCGTGATCATCATCGCGGCCCTCGTCGCCGCGACGCTCGTCGCCGTGACGGCCATCCTCTTGGCCACGCTCGGCCACCGCCGGATCGGGCACGGTCTGAAACGGCGCTTCGGCCCCGAGTACGAACGCCTCGTGACCCGCCACGAAGGTGACACCAAGGCCGCGGACCGAGAACTCGGCGAGCGCCTGAAGCAGCACGGTTCCGTCAGGGAACGGCCGCTTTCATCGGCTTCCCGGGAGCAGTACGCGGCCCAATGGGCCGGGATCCAGAAGCGGTTCGTCGACTCCCCGCAGGAAGCGGTCGCCGAGGCCGACGCGCTGTTGGCACGGCTGGCATCGGACCGGGGCTTTCCGGTCGGCGGGCCGTTCGAAGAGCGGCTCGCCGCGCTCTCCGTCCACCACGCGAAGCACGTCGACGGCTATCGCGGCCTGCACGCGGCCGTCCACGGCCAAGGCAGCACGGAGCAGAACCGCAGGGCCATGACCGGGGCCCGGAACCTCTTCGACGCCCTGGTCGCACAGCAGCCGGCCGACTCCGGCCGGCACCGTCCGCAGCGTCACCACGCCGAGGGAAGTGGCACGCGATGACGTACGGCCAGGAACGCGCACGGCAATCCCCGACCCGGGCCCCGCTCCCCGGGCGGCTCGACCCTCGCGGGGGCCCGGCTCCTCACGCCCCACCCCCCGAAGAACCGCCCGGGGCCCGCACGGACACCCCGGTCCCGGTGTCACTGCTCGCGCAGAGAGACCGGGACAGGCTGACCCTGCACCTCCAGCACGCACTCGGCACCTTCGTCCACAGCCCGCGCGAAGCGGTCGAGGAAGCCGACAGCACCTTCGCCGAAGCCACCACCCGCGTCACGGCCGCACTCGTGGAACGCCGGCGCGCCATCGGCTCGACCCACGAGGGCCGCGGCACCGAAGCCGAGACGGAAGACCTACGGCTCGCCCTGCGCCAGTACCGGGAGATCACCGTGCGGCTGTTGCGCATGTGAGCGCCCCCGCTCCGGCCGGCCCCTGACAGCCGGCGGGAACGGCCCATCCTCCCCGATGAGCCGCCCCGCCGGCCTCCCGCCGTCACACACGAACGAAGCGTGCGGTCCCGTACTCCACCGCCCAGGGTGCTGCGGTCCGCCGGTTCCCCACTCCACACTCCACACCCCGGCAGCGGTAGAAGGGGCCGACCGGCCCCCAAGCAGGGGCCGGTCCTGCCCTTCCCGCCTCCGGCCCCGTGAGCACACGTCGGCCAGCGCGGAGGCGCAGCCCGGCAGTCCCGTTGAGTTCGCCGCGGACAGGTACCGCCTCCGGGTGCGGACACTGCTCACTGATCTGGCGCGGGACGCCGGGGTCGCCGACGCCGAGGACCTGGCCCGGCCGCTGCATCTGCTGTACGGCACGGTGGTTCGGCGCGGATGGACCGGGACCCGTCGGCAGGGATGCGGAGCTCGCAACGTTTGCGTCCGGGCAGGTCCTCCCCGGTGCCGGAGGTTTTCAGGACTAGCCTCCGCATCATGCTGCGTATCACCGACACCCGCACCGGCCGGGTCGTGGAGATTCCTTCCGCACACCGCCACCTGCTGCGCATCTGCGTCCACCTGCCGGCCATCGACACGGGGATCGGCATGGCGCATCTGCGGGCGCCGCTGGTCGGCGACGTACTGGCCCGCGCCGCGGAGTTGCACGGCCTGCAGGCCCTTACGGCCCTCACCACGCCGGACCTCCCGCATGACCAAACCCAGGCGCTCGATCGGGCCATGGCTGCTCTCGGCATCCACCCGCCCGCCACCATCGGTGTCCCCCAGCTGACCGAGACGATCTGCGCGGCTGCCGACGTCCACATCCTCGCGTACGACGCGGTCCTCCCGGACGCGGCCGACGGAGCCCGGATCGAGGTGGGCCAGGTCAGCCCGCCGCCCCCGGACGGATTCGCCCCGGCTGGGACCGATCCGCTGGCTGTGAGGATGCTGTTGCTCGGCCACGCCTACGGCGTGCCGGTCATGGCCACCGGCTCCGTGCTTGCCGAGGCCCGGCGGACGCTCACGCACTGGCGGCAGCAGGTGGCCGAATGGGCGCAGCAGCCGTCCAGGCCGATTCCTGCCGACGAGCTGCGGCAGGCTCGTGCCGTACTCGCCGACGATCTCGGCGTCCCCGCCCTCCTGGACATGCTGGCCGACGTGGCGACACGCGCCGATGTGCCGGCCGGTGCCAAGTTCGAGACGTTCGCCTTCCTCGACCGCGTCCTCGGGCTGGACCTCGTGCGCGAGGTCGGCCACCAGCACCAAGCGACACCATGACCACCGAGTTGAGCCCCGACGCCCTGACCAAGCTCCTGGCGCGGGCCCGCCAGGACTACCGGGCCCTCGCGGAACGCGGGCTCGCGCTCGACCTCACCCGGGGCAAGCCGGCACCGGAGCAGCTCGACCTCTCCCAGGATCTGCTGAGCCTGCCCGGTGGACGGCATGCCTCCGCCGATGGCACGGACGTGCGCAACTACGGCGGACTGCAGGGGCTGTCCGAGCTCGGGGAGATCTTCGCCGGCGTGCTCCAGGTGCCGGCCGGGCAGCTGCTCGCTGCCGGGAATTCCAGCCTGGAGTGAAGCACGACTGCCTGGTGCACGCCTTGCTGGGCGTGCTGCCGGGCGCCGAGTCGCGGTGGGTGGATCAGGGGCGGATCGCCTTCCTGTGCCCGGTGCCCGGGTACGATCGGCACTTCGCGCTCTGCGAGCGGTACCGGGATCGAGATGATCCCGGTACCGATGACCGCCGAGGGCCCTGACATGGAGGCCGTGGCGCGGCTCGCCTCGATGAGCACCGCGGCCCCGGACTTCCGGATCTTCTGGGACAACGCGTACGCCGCCCACGACCTCACCGACGGGCCCACCGAGATCGCCGACCTGCTCGCCACCTGCGCCGAAGCCGGCAACCCGGACCGGGTGTTCGTGTTCGGCTCCACCTCGAAGATCATCACCGCGGGCGCCGGCGTCGCCTTCTTCGGCGCCTCGCCCACGAACCTCCAGTGGCTGCTCGCCAACAACTCCAAGCGGTCCATCGGCCCCGACAAGGTCAACCAGCTGCGACACGCCCTGTTCCTGCGCGACGCCGACGGGGTGAGGGCCCAGATGGAGCGCCAGCGTGCCCTGCTCCAGCCCAAGTTCGAGGCGGTGGCGCGGATCCTGGACGCCGCGCTGCCGAGGCGGGCATCGTGCTGACCCCGGCCGGCGCCACGCACCCGTACGGCGACGACCCGCGCGACGCGGTCATCCGGATCGCACCCAGCTACCCGTCCCTCGCGGAGCTGGAGCAGGCGATCGAGGGGCTCGCCGTCTGTGTCCGGCTCGTGGGGTACGAGCAGCAGGCCGGCTAGGACAAGGGCTTCGACAACCTCTGTTCGGACGCTGCCGCACCTGCGAATCGGCACGCCGGACCGACCGGCCTTCGCCGCGCTCGTCAGGCGAGGCGTTCCAGGACGGCGGTCATGCCGATGCCGCCCGCGGCGACGACGGAGATCAGGGCGGTGGAGGAGTCGTCCTGGCGCAGGGTGTTGAGGGCGGTGGTGGTCAGGCGGGCTCCGGCGGCGCCGTACGGCTCGCCAAGGGCGATGGAGCCGCCCCGGGTGTTGAAGCGGTCCGGGTCGCAGTCGAGTTCCCGGCAGTAGGCGAGCATCTGGGCGGCGAAGGGTTCGTTGCCGACGCAGACGTCGACGTCATCGAGGGTCATGCCGGTACGGGCGAGGACGCGGCGGGTGGCTTCGACGGGGGCGGGGCCCTCGGTTTCGGGGGTGTGGGCGCTGACCGCGGTGGCGAGGATCCGGGCCAGCGGGGTGATGCCGAGGGCGAGGGCGAAGGCTTCGTCCATGACGAGGACGGCCGCCGCGCCGTCGCTGAGCGGGGCCGCGTTCCCGGCGGTGACCCGGCCGTCGGGGCGTGCGGCGGGTGCGAGGGCGGCCAGGGTGTCGAGGGTGACCCCTCGGCGGGGGCAGTCGTCGCGGGTGACCTTCTCCCCGGCCGGCGTGAGGACGGGGACGATTTCGGGGGTGAAGAACCCGGTCTCCCAGGCATGGCCGGCGAGGCGGTGGGAGCGGACGGCGTAGGCGTCCATCTCGGTGCGGGTGATGCCGTACACGTCGGCCGCGTGTTCGGCGGCGAGCGCGACGGGGAGGTAGGGGTCGGGCAGGGCGCCGCCGGTGCGGGGCTCGTACCAGGTCTCGTCGGCGGTGGCGGAGCGGTGGGCGGTGCGGGCTTCGGCGTCGGCGAAGGCGGGGTTGCGGGTGCCGGGCCAGGTGTCGGAGCTCCCGTACGCGAGACGGGACTGGGACTCCACACCGGCGGCCACCACAGCCCGCGCGTCCCCGCAGCGGACGGCCTGGGCCGCCATGCGCAGCGCCTGGAGGGAGGAGGTGCAGAAGCGGTTGACGGTCGCCCCGGGCACGTGGTCGAGGCCGAGGAGGACCGCGGTGATGCGGGCGATGTTGAAGCCCTGTTCGCCTCCGGGGAGTGCGCAGCCGGCGATCAGGTCGTCGAGGTGGGCGGGGTCGAGCTGCGGGACGCGTGCGAGGGCGGCTTCGACCGCGGTGGCGAGGAGGTCGTCGGGCCGTACGGAGGCCAGCGCACCGCGGTGGGCGCGGCCGATGGGGGTCCGTACCGCGGAGACGATGACGGGGCGGGGCTCGGTCGTGGTCATGGGGGTGCTCACAGGTTCAGGGTCGGGCGGTGGGTACGGAGCCACACGTCTAGGTCGAGGACGAATTCGAGCCCCTCACGGGGGAAGCGGTGGGCCGTGTCGGCATCGAGGAGCAGGTCGCGTACGGCCGCGGTGTCGAGGAGGTCCACGGCCGGGCTGTCGGAGTCGAGGAGGAGGCGGGTCTGTACGGTGAGGGCTTGCCGGTAGGCGGGGTCGCGGCTGACCGGGTAGGGGCTCTTGCGCCGGTCGAGGACCGGGTCGGGAACCAGGCCGCGGCAGGCGGCGCGCAGCAGGCTCTTCTCCCGGCCGTCGTGGGTCTTGAACGGCCAGGGGGTGTTGAAGACGTACTCGACCAGGCGGTGGTCCAGGAACGGAACGCGTACTTCCAGGCCGCAGCTCATGCTCAGGCGGTCGGTGCGTTCCAGGAGGGCGGGCAGGAAACGGGTGAGGCTGAGGTGGCTGATGGTGCGCAGCCTGCGCTCGGCGGCGCCGGCGGAGGGCAGGTGGTCGAGTTCTGCCCGGGCCTCGGCGAGGAGCTGGGCGCGGTGGGCGTCCAGGCCGAGGGCGGCACGCAGGGGCGGAGCCAGCAATTGGGTGAGGTCGGCGCGGGTGATGACCCGCTCCCAGGGGAAGGCCGCCTGCGGGGCCCCGCCGGGCGGCGCGTCCTCCGTTTCGAACCAGCGGTAGCCGCCGAAGAGCTCGTCGGATCCGTCACCGGAGAGGGCGACCTTGCCGTGGGCGCGTACGGCCTTGAAGAGCAGCAGGGCGGAGTGGTCGAAGTCTCCCAGGCTCAGACCGTCGCGGGCGCGGACGACTTCGGAGCGCAGGGCGGGGTCGGCGAGCCGCAGCGAGTCGGGGGTGATGTGGTGATGGCGGGAGCCGAGGGCTTCGGCCATCAGGACGATGTAGGGGGCGTCGTCGTCGCGGCGCATCGCGTCCCGGGCGGACGGCCTCGTCTTCGCGGTCAGGTCGAGGGAGACGGTCGTGAGGGGTAAGCGGGTGGTCTGCCGGGCCAGGGCGGCGATGGCACTGGAGTCGAGACCGCCGGAGAGCAGCGTGCAGGACGGAACTTCGGTGACGGCCTGGCCGCCGACCGCCTGGGCGAGCAGGTCACGGACGGTGGCGATGGTGTCGGGGAGGTCGTCGGTGTGCTGGCGCGGGGTCAGGGACCAGTAGCGGCGCACGGTGGCCCGGCCGGCGGCGTCGATCGTCACCACATGCGCCGGCGGCACCTCGCCGAGGCCTGAGAACGCGGTCCGGCCCGGTGAGTTGACCATCGGGTGCGAGGACAGGATCAGTTCGCGCAGCCCCGGCAGGTCAAGAATCGTTTCCGCCTGCGGGTGGGCCAGGACCGCTTTGGGTTCGGAGCCGAACCGGACGCCACGAGGGGTCAGCGCGTAGAAGAGTGGCTTCACTCCCAGCCGGTCGCGGGCCAGCAGCAGACGCCGCCCACGCGGGTCCCACACCGCGAACGCGAAGATGCCCTCCAACCGTTCCGCGGCGCCCGCGCCCCACTGCCGGACGGCTGCCAGGACGACCTCGGTGTCGGAGCGCGTCCGGAAGCGGTGACCACGTGCCGTGAGCTCGCGACGCAGCTCGTTGTGGTTGTAGACCTCGCCGGTGAACACCAGCACCGCACCGGGCCCGCTGGAGGCGGTCTGGTCCACCATGGGCTGGCGGCCGCCGGCCTGGTCGACGATCGCCAGGCGGGTGTGCCCCACAGCCGTACCCGGACCCGTCCACGACGCCGAGGCGTCCGGGCCCCGGCAGGCCATCGACTCCAGCATCGGCTTGAGCTCCGCCAAGTCCGCTTCCGGCATCCCGTCCCGGCCGAACACAACCCAACCAGCGAGCCCACACACGAAGAATCGATCCCCCTCAATGACGGCGCCCGGGGCCAGCGCCACCGAGCGGCTACACTCTGCACACCGATGATCACCCAAAGCAACGCGCGGCTAGGCCGACCGAGTGACGAGGTGGAAGCGGCGGGACGAGGTCGGCGAGGACATCGCCACGGAGGAGTCCTGGTCGGGGCGACCGAACCCATCAGCCTGCACAAGCACGCCCGGGCATCGGCGGAAAGCACCGCCTCCTCGCCGAACATCGCTTGGAGCAGGTGAAGTTGATCGGCGGGTGTGGTCTGCGTCAATCCCCAGTACACGCGCCGGCCCGGTGTGGTCTCGGTGAGGCCGCTACGGGGAACGTGCCGCCCTGGGGTCAGAACGCGCTTGGGCGAAGGCGACTCCTCCAGGCGCGGGCTGTCCTTGACCTGTGGCCCGGCTGTGGACTCACCCGGGCCCTACCGCGAACTTGAGTACGCCTACTCATGCCGGCCCGTACCCGCCCGGAGGAGCATGGGCAGTCCGGACGTCCGGACGGGAGGCGGGGGCATGGGTAGGTCTCTGGGGGTGGCGGCAGCCGTCGTGGTGGCGGTCGCGGCACTGGTCTTCGCCTACGTGGCGGGGGCACCGCCCGCGGTGGTGTTCGCCGTCGGGGCGGGTGTGCTCAGCCTCCTGTGGCTGCTGCTCCTGCTCACGCTGCCCTGGAACCTGTACTTCCGCGCGCACGCGGTGCTCGCCGAGATCGCGGTGAGCCGCGAGAAGGGCATGGAAGTCTCCCCGGCCCGGGATGCCGAGGCCGCGCGCATCGCACGCACGATGCTCCGCGCGGCGATCGCGGGCCACATCCTCACGGCAGCGGCCGTCTTGGCGGCCACCTGGGCGACGGACGAGTTCACGGGCTACTGGTTCGCCGCGTTCTTCCTGCTGAGCACCTTCTTCCGGCCGGCCGGTGCCTACTTCGGCCAGCTCCGACGGCGCCTGGGAACCCTCCTGAAGGACGTCACGTACCCGCGGGACGACGTCGTCGAACTGCACAAGCGACTGAACCGCGCCGAAGCCGGGACACGGGCCCTGGAGGAGAAGAGCGAGGAACAGTACCGAGCCCTCGCCGAACTGCGCCGCACCGTGGACGCGCTGGCCATGAGCACCTACGAGCGGACCGAGGAGACGAACCGCAGGATCACCGCGCTGGGCAGGGAGTTCGAGTCCACGGTGAACCGCCTCACCGACAACCAGGAGATCATCGCGGGCGTGAAGGCGTTCCTGCGCCTACTGCGTTCCACCGACGCGGCCGATGACACCCCGGCCTCCTCGTAGCGTGTCGCACCACGCTCCCGGCGCCACGTAGCCGGCTACGCCGATTCGCGGCGGACCAGGGGCGCGCCATCGGCGCCGCGTGCCGGTGCGGCCGTCTGCCGTACCGGCACGCTGCGGGAGGCTCACATGTTGATCATGTGGCCGGCCAGGCCGTGCACGGCCTCCTTGACGGCCTCGCCCAGGGTCGGGTGGGCGTGGACGTTGCGGGCCACCTCGTGGACGGTGAGGTCCCATTGCTGGGCCAGAGTCAGCTCGGGAAGCAGTTCGGTGACGTCGGGGCCGATGAGGTGACCGCCGATCAGCTCGCCGTACTTGGCATCGCTGATCAGCTTCACGAATCCGGTGGTGTCGCCGAGGCCATGGGACTTGCCGTTGGCGGTGAAGGGGAACTTGGCGACCTTGACGTCGTAGCCGAGCTCACGGGCCTGGGCCTCGGTGTAGCCGAAGCTCGCGATCTGCGGCTGGCAGTAGGTGGCGCGAGGGATCATCGCGTAGTCGAGTTCCATGGTCTCGGCATCGGCGATCGTCTCGGCCGCGATCACCCCCATGGCCTCGGCGGTGTGGGCGAGCATGAGCTTCGCGGTCACGTCACCGATGGCGTAGATGTGCGGGACGGAGGTGCGGCAGCGGCCGTCGACCTCGATCGCGCCGCGGTCGGTTACGCGCACGCCCGTGTGCTCCAGACCGTACCCGGTGACGTTCGGTGCGAAGCCGATCGCCTGGAGGACCTTGTCGGCCTCCAGGACCTTCGGCGTGCCGTCCTTCCCGGTGACGGAGACGCGGACCTGGGGCCCGGACTCGTCGATGGCGTCGACCCGAGTGGAGGTGAGGACCTCGATGCCCAGCTTTCGGTACTGGCGGGCGAGTTCGGCGGAGACCTCGGCGTCTTCCAGCGGGGCGACACGGTCCAGGAACTCGACGATCGTGACCTTCACACCATAGTTGTGCAGTACGTAGGCGAACTCGATGCCGATGGCACCCGCCCCGGCGATGACGATGGACTGCGGGAGGTCATCAGCGAGGATCTGCTCCTCGAAGGTCACCACGCGCGCGCTGCGCTTGGTACCGGGCAGCAGTTTGGGGGTCGCGCCGGTGGCGATGACGCACTGGTCGAACCCGATGGTGCGGGTGTTCCCGTCGTAACCGGTGACCTGGAGGGTGTGCGGGTCGAGGAAGGTGCCGCGGCCGTCCACCTCGGTGATCTTGTTCTTCTTCATCAGGTAGTGGACCCCCTTGACCCGGCCGTCGGCGACCGCGCGGCTGCGCCGGAAGGCCTCGCCGTAGTCGAAGGTGACCTCTCCCTCGACCTTGATGCCGAAGGTCTTCGCCTCATGGGTGAAGATGTGGGCGAGTTCCGCGTTGCGCAACAGGGCCTTGGTCGGGATGCAGCCCACGTTCAGGCAGACACCTCCCCAGTACCTCTCCTCCACGACGGCGACACGCTTGCCCAGTTGGGCGGCACGGACGGCGGCGACATAGCCCCCGGGCCCGGCTCCGAGTACGACGACATCGAATCGATCGTCCTGCTCGACCATGGTGCGATCCTCTTCTTCCATCGGTTCAACTGCCGTTCCGTGACGGCTCGTACTGGAAGTGTCGGCCACCGGCAGGACGATCCGTCAGTTGCGTCCGGCCGTGTCCCGCCGTCTTGCCGGATGGTGCCGCACTCGGGTGCGCCCGGTCTGACGGGGAGGTGCGTGGCGAGTCGCTCCCACACGACGGGCATGCCCAGCACCGCCCCGCCCCGCCCCGGGCGTGTTCGGCGGCAAGCGCGAGCATGTCGGAATCCAGGGCGGCGAGTACGCGGTGCGGCGAGGCACCCTTTCCGGGTGGCCCGCGGCAGTATCCATCCCGTCCCCGTCCCCGCCCACGGTCACCACGTCGGCCGCCAGCGCGGCACCGCCGACATGGACAACGAGGTCCGAGGCACCCGGCTCGCCGTCGAGTCCGTGGGGTACATGGCCGCGACCGGTTCGTCGACCGTCCCCGACGGCCCGAGGCCGGCCGCGGCGCAGGCGCGTACAACCGCCCGTCGCTGGACCTCGCCGATTGTCCGTTTCCGGACGTCCCGTCCGGGCCCCCGGACCTCGCGGACCTCGCCTACTGGCGGTACCCGCTCAGGAAGCGGCCGATCCGGCTGATCGCCGCGTCCAGGTCGTCGGCGTATGGCAGGGTCAGGATCCGGAAGTGGTCGGGGCGGGGCCAGTTGAACCCCGTGCCCTGGACGACCTGGATCTTCTCCCGCAGCAGCAGGTCCAGCACGAACCGCTCGTCGTCGTGGATCGGGTGCACCTTGGGGTCGATGCGCGGGAACGCGTACAGCGCGCCTTTCGGCTTCACGCAGGACACGCCGGGGATCTCGTTCAGCTTCTCCCAGGCGCGGTCGCGCTGTTCGAGGAGGCGCCCGCCGGGGGCGGTCAGCTCCTTGATGGACTGGCGTCCGCCGAGCGCGGCCTGGATGGCGTACTGGGCCGGGGCGTTGGGGCACAGCCGCATGGAGGCGAGCATGGTCAGCCCCTCCAGGTAACTGCGCGCATGCTGCCGGGGGCCGCTCACCACCAGCCAGCCGGACCGGAACCCCGCCACCCGGTACGTCTTCGAGAGCCCGCAGAAGGTGAGGACGACCAGGTCGGGGGCGAGGACGGCGGCGTGGTGGTGGACCTCGTCGTCGTACAGGATCTGGTCGTAGATCTCGTCGGAGAAGACCATCAGACCGTGGCGGCGCGCGAGTTCGAGGATGCCCTCCAGGATCTCCCGGGGGTAGACGGCGCCCGTGGGGTTGTTCGGGTTGATGATGACCACGGCCTTGGTGCGGTCCGTGATCTTGGACGCCATGTCGTCGAGGTCCGGGTACCAGTCGGCGGACTCGTCGCAGACGTAGTGCACGGCCTTGCCGCCCGCGAGGGTGGTCACGGCGGTCCAGAGCGGGAAGTCGGGGGCGGGGATGAGGACCTCGTCCCCGTCCTCCAGCAGTGCCTGGACGGCCATGGAGACCAGCTCGGAGACACCGTTGCCGAGGAAGACGTCGTCCACCGTCACATCGGTCAAGCCGATCGCCTGGTAGCGCTGGACGACGGCCCGGCGGGCGGAGAGCACCCCGCGCGCGTCGGTGTACCCGTGGGCCTGGGGGAGCATTCGGATCATGTCCTGAACGATCTCCTCCGGCGCCTCGAAGCCGAAGGCGGCCGGGTTGCCGGTGTTGAGCCGCAGCACGCTGTGACCCGCCTCCTCCAGCGCGTTGGCGTGCTCGATCACCGGGCCCCGGATCTCGTAGCAGACCTCGCTGAGCTTGCTCGACTGCCTGAACTCCATGCCGTGCCTTCCCTGTTCCCGCTGTTCCCGCACTCCGGACTACCTGCTTGGTTTTACCAAGTAGAAGCTTGGAAAGTCCAACATCCTGTCTAGACTCGCTGCATGTCACCTCGTCAGCCACGCCGCCGAAGCTACGACCAGTACTGCGCCTCGGCCCGCGCCCTGGACGCGGTAGGGGACCGATGGACCCTGCTGATCGTCCGGGAGCTGCTGGCCGGCCCCCGCCGGTACACCGACCTCCACGCCGACCTGCCGGGCGTCTCCACGGACGTACTGGCCGGCCGGCTCAAGGACATGGAGGCGCAGGGCCTGGCGATCCGCCGCAAGCTGCCGCCGCCGGCGCCCGCGACCGTGTACGAGCTGACCTCACGCGGCGCCGAACTACTGCCCGTGCTCACGGCACTCGCCGAATGGGGCGCCCCCGACCTCGCCGAACGCCGCCCCACCGACGCGCTGCGCGCGCACTGGTACGCCCTCCTCCTGCTACGCCGCCTCCCGGCGACCGGGGGCCCGGCCGTGGTCGACGTGGTCCTCGACGAGGGCGTGTTCCACGTCCGCCTCGGCCCGACCCAGGGGGACGTGCCCGTCTACGGGGACGGGCCCGCCGACGCGGCGGACGCACGCCTCGTGCTCGACGCCGACACCTGCCGGGAGCTCGGCGAGGGCGCGCTCGGCGTGGCACAGGCCGTCAGGGCAGGCCGCCTCCAGGTGCACGGCGAGGGCCCGGTGGCCGCCGCGCTGCGCGGGGACTGACCCGCGCAGCTCTAGGGCCTGTCGTCAAAATCCCGTCGTCGCCCGAAGGGCGGCCGCGCGGCGTCTGGTGCGTGCTCTCGGCGTGCCGGGCGGAAGCCCGCGTACTGGACGTACTCGGCTTCCGTCCGGTGCGGCGAGAGCGCGTGCCAGGCGTCGCGCGGCAGACGGGAGTTTGACGACAGGCCCTAGGGGCCCGCGCCGCGTCACGAAGCGGTACGGCACGTCCCCCGGCCGGATCCGCGCAGGGCGCCCCCGGCGGCCCCCGCGGGCGGGAGCTCGCGACGCCCGCGCAGCGGGGAGACCAGGGTCGGTACGCAGGCCAGGCAGAGCAGGGCTCCGCCTGACCAGAGGGCCGCGCCGGGAGACCCGTAGGAACCGATGGCACCGGCCAGGGCGGCGCCGAGGGCCATGGCCCCGGTGAGGACGAAGCGGAAGGTGGCGTTCATACGGCCGAGCAGGGTGTCCGGGGTCAGGCGCTGGCGAAGGCTCACTCCGAGGACGTTGCCCGTCCCCGTCCTGACGGCGAAGAGGAACCATCCGGCACCCGCCACCCACAACCAGATGCCCCGGTCCATCAGGGGTACCAGGAGTCCCGTCGGGGCGAGGCAGGCGTCCGCGAGGACCAGCGCCCGCCCGTGCCCGAACCGGTCGGCGAGCCGGCGTGCGCATCGGGCTCCGAACAGCAGGCCGACTCCTCCGACCGCCCAGAACAGGCCCAGTGCGCCTGCGGACAGTCCGAGTTCGCGGGTGAAGACGACGGGCAGCATCGTGTTCACCATGACCGTCCCGAGGTTGCCGAGTGCCCCGGTGAGCGCGAGGGCGCGCAGTTCCCCGTGGCGCAGGACGTGCCGCAGGCCCTCGGCGATCCGGGCGCGCAGGCTCGGGCCCCGGCGGGGGCCGTCGGCCGTGCCCGGGATGTCAGCGGCATCGCCGCGTTCCATGCGGATCAGCCGGAGCCCGGATCCCAGGTGGCCCACCGCCGCGCACACCAGAGCGACCGGTGCGCCGAGGAGCTGGACGAGCGCGCCCCCCGCGCCCCGGCCCGCGACGTTGCCCGCGGCCATCAGGCTCACCATGGCGGAGTTGGCCGGGACCAGGGCCTCGGGGCGGACCAGCTGCGGCAGGGCGCTCTGCGCGGCCACGTCGGAGAAGACGGTCGCAACCCCGCTCAGGAACACCGCCGCGCAGAGCCCTTCGAAGGTCAGGACGTCCCACCACCAGGCCAGCGGGATCCCGGCGAGCAGGATGCCGCGCAGCAGGTCCGCGGCGACGAGGACCGTACGGGGCCGTACGCGGTCGACCCATGCCCCCGCCGGCAGGCCGATGAGGAGGAACGCCGCCGTGCCCAGGGCGGCCAGCACCCCGACCTGCCCGGGGCCCGCGTCAAGGGCGAGTACGGCGATCAGCGGGATGGTGACGTAGGAGACGTTCGTACCGACAACGCCGAGAACTGATGCGGAGAAGAGCACGCGGAAGCCGCCCGATCGCCACGGGGAGTGCGCGTCGACGGTCGCGGGGAGGTGTCTGGGCATGCCCGTCACGGTGCCGGTCATCGCAGCTCCGACCGAATGTTTTAGCCTGTCCTAAATCCATGGCGTACGGACGGCCTCCATGGTCTTCCAGGGAGGAGGGCACCCGGTGCTCGAGATCGAGTTCTCGGCCGAGGACGTCGCACGGACCCGCTTCGCCATCTCGCCGCTCTGGGAGGTCGTGGCGGGGGTACGGATCCTGTCCGGCGCCGACGAGCAGGTGCTGCACCGCCGGTGGGCCGGGCAGGCACGCGACCGGATCGCGGCCGCACGCATCGATCTGAGCCCGCTGACCGCGCTGGTGCCGGTGACGGCCACCTCCGTCCCCGGCTTCCTCTGCCCTCCGCCCAGCACGTCCGGCCCGTCGCTCGGCGTGGAGCTGGCCGCCCTGCGCGCCACCCCGCCCGAACGGCTGCGCGCCTCCGCGCCCGAGGCGCAGGCCGGCATCGAGGCACTGCGGGCGGATCCCGGGCGCGGGCTCGGGCGCCTCACCGATGCCATCGCCGCGTTCTGGGAGCTCGCGATGGCCCCGTACTGGCCCCGCATCCAGATGCACTTGGAGGCCGACATCCACTACCGGGCCCGCCGTTTCGCCGAAGACGGCACGCACAGCCTCTTCGAGGACTTCGCACCCCAACTGTCCTGGTCGTCAGGGACTTTGAAGGTCAAGCACCGCTTCCTGCGGGGCGTGCGACGACTCGACGGACGAGGGCTGCTGCTCGTGCCGTCGGCGTTCGTGTGGCCTCGGGTCTTCGCGACGACGGACGCCGTGTACCAGCCGACGCTACGGTATCCGCCGCGCGGCATCGGAACGCTGTGGGAGGCCCCGCCGGGATTGGCCTCCGCGGCCCTGTCCCGGGTGCTCGGGCGCTCCCGGGCGCGGCTCCTCGCGGAGCTCACCGCACCCGCCGCGACGACCGAACTGGCCCGGCGCACCGGCCTCACCGCCGGCGCGGTGTCCCAGCACCTCGGAGCGCTCCGCGCCGCCGGTCTGGTGTCGGCGCACCGGGCGGGGCGGGTCGTGCTCTACTCACGGACGGGTGTGGCGGAGGAACTCCTCACGGGCGCCGGCCGGTAGCCCGGTGCGGGAACGTCGACAGGTCCTGAACGGGATCCTGTGGAAACTGTCGACGGGGGCTGCCTGGCGGGACCTGCCCGAGCGGTTTGGGCCATGCGGACGATGTCGGCCTTCCCCGCGATCTCCTCGTGGATCTCCCGGTGGAGCGCGGCCTCCCGGGACTCGTCGCTCTCCTCGACCCCTCCGCCGGGCAGCCCCCAGTACACGGGGGTTTCGGGCTCGGTGCGGCCGACTGCCCCCGCCCCCTCCGGCTCCGTATCCCCAGACGTCGGTGTGGAGTTGGCTGCAATTGCCCCCTGCTGTTCGGTGCGGGTCGACTGGATGTTCGGCGTCAGCAAGGGCGCCCAACTGCTGGGGGCGGGGTCTCCAATCGAGGGGCGCTGAAGGGCTGGGTGGACCTCCACCGAGGCCACAACGTGGATCACTATCGCCTGAACTCCGGTTGTTTCAAGGTAAGTTGTGGCTGAAATGAGGTTCTTGCTGTCGATCACGCAGCGTGCCTACATTGAGCGGACCCTTCCGGCATGAGCGGGTGAGGGCAGGGACCTAGCGCGGAGGGGGAGGCACATGAGCCTCAGGTCACTTCTCCGTACGTCTAGCCTGTTACGTTGCGGCAACCCTTCGGCCTCTTGAGGCAGCTGAGCCTAGGCAGGCCTGTGTTCATGGGCGCCTCAGGCGACGCCTCCGGAGTCGGCCAACCCTCGTCGAAGCGCGCGATCGCTTCTTCTCGACTTCGATAAATCGAAGCCATGCCGCAATGCTGCTGTGGTGACGTCGTGAACCGCGCCGGTTCATCAGGGGTGCGCTCCTCGAACGGACATCGCAGCAACCCGCTCCGTTCGAAGGGCCCAACGGGATGTCCGCAGTTCTAGAACTTCTCAGCCCACGTCACGTCCTGTCAGCACTGCGCCTCGTTCCGCTACTGATCGTCGTCCTACTCTTGGCCCCAGCTTGGCTGTCATGGATCTTTCTACCTCGGCCGAGGCAAGAGCTGGTCATCGAAGTAATGCAGAAGCTAATCGAGTGGACGAAGGCCACCAAGGCATAGCTGCGCCTTCTCCAACCCGACTTCGACGGCGAGGTGTTGGAGGCGGTCAGCCGTACGGAACGACGAAGCGCCTGGCAGACGGATGTCTACGCCTCGTCGATCGACTGTCCAGCGGTACCGTGCGCCACCTGGCCCGCCTACCGTGCGGGGACACCTACGATTGGCTCGCCGCCGGGTTCCGCATCACCGTCGCGGCCGCGTACCGATACGTTCGCGAGGTGATCGACGTCCTCGTCGCAGCCGCACCGTCACTAGCGTGGCCTAACGCGCTTCCGGCAGCGCGGGGGCGCACGGTTGTACGCAGACGCGCTGCAGGGTTCGCCGACCGACTATCGGCGAGGAATCCCTGCCGCGGGCATGCGCACCGGGCACCCGCGGGTGACCGCGGTCGCAGCCCCTACCGCCTCCGGACATGGCTGCGGCCCGCCCCGGAGCAGGGGACGGGCCCTTGCCGTCGGTCGCGTTGGGCCCTCAGGCCAAGTGGGTCAGAGCCACATCGGGGCGGTGCAACCGAGGACGACCGCCTCGGTGAAGAGGATGCCGATGAGCGCGGCGAGCGGGACGGAGTACCAGTTGCTGCCGCCGAGGTACCCGGTCAGGTAGCGGGTGGGGATCGTGTTGCTGATCGGGAAGCCCAGGGTCGCGAAGCCCAGGAAGTAGAGCGCGAGGCGCTTGCTGGTGATCAGGAGCTCGTTGCCGAACTCGTCGAGCTTCCAGCGCTTGACCAGGCTGGTCTCGACCGGCGCGGGCGCCGGGGCCGGGGCGGCGACCGAGGTGTCCCTGGCGGCCGGCGTCTCGAGTCGCAACCAGATCGCGGACACCGTCGTCAGTATCGCCGTCGGCCCTGCGATGGCCTCGGCCAGAGGGAGCGCGTTCGAAGCCGATCAGAACGGGCCGTAGAGCCAGTTGCCAGGGGCATCCGGGTCCTCGCTGGTGAAGAACTCCACCACGGCGGCGCCGATTTCGGCCGGATCCAGCGTGCCGTCTCCGTCGCGGTCCAGGCGGCGGAACGCCTCCTCCATCCGCTGTGCGGGGACCCCACCGATTGCCTGGCTGAGCCGCAGGTACTCGTCCAGCCCGATCAGTCCGTCGTCCTCGACGCCAGTGAGGGCGATCCAGGCCGAGGCCCCCGCGTGAAGAGTCTCCAGCAGAGTGACAGGACTGGCGGCGACCGACCGTCGGATCCCCTGCTCGAAAGCTTTGAGGTCGAGACGGCCGCCCCCGAGATCGACGTGGGCGAGGTGGTCTTCCCACAGCCGGTGCAGGGCGTCGCGGAGCGCCCGGATCCGGTCCGGCCGCCCCGGGAACACGTCGGCCATCCGGTCGGCTACGGCGGCTAGGTCGTCCTCCCCGAGGAAGCCGTCCTGGTCGGCGTCGAGCAGCGTGAACATGTAGTGCATCTTGCGGGTCAACACCGGGGTGACGGTATCGGCCATGAGGGCTCCTCCATGTAGCGGGGGACGTCAATGCGGTTCCGGACCATCCTTGGCGGGCCCGATCGCCGGAACCCGCGCCCATCACCCGTCCGGGCGTGGGGAACAGGCATCCGGTTGTCATCCGCTCGGCGGCAAATCAGGCAGCATCACCCCCTGGGCGAGGCCGGCACCGATGGCAAGGGCCGGGCGTCAGGGCGCCAACTCCGGCCGCGCCAAGGGTTCAAACGCATTGCGCCCGTCCCCGGTCCCCTGCACGTCACCCCTCGCCGGGAAGTTCCTGACGATCACGACGACGAGCGCGCAACCGATCATCGGCGCACTCGTTGTGATCTTGGGTGCGCTAGGCGTGCGCCCCCGGAGCACAGCTGAGCAATATGCGCTAGTCGAAGTGGGTTACTGGTTGTGAAAAACATTCATACGACCACGGGCGTTGCGTGGCACGTATCCGCGTTCCGCGTCGAAGCGGGCCGGTCAGGGGACGCTGAGCTGGTCGGGTGGGTCCGTGAGCTGAGGGCCAGGATTCTCTTCGACCACGGCCGCCGGCCCGACTTCCAGACACTGGACGGCGGATACGCCGACGACCAGGAACTGGACTTCGGCGCATGGCACTTCATCGGAAGGCGGGAGGCGGGAGGCCCGCCGTTGGGGTACGTGCGGCTTTCGACACCGGAGACGGGCGACCTTTTCCAGACCCGGGCATATTTGGGCGCCGAGCGCTACGACGAAGTACTCCGGGAGAACGGCCTCGGCGCTGCGGAAACGTTTGAGCACAGCCGCCTGGTGGTGGAGCACCAGGCGCGCAGGCTGGGCCTGGGAATCCATCTGAACGCCTTCGCCATGGGCGCCGCGCGCTTCCTGGGAGCCAAGGCGATGATCGGGACCTCGGGTACCGCCGACGGGCAGGACCGGTTCCACGAGCGGTTCGGTTTCCGCCCCGTCCCGGGCACGCGCCGCTATGTCGAGCACTACACCGAAGACGTGGTGATCATGCTGTACCGCCCCGGGTTCTCGGCAGGCGAGTTCAGCGGGCTCATCGAGCAAGTGGAGGAAGTCTTTCCTGCTTCGGTCGTCCCCGCCCGCCATGCCGGGCTGAGCACTGCGCCACGGCCCGGCGCAGCCCCGCAGGACCTCGTACACCCGTCCTCCACCCGTCTCACGGTCGCGGCCACCGCCACGAGCGGCGATCCACGTTCCGGCGCGTGCTGGCAGCCCGTGCTCTTCACCCCGGAGCTCGAGCAGGACCGGATCGGCCTGCAGAGTCTGATCGACTCGGGTGAGGTCCGCGAGGTGATGGACACGATCTCGGATCAGCTGACGGAGCTGGTCACCAGCCGTGAGCCCCGTCTGCGTTCCTCTCCGGACGCCGTGCAGCGGGCCGTGGCGGAACAACTGGCCGGCACCAGCCCGCAGGAGTACGGGACATGGATCTGGTACCCGTGGTCCGGACGCCTGGTGCACCTGCTGCCCCGCGACGAGTTCCGCCTCGTACGCACCGACCGCAACCGCGGACGGATCGACCGGGCCCAGCAGCGCCGGCTGCTGGGACGCCGCGTGGGCATCATCGGTCTCTCGGTCGGCAGCAGCGCCGCCCTGACCTTCGCTATGGAAGGCATCGGCGGATCGTTCAAGCTGGCCGACTTCGACTCCCTCAGCGTCTCGAACCTCAACCGCCTGCGCGCGGGCGTGCATCACCTGGGCCTGAACAAGTGCGTGCTCGCGGCCCGGCAGATGCTGGAGATCGACCCCTGGCTGGACATCGAGCTCTACCAGGGCGGTCTGACCGACGACACCATGGACGACTTCTTCACCGGCGGTGCGGGCCCCATCGACCTCCTGGTCGAAGAGTGCGACACCCCCTACGTCAAGATCGCCGCCCGCGAGCGCGCCCGGGCCATGGGCATCCCGGTCGTCATGGACGCGAACGACAGGGGCCTGCTGGACGTGGAGCGCTTCGACCTCGAACCCGACCGCCCCCTCCTGCACGGCCTTCTCGGAGAGACGACCTCCAGCGACCTCAAGGACCTCACCCACGAGGAGATGGTCGACGTCATCCTCACCATGGTCGACCGGGAACGCATCAGCCCGGAGCTGACGGCCTCCATCTCCCAGATCGGCGTCACCCTCAGCAGCTGGCCACAACTCGCCTCCGGAGTCGCACTGGGCGGCGCCCTCACCGCCGACGCCGCGCGCCGCATCCTCCTGGGCCAGCCCCGCCCGTCGGGACGCTTCTACACCGACTTGGAGATCCTCACCGCCGGCGACCGCAGCACCATCACATGAAGTTCAGCCCGAGGATCGATGCCATCGCACGCCGTATCGCCGGAACACGCCGTCCTGGCCGGCGGCTGACCGACACCACACTCAAAAGACCTCTCCGCGCTGTCCACCGAGATGGGAAATCCACCATGTCCACAACATCTGACGTTCTGCAGCGGGTCACAGCCCTTGTCGCCGCCGTCGCCGATCGTCCGGTCGATGAAATCACCGCGGAATCCCGGCTTGTCGAAGACCTCGACCTCGACTCGCTCCAGGTGGTGGAGATCGCGGTCCGGGCCGAGGAGGAATTCGGCAGTCCCGTCGACGACTCGCTACTGGCCGAACAGGGCGTGACCGTGGCCCACTGTGCACGCGTGGTTCAGCAAGCGAACGCCCAGGAGGTCCGCACGTGACCGGTCCGGTGCCGTCCCTCGCATTCGGGATCCAGGGCCTGGGTGTCCACATCCCGCAGCGCCGGGTCAGCAATGCGGAAATCGCCAGCCAGTACGGGGTGGACCCGGAGTGGATCGAGCGCATGACCGGTGTCAGGCAACGGCAGTACGCGGAGCCCGCCCAGGCCACGTCCGACCTCGCAGTCTCGGCCGCCGAACACGCCCTCGCCGATGCACACCTGTCACCCCGGGACATCGACGTCATCCTCGTGGCCACGAGCACCCCGGATCAGCTCGCGGTCTCCACGGCCTGCCGGGTACAACACCGTCTCGGCGCTGACCGGGCCTGGGCCACCGACGTCGGCGGAGCATGCGCGAGCTTCCTCTACGCCTTGAAAACCGCCCGCGACATCCTCGCCGCATCCCATCCCGAAGGGCACGCCCTGGTCATCGGAGCCGAGACGTTCTCCAAGTTCCAAAATCCCGTCGACCGCTCCACGGGCGTCCTGTTCGCCGACGGTGCCGGCGCCGCTGTGGTAGGCCCGGCAACCACGGGAAAGGGGATCTTGTGCAGCGCACAGGGAACCGACGGCGCACTCGCCGACATCGTGGGGATCCGCGCCGGCGGCAGCGCACAGCCGACGACCGAACACACCCTCTCCGAAGGCGGGCACTACCTCCACATGAACGGAAAGGCAGTCGCCGCATACTTCCACGACGTCTTCCCCAAGATCGTCGACAGACTCGTCCAGCTGTCCGGTCTACCCCTGAACGAGATCGACCTCGTCATCCCGCATCAAGCAAATCCCCGCATGCTGCGTGCCCTGAGTCGTGCGCTGGGCATCTCCGCCTCACAACTCGTCGTCACCGCCGATACTTTCGGCAACACGGGCGCGGCCTCCATTCCCATGGCCCTGCACGTGGCACGGGACCAGGGCCGCCTCCGCCCGGAGAACACCGTTCTCCACGTCGCTGTCGGCGCGGGAATGAGCTGGGCCGGAACCGTCCAGCGTTGGTTGTGACCCACACTCCGGCGGTCGCGCTGCTGAAAGGGCGAGCTCTCGAGCAGTGCGCGCTTCCGAATTGAATGCAGCTGCCCGGGACTCCCCTGGTGGCGCGGCTGGCGTTCCCGAACGGCAACCTCGCGATACGGGTCCGGGACCACCTGACGGGAGCCCTCTCCCACGAACCGCTCTCAGGGGGCGTTCGGGATGCTCTGGAGCTGTCGCTGGGGGGTGTCAGCGTTCACGCGATTCCCCATCTCGTCCTCCTCCGTCCCCGCGTGCCGGCCTTGACATGCCGTGCCTCCGGAGAGGGCCGCCCGGGAAGGTGTGGCATCCCCATGGGGACGACGGCGCAACTCCGACGTCCCCATGTCCCATTCCGTGACGTTGGGGGTGGGAAAATCGACGGCGTTCACAGGGGGGTTGTCGCACCGGTCCAGCCGGTGGCGGCGCCGATCTCGTCGTCGCCCTGCCGTTGCCGGCCTGGCGTCGTGGGGAGCGACTGGCTCTCCGGGAAGCGGCGGGGATCGTCTGCACAGCGGGGCCTGTGGCCATGTGCTCCCTGGGTGGCACGGAGCATTCCTCGGGACGACGCGCCCTCAGGCACCGGCATGGCGTCCGTGGTCGCGGGCAAAGGCGTCGAAGACGGTTCGCGTCGCGCTACGGGTGTGAAGGAAGCGCTGGTCGAGGATGACTGCGAGGTCCTCCAGAGCGGCCCGGAGTACGGCGGCCGAGAGGCGGACATCAGGATGGCGGGCAACGGCCGCCTGGTCGGCCAGGTGGTCGGCGTACGCGATGTGGAGTGCCAAGGACGTCCGGTCATCGCCGTCGTGGAAATAGTAGGACTCGGCGTACTGCATGAAGTCGACCGAGATCACCGAGATCCCAACGGCCAGGCTGTCGAGGACCGCCGCCCCCGCGTCCGTGTCGATCTGATCCGTCGTGGGGTGCGTGCGGGCGAGATGGGACAGGCGCAGCGCCAGGGCGCGGCGGCGGGCCAGTGCCGGGTAGATGCCGAGGGTCCACGAGACGGTCGCGGTCAGGAGGGCGAACCCGACGAGGGCCTCCAGAGGAGCAAGGATCCGCAGCCATCCCTCGGTGGGTGCGATGTCGCCGAGGCCTAGGGTGGAGACGTTGACCAGGGAGATGTACAGCGCGTCGACGAATGAGGCGTGGTCGGCGGGCCGAAGTCCGGCGGCATAGGTGAACGCTTCCGGCATGTGCGGCCAGTAGATCAGCGCCCAGCCCAAGACCACGGTCAGGGCCCACACCCCGACCACGGCGACCATGGCCACGGGGCCGGCCAGGCCAGAGGCCCGACGGCGCGATGTCAACGAGGAGGACAGCCGCCACAGACCGGTCATGACCAGTCGACTCAAGCCACCGTGGCGCGTGGGATGCCAAAGCGTGTGGAACACGTCCCGCAGGACGAACAACACCAGGACCACACCCGCCACGTTGAACAACCAGGTCATCCGGCTTCCCCTTCCTGCGTCCGCCACTCACCTTTCCGCACGGAAGGGCCGGTCCACCGGAGCCGCGCACAGCATCGACCCATTCACCGCAGGGATGTGCGCCTCCGGTCCGGCACCGCGTCCCGGTTCGGGGAAGGGGTCGCGGCCGTCGATGAGGATGGTCGGGGAGCCGATGAAGCCGATCCGCCGTTCCGCCTCGGCCTGGTCGGTGATGACCCTTGTGGCGATCGTGGTGCTGCTCCCGATGTCCTCGAGCACACGCCGCAGCCGCTCGGTTGCGGGCTTGTGGTGCGGGCAGTCGGGCACGACGAGGAGGTGGATCCGTATGTCTTCAGGGTCCCCCGACCGGGCCGTAGAGTCCGTACGCCCGCGGTCCGTGCCGGCCGGTGCGGCTTGCCCAGGAGGAGGAAGCCAGGACGCCGCACCAGACCGGGCTCGGTTGGCGTTCAGCCGGCAAGCATCGTCCGCATGAGGGCGATCTCGGCGGTCTGGGAGGTGATGATGCTGTCGGCGAGGGCCTTCGCGGGACCGTAGGCGCCTTGCTCCTTCTCCGTCTTGGCCATGTCGATCGCGCCCTCATGGTGCTCGATCATCATGGTCAGGAACATCGTGTCGAAGGCATTGCCCTTGGCGTTCCCGAGCCGGTTGATGTCCTGGTCACCCATCATCCCGGGCATGCCGGAGTCGTCGTCGCCGTGCCCCATCCCGGTGCCGGTGGGAACCTTCTCGCCCCATGCCTCGAGCCAGCGGGTCATGGTGTCGATCTCGGGCTTCTGCGCCTTCTTGATCTTTTCCGCGAGTTCCTTGACCTCGTCGGAGGCGCCATGGGATTCGACCATGTCGGACATGACGATGGCCTGCCGGTGGTGGGGGATCATTCCTTGCGCGAAGGCGACGTCCGCCTGGTTGTGCCGGTCGGCCTCCGTGGAAGCCGGGGCGGTGGTGGTCGCGGCGGTCGTGCCGGGCGTGCTCGTACTGTCGCTGCTGCCGCAGGCGGCCAGGACCAGGCCGGCAGTGGCCGCGGTGGCCGCCAGGGCCGCGCGACGCGGCAGGGATCGGTTCGTGTTCATTTCGCTGAGCTCCAGTGATCGGATGCGAACAGGAAGCGCGGTGTGCGGCACCGTGGGGGGCGCGGGCCGCAGACGGGGCTCCTATATCCGCAGGAGCTGCAGTCCGGCGAGTGAGGGCGGTGCCCGCCCTCCAGCCGGCTCGTAGGCCACCGCGATCGGCCACAGGACCGGGGCATGGGCGCCATGCGCCGTGGTGGCGACCGACTCGGTGTCCGCGGCGGCGATACCGGGGGAACCCGGCACGGCAGCCGACGCGCACATCTGGTCCGTGTGGATGACATGGCGACCCGTGTCGCGATCGTCGTCGGGGCATCGGTACTGCGAGCCGGGGGCTGCGAGGGCTGCCGCCACGTGGTGGGAGGTGTGCTCGGTGGCGCCTGCCGACGGCAGGGCGGCGGCGCCCAAGGCGTGCATGCCGAGCAGCCCGACGATGACGGCGAGGACGAGCAGCATGGTGAGCCGCAGCAGGGGCTGCGGCTGCGTGCGGGGCTCGCGGCCGGTCACATTTTCCACGGTAGAACGCACCCGGGCACTGCGCAGCGCGGCCCGGGCGGCACTACTCGCCACCGCGAACGCCTCCCCCGGCCGGGCCCGTGGGGGCTGGGCGGGGCAGGCGCTTGAGGGCGAGCGCGTTCAGCGCGACGATGATGCTGGATCCGTACATGGAGGGGGCAGCGATCTCGGGGCGGAGGATCAGGCCGGTGGCGGGTTCGAAGACGCCTGCGGCGATGGGCAGGGCGATGGCGTTGTAGCCGATGGCCCAACCGAGGTTCTGGCGCATCGTGCGCAGAGTGCCGCGGCCGATGCGCAGGGCGGTGGGGACGTCGAGGGGGTCGGACCGCATCAGGACGAGGTCGGCGGTCTCGATGGCGACGTCGGTGCCGGCGCCGATGGCGATGACGGTGTCGATGCCCAGGCGCTGCGCGATCCGTTCGGCGGTGGCCTGGTTGTCGCCGGTGACCATGACGACCTCAACGCCCAGGGCGTGCAGTTCGCTCACGGCGGCGGCAGCGGTCTCCCGGGGCGCGTCGGCGATGCCGATCAGGGCGACTGCCCGGCCGTCGACGGCGGCGATGACGACGGTGCGGCCGGTAGCAGCAAGCTCCTCGCGCCGACCGGTCAGGCCCCCGAGGCCGACCCCTCTGTCAGACGGCTGCTGCCCGCATGATCTCGCCGACGCTGTCGCTCCGGCGAGCCTTTACCCACGGTCAGAGCTTCTTCCGAGCTTCAAGACGCCAAAGGCGGGGGGCCTCCGGGCCAGGAATCAGGCCGAGCTCGCCACCGAAACCCGCTGGTTCTTCCACCGCCGACTCGCAAGATCCACTTCGGCAGGGACAGCCATCCAGCACCCCCAGCGCTCACCTCGCACGACTAGGTTCGCTGGCCAGGAAGTCGCAACGGCTGTGTTCGCTGTCAGATCGCCTCGCTTGGATGACAACGGACAGCCCCGCCCATCACCGCCGTGTGTCGGGACACCTGATCCGTCGCAGGGAAGGTGAGCATTGTCACCGAAGGCTGCTTCATCCTGGAGGCCCAGACCAACGAAGGAGGCGGCGATGATCGCGAGGGTGGCAGTGTGGGAGCCGATGCCAGCTGACGACCGGGGCTGGGTGCTAGATGCCGTCGCAGCCGTGCCCGGTGTCCACGGCGCGTACCACCTCGTCGATCCTGCTACCGGCAACGGGCTGTCCGTCGCCTTCTTTGAGGACGAAGCCGCAGCTCAGGCCGCACACAAGGCCATCGAGGAGCGCGCCGAGGAGATCGGCTGGAACGAGACCGGGGCCCAGCACCCGGCGCCCGTGTCCCAGACGATCTATCAGGTCGTCCGCCACGTGTAGCGCGCGGCGCCGGGAAGCGCGTGTGCTCGAGTGTCCATTGACAAGGAAGTTGGTCCAGCGCGGGTCCCTGACCTGGAGCGACCAACTTGGATGCCAAACGGCCCTGCGTCCCCCGCGCGCCCATAGGGCTGTGCGGGCATGCTCTGAGGGCCTGTGCAACGTCGAGACGGTCCGTGACACCCTGGGGCAATGCTCTTGGGTGATCACGTAAACAGTGTCGAGCTCTGCCCCCTGCGCTATCAGTTCTCCGAGGTCAACGGCGACTCCTACGATGACAACTGGCTGGTCGTCGCAGGCACTGCAATGACCCCGGAAGGCACCTGGTCTTTCACCGATCCCTGTCTGCTGACCGATGAGGCCCGCGAGGTGGCCGCTTGGCTGCGCGCCGTGGCTGCAGGGACGGTTGAGGTGACTGGGCCAGAGGTTGACGGCTACCTGTCCCCGGACACGTGGTTCATCGAGCCGGTCATGGCCTTCAGTCTCGCCGGTCGCAGTGACGCCGGTGCAGTGATTCGCGTCCACCTGTCCATGGAGGCGGCACCCCCATGGCAGCAGGGTGAGAACGGTCCGGACATCTACCAGTACTTCGTGAAGGCTCGGGTAGACACAGCCGCTCTGCTCCACGCGGCCGAACAGTGGGATCTCGCATTGGCTTCACTTCCCGCCCGTTGACCGGAGTCACCGGTACGACTGGGTTCGCTGTCAAACGCCTCGCTTGGATGACAACGGACAGCCGCCGAGAGCGCCCGCCTGCCGGAGTGCACCCGAAAGTGTTGATCAGGCTCTCCGAAACCGGGAGCCAGGTCAGGCCTTCTTGACCACGCTCGACTTGAGCTGCATGGCACCGAACCCGTCGATCTTGCAGTCGATGTCGTGGCCGTCGACGCCGTCGACCAGGCGGATGTTGCGCACCTTGGTGCCCGCCTTGATCCCCGACGGGCTCCCCTTGACCTTGAGCGCCTTGACGACGGTCACGGTGTCACCGTCGCTCAGCATGTTCCCGACGGCATCCTTGATCACCCGCGCGCCCGAGGCGCTCTCGTCATCCGTCCCGGTCGCAGCGGGAACCCACTCATGGGCGCACTCCGGGCAGACCATCAGCGCGTTCATCTCGTAGGTGTACTCGCTGGAGCACTTCGGGCACGGGGGCAGGCTCGCCGTCATCTGTTCTGTCCTAGCTCGGTACGTACATGCGGGGCTTGAGGCACCCGCGCCATGGCGAGACGAGGATATCTTAATTGCAAACTTCTGCAATTCCCTGTACTCAAAGGGCGCCGCGTCCGTTCATGGCGGCGCAGCGCACGCACGCACGCGCGCGGGAGGCTGAGGACACAGTCGAGGACGACCGACGCCGGCACGGAACCCGCCGGAGGGGCCCCGCCGACGGGGGATGCGGCGGGGCCCACGCCGTGACGTTACAGCCTCCGGGACGGGAACGGTCGCAGAATCCACGAATTGCAAAATTATGCAATTTCGTAGATGCTGTACTGCCCGCGCCCGTAGGTAGCCGCGGGCACAGGCCCAGCCACTTCCCCGGCGCCCGGGGCGATGAGAAGGATGCGAGACCATGCCTGTTCCCCTGTATCAGGCCAAGGCCGACTTCTTCCGCATGCTCGGGCACCCCGTACGGATAAGGGTCCTGGAGCTGCTGCAGGACGGGCCGATGCCAGTACGGGACATCCTGGCCGCGATCGAGGTCGAGCCCTCGGCGTTGTCGCAGCAGCTCGCGGTGCTGCGCCGCTCGGGGATCGTGACCTCGGTCCGTGACGGCTCGACGGTGGTCTACGAACTGGCGGGTGGGGACGTCGCGCAGCTGATGCGGGCGGCTCGGCGGATTCTGACCGAGGTGCTGACCGGGCAGAGTGAACTCCTAGAGGAACTGCGCGAGTCCGAGGTCCCCGCACAGTGAATACCGTGCTGACCGCCGCACTCGACCGGGTCCGCTCCTTGATGCCGGCCCGGGGCGATTTCGAGGTGATGCGCCGAAGCCCCCGCGGGGACCTGCTGGCCGGTCTCACCGTCGCGATTGTCGCTCTGCCGCTCGCGCTCGGCTTCGGGGTTTCCTCCGGGCTCGGCGCAGAGGCCGGGCTTGCCACCGCCGTGGTCGCGGGTGCGCTCGCCGCGCTGTTCGGCGGGTCGAACCTTCAGGTGTCGGGGCCCACGGGTGCGATGACGGTGGTTCTGGTGCCGATCGTCGCCCAGTACGGGCCCGGCGGGGTGCTGACCGTCGGGCTGATGGCCGGTGTCCTCCTGATCGCCCTGGCACTGCTGAAGGCCGGGCAGTACATGCGCTACGTGCCGGCGCCGGTAGTGGAGGGCTTCACTCTCGGTATCGCGTGCGTGATCGGACTTCAGCAGATACCGGGCGCGCTCGGGGTACCCGAGCCGGACGGCGAGAAGGTACTCGCCGTTGCCTGGCGGGCCGTCGTCGAGTTCGCGCACGCCCCCAACTGGACGGCCAGCGCGCTCTCACTCGGCGTCGCCGCCGTGATGCTGCTCGGCGCCCGCTGGCGGCCCACCGTCCCGTTCTCCATCGTGGCGGTCATCGCCGCGACCGTGATCGTCCAGGTCTTCCACCTGGACGCCGCGGCGCCCATCGGAGATCTGCCGTCCGGGCTGCCCGCGCCCTCCCTGGCCTTCCTCGACCTGTCCGCGCTGGGTTCGCTGCTCGCTCCGGCGGTTGCGGTGGCAGCTTTGGCCGCGCTGGAGTCGCTGTTGTCGGCCACGGTCGCGGACGGGATGACGGTCGGGCAGAAGCACGACCCGGACAAGGAGCTGTTCGGGCAGGGCATCGCGAACCTGGCCGCCCCGCTGTTCGGCGGCGTGCCGGCCACTGCGGCGATAGCCCGTACCGCGGTCAACGTCCGCACCGGTGCCTCGTCCCGGCTCGCCGCCTTGACGCATGCCGCCGTGCTCGCGGTGATCGTGTTCGCCGCCGCGCCCCTGGTCTCCAAGATCCCACTCGCCGCCCTGGCGGGGGTGCTGCTGGCGACCGCGATCCGGATGGTCGAGGTCGGCTCGCTCCGGGCAATGGCGAAGGCGACCCGCTCGGACGCCGTCGTGCTGGTCCTGACGGCGGCCGCCACCTTGGTCCTCGATCTCGTCTACGCGGTGATCATTGGCCTCGTCGTGGCCGGGGCGCTCGCCCTGAAGGCGGTCGCGAGCCAGGCGCGGATGGACCAGGTGGATTTCCGCCCGGACCTGCCCGGCGAGCACAGCGATGAGGAGCACGCGCTGCTCGCCGAGCACATCGTCGCCTATCGCATCGACGGGCCCGTCTTCTTCGCCGGCGCGCACCGCTTCCTGCTGGAGCTGTCGGAGGTCTCCGACGTGAAGGTGGTGATCCTGCGCATGTCCCGCGTCACCACGATGGACGCCACCGGCGCCCTCGTCCTGAAGGACGCGGTCCAGAAACTCAACCGGCGTGGCATCGCCGTCATGACGTCCGGCATCCGACCCGGTCAGCGCCAAGCGCTGGAGGCCGTCGGTGCACTCGACCTGCTGCGGCACGAGGGCCGGGAGTACGCCACCACGCCCGAGGCGATCGCAGGCGCCCGCAAGCATCTGGAGCAGGCAGGGCTGCTGCCTCTCAAGCACCGTCCGCACCGCATCCGGAAGGCCGCACGATGACCGTCCCCGCCGACCGCCTCATGATCGACGTCTCCGGCACCGAGGCCCTGTGGCTCCTCGAAGGCTCTGCCCAAGGACGCCTGGTCTACGTCCAGCGCGAGCACGCTCTCGTCCGCCCGGCCACCCACGTCATGGAGTACGGGCGCCTGATCGTCCGCACGCCCGTGCAGGCCGCGGCGATCCCCGGCAGGGCGGTGCTGACCTATCACGCGGACGAGATCCGCACCCCGACCGGCACCGGATGGACGGTGACGGCCCACGGCCCCGCCGACATCATCACTGACCCGGACGAGGCCGCGCACTACCGGCGGACGCTGCCCGGCTGGGCCCACGGCCCGCACGACACGCTGGTGCGCATCCACCCGCAGCAGGTGTCGGGGTTCCGTCTCGCCCGCCCCGTTCAGGGGGCCGGGCGGTGAGCGTCGAGGTCCAGACCATGTCCTACCGGCACGTGCTGAGCGTCCCCGCCATGGGCTCGGCCGTACGTATCGCCCGGGAGACGGCCGAACTGGTGCTGGTCGAGTGCGGTGTGGGCCTGCGGCATCCGAGCGTCGGGCCGGGGCTGCTGATCCTGGCCGAGCTGGTCACCAACAGCGTCCGCCACGCCGTCGTGCTGTCGCCGATGATCACGGTGACCTTTGCGCACGGGGCGGGTGCGTACGCGTTCGCCGTCCACGACCGTCACCCCTACCAGCCGGCCCTCTTCGGGGCGCTGGCCACGGCTCCGGGCAGCGGGCTGGCCACCGTCGTCGAGATGACGATGGAGCTTGGCGGGACCGCAGTGGTCCGGCCGGATGCGGACGGGCACGGCAAGAGCATCTGGATCACCCTTCCCTTGTGAGACCTGAGGAAATGACGATGACGATCGAGTGGCGCTACACCACCCACCCCGGCCTGGGCGTCCTGTCCCTGGCCGGACACCTCGGCTCGGATGCGATCGCGCGCTTCACCGGCGCGATCGGGTGGGTCCTTGCCCGCGGCACCGGACCGGTCATCCTCGACCTGAGCGGACTGCTCGGCTGGTCGGTGGGCGGACAGCTCGCCGTCGCCCAGGCGGCCCGCCGGCTCGCCGAGGAGGGCCGGCCCCTGGAACTCGCCTCGATCCCCGCGGACGGCTCCCTCGTCCCCGACGGCTCCTGCCCGCCGATCCCCGTCCACTGCGACCTTCCCGCCGCGCTGGCCGCCCACCACGCGGTGGGCGACGAGCAGCGCCAATGGAGCAGCGACCAGTGGCCGGCCGAGGGGGCCTGCTCCATGGGGACCGCGTTCGTCACGGAGGGCTGACGGCGAAAGCCCTCCGTGCGGGGCCGAACGTCACAAAGACGGGCCGCCTTGCGCCAGGAGTTGCGCTGATCTGCAATTGTGGAGGTCACAAGGTGTGTAGGGGCGAAAGGACGCCCCCTACGGCGAAACGGTTCTGGGTGGATGCGATGGGCAGTCGAGGCAGGGGTACCCAAGTGAGCGCACCGCTGTACCAGCTCAAGGCGGAGTTCTTCAAAACACTGGGCCACCCGGTCCGCATCCGCGTTCTGGAGCTGCTCAGTGTGCGTGAGCATGCGGTCGCCGAGCTGCTGCCCGAGGTCGGCGTCGAAGCCGCGAGCCTGTCCCAACAGCTCGCGGTCCTACGCAAGGCCAACCTGGTGATCACCCGCCGCGAAGGCGCGAACGTGTACTACCGGCTCACCAGCGACGAGGTCGTAGAGCTGCTGCGAGTTGCTCGCAGCATCCTCTCCGGTGTCCTTCAAGGTCAGGCCGAACTGCTCGCCGACCTTCGCGCCAACAGCCCCCGATAGCACGGGGCCAGGAACGGCGGCCGTCTCCCGTAGCGCGGGGTTCATCGCGCTTCTGACACCGGGAGACGGCCGCTTCCTACTTCTGTGCGTGCTGGCCCAGGTAGAACAGCAGCCACACGAACCCGGCGAACAGGTGCGTGCCGGCGATATAGAAGAAGGCACGCAGGGCGACACCCTTCGCCAGCCACCTCTCATGCTCCGCCTCTGCGCTCTCCTCGGGTTTGCCGCCGATCACGAGCCCGCTCCGTTCCCCGGCGTCCAGGGCATCCTGCGGGTGCGCGTACGGGCGCACGAGGACCTGCCTGCCGTGCTGCCCGGCCTCCGCAATGATGCCCGCGACCTCACCCGCCTCGACGGTACGGGCATCGGGCTCGCCGACAGTGCCCAGGTAGGTGATCTGGTACAGCTGGGCTTCTGGTCTGTGACTACTGATCACGGGGTTCCCTCCGGCAGGATGAAGCGGACCACGATGGTCTTGCCGCGCTCGCCCGTGGGCTCCACGCGGACGTCGCCGCCGTACGTACGGGCGAGTTCGGCCACGGTGCGCACCCCCTGCCCAGACGTACGCTCAGCGTCGGCCAGGGTCATGGGGCGCGGATCCAGGTCCCCCACGCCGACCACCAGAAGGTGTTCGGTCATCTGCAAGGTGACCTCGGCGTCCGGTGACTGCCGAGCGTGCCGTACCGCGTTGGCGACGAGTTCACTGACCACCAGCAGCACCGCCCCGAACAACGACGAGCTGCTCTCCAGGCCGAACAGCACGAGCGACCGCGCGGTGCGCTCGCGTGCGGACCGCACAGAACCCGGCACCAGCGGCACCGTCCACGCATGCCTGCGCGCCGACGCCGCCGGAGCCTGACCGCTCGAACGGCGGCCCATCACCGTGCAACCGGCCGGCTCGACGCCGCCGGGCTCACCGGCCGTCCTCGTCGCCCGTCGCCACGCCGTGATCGTGGGCCACACGCAGCGCGTCCTCCAGCTCGTCCGAGGCCTGCCCCTCTTCGAAGGCATCATCAGCCTCCCGCGCAGCCGCGAGACGAGCCCGCGCCACCCGGACCCGCTCCAGCGCCGCTTCCGCGAACCCAGCCACACCGCAACCCCCGTCCACCCAATCCGAAACTAGTAAATTGCATAACTCTGCAAGTCTAGCGGCTGCAAGCTCACCGGAGCCTCGCATCGGGCGGAGTCTGTGGATGCGGTACAGGTACTGCGTCGCGGACCTCGCCGGTCAGGGTGGCGATCCCTTGGGTCACGGTGACCTTGACGGCTTCGTGGGAGAGGGGGAAGAGGGCGGTCGACGACGGTGCGGCGTATCTCGGTGGAGAGTTCCTCGTCGGTGCGGAGGAAGACCTTGAGGAGGTCGGCGCGGCTGACGATGCCCTTGAGGATGCCGTCTGCGTCGACGACCGGGAGGCACTTGATGTGCCGGTCGGCCATGAGGTGGGCGGCCTGAGGAAGTGTGGCGTCGGGGCAGATCGTGACGGCCGGGGTGGTCATTATGTTCTCGGCGCGGGTGGAGCCGGCCTCGGCGGTGTCGCCGAGGTGGCGCATCTGCTCGACCAGGCCCGGGCGGTGCTCGTGAAACTCCTCCTTGGGCAGGAGATCGGCCTCGGAGACCACGCCGACGGCACACCGTGGGGACCGTCCGACCCGGTCAGCGGACCAGGACGGCCTCCCCGGACTTGGGTACGACGGCCGTCCATCCCAGTTCGTGGTCGATTCGGTCCCGCAGGGTTTCGGAGGCGGTCTCCTCGCCGTGGACGAGGTAGGTGGTGTGCGGGGCGGGGGCGGCGCGCAGCCAGTCGATGATCTGGTCGGCGTCGGCGTGCGCGGAGAAGTGCGGTACGTCGGCGACCTCGGCCCGTACCGGGACGTACTCGCCGAACATCTTGAGTGTGCGGGCGCCGTCGACGAGGTCGCGGGCGCGGGTGCCGGCGGCGGCGAAGCCGACGATGACCACGGCGTTGCGGGGGTCGGGCAGGATGCGGTGGAGGTGGTGCAGGACGCGGCCGCCAGTGGCCATGCCGGCGGAGGAGACGATGATCGCCGGGCCGGTGGTGTTGCTGATGTCGATCGATTCCTGGACGGTCCGGGCGGCCAGGAAGGGCTCCGGGCTGATCGCCGCCTCGCCCCGGGCGAGGATCTCGGGGCGCAGCTCGGGCGAGTGGGCCCGTACGGCGTCGCGGTAGACGTCGAGGGCGGCCAGCGCCATGGGGCTGTCGACGTAGACGGGTACGTGGCGGGGCAGGGTGCCGTCGCTGCGCAGGGTGGCCAGCTCGTGCAGGACGACCTCGGTGCGGTCGATCGCGAAGGCCGGGATGACCACGGTCCCGCCACGGGACAACGTCCGCGTGATCACCGAGGCGAATTCCCGGCGGGCGCTCTCGTGGTCGTGGCGGCGGTTTCCGTACGTCGACTCCATCAGCAGGACGTCGGCACCGGAGAAGGGCTCGGGCGGCAGGAGGAGCGGGTGGCCGGGGCGGCCGAGGTCGCCGCTGACGGCGAGGGTGTGGCCGTCTTCCAGGGTCAGGGACGCCCACGCGGAGCCGAGGATGTGACCGCCGTGGTGCAGCATCAGCTTCGTGCCGGCCATGATCTCGATCTCGCTGCCCACCGGTACCGGGTCGAAGTACTTGATCGTCTGGTCGACGTCATCGTCGTCGTAGAGCGGCTTGGCCGGGCGGTGCGTGGACCAGCCGTGCTGGTTGGCGTGCTCGGCGGCTTCCATCTGGAGGCGGGCGCTGTCGCGGAGCACGATCTCGGCGAGCCGGGCGGTGTGGGCGCTGGTGAGGATGGGGCCGCGGAAGCCGTGGCGGACCAGTCGCGGCAGGTAGCCGCAGTGGTCCAGGTGGGCGTGGGTCACTATGACGGCGTGAATGTCCGAGGCCTCGCAGGGCAGCTTGTCCCAGTTGCGACGGCGCAGGTCCGCGACACCCTGGAAGAGTCCGCAGTCGACGAGGATCCGGGCGTGATCGCTCTCTACCAGGAACTTGCTGCCGGTGACCGTCCGCACTCCGCCGAGGAACCTCAGCAGGGCCGGGCGGGCGGAAGCAGGAGACGGGGCTGACTGGGACATGGCAGCAGCCCTCCTTTCGGGACGGATGCCGGTCTCCACCGTCGCACCGGAACGCTCTGTCCGCTGGGGACCTACCGGCCCCGGATAGGGGCCGACCGGCCCAAGCCGGACGGAGGGGTACGGGCACAGCCTGACGGTGACTCCCTCCCGCGCAGCGCACAGAGAGAAGGCCGCGCCATGAAGGCACTCGTCTTCCACGGGCCTGGACAGACCTCCTGGCAGGACGTCCCGGACCCCTCCATCAAGGACGCCGCCGACGCGATCGTCCGGGTCGACGCCGTCACCATCTGCGGCACTGACCTGCACATCGTCAAGGGCGACGTCCCCGAAGTGACGCCCGGCCGGATCCTCGGGCACGAGGCCGTCGGGACCGTCGTCGAGGTCGGCGGCGATGTCCGCAGCGTCCGCCCCGGCGACCGCGTCCTGATCTCCTGCATCTCTGCGTGCGGCCGCTGCCGCTTCTGCCGCGAAGGGCACTACGGCCAGTGCCGCGGAGGAGGTGGCTGGGTCCTGGGCCACACCATCGACGGAACGCAGGCCGAATACGTACGCGTCCCCTTCGCCGACCTCTCCGTCTACCCGCTGCCCAGCGCCCTGGCCAGCCACGACGCCGTACTGCTCGCCGACATCTTCCCGACTTCCTACGAGGTCGGCGTGCTCAACGGCAACGTGCGCCCGGGCGACACGGTCGTCGTGGTCGGCGCCGGACCCATAGGCCTGGCCGCCATCGCCACGGCGCAGCTCTACAGCCCCGGGCGGATCATCGCCGTCGACCTCGCCGCGTCCCGGCTCGCTGCCGCGCGCGACCTCGGCGCCGATGCCACCGCGAACGCGGACGAGGAGCCCGAGCGGCTGGTGGAAGACCTCACCGACGGGCTCGGGGCGGACGTGGTCATCGAGGCCGTGGGCGTGCCCGAGGCCTTCGAGATGTGCACCCGCATGGTCCGACCGGGCGGCCGGGTCGCCAACATCGGCGTGCACGGCAAGCCCGCCGTCCTCCACCTCGAGGACTTGTGGATCAAGGACGTGACGATCACCACCGGTCTCGTCGACACCCACTCCACCCCGATGCTCCTGCGCATGATGGCCGCAGGCCGACTGCCCGGGGCCGCCATGGTCACCCACCGCTTCGAGCTGGACCAGATGGAGGAGGCGTACGACGTCTTCTCCCGCGCCGGAGACACCGGCGCTCTCAAAGTCGTGCTCGGCGGACCGCAGCACGACACCGTCGCCGTACCGCCCCAGGAGCAGTGAGTGCCGTGAAGAGCACACCGAGCACCCACCCGCAGCAGTCCGGCGAGATGACCGGACGCACCGACCTGGGCCGCCGCCTTGCGGCCCGCCGCGAAGCCCTCGGTCTGAGCCGCGACGAACTGGGCCGGCGGTGCGGCGCCGACGGCACGTACATCGCCTACCTGGAGGAGCACGCCGCGAGTCCTGCCATCGGCACCCTCGTCCGGGTGGCCGACGCGCTCGGCCTCACCGTCGACGACCTGACCGGCGTCAACGCCCACCGCGTCGCCGGCCGATCCACCGCCCGGCGCGACAGTACGCTCGTACCGCTGGACGAGACCGAATGCCGACGGCTGCTGAACACGCACGGCGTGGGCCGCATCGCCGTCTTCACCCCCGAAGGCCCGGCCGTCCTTCCTGTCAACTACCTGATCGCAGGACCCGACATCGCCTTCCGCACCTCCGCCGAAGCCGTCACTGCCAGAGCTGCCGGAACCGAGGTCGCCTTCGAGATCGACAACATCGACGACGTGACCGCCACTGGTTGGAGCGTGCTGGCCGTGGGTGAACTGGCAGCGGTCACAGACCCCGACGAGACGCACCACCTCAGCAACACGGCCCGCTCTCAGCCCTGGGCCGGCGGACCGCGTAGCCACTGGATGAAGGTCACCCCCGCCCGCATCACCGGCCGTCGCGTGGTGCACGACTCATGAACGAACTTCGGGCTGTCGTCTTCGACACCGACGGAGTGCTCCTCGCGACGGCCGACCGTCATGCGGCCGCCTGGAAGGAGACTTTCGATGGCTGCCTCCCCGAGTGGCAGCCATCGCAGGCCGGAGCACGACCGCGCCCGTTCGACGCCGTCCGCGAGTACCGGGACCTGATGGACGGCAGGGCCCGTCTCGACGGCGTACGCGCCTTCCTCGCTGCCCGCCACAGAGCGGCAGTTCCGGCAGCGAGGAGGCACCGCGGCTGCTCCTCAATCCGCGCTCCGGCCGCTGGCTTCCGGACCACTCCCGCCTCGAGCGCCACGTGGGGTCGGCCGTCGCCTGGAACGTGTGGCGGTACGGGCAGGCCACCGGCGACGCCGGATTCATGCACGGCCCGGGCGCCGAACTCCTCCTGCACATGGCCCACTTCTGGGGCGACGCGGCGACGTGGGACGCCGGCCTGGGCCGCTACCGGATCCGCGGCGTCGTCGGACCGGACGAGTATCACGACGCCTACCCGGATGCCGCCGATCCCGGCATCGACGACAACGCCTACACCCACGTCACCGCCGCGTGGGTACTGGCCCGCGCCCTCGACCTGTACGGGGAACTCCCGGCGGCCCGGCGCGCGGAGCTCCTCACTCAGCTCGGCGTCTGCCCCGACGAGCTCACCGTCTGGGAAGACGTGTCCCGCCGCCTGTACGTGCCGTTTCATCGCGGCGTGATCAGCCAGTTCCACGGCTACGGGGACCTCGCCGAGCTCGACTGGGACGTCCACCGCACCCGCTACCACGACATCCGCCGCCTGGACCGCATCCTTGAAGCCGAACGGGACACACCCAACCGCTACCAGGCGTCCAAGGAGGCCGCCACCCTCATGGTCGGCTACCTCGAACGCATTGCCGCAGGCCAGGAGCGGTGGTTCCGGCTCCCCAATGGCTGACGCGGTAGCCACCGCGGTTCCGCGTGGCGGTGCGTTCGTGATGCGCACACTGTGGATGTATCAGCCGTTGGGAAGGGTGAACGGAATGGACAGGCAGCATGAGGCTCCCCGGATCGTGGTGGGCGTCGACGGATCGCCCTCGTCCCAGGCCGCGCTGCGCTGGGCGGTCCGGTACGCAGCGCTGGTGAGCGGGCGAGTGGAGGCGGTCGCGGCATGGGACCTGCCCGGTGCCGCGTCGTGGTCGGCCCCGGCGGTCGACGCCACGTTCGACGAGGAGGAGGCCGAGCGGCGTCTGGTCGAGGAGGTCAGCACGGTCCTCGGTGAGGACGGTGCCTCCTCCGTGCACCAGCGCCTGGTGCGCGGCAATCCGGTCGATGTCCTGGTGGATGCGGCAGAGGGTGCGGACATGCTGGTCGTGGGCAGCCGCGGTCGCGGCGGCTTCCGCCGAGCCCTGCTCGGTTCGGTGAGCCAGCAGGCGGCGGTCCACGCGCCGTGTCCGATCACCATCGTCCGGGCGGACGTGTCCGTCCCGTAGCCCCACCTTGACACGCTTGGCGTTCGGCCCAGCCACTCCTTCGTCTCCGCGCGCAGCCGGGCCGTCCCGGGAGCCGAGCCCACCGTCGTGCGCACGGGCACGGCCGGGTGCCCCTGGTCGGGTCTCACTCAACCGAGGGCGCGCAGGCCTACGCGGTGGTGGTAGGCCCTTCCGGACGGGCTGTGTTGAGGAGCAGGTTTGCGGCGACGACCCGGCCTGCGCCGCCTTCCTCGTCCGCGTCGGAATCAAGTCGATCTCCGTAGCCCCTGACAGCTTCGCCGCTGCCAAGCAACACCTCGCCGTCGAGGAAGGCCGCTTCGGAGAGGACCGAATGGCCTCAGTAGGGGTCCGTCCGGCCCAAGCGGACCGGCCCGCGGCCGCGTGACAGTGGTATCGGCCCCTCGCCACGGAACCAAGGAGCACCCGCCATGAGCACCAAGCGAGTCCTGGTCGCCTACGGCACCAAACACGGAGCCACCGCCGGCATCGCCGAACAGATCGGCACGACCCTCCGGGAGGACGGTCTCGACGCCGTCGTACTGCCCGCCGACGATGTCCACGACGTCCGCGCCTACGACGCCGTCGTCCTCGGCGGCGCCCTCTACGCCGGCCACTGGAGCAGCAAGGCCAAGCACTGCGCAGAACGCAATGCCGCCTCCTTGCGGCACCGCCCGGTGTGGATGTTCAGCAGCGGCCCGCTCGACCGCTCGACCGAGGAACACGACATCCCGCCGGTCTCCGCCGTCGCTCGGGAGATGCAGCTGATCGGAGCGCGCGAGCACATGACCTTCGGCGGCAGCATGACGGCCCACACCCCGGGCTTCCTCGCCAAGGCGCTGAACCGCCAGGGCAAGGGCGGCGACTTCCGCAACCCCGAGCGCATCCAGAAGTGGGCCCACCACATCAGCGCCGAGATCGTGGCCGCCTGAAGGGACGGCCCTGCTCCGGTACGCACCAGCACGGAGGCGTGCCATGCACCACCGGGCGAAACGGACGGGGGCCAACCCGCTCAGGCGTGATGCCGACCGCACCCGGACCCGTCTGCATCCGCCTTCGCGCTGACCTGCCTGCCGTCCGTCACGGACGGCAACCGAGCCGCCGCTCACCGCGAGACCTGCCGCCTTGGGATGTCGTCCTCCTCATCTCGGCCCCCACCGCTGGTCTGGGGAAGCGACGAGGTCCGACGCTGGGCCCGACGCCGGCACCACTGCTACTCCTGATCCGATCGGAGGCACACCATGTCGCACACGACCGAATGGAAGACCCACCTCTACCTCTTCGAGGAAGATCACGCGACCAAGGTCCGCATCGAACTCGACACCGGAACCACCCGCCTCACGGGCCACGGCACCGCGCGCTGCAACCCCACGGACAGCGACGTGCCCGAGATCGGCGACGAACTCGCGGCCGCCCGGGCGCTCGAGAACCTGGCGATGCAGCTCAAGCGCACCGCCTACACCGACATGGCAGCAGCGGGGACCGCACCGCGGCACGCCCCCCTCTCGGCCTACGACCTTGGGTGAACAGGCAGGTCTCCAGCAGCAGACTCAGACTGGACCCATGGGTGACGGGCCGGCCATCGAGCTGACCGGGCTGACCAAGAGGTACGGGCCGGTGATGGGAGTCGACAGCCTGAGCCTCACAGTTCGACCGGGTGAGGTGTTCGGCTTCCTCGGGCCCTCAGCCCCTTCCACTACTACGCCCCGGGCGACGCCCTGGCCGAAGGCGGCGTACTCTGGCCCCAGCTCGGGATCGAGCGTCTACGCGGCGTTCCGCCGGCTTCTACTCCCGGATTTCCATGACCTCGGCCAACGGGCGGCGAGGCGTGTCGGGGCCTGCGGGGCCGTAGCCGAGGCGGAAGACCATCTGCACGTGCCCCATGGCCGCCACCGGGTCGCGCAGCGTCCACCGCAGCTCCGGCCATTCCAGGGGATGGGATGTCATCGAAGTGGCAAGGCCATCAGCGGTGGCCTGCAGAAGGACGCGCTCCATCGCCTGGCCGGCACGCAGCCAGTCAGCTCTCGTGTCCCCTTCTGTGCTGAGCAGAGCCAGCTGCGGCCGCTTCTCGAACACGGCCCAGCCGCGATCCGGTATCGGGTTGGCCCAGCCGAAGTCGCGCACGGGGGTGGGACCGCCGGAAGCCTTGGGTCCGAATGCGGCGGCGGGAATGCCGTCGCGGCGTGTGCCCGTAGCGCTCTGCGGGTGGGAGGTCCAGCCCGTGGTCTCCGCCCGGGCGAGCGGATCGATTTCCTCGCGGTGTTCCGCGTCCCGTACCAGGCCGAGCACGGTGTCGATGTGCCAGGTGTCCGGAACAGTGAGTTGGCAGCCCTCCAAGCGGGCCGCAGCCCACAGACCGTCCAGCAGTGGAGTCGGCACTGGCTCCTCGCCGAAGGGGTACCGACTGGTGTGCCGACGCCGGATGGCGTCGTGCAAGGAGCCCAGCTCGCGGTCCGTGCCCGCCGTTTCGTCGATGGTCACCGTGGCGAGCAGCCATGGTTCGGAGTCGTCGGGCAGGAGCTGCACACGAACCGGAAGACCGATCCAGGCCGCGGACACGCGCAGGTTGAACAGTGCCGCGGCGCAACCGAGGTGGAGGCCACGGTGGTTCGGGTCGGTTCGGTTCATGGCGCGTTCCGGATCGCCGTACAGAGCAAGCTCACCGCTGCCTACATGGAACACGAACCTCCACGGCTGGGCGTTGTGCATGGACGGGGCGGTGACGGCGTCGCCGACGAGCCGCATGACGGTATCGGGGTCGAAGTATGTTGCGGTCACGGGACTGTTCCTCTCTGTGCGGCCTCAGTCGTGCGCCACGACGGCGACCGGTGAGGTGGCGTGGTGCATCACCGCGTGGGTGATGGGGCCTATGCGGGCGCCGAGTACCAGACGGCAGATGCGACGGCCGACTACGGGGGTGTCGGTCTCGGGAAGGGTCGCCGAGGCGGTCGATCCAACGATGAACCCGGCGACCAGAGCCGCGCCGCGCAGTTCGGCTTCGGTGGCGGCCCGGTCGGCTGCGGCGCTGCTGGCGCTCGATCCGTCCAGACCTACCGTGATCCGGTTCGACATGATGTTCCTCCTGGGTCGAAGAACCGCCGCTTCCAGGCTCTTCCGCTTGCGGGGCCTCTGGGAAGGACCGAGCGGCCCAACCGGGGACCGACCGGCCCTGCTCGCCAGCTCAGCCCCGTTCGGCTGCGGCACGGTGCCGCTGAGCGTCACCAGGCCGTCGTCGACTTCGACGGTGATGGCCGAGGGAGCTAGGCGGAGTGTCCGGGTGAGGACGTCCTCGAGGATCTCTTCCTGTATCGCTTGGTCGCGGCGGAGGAAGAGCTGGACCAGATCGCTGCGGCTGAGTACGCCGACCACGCGGCCTTCGACGTCGACGACCGGCAGCCGCTTGACCTGATGCCGCTGCACGATGCGGGCCGCGCGGACCACGCTCCACTCGGGTCGGGGTGTGACGGCCGGGCTGGTCATCAAGCTCCTCGGGTGCCCGGTTTCGTCGACGACGGGCATTGCGGTGATGTCGAACTCCTTCAGGAGTCGAGCGATCTCCTTGAACGTGGTCGTGCGGCGGACGGTGACGGCGGTGTGCGTCATCAGGTCCGCGGCACTGCGGTGCCTCATGGCGGTGGTGCCTTCAGGCGGAGACGGGGGCGGTGAAGTCCGCCTTGACGTCGACGACGCCCGGTACGGTACTGGCGGCGCGTACGACGATGTCTTCCATCGCGGGGTCCGGCAGCGAACCGTTGAGGTAGGCGATGCCGTCGGCGACGTGGACGTGTACCTCGACGGGACCGTGCACGTGGACGTGCCTTTCGGTGGGAACTTGCGGGAGTAGCTGGTACATGATCAGCTCGCGGATCTCGGCGCCGATGTCCTCGTCCGGGCGCAGGAAGACCTTGAGCAGGTCGCCGCGGCTGACGACGCCGGCGAGTCGGCCGTCGCCGTCGACGACGGGAAGGCGCTTAAGGTGCCTGCGGGCCATCAGACGCGCCGCGGTGGGGATGGTGGCGTCCTTCGTGACGGTAACGGCCGGGCGGGTCATCAACTGCTCGGCCGCGGTGTCGTGGGTCGTGTCGGTGCCTTGGGTCTTGAGCAGCAGGTCGGCTTCGGAGACGACGCCGGCCACCTGTCCGTCCTGGGCCAGGACGGGGAGCGCGCTGATGTTCCACATCCGCAGTTGTTCCACGATGTCCTTGAACGCGGTTCCTCGGTCGACGGAGATCACGGCGTGTGTCATGACGTCCTCGACGGTGCGCAGGTGCTTCATGGTCTTCCTCCTCAGTGGGACGGCCGTGCTCGTGATGGTGTGAGGGGCGACCGTCCGTGGGTAGGGCCGTCCGGGGCTTTGAAGTGGCCTGGCCACCGGTGCCGCTCCTTCAGTCGTGGGCGATGACGGCTACGGGGGCTGCCGCGTGGTGCAGGACCGCGTGGGCGACCGAGCCCAGGTGCGCCCCGAGGGCGGAGCGGCGAAGATGGCGCCCCACGACGACGAGTCCCGCTCCTTGCGAGGCCCGGACGAGATGCTCGCCCGCGGATCCCATGAACACGTTGTGGCTGACGTTCACGTCGGGGAACTTGCGCTGCCAGGGCAGCAGCATGTCGTCCACCATGTGTGTGACGCTCCTGCCGATGTCCCGTTCGTTGTCCGGGTCGAAGAAGGGGACGTAACTGTAGGCGGCCGGCATCTTCCAGCCGTGCACGGCCCGCAATGTACAGTCGCGCCGGGCTGCCTCTTCGAAGGCGAAGGCCAGTACCCGGTCGCACGCTTCGTGGATGTCGACCCCAACGACGACCTCGGCTCCGGAGCCGGTGCCCGGGCCGTCCGGGTCGTCGGCGATGCGAACCATGACGACCGGGGTGTCGGTCGCGACCACGGTGGACATCGCCACCGAGCCGACGACGAAACCGACCAGGCCGCCCAGACCGCGCGATCCCAGGACCAGCAGCCCGGCGTCGGCGGCCTCGGCCGCGAGAGCGGCTGCCGGCCGTGCCGTCAGGCAGCGGGTCGTGATCTCCAGGTGCGGGTGGCGCCCGTGCAGCTCCGTCGCGGCCTCGGCCAGAGCCTGGTCCGCCCAGCGGTCCACGTCCTGGCGGCCCAGTCCGGGGAACACCGGGTCCAGGGGCCAGTCGACGGCGTGCACGAGGCGTAGCGGCACCTGCCGCAGGACGGCCTCGTGCGCGGCCCAGCGTGCTGCTGCCCGGCTCTCAGGGGAGCCGTCGACTCCGACGGTCACGTGGTTCTTCATGACTTCGATTCCCTTCGTACGGTCCGGCGCTCATCACCACGGCATGGCGTGCCGGGCATGGTCCCCGTGCATGCTTGCCGTGTCGTCGGTGCGGGCGGTGACGCGTGATGCCACGGCGACGACCCCGTCGAGTTGTTCGACGAGGCCGAGAAGCGCAGGGAGCTGACTCCGGCGCTCGACATGGCCTTCCAGAGTGACGATGCCGTCGACCACATGGACGTCGACGTCACCGGCCGGCACACCGAGCACCTCCGTGAGGACCTCGTCGGTGATACGCCGGCGCATCTCGGAGTCCGGGCGCAGGAACAGGCGGAGCAGGTCCCGGCGGGTGACGATGCCGACGAGCCGGTCCTCCACGTCCACGACGGGGAGTCGTTCGATGCCGCGACGGGTCATCAGCCGGGCGGCGTCAGCCACTGTCTCCTCGGCGTGAACGGTGACCGCCGGCGCGGACATGACCTCGCCCGCGGTGGGCGGACCAGGCGCCGGGGGGCTCTGCTCAGAGAGATGGGAGCCTGGCACCGTGTAGGCCAGCAGGTCCGTCTGCGAGACGACGCCCACCACGCGGTCCTCGTCGTCCAGGACAGGGACTCCCGAGATGTCGTACTGGGCGAGGAGCTTCGCGACGTCCTTGAAACCGGTGCCCGGGGCCACGGACACGACCTCGTCGGTCATCAGGTCCGCCACCTTGAGATGCTTCATGAGGCCCTCCTGCTCCGCCGTGTCACGCGGGGCTGATGTCCGGTGTGGGGTGTGGGGTGTGGGGTGTGCCCCCACCATCCGTCGAAGGCCGCCGGCGATCGAGGGCCGAACGGTCCCGTCCGGGGGGCCGCAAGGGCCCGAGGTGTCCGGTCGACGACGATGGGGACCTTTGGTCCCGTCTGCGGTCCCGGGCGGCCCTCTTGCCGAAACGCCGGCGGTGCCACCGTGGGTGGTGTCCCTCATCGGCTTCTCGGTTGGGAGGAACCGTGGAAAGCGCATTCCGCACCCCGGACACCAGCTCGGTCACCGTCGGCGTGGACGGCTCACAGTCGGCACGCGTCGCTGCCCTGTGGGCGGCCAAGGAGGCCGCACGCCGTGACCGTCCCCTCCACATCGTCTACGGCTCCGACACGGACGGCAGGGCCTTGTACGTGTCGGCGGAGACCATCGACCGTATCCGTGTCAACGGCCGGACCATCCTTGACGACACGGCGAAGGCCGTGTCGGCCGAGTACCCCGGGTTGAACGTGACCACCGAGTTCAGCCGCGCGAGCGCCATCGACAGCCTTCACCGGGCCGGCGGGCTCCACGGCACGGTCGTGGTGGGCAACCGCGGCCTGGGCGGTTTCAACTCCCTCATGCTCGGCTCGGTCGGGCTGGGCACCGCGGCCATCGCCATGACGCCCGTCATCGTCGTCCGGGGCATCGACGGGGCCGAGGAGACCGGCACGGTCCTCGCGGCGATCCGCGATGAGCACGACCTCCTGATCGCCCGGTACGCCGCCCGGGAAGCCGAGCTGCACAAGGCCTCCCTGCGGCTCCTGCACGTGTGGAACGTGCTCCAGTCCGTAGGTGAGGTGGTCAGCATGCTCGACGGTGTCAACGAGATCGCCGGCGGCCACGCAGAGACCCTTCGGGCCGTCACGGACGTGGTCCGCGGCGAGTTCCCCGACCTGGAGGTTCGGGCCGATGCGGAGAAGAGCATCTCCGTGGCCGGTGTCCTGGTCGAGGCGTCCCGGCACGCCGACCTGCTCGTCATGGGCGGCCGCCGGATCCCGGGGGCCCTCGGACTCGCCCCCAGCCTGGGCAAGGCCACGCACAGCCTGCTGCACCACGCCCACTGCCCCGTCCTCCTCATCCCCCGGACCGGCAGCGACTTCGGGAGCCGGTCATGACCATCCACCCGACAGGAAGCCATGACATCGTCGTGGGCATCGACCCGGACAGGGACTGGCACCTTTCCCTCGCCTGGGCCGCCGACGAGGCACAACGGCGCCGGCTCCCGCTGCGCCTGGTGCTCGCGGTACCGCCCCAGCACGACACCCATCACGTCGACGACGACCCCGGTCAGACGGCCCTGCGGCAGGCCGCATCCGACAGGCTCGGCCAAGCGTGCAACTGGGTGCGTGCCCGCCACCCCGAGGTGGCCGTCACCGGCGATCTGCTCGGCGGCTTCCCCGTCCCCGTCCTGGGCGGCGCGGCGCGAGACGCACGCATGATCGTCCTCGGCTCCCGGCACCTGAGCCGCACCGCCGAGTTCTTCAGCGCCGGCTCGCTCGTGGTCCCCGTCACCGCCCAGGCCCATTGCCCGGTCGTCGTCGTGGGCGACGCCGAACACATCAGCCAGCAGCCGCCCTACGTCGTCGCCGGTATCGACGGCAGCGCGTCCGCCACTGCCGCGCTGGACTTCGCCTTCGACGAGGCCGACCTCCGGGGGGCGGCGCTGCGGGTCGTCTGCGTATGGCAGCCGCCGCTCATCATGCTGAACGACGAAGAGGTGGCACTGCACGCCCGGCGCACCCTGCTCTCCGAGGCCACCGCCGGCCTGTCGGACAAGTACCCGGACGTGCACGTGACGCACGAAGTCCTCACCGGCCACCCCGTCGAGGAACTCGCCCGGGCCGCCGAGCACGCCCTGGCCGTCGTCGTGGGCCGCCGCGGCCGCGGCGGATACACCGGCATGCGCATCGGATCCGTCGTCCACGGCCTCCTGCACCGCGCGCACTGCCCCGTGATCACCGTCCCCACCGGCTGAGCCCGCCGTGACCAGCCGCGCGATCGAAACGCCGTCCGTCGCCTCCTCGGCCCCGACAGGGCTGACACGGGCCGAGGCCGAACGCCGGCTGGCCCGCTACGGACGCAACGAGGTTGCACCTCCGCGACCCACACCTCCTCCGCCGCCGGGTACTGGCGCAGCTGCGTGATCCGCTGATCATGGTGCTGCTCGGTGCCGCACTCCTGACCATCGCGATCGGCGACCACCCGGACGCCGTCGTCATCGGCCTGGTGGTCGTCTTCAACACGACCGTGGGAGTGGCCCAGGAGGTCCGGGCGGACCGCGCGGTCGCCGCGCTCTCCGCTCTCTCTGCCCCGCACGCCCGGGTGCTGCGCGACGGGGCCGCCTACGAAGTGTCGGCAGCGCTCGTGGTGCCGGGTGACAGCCTGCTGCTGGGCGAGGGTGACATCGTCGCCGCGGACGCCGATCTCACCGAGGCATCCGCTCTCCTGATGGACGAGTCGATGCTCACCGGCGAATCCGAACCCGTCGCCAAATCCACGGGTGACGTGGTCAGCGCCGGCACCGTCGTGGTGCGCGGGCGGGGTGTGGCGACGGCCACGGCCACCGGATCCGCCAGCGCCCTCGGCCGGATCGCAGCCCTCCTCGACGGGGACCACGAGCCGACACCGCTCCAGCGCCGCCTCGCCTCCCTCGGCCGCGTCCTTGCCGCCGTCACCCTCGCCCTGTGCGTGCTGTTCTTCGCCCTGGGCCTCCTACGCGGCCTCGGCGTGAGCACGATTGCGGTCACCGCCATCAGCCTGGCCGTCGCCGCGGTGCCCGAGTCCCTGCCCGCCGTGGTCACCCTCGCCCTCGCCCTCGGAGCCCGCCGTATGGCGGCCCGCGGCGCCCTGGTCCGGCGCCTGCCGGCCGTGGAGACACTGGGCTCGGTGAGCGTGCTGGCCACGGACAAGACCGGCACCCTCACCGAGGGCCGCGTGGTCGTCCAGCACCTGTGGACGCCGTCCGGAGCCGCGGACGTGTCCGGCAGCGGATACGAACCTCAAGGAGACCTGACCCGGGCCGGACGCTCCCTGACGCCCGAGCAGCTCCGCCCCGTGCAGGAACTGCTCACCACGGCAGCCCTGTGCAACGACGCAAGTCTGAAACCGCCCCGGAGCGACTCCGCAGCATGGACGGCCGTGGGCGACCCCATGGAGGCCGCACTGCTGGCCGCCGCTGCCAAGGCAGGCTGCCCCGACCCCGCCGAGCTGCACCGGGACTGCCCCCGGATCGGAGAAGCACCGTTCGACAGTTCGCGTAAGCGGATGACCACCCTGCACCACCTGCCCCGACGGCAACGTCCTGGTCTGCCTCAAGGGGGCGCCGGAGAGCGTCCTGGCTCCCATGGTGCTCTCCGAGCCGCCCGAGGTCCTGGACCAGGCTCGCCTGCAAGCTGCCCAGCTGGCCGTGCACGGATTCAGAGTCCTGGCGGTGGCAGGCGCCGAACGGCTCCAGTGGAGTCTGCCCGCCGCCGAGGCGGAAAACGGACTGAGCCTTCTCGGCCTGATCGCCATCAGCGATCCGCCGAAAGCGACCGCCGCCACCACTTTGGCTGGCAGGCCCCTTGCTCGGCCTTGCCCTCCCTCTTGGGCGGGCCAGATCCTGTGGATCAACCTCCTCACCCACGGCCTGACCGGCGTGGCCATGGGGGCCGAACCGGCCTCGCCAGAGGCCATGCGGCGCCCACCCCGGCCGCCCGGACAGCACATCCTGGCCGCAGGCGTGTGGCAACGCCTCCTCATCCTCGCTGCGGCCGTGACGGCTTTCAGCTTGATCGCCGGCATCGGCGCGCGCTCCATGGGCCTGCCCTGGCAGAGCGTGCTCTTCCTGTCCCTGCTCGGAGCCCAGCTGGGCGTGGCCCTGGGACTGAGGGCCCGGCTGCTCACCACCCAGAACCTCTCCCTCCCAGCCGCTGTGGCGGCCTCCGCCCTCCTTGCGATGGCTGCCCTGCACCTTCCCGCTCTGCAGTCGCTGCTGGACGCCCAACCGGTGGGCCGGGCCGGCATAGGGCTCGCCGCCGCGGCAGCCCTCGCGGCATTCGCCGCCGCCCGGCTCCTGCGCGGCGCATTCCACAGAAAGGCATGATCATGAACGCGAATCCGCTTGCCCACGAAGACGGGATCCACGCCGAGGTCGGCGACCAGATCATCGTGGGCGGCCCCACCGCCGGAACGACAGGCCGTGACGGCGAAGTCATCGCCCTGCACCACGAGGACGGCACCCCGCCGTACGACGTGCGCTGGTCCGACACCGGCCGTACCACCGTGATCTTCCCCGGCCCGGACGCCCACGTCCGCCACCTGCACGACGAAACCGGTACGCCGCGACACGAGGAGAAGCCGGAAGGGGCAGCGGCCTCCCGTTGAGTGGAAGGGCCGGGCGCCCCGACCGGAGATACCGTGGAACGGATGGCCGTCTCGCCATCCCTTCCTGCCGGAGGCGGGCATGAGCACAGGGGAACAGCCCACCCGGAGCGGTGTTCCTCGACTGCGGCTCGACGAACTGCTGGATGAACTCCAGGTACGGATCGACGAGGTCAGAGGCACGCGGGACCGGCTGAACGGTCTACTCGAAGCCGTCATGTCCGTGGGCCGGGAACTCGACTTGCCGCAGGTCCTGCAAGGCATCGTCGAGGCCGCCGTAGTGCTCGTGGACGCCGAATACGGGGCCCTCGGAGTCATCGGGAACGACAAGAAACTGGCCGAGTTCCTTCCCGTCGGCATCAGCGACGCCCTCCGCGCACAGATCGGAGACCTGCCCTCCGGCCACGGCATCCTCGGCGAGCTGATCCGCCACCCCGAACCACTGCGGCTGTCGGAGCTGTCCGAGCACCCGGCCTCGTACGGGTTCCCCGACCACCACCCGCCGATGCACTCGTTCCTCGGTGTCCCGATCCGGGTCCGCGAGGAGGTCTTCGGCAACCTCTATCTGACCGAGAAGCGCGGCGGAGCCGACTTCGACGCCGAGGACGAAGCGGTCCTGTCCACCCTCGCCGTCGCGGCCGGCATCGCCATCGAGAACGCCCGGCTCTTCGAGGAGGTCCGGCTGCGCGAGCGCTGGCTGGAGGCCAGCTCCGACATCACCAGCGCCCTGCTCTCCGGAGCGCCCGAGAACGAAGTCCTCGAGGGCATGCTGGAGCAGGCCAAGGACATCACCCGCGCCGACATGGGCGTCTTCTACCTTCTCGGCTCCGCCGGTGAACTGCGAGGCTCCCTCGCCCTCGGGGAGGGTGCCGAGGCACACCGCGGGATCGTCCTGCCCAGTACCCAGGGAACCCTCGCCGAGGCCGCACTGGCCCACAACGGCCTCATCACGGTCCCCGACGTGGCGACCGACGAACACGTCACCGTGCACCCCGAGCGGTGGACGGGCTTCGGCCCGGCGGTCGCCGTCACCGTCGGCACCAAGGAAAGCCTGAGCGGCGTCCTCATGCTGGCCCGGCGGCACGGTCGCCCCGTGTTCGCCACCACGGAGGTCGCCCCACTTCCGGGGTTCGCGAGCCAGGCCGCCCTCGCCCTGGAGCTCGCCGACCGGCGCCGCGACACCGAGCAGATGAGCCTCTTGGAGGACCACGACCGCATCGCCCGCGACCTGCACGACCTGGCCATCCAGCGCCTCTTCGCCACTGGCATGACCCTCCAGAGCGCCCAGCGGTTCATTGACCATCCCCAGGCATCGGAACGCATCGCGCGCGCCGTGGACGACCTCGACGCCACCATCAAGATCATCCGATCGACCATCTTCGGACTCCGCGAGCACGAAACCCCCGGTGCGGCCTCCAAGCTGCGCTCCCGCGCCGTCAAGGCCCTGGACGAGGCGGCCGCAGCCCTAGGCTTCGCCCCTGCCCTGCGGATGGAAGGACTGATCGACACCGACGTACCGTCCGCCGTCGCCGACGAGGTCATCGCCGTGGTGGGGGAAGCTCTCACCAACGTCGCCCGCCATGCCGGGGCCACGCGGGTGGAGGTCTCGATCGTCGCGGCCGACGGGAAGCTGACGATCACGGTGACCGACAACGGAGTGGGCCTGCCCGCCGGCGGTCGGCGCAGCGGACTGCGGAACCTGGCGGAGCGTGCCGAAAGGCTCAGCGGCCAGATGGAGATTGCCGCGCCGGGAAACGGGGAGCGGGGCACTAGCCTGGAGTGGCAGGTACCTCTGGTCCCGCCCGCGCGGTGACCGTCACCAGACGTTGCTACCGCTTCACCGTTCCGGCCTCGTGCTCGTGGACCTGGGCGGCGATCACAGCCGCCTGGACCCGCCGCTCCACGCCGAGCTTGCCCAGCAACCGCGAGATGTGGTTCTTGACCGTCTTCTCGGACAGGTAGAGCCGCTTGGCGATCTGCCGGTTGGTGAGGCCCTCGCCGATGAGCTCCAGCACAGCCCGCTCCCGTTCGGACAGAGCTGCCAGGCGGGCGTCCTCCGGTGTCTTCGCCGGTTCCGGGTCGCGCAGGGAGTGCATCAGACGGGCGGTGGTCGCGGGGTCCAGCATGGACTGGCCGGTGGCGACCGTGCGTACGGCCGAGACCAGGTCAGCACCCTTGATCTGCTTCAGCACGTACCCGGCGGCCCCCGCCATGATCGCGTCCAGCAAGGCGTCCTCGTCGTCGAACGAGGTCAGCATCAGACAGGCCAGCCCCGGCATGCGGGAGCGCAGCTCGCGGCAGACGGTGATGCCGTCGCTGTCGGGCAGCCTCACATCGAGTACGGCGACATCCGGACGGAGCGCCGGCCCGCGGGTCAGCGCCTGCTCGGCCGTACCGGCTTCACCCACGACGGTGATGTCCGGCTCTGCATCCAGGAGGTCGTGCAGCCCACGCCGGACCACCTCGTGGTCATCGAGGAGGAACACCTTGATCGGCGCCTCTGCGGAGGCGTTCGGATCCTCGGACATGATCGCCCCTGACTCGGCCCACGCGCTGTGCGTTTCCATCCGAATTGTCGCAGGAAGACGCGCAACGCACCCTGTGGCCGACGAGAACCGGAGCTAGGCAGCGATGGTGCCGTCCTGCTCCATACGGACGTCCACGACACCTTCGACCGCGCGGATCGCCCGTGCGAACAGGGGGACCAAGGCCCGGTCCCGCAGCGGGCCGCGCAGGGTGACGACGCCGTCCCGTACGGCGAAGTCCAAGGTCACACCGGGTGCCAGTTCGGTGAGCACGGCCTGGCGGATCTCCTCCTCGAGCTCCTCGTCGGGCCGCAGGAACACCTTGAGGAGGTCGCTGCGGCTGACCACGCCTTCCAGCATGCCGAGCGCGTTCACGACGGGCAGGCGCTTGACGTGCCTGCGGGCCATGATCCGGGCGGCTTCGGCGACGGGCGCGTCGGGGTGGACGGTGATCGCCGGGCTCGACATGAGCTCCGCGGCCAGCACCGCCCCGGCCTTCGACGCTTCCTCCAGCTGCTCGGGCAGCGCGGGGTCCGTACGCCGGAACTCTTCCTTCGGCAGCAGGTCCGCCTCGGAGACCACGCCGACGACCCGGCCTTCGCCTTCCAGGACGGGGACCGCGCTGACCTTCCACTGGTGCATCAGCTCGACGATCTCCTTGTAGGACGCCCCACGGCCGATGGCGATGGCGGTGTGCGTCATGACGTCACTGACGGTGTAGCGGGATGCGGGCATGACCGGCTCCTTCGGCATACGGACGATCAGAGGAAGCTGCCGCTGCCGTAAGGCGCGTACAGGTCGAGAAGGCGCACTCGGGCGGCCTGCAGCCGGTTGGCCAGGACCTACCCGACCTAGGGCCTGTCGGCAGAGCCGAAGGCCGTGTCGGCGTCCATCAGCGCCCGCACGCTAGCCGCGTCGAACTCGTACGCGCCTACGGGCGTCATCACCTCGGCGCCAAGGCGCCAGGACTAGGGCTTGAAGAGCCACGAGCAGCCCACCAGCTGACCGGCACCGAGGCTATCGATGACGGCGGAGCGGGTGGGTGGGTGACGGGGTGGTCATGAACGGCCTCCTGTTCGAGTCCGTCTTCAGTCTTGGTGGTCCCGCCGGTCCCGGGCATGGGCCCTGTGGCCCCGACTGTGGGCCGACCGGCCCATGCCGGGGCTCGGTGCAGCCGGAGATCCTGGCAGCAGATGGCCGGCTCGCGACCGTCGACCCCGTCCACCTGGTAGGTGCGCAATGTACTGGAATGGCCATGGCATGGGGGCCTGGGGATGGTTCGCCATGTCCCTCACCACACTGATCATCTGGACCCTGATCGTCGCCGCGGCCATCCTCGTGGTCCGCGCCCTCAGACGGGACGGTGCGGACGGGCCCACAGTGCCCGCGCCGCACCCGACCCCCGACAAGGGGGCCGAGAAGCTTCTCGCGGAGCGATTCGCCAGAGGCGAGATCGACGACGAGGAATACCGCCGGCGGCTCGCGGTACTGCGAGCCCATGCCCCTGGGCCGACGTCCCTTTGAGCAAGCCCGACCTGGTCACCGTCTTCCGCCTGTGTGAGAGCAGCGCGTAGCGGACGGCCCACTCGCGCGCTTCACCTCCTTGGAGCCCTCCGCCCGCTCGCACCGGCCCCGGCAGGGTCGGTGAGCGTGTCACTTCGTCGCGTCCGCAGACCGTGCCGACAGGGCCGCACGGCCGGCCTCCAGGCGGGCGACGGGGACGCGGAACGGCGAGCAGGACACGTAGTCGAGTCCGGCCTCGTGGAAGAAGTGCACGGAGGAGGGGTCACCGCCGTGTTCCCCGCACACGCCGATATTGAGGTCGGGTCGGGCCGCACGCCCTTCACGGACCGCGATCTCCACCAGGCGTCCGACTCCTTCCCGGTCGATCGTCTCGAACGGGGAGGTCTCGAAGATTCCCTTGTCGAGGTAGGCAGCGAAGAACTCCGCCTCGACGTCGTCGCGGGAGAAGCCCCATGTGGTCTGCGTCAGGTCGTTCGTTCCGAAGGAGAAGAACTCCGCCCGGCTCGCGATACGGCCGGCGGTCAGGGCTGCTCTGGGCAACTCGATCATGGTTCCGATCGGACAGGTCACCGGGACTCCCGTCTCGCGCGCGACCGTGGACAGCACCTCCTCCACCTCTTGCCGGACGAGGTGAAGCTCCTCGACCGCGCCCACGAGCGGGACCATGATCTCGGCACGCGGATCACCTCCCGCCCGCTTGCGGGCAACGACGGCCTCTGCGATGGCACGCACCTGCATGGCCACCAGGCCCCGTTTCACGAGACCCAGTCGGACGCCCCGCAGGCCGAGCATCGGGTTCTCCTCGTGCATGCGCGTGACTGCGGCCAACAGCTCGGTGTCGCGAGGATCCTGTGTCCGGCCCAATGCTTCGTCCCGGGCAAGGCGTACGGCCAGGTCCGTCCGGTCGGGCAGGAACTCGTGCAGGGGCGGGTCGAGGAGCCGGATGGTCACGGGCAGGCCGTCCATGGCGGCGAGGATTCCGGTGAAGTCCTCGCGCTGCAAGGGCAGGAGCGCGGCCAGCGCGACCTCGCGGTCGTTCTCCGTGGGCGCGAGGATCATGGCTTCCACCAGTGGACGGCGGGCCCCGAGGAACATGTGTTCCGTACGGCACAGCCCGATGCCCTCTGCGCCGAACCGGCGTGCTCGGGCCGCGTCCTGCGGTGTGTCGGCGTTCGCCCGTACCCCCAGGCGTCGGGTGGCATCGGCGTGCTCCATGAGGCGGTGCACCTCGGGTACGCCCTCCTGCACGGCGGCGTCCGGTGCGGGTGAGCCCGCCTCGAAGTAGCTCATGACCGCGGAGTCGACCAGCGGTACCGCGCCGAGTCTGACGAAGCCTTCGAAGCCGTCCACGGAGATGGTCTCGCCCTCGGAGACGACGACATCGCCGACGGAGAATCGGCGTGCCCCCAGGTCGATGGCGAGCGCGTCGGCGCCGCAGACGCAGACCTTGCCCATACCGCGCGCCACCACCGCCGCATGGCTGGTCTTGCCGCCCCGGCTCGTGAGCACCGCCTGGGCCGCGATCATGCCCGGGAGGTCGTCGGGCGTGGTCTCCTGCCGTACGAGCACGACTTCCTCTCCGGCGGCGGCCCGACGAACCGCCTCCCCGGAGTCGAAGACGACCACGCCCACGGCCGCACCCGGCGAGGCCGGGATGCCGCGTGTGAGCACGGGAGCCGCGACGCCTGTGTCGAACCGGGGGAACATCAGCCGCGCCAGCATGTCGCCGTCGACGCGGGCAAGCGCTTCGTCAGTGGAGATGAGGCCTTCGTCGGCCAGTTGCGAAGCGATGCTGAAGGCCGCCTGCGCGGTGCGCTTCCCGACTCGGGTCTGCAGCATCCACAGGACGCCGTGCTCGATCGTGAACTCGATGTCGCACAAGTCTCGGTAGTGCGTTTCGAGCTGCCCCATGTAGCCGCGCAACCGGGCGAACGAGACCGGGTCGAGCGTGGCCAGCTCCTGCAGCGGTACGGCGTCGCGGACACCGGAGACGACGTCCTCGCCCTGGGCATTGGGAAGGTAGTCCCCGTACAAGCCGGGGCGCCCGGTGGCCGGGTCGCGCGTGAACGCGACGCCACTGCCGGAATCGGAGCCGAGGTTCCCGAAGACCATGCACTGGATGTTGACCGCTGTCCCGAGGCCGTCCGGAATGTGCTCGCGGCGACGGTAGAGGCGGGCGCGCTCACCGTTCCACGACGCGAAGACGGCGAGGATCGCCTGCCGCAGCTGCTCGGTCGGGTCTTGCGGAAACGCACTACCCGTACGTTCGAGGATGAGGTCCTTGAACATTTCGACGATCCGCATGAGGTCGCAGACATCCAGGTGGGAGTCGTCCTCGACGCGGTGCTGGTCCTTGACCCGGCGGAGCACGTCTTCGAAGAGCGAGCCGTCGACACCCATGACCGTGCTCCCGAACATCTGCACGAGGCGGCGATAGGAATCCCACGCGAACCGCTCCCGGTCGGGAATCTTGGCCAGGCCGAGCACCGAGAGGTCGTTCAGACCGATGTCCAGGATGGTCTCCATCATGCCCGGCATGGAGAACCGCGCCCCCGACCTGACCGAGAGGAGCAGCGGGTCGTCCACCTGTCCCAACCGTTTGCCGGCAGCCCGCTCGAGCGCCGCCAGGTGCTCGACGACCTCGCGGTCCAGGCCCGCGGGCAGCTCACCTGTAGCCAGGAAGACGCGGCAGGCCTCCGTCGTGATGGTGAAACCAGGCGGCACGGGCAGGCCCATGCGCGCCATCTCCGCGAGGTTCGCGCCCTTGCCTCCGAGCAGATCGGCCATGTCCCGGCCACCCTCGGCGAAGTCGTACACATAGGAACCCATGACTGCCACCAGCCTCCTCGGCGATATCTCGCTCATCTCTCACACTGGCTTGTCCCGCACCGGTTCCGAGAGGGGCCGGACGGCCCTTCGTGGGGCCGGACGGGCCCTCTGCCTGTGCCCTGGCCGAGCGCGCGGCCACCAGCGGAGGGGCCATTGGACTCTGCGAAGGGACGTTGGGTACCTGCTCGACCACTCCCGGTATCCGGGACAGTCGGGGCGAGCACGGAGATGCGGATCCGGGCATGACACGAAAGTCGGTGAATGACATGACGGGCTTGCTGGCCGTCGGCGCCATCACTTCCAACGGAGCGCAGGCTGTCCACGGCGGCTGCCGGGAGGGCGTACGCACCGCAGGCGGCGAGCCGGATGCCCTGCGGGTGCATCGCGGGCAACGACGTGGGCCTCGTCGCGTGCCGCAGCTGGATCGGTGCCCGGAAGGTACTGCGTCACGTGCACGGCGGGGCGGACGTGGACCGGTAGTTCCTGCTCATTCTTCCGCGAGCCCCTTCTCCCGGCTCCATGCCCGGTAGGCCTCCAGGGCCGTGGGCAGGGTCGGGTAGATCTGTTCGGCCCCCACCGAGGCCGTCAGGCCGAACGCATCGAGGTCTTCACGGAGTTCCTGCTTGACGCGGGCCAGCGCGAAGACGATGCCGCGGTGCACGAGTTCCCGACGGAGTCCATCGACGGCGTCAAGGGCCGTGATGTCCACTTCGACGTTCGCCTCCGCGTTGAGGACGAACCAGCGGACCGGACGGCTCTGTTCGTCGACCGCCGCCAGGGCGCGTCGGCGGAAGTCTCCGCGTTGGCGAAGAACAGTGGTGAGTCGTACCGGTAGATGACCAAACCGGGAACGGTCTGCGCCGTCGGGTAGTCGTCCACGTCATGCATGCCGGCGAGCCCTGGTACCAGGCCTTCCACCGCGTCATGTGGACGGGCCACTCGAGCGAGGAGCTCGATGACCGACAGGGCCACGGCGACGAGAACGCCGTACAGGATGTCGAGCGCCAGGACGCCCAGGAGACAGCCCAGGGCCAGAAGGAGTTCGCGGCGCCGGAAGGCGGCGAGGCGCCGGAATTCGGCCACCTCGACCAGGCGGACGGCGGCGTAGACGACGATGGCGCCGAGGACGGCGCTCGGCGTGTGGGCCAGCAGGGGGCCCAGGAAGAGCAGGACCATCAGGACGGCGACCGCGGCGAACAATGAGTACGCCTGGCTCCGCGCCTTCGACGACTGCGCCAGGGCGGTGCGGCTCGCGCTGCTGCTGACCGGGAACCCGTGCAGGACACCCGCCCCCAGGTTCGCCGCCCCCAGGGCCAGGAGTTCACGGTTGGGGTCCAGCGGGACCGGATCGCCGCGATCGGCGAAGGCTCGGGCGGTCAGGATCACGTCCGAGTAGCCGACGAGCAGCACACCCAGCGCCGGGACGAGCAGCCGGGGCAGGTCGCCGAGCGGTGGCAGCGAGGGCACCGGCAGGCCGGAGGGCACGGATCCGATCACGGAAATCCCGTACCGGTCGTCCAGCCCGAATGCCGCCACGACTGACGTGGCGAGGACGAGGGCCACCAAGGGGCGCGGCACCGTGCGCCAGTGCTTCGGCGCCACCAGGAGCAGCGCGAGAGCAGCACCGGCCACCCCGACGGTCGGCCAGTCGACGTCCGGGACGTGCAGGACGAAGGAGTACAGCTGCGGGAAGGAGCCCGAACTGGTCGTGCGCACTCCGGTGAGTCGGGGCAGCTGATCAATGATCATGATCAGTGCGACGCCGGCGAGGTAGCCGACGAGCACGGGCCGAGAGAGCAGGTCGGCGAGGAACCCGAGCCGTACGGCCCAAGCGGCCAACGAGACCAGGCCGACGACCACGGCGAGGGCCGCTGCGAGCACCGCGTACCGGCCCGGATCGCCGGCGGCGAGCGGTCCCACGGCAACGGCGGTCATCAGCGCCGTGGTCGACTCGGGCCCGACCGACAGCAGCCGCGAAGAACCGATCAGCGCGTAGAGGACCATGGCCGGCAGGACCGCCCAGAGCCCGGCGACCGGCGGCAGCCCGGCCACACCCGCGTACGCCATGACCTGCGGCACCAGGTAGGCGGCGACGGTGACACCCGCCAACGCGTCCCGCCCGAGCCAGGAGCGGCGGTACCCCCGGAGACCCGCGGGTACCGGGGCCGGCCTTCCAGTTGCGGACATCGCGCTCCTTCTGACGATCCGCTCGGCATTGCGCTCCGGTCTCCGGCGCGGTTCAGTCCTTCCCGAGGGTGGCCGCGTGGTCGGGTACGGCGGTCTGCAGCTCCTTGGACGGACGCTCGTAGCCCGTGGACGGCGGCCTCGGTGGCAAGGTCAGCGACGGTACGGCCACGTCCTCGTAGGGAACCGAGGCCAGCAGGTGGGCCATCATGTTGAGCCGTGCGCTGCGCTTGTCGTCGCTCTCGACCACGTACCACGGGGCGTCGGTCGTGTCCGTGTGGACGAGCATCTCGTCCTTGGCCCTCGAGTACGCCTCCCAGCGGGTGAGGGACTCCAGGTCCATCGGGGAGAGTTTCCACCGGCGCAGCGGGTCCTCCGCGCGGCGCCGGAACCGCTCCTCCTGCACCGCGTCGCTGACGGAGAACCAGTACTTGCGGAGCAGGATCCCGTCCTCGGCCAGCATCCGTTCGAACACCGGGCACTGGCGCAGGAAGCGCTGGTGCTCGGCGGGCGTGCAGAACCCCATGACGTGCTCCACTCCGGCGCGGTTGTACCAGCTGCGGTCGAAGAGGACGATCTCGCCGGCGGCGGGCAGATGCTCGACGTACCGCTGGAAGTACCACTGCGAACGCTCCCGCTCCGTCGGCGTGGGCAGGGCCGCGATGCGCGCGACGCGGGGGTTCAAGTGCTCGGCGACGCGCTTGATCGTTCCTCCCTTGCCCGCGGCGTCACGTCCCTCGAAGACGATGACCAGGCGGGCGCCTTCCGCGCGCGTCCACTCCTGGAGCTTGACCAGCTCGGTCTGGAGCCGCAGCAGCTCTCTCTCGTAGGGTGCCTTCTTGAGACCCATCGCCGTGTCCGTCTCTCTCGCCGTCCAGTGGTGCGGTCAAGTCGGTCACGGCACGCGCCTCCGCGCAAGGATGCGTCGCGCTTCGCACAGGTGTGTCGAGGCGACTGCACGGCTCTCACCGTCAGCTCTCACCGGGCGTGCGCTCCCCGTCCGCAGTGACCGCAGGTGGATGCCCCATCGGGCCCGGCCGTGCCGATACGCTGGCTCCGGACGGGGCGGGCGGCGAAGGGGAATCACGTGAGTGTGGGGGATCCGTCGACGCAAGTGCCTCGGATGCGGCTGGACGAGCTGCTCGACGAGCTCCAAGTACGCATCGACGCCGTGCGCGGCACCCGGGACCGGGTGCACAGCCTGCTGGAGGCCGTCGTCTCGGTGGGCCGGGAACTGGATCTGGCCCAGGTGCTGCGGCGGATCGTGGAGGCCGCGGCCCTGCTCGTCGACGCCGACTACGGGGCGCTCGGGGTCATCGGCCCCGACGGCCGCACCCTGTCGCAGTTCCTGACCGTGGGGCTCGACGAGGAGGCCATCGCCGAAATCGGTCCCCTGCCGGCCGGTCACGGCCTGCTCGGGGAGGTCATCCACCACCCGGAGCCCCTGCGTCTCACCGATCTCGGCGCCCACTCCTCCTCGTACGGGTTTCCCCCGCACCACCCGCCCATGCGCACGTTCCTCGGCGTACCGATCCGGGTGCGGGACGAGGTGTTCGGGAATCTCTACCTGACCGACAAGCGGGGCGGGGTCGATTTCGACACCGAGGACGAGACGGTGATCTCCACCCTCTCGGTGGCGGCGGGCGTGGCGATCGACAACGCCCGGCTCTACGAGGGGTCCCAGCGCCAGCAGCTGTGGCTCAAGGCCAATGCGGAGATCACCGAGAGCCTGCTGTCGGGCAGTCCCCGTCCGGCGGTGCTGGAGCTCATCGCGCAGCGGGCCCAGGAGATCACGGGGGCCCGGATCGCGGACATCTCCATGCCGGTGCCCGGCGCGGAGGGGTTGTTCGTGGAGTTCGCGGCCGGTGCGGACAGCAAGGCCAGGCAGGGGCTCGTCGTCCCCTACGCGGGAACCCTCTCTGGGACCGCGCACCGGACCGGGCAACCCGTCACGGTCCTCCACGCCTCGGACGACGACCGCTACCCGGCCGACGCGCAGACACAGGGCGGGCTGGGTCCCGCCGTCGCGGTCCCGCTGGGCACCGCCGGCCGGGAGAGCAGGGGCGTACTGCTGCTCGCGCGCGCGGCCGGAGAGCCCGCCTTCGGCGAGAACGAGCTCGAGCCGCTCGTCGCGTTCGCGGGTCAGGCAGCGATCGCCTTGGAGCTGGCGGAGCGGCGCCGGGACGCGGAACAGATAGCACTGCTGGAGGAGCGAGACCGGATCGCACGGGACCTGCACGACCTGGCCATCCAGCGGCTCTTCGCCACCGGCATGACCCTGCAGAGCGCCGCACGGCTCGTCGAGCACGAAGGGGCCGCCGAGCGCGTCAGCCGCGCCGTCGAGGATCTGGACGAAACCATCAAGATCATTCGCTCGACGATCTTCGGTCTGCGCACCAAGGACCGCGAGAGCGGACCGGGTCTGCGGGCCCGCGCGGCCCGGGCCGTCGGCGAAGCGGCCACCACCCTCGGCCATCCACCGCGTCTGAGCATGGAGGGCCTGCTCGATACGGACGTCCCGTCCGAGGTCGCCGACCACGCCATGGCGGCGCTGAGCGAGCTCCTGAGCAACGCCGCGCGCCACGCGGGGGCGACCAGGGTCGCCGTGGCCCTCAAGGCCGAACCGGGCGAGATCGTGCTGACGGTCTCCGACAACGGCCGCGGCATCCCGGCCCAGGGCCGCCGAAGCGGTCTGCGCAACCTCGACGACCGGGCACAGAGCCTGGGCGGATCCTTCACAGTAGACACCCCCGACGAGGGGGGCAGCCGGCTCGTCTGGCGGGCGCCGCTCCCCACCGGGAGCTGACGGCCTCGACGCGATCAGCCCAGGACAGCCGACTCGGGCAGCGTCCGCTCCGCCTCCAGCCGGAACCCGGTGACGAGGTCGGGGCGGATCCGCAGGGCTCCGGTCATGGAGTCTCCCACCCAGGGACGCAGCAGAGCCGCGAACCGTGCCGCCTCGTCGGCGTCGGCCACCGGGCACGCGTATCCGGTGACAACGACGCTCCAGCCGAGGTGGGTGACGGGATCGATGGCGTCCGCTTCGTAGGCGACAACCACACCGGGGGTATCGGCCGGGGCAACGAGGGAGGCGAGCGCCCCGTCGTCGTGGATCCGCACGATGACGTCCTCGCCTTCGACCAGGTGGTTGACCGGGCGGACGGCGGGCAGCGCGGACTGCGTGAAGACGATGCGCCCCAGGGACACCGTCCCCAGAAGCCTGAGCGCCTCGGCCCTGTCCAGCTCCCGCATGCGCCGGCCGGTCGTCGTATCGCCCGTGCGACCGCCGACGCGTCCTATGCCGTCCTGGTCCATGATCCGCACCTTCATCCGGTATCGATCGTTCGCGGCTTCCGCGTCACCAGCCTCCCTCGCGATCACCACGGGAACCAGGGCCAAATGGTCCCGACCAGGGCACCAGTCTCGGATGCCACCGCGCTCAGGCCGCCACGATGCGCAACACCCGGTCGGCACCGAGGACGCGCATCGACTTGGCCACCAGAGGTGGCACGCCGCACAGCCGGAGCCGGGTTCCGGCCCAGCGGCAGCGGTGGTCGACACGCAAGAACAGGCCGATGCCCGAGCTGTCACAGAAGGAGATCCCGGACAGGTCCAGGACGAGGCTGCGGTGACCGGATGCGGCGAGGTCGGTGAGGCGCGGTTCCACCAGCCCCGCCGTATGGAAATCGAGTTCTCCGGCCAACGTGACGCGCACGTCGCCTTCGTTCCTCACCGCGGCCTTCAGGTCGATCAAGGTGGTCGTCATGGAACCTCCACGCTGCGTGCGGCCCTGCGGACGAGCCGCGCCTTTCCCCGTGCGGCACCAGCTCACCGCACGCGAACAGGCGCCGGGAAGGTCCACATGCCCCCGACCCAGGGCCGAAGGTCCCTTTCCCCGAAGGCCCACTACTCGGGGAGGCCGCCGGATGAGGGCCTATCGGCCCTGTCCGTTCGGCCCCTGGGACAGGCAGGATGCTGGAGTTCGGGCGCCCCGCACGAACCCAGGCGAAGGAGTTGCGTCATGACCGACAGCGGTGCCCCCTCCCCCACCAAGCCGCCGATCACGGTCTTCCTCCTCGACGACCACGAAGTCGTACGCCGCGGGGTGCACGACCTGCTGGACGCGGAGCCCGACCTGAACGTGATCGGTGAGGCGGGCACGGCGGAACAGGCCCTGATCCGCATCCCCGCGCTGCGCCCCCAGGTCGCCATCCTCGACGTACGGCTCCAGGACGGCGACGGAGTGAGCGTGTGCCGCGAGCTGCGCTCGAAGATGCCCGAACTGGCCTGCCTGATGCTCACCTCCTTCGACGACGAGGAAGCCCTGCTGGACGCGGTGATGGCGGGCGCCTCCGGTTACGTGCTGAAGCAGATCACCGGCACCGACCTGGTCACCGCCGTCCGTACGGTCGCGGCCGGCCAGTCCATGCTCGATCCCGGAGCCACGACCCGGCTGATGGCTCGCATGCGCGGCGACGTGCCCAAGGAGGACCAGGTCCCGGGCCTGCCCGGCTTCACCGACCGGGAGAAGGAGATCCTCGTCATGGTCAGCGAAGGGCTCACCAACCGGGAGATCGGCAACCGGCTCTACCTCGCCGAGAAGACCGTCAAGAACATCGTCTCGCGGCTGCTCACCAAGCTCGGCGTGGAGCGTCGCGTCCAGGCAGCGGTGATCGCCAGCCACACGCTGATCCCGCCGAGCCAGCACCCCGCGCGGGCCGCCGAATAGCCGGCGGCCCGGCACGTGGGAGGGCCGGGCACGCCGTACAGTCGCGTGCCCGGCCTCCCTTCCTGACCCGGGCCGGGTCAGGCGTGCGGGACCACGGCGACAGGACAGACCGCGTGGTGCAGGACGGCATGAGCCACGGAGCCGATGTGCGCCCCCAGCGCCGACTCGCGGACCCGGCGGCCGACGACGAGCAGCTGCGCGTCCGACGCCGCGGTCAGCAGCACGTGGCCGCCACTGCCCTGCTCCACGTGCGCGACGACTTCGACCTCCGGGTACTTCAGCCGCCACGGCTCCAGCGCCTGCTCCAGCGCGGCCCTCTCGTACGGCTCCAGGCCGCCGAACTGGTCGGCGATCCACATCGACCCGGGGCTGTAGCCGTAGACCGGGGGCAGGCTCCAGGCGCGGACGGCACGCAGCGGTACCTTCCTCGCCGCGGCGGCCTCGAAGGCGACGCGCAGTACCTCGGCGGACTCCTGAACGCCGCCCTGCTGCCCGACGACGACCTCCCCCTCCTCCGGTGCGGCCACCGGCCTGCCGTGCGCGGAGCGTACGGAGACGACGGGGCACTCTGCGGCGGCGATCACCTGCCGACCGTAGGAGCCCAGCAGGAACCCGACCAGGGCTCCGTGCCCGCGAGTGCCGAGCACCAGCAACTCCGCTTCCTTGGCGGCGCGCAGGAGGGCCGGCACCGGCACGTCCGAGAGCACTTCCGCGGTGAGGGCCAGTCCCGGGTACCGGTGGGTGAGCTCGCCCTCGACTTCCTTCAGGAGGTCATCGGCCCGGCCGGCTTCGGTGTCGCGGTCCTGGACGATCGGTGCTGCGAGCGGCTGCCACAGCCAGGCGTGGACCACGTGCAAGGGCAAGTCACGCCGTACGGCCTCCCGTGCGGCCCAGTCCGCCGCGGCCCGGCTCTGAGGGGATCCATCCACTCCGACAACGAGCGTGCGCTTCACAGGTCTGTCCTCCGTACTGATGCCGGAGCATCGGGGTCGGTCGGCAGGGGAGCGGCGCCGGCCGGGGGAACCGGCGCCGCTGAACTCACCTTCGCCGCTTGACGCCTTGACATACAGGGGCCAACAGTCCCTCCCCCAGGGCCGGTCCTCCCTTCCCGACGCCCGCTCGGTCGGCGGCCGCCTCGCCGGACGAGGGGTCCTGTCGCGGTTCCAGCCAGTGGCCTTGCGGGCGGTGCAGGTGCTGGGCAGCTTCGGCCCCGGACCGACGCTTCCGCTACAGGAGCCACCGGTTGCGGCGGACTACGGGCAGGCTCCGCCAAGCGGTGCCCAGCCCCCAGAAGCGCCCGGCTCCGATCACCGCCAGCATCACCAGGACAGCCGCGTACAGGACGTGATAGTCCACCAGAGGGTTCGTCGACATGCTGAGGCTGCCGTCCGAAAGGTGCCGGGCCGGAGGCCACTCGGCAGCCCACATGAGCGCCATCATCGCGGTACCCGCGACAGCAGCGGCCCTCAGGGCGACACCGCTCGCCAGAGCGATGCCGATGCCGAGCAGCCCCAGCATGAAAGCCCAGTCGGCCCAGGCCGCCCCGGCCCAGGCGTGGAAGGTGCCCTCCAACGGCCCGGCGGCGACATGGCTCAAGAAGCCCTTGGTGGGAGAACCGCCGTCGATCCACCCCTTGCCCGCCGGAGTCGCGTACCCCCAGCCGAACGCCTTGTCACCGAAGGCCCAGAGGAACGTGAACGAGGTCAGCAGGCGGGTCGTAGCCGCGATGCGCGCTACGGCCACGGGTGCGGCGAGCTCATCAAGCGTGCTGTCGGACGTTGTTGTGGCCCAGGCGGCCTTTCGCCACCCTGAGAGGGACATCCCGGGCTGACGGTGCTGGTGCAGAGCCATGACGTAGAACCCTTTCCTCACAGCAGGCCGTGCGCCTGCCCATCGCCAATGTCCCCGCTCGGAGAGCGGCGTGCCCCGGGGGCGAACGGCCCGCACCAAGTAGCCAAACGTCCTGCACAGCAACGGAGTTCAGCACGGCCGCGCACCGAAGGAGACCTTGGATCCGGCTGCCAGGTCCTGTCGGTTTCGCGCCCGGGTACGGACGGCCCCCAAGCCGGGCCGGTTGGCACTGGCCGGAGGAGGTTGACCGAAGCGAGGCTGATGCCGACGGAGGAGGAATTCACATGAGCCATCTCAAGTCCCGTCCACGGGTTGGCGTCCTGGTGAACAAGCGAGGGCCAGTGCCCGAGGGCGCGTCCGAGTACGTCCAAGCGAAGATGCTGGCAGCGATCGCACACGTGGGGCCGCCGATCCTTGCCGTCCGCGCCAAGCTCACGCAGGCGGCCAACCCATCGGCGAGCCGTCCCGCCATCGCCCAGGCCGTGGTGAACGTGAACGGCCGCCCGGTGCGTGCCCACTGTGCTGCGGACACCATGTTCGAGGCGGTCGATCTCCTGCAGGAGCGACTGGCCGCGCGCCTCGCCAGTCCCCGGCAGCACGGCGGACGGGAGCACCGTCCCGACCACCACCAGCCGCCGCCGATTGACGAACCCCAGATCGTGCGCCAGAAGTCATTCGGCCTGGGACGACAGACTCCCGAAGACGCCGTCATCGACATGGAGTCCATGGACTACGACTTCTGGCTGTTCACCGACATGACATCGGGAGCCGATTGCGTCGTCTACCGCCAGGGGCAGACCGGCGGGTACCGCGTGGCCTCTGCCGGCGGAGACAGTCAGCAGTACGAGGCCGGTCCCCTGTTGAGCGTGAGTTCGGCCGCCGCCCCTGAGTGCGGCGTCGACGCGGCCGTCGACCGCATGCGTATCGCGGGGCTCGCCTTCGTGTTCTTCGTCGACTCGGCCACGAAACGAGGATGCGTCCTCTACCAGAGGCACGACGGCCACTACGGCCTGATCTCCCCTGCACCGTAGAACACGGGCCCCGATGCCGTGGCCGCCATCCCGCACAAGTGACTGCCCCGGTTCGCGCAAGTGCCGTTGCCCGCGTTACCTCTTGGGAGCGCCGGCGACTTCGCGTGAGGGGCTCCGGCAGGCCGGGCGACAGAGGGCCGTTCGGCCCGGCCAACGGGCCACCTGGACCATCCCCCCATACGGCCCGACGCGGAAGGGTGGGACACACACCGCCGACGGCGGTCGTCGCCCTGCCCTTCACGCTTCTGGAGGAGACACCATGTCACGTACGGTCATCGCGGGCCTCGACGGGTCCCCCGCATCCCTGGCAGCCGCCGAGTGGGCCGCCCGCGAGGCCCGGCGTCGCCGGCTCCCGCTCAAGCTGCTGCACGCGGTGGAGGAGTGGATCCCGTCGTACGGCTACGCGTCGCAGACCGCAGCCACGCCGTCCCCTCAGTACTGGGGCGAGCGCATTCCGCGGGAGGTGGCGCAGGAGTTGGCCGGGCGGCACCCCGATCTGGAGATCACCACGGAGCAAGTGGACGGCCGGCCCCTGACCGTCCTGGCCGCTGCCGCGCAGGAGGCCGAACTCTTGGTACTGGGCTCGCGCGGGCTGGCGGCGATGGCGGGTTTCCTCGTCGGATCCGTGTCCCAGGCCGTACTCGCCCACGCCGAGCGCCCCGTTGTGGTCGTGCGGCCCGGCGCCTGGACGGACACCGCCTATCTGCCGATACCCGTCGGCAACGGGCCACAGGAAGGCGCCTACCGGCCGGTTGTGCTCGGGCTGGACCTCTCCCGCCCGTGCGATAACCTCCTCGACTACGCCTTCGACGCAGCGTCCTCGCGGCGAGCCCCGCTGCGTGTGATCCACAGTTGGAACACGCCGCCCGCCTTCTCCTTCGACCCGGCGCTGTTCGCCCCCGAGGTGCGGGACGGCATGGCGGCCGGCACGGCAACCGCGCTCGGCGACGCACTGCGGCCTTGGCGCGGCAAGTACCCCCAGGTTCGCGTCGAAGAGGAATGCTCCGTGGGGCAGGCCGCCGGACATCTCATCGAGGCTTCGGCGGACGCCTCGCTGGTCGTCGTCGGCCGACGGATCCGCCGCTCGGCCATCGGCACCCACCTCGGCCCGGTCGCCCACGCCGTGCTCCACCACTCCACGGCCCCGGTCGCGGTCGTACCGCACCCCTGAGTCCCGGGAAACAGGCAGCATCCGCAGTGATGCGGGTGGCACGGGGTCTGCCAGGTTCAGCTGCGCCCGTTCCCCGATCCCGATGCCGCCGAGGGCGGGAACGTCGAGGACGGCTGAGGGCCCAGGTCCCGGCCGACGTGCCGGCCGGGACCTGGGGGTGGCTCAGTCGGCCTGGTTGTCGGCCTGCTTGGGCAGGCAGAACATCAGGGCCCACATCAGGGCGAGGAGGCCGCCGACCCACCACAGCACGGCGACGAAAGCGTTGCGGTTGACCGCGCCGTCGGGAGAGCCGCCGGTGACGGCGAAGAACACCACGGAGGTGAGCGCGGTGCCCAGCGCGATGCCCAGGTGAATGGCGGTGTTGAACAAGCCCGAGGCCGAGCCTGCGTCCTCGGGCGGGACCCTGGCCAGCGACAGATCGGCGAGCGGGCCGGAGACCATGCCCAGGCCGAAGCCGATCAGCACCACCGGAGGGGTCATCGCCAGCAGGGTCAGGTCGGCCTGGTGGCTGCCGATCTGGAGCCCGTAGGTGACCATCGCAGCGGTCGCGATGAGGGCTCCGGCCTGCGGCAGACGGCGGGCGAAACGTCCGGCGGTCTTCGCCGCGACGGTCGCGCCGCCCAGTTCTCCCACGGAGAGCAGCACGAAGGCCACGGCCGCCTCCAGCGGGCTCAGTCCCAGTCCGCGCTGCAGGTACAGCGTCCAGGTCATGAAGAACAGGCCGCACAGCAGGCCGTGCGTCAGGTCCGCGGCCATGCCCCCGGAGAACTGCCTGACCCGGAAGAGGGACAGGGTCACCATCGGGGCGTTGCCCTGCCTGCGCCGCTGGTGGCGCAGGCAGACACCGAGGACCAGGACTCCGACGGCGAGCATGACGAAGCACCACGGCGGCCTCCCCTGGGCGTGGCCCTCGGTGAGCGGGAAGAGGATCAGGACGATGGCCAGGCCGGACAGCAGCGAGGCGGCGGTGAACACGACGGTGCCGATGAGCAGGATCCTGCGGCGGCCGTAGATGTCACCTAGCCGTCCGCCGGTGATCAGTCCGACGGCGATGGGCAGGGAATAGGCGGTGGTCAGCCACTGCACCGCGACCGGTCCGGCACCGGTCGACTCCTGGATGGCCGGCAGCGCGGTCAGGACGACCGACTGGTCGAGCATGTTCATCAGCTCGGCGGTCAGCAGCACCCGGAGGGCGATCCAGGCCCCCATGGTCATCTTCGAGGGTCCAGGTGATGGGTGGGTCAGGGTCTGGGTGGTGATGTGCTCTGGCTCGTTGCCGAGCGCGGAGGAAGACAAGACGGGAACTCCTGATCCAAAGGAATCGGGGAGCCTTGCCGACAGCCGCACCGGGGCCGGAAAACACGGAACCCGGGGCAGACGGCAGAGCTGCACCCGGGAAGGAAAACTGCGGGGAGGGGTGACGCAACTCAGGCCAGCGCGACGTCCGCCCCCGGACACGTGCGACAACACAGCACGCGGGGAACACGGACGACTACACGGCCTGGTTGATAAGACGTCACCCCAAGATCGACACAGAAGGAACAGGAAGTCCGGTCACTGCCACCGAAATCTCGGCGCAGGAACTCGAACACGCTCCAGCACCCCCACACCACTCCGCACAGCAGAATGGACCCGCCCCTTGCTCGGTCGCAACGCTCAGCGGCCAGGCGGATGCAGCCCGGCCAGGCGATGCAGCCCGGCCGGGCTCCACGCATACGGCCTGCTACTGGAGGCAGTCCTCGCCGTCTTCGGCTCGGCGCGCGCCTTCCTCACCCCACCCATCCGCATTCCGGGGACGCTGGCCCCGGCAGCTGCTGTCGGCGCCCGGCCTCCCGTCAGCACGGTGCGGATCCGCCTGAGGGGCTGCGGGCAGGACGAGCCGAAGCCCGAGCCCGCGCTTCTCGGCCTCGGCGGCTGCCCGCGCCAAGACCACGTACCAGTTCTCCGAAGGGTCGATGCGTACGAGGATCTCACCGACTTCGCTCGTCGTCATGACGCCTCACTCCTGCTTTCGTCGCCGTGGCGGGGGATGAGTTCGACGGGGCAGTGCGCATGGTGCACGAGGCTGTGCGTCACGCGCCCCAGGGTTCGGCCGATGTATCCGGGCTTCCGGCGCCCGCCGATGACCAGCAGATCCGCGTGACGGGACGCCTCCACCAGCACCCCGGCCGCGGACACGCTCTCCTCGGAGTCGGCCCGTACGGTCAGAGAGGGGAATTCGTTCCGGATCTGCTCCGCGACGAACGCCAGACTCGACTGCTCGTGATGGCCGACGCCCTCGTTCAGGCCCTTGAGTTCTCTCACCGCCGAGCCGACGGACTGCACGATGCTCCGGACATGCAGCAGTCGCAGTGTGGCCTTGCGCAGCTCGGCCGCCCGCGCCGCATGGCGCACGCAATCGAGGTCGCGCTCGTCACGGACGCCGGCCAGCACGACGTCGTGCCCGGCCTCCTCCTCGCTCCCCCGGACGACGACCACTGGCGTGCGGGCCTCCGCCGCGATCTTGAGCCCGACCGAGCCCAGGGTCAATGCGCTGAATCCGCCCGGACCCCGATGGCCAACGACGAGGGTGCCGCTGCTGCTTGCGGCCCGGCGCAGGCTCATGGCAGGTCCGCTGCGGCTGAGCTCCGTCGTGACGGAGAGCGCGGGATGCCGGGCCTGCGCAGCCTGCGCGGTACCTTCGAGCAGTTCACGACCTTCGGTACTGACCCGTTCCAGGTCCTCGTCCGAGAGATCGAGGACGCGGCCGTCGATGTCGGACCCGAACACGATGTGCAGGGGGCACCTGCGCCGGGCGGCCTCGTCCGAGGCCCAGAGCGCCGCCCATCGGGCCGGCTCGGACCCGTCGACACCGACGATGACCGATCCGAGTACCGGACCGCCACGGTTGCTTTCCATGGTTCCTCCACGCTGACTGCTCCTTGGGGACGGCTCCACGCTGTCACCGCGGTGCCCGACAGGAGAGGGTCCCTCAGGACCTCATCTGGGCCGAAGGTCCCGGCCGATGAGTCGCTGACGACAGTCCCTGCTGCTCAATCACCGACTGAACCGATCATCATGCGCTGGCGCTGCCCATCCGGTCTCGGCGACATCTCCGCACCGGATGAAGGCCCAGTCCCACATGGACTTGCGCAGCGTCGGTACGGTCTTGTTTCTTGTCGTCCTCGCCACTCACGTGGCGACCGGTGCTCGGCGCTGGCGCATACCCGCACCCTCGTTGCCGGTCGTCGCCGGCCTCGTAGCCCTGCCGCCCCTGCTGTACGCCAGCGCCGAGGAGATGTCCTGGCGCGAGCTGCGCGCGGTGTGGAAGCCGGTGTCCCCCAGCTCCAGTACGGACTGCCCAGCCGCATCATCCTCGAACGGGCCAAGGGGATCCTCGCGGAGCGCTGACAGTGCTCCGTGGACGACGCGTTCGTCGCCCTGCGCTCCTACGCACGCGCCCACAACCTTCGACTCGCCCAGCTAGCGGTCGAGAACGCCGACGCCACCTTCGACACCACTCTCATCCCCGCCTGGAGATGGGCCGCCCAGGTAATGCCACCCGCAGGGCCGACAGGGCGCGGGCGGCGCAGAACGAGGCCCTCCCGCTGAGCCGACCTCACCTTGTCGCAGCCGGCGGAGCGGTCGTTCTTCCCCTCCTTGAGCCCTGGTCCTACTCTCCCAGTGGGAAGTGGTCCCGGCGCGGTGCAGCCCGCGCGAGGTGCCGCCCTTCCCGGGCTCCCAGTCCCCGAGCCGGAACGGATTACCCAGGCCGGGCCGGAGCCCTCTCGCAAAACGCCGACGCGCAGAGCTCCGACCTCCGTCCTGCGCGCGTTCGAGACGGAGTGCCGGTCACCGGCCCCGTAGACGCGGAGGACGCCTGCGGGGACACGACAGCGGCGCTATCGCGTCCCCCTGCGCACGGCCACCGCCTTGGGGGGCGGCGGCCGTGCGGCCAGGCACTCCCCGGCCGGGCCGCGTGGCCTCACATCACTTCACCTCACAGGGTGCGTAGCTTGGAGGTGAAGACCTGGCCAGCGACGTGGTCCCCGAGGATTGCCGTCGGTAGCGTCCCACGGGTAGTGGGCCCCGAGCCAGATGCGGCTGTCGGCATCCTCCTTGGCCGCGGCGCCGAAGCTGGTGAAGTGGCGCTGCTTGAACGGTGCGTTGAGTCCGTCGGCGGTGAGGTCGAAGGCGATGGTGCCGCTGCCGAAGTAGCGCTTCATGATTCCCGCCCAGGCGCCACCGAAGGAGGCGTGACCGGAGACGTAGACGGAAAAGCGCGGGCTGACGTTGACACCGGCGTTGTTCTTCAGGAGGGGCTTCCACTGCGGGTCCAGGCCGCCCTCGCGAATCGCGGAGACCGGGCCGCACCAAGATCCGGACCATATCCGGACCAGGCGCCGCCAGAGGACGGCACCAACTGCCGTTTCCCCTGGTCAGCATGGGTGTAGCTGCTGACTCTATCGTGAAGCAAGCGGCCTGGAACGGGGGCGCCAGCCACCAGTGGACGATCGAAGCCGCAGGGGACGGCCTCTTCACGATGGCCAACCGCACTACGGGCCTGCGTGGCGCCTCGACGGAAACGGCAAGGCCGCCTCCGGATCGGTCCTCATTCAGCGGAAGCATGAGGAAACCGCGGACCGGATCTGGGCTTTCACGGCGCTCTGAGCGCGAAGCGCAAGCCCAGGCAAAAAGGCGCGTCCGTCGGCGGGAACTGCTCATGACTCATGAGCGTTGCGCCGGTCCGTCCGACGCCGACGAGTGGGGGTCATCGGGACACCGCCCTTTGACCAGCGGACACGCTCCTGAGGTGGCGGTGTTCTCGGAGGGCCACCCGCGATATGCGATCCCTGCCCGCAGCGCCGCCTTCGTTTGGTGCGTCACGATGCTACTTTCCGCGTCGCTGCTTCACGTTGCGGCGTCGCGCAGCGAGCTGTTCGGATGACGCCACTTCTCCGGCTCAGAGCGGGAAACGCGCCGTCCCTGCGGAATTCCAGCAAAACGCGCGGCGTCCTCAGATCTTGCGTGCAACGCATTCCTACGAGATCGACAGGACCGTTATGTCCCACACTCATCAGCCCACCGCCGGCTCGAACGAGAGCGCACCCCTCCTGCTGCCCGCGCCGCGGACGCCTTCCCCCAAAGAAGCGCCAGCCCTGAACCGGGGAGTGGTAGCCCCGGGAGGGATAGCGGGCCATTTCGTCGAGGCGCTGCAAGCCTACAACCGGCAGCGTGTGGTGGCGGTCGGATCGCGCGACGCCGAGCGGGCCCGCACCTTCGCGGACCGGTACGGCATCCCGGCGGCCTACGGCAACTACGAGGAGCTTCTCGCCGACGACGACGTGGACATCGTCTACATCGCGTCGCCGCATTCCGGTCATCACGATCAGGCCCTGCAGGCGATCGAGGCCGGCCGCCACGTGCTGCGGCAGCGTACGGCGAGTTGTTCCCCGTCCCTGATCACCGTCGCCGCGACTGGTCGTGGCTGTCGCTTTGAGACTTTCGTGAGACTCCGGGGGGCGTTCCCGGTCGTAACGTCGTTGGCGTCCGACTCTGACGTGCATCAGACGTCAACCCGTCTGGATGTACAGGGTATTGAGGGGGAATTATGGTTCGATCGATTCGTAATGGCCTGATCAGCAGTGCGGTGGGGCTGGGCGCGTTGCTGTTGGCGGCGGTCCCGGCCTCGGCGGCGCCCGCGTCGGCCGATACTTCGTCGGGGAAGGTTGTACTGGCCGCCGACCAGAACGCTGCGCAGGCGGCTCAGGCGGGCGGCTGCCGGTACGGCGGGTGGATCCGGTACTCCGACGGGACTGTGGTGCACGTCTACATATGTGACTGACGCATCTGCGATCGAAAGACTGCCCCGGGAGATCTCCTGCTCTCCCGGGGCAGTCTTTTGCCAGGGGCACTCAACCGAGATAATCGTCCGCTCGGACCTCGGCCAGTAGCTCAGTGGGCGCGGTATAGGTGACCAGGGGCTGGGGATCGCAACATGAGAAGAGCATCATCCGAGGCCGCGTTACCCAACGCCGCGCAAGCGGCTGTTCGAGACCAAGTACTTGAGCTTCTCGCGATGGCGGACCAGGCCACCGTCATCGACGTCGTCGGACCCCTCGGGTCCGGGAAGACCACCCTCCTGGCCCGACTCGCTGACGGGCGGCCCGTCGTCAGCGCCCGACGGGTTGACCTGAGGGCCGCCCTGCGTCAGACCTCCGACACCGCGCGACCTGTCGTGTACATCGACGACGCCGACACGCCGGGGTTCAGAGGGATCCTGCGGCACGAACTGCGCCGGGCCGGGGCAGAGGCGCACGTCGTCCTGGCGAGCAGGAACCCGTTACCCGACACGTCCACCGTGCTCGTTCCGAGATGGACGGACCTGGAGATCCGCGACTTGGCGGTCGCACTCGGCGTCACGGCCGGGCTTGACCTGGTGGTCGCGCTGGCCGGCGGATTGCCCCTGGTCGCGGGCGGGCTGAGCCGGGCGCTGCTCGCGCCCACACCGCCGGATGTGCCGGGAGCCGTCGCCGACCGGGCGCTGCGCGAGATCCTGGGCGACGTCCCGGTCGACCGCCACTTGTCCGACGTACTGGATGCGCTGGCCGCCGTGGGGCGGGGAGACGAAGAACTGCTGACCGAACTGGTCGCGCCTCCGGAGGGACCGGACTGGTTTGCAGCGCTCTGCGACGGTGCGCTGATCACAGTGACCGAGTGCGGTCCGGCGGTAGCCGAGCCGTTCCGGACTCTCCTGGACCTCCGGTACCGCTGGCGACCGGCCGATCGCCCACCATGCCACGATCTCACTGGCTGCCTCCCGCAACCTCCGCTTGTTGGGCGCGACCGCCGACGACACCCGCCGGCGGGCGCTGGCGGAGCATTCGCTGTTCCTGACCGACGACCCGGTCGTCCGGCGCACCCTGTTTCCGCCCCTTCCGAACGCGCCGTCCGTCCGGCAGGCCCGGCCCGACGACCACGAACGGATAGCCGCGCTGGCCCATCAATGGGCACGCCGCGGTGGCCACAGCGTTACCCGCACCAACCTGCTGCTCGATGGCTGGCTCCGGAACACCCCTGACGGATTCCGCGTGGTGTGTGACCCGGACGACCGGCCGGTCGGCATGAGCTACACACCGTTGCTCACCGACCGGTCCGTGGCCGTGATCGAGCCGATGACCCGCCAGCACACCAACTGGCTAGCCGGCGGGTCCGGCGGAGCGTTCATCGGGATGGCGGCATGCGAGGACGGACACCCTGACGCGCACGCCGCGCTGCTGCGCCGGATCCTGCTCGACGGCATCGGGCAGCGGCGGCTGGTGGTGGCCACTCCGTCACCGGAGTATCAACAACTGATGCCCAGGCTCGGCTTCGGCTTCGTCGGCGCGGCACATCACGAGCCGTCCGACGGCGGACAGTCCGCGGAGATCCACGAACTGGCGTCCACCAGCTCGGACGGCCTGGCCGCGTGGCTCGGCCGCATCGCCGCCACCGGCCTGGCCGGGTCTGTCGCGCAGGATCTGCGATGGTGCGTGGGGGAGGTCCGCAAGGCTCTGGACTGCCTCCACGACCTCACCCGCCTGGCCCGGAGCCCCCTGCTGGGCTGGGCCGCGAACCCGACCGCGCAGGAGCTGCACAGAACGCTGCTTGACGCGATCGGCAGCCTGATCACCTCCGACCACCCGCCAACCACTCAGGCGGGCCGGATCCTGGACTCCTATCACGTGCGCCGTCGGTCTGACCACGTGGGCGTGGCGCACCGCCTGCACCTGAGCCGCGCAACATACTTTCGCCGCCTGGACCACGGCCTCACCAGGCTTGCCGAGCAGCCGAGGCCAGCGCCGGGCCTGTAGCCACTCGACGGGTACGCCTGCGGGCGGATGACCGCGATGACTGCCAGTTCGACGGCGACCCACGGCGATTCGGCGACCTGCTTGACCCCGCCTCGCCCTACGCGGAACACGCCTGACTTCCCCGGGCGTGCCTGAAACGGCACAACCACGAGCAGAGCGCGCACGCTGGGCACGGCACGCCCGGACCGAGCTCGCCCACTGGAGATCCTTTACGGGACAACCCATTAGGTGCGGAGAGCACCGGTCTGTCGCAGATGCCTGAAGTGTTGGCGGGCCCTCCAAGCCGGTGAAGTTCCCGGACCCCGCACCGTGGCCCGGGCGCTGACGACGGGATGGCGACGACACAGCACCCTGTCGCCGACCGGGGGCCGTGTCCTACCGGCCCTCCAAGCAGTTGGCGGCGCGCCCTTCCCCGGCACGGAAACGGCAGCCGCCCCCGTACGGTCCTGGCGGACAGACGGGGGCGGCGGTAGAGCGCCGGTGGGCGGACGGGCGGACACCGTATGCATCACCGGCCGGGTGGAACGCGGCCGGGGCTCACTGGGCCGCGGCCGCGCAGGGCTGGATCGCGACGAATTCGGTGTAGTGGTCGCGGTAGGTCTCGGTGAACGTCAGCGGCGGGCACAGCTGTGCCCGCCGGCGCATGTCGGCGGCGTCCTCCGGCAGGATGTAGCGAGCCTTCTGGTACTCGCGGACTTCGACGGCGAAGGCCTTGGCGTAGGCCTCGTGGGAGCTGAAGCCGAGCTGCTGCACGGTGCGCACGTTGTCGTAGCTGCCGACGAAGCCGGAGACGAAGCGCGCCTCGCCGAGTTCGACGAACGGCAGCCGGGGCACCGGGCGGCCGGTGCGGTCCTCGGTGATCGCGTTGCCGATGGGGTCGCGGACGATGATGCCGTCCTGGGTGCGCAGCTGCGTGCTCGTCGGCGGCTGCGAACCCTTACGGACCCAGTCGTGCCCCTGGAGGAAATGCGCGCGCAGCGCGGGTACGAAGGAAGCCGGTGTCGTCTGCCTCACCGGGAACGGCACGTCCAGCGGCGCCTCCAGCGGATCCGGGACGTGCGGACTGCCCGCGACGACGTAGAAGCGGTAGCGGTTCAGGGCGACGCCTCGGTCGGTCAGGTTCGTGGAGTCGTCAGCTTCCGAGTTCACGATGACGATCTTGCCGTCGAAACGGCCGGCCACCAGGTCGGCCTGCGGGTCGAAGCCCTCCGTGGTGATCGGCACGGCCAGGTCGAACACGCCCGCGGCGGCACCGGCATGGACCAGGCGGAGGATCGGGTACGAGCTGTCGGAAAAGCCCGTGACGTACTTCCGGGACACTTTTCCGACCATCGAGCGGCCGCCGGAGGAGAGAGCCTTGGCGAAGTCGGTGATGATCTCGTCGTCGACCCTCGCTCCATCCTCCTCGATTCCTCCCTCGATGAACGTGCCCGGGACGGACGGGTCGAGGATGCGGTTACCGAGCGTGCTCCAGCCGACGCCGGCGTGTACGAATCCGCGGCGGAACAGGAAATCCCTGCCGAGGTAGACGTTGAGCGCGCCGAGGCCCACCCCGAAGTGCGGCGGCTCCACGAGCACGGTGCCGTTGGAGCGGTGCGGTTCGGCCGGAGCGCTGATCCGGTAGGGCACCCGGAACCGGCCAGTGGACGTCCGACCTTCGAACACACCGTCGTACTGGACGTAGCGGATGCCGCCGAACGACCCGAGAGGCGTGGTCGTCGGACGGCCGAGCCGGTCTTCGGTCCCGCCCTGCGGGGGGTTCCCGGCGTCGTGGAGCGCCTCGGACGACGTGGGGTGACGGGGGACGGCCTGGGCGCCTGCTGCCGGCAGGGCCGGCATGAGTGCCGCCAGCAGCAGTGCCCACAGCCCGAGCCGCGTCCTGCGGAAGCGCCCCGGCTGCGGGAGGGGGTGGGAATGACCGGGCGAAAGGTCGGGTCGTGACCTTCGTTGAAGGGCGACCGGGCCGTTGCATCGGAACCACTGCCAGAACATCGGGTGCTCCTCCTTGTACGCCGGGAAGCACTCATCCGGTGGTCCGGCGCTGGAGCCAGCCGACCACTCCCGGTCCGGTCCGGCCTAACGGCCTCGCTCAACGGAGCAAGCGCCTCCCCCGTCTGGGCGTCCCAGCAGACGCGGCCGCCCGCCCACCTGATGGCCTTCCTCGCTCCGGTCACGGCCGAGGAACGCGACGAGGGTGCCGCCCGGGCCCGTCGGCCGGCAAGGAGTTCACCGGGCCCGCCGAGGATGACGAGCTCCGCCACCTGCCGAATCGCCTACTCGCGAGTTGCTTGGAACCTGGTTCGTCGCTCGTTAACGGCACCCCCCTTCGGCCGCTGCCTCTCCCCGGCCGACCGCGGTGCCCACCTCCAACTACCTCGTGTGCCCCCACTGCACAGCAGGACCGGCCGACGGCCAGGCCCGCACCATCGCCGCGACCGGGGATCACCTCACGGTGACGTGGCACCGCCTGTCCTGCCCGCACTACGCGGCCGACCGCGTTCCGGCGGGAGAAGGGACTGAAGCCGGGCCCTGCCCGCCGGGCCACGCCGGGGCCGCGGGGTGCGGGCGGGCGGCCTGCCCCCCGCGGGCTCATGTCCGGGCCTCGCGGCGGTCGTGACCTGTGAGCAGTGCGATCCGTTGGGGATGACATGACGGCAGTGCCAGGCGCCCGAGCGGGTGCCTGGCCGGGCGAGGCCGCCGGACCGGCTGGTCAGGGTTGGGCCACGGCCGGTCCGGCAGGCATCGATCCGTCCGTACGCGAGACGGTCGAGCAGATCGTGCGGGCGGTCCGCGACGGCGACGACGCGGCGATCCGCACCCTGCTTGCCGATCTGGCCGCCGTCGCGGACACCGCCGCCCTGCTGTATCTGCGCGAGCGGCTGTACGCGACGCGGTGACCTGCGGCTGGCGCGGCGATCACGGCCGGCCGGGCAGCTATGTGGCGGCCGCGAGCTCCTCGGCGGCACGGGTGATGAAGTGGCGGGTGCTGTCCGGGTTCAGGGCCTGGGCCTGAAGGTGGTCGTGCATGGCGCTGTAGTGCTGCACGTCGGATCGTTTCTCCAGGTACAGGTCACTGGTGAACCGCTCCAGATAGACCGTCCCCGCCCCAGCGGCGTCCGCCGTGAAGTGGAGGATCGAGAACTGTCCCGAGACGCCCGGGTGGGCTCCTACGTCATGCGGGAGCACCTGCACGGTGATGTGCGGCTGCGCGCCGAGGTGGTTCAGGTAGGCAAGCTGTTCGCGCATGATCTCTGGGGTGCCGACCACGCGGCGCAGTGCTGATTCGTCCAGGACGACCCATAAGCGGAACGGGCGGGCCGGGTGGTGGGCCCGGTGCTGGCGGCGCAGCCGGACCTCAAGGCGCGTGGCGATCTGTTCAGCCGTGGCCAGAGGGATCGTTTCCTCGATGACGGCCCGGGCGTAGGCGGGCGTTTGCAGCAGGCCGGGGATCACCAGGGGCTCGTAGGAGCGGATGGAGGCGGCTTCCGTCTCCAGGCCGATGTAGACGGCGTACGGGACTTCGCCGAAGGCGACCCACCAGCCCTGCCGGTCCGATTCCCTGGCCTGCCGCATCAACGCGTCGACGACCTGCGGGTCGGTGACCCCGTACAGGCCGCACAGGTCCCGCACATCACGGGGCTTGATGGCGCGGCGGCCGTTCTCCAAGAGGCTGATCTTGGGCTGGGAGATCAACAGCTGCTCGGCCACCTGCGTACTCGTCAGGCCACAGGCCTGGCGGAGCCAGCGCAGCTCCCCGCCCAGCCGGCGTCTTCTGACGGTGGGGTTTCCGTTCACCGCCACGGGCGGTCTACCTCCGGCTCGGGACCATCTACCAACCGCGGGAATGCCCGCGGCCGGGCCCGGGCGAACCTATTCGCCGTGAGGTAATGATCAACGGGCCCTGCTGGAGAGTGTCACGTTGCGCGGACGGGCCTGCGTGCAGAGCCAGGGCAGGGTTCACCCAGACGCCACGCCCTTCCACCTATCTGCCCGAAAAGCTCGTGTCCTCAAGGAGTCCGAAGTGCTCTGGGAACGCTTCCACGAACTCGCGCCGCGCCGGGTCTGCCTCGGCTTCAGCCATCGTCCCGAGCAGGTTGAGCAACTCGCCCCGTGTCGGCACGCCTGCCCCCACGAACTTCCACGGAGCAGCACTAGCCGGCGGGGTTGGCCACGCCGCTTTCGTTGACGATGAAGCCGACGGCACATGGGAGAGACTGCTCCAGCACGTTCAGGCTGTCGCCGACGAGGCAGGGGATATCGACTGGGACATCAACGTCGACTCGACCTCCGTCCGCGCCCATCACCATGCTGCAGGATCCCCGAAAGCGCCGCCGAACCACTCAAAGGGGGCCGGCCAAAGATCAGTTCATGTGCACGCGCACATGCACCTGAAGTCGCCGACGAAGGCCTTGGCCGCTCCCGGGGCGGGCTGACGACGAAGATTCACTTGGCGGCCGACGGCAAGTGCCGCCCGCTGTCATTGGTCATCACTCCAGGCCAGCGGGCAGACTGCACTCAATTCGAGGCAGTCATGGACAAGGTTCGCGTACCCCGCGTCGGGAGCGGACGTCCCCGATGCGCCCCGGACAGCGTCAGCGCGGACCAGGCATACAGCAACGGCATCATCCGCGCCTACCTGCGTCGGCGCGGTCTTCGGCATGTGATCCCGGAGAAGAGCGACAGCCAATCGGCGCGTCGACGCAGAGGGTCGCGTGGTGGGCGGCCGCCAGGTTTCGACACAGCCCGGTACAAGAAGCGCAACACCGTGGAGCAGGCCGTGAACAAGCTGAAACAGTTCAGAGCCGTGGCCACACGCTATGACAAGAGAGGCTACGTCTACCTCGGGGGCGTTACTGCGGCGTCCCTCTTGATCTGGATGCGAACCTGAAGTTGTCGCCTGGGTGGGCTCGCAGATGGAGGTTCAGACCGACTATGCAATTTCGAGCAGCACCGTGTCTGTTGCAGGGTCGACCACCGCAGCAACCGTGTTCGTGAAGAAGAAGTCGATCGCCCCACCGTCAACGTCCGGGCTGATGTTGGTCGTCACATGAACGTACTCATCCCCCAAGACCTGGCGCAAGGGATCGAAAGCGGCGATGAGCTCGCACTTCGTACTCCTGCGGGTCCGCCTCGCGGGCCGCCGGCCCAAACCCGCCGCTGACGGGACGATCCCCCTGACCTGGCTGATCGCACAGTGGCCCGAGGGCGAGGCAGAGCCGGTGAGGTACTGGATCTCCAACCTGCCCGCCGACATCCCGGCGAAGGATCTGGTCCGTCTCGCGAAGACCCGCTGGCGGATCGAGCACGATTACCGCGAGCAGAAAACCGCCCTGGGCCTGGACCACTTCGAAGGCCGCTCGTTCACCGGCTGGCACCGCCACGTCACCCTCGTCACCGCCGCCCACCTCTTCCTCACCGAACAGCGGAGGACCCCAAAAGTCCCTGCCAGGGCCTGACGCTCTACCAGGCCCTGGACCTCATCCAACACCTCATCGCCACCTGGACCGGCACCTGCCCCACCTGCCGACAACCCACCCCAAGACAGGCTTACGACAGCACGTAACAAAGCCCTACTAGGCGTCAGCACGGGCGGCAGGCTCTCCGAGCTGTTCGGCGACAGCCGGGAACTTGGGGTGCATCTGACGGTCCCCGACCGTGACGAGCGCCGACAACAGAGGCTCACCCTTCTGGCGGTCCTCGTCGACCAGCCACAAGATCACGCACTGGTCGGCGCGGTGCATCCCCGGCGTCCCCGGCAGGCGCTTGCCGATCAGCGCCCAGGTGGTGGCGCCGGCACGGGCGGTCTGGTCCAGGAGGGGCCGCATTTCGCTCGCGATTACCCGAGCCTCATCGCCCCTGGATCACAGCAGCCACCCACTCGCCGATCGGCGCCCGCCCTCCCACGGTTTCTCCCGCCCTCGTCACGACAAGGAGCGCGGTACCCGGCCACTCAGGCCGGGTACCGCGCTCAGCTTGCCGGGTTCCTGTCCAGGTGACGGCTTAGGCGCCGACCAGGTCCGCCTTGTTCATCGCAACCACGGTGCCCGAGGAGGCGGCCGGACCGGATGCGAGCTGAGCGGCGGCGCCGATCAGAAGGGCGGCGCCGAGGGCGAATAGAGCGAGGGAGGTACGGAGCTTGCGCATCGGTGCACTTCCTTGGATGGGGCCGGTCGGACGGGACGAACTGCGTCGTTCCGACAGTAGGGCGACTCCGTCGGCGGACGCTACCTCTCCGCTCGGGAACCCCGGCAGGGGCGACCCGTACCCGCCGACCGGCAAGATCGCGGATGAGGCCGCCTACCGCCCGTCTCTTCGACCGGGCTGATGACGGACAGCGAGCTGATCGTTGACCTGCGCGCCTGGCTGCTTGAGACACTCAACGACTCCTGGGACGCGGTGAGCGAGCCGGGCGGGCCGCCGGTGTGGTTCGGCAGGAACCTGGACGCGTGGTCGGACACGATCGAGATCCGGGGCGTCTCTGAGGTGATCGACGGCCGCGACATCCTGATCGTGTACGGCGGCCAACGGGGTCTCTTCGGCGGGCACCGGCAGGAGGCCGACGTCCTGGCCGGCGTCTTTGGCGGAGAGCAGAACCGGCTCGTCGTCCATGGGGTGGCCTGACCAACCCTTCGAACGCCTCCGCTCCAGGTCCAGGTCCAGATGAGGATGGCAGCGAGGGGGAGGGCGCGTCGAACTCTCGCGCCGCTGGTCGCCGTTGCCGCTCGTAGGCGATGCTGACGACGGCGCTGTCCTTGTCGGCACCGTGCGCACCATGCTTGACAGCGGGCGCTTGGCCGCCTCCTCGTCCTGCTCCGCCTCGACGCTCTCCCAGCTCTCGGCGTAACGCAACACGTTGGACAGCGTCTCGTGGTCGGCGGCGCCGCGCGGGCCCTCGAAGGAGGAACGCAGGACCGTCGAAAGTGCTGCCCGCACGCAGCGGGCGACGGTGGCCTCGTCATCCTCGGGCATCCACGAGTAGTAGGGCACTCTCCCGAGTTCGTCCCAGCGCCTCCGTGAACGCCTCGAACTCCGAGCCGGGGCCGCGGGCCGGCCTCGCGGTCGAGCGCGTCGGCGAATTCGGCGAGCAGCGCGAGGTCCGCTTCGGCTCCCTCAAGGGTGGGCAGGTGGACTCAGCTGTCTTCGGCTGTGTCCGCCGTTCGCAGCCAGACCTCCTGGGCTGGATCGAATTCGCTGGCGGTCATCTTGTGTGCGCGCCAGCCGAACCCGCAGATAGCCAGCGGGCCTTCGGCCAGCGGGTCCAGGCCGAAGCCGTGCTCGATGTCGATCTCGTTGATCGCCGAGGTCACGAAGGCGCCGAGGCCGAGTTCGGTCGCACTCAGGTACAAGGTCTGGGACAGGTGCCCGCTGTCGAGCACCAGGGCGCGGTAGGCCTTGGCATGCTGACGGTACTTCCAGAAGCTGCGCGCATAACGCGGCGCCAGGACCGCCAGCACGGGTGCGTTGGAGAACCAGTGCTGACCGGCCAGGGCACGGCGCGCGAACTGCTCCAGTGGTTCGTCCGGGGCGGGCAAGCGCTCCAGAGCGTGATCGACCGCGTGGTAGTGATACAGCCCGGGCGCGATACCGTCGACGTTCTGCACGATCAGGTAGGCCTCCGTCGGATGCAGACCACCTCCGGAAGGCGTGTGCTTCTTCAGGAACACGGTCTCGTCGTCGACTCGCACCTGCGACTGTGCGGCGAACACGCGTTGCAGCATGTGCGCGCACGAGGCCAGCGGCAACGCCCGCTCGCCGTCGAAGTTGCGGCAGGTCGCACGCCGCGCCAGCATCGCATCGAACTCGTTGCCCTCGACGCGCGGCAACGGCACCCGGTCCGAGGTGTCCCTGCGCTCAAGCGCGTGCGTGGGCGGCGGGCCGAGCTTGCGCCGCAGATCTGCGGCGGTGGTCATCTCGTTGGCTTCCATGCTGCTGACGCTGTCCAGGCCCTCCCATCGCGCGAGCCGGTGGAACATCGCTGCGGGCGGCCACCAATGACCGGCGCGTAGTACGTCGTCGCGTTCGCGATGAGCGGTATGACGTTCGTCGTCGGCGATCACCAGGCCGCTATCGATCAGCTCGGCCACCAGGGCTGATTCTTCGGCGTCCAGTGAGTCGGTCTCATGCCATTCGCCGGGGCTCAGCCGGCCGAGCAACTCGCGGTGCGGCGCGTCGACCTCGACCTCCGCGTCGAGATGCGCGGCCAAGGCGAGCCAGCGCCGGGTGCGACTCAGACCGGCACCGCCGGTCAGCAGCGATTCCAAGTCGAATTCCACATCTTCGCGTGGCTCCAGAAACAGCACGGCACAACGGCGAACACGCATCGGGATCCGTTCGGCAGACGGCGGATCCAGAGTGCGGGACCCGGTATCGGCGGCGCCACGGAAAGGCTCCCGTGCCACACGATGGTCAGCTATGGTTTTTTACCATGCAGACTCAGGCACTGGGGAACGAGAAGCTGCACCTTCCAGCTGACGTCGTCGATCGGCGCTTGATCTGCTGAGCACAAACGATCGCTTCCGCCCGCTGTTCACGCACAACCGCCACGCGGCCTTGGTCCAGGCCGGTTGCAAGCTGTCCGATGAGCAGCAGCGCGCGACCCGGCCGTTCAGCTGTTTGTCCGTGGACAAGCTGGCGAGCAGGAGCGACATCGCCGCCGCACGCGAAGCACTCAAAGCGCACCTGACGTCAAGTGCCAGCCACACCAACCCGCATGCCCTCGAAGGCGGGGCGATGCACGCGGTACTGCGCCAGAACTGACGCGCCGCACTTACTTGTCTGGGGGAACACCATGTCATCAACCGTGCATGACACCAAGCTGCGGATCCCGCCGAAGGTCGTCGATCGGCTGCTCGACCTTCTCGCCACCGACGACGCCTTCCGCGAGCTGTTCCAGCACAACCGCCATGCCGCCCTGGTTCAGGCCGGTTACGAGCTGTCTGAAGAGCAGCTGCGCGCGGGCTCGCCGTTCAGCTGCCTGATCGTGTGGGGGCTGGCCAGCAAGGCGACCATCGCCGACGCCCGCGACCAGCTGCGCGCCCACCTGTTGGCTGACGGGACGCACACCGTCGTATTCCTCCTGGACGCCAACTCGATCCACACGGTGCTGCGCACCAGCCAACCGGATCGACACCTCGCCTGAACGTATCGCTGAGAAGCCGTTCCGTCGATCACGAGGGTGTTCTGATCGAGTGAGAAGCCTGGCCGGGCGATCTCGGCCGACGGGTCGCATGAAGGCAGGGCCTCCTGAGTAGCTCGAGGTTGCTGAAGCCAGGAGCGTTCCAGGAGGCCCTGAGGTCACGGTCACGAGTTCGGGAACACGGTCGGCCACCCCGACCGGGAACGGGTCTCCCCGTCGGACGTGTGCGACGGGGAGTGACAGGTGGCGCGCGAGTTGTTGCCGGCGCCGCCCTGGCCGGAGAGCCAGGGCGGTCGGCCGGAGAGCTACTGCCACCGGCAGATGCTCGGCCAATGCCACGAAGTTAAGAGGGCGGTATGAGAGCTGATATCCGATTCTTCGTTTCGTCCTGAGGGTGCGGGCAGGTCGTGGCGACGTCGGTGGGCTATGGGCGCGGCTGGGTGAACAAGCCCGGCTCGGTCTCGGCCAGGATTCCGCGGCCGGTCAGCCGCTTGAGTTTCAGGCGGACGTTGTTGATGTTGTTGGACGCGGTCGTCAGATCCATCGCCTCGCAGATCTGCCGCGCCCGCAGCGGATGGTCGGCCTCGGCGAACACCGCCATGATCTGCTGGTAGGCCGGATGGTCCGCCAACTTCGGTGTCGGCGGCGCGGGCGGTTGCGGGTCGGGCAGCCCCAACAGGGTCTTGCGGGTGATACGTACCTCCTCGGCGGCCCGGCCGAGTTCGCCGAGCTGCGCGGTCAGCCGCGTGATCTGCTCCCGCACCGTCTCGGCCTGCTCGCTGAGCTCTCGTTCCCGCTCCTCCAGCCGGACCAGCACCGCGCCGAGCGTCCGTTCCCCGCCACTCACGCGGTGCGCCAGGCCGGTGAGGTCGCGCCGGTCAACCGGCGCAGTATCCCGCAGGAGGCGCCAAGCCTGAAACTCCGCTGCAGCACCACCCGCATCACCGGCATCGTCCAGGCCATCCTCGCGCTTCACCTTGCGCCAGCCTGGGGTTGGAAGAGGCATCCTTGATGCTGCACCGCAGGCTGGTACGCGACTACGAGCATCTGCACCGCAGTTCGGAGTCGCGGGTGTACTGGGCGATGACTGCGGTGGTTGCGGTGCTTGCCGCGGAAGGGCACCCGTACGGTGCCGCCGGCGCCCTGGTAGCCCTTGTCAGCCCAGCAGGCCAGGTCGACCTTGGCCAGGGCGTCGATGATCCCGTGGGTGCGGGCGGCCTTGATGTCGTGGATAGCGCCGGGCAGCGCGGCCGAGGCGCACAGCAGGCGGCCGAACGGATCGGTGAGGGCTTGGACGTTCATGCCGTGCTTCTTGTGCTTGCCGCTGTAGAAGGGCCGGTCGGCGGCGATCCGGTCGATCGGCAGCAAGGTGCCGTCGAGGATGACGTACGCCTTCCTCGCCGCGGCGCGGACCGCCTCGGCCAGGGTGGGGGCGAGCGCAGCCAGCAGCTCGACGGCCTCGACCACATACCGGTAGGCGGTGGTGGTGCCGACTCCGAACCCGGCCGCGAGTTGGGCGTAGGTGTGCCCGCACCGCAGATGGGCGAGGGCGAGCAGCGCCTGGCGTCCAGCGGTCAGGCGCCGCCATCGGGTCCCGCGCTCGTGGCGCCGAGCGCGCAGCTGCTCGGACAGCAGGCGCAGGGTCGATGTGGACACGTCAATACCGGACGGGTAGACAAGCACATGAAGCCCCTGGTGGAGATGGTTCTCTTGGTCGAAAACTCATCTACCAGGGGCTTCACCCGCCTGTCAGCCCAACTGCCCAGCCCACCCAGCAGGTTGGAAAAGGCTCATTGGGTGCCGTTGGAGGCAAAGGCGTCATGTTCGGATTTCGTCGGCAGGAAGCGCCTGGATCTGCCGAGCGCTCGTGTCGCCGTCACAGTCGACCGACGGCTACTCTCAGGCTCTATGCAGGGCAGCCGATCACCTGATGCACGCAGGCCAGCTGGAGGAGCCCTCCAGCGGTACAAGCGCGCAGGCGAGGAGAGACCGGCGCATGGTCGTGCGGCGCCTATGCATTGATGTGGGACGGGCAGCTAGAAGACGGACTTCGGTGGTACCAGCAAGCTGATGAACGCGGCGACGCGGGCGCTACCCGCAGCGCAGCGGAACAACTTGCCTTTCACGGAGAACTGGACCGTGCACTGGAATGGTTCGAGTTGGCTGCCGGCCGAGGCGATAGCCAAGCTCTGCACGCCGCGGCGGACCACTTGGTCGCCGGAGGAAGGCTGAACGAGGCACTGCACTGGTATGAGCTCGCGGCCGAGAAGGGCGAACGCGATGCTCTGACCGTAGCTGGCGCACAACTCGCAGCTCTGGGCGAACTGGACACGGCGCTCGAGTGGTTGGAGCGGGCCTTCAAGCAGGGCGATCACAGCGCCCCGTGGACAGCTGCCGACTATCTGACCGCTGCGGGGCGTCAGGCCGGCCGAAGCCAAGGCAATGTACGAACGTGTCACCGACCACGGCCACTTCAGCGCACTGCTAGTGACGGCAGAACGGCTGGCATCAGAGGGCCAACTCGAGGAAGCGCTGGACTGGTACCAGAAAGCTTCCGCCGCTGGTGTGCCCTTCGCCCGTGAGGACGCGGCCTTCGCTCTGCGCCATGCAGGGCTGAAGGACACAGCACAGCAGCTCCAACAGTACGGATGGGACGAGGACGGATCGATATCCGCGCCGTGGGGGTTGGGTGAGGCAATCCGGTCACTCGACTCCGCGCCAGACGAAGACGATGCAGACAGGTCACACGAAGGCCCCTCCAAGAGCGGCTAACACTATGACTGGAGTTGCCTTCGACTCTGCGTTCCCAGCGGATCCGCTCGCTCGCGCGGCGGCGTGCACCAGCGGATCTGGTGGCCCTTCGTCATCGCGCGATGCGGGGGGGGGCGGTCCGTGGGGGCAAGCACCGGCATCCATACCGAGTCGACCACCCTTGCCTCGGCCCGCTCCAGGAGTTCACCGCTGACGGGGCGGCGGGCCAGCTCGAAGATCAGGTCGATCTCCTCACCTCCGGAACGGCCCTTCACCAGCCAGTCCTCAGGGGCGCGCCGCATCGCGATCCCTCCGGCCTCCAGCGCCTCGATCGCCGCGTCGGCCTCCTCGGGACGCACGCAGAAATCGGTGTCGTGCTGGAAGTTCGCCGGCAGCCCGTGGGCGAAGGCAGCCACGCTGCCGGCCAGGGCGAACGGCAGACCCGATGCCTTGAGGAGCGCGGCCACCCGTTTGGTGGTCTGCAGGATCGCCTGGGTGTGGTCCTGCGGCAGGCTCCCGTCCGGGGTGACCCTTCCGAGCACCTCCCGCGGGGCTCCGAGGTCCAGGGGCAGAACCGCGTCGGTATCCACAAACCGCTCCTTCGCCGAAAGGGGACCACTGGTCCGCACGCCAGGCGTCTGACCCGTTTGCTCCCGCCAAAACGCCTGATGCCCTCCCCCTCGATCGGCCCGCCCCGGGGGTGGGTGGCACGTAGAGCCCGGGGGTGTGCAGCACGCAGAGGGGGTAGACCCTCAACATGAACGGGATCAATCGCTGGAAACCAGGTGAAATCGTTCCACAGAGCGGCATATACGCCTGTGACTGCGGCAAGGAGCACCTCTGGAGCAAGAGCACCGACATGCGCGGGCACCGGTTCCCGCCCCTGCCGTACGACTGTTCCGGCCAGGCCTGGACCCTGCGCACGCAGGCCCACCCCGACACCGGCTGAAGGCCGCCGTGCGCCTGCGGACCAGCGCCCCCCCACGCGCCCGGCTGGAGCCGGATCCGCCACGGCCGCGGATTCCGGTACCTGGACGCGTACGGAACGCGCCTGTCCGCGGCGGACCGGGGGCGGGTCCGAGCCCTCGCGATCCCGCCGGCGTGGCAGGACGTATGGATCTGTCCTTGGCCCAACGGGCACATCCAGGCGGTGGGAACCGACGCCGCGGGCCGGCGCCAGTACCTCTACCACCCGGCCTTCCGCGAGCAGCAGGACACCGCCAAACACGAGCACGTGCGCCTGGTGGCCCGATCGCTGCCGCGACTGCGCGAGCACGTAACGGACGACCTCGACGGCCGCGGCTTGACCCGCACCCGCGTCCTGGCCTGTCTGACCCGGCTGCTGGACCTGGGATTCCTGCGGATCGGGGGCGAGCGTTACGCCCGGGACAACGGGAGCTACGGGCTCACCACCTTGCTGCGCGAACACGCCTCCTGCCGGAACGGCGAGATCCGGCTCGACTTCCCAGCCAAATCCGGCAGGACCGTGACCCGTACGCTCATAGACGAGCAGGCCCATGCCGTGGTCCGCGCGCTCCTCAGGCGCAAGGACCCCGGGCCGAGGCTCTTCGCCCACTGGGAGCACGGGGCCTGGCACGAGGTCCACGCCGAGGATCTGAACGCGTACCTGCGGGACCGGTCGGGGCAGGACGTCACAGCGAAGGACTTCAGGACCTGGTACGCCACCGTCCTGGCCGCGGTCGCCCTGGCCGTTTCCGAGAACACCGCCGACGCCTCCCCCGCCCGGCGTTCCCGGGTCGTGGCCCGCGCCGTGCGCGAGGTCAGCGAGTACCTCGGGAACACGCCGGCCGTGTGCCGTGCCTCCTACATCGACCCCCGGGTCATCGAGCTCTACGAGGGCGGCGAAACCATCGCTCCCGCCTTGGGCAAGCTGGGCGAGGACGGCCTGTTCGGGTGGCCGTCCACGCACGGCGGGGTCGAAACCGCCGTCCTGGAACTCCTGCGCCCCGGCCGCGCCTGACGGATTCCGCCCGGATGTGTCCGTTTGGCGGCAGCGGGTAGCCGCGCACCATGACGCCCTCCAAGAATTCCGCGACCCGGTGGAGCGACGGCACGCTCGGCCTGCTGACCCACGGGTACGCCTGGCTCCCCAACCGCATGCGCGGGACGATCGACGGCACGGTCAGAACCCGGCTGCTCGGCCGCCCCACCATCGCGCTGCGGGGGCCCGAGGCCGTGGCCTTCTTCTACGACGAGAAGCACGTCGTCCGTGCCGGGGCCCTGCCCGACCCCGTCCTGGACACCCTGTTCGGGCAGGGAGCCGTGCACACCCTCGACGGGGACCGGCACCGGATCCGCAAGGCCATGTTCGTCACCCTCCTCCAGGACGGCACCGGCGTCGCCACTCTGGGCGGACACGTCAGCTGGCGGTGGCGCGAGGCGATGCCCCGTCGGCGGGGCGACTCCGTGGTGCTCTTCGACGAGGCGGCCGGGGTGCTCGCCCAGGCGGTCTGCGACTGGGCGGGTGTCCCGCTCTCCGACGCGGGAGTGGCCCGGCTGGCGCGGGACTGCACGGCCATGGTCGACGGCTTCGCGACGCCGGGCCCGCGCCATCTGCGCGCCCGCCAGGCCCGTCGCCGCCAGGAGGTGGCCATGGCCGCGCTGATCACCGAGATACGCCGGGCCCCGGAGGCGGAGACCAAGCAGACGGCCCTGGAGACGGTGGCGTGGCACCGGGAGGCGGGCGGGAACCTCCTGGACGTCCACACGGCGGCGGTGGAACTGCTGAACATCATCAGGCCGACCGTCGCCGTCGCCTGGTTCGCGGCCTTCGCCGCCCACGCCTTGCACCGCTGGCCCCACCACCGGAACCTGCTGCGCTCCGACCCCGACGACACCTACGCCACGGCGTTCGCCCACGAAGTACGGCGCTTCTACCCCTTCGCCCCCTTCGTCTCCGGACTCGCGGCACAGGACCTGACCTGGCGGGGCGAGGACGTCGCGAAGGACACCCTCGTCCTGCTCGACCTGTACGGCCAGAACCACGACGCCACCCTGTTCGAGCACCCGTACCGCTTCGATCCGGACCGTTTCGACCCGCAGCGGTTCTCCGTCCCCGAAGGCCCCGACAGCCCGCTGCTGGTCCACCTCGTCCCGCAGGGCGGCGGGGACCCCACCAGCGGCCACCGCTGCCCCGGCGAGGACATCACCGTGACCGCGCTCGCGACCATCGCCGGGGAGCTGGCGCGGATGGAGTACGACGTCCCCGCGCAGGATCTGACCATCCCCCTCTCCCGCATGCCGACCCGCCCGCGCAGCGGCTTCGAGCTGAGGCCGAGCCCCGACGCGCCCCGGAAGTAGCCCGCGCCCGACCGCTAGTACCCCTACGGGAAGGAACACCATGTCGATCAAGGTGTCCGACTTCGTCCTCCAGCGCCTGCGCGAGTGGGACGTGGAACACGTCTTCGCCTACCCCGGTGACGGCATCAACGGGCTGCTGGCCGCTTGGGGCCGGGCCGACGACGAACCCCGGTTCATCCAGTCGCGCCACGAGGAGATGTCGGCGCTCCAAGCGGTCGGCTACGCCAAGTTCTCCGGCCGCGTCGGTGTCTGCGCGGCAACCTCCGGCCCGGGCGCCATCCACCTGCTCAACGGCCTGTACGACGCCAAACTGGACCACGTGCCGGTCGTCGCCATCGTGGGCCAGACCAACCGCAGCGCCATGGGCGGCTCCTACCAGCAGGAAGTCGACCTGCTCAGCCTCTACAAGGACGTGGCCTCGGACTACTGCGAGATGGTCACCGTCCCCGAGCAGCTGCCGAACGTCATCGACCGGGCCATGCGCACCGCGTACGCCAAGCGCACCGTGACCGCCGTCATCGTCCCCGCCGACGTGCAGGAGCTGGGCTACTCCCCGCCGGCGCACGCCTTCAAGATGGTCCCCTCCAGTCTCGGCAGCCCCTCCTACGCGCCGGTCCCCGCCGCCGGCGACCTCGCGCGGGCCGCCGCCGTGCTGAACGAGGGCGAGAAGGTCGCCGTACTGATCGGCCAGGGCGCGCGCCACGCCCGGGCCAAGGTCGAGGCACTGGCGGACGTCCTCGGCGCCGGGGTGGCCAAGGCGCTCCTCGGCAAGGACGCCCTGCCCGACGACCTGCCATACGTCACCGGCTCCATCGGGTTGCTGGGCACCCGCCCCTCCTACGAGATGATGCGCGACTGCGACACCCTCCTCGTGGTGGGTTCCAGCTTCCCGTACAGCCAGTTCCTCCCGGACTTCGACCGGGCACGCGCCGTCCAGATCGACATCGACCCCTTCATGGTCGGCCTGCGCTACCCCTTCGAGGTGAACCTCGTCGGGGACGCCGGGGAGACGCTGAAGGCGCTGCTGCCGCAGCTGAAGCGCAAGAAGCACGGCTCCTGGCGCAAGAAGATCGAGAAGGACGTGGTGCGGTGGTGGCAGGTCATGGAGCGCCGTGCGGACGTCGACGCCCATCCGGTCAATCCCGAGTACGTCGTGCACGCCCTCGACGCGCTGCTGCCCGACGACGTGATGCTCTCGGCCGACTCCGGTTCGGCGGCCAACTGGTACGCCCGTCACCTGCGGATGCGCGGAACCATGCGCGGCTCGCTGTCCGGCACGCTGGCGACCATGGGGCCGGGCGTCCCGTACGCCATCGGCGCGAAGTTCGCCCATCCCGACCGGCCGGCGGTGGCGATCGTCGGTGACGGCGCCATGCAGATGAACGGCATGGCCGAGCTCATCACCGCCGCCAAGTACTGCCGGGACTGGGAGGATCCGCGGCTGGTCGTGGCCGTGCTCAACAACCAGGACCTCAACCAGGTCACCTGGGAGATGCGGGCCATGTCGGGTGCTCCCCAGTTCCTGCCCTCGCAGGCCCTGCCCGACGTCCGCTACGCGGACTTCGCGCGGTCGATCGGGCTGGGCGGCGTACGGGTGGAGGAGCCGGGCGGCGTGGAGTCGGCCTGGAAGCAGGCCCTGGCGGCCGACCGCCCCTTCGTCATCGACTTCCGCACCGACCCGGCCGTCCCGCCGATCCCTCCGCACGCCGACCTCGACCAGATCGAAGCGACCGCCGCCTCGATCCTCAAGGGCGACAGCGACCGCGCCGGGATGGTCCGCCAGGGCCTCAAGGCCAAGATCCAGGAGATCCTGCCGGGGCGCGGGCGCTCCCGGCACGGTGACGAAGGAACGTGAAGGGCGCCGGGCCAGGGGGCTTCTTCACCGCTGGCGCGCGCTGGAAACCCGTACACCTGAGAAGGGACGGACACCATGACACGACCGAGGATCCTGGTCGTCGGCGCGGGCTTCGCCGGCGTCGCCTGCGTACGCCGCCTGGAGCGGACGCTGTCACCCGGGGAGGCGGAGATCCTGCTGGTCACCCCGTTCTCCTACCAGCTCTACCTCCCCCTGCTCCCGCAGGTGGCCTCCGGGGTGCTCACCCCCCAGTCCGTGGCCGTGTCGCTGCGCCGCAGCCGCCGCCACCGGACCCGGATCGTGCCCGGCGGGGCCGTCGGCGTCGACACCCGGGCCAAGGTCTGCGTCATCCGGAAGATCACCGGGGAACTGCTCGACCAGCCGTACGACCACCTCGTGCTCGCCCCGGGGAGCGTCACTCGCACCTTCGACATCCCGGGCCTGGCGGAGCACGGCCGCGGCATGAAGACGCTGGCCGAGGCGGCCCACCTGCGCGACCACGTCACCGCCCAGCTCGACCTGGCCGACGCCGCCGCACCGGACTCGGCGGAGCGGGCCTCACGGCTCGGCTTCGTCGTGGTGGGCGGCGGCTACGCGGGCACCGAGACGGCCGCCTCCCTGGAGCGGCTCACCAAGAACGCCGTCAGCCGCTACCCCCGCCTGGAACGGCGCGAGATCACCTGGCACCTCGTGGACGTGGCCCCGAAGTTGATGCCCGAGCTCGGCGACCGGCTGAGCCGGGCCGCCCTTGACGTGCTGCGCCACCGCGGCATCGAAGTCTCGCTCGGCGTCTCCGTCGCGAAGGCGGGCCCCGAAGACGTCACGCTCACCGACGGGCGCGTGCTGCCCTGCCGCACCCTCGTCTGGACGGCCGGCGTCGCCGCGAGCCCGCTCATCGCCACGCTGGGCACCGAGACCGCCAAGAGCGGCCGCCTCGTCGTCACTCCCGATCTGAGGGTGCCGGGCGCCGACGGCGCGTTCGCACTCGGCGACGCCGCCGCCGTGCCCGACCTGGCCGGCGGCGGAGACGGTGCGGTGTGCCCGCCCACCGCGCAGCACGCCGAACGCCAGGGCAAGGTCGCCGCCGACAACGTCGTCGCCACGCTGCGGGGCACACCGCTGCGTTCCTACGTCCACAAGGACCTCGGACTGGTCGTGGACCTCGGCGGCCGCGATGGCGTCTCCCGCCCGCTCGGCATCGACCTGCGCGGCATGCCCGCCCAGGCCGTCGCCCGCGGCTACCACTGGGCGGCGCTGCGCACCGGCGCCGCGAAGACCCGGGTGATGACGAACTGGCTCCTGAACGCCGTGGCCGGCGACGACTTCGTCCGGACCGGCTTCCAGACGTACAAGCCGGGGACGCTGCGCGACTTCGAGTACGCCGACCAGTACCTCACCGCGGAGCAGGTGCGGGCCCGCACGGCGGGGGACGGAGCCTGACGGTTCCGGCGGGCAGCCGGTATGGGCGTACCCAGGATGCCGTTGCCGACGACGGACGGAAGGGTTGCACCCGGGGCCTCAGGGGCCGCCCCCGGTTTCAGCAGCAGATCGCGCAGGGCACCAAGTCCGGTCAAGAGGAGACTTCAGAGATGGTTCAGAAGAAGGCGACCAAAGCGGCGGCCAAGAAGGCCACTGGGAAGAAGCGGGCCGGTAAGGCTGCCGAGCCGGCCGTACCCCGTGAGCCCCTTCCTGCGAAGCCGGACCAGCAGGGCCCGGAAACGCTCACCCCGACGGGCCGGCCCACCGGCGCGCCCCGAGCCGCCGTGGCGCAGTCCGGCGCCTATTTCACGACGGCGCAGGGAGCCCGGCTGTACGAGAGCGACCATTCGCTGAAGGCCGGGGCGCGGGGGCCGGTGCTGCTGCAGGACCACCACCTGCGGGAGAAGATCACCCACTTCGACCACGAGCGCATTCCCGAGCGGGTCGTCCACGCGCGCGGGGCCGCCGCCCACGGGGTGTTCCAGGGCTACGGCACAGCGGCAAAAATCACCAAAGCCGCGTTCCTGGCCAAGGGGGTGGAAACGCCGGTCTTCGTACGGTTCTCCACCGTCCTCGGCTCGCGGGGATCGGCGGACACGGTGCGGGACACGCGCGGGTTCGCCACGAAGTTCTACACCGGGGAAGGCACCTTCGATCTGGTCGGCAACAACATCCCGGTCTTCTTCATCCAGGACGCCGTGAAGTTCCCCGACGTCATCCACGCCGGGAAGCCGCACCCCGACCGGGAGATCCCGCAGGCCCAGAGCGCCCACGACACGTTCTGGGACTTCGTGTCCCTGCACACCGAAGCGACCCACCACACCCTGTGGAACATGTCCGACCGGGCGATCCCGCGCTCCTTCCGGATGATGGAGGGCTTCGGCGTCCACACGTTCCGCCTCGTCAACGCCAAGGGCGCCACCACGCTGGTGAAGTTCCACTGGAAGCCGAAGCTCGGCGTCCACTCCATGGTGTGGGAGGAGGCCCAGCTCACGGGCGGCATGGACCCCGACTTCCACCGCCGTGACCTGGCCGACGCGATCGAGGCGGGCGCGCACCCCCAGTGGGAGCTCGGCATCCAGACCTTCCCCGACACCCCGGAGCAGTCCTTCGAGGGGATCGACCTCCTCGACCCCACCAAGATCGTTCCGGAGGAACTGGCCCCCGTACGGCCCATCGGACTGATGACACTGAACGCCAACCCGGCCAACTACTTCGCCGAGACCGAGCAAGTCGCCTTTCACCCCGGACACCTCGTCCCCGGCATCGACGTCACCGACGACCCGCTGCTCGCCGGACGGCTCTTCTCCTACCTCGACACGCAGATCAGCAGGCTCGGCGGCCCGAACTTCGGCCAGCTCCCCATCAACCGCCCGCACGCCCCTGTCAACGACATGCTCCGCGACGGCATGCACCAGACCGCCGTCCACACCGGGACGGCCCCTTACCGCCCCAACAGCCTCGATGGCGGCTGCCCCTTCCTCGCCGGAGCCGACACCGGCGCGTTCATCGAGGCGCCCGTCGCGCTGCCCGCGGCCGCGAAGGTCCGCGACGCCTCCGCCTCCTTCGACGACCACTTCAGCCAGCCCCGTCTGTTCTGGCTGAGCATGACCGTGGTCGAGCGCGAACACATCATCGCCGCCTACACCTTCGAACTCGGCAAGTGCGAGGAGCAAGTTGTCAGGGAGCGCGTCCTCGCGGTCCTCGCCAACATCGACCCGCACCTGTGCGGAGAGGTCGCCGCCGGACTCGGGCTCACCGCTCCGGCAGCCACGCAACCGCTCACGGAACCGGACCCGAGCCCCGCCTTGACCCAGATCCGCGGTACCTGGCCGCTCGACGGGCGGGTCATCGGCATCGTCGCCGGCCCCGACGCCGACCTGAGGGGGGTGAAATCCCTACGGGCCGCCATCGTGAAGGCCGGCATGGTCCCCTTGGTGATCGCTCCCACCGGGGGCTCCCTCGGTACCGGCAAGAGTCCGGTCGCCGTGCAGCGGACGTTCGCGGCCGCGCGTTCCATCGAGTTCGACGCCCTTCTGCTCGCCGGTACCCGCGCGGTCGCGGCCGATGCCCACGGCACCCGGGACGCGAAGGCCGGCACACCCCAGCCGGGTGACTGCGACCCCCGGGTGCTGCTCCTACTCGCCGAGGCCTACCGCCACGGCAAAGCCATCGGCGGATGGAACGGCTCAGCCCCCGCTCTCGAAGCCGCCGGGATCGCGGAGGACGATCCAGGCGTGGCGCTGGCCGACACCCCCGCCGCTGCCCTCAAGCACGTCACCGCCTCCCTCGCGGAACACCGCGCCTGGAACAGGTTCCCCACCGCGATCTGAACGCAGCCCGCTGTCCCGGCCGGGAACGCGGCGCTGGTCATGACGGTGCACGGGGGCGGATCAGCATGCTGCGTTACGGCGATCGGGCGGACCACGCCGGGCCCGCCACCGGAATGAAGTGAGCCGAGCCGGGCAGGCGCGGCGTAGAAATGGGCCGGGGCGAACTCCTGCCGGCCCTGCGGACCGGGTGGAACCGAACCGGGCCGAGCCGACGTGCGCGCTCGGCCCCGTGAAGGGAGGAGCCGAAGATGACACGGCATCCGGAGTCCTTGCGTGAGACGGGCGCGGTGCGCGTGGTGGTCGTCGGGGCGACCGGAAACGTGGGTACCAGCGTCGTGCAGGCATTGTCCGACGACCCGGCGGTGTACTCCGTGGTAGGCCTGGCGCGGCGGGTGCCGCGCTGGCGGCCGGCGAAGACCGAATGGCGGGCGGTCGACATCGAGCCGGGCGGCGGCGACCTCGTACCGCTCTTCTCCGGTGCGGACGCGGTGATCCATCTCGGCTGGAAGTTCCAGCCCACCCACGACCCCGGACGAGACCTGGCGCACCAACGTCCTCGGGAGCGTCCGCGTCTTCGACGCGGTGGCAGCAGCGGGCGTACCCGCCCTGGTCCACGCCTCCTCGGTCGGCGCCTACTCGCCCGGCCCCCCGCACGGCGCCGTTGACGAGTCCTGGCCCACCCACGGCTGGCCGAAAGCCGCGTACACCCGAGAGAAGGCCTACCTCGAACGGGTGCTCGACACCTACGAGCGGGACCACCCTGCCGTCCGCGTGGTCCGGATGCGCCCCGCCTTCCTGTTCAAGCGGGAATCGGCCTCCGAGCAGCGCCGGATCTTCGCCGGGCGGCTGCTGCCGGGGCGGCTGGTCCGGCCCGCCCTCGTTCCCGTCGTACCCGATCTGCAGGGGCTGCGCTTCCAGGCCCTGCACACCGACGACGCGGCTTCCGCCTACCTGGCCGCCGTCACCCGTCCAGTGCGCGGACCCTTCAACCTGGCGGCCGATCCGCCGTTGGACGCCGCCGTGCTGGCCCGCCTCTTCGACGCGCGGAGCCTGCGGATGCCCACCGCTCCGCTACGGGCCGCCCTCGCCGTGGCGTGGCGGCTGCGTGTGGTGCCCGCCCCTCCCGGCCTGTTCGACGCCGTGCTGCGCCTGCCGCTCATGGACTGCACACGGGCGCGCGAGGCACTCGCGTGGGAGCCCCGCCGCGCCGCCGTGGAGGCCTTCGAGGAGTTCCTCTCCGGGCTGCGGAACGGTGCGGGCATGGAGACCGCGCCCCTCGCGGCGGACTCGGGTCCTCGCCGCCCCTACGTCCCACGGGCCCCGGTAGCAGGTGCGCACGGGGCGTCCGGGGCGATGGGGTGAGTACACGGCCTTCGGCCGACCGGCGCCCGGGTCCTGCCGATGTTCCAGCCGATCGGGGGTAGGAGCGCATCATGTTCGCCATCGAGATGTTCGCGGCCGAAGGCCGGTCCTCGCTGCTCCTCATCCTCGCCGGTGTGGTGCTGGTCGCCCTCCTGCTCGCCGCCTTCTGGTACGGCAGCCGGCGGAGCGCCCGTCGGCAGGCCCCGGCACGGCCGGCCGACCAGAACCCCGCGGCGCGCAGGCGTGCGGGGTCGTGGGAGACACCGGAGAACGACGGGGGACGCTGACCGGGCCGAGCCCCGGAATGAAGCGGGGCGGACTGGGCAGGCGCGCCGTAGCAAGCAGGCATTCGGACCGCTGCGGGACGACAGATCCGCGACCTGTGAGGAGACCGCCGCCATGAGCCGCCACCGCGCCGCCCTCTTCGATGTCGACGGCACCCTCACGGACACCAACCACCTCCACGTCGTCTCCTGGTGGGAGGCCCTGCGCCAGCACGGGCACCACGTCCCGATGCACGCCATCCACCGCGCCATCGGCCTGCCGGGCGAAGACCTCCTCGATCACCTTCTGGAAGCCGACCGGGACCGTGGCGAGGACGAGCTGATGAGCGCCGCCCACGACACCCTGTACGCCACGTACTTCGACCGTCTCCCCGCCCTGGAATCGGCGGCCGACCTCCTGCGGACCTTGTCCGAGGCGGGCTGGAAGGTCGTGCTGGTCACCTCCGCGAAGGACCGGGAACTGGGCGCCTTGCGCCGGGCCATCGACGCCGACGACGCCATCACCGACACCGCGACCTCCGACGACGTCCAACAGGGCAAGCCGGCCCCCGACCCCCTGCACCACGCCCTCGAACTGGCGGGGACGCCGCCGGAGCGCGCCGCCTTCGTCGGCGACACGGTGTGGGACATGAAGGCCGCGGTACGGGCCGGTGTCGCCGGGATCGGCCTCCTGTGCGGCGGCATTCCACGCGGTGACCTGGAGGAAGCGGGAGCCGCTGCCGCATACCGTGACCCGGCCCATCTTCTGGCCGAACTGGCCGACAGTCCCTTCGCCGCGGTGCCGTCCGCGTGAACCCCACAGCCGTCTGCAAGGGCTGGAGGACGAAACCGTGACCACCCCCGGGGGCGAACGCCGACTGGTGCTCGTACGACACGCCAAGTCATCTGCGAGGACGAGCTGTACAGCGCCACCTGCGACCCCCTGATGGCCGCACTGCGCGAGACGGACGAGTCGGTCACCGGCCTGCTGGTGGTGAGCCACAACCCCGCGGCTACCGCCCCCGCGACATCTATGCCGCCCACCGTGCCTTCGTCGCCTGCCCGGCCCTGTGGCGCGGATGGGTCGGCGCTGCCCGGGGTGCACTGCGCAAGGCGCGGTTCACGGCCGCCAGACGCAACGTCTCCAGGGTGTCGGCCTGGCGTTCGGCGCGTGCCAGCAGCCGGCCCATGGCCTCCGCGTCCAGGCACGGATTCGAGCGGGCAAGTGTGTGCAGGGTCCGCCAGAGTTCCTTCTTGCCTTCGACGCCGACCCTGATCGCCTCCAGTTCGAGGACGTCGCTCAGGGGCGAGCGTGAGAAAACCCTGCCGTTGGGCTTCAGCCGCCCCACCTGCGTCGCGGCAGTGCCCAGGAGCATGCGGAGGTTTTTCGCGGGGACATCCAGAGCCAGCATGACCTCGCGCAGGCTGTCGCGGTCCTCGGTCACTTCCTTGGCCAGGGCAGCCAAGCGGCGCCCGGCATCGGTGCCTTCGTGGGCCCGTGCGGCCCGCTTGAGGAGGGCGATCCCCGCCCCCGCTCCGGTGAGATGGTCATTGAGGTAGATGCCGAGCAGGCGGTGGGGGTCCGGGGCGTTGCGCTTCATGGGAGCGTCTCCTCTCGGTCCTGGTGCACGGATCGGTCCTGGTGCACGGATCGTGAAACGGCCGGGCCGGGCACGGAGGCCGACCCGATCTGCGCCTTCCCGTTCAGGCGTCCGGTATACGGCTCCGAGCCCGACCCACGAAACCACGCCCTCCGCGTGGCCGGCACAGCGGTGGTTCCGGCGGCCTTCGGATCAGGAGGAGGGCGGGTAAGAAGCTGCCTTCAGCCGTCGGGCGAGGTGAGCGCTGTTGGCCGCGAGGGTTTCCGTGGTGGCCGCCGTCTTCTCGGGGGTCTTGTCGAGGTCCTGGTAGTCGGTGCGGTGCATGGCTTCCCCGACCCAGTAGGTGACGGCGTTGGGGGCAAGGGTGAAGCCGACGTCGTTCAGACCTTGGAAGAGGTCGGCACTGACCTTGTGGGCTCCGTCCTCGTTGCCGACCACGCACACGCCGGCAACCTTGCCGTAGGTGAGCATGCGGCCCTCGTCGTCGGTTTCGCCGAGCTCCGCGTCGAGGCGTTCCAGGACCCGCTGGCAGACGCTGGAAGGGTGGCCGAGCCAGATCGGCGTGGAGAGGATGAGGATGTCGCAGCCCAGAACCGTGTCGCGGATCTCCGGCCAGGCGTCCCCGGCCCCCATGTCGGTCTTCACACCGGGCTTAACGTCGTGGTCGGCGATCCGGATGGTCTTGCCCGTCACTCCGTGCTCTGAGAGCGCGGCCATCGTCTGCTCGGCGAGCAGCTGGGAGCTGGACGGAGAGGGCGACGGCGAGAGCGTGCAGACCAGCGCCACGGCACGGAGGGGAGTGTTCTCGGTGATGTCCATGCTGTCCGGCTACCCCTGGATCAGACGCGCATCCGCCCTCCCCCGGCCTCGGCAGCCATCGATGCAGCTGTCGCGCCGGGTCCGCGGGAGGAGCAGCCGGTCCCCGACTGCGGCCGTCGCCTACGGGTAGGCGCTCGGTAGCCCCTGCTCTTCACCGGCACCTGGCACTGCCGTCGGTGAGCCGCCGGGCCGGGGCCTGCACAGGAATCGAGGTGACAGAGCGATGACCGAATTCCCGCAGCCGGACCCGGCACGCGACCATACGAGCCGGCGCTCGGAGGGCGGCGTACGCCCCGAGGAGACACCGCCCGGCGAGTCCAGCACCGGGTCCGGGGCAGGTCCCTACCGGCCCCTCACCCGCGGCTGGGGAAAGGGACCGCTCGTACTGATCTGCCTGCTGGCCGTCGTGGTGGCCCTGTTCTTCCTCGCCTACGCCGTCATGCTCAACCTGTAAGGCGCGGGAGGCACTGGTCCGGGTGGGCGGTTTCCGCTGTGTCCTGCCGTGGTGGGCACGGATCGCCGGGCCTGTCGGGGGATGGTGGCTCCATGTAGGACTGCCGGCACGCCGCTGCGGAGGGATGGGCCATGGACGCAATCGCGGCGGCACCGGTGGCCCTGGCTCTGGCTCTGGCGGGGGTGCTGTGCGGATGCGGTGCGCCCGCGTCCCGGGTGGAGGGCGCGACGCAGGCCGCACTGACCTTCGAGCGGGCCCTGACCGGTGGGGACTACCTGCGTGCGTGCGCGCAGCTGGCGCCGCAGACCCGGCAGCAGCTCGAAGAAGAGGAACACGAGCAGTGCGTCTCGGCGCTGCGCGACCAGAAGCCGCCGACGGCCGGGGAGGCCCGCGAGGCGGAGGTGTACGGGCGGCAGGCATTGCTGCGCATACAGGGCGACACCCTGTTCCTGTCGCAGTTCGGCGATGGCTGGAAGGTGGTCGCCGCAGGCTGCGTGCCACAGGGCGAGAAGCCCTACCGGTGTTCCCTGAAGAGTGGTTGACGTGCGCTGGCTGTTCGCGGGATTGCTGGTGACGATCCTCTCCGGGCTGGGGTACTTCATCGCGATCGGAGCGCTGCACCGATGAGCGACGCCTCGGTGGGCGACGGGCGCGAGCAGCCGCCGCGCAGCAGCTTTTGGCGGGACAACGGTCTCACCCTCGCCTTCGGCGGCGCGTTCCTGGTCGTCCTGGCGGGCCAGGCGCTCGCGGGGCGCGCCGGCTTCAACGAGGACCTCGCTGTGGACGGACTGCAGCAGCTGACACTCGGCGAGTACCTGATGTCATCCGACTTCGCCGTCGACGTCACCGAGAACTGGCAGTCGGAGTTCCTCCAGTTCTTCCTCTACATCTTCGGCACGGTCTGGCTCCTCCAGCGCGGTTCCCCGGAGTCCAAGCCACTCCACAAGGCGGGAACCGAGTCCGATGAGGAACAGCGCGTCGGTGCCCACGCCCGGGCCGACTCGCCGCGCTGGGCCGGCACGAGGGACTGGCGGCAGAACCTGTACTCCCGGTCCCTGGGGGCCGTGATGGCCCTGCTGTTCGTCCTGTCGTGGCTCGCACAGTCCGTCGCCGGCACTGCGGCGTACGGCGAGCAGCAGCTGCGCCAGCTCCAACCCCCGCTCTCCTGGGGCGCCTACCTGGTGTCCGCCGACTTCTGGAGCCGTTCGCTGCAGAACTGGCAGTCCGAGCTCCTCGCCGTGGCGGCCATGGCCATCCTGTCCGTCTACCTGCGCCAGCGCGGATCTCCCGAATCCAAGCCCGTCGGGTCCTCGCACACTTCCACCGGAGTCGAGGGCTGACCGCGGCCCTCCGGCGTGCGTACGCCTCCCGGCAGTGCGTGCAGGCCGGTGGCTGGGTGGGTGTCAGCTACAGGAAGGCACCGGCCGCGGGCACGACGCGGGCGGACATGTTGATCTCCATCATGCGCAGGGCGGCGTCAGCCAGGTCCTGGTGGATGTGTGCGACGGCGTCGCGGGCGACCGTGACCGAGAGGCTGCGGATGTGCGCGTCGAGGGCCGAGTAGAGCACGCACTGCTCCGTGACCTGCCCGCACAAGACGAGGTGGTCCACTCCGAGTGAGCCCAGCAGGTAGGCGAGCGGTGTCTCGTAGAACACGGAGTGGCGTGCCTTGACGACGAAGTAGGCAGATTCATCGGGGCGCACCGGTTCCACGAGGTCGGCGTGCGGGCCGGTGAGGGCCACGTCCAGGATCTCGCCGTGGTGAGAGCGCCACTTCCCGAAGTTGTCGTTGGCGTAGATCACCGGGAGGTCGCGATCGCGGGCCTCCGCGAGGAGGTCCACCACCGCAGGCAGGGCGCGCGCGACACTCGGCACGAGGGCATCGGCGTCCTCGTGATCATAAGCATTCAGCATGTCGATGACGACCAGAGCGCTCGTCACCATGATGGACTCCTCGCAGAGCGGCGAGCCAGTGGATGGGATGGCACATCCCATCGTGTGGGTCGGGTCCTCGTAACGAGACGCCTCAGGCCGAAGGGCCACCGGCTCTCCCGCTTCCTCTCCCCGCCTTCGCGGCGGCGCGGCGCTGTGCTTCGGTGTTCGGCGTCAGCGCGTCGCCGGCCCCGCCGCCCTTCGTGCGGGGAAGCACGGCTTCTTCGGCTTCTCTCCGGGCTTCCGGATCGCCGCTCTCCCCTGGCGCCTGTGACGGAGGCGTCGGCTTGCGGCCGTGGTCCTTCCCGCTCATGGTGCTCTCCCGTCCTCGTCTTCAGTGGCCGAGGGCGCGCTTGAGTTCGGCCTTGTCCATCGTGGAGCGGCCCTCGATGTTGCGCTGCTTCGCCTCGTTGTACAGCTGCTCCTTCGTGGGGCCCTGCGCGCCACTGTGCGAGCGCTGCCCGCCCCGCTTCGAGGAAGACATGTCATGCGTGGACGACCGGCTCGCGGTCTTCGACTCGCCTGCGCGCGCCCGCTCCTTGTTGACCGTGCGGGCCGCGATCTCCTTCGCCCTCTTCGTGCTCTCACCGCGCTGCTCGGCGCTCTCCTTGATGTGCTCGTACTGGCGCTCTCGCTTGGGACTGGAACCACGAGGCATGGCCACTCCTCGACTCGTCACGTGCCGGCCCGGCGGCGGATCCCCCGGACCCGCACTGCGCCTGCCCACACGAGCGCCGCTCACACCCGCACCCGGTGCCCTCGCTCTTCTGCTGGACCATGTCGTGCGCGTAGGACGCCTCGGCCAGCGGCGGGCAGTGGCTGTTGGCCGGGACCGCGATGCGCCTACAAGTGACTCTGGCTACCGTGAGGACGTGCCCAGTAGGAGTGCAGAGCGACCTTCGCCTCCGGAAAAACGCGAGTGAGCAGTTCCCCGGCCCTGGTGCGCCAAGAGCCGGCCGTCCTCCGGGGCCTGCCGCCCATGAGGGCCCGGTACGCCTCGCGCGCTTCGAGCGCGGGGTCGTCCATCCTGGAGCGCCCGACACGGGTGTCCAGCATGCCCGCCCGGACGAAGAACCGCGTGTCCGTCGCGCCGGGCACAAGTGCGGTAACCGTGACGCCGGTGCCCGCAGCTCCTCACGCAGGGCGCGGGCGAAGGACAGCAGGAGGCCTTGGACGCGTTGCAGACGGCGTTGTAGGGACAGGGCAGCTCCGCGGCGACCGGCGATGTGATGAGCACCCTACCCTCCCCGCGTCCGACCATGCCGGGCAGCAGGCACCTGGCCAGGTGCACCGTGGAGGAGACGTTGACGTCGATCGCCTTCGCCGAATCCTCCGGATCCGTATCCAGAAAGGCGCCGGCCCGGCCGATACCCACGTTGAGGACGGCGGCACTCACGGGCCGGCCACGGGTCCGCAGCTCGCCGACCAGCAGTCCTCCCGGACAGGCCACGCACTCACCTCATTGGCCCTGGAAAACCCGGACTTCCTCCGGAGGGCACCCGCCATACGGGATGACGACGCCGAGCACGAGGCCGGCACGACACCTACCCCGCTGGTTCACACCGGCCTGCCCGCCCGCATACCAGCTGATAAAGCCATTCGGGTTGAGCAGGGGACGAATCTCCGATCATGCTGCTCCGCATGACTCTCGCTCCCGCCGGTTCGCACACGTCCGACCCGACCGGTTACGCCTTCCCGTGGGCGCTGGTCGACGTGGAGACCTCCGGGCTGATAGCGAGGCGGGACAGGGTGCTGTCCATCGCGGTGGTGACCCTCGGCTCCGACGGCGAACCCGAGGACGAGTTCCCCCACAGCACCCATCCAGGTCATCACCTTCGAGCTCGCACACGGCCGACGCCTCCACGAGTCCCACCACGCCGCCGTATCCCGCGCTCGCCTGCCAACACAGGCCGCTGTAATGCCCCCGTTATCTTTTTCGCGGTCCTGCAATGGGGCCGCTGGCCTCCGGGCCCGGTATGACTGTGTCCCCTCAGTCGATACGGATGACCTGGGGGGTTGTGTCGCCGGGTCCGTGGGGTGCCGTCGGAGCCGCTGATGAGAGACCCGGCCACCGCCCGGTCCGGCGCAATGCCGGACAGAGACGTGGGCGGCAGGTCTGCATAACGTGGATGCGCGAGCACGGTGCCAACGCCGAGGCCAGCCAGATCAACCACCCAGGAGGGGTGCGATGTTAGACACCGGCGATGTGGGCGTCTTCCTGGGTATGGACGTCGGCAAGAGCGCCCACCACGGCCACGGCCTGACGCCGGCGGGCAAGAAAGTCTTCGACAAGCCGATGCCCAACAGCGAACCGAAACTGCGGGCCGTCTTCGACAAGCTGATCGCGAAGCTCGGCACGGTACTGGTGATCGTGGACCAGCCCGCCTCGATCGGCGCTCTGCCGCTGACCGTCGCCCGCGACGCGGGCTGCGAGGTCGCCTACCTGCCCGGACTCGCCATGCGCCGGATCGCCGACCTGTATCCGGGCGAGGCGAAAACCGACGCGAAGGACGCGGCGGTCATCGCGGACGCCGCCCGCACCATGCCGCACGTCCTGCGGTCGCTGGAGCTGACCGACGAGATCACCGCCGAGCTCACGGTGCTGACCGGCTTCGACCAAGACCTCGCCGCAGAAGCCACCCGCACCAGCAACCGGATACGCGGCCTGCTCACCCAGTTCCACCCGTCGCTGGAGCGCGTTCTCGGGCCCCAGCTGGACCACCCGGGCGTCACCTGGCTCCTCGAGCGCCACGGATCTCCGGCCGCTCTGCGCAAAGCCGGCCGCCGCAGACTCGTCGAACTCATCCGCCCGAAAGCCCCACGCATGGCCGCCCGGCTGATCGACGAGGTCTTCGACGCTCTCGACGAACAGACCGTCGTGGTCCCGGGAACCGGCACCCTCGACATCGTGATCCCGTCCCTGGCCGCATCCCTCGCGGCAGTTCACGACAGCGCCGGGCACTGGAAGCCCAGATCAGCAGCCTGCTGGAGGCTCACCCTCTTCACCCGGTCCTGACCTCGATGCCGGGAGTCGGAGTCAGGACCGCCGCCGTCCTGCTGGTCACCGTCGGCGACGGCACCAGTTTTCCCAGCGCCGCCCACCTCGCCTCCTACGCCGGCCTCGCCCCGACGACGAAGTCGTCCGGGACCTCGATCCACGGCGAACACGCACCACGAGGCGGAAACCGGCAGCTCAAACGCTCCATGTTCCTCTCCGCCTTCGCCTGCATGAACGCCGACCCGGCCTCCCGCACCTACTACGACCGGCAACGCGCCCGCGGCAAAACCCACACCCAAGCCCTCCTCCGCCTCGCCCGCCAACGCATCAGCGTCCTGTTCGCCATGCTCCGAGACGGCACCTTCTACGAGTCCAGAATCCCCGCCGTCACCCTCACCGCATGACCATCCCAAACGGCCCCATACCCGACACCACGTCCTTGACGAAAAACATAGAGACACCCCCCCCGCTATCGGCGGTGCTGACTGCGCACCGGCGCTGAACTCCCGCCAAGACAACTGGACACTCGTTCCCGGGCTCTACACCTTCGCCGCGGAACGTGCGTCCCGCGACATCACCGGGCAACGCACCCTCACCATCGGCTGACCGACGTTCTGCCCTCCCGGTTGCGCATCACCGTGAGGGCAGAGAGGAGCCGCGCACCACCAGTTCCGGCTGCAGCGGGACCGCGGCCGCCGCGGCGAATTCGATGTCGTCGTAGCCGACGAGGGCCACGTCGTCGGGGACCCGCACGCCGGCGGCGTACATGGTCTGGAGAATCCGAGAGCCAGCAGGTCATTCGCGCAGAAGACCGCGGTCGGCCGGTCGAACAAGCCCAGGAAGCGGGATCCCGCGTCCCGGCCCGCGGCCACGTCGAGGGTTCCTGCCGGCAGCTCGAACAGCGCCGACCGCGCCAGGCCGGCTTCGGTCAGCGCGTTCCATGCCCCGGTGCGCCGGTCCCTGACCTGGCTGAGCTCCTCGGGCCCGGAGCACGAACCGGACCTCGACAGCGGGGCCAATCCGAGCTCCCCACCGTTTCCGATGTGTGTCGGCTCGACCGGAGTCACGTCGCCCTCGACGCTGCGTAGTCAGCACCAAGTCAGCACGGGACAGGTTGCGAGGGGTGCTGACATGGGGTTTCAGGTCAGTACGGGAGTCAGCACCACGCCCCCAAAACGGCTGTATCTCTGCAATTCCGGCAGGGGCTTCCCACCCGCTTCCGGAGGGGTACGAGGGAATCGATTCGGACCTTATGGTAGTCGGACACACTCAGGTGGGGTTGATTGTGACGGCACGCCACATATACCGCTGACCTGGGGACTTCTACGTTGTGCCCACACCCGACGTCCCCGCAGACACCCCGGAAGTGGTGCACATGGTCTCCCCCGCAGCTGTCCCGAAGGCTCCATCCGGAATCCGGCGGATCGTTGCCGCCAGTCTCATCGGGACCACCATCGAGTGGTACGACAACTCATACGGTCAGAGATACCACCTGCGGGTTTCCCTCGCGCAGGACGCCTGAGTCAGCACGGGAAGCGGAGTCGTGTCCCCCATCACCGCCCCGGCACAGCACTGCCGCCCTCCGACTTGCCACAGAGCCTCCAGCAGCACGAGACCGTACACACCGACGCCTCGGTACTCGGGCGTTGCCCCGCCGCAGCGAAACAGGGCAGGCGTACCGTCCGGGTCCGACAGCCACCGCCGTTTTGTGCCGTCCGGTACGGTCCCGAGCATGTGGGCTCACGGCATCAACCACTGCGGCGGCCGCCACCTCTTCGACGACCACCTTCGCGGCACAGCGGCCCTCGCCCGTGTGCACGGCGAGGCGCTTGACATGCCCAGCGTCACCGAGTACTTAGATGATCGCTTCCAAGGGACAGCTGCGCGGATGCAGGTTCCCGTTTCTGGTGGCGGACGCCCCATTGGGGTGTCGGCGTGATGGCGGATACGCCACCAAAGCGGGATGCGAGGCGGTCGCCCTCAGCAGTGCAGCGTGAACGAGGCTTCCCCGTAGGGTCGGCCGTTGACCTGAAGCTGCACCAAATGGACACCCGGGTGGTAGCGCCGCGTGCTGATCGGCTTGAAGGAGTGTCTGCGTGTCGCGCGCCACGTCTCGCCGGGGGCCAGGGACCGCGTGGCGAGTTTGAAGACCTTGGGGGTTCGGGTTCCGTTGGCTTTCATGTGGAGGACGACGTAGTCGATGACGAGGTGGGCGGTCTGGTCGTGCGTGTTGGTCACCGAATAGTCGAACAGCAGGTACTCGCCGACCCGGATTTCCGTGGCGTGGACGTGCGGGCCCTCGACGGCGACGGGACTGTCCGGGGAGTGGCCGAGCAGCGTAAGGGCGTCGGCGTGGCCGGACTTGATCAGAGTGCGCAGGGCGTGCCGTACCAACCGGGTCGTCGTCGGTGCCGGGTCGCTCAGCCAGCGCGCCGCGACACCAACGGCGATGTCAGGGTGGTCACGGCTGACGTCGTTGAGGTGGTTGGCCACTGATCTGCGGACGTACTCGGAGTCATCCCGGTACAGCGCGTCGAGCAGGGGCAGTGCGGGTGCCGGATCCGCGATCAGCTCCGGAAGTTGGGGTGCCCAGGGCAGTCGTGGCCGCGTGCCCTCACTGGCCAGTCGGCGGACGTGGGGGTCGGGATGTGCGGTCCACGGCGTCATAACCCGCAGCGCGCGTTCCAGGTCGGCACGGAGGAAGGGCCGGACGGCGGTCTCCGCGGTCAGGCGCGGGGTGAGTTCCGCCAGCAGGGCGAGCGCCGGCTCGAAGGCGTCCAGACCCCGTACAGCGACGGCCTCGGTGACGGGGAAGATCATCCAGCCGGTGAAATCGCCGTCTCGCAGTGCGGCCCGCACCGCGTCCGCGAAGGCCAGGTAGTCCGCCGGGAGATCGGCCAGGACGGCATCTCTGATCAGGGCGACACGCTCGGTGAAGCTCAGCCCGTCCAGGACGGCGCCGCACCCCCGGGTCTCATGCGCCATGATCCCGTCACCGGCTCGCTTAAGACATCGGGCGAGGTCGGCGACGGTGTCCGCGCCGAGTAGTTCGTCTGCCGAGGGCACAGCGTCATTCTCCTTGTTCTCGATGGCTACGCGGTGTGCAGAACGTGAGCGTGCCGCATCTCGTGCACCGTGCCGATTCGGCTGAAGAAGCCCTGTGCCCGGGGGTGGGCCGGCATTTCCTTGGCCGCGCGCTCGGCGACGGCGGCGGACGACCAGACGATGAAGTCCAGAACGGTGCCGTCGTCGAACTGGGCGAGGTGGGCGCCCTGAAAGCCGTCGCCGTAGAGCTCCTTGAGTAGTTCCACGAGCTGCTCTCGGTGGGCGGTGAGGGCGGCAGGGTCGTCGGTGTCGAAACGGACGTACTCGATGGTTGCGCTCATGGCATCACCCTTTATCGATCACGTGACTCACGGATTTGGCTGATCAAATCCGTGAGATAAAGTTATCACGGGTTCGCTGCCCTGAATCCAGTAGATTGAGGGGCATGACCATCCGGGACCTGCAGGACATGCCGTGGATCGGCGAGCACCCGGTCCTCGACCTGGCCAACACCGTCGTCGTCGGCGCAGGCCCGGGGCGCGGCGACGTCGACTTCCTCGCCGATCGGGAACTCACCAGGCGATGGCGCGCCCGCGCCGCCCATCGCGGACTGGCCGCCCTCTCCTTGGAGGAGCTGGAACGGCTGCGTGGGCTGGTCCGCGAGGCACTGGATGCGACAGCCGGACAGCGGCCGCTCTCCGGCAGCCTGCGGAACCGCCTGAACGGACTCGCCTCGTCCGCCCCCGTCGTCTTCCGGATGACAGGCGACGGCCTACTCGCACAGCAGGAACAGGATGGCGGCGCCGACGCCGTCGTCGCCCGCGAGACCCTCGTCCTGGCCGCAGGTCCAGACCGCCAGCGGGTGCGGCGCTGCCACGCCCCCAGCTGCGGCATGTTCTTCCTGGCACGGCGCCGTGACCAGGCATGGTGTTCCCTCGGCTGCGGCAACCGGGCGAGGTCCACCCGGCGCCAGCCGGGAGAAACGGGAACCCACAGCTGATGAGACAAGGGAACCCAAAGACAGGTTGTGACACCAGACTTGGAGTCCCTCGCGACCGCGCTCCATGATGCGCCGGGCCGACGTGCACTGGCTACTGCTGACCGATGCACGGATCGCTGAGATCCTCGTCCGCCGTCTGCCCGACCTCGAACAGCACCTGGCCGAAAGCGCGTTCAAGAGCATGGCCCAGCAGATCGCGACCACCCTGACCAACTGGCCGACACCCAGCCCCCGGCGAGCCCACTGTGCCCCGGCGGCCGCCACCCCAGATCGCGCTCGCCGGCAGTTCCCGCGAGACCGGTACGAAGGTGCTGCACTAGTACGCCGGCCAAGGCCTGGTCCACCTCGCCCGCGGCCGCGTAACCGTCCTCGACCCCGAGCGTCTGGCCGACGCGGCGGGCTGACGTCACCAAACCGTAAGGCCCTGCCCGCCCAGGCACCGCAGGGACGGCCCTACAGTCACTCCCGGCCCAGTCCCGAACACACAGGAGTCGACATGCGCCCCCGCACCTTCGCCCCAGCCGTACTCGCCGCCGCCCTGCTCACCGTCACCGGGTGCGCCGCGGACGACGGCCCGGCCGTGGGCACCGGCGCGGGCGCAGCGTCATCCACCGCACCCGCGCCCGCGCAGTCACCCGCGCCTTCGGACCTTGGCACGTCCGGCGCCACCGGCGCCCAGATACCTGCCGTGCTGGACTTCGCCGCCACTAGCGTGGACGGACAGCCTTTCAACACGAAGGCCCTCGCGGGCAAGCCCACCGTGCTGTGGTTCTGGGCCCCCTGGTGCCCCAAGTGCAAGGCCCAGGCGGCTGAGACCGCAAAGGTCGCCGCAGATTTCGCGGGCAAAGCCAACGTCGTCGGGGTCGCGGGCCTGGACAAGAACTCGGCCATGAAGGAGTTCGTCACGGACACCAAGACCGGTGGCTTCCCTCAGCTGTCTGACGAGAAGGGCGAGGTTTGGAAGCGGTTCAAGGTCACAGAACAGAGCCGCTACGTCATCCTCGACAAGGACGGCAAGACCGTCTACGAAGGCGTCCTGCCCGCCGGTAGGGGGCTGGCCGAAAAGGTCGCCGGACTGACCGGCTGAAGTGACCATGTCCGACCTGCCACTCGCCCTCGCGCTCACCGCGGGCATCCTCGCGGCCGTCAACCCGTGCGGCTTCGCCCTGCTCCCCGCTTACCTGTCCCTGCTCGTCCTCGGCGACGACTCGCCGACCCGGGCCGTCGCCATCGGCCGCGCGCTGACCGCCACGGTCTCCATCACGCTTGGCTTCACCGCCCTCTTCGGCATATTCGGCCTGGCGATCCAGCCCGTGGCGGGTCAGGTCCAGGAACACCTGCCCTGGTTCACCATCGCCTTCGGCATCCTCATGGTCGGCATGGGCGTCTGGCTGCTCGCCGGCCGCCAACTGCCCGCCCTGGCGCCGAAACTCCGGCGCGCCCCTGCCCTCACCAGGTCGATCCCGTCCATGGCGCTGTTCGGGATGGCCTATGCCACGGCCTCACTGGGCTGCACGATCGCACCGTTCCTCGCCATCGTCGTCTCCGCGTTCCGCAGCGGCTCGCCCGCCGCGGGTGTACTGCTCTTCGCCGCGTACGCCCTCGGCATGGGCCTGATCGTCGGCGTCGCCTCCCTGACCGTCGCCCTCACCCGCAGCACCGCCGTCACCCGACTTCGTCGGGCCGGTGCGATCGCTCCCCGGATCGGCGGCGGACTCCTGCTCCTCGTCGGCGCGTACGTGGCGTACTACGGCTGGTACGAGGTCCGCGTCCAGCATGACCCCGCCACTCAGGACCTGGTCATCGAAACCGCCGGAGCCGTCCAGCGCGCGGTCGCCGACCTGCTCGACGCCATCGGACCGACGACCCTGGCCGCCCTGTTCGCGGCCCTGCTGATCGGCGCCGTCGTGCTGGCGGAGATCAGGCGGCAGCGCGGGAGTACAGCGTCCCGAGCGGCCATTCGACGTCGACGTCGAGGGCCTCGTTGACGTAGTTGGTGAAGATGTTCCTGACGGTGCTGCCGATCGTCTCGACGATCTCTTCGTCCGTCAGCCCGGCCTCGCGCGCTGCCGCGAAGTCGTCGTCGCCGATCCGGCCCCGGTTCTCGGTGATCACGACCGCGAGGCCGAGTACGGCGGCGGCCTTGGGGCCGGAACTGGTGCCTCGCCAGGCGGCCTACCGGCCAACCCTCCCTTCCACAACGCCCCCCAGCGAAACCTCAGCCTGCGTCAAATGCGCCCGTGGCCGGCTGCCCCCGACACGTCGTCCCCGGCACCGCGCTCGCCTCTGACTGCCTACGCTCCGGGCCGAGCGGGAGCGAGACCGTCTCGACCACTGGTCCGACGCGGGCGGTATCCCAAGCCGTCCGAAGAGCTGACATAGGCGATTCGACCGGGCGAACGATCGCGCCGCCGTGCGGGCGGGACCGGCCATTCCGCGGCCGCGTGCCGTTTTTTACAAGCGCACGGACGCTTCCTGGGTCAGGATCACGCCGCCACCTCTCGTGGTGATCAAGTTGCCTGTGCCCAGGGGGAGCCGAGCCATGCCCGAGAACGTCCGCACCACCAGAACCCGCAGTACGATCTGGCGCCGCACGCTGGCGGCCGGTGTGGTCCTGGCCGCCACCGGTTCCATCCTCGCCGCCAGCCCCCAGCGCGCCGAGGCGGCGCTCCCGACCCAGTCGATAGCCGATCCCGTCCACTACTGGAACGACGTCCTCCAGGGTGTTTTCAGGCAGGTGCAGGGTGGCCCGGTCCCGATGGCGCGGGCGGCCGCGATGATGAACGGCGCGATCTACGACGCGGAGAGCTCCTACCAGGCCAAGTGGAAGGGCCAGATGACCTCCGCGGCCTACATCCACGCGGCGCCCTACGCGGGCTGGGTAGAGGGGCCGGACGAGGAGGAACGTGTCATCGGCCGCACCGCCTACAACATCCTGCTCAACCTCTACGGCGTGAACCGGCCCAACAAGAACGCCCCCGACTTCACGCCCTACCTCGACAAGCGCTTCAAGGAGCGCTTCGGGACCGAGCCGACCAGTGGCGATCTTCTGGACATCACCATCGTCAGCGGAATGGTCAACCAGATGATGAACGCCCGGGCCGGTGACGGTTCGGAGGACAACTCCAGCTACTCGGGCGAGAGCCCCAGGCCCGGTGCATGGCGTGCCACCAGCTACCCCGACATGGTCGACTCCAAGTGCGCGTCGGACGGCAATGCCGTGAACCCGGTCTGGGGGCAGGTCAAGCCGTTCTCCCTGAGCTCGGGCTCGCAGTTCCGGCCCACCACTCTCGCGCAGTTCGGTACGTACGAGGACCTCGTGGCGAGCCCCGAGTACAAGGCCCAGGTCGCGGCCGTACGGAACGCCGGCGCGGCCGCCCCCACCGCGGCCACACCGGTCATCAACCGGACCGCCGACCAGTACAACGCGGCCTGGTTCTGGGCCAATGACAACGACGGAACGTACAAGCCCCCGGGCCACATGATCCAGGCCACCCGCGAGGTCTCCAAGGCCCGGGGCCTCAGCACGTACGCCAACGCCAAGCTCTTCGCGCTCGTCTCGATCGCCCTCGCCGACACGGGAATAGCCGTCCGCGACGCCAAGTTCTCCACCACGATCGACCTGTGGCGGCCCGTTTCGGCGATCCGCGAGGGTGGCCTTGACCCCCAGTGGAAGCCCCTCCTCAAGAACAACGACGGGGTCAACGTCAACCCGTGCTTCCCCGCCTACGTCTCCGGCCACGCCTCCTTCGGCGCCGCCTGGGCAGGCATCATGAAGCGCTACTTCAACACCGACAACATCGCCTACGACCTCACCACCGACGATCCGCAAGCGCCGGTCAAGACCCGCCACTTCACCAGCTTCAGCGCCGCCGCCAAGGAAGACGCCGACAGCCGCATCTGGCTCGGCGTCCACTTCCCGTGGGACGCCACCGACGGCCTGATCCTCGGCGACAAGGTAGCCGCCCAGGTCTTCAGCACCAAGCTCCGCACTCTGTGACATGAACGGTGGGGTGGGTGGTCCTGCACTCCCACCCCACCCGCACCGGGCCGCTCAGGACTACCTGTCACATGGGATCAGCGGCGGCTGCGCCGCGTGACGTGCGCTCCCACCATGACGAGCCGTGACGAGGCAGGACAGCCGGATCCTGAGTAGGGGCAACCCGGGTACTGCCCACGCTACGCAGCAGCCGCATACCCTCGACTCACTGCCACAATCTGCAGCGATTTCCGTCCGCGATCGCCGTCAGAATCTCGTCAAGAGCTCGTCAATGTTGTAGTCAGGACGACCCGCTGCGTGCGGCCGTCCTCCGGGGCCAGCCGGCGAAACGGCTGCAGTTTCGTTTGGATCATCGGGCTGACCACAGGAAGATGCCTGCAATGTGGAGTCCGGCCAGGTAGATCGTGGCGGTCTTCTCGTACCATCAGCCCGGACGCAGAAGGCCGCAAGAAGAGACGGTCGAGGTCAAAAGCCGTCCGTTCGGCTGCGCACTGATCTGATGGACGCGCCGTAGGCGAAGGGCACCGTATGAGCAGGCTGCTGGAAGCGGTGTGTGCGCTGACCTTGGGCGTCCTCGTTGCGCTGCTCGTATGGGGTGCCAACCCCGGCGCCGTGCGGGTGGCGTGGCGAGAGGGCGAGCTGAGCGGTGTGACGGTCGTGTTCGTGGCGGCGTGTGCGCTGTGGCTGGTGCTGTGGCGCAGGCGTACGGGGCGCGGCCCGCTGGCATGGCCGCTTGCGGTGCTGCTGTGCGGTGCGGCTATTGCGCTGGTCCTGGCTGCCTTGGCCGGTTGACCGGCACGGGCGGGTGAGAAGACGCTGACCTCGCGGGACACCATCAACAACCAACTTCGCGGCGTACTCGACGACGCCACCGGCAAATGGGGGCTGAGGGTCAACCGGGTGGAGATCAAGGCCATCGACCCGCCGCAATCCATCAAAGACGCGATGGAGAAGCAGATGCGGGCCGAGCGGACAAGCGCGCCGCCATTCTCGGAGCCGAGGGGCAGCGCCAGTCCCAGATCCTCACCGCCGAAGGCGACAAGCAGGCTGCGGTACTGCGCGCGGAGGGCAATCGGACCGCCGACGTCCTCAAGGCGGAGGGCCAGGCCCGTGCCATCTACGATGTCTTCCAGGCCGTACAGCGCAACGACGCCGACCCCAAACTGCTGGCCTGCCAGTACCTCCAAGTGCTCCCCCAACTCGTGCAGGGCCCTGGCAACACCTTCTGGGTGATTCCCGGCGAGGTCACATCCGCTCTCCAGAGCGTCTCCCGCGCTTTCAGCGAGCCCCTCCCGAAGTCCGAAGCAACCCGCCCGACGTCGTCGGGCGACTTGGCTGTCCAGGCCGCGAACGACGCGGCGAAAGCCGACGGCGCCGCCACCGGTGCACTCCCGCGACCCCTGGCGAATGCGGAAGGTCATCGTCAGCCGGAAGCCCCGCCTACGGATCAGCCAGGCTGACCGTCTCCTTCAGCGCACCCGCATGCTTCAGGCGTGCCTCAAGGGGAAGCCGTGCTCGCGTCACGCCTAAGGCTGATCACTGCGATCCGTCAGCTGTCGCCGTCAGATGGGACGCAAGGCTGATCGCGTCGCCACGGGCAGTTCCAGGGGGACGCGCCGGAAGAACGTCATCTGGAGGCCTCGGCGGCTGCGATCTCCTCGACGGTGGTGTTCTGGTAGCCCCCTTCCCTCAGCGGCATCAAAGCGGCGTAAAGATTGCCGGTCATCGGCAGTGTGAGCAGCGTCGCGCCTGGTCCAAGATGTGCCCGGACAGGGCTGGCCCAGGCGTACGATGCCGGGCCCCGGAAACGGTTTGGTCGTAGAGGGGGGCGCATGAACGAGTACAACAAGGCCGATTCGTAGTCGCCGGCTCTTCTCCTCCCCGACGAACCCGGACCGTACTGGTGCTACTCCACCGTCTGAAGGCGGCAGTCGGACCGGGGGGCGCGGGTCCGGCTCAGTAGCGCACCAGTAGCGCACGGCTTCATCAGGGCCGTCCACCCAGGTGCTCGCCTTCGCGCCGCCCCGCCTCACACCGGGGCCGAGCCAACGCTCGTTCGGTAGCGCCGTTCTACGCCTCACGACGGCGGTGCGGCCTCACGGCCTGCCCGCCACATCTCAGCTACGCACCTTTCATGGGGGAGTTCTCGTGGATGCCTTCTCAACCGGCCTCGGCACGCTCGTCATCGCCGTGCTCGTCGTCGCGATCGCCGCGCTGGCCGTCGTGACCCGGCTGTTCCGCAAGGTCGAGCAGGGCAAGGCCCTGATCGTCTCGAAGATGCGGAAGGTCGACGTGACCTTCACCGGCCAACTCGTACTGCCGGTACTGCACAAGGCCGAGGTCATGGACATCTCGGTGAAGGCCATCGAGATCTCCCGTACCGGCCGCGACGGGCTGATCTGTCAGGACAACATCCGCGCCGACATCCGGATCTCCTTCTTCGTCCGTGTCAACAAGACCGCCGAGGACGTCATCAAGGTCGCCCAGGCCATCGGAACCGCACGGGCCAGCGACAAGGCGACCCTGCAGGAACTGTTCAGCGCCAAGTTCTCCGAAGCGCTGAAGACCGTCGGCAAGCAGATGGACTTCACCGACCTCTACACCATGCGCGAGGAACTGCGGTCCCGGATCATCCAGATCATCGGCATCGACCTCAACGGCTACAGCCTGGAGGACGCGGCCATCGACTACCTGGAGCAGACGCCCCTCGCGCAGCTGGACGCCGGCAACATCCTGGACGCCCAGGGCATCCGCAAGATCACCGAGCTGACGGCCATCGAGAACGTCCGCACCAACGAGTACCGCCAGCACGAGCAGAAGGAGATCACCCGGCAGAACGTCGACGCCCGCGAGGCCATCCTGGAGTTGGAGCGCCGCCAGGCCGACGCCGAGACCAAGCAGCGCCGGGAGATCGAGACCGTGCGGGCCCGCGAGGAAGCCGAGACCGCACGCGTGGTGGAGGAAGAGCGCCTGCGGGCGCAGGGAGCCTTCCTCAAGACCGAGGAGCAGCTCGGTATCCAGCGGGAGAACCAGGCCCGCGAGGTGGCCGTGGCGCAGAAGAACCGTGAGCGGGTCATCGCCGTCGAGACCGAGCGCATCGAGAAGGACCGGCAGTTGGAGGTCATCGCGAGGGATCGGGAGACGGAGCTGACGCGGATCTCAGCCGACAAGGAGGTGGAGATCCAGAAGCGGGACATCGCCGAGGTCGTACGCGAACGCATCGCGGTGGACCGTACGGTCGCCGAGCAGGAGGAGTCGATTAAGCGGCTCCGGACGGTCGAGGAGGCGGAGCGCACCCGGCAGGCCGTGGTCATCGCCGCCGAGGCCGAGGCCCAGGAGAGGCTCGTCAAGGACATCAAGGCTGCGGAGGCGGCTGAGCAGGCGGCCGTGCACCGTGCGGCGGAGGAACTCACCCTCGCCGAGGCCCGCAACAAGACCGCAGAACTCGACGCCCGCGCCAAGATCCGTCTCGCCGAGGGCATCCAGGCGGAGGCCGCCGCCGAGGGTCTTGCGGCGGTGGCCGTACGGGAGAAGGAAGCGGACGCGATCGAGAAGACCGGCCGGGCCGAGGCAGGGGCCACGACGGCCCGGCTGAAGGCGGAGGCCGACGGCGCCCGCGAGATGGCGCTGGCCGAGGCGACCGCGATCGGCGAGAAGCTGAAGGCGGAGGCCGAGGGCCTGACCGAGAAGGCCGCCGCCATGGCCGCCCTGGACGAGGCCTCGCGCGGTCACGAGGAGTACCGACTGCGGCTGGATGCGGAGAAGGAGATCCGGCTCGCAGGGCTGGACATGCAGCGCCAGGTCGCCGAGGCCCAGGCCACTGTGCTGGCGACGGGGCTGGAGAGCGCCGACATCAGCATCATCGGCGGCGAATCGGCGTTCTTCGACCGGATCGTCGGGGCGATGTCGATGGGCCGGGCCATGGACGGGTTCATGGACAACTCCCAGACCGCCCGGACGCTGGCGGAGCCCTGGCTGGACGGCTCCGGATCCTTCACCGGGGACCTGACCAAGGTGCTGGGCTCGGTCTCCACATCCGACGTGCAGAACCTCACCGTGTCCGCGCTGCTGATGAAGCTCATGCCCGCCGGCTCGGGCCAGGTGGACGAGCTGATCGCCAAGGCTCGCCAACTGGGCCTGGCCGACGTGCCGGTGAGCGGCCTCGCAGGTGCCGCCACCCCTGCCAACGGCGCCGTCAACGGCGCCGCCAAGAACTGACCGACACGGGGGTGCGGTCAGAAGTCGCGGAGCCGCCGCGGAGGGGGCGGCGGCTCCGCGACCGCTTCATCACCTTGAACGACGGGAGCTGAACCAGATGACCACGGCCACGAGTACGGCCACGGCGTCGGAGCCGGAGACGGCATCCGGGGCGAAGGCGGGGGTGAACGCCGCAATGGACGCCGGAACGTACGAGGTGCTGCGCGACCGACTCACGGCACAGGCCACGGAGCTCACCCGCCGTGCGGAGGCGCTGAACACCGCCAGGATCAAGGAGTTCGGCTCGACCGGGCTCACGCTCTCGGGCTCCGGCCGTTTGCGCACCAAGGAGAACCGGACGGCCCGCGACCTCGTCGCGGTCGGAGACGTCCTGCTCTTCGGCTGCAACGGTGCCGCCTCCACCGGTCCGGACCGCGTCGTCTCCGACGTACTGGCCCTCTACGACCTCGATTTCAACCCGATCCCTGCCGATGCGGCCCCCGGCCTGCTCGACGACCCCGACTTCGTCAGGGAGTTCACCGCGCTCCACCGCTACTTCCGGGAAGCGCGGCTGCTCCAGCTGCGCCGGGTGGACGGCAAACTGCTCGCCGTGTTCCGGACCGGCGAGCTGGCCGAGGACATCCGCGTCCTGCGCTGGTCGCTCACCCCGGACGGTCGAGCCCGGTTCCTGGACGCCCAAGGCGAGCGCGACCACGTACTCCCGCCGGCGTACGACGTGGAGTGGCGAGATACCACCCGGGAGGACCACGTCCAGGGCCGCCACCCGCACGTCTCCATCGACGGCCGCCTCTTCGTCTCGACGGTCGGCGGCGCGCTCACGGTGAAGACCGCGGACGACACCGAGTCGGAGGAAGGCGTCCACCGCGAGCCCGTCCACGAGCCGCTCCAGTCACTGGCCGACGCCGAGATCGCGTACGCCACCGTCGGGCCGCTCCTCCTGCTCCGGATCCGGCCGTACAAGGAGGAAGCGCGGCGCCACCTCGTCTTCAACTCGGTGACGGGCACGGTGGTCCGACTCGACGGCATCGGCCAGTCCTGCCGGCGGCTGCCGGACGACGAAGGCATCGTCTTTCCGGGTGGCTACTGCCTCGGCTCCGGCAAGGTCCGGACTTTCGACCCCGCGGCCGCGGACCCGAGCGGCCTGGAGTTCGAACGGACCGTCCGCTCCCCCAACGGCGAGGACGTGCTGTTCGCCTTCCACGCCCGCGCCGATGGTCGCACCCTGTTGCTCCCGTACAACGTGATCCGCAAGGAGGTGTCCGCGCCCATCTCCTGCCAAGGCCACGCCCTGTTCGACGACGGAACCCTCGTCGTCCTGCGGGCCGTTACGGCCGAACCGGGCCGAACGCACGCGGTGCAGACCTGGCAGACCCCCTTCACTTCCGACACCCACCCCTCCCCCACCGGGATCGGTCCGCTCGGCCGAATCGGCAACGCAGACCTGGTCCGGGGCATCGCCGACTGCTTGGCCGTGGCCCGGCAGGCGGCCGCGACCGGCTCCACGCCTGGCGGTCCGCTGTACGAGGCACTGCTCGCCGCCTGCGTCCGGACCGCCGACCGACATCCCTGGCTGGGCGACGCGGAGGCCGGTGACCTGCGCAGCTCGCTGGAGGCGGTCCGGGCCACCGCCGAGCAGGTACTCGACGAGTTCGCGACCGTCACCGCCCTCACCCGGCGGGCGGCCGACGCCCTCGCCGAATCCGCCCAAAGCATCGCGCGACTGGTGCGCCGTGTCCGCGGCGAGTCCCCGGCCACCGCCGAAGAGTGGATCGAGCGCATCTCCGAACTGCGCCGGGCTCAGGGACACCTGCTGACGCTCGCCGAGATGCGGTACGCCGATACCGCGGCCATCGAGACCCTGAGCGGGGACGTGACGGCCGACATCGCCGCCGCCGGGCAACGCGCCGTGGCCTTCCTCGCGCGCGAGGACGCCTTCGACGCGCACGCGGCCGAGGCCGGACAGCTCGCCGACGACGCCGGGGCGATCCCCACCGTCGCCGAAACCGCCCCCTTCCGTGAACGCCTCGAGAAGCGGAGCTTCGGCCTTCAGGCCCTCGCCGAGGTGGTCGCGGATCTGGACACCGGTGACGCCACCGTCCGTACCGCCATCCTGACGCGCATCGCCGAGGTCCTCGCAGGTGTGAACCGAGCCCTCGCCGCGGTCGCGGCCCGGCGCCGGGAGCTGCTCGACCGGGAGGGACGCGCCGGTTTCACCGCGGAGTTCGCCCTGCTCGGCCAGGCCGTCAACGCCGCCCTGGCGGCGGCCGGCACGCCCGAGGAGTGCGCGTCCCAGCTCGCCCGTCTGCTGCTCCGGCTGGAGAACCTGGAGGGGCGTTACGCCGAGCACGACGGGTTCCTGACCGAGATCGCCGAGAAGCGCGCCGAGGTCCACGACGCCTTCTCGACCCGTCGCCAGACGCTCCAGGACGCCCGCGCCCGGCGTGCCGAGAAGCTCGCCGACTCCGCCCGACGCGTGCTGGAGACGATTGCCCGCCGGACTGCGGCACTGGACAGCACCGACGGCATCCACACGTACTTCGCTTCCGACCCCATGGTGGCCAAGGTCCGCCGCACGGCCGACGAGCTGCGCGGACTGGGTGACACCGTGCGCGCGGAGGAGCTGGCGGGCCTGCTCTCGGCCGCCCGTCAGGAGGCAGGGCGCGCGCTGCGCGACCGTGCGGAGCTGTTCGCCGACGGCGGCGAGACGATCCGCCTCGGCCGACACCGGTTCGCGGTCACCCTGCAGTCCCCCGAGCTGACCCTCGTACCGCACGGAGACGGCCTGGCGTTCGCACTCACCGGCACCGACTACCGCCGCCCCGTCACCGATCCGCAGTTCGCCGCCACGCGGCCGTTCTGGGACCGGCTGCTGCCGTCCGAGTCAGCCGGGGTGTACCGGGCGGAGTACCTGGCGGCCAGGCTGCTGGCCGAGCACGGGAGCACCGCGCTCGCCGCCGCCGACCTGGATCTCCTGGTCCGGGAGGCCGCCGAGTCCGCGTACGACGAGGGCTACGAGAGAGGGGTCCACGACCACGACGCGGTCGCCATTCTGCGTGTGCTGCTGGACCTGCACGAGAGCGCCCGGCTGCTGCGCTACCCTCCCCGGGACAGGGCGGCCGCCACGCTGTACTGGGCTCACGGCACGACCTCGGAGGAACGCTCCGCCCTCACCCGCCGGGCCGCCTCCCTGGCCCGGGCACGTGACACCTTCGGGCCCAGTGCGGCGCTCGCAGCCTTCCAGAGCGAACTCACCCAGGCAGTGGCGGCTTTCGCTCCCAACAGGTCAGCGCCGGCCCGCGCCGCCGAGTACCTCTTCGAGGAACTGGCCTGTGAACCAAACGGGTTCGCCGTGTCCTCCGCGGCCCGCACGCTCCTCGACAAGTTCCGCCGCAGTGTGGGCGCCTCGCCCTATGACGAGGACCTCGCCGCACTCCCGGATATCGCCGCCCGCGGCCAGCTCGTTGAAGGCTGGCTCACCTCCTACGCGGCAGCCTGCGGTGAGGTCATCGACGACGGCGACATCTCCGAGGCCGTCGCCGCCGAGCTGTGTCCCGGACTGGACCGCTACGACGCGACCGGCGCGACCACCGCAACCGTAACCGGGCTGCTCGGCGCCCATCCCCGGATCAGCGGACGTTCCCTCCTCCTGCGCCTGGACGAATTCCTCACCCGCAACGCCGACTTCGCCGCGCTGGACGTCCCGGGGTTCCGCGCCTACCAGCGGCAGCGCGGCGCCCTCACCGCCGCCGAGAACGAGCGGCTCCGAGTCGATGCCCACCGTCCGCGGATCATGTCCTCCTTCGTCCGCAACCGACTGGTCGACGAGGTGTACCTCCCCCTGATCGGTGACAACCTCGCCAAGCAGATCGGAGCGGCCGGTGCCGACAAGCGCACGGACAGCTGCGGGTTGTTGATGCTCATCTCACCGCCCGGATATGGCAAGACGACCCTCGTCGAGTACGTCGCCGAGCGCCTCGGGCTGCTCCTGGTCAAGATCGACGGGCCCTCCCTCGGGCACGGCACGACCTCCCTCGACCCTGAAGTCGCCCCGGACGCCACGGCCCGCCGCGAACTGGAGAAGATCGCCTTCGCGCTCGAAGCCGGCAACAACGTGATGTTCTACCTGGACGACATCCAGCACACCTCTCCTGAACTGCTCCAGAAGTTCATCCCGCTGTGCGACACGACCCGTGCTCTGGGCGGCCGCGACCTGCGTGGCAAGCGGTTCGCCATCTGCATGGCCGGCAACCCGTACACCGAGTCCGGGCAGCGCTTCCGCGTCCCCGACATGCTCGCCAACCGTGCCGACGTCTGGAACCTAGGCGATGTCCTCACGGGGAAGGAAGACGCCTTCGCGCTCAGCTTCGTCGAGAACGCACTCACCTCGAACCCTGTCCTCGCCCCGCTCGCCGGACGCGACCGCGCGGACCTGGAGCTACTCGTGGGCCTGGCCGACGGGAACCCCACCGCTCGACGTGACCAGCTGGCCCATCCGTATCACCCGGGAGAACTGGACCGGATCCTTGCCGTACTGCGTCACCTCCTCTCCGCCCGGAAGACGGTCCTCTCGGTCAACTCCGCCTACATCGCGTCCGCGGCCCAGAGTGACGTGAGCCGGGCGGAACCGCCGTTCAGGCTCCAGGGCTCCTACCGCAACATGAACAAGATCGCTGCCGGGATCTCGCCTGCCATGAACGGCGCCGAGCTGACCGCTCTCATCGACGACCACTACACGGGAGAGGCCCAGACCCTCACCACCGAGGCCGAGGCCAACCTCCTCAAGCTCGCCGCCCTCCGCGGCACCATCACCCCGGAGCAGGCGACGCGCTGGGCCGAGATCACCACTTCCTACCTCCGGGCCCGGGCCCTCGGAGGCCGGGACGACGACCCGCTGACCCGGGCGGTCGCCGCGCTCGGATTGCTCGCCGACCGGGTCGCCGCCGTAGAGGGCGCCATCACCCGGGCAACGGATCCCCGCCACCTGCTCGCCCTCCCGAGCGGGCGACACGCCGCCCGAACCGAGCACGATCTACGGGAATGACGGGAATGAGGGGCCGACCATCGTCACGTCACGCCTCCTCACCGGTGTGGCGGCCGTGGTCGTGGGCGAAGGCTTCGAAGACTTCCCGTGCTGATCCCCGCGTGTGCAGGAAGCGTTCGTCGAGGATGGCGGCCAGGTCGTCCAGCGATGCCCGGAGCACGGCGGCCGACAGTCGGACGTCGGAATGACGGGCCGCCGCGGCCTGGTCCGCCAGGTTCATGGCGCAGGTGATCTGGCAGGCGAGGGAGGTCCGGTCGTCGCCGTCGTGGAAGTAGTAGGACTCGGCGTACTGCTGGAAGTCGACGGAGACCACGGCGACGGCCCCGGCCAGGCCGTCGAGGATGGCCGCGCCCGCGGAGGCGTCGATCTGCTCGGTCGTGGGATGGGTCCGGGCGAGGTGGGAGAGACGCAGGGCGAGGGCGCGGCGGCGGGCCAGCGCGGGGTAGATGCCCAGTGTCCATGACACCGTGGCGCTGAGCAGGGCGAACCCGACGAGAGCCTCCAGGGGGGCGAGGACACGGAGCCATCCCTCGGCGGGTGCGATGTCGCCGAGCCCGAGGGTGGAGATGTGGACCAGGGACACGTACAAGGCATCCGCGAATCCCGCGTGGTCGGCGGGCTCCAGTCCGGTGGCGTAGGTGAACGCCTCAGGCATGTGGGGCCAGTAGATAAAGGTCCACCCCAGGACTGCTGCGAGAGCCCAGGCCGCGACCACGATGACCATGGCGAGGGGGCCTGCGAGCCCTGAGGCCCGGCGGCGCACCGGCAGGGAGGAGACCAGCCGCCACAGGGCCGTCATGACCAGGCGGCTGAGACCGCCGTGGCGCGTGGGGTGCCACAGGGTGTGGAACACGTCCCGTAGGACCAAGAGCACCAGCGCCCCGCCCGCAAAGGTGATCAGCCAGTTCATGCGGACTCCCTGCCCCCGTCACTCGTCGCCTCAGCGCCGTGGCCGGCCTCCCGGGAGCCCTCGCCACACATGCCGCGTCCGCTCAGCAAAACCTCAAATCCGGATAACGATCGCATCACCGGCCCTGGGAATCCCACACCATCCGCCCGAAGCGGTGATCTGCATCACTAAAGATCTCGTAAAGGCCGTGCTATGAATACGCAACTCCGCTTCGGCACCACCCCTCGCCACATGCGGAGTGCCGGCACACACCGGCCAAGTACGAACCAGGGAAGTCCCGCTCCAAGTCCACGGATCGAGACGACCAGGGTCGCCGACCGGACACCGGCGTTCACTCAAAGCCCGCATCCACAGCCGCCGCACCGCACTGCGCCGGCTCTGCGCCATCGAGGTTTTGCCAGATGTCGCTCGACACCATCACCACCTCCGTAGACGAAGCCGTCAGCGGATTCTTCGAGCCCATCGCCAAGTGGCTCGGAGACATCGTCTTCTACTCGGTCCCCGTCAACGGGACCCAGATTCCGCTGATCGTGGCCTGGCTGGTCGTGGCCGGTCTGGTCTTCTCCGGCTGGTTCGGCCTGGTGCAGATACGCAAGTTCCGCCTCGCGGTGAACGTGGTGCGCGGGAAGTACGACGAGGACGGTTCGGCCGGTGAGGTCAACCACTTCCAGGCCCTGACGGCGGCCGTATCCGGCACCGTCGGCCTCGGCAACATCGCCGGTGTCGCCGTCGCCGTCTCCATCGGCGGCCCGGGCGCGACATTCTGGATGATCCTCTGCGGCCTGCTCGGCATGGCCACGAAGTTCGTCGAGGTCACCCTCGGCGTGAAGTACCGCGAAGTGCACGCCGACGGCACGGTCTCCGGCGGCCCGATGCACTACCTGCCCAAGGGCCTGGCCGACCGCTTCGGCGCCAAGGGCCTGAAGCTGGGCAAGGTGCTGGGTGTCCTCGCCTCGGTGATGATCCTGTTCTTCGGCCTCTTCGGCGGCAACCTCTTCCAGGTCAACCAGTCCTACGCTCAGCTCGTCTCCGTCACCGGCGGCGAAAGCGGCCTCATGGGCTCCTCGGCCGGCGCGCTGTTCTTCGGCATCCTGATCGCCGCGCTGGTCGGCGTCGTGCTCCTCGGCGGCATCCGCTCCATCGCCTCCGTGACCAGCAAGCTCGTCCCGGCGATGGCCGGCATCTACATCGTCGCCTGCCTCGTGGTCATCCTCGTCAACGTCTCCGCGGTGCCCTCCGCGCTCTCCTCGATCATCGAGGGCGCCTTCAACCCGCAGGGTGTCACCGGTGGTGTGCTCGGCGCACTGATCGTCGGCTTCAAGCGGGCCGCGTTCTCCAACGAGGCCGGTCTCGGCTCCGCTCCGATCGCCCACTCCGCGGTCAAGACCAAGCACCCCGCCAGCGAGGGCCTGGTCGCCCTGCTGGAGCCGTTCATCGACACCGTGGTCATCTGCACGATGACCGCCCTGACGATCGTCATCGCCAACCCGGCCAGCTGGGGCGCGGCCCGCAAGGACGAAGGCCCTGGCGGCGTGACCATCACCTCCGACGCCTTCGCCACGGTCCTGCCCTGGTTCCCGTACATCCTCACCATCGCGGTGATGCTGTTCGCCATCTCCACAGTGCTGACCTGGGGCTACTACTGCATGAAGGCGTGGACGCACCTCTTCGGCCGCAGTAAGACCAGCGAGCTGACCTTCAAGGTCTTCTACACCCTGTTCGCGGTCGCCGGTTCGCTGCTCACCCTGCAGACCCTGATCGACATGGCCGACGCGGTGCTCTTCATGCTCGCCGTCATCAACATCATCGGCCTGTACCTGCTCGCGCCCGTGGTCAAGCGGGAGCTGGACAAGTTCCTCGAGTTCGTCCGCCGCCGCGACGCGGGTCTCGACACGGACACCGAAGCGGACGAGGACGACGACCAGGAGCTGGTGAAGGCCAGCGTCTGACCGCCCCCGCGGCCCGGCTCCTGAGCGGGCTCGTACACACCTCGCGCCTTGGTGTGTACGAGCCCGCTCGTATGCATTCCTGCAGGTCAGGACCCCTCTAGCGGGATCCTGACATCTCCCCTAGGGTGTAAGGAACGCGTCAAGGGGGCGGCTGAGCCGCCCGGGACGCGCGGTGTGCCGGGAAGTCTGGTCGGCGTCCTAGGGGCCGTATGCCCATCTCCAGTCGACGCCCCGGAAGGCCATCCCCATGAGCAGCCCGCGCCCTCGCATCGTCTTCGGCCTCATGCCGTGGCCCGAACGCCAGGCCATCGCGTCCGCCCTGCGCACCGAGACCGTCGGCGGCCTCGTCCTCCTCGCCGCAGCCGTCATCGCGCTGATCTGGGCGAACAGCCCGCTGGGCGACGTGTACGAGGCGATACGCGACTTCCACTTCGGCATACCCGCCCTCGGACTGGACCTCTCCGTCGGGCACTGGACCGCCGACGGCCTCCTCGCGGTCTTCTTCCTCGTCGCCGGCATCGAACTCAAGCGGGAACTCGTCGTCGGCGAGCTGCGCACCCCCGCCACCGCCGCCCTCCCGGTCATCGCCGCGGTCTGCGGCATGGCCGTGCCGGCCGCGCTCTACGCAGCAACCGCTTGGGCGGGCGGCGGCAGCCTCGACGGCTGGGCCGTGCCGATGGCCACCGACATCGCCTTCGCCCTCGCCGTCCTCGCGGTGATCAGCACCCACCTCCCGGCCGCGCTGCGCGCCTTCCTCCTCACCCTCGCCGTGGTCGACGACCTCGGCGCCATCCTCATCATCGCGATCTTCTTCACCAGCGACTTGAACCTGTGGGCCCTGGGCGGAGCCTTCGCCGGACTCGCCCTCTTCTACCTCCTCCAGCGGCACCGCGTCCGGGGCTGGTGGTGGTACGTGCCGCTCGGCATCGCGATCTGGGCGCTCATGTACAACGGCGGTGTCCACGCCACCGTCGCCGGCGTCGCCATGGGCCTCATCCTGCGCACCACCCGCGACAAGGACGAAGAGGCCTCCCCCGCCTCTCGCGTCTCGCACCTGCTGCACCCCTTCTCCGCCGGAGTCGCCGTCCCCCTGTTCGCCCTCTTCGCCGCCGGCGTCAGCATTTCCGGTCCCGCTCTGGCGGAGGTGTTCACCAGCCCCGAACCGCTCGGCATCGTCGTCGGCCTCGTCGTCGGCAAGGTCATCGGGATCTTCCTCGGCACGTACCTGGCTGCCCGCTACACGAAGGCACAGCTCAACCCCGACCTGGCCTGGGCAGACGTCCTCGGCCTGTCCGTACTCGCCGGCATCGGCTTCACCGTGGCCCTCCTCATCGGTGAACTCGCCTTCCCCGGCCAGGCAGTCGGCGAACACGTCAAAGCAGCCGTCCTGATCGCCTCCGTCACCGCAGCAGTTCTGGCAGCCGTACTATTGCGCCGCCGCAACACCCTCTACAAGCGCCTTTACGAGGAAGAGAACGTCGACGAGGACGCCGACGGCATCCCCGACATCTACCAGCGCGAAACGAAAGCCTCCGCGTCCTAGTGATCTGGTTGCGAGTTCGTTCGGCACCACGTGAGTCGCCTTCCGTACCAGTTCGTGGATTCGGCTGACGGGTGCTGATTGGCTTCGGTCTGCTGTGGTTTGTGGGTGACAGCAGGCTGGAACCGCTGGTCTTCAGTGAGGCCGGGCGGCAGGTGTTGAACAACTGGGTCTAGCGCCGCACGATCGCGCAGGGTCTGGCCCTGCGAGCACGGATCGTGCTGGCACGTGCGGACGGCGGACCGAACCTTCCTGCGGGACCGGGTGGACGGACTCGCGGACGAGCCGAGGCCCGGGGTGCTGCGGACCATCACCGACGCCCAGGTCGAAGAAGGGGTGGTCCGCTCCCTCGAAGAGTCACCCGCCGGCGGGTCGACCGGCTCGCAATTGCCGTTAGCCGAAACGGCCCGTCGAATATCAACGGGCCGTCGCGAAGAATCCAGATTAGTCGCTCGCCGAGTTTTTGATCAGACTCGTCGAGCCACCCTCTTCCCATCGATGATCAAATATACACAGCGAGTAATGATCGCCGCCGCCGCAATCGATGCCACTGCCTTGATCGTGACGGAAGAGTTTCCCGAGAATATTTCGGCCGTCAGGGCGATTGCGATAACGATCGAAATCCAGGGAATTGCGCGAGCTAGAATGCCGTGGCTTCCCAAGGGGTTTTTCACGCCTCATTCACCTTCCTGTGCAGGTCGCAAAGCTCGGGTAGTTCCAGCCGCCATAGCGGCTCCGGCCGTGATCGGCCGCATCCTTCAGACGCCTGAGGGATCGGCGTGGACCGGGCTTCGACGGGGCGGCAGCATCTGGCTGAGGGCAATGAGGAGGAGCCCAGCAAACAGGAAGGCGTTTCCTCCGAAGAAGCGGACCTCCCACGAAACACTCGGCAAGGCTCGAAAGTAGAAGAGACTCTGCAGAAGGGCAGACGCGCCCGTGAGCAGGGCGCCGAGGCCGTGGAGCTGGGGCCTGATGACGTGGCGGCGCGCCGTGGGCAGGATCCACCCTGTCCGGAGCGTCACGATTCCCAATGCGATCGCCAGCAGCCCCAACAACGCGCCCGTTCCCACTACCCATGCCATGGTGCCGCTCCGACCGTTAAGAGGCCAGGAACGCGAGTTGCGCCCGGGCCGAAGATGCCCACATTGCCGCTGGACCAAGTGGTACCTGACCCTGCCGGTGCCAGGCAATCTCCGCGCTCCGCGGCCGTCCGCGCACTAGCAGATCAAGATCCGCCGGGGAGTGCCTAACAGCGGTCGCCCGATCGCTGTGCGGCCTGGTCACTCTATCGGCGGTGCGGCAGGTAGCCGCAGGGGCGGTGCTGTCGGTCTTCGCGTTCCAGGTTTGCCGGAGCCCGGCAATGTTCTACCGGTCGGCACGCTCCTTGGCCACCCCTACCCGAGTAGTGATTCCGAGTATGGGCTCGCCGCCGTGGCGGCCTTACCGCCACCCGGCCGCCGCCCTGTTTAGAGGACCTGATTGTCGGCGAGACCCGCCGCCGGGCTCTACACCGCGCCTTGGAGGGATTCCGTGCGCGAGCGAACCGTCCTTCTATCCGGACAAGGGAGGTATGCCACCGCCAAACGCAGCTCGGAAGTGACCAGCTGTCTAACCTCAGCGGTTCGGCAACGACCGGGCGCGCCTCCTCAACGCGGCCTGCCGACTGCCTGGAGCGCGACCCATCTCGAGGGCCGCGCAATCACTCCTTCGCCGGCCACCCCAACAACCTGGCGCCAATGACCGCGGTCTGAAGGGTGTACCGGTGGGACGGCTCACCGGGGTCGATCTGCGTCAGGCTCTGGATGCGCTCCAGACGATACGTCAGGGCCCGCACGCTGAGAGAGAGTCTGCGGGCCGCCTCCACCGCTACGCAGCCGCTGTCGAAGTAGGCGGTGAGGGTGTCGATCAAGGGCTGAGCACCACCCCGGGCCTGCTGAAGCGGGCCGAGGGTGCTCTCCACCAGATCGGCCATGGCCTGACGGTCCCGCGCAAGCACCGGGTAGACCAACAGGTCGGCGGCATGCAGCACCGGGTCGTCCACTCCCATGCGGTCCGCCAAGTCGAGCGCGTTCAGAGCCTCTTGATAGGAGTGGACGACGCCGCCGGGCCCGGGATGGGATCGGCCGACGGCAACCCGGCCACCGTCGGTCGCGGCGTACGCCTGTTTGGCGAAGAACGCCAGCACATCCGGCTTGTCTCCCGGCGCCACGCAGATGAGCCGTCCGTCCTTGGTGGTGAGGAGCGTGTTCTGGTCACCGAACCGCGCCAGAACGGTGGCCTCGATGCCGCGCGCTACCGGGTAGCCGTCACCGTAGGGTTCCGGGCCGATGGCCACCGCCACCGCGTGGGCCTGTGACAACCGCAGCCCGAACCTCTCAGCGCGTTCGGCGAGGCGGCCCAAGTCGCTGCCGCCGTACAGGAGGTCGTCGATGAACTCACGCCGAGCTGCTTCCTCTTGTCGCACCGCCAGCCTCTGCGCCTGCTCGTAGCCTTCGGCAAACGCGTCGACGGCCTGCTCGACGGCGGCCAGCAACTGATCACGGCTCCTGGCCGGCAGCGCACCCTGAACCGCTCGCGCCTCCGCGAGGTGGGCGCGGACGAGTTCTCGCAGCGCAAGGCCGGCTTCGGCTGCCTGCACGCCCTCGGACCGCCGAGATTCGATCTCGTCCCGGGTGAGCCGACGGCCGCTGGCACAGGCGTCCAGAAGTATCTTTCTGTATCCCGCCAGATACTCCTCCGCAGCCGTCCGCTCCACCGTTCGCTCCCCCATGAGTCTTGACGTGTTCTTGACTCCGCCCAAGAGTGCCATGCCGGTTCCGTTCCACCGCGACCGGCATCAAGAGCGCGTAAAGGCTGCCGGAAACCGGCAATGCACTCTGTGACGAAGGCGGGCAGGATCACGCCTTGAAGGGCAGGCTCACCACTGGTTGCCGGATCCGGTCGGCTGAGAGCAGCACAAACCTGTACCCGCACAGCGCCGCGGCCTCGATCACCCCTACCAGCCTTGGCGTCCGTCGATTCCACTCTGCGCCACCGCCGCGACACCGTCTCCATGCTGATCTGCCTGTGGCTCTTCAGTGGAGGCGGCCATGACCACGAGGAGGGCTCGGTATGACAGGGGCAGCGCATCCTAGGTCCGTGTCCATCTCTGCATACAGCCAACAGCCAGAGCCCGCACAGCGGATGGTGGTCTGCGGCGACGACGGCCTGGCCCAGCGACTGGTCGCCGCCGGCACCACCTTCCCCGTCTGGGCCACAGCCCAAGCCCTTCTCGGCATCGGCACCGCCCTGGTCTACCCCACCCTCCTCGCCGTCATCGGCGACGTCGCCCACCCCGCCTGGCGCGCCCGCGCCGTCGGCGTCTACCGACTATGGCGAGACGGCGGCTTCGCCGTCGGCGCCCTCCTCGCCGGAGCCATCGCCGCCGCATTCGGGCTGACCGCAGCCATCTGGACCGTCGCCGCCCTCACCGCCGCCTCCGGCCTTGTCGTCGCGATCCGGATGTACGAAACCCACCCCCGTTCCACTGCTGAGGAAGGCAGCGCCACGGTCTGACTGCACCTGCTGCTCATGAGCACCTGATCCCGGTCGGCCGAGGTCATTGCGGTCAGAGCGTCGGCCGCTGGTCGGCTCGTGCGGGCAGGGGAATGACGGTCACTTGTTGCCGAAGTGCGTCGTTCTCGACTGCCAGCTGCCGGATTGCCTCCTCGTACAGGTGCAGGGTTCGGCGCAGGTCGGCGTTCTCCTGCCGCAGGCGCCTCAGGTTGTTCTGGGCACTGCTCTGGGCTTCTTGGCGCGTCGGCCAGGGCACCCGCGGCATGTCATGTGCGGTCGCGCACTCGAGTTTCACGCGACGTCGTGCTGGCCGCCCCTGAGCGCGAACCGGACCTCTACAGCGGAGCCGATCCGAGCTCCCCGCCGTTTCCGATTTGTGTCGGCTCGACCGGAGTCACGACGCTCTCAACGCTGCGTAGTCAGCACCAAGTCAGCACGGGACAGGTTGCGAGGGGTGCTGACATGGGGTTTCAGGTCAGCACCAAGTCAGCACGGGAGTCAGCACCACGACCCCAAAACGGCTGTAACTCTGCAATTCCGGCAGGGGCTTCCCACCCGCTTCCGGAGGGGTGCCAGGGAATCGGTTCGGACCTTATGGTGGCCGGACACACTTGGGTGGGTTTGATTGTGACGGCACGCCACATATACCGCTGACCTGGGGACTTCTACGTTGTGGCCACACCCGACGTCCCCGCAGACACCCTGGAAGTGGTGCACATGGTCTCCCCCGGAACCGTCCCGCAGGCTCCATCCGGAATCCGGCGGATCGTCGCCGCCAGTCTCATCGGGACCACCATCGAGTGGTACGACTTCTTCCTCTACGGGACCGCCGCCGCCCTGGTCTTCAACAAGCTGTTCTTCCCCACCGCCGATCCGCTCACGGGAACCCTGATCGCCTTCCTCACCTACGCCATCGGCTTCCTCGCCCGGCCGCTGGGCGGGGTGGTCTTCGGGCATTTCGGGGACAAGGTCGGGCGCAAGAAGCTGCTGGTGCTGAGTCTGCTGATGATGGGCGGGGCGACCTTCGCGATGGGGCTGCTGCCCACCCACGCCAGCATCGGGGTCGGGGCGCCGATCCTGCTGACCGCGCTGCGCCTGGTGCAGGGGTTCGCGCTGGGCGGCGAGTGGGGCGGGGCCGTGCTGATCGTGTCCGAGCACGGCGGGGCCGAACACCGCGGGTTCTGGGCCTCCTGGCCGCAGTCCGGGGCTCCCGGGGGGAATCTGCTCGCCACCGGGGTGCTGGCACTGCTCGCCGCCGTGCAGTCGGATGCCGCGTTCCTCGCCTGGGGGTGGCGGATCCCCTTCCTGCTCTCCGGGGTGCTCGTGATGGTCGGTCTGTGGATCCGCCTCTCGGTGTCGGAGTCGCCCGTCTTCCTCGCCGCGCAGGCCGCGGCCGCGGCACGGGGCGAGGAGGAGAAGGCGCCCGTGGTGCAGGTGTTCCGCAAGGACTGGCGGCAAGTGCTGACCGCCATCGGCACGCGCTTCGGCGAGAACATCTCGTACTACGTCCTCACCTCCTTCCTCCTCGTCTACGTCACCACCCACCTCGGGCTCCCCAAGACCACCGCGCTCAATGCGCTCCTGATCGGCTCGGCCGTCCACTTCCTGACCATTCCGGCCTGGGGCGCCCTGTCGGACCGGATCGGGCGCCGGCCGGTGACGCTGATCGGTTCGGTCGGCATGGCGCTGTGGGCGTTCGCGTTCTTCGCGCTGGTGGACTCGAAGTCGTTCGCGGTCATCACCCTCGCGGTCACCGCCGGGTTGCTGCTGCACGGAGCCATGTACGGGCCGCAGGCCGCCTTCATCTCGGAGATGTTCGACACCCGGGTCCGCTACTCGGGCGCCTCCATGGGATCCCAGCTCGCCTCGATCATCGCGGGGGCCCTGGCCCCGATCATCGCCGTCGAACTGCTGAAGGACTACGACTCCTCCGTGCCTGTCTCCGTCTACCTGTCCGCGGCCGCCCTCGTCACCACCCTCACCGTCCTCCTCGCCCGCGAAACCCGGGGCCGCGACCTGTCCGTCCCCAAGGCGGGCGCAGAGGCAGGAGGAGCGGCTCCGGTAGGGGCGGCTCAGGGGAGCGGGTACGCCGGCGCGGTCTCCGATCCCGCCTGAGCCCACCCGCCCCGGCCCGACCCAGCCCGACCGACCGAGCCCGACCGAGCCAGACCGACCCATGGGCCGCCCGCCGTGACCGGTGCCTCCGGTCCGGCGGGCGGACCCGCTCGCCACCCCGTAGCGAAGGGCTGCCAGCATGGCCCCCGTGAACGATCCCTCCGCGCCCGCGGCCGCGTTGCGCCGGCTCCTGGACCTGCTCGCCCAGGGCGCGCCGGTCGAGCACTTCGCGCGGCCCGGCGCGCAGGCCCGTACCGCCGGCGCCGGCGCCGCCGATCAGGCCCTCGTGGACGAGGCGACCCGGGTCGCCCTCGACATCCGGCGCACGCTCGACCAGCACCGCAGGCGCGAGGCGGAGCTGACCGCCCTGTTCGACACGGCCGGCGACCTCGCGGCGCTGCGCGATCTCGACGCGGTGCTACGGGCCATCGTGCGCCGGGCCCGGACCCTGCTCGGCACGGACTGCGCCTACCTCACGCTCAACGACCCCGTGGTGGGCGACACCTTCATGCGGGTCACCGACGGCTCCGTCTCCGCCGCCTTCCAGCAGTTGCGCCTCGGCATGGGCGAGGGCCTCGGCGGACTCGTCGCGCAGACGGCCCGGCCCTACGCCAGCTCCGACTACCGCGCCGACGACCGCTTCCGGCACACCAGCACCATCGACGCCGGGGTGCGCGAGGAGGGACTGCGCGGCATCCTCGGTGTGCCGCTGCGCGTCGCCTCGCGGGTCATCGGGGTGCTCTACGCCGCCGACCGGTCGGTGCGCGAGTTCGCCCCCGACGCGGTCGCGCTGCTCTCCTCGCTGGCCGACCACGCCGCCGTCGCCATCGACGGAGCACGGCTGCTGGAGGAGACCCGTACGGCACTGGTCGAGCTCAACGCCGCCACCGAGACCGCCCGGGCCCACAGCGAGGCCGCGCGGCTGGCCACCGAGACCCACGACCGACTCACCGATCTGGTCCTGCGCGGCGGGGACGTCACCGATGTGGCCCGGGAGGTGGCCGCACTGCTGCGGGGCGGGCTGGTGGTGCACGACGCCGACGGCGCCGAGCTGGCCCGGGTCGCCACCGAGCCGATCGGCGCGCCCGCCCAGGGGGTGGCGGCCTCCCGTTCCGGCGGCCGGGCCGTACCGGTCGACGGGGTGTGGGTCTGCGCGGTCCTGGCCGGGCCCGAACTCCTCGGCAGCATCGCCCTGACGGGCCGGGCGGACCTGTCGGACAGCGACCGGAGGCTGTTCGAGCGCACCGGCCTGGTCACCGCGCTCCTCCTGCTGCTGCGCCGCTCGGTGGCCCACGCCGAGGACCGGGTGCGCGGCGAACTCCTCAGCGAACTGCTGACTCCGAGGAGCCCGGGGCACGCCCCCGACACCGACAGCCGGAGGATCCGCGCCCGCAAACTCGGCGTCGACCTCGCACGCCCCCACTCCCTCCTGGTGCTCCACTGCGACGCGGCACTGCGGCCCCGGCTGTCGACCGAGGCCGCACGCCGTGCCCGCGCCCTCGACGGACTGGCCGGGCTGCACGAGGGCCACGTCGTACTGCTCGCCCCGGCCGAGCGGCCCGGACGCCTCGCACGCTCCCTGGCCACGGAGCTGGGGCAGGCGGTGGGCGCGCCCGTCACCGTGGGCTCCGCCGGACCGGCCGGCGACCCGGGCGGACTGCCGGCCGTGTACGCCGAGGCCGTGCGCTGCCTGCGGGCCCTGCACGCACTGGGCCACACCGGCCACGGGGCCGCCCTTCCGGACCTGGGCTTCGTCGGCCTGCTGCTCGGGGACCACGGTGACGTCGGCGGGTACGTCGACCAGGTACTGGGCCCCGTCATCGACTACGACGCCCAGCGCGGCACCGAACTGGTCCGCACCCTCCAGGCCTACTACGTCCACGGGGCGAGCCTCTCCAAGGCCAAGGAGGCACTGCACATCCACGTGAACACCGTCGTGCAGCGCCTCGACCGGATCCGCCGGCTCCTGGGCGAGGACTGGAACTCCCCCGCCCGCGCCCTGGAGCTCCAACTCGCCCTGCGCCTGCACCTCCTGTCGAACTCCGGCCCGCCCCGGGCCTGATCCGCAGGATGGGCTCTCCGCACTCCGGCCGCAGCGCGCGGTGGCACCTGAGGCAGAGTGGTCACCATGACTACGTACGAGACGATGTCGTTCCACCTCGAGACCGAGCGGCTGATACTGCGGCCGTGGGCCGAGTCGGACGCCGCCGCGTTCTGCGACCTCCTCGCCGAACGCGGCCAGGGAACCCACAAGGTCGAGGACATCCGGACGTCCATCGCGGAGCTGCTCGCCGCGACGGAGACGACGGGGATCGCCCTGCTGCCCATCCAGCGCCGTGACGAGGGCGATTTCATCGGCTACTGCGGGCTGATCATCGGCCGCTCCACCCTGGACGAGCCGGAGATCGCGTACGAGCTGTTCCAGAGCGCGCACGGGCACGGCTACGCCACCGAGGCGGCCGGGGCGGTGGTCGATGCCGCCATCGCGACCGGGCGGAAGCGGCTCTGGTCGACCGTCGGCCCCTGGAACACACCGTCGCTGCGCGTTCTCGAGAAGCTCGGCTTCGAGCGGCAGCGCGTTGCCACGGACGACCGCGGTGAGCACGTATGGCTCACCCGCGAGTTGCCGTGACAGCAGGCCGGGCCGGGAAGGTCCACGGGAAGATACGCATGGAACTCCCCTACCCCGTCCCCGGGGTGACCAGGCCCGTCTCGTAGGCCAGGACGACCGCCTGAGCGCGGTCGCGCAGGCTCAGCTTGGCGAAGATCCGGGCCACATGGGTCTTCACGGTGGCCTCGCTGAGCGTGAACTCCTGGGCCAGTTCGGCGTTGGAGAGGCCGTGGCCCATGAGGGTGAGCACCTCCCGCTCGCGCGGCGTGAGGACGTCCAGGTCGGGGTGGGATGCCACGGCACCGCCACCGCGCGCGGCCGATGCCGAGGCGCAGCGCTCCACCAGTCGACGGGTGATCGACGGGGAGAGCAGCGCGTCGCCGGTGTCGACCAGCCGTACGGCGTTGGCGAGGTACTCGGGGGTGACGTCCTTGAGCAGGAACCCGCTGGCTCCGGCGGCGAGGGCGGCGTAGACGTACTGGTCGAGGTCGAAGGTGGTCAGCATGATCACCCGGCATTCCGGGGCTTCGGCGAGGATCTGCCGGGCGGCCTCCAGTCCGTCCAGGCGGGGCATGCGTATGTCGAGGAGGACGACGTCGGGACGCAGACGGCGCACTTCGGAGACGGCCTCCACCCCGTCGGCGGCGACTCCCACCACGTCGATCCCCCGGGCGGTGAGGATCATGCGGAATCCGGTGCGGACGAGGTCCTGGTCGTCGGCGATGACCACGCGGGGCGAGACGGCCCTCCGGTCCGGCTCGGCGGCCGGGCCATGCGTGGTCACGGCCGCTCCAGCGGGAGGCGGGCGCGGACCCGGTAGCCGCCGCCGAGGCGACGGCGTGCGTCGAAGTCCCCTCCGTACACGGCGACCCGCTCACGCAGCCCGACCAGCCCGTGCCCGGCGCCGTCCGCCTTCGGGCGCGACGCGGTGGCGGCGGTAGAGGAGGCGGCGGAGGCCGTGGCGGCGGACCCCGCGGATTCCGTGGACGCCGCCGGGGCGTGCCTCCCCTCGACCGCCGGCATCCGGTCTCCGGACAGCACGCTCGGCCCGCTGTTGAGCACCTCGACCCTCAGCGCCCGGTCCGCATATCTCACCGTCACCTCGGCCTTCACCCCGTCCCCGTGTTTGAGTGCGTTGGTCAGCGCCTCCTGGATGATCCGGTAGGCGGTGACATCGATCCCGGCCGGCAGCGGCCGCGGTTCGCCGGATATCCGGACCTCGACCGGCAGCCCGGCAAAGGCTATCCGGTCGATGAGCGGACTGAGCCGGCTCAGACTCGGCTGCGGCGCCAACTCCGCCGCCGGGTCACGCCGTTCGGCGGCTCTGCCCCCGTACGGTTCGTCACGGCCGTCCTGCGCGGGCGCGAGCAGGCCCAGCAGGTGCCGCAGTTCGGTCATGGTCGTGCGCCCGGCCTTCTCCACGGCGGCCATCGCGGCCGCCGCCTCCACCGGCATCGTCGCCAACACCTCGCGGGCCGCCCCCGCTTGGACGATCATCAGGCTGACGTTGTGGCTGACTATGTCGTGGAGTTCCGCCGCTATCCGGGCCCGCTCCGCGTCCACCGCCGTCCGGGCCGCGGTCTCCCGCTCCCGCTCCATCAGCCACCCGCGCTCCTCGATCGCCGCCCGGTGCGCCGCACGGGCCCGCAGGAGCGCCACGGTCAGCCCGAACCCGGCCGACACCGCACCCACCGCGGCCACCACGGCAGCGACCACCCATCCCGTCGTCACAGCCACTCCCCCTCCCCCGCCCGTTGTGCTCACGGCACTCATGGCACTCACGGGCCTCACGGGCCTCACGCTTCCAAGATTCTCCTACCTGACCCTCGCAGGCACCCCGCGTAGTCCACATCACCCTCCGGGTGCCGTCCTCGCGTACATCCCCAGGATGACCCGGACTCCCCTTTACATCCGGGGGGTGACGCGGCACGTCCGAGCCGCCTTCTAGGTTCGTGCCATGACACCTCATCACGACAGCGCCGGCCGGGTCGTCGTCCGCCTGGACCGCGTATCGAAGGAGTACGGCGACACCCTGGCGCTCGACGCCCTGTCCCTGGAGATCCGCCGAGGCGAAGCCGTCGCCGTGATGGGCCCCTCCGGCTGCGGGAAGTCCACCCTGCTCAACATGGTGGCCGGCCTGGACCGGCCGTCCGCCGGCACGATCACCGTGCACGGCCAGGACCTCGGCAGCCTCACGGAGACCGGACTCGCCCTCTACCGCCGCCGCGACGTCGGCATGATCTTCCAGTTCTTCAACCTCATCGACGACCTTCCGGCGCTGGACAACGTCGCGCTGGCCGCCCAGCTCACCGGGACCTCCGCCCGCCAGGCCCGCCGCCGCGCCCTGGAACTCCTCGACGAGCTCGGGGTCGCCGACCGCCGCAACAACTACCCGGCGACGCTCAGCGGTGGCGAGCGCCAACGCGTGGGCGTGGCGCGGGCACTGATGAACCGTCCGGCACTGCTCCTGGCCGACGAGCCGACCGGCGCGCTCGACAGCCGCTCCGGCGAGCAGGTGATGGACCTGCTGATCGACCTCAACCAGATAGGCCAGACCCTGCTGATCGTCACCCACGACCCGCATCTGGCAACCCGCTGCGCCGGCCGCCTCGTCGAGATGGCCGACGGCCGCGTGGCCCGCGAACGCACCCTGGACCGCGAAACCGTGGACCGTGAGAATCTGGAGCGTTCCGCGTGAGCGCCGTGTGGCGGGCCTCCCGGGCCGCCGTGAAGCGCCGCAGGGTCCAGACCTTCGTCATCGGCCTCGTCGTCCTCTGCTCCACCACCACCGTCCTGCTCGCCCTCGGCCTGCTCTCCGCCGCTTCGGGCCCCTTCGACAAGGCGTACACCGCGCAGCGCGGCGCGCACACCGTGGCCACGTACGACCCCGCCAAGGTCTCCGACGCCCAGCTCGCGCAGACGGCGCACCGCCCCGGGGTCGCCGCCGCCGCGGGCCCGTTCCCCCAGGCCGTCGTCGACGTCCCCGGGGACTGGCTCTGGATGCCGGCCGGCCCCCTCACCGTGGTGGGCCGTGCCGATCCGGCGGGGCCGGTGGACCGCGTCGAACTCCTGATGGGGCACTGGGCGCAGGCACCGGGTGAGATCGTCGTCGACTGGGCCATCGACGGAACTCCGTACGCCGATCTCCTCGGTACGAAGCTGGAGGTGCCCGGGCGCCCGACGCTCACCGTCGTCGGTTTCGCGACGAGCATGAGCAAGTCGGCCGCCGCCTGGGTGACGCCCGAGCAGGCCGCGGCCCTCCACCCGACCGCCACGCAGATGCTCTACCGCTTCACCGACCCGTCCACCGGCGCGCAGTTGCGCGACTCGCTCGCCCGGGCCACGGACGGGCTGCCCGCGGACTCGATGACGTCCGCGCAGACCTACCTCACCCTCAAGAAGGCCTTTTCCGCCCGCGCGGACGCCTATCTGCCCTTCATCTCCCTCTTCGGCCTCCTCGGCCTGCTCGTCTCCGCCCTGATCGTCGCGAACGTGGTCAGCGGCGCCGTCGTCTCCGGCAGTCGGCACATCGGCGTGCTCAAGGCCATCGGCTTCACTCCGAACCAGGTCGTCGCCGTCTACCTGACGATGGTCTCGGTCCCCGCCGTGGCCGGCTGCGTCCTGGGCACCCTGCTCGGCAACGCGCTGGCCGCGCCCATCTTGCAGATCGCGTTCTCGGGGATCGAGACGGGGACGGCGGGCGTGGGCACGGTCTCGCCCTGGCTCAGCGTCGCGTGCCTGGCCGGGATGCCCGCCCTGGTCGTGCTGACCGCGCTCGTACCGGCCCTGCGCGCGCACCGGCTGCCGGCCGCTCAGGCCATCAGCGCCGGCGGCGCGCCCCGCACCGGGCGCGGGCTGCGCGTCCAGCGCGTGCTCGCCTCCACACGGCTGCCGCGCTCCGTCAGCCTGGGCCTGGGCCACCCGTTCGCCCGCCCCGGCCGCGCCTTCATGACCACGGCGGCCATCGTCCTCGGTGTCACCACGGTGACCCTGGCGACCGGTCTGACCAGCACGATGGTCTCGTACGCGCAGGTCGACCGAGGCGGCCCCGGCGGACCGGTGATCAGCGTGGCGGCAGGCGGCCACGGCAGCAACCCCGTCGAGCCGGTGCTGAGCGACGCGCAGATCGAGGAGCGGCTGCGGTCGTTGGGAGGGCAGGAGGTGCAGGCCCGCGCGCTGACGCAGGTCGGGCTGGTCGGGTACGCACAGCCCGCGTTCGGAAGCTTCTACCGGGGGATCCCGTCCCCGGCCGGGGCCTTCGTGGAAGGTCGGCCGCCCAGCGGACCCGGCGAGATCGCGGCGGGCCCCTCCTTCCTCACCGAACGCGGGCTGGCGGTGGGTGACCGGATCACCCTGGAGGCCAACGGGAGACGGACGGCCGCGACCGTCGTCGGCAAGCTGATCGACAGCGACGCGCGCGCACTGGAATCCACCTGGGAGACCCTCGTCCAACTCGCCCCGGACAGCCGCCCTGTCGAGTACACCGTGCTGCTCGCCCCAGGGGCAGACGCCCGCGCCTACGCGGACGCCGTCGACGCGGCCGACCCCGGACTGCGCGCCGAGGTGGCGAACTCGGTCAACGTCAACGCCGCGACCACCACGGTCGTCGGCTTCTCCTCGGTGTTCTCGATCATGCTGTCCCTGGTCGCCTCGCTCGGCGTCTTCAACACGGTCCTGCTCAACACCCGCGACCGGCGCCGCGACCTGGGCATGCTCAAGTCGATCGGCATGACCCCGCGCCAGGTGGTCGGGATGACGGTGACCTCGGTGACCGGACTCGGCCTGGTCGGCGGGCTGCTCGGGATCCCCCTCGGGATCGTCGCGCACCGGCTCGTCGTGGACAACGTGGGCATCGTCGCCTTCCCCGAGTCGATGAAGGACGTCTGGCACGCGCCGCAGCTCGCCGGAATGCTGTGCGCGGGGGTCGCGATCGCCGTCCTGGGCGCACTGATCCCGGCCCGCTCGGCGGCCCGGATGACCATCGCCGCGGCCCTGCACACCGAGTAGGCCCGAAGCCCGCCCCGCGGGGCCACCCCCGCAGGTCCACCCCCGCGGGTCCGCTCCCGCAGGGCACACCCCCGGAGCAACGACCCCGCAGGGCACTCAGCCCTGCGGGTGCGGGTCGTCCTCCCCCGGCGAGGCCTCCACGATGCGCCCGTCGCGCAGTTCCACCACCCGGTCCGCCAGTTCCATCAGCGCCGGGTCGTGCGTGGCGACCAGGGCCGTGACCCCCTCGCTGCGCACCACCGCGCGCAGCAGCCGCATGATCTGCCGGCCCGTGTCGGAGTCGAGCTGGCCGGTCGGCTCGTCGGCGATGATCAGATCGGGCTCGTTCGCGAGGGCGCGCGCGACGGCGACCCGCTGCTGCTGGCCGCCCGAGAGTTCGCCGGGGCGCTGCTCGGTGTGCTCGGAGAGGCCGACGAGGGCGAGCAGGGTGCGGGCCCGTTCCTCGCGCTGCTTCGCCGGTACCTTGCGCAGCCGCATCGGGACCCCGACGTTCTCGGCGGCGGTCAGGGCGGGGATCAGCCCGAAGGACTGGAACACGAAGCCGATCCGGTCCCGGCGCAGCGCGAGGCGGCCGTCCTCGTCGAGGCCGGCCAGATCGGTGCCGTCGAGGGCGACGCTGCCGCCGGTCGGGGTGTCGAGGCCGCCGACCAGGTTGAGCAGGGTGGTCTTGCCGGAGCCGGACCTCCCCTTGAGCGCGGTCAGTTCGCCGCGGCGGACCTCGAAGGAGACTCCGCGCAGGGCGTGCACCGCCTGCTGGCCCGTCCCGAAACTGCGCCGCACGTCGTCCACGACCACCATCGGCGGCGCCCCGGCTCCCTCCCGCGGTTCGCGCCCCGGCTCGTGTCCCGACTCCAGTCGCCGTTCCTGGCTCAGGCTCTGCTCCCGGCCCTGATCCTGGCTCTGCTCCTGGCCCTGATCCTGCGTCATGCTGCGGCTCCCCCTCCAAGCGGATGGGCGGACGAAAGCCGAAAACGGCGTTCTTGCGGTCCCGCCCCGCACGATTTGTTCATCCGTTGCACCACTCACGCAAGTCCCTTCCGCTATCTGTTCGAATCTGGCAGCATCGTCCGTTATCCGGGGCTACCAGTCCGGTGCGGGGGAGGAACAGGCACATGCTCGGCTTCGTCGTGCGCCGGCTGCGCGGGCGATTGCCGCTCGCAGCCGCCGTACTGCTCACCGTTTTGATCACCACGACCGTGCTCACCGCGCTCTTCGCCTTCACCCGCGGAGTGGGCGACGCCGGACTGCGCCAGGCCCTCCAGGGGCCCGGCCTCGCGCGCGGCACCGTCCTGGTCACCGGTTCCCACCCGGCGGCCGACCGTGCCAAGGACGACGAGGCGGTACGGGGCTTCGCGCGCGAGCTGTTCGGCCCCCTCCCGGCCGGTGCCGAGAGCGTGGCGCGCAGCCGTTCGTACGGGCTGCCCGGCCCGCACACGCCCGGCAAGGACTCTGATCTGACCCTGCTGGCCGCCTTCGCGAAGGACCGCGCACGGCTCCTCGCGGGCACCTGGCCGCAGCCCGTCGCGGGACCGGTCTCCGATCGGAGCGGCCCGGTTCCCGTGGCCGTGCCGAAGGCGGCGCTGGACCGGCTCGGGCTGACCGAGGGAGCCCTGCCCGCGCAGGTGCGGCTGGACGACCGGTACGGCGGCTCCCCGCTGACCGTGCTGGTGACCGGCGTCTACCGGGCGGCCGACCCGGACTCCCCGTACTGGCGGCTCGATCCGCTCGGTGCGCGCGGTCTCCAGGTCGCCGGATTCACCACCTACGGGCCCCTGCTGGTGGACGACTCCGCCTTCACAGCGGGTGGGCTGGTCCAGGACAGTCGCGCCGTGCTCCTCACCGCCGACTTCTCCACCGTGGACGCGGCCGGCGCCGAGGCCGTGCACGGCCGGGCCGCCAAGGCCTTGAAGGACCTCCAGGGCGGTTCCGGGCTCGCCCCGTCGACCGAGCTTCCGGCGCTGCTCGGGGAGCTGCGCTCGGGCCTGACCGTCGCCCGCTCCACCCTGCTGGTCGGCGCGCTGCAACTGGCCGTGCTCGCCGGGGCGGCGCTGCTGCTCGTCTCGCACCTGCTGACGGAGCGCCAGGAGGGCGAGCGCGCCCTGCTCGCGGCGCGCGGCGCCTCCCGCGGCCGGCTCGGTGTCCTCACCGGGGCCCAGTCGCTGCTGCTGGCGCTGCCCGCCGCCCTCCTCGCTCCCCTGCTGACCCCGCCGCTGCTGCGCCTGCTCGGCGGCTACGGCTCGTTGGCGCACGTCCCGTTCACGGTCACCCGGAGCTGGCTGCTCTGGCCCGTCGCCGCGGGCTGCGCCCTCGGGTGCGTGGTGCTGACCACCCTCCCGGTCGTCCTGCGGGGCGCCGCCGCGGCCGCCCTGCACCGGACGGGCCGCCGCCAGGCGCTCGTCGCCGGCGCGGCCCGCTCCGGCGCGGACCTGGCGCTGGTGGCCCTGGCCGTACTCGCCTACGAGCAGCTCTCCCGCTACGGCGCCGGCGGCTCCGGCCCGGCCGCACGCTCCGACGGGCTGTTCGGCGTGGACCCGGTGCTGGTCGCCGCCCCGACGCTGGCGCTGTGCGCGGGCACCCTGCTGGTGCTGCGGCTGCTGCCCTTCGCGGCGCGGCTCGGCGCACGGGTCGCCGCCCGGGGCCGGGGTCTGGGTCCGGCGCTCGTCGGCTGGCAGCTGGCCCGTCGGCCGGGCCGGGCCACGGGGCCGGTGCTGCTGCTCGTGCTCGCCGTCTCCAGCGGGGTCCTGGCACTGGGTCAGCACACGGCGTGGTCCGAGTCCCAGCGTGACCAGGCCGATTTCACGACCGCCGGGGGCCTGCTGATCTCCCACAGCGATCTGCCCGCGCTGGGCCGGGGCGGCCGGTACGCGGCGCTGCCCGGCGGGGAGCGCGTCCTGCCGGTGCTGCGCGCCCGGCAGGAGCTGCCGGGCGGGCGCCCCGGCCAGCTGATGGTGCTCGACGCGGCGGCCGCCGCCGACCGGCTCGCGCTGCGGGCCGACCTGCGCGACGGGCGCGGCATGCGGGAGCTGTTCACCCCGCTGGCCTCCGCCCCCGCCCCCGCCTCCCCTGCCACCGGCATCCCCCTCCCCGGCCAGCCCCAGCGCATCGACCTCTCGGTCTCCGTACGCTCCACCGGCGCGGGCGGACGCCCCGGCCTCGGGCTGCTGCTGCGCGACCGGTTCGGCATCACCTACCGGGCCGCGATGGTGCAGCTCCCGGAGAACGGTGACGCCACCGTGTCGGTGCACACCGGCTCGATGCTCGGCGCACCCATCGGGTCGGCCGCCACCCCGCTCAGCCTGGCCGGGCTCGTGTTCTCGTACGACCGCGAAGGCCCGCTCCCCGGGACCGATCCGAACGCCGATCCGGATGCCGGCTCGGGCGAGCCCTCGACCAAGGTCAAGATCTTCGACGAGCTGACCGTACGGAGCCTCGCGGTCGCCCAGACCCGGGACGGAGCGGCGGCGCCGGTCGCGGTGCCCGCATCCGACTGGAAGCTGTCGGCCCCGCAGCTCAAGGACGGCTCCCCGGCCGCCGAACTCCTCCCGGGCTCCGATCCCGCGCCGGGCGGCCCGGCCCCGGTCAAGCTGCGCTACCGGGACGATTCCGGCGAACGCGGCGGTGTCCAGGCCAGTGTGACGCCGGGTCCCGCTCCGGCCGCCGAGATTCCGGGGATCGCCACCCGGGCGTACCTGTCCGCGATCGGCGGGGCCGTGGGCGATCTGGTGCCGGTCAAGCTGGACGACGTCACCCTCCGGGTCCGGGTCACCGCCGCGATCGGCTCCCTGCCCGTGGCCGGCGACACCGCGATCGCCGTCGACCTGGACACCGCCGCGCGCCTGCTCGCGGCGGGCGGCCGGGAGCTGCCGACGCCCGGCGAATGGTGGCTGCCGGCCGCCTCCGCCGACGACCCGGCCCCGGCCCGCGCCGCCGCGGAACTGCGCTCCGGCGCGGGCTCCCAGCAGGTGCGGCTGCGCGAGGAGGTCGCCGCGACCCTGCTGGACGACCCGCTCAGCGCGGGCCCGCAGGGGGCGCTGGCCGCGCTCGCGGCGGCCTGCGCGGTGCTCGCGGCGATCGGCTTCGCCGCCTCCGCCGCGGCCGCCGCCCGGGAGCGGGCCCGGGAGTTCTCGGTGCTGACGGCGCTGGGTGCCCGGCGCCGTGACCTGGCCCGGACGGCCACCGCCGAGAGCTGCCTGCTGGTCGGGCTCGGCACCGCGGTCGGGGTGGGTCTGGGCGTGGTCATCGTGCACCTCGTCGTGCCGCTGACCGTGCTGACCCCGGCCGCCGGCCGGCCGGAGCCCGGGGTGCTGGTGGACCTGCCCGCGGTGCGGACCCTGCTGCTCGCCGCCGCCATCGCCGCCGTACCGCTGCTGTCCGCGGTCTTCGGCGGGCGGCGCAATCAGAACCGCTCGAAGCCGGCCGACCGGCTGCGGCACGTGGAGGACATATGACCGGGCCGGCCGCTACCGACGCCGACCGGCGCGCCCCGGGCGGGGCCGATCCGCAGGCACCCCGGGATTCCGCCCGTCGGCCCGTGCCCCCGCCCGCGCCCTGGGTGCGGACCCGGCTGCGCGCGACCCCGCTGAGCGCCCTGCTCGGCGCGGCCCTGGCCTTCGTCGCCGTCCTGCTCGCCGCGGCCCTGCCCCGTGCCATGGACCGGGGCACCGACCAGGCGCTGCGCTCCTTCCTGGAGTCGCGCGGGCCGAGCCAGACCAGCCTGTACGTCACCGCGCGCCCGCGCTACGGCGAGGAGAGCGTGCAGAACCTGGACGAGGTGTTGGCGACCCTGGTGTCCCGTACCGCCCCGGGCTTCGCCGTTGCCCCCGCCGGCCCCGTCCACGGGTCCTCCGCGGCTCCCCGGCCGCTGGCCAACCGCGGCCTGGCCGCCCCCGACGGGGTGCCTCCCCAGTTGGGCCTCCACCACCTGCGCACGGCCTCCGAACACGTACGCCTGGTGGAAGGACACTGGCCGGGCGCTCCCGCACCCGCTCCCGGCAGCCCCATACCCATCGTGCTGTCGCAGAGCGCCGCAAAGACCATCGGCATCCGGGTCGGCATGGTGCTGGAGAGCACCACCGGCCGGGCGCTGACCACGATGAAGGCGGAGGTCGTCGGTCTCTACGTCGCGAACGACGACGCCGAGGACTACTGGACCGACTTCACCTGCCTCCTCCGTGCCTGCCTCAACATGACCACGACCCAACCTCCGCAGGCGTTCTGGCGCACCGAGGCGCTCGTCGGCGCGGAGGCGCTCGACCCGCTCCCCGAGTGGGGCGACGGGGACAGCAAGGACTTCTGGCGGATCCCGGTGGACACCGGGGCACTGCGGGCCGACCTGCTCCCGGCCACCGCCAAGGCCGTCGCCTCGTACCTCAGCGGCCCGACCGCGACGCGTCTCACCCAGGAGACCCGTCGGAGTGACCTGCGGTTCACTTCCCGCCTCCCCGAGCAGTTCACCCTCGCCGAGGCCCGGCGTCAGGCGGCCGCGCCGCTCGCCGCGATGGGCCCGGCCGGGGTGGCCGGAGTGGCGTTCGTGGTGTTCTGCCTGGCGGCCGGGCTCACCGGGGACCGGCGGGAGGCCGAACTGCGGCTCCTGCTGGCCCGCGGCGGTTCCCGCGCGGGCATCGTGCGCCGACTGCTCGCGGAGAACGCCGTCACCGTCCTGCCGGCCGCCGCCCTCGCGGCGGTGCTCGCCGTGGTCCTGCTGCCGACCCCCCGCTCCGCCGGCACCGTGCTGGCCGCTTCGGCCGCCACGCTCCTGGCCCTGCTGGCCGTCCCCGTACGGGCCTTCGTGCTGCTGTCGCCGAAGCGTCCGCCGGGTCCCCGGCGGCGGCTGGTCGCCGAGCTGCTCGCCCTGGCGGCCACCGCGGCCGCCGTGTTCGAGGTCCGTTCGCGCGGGGTCGCTCCGGCCGGCGCCGGGGTGGACCCGCTGCTCATCGCCGCTCCCCTGCTGCTCGCGCTGTGCGGCGGCCTGCTGCTGGCCCGCCTCCAGCCCGCCCTGGTCGGGGCGTTGGCCCGGGCGGCCGGGCGGGGTCCGGGGCTCATCGGCTTCCTCGGGCTGGCGCGCGCCGCGCGGGGCACCGGGGGCCGGGCCCGTCCGTCCGTACTGCCGCTGATCGCGATGCTGCTGGCCATCACCACCGGGGGCTTCGGCGCCACGGTGCTGACCGCGGTGGCCGACGCCCGCTTCGCGGCGGCCCGTGCGGCCGTCGGCGGTGACGCGCAGCTCGCGGCGCCGGGCGGCGCCGCGCTCCCGGAGTCCCTGACGACGGCGGTCGACGCGCTGCCCGGCGTACGGTCCTCGGTGAAGGTGTGGAGCGACGACAACGTGTTCCTCTACGGCACCAAGACGGGCAGCACCCAGATCTCGGTGATCGTCGCGGACCCGGTGGAGTACGCGAAGCTGTCCGCGGCGACCGGCAGGGGCCGGTTCGATCCGGCGCTCCTGGCGACCGGAGCCGCGGGCACCTCGGGCTCGACGGTGCCCGCGCTGATCAGCCGGGACCTCGCCGACGACGACACCTCCGGCTTCCGGCTGCGGCTCGAGAACGGCGGGGAGCTGAAGCTCACGACCGTCGGAGTCATCGACGGCACCCCCGCCCGGCCCGGCGCCAGGTCCACCACCGTGGTGCTGCCCGCCTCCCAGGTGATGGCCGCGATACCGCAGATGGGGCTGCCCAACAGCTGGTTCGCGCTCGGCAAGATCGACCAGCACCGGCTGGAGCAGGCGGTCCGCACCGCGGACCCGACGGCCGGCGAGGAGCGCTACCGCGTCCGTACCAGCTCCGCCGCGACCGCCGAACTGGGCTCCGACCCGCTCCAGCGCTCCGCAGAGCGGCTGTTCTGGGCCTCACTGGCCGGAGCCGCGGGCTTCGCGCTGCTGGCGGTCCTGCTGACCCTGGTCCGGGCCGCCCCCGACCGCGCGGCGCTGCTCGCGCGGCTGCGCACCATGGGCCTGCGGCCCCGGCAGGGCATCCTGCTGATCCTGGTGGAATCGGTTCCCCTGGCCCTGGCCGCCGCGCTGGGCGGCGCACTGCTCGCGGCGGGCACCGTCGCGCTGCTGGGTCCGGCACTGGACCTGTCCACGCTGGTCGGCACCCGGGTGCCGACCGGTCTGCAGGTCCTCGTCACGCCCGTACTGATCCAGGCACTGGGCCTGGCCGTCCTCGTCGCGGGGGCCGTGCTCGCGGAGGCGGCGATCTCCGGCAGGCGACAGATCACGACCGAGTTGAGAGCGGGAGACCAGCGGTGAACAGCGATCAGCCCACCTACGAGGAGCTGCAGCGGCAGGCCCTGGCCGCCGCCGAGCCCCGCCGGCACGGCGCGGACACGGCCATCGCCTGCGACCGCCTCGTACGGATCTTCAGTACGGACGGGGTCGAGGTACAGGCCCTGCAGGGACTGGAACTGACCGTGGCGCAGGGCGATCTGATGGCCCTGGTCGGTGCGTCGGGCAGCGGGAAGTCCACGCTCCTGAACATCCTCGCGGGGCTGGACGTGCCCACGGCCGGCACCGCCAGCGTCGGCGGCTACGACCTGCTGGAGATGTCGGCGCGCGACCGGCTGCGCTACCGGCGCGAGGCGGTCGGCTTCGTCTGGCAGCAGACGGCCCGCAACCTGCTGCCGTTCCTGACGACGGCGCAGAACATCGCCCTGCCGATGCAGTTGAAGGGCGGGCGGCGCGCCGCCGCGAAGCGCCACGCGGTCCGGACCGGTGAGCTCCTCGAAGCGCTGGAGATCGGCGAGCTGGCCAACCGCCGCCCCGCCGAGCTGTCCGGCGGCCAGCAGCAGCGGGTGGCCATCGCGGTGGCGATGGCCAACGATCCGGCGGTGCTGCTCGCCGACGAGCCGACCGGTGAGCTGGACTCCGAGACGGGCGGGGCGATCTTCGAGGCCTTCCGCACCGTCAACCGGGAACTGGGCGCGACCGTGGTCATCGTGACCCACGATCCGCTGGTCGCGGGCGAGGTCCGGCGCACGGTGGCGATGCGCGACGGCCGCACCAGCAGCGAGGTGCTGCGCCGTACGGTCACCGACGAACACGGGGCCGAGTCGGTGAGCGAGCGCGAGTACGTGATGCTCGACCGCACGGGGCGCGTGCAGCTCCCGCAGAAGTTCCTGGAGGCGCTGGGCATGGAACACCGGGTGGCGGTGGACCTCGCCGCGGACCACATCGAGCTGCGTCCCGACGACGCGTCGGCCTCGACGCCGGACGGTACGGCCGCGGACGGCAGCGCTCCCGGGGCCACGGCTCCGGGCGGCGCGCCGGAGGCGGCCGCAGGCTGACCGCCAACCGACGCGGACGTTCAGGGAGTACGCGGTTCCCGGGCCGCCGCATCCGCCTCTTCCCGGATGTACCCGAACACCTGGCGCAGCGGCTCGCCGGGGAAGGCCTCGCGGGCGGGGCCGTAGTCCCCGAGCCGGAAGGGCGCGGGGGTGATCGGGGTGAGCATGAGGATCAGGGGCTGGACGCCCGCCTGGTGATAGGCCGCCAGTTTGTGGTGACCGTCGAGGAGGTAGGCGGCGATGGACTCCTCGTGGGGGCGCAGGGCCACCAGCGCGGGGCGCGCGCCGTCCCTTATCCGCCGCAGGTGGCCGCGTACGGCGTCCGCGTCGGGCGGGGGCCAGCGGTCGGTGGTGAGCAGGGCCAGTTCCTCCTCGGGATACCAGTGCTCGATGTGCCCTGGGCGCGGGTGGACCAGGCGCATCAGGTGCGGGGCCGGGGCCGCGGTCATCGTGTAGCGGCCGGGCGCGAGCAACGAGAGCAGGGGCCGCAGCCGTGCCGGGTCCGGCGGCAGGAAGTGCCCGGTGAGCGGGTCCACGTCGAGCTCGGGGGCGGCCAGCCACTCCGTGAGCGCCTTGACCTCGGCGGTGCCGGGCGCGTCCCGGCCGGTGGCGCGCGAGACCAGCCAGCCGACGCTGCCGTAGCAGTCGCAGCCCTCCAGCAGGACGGGCCGGCCCCCGAGGAGCAGGAAGCTGGCGCCGTCGTTCCCGGTGGCCTCGATGACGCCGAGTCCGTCGGGGACCTCACAGACGACCGCAACAGGTTTGGTGGGCACCGGCCCAGTCTGCCAAAGTGCGGAACAGGGAGAGGGAGGGGGTCGCGGCGATGACCGAGGCATGGGTGACCGGACTGGTCAACAACATTCTGTACAACACCATGTATCACAGCGACTGTTCGGAGCTCGACGACGAGCTGGTCCGGCGCTACGCGCACGCCATGCGGGTGGACGCGGCCAGCGCCGAGCCGCTGCCCCGCCAGGCTGCGGGCCTGCGAGCGGTGGTCGCCTCGGACGAGAAGCTGGCGTCGAAGTTCGAGCCCTATCCGGGACGGCGCCCGTTCAGCGAGGCCGAGCTCCGCGACTTCCTGACCCGCATCGCGGACGAGGTCGACCCGAACCACACCTCGGACGAGACCGGCCCGGGCCCTGTCGAACCCGACCCGTACCTCCCCCCGGACAGCCCCGACGCGAAGCGCCCGAGGAGCCTGCGGGCGCTCCTGCGCCGCCGTCGCTGAACCCGGTCGCGGCCACGGCCGCGACCCCGTTCCCCGGGGCGGACACCGGGCGCGTGCTCCGGCCCGCGCGTCGCCCGCCCGGTGCGCCGACCGGCGAAACCCCTGGTGCGCGTCACTTCCGTGGCCCGGGTGTCGTTAGGCGCTCGGGGTTGACTCGGGGGTCGAAGGGATGACGGAATGCGGCAGTTTCCTCTGGAGATGCACCACATGGCACCCGGCCGGGTCGTCGAGTGGCGGTTGCGGTCCACGGCCGGGGCACAGTCCCCCGGCCCGGACGGTGCGGACGGCACGGCGGACAGGAGGGCCTCCTTCAACCAGGACAAGCACTTCACCGTCGCCGAGGAGAGCCGCGCCGCCGACGACCCGACCGCGTCGTGGATCGCCGTCACCTTCGAGGTCGCGGGCCCGCTGGACGAGGACGCCCTGACCGGCTCGCTGCTGGCGTTCGTACGCCGCCACGAGGTGCTGCGCTGCGAGTTCCGGCGCCTGGCCGGGGAGTTGGCATGCGCTCCGATCCCCGCCGCCGAACTGGCCCTGGACACCGTCCCGGTCGCCGACTTCGACCGCACGGAGGAGTTGACCCGCTTCCTGGTGGAGCGGTTCAAGCGGAGCATCGACACGCTGTCCTGGCCGCTGTTCACGATGGGCGCCGTCCTGCGCGAGGACTCGGCGACCGTCTACCTGGCCTTCGACCACATCGTCTGCGACGGCATGTCGATGCCGATCGTGGTCCAGGAGGTCGAGAGGGGCTACGAGGCCCTGCGCCGCGGCGAGTTGCCCGACCCGGCGCCCGCGCCGAGCTATCTCGACTTCGCCGAGGAGCAGCGCAGCCGGTACCTCTCCATCGATGAGCACGACGAACGCCTCGGCTACTGGAAGGAGTTCATGGCGAGCGGCGACGGCGAGTTCTTCCCGCGCTTCCCGCTCGAACTGGGTGTGGAGCCGGGCCGGATGTACTCGATCGTGAACGAGGCCTCCCCGCTGCTGGACGCCGCCGAGGCGGAGGTCTTCGAGAAGGCCTGCCTGGCGGTGGACGGCAAGCCGTTCATGGGCGTGCTCGCCGCCGTCGCGGTCTGTCTGCGCGAGGCGGGCGGGCCGGGGGTCTACCGGGGGTTCATGCCGGTGAGCGAGCGCGGCCGGGCCGGGTGGGGCAACTCGGTGGGCTGGTTCGTCAACACCATGCCCATCGAGTTCGACGCCTCGCCCGGGCGGGACTTCGAGCAGGTGATGGCTTCGGTGCGGGCGGGCTTCGGGGAGATGATCGGCCATCTCGACGTACCGTTCGTACGGGCCTGGGAGCTGCTCGCACCCCGCGAGTTCGCCGCCCGCTCCTGGCCGTACCCGGTGAACTTCTTCTCGTACATCGACATGCGCAAGTGCCCGGGCGCCGAGCGCCACGAGGACTGGCGGCCCACCTCCCACGTGTGGTCGGCCCAGGCCAACGGCGCCTGCTCCTGGTTCCAGCGGGACGCGGAGGGGCTGCACATGAACTCGATCTACTCGGACACCCCCGCCGCCCGCCGCACCATGGACGGCTTCCTGGAGGCCCTGCGCGAGACGGTCCGGGAGATCGCCCGCCACGGATCGTTCCGCCGCCCCATCGCGCTGACCCCGCCGCGCCGGCCCGCGCTGACCCCGCTCGACGTGGCGGCGTTCGCCCGGCGCGGCTGATCCCGGCGCGCCGCCCGGCGGTGCGCCTCAGAGTCGGGCCGCGCGTGCGCGCAGCAGGGCCTGCTCCCGGGCGTTGCGCGTGAGGGAGGCGGCGCGTTCGAACTCCGCGCGGGCCTCCGCCAGGCGCCCGAGCCGCTCCAGCAGGTCTCCCCGTACGCTCGGCAGCAGATGGTAGGAGCGCAGGGCCGGTTCCTCCGTCAGGGCGTCGACCAGGGGGAGCGCCGCCTCCGGGCCCTCGGCCATCGAGACGGCGACGGCCCGGTTGAGCTCGATCACGGGTGACGGGACCAGCAGGACGAGCCGTCCGTACAGGGCGGCGATCGTGGGCCAGTCGGTGTCCTCGTAGCGGACGGCGTCCGCGTGACAGCCGGCGATGGCGGCCTGGAGGGAGTAGGGGCCGGTGCCCGCCCGGTGCAGGGCTTCGACGCCGCGCCGGATCAGCAGGCGGTTCCACTTGGACCGGTTCTGGTCGGCGAGCAGCACCGGCTCCCCGTCCGGGCCGGTGCGGGTGGCGATGCGCGAGGCCTGGAACTCCAGCAGCGCCGCCAGGCCGTGCACCTCGGGCTCCTTGGGCATCAGGCCGGCCAGGACCCGGGCGAGGCGCAGGGCGTCCTCGCACAGGGCGGGGCGGACGAGGTCGTCGCCGGCCGTGGCGGAGTAGCCCTCGTTGAAGACGAGGTAGATGACCTCCAGCACGGAGGCGAGGCGCTCTTCGCGGTCGGCTCCGTACGGGACCTCGAAGGGCACCGCGGCCTTCGCGAGCGCCCGCTTCGCCCGGACGATCCGCTGGGCGACGGTCGGTTCGGGACAGAGGAAGGCGCGGGCGATCTCCTGGGTCGTCAGGCCGCCCATCAGCCGCAGGGTCAGCGCGATCCGGGCCTCGGTGGCGAGGACGGGGTGGCAGGCGGTGAAGATCAGCCGGAGCAGGTCGTCGTCGATGGACTCGGGGTCCGCGAGCGCGGCATCGTCCTCCGGCGGGGGCGCGTCCTCCAGGGTGCGGCCCACCTCGGCGAGTTTGCGCGCGTAGGTCTCCTTGCGGCGGACGAGGTCGATGGCCCGGTGTTTGGCGGTGGCCATCAGCCAGGCCCCGGGCTTGTCGGGCACCCCGGAGGCCGGCCACTGCTCCAGGGCCGCGACCAGCGCGTCCTGGGTGATCTCCTCGGCGATGCCGACGTCGCGGACGATCCGGGCGACGCCCGCGATGATCCGCGCGGACTCGATCCTGAACACCGTTTCGACCGCTCGGGTCGTACTCACTGCCGTCACGGCTACCCATCAGAGCAGCCGTGACGAGGCAGGGCAAACGGCGCGGGAGGGTGCGGCGCCGAGCGGTGCGGAGCGGCGCCGCCGGGCGTCAGCTTCCGTCGAGCTGACGGAGCTCGGCCCCGACCGTCCAGTTCTCGGGGTGGATCTCCAGGAAGCGCTTGGTCCACTCCAGCGCCTCGTCCTTGTCCTTGCACTGCATGAGGGCGTACCCGCCGACGACCTCCTTGGTCTCGGTGAAGGGCCCGTCGGTGTAGCTGAGCTTTCCGCCGGACCAGGTGACCCGGGTCCCTTCGGAGGTGGGGAGCAGGCCGGCGGTGTCGAGCATGACCCCGGCCTTGGTGATCTCCTCCATCAGGGCGCCCATGCGGTCGTTGAAGTCGGCCGGGAAGGGGGTGTCCGGGGTGAGGTTCTGCTCGTCGATGCGGATCATCGAAAGGAAGCGCGGCATGGTGACTCCTCGGTGGTGGAGGACGGGGCCCTTCCCCGCCTCTCACCCCTGCGTCGAACGGGAGACGCCGGGATCGACAGCTTCCCGGAAAAATCTTCGGAGATTTTCGGGACGCGCGCGGCGGCGGGGATTCCGGTCACCACCCCACCCCTGGCTACCGGCGAGTAGGATCGCCGGGCCCAGGCCCCTCCGAGAGGATCCCCGATGCCGCGCACACCTTCCTCACCGCTCCTGCTCGCCGGTCTGCTGGCGGGCGCGGCGGTGGCGCACGCCGTCGCCCCCAAGCAGTTCGACGCGATCGTGCCGCGCTCGCTGCCGGGCAGCCCGCGCCAGTGGACGTACGCGAGCGGCGCTGCGGAACTCGCGCTCGCGGCCGGGGTGGCCCACCCGCGCACCCGCCGGGTCGCGGCGCTGGCGACGGCGGCCTTCTTCGTCGGCGTGTTCCCCGCGAACGTCAAGATGGCCGCCGATGCCCGCCACCGCTCCCCCGCCCTGCGGGCCGTGGCCCTGGGCAGGCTGCCGCTCCAGGTTCCACTGGTGCTGTGGGCCCGCAAGGTCGGCCGCAACGCGGCGGGCTGAGGCCACGGCCCCGCCGCCCCGGCGTCAGCGGCTGTCGCCCGTCCAGTCCCAGTGACCGGGATCGGCGGCGCGACGGCGGTAGTGGGCCCGGCCGCCGGGACCGTAGCGCCCTATCTCCGTGGGGAGCCTGGCCTCCTCGGCGAGCTGCGGGGCGCTCCAGCCCGTGATGTCGAGCAGCAGCCCGTCGAGCGGCCCGCCCACGAGCTCTCCGTAGGCGTGCCCCGGGAGCGGACCCGGGTCGGGGTCGTCGTGGTCGGCGCCGTAGACCCGGCGCCGGAGCATCCTGTCGTCCATACCGGTCAGCTTCACAGACGGCACTGACAACGGCCCCCGGCAGGGATGATGGGACCCGTTCGGATCGCACGGCACACGAAGCGGAGCACCATCCATGGCACGTCGGGTACACCAGCCACTGGAGGACCAGGAGTTCGACTTCATCCTCGGTATGACGGACGGGCCGGTGCTCGCCTACTTCTGCGGAAGCTGGCCGAAGGCCCTGGAGCCCTGCCGCGCGATGGACACGGTCGTCGCCGCACTGGCGCAGGAGTACGGAACCCGGCTGACGGCGGTGCGCGTGGACATCACCCGCTGCCCCGCGCAGACCAAGCGGTACGAGGTGACGGGGGCCCCGACGGCCGTCCTCATCGCGGGCGGCGAGCCGGTGGCCGCCCAGGCGGGGCCGATGACGGCCGGGGAGCTCCGGGAATTCCTCGACGCCCACCTCTGATCGGCGCACCCCCGCCGCGCCGCCGCCGCACCGCCTCTTGCGCCATACGGGCGAAGCGCACGATCTGGCCGAAAGTCACGTGGATCAGATAGGTGCCTGAGGCATGTAATGGATCCCGGCGAAACGGAACCATCGCGTGCGAGGTGCTGCATGTCCGAGAAGACCATTGCCTTCCCCCAGGACCGGACCTGTCCCTACCACCCGCCGGCGGCCTACGAGCCGTTGCGGACGGGCCGGCCGCTCTCCCGGGTCACCCTCTTCGACGGCCGCTCCGTGTGGGTGGTCTCCGGCCACGCCGAGGCGCGTGCCCTGCTCTCCGACGGCCGGCTCTCCGCCGACCGGCAGAACCTCTCCTTCCCCGCCCCCACCAAGCGGTTCAAGGGTCTGAGCAACCGGCGCGCCGCCCTGCTCGGCGTCGACGACCCCGTCCACAACACGCAGCGCCGGATGCTGATCCCGAGCTTCTCCCTGGGACGCACCGCGGCCCTGCGCCCCCGGATCCAGGAGACCGTGGACCGGCTGATCGACGCCATGATCGCCGCCGGACCCCCGGCGGAACTGGTCGGCGCCTTCGCCCTGCCGGTGCCGTCGATGGTGATCTGCGCCCTGCTCGGAGTCCCGTACGCGGACCACGAGTTCTTCGAGAGCCAGTCCCGGCGGCTGCTGCGCGGCCCGGAACTCGCCGACGTCGAGGACGCCCGGGAGCAGCTCAACGGCTATCTGCGCGAACTCATCGGCCACAAGCGCGAGCACCCGGGCGAGGGGCTGCTGGACGAGCTGATCGTGCGGCGGCTGGAGACCGGCGAGACCGATGTGGAGGAGCTGGTCTCGCTGGCCGCGATCCTGCTGATCGCGGGGCACGAGACCACGGCCAACATGATCTCGCTGGGCACGTTCACCCTGCTCAGCCACCCCGAGCAGCTGGCCGAGCTGCGCGACGATCCGTCCTTGCTGCCGGCGGCGGTGGAGGAGCTGATGCGCTTCCTGTCGATCGCGGACGGCATGCTCCGGGTCGCGGCCGAGGACATCGAGATCGGCGGGGTGACCGTCCGCGCCGACGACGGGGTGATCTTCTCCACCTCCGTGATCAACCGCGACGAGACCGTCTTCGCGGAGCCCGACACCCTGGACTGGCACCGGCCCACCCGGCACCACCTGGCCTTCGGCTTCGGCATCCACCAGTGCCTGGGCCAGAACCTGGCCCGCGCCGAGATGGAGATCGCGCTCGGCACCCTCTTCGAACGGCTCCCGGGCCTGCGGCTGGCGGCCGAGCCGGACAGGATCCCGTTCAAGCCCGGGGACACCGTCCAGGGCATGCTCGAACTCCCCGTGGCGTGGTGAGCCCCTTGACTCCGGCCGGTCCTGTGAGCCGCGTCTCCGTCGACACGGACGTCTGCATCGGCGCCGGCCAGTGCGCCCTGACCGCGCCGGGCGTGTTCACCCAGGACGAGGACGGCTTCGGCGCGGTGCTGCCGGGTCGCGAGGACGGCGATGGCAGCCCGCTGCTGCGGGAGGCGGCGCGCGCCTGCCCGGTGTCGGCGGTCAGGGTCGAGGAGGCCTGAGCGGAACGGCGGCAGCCACCGTCGAGGAGGACCGAACGGAACGGCTGCGGGCCCCGCCGGCTCAGTACCGGGCGGCCGCGCCCAGGCGCTGGAACAGGGCCTCGAACCAAGTCCAGCCCCCGCTGGTCCTGGTTGATGGCCTGCGAGCTTTGAAGTGCTCTCCCGGCTGGGGCCGGCCCAGACTTCTGAGCGACGTTCCTTCCCGGCTCCTCGATGGTTCCCCTGGCCGACTTGATCATGTCTGTGATGGTGAGTGCTCCGACCACAACGGTGCCGTAGGTGCGGGCGATGGTGGTGGTCGTCTGGTGCTGCCAGTCCAGGGCCCGGCGCTTGGCTTTCGCGCGGAGTCCTGCGATCTGGTCGTAGGTGTGGTGCAGCCGACGGCTGGTTGGCTCGCCGGGCTTGCGGTGCTGCTTGCGCTGGGCGGCGCGCTGCTCCAGGCGAAGGAGCTTCGCCTGCTCCCTCTCCGTCAGCCACTCATCGTGCTCGCAGGTCTCGCCGTCGGAGAGTGCGATGGGGACGGTGACGCCCACGTCGATGCCGACCTCCGGCCCCCGGTGCGGCTCGGGCTCGACCTCCAGACTCTGGACGCGGAAGGCGATGTGCCAGCCGAGAGCGTCCGTGACCAGCCGCGCCCCGGTGATCCGGTTCTCCGCGTTGGCACGCTTGCCCACGGGCAGATCCTTGGTCCACCGGAAACGGACCCGGCCGATCTTCGGCAGGTTGGCCATGCCTCACCTGCGATGCACGCGGATAATGTTCAGGTCCCGGCCCTGCGGGACGTCCACGGACATCACCGTGCGCAGCCGGCCCTTGAAATTCGGGGCGCCGGCGCGACCGTCCCAGCAGTTCTTCCACGCCTGGAAATAGGTCTTCAACACCGCTTGCGCGGCCTGCGCAGGAAGAACAGCAAGAAAGTCGATGTCGCCCCGGGCCTGCCGGATCGCTGCATCCGCGTTCGCCAGGGTCCGCTTCTCCTTCGGCATCATCCGCCACCACGCATGCAGCAGGTTCCACACAGTGCGGGCCGCATGCGCCTGACCATCAGCCTTCAACACCTAGGCGCGCGACAGCGCGAGCCGGGCATGGTGCCCGAACTGCCGCTTGACCAAGGTGTCTTGACTCACAGCCGAGGACTAGCAGTGGTTTATGCCACCACACCGGAACCCAGCCCCGATGTCAGAATTGGCCGCCATGTTGTCCGCAACCTGCACGTTCACTCGGTTTTCGTCACGGAATACAGAAGGAAAGCGTCCACCGACGCCATGCGGACCCGCACCGAAGAGATCATGCGGGTCTGCGCCGACTTCGAAGCCGAGCTGAAAACTTCAAGGACGAACAGCACTCCGGCGCTCCGCGCCTCCGAGCCAAGGATGACCCTCACCCCCGCCAGGAGACGCGGCCCCGAACCACCGAGCGCATCACTCCCCGGGCGCGGCCTCCGGCAGCAGCGCGACGGCCTGCCGCTCCAGCAAAAGGGCTCCGTCCACGAGCTCGGCGCAGGCGTCGAAGAGGTCCCGCCGCCCCGCGGCGTCCGCCCCGGGATCCGCCGCGCGGGCCAGCTCCGCGAGCCGCGTCCACTGCCGGCCGGAGTCGCGGAAGAGCGCGGCCGCCTCACCGTGCCCGGCGAGGTCGAGGAAGTCCGCGTACAGCGGCCGGGTGGCGCCCGGGGCGGTCCACTCCTCCTCCAGGCAGGCGTACAGCCGCTGCGTCCCCAGGACGAAGGCCTCGGGGGCGGCGAAGCGGCGCTCCCAGCCCGTCTTGGTGCTGGTGTCGCGCAGCTGCGCGGCGAACTTCTCCATGCCGGAGAAGCCGAAGTTGACGTCGAAGTGGTTGCCGAGCACCGGCCCGGTGAGGCGGGAGACGGTGGCGGCGATCGCCGCCTCCAGGTCGGGTTCGCCGGCGGGCTTCCCGGTGGTGACCACCATCTGGTGGCGGCCCTTCTTGTGCCCGGACCAGGCCGCACCGAACTCCTCGCGGCCGATGACGTACGGGCCGCCCGCCCCCTCCAGACCGGCCGCCGGGTCGTCGACCTGGAAGGTGTCCCCGTCGTAGCCGACCACGGCCACCACGTACGGGTCGGCGGCGGCCAGTTCGGCCATCGGGGCGGGGCCGTGCCAGGGGAGGGCGGACCGGTCGACGGTGCAGAACACCGGGGCCCCCGCGTCGAGCGCGGCCTCGACCCGGTGCCAGCGGGGCTTGGCGCTGCGCGTGGCCTCGTACGGGATGCGCAGGCGGCCGAGGGCGACCTGGACCCAGGGGTCGGGGTGGGCCTGGGCGACGATCGTCGGCATCGGCGGCCGGCCGGCGTACTCGAACACGAAGTACATGAAGCCGATACCGCCCGCCAGGCCCGCGACCAGGGCCTCTTCGTGCACGCTGCCGAGCGCGTGCCGGATCAGCGTGGCCTCGCGGTGGCGTCCGGGGGCGAAGTCTTCATATACGAGCGCAGTCATGCGGTCAGCGTAGCCGCGCCGCGGACCGTCGGCCGCGAGCCGACTTCCTGTACAGTTGTCCAGGAAGTCGGCGGAACCGCCCTCGGCTCACTCCGCCCCCAGGGAGGTGGCCGTGCACACGGTCGCAACGATCCTCATCGGCCTCGTCGCCGCACTGCACGCGTACTTCCTGGTCCTGGAGATGTTCCTGTGGCAGCGACCGCCCGGCCGCGCCCTGCACGGATTCGACGCCGACACGGCCCGTCTGACCGCCCCGCTCGCCGCGAACCAGGGCCTCTACAACGGGTTCCTCGCCGCCGGCCTGGTCTGGTCCCTCGTCATCGACTCGCTCGCCACCCAGATCTTCTTCCTCGTCTGCGTGATCGTCGCCGGGGTGTACGGGGCCGCGACCGCCAATCGGCGCATCCTCCTGGCCCAGGCCCTGCCCGGCGCCCTCGCGCTGGGCGCGGCGCTGCTCGCCGGATGACCGCCCGGACCGACCCCCGCACCGCCCGCACCAAGGAGCGGCTGCGCGAGAGCCTCCTCGCCGCGTGCGCGGACCGGCCGCTCGGCGAGGTCAGCGTCTCGGCGGTGGTGCGCCGGGCGGGCGTCGGCCGGGCCACGTTCTACCTGCACTACGAGGACCTCACCGCGCTCGCGGTGGACGCGTGCGCCGACGTCGTCCACGCGGCGGTCGACGCCCTGCACGCCTGGCAGACGGACCCCTCGGCACTTCCCCCGGCCCGCCCCCCGGCCGCACTGGCCGCCTTCCTCGGCGGCGCGGCCGACCGGGCGGCGCTCTACCGCACCCTGCTCCTGCCGGGTGGCGGCGGGCCGCTGGGCGAACGCCTGTACCGGGAGCTGCGCGAGCGCAGCCGGGCCGAACGCGCCGCGGTGGGGGCTCCGCGCCCCGAGCTGGTGGCTTCGGCCGTGGCCGCCACGTTCACCGCCGTGCTCGCGGACTGGCTGCACGGCGACCTGCCCGCCGGCCTGGCCGACCCGGCCGAGCTGGCGGACCGGATCTGGCCGCTCCTCATCGCCCTGCACCGGGCGGGATGACCCCTCGCGACAGGCCGCCCCCGGCCGACGGGTACGGGCTACGCCGCCTCCACCGCCAGCCCGGTCTCGGCCATGACCCGGGTGACGGTGTCCTCGAGCGAGTGCTCCGCCCCGATGACGCTCTCCCAGTCGCCGGGCAGCAGGTCGAGCGGGCGGTACCACTCCCGCATCTCCGCCTCGCCGATCTCGGCGGCCTGCGGCTTGCCCGCGTGCCGCCGCAGGGTCTCCTCGAACGGCACGTCGAGGTAGTAGAAGTGGGTCGGCCCGCGGTGGGCGCGGCGCAGGGCGTCGAGCATGGGGCCGTAGCGGTCCGCGTAGAGGATCCCCTCGACGATCACGTGGAAGCCGTGGTCCAGCGCGTAGCGCGCCACGCTGCCGATGAGCCCGATGTTCGCCGCGCCGGGGGTGTCCCGCTCCCGCAGGACGACGCGGCGCAGGTTGTCCTGGCCCACGAGCGCGAGGCCCCGGCCGTGGCGGTCGCGGATGCCCTCCGCCACGGAGGACTTGCCCGCGGCGGAGTTGCCGCGCAGCACGATCAGCCGGGTGTCCGGCGTGCCGGTCATCATCCGGCCCACGCTACCGGCCGGGCCGGGCGTGCGTGAGCCCCGCCGGGTCAACGGGCGGGGCTCACGTCACGGGCCGGACTCGTGAAGCGGCGCTAGCCGATGGTGACCACCTGCTCCGCCTGAGGACCCTTGGGACCCTGGGTCACGCTGTACTCGACCTTCGCGCCCTCGGCCAGCTCCTTGAAGCCGGTCGTCTGGATGGCGGAGAAGTGGACGAACACGTCAGGGCCGCCGTCGTCCTGCTGAATGAAGCCGAACCCCTTCTCAGAGTTGAACCACTTCACGGTGCCTGTTGCCATCTGTACTGATCCTTCACAACGTTCCACCGGCCGCACACGCGGCCGGACCCGATCCTGCCCATTGATCGGCCCGAGCACACGCCAAGCGCGGCCAACCGGGGTGCTCCCGGATATTCGAACCTTTCTCCGTCCCGTCCGTGAATCGGGGGAACAGGCCTTCGCACGGGCCCTGGGAAGGGCTCTCGGCGGGGCGCTCCGAAGGAGTCTTCGAGAGGGGACGGACATGGGCGAGCTCGCGACGTTCCGGGTGCCGGCTCGGATCACGGGAACGACGGCGGACATCATGCTCGGCGGGGCGATGGTCCGTGCCTGGCAGCGCGACGGGATCTTCCAAGTGGCCGCCGACGGACGGCAGGAGGCCCGCACGCGGGCCGCGCTGGCGGCGAGCCGGCGGTTCTTCGCCCGGCCCGCGGCGGAGAAGGCGGCGTACGTCAACGACACCTCGTACAGCGGGTACATCGCCTCGGGCGAGGAGGTGACGGACGGCCGGCCGGACGCCTCGGAGATCTTCACCATCACCCCCGACATCCCGGTGGCGGCGGCCGCGGGCCTGCCCTGCCACGGACCGGTCCCCTGGCCCTCCCCCGGCTACCGCGCGGCCATGGAGGCCTACCTGACCGGCGTCGGCGGGCTCGGCGAGCGACTGTTGCGGCTCGTGGCCCTCGGGCTCGGCCTCGGCCCGGCCGGCATCGACCGGCTCGCGGGCCTGACCCGCGGCGGCTGGCACCACATGCGGGTGCTGCGCTTCCCCGCCGCGGAACGGACCGCCGAGCGCGGCATCGGCGCCCATACCGATTACGGACTGCTCGTGATCGCCGCCCAGGACGAGGTGGGCGGCCTCTTCGTACGGCCTCCGGTGCCGGGTGAGGAGCGCCCGCGCAACTGGCTGCCGGGCGAGAGCACCGCGGGCTTCGCCGAGGACCGGCCCGACTGGACCCCCGTACGGCCCGTGGCGCGGGTGCTGACGGTGTTCCCCGGGGACATCCTCCAGTTCATGACCGGCGGCGCCCTGCTGTCCACCCCGCACCGGGTGCGGCTGGCGGACCGGGAGCGGTACGCCCTCGCCTACTTCCACGAGCCGCGCTTCGGGGCCCGGATCCGCCCCCTCGACCCGACGGGGGCCCAGCGGGGCGGGGACGGCGGCGAGGGGGCCGCGGCGATCCACTACGGGGAGCACTTCACCCGGATGTTCATGCGGTGCTATCCGCAGCGGGCAACGACACGGCGGATCGAGAGCCAGGGGCTGCTGCGGCACCTCGCCGCGGCCCGCTGAGCCGGCAGCCCAGGCAGTCGGCGTGGCCGGAGTGCGCGACGGTGTCGCGAACCCGCCAGTCCCACTGGCTCTCCGGCCGGGGACCGCTCGGCTTGCCCCAGCCGGCGAGGTGCAGGAGCCAGGTGACGATGCCCGCCACCACGACGACCCCCAGGCCGATCCAGATGCCGGGGGTCCAGGAGACGCAGAGAGCGGCGCCCGCCACCGCGCTTCCCACCAGGGCGATTGCGGTGCCGGTCCAGCCCGCCACCGTGTGGCCGAGGTCCACGTGGCCGTGAGCGCTCATCGTTCTCCCCTGCTTCGTCGGTTCAGTAGGCTCGAATGGCGTTCTCTCACCGAGAAAGCCATTTATCTCACGAGCTAAGTAACTTAGATGCTAAGGAGTAACCGCGTGCAGGGCAAGCCCCGCCCCGCGGCCACGGTCCAGGAGGCGCTGTCGCGCATGGACCGGTACGTCGCTCTCGGCATCGTCGGCCAGCAGGAAGTGGCGCAGCTCCTCGGGCTGAACGTCACCGACCTGACCTGCCTCGGCCACATCCTGGGCGCCGGTGACGACCCTCTCGGCGCCGGCGACCTCGCCGAGCTGACCAACCTCACCACCGGCGCGGTGACCGGGGTGCTCAACCGCCTGGAGCGCGCCGGGTACGCGAGCCGGCAGCCCGATCCCGCCGACCGGCGCCGGGTACGGGTGGTCGCGGACCCGGCCGCCGCCGCGCGGATCTTCGCCGTCTACGAGCCCTTCTACGCCCGGCTCGGCGCGGTGTTCGCCGAGTACACCCCCGACGAGGTCGCCGTCATCGCCGACTGGTTCGGGCGGGCGACGGCCGAGGTCACCGCCCATCTGGACCGGGTGCGGGCCGGGGAACTCGGGCCGGTGGCCCCGTAACCCCGATGGTAAAATTTGCCTTTTGGCGACGTTCGCGTCGCACTCCCGAACATCTTGCGCGTCTCACGGAAGGTTCTGCATGAAGAACCCGTCAGCTCATGGGCGCTTCGGCATCAAGGCCGGAGCCAAGACGAGCCCGAAGGGCGGTGCGAAGGGCGGCGGAAAGACCCCGCGGACCCTCGGCCCCCAGGGCGAGTACTCGATGCCCCGGACGACCACGCCGGCCCTGCCGCCGGTGGAGTCCTTCTCGGAGCTCGGTCTGCCCCCTGAGCTGGTGAAGACGATGGCCGACCAGGGGGTGGCCCAGCCGTTCCCCATCCAGGCGGCGACCCTCCCCAACTCCCTGGCGGGCCGCGACATCCTCGGCCGCGGGCGGACCGGCTCGGGCAAGACGCTCGCCTTCGGCCTGGCCCTGCTGGCCCGTACGGCGGGGCAGCAGGCCGATCCCAAGCGGCCGCTCGCGCTGGTCCTCGTACCGACCCGCGAGCTGGCGCAGCAGGTGACCGAGGCCCTGGCCCCGTACGCGCAGGCCCTGAAGCTGCGCATGGCCACGGTCGTCGGCGGCCTGTCGATCGGCAAGCAGACCGGCGCGCTGCGCACCGGCGCCGAGATCGTGGTGGCCACCCCGGGGCGGCTCAGCGACCTCATCGGCCGGCGCGACGTGCACCTGGAGCGCGTGAAGATCGTCGTCCTCGACGAGGCCGACCAGATGTGCGACATGGGCTTCATGCCGCAGGTCACCGAGATCCTCGACCAGTGCCACCACGCCGGCCAGCGGATGCTGTTCTCGGCCACGCTGGACCGCAACGTGGACCAGCTCGTCCAGCGGTACCTGAAGGACCCCGTCGGGCACTCCGTGGACCCGCAGTCCGCATCGGTGTCCACGATGGACCACCACGTGCTGCACATCCACGCCGCCGACAAGGTCTCGGCCGCGACCGAGATCGCGGCGCGCGAGGGCCGGGTGCTGATGTTCCTGGACACCAAGCACGGGGTCGACCAGTTCGTGAAGCACCTGCGGGCCATGGGCGTACGCGCGGAGGGGCTGCACAGCGGAAAGTCGCAGCCGCAGCGCACCCGGACCCTGGGCCAGTTCAAGGACGGCCTGCTGAACGTCCTGGTCGCGACCAACGTCGCCGCCCGCGGCATCCACATCGAGGACCTCGACCTCGTGGTCAACGTGGACCCGCCGGCCGACAGCAAGGACTACCTGCACCGGGGCGGCCGCACCGCGCGGGCGGGCGAGTCCGGCAAGGTCGTCACCCTGGTCACCCCCAACCAGCGGCGCGACATCGTCCGGCTGATGGCCGACGCCAAGATCCGGCCGACCATCACCCAGGTCCGCTCCGGCGAGGCCGCGCTGAGCCGGATCACCGGCGCGAAGGCCCCGTCCGGCGTGCCGCTGGCCGGCGCCGCGGCCACCGACGCCAAGGGCCGGCCTTCTGGCTCGGACCTCGGCTTCCGCGGGATCGGCACCCGTCCCGGGCGGCCCGGCAAGGGCAAGGAGTCCCGCAAGACCATCGAGGCCCGGCAGGCCGCCGAGGCCCGTGCGGCGGCGCGTGTGCGGCGCGGAACGAAGTAGCACGTCGGGAGGGCCGGGACCGCGGTGCGGTTCCGGCCCTCCTGTGCGTCCGGCGGCCCGGGGATCGGGTCACGAGCTCACGGCGGCCCGCCTCAGCAGCCGCTGCGCCGCCGCGTTGCGGACCCGGCGGGTCCGGGCGCCCGCGGCGAGCAGCCGTAGGGCATCGTCCGCGTGCAGGGACTGGGCCGCCGTGCGCTGACACCAGTCGGAGGCCGCGAGGAGCTCCCCCGCGGACCAGGGCTCGCCCTGCGTGACGGCCTTCAGCAGGGTCCACTCGCGCAGCCGGCGGGCCGCGAAGCTGCGGCCACCGAGGGCGGCCCCGACGGCCTGCGCCCAGGCCGGGAAGGCCTCGTCGGCCAGCAGCCCGGCCGCCCGCCGGTCGAGGTGCGTGACCACCGCGCTCTCCGCCATCACCAGGTCCGGGTCGCGCAGGACGGCGGCCACGGCCTCGGCCTCCCCGGGCTGTCCCGAGACGGCTGCCAGGGACTCCAGGTGCCGGGCGTAACGCCAGTGCTCGGACGGCGCGTTCGCGGCCGCCGCGCCCGTCGTCCCCCCGGTCCGGCGCTCCGGGCCGCCTTGGCGTATCTGGTACTCACTTCTCCCCATGCGGCCATTCCACACGACACCGGTGAACGGCGAGTTGTCAGGGTGGCATCAAGGCCCTGCGGGACGGTCAGGGTGGGGCCGTCGGAGCCGGTCGTCCCGCATCTGCGCACGTCACAGGACTATTACGTGATCTCGGTCCGGCTTGTGCCGCATCGGTGACGCCCTGTGAGATGGGCCGGAGACAAAAGCATGGGCGGGGGCCTGACATGACGGAACCGGCGGAATTCGTCACGCGACTGCGCGCGGACGGACAAGACCAGGCACGGGTGGGGGACCAGAACCGGGGCCAGAACCGGGGCCAGGGCCAGGGCCATGGCCGCGGCTGGGATCAGGGCCGGGAGCAGGGCCGCGAGGCGGCCTTCCACGCCGACCAGCGCCGACGGCGCGTCAGACGCCTGTCCGTCGGAGCGGTCGCCGCCCTGGCGCTCGCCGGTGTCACCGCGTGGCTGGTGGCCGCCCCGGAGGGGCGGCCCGAGGGCCGGCTCCACGCCGCCGGGCTCGACGAGCAGGCATGGCCCGATGAGTGGCCGGCCACGACGGGCCTGCCGCTGCGCGGCTCGCCCGCCCGGACCTGGGCGACCGAGAAGGACGAGCTCCCGCTGCCCGCGGCCACCGCGGTCGGTTCGATCCCGAAGGAGAAGGTCTCGGACGGACTGAGCCGGGCCAGGGAGTTCCTGGTCGCGGCCAATCTGGATCCGGAGGTGCTCCAGGGCGCGTGGCCCGCCGAGGCCATGGAGCTGCTCGATCCGCAGCAGCCCGCCCGCGCCGAGCTGACGGAGCACCTGCGCGAACCGGGGCTCCCGGACGCCGACCCCACCGAGCTGTTCACCCGCTTCGACCCCGCCCGGCTCACTCCGGCCCGGGGCGGCATCAGGGTGCGCGGCCGGATGGCCTTCGAGGCCGGCGGGGCTCCGGGGCAGATCAGGATCCACGCCGACTACACCTTCGTCTACGCCGTGCGGCGCGTGTCCCCGCGCCCGGAGCCGGGGCCCGCGCCGGGCACGGAGGAGGTGGCACGGGTGGTCGTACGGAGGCAGCTCGTGCTGCTCTACGCCGCGTCCGACTCCCCCGGCGTGACGGCCGGGAAGCTGATTCCGGCCGGGTACCGCCGGCAGCTCGGCAACCACGACTGCGGCACCGTCGACGGCTTCGTCCACCCCTACTTCTCCAAGGAGGCGGCCGCCGCCGAACGGCCGTGGCCCGTGGTCGACCCGTACGACGACAGCAAGGACATCCCCGACGGGCGGCCGAGCTGCACCGTCCCGTCACGCACCTGACCTCGCGGCCCCCGCCGGCCTCGCTGCCCCCGGCGGCCCCGGGCTCAGGCGCCGTGGCTCTCGTATCCGCCGGAGCCCTGTTCGTTCGCGTGCCCCTGCTCCGGGAGCGGGGCGCCGGTCTCCAGGAGGGTCTTGAGGCTGGACGCGAGCATCGGCCAGGCGCGCCCGCACATCCCGATGAGGGTGCCGCCCGGTTCGAAGTCCTCGTGGAGGATGGTGAGCCGGGCGAGCGTGTCACCGACCGGCTCGATCTCGTACGTCACCTTCGTGCGCCGCTCGCGGGCCAGCTCGGCGCGCAGCTCCTCGCCGATGCCCACGGAGGCGGCCCACTGCGGGGTGAAGGTGTGCCAGGTGTAGGAGAGCAGCCGCTCCGGTACGCACTCCAGGACGACCTGCTCCGGATCGCTCGTCCGCGCCCCGCGCTCCACCCAGTCCATCGTCGAGCCCACCCGCCAGTCGGTCTCGAAGTCGAGCCCCCAGTAGCGGCGGGTGAACGCGGGCTCGGTCAGGGCCTGCCACACGCGCGCGGGGTCGGCCTGGATGTAGACGGTGTAGGTGATCGCAGTCTCGCTCATCCCCTCATGCTGCGGGACCGGGGCCCGCGGACCGGGGATTGAGCCGCTCCGCGCTCACCAGTGGCAGCCCTCCGCCGGGAGTTCCGTCGGCGGGGTGCGGGGCGGCGACGGGAGGCAGAGGTGGGTGCGGGCGGTGTGGACGGCGGCGAGTTCCTCGTGGCCCGCCGGGCCCCAGTCGCTGAGTTCGCGGACCTGTTCGGGGGTGGCCAGCAGCCGTGCGTACGCCGGGTCCGGTCCCGGTGGCAGCGCTGTGAGCCGGGCCGCGGTCCTCGGGTGGGCACCCTGGTCGGCGCACCGGTACCCGAGCGTGAGCGCGCCCGCGGTGCGGCCCGCCGTCGGGGGCGGGAGGTGGGCGGCGCCGGTGGCGCGGGCGATGAGCAGCAGCACGCGCCCGTCGGGGGCGAACAGCCAGCCGACGGGGTCCCGTGGCGTCAGGTGCGCGGGGGCGGGGCCCGGGTGCCAGGTGCCGTGCAGTGGAACGCGGCGGCTGCGCAGGGCGCCGAGCCGGTCCAGGGCGGTGGGGGTGGTGGGGCGGCCGTCCTCCAGCAGGGCGGCGCCTCCTCCGCTGATGCGGGCCCGCAGCGCGGACAGGGCGCGGCGGGCGTCGCCCGCGTCCATCAGGGCGGGCAGCTCGGCCGGCTCGGCGAAGTGGATGCCGGTGATCTCCTGCGCGGGGAGCCGGATGGAGTCGATGCGCTCCCGGGTCCAGGTACCGCCGTCGAAGACGTGCAGGATCTCGCCGGGGAATCCCATCCCGGGCGGCATGCCGGGCGCGTCGGCGGGGATCCAGTCGACGGCGAGGCCGCGCGGGTAGCGCCCCTCGACGCCGAGCTCCTCGTACACCTCTCGCGCGGCCGCCGCGGCCGGCGCCTCGCCGGCGTCCACGGCGCCGCCGGGCAGCAGCCGGTCGGGGCGGTAGTCGACGCTCTGGACGAGGACCCGCCCGTCGCCGTCGGTGACGAGGACGACGGCGCCGGTCCAGAGGGTGGCGCGGGAGGCCCCGTACTCCTCCGGGGTCATCCACGTGCCGGGGCGCGCGGCGGGGGCAGCGGGTTCGGCACGGGACCCAGGTGCGGCGTGGGCCCCGGATGCGGCCTGGGCTCCGGTTTCGGCCGGGGTGGCGCCCGTGTCCTGCGTCACGTCCTCGTCGGTCAGCTGCGGCATCGGACTCCATTCACCGTAGGGGCGCCGCGGGGGCGCCGTGCTGCCCCGTCGCGCGGGCATCGCTGGGCATCGCTGGGCATCGCGCGGCCATCGTGCGGGCCTCGCCGGGGCGTTCCGCACGGGTGGGCCCGCGGGCTGTGCAACAGCGCGGACGAGCACCGGGTTACGGAGATCAACACATTCCCCTTTGCCACCCCTATACCTCCTTATTACCTGGTTACACGGATCTTGCTACGTTCCCGGGGCGGACTGGCGGCATGAAAACCGCCGGTCCGACCACGTCACCGCACCGAGGAGAGACCCAGACATGCGACGCGCACCCCGCACGGGCCCCCCGGCGGACACCCGCAAACGGTGGACCGTCCCGGGCGTGGCCGGCGTGGCGGGCGGCGTCGCGGTCCTCGGCTTCGGCGGGCTGTACGCCGCGGGCCTGCTGCTGGCGGGAGACGACATAGCCGCCGGTACGAAGGTGCGCGGCGTCGACATAGGCGGGATGAGCCGCGCCGAGGCCCGGCAGACCCTGAACCGTGCGCTCGGCCCGTCCGCCGCGGCCCCGCTGGTCCTGCGGATCGGGGAGCGGACCGAGCAGGCGCAGCCGGCCACGCTCGGCCTGTCCCTGGACACCGGCGCCACCGCCGACCGGGCGGCCCGCTCCGGCGCCGACCCCGTCAGCGTGATCGGCCGGCTGTTCTCCTCCGGTGACCCCTCGGTGGAGCCCGTGGTCCGGCTCGACGAGAAGGCGGCCCGCTCCGCCCTGGACGGGCTCGGCGCGAAGACCCGTCAGGAGGCCCGGGAAGGTGCGGTCTCCTTCGAGAAGGGCAAGGCCAAGGCCGTGGCCCCGGTCACCGGTACCGAGCTCGACGTCGACGGCTCCCTCGGCGTGCTCCGCTCGTCCTACGCCCGGCCCGCGGACGGGGCGCCCGGCGGGCCCGTCGTGCTGCCCGTCCGGACCACGGAGCCCCGCATCGGGCAGCAGGAGACGGAGCGGGCGCTGAAGGAGTTCGCCGAACCCGCGGTGTCCGCGCCGGTCACCCTGACCGTGCAGGGCAAGCGCATACCCGTCGGCCCGGCCGTCCTCGCCAAGCACCTCACCCTCAAGGACGACGGCCAGGGCCGCCTCGCGCCCCAGCTCGACGCCAAGGCCCTGCTCGCCGACCCGGAGTTGGCCGGTCCGCTGCGGCAGGCCACGCCGGGCCCCGTCGAGGCGAAGCTGCGTACGGACTCAGCCGGCGCGGTCTCCGTCGCCGAGGAGGGCCGGGCCGGACGCCGGGTCGCCGAGGAGGGCCTGTCCGCCGCCGTACTGCCGCTGCTGACGCGGGCGGGCGCGGCGGAGCGGACGGCCGAGGTCGCCACCGAGGAGGTCCGGCCCAAGCTCACCAAGGACACGATCGGGCAGCTGGGCATCAAGGAGGAGGTGTCCTCCTTCACGGTCGACTTCGAGAAGGCCCCGTACCGTACGACGAACATCGGGCGGGCCGCGGAGCTGATCAACGGCTCGCTCGTGCTGCCCGACGAGACGTGGAGCTTCAACCGCCGCGTCGGCGAGCGCACGAAGGAGAACGGCTTCGTCGACGGCCTGATCATCAACAACGGCCAGTACGAGAAGGCCTCCGGCGGCGGCGTTTCGGCGGTGGCCACCACGGTCTTCAACGCGATGTTCTTCTCCGGGGTCAAGCCCGTCGAGTACGGCGCGCACTCCTTCTACATCGAGCGCTACCCGGAGGGCCGCGAGGCCACCGTGGCATGGGGCAGTCTGGACCTGCGCTTCGCCAACGACTCGGGCAAGGCCCTCTACATCCAGGCCGAGGCGACCGACACCTCGGTCACCATCACCTTCCTCGGAACGAAGCAGTACGACGAGATCCGCGCGGCCAAGGGCCCGCGGACGAACGTCAAGCCGCCCGCCACGCGCACGGACACCGGCCCGAAGTGCGAGCCGCAGTCCCCGCTGGAGGGCTTCGACGTCGCCGTCGACCGGGTGTTCGTGAAGGGCGGGCAAGAGGTCAAGCGGGAGACGATGAAGACCCGTTACACGCCGAGGGACAGCGTGACCTGCGGCTGAGGCCTCCTGCCGAGGAGTCCGCACCACCCGTCCGGGTGAGCGCGTGCGGGGGTGCGGACGTCCGTCGGGCAGGGTGGGCGGATGGATTCGCGCCGGGGACCGTGGATGCCCCTGATCATTGTCGCGCTGGCCGTGGCGGCCGGGTGTGTGACCGGATGTGTGACCGTGGGTCCGGCCGGGCCGGGGGCCGTTCCCGGACCCGGGCCGGGGAACGGAGCACGGCCCGCGCCGACGCAGGTGCGGACGGTCCTGCCGGGACCGGCGACCGAGGCCTGGCCGCTGGGGGCGCTGCCGGAGGTCGCACAGGATGCGGCTGCCGATGCTGCGCCGGAGGGCGCCTCGACTCCCGCGCCGGGGGCCGCAGTTGCTCCGCGGCCGGCCCCGCCCGCTGCGCCCGCCGCCCGGGCGCGGACCCGGGTGAAGCCCGCCGCCCCGCGGCACCGGCCGGCGAAGCCCCGGCGGGTCGTGCCGAAGAAGCCCGCGGCGCCCGCAGCGCAGGCCCGTCGCCCCCGGCCCGCACCGAACCGCACGTACGACATGGCGCCGCTGTGCGCGGCGGCCCGGGGGACGGTGGACCCGGCCATCGTCGCGCTGTGCCACTGACCGCGTGGCGCTGCCGCGTGCGGGAGGCGGGATTCGCTTGGATGGGCCCGGCGGACCCCGACCGGGGCCCCTCCAGCCTCCACCTCCAGGAGTGGCCATGGCGAAGATCGCTCTCTTCGGCGCGACCGGCATGATCGGATCCCGGGTGCTGCACGAAGCACTCGGGCGCGGACACGAGGTCACGGCCGTCGTACGCGATCCCGCGCACTTCGCCGAGTCCGAAGTCAGCTCCGCGGACGTCGGCGTCGTACGCGGCGACGTCCTCGACCCCGCGTCCGTGAGCCGGGCGGCGGCCGGGCAGGACGTGGTGGTCAGCGCGTACGGTCCGGGCTCCGGGGATCCCGGCACGCTCGTCGGTGCGGCGAAGGCACTGATCGGCGGCGTCCAGGCCCTCGGCGAGGACGGGCCCCGGCCGCGCGTGGTCACCGTCGGCGGTGCGGGCTCCCTGCGCACCCCCGGCGGACCGAAGGTCTGGGACCAGGCCGGGATCCCGGCGCCGGTGCTCGCCGTCATGCACGCCCACGGGGACGCCCTCGACTTCCTGCGGACCGTTCCGGTGGACGAGGTCCACTGGACCAACCTCAGCCCGGCCGCCACGATCGAGCCGGGCACCCGGACGGGCACGTACCGGCTGGGGCTCGACGAGCTGGTCGTGGACGATCACGGGAACAGCCTGATCTCCACGGAGGACTTCGCGGTCGCGCTGCTGGACGAGATCGAGCGCGACGCGCACGCGGGCAAGCGGTTCACCATCGGGTACTGAGCCGCCGATATTCGCTGGTCCGGGCTGGTTCGGCCTCCCTAGAGTGGCCGGGCACCAGCCTCGGCCCGCAGGGAGCGGATCATGCGTACGCACTACCCCCGGACCCCGCACCTGCCCTGGTCTCCGGGTGCGACGTCCGACGACGTGCGGACCACCGGCCCCGGCATGCTGGCCGGGTTCGCCGGGCGCGAGGTCGTGGTCACCGAGAAGCTCGACGGCGAGAACACCACCCTCTACACGGACGGCCTGCACGCACGGTCGCTCGACTCGGGCCACCATCCGTCGCGGGCCTGGGTGAAGGGGCTGCAGAGCCGCATCGGCCCGGGAATCCCGGCCGGTTGGCGGGTGTGCGGGGAGAACGTCTTCGCCCGGCACTCGCTCGCGTACGAGGAACTCGACGCGTGGTTCTACGGGTTCTCGGTGTGGGACGGCGACCACTGCCTGGACTGGGACCGGACGGAGCTCTTCCTGCGCGGTCTCGGAGTCCCCGGACCCCGCGTCCTGTGGCGCGGCGTCTTCGACGAGCGGGCACTGCGCCGGCTCCGGCTCGATACGGCGCGGCAGGAGGGGTACGTCGTCCGCACCGCGGCCGGCTTCGACCGGGCCGACTTCGGGCGGTGCGTGGCCAAATGGGTGCGGGGCGGGCACGTGCAGACGGACACGCACTGGATGTACGCCCAGGTCGTGCCGAACGGGCTCGGTCCGACGGCCGCCCTCTGGGACGCCCGGTCGGGCGCGGATCCGGACGCGGCCGGGCTGCTCCGCGCGGTGGGGGCGGGCCTGGGGGTGGGGACCGCCACTGCGACCGGGGCGGCGGTCGAGGCGGCCGGAGTCGAGGAGCTGGTCGCCGAAGTTGCGGACCGCATCGACGGGCTGAGCGTGCGCCGGTCCGGGGAGGAACGGCTGGCCGGGATCCTGGCCGCGGCCCTGCACGGCGTACCGCGGTCCGTGCTCGCGTCCCGGCTGGCGGCGGGGCCGCTCGGGATGGCCACCGCACGGCGGGTCGCGGACCTGGTCGGGCTCTACCCGGCGCTGCGCAGGCCCTTCCCCTACCCGGACGCGGAACGGCGGGCGGGGCTCGTACGGATGGCGGAGGCGGCCGACCTGGGAGTGCTGCACGCGCTGGCCGGGGCCCTCCCCGGGGCCGGTGGGGGCGGTGAGCGGGGCGACGGGGCCGGCGAGCGGGTCGAGCACGCCGAACACGTCGAGTGCGTCGAGTGGTCCGCACTGCACGCCGAGGAGGCGGGGCTGCTCGGTCCGGCGCCCTTGGAGTCGCTGCGGGACGGACTGCGCGAGGCCCTCGCCGGAGCCGGCATAGGCGACGGAGGCGACGCGGGCGACGGAGGTACGGGCGGTGACGCCGCCGACCGCTGCTGGGCCGAGGCGCGCCATGCCTACGGGCAGGGCAAACTGACCGGCGCCGAGGAGGCGGTCGCGGCGACCTGGCGTTGGCGGGACGGCGCCTCCTTCCCCCGCCTGGTGCAGCTCTGCGGACCCTCGGGCAGCGGGAAGAGCACCTACGCCCGGAGCCTGCCCGGGGTGGAGGCGTACATCAGCCTCGACGACCTGCGCGGCGCCCGGGGCTCCCGCGCGGACCAGCGGGACAACGCGGACGTGCTCCGCGAAGGCCTCGACCGGCTGGACTCCGCGCTCGCCGCGGCAGCGCGCCGAGGGGGCACGGTGGTGTGGGACGCGACCTCGCTCACGGCCCGGCAGCGCGGGCCGGCCGGCGCGGTCGCCCGGCGGCGCGACGCGCTCGTCACGCATGCCGTGCTGCTGGTCGAGGAGGCGGAGCTGATGCGCCGCAACTCCACGCGGACCCACCCGGTTCCGGAGCAGGTGCTGTCCTCCCAGCTGCGCCGGTTCGCTCCGCCGTATCCCGGCGAGGCGCACCGCACGTGGTACATCGGGGCGGGCGGAACCGTCGAGGACACGGCGGGCACGATCGGTGCGGCGACCCGCACGGTGCCCGGCACCGCGACCCGCACGACGACCCGCGAGGAGGGCTGATGCGTACCAGCGAGGAGCTCTACCACCAGGTCCGCTGGGACCCCCGCTTCGATCCCGCCCGGTTCACACTGGGACTGCTGCAGCGCGGAGCCGCGCCGAAGCGGGTACCGCTGCCGTCCTTCGTGCCCGGGGGAGACATCCCCTGGCACCGGGTGCTGTTCGTGGAAGCCGACGGCCAGCTGGTGTGGGACCGGGCGACGGGCGTCGACGTCATCGACAGCACCGCGGCCGGACGGGTCCGCGACCCGAGGCTGCTGCGGGCGCCGTTCTTCACCGCACGGACGCCGTACGCGTGGAACGCGTCCGGCGGCGGCGCGTGGCGGGCTGCGCCCGAGGGTACGGCCACCGGCGCTCAACGACCTTCACACATACGCCTGTTGACATGGAACACGCTCTGGGACCGGTACGACGCCCCACGCATCGCCACCGCACGGCGCAGGCCGCTGCTGCTGGCCGACCTGGCGGCGGCGGACGCCGATGTGATCGCGCTCCAGGAGGTGGAGCGCGAGCTGCTCGGCATGCTCCTCGCGGAGCCGTGGGTGCGGGCCCGCTACACGGTCGCCGCGGACCCGGGCGGCCGGGACGTGGCGGAGAGCGGGCTGCTGGTGCTGAGCCGACTGCCGGTGCGGGAGGCGGGCGTTCACGTGCTGGGTCCGCACAAGGCGGTCGTCGCCGTGACCGTGGACACGGCGGGTGGGCCCCTGGTGGTCGCGGCCACGCACCTGACGAGCGATCACACGGAGCGGGGCGAGGACCGCCGCACGGCCGAACTGGCGCGACTTTCTGAGGGGTTGGCCGGAATCGAGGCGGCCGACGTGGCCCTGCTCGGCGATTTCAACGACGGTCGGTCGGGAGCCGAGGGACCGGCGGCGACGCTGGGGCTCCGGGACGCGTGGACCGAGGTGCACGGGCCGCAGGACGGGACCGCGACCTTCGACCCCGTCGCCAATCCGCTCGCGGCCGTGGGGTCGTTGACGGGGCGGGCCGCCCGCCTGGACCGGATCCTGCTGCGGTCGGCGGGGGTTCGCGTGGCGGAGGCCGCACTGCGCGGCGACTCCCCGGCAGCGGACGGACTGTTCATCTCCGACCACTACGGGGTCGAGGCCGCCCTGGACTTCGGCCCGGCGGCCGACGGGTCCGAACATGCGGTGCTGGACGTCCACGCCACCGCGCGGACGGCGGTGGCGTGGCTGGCGCCGCCGGACGAGGCGGTCGAGGCGCTGCGTCGCGCACACGACCCGCAGGCGGAGCGCTGGCCCGCGCACGTGAACCTGCTCTTCGGCTTCGTACCGGAGTCCTCCTTCGAGGCGGCGCTGCCCCTGCTGGCCGAAGCGGCCGCGGAAACGGCCGCGTTCACCGCACGCCTGGAGGGCGTGTACGCCTTCGGCCCGACCCTGTGGCTGGACCCGGCCGCGGCCGGTGACGCGCCGTGGCAGGCGATGCGGCAGTCCCTGGCGGCACGGTTCCCGGGCTGCCGGGGCCGGGCCGAGGGCTTCACCCCCCACCTGACCCTGGGCCGCAGCCCCGATCCCCGCCGCGCGGAACGCGAGTTCGCGGGCCGCCTGGGCGCCGGCCGCACGGCCCGCGTGGCCTCGCTCGCCGTACTGTCCCGACGCGGGGACGGCCCGATGGAGATCCGCGCCACGGTGGAACTCGGCACGGGGAGAACCCACTGGACCCCCGACCCGCCACGCCCCGCACCCTCCGGCCCGGGCGACGCGGGGCTCGCCGCGAGGGTCGCCGCGGCGCTGCCCGAGGGGGTCGTGTACGTGGCCGGCTCGCGCCGCATGGGGTGTGCGGGGGCGGGCTCCGATCTGGACCTGGTCGCGGCCCTGCCCGGCGCCGTCGACTTGGCGGGAGTGCGGGCGCGCATCGCGTCGGCCCTCCCCGAGGCCGAACGGGTCCGCGAGGTGGCCGGTGCCCGGGTGCCGGGCCTGCGGTTCGGCGTCACCGGGCTGGACGTGGACCTCGTGGTGGTCGCCACCGGGCCGGTGCCGCCGGAGCGGGCCGTCGCCGGGCGGGCGGAGCTGGGCGAGGCCGCGGCGGTGGCGCTGAGTGCGGTGAGCGACGCCGAGGCGGTACGGGACTTCGTGGGCCCGGAGCACGCCGCGTTCGCCCGGCTGGCGCGCGAGGTCAAGGCCTGGGCCCGGTCCCGGGGTGTGGACTCGGCGCCCTTCGGCGGCCTGCCGGGACTCGCCTGGTCGGTGCTGGCCGCCCATACGGTCCGCTCCGCCCCCGACCTCTCCCCCGGGCCCCTGCTCCGCACCTTCTTCGCCACCTGGGCCGCCTGGGACTGGCGCACCCCGGTGTCGCTGGACCTGCCGCAGGCCGCGCCGGCCGCCCAGGGCACAGCCGCGTACGCAGCCGCATGCGCAGCCGCATGCGCGGCCGGGGACCCGGTCACCGTGTTGACCCCGTCCGCCCCGGTCCGTAGCTGCACCGGACAAGTCACCGCAGGAATGGCCGAGTTGCTGACGCGGGAGCTGTTCGCCGCATGGGAGGCACTGGAGGAGAGCCCCGCGGCACGGCTGGCCGACGCCGTCGCCGCTGCCACGCCACCGCACCGCCTGCACGCCGCCTGGGCCGTGGTCACCGTGACGGGCTCCCGGCCCGGCGACTTCGAGGACAACCTGGGCCGCACCCGCGGCCGGCTGCGCGCCCTGCTCGGCGCCCTGACGGAGGCCGGGTGCGCGGACGCCCACGCCTGGCCCCGGCCCTTCGAGCGGACGCCGAGCCTGGCCCGCTTCGCGATCGGCCTCGGCCACACGCCTCCGGACGCGAGCGCCCTGGCGGCCCTGGCATCACCCTGGTCCGCGACGCTCCCCGGCACCGAGGTGAGCCGGGCGGACTGCGGCACCGTCCCCGACCTTTCCTGACGACAAGTAGCGAACGCAGGACGGCATCGGTCGAACCTCGGCGCCCACCCTCCGAACGCGGCGAGGACTCCCGACCAGAGCTCCGCCCCGCCGTAGCGGGCACGGCGAGACGGAGCGGTCAGAGCCTCAGTAGAGTTGTGCAAAGTTTTTTCGTCAATACTTTTCACAAGGATTGAAGAAACTCCAAGTTCACAGGCCTGATGCGTGTTTGACATGGCATTGGATCTTCAGTTCATGAACGCTCAAACCCTTGACGGCCCCGGCGCCGGGCAGTTCACTCACGCTTCGATCCCCCCGGATCCACAACGTCAGGAGTAGCCCCGCATGCCCCTCCTCTCCGCCCACCCTCCCCACCCGGCGCGCCGCGTGTCGCGACCGTCCCGGCTGACCGTGGCTTCCCTCGCGGCCGCCCTGGTCGCGGCCCTCCTCGTGCTCCTGCCGAGCACCGCGGCGACCGCCGCGCCCACGCTGCTCTCCCAGGGCAAGCCCGCCACCGCCTCCTCCTCCGAGGGCGCCGGCACCCCCGCGTCCGCGGCCGTGGACGGCAGCAACGGGACCCGCTGGTCGAGCCAGTTCGCCGATCCGCAGTGGATACAGGTCGACCTCGGCGCGGCCGCCCAGCTGAGCCAGGTCGTCCTGCGCTGGGAGACCGCCGCCGCGAAGGCGTACCGCCTCGAGCTGTCCACGGACGGCGCGAATTGGTCCACGGCCTACTCCACGGCCAACGGCACGGGCGGCGTGCAGACCCACGACATCACCGGCACCGCCCGCTACGTCCGCGTGTACGGCACCCAGCGGACCACCGGATACGGGTACTCCCTCTGGGAGTTCCAGGTCTACGGCACCGGGGGCACCGGACCGCAGCTGCCCGGCGGCGGCGACCTCGGCCCCAACGTGATCGTCTTCGACCCGTCCACGCCGAACATCCAGGCCAAGCTGGACGAGGTGTTCGCCCAGCAGGAGTCGGCGCAGTTCGGCTCCGGGCGCTACCAGTTCCTCTTCAAGCCGGGCACCTACAACGGCCTCAACGCCCAGATCGGCTTCTACACCTCGATCTCCGGCCTCGGGCTGAGCCCGGACGACACCACGATCAACGGTGACGTGACCGTGGACGCGGGCTGGTTCGGCGGCAACGCCACGCAGAACTTCTGGCGTTCGGCCGAGAACCTGGCGCTCAACCCGGTCAACGGAACCGACCGCTGGGCCGTCTCCCAGGCCGCGCCGTTCCGCCGGATGCACGTCAAGGGCGGCCTCAACCTCGCCCCGTCCGGCTACGGTTGGTCCTCCGGCGGCTTCATCGCCGACTCGAAGATCGACGGTCAGGTCGGCAACTACTCGCAGCAGCAGTGGTACACCCGCGACAGCTCCATCGGCGGCTGGTCCAACGGCGTCTGGAACCAGGTCTTCTCCGGCACCCAGGGCGCGCCCGCGCAGAGCTTCCCGGAGCCGCGCTACACCACCCTCGACACCACCCCGGTCTCCCGCGAGAAGCCGTTCCTCTACCTGGACGGCTCCGAGTACAAGGTGTTCGTCCCCGCCAAGCGCACCAACGCCCGCGGCACTTCCTGGGGCAACGGAGCCCCGCAGGGCTCCTCGATCCCGCTGAGCCAGTTCTACGTGGTCAAGCCCGGCACCACCGCCGCGACGATGAACCAGGCGCTGGCCCAGGGCCTGCACCTGCTCTTCACCCCGGGCGTCTACCACGTCGACCAGACCATCCAGGTCAACCGTGCGGACACGGTCGTCCTGGGCCTCGGCCTCGCCACCATCATCCCGGACAACGGGGTGACGGCGATGAAGGTCGGCGACGTCGACGGGGTCAAGCTCGCCGGGTTCCTGGTCGACGCGGGCCAGGTCAACTCCCCCACCCTGCTGGAGGTCGGCCCGGCCGGCACCACCACGGACCACGCGGCGAACCCGACCACCGTCCAGGACGTGTTCATCCGCGTCGGCGGCGCGGGCGCGGGCAAGGCCACGGTCGGCATGGTGATCAACAACCACGACACGATCGTCGACCACACCTGGATCTGGCGCGCCGACCACGGCGACGGCGTGGGCTGGGAGACCAACCGCTCCGACTACGGGTTCCGCGTCAACGGTGACGACGTGCTGGCCACCGGCCTGTTCGTCGAGCACTTCAACAAGTACGACGTGGAGTGGAACGGCGAGCGCGGCCGCACGATCTTCTTCCAGAACGAGAAGGCGTACGACGCCCCCAACCAGGCCGCGATCCAGAACGGTTCGATCAAGGGATACGCCGCCTACAAGGTCGCCGACTCGGTCAACACCCACGAGGGCTGGGGCCTGGGCAGCTACTGCTACTACAACGTCGATCCGACGATCCGCCAGGACCACGGCTTCCAGGTGCCGGTGAAGCCCGGCGTGAAGTTCCACGACATCCTCGTGGTCTCGCTCGGCGGCAACGGCCAGTACGAGCACGTCATCAACAACACGGGCGCGCCGACCTCGGGCACCTCGACCATCCCCTCCACCGTCGTCTCCTTCCCCTGATCACCCCCTGACGCCCGGTTCGCGGGGCGGCCACCGGGCCGCCCCGCCTTTTCCGGGGCACGCGAGAGAGCGCTCTCCCAACCCCGCTCCCTCTCCTTTCCCTCCCTCTCCTCCCACGAGAAAGAAGCAGAGGAATGCATCTCCGACCGCGGACCCTGTCCGCACTCCTGGTCTCGGCGGCCATCGCCGTGACCGCGGCCGCCGGACTCGGCGCCACCACGCTCACCGCACAGGCCTCGCCCGACTCCGGCGCCGTCCACATGAACATGGACCACTCCGCCGTGGCGGCGGTCGCCGGGGGCGACGACCCCGACGGCGACGGCTACATCCCGGCCGTTCCGCAGGTCACCGGCGTGACCCCGTCCTGGAACAACCCGCCGGACCGCTACTTCCACGAGTTCCAGGCCAACTGCTCGGTCACCAAGACCGCGCCCGACGACCCGATCGTGTACGCGGGCCGGCCCGGCGCCTCGCACGACCACACCTTCATGGGCAACACCGGCACGGACGGCAACAGCACCACCGCCTCCCTCAGTGCCGGCAGCACGGCCTGTACCGCGCTCGGCGACCTGTCCGGCTACTGGATGCCGACGCTCCTCAACGGCAGCCAGAAGATCCTGCCCACGGGCCCCCAGGTCATCTACTACAAGACCGGGGTCACCGACTACACGAGCGTGCGCCCCTTCCCCAAGGGACTGCGCTTCCTCGTCGGAAGCCCGACCCAGACCGCGGCGGAGTTCCGCGCGCACAAGGGCTGGGTCGAGGGCTGGGAGTGCGGTGACAGCTTCAAGAACACCGAGTTCCCGGCCAACTGCCCGGCCGGCACCCAGCTCAACATCCGTATGCAGTCGCCCAGTTGCTGGGACGGCAAGAACCTCGACGTCCCGGACCACAAGGCGCACATGGCCTACCCGGTCACCAAGCCGGGCAACAACGACAACGTCTGCCCTGCTTCCCACCCGGTCGCGGTCCCGATGGTCGAGTTCAAGATGGCCTTCCCGGTCAGCGGGGACATGTCCCAGGTCAGGCTCTCCAGCGGGTCCGGCCACACCTTCCACTACGACTTCTTCAACGCGTGGGACGAGCGCACCCTGAACGCCATGGTCGAGCACTGCATCAAGGGCGGGCTGCAGTGCAACAACCGCGGCTACGACCAGTTCCACCCGGAGGCCGGCACCGTCCTGGGCCCCGACGGCCGTCTCCCGTAGCACCACTTCGGCGTCCACGCCTGGCCTACGCCTGATCCCCGGCACGACGCTCCCGTACGCTCCGCGCGCCGCCCGGAACCGACCCGGGCGGCGCGCGGTCGCGCGTGCGGAAGCCTGCGGCGCCCGAGGCATCTGCGACGCGCGCGATGCCTGCGACGCCTGCGACGTCCGGCTCAGACCTCCAGGACGATCTTCCCGGCGGTGTGTCCCTCCCGGCTGAGGTCGAAGGCGGCCGCGAGTTCCGCGAGCGGGAAGGTCTTCGCGACGGTGACGGTGAGTTGGCCGGCGTCGGCCAGCCGGCCCAGCTCGGCGAGGTCGGCGCCGACGGGCCGCACCCACATCCACTGGCCGCCCGCGCCGAGCACGGTGTGGTCGGCGATGGAGGCGTGCCGGCCGCCTTCGGCCAGTACCGCCCGGGTGGTGTCGAGGACTCCCCCGACGAAGTCGGCGACGACGGTGACCCCGTCGGGCGCGAGGGCGCGGACCCGCTCCGCGAGGCCGTCACCGTACTCGACGGGTTCGCAGCCCAGCTCGCGCAGCCGGTCGTGGTTGCGCGCGGAGGCGGTGCCGATGACGCGCGCCCCGAGCGCCCGGGCGATCTGCACGCCCAGGGAGCCGACTCCGCCCGCGGCTCCGTGCACCAGGACGGTGTCCTCCTTGCCGGTGTCCAGGCGCGTCAGCAGCTGGTACGCGGTGAGGCCGGCCAGCGGCAACCCCGCGGCCTGCTGCCAGGTCAGGGAGGCGGGCTTGGGCGCGAGGGCCCGTACGGGCACGGTGACGAACTCGGCGAAGGTGCCGCCGTGGACGTAGTCCTTGCGGGCGTAGGCGACGACCTCGTCGCCGGCGGTGAACTCGGGGGTGTCGATGCCCACGTACTCGACCGTCCCGGCCACGTCCCAGCCGGGGACGACGGGGTACACGACGTCCATCAGGCCGTCGAGACCGCCCGCCATGATCTTCCAGTCGACGGGGTTGACGGAGGCGCACCTGACCCGGACGAGGACCTCACCGGGTCCGACCTTGGGTACCGGGATCCGGGTCTCGGAGAGCACCTCCACTCCGCCGTACGTGTCGTACGTCATCGCCCGCATGGTGCCCTCTTGGTCCTCGGACATACCTCTCGCCTCTCCGTGAGCCGTTCGCCTGCCCCCGCCCCCCATCCCACCACGAAGAGCCGCGCCCGCCCCGGGAGGAGGGCCGGGCGCGGCGCGGCGGAGCCTTTCCGCGGTCCGGCGGAGCCGATTAATTCAGGTCGTGAAGTAAGTGGCGGCGATGGATCGCGCCCAGGGGTCCCGCACGGTATGTTGCGACCGATGTCAGGGGCGGAAGGAGTCATATGACGACGGGGCGCAGTGGACGCACGGTGCGGGACCTACGGACGGGCAACCGCAGCGCCGTGCTGCAGCAGTTGTACTTCGGAGGCCCTCTGAGTCGGCAGGAACTGGGGCCCGCGACCGGGCTGAGCTCGGGATCCGTCAGCAACGTGGTCGGCGAACTCGTCGCGGACGGACTGCTGGAGGAGGCCGGCATCGTCGACTCGGACGGCGGCCGCCCGCGCACGCTGCTGCGCGTGGCGCCCGGCAGCGCGCACATGATCGGCATCGATGTCGGCGAAACCCGGGTCAGGGTCGAGCTGTTCGACCTGACCCTCACCGAACTGGCGCGCACCGAGCTCCCGTTGCAGCCGCGCGGCTGCTACGACGTCGGCCCGATCGTCGACCACATCCGGAGCGGTATCGCCACCGTCCTGGAGCGCGCCGAGGTCGGGTCGGACCGGCTGCTGGGGGTCGGCATCGGCGTACCCGGCATCGTCGACCGCGACGCGCCGGGCGGAACCGTCGTCCACGGGCAGACCATCGGCTGGGACGCCGTCCCGCTGGAGGCGCTGCTGCGCGCGACGGGAGCCGTGCCGCCCGAGGTCCCGTACATCATCGACAACGGGGCGCGCACGCTCGGCCAGGCGGAGATGTGGTTCGGCGCGGGGCGCGGGGCCCGGGACGCGGTGGTCGTGCTCTTCGGATCCGGCGTCGGAGCGAGCCTCATCACCGACGGTTCCCCGGACGGTGCCACCCCTGGGGGCGCACCCCTGGAGTGGGGCCACCTCACCGTGCAGGTCCGCGGGCGGCGCTGCCGCTGCGGGGCGCTGGGGTGCCTGGAGGCCTACACGGGGGCGGAGTCGCTCCTGGCGCGGTGGGCCGAGCGGGGCGGGGGCGGGGACGCAGCCGTGGGGGACGAGGAGGAAGCCCTGGCCGCACTGCTGGCGGCGGCCGGCGGCGGGGACAAGATCGCACTGGACCTGCTCGACGAGACCGCGGAGTACCTGGGTGCGGGCCTGTCGGACGTGATCAACCTCTTCCAGCCGGAGCGGATCCTGATCGGCGGCTGGGCGGGCCTGATGCTGGGCCCGCACATCCTCCCGGCGGTACGGGAACACGCGATGCGCTACTCGCTGCGCCATCCGGCCGCCCGGGTCACGATCGACATGGGCTCCCTGGGCCCGGACGCGGTCACGGTGGGCGCGGCCACCCTCCCGCTGGCGGCCTTCTTCGCCGCGGGCGGCCGACGCACGCCGCCGGAGCCCACGACTGAGGCTCCGGGCTGGCAGACCTCGCTCCAGACCCGCGGCGGCTCGACGGCGGCCGGGGAGCGGAGCGCCCCATGATCCTCCCGAAGATCCGGGACCCCCGTTTCGTGACGATCCGCCGGGGCGGGACCCTCACCGACCCGGACCATCACCTCCTCGCCCTGTGGGCGGCGTCCTGCGCGGAGCATGTCCTCGGCCTGTTCGAGTCGGTTCGACCCGAGGACCCGCGGCCGCGCCAGGCGATCGAGCACGCCCGCGCGTGGGTGCGCGGCGAGGTCACGATGACCCGGTCACGCGCGGCGGGCGGCCACGCGATGGGCGCGGCCAGGGACCTGCGCGGGGCGGCCCGCCACGCGGCGTACGCCGCGGGCCAGGCGGGAGCCGTCGCCCACGTCGCCGCGCACGAACTCGGCGCAGCCGCCTACGCGATCAAGGCCGCCCGTGCCGCAGCACCGGAAGCCGAAGCCGAGGAGGCAGGACGCCGGGAGTGCCGCTGGCAGCGCGACCAGCTCCCGGAGGCGATCCGCGCCCTCGTCCTCGACGACCAGCGACTGCGGAACGACATCTGCTGGTCGGCCTTCGACTGCTGAACACGCCCCTCCGGGCCGTGCGGCCCTGATGTCCCGGGCGGTACCTAGCCGTTGGGCCGCAACAGCACGCGGTCGCGGCCGACGTCGAAGCCGATGAGCGGGCGGCTGCGATCCTCGGCACCCTCGGAAACCAGCACCACCGACCTGCGCAGCCTGCGCCCGATCGCACCGAGGAACCCGCCCAGCACGTCCACGCGTTCCTGTCCCTGAAGCTGCCAGATGTCCACGTCGAAGTCGATCTCGGCCGCGGAGAGCGCACAGAAGATCACCAGCACGTCCGGGTGCGGCCAGATCCGCAGCCTCGCCCGATCGGCACCGACGGGTCGGTCGAAGAGGGCCTCGGCCGATGGCAGCGGAAGAGGGTTTCCCTCGGTCACGGAGTACTCACCGCGCCAGCCGTTCTCGGCGACGAGGTCCAGGACTGCCTGCCAGTCCTCGGGACCGGTCCCTTCGACCCATCCCTCGATGATGCAGCTCCCCTCCCGCCCGAAGAGGCTGTTCACTTCGTCCCACGGCAGCTCGACCATGGGGGCATGATTGCCCGGTCCGCGCCCGTGCCGCACCCGAATTCCCGCCCACTGCGGGCCGACCACGGACTGCGGACCGCGGACCGGCCGCGTTCACGCCGAGTCTCGGACCACCAGTTCCGGGTCGAAGAGCACTGCCGCCGGGTCCGTCGGGGCCGTGCCGGCCACCCGGTCCAGGAGGAGGCGGACCATTTCCGCCGCCATTTCCTCCACCGGCTGCCGGACCGTCGTGAGGCGGGGCCTGGCCGCCACCGCCGCGCCGGAGTCGTCGAAGCCGACCACCGCCACGTCCTCCGGGATCCGGCGGCCGTGTTCGCGCAGCACCAGGCAGGCGCCCTGGGCCATCAGGTCGTTCGCCGCGAACACTCCGTCCAGGTCGGGGTGTTCGGCGAGGAGCGCGCGCATCGCCTGCTCGCCGCCGTCCAGCGTGAAGTCCGCCTCGGCCACCCGTACCGCCGTCCCTGCCAGCTCGTCCCGGAAGCCCGCCACCCGGTCCCGGCTCGCCGGGACGTCCGCGGGGCCGCCGATCGCGGCCAGCCGCCGGCAGCCCCGGGCGAGGAGGTGCCGCGCGGCCAGCGCCCCGCCCTCGCGGTGGCGCAGGTCGACCCAGTCCAGCGGAACCCCGGGCGCCGGCCGGGCGAAGAGCACCGCGGGCAGGCCGGCGCGCGCGAGCATCCCGGGCAGCGGGTCGCGACCGTCGGTGGTGACGAGCAGTGCTCCGTCCCCACCGCCCTGGGTGAGGTACGCGACCACCTGCGCGCGGTCCGCCTCCCCGTCGGCGAACAGCAGCACCGGGTGCACTCCGCGCGGGCGCAGGGCCCGTACGACCCCGCTCACCACCCGGCCGAAGAAGGGGTCCTGGAACACCCGGCCGGTGTCCGCGCCCGCGCCCGAGACCACCAGCGCGACCGCACCCGAGCGCCGGGTCACCAGCGAGCGGGCCGCGCGGTTCGGTACGTATCCGGTCGCTGCGACGGCGCGCTGGACCGCCTGCTGGATGGCGGGGTCCACGTTGCGGACCCCGTTCACCACGCGGGACACCGTGGCCCGGGACACCCCGGCCGCCCGGGCCACGTCCTCCAGGGTCGGGGCCGTGCCGGTGCCGGTGGCCGTCCCGGCGCCCGCACCGGTGGCCGTGCTCGCTGCGTCCATGTCGGCACTGTAGTCGCCCGCGCTCAGCGCCCGATCGCCCCCCGGAGCGGTCCGGAGACTCAGGCCGGGCGGCGGACGTGGATCGGGTGGGCCGCCTGGAAGGCCAGACGGCCGTCCGCCCCGTCCGCGATCCGGGCGAGCAGTGAGTCGAGGTCGAGGTAGGCCTCCCAGCGCTCGGTTCCGGGCGGGGAGGCCCGTACCAGGCGGTCGATGAGCAGGTCCTCCAGGCCGGTGACCCGCTTGCCCTTCCACACCTTGTCGGCAGTGCTGACCAGCAGCTCCTCGAGGCTCACCGCAGGGGCCAGCCAGGCCCCGTGGGTGGCGGCGAAGCGGGCCCGTTCAGGGGTGAAGCCGTGCGCGAGGAGCAGCTCCCGCCCGGCCGGCTCGTGCGCCGAACCGGGGCCTTCGAGTTCGGCGGTGTGCACGGCCTTGCCGATGTCGTGCGTGGCCGCGCCGAAGAGCACGGCCTCACGGTCGAAGGTCAGCTCCGGACGGAACCGGGCGAACCAGTCCGTCAGTTCGTACGCCACGTCGTGCACGAGCCGCAGGTGCGCCGCGAGCCGGGGCGGCGCGGCCAGCTCGCGCAGCAACGCGGCCACCGCCTCCGGGAGCAGGCGCAGCGGCGGGTCCGCCGGGGCGTCGAGCGCTCGGGCGAGGGGGGCGGATTCGGGCATCCGACCAGACTAGCCGGGGGCGATCCCGGCCGCCGGCGACCACCCCCGCCTCACTCGTACTCCGTGCCCCCCTTGCGCGTCAGGTACGCCGGGCTGACCGCCTTGGCTATGGCCCGGCCTCCGAGCAGGGCGCTGTAGCGTTCCGTCGCCGGGCGGATGACCACACCCTCGCGCAGGTGGACGGCCCGGCCGGACACGGTCTCCCGGCCGCTCGCCCACTCCAGGACCTTGTCGAGGGCGTACGGGCCTTCGAACAGCCGGGGAACCAGGGGGAGTTCGGACTCGATGAGGACTTCCGCCGGGTCCAGCCAGCGTACTTGGCCGTCGATCTCGGCCGAGATGTCGAAGACGGCGTACCCGGGTGCCGCGTCGGCCCCACCTCGTACGTCGGTTCCGTACGCCAGGTCCTGGACGCCCTTGCCGTACACCTCGCCGAAGATCCCGACCCGGGTCGCCCCGAGCCGTTCCGCCAGGCGGGCGGCGACCTCGGGGACTCCGTGGCCGCGTACGGCACGCCAGTAGAGGTTGCGCTCGTCCTCGCGGAGGGCCAGCCCCCGGGACCCGACCCCCTTCGACGAGACCAGGACGCGGCCTTCGCCGGCGAGATAGGTCAACAGGCAGGCCGTACCGTGCAGTTTCTCCGTGAGGACGACCTGCTCGCCGGGCTCGAAGATGTCCGGGTAGCGCTGGAGGTTCTCGATGTCCACCCACGGGAGCAGCTCGGGGGCCGCCTCCACGTCGCCGCTCATGGTCGCCGGGACGGGCGGGACCCACTTGACGACGCCGAGCAGCCCGGCGAAGTCCGCGCCCTCCTCGGCCGCCCGCACGAGGTCCACGCCGTCCAGGGCGCGCGGCAGGCAGACGAGTCCCTGGGAGAGTTCGCCGCGCAGCCGAACGGCTTTGACTCGGTCGGCCGTGGAGCCGGCCAGGCGGCCGGTCAGTCCGAGTTCCTCGATCAACTCGACCGGGAGGACGGACTGTTCGGGGATGTAGAGCGCGAAGTCGCCGGTCCGATAGGCACCTTTGGCCACGACCGCCCGATAGAGGCCGACTTGCGCCAGTTCCAGTGCGTCGGCGTTCGGGTGCGGATGGACTACGAGCTCTTCGGCGGTGACCCGCAGGGTCGACATGGTGGTGCTCCTCGGTAGGGCGGAATCGGGCGGAGCCGCCGCGGGGACTCCGGCAGGAGTACCGGCGGACGCTCCGGCGGAGCCTTCGCACGGGCTCCGCCAGCACTCTGCGCTACGCCATTTCCGCTGGTCCACCACATATCGCGGTGTTAGCCTGCGGCGATCCCAGGTGTGGGCACGACACGGGGTATTGCGTCACACAGGAGGCTCATATGTCACGTCGTCCGGTCACCGTCGTCACCGGAGGCAGTCGCGGAATCGGCGCCGCCACGTGCGTCCGGCTCGCCGCCGACGGGCACGATCTCGTCCTCGGCTACCTCCACGACGACGACGCCGCCAAGGCCACCGCGGACCGGGTGCGGGCGGCCGGCGCCCGGTGTGTGACCGTGCGCGGCGACACCTCCGAGGAGTGCGGCGTGGATCGGCTCTTCGACATCGCCGGAGCCGAGTTCGGCGCCGTGACCGGACTGGTCAACAACGCCGGAGTGACCGGCACTCCGGGCCGGCTCGCCGACATCCGGACCGAGGACCTGCGCCGCGTGCTCGACGTGAACCTCCTCGGGTACCTGCTCTGCTGCCGCCGGGCCGCCCGGGACATGGCCGAATCGGGCGGCGGAGCGATCGTCAACGTCTCCTCCGCGGCCGCCACCCTGGGCAGTCCCGGCCGCTACGTCCACTACGCCGCGACGAAAGCCGCCACCGACACCCTGACCCTGGGCCTCTCCAAGGAGCTGGGCCCGGACGGGATCCGGGTCAACGCCGTGGCCCCCGGCATCATCGACACCGACATGCACGCCGCCATGGGCGACCCCGACCGCCCGGCGCTCGCGGCCGCCGAGATCCCGCTCGGGCGGGCCGGCCAGCCGGCGGAGGTCGCCGCGGCCATCGCCTGGCTGCTGTCCGCGGACGCCGCGTACACGACCGGTACGATCCTGCGCGTCGCCGGCGGGCGCTGACGGGCCGAGCGGCGAGCAGCGAGCAGCGAGCAGCGAGCAGCTAACCAGCGGCGCGGGGAAGCCAGTCGGCGGTGTCCACCACTTCGCGCGCGATGTCGACCACGGCCCGTCCGTCGGTCGCCACGCACACGGTGTCCGGAGGCGTCCGCTCCTCCAGGATCCGCGCCTTGCGGGCGCTGCTCGCCAGCTCGTGCTCCAGCTCCGAACCCAGTTCGCGAGCGGTCAGCCGTTCGCGCACGGTGGCGTCGGAGGCGGTGAGCACGACCCGCACGATCCTGACGTTCGCCCCCATGGCCCGTTGGAACATGCCCTCGTGCTCGGCCAGAACGCTCACGGTGTGCGTGTAGATCAGGCGGCGGTACCCGAGCTCGGCGTAGTTCGACCAGAGCGCCGTCAGGTTGCGCTCGGCGATCTTCCTGCGGCCGGGGTCTCCCTCCGGAGCCGGATGGGCCTGCCCCATGAAGTCGCCTTCGATGACGCAGTGGGCAACCATCGCGGCACGCAGACGCGCCGAGACCTCCCACCCCACGGTCGTCTTGCCGACGCCCGCCCGCCCTCCGATGAGCAATACCTCTGCTTGTTGATCCATGACTGCACCCTGCCACCGAGTACTCGAACCGCGCGAGCGAGCCGTGTTCAGCCTTCGATTCCGAAGGCCGCGCGGGTTGCCGGACCGTAGACGCCCAGTGGGTCGCCCTTGATGCTCCTGTTCTGCTGGAGCTGGGTGACGCCGCGCCGGGTCTGCTCGTCGTAGACGCCGGTGAGGGAGACGTACGTGAACCCCTGCGCGTGCAGCCGTTCCTGCAGGGCGCGCACCTCGGCCCCGCGGTCCCCCGGGCCAAGGGTTCCGTCGCCGGGCGTCGGGCGGGTGCCGGTCGGGCCCGTGGGCTTCGGGTACCGGCTCGTACTCGGCGACGGGCCGGAAGAGGGCCGTCCCGTGGCCGGCGGAGCCGTCGCGGACGGGGCTCCGGGCTCGGGCGGGCTCGGGGACTCCGCGGCCGGCGCGGTCTCCTCGCCCGCCCCCGGGCTGCGCGCGGGGAGGACCGGCACGGACAGGTTCGGCGGGACCACGGCGCGCGGCGGCTCCCGGTCGGGGCCGCGCAGGAGGAACGCGAGGGCCCCGGCCGCCCCCAGTGCGAGGAGGGCGAGTCCCACGAACGGGAGCCGACTGCCCTGCCGGTCGGCCGCCGAGGCCGACGAAGCCGATGAAGCCGATGAAGGTGCGGTCCGCTCCTCGGGCGCGGGGTCCGAACCGGGCGCGCGCGAGGGCGCGGGCTCCTCGGCGGACGCCCCGAAGCGCGTCGGTACGAGGAGCCGCCCCGACTCCTCGGGCCAGGCGGGCCCGGAGGAGCCGTGCAGCGGGCCCGAGGGGGCCACGTAGGGGCGTACGAGCAAGCGATCGTCGTCGGGCACGATCCCACTCTCATAGGGGTCAGGGGACACGGTTGTCTCGCGGCGGGTACGGGGGACGGCGCGGCGGTGCGGTGTCGGCCCCCGTACCCGGCCGGTCAGGTCCTGCGCCGCCGGGCGACCAGGACCGTCCCGGCGCCGGCGGCCGGAACACGGCCACCGCCGATCGCCGGGGGCGCGGACATGCCCGCGCCGAAACCGCCGACGGCTGCCGAAGCCAGAGGAGAGCGGGCGGACATGGGCATGTGAGGGATCTCCGAGGTGATGCTCGCGCGGTGGCGCTGGACGTCCGAATGCGCGGACGCGGTCGGTCCGGTTGATGGTGTTCGACCGGCGCACTCTTTCCCCAGGAGATGCCCCAGGTCAAGCCGGATGTCCGATCCACCCCATCCGCCCCGTCTGGGCATGACCACTTCACCGGAACCGTCCCGTCGGGATCGGTCCCGCTGCCCGGCCGGGGAGGTCGCCCGTCCGGATTGCGGACGGTCAACTCCTGCTCCAGGGTCTACCGCTGGCCCATACTCCGGGACCTATCGCCGGTCGACCGGTGAGGCGTCGCGGGCCTCGGCGAGGCCTCCGGTAGGGGTGGCGCCGGGTGCGGGCGCCTCTCCCCCGCCCGTGACGGCTCGCGTGGCCGCGCGGGACGTCGAGGTGACCCGGACGGTGACGGCGGCCAGGGCCATCAGGGCGGCTCCGGCCCAGGGGGCCGCGGGGACCGAGATCCCGTCGACGGCGAGACCGCCCGCCAGCGCACCCGCGGCGATGGCCAGGTTGAACATCGCCACCATGAGCGAGGAGGCGGCCTCCGCATCATCCGGTGCGGCCTTGATCATCCAGCTCTGGAGACTGACCGAGACCCCGCCGTACACGAGCCCCCAGGCCAGCAACAGCACCGTCCCCGCGACCGGTCCCGGCACCGTGGCGAGCAGCGCCAGGATCACGGCGAGGGAGGCCCCGACCGTGAACAGCGTGCGGTACGGGTCGCGCGCCCCCGCCAGGAAGTTGCCGGCCACGCCGGCCACCCCGTACCCGAGGAGCAGGGTGCTCACGTAGGCGGCGTTGACACCGGACACGTCCTGCAGGATGGGCCGTACGAACGTGTACGCGGCGAACTGCCCCGTCACCAGCAGGAAGGTGACGGCCACCCCGGCCCGGACCGCGCGGTTGCGCCGGAGCAGGGCCGGGAGCTGGGCGAAGGTGATGGTCCGGGTCGGCGGCAGCGGAGGGAGCAGCAGGAGCAGCGCGGCCAGGGTGAGGAGGCCGAGCCCGCCCACGGCCGCGAAGGCGAAGCGCCAGCCGCCGAGTTCACCGAGCAGGGTCCCGGCCGGAACGCCGAGCACCGAGGCCGTGGGGACTCCGCCGAAGACGAGCGCGGTGGCCCGGCCGACGTGGTGCGCCGGGACGAGGCGGACGGCGAGGCCGCCGGCTATGGCCCAGAACCCGCCGACGCTGACCCCGACGAGCAGCCGGGCGGCCAGCAGCACCCCGAAGCCCGGCGCGAGGGCCGCGACCAGGTTGGCGACGGCCATCAGGGCGATCAGCACGACCAGTACCCACCGCCGGTCGAGCCGGCCGGCGCCCACGGTGACGAGGGGCGCGCAGAATCCCGCGATCAGCCCGGGCACGGTGACCATCAGCCCGGCGGTGCCGTCGGATACACCGAGATCGGCGCCCACGGGGGTGAGCAGGCCGACGGGCAGCAGCTCGGAGGTGATGAGGCAGAAGATCCCGAGCGCCACCGCCCCTACGGCCCCCCATCCCCGCCACCCGGCGGCGGCCTGGTCCGCAGCGACCGCGACCGCCTCGCCCGTCGCGGAGGCGGGCCCAGCGGACGATCCGGGCGATCCGGGCGGGGGCACTGGAGCAGGGTCGGAGGAAGGAACGGGAACGGGAACGGGAACGGGGACGGAAGCAGGAGCCGAGGCAGGTACGGGAGCGGTGCTCTGCGGGTGCTCCGGCTCCGGGGGCTGCGGTTCGTTGCCGGGCGCGGGGGCTGCGGTCATGGGGCGGGACTCCATACGGGGCAGGCGGGAGGGCAGGCGGGCGGCCCACCGGAGCCTTCCCACCGCTCGGGCGGGGCCGGTCCGGGGAACCGGCACGGCGGTGCGGAATACCGGAGGTCGCGCCTCCCCCGGCATCCGTACTGTCGTTCCCATCCGAACCTTGTCCGGATTTCTCCGCCAGGTCCACCCCCGTCCACGTGGGCGTGCTCCCGGGCCGGTGAACCTCCCGACACGGCTGAAACGACCACAGTGAGCCCGCCGAACCGTTTCAGCAGCCCCCGCGGCGCCCTTCCCGGCCCACTCGGCCGTCCCCGCCCCACCCCCGCACGCGAGCGCGGGAACCGGCCCGCCCGCCGGTGCGGCATGGTGGTCCGATGCAGTTGCGCCGGGTCCTGCCCCTCTCCCTCGTCGCCCTCCTCGCGAGCGCCGGCTGCGTGTCCGCCGGCGGCCCGGGGGTGTCCGACGTGCCCGCGCGCGGCTCCGTACCGCCCGCCGATGCGCCGGATCTGAGCGGGCCGGGCGGCGCGTCCCCCGCGGCCGGTGCGGTGGGGCTCCCCGCCGAGGCGCTGCCCCTCGGCGAACTCCCGGCGGGGGCCGGCGCCGACCATGACGGCGCCGACCGGACCGGCGCCGGCCGGGCCGCCGGGCACGCACCCGCCCGGCGTGCCGCCGAGGCCCCGCGCCCGGCGGCCGAACGACGCACGAAGCCGGCGGCGCCGCGCCGCGCGCACCCGCCCAAGAAGGCCGCCGCCCGGCCCGACCGCCCCGCACGGAACCCCGTACCGCCGTTGCCCCGTACGGACGAGCTGTGCGCGGCCGCGGAAGGGTCCCTGCCGCCTTCCATCGTGGATCTCTGCATCCGCCAAGCCGGCCGCTGACCTGGCCTGATGGCCGCACATGGCCGCATATTCTGGGCGCGCTTGACTCTCACACCGTGTCAGGGCCTGCACTGGAAGGCGTCATGTTCACCATCGGAGACTTCGCCAAGCACGGCCGGGTATCGGTCCGCATGCTGCGTCACTACGACGCCCTCGGACTGCTGCACCCGGCCCGTGTCGACCCCGCCAGCGGCTACCGCTACTACGAGGCCGGGCAGCTCGCCCGCCTCAACCGTGTCATCGCGCTCAAAGAGCTCGGCTTCAGCCTGGAACAGGTGGGGTCGATACTCGACGAGCTGGTGAGCGCGGAGGAGCTGCGCGGCATGCTGCGGCTGCGGCAGGCGGAACTGGAATCGGCCATGGCCGCTGCGGCGGCCCGGCTGACCCAGGTCGAGACGAGGCTCCGGATCATCGAGAACGAGGGAACCATGTCTTCCATCGACATCGTCGTGAAGAGCCTTCCGCCCGTCCGCCTGGCCGAGTTGAGCGGGGTCGCGGCCAGCTACGACGGGCAGGACATCGGCCCGGTCATCGGCCCGCTCTACGAAGAGCTGCTGAGCCGTGTCGAGGCCGCCGGCGTCACGCTGACGGCCCCCGGCGTGGCGTACTACGAGGACGCCGGTGACGCGTCCCGTCCCGGTGCCGTCCTGGTCCACGCAGGGGTGGCGGTGGCGCCGGACGTCCGGGCCGAGGACCTCGGAGGCGACGTACGCATCGTCGTACTGCCCGCCGTCGAGCGGGCGGCGACGGTCGTGCACCGGGGCTCGATGGACTCCGTCCTGCCGACCGCGCAGGCCCTGGCCCAGTGGATCGACGCGAACGGGGAGCGCTCCTCCGGCTACGCCCGCGAGGTGTCGCTGGCCTGCCCGGAGGACCGGAACCAGTGGGTCACCGAACTGCAGGAACCGCTCGGCGCCTGACGGGCCACGCCTCCGATTAGGCTCCGCTGATGCAACGCGTACTCGTGGTCGGCATCAGCGGAGCCGGCAAGTCCACCCTGGCACGGGAGTTGGGACGGCTGCTCGCCCTGCCGTACCACGAGATGGACGAACTGCACTTCTCCGGGCCGGGGTGGGCCGTCAGCCCGTCCTACGTCGCGGACCTCGCACGGATCGGGGAGGGCGACCGGTGGATCCTCGACTCCCACGGGCCCGAGGCCGCGCGCGAGCTGCTGTGGCGGCGGGCCGACACCGTGGTGTGGCTGGACCAGCCGCGCCGTACGGTCATGCGCCGGGTCCTGGTGCGCTCGCTGCGCCGGAGCCTGCTGCGGGAGCGGCTGTTCGGCGGCAACCGGGAGCGGTGGCGGGAGTGGCTGCACGCCGACCACCCCGTGTGGTGGGCCTGGTCCCAGTACGGGGCCCGGCGTGCGGAGATCGGCGGGCTGGCCGGCGACGCCCGGTTCGCCCCGCTGCGGGTGGTGCGGCTGCGCTCCCCGAAGGCCGCCGGGGCCTGGCTGCGGGCTCAGCGACCCGCCGGACGGCCGCCCGTCACGTAGGCACGCCCCCGTGCCGCGCCCCGTACCGTTCCGCGCACGGCTCCGCGCCGGACCGTGCGCAGCCGGCGCATCGTGGCGTGCCCGCGGCGGCGCCACTCCGCCCGCGGCAGACCGGCACGCTGGCCGCCGCTGGTGATCAGGGCGTTGACCGGCGCGTGCGGGTCCGCGGCGAGCCCCTTGGCCACCAGGACCCCGACCACGAGCGGGACCAGGGCCACGGCGAGCGCGGAACCGGCGGTGGTCACGTGCTGCTGCATCCGCGGGCGGTTCGCGGCGGGCGCGGTGGCGGTGGCGGCGCTGGTGACGGTCTCGGAGGTCATGCCCCCATTCGATCAGCGGGGGCCGCTCCGGGAATCGGCCCGGATACTCAGGCCGTTGGGTGTGAGGTACTCAGAAGCGCACGCGCCGAGACCGGACTGGATTGCACTGGACCGGATCGGATCGGATCGGATCGGATCGCAGGAGAGGACAGCCGTACGTGAACACACCCGGGCAGGGCTTCGAACCGGCGAGCGGCGACGGCCCCGCGGCCTCCGAGGCCGGGCGGGCGGCGGAGCTCCGTACCGCCTACGAGGGCCTGCTGCAGATCCGCCGGCTCGTCAACGGCCCGTCCGGCGCCGGAGTTCCCGCCCCGTGGGAGCTCCGGCTGATGCCGCGCGCGGTGGCCCTCGTACTGGAAGCGGCGGGCATCCCGCCGTCGGCGCGGGATCCGCAGGACCCGGACGGGCCGCGCACCCGGACCGGGTACCGGGTGGGCACCGCCGCGTCCGGGGAGGGCCGCGTCGAGGTGACCTGGCTCGGCCCACCGGGCGGCGGCGCGGCCGAGGAGGAACAGGAACGCCTCACGGCCTGCGCTGCCGCCCTCGAACGCCTCGGCTGGGTCTGCCTGCTGTACCGCGGCCCCCGCCGCCGCCGCTTCCTGGAGGTCGAACCACCGCCCACTGCCTGACACCACCGCCGAAATCCGGTACCCGCGGGGCACACCGCCGGAGCACACTCGCCGAATACGGCGTGCCCCGCCCCGGAGCGGCGGCCAAGGCCCGCGCGGCACCGGACACCGCGGGCCCGGCCTGATCCGGAAGACACGCCTTAGGCCGTCTCCCCTTCGGAGCCCGGTTTTTCATGCCGGAGCCCGGCGATGCGGTGCAGGGTGTTGTGGATCGCTTCGGCCAGGCGTTCGTCCTCGCGCATCTCCTCGTCGCGGTCGCCGAGGTGCATCGGGATGCGGACGCGCTGCTCCGCCGCCGCCCGTAGGGTCGGCAGGGCCGGGGCTGCGGCGGGGCCCAGGGCTGCCAGGGCTCGGCTGACGTACGGGCCGAAGCCGTCGCGGGCCACGTGGTCCAGGAGGGCGTCGAGCCGCGGTCCCGTCGGCTCGTCCCCGGCGTGCAGCCACAAGGTGGCGAGGAGTCGCGGGTGCGTGCGCTCCGCGTCGGCGGCGTTCTCGCGGAGGCGGGCCACGTGGTGGGGCTCCAGTCCGCCGTGGTCGGCCAGCCACTCCAGGATCCGGGCCGCCAGGGCGACGTCGCGCGGCCGGTCCCCCAGCCCGGCGAGTGTCTGCTCCGCCCGGCGGCGGTCCCCGGAGATCCGGATCCTGGCCATGGCGGTGTGCCCGGCGCGGGTGCCGGGACCGTTCTCGGGGATCGCGTCGAGGAGGGGCAGGGCGGGGGCCGCCGCCGGACCGATGGCTCCGAGCGCGGCGATCAGGTTGCCCGCCCGGCGGCTCTCCCGTTGGTTGCGCGGGCTGCCGGTCGGCGGCCCGGCCGGCAGCCCCGCCAGCATCCGGACCAGCGTGGGCACGGCGGGGGCCGCGGCCGCTCCGCACGCGCTCAGAACGGCGAGCGCGCGTCGCGCTTCCTCGGGCCCGGGCAGGTCCAGGGCCGCCACGGCCGCCGCCACGAGCGGGGCGAGGTCCGCGCCGGGTACACCGGCCAGGCCCTTGGCGGCTTCCGCGGACTGCCACCCGGACGACCCCGCGCGGACGATCCGGCAGAGCTCCGGGAGGGCCCGTACGTCCCCGATCCGGGCGAGCGCCAACGTGGCCGCCTCCGCCCGGCTGGCACCGGGCTCCGCCAGTTCCTCCCGGCACAGCCGGGTGGCCTCCAGCGAGGCCCCGAGCACGCGTACGGCCGCGGGCCCCGCCGAGGGGTCCGCCAGCAGTGGCCGCAGGTGCGGTACGAGGGCCGCCGGGGCGGCGCGCCAGTGGCGCATCGCCTCCGCCGCCAGGTCCAGGGCCGCGAGCCGGGCCGCCTCCGCCGGCCGGACCGCGAGCCGGGCGATCCACGCGGAGCAGGTGCTCTCGTCCACGGAGCTGCGCGCCTTCATCCCCCACACGGTGCCGATCCGCCAGGTCACCCGGCTGCCGGGGCCGCCGATCCGCGTCCCGGCCGTGTCGAGGTCCTCGAGGACGGCTTCGCCCTCGGGAGCCGGGGCGGCGCGCAGTCTGACCGCAGGATCGGCGTCGGTGCCCAGCCGCTCCGCGAGGCCGTCCCCGTCCCGTACGAGCAGGGCCTCGGCGAGCGCGAGGCGGGCCACCGGGTCGGGTGCGCCGGGATGGTCCACCGGGGCGGTCAGGAGCTGCTCGGCCCCTGACCGGTCCGCCTCGGCGAACAGCCAGGCGGCCGCCCGCCGCACGCGCGGGTCGGGGTCGTCCAGCAGGGGCAGCGCGGTCCGGGCCGCGGCCGTACGGTCCTCGGCGCCGGATGCCAGATCGGTGAGCAGCCGGAGCACCCACAGCCGTACGTCGCCCCGCGCGCCGGAGGCAAGGGAGGCGAGCCGCCTCGCCTCGGGGCCGTCGCCGTCACGGCGTACGGCGGCGAAGAGCGCGGAGCGGGCCGCCCCGTAGGCATCGCCGGTACGGTCCTGCCCGGCCTCGTCCAGCCAGGCGTCCACACAGTCGGCCGGGCCCTCGGGACCCGGCGTTCGGGGGCTCAAAGCCCCGGGCGCAGAACGCCCTTTCGTGTCGTCATGCCGTGGATCTTCGCCGGGCCATCGGCCGCGCGCAACCGGTTTGCCCCTGGTTCTCACCTGTTCCACAGGTCCTCACCTGTAGCGGCCGGCCAGTTCGGCCACCGTGTCCGCGAGGGCCCGGCGCAGCTCCGGCGGTCCGAGCACCTCGGCCTCCGCGCCGAGGCGGAGCAGGTCTCCGACGGCCACGGAACCGGACTCGACGGCGAGTTCCACGCCCACCCAGCCCTCCGCGTCCGGCGGCCCCGCGGTGGCGAGGGCGCGGACGCCCGCCGCCCCGAACCACATCGGCAGCAGGCGCCGGGCGCGCGGGGAGAGCCGTACGAAGGCGGTCTGCCGGCGCGTGGCCGCCTCCAGGCGGCGGGCGGACTCCTCCCAGTAGGCGGCGAGTTCGAAACCCTCGGGGCGTTCGAAGCGCTCGCCCGGGGTGTCCACGGCGAGGAACCTCCCCACCCGGTAGGTCCGCACGGCGCCCTCGGCGTTCCCGGGGGCGGCCGGGGGCCCCTCTGCCTCGCCCTCCACCTCCGTCGCCACGGCCACCGCCACCCCCTCCGCCTCCGCGGCCCGGGCGACCAGGTACCAGATGCCGCCCTTGAGGACGAGTCCGAGCGGCCACAGCACCCGGTGGACGGCTCCGCTCCAGCGGCGGTAGTGGGTCTTCAGGGTCCGCTGCTCCCACACCGCCTCGGCGATCTGCGCGAGGTGCGGTACGGGGTCGGCGTCCCGGAACCACGCGGGCGCGTCGAGGTGGAAGCGCTGCTGTATCCGGCGGGCCCGGTCGGCGAGTTCGGCGGGGAGGGCGGCCTCGAGTTTCAGCTGCGCGGCGGTGAGGTCCGCGCCGAGGCCGAGGTCCCGGGCGGGGCCGGGGGCGCCGGCGAGGAACAGGGAGCCGGCCTGGACGTCGGTGAGGCCGGTGAGCCGGGTCCGGTAACCGTCGACCAGGCGGAATCCGCCGGCCGGCCCGCGGTCCGCGTGGACGGGGATCCCGGAGGCTCCGAGCGCCTCGACGTCCCGGTACACGGTGCGGACGGAGACCTCCAGTTCGGCGGCGAGCTCGGGGGCGGTCATCCGGCCGCGGTTCTGGAGCAGCAGGAGGAGAGAGAGGAGCCGGTCGGCGCGCATGCGGTCATTGTCCGGCATACCTGACAGGAGATGTCAGGTACGCGGTCCAGGCTGTGCACAGACGGGCCGACAGCCCGCCGAACGCCGAACCCGCCCGCACCAGCAGGAGGCCCCCGTGCCCACGACCACGACCACGACCAACGGTTTCACCTTCAAGGACTGGGAGGAGCACCCGGTCGGCCCGGAAGGCGTCTTCCCCCGCCTGGCCCGTGCCACGGTCACCAACGCCTTCGCCGGCGCCCTCACCGCACCCGCGACCACCTGCGCCTACACCGTGGCCTACACGGGGGACACCACCGGCACCTTCACCGGCATGGAGCTGGTCACCGGTACCGTCGACGGCCGCGAAGGCGCCTTCGTCCTGGAGGAACGCGGCACCTTCGACGCCACCGGCACCCACTGCACCTTCACCGTGGTCCCCGGCTCGGGCACCGGCGGCCTGACCGGCCTCGGGGGCTCCGGCTCGTTCGCCCACCGCTACGGCGACACCTCGGTGGAGTACGCCTTCGACTACGCGTTCACGGACGCAGCCGCGGCTCAGTCGGCGTAGCGCAGGAGGCGCAGCGCGTTGGCGACGACCACGAGGGTGGAACCCTCGTGGACCAGGACCGCCGGGCCGATGCCGAGCCCCAGGGCGGTGGCCGGGACGAGCACCGCGACGATGCCGAGGCTCAGCCAGAGGTTCTGGCGGATGACGCGGCTCGCGCGGCGGCTGAGGCCGGTGATGAAGGGGAGCCGGCGCAGGTCGTCGGACATCAGCGCGATGTCCGCCGTCTCCAGTGCCACGGCCGAGCCGGCCGCGCCCATCGCCACGCCGACGGTGGCTCCGGCCATGGCCGGGGCGTCGTTCACGCCGTCGCCGATCATCGCCGTACGGGCCGTGCGGCGCAGCCGGGCCACCTCGGCGACCTTGTCCTCGGGCAGCAGGCCGCCCCGGACCTCGTCCATGCCGACCGCGCGGCCCACCGCGTCGGCCACCCGCTGGTCGTCGCCGGACAACATCACGGTCCGCTGCACGCCGAGCCCGCGCAGGGCGGCCACCGCCGCGGCGGCCTCGGGGCGCGGGGCGTCCATCAGGCCGAGCGTGCCGAGCCAGCGGTCGCCGCGGCGGACCAGCATGGTGGTGCGGCCGGTCCGGGCGAGTTCCTCCGTACGGTCGCGGAGCCGGGCCGGTACGGGCGGGCCCGCGAGGGTGTCCGCGTAGGCGAGGCTGCCGATGTGGACGGCCTCCCCGTCGAGCTCGGCGACGATCCCGAGGCCGACGAGGGCGCGCAGGTTCCTGGCCTCGGACGGGGCGGCTTCGGAGACGGCTGCTTCAGCGACGGCGACTTCGGAGACGACGGCTTCAGCCACGAAGGCCTCGGAGACGACGGCCTCGGAAACGGCAGCCGCCCGCACGAGTCCCGCGCCGTCGCGGACCACGGCCTGTGCGAGGGGATGGTCGCTGAGGCGCTGCACGGCGACGGCGGTGCGCAGCAGCTCCTCGCGCCCGGCGGCGTGGACGGGCTCGATCTCGGTGAGGCGGGGCCGGCCCTCGGTCAGGGTGCCGGTCTTGTCGAAGGCGATGGTCCGCAGCCGGCCGAACTCCTCCAGCGGCGCCCCGCCCTTGACCAGGACTCCCCCGCGCGCCGCCCGGCCCACGGCGCTGAGCACGGCGGCCGGGGTGGCGATGGCCAGGGCGCAGGGGCTGGCGGCGACGAGGACGGCCATGGCGCGGTAGAAGGTGTCGGCGAAGGGCTCGCCGGTGAGCGCCCCGGCGGCGAGCAGTACGGCGACGAGTACGAGGACGCCCGGTACGAAGAACTTCGTGAACCGCTCGGTGAACCGCTGGGTCGGCGAGGTGCGCTCCTCGGCGTCCTGGACCAGCTTGACGACCCTGGCCAGGGTGTTTTCCCCGGCGAGGCGGGTGACGGCGATGTCGAGGGCGCCGGATCCGTTGACCGTGCCGGCGTAGACGCGGCTTTCCGGACCGGCCGCGCCCGGGTCGGCGAGGGCGGCGGCCCGGTCGGCGACGGGGACCTTGTCCGCGGGGACGCTCTCGCCTGTGATGGGCGACTGGTCGACGCTGCCGGTGCCGGCGGCGACGAAGCCGTCGGCCGGAACCCGGGTGTGGGGGCGGACGACGACGGTGTCCCCGACGGCCAGCTCCTCGACCGGGACCTCCACCGGCGCCCCCGTGCCCCGGCGCACCAGGGCGGTACGCGGGGCCAGCGCGCCGAGCGCTTCGATGGAGCGGCGGGCCCGGCCCATGGCGTAGCCCTCCAGGGCGTGGCCCAGGCTGAACAGGACGAGCAGGACGGCGCCCTCCTCCCAGCGCCCGATCGCGGCGGCGCCGGCCGCGGCGACGAGCATGAGGAAGTCGACCTGGAAGCGGCCGCCGCGTACGGCGAGGAGGGCCTCGCGGAGGGTGAAGAACCCGCCGAAGGCGTACGCCGCGAGGAAGAGGGCCCTAGGTACGGGGCCTCCGTGGCCGGTGAGCTGGAGGGTCAGGCCCGCGAGGTAGACGGTGAGGGCGAGCAGGGCGCTGACCAGCTCCGCGCGCTCGCCCAGGAATCCGTGGCGGTGGGTGGTCGCACCACCGCTCGTGGTCGCGTTCTCAGCTTCAGTCATGACATCAACATATCAGCATGTTGAAATATATGAACCTGGGGAGATCCTGATGTACTGATCTAAAGTGGCCGGCATGGAACCGGAACCGCTCACCGAACCGGACGCCGCCGCCGTGGCCGAGGTCCTGCAGGGCCTGGCCTCCCCGGCCCGGATCCGCATCCTCGCCCGCCTGCTGCACGCCCCCTGCTCGGTCGGCGAGCTGGCCGAGGCACTCGACCTCGGCCAGCCCACCGTCTCGAACCATCTGCGGCTCCTGCGCCACCTCGACCTGGTGACCGGCCGCCGCGACGGGCGCAGCGTGATCTACGAACTCCACGACGCACACGTCGACGCCCTGCTCCGGCAGATCCTGGCGCACGTCCACCACGCCGGTCGGGCGTAGGGAAACACAGCGGCGGCCGGGGCGTGGGAACCGCCCCGGCCGCCGCGTGCGAAATCCGCTCCCGCTACGGCGCGCCGAAGGTGAGCGTCAGCTTCGGGCCACCCTCGTTGGCCGCGGCCTCCGAGGACCACAGCCACAGGGCGTCCGTCCCGGCGCTGCTCAGCGCCAGGCTGTACGCGCTGCCGAGTGCTCCGGCGACGGTGGCCTTGTCCAGGCCGGTCGTCTGGACGGCCGAGCCGTCCGGGACGCCCGCGAAGCTGCCGAGCGCCGGGCTGCCGAGTGCCGGGCGGTTGGCGTACGTGGTTCCGGCCTCCGTCCAGGAGCCGGTGACCGGGAGCACGGACACCGTGTCCGTCGTACCGGCGCCGGCCATGGTGCTGGTCTTCACACTCAGCGTGGCCGACTTGAGCACCGTGCCGGCGGGTGCGGCGGGCAGGTTGAACCGCAGGTAGCTCGCGTAGAACGAGGTTCCGCGGACCGCGAGCGAGCCGGACGTCCCGTAATTGGTGCTCGGGGCGCCCGCGTTGGCGTAGGTGTCCTCCGCGGCCTGGACCTCGACGACCGAGTCGGCCGGGGCGGAGGCCAAGGTGTGGTGGTTCTGCACCTGGGCCGCACTCAGGACCGTCGGGTAGACGGCGGTCTCGTCCAGCTGGCCCGCCCAGTACTCGCTGACCGGACGGTCCGGCCAGCCGCCGAGGCTGTCGCCGCCCACGTGCCAGTAACCGGCGAAGTTCTCGTGCGCGGTGAAGCCCAGCGTGCCCTTCTGGGCGCCGTCCACGTACAGGGTCATGCCGCCCGGACCCTGGGTCGCGACGACGTGGTGCCACTGGTTGTCGTTGTACGCGGCGGCGGTCGTGACGGTGTGGGTCCCGCCGCTGTAGACGCCGTAGACGAGCCGGCCGTCATTGGTCATGTAGATGTGCTTGTCGTACTGACTGCTGCCGCGGGCCTGGTTGTTGCCGAACCCGATGAGCTTGCCGCCCGTGGTGGTGTTCGTCTTGAACCAGGTCTCGATGCTGTAGGTGGAGCCGACGTTCTGGCGCCGGTCCCCGTACACCTGGGTGTCCGTGCCGTTGAAGCCGATGGCCGTGCTCGCGCCCGTGACCGCACCGGGCGTCTGGCGCAGGGCGGGGGCGTTCAGGTGCACACCGCTCTGGTTGCCGTCCGAGGAGTCCGCGACGAAGGGCAGGGCCGACTCGTCGTAGCGCCAGAACAGCTGGGCGCCGTCCGTACGGACCGCGCTGGGGTACGCGTCGGCCGAGGCCGGCACCGTCACGCTCGCCGTCGCCGACAGCGCGCTGGTGTTGCCGGCCGCGTCGGTGGCGGTCACCCGGTAGGTGTAGGACTGCCCCGCGGTCACGGTGGTGTCGGTCCAGGAGGCCTGCGGGCGGCGGAAGAACAGCGAGTCCGCCTCGACCGTGGCGATCGGCGTGGCCGAACCGTTGCGGTAGACCTTGTACGTGAGCCTGCTGTCGTCCAGGTCGAGGCTGGTGCGCCAGCGCACCTGCACCTCACCGGGCTTGAAGCTCACGGCGCTCGTCACCGGGACGCTGGGCGCGCCCGTGTCCCCGGTGGAGGCGAAGCGCGTCAGGCTCTGCTGCGCCGCACCGTTGACGGTGGTGAACTCGCCGCCGACCCAGAGGTACTGGACTCCGCCCTTGGCGCCGACCGCCATCGCGCGCGGGCCGATGCCCTCGCCGATGCCGTCGTTGGTGTCGGGAGCCCAGCCCAGCTTGCCGGTCGCGGTGGTCGGCTGCGCGAGCAGGTGGTGGCGCTGCCCGTCCGGGAACTCGCCGATGCCCGAGCAGTCGTGTGCGTGCGAGGCGCTGTAGAGCACGTCCTGGTACGGGAGCACGGCCTGGGTCGCCCCGAGGCAGGTGTCGCGCCAGCGCTGGCCGAAGTCGCTCAGGTTCAGGGCGATCCGGCCGTCGAAGACGCCTCCGCCCGTTCCCTCGTTGCCGGTGTAGAAGCCGGTCGCGTCGGTGGCGATGTCCTTGACCACGGAGTTGGTCTCGATGAACCCCGGGTAGGCCTTGGTGACGGCGCCGCTCGTCGCGTCGACGACGGCGAGGGCGTGGCTGTTCGTACCGCCCACGGTGAAGAAGTCACCGCCCAGGAGCACGTGCTGCCCGTCCGGGGTGAGTTCGACGGCCCGGCCCGGCTCGTCGGCGTTCGCGGTGAACGGCTTGAGCGCGCCGTCGGCCGCGGCGACCGCTGCGAACCGCTCGCGGGTCTGGCCCGCGACGGTGAGGAAGTCGCCGCCCGCGTACACGGTGTCGCCGGTGACGGCGAGGGCCCGGACGGTGGCCGCGAAGGCGGGCCGGAAGTCGGTCTTCACGGTGCAGCTCGCCACGTCGATGGCGGCGAGGCTGGAAACCGGGGTGCCGTTGACGGCTCCGAAGTAGCCGCCGGCGTACAGGGTCGCCTTGTCCGGTGACAGGGCGAGCGCGCGGACGGTGGCGGTACCGGAACCCACGGTGAAGGACAGCTTGCAGGCGGTCGGGGCGCCCGTCGCGGCGTCGAGCGTCGCGAAGTTCACCGCCTCCTGCTCGGTCCCGGCGGCGCCGTCCGGCGGGCGAACCGCCGAGAAGGTGCCGCCGACGAAGACCTGGTCGCCCGCCTCGGCGAGGGCCCAGACGACGCCGTTGACCTGCCAGGTGGGCAGTTCGTCGGCGGTGAAGGCCACCGGCGGCGTGATGGCCGCGGCCTCTTCCACGAGGCCGAGGCCCATGGCCGTGCAGGTGCCGGCCAGGGCCAGGGTGAGAGCGGCTGCCAGCCCTCTGGATCTACGCATGAACCCCCCAGTTCGATATGGAATGCGGAATGACGGACCGGATTGACGGACCGTGAAAAACGGAATGGCCGGAAGCTATCGTACGGACGTCCACGGCCGCGCCCACGGGCCCCCAGAAGGAACCTCGGCTCCTTTCACCGCACTTGACCCATCGGATCCCATATCGCACCGGTCCGGACACCCCAGGCCGGCTTCCGGCTCGCCGCCACGGACTGCGACGGGACGGCCCGCGCCGACGACACCGCGGGCGCGCACCCGCCCATCCGTCCGGAACATGGGACGCCGGGCCCGTTCTGGCGATTGCCGCCCCACCCGGGCCCGCGCCCCTCTACGGTGCCCTGGGGGGACGGCACAGGCACGGGCAGAAGCGCACGCCCGGGGACGTACGCGGGCGCGGGCGCGGGACCGGAGGGGCGGAGCGGGATGAGCGACGAAGAAGACACGCGGCTGGCCAGGATGACCCCCGAGATCTCCCGCCGCACCCTGACCCTGCTCCGCGGCCTGGCCGGGCTGGAACCACCGGAACAGGTGCCCGAGGAGGCGATGAACACCGCCGACGAGGTACTCGCCGAGTACGGGACCGACGGGCTCCGCGTGCTGGTGATGACCCTGGCGGCTTGGGCGACGGCACAGATCGAGAACGTCTCCGAACTGAGCGGGCGCAGCCACGAGGCCGTCCTCGACGCCATGGAGCTGGCCTGCCTGGAGGCCGGTGCCGAGGAATGACCGCGGAGCAGCCGCGGAGCACCTCCGGGTTTGCATCGCCGAAAATCGGACAATTCTCCGGAGGTGGACACCTCGGATTCGGCCCGGCGTGGGCGACACTGGGGGGAGCGGGGGGTCCCGATCGGAGGCCGTCGTGAGCACACCTTCCCCCATCCGGATCGCTGCCGTCCTGTCGACCGAGTACCGCGGACGGCTGATGTCCCACGCCCGTGAGGTCAATTTCCCCGAGGGCGCGCGGATCTTCGACGAGGGCAGCCGGGCGGATTCCTTCTGGATCGTGCGCTCCGGCACGGTGACCCTGGAGATCCCGGTTCCGGGCCGCCGGCCCACCCCCATCGAGAGCCTGGGCCCGGGAGAGCTGGTCGGCTGGTCGTGGCTGTTCCCGCCGTACGTGTGGCAGCTGGGCGCCGAGGCCATGACGCCCGTCCGCGCGTACGAGTTCGACGCCACGACCGTACGGATGCTCATGGACGCCGATCCGGCCTTCGGGTCCGCCCTCGGCCACTGGGTCGGGCGGGTCCTCGCGCTGCGGCTGCACCAGACCCGGACCCGCCTCCTCGACACGTACGCCCCCCGGCTCGCCGCGAGCTGACCCGGGCGGTTCGGGCCGATTCCACCCACCGCTCCCCCACAGGTCAGGCGCCCCGGACCGCTGCGGTCTGCGGTCATGCGTGCGCGCTGCGTGACGAGAAGTAGCGGTGCGAACGGGCGTTCCGGTTCCGCATGGGCAAGACTCGCGTCCGTTATCCGACACAACGACGCGAGGAGTGTTCGACATGCGATCCGTCACCAGGACCCTGGGACTGTCGTCCGCCGCCATGGGGCTCACCGCCCTCACCGCCCTGGCCGGCTCGGGCGCCGCCGGAGCCGCACCCGCCGGCGGCGAAAGCCTGTACGCCCCGTCCGCGCTCGTCCTGAGCGTGACCGACGGCGAGGACGCGGTGGGCGGTACGGTGCTGCGCGCGGTCACCCTGGTCTGCGCGCCCCGGCCCGGCGGAACCCACCCGGACCCGGAAGCCGCCTGCGCCGAGTTACAGGCCCACGCCCCCGACCTGGACGCACTCGCCGAGCCGCGCCCCGACGCGGCGTGTACCCGGGAGTGGAGCCCGCTGACCGTCACCGCCGAAGGCGTGTGGCAGGGCCGCCGGATGAGCTACAGCTACACCTACGCGAACCCGTGCGCGCTGTGGAACAGCACCGGCGCGGCCTTCACCATCTGAGTCAGCCCAGCTCCAGGCTGGTGACCCCGTAGATGCCGGTCAGGTCGAGGTCCGGTTCCTGGCCGGTGTACATCCGGGCGGTCTCGAACGTCGGGGCCAGGCCCAGTCCGCCCAGCAGGGCGGCGGCTCGCGGATGGGCGTCCGGCACGTCCACGGCGACCTTGCCGTCGGGGGTCCGTTCCGCGAGCCGGAGCAGGAGGGCGGCGGCGACGGCCGGGTCGGCGGCGTAGAGCGGGCCGAGGCGCGCGGCGCCGCTGCTCGGCCGGACCACTCCCAGCCCCTCGACCCGGCCGTCCCGGACGGCGGCGACGGCGATGCGGCCGGGCAGCGCGACCCAGGCGGAGAGGAAGGCGTCGCGCGGCGTGGGGAAGAACCTCCGGTCGTACGCGGCGAGTTGCCCGAAGGGCAGGGTGGCCGCGTCCACGATCCGCACCCCGGGCGCCGGCTCCTGCGGGAGGTCCCCGGACGCCCGCGGCACCCCCTCGTAACGGACGTTGTTCCAGGCCGAGCGGAAGCCGGACTTGCGGTAGTTGTGCTGCTGCTCGACCACTCCGTCCAGCCCGACGAGCCGCCCGTCGAGCCGCTCCATCCCGGCCTTCCACAACCGGATCCCGTACCCCTGCCCGCGCACGTCGGGGCGGGCGATGTAGAAGCCGATGAAGCCGAATCCGGCGCCGTAGCGGACCGCCGAGATGCAGGCGACGGGCTCCCCACGGAGCCGCCCGACGAGGAATCCGCCCGGATCGGCGACCGCGAACGCGAACCGGTCGGAGTCCCCGGGGTTCCAGCCCTCCTCATCGGCCCAGTCCCGGAGCAGCGCCATGTCGGCGGCGCTCGCGCCGTTGATCTCGAATCCAGCGAGTCCCGTCATGTCCGCTGTTGTACCAGATCCACCACTGCGGTCCGCGTGGGCTCAACCGCCCGTCAGGAGACGGACGAACGCCGCGCGATCGGCCTCCCGGTGCAGATCGCTCACCTGCCCGTCGCCCACCTCCACGACCCGCCAGACCCCGTCCGCGCGCAGTGCGAGGTCCGTGGTGACGAAGGCGCAGCCGAGCTCCGCGACGGCGGCCCGCACCGGCCCGAGGTCCGGCGCCGCGGCCTCGGCGTACGGGCTGTCGGGGTGGGCGGTGACCAGCCGGGGGTCGCCGTCGCGCCACCAGACGCGCACCTCGGTGGCCACGCCCTCGGTCGCCGTGAACGTCTCGAAGGCGCGCAGCACCACCCCGCCGGCCAGATCCTCGCCCTGGAGTTCCACGAACCGGTTCACCACGCGGTGGACGGCGGTCCGGTCCGCGAGGTCGGGGAGGTGGCAGGCCTCGGCCCACTCGTGTTTGCGGGACTTGACGTAGTCCTTGACGATGCCCGCGCGGGACGGCAGGGCCGCGGCGGCGTCCGCGAGACGGGCCGGCTCCGGGGTCTTCCCCGGGGGTGTCGCCAGCCAGCGGCTGGGCGGGGTAAGCCCGGCGAACGCCTCGTACCAGCCGGGGAGTTCGTGGGCGCGGCGGTACGCGTCCGGGGTGACCCGGAGTCCGGCGCCGCGCTCGCGCAGGGCCGCATCGAGTTCGGCGTACCGGGCCGCCGGAATCATCCAGCCCCGGTACCAGAGCGGCCCCGCCCCGGCGGGCACCCCGGCCACGGCCCGGCCGGCGTCCCCGGCGAGCAGCGCGTCGTGGTCGATGAGCACGACGCCGCCCCCGACGGCGCGCACCGCGCGGGCCTCCTCGGCGAAGTGGGCGTCGGGACGGCGCCCGTTCAGCGGATCGGAGCAGTACAGGACGGTGGTCTGCATGCCGCCACCCTACGGACGTCCGCGCGGAACACGAGCCCCGGATGCACCGGCGGCCCGGCGCAATGATGTGATCGCCACAGGAACCGGAAGGCCGACTTGCCGCAATCGGAGCCGGCCGGGGAGCGGGAGGGCGTTCGTGCTCGGGATGGGTGAGCTGGTCGCCGGCTGGCGGGAGGCCGGGGTCTGCGAGGGCATGACGTTGATGGTGCACGCCTCGCTGTCCGCGCTCGGACGGGTGGACGGGGGCGCCGCGACGGTGGTGGCGAGTCTGCGCGAGGCCGTGGGTCCGGCCGGGACGGTGGCCGTCCCGGCGTTCACCTGGGAGGTGGCCGATCCCGAACCGGAGCACGTGGGCCCGCCGGACGCGGCGGTCGTGGCACACCGGGCCGCGGTGCCGCTGTTCCACGCGGGCATGCCGGTCACTCGTGCACTGGGTGCCGTACCGGAGGCACTGCGGTCCCTGGTCACAACCGGAACTCGTTCCTGCACTACGTCGAGTCCCTCGTGCCCCGCCCCCGGTTGCGGCTGCGGCGCTTCCCGATGCGCGGTCCCCCGCCTTCAGGAACTGCTCGATGCCGACGGGGGCGTGGGCGCGGACTGTGCAAGCTAGCCGAAACCCCGTGGAGATCATCACCCGGGCTGCCTAGAGTCGGCCCCATGGGAAAGCCGCTCGTCGCAGTGTTCAGTGGGGCCGGGATGTCCACCGATTCGGGGATTCCCGACTACCGGGGGCCTCAGGGGTTGTGGCGCCGGGAGCCCGACGCCGAGAAGCTCGTGACCTACGCCTCCTACATGGCCGATCCGGAGATCCGGCGCCGGTCCTGGCTGATGCGCGCCGAGATCGGGGCCCTGGGGGCGCGGCCGAACGCCGCGCACCTCGCCGTCGCCGATCTGGAGCGTGCCGGGATCCCGCTGCGGGTGATCACGCAGAACGTGGACGGGCTGCACCAGCTCGCCGGGACCTCCGCGCGGAAGGTGTTCGAACTGCACGGCACGGCGCGGGCCGTGGTGTGCACGGTCTGTGGTGCCCGTACCGACATGGACGAGGCGCTGGCCCGGATCGCCGCCGGGGAGCCGGATCCGGCCTGCCTCGCGTGCGGCGGGATCCTGAAGGCGGCGACCGTGATGTTCGGGGAGCGGCTGGACCCCGAGGTGCTCGCCGGGGCCGTGGCGATCGCCAAGGGGTGCCAGGTCTTCGTGGCCGTGGGCTCGACGCTCCAGGTGCAGCCCGCGGCCTCGCTGGCCGGGATGGCCGCGGAGGCGGGGGCCCGCCTGATCATCGTGAACGCGGAGGAGACCCCGTACGACCCCCTCGCCGACGAGGTGATCCGCGAGCCCATCGGGACGGCTCTGCCCGCCCTGCTGGCGCGGATCGCCTCGGAGGACGTGTTCCTCTGACGCCTCAGCCGGCGTCGGCCGCCCGCCGCATCTCCGCCACGTCGAGCTTCTTCATCTTCATCATCGCGGCCGTGGCCCGCGCGGCCCGCCCCGGGTCGGGGTCGGAGATCAGCTCGATGGCCCCGGCCGGGATGACCTGCCAGGACAGCCCGAACTTGTCCTTGACCCAGCCGCAGGCGGATTCCTGGCCGCCGTCGCCGGTCAGCGCCTCGTAGTAGTAGTCGGCCTCGGCGTCGTCGGCGCAGTGGATCTGGAAGGAGACGGCCTCGGTGAAGGGGAACTGCGGGCCGCCGTTGAGGCCGACGAACCTCTGGCCGTTGATCTCGAACTCGACGACCATGACCTCGCCCGCGACGCCGGGGCTCCCCTCGGGGTAGAGGCCGACGCGGCCGCGCTTGCCGTCCTTGAACACCGACAGGTAGTAGTCGGCGGCGGCCTCCGCCGCGCCGTCGAACCACAGACACGTGGTGAAGGGGTTGCTCGCCATGACTGCCTCCAGAGTGTGCGGGTGGGGGAATCCGTCCCGCACATACAGACCGGTCCCGGCCCCGAAACTCATCGGTGGGGCCGGGACCGGTCCGTATCCAGTCTGGAATGCACTCCAGCGGGTTACATCTCGAGCATGCGGTCGACGATCCGGCGGGCCGCCTGACCGTCGTCCAGGTCGCAGAACTCCTCCCGGAACGCCGCACGGGCCTGCGCGTACTCCGCGCCCACCGCGTCCACGTTCCGCACGGCCTCGATCAGGCTCGCCGAGTCCCTGAGGAGCGGGCCCGGGGCCTTCTTCTCCAGGTCGAAGGTGAACCCGCGCAGCGTGTCCCGGTAGTGCTCCAGGTCGTACGCGAAGAGCAGGACCGGCCGGTCGGTGTGCGCGAAGTCGAAGATCGCGGAGGAGTAGTCCGAGATCAGCACGTCGGCGACGAGCAGCAGGTCGGTGGCGTCGGGCCAGCGCGACACGTCGACGACGAACCCGTCGCGGACTCCTTCGCGCACCTGCTCGGTGACCTTGTGGTGGCCGCGGATCAGCAGGACGTGGTCCTCGCCGAGCTCCCGGCGGGCCGCGTCCAGGTCGATCTGCAGGTCGAGCTTGTAGCCGGAGGTGACCGTCCAGCCCAGGCGGTTCTCCCGCCACGTGGGCATGTACAGCACGACCTTCTTGCCCTCCGGCAGGCCGAGCCGCCGGCGGACCTCCGCGACCCGCTCCGCGTCGGGCCGCACCAGCGCGTCCGTGCGCGGGCTGCCGGACTCGATGACCTCGCCGCCGTAGCCGAGCGCCCGCTTCAGGACCGGGGTGGCGTACGAGCCCGGGGAGGCGAGCAGCGACCACTGCGCGCTGTCGTGCTCCAGCGCGTCCAGCACCTCGGGGCTGGTGTAGTAGTCGTGCATGAAGTCGTGGCCGATCTGCTTCAGCGGCGTACCGTGCCACGTCTGCACGACGGTCTGGCCGGGACGCCGGCGGAAGGCTCGCGGCACGCTGTCGTTGACCACGTAGTACCGGGCCCGCGCGAGCACGTCCCAGGATTCGAGGCTGTCGTACTGGACCGCGCGGGCGGTCTCCGGGACCTCGGCCCGGCCGTCGCGCACCAGCCAGACGTGTTCCAGCTTCTCGCCGCGCCGCAGGAGTTCCTCGTGGATGGCGCGCGGCGAGTCACCGGCGCTGTGCCCCTGGAAGGCGTCGTAGACCACGACGTCCTTGACCGGGAGGGCGCTCTGCGCCGGGTACGTCACGTCGCGCGCGATCCGCTGCGCGTAGCGCGAGCGGTCGTGCGGGCTGATCATCGGATCGGCGACCAGTGCGACGCGGTCGTAGAGGCGGGATTCGACCCGTATCCGGCGGCCCCGGGCCGTGACGGCGTGGGGTCCCGCGTGCAGGGCGGTCGGGGCGAACTGCAGCGGGGCGCCGCGGTCGACGCCGAGCAGGCCGGCGGTGGCCCCGCCCTGGGAGACCGGGCGCAGCGTGGGCCACCAGCGGCCCTGCGGCAGCGGGGTGCGGCCGGCCCGGCTCTCGGGGAGCACCGGCTCGAAGGAGGCTTCGAAGGTGTCGCCGTCGCGGGTGACGGGGTAGCTGAACTCCTGGCCGGTCGGGTCGTGCAGGACCAGCTCGTAGGGCTCGTCCAGGGGGGCGACGAACCGGCCCCGGAGCGTGAGCGCGCCGTCCTTGGCCTCGACGGTGTCGACCAGCGGCGGGGAGACCTGGACCGAGAAGGTCAGGTGTCCGGTGGTGCCGCGCTTGGCGAAGAGGGTCCGGCCGGGCTCTTCCCCGGGCAGCGCGAGGACCAGTCCGGCGAAGCCGGCGCGCTCGTCGTGCGCCAGCCGGTGCTCGGCGCCGTCGGCGCCGGTCACGGACAGGCTCCATGGTTCCGGGGTCCACTCGCCGGGCACGACGGGGGCGTCCGGGACGGCGGCCAGATCGGCCAGCGGCACGCGCACGGTGAAGGGGATCCGGCCGCCGGTGACGGCGGGGGCGGTCTCCAGCGGGAAGGTGAGCGCGGTGCGGGTGGAGACGTGCACGGCGCGCAGGGAGGCTCCGGCGCCGACTTCGGCGGCGAGCTCGCCGGCCACCTCGACGGCGTCGTCACCGGCCGGGCGGACGTCCAGGGCGCGGGCGCGGACGATCTCCACCTGGACGCTGAAGGTCCCGGCGACGCTGGGGACGATCCGCACGTCCGGGGCGACCCAGTGGGCGGGCGGGTTCTGTCCGCTGTCGTGCTCGCCGCCCTTGAGCCGGGCGCGGTGCAGTCCGCCGGCGCCGGTGACGGCGACGGAGGTGCTCCACACGCCTTCGTTCCACTTCCCGCCCGTCTGGAAGGCGGTGGGGTCGATCACGGCGGTGAAGCCGGCCCAGTCGGCGTGGCGCAGGGCGAGGTGCGGGGAGTTCACGGTGGCCATCGGGGAGGCGACCGTACGGGTGGTGAGGACGGTCCGGCGGCGCTTGCCGTTCTCGCGGAAGACCAGCATCTTGCGCGAGCCGAGGCGGCTCTCGGCGCCCAGGTGTCCGGGGAGGGCGTAGCCGCGCAGCAGCAGCTTGCCGTCGGCCCAGTGGGCCTGCTCGACGCGGCTGACGACGCGGCGTTCGCGCGGGCCGAGGGTGAGGACCTTGGCGGGTACCGGTGCCTTGAGGAACGGGTAGTCGGCCTGCGGGCGGGCGAGTCCCTTGACCGGCACGCTGTAGGTGAAGTCCCGCTGGTGCCGGACGAGGGCCACGAACTCCTCGATCCGGCCCTCCCCGGCGAGGTAGGCCTTGAGCCGGTCGGCGACCGTCAGGTCGGGCCACAGCCCGGGGCCGATCTCCCGGACCAGGCCGCCGGCCTCCTTGGCGAAGGCGGCGCGGAACTCGGCGCCGGCCTCGGGAACGTACTTGTAGATGAGCGGGAGTTCCTCGCTCAGCACGTTGCGGTCGTAGTCGCGCAGGTAGCGGGTGTAGGCGGCGCCCTGCTTGCTCTGGAGCGCCTCGCGGACCAGGCGGACGGAGGTCACGCGGTCGATGACCGAGACCGGGTCGGTGGAGCGCTGGGTGATGGAGCGCTCGCCGGTTTCGCGGACGCGCCAGTGGTAGACGCACTCGCCGATGACGTCGACGCTCTTGGCGAAGTAGTGCGCGGGGATGGAGACGGGGGCGTCCTCGTAGAGGATGCCTTCCGGGTACTGGAAGGCGTGCTCGTCCCAGAAGCTGCGCCGGTAGACCTTGTTCCACGCGGTGCGGTCGGTGACCAGCGCCGGGAACTTGGAGATGTGGGTCTTCAGCCGGGTCGCGGCGAAGGCGACGCGGTGGCCCCAGGACTGCTGCATGCCGACGGAGCGGAAGCGCTTGACGTTGCCGGCCGCGAAGTCGGAGCCGGTCTCGTCGAGGGCGTCGATCATGCGCTGGTACGCGTACGGCGGCATGGTGTCGTCGCTGTCGACGAAGGCCAGGTACTCGCTGCCCGGGCTGATGTGGCGGGCGCCCACGTTGCGGGCCGCGCCGAGTCCCGCGTTCTTCTGGAGGACCAGCCGGAAGCGGTCGTCGCGGTCGACGAACGCCTGGGCGAGTGCCGCGCTGCCGTCGGTGGAACCGTCGTCGACGAGCACGACTTCGAAGTCGTCGAATGTCTGCGCTGCGATGGACTCCAGGCACTCGTCGAGGTAAAGCTCGACGTTGTAGACGGGGACGACGATACTCAGGCGCGGGGGCATGGGCGTTCGAGTTCTCCAGCTTACTAACACTATTGATGATCAGCCGATTACAGCATCTTACTCTGTAACGAGATGATAAAATCCGGCCATCTCGGGCATAAGCAAGAAGCCGCCGGGGCGGGCGGCAATGAGTTCAGCCGCCCGCCACCTCGCCGTCATCGGATCAGACTTCCAGCTCTGCCTCGATCTTCTTCAGCTGGTGCCGGGCCATCGCGAGATTGGCCCGCGTCTTGTCGAGCGCGAGATAGAGGAAGAGGCCCGCCGAGCCCCGGCCCTTCATGAGCCGGATCAGGTGGTACTGGGTTCCGAGGGTGATGAGGACGTCCTCGATCTCGTCCTTCAGCCCGAGCATCTCCATCGTGCGGAGCTTGGCCCGCACCACGTCGGTGTTGCCCGCGGCGGCGACCGTGAGGTCGAGGTCCTTTCCGCCGCCGACGGTGCCGAGGGCCATACCGCTGCTGCAGTCGACCAGGGCGGCGCCGAGCACGCCGTCGATGATGGTGGTGGCTTCCTTGAGCGATGTCTCCACGTTGGCCATGAGGGTTCCTCTTTCTTTTCTGTGTCCTGGTCGTTCCGGTCGTTCCGGTCGTTTCGTGCGGTCGGTACGGATGTACGTGGTCGAGGGGATCAGGAGCCCTGGCCGGTGCCGGGGCCCGCGCCCGGCGCCGAGCCCTGCGCCGGGCCGCGGCGGCCGAGGCTGTGATCGATCAGCTCCGCTATGCGCAGGCTGGAACGGCGGGCCTCCAGGTGGAGCCGTCCGACGTTGACGCGCGGCTCCGCGATCAGGGTCAGCACGGCCGCGTCGCCCGCCGCGTAGGTGGCGACGTAGCCGTCCTCTCCGCGCACGAGCAGCTCGCGGAACCCGCCCTGCCCGGTGCAGTCGCTCAGCCGCTGGGCCACTCCCAGGGCCGCGGCGGTCAGGGCCGCGACGGATTCCGCCTCGGTGGCGGCGCTGTCGTGGGCCAGGACCAGGCCGTCGACGCTCGCGGCGAGGGCCCCGCCCAGCTGCGGGACGCGGGCCCGCAGCCGGCGGAGCTCGGCGAGTATCTCGGCCTCGGCTTCGGCGGGCACCGTACTCATGTCGGACCTTCTCCTTTCGGACTGCCGCCGCTCGGAACGGTCGCCGCGCTGGGCGGCTCGCAGCGGGAGCCTCACAGGCTTGCCTCCAGTGCGTCGCGTAACCGGCGCAGCAACGCCACGTCCGGGGACTGCGCCTGCGTCATCCAGTCGGGCAGCGGCGCCTCCGCGGTGGCGGCGGGCGCCGGCGCGTGCGGGGTTTCGACCAGCCCGGCCGCCGCGAGGCGTCGTACGTCGAGCAGGGTGTGGAAGGCCGGCCGGCCCAGCACCCAGGCGAGGTCCGCCGGTGTCCGGACCCCGTCGGCACGGTCGAGCAGGATCCGCTGGCGGGCGGTGACGGTCTGCCCGGGGGCGGCGGCCCGGGGCACGACCGGGGAGGTGTCCAGCAGCGGGTAGGGCCAGACCGCGTCGAGCAGTTCCCGGCGGCGGCAGGTCTCCCGCTCGACGGCGGCGGCCGGTACGGAGCGGACCGAGCCGATCCAGTGGGTGGCCCCGCGCCGGAAGCGGGAGGGGCCGCTGCCCGGGGAGAGCGCGAAGAAGGCGGCGTCGAAGATCGCGGCGAGGTGGCATATCTCCAGTTCGCCGCCTGCGAGCCCGCCGCTGTCGACGAGGAAGCGGGCGACTTGGCGGCGGGCGCCGGCCTCGTTCACGGCTTCGGTCCAGCGCTCGGGGGTGAGGCCCCCGCCGGTGGTGAGCAGGACGTCGAGCCCCGGGGTGGCCGGGCTCTCCGCGTGCACCACGCGGCCGTCCTCCAGGAAGAGGGTGCCGCGCTCGCGGAACAGGGCGCCGGTCGCCCGCTCGGCGGCGAGCCGGGTGAGCAGCGGGGAGACGGCGACGGTGGCGACGGCGGTCACTTCAGCACCAGCTCCTCGGCCAGGGCCCGGAGTCTGTGCCGGGCGAGGGCGAGGTTTCCGTCGGTCCGGTCGAGCCACAGGTGCAGGAACACGCTGCTGTCGAAGCTGGTCTCGACGAAACGGAGCACGTGGTAGCCGGTCCGGGTGGTGACGATCAGGTCCTCCACGGGCGGCCCGGCGCTGTCCTGCGCCTCGGTTCCGTCCGGGGCGAAGGACTCGTACTCGGCGGCCGCCCGGGCCAGCTCTGCGGTCTCGGCCGCGGTGGTCTCGTGGTCCCCCACCGGTGATTCCCCGATGGTGCCGAGGGCCAGGCCGCTGCTCCAATCGACCAGCGCGGCCCCCCTGGCACCAGGCAGGGCCATGGCTTCGAGCAGGCATTCGTCGATCCCGGGCACGCGGACTCCCCTCCCGGCCGGACCGTGCGTGGTGCACGGTCGTGCGGCGCGACAGAAGGGAACTTACTCAACTTCCGCACTGTGGAAGGGCGTTCTGGCATTTTCCGCTGGAACATGCGCGATGGCACGTGACAGCTTGGCCGGAACCCCACCCCTTTTGATCATTCTTATGAATCGTGCGCCTCAAACGCCCCCCGCGGCCCCACCGTCACGACGCGAGCGGCAGATCGTCCGAGAGCCGGAAGGCCCCGCCCTCGCGCTGTACGTAGCCCTCGTGGCTGAGGGTGCGCAGCAGGTGGTAGACGGTGGGCAGCGGGATTCCGGTGAGCCGGGACAGGCGCTTGGCGGTCGCCCCGCCCTCCGCGTACATCGCTTCCACGAGCCGCAAGGCCCGCTGCACGGAACCGATGAGGGTGGGCGCGGTGGTGGTGCCGCCGCCCCCGCCGGCGACGCCCCCGTCAGTGCTGTCTGCGCTGCCCGCGCGGTCCTTCTGGCTGTGTTCGGTGCCCATGAGTGGTCCCCCTGCTCCGGTACGAGGCCTGGCAAACCCATCAAAGTCGCTCATCGGCCTCAAAACCAGCGGACGCGCGTAAACCCGAGCATAAGATCAACTCATGCTCGGCCCCCGGCCCGGACCGTCAGATGCGGGCCGGTGTCCAGCCTTCGATGTGCCAGGGCGCGCCGACGGTCAGCGCGTGCGGGGCGCCGGAGACGGTGAGGCAGGCCTCGCGCGGGGTGCCCCGTTCGAAGGTCAGCCGCAGGGAGCCGTTGCCGGCGACCTCGGCCGTGTTGATCCGGCACAGGGCCAGTTCGCCGAGGAGCGCCAGCGGATGGCCGGGGAGCATGCTGCCCGGGCTGGCGGAGACCCGGACGTCGCCGTCGGCGGCGATGCCGACCCGGACCGAGCCGAAGAGCGGCTGCTCCAGCCGCCAGGGGGCGTCGATGACGATGCGGGCCTCCGCGTCGGTCAGCTCGTCGTGGACGGTGAGGAAGGGCGAGGCCCGGCGCCGTTCTCCCGTCTCCAGGACCAGGGCGCCCTCCAGGTCCACGGGCAGGGGGGCCGCTCCGCTCGTGACGGGGAACGGACCGCTGTCCACGCGCAGGCACACCGGGTCCAGGCAGTCGGGTACCGGATCCACCACGGGCCCCGGCAGCGGGGGCCGGTCGGTCACCTCGCCCCAGAGGGCGGGGACGGCGTGGCGCAGCACCGCGTCCGTGACCTCGTCCGCGACGCGGGCGGCGGTGCGCTCGTCGGTGATGCTCCACCAGTGATCGTGCGGATGGCCGAGGAGGTGCCCGATCCTGGAGTGCCAGCCGACGGGACCGACGCGGTTGGCGCTGAGCCGGGTCCCGAGGGCCGGCCGCAGCCGCCGCAGGGCCTCGTGTTCCTCGTACGGGACCGCGCGCAGGTTGACGGTGAACCTGCACTCGGCGGCCCCGGACGAAGCGCTCCGCTGGAAGCCGAGCAGCGCGTGGTCGGGTTCGGCGGCGCGGAGCCGGTACTCCAGCCCCGTGCCGGTGAAACCCGCATCGCGCAGCGCCGGGGCGATCCGCTCGCGCAGCGTCTGGTGGAACAAGTCGGTCGCGTTCACCCTCGTAGTGTCACAAGCCGCACGCTCCCCGACCAAAACCGTCCATCCCCGGGCGGGCACGGAGTACCTGGCCGGGCGTACCCCTAGGGCCTGTCGTCAGAATCCCGTCGTCGCCCGAAGGGCGGCCGCGCGGCGTCTGGTGCGTGCTCTCGGCGTGCCGGGCGGAAGCCCGCGTACTGGACGTACTCGGCTTCCGTCCGGTGCGGCGAGAGCACGTGCCAGGCGTCGCGCGGCAGACGGGAGTTTGACGACAGGCCCTAGTGCGTGCAGGTCACGAAGGCGGGGAGCGGGGTCTCCTCGACGAGGCGGCGGGGCAGGGACAGCGCGAAGCGGTGTTCCAGTACGGCGAGGGTGAGGCGGTCGCGTTCCTCGTACGGTTCGTCCTCGGGGCGGGCGTAGCAGCCGTCGGGGGTGAGGATCTTGGCCTCGACCAGCTCGGGCAGGAGGAAGTCGGGCCGGTGGCCGCCGCGCCAGTGCTCCTCGCCGATGCCGAAGCAGCAGACCAGTTCGCCGTCCCGGGCGTACGCGAACTGCTTGGGCGGGTGATCGGGCTGCGGGTCGAGGTACACGGCCTCGGCCCCGGCGCGGGAGACCTCCGCGAGGCGCTGCGCGCCGGCGGGCACTCCGTGTTCCACGGCGAAGGACCAGCCGCCCCAGCTCCCGACCCGGGCCACCCCGTCCCCGTCCACCGTCTCGGTGACCATGCTCCAGGCGTCGATGGCTCCGAGCGGCCCGGGGCGCAGGTCCGGCAGGGCGCCGAGCCGGGCGGCCAGTTCCTCGGGGCCGATGCCCCGGGCGAAGGTGAGGCCGACGTACCAGGCGCTCCAGTCCGCCAGCCACTGGATGCCGCCGTCGCAGTCGCGGGCGCCGTCGCCCGCACCCTGCCTCGTGATGTCCGCCATTGCCACGGTTCCTCCCGCGATCCCTGCGATGCGAGCCGGTCCTGCCGGGGGCGCCGGTCCTGCCGGAACCGGCCCTACCGGCACGATAGTCAGTCCGCGGGGTCTTCCGGGAGGAGGCGCTCGACCATCGTGCCGATGAGCCCCTCCACATCGTGGGGGTCCAGCAGACCGGGCACGGTCAGGTCGTCGACGATCAGCCCGAGCATGGCCAGGTAGATCAGGACCACGCCCTGCCGGTCCCCCGGCAGTCCCGCCTCCAGGTGCCAGGCGATGTTCGCCTCCAGTTCGGCGCCCTGGAATCCGGCCAGTGCCTCCTGGAGTTCGGGCCGCCGGGTGGCCTCCAGGCGCAGTTCCAGCATCGCGGTGTGGACGCTGCGCTCGCGCCGCATGCGCTCCAGGAGCCGGCCCAGCAGCACCTTCGTGTCGAAGGGGCCCGTCAGGTCCGCCGGATCGGGGGTCAGCCGCTCGCGGGTGCGGTGCAGGATCTGCACGAGGAGCTGGGCGCGGTGGGCGAAGTAGTTGGAGGCGGTGCCGGTCGGCACCCCCGCCTCCGCGTCCACGGCGCGCAGGGTCAGCCCCCGTGAGCCCTCGCGGGCGAGGACTTCGATGGCGGCGTCGAGCAGCGCGGCGCGGCGCTCGGGGTTCTGGCGCATGGGTGGGTCCCTGACGGTGTGGACGTGGCTGCCGGTATGACCGCCGCATATGCACTGCACGTGCAGTGCTTCGGACACGCTAGCGGACACCGCCTCGTCGAGGCCCTCCCCAGCGCCCCCTCCGACGTGCCACCCTGCCCGTCATGGAGCGGATCATCGGGGAGATACGCGAGGACCTGGACCGCCGGATCGCCGTGGCCGCCGAGCGGCTCGCCGACCGGTCGCCGGCCGATGACCCGGCCTGCGCCGCCTACGTCGCCCTGCTCGGCCGGGCCGCCCTGCGCGAGCGGGTCCACCAGCTGCTCCGCCAGACCGTCGACGGTCTGCTCCGTGCGGCCCGCGGCCTGCCGCCCGAGCTCGGCGAGGCCCGCGCCGACGGCGAGCTCCGCGCCCGGCAGGGGCTGCCGCTCGACTCCCTGCTGCGCGTCTACCGGCTCGGCGGCAGGCTGCTGTGGCAGGCCCTGACCGAGGCCGTCGCCGCCCACGACCGGGCGGCGCTGCCCCGGCTGCTGCCCGGGGCGCCCGCGCTGTGGGACGTGGTCGACCGGATGGCGGACGCGGCGGCCGAGTCCTACCGCCGGACCGAGGCCGTACGCGGCGACCGCGAGCGGGAGCTGCGGGGCGCCCTGCTCGACGCCCTGTTCGACGGCGGCGGTCCGGCCGACCGGTCCGCCGAGTCCGCGCGGCGGCTCGGGCTCCCGGAGCGCGGCCGGTTCGCCGTGGTGGTCCTCGATCCCGGGGACGGTGCCTGGGCGGCCCCGGCCGGCGCCCCGCGCGTGCTGTGGCGGATCCGCGCCGACGGCGAGACCGGACTGGTGGAGCTGGGCGGGCTGCCGCTCGCCTCCGTGACCGATCTGCTGGCGCCCCTCGGCTTACGGGCCGGGGTGAGCCCGGTGGTGGAGACGCCGGGCGAGCTGGCCGGGGCCCGCCGGCTGGCCGTCCTCGCGCTGCGGGCGGCGCCGGGGGCCGACGGTCCGCACACCGCCCTGCTGGACGAGCGGCTCCCGGCGGCCCTGGTCGCGGCCGAGCCGGAACTCGCGGGCCGGCTGCGTCGGGTGGTGCTGGGTCCGGTCCTGGCCCTGGCCGCGGAGGACCGCAGGGTGCTGCTGACCACCCTGGGCACCTGGCTGTCCTGCCGGGGCTCGACCACGTACGCCGCCCAGCGGCTGTACTGCCACCGCAACACCGTCTCGAACCGGCTGCGCCGCCTGGAGCAGCTGACCGGTCGCTCGCTCGCCGATCCCGCCCACGTCGTGGAGCTGGCGCTGGCGCACGCGGCGGTCACCCAGCGCCCGGCCGGGTCCCCGCCTGTTCCTGCGGGTCCCCCGTCCCCCCGGCTCCCTCCTCCGCAGGCTTCGCGGACTCCAGCAGGAACGGCACGTCGATCACCGCGACCCCGGGCGTGAACAGCAGGCGGGCCTTGAGGCGCAGCGCGTTCTGGTTGTGCAGGGGCTGTTCCCACCAGTGCCCGACCACGTACTCGGGGATGACCACGGAGAGCATGTCCGTGCCCTCGGCGGCCGCCTGTTCCTGCACGTAGGCCAGCACGGGCCCGACCACCTCGCGGTACGGGGAGTGCAGCACCTTGAGCGGGATGCCCGGGTCGTGGTCCGCCCAGGCCGCGCGCAGCCGGTTCGCGTCCTCCTCGTCCGCGGCGACCGAGACGGCCGTCAGGGTGTCGGGGCGCAGCCCCATCGCGAAGCCGAGGGCCTTGAGGGTCGGGGCGTGGACGGCGGCGACGAGGACGACGACGTGGTGGCGGGCGGGCTTGCGGGGTTTGACCCCGGGGGCGACGGCGACTTCCCGGGCCACGGTGTCGTAGTGGCGGCGCACGCCCTTCATTCCGATGAAGAGCACGGGCATGGCGATGACGACGAGCCAGGCGCCGTGGGTGAACTTGGTGATGAGGACGATGACCAGGACCACGGAGGTCATGGCGGCGCCGACCGCGTTGATGGCGAGCCGGCGGTGGATGTGGATCCGCTCCTCCTTGCGGGTCTCCGGGGAGGCCAGCTCCGTCTTCCAGTGCTTGACCATGCCCGCCTGGGAGAGGGTGAAGGAGACGAAGACGCCGATGATGTAGAGCTGGATGAGGCGGGTGAGCTGGGCGTCGAAGGCGATGATCAGGCCGATGGCGGCGAGGGCCAGCAGGACGACGCCGTTGGAGTAGACGAGCCGGTCGCCGCGGTTGAAGAGCTGGCGCGGTACGTACCGGTCCTTGGCCAGGATCGAGGCGAGCATCGGGAAGCCGTTGAAGGCGGTGTTCGCGGCGAGGATCAGGACCCCGGCCGTGACGGCCTGGAGCAGGTAGAAGAGGACGTGCCAGTCGCCGAAGGTGGCTCTGCCGATCTGTGCGAGCGCGGTGGACATCGGGGTTCCGGGGGCCAGCCCCAGCTCGGTCGGCTCCGCCGCCACGTGCACCTGGTAGTTCATGGCGAGGTAGGTGATCCCGGCGAACATGGTGACGGCGAGCGCGCCCATCGCGGCGAGGGTGGTGGCCGCGTTCTTGCTCTTCGGCTTCTGGAAGGCGGGGACGCCGTTGCTGATGGCCTCGACGCCCGTGAGCGCGGTGCAGCCGGAGGCGAAGGCCCGCAGCGCGAGGAGCACCACCGCGAGGCCGGCGTAGTTGCCCTCGGCGGTGATCGGCAGCTCGGCGGATTCGGCGCGGATCGTGTCGCCGGTGGCGAGCCGGTAGGCGGCCACCGCGAACATCAGGTAGATGACGAGGACGAAGCCGTAGGTGGGGACGGCGAAGACCCGGCCCGATTCCCGCACCCCGCGCAGGTTCATGAGGGTCAGCAGCACCACGAAAGCCACCGACAGGGGGACTTCGTGGTCGGAGAGGGAGGGGATCGCGGAGGTGATGGCGGAGACCCCGGAGACCACGGAGACGGCGACCGTCATGACGTAGTCGACGAGCAGGGCGCTGGCGGCGGTGAGGGCGGCGGTCTGACCGAGGTTCTTGGAGCTGACGATGTAGGCGCCGCCGCCGCCCGGGTAGGCGTAGCAGGTCTGCCGGTAGGAGGCGACGACGACCACGAGCAGGAACACGATGGCGGCGGCCGCGTACCAGGCGAGGTGGAGCAGCGCGACCCCGCCGAGGGCGAGGATCAGCAGGATCTCCTCGGTGGCGTAGGCCACGGAGGAGAGCGGGTCGCTGCAGAAGATCGGGAGCGCGAGCCGTTTGGGCAGCAGGGTCTCGCCCAGACGCGCGGTGTCGAGCGGTTCGCCGACCAGCACACGTTTCGCATTGATACGCCTCATTCAGGCATGATCAGCCAAAACTGTGGCGATTCATCCCATATAGGCCTTGTGTCACGGGGTGAACCGCCTACATCTTCGCCGCCGCGCTCCGGATGGCCTCCCGGATGCGGAAGTACGTTCCGCAGCGGCAGATGTTGGCGATCGCGTCGATGTCCTCGTCCGTGGGAGTGCTCGTCCGCTTCAGCAGGGCGACGGCCGCCATGATCTGGCCGGGCTGGCAGAAGCCGCACTGGGCGACGTCCTGTTCGAGCCAGGCCTCCTGCACCGGGTGCAGGTCCTCGCCGTCGGCCAGTCCCTCGATCGTGGTCACCGCCTTGCCCGCGCAGGCGGAGACCGGCACCACGCACGGGCGGACGTCCACCCTGTCGAGGTGGCTGGTGCAGGCCTTGCAGACGTCCACTCCGCAGCCGTATTTGGGGCCGCGCACGTTCAGCATGTCGCGGAGCACCCACAGCAGGGGCAGATCGTCGGGCGCGTCCACGGTGACGCTCTGCCCGTTGACGGTGAAAGTGTGCGAGGGCACGGCTCGGCTCCTGGACTAGCGCGGGTAGGGGGTGAAGTCGACGTCGAAGTCGAGGGGGAAGCTGCGCGGCTTGGTGCCGGTGGCCCGGGCGTAGGCGTTGGCGATCGCGCCCACGGCGGCGGGCAGGCCCAGCTCGCCGGCGCCGCCGGGCTCGGTTCCGGTCGCCGGGAGCACGAAGACGCGTACGTCCTTCGGGGTGTCGCGCTGCTGCGCCCAGTGGAACTGGCTGTAACTGCCTTCCAGCGGGAGCCCCTTGTCCAGGTGCAGGCCGGCCTTCAGCGTGGTGGAGATCGCGTCGGTCAGGCCGCCGATCATCTGGGCCTCCAGACCGCGCGGATTGACGGGCAGGCCCACGTCGACGGCGATGACCGCCTTCGTGACGCGGACGTGCTCCGGATCCCTGGTGTCGATCTCGACCAGGCAGGCCGTCCGGGACTTGTACTCCTCGTGGAAGGCGATGCCCTGGGCGCAGCCGGCCGGCATGGCCCGGCCCCAGCCGCCTTCGGTGGCCGCCTTGTCGAGCACGGCGCGCTGGGCGGCCGTCTTCAGGAAGGTCCGGCGGAACTGGTACGGGTCCCGGCCCGTCGCGGCGGCCAGCTCGTCCACCACGATCTCCTCGGCCCCCCGGGTGTTCGCCGAGTACACCGACCGCCAGGACCCGGTCGGGACCCCGGTCGGGACCTCGGTGAGCGCCTGGGTGGTGAGCCCGAAGTGGTACGGGGACTTGATCGTGGTGAGGAACAGGGTCTGGGCGAGGGTGGCGTTGCCGATGCCGAGCGGGAGGCTGGCGGCGGTGGCGGTGATGATCTCGCCGAGTCCGTGCCGGAAGTCGGTCTCCGCGGCGGCGACCCGGTGTTCGAAGCTGAGCACCTCGCCCAGCAGGTGCGTCGCCCGGATCTTGTGGTGGGTGGCGGGGCGCATCCGACCGTGCCGGGTGTCGTCCACCCGGGTCCACATCAGCCGCACCGGGCGGCGGCAGGCCTTGGAGATCCGGGCCGCTTCCAGGGCCGCGTCGAAGAACAGCCGGCGGCCGAAGGAGCCGCCCGCCTGCACCACGTGGACAGTGACCTTGTCGAGGGGCAGGCCGAGATCGGCGGCGATCGTTTCGCGGGCCACGATCGGCGACTTGAGCCCAGACCAGATCTCGGCCCGGTCCTCGCGCACGTCGGCGACGGCCGAGTTGGTCTCCATCGGGGCGTGGCTGACGAAGGCGAAGTCGAACTCGGCGTCCACGTGCGCGGTGAGCAGCGGCGGCACGAGCAGCGGCGGGGTGGCGGCGCGCAGCTTCGTACGGACAGCCGCGTCCGAGAGCTGGTCGGCCGGGCCCGGGCCCCAGGTGACCTGGAGCGCGGCCTTGGCGTCGAGGGCCTGGCCGAAGGTCTCGGCGACGACGGCGACCCCGGTGGCGATGGTGACCACGTGCAGGACTCCGGGCATGGCCCGGACGGCGGCGAGGTTGGCGACGGAGCGGACGCTGCCGCCGAGCGTGGGCGGGCGGCGGACCACACAGGGCTTGGCCCCGGGCACGTCCAGGTCGAGGGTGTAGCGCTGGGCCCCGGTGACCATGGCGCGGGCGTCGATCCGGCTGGTGGGCTTGCCGACCAGGGCGTGCTTCGCCGTCGGCTTGGGGGTGGCGCCGAGGACGATCAGGGCGGGGTCGGCGGCGGCCGCGGCGAGGGAGCCGTAGGTGGCGGTGCGGCCGTCGGGGGCGCGGACGGCGCCGTTCGCCGTGGTCAGGGTCGACGCCGGGAGGCTCCAGCGCACGGCGGCGGCCGCGACCAGCCGGGCCCGGGCGGTGGCGGCGCACTGGCGGACCGGACCGTAGAGGGAGCGGATGGAGTTGGAGGATCCGGTGAGCTGGTTGAAGAGCAGCTCGGGGCGCGCGTCGTCCAGTTCGACCCGTACGGCGGCCAGCGGGGCGTCCAGTTCCTCGGCGACGAGCATCGCCACGGCGGTGGTGAGCCCCTGGCCGACCTCCTCGCGGGGCAGCCGGAAGCGGATGGTTCCGTCGGCCTCCACGACGAGCGCGAGCAGGGCCGAGGTGGGGGCGCCGGCCAGGATGAACAGGTCGCCCAGGTCCACCAGATCGGCGATGGCGGGCAGCGTCGGGACCACGGCGTGCGCGGGCTGCGGGGCGAGGAGGTCGGCTCCGGCGCGCGTGACCAGGGCGAGGGTCGGCGCGGCGATCAGATAGGTGAGGAAGGACCGCCGGCTCTGCCCGTTGGTCGGCGCATGGCTCTGCCCGGTCATGTCGTTGTGTCCCCACCCTGCGCGCGGCCCGCCTCAGCGAGCCTCCCCGGCTCGTTACCGGCACGTAGAGTAGCCATTCGGGGGTGCCGGGGGGAAGTCTGGATCACATCTCGGGCGGAATACGGGGTCCTTCGTTCGGGGGGTGCCGGGCCGGTCGTGTTGATCCGGGTTCTGCGGCATCTTCCACCGGTTCTGCGGCGGGCGGTCCTCGTACACCTCGGCCGTACGATCGATCGCCCTCGTCCGCACGGCCGGTTTCCGGCCGCGGGCGCACGCGGACGGACCCGGGAAGGAGCGCGGCTGCGGCACACCGTGCGCGCCGGACGCACCCGGCCGGACCACGCGTCCCGTGCGATCCGCCCGGTACCGATCGCGGAGCGACGGCCCGGGAACGGCAAGGGCAACAGGACCCCCACGACCGGCCCGTGGACACTGGCTGACCGGATTCGTTCGCACGCTCCAGGAGGCCCGGAAGGCCCCAGGCATATGCCTCATGCAAGTCCGCCACGGATGTTGCCAAACGCCTTACAGGCCGTCGCTGGCTGTGCCACAGTCGTTACCGGCCCCTTCCTTCAGAACCGGTCCCTCCTCAGACTTGGCCGTGCCGCGCCTGTATCGGAGTTCAGATGCCGTCCCACTTGTACGCGGACCGCCCCGCGCAACCCCCAGAGCCAGGGTCGGTGGACGCGCTGATCTCGCAGACCCGTCAGCTCCGCGGAGAAGTCGACGCCGTCCGCCGCGACACCGTGGTCGACGACGACGACGCGCAGGGCCGCTGGCAGCGCGCGCTGTGCGATCTCGCCGTCCACCACCTCGACGACCTCCGCGCGCACCTCGGCCAGCTCAAGGAAGGGCTGCCGCCCACCGCAGCGGAGTCCGCCGCGCTGCCGCAGGCCGCCCCGGAGACGGGGGCCGAGGCCCAGCAGACCAGGGTCGGCAGTGCCGAGTGGAACCTGCTGACCGACGAGGTCAGCTGGTCCGACGAACTCTTCCAGATCTTCGGCCGCTCCCCCGAGGCCGGCGCGCTGCCCCTCGACGAACTGGGCTCCACCCTGTTCGCCGAGGACCAGCCGCTGCTGACGGCGATGGTGACGGCCTGTCTGGTGGACGGCAAGCCGATCGACGGCGAGTTCCGCATCGTCCGGGCCGACGGCCGGGTCCGGACGCTGCACATGAGGGGCGAGCCGGTACTCGACTCCGACGGCTGCACGGCCTCCATGTGGGCCGTGCTGCGGGACGTGAGTGAACTGCGTCGGAGCCAGCGGGCGGTGCGCGAGTCCCGGGACTCGCTGCAGCGCCGACAGGAGATCGCGCAGACCGAGCGCCGGCTGGCGGTCGAGCTGCAGGAAGCCGTGCTCCCCCCGTGGCGCGGCTCCCTGCGGTTCCCGCACGACAACACCAGGGCGCTGGACGTGGCGGCGCACTATCTGCCCTCCGCGACCAGCGCGCTCATCGGCGGCGACTGGTACGACGCGCTCGAACTCCCGGACGGGAGTTCGATGCTGACGGTGGGTGACCTCACCGGGCACGGGGTGACCGCGACCTCCGGCATGGCGATGATGCTCGGCGCCCTCCGCGGGATGGCCATGGCGGGCATCGAACCGGGCCCGCTGATGGGCTGGCTGAACCAGCTCCTGGAGACCTCCGTCCAGCCCGCGCTCGGATCCGCCGTGTGCTGCCGCTACGATCCCGCGCGCCGGGTGCTGTCCTGGGCGCAGGCCGGCCACCCCGCCCCGCTGCTGTTCCGGCGCGGCCAGGGCCGTTCACTGCTGCCCCCCGAGGGCGTCCTGCTGGGAGCGACCTCCGGAGCCACGTACGGCCAGGCCGAGGAGCGGCTGGAGGTGGGCGACGTCCTCGTCCTGCACACCGACGGACTGACCCCGCGCAGCATCGAGTTCAGCAAGGCCGACGGGACCGAACGACTGCTGGCGCTGGCACCGCACTTCTCCGCCGCCCGGTCCGCGCAGGACTGTGTGCGCCTGGTGATCGGTGAGTTCGGCGAGGGCGAGCGCGAGGACGACGCCTGCGTGCTGGTGGCCCGGATCGGCTCGTAGCGGGCGGTTCACGGGACTCGAGGCCGCGCCGGAAGGCGCGGCCTTTCTCGTCCTCGGACTCCGGCGGCCACCGGTCTCGTACCGACCGCGCCACCTCAGACCGGCCGTGATACGGGGCTGTTCGGGAGGGCCAGCTTGATCTCCTCACGGAGCTCCTCGATGCCGGCGAATCCGGAGTAGTGGCCGCTCAGCCGGTACATCTCGCGCAGCCGGTCCCATGTCCGGTGCGAGGATGTCTCGTTCATCGAGACCAGCGCCAGGCGGGCGTAGCGGTCGGCCTGTTCCGGGTCGTCGGCGATGAAGCAGGCGGAGGCCATCGAGATGTAGTCGAAGATCTTCGAGCGCTGGTGGCCGTCGGCCCGGAGCCGCAGGGCCTCCTTCGCGTGCTGCTGCGCGATGGTCGCCGCCGAGGGATCGTGGTCGGCGAGGGTACGGAACGCCAGCGCCTGCATGCCGTGCAGATCGGCCTCGTCGAAGTGCTGCATCCAGGACGGCGGCGGCACGTCTCCCGAGGTGGACACGAACAGGTCCTCGGCCTCGCCCAGGGTGCGGCGCATGGCCTGCCCCTTGCCGAGCGCGGCCTGCGCCCAGGCCTCGATGGTGTGGAGCATGGCGCGGGTCCGGGGCAGGGTCTGCTCGCCGGAGCCGGACTGCGCCAGCTTCATCAGGTCCAGGGCCTCGTTCGGCTTGCCCAGGTGGACCATCTGACGGGCCGCGCGGGAGAGCGCCTCCCCCGCGCGCGGCCGGTCGCCGCCCTCGCGGGCCGCGTGCGCGGCGATGACGAAGTACTTCTGCGCGGTGGGCTCCAGGCCCACGTCGTGGGACATCCAGCCCGCCAGGACCGCCAGGTTGGCCGCCACCCCCCACAGCCGGCGCTGGAGGTGGTCGGGGTGGTGGTACGCGAGCATGCCGCCCACCTCGTTGAGCTGCCCGACCACGGCCTTGCGCTGGAGGCCGCCGCCTCTGGAGGCGTCCCAGGCGCGGAAGACCTCCACCGAACGCTCCAGGGCCTCGATCTCCTGGGAGCCGATGGGCGCGGCCTCATAGCGGTCGTAGCCCGCGGAGTCGGCCTGGAAGGCGTCTCCGTGGCGCTGCACGTCCTTCGCGCGGGCGGGGTCGGTGTGGAGCCAGTCGTGCATGGCGTTGCTGAGGGCTGAGCCGGCGGTGAGCGCGGCACCCGCGCTCATCAGACCGCGACGGTTGAGCATGAGGTCCATTCCCGTGAATTCGGTGAGGACCGCGGCTGTGCGTTCGGGCGCCCAGGGCATTCCGTCGGGGTTCTCCTGCTCCCCGTCCGGCTGCTGTTTGGCGGTGCGCCGCTGTCGTACGAACCCGAGGTCCTCGATGGTCACGACACGACCGAGCCGCTCGGTGAACAGTGCTGCCAGTACCGTGGGCACCGGTTCGCGCGGGGTTTCCCCCATGTCGATCCAGCGCCGCACCCGCGAGGTGTCGGTGGCCAGCTGGTGGTGACCCATCGAGGCCGCCTGCCGGTTGACCATCCTCGCCAGTTCGCCCTTGGACCAGCCGGCCAGGCCGAACAGGTCGTTCAGACGGGTGTTTGGACCTTTGCTCACGTCAAGCCCCCAGGTTCTCGGCTGAGTTGACAGTAACCCCCCGTCAGATGCCGAGCGACTATTCGCCAGGGTTCGCCAGGGCACGCAATGTGGTCCGCCACCCACGCCCGGGTGTCAGGTAGGAATGCGCCTCCCCGACCCGGTCACCGGCGGAACTCCCCAGGGTGATGCACGGGATCCGGCGGGGCGGCGTATGCAACTCGTCGGCGCACGAAGGGATCCGTAACGCCATGTACGCAGCCACGTCCTCCGTGTCCGCCCCGGTCCGGCCGCACCGCACGCTCCCCGCGGGCGGCGGCCCCTACCTCGAACCCGGCCGCCCCGCGGCCTCGGCGCAGGGCGTCGTACGGGCACGGCGGATGCCGGGTACCGGATCGCAGCCGCTGAGCGGGAGAATCGACCTGTCGGGCCCCCAGGGCGCGCAGTTGCGCACGGCGCTCGCCTCCGTGCAGCGCATCTGTCCGGAGTTCGCGCCGATCCAGGTACTGCGCCGCAGCGGCCGGTCGGTCCTGCTGGTGGGAACCACCGGACGGATGACGGCCGTCGCGAAGGTTTTACTGGATCACTCGCCCGAGTGGCGCGAGCGGTACCGGCACGAAATAGCGACGTACCGGACGTTCGTCCGGCACCGCCCGCAGGTCCGGGTGCCGCGGCTGATCGCCGCCGATCCGGAGAACTGCGTACTGATCGTCGAGCGGATGGCCGGCCGGGTCGCCGCGCTCCAGCGGCATCCGGTGGAGGCCCCGCCGCGGGCCGACCTGCGGGCGGCACTCGGAGCCGTGCGCCAGGTGAACGGCTGGCGGCCCGCCGACGAGTTGTTCGGGCGGCCGCTGGACTACGACCGGCGAATCGCCCGGGACTACCAGCTGGGCCTGCTGACCGACCGTGATTTCGGCGATCTGCAGAAGCTGCTGCACGGCGTGAAGATGTCGGGCAACCCCTGGCAGTTCAACCACGGCGACGCGCTGCTGTCGAACCTGCTGCTGTCCCCGGCGGGTCCCGTCCTCCTCGACTGGGAGCACGCGGGCTGGTACCGGCCGGGCTACGACCTGGCCACCCTGTGGACGGTACTGGGCGACGCCCCGGCCGCACGGGCCCAGATCAGCCGCCTGGCGCAGGCGGCCGGCCCGGCCGCCCGGGACGCGTTCCTGGTCAACCTGATGCTGGTGCTGACCCGGGAGATCCGGATGTCGGAGACGGCCGTGCAGCGCTCGATGCTGGCGGCCACGCCGACCCAGGCAGTGCCGGTGGGTGCCCTGTCCTCGGGCGAGGAGCAGCGCCTGCTGCTGCGCCGCCTGCACGACGACGCGGGCATGGCCCGCAGGGCGGTCCGCGCGGCGGTGGGCACGCGCTGACCCTGCCGCACCGACCCGGCCGCGTTGCGCGCGGTCGCCCGCGAAATCCCGTGCCGCACACACCCGGTGTGTGCGGCACGGGATTTCGTACGTCCGGGCCCGGAGCGCAACCGGCGCGTATGCCTTGACTTCACATGATCCCCCGAACACCTTTTCTGACTCAGCATCAGAATGCTGGATCCACCCCCTCGCCCCCTCTCCGCTGGAGCCTGCCCATGACCGCGAGAACCGCCTCCTCAGCGAGTCGCGAACCAAGCGATGCCCTTCCCTCCCGCCGGACGGTCATCGCCGGGGCGGGGGCCGGCGTGCTGGCCGCCGCCGTGCTGCCGAGCGCCGTCGCCCACGCGGCCGGTGAGCCCACGATCGGCGAGTACGACGTCGTCGTGGTCGGCTCCGGGGCCTCCGGAATGACCGCCGCGCTCACCGCGGCCAAGCGGGGCATGAGCGTGCTCGTGGTCGAGAAGGCCCCGACCTTCGGCGGCTCGGCCGCCCGGTCCGGTGCCGGGATCTGGCTGCCCAACAACTCGGTGATCCTGGGCGCGGGCGTGCCCGACACCCCGGCGAAGGCGGCGCAGTACCTGTCGGCGGTGGTCGGCAACGGCTCCTCCGCGGACCGGCAGGCGGCCTTCCTCGCCAACGGGCCCCGGATGCTGGACTTCGTGATGGCCAACAGCCCGCTGCGCTTCCGTTTCATGGACGGCTACAGCGACTACTACCCGAACCTCCCCGGCGGGCTCCCCAACGGCCGCTCCATCGAGCCGGATCAGATCGACGGGAACATACTCGGCGCCGAACTGGCCCACCTGAACCCGGCGTACATGCCCGTGCCGGCCGGAATGGTGGTGTTCAGCCAGGACTACAAGTGGCTCAACCTGGCCGCGGTGAACGCCAAGGGCCTCGCGGTGTCCACCGAATGCCTGGCGCGCGGTACGGCGGCCGCGCTGTGCGGGCAGAAGCCGCTGACCATGGGCCAGGCCCTGGCGGCCGGCCTGCGGGCCGGTCTGATCCAGGCCGGGGTCCCGGTGTGGCTGAACAGCCCGCTCGTCGACCTGGTCCAGGAGGGCGGCGCGGTCACGGGCGTGGTGGTGGAGAAGGCGGGCGTACGGGGCGTGGTGCGGGCCCGCAAGGGCGTGGTCATCGGCTCGGGCGGCTTCGAGCACAACGCGGAGATGCGGGCCCAGTACCAGCAGCAGCCGGTCGGCACCCAGTGGTCGGTCGGCGCGAAGGAGAACACGGGCGACGGGATCCGGGCGGGCCAACGGGCGGGTGCGGCGCTGGCGTTGATGGACGACGCCTGGTGGGGTCCCTCGATCCCGCTGCCGAACGAACCGTACTTCTGCCTCGCCGAACGGACCCTGCCCGGGGGCCTGATGGTCAACGCGAAGGGCGCCCGCTTCGTCAACGAGGCCGCCCCGTACAGCGATGTGGTGCACGTGATGTACGAGAAGGACCGGGGCGCGACCGGATCGCACATCCCGGCCTGGCTGATCGTGGATCAGAACTACCGCAACAAGTACCTGTTCAAGGACATCCTGCCGACGATCGTCTTCCCCGACTCCTGGTACCAGGCGGGCGCGGCGAAGAAGGCGTGGACCTGGGACGCCCTCGCCAACCAGATAGGAGTGCCCGCGGCCGCCCTGCGCTCCACCCTCAACCGCTTCAACGCACAGGCGTGGAACGGCACCGACTCCGACTTCCAGCGGGGCGACACCGCGTACGACCACTACTACACGGACCCCGGCGTGACGCCGAACTCCTGTCTGGCCCCGATCTGGGCGCCGCCGTTCTACGCCTTCAAGATCGTGCCGGGTGACCTGGGTACGAAGGGCGGCATCGTCACGGACGCACGGGCCCGCGCGCTGCGCGCGGACGGATCGGTGATCCGGGGCCTGTGGGCCGCGGGCAACGCGAGTGCGGCCGTGATGGGGCACAGCTATGCGGGGGCCGGGTCGACGATCGGTCCCGCGATGACGTTCGGCTACGTGGCCGCCAACGACATCGCGGACGCGTGACGCCGGAACGCTAGCCCCGCTGGGCGACTAGCCCTGCTGGAAGAGCTCGGCCGGGAGCGGCTTCAGCAGCGCGTAGAGGTCGTCCGTGATCGGCCGGTCCCAGCTCGCGATGGTGACCAGCACGTTGTCGCTGCGGTCGAACTGCACGCAGCTGATCCGGCTCTCGGAGAGCTTGATCTTCCGGACGATGAGGAGGTTGTCGCCCTGCATGACGGGGCAGTCCTCGGCACCGGTGACCTCGACGTCCTCGTCGTTCTCGAGGGCGTCGAGGAGCTGGGCCACCTCGAAGGGGACCTGGCCCTCGGAGAGGTCGCGCGCGGGGGAACCCTCGGGGAGGTTTCCGATGATCATTGCGGGGCCGCGTCCGCCGAACAGGTCGTAGCGGAGGAAGACACCCTGGCAGCTGCCGTCGGGCGCGGGCAGCAGCCCGGCCCCGAGATTGCCCGGCCAGTCCCCCGGGTCCATGGCCAGGACGTCGAAGTCCGGGCCGGCGGGTGTGGCGGCGCGGTGGCGGCGGAGGAAGGACATGCCGCCATGGTACGTGCCCTGCCGCGTCCCGCGGCCCTCCACCCCCGACCCGGGGGCGGAAGTCCCCTACCCGCCCTTCCACCGTTCCCCGGGCGCTGCCCGGACCCGGTCCTCTAACGCGCGGGGTCTGGGGCGGAGCCCCAGAAGGGGTCCGGGCGCAGCCCGGGGAACGGCCGAAGGGCGGGTAGGGGACCTCGCCCCGCAGGGGTCCACCCGGCCGCACCCGCCCATCGGCGCTCAGCGCGCCAGTGCAGGCCCGTCAGCCGGTGGTGGTCGGGGCGGCTGCGGGGACGGGGCCGCACGGGAAGGTGCCGCCCAGGCCGAGGAGGGCTGTCGTGGCGGAGGCCACCAGGCCGTCCGCCCCGCAGGCGCGGGCCGCCAGCACCGCCCGGAGCAGGAGCTCCGCATCCCCCCGCTCCTCCCCCAGCGCGGCCAGCGCGAGCGCCAGCTCGTAGGCCGCCGGCGAAGCCGACAGGACCTCCACCGCCTCCTCCAGGAGGGCCCGCCGGTCCTGCGGCGCAGCCACCTCCGCGGCCACCCGCAGGGCCTGGCCGATGCCGGACGCAGCACCGAAGGCACGGGCCCGGCGTACCGCCTCCTCCGCCAGCTCCCGCGCCCGCGCCGGATCCTCCGCGGCCACCGCGCGGGCCAGGTGGAGCCGCCACGGGCACCAGGACGGGTTCTGGATGCCCCTGGGGCTCAGCCGCCGGTCCACGGCCTCGAGCTCCGCCGCCGCGGCCTTCGCCTGGCCGCGGGCCAGCAGCAGTTCCGCGTACACGGTCTGGGAGTCGGGGAAGACGACCGCCGCCGGGAAGGGCTCCCCGTACTCGTGTTCCCGGGACAGCTCCCAGGCCTCGTCGACCCGGCCCCGCGCCAGCAGGGTGGCGACGAGGATCGCGATGGCGTACCAGTGGACGGGCGTACGCCGGCCGACGCGCTCGGCGAGGCGCAGTCCGGCCCGCGCAAGCTCCTCCGCCTCGGCCAGCCGCCCGCGGCGGTAGCGGATGTAGGCACGCAGGCTGTAGGCGAAGGACAGGTGCGCCCCGCGCCAGCCCTGCCGCTCGAACTCGGCGGTGCCCGCCTCGAACAGTTCCTCGGCCCGCTCAGGCCGGTCGGCGTACATGTGCACCATCGCGACGAGCACCGGGACCTCGAAGCCGCGGTCCGCGTACGCCCAGCTGAACTCGGTTTCCAGGACCCGCCCGGCATGGTGGAGGACCACGTCGACCGGCTCCCCCCGCAGGCAGGCGTCCCAGGCGCGCAGCCCGATGACGTACCGCTCGGTGAGGTCCCGTCCGCCCAGCCGGTCCGCGAGCTTCGCGAGCCGCCGGGAGCGCGCCGGGGAGTCCGGCTCGGCGGCGTTGAAGGCGTCCCACATGAACTGCTCGGACTGCAGGCGCAGCCGGCCGCGTACGTCCTGGGTGTACGGGATCTCGCGCGCGAGGCATTCCGAGGCCTCGGCCAGCCGGTCGCTGTGCGAAAGCACCTGGGCCAGCCGGATCACGATGCCCTGGCGCAGCGCCGGGTCCTCGAAGGGCTCCGCGAGGGCGGCGCGCAGGTGGTTGACGGTGTTGGCGGGCTCGGTGAGCAGCGAGGCGCAGCCCAGTTCGTAGAGGACGGCCGCGCGCTCGTCGAAGTCCGGGGGTTCGCGCAGGGCCCGTGCGAGCTGGCGGCGTGCGGCTTCGGGGGCGCCGGCCCGGAGGTTCTCGCCGGCCGCCTCGCGCAGAATGCGCACCACCCAGGGGTCGCTCTCGGGATGCGTCTCCAGCAGGTGGCGGGCGGCTGCGGAGGGCCCGAGTCCCGCGTCGACGACGGCCGCGGCGGCCTTTCCGTGCAGGGCGACGCGCAGGGCGTCGGGGATCGCGCGGTATATGGCGGTGGCGATGAGGGGGTGGACGAACTCCAGCCCGGACTCGTCGCCTTCCTCGGCGGCCGCTTCCTCGGCGGCGGCCGACAGGATGCGGGCGTCGCGCAGCCGCCCGGTGGCGTCGACGGCCTCCTCGGTGCCGAGTCCGGCGACGCGGGCGGCGAGTTCCCTGGGGATGTCGGTGCCGAGGACGGCGCAGGCCCAGGCGAAGCGGACGGTGGAGGGGCCGAGGCTGTGGAGGCGGGCGACGAGGCCGCTGCCGCGCTGGGCGGCCGCGAGGTCGCGCAGGAGCGGGGCGCTGGCTTCGACGGGGCGAGGCCCTTGTCCCGGACCTTCGCGGTGAGCTCGACGGCCTCGAAGGGGTTGCCGGTGGTGACGGCCCAGGCCTCCCGGCAGAACGCCTCGTCGGCGTGTTCGCCGACGGCCTCCCGGACCAGGCCGGAGACGGCCCGGGCGGTGAGCGGAGCGAGGGTCAGCGGGCGGTGTCCCGCGCGGCCGGGCAGCGTACGGAAGGCCTCGGCGTGCGCGGGCAGTTCGTCGGGGCGGTAGGCGACGACGAGGAGGAGCGGGAGGTGTTCGGCGCGCGGGGCGAAGGCGGCGAGCCAGGAGAGGGATTCGGGGTCGGCCCAGTGGGCGTCGTCGAGGACGAGGGCGACGGGGGCGCGCTGCACGACGAGGTGGGTGAGGACCCAGTCGAGTCCGTCGCGCAGGCCCTGGGGGTCGGGCGGGGCGCCCTGTTCGGCCGCGCAGAGGCCGAGGGCGGGGCCGACGATGGCGTACCAGCTCCCGAGGGCCTCGCGCAGTGCCGCGTCGGAGGTGCCGGCCAGCTGGGGCTGGATGAGCTGGCGGGCGACGTGGAAGGGCTGGCTCTGCTCCTGTTCGCCGCCCCGGGCCGCGAGGACGGTGCAGGCCTTGGTGTGGGCGCGGCGGCGGACTTCGCCGAGGAGCGTGGTCTTGCCGAGGCCGGCGGGTCCGGAGAAGGCCAGCAGGGCTCCACCGGCCTCGGGGCCCGGATCCGTGAGCTGGTCCAGGGCCTCGTCGACGGCGGTGAGTTCCGTGTCGCGTTCGAACATCGTGCGCCGTTTGCGGGTCCGGCGTTCCGTCATGGCTGGTACCCCCCAGGCCTGTTCGGGGGTTCAGCGTACGCCCGCGCACGCGCCCGGGATTGCCTGTGCGGCAAATAGAACTGATCTTCTTTCGGGTGCCGCCGGCTGGTGTATGGGCGAAGGGCTCAGTCCTGCGTGGAACGGTCCGCGAGCGCTTCCAGGACGGCCACGGCCTCGGCGGCCCGGGCGGCGTCCACGAAGAGGTGGTCGTGGTGGTAGCCGGCGATGACGTTGCAGCTCAGGCCGTGTGCCGCGAGTTCGGTGGCGAAGGCCGCGGTGAGGCCGACGGCGTCGAGGGAGGAGTGGACGCGCAGGGTGATCCAGCCCGCCGTGTACGTGTACGGGAGTCCGGCCTCGTCGGCGTCCTCCTGGCTCAGCACGAGGGTGAGCCCCTCGGGCTCCAGGACGGAGGCGACGGGGGTGAGCCCGGCCAGGGCTTCCGGGTCGGTGTCTCCGGGGATGGTGCAGAACACGTACAGCCCGTCGTTCAGTTCGGGCCGCATGCCGCTCAGCAGCTTTCGCAGGTCGCTTTCTCCGCTCACGCAGCCACCGTACCCGTGGTCGGGCCGTGGTCGAGTCGTGGCCGGTCCGACACCCCGGGGCGATGCCCTCGCCGTCACCCGTACTCGGACCGGTCGGGCTCCGGGTCCTCCTCGCGCAGTCGCCGGTGCCACCAGGCGAGCGGGCGGCCGAGCCAGTCGGCCCATCCGGAGTCCGGCGGGTCCGGGTCCTCGATCGTGCGGCGGCGGAACTCGTCGTCCAGGCCGCGCAGCAGGCGGGTCAGGGCGGTACGGCCGACCGGCGGCAGCAGCCGGTGGTGGTCGCGCAGCTCGTCCCGGACGGAGGCGACGCCGGCGAAGGAACACCCCGGGCAGTCGGCGCACGGGGAGGGGCCCAGGTACAGGTGGCGGCCGGGGCGGCTCAGGAAGACGCGGTACCTGGCCAGCAGGTCCGCGATCTCACCGGCCCGTCCGGGGCGGGCCCAGTGCACGGCCGCGGCCGCCTCGGGCGGCAGCCGGTCGACGGGCGGGAGCGCCCGCGCCCAGGCGGGCGGCCGCCGGTCCTCGTACGTTCCTCGTTCGGCGCGCAGCGCGCCGGGCCGTCTACGCGGCATCGCCCTTTCGGCGGGTGATCGTCATGGCGGCCATGGTGCCGGGACCCTGCCAGGTCCGGCAAGGGGGTTTACGGGGGGAGGGCTGGGAGGGGGGAGGGAAGGCGGGCGGGACGACTGGGCGGCACGACACGGACTCCTCGGCAGGAGCGACGCCCCCTCAGGCCGGCTGCCCGCCGGCCGGCTGCCGTACGCCGACCAGTGCGGCGGCGATGTCGGGAGGAGTGGTACCGACGAGTCGGAGCTCGTCCAGCCAGGCCGCGCTCTCGCTGTAGTGGGCCTGGAACGGGCGGCCGACCAGTCGAGGGTCGCGGGCCTGGAGCATGCGCAGCTGGAAGACCCGGCCCTGGGCGGTCTCGGCCACGCCGTCGACGACCACTTTTCCGGGTGCCGCCGACATGACCGGCCCGCGCACCGTGCGGGCGAGTCCAGGAAGGGTCAGGTAAGCGGACCGGAAGATGTCGTGGGCCCGGGCGAGCGGTACCTTGAAGTACTCGTACGGGCCGGTGTCCCGCTCGACGAACATGTAGTAGGGGATGGCGCCCGCGGCCAGTTCCGCACGCCACAGGGCGCTCCAGGTCCGCGGGTCGTCGTTGACGTGTGCGACCAGGGGTGCCTGGCAGTAGACCATCGCACCGGTGGACCGGATCCGTGCGACGGCCCGGCGGGCGAGGTCGGAGTCCAGCTCCCGCGGGTGGGTGAAGTGCGCCATCACCGCGAGGTTCCTCCCCGAGGCCACCACGTCCTCGAAGAGCCGGAGCACATCGTCGGCGTCCGTGTCGGTGACGAACCGCTGGGGCCAGTAGGCGACCGACTTGGTGCCGATGCGGACGGTACGGACACCGGGCGCGCCCAGGATGGGGCCGAGATGGCTGCGCAGCCGTTCGGTGGACATGATCATCGGGTCGCCGCCGGTGACGAGGACGTCCTCGACCTCGGGGTGACGGCCGAGGTAGTCGACGAGGCCCTCGGGTGACGGAGCGGCGAACCGTAAATCGGCATCCCCCACGAACTGTGCCCATCGGAAGCAGTAGGTGCAGTACGCGTGGCAGGTCTGTCCCTGACCGGGGAAGTACAGGACGGTCTCGCGGTACTTGTGCTGGAGGCCGGGCACCGCATCCCCGTCCAGGGTGGGGACGTTGAGCTGCTTCTGCCCCGAGGGGTGGGGGTTGAGGCCGTCACGGATCTGCTGGACCGCGAGCCGCAGTTCCTTCCTGGCGGCGGGATCGTCCACGAGGGCCGACAGCCGGCGCTCGTCCTCGGCCGGGAGCATCCCGCTCTGCGGGAAGACCATCTGGAAGACGGGGTCGCCCGGAATGTCGTCCCAGTCGATCAGGTGGGACAGGACGTACTCGTTCACGCGGAACGGCAGGACGGCGCCGAGAGCCTTCACGCTCCGGGCGATGTGCTCCGGTATCGCGAACCTGCGGCTCAGCTCATCGACGTGACGGACACCGTAGGCCCGGAACCTCTCCGTGTCCGGGGCCGCTGCGATGGAAATGGGCATGCGACATCCTCCGGTTCCAGGGGCTGCTCCGGGCGAGTTTCTTGATCGTATGCCGATCGGGCCAACCGGAACCGTGTGAAGGGAAGGTCGGCCGATAGGTGATCGCGTGGCCTGAACCGCCCTGCCGAACTCGGCTTGCCTGCCGCCCCACTGGAGGTATCGCCCCCGTGCTGACGCTCCGCGGGCCGGGCCGGGCCGGGCCGGGCCGAACCCGGCCCGGGCCGGCCCGCGGAGCGATCCCGTGAGGGGCGTCGCTAGGTCAGGTCGAACTCCCCGCCCCGTGCGTTCAGCACGAACTTGCGCCACTCGTCCGGCGCGAAGATCAGCGAGGGGCTTTCGGGGCGGTCGCCGTTGCGCATCGCGATGAACCCCTCCACGAAGGCGATCTGGACGTCACCCGCTCCCCGGCTGCTCGACTGCCAGTCCGCCTCGGTCAGATCGAGGTCAGGCTTTCCCCAGCCGGCCGGCGCCTTCGAAGTCATGCTCTCTGCCACGTGCGTGCTCCTCCCGGTACTCCCGGTTCGTCGTCCCGGGGCCAGGTTAGCCATCGCACGCCGTGCCGCACAGGCCACGGTGCGTCACTCGTGGCCTGTTCGGCACCCCGCCCCGGAATCGGGTTTCCGCTCAGGAGTCCGGCTGCTCCGCTCCCACCAGCCACATCGCGAAGAACTGCGCCCCGCCGCCGTAGGCGTGCCCCATCGCCCGCCGGGCGTCCGGGACTTGGTGCTCCCCGGCCTGACCGCGCACCTGGAGGGCCGCTTCCGCGAAGCGGATCATGCCGGAGGCGCCGATGGGGTTGGTGGACAGCACGCCTCCCGACGGGTTGACGGGCAGGTCCCCGTCGAGTTCCGTGACCCCGGCCTCGGTGAGCTTCCAGCCCTCGCCCTCCTCGGCGAAACCGAGGTTCTCCAGCCACATCGGCTCGTACCAGGAGAACGGCACGTACATCTCCACGGCGTCGATCTCCCGGCGCGGATCGGTGACCCCCGCCTGCCGGTAGACGTCGGCCGCGCAGTCCTTGCCCGCCTGCGGGGACACGAAGTCCTTCCCCGCGAAGAGGGTCGGCTCGCTGCGCATCGCCCCACCGTGCACCCAGGCCGGCGGCTTCGGCGAACGGGCCGCGCCCGCACGGTCGGTGAGGATCATCGCGCACGCCCCGTCGGAGGACGGGCAGGTCTCGGAGTACCGGATCGGGTCCCACAGCATCGGGGAAGCCTGGACCTTCTCCAGGGTGATGTCGTGCTCGTGCAGGTGCGCGTACGGGTTCTTCAGCGCGTTGCGGCGGTCCTTGTACGCGACGAGCGAGCCCACCGTGTCGGGGGCGCCGGTGCGCCGCATGTACGCGCGCACGTGTGGGGCGAAGAACCCGCCGGCCCCCGCCAGCAGCGGCTGCTGGAAGGGGACGGGGAGCGAGAGCCCCCACATGGCGTTGGACTCGGACTGCTTCTCGAAGGCGAGGGTCAGCACCGTGCGGTGGACCCGGGCTGCGACCAGGTTGGAGGCGACCAGCGCGGTGGAGCCGCCCACCGAACCGGCCGTGTGCACGCGGAGCATGGGCTTGCCGACGGCGCCGAGGGCGTCCGCGAGGTACAGCTCCGGCATCATCACGCCCTCGAAGAAGTCGGGGGCCTTGCCGATGACGACCGCGTCGATGTCCGCCCAGGTCAGCTCGGCGTCCGCGAGCGCGCGGGCCGCCGCCTCGCGCACCAGTCCGGCGATGGAGACGTCGTGGCGGGCGGCCACGTGCTTGGTCTGGCCGATGCCGACGATGGCCACCGGCTCCTTGCCCGTCGCGGCGGAGGTGCTCATGCTCGGTCCCCTTCCAGGACGGCGACCAGGTTCTGCTGGAGGCAGGGGCCGGAGGTGGCGTGCGCGACGGCCCGGTCGGACTCGCCGCGGTGGATGCGGGCGGCCGCCTCGCCGATTCGGATCAGGCCCGCGGCCATCATCGGGTTGGCGGCGAGCGCTCCGCCGGAGGGGTTGACTGCGACGTCGCGGCCGAGCCCGAGGGCCTTGCGCAGCACGACCTCCTGGGAGGAGAAGGACGCGTGCAGTTCGGCGGTGTCCACCGGGGCCTCGAACACGCCCGCGTGCTCGGCGGCGATCCGCGTCGACGGGGAGTCGGTGAGGTCGCGCAGCCCGAGGCTGTGGGCCTCGATGCGGTGGTCGATGCCGGTGATCCAGGCGGGCCGCTCGCACAGCCGGCGGGCCACGTCCCCGGCGGCCAGGATGACGGCGGCCGCGCCGTCGCCGATGGGCGGGCAGTCGCCGGTGCGCAGCGGGGCGACCTGGTACTCGCCCTGGGCGACGGCTCCGCTGAGCTGGGCGTGCGGGTTGGTGCTCGCGGAGGCACGGCTCCGGGCGCCGATCGCGGCGAGCCCGGCCTCGTCGGTCTCCCCCGCGTCGATGAGCGCCTGCGCCTGGAGGGCGGCCAGGGCCACCGAGTCGGGCCAGAGCGGAGCGACGTAGTACGGGTCGAGCTGGCGGGTCAGCACGTCGCGGACCGACCCCGGCGAGGACTTCCCGTACGAGTAGACGAGCGCGGTGTCGGCCTCGCCGGTCTGGATCTTGACCCAGGCCTCGTACAGGGCCCAGGCCCCGTCCATCTCCACGTGCGATTCGGAGATGGGCGGCCAGGCGCCGACCCCGTCGAGGGTCATGGTGAAGGAGAAGGCCCGGCCGGCGAGGTAGTCGCTGGAACCGGAGCAGGTGAAGCCGATCTCGCCCGCCTTCAGTCCGGTGGCGGCCAGCACCTGGTGCAGGACCGGCATGACCATCTCTACTTCGCTGAGCTCGTCTGTACGGCGCAGGTGGTCGCTCTGCGCGAAGGCGACCACCGCGACCTCGCGGGCGTATCGGGCCATCAGATGAGCTCCTTGTACACGTCGTAGTCCGCGTCCGGCTCTCCGGTGGGGCGGTAGTGGTCGGGGTAGCGGCCGCCTTCGGTCCAGACGGGTTCGACCCGCAGGCCCATCCGCACCTGGTCGTACGGGATCCCGCCGATCCGGCCGTGGAGCGCGAGGCCGGCGCCGTCGAGGGCGATGTGGGCGTAGACGTACGGCACTTCGATGTCGAGGTTCTTGGCCTTGATGTTGACGATGCAGTACGTGGTCACGGTGCCGGCCGGACCGACCTCGACCCGGTCGGTGGTGGCGACCCCGCAGGTGGGGCAGGCGCCGCGCGGGGGCACGTACACCTTGTGGCAGGAGGGGCAGCGCTCGCCGATGGTCTTCTGCTCGGAGAGCCCGGCGATGTACGCGGTCTGCGCGCGGCCGGGGCTGTACGTGTAGTCCAGGCGGGCCTCGGCGACGATCCCGGTGACGGCGTCCGCGAACTCCCCGCTGTGCGGAGCCGCCTCCCCGTGCGCTTCCCCGTCGCCGGCGGGCTCGAAGCAGGCGATGTCGGTGATGGCCCCGGTCCGCTCCCCGGCCCATCGCACGCGGACCCGCATGCCGGTGGTGACGGCCTCGGGCCCGGGGGCGTCGAGGGCGTGCAGGATCGCGGTGTCGGCGCCGTCGAGGCGGACGAGGACCCAGGCGAAGGGCGTGGCGAGGGGCTGGTTGGGGCGCGGCGACCCGTTCCAGGCCCAGGTGGTGACGGTCCCGGTGGTGCCCACCTCGACCAGGTCGCGGATCTCCTCGGCGGTGACGGGGTCGTACTCGACGGGCGGCACCATCACCTTGCCGTCGGCGGTCGTGACCCCGAGGACGACCCCTTCGCGCAGCCCGGTGAGGAAGGCGCTCTGCACGGGGCCGAGGGAGCGGGTGAAGGGGAACTCGACGACAAGGGGTGCGCGGAGGATCTCGGGTGGCGACGCGGCTGTCATGGGTGGGTCTCCGATGTAGGGGGCGGGGCACTTCCTGCCCCACCGGGCGAATCAGGCTCTGCCGGGCCAATCAGGCACCGCCGGGGCCACTTCAGCCCCTCCGGCGTTTGAGGAGCAGTGGTCCGGGGACCGGTCCCCGGCAACGGCGCCGCAACCGGACTACTCCCGCCGATACAGCGCGGGCCGCTTCTCGGCGAACGCCCGCGCCCCCTCCTTCGCGTCGGCCGTGTCGAAGATCGGCCACCCCCGCAGCAGCTCCGCCGCCAGCCCCTCCGACTCCGTCATCTCGGCCGTCTCGTAGACGGAGGCCTTCACCGCCTCCACCGCCAGCGGCCCGCACGCGTTGATCCGCTCCGCGATCTCCAGCGCCGCGGCCAGCGCCGTCCCGTCGGGCACCACCCGACCGACGAGCCCTATCCGCGCGGCCTCCTCGGCCGCGTACGGCCGTCCGGTCAGCAGCATCTCCAGGGCGTGCGTCCGCGGGATCTGCCGCGGCAGCCGTACCGTCGAGCCTCCGATCGGGAAGAGCCCCCGCTTGACCTCGAACAATCCGAAGGTGGCCCCCTCCCCCGCGACCCGGATGTCGGTCCCCTGGAGGATCTCCGTACCGCCGGCCACGCAGTAGCCCTCGACCGCCGCGATGATCGGCTTGCGCGGCCGGTGATGGCGCAGCATCGCCTTCCAGTGCAGGTCGGGGTCGGCCTTGAGCCGGTCCCGGTACTGGTCGCCCGCCATGCCCTTGCCTGCCAGCGCCTTCAGGTCCATGCCGGCGCAGAAGTCCCCGCCGGCCCCCGTCAGCACCACCGAGCGGATCGTGTCGTCCGCGTCGGCCTCCAGCCAGCCGTCGTACAGCCCCACCAGCAGCGGCAGCGAGAGCGCGTTCTTCGCCTCGGGCCTGTTCATGGTGAGCACCAGCGTGGCTCCGTGGCGTTCCACGGTCAGGTGTTCTGTCCCACCCATTGCCGTCCTCCCGTCTCAAGACCTAGAACAGGTTGCAGGAGGGGCGGGTGCAGTTCAATAGTTTTCTGACACCCAGTCAGATTTCTTGGACGGTCCCCTTCCCTGTTGGGGTTGGCGACGCTCTAATGACCGCCGAGCAGACCAGCCATGGGATTTTCTGGGTCAGGAGGACCGGTGGAGTACAACATTGCCGACCTGTTCGAGTCGGTCGTGGACGTGGTCCCGGACCGCGAGGCCCTCGTGTACGTGGACCACCCCGGGACCGGCGCCGAACGCCGCCTCACGTACGCGGAGCTGGACGCGGCGGCGAACCGCATCGCGCACCATCTGCTGGACAGCGGCCTGGAGGCCGGTGAGCACCTGGGCCTGCACCTCTACAACGGCGTCGAGTACCTCCAGACCGTCATCGCCTGCCTGAAGGCCCGCCTGGTACCGGTGAACGTGAACTACCGGTACGTGGAGGAGGAGCTCGTCTACCTCTACAACGACGCCGACCTCGCCGCGCTCGTCTTCGAGGGCGAGTTCACCGAGCGGGTCGCGGCGGCGCTCCCGCAGACGACCAAGCTCCGTCACCTGATCCGCGTCGGGCCGACCCCCGAGGGGGCTCCGGAGCCCGCGATCGCGCCGGTCGCGTACACCGACGCGGAGGCGGCCGGTTCGCCCGGCCGCGGATTCCCGCCCCGCTCCCCCGACGACCTGTTCATCATCTACACGGGCGGCACCACCGGTATGCCCAAGGGCGTCATGTGGCGCGCCGAGGACCTCTTCTTCGCCGGCCTCTTCGGGGGCGAACCGACCGGCGAACCGGTGAAGCGGCCCGAGGAACTGGCCGAGCGGGTCGCGTCGAAGGGCGCCGGGCTCACCTTCTTCCCCGCGCCACCGCTGATGCACGGCACGTCCACGCTGACGTCCTTCATCGCCTTCAACTACGGGCAGCGGGTGGTCATCCACCGCAAGTACGCGCCCGAGGAGGTGCTGCGCACGATCGAGAAGGAGAAGGTCTCCAGCGTTTCGCTGGTGGGCGACGCGATGCTGCGGCCGCTCATCGACGCCCTCAACGGGCCACTGAAGGGCACCGACCTGTCCTCCCTCTTCAGCGTCTCCTCCTCCGGCGCGATCATGTCGGAGACGGTGCGCGCCGAGTTCCAGGCGCTCGTCCCGAACGTGATGCTCCTGAACAACTTCGGTTCGTCCGAGTCCGGCTCGAACGGCCGCGCGACGAACGACTCCAGCCCGGAGAAGGGCTTCCGGCTGGAGGTCAACGAGCGTACGCAGGTGGTCGACCCGGTGACCCACGAGCCGGTGCCGGTCGGCGAACCGGGACGGCTCGCGCAGCGCGGGTACGTCCCGCTGGGCTACTACAACGACCCCGTCAAGACCGCCGAAACCTTCTTCCAGAAGGGATCCGAGCGGTGGGTGCTGCTCGGTGACATGGCGACCGTCGACGAACAGGGCATCGTCACCGTCCTCGGCCGCGGCTCGCAGTGCATCAACACGGGCGGCGAGAAGGTGTACCCGGAGGAGGTCGAGCAGGCGCTGAAGTCCCACCCGGACGTCTACGACGCCCTGGTCGCCGGGGTCGCGGACCCGAAGTGGGGCAGCCACGTGGCGGCCGTGGTCCAGATCCGGGAGGGCGCCACCGACCCGACGCTGGACGAGATACAGGCCCATTGCCGCACCAAGCTGGCGGGTTACAAGATCCCGCGCCAGCTCGTCATCGCCCCCGCCATCCAGCGCTCGCCGAGCGGCAAGGCGGACTACCGGTGGGCGAAGTCGGTGGCCACGGAGGCGGACGCGGACACCGCGAGCTGACCCCGCACGGCGCGCACGCCCGCGGGCCGGGACCCTGAGGGGTCCCGGCCCGCGGGCGTTTCCGTACGTACGCACGCGCTGGTGCTCGCAGGGGCGTGGCGCCTCAGAGCTTGGTCCGCAGTTCGGCCGCCAGGGTGCGGGTCCAGGTGGCCAGCTCCGACCGGTCCGCGCCCTGGCCCAGCACATCCGCCTGGGCGTCGTCGAGCCTCAACGGGCCGGGGTCTTCCAGCAGGTGGGCCACTTCGGCGAGCAGTCCGGCCAGGCGTCGCGCGCCCGGGGCGCCGAGCCGCACCGATACCGCGGGGTCGATGACGGGCATGGCCGCCGCCTCCCTTCGCCAAGGGCGTCTGCTTCGACCGTACGCCCGCGGCCCGGCGGTCGCCGCTCATGCCCCGGTGGCCAGGAACCGTTCGACGCGCTCGGCGAACCACCGGGGCTCGTCGAGCCAGGGGAAGTGCCCGCCGCCCCGCTGTACGTCGGTGACGCCCCGCGCGAAGAGCTCCGCGAGCCGGGCGGCGAGGGCCGGGGAAGGGTTGGAGTCCAGCTCCCCGGCCAGGACCAGCGCCTCCCCGGCGAAGCGGCCGAGCGCGGCCCGGGTGGCGGGCGGGTCGAAGGCGCCCGGGCCGGCGAAGGCGGCGGAGGCCTCGGCGTTCTTCTGGACCGGGCTCAGTGCCGCGTGGGCGCGCGCCGTCTCGTCCCAGCGCCCGTAGGCGAGGGGCATCGCCGTCGTCCAGTCGGCCTCGTCGGGGTCCCCGCCTGCGGCGACGGCGGCGAGCACCCGCTCGTAGGCCGCGATGGCCGTGTCGTAGGGCTCGCCGCCGGCTCTCCGGCGGACGTCCGCGAGGCGGCTTTCGGGGGATTCGGTGAGATCCACGGCCCAGCAGGTCGGCGTGATCAGGGCCAGTCGGCGGACCCGCTGCGGGTGCGCCGCCGTGTAGAGCAGGGCCAGGTTCCCTGAGGCGGAGTGGGCGAGCAGGTCGGCGCTCTCCAGGCCGAGGTGGCTGCGCAGCGCCTCGACGTCGGCCACCTGGTGGTCGACCCGGTACGTCGAGGGGTCGGCCGGGAGCGCGGAGTCCCCGGTGCCCCGCAGGTCGAGCAGGATCAGCCGGCGTCCGGCGGACAGTCCGCCGAGGTCGCCCAGGTAGGCGGAGGCCCGCATGGCGCCGCCGGGGAGGCAGAGGAGCGGCTCGCCTTCACCCTGGACGTGGTACGCGAGTTCGGTTCCGTCGTGGGCGGTGAAAGCAAAGGTGCAGGTGGAGGGTGTGGAGGTCGGCATGGGCGCAATCTCAGCAGACGATCACCCGTTCGAGTAATTGATTTGGCCGCCAAGGTCCGGCAATCTACCGAATGATCGGTCGGTTGACTCGGAATGGGGTGGGCGGCATGGGTACGGACGCGCGGGGCCACGACGGCGGTGCGGACGCGACGGACGTGACGGACGTGACGGACGCGGGCGAGCGGATGGGCCGGGACGAGCTGGCGGCGCTCCAGTTGACCCGGCTGCGGGCGACCTTGCGCCGGGCGTACGACCGGGTGCCCTTCTACCGGCAGGCCTTCGACAAGGCCGGCCTGCATCCCGACGACTGCCGCTCCCTCGCCGATCTCGCCCTGTTCCCCTTCACCACCAAGTCCGATCTGCGCGACCAGTACCCCTTCGGGATGTTCGCCGTGCCGCGCTCCGAGGTCCGCCGCATCCACGCGTCCAGCGGGACCACGGGGCGGCCGACCGTCGTCGGGTACACCGACGGGGACCTGTCCACCTGGGCGGACGTCGTCGCCCGCTCGATCCGCGCGGCGGGCGGCAGACCGGGCCAGATCGTCCACATCGCCTACGGGTACGGACTGTTCACCGGCGGCCTGGGCGCCCACTACGGCGCGGAGCGCCTGGGCTGTACGGTCGTGCCCGCCTCGGGCGGGATGACGGACCGCCAGGTCCGGCTGATCCAGGACTTCCGGCCGGAGGTCATCATGGTGACCCCCTCCTACATGCTGACCCTGCTGGACGAGATGGAGCGCCAGGGCATCGACCCGCGCACCACCTCGCTCCGTACGGGGATCTTCGGCGCCGAGCCGTGGACGGAGGAGATGCGCCGCGAGATCGAGGAGCGTCTGAACATCGACGCCGTGGACATATACGGGCTCTCGGAGGTCATGGGCCCGGGTGTCGCACAGGAGTTCGCCGAGACCAAGGACGGGCTCCACATATGGGAGGACCACTTCTACCCGGAGGTGGTCGACCCGCTGACGGGCGCCGTGCTGCCGGAGGGGGAGGCCGGGGAGCTGGTCTTCACCTCGCTCACCAAGGAGGCGATGCCCGTCATCCGCTACCGCACCAGGGACCTGACGCGACTGCTTCCCGGGACCGTCCGGCCGGCCTTCCGCCGCATGGAGAAGATCACCGGCCGCAGCGACGACATGATCATCCTGCGCGGGGTGAACCTCTATCCCACCCAGATCGAGGAGGTGCTCCTGCGGACCCCGGACCTGGCTCCGCACTTCCAGCTCCGCCTGACCCGGCAGGGACGGCTGGACGCCCTGACGGTACGGGTGGAGGCGCGCCGCGGGAGCGACGCGGGCCGGCGGGAGGCCGCGGCGGCCTCGGTCGTGCGGGCCGTCAAGGAGGGCATCGGCGTCTCGGTCGCGGTGGAGGTGGTCGATCCGGAGACGCTGGAGCGGTCGGTCGGCAAGATCAAGCGACTGGTGGACCTCCGGGGGGCCTGAGGCACGCCCCGGCGGCGGATGCCGGGCCACGCCCCGGCCGGGGCTCGGCCACCGGGCCGCCGCCGGGGTTCCGCCACCGGGGTTCCGCCGCCGGGCCGCGGCCGGATCCACCCCTTCGGGCCCACTCGGGGCTCCTCCCGGGAAGGCGCGGGCCCATCCGGGTAGGGACAGAGGCGTGACCTCGACCTACCGGCGGATCCACGACCGGCTCCAGGCCTCCCAGGCCGGGCTGGCGTGGAGCCGTGGCCGGGAGATGGAGCTGATGCACCGGGCCATGGGCTTCGCCGCCCTCGGCTTCCTCACCCTGGTGCCGCTGCTCGTCGTCGTCGCGGCCGCCGCGCCGGGCAGCGGCTCGGGCTTCGGCCGCTGGCTCGGTCAGGCCCTCGGGGTGACGGAGTTCTCCCGGGAGCGGGTGGAGATGCTGTTCGGCGCCGCGGACCTCGCGCTGGAGCGGACCACCGCCTTCGGTCTCGCCGCCCTCGCGGTCTTCGGCCTGACCTTCGGCTCCGCCGTGCAGACCGGGTACGAGAAGGTCTGGGACCTGCCGACGGCCCGCTGGCACACCATGTGGCGGCACGTCGTCTGGCTCGCCCTGCTGGTCTGCTACCTCGGGCTGCTGGTCCTCATCCCCGCCCCGTCGCACGACGCGCCCGGCACGATCCTGGGCACCACGGGCGATCTCATCGGGACCTGTCTGTTCTTCTGGACCTCCCAGTGGATCCTCCTCGGCGGCCGGGTGCGCTGGCGCGCCCTGCTCCCGGGGGCCGCGTGCACCAGTCTCGGCCTCCTCGGGCTGCGGGTCTTCTCGCAGCTGGTGTTCTCCCCGCTGATCGCCTCCAACGCCGTGACGTACGGCCCCTTCGGCACCCTCCTGGTCGTCCAGTCCTGGCTGGTCGGCGTCGGCTTCGTGGTCTACGGCGGCGCCCTGGTCGGCCGCCTCTTCCACGAGCACCTCGTCCTGCGCCGCCTCCGGGCCACGGAACTCGCGGCGGACCGGGAGCCGTAGCTCCGGACGGCTCGGACGCAGTCCGGATTTTCGCCCGGTTTCCGAAGTCCCGGCCCGACAACACCGACACACCCGAACTCCGGAAAAGGGCGCCACCGCACAAAAGAATTACCGGACAGGGCGATATTCCCGGTGCGCCTAGAAAAGGATGGATGTTGATCTGATGTAAACAATGATCGGATCGCCCCCCGGCGCCTCCCCCGAAAAGGAGTCAGACAATGAGGCCACTGCGCCGCCCCCGCCAGGCCACCGCCCTGCTCGCCGCGCCCGCGTTCGCACTCACTGTCGCCGGCCTGGCCGCCACCCCCGCTCACGCGGCCACCATCAGCGTCGCCTGCTCCCCCGCCGCCCTCATTCAGGCCATCACCACCGCCAACAGCACCCCCGCCACCTCCGACACCCTCAACCTCGCCAGCGACTGCACCTACACCTTCACCGAGCAGATCGCCGGCCCCGGCCTGGCCGCGCTCCCCCAGATCACCAGCTCCATCATCATCAACGGACGCAACGCCACCCTCACCCGGGACGAAAGCACCGACAACGAATTCCGCTTCTTCACCCTCCCCCCTACCACCCGCGGGAACCTGAAGCTCCGGGACATTGCCCTCACCAACGCCCAGGCCGGCGGAGGCGCCCAGGGCGGGGCCGTCCAGCTGGGATTCGGCACCGTTGTTTCCCTTACCAACACCCGCCTCACCGGCAATGGCTCCAGCAATGGGGGCGGCGCCATCAACAACAGCAACGGAACCCTCCGCGTCGAACGTTCCTACTTCAAAGGCAACAGCACCGAAGCCGGCCACGGCGGTGCCATCCTGAGCAGCGGCGCCACCCGCGTGGACCACAGTGTCTTCATCAACAACTCCACCGGCCCCGTCAGCGGTGGCAACGGCGGAGCCATCGCACACAGCAGCATCACCGCACCCTTCACCCTGACCTCGAGCATCCTCACCGGCAACGAAGCAAAGGGCCTGGGCGGCGCCGTCCACACCAGCAGTTCCTCGGCGACCATCTCCGACAGCCAGATCCGCAGCAACGACGCGAGGACCGGCGGGGGCATCGCCAACTTCGGCACGCTCACCATCAACATGCTCACCACCCTCCGTGGCAACACCGCGAGCTTCTCCGGTGGCGGCATCTACAACTTCGGAACGCTCAATACCCGCAACGTCGTCATCGACAGGAACGCGGTCACCCAAGGAACCGGCGGCGGCCTCCACAACCAGGGCGACGTCACGCTCACCGACTCCCGTGTCACGGGCAATTCCGCGGCCTACGGCCCCGCCGGCCTCCACAACGAAGGCGGGACCGTCACGCTCAACCACACCAACATCTCCAACAACAACCCCAGTAACTGCGATCCCTCGAACCCCGCCGTCACCGGCTGCGCCCGGTAGGTCGGCCCACGCCCGAGGGCCGCAGGAAGGACGGTCAGGACGGGTTCGAGAAGCGGTCGCGCAGGGTGCGCTTGAGGATCTTGCCGCTCGCGTTGCGGGGGAGGGCGTCCACGAAGAGGATCCGCTTCGGGGCCTTGAAGTGGGCCAGCTTCTCGCGGGCGTAGGCCAGGAGTTCCGCTTCCGTCACCCCGTCGCGCGGGACCACCACCGCCGTGACGGCCTCGATCCACCGTTCGTCCGGCAGGCCGACCACCGCGGCCTCGGCCACGCCCGGGTGGGTGTACAGCACGTCCTCGACCTGCCGTGAGGCGACCAGCACCCCGCCCGAGTTGATGACGTCCTTCACCCGGTCCACGACCGTGAAGTACCCCTCGGGGTCCCGGACCGCCAGGTCGCCGGAGCGGAACCAGCCGTCCCGGAAGGCCTTCTTCGTGGCCTCCGCGTCGTTCCAGTAGCCCAGGCAGAGCTGCGGGGAGCGGTAGACCACCTCGCCCGCCGTGCCGTCCGGCACCTCGGCCCCGTCCTCGTCGACGACCCGCGCCTCCACGTGGTGGACCGGCCGGCCGCACGAGTCCATCCGCCCCTCGTGCTCCTCCGGCCGCAGCACCGTGGCCAGCGGGCCGATCTCGCTCTGGCCGAAGCAGTTGTAGAAGCCGAGTCCGGGCAGCCGCGCCCGCAGCCGTTCCAGGACCGGCACCGGCATGATCGAGGCCCCGTAATACGCCTTGCGCAGGGCCGACAGGTCGCGGACGGCGAAGTCCGCGAAAGCTGCGAAGTCAGGGTGGTTCGCCAGCCCGATCCACACCGTCGGCGGAGCGAACAGGCTGTCCGCCTCCCCCGCCTCCACCAGGTCGAAGATCTCCTCCGCAACCGGCGCGTCCACGATCGTGTTCCGTGCGCCCACCGCCAGGTACGGCAGCAGGAACACGTGCATCTGCGCCGAGTGGTACAGCGGCAGGGAGTGCACCGGCAGATCGCCCTCCGCCAGGTCCAGGGCCGTGATCGCGCTCTCGTACTCGTGGCAGAGCGCCTCGTGCGTCATCATCGCCCCCTTCGGCAGGGCGGTGGTCCCGGAGGTGTACAGCAGCTGCGCCAGCCTGGACGGGTCCCCGGAGCGGGAGGGCTCCGCCGGTTCGGCCAGGTCGGCCAGGTCCGCCAGGAAGGAGTCGGGCGCGTCGCGCAGCGGGCGTACGGCGAAGCCTTCGGGGACCCGCCCGGCCAGGTCGGGGTCCGCGAGGACGAGCGTGCTCCCGGAGTTCTCCAGGATGTACGCGAGGTCCTCCCCGGTGAGGTTCTGGTTGACGGGGACGTGCGTGAGCCCGGCCCGCGCGCAGGCGAGGAAGGCCAGGAGATAGGCATCGGAGTTGTGCCCGAAGGTCGCGACCCGGTCCCCCTCGGCCAGCCCGTAGCGCCCGCGCAGCACGACCGCGCCCGTGGAGACGGCCGCGTCCAGTTCCGCGTAGGTCCAGGTCCGCTCGCGGTAGCGGACCGCGATCCGGTCCGGGACGCGCCGCGCGCTGTCGTGGAGCAGTCCGTCGACCGTGTTCTTCCGCACCGGGGTCATGGCGGGATCTTCGTCTGCGCGGACGGCTAGGTCAATGAGCCGGGCGCCGCGGACGCCGGGCCGGAACACGCAGGGATACCAAACGGCATGTTGACACGACGTCAGGTGGCCTGCATGAGTGTGGGGGCACACCAGCACCACCCGTCCGCACGGGCGATCGCGCCCGTCCGCAGGCTACTTGGGAGGTACGTTGCGCCATCTCCACGGACGCCGTCGCGCCCGCCCGCTCCTCCGCCGTCTCGCCCTCACCGGCACCGCACTGCTGGCCGCCACCTCTGCGATACCCGAGGCCGCCGCCTCGGACCGGGGCTCCGGCCCGTCCGGCGGCGGCCTGTCCGCCGTCATCCGGTACACCGAGAACGGGATCCCGCACATCCTGGCCCGGGACTACGCCCACCTCGGGTTCGGCACCGGCTGGGCGCAGGCCGCCGACCAGGTGTGCGTGCTCGCCGACGGGTTCCTGACCGTCTCCGGGGAGCGCTCGCGGTGGTTCGGCGCGGACGGCGTGCCCGACGGTTCGCTCTCCTCCGCCTCCGGGAACCTCTCCAGCGACCTGTTCTTCAAGGGCGTGCGCGACTCCGGCACCGTGGAGAAGCTGCTGGCCGTGCCCGCGCCGGCCGGGCCGGGCAAGGAGGTCAAGGAGCTGATGCGGGGCTGGGCCGCCGGCTACAACGCCTGGCTGGCGCAGAACGAGATCACCGACCCGGCCTGCAAGGGCGCCGGGTGGGTGCGCCCGGTCACCGCCACCGACGTCGCCGCCCGCGGCCTGGCCGTCTCGGTCCTCGGCGGCCAGGGCCGCGCCGTCGACGGCATCACCTCGGCGCGGCCCCCGGGCACGGCGGCCGCACCGGGCGCGGCGGCCCCGGACACGACCGGCGCGGATCCGGCGGCCGGTGTGGATCCGGCGGCCGGTGTGGATCCCGCAGCCGGCCCCGAACCGGCGGCCGGCATCGATCCCGCGGCCGCCGCGGAGGCGGCCCGCGCGTTCTTCGACACCGCCCGCTACGACATGGGGTCCAACGCGGTGGCCTTCGCCGGCTCCACCACCGCGAACGGCTCGGGCCTGCTCCTCGGCAACCCGCACTATCCGTGGCAGGGCGGCCGCCGGTTCTGGCAGTCGCAGCAGACCATCCCCGGCGAACTGAACGTCTCGGGCGGCTCGCTGCTCGGCACCACCGTGGTGAACATCGGCTTCAACGAGAAGGTCGCGTGGAGCCACACCGTGGCCACCGGCACCCCCGTCAACCTGCACCAACTGGCCCTCGACCCGGCCGACCCGACCGCCTACCTGGTGGACGGCAAGCCCGAGAAGATGACCACGCGCACCGTCAGCGTCCGGGTCGCGGGCGGCGCCCCGGTCACCCGGACCCAGTGGTGGACCCGGTACGGTCCCGTCCTGTCCGGCCTAGGCGGCGGCCTCCCGCTGCCCTGGACCACGACCACCGCCTACGCGCTGGCCGACCCCAACGCCGTGAACCTGCGCGGCTCCGACACGGCCCTGGCCATGGGCAGGGCCCGCTCGGTCGCCGGCGTGCAGGACGCCCTGCGGCGCACCCAGGGCCTGCCCTGGGTCAACACGGTGGCCGCCGACTCGGCGGGCGGCACGCTCTTCACCCAGTCCCAGGTGCTCCCCCGGATCACGGACGAGCTCGCCGCACGCTGCTCGACCCCGCTGGGCAGGGCCACGTACGCCTCCTCGGGGCTGGCGGTGCTGGACGGTTCGCGCGGTGACTGCGCGCCCGGCTCCGATCCGGACGCGGTCCAGCCCGGGATCTTCGGCCCGGGCAGGGCGCCGACGCTGCGCGACGCCGCGTACGCCGAGAACTCCAACGACAGCGCCTGGCTGGCCAACGCGGAGCAGCCGCTCACCGGCTACGAGCGGATCTGGGGCACGGTCGCAACGCCGCGCTCGCTGCGGACCCGGGGCGCTCTGGAGGACGTCTCCGCGATGGCCGACCGGGGCGGGCTGACGGTGGCGGACCTGCAGGAGCAGCAGTTCGCCAACCGGGTCCCGGCCGGTGATCTGGCGGCGGCCGACGCGGCGGGGGCCTGCGCGGCCCTGCCGGGCGGGACGGCCACGGGCAGCGACGGCGCCGCCGTGGACGTGTCGGCGGCCTGCGGGGTGCTGGCGGCCTGGGACCGCAAGGCCGACGGTACGAGCCGCGGCGCGCTGCTGTTCGACCGGTTCTGGCGGAAGCTGACCGCGAGCACGGCGGCCAAGGACCTGTGGCTGGTGCCCTTCGACGCGACGGATCCGGTACGGACGCCCCGCACGCTCAACCGGGCGGCGCCCGGGATCGGACGGGCCCTCGCCGACACGGTCACGGAGCTGAGGGCGGCGGGCATCGCTCCGGACGCCCCGCTCGGGGAGCACCAGTTCGTGGTGCGCGGCGGGCAGAAGCTGCCGGTGGGCGGCGGAACGGAGGCCTTGGGCGTCTGGAACAAGATCGAAGCTCCGTGGAACGCGGCGGGCGGGGGCTACCCGGAGGTCGTGCACGGCTCCAGCCACATCCAGGCGGTCGGCTGGGACGGCGGCCGCTGCCCGGTCGCGCGCACGCTGCTGACGTACAGCCAGTCCTCGAACCCGAATTCCCCGCACTCCGCCGACCAGACCCGGCTCTTCTCCCAGGAGCGCTGGGTGAAGGCACGGTTCTGCGAGCGGGACATCCTCACCTCGCCCCGGCTGAAGGTGGTCTGGCCGCGCGAGCGGCGCTGACCCCCGCAGCGCGTACGGCCGGCCGCTGCCCGCAGGGGCGGTGGCCGGCCGTACGGGGTCGGAGCGGGCTCAGGGGCTGACGGCGAGGAAGAGGTACGCGGCCAGCAGCACGAGGTGTACGCCGCCCTGGAGCAGGGTGGCGCGGCCCGGGACGATGGTGAGGGCGCTGACGACGATGGTCAGGGCGAGCAGCACCATGTGCAGCGGTTCGAGCCCGAGCATCAGCGGTCCGGAGAGCCAGACGGAGGCGAGGGCGATGGCCGGGATGGTCAGGCCGATGCTGGCGATGGCGGAGCCGTAGGCGAGGTTGAGGCTGGTCTGCACCCGGTCGCGGCGGGCGGCGCGGACGGCGGCCAGGGTCTCGGGCGCCAGCACGAGCAGGGCGATGATCACACCGACCACGGCGTAGGGCAGGCCGAGGTCGGCGACTCCGCGTTCGATGGTCGGGGAGACCGCCTTGGCGTTTCCGACGACGGCGACGAGGGCGACGAGCAGCAGCCCGAGGCTGATCAGGGCGGCGCGGACGGTGGGCGGTTCGGCGTGCTCGTCGTCTTCGCCGGTGGCCGCGGCGGCGGCCGCCTGCGCGGCCTCCTTGCGGATCCGCTTGGTGTCGACGGGCAGGAAGTAGTCGCGGTGGCGGACCGTCTGGACCGCGACGAACAGGCCGTAGAGGGCGAGCGAGGCGGTGGCGGCGAAGGCGAGCTGGGCCGTGGAGAACTCGGGGCCGGGCTTGGAGGTGGTGAAGGTGGGGAGCACGAGGCTGAGTACGGCGAGCGTGGCGACGGTGGCCAGGGCCGCGCCCGAACCCTCGGCGTTGAAGACGGCCACGCGGTTGCGCAGGGCCCCGACGAGCAGGGACAGGCCGACGATGCCGTTGCACGTGATCATGACGGCGGCGAAGACGGTGTCGCGGGCGAGGGAGGAGGTCTTGTCCCCGCCGTCGGCCAGCAGGGTGACGATGAGGGCCACTTCGATGACGGTGACCGCGACGGCGAGGACGAGCGAGCCGAAGGGTTCGCCGACCCGGTGCGCGACGACCTCCGCGTGGTGGACGGCCGCCAGCACCGCGCCCGCCAGGCAGAGGGCCACCAGGGCCACCGCCAACGAGGGCAGGTCGCGTCCCCAGCTGAAGACGAGCGCGACGAGCGCCACCACGGGGACCACGACGGTCCAGTCGGTCAGGGGGGATCTGTGCGTTGCCGTACTCATATCAGCCAACTTGCCAGAACTGTTGCGCTTGTGCGGTGCAACAGCCGCCTTCACGCCCCTGACGTGGCACTTCTCACGAAACTCCGGGCGTGGCGGACGGACGGAAGCGGGCCGGCCGCAGGACCGGCCCGGTCCTCACATCGCGCGCTCGTGGCCCTCCCAGTACGGTTCGCGCAGCCGGCGCTTGTACAGCTTGCCGTTGGGGTCGCGCGGCATCGTCTCGATGAAGTCCACGGTCTTGGGCCGCTTGTACCCGGCCAGTTGCCGCTCGCAGTGGTTCAGGATCTCGGCCGCCAGCGCGTCGCTCGCCGCGAAGCCCTCGGCCGGTTCGATGACCGCCTTGACCTCCTCGCCCCAGGAGGGGTGCGGGATCCCGAAGGCGGCGGCGTCCGCGACCGCCGGATGGGTGAGCAGCGCCGATTCGATCTCGGCCGGGTAGATGTTCACCCCGCCCGAGATGATCATGTCGATCTTCCGGTCGCGGAGGAAGAGGTAGCCCTCCTCGTCCATCAGCCCGAGGTCGCCGACGGTGAAGAAGTCGCCGATGCGGTTCTTCTTCGTCTTGCCCTCGTCCTTGTGGTAGCTGAATCCGCCGGTCTTCATCTGCATGTAGACGGTGCCCAGTTCGCCGGGCGGCAGGCGGTTGCCGTCGTCGTCGAAGATGGCGAGCTCGCTGATCGGCCAGGCCTTGCCGACGGTCCCGGGCTTCTTCAGCCAGTCCTCGGCCGTCGCGAAGGCGCCGCCGCCCTCGCTCGCCGCGTAGTACTCCTCCACGCAACTGCCCCACCAGTCGATCATCGCCCGCTTGACGTGGTCGGGGCAGGGCGCGGCGCCGTGGATGGCGTGCCGCATGGAGGTGACGTCGTACGCGTCCTTCGTCTCCTGCGGGAGCGCGAGGAGCCGGTGGAACTGGGTCGGGACCATGTGGGTGTGCGTGCAGGCGTGCGCGTCGATCAGGCGCAGCATCTCCTCCGCGGTCCACTTGTCCATCAGGACCAGCGGGTGCCCGATGTGCAGGGCCGCGGCGGCGAACTGCAGGACGGCCGTGTGGTAGAGCGGCGAGCACACGAGGTGGACGTTGTCGTCGAAGGCGCGGATGCCGAAGATGCCGAGGAAGCCGCCGAGGTACGTCTCCTCCGGGAGCTTGCCCGGCAGCGGACGGCGGATGCCGCGCGGCCGGCCGGTGGTGCCGGAGGTGTAGTTCATGACCCAGCCGAGCGTGCGGTCGGCGGGGGCGGTGTCCGGCTGCCCGTCGAGCAGTTCGCCGTACGAGCGGAAGCCCGCGACCGCTCCGACCGCGTACCGGTGGCTCGCGGGCAGGCCCGCCTCGTCCGCCGCGGCGGTGGCGGCGTCGGCGAACCGCTCGTGGGCGATGAGCACCTTGGCTCCGGAGTCGGAGACGATCCAGGCGATCTCGGGGCCGACGAGGTGGTGGTTGACCGGGACGAGGTAGAAACCGGCCTGGGAGGCGGCCAGGTAGGCCGTGAGGAACTCGACGCTGTTGGGGAGGACGACCGCGAAGACGTCGCCCTTCTCCAGTCCGGCGGCGCGCAGGCCGTGGACGAGGCGGTTGACGTCGGCGTGCAGCCGGGCCGCGGACCAGGTCTCGCCCTCGGGGGTGACGAGGACGGTGCGCTCGGGGTCGGCGACGGCCTGGGCCCAGAAGCCGTTGGGGGGTGTGTCGGTCATCGTGTCCACTCCTCAGTTCCTCAGGCCCGGCCGGCGATGCGGGTGATGCGGTCGATGGCGCGCTCGAAGCCGCTGGTGAGGTCGTCGAAGACGGCCTGCACGCTGCGCTCGCTGTTCATCCGGCCGACGATCTGCCCGACGGGGGTGCCGAGCAGCGGCTGGATCTCGTACTTCTGGATGCGGGACACGGCCTCCGCGACGAGGAGTCCCTGCAGGGGCATCGGCAGTGCGCCGGGGCCCTCCGGGTCGTCCCAGGCGTCGGTCCACTCGGTGCGCAGCTGCCGGGCGGGCTTGCCGGTCAGCGCGCGGGAGCGGACGGTGTCGCCGGACCCGGCCGCGAGCAGCTTCTCGGTCAGGGCGCGGGAGTGCATGTCGGCCTCGGTGGTGGTCAGCCAGAGGGATCCGAGCCAGGCGCCCTGGGCGCCGAGGGCCAGTCCGGCGGCGATCTGCTCGCCGCTGCCGATGCCGCCGGCGGCGAGGACCGGGAGCGGGGCGACGGCCTCGACCACCTCGGGGACCAGCACCATGGTGGCGATGTCCCCGGTGTGTCCGCCGGCCTCGTAGCCCTGGGCGACGACGATGTCGATGCCGGCCTCGGCGTGCCGGCGGGCGTGCTTGGCGCTGCCGGCGAGGGCGGCGACGAGGACGCCGTGTTCGTGGGCGCGCGCGATGACGTCGGCGGGCGGGGAACCGAGGGCGTTGGCCAGGAGTTTGATGGGGTAGTCGAAGGCGACGTCGAGCTGGTTGCGGGCGACCTGTTCCATCCAGCCGGTGATGCGCCAGCCGGAGGCCTCGCCCTCCGGGAGTTCGGGTACGTGGTGTTTGGCGAGGGTGTCGCGGACGTACTCCCGGTGCGCGGCCGGGATCATCGCCTCGATGTCGGCTTCGCTGACGCCGTCGACGGCCTTCTTCGCGGGCATGACCACGTCGAGCCCGTAGGGCTTGCCGTCGGTGTGCTCCTGCATCCAGTCGAGGTCGCGCTTCAGGTCGTCGGGGGCGGTGTAGCGGACCGCCCCGAGCACCCCGAACCCGCCCGCGCGGGTGATGGCAGCGGCCACCGCCGGGAAGGGCGTGAAGCCGAAGATGGCGTGCTCTATTCCCAGTTTCCTGCTCAGCTCCGTCTCCATGGGCGGCAGGATGCCGCAGCCCGGCCGCCGAGGGAAGGGGTTTTCTGATGCAGCGTCAGATTCTTTGCCGGCCGGTCGCCGCGGGGCCCGCGTCGCGAGCGGGCAGATACTCGAGAGGGCACGACGGCGGACGGGAGGACCGGTCATGAAGGCACCAGGGGCAGCCGGGAACGACGGTGACACGAAGGGCTCCGGCACGACCGGCCCGACGGCGCACGACGGCGGCGGCAGCGGGCCCGGGGCGGACGGCGGCGGGCCCGGGCCGGACGGCAGCGGGCCCGGGCCGGACGGCGGCGGGCCCGGGGCGGAGGTCGGCGCGCGGGCCGAGGCGGACGGTGTCGGGCCCGGGGTGGATGGTGGCGCCGGGCTCGGGCCCGGGCGCGGGCTCAGTCGGCGGCGGCTCGGGGCGCGGCTGTTGGCGCTGGGCGGCGTGCTCGTGCTCCAGGCCGCGCTGCCCGGGTCCGCGGGGGCCTCCGGGGGGCCGGCCGAGCGGCGCGCGCTCCAGGGACTGCGACTGCGGTACGGGTCCGCCCGCCAGGCCGGGCTGCTGGAGAGGCATCTCGAAGGGGTGGCGGACGAGGCACGGCGGTTCCTCGGCCCCTCCCCCGAACACCCTTACTACGCCGGGGCCGTGGTCCTCGCCGGCCGGGGCCGCACCGTGGCGCTGCACCGGGCGATGGGCGACGCCGTGCGGTACGCCGACTACGACGGCCGCACCGACCGGGTCCGGGAGTTCCCGGCCGCGCAGCGGATCGCGATGGCCGAGGACACGGTCTTCGACCTGGCCTCCCTCTCGAAGCTGTTCACCTCCCTGCTGGCCGTGCAGCAGATGGAGCGCGGGCGGCTGGAGCTGGAGGCGCCGGTGCACCGGTACCTGCCCGAGTTCACGGGCGGGGGCAAGGAGTCGGTCACCGTGCGCCAGCTCCTCACGCACACCTCGGGGCTGCGGTCCTGGGCCCCCTTCTACAAAGAGCCCACGCGGGCGGGTCAGTTGAGGCTGCTGTGGTCGGTGAGGCCCCAGGAGACGCCGGGGACGGTCTACCGGTACTCCGACCTGAACCTCATCGCCCTTCAACTGCTCTTGGAACGGATCACCGGTCACACTTTGGACCTCCTGCTCCAAGACGAGATCACCGCTCCGCTCGGGATGCACCGCACTCGTTACAACCCACCGCTCTCCTGGCGCCGGGTCACGGCCGCCACCGAAGTGCAGCGCCCGCCCTGGTCCGGGCTTGACCGCGGGCTCGTCTGGGGCGAGGTCCACGACGAGAACGCACACGCGCTGGGCGGCGTCGCCGGCCACGCCGGGGTCTTCGGCACCGCCTGGGACCTGGCGATCCTGGCCCGCACCCTCCTCGACGGCGGGGTCTACGCCGGCAAGCGCATCCTGCGCCCCGCCTCCGTCGAGCTCCTCTTCACCGACTACAACACCGCATTCCCCGGCGACGACCACGGCCTGGGCTTCGAGCTCTACCAACACTGGTACATGGGCGCCATGGCCACCCCGCACTCCGCCGGCCACACCGGTTTCACCGGCACCTCCCTGGTCCTGGACCCCTCCACGGACTCCTTCCTGATCCTCCTGGGCAACTCCGTCCACCCCGTGCGCACCTGGCGCGCCGGCAGCGCCCCGCGCGTCGCCGTCGGCAACCGCTTCGCCCGCGCCGTCCCCGTCCGCACGAAGCACGGCGGCCCGGCCTGGTACTCCGGCATGGAAACCGGCGGCTCGGGCACCCTGACCCTCCCGCCCCTCACCCCCACCACCGGAGCCGCCCGGCTGCGCTGCGCGCTGTGGTGGGACACCGTGCCCGGCGCGGGAGCACTGCACCTGGAGGCGTCCGCCGACGGGCAGGCCTGGGAGCCGCTCCCCTTCACCACCGTCCGCACGACCGGCGGAGCCGCCGAACAGTGGCCGCAGGGTTCCGTCTCCGGCTGGTCGGGCCGCATCTGGCACCGCCTCGAAGCTCCGCTCGCCGCCTGGGCCGGCCGCGAGGTGCACCTCCGCTTCCGCCACACCGCGCAGGGTCGCTACGTGGGCCGGGGCGCCTACGTAGACGTCCTGCGCGTGTCGGAACCCGCCCACCTCCTCTTCGCCGAGGACCGCCCGGCGGACGCCTCCCGCATCGAGGCGGCCGGCTGGTCCCGCTCGGCGGACTGAAGCCCGCACGCCGACCGGTCACGGAGCCAGGGCCGTCATCGCCCGCGCTGACGAGCCCGGTGGCGACGGACGGCGTCCCGGCCGCCGCAGCGCGGTGAGCAGTACCGCTGGGTGCCGTTCCGCGAGGTGTCGACGACGACCTTCGTGCAGGGGTGAGCCGCGCACCGGCCCAGGCGACCCATGCCGCGCGTCGTGAGGTGCAGTGCGGTGCCGACGCTGAACACGGCGTGCAGGACTCGTGCCAGGTCGTCGTCGACGTCGCGGTAGTGCAGGTGCCAGCCCTCGCCGTTGTGGTCGGTCATGCGCGGATAGGCGGTCGCGGCGGCCATCTGCTCGTTGAGGATCGCCGCCCGCTCGCTCGGGTCACGGGCGTCGACGACCCGGATCCAGTCATCGAGCACGGCCCGGCAGCGGACGTGGTCGTCAGGCCTCTCGGGGAAGGGCATCGTCATGCCGAACTCGCGGGTCCGCTCGACGATCCCGGCTCGGGTGTCGGGCCAGTCGTCGGCCAGGGAACGGGCGAGGAGCACGGCGTACTCACCGTAAGGGTTGAGGTGCATAAGGCCATTACATCAAGGTAGGGGCATGCCCCTCACTTCCCTGCCCTCGCCCGTGTCCGGTGCGTCCGCCCTCGGCATGACACTCACCGCGCTGGTCATGGTGCTGACCCCCGGCCCCAACATGATCTACCTCGTTTCGCGCAGCATCAGCCAGGGACGCGCTGCGGGCCTCGTCTCCCTGGCCGGCACCGGCGTCGGCTTCGTCGTCTACATGCTGATGGGCAACCTCGGCCTCGCGGTCGTGTTCGTCGCCGTGCCCTGGCTGTTCATCGGCTTCAAAGCCGCCGGCGTCCTCTATCTCGCCCACCTCGCATGGCAGGCCCTACGCCCCGGCGGGCGAGGCATGTTCGAGGTCCGCGACATCCCCCGTGACGGCCCGGCGCGGCTCTTCCGCATGGGGCTGGTGACGAACCTGCTCAATCCCAAGGCCGCGATCATGTACCTGACCTTGATCCCGCAGTTCATCGACCCGCATCGCGGGCATCCGACCGCGCAGGGCCTGACGCTCGGGTCGGTTCAGATCGCGGTGAGCCTGACCGTCAACGCCCTGATCGTCGTCGCCGCCGGCGCCATCGCCGGCTTCCTCGGCCGACGCCCGAGCTGGGCCTCCGTACAACGCCGCATCACGGGCACCCTCCTGGGCGCCGTGACCCTCCTGCTCGCCCGCGAGGTACCCGCCCGAGCCCGGGCATGACCTGAGTGGTCGGCTCCGTGAATCCTTCGGGGGGTTGGCGTCAGGTCAGGTGGAGGTACGGCGGAGAGGGAGTCGGCCCGGGTTGCGGGGCGCGGCCTCCACAGCGTGCCGATACCGCGCGCCGGATAGGCGAGTTGAGGTGGGTCCGGCAGCGTTGTCCGGGTGCGCAGTCCCGGTCCGGTGAAGACCGAGGGGATCAGCAGCAGCCCGGTTCCTGCCGTCGTACGGGTCAGCGGCCGCTTTCGGCGGGCCATCCGTAGCGCATTGCCGTCCCAGCTCACGGACGTGTGCAGGTCGTCGAGGAGGTGTCCGGCGCCGTGCTCGGCGGCCATGCGCGCCCGGTAGAGGACGTCTGCGTCCAGGACCGCCCGGATGCGTGCCCAGTAGGGGGCGAGTGCCAGCTCCCAGTACGTTTCGATCTCTTCTGCGACCTTGGCCAGGAGGCCCTGTGGGTCGTCGCGCAGCGCCCGCAGCCGGGGGCCGAGGTTCCCCTGGTGGCGGGCCAGGTGGTCGAGGTCCTGGCGTACCCGGTCGGCGGGCGAGGCCCGGATCGCGTCCCGCTCTGCCGCCGGGGTGGGGGCGGGTCCGGCGGGGGGCGGGTTGAGGAAGTCGGGGACGTAGCCGCCGGTGGGCGGGATCAGCTCGCAGAGCCAGCCCCGGTCCAGCCCGGCGGCCACCATGCGCGGGCGTACCCGGTCGGCCCAGGGCCGATGGACCGGATGCGTGGTGCCGGACCTCAGCAGCCGGAAGCTGGGTGCGACCTCCCACATGGGTGAGACGGCGAACCGCACCTGCGCCAGATCGCTCGTCGAGAACACCAGCTCCGCCAGGACGACCACTCCTCGATGGATTCACACATGCCTGAATCAATGGCGGGCCAGCCTACCGTGCGGAGATCATCCCGCCATGACCTCACAGACGATCACCGCGGCGGCATCGGGCACCTGGAAGCTCGGCGACCGCACGGTCCACCGGATCGGTTTCGGCGCGATGCGCCTGCCGCAGCACGGGGAGGCGTTCGCGGCCGATGCCGTCCCGCGCGACCGCGACCAGGCGATCGGTGTGCTGCGCCGCGCAGTCGAGCTCGGCGTGAACCACGTCGACACCGCCGCGTTCTACTTCTCGCCGTCGCGCTCCGCCAATGAGCTGATCAACCAGGCGCTGGCCCCCTACCCGGAGGACCTCGTCATCACCACCAAGGTCGGACCGGGCCGCGACCCCTCGGGCCGGTGGCTGCCGCACGCCACCCCCGGGCAACTGCGCGGCCAGGTCGAGGAGAACCTGCGCCAGCTCGGCCGCGACCACCTCGACGTGGTGAACCTGCGCATCGTCGGCACCGAGTCCATCGCCGAACGCTTCGGCGCGCTCGCCGAACTGCGCGAGACCGGACTCATCCGCCACCTGGGCCTGTCCAACGTCCGCCCCCACCACCTCGCCGAGGCCCAGGCCATCGCACCGGTGGTCTGCGTCCAGAACATGCACGGCATCGGCGCATCACCCGAGCAGCAGGAGTTCCTGCACCTCTGCGGTGAACAACGCATCGCGTTCGTGCCGTTCTACTCGATCGCCGGCACCGGACGCACCGCCGGCGCGACCATGGACCACAGCCCGGAGGTGCACGCCACCGCCCGCGCCCACGGGGTGAGTGCAGCCCAGATCCGGCTGGCGTGGACGCTCCACCAGGGCCCTCACGTCCTGGCCATCCCCGGCACCGGCGACATCGACCACCTCGCCCAGAACGTCGCCGTCAGCTCCCTGCACCTGTCGGAGGAAGAACTCGCCGTCCTGGACCCCCTCCACCACGGGACGATGGCTTCCGGAGCAGACAACTAGGCCTAGGCAAGGGCCGCGTCGATCATCCGGCGGGCCGTGGACGTCAGTTCGGCCGGGTCGGGGGCCGGGCGGGTGTGGGCGAGCGCGCCCGCGAGGCGGTCGTAGAGGAGTCCGTCGGCCCACGCGACCAGGAGCTCGGCGGACTCGGCCGGCCGGGCGGCGCCGAGTGCCGCCAGGATTCCGGCGGCCAGGTCGCGCGAGCCCCGGCCGGCCCGGTGGAGTTCCGTCGCGAGCTCCGGGTTCCGTGCGGCCTCCAGGCTCAGCTCGAAGCGCGCCAGTTGCCGGGACCGGCCCGTGGTCAGCCATCGGTACAGCACCGCGGCGACCGCCGCGGCGGCGGCGTCCCGGTCCATCGGAGCAGGCGCGGCGCCCTGGTCCGTCGGTGCAGGCGCGGCACTCCGGTCCGTCGGCGCAGGCGTGGCGCCGCCGTCGAAGTCGCCGAGGTCAAGCTCCGCCAGCCGCGCGTAGCAGGCGCCGATCAGCGCCGTCCTCGTACGGAAGTAGTACGAGGTGCTGCCCGCCGGAAGTCCGGCCGCGCCGTCGACCGCCCGGTGGGTCAGACCCCTCAGCCCGGCGGCGGCCACCAGCTCGATCGCGCTGTCCGCGATCAGGGTCCTGCGGTCGCTGCCGCGCTCGGGTGCACTCATACGGTCACTCTACAAGTGTAGAGTGACCGCCATGCCCTCTACAGATGTAGAGGGCATGGCCGAAACGAGGGAGGAACGTCATGGCGCGACGTCATGCGGTGGTCGCGGGTGCGGGGATCGGCGGGCTCTCGGTGGCGGTGGCCCTGCACCGTCGTGGTTGGGAGGTCACCGTCTGCGAACGCGCCGCGGCGCCTTCCGCCGTCGGTGCGGGGATCGTCCTCGCCCCCAACGCCCTGCGCGCCTTCGACGCGATCGGCTTCGACGCCGCCCGCGCGACGGGTCACGCCGCCCCTGCCGCGATGGACCTGCGCCGCCCCGGCGGCCGCCTGCTGAGCCGCGCCGACTGCGCCGCGCTGACCGCCCGGTACGGCCGGCCCCCGCTCGCCGTGCACCGCCCGTCCCTCTCCGCCGCCCTGGCCGCCGAGCTCCCCGACGGAACCGTCCGGTACGGCACGGAAGTGACCGCCGTCGACGACGCGGACGGCCGTCCCGTCGTTCACACCTCGACCGGCGCCCTCACCGCCGACGTCGTCATCGCCGCCGACGGCATCCACAGCCCGATCCGCCGCCGGTACTTCCCCGCCCATCCCGGCCTGCACCACAGCGGGGAGACCGCCTGGCGGACCGTCCTGGCGGCCGGCGGCCCGCCCGTGCGCGCCGCCACCGAGACCTGGGGCCGCGGGGAGCGCTTCGGCGTCGTCCCGCTCGCCGACGGCCGCGTGTACGTCTACGCCACCGCGGTCGTCCCCGAGGGCCACCGGCCGGTCGACGTCCGCGCCGAACTCCTGCGCCGCTACGGCACCTGGCACGATCCGATCCCCGCCCTGCTGGAACGGATCGACCCGGCGGCCGTGCTCCAGCACGACCTGTACGACCTCGCCGCCCCGCTCCCCCGGTTCCATCAGGGCCGGCTGGCATGGCTCGGCGATGCGGCGCACGCCATGACTCCCAACCTCGGCCAGGGCGGCTGCCAGGCCGTCGAGGACGCCGCCGTCCTCGCGCACCTGCTGGAGGGGGCCGACGTACGGGCCGCCCTGGCCGCCTACAGCGCGGCCCGCTGCGCCCGCACCGACGCCCTGCGCGTCCGCTCCCGCCGGGCGGGCCGGGTCGCCGCGCTGACGCACCCCCTCGCGGTGGCCGCCCGCGACCTCGCCGTCCGCGCTACCCCGGCCCGCGCCACGCGGCGCGCCCTGGACGACCTGTTCGCCTTCGACGGGTTCGGGCTTCCGGAATAGGGCACACGCCCAGGGGCGGCAGGGCCGTGCCCTGTGGCGCCGACACTCGTTGTTGTGGTTCGTTGACCGTTCAACACGAAGGCAGGCGAAGCCATATGACCGACATCGACTGGGACAACCCGATCGACCCCAAGCCGGGCTGGACCCTGGATCACGTCAAGCTGTACGTCGGTTCGGGCGGGGCCGAGGGGCAGTACTGGAACAACACCCAGACCCTGCTGCTCACGACCATCGGCCGCAAGTCCGGGAAGCCCGTGCGGACCCCGCTCATCTACGGCGAGGACGACGGCCGCTACCTCATCGTCGCCTCCAAGGGCGGCGACCCCGCGGACCCGCTCTGGTACCGGAACCTCGCCGAGCACCCCGAGGTCCGGGTACAGGTCGGTCCCGAGGTCAGGCAGGGCATCGCGCGGACCGCGACCTCCGAGGAGCGTGCCCGGTTCTGGCCGCTGATGGTGAAGCACTGGCCCTCGTACGACGAGTACCAGACCAAGACCAGCCGGGAGATCCCGATCGTCGTGATCGACCCCGTCGCCTGACGGGGCGCCGGGGCCCGGGGCGCCGGGGCGCGTCAGTGTCCCAGTACCGCCATCGCCGCGTTGTGGCCGGGGACCCCGCTGACGCCGCCGCCGCGGACCGCCCCCGCGCCGCACAGCAGTACGCTGCGGTGGGCGGTCTCCACGCCCCAACGGCCGCCGCCCTCCACGGAGTCGGAGTACGGCCACGAAAGGTCCCCGTGGAAGATGTGCCCGCCGGGCAGGCGCAGTTCGCGCTCCAGGTCGAGCGGGGTCTTGGCCTCGATGCACGGGCGGCCGTCGGCGTCGAAGGCCAGGCAGTCGGTGAGCGGTTCGGCCAGGTGGGCGTCGAGCTGGGCGAGGGTGGCGGCGAGCAGCACCTCGCGCGCCCCCTGGTTGTCCTTCTCGAACAGCCGGGCCGGGGTGTGAAGCCCGAAGAGGGTCAGGGTCTGGTAGCCCTGCTCCGCCAGCTCGGGCCCCAGGATCGTCGGGTCCGTCAGCGAGTGGCAGTAGATCTCCGAGGGCGGTACGGAGGGCAGTTCGCCGGCGGCGGCCTCCGCGTGGGCCCGGGCGAGCTGTTCGTACCCCTCCGCGATGTGGAAGGTGCCGCCGAAGGCCTCGCGCGGGTCCACGGAGGTGTCCCGCAGCCGGGGCAGGCGGCGCAGCAGCATGTTGACCTTGAGCTGGGCCCCCTCGGGGGCCGGCTGCGCCGGTTCCTCCCCCAGGAGTTCGGCCAGCGCACGCGGCGAGGCGTTGACGAGCACCACCCGGCCGGCGACCCGGCCCTCGCCCGTCGCCGTACGGAAGGTCACCTCCGCCGGGGCGGTCGTGCCGTCGGTGTCGATGCGCAGCGCCTCGTGCCCGGTGGCGATCTCCGCCCCGGCGGCCAGCGCGGAGGCCGCCAGCGCGTCCGTGAGGGCGCCCATGCCGCCGACCGGTACGTCCCAGTCGCCGGTGCCGCCGCCGATGACGTGGTAGAGGAAGCAGCGGTTCTGGGCCAGACCCGGGTCGTGGGCGTCGGCGAAGGTGCCGATCAGCGCGTCGGTGAGGACCACCCCGCGCACCAGGTCGTCTGCGAACTCCCGCTCGACGGCCCGGCCGATCGGTTCCTCGAACAGCATCCGCCAGGCCGCCTCGTCGTCGAGCCGCGTCCGCAGCTCGGCACGCGTGGGCAGCGGTTCGGTCAGCGTCGGGAAGAGGCGTTCGGCGGCCCGCCCGGTGGTCCCGTAGAAGGCGCGCCAGTTCTCGTACTCCCGCTCCGAGCCGGTCAGCCGGGCGAAGGACTCCCGGGTGCGCGCCTCGCCGCCGCCGACCAGCAGTCCGCCGGGGCGTCCGGCGCGCTCGACGGGGGTGTACGAGGACACCGTGCGCCGGCGCACCTCGAAGTCCAGCCCCAGCTCGCGCACGATCTTGGCGGGGAGCAGCGAGACCAGGTAGGAGTAGCGGGAGAGGCGGGCGTCGACGCCCGGGAAGGGCCGGGTGGACACGGCGGCCCCGCCGGTGCGGCCGAGCCGCTCCAGGACCAGGACCGAGCGGCCGGCCCGGGCCAGGTAGGCGGCGGCGACGAGGCCGTTGTGGCCCCCGCCCACGATCACCGCGTCGTACACGTCGTGCCCGAAGCCCCGCGAGGTCGTCATGGCTCTTGGTAACACACCTGGCCCAGCCGCTCCAGGCAGTGCGCCTCGTCGGCGTGTGCCGCGACCGTGTCCGGATGGCCGTCGCCCAGCGACCGTTCGCGGATGCCGGAGAGTTCCCGGTAGACCGGAAGCGCCTGGTCCCAGCGGCCCAGCCGGCCGAGCCCGACGGCGAGTTCGCGGCGGCTGACCAGGGTGTCGGGGTGTTCGGGGCCGAGGGTGCGGGCCCGTGCCTCGCCCACCTGCCGGGCCTCGGCCACCGCCTCCTCCCAGCGCTCCAGGCGCCCGAGGTTCACCCCGAGGACGTGCCGGGCCCGCAGCGTCTCCGGGTCGGCGGCCCCGTAGGCGCGGGTGCGGTCGCGGACCAGGTCCCGGAACAGCTCCAGGGCCTGGGCCGAACGCCCGGTCCGGCCCAGCGCGATCCCGGCCTCGTAGCGGGCGGCCAGCGTGTCGGGGTGGTCGCGGCCGAGCACCCGCTCCCGTACGGCCGCGATGTGCCGGAAGGCCTCCAGGGCCTCCTCCCAGCGTTCGAGGCGGCCCAGCGCGTACGCCACCTCGTACCGGGTCAGCAGCGTGTCCGCGTGCTCCGCCCCCAGGACGGCCGCCCGGTCGGCGGCCACCTCGGCGGCGGCGGCGTGGGCCTCGGCGAAGCGGCCGAGGGCGCCCAGCGCGCAGGCCAGGTTGTGCCGGCAGCGCAGGGTGTCGGGGTGGATCCGGCCGACGGTCCGCTCCCGGGCCGCGAGCACCGTGCGGTAGCCCTCGTACGCCTCCTGGTGGCGGCCGAGCAGGCCCGTCTCGTACGCGGCCTCCTGCCGGGCGGCGAGGGTGTCCGGATGGTCGGCGCCGAGCACCCGGGCGCGCCCTTCGGCGACGGCCGCGTACCCGGCGAGGGCCTCCTCGGTGCGGCCGGCCCGGCTGAGGGCGAAGGCCCGCGTGTGGCCGGCGTCGAGCGCGGCCGGGCCCGTGAGGGCTTGGCCGGGGCCGTGCGGGAACCCGTAGGCGGCGGTGAGCCGGGGGTCCTCGGCCGGACGCGGGCGTACGACGGTCGGCGCGGGCGGGGCCGGGGCCTGGGTCGGGGCCTGGGCCGGGGCGCCGGTAGCCGTCGCGGCCGGGCCCCCGACGGCGGAAACGGCCGCGGCGGGCGCGGCGGAGCCCGTGGCGGCGTGCGCAGTGTGGGCGGCGTGCGCGGCGTGGGCCGTCCAGGAGCCGGTCAGGACCGCCCACTCGCCGCTCGCGGGGCGGGCCTCGATGCCGGCCTTGCGTCCGGCGGTCATCCCCCCGGCCCACGCGGGCAGCGGCAGGTGCGCGCCGACGGCCACGGCGGGGCCGAGCCGGGCCTCGAGGAGCTGCCGGTGCAGGTGGCGGGCGTCGCCGGGCCGGTCCTCGGGGCACTTGGCGAGCAGGTCGAGCACCAGCCGCTCGAAGTGGACGGGCAGTTCGGGGCGGTGCTCGCGCGGCGGCACGGGCGCGGTGTCGCGGTGGCCGACCAGGACGGACCAGGAGTCGCCGAGGTCGAAGGGCGGGGCTCCGGTGGCGATCTCGTACAGGACGCAGCCGAGGGAGTAGAGGTCGCTGCGGTGGTCCACCTCGCCGCCCGCGATCTGCTCGGGCGACATGTAGTGCGGGGTGCCCATGGCCATGCCGCCGCCGGTGAGCTTGGCGGTGAAGCCGATGTCGGCGGCCAGCCGCGCGATGCCGAAGTCGCAGATCTTCACCGTGCCGTCGGTGAGCCGCATGATGTTGGCGGGCTTCAGGTCCCGGTGGACGACGCCCTGGTCATGGGTGTAGCCGAGGGCGGCCGCCATCTGCTCGGCGATGTCGACGACCACGTCCACGGGGAGCGGGCGCGCGTCGTTGTCCTCCAGGAGCTGGCTGAGGTTGCGTCCTTCGAGGAGCTCCATGACCAGGTAGAGGGGACCGCCGGCCGCGCTGTCGTCGCCGAAGTCGTGGACGACGGTGACGCCACGGTGCTGGAGGGAGGCGGCGACGCGCGCCTCGCGGCGGAACCGCTCGCGCAGCACCTGGGTGAAGTGGGTGTCCTGCTCGGGTCCGAGGGGCTTGAGGCATTTGACGGCGACCTGCCGGCCCAGCGACTCGTCGCGGGCCCGCCACACCTCGCCCATGCCTCCGCGGCCGATCAGATCGAGCGACCGGTACCGGCCGTGGATCAGTCTGGACTCCGCCATGTCTTGAAGTCGCCCCCGTGTGTCGTGCTACGCCCTCCCCGGCCGGTCCAGTATGGCCGCTGATGTACGCAGTGTGTACGGCGCGGGGCGGCTCCCGGGGCCCATGCGGCGCATCGCTTTCAAGATGTGACCTGGAGGCAGCTGCCAGCGCAGACCTGCGGGAATGCTGCGCAGCAGGCTACCGGTGAGACGCAGGCGGCGGGTGACGCTGCGCGGGGCCGGTGCGGGGCGGCCGTACAGCTGGTGCGCCCAGCCGGGGAGGGATCCGTAGGCGAGGGCGGCGAGCGGGCGCCACACCAGGTTTCGGCCAGGGACGAGGAGGGGGTGGATGGGCGGGGCGCACAGGAAGGCGTCGACGGCGCGGGCGTCGGGTCCGGCGGCGAGTTCGGGGCGGATCAGCTCGAAGTAGGCGGCGAGGGCCGCGGTGTCCCCCGGTACCCCGGACGGGTCGAGGCCGACGAGGCGTGCGTTGACGCGGTTCTCGTCCACGTACCGGTCCGCCTGCGCGGGGGTGAGCGGGATCCCCGAGCGGCGCAGGACATGGAGGAAGCTGTCGATCTGGGCGCAGTGGATCCAGAGCAGCAGCTCGGGCTCGTCCACGCGGAACCGTGCGCCGGTGGCCGGATCGGTCGCCGACAGCAGGGTGTGGATCTTGCGGACGCGGGCGCCGGCCCGCTCGGCGGCCTCGGTGGTGCCGTAGGTGACGGTGCCGACGAAGTCGGCGGTGCGCAGCAGGCGTCCCCAGGCGTCGCCCCCGCCGTTCTCCCCGCTGAAGGCGGAGCTGTTCTCCATGACGCCGCGGACCGCGCGCGGGTGCAGGGCCTGGAGGTAGAGCGCGCGGACCCCGGCGATCCACATGACCGGGTCGCCGTGGCACTGCCAGGTCACGGAGCCCGGGCCGTAGAGCCCCGGATCGGGGCCTGCGCTCTCGTCCATGTCCGGCTCCTCCCCCGTCGCCCGTCCCGGTACGCCGCATCGGCCGCGCGGACCTTTCGGATCCTGTGGACCTCGCGGGCTCTTCCAGCATTCCCTCGCGGGCTCTTCCAGCATTCCACCGAACGGCCGCACGCACGCACGTGCGCGCCACTAGGCTTTCCCGCCGGCGGACCGCACCCGCCTCCCCTCGGCACCCGGAGGCACGGTCATGCGTACGGGACAGCTCGAAGGGCGGGTCGCCGTCGTCACGGGCGGTTCGTCCGGCATCGGCCTGGCGACGGCCCGGCGCTTCGTGGAGGAGGGCGCCCGGGTCTTCGTCACCGGCAGGCGGCCGGAGGAACTGGCCGCGGCTGTCCGCGACCTGGGCCCGGACGCCGTTGCCGTCCGCGGTGACGCCTCCCGCGTCGCGGACCTGGACCGGCTCTACGCGGCGGTCGCCGCCGCGGGCTGCGAGGCGATCGACGTGCTGGTGGTGAACGCGGGCGGCGGCCCGCCCGGCGGCTTCGCGGAGTTCACGGAGGAGCAGTTCGACGCCACCGCGGACCTCAATTTCCGGGGCGCCTTCTTCACCGTCCAACGGGCCCTGCCCCTGCTGCGCGACGGCGCCTCGGTGATTCTGCTGGGCTCGGCCGCCGGTTCCTCGGCGTCCACGCGGTACGGGGTGTACGCCGCCACGAAGGCGGCCGTACGGTCCCTCGCGCGCAGCCTGGCCCTGGAGCTCGCGGGGCGCGCGATCCGGGTCAACACCCTCAGCCCGGGCCCGATCGACACCCCGGCGCTGGCCGGTGCGCCGGCGCACGTACGCGAGCGGGCGACCGCCGGAGTCCCGCTCGGCCGGGCCGGACGTCCCGAGGAGGTGGCCGCGGCGGCCCTGTTCCTGGCCTCGCGGGAGAGCAGCTTCATCACCGGGATCGAGCTGTTCGTGGACGGCGGAGCCGGCCAGGTCTGAGTCGGCCGGCCCGGGAGCGGGTGATCGCCGCGGCGGAGGCCCGGCACGCCGAGACCGCCGCCGCGGGCCGGCCCGTTCGGAGAGCGGGGGGCTCGAGCCGGGCCCGGGGGCCTGCGCCGTCGATGTGCGGGAGAGGAGTCCTCACGCATCCGGGAAGTCGACGACGGTCAGGACGAGGGGCAGCTCATCGGTGCGGGCCTGTGCCTCGGGCAGCCTGCCCTGCAGGAAGGTACCGCTCAGGTAGTCGTCGGTGACCACCCAGGCCGAGTAGGGGATCTGGCCCTGGTAGGTGAAGCGGTCGATGACGTACGGGACGGCGTCGGCCTCCAGCAGCGACGGGGCGTTCATCAACTGGAAGTGCAGGTGAGGGGCGTTGGAATTGCCGGTGTTGCCCAGATCCGCGAGCTTTTGGCCCTTCGTGACCTTGTCCCCCGGCTTGACCAGCAGCTTGCCCTTGATCAGGTGCGCGTACATGGCCCAGACGCCATCGCCGAGGTCCTGGACGATGTGGTTGCCGTCCACGTTCTCGACGGTGATCTTCGGGCCGAGAACAGGGTCATTGGCGGGCAGGATGCCGGGGGTGCCTGCCTCGACCGTGTCGAGCGTCGAACTCACGGTGCCGTCGGCGACCGCGTACACCGCTTCGCCGTAGTCGGCGTAGCTGTCGTTCTTCGTCTTGTCGCCGCTGTAGAACTTGCCTTCGTCGGTGAGTTTCATCCAGTCGATGGCGAAGCGCTGGGAGTTGGCCAGTTTGCCGTTCAACGAGTTGAGCGAGGGACGGTGCGGCCCGCCGGTGCCGCAGCAGCCGTTCGCGGCGACCCAGTCGTCCCCCCTGAGCGGGGGTGCGATGACCCGCGGTTTACCGGAGGAGATGTCGAACGGCGCGGCGAGGTAGCTGATCGGGCTCGGCTCGGCGGCTGGGGGGACTGCCTGCCCGGTGAGGAACAGCCGGTGCATGACCTCGGCTGGCGCCTGGTCCAGCGAGTCGAAGGTCAGGTCCACCATCAGGGCACGGGACTGGCCGGGGGGCATGACGGTGTCGGTGGCGTTCGAAGAGGGCAGCATCCGCAGCAGGTTGCAGGCTCCGTACTCACATGCGGGATCGACCAGTTGGCGGCTGGAGAGGGTGGCGACAACGGTGTCAGGTCGTTTGGCATCGACCACCTCGACCTTGGTGAGCGTGGCCGGCAGCCGCGAGGCGTTGGTCAACTGCAGGTCGTAGGAGACGTGGTACTTCCGGTCGCTGCCGAGCCAGGGGAACGTCGGATTGCTGATCGGTGTCACGACCACGGGGCTGAAGCTGTCCGGCACGGTCGCAGCGGCCCGTACGGCGGCGGGTGCGGCCCGCTCACCAGGGCCCAGGGACGCTCCTTGTGCGGACGTACACCCCGCGACGATCAGCACCGAGACCAGCGTCGCGGAGAGCGTCGTCGGGCGCGTCCGCCACCGGCCCGGGTGCGGCCGCGTCCGCCGTGCCGGACACACTGCTCGCGACGCCGACCGCTGGGCGATCCGGCTCGAGTCTGGACGCGAGCGTCGAATTTTCATCACTCCACCTCGCATGGCCAGGTGTCCTGGTACATCGGCGCATTGGGGCGCGGCCGCGCTTGTGAAGGCCTGATCGATTCTTTCAATCCTGGCACGCCCCCGAGAGGGGTGCCAGCCGTGCGTGTGGGTTGGCGGCTGCGAAGGGGAGTCGCCCCGCAATACCGGTCGTCGACACACTGGAGCCCTCGGGTTCCCGGTGGCCGGACCCGCACCGTTTTGGCGTGCGGGCGGGCGAGACCTTCAGCCCATTGTCGACGTCGATTTCAGGCGTGCCGGCGGGGTGGCTGGGCGAGCGCCTCAACGTGGGCAAGACGGCGGTCGGCACGATCCTCGCCGCCTTCGGTACTGCGCTGCCCGAGTCCGTGGTCACCTTGGTCGCCGTGACCACCGGGGCCACCGGGGCCACCGGGGCCACCGATGAGGACAAGAACATCGGCGTGGGCGCGGCGATGGGCGGCCCCCTCGCGCTGGCGACCGTCGCCTACGGCGTGACCGGAGCGATGCTGCTCCTCAAGCGCCGCAAGGAACGCGTGGCCGTCCTCACCGGTGTCGGCGCCGGCCGCCCGGGTACGGATCTCTCCCCGCCGGGAGGCGAGGCTCTGGGCGACGCCAAGGACATGAAGCGTCTGACGAAGGACCAGAAGTGGTTCCTGCCGATCTTCGTCGTGAAGGTCGCGCTCGGCCTGGTCGCCTTCGCCTTCGCCTTCGCCTGCCCTGGGCGTGCTGTTCTTCGCCGCGTACTTCTTCGTGGAGCAGCTGGATGTCATCGGCCCGATGCTCGGCCTGTCCGCAACGGTCACGGCTCTGCTGCTCTCCCCGATCGCCACCGAACTCCCCGAGATCATGAACGCGGTGATCTGGGTCCGTCAGGGCAAGGTCAGGCTGGCGCTCGCCAACATCTCCGGCGCCATGATGATCCAGGCCACCGTGCCCAGTGGCATCGGGCTGTTCTTCACCCGGTGGCACTTCGACGGCGCCCTGTTGTGGTCCGGGATCGTCACCATGGCCGCGATCGTCTACCTCCTGCTGACCATGCGCGCCCGCAAACTGCCCCGGGCCGCTTGGCGGTGGCAGGACTCTTCTACGTCGTCTTCGCCGTGGGGCTCATCCCGATCCTTGCTTGAGCCCCGTGGTCATCGAGTGCCTGTCGCAGCCGCTCCGCGGCAGGCTCGGCGTGCGGACAGTGGGGTACGACGAGAATCGCGATCTCCACGCCCCCAAGGAACCTCCGGCCCGGATCCGTGCGGGGAGGGACGGGAGCATCCGCATCAGGCGCGTCGAGGCGGCGGCGTACCCGATGCCGAAGAGGAGGGCGACGAGGAAAGCGAGGTGGCGGGAGAACCCGTCGATGAGGGGGAAGATCTGCCAGTGGGTCAGGTAGATGTAGAGCGAGCTGTTCGCCAGGAGTCCGGCCACCTGGTTGACGCGCCGGCGGCTCGGCAGCGTGGGCACCCACACCAGGAGGGCGAACGTCGCGATGACGATCGCTTCCCGTCCGGGGTCGCCCGGGAAGAAGCCGAGCACAGTGGCCACCGCTGCCACGGTGACGACGAGCCGCTGGCGTGCGCTCGATGACTTCGCCGCCGCCCAGCCGAGTGCGAACAGCCAGAAGACGGTGATCGCGTCCGGGATCTGCGTGCGGTCGGGGAGGCCGAGGAGGTCGTAGCGGGGAAGCAGACCGATGGCCGCGATCGTCAGGGGTAGGGCGTATGGGAAACGCCGCTCCGCGCGGTCCACGACGGGCAGGCTCAGGAGGGCGACGGCGGCGATCAGGACGTAGACCAGGGCCTCGATGAACCAGAAGTGCATGCCCGTCTTGCTGCCCTCGGGCCCGAAGACGCTGTCGAGCAGCAGGAGGTTGGCCAGGGTGTAGTCGTCGTTGAGGAGCATGACGAAGCCGATCCAGGCCATGCTCGGCAGCGCGACCCGGCCGATGCCGACCCAGACGCGGCGGAGGCGTTCGCGGCGTTCGGCGGTGGTGAGGTGGAAGCGGGCGAAGTTGTACCCGGCGAGGGCGAGGAGGAGGTGCGCTCCGCCCTTGATCCCGAACACGTGGATGTGGGAGCCGACGATGCAGAAGATCGCGATGGCCCGCAGGGCGACGCCGGTCTCCAGCGTGCGCTTGCGGGAGGGAGCCTCCCGGCCGGGCGAACGGAGATCCCGGATCGGCGTGGTGTGCCAGTCGGCCGGCAGGTGGCCGAGGCGCTGTTCCAAGCGGATCGACATTTCGACGTACGAGAGCGAGTCGCCCCCGAGGCTGACGAAGGAACGGTCCGGGGTCACCTCCTGCCGGGGCCGGTCGAGGATCAGCGCGTACAGGGCACACAGGTCCTCGGGGGCCGGCGCCGGCGCCGGGGCGGGGTGGCTCATCGCGCGTATCGCCCGGTAGTCGGGCTTGCCCGAGGCCAGGCGGGGGAGTTCGGCCAGGACGTGGACCTGTACGGCGCGAGGGGGCAGGCCGCACGCGCCCGTCACCAGCCTGCGGATCCGGTGCGCGTCGGATGATGCGCCGGTGGCGGTATCGGTGGCGGCGACGGTGAGGGTGTCGTCGTCGCCCGTGCACAGGGCGGTGACGCCGTGCCGGGCGAGCATCGCCTCGACCTGGCCGGGGTCGATGCGCAGGCCGAGGATCTTCACGAACCGGCTGCGGCGGCCGATGATTTCGTACAGCCCGTCGGGGGTGCGCCGCGCGATGTCGCCGGTGTGCAGCTCTTCGACGGTCCTGCCCAGGCCGAGGTCTTGCGGGCCCAGGGCGTAGCCGAGCATGACGTTGGGTCCCGCGTACACCAGCTCGCCGGTGTCGGGCGCGGAGAATTCGGGCAGCGGCCGGAGCCGGAAGGAGCCGCCGGGAATGGCGACTCCCGCCGCTTCGGGGCGCGTTTCGGCGAGTTCCGGGGGCAGGTAGGCCATGCGGGCGGTCGCCTCGGTCTGCCCGTACATCACGAAGAACTCCCAGCCGGCGGCCCGGCCCTGGGCGGCGTACCGGCTGACGCGCTCGGGCGCGAGGCGTCCGCCCGCTTGGGTGACGTAGCGCAGGTGGGGCAGCTCCATCGTGGCGAAGCCGACCCGGTCGAGCAGGTCGAAGGTGTACGGGACACCGGCGAAGGTCGTCGCGCGGGTGGTCCGGAACAGCTCCCAGAAGCAGGTGTCGGAGACCGAGAGGCCGGTGAGGACCAGCGCGGCGCCGCGCAGCAGGTGGCTGTGGATCACCGAGAGCCCGTAGCAGTAGTGCAGGGGCAGGGTGGTGGCGGCGCGGTCGGTGTCCCGGATGTCCAGGTACTCCGCTATCGACTCCGCGTTGGCCTGGAGGTTCTCGTGCGACAGCCGGACGAGCTTCGGCGATCCGGTCGAGCCCGAGGTGCTCAGCAGCAGGGCGAGGTCCGGGTGCAGCTCGTGGGCGGACACTTCGCGTCGCTCGTCGAGCAGCCATTGCCCGCCCTCGGGGTAGGCCACGACGTCCGGGTCGTACGCGTCGATCAGCGACTGGACGGCTTCGGGGTGGTCGCCCGGCACCAGGAGGACGGGGTGCCCGGCCGCGAGGGCGGCCAGGTGGACGACAAGGGCGTCGACGGTGTTGGCACCGACCAGCAGGACCAGACGGCGCTCCCGGCCGAGGCGGCGGGCCGTCGCGTCCACGCGCGCGGCCAGCTCGGCGTAGCTGACCAGACCGTCGGCGGTGATGACGGCGGTCCGGTCGCCGTGCGCGGCGAGGCCGTGGGCGAACGGGACCGATGTGGTGCCTGGGATCAGGTCGGGAAGGACTGTCACGGGCGCATCTTAGGAAAGGCTTACCTCGCCGGATAGTCACAGGAACATCACAGACGGTCCATGGGAGATCCACAGGAAAATAAGCGGTAGGGTCGGCTCCGCCGATGCGTGGGCGCGGTCGAATTGTTGCGTGCGTCACCTTGACCTTTAGGTTAGCTTTACCTTACTTATGGGGCGATACTCGGTTCTCCGCTGCCCTTGCAGGAAGGCTTCCCATGCGACGCCCCTTGGTCCGACGCTTGACCGCGCTCTTCGCGGCGGCACTTCTCCTCCCCGCAGTCGCAGGCTGCGGCGTCGACGAGGACGACGCAGGGCTCGTGATCTACTCCGGCCGCAACGAGAAGCTGGTCAAACCGCTCCTCGACGATCTGGAGAAGGCCGTCGGCACCACGGTCGCCGTCCGCTACGGCGAGAGCGCCGAACTCGCCGCCCAGATCCAGGAAGAGGGCGGCAAGACCAAGGCCGGCCTGTTCTTCTCCCAGGACGCGGGGGCGCTGGGCGCCCTCTCCGGCAAGGGCCTGCTGGAGAAGCTGCCCCAGGCATCGCTCGACAGGGTCGACGCGGCGTTCCGTGGCGGCTCCGGCGACTGGGTGGGTACCTCGGGCCGCAGCCGTGTCCTCGCGTACAACCCCGGCAAGGTCGCCAAGGTGCCGGACTCCGTGCACGACCTGGTCAAGCCCGAATGGAAGGGCAAGATCGGCTACGTCCCGACCAACGCCTCCTTCCAGGCCTTCGTCACCGGCATGCGCGTTCTGGAGGGCGACGACGCCACGCGCGCGTGGCTCAAGGGCCTCAAGGCCAACGAGCCCAAGGTCTACGACAACAACCTGAAGGTGCTGGACGGCGTGGGCAAGGGCGAGGTCTCGCTCGGCCTGATCAACCACTACTACTGGTACGAGCAGGTGGCCGAGAAGGGCGAGGGCAAGGTCAAGGCAAAGATCCACTTCCTGCCCGGCGGCGACCCCGGTGCCCTCATCAACGTGGCCGGAGTAGGCATCGTCAAGGGCAGCGACCAGGCGACCGCGGCGCAGAAGGCAGTCGACTTCCTCCTCTCGGAGAAGGCGCAGAAGTACTTCGCCGACGACACGAAGGAATACCCCCTCGCCGCCGGGGTGACCAACAGCGTCAAGGACCTGCCGCCGCTTGCCTCGCTCCAGGCGCCCAAGATCGACCTCGGCAAGCTGGACTCGCTTCAGGAGACCCTGAAGATGCTCCAGGAAGTCGGGATGGTCTGACCTCCATGCACTCCACGGATCCTGTCCCGCGGACGGATCCGGCCGCCCACCCGACCGGCGTCACCCCGCCGGCCGGGCGGTCGCGTGCCGGGGGCCGCCCGCCCGCCGCCATGCTCGTCCCGGCAGCCGTCGCAGCGGTGTTCGCACTGCTGCCGCTCGGCTACCTCGCGGTCCGCTCCCTGGAGCGCGGCCCCGGCTTCGCCTGGGAGGTCATCGCCAACGAACGCACGGCCCAGCTGCTCGGCCGCAGCCTGACCCTGGCCGCGGTCGTCGTCACCGCCTCGCTGCTGCTGGGCGTCTCGCTGGCCTGGCTCACCGTACGGACCGCGCTGCCCGGCGCCCGCGCCTGGTCGGTGCTGGTGACCCTGCCGCTGGCCGTGCCCAGTTACGTCGCCGCGTTCGCCTGGCTGTCCGCCTTTCCCGGCCTCGCCGGCTTCGGCGGTTCGGCGCTCGCGCTGACCCTGGTGAGCTTCCCTTACGTCTACCTTCCCGTCACCGCCGCCCTGCGCGGCACCGACCCGGCGCAGGAGGAGGTCGCCCGCTCGCTCGGCCACGGACCGCTGCGGACCTTCCTGCGCGTCACCCTGCCGCAGCTGCGCCCGGCCGCCGCCGGCGGCGCCGTACTCGTCGCGCTGTACGTGTTCTCCGACTTCGGCGCCGTCTCCCTGATGCGCTACGACACCTTCACCCGCGGCATCTACACCTCCTACCGGGCCAGCTTCGACCGGACCCCGGCCGCCGCGCTCAGCGTCGTCCTGGTGGTGATGACCGTCCTGCTGGTCGCCGCCGAAGCGCGCACCCGCGGCCGCGCCGGCCACGCCAGAACCGGCACCGGCACCGCCCGCCCCGCCGTCCCCGTGCCGCTCGGCCGGTGGCGGGTGCCCGCACTCGCCTGGTGCGCGGCGGTCACGGCCGTCGCCGTCCTCACCCCGCTGGCCACGCTCGGGTACTGGCTCGCCGTCGGCAACTCCGCCACCTGGGACCCGGACACGCTCCTCGACACCGCCGCCACCACCCTCGGCGTCGCCGCCGCCGGCGCCGCGCTGACCACCCTCCTCGCCCTGCCCGTCGGCGTGATCGCAGCCCGGTACCGGGGCCGGGCGGCGCAGCTCCTGGAGCAGTCCGCGTACGCCGGCCACGCCCTGCCCGGCATCACCGTCGCGCTGTCCCTGGTCTTCTTCGCGGTCCGCTACGCCGAACCGATCTACCAGGAACTCCCGCTGCTGGTCTGCGCGTACGCCGTGCTCTTCCTGCCCGTCGCCGTCGCCGGCACCCGGGCCGCCGTACTCCAGTCACCACCCGTCCTGGAGGACGTCGCCCGCTCCCTCGGCCGCAGCCCGCTGCGCGTGCTGCGCGAGGTGACCGTGCCGCTGGCCGCGCCCGGAGTCGCCGCCGGAGCCGCGCTGACCTTCGTCGTGTGCATGAAGGAACTCCCCGCGACCCTCCTGCTGCGCCCCACCGGCATGGACACCCTGGCCACCCGCCTGTGGACGGAGACCGGCACCGGATCCTTCGCCGCCGCGGCCCCCTACGCCGCCGCCCTGATCCTGCTGGCCGCCATCCCGTCCTACCTCCTCGGAAGGCACCGCACATGACCGACCTGCAGATCACTGGGCTGGCCAAGTCGTACGGGCCCGCCGCCCGCGTCCTCGACGGGCTCGACCTCACGGTCCCCGGCGGCGCGCTGACCGCGGTCCTCGGCCCCTCCGGCTGCGGCAAGACCACGATGCTCCGCATCATCGCGGGCTTCCTGCGCGCCGACGCCGGCACCGTCACCCTCGGCGGACGCACCCTTGGCGGCCCCGGCGTCCACCTCCCGCCCGAGCGCCGCCGCATCGGCATCGTTCCGCAGGAAGGAGCCCTGTTCCCGCACCTCTCCGTGGCGCGCAACGTCGCCTTCGGCCTGACCGCCCTCGACCGGGGCCAACGCGCCCGCTGCGTAGAGGAGATGCTGGAACTGGTCGGGCTCGCAGGCTACGGCGACCGCATGCCGCACGAACTGTCCGGCGGCCAGCAGCAGCGCATCGCCCTCGCCCGCGCCCTGGCCCCGCAGCCGCAACTGGTCCTGCTCGACGAACCGTTCAACGCCCTGGACAGCGCCCTGCGGGCGGGCGTACGGGCCGACGTGCGCGCCGCCCTCCAGGCCACCGGGGCCACCGCGGTCCTCGTCACCCACGACCAGCAGGAAGCCCTCTCCACCGCTGACCTCGTCGCCGTCGTCCGGGACGGGCGTGTCGCCCAGTGCGCCACCCCCGAGGAGGTCTACCGCCGCCCCGCCGACCCGTGGGTGGCCGGCTTCGTCGGCGACGCGGTCACGGTCACCGGCACCGCGCAGGCGGGCACGGCGACCACCGCGCTGGGCAGCATCCCGCTCGCGGACCCGCCCGGCGGACTGCGCGAGGGCCTGGTCCTGCTCCGCCCCGAGCAGCTCCAACTCGCCGAACCCGCCTCGACGCAGGCCCAGGGCACGGTGACGGACGTCCGCTTCTACGGCCACGACGCCATGGTCACGGTCACCGTCGACGGCCTCCGCGAACCGGTCGAGGTCCGCGTACCCGGACCGGCGCTCGTGGGCCCCGGCGGGCGAACCGGCATCCGGGTGACGGGCGAAGCCACCTTCCACCCGGCCTCTGCCTGACCGCGCCGTCAGCCCGCTCGGGGTCCTCCTGCCGTCCGGCGTCCGGTCGGTTCAGGCCGTGTTCGGCCTGCTCGTGCAGGACCTTGGTGAGGGTCTCGCGCGAGGTATCGTCCACCGCAGTCAGACCCTCCTCCCGCCCGATCCGTCTCTACGATTCGTGGTGGACGGTGGCGGCGGGAGCGTTCGTTGCGATGCTCGCGCTGACAGCGGGCTTGTGGTGTTCCCTCCATGTGCAGACGGACGCGAAGATGCACACGGCCGCGCTCTTCGCGCATCCGGCCTCGCTCGTGCTCGGCTTCGGGGCCGTGCTGTCCGCCGACTACTACGGGCTGCTCTGGGCGACGGGGCGCTGCGCGCTGGCCGAGGTCGTCGGCGCGACCTCCCGGCTCCACGTGCCCATCTGGGCCGGCCTCGGCGGGCTCGTCCTCAGCGGGCTGATGCTGCACCCCGACATGGGCTCCCCGCTGACCTTGACGATGCTCGGCCTTGTGGCCGCCCTCACCCTCAACGGCCTCCAGGCGGGCCTCCTCGCGCGCCGCCTCGAAGCCGCCACCGAGACGATCAACCCCAAGCTCCTCGCATGGGGAGGCGCCACCGCCCAGCTCTCTTGGCCATCACCGTCTCAGCGGCGGACCCGCGGCATGCCCAGGCCGATCCACGAGATGATCTCGCGCTGGATCTCGTTGTTGCCGCCGCCGAAGGTGAAGATGACCGCGCTGCGGTAACCGCGCTCCAGTTCGCCGTGCAGGACCGCGCCCGCGGAGCCGTCCTTGAGGGAGCCGGCCGCGCCGACCACCTCCATCAGCCAGGCGTACGCGTCCCTGCGCGCCTCGGAGCCGTAGACCTTGACGGCGGAGGCCTCCTGCGGGGTGAGGTTGCCGTCCTGGACGGCGTTGACCATCTGCCAGTTCAGCAGCTTCATCGCGTCGAGGCGGGCGTGGGTGCGGGCGAGGCGGCCGCGGACCCAGGAGAGGTCGATGACGCGGCGGCCGTCGGCGAGCTTGGTCTCGGCGGCCCAGCGCTGGACGTCGTGCAGGGCGCGGATGGCCATCGTGCCGTGGGCGGCGAGGGTGACGCGCTCGTGGTTGAGCTGGTTGGTGATCAGGCGCCAGCCCTTGTTCTCCTGGCCGACGCGGCGGCTCGCGGGGACGCGGATGTTCTCGTAGTAGCTGGCCGTGGTGTCGTGCGAGGCCAGGGTGTTGATGAGGGTGCAGGAATAGCCGGGGTCGGAGGTCGGTACGAGGAGCATGGTGATGCCCTTGTGGGCGGGGGCGTCCGGGTCGGTGCGGACGGCGAGCCAGACCCAGTCGGCGGTGTCGCCGTTGGTGGTCCAGATCTTCTGCCCGTCGACCACGTACGTGCCGGTCTCCTCGTCTCCCTCGCGGACGGCCTTGCACTTGAGGGCGGCGAGGTCGGTGCCGGCGTCGGGCTCGCTGTAGCCGATGGCGAAGTCGATCTCCCCGGCGAGGATCTTGGGCAGGAAGTACGCCTTCTGCTCGTCGGTACCGAACTGCATGATGGTCGGCCCGACGGTGTTGAGCGCCATCAGCGGCAGCGGTACGACGGCCTGTGCGGCCTCGTCGAAGAAGATGAACTGGTCCATGGGCGACATCCCGCGCCCGCCGTACTCCTTGGGCCAGCCGACCCCGAGCCAGCCGTCGGCACCGAGCCTGCGGATGGTCTCCCGGTAGAAGCGCTTCTGCTCGGCCGGGTCCTCGTACCGCGCGTAGACGTCGTCCGGGATCAGTTCGGCGAAGTAGGCGCGCAGCTCGGCGCGCAACCGCTGCTGCTCAGGCGTGTATTCGAGGTGCACGGCCCCTCCGGGTCTCTCGTGGCTCAGGTCGCGCGCGGCCGTCCGCCGCCGCCGCTGCGGGGGCAGACTAGAACCTGTTCCAAGAATCCGGAAGGGGCAGCGGTCAGCGGGTCACGTCGTCGGCGGGTGCTCGGCGGGCCGTCACCCCGGTTCCGTCCCGCTCGGGACGGATCAGGACCTTGATGTGCTCCTCGGGCCGCCGCAGGGAGGCGAAGGCCGCGTCCAGCCCGCCGAAGCCCGCTTCTCCCGTGACCAGGGACGCGGGGTCGATGCGGCCTTCGGCCAGGCGGGCGAGGGTGGCGCCGAACTGTTCGGGCGGGTAGGTCAGGCACATGCGGATCGTGACGTCCTTGTAGATGCCGACCACCGGCCGGATCACGTCCTCGGTCATCACCCCGCCGATCTGCAGGATCTCGGTGCCGCGCGGGACGGTGTGCAGGAGCCGGTTGAGCATGCCGGGTACGCCCACGCAGTTCACGACCACCGTCGGGCGCGGGCGGGCGCCCGCCAGTTCCGCGCAGAGGCGTACGGGGTCCTGCGCGGCCGGGTCCACCGCCGCGTGCGCGCCGAGCCGGGCTGCGGCCGCCCGCCGCAGCGGCGAGGGGTCGGAGGCCACGACCGGTCCGGCGCCGCGCTCCAGCAGTGCGGCGACGGCCCCGAGGCCGACCGGGCCGCAGCCGACGACCACGGCCGGGGTGTCCTTTCCCGCCGCGCTCCGGGCGATGTTGCCGAAACCCACGGCCAGCGGCTCGGTGAGGGCGGCGAGCCCGAGGTCCAGGGACGGCGGGACGGGCAGCAGTGCCTGCGCCTGTACGACGATCCGTTCGCCGAATCCGCCGGGGAAGGCATTGCTGTAGCCCACGGTCCGCACGACCCCGCCCGGGTCGACCGCCCAGGGCAGGCCGACGACCCCGGTGCCCGGCTGGGGACCGGTCGCGCCGGGCCCGTAGGAGAGGACCCGGCCGGAGAACTCGTGGCCTCACCAGCGGCCGGTCCGGATCGAAGAGGAAGCTGGTGGTTCCGCTGTCCCTGGAGGCCCGGAGGAACTCGTCGGTGTGTGCGACGGCGCTCAGGTCGGAGCCGCAGATCCCGCAGGCGGCGGTCTCCACGAGCGCCTGCCCGGGGCCGGGCACCGGATCCGGGTGCTCCCGTACGCGGAACCGGCCGTCTTCGAACACGGCGGCCCTCAACGGACCTCTCCCTTGCGGGCGATGGCGTCCATCGTGGCCCGGCGCATCGCCCCGATGAACCGCTCGCTGTTGCGCCCGGCCCACTCCAGGCTGGCGCGGCGCGCTTCGGTGTGGCCGGTGAGCCGGGGGACGACCCGCTCGGCGAAGAGCTCCAGGCTGCGCAGGGCGGCCGCGGGCTCGGCGAGGTCGAGCCGCAGGATGAGGAAGGTTCCGAACCCGCCCGTCTTGTCCGCTAGTTGCCCGATCCGCTGCACGGCGTCCTCGGGGGTGCCGATGACGGCCCGGCCGAAGGTGGGCAGCCCTTCGGTGGTCCACCGCTCGACGGCGCCGGCCGGGGTGGCGCAGCCGTCCAGCCGGGTACCGCTCAGCTTCTCGATGTAGTCCACGAGGTCGGGCGTGCCGTACTCGGCTTCGCGCAGGGCCTGTTCGCGGGTCTCGGCCAGGTGCACCGGGGTGACCAGCCGCCAGGCGGAGCGGTCGGCGGCGCGGCCGGCTTCGCCGCAGGCCCGCTCGTGGGCGGCCCAGTTGGCGTCGAGCGCCCCGTACCCGGCGAGGTCGGCCGCGGCGAGCGAGAGCATCCCGACCCCGTGGCGTCCCGCGAGCACCGCCCCGGTCGGCGACACGGCGGAGGCGACCGCGACCTCCAGTTCCCGGCCCCGGTAGGGCCCGAGCTGGAGCCGGGCCTCCTCCAGGGCGAACCAGTCGGTGGCGGCCGTGACCGTCTCCCCGCGCAGCAGCCGGACGATCGCGTCCAGAGCGTCGGCCGTCATCGCGCGGGAGCGGAGCGGGTCGACTCCCATCATGAACGCGTCCGAGGGCAGTTGACCCGGACCGACCCCGAGCATGGCGCGGCCCCGGGACTGCTGGTCGAGCTGGCAGATCCGGTCGGCGAGGACCAACGGCTGGTGAAAGGGGAGGGAGTTGACCCCGGTTCCGAGCGTGATCCGGCTGGTGCGTTCGGCGGCCGCGGCGAGGAACACCTCGGGCGAGGCGATGATCTCGTACCCCGCGGAGTGGTGTTCGCCGGCCCACAGTTCCTCGTAGCCGAGCCGGTCCAGGTCTGCGGCGAGGTCGAGGTCCCGGCGCAGCTGGAGCGCCGGGTCGCCGTCGGGCCGGTGGTAGGGCGCGAGGAACACCCCGAAGCGGTGCGGGAGATACGGCTGCGGGGGTGGCGGGTGCGGTGGCATGTGCTGCGACTGCGCGTCCTGCGACTGCTGCTGCGGCATGTGCGGTGGCCTTCCCTCGGCGGCGCCTGCTCTGCTCCGGCATCCGACGAAACACCGCCCGGGGCGCAGCTTCAATGCCGCCGCGGCCGTCCTCCCACTGAGTGGGAGGAATCCCGCGGGCCGCCGTTCGGGAAGAGCTCAGCTGCGGCTCAGCCGTGGCTCACGTGTAGAGGAACACGTAGTCGAAGTAGACGAGGTCGCGGATGCCGTCGAAGCGGAAGGTGCCCGACGGGACCACGTTCAGGCCTTCCTCCAGGGCGACCTTGTCGTACGTCGTGCTCTGCTTCCAGGCCGCGCTGGAGGGTATGTACGGTTTCAGCGGGGCGGGCAGCCCGGCCAGGGAGCCGACCTCGAAGTGGTGGGCGGGATCGCGCATGATGCGGTTCGCCGTGCCCTGCTTGAGGTGGGCGACGCCCACCAGGCGTACCCGGGAGTCCGGGCTCGGGATCGTCCGGTCGTTGTTGGACTCGTCGATGTCGTAGCCCAGCCAGTGCGCGTCGGACACGTCGCCCAGCGCGGTCCAGAAGCGCCGGTTGAGCGGCGCCAGATCGGTGCGGACCTTCTCCGCGTCTTCTTCCTCGGGCCACATGACGTAGCCGAGCCCCGCCGCGCCGAGCAGCAGCGGGGCCCCCAGTCCCAGAAGAAGCCGCCGTCTGCTGCTGAGGCCCCGCTGTGCGTCCATACAGTCCCCCCCGATACCCGTTCCGGTCAGTTCAGGGCGCTGATCATAGCGGTGGCCGTCGCCGTCATCGCCTCCCGTGCGGCGGTCAAATACGGGCGGGGATCCGCGGGGGTGAGGTGGGTGCGGATGGCTTCGGTCATCGCCACGTTCAGCGCGGTGCCGATGTTGACCTTTCGGATGCCGCCGGCGACGGCCGCGGCGAGTTCCGCGTCCGGCAGACCGGAGGATCCGTGCAGCACCAGCGGTACGTCGACCGTCTTGGCGAGACGGCCGAGCAGCACGTGGTCCAGGGCCGCGGTGCGGCTGGTCATGGCGTGGCTGCTGCCGATGGCGACGGCCAGCGCGTCCACTCCGGAGTCGGCGACGAACCGGCGCGCCTCGTCGGGGTCGGTACGGGCGCCGGGTGCGTGCGGGTCCAGCGGCGCGGCCCCGTTCTTCCCGCCGACCTCGCCCAGTTCGGCTTCGATCCAGAGCCCGTTGACGTGCGCCCAGTCGGCGGCGGAGCGGGTGGCCTCCAGGTTCTCGGCGTAGGAGAGGTGCGCGGCGTCGTACATGACCGAGCTGAATCCGGCGTCCACGGCCTGCCGCAGCAGTTCGGAGCTCTTGACGTGGTCCAGGTGCAGCCCGACCGGGACCCCGGCGGCCTCGGCGACGGCCACGGCCGCGCGGCTGATGGGCAGCAGCGCCCCGCCCCGGAACTTGACGGCGTTCTCGCTGAGCTGGAGCAGCACGGGGAGTCCGGCCGCTTCGGCGCCCGCGACGACCGCTTCGGCGTGCTCCAGCGTGATGATGTTGAAGGCGGCGACGGCGCGGCCCCGGGCGGCGGCGTCCAGGACGAGCCCGCCGGCGGAGACGAGGCTCATCGGACGGCCTCCTCGTCCGTGGTGAGGATGACGGACCGGGTCAGGTTGCGCGGCGCGTCCGGGTCCAGGCCCTGGTGGGCGGCGACGGCGACGGCCAGGCGGTGGACGCGGACCAGCTCGGCGAGCGGGTCGAGGTGCCCGGCCACCCACTGGGCTCCGGTCCCCCGGACCTGTTCGGCGAGCCCTTCGGGGGCGTCGCCGAGCGACCAGGTGACGGTGCCGGGCGCCGAGACGCTGATGGGGCCGTGCCGGTACTCCATGGCCGGGTAGGACTCGGCCCAGGCCAGGGCGGCTTCGCGCATCTTCAGGGCGGCCTCGTCGGCGAGTCCGACGCTCCAGCCCCGTCCGAGGAAGGTGAACTGCCCCCGGGTCTCCAGCTCTGCGGGGAGCGGGTCGGCGAGCGCGGCGCGCCCGTCGGCGACGACGGACGGGGTGTGCAGGCCGACGTGGGCGCGCAGCAGGGTGAGGGCCGTGGTGGCGAAGCGGGTCTGCACGACGGACTGCTCGTCGGCGAAGTCGAGGACGACGAGCGCGTCGGCGAGGGTGATGACGGGAGTGGCGGGGTCCCCGATGACGGCGGTCGTGGGCACGCCCGCCTCCCGCAGTCCGGCCAGCAGGTCGAGGACCTCGGTGGTGGTCCCGGACCGGGTCAGCGCGACGACCCGGTCGTAGCGCCGGTGGCGGGGGAACTCCGAGGCGGGGAAGGCGTCGGTCTCGCCCTGCCCGGCCTCCTCGCGCAACACGGCGGCGGCCCGGGCCATGTAGTACGAGGTCCCGCATCCGACGATCGCGGTACGCTCCCCCGTCCGCGGCAGCACCGCCCGGTGTTCCGGGGCCAGTTCGGCGGCCCGCTCCCAGCATGCGGGCTGCGTGCCCAACTCGTACGCGACGTGGCTCATGGCGGCTCCCTAGCGCGGTGCGTGCACCCCTGAATGCGTGTTCCTGCAAGATACTGCGGTATTTCGCGCAACTTCAAGCATCTCCGGGGTGATCTCCTGCGTTAATCTCGACGTGTAGGCCAAGAGAGAGCGTCGAAGCGAACAGCGATGCGCCCCTCGAAGACACGACCGGAAGGGCGGCCGATGACCCGCAAGGAACGCTGGCAGACACTGCTGGACCTGCTGGTGGAGCGGGGCGAGCTGGAAGTGGAACCCGCCGCCGAGGCCCTCGGCGTGTCCGCCGCCACCATCCGGCGCGACCTCGACCAGCTCGCCGAGCAGCAACTGCTGGTCCGCACGCGCGGCGGAGCGGTGCTGCACGGGGTCAGTTACGAACTCCCGCTGCGCTACCGCACCTCGCGCCGGGCCGCCGAGAAGAGCCGCATCAGCGAAACCGTCGCGGCGCTGATCGTCCCCGGCGAGGTGATCGGCCTGACCGGCGGCACCACGACCACCGAGGTGGCGCGCGCACTGGCCGCCCGCCCCGACCTCGCCACCGGCTCCCCCGCCCTCACCGTGGTCACCAACGCGCTGAACATCGCGGGCGAGCTGATCATCAGGCCGCAGTTCAAGATCGTGCTCACCGGCGGCGTGGCCCGGCCCCAGTCCTACGAGCTCACCGGCCCGCTCGCCATGGAGGTGCTCGGGCAGCTCTCCGTGGACACCGCCGTCGTCGGCGTGGACGCCTTCGATCCGGCCGACGGGGCCGCCACCCGGCACGAGGACGAGGCGGCCATGAACCGCCTGCTCTGCGAACGCGCCCGCCGCGTGGTGATCGCCGCCGACTCCAGCAAGCTCGGCGTCCGCGCCTTCGCCCGCATCGTCGCCACCGACGCGGTGGACGTACTGGTGACGGACACCGGCCTGTCCCCGTCGGTGGCCGAGGCCTTCGAGGCGGCCGGCGTGGAGGTCATCCGCGCCTGAGCACGCGGCTCGGGGGCGGCCGGCCCCCGACCCGGGGTCGCCCCGGGGCGGCCCCGCGCCTCCTCCTAGACTCCCCGGATGGCAGACGATCTTCTCCGGCTCACCGTCCTGGGCAGCGCGACGCCCTACCCGCGCGCCGACAATCCCTGCTCCGGCTACCTGCTCGAAGGCGGCGGCGCCCGGGTCTGGGTCGACGCGGGCAGCGGAACGCTCGGGCCGCTGCAACGCCACGCCGGGCTCGGCGAGTTGGACGCGATATGGATCTCGCACCTGCACGCCGACCACACGGCCGACCTGCTGACCGCGTACTACGGCCTGCTGTACGCCGACGTACGACGGCCCGCGCCGCTCCCCCTCTACGGGCCGCCCGGCATCGCCGACCGGCTGGCGGGGTTCCTCACCAACGGCCCGGACCGCAGCCCGGTCGAGGCCGCCTTCGAGGTCCACGAGCTGTACGACGGCCACCGCGCGCGGGCCGGAGCGCTCGACCTCACCAGCGGGGCGGTGTCCCACGGCATGCCCGCCTTCGCGCTGCGGGCCGAGTCGGGAGGCCGTTCCCTCGTGTACTCCGGGGATACGGCGCCCTGTTCGGCCCTGACCCGGTTCGCCGAGGACTGCACGCTCCTGCTCTGCGAGGCCGACAGCTCCGCGCACCCGGCCGACGCCGAACCGGTGCACCACACCCCCGGGGAGGCCGGCGACACCGCCCGCGCGGCCCGCGCCGGGCGACTGGTCCTCACGCACCTCGGCCGGGACCTGGAGCCTGCCGAGGCCGTGTCCCGCGCCGCCGCCCGCTACTCCGGGCCCGTGGAGCACGCGGCGCCCGGCGCCGTCTTCACGCTCTAGGGGGTGTTCGGTCAGTGCTCCGGGAGCCGGTCCGCCTCACGGGTCAGGGCCGCCAGCACCGGTGCGATCAGCGGGTGCGCCTCGGCGCCGCGCCGGGTGGCGGCGAAGACCCGCCGTGTCGCCGCCGGACCGGTCACCGGGCGGACCTGGACCTCCTTGAGGTCCATGCCGCGCAGCGCCGAGCGCGGCACGAGAGCCACTCCGGCGCCGGCGCCCACGAGGGCCACCACGGCCCGGAAGTCGTCGGAGGAGTGCACCAACCTGGGCTGGAACCCGGCCAGTTCGCAGGCGAGGAGCATCACGTCGTGGCAGGGGTTGCCGGGGTACTGGCCCACCCAGTCCGCATCGGAGAGGTCCGCCAGGGACACCTCGGGCAGGTCCCCGAGCGGGTGTCCGGCCGGGAGGACCGCGTCGAAGGGCTCGGCGTAGAGCGGGAGCACGGACAGCCGGCCGTCGTCGGCGCCCGGGGCGCCCCGGTACTCGACGGCCAGCGCCAGGTCCGCCTCCCCGTCGAGCAGGAGCAGCAAGCTCTGGTCGCCCTCCGCGTCGCGTACGCGCAGCCGGATCCCGGGGTGGTCCGCGGCGAGCCGGGTGATGGCGGGGGCCAGTACTTCGGCGATGCCGGTGGCGAAGGCGGCCACGGTGACCTCGCCCGCCGAGCCGCCCGCGTAGGCGGCGAGTTCCGCTTCCGCCCGCTCCAGCTGTGCCAGCACCTCGTGTGTGTGCCCGAGCAGGATCTGCCCGGCCGCGGTGAGCCGGACGCCCCGGCCGCTGCGGGTCAGCAGGGCGTGCCCGGTCTCCTGCTCCAGCGCCGCGAGCTGCTGCGACACGGCGGAGGGGGTGAGGTAGAGGGCTGCGGCCGCGGCGGTCACCGTACGGTGGTCCGCGACGGCCCGCAGGATGCGCAGCCGGCGGGGGTCGATCACCCTGCCATTCTCGCAGGCTGCGGGGCCCGGTGGCCCCGACCGATCGGGCGGGGCCGGGGCCCGAGCGAACCGAGCCGGGGTGCCTCACCCCCACCCGGGTATCCGGGCCGGCCCGAACCGGAGCCCGGAGGACTGGGCGCTGTCCCCTACCCGCCCTTCCGCCGTTCCCCGGGGCTCCGCCCCGGACCCCGCTCCTCGAACGCCGGAGGGGCTGGATAGACCCAGCCTCGCCGGCGTTTGAGGCGCGGGGTCTGGGGCGGAGCCCCAGGGGGGTCCGGGCAGAGCCCGGGGAACGGGCGAAGGGCGGGTAGGGGACCCGGCCCCGCAGGGCAGGACTCAGCCGCACCCGCCCACCCGGCCCCACGCCAGGGTGGTGGCGGCAAGCACCGCGGCCACCGACCGGAGGTCAGGCTGCGGTGCCCGCCAGGGACGCCCGCGCGTCGATGAACGCCGCGATCGCGCGTTCCACGTCAGCCGTCGAGTGCGCGGCCGAGAGCTGGACGCGGATCCGCGCCGCGCCCATCGGGACCACCGGGTAGGAGAAGCCGATCACGTAGACCCCGCGCTCCAGCAGGAGTTCCGCCATCCTGGCCGCCTCCGCCGCGTCGCCGATCATCACCGGGGCGATGGCGTGGTCCCCGGGCAGGATCTCGAAGCCGGCCTCGGTCATCTTCGTACGGAAGAGCGCGGTGTTGGCGGCGAGCCGCTCGCGCAGGTCGTCGGCCGACTCCAGCAGGTCGAGGACCTTGAGGGAGGCCGCCGCGATGACCGGGGCAAGGGAGTTGGAGAAGAGGTACGGGCGCGAGCGCTGGCGCAGCAGCTCGACGATCTCGGCGCGCGCCGAGACGTAGCCGCCGGAGGCCCCGCCCAGTGCCTTGCCGAGGGTGCCGGTGATGATGTCCACGCGGTCCATGACCCCGTGCAGTTCCGGGGTGCCGCGGCCGCCGGGGCCGACGAAGCCGACGGCGTGCGAGTCGTCGACCATGACCATGGCGTCGTAGCGCTCCGCGAGGTCGCAGATCTCGGCGAGCGGGGCGACGTAACCGTCCATCGAGAACACGCCGTCGGTGACGATCAGCTTGCGGCGGGCACCGCCCTCGGTGGCCTCCTTGAGCCTGGTCTCCAGTTCCGCCATGTCGCGGTTGGCGTAGCGGAAGCGGCGCGCCTTGGAGAGGCGGATGCCGTCGATGATCGAGGCGTGGTTGAGGGCGTCGGAGATCACCGCGTCCTCGGGGCCGAGGATGGTCTCGAAGACTCCGCCGTTGGCGTCGAAGCAGGAGGAGTAGAGGATCGTGTCCTCCTGGCCGAGGAAGGCGGAGAGCCGTGCCTCCAGCTCCTTGTGCACCTCCTGCGTACCGCAGATGAAGCGAACGGAGGCCATTCCGTAGCCCCAGCGGTCCAGCGCCTCCTTCGCCGCGGTGACCACCTCGGGGTGGTCCGCGAGTCCGAGGTAGTTGTTGGCGCAGAAGTTGAGGACCTCGCCGGGGGCGCCGCCCGAGGTCACGGCGACGGCGGCGTTCTGCGGGGTGCCGATGACGCGCTCGGGCTTGTGCAGACCCGCGGAGCGGATCTCGTCGAGGGTCGTACGGAGGTCCGCGCGGACGGTCTCGAACATGTGCGGTGCTCTCTTTCTCCTGGTGCGGCGGAGGGAGGGGGGCCGGGCCCCGCAGAGGGGGGGAGGGTGGTGCGGGACCCGGCCGGAGGGAAATGGTCTGTGGGGCTGGACGCCGGACGCCGGACGCCCCGGCGGGCAACGCCCTGGCGGCTGCGCCCGGAGCGCTACGCCTGCGTCCAGTCCAGGATGATCTTGCCGCTGCGGGCGGTCGCAGCCTCGTCGAACGCGGCCTCGAAGTCCCCGAAGGCGTACCGGCCGGTGATGACGGGGCTGAGGTCGAGCCCGCCCTCCAGCAGCACGGTCATCGCGTACCAGGTCTCGAACATCTCGCGGCCGTAGATGCCCTTGATCGTGATCATCGAGGTGACGACCTTGGCCCAGTCGACGGCGAACTCCTGCGCCGGCAGGCCCAGCATGGCGATCCGGCCGCCGTGCGTCATGTTGTCGATCATGTCGCGCATGGCCTCGCCGCGGCCGGACATCTCCAGGCCGATGTCGAAGCCCTCGCGCAGGCCGAGCTGGGCCTGCGCGTCGGCGATGGTCGCCTTCGAGACGTCGAGCGCGAGGGTGGCGCCGGCCTTGCGGGCGATCTCCAGCCGGTCCGGGCTGACGTCGGTGATGACCACGTTGCGCGCTCCCGCGTGCCGGGCCACGGCCGCCGCCATGATCCCGATCGGGCCCGCGCCGGTGATCAGCACGTCCTCGCCGACCAGCGGGAAGGAGAGCGCGGTGTGCACGGCGTTGCCGAACGGGTCGAAGATCGCCGCGACGTCGAGGTCGACCTTGGCGCGGTGGACCCACACGTTCTGCGCGGGCAGGACCACGTACTCGGCGAAGGCGCCGTCGCGGCCGACCCCGAGCCCGATCGTGCTGCGGCACAGGTGGCGGCGCCCGGCCAGGCAGTTGCGGCACTTCCCGCAGACCAGGTGGCCCTCGCCGCTGACCAGCGCACCGACCTCGATGTCCTCGTGGACGTCCGCGCCGAGCGCGGCCACCTCGCCGACGAACTCGTGGCCGAGCACGAGGGGGGTCTTGACGGCGCCCTGCGCCCAGCCGTCCCAGGAACGGATGTGCAGGTCGGTCCCGCAGATGCCGGTCCGCAGCACCTTGATCAGCACGTCGCCGGGGCCGTATTCGGGCTCGGGAACGTCCATGAGCCACAGCCCGGGCTCGGCCTTGTGCTTGACGAGTGCCTTCATGGGGTGGCTCCAGGCATGCGGAAGGAAGCGCTACGGGGCGTGCGGGCCGGGCAGCGTTCGGACGGCACCAATCTGCCGACCTGCGGGTGATCAGTCCATCGAGGATTTCTTAAGCGGGTCCACAGCCCAGCTTCACGCCTATGCTCCTCAGGTGACGGGCAGGGGCCGGGGAGTGTTCCAGGCCGGGTTTGGGGAGGTGAGGGGCGTGCCGAGTCTGCGCAGCAGGGCGCTTTCGGTCGCGCTGATCGCGGCGGGTCGGCGAAGACGGTTCGGGAGCGCCGAGGCGGTCCGTACCCGGGTGGCGGAATCGATGCGGCGCCCGGCGTCGCACCTGCCCCCGCGTTCGCTGGGCCGGGTGGCGGAGGTCTCGCGGACCTTCGTCGGGGCCTGGCCGGTGTACGAGGTCTCGCCGCTCGGCGTGGAACCGGCCGCCCGGGTGCTGTACGTGCACGGCGGCGGCTACATCAACGAACTGGTCCGCGTGCACTGGTCGCTGATCCGGACCCTGGTCACGCAGGCGCAGGCGCGGGTCGTCGTACCGGCGTACATACTGGCCCCGCGCGGAACCGCCGACCGGACCGTCCCGGTCGCCGCCGACCTGCTCAGCGGCCTGATCGCGAGCGGGGGCCCCGGCGGCACGGTGCTCCTCGGAGATTCGGCGGGCGCCGGGCTGGCACTGGCGGCGGCCCAGCGGCTGCGCGACCGCAACGGGGCGCAGCCTTCGCGGATCGTGCTGATCTCGCCCTGGCTGGACGTGTCCATGAGCCACCCCGACCAGGCGGCCATCGAGGCGGACGACCCGATGTGGGCCCGCCCCGGCCTGCGGGAGGCCGGGCGGCTGTACGCGGGCAACCTGGCGGCCGACGATCCCCTGGTGAGCCCGCTGCACGGGTCGTTCGCGGGGCTGGCCCCGCTGACGGTGTTCACGGGCACCCGGGACGTCCTGACGACCGACAGCCGCGAGCTGCTGAACCGGGCGCGCGCGGCCGGCGTCGAGGTGGAGTTCATCGAGGAGCCGGGGCTGCCGCACGACTACCCGCTGATGCCGGTCCCGGAGGGCAGGGCGGCCCGCGACCGGATCGTGGAGCTGGTCCGCGCGGCGGCGGCGGAGTCCTGAGGCGCCGTCGGCGGCCGGTGCGGCACCTCAGGCCACGCAGTTCATCAGGGAGCCGACGGGGGCCGTGCGGTAGCGGGCCCAGTAGGTCTCGTCCCGGGTCTCGCACGCGGGCGGAGTCCGCGTCGGCTGCCAGGTGACGGTGGCGAAGCCGGCGTCGGCGGCGGCCTCCGCGAAGTCGGCGTGGGCCCACTCGCGGCATTCGAACGGCACCGGCGGGTCGGTCTCCAGCCGGGCCCGCAGCAGTGGGGCGTCCCCGCCGGGAGACCGCTCGACGACGCTGATCCCGTACGGCGCCCAGTCCGCGTAGGGGAAGGCCCCCGGGTTCGGCACGATGGCGAGCAGCCGCCCGCCGGGGCGCAGGTTGGCGCGTACGGCGCGGAACATGGCGTGCAGGGCCGTGCGGTCGTGGGCCTGGTTGAAGAGGTACACGGCGGTGGCCAGGTCGAACGGCCCCAGGGCCGGCATGCCGGCGGCCGCGTCCGCGACGACGTACTCGACGGCGTGCGCGAGGTCCGCGCCGGTCTCCCTGGCCCGGCGGATGCGCTCGGGGCAGCTGTCGACGCCCACCGTCCTGCGGGCCCCGCCGCTCGCCAGCATCCGGGTGGTGCTGCCGTGCCCGCAGGCCATGTCGAGGGTGTCGAGGCCGCGGACGCCGCCGAGGGCGTCCAGGGCGGTGCGCAGGGTGAAGGCATCGGCGACCGAGAAGGCCGGCGGGGGCGTTGACGTGGTGTCGTACTGCTGTCGCATGTCCGCAAGCCTGCCCGCCCGCCGCCCCGGCCGACGGCCCCCACCCCGGAGCTCCCCCGGACGGGGGAGGCGTTCGGATCAGTCCGTACGGCGTACGGGGCCGCGCCCTCGTCCGCCGGACCGACGAGGTCCGCCCGCGGGGACGACGCGCGGCCACCCCGTCCGCGGCCAGCCTGTACGCATGACGACAGCGAGCAGTTCCCTCCCCTCCCCCGTACCGTCGCCCGAGCACGCGCCGACCTGGGCCCGGCGCGCCGCCCACGCCATCGCCCTGTGCGCCGTCCCGTCCGGCCTGTGGCGCATCGCCATGGCGTCCGGTGTCTACGTGGGCTACAGCGACCAGGTGCTGCGCGAGGTCTACGGCATCCCGGGCTGGGGCATCGCCTACGTCGTCGGACTGTCCGTCCTCGCCGAACTGGCCGCCTTGTCACCGCTCCTGCTGGTCGGCGACCGGTGGCGGCCGATGAGCCCCAGGGTCCTCGACCCGCTGGCCTGGACGGCCTCGGGCATCCTGGTCCTGGGGGCGCTGTGGCAGCTCGTGGTCCTCTTCACCGTCGAAAGCCACACGTACCTGGCGAGCGGTACGGCACAGACCGTCTGGGGCTTCGTTTTCGCCCCGCTGCTGGCCGTACCGGCCCTGATGACCGCGGTGACCTGGTCCTACGTGAAGCGTCACCGGGCCCGGTGACGGGCGGGCCGGGCACGATCCGGAAGAGACGGCGGGCGTACGAGGGTCAGGGCGACCAGGGTCGGCCGCGGGACGGCGGTGGAGCCGTCGGGGCAGGTCGTGCATCCCCGCGAGGCGAAGAAGCAGCCCGAGCAGTCCACGGTGCCGATCTCCTCGCGGCGCAGCCGGCCCTTGCGGACCCAGTACGCGGCGAGGTCGGCCGCCTCGGCCCGGTCGATGCCCAGCCGGTCGGCGATCTGGGCGAGCCCCTCGCCGGGGGCCGCCTCCTCGAAGGCGCGCAGCAGGCGGCGCAGCATGCCGGGTCCGGTGGCGGTGGCGGTGGCGCCCCCGTCGGTCCCCTCTGCCCCGCCGATCCCGTCGATCCCGTTCACCACACCAGCCTCGCGATCTGGAAGACCCCGACGGCCAGCAGCCACGCCGCCGTCAGTTGGATGCCGAAGCCGATGGCGGTCAGCCGCGTGCCGATCTCGGCCCGCTGCGCGGCCAGGGTGGCGAAGCAGGGGGTGTAGGCGAGGATGAAGACCAGGAAGGCGAGCGCGGCCGCCCGTTGGTGCCCGCCGGAGGACTCCTCGAAGGTGGCGTGCAGGCTCGCGGTGAGCTTGGGATCGCCGTCCTCCTCGGCCGAGTAGGTCTGGGCGAGGGTGGAGATCACGCCCTCCTTGGCGATCAGGCCGGTGCCCAGCGCCGCCGTGGCGTGCCAGTCGCCGAAGCCGGCCGGGGCCACGAGGGGCGCCGTGGCGCGGGTGACCGTACCGAACACGCTCTGTTCGACGTCGACCTTGCCGAAGCCTCCGTGGCCGGCCGAGGCGGGGACCGCCATGAGCAGCCAGACGCCGGCCGCGGTGGCGACGATGATGCCGCCGGCGGTGCGCAGGAAGGCGGCGAGCTTCTGCCAGACCTGCGCTCCGGTGACCCGCAGGGTGGGCAGCCGGTACGGGGGCAGCTCCAGGACGAGTGGTTCCTCCTTCATGTCCCGGAACAGCAGGGGCCGCAGGAGCAGGCCCATGCCGACGACCAGCAGCACGGAGGCGACGTAGAGGAAGAAGACGACGGTGCCGGAGTTCGAGCCGAAGAAGACGCCCGCGATCATCACGTAGACCGCGAGGCGGGCGGTGCAGCTCATGTACGGGATGAGCAGGCCGACGAGCAGCCGGTGCGAGCGGCGGTTGAGGATCCGGGTGCCGGCGAGGGCGGGGACGTTGCAGCCGAAGCCGACGACGAGCGGCAGGAAGGCGCGGCCGGGCAGCCTCAGCGTGCGCATCAGGCGGTCGGCGACGAACGCTGCGCGGGCGAAGTAGCCGGAGTCCTCCAGCAGCGCCAGCAGCAGGAACATGATGATCATCAGTGGCACGAAGGTGAGCAGTTGGCCCACTCCGTTGATCAGGCCGTCGACGAGCAGTCCGGTCAGCCAGCCGGGCGCGCGGACGGCTTCCAGCAGCCGGTCGGCGCCGCCGCTGACGGGCCCGGAGACGAAGTCGCCGAGGCCGTCCTGGAGGGGTTTGGCCAGGGCGGTGGTGGCCTGGAAGACGCCCCACATGACGGCGAGGAAGAACGGGATGCCGAAGCCCTTGGACAGCAGCAGCCGGTCCACCCGGTCGGTGAGGGTGGGCCGGGCCCCGGCCGGGCGGGGCGCAGCGCGTTCGATGACGGAGTGCGCCCAGGCGTAGCGGGCCTCGGCTACGAGGAGTTCGGCGTCGGTGTCGGCATCGGCATCGGCATCGGCGGAGCCCACCCCTGCGGCCGCTGCGAGCCGGTCCGCCGCCGCCCCTGCCCGCTCGGCCAGCGCCGCCGGGACCGCGGGCGGCCGCTCCCCGCAGAGCAGGCTCACGGCCAGCCACCGGGCGGGGTGCGGGGTCCGCCCGGAGGCCGCCTCGGCCAACTCCGCCAGTTCGGCCGCCACGGGCGAGCCCGCTGCCCAGGCGGAGGTCCGCCCGGGGAGCGGGGCTGCCGCGTCCAGGGCCGCGCCCACCGCGTCGGCGAGCTGGTCCAGCCCGGCCCCGGTGCGTCCCTCCACCCGTACGACGGGCAGCGCGAGCTCGCGGGCCAGCGCGTCCGGGGCGGGGGGCGCGCCGCGCCGGGCGGCGACGTCGGTCATGGTGAGCGCGACCACGACGGGGATGTCGGTGTCGAGGATCTGCGAGAGCAGGTACAGGTTGCGGGCCGGGTTGGCCGCGTCGAGCGCGAAGACCACCGCGTCGGGCCGCTCCCCCTCCGGTGCGGTCAGCACGTCGCGGACCAGCGCCTCGTCCGGGGAGTCGGGCAGCAGGCTGTACGAACCGGGCAGGTCGGCGACGCGCAGCGGGCGGGCGCCGCCCGCGGTGCGCCAGTCGCCATGGGCGACGGAGACGGTCTTGCCGGGCCAGTTGCCGACCCGCTGATGGGCGCCGGTGAGGGCGTTGAAGAGGGTCGACTTGCCGACGTTGGGATTGCCGACGAGGGCGACGAACGGCGTACCGGTACGCCGCTCCGCCATGGCGGTCGCACCGGCCCCGGCCCCGGTCGCGTGACAGCTCATCCGGCGCACCTCAGCCGGCCGGCGGTACGGGTGTCCAGCGCGACCCGGGTGTCACCGAGCCCGACGAGCAGGCCTCCGGTCGCACCCCGGGCGATCACGGTGACGTCCGCGCCCGGTACGAAGCCGAACTCCAGGAGCCGGCGCCGGCTCCCGCCGGCCTGACCGGGGTCGATCCCCGTGATGCGTACGGTCGTCCCTGGACGGCTGTCGTTGAGCGACGGCACCGGACCTCCTTGTTCGAATCCACTTAGGCAAACCTAAGCAGTCCGAAGTGCAACGGCAGCCGGTCAAAGTCCCCGACCGACAGGGACTTTCAGCCCGCGCGGTCCCGGCGGGACCTCGGCCGACCGGCGGGCCGGCGGGCCGGCTCACCCGGGGCCCGGCCCCGGGCGCAGCAGCGCACGGGCGCAGTCGCGCAGCCAGGCGTGTGCGGGAGCCGCGTCGTGGCGCGGGTGCCGGGCCATGCCGAAGGGGAGCGGCGGCAGGATGAGGGCGAGCTCGAAGACGCTGCGGCCCGGGACACGCTCGATTCCTCCGGGAGGACGTCCAGGGCGACGAGGAGGTTCAGGTCGAAGCCCGGACCCGGCCGGCGCCCTCGGCGACCGGTACGGCCGCAAGGGCGCCCTGCTCGCCGGGCGCAGGCTGTGCGGGGCGGGAGCGGCCCTGATCATGCCCGCCACGATGTCGGTCCTGGTCCACCTGTCCCCGCCCGAGCTGCGCGGCCGGGCCCTGGCCACCTGGACGCTGTCCGCCGGCCTCGGGGGCCTGGCGGGCAACGTCGGCGGCGGGCTCGCCGGGCAGTACCTCACCTGGCGGGCCCTGTTCTGAGCCGTCGTCCCGCTCGGCGCACTGCTCGCGCCGGCGGTCGCCCGCGCGGTGCCCCGTACGCCTTCGCGCACCGATGCCGCCGTCGATCCAGCGGGGGCGGCCCTGCTCGCCGGGCCCTCTTCGCCGTGGTCTACGCGATCATCGAGGGGCCCTCGTACGGCTGGGGCTCGGCGCGCGTCCTGGGCGCCTTCGGCGCGGGCGCGGTGCTGTTCGCCGTCTTCACCGGCCACGCGCTGCGCGCCGCCCGTCCGCTGCTGGACCCGCGGATCTTCGCCTCGCGCAGGCTGCGGGCCGGGGCGCTCGGCATCGGAGCCGCCTTCTTCGGGCTCTTCGCGCTGTTCTTCGTCGACGCCCAGTACCTCCAGTACGCCAAGGCCTTCCCCCCGGCCCGGGCGGGCCTCGCGATCGTGCCGCTGACCCTCGGCATGGCCCTGGTGCCCAGGCTGGGCGCCCGGCTCCAGGAGCGGACCGGGCCCCGGCTGCCCGTCGGTTCGGGGCTCGGCCTGATCGGCGGCGGCCTGCTGCTGGTCTCCACCGCCGACGCGGGCACCCCGTACGCCCTCTACGCGCTCCACCTGCTGGTGCTGTCGGCGGGCACCGGGCTCTGCGCGCCCGCGCTGACCCTCACCGTGGTCTCCGAGCTGCCCGCGCACCGGGCGGGGCCGGGTTCCGGCCTGAACACCGCCGCCCGGGAGCTCGGCGCGGTGCTCGGGGTGGCGGTGGTCGGCACGGTGCTGGCCTCCCGGTTCCACGGGGTGCGAGCGGGCCTGCGGCCGACTGACTTTCGAGGGAGAAACCGTCCTCGGACGTCGCCTCCACACTCGCTGGATTCAAGGCGACGGGAATATCGCGGAGCACTGCAATACGCACGAGGGCGAGTACGTCATGTACGTGCGGAGCGGCCCACAGGGGGTCCCAGAAGAATACGAGCGAGGTGACATCTCCGGAAATCACCATCGAGCCGATCTGCTGGTCCCCGTCGTGCGGTCCGGACTCAACCACCTTGATCCACAAGCCGAGTTCCGATCTGAGCAGTCGTGCGGTGGAGCTGGTTCCCACCAGTCCGTGCCGGGCCACGGAACGGTGATTGCGCCGCACCCAATTCAGTAGGTCGTTCTCCCTCTGGTCATGTGCCGCGATAGCGATCATCAGCCGACACCAACCCGGCTTGATCCCTTCCGCCATTCAGGGCACGGAATTCCGAATTGCGCCGCCACCCGTCCGATATTCGGATCCGATGACGGTGGCGGCCTTCCGGGGGGTGTGCGGAAGCCCTGGCCCGAGGGCATTCTGGAAAGGTGACGGCGAGACCGGACACCGGCGGCCCCGTCACCGACGCCACGGCCCGGACACTCGCGCGGGCCGCTCTCGATGCCGTGGGGGCCGCCGGCGGGTACGCGGGCTGCGTCTACCTGCGCTCCGGCACCGAAGGGCTGCTGCTGATGGCGGCCGTGACCGGGATCCCGGGCCCGCTGTTCCGCCCGTGGTGGCGGATGCACGTGAACCGCCCGTACCCCGTCGCCGAGGCCTACCGGTCCGGCCAGTCCGTGCACCTGCCCGACGCGGAATCGGCGATGCGGCGCTTCCCCCAGCTGATGGCCGGGCTGCCGTTCCCCTTCGGCTCGCTCTACGAACCCGTGACCCGCGGCCGCGAGCGCTACGGCGTCCTCGTGGTGCTGCGCCCCGCGACCCCCGGGGTCCCGGTCGGGCCCGGCGACCGGAAGCGGCTGCGCGCGGTGGCCACCCGGCTGGCCGGGGAACTGGCCGCACTCGCCGCGGGCGGGGCCACGGTGACCTGGGAGGGCGAACCGTTGTGCTTCCCCGGTCCGGGCCCGACGGGCAGCCCGGCGGACGGCACGCCAGGCGGGACGGCAGGCAGGACGGCAGACGGTGCAGCCGGCCGTGCAACGGGCGGTACACCGGTCGCCCCCCGGGGCAGCCGCCCGGGCGGTACCGCGGACGGCCCCGCCGAGGGCGCCCGCGCCGCCGTGGACCGGCTGGACCTGGCCGTCCTGTCGGTGGACCGTCAGGGCGTGATCGGCTTCGCCAACTCCCGCGCCCGCTCCGCCGCCACGACCCTGCTCGGCTCCGACGGCGCGGACCTCTCCGGGCGGATGCTGTGGGAGGCGCTGCCCTGGCTCGGACACCCCGCCTACGAGGACCACTTCCGGGCCGTGTTCCTCTCCCCCGCTCCCGTGCACTTCCAAGCGGCCCGGCGCGGACCCGAACCCTCCCCGCGCTGGCTGTCGGTGGGCCTGCATCCCGGGATCGACGGGGTCACCGTCACCATCGCCGAGGCCGAACCACCCACGTACGCACCCGAGTCGCTGATGCGGCCCGGCGCGGGGTTCGGTTCACCGGGCCTGGGTTCGCCCGCCGACCGGGCCTCGGCCCTGTACCGGCCGGTGGCGCTGGCGATCGCGCTGACCGAGGCGGTGACGGCCCGCCAGGTGTCGATGGTGGTCACCGACGAGCTGCTCCCGGCCTTCGGCGGGCGGCAGTTGGCGATCTACCTGCTCGGCGAGGGCCATCTGCACCTGGCGTGGGAGACCGGATTCCCCCGGGGCTTCCTCGACCGGTTCGACGGGGTCGCGCTGGACGTGCGGCTCCCCGGGGTGGAGACCCTCACCTCGGGCCGTCCGATGTTCTTCGAGTCGATGCAGCACCTGGCCGCCGCCTACCCGGGAATCGAGCTCGACGCCGATGTCGGCGCCCGGGCCTTCCTCCCCCTGATCGCCTCCGGCCGGCCCGTCGGCTCGTGCATCCTCGGCTTCGACGCCCCGCGCGGATTCAGCCCGGAGGAGCGTACGGTGCTCACCGCGCTGGCCGGGCTGATCGCGCAGGCGCTGGAGCGGGCCCGGCGCTACGACAGTGAATCGGCGCTGGCCCGCGGGCTCCAGGCGGCGCTGCTCCCGCACCGGCTGCCGGTGCGGGAGAACGTGGTCACGGTGGGGCGGTACCTGCCCGGCACCGCCGGCATGGACGTCGGCGGCGACTGGTACGACGTCATCGAGGCGGGCGGCGGGCGGCTCGCGCTGGTCATCGGCGACGTCCAGGGCCACGGGGTGGCTGCCGCGGCCACCATGGGGCAACTGCGCAGCGCCGTACGGGCCTTCACGCTCGGCGGCAATACGCCGGAACAGGTGATGCGCGGCACGAACGAGCTGCTCATCGACCTCGATCCGGGTCAGTTCGCCAGCTGTTGCTACGTCCTGCTCGACCCGGCGTCCGGCCTCGCCCTCGCCGTCCGGGCCGGGCATCCCCAGCCGCTGCTGCGGCATCCGGGCGGCCGGACGGAGGTGCTGGACCTGCCGGGCGGGATGGTGCTCGGCGTCGACGCCGAAGCCACGTACCCGGTGACCCGGCTGCGGATCGAGCCGGGGGCGGTGCTCGCCCTGTACACCGACGGCCTGGTGGAGATCCCGGGCACGGACATCGACGTGGGAGTGGAGCGGCTGCGCGCCGCACTGGCGGCCGCCGGTCCCGCCCCGCTGACCGAGACGGCGGACCGGCTGGTCGCCGAGCCGGGGCACTCCACGGACCGGCCGGACGACATCGCCCTGCTGCTCGCATCCCGCACCTCCGCCCCGGAGGTGGCCACCCCGGAGGTGACCACCCCGGACCCGGCGGACGCGGCCCGCGCCGCGGGGGACGGCCCGCGTGCGGAGCCCCGCAGGACGGCCCCGTAGGACGGCCCCGTAGGACGCGGGCCGCCTTGCTCAGCCCGCGCCCCGCCCTTCTCTGCCGCTACCTCTTGGCGTAGGCGCGGGCGTAGGAGTCGCCCGCGATCAGGGCGTCGGCGACCATCTCCGGGGTCACCGGGAACGGCATGTTGTGCGTGGTCTCGCCCTCCGCGGTGGCCGCGCGCCCGATGGCGAGGAGTTCCTCGCGGTCCGGGTCGCCGAGACCGATCTCGGCGAGGGTGGTGGGCAGGCCGACGGCGCGGCTGAAGCGCAGGTAGGTGTCCAGCTCGTCGGTCGGGGCGCCTTCCAGGACCAGCTGGGCGAGGGTGCCGATGTTGACCTTCTCGCCGTGCATCATGCCGTGCACCTTGTGCGAGACGGTCAGCCCGTTGTGGATGCCGTGCGCGGCGGCGAGGCCGCAGGACTCGAAACCGAGGCCGGAGAGAAGGGTGTTGGCCTCCGTGACCTTCTCCAGCGCCGGGGTCACCACGTGTGCCTCGGCGGCCAGCCGGGCCTGGGGGCCGTACTCCATCAGGGTCTCCCAGCACAGCCGGGCCAGCGCGAGGGAGGCCTCGGTGGCGAGACCGCCGGCCATGGCGACCCGGTTGGCGGCCACGCAGACCCGGGCCTCGTACCAGGTGGCGAGCGCGTCGCCCATGCCGGAGACGATGAAACGGCTCGGCGCACCCGCGACGAGCGCGGTGTCGACGAGCACCAGGTTGGGGTTGCGCTGGAAGAAGGAGTAGCGCTCGAAGGCGCCCGACTCGGTGTAGATCACGGCGAGCGCGCTGGTCGGCGCGTCGGTGGAGGCCACCGTGGGCGCGGACACGACGGCGATGTCTCCGAGCGCGTGGCCCACGGCCTTCGCCGTGTCGATGGCGGTGCCTCCGCCGATGCCGATGATGACGTCCGCACCGGCGGCCCGGGCGGCCGCGGCGACCCGGTCGATCTCCTTCTGGGTGCAGAGCCCGCCGAAGACCTCCTTGGTCAGCTTGACCCCGGCTCCGGAGAGGGAAGCGGTGACGGCCGTGTCCACGAAGCCCCAGACGCCCTTGTCCGCGAGGACCACGGCGTTCGTCCCGAGACGGGCCGCGTGCTCGCCCAGGTCGTTCATCGCCCCGGCGCCCTGCACGTACTTCGGCGGGCTGATCATCATGCGCGTACCGACGGTCTTCACGTGAATCCTCCTCATTGCGAATTCATTTGCGCTTGCTCATTTATCCCTATCACGGATCTCGGTCACATCCGAGATATGCACGGTCCCCTTGCGAACGGGCCCTTCCGCAGCCGGATCCGGGACCAAGGGCCCGAGCTGTTTCGCAGGTTCGCCAGAGTAAAGTTCTAGCCAAGCGCCCCGGAAGCGGTGGCGGATCGGCGACGGTGCCGACTTAATACCGTCCCGCAATTCCTCTTTCGCTCCGGACCGCTATGACGAGTCACCCGTTCCGCGTTCCCCTTTCAAGGAAAGAGGCCCCCGTGAAGAAGCTCATCAATTCCCCCGAAAGTGTCGTCTCCGACGCACTGCGCGGAATGGCCGCCGCTCACCCGGGGCTCCGCGTCGAGGCGGAGAAGGGCATCGTCACGCGGGCCGCCGGAGCGGCCGGGGAGCCGACCGGGAAGGTCGCGGTGCTGTCGGGCGGCGGCAGCGGGCACGAGCCGCTGCACGCCGGGTTCGTCGGGCGCGGCATGCTGGCGGCGGCCGTGGCCGGCCCGGTGTTCACCTCCCCGGTGCCGGACACCATCGCGGCCGCGACCTGCGCGGTCGACGCGGGTGCGGGCGTCCTGCACATCGTGAAGAACTACACGGGCGACATCCTCAACTTCACGATGGCGGCGGAGGACTGCGAGGACGAGGGCGTCAAGGTCGAGCAGGTCGTCGTGGACGACGACGTGGCCGTCGCCCGGACGGAGCACGGGCCCGGCCGACGCGGCACCGGCGCCACCCTGTTCGTGGAGAAGATCGCGGGCGCGCTCGCCGAAGAGGGCGCCCCGCTCGCCGAGGTGGCCGCGGTGGCCCGCAAGGTCAATGCGAACGCGCGCAGTTACGGCGTCGCCCTGAGCTCCTGCACCACCCCCGCCAAGGGCAGCCCCAACTTCACGCTCGGCGAGGACGAGATCGAGCTGGGCATCGGGATCCACGGCGAGCCCGGCCGCGAGCGGCGCACGCTCATGACGGCCGCCGAGACCGCGGAGGCGATGCTCGACGCCATCCTCGACGACCTCCCGGAGGCGGCCGGCGCCCCCGTCATCCTCCTCGTCAACGGCCTGGGCGGTACCCCGCCCGTGGAGCTGTACATCATGCGCGCGGAGGTCGAGCGGGTGCTCGGCGAGCGCGGGATCACCGTGGCCCGGTCCCTGGTCGGCAACTACGTCACCAGCCTGGACATGGCCGGCTGCACCCTCACCCTGTGCCGCGCCGACGAGGAGCTGCTGCGCCTGTGGGACGCGCCGGTGGACACCCCGTCCCTGCGCTGGGGCTGCTGACCCCGCCCGCCCTTCCCTCCCGACACTCTCCAGGAGCCCTCTCCATGACCGTCACGCCCGCCACTGCGACCACCTCCACGCCCCCGCCCGCCGAGGCCCACGCCGAGGCCCCCGCGCTGGACACCGCCTACTTCCGCCGCTGGATCGCCGAGACCGACCGGCTCGTACGGCGGGACAGCGCGCGCCTCACCGAGCTGGACGCGGTCATCGGTGACGGGGACCACGGGGCCAATCTCGTACGGGGCTTCGGCGCCGTCGGCGCGGCCGTGGCCGAGCAGCGGCCCGCCACTCCGGGGGCGCTGCTGACGCTGGCGGGCACCACGCTGACCAACACCGTGGGCGGCGCCTCCGGCCCGCTGTTCGGCACCGCGCTGCGCCGCACGGGCAAGGTGCTCGGCGACACCGGGGCACCGACCGTGGCGGAGCTGGGGGCCGCGCTCGGAGCCGGGCTCACGTCGGTGCAGAAGCTGGGCGGCGCCGAGCTCGGTGACGCCACCCTGGTGGACGCCCTGGCTCCCGCGGTGACGGCGCTGGCCGAAGCCGCCGCGGCGGACCGGCCGCTGCGCGAGGCCCTGGACGAAGCCGTACGGGCGGCCCGCGCGGGCGCCGACGCCACCGAGCCCCTCGAAGCCCGCAAGGGCCGGGCCAGTTACCTCGGCGAGCGCAGCATCGGCCACCAGGACGCGGGGGCCAACTCCGTGGCCCTGCTCATGGAGGCGCTGCGCACCGCGGTGGACGCACCGGAGGCGGAACTCACCTCCGCGGAACCGGCCGCCACCGAGGAGCCGGCGCACGAGCAGGAGCAGGAGCAGGCGCCGAAGGCCCGTACCGGCCGCGTCGGCGTGGTGCTCGTCTCGCACAGCAAGGCGGTCGCGGAGTCCGTGGCGGCGCTGTCGGCCGCGCTGCTGGGATCGGTCGAGCCGGCTCCGCTGGCGGTGGCGGGCGGCACCCCCGACGGCGGGATCGGCACCAGCGCGGAGCTGATCACGGCCGCCGCCCGGTCGGTGGACGAGGGCCGGGGCGTGGCCGTGCTGTGCGACATGGGCAGTGCGGTGCTGACGGTGAAGTCGCTGCTCGCCGAGGAGCCCTCGCAACTGCCCGAAGGCTCACGGATCGTGGACGCGCCGTTCCTGGAGGGCGCCGTGGCCATCACGCTGACCTCGGCGATCGGCGGAGACCTCGATACCGTACTGGCCGCCGCCGAGGACGCGCGCGGCTACCGCAAGCGCTGACCTGAAGCCGGGCGAGTCGGAGGGGGAGGACGCCCTCCCCCTCCGGCTTCACCGCCCCGTGGCAGCATCAGGGGCATGACAGATGTGGCAGACCCTGACGGCCGGAGTCCGGGCGGCCGGGTGGCGAGCCTGAGCCTGTGGGTGTTGTCGGTGGGACTTGGTAGAACTGTTGTCGGAAGACACGCACGGCCGGCCCACCACCCGCCACACCGTCAGGAGCAGCGCACATGACCATCGGGGATCACCTGAGCGAGCTGGGCGGCCTGCCGGCCTTCGACTTCCCGGGGCCGAAGGACGCTCGCGAGCTGCCGGAGGCCGGGTCCGTGGCCTGGCGGATCTCTGTGGACACCTACGACGCCGAGGAGGAATGGCCGCAGGCCTTCGCCCGGTTCACCGAGTCCGTGGACACCTCGCGCGTGCGTTCCCTGATCGTGGGCGGCTGGTCCGATGCGTACGAGGCCTCCAGCGCCGGGATCGTCGAGGCGCTCGTCGAAACCGCTCCGAAGTTCCCCGCGCTGCGGGCGCTGTTCGTCGGCGACATCACCTTCGAGGAGTGCGAGGTCTCCTGGATCCAGCAGTCGGACGTGGGTCCGCTGCTGCCCGCGTATCCCGCACTGGAGGTGTTCGGAGTGCGCGGCGGCGAGGGACTGCTCTTCCCGCCCGTGGAGCACGCGGCGCTGCGCGTGCTGCGCCTGGAGGCCGGCGGGCTCCCGAAGGAAGTCGTGGCCGGGGTCGCGGGGAGCACGTTCCCCGCCCTCACCGAGCTCGATCTGTGGCTGGGCACCTCCGACTACGGCGGCGATGCCGAAGTCGGCGACCTGGAGCCGTTCCTGAGCGGCGAGCGGCTGCCCGCCCTGCGCAGGCTCGCGCTGCGCAACAGCGAGATCCAGGACGCCGTCGCGGCGGCGCTCGCCACCGCTCCGGTCGTGGACCGGCTGGAGGTGCTCGACCTCTCCATGGGCGTCCTGACCGACGAAGGCGTGGAGGCCCTGCTCGCGGGGCGCCCCCTGACCCATCTCACCAAGCTCGACCTGCACCACCACTACGTCCGCGAACCGCTGCGGGAGCGGCTGAGCGCGGCGCTCGCCCCCCACGGCGTGGAGGTGGATCTGGGCGACCCCCAGACCGCGGACGTCGATGACGACGCCGAGTACCGCTACGTCGCGGTCGCGGAGTGACGCGTACGGCTCCCGCGGCCTTCGCCGTCGTCGGCAATCCGGGCAACCGCCGGGTCGCCCTGTTCCAGGACGCCGTGCGCGCCGCCGGACTGCCCGCGGCGCGGGTGGTGCCGTGGCGGGACGTGCTGACCGGCCGGGCCGTCTTCCGGGCGGGCGAGTGCGTACGGATCGACTCTCCCGGCGAGGACCCGGAGGTGGAGCGGCTGCTGCGCGGGGCCGCCGATGCCTCCCGCGTCGAGGGCACGGGACGCTGGTACCGCCGGTTCACCGAGGCGGTGCACCGGGTGGCGGAGGAGGTGCGGTCGGCCGGCGGCACGCTGACGGGCGATCCGGACGAGCTCGCGGTGCTGTTCGACAAGCGGCTCTGCCACGGGGTGCTGGCGGCCGCCGGGACGCCCGTCCCGGCCTCCCCCACCTCGGGCCCGGACGCCGTCCGCGCACCGGTGCGCGGTTGGGAGGAGGTCCGGGCGGTCCTCGCCCTCCCCGGCTACCGCCGGGCGTTCGTGAAGCTCGCGCACGGCTCCTCGGCCTCCGGGGTGCTCGCGGTGGAGACGGGCGCGGGCGGCAGGATCCGCGCCACCACCTCCGTGGAGCGGTCCCCTTCGGGGGCGCTGCACAACTCGCTCCGCCTGCGGCGGTACGAGGACGAGCGGGTGATCGGCGCCGTCGTCGACGCCCTGGCCCCCGACGGCCTGCACATCGAGCGGTGGCTGCCGAAGGCTTCCCAACAGGGGCGCTCCGCCGATCTGCGGGTGGTCGTCATCGGCGGCCGGGCCACGCACGCCGTGGTCCGCACCGCGGCCGGTCCGCTCACGAACCTGCACCTCGGCGGTGCCCGCGGCGATCTCGACGCGGCCGTCGCCGCGGTGACGGCCGCGGGCGGCAGCTGGGAGGCGGACGCGCTCGCCGTCTGCGAGCGGGCCGCGGCGGCCTTCCCGCGCACCCTCTGCGTGGGGGTGGACCTGCTGCCCGCCCTCGGCTGGCGGAGCTTCGCCGTGGGAGAGGTCAACGCCTTCGGGGACCTGCTGCCCGGGCTGACGGGACTGCCCGGCTCGCCCGCCGAGGGCCGGGACACCTATGCGGCCCAAGTGGCCGCCGTACGACAGGAACAGCATGCACACGCCCCCGCCCACCCCTGACATGAACGAGGTCGTCGGCCGCGACGACCTGCTGCTCGTCACCCTCGACACGTTGCGCCACGACGTGGCCGCGCGGCTGGCCGCCGAGGGACGGATCCCGAACCTGGCGGCGCGGCTGCCCGGCGGGGTGTGGGAGCGGCGGCACGCGCCGGGGAGCTTCACCTACGCCTCCCACCAGGCCATGTTCGCCGGCTTCCTGCCCACCCCCGACGGGCCGGGCCCGCATCCGCGGCTGTTCGCCGCCCGGTTCCCGGGCAGTGAGACCACCGCCGGGCGCACCTGGGTGTTCGACACCCCGGACCTGGTGTCGGGGCTGGCCGGGGCGGGCTACCGGACCGTGTGCGTGGGGGGCGTCGGCTTCTTCAACAAGGCGGCCGCGCTGGGCTCCGTACTCCCCGGGATGTTCCAGGAGTCTTACTGGGAACCGGAGTTCGGGGTGGCGTCACCGACCTCCTTCGAGGCGCAGGTGTCCCGTGCCGAGCGGGTCGTCGCCGAACTGCCGCACGACCGGAGGCTGTTCCTCTTCCTGAACGTGTCGGCCATGCACCAGCCCAACTGGTTCCACTCCCCCGGGGCGACCGCCGGGGACGGGGACTCGTGGGAGACCCACGCGGCCGCGCTGGAGTACGTCGACCGGCACATCGGGCGGCTCTTCGAAGCGATGCGGTCGCGCCGAAGCTGCTTCGCGATCGTCTGCTCCGACCACGGGACCACGTACGGGGACGACGGGTACACGGGGCACCGGCTCGCCCACGAGGCGGTCTGGACGGTCCCGTACGCACAGTTCCACCTGAACCACGAGGAGCCCGGCCCCCGATGACCCCCATGACCACGCCCACGACCGGCGCCACCCCGTACGAGAGCTACGTGTACGCCTACCCGCACAAGACGGCGTACCGGCCGCTCCCCGAGCGGCCGGAACTGCGCGGGCTGTGGGCGGAGCAGCCCAAGAACGCCCTCTCGCTCTACCTCCACGTCCCCTTCTGCGAGGTGCGCTGCGGATTCTGCAACCTCTTCACCCGGATCGGCGCCCCGGAGGGCCTGACCACGGCCTACCTCGACGCGCTGGAGCGGCAGGCGACGGCGGTCCGCGGCGCGCTGGGCGACGAGGAGCCTGTACGGTTCGCGGCGGCCGCCTTCGGCGGCGGGACGCCGACCTTTCTGACGGCGTCCGAGCTGGAGCGGCTCTGCGACATCGCGGAGAAGGCCGCGGGCGCCGATCTGCGGGCGGTGCCGCTGTCGGTGGAGGCCTCGCCGGCCACGGCCACGGCGGACCGGCTCGCCGTCCTGGCCGACCGGGGGACGACCCGGCTCAGCCTGGGGGTGCAGAGCTTCGTGCCCGACGAGGCGCGTTCCGCCGTGCGTCCGCAGAAGCGGGCGGAGGTGGAGGCGGCCCTGTCGAGGATCCGGGACGCCGCACTGCCGGTGCTCAACATCGATCTGATCTACGGCATAGACGGGCAGACGGAGGAGAGCTGGCGGTACTCCCTGGACGCGGCGCTCGCCTGGCGGCCGGAGGAGCTGTACCTGTACCCGCTGTACGTACGCCCGCTGACGGGCCTGGGGCGCAGGCCGGCCGACGCCTCGTCCGCCGGGTGGGACGAGCAGCGGCTGCGGCTGTACCGGGCCGGACGGGACCACCTGCTCGCCGCCGGGTACGAGCAGGTGTCGATGCGGATGTTCCGCCGGACCGGGGCCCCGCAGGAGGGTGCCGACGACTACGCCTGCCAGACCGACGGCATGATCGGCCTCGGCTGCGGGGCCCGCTCCTACACGGCCGAACTGCACTACTCCTTCGACTACGCGGTCGACATGCGGCAGATCCGCACGATCGTCGACGACTACGTGAGCCGCCCGGAGGAGGACTTCGCGCGGGCCGAGCACGGCCGCTGGATCGACGCCGAAGAGGCCCGGCGCCGACACCTGCTGCAGTCCCTGCTCCAGGCGCACGGGATGCCGGTGAGCGAGTACCGGGAGCGGTTCGGGAGCGGTCCGTGGGAGGACTTCCCGGCGGAGCTGGCGGCCTTCGCGGAGCGCGGCTGGCTCGTGGACGACGCCGAGCTGCTGCGGCTGACCCCGGAGGGGCTGGCGCACTCGGACGCGGTGGGCCCGGCGCTGTTCTCGGCGGACGTACGGGCCACGATGGCCGCGTACGAGCGCAAGTGACGGCGGCGGGGCGGGAGACGGCCGTGGAGCGGGAGACGGCGGCGGAGCGGGAGGCGGCGGCGCGCGCGGTGGAGGGGCCGCCGATGGACCTGACCGTCCTCTACCGGGGGCCGCTGTCCTCCTGCGACTACGACTGTCCCTACTGCCCCTTCGCCAAACGGCGCGACAGCCGGGAGCTGCTGGCGGCCGACCGGGCCGCACTGGAACGGTTCACCGGCTGGGCGGCCGGGAACACCGGCGACCGGCTGTCCGTCCTGTTCACCCCGTGGGGCGAGGGCCTGGTCCGCTCCTGGTACCGGCGCGCCCTGGTCGAGCTGTCGCACCTGCCGCACGTGCGCCGCGTCGCGATCCAGACCAACCTGAGCGGCCGCACCGGCTGGACCGCCGGGGCCGACCGGGACACGCTCGCGCTGTGGTGCACGTACCACCCGGGGCAGGTCCCGTACGACCGCTTCCTGGGCAAGTGCCGGGAGCTGGCGGCCTCCGGGGTGCGGTTCAGCGTGGGCGTGGTCGGCCTGCCCGAACACCTCGCGGAGGCCCGCCGGCTGCGCGCCGAGCTGCCGCCCGAGGTGTACCTGTGGGTCAACGCGGCGGAGGGGCACGCGTACACCGATCCGGAGGCAGCCGACTGGACCGGCCTGGACCCGCTCTTCCCGTACAGCCGCCACCCGCACCGCTCGGCGGGCCTGCCGTGCCGCACGGGCGCCTCGGTGATCTCGGTGGACGGCGCCGGCACGGTCCGGCGCTGCCACTTCGTCAAGGCGGAGCTGGGCAACCTCTACGACGGCTCGTACCGGGCCGCCCTGCGCCCGCGCGCCTGCCCCCTGGCGGTCTGCGACTGCCACATCGGCTACGTCCACCTGGAGACGCTCCCGCTCTACGACGTCTTCGCGGGCGGCGTCCTGGAGCGGATCCCGGCCCTCCCGTGACACGGGAGGGCGGCGGGTGGGCAAAGCGGAGGGAAATTCACCCACGGTCACATGCGGTTATCGCACACGGTGATCGTGCAGCGTTTACACGGCGTTCATGACGCGCGCGGCGGACACCCTGCCACCGGACGACGAAATCCGCAGGTGAACAGCTCTTGACCTGCGGATCTCGCGGAGATTCCATTCGGCCCGGGAGCCACCGAACCAGACGTGCCCACCACCGCCCCGGAGGCGATACCGCTCCCGCGCTCACTCACCGCATCTGCCGATCGGAACACCGCACCGATGACTGACACGATCAGCGCTCCTCAGGCCCTCTCCCCCGCCACCGGTCCCGTGCCCCAGAAGCTCAAGCGTTCCATCGGCGTCGTCGGCGGAACCCTGCTCACCCTCTCGTGCGTGACGCCCGCCTCGACCCTCTTCGTCGTGGTCCCGGACCTCTTCTCCAGCCTCGGCACCTGGACCGCGCTCACCATCGCGATCGGCTCCCTGCTCTGCATAGGGGTCGCGTTCTGCTACTCGGAGCTGGGCACCCTCATCCCCAGCGCCGGCGGCGAGTACGCGATGGTGTCCACCCTGTCCGGCCGGCTGGCAGGCTGGCTGGTCTTCGTCCTGTCCCTGCTGGTCGTGATGATCGTGCCGCCCGTGATCGCCATGGGCACCGCCGACTACCTCGCCCCCGTCGTCGACATACCGGCCCCGGCCGCCGGCGCCGGCGTGATGCTGCTCGCCACCCTCGCCGGTCTCCTCGACCTGCGGGCCAACGCCTGGATCACCGGCATCTTCCTCGTCCTGGAGGTCGTGGCGGCCGGGCTCGTCGCCGTGCTCGGCTTCGCCCACAGCGAGCGGGGCGCCGGCGCCCTCGTGCACGGCACCGTGGCGGCGGAGGTCGGCGGCACGTCCACCGTCACCGCGATGATGGTCGTCTCCGGGCTCGCCATCGCCCTCTTCGTCACCCAGGGCTTCTCGACGGCCGTCTACCTCTCGGAGGAGCTGGAGAACCCGCGCCGCAACGTCCCGCGGACCGTGCTGGCCACCCTCGCCATCTCCGCCGCCGTCATCCTGGTACCGGTCATCGCCATCACCCTGGGCGCCCCCGACCTGGCGGCCCTGACCTCCGGCGACCTCGGCACCATGGTGACCGCCTGGTCCAACTCGGCCGTCGGCACCTTCGTCAGCCTCTGCGTGGCCCTCGCCATCGTCAACGCGGGCATCGTCATGGTCATCCAGAACTCCCGGGTCCTGTTCGCCTCCGCCCGTGACAAGGCCTGGCCCGCGCCGGTCAACTCCGCGCTCTCGCGGCTCGGCCGGTTCGGCTCCCCGTGGGTGGCCACCCTGGTCGTGGGCATCCCCGGCGCGGCGATGTGCTTCGTCAACCTGGACACCCTCTACGGGGTCACCGGCGTCTCGGTGACGGGCATGTACCTGCTGGTCGCCGTGGCCGCCCTGGCCAGCCGCCGCGGGGCGCACCGCGAGACGGCCGCCTGGCGGATGCCGCTGTGGCCCGCCGTCCCGATCGTGCTGATCCTGGTGTTCGCGTACATCCTCACCCAGCAGGAGACCCGGTACCTGCTGTGGACGGGCGGGATCACCGCCGTCGCCACCCTGTACTGGGCGCTGTACCTGCGCCCCCACAAGGAGACCCGCTGGCTGGTCAGCATCCCGGTGGACGAGGACGACCCGGCTTCGGCCGCGGCTCCTGCGGCCTCCGCGTAGCGGTCGGCCGGCAGGGGTGGGGTGCGGGGCCACGGGTTCGTCTCCCGGGGTCCCGCACCTCTTCGCGTACGGCTTCGGCTTCCGCGGGTCATTCCCCGGTGCGGATCACCACCTTGCCGAAGGGCGCGTCCTCGGCGTAGCCGCGGTAGGCCTCACGGGCCTCTTCGAAGGGGAGCACCCGGTCGATCACCGGGCGCAGCCCGTGCGTCGCCACCGCCCGGTTCATCGACTCGAACTGCGTCCGGCTGCCGACGAACACCCGCCGGATCGTCGCGAGGCTCGAGGCGTACGCGGCGTGCGAGATCTCCATCCCGGACTTCGCGGCACTGGCGGTGATCAGCAGGGCGATCTGCCCGTAGAGCGAACTGGCGCGCACCGACTGCTCGATGGTGTCCGGGCCGCCCGACTCCACCACCAGGTCGGCGCCGCCGTCGGTCAACTCCCGGACGGTGGAGCCCCACTCGGGTGTGCTCACGTAGTTCACGACCGCGTCGGAGCCCAGCGCCTTCAGCCGGTCGGCCTTCTCCTCGCTCGACGTGGTCGAGACGACCCGGCAGCCCAGCAGTTTCGCGAACTGCACGGCGAAGAGCGCGACCGGACCGGTGCCGAGGGTCAGCACGCTCTGCCCCGGCAGGGGCGCTCCGCCCTCCCCGCCGGTCAGCGCGTTCCAGGCGGTGACCGCGGCGCACGGCAGGGTCGCGGCCTCCTCCCAGGTCAGGTGCTGCGGGAGGCGCACCGCCCACTCCTCGTCGAGCAGGGCGTACTCCGAGAGCATCCCGTCGAGGGTGCAGCCGGGCTGGTCGACCAGGTCCGGGGTGATCCTCCCGTCGCGCCAGCGCGGGAAGTAGGCACAGGAGACGCGGTCGCCGACCGCGAACCGCGTCACCGCCTCCCCGACCGCGACCACCTCGCCGGCGCCGTCGCTCAGCGGGACCACCCCGGCTGCGGCGGACAGCGGGTAGCGCTCGCACAGGATCAGCAGATCGCGCTTGTTGAGGGAGGCGGCCCGGACGCGGACCACGATCCCGGTCGGGCCGGCCGGGACCGGGCGGGGTCCGCCGTGGTCGCGCAGGACGATGCCCTCGATCGTGCCGAGCGCTTCCAGGTGGTACGCGCGCATCTTCGCCTCCAGTGGGCCCGTGTCCGATGACGCCGATGCTCCGGCGCCGGGACACGCGCGGCAATTCCCTCCGGGGAATCGAGGGCTCCGCCGACCGGCGGCTAGAAAGGGGACATGGCCACCCGCACCGCCGACACCGCTGCCTCGTCCGCCGCGTCGTCGGCCCCCGCATCCGCAGCCCGCTCCGCACCCGCCGGTTCCGGCGAACCGAGCCCCTTCGCCCGCGAGATGCGCCGACGCCGGGCCCTGCGGCGGATGAGCCAGCTGGAACTGGCCACCCTTGCCGGGACCACGCAGCGCCACCTCAGCTTCATCGAGAGCGGCCGCTCGACCCCGGGGCGGGCGATGGTGGTACGGCTCGCCGAATCCCTCGGGCTGACCCTCCGGGAGCGCAACTCCCTCCTGCTCAGCGCTGGTTACGCACCCCTGTACGCCGAGTCCGCGCGGGACGCCGAGTCCGTCCGGCCGGCCATGGAGGCGCTGCGGTCGATCCTGACCGGGCACCTCCCGTATCCGGCGGTGGTGGCCGGCCCCCGGGGCGAACTCGTCCTGGCGAACGCGGCGTTCGACGTGCTCACGGAGGGCGCCGCCGCGCACCTGCTCGCTCCGCCCGTGAACGTGCTGAGGCTCGCCCTGCACCCGGAGGGCATGGGGCCGCGCGTGGTGAACCTGGCGGCCTGGGGACGGCACATCACGGAGAGCCTGCGCACCCGGGCCTCGGCGCACCCCGATCCGGAACTGGAGGCACTGGCGGAGGAGCTGGACGGATACCTGGCGACTGCCGCACCGCGCCCGGAGGCGGCGCACTCGGGCTCCGGCCGCGCGGGCGGATCCGGATCGGCGGACGGCTCCGGCCCGACGGACGGCTCCGGCCCGGCCGAGCATCTCGGTTTCGCCGTGCCCTTGCGGCTGCGGACCTCCGCGGGGGAGCTCCGGCTGCTGACCACCCTGACCTCGTTCGCGACCGCCGTGGACGTGACCCTGGCCGAGCTGCATCTGGAGGCCTTCCTACCCGCCGACGCGGCCAGCGCCGAGCTGCTGCGGCGCCGGGAGGACGACCGGGCGGACGCCCGGGCGGGGGCCGGCCCCCGGCACTGAGCGCCGTACCGCCGTCCCGCATGGTGGAACGGGTATCTCCCCCGCTCCACCGCTTCGTCTATGCTCCGCGCCATGGCCGTCACCCAGCGCCTCCTGTCGCGCTCCTGTTGTCCCCGCTGACGCCTGCCTGCCCGCTCCGACCCGCCCGCCCCGCGGCCGATGCCCCGACGCCCCGTCGTCCCGGCGCACCCCCGAGGCCCCACGGTCCCGCCGCACCCCCGTGCCTTCGCGCCTCCCCGTACGCGTCACGCATCTCCGTACGCGTCACGCATCTCCGTACGCGTCACGCATCTGCGTACGCGTCGAGCATCCCCCCTACCCTCATGCATCCGATTCCGCTTCCGCCTCCGCCCCGGCGGTCCCCGCCTCCAGAAGGAGCCCGTTCACCATGAGCAGCAGCCCCGCCCTCCTCGACGTCAGCCAGGCCCACGCCCGCCACGCCGAATTCCGGATCGTCGATGTCCGCACCCCCGGCGAGTACGCCTCCGGCCACCTTCCCGGCTCACTGAACATCCCCCTCGACCGGATCGGCCGCTCCCTGCCCGAGCTGCGCGAGGCCGCGGAGGCCCAGGAGCTGCTCCTGGTGTGCGCCTCGGGGACCCGGTCGCAGAACGCGGCCCGGACCCTGGCCGGGCACGGCATCGCGGCCACCAGCCTGACCGGCGGCACCGCCTCCTGGTCGACCCAGGGGCATCCGCTCGACTATCCCGCCGGTGGACCCCGCCGGGTCTGGGCCATGGAGCGTCAGGTCCGGCTGACCGCGGGCGGGCTCGTCCTCCTCGGCCTGCTCCTCGGCCTGCTCGTGCACCCGGCCTTCCAACTGCTCGGCGCCGGGATCGCGGCCGGGCTCGTCTTCTCCGCCCTCACGGACACGTGCGGCATGGCCGTGGTCCTCGGCCGGCTGCCCTTCAACCGCCGCCGGTAGACTGCCCGATCCCGCTTTCGCCCGGCATCTGGGACGATTTCGCCCATCATCCGGACTCCGCTTGTCGATACCGCCCGGACACCGACAGGACGCACCGCTGCCCTCGTCCGTCCTCGTATCGCGTCGTCACTTCTGACCGACGGCGGGCCGACGGGCTCCGGGCCCGACCGGGTCCGGCCGTCGAGGTCCGGGCCGACGGGCTCCGGGCCGGCCTGCGCCCCGCGCCTCACACCTGGCCCGCCGCCAGGCTGCCTCCGCCCAGGGTGAGCGCGGTGTTCACCAGGCCGACGTGGCTGAACGCCTGGGGGAAGTTGCCGAGTTGCCGTCCGGAGACGGGGTCGTACTCCTCGGCGAGGAGCCCCACGTCGTTGCGTACGGACAGCAGCCGCTCGAAGAGCTCCCGCGCCTCCTCCTCCCGACCGGTCAGGTACAGGGCGTCGGTCAGCCAGAACGAGCAGGCGAGGAAGGCCCCTTCGTCGCCGGGCAGGCCGTCCACCGAAAGCCCCTCGGTGCTGTAGCGGCGGACCAGGCCGCTGCGGCCCAGTTCCTCGCGCACCGCGTCGACCGTGCCGATGACGCGGGGGTCGTCGGGCGGCAGGAAGCCGACGCGCGGGATGAGGAGGGTGGCGGCGTCCAGTTCGCGGGAGCCGTAGTACTGGGTGAAGGTGCGCCGCTCGGCGTCGTAGGCGTTCTCGCAGACGTCGCTGTGCACCGCCTCCCGCATGGCGCGCCAGCGGTGCACGTCGCCGGGCAGTTTGGGATTGAGCTCCAGGGTGCGCACGGCCCGGTCGGCGGCGACCCACGCCATCACCTTGGAGTGCGTGAAGTGGCGGCGCGGGCCGCGCACTTCCCACAGTCCCTCGTCGGGGCGGTGCCAGTTCTGCTCCAGGAAGTCGAGGAGCGCGAGCTGGATCTTCCAGGAGTGCCACTCGGCGGGGAGTCCGGCGGAGCGGGCCACGTAGAGGGAGTCGAGGACCTCTCCATACACGTCGAGCTGGAGCTGGTCGACGGCCGCGTTGCCGACCCGGACCGGCGCGGAGGCCGCGTACCCCTTCAGCCAGGGCAGCTCGCTCTCCGGGATGCGCCGCTCGCCGCCGATCCCGTACATGATCTGCAGGTCGGCCGGGTCGCCCGCGACGGCGCGCAGCAGCCACGCCCGCCAGGCGCGGGCCTCCTCGAGGTACCCGGTGGCCAGCAGGGAGCCGAGGGTGAGGGTGGAGTCGCGCAGCCAGCAGTAGCGGTAGTCCCAGTTGCGGATGCCGCCGAGCTCCTCCGGCAAGGAGGTCGTCGCGGCGGCCGCGATTCCGCCGGTCGGGGCGTAGGTGAGGGCCTTGAGGGTGATCAGGGAGCGGATCACCGCATCCCGGTAGGGGCCCTCGTACGTGCACCGGCCGGTCCATTCGCGCCAGTCGGCGAGGCTCTGCTCCAGGGCGGCGTACGGGTCCAGGGGCTCGGGGCGCGGTTCGTGCGAGGGGTGCCAGGTGAGCACGAAGGCGACGCGCTCGCCCGCGGCGACGGTGAACTCCGAGCGGGTGCTCATGTCCTCGCCCCACGTGTGCACGGGGGGTTCGCTGCGCAGCCACGCGGCGTCGGGCCCGGCGACGGCGACCCGGTCGCCCTCGCGGTTGCCGCCGCGCCGGACCCAGGGCACGACGTGCCCGTAGTCGAAGCGCAGGCGCACGGTGCTGCTCACGGCCGATTCGCCGGTCAGGCCCTCGACGATCCGCATCAGGTCGGGCGCGGTGTCGCGCTGCGGCATGAAGTCGATGACCTTGAACGAGGCGCCGTCCTCGGTCTCCCAGAAGGATTCCAGGACGAGCGTGCCGTCGACGTAGCCGCGGCGGGTGCAGCGGGCGGAATCGGGGGCGGCGGCCGGGGCGATGCGCCAGTGGCCGTTCTCCTCGTCGCCGAGGAGGGAGGCGAAGCAGGCGGCCGAGTCGAAGCGCGGCAGGCACAGCCAGTCGATGGACCCGTCGCGGCCGACCAACCCACTGGTCATCAGGTCGCCGATGAGTGCGTAGTCTTCGATGGGTTGTGTCATTTAGGGCACTTTCCCCCGAATGCGCGCACTCAATCAGCCCGTCCGGGTCCCTCCCGGCGCCGCCCCGGGCCGCCGCACCCTCCGGCTCAGTTCCGCACGAGGAGGAGCACGCCCGCGGTCACGACGCCGAGGCCGACCGCGAGGGCGCCGTGGGCGAGGCGGTGGCCGCGCAGGACGGGCAGGAAGCGGTCGACGGCGCACCGGCCGGGGCCGGTGAGCGCGAGGGCGGCGGCGCCGGCGGTGAGCAGGAGCTCGTACTCGATGCCCTGCGGGGCGAAGAAGGAGCCGGCGCCGTGCACGGCGATCGCGTTGATCATGGTGCCGACCAGAGCGGCGCCCGCCAGCGGCGTGAGCAGCCCGAGGACGAGGCCGAGCCCGCCGAGGGTCTCGGTGAGGCCGGCGAGGACGGCCATGGCGTCACCGGCCGGGTATCCGCTGGCGGTGAAGAACTGGCCGGTGCCGCTGATGCCGCCGCCGCCGAACCAGCCGAAGAGCTTCTGGACGCCGTGACCGGCCACGGTCAGGCCGAGGACCACGCGCAGGAGGAGCAGGCCCACGTCGTGGGCGGGGGTGGACAGCGCCGGGACGGAGGCGCGCGCGGGGGACGCGGCGGGTTCGCCGGTTCGCGGCTTCGGCGTGGTGACGGAGGGGCTGGTCATGGGGGGTCCTTCCGGTCGGGCGGCCCGAGGGAACGGGTTGTTCAAATTCGAACGACTCACCCGACCCTAGCCCCGCATCCGCCGCTGATTCAAATTGGAACGCCACGTGTAGCCTGGTTCCATGGCTGAAACGAAATGGCTGGACGACCGCGAAATGCGGGCCTGGGAGGGGTTCCTGGCCGCTTCCTCCCTGGTCAACCGCCGTCTCGATCAGCAGCTCAAGGACGATTCCGGACTCTCCCACCCGCAGTACGAGATCCTCGTGCGACTCGCCAGGGCGCCCGAGGGCGAACTGCGCATGACGGAGCTCGCCAACGGGCTCGTCAACTCCAAGAGCGGCCTGACCTACCAGGTCACACAGATGGAGAAGGCGGGCCTCGTCCGCCGCCGCACCTGCCCTTCCGACGTCCGGGGGATCTACGCCGTCCTCACCGAGACGGGCCGCGCCCGGCTCACGGAGGCCGCGCCGGGGCACGTGACCACGGTGCGGGAGGTCCTGGTGGACGTGCTCACCCCCGAACAGCTCGACGTGCTCGCGGACGGGCTGGGCGAGGTCAGCCGACGGCTCCGGACCCAGGGCGCCTGATGGACGCGACGACCGTCTGGATCATCGTGGCGGCGGTGGTGGCGGCCGGTCTGGCGGTCACCGCGGCCGTGCTCCTCGTACGGGTCTTCGCGGCCCGCAGGCTCCTGCGCGACGCCGGCATCCCCCTGCGCGACAAGGCGCTGTTCTGGGCCGCCGTGGCGTACACGGTCTCCCCGGTGGACCTGATCCCGGACCCGGTCTACCTGGACGACATCGGCATCCTGCTCCTGGCCCTGCGCTCCCTCCACGCGGCGGCCTCGGCAGCCCGCCCGCCCAAGGAACTCGACGCGGCGTAACGGCCGTCCGCGGCAGCGGCGGGGCGGGGCGGGGCGACCGTCCGCGGCATCCGCGCCCGCCGGCTCAGCTCACCCCGCGCGGGCGGAACTGGACGCTGATGCGGGGGCCGACCGGGCGGGCCGTCTTGGGGACGGCGTGTTCCATCGTGCGCTGGCAGGAGCCGCCCATCACCACCAGATCGCCGTGACCCAGGGGGAGGCGGAGCAGGGTGGGGCCGCCGTCGCGCGGACGCAGGGCCAGATCGCGGGGGTCGCCGACCGACAGGATGGCGACCATCGTGTCCTCGGTGGCGGAGCGGCCGGTGCGGTCGCCGTGCCAGGCGACGCTGTCGCGGCCGTCGCGGTAGAGGCACAGGCCCGCCGTGACGAAGGGTTCGCCCAGTTCGGGGGCGTAGTGGCGGCTCAGCGTGGCACGGGCCTCGGCCAGGGCGGGGTGCGGGAGCGGGTCGGCCGCGCCGTAGTGGGCCAGCAGGCGCGGGACCGCCACCTCCCGCTCGTACATCTGCCGCCGCTCGGCGTGCCACGGGACGTCGGCCGCGAGCCGTTCGAAGAGCGCGTCGGCCCCCGACAGCCAGCCCGGCAGGTGGTCCACCCAGGCACCGGCGCCCAGCTCCGTGCGCCGGGCGCCCACCAGCGGGCCGAGGCGGATCTCGTCGCCCTGGTCGAAGAGCGAGCCCTGGAGTGCGTGCATGGATCCAGGATAACGCGCCATTCGAACACGTGCACGAGTGAAGCCGTCTCGCTCACTTCCGCTTACGAAATGTCCCGACCGGGCGGGGCTCAGGCCCCACAACAAGGGCCGTTCACCGCCCCCACGAGGCATTCGATGGCCGTTTCCTGGAAGAGGTCGGAGCGAGAGACCGGGCACCGACCCCCGTGGCACCGCAGGAACTGCGGACGAGAAGTCCACCACCGGTCATGAGGAACACGCGATGAGCGCAATCGACGAATTCACCTCCCCCACCGCATTCACCTCCCACACCGTTCCCGAGGTCCTCCACGAGTCCTACGCCTTCAGCTGCCTCGACTGCGGCTTCGGCTGGGAGAAGCAGTACGACGTCCAGCACTACATCGACGCCACCGGCGTCCAGCGCACGCTCTGCACGGTGGACGGCGACCGGGTCCCGTCCCCGCTGACCCGCTCCGAGTGCGCCGCGTGCGGCAGCCACGTCATCCGCATCCTGCGGGCCGGCACGGTCTCGCACGCGCACATGGCGATGACCAGCGGAGCCCGCCCGATGGAGATCCCCTCCTTCCTCTCCCTCCTGCACGGAGGCAAGTGACCGCCGTGAGCACCGACACCGCCCCCACCGTCCCCGCCACACCGGCGGCCCTCACCCCCGCCGGCGGACCGGCCGCCGGAGCCTCCTGCGGACCGGCCTCGGGACCGGCCACCGGACCGGCCGATCCCGCCGCGCCGGAGGAACCCGAGGATTTCGAGCCCCCTGCCTCGTGGCCGGACGGGCTCACCACCGCCGAGGCGCACCGCCTCCTGAAGGAGCACGGTCCGAACGAGATCGCCGAGGAACACAAGAACCCCCTGCGGGAGTTCCTCGGCTACTTCTGGGCCCCCATCCCCTGGATGATCGAGACCGCGCTGATCCTCTCGATCGCCGTCCAGCACTGGGTCGACGTGGCCATCATCGGCGTCCTGCTCGTCGTCAACGGCGTGGTCGCCTTCATGGAGGAGCACGAAGCCGCCAACGCCATCGCCGCCCTCAAGCAGCGCCTCGCGACCGAGGCCCGCGTCCTGCGCGACGGGGTCTGGCGCACGGAGGCCGTCCGCGAACTGGTTCCGGGCGACATCGTCCGGGTCCGGCTCGGGGACGTCGTCCCCGCCGACGTCCGGGCGCTGGGCGCCGGCACCCTCGACGTCGACCAGGCCGCCCTCACGGGCGAGTCCCTGCCCGTCGAGCGCGGCCGCGGCGAGACCCTCTACTCCGGATCCGTCATCGTCCGCGGCGAGACCGACGCCGTCGTCGAGGGCACCGGCGCGAACAGCTTCTTCGGAAAGACCACCGCCCTCGTCGGCGAGGCCGGCACGGTCAGCCACCTCCAGCAGGCCGTCCTGAAGATCGGCAACTACCTGATCCTGCTGGCGGTCGCCCTGGTCACCCTCACCATCATCGTCTCGGTGGCCCGCGGCAACCCGGTGCTCTCCGTCCTGGAGTTCGCGCTCGTCGTCGTCATCGCCTCCGTCCCGGTCGCCCTGCCGGCCGTCATGTCCGTGACGCTCGCCGCCGGCGCCCGCAACCTCGCCAAGCGCGGAGCGGTCGTCTCGAACCTGCCCGCCGTCGAGGAACTGGGCAGCATCGACATCCTGTGCTCGGACAAGACGGGCACCCTGACCGAGAACCGCCTCGCGATCCTGGACCCCTGGGTCCCGGAGGGCGTCGACCAGGACGACCTGCTCGGCTCCGCCGCGCTGGCCTCCCGCGCCGAGAACGGCGACCCCATCGACCGGATCGTCATCTCCACCGCCACCGACCGGCTGGCCGACTCCGACACCGGCTGGGCGCACGGCCTGCCCGTCACCGACTTCGTCCCCTTCGACCCGGTCACCAAGCGCACCGAAGCCACCGTCGGCTTCGGCCCCGGTCCCGGCCCGGCGCCGGACTCGTACCACGTGAGCAAGGGCGCCCCCCAGGTCATCGCCCGGCTCTGCGACGGGGACCCGGCGGCCGCGCACGTGGCGCGCATCGCCGACGAGTTCGCCGCCCGCGGCTTCCGCTCCCTGGGCGTGGCCCGTACCGACGAGTCGGGCGCCTGGCGCCTGCTCGGCATCCTGCCGCTGGCCGACCCGCCCCGCGAGGACACCGCGGACACCGTGGCCGCCGCGAACGAGCTGGGCGTCTCGGTGAAGATGGTCACCGGCGACCAGGTCGCCATCAGCCGGGAGCTGGCCCGGCAGATCGGGATGGGCGACAACATCCTGAACACCCACGCGCTGGACGACAGCAGGCCGGAGGCGGAGCTCGCCGAACTCGTCGAGCTCGTCGAGAGCGCAGACGGCTTCGCGCAGGTCTTCCCGGAGCACAAGTACCGCATCGTCAAGATGCTCCAGGAGCGCGGCCACATCGTCGGCATGACCGGCGACGGGGTCAACGACGCCCCGGCGCTGAAGCAGGCCGACGCCGGCATCGCCGTGGCCGATGCCACGGACGCCGCGCGGGCCGCCGCGGACGTGGTGCTGCTGACACCGGGCCTGTCAGTCATCTCCCACGCGATCAGCCAGGCCCGGGAGATCATCCAGCGGATGGTCAACTACGCCACCTACCGCATCACGGAGACCATCCGGGTGCTCGGCCTGATCACCCTGACGATCGTCGCGTACAACTTCTTCCCGGTCACCGCGATGATGATCGTCCTGCTGGCCCTGCTGAACGACGGCGCGATCCTCACGATCGCCTACGACAAGGTCCGCGGCTCCCACAAGCCCGTGACCTGGGACATGCGCAGCGTCCTGACCGTGGCCACGGTGCTGGGCGTGGTCGGCGTCGCCGAAACCTTCCTGCTCTTCGTCCTCGGCCGGGAGGTCTTCCACCTGAGCGACGGCCTGATCCACTCCCTCGTCTACCTCAGCCTGTCGGTCTCCGGTCAGCTGACCATCTTCGTGACCCGCACCCGCGGCCGGTTCTGGACCTCCCCCGCCCCGGCCAAGCCCCTGGTCATCGCGGTCGCCGTCGCCCAGACCATCGCCACCCTGGTCACCGTGTTCGGTGTGGGCATGACCCCGCTCGGCTGGGGCTGGGCCGCCGCCGTCTGGGGCTACGCGATCTGCTGCTTCCTCCTGGAGGACCAGCTCAAGCTCGCCGCCCACTGGTTCCTGGACCGCCGCCCCGGCGTCCGGTCCCTGGCCCACTGACACGGCCTCCGCCTCGTGCGCGTCCCGCCCGGACCGGTTCCGGGCGGGACGCGCAGCGTGTCGCACGCCGTGTCGCACGCCGGGCCGGGCTCCCTGCCGATGGCAGGGTGCTCGTACACGATGAAACCGCGTATCAGCAGGTGAGGAGGGAGAGGGCCATGAGGTGGAACGCGCTCGTCCGTGCGGCGCCGCACCGGCTGGACCCCGTCGCTGGGGACCCGTTGCCTGGGACCGGGTCGCCGCCGTGACGTGCCTGCTGATCACCGTCCCCTTCGAGGTCTACGCCGAGATCGCGCACCAGTCCTGGGCCAGCCACCCCCTGCTGCGCTGGCTGGGGATCCTCGTTTCATGCGCCGCACTGCTGTGGCGCAGGAACCGCTTCCCGATCGCCGCCCTCGTGGTCCTGGCCGCGACCGCGCTCAGCGCGAAGTTCATCGCCCTCTTCTTCCTCGCCTACGCCGCCGGCCGCCACCAACGCACCGCCTACGCCTACGGGTTCGGGGTGGCCGCCACCGCCGAGCTCATCGCGCTCAGCGCACTGGGCTCCGGCCCGCCCCTGATCCGCGAGAGCTCCCCCTCCAGCCTGGCCCTGCTGGCTTCCACCGTGGCCCTGACGAGCGTGGTGGGCGCGACCCGGAGCCGGCACCTGGCGGAGCGGGCCCACCTCCAGGAGGTGGCCCGGGAGCGGGCGGCCGAGGCGGTCAATGCCGAACGGCGCAGGCTCGTACGGGAGTTCCATGATCTGCTCGGCCATGACGTGGCCCTGCTGAACATCCTGGTCGAATCGCTACGGAGCTCCGTGGGCGGCCGGGATCCGGCGGCCGACGGGCTCCTCGACGCGGCGCAGCGGCAGTGCGCGGCCGCCTCGGACCATCTGGGGGGCATGACCGCCGTGCTCCGGCTGCGCGAGCTGGACACGCGGGCGCCGGACGGCGTCGCGGGACTCGACGCCCTGAGCCGCTCGCTCGACAGCGTCAGGGCGGCGGGGGTCGACGTACGGCTCGCGGACGGGTTCGCCGAGGGCTTCGAGCGGCTGCCCGCGGCCCACCGGGAGGCAGCCCGCCGGGTGGTCACCGAGGGGCTGACCAACATCCTGCGGTACGCGCCCGGTTCGGCGGTGCGGCTGTCGCTGCGGGCGGACCCCGCCGGCTGGACGCTCGACGTCCGCAACGGGCCGCCGGGAGCGCCCGTACGGTCGCTCGCGCCGGGCACCGGCCTCGGGCAGACCGGGCTCCGCGGCCGCCTGGAGTCGCTGGGCGGCGGGCTCGAAGCGGGGCCGGTCACCGGGCCCGCTCCGAGCCCGCATGCCGATGCCGGTGCCGACGAGGCCCTCCGGGGCGGCGGCTACCTGCTGCGCGCCCACGCCCCCTGCCCACCCGAAGGAGCAGAGCAGTGATCCGTATCGTGATCACCGATGACGAGGACGTCATCCGCGCGGGATTGCGCACCATCCTCGCCGTCCCGGACGAGATCGAGGTCGTGGGCGAGGCGAGCTCGGGCTCCGAGGCCCTGCAGGTCGTCGCGGCGCACTCCCCCGACGTCGTCCTCCTCGACCTGGCCATGCCCGACGGCCCGGACGGCGCCGAGACCGCCCGGCTGCTGCGCGAGGAGCACCGGGCCTCGGCATCCTCATCCTGACGACGATCGCCGACGAGGAACAGGTGGCCAGGGTCTGGCGGGCCGGCGCGGACGGCTACCTGCTGAAGACCGCCTCGGGCGCGGAGATGCGCGAGGCCGTGCACAGTGCGGCCGGACACCGGGCCGTGCTCAGCCCCGACGTGATCTCCACCGTCATGAGCCGCTTCGCCACCCACCACCATCCGGCGCCGACGCCCGAGGTCTTGGCGCGCGTACACGGCCTCTCCCAGGGCGAACTGCGCTGCGTGGTCGCACTGGCCGACGGACTCGGCAACCGGGAGATCGCCGAACGGCTCGGCCTCGCGGAGGGCACGGTCAAGACCCATCTCTCCCGCGCCCTCCACAAGTGCGGCCTGGACGACCGCACGCAGCTCGCCCTCCTCGCCAACGACCAGCGCGAGCTCCTGACGGGCCTCCTGCACTGACGTGCTTTCCTGCGCCGCCGATAAAGGAGTCGACAGCGCACCTCGGCGCCCGGCAAAGTGGCCGCCCGTGACGAGCAGTGAGCTGTGGACCCGTGCGACCGCCGACCGCTACGACGCCGAGGAGACCGAGATGTCCTCGGCCGCCGTTCTCGGACCGACACTCGCCTTCCTCGCCGAACTCGCCGGGGACGGCCGGGCACTGGAGTTCGCCATCGGGACCGGACGCGTGGGCGTCCCGCTCCGGGAACGCGGCGTGCCGGTCGTGGGCATCGAACTGTCCGAGCACATGGCGTCGGTGCTGCGGCGCAAGATCGACGAGGACGCGCTCCCGGTGGTCATCGGTGACATGGCCACCACCGTCGTTCCCGGCGAGTTCGCCCTCGTCTATCTCGTCTACAACACGATCACGAACCTGCTCACCCAGGACGAGCAGGTCGAGTGCTTCCGCAACGCCGCACGTCATCTGGAGCCCGGCGGCCGATTCGTCATCGAGCTGGGCGTGCCACCCCTGCGGTTCCTGCCGCCCGGCCAGGTCGCCGTCCCGTTCGACGTCTCCGAAGAGCATCTCGGCTTCGACACCTTCGACCTCGTCGAGCAGGTCCTCGTCTCGCACCACCTCACCCGCGACGGCGACGACGGCCGCTACCGCCGCGACAACTCCCGGCACCGCTACGCCTGGCCGGCCGAGCTCGACCTGATGGCACGGATCGCCGGGCTCGAGAGGGAGCGCCGCGTCGGGGACTGGGACGGGGCGCCGTTCACCCGGGACTCCGCGAAGCACGTCTCCGTGTGGCGCAAGCCGGCCTGAGGCCGCCGCCGGGCGAGCGCAGTGGGAATCCCCTCCCTTGCGGGAGGGGATCGTCGGTCACTTCAGGTAGGGGCCGGCGGCGCCCACCTTGCCGGGGGCGGCGTTGCTGCCGCTCAGGTCGAGGACGTAGACCCGCAGGTTGCCCTTCCCGGGGGCCGGGACGGACAGGATGCCGCCGGTGACGGTCTTCACGTCACCGGTGACCGCGTCCTTGTACGTGCCGTTGGGTACGCCCGTGTACGTGGCGGCCCCGGTGACGGCCACCAGGGCGAAGCTGTCCACTCCGGTGGCGGTGTCGGTGTAGCGGCGCTTGAAGGCCATGCCGCCCGAGACGCCCTCGGTGGAGTACTGGCCCATCTGGAGCGCGGGCACGGCGCGGCGGATCTCGTTCAGCCGCTGGAGGTGCTTGACGAGCGGGGATTCCAGGGTGGCGGCCACGGGGCCGGTGGCCGAGGCGACCTTCGAGAAGCCGGAGGCGGTGACCGATCCCGCGAGCTTGTCCCCGTAGTAGGCGCGGCCGGTGCCGGCGAGCGGGCAGGTCGGGCCGCAGTCGATCTGCTTGCCGGCCTGGAACTCGGTCTCGGAGCCGTAGTACAGGGTCGGGATGCCGCGGAAGGTCCACATCAGGGCCATGTTCTCGGCCCAGGCGTCGGTGCCGCCCGCGTAGCGGGTGGAGGACTTTCCGGGGCCGAAGTCGTGGCTGTCGACGTAGACGACGTTGTAGGTGGCGTCGTTGTAGCTGTCGTCGGAGTCCTTGCCGTTCTGGAAGGCGTTGTCGGCGTCCCCGAAGTTCATGTGCATGCGCATGTCGATGACGTTCATGCCGGAGAACTTGCTGTGGTCGGGGGCGTGGTAGAGGTTGCCGTTGAGGAAGGCGTTGGTGCTGGTCGGCTGCTTGGCCGGGTCGTTGTCGGTCGTGTACTGCTGGACGGCGGCGGTGGCGTCGTCCGCGCTGTACGTCGCCGACTCCTTCCACGTGTAGTACTGGGCGGACTGGTTGGCCGAGCCGCGGTTCCACTTGTCGTTGACGAAGGAGCCGACCTCGCCGAACACGTAGAAGTCCTGGGCCTTCTGGGCGCCGAACTGCTGGGCCACGCGCTGCTGGATGGCGGGCAGGAAGCGCCGGTTCCAGGTGACGCGGGGGATGTGCACGGTCGTGTCCACGCGGAATCCGTCGACGCCCATGTCGATGTACTTGTTGTAGGCGCCGATGAGGTAGTTCTGGACGGTCGCGTTCTCGGTGTTGAAGTCCGCGAGGTCCTCGTGGATCCAGCAGGAACGGGCGTCCTCACCCTCCCAGTTGCCGATCCAGCAGTTGTGGAACAGAGCCTTGGGGAACATCCCCGAGGTCGGGTTGGGCCACTGGCAGTTGTAGATCGTGTAGCCCTCGGCGCTCTTGTACTGCGTGGCCGTGCCCCAGTTGACGCAGGTGTTCCCGGTCGGCTCGGCCGTGGACCACAAGTCGCCGTTGTAGTAGGACTTTCCGCTCTTGGGGTCCACGGTGAGTCCGTCGTACTCGAAGCCGGCCTGCTTCTCGTCGTAGTACCAGGACCACTGCGCGTCGCGCACGCCGTAGACGGTCGGGGTGAACAGGCCCTTGGCTCCCCAGCGGGAGCTGTGGTTGTAGACCACGTCCTGGTAGATCTTGACGCCCTTGGCGTGGGCGGCGTTGATCAGGTCCTGGTAGGAGGCGCCCGCCGATTCCAGGCGGGGGTCGACCTTGTAGAAGTCGTAGCCGTGATAGCCGTGGTAGTCGTAGTCGGAGCGGTTCAGGACGACCGGGGTGATCCAGATCGCGGAGAAGCCGAGGGCTTTGACGTAGTCCAGCTTCTCGACCAGCCCCTTGAAGTCCCCTCGGAACATGGGGTCGTTGTTGGCCGCGTTCCCGGACTTCACATGCTGGCTGCCGCCCCGGTTGTTGGCGCCGTCGCCGTCGTTGAAGCGGGCGGTGAGCACGAAGTAGATCGGGTCCTTGCGCGGGTCCCCGCCCAGCGGCGCGGATCCGGCCGGGGCCGGGGGCCGGGTGCCCGTGGTGGCGACCGCCGCGACGGAGGAGGCGGAGAGGTTCCCCGCGGCGTCCACCGCCCTGACCGTGTAGGTGTAGGCGGTGCGCTCCTCCAGCGCCGATTCGGTCAGGACCGTGGAGGTGACGGAGGTGAGGAAAGTCCCCTTGGTGCCCCCCGAGCGGGTGACCTGGTAGCCGGTCACTCCCCGGTCGTCCGTGGCGGCGTCCCAGGTCACGACGGTGGACACGTCGGTGGCGGCGGCCCGCAGGCCGGTGGGCACCGTGGGCGCGGTGGTGTCGGGGACGACTGCGGCGCACGGGTCGGCGGCGTTCGCGGTGACCGTGGCGTCCTTCACCGTGGACAGGCCCGTGCCGAGGGCGTAGTTCCTGCCGCTGTTGTTGTCCCAGGTGCCGTTGCCGTTGTTGAAGGTGGCGGCGAGTCCGGCGGCCGCGCCGAGCGGGACCGTCTTCTTCACCCAGCCCGCGCACGCCGGGTCCATGCCGGTGCCGGGGACCGTGGTCCAGGAGCCGCCGGTCGGGGCCCAGTGCAGGTTGACGGTCGACCAGCCGACCGTGGTCGTCGCGTAGTAGACGGTGGCGCTCGCACCGGTTCCCGTTCCGGTGCCGGGGTCCGCGGCGCAGGGGTCGCTGTGGGCCACGACCCCGTCCTTGACCGTGATGACCCCGGTGCCCAGGGCGTAGTTCTTGCCCCCGTTGTTGTCCCAGGTCCCCTGGCCGTTGTTGAAGGTCGCCTGGAGGCCGGCGGCCGCGCCGAGGCTGACGGTCTTCTTCACCCAGTCGGTACAGGCGGCTTCCATCCCGGTGCCGGGCACGGTCGTCCAGCTGCCGCCGTCGGGTGCCCAATGCATGTTGTAGGCAGTCCAGTTGCGGGTCTTGGTGTAGTAGAAGACCGTCGCCGTGCCGTCACCCGCCGCCGTCACGGCGGCAGGGGCCGCTTCGGCGAGAGAGGCTCCGGCGGCCGGCAGCGCGGCCGCCAGACATCCCGCGATGGCCAGGGCCAGGGCCGTGGACCGCCCTCCGGGATGTGATCGCGTACGTGATCTCAAGGTCTGCTCCTCGAAGCGGGGCCCAACAGCCCTGCAGCTCCGCGGCATTGAAAACTTGCCGCAAGGTTTTGCGGGGAGGTTATCCGTGTGTCACCAGCGCGTGAACCCCTTGCGAACCGGGAATCTCGCCACTGGTCACACCGAGGCGACCCCTGTGGACCCTTTACGGTGAGAACCGCCGCAATGGCTTGCAGAAATTTTCTCCTCGCGGACGCGGCTCACCACCCGCGCGGCGACAGGGGTGGGGCAGGGGTCGTCGGCGCACGGGGCCGACCAAGGAGGCTGGGCCCGGCGGATTGCAGGGCCCACTCAGAAAAAGTCGATAAGTCGACATGGGCGAGATGCGCACACCCTTGCGGAACGGCGGCCCCGGGAGCCGCCGGCACGGGCGAAGCCTCCGGGGGACCCGTGAGGCTCCGCCGCGACGCCCCTAGGGCCTGTCGTCAAAATCCCGTCGTCGCCCGAAGGGCGGCCGCGCGGCGTCTGGTGCGTGCTCTCGGCGTGCCGGGCGGAAGCCCGCGTACTGGACACGTACTTGGCTTCCGTCCGGTGCGGCGAGAGCACGTGCCAGGCGTCGCGCGGCAGACGGGAGTTTGACGACAGGCCCTAGCGGCCGCCGCGCAGGGTTTCGATCTCGCGGCGTTCGCGCTTGGTCGGGCGGCCCGCGCCGCGGTCGCGGATGCCGACCACCGCCGCCTCCACCGGGGTCGGCGGCGGCGGGCTGTTGTCGGTCAGACATTCGGCGGCTGCCGGAGCGCCGACCCGCTTGGACACCGGACGCCGGACCACCACGATGCGCTCGCGCCCCGCGTGGAAGAGGCGCACCTCGTCCCCGGCCCGCACCGCCTGTGCCGGCTTCGCGCGCTCCCCGTTGACCCGCACGTGTCCCGCCCGGCACGCCGTGGCGGCGATCGCCCGCGTCTTCGTCAGCCGGACCGACCAGATCCACACGTCGACCCGCGCCGACCCCGTACCCGCGGTTCCCTCTTCAGCCATGCCCCGACTTTAGCGAGGCGAGCCGGACCGGACCGAGCCCGTGGAAGCGGAATCGTTTTTGGCGGTTACGACAAGGTCGCCGGTATCTGCCATGGATATCATCCCAATGGAATTGCAAATGCCGCACACATGCCCCTACCTTGTCGCACATGCAGTCCTACACCATCGGTCAGGCGGCCCGTCTCCTGGGCGTCAGCCCGGATACCGCGCGCCGCTGGGCCGACGCCGGCCGCGTCGCGACCCATCGCGACGAGGGCGGTCGCCGGCTGATCGACGGGCGTGCCCTGGCCGCCTTCTCCATCGAGGTGGCCCAGGGGGCACACACCGAGGACGGCGAGACCTACACCTCGGCGCGCAACGCCTTCCCGGGCATCGTCACCGCCGTCAAGCTCGGCGACGTGGCCGCCCAGGTCGAGATGCAGGCCGGTCCCCACCGCCTGGTCTCCCTCCTCACCCGGGAGGCCGTCGACGAACTCGGGCTGCAGGTCGGCATGCGGGCCACCGCCCGCGTGAAGTCGACCAGCGTGCACATCGACCGCGCCTGACCCCGCCCGGCACCACCCCGCCCGGCGCCACCCAGTCCAGTACCGCCCAGTACCGCTCAGTACGACGCGTCCCCACCCGCTCCGCCCGTCACCGGCGCGGGTCACCACCGCGCGCATCCGGCACCAGGCCGGCCGCCGACCCGACCGAGGAGCACCAGCTCATGTCCCCGATCCTGCCCCTGAACCGCCGCACCGCCGCACTCGCCCTCTCCGCCGCCCTGCTCGTGCCGGCGCTCGCCGCCTGCGGCAGCGGCGACGACAAGAAGGACGCGGCCGCCTCCCCGGGCGCCTCCGCGTCCGCCGAGCCCAAGGCCGCGAACCTGACGGTCCTCGCCGCCGCCTCCCTCACCGACGTCTTCAAGACCGCCGGCGCCGCGTACGAGAAGGCGCAACCGGGCACCAAGGTCACCTTCTCCTTCGCCGGTTCGCAGGAGCTCGCCGCGCAGGTCAAGCAGGGCGCCCCGGCCGACGCGCTGGTCACCGCCGACACCAAGACCATGGAAGGCCTGCTGGCCCAGACCAACGACCCGGCGATCATCGCCAAGAACCGTCTGGTCATCGCCACCGGCAAGGGCAACCCGTTCAAGATCGCCGGCCTCAAGGACCTCGCCGACACCAAGATCAAGGTCGTGCTGGCCGCGCCCGAGGTCCCGGTCGGCCGCTACAGCAAGCAGATCCTCGACGCCCAGAAGATCGAGGTGAAGCCGGTCTCCCAGGAGCCCAACGTCCGCGCCGTGCTGAGCAAGGTCGAGCTGGGCGAGGCCGACGCCGGTCTCGTCTACAAGACCGACACCCTCAAGTCCGGTGACAAGGTCGCCGTGGTGGAGATCCCGGACGCCGAGAACGCCGTGGCCTCGTACCCGGCCGCCTCGCTCAAGGGCTCCAAGAACGCCGAGGCCGCGGCCGCGTTCGTGGCGTGGCTGACCACCCCGGAGGCCCAGAAGATCCTCCAGGACGCGGGCTTCCAGAAGCCGTAGCGGCCCGACGGTCCGGTGACGGAGAGGGACCGCGCGGTCCGGGGGGACGGGCGGTCCCTCTCCGTTCACCTCCCGCCGCACTACGCTTCACACGCCGCCCGGGCGTCCCGACGTCCCGGCGGCGTCCCGACATCCCCGGCCAGGAACCCACATGAGCAGACTCCGTACCCGCCGCGCCCGGCCCCCCGTGGCCCTGGCGCTCCCCGCGCTGCTCGCCGTGGCGTTCCTGCTGATGCCGCTCGTGGGCATCCTCACCCGCACCCACTGGCGCGATCTCGGCGCGCACCTCACCAGCCCCGGTGTGGTCGAGGCGCTCCGGCTCTCGCTGGTCGTGTCCCTGTGGGCACTCGGCTTCTCCCTCCTCCTCGGGGTGCCGCTCGCCTGGCTGCTGGCCCGCGTCGAGTTCAAGGGCAAGGCGCTGGTGCGCTCGCTGGTCCTGCTGCCCATGGTGCTGCCGCCCACGGTCGGCGGTGTGGCCCTGCTGCTCGGCTTCGGCCGGCGCGGACTGCTCGGACCCTGGCTGGAGGGCACCTTCGGCATCACGCTGCCCTTCCACACCTCCGGTGCGGTGATCGCGGCCACCTTCGTCGCGATGCCCTTCCTCGTGATCAGTCTGGAGGGCGCCCTCGGCGGTCTCAGGCCGAGCTACGAGGAGACCGCCGCCTCCCTCGGTTCCACGCCGCTGCGCGTGTTCTTCACGGTGACGCTGCCGATGGTGGCCCCGGGCCTGATCGCCGGAGCCGCGCTCACCTGGGCCCGGGCGCTCGGCGAGTTCGGCGCCACGATCACCTTCGCGGGCAACCTTCCGGGCACCACCCAGACCCTGCCGCTCCAGGTCTACCTGCTGCTCCAGGACCAGCCCGAGGCCGCCACCTCGGTGTCGCTGCTGCTGCTCGTGATCGCCATGGCCGTACTCATCGCCCTGCGCGGGAGGTGGACGGGAACCCCCGCGGCCCGCAAGGACCCCGGTGCGTTCGCGGTCGCCGAGGAGGCCGCCGGTACGGAGCCCGTGGGCCCCGTACCGCCCGGGTCCCCGGCCGACGGCGGGCACTGGCCGCTGCACGCCACCGTCACCGGTTTCAACGAGCTCACCCTCGACGCCGAACCCGGCACCACCATCGCCGTCGTCGGCGAGAACGGCGCCGGCAAGACCACCCTGCTGCGCGCCCTGCTCGGCCTGACCCCCCGCGCCCATGCCGAGCTCCGGCTCGGCGACGCCGACGTGACCGGCCTGCCCCCGCACCGGCGCCAGGTCGCCTGGGTCCCCCAGGACGGGGCACTGTTCCCGCACCTGAGCGCGCTCGCCAACACCTCGTACGGGCTGCGCGCCCGCCGGGTGCCCCGGGCCGTGGCCCGGGCCGAGGCGCAGGCCTGGCTGGACCGGCTCGGCGTCGGGCACCTCGCCCACCGCAAGCCCGCCCAGCTGTCCGGCGGGCAGGCCCAGCGGGTGGCGCTGGCCCGCGCACTGGCCGCCCGGCCCCGGCTGCTGCTGCTCGACGAGCCGCTCGCCGCCCTGGACCAGACGACCCGCGCCCACGTCCGGCACACCCTGCGCACCCATCTGGCCGGCTTCGGCGGGGTCTGCCTCATCGTCACGCACGACCCCGTCGAGGCGGTGTCCCTGGCCGACCGTGTCCTCGTACTCTCCGACGGGCGGACCCTGCAGGACGCTCCGCCCTCCGAGGTGACCCGGCACCCGCGCTCCCCGTGGGTGGCCCGGATGCTGGGGCGCAACGCCTGGCCCGGCACGGCCTCGGCCGACGGGCTGGAACTCGCCGCCGGGGGCCGCCTGGTGGTGGCCGAGGCCCTGCCCGCGGGGGCGCAGGCGCTCGCCATCATCGGCCCCGAGGCGGTGTCGGTGCACCGGGACCGCCCGAGCGGCAGCCCTCGTAACGTATGGCCCGGCACCGTACGGGAGATCACCTCGGTCGGCAGCCGGCTGCGCGTGCTCGTCGGCTCGGAGCAGGCGCCCGACCTCGTCGCGGAGATCACCCCCGAGGCCGCCGCCGAACTGGGACTCGTCGACGGCGCCGCGGTGTGGACCAGCGTGAAGGCGACCGAGGTCACCCTCGTACGGCTCTAGGGCGCGCGCTGGAAGCGCGCCCTGGAGCCGCCCGGCGCCTAGGCGCCCACGTAGGTGGCCAGGTGCTCGCCGGTCAGGGTGGCGCGGGCTTCGACCAGGGCGGTGGGGGTGCCCTCGAAGACGATCCGGCCGCCGTCGTGGCCGGCTCCGGGGCCGAGGTCGATGATCCAGTCGGCGTGCGCCATGACCGCCTGGTGGTGTTCGACCACGATCACCGACTTGCCCGAGTCAACGAGGCGGTCGAGGAGGCCGAGGAGCTGCTCGACGTCGGCGAGGTGCAGGCCCGCGGTCGGCTCGTCGAGTACGTAGACCCCGCCCTTGTCCGCCATGTGCGTGGCCAGCTTGAGGCGCTGCCGCTCGCCCCCGGAGAGCGTGGTGAGCGGCTGTCCGAGGCTGAGGTAGCCCAGCCCCACGTCCGCCAGCCGCTCCAGGATGCGGTGCGCGGCCGGGGTGCGCGCCTCGCCCGCGCCGAAGAACTCGGCGGCTTCGGTGACCGGCATCGCGAGGACCTCGCTGATGTCGCGGCCGCCGAGGTGGTGTTCCAGGACCGAGGCGTGGAAGCGCTTGCCCTCGCACTCCTCGCAGGTGGTGGAGACGCCGGCCATCATCGCCAGGTCCATGTAGATGACCCCGGCACCGTTGCAGGCGGGGCAGGCGCCCTCGGAGTTGGCGCTGAACAGGGCCGGCTTCACGCCGTTGGCCTTGGCGAAGGCCTTGCGGATCGGGTCCAGCAGGCCGGTGTAGGTGGCCGGATTGCTGCGCCGGGAGCCGCGGATCGCGCCCTGGTCGACCGAGACGACTCCCTCGCTCGCCGGGATCGAGCCGTGGACGAGCGAGCTCTTGCCGGAGCCGGCGACGCCGGTGACCACGACGAGCACCCCGAGCGGTACGTCGACGTCGACGCCCCGCAGGTTGTGCGTCTTCGCTCCGCGGATCTCCAGCTTTCCGTTGGGCTCGCGCACCGTCTCCTTCAGGCGTGCGCGGTCTCCGAAGTGCCGGCCCGTGATGGTGTCGCCCGCCCTCAGCCCCTCGACGGTGCCCTCGAAACAGATGGTGCCGCCCCCTTGGCCCGCGCCGGGGCCGAGGTCGACGACGTGGTCGGCGATGGCGATCGTCTCCGGCTTGTGCTCCACGACGAGCACCGTGTTGCCCTTGTCGCGCAGCCGCAGCAGGAGGCTGTTCATCTGCTGGATGTCGTGGGGGTGCAGGCCGACGGTGGGCTCGTCGAAGACGTAGGTGACGTCGGTGAGCGAGGAGCCGAGGTGTCGGATCATCTTGACGCGCTGGGACTCGCCGCCGGACAGCGTGCCCGAGGGCCGGTCGAGGGAGAGGTAGCCCAGCCCGATCTCCACGAACGAGTCGAGGGTCTGGCGCAGTGTGGCGAGGAGCGGGGCCACCGAGGGCTCGTCCAGGTCGCGGACCCACTTCGCCAGGTCGCTGATCTGCATCGCGCAGGCGTCGGCGATGCTGATCTTCTTGATCTTCGAGGACCGCGCCCCCTCGTTGAGCCGGGTGCCCTCGCAGTCGGGACAGACGCTGAAGGTCACCGCACGCTTCACGAACGCCCTGACGTGCGGCTGCAGCCCCTCGACGTCCTTGGACAGCATCGACTTCTGGAGCTTGGGGATGATCCCCTCGAAGGTGAGGTTGATCCCGTCGACCTTGACCTTGGTCGGCTCCTTGTGGAGCAGGTCGTGCAGCTCCCGCTTGGTGTACTTGCGGATCGGCTTGTCCATGTCGAAGAAGCCTGAGCCGGCGTAGATGCGGCCGTACCAGCCCTCCATCGTGTAGCCGGGGATGGTGAGGGCGCCCTCGCTGAGCGACTTGGTGTCGTCGTACAGCGCGGTCAGGTCGATGTCGTTGACCGAGCCCCGGCCCTCGCAGCGCGGGCACATGCCACCGGTGATGTTGAAGCTGCGCTTCTCCTTCACGGTCTGCCCGGCGCGCTCGATGGTGACGGCGCCGGCCCCGCTGATCGAGGCCACGTTGAAGGAGAAGGCCTTGGCCGAGCCGATGTGCGGCTTGCCGAGCCGGCTGAAGAGGATGCGGAGCATCGCGTTCGCGTCGGTGGCGGTGCCCACCGTCGAGCGGGGGTCGGCGCCCATCCGCTGCTGGTCGACGGTGATCACGGTGGTCAGCCCGTCGAGGACGTCCGCCTCGGGCCGTGCCTGGGTCGGCATGAAGCCCTGGACGAAGGTGCTGTAGGTCTCGTTGATCAGCCGCTGCGACTCGGCGGCGATCGTGTCGAACACCAGGGAGCTCTTGCCCGAGCCGGACACGCCGGTGAAGACCGTGAGCCGGCGCTTGGGGATCTCGACGCTGACGTCCTTGAGGTTGTTCACCCGCGCGCCGTGTACGCGGATCAGGTCGTGGACGTCGGCGGCGTGCGGCTCGGGTGACTGCGTGCCCGTCCTCGTGACCTTGCTCATCGTGTCTCCATACTGTTGGGCTGACGCCGCTCTGTCGGGCCGGCGCCGCCTTCTCGGTCGCGGCAACGCTCCCCTGTCTACCCGATCGGCGGTGTCATCCGGGGGCGGCACCAGGTAAGAGGGGCAGTGGATCTCAGCGCTTGCGCGGCTGGTGGAACCGGAGCATGTTGCCGGCCGGGTCGCGGAAGGCGCAGTCGCGGACGCCGTACGGCTGGTCGATCGGCTCCTGGAGCACCTCGCCGCCCGCGGCCCGGATGCGTTCGAAGGTGGCGTCGCAGTCGTCGGTGCTGAAGATGACACCGCGCAGCAGGCCCTTGGCCAGCAGTTCCGTCATGGCCTCCCGGTCGGCGGACGAGGCGTTGGGGTTCGCGACGGGCGGTTCGAGGACGATGTCCACATCGGGCTGCGCGGGCGACCCGAGGGTCACCCAGCGCATGCCCTCGAAGCCGACGTCGCCCCGGACCTCGAGACCGAGGACGTCCCGGTAGAAGGGGATCGCCGTGTCGTGGTCGTCGACGGCGATGAAGCACTGCGAAAGGTTGATGTCCATGGGTTTCACGCTACGGGCGGGTGGGCGGCCGGGGCTTCTCCGTTCCTGACCGGTTCAAGGTTCGCAGGTTCGCGGGTTCGTGGGTTCGTGGGTTCGTGGGTTCGCGGGTTCACCGGCCCGCGGCCGGCAGTACGGAGAGCCAGTCGCCCGCGGCGAAGGCGTCGGCGCCGATCACGGTGCGGCCGGTGCGCGGGGCCGCCACGGTGAGCACGCCCTCGGTGCGGCCGGCCGCGAAGCGGGGGGCGCCGACGGTGAGGACCACGGCCCGCTTGCCGGTGGCCCGGCGGAACTCCGCCAGGAGGCGCAGCCGCAGGGCGGCCTCCTTGCGGTCGACGGCCTGCGGTGCGTACGGCTCCACGACGGCCAGCGCACCCGTACCCGGTTCCCGGGCGGCCGTCGCGAGGGCCGCGCGCAGGGCCGTGATCCGCTCCAGCCCGCCGCCGGCGAGGGTGCGGCGCGTGGAGCCGAGCGGCAGGAACCGTACGCCCCGGTGCACGAAGGCCGGGCGGCCGGTGCCGGTCAGTGCGAAGTCGACGGCCGCGGTCGGGGCAGCGGCCGCGGCGGGCCGGGCACCGGCGGGCCGGGCACCGGCGGGCGCGATCGCGAACCGCCAGGGCCGGGAGTCCACCCGGGCCGCCGTGGCCACGATCGGATCGGGGGCGTCGGCCGTACGGACCACCCCGGTCGGCGGTGTCCGCGCCGCCAGGGTGTCCAGCAGCAGCCGCGGGGCGGGGCTCTCGGCCGGAGCCTTTGACGTGGCTCCGGTACGGGCCTTGGAGCGGGTGGGCGCGGGGGCGGCGGCGGTGGCCGCGAGTCGGGTCACGGCGAAGGGGCGCTCCGCCATCGCCGGGAGCGGCAGGCCGATCTCCCGCCAGCCGGTCCAGTCGACAGCGGGCCCGCGCAGGGTGACGGCGGCTCCCTGGCCGTCGGCGAGTTCCACCGCGGGCCGGGCCCCGGAACCGTCGCCGTGCACCCAGAAGGAAAGCGAGCGGGCCAGTTCGGGGACCCGGAGGGGACGGGGCGGGGTCGCCGCGGCGGTCCCGCCCCCGGCGGGCGGTGCGAGGGCGAGCCCCCGGCCGGGGCGGCCCTCCCCGGGCGCGGCGCCGGGACCGGTCCAGCGGGCGGCATCCTCCAGATCCGCGAGCGGCACGTCCGCCAGGCCCACCCCGAGGGCCAGCCGGGCCGGGGCCACGGAGGCGCGGGACCCGCCCGAGGTCCCGGCCGGGATCCCGCGCACCGTGGCGCGCAACTCACCCGTCGCGTTCGGGACTCGGGCGGTCACCGTGAATCCGCCGCGCCCGTCGTCGGCCACCTGCCACCGGGAACGGTCGAAGTCGAGCTCCACGTCCCGGGGTTCGACCACCGCGGCGGCGCCCTGCGCGTCGTACCCGGTCAGGACGAAGCGTGCGGTCTCCCCTTCCTCCGCGAACCCGATCCGCTCCGGCACGGCCCGGACCCGGGTCGGCTCCCCGAGCACGTCGAGGCGGAGCGCCCCGCTCGCCGCTCCGAGGCCCGCCCGCACCTCCACCGCACCGGGGCCCGACGCGCGCAGGACCCCGCCGGAATCGATCCGGCCCCGGCCCGACGGGAGGGACCACCCCGGAGCCCCCGGCTGCGCGGGCACCGGGCCGAGCTGCGCGTCGTAGGGGGTGGCCCTGAGGGTCCGGGTCAGGCCGGGGAAGGCGCGCGCCGCGCCGCCGACGGGCTCGATCCGGTAGCGGGTGGCGCGCCCGGTGCCGGCCGGGGCGGTCAGGACCAAGCCGTTGGGGACCGGGCGACGGCGGCCTTCGGACGGGGAGTTCTCCAGGGTCAGGGCCGACTCCCCGGTCAGCGCCGCGAGCAGGGTCGAGGAACCGCCGCCGTCCAGGTTGAGGGCCTCGTGGGCGCCGAGACGGTGCATCAGCCGGCCGAGCGCCGTCAGGGTCAGCCCTCCGCTGTCGCGTTGGCGGCCGTCGACGGTGACCAGGCGGGCCCGGCGGCCGTCGCGGGAGAAGCCGACGGCGGTGCGCGGCGCGGCCGCGTTGTTCGGCTCGCCGTCGTGGTTCTGCGGGACCCCGGCCACCACGAGCGCCTCCCGGCCGCCGACCGCGCTCGCCGGGAGCGGCCCGCCCCCGACCGGCAGCGGCCGGGCCGCCACGGCGACCGCGTCCCCGGGGCGCAGGGCGGCGAGTTCCCGCGCCGCCGTGCCCGCCGCGACCAGCAGGGTGGTCCCGGGTGCGGGACGCTCCCGGCGCGCGGGACGGCGTACCGCCGCGCGCACGGCCGCGACCCGGCCGTCGCGCAGCTCCACCGCCGGTCCGGACGCGGGGAGTCCGTCCGCCGGCCAGTCGGCGGTGTAGGCGGCGAAGCCCTCGGCGGGCGGCCGCGCGGTGTTGAAACCGGCGAGCGGGCGGACCGCGCCACCGGGCAGGGTGACGCTCCCGTCGAGGGTCAGGCGGAGCACCCGGCCCGGTCCGCCGGCGCCGAATCCGACGGCCTGTCCCGCGCCGGGCGAAGCCGCGTGCAGCAGCCGTCCGGCGCCGATGCCGGGGCCGAGCGGGGCGCCCGTACCCCGGATGTCGAAGAAGTCGCCGTTGACGGCGGCGACCACGCGGCGGCCGGGCCCGGCCGGGTGGCGTGCGGCGGAGTCGGAGACGGTGGCGTGCCCGCGGCCGCCGAGGTACTCCACGCGCACACCGGATCCCGCGCCCGTGCCTGTACCCGTACTTGTGCCTGTGCCTGTGCCCGCCAACTGCACGTCGAGTTCGTCGATGCGCAGCCACCGGTCGGCTTCGAGCCGGTCGTACGACTCCAGCCGCACCCCGGGGGCGATCTGCCGGGCGGTACGGTCCGTCTCGATCCCCTCGCCCTTGCCGTGCCCGGAGGCGTGGGCCGACGGGGGCGCCGGGGCCGCGAGCAGCACGGTGAGCAGGGCCGGCAGCATGACGGAAAACAGCGGGCGCAGGGGGCGCAGGGGGGACATCCAGGCAGGATCGGCCAGCCCCGTGCATATGAGCACATGAACACAGCGCTAGTTCGGTGACTGTCAGCCATTCGCCCGCACCGGCCCCGGGAAGCCGCCCCGGCGGGCGATCCAAGTCATCCAAAGGTGCGGTCTGAAATCTTGGCCCCGCCACATCTTCGACCGTGACCACATGGCGGCGGGCCGACGGGCCTTCTCCGCATGTCACCTGTTCCCGGGGGTACGACTTCATGTCTTTCAGCGCGACCGGCTCACCGCAGCCCGTCGACGAGCCGGTGCCGGACTTCACCCCGGAGCCCGTCGCTCTGCTGCGCCCGCCCGGGGGGCTCGCGACGGCCACGACCGCCCTGCTCGCACTCTCCGGCCTGTACGCCCTGCTCCTGACCGGAACCGGCCTGTACCTCGGCTTCGCCCTGCGGAACGGGAGCTACCCGGATGCGGGAACCGAGGACGGCGGCACCCTGCCGGACACCTTGATGGCCCTGGCGGGCCTCCTCGAGATTCCCCTGCTGATCGTCACCGCGGCCCTGTTCATCACCTGGTTCCACCGCGTCCACCACAACGCCCTGATCCTCGGCCCGGACGCGGTCACCAGGTCTGCGGCCTGGGCCATCGGCGGCTGGTTCGTGCCCTTCGCCTTCCTCCGCATCCCGTACAAGACGGCCAAGGAGATCTGGTCCGCCAGCCGCCTGCGCGGGCCGGACGCGGCCCACCGGCCCGTCTCGACGGCCCCCATCACCACGTGGTGGCTGGTGTGGATCGCCGCGCTGTTCGCCAACCGCGTCTTCGGCATCCTCCACGACCGTGCCGACGACGCGGACGGGCTCGCGACGGCGGCCACCGCCGCGGCCGTGTACGGGGTCGTGCTGCTCGCGGCCTCGGTCCTCGCGATCCGCTTCGTGCGCGGACTGACGGCGATGCAGATCGCCAAGGCCGCGCAGGGCCCGGGCCCGTTCGCGGCCGAGTAGCCCGCGAAACCCACCCGGCCCCGGCGGGCCCGCGCGCCTACGCGACGCCGGGCTCCCGGGACGGGGACTGGACGGCGAACTCGCACCACACGCACTTCCCGCCGCCCCGAGGCTCCACGCCCCAGGCATCCGCGAGCCGGTCCACCAGCATCAGGCCGCGCCCCGACACCGCCCAATCGTCGGCCTCCCGGCGCCGCGGGAGCGCGCTGCTGGTGTCCTCCACCTCGATCCGGATCCGGCCCTCCGGGGTCAGCCGCATGCTGACCCCGCCGACACCGTCCGTGTGGACCAGCGCGTTGGTCATCAGCTCGTCCGCCGCCAGCTCGATCTCGTCGGCCTGCTCCCACGCACCCCACGCCGCGGCTGCGGCCCGGATCAGGTGGCGGGCCATCGCCGGGGCGTCCGGGTCCCCGGGGGTGAGGCGGTGGCGCAGCGGGCCGCCGCCGCGCGGGAGCGGGGTGCCGCGCCGGCGCAGCAGGAGCAGGGCCATGTCGTCCCCGCCGCCCGAGTCCCCGACCAGGTCGCACAGCAGGTCGGCGAGTTCCTCCACGTCCGCCGGTCCGTCCCGGACCGCCTCCATGAGCTCGCGCACCCCCGTGTCGGGGTCGCCGCCGGGCCGTTCGGTCAGACCGTCCGTGCACAGCAGCAGGGTGTCCCCGGGGTGCAGTTCGAGGCTGGTGACGGGGTATCCCGTACCGGCGGCGCGGGAAGCGCCCGGGGCGCCGGAAGCCCCCGCGTCGCCGCCGGAGGCACCCGCACCGGGCGCCCCCGGGTCGGGCACCGGCAGGCCCAGCGGCAGCCCGCCCGCCACCTGTACCCGGTGGCAACTGCCGTCGCCGCGCCGCACCACGGGGTCGAGGTGCCCGGCACGGACCAGCCGGGCCATGCCGCTGGTGAGGTCGATGTCGGCGTACGTGCACGTGGCGAAGCGTTCCGTCTCCAGGTCCTGGAGGAAGGCCGAGGCCCGCGCCATGGCCGCGCCGGGCGTGTGGCCTTCGGCGATGTACGCGCGCAGCGCGATGCGCAGCTGGCCCATGACGGCGGCGGCGTCCGTGTCGTGGCCCTCCACGTCGCCGATCATCACGCCGACCCGGCCCTCGCCGAGCGGGACCACGTCGTACCAGTCGCCGCCGATGTCCCGTCCCATCCGGGCGGCGCGGTACCGCACGGCGATCTGCGCGCCCGCCACCTCCGGGATCCGGCGCGGCAGCATGGCCGTCTGGAGGCCCTCGGCGAGGTCGTGCTCCTGCTCGAAGAGGATGGCCCGCTGGAGGCTCTGCGCGATGCCGCTGCCGAGGGCCATCAGCACGTTGCGCTCCTCGGCGTCGAAGTCGCCCTCCCGCGTGTAGAGCAGCCCGAGCGCGCCGACGGGCCTGCCCTGGGCGATCAGCGGCAGGTAGACCCCGCTGCGGACGGCCAGCGGCTCGATGTACGGCCACAGGTCCGGGTAGCGGCGCTGGAACTGCTCGCGGGAGGACAGATAGACCGGCAGCAGGGTCCGTACCGCCTCGCTCATCGGCAGGGGCGCGTCGATCCGCGTGTACTCGGTCTCCGGTACGTACGCCCCGAGCTGCCCCTCCGCGACCAGGTGGATGCGGCCGCCGTCCACCACGCCGAGCATGACGCTGACCGCGCCGAGGTGGCCGAGGGCCTCGGGGTCCTTGAGGACGTCGGTGACGTCGTTGACGGTGCGGGCGTGCGCCAGGATCGCCGTGGTCCGCTCGATGACCCCGGTCATGCGGCGCCGGCCCTCGTCGCGCTCACCGGCCGCGCCGGGCTCGCCGGGGTCGTGGACGGCGTCGCGGAGGATCCCGATGATCCGGTACGGACGCCCGTGCGGGTCCCGCAGGATGCGCCCCTGGACATGGGTCCAGCCCGGGGCGCCTTCCCGGTCGCGGCTGCGCACGTAGGCCCCGTAGTGACTGTGGCCGGCCTTCAGCGCCTGGGCGACCCGCGCGTCGAGCCGGACCTCTTCGCCGGGCGCGAGGCGGGCCCGCAGTCCGGCGGGGGTGCCGGTGAACTCCTCGGGGCGCAGGTCGAGGACCTCGAGGGCGGTGGTGTCCAGGAACATCTGCCCGCTGTCGAGGTCCCAGTCGAAGGTGCCCATGTGGTTGAGCGCGAGGCTCGTGTCCGTCCGGGCAGGCCACTCGACCTGGGGGGTCACTCCCCTTTCGGCCACACCTTCAGGGTCTCACTCTTCGCCGGTCCGTGCCGGTGCGCGGGAGCCTGCCGGGACGGTACCGGGGCAAGGGTGCGGGTTCGCGGTACGCGAAGGACGGGTGCGGCGTGTCGAACGGGCCCCGATCCCCTTTGTGTGCTAGCGGCGCCCCCTGGACACCGGGCGGCGGACGAAAAAGGACCAAAGTCCCGGCCTGTCGTGACTTTCGCTGAATAGCCGACTTGTACGATTTCGCGAAGATCGATCCGTTCATGATCATCTTTGCTGGCGTCAGGAACCCCCCGGAACGGGGCCGTTGACGCCCACGGCTGTGTGGGGTGTGGCTTGTCGCGAGCGCCGAAGACGACCGGAGAACCGGCCGGAATACCGAGGGGAGGGGCGGAAAGGACGGAGGAAGGGGCCCAGACCCCCGGACACATATCCGCCCCTCTCACCGACTCCGACTCCGACTCCGGTTCCGGTGCCGGTGCCGGCTCCGGCTCCGGCCCGGCCGCCGGGCACGGGGCCCGTACCGGGCGCGGGAGTCTGGTCGTGCGTCCGTACCGGGATCCGCTCGTCCTCGGGCCGCTCTTCCGTGACGAGGGACCGGACGGCTCCCGCACCGCGACCGCCGCGGGCCCCGACGGTCCGGCTGCCCCCGGCGCCCCGGCCGGACCCCGCCGGTCCGGCCCCGCGCCGACGGATCCCGACACCCTTCGGCAGGCCCCCGTCCGCACGGCGATACCCCGGCCCGCCCCTCCGGCCACGGCGGCTCCGGCCCACCCCCGGACCCTTCCCGCCGTGCTCGACCCCGAGCTCACCGAACACCCCGCGCGGGCCTGTTCCGGCTGGTGGGCCCTGCTCACCGCCGCGCTCGCCACGGGCGGCGCCGCCGTCCTCGCGCGGTTCGAGGAACTCCGCCCCTCCACCTCCCCCGCCGAGGCCTGGCCCCTGGCCGTCGTCGTGTGCTGCGCGCTCCTCGCACTCACCGCGCTCTGCGGACTGCGGCGCGGCCTCACCGGCCAGGCCTGGTCGCTGACCCTGTTCGGCCGCTACCGCGGCACGATCCGGCGCACCGGCCTCATCTGGTCCAACCCGTTGCGCCGCCACACCCGCGTCGACGTCCGGCTGCGCCACTGGCGCAGCGAGCCGCTCTGCGTCGTCGACTCCGAGGGCACCGCGCTGCGGTCCGTCGTCCTCGTCGTATGGCGGGTCAGGGACACCGCCCGCGCGTTGCTGGCGGTCGACGACCACACCGCGTACCTGCGCGGACAGGTGGAGTCGGCGACCGCCCGGGTGCTCTCCCGGATGCCCGCCGACTCCTTCGGCCCGGAGCCGGACGGGCCGGAAACCCTGCGGGACACCGAGGCCGTCGGCGACGAGCTGACCCGACTGCTCGCCGCCGAGTGCAAGGCCGTCGGCGTCGAAGTCTTCTCCGCCCGGCCGCTGCACGTCGAGTACGCCCCCGAGGTCGCCGCCGCGATGCAGCGCCGCCGGGTCGCCTCGATCGACGCGCGGCACCGGGACTCCGTCCTCACCTCCGTGCTCGACGCCGTCGACGACACCGTTCACCGGATGTCGGACCGCGGGCTCGTGAGCCTGGACGACTACGAACGCAAGGCCCTGGTCAAGGACTTGACCGTGGCCTTCTACACGGCGCGCGGCCCTGCCGCCGACGCGCGTTGACAACACCCCCGATGGAAAAGGAATCATGCATGCGCACGCCCGAGTTCACCGAAGAAATACCCGACAGCTGTGACTGCACCGGCTGCGCGCGCGGCACGACGGCCATGACGGCCGCCGCGACCCGCCGCCGTCGCTGCACCCTGCGCGGCGCCGTGGTCGCGGCCGTCGGCGCCACGCTGCTGATGGGCACCGGAGTGGGCACCGCATCCGCCGAGCCGGCACCGGCGCACGCCGGCTGGGACGGTTCGAAGTACTGGTACAAGGACGCGACCGGCTGGTGGCGCTGGACGCAGCACTACAGCAAGTACGTGGCGAGCAGCGGCGGTTCCTCCGCCGCCGCCTCGTCTCCCTCCTCATCCTCCTCCTCGTCCTCCTCCGTACGCACCTCCGAGCCGACCTTCCGCGGCCGCGCGGGCTGGGACGCGACGGACCGCGTGTACTGGTACAAGGACTCCACCGGCTGGTGGCGCTGGACCCAGCACAAGGACAAGTACGAGCGCTTCGCCGGCGGCTCCGGCTCCTCCTCGGGCTCGTCCGGTTCTTCGGGCTCCTCCGGCTCTTCGGGTTCCTCCGGAACGCCCATCCGCCAGGGCACGGAGGGCGCCATCTCCTTCGCCAACAGCCACCTCGGCGACCCGTACGTCTGGGGTGGCAACGGCCCCCGAGGCTGGGACTGTTCGGGCCTGGTCCAGGCCGCGTACCGCTCCGCGGGCATCACCCTCCCCCGCGTGGCCTCCGACCAGTACCGGGCCACCACCCCGATCTCCCGCTCCGAGCTGCGCCGCGGAGACCTGGTGTTCTGGACCTCGAACGGCAGCACCTCGGGCATCCACCACGTCGCCATCTACCTCGGCGACGGCAAGTACATCGAGGCCCCCCGCCCGGGCAAGCAGGTCCGCGTCTCCAGCTTCAGCGCGTACAACCCGAACATGTACGGCCGCGTCCGCTAGCGGCGTCCGCAGGGCCCGGACCCCGCCCGACACGAAGACCTCCCCGAGGGCCGATGGCCCTCGGGGAGGTCTTCGTGTCGGGCGGGGTCCTACTGGTTGCTGTTACCGGCCGGGCCTCCGTCCGAACCCTGGTCGGTGTCGCCTCCGGGCCCGACCGGGGAGGGCGGGGGCGGCGGCGGGGCCTGTGAGGTGGCCGGCGGCGGGGGCGGGGGCGGCGGCGGGGGCGGGGGCGGCGGCGGGGGCGGGGGCGGCGGGGGCGGGGGCGCCTGGGTCGGCGGCGGGGGCGGCGGCGGCTGGAGTTCGGGCTCCTCCGAGATCAGCGGCGGGGGCGTCGGCTTCGGCTTCGGCGGCTCGGGCCGCGCCGAGGTCGCGGGGGGCTCCGGCACCACCGAGCTCTTCTCGGGCGTCGGCGCCACCGAGCTCTTCTCGGGCGTCGGCGACGGGGACGGCGTCGGCGACGTCCGGCCCGCGGACGCGGAGGCCGACTTGGACGGCGAGACGGACGGTGACTCGGAGGGGGACTCCGAGGGCGACTCGGACGGTGACTCCGACCCGGTCGCCGACGCCGACACGGACTCCGAAGGCGACTCGGACGGGGACTCCGAGGCCGACTCCGAAGGCGAGACCGACGGGGACTCCGACGGCGACTCGGACGGGGACTGAGACGGCGACTCGGACGAGGATTCGGACGGCGACACCGACGGGGACGGCGATGTCGACGACGTGGAGGTGTCCGTCGGCGAGGGCGAAGTGCCCGTCGGGGACGGCGACGTGAACGTCGGCGACGGCGGCGGGGTGGTGAAGATCGGGGTCGGGATCACCGGCGGCGGGATCGGCCTGTCGTGGCGGCCTTGGTGGTGGCCCCGGTCACGCTCGTACCAGCGGCCGTTGCCGTAGTCGTAGATCACGAACTTGTTCACGATGATCACGGACGGCGCGATGACCACGACCCGCGAGGGCTGGTACGAGGTCCAAGGCTGCCCGAACCGCTTCGGGTTGGCCTTCAGCGCCACCGGCGGCCCCAGCGGGTTCCCGCAGGCGCACCGCACCCGCGGCACCCCCCGGTCGTCCACGAGCACGGCGGTCCCGGCCTGGAGTACGGACTGGTAGCTGGTGGAGCGGCCGTCCACGTAGCCGTGGTTGGTGACCCGGGTGTCCACCCGGAGCTGGACCGGGGTGAGCGAGCGCAGGTACGACGGCACGGCCGTCGGCTGGATGCCGAGCGACGAGGCGAAGGCGGCGTTCTTGGAGGGCTGCGCCGAGAGGACCCGGATCTGCTTCTCGACGTCACAGGCGGGCACGTTCGGCGTGCCCCCGTACAGCTCCGGCGAGGCGCCGCTGACGCTGCGGGTGGTCGTGGTCGCCGCGGACGACGGGGGATTCGCCGGCGGCTTCGATTCGGGCTTCTTGTCCGGCGTCGAGGGCGGCGGGCTCTCGGGCGGCGCCGTGGCCTGCTTGGCCGCGGTGGACTCGGTGAAGGGGTCGGGCCCGGAGGCCGCCGCGGGCTGCAGGAAGACCTCGTTGCCCGCGGAGGTGGTGGTACCCCCGCCCCCGCTGGGCCTGGTCAGGACGACGGCCAGGGTCACGGCGGCTGCGAGGGCGACGATGGTGGTGGCGAGCCGGGGTACGGAGCGCCACCAGGGCTTGTGCGGGGGCTCGGGGGGCCCGGGAGGCACCCCGCTCCCGGATCCTCCGGGAGGGGCCGGCGGCGGAGGTGGCGGGGGCCCTTCCCGGCCCCCGGAGAGGGGACCGGACGGCGGGCCCGTGGGGCGCCCGGACGACGACGACGGCGGCGGCTGCGAGGGCGGCTGTGACGGCTGTGTCGGCCACGGCGGCTGCTGGCCGGAGGGTTGAGTGGTCACGGGCTCTTCTTCCCAGGCGGAGGGGTTCCGGTCCCCTGTGGACGTTCCGCTGCGGACCCTTCGGTCGTTGCTCCGTGGACGTTCCGTTATGGAACTTCCACGGGTCATCAGCGGAAATCTCCGGATTTCGTGCACTCCTGGCGACCATTGTGTGCGCCGTCCGGGTGGTGGCCGCAAGCGGAGCTGCCTACGGTGGCAGGGTGAGCCATCCAACGGCACCGGCCGCGCGAGCCTGGCGCGACGCCCTCGTCGCGGTCCTCGCGGGCTTCGCGGTGATGGCCGTCGTCGGCGCCGCGGGGCTGGCCCTCGCCGGCGCGGGCGATCTGCCCGGCGGCGCGTTCCCGCACGTCGTGGCCGCCGTCGTCCTGATGGCCGCGGGCGGGTCGGTCGAGGTGACGGGCGGGGCCGGCTTCCTGGCGGGGGCCGACGCGAGCCTGTCCGTACTCCCCCTCTCCGTCAGCCTGGCCGGCGCGCTGACCACCGGCTGGCTCTTCCTGCGCCCCCTGCACAACCGTGCCGTGGCGGGCGTGCGCGAACTCCTCGCCCGCGCCGCGCCCTTGGTGCTCCTCTGGCTGGCGGCACTGACCGGAGTCGCCCTGCTGTCCCGCCAGAACTTCACGGTCTCCACCGGCGATTCGGTCCTCGGCGACATCGGCGAAGTCCTCGACGCCGGCCCCAAGGTGGGCTTCGAGGCCGCGATCCCCGCCAGCCTCGGCTACGGACTGCTGTGGATCCTGGGCCTGTTGCTGGTCTCCCTGCTGGTGTCCCGGCGCGCACCGCTCCCGACGGGGCTGGTCCGCTTCCACGCGGCGGTGCGGCCCGCGGCCTTCGCCGTGGTCGCACTGCTCCTCGCGTACGTCGTCCTCGGGATCGGGGTCGGCCTGGTCGTGGCGGGGACCCAGGGGCACGCGGACCGCACCCTGGCGGTCATCCTGCTGGGCCTGCCCAACCTGGTCTGGCCCGCCCTGACCCTCGGCTTCGGCGGGGCCTGGGAGGGCAAGGCGGAGGGTCCGTTCGGGCTGCCCGTACCGCGGGTCCTGGACGAGGTGCTGCGCGTCACCGGCCGGGACTCCGGCGCGGCCTCGGACCTGTCCACCATCGACGTGGCCTCGCTCGCCGAGCGGGACTCCCGGGCGTGGTGGCTCGTCGTGCTGGCCGTCGTCCTCCTGCTCGCCGCCGGGGCCCTGGCCGCCGCCCGCTCGCCCGCGCACGTCCGTCCCTGGCAGCACGCCCTCCACCTGGCCGTCGCCCTGGCCCTGGCCACCCTGGTGGTCTGCCTGCTGGCCCGGATCCAGGCCCAGTTCGGCCTCACCCTGCTGGGTCTCGGCGACGTCGACGACCTCAGCGGCAACGTGGAGCTGCGCCCGCTGCTCTGGCGCACGGTCGGGCTCGCCTTCCTCGCGGGCGCCGTGGCGGGTTTCCTGGGCGCCCTGCTCCCCCGCCGCCGGGGCGAACCCGGCCGCCGGACCCCCGCCGAGCAGGCCGGTCCCGCCGCCCGCTGACCCGCTGACCCGCTGGCCCGCTGACCTCCTGACCCGCTGACCCGCTGACCCCCTGACCAGGCCGCCCGCACCGGCCGCCCACCCCGCCCACCCGTTGCGCCGTTCGAGTGAACGGACGCACATCGGCTCATCGGGGGATCGTTTCCGCATGACACGCTCGTCTCCGTGAACATGACCAAAGGCCTGTTCCGGCCGCTTCACGCCGCTGGCCTGATCTCCCTCTCCGCACTGGCCCTGACCCTCTCCACCGCCCTGCCCACGCAGGCGACCGGCCCCGGCGCCCGCCACCTCTCCGGCGACACCGGCCGCAAGGACTCCTCCGCGCAGGCGGTGTCCGTCAGCAGGGTGTTCTGCCCGCGCGGAACGGCCGTGCAGTCCGGCGGGTACTCCACCACCCACTGGGACCACGGCCGCGACGGCACCCTCCGGCACACCGTCCTGGCCTCCCACCCCGTCGTCGACGCACACGGCCGCAAGGGCTGGTACGCCTCGGCCGCACACGCCGAGGTCACGGCCCACGTCGTGTGCGCGCCCTCCCCCGACCAGGACTAGGGCCGGAACTAGAACACCGGCAGCGCCCACCTGGGCGGCGGTGGCGGCGGCCCGTCGGAAGCCGCCCGGGCGGGCGCACGGTCGGGCACACGGACGAACGCCGCCACCCCGGGGCCCGGGCCCTCCCCCGCACCCGCGTGCCGCAGCGCCCCCGTGAACTCCAGGCAGCTCCCCCACCGGTCCTCGGGCGCCTTCGCGAGGGCCCGGGCCAGCACCTCGTCCACCCCCGGCGGGAGTCCCTCCCGCCGCGTGGACACCGCCGGCGGCGGATCGTACTGGTGGGCCCAGAGCAGCGCCATGTCGTCGTCGCGCTCGAAGGGCGGGCCGCCGGCCAGGGTCTCGTAGACCACGCACCCCAGGCTGTAGACGTCGCACCGGCCGTCGACCGGTTTCCCGGCGATCTGCTCGGGCGCCACGTAGTCCAGGGTCCCGACGAACTGCCCGACGCTCGTGAACCCGGTCAGCGACAGCGATTTCTTCGTGAGCCCGAAGTCGGTCAGGTAGACGTGCTCGGGGTGTTCGCTGTCGGTGCCGCCCGCGACCAGGATGTTGCCGGGCTTCACGTCCCGGTGCACCAGGTCGTGGGCGTGCGCCGCGTCCAGGGCCGAGGCGACCTGGCCGGCGATCCGGGCCGCCGCCTCCACGGGCAGCGGGCCCGTCCGGTCGAGCATGGCCCGCAGGTCCTGGCCGGGCACGTACCGCATGGCGATGTACAGCATCCCGTCGGTCTCCCCCGCCTCGAAGACGGGCACGATGTGCGGGTGGTCGATGGCCGCCGCCACCTTCGACTCGTGCGCGAACCGCTTCCGGAAGACGTCGTTGCGCGCCAGTTCGGGCGCGAGGAGCTTCAGGGCGACCGTCCGGTCCAGCCGTACGTCGTGCGCGCGGTAGACGACCGCCATCCCCCCGCGCCCGATCTCGGCCTCCACCACGTACCCGGCGATCTGCCGCCCCCGCAGGTCGGACTCCCGCCCGCGGAACGGCTCCGCAGCCGGTTCGGAGCCCATCAGCCCGCCTCCGGCCGGGGCAGCTCCACGATCTTCGTGGGCTCGTGCGGAACGTCTCGTACGTCGCCACGGCCCTCGGTGTCGGCTTCCGGCGGCGGCGTCTGCGGCACGGGCGGGGCACCGGGTCCCGCGACGACCGCGTAGGTGGCCAGGCGGCTCCCGTCCCCGTACATCCACCGTCCCGCCGTCTCGTCGTAGAGCCACACGGACTCCCCGTCGACGACGACGCCGACGCGCAGTCCCCGCAGGGACCGCCGGAAGGATTCGGGGTCGAGCCGCCCGGAGGCGAGGTCGGTGACGGCCCGCCGGTAGCGCTCCAGATCCTCGGCACACCGCGTGAGCAGCGGCTGCGGGTCCTCGACGCGCGTCAGCGGGCGCCCGCCGGTCGGCGGGGGCTGCGGCACGGCGAGGAGCAGGCGCCCGTCGACCCAGGCGGACCATCCGTTGGCGCACAGGACCTCCCCCCATTCCCCGCGCCGGGTCAGCAGCCGCACGGGGAGGAAGGCGTCGAGCGCCACCGTCGGGCGGGACAGGTCCGGGGTCTCCCATGCGGGGAGTCCGTCCTGCGGAACGATGTGGGTGGGCCGGAATTCCGCGGCTTGGCCGGGGCTGGTCATCGCGGCTACTTCCGCATGATGGCCGGCTCGTGGCGGCGCAGCACCCGGCCCACGAGTACGCCGAACAGCACGGCCAGTCCGACGAGCGCCGCCACCTCCGTGAGCCACAAGCGGGGCTTGTGGTCGAACATCGGGTCCTGTGTGATCTTGCCGGGCACGATGGCTCCGAGGTCGATGGTTGCCGACATCGCGCCCATGGCCCAGCGGGCCGGCACGAACCAGGCGAACTGTTCGATGACGGGGACCCCGGTGAGTTTCAGCAGGGAGCCGCAGAAGACGACCTGCACGATGGTGAGCAGGACCAGCAGCGGCATGGTGACCTCTTCCTTGGTCACCAGGGCGGAGATCAGCAGTCCGAGCACCATGGCGGTGACGGACAGCAGGGCGACGACGAGGGTGATCTCGATCAGCGGGGGCAGGAAGAGGCCCTTGCCGCCGGGGGCGTTGGTCTTGACCCCGGCGAGGCCGACGAGGGTGAGGACCACCGCCTGGCCGACGGTGATGGCGCCGAGGACCACCACCTTGGACATCAGGTAGGCCGACCGGGAGAGCCCCACGGCACGTTCGCGCTGGTAGATGACGCGTTCCTTGACCAGTTCGCGGACGGCGTTGGCGGCTCCGGTCAGGACCCCGCCCACGCACAGGATGAACAGGGCGTTGAGCGCCGTCTCCGCGTTGAGTTCGCTGCCGGCCAGGGCCCGGGCCATGGCACCCATGACGAACGGCAGGGCGACCATGATGATCAGGAAGGTGCGGTCGGCGCTGAGCACGGCGGCGTACCGGCGGATCAGGGTGGAGAGCTGCGAGCCCCAGCTCTGCGCCTTGGGCGGCGGCTTGGGCGCGATCCCCGCGGCCCTGTCGCCGGCCCCCGCGAGCGGGACCCGGCCGGCGACGTCGACGTAGCGGCGGTGCAGCGGCGAGGCGCGGTGCTCCCCGGCCCAGTCGCGCTCGCGCTCGTTCTCGAAGGCTTCGAAGGCCTCGGGCCACTGTTCGAAGCCGAAGAAGCCGAGCGCCTCGTCCGGGGGCCCGTAGTACGCGATGCGGCCGCCGGGAGCGAGGACCAGGAGGCGGTCGCAGACGCTCAGGTTGAGCACGCTGTGGGTGACGACGATGACCGTGCGGCCGTCGTCGGCGAGGCCGCGCAGCATGTTCATCACCGAGCGGTCCATGCCCGGGTCGAGCCCGGAGGTGGGTTCGTCCAGGAAGAGCAGGGAGGGCTTGGTCAGCAGTTCCAGGGCGACGGAGACGCGCTTGCGCTGGCCGCCGGAGAGGCTGTGGATGGGCTGGTCGGCGCGCTGCTGGAGGCCGAGTTCGCCGATCACCTCGTCGACCCGGGCCTCGCGTTCGGCCTTGGCGGTGTCCTGCGGGAAGCGCAGCTCGGCTGCGTAGGCGAGGGCGCGGCGCACGGTGAGCTGGGCGTGCAGGATGTCGTCCTGCGGGACGAGGCCGATGCGGCTGCGCAGCTCGGCGTAGTCCCGGTAGAGGTCGCGGCCGTCGTAGAGGACGGTGCCGTGGTCGGCCGGGCGCAGGCCGGTCAGCGCGCCGAGCAGGGTGGACTTGCCGGCGCCGCTGGGGCCGACCACCGCGAGCAGGGTGGTGGCGCCGACGGGGAACGAGACGCCGTCGAGGAGGGTCTTGCGGCCGTTGTCGACGGCCACGCGCAGGTCCTGGACGTCGAGGGAGACCTCGCCGGTGTCCACGTACTCCTGGAGCTGGTCGCCGACCAGGCAGAAGGCGGAGTGGCCGATGCCGACGATGTCGCCCTCGCCGATGGCGGCGGCCCCGGTGAGGCGGGCGCCGTTGAGGTACGTGCCGTTGTGGCTGCCGAGGTCCGCGATCTCGTACCTGCCATCGGGGCGGGCGCGCAGTTCGGCGTGGTGGCGGGAGACGACGAGGTCGTCGATGACGAAGTCGTTGTCGGGGGCGCGGCCGATGCGGACGGCGGCCTGGGGGGCCAGCGGGCGGACCGAGGTCGGCCGCCGGAAGGTGGTGGTCATGTCCGGGCGGGAGACCGAGGAGGGCCGGGCGGCGGCGGGTTCGGCGAAGCGGACGCGCGGTCCGTCGGCGGCGCTGCCGAAGCGCAGTTCGCTGCCGACGCCGACCGCCCACTCGCGGACGCGGTGGCCGTCGACCCACGTTCCGTTGGTGCTGTCCTCGTCCTCCAGCGTCCAGTGGTCGCCGTCCGGACGCAGGATCGCGTGGTGCCAGGAGACGCGGGCGTCGTCGAGGCAGATCTCGCAGAGGGGGTCCCGGCCGACGTGGTACGTCCGGCGCGGGCTCATCGCGGTGGAGCCCCTGTCCGTTTCCAGGAGGAGCTCTGGCGCGGTCGGCACACCGGGGCGCTGGGCCATGGGGCGATTTTCCCACGATCCGGCGCGCCCGGCATAACCGCAGGTCAGACCTGCGTTATGGGTAATGACAACGGTCCCCGTTGCAGCCTTTGCCCATCGCCCCGAGGTGCGCTTCACTTCAGGCGAAGCGGAACGCGCGAGCGATTCGCCACGACTCACGGGGGACACCATGAGCGCGCACGATCACGCGCCCCACGACCACGACACCATCGGTACCGCCGGTCACGAAGGCCACGGTCACGCGGGGCACGGTCACGCGGGGCACAGCCACGGGGTCGCCGCCGACGCCGACCGGCGCTGGCTCGGCATCGCCCTCGGCCTGATCACGGGCTTCATGGCCATCGAGGTGGTCATCGGCGTCCTGGCGCACTCCCTGGCCCTGATCTCCGACGCCGCGCACATGCTGACGGACGCCGTCTCGATCGTCCTCGCGCTGATCGCGATGCGGCTGGCCGCCAGGCCGGCGCGCGGTGGTTTCACGTACGGCCTCAAGCGCGCGGAGATACTCTCCGCGCAGGCCAACGGCCTCACCCTGCTGCTGCTGGCGGTCTGGCTGGCGTACGAGGCCGTACGCCGGCTGCTGGATCCGCCGCCCGTGGAGGGCGGGCTGGTGCTGGTGACGGCGCTGGCGGGCATCGTCGTCAACATCGCGGCGGCCTGGTGCATCTCGAAGGCGAACCGCACCTCCCTGGCCGTCGAGGGCGCCTACCAGCACATCCTCAACGACCTGTTCGCCTTCATCGGCACCGCCGTCGCCGGTCTCATCGTGCTCACCACCGGGTTCCGGCAGGCCGACTCGATCGCCTCGCTCGTCGTGGTGGTCCTGATGGTCAAGGCGGGCTACGGGCTGGTCCGCGAGTCCGGCCGGATCCTGCTGGAGGCCGCCCCGGCCCACGTGGACCCGGACACGGTCGGCGACCGCCTGGTCGGCCAGCCGCCGGTCACGGAGGTCCACGACCTGCACATCTGGACCATCACCTCCGGGCAGGCCGCGCTGTCCGCGCACGTGCTGGTGGCCCCGGAGGGCGACTGCCACGCCGTGCGCCGGGACCTGGAGGCCCTGCTCGCGAAGGAGTACGGGATCACGCACACCACCCTCCAGGTGGACCACGCCCAGGACTCCCTCCTCACGGTCGGCCGCCCCGGCGAGGACCGGGCCGCCGACACGCACTGCGCGGACGCCCACGGCCCGGTCCACCGCCAGGGCCCGCACGACCACTGAGCCCCGCCCCGGCCCGGGCCCCGGCCCGGGCCGCTGCCTGAGCCGCGCCCGGACGGGGTAGGGATGGGCCCATGACCGCGAAGCGCAGCGCCGGACTGCTCCTGTTCCGCCCGCACCCCGGATCCGGGGTGGAGATCCTGCTCGGCCATATGGGCGGCCCGCTCTGGGAGCGCCGCGACGCGGGGGCCTGGTCGATCCCGAAGGGCGAGTACGGGCCCGAGGAGACCCCGCGCGACGCCGCCCGCCGGGAGTTCACCGAGGAGATCGGGCTGCCCCCGCCGGAGGGTCCGTACCTGCCGCTGGGCGAGGTGCGGATGATCGGCGGGAAGCTCGTGACCATCTGGGCGGTGCGCGCGGACCTGGATCCGGCCCTCGCGGTGCCCGGCACCTTCACCATGGAATGGCCGCCGAAGTCGGGGCGGACGGAGGAGTTCCCCGAGCTGGACCGGGTCGAGTGGTTCGCTCCCGCGGTGGCCAGAACCAAGCTGGTGGTGTCTCAGATTCCCTTCCTGGAAAGGCTGTTGGACCTCCTGGCGAACGAGGGTTGACCCGACCTTTACTTGCCAACAAACCCCACCTGCATGGACATTGCACGTATGACGAACGTCGTGCTGGTGGGAACCCTGGACACCAAGGGTGTGGAGTACGGCTGGTTGCGCGAGAGGCTGCTGCGCGCCGGCGTCGAAGTGATCACGGTCGACACAGGAATCATGAACGAGCCCCGGGTGCCCGCCGACGTACCGCGCGAAGCGGTTGCGCGGGCCGCGGGAACGGAACTGTCCGAACTGCGCACGGCCGCCGACCGGGGTGCGGCCGTGACCACGATGGCCCGGGGCGCGGAAGCGACCCTCTTACGCCTGCACGCCGAGGGCCGGCTGCACGGAGTCCTCGCGATCGGGGGCAGCGGCGGGACCTCCATCGCCACTCGGGCGATGCGCGCCCTGCCGCTCGGCGTCCCGAAGGTGATGGTCTCCTCCATGGCGTCCGGGGACGTGGCCCCGTACGTCGGATCGGCGGACATCACGATGATGTACAGCGTCGTGGACATCGCGGGGATCAACAGCATCTCGGCGCCGGTCCTGACCAATGCCGTCGCGGCCGTGGCCGGGATGGCCGAGTCCTTCGCGCGCTCCGCCTCGGAGTCGCCCCGGTCGGCCCTGCTGGGCTCGGGACCCCGGCCGCTGATCGCGGCGAGCATGGCGGGCGTGACCACGATCGGCGTGGACGCGGCCCGGGAACGGCTGACCGAACTGGGCTACGAGGTCCTGGTCTTCCACGTCAGCGGCACCGGCGGCCGGACCCTGGAGACCCTGGCCGGCCAGGGCGTCTTCGCGGGTGTCCTCGACCTCACCCTCAGCGAGCTCGCCGACGACCTGTGCGGCGGCATCCTCACCGCCGGTCCCGACCGGCTCAGCGCCGCCGGGCGGGCCGGGATCCCGCAGGTGGTGAGCCTGGGGGCGCTGGACATGGTGAAGTTCGGCCCGATGGAGAACCTGCCCGAACGGGTCCGGTACCGCCGGGTCCGCGTCCACAATCCCTCGATCACGGTGATCCGTACGACCGAGGCCGAGTGCGCCGAACTCGGCCGCCGGGTCGCCGCCAAACTCCGTGCGGCCACCGGCCCCACGGCCGTCTGCGTCCCCCTGCGCGGACTGTCCACGCTCGGCGCCCCCGGCGGGCCCTACCACGACCCCGACGCCGACGGGGCGCTGTTCTCGGCACTGCGCGACGGGCTGCGGGGCAGCGCCGCCCGGATCCACGACTACGACACGCACATCAACGATCCGGAGTTCGGACGGGCGGCGGCCGACCGGCTGCACTCCATGATCGGGGCGCGGGCGGCGGCGGCCTGACGCCCGACCCCTGGACAGGGAACCGGCCGTGGCGGAAATGTGTCCCAGGTGATGGCCGGTCCCTGGAACGACCGGCTCCGGGGCGCGGTCACGCCACGGCAAGGGGGAAGGCATGAACGGCGTGTGGTCGGTTCCCGGTTACTCGGAGGTCCGCGAGCTCGGTTCGGGCGCCAGCGGCCGCGTGGTCCTCGCGGTCCACGAGGGCACCGGCACGGCCGTCGCGGTGAAGTACCTGAACGACCGGATGCTCGAGAACCCGGTCTTCGTCCGGGAGTTCCGGGCCGAGGCCCAACTGCTCGGCGCCCTGCGCTCCCCCTACGTGGTCGGGCTGTACGAGTACGTCGAGGCGCCCGGCGGCGCTGCGATCGTCATGGAGCTCGTCGACGGCATCCCGCTGAACGCCCTGCTGGGGCAGTGCGGACGGACCGGACCGGAAGCGGCACTGGTGCTGCTGAAGGGCTCCCTGCTGGGGCTGGCCGACGCCCACCGGGCCGGTGTGGTCCACCGGGACTACAAGCCGGCGAACGTCCTGGTCGCGGCCAACGGGACCTCCAAGCTGGTGGACTTCGGGATCGCCACCCCCCTGGGCACGACGCCCGGGGCGGCGGGCACCCCCGCGTACATGGCCCCGGAGCAGTGGCAGGGCCGGCCCGCGTCGCCCGAGGCCGACGTGTACGCGGCGACGGCGACCTTCTTCGAATGCCTGACCGGCCGCAAGCCGTACGACGGGCAGAACTTCGCGGAGCTCGCGGTCCAGCACATCGAGGCTCCGGTCCCGGAGACCGAGGCACCCGAGCCGGTGCGCCCGCTGATCCGGCGGGGACTGGCGAAGGCCCCCGAACAACGGCCCGAGGACGCCGACGCGTTCGTCGCGGAGCTGGAGGCGGTGGCCCTGGCGGCGTACGGGCCCCATTGGGAGGAGCGCGGACAGCGCAAGCTGGCCGCGCTGGCGGCCCTGCTGCCCCTGCTGTTCCCCTCGGCGGGCGCCCCGGCGCAGGGCGCCACCGCGCTGGCCACCACGGTCCTGCCGCCGCCTCCCCCGGGCTGGTCCCCGGGCGGGCGCGGGCTGCTCGCGGCGGGAGCGGCGCTCGTGCTCGGGCTGGTGGCCGTGCTCGGCTACCAGGCGATGGGCTCCGAGCCGGGCGGCGCGATGGCGCTCAACGCCTTCGCGACGTCGAGCGCGTCGACGCCGGGCCCGGTCGGTCCGGCGCCCGGACCGAGCCTTTCCGCGTCACCGACGGCCACGGCCACACCGACACCGTCCGCGTCGCCGTCGGCGAGCCCGAGTCCGAGCTACACGATGCCGACCCCCACGGCGACACCGACGCCGAAGCCGAGCTGGACGGTGACCAAGTCCCCGACTCCGTCCGCGACCCCCACACCGACACCGACCCCGTCTCCGTCCCCGAAGGTCAAGATCTCCGCGGTGAACGTCACCTCCTTCCGGCAGACGGGCCCGGGTGCCACCGAGGCCGGCTTCTCCGTGGAGAGCGACGGCGCGGGCCCGTACACCCTGGTCGTCGAGTGGTTCACCGGTGACGACAAGGGCGCCCTGACCGTGCCCGACGGCCGCCAGACGGTCGCGTTCGGAGCCGGAAGCCCCGGTACCCAGACCCTGGCGCACACCTTCGCGCAGGGCGCCGGCTGCTACTGGAGCGTCCGCGCCACCACGCAGCCGGCCGCCGCCAACCAGAGTTCCGTCCAGAGCATCTACATCCGGGGGTGCAAGCCGGCATGAGCGATCCCCACGCCCCGCAGGGCGACGACGACTACAGCGCCACCGTGCTCGGCAGCCACTGGATCACCGGTCCGCCCGGGGGCACGGAGCGGACCGAACGGCTCGGCCTCGCCGGCGGCACCGACTGGTCCGGTACGGCCGAACGGACCGGCCCGACCGCACGGTTCGACGTACCGGTCGGTGCCGTGCCCGACCGGGTCGAGGGTTCGGTCCTGCGCTTCGGGCCCGGGGTGACGGCCGCACTGCCCGCGCCGTTCCCGCTGTTCCCCGTCCCCGCTCCCCGCCGACGCGGCGAGTGGCGGCGCTACACCCTGGCCGCCGTGGTCCTGATCGGGGTCCTCTGCTACCTGGGCTGGCAGCGCTACGGCCCGGCTCTGGAGGTCCGGGACCTGGCGGTGTCAACTGACGCGGCCGCTGCCGGGGGGCCCGGCTGCGACGGGACCGCCGACGTGGTGGCCGTCGTACGGACCAACGGGCGGCCGGGGGTCCTCACGTACCGCTGGCTGCGCAGTGACGGCACGCGCTCCGAGCAGCTCAGGGAGCGGGTGCCGAGCGGCCGGAAGGAGGCCCGGCTGCACTTGCTGTGGACCTTCCAGGGCGCGGGCACCTACCCCGCGAAGGCCGAGCTCGAGCTCGTCTCTCCCGTACGGCGCACAGCCGCAGCGGAGTTCACGTACCGCTGCCGTCCCTAGGGGCGGGAGCCGGGGGCGGGCAGCCGGATCACCGCGCCCCCTCCGTCGAGGTCCACGCGGGACCGGGGCGGGGCGCCGTCCTCCTCGTCGTCGCGCATGATCAGCGCGCTCTGCCGCTCCTTGAGCTCGTTCTGCTTTCCGGGCGAGAAGCTCGCGTGCAGCTGCTCGAAGCCCGTCGAGGACATCTGTCCCTTGCGGCCGTTCCAGCGCCAGGGCAGCAGGCCGGCGCGGCCCGCGCGCTCCAGTGCGAGGTCGAGGAAGGCGATGGCCGTGAGCAGCAGCGCCAGCCCCGGGAGGGTCATGAAAACGACGAAGGCCATGGCCCGACCCTAACCCCGGTCCTCCTTTCGGCCAACGGCCCGGGCCCGCCGACCGGTCCTTCCGGCCGGGAGGATCGTGGCCGTGCGGCCGAGGCGCCGCCACCCCCGCCCTGGTTGACTCGAATGTGTTGGCGAGGGCATCAGGGATGCGGCCCTCACGGCACCCTTGCAGCCACGTTCCAGCCGGCGATACACCCCAAAGGAACGTGGCCGTCCCGCACGGATGCCAAGTCCGCGCGGGAGGCCCGCAGCCGCTTTGGGGAGTGGCTGCGGGCCATTTCCGCCTGCCCGTCCGTGGCGTGCAGGCAGCTCGGGCGGCTCCCTTCCGGGCGCCTCCCCGTCAGAAGCGGGCGTGCGCGGTGATGTCCGCCGCGAACTCTCCCGTCATCTCCGGCGTCACCGTCGGCCGGCACTGCGCCACCGCCGCCAGGTAGTCCTCCGTGCTCGCGCCCAGTTGGGCCGCCGCCGCGCCGCGCGCTCCCACCGCCTCCAGGTCCCGCTCGAAGGACACCTGCGCGGCGATCCGGGCCGCGTGCTCGATGTCGGCCGGGGTGAACAGTTCGGTCGCCTCCACCAGCGCCGCCACGTCCACATCGGGACGGCCCGCCGTGTACCGGGCCCAGATCGCGGCGCGGGCGCCCGGGTCCGGGGTGCCGATCGGGATCAGGTAGTCGAAGCGGCCGGGGCGCAGGAAGGCCGGGTCGAGGGAGCGGATGGAGTTGGTCGCGCAGACCAGCAGCCGTTCGTCGCCCTCGCGGAAGCCGGGTATCAGCTTGAGCAGCTCGTTGGTCACGCCGTGGATCCCGCCGGGCTGCGCTGGCTCGGTGCGCACGGGCGCGATCTCCTCAACCTCGTCGATGAAGACGAGCACCCGTTCCAGCTCGGCGATGCGGGCGAACGCGTCGCGCAGCGCGGCCGCGAGGTTGCCCTCGTCGGCGAGGCGGGAGGGCAGCAGTTCCACGAAGGGCCAGCCGAGCCGGGAGGCGATGGCCCGGGCGAAGGTGGTCTTCCCGGTGCCGGGCGGGCCGAAGAGGGTGATGGCGCGCGGCGGCCGCACCCCGTGCGCGGCGGCCCGCTCGGGCTCGGCGAGCGGCAGGACCACGCGCCGCTCGATGAGGTCCTTCTCGGTCTCCATGCCGGCGACCTTGGCCCACAGGTCGCTCGGCAGGAAGCGGCCGCCGAGGTCGTCCAGGAGGCCGGCGGCCGGGCCGTGCAGCGGCTCGGTCTTCTCGAAGTAGGCGACGGCGGGCTGCCGGGTATAGCCCGCGTTGAGCAGTCCCTCTCCGAGCAGGTCCTCCTCGGGCAGGACGTACGCGATGCGCCCGACGCGGGCGGCGATCAGCCGTCGCTCCAGCTCCACGAGCAGCGCGCTGGCCAGGCCGCGGCCGCGCCAGCCGGCGGCGATGGCGATGCGCATGACCCAGGCGCGTTCGCCGGTGACGCAGGCGAGGGCGGCGCCGATGGGGACGCCCTGGTGGACGGCGACCACGCAGGGCTGCCGGTCGGTGAGGGCGCTGATGCATTCGGCGAGTGAGAAGACCGACTCCTGGCCGAGTTCGGCCGTGGTGTCGATCAGATGGACAACGGCCGCGAGATCGCTCTCGCGGTAGTCGTGGATCAGCCAGTTCACCGGGTACCGCCCCTCGTTCGTGCTCTGCGTGCCTGTTGCGCACCTTGCTGCCGCGAGGCTAGGGGCGGGCGGGCCCCTTGATCACGCTCCGTCGTGCACAACAGCCGGTCCGGGAACCCTCCGCATCGTCCATAGACTGGTGCTTTCCGCCCGAACGGCTGCTCGAGGATCGTCACGCTTTCATGAGTTCCCACATATCCACCGGTGTCCGACGGCCGTATCTCGTGTGGCTGGTGCCGGTCCTCTGGACCCTGTCGCTCGGGATGTGGGGGCTCTCCCGGCAGAACAGCGTGTGGCGGGACGAGGCCGCAACCTGGCAGGTGGCGGAGCGCTCCCCCGGTGAGATCTGGCACCTGCTCGGCAACGTGGACGCGGTCCACGGGCTGTACTACCTGCTGATGCACCTGCTCTTCGAGGTGTTCGGGGCGAGCACGACCACCCTGCGCCTGCCCTCGGTGCTGGCCGTTGCGGTCGCCGCCGGCTGTGTGGCGCTGATCGGACGCCGGCTGGCGGGTCCGTGGGCGGGGCTGGGCGGCGGGCTGGCCCTCGGGCTGCTGCCGGCCGTGCAGTTCCAGCTCCAGGAGGGCCGGTCGTACGCGCTGATCGCGGGCGGGGCCGGACTGTCGACCCTGCTGCTCGTCTCGCTGATCGCGGGCCCCGGAGCCGAAGACGGTGACGGAGCCGGCAGCGGAGCCGGTCCCGGGCGGCGGACCGGGCCGCGCTGGACGGCGTACGGGGCTCTCGTGCTGGTCTGCGCCCTGCTGAACTGGTTCTCCCTGCTGATCCTGCCCGCCCACGCGGTGACCCTGTGGTGGGTGCGGGCCCGGCGCGGCGTCGTGGCGCCCTGGCTGCTCGCCTCGGCGGCGGCCGTGGCGGGGGCGCTGCCGCTGATCCTGTTCAGCCGGACCCAGTCCGGGCAGGTGTCCTGGATCCCGCCGCTGACCTGGCACATGATGATCGGCCCGGGCGTCCTGCTGGCGGTGGGCGCGCTGGGTGCGTGGGCGGACCTCGCGGGCGGGCCGCGCACCGGTCTCCCGGCCCGGCTGACGGCGGCCTCGGTCGGACTGCCGCTGCTGGCGGTGCCCCTGCTGGGGCTGGCCGCCGTCTCCCTGGTCCAGCCGCTGTTCCTGGACCGGTACGTACTGTTCTCCATGCTGGGTCTGGCCCTGCTGATCGGCGCGGCGCTGGGCACGGCCGTACGGGCCCTCGCCCCCCGGTACCCGAGGGCGTCGGGCGCACTCGTGCCCGTCGCGTTCGCGGTCTCGGCGGTGGCGCTGCTGCCCGTGGCCCTGGCCGACAGGTCTCCGGCCAGCCGGGTGGACGACGTGCTGGCGGTGGCCGGGGAGGTGTCCGCGCTGAAGCGGGACGGTGACGCGGTGCTCTTCGCCCCGGCGGCCCGGCGGGACACTGCGTTGGTCTCGCCCGGGGCGTTCGCCGGCCTGAAGGACATCGCCCTGTCCCGGGGCCCCGCGGAGTCGGGGACCCTCAAGGGCGAGGAGGCCGACCCGGCACGGATCTCCGCGGCCCTGCGGGAGCAGCGGCGGGTCCTCCTGGTGACGGACTCGGGGAAGGCGGCGAAGCCCCCGGGATCCCCGGCGGACCGGGCGAAGGCGGGGGTCCTGCGGGCCGAGTTCACCGTGGTGGAGGACCGGCAGGTGCGCGGCCGCCGGGTGACGGTGTACGAGCGGCGCGGCTGACGCCGGTCGGCCTGCCCGACCCTCCGCACACGGGCCGCCCGACGCCCCGCCCGCCTCCCCGTCCTCCTCGGCCCGCCGATTCACAGCGGATTCATACGGATTCCCCGGCTCCGGTCACAGGTTCGCGCGTGAGGCTCGGAGCATGATCCAGTGCCTCCCCTCCCGACCGGACCGCCGCTCCCGCGCCCGTGCCCGTGGCCGGCGCGCTGCACGGATCCTGCTCGCCCTGGCCGCCATGACGGCCCTGCTCAGCGTCGACGTCCCCGACGCGTCGGCCGAACCGCCGCTCGGCGTCACGGTCACGGCCGCGGCCGACGGGACGGCCGGGCGGGTCGGTGCGCTCTTCGCGGGCGGCCTCGACGGCGGCCACTTCTGCACGGCTTCCGTGGTGCGCAGCCAGGACCGGGACGTGATCGTCACCGCCGCCCACTGCCTGGGCAGCCCGGACACCACCTTCTTCGCCCCGGGCTACCGCGACGGCGAGGCACCGTACGGTCTGTGGAAGCTGACCGGCACGTACGTGGCTCCGGGCTGGACGGACGGCGAGGACCCCGACGAGGACATCGCCTTCGCGACGGTGACCCCGGTGGACGGCGGGCAGGCGGACGGCCGGCGGGTCGAGGACGTGGTCGGGGGCTTCCCGGTCGTCGCGCAGCAGCCGGCCGACGCCACGGTGTCCATCGTGGGCTACCCGAGCGGCGACGAGTCCCCGTTGTACTGCGCCAACGCGACGACGCTCTTCTCCGAGACCCAGCGCCGCATCGAGTGCCCGGACCTCAGCGGCGGCACCAGTGGCAGCCCCTGGCTCGTCGACGGCGCCCTGGCGGGCGTCCTCGGGGGTTACGAGGGCGGCGGGACCGTGCCGGAGGTCTCGTACAGCGCGGTCATGGGCGATCAGGCGGTGGAGCTCTACCGCGAGGCGTCCGACAACGGCTGAGCGAACCAGGTCGGCTCGTCCTTCAGCGCCTGGCGGATCCGGTCCACCGCGAAGGACTCCAGCGGCTCCGGCAGCGCGTCCGGTTCGAACCAGGCCACCTCCAGCGACTCGTTGTCGTTGACCCGTGCCGCCTGCCCGCCCGTGGCCCGGCAGCGGAAGGTGATGTCCTGGAACTGGCAGACGTCCCCGTTCGGGTAGGTGATCGGCGGGAGCATCTGCACCAGCACCACCCGTTCCGGTACGCACCGCACGGCCGTCTCCTCGTACACCTCGCGCACCGCCGTGTCGGCCGGCTGCTCCCCCGGCTCCGCGATCCCGCCGACCACCGACCAGCGGCCGGTGTCGGCGCGCCGGCCCAGCAGGACCTGCCCCCGGTCGTCGACGACGACTGCGGTCACCCCGGGCAGCAGCAGCAACTGGTGACCCGCGGTGGCGCGCAGGGTGCGGATGAAGTCAGGTGTGGTCATGCCCCGACCCTACGAGGCCCTGCGCATCCGGCGTGCGAAGGACCAGCCGAGTCCGGCCGCGGCCACGGCCAGCAGGAGGTACTCGGCGAGCGGGCCGAAGCGGGTGGCCGGGGTCTGCGTGGAGCGCAGCGGGATCTCCGCGACCAGGGCGTCGGCCGTGAACATCTTCGTCTGCTGCACGATCTCGCCGTCGGGACGGATCACGGCGCTGACCCCGCTGGTGACGGGCACCAGGACCGTCCGGCTGTGCTCCACGGCCCGCACCCGGTCCATGGCGAGCTGCTGGTAGGTCATCTCGGTGCGGCCGAAGGTGGCGTTGTTGCTGGGCACGGCGATGACCTGGGCTCCGGCCTGGACGGTGGAGCGGACGGCGTCGTCGAAGGCGGCCTCGTAGCAGGTGACCATGCCGACCCCGCTGCCCGCCATGTCGAAGACCCCGGGCTCCTTGCCGGGGCCGAAGTCGCGCCGGACCCGGTCCACGTCGGAGCTGAAGAGACGGACGAAGGAGCGCATCGGGATGCGCTCGCCGAAGGGCTGGATCTTGCGCTTGTCATAGGTGTCGACGGGGCCCTTGACCGGGTCCCACAGGATCATCGTGTTGCGCAGCGGGCCGGTCTCCGGTGCCAGCACGGAGCCGATGGCGACGGGCACCCCGATGGTCTTGACCGCGTTGTCGATGACGGCGTAGGCATCGGGCTCGGCATACGGGTCGATGTCCGAGGAGTTCTCCGGCCAGACGACGAAGTCCGGTTTCGCGACCTTGCCGAGCTTGATGTCCTCGGCGAGCTGGATCGTGCGGTTGGCGTGGTTGTCCAGGACCTGGCGGCGCTGGGCGTTGAAGTCGAATCCGGCGCGCGGGACGTTGCCCTGGATGACGGCGGCCGTCACGGTGCCGTCCTCGGCGGCGTCCGAGACGAGCGGCCGGGCGGCCAGCGCCCCGGCGAGCGGGGCGGCCACGGCGGTGGCCGCGAGCAGTGCGGCGGTGGCCCGGCGGGTGTCGGCGCCGACGCGCAGCACCTCGTACAGCCCGAATCCGCACAGGGCCACGGCGAAGGAGAGCAGCGGGGTGCCGCCGAGCGCGGCCAGCGGCAGGAAGACCCCGTCGGGCTGGCCGAAGGCGAGCTTGCCCCAGGGGAAACCGCCGAAGGGGGCCCGGGCGCGCAGCGCCTCGCCGGCGATCCAGACGGCGGCGCCCCACAGCGGCCAGCCGGGGAGCCGGCTGACGAGGGCGATGCCGAGGGCGGTGAGGCCGATCAGCAGGGATTCGAGGGTGACGAGCGCCAGCCACGGCACCGGGCCGACGCCCTCGCCGGTCCAGACGAGCAGCGGCAGCAGGAAGCCGAGGCCGTGCAGCACGCCGAGGCCGAAACCGGCCCGCGCGCGGCGCCCGTACAGGCACCAGCCGAGCAGGGCGAGGGCGAGGGGGGCCAGCCACCACAGGGTGCGGGGCGGGAAGCTGAGGTAGAGGAGCACTCCGGAGAGGACGGCGCACGCGGGCCGCGCGAGCCGGCCGGCCCACCGCCGCGCGGGCGATCCCGCCAGGGTCTCCGTCTCCGGCACCGGCCCCTGCCCTTGGTCGTTCCCGGCATCGTTCCCGGCCGCGCGGGTCGCACTGCTGCTCATCTGGCGGAGTGTACGTCCCCTCGCTGTGCCGGCGGCGGCGTCAGTGGGCCAGGGTGCGCAGATGGGTGCGGATCACACGGACCGCGTTCTCCGCGTCGTCGACCGTGACGGTGAACAGCTTGCCGTCGCCGAGCCGCAGCTCCACGCCCTCGCCGCGCCGGACGATGACGGCGGTCCCCCGCTCGGGGCGCCAGCGGTAGCCCCAGCCGCCCCACTGCTGGGGGGTGATCCGGGGCAGGTACTCGGCGGCCTCCACGTCCGTGAGACGGATCCTGCGGCGCGGCAGCCCGATGTGCCCGCAGCGCACCTCGACGGCCTCGGCGTCGACGGTGACGGCGGCGTGCACGAAGGCGAGGGTGCCGAAGAGGATGAGCAGGCCCGCGGCGAGACAGCCGATCACCGCCATGAGCAGCGCGACGATACCGGCGCCCCAGGCGTGGTCGACGGCGATCTCGATCCCGAGCGCCAGAAAGGCCGCACCGGCTCCGGCGAGCAGCCACTGCACACGGTTGGATGCCCGGCCCGTCCAGAGCGGTCCCGGCGGGTGACCCGTCATGTGTAGCAGCGTACTCACGTTCCGCAGGGCCGCCACCGACCCTCTCGATACGAATGACGTGGACCGGGGCGGGCTAACCCGGCAGCAGACCGACGAGCGCGTCGCGCAGGGCCGGGCGGCGGACGGTGATGAAGCGGTGCAGGGTTCGGGAGCCGAATGCCACCCGCTGAGCGCTGCGGCGGCGTTCGCCGTCGTACGCGCGCAGTGCGGCGGGCAGGCCGCCGGGGCCGTGGGCGGCGACGGCCCGGGTGAGGGCCTCCGCGTCGAGGAGCGCGGTGCAGGCGCCCTGGCCGAGGTTCGGGGTCATGGCGTGGGCCGCGTCGCCGACGAGCGCGACCGGTCCGGGCCCGGCCGTGCGGGTGAAGGAGGGCAGCGCCGGGTGGAGGTGGCGCATCCGGTAGCGGATCCAGGTCTGCGGGTCGGTGTCGGCGAGCACGCGCGGGACGGGGTCGTGCCAGTCGGCGAAGGCGGCCCGCAGTTCCTCGGCCGTGGTGGCCTCGGGAACGGTGGCGTACCAGTTGGTGCGCCCGGGTTCGACCGGGGTCATCCCGAAGAAGCGGCCCCGGCCCCAGGTCTCGCCGTAGACGCCGGTCTCGAACCCGGCGGTGCCGATCCAGGCCGTGGAGCCGAGCTCGCGCGGCCGGCTCCCGCCCTCGAAGCGGGCGGCGCGGACCGCGCTGTTGATCCCGTCGGCGCCGACGAGGAGGTCGGCGCCCCGCGCGGCCGAAGCCTCGTACGCCCGCCCGTACGCGATCTCCGTGCCGCCGAGCCGGATCAGCTCGGCGTGCAGCGCGTCCATCAAGTAGGGCCGCGAGATGAGGAGTTCGGGTCGGCCCTCCTTGCGTTCGATCCGCTCAAGGGGGAGCGCGGCCAGCACCCGGCCGTCGGGGCGCCGGATCTGCGCGTCGCGGTACGGGACCGCGCGCGCCCGGAGCGCGTCGCCCAGGCCGAGCCGGTCCAGGGCCGTCTGGGCCGTGGGGTGGATGCCGAAGGCGGTTCCGTACCGCTCCGGCTCGGCCCGGCGCTCCAGGACGGCCACCTCCCACCCGGCCCGCCGCAGGCCGATGGCGGTGGCCAGACCGCCCACCCCGGCGCCGACGACCAGCGCGGAGCCCTTCTCCGCGCCCCTGTCCCCCGCGCTCACGCCCATGGCGCACCCCTCGCTCGCCGCTCCCCAGCCCGATCGACCACCACACCTGTGGTGCCACATCTGTGGTACCACAGATGTGGTTAAGCTGACAAGGTGAACCAGGACCGAAGGGACCGGCTGCGCGACGCGGCCGTCGCCGTGCTCTCCGAGGCGGGCGGGCGGGGCCTGACGCACCGGGCCGTCGACGCGGCGGCCGGCGTGCCGCTCGGCACCGCCAAGAACTACTTCCCGACCCGCGAGGAACTGCTGCGCGCGGTCGCCGAGCGCTGCCTGGAGCAGTACCGGGAACTCGCCGCCCGGCTCGCCGGGGCCGGCCCGGGTCCCGGCGACCGGGCCGGACTCGCCGCGCTGCTCGCCGGACTGCTCCGCGATACGGCCGGAGCCGGCCGGCCGCGCGTCGTGGCGTACATGGAGCTCCAGGCGGAGGCGACCCGTCGACCGTGGCTGGCCGCACTGCTGGACCCGATCGCGGCGGCGGACTTCGCGGCGTTCGGGCAGCTGCTGGCCGCCGCCGGACTGCCGGCCGGTCCGGAGCGGGCCCGCGCCCTCACCCTCGCCCTGCACGGAGCCGTCCTCCACCTCCTGACGGGAGCCCCGGCCACCCTGGCCGCGGCCGGGCTGGACGACCTGGACGCCTTCGCCCGCGGCCTGCTGGACCGCGTATGCCCCGGGCCGAAGGAGGAGGGCCCGTGACCGACCGGATGGACCGCGCCGTCGGCGCCGTGCTCGGATCGGCGGCCGGGGACGCGCTCGGGGCTCCCTACGAGTTCGGGCCCGCCGGGCAGCTGGGTGCCCGCGGTGAGGAGATGCGCGGGGGCGGTGGCTGGGATCCGGGGGAGGCCACCGACGACACGCAGATGGCGGTGCTGGTCGGCGCATCGCTGCTGGAGTGCGGCGGGCTGGAACTCCCCGACGTCTTCGACCGGTTCCGGCGCTGGGCGGCCGGGGACCCCAAGGACATCGGGCTCCAGACCGAGATCGTGCTGACCAGCGGCGACCCGTGGGACCTGGCCGCCGCGCTGCACTTCCAGGTCAACGCGCGGGCGGCGGGCAACGGTTCCCTGATGCGCGCCTCGACCTCGGCGGTGTACTTCGCCCCCGCCGGGCGGGACGCGACCATGGACGCCGCCCGGCGGATCGCCGCGCTCACCCACGGGGACCGGGCCGCCTGGGAAGGGACGGCCGTCCTGCACGAGCTCGTACGCGTGGCCCTGGACGGCGGTGACCCGCTCGGCGCGCTGCCCGCGACGCTGGAGCAGGTCCACCTCGACCACCGCGAGCGGTACGCCCGGGTCCTGGCCCCGGACTGGCATCCGGACCTGGCCACCGAGTTCAACGGGGCGGTGTGGCCCTGCCTGGGCTCGGCGGTGTGGGCGCTGCGCACCACGACGGGCTTCGCGCAGGCCGTACGGGCCGCCGTGGACCTGGGCGGCGACACCGACACGGTGGCGGCGGTGACCGGAACCCTGGCCGGGGCACGGTACGGCGCGGCGGCGGTCCCGGAGGCCTGGACGACCCCGCTGCACGTACCCGTGCCGGGCTACGGGGACCACGTGGTGGACGCCGCCGCGCTACGGGAACTCGCCCGGCGCCTCGCGACGGCCGGAGCGGCCTCCGCCGCCGGGGAGGCATGGACCCCGGGCGGCGGGAGCGGAACCGTCAGGCTCCCGTGGTGGAGCCCGGGCGGATGATCATCAGGACGGTCACGGTGGCCCACAGCAGGTTGAAGACCCCGGTGAGCATCGCGAGGCGAGCGGCGGACCGGGCGGCGGGAGCGGGTCCCTGCTCCGGCACCGGCTCCCGCTCCGGCTCCGGCAGGGCGATGAGGGCGGCGTCCTGGCCCGGGAGGATCAGCAGGGCGAGGACGGCGGCCGCGGCGGTGGTCAGCACGATCGAGGCGATCAGCCACCCGCTGCCGAGGACTCCGAGGCTGCTGGCCGTGAAGAACCCGAGGACGGGAACCGCGGTGCCGACGGCCGCGTAGACACGGCACACGCGGTGCAGCAGCCGCAGGTTCGCCAGGGCGTCGCGGTCACCCGGGGCACCGGCAGCCGACGCGCCGGTACTCGCCGCACCGGTACTCGCCGCGCTGGTGGCGCGGCGCAGCGCCGCGGGGAACATGCTCGCGGCGACGGCGACCGGACCGATGGCCAGGACGGCGGCGAGGACGTGCAGGGAGAGGAAGAGCTTCGTCACGGGCGCGGCTCCGCGTCCGTCCCGACGCCGGTGGCGCGGCGCCGGCCCGTGACTTTGGACGCCGGGAGGCGGCCGGCCTTGGAGGTCCCGGCCAGGGCGTCGCCGGTCACCGTCACGGCGAAGGCCAGGTTCAGGCGCATCGGCTTGGCGACGGCCTGCTTCCAGGTGAGGCGGTCGCCGTCGAGGTCTGGGTCGCAGGTGAGGGTGAGGTCGGCGAGGGGGACCTCCTCCCCCGCCCCGCGGGCGATCCCGGTCAGGACGCCGTCCTGGCGCAGGAGCTCGACTACGGCGTTGATCCGGCCGATGGGCGTGGAGACGGTCAGGTCCCAGGTTCCTTCAACGGACATGCTGTGGTTCTTTCGTAGAGGTGCAGGGGTGCGGAGCGGGCGGGGCCGCGGGTACCTGGTGCGCCGGTCAGAAGCCGACGGGGGCCGGGCCCCGCGCGCGCCAGACGGTGCCGCGGCGTTCATGGGCGAACAGTTCCTCCACGGCCTGCGCGACCCTCGGACCCACCTCCCGCTCCAGCAGGTACAGGCCCAGGTCCAGCCCGGAGGTGACGCCGCCGCCGGTGACGAGGTCCCCGTCGTCGACGAGGCGGGCGCGCACGGCGTGGGCACCGGTGGCGTCGAGCACGTCTAGGCCCAGATGGTGGGTGGTGGCGTGGCGGCCCTCCAGCAGGCCGGCCATGGCCAGCACGAGCGAGCCCCCGCACACCGCGGCGACCGTCATCCGCGGGTTGGCCATCGCCGCCCCGAGCAGCGCGGGCAGCTCGGTGGTCAGGGTGCGCCCGATCAGGACGGGGATGAACTCGTCCTGCCGCCGCTGCCCCTCGCCCGCGTCCAGGTCCGGGACCTCGCCGGGTTCTCCGACACGGCCCAAGGCCCCGGGGACCAGGACCAGGCCCGCACGGTCGAGGTCCAGGGCGCCCGTGGCGCGCAGCACCAGGCCCCCGGTGCCGCTGACCACCTCGCGCGGCCCTTCGGCGGAGACCAGCTCCACGCTCACCGCGCCGCCGGATGCGGTGCCCCCGGCGTGGAGGACCTCGTAAGGGGCGATGACGTCGAGGGGATCGAAGCCGTCGAACAGGACGATCTGGGCGTGCATGAAGGGTTCCTCCGCGTGCGGCGGCCCGGTCCGTGCCGGTCCGGGCTCGCCCTCGACGCTATGGGTCCTGCGCCCCCCGCCCCAGTGGCATTAATGACACCTTCCAACGGGATAACGCCACGACCTCCTCCCGGCTCGCAGACTCCTCCGACCTGCACGAAGATGCGGTCCCAGGATCACCAGGCCCATCCGGGGAACGCGGCAACCGGGTATGTTCCGGCCATGCACACTGTCGCCGTCCTCGCCCTGGACCGGGTGATCCCCTTCGATCTGGCCACCCCGATCGAGGTCTTCAGCCGTACCCGCCTACCGGACGGCCGTCCGGGCTACCAGATCCGGGTGTGCGCGGAGCAGCCGGAGGTCGACGCGGGTTCCTTCGGCCTGCGCGCACCGTGGGGGCTGGACGGACTCCAGGGCGCGGACACGATCATCGTGCCCGGTACCGACGTACCCACGGCCCCGCTCGCCCCCGCCGTCCGCGCCGCGCTGCTGGCGGCGGCCGAGCAGGGCACGCGCATCGCCTCCGTCTGCTCGGGGACGTTCCCGCTGGCCGCCACCGGACTCCTGAACGGCCTGCGGGCGACGACCCATTGGATGGCGGCCGATCTCCTCGCCGCCACCTATCCGGACATCGAGGTCGACCCGGACGTCCTGTACGTCGACAACGGCCGGATCCTCACCTCGGCCGGCGCCGCCGCGGGCCTGGACCTGTGCCTGCACATGATCCGCAAGGACTACGGCTCGGCGGTCGCCGCCGACGCGGCCCGGCTGTCCGTCATGCCCCTGGAGCGGGAGGGCGGGCAGGCGCAGTTCATCGTGCACGACCACGTGCCCACCCCGCGGGGTTCCGTGCTGGAACCCCTGCTCTCCTGGCTACAGGAGAACCTGGCCTCCGACCTCACGCTCGCCGACATCGCCGCCCGCGCCGGAACCAGCACCCGGACCCTGATCCGCCACTTCCGCGAACAGACCGGCAGCACCCCGCTCCAGTGGCTCCACCGCGCCCGCATCCGCCAGGCGCAGCACCTCCTGGAGACCACGCAGCATTCCGTCGAACGCATCGGCACCCAGGTCGGCTTCGGTTCGCCCACCGCCTTCCGCGACCGCTTCAAGCGCACCACCGGGGTCAGCCCCCACGCCTACCGCCGCGCGTTCAGCTGAGGTCCGCACCCTCTGAGGTCCGCACCCTGTGAGGTCCGCGCCCTCGGGGGTCAGCCCGAGACGGATCCTCCGACCACTTCCCCCACGCCCGCGCTCCGCCCGGTCAGCAGGCGGCCTTCGGCGTACTTGAGGGCGGCCCCGGGAAGCGTGCCGGGGCGGCCGCTGAGCAGGACGGTCAGGCCGCCGGCGTACGGCAGGCCGGGCTCCGGGCGGAGGCCGAGGCGGCGCAGGGCCTGGACGGCGACGGGTTCGGCGGAGCCGTGGAACACGTACGCGCCACCGCCGGTGCGCCGGTCGAGCGCGGCCCGGATGGGGGCTTCGACCAGCTCGTAGTGGGTGCAGCCGAGCACCACGTCGGTGACGTCGGCCGGGGTCAGCGCGGCGGCCGCGGCGACGGTCCGTACGACGGCGGCCTCGTCGCCGGACTCGACGGCGTCGGCCAGTCCCGGGCAGGGCACCTCGGTGACGCGCGCCCCGTCGGCGAAGTCGCGGATCAGGCCGCGCTGGTAGGGGCTGCCGGTGGTGGCGGGGGTGGCCCAGATGGCCACGCGCCCTCCGGCGGCCGCGGCGGGCTTGATCGCCGGTACGGTCCCGATGACCGGGATCGACGGCTCCAGCTCGGCGCGCAGCGCGGGCAGGGCGTGTACGGAAGCGGTGTTGCAGGCGACGATCAGCGCGTCCGGCCGGTGCGCGGCGGCGGCCCGCGCCACGGTGAGGGCCCGCCCGGTGAGGTCCTGCGGAGTCCTCGGGCCCCAGGGCATCCCGTCGGGGTCGCTGGACAGCACCAGCTCCGCGTCCGGCCGCAGCCGCCGCAGCGCGGCGGCCGCCGCGAGGAGGCCGATACCGGAGTCCATGAGGGCGATCTTCACTTGGTCACCTTAATCGATCCCCCCGCTCCACCCGGGGCAACGGGCCCGGCCGACCCCCCACCCGACGGCGAAGCGGTCCCGGGCGACCGCACTCCCGCCCGGGGGCTGTCGGTGCCGCCCCACCCGTGCCCCGCACCCGTGCCCCCGCACCCGTGCCCCCGCCCCGATCCGGACGGCCGAACCCCGGTGTCCCGGCACCCCCCGCGGTGCCGCTCCCGGCAGACTGCCGGGATGGGTTACCTCCTCGTCGCCGCGTGCGCCTCGCTCGCCGTCTGGCTCTGGCTCGCCCTCGGCCAAGGCATGTTCTGGCGGACCGATACGCGCCTGCCCGCCCGGCACGCCCCCGCCCGCTGGCCGTCCGTCGCGATCGTGGTCCCGGCCAGGGACGAGGCCGAGGTGCTGCCGCACAGCCTGCCCTCGCTCCTCGCACAGGACTATCCCGGCGAGGCCGAGGTCATCCTGGTCGACGACGGCAGCACGGACGGCACGGCCGGCCTCGCCCGGCGGCTCGCCGACGCGCACCCCGGCGGGCTGCCCCTGACGGTCCTCTCCCCCGGCGAGCCCGGCGCGGGCTGGACCGGCAAGCTCTGGGCGCTGCGACACGGCATCACCCACGCCCGCTCCGGCGCGGGCCCCGTCCCCGACTACCTCCTCCTCACCGACGCAGACATCGCCCACGCGCCCGACAGCCTGCGCGAGCTGGTCTGCGCCGCGACGACGGCCGACCTCGACCTGGTCTCCCAGATGGCCCGGCTGCGTGCCGTCAGTGTCTGGGAGCGGCTGATCGTTCCGGCCTTCGTGTACTTCTTCGCCCAGCTCTACCCCTTCCGGTGGATCAACCGCCCCGCCGCCCGGACCGCGGCCGCCGCCGGCGGGTGCGTCCTGCTGCGCACCGAGGCGGCCGTGCGGGCCGGGGTCCCGGAGTCGATCCGGCAGGCCGTCATCGACGACGTCTCGCTCGCCCGGGCGGTCCAGCGCACCGGCGGGCGGATCTGGCTCGGCCTCGCGGAGCGGGTGGACAGCGTGCGCCCGTACAGCTCCCTCGCGGACCTGTGGCGGATGGTCTCCCGCAGCGCCTACGCGCAACTGCGCCACCACCCCGCCCTCCTGACCGGGACGGTGGCCGGGCTGGTCCTGGTGTACCTCGTGCCGCCGGCGGCGCTGCTCGCGGGCCTCGCCTCCGGCCGGCCCGCCGTCGCCTGGGCCGGGGGCCTGGCCTGGCTGCTGATGGCCGGCACGTACCTGCCGATGCTGCGCTACTACCGCCAGCCGGCGGCCCTCGCACCGCTGCTCCCGCTCACCGCGCTGCTCTACCTCCTGATGACCGTCGACTCGGCCGTGCAGCACTACCGCGGGCGCGGAGCGGCATGGAAGGGCCGTACCTATGCCCGCCCCGGCGACGCCTGAAACCGGACTTCGTCCTTCGACTTCACGTCGTCCGAGGTCACGGGGTTGTGACGCCTCGTCAGCGCGAAGCCGGCGCCACATTCGTGCAACACCCAACCGGTGAGTACGAGTAGGAGCAAGACGGGGCGGAAGTGACCAAAACGTGCACGTGAACGTGAAGTGAAAGCTGTGGCCCTGACCTGCGAATATGCAGGTCAGGGCGGTGTTGACGGCACCTCGCTATGGACCCGGTGAAGTCGTGGGCTTAACTTAGGTCCATGACCTCCCCCCGCTCCACTTATGGCGGCGGTTACTACTCCGCGCCCTCCTTCCCGGACACCCCTATCTACGACTCCCTCGTCGCCGAACGCGGCACCCCGCAGATCGCCCCGATCCGCGTCCCCGCCGCCTACGACTCGCCGAGCGCCGGCTACTCGAGCGGTGGGTACCTCCCGGCCCTCGCGTCCGCGCTCCCCGCACTGCCGGCAGCGCTGCCGCCCGCCCGCCCGCAACAACAACCGGCCCCGGCGTACGGGTACCCGTACCAGCAGCAGGCCGCACCCCAGCAGATGCCGCACATGCAGCAGATGGCCCCGATGCCGCAGCCCATGTCGATGCCGATGCCGCTCCAGCAGGCGCCGGTGCCGTACGTTCCGCAGCAGCCGCAGCCGTTCGCGGCCCGCACGGGTTACGTTCCGCAGCCCCAGCCGCAGCAGCCCCGCCCGGTCGCCACGAGCACCGGGTACGAGGCCATGCGCCCGGCCGCGCCGCGTCCGATGCAGGCGCAGCCCGCGCCCGTCCCGGCCGCCTCGTTCGAGGACCCGTACGGACGTCCGTACCAGCCCCAGGGGCGCGGTTACTGACCGCCACGGCCGGCCGGCCCTCTTCGACGAGGTCGCCGCGGAGTCCGTGAGGACGGCTGGCAGTATTTCCCCATGGTGAATCTGCGTGTCCAGGCGCTCCACGTCCATCCCGTCAAATCGGTGGCGGGGACGGCACCCGACGAGGTGGCCGTGGAGCCCTGGGGTCTGTCCGGCGACCGCAGGTGGGCGGTGGTGGACGGGGAGGGCACGGTCATCACCCAACGCCAGCAGCCGAGGCTGGCCTTGGCACGGGCCCGTCCGCTGGGGGGCGGCGGGTTCGAGGTCTCGGCGCCGGGCATGGCGGATCTGACGGTGGAGGTCCCGCAGCGGGGTCCGCTGGAGCCGGTGATGCTCTTCGGCAAGAAGATCGAGACCGTGGCGGCGGCGCGCGCCGCGGCCGACTGGTTCACCGCGTACCTGGGCGTACCGGCACACCTGGTGCACCTGGACGACCCGGCCGTCCGCCGGCCGGTCGATCCCGCGTACGCGCTGCCCGGCGAGACCGTGAGCCTCGCCGACGGCTATCCGCTGCTGATCACCACCCTCGCCTCGCTGGACGCGCTCAACGCGCTGATCGCCCGGGGATCCCATCCCGGCGAGGGCCCCCTCCCGATGAACCGGTTCCGCCCGAACGTGGTGGTGTCCGGAGCGGAGGCGTGGGCCGAGGACGGCTGGGAGCGCGTCGCGATCGGCGACGCCGTCTTCCGCGGGGCGCGCGAGTGCGGACGCTGTGTCGTGACGACCACCGACCAGACGACGGCGATCCGCGGCAAGGAGCCGCTCCAGACCCTGGCCAGGCACCGGCGGATCGGGAAGTCGCTGGCCTTCGGCCGGCTGCTGGTGCCGGTGCGGCTGGGGACGCTGCGGGTCGGCGACGAGGTGCGCGTCCTGGCGTGAGGACGCCCGCGGCCCTACCCGGCGCCGAGAAGCCGCCGGAGGCCGAGAAGCTGCGGGAGGGGCCGGTGAGACCACCCGGAATGACACCTTCGAGCGACTCTCGCGTCCCCCTGGAACCAACCGCCACCGCCTGCCCGTTGGAACATTCGGGAGGTGAGCGCCGGATCGGGTGACACACGTCTCGCGCGTCCCGGAATGCGGGTGGCCGGGGCATGCGGGAGGCTGGGACGGCAGGCAGGCGCAGACTGGCACAAGTAGGGGGAGCCGGACCGTGCGGACAGCAATGGGAGTGTGGCGCTGGCGGCGCAATCCGCTGCGCCGCCAGACGGATCTATTCGAGGCCTGGATGGCCTTCGCGGCGCTGCTGTGCGTCCTGTTGGTGGCTCCGGCCATCGGCTGGGCCGCCGGCGTGCGGGTGGACGGCACGCTGCAGCGGGCCGCGCGCGAACAGCGGGAGGAGCGCCATCTCGTACCGGCGGTGGTGGTCCGGCCGACCCCGGATCCGCTCCTCGGTGCGGCCACCGATCCGGCGGCGCAGCGCCAGACCCCGCAGCGCACGCAGATCGTCGCGTCGTGGACGGCGCCCGACGGCAGCAACCACCAGGGGACGGTGCCGGCCGCGGAGGAGCCGCCGCATCCCGGCGACCGATTCCGGATATGGACCGATACGCACGGCCGGCTCGTCGGACAGCCCCTCGACCCCTCCTCGGCCAGTTTCCACGCGGGCGTGGCGGGGCTCGCGGCGGCCCTGGGCATCGCCGCGCTCGTCGAGACGCTTCGCCGTCTGGTCGTACGAAGGCTCATGCATCGGCGGTACATCCGGCTGGACCGCGCGTGGGCCGCGGCGGGGCCGGACTGGGGCCGGGCGGATGCGGGCAGCTGACCTGGCAACTCACCTGCCCCGCGCGCGCTACGGTGGAGCGCCGGAGCCGCAGCTCCGGCCGGCAGGCGGACTTACGGAACACGAGGGTGGGGGCACGACAGCACCATGGCTCAGGGCACGGTCCAGGTGACGCACGGCGGTTCCTCGCGGTGGCGTCGCCGCTCCGGTGATTATCCGACGCTGACCGCCGCACTGGCCGTGGCGGGCGACGGCGACGTCCTGTCCATCGCGCCGGGCACGTACCGGGAGAATCTGGTGCTGCACCACGCCGTGACCCTGCGCGGCCCCGAGGGGTCGCTGGGTTCGGTGCGGATCGCACCGCTCGACGGGGTCGCGCTGACCGTCCGCGCTTCGGCCGTCGTCCAGGACCTCCACCTGGAGGGCCAGGACCCCACGGCGCCCGCGCTCCTCGTCGAGGACGGCTCCCCCGAACTCACCGACCTGCGCGTGAGCACCCGGTCGGCGGCCGGCATCGAGGTCCGCGGGAGCGGTGCGCGGCCGCTGGTGCGGCGCTGCACGGTGGAGAATCCGGCCGGGATCGGGATCGCCGTACTGGACGGCGGCGGCGGAGTGTTCGCCGACTGCGAGGTCGTGGCCGCCGGCCAGACCGGGGTTTCGGTGCGCGGCGGTGGCCGCCCACGGCTGGAGCGCTGCCGGATCCACCACGCCACGGGCGCCGGCATCGCCGTGACCGGGGACGGCTCGGGCCTGGAGGCGCTGGGCTGCGAGGTCTACGAGATCAAGGGCGCGGGCGTGCAGATCGCCGCCCGGGCCACGGCCGTGCTCACCGACTGCGCGGTCCACCGCACCTCGGCCGACGGGGTCACCCTCGACACGGACGCCGTGCTCACGCTCGCCGGCTGCGACATCCACGACATCCCCGAGAACGCGGTGGACCTGCGCTCCCGCTCGGTGCTCACGCTCAGCCGCACCAGCGTCCGCCGTTTCGGCCGCAACGGTCTGTCCGTGTGGGATCCGGGTACCCGCGTCGTCGCCGACTCCTGCGAGATCCACGACAGCACCGGCGACTATCCGGCCGTCTGGATCAGCGACGGAGCCGGGGTCTCGCTGGACTCCTGCCGGGTGCACGACGTACCGGACGCGCTGTTCGTCCTGGACCGGGGTTCGCGCGTGGACGTCGTGGACAGCGACATCTCCCAAGTGCGCAACACCGCCGTCTCGGTGAGCGACGGGGCGACGGCCCAGCTGGACGACTGCCGGATCCGGGAGGCGGCGACGGGGGCCTGGTTCCGCGATCACGGCAGCGGCGGCACCCTCGCCAACTGCTCCATCGACTCCGTCCAGACCGGCGTGATCGTCACCAAGGGCGCGGATCCCGCGCTGGAGCGGTGCACGGTCACCTCCCCCGCCGAAGCCGGCTTCTACGTGTCCGCCGGTGGGCGCGGCACCTTCACGGCGTGCCGGGTCACGGGCAGCGCGGGCTTCGGTTTCCACGTCATCGACGGCTGCCGCACCTCCCTGCACCGCTGCCACACCGAGCGCTGTGCGCGCGGGGGCTACGAGTTCGCGGAGGACGGCCCGCTCGCCGAGGACTGCACGAGCGACGAGTCCGGACCGCGCCTCGCCGCCCGGTCCCCCTCCGGCGCGGGCGCCGGGTCCGGTGCGGGCGTGGGGGCGGATGGGGAGCGTACGGGGATCCGTACGGGGATCCGTACGGTGTCGGCGGCTCCGGGCCCCGCTGCGGTGGGCACGGCCGAGCGGGTGCCGGCCCAGCGGCCGGCCGACGAACCGGACTCCGGCACCACCGGGCAGCCCGCCGCCCGTGGTTCGGTCGAGGTGCTGGGGCACCTCGACGCGCTCGTGGGACTGGACAGCGTCAAGCGCGAGGTCCGTGCGCTCACCGACATGATCGAGGTGGGCCGGCGCCGCCAACAGGCGGGGCTCAAGGCCGCCTCGGTCCGCCGCCACCTGGTCTTCACCGGCTCCCCCGGTACCGGCAAGACCACTGTGGCCCGGTTGTACGGGGAGATCCTGGCCTCCCTCGGGGTGCTGGAGCGCGGCCACCTCGTGGAGGTGTCCCGGGTCGACCTGGTCGGCGAGCACATCGGGTCCACCGCGATCCGCACCCAGGAGGCCTTCGACCGGGCGCGCGGCGGGGTGCTGTTCATCGACGAGGCGTACGCGCTGGCGCCCGAGGATTCGGGCCGTGACTTCGGGCGCGAGGCGATCGACACCCTGGTGAAGCTGATGGAGGACCACCGGGACGCGGTGGTGGTGATCGTCGCCGGGTACACGGAGGAGATGGACCGCTTCCTCACCGTGAACCCGGGGGTGGCCTCCCGTTTCTCCCGGACCATCACCTTCGGGGACTACGGGCCCGAGGAGCTGCTGCGGATCGTGGAACAGCAGGCCGAGGAGCACGAGTACCTGCTCGGCGAGAAGACCTCCGACGCCCTGCTGACGTACTTCACCGACCTGCCCAAGGGGCCCGCCTTCGGCAACGGCCGCACCGCACGCCAGACCTTCGAGTCGATGGTCGAGCGGCACGCGGGGCGGGTCGCGCAGCTGTCGGAGCCGAGCAAGGACGATCTCACCCTGCTGTACCCGGCGGACCTCCCGGACCTGTGACCCTGACCGCGGGCCCCGCCGACCGCCGGCCCCGCACGCGCCTTCACACGTCGCGGCGCATGCACACCCGGGGCCAGCGGTCGAGCCCGTGCACGGCCTCACGGTCGCGGATGTCGCGCAGGCCGGGCCCGAGGCCGCTCTCGTCCAGGGTCCGGAATCCGCATCGGGAGTAGTACGGGGCGTTCCACGGCACGTCGGTGAAGGTCGTGAGGGTCAGCGCGGCGGCGCCCTCCGCCCGGGCCCGCTCCGCGAGGTGTTCCAGCAGGGACCGTCCGATGCGGCGGTGAGCGCAGTGCGGATGCACCGACACCTGCTCGACGTGGAGGTTCCCGTCGACCCGGTCGGCGAGGAGATAGGCCACCGGGGTGCCCGCCCCGGCGCCTTCGGCCGCGACCCAGGCCAGGCCGGCCCGCCGGTAGCCGAGGAGTTCCTCCAGCGGAAGCGGCTCGTCGTCGGCGATCTCCGGCATGCCGATGGTCCGGAAGCATTCACCGGAGGCCCGCTCGATGTCCTGCAGGAGGGACAGCTCGCCGGTGTGTGCTGCTCTGATAAGCATGTACGACATTGTCCCGCGCCGACCGACCCCACGGCGGACAACTGACGGACCGACAGCTAAGGTGACAGCCCGCCGGATGCCACCGTCCGTTCGCCGAACCGAGGGAGTGCCGCCATGGCCCGCCGACTCCGCCCCGTAGGACTGGACTTCATCGAGGTCGCCCCCACCCGCCTGGTCTTCGCCGGCCGGACCACGGCCGCTCCCGAGGACGTGTACCGGGCGCTGGCCGAGGAGGTCGAGGGCTGGCCGAGCTGGTTCCGGGCCGTCACCCTGGCCCGGCCCACGCACGGCGGCGCCGGGCGCGAGATCAAACTGGCCGGCGGGATCCGGTTCCAGGAAACGATCATGGCCGCGGATCCGGAGCGGCGCTACGCGTACCGGGTCGACACGACCAACGCCCCCGGCATACGGGCCCTGCTGGAGGAGTGGCTCCTCACCCCCTCCGGCTCCGGCACCCACGTCCAGTGGACCTTCGCCGCGGACGGCCCGACCGCCGTGCGCTTCGCCCTCACCGCGGCCCGGCCGGGGCTCGGCCACTCGTTCCGCTCGGCGGTCCGCACGCTGGACCTGCGGCTGGCGGAGCGGCGGCGGGGGGCGGACCAGTAGGACTCCTGGAGCGTCAGCGCCGCGGACTCTCCTTCGAAGTGGAACACCGCCTGGACCGGCCGCAGTTGGTCGGACCGACGGAAGTGGGGCACGCACGGGGCGCGCCCGCCCCCGAGTCCCGCTCCGGCCTGTTGCACTCGATGCCCGCCGCGGTTCCCCCCGAGGCGCGTCGTGCTCGAAGTCCGCACAGCGTAAGCAGCCGGCGCCGCCGTGCCCACGGGTTTCCCCGCCACGGGCCCGTCACCGCTTCAGACCGCGGGGTGCCGCATCGCCAGGTCCCCGTAGCCGCCCGCCGACCAGACGCGGGTCCGGAACTCCTGCAGGGTCAGGGCCCGTTCGCCCGCGAAGTGGACCGTGCCGCAACGGCCGCAGTACCAGCCGTCCGCCCAGACGCGGTCGGCGGCCACCCGGCCCGGTTCGGTCCGGCGGCGCCAGGCCCGTACGGCCCGGCCCGAGAGGGCGAGGAGGACGATGCCGACGAGCAGCAGGGCCGCACCGATCCAGACGAGATAGGTCGCGGGTGGGTCGACCGCGAAGGGGCCGCCGCCGTCGGTCCCGTAGAGGCGCGGGAACGTACTGCCGTCCTCGAACCACTTCCCCTCGATCGCACTCCAGACGAAGGCGCCGATCGAGGCGAGAATGAGCAGCACGCCGAGGCAGCCCGCGGTGCCGTTGTCCGGCTCGTCGGGAGCGACCGCGAGGGCCTTGGCCAGCGCCGAGTTCTCCTCGCGGGTCGTGACGCTGTCGTCCTCGCCGCCACCGCGCTCCACCCGCATCTTCGCCTTGGAGCGCAGGTACGCGGCGGACACGCCGAGCACCTGGTCCTCCCGGCCGCACCGGGGACAGGTCAACGGCCCTGTGCCGGCCGCGCCTTCGCCACTCGTACCGCTGCCGCTCCCGGAACCGTCGCCGCCGCTGCCGCCGCCGCTGCCCGCGTTCTCCGCCATCGCTCCCCGCCCCGCACTGCCCGCCCCGCGCCCGAAGTCAGCACAGCGTAGCCAGCGACGCCGGTCCCGGACAGGGAAACGTTTCAGCCGACGGGTTCGCTCCACACGCCGGTGGCCAGCATGGTGTCGAGCGTCCGCGCGTACGGGGTGATGTCGAGCCCCTGCTCCGCCAGCCACGCGTCGGAGTAGTACTTGTCGAGGTAGCGCTCGCCCCCGTCGCAGAGCAGGGTCACGACACTGCCCGTGCGGCCCTCCGCCACCATCTCCGAGATGATCTTCAGCGCGCTCCACACCCCGGTACCGGTGGAGCCGCCGGCCTTGCGGCCGATCACCCGCTCCAGCGCACGGCACGCGGCGACGCTCGCGGCGTCCGGGACGCGCATCATCCGGTCGATGGCACCGGGGACGAAGCTCGGCTCCATCCGGGGCCGGCCGATGCCCTCGATGCGCGAGCCGCAATCGCTCGTCGCGTGCGGGTCGTTGCGGGTCCAGCCGTCGAAGAAGCAGGAGTTCTCCGGGTCCGGGACGCAGATGCGGGTGTCGTGCTGCATGTAGTGCACGTAGCGGGCGATCGTCGCGGAGGTGCCGCCGGTGCCGGCCGTGGCCACGATCCAGGCGGGCTCGGGGTAACGCTCCAACCGCAGCTGCTGGTACATCGATTCGGCGATGTTGTTGTTGCCGCGCCAGTCCGTCGCCCGCTCCGCGTACGTGAACTGGTCCATGTAGTGGCCGCCGGTGCGGGCGGCCAGCTCGGCCGACTCCTCGTACATCTTCATCGAGTCGTCGACGAAGTGACACTCGCCGCCGTGGAACTCGATGAGCCGGCACTTCTCGGGGCTCGTCGTCCGCGGCATGACGGCGATGAACGGGACGCCGATCAGCTTGGCGAAGTACGCCTCCGAGACGGCGGTGGAACCGGACGAGGCCTCGATGACGGGGCGGCCGGGGCGGATCCAGCCGTTGCAGAGGGCGTAGAGGAACAGGGAGCGGGCGAGGCGGTGCTTGAGGGAGCCCGTCGGGTGGGTGGACTCGTCCTTGAGGTAGAGGTCGATGCCCCAGGCCTCGGGGAGCGGGAAGCGCAGCAGGTGGGTGTCGGCCGAGCGGTTCGCGTCCGCCTGAACCTTGCGGACGGCCTCTTTCAGCCACGCGCGGTAATCCGCGTCGCTGCGGTCGACGTCGATGGTCGTGGCGGTCGTCCCGGTGGTGCTCATGCGCCGTGCTCCTTCATATGTCCTGATGTCCCGATGTCCCGATGTCCCCGAGCCCTCGGCCGGCCCGGCGCCGATTCGCCTTGCTCCGTCCGCTTTCGCAATGTACCCCCCTCACCTGCACAAACGGTCACTTTGGGTATCCATGCGGATGCCTTTCGGTCGCGTTCGGTTGCACACCGGCCCACAGTGGGTGACCCTGGGGAGGCGTCACCGAGGGTGCAGCACCCGTAACACTGATGTCGGGGAGTCGCAGCCGTGATCAGTCATTCCCGCAGGCACTGCGTCGTCGAACTGCAGGCCCTGCCCTTGCGGATCGGACAGATCCGCCGAATCGTTTCAGCGCAACTGCGCCACTGGCAGCTCGATCCGCTCATAGACCGGGCTGCGCTCGGTGTGACGGAGCTGCTCAGCAACGTCCACCGCCATGCGCAGCCGGACAAGACGTGCACCGTCGAGATCGAACTCCGCCTCGGCCGGCTGACCGTCTCCGTCTACGACAGCGACCCCCGCCTCCCGATGCTCCGGCACTCCGGGACCGCCGAGGCGTCCGGGGCCGCCCGCCCCGCGGGCACATCACCGGTCGACGCCCTGGAGACCTCCGGCCGCGGGCTCGCGCTCGTGGAGGCCCTCAGCGAGGCGTGGGGGGCCCGGCAGCAGGAGGACTGCCCGGGCAAGGTGGTGTGGTTCTCCCTGCGCGCCGCCCCCGGCCCGGCCGCCCCGGAACGCCACCCGGTGCTCCTGGCCGAGCGGCCGGCGCTCCTGCCCGAGAAGAAGCCCGTACGGGGTCCCGCGCCGGCCCCGCCCGTCGCCGCACCCCCCGAGCCGGTCTCCGCCGGCCTGTCGGTGACCGCCTCGGTCGGCGCCCGGCCCGGGTAGCCTCCGGCCGCGGCAGCCGCCCGGAGGGGTCGTCGAGGCCTGAAGTCAGGCCGCCGTGCCCAGGGTCCCGAGGGGGTCGTCCAGCACCGGCTGCCACGCCAGCTCGGCGGCGCCGACCAGGCTGTTGTGGTCGAGCGTGCACGGCAGGATCGGCACGCCGCCGCTGCGGCCCCACAGGCTGCGGTCCGCGACCACCGCGCGCAGCCGCTCGGGGTCGGCGTAGAGCAGCTCGCGGTGCAGTCCGCCCAGGATGATCCGGTCCGGGTTCAGGATGTTGACCAGGCCGGCGAGGCCCAGGCCGAGCCGGTCGATGAGCTCCTCGGTGGCGGCCCGCACCCCCGGGTCCGCCGACTCCTCGCGGAGCAGGTCACGGGCCTGCTGGAGCAGGGACACCTCGGGGCCCGGGGTGCGCCCGGCGGCGGTGAGGAAGGCCAGCGGGTCGGCCTCCACGTCGAGGCAGCCGCGGCTGCCGCAGTGGCAGGCGCGCCCCTCGGGGTTCACGGTGAGGTGGCCGACCTCCAGGGCCAGGCCCGAACTCCCGCTGTGCAGACGGCCGTCCAGGACCAGCGCCCCGCCGACCCCGCGGTGCCCGGTGGCCACGCACAGCAGGTGCTGCGCGCTGCGGCCCGCGCCGTGCCGGTGCTCGGCGAGCGCGGCGAGGTTCACGTCGTTGCCGGTCAGCGCCGGGCCGTCGATGCCGGCCTCCTTCACGCAGTCGGCGAAGATGGCCCGCACGGGGGAACCGGCGGGCCAGGCCAGGTGCAGCGGGTTCAGCGCCGTGCCCTCCGGCTCCGCGACCGCCGAGGGCACCGCGAGGCCGGCGCCGATGCACCGACGGCCGGTCTGCGCGAGCAACGCGGCCCCGGCTTCGACGACCGCGCGGAGGACCTGCGCCGGGTCGGCCGACACGGGCACCCTTCCGGGAGCCGTGGCGACGATCCGGCCGCCGAGCCCGACCAGGGCGGCCCGGAACCCGTCCGAGTGCACCTGCGCGGCCAGGGCCACCGGGCCGTTCTCGTCCACGGAGAGCCGGTGCGAGGGGCGGCCCTGGGTTCCGCCGGCCCCGCCGGGGCGGGAGTCCACGCGGATCAGGCCGAGCGCCTCCAGCTCGGCGGCGACGGCTCCGGCGGTGGCGCGGGTGACACCGAGCTCCGCCGTCAGGACCGCGCGCGTCGGGGCCCGGCCGGTGTGGACGAGCTCCAGCGCCGGCCCGAGCGCGCCGCGGCCCCGCTCCAGCTTGGTCCGTGCGGAGCCGGCTGCCGCGGACGCGGAGGCCGAAGCGGAGGCCGACGCCGACGCCGAGGTCGAGGCCCTGTCGGATCCCTCGGCCGTGCCGGCCCCTTCGACCCCGCCCGTCCCTTCCGCTCTGTCCGTCCCGCCCATCCCGTCCGTCCCAGCGGACACCGTGGTCACATCCCCCACCCGCCGCGGGGCCCCGTTGCCGTTCATGACAGCGATCCTCGCATGATCGGAGGGTCGAGGACGCCGCCCGCTAGCCGAGCCCTCCGACCCGGAGCGTGATGTTCAGCCGCCCGGTCAGCCCAAGGCCCGGCGGAGCGGTGCCGGGCAGGACTTTCGGCACCCCGTGAAAGGCCCGTCGGACGGGCCCGCCGAAGACGAACAGATCCCCGCTGCGCAGCTCAACGTCCCGATACGGACGCCCGCGCGAGGCGGTGTTGCCGAAGCGGAAGAGGCAGGAATCACCCAGGCTCAACGAGACCACCGGGGCTTCCGAGCGCTCCTCGGCGTCCCGGTGCATGCCCATGCGGGAGTCGCCCTCGTAGAAGTTGACCAAGGCGATGTCGTACGCGACGCCCGGATCCGGATCCTGCCCGTACGCGGCGGCCACGGCGCTGCGTCCCAGCCGTGCGAGCCAGTCGGGCATCGCCTTGACCGGCCCGCCGTCCCCGTCGACGGCGGTGGGCGCGTATCCGTACGGGTACCAGTGCAGCCCCAGGCACACCTGCCGGGCGCTCATCGTCCCCCCGCCCGGCGTGCGCACCGTACGCAGCCCGGCGGGCGGCCGGGCCCATTCCCGGCAGGCCTCCACCAGCTCCCGTTGCCGCCCGGGCCCCAGCCAATCGGGCACGTGCACGGCCCCGGGCACGATCTCGGCCCGCTCTCGCGGGAAGAGCTCGCCGTCCGAGTGCTCCGTGTCCGGGTGCTCCACGACCTCCGCCACCTCCTCCGTGACCCCATCATCCTTCGTTGTCCGTCCCCGCGGACGGCTGCCAGACTCCTGACATGGAGATCACCGGGTACGTGCAGACCCTGGCCCGCGAGGGCGAGCAGCTCGCCGACGTCGCCGAACGGGCCGGTACGGATGCCCTGGTGCCCACCTGTCCGCAGTGGCGGGTCGCCGATCTGCTGCGCCACACGGGCTCCGTGCACCGGTGGGCCACCGGGTACGTTGCACAGGGTCTGACCGAGCGGGCGCCGTTCTCGGACGCGCCGGAGCTGGTGGGCTCCGAACTGCTGGCCTGGTTCCGCGAGGGCCACGCGACGCTGGTACGGACCCTTTCCGGGTCATCGGCCGAGGTGCACTGCTGGACCTTCCTGCCGACCGCGCCGCCTTCGCCGCTGGCCTTCTGGGCGCGGCGCCAGGCGCACGAGACCACCGTGCACCGGATGGACGCGGAAGCCGCGCTGGGCGTGCCCTTCGGGCCGGTGGACCCCGGCTTCGCGGAGGACGGGGTGGACGAGCTGCTGACCGGGTTCCACGCACGGCCGCGGAGCCGGGTCCGGACCGCGGAGCCGCGGGTGATGCGGGTACGGGCCTGCGACACGGGCGCGGTGTGGACCGTACACCTGTCTCAGGAGCCGGCGCGCACGGTACGTGGAGACGCCTACGGCACGGTCGACGCGGAGGCGGACTGCACGCTGACGGGCGAGGCCTCCTGGCTCTACTCGGCCCTGTGGAACCGGCGGCCACTCACCGGACCGGGCGTGACGGGCGACGCGGAACTGGCCCGGCTCTGGGCGGACAAGGCCGGAATCTGACCCCCTGGCATGCCGAAACGCCGGGGGCGCCCTTGTCGGGACGCGGCTCGGGCGGCGAGACTGCGCCCATGGACCGACGCAGTCAGGCCGACCGGGACGCGATCACCATCGAGATCGCGTACGCCTTCGTCAGTGGCGTTTTCGCGGCCGGACTGGTCTTCGCGGCACTGTACGCCCCCGCCCTGGCCTTCGACCTCTCCCCCACGACCGGCCGGATCCTGGCGACGGTGGGCGGCGCCCTGGCCGCGACGGTGTTCCTCCTCCGGATCACCCACGTCCTGTGGCGCTTCGCCCGCCGCCCCGAGAACGACGGCCGATAGGGCCCCGAGCGCTTCTGGAGTGGGCCGCATGGATTCCCCGGCCGTACGGCCCGCCCCGCCGACGGAGAGCGTCGCCGTCCCCGACGGTGAAGGACGGGCGTCCACGGCCCGGGTCTCGCTCCTGGTGCTGTACACGCCGCAGTTGGAGGACTGCCGCCGGTTCTACGCGGACCTCGGCCTGGCGTTCACCGCGGAACGCCACGGCCGCGGGCCGGACCACTACGCGGCCGTCCTCCCGGACGGCATGGTCCTCGAGCTCTATCCCGCCGGCGACGACCGCCTCACGGGCGTCCTGCGGCTGGGGCTGGCCGTGGACGCGTCCGCGGCGCGTCCGCCGCTCGCCCCGGGGCGCCACCGGCTCGTGGACCCCGACGGCCGGACCGTCGAGATCACCGCGGTCGGGCGGACGGAGCGCGGCTCAGCCCAGGGTTGAGGCGTACGAGGTCTGGGCGCGGTACTTCCAACCGGGCTGGGCGTCCCAGGGGTTCGGCATCTGCGCGCTGGTGGCGTAGGCGTAGCCCGCGCCGCGTTCGAAGGCCGTGCGGAGCGTCGCGCGCATCGCGGAGGCGTCCGGGACGTCGTGTACGAGGTGCCAGAACGCGGTGCCGCTCGGGTCGAGTTCGGCGCCGGAGCGGTATCCGGTGAGTGCGTTGAAGACGTTGCCGCCGAGCCAGCCAGCGCCCGTGTGGGCCGCGTACGTGTCCTCGAAGGTGACGAAGACGTCGGCGGTGCGGCGGCCGGGCTCCAGGTAGCAGTCGGCAATGGCCGTACCGGGGTTGTTGACGACCAGGTCCGACGTGCCGGGGGCCACGGCTTCCATGGTGTCCTGCACGTAGCGGCGGAGCTCCGCGTAGTGGTCGCGGGTGGCGTTGGCCGGACCGCAGTCGCGGCTGACCACGTCGAAGAAGATGCCGTCCACGTGGAGGCGGCCGTCGGGAGTCTTGAGGTAGTTGTCCACGGAGGCCTTCACGGCCGCGATGTCGCGGTTGCCGTGGTCGGTGTGGACGTAGCCCAGCACCTTGGTCTTCTCGCCGGTGGCGGTGGTGCCGGTGCGCAGGACGTCGGCGCGGGCCTGCCAGGGGGCGTCGAACGGGGAGTCGCCGTTGCCCGGGTTGAGGACCACGACCGAGGCGGCCGGGCTGGTGGCGGTGAGATCGGCGAGCATCGGGTCGTCGGCCCAGACGTAGGCCGGGACGGCTATCTCCAGGCCCCGTACGCCGGCCGCCCGGGGCGTCGGTCTCACCGCGGGGCTCGGGGCCGGGGCGAGAGCCGGGGTGCGGTCCCGGGCCTGGGCGCGGCTCGGCTCCGAACTCGCCGACGCGGTGACGGCCGGCGCCGGCGCGGCGAGTAAGAGGGTGGCCAGGACGGCGTAAACGGCCTTCGCGGCGCGGGTCATGACGGCTCCTCGGGGCGGCGGCGGGGCGACGGCAGGACGGCGCCGGGGCGGTGGCCGGGCGCCGGGAACGGCAACCGGGACAGGACCCGACCCCGGCCCGAGGAACACTAGACGGGCCGCTGGGCGCACCAGGGCCGAATCCCCTGCTTCCGTAGGAGGAACTGACAAGCGAACTTTCCCCGGCCCCCGCCGACCCGGCCCTGCGTGGCCCGGCCCGGCCCTATACGGCGGGCAGTCCGACCCCCTGCGCCAGCTGTCCGGCGGCGTGCGCGAAGAAGGTGTCGCGGTCCTCGACGACCCGGTTGAACTGGCCGAACAGCTCGAAGGAGATCAGCCCGACGAGCTGCGCCCAGGCGGCGACCAGGGCTGCCGCGGCCTCGGGGGGCAGTCCTTCGGCGAAGTCCGCGGCCATGCGGGCGGCCTCGGGGCGCAGCTCGGCGGGGAGCGGCGGGAGGGCGATGCCGCGGCCCTCGTAGGCGGCGCGCACGATGCCGATGAGGGCGTTGCCCACGCGGGAGGCGGGGCCGACGGTGTCGAGCGGGGCGGTGTAGCCGGGGACGGGCGAGCCGTAGATGAGGGCGTACTCGTGCGGGTGCTCCAGCGCCCAGGCGCGGACGGCCGCGCAGACCGCGGCCCAGCGGGCGCGGGGGGTGCCGCCCGCGGCGAGCGAGCGGGAGTCGGCGGCCTCGGCGGCGGCGCCGACGCTGTTGTAGGCGTCGACGATGAGGGCCGTGAGGAGCTCGTCGCGGCTGGGGAAGTAGCGGTAGAGGGCGGAGGAGACCATGCCCAGCTCGCGGGCGACGGCGCGCAGCGAGAGCTTGGCTGCGCCCTCCGCCGCGAGTGCGCGGCGCGCCTCGTCCTTGATGGCGGCGGTGACTTCGATGCGGGCTCGTTCCCTCGCCCCTCGCACGGTGCTCATGGGGGTCAGTCTGCCACGCGGACAGAGCACTGCCCACCGACGAGAGCGACGCTCCATTTAGAGAGCACTGCTCTTGTTTTGGAGCGGCGATCCGTGCACACTGTTCTCAAGCGAGAGCAGTGCTCTCCCAAATGCCTCGGAGGCCACCATGAACGCGCCCAAGCCGTACTACGTCCAGGCCGGCCCGCTCGGGATCCGCTTCAACGCCCTCATCGGCAAGCTCGCCCGCCTGGGCATGAGCCTGGCCGGAACGGCCGAGCTGTCGGTGCGCGGCCGCACCTCCGGCATGATGCAGCGGATCCCGGTGAACCCGTACCACCAGGACGGCACCCAGTACCTGGTCTCCGCCCGCGGCCACTCCCAGTGGGTCCGCAACATGCGCGCCGCGGGCGGCGGCGAACTCCGTCTGGGCCGCACGGTGCAGACCTTCACCGTCACCGAGATCACCGACCCCACCGAGCAGGCCGTCGTGCTGCGTGGCTACCTGAAGAAGTGGGGCTGGGAGGTCAACCGGTTCTTCAACGGGGTCACGGCAAAGTCCTCCGAGCCCGAACTCCGGGCCGCCGCCCCCGACCACCCGGTCTTCCGCATCACGCTCACCCCCTGACCACCCACCCCTGACCACCCACCCCCGAAAACGCGGCGGCGGCCTCACCGGCATACCGGCAAGACCGCCACACTCCGCACTTCGACGCCGCCGTTCTCCCACCGGGGACGGCGACTTCAGCCCGGGAACGGACCCGGACTCAGCCCTTGGCCCCTCCCTGGGCTCCGCCCAGCTCCTCGGAGCCGGACCCGGACCCGGAACCCGACTCCGACTCCGACCCGGACTCGATGCCGGCCCCGCCCGGCCCCGCGCCCCGGCTCCGCGCCTGTCGCGCATCCAGCACGTGCAGCGCCTTGCGCGCCAGCGGGTACGTACGCACCATCTCGGCCAGCGTCAGCGACCCCCGCGCGATCCGCGCGAAGGCCAGCCAGGCCGGCCGGAAGCCGGTGATCGCCGCGTGCAGCAGGCCCGGCTTGGCCTCGAAGAGTTCCAGCATCCGCTTGCCGACGCCCATCTCCACGCCCAGCCCTGCCTTGACGGCGAAGGCGTAGTTGAGGGCCTGGCGGCGCGCGTCCACGGCGTCCTGCGCCTCGGAGATCTTCACGGCCCACTCCCCGGCGAGCCGCCCCGAGCGCAGCGCGAAGGAGATTCCCTCCCGGGTCCACGGCTCCAGCAGTCCGGCCGCGTCGCCCGCGACCAGGACCCGCCCGCGCGAAAGCGGCGATCCGGGCTTCCGGCAGCGGGTCAAGTGCCCGGAGGAGAGGGCCGGTTCGAAGCCGGACAGGCCCAGCCGGGCGATGAAGTCGTCCAGGTACCGCTTGGTGGCGGCGCCCTCGCCCTTCGCCGAGATGACGCCGACGGTGAGGGTGTCGCCCTTGGGGAAGACCCAGCCGTAGCTGCCGGGCAGCGGCCCCCAGTCGATGAGGACCCGGCCCTTCCAGTCCGCGGCGACCGTCTCCGGGACGGGGATCTCCGCTTCCAGGCCGAGGTCGACCTGGTCCATCTCGACGCCGACGTGCGCGCCGATCCGGCTCGCGCTGCCGTCCGCGCCGACCACGGCCCGGGCCAGCACGGTCTCGCCGTCGGCGAGGACCACCGCGACGGTGCGCCGGTCGGGCACGGACGCCCCGTGCTGTTCCACCCGCGCGACGGCCGTACCCGTACGGACCGTGGCGCCGGCCTTCTCCGCCTCGGCGACCAGCGCCGCGTCGAACTCGGGCCGGTTGATCAGCCCGAACAACATCTGCTTGGAGCGCCTGGTCCGGGGGTACTTCCCGTCCAGGGAAAAGGTGACCGCGTGGACGCGGTCCTTGAAGGGGAGCACGAAACCCGGCGGCAGCGCATCGCGCGAGGGGCCGATGATGCCTCCGCCACAGGTCTTGTACCGGGGCAGTTCCGCCTTCTCCAACAGCAGAACGCGCCGCCCGGCGGCGGCCGCCGCGTGCGCGGCCGAGGACCCGGCCGGCCCCGCCCCGACCACGACCACGTCCCACACCTCGCCGGTCGCCCCGGCCGTCTGCGCGTCCGCCCCCTGAGCGGTCTGTCCTGCCGCCGCGTCGCGTACGTCGCCGCTGTCGCTCTCGTCGCTGCTCACGATGTGCTGCTGCTCCTGATCATGCGGTTCATGCCGTTGCTCCGATGCCGGGGAAATCCTACGGCGCGAGATCGACTGCCCCGTTGTGCGAGGATCGGAAGAGTCTTTTGCCGTAGCCCGCATACGCACACCCCGCGCATGCGGGAGGCGTATACGTAACCCGTACACGTACACCAACGTCGCACCCAAGAGGAGCGTGCCCATGCCGTCTCATCCGATCGCCGAGACCGTCGCCTCGCTGATGCCCCGCGCCAAGCAGGAGCTGTCCGAGCTGGTGGCTTTCCAGTCGGTGGCGGACTGGGCCCATTTCCCCCAGAGCGAGAGCCAGGCCGCCGCGAACTGGGTGGCCGACGCGCTGCGCACCGAGGGCTTCCAGGACGTGGCGCTGCTCGACACCCCCGACGGCACCCAGTCGGTGTACGGGTTCCTGCCCGGCCCGGCGGACGCCCCGACCGTCCTGCTGTACGCGCACTACGACGTGCAGCCCCCGCTGGACGACGCGGCCTGGATCTCCCCCGCCTTCGAGCTGACCGAGCGGAACGGCCGCTGGTACGGGCGCGGCACCGCCGACTGCAAGGGCGGGTTCATCCTGCACCTGCTCGCGCTGCGCGCCCTGAAGGCCAACGGCGGCGTCCCGGTGAACGTGAAGGTGATCGTCGAGGGTTCGGAGGAGCAGGGCACCGGCGGTCTCCAGCAGTACGCGACGGCCCACCCCGAACTGCTGGCCGCCGACGCCGTCGTGATCGGCGACGCGGGCAACTTCCGTACGGGCCTGCCGACGGTCACCGCGACCCTGCGCGGCATGTGCCTGCTGAAGGTCAAGATCGACACCCTGGGCGGCAACCTGCACTCCGGCATGTTCGGCGGGGCCGCCCCCGACGCGATGGCCGCCCTGATCCAGCTGCTGGCCTCCCTGCGCGCGCCGGACGGCTCGACCACGGTGGACGGGCTGGCTTCGGACGGTGTGTGGGAGGGGCTCCAGTACCCGGAGTCGGACTACCGCTCCGACGCGAAGGTGCTCGACGGGGTCGAGCTGATCGGCGAGGGCACGATCGCGGACCGGCTGTGGGCCCGGCCGGCCGTCACCGTGCTGGCCATCGACTCCCCGCCGCTGGCCAGTGCCACCCCCTCGGTGCACGCGAGCGCGGGCGCGCTGGTGAGCCTGAGGGTGCCGCCGGGCGTGGACACGGCGGAGGCGATCAAGCTGCTGGAGGCCCACCTGGTGGCGCACACCCCGTGGAAGGCCCGCCTGGAGCTCGAAGTCGTCGGCCAGGGACAGCCGTTCCAGGCGGACACGACCAGCCCCGCGTACGCCTCGATGGCGCAGGCCATGAAGGTGGCCTACCCGGGCCAGGAGATGCAGATCAGCGGCATGGGCGGCTCCATTCCCCTGTGCAACACGCTGACCGAGCTGTACCCGGACGCGGAGATGCTGCTCATCGGCCTGAGCGAGCCGGAGGCGCAGATCCACGCGGTGAACGAGAGCGTTTCCCCGGAGGAGCTGGAGCGCCTGTCGGTCACGGAGGCGCTGTTCCTCCTCAACTACGCGGAGTCCAAGCGCGCCTGACGGTGTCGCGGGCGGTTCCCCGAACGCTCTGCTACGGGCGAACCACGCCACCGGCGCAACCTCCGCCGGCGGCGTGGTTCGTCCCCGTACGTTCGGGTGATGGATCTCGTAGAAGTCGTTCCCGACCGCCTCCACATGCTCCGCTTCCCCATCGGCCAGGCCTACCTCTGGCGCGACGGTGACTCCCTGACTCTGATCGACGCGGGCCACGCCGGTTCGGCGGACGCGATCGAAGGGGCGATACGTTCCCTCGGGCTGCTGCCGGAGCGGCTGGAGCGGATCGTCCTGACCCACTGCCACCGCGACCACGTCGGAGCGGCGGGCGAACTCGCCGCGCGCTGGGGCGCGGAGGTGCTGGCCCACGCGCTCGACGCGCCGGTGATCCGCGGCGAGCGGCCGGTCCCGGAGCCGGTACTGCTGGACTGGGAACTCCCGCTGTACGCACACGGCCTGACGGTTCCCGAGGCCCCGCCGACCCGGGTGGACAGGGAGCTGAAGGACGGCGATGCACTCCCCTTCGGCGACGGCGCGGTCGTCGTCCACGCTCCGGGCCACACCCCGGGCAGCATCGGCGTCCATCTCCCGCGGCACGGCGTGCTGTTCACGGGCGACTGCGTCGCCGGTGTCGGCCAGGTGATGCTCGGCGTCTTCAACGTGGACCGCGCCCGGGCCGTCGAGTCGATGCTCCACCTCGCCGCGCTGGCCCCTTCGGTCGCCTGCTTCGGCCACGGCGACCCCGTGACCTCGGACACCGCGGCCACCCTCCTGGCGGCAGCACGAGCGGCAGCGGACCCGACCGCCTGATCCGGACAAGGGGCCGGGCCGGGGTCGACCCGCCCCCGGCCGCTCCCCGGCCCCCGTCCCTCACGCTCCCGCCCCCGCGCCCGCGCCCCGGCCCTCGTGCTCCCGCCCCGCGCCCTGGCGCCCGCGCCCTGCTACGGCACCGCCCGGCCCGCCTCCAGGTACGCCGCCCGGCCCCGTTCGCGCGCCCGCAGGGCCCACCGGAGCCTCTCGTAGCGCACCTGCGGCAGCAGGTCCGCCGCCTCCTCCTCCGTCACGAACCGCCAGGCCCGCAGCTCCGGTCCGGGCAGCCGCAGCCGCCCGATCTGCGCCGCCGACAGCCGGCCCCCGTCGAACAGCAGCCGCAGGCCGCCGTAGCCCGCCGGGGGGCCCGGCGGCTCCCAGTCCACGACCAGGAGCTCCGGGAGGCGCTCCAGTACGAGCCCGAGTTCCTCCTCGACCTCCCGTACCCCCGCGCACGCCGGTGCCTCCCCGGCCTCGACGACCCCGCCGGGGAACTCCCACCCCGGTTTGTACGTCGGGTCCACCAGAAGCACCCGGTCCGCGTCGTCGAAGAGCAGCACCCCGGCCGCGACCGTCTCGCGCGTCGGCTGCGGGGTCTGCACGATGTCGCAGACCCGTGCCGTGTCGGTGCGTACGGCCTCGGCGATCCGCTCGGCCGTCTCCCGTACGGTCAGGGTCCCGTTGTCGATGACGTGCGCGTCGGCCGCGAGCCAGCCCAGCGCGTGCTGGTAGGCCGGGATGTGGTCGTAGGCCCACTGCCGCACCCGCAGGTCCACGTCCGCCGCCGCCCCGGGCTCCTCCCGAGTCGCGATCCGCTCCCGAAGGATCGTTTCCCCCGGGGCGAGCAGGACGTGCCGCACCGCGATCCTGCGCGCCGCCAGCCCGCCGAAGATCTCGTCGCGGTATTCCTGCCGCAGCAGCGTCATGGGGACCACCAGCACCCCGCCCAGTTCCGCGAGCATCGCCGCCGCCGTGTCCACGACGAGCCGCCGCCAACTCGGCAGGTCCTGGTAGTCGGACACCTCCGCGAGGCGTTTGCGCGGCAACAGCACGCGCAGCGCGTCACCGATGAACTCCGGGTCGAACAAGGTGCTCTCCGGCAGGAGGCCGGTCAGCTCGCGCGCTGTGCTGCTCTTCCCGGCGCCGAAGGTGCCGTTGATCCAGACAATCACGTCTACCCCTCTCCCGATGCCCCCAGTGGCTTGCCCGCACCACCCTGCCACGGAAACCCCGGCGCTCCGCCGAGTGCTTATCCTCAAGGTCAGGGGCCTGTCCGCAGCGCCGGGCCCGCACCGCCGCAGCGCCCGTCCCCCTGGAGGTCCGACACCGTGCCGCACACCCGCCGCCCGCCCGAGCCCCGCTACGGCAACCGGCCGACCATGAAGGACGTGGCGGCCCGGGCCGGCGTGGGCCTCAAAACGGTGTCACGCGTGGTCAACGGGGAGCCGGGGGTCACCCCGGACACCGAGAGGCGGGTCCAGGAGGCCATCGACGCGCTCGGTTTCCGCCGCAACGACAGCGCGCGGGTGCTGCGCAAGGGGCGCACCGCCACCGTCGGCCTGGTCCTGGAGGACCTCTCCGACCCCTTCTACGGGCCGCTCAACCGGGCCGTGGAAGAGGTGGCCCGCGCCCACGGCGCCCTGCTCATCAACGGCTCCAGCGACGAGGACCCGGAGCGCGAGCGGGAGTTGGCGCTCGCGCTGTGCGCCCGCCGGGTGGACGGGCTCGTGGTGATCCCGGCCGGGGACGACCACCGCTACCTGGAGCCGGAGATCCGGGCCGGGGTGGCCACGGTGTTCGTGGACCGCCCGGCGGGCCGGATCGACGCGGACGTGGTGCTGTCCGACAGCTTCGGGGGCGCCGTGACCGGGGTGGCGCACCTGATCGCGGGCGGCCACCGCCGGATCGGCTTCATCGGCGACCAGCCGCACATCCACACGGCGACCGAGCGGCTGCGGGGCTACCGCGCGGCCATGGCGGACGCCGGCCTGCCGGTCGACGGGGCCTGGGTCTCCCTCGGCACGACGGCACCGGAGCGCGTCTCGGCCGCCGCCCGGGCGATGCTGTCCGGCCCGGAGCCGGTCACGGCCCTCTTCGCGGGCAACAACCGCGTGACGGTCACGGCCGTGCGCGTCCTCGCGTCCCTGCCCCGCCCGGTGGCCCTGGTCGGCTTCGACGACTTCGAACTCGCCGATCTGCTGAACCCGGGCATCACGGTCATCGCCCAGGACGCCGCGGCCCTGGGCCGGGTGGCCACGGACCGCCTCTTCCAGCGCCTGGCGGGCGCCGACCTCCCCCCGGCCCGCATCGAACTCCCCACCCGCCTGATCCCCCGCGGCTCGGGCGAGCTCCCACCGGTCTGCTGAGCAGCTCCGGGTACGCCGAAGGCCCGGCCGGGGGCAGACCGGCCGGGCCTCGTACGGGGGCTACTCGCCTCAGGCGGTGGCCGTCAGCGTCGCCGAGCGGCGCGGGATGGCGAAGGCGTCGAGCTCCGCGCGGGTCAGGCCGGTCAGGGCGGTGACCTCGTCGGCGCCGACGGCGCCGCAGTCCAGGCCGCGGACCAGGTAGCCGGCCAGGGCCTTCGCGGTGGCGGGCTCGTCCATGACGTCGCCCTCGATCTTGGCGACGTACGCCTTCAGGCGCGCGGCGGCGGTTTCGAGGCCCTCGCGGTAGAAGACGAAGACGGCCGCGTAGCGGGTCGGCAGGTGCGCCGGGTGCATGTCCCAGCCCTGGTAGTAGGCACGGGCCAGGGCGCGGCGGGTGAGGCCGTAGTGCAGCTTCCAGGCCTCGTGGACGTGCTCGGTGGTGCCGATCGGCAGGACGTTGGTCGAGCCGTCGGAGACGCGCACGCCGGTGCCGGCGGCCGCGACCTGCATGATCGCCTTGGCGTGGTCGGCGGCCGGGTGGTCGCTCGACTGGTACGCGGCGGAGACGCCGACGCAGGCGCTGTAGTCGAAGGTGCCGTAGTGCAGGCCGGTGGCGCGGCCCTTGGAGGCCTCGATCATCCGGGCGACCGCGGCGGTGCCGTCGGAGGCCAGGATGGACTGGCTGGTCTCGATCTGGATCTCGAAGCCGATCCGGCCCGGGCGCAGGCCGCGGGCGGTCTCGAAGGCCTCCAGCAGCTGCACGAAGGCCGTGACCTGCTCGGGGTAGGTGACCTTGGGCAGGGTCAGGACCAGGCCCTCGGGCAGGCCGCCGTGGGCGAGCAGGCCGGAGAGGAAGATGTCGGTGGTCCGGATGCCGCGGTCGCGGACGTTGGACTCCATGCACTTCATCCGGATGCCCATGTACGGGGCGTTCGTGCCGTTGGAGAAGGCTTCGGCGACGAGGCGGGCGGCGCGGGCCGCGGCCTGGTCCTCCTCCTCGTCGGAGCGGACGCCGAAGCCGTCCTCGAAGTCGACGCGGAGGTCCTCGATGGGCTCGGAGGCGAGCTTGGCGCGGACGCGGTCGTAGACCGGTACCGCCAGCTCGTCGGAGATGCCGAGCACCTTGGCGAAGGTGGCCGCGTCCGGGGCGTGCTCGTCGAGGGCCGCGAGGGCCTGGTCGCCCCAGGTGCGGATGGTGTCCGCGTCGAAGACGTCACCGGGCACGTAGACCGTGTGGATGGGCTGACGGGTGCCGGGGTCGCCCGGGTAGTGGCGCGCGAGTTCCGCGTCCACCGGCTTGAGGGAAGCGCTGATGCCCTCGCTGACCGCGCCTGCGAGGCTCGTCGCCACCTTCTCCTGCTGACCCATCGTGCACTCTCCTCTTTTCCGCTTCACGGAATCTTAGATCCGCATTACAGAATTTAGTCACGGGGTTCCGCTCAGTCAATGGTCCCTCCGCCGTCCTGGACAAACGACTCGGGGCCGTGCGGTGAGAAACACCACACGGCCCCGGAGACCACTTACCCGCAGGTCAGCGCCTGCGGCAGGGTTTTAGCCCTTGCGCGCCTTGATCTCGTCGGTCAGCTGGGGGACGACCGCGAAGAGGTCGCCGACCACGCCGTAGTCGACGAGGTCGAAGATCGGGGCCTCGGCGTCCTTGTTGATCGCGACGATCGTCTTCGACGTCTGCATGCCCGCGCGGTGCTGGATCGCGCCCGAGATGCCGGAGGCGATGTACAGCTGCGGGGAGACCGACTTGCCGGTCTGGCCGACCTGGTTGGAGTGCGGGTACCAGCCGGCGTCCACGGCGGCGCGCGAGGCGCCGACGGCCGCACCGAGGGAGTCCGCGAGGGCCTCGATGATGTGGAAGTTCTCGGCGCCGTTGACGCCGCGGCCGCCGGAGACCACGATCGCGGCCTCGGTCAGCTCGGGACGGCCGGTCGACTCGCGCGGGGTGCGGGAGGTGACCTTGGTGCCGGTGGCCAGGGCGCCGAAGGTGACGGCGAGCGCCTCGACGGTGCCGGCGGCCGGAGCGGCCTCGACCGGGGCCGAGTTCGGCTTCACGGTGATGACCGGGGTGCCCTTGGAGACGCGGGACTTGGTGCTGAAGGACGCGGCGAACGCGGCCTGCGTCGCGACCGGACCCTCGTCACCCGCCTCCAGGTCGGTGGCGTCGGTGATGATGCCGGAGCCGATGCGGACGGCCAGGCGGGCGCCGATCTCCTTGTTCTCCGCGGAGGAGGGGAGCAGCACGGCCGCCGGGGAGACGGCGGCGTACGCGGCCTGGAGCGCGTCCACCTTCGGTACGACGAGGTAGTCGGAGAACTCCGGAGCGTCGGCGGTGAGGACCTTGACGGCACCGTGCTCGGCGAGCACGGCCGCGGTGGCCTCGGCACCGGCGCCGAGGGCGACGGCGACGGGCTCGCCGATGCGGCGGGCCAGCGTCAGCAGTTCGAGGGTGGGCTTGCGGACGGCGCCGTCGACGTGGTCGACGTAGACGAGGACTTCAGCCATTGGGGATGCTCCTGCGAATGCGAAGTAGTCAGGGGGCGTTTGAGGAAGGGACCGAAGCTCTTAGATGAACTTCTGCTCCGCAAGGAAGGCGGCCAGCGACTTGCCGCCCTCGCCCTCGTCCTTGACGATCGTGCCGGCGGTGCGGGCCGGACGCTGGGTCGCGGAGTCGACCGCGGTCCAGGAGCCTTCGAGACCGACCTCGTCGGACTCGATCTCCAGCTCCTCCAGGTCCCAGGCCTCCACCGGCTTCTTCTTGGCGGCCATGATGCCCTTGAAGGACGGGTAGCGGGCCTCGCCCGACTGGTCCGTCACCGAGACGAGCGCCGGGAGGGAAGCCTCCAGCTGCTCGCTCGCGGAGTCGCCGTCGCGGCGGCCGGTCACGACACCGTCCTCGACCTTGACCTCGGACAGCAGGGTGACCTGCGGGACGCCCAGGCGCTCGGCCAGGATCGCCGGGAGGACACCCATGGTGCCGTCGGTCGAGGCCATGCCCGTGATGACCAGGTCGTAACCGGCCTTCTCGATCGCCTTGGCGAGCACCAGCGAGGTCGCCATGACGTCGCTGCCGTGCAGGTCGTCGTCCTCGACGTGGATGGCCTTGTCGGCACCCATGGACAGCGCCTTGCGCAGCGCGTCCTTCGCGTCCTCGGGGCCCACCGTCAGGACGGTGATCTCCGCGTCGTCGGCCTCGTCGGCGATCTGCAGCGCCTGCTCGACGGCGTACTCGTCGAGCTCCGACAGCAGGCCGTCGACGTCGTCACGGTTGACGGTCAGGTCTTCGGTGAACTGCCGGTCGCCAGTGGCGTCGGGCACGTACTTCACACAGACAACGATCCTCAGGCTCACGCCGGCTCTCCTACCGCATCGACATTTCTGGTACCGCCTTGTTCAGGCAGCATAGGCGCCATCTCGGGCCGTTCCCGCCGGGGCGGCCCGCGCCCCGTTCAGGAATGTTACTCGTCAGTACACAGCGGGTTCCGCCAGGTTGCAAGGCCGGTGAACTGTGATCTGGCCAACGCCGGCGGAACCGGCCCCAGCAGGGACGATTCAGTCCCTCAACGCGTTGAAGCGCCCCTGGTGGTACAGCAGCGGACGGCCCTCCCCGGCCGGATCGCCCACGGGATCCCCCGCCGGGTCCCCGGCGACCGCCTCCGCGATGATCACCCGGTGCTCGCCGGCCGGAACCCGCGCCACGACCCGGCACACCAGCCAGGCCAGGACGCCGCCCAGGACCGGAACCCCGTGCGGGCCGGGCACCCAGTCGGTCGCCGGACCGAAGCGGTCGGCCCCGCTGCGGGCGAACAGGCCCGCCAACTCCCCTTGGTGCTCACCGAGTATGTGGACCCCGAGGTGCTCCGAGTCCCGTATCGCGGGCCAGCTGGAGGACCCGGTGCCGATGGTGAACGACAGGAGCGGGGGGTCCGCCGAGACGGAGTTGAGCGAGGTCGCGGTGAATCCCGCCGGCCGGCCACTGCTCTCGGCAGTGATCACGGCGACGCCCGCGGCGTGCCGGCGGAACACCGAGCGCAGCAGCGCGGGCGAGCCGGGCAGGCCTGCGCCGGCCCGCGGGGAAGGAGCCGTCGGAGCCGTCATCAGGAGGTGCCCCGTCCGTAAAGCAGGAGTTCATACCGCATATCGCAAGCCTGGCGATCTCTCGTGTACACAGTCAAGCCTCATCGGTCAGATGTAGGGCGCGTCACGCTGCGTGCGGACGCGTGCACCGGCTCACCGGGCGCCCCCGGCGCCCGCCACCGGGCGAGTTCCGCGCCCCGCGTCACACGGCGGCGCCCAGGGCAGCGATCACGTCCGCCTTGCGCGGCATCCCGGCGGCCCGCCGCACGATCCGGCCGGCCGCGTCCAGGACCAGTACGGTCGGGGTCTTCACGATGCCCAGGGCCCGTACGAGGTCCAGGTTCTTCTCGGCGTCGATCTCGATGTGCCGGACGCCCCCGACCATGGCCGCCACCTCGTCCAGGATCCGCCGGGTGGCCCGGCAGGGCTGGCAGAAGGCACTGGAGAACTGCACGAGCGTGGCCCGCTCCCCCGGCTCGGCTCCCAGTTCGGCGATGCCCAGCCGGCCGTCGTCCCGGCCCGCGCCCGCGGCCTCGCAGGCGGTCCCGTCCGCGGTCCCGTCCGCGGTCCCGTCCGCGGTCCCGTCCGCGCCCTCGTCCCGCTCGCCTGCGCGCACCCGCGCCCCCGTCTCAGCCGTCGCCTGGCCCGTACGGGCACTCGTCCATCATCCCGGTACGGTCGTACGCTGATCGGAGCGCCTCGCGGACCCTCCGCATTCCCGGCGTGACGAGAATCTCGCCGTGCACGGGCGTCTGGGCTGGCCTGCGGCTCCCGTATGGGGCACGATCCCCATGGCCGCGTACCTACGCTGCCGTAACTTCCGGCCGGGAGCACCTCCAGGCAGAAAGCGGGGTCTCCCCACCATGGCTGAGCTCGTCTACCCCCCGGTTATCGGTGCCGCGCACACCCTCTTCCGTGCGCTCGACGTCCGCATCGACATGAAGGGCACCGAGAACATCCCGCGCAAGGGCGGGGCCGTTCTGGTGTCGAACCACATCGGCTACCTCGACTTCATCTTCGCCGGGCTGACCGCGCGCCCGCAGAAGCGGCTCGTCCGCTTCATGGCGAAGGAGTCGGTGTTCCGGCACAAGGTGTCCGGTCCGCTGATGCGCGCGATGAAGCACATCCCGGTGGACCGCGCCCAGGGCGAGACGGCCTACCAGCACGCGCTCGACTCGCTGCGCTCCGGCGAGATCATCGGCGTGTTCCCGGAGGCGACGATCTCCCAGTCCTTCACGCTCAAGAGCTTCAAGTCCGGTGCGGCGCGCATGGCCCAGGAAGCCGGCGTCCCGCTGATCCCGGTGGCGCTGTGGGGGACGCAGCGGATGTGGACCAAGGGCCGCCCCAAGGACCTCAAGCGCAGCCACATCCCGGTGACGATGCGGGTGGGCGAGCCGCTGGAGGCGCCCGCCGACCAGTACGCCGGGGCCATCACCCGCCGGCTGCGCGAGCGGGTGCAGGAACTGCTGGACGCCGCCCAGGCCGCCTACCCGGCCAAGCCCAAGGGCGCCGAGGACTCCTGGTGGCTGCCGGCCCACCTCGGCGGCACCGCGCCGACCCCGGCGCAGGTCAAGGAAGCCGGCTGAGGCCCGCCGGGACGCACTGAGCCTGCGGCAGACCGCGGCCCCGCCCATCGGGCGGGGCCGCGGTCCTGCGCCGGGGGTGCGGGCGTCAGTTCGGGTTCTCCGCGTGGGTCAGCGTCTCCCACGCCTCGAAGTGGTTCTCGGTGCCGGCCGGGCGGCGGCCCTCGGTGAGCCGGCGGGTGTTCTCCATCGTGACGCCGAGCCGGGTGTGCAGGGCGTTGTAGCCGACCTCCGTGGCCGGACCCAAGCCCTTGGTGAGGCTCCCGCCGCACAGCCAGGAGGGCACGGCCTCACCGAGTTCGTACTTGGCGTGGAAGCCCAGCGCGTGCCGGAACCGGTCCTTGAACTCCGGGTACAGGTCGCGCCCTTGGATGCGCGAGGTCTCGGCCACGTGCAGGGCCGCCGCGATGCCCATGCCGGTGTGGCCGAAGTCCCGGCAGGTCTCCTGCGCCAGACCGTCCACGAAGGTGCTCTGGCCGTGCCAGTAGTCGATCAGCTCGCTCCTCGTGTCGATGGTGGAGCGCGGCGGGTACTTCGGCTGCGGCCCGTCGGAGGCCAGGTAGAAGTAGGCGGGCACCCGGCCGAGGTAGATCGCCAGCGCCTTGTCGTAGCTCGCGCGGTCGTCGAGGTGGACCGAGATGCCGACGGCGGCGTCCATCATGATCAGTTCCCAGTTGCCGTTGCTGTTCGGCTTCCCGCCGATCACCTCGGGCAGGTAGACGTCGCGCAGCATCATGGCGAAGCGCCCCTGGTTGGGCCAGCCGCCGGTGTAGGTGTGCTTGACGATCTCGGCGGCGCGCGGCCAGGTGGAGCCCGCCCAGCCGCTCTGCAGCGGGGCGTTGCTGTTGGTGTGGTCCTTGATCCGCGCGGACCAGGCGTCCATCAGCTCGATCGACTTCTTCGCGTACCGGGCGTCGCGGGTGATGTACCAGGCGAGCGCGTCGGTGTACGCGGCTATGGCGTCCTCCCGCTCGTCGGAGCAGCCGAGGTTGGGGTTGGAGTAGGAGCCGCATTCGACGATCTCGCGCGGCTTGGGCGTCCGGGACAGCGACCCGTACCGGCTCGCGAGCATGTCGTCGAAGGCCGCTTTCCACGGCTGCTGCCCGGCCTGCACCTTGGCCCGTACGAAGTCCAGTTGGGCGCGGCTGTTCAGGACTCCGGGATGGGCGAAGGCCGTGGGGGCGGCGGCGAGTGCGGCAGGGGTGTTCGGAGTGTCGGGGGTGACGGCGGCAGAGGTGGGGGCGAGGGTCAGCGCCGCGACCAGGCCGAGGGCCGCGGCGAGCAGCCCGGCGGGGACTCCGTAACGCATGAAGCGCCTTCCGGTCGGAGGTCGGAGGTGGGGGGTCCGTTGGGGTCCGTTGGGGTCCGTTGGGGTCCGTGCGGGTCCGTTGGGGTCCGTGGGGGGATCCTGCGGCCGAAGATACTCATGCGCATGCCAAGCCGACAACGATGTCAGACAGGAAAGTTTCCTATTGACCGAAAACCGCGATCCTTTCGCCCTACACCTGTATGGCGTAACCTCGCACCCCTCTGCCACGTCACCTGGCGAAAGGGGCCGGAATGCCGGGGCTCGGGCGGTACTTGGCCGCCGCACTGGCGGCGCGCTTCGCCTCCGAGGGCATGGGCATGGCCGTCGTGCTGCTCGCCCTGGAGCGGACCGGGAGCGCCGCCCACGGCGCGTTCGTCCTGACCGCCTGGCTGGCTCCGCACGTGCTCGCGGCTCCCCTCGCGGGCGCCGCCGCGGCCAGGTCGCGCCGGCCCCGCCTCTTCCACGTGGGCACCCTGGCGGGATTCACCACGGCCGTGGCGGCAATGGCGTTCCTGCTCGGGCGGGCTCCGACACCGGTGGTGCTCGCGGTGGCGGTCCTCGGCGGCTCCTGCGGGCCGATGGTGACGGGCGGGCTGTCGAGCCTGGTGGCGGGGCTGGTCCCGCCGGGTCCCGCGCGGGACCGGGCGTACGGCTGGGACGCGTCGACCTACAACGGCGCCGCGGTCACCGCTCCGGCGGCCGTCAGCCTGGTCGCGGCCTTCGGCTCGGCCGGGCCGGCGATGGTCCTCCTCGCGGCTTCCGGCGCACTGGCCGCGGCCCTGGCGGCGACGCTCCCCTACGCGAACCCCGGCCCGGGGCCCGCCCCGGGCGCACCCCGGGCCGGGCTGGGTTCCGGACTGGCCGCCCTGTGGCGGGTCCGGGAGCTGCGGGCCGTCACCTCGGCCACGACCCTGGCCTTCGTGGGCATCGGGGCACTCACCACCACCGCGGTGCTCCTGGCCACCACGCTCGGCAGCCCGGGAGGCGGCGGGGTGCTCATGACCGCCTTCGCCCTGGGCGCCCTGACCGGCTCCCTGACCCTGGGCCGGATCACGTCCGTGCCGCCGGGCCGGCTGGCCCGCTGGGCCATGGCGGCGACCGGGGTGGCGCTGACGGCTGCCGCGTTCACCCCGTCCGTCACCCTCACGGCGGTGGCGTTCGCGGCCGCCGGGGTGTGCGACGGCCCGCTGCTGACGGCCACCCTGCGCATCCGCTCGGAGTTCGCACCCGAGGAGGCCCGGACCCAGGTGTTCACCCTCGGTGCCGGACTGAAGGTGACGGCCGCGTCGACGGGCGCCGCGCTCGTGGGGCTCGCCGCCGCCGCACCGCCCTGGATCCTGGTGCTCGCGATCGCCGCCCTGCAACTGGCAGCGGCCCTGCTGCACACCGCCGTGGCGGCGCACGGCCCCGCCCGGGCGGCGGACCCGGGCAGGGTCGCAGCCAGAGCGCGTGCCAGGCGTCGCGCGGCAGACGGGAGTTTGACGACAGGCCCTAGAGCGCCGTCGGCAGGTTCCGCCACAACTGCGCCCGGTCCACGGACTCCCGAAGCGCCTTGAGCGGGGCCGGGTGCGCGGCCGCGTACAGCCCGGGGTAGTCGATCTCGCCGAGCTCCGGGCGGACGGGGAAGGCGAGTTGTTCGTGGTCCAGGGTGAACTGCGCGTCCACGCCCGGCTTGTTGCCCCGGGGGTCCACCCGGGACCAGCCCTCGCTGCCGGGCAGGCGCAGCGCGACGAGGCCGTGGAGGACGAGGTTCGATCCGTCGTCGTCGCCCAGGAGCTGGTAGCAGAGGCCGGCCGGGATGCCCCGGTTGCGCAGCAGCGCGGTCAGCGCGTGGGATTTGGCGTAGCAGATGCCGTTGCGCGTCGCCAGGACGTCGGAGGCGCGCCAGGAGACGCGGTCGTCCCCGGAGTCGGCGGAGTGCGGGATGGTGTCGCGGACGAACTCGAAGGCCGCCTTGGCGTATGAATATGCGTCGCCCGTGGCCGTCCACAGGGCGTCGGCGGTCTCGTCGACCAGCGGATGATCGTGGTCGACCACGTCATCGGCGGCCAGATAGGCGGTAACGTCGGAATGCTCCTGGATCAGTTCCATGATCCAGGAGCATACTCATGCATCCGACTGCATGCCTATAGATTTATGCCGCTAGCGTGCGAGCTCTTCCTTCAATGCCTGGAGGAAGCCGTCCACGTCCTCTTCCTGGGTGTCGTAGCTGCACATCCACCGGACGTCGCCCGCGATCTCGTCCCAGAAGTAGAAGCGGTAGCGCTCCTGCAGCCGCCGCGAGACCTCGTGCGGCAGCCGCGCGAACACGGCGTTCGCCTGCACCGGGTAGAGGATCTCCACCCCGTCCGTCTCGCGCACCCCGGCCGCCAGCCGCTGCGCCATCGCGTTGGCGTGGCGGGCGTTGCGCAGCCACAGGTCCTTCGCGAGGAGCGCTTCGAGCTGCACCGACACGAAGCGCATCTTGGAGGCGAGCTGCATCGACATCTTGCGGATGTGCTTCATCTGCCGGACGGAGTCCGGGTTCAGCACGACGACGGCCTCGCCGGCCATCATCCCGTTCTTGGTGCCGCCGTAGGACAGCACGTCCACGCCGACCGCGTTGGTGAAGCTGCGCATCGGCACGTCGAGCGAGGCCGCGGCATTGGCGATCCGGGCGCCGTCGAGGTGGACCTTCATCCCCTTGGCGTGCGCGTGCTCGCAGATGGCACGGATCTCGTCCACGGTGTAGACCGTGCCGAGCTCGGTGTTCTGGGTGATCGAGACGACCTGCGGCATCGCCCGGTGCTCGTCCTCCCAGCCCCAGGCCTGCCGGTCGATGAGCTCGGGGGTGAGCTTGCCGTCCGGGGTGGGGACGGTGAGCAGCTTGAGGCCCGCCATCCGCTCGGGCGCACCGCCCTCGTCGACGTTGACGTGCGCCGACTCGGCGCAGATCACCGCGCCCCAGCGGTCGGTGAGTGCCTGCAGGGCGGTCACGTTGGCGCCGGTGCCGTTGAAGACCGGGTAGGCCTCGGCGTGCGGGCCGAAGTGGCCGCGGAAGACCTGCTGCAGGTGCTCGGTGTACTCGTCGTCGCCGTAGGAGACCTGGTGGCCCCCGTTGGCGAGCGCGATGGCCGCGAGGATCTCCGGGTGCACCCCGGCGTAGTTGTCGCTCGCGAAACCGCGTACCGCCGGGTCGTGGTGCCGGCGGGCGTCGGTCTTCGCCGCGGACTTGCGTATCGCGGTCTTCACGACACCGGTCTTCACGGTTGGGGGGTGAGCCACAGGCGCTGTCCGTTCACATCGGTGGCGGGCCGCTCCCAGACGCCGGCGATGGCCTCGGCCAGCTCCTTGACGTCGGTGAAGCCCGCGAACTTCGCAGTGGGACGCTCGGCGCGCATCGCGTCGTGCACCAATGCCTTGATCACCAGGATCGCAGCCGCGGCGCCCGGACCGTCCTCGCCACCCGCCTTGCGGAAGGAATCCGCCATCGCGAGCGTCCAGGCCTCGGCCGCCGCCTTGCCCGCGTTGTACGCGGCGTTGTTGGCGACCGGCTTGTGCGCACCGGACTGGCTGACCAGGACGTAGCGGCCGCGGTCGCTGCGCAGCAGTCCGTCGTGGAAGGCGAGCGAAGTGTGCTGGACCGTGCGGATGAGGAGCTTCTCCAGGAAGGCCCAGTCCGCGAGGTCGGTGTCCGTGAAGGTGGTGCTGCCGCGCCAGCCGCCGACGAGGTGGACCAGGCCGTCGATGCGGCCGAACTCCTTCTCGGTCTGGTCGGCCCAGGCCTTGGTGGCGTCCAGGTCGAGCAGGTCGACGGTGTCACCGGTGATGGTGGCGCCGCCGTGGGCGTAGCGCGCGGCGTCCACCGCTTCCGCGAGGCGGGCCGCGTCGGCGTCGGAGGCGACGACCACGGCTCCCGCCTCGGCGAGGCGGAGCAGGGTGGCGCGGCCCGCGGGCCCGCCGGCCCCCGCCACCGCCACTACCGCCCCGTGGAGCTTCCCGTTTCCGTTACCGGAGCCGTTCATCTGTGCAGCCTCCTGTGGGCGAGCGCTCACGCGGCTACCCGCGCAGCGGTCTCGCGGTCCGCGGCGTTCCCTGCCGTGATGCCCTTGGTCGAGGCGATCACGCCCTTGAGCTTCTTGGCCAGGGCCTCATAGAACATGCTCAGCGGAAACTCGTCCGGAAGCACGTCGTCCACGAGCTTGCGCGGCGGCTGCGTCAGGTCCAGGGCGTCGGGGCCCTTGGCCCACTTGGACCCCGGGTGGGGGGCGAGGTACTCGGCGACCAGGTCGTACGCCTTAAACCAGTGGACGAGCTTCGGGCGGTCGATGCCGGCCCGGTAGAGGTCCTCGATCTCGGCACACAGCTGGTTGGTGACCTGCGGGGCGCGCATCCAGTCGATCTTCAGCTTGTTGTCCGTCCAGCGCACGACGTCGTGCTTGTGGAGGTACGCGAAGAGGAGCTGGCCGCCGAGGCCGTCGTAGTTCCGGGTGCGGTCGCCGGACACCGGGAAGCGGAACATCCGGTCGAAGAGGACGGCGTACTGCACGTCGCGGCCGTGCTCGTTGCCCTCGGACTCCAGCTTCACGGCCTCCTTGAAGGCAGTGAGGTCGCAGCGCAGCTCCTCCAGGCCGTACATCCAGAACGGCTGGCGCTGCTTGATCATGAAGGGGTCGAACGGCAGGTCGCCGTGGCTGTGGGTGCGGTCGTGGACCATGTCCCACAGGACGAAGGCCTTCTCGCAGCGCTCCTGGTCCTCGACCATCCGGGCGATGTCCTCGGGCAGCTCGATGCCCAGGATGTCCACGGCGGCCTCGGTGACCTTGCGGTAGCGGGCGGCCTCGCGGTCGCAGAAGATCCCGCCCCAGGTGAAGCGCTCGGGGGCCTCGCGCACCGCGATGGTCTCCGGGAAGAGCACGGCGGAGTGCGTGTCGTAGCCCGGGGTGAAGTCCTCGAAGGTGATGCCGAGGAAGAGCGGGTTGTCGTACCGGGTGCGCTCCAGCTCGGAGAGCCACTCGGGCCACACCATCTTCAGCACGACGGCTTCGAGGTTGCGGTCCGGGTTGCCGTTCTGCGTGTACATCGGGAAGACCACGAGGTGCTGGAGCCCGTCGGCGCGCTCGGCGGCCGGGGCGAAGGCCAGCAGGGAGTCGAGGAAGTCGGGCACGCCGAAGCCGCCGTCGGCCCACTTGCGCAGGTCGCCGACGAGGGCGCGGTGGTAAGCGGCTGCGTGCGGGAGCAGCGGCGACAGCGCCTCAATGCCCTCGATCACGCGCTCGACCGCGGCCGGGGCGGCTTCGCGGATGTGCGAGCCCTCGCTCTCGAAGTCGATCGAGCCGTCGGCCGACTGCCAGGGCCGGATCTCCTCCACGGCGGCCTTGAGCTCGGGCCACGCCGGGTGGTCGACCACCCGTACACCAGCGGTCGTCACGGCACCGCCGATGCCCGGCACAAGAGTTTCCGTCATGTCACTTCCTCCACAGGAGAACCTCACGTCGGCACAGCGTAAACGGGTGAGGCTCTCCCACTCAAGAGGAGATCCGGGAAATTATCCTGCGTCACCCCCCATTTCACCGAAAGTCTTCCCGTTCGTATGCGCGGAGTCGATGACTCCGCCCAGTCGCGCCAAGGCGTGACGGGCCTCGGGGAGCACCCCGGCGAGCGCGAGGAACCCGTGGAACATTCCGGGGTGCGAGTCAAGGGCCGAACGGACCCCGGCCCCGAGCAGCCGGTGGTGGTACGCCACCCCCTCGTCCCGCAGCGGATCGCAGCCGGCGACCACCACGTACGCGGGCGGCAGCCCTCGCGGGTCCCCGGCGAGCGGGGAGGCCAGCGGATCGCCGCCGTCGCCGCCGGGGCCGAGGTACTGCTCCCAGAACCAGCGCAGGTGCGCCGCGGTCAGGAAGTAGCCCTCGGCGTTGCTCCGATAGGACCCGGTGTCCCGGGCGGCGTCCAGGCACGGGTAGATCAGCACCTGGAGCGCGACGGCCGGGCCCCCGCGGTCGCGCGCCAGCCGGCAGGAGGCGGCGGCGAGGTTCCCGCCGGCGCTGTCGCCCACCACGACCAGGGCGCCCGGGTCCCCGCCGAGCTCGTCGAGGTGTGCGCCGGCCCAGCACAGGGCGGCGTAGGCGTCGTGGACGGCGGCGGGGAAGCGGGCCTCGGGCGCCCGCCGGTAGTCCACGGAGACCAGGACGGCGCCGGAGGCCCGGCAGAGCGCCCGCGCGGTGGCGTCGTAGCTGTCGAGGTCGCCCAGGACCCAGCCGCCGCCGTGGCAGAACACCACGGTCGGCCGGGAGCCCGGCCACCGCTCCGGTTCGGGGTAGTAGACGCGCACGGGGACCGGCGGCGCCCCGGCCGGCCCGGGGACCTCCCGGTCCTCCACGGCGCCCACGACGGCCGGCCGGGCCGTCGAGGGCACGGCGGCGAGGATCCGGCGGGCCTCGTCGGCGTCGGTGACCCGCCCCCCGAGGTCGGGGAAGAGGGAGGCCAGCGCGTCGACGTAGGGCCGGGCGGCGGGATCGAGGCGGTCGGCCCCGCCAGCCCGGTCGGCCCCGTCGGCCCCGCCAGCCCGGTCAGCCCCGCCAGCCCCGTCGGCCCCGTCGGCCCCGTCCGCCGCAACAACCCCAGCAGTCACATCCGTCATGGCGGCGCCCCCTACGCCCGCTGGTTCGCGAAGTGCGGGATGACCTTCTCGCCCCACTGCCGCAGGGTCTCCAGGCAGGCCTCCTGCGGCACGGTGCCCATCTGGATCAAGCACATGATCTCGTCGGCCCCCGCCTCCCGCAGCCGCTCCACGTACGCGATCGCCTCGTCGGCGCTCCCGTAGGCGTGGTCCGCGTTGAAGGTGGCCGTGGCGGTGGGCCGCACCGGGATGTCCTGCTCGTGCAGCCGGGCCACCACCTGCTCGGCCGCCCTGCGCATCTCCGCCCGCTCGTCGGCGCCCGCGACCACCGCCTCGTCCGGCACCCCCGCCCCGCCGTACCAGTGGCCGATGGACTGCGCGAAGAACCGCTGCCCCCGGATCCCGATCCGGCGGGCCTCGTCGGGGTCGTCGAGCACGATCGTCGGGCAGAGCACCGAGAAGTGGTCGTTGACGGCCGTCGAGACGAAGCGGCCGCCGTCCCGGCCGGCGATCGCGGCGTCGTAGACCGAGCGCATCCCCGCGATGGACTCGGGCCCGGCGAATCCCATCACCAACGCCCCCACGCCCAGTTCCGCGGCCTGCACCAGGGTCTCGGCCCGGCTGCACGCGAGGAACAGCGGCGGATGGGGCCACTGGCTCGGCCGCGGCAGGATGGGGTGCGGATCGATGTCGATGAGCTCCCCGTGGTACTCCAGCTCCTCCTCCTGCCACGCCTTCCCGATGATCCGCAGCGCCTCCTCCACCTCCGCCGTGGTGCGGTCCTTGTCCACCCCGCACAGCGAGGTCTCCTGCACGGTGCCGCCCCGCCCGGCCCCGAGGTCGACCCGCCCGCCGGACAGCAGGTCGAGCATCGCGGCCCGCTCGGCGACCCGGACGGGGTGGTTGAAGGCGAAGGGCATGCACACGACTCCGTGCCCGATGCGTATGGTGTTGGTCCGGGCCGCCACCCAGGTCAGGAAGATCTCGGGAGCGGACATATGGGCGTACCACTTCAAGGAGTGGTGCTCCACGGCCCAGATCCGGTCGAACCCCATCTGCTCGGCGAGCACGGCCTGCTCGACGCAGTCCCGGATGACCTGGTGCTCCCGTTCCACGGTCGGGTCGGCGAGCTGAGCTTCGAAGATCACGGAGAATTTCACGGTGCCTCCAGGGTTGCGTCCCGTACCCGGTCTCACTTCAATTCGGAATATGACTAGTAGTCAGAAGCCGAAGAAGCAAGAGCTTCCACCGACCGCGTGGGCGGTACTCGGCCTGCTGTCCTTCCCCGGGGAGCGGACCGCTACGAGCTGAAGAAGTGGGCGGACTCCTCGCTGCGCTTCTTCTACTGGTCCCCGGCCATCAGCCAGATCTACGCCGAACTGCGCCGCCTGGAGGAGCTCGGCTACGCGGCCTCCGTGCGCTCGGGGCCCGAAGAGGCGCGGGCCAAGCGCCGCTACGGCATCACCCCCGCCGGGCGCGAGGCACTGGCCGGCTGGGCCTCCGACGCCTCCGAGGCGGGCCCCCCGGTGCTCAAGCACGGTCTGCTGCTGCGGGTCTGGCTCGGGCACCTGGCCGAGCCGGAGCGGCTGCGCGGGATGGTGACGGAGCATCTGGAGCGCACCACCGAGGAGTTGGCCTCCGTACGGGAGGCCATGGCGCACGCGGCCACCGAGCCGGACTGGGCGTTCCCGGTCCTCGCCCTGCGCTGGAGCGAGCGACAGCACCTGGCCGAACTGGAGCTGACCCGGGCGCTGCTGGCGGACCTGGACGGGCTGGACGGGCAGGACGGGCAGGAACGTCAAGCCGGTGGGGACGCGCCCACCACCGGGTGACCACGCACGCCGCGCCGGGCGCTCCCCAGCCCCCGGCAACCCCGTCGGGAAGCGGCCGGACGGCGTTGCGGAGCCCCTGCAAAGGCGGTTTCATCGCATGCGGGGCGCACTAGCATGCGCCTCACATCGCGCGCGGCCGGTCGGGACACCGCGACCGCGCGGGGAGCCGCCGTCGACGGAAGGATGAGAACCTTGACTTTCCTCACCATCGGGCACCGCGGGGTCATGGGTGTCGAACCGGAGAACACCTTGCGCTCGTTCGTCCGCGCGGAACGTTCCGGCATGGACGTCGTCGCGCTGGACGTGCGGCTCAGCAAGGACGGCGCCCTCGTCGTCCTGCACGACGCCGAGGTGGACCGGACCACCGACGGTTCGGGAGCCGTGGCCGATCTGACCCTGGCCGAACTGCGCGAGCTGGACGCCGGAGAGGGCGAGCACGTGCCGGTCCTGGACGAGGTCGTCGACGCGGTCCGCGCCCCGCTCCGGATCCAGGTCCACGACCTCGCCGCCGTCGGGACCTTCGCGGAGCTGCTGCTGCGCCGCGATCTGACCGGCCGGGTGGAAGTGGCGTCCTTCCGCGACGAGGTGCTCGTGGAGGCGGCCCGGCTGGTGCCGGGCGTACGGACCGTGCTCTACGCGAACCAGACCCCGGCCGACGCCGGGGAGGTCGTCGCCCGGGCCGCCCTGGCGGGCGCGGAGACGGTGGCCCTCAACATCGGCCACCTCACCCTGCACACCGTGGAGGCGGCGCACGAGGCCGGGCTGCGCGTGACGGGATGGACGGTCAACACGCTGGAGCGGCTGCGGCTGGCGCGGGCCCTCGAACTCGACGGCGTGCTCACCGACTTCCCCGAGATCCGCTCCACGGGCCGCTTCACCGCCTGAGGACCGCGCACGGCGGACGGCGGGTCGGGCGGCACACCGCCCCGTCCGCCGCCACGGCCGCCGCCGCGACTACAGCGTCTTGACGAGCAGTTCGAAAGCCAGGTCGTCGCGGAGCGGAACGCCGAACCGCTCGTCCCCGTAGGGGAAGGGGCTCAACTCGCCGGTGCGCTCGTAACCGCGGCGCACGTAGAAGGCGATGAGCTCCTCCCGTACGGTGATCACGGTCATCCGCATCTCCTTGGCCGCCCACTGTTCGCGGGCGCGGCGCTCCGCCTCCAGCATGACCGCCTTGCCCAGCCCGTCGCCCTGCCGGCCGGGGCGGACCGCGAACAGGCCGAAGTAGACGTGATCACCGCGGTGCTCGAGGTGGCAGCAGGAGACGATCTCGCCGTCGCGCTCCGCCACGAGGAGCAGGCCCGCGGGCTGCGCGGCGATCCGGGCCGCCACGTCCTCGGCGTCGGTCCGCTGACCGTCCAGGAAGTCCGCCTCGGTGGTCCAGCCCCCGCGGCTCGAGTCTCCCCGGTACGCCGATTCCACGAGCGCCACGATCGCCGGGACGTCCCCCTCCACGGCACTGCGGTAGGTCAAGGCGTGGGGGGCGGCGCTCGGCATCGAGGGCTCCGTTCTGCGCGAGGTCTGGGACGTGCGTCTTCCGGTTGTCCCACAGAGCCTAACCGCGCCCGGCGTGATGGCCGTGTGAAGGGGGCATCTCTTCCGGTGAAGCCGACGAACCGGGAGGTTCCGCCGTGCACGGTCCCGCCACGTCCCTCTCCACCTCCGTCTCCGCCTGGCTCCTCGTCCTGCTCTGTGCGGTGAGCGGGGCGTACTGTCTGCGGCGCGCGGGGAGAGCCGGCGGCGGACCGGCGGCCGGGGAGGCGGCGATGGGGTTCGGCATGGCCCTGATGGCGGTGCCGCTGCGGTTGGGCGGCGACTGGCAGGCGCCCGTGCTCGGCGCGGTCTTCTGCGCGGCGGCGCTGCACGCGATGTGGCTGCTGCGCGGCGGTCCGCACCACGCGCACCATCTGGTGGGCTCGCTGACCATGGTCTACATGGCGCTGGCCGCCGGTACCGGCGCGGGCGCCTCACCGGGGTCCGCCGGCCACGCCCACGGGCAGGGCGCCGGGCTGCCGCTCCTCACCGGCCTGCTGCTCCTCTACTACGCCGGGTACGTGGTGCTGGGCGGCGCCCGGCTGGTCACCGTCGGCGCCGCGGGGGCCACCGGAGCGCCCGCAGGACCGGCGGAAGTGATCCGGGCCTGCCGACTGGCCATGGGAATGGGGATGTTGGCGATGCTGCTCACGATGTGAGGACGCCGGCGGGGCAAACGTGTCCTGCGTCACCCTTGGCCCGGACCATACCCGCAGGTAGTCGCACGCTCCTAGGCTGAGGCCCATGATGGTCCCCGCCGTTCTCCTGCTGCTCGGCGCCCTGACCGCGGTGCTCGCACCCCGCCTGCTGGCCCGGGCCCAATGGCCCGAGCACGAACCCGTCGTGGCCCTGTGGGTGTGGCAGTGCGTGGTCGGCGCCGTCCTGCTGTGCTTCGCGCTGTCGATGCTGCTGAGCGCGGCCGCCGCCTGGCAGGCCGTACGGGGCAGGCTGTTCGCCCCGGCTCCGAACGGCGTGGTCGACGCCTACGCGCTGGACGCCGCGGGCGGGCTCTGGGCCGCGGGAACCGCCGTCGCGCTGGCGGGCGGCGGGCTGTGGACCGGAGCGATGCTCGCCCGGGAGATCCTGCGGGCTCGCGCCCGGCGGCGGGCACAGGGCGCCGAACTGCTGCTGCGGGCCCCGCTGTTGCCCGGGGAGCAGGCCACCGGGGCGCGGCTCGTGGTGCTGGAGGGGCGGCGGCCCGACAGCTGGTGGCTGCCGGGTCCGGTCCCGCAGCTGGTGGTCACGACGGCGGCGCTGGGCCGGCTCAAGGGGAGTCAGCTGGACGCCGTACTGGCCCACGAGCAGGGGCACGCGGCGGCCCGGCACGACTGGCTGCTGCACTGCTCGCGGGCGCTGTCCGGGGGGTTCCCGCAGGTCCCGGTCTTCGCCGCGTTCGAGGCGCAGATGCACCGGCTGGTGGAGCTGGCGGCCGACGACGTGGCCTCGCGCCGGTACGGGCGCCTGACCACGGCCCTGGCCCTGATCGGCCTGAACGAGGACCGCGGGGTCTTCGGCCCGTCCCCCGCGCCGCATGCGCACGTCCCCGAACGGGTCCGGCGGCTGCTGGCGGCGGCGCCGCGCCTGTCGGCGGTGCGCCGGATGCGGCTGACGGCCCTGGCGCTGCTGGCTCCGGCGGTTCCGGTGCTGGTGGCCTTCGGGCCGGGGCTCAGCGCGCTGAGCTAGGCCTCTCTTTCTCCGTCCCTCTCGCCGTCCCTTTCGCCGTCCCTATCGGATCGCGGGGCAGTCGCCCTTACGGGGCATCGACGCCGCCGGATGCGAGGATCGGCGGATGCGGAACGCCCACGTACGGTTGCAGACCTCACGAGCGTGCGCGCTGTTCGCCGTGGCGCTCGCCGCGCTCGCAGCGATCGTGCTGACGGTCCTGGTGGCCATCGGCTGGGCTCCGCTGCTGTCCTTCGACGGCCGGATCGCGCGGAATCTGCACTCCTACGCCGTCTCCCACCCCGGGGTCACCGGGCTGGTGCGGGTGCTCAGCGACTGGGTCTGGGACCCGTGGACCATGCGGGCCCTGGCGGGTGCTGCCTGCCTGTTGCTGTGGTGGCGGGGCAACGGCCGGTGCGCGCTGCGGATCGCCCTGGCCACCCTCGCGGCCTCGGCGGTGAGCCAGGGGCTGAAGGTCTGGGTGGGACGGGAGCGGCCGGTATGGCCGGATCCCGTCGTCTCCGCGGACTACGCCGCCTATCCGTCGGGGCACGCCATGACGGCGATGGTGGTCTGCGGCTTGCTCGTGTGGCTGGTCGCGCGCGGGCCGGCCCGGCCGTTCTCCGACCGGGTCTCCCGCTCGCCCTCCCGCCCGCTCCCCCACCCGGACTCCCGCCCGCCCGGGCGGTCACGCGCGGCCGTGGCGCTGCTCCTGGCCACGGTCTCGGTCCTCGGGGTCGGCTTCACCCGGATCTACCTGGGCGTCCACTGGTTCTCGGACGTCCTGGGGGGCTGGCTGCTCGGTGCGGTGATCGTGGCGCTCGCGGTCTCGGACGGTGCCTGCTCTGGGCGATCCCCCGTGTCGCCCAGAGCAGGCGGTCCGGCGCGCTGAGTATACTGGCCGCGAGCCAGTCAACGCAGGAGCAAGCATGTCCCCGCGCAGCGCATCGGTCAATGAAGAATTGCGCAGGCGTTCCCGGGAGCGGCTGCTGCACGCCACGGTCGAGCTCGTCGGGGAGCGCGGCTTCGAGGCCACCACCCTCGGCGACATCGCCGACCGGGCGGGAGCAGCCCGCGGTCTGGTGTCCTACTACTTCCCGGGCAAGCGCCAGCTGCTGCAGTCCGCCGTGCACCGGCTGATGCACCTCACGCTGGAGGCGGCGCTGGAGCGGGAGCCCCGGCCGGCCGGACCCGACGCGGGCAGGGAGCGCCTGGCCCGGGCGATCGACGCGATCCTCGGGCTGGCCATGGACCGGCCGCGGCTGATGCGGACCCACATGGCGGGGATCCTGCAGGCGGAGGGTTTCGTCCAGTGCGCCGAGCAGCAGCGGCTCGCGGAGCTGCTGCGGGACACCGTCGGCCGATACGGATCGGCGGACGTGGACACCGACTATCCGCTGCTGCGGGCGCTGCTGATGGGCGCGGTGGTGGCGGTGCTGCTGCCGGGCGCTCCGATGCCGGCCGCCCGGCTGCGGGCCGAGCTGTTCCAGCGCTACGGGCTGGACTGGGAGCTGGGTGTTCCGCCGGACGGTGGACCGCCCGGCGGAACGTTTCCCTCTCCGCGTCAGCGGTAGTCGGGCTGGGTCTGCACGTTGAGCCGGTCCAGCCACACCCACTTGGCACTGTCGGTGCGCCAGTCGTCGAGCCGCAGCACGTCGAGGCCCTTGACGATGTCGTTCGAGTAGATGTGCCCGTTGTAGTAGTACGCGGACCAGGAGCCGCCGAGGCCGAGCTTGTCGGTGGTCAGCGGGCCCCGCTCGAAGTAGGCGATCTCCTTCGGGCTGGTGGAATCGGTGAACTCCCAGACGGAGATGCCGCCCTGGTACCAGGCCTGGACCATGATGTCGCGGCCGCCGCCGACCGGGATCAGCGAGCCGTTGTGGGCCACGCAGTTCTCGGTGTCGGCCTGCATCCGCGGGATCTTGAAGTAGCTCTTGAAGACGAGCTTGCGCTGGTCGCCGCGGCCGGTGATCTCGTAGATGCCGTCGGCTCCCCGGGTGGGGCCGGTGGCCTCGTTGCAGGTGGCGCCGCCACCGCCGCCCAGCTCGTCGGTGAACACCACCTTGTTCGCCCGCTCGTTGAAGGTGGCCGAGTGCCAGAACGCGAAGTTCACGTTGTCCTGGACCCGGTCGATGACGCGCGGTTCCTCGGGCTTGCTGATGTCGAAGAGGATGCCGTCGCCCATGCAGGCGCCGGCGGCGAGGTCCTTGGAGGGCAGCACGGTGATGTCGTGGCAGCCCGTGGTCTTGGAGACGCCCGGGTTGGTGGGCCCGCCCGGGTTGCCGCCGTCCGGGAAGAGGATCGGGAAGGCCACGACCGCGGCCTGTGTCGGGTTCTTCTTGGGGACCTTCACGACCGAGATGCCGTCGTGCGGCGGCTTGCAGTCGGGGAAGGCGTCGTTCGGGTTGTACGAGGAAACGTAGAGGTACGCGTTCCGGCCGCCCGGCACCAGCGTGTGGGTGTGGGAGCCGCACGGGGTCTCGACGGACTTGATGTACTTGGGGTTCTTCTTGTCCTTGATGTCGAAGATCTTGATGCCCTCCCACGAGGACTTCTCCGTGGCGGGCTGCGAGACGCTGTTGCAGGAGTCGTCGCTGCGCGAGGAGTCGGTGGACAGGAAGAGCAGGTCACCGTCTACCGATATGTCGTTCTGCCCGCCGGGGCAGAGCACTTCGGTGACCTTCTTCGGCGCCTTGGGGTTGCCGATGTCGTAGATCACGAAGCCGTTGTAGTTGCCCGCGTAGGCGTACTTGCCCTGGAACGCCATGTCGGAGTTGATCTGGTTCGGGTCGGTGCTCGGGATGTTGGCCAAGGGTTTGATGTTCCGGCTGTGGACGATCTCGTCCTGGCCGGGTATCTCGCCGGGGGCCAACTCCCGTCCCGCGCCGGCCGCGGTGGCGGCGCTCTGCGGCGCGCCCACGCCCGGGAGCAGGTCGCCCGGGTCGGGGGTGGCGGCCGCGGGTCCGGCCGCCAGTAACGTGGTGAGGAGTCCGGCCGCGGCTGCGGCCACTCCCAGGGATCTGCGCCGCGCTCTGCTGGTGTGCATCGAGGTCACTGTGCCCTCCCATGGGTCCGATCGGTTCCGCCCGTGGTGGGAACGGAACGCGGACCCCGGCAGTATGGTCCTTTGCATGGACATGGCGAAAGTCTCACTCGGGCGAATCGTCGGAGCGGCCCTGACCCTCGGGCTCCTGCTCCCCCTCGCCGGCTGCACGGACGGCGGCGGCGCGGACGGCGCGGCGGACGGCAAGGCGGCGGTGATCGCCCCCGGCAGACCCGGCGAGAAGGCGCGCACCATCTCCCCCGAACAAGCGGCCCGGGAGCTGCCCGACGACAGCCCCAACGCGGCGGACCGAGCGTACGTGCGGAACATGATCGAACACCACGGGCAGGCCCTGACCATGAGTGCGCTGGCCCCCGACCGGGCCTCCGCCGAGGGGGTCAAGCGGCTCGCCGATCGCATCGCGGCCGCGCAGAAGCCCGAGATCGGCGCGATGGAGGGATGGGTGGCCCGCAACCCGGCACCCACCGCCGCCCCGGGAGGCCATGACCACGCGGCGATGCCCGGCATGGCCACCGAGCAACAGCTGGGGCAGCTGGCCGCGGCCAGGGGGCCGGAGTTCGACCGGCTCTTCCTCACCCTGATGACCGCCCACCACGAGGGCGCCCTGAAGATGACCGGCGAGGTCCTGGCCGCCGGCAACAACGCCGCCGTGGAGGAGATGGCCAACGAGGTGGCGGCCACGCAGAGCGCCGAGATCCACCGGATGCGCGCGATGGGCTGACGGCCCCGGCACCCGGTGTCATGCTGGGAACACCTGCGGGAGGAGCTCCGCCGTGCTTCGTATCGCCGTCGTCGGATCGGGCCCCAGCGGGGTCTACGCCGCACAGACACTCGTACAGCAGCGTGAGGTGCCGGGGATCCGGGTCGACGTGTTCGACCGGCTGCCGGCTCCGTACGGGCTCGTGCGCTACGGGGTGGCCCCCGACCACGAGAAGATCAAGTCTCTTCAGGGCAGCCTGCGCACCGTGCTGGAGGACGAGCGGATCCGCTTCCTCGGGAACGTCGAGGTCGGCGGGGACGCCCTGTCCACCGCCCGGCTGCTGGAGCTGTACCACGCGGTGGTCTACTGCGTCGGCGCGGCCCGGGACCGGATGCTCGGCATCCCCGGCGAGGACCTCGCCGGGGTGCATTCCGCCACGGCCTTCGTCTCCTGGTACAGCGGCCATCCGGACGCCGCGGCCGAGGCCTTCGGGCTGCCCGGGGTGGATGCGGCGATCGTGGTCGGCGCCGGGAACGTGGCGGTCGACGTCACGCGGATCCTGGCCCGGGGCGTACCGGAGCTGGCCCCCACCGACATGCCGCAGCCGGCCCTGGGGGCGCTCGGCGCCAGCGGGGTGCGCGCGATCCACATGGTGGCCCGGCGCGGGCCCTCCCAGGGCAAGTTCACCACCAAGGAGCTGCGCGAGCTGGGCACCCTGCCGGGCGTCGACGCACTGGCCGACCCGGCGGAACTGGCCCTCGACCCGGCGTACGCGGACCCGGGCGCGGCCCTGCCGGCCGTGAACCGGCGCAACGTGGAGGTGCTGCGCGGCTGGGCGGCGGCTCCGGCGAGCGGCGGGGACCGGCGGATCGCGCTGCGGTTCTTCCTGCGCCCGGTGGAAGTGCTCGGCGGGCCGGACGGCCGGGTCACCGGGATGCGGTTCGAGCGGACGGCCCCCGACGGCCTGGGCGGGGTCACCGGCACGGGGGTCTACGAGGACGTCCCGGCCCAGCTGGTGCTGCGCTCGGTGGGGTACCAGGGCGTCCCGCTGGACGGGCTGCCCTTCGACGAGCGGCGCGGTACCGTCCCGCACGCGGCGGGCCGGGTGCTCCGGGAGGGCCGCGCCTCCGTCGGCGAGTACGTGGCGGGCTGGATCAAGCGCGGCCCGACCGGGGTCATCGGCACCAACCGGCCCTGTGCGAAGGAGACGGCCTCCTCCCTGCTCCAGGACGCGGGGGCGCTGGCCCGGCGCGACCGGGAGCGGGACCCGCTGGAGGCCCTGCGCGAGGCCGGGCTGCGACCCGTCCGGTGGCCGGGGTGGCTGGCCATCGAGACGGCGGAGGCGGAGCTGGGGCGGTCCCTGGGCCGGCGTTCCGTCAAGATCCCGGACTGGGAGGGCCTGCTGGCGGCGGCGGGCGGCACCGACTGACGCGCCGGGGCGCGCACGCCTCAGCCGTCGTCGCGCGCCTCAGCCGTCGTCGCGCGCCTGCTCGGCGGCGGCGGCCGCGAGGACCCCGTCGAGGAGCCCGGGGAACAGCTCCGCCAGCTCGGCACGGCGCAGCCCGTTCATCTTGGCCGTACCCCGGTAGCACTGGCGCACGACGCCGCTCTCGCGCAGGACGCGGAAGTGGTGCGTGGTCGTGGACTTGGTGACCGGGAGCTCGAAGTACGAGCAGGCCAGCTCGGCTTCCGTGGCCGCGAGGTCGCGGACGATGGAGAGCCGGACCGGGTCGGAGAGGGCGTGCAGGACGCCTTCGAGCCGGATCTCGGCGGCCTCGGGGTGGGCGAGGACACGGGCCGCGTCACGTTCCGTCATGTCCGTACTCCACTCGCTGGGTGATGCTGCGCTGCCACGACGCCGTATGCGCCTCCATCGTACGAGAACCATCGTAGGAGCGGAGCCGAACGGCGGGTGCGGCGCGGGACCCCCGTCCCCGCGCCGCACCTGTTCACCAGGAGCGGTGGTACTGCACGGGCGTACGGATCTCGGCGCCGAGTTCGGCGGCCGCGCGGCGGGCCCAGAACGGGTCGCGCAGCAGCTCCCGGCCCAGCAGGACGGCGTCCGCCTCGCCGTTGGCCAGGATCTTCTCGGCCTGCTCGGGCTCGGTGATCAGACCCACGGCGGCGACCGGGAGGGTGGTCTCGGCCTTGACCCGGGCCGCGAACGGCACCTGGTAGCCGGGGCCGACCGGGATCGTCACTCCGGGGGCGAGGCCGCCGGTGGAGACGTCGAGGAGGTCCACGCCGTGCTGCTCGAGCAGCACGGCCAGCCGGACGGTCTCGTCCGCGGTCCAGCCGTCCTCCTCCAGCCAGTCGGTGGCGGAGATCCGGAAGAACAGCGGCAGCTCCTCGGGCCACACCGCCCGTACGGCGTCGACGACTTCGAGCGCGAGGCGGGTGCGGTTCTCGAAGGAGCCGCCGTACTCGTCCGTGCGCTTGTTGCTGTGCGGGGAGAGGAACTCGCCGATCAGGTACCCGTGGGCGCCGTGGATCTCGACCACCTGGTAGCCGGCGGCGAGCGAGCGCCGGGCTGCGGCCGCGAACTGCTCCACGACGTCCCGGATCTCCCCGACCGTCAGCTCGTGCGGGACCTGATGGTCTTCGGAGAACGGCACGGGGCTCGGGGCACTGGGCTGCCAGCCGTGCGCCTCGGGGCCGACGGGCTGCCCGCCCTTCCAGGTGCGGTCGGTGGAGGCCTTGCGGCCGGCATGGGCGATCTGGATGCCGGGGACCGCGCCCTGACCCTTGAGGAAGGAGGTGATCCGGCGCAGCGCCTCGACCTGGGTGTCGTTCCAGATGCCGAGGTCATACGGCGAGATCCGCCCCTCGGGGGAGACGGCCGTGGCCTCCTGGATGATCAGGCCGGTACCGCCGGTGGCGCGGGCCGCGTAGTGCGCGAAGTGCCAGTAGTTGGCCACGCCGGTGTCCGGACCGGTCGGCTCGGCGCTGTACTGGCACATCGCGGCCATCCACACCCGGTTCGGCACGGTGACCGAGCGGATGGTCCACGGCTGGAACAGCGCGGCGAAGGATACGGGGGCAGCACTCATGTGGGTCTCCAGAGGCGACTGGAAGCGCACCGGGGAACCGGCCGCTAAGTACGAGGATCACCGTACTACGAAATCTCTCGTAGTACGAGACTCTTCGTATGATCGGGCGGGCTCGCGCGCGGCACCCGGCCGCTGTCAGTGGCCGGGTGCAGACTGGCTGGAAAGCTGCCGTGCAGGACAAAGACGTCCGGAGGTGTCGGCCATGACCGACGTGGTACTGCTCGCGGGGACCCGCAAGGGACTGTTCATCGGCCGCCGGGGCTCCGGCGGCACCTGGGAGTTCGGGGAGCCCCACTTCAACGCCCAGGCGGTCTCCGCCGTCGCCATCGACCGGCGCGGCGCCGCGCCCCGGCTCCTGGTCGCCGGGGACAGCACGCACTGGGGGCCGTCCGTCTTCAGCTCCGACGACCTGGGCGCGACCTGGCGGGAGCCCGCCGCGGCCGCCGTGAAGTTCCCCGAGGACACCGGAGCCTCCCTGGAGCGGGTCTGGCAGCTCCATCCGGCCGGGCCCGAGGCCCCCGGCGTGGTCTACGCCGGGACCGAGCCGGCCGCGCTGTTCCGCTCCGCCGACCGCGGCGAGTCCTTCGAGCTGGTCCGCCCCCTGTGGGAGCACCCGACCCGGGACAAGTGGGTCCCGGGTGGCGGCGGCGAGGGCCTGCACACGGTGATCACCGACCCGGGCGACCCGGACCTGGTCACGGTGGCGGTCTCCACGGCCGGGGTGTTCCGGACCAGGGACGGCGGGGCGAGCTGGGCCCCGTCCAACCACGGGGTCTCGGCGGTGTTCCTGCCCGAGCCGGACCCCGAGTTCGGCCAGTGCGTGCACAAGATCGCCCAGGACGCCGGGAACACCGACCGGCTGTACCTGCAGAACCACTGGGGCGTCTACCGCAGCGACGACGCCGGAACCCGCTGGACGGACATCGGCGCCGGCCTGCCCTCCGACTTCGGCTTCGCGGTGGCCGCCCACCCGCACCGGCCCGGCACCGCCTACGTCTTCCCGCTCAACGCCGACATCGACCGCGTCCCCGCGGAGCACCGCTGCCGGGTCTTCCGGACCCAGGACGCGGGCGCGACCTGGGAGCCCCTGACGAAGGGCCTCCCGGCCGGGGACCACTACGGCACGGTGCTGCGCGACGCGCTCTGCACGGACGACGCGGACCCGGCCGGGATCTACTTCGGCAACCGCAACGGCGAGCTGTACGCCAGCCAAGACGACGGGGACAGCTGGCAGTTGCTGGCCGAGCACCTCCCCGACGTCCTGTGCGTACGGGCCGCCGTGCTGCACGGTTAGCGGCGGCGCCCCGTAGCGGCGTGCGGACCCGGGTCCTGACCCGGGTCCCGACCCGGTTCGGGGTCCTCAGCCGGTGAGTCCGCGGGCCTGGCGCACGGCCTGCGCCAGCTGGCGCACGGCCGGATCCTCGGTGCTCCCGGCCAGCCGGTCCGCGTGCCCGGCCAGGCTCCCCAGCGGGACGGCGCCCGGCACCCGCTCCCAGCCGCCGTCGCGCTCGCGCAGGGCGGAGGCGAAGTAGGCGGCCACCGCGGTGACCTGGAAGCGCGTGGACGCCGCGGTCCACACGTCGCCGGACAGGGCCGCCGCCTCGATCTTGCCGGATTCCTCGTGCGGCGCGCGGGTGCGCGGGTCCAGCCAGCGCACCGTCGCCGTCGCCAGGTGTCCGGTGGCGCCGGGGCGCAGCCGTACCGCGTACAGGGCGGTCACGGAGTGGCCCGAGCCGACCTCTCCCCCGTCCACGGCGTCGTTCCTGAAATCACCGTCGGCGACGCGGCGGTCGTCGTAGCCGATCAGCCGGAACCGTTCGACGGTCTGCGGATCGAAGGCCACCTGCGCCTTCGCGTCGCGGGCCCGCAGCTGCACCTGCGCCGGGAGGTCCTCGCAGAACACCTTGCGGGCGCCCTCCTTGTCGGAGACGTAAGTGGTGTGCCCGTCGCCCCGGTCGGCGAGCTGTTCCATGAAGGCGTCGTTGTACTCGCTGCCCACGCCCACGCCGAACAGGGTGATCCCGTGCTTGGTCCGGGCCTCGCCGATCCGCTTCAGGATGGTGTCGGCGGAGGTGGCCCCGGTGTTGGCCAGGGCGTCGGAGAGCAGGACGACGCGGTTGGTGGCCCCGGGCCGCAGCGACTCGACCGCGACCTCGTACCCGCGGGTGACCCCGGCCTCCACGTTGGTCGAGTCGGCGGTGCGCAGTGCGGCGATCACCTCGTGGATCCGGTCGCGGTGGCCTTCGACCCGGGTCATCGGCAGCCGGGTCTCGGCCTTGCCGCTGAAGGTGACGACGGCGACCGAGTCGTCCTCGCGGAGCTCGTCGGTCATCAGGCCCATGGAGGTGCGGACGAGGTCGAGGCGGCCCGGCTCCGCCATGGATCCGGAGACGTCCACGACGAAGGTGAGCGCCGCGGGCGGCCGGGCCTCGGCGCCGTCCGCCCCGCCGTTGCCGACCCGGGTGGCGAGGCCGACGCGGACCAGCGACCAGTTCGCCTCGGCGGTGCGGGCTCCGTCCACGGTGACGGAGAAGCCGTCGCCGTCGGGTTCCTGGTAGTCCTGCCGGAAGCTGTTGACGAACTCCTCGGGGCGCACGGTGGCGGGGTCCGGGAGCTTGCCGTCCCCGAGGGTGCGTCGGGCGTACCCGTAGCTGGCGGTGTCCACGTCGAGCGCGAAGGTGGAGAGGTAGTCGGCGGGCGGTCCGGTGGGGCGCCGTCCGTCGCTCTCGCCCTCCGTGCTTTCTCCGCCGGGGCGGGTGGCGGACGGCCGCGGCTTGGAGTCGCCGCCCTTCCATTCCCCGTCGGCGCTGCGGTTCGAGCCGCCGCCTCCGCAGCCGGTCAGCAGGAGGCCGCCGGCGAGGAGCGCGGCGGCCAGTCTGCCGCGCGTTCTGCGCCGGGCCGGACGGGCCCTGCGGGATGCGCCGGAGGCGCTGGGCGTGCGGAGCGTACTGGGCGTGCGGGGCGTGCCGGGCGTGCGGTCCTCGTGGGGCTCCATACCGTCTCCCTCGAACGTCGTCGGTGATGAATGTGACGTCGGGGACGGGGAGTTGGAGCAATCGAACCAGTTGCGAACAGGTATCGAAGCGACAACGGACGGCCGGTGGGGCGCCGCGGGACCCGGCGCCCTCCCGAGGTGTGGCGCCGGGCGGCGGACTGGGCCAGTAGAGTGATCGACCGTGGCAGCGCGACCGTTGAACGAGATCGTCGAGCCGGGCTGGGCCCGGGCTCTGGAGCCGGTGGCGGCGCAGATCGCCGCGATGGGCGACTTCCTGCGCGCGGAGATCGCGGCGGGCAGGACCTACGTCCCCGCGGGCGCGAACGTGCTGCGCGCGTTCCAGCAGCCCTTCGACGAGGTGAAGGTGCTGATCGTCGGGCAGGATCCGTACCCGACGCCGGGGCACGCGATCGGCCTGTCCTTCTCCGTGGCTCCCGAAGTCAGCCCGTGGCCGCCGAGCCTGGACAACATCTTCCGCGAACTGCACGCCGATCTCGGCACGGGACGGCCCCGGAACGGGGATCTGACCCCGTGGACCCGGCAGGGCGTCCTGCTGCTGAACCGGTCGCTCACCACCGCCCCGCGCAAGCCCAACGCCCATCGCGGCAAGGGCTGGGAGGCCGTGACGGAGCAGGCCATCCGCGCGCTCGCGGCCCGCGGCAAGCCCCTGGTGTCGGTGCTGTGGGGGCGCGAGGCGCGCAACCTCCGGCCGCTGCTGGGCGATCTGCCGGCCGTGGAGTCGGTGCACCCCTCCCCGATGTCCGCGGACAACGGGTTCTTCGGCTCCAGGCCGTTCAGCAGGACCAACGACCTGCTGGTCCGCCAGGGCGCGCAGCCCGTGGACTGGCGGCTTCCCGCCGCGGGATGACCACGGAGGTGTCCGGAGGGTGACCGGATCGTTGAACGGTATCTGACATTCCTTGGATAAATACGGACAGATGCCGCCGGAGAAGGCCCTGCCCGAACACCCGGTTTCGATAAACCAGTAGCATGCGGCGCCATGAGCTCCCCCACTGGGCCCGCAAATGGCCTGCCCGTACGAATGCCGCGACCCCGCCAGACCGGACGGCACCGCCGGCCCGAGCCCGCGGTGGCGCCCGAGGGCGCGCCCGCGCTGGTGCTCGCCGTGCCCGGTGCCCCCTCCGCCGCCTCGCGGGGGATCGCGGAAGAGATCATCAGCATCGGCCGCTCCGAGCTGCCCGGCCTGGACGCCCGGGTCGGTTTCCTCGACGGTGACGACGCCACCGAGTTCCCGTCCCTGTCCGGCGTGCTGACCGCCGTCGCCCGCGACCGCGCCGCCCGCGCGGAGGCCGCCCGCGCCGCCGGGCAGGAGGTGCCCGCGCCGACCGGCCCGGACGCCGTGGTCGTCCCCCTGCTGGCCGGCCCCGACGGGGATCTGCTGCGCCGCATGCGCCAGGCCCTGATGGACTCTTCGGCCGCCGCCGAACTCGCCGACCCGCTCGGTCCGCACCCGCTGCTCGCCGAGGGGCTGCACGTGCGGCTGTCCGAGGCCGGTCTCGCCCGCGCCGACCGGGCCAGGCTCTTCAGCGTGACCACGGCCGCCGACGGCATCGTCCTGGCCACCACCGGTGGCGAGGAGGCCGTGCAGGCCGCGGGCATCACCGGCATGCTGCTGGCCGCCCGCCTCGCGGTGCCGGTGATGGCCGCCGCGCTGGACGAGGAGGGTTCGGTGGCCGCGATCGCCGACCAGCTCCGCCGCGAGGGTTCGACCCAGCTCGCGCTGGCGCCGTACCTGGTCGGCCCGGAGGCCGCCGAGGGACTCCTCGACACCGCCTGCAAGGAGGCCGGCTGCAGCGCCGCCGACGTGCTCGGCGCGTACCCCGCGCTCGGCAAGCTGGCCGTCGCGCAGTACTCCGCCGCCCTCGGAATCACCCTGGGCGCCGCCGCCCACTGACCTCCCCGGCTCATGCCGTACGCACGAGGGCCCGCGCCCCGGACCGTTCCGAATCGGACGAGCCGGGGCGCGGGCCCTCGTACGTACGGCGGTACGGCCTAGGGGGTGTCCGCGAAGTCCCGCCTGCCCCGCGGCGCCTGGCACGTGCTCTCGGCGCACCGGGCGAAATCCCGAGTACGTCCAGTACACGGACTTCCGCCCGGCACACCGAGAGCACGCACCAGACCCCGCGGGGCCGCCCTTCGGGCGGCCGACGGGACTTCGCGGACACCCCCTACCCGAAGACCACGCAGGTGGCGGCGGGCACGGCCACCGAGCCGGCCCGGCGCGGCTCGCCCGTCGCCCGGTCCACGTCGAACCAGGTGACGTCGCCGGAGCGCTCGTTGGCCGCGTACAGCCGACGCCCCGAGGGGTCGGCGGTGAGATCGCGCGGCCACGTGCCCCCGCACGGCACGGTGCTCGTGAGCAGCGGCTTCTCCGCGCCGTCGGCGAGGGAGAAGGTGGCGATGGCGTCGGCTCCGCGGACGGCCGCCCAGACGAATCTGCCGTCCGGCGAGGTCACGACCGCCGAGGGGTAGGCCGCTGCGGCCCCTGGAGCGCCCGTGGAAGCGACCGGAACCTCGTCGACCGGTTGGAGCTCACCCGACCGCCCGTTCCAGCGGCAGACGGTCAGCTGCGGCTCCAGCTCGTGCAGGACGTAGACCACCTCGCCGGAGGGGTGGAAGGCGAGGTGCCGGGGGCCGGTTCCGGCGCGCAGCGCGGTCTCGGCGTGGAGCACCGGGGTTCCGGTGGCGGGGTCGAGCGCGCAGACCCGTACCGAGTCGGTGCCGAGGTCGACGCTGAGCACCCAGCGGCCGCCGGGGGCGGGCAGCACCTGGTGGGCGTGCGGGCCCTTCTGCCGGCCGGCGTCGGGGCCGGAGCCCTGGTGGACGAGTACGGCGGCGGGCTCCCCGATCGAGCCGTCGGCGGCGAGCGGGAGGCTGCTGACGCTGCCCGAGGTGTAGTTGGCGGTCAGCAGCCGGCGCCCGGCCACGCCGAGGTGGGTGGGGCCGGAGCCGCCGACGGGGACGGCCGCGCCGAGGGGGACGAGCCCCGCGGCGGCGGTCCGGAAGGCGCCCACGGCGCCCTGTTCGGTCTCGCTCACGGCGTACAGCACGCCGGTGACGGGGTCGTGGGCCAGGTACGAGGGGTCCGCGACGGCGTCCGTGGCAGAGAGCGGGGTCAGCGCTCCGGTGGCCGGATCCACGGCCGCGGTGGTGACACCGCGGCCGCCCCCCGAGGTGAACGAGCCGATCCAGGCCCGGTGTCCGCCGCCGTCGGCCGTACGGTCCGTACCGCCCACACCACTGTCCGCGTCGCCCACGAGAGGCCCCTCTCCGCCGTTCCGGATCCGTTCCCGAGCGACGGTAACAGAAGGGTCTAGACCAAATCCCGCCCTTGGGCCCGTTCTTGTGCGCCGGGGTGGTGGACGTAGGCGGTCGAGCTCGGCCGGTCCTCGTAGGTGCGGTGGAAGACCGGGGTCGCGGATCCGGAGATGGGGGGCACGATCCAGGACCAGTCCGCGCCCACGTCACGGCCCTTGCGCTCCTCCTTCTCCAGGTGGGTCAGGAAGCGCCGGGACTCCGTGTGGTGGTCGGCGATGGTGACCTTGGCCCGGTCGAAGGAGTGCAGCACCGCCCGGTTGAGCTCGACGAGGGCGCGGTCCTTCCAGAGGGAGCGGTCGCTGGCGGTGTCGAGGCCCATGCGGCGGGCGACCGCGGGCAGCAGGTTGTAGCGGTCGGTGTCGGCGAGGTTGCGGGCGCCGATCTCGGTACCCATGTACCAGCCGTTGAAGGGCGCCGCCGGGTAGTGGATGCCGCCGATCTCCAGGCACATGTTGGAGATCGCGGGTACGGCGTGCCAGCGCAGGCCCCAGTCCGACCAGCCGTCACCGCCCGCCGCTCCGTCGGGGTGCTCGATGGGCACCTCCAGCACGGCGTCCTGCGGGACGTCGAACCAGCGGGGTTTGTCGTCGACCCCCTGCACGACCAGCGGGAGGAGGTCGAAGGGGGTGCCGGGGCCGCGGGACCAGCCGAGGGCGAGCAGGGCGCTCGTGAGCTCGGCGTTGCGGGCGTCGCCGACGGTTATCGAGGGGTGGTCGCCGTAGCCGGCGTACCGGACCAGCTGTTCGCTCCAGATGACCGGGCCGGGACGGTCCGGGGTGTCGGGGGCGAAGACCGTGATGGTGGGCCGGACCCGGCCGCCGTTGGTCGCCTCGCGCAGGTGCTCGAAGCACTCTTCGGCGATCCCGTCGGCGTCGGTGAGCTCGCGGCGGTCGCGGACGCGCAGCGAGTTCCAGTACAGCCTGCCTATGCAGCGGTTGCTGTTGCGCCACGCGACGCGGGCGCCGTGCTCCAGCTCCTCGGGAGTGTGCCGGTACGTGCCCGTATCGGCGAGCTCGGCCCGTACGGCGGCGAGCCGCTCGCGCGGATCACCCGCGTCCGCACTGCCGGCGTGCTCCCTGTGGAACAGTCGGATGAACTCCTCGGCCGCTTCCCACACCTGAGCGGTGCTGGAGCACTCTTGAAGTATTTCCATTCCGGGCGGTTACCCCCTGTCCGACCAGGTCCACCCCGCGCGCCGTATAACGACGCCATGCCGGATGAATGTGCAATGAACAATCACCCGTTGTACACGCCGCAGGTCAGCGGTGTGCGGAAGGCGCGCCCGGAACACTCCTCCGTGTGATCTTCATCGATCGGCCTGCGGACGGGACAGGGACGGACGTACCATCCGCGGCATCTCCGGACGCTCGGACCGGAGGCTCAGAGGCGGGTGGCGCGGTCAGCGTCGTGGATCACGCGGACCGCCGCGGTGGCGGCGACCACCGCGGAGCGGGCGGAGCCCAGCGCCTCGCGGGCCGCCTCCAGGCCGCCTTCGCGGGAGAGCAGGGCCGAGGCGTCGGCGGCGCAGTCGATCAAGTGCAGCGCCACCCGGGCGAGTTGCTCGTCGGATCCGTACGCCTCGTCCACGGCCTTGCGCGCCCGGGCCAGCAGGTCCAGCGCCTCGGTCGGTCCCGCGGGCGGAATCCTGCGTTCGGAACGAATGTTTCGCTTCACCGTCGCCACTCCCGCCACCGGTCATGTGGGTCATTTCGCGATCACCAGGCAGGAAGGATCCTGCCGTTCCGCTCCCCCCCAGCCAACGGGCCGGGGCATCCTGATCTTGCATTGCCGGAACAAGAAGGGGGTCCAGATGAACACCAACACCGCACATCCCGACATGGACGGCCGCTGCACGTCGGTCTGCGGCGACTGCGCGGCCGCCTACCGACGGGCATTACGCGAGGGCGGCTTATCGGGGACCGTTCCGAGGTGCCTGGTCGCTTTCGGGCTGCTGCGGAAACTGGAGGGCTCCCCCGAACACCTCCCGGTACCGCCCTCGGTCGCCGCGATCACCCTCGCGCGGCCGATCAAGCGGGCCATCCTGGACCAGCGGGCCGCCCTCGACACCCTGATCGCCTCCCTCTCCCCGCTGGACGCCGTCTACCGGCACGAACGCCAGCGCCACCAGGCCCACATACAGCCGCTGATCGGCCGCGAGGTCATCGACACCGCCGTCCAGGGAGCCCTGGAGACCTGCTCGGAGGAACTGCTCAGCGCCCACTCCGAGGGCGGCCGGCCCTCCGGAGCTCTGACCGACGCGCTGCCCCGCGACCTCGCCCTGGCCGGCCGCGGAGTCCGCCAGCGCACCATCTACGGCCACACCGTCCGCGCGCACGGCCCGACGCTCGCCCACATCGAACGGGTCACCCAAGAGGGCGCCGAAGTGCGGACGGCGGGCGAGAGGTTCGAGCGGCTCATCGTGTGCGACCGGTCGGCCGCCTTCATCGCGGTCCTCGCCGAGAGCGGAAAGGAGGCGTACGCCCTGGAAATCCGCGAACCCGGCCTGATCCAATACCTCACGAAAACCTTCGAGGCCGTGTGGGAACGGGCCGTCCCCGTCGAGTTCGACACGACGGGACAACGCCCTCCCCGGCTCACCGACGAAATCCAGCGCGCGATTCTGGAACTCATGGTGAAGGGGCATACGGACGATGCCATTTCCAAACGCCTCGGCCTGAGCACCCGCACCATCGGCGCGCACATCAAACGCGCTTCGACCCGCTTCGGAAGCCGCAGCAGGGCCGAACTCGGTTTCAGCCTCGCGAAGGCCGGAGTCCTCGACACCGGCCGGGACGCGCCCGGCACGCCGGGGTCAGGCGCCCACCAGCGGGGAGCGTGACGCACTGCGCAGGGGTCCGTCGAGCTGGGCGAGGAGCCGCTCCAGACCGTGCAGGTGCGCCAGCGCGGGCCCCGAGGCGGGCCGCGCGGGGTTGACGGCCGCTCCGGCCGGCCGGAGCTCCGCCTCCGCTGCGCGTTCCGCTTCCGGCGTCAGCAGGGCTTCCACCGCGGCCTCCACGCGCCAGCACGCCGCCGCGAGCCGGGCGTCGTGGCTCGCGTCCGGGTCCGCCGCCACCGAGACCAGCCCGCGGACCTCCACGGCGCACTCGTCGAGCAGCGCCAGCACCCGGCGGGCCCTGGCCTTGCGGCCGCGGTAGGGGCTCAGCGGGTGGACGAGCGGAGCCAGGGAGAGCCGTACCCGGCCCAGAAAGAGTTCCAGCTCCGCGGCGTGCGGCGCGGGGTCGGCCACCGGGGAGCCGGCCAGCCGGGCCGCGGCCTCGGCCGTGCAGGTGCGCACGCAGCGCAGGGCACGCTGGATCCACATGTCGTTGGTCGCGTGGGTGGTCACCGGGAGCACCAGGATCACGGCCAGCCCGGCGCACACCGCACCGACGGCCGTCTGCTCCAGGCGCAGCACGAGCAGACCCGGATCGAGTACGCCCAGCAGTCCGTAGAGCAGGCCGGCCATCACCGTGACGGCCAGCATCATCCAGCTGTAGGACACGGCGGCGGTGTAGAAGATCCCGAAGACGCAGAGCGCCACCAGGGCGGCCGTGGGCGCCGGCGCCCCGTTCAGCGGGATGGCGATCAGCAGGCCCGCCCCGATCCCGAACACCGTGCCCACGACCCGGCGGAAGCCGCGGACCAGGGTCTCGCCGCGCGAGGTGGTGTTGACGAAGATCCACCAGGTGGTGCCGACGGCCCAGTACCAGCGGTCCTCCGACAGGGCCTGGCCGATGCCCAGCGCGACCGCGCAGGCGGCGGTGGCCTGGAAGGCCTGGCGGGTGGTCGGCCGGGCCAGCCCGGTGCCGGGCGGCGCGGGCGGTACGGCGGCGGGCGGTACGCGGCGCTCGATCGGCCACAGCACGAACCGCACGGCGCCGGCCGACAGGAGGGCCAGCGCGACGGCCGCGTAGAGCTCGGGCAGCTGCCCGGGCCGGGCGTGCAGGAACTGCGTGATGAAGAAGTTCATGAACGCGAAGATCCCGAGGGCGTGGCCGCGCGCCCCCCACCTGCGGGCGTAGACCCCGGCGAACACCACGGCGACGAACACCGCGTCGCGGGCCAGGGGTACGCCGTGCAGGGTGGTGGCCAGGGCCAGCACGGGGAATCCGGCGGCCGGCAGCAGGGCGGTGGTCACCCGCTGGGCGCGCACGGTCGAGTCGGTCACGGTGAAGAGGGCGAGCAGGGCGGCCAGTCCCCCGGTGATCGACGCGACGAGCGAGAGCCCGCAGAGCTCGGCCACGGCCACGGCGAGAGCGACGCCGATGACGGCGCGGGACGCGTTCCTGAGTCTTGCGCGCCCCGGATCCGGAGCCACGAACATCCTCTTCACGGCGGTGTGCCGCCCCCCTTGCGATGGAGCACGCCGGGCCCGCGTCCGCCCGGGGGTGGTGGGCGGTGGACGGGCACGGCGAAGGCACCACGGTCCGGAGCGGCTTCGTTGCCGTCCGGCGCTGCGTGGCGCCGTAGATACATGGATACGACACAGATAAGCATTCGCGGGGGCAATGGCTCAACTCGGCCCGCGTTCACTGGGCCAATGGCACAGTAGGCGGCGGTGATCTTCGGCCACGGGAAGACCAACGGACCCGCCGGGCGGCGTACCGCGGTTCGCGTGCCGAAGGCGGAGCGGCGGGTCAGTCCCCGGGAGCGTGCTCGGTCGGGACGCACAGGACCGGGACCGGGGAGAGGTGCAGGAGCTTGTGCGGGGTGGATCCGAGCAGGGCGCCGCGGATCGGGCTGTCGCCCCAGCTCCCCACGATGATCACCCGGGCGTCGTGCCGTTCGGCGGCGTCGAGCAGCGCCTGGGCCGGTTTCGCGTCGGCCACCTCGACCGTGGACGGTACGCCCGCCTCGTCGGCGGCCTCCACGGCCCGGGCGAGCGCGCTGCGACCGGCTTCCCGGACGGCCTCCTGGTGCGCGCGGTACTCCTCACCGGTGAGGCCCGGGGCGGCGGCCCCGTAGACGAGGACGAGCGGCTCGCCGAAGGCGGTGGCCACCTCCAGGGCCACGCGCAGGGCGCGCTCGGCGCCGGGCGACTCGTCGTACCCGAGGACGACGGACATCGGGGCTCCTCTCCGCCTTGCGGCCGGTGCTGCGGGGCTGTGGGGCTGTGGCGTTCGGGGCTGTGGGGCTGCGCCGTTCAGGTCTGCGCGGCCGCGGCGTTCAGGGCTTCGGGGCTGCCTCGCTCCGGGACTTCTTGGGCGCGTGGACGAGGGCCGGGTCGGCGACGCCGCGGCGCTCCTGCCAGAAGCGGCCGTCCCTGATCCGCCAGAAGCACATGACGAGGACGCCGACGACGGCGATGCCGATCCCGATGACCAGCGGCGGGCCGAGCCCGAACCAGGAGACGCCGCTCGCGGAGTTCTCCGGGTTGGACATGTCGTCGACCGACTGCACGAGCAGCCAGGCCAGCAGGCCGGCGCCGAGCACCGGGCCGAGCCCGATGAGCAGGAAGTTGTGCATGCTCTCCAGCAGGTGGCGGCGGTAGTAGACGGCGCAGGCCAGGCCGGTGAGCGCGTAGTAGAACGAGATCAGCAGGGAGAGCGCGGTCAGCGAGTCCAGGAGGGCGTTCTCGCTGATCTGGTTGACGGCGAGGTACCAGGCGATGGCGATGCCGGCCACCCACCAGGTGCTCACGTCCGGGGTCCGGAACCGGGGGTGGATGTGCGAGAGCTTCGGCGGCAGCGCGTGCCGGCGGGCCATGGACAGGGCGGTGCGGGAGGCGGGGATGATCGTGGTCTGGGTGGAGGCGAGGGCGGAGGTGCAGACGGCGAGCAGGACCATCCAGTCCCAGCCGCCCATGACCTCGTGCGCGAGGACCGCGAAGACGGCCTCCTCCTCGCCGGCGTTCTCGGCGAGGAACTCCGTCCCGGCGTAGCCGACGACCGCGAAGCCGACGGACAGGTACGTCACCAGCAGGACGACGGTGGACCAGATGCCGGCCTTGCCGGGTGCGGTGGCCGAGTTCTCGACCTCCTCGGTGAGGTTGACCGCCGATTCCCAGCCCCAGTAGATGAACACGCCGAGCAGCAGTCCGCCGGTGAGGGCGGCGCCGCCGGCGCCGAAGGGGTTGAGCCACTCGAGCGCGGGTCTGGTGCCGTCGAGGCTGCTGGTGCCGGCGTAGACGCGGTAGAGGGCGACCACGGCGAAGGCCAGCAGGAAGAAGACCTGGGCGAGGATCAGGACGTCCTGGAGCCGGGCCGACATCTCGGTGCCGATGACGCAGACCGCGGTCATGGCCAGGATCACGACGACGGTCAGGGTCTGGCGCAGTGCCTCGTTCGCTGCCCAGCTGTCGAGTCCGGCGGCGAGCAGGCCGAAGTGGACGGCCACGTCGGCGAGCGAGCCGATGACGAGGACGCCGGTCATCGCGATGGCCCAGCCGCCGAGCCAGCCCGCCCAGGGGCCCATGGCGCGCGTCACCCACGAGAAGGTGGTCCCGCAGTCCTGGTCGACCTTGTTGAGGTAGTAGAAGGCGGCGGCGATCAGCAGCATCGGGACGAAGGAGGCCAGCATGACGCCGGGTGCGTAGATGCCGGCGAGCGCGACGATCGGCCCGATGACCGCGGCCAGGGAGTAGGCGGGCGAGGTCGAGTTCAGGCCGATGACGAGCGCGTCGAGGAAGCCGATGGCGTTGGCCTTGAGCCCCGGTTCCGCGGCGGCGGAGTCCCCGGCGGCGGAGTCCCCGGCGGCGGGGTCCCCGGCGGCGGGGTCCGTGACGGCCCTCGCTCCCGGTTCCGGCGCCGGTTCCCGGGGCTCAGGGGGCACGCCGTCCGAGCCATGGTGGGCCATGTACGCATCGTCACGCAGACGGGGCCCGCGCGCGAGGCGGGAGCTAGGGGCTGTCGTCACATTCCCGTCGCCGCCCGGAGGGCGGCCCCTAGGGGCGGGTGTTCCAGCCCGCGATCACGGGCAGGCCGTGCTCCGTGGACAGCATGCTGAAGGTGCCCGTACGGAGCAGGAAGAGGCGTCCCGCCTCGGGCGGCAGGCCGAGGTAGCGGGCGGTCAGCACCCGCAGCAGGTGCGCGTGGGCCACCAGGACGACGTTGTCCCGGTCCTCGCGCAGCACCTCGGCCGCCCGGGCGAGCACCCGGTCCGCGCGGGCACCGACCTGGGCGGCGTTCTCGCCGGGGTGCTCCTCGTCGCCGGGCGGCACCCCGTCGGTCCACAGGGACCAGTCGGGGCGCTCGCGCAGGATCTCGGCGGTGGTGATGCCCTCGTAGCCGCCGTAGTCCCACTCGTACAGATCGGGGTCGGTGACCGCGCCGGTCAGCCCGGCGAGCTGTGCGGTGGCGGCGGCCCTGCGCAGCGGGCTGGTCAGGACCAGGGCGGGCCGGCGGTCGCGGAAGTACGGGAAGAGCGAGATCGCCTCCTCGACCCCGCGCGGGGCCAGCGGGATGTCCGTGCGCCCGGTGTGCCGTCCGGTCGCACTCCAGGCGGTCTCGCCGTGCCGCACCAGCAGAAGATCGCTCACCCTTCGGACCCTAATCCCTGCGGCATGTCGGCGCCGGACGAGTGGGCCTGCCTGTCAGTGTCGGGGCTCATGAGCCCGCGTTCCCGTACGCCGCGACCTCCGCTGACCCTCCTGCTGCTGGTGCTGACCGCGGTGACCGGGCTGACCGAGGCGGTCAGCCTGCTGGCGCTCGGGCCCGTCTTCACCGCCATGCAGACGGGCAACGTGCTGTTCCTGGCCTTCGGCGTGGCCCACGCGGGCCCGGTACCCGCGCTGGCGCCCGCCGTCTCGCTGTCCGCGTTCGCCCTGGGGGCGGCGTGCGGGGCCCGGCTGGAGGCCTTCGCGGAGGAGCGGGGCCGGCGCTGGTTCGTGACCGGGCTGTCGGCCGAGGCGGTGCTGGTCCTGGCGGCCGCAGCCGCCGGATGGGGGGTGGCGCCCCGCTTCGGAGCTCCCGACGCCCGACAGCTGCTGGTCGCGGCGACCCTGTCGATGGCGATGGGGATCCGGAACGTGACGAGCCTGCGGGTGAACCTGGCCGGGGTGCCGACCACCCTGGTGACCCGCTCGCTGACCTCCTTCCTCGGCGGTTCGGTCTTCGGCCAGGACCGGGCCTTCGGGTACGGGACCGCGGCCTGGGTGCGGCGGGCCTCGTCGGTCGGCGCGATGTTCGCGGGCGGACTGGCCGGGGCGCTGCTCGTACGGACCGGCTGGTCGGTGGGGTGGCTGCTGCTTCCGGCCGCCGTACTGGTCCTGGCGGTGGCGCTGGTGTACCTGACCCAGCCGCTGATGCACCCCGGCGGGGAGGCATCGGTCTAGACGGCCTAGTGCTCCGGCTGCACGCCACCGTCACCGCCGGAGCAGGGGGGCAGGGTGCTGACCATCGCTCCGCTGGCCGGTCCGGTGCGAGGGTGACCCGGCAGTCCAAGGGCGCCCGGCGATCGATCTGAAAACGATGCGGAAACGGTGCAAGTTGGCCGGGCATGACGTTCTCGCGAGGCTCGGGGCATGGACGACCAGGACGACACCCGGCTGGCGGCGGGGTTCGCGGCGGGCGACGAGCAGTGCGTGGCGGCGGTCTACCGGCGCTGGCGGCCGCTGGTGCACGGGCTCGCCGTGCGCTCGCTCGGCGACGAGCGGGAGGCCGAGGACGTGACCCAGCAGGTCTTCCTCGCCGCGTGGCGGGGCCGCGGCGGGTACCGGCCCGGGCCGGGCGGCCTCGGGGCCTGGCTGACCGGCATCACCCGGCACAAGGTGGCCGATGCCCTGGAGGCCCGCACCCGGCGGGCCCGGGTGGTCCGGGCCGCCGCGCGCGTCTGCGCGCAGGCCCGGCCGGAACCGGAGCCGGGCCCGGAGCGGGCCGTGGAACGGGTGCTGCTGCTCGGCGAGCTGGCCCGGCTGCCCTCGGCGCAGCAGCGGGTACTGCGGCTCGCCTTCTACGCGGACCTGACCCAGTCGCAGATCGCGGACCGCACCGGGCTCCCGCTGGGCACCGTCAAGAGCCACATGCGGCGGGCGCTGCACGTCCTGCGGCAGTCCCTCGAGCAGTCCCTGGAACCCGGGGTGCCACAACCGATTCGATGACGGCCAGCCCCGAGCGGAGCCCGAACAGCCGCTCGGCGCGGGCGGGCGGGGCCGCGGCCGCGGCGCCCCAGCCGGGCCCGGCGAGCAGCAGCGCGGAGTGGCCGCGGGCGCCGCGCGGGCCCCACTCGATGCCCGCCACCGATCTGGCGAGCGAGGCGTCCGCGGTCGTACGGGACTGCGCCCACAGGACGACGGCCCGCGGACCCGTCCGCCGGACGGCCTCGCACAGGGCGTCTGCGGGCAGGGCCGCCCCGAACATCCGCACCGGCAGGGCGCGTTCACCGAGGGCGGCTGCCAACGCTTCCATCGGCAGGCTGTGTTGCTCCCCTGGCGTGCAGGCCAGCAGCACGGGCGGGGCCGGGAGCGGCTCCGGGGCGGGCCGGATCCGGTGCAGGGCCGCGGAGACGTACCAGGACAGGAGGTGCTCGACCTCGACGTAACGCTCCCCCGCCGTGGCCCACTTGCGGCCCACGGCGTGCAGGGTCGGCGCGATGACCTCCTCCCAGGCCGTGACCGGGCCGAGCTCCGCGAGCACGGCCTCCAGCAGGTCCTCCACGGCCGGCGCGTCCAGTCGTACGGCGGCCCGCGCGAGCCCCCTGCACTCCGGGCGGACGTCCCCGAGGCGCAGCGCGCGGGGCCCGCCGGGGGTCGGGGCGGCGGGATCGGCTGCGGGCGGGTCCTCCGGGGCGACTCCCCGGGCCACCCGGGCGGCCTCGGACGGGGGTGCGCCCTGGGCGGTGAGGCGGCACATCAGTTCCAGCCGGGCGATGTCCTCGGGGGTCCAGCGCCGGTGCCGGCCCGCTTCGCGGCGGTCCGGGCCGATGGCGTAGCGGCGCTCCCAGGAGCGCAGCGTGGTCGGGGAGACACCGAGGCGCCGGGCGACGGCCCCGGTGCCGAGGGCGACGGGCGGGGGCTGCAGCCGGGTCTGCGGGGGTTCGGGCTCCACCGTTCCACCGTACGGCGCGGCGGGCGGACGGGGGGTCACGGGGATCCCGGGCGCCCTGCGGATCCCGGCACCGGCGCCGGACCCTGCCCCTCATCCTCATCCTCGCCCTCTCCCTCCCCGGGTTCCGGCCCCGCCCCGCGGCCCGCGCGGAAGCGGTCGAGGCCGTCGGCGAGGCCGACCAGGGGGTCGGGGTAGTCGTAGCCCGCCCGTTCCAGGCCGGGGAGCCGCCAGGGCTCGTGCACGCGCGGTGCGGGGAGTCCGGCCAGCTCGGGGACCCAGCGGTGGACGTAGCCGCCGTCGGGGTCGTACCGCCGGCCCTGGCGGACCGGGTTGAGGACCCGGTTGGGGCGGGTGTCGGTGCCGGTGCCCGCGACCCACTGCCAGTTGAGCTGGTTGTTGGCGAGGTCCCCGTCGACGAGGAGGTCCATGAAGTGGCGGGCTCCGACGCGCCAGTCCACGTACAGGGTCTTGGTGAGGAAGCTCGCGACCAGCAGTCGGCCGCGGTTGTGCATCCAGCCCTCGTGGGCCAGTTGGCGCATGGCCGCGTCCACGACCGGGTAGCCGGTGCGGCCCTCCTTCCAGGCCAGGGTCTCCTCCTCGGCGTCCGGGCCGGTGCGCCAGCGGTCTCCGCGGTCCCGGTAGTCCGCGGCGGCGGCCGCGGGCCTGGCCGCGAGCACCTGGTGGTGGAAGTCGCGCCAGCACAACTGCCGTACGAAGGCCTCCGCGCCGGGGCCGCCGGCAGCGCGGGCACGGTGGACGGCCTCGGCGGGCGAGAGCGTGCCGAAGTGCAGGTGCGGGGAGAGCCGGGAGGTGGCGTCACCGGCCAGGTCGTCGTGGGTCTCGGGGTAGCGGTCGATGCCGGAACGCAGCCACCGGGCCAGCAGCCGGCGCGCCTCGGACTCCCCGCCGGGGGCGAGGCCCGGGGAGGTGCCGGTGACGGCGGCGCGCTCGGGCAGGGGCTCGGAGCGGATCGCGTCGGGCACCGGGACGGCGCGGGGTGCGGGAGCGGCGGCCCGCAGCGGGTGCTCCGACCAGCGGCGGTGGTACGGAGTGAAGACGGCGAAGTGGTCCGACCCGGAGGACCCGGAGGGTGTGACGGCCCCGGGGGCCACCGCCGTGATCACGGCGTCGTGGACGTGGAACCGCCTGCCCTCCGCTTCGAGGGCCTCGCGCAGCCGCTCCTCTCGGGCGTGTGCGTAGGCGCTGACTCCGGCCGCCATGTGCACCTCGTCGGCATCGGCCTCCCGTACGAGCGCCATGGTCGCGGCGACCGGGTCGCCCGACCGCACGACGAGGCGGCCTCCGCGGGAGCGCAGCCCGGCGTCGAGCGCGGCGAGGCAGTCGGCGAGGAAGGCGAGCCGGTTGGGCGGGGCGGAGACGGCCGGGTCGCGCACGAAGAGCGGCACGACCTGCGCCGACGAGGACAGGGCTGCCCGCAGCGGCGGATGGTCGTGCAGCCGCAGGTCGGAGGTGTAGAGGACCACCGCGACGTTCATGGGGTTCGCTCCGCGTGAGTGGGGACGTGGGGACGGGCTGTCGTGAGGTACTTCGCCGTCAGCGCCCCTCGCGGATGCGGCGGCACTGCCCGATGAGGCCTCTTTGCACGAACTCGCCTCAGCTGAACGGAATATGACGTTCTGTCACAGATCTGTGACATGGAACGGACGCGTCCCTGCCATTCGCTTTCTAGATTCGTCACAGCAGCCCGCCAGGACTCGTGACCCCACACCGAGCACACGGCATGCGGCCCTCCCGTTCCCACCAGGCCCACGGGCCCTCTTCACTCCACGGAGTCGTTCATGTCCTTGCGCACGTTCCGCCGCGCCGCCGCCGTCACCACCGTCCTCGCCGGAGCGGTACTCGCCCCGGCCGCCGTCGCCTCTGCCGACAGCACGTCGACCCCCTCGAAGTGCGTGGTGGTCAAGGACGTGTGGATCGGCGCCGGTACCGACGCCGTGCTGACCATCGCCCCCTCCGGGCCGTCCGTCTCCTTCAAGGACGCGGGTGACGGCAAGGTGCTCCCCCACCGACTCGACCGCACTCACCCGAAGCTCCCCGCCAGCGCCGGCTTCCTCGCCGAGATCCTCGACCCGAACGGCCCCGCCCCGAAACTGCGCACGAACATGGAGGGCGGCGGTCACAAGCCGAGCGTCAAGGACTTCCCCAAGCTCCCCAAGGGCTGCACCTTCGACCACTCCACGGGTACGGGCACCGGGAAGGGCACCGGCAAGGGCCAGACCAAGGACGTGCCCAAGGGCGGCGTCGCCGCCGGTGCCGAGTACGAGCAGGGCTCCGGCCCGTCGCCGATCGCGGTGGGCGCCACGGCGGCCGCGGTGACCGCCGCGGGTCTGGGCTTCGCCGTCATGCGCCGCCGGGCGGCCTCGGCCGGCCGCTGATCCCCCGCCCATGGGGCTACACCGCACCCTCGTCGCCATCGCCCGCGCGCTCCGCCGCGCGGGCGATGTTGCGTGCCATGCCGCCGAAGACGACGGCGTGGAACGGTGACACGCTCCACCAGTACAGATGGCCGAGCAGGCCGTGCGGATGGAACAGCGCCCGCTGGCGGTAGCGGGATCCGGTCTCCCCGGGGGACGGCGGATCGGCGTACAGTTCCAGCCAGGCCAGCCCCGGCAGCCGCATTTCGGCGCGCAGCCGCAGCAGCCGGCCCGGTTCGATCGCCTCCACCCGCCAGAAGTCCAGGGAGTCCCCCACCCGCAGCCGCGCGGCGTCCCGGCGGCCGCGCCGGATGCCGACTCCGCCGACGAGCCGGTCCAGCCAGCCCCGTACGGCCCAGGCGAGCGGGAAGGAGTACCAGCCGTTCTCCCCGCCGATGCCCTCCACCACCCGCCACAGTGCTGTGGCCGGTGCGTCGACGGTCAGCTCCCGGCGGTCGGTGTAGAGGCTGCCGCCGGCCCAGTCGGGGTCGGTGGGCAGCGGGTCGCTCGGCGCGCCCGGGACGGCGGCGGAGGACCAGCGGGTGGTCACCCGGGCCTCGCGGATCCGCCGGAGGGCCAGTGCGAGGGCCTCGTCGAAGCCGATGGGCGCGCCCGGCGGGTCCGGGACGTGGACGGCGATGTCGTGCTCCGCGCAGACCACCTCGTGCCGCAGGGATTCGGCGAGCGGCCGGGCCAGCGCCCTCGGCACGGGGGTGACCAGGCCGATCCAGTGGCTGGACAGCCTCGGGGTGAGCATCGGGACCCGCAGGATGAGGCGGGCGGGCAGCCGCGCCACGACGGCGTAGCGGCGCATCATCTCCTCGTACGTGAGCACGTCGGGGCCGCCGATGTCGAAGGCCCGATTCACCTCGGGCGCCATGCCCGCGCTGCCGACGAGGTAGCGCAGCACGTCGCGGACGGCGATGGGCTGGCAGCGGGTGCCGACCCAGCTGGGGGTGACCATGACGGGCAACCGTTCGGTCAGGTAGCGCAGCATCTCGAAGGAGGCCGACCCGGACCCGATGACGACGGCGGCGCGCAGCACGGTCGCCGGCACGGATCCGGCGAGGAAGACCTCACCGACCTCGGCGCGGGAGCGCAGGTGCGGTGAGAGGCTCCGGACGGGGAGGTCCGCGGGGGTGAGGCCGCCGAGGTAGACGATGCGGCGGACCCCGGCGGCGCGGGCCTCGTCCGCGAAGGCCCGGGCGGCGTCCCGGTCGCGTTCCTCGAAGCCGGATCCGGTGCCGAGGGAGTGCACGAGGTAGTAGGCGACGTCGATGCCGGTCATCGCCCCCGCGAGGGACGAGGGGTCGGTGACGTCTCCCCGGACGGTCTCGACGTCCCCGGCCCAGGGATGGTCGCGCAGTTTTTCCGGGGTGCGGGCCAGGCAGCGGACCCGGTGCCCGGCGTCCAGGAGTTCGGGGACGAGGCGTCCGCCGATGTATCCGCTGGCCCCGGTGACCAGGCAGTTCTTGCCCGTCATGGTTGTCTCCGCTCTTCGTGCGCTGCTCCTCGTTACCTCCGCCCCCTCCTTCCGATTCGCCGCGGCGCGCCGGATCGGATGCGGGATTCCCCCGGACGGCACATCCAAGACCCCCCTCGGCTCCGAAGAAGGGGTGCCGGGGTGCCCCGGGTGACGGGGTGACGAGGAGGAACACGATGACCGAGCGAGGAGCGCCGACCGAGCGAGGGGCGCCGCGCCCGCGGACGGCCGTGATCGGCGGGGGCGTGTCGGGGCTGACGGCGGCGTACGTCCTCGCGCGCTCGCACGAGGTGACCTTGTACGAGGCGGACGACCGGCTGGGCGGGCACGCGCACACCCACGAGCTCAAGGGGCCGGACGGGGTGGTGCGCGCGGTGGATTCGGGGTTCATCGTCCACAACGACCGCACCTACCCGCACCTGCTGCGGCTCTTCGGCGAGTTGGGGGTGGCCACCCGGCCGACGACGATGAGCCTGTCGGTCCGCTGCGAGGGGTGCGGGCTGGAGTACGCGGGTGCGCGCGGGCCGCGCGGGCTCTTCGCCCGGCGCCGGTCCGCCGTGAACCCGCGGTACCTGCGGATGCTGGCGCGGATACCGGAGTTCCACCGGCGGGCCAGGAGACTGCTGGCCGCCACGGGCACAGGCACAGCCACGACCATCGGCACCGGCACCGGCACCGGCGAGATCACCCTGGCCGAGTTCCTGGAACGGGGCCGCTTCGGGGCCTACTTCACCGCGCACTTCGCGATCCCGCTGGTCGCCTCCGTGTGGTCCTGCCCGCCGGACACGGCGCTCGGGTACCCGGCCCGGTACCTGTTCCGGTTCCTGGAGCACCACGGCATGCTGTCGGTGGGCGGCTCGCCGAGCTGGCGCACGGTCGAGGGCGGCTCGGCGCGCTACGTGGAGCGGGTCCGCGAACGGCTGGACGCCGTGTACCTGGCCGCTCCGGTACGGGCGCTCGCGCGCACCCCGCAGGGCGTGTCGGTCACCACCGCCGGCGGGGCCACCGACCTCTACGACGCTGTGGTCGTCGCCGTCCACGCAGATCAGGCGCTGCGCCTGCTGGCCGATCCGACGGACGCGGAACGCGCCGCGCTCGGCGCCTTCCGCTACTCCCGCAACCGGACCGTGCTGCACACCGACACCTCGGTGCTGCCGCGCACGCCCGGCGCCCGGGGCTGCTGGAACTACCGGCTGTCGGGGTGCCGGCCGGCCGATGCGCACGTACGGGTCAGCTATGACATGAACCGGCTCCAGGGGCTGGACGGGCCGGAGCCGTACGTGGTCACGCTGAACGCGGGCGACGCGGTGCGACCGGAGTCGGTCCTGGCCGAGATGGAGTACGAACACCCCGTCTACAGCACGGAGTCGGTGGCCGCGCAACGGCTCCTGCCGGCCCTGTCGGGGCCGGTGACGGCCTTCGCCGGCGCCTATCACGGGTGGGGGTTCCACGAGGACGGCTGCCGCTCGGGCGTGGAGGCCGCCGCCGCGCTGGGGGTGACGTGGTGAGCCCCGGGCGGAGCGAGGCCGGTCCGGCGGAGCCCCGTCTCTACCTGGCCGACGTCCGGCACGTCCGGTCGGGCGGGAACGGCTACCGGCTCCGGCACCGGACGTACCTGTGGCTGGTGGACCTCGATCGACTGCCCCGCCTCCCGCGGGCGTTGCGGCCGCTCGCCCGGTTCGAGGCCCGCGACCACTTCGGCGGCGGCGCCCCCTCCATCCGGGCCGGACTGGACGCGTTCCTCGTCGCGCGCGGCGCCGGACTCCCGGCGGGTTCGCGGGTGTTGATGCTGGCGCACGCCCGGGTGCTGGGCCACGTCTTCAACCCGCTGACCGTGTACTGGTGTCACGGACCGGACGGTTGCCTGCGGCAGGTGGTCGCCGAGGTGCACAACACGTACGGCGAACGGCACTGCTACCTGCTCCCTCCGGAAACGGCCCGGAGCGGCCGGAGCGGCCCCGACGCCGTCGCCGTCCCCAAGGAGTTCTACGTCTCCCCCTTCCTCCGGGTGGAGGGCGCCTACCGGATGCGGCTGCCCGAGCCGGACGAACGCCTCGCGCTGACCGTGCGGCTGGCCGGAGGTACGGACGGCGCCCGCCTGACCGCGACCGTCCGCGGCGCCCGCCGCCCGGCCGGCGCCCGCGGACTGCTGCGCGCCGCGCTGCGCCGGCCCTGGTCCACCGCCGCCGTCAGCGTCGGCATCCGCTACCACGGCGTCCGGCTGTGGCTGCGCGGGCTGCCGGTCCGCCCGCGACCCCGACACGTACCCCAGGAGGGCCTGAAGTGAGCACGTCGACCACCACCACCACCACCGCCCCGGCCGTACCGCCGTGCTCCCGGGCCAGGGCCGCCGTCGGGCGGCTGCTGATCCGCCGGGCCCTGGACCGGCTGCCGCTCCAGGTCCGGATGGGCCCCGACGGGACCCTGGGGCGGGGCGGCCCCGCGATGGCGGTGTACGACCCGGACGCCTTCGAACGCCGGATCGCGGCCGAGGGACTAATAGGCTTCGGCGAGTCGTACCTGGCCGGGGAGTGGGACGCCCGCGACCCGGTCGCCGTCCTGACCGTGCTGGCGGGGCACGTGACGGGGCTGGTCCCGGCTCCGCTCCAGCGGCTGCGCGGCCTGTGGGCCTCCCGCCACCCGGCCTCGGAACGCAACACCCCGGACGGCTCGCGGACGAACGTCCAACGCCACTACGACCTGTCCAACGAGCTCTTCGCCGAGTTCCTCGACCCGACGATGACCTACTCCTCGGCGGTGTTCGGCACCCTGCCCGCCGGCCGGGAGGAGCTCGCCGAGGCCCAGCACCGCAAGATCGACATGCTGCTGGACCTGGCGGGGACCGGTTCCGGCACCCGGCTGCTGGAGATCGGCACGGGCTGGGGCGAGCTCGCCGTCCGGGCGGCCCGGCGCGGTGCGCACGTGGTCACCCTGACCCTGTCGCGGGAGCAGCGGGAGCTGGCCCTGCGCCGGATCGCGGCCGCCGGGCTGTCCGACCGCGTCGAGGTGCGGCTGTGCGACTACCGGGAGGCCGAGGGGAGTTACGACGCCATCGTGAGCGTCGAGATGATCGAGGCGGTCGGCGCCGAGTACTGGCCGGTGTACTTCGCCACGCTGGACCGGCTGCTGGCGCCCGGCGGTCGGGTCGCGCTCCAGGCGATCACCATGCCGCACGAGCGGATGCTCGCCACCCGGGACACGTACACCTGGATCCACAAGTACATCTTCCCCGGCGGCATGCTGCCCTCGGTGCGGGTGGTGGAGGAGATGGCGCGCTCGCACACCGGGCTGCGCGTGGTCCGCTCCGAGGCCTACGGGGCCCACTACGCGCAGACGCTGCGCCTGTGGCGGGAGCGCTTCGCCGAGCGGGCCGACCGGGTGGCGGAGCTGGGCTTCGACGCGACGTTCCGGCGGATGTGGACCTTCTACCTGGCCTACTGCGAGGCGGGGTTCGCCTCGGGCTACCTGGACGTGCACCAGTTCCTGCTGACGGCCGAGGGCGCCGGCAAGCCGGCGGCGCCGCCCCGGGGCGGTGGTACCCGGTGAACTGGGGCGCCTTCGGACTCAACCTGGCCGTCTCGGCGGGGGCGGCCCTAGCCGTGATGCTGGCCGCCTTCGCCGTCGGGGTCCGCCTGCGCAGGCACCGCGGGGTGGACGTGGCCTGGGGCCTGGGCTTCGTCTCCGTCGCGGTGGCCACGTACGCGCTGTCGGGCGGCCGGCACCCGCTGCCGGCGGTCCTGGCGGTGGTGTGGGGCCTGCGGCTGTCCGGGCACATCGCGTGGCGGGGCCGGGGGCACGGCGAGGACCCGCGCTACGAGCGGCTGCTCGCCAAGGCGCCGGGCCACCGCAACGCGTACGCGCTGCGCATGGTCTACCTGCTCCAGGCGGGCCTGGTCTGGCTGGTCTCGCTGCCCGTGCAGGCGGCGGCGTACGCGACCGGGCGCCCCGGGACCCTGGCGGTGGCGGGCGCGGTGCTGTGGCTGTGCGGGCTGCTCTTCGAGGCGGTCGGCGACCACCAGCTGGCCCGGTTCAAGGCCGATCCCGCGAACCGGGGACGGATCATGGACCGGGGCCTGTGGTCCTGGACCCGGCACCCGAACTACTTCGGCGACTTCTGCGTGTGGTGGGGACTGTCCCTGACCGCGTGGACCTCGGGCGGAGCGGTGGCGGTGTCGGTGGTCTCCCCGCTCGTGATGTCGTACCTCCTGATCGGCGGCAGCGGGAAACGGCTGCTGGAGCGGCACATGGCGGAGCGCCCCGGCTACGCCGCGTACCGGTCCCGGACCAGCGGATTCCTGCCCCTGCCGCCCGGGCGGGCGCGGCGCCACCGCAGGTCACAGGGGGTTTGAACCGGGACGCAGGACGACGCGTTGGTACAGTCGCGGCATGGCGGTGGACGAGCTCGACACACGGATCCTGCGCCTGCTGATCGAGCAGCCGCGCACCAGCGTCCGGGAGTACGCCCGGATCCTCGGCGTCGCGCGCGGCACCCTCCAGGCCCGGCTCGACCGGCTGGAGCGCACCGGGGTGATCACCGGAACCGGCCCCGTGCTCTCCCCCGCCGCGCTGGGGCATCCCGTCCTGGCCTTCGTGCACATCGAGGTCACGCAGGGGCACCTGGACGAGGTCGGCGACGCGCTGGCCTCCGTACCGGAGATCATCGAGGCCTTCTCCATCACCGGCGGCGGGGACCTGCTGACCCGGGTGGCCGCCCGGGACAACGAGCATCTGGAGGACGTCATCCAGCGGCTGATCCGGCTGCCCGGCGTGGTGCGCACGCGGACCGAGGTCGCGCTGCGCGAGCGGGTGGCGCACCGGCTCCTGCCCCTGGTCGAGTCCGTGGGACGAGCGGCGCGCAAACCCTGACAAGATGGCAGGGACAGGAACAAGACAGGCACCGGCAGGACGGGCACAACGGATGATCTCCGTCATATTCGATCTCGACGGCACCCTCGTGGACAGCGAGCCGAACTACTACGAGTCCGGGCGACGCACCCTGGAGCGCCACGGGGTCCCCGATTTCACCTGGGAGCAGCACTCCCGGTACATCGGCATCGGCACCCTGGAAACCCTGGAGATCCTCCGGGACGAGTACGGGATCGCGGCCCCGGTGGAGCAGTTGCTCGCCGAGCAGAACGCCGCCTATCTGGAGCTCGCCCGGACCCACACCGAGGCCTACCCGGAGATGAGCGCGTTCGTGCGGCGGCTGCACGCGGAGGGCGTTCCGATGGCGGTGGCCTCGGGTTCCTCGCTCGAGGCGATCGACGCGGTCCTGTCGGGCACCGGGCTGGACGCACTGCTGACCACGGTGGTCTCCGCCGAGGAGGTCGCCCAGGGCAAGCCCGCCCCGGACGTGTTCCTCGAGGCGGCGCGCCGGCTGGGCGCGGACCCCGCCGACTGCGTGGTCGTCGAGGACGCGGCGCCGGGCGCCCTGGCCGCGCACGCGGCGGGCATGCGGTGCGTGGCGGTCCCGTACGTGGCGGCCACCGCCGACGACCCGGCCTTCGCCGCGGCCGGGCTGCTCTTCCCCTCCGGGCAGCGGGAGTTCAGCGCGGAGAGCGCCTACAGCTGGCTCACCGCCGCGCAGGCGGCCTGAGCCGTCCGGACGCCCGGGCGCCGTGACGCGGACGGCCCGGATGCGGACGCCCCGGGCTCGGCGGTCTTCTCCGGCGGCCCGGGGTCCGTCGTGCTCTGGCGTCCTGGGGGCGGCGCTGTCACCATGCCGGGGTGACCGCCACCCTGACGCCCCCGGGCTCCGAGCGCGGGCCGCGCCGCTGGCCCCTGGTGGGGAACCTGCCCGCCTTCGCCCGCGATCCGCTGGCCTTCTTCGAGTCGCTGCGCGACGAGTACGGGGACTGGGTGCCCTGGGCGCTCGGCCCGCAGCGCAACGTCCTGGTCTCACTGCCGGAGCACGCCGGTGAGCTGCTCGGCGCCGTGGAGTCCACCTTCAAGCCGACCGAACTGGGCTGGGCCTTCCGGCAGTTGCTGGGCAACGGAGTGGTCGTGGCCACCGGCGACGACTGGCGGCGCAAGCGGGCGCTGGTCCAGCCCTCGGTGCGGCCGCGCCAAGTGCGCGCGTACGCGGGCACAATGGTGGAGTGCGCCGACGCACTGGTCTCCGGCTGGAGCGACGGCGCGCGGATCGACGTGCACCGGGAAATGGCCGGGCTCACCCAACGCATCGCGGTGCGCACCCTGTTCGGGAGCGATGCCGCCGGCCGGGAGGCGCCCATCAGTGCGGCCATGGCCACCGCGCAGCGCGAACTCGGCGCCGAGTTCCGGGGCGTGACGATGTTCCTGCCGCCCTGGGTGCAGACGCCCGGACGGCGCCGGATGCGCGCTGCCGTGGACGTCCTCGACCGCGAGATCGAGCACGTCATACGGGAGCACGAGGCGGCCTCGGCGGCAGGCCAGGAGCGGGACGACCTCCTCAGCAGGCTCCTCTCCGCCCGCGACGAGGACGGCGGGCCGCTGTCGCGCACGGAGCTGCGGGACGAGTCGATCACCCTGTACATCGGCGGCCACGAGACCACGTCGACCACCCTGACCTGGGCCTGGCAACTGCTCTCGGGAGCACGGGAGGCCCGCGAACGGCTGACGGAGGAGCTGGACCGGGTGCTCGGCGGCCGGCTGCCGACCTACGAGGACTACGCGCGGCTGCCCTGGACCCAGCAGGTGGTCAAGGAAGCGCTGCGGATCTACCCGCCGATCTGGCTGATCTCCGCGGTGGCCGGGGAAGGCGCCACGCTCGGCGGCCGCCCGGTCCCGGCCGGCCTGTCGGTGTGGATCAGCCCGTGGTCGATGCACCGGGACGAGCGGTGGTTCCCGGAGCCGGAGGCCTTCCGCCCCGAGCGCTGGTCCGCCGACGCGACCGCCGCCCACCAGATCCCGGAACACGCCTGGTTCCCCTTCGGCGGCGGCCCGCGCGCCTGCCTGGGCGCCCGCTTCGCCCTGGTCGAGGCCGCCCTCGTGCTGGCCGTCGTGGCTCAGCGCTTCCACCTGGACAGCGGCCCGACCCTCGCGAGGGTCCTCCCGGGACTCACCCTCCAGCCCAGGGACCCGGTCCTGGCCACCCTCCGCGCGCACCGCTCCTGACCGATCACGTCCCGACGGGAGAGATCGCGATCCCAGAGGTCGAGACGCCATTGACCCGGAGCGGGCGGATGGCTAAGTTTCGCCGCATGTTGCGTCCCGTCATGCTCACCACGCGCGGTCACATCGACCTGCTGCCGGTGGCCTCCGCCGCGTGTTGTCGCGGCTGCTGACGCCCTTTCATCTGTGACACGAGCGCTCCGCGCTCTCTTTCGCACGCCCTGAGCCTCCGATCCCCCGAGTCGCCCGTTCCCTGAGTCCCGGTCCTCCGCGGCTCAGGTACTCGGCTGCTCCGGATCTGCGCGGCTCCGGATCCCCGACCTCCGCGGCCCCCGCACTCCGCGTCCGTACCGGCGTGGGGGCCGACGGACGTGGGGGCCGACGGGCATGCGCTTCCTCCCGCCCCGCCCCTCGCCCTCCCCTTCCGTTTCCGTGGAGCACCCATGACCCTGACCAGCCATGTGCGGCCGGATATATCGCCCAAAACGCCATCCGTGCACCCGGCCGGCAGCGCCCCCGTACTCGTGCCGGTGGTACCCGCCTCAGCGAAACGGCGCTCTCCGCCCCGCTGGGCACGGCGCACCATCGGGCCGCTCCTGCTGCTCGCCGCATGGCAACTGACCAGCAGTCTGGGCTGGCTGCCCGCCGATGTGCTCGCCCCGCCCTCGACCATCGCGAGCGCCGCCGCCGGCCTGATCGGGGACGGCACCCTGCCCGCCGCGATGGGGGTGTCGCTCCAGCGGGTGGCGATCGGGCTCGTCCTCGGCGGGGCGGTGGGTACGGTGCTGGCGCTGCTGTCGGGGCTCTCCCGGCTGGGCGAGGACCTGATCGACGCGAGCGTGCAGATGCTGCGCACCGTGCCCTGGGTGGGCCTCATCCCGCTGTTCATCATCTGGATGGGCATCGGGGAGGCGCCGAAGGTGGCGCTCATCGCCCTCGGCACGGCCTTCCACCTGTACCTGAACGTGTACGCCGGGATCCGCGGGGTCGACGAGCAACTCATCGAAGCGGGCGGGGCCTTGGGGCTGGGCCGCTGGGGACTGGTGCGGCACGTGGTGCGGCCGGGCGCGCTGCCCGGGTTCATGACCGGGCTGCGCTACTCCCTCGCCACCGGCTGGCTGGCCCTGGTGTTCGGGGAGTCCATCAACGCCGACGCCGGCATCGGGTTCCTGATGAACCAGGCCCGTGAGTTCTTCCGCACCGACGTCATCGTCGTCTGCCTCGTCGTCTACGCCTTCCTCGGCCTCACCGCCGACCTCATCGTCCGCGCTCTCGAAAGGCTGCTGCTGCAATGGCGACCGACCTTCACCGGCCAGTGACCGCTGCCGCCACCGCCGTCACGGCCACCGTCACCACCGCCACGGCGGAGCCGGCCGATACTGCGGTACGGGTCCGGGGGCTGACCCGGTCCTTCGACGGCCGGGCCGTCATCGACGGGCTCGATCTGACGCTGCGGGCCGGGGAGTTCACCGTGCTCCTCGGCCGCAGCGGCTGCGGGAAGTCCACGCTGCTGCGGGTGCTCGCCGGCCTGGACCGGGAGATCGAGGGCGAGGTCCTGGTGCCCGAGCGCCGGGCGGTGGCCTTCCAGGCTCCCCGGCTGATGCCCTGGAAGCGGGTCTGGCGCAACGTGCTGCTCGGTCTGCCCGGGCGCCCCGAACGCGAGCGTGCGGAGCGGGCGTTGGCCGAGGTCGGGTTGGAGCACCGCACCGACGCCTGGCCCAAGACCCTGTCCGGCGGCGAGGCCCAGCGGGCCTCCCTGGCCCGCGCCCTGGTCCGCGAGCCCGATCTGCTGCTGCTGGACGAGCCGTTCGGCGCGCTCGACGCGCTGACCCGGATCAACGCCCAGCGACTGGTCGCCGAGCTGTGGCAGCGGCGCGGCTGCGCCGTGCTGCTGGTCACGCACGACGTCGACGAGGCGGTGCTGCTGGCCGACCGCGTGCTCGTGATGGACGAGGGCCGCATCGCCCACGACACCGACGTCGCGCCGGAGCGGCCTCGCTCGGTCGGCGACCCCGGTTTCGCCGCGCTGCGCGCCCGGCTGCTGGCCGAGCTCGGCGTCGGCTGAGCTCCGACCGGTCCCCTCTGCTTCCCCTGCCCTGGTTCCCGTACGAGAGATCGAAGAGAAGCGACATGAGACGTCACACCCTGCCCCTGCTCGCCGCGGTGCTTCCGCTGTCGCTGGTCCTGACCGCCTGCGGCGGCAGTTCGGCCGCCGACACCGGCGCGGGCACGAAGGACGGCGCCAAGAGCGGCACCAAGGTCACCCTCAACGTGGGTGACCAGAAGGGCGGTTTCGAGTCGCTGCTGCGGGCCGCCGGTGAACTGGACAAGCTCGACTACGAGATCAAGTGGTCCACCTTCACCTCCGGCCCCCCGCTGCTGGAGGCCGTCAACGCCAAGGCCGTCGACATCGGCGGCGTCGGCAACACCCCGCCCGTCTTCGCCGCCGCGGCCAAGTCGAAGATCACGGTCGTGGGCGCCACGCACGGTTCCTCCGCTGGTGAGGCGATCCTCGTGCCCAAGGACTCCACCCTCCAGTCCCCCGCCGACCTGCGCGGCAAGAAGGTCGCGGTGGCGCAGGGCAGTTCGGCGCACTTCCAGCTCATCGCGAGCCTCCAGCAGGCCGGCCTGACCCCGGCCGACGTGCAGATCACCCTGCTCCAGGCGGCCGACGCACTGGCCGCCTTCAACAGCGGCAAGGTCGACGCCTGGGCGGTCTGGGACCCGTACACCTCCCAGGTGCTGCGCTCCGGCGCCCGCGTCCTGACCAGCGGTGAGGGGATCGCCAACGGGCTCGGCTTCCAGGTGGCGGCGCCCGGCGCCCTGGCCGACGAGGCCAAGAGCAAGGCCATCGGGGACTACCTCCAGCGCCTCCAGCGCGCCCAGGACTGGGTGTTCAAGCACCCGGAGGAGTGGGCCAAGGTCTAGTCGAAGGAGACCGGGCTGCCGTACGAGGTGGCCTTCGACGCGGTGAAGCGCAGCAACGGCACCCGGGTTCCGGTGGCCGTGGACGACGCGGCCGTGGCCTCCGAGCAGAAGATCGCCGACACCTTCGCCGAGCTGAAGCTGATCCCGGGCAAGGTCGCCTTCAAGGACTTCGTCGACACCCGCTTCAACCGGGACCTGCCGCCCTCCACCACCGCCCCCCGCACATACGGGAAGGAATCCTGATGACGGTACGACTGCACTGGTTCCTGCCGACCGGCGGCGACGGCCGCACCCTGGTCGACCGGCACGCCTACGCCAACAACCATGCCGCCGCCGGGGTGCGCGAGCCCGACATCGAGTACCTCGCGCAGATCGCGAAGGCGGCCGAGCGGCTCGGCTTCGAGGCGGTGCTGACCCCGACCGGCACCTGGTGCGAGGACGCCTGGCTGACGACGGTGGCGCTCGCGCAGCACACCGAGCGGCTGAAGTTCCTGGTGGCCTTCCGGCCGGGGGTGATCTCACCGACGCTGGCCGCGCAGATGGCGGCGACGTACCAGCGGATCACGCGCGGCCGGCTGCTGCTGAACGTGGTGACGGGCGGCGACTCGGCGGAGCAGCGCCGGTTCGGCGACCACCTCGGCCACGATCTGCGCTACGCGCGCACGGCCGAGTTCCTCTCGGTCGTCCGCGGCGTCTGGGGCGGGCAGCCCTTCGACTTCCACGGTGACCACTACCGGATCGACGGCGGGCTGACCGCGGTGCCGCCGGACCCGCTGCCGGAGATCTTCTTCGGCGGGTCCTCGGCGGCGGCCGGTCCGGTGGCCGCCGAGCACGCGGACGTGTACCTGACGTGGGGAGAGCGGCCGCAGGAGGTGAAGGAGAAGATCGACTGGATCCGTTCGCTGGCCGAGGAGCGGGGCCGGACGGTGAAGTTCGGCATCCGGCTGCACACCATCTCCCGGGATTCGGCGAAGGAGGCCTGGGCGGCGGCGGACCGGCTGCTCGGTGATCTGGACGACGCGTCCATCTCCGCGGCGCAGGCGGCACTGGGCGCGAGCGAGTCGGTCGGCCAGCAGCGGATGCTGGCCCTGCACGGCGGCTCGCGCGACAAGCTGGAGATCTCCCCGAACCTGTGGGCCGGGGTGGGCCTGGTGCGCGGGGGTGCCGGTACGGCCCTGGTCGGGAGCCACGGGGACGTGGCGGACCGGATCGAGGAGTACCACGCGCTCGGGATCGAGAACTTCGTGCTGTCGGGCTATCCGCACCTGGAGGAGGCGTACTGGTTCGGCGAGGGGGTGACGCCGGAGCTCGCGGCGCGCGGCCTGCTCGCGGGCTGAGCCGGGGGGGGCGGGGCCGGGGGCGGGGGCGGGGCCGGGAAGATCTCGGCTTCGCCGCCAGTTGGTAGAACCGTGAACGATTTCGCGGTGCAGGACGTGGTCGTCGTGGGCGCGGGACAGGCGGGACTGTCCGGCGCCTACCACCTGGCGCGGGCGGGCATCCGCCACGTGGTCCTGGACCACGCCCCGCGCCCGGGCGGCGCCTGGCAGTTCCGCTGGCCCTCGCTCACCTACGGCAAGGTCCACGGCATGCACGCCCTGCCCGGGATGGAACTGACGGGCGCCGACCCGCTGCGCCCGTCGTCCGAGGTGATCGCGGAGTACTTCGCGGCCTACGAGGACCGCTTCGACCTGCGCGTACGCCGCCCCGTGGACGTCACCGCCGTACGCGACGGGGCCGACGGCCGGCTACTGGTGGAGTCCCGGTCCGGGACATGGTCGGCGCGGGCGCTGATCAACGCCACCGGAACCTGGGACCGGCCGTTCTGGCCGCGCTACCCGGGACAGGAGCTCTTCCGGGGCCGCCAGCTGCACACCGCGAACTACCCCGGGCCGGGCGAGTTCACCGGAGCCCGGGTCATCGTCGTGGGCGGCGGCACCTCGGCGGTACAGCACCTGCTGGAGATCGCCGAGGTGGCGGCGGAGACCACCTGGGTCACCCGGCGGCCCCCGGTGTTCCGCGACGGGAGCTTCGGCGAGGAGCAGGGCCGTGCGGCGGTGGCCCTGGTGGAGGAACGGGTGCGGCAGGGGCTGCCGCCGCGGAGCGTGGTCAGTGTCACCGGGTTGCCCCTGAACGAGGCGGTCCGCGGCGGGCTGGAGTCGGGCGTCCTGGACCGCCGGCCGATGTTCGATCACCTCACGAGGACGGGGGCCGCCTGGTCGGACGGCAGCCGGGTGGAGGCGGACGTGATCCTGTGGGCCACCGGCTTCCGCCCGGCCATCGACCACCTGGCTCCGCTGCGCCTGCGCGAGCCGGGCGGCGGCATCCGGCTCGACGGCACCCGCGCGGTCCGCGACGAGCGGATCCACCTGGTCGGCTACGGCCCGTCGGCATCGACCATCGGCGCCAACCGCGCCGGCGGCGCCGCGGCCCGCGAAATCCACCGCCTACTCACCCGCACGGGGGCCGGCGTCCGCTGAAGACCACGAGAGCTGCGTGCGCCACCGGCGCCGTCGCTCAGATACTCGACCCGGTGCACCGCCAGGCCGGCCCCGGTGGAGAGTCAGGCCGCGCGGGAGGCCGCGCGGAGGCGGTTGAACTCGGCCACGTGTCGCTTGTGTTCCTCGTACGTCGCGGAGAAGCGGGTGTCTCCCTGCTTCACGGTGACGAAGAAGAGCCAGTCACCGGGTGTAGGGGCCACCGCGGCCGCCATGGCCTGCAGGCCGGGGCTGTCGATCGGGGTGGGCGGCAGGCCCTGGCGTTCGTACGTGTTGAAGGGGCTGTCGATCTTCGTCTCGCTCAGCTTGGTGTCCACCGTGGAACGGTTCAGTGCGTAGTTGATGGTGGAGTCCATCTGGAGCGGCATCGATTTCGCCAGCCGGTTGTGCACCACCCGGGCGACCTTGCCCATGTCCCCGCGGGTTTCGGCCTCCGCCTCGATGATGCTCGCGAGGGTGGCCGTCTGGTACGGGGTCATCCCGTGGGCCTTGCCGCCGTCCGCCACGGCCTTGGTGGCGAGGCTCTTGTTGGCCGTCTCGACCATGTAGGTGAGCAGTGAGGCCGGGGTGGACTGCGAGGTCACCGGATAGGTGGCCGGGAAGAGGTACCCCTCCGGGTTGCCCTTCGCCTCGGCGGGCAGGGGCAGAGCGGTCGAGGCGACCGCGGCCTTGGCGGAGCCGGCCGGGAGCTTCAGTTCGCGGTCGATGGCGGCGTAGACCTGTGCGGCCCGCCAGCCCTCGGGGATCAGCAACGGGCGCGGCTTCTCGGGCGCCCGCTCCCCGGGAAACAGGGGGATCAGGAGGGCTGCCCCGAGTCCCAGTACGGTTCCGAGGAAGAGCGCCAGCCTGCCCCGGCGGGTGAGCCGGGAACGGCGCGGTGACGGCGGCCGGTTCTCATGACGCATGCGGGCACGCTAACCCGCGAATCGCCGGATTCCCGACATCTCACCCGTGCGCCGGTCATACGATCACACGTTCACCGGGGTCGGCTCGGTGCCGCGCAGGGTGTCCGGCTTGAACGTCCCGGGCTTGAGCAGATCCGCCTTGCGCATCTCGGAACCGAGCTCCCCGAGGAGCCCGCCGGACGCCGGAGCCTCCGGCTTGAGCGCACTCTCCCGGTCGCGGCGGACGAGCGCGGCGTACCGGCCGTCGGCCTGCAGCAGCTCCTCGTGGGTGCCGCGCTCCGCAATCCGGCCTCCGTCGAGCACCACGATCTGGTCGGCGTCGCGGACGGTGGAGAGGCGGTGGGCGATGGTGATGGTGGTGCGACCCTGGGAGAGGTTGTCGATGGCACGCTGCACGGCGTGCTCGGTGCGGGTGTCCAGCGCGCTGGTGGCCTCGTCGAGGATCAGCACCGGCGGATCGCGCAGGATGGTGCGCGCGATGGCCAGGCGCTGCTTCTCTCCGCCGGAGAACCGGTAGCCGCGCTCGCCGACCAGGGTGTCGTACCCGTCGGGCAGGGACTCGATGTGGTCGTGGATCTGGGCCGCGCGGGCCGCCTCCACTATCTCCTCGTCGGTGGCGTCCGGCTTGGCGAAGCGCAGGTTGTCGGCGACGGAGGCGTGGAAGAGGTAGGTCTCCTGGGAGACCACGCCGATGGAGCGGGCCAGGGAGTCGAAGTCGAGGTCGCGCACGTCCACGCCGTCGAGGGCGACCCGGCCGCCGGTGACGTCGTAGAGCCGGGGCACGAGGTAGCTCAGGGTGCTCTTGCCGGATCCGGTCGGGCCGACCACCGCGAGGGAACCGCCGGCCGGGACCGTGATGTCGATGCCCGTCAGGGTGGGGCCGCTCTTGGCGTCGTAGGCGAAGTGGACGTCCTCCAGGCGGACCTCGCCCTTGGCGCGGTCGAGGCGGACGGGGTCCTCGCGCTCGGTGATGTCCACCGGCAGGTCGAGGTACTCGAAGATGCGGGCGAAGAGCGCCAGGGAGGTCTGGATCTGGACGCCGGTCGACAACAGGCTCACGGCGGGCCGGAACAGGCCCTGCTGGAGGGTGACGAAGGCGACGAGGGTGCCGACCGAGAGCGACGGGGCTCCGGTCTGCAGGGCTATGCCGGCGGCCCAGTAGATGAGCGCGGGCATGGCGGCCATGACGATGCCGATGGTGGACATCCGCCAGCGCCCGGCCATGCTGGAGCGCACTTCGAGGTCGACGAGCTTCTCGGACTCCTCCGCGAAGGAGGTGGTGAGCGAATCGGCGCGGCCCATCGTGCGGCCGAGCAGGATGCCGCTGACCGACAGGGACTCGGTGACCGTCGCGGCCATCGCGGCCATCTGCTTCTGGCGCTGCGCGGTGATCTTCTTGCGCTCGCCGCCGACGCGGCGGCTGATCCACACGAAGACGGGCAGCAGGGCGAGCGAGACGAGCGTGAGCCGCCAGTCGAGCGCGAGCATCGCGACGACGGAGGCGATGACGGCCGTCGCGTTCGAGACGAGGGAGGTCGCCGTGGAGGTGACCGTGGCCTGCATGCCGCCGATGTCATTGGCGATGCGTGACTGCACCTCGCCGGTGCGCGTACGGGTGAAGAAGGCCAGCGGCATCCGCTGGAGCTGTGCGTAGACGGCGGTGCGCAGATCGTGCATGACGCGCTGGCCGACGGTGGTGGATATCAGGGTCTGGAGCACGCCGAAGATGCTGGTGACGACCGCGGTCGCGATCATGCCGAGGGCGAGCAGGCTGAGCAGCCCGGTGCGGCCCTGCGGGATCGCGACGTCGAGGACCTCCTTCAGCAGGAAGGGGGTGGCGACGCCGACCAGCGAGGAGGCGGCGACGAGGATGCCGACGACGGCGAGGCGGCCCCGGTAGGGCCGGAAGAGACCGACGATGCGGCGCAGCTCGCGCGGCCGCTCGTCCGGCGCGGGGCCGCGCGGGTCGAGGGATTCTTTCGAGGGTTCCCACTCGGGTTCTTTGGGGCGCATGGGCCTCCTTCATGACAGGTGACGAGACTCGAATGAGCATAGCTCATTGTTACCTATGCTCACAATGAATCTGGTCCTGATATCGTTCCCATTATGAGGACCGCAGCATGAGCACCGCTTCCGAGACCGACAGCAGCCAGGGCGCCGGCGGCACCGACAGCGCCGACACGACCGACGGCGTGCTCGCCGAGCAACTGCTCCGCCTGACCCGGCGACTCCACCGCATCCAGAAGCGCCATCTGGAGCCGCTCGGCATCACCCCGGCCCAGTCCCGGCTGCTGCGCACCGTCGCCCACCTCTCCACGGTGCGGCCGCCCCGGATGGCGGACCTCGCCGCCCGCCTGGAAGTCGTGCCCCGTGCCGTCACCACACTGGTCGACGGCCTGGAGAGCGCCGACTGCGTCCGCCGCGTGCCCGACCCGGCGAACCGCCGTGTCATAAGGATCGAGCTCACCGACACCGGCCGCGCCACGCTGCGCCGCCTGCGCAACGCGCGAACCGGAGCCGCAGAGGAGATCCTGGCTCCATTGACCGCCGATCAGCGCGAGGTGCTCGGCGGTCTGCTGAACGCTCTGGCGGACGCTCCGGCGGAGCACGGCTGCTGACGGGCGACGGTCCGACCGGGACCGGGCCGGGGCTGCGCCGAACGAGTGAGATCGACTGAGTCGGATCGATCGACCGAGCGGGTTCGACCGACACGGCGCGAGTTGAGGGGCTGCAGATGCCACTGCTGGAACCGAAGCCGGGGGCCCTGCGCCCGCGCACCCTCAGCGGCCCCGCCCCCGACCGGGTGCCCGACCGCGCCTCGACGGGCACACCCGAGCCGCTGCGGCGCGAGCTGGCCGAACTGCTGGGGGCCGACAAGGTGCTCTCGGGCATCTCCGACCTGGTCCGCTACGCCTCCGACGCCTCCCCGTACCGGTTCCTGCCGCAGGTCGTCGTGATCGCCGAGGACATCGACGACGTCTCCGCCGTGCTGTCCTACGCCCACGGCAAGCAGCGCGAGGTGGTCTTCCGGGCCGCCGGGACCTCGCTCAACGGCCAGGCCCAGGGCGAGGACATCCTCGTCGACGTCCGCCGCCACTGGGCCGGGGTCGAGGTGCTCGAGGAGGGCCTGCGGGCCCGGATCCAGCCCGGCACCACGGTCCTGCGCGCCAATGCCGCGCTCGCCCGGCACGGCCGGATCCTCGGCCCGGACCCGGCCAGCGCCATCGCCTGCACCCTCGGCGGAGTCGTCGCGAACAACGCCTCGGGCATGACCGCGGGCACCACGAGGAACTCGTACCGCACCCTGTCCTCCCTCACCTTCGTGCTGCCGAGCGGCACCGTGGTGGACACCGCCGATCCGCTCGCCGACGAGGAGCTGGAGCACGCCGAGCCCGCCCTGTGCCACGGCCTGATGGAGATCAAGAAGGAGATCGAGGCCGATCCGGAGCTCGTCGCCCGCATCCGGGCCAAGTACGAGATCAAGAACACCACCGGCTACCGCCTCGACGCCTACCTCGACGGCGCCACCCCGGTGGAGATCCTGCGCGGGCTGATGGTCGGCTCCGAAGGCACGCTCGGGTTCATCGCCGAGGTCGTCTTCGACACGCTGCCGCTGGACCGCGAGCTCACCAGCGCCCTGCTCTTCTTCCCCTCGCTGCCCGCCGCGGCCGCCGCCGTACCGCTCTTCAACGAGGCCGGGGCGCTGGCCGTCGAGCTGATGGACGGCAACACCCTGCGCGCCTCGGTGAGCGTCTCGGGCGTCCCCGCCGACTGGGCCGGGCTGCCCAAGGACACCACCGCGCTGCTGGTGGAGTTCCGGGCCCCCGACGAGGCCGGCCGCGCGGAGTACGAGCGGCGGGCCGCCGAGGTGCTGGCCGGGCTGGACCTGGTGACCCCCGTGGCCTCGGTGACCAATGCCTTCACTCGCGACGCCAAGACCATCTCCGGCTACTGGAAGGCCCGCAAGGCCTTCGTCACCGCCGTCGGCGGCGCCCGCGCCTCCGGCACCACCCTGATCACCGAGGACTTCGCGGTCCCCCCGTCCCGGCTGGCCGAGGCCTGCGAGGCCCTCCTCGAACTCCAGGCGGAGCACGGCTTCGACGCGGCCGTCGCCGGGCACGCCGCCCACGGCAACCTGCACTTCCTGCTCGCCTTCGACGCCGCCCGGCCCGCGGACGTGGAGCGGTACGCCGCGTTCATGGATGCCTTCTGCCGGCTCACCGTGGAGCGCTTCGACGGCTCGCTGAAGGCCGAGCACTCCACCGGCCGCAACATGGCCCCCTTCCTGGAACTGGAGTGGGGACCCCGGGCCACCGAGATGATGTGGCGGACCAAGCGGGTCGTCGACCCGGACCTGGTGCTCGCCCCGCGGATCCTCCTGGACCGCGATCCCCAGGCGCACCTGCGCGGCCTCAAGACGATCCCGCAGGTGGAGGCCGTCGCCGACCCCTGCATCGAGTGCGGGTTCTGCGAACCGACCTGCCCCAGCGAGGACCTGACGACCACCCCGCGCCAGCGGATCGTGCTGCGCCGGGAGATGATGCGCCAGCAGCCCGGCTCCCCCGTGCTCGACGGTCTGCTCGACGCCTACGGGTACGACGCCGTGGACACCTGCGCCGGCGACTCCACCTGCAAGCTCGCCTGCCCCGTGGGCATCGACACCGGCGCCCTGATGAAGGACTTCCGCCACCGCCGGCACAGCCCGCGCGAGGAGCGCGCGGCCGAACTCGCCGCTCTGCGGTTCGGCGCCGTGGAAGGGGCCGCGCGGCTGGCCGTGGCCGCCGCCGACAAGATCACCGACGTCGTCGGGGACGGGATGCTGGAGGCCGTGACGGGGGCCGCGCGCAGGATCGTACGGCCCGACCTGGTCCCGGAGTGGCTGCCGCAGGTCCCCGGCGCCGCGGCCCGCAAACTGCCCGCCACCCGGCGCGGGGGCGCCGCCGCGGTCTACTACCCGGCCTGCGTCAACCGGATCTTCGGCGGTCCCGACGGCGCCTCCGGGCCCTCCCTGCCCGAGGCCGTGGTGGCGGTGTCGGAGCGGGCGGGCAGGCCGGTGTGGATCCCCGGGGACGTCCGGGGCACCTGCTGCGCGACCATCTGGCACTCCAAGGGGTACGACGCCGGCAACCGCGTGATGGCCAACCGCATCGTGGAGGCCGCCTGGGGCTGGACGGCCGGCGGGCGACTGCCGCTCGTGGTCGACGCGTCCTCCTGCACCCTGGGCATCGCCCACGAGGTGGTCCCGTACCTGACGGACGACAACCGCTCGCTCCACGCCGAGCTGCGGATCGTCGACTCCATCGTCTGGGCGGCCGAGGAGCTCCTGCCGCACCTGGAGGTCCGGCGCACGGTGGGCTCGGCGGTGCTCCACCCCACCTGTTCGATGCGGCACCTCGACGACGAGGCACACCTGCGGACGGTGGCCGAGGCCTGCGCCGACGAGGTGGTGGTCCCGTACGACACGGGCTGCTGCGCCTTCGCGGGCGACCGCGGCATGCTGCACCCGGAGCTGACGGAGTCGGCGACGGCAGGCGAGGCCGCCGAGGTGACGGCGCGGCAGTTCGACGCCCACCTGTCGGCGAACCGGATGTGCGAGGTGGGCATGGACCGGGCCACGGGCCGCAGCTACTACTCGGCGCTGCTGGAACTGGAGCGCGCCACCCGGCCCTAGGGCGTCCGGCCTGTCGTGCCGAGGTCAGACCACGCTCACCGGGTGGCGCACCACCGCGTCGAACAGGTAGCCCTGCGTGTTGTGGGCCGTGGTGGCCGGCTGGGTCCGTCCGGTGGTGTCGGTGGCCCGTGCCAGCAGCGCGGCCGGGCCGGTGGCCCGCGGGGTCCACGGCACTGACCAGCGCACCCAGCTGCCCCGGCGCGGGACGTCGTGCAGCCGGGCCCGCTGCCAGTGGTCCCCGCCGTCGGTACTGACCTCCACCCGGTGCACGGGCGCCGCACCCGACCACGAGCGCCCGGTCAGCAGCCGCGTCCGGCGGACGGGCACGGTCGCACCCGGCTCCAGCTCGAAGGCGCTCTTGATGGTCTGGCGGGTCAGCGGGGCGCTGCCCTCCGGCGGTTGGCCGGGCCCGAACAGCCGGTACAGGTCGGTGTTCCACGGTGTGTAGAGGGGCTGTCCGCTCACCTCGATGTCCCCGACCCACTTGATCGAGGAGATCCCGATCCAGTTCGTCACGACCACGCGGACCGGACCGCCGTGGTCGGGCGGCAGCGGCTCGCCGTTCATCTCGTACGCGAGGATCACGTCGTCGAGGGCCTTGGAGACGGGCAGCGGGCGCCGCACCCGGCCCAGGTTCACCCCGTTCGTGACGACCTCGTCGTCCAGCCCGCGGGGCAGCACGTCCACGGCCCCGCGGGTCAGGCCCGCCTGCCTCAGGACATCGGACAGCCGGGCACCGCGCCAGCGGGCCACACCGATCGCGCCGAGGGTCCACGCGGTCCCGCTCACCTGCTGGCCCTGCTGGGTGGTGTAGAAGCTGCGGCCGTTGCCCGCGCACTCGATGAACAGGGTCCGCTCGACCGCCGGCAGCGCGCGCAGCCGGTCGTAGGAGAACTCCACCGGCCCGCCGGACAGGGCGTCACCCCACACCGTCAACCGCCAGTCGTTCGCGTCGAGGCGCGGGGTGACGGTGTGGTTGCGTACGAAGAACCGGTCGAGGGGGGTCAAGTGGCCCGTGCCGCGCAGGGCGGCGAAGTTGGTCTCCGCGTTGGTGCCCCGGATGGTGAACAGCTCGGGCGGCAGCGGCTTCACGGTCCCGGGCAGCGCGGCAGCCGCGGCGGTTCCGGCGGCGCCCAGGCCCAGGGAGCCGGCCGCTGCTCCCGCCGCGAAGAGTTTGAGCAGGTCTCGGCGGTCCACCCCGGCGGAGCGGGCGCGGTCGCGCGCCCACTGCCTCAGGCGCACGCGGTCGTACTGGCTCTCGTCCGACAGGTCGAGGGGCATGGCGGGGCACTCCTTGGTCGTGATTCCCGACGGACCGTAGAAGCCCGGCCCCACCTGCGGGAACCTCCTCGTCCCGATGGCCACGAACCTGCAACACGGCCGCAATGACGGCCGGTTCACGCATCAGCGGTCGGCGTCCAGTTGCCAGAACAGCCGGTTTCCCAGGCATTGCGTCAGGTAGGGGACGCCGTCGGTGTAGCCCGAACCGTGGGCGTCGCCGAGCATCCGTGCGGCCAGACCGCGATGCGCCGCCTTCCACCGCTGGTGCCCACGCTCCAGACGGCTGATCGCCACGTCGAGGCGGTTCCACCGCGCCCGGTCGACACCCCCCTCGTTCCGGAGATCGAGGTACGCCCGGGTGACGGTGTCGTGGCCGGGATCTTGCACCTCGGCCCGTACGGCGGGCACGCTCGTGAATGCGGACGACTCCAGGCGCGGTACGGGCGGAACGCCGCACAGGCTCTCGAACCGTTTGTACTGTTCGGACTGAATGGCGCTGGCACCCTGGGTGTACTGCCGGAAGGCGGAGAACTGTTCCGCCCTCATCGTGGCCACGACGCGGAAGAGCGTCGCGGCCCGCTCGAACATCGCCACCGCGTGGTCCACCGGCTCCACGGCCCCTTCGGGATTCCCTCCGCGCAGCGCCCCGATCGCCTTCTTCATGGCTGCCGATAGTGCGGTGAAATGCATTTCATGGGTCTGGAGGACGCGGATGAAGAAGTATTCGTCGTGAACGACGGACACGGGCTGGACGGTGACGTCGAACCACCGGGCGCCATCCGTCGCCGGCGGCCGGGGCAGGCGATCGGCAAGACCTTCGAGGCCGGACCGTGGAGCGTGCGCGAGCCGCGACGGAAGGTCGTCGGCCTCCGGCCGATCGAGCCCCGTCACGAGTCGCAGGGCATGCCTCAACCGCGTGCTCAGCGTCGGCGCATCCGGCCGGTCCCGCCCGGGGCCCACGGGCGACCCTGCTGCCGCCTCGATCTCGAAACGAACCACGTCGGCCATCAGCAGGGTCGACATCCGGTCCGCGCTCGGCGCGTCGTGCCGGTCGTCCATGAGGAGTTCCAGGACCGGTAGCGCGAGGTAGGTCCGGTTCTGGAAACGTCCCTCGTGTTTGTCGAGGGCGCACTCGAGAAAAGCGCTGAGGAACGGGCGGTTCACCCCGTGCCGTCGCCCGATGTCGCTCAAGCGAAGGAGCGTTTCGTTCGAAAGGAAATGCTTCCCTGTACGCCGCACCTGTTCCGTAACGGACCGGGCGAGCGAGATGCCGTCGCATTCCTCCGGAATTCGGCCGGCGGCCGCCCAGCGCGTGATCTCGGGGTGTGTCGCCATGCGTCTCTCCCAAGCCGTCGTGCGGAGTGAAGGGTCGCTTTCCACTAGGCATGATCGAAAGACCGCACGTCATGTCTCGGGAATTCGTGGCTTGACAACGGACACCGAACCCGCTGCGACGCGCCCGGCCGCCGGGTGCGCAGACCCTGCTGCGAAGAGCTGCGGCCAACGGAAAATCGATTGCCCCGGACCGGTCCGGAACGCGAACCTTGCACGGTTTGGAACACTCGACCAGTCATGGGGCGTCATGCAGATCAGCGATCTTCCGTATCCGGACCCAGGGGTACCCGACGCTCGCTCCGGCCCCCGCTTCCTCTGGTGGCTGGGGCGGGGCCAACTCGGCGGACAGGCCAAAAGCCTGTGCTGGGGGCTCCTGCACTTCGGCGGCATCGCGGGGCTGCCGTACACCGTGGGCCTGGGCATCGACGCGGTCGTGGACCGCGACGGCTCCCGGCTGCTGTGGGTCGGCGGCCTGATCGCGCTGCTCGGCGTCGCGATCTCGGTCGGCGACGCGATGCTGCACCGCACGGCCGTCACCAACTGGATCACCGCCGCCGCCCGGGTCCAGCAGCTGCTCGCCCGCAAGACCGCCGAGCTCGGTTCCGCCCTGACCCGGCGGGTCGCGGCGGGCGAGGTGGTGGCCGTGTCCACGGGCGACGTGGAGAAGATCGGCTGGTTCGTCGAGGCGGTCTCCCGCTTCCTGGCCGCCGCCCTGACCCTGGCCATCGGCTGTGTCGTCCTGCTGTTCTACGCGCCCACGATCGGCGTGGTCGTGGCCATCGGCATGCCGGTGCTCGCCCTGGCCGTCCTGCCGCTGCTGCCGCGCGCCACCCGACGCGCCGACGTGCAGCGGGAGAAGGCGGGCAAGGCCACCGAACTGGCCTCGGACACCGTGGCGGGACTGCGGGTGCTGCGCGGCATCGGCGGCGAGGAACTCTTCCTCGGCCGCTACCGCGAGGCCTCGCAGCAGGTCCGCGAGGCAGCGGTGCACAGTGCCCGGATGTGGGCGCTGATCTCCGCGATCCAGGTGCTGCTGCCGGGCGCGTTGCTGGTCACGGTGGTCTGGTACGGGTCCGCGCTCGTCCTGGACGGCCGGCTGGACGTCGGGGAACTCGTCGCCGCCTTCAGCGCGGTGGCGACCATGCTCTACCCGCTGCGGCACTTCGAGGAGATCGCCATGGCGTACTCCTTCTCCCGCCCCTCCGCCAAACGGGCCGCCCGGGTGCTGTCGCTGACCCGGAGCGGCGCACAGGCGGAGGCCGGTCCGGAGGCGGAGGCCGGTCCGGAGGCGGAGGCCGGTCCGGAGGAGAAGCGTGCGGAGCCGGTCGTCGCCACCGAGGCGGTGCGGGCCCCGGCCCCCGGCGGAGACCTGTACGACCCGGAGACCGGGCTGCTGGTCCCCGCGGGCCGGTTCACCGCCGTGGTCTGCGGTGACCCCGACCTGGCGGGCCGGCTCGCCGAGCGCCTGGGCGGGCACCCGATGGACGCAGCGACCGGGCCCTCCGTCCTCCTGGGCGGGGTCGCGCTGGACGAGCTCGCGCTCGGCACCGCGCGCACGCTGGTCCTCGTACAGGACAAGGATCCGGTCCTGCTGTCCGGGACGCTGCGCGAGCTGTTCGACGTACCGGCGTCCGGAGCGGTCGCACCGTCCGCGGCGCTCGCGGCGGCCCAGTGCGCGGACGTGCTGGACGCCCTGCTGCAGTCCGCCCCGGACGGGGTGGACGACCCGATGGACGCCCGGATCACCGAGCGCGGCCGCTCGCTGTCCGGCGGGCAGCGCCAGCGGCTGGCGCTGGCGCGGTCCCTGGTGACCGACCCGGAGGTGCTGGTGCTGGACGAGCCGACCTCGGCGGTCGACTCGCACACCGAGGCCCGGATCGCGGAGGGGATCTCGGCGCTGCGCTCCGGTCGCACGACGGTGGTACTGGCTTCCTCGCCGCTGCTGCTGGACCGCGCCGACCGGGTCGTCCTGATCCACGAGGGCAAGGCGGCGGCGAGCGGCACGCACCTCGAGCTGCTGCACGGCGACCCGCGCTACCGGGCGGTCGTCACCCGCGAGACCGAGGAAGAACAGCGGACCGGGGAAGAACAGCGGCTCCCGCGGCTGGAATCCGTACTGACAGAGATCGAGGAATCCGCATGATCGGCGTGGCGCCGCCGGACTACGATCCGGCCGCCCCGGAAACGGCCGCGACCCTGCCCGTGGGCAGCTCCGCGACGGTACGGGGCTACGTGCGCGGCCTGTTCCGCCGCCACCGGCGGGCCTTCCTGGTGCTGGTGGGGGTCAACACGGTCGCGGTGATCGCCTCCATGGTCGGCCCGTACCTGCTGGGCCAGGTCGTGGACCGGCTCTCGGAAGGGGCCCGCGAACTCCACCTGGGCCGGGTGGGGCTGCTGTTCGCCCTGGCGCTCGGCATCCAGACCGTGTTCGTGCGGCTGGTCCGGCTGCGCGGGGCGATGCTCGGCGAGGAGATGCTGGCCGATCTGCGCGAGGACTTCCTCGTGCGGTCGGTGGGCCTGCCGCCGGGCGTGCTGGAGCGTGCGGGAACCGGCGACCTGCTGTCGCGGATCACCACGGACATCGACCGGCTGGCCAACGCGATGCGCGAGGCCGTGCCGCAGCTGGCCATCGGCGTGGTGTGGGCGGGCCTGCTCTACGGGGCGCTCGCGGTGACCGCGCCGCCGCTGGCGCTCGCCGCGCTGGTGGCGCTGCCGGTGCTGGTGGTCGGCTGCCGCTGGTACTTCAAGCGGGCCCCCCGGGCCTACCGCTCCGAGGCGGCCGGGTACGCGGCGGTCGCGGCCGTGCTCACCGAGACGGTGGACGCGGGCCGCACCATCGAGGCGCACCGCCTCGGCGGGCGCCGGATCGAGCTGTCGGAGCGGCGGATCAAGGAGTGGACGGCGTGGGAGCGGTACACGCTGTTCCTGCGGACGGTCCTCTTCCCGGTCGTCAACGTCACCTACGTGACGATCCTCGGCTCGGTGCTGATGATCGGCGGGTACTGCGTGCTCCAGGGCTGGATGTCGGTGGGGCAGCTGACCACGGGCGCCCTGCTGGCGCAGATGATGGTCGACCCGATCGGTCTGATCCTGCGCTGGTACGACGAGTTGCAGATCGCGCAGGTCTCGCTGGCCCGGCTGGTGGGCGTGCGGGAGATCGAGCCCGACGCGGGCGACGCGGGTGTCTCCCCGGACGGCAGGGACGTCCGGGCGGACCAGGTGCACTTCGGGTACCGCGAGGGCGTCGACGTACTGCACCAGGTGTCGATGTCGGTGCCGCCGGGCACCCGGATGGCCCTGGTCGGGCCCTCGGGCGCCGGCAAGTCCACACTGGGCCGGCTCCTGGCGGGCATCTACGCGCCGCGGACCGGCGAGATCACCCTCGGCGGGGCGCAGCTGTCGCGGATGCCCGCGGAACGGGTGCGCGAGCACGTGGCCCTGGTCAACCAGGAGCACCACGTGTTCGTGGGCTCCCTGCGGGACAACCTGCGCCTCGCGCGCACGGAGGCCGGTGACGGCGAGCTGTGGGCGGCGCTCGGCGCCGTCGACGCGGAGGAGTGGGCGCGGGCGCTGGACGCCGGTCTGGACACCGAGGTCGGCTCGGGCTCCGCGGCGCTGACCCCGGCGCAGGCGCAGCAGATCGCGCTGGCGCGGCTGGTGCTGGCCGATCCGCACACGCTGGTGCTGGACGAGGCCACCTCACTGCTGGACCCGCGCGCGGCACGGCACTTGGAGCGCTCGCTGGCCCGGGTGCTGGACGGCCGCACGGTGATCGCGATCGCGCACCGGCTGCACACCGCGCACGACGCGGACGTGATCGCGGTGGTCGAGGGCGGCCGCATCACCGAGCTCGGCTCGCACGACGCGCTGGTGGAGGCCGACGGGGCGTACGCCGCCCTGTGGCGCTCCTGGCACGGCTGATCCGCCGCACCCCGCCTGCCCCGCACCGCGCCTACGTGGTCCAGGGCAGGCGGACGGCCTCGATCTCGGGGTCACGGAGCAGCGCTTCGACGAGCGGCCGGGGGCCGCAGACCTTGGTGGCCCAGAGGTCGTAGTCGGTGCACAGGACCCAGGAGCGGTCCTCGGCCCACAGGTTGGAGGGGGTGAAGTCCGCCTCCGGATTGTCGTAGAGGGCGTGCGCGTCTCCGAGCCGGCCTGCCCGGACGCGCAGGTTGTCGAAGTCGACGGCGGCCGGCATCAACGGGTTGTAGTACGCGAGGCAGCGGGTGTGCGCGCCGTCGGGGGCATGGGCCGTGAGCAGGTCGATCAGCCGGTCCCACGTGGGACGGTCCAGACTGCCTTCCGTGGGTGGACGCAGGCCGACGGGCCAGCTGCCCTCCAGTTTCGCGGCGGGGAAGCAGTGCAGCGACGGCAAGGTCCCTTCGGCGACCGCGGGGTCCCCGCATCGGCCGGACAGCTCGGCCCAGCGCAGGCGGCGGTACTGCGGCCCGGGGTGTTCCGCGCGTCCCAGTCCGCCGCCCGTGGCGATCCCCGCTTCCATGTCGAAGTCGCCGAACCGGAGCGGTGTGACGGTGCCGGCGGCGATGGCCGCCTGCCGCGCCTCGTGGTGGGAGATGCCCAGGATCCCGCCGGTGTGCTCGTACATCGCGTTCAGCACCCAGGCCGCGTCGGGCATGCCGGGCGGGGTGAAACCTGTGGTTCCGTCCCCGCAGAGCTCGGTCAGCCAGTCGGTCTCTGAGGAGGGGGCCGTGGGCCAGAGGACATGGATCTCAGGCATCCCGCCAGGCTACGGGGCGCGCTCGGGCCCCCGGGCACGGGCAGAACCGGGGTCTAGAAGAAGCCGAGGGCCGAGGCTCCGCCCACTCCGCCCAGGAGCATGAACACCGGCATGAGGACCTTGAGCTCCACCCAGCTGCCGGCGCGGAAGCGCATCATCTTCGGCGGCCCGATGGGGTACCAGCGCTTGCCCGCGATGGGCAGGGGCCACAGGATCGGGCAGCCGGAGACGGTCAGGGCGTCGCCGATGTCGTGGACCAGGGCGCCGAGCACGATGGGCAGGCCGAGCCACAGGTATTCCTGGCCGGGGGCGGTGAAGAGCCAGCCGGAGCCGTTGCCGGGCTGGTCGAGCACGCCTGCCAGTATCCAGGCGCTGGTCGCGCCGAGCAGCCAGACCAGGACGTCGCTGGACATGCGGGCGGCCCGCCACAGCAGGCCTTCGACCGCGAGGACCAGGTGGACGAAGAGGAGCGCGAGGACGCCCCACCGGTCCGCGGTGACGGCGATCGCGGAGGAACCGGCGCCGATCAGGACGGCCCAGAGCCAGGTGTGGGTCAGGGTGCGGTGGCCCCCGGTGCGGCGGGCGTCGCGCGGGGCCCGGGTGGCTTTGTAGACCCCGTAGGAGATCTTGTCGACCACCTCGCACAGGCCCCGGGAGAGCGGACCGAAGGCGCGGGAGATCGTCGCCGACTTGTGGTCCAGGTCGGGGGCGAGGGCGGCTCCGGCGCAGATCAGCGCGCCGACGACGAGGACGGGCCAGGGCATCGGGTGCCCGTAGGCGGCCGCCGCGGCGCCCACCCCCAGCCAGGCCGCTGCCCCGGACAGTGAGTGCGCCGGACCCATCATGGTCGTTCCCCGCCCCGGTGGTGTGCTGGTCGGGCCCTGTTGACGGTGTCGTTCGGGCCGCATCGACGGCACAGCGTACCGTCGATGATCTTCCTTCTGTCCGCCGGTTCCCTGATCCGGGGGGAAGCCAGGCAAGATGGGGGGTGTGACCCTCATTGATCAGCTCCCGCCGAACGCCGACCCCGACGCCCTCTTCGAGGCTTTCTCCTCGTGGGCGGAGGACCAGGGCATCACCCTGTACCCGGCTCAGGAGGAGGCTCTGATGGAGGTGGTCACCGGCGCGAACGTGATCCTGTCCACCCCGACCGGCTCCGGCAAGAGCCTGGTGGCGGCGGGCGCGCACTTCACGGCCCTGGCCCAGGACAAGGTCACCTTCTACACCGCGCCGATCAAGGCGCTGGTCTCGGAGAAGTTCTTCGACCTGTGCAAGCTCTTCGGCACCGAGAACGTCGGCATGCTGACCGGCGACGCCTCGGTGAACTCGGACGCGCCGGTGATCTGCTGCACCGCCGAGGTGCTGGCCTCGATCGCCCTGCGCGACGGCAAGTACGCCGACATCGGCCAGGTCGTGATGGACGAGTTCCACTTCTACGCGGAGCCGGACCGCGGCTGGGCCTGGCAGATCCCGATCCTGGAGCTGCCGCAGGCGCAGTTCATCCTGATGTCGGCGACGCTCGGCGACATGAAGCGGTTCGAGGAGGACCTGACCCGGCGCACCGGCCGACCCACCTCGGTGGTCCGCTCCGCGACCCGGCCCGTCCCGCTGTCGTACGAGTACGTCACGACGCCGATCACCGACACCATCACCGAGCTGCTGGAGACCCGGCAGGCGCCGGTCTACATCGTGCACTTCACCCAGGCCCAGGCGGTCGAGCGGGCGCAGTCGCTGATGAGCATCAACATGTGCACCCGCGAGGAGAAGGACAAGATCGCCGAGCTGATCGGCCATTTCCGCTTCACCACCAAGTTCGGCCAGAACCTCTCGCGTTACGTCCGCCACGGCATCGGCGTGCACCACGCGGGCATGCTGCCCAAGTACCGCCGCCTGGTGGAGAAGCTGGCCCAGGCCGGTCTGCTGAAGGTCATCTGCGGCACCGACACCCTCGGCGTCGGCGTCAACGTCCCGATCCGCACGGTGCTGTTCACGGCGCTGACCAAGTACGACGGCACCCGGGTCCGCACGCTGCGCGCCCGTGAGTTCCACCAGATCGCCGGCCGCGCCGGCCGGGCCGGCTTCGACACCGCCGGCTACGTGGTGGCCCAGGCGCCCGAGCACGTCATCGAGAACGAGAAGGCGCTCGCCAAGGCGGGCGACGACCCGAAGAAGCGCCGCAAGGTGGTCCGCAAGAAGGCCCCCGAGGGCTTCGTGGCCTGGTCGGACACCACCTTCGAGAAGCTCATCGCCGCCGACCCGGAGGCGCTGACCTCGCGCTTCAAGGTCACCAACATCATGCTCCTGTCGGTCATCGCCCGGCCCGGCGACGCCTTCAAGGCGATGCGCCACCTGCTCGAGGACAACCACGAGCCGCGCAAGGCCCAGCTGCGCCACATCCGCCGGGCCATCGCCATCTACCGGTCGCTGCTGGACGGCGGTGTCGTCGAGAAGCTCGACACCCCGGACGCCGAGGGCCGCACGATCCGGCTGACCGTCGACCTCCAGCAGGACTTCGCGCTGAACCAGCCGCTGTCCACCTTCGCGCTGGCCTCCTTCGACCTGCTGGACCCGGAGTCCCCTTCCTACGCGCTGGACATGGTCTCGGTGGTGGAGTCCACGCTGGACGACCCGCGCCAGATCCTCGCCGCCCAGCAGAACAAGGAACGCGGCATGGCCGTGGGCGCGATGAAGGCCGACGGGGTCGAGTACGAGGAGCGGATGGAGCGGCTCCAGGAGATCACCTATCCCAAGCCCCTCGAAGAGCTGCTCCTGCACGCCTACGACGTGTACAGCAAGAGCCACCCGTGGGTCCGCGACCACCCCGTCTCCCCGAAGTCGATCATCCGCGACATGTACGAACGCGCGATGACCTTCACCGAGTTCACCTCGTACTACGAGCTGGCGCGCACCGAGGGCATCGTGCTGCGCTACCTGGCGAGCGCCTTCAAGGCGCTGGACCACACCATCCCCGACGACCTCAAGTCCGAGGACCTCCAGGACCTGATCGAGTGGCTCGGCGAGCTGGTCCGCCAGGTCGACTCCAGCCTGCTCGACGAGTGGGAGCAGCTGGCGAACCCGGAGGTGGAGACGGCGGAGCAGGCCCAGGAGAAGGCCGACCAGGTCAAGCCGGTCACCGCGAACGCCCGCGCCTTCCGCGTCCTGGTCCGCAACGCCATGTTCCGCCGGGTCGAGCTGGCGGCCCTGGACCACGTCAACGTCCTGGGCGAGCTGGACGGCGACTCCGGCTGGGACGCCGACGCCTGGGGCGAGGCCATGGACGGCTACTGGGACGAGTACGACGACCTGGGCACGGGCCCCGACGCGCGCGGGCCCAAGCTGCTCCAGATCGAGGAGGACCCGGCGCACGGCCTCTGGCGCGTCCGGCAGACCTTCGCCGACCCCAACGGGGACCATGGCTGGGGCATCAGCGCCGAGGTGGACCTCGCCGCATCCGACGAGGAGGGCCGGGCGGTCCTGCGCGTCACCTCGGTCGGCGAACTCGGCCAGCTCTGACCTCCCTCCGGCTCCGCCCGCGCGGGCACCCGCCGCGCAACCGACCTCCGACCCGCAACCGACCGGCGCCCTCGCGGCGGCCGGGCCCGACCGTGGAGATCCTCTGATGACGAACCCCGCCGAGAGGCTGGTCGATCTGCTCGACCTGGAGCAGATCGAGGTCAACATCTTCCGGGGCGCCAGTCCCCAGGAGTCCCTCCAGCGCGTCTTCGGCGGCCAGGTCGCCGGCCAGGCGCTGGTGGCGGCCGGCCGCACCACGGAGGGCGACCGGCCCGTGCACTCCCTCCATTCGTACTTCCTGCGCCCCGGCATCCCCGGGGTGCCGATCGTGTACCAGGTGGAGCGGGTGCGCGACGGGCGCTCCTTCACCACCCGCCGGGTCACCGCGGTCCAGCAGGGCAAGACCATCTTCAATCTGACCGCCTCCTTCCATCAGCCGGAGGAGGGCAGCATCGAGCACCAGCTGCCTCCCCGCCTCGACTTCCCGCACCCGGACACGCTCCCGAAGGTCGTGGACGAGATCCGTGAGCACCTGGGCACGCTGCCGGAGGCGCTGGAGCGGATGGCCCGCCGCCAGCCCTTCGACATCCGTTACGTGGACCGGCTCCGCTGGACCCCCGAGGAGCTCAAGGACGCCGATCCGCGCAGCGCGGTGTGGATGCGCGCCGTCGGCCCGCTGGGCGACGACCCGCTCGTGCACACCTGCGCCCTCACCTACGCCAGTGACATGACCCTCCTCGACGCCGTGCGCATCCCCGTGGAGCCCCTGTGGGGCATGCGCGGTTTCGACATGGCCTCCCTCGACCACGCCATGTGGTTCCACCGGCCGTTCCGGGCGGACGAGTGGTTCCTGTACGACCAGGAGTCGCCCATCGCGCACGGCGGCCGGGGCCTGGCACGCGGTCGCATCTACGACCTCGAGGGCAAGCTGCTGGTGTCGGTGGTCCAGGAAGGGCTCTTCCGCCCGTACGGCGCCAAGGCCTCCAAGCCGGCCGTGTCCCCGCAGTAGTCCCTCCGCCCCCTCCCTTCCCCGAAGAACTGAGTGTTTCCATGCCCACTCCGGCTCCCGCCCGCGCCGTCCCCTGCCCCTGCGGGCTGCCCGCCTCTTACCCGGAGTGCTGCGGCCGCTTCCACTCCGGCGAGCGGCAGGCTCCGACCGCCGAGCTGCTGATGCGCTCCCGCTTCAGCGCCTTCGCCGTCGGCGACACCGCCTATCTTCTGCGCTCCTGGCACCCGTCGACCCGGCCGGGCGTGCTCGACCTGGATCCCGGGCAGCGCTGGGAACGGCTGGAGATCCTGGCCACCGAGCGCGGCGGGATGTTCGAGACGGAGGGCTCGGTGGAGTTCCGGGCGCACTACCGCGAGGGGCGGCACACCGGTTCCCTGCACGAGCACAGTTCCTTCGCCCGGGACAACGGGGCCTGGGTCTACGTCGGCCCCCTCTCCCCCGTCGACTTCGACTGACCCCTCGCTCCGGTCAGGGCGAAGTCGAGGCTGGTGCGGTACCAGCCGGTCTCGTCCGGTGACCCGGCCCGCAGCAGCCGGGTCGCCACCTCGGCGGCCGCCGGGACCTGCGGGTGCCCGTAGGGCGGGGGCGGGGCGAGCGCGCCGAGCAGGATGCGCTCCGCCGCGTCGGGAACGATCGCGCGCACATCGTCCTCGGGGAGCACGGAGGCCAGTACGGCAGCCCGCTCCCAGGGGACGGCGGTCCCTCTCAGCAACAGCCCGACGTGCCGTTCGCGCCACTTCCGGGGGCGCAGGTCGGCCCTGGCCGCCATCAGCTCCCGGTCCGCCGGCGGGGCGCTCCCCCGCAGCATTCCGGGCTCGCGGACCGCGAAGTCCCGTAGCTCCGCGGTCAGATAGAGCCACACCACCGCCCGGTAGCGGTTGATCCGGTATCCCACCGGAGTGAGATGGCCGCAGCGTGCGAGCCGGGTGAACCGGCTCGGGCCGACCCCCAGGACGGCGGCTGCCGCCTCCGCTCCCGCGACCGTCTCCACCCGCTCGCGCAGCGCGTCCGGGAACCCCTCGGCCGACCGGACCCGGTCGAGCTCGGTCCGGGTGTACCGCGGGGCCCCGGCGGGCCCCTGGGGTCCCGCCCGCACCAGGCCCAACTGGACGGCGCGGGCGAACTCACTGCGGCTCAGCCCCAGTTCCTCGGCGGCTCGCCCACCGCCCATCAGCCCGGCGACCTCTGCGCACCCCGCGGGCGCGGACTCCACCCTCGGCACCGCCGTCGGGATCACCCCCGCAGTCTCCGCCGTCGCCCGCGTCGCATGCGCCATCTGCGTCGTCTGCACCATCTGCGTCATCGCGCTCTCCCCACCAGAGTGATCACTGTGTGTGAAGAACGTAACTCAGAGCTACGACACCCCGCAGCGCCTGTGGACAACCCGGAAGGCGCGCACTGCGCCGCCCTTCGGGCGACGACGGGATCTTGACGACAGGCCCTAGCCGCCGGTGATCCGCCGCTCCGCGACCCCCAGGTGCTCCCCCACCCGGTTGACCAGCAGCGTCATCTCGTACGCCACGTGCCCGATGTCGGCCTCGGAGGCGCTCAGCACGCACAGGCAGCTGCCCGCACCCGCCGCCATGACGAAGAGGACCCCGTCGTCGTACTCGACCATCGTCTGACGGACCTCACCCGCCCGGAAGTGCCGCCCCGAGCCCTTCGCCAGGCTCTGCAGCCCCGCCGCGACCGCCGCCAGGTGCTCCGCGTCCTCCCGTGCCAGCCCCGCGCTCGCGCCCGTCACCAGGCCGTCGTTGGAGAGCACCACCGCGTGCCGCACCTGCTGCACCCGCCGCGTCAAGTCGTCCAGCAGCCAGTCCAGCTGCTTGTCCAGCGCCATATACAGTCCCTCCCCGTCGACGCGGCCGAACCGGCCGCGCCCCACCCCGCATAGTCGTGCCGCCAGCCTTCCCCACCAGCGGCTTTCCGGCAAGGAGGATGGACCCATGGTGAAGAAGATGACTCAAGAGGAATGGCAGGCGTTCGTCTCCCACTCCACCCGCACCGGGAAACTGTCCACCGTCCGTGAGGACGGAAGCCCTCACATCGCTCCCATCTGGTTCGTTCTCGACGGCGACTCCTTCGTGTTCAACACCGGGAAGGACACCGTCAAGGGGCGCAATCTGGCCCGCGACGGCCGCGTCGCCCTCTGCGTGGACGACGACCGGCCGCCCTTCTCCTACGTCGTCCTCCAGGGCCGGGCCGAGATCAGCGACGACCTGGACACGATGCTCCCCTGGTCGACCAGGATCGGCGCCCGCTACATGGGAGAGGAGCACGGCGAGGCCTTCGGCCGCCGCAACGCCGTTCCCGGCGAGCTCCTCGTGCGCGTCTCCATCGACAAGGTGATCTCGGCCGCCGGCGTGGCCGACTGACGGCATCCGCCGCACGGTTCCCGCAGCACCCCCACCCCACCCCCGCAACACCGCCACGCCGCGGGCCGGTTCACACCGAATCGGCCCGCGGCTCCACCGACTCCAGCAACCGCGCCGTGTGCACCCGTCCCGCGTACTCCACCAGCCGGATCAGCACTTCCTTCCCCGAGTCCTTGTCCCGTGCGTCGCACAGCACCACCGGCGTCCCCTGATCCAGGTCCAGCGCCCGCGCGACCTCGTTCGAGGCGTACCGCCGCGCGTTCGCGAAGCAGTTGACGGCCACCACGAACGGGATCTTCCGGTGCTCGAAGTAGTCGACCGCCGGGAAGCAGTCCTCCAGCCGCCGCGTGTCGGCGAGGACCACCGCACCCAGCGCCCCCTGGGACAACTCGTCCCACAGGAACCAGAACCGGTCCTGCCCCGGAGTCCCGAACAGGTACAGCGACAGCCCCGATCTGATCGTGATCCGCCCGAAGTCCATCGCCACGGTGGTCGTCGTCTTCTGGTCGACCCCTCCCGTGTCGTCGACCAGTTCCCCTGCCTCGCTGAGCAGTTCCTCCGTGCGCAGCGGCCGGATCTCGCTGACCGAGCCGACCAGGGTCGTCTTGCCGACGCCGAAGCCGCCCGCCACGAGTATCTTCAGCGCGAGCGCGGCCAGTTCCTCGCCGCCCTCGGCGGCCGGCGCCGGCCCGTTGTGGTGCAGTCCCATCACAGCGCTCGCAATCCCTCGATGACTTCACGCAGAATCCGCTCGTCCGGCAGCTGTGCGGGCGGCACCGGCCGGCTGACCTTGACGTGCCCGGCCTCCAGCAGGTCACCGAGCAGTACGCGCACCACGCCCACGGGCAGGTCCGCGTCCGCCGCGAGTTCGGCCACCGACTGGGTTTCGTCCCGGCACAGTCCGAGCAACGCCCGGTGCTCCGGTCCCAGCAGCGACTCGGCCGCCTCGTCCGTTCCCGCCGGGTCCACGGCCACCAGCGCGATCAGGTCGAACCGGACCCCGTGGGGTCCCGGCTTCGTGCGCCCGCCGGTCATGGCGTACGGACGGACGAGCGGGCCCGCGTCGGCGTCGTACCACCGGCCGTTCGTGCTCACGGCCGCCGCCCTCAACCGGCGGCCGGCGGCCGCGCCGCGAACCGGGCCGGGGTGTACAGGTGCTCGCCGACCCGCTTGACCAACCGGGCCATCTCGTAGGCGATGAGCCCCATGTCGGCGCCGGCCCCGCTGAGCACGGCCAGGCAGGAGCCGTCTCCGGCGGCCGCCACGAAGAGGAAGCCCTCGTCCATCTCCACCATCGTCTGGCGCACGCCCCCGGCGTGGAAGTGCCGGCCCGCGCCCTTGGCCAGGCTGTGGAAGCCGGAGGCCACGGCCGCCAGGTGCTCGGCGTCCTCCCGGCTCAGTGCGCTGGAAGCGCCCACCGCCAGGCCGTCGTTGGACAGGACCACGGCGTGCCGTACCTCGCGCACCCGGACCACGAGGTCGTCCAGGAGCCAGTCGAGTTCGCCCGACCTGCGGACGCCGTCGAGGTCGATCCTCTGATGTTCGATCATCACCGTGCTCCTTCGCCTTCGCCAGTACTGCCTGTGCCGCCCATGCCGCCCGCGCGGCCCGGACCGTCCGCTCCGGCTTCGCCGCTCGCCTGCGTGCCCCGCACCCAGCCCGCCCGGTACGCCGCCATCCGCTCGCGCGCCTGCTCGGGGCTGCGGCCGGGCGGTGCCTCCGCCCCCCGGACCCCGGCCGGGGCCTTGGGAGCGGGGGCCTCGCGCAACTGCGGGACGAGGCTGGCCTGCCGGACGCGGCGCGGCAGTTCGGTGACCGACGCGGCCGGGCCCGAGGGAGCCGATGGGCCCGAGGGGGCCACCGTCACCGCCGGGGCGGGCGTACGGGGAACCGCGCCCGCGGAGCCGCGCGGCCGCAGCGGGGCCACCGGGGAGGGACGGGGCTCCTCGCGCACGGGGCTCCGGTCCGGGACCGGGACCCCGCGCACGTCGTCCCGTACGACGCTGATGGCCTGGGACGGCTCCCGGTACCGCTCCCGGACCGGCTCGGAGATCGGCTCCGGCGACGGCACAGGGCTCGGGGCCGGGGCCGGAGCTGCGCCGTGCTCCTCCTCGGGGTGCGGGTAGGCGGCCGTCAGGGCGCCCTGGAGCAGGGAGTTGGGGAGCAGTACCACCGCGGTGGTGCCGCCGTACGGTGACATGCGCAGGTGCACCTTGACACCGTGGCGTGCCGAGAGGCGGCTGACCACGAAGAGCCCGAGCCGGTCGCTGTCGAAGAGGTCGAGGGCCTCGGACTGCTCGATGCGCCGGTTGGCCTCCTGGAGGGATTCGCGGCCCATGCCGAGTCCGCGGTCCTCCACCTCCAGGACGTAGCCGGCGCCGACGGGTTCTCCGCTGACCCTGACCTTGGTGTGGGGCGGGGAGAACTGGGTCGCGTTCTCGATGAGTTCGGCCAGCAGGTGGGTGAGGTCGGCGACGGCCCCGCCGACGACGGCGGCCTCGGCGAGCTGGCGGACCTCCACGCGCGGGTAGTCCTCGATCTCGGAGACGGCGGCCCGGACGACGTTCGTCAGCGGGATCGGCATCCGCCAGGCGCGTCCGGGAGCGGCGCCCGAGAGGATGATCAGGCTTTCCGCGTGCCGCCGCATCCGGGTGGTGAGGTGGTCGAGGCGGAAGAGGTCGCCGAGCTCGCTCGGGTCGTCGGCGCGGCGTTCCATCGAGTCGAGCAGGGTGAGCTGCTTGTGCACCAGGACCTGGCTGCGCCGGGCGAGGTTGACGAAGACCCCGCTCACTCCGCTGGCCAGTTCGGCGCGTTCGACGGCGGCGCTGAGGGCGGCCCGGTGGACCGTGGCCAGTGCCTCGCCGACCTGGGCGATCTCGTCGGCGGCGGCCGGTCCCCGCGGGGTTTCGGCGGCCACGTCGATGTCCTGCCCGGCCCGCAACCGGTCCATGGCCTGCGGGAGTTTGCGGTGGGCGATCTCCAGCGCGGTGTTGCGCAGCGAGACCAGTTCGACGACGAGGGCCCGGCCGATGCGGACCGAGATGACGAGCGAGGCGGCCACGGCGGCCAGGCCCAGGAGGACGGCGGCTCCGGCGGGACTCAGCGCACCCGCGCCGAACGGGTCGGTGCGGTCGGCGGATGCCGCGTGGGCGGCGTCCGCGATCTCCCGCATCGAGCCGGCGACGGAGGTGTAGGCCGCCTCCCAGCCGGGGGGCGGGCCGGCGGCGCCGGCACCGGCCGCGGCGGCCAGCGCCCGATCCTCGGCCCCGGTGAGGTCGGCGTAGGCGGCGCTCTTGGCCACGGCCTGCCAGGTGTCCTGCTGTGCGCCGGGCAGGTCCCGGGCCGCCGTGGCGGTCAGGGCCCGGCGGGTCTCGACCGCTCCGGTCAGCCGGCGAAGCGTTTCGGCGGTGCGCGGCCCCGGCACCGTCAGCAGGGCGTCCTCCCGCGACAGCTGCTCCCCGGCCCGCGCGAACTCCAGCAGGACCCGGGCGTCGACGCCCAGTTCGGCGTCCTGGCCTCCTCCGGAGAGGGCCCCGCCGACTTCCAGCGCCGCGTCGATCACCCGGGTGTACGTCTCGTACGCCGCTTCCGGGGTGGCCCGGTGCCCGGCGACGTCCTTGCGCGCCGGGCCCAGTCCCTCGGCGGCGGCGACGAAGTCGCGCAGCCGGATGACGATGTCGGTGCGGTAGTCGCCGGAGTCGGCCACCGTGTTGCGGTCGCCGAGCCGCAGTGCCCGTACGGTGCCGTCGGTGCGGCGTGCCTGTTCGTCCAGGGCGGCGGCCTGGCCGGGGGCCTGGGCGGCGGCCGCCTGGCCGGCGGTGGGGTCGGCCAGCAGCCGTACCGCCGTGCGCCGTTCGGCCTGCAGGGCGGTGACGGCGGCCTCGACCGGTGCCCGGAGCTCACGGTCGACGCGCTGGGCGCGGCTGAGGCGGGCGACGTCCTGGGCCGCGTCGACGGTCGCGAAGGCCCAGAGGGCGAGCAGGGAGACCACCGGCACCATCAGCAGCGAGACGATCTTCGCTCGGACGGTGGCGGGGCGCAGCCGCAGGCGCGGACCGCGGCCACCGCCCCCGGCCCCGCCGGGTATCGCCCCGAGCACGTCGGAGGTGGCGCGCTCCACGGGCTCCTCGGCGGGCGGTCCGGCGTGCGCCCGGCGGCCCGGCCCCTTGCCGCGGCCACCCGCTGGCGCGGGCGCGGGCGGCCGCGACGCCGCTGCTTCCGGTGTTCTGCGGGGTCTGCGCATGGGCTCCTCGTTCCGGGCGGTGCGTACGGACGTGACGGTCGCGGGGGCGGTGGCGGCGGCGTGGCGGCGGGTATCGGAGGCAGCCGGAGCGGCGACCGGGTGGCGGCGGGGCCTCAGCCGGTGGGGGCGGTGGCGGCCCGCTCTCCCAGGCGCAGGTCGGCGGAGGCCATCGCGGAGGCCTCGCGCTCGTCGGCGGTCGGTGAGAGGGCGACGAACGCGGAGGTGATGAAGAGGTAGGAGCCGAGGCCGACGGCGAGCGGGAAGATGAACTGCATGGCGGTGGCGCCCGGCAGGGCCGCGTCCGAGGGGGTGACCTCGACGGCGACCGCGAGCATGCCGGTGTAGTGCATGCTGCTGACGGCGCCGCCCATCACGAGCGAGGCGACGGCGACGGCCACCGGGGACTTGATGTTGAGGGCCGCCCACAGGGCGGCCGTGGCCGCGACGACCGCGATGGCGACGGAGAGCCCGACGGTGAGCGGCTCGTAGGAGACCGTGCCGTGCAGGCGCAGGGCCGCCATGCCTAGGTAGTGCATGCTGGCGACGCCGAGGCCGGTGGTGAGGCCGCCGACGACGAGGGCCCGGCCGCGGTCCTTCCCGTAGCCGACGGCGAAGACCCCGGCGCCGACGACGATCATCGCGACGAGGAGGCTGAGGATGGTCAGCGGCACGTTGTAGCGGATCTCGGTCCCGGTGACGTGGAAGCCGAGCATGGCGACGAAGTGCATCGTCCAGATCCCGGTGCCGATGGCCGAGGCCGCCGTGAGGAGCCAGTTGCGGCGGGAGGTTCCGGTCGTCGCGGCGAGCGCGCGAACGGTGCAGCGCAGGCCGAGGGCGGCGCCGATCGAAGCCATCACGTATGACAGCGCGGGGGTAAGCCAGCCGTAGGCGGCGTGGTCCAGGTGTCCCATGGCCACGGAAGCTAGTCCGGGTGAGGGAGCGAACACGGGCCGCATTTCGAAAGCCACTGGAACTGCTGGAATATGACAGAGATACGTTCATCTTCGATCACACCACGTACCACCTTGCACACGTTCCGCAGGCATGTGCCGGAGCCCCGGTGAGGGATCATGGGCACATGAGCGAAGACCGCACACAGGACCAGACCCGGGACCGTGGCCACGTCCAGGAGTTCTTCGGGGCGCGCGCGGCCGACTGGGACCGCAAGTTCCCCGGCGACGGGCCCGCCTTCGCGACCGCCGTCGGCGAGTTCGGACTGCGTCCCGGCGACCGGGTGCTCGACGCGGGCTGTGGCACCGGGCGGGCGCTGACCGCGCTCCGTGCGGCCGTCGGACCGTCGGGAACGGTGCTCGGCGCCGATGTCACCCCGCAGATGCTGGCCGCCGCGCACGAGGCCGGCCGGGGCGCGGAGGGCGCACTGCTGCTCGCGGACGTGGCCCGGCTGCCGCTGCGCGACGGGGTGCTGGACGCCGTGTTCGCCGCCGGTCTCATCGCCCATCTGCCCGACCCCGGGGCCAACTTGCGCGAACTCGCCCGGGTGGTCCGCCCGGGCGGCCGGCTCGCGCTGTTCCACCCGATCGGGCGGGCGGCCCTCGCGGCGCGCCACGGCCGCGAACTGACCCCGGACGACATGCGCGCCGAGCACAACCTGGGCCCGCTGCTGGCCGGTTCGGGCTGGCGGATGACCTCGTACGCCGACGAGGACTCCCGCTTCCTCGCGCTGGCGGTCCGCACCCCCTGATCACGACCGGCAGATCCTCTACGTCGGCCACGTGCCCGGAGCAGCTGTACGCACCGGCCACGCGACCGGGCTCGCCCACGCACCCGGGCTCGCCCACGGCACGCCGTCGGCGGCGCCGAGCCGTTTCCGTGGCGGGCGGCAGACGCTCCGTGCAGGTGACGGGCTCGGAAATCGCCTCCCGCCAGCTCTCGACGCGGTGGTTACTCGCTGGTTAGGGTGCGCCGACGAGAGAACGACCGGGAGGCCACGTGTCCGAAGAGGAGGACGGCGGGTCGCTGTACGTGCTGACCGCCGTGCTGCTGACCCCCGCGCAGTTCCCGAGCATCCTGGGTGACGACTACCCCGAGGCCTGCTCGCTGCTCGGCGTGCCGCCGGCGGCCGCCGGGTACGGCCTGGTGATGGGGCAGGACGAGGAGGGCGCGCGCTGGACGGTCGTGGTCGACGACGTCTCGCTCGTGGCCATGGCCATCGCCTCGTGGGACTGCGGGATGGAGTACGACCTGTCCCCCGACGAACGGTCCATCGTGATCTCGCTGGCGGGCTGGCCGCTGGCGCTCGCAGTGGCCACGGCCGGGATCCCCGATCCGCACGATCCAGAGCAGGGTGCGGACGGCACGGGACGGGTGCCGCTGGCCCCGCCGTCGGCCGAGACCTGGGGTCCGGTGCAGCGGCGGATGGGCGCCGACCAGATCGCCCGGGAGTGGGCCGACTGGAGCGAGCGCGTGGGCACGGACGGCGGGGTCGCGGCGGCCGCGCACCCGGGGCTGGCGCGGGCCTTGGAGGAGGCCCTGGCGTACACGCAGAGCCCGCCGCCGCCCGGCAGGGTGCGGTCCTCCTTCGCGGGCGACGAGGCGCGGACGCTGCGCGTCGACGGGCCGGGGTGGTCACTGGTGGCCCGCACCGACGGGGCCGCCTTCGTCCTGCTCGACGAGGAGCCGAGCGAGGTGCTGGCCGTACCGCACGAGGCCCAGGGGGAGCTTCCGGAGCTGTCGGAGCTGCTGGCGGCGCTGGACCGGGTGGCCGTGCGGCCCGCCTGAGCGGGGCGGGGCGGGGCAGGGCCGAGCCGGGGTGCGGCGTGGCGCGGTGCGCTGCGAGGCAAGGCACGGTGCGCTGCGAGGCAAGGCGCAGGTGAGCCGCGTGCGCGGCGTTCGATGTACGGGCTGGTCATGAGGGGGAGGATGCGCTGATGGATCCGGTGGAAGTGGTCCCGGTGGGCGTGGTGGTGGGCGGCCGCTCGGAGGTCGTCGACGACGACTGGGGGCGGGAGACGGCGGTGATCCGGCTGGACCGGGAGCGGTTCGGTCCGGAAGCCCTGTACGGACTGGAGGACTTCTCGCACGTCGAGGTGGTCTTCCACTTCGACCGGGTTCCGCAGGACAAGATCGAGACGGGCGCGCGGCGCCCCCGGGGCAATCCGGACTGGCCGCTCGTCGGCATCTTCGCCCAGCGCGGCAAGAACCGGCCCAACCGGCTGGGCCTCTCGCGCTGTCGCGTCGTGAAGTTGGACGTACTGGCGGCGGACGGCCCGGAGTTGCACGTGGAGGGGCTGGACGCGGTCGCGGGCACGCCGGTGCTCGACCTCAAGCCGTACATGACGGAGTTCGGCCCGCGCGGCGAGCACCGCCAGCCGGAGTGGGCGACGGAGCTGATGCGGGACTACTACTGAGTCGCGCGGGGTGGGGCGGAGCGCCGCGTGTAGGGTCCGGGATTCCGGGAGCACGTTTCGCGAGCCGACAGGAGTGCGGCATGACCGCGGTGACCCGTTTGGTCACGTACACCGATCTGCACGTCGGCGCCACGAACGCTCGGCAGTTGTCGGTGTCGGCACGGCTGGAGGCCGTCCTCGCGGACGGCCGCAGCGTGGTATTGCTCGACGATCGCGGCTGGAGCACCTCGGGCCCTTCGGGCATGCCTGCGCTGACCTCCCCCGAGGACATCGAGGAGACGGCCCGGACGGTGGTCGGACCCGACGAGCCGTTCGACGGCATGACGCAGGAGCAGATGGCCGCCGGACACTGGGGCTACCTGGCCGGCGTCCTCGGGGAGCAGGGCGTGGACGTGGCTGCCCACGAGCTGGAGCGGCTGCCCCACGACGTGGTGCTCAGCGAGCGTCTGCGAGCGTGGCTCGGCTGAGCGATCAGACGCGCTCGAGGGGGACGTGAGGAGTCGGCGGCAGGGTGACCTCGATGGTGTCGCCGGGCTGGATGGTGCCACCCCGGTGGACCACGCCCATGATTCCGGCCTTGCGGAGCACGTTGCCCTCGTCGTCCCTGCCCACCACCTGCTTGAGCAGTCCGTGCTGGAAGGTGTCGATCTGCAGGCACGGGTTGCGCAGCCCGGTCACCTCGACCACCGCGTCCGCACCGAGGCGCAGCAACGTGCCGGTCGGCAGGGCGAGCAGGTCTATGCCTTCGGTGGTGACGTTCTCCCCGAGCTGGCCCGGCTCGACCTGGTGACCGGCCTCGGCGACCTCCTCGAAGAGCTCCCGGTGGATCAGGTGCACCTGCCGGAGGTTCGGCTGCGTGGGGTCCTGGGCCACACGGGAACGGTGCTTGACCGTGACCCCGGCGTGGACGTCGCCCTCGACCCCGAGCCCTTCGAGGAGCGTGATGCTCTCGCGCGTGGGCTTGGTGAACGAGTAGACCCCGTTGCTGCTGACCGCCGCGACCTGCGCCGCACTCGCCCTGCCTGCCGTGCTCACCGTGCTCATGGTTGCCCCCCCTGCCGCCGTCAGCGGCCGATCTGCTTCCTGGACATCCCCCGCAGCCTACGACGCTGGGAGGAGTCCAACAGCAGGTAGGCGGCTACCGGAACGCCGATCAGGACCAGCAGTCCGGCCCAGAACCCGACCGTCCAGAACAGTGCGATGGCTGCCACCACACCGGCAACCGCGATCTTTCCGCTCGTGGACATCTGCGGCACCCTCTTTCTCCGTAGGCCACTACCCCACACAACGCGCGCGCCGGGCCCCGCGTTCCCGGCTCCTCGTTTCCGTCCGGCCCGCCCGCCGTCCCTCCCGCGCACGGCGGCTGGCGCAACACCGCTCGCGCACGCCCGCTCGCGCGAACGGCCGAGGACGTGACCCGGGTCACCGCGTCGCCGCGGGCCGGGGCGGCCGCCGGTGGGTTACTCTCGGCCACTCCGTATCCGGTAGTCAAGTTTGAGGAATGCGTGCTCCCAACGATCTCCGGCCTCATCCCCTGCTCCGCCGTCTTCCTCCCCGCCGAGCCGGCCCGCGAGGGCCGGATCGCCTTCTGGCGGCCCGACCCGGCCGAAGGCCTCCACCTCGGCGGCCGGGGCACCCCCGAGCAACTCACCATCGTCACGCCCGACCTGCGGCGCACCACCGTGCCGGCCCTCGTCCTGCCCCTCGCCGAAGCCCTGCCGCTGCTCACCCGGGTCCGGTCCGCCGCATCGGCCGGAGCCGCGCCCTTCTGGGGCGCCGCCACCCTGCTGGCCCTGCGCTTCGCCGCCCGCGGGCTGCTGCTGCCCGGGCTGAGCCCCGCCGGGTACGACGCCTGGCGGCTCGGGCCGCTGGACGCCGCCGATCTCGAGGAGGTACGGGAGCTGGCGGCGGCCATGCCGCCCGACGCGCACTGCGTACCGGTCGGCATCGGCGACGGCCGCCACGGCAGGGACGCGGCCAAGGCCACGGCCGGCATCCTCACCGAAACCGGCCCCGGCCCCGACCCCGGCGCCGGCGCCGGCGCCGGCGCCGCCGGGGATCGTGACCTCGCCGTCCCGCCGCGGCTGCCCGCACCGGAGCCGTTGCTGCGCGCCTTCCTCGACGCCGTCGCCGACACCCTGCCCCGCTCCCCCGCCGCGCCCGCCGCCGCCGGTGGCTCCGCCTACGCCGCCCGCCCGCCGCAGCTCCACCCCGAACTGCGCGACTGGGCCGCGGAGGTCGCGGCCGGGCACGACGCCGGGGTGCGCGTCTCGCTGCGCATCGAGGTGGACCCGGACGCCCGACCCGCCGCCTTCCGCGCCGTCCTGCAGATGCACGGCCTCGCCGACGCCGCGCTCGTCGCGGACGCAGCCGACGTCTGGGCCGGGTCCGGACCCGCCGCGGCCGCCTTCCCGCCCGGTGCCCGCCTGGACGCCCTCCGGGCCCTGCGCCGCGCCGCCCGCCTGTGGCCGCCGCTCGCGCCCCTGCTCGGCGCCGCCGTCCCCGACGCCGTGAACCTCGCCGACGAGGAGGTCGCGGAGCTGCTCGGGGAGGCCGCCGGCGCCCTGGCGGCCGACGGGGTGCAGGTGCACTGGCCGCGCGGGCTCGCCCGTACGCTCACCGCGCGGGCCGTCGTGGGCCGGCCCGCCACCGGCTCCGACCTGCCGGGCCTGTCGGGGCTGCCGGGTCCGCTCTCCGCCACCTCCGCGCACCCCGTCGGCTGGCGCTACGCCCTGAGCGGCCAGGGCGATCTGACCGCCGACGAACTGGACCGGCTCGCCGAGGCGAAGCGGCCCCTGGTCCGACTGCGCGACCAGTGGGTCCTGATCGATCCGGCCGCGGCCCGCCGGGCCCGGGCCCTCGCCCGCGAGAACCGCGAGGTGACGGCCGCCGACGCGCTGGCCGCCGTACTGACCGGCTCGGCGGAGCTCGGCGGCACGCGGTACGACGTAGAGGCCACCGGTCCGCTCGAACGGCTCCGCACGCTCCTCACGGCCGACCCCGAGCACCCCGCCCCCGAGCACCCCGCCCCGGAGCACCCCGATGCGCAGGCCGACGTACGAGCCCCGGCCGCCCTCCGCGCCACCCTGCGCGACTACCAGCTCCGCGGCCTGCGCTGGCTCGCCCGACTCACCGGGCTCGGCTTCGGCGCCTGCCTCGCCGACGACATGGGCCTCGGCAAGACCGTCACGCTGATCGCCCTGCACCTGCACCGCCAGGAGCACGGGCACGAGGGCCCGACGCTGGTGGTCTGCCCGGCCTCGCTGCTGGGCAACTGGCAGCGGGAGATCGAGAAGTTCGCCCCCGGCACGCCGGTGCGCCGCTTCCACGGCACCGGCCGCGACCTCGAAGGGGTGGCCGGCCAACCCGCCGGGGGCTTCGTCCTCACCACCTACGGCACCATGCGCCTGGACGCCCCCCGACTGGCCGCCGTGCACTGGGGCATGGTCGTCGCGGACGAGGCCCAGCACGTCAAGAACCCGCGCTCCTCGACCGCCAAGGCCCTGCGCACCATCCCGTCGGCGGCCCGGGTGGCCCTCACGGGCACCCCGGTCGAGAACAACCTGTCCGAGCTGTGGGCCGTCCTCGACTGGACCACGCCCGGCCTCCTCGGCCGCCTCGGCACCTTCCGCACGCGCTACGCCGAGCCGGTCGAGAGCGGCCGCGACCCGCGGGCGGCGGCCCGGCTCGGGGCACTCGTCAGGCCGTTCCTGCTCCGCCGCAAGAAGTCCGACCCCGGGATCGCACCCGAGCTGCCACCGAAGACCGAGACCGACCACGCGGTGTCCCTGACCCGCGAACAGGCCGGGCTGTACGAGGCGGTCGTGCGCGAGACCCTCGCCGCGATCGCCGCGGCGGACGGGATGGAGCGCCGCGGGCTCGTCGTCAAACTGCTCACCTCGCTCAAGCAGATCTGCAACCACCCCGCCCAGTACACGAAGGAGCAGCACGGCCCGAAGGAGCCCACCGGGGCGGCCTCCGGCAAGCTGGAGCTCCTCGACGAGCTGCTCGACACGATCCTGGCCGAGGGCGGCTCGGTGCTGGTCTTCACCCAGTACGTGACGATGGCCCGCATCATCGAGCGCCATCTCACCGCGCGCGGCATCGCCTCCCAACTGCTGCACGGGGGCACGCCCGTTCCGCGCCGCGAGGAGCTCGTGGACCGCTTCCAGGCGGGCGAGGTCCCCGTGTTCCTGCTCTCCCTCAAGGCAGCCGGCACCGGCCTCAACCTCACCCGCGCCGGGCACGTCATCCACTACGACCGCTGGTGGAACCCCGCCGTCGAGGAACAGGCCACCGACCGCGCCTACCGCATCGGCCAGACCCAGCCCGTCCAGGTCCACCGCATCATCGCCGAAGGCACCGTCGAAGACCGGATCGCCGAACTCCTGGAACGCAAACGGGCCCTGGCCGATGCCGTGCTCGCGGGCGGCGAGGCCGCGCTGACCGAACTGAGCGATGCGGAGCTGGCCGAACTGGTCGCGCTCCGCCCGACCGCCTCCGGGGAGTGACACGGATGAACGCGAAGGACCCGTACGCGAAGGACCCGTACGAGAAGACCTTCCCGCCCCTCCCGCCCGCCCCGGGCCGCGCCTTCGCCCGGACCTGGTGGGGCCATGCCTGGCTGCGCGCCCTGGAGGACAGCGCGCTCGACGGTCAGCAGGTCAAGCAGGGCCGGCGGTACGCGCGTTCGGGCGCCGTCGGGGCCGTGTCCGTACGGCCGGGCGGGCTGACGGCCGTGGTGCGCGATCCGGACGGGACGGCGCACCGGACCGACGTGCTGGTGCAGGAGTTCACGGAAGCGGAATGGGACCGGCTGCTCGGCATGGCGGCCGCCGAGTCCGGCCACATCGCGGCGCTGCTCGACCGGGAGGTGCCGCCGGAGCTCGCGGAGGACGCGGCGGCGGCCGGGGTGGAACTGCTGCCCGGGATCGGCGACCTCGACCCGCGCTGCGACTGCGAGGAGTGGGACCACTGCCCGCACACCGCGGCGCTCTGCTACCAGGTGGCGCGGCTGCTGGACCAGGACCCCTTCGTGCTGTTGCTGCTGCGCGGGCGGGCGGAGGCCGGTCTGGTGACCGAGCTGGAGGAGCGCAGCACGGCGGAAGCGGAAGCGGGATCCCCGGATTCCGCCGGCGAGGCCGTCATCCCCGGCATCCCCGGCGTACTCGCGTCCGAGGTGTACGCCGCGGCGTCCGCCCTGCCCCCGCTGCCTCCGCCCGCGGCGCTGCCGGACGTGCCGGGCCAGCCTCCGACGCTGGACACGGAGTCGGGGGCGGAGCCACCGGGCCTGGACGTGGACGGGGTCGAGTTCCTCGCGCAGGCGGCCGCGACGGAGGCGTACCGGCTGCTCGCGGAAGCGCTCGCTCCGGCCCATGCGGAGCGCGCCCCGCAGCCCGAGCCCTCGACCGCTGACGACGCCGTACGGCTCACGGCGCAGGCCCACGACCTTCGGGTCCGCTCCCGCCTGTCGGCGGCTTCCGACAGGGACCGGGCCGCCATGGACCGGGCCGTACTCGCCTGGGGCTTCGGCGGGGCACGGGCCGTCGAGGTGCTGGAGGAGGACTGGACCCCGGACCGGGCGTCGCTCGCCCGGGCCCGGGCCGCCCTGGCATCGGCCTGGCCCGACGGGGCGGACGGTGCGGGCGCCGGCGCGGGCGCCCCCGACCCGGTGTTCCGCCGGGTCCGGTCCCGCTGGACGGAACCGGGCGGTGACCGCCAGCTCCGGCTGGGCCGTGAGGGCCGCTGGTGGCCGTACCGCCGGGCGGCGGACCACTGGCTCCCGGCGGGCCCGCCGTCCACGGACCCGGCGGCGGCGCTGGCCGCGCTGGACCCGGAGGAGGCGGAGGAGCCGGAGGAGGCGGAGGAGCCGGAGGACTAGGAGGAGCCGGCCGGCCCGGGGGCGAGGCCCGGGCCGCACCGACGGGGACCGGCCTACCCGCAGCCCGCACTGGCCGACGTACCGCTTGCCGGGGCGTCGGGCCGGTACGACGATGGGGCGCTCCGGGTACCAAGGCACCGCGAGAGGGTGACATGGACGATCCTTCGGTGGCTCTGCCGGGCGGGGCCGACCCCGCCGAGCGGACGCGGGAACTGCGGCGGGCCCACGCCGCGTTCACCCAGGACGGGCGGGTCGAGGCCCCGGTGCGGGCGGTCATCGCGAGGTCCTGGCGCCGCTGCGCCCGGGCCCGGGTCAGCCCGGAGTGCACGCCCCGGGTGGAGCTGGCCGGGGCGGCACTGCGGTCGTACCGGGAGCAGCACCCCCTGGCCAGGGTGCTCCCGCTGTTCCGGGACCTCGTGGGCGCCTTCGCCTCGGACGGGGCCCATCTGCTGGCGGTGTGCGATGCGCGGGGCAGCCTGCTCTGGGTGGAGGGCGAACCCGCCACGCTGCGGCGCGCGGAGGGCCTCGGCTTCGTGCCGGGCGCCCACTGGGCGGAGACGGCGATGGGCACCAACGCCCCCGGCACCGCGGTGGCGGTCGGGGAGCCGGTCCAGGTCTTCGGCGCCGAGCACTTCAGCCGTCGGGTACACCCGTGGACCTGCGCGGCGGCTCCGGTCCGCGATCCGCGCACCGGAAGGCTGCTCGGCGCCGTGGACGTCACCGGGGGCGACTGGCTGGCCCATCCGCACTCCCTCGCCTTCGTGCGGGCGGTGGCGTGCGCGGCGGAGGCCCGGCTCGCGCTGCTCGCTCCGGCGCCCCTGCCACCCGGCGGCTCCCTCACCGCGCTCGGCCGCGACGAGGCGCTGCTGACCGGCCCGGGCGGCCGTGAGGTCCGGCTCGGGCGGCGGCACAGCGAGATCATGGCCCTGCTCGCGCACCACCCGGAGGGCTTGTCGGGGGAGGAACTGGCGATCGCCCTGTACGAGGACGAGTCGGTGTCACCGGTCACCCTGCGCGCCGAAATGTCACGGCTGCGCGGCCTATTGGGTCCCCGGGCCCCGCTCTCCCGTCCTTACCGCACGGCGGCACCGCTGGAGGCCGACTTCACGGCCGTCACCCGCCACCTGGCCTCCGGTGCCGTCTCGGCGGCGCTGGCCCGCTATCCGGGCCCGCTGCTGCCCGCGTCCACGGCGCCCGGCATCGTCCGGCTCCGGCGCCGCATCGAGGAGCAGGCTCGGGCCGCGGTGATCGCGCGGGCCGACCCGGGGCTGCTGACCGACTGGGTGTCCAGCCCGTGGGGCGCGGAGGACACCGACGTCTGGCGGGCCCTGGCCGCCGTACTCCCGGCTGCGGGCCGGACGGCCGCGCTGGCCCGCGTACGGGCCATCGACGCGGAACTCGGCGTACCGCCTCAGGACGTGCCGGGCGACAGGCGGGGCCGCGCGGCGCCGGAGAAGACGACCACCGCACCGACGACCACCGCACCACCGTCCGCGGCCCGTTCGCCGCGCGGCCGTGCAACGTACCGGCAACCTGCCCGCCCCTAGCCTCACGGCGAGCACCGGCCGACGGCGGCCGGCGCCCGGCAAGGGGAGGTCCTTCCATGGCCCGTTACGCTGCGCCCGGTACCGAAGGCGCGCTCATGTCGTACGCGTCCCGCTACGGCCACTTCATCGGCGGCGAGTACGTCGAGCCGGCCCTCGGGCGGTACTTCGCCAACCCCTCCCCCGTGACCGGCGAGACCTTCACCGAGGTCGCGCGCGGTACGGCCGAGGACATCGAGCGCGCACTGGACGCGGCGCACGCCGCCGCGCCCGCGTGGGGACGTACCTCGATCACCGAGCGTTCCACGATCCTGCTGCGCATCGCGGACCGGATGGAGCAGAACCTGGAGGCGCTCGCGGTCGCGGAGACCTGGGAGAACGGCAAGCCGATCCGCGAGACCCTGGCCGCCGACATGCCGCTCGCCGTCGACCAGTTCCGCTACTTCGCGGGCGCGCTGCGCGCCCAGGAGGGGGCCCTCAGCCAGATCGACGAGGACACGGTGGCCTATCACTTCCACGAGCCGCTGGGGGTGGTCGCCCAGATCATCCCGTGGAACTTCCCCATCCTGATGGCGGTGTGGAAGCTGGCGCCGGCCCTGGCAGCGGGCAACACGGTGGTGCTGAAACCGGCCGAGCAGACCCCGGTGTCGGTGCACTACCTGATGAGCCTGATAGCGGACCTGCTGCCGCCGGGCGTGGTGAACATCGTCAACGGCTTCGGCGAGGAGGCCGGCAAGCCGCTCGCGTCCAGCCCGCGCGTGGCGAAGGTGGCCTTCACCGGGGAGACGTCCACCGGGCGGCTGATCCTGCAGTACGCGGCGGAGCACCTCAAGCCGGTCACGCTGGAGTTGGGCGGCAAGAGCCCCAACCTCTTCTTCGACGACATCTGGACCGCCGACGACGACCTGCGGGACAAGGCCCTCGAAGGGTTCACGATGTTCGCCCTCAACCAGGGCGAGGTGTGCACCAGCCCGTCGCGCGCGCTGATCGAGCGCGGCCGCTACGGAGACTTCCTCGACGCGGCCGTGGCCCGCACCGAACTGATCGTGCCGGGGCATCCGTTGGACACCGACACGATGATCGGCGCGCAGGCCTCGGCGGAGCAGCTGAAGAAGGTCCTGTCCTACGTGGAGATCGGCCAGCAGGAGGGCGCGAAGATCCTGACCGGCGGCGGCCGCATCGACCACGGCGGCGAACTGGCGGGCGGCTTCTACGTCCAGCCGACCATCTTCGAGGGCGACAACCGCATGCGGATCTTCCAGGAGGAGATCTTCGGCCCGGTGGTGTCGGTGACCTCGTTCCAAGACTTCGACGACGCGCTGCGCATCGCGAACGACACGGCGTACGGCCTGGGCGCCGGCGTCTGGACCCGCGACATCAACACGGCCTACCGCGCGGGCCGCGCGATCCAGGCGGGCCGCGTCTGGACGAACTGCTACCACGCCTACCCGGCCCACGCGGCCTTCGGCGGCTACAAGCAGTCGGGCATCGGCCGCGAGACCCACAAGATGATGCTGGAGCACTACCAGCAGACGAAGAACTTGTTGGTAAGTTACTCCCCCAAGAAGATCGGATTCTTCTAAAATTTGAGCATCGTGCCTGACCTGCGCAAAAGCCTGGTCAGGCACCACCCTCCGGGCGCACGACGCCACCGGGTTCACCGATTTTAGAGCTGAGTTCCCTCTAATAATCCCCATCTCATGATGAAGATCCGGACCGTACACGGACCAGCGATCCCTGAAGACGGGACACCCCCAGGAACAGATCTGGCGGGATCGGGGCGCGGCTGCGATCCGGGGCAACCGCCCCGTCGCCGGCAGCTCAGAGCCCACGATGTAGTCCTTGCGCAATCCCCGTAATCCAGGTGGGGAGGGTGGCGGGTGCCGATGAACCCGGCCGACTACGTCGCCGGAGGCTCCGCGCTGCGGAGCACCACAGCCAGCAGCCGCCCAGTGGTGAGCTTCGTGTCCTCTCCCCGTCCGGGATCGCGTGTCATCAGCAGATGGTGAGTCGTGCCGACGAGCGCGAGCGCGATGGTGGCAGCCTCGGCACCCGCGGCCAGCCGACCGCCGCGCTGCTCCGCCTGCAGGTAGAAGGTGAAGGCGTGCTGGATCGCGGCGAACACCGGCGCGCCGGCCTGAAGGCCTTCCCGGGTGTGCAGCGCAGCCGCGGGGCGTGTCATCGCCAGTCCCACCACCGCAGGAGGCAGAGCGTCCATCGGGGCAGGGACGACTTCCTGAGGATTCTCCGCAACCGTCGCCTGGCCCACCTTCGCCTTCAGCGCTTCGGCCTGGCGGGCGCTGCGCGCGAACCGATCCAGGACCAGCTCGGCAACGAAATCATCCAGGCTGGCAAAGTGCGTGTGCAGGACACCCTTGCCGCAGTCAGCCTCCACAGTGATCGCACGGCTGGTCAGGGCCCCTGCGCCGTCGCGGGCCACCACCCGCTCCGCAGCCGCGAACAGCCGCTCCCACAAGTCGGGAATCGCCACTCGACGAGGTGACACAACAGCCCCTTTCCTCTGGCCCATTACAAGTATGGGCACTCACCCATACTGTTTGGGCATTTGCCCATACTGGCGCCGGGGCGCATTACCGCGGCCCGATGGGAGGGAGTTCACCCATGGAACGACTCGCCAACACCGCACAGGCAGAGGTACGGAACGGCTACGAGGGCGAGCAATGGGCCCGCAGCCAAGGACGCCGGGACTCCATCAACGACGGCTTCAACCATCCTCTCCTGGAGGCTGCGGCCATCTCGGAAACCGACTGCGTGCTGGACATCGACTGCGGGGCAGGCCGCACCACCCGGCTCGCCGCCCAGAGCGCCGGCCGCGGCCAGGCACTCGGACTGGATCTGTGAGGCCCGATGCCGAAGAAGGCCCGCGAATGCGTGCAGAACGCCTCCTTCGTTCAGGGCGACGCCCAAGTTCACCCCTTCGACGCCGAAGGGTTCGACGCGGCCATCAGCCGCTATGGCATGACCTTCTTCACCGACCCCGTCGCCGCGTTCACCAAGCTCCACCGCGCGCTGCGCCCCCGCGGCCGGCTGGCCTTCATCTGCGCGGCCGAAGCCGAGGCCAACGAGTGGCTGCAGGCAACGACCTCACTCCATGGCATCTTGCCGCTCGGCGACTTCGGAAAACCGGGCGCACTCGACATGTTCTCGCTCACCAACCGCTCACCAACCCCGACCACATCCGGATGCTGCTCACCGCGGGCGGGTTCGCCGAAGTCGATGTGCAGCGGGTCGAGGTGCCAGGAAAGTGGGGTGTCAACGCGGCAGATGCCACGGCGTTCCTGCTCGACTCCGGCCCTGGACGCCACCTCCTCGACCAGGTCGGGCCGCAGGAGCAGACCCGAGCACGCCAGGCACTGACGGTCGCCCTGCGAGATCACGAGGCGGACGGAGCGTTGTGGCTTCGCAGCAGCTCCTGGCTGGTCACCGCCGTACGGGAGCCCCTACCCGGCTGATCCCATCAGGTGCGAACCATGCGGGCGATGGCTTGGGAGGCTTCTTGGACCTTGTCGCGGGCTCCATCGCCGCCTTCCGCGATGGCGTCGGCGACGCATGAATAGAGGTGGTCTTCCAGCATGGTCAGCCCGAAGGACTGCAGGGCCTTGGTGGTGGCGCTGACCTGGGTGAGGACGTCAATGCAGTAGGTGTCTTCGTCGACCAGGCGCTGCAGACCACGCACCTGGCCTTCGATGCGGCGCAGCCGTTTGAGGATGTCGTCCTTGTTGGCGGTGTAGCCGTGCACGAGGCGATCCCTTCCTTCCTATCGGCGCTTTACCCCCAGGGGGTATTAGCGTAACGATGGGTTGCAGCTATCTGTTCCGCTGAACGTCGGGCGAATGCATAGGTGCCCCCGCCCGAGCGACGGGCGGGGGCACCTTTTACAGGTGAGGGTCAGGCGACATCCACCGAGTCAAGAATCATGGCCGGCTCCGGCCGCGTGCCGCTGGGGCTCACAAGGTACTGCGAGCCCTCCTCCGGGAGCCACCCCTGCGCGTCACCCTAGTGGGAGTGCCCGCCCGGCTCGGCCGTGGTGGTGTTCGCGGCCGGGGCGGCGGATCCGCCTGCCTGGACCGTGAAAGCTGCCGTCCGAACCTTGCCCTCGTGCTGGAAGTCCAGGAAGAGCCGGTAGGTTCCTGCGCTCGGGGCCGTGGCAGTGAAGGAGACGTCCGGCCCGGGGCCGCCCTCGTTGGGGTGGACGTGCAGGTAGGCGAGGTCTCCGTCGCGAAGGGCGACGAGGTGGCCGAACGCCCCGAGGTAGGGCTCGAGGTTCGTGACCGGCTTGCCGTCCTTGCTGACCGTGAGCTTGAGTTCGCCGGCCTTACCGGGGTCGAGGGTCCCACCAAGGGTGACCTGATAGCCCTCCACCTCCGCAGTCGTCGCGGCCGGGGGCACGGGGTTCGGCGCATACGCCCCAGGCACCGACAGGTCAACGCCCAGGGTGACGCCCTTCGCGCCTTCCGCAGCGGCCGCGAAGTCGACGAAGGCCTTGTACGCCCCTGCCGCAGGAAGGTCCACCGGCGCCGACCACGTCCCGTCGTCCGCACGCACCGGGTGCAGATGGCGATAGACGGTGAGGTCGCGTGAGGCAACGATGAAATGCAGCTCCTTGCCGTGCTCGGTCTTGTAGGCGGTGACCTTGCGGCCTTCCGCATCCTTGATCGAAAACTTCAGCTCACCCGGACCCACGGCGATCTGCGGAGTATCCAGGGCCAGCGTGTAGCCGCCCTCCGACACCTGTAGACCCCCGGCCGCCGGCCCCTGGGCCGCCTCCTCATGAGCTCCGTGCCCGGCGGCGCCCGCATCGGTCGACGCCGGTGCCGCGTGGCCCGCATGTTCCGTTTTCGTCGGTGTACCTACGGGTCCCACGCCCGCCCCGACCCCGTAGGCGGCCCCGAAAGTCGCTGCGAGTGCGGCGGCAAAGACGGCGGTCTTCACTCCGGTGTTCATGGCTGCTCTCCCGTACGACGTAGTGCCGCGTCCAGCGGTTCCATGAGCCCACCATACCCCTGGGGGGTACCAAGTCAAGCCGAGGAACACTTGCGGAGAGATACCACAGGGGGGTATATCTGAAGCCAGTCCGGATACCCCCTGCGGGTATCTGAATCGATCAAGGAGAAGCCCATGTCTTCCTGCTGTACCCCTGAAGGCACCTGCAGCACGAACGCCGGCGAATCGACGACCGCCACAGCCGTCGTCGACAGCACCGCCACCGTCTACCGCGTGTCGGGCATGACCTGCGGCCACTGCAAGACCGCCATCACCAAGTCGGTCAGCGCGCTCGACGGGGTCCTCTCCGTGGACGTGGACGTGGACGGCGGCCTCGTCACCGTGACCACGGCCGGCGACCCCGACGACGCCGCGATCACCGTGGCGGTGGACGACGCCGGCTACGAGCTGACCGGTCGGGTCTGACACCGAGCCCGCCCCCGACCAACCCGGCCGCCGGGGCCCCGTCCACCCATCGGGCCCCGGCCTCCACCCCGCGCTCGAACGAGGAGCAGCCCTCATGACCACCATCACTCCCGGCGTCGCCCAGGTCGAGCTCGCCATCGGCGGCATGACCTGCGCCTCTTGCGCGGCCCGCATCGAGAAGAAGCTCAACCGCATGGACGGCGTCGAGGCGACCGTCAACTACTCCACCGAGAAGGCCAAGGTCACCTTCGACGCCGACATCTCCGTCGCGGACCTGATCGCCACCGTCGAAGCCACCGGATACACGGCGCAGGAGCCTGCGCCGCCCCGTATGAACGGCTCGCCCGGCAGCGGGGAGGACCCGGACGAGCACGACGAGCTGCGCCCTCTGCGCCACCGGCTCGTCACCGCTGTCTCGCTCGCCCTGCCGGTCATCGCCATGGCCATGATCCCGGCCCTGCAGATCGACTACTGGCAGTGGCTCTCGCTCACCCTGGCCGCGCCCGTCGTCACGTACGCCGCCTGGCCCTTCCACCGCGCCGCCTGGACCAACGCCAAGCACGGCGCGGCCACCATGGACACACTGATCTCGGTGGGTACGACCGCCGCGTTCCTGTGGTCACTATGGGCTCTGTTCTTCGGAACTGCCGGCACGCCCGGGATGACCCATGCCTTCGAGTTCACCATCGCCCGCACCGACGGCGCCGGGAACATCTACCTGGAGGCGGCGGCCGGGGTCACTGCCTTCATCCTCGCCGGCCGCTACTTCGAGGCCAGGTCCAAGCGCAAGGCCGGCGCCGCCCTCAAGGCGCTGCTGGAACTCGGCGCCAAGGAAGTGACGGTGCTGCGCGGCGGCCGCGAAGTCACCCTACCCACAGCCGACTTGCAAGTCGGCGACCGCTTCCTGGTACGCCCCGGAGAGAAGATCGCCACCGACGGCACCGTCGTCGAGGGCTCCTCCGCGGTGGATGCTTCCATGCTCACCGGCGAGTCCGTCCCCGTGGAGGTCTCGCTCGGGGACTCCGTCACCGGCGCCACCCTCAACGCCGGCGGGCGCCTCGTGGTCGAGGCCACCCGCATCGGCGCCGACACCCAGTTGGCTCGGATGGCCAAGCTGGTCGAGGACGCGCAGAACGGCAAGGCCGCAGCCCAGCGGCTCGCCGACAAGATCTCCGCCGTGTTCGTGCCGGTCGTCATCGGTCTGGCCCTGGCCACCCTCGGCTTCTGGCTCGGCACCGGCTCCGGCCTCGCGGCCGCCTTCACCGCCGCCGTCGCCGTACTGATCATCGCCTGCCCCTGCGCCCTGGGCCTCGCCACCCCCACTGCCCTCATGGTCGGCACGGGCCGCGGCGCCCAGCTCGGGATCCTGATCAAGGGACCCGAGGTACTGGAGACCACCCGCAAGGTCGACACCATCGTCCTGGACAAGACCGGTACGGTCACCACCGGCAAGATGGCGCTGCTCGCCGTGCACACCGCGGACGGCACCGACGAGAGCCAAGTACTGCGCCTGGCAGGAGCGTTGGAGTATGCCTCCGAGCACCCCATCGCGCAGGCCGTCGCCGCCGGCGCCGCCGCCAAGGTCGGCGCGCTGCCCGTCCCGGAGGACTTCGCCAACATCCCCGGACTGGGCGTCCAGGGCGTCGTCGAAAGCCACGCCGTTCTCGTCGGCCGCGAGAAGCTGCTCACCGAATGGGCGATGGAGCTGCCCGTGGAACTGGAGCGCGCCAAGGCGGAGGCCGAAGCCGCCGGTCGCACCGCCATCGCGGTGGCCTGGGACGGAGAGGCACGCGCGGTCCTGGAGGTCGCCGACGCGGTCAAGGAGACCAGCGCGGAAGCCATCCGGCGCCTGCGCGCCCTGGGCCTCAAGCCGATCCTCCTCACCGGTGACAACAAGGCCGTCGCCGAGTCCGTCGCCGCCGAAGTCGGGATCGACGAGGTCATCGCGGAGGTCATGCCCCAGGACAAGGTCGATGTCGTCAAGAAGCTGCAGGCCGAGGGCCGCAGCGTCGCGATGGTCGGCGACGGCGTCAACGACGCGGCCGCTCTCGCCCAGGCCGACCTCGGTCTGGCCATGGGAACCGGCACGGACGCCGCCATCGAAGCGGGTGACCTGACGCTCGTACGAGGAGACCTGCGGGCTGCGGCGGATGCGATCCGCCTCGCTCGCAAGACGCTCGGCACCATCCGCTCGAACCTGTTCTGGGCCTTCGCCTACAACGTGGCCGCCCTGCCGCTCGCCGCGGCCGGCTTGCTCAACCCGATGATCGCCGGAGCGGCCATGGCCTTCTCCTCCGTCTTCGTCGTCGGCAACAGCCTGCGACTGCGTGGCTTCCAGGCCGCCGACAACTGAGGAGCCTCCCGTGGCCGGTTACGTACAGAGCAAGGAAGTCATCATCAGACGCCTGCGCCGAATCGAGGGACAGGTCCGTGGGGTCCAGCGGATGGTCGACGAGGACTCCTACTGCATCGACGTCCTCACGCAGGTTGCCGCGATCAACGCCGCATTGCAGTCGTGCGCGGTGGCCCTGCTGGACGAACACCTCAGCTGCTGCGTCACCGAGGCCATCACCGCGGGTGGGGACCAGGCGAAGGTGAAGGTGGGCGAGGCTTCGAAAGCCATCGCCCGGCTCATCCGGGCCTGATCTCACGGCCCTCACATACCCATCATGGACCGCCCCCGAGCGAAGAAGACCACGCTGCGGGGGCGGTCCGTGGTGTTGACGACGAATCACACCGGAATACCCGCCTGGGGTATGTCGGTTCTGCGGTGGCGGCCCGTACGATGAGCCGCTCGCGAGGGGCAAGTGGCGAGGGGGATGCGTGTGCGCCGGCTGGGAGAGCTGGAAGCCGAGATCATGGACCGGGTGTGGCTGTGGGAACGCCCCACTACGGTCCGCGAGATCGTCGACGACATAAACCGGGGGCGCCAGGTCGCCTACACGACCGTCATGACGGTTGCCGACATCCTTCACCGCAAGGGATGGCTGCGTCGTAGGAAAGCCGGTCGCGCGTGGCTCTATGAGGCGGTCCGCAGTCGCGAGGAGTACACGGCAGGTCTCATGCAGGACGCACTCGGGGACAGCCAGAACCGCGAGGCCGCCCTCTTGCATTTCGTGGAACGCATGTCCCACGAGGACGTGGAAACGCTGGACGCCGTACTACGCGCCGCCCGACGCGACCGCCCGGCCGGCGGCCCCCGGAGCGGGCAATGAACCATCACGTCCTGCCTCCTCTCGGACTCGCCCTCGCCACAGGCGCGTTGTTGCCCTGGACGCTGGCACGCGCCCGCTGGGCCCAACAGGTTCCGCGGCTGGCGCTCACCGTATGGACGGCATCCGGCCTGATCTTCGCGCTCGCGGTGGCCCTGATCCCGGCACAACTTCTACTCCCCGGCAGGGTCAGCCACCGGATCGTCGACATGGCCCTGACCCTGACCTTCCCCTCCCTTCACCAGCTGAGGCATGCGACCGGTCTCGAATACGCCGCAGCGGCTACCGCTCTCGCCGTTCTGGCATTGCCCGTCACCAGCTTCCTGCGTGAGGTCCTGAGGGCGCGTCGGGCCCGGTCCCGACACGCAGGACTACTGCAATTGGTCGGCCGCTACGACGCCAGGCTCGGCGCGACCGTCTTGGACGACCCGCGCCCTGCGGTCTACTGCCTTCCCGGACGCTCGCGCCAGGTGGTGGTCTCGTCCGGGGCGGTCACCACCCTGACGGAACCTCAGCTGGCCGCCGCCCTCTGCCACGAGCGGGCTCACATCGCAGGCCGTCATCATTTGCTCGTCGCGGCGGCCCGGGCCTACGCGACCACCTTCCCCCGACTGCCGCTGGCCCGGCTCGGCGGAAGGGCCATACCACTCCTGCTGGAGATGGCGGCGGACGACCAAGCGATGCGTGCTGCTTCACGGGAGACACTGGCCACGGCGCTCTACACTCTGGCAGTCGGGCGGTCACCGCGCGAGGCATTCGCGGCGAGCGGCCCCTCGGCAGCTCTGCGCATGCGCCGCATCCTCACTCCACACCGTTCGGGACACCCCGTCTTGCGTGGGCTGTTCGCGGTCACGGCAGCGGCGGGCGCCATCACTCCGCTGATCCTCGCCTGTTGTTCGGTGCCGGGTTAGCAGCCCCTACTCCCAACCACTCTAATTACTAAGCGAATTCGTAAGTTTGGCATCGACTTCCCTCACTCGAATTCCCCGCTATTGTGGGCCCGTGCGAGCGCAGGACCGGGAACGGCGAGAGGTATGGACATATGCTGCTGGGTCACGTCCGGACGGCAGCATCTAACGACGCAACATCAATTTCTCGACTTCTCGCCGTGGGGATTCGCGACAGCTACGGCGAAATCCTCGGACGGACCGACACCGAGCGGCTGGTTTCCGACCAGTGCGCCCTGCCCCGCCTAAGAGCTGAAATCGAAATGCCCGGCGGGGCGCCGGGCTGGCTGGGCTGGCTAGTGGCCGCGGACCCTGACGGCAACATCCAAGGTGTCGCGTCAGGCGGCGTCGCCGTTCCGACCCAGGGTGAGATATACGCCCTGTGCACCGCTCCCGGCCGGCGCCGCAAGGGCGTGGGGACGGCACTGCTTGCGGCGGTCACCATACGGATGGTCGCGTACGGCGCCACCTCCCAGCGAATCAGTCTTCCCGTCGGCAAGGACCCTGCGCTGCCGTTCTTCACGCACCACGACTTCGCCCTCGTCGCGCCGCTACGGCTCGGCCGCATGCTCTGACCTGCCGCTGGGTCATCGCCGCCACCCCGCATCTCTCCAGACCATGGCAGATCCACGCCATCGCGTGTTCACGCAGCCCTTTCCGCTGGTCCGTCGCCGCCCCACAGGACAGGATTTCCTCAACGGCGCGGCCCCTGCGGCACGGAACCTCGCTGGGACCGCTGGACCGGACGAGCCCCTGGAGGAGCGATGCACACACCGAGCGGCACTTCCCTGCCCGTCGTGCCTGCAGCGCTTGTGTCGGTCCTGCCGCCCGAATACACGGGACGGTGCGAGACGCTGGGCACCAGCATCCGCACCACCGCGGAATACCTGCCCGGTCTTGAGTCGACCGCTCCCGTCGACAATGACTCGGTGTGGCTGCACGACGCACTGCTCGGCCCCCACAGCGCCGACATCGTCCGCTATTTGAGGCTGGCTCGAGCCACTGGCGGCCCGGTCCTCGACCTCGGCTCAGGAGCAGGTCGACTCGCCGTCCCCTTCGCCCGGCACGGCTTCCTCGTCGAGGCTGTCGACCGGGACGCTTCGAGCCTGGAGCGGCTCCAGACATGGGGCCGGCGGATCGGGCCGCAGGTGTCGCAGTTGGTGATCCCCACCCGGGCCGACCTCGCGGAGCTGCACCTGCGGCGCACGTACCGTCTGGCGTTGCTCGCCGGGACGATGGTCTCTGCCGTATCACCACGGGTGCGCCCCGAACTGCTGCGCGAGATCGCATCACACCTGGACCCCGGCGGCGCGCTCGCCCTCGACTACACCGCGCACCAGCTGCGGGGGCTGTCCGAGGATCCCCACCGCACTTGGGCTTTCCAAGTTCCCCGCTTCGACGGAATCGAGGAGTGGGTGGTAGCTCGGCAGGTCTTCGACCTGGCGGACATGAGCGAGCGCATCACGTACTACGCGGTCCGGACGGGCAAGTCGAGTTCCGAGCGGGTGGTCCTGACCACCGACAAGTGGGTCATCGACCCGCAACGACTCACGGACGAGCTGCACGCGGCCGGACTCCGCATCGAGGGCCGGCGACGCCACCGCATCGACGAGCGGACCGAGAGCGTGTTCCTCGTTTGCCGCGCCCACGCCTGACGACCTCAGGGACCGACTCCGCCCACTCCTCTCCCAGTCGGGCAGGCAAGAGGTACGATGCCCTCAAATCTTTGGGCCGACCAGGTGATGGACACCTGCTGACAGAGGTGGCGGAGGAGTGGCTGGCGTGCAGGTGTCAACGGGCCGCGAGGCGGTGATCCAGCGCCTCCGCGACGTAGGGCTGCGCGTCACAGGGCCCCGCCTGGAGGTGCTCAAGGTATTGGCAGCGGGTGGCCACATGGACGTCGAGACCATCACCGCGACCGCCCGTGAGCGGCTCGGCACCCTGACCAGCCAGGCCGTCTACGAGATGCTTCGCCACTTCCTCGATACGGGCTTGGCCACAAAGTTCGACCGCCCCGGACTGCCGGCCGTCTTCGAGATCTCAGGCACACCTCACCAGCATGCGCTCTGCGTGCGCTGTGGCCGGGTGGAGAACGTGGAATCCGAGGTGCCGAAAGCTATCGGCGAGGGTCTCGAGGAGTGGCAGATGGGCGAAGCGGATGTAGTGTTCAAGGGCTTGTGCCCCGACTGCCTCCGTACAGCGGGGGATTGAGCCTGAGTCCGGAGGGGGTGCTGCACTCTGAGCAGGTACGGGATCGGTCCGCGAGTGGGCGACCAGACCCTCGCGCTTTACCTTGAGCTTCGTGAGCGCCCGGAGTCCGGAGTCGAGAAGATCGCAGCCTCCCTCGGATTCTCGACCGAAGAGCGCGAGCGCTGCCTGGCCGAGCTCTCCGGGCTCGGCCTGCTTGATCACCACGGGGCCGGAGACAGCCGCGCTGCCGTCGAACCGGGCATCGCACTGCTCGGGCTCCTCCGTGCCGAACGGGAACGCCTGCAGAACCGGCTGATAGATACCGGCCGCTTCCACGACACCCTGGACATCCTGGCCGGGCCCGTCTTGCGGGCCGGCGCCACACCCGAGCGTGAGATCGGGGTCGAGATCGTGACCGACCTCAGCCGAGTCCACCTGGAGCGAGCCGGAATCTCCGAGTCCGTGGCACACGACCGTCAGACCATGCATACAGGAGCGGTCGGCCGCGAGGAGAGCGAACAGACTCTCGAAGAAGATCGACGACAGCTGGCGCGCGGCGTAAGGGTGCGAGCCATGTATGGGCGCCGCGCAGCCTCTGTACCGGACATGGCGCGACACCTGCGAGATCGAGCCGAACTGGGGGTGGAAATAAGACTTTCCCCCGTAGTCCCGATGAACATGTTCCTCGCGGACGAGAATTTCGCCCTCCTACCCATCGACCTGCACGATCTCTCCGCGGGCGCCATCATCACGCGGGGATCCGCACTGGTCGGCTCGTACCTGGCGCTGTACGAGTACTGCTGGCATTGCGCGACGCCCCACGGGGAGGACTCCCCTGCCGAGCGCGGCGGCGACGGGCTCTCTGAACAGCAGGTAGCTGCACTTCACATGCTCGCCTCAGGCGTAAAGGACGAGGAGGTAGCCCGCAACCTGGGGGTGTCCCTGCGCACCGCGAGTCGCCTCCTCTCGGAAATCATGCAGGAGTTGGGGGCCGCGAGCCGCTTCGAGGCGGGGGTCAAGGCGGCCCGTCTCGGCTGGCTGGACGCGAGGAGCAGCACGCCGGGGGACCCTGTGTGACGTGCCCCACAAGCCACTTCGGGGCCGGAAGTTCTTGTCCTGGTGTGTGACAAGGTGTGGCGGGCATTCTTAGGATCAGGGGGTCACTTCGCAATGTCGACGGGTGACGGCAGCAGCGGTATCCAGTCGGCCGAGAGGGTTCTCGCGCTTTACCAGGAACTCCGCCAGCGCGGGGTGTCCAACCTCGACGAGGTCTTCGATGAGCTGAAGTTACCGCCGGAAGAGTACGAACAGCGACGTGCGGAACTGATCGCCCTCGGCCTCATCGTGCCGACCAGCACCACCCACGCCACACGTGCCGATCTCCAGGCGGGTACCTGGGAGTCCGGACCGGATACGGTTGCCGTGGTCGACCCCGAGATCGCTCTTCTCCGCATGCTGCAGCAGGAGCGGGAGCGTCTCCGGGAGCATCTGGACGAGTCCGACCGCGCCTACAGCACCCTCGAAGCATTAGTGGGGAGATTTCTTCGACCCGGCTCGCTGAACGGCTCCGGAGTCGAGGTAGAGCTCCTCAGTGACTACCGGAGGATCCAGCAGGCTCTGGAGGACATCACGGATGTCATCCAGCACAACCTCGCGTCCATGCACGTAACCGCCCTTGTGCGAGAGGTCGCGGACCGCGTACTCAGCCGGGATTTGAGGCAGATCGAGAACGGCGTGCGCATCCGCGCCATCTACCACCAACGCATCACCGCATCCCCGGAGGCAGCCGAGATGCTGCGCCGCCGGGTAGAGGTGGGCGTCGAGATCCGGCTGTCCCCCGCGGTCCCCATGAACATGATCATCGCGGATCAGCAGTTCGCCGTTCTCCCCGTCCACCGCGAGGACCGCTCCGCCGGCGCGATCCTGGCTCGCGGACCCGCGCTCGTCCGCTCATATCTGGCGCTATACGAGCACTGTTGGCACACGGCGACTCCGTACGGCGACGACGTCGCTGCCGAACGCGGCGGGGACGGCCTGTCCGAACAGCAGAGGGCCGCTCTCAAAATGCTGGCTTCGGGCATGAAGGACGAAAAGATCGCCCGAAGTCTGGGAGTCTCGTTGAGGACAGTGAGTCGCATGCTGTCCGAGGTGATGCAGGAGCTCGGTGCGTCGAGCCGCTTCGAGGCTGGCGTACGCGCCTATCGGCTCGGCTGGCTCGACTGATTCCTGCCCGATTCCGACCTGCACAGTGGCGAAATACTGACGCACCACTTCGGGCCACAAGACCGAAAAGCCCCGTGTTCGCCTGGAGCGGCGAACACGGGGCGCGCTTGGTCTGCGTCAATTGCCCGGAGCCACCGGGGCCGGGGCCGGCTTGGCGGAATCCCAGCCGTTTCCGTTCGACGGAGTCGGAGACGGCACCGGGGTGTCGGCACCGTCCGCCGACGCCGGGGCCGGCTTGGCGTAGTCCCAGCCGTTTCCGTTCGACGGGCTCGGGGACGGGGACGGGGCAGCAGGGTCGGAACCCTCGGCCACCGAGCGCTGCGAAGCGGTCGCCGACGGGGATACGGCGACCGCCGCTCCGCCGGCGACCGCTGTACAGAGCAGGACCGCGAGGGCGAACTGGCCGGCCGTTTTGCGAATTCCGATGATGTGCCCAGCAGACATGATTCCTCCAGGAATGTGGAATGTGATTTCCGCCTTCGTAGGCCCCGTGCCGCCGGGCTCCCCTTGAAGACATCTCTATTCTTGTCGCACCCCAAGGCTGAATCCAGCATTCCTCCATGCGTGGTAACGCCATGGCGTGGATGAGACAAGGGACGTCAACACGCCACGATCCCGCGAGAGTTCATACAGGCGTTACAGTTCCAGTTCTTTGGTCAGACCAAAAGAAATGCTAGGCTGGTATTCCGGCCTTCTCGACCCTCCAGGAGGGAAGCGCCGGAGAGGCAGGAGCGTGCCGTCGCTCCTGCCTCATTTGCGTTCCGGCAGGCTGCTGCACACACAGTGCGCGCCGGTACACCTCCAGCGTCCGCGTGGCCGCGGCCTGCCAGCTCATCGCCCGCGCATGGCGCACCGCGGCCCCGCCCATGCTCACGACGGCCTCGGGGTGCTGCGCGAACCACCGCAGGCGGCGGGCGTAGTCCACCGGATCGTGGCCGGGCACCAGCACGCCGGTCACCCCATCCCACACGGCCGTCGGCAGTCCGCCGACGGCCGCCGCCAGTACGGGGGTTCCGCACGCCTGCGCTTCCAGCGCGACCAGCCCGAAGGACTCGCTGCGCGAGGGCACCACGAGGACGTCCGCCGCCCGGTACCAGTCCGCCAGCTCCGCCTGCGCCACGGGCGGGAAGTACCGGAGTACGTCCGCCACCCCCAGCTCACGCGCCAGGTCACAGGGTCCGCCGACCGGTCCGGCGCCCGAGTGTCCGCCGACCACCGGGACAAGAAGACGGCTGCGCAGCGCAGGGTCGGTCTTCAGGAGCTCGGCGACCGCTCTCACGAGGACATCGGGCCCTTTGAGCGGCTGGATTCGTCCCGCGTACACGGGGATGAAGGCCCCGGTGGGCAACCCGAGTCGCGCCCGCGCCGCTGCCCGCCCGTCACCGGGGCGGAAGGTGTCCAGATCCACGCCCGGTCGGACCACGTCGACACGAGGTGCCGACGCCCCGTAAAGACCCCGCAACGCCCCTGCTTCGTCTGCCGTATTGGCGATCAGCCTGTCCGCAGAGGCCGTGACTTGCTGCTCGCCCCGGATCCGCAGTTCGGGCTCGGGGGTGTCGCCGGCGGCGAGGGCGGCGTTCTTCACCAGGGCGAGGGTGTGTGCGGTGTGTACAAGCGGTATCCCCCAACCGGCGGCGGCGATGCGGCCGGCCTGGCCGGAGAGCCAGTAGTGGGAGTGGACCAGATCGTAGCGCCGCCTCTCCTTCATCAGCGCCAGCGAGAACGGCACCACCAGACCCGGCATGTCCTCCTTGGGGAGGGCGGCGCGTGGCCCCGCGTGCAGATGGCGGACCCGTACACCCGGGGCGATTTCGACCTGGGGCGGCCGGCCCTCACCGCGACAGCGGGTGAAGAGGTCTACTTCAATGCCTTGCTCGGCGAGAGCGCGGGAGAGCTGAACCATGTAGACGTTCATGCCGCCCGCGTCCCCGGTGCCGGGCTGGTGGAGCGGCGAGGTGTGGACACTGAGCATGGCGACGCGCAGGGACACGTAGAGCTCCTATGGGAACGGGCCACGTGCCCTGCGCCCGCCGCGTGGCCGGCCGGCGCGCCACGCGGCGAAGGGGGGATCTTGCCGTTTACCGTCTTGCGTCAGGGGGCCTGCCGGGGCCGCCCGTTCAGAAGCCGAAGATCGGACCCGACGGTGGCGCCAGCCGACTGCCGGGCGGGAGCGGGACGAGTGCCGCATCGGACACGGGGCGCCCGGGCGCCGCCTTGAGCGCCGCCGCCAGACGGTCCGCGCCCTCCGGCATCACCGGCCGGGCCCAGGCGCTCAGTGCGGAAGCCACCGCCAGTTGGGCGGACAGGGCCGGAAGGTGACGGCAGTCCGCCGTGGGGCGGCATGTCTCGTGGGCGTTGACGTGGCCGAAGTCGGACACCAAGCGGACGATTTCATCGAGCAGGGCGACCGCCCTGCGGGGATCGAAGGTGTCAGGACCGTACGCCTCGCGCAGATCCTCCACCGCCCTCAGCAGTCGCTGCCCCAAGACCTCCCAGCCTGTGCCACCGGGCAACGCCGCGGGAGCCAAGCCCGCACTCTCTGCCCTGACCGCCGCGAACAGCCGGGACAACCAGCTGTTCCAGTTCTCGTCCAACTCCTTTCGGGCAGCATCGAGCCGGTCGGCATGGAACACCGTTCGCCGGCCCAGCGGGCGAGCCTGCAGGACGTGGCGGCGGAGCGTGTCGGACCCGTACTCGGTAAGGAGGTCCAGCGCCCACACCTTGTGATCGGAGCCGGAGACGATGGCCTTGTCCTCGATGACGAACGACTCGTTCACACAGAATTCCTGCGGAAGCTTGATGCCCTGGGACAGGAGAATGACCGGCAGCAAGACGGCGTGGCAGAAGGCATGGCCGAACCCGCAGAAGTGGATGGTGCGTTCAGGCAGCGGCCGGTCGTCGCCGTAGCCGAAGAGATGCATCGCGGCTGCCTCGAAGCAGCCGTCGATCCGGTGGTCGGGGAAACCGTCCACCGGAACGCTCAGCCCCCACTCCGCAGGATGGGAAACGGCGATGTCCGGCAGACCGTCCTCGACCAGCGATTCGCACAGTGCGGCGAGGCGGGGCGGCAGGCCGGTGGCGGCCCAGTAGTCGGCGAGTGTTTCGCGGAAGGGTTCCAGTGGGATGTAGAGGCGGCGGCAGCGCCGGGGCACTGCCGGGGTGGCACACACGGCGCAGTGGGGCTCCACGAGGTCCCCACCGTCATTGGGGCGGGCGCACTCGTGGCACATCCCGCCGTCGCTGACGGCTGCGCAGTGCGGGCAGGACCCCGTGACGTGCGCGCCGTACAGCCAACGGTCACACGGCTCGCAGTACGGCAGCAGCCTCGTACGCGCGGCGATGACGCCTTCCGCGTGCAGCCGCTGGAAGAGGTCCGCCACCCAGCGACCGTATCCCCGGTCCTGACGCGGGCGCACGACGCGATCGAACTCGATGCCCGAGCGCAGCCAGTCCGCGGTGATCGCAGCCCGGTAGCCCTCGGAGACCTCCTCCGGCTTGCGACCCGCCCGCAGTGCGCGTACGTGTACGGAGCTGCTGTGGTCAGCGGTGCCGGTGCTGAACAGCACCGGTTCGCCCTCGGCGCGCAGGTAGCGGGACAGAACATCGGCCGCGACGTACGGTCCCGCAAGGTGACCGATGTGGAGTTCACCGTGCGTGGCGGGCGGGGTCGCGGTGATCCAGAAAGGGGTGCTCATGGGACCTCCTTGACGCTGTGGTGCGAAGTGCTCAGCGAGGCTCGAAATGGAAGGAGCGGATGAAACAGTCACGCGGCTGCTCAACGGCGTAGACGATGCATTCGAAGAGGGCCTGGGTGGTGAGTTTCTCGTCGCGCATCGCGTCGTCCGTCTTGATTCCGTCCCACTCGGCGAATCGCGGGTCGGAAGTGGAGAAGTCGGGGGGATACAGGGAGAACACCCGGACACCGGAAGGCCTCAGTCGCTGTGAAAGGATTTCGGCGAACCCGGCCTGTGCGCTCTTGGCCGTCCAGAACGCCTCGTGCGCCGCCGCCGCGGAGGATCCGCCGGCGTCCCGTACTGCGACCATGTTGACGATGTCGGGGCGCTGGGACGACCTCAGAAGCGGCAGGAAGTGTTTGACCATCAGTACCGTGCCGCCGGCCGTGGACTCGATGGTCTCCACGATCGCGTCGTCCGACGCGTCCTCCAGGTCGACGGCGTCCAGCCATCGGGCACCGTTGTTGACCAGCAGGTCGACCCGATCGGTGTGTTCGCCGACCTGGCGGGCGAACTCCCTGATCTCCGCCGGTCGGCTGAGGTCGCAGCCGAAGGCATGGATGCGGTCGCGTGCAGATCCCATGACCTCGGCACGGGTTCGCTCGGCCAACTCCACGGTCCGAGCCGAGACGTAGACCTCGGCTCCCAAATGGGCGAATCCAATGGCGAGCGCCCGGCCGAAATGGCGCGAGGCACCCGTGACGACAACACGCAGATTTTCGAATTTCATTCTTCGCTCGGTCTCCCCGCTGGGATTCGAATGCGGTCGAATTCACGACGCCCGTCCGGTAATCCGGACGGGGGCTCCACATCAGCGTGACAGAGACGGGAAGCGGGGAGCCCCCAGAAGGGTTGCGCATTCACGCCGTTGCGTGGATACGCCACGGCAGCTCGAGCCGCCGAAGGACGGTCGCGCGCTTGTGGTGCACGCTGACCCGGTTGGGCGTGGAGGAGACAGTGACCGGGCCGCCGGGTGTGTCGACCACTCCGCCGAACGGGCGCACGACCGTACCGCAAAGCGAGGCCGCCACGGCGAAGGCAGTAGCACCGGTGAGCGCGAGCGAGGGATGCCAACCGCCGACGGTCACGGCACGCACAGCGGGGGTGGCCGCGGAGTAATCGACAGCAGCGATCTTGGGCAGGGCGGAGTGGGGCGGGTGTCCCAGCACCTTGGCGGCGAGAGCTCGCAGGACCAGAAGTCGGCGCAGTACCGTCTCCCCGGCAGCGAAGAGCTGGTCGCGGCTGCGGATCCCCAGGTCGCGGGCGTCCACGAAGACATACGGGTTTCCGTACCTCACCAGGGAAAGAGGAACGCCGTCGAGCCAGTCGAGGGGGCGGCCCGTGGGCAGCACGCCCGGCGCGTCCGGCGCCCGCATGAAGTGAAGCGTGTAAGTGTCCGCAGCCCCTCCCCCAGGCTGTTCCGACACACACACGACCTCGTCCCGGTCGTGAGGGCCCGCACGGTGACGGCGCCAGACGGCCCGGCGGCGGCCACACAGGCAAGCAGGGAGTGACCGCACCCGGTACGGAAATCGAAACTGCCGTCCGGCATGGCCTGGACGAAGCGATAGTCCAAGTCCGTGCCGGGAGCGCCCGAGGGCCCGTAGAGGGCGATCTTGACAAGGCGGTCGTAGCGGGACCCCTCCAAACTCTCCCGAAGGGCGCGGAGCTCTGCCCGTAACGCCAGCGCGCCGAGGGGCAGTTCGGACTGCTCCACGACCAGGGTGGGGCCGGGGGCCCCCGCAGCCCTCACCACTGTCGCGATCACTGGACGATCGCTCCGTTCACGCAGCGCATCCGACCGGGATGGCCATCCCCCGTACGACCTCGGTCCACAGTTCGTGGGTGGCCAGCGCCCACAGGGCGAGCGCGTCCTGGTCCGAAGGCCGTTCCAGCTGCCGGGCGAGCAGGCGCTGCACCCGGTCGGGCCGGACCTGGCCACCCCGCACCAGCCGCTCCGGAGACAAGAGCTCCCGCACGGGCTCGAGGAGGGCACTACCGGGGCTGAGCATCGCGGTCACAGGCAGAGTAAAGGGCTGCTTGGGCCGGTTCAGCACGGTGGCGGGCAGGAGCTCGCGCCCGGCCCCGTACAACGCGGCCTTCCCACGTCGGGCAGCTGAGGAGAGTCCGCGGGCGTGCGCGGCGACGGAGGGCTGACAGAACGGCATCCGGGCCTCGACCGCCCACGCCATGCTCAGGTGGTCGACTCGGCGAAGGTGGTAGGCGGGCAGCCGCCAGCGGGTCTCGAACGAAGTGATCGCGGTGAGCCGATCCGTGCGCGCGGAGCGAAGCTCCCGCACTATGCGGTCGGCAGCCGAACCTTCCTCGGCGATGTAGGCCCGGTACGTGGGGGTGTAGAGGTATTCGCGGAGCATCCTGGGTGCCGCGGACAGCGCGTCGGCGTACGAGGTGGCCCAGTCACCACCCGCGGGGGCCTCCAGGGCCTCCCGCATCCGGGAATACCCACCGAACAGCTCGTCGGCGCCGTCCCCGGTGAGGGCGACAGTGAACCCGGCCTCTCGTACGGCCCGGAAGAGGGCGTACGTGCTCAGGGCGATGGGGTCGGCATTCGGCTGCCCCAGATGCCGAGTGGCGCGGGTGAGCAGTGACCCCAGCTCCCCGGGATCCAGCGCCACTTCGTGGTGGACGGTCCGGGCCTGCCGGGCGACGGCGCGGGCATGGATGTGCTCCGAGCCCGGCCATTTGCCCTGGTAGGTGAGATGGAAGGTGTGCAGGGACGGCGCGCCGGTCTCACGCGCGTACTCTGCCGCCAGCGCGGTCACCAGGCCGGAGTCGAGACCGCCGCTCGTGAGGGCACAGACCGGCACATCGGCTCGGGCGAGGCGCCGCACTTCGCGGCGCAACACGTCCTCGGTGGCGAAGTCGGCCTCTGAGGGCGTCGCCGGCTGCATGGGCCGCCGCCGTACGGCCGGTTCCTGCCCGGGGCTGACGACAGCGGTCGCACCCGGGGGCATGACACTGATGCCTTCCAGGGCAGTCTGCGTGGAGAAGGATGTCCGTGTCGCCAGGACCGTGTCGAGGGTGTCAGCGCGAGGAGTGATCCGTACCCCTTCGAAGGCCAGGAGTGCCGGGATCTCGGAGGCGAAGCGGAAGGAGCCGTCCGTGCCCCGGTGGTAGTGAATGGGTTTCATCCCCATGGGGTCGACGGCCAAGACGAGCAGGGGGCTCGCCCGCAGGTCGAGGACGGCCACGGCGAACATCCCATCGAGCCGCTCGGCGAAGGCCGGCCCGTACTCGGCGTAGAGCGCGGGCAGCAGGGTGCCGTCGCACGTGTCGGGGAAGCGGTGGCCGCGCGCCGCTAGCTCGCGACGGAGGATGCGGTGGTTGTAGATCTCGCCGTTGAGTACGGCGATGATCCCGGGCAAGTGGGGCAGCCGGTAGGGCTGTCGACCGCCACGGAGGTCGGTCACGGCGAGCCGGTCGCACCCGAGTGACCAGCCCGCCCCGCTGAGCACGTCGTGTTCGTCGGGACCACCGTGCCGCTGACGGGCGGAGACCGCGGCGAGCTCGCCCGGGTCGGGTCGCGCCGCGCCGGCCGAGAAGGAGCCGAAAATCCTGCACATGCCGGTGCCTCCGGATTCCACGTACATGCGATTGGACCATTTATTTGAAGCTACCAAATTTTTGACTGGCGTAGAAGTGTCATGTCACAAGTACGCCAGACGAGTTGCCTTGCAAGCCGCCACCAGGCCCAACAGGCTGAGTCCATGGAGCACTTCGCGACCGATCTAACAGACCGCAGCGCCCCGGAATCCCTGCTAGTGGTGGCCGCACACCCGGACGACATCGAGTTCTGCGTCAGCGGCACGGTCATGCGGTGGATCGCCCAGGGCACGACGCGGGTCACATACTGCATCGTCACCGACGGCGGGGCCGGCGGATACGACGAGCAGCTCCCCCGCCAAGCAATGGGAGACCTCCGGCGAGCCGAACAGGTGCACTCGGCCAAGCGGAGCGGCGTCGAGGACGTCCGCTTCCTCGGCTACCCCGACAGCTTCGTCGAGCCGAGCGTCGAGCTGCGCCGCGACCTGTGCCGGGTGATCCGACAGGTTCGCCCGCAGCGCGCCGTCATCCCCAGCCCGGAGATCAACTGGGCCCGAGTACCCGACCTTCACCCGGACCATCGCGCAGTCGGCGACGCCGCCCTACGTGCGATCTACCCCGAGGCCCGCAATCCCTTCGCGCATCCCTCCCTCCTCAAGGAGGAAGGACTGGAGCCCTGGATCGTGCCAGAACTGTGGCTGATGACCGGCCCCACGCCGAACCAGTACATCGACGTGACCCCCGTCTTCGAACGCAAGGTCGAGGCTCTGCGGATCCACACCTCACAGACGGCCCATTTCGACGACCTGTCGGGGCTACTTCGGGACTGGTTGGGTGAACACGCAAGAGCAGCGGGACTGCCGGCGGGACGGATGGCAGAAGCCTTCCAGGTCGTGAAGATCGAATGAGGCCCCGGCCCGTCCTCCTGCCTTGACGGACGGACCGGCTCGGGCTCGTCAGCGGTAGATGAGCAGTTCTTGTTCTGTCGCATCCGTGAGTTCGTAGCGGGTCGCGACCAGCGGACGGCCCGAGTAGAGGCGAATCAGCGTCGCCGTGTCGCCGTGGAAGCGCGCCGCGGGCCGCCCCTGAATCTCGTTGCCCAGAACCAAGTGACCTTCCAAGCCATTGAGTTGCGCTACCAGCCGAGGTGTCTCCCGCTTGCGGCTCGCGATGCGGAGAAGAGGCAGGGCAAGTGTCAGACTGTCCCCGCTATAAGCGCCCGGCTCCCCGAACGCGTCACGGACATCGCCGGCATGGACCCACTCCCCCAGCGCCACCGCGTCCAGCGTGCCGTCGCCCGCCGCGATCTCCGGGCCGGCCTCGGTGAAGCCCCTCTCCAACTCGTCAAGGATCCGGGCCAACGGCCAGTCTTCGCGTTCGGCGACGTCCGCCGCATTGGCCTCGGGCAGGAACACGCCCTCTTCCAACCGTCCTTCGACAATCCGCACCAGGGCCGCCGCGCAGTGGGCGAGCACCTGCCGGGCCGTCCAGCCAGGGCAGGCCGTACGTAGCTCGTATGCCTCCGGGGGGGTTCGACGCAACAGCGGCATCAACGCGTCGCGTTCGGTTCGCAATAGCCGGTCCGGAAGCCAAGGGTCACGTATCTCGTCGAGAACTGTCATGCGGATCAGTAGCGGTAGTGGTCGGGCTTGTAAGGGCCGTTGACGTCCACGCCGATGTACGCGGCCTGCTCGGGACGCAGCGTCGTCAGCTTCACGCCCAGCGCGTCGAGGTGGAGGCGGGCCACCTTCTCGTCGAGGTGCTTGGGCAGCACGTAGACGTCGGTGGGGTACTCGGCCGGCTTGGTGTAGAGCTCGATCTGGGCCAGGGTCTGGTCCGCGAAGGAGTTCGACATCACGAAGGACGGGTGACCGGTGGCGTTGCCCAGGTTCAGGAGGCGGCCTTCGGACAGGACGATGAGGACCTTGCCGTCGGGGAACTTCCAGGTGTGGACCTGCGGCTTGACCTCGTCCTTGACGATGCCCTCGATCTTCGCGAGACCAGCCATGTCGATCTCGTTGTCGAAGTGACCGATGTTGCCCACGATGGCCTGGTGCTTCATCTTGGCCATGTCGGCGGCCATGATGATGTCCTTGTTGCCGGTCGTCGTGATGAAGATGTCGGCGATCTCGACCACGTCGTCGAGCGTGGCGACCTGGTAGCCGTCCATCGCGGCCTGCAGGGCGCAGATGGGGTCGATCTCGGTGACGATCACGCGGGCACCCTGGCCGCGCAGGGACTCCGCGGAACCCTTGCCGACGTCGCCGTAGCCGCAGACGACCGCGACCTTGCCGCCGATCAGGACGTCCGTGGCGCGGTTGATGCCGTCGATCAGCGAGTGGCGGCAGCCGTACTTGTTGTCGAACTTCGACTTCGTCACGGCATCGTTCACGTTGATCGCCGGGAACAGCAGTGCGCCGGCCTGCTGCATCTCGTAGAGGCGGTGGACGCCCGTCGTGGTCTCCTCCGTGACGCCACGGATCTCCGAGGCCAGCTCGGTCCACTTCAGGGACGTGCGGTGCAGCAGTTCCAGGACGACGCGCAACTCGTCGTTTTCGGCGGTCGAGGGGTCGGGGATGCTTCCGGCTTTCTCGTACTCGACGCCCTTGTGAACCAACAGGGTGGCGTCACCGCCGTCGTCCAGGATCATGTTGGGACCGGCGGCGTCGGGCCAGGTCAGCGCCTGCTCGGTGCACCACCAGTACTCCTCCAGCGTCTCGCCCTTCCATGCGAAGACCGGGATGCCGGCGGCGGCTACGGCGGCCGCCGCGTGGTCCTGGGTGGAGAAGATGTTGCACGAGACCCAGCGGACGTCCGCGCCCAGGGCGACGAGCGTCTCGATGAGCACGGCCGTCTGCACCGTCATGTGCAGGGAGCCGGTGATCCGGGCCCCGGCCAGCGGCTGGGTGGCCGCGTACTCTCGGCGGATGGACATCAGGCCGGGCATCTCGTGCTCGGCGAGGGTGATCTCCTTGCGCCCGAAGGCGGCGAGGGAAAGGTCTGCGACCTTGAAATCGGTGAATTCAGCAGGCATGAAGAACGCTCCTTGTACTTCGGTCGGTGCAATGGGCCGCGGGGGCCGGTACGTGGTTCACCGGCGGCCCCCGGCATTGAAGTAGCTGGCCTCGGGATGGTGGACAACGATGGCGTCGGTGGACTGCTCCGGGTGGAGCTGGAACTCCTCGGAGAGGTGGACGCCGATCCGCTCGGGCTTCAGGAGCTCGGCGATCTTGGCGCGATCCTCCAGATCGGGACAGGCTGGATAGCCAAAGGAGTAGCGGCAGCCCTGGTACTCGGTGCGCAGCATCCCGTCGAGCGAGCGCGGGTCCTGTCCCGTGATGCCCAGCTCGGCGCGTACCCGCGCGTGCCAGTACTCGGCGAGGGCCTCCGCCAGCTGCACGGAGAGGCCGTGGAGCTCCAGGTAGTCGCGGTAGGAATCGGACTCGAACAGCTTGGCCGTGGCCTCGCCGATCCTCGATCCGACGGTGACGATCTGCAGGCAGATCAAGTCGACCTCGCCGGACTCCTCGGACTTGAAGAAGTCCGACAGGCACAGGAACCTTCCGCGGGGCTGCCGGGGAAAGGAGAAGCGGGTCAGTTCCGCGCCCACGTCGTCGAGGATGATCAGGTCGTCGCCCTTGGAGACGCACGGGTAGTAGCCGTGGACCACGGCGGCTTCCAGCAGGTTCTCCGTCTGGAGGCGGTCGAGCAGACCGCGCAGCCGGGGCCGGCCCTCGCTCTCCACCAACTCCTCGTACGAAGGTCCGCCGCGGGCCTGCTTGAGGCCCCACTGGCCCTTGAAGAGGGCGTCTTCGTCGAGCCAGGAGGCGTAGTCCTTGAGCGGGATGCCCTTGACGACGCGGCTGCCCCAGAACGGCGGGGTGGGCACGGCGTTGTCGGTGGTCACGTCGGAGCGGGAGGGGGCTTCGGGCCCGGGCGCCATGAGCGCGGTGGTGGCCGCGGACTTCACCCGGCGCTGCTTGAGCGGGGGCAGGCTCGCTCCGGGGACGCCGCGTTTGACTCCCATGAGGGCGTCCATGAGGCGCAGGCCTTCGAAGGCGTCGCGGGCGTAGCGGACCTCGCCCTCGTAGATTTCGTGGAGGTCCTGTTCGACGTAGGCGCGGGTGAGGGCGGCGCCGCCGAGGATGACCGGGTAGTCGGCCGCCAGCTTGCGCTGGTTGAGCTCCTCCAGGTTCTCCTTCATGATCACCGTGGACTTGACCAGCAGACCGGACATGCCGATGACGTCGGCCTTGTGTTCCTGCGCGGCTTCCAGGATCGCGGAGACCGGCTGCTTGATGCCGATGTTGACCACGTTGTAGCCGTTGTTGGTCAAAATGATGTCGACGAGGTTCTTGCCGATGTCATGGACGTCGCCACGGACAGTGGCCAGGACGATGGTGCCCTTGCCCTCGTCGTCGCTCTTCTCCATGTGCGGCTCCAGATGAGCCACCGCGGTCTTCATGACCTCGGCGGACTGCAGGACGAAGGGCAGCTGCATCTGGCCGGAACCGAACAGCTCACCGACGACCTTCATGCCCTCCAGGAGGGTGTCGTTGACGATCTCCAGCGCCGGCCGCGTCTCCAGGGCCTCGTCGAGGTCCGCCTCCAGACCGTTCTTCTCACCGTCGATGATCCGGCGCTGCAGGCGCTCGTCCAACGGCAGCGCCAGCAGCTCCTGCGCCCGCCCGTCCTTCATCGACTTCGTATTCACGCCCTCGAACAGGGCCATCAGCTTCTGCAGCGGGTCGTAACCCTCCGCCCGCCGGTCATGGATCAGGTCGAGGGCGACCTTGACCTGTTCCTCGTCCAGGCGGGCGATCGGCAGGATCTTGCTGGCGTGGACGATCGCGGAGTCGAGGCCGGCTTTGACGCATTCGTCGAGGAAGACCGAGTTGAGGACGATGCGGGCGGCCGGGTTGAGGCCGAAGGATATGTTCGACAGTCCCAGGGTCGTCTGGACCTCCGGGTGGCGGCGCTTGAGCTCGCGGATCGACTCGATCGTCGCGATGCCGTCCTTGCGGGACTCCTCCTGCCCGGTGCAGATGGTGAACGTCAACGTGTCGATGAGGATGTCCGACTCGCGGATCCCCCAGTTCTCCGTCAGATCCGCGATCAACCGCTCCGCGATCGCGACCTTGTGCTCGACGGTGCGGGCCTGGCCCTCCTCGTCGATGGTCAACGCGATCAGCGCGGCACCGTGCTCGACCGCCATCTTCGTGACCTGGGCGAATCGCGACTCCGGCCCGTCGCCGTCCTCGTAGTTCACCGAGTTGATGACGGCGCGGCCGCCGAGCTTCTCCAGGCCCGCCTGGAGGACGGGAACCTCCGTGGAATCCAGGACGATGGGCAGGGTGGAGGCGGTCGCGAAGCGGCCGGCGAGCTCCCGCATGTCGGCGACGCCGTCACGGCCGACGTAGTCCACGCACAGGTCGAGCATGTGCGCGCCCTCGCGGATCTGGTCGCGGACCATCTCCACACAGTCGTCCCAACGGGCCTCGAGCATGGCCTCACGGAACTTCTTCGACCCGTTCGCGTTCGTACGCTCACCGATCGCCATGTACGAGACGTCCTGGCGGAAGGGGACGGTCTGGTAGAGCGAGGAGGCGCCGGGCTCGGGGCGGGGGTCGCGGACGGCCGGGTTCAGGCCGCGGACCCGCTCGACGACCTGGCGCAGGTGCTCGGGGGTGGTGCCGCAGCAGCCGCCGACCAGGGAGAGGCCGTACTCGCGGACGAAGGTCTCCTGGGCGTCGGCGAGCTCGCTCGCGGACAGCGGGTAGTGCGCGCCGTTCTTGCCGAGGACGGGCAGGCCGGCGTTGGGCATGCAGGAGAGGGGAATGCGGGAGTTGCGCGCGAGGTAGCGCAGGTGCTCGCTCATCTCGGCGGGGCCGGTGGCGCAGTTCAGGCCGATCATGTCAATACCCAACGGCTCCAAGGCCGTGAGCGCGGCGCCGATCTCCGAACCCAGCAACATCGTGCCGGTCGCCTCAACCGTCACCTGCACGATGAGAGGCAGGTCGCCCATTCCGCACCACTCCAGCGCCCGGCGGGCGCCGATGACGGCCGCCTTCGCCTGGAGGAGGTCCTGTGAGGTTTCGACCAACAGCGCGTCCGCACCGCCTCGGACCAGACCCTCGGCGTTCTCCTGGTACGCCTCGCGTAAGGGCTCGTACGCCACATGCTTGAGCGTGGGCAGCTTGGTGCCGGGGCCCATGGAGCCCAGGACCCAGCGGGGCCGTCCATCTTTCGCCGTGAACGCATCCGCGGCTTCGCGGGCGATGCGCGCTCCGGCCTCGGACAGGTCATAGACCCGGCCCTCCACACCGTACTCGGCGAGTGCGGAGAGGTTGGCCCCGAAGGTGTTGGTCTCGACGCAGTCCACACCCACCGCGTAGTACTCGTCATGGACCGACCGGACGATGTCGGGCCGGGTGACATTGAGGATCTCGTTGCAGCCCTCGAGACCCATGAAGTCGTCGAGCGTCGGATCGGCGGCCTGGAGCATCGTTCCCATCGCCCCGTCGGCCACCACGACCCGCTGCGCCAGCTCCTCCCTCAGAGACCGTCTCATGCCAACTCCCGGAGGTGTGCGGTCAGCTCCGTCTCGTACCGGCAGCCGTACCCCATGCCGAGCAGGGAGAGCAACGATTCGCCGGACAACCGGTACTCCTGCGTACCCACGGATGCGAGGACGGTCGCAGCGACCGCACAGCCCAGCTGAGCCGCGCTCCGCTCGGACACACCCCACGCCGTTGCGGCGAGGAACCCGGCTCGGAACGCGTCGCCGACACCGGTGGGGTCGACGACTTCCTCGACCTCGACCGCGTGCACGGTCAGCGGCGTGGTGCCCGCAGTTTGGATTCGTACGCCACCCTCGCCGTGGGTGGTCACCCAGGAGCCGACCCGCCGCAGGACCTGCTCCTCGGTGAGCCCGGACTTCTCGCACAGCAAGGCTGCTTCGTACTCGTTGGTGAACAGCCGGCTCGCACCGTCCACCAGCTCCCGAACCTGCGGCCGCTCCAGTCGCGCCAGCTGCTGGGACGGGTCCGCGGCGAAGGGGATGCCCAGCTCACGGCAGGTCCGCGTATGGCGGAGCATGGCCTCGGGGTCGTCGGGCGAGATCAGCACCAAGTCGGGGCGACCGGCCCGTGCAACGACGTCGCTCAGGTCGATCTCGCGGGCCTCTACCATGGCCCCCTCGTAGAACGTCGCGATCTGGTTCTGGTCCCGGTCGGTGGTGCAGACGAAACGCGCGGTCTGGCACGTCTCGCTGACCCGAACGGAGTCGGTGTCGACACCGTGCTCCTTGAGCCACACCCGGTACGGATCGAAGTCTCGACCCACAGAGCCCACCAGGACAGGCCGCAATCCCAGCGTTCCCAGACCGAACGCGATGTTGGCCGCTACTCCGCCGCGTCGGAATTCCAGGTTGTCGGCGAGGAACGACAGGGATATCCGGTCCAACCGGTCCGCGAGCAGCTGCTCGGCGAACCGGCCGGGAAAGGTCATCAGATGGTCGGTCGCGATGGATCCCGTCACAACGATGCGCATGTCAGACCCCAACGGCCCGGCGCAGGGCGTCCACGCGGTCGGTGCGTTCCCAGGTGAAGTCCGGCAGCTCACGGCCGAAGTGGCCGTAGGCGGCGGTCTGGGCGTAGATCGGGCGCAGCAGGTCCAGATCGCGGATGATCGCGGCCGGCCGAAGGTCGAAGACACTCGACACGGCTTCCTGGATGCGCTCGTCCGGCAGCGTCCCCGTGCCGAAGGTCTCGACGAAGAGGCCGACGGGCTCGGCCTTGCCGATGGCGTACGCGACCTGGACCTCGCAGCGCGAGGCCAAACCGGCTGCGACCACGTTCTTCGCCACCCAGCGCATCGCGTACGCGGCGCTGCGGTCGACCTTGGACGGGTCCTTGCCCGAGAAGGCCCCGCCACCGTGACGGGCCATGCCGCCGTAGGTGTCGATGATGATCTTGCGGCCGGTCAGACCGGCGTCGCCCATCGGACCGCCGATCTCGAAGCGCCCGGTCGGGTTCACCAGCAGGCGGTAACCCTCGGTCTCCAGCTTGATGCCGTCCTCGACCAGCTGGTTCAGCACGTACTCCACGACGAACTCACGGATGTCCGGGGCCAGCAGTGCGTCGAGGTCGACATCAGCTGCGTGCTGGGAGGAGACCACCACCGTGTCCAGGCGCACCGCCTGATCACCGTCGTACTCGATGGTGACCTGCGTCTTGCCGTCGGGACGCAGGTACGGGATGACCCCATCCTTGCGGACCTCGGACAGCCGACGCGAGAGCCGGTGCGCGATGTGGATCGGCAGCGGCATCAGCTCGGGAGTCTCGTCACAGGCGTAGCCGAACATCAGGCCCTGGTCGCCCGCTCCCTGCTTGTCGAGCTCGTCACTCGGCCCCGCGCCTCCAACACGCTTCTCGAATGCGGTGTCGACGCCCTGGGCGATGTCGGGTGACTGCGCCCCGATGGACACCGACACCCCGCAGGAGGCACCGTCGAAGCCCTTCTTCGAGGAGTCGTAGCCGATGTCGAGAATGGCCTCACGAACGAGGGCGGCTATGGGCGCATAGGCCTTGGTCGTCACCTCGCCGGCTATGTGGACCAGGCCGGTGGTGATCAGGGTCTCCACAGCCACCCGCGAGGTGGGGTCCTCACGGAGCAGCGCGTCGAGGATCGTGTCACTGATCCGGTCGGCGATCTTGTCGGGATGCCCCTCGGTCACCGACTCTGACGTGAACAGCCGCTTGCTCATGCCTGCCCCACCTCGACCGGGAAGAAGTGCGACTCGATGGCGGCGAGGGTGCGGATCTCGTCCACTTCCAGGGCCTCCATCTGGATGGACCGACCGCTTTGCTGCTCCAGCAGGAAGACGAACTCCACGAAGGACAGCGAGTCGATGAGCCGGTTCTCGATGAGGTCCAGGTCGGAGGCGATGTCGTCACGCTCCGTGTGACGGGCGAGGAGCCAGTTCTTCACCTGCTGCAGACCGTCGGACATGGTTGTTCTCCTTGAAGTGCTTTGTATGGATGAGGTGTTGGTTGCGCGGGCGACGCAGAGGGCACCGGCTGGATCCGGAAGGCTCGGCGTGAGGGGGTAGCCCGCCGAGCCGGCATGGAGCACCGGGGCGGCCACGGCTACCGCGTAGTCCACGTCATGGCTGATGGACACGGTGATCTCGGCGATGCCGGACTCCGCGGCCATCTCGGCCGCGCCCCGGCGGAGCTCGACGAGGGGCCAGCCCCCTTCGGAACGCCGAACGACGATGTCGAGCCAGGGGAGGAATTTGCCCCGGACGCGGAGGGTCTTGAAGGCTGCCTCCTTGGCCGCTATCCGGCCGCACAGACTCAGTACGTCGAGCCCGGAGGCGGTTCCGCAGTCGGCGAGTTCGCCTGGGGTGAGCATCCGCTCGAAGAAGTCCTCGCCGTACTCGGCGAGCAGTCGGCGGACACGGGTGACGGACACGATGTCCATGCCTAGATTCGCCCAGCCCAGGCCGCCCGCCGGCGGGGCGACGGGTCGGGTCGGCACGTCAGATCGCCGGCCCGGCCGCGTTCGCGCGCAGGACGGCCTCGGTCGCCGCCTCCCAGCTGCCGTGGCGCCTGGTCAGCGCGGACAGCCAGCGTTCGAGGCCGAACGCGGCGCAGCTGGTGAAGGCCGGGCTGCCGCTCGACTCCAGCGTGATCTCGCAGCGGTCTCCGAAGAAGTTGCGGTGGGTGTTGACCGAGGCGATCGCCAGGTCCTCGTACAGGAACTCGTGCTTGACCGGGGTGAGTCGCTGAAGCACCGCCTTTGAGCTCCCCTTGTCGAAGAACGGGTCGCAGGCGGCCTCCTTGCGGAGCGGCAGGTCCAGTGCCTCGGCGAAGGCCTGGATGCGCGCGGTAAAGGAAGCGAGGTGGGACTCGGCGTGCTCGCGGGTCCCGATGGCCACCACCTCCCGCATGCGGAAGCCGAGCTGCCGACGGAGGCCCTCGTAGTACTCCTCCTGACGGAAGCACCAGCCGACGACGGTGACCAGCATGTCGTCCGCGACCTGGCGGCCCTGGTGGTCGATGTACACGGCGTAGCAGGACGCCGAGGGGAGTCCGAGCGCTGCCGGCCGGAGGGCGGTACAGGGGAAGCAACCGCTGTCCGTACAGAACTCGTTGGTCTCCCGTGCGGACAGGTCGAGCGGGGCGGCGACGACGGCCTGGTGAGGGAAGTTGTCGTAGTAGTCGAGGCGGGCCAGGTCGGCGGCCGGCAGCAGCGGGGGCATGGTCATCGGGCGGGCGCCCGCGCTCACGCCCCAGCTCTCGAAGGTGTCGTCGAGGAGCCGCAGCAGGGCGGTCCCCTCGGGACCGAGGGACGGCAGGCCCCTCGATTCCCCGACACTCGCAGGGGTGGTTGTCACGGTCATGATGGAGTCACCTCTCGGACGGCGTAAGGCTCGTTCAGACGACGGGCAGTACGTCGTCGGTGAAGATCCCGGACTTCAGGAAGAAGCCGAGCGGCTTGCGGATGGCCTTGCGCTCGTACGGACGACGTCCCTCGTCGGCGACCAGCGCATTGCGCAGTGCCAGCGGGTCGGCGATGCCGGCGTCGCGGTACACGTGCGGGTTGTACAGGGAGTTGACGCTGTAGACGACGTACCGCTTGAGGTACGCCTCCACTTCGGCGAGCCGCTGGGCGGAGACGGTGTCCTTCATCCGCTTGAACAGCAGGGAGACCAGCTCGCGCCCGAAGGCGATGTGCCGGGACTCGTCCTGGTGGTGGATGCGGTTGACCTCGCGGATGGTGTGACACAGGGACTCGTCCTGCGCCATCCGCATGTTGTAGTGGTCGACGAGCTCCTCGAAGAACAGGATCCGGGCGAAGACCAGGAAGTTCTCCACCTCCGGCTCCCACGCGGAGTCGGCGCGCATGGCGGTCGAGCCGTAGATCTTGTCGCCGTACCTGCGGCAGAACTCGGCGAAGAACCACATGTGTTCGTTCTCTTCGCCGATGAAGTGGTGGAAGAAGTCGGAGGGGACTTCGAAGCCGGGCATGTGGATCCGGCCGACCACCTCGATGAGCAGCTCACGGATGCCGTGCACGTTGAGGCTGTAGAAGTTGATGCTCTCCCACTTGGAAAGGCGGTGAATGGTCTCCTCGCCGAGCTCCTCGTAGAAGGGCGTGCCGTAGACGGTGAGCAGCTCGGGGGTCATCCACAGCTGGCCCTCTTCGAGCTTCTCGGGCCAGTCGAACTGCTGGTAGGGGTTGTAGTACTCCTCGATGGAGCGCGAGCTCAGCCGTTCCAGGACTTCCAGGAAGCGATCAGTGACGGGCAGGGGGGCGGCGACGCCCATGGAGACTCCCTCGGTGTGTGGTGGGTTGCGGCGAGCGAAGGCTCAGGGCCGGACTTCGTAGACGGCGTTGACCGGGGTCTCTGTCGCACGCCGCCAGCGGGTGAAGCCGGCCTCCTCCGCGATGGCGCGGAACGCCTTCTCGCCGGAGTGGTTGCCGAGCGCGTGAGGGCCGCGCTGGGCGACGGCCACGGGCAGGCACATCACGGCCGACAGCGCCATGAACATCCGGGCGGCGGGCGTCTGCGTGTCGATGTCCGCGGGCGAGACGTTCGACTCAACGAGCATCCACGTCCCGTCTCCGTCCAGGGACTTGTGTACGTGCTGCGCGGCGGCGACCGGGTCTCCCATGTCGTGCAGGGCGTTGAAGAAGGTGACCAGGTCGTAGCCGGAGCCGGGGTAGTCGTCGGCCGAGGCGACGTCGAAGACGACGCGGTCGGAGAGTCCGGCCTCCTCGGCGAGCTGCCGGGCGATGGAGATGGCTTCCTCGGAGTAATCGAAGCCGTGCACGGTCGCCTGGGGGAACGCCTTCGCGATGAGCAGCGTGGTGTGCCCCACGCCGCACCCGACGTCGGCGACCGTTCCCCCGGCCGCCAACTTGCCGGTGACCCCGTGCAGGGCGGGCAGCCAGTCGGGGACGAGCCGATGCTCGTAGGTGGGCTGGAAGAAGCTGCCCATCCCGGTGTCCAGTGCCGGGTCGTGTTCCGCCCAGCCGACGCCGTCGCCGGAACGGTACGCGTCGACGAGCAGGTCTTCGGTGGCGTACAGCGCCTTGAGGGCGGTGAAGAAGCCCGCGGCGAACGTGACGGCTTTCGGGTCGGCCAGTACGGCCACGTGGTCGGCGGGGAGCGTGTACGTATCGGCGCTCGGGTGGCGCTCGACGTACCCGGCGCTCAGCTGTGCGTGCAGCCATTCCTCCGCGTACCGCTTGGCGATGCCGGTGCGCTCGGCGAGCCCGGCCGCGGTGAGGGGGCCGGCCTCGGCCAGCGCGCGGTACAGGCCGAGCCGTTCGCCGAGGGCGACGGTGAGCCCCCGTACGGCGGCTCCGGCATCGCTGATGACCCGTTGGTGGAACTCGTGCGTGCCGCTCATGCCGCCGCCGCCTCGGAGGTCGGAAGGTCACACGTGAACAGGAAGGAACGGGGAACGCCCGGAACGCTGCGAGCCGGAACCGGGTACGGCCAGCGGTCGAAGTCGGCTCCCGGTTCTCCCGGCTGTCGCACCTCGCGCACGTCCCAGCCGCAGTCGACGAGGAGTTGCTCGGGGGTCTCCGTGCCGAACAGCCACGGGTTGCCGTCTTCCTTCAGACACTTGAGGAAGGGGCGGGAGAGCGGGTTGTCCAGCGCGGCCCGGCTGATGACGTCTCCGAGCAGCACCGAGCCGGGCACGGAGTGGGCGGCCAGCGTCGAGATCAGGTTGCGCACGGCGCTCTCAGGGAGGAAGAAGAGGAGCCCCTCGACCACCCACAACACCGGCTCGTCACTGCGCCAACCGGCCTCCTTGAGCGGACCGGTCCAGTCCTGCGTGAGGTCCACCGGCACGGTGACGCGGGTGCGTCCGGTGGGGGCGGGTTCATCGGCGAGCATCTGCGCCTTCGCCTCCAGGAGCGCGGGGCGATCCAGCTCGTAGACGGTCACGCCGTCGGGCCACGGGAGCCGGTAGAAGCGGGTGTCCATGCCCGCAGCGAGGAACACGACCTGGCGGATGCCGTGTTCCTCGACGGCCCGGACGATCGCCCGGTCCAGGTAGGTGGTGCGGATGGCGAGGAACGGCACGGTGCCCGCCCCGGCGTAGCGCTCCAGAAGTTCGAAGCCGATCGTGTCGGCGACGGTGCGCGCATAGGGATCGGCGAACAGCCGGTCCTCGCGTTCGGTCTCCAGGGCTCGCGCTGCGGCGGTCCACTGGGCGGTGCGGGATACGGCCTCCACAGGAGGTCTCCCTTCACATCGGGTGAGGTGGGTATAAGCAGTTACGGGATGCGCATGGCCCCGGTCCGGCGCGGTCAAGCCACGGATCGCACGCAGGCGACCGGGTCCTCTGCCGCGGACTTCGTCCCGGAGCGCGGGGCGTCGGGACCGGCGGGCCGGCGCTGGAAGATGCTGTGCAGGATCATGCTGAAGACGACCGCCCCGTCACCGTCGACCAGCAGGCACTTGGGCTGCACGATGCCGGTGGTCGGGTTGAACGGTGACGGGCGGGACCCGAGGATCTCCACTCGGGCGGTGAGGACGTCTCCCGGCCGGACGGGGCGCACGTAGCGGATCTCGTCGACCCCCGGGGAGCCGGTGCACGCGCTGTGGACCAGCAACCCGTCCACGTAGCGCCGCATGAACATCGAGGCGGTGTGCCAGCCGCTGGCGATCAGACCGCCGAACGGCGACCGGGCGGCGAGCTCCGGGTCCGTGTGGAAGGGCTGCGGATCGAAGCGCTTCCCGAACTCCAGCACCTCCTCGGTGGTGACGGTGATCGTGCCCAGCTCGTGGACATCACCGGTCCGGAAGTCCTCGAAGTAGCGCATCACGCGCCCCCCTTGACATAGAGCAGTGTTTCCTTGGCTTGAACCAATCTACGAATCGTTCATTTATTTTGTCAAGCCAAAACAAGCTTGGATAGAGCCTGTTCGATGTCCCCCCACAGGTCGTCGGGGTCCTCGATACCGACCGACATCCGCACCAGACCCGCTCCGATACCGGCAGCCGCCAACGCCTCCTCCCCCAGCTCTCGATGGGAGGTGCTGGCTGGATGCGTCACCAGCGTCTCCACGCCGCCCAGGGACAGCGCGAGCCGCGCGACCCGCACTCCCTCCACGAACACCCGACCCGCCTCCCGGCCGCCGGCTAGTTCGAAGGAGAGCAACCCTCCCCCTCCGGAGAGCGCCTTACGGGCGGTGGCGTACGAGGGGTGGGCGGGGAGCCAGGGCCAGTGGACGGCCGTGACTGCGGGATGAGCAGCCAGCCGCACAGACAGGACTTCGGCATTGGCGCAGTGCGCCCGCATCCGCAGGGGCAGCGTAGGGATCCCGCGCAGGGTCAGCCAGGCGGCGAACGGGTCGGCGCTAGCCCCGAGTTCGACTGTCCGCGGCCATATCTCCTGCCGCAGTCCGTCATCCGCGAAGATGGCCGCGCCCCCGAGGACGTCGGAGTGTCCGGCCAGATATTTGGTCGTGGAGTGGAGCACGATGTCGGCGCCGAGTTCGATGGGCCGGCACAGGACGGGCGACGCGAGGGAGTTGTCCACGGCGCTGACGACTCCCCGGCGCCGGGCCGCAGCCAGCAGCCCTGGCAGGTCAGGGACTTGGCCCGTCGGATTCGCAATGGTCTCCAGTAGGAGCAGCCGGGTCCGGGGCCCTGCGGCCGCCTCGAACTCGGCCACCTCGTCACCACTGATGTACGTGACGTCCACGCCATAGCGGTCCGCCAGGTCAGTCAGGGCGGCGCATGTCCCTCCGTACAAACACCGCAGCGCAATCACGTGATCGCCGGGGCGTAGCAGCGCCAGCAGGACGCCACTGATGGCTCCCATACCCGAGGCGAAGGCTATGGCCGAAGCCCCGCCCTCCAAGTCCGCGAGGGTGTGCTCCAGGGCGCGGACGGTGGGATTCCCGCGGCGGCTGTAGACGTACTGGCCGTCGGGGCTAGCCATGGCCTCGGCCAGCTCGCTCGCGGAGTCGAAGGCGAAGGCGGACGATTGCACCAGGGGTACAGAGAGCGGCCAACTGCCGTTCGGCAAAGGCCGATTCACCACATGCACGGCACGGGTTCGGATGTCTTTGTCTTCCATGGGGCCTCCTGTCTGATGGGCCGGTCCGTCCGGCCGTCTGCGTCAGGTACGGGGAGCAGACAAGGGGTCGCCCGCTGTCCTGGGAGGACATCGGGCGACCCCTTGTCGAGTACGGACGAGCCCGTACGTCACACCCCGGCGGTCTCGCTTTGCGGCGCGGGGGCGGCTGCGGTCGCCGCAGCCTTGTCTCCCTTCATGACGAGAAGAGTGATCACGGCGCCGGCGGCCGCGATGGCGGCGGCACCGAGGAACGCGGCACTGAAGCCGTCGGTGAGGGCGGGCAGGTTGCCGAGCTCACCGGCCCCCTGCGTGGTGGCAAGAGCGGTCAGAGCGGCAAGGCCGAGGGCCGAGCCCACGTTGTACGTGGTGTTGACGATGCCCGAGGCCAGACCCGCCTGCTCCTGGGGAGCTCCGGACATGGCGGCGATCATCGCAGGGATGTAGGCGAGCGCCATGCCGAGCGCGGCGACGAGCGACGCCGGGAGGACGTCGACCAGGAAGGTGCCGGTCGGCTCCACCGCCGACAGCCAGACCAGGCCGACGGCGAGGGCCAAGAGGCCGGCGACGATCAGCGGCTTCGCACCGAACTTGCCCATGAGGCGTGCGGTAATCGCCGTCATGAAGATCATCAACAGAACGGTCATGGGGAGCAGGGCGGCACCGGACGCGAATGCGCCGTAGTTGAGGACCTGCTGCAGATACAGGTTGAGGAAGTACCACATCGGGATCCACGCCGCACCGAGCAGCGTCATCGCGAGGTTGGCCGAGCCGAGACGCGGGACCCGCCAGACGCTGAGCGGCATGAGCGGCTCACGGATGGACTTCTGAATCACGAAGAAGGCGGCGAGCAGAACGGCCGCACCGATCAGCTCCAGGACGGTGGCGGTGGAGCCCCAGCCCACCTCGGGCGCCCGGACGACAGCGAACACGGCGAGCGCGAGACCCGCAGTGACGGCGACCGCACCCAGGACATCCACAGAACCGCGTCGGGACGCAACGTCCGGCAGCAGCTTGGTGGCGGCGAGGGTCGCGAGACCGATCGGGATGTAGATGATGAAAACCCACTGCCAGCTCATCCACTCGGTGAAGACACCACCGAGGAATACACCCGCAGTACCGCCGGCGGGAGCAGCGGCGCCGTACAGCGCCATCGCCTTGCCGAGCTCCTTGGGGTCGTGCATGAAGAGCATCATCAGCAGGGTCATGGCGGCGGGTGCGATCAGCGCGCCGCCAATGCCCTGGACGCACGGCCCACGATCTCGACCGTAGCTGTCTGCGCGGCGGCCGCGACGATCGAACCGACGATCATGGTCGCCCATCCGGCGGCGAAGATCTTGCGAGCTCCGACGAGGTCGGAGAGACGACCGCCGAGCAGAAGTAATCCGCCGAACACGATGACGTAGGCGTTGAAGACCCACTGCAGCTCGCCCTGCGAGAAGCCGAGGTCCTTCTGCATCTCGGGGAGTGCGACTCCGATGATGGAGGTGTCCATGATGACCATGAACTGCGCGGCGGCAAGCACGGCAAGTGCCCACCAGCGCCGGGGATTGACGGTTGACATTGCCCTGACCCTTCTCTGCACCATACCCCTAGGGGGTACCTTCGCGGAGCAACGTAGCATACCCATGGGGGGTATGTAAGAGCGAGGGGAGGGCGATCGACGAATGAGGGGACAGTGCGATCCGAGCACTGACGCGCCCCTGGCAAGCGGTACAGCCATAGCTGTCAGGTAGACCCGTAGCCGGCCAGCCGAGGGCGACAGAGTCGGCTCCGAAGAAGATCGCGCGACGTCGGCGGCGACGAAGGGTGAGCCTGGTGGCCGGGTGCGTTCCCGCGTGACGACGGCCACCGCCCCTGGACAGTGCCGCGCGCCCGCCCATCACCGCGACGGGCTGTCGACTGTGCTGAGCCGCAGCGCTCCTCGATCAATGCCGCCAGGAGTACCCGTGCCGTTCCTGGCCGCGAGTTCCAACCGCTCAGGCACGGCCCGCCTCAGCCGCGGTTTGGTTCCACCATTGAGGGAGAACGAGCTGTGGCCGTGAATCGGCGACCCGAGCCTCTTCCGACCCTCTCTTGGTCTTGCTCCGCGCCGCCCGGTTGGCGGACACCTGACAGCTGGGCGGGCCGCACCAGGGGCCTGCTCGTAGGATGAGCGCATGGCCTCCGCCGTCCAGTCGCCGAGCCGCCGCCCTGTCGGGCGCGGCCTTGTGCTGCTGGTTCTGGCGGTGCTGACCGGTGTGCTTGCGATGCACGGGCTGAGCCCGGGACCAGCGCCCATAGAGACGCCGACGGCAGTCGGCGGTCACGGCGTGGCGATAGCCCATGAGAACGCCAGCCATCAGGTGGTCGGGGACTGCTCGCACACCGATGGTGGATCGGGCCATGCGGATCACGCTGATGCGATGTGCGCGGCGGCCGGCGTCGGCGCCCCTTACGTACCGCCCGCGCTGACTTCCGCCCTCGGCGTCACTCCTGCGGTTGTGACGCCGCTCGGCAGCAATGCCGGGACTCCTGAGATCGGGCGCGCGCCGCCCGACCTGGCCGATCTGCAACTCCTGCGGATATAGAGCGGCCCGCACGGCACCCCGTCTCCCGGCTCTGCCGGGTGAAGTGTGCCGCGCTCCGGCCATGCCCTCACTTCCGCATCGGCGCATGCCCGCTCAAGGCTGCGCATCAAGGAGTCGCATCACCATGAACAAGAACCTCATCCGCCGTACCGCCATCGTCGCCGCCGCGGGCGCCGCCTCGCTCGTCCTCGCCGCCTGCGGGTCGAGTGACGACACCTCTGCCGGGCAGTCGACGCCGTCGGCTGTCTCGTCCGCTCCGGCCGCGCAGGGGCAGCACAACGCCGCCGACGTCGCCTTCGCGAAGGGGATGATCCCCCACCACCGTCAGGCCGTGGAGATGGCCGACCTGGCCCCCACGCGCGCGGAGTCCGCCGAGGCCAAGAAGCTCGCCGACGAGATCAAGAAGGCCCAGGACCCGGAGATCCAGACGCTCTCCGGATGGCTGACCTCCTGGGGCGAGCAGGTTCCCGCCGAGGGAGCCATGGACCACTCCGCGCACGGCATGGCCGGGATGATGACGGCCGAGGAGATGGACAAGTTGAAGGACTCGTCGGGCAAGGCGTTCGACACCGCCTTCATGGAAATGATGATCAGGCACCACGAAGGTGCTGTGGCGATGGCGAAGACGGAGAAGGCCGACGGCGCCTTCCCCGACGCCCAGACGATGGCGGATGCCATCATCATCTCCCAGACCGCCGAGATCACCAGGATGAACAGCCTTCTCGGCAAGAACTGACCCACCGGCGGAGGGGTGTGCGGCCGCAAGGCCTGCCACACCCCTCCGCCTTTGCTGCCCTCAACCCCTCGCGGAATACCCCTGGGGGGTATACGGTTTGTGATGTGGGGCCGCGGGAGCGGGGTCACACTGGACGGGAATGGGGATGACTGTCATGGACCACAGCGCACACCACACCAACACCGCGCACGACCACACCGCGCACCAGGCGCACGAGGGTCACGCCGGGCACCAGATGGGCGGAGTGACCTGGGGGGCAGCCGCGAAGGCGACGCTGCACTGCCTCACCGGGTGCGCCATCGGCGAGATCCTCGGCATGGTCATCGGCACCGCCCTGATGTGGGGCAACGTGCCCACCATGGTCCTTGCGATCGCCCTGGCGTTCGTCTTCGGCTACTCCTTCACCCTGTTCGCGGTCCGCAAGGCCGGCCTGGACTTCAAGACCGCCGTCAAGGTGGCGCTGGCCGCCGACACCGTCTCGATCGCGGTGATGGAGCTCGTGGACAACGGCATCATCGCGCTGGTCCCCGGTGCGATGGACGCCCATCTGTCGGACGCGCTGTTCTGGACCGCGCTGCTGGGCGGCTTCGCCGTCGCCTTCCTGATCACCACGCCGGTCAACAAGTGGATGATCGGCCGCGGCAAGGGCCACGCCGTCGTCCACGCCTACCACTGACCTTTCACACCGAACGCGCCCGGCCCGGATCCGCCGGCCCCGCGGAGAACGGAGGCATCCTGATGTCCAGCACCGTCAAGGACATGCTCGCCACCTACCCGGCCGACCTCGGCAACATCGACCAGGCCAAGCTCACCGGTTGCATCGAGGCAGTGGCAACCCTCGCCTTCTTCGGCCTGCGCGAGGTCGCGGCGTCCATGGAGACCGCGCCCGGCGGCGGCCACAGCCACTGACGCCCCGGACCGGCGCGGCCCGCAGAACTGAGCCGTGCCGCCCGGCGACAACATCGCAGCCACCAGAGCAGTCCTGCCCCACGTCCACTTCCAAGGCGTCGACTGGCCGGCCGTGCACCTCACTCTGCTGCGTGGCTGGCATCCGGGCGCCCCGCCCACCTGGCTCGTCTGGTCCCGATCGCCCCCAATCGCTGCCACTGCAACCGAGACATGGCCTGGGTGTGCGCAGCCGCACCAAGATCCGGACCATTTCCGGACCAGGCGCCGCCAGAATGCAGCGCCAACTGTCGTTTTTCCTGGTCAGCACGGGTGCAGGTGCTGTACCAGCAGGAGACGAAGAACCTCCTGGTCAGCTACTCACCGAAGAAGCTCGGCTTCTTCTAAGAGGTTGAGGATGGTGCCTGACCTGCACAAGCGGCCGGTCAGGCACCATCCTCTGGTCCTCGTGCCCGCACTATTCGGCGGTCACCGGGCGCTCGCGGCAGGGCGCACGACGATCTCGTTGACGTCGACCCCGGCTGGCTGGGCGACGGCATAGGCGATGGCCTCGGCGATGGCGGAGGCCGGCAGCGCCACGGCGCGATAGGCCTTCATGGCCTCCCTCGCGACAGGATCGGAGATCCCCTCGGCCAGCTCGGACTCGGTCACGCCCGGAGAGACCAGAGTGACCCGGACGGTGCCGTCCGACTCCTGGCGCAGCCCTTCGGATATGGCTCGGACGGCGAACTTGGTCGCGCAGTAGACAGCCGCGGTGGGTGACACCTCGTACGCACCGACGGAGGCGACGTTCACGAAGTGCCCGCCGCCCTGGGCGCGCATCACGGGCAGGGCGGCGGCGATCCCGTACAGCACACCCCGCAGGTTCACGTCGATCATCCGGTCCCACTCGTCGACCTTCAGCGCGTCCAGCGGTGAGAGCGGCATCACCCCGGCGTTGTTGACCACCACGTCCACGCGGCCGTAGTGCTCGCGGGCGGCGGCTACGAAGGCCCGTACATCGGCGGCGTCCGTGACGTCCAGCCGCCGGAAGGCCGCGGTGCCACCCGACTCGGTGACCTCCCGGCTCAGCGCGTCGAGCCGGTGGGTGCGCCGTGCGCCCAGGAACAAGCGGTGCCCGTCGGCAGCGAGCCGCCGGGCCGTCGCCTCCCCGATCCCACTGCTGGCTCCGGTGACGACCACGACCTTGGCTTCGGTACTCATACCCGCCTGCTCCTCGCTCCTCGTTCGCAGCGGATGACTCCGCCGGACCGAGTCTGTGCAAGCGGCGGCCGGCCAACCAGGACGCACCACACCCAGGCAGCACATGTCTCCATTCCCTAGCCTGTGGCCATGACCGCGACCGTGACCGCGACCGTGCCCGGCAATCTCCTCGGAGAGTTCCTCCGCGCGCGCAGGGCGGCCCTGGGGCCGCAGGACGTCGGCCTGGTGAGCCATGGCGTACGCAGGGTCGCCGGCCTGCGTCGCGAAGAGGTCGCCGATCTGGCCGGAGTGAACGCGGACTACTACGCCCGGCTGGAGCAGGGCCGCGAACGCCGTCCCTCACCCCAGGTCCTCGACGCCCTCGGCCGGGCCCTGCGACTGGCTCCCGACACCCACGCCCACCTGCACCGCCTGGCCGGCACACCCCCGGCGGACCGGCCGGCCACCGACCGGATCAGCCCGGCCCTGCTCCGGCTCCTGGACGGTTTCTCGGACGCCCCGGCGTTCGTCATCAACCCCGCCCTGGACATCCTGGCGGCCAACGCCCGCGCCGAGGCGCTGCATTCACCGTTCGCGCCGGCGGACAACCTGGCGCGCATGGTCTTCCTCGACCCAGCGGGCCGGCAGTTCTACACCGACTGGACCTCCACGGCCCGGAGCACCGCGGCCCACCTGCGGCAGACCGCCGGCACCGCACCGAACGACCCGCGCCTGCGGTCTCTCGTCCGTACTCTGACCACCCGCAGCGCGGAGTTCGCCCGCCTCTGGACCACCCACGAGGTCCTGGGCAAGACCCAGGACACCAAGCACCTGCACCACCCGACGGCCGGCCCCCTGACCGTGACGTATCAATCCTTCGACGTCCGCGCCGCCCCGGGCCAACAGCTCGTCGTCTACCAGCCCGCTCCCGGCACGTCCGACTCGCCGCCTGACCACTAGGACAGCGCCGGCACGGTGTCTCCGTTGAAGTGCCACAGCGCACTCGTGTACCAGAGGACGACCACCGCGACCACCAGCGCGCCCCCGGCCAGTGGCAGGGCCCAGCCCGGCAGGCGAAGGCTCCGCACCAGCAGGACCTTGGCGGCGAACGCCCCGTAGAAGAAGCAGCCCGCGATCGAGTGCAATGCCGCACGCGAGCCGGTCAGCTGCACGCCGTACGCCCGGACGCAGTGCACCGCGATCGGGACGGAGAGGGCGAACAGGACCACACCGACGATCCGGTGGGTGATCGGCACCGGGCCCGGCACCCGGCGCACCCCGGGCAGTCGGCGGTACATCCACAGCGCAAGCAGCAACTGGAGAGCGGCCAGCCCCAGGACGCCGGTGGCGAGCTGCGCTTTGAGACGGACAGCATCGGTGTCCGCCTGCCCGAACAGTGTCGCGGTGTAGTCCGGTGTGTTCGCCCGGCCGAACAGGAAGACGGCGACGAAGACCGCAGCGGCAACCACGAACGCCAGTGCGAGAGCGAGCCCGGCTTCCGGGCGGCGCAGAACGGGCCGGGCGTGCGACATGCGCTACTCCTCGTCTCGAAACGCTGAGGGTCGGCGGTATGTCATCCCTTGTACCCGTCTGGTGCGGCAGGTGGCGGCCGACGCGGCCGTACCGACCGCCGCTCGCCACATCAGGAAGACCTCGCTCGCCGTGCGCGCGTGGGCGGGCGACCCCAGCACGGTCCGCGCCCATCCGGGCCATGCGCCGCACCGCCTCGGCTCCGCCGAGCTCCGGCGAGAACTCCTCGATGCAACCGGACCACAACAGCAACGACGTGACGGGAACGTCGTGCTCGCGCAGATATCCCAGCTGATCGACGATTTCCATCGTCTCCGGATGGAAGCTGCCGATGTCCCGCACCGCGGCAAGGATCCGGTCCAGTTCGGTACGGCGGATCGCGACGAACTCGGTGACCGTTTCCCCCCGGAGGGACGCTCCACATTCGACGATCCCCCCGAGAGGCCCGAAGATCTCCCGAGCAAGAGACGTCTCCGAGGACACGGGCCGCTCATCCACCGCTGCTCAGCTCCTTCGCGTGCACGTTCGCTTCTTTGTCGTCCTAGCGGCCCTACGTACCGGTCGCCCGCACCTGACCGGAGGACCACGCGCCGAACCACTGCTCGGCGCCGTACTCCTCGAACCGCTCCACCTCGGTGAACCCCAGCTTCACCGCGAGCCGCATCGACCGGTCGTTGGCCGTCTGGGTGCAGAGCACCACCTGTTCTCCGGGAAACGCGCCGGCGAACCAGTCGAGCGCCGCCGCGCACGCCTCGGCGGCGTACCCGCGCCCCCACGCCGTCGGCAGGAGCATGTAGCCGATCTCGGCCTCGCCGCCGTCGGGGCGAAGGTGCCCCGGACGGTCTGCGTCGCGCCGGTCGAGCGATACCGTGCCGATCATCGTTCCGTCGAGATCGATCACGAAAAGGCCGGGGCGGCGTCCGGGCAACTCCGGCACCGCGCGTTCGAGTTCCTCACGCGGTCGAGGGCCGCCGAGGTAGGTGCGCACCTCCGGCAGTGCGAACAGCTCGATGAACGCCGCACGGTCCGGGGCCTCGGACTCTCGGAGCACGAGCCGCTCGGTGCGTATCGGGGCAGGTGGCCAGACGACGGTGCCCAGCTCAGTCATGGCCGGCAATCTATCGCTCGCGTCGAGGTGGCGAGTTCACCGCCCGGGGGCAACGCGGCTCGGAGTCAGACCAGGTCGAGGAGCTGCTTGAACGCACCTCCGAAGCCGCCGTACTCGTCGACCAGGCGTATCTCCAGGATCCAGCGATCCCGCCAGCCTCCTGCGTCGGTGCGACGGAGGGGCTCGTCGTTGTCCGGACCGATGAAGGACCGGGGCGCCGGATCGGATCCGCCCACAGCCGGGGCCTGCCCGCACAAACGGCCCACCTGCCACGCTCCCAGGCTCCAACCCGCCTTGCCGGCCAGGGCCCGCACCTCGGCGTGCAACTGCCTGCCGGTGATGCCGTCCCGTCCGAGGAACGCCTCCCCCGCCACGTCCCAGATCCGGTCGTCCACCTCGCACTCCGTGCTGCCGGGCGAGATCAGACCGCCCTCGGCGAACACGGCCTGAGCCATCCTCTGCTCCTCCACCAGCCTCAAGGCCCGCAGACGCTCGTCCATCCGGTCGGGTACAGCCATCGCGCCGCTCCTCTTCCTGCCGCCCGACGTCCGCCAGCGCACGGCGTGCGACCTCGGAGTCGTGCCCGATCAAGGTGATGGGCGGGGCCAGCCACTCCGAATCCACCGCTCAAGCAGTCCTTGGAGGCGTTCCACTCCCGCCCGTACATGCGAGCAAACCCTCGTGCCCACGATACGGACCCGCCTGACCCGGGCTCCCCGGCCGGGCGGCGCCCCCGGTCGTGGAGCGTCGGGTTCGGGGGCAGCATGGAAGCGGAGCCCTCAGCCGGTTCGTAGCCCGGACGGGCTCCGCTGAGGAGGGAGCCGTCGAGGATGGGTGCACACGAGCCGCTCCCCGATGAGGCGCGGGACCGAACGGAGGGGCCGTCCCCGCCGGGAGGGCTGCTCGATCTGCTCAGCGTGGCCGCCGTCGTGCTGGACACCCGCGGACGGATCGTGTTCTGGAGCCCGCAGGCCGACGAGGTGTTCGGCTACACCGCCGAGGAGGCTCTGGGCCGGCCCGCGGCGCACCTCCTGGTCCGCGAGGAACACAAGGACCTGGTGACGAAGCTGTTCGCCGAGGTGATGGCCACGGGGGCGAGCTGGGCGGGCGCGTTCCCCATCCGCCACAAGGACGGCAGCACGCGCCTGGTGGAGTTCCGCAACATGCGGCTGCTGGACGATCTCGGCGACGTCTACGCCCTGGGCATCGCCGCCGACCAGCGCATGCTGCATCGGGTGGAGACCGACCTGGCCCTGTCCCAGCGCCTCGTGGCGCAGGCCCCCATCGGCATCGCCCTGCTGGACACGGACCTTCGCTACCTGCTGGTCAACCCTGCTTTGGAACGCATCAACGGCGTCCCGGCCGCCGAGCACATCGGCCGCCGGATCCACGAGATCCTCCCGTTCCTCGACGTGGGCACCCTCGAGTCCGCGCTGCGCCAGGTCCTGGTGACCGGCACGCCCCTGATCGACCAGTACTCCGTCGGCCGGACGCCGGCCGATCCGGACCACGATCACGCCTGGTCGGTGTCGTTCTACCGGCTCGAAGGCCCCAGCGGCCGGGTGATCGGCGTGGCCAGCTCCGTCGTCGACGTAAGCGAACGTCATCGGGCCGCGACCGAGGCGGACCGTGCCCGGCGCCGCCTGGCCCTGATCGCCGATGCTTCCGCCCGCGTCGGCACCACGCTGGACGTGGAGCAGACCGCCCACGAACTGGCCCAGGTCGCCGTCCCCGGCCTGGCCGACCTGGCGGCCGTGGACGTCCTGGACGCCGTGCTGTCCTTCCGCCGGAGCTCGGGGCCCCACGACGGACCGGAGGTGTTCCGTGCGCTCGCCGTGGCCTCCGCCTACCCGACCGAGGCCGCCGCCGCGGCGGACACGGTCGGCGACCTGGCGTCGTACGGGGCGGACCGGCTGATCACCCAGTGCGTCCACACCGGACAGCCGGTGCTGGTGGCCCGTGTCGGCGCCGAAGACCTCCTCCGCATAGCCCGTGACTCCGATGCGGCCACGACATTCTCACGGGCGGGGGTGCATTCCTATCTCGCGGTGCCGTTGATCGCCCACAACGAGGTCCTCGGCACCTTCGACCTGCTGCGCGCCCGCAACCCCCTCCCGTTCGACGAGGACGACGTGATCCTCGCCGGGGAACTGGCTGCCCGCGCCGCTGTCGCCATCGACAACGCCCGCTGGCACCAGAGCGTCCGCAACGCGGCCGAAACCCTCCAGCGCAGCCTCCTGCCCGGCCACCCGCCCGAAGCTCACGGCCTGGAGATCGCCTCCCTCTACCAGCCCGCCCAGGCAACCCACGAGGTCGGAGGAGACTGGTACGACGTCATCCCCCTGGCCGGTGACAAGACGGCTCTCGTCGTCGGTGATGTCATGGGCAACGGCATCGACGCCGCCGCCACCATGGGCCGGCTGCGCACCGCCACCTGCGCCTTCGCCGACCTCGACCTGGCCCCCGACCAGGTCCTGCGGCATCTCGACAAGATCACCCGAGGACTCGAGCACTACATCGCCACCTGCGTCTACGCCGTCTACGACCCCCACGACCACCGCTGCCACATCGCCAATGCGGGACACCTCCCGCCCGTCCTCGCCGCAGCGGGTCAGCGCCCCCGGCTCCTCGACCTGCCCACCGGCGCCCCCCTCGGCGTCGGCGGCGTCGCCTTCCACACCACCGTGTTCGACCTGAACCCCGGCGACCGGCTGCTCCTCTACACCGACGGCCTCGTCGAAACCCGCCAACACCCCATCGACGAGCGCCTGGACACCCTGCTGCACACCCTGGACGGACCCCGCCGGCCCCTGGACGGCACCTGCCAGTGGCTCCTGAACTCCCTGCGCCACCCCGACGACCACGACGACGTCGCCCTCCTCATCGCGCAGGCCACGGCGGGCGGTCACGTGGACCAACCGGAGGGCAGGCGCGGATCCGGAGCGTAGGCGCAGTAGGTCCCCGTGGAGACGGTGCGGTCGAGGTGATCGCCGAGCGCCGGACAGGCCTCGCGGAGGCGGCCGATGGCCTTGCGCACGGCTTGGGTGACGGCCGCCCGCGCCCGTTCGGAGGCCAGGCCCGCGTGCCGGTCCCGCCCGCCGAGTCCGACGGCCCGGGCGAGTTCGTTGATCAGGAACTCCCGTTCCAGGCCGGCTTGTTCCTGCCTGGCGGCGTCGTTGTCGGCGCGGGCGTCCTCGATGTCCTCCTCGATGTCGGCCAGCCGCCTCCGGTACATCTGCTTGGCCCGGTCGTCCAACAGGGGGCCGAGGTCGCCGGCGCGGGACAGCCTGCCGGCGGCGGCGGGATCATCGCTGTCGGCGGCAACCAGGTCGAGGACGTGGAACTCCCGGCCCGGCGCGGCGAAGAGCCGGGCGAGGTGGTGCATTCCCTTGCTGTCGCGGACGGTCGTGCGTCGACCGTCGAAGACGACCCTCCAGTGATCGCCCTCCCGGACGAACGTGTCCGGCTCTGCCGTTTCCGCCCGAGGCCCGTCGGTCGCGGACCCGTCGGTCGCGGGCCCGTGCGCGATCCGGTCGAGCTCGGCACGCGCCGCCGACCGTTCGAGGCTCTCGGCCCGGAGATTGCCCAGGGCGCCCTGAGCGTCCGCGAGCCGGAGCCGACACTCGGCCGTCTCGTAGGGCGCGCCGACCTGGCTCCAGGCGCGGACGGCACCGGTGAACGACGCCTCCGCCCCGACCGCATCGCCTTCGGCGAGCAGGAGGTCGCCCCGGGCGCGCAGGGCCGATGCGGCGAGTGCGGTGCTTTCGAAGCGGACGGCGACCTCGTCGAGCTCGCGGGCCGCGGCCCGCGCCGTTTCCAGGTCGCCGCGGGCGACGGCGATCCTGACCTGCGCGTCCAGCAGCGGCGCCCGCCGCAGCCCGGAGGCGGGGGGCAGTTCCTTCGACGGCACCGGCAGCGGACGGGCCAGCGCCTCCCGGATCGCGGCGGCGGCCGTGTCGGCGTCGCCCCCGGCGAGCCGGACGAGCGAGAGACCGGGTTCGGGATCCCACCCGAGACCATGGGCGGCGAGCAGCGCCTCTTCGGCTCCGGGCAGGTCGCCGCGCCGGAGCCTGATCCGGCCCAGCTCCGTCAGCGGCCAGCCCAGCTCGCGTCGCACGTAGGGACGCAGCTCGTCGCACGCCAGCAGCACCTGCTGCTCGGCGTGCGCGCACTGGCCCCGCAGGCGCAGGATCTCGGCCCGGTGCACCCGGCAGCGGCCGTGCAGGCTGCCGATCGCGTTCGTGCGCGCCCACCGCTCCATCGCCTCGGTCCACTGCTCGGCGAGGTCGTACTGGGCCAGGCCCTGCAGGGCGCAGACCAGTTCGCAGTAGACGACTCCGGTCGACAGGGCGTCGAGATCGCCGGTCATCACCGCCGTGCCGGCCTCGTCGAGGAGCTCGAGACCCCTGGGGACGTCACCGTCGAGGATCACCAGCCTGGCCCGGGCCACGCGCCCGATCGCCGCTGCCGCCGGATCGGTGTGCGAGCCGGTCTCGATCGCCTGGTCGGCCCAGTCCCGGGCCGCGTCGAGGTCGCCGCTGAGGAGTCGTTCGAAGGCGCGCACCGCGGCGAACCACGCGTGGACGGGTGTCGGCGTCGCAGGGTCAAGGAGACGTTCCGCGCGATGCAGCCACCCGCGTACCGGAGCCATGAGCGCGGTGTCGAACAGCAGGTGCATGGCGACCCGAACGGCGGCTCCGGCCGCTCCGATGTCCTCGCCCAGCCGGGACAGCTCCTCGTGGAGCCGCTCCCAGGTCTCGATCGCGACGTCGAGGTGTCCGGCGGCATAGGCAACGGAGGCGAATTCCGCGAGCTCCGCCGGGCCGAGCCCGCCCGACCCGCGGGCCTCGAGGTAGCCGGTGTAGGCGTCCGCCCAGGCTCCCCGGGCCGCGGCGTCCCGCGCCCGCCCCAGGGCGATCTCTTCGCCGGAGGTATCGGCCACGGACGTTTCCCTCCGTCCCGGGGCACGTGGGGGTTACAGCGGTAACGGTCGTGCTTACGCCTCCATGGTGAGCCACAACTCCAGTGGAGGACATCATGGACACCGTCACGGTCAACGACATCCGGCTGGAACACGAGGTCCGGGGAAGCGGGGAGCCGGTCCTGTTCATCAGCCCGGTCCTTCCCGACGGATTCCTCCCGCTCGTCGCCGAACCGGCACTCACCGAGCGTTACCGTCTCGTCACGTATCACAAGCGGGGCTGGAGCGGCAGCACCCACACCCCCGGGCCCGTGAGCGTGGGCGATCACGTCGCGGATGCCATCGCGCTGCTCGACCACCTCGGCATCCACCGCGTCCACGTGGCGGGGCACTCGACGGGCGGGGCGGTCGCCGCCCAGCTCGCACAGGACCACCCCGACCGGATCGTCACGGTCGCCCTGCTGGAGCTCTCCCTCTTGTCGGTGCCCGCGGGCGCGGCGTTCTTCGCGCAGGCCGCGCCGGCGTTCGAGGCGTACGCCGCCGGCGATCCCGAACGCGCCTTCGGACTGTTCCTGTCCCTCGCCGGTGGAATGGACTGGGAACGCTGCCGGACCCTGCTCGACGAGCGCATCCCGGGCAGCGTCGCCCAGGGCGTCAAGGACGCCGACACGCTCTTCGGGGTCGAACTCCCCGCTCTGGCGGAGTGGCGCTTCGGACCCGACGAGGCCGCGTCGATCCGCCGGCCGGTGCTGTCCGTGCTGGGCGGTACCACCCAGCCCCTGTGGGTCGAGGTCGCCGAGTTCCTCCGCTCGAACGTGCCCGACATCGAAGAGTGCGTCGTCGACGGTGTGGGCCATCTGCTCCACATCGAACGGTCCCGACCGGTCGCCGAAGCCCTGGCCCGGTTCCTGGCCCGTCACCCGATCACCCCCTGACCTCCGTGTTCGCCACGGCACGCTTCCCCCCGCGCGCCGTCGATGGGGCCCGCATAATGGATGGGACGACGGGTGGAAGGGGACGTCTCGTGCCATCGGCTCCGCCGGGGGGCGAGGCGGCTCACGGCCCGTTCTGGTCCGAGCCCGGAACGCTGCTGGAGCACGTGCCGGTGGCCGTCTTCGGTGTCGATGACGGCGACCGCGTCTGTTACTGGGGGCCCGGCGCACGGGACCTCTTCGGTTACGCCTCCACCGCCGTTCTGGCCGGGCCCGGCGCCGTTCTCTTCGCCGACGGGCTCCAGGGCTCCTCCGCGTCGTGTGCCCGGCTGACGGAGCGGGGCCGGACCCTCGGCTACTGGAGGGGCCGGCTGACGGCACGGCATCACGACGGCACGGCCTTCGCGTGCGGATTCCGGGCCTTCTCCGTGACCGGGGCCGCAGGACGTTCGGTGGTGATGGTCCTGGCGAGCCGCAGCAATGAGCTCGACCGGGTCAAGACCAACCTCGCGTTCCTCGACGCCCTCTTCGAGACCTGCCCCATCGGTCTGGTCATGCTCGACCCGGACCTCCGGTACGTCCACCTCAACCAGGCGCTCGCCGACATGGACGGTCTTCCGATCGAGGCGCACCTCGGGCGGCGCATGGACGAGTTCATGATCATGTCCGATGGCGGCGAGTACCAGCGCATGCTCCGGGAGGTCGCGCAGGGCGGAGCGCCGGTCGTGGGGACGCTGGTGGGTCTGCGCCCGCGCGGGCATCCGGACCGTGACCAGGTGCGGTCGGTGAGCTTCTTCCCCCTGAGTCGGGCGGTCGGCTCGCGCCCCGGGGTGGGCGGGTTGATGGTGGACGTGACGGACCGGGAGCAGGCCATCCTGGAAGCCACCGCCAGCCGTCGGCGACTGGCTCTGCTGGACGGGGCCTCGACCCGCATCGGGACCACCCTGGACGTGAACATCACGGCCCAGGAGCTGGTCGACGCCTCCATGCCGGACTTCTGCGACGGCGCCGTTGTCGAAATCGTGGAGTGGATGGACGAGGACGAGGTCTTCGATCCGGCGAGATTGCTGATCACGCGCCGGATCGCCTCCGGGACGATCCTGCCCCCGCCGGCCACCGAACTCGTGAGCGGGGTGGACACCGTGCGGTATCCGCCCGGCTCCGTCATCCATGACATGCTGCGCACCGGTCGTGCGATCTCCGCGGTGGTGAACGAGGAGTTCCTGGCCCGGACCGTCCTCATCGAGTCCCGCGCACGGCTCTTCGCCGAGAGCGGGTTGGCCTGCGTCCTCGTCGCCCCGCTCATCGCCCGGGGCACCGTCCAGGGAATCGCCATGTTCGGCCGGTCCGGGGACCGGCCGGCCTTCACCCGGGACGACGTCAGCCTCGCGGGCGAGCTCGCGTCACGTGCCGCGATCTGTCTGGACAACGCCCGTCTGTACAGCCGTGTCCAGGACATCGCCCTCACGCTGCAGCGGGCCTTGCTCCCCAGCGCGTTGGGGACCAGCCCGTACGTGGACGTGGCCCACCGGTACGTGCCCGGCAGCCGGATCACCGAGGTCGGCGGCGACTGGTACGACGTGATCAACCTGCCCGACGGCCGGGTCGTGCTCGTGGTGGGCGACGTGATGGGGCACGGGGTGTCGGCCGCCGCGGCCATGGGCCGCCTGCGCATCACCACCAAGGCCCTGGCCAGGCACGACAGCGAGCCCGCCGAGCTGCTCACCGAGCTCGACGCGTGCGCCCAGGAGGCCGGCATCGAGCTGGCGACGTGCCTGTACATCGTCTACGACCCGAGGAACGGCCGCGCCCGCATCGCCAGTGCCGGCCATCCCCCGCCCCTGGTGCTCCGGCTGGACGGCACGGTGGACACCATCGACGAAGTCCTGGGAGTCCCCCTCGGCGTCGGCGGCCTCCCCTTCCGGACGACCGAGGTCGAACTCCCCGCGCACGCGACCCTCGCCCTGTACACCGACGGCCTCATCGAGGCGCGCGGCCGGGACATCGAGGCCGGTCTGGGCGCACTGCGTGCCGAACTGGGCAGAGCATCGGGGCCGTTGGAGGCGATGGCGGACCACATTCTGGCGAGCCTGCTGCCCACGCCGCCGGCCGACGACACGGTCCTGGTCCTCGCCCGCGTCCACCGCGCCCCGTAGCGGCCCCTGACGGCGCGCCGGAGCGTCCCGGATCGCCGCGTTCCTGGACTCCGTACACACCGCAGCCCGCACCACCTCTAGGACAGGGGCGGATCGAACAGGTCCAGTTCGGCCGGTGTCGGTGCCTCGAACAGGCTCCGGCACTCCCTGAGCAGCTCGCCCGTCAACACGACCGAGCCCGGTTCCCGGTTGCGCAGACCGATGCGCCGCTCCAGTTCCGCCATCGGCACGTCGAGGAAGCGCAGTTCGACCTCGACCCCGAGCGCGCGAGCGCGGAGCCGCACCTCGTCCCGTTCCGAACGCTGCCAGAACCCGTTCTCCAGGATCACCACGGCTCCGGCGAGCGCCAGGTCTTGCGCGTGCCGCCACAGGCTACGTTCGATGCGGTCCCGAGCCTCGCCGTCGAAGAGGTCGAAGCCCAGCTCCGCGAGCCACTCGTCCGGGCACAACCGCACGGCGGACAGCTCCCGCTCCAACCGCTTGGCCACCGTGGTCTTCCCGGCACCGGGAAGGCCGCACAGGAGCACCAGTCTCGGTCGCCGGTCACCCATGACCATCCACCTCTCGCCGTTCCCTCGTGGAGATCATCGCTCGTGCCGGATCGAGCAGGAAGGCCTGCCGTTGCGCCGTGCCGTGGTCCGTGGGGTTTGATGTACTTCGGTCGATCAGCGTTCTCGGTGGCGTGATCGGCTGCTGCGTGGAGCGACCAGAGTGATGAGGCTGCGATGAGTGAACTGACGAAGCCCGAGATCGAGCTTCCGGCGGGTGAGGCTCCCGAGGAGCTGACCGTCCGGGACCTCGTCGTCGGGGACGGGGCCGAAGCGAAGCCGGGCCGGGTCGTCCGGGTTCACTACGTCGGGGTCACCTTCGCGTCCGGGAGGGAGTTCGACGCCTCCTGGGACCGGGGTGAACCGTTCAAGTTCGCCGTGGGCGGCGGCAGGGTCATCAAGGGCTGGGACCGGGGAATCCGGGGGATGAAGGTCGGCGGTCGGCGCGAGATCATCGTCCCCCCGCGCCTCGGCTACGGGAAGCAGTCTCCCTCGCCGTTGATCCCGGCGGGCTCCACGCTCGTCTTCGTCGTGGACCTGCTCTCCGTGATCTGAGGAAGGCCCGCGGCACACGGGTCCGTCACCCCCTTGAGTGTGCGACGCCCCGTCAGGCCGGGGTAAACGCGCGGCGTACGCTGAGCTCCCGCCCCATGGCGCGTAAATGCGGCTCGAGGAAAGGCTGATCGTGCGCACTCCCCTCTCATGGCTTGCCGACAGGTACTCGCTCGGAGCGAGAAGCGTCAGAGTGGCCGCACTGGGTTCGGTCGTGGCAAGTATCGCGATTATCGTGACCGGCGGAATCGTCCGCGTCACCGGATCCGGTCTCGGCTGTACCGATTGGCCCATGTGTACGGGAGAAACGCTGGCCCCCACCGCGGAAATGGGGGTGCACGGCGCCATCGAATTCGGAAACCGGCTCCTGACCGGGGCGCTGTGCGCCGTGGTGGGCTGGGTCATCATTACCGCGCGCCTCCAGGAAAAGCCGATGCCCGCGGTGCTGCGCGGAGGCTGGGCGCAGTTCTGGATCGTCGTGCTCAACGCGGTCGTCGGCGGAGTGACCGTCTGGATGCGGCTGAGCCCGTACATCGTCGCCGCGCACTTCCTCGCCGCCACGCTGCTGCTCACCGCCGCGGTGTACACCTGGCACGCGGCGAACGCCGATGCCGCCACCGGTGCCGACTCCGATGTGGATGCCGATGGCGGCGCCGGAGCCGGCGCCGACTTCGCCCCGACCGTCGCGCGGGTCCGGTCGCTGTCGGTGGCCCTGGTCGCGGTGACGGCCCTGCTGGTCTTCGTGGGCACGCTCGCCACCGGCTCGGGTCCGCACGCGGGCGACTCCTCGGACGTGGCGCGGATGCCCTTCGACTGGACGGCCGTGACGGTCATCCACGGCCTGCTGGCCGGGACGGTCCTGGTGCTGGCCGGAGTCCTGCTCTCCGCCCTGCCCAAGGACGGCTTCGGCGCCGCGCGCCGCAAGGCGGTCGCCTTCCTGGCCGTGCTGCTGGGCCAGGGCCTCGTGGGGCTGGTGCAGTCGCTGACGGCCCTGCCCTCGCTCTTGGTGATGCTCCATCTGCTGGGTTCGGCGCTCGTGTGGACCGGAGTGCTCCAGGTGCACTTCACGGTCAAGAGGGCCTGTTCCGGCCGTTCGAATCCGCTCAGCGGTGCACCGCTGCCGCGCGCGCGGGGTGCCGCGACGCACGCCTGACCCTCCGGGAGACCGATACGCACGCCACGCGCCTTCGGCAATCTGATCGCCGTGCGCAAATTCAGTCCGGGCGGGGCCTGGAGCCGTTCCTCAGGACTCGGAGAGGCGTACGGCCAGGGCCGCGATGTCGTCGTCGAGGCGTCCCCTGCTGTAGCGGAGCAGATCGCGGTGCAGGGCCGTGAGCAGGTCGCGGGGCGGCGCCGGGGGCTGTCGGCGCATCCACTCCGTCAGCGGGAAGAACTCGCCGTCGCGGGCGCGGGCCTCGGCGATCCCGTCGGTGTACAGGAGCAGCACGTCGCCGGGGGCGAAGCCGAAGGTGTCGACGGTGTAGTCGTCTCCGATCAGCTCGGCGAGGCTGAGCAGCGGGGAGGGGGCTGCCGAGTCGAGGACACGGAGCTTGCCGCGGTTCAGGATCAGTGGCGGGGGGTGTCCGCAGTTGAGGACGTCGATGTGCGCGGCCCCGTGCGGGATCTCGACGAGGAGGGCCGTGGCGAAGCGTTCCATCGGCCCCTCGGGGGGAAAGGACGCGTTGTAGCGGGTGCTGCTGGCGTCCAGTCTGCGGGCGATGTCGACCAGGTCGGCCTCCCCGTACGCCGCCTCCCGGAAGGCGTTGACGATCGCCGCGGCCGCCCCCACGGCCGGGAGTCCCTTGCCCCGCACGTCACCGATGAGCAGCCTGACCCCGAACGGGGTGTCGACGGCCTCGTAGAAGTCCCCGCCGATGCGGGCCTCCGCCGCGGCCGCGAGGTACAGCGACTCGATCTCGATGCCGCCGATGCGGCGGGGCATGGGGCTCAGCACCACCTGCTGCGCCGCGTCGGCCACGAGCCGCACCTGAAAGAGGGTGCGCTCCCGCTGGAGCCGGACGTGGCTTCCGTAGGCGGCGGCCACGGTCACCGCGATGATCCCCGAGGCCGTCCACCACGTCCCCAGATCGGGGAAGACGAGGCTGAGGCCGATCATCAGGAGGAGGCAGACCGTACCGAGCAGGACGGTGGGGAGCACCGGCCACATGGCGGCGGCGAGGGCCGGCGCGGCGGGCAGGAGGCGGCTGAAGGCCATTTCCGGCGGCGTGGTGTACGCGAGGCTGGCGATGACGACGGTCAGGAAGACCGGCGACAGCCGCACAAGTCTTCCCTGGCCGCGACGCGTGCGGAGCCGCGACCGTCCAGACTCGATCACATGTACCAGGGTATCCGCGTACGGGGGATACAGCGCCCCGACGGGAAGGGCGCGGGGCCCGTCCGGCCTCCGGACCCGGGGCGGTCTCAGCCGATGCTCGGGGCGCCGCGATCGGGTGCGCTCATGTCGCCCGTCGCGGGAATGCCGTCGGCGAGCCCGTACCGCAGGTGCACGGTGCCCTTCGGACCGGCGACCGGGGGCGCGAGCAGAGCGAGGTTCGTGGGCACCGCGCCGTCGTCGAACACCTTCTTCCCGACGCCGAGCACGATCGGGTGCACCCAGAGGTCGAGACGGTCGAAGAGCTTCTCGCGCAGGAGGGTCTGCACGAGGTTCAGGCTCCCCACGACCTTCACGTGCTCGTGCCGCTCGCGGATCTCGCGCACCGCTCCGGCCAGGTCCGGGCCGAGGTGCGCGGACCCGGCCCAGGAGAGGTCGGGCCTGCCGCGGGAGGCCACGTACTTCGGGACCCGGTTGAAGGTCGTGGCGATCTCGTCGTCCTCGCCGCCCTCCTGGTGGGGCCAGTAGGCGGCGAAGATGTCGTACGTCCGCCGCCCGAGCAACAGGGCGTCCGTGCCCTCGTAAGCGGCGCCGATCTGCGCCCCCGTGACCTCGTCCAGCAGGGGCGCCTGCCAGCCGCCGAACGGGAACCCCGCCGGGTCCTCGTCGGGGCCGCCGGGCGCCTGCCCCACGAAGTCGAGGGTCGCGAACAGTTCGATGTGGATGAGGCCCATGGCGTGCTCCAAGGTGAGTCGGTCGTCTCCGTCAAGGGGTAGACCTGCGGGCTGCCGCAGACTCATCGCCGCGCCGGAGCCCGCTTCGGCCGGTTCGCCTACGGGGGTGGATCCCCGCCCTCGGAGCGCTCGGCCCGGCCCCGCCTCGGCCGCCCGGCGCACGTCCGGCACGAAGCTGCTGCCTGCTCGTTCCCCGGCGCGACTCGGAGGTCCGTACGACCATGATCCACTCACACCCCAGCCCACCCGAAGGGCGCCGCCGCCCCGTCCGGAACGGTGGACGGGCGGCCACGGTGCTGGCAGCCGCGACGGCCGCCGCGCTCGCGCTGGTCCTGGCGCTGCCCGGTACGGCGCTGGCGGCTCCGGGAGACCCGGACCCCAGCTTCGCCGGCTCCGGCAAGGTCCAGACGTACTTCCCGGACGACGGCGGACCGTGGGACTACGCCGAAGGTCTGGACGTCGCCCGGCAGGGCGACGGCAAGCTGGTCGTGGCCGGCCACGTCACGGGGCCGGGCGTCCCGTTCGACATGGCGCTGATCCGGTACAACGCCGACGGCGGCGTCGACACCGGATTCGGTGGCGGCGACGGCCGGGTGACCAGCGATTTCGGAGGTGACGACCAGGCCGAGGCGGTGGCGGTACAGCCCTCCGACGGCAAGATCGTGGTCGCCGGCCGTACGGAGGTCCCGGACGAGGGTGGCGGCTGCTGCTTCTTCTCCGTCGCCCGCTACAACACCGACGGCTCGCTCGACCAGGGCTTCGGCTCGGCCGGCCTCGTGCGCGTCGACGACTTCGGCAGCGCCTCGGGGGCCGCCGACCTGGTCGTCCAGCCGGACGGCAAGATCCTCGCGGTGGGCCTCAGCGGTGGGGCGGGCTTCGCGCTGGCCCGCCTCAACCCGAACGGCAGCCCCGACCCGTCCTTCGGCGGGGACGGCACGGTGGTGGCGGGCTTCGCTCCCGCCTTCCCCGGTGACGCGGGCGGCCAGGCCACCGGCCTGGCGCTCCAGGCGGACGGCAGGTTCGTCGCGGTGGGCTACGTGGGCAGCACGGCCTTCGACTTCGGAGTGGCCCGCTACCTGTCCGACGGCAGCCTCGACACCTCCTTCAGCGGCGACGGCATGGCCACCGCGGACTTCGGCGGTACGGACTTCGGCCGGGCCGTGGCGGTCCAGTCCGACGGCGCGGTCGTCGCCGCGGGGTCGACCAACACCGGTTTCGCACTGGCCCGGTTCACTTCCGGCGGCAGCCCCGACGCCGCCTTCGGCACGGGCGGCCGGGTCACCGACGTCTGGCCCCTCAGTACGGCGGTCGCGTACGACATGACCCTCCAGCAGGACGGCAAGATCCTCGTCGGCGGCACGGCCGACGACCCGGACAGCCAGGAGGCCTCCGACTTCGCCCTCGCCCGCTACCTGCCGAGCGGCAGCCTGGACACCGGCTTCGGCGGCGGTGACGGCCGGGTGTACACCGGCATGCTGGGCGGGGAAGAGATCCGCGGACTGCTCGTGCAGCCCGACGGGAAGATCGTGGCCGCGGGGCCGGCCGGGCTGGGCGCCTTCGGCATCGCCCGCTACGAAGGCGGCGGCAGCACCCCGCCTCCGCCCCCTCCGGCGGCCGACCTGTCGGTGACCAACACCGGCACGACGACGGTGAGCATCGGCGACCAGGCCTCGTACACGGTCCGGGTCACCAACGCCTCGACGTCCACGGCGACCGCGACGGGCGTGACGCTCACCGACACCCTCTCCGGAGCCGGCGGCACCCTCCTGTCGGCCGTCCCCTCCCAGGGCACCTGCACGACGGCCACGGCGACCCGCGCGACCTGCGCCCTCGGCAGCCTCGCACCGGGCGCGAGCGCCACGGTCACGGTGACGGCCGAACCGCGTGCCACCGGCACCCTGACGAACAGCGCATCCGCCACCGCCACGCCCCAGGACCCGAACCCGGCCGACGACAGTGCCGGCGCGTCGACCTCGGTGAACAACTCCCGCGGCTGCACGATCATCGGCACCAGCGGGACGGACACCCTCAACGGCGGCTACTCCAACGACGTCATCTGCGGCCTCAGCGGCAACGACACCATCCGCTCGAGCTACGGCAACGACACCGTCCACGGCGGGCCCGGCAACGACAACATCGACGGGGGCTTCGGCGACGACACCCTCAACGGCGGCCCGGGCAACGACACCCTCACGGGCTACTACGGCAACGACCGCCTGACCACCACCGACGGCGTCGCGGCCAACGACACCGCCAACGGCGGCACGGGCACCGACACCTGCACCACCGACCCGGGCGACGCCCGCATCAGCTGCCCCTGAGCGGGTGCCCCGCGGCCCGGGAGGGGTTCGCTCCCCTCCCGGGCCGCGGCTGCCCGTGCGGTCGGCCGCGCGGACGCCCCGCCCGTGTGGCGATGAGTTCGGGCGCCGCCGCCGGTCCACCCTCCAGACCCTTGCCCCGAAGGAGCGGCACATGACCGATACGACACTGCTCGACCTCGGACCGCAGGCCCGGATCGTGGCCCGCCTCGCGGCGGGCGTTCCCGACGCCCGGCTCGCCGACCCGACGCCCTGCCCCGACTACGCGGTCGGCAACCTGCTCGGCCACCTCTGCGGCCTGGCCGTCGCGTTCCGCGACGCCGGCCGCAAGGACCTGGGCCCCACGACGGACACGGCCCCCGGCACGGCCGTGCCCACCCTCCCCGCCGACTGGCGCGGGGAACTCCCCCGCGTCCTCGGCGAGCTGGCCGAGGCCTGGACGGATCCGGCCGCCTGGACCGGCATGACCCGTGCGGGCGGCGTGGACCTGCCGGGCGAGATCGCGGGGCTGGTGGCCGTGAACGAACTGGTCATCCACGGCTGGGACCTGGCTCGGGCGACCGGCCAGGCGTACGCACCCGATCAGGCCGCGCTGGAGACCTCGTACGGCTTCCTCGTGGCCGCGGCCGAGGAGGAGGGCAGCCGCGGGGACATCTTCGGCCCCGTCGTCCCGGTACCGGACGACGCCCCGCTGCTGGACCGGGCGGTCGGGCTGAGCGGGCGGGATCCTGACCGGCCGTCCTGACGATCCTGCCCGCACGACCCGGAAGGCCTTTCGCCATGCCCCTGGACCCGTCCGTCGCAGCGCTCCTCTCGCAGGTCCCGGCGGGCCCGAGGGAGCGCATCCTCACGGCCGACCCGGCGGAACTCCGGGAACGGGAGCGGCACGCGAATGCCGCGGTGGCGCCGAGAACACCGATCGGCGTCGGATCCGTGGCGGACGAGACGGTCCCGGGCCCCGCCGGTCCCGTACCGGTGCGGGTCTACCGGCCCGCCGTCGAGGGGGCTGCCGTCGGCGGGGCCGCAGTCGACGGGGCCACCGCGACCGTCGTCTTCTTCCACGGCGGCGGCTGGATCGTGGGAGACCTCGACACCCACGACCACGTCGCCCGCCGCCTCTGCCGCGATCTCGGGTCCGTCGTGGTCGCCGTGCACTACCGGCGGCTCCCCGAGCACGCGTTCCCGGCCGCGTACGAAGACTGCCTGGCCGCGGCCCGGAGGACGGCCGGCCACATCGACCGGTACGGCGGCCGGCGCGACCGGCTGGCCCTCGCGGGCGACAGCGCGGGCGCGGCCCTCGCCGCATCGGTGGCCCTGGCCTTCCGCGACGCCGGGGAACCGCTCGCGGCCCAGCCCCTCGCCTACCCGGCGACGGACCGCACCTCGCGCGACTGACCGCGCGCGTCTCAGGTGTCGGGCTCCGCGGCCGAGATGGCCGCGAGGGTGGACCCTGGGTCGCGTTCCACCGTGAGGTCTCCCAGCGTGACGACGCCGACGAGCTCGCCGTCCTCGGATTGCACGGGCAGGCGCCGCAGCGCGTGCCGCCGCATGAGATCGGCGGCCTGGTCCACGTAGTCGTCGGGCCCTACGGTCACCGGTGCGGGGGTGCAGACCGCCTGCACCGTCGTCTCGGCGGGATCCCGGTTGTCGGCCACGGCCCGGATGACGAGGTCCCGGTCGGTCAGGATGCCGTGGAGCCGACCGTCGTCGACGACCAGGACGTCCCCGATGTCCGCGTCCCGCATCACCCTGGCGGCTTCCGCCAGGGACGTCAGCTTTTCGACGGTCACCGGATTGCCGGTCATCACCTCGTGCACTCGCCGGGTCATGGTTGCACCTCCGTACCCGGCGTCTTTCCAGCCGGCCCGGCGGCAAACCCCGGGTGCGCAGGTCGTGGGGTTACGCTCGGATGAGGCCGCGAAGGGGATGGTGCGCATGTGCCGGTGGCTCGCCTACTCGGGCTCGTCCATGCTGCTCGACGCCGTGCTCTACCGTCCGGAGCACTCGCTGATCAACCAGAGCCTGCACGCCCGTATGGGCGTCGAGACGACCAACGGCGACGGTTTCGGCATCGGCTGGTACAGCGCAACCGCCGGAAACGGGGACGGCACACCGGCCGTCTTCCGGGACATCGCCCCGGCCTGGAACAACCGCAACCTGCGCGAGCTCGCCGCGCACGTCAGCTCACACCTGTTCTTCGCACACGTGCGCGCCTCGACGGGCTCGGCCATCCAGCAGACCAACTGCCACCCCTTCCGCCACGGCCGGTGGCTGTGGATGCACAACGGGTCCATCGCGGACTTCCCCCGGCTGCAGCGGGACCTCTGCCTGGCCGTCGACCCGGCCCTCTTCCCGGCCATCGAGGGGTCCACCGACTCCGAGGTGATGTTCTACCTGGCGGTCACCTTCGGGCTCGACCAGGACGTCCCGGGCGCCGTGGCCCGGATGGCCGGGCTCGTGGAGCGCCTCGGCAAGGAGCACGGCATCGCGGAACCGCTCCAGATGACGCTGGCGATCAGCGACGGCGAGTACCTCTGGGCCTTCCGCTACTCCAGCGGGGGTGCGGCCCGCTCGCTCTTCTACAGCAGCCGAGCCGAGACCGTCCGCCACCTCCACCCCGAGGTGGAGTACCTCCGCGAGATCTCCGACGTGTCGCGCATCGTGGTCTCCGAACCCCTGGGGGACCTCCCCGGCGTCTGGAACGAGCTTCCCCAGGCCAGCTACACGGTGATCCCCTCCGCTCCGGACAGGGACTGGCTCCCCTTCGTACCGGAATTCCGCTGACGGCTGCTCCTCGTCCCGGGAGCCGCGGTGGCGGGTGCGGTGCCGTGCTGATTGGCTGGGAGGACCCACTACCGCAGGAGTACCGCATTCTCCGAAGCGAGGGATCGCTCATGATCAACGAGAGCCAGCCGAGCGAGCGGGCCCGGCAGATGCGTGACAAGGCCCAGGAACTGGAGCAGGCGTCGCAGCGCGCGACGGATCCGGCGGAGCGGCAGCGGCTCATCGAGAAGGCCCTGCACATCCGGAAGAAGAGCGAGCAGGAGAACGGCCCGGGCAGCGGAACCATGGACCCCATGTAGCACCCGCGCTCACCCGGTCCAGTGAAACCTCCCGCCTCCGACCCAGCGGACCTCCTCCGGGTCGTCGAGGTCGTGGATCGTGATGCCGGCGGCCGCCGCGGTCAGGACCACGTCCGTCATCGACCTGGCGGTGCTCGCCACCTGGCCGTCGATCTCCACGATGCGGAACGGCGGGTCGGCGGGGCACACCCCGAGCACGGTGACCCGAGCCGGGGGAAGGTAGGGGATCGCGCCTTCGGTCATGCGACATCGCCTCCCGGGTCTCATATCGCCCCTGCCCGGACACCTGGGCGGAAAACCTCCCGCGTACCGGCCGGACGGAGCCCGCCGTGCGTGCCCGCGCGCTTTCTGGGGAGACGCCTGTGGGACGGCGACGACCGTCGCCTCGCACGGAAGGCGACCGTCGCCTCACACGGAAGGGGACGCGCCATGAGCACGGAAGAGATCTGGGGCTACCACCAGGACGCCGGATATCAGAAGGGGATCGACCTCGTCGGATACAAGGTCGAGGCCACCGACGGCAGCATCGGGAAGATCGACAAGCACTCCGAGGACGTCGGAGCGTCCCACATCGTCGTCGACACCGGTGTCTGGATCTTCGGCAAGCACGTACTGCTCCCGGCCGGCACGATCAAGCGCATCGACACCGTCGAGGAGAAGGTCTACGTCGACCGGAGCAAGGAGCAGATCAAGAACGCTCCCGAGTTCGACCGGGCCAAGTACGGCGGCGGGCCCACCTACCTCGAGCAGTTCGCCCGGTACTACAACCAGCCCCACATGTGACCGGGCGCTGGCGCCCCTAGTGTCACGGTTCGGTGGCGTGTGAGGGGGTAGGCGCGCGACGTATCCGGAAGACGAGCCCGTGTGAGGAACCCGCGGGAAAGGGGTGCGCGATGGCCACGGCGGACGGCGGACGCTTCGCGGTCGAAGTACGGCCCGTCGAGGGAGCCACCGTCCTGGCGTTGGCGGGCGAGCTCGACCACAGCACCGCCGAACCCTTGCGGGCGGCTCTCGAAGCCGCCCGGGCGGGCGGCGGGCAGCGGCTGCTCCTCGATTTCAGCGGGCTGGACTTCTGCGACTCCACGGGATTGAACGTGTTGTTGCACGGCCGGCTCGCGGTCCGGGAGTCGGGTGGCAGTCTCGAACTGATCGGCCTCCACCAGCCGATCGAACGCATGTTGCACATCACGGGCGTGGCCGGACTGTTCCCGCTGCATCCCGATGTGGATGCGGCGCTGGCACGTCATCAGCGCGCGTAACGGAGGAGCACGATGAGTGAGCACCGGCCACCGGAACAGACCCGGCGTCTGGTGCTGCACGGCACCACGGACGTCGTCGGCCGCTGCCGGGATTTCACCCGCGCCGCCCTGACCGAGTGGCGGTGGCTGCCGGAGGGGGAGAACCCCCGTGAGCACGGCCTCCGGGACGAGACCGCGGATGATGCCCTGCTGCTGGTGTCCGAAGTCGTGGCCAATGCCTGCATGCACGCGGGCGGGCCGAGTTCGCTCCTCCTGCGCCGCACCGCCGGGGGGCTGCGCATCGAGGTCACCGACGCGAGCCCCGTCGCGCCGGCCGTCAGGCGCCCGTCGGACCCGGCACGGCCGGGAGGCCACGGGCTGGTCATCGTGGAACGGCTGGCCCGGAAGTGGGGCTCGGAGCCGGTGGGCGGCGGAAAGTGCGTATGGGTGGAGCTCGACGCACCGCCGTACGTCCCGGGCGGTGGACCGTGGGAGGCTGGGGCGATGAGGCTGAGATCATGAGCGCGCCGTCCGCCGCCCGCCTGGTGCTGCTGCGCCACGCCAAGTCCGCCTGGCCCGACGTCGCGGACCACGAGCGGCCGCTCGGCCCGCGCGGTCTGCGGGACGCGCCCGCGGCGGGCCGCTGGCTGCGCGACACCGGCTGCCTGCCGGCCCTGGTCATCTGTTCCACCGCCCGGCGGACCCGGGAGACCTGGGCACTGGCGGCCGCACAGCTCGGCGTCGAGGTCCCGGTGCGCTTCGACGAGCGGGTGTACGCCGCCGAGCCGGAGGAGCTGCTGGAGGTGGTGTCCGAAGTGCCGCAGGAGGTGGGGACGCTGCTGCTCGTCGGCCACAATCCGGGCCTGGAGGAGCTGGCCCTCAGCCTCGCGCGGGATGCCGTGGGCGCCGCGGAGGCCGAAGCGATCGCGCGCCTGTCGGAGAAGTTCCCGACGTCCGCGATCGCGGTGCTCGCCTGCCCCGGTTCCTGGCGGGAGCTCGCGCCGGGCTCGGCCCGGCTGACCGACTTCGCCGTCCCGCGGGGCGCCGCCCGCTGACGCACCACAGCGAGAAGGGGCCGCTCCGGATCGCTCCGGAACGGCCCCTAGGGGGTGTCCGCGAAGTCCCGCCGGCCGCCCGAAGGGCGGCCCCGCGGCGTCTGGTGCGTGCTCTCGGTGTGCCGGGCGGAAGCCCGCGTACTGGACGTCCTCGGGATTTCGCCCGGTGCGCCGAGAGCGCGTGCCAGGCGCCGCGGGGCAGGCGGGACTTCGCGGACACCCCCCAGACCGCCTCTTCCCGCCGGAGCTCCGTCAGTCGGTGGACCGGCGCCTGCCCCGTTGGCGACGGGGGTACGGCAGGAGCCGCGGTGCGCGTTTGGCGGCCACGTCTTCGACCCAGCCGAACGTCAGGACCAGCAGGCCGACCAGCGGGATCGCCACCAGCAGGGTGAACCACTGGCTGGCCAGCAGCCACTGGAAGTTCTCGTAGAAGAAGGGGACGCTCCAGAGGGGGTCGATCAGCGGGATCGCGGCCACCAGCGCCACCTGGTGCCACAGGTAGACGCTGACCGCGCGCGAGTTGAGCAGGCTGACCAGGCCGTTCCAGCGTTCCAGCACTCTGGGCCACTGCTCCCAGGAAGGACTGACGTGGAGCAGGATGGCGACGAAGCCCAAGGACCACAGGGCCTGGGCGATCGGCCAGGCTTCGATGTCCGTCGGCACGGTCGGGTCGACCGGCCGGGTCTGCAGGTACCAGAGTCCGGCCACCATGACGAGCGGCGCGATGGACGGCAGGATGTACTGCGGGATCCTCTTGAGCAGCCCTTCCTGGTGGGCCATGCCGAGGAGCCAGCAGGAGCCGAACATGGCGAAGTCGTTGGCGGTCTCCCAGACCCGGCCGTAGACGAACTCCTGGTCGGCGAAGAACGAGTTCATGACGATCAGCACCGCCAGGGGGCTGAACAGCGTCACCCACGGAAGCCGTCGCAGCGCGCGGAGCATCAGCGGTGAGAGCAGTACGTACCAGAGGTAGGCCCGGAGGTACCAGAGCGGGACGGTGATCTGCAGGGCCCAGCCGCTCTCCACGCGGCCGAACCCGGGCAGGTCTTCCGCGAACGGCGGCGTGCTGAACGGCAGGATCCAGAACGCCATCTTGGTCCACCACCAGGTGGGGTGGCCCTCGGAGTCGGGACCCCAGCCGTCGAGGAGCTGGAGGGTGATCAGGACGACGCCGAACAGCCACATCGGTGGCAGCAGCCGGCGCAGTCGGCCGCGGATCACGCCGAGGGCGGGGCGGCTGAGCGAGCGGGCCATCAGCGAGCCGGCCAGCGCGAACATCACGCCCATCGACGGGAAGACGAGGGGCAGCCAGAACCAGCCGAAGTTGTGGTAGAGCATCACGCGCACCAGGGCCAGCGCGCGCAGCAGGTCGAGGTAGCGGTCCCGGCCGCCCTTCCGGGCGGACGGCGCCTTGGACTCCGGCTGCGCATCGGGCTGCGGTTCCGGACTCGGCTCGGGCTCCCACTCCGCCTCCCAGCGCTGCCGCACGATGGCGGGAACCCTCAACTGGACGGTTTCCTGGTTGCGCCCGAGGTCGGTGTATCCGGTCACGGTCAGGCCTCCACGGGTACAGCGACCTCGCCGGTGCGCCGGAGCTTCTGCCAGCGCAGTCGACCACCGGTCATCGCCGTGATCGCGGACTGCAGCAGAACGATGTACATGAGCTGCCGGTAGACCAGCTGCTGGATCGGCAGGCTGATCAGGTACCAGGGCTTCTCGCGGTCGAGATGGAAGGCGTACCAGGACAGCACGGCCTGGAGCAGGATGAAGCCGCCCCAGCTGGTGAGCGTGATCCCGGCGTCCCCGAAGAACACGCCGTACAGCAGGAACAGGTCGACCAGCGGCGCCAGCAGCGGGGCGATCACGCCGAACAGCACGACGAGCGGCAGCCCTATGCGGCCGAAGCGCCCGGCCGGGCCGCGGGAGGTCACCGCGGCGCGGTGCTTCCACATCGCCTGCATGCTGCCGTAGCTCCAGCGGTACCGCTGGGACCAGAGCTGCTGAAGGCTGGCGGGAGCCTCGGTCCAGGCGCGGGCCTCCTCGGCGTAGACGATCCGCCAGCCGTCGCAGAGCACCGCGATGGTGATGTCGGTGTCCTCGGCGAGGGTGTCGTCGCTCATCCCGCCGACGCGCCGCAGGGCCTCCTTGCGGAAGGCGCCGACCGCGCCGGGGATGGTCTGGATGACGCCCAGCATGTCGTACATCCGGCGGTCCAGGTTGTGGCCGAGGACGTACTCGATGTGCTGCCAGGCGCCGATCAGGCTGTCGCGGTTGCCGACCTTGGCGTTGCCCGCGACCGCGCCGATCGTCGCGTCTCCGAACGGCTGGACCAGCTCGCGCACGGTGGACGGCTCGAAGACGGTGTCGCCGTCCATCATCACGATGATCTCGTGCGAGGCGGCCGCGATACCGGTGTTGAGAGCGCTGGACTTGCCGCCGTTGGCCTTGCGGATCAGCCGGACGAACGGCAGGTTCATCGCCTCGACTATGTCCGCGGTGCCGTCCGAGGAGCCGTCGTCGATGACGATGACCTCGATCGGATAGTCACTGACGGCCAGCGAGTTGAGGGTGTTGGCTATGCACTCGCGCTCGTTGTACGCCGGGACCAGGACCGTGACCGTTTCGGTGACGGGCGTTCCCCAGGCGTCCCGCCGCTTGGCGCGGCGGGCGTGCATCGGCGCGAGGATGAGCATCAGCCCGAACCGGCCGAAGTTGAGGAAGCCGACGAGGGCCAGCAGCCCGACCAGGACCGGCAGGGTGTGCACGGCGACCTGGGTGGCCCAGATGTATCCCTTGCCCGCCCACAGCTGGAATCCGGTCACCGGCACGGTGGCGCTGGAGGCGCCGAGCGCGTCGGAGATGGTGGTGAAGCGGTAGCCCTGGCCCTGGAGTTTGACGATGATCTGCTCGAGCGCCTCGATGGTCTGGGTACGGTCGCCACCCGCGTCGTGGAGCAGGATCAGCTCGCCCGCACCGGGCGTGGCCGGCATCGCCGCCTTGACGATCTCCTCGACACCGGGACGCTTCCAGTCGTCGGTGTCCCGGTCGATGAAGGCGGTGAGGTAGCCGCGCGCGCCCACGTACTTGATGACCGGGTAGTTCCAGTCGTCCATCGCCGAGGCGTCGGAGGAGTACGGCGGGCGGAACAGCGCGCTGTGGACGCCCGCGACCCCGGCCAGCGCCAGCTGCGTCTGCGCCAGTTCCCAGCTGATCCGGGTGTGGGACTGGTACACCAGGTCGGGGTGGGTGAAGGTGTGCACGCCCAGTTCGTGGCCGCCCGCGACGATCTGCCGGATCAGCTCCGGGTTGCGCGTGGTCATGGCACCGGTCACGAAGAAGTCCGCACGGACGTCGTGGCGCGCGAGCACCTCGAGGATCTTCGGAGTCCACTGCGGCGAGGGACCGTCGTCGAAGCTCAGGACCACGGTGCGGTCGGGGATGTGATAGCTCACGGGCTGCTCGTTCTTGCTGCCGCGCGCGTCGATGACCGGACCACCCTTGAGCAGGTGCTGCGGCACGGTCGTCTTGTCGACCGAGATCGCGATCCGGTCGTCGTGGAAAGCCTCGTTGGTGGCGAGGCCGCGCAGCACGAGAAGCGCGAGCAGGCACGCCAGCAGGGACAGCGGCATGAAGAAGCGCAGCGGCGGCGCGGCCAGTCGGCGCGGCCTCAGCAGGGATTGCCGGCGGCGCTGATGGCGGGACAATGACGCTCCTGGAGATGGGTGGTGCGGACGATCAGGGGTTCTTGGCCGACGGACCCGAAGGGCCCACACCGGACGGCGCGGTGGCCGTGGGGGTCTGTGGGTCGGCCATGGGCTTCGGCGCGCTCGGCGTGGGCTTCGCCGTGCGTGCGGCCGGGGGTTTCGGCGTGGCGGCCGAGGACTTCGACGGAGCGGCCGACGGCTTCGGTGTGCCGGCCGAGGGCTTCGGCGTGGCGCCCGAGGGCTTCGTCGCGGGTGTCGCGGAGGGTGTGGCCGTCCGGGGCGAGGGCGACCCCGAGGGCGCTGCCGGCCCTGCCGGCCCTGCCGGCCCCGACGGGGTGGCCGACGGCACGGGCGGGGCGGGCGACCGCGAGGGTTGTACGGGGATGCTCATCGCCGGGGCGTCCGCCTGCATGCCGATCAGGCTGCTGCCCATGGCGACCGCCAGGACCGCGCCGACCACGGAGACGGGCCAGCCGAGACCCCGCAGCAGACGGCCGCGCAGACCCGACTGGTCGACGAAGACCGGTGCGGGAGCGGGGTCGCCGAAACCCGACTCTGACATTTCAGGCTGTGCCGGACGTTCCGGGTGTGCCGGGTGTGCCGGTCCGCGTGCGGTGGAAGGAGGGGCTGATCGCACCTTGCGGGGCCTTTCAGTGCAGGGTACGTAGACCGCGGGATGGCAGGGCGAACGCTAGTGCACTGGCCGGAATCGACTTGGGCCCGATGTGCCCTTTTAACGCCATCTGCTCCGGTGTCGTAATCGGATTGGAATACCAATTGGTGGTACCAGTCGGTATATCTACACGCACGGTTGTCGGGTACTGATCACTGCGTGTCCGGCGGAACCGTTTCGCCGGGACCGCGGCGACCCGGGGTCGAGCAGGTCGCCGCGAACCTTAGGATGACCACCTCATGTGATCAGCCATTGATCCTCATGTCAGGGCGTGTCCAGGTACCGCCTCTACGCCCCAAGGAGCTCGTGTGAGTCACCCCCGCCGCACCTCTCGTCGCCGCGCGTGGACCGCGCTCACGCTGCCCGCCCTCCTGTGCGTACTGGCCGCGTGCACCAGCGGCTCCGGCGGCCCCGGCCGCGATGACGCCGCGCCCGCCAAGAGCGCTTCGCCGACCCCGTCCGGACCGCCCGGAACCCTGTTCGACGACTTCCGCTACAGCGGCCCCGACGACCCCGCGCTCAAGGCCAACGGCTGGGAGGTCCGTACCGGTGGGGGCGGCCCGGGGATCAAGGACACCTGGACTTCCGCCGGCGCCAGCTTCCCTTCCGACGCGACCGCCCAGGGCGGCAGGGCCCTTCAGCTGCAGTCCTCCACCGACGGCACCAAGCAGGGCACCAAGCAGGTCGAGATTCAGACGACCGGAACCCCCCTCTTCACGGGAACCTATGCCGCTCGGGTCTACCTGAGCGACAAGCCCGTCAGCGGTCGCAACGGCGACCACGTCGTCGAGACCTTCTTCCCCATTTCCGCCTCGGACTCCTCGCCGAACTACAGCGAACTCGACTACGAGTACCTGCCGAACGGCGGCTGGGGTTCGGTGGGTCCGCAGCTCGACACCACGAGCTGGTTCAAGGCCGATCCGCCGGACCGGGTCACCCGCGCGCTCAAGAAGCAGCGCCTCGAGGGCTGGCACATCATGATGATCACTTTCATGGACGGAAAGGCCACCTATTCGCTGGACGGCAAGGATCTGTTCACCAGCTCCGGCAAATACGTCCCGCGCGAGAAGGTGGACATGCATTTCAGCAACTGGTTCATCGACCTTCCCTTCACCGGTGGTTCGCGCACGTGGAACATGAAAGTCAACTGGTTCTACTACAAGGCCGGTGAGGCGGTTTCCCAGGCCGACGTCCAGAAAACGGTGGACGGCTTCTACAGCGCCGGAACCAGCCACATCAACACCGTTCCCAAGTCCTGACCCCGGTCCGGAGCGAGCCGGTCCGGAGCGAGCCGGTCCGGACCCCGCCGGTCCGGACCCGGCCGGGCCGCTCGGGCCGGCCCGGCTCACTCCGCCCGTAGTGGCCACCGCGATCAGCACCCCCGCCAGCGCCAACGCCCCCACCAGCACGAGGCCGTAGACGTCCACGTCCGCCGGCGGGATCGTGGTGCCGACGGCCCGGCCCGGCCGCCTGCGCCTCCGCGCCGAGCGGCTTCAACGCGGCGTTCAGGTCCTCGACATAGCGTCCGGCGTCCGAACCGGCGGCCGGACACCATCGTATGGTCGGCGCCGGGCGTGGTGATCGTCGACGACCAGGCCCTGGTCCGTACCGGTTTCCGGATGATCCTCGCCGCCGACGGCGAAGAGGCGGTCGCCGTGGTCCGGCGCATCCGGCCCGACGTGGTCCTGATGGACGTCCGGATGCCCGGCACCGACGGGCTGGAGGCCACGCGCCGCATCCTGGAACACGAGGGCCCGGCGCCCCGGATCGTCATCCTCACCACCTATGACCTCGACCGGTACGTGTACGCCGCCCTCAGCGCCCGGGGCGAGCGGATTCCTGCTGAAGGACGTCACCCCCGAGCACCTGGCGGCAGCGGTCCGGCTGGTGCGCTCCGGCGACGCCCTGCCGGCCCCGGCCATCACCCGGCGGCTGGTCGAACGCTTCGCCTCCGCCGACGACCGCGCCGCTCCCCTCCACCGGGACCTGTCCGCGCTCACCCCGCGGGTAGTGGAGTTCCTCGAAGCCCTGGCGCGCGGCCTCGGCAACGCCTAACTGGCCGGCCGCTTCCACGTCAGCGAGGCCACGGCGAAGACGCACGTCGCCCGCATCCTCGCCAAGCTCCGCCTCCGCGACCGCGCCCGGGCGGTGATCGCGGCCTACGGGACGGGGTTGGTCACCCCTCAGCCCGGGGGCGCGACCAGGCCGAACTCGTAGGCGAGGATCACGAGCTGGACCCGGTCGCGCGCGCCGAGTTTGGTGAAGAGCCGCGCGAGGTGGGCCTTGGCGGTGGCCACGCTGATGGTGAGCTCCCCGGCGATCTCCGCGTTGGACAGGCCGCGGCCGACCAGGGTCAGGACCTCGCGCTCCCGGTCCGTGATGCCGCCCGCGGCCACCCGCCGCGCTCCCGGGGAGCCGCCCGGCCGGGCACCGGGGGAGGGATCGGGCCGCGCCGCGAACTCCTCGATGAGACGGCGCGTGACGCTCGGCGCGATGAGGGCGTCCCCGGCGGCGACGACGCGGACCCCGTCGAGGATGGACTCCAGGGGCATGTCCTTGACGAGGAAGCCGCTCGCGCCGGCGCGGAGCGCGCCGTAGACGTACTCGTCGTCGTCGAAGGTGGTGAGGATCAGCACGCGGGTCGTCACCCCGGTCGACGAGGACTCCGCACCGATCCGGCGGGTGGCCTCGATCCCGTCCGTTCCGGGCATCCGGACGTCCATGATGGCGACGTCCGGCCGCAGCCGGGCCACCAGTTCCACGGCATCGGCGCCGTTGCCCGCCTCCCCGACCACCTCCAGGTCGGGGGTGTCGGCGATGAGGACGCGCAGGCCCGTACGGATCAGCGGCTGGTCGTCGACCAGCACCACCCGGATCATCGTGCCGCCTCCACCGGTATCGGCAGCACGGCCGCCACGCGGAAGCCTCCGTCCGGGAGCGGACCGGCGCTGAACTCGCCGTGCAGCAGGCCGACTCGCTCCCGCATGCCGACGATGCCGTAGCCGGAGGCCCCTGCGCTGCCCCCGCGGCCGCGGTCGAGCACGTCGACGGCCAGCTCGCCGGGGCGGTGGTCGACCGTGACGGTGCAGTCCCGGGTGCCGGAGTGCCGCACCACGTTGGTGACCGCTTCCTGGACGATGCGGAAGGCCGCCAGGTCGACGTCCGGGGGCAGTTCGCGCCGCTCCCCCAGCCTGCGGACGTCGACCCGGACACCAGCGGCCGCGCTGCGCCCGACCAGCTGGTCGAGGGCGGCGAGGCCGGGTACCGGATCCAGCGGCGCCACCTCCTCCTCGCCCTTGCGCAGGGCGCCGAGCATCCGCCGCAGGCCGGCGAGGGTCTCCCTGCCGGTGGCCTCGATGGCGTCGAGCGCCTTGCGCGTCTCGGCGGGCTGGGTGTCCATGACCCGGCTGCCCACGCCGGCCTGGATGGTGATGATGCCGATGTTGTGGGCGACCATGTCGTGCAGTTCGCGGGCGATCCGCAGCCGTTCGGCGGTGACCGCCTGTCGTGTGGCCTGGGCGCGCACCGTGTCGGCGTGCGCCCGGTTCTGACGGATCGTGTTGCCGACCAGCCAGGCGATGACGACGGTCGACGCGAGCCCGGCGGGTGCCGTGGGGTTGAAGAAGTTTCCGCGGGCCAGTTGCCAGGCCGCGTAGCCCGCGAGCGTGGCGACGCAGAGCAGGGCGGCGGGCACCGAGACCCGCCGCGGGCGGGTGGCGGCGGTGTAGCCCACGGCCGCGTCGGCCAGCAGGAACAGGACGAAGGTCGTCTCGCGCACCGCCATCCCGAGCGCGAACACGGAGCCCGCGAGCGCGACGGCCACGGCCGCCAGGGGCGCCCGGAACAGCAGCAGTGCGCCCAGGGTCGTGACGACGGCGGTGACCAGGAGCGGGGCGTCCTCGATGTTGCCGTGGTACTGGACCAGGTGGCGGAGCTCGTTCGGCCGTTGCAGCATGCGCACGAGGATGAGAGCCACCCAGAAGGCACCCACCCACGCACCCGGTGGCACGCGTCTGAGCAGGGGTGGGCGAGGGGTGGCGGTCATCGGCCGATCGTATCCGCGCCCGCCCGCCGGGGCATTGGCCCACGGGCCTAATCCCCCGGGCCACCGGCGGGCTCCGCACTGTGAACCACCGGCCGACGCGCGGTCCGTACCCGTACCGGCAGCGTGGACCCCGTGATCGAATCGACTCGGCTGACCAAGCGGTACGGCGACACCGTCGCCGTCGACGACCTGACCTTCACCGTGGAACCGGGCCTGGTGACGGGCTTCCTCGGCCCCAACGGCGCCGGCAAGTCCACCACCTTGCGGATGATCCTGGGCCTGAACGCGCCCACCTCCGGGACCGTCACCGTGGACGGGGTTCCCTTCACCCGGCGCCCGCGCGGACTGCGCCACGTCGGCGCGCTGTTGGACGCCCAGGACGTGCACGGTGGGCGGAGCGCGCGGGCCCACCTGGCCGCCCTGGCCCGCGGCAACCGCATCCCCCCGTCCCGGGTGGACGCGGTCCTGCGGGACGTCGGGCTGACCAAGGCCGCGGGCCGCCGGATCGGCGGGTTCTCCCTCGGGATGAAGCAGCGCCTCGGCATCGCGGGCGCCCTGCTCGGTGATCCGCCGGTGCTGCTGTTCGACGAGCCCCTGAACGGCCTCGATCCCGAGGGCGTGCTGTGGGTGCGCGGGCTGTTCAGGAAGCTGGCATCCGAGGGCCGCACCGTCCTGGTCTCCAGCCACATGATGGCCGAGATGGAGCACACCGCCGACCGGATCATCGTCATCGGCCGGGGCCGTCTGATCGCCGACGCGAGCCTGGCGGAGTTCTCGGCACGGCACGCCTCCCGGGGCGTGACGGTCCACACCCCCGACCCGGCGGCCCTGGAGGCCGTACTGGTCGCGGAGGGTGCGTCGGTGCAACGGGAGGGCGGCCCGGCCGTCAGCGTCACCGGCCTGACGGCCGCCCGGATCGGCGACCTCGCCCACCGGCACCGCATCGTGCTGCACGAACTGGCCGCCCACACCTCGTCCTTGGAGTCGGCGTTCATGTCCCTCACCGCCGACAGCGTCGAATACCTCGCAGGAGAACCCCGATGAGCCCACTGGCCCCGTCCGGCGCCCGGCAGTTCGAGCAGGCGGCCGAACCCGCGGCGGCCGGGTTCACCGACCTGCTCGCCGCCGAGTGGATCAAGATGCGCTCGCTCAGGTCGACTTACTGGGTGCTCGTCCTCAGCGCCGTCGTCGCGATCGCGGTCAACGTGAACGCCGTCCTCTCCGACCTGCCGTACATCGACCAGCCGCATCCCCCGCTTCCCGGCGAACCTCCCTACGTGTACGACCCGTTGTTCCACGGCCTGAGCGACATCGCCGCCGCCGTCATGGCCTTGGCCGCGGCCTCCTTCGGGGCCATCACCGTCTTCGGCGAGTACGCGACCGGAATGATCCGCACCACGTTCGCCGCCGTCCCCGCCCGGCGTGCGGTGATCACGGCCAAGGTGGTCCTGGTCGCGGCGGTCACGCTCCTGCTCGGCTCCGTCGTCGCCGCGGCCTCGTTCTTCACCGTCAACGCGATGCTGGCCTCCCGCCACGTCGGACTCTCCATCCACGACCCCGGCTGCCTACGGGCCGTCACGGCCTACGCGCTGGTCGTCCCGGTGTGCGCCCTGATCGGCATGGCGTTCGGGGCCGTCCTGCGCCACGCCACGGCCTCGATCGTCGCGGTCGTGGGCATGCTCTTCATCCTGCCCCTGCTCTTCGGCGGCGACCGGTACCGGGCCCTGAAGGAGATCGGCAACCACCTGCCGCTCGCCGCCCAGGGACGGCTGGCCCTCAACCCGGACTCCTACACCAGCCTGGGCGCCCACCCGGGCACCGTCACCGGCTCCTGGATCGCGCTCGGAGCCTGGGCGCTCGTCTCGGTGATCGTCGCCGTGACGGTCGTCCGGCACCGGGACGTCTGAGGCCGACGGTTCGGATCGCGCCGGGGTGCTAGCGGGTGGCGAGGCGTTCCAGGAGGGTGGCGCTCCGGGCCAGTACCGTCCGCTCCTCGTCGGTGAGTTCGGCCTCGATGGCCTGGGCGAGCCAGCCGGCCCTGCGGCCGCGCTCCGCCTCGAGTGCGGCCCGGCCCGCGTCCGACAGTTCGACCAGCGACTTGCGGCCGTCCGTGGGGTGCGCGCGGCGCGTGATCAGGTGCTGCTCCATGAGGAGTCCCACCGCCCGGGCCATCGACTGCGGGCGTACGCGCTGATCCGCGGCGAGGTCGCTGGTGGTCATGGCGCCGTCGCGGTCCAGCACGCCGAGCACGGCGACCTGACCCAGCGGAATGCGGTCCTCGTGTTTGACGCGCCGGGTGAGCTTGCCCATGGCGGTGCGCAGTTCTGCGGCGATGGCGGCGGCTTCCGAGGTGGGCATGAGGCACCATACCCCGCTGGTCAGCGTCGGTGCGCAGGTGACCAGTACAGCAATGCTGTTCAGCAAAACTGAACAGCATTGCTGTAGGGTTTGGCCTTGTCGGGCTCAGCGCCAGCACTGTCGCAGCCGGGGCCACGACACGCGAAAACGGGGAGGAACCACCCATGTCCACACTGGCAGTTGGAACCACCGAAAGCATCGACACCACCATCGAGACCGTCACCGCCCGCCGGATCATCGACAGCCGGGGCAACCCCACGGTCGAGGTCGACGTCGTCCTGGCGGACGGGTCACTGGGGCGCGCGGCCGTCCCCTCGGGCGCCTCCACCGGCGCCCGGGAGGCCGTGGAGCTGCGCGACGGGGACTCGACGCGCTGGCACGGCAAGGGCGTCGACCAGGCGGTGGCCCACGCCAACGGGGAGATCGCGGCGTCCGTTCGCGGCCGGGACGCTGCGGACCAGGCCGGCCTCGACGCCGCCCTGATCGCCCTCGACGGGACGGCCACGAAGTCGCGGCTCGGCGCCAACGCGATCCTCGGCGTCTCCCTCGCCGCCGCCAAGGCCGCCGCGGCGGCCCACCGGCTGCCCCTGTACCGCTACCTCGGCGGCGCCGACGCCCACCTCCTGCCGCTGCCGATGATGAACATCGTCAACGGCGGAGCCCACGCCGACAATCCGCTGGACTTCCAGGAGTTCATGATCGCGCCCGTGGGTGCGGACACCTTCGCCGAAGCCGTCCGCATGGGCAGCGAGGTCTTCCACACCCTGCGCCGCGACCTCCTTGCCGCCGGCCACTCCACGGGCGTCGGCGACGAGGGCGGCTTCGCACCCGCGCTGCGCACCGCCGAGGAGGCCCTCGACTTCGTGATGGCCGCCATCGAGCGCACCGGCTACCGTCCCGGCACCGACATCGGCCTGATCATGGACCCGGCGTCCTCCGAGTTCTTCTGCGACGGGGTCTACGACTACGCGGGCGAGGGAGTGCGCCGCACCCCCTCGGAGAACGTCGACTACCTGGTCAAGCTCATCGACTCCTACCCGGTCCTCTCCATCGAGGACCCGATGGCGGAGAACGACTGGGCCGGCTGGCGCGAGCTGACCGCCCGCGTCGGCGACCGCTGCCAGCTCACCGGCGACGACCTGTTCTGCACCAGCGAGACCCTGCTGCGCGAGGGCATCCGCACCGGCGCGGGCAACTCGATCCTGATCAAGGTCAACCAGATCGGCACCCTGACCGAGGCGATGGCCGCCGTCGCCACCGCCCACCAGGCGGGCTGGACGGCCGTCATGTCGCACCGCTCGGGCGAGACGGAGGACACCACCATCGCGGATCTGGCGGTGGCGTCCGGCTGCGGTCAGATCAAGACCGGCTCGCTCTCCCGCTCCGACCGGACGGCCAAGTACAACCAGCTGATCCGCATCGAGGAGGAGCTGGGCTCCTCGGCCCGCTTCGCCGGCCGCTCCGCGCTGCGCGGGGCGTGACCGAAAGGGCCCCGCCCGCACCGGTGGGTGCGGGGCCCGTGACGGCTCAGTGGCTCAGTGGGCGTGGCCGTCGGCGTGCGAGGGGGCCGCAGGAGCGGGCTTCGCGGTGGGCGATGCCCCGGGGGCGGGGGCTCCCGGGCTCGCCGGGGCCGTGGTGGGGGCAGGGGCGTGGTCGTCGGCCTCGGGCTCTCCGGCCGTGCCGTGGCTGTGGCCGCCTGCGGACGTGCTCTCCATGGAGGCCGCCACCTCCCGCAGGCCGAGGAAGGCGACGGTCGCGGTGACGAGCACCGCCAGACCGACGACGCCGAAGATCCGGCGCGCCGGCGTGTCCGCGTCCTTGATCACGTAGGCGACGAAGGAGACGACGAGTCCGGCGGGGACGAGGACGGCTCCGCGGGCGGGGAAATCGTCGAAGTGCTGGAGGCCGCCGCTGAGCATGCCGATGCCGAAGGACAGCAGCAGCGAGGCACCCATCACCAGCAGCAGCCGGGGCAGCCCCGGGCGCTCCCTGGTGAGCACGAACTCGTTGAGGACGGTCGCGGCGAGGAAGACGAGGGCGCCGTACGCGGCGATGCGGGTGTAGCGGTCGGGGTCGAGCGGGTGGTGGACGACGGCGCCGCTGATGAGGCCGGCGCCGACGAAGTAGCCGACGTAGCCGAGGTACCGGGCGGCCAGGGACCGCCTCCGGGCCATGCTGGAGCGGTGCTTGCGCCGGGCGGCGCGTCCCGTGGCGGCAGATTCCGGCGAGGTGTCCGCGGTCCGGGCGCCGAAGAGCTGGGTCGAAGTCACGTGCGAGTTCCTTTGGTGCTGCGTGCATGGCTCATCGCCCGGTCGACCGCGCGAGGGCGGCCCGGGGTCTGCCATGAGAGTCAGGTCAGGTCAGAACGGGGCAAAGCGCCCGGTCCTATACCTGCTGCACCACGGAGCCGAGGACGCTGCGCAAGGGCGGAAGGCCGGACGGGACGGTCCGCACCCACAGGGCCGACCGCATCGCGCCGGCGGCGGGCGACAGGGCGCCGAGGGGAACCAGCGGCGGCACGGGCAGCTCCGCACCCTGCTGGGGGTGACCGGAGACGCACGCCTCGGCGGCGTGCCCATGCCCACTGCCGCCGCCGTGCCCGTGGGGCGCCTCGGAGGCGCCGGAGTCGGACATGTCGGCGGCGCCGGAAGCACCGGAAGCACCGGGGGCTTCGACCCCGATGGCATCCAGGTGGGCGACGGGGACGACCCCGCGGGCGACGTGGGCCGTGGCGGTGTCGGCTCCGGCGGCATGCGTGTAGAGGAACGCGAACAACAGGGCCGCCAGCCACAGCAGTCGCAGCGCACCCGCCGGACGGCGGGCCCGCTTCGCACTGGATGCAGCTCCGGCCGTGATCACGCCCCGACCCTATCCGGCGGCCGGAATCCGCTGCGCGGCAGCCCCGTTGACACCAGGCGTACGTCCGGGGCGGTTTCGGTGCACGCACGGACCACGCCCCGGCGCCAAGACTCCACGAAATGCCTCACATCCGGCATTTCGCCGCCCGCTCGCGCGGCTCCCGTGGTTGCATCCTCTATCAGTGGGGTGCGCTCACCGGGACCTGGAGGAGGCTGGATGTCCGGCTCGGCCGACGACCCCGGGCGCCTGCGGGCCCGCACGGGACGACGCGGGCGGAGATCCGCGTTCCATCGCCCCAGGCGCGCGATGCGCAGGGATCTGGCCCAGCTCGTCTGCGCGGTCGCCGGGGTGACCCTGGGGGTGCTGGTCCCCAGGCTCTCCCTGGGCCCTCAGGTGGACGCGGGACCCGTGGTGACGCTCCTGTTCACCCTCGGATTCGGTGTCATCAGCCTGGTGAGCATCATCTACTCGATGCTGTTCCTCGTCATCCAGTTCTCCGCCACCACCTTCACTCCGCGCCTCGGTCTCTTCCGGGACGACCCGATCGTGTGGCGCACGTTCGCCTTCACCGTCGGCGTGTTCGTCTTCTGCATCACCTCGGGGCTGGCCGTCGGCGCCCGCAGGGCGACCGTCTCGACACTCGTTCCCGGCGCCGCCATGGTGCTCACCCTGGTCGCGCTCGCTCTCATGCGGTCGCTGCAGACGGGAGCGTTCCGATCGATCCAGCTCGGCCATTCCCTGACCGCGATCGCCGCGCGGGCACACCGGCTGTTCGACGACCTGTACGTACGGCCGTACGCCCCGGGCACGTCACCAGACCCGGACCCGGGCCCGGACCCGGCGGCCGGGACCACCACCGTCCTGTGGTCCGGACCGGCGGTGGTGATCCAGCAGATCGACGTACGCACCCTGGTCGGCGCGGCCAGGGAGCGCGACTGTTCCATCGCCTTCCTCCTCCCCCCGGGAACGACCGTGTCCCGGGGCATGACACTGGCCGAGGTGACCGGCGGCGACGTACCCGAGGCGGTTCTGCGCGGCGCCCTGGAGACCGGGGTCGAGCGCACCTTCGACCAGGACCCCGACCTGCCCTTCAGGCTCCTCGCCGACATCGCGCTGCGCGCCCTCTCCCCGGCCGTGAACGACCCGGCCACGGCGGTGGAGAGCCTGGACCGCATCGAGGACCTGCTGAACCGCCTCGTCGGCCGCGAGCTGAGCATCGGTCACTTCACCGACGGGAGCGGCCGGTTGAGGGTGACGGTCCCGGTGCCCGACTGGGAGCGGTACCTGCGGACGGCCGTCGACGACGTCCTCTACGCCGCCACGGGCTCCCCGATGGCACTGCGCAGGATGCACGACCTGCTGGCCGGGCTTGCGGAGCGGGCCCCGGAGAGCCGGCGCGGTCCCGTACGGGACCGGCTCCGGTGGGTCGACCGGGCCGGGCGCGAGAGGTACCCGCTCGCCTGGCCGGGCGGGGCCTCACCCGGAGGTGCGAGCCGCGCCCCCCGGCGCGCCTGAGCGGCCGATGCCGTCGAAGGCGTTGACCTGGGCGGTGGGGACGTGGCTCTCGTTGGCCTCGCTGCCCCGGCCGAAGTGGTTCAGGAGCAGGTTGAGGAGGACGGCGACGAGGCATCCCGCCGTGATGCCCGACCCCAGCACCAGGGCGACGGGCGCGGGGAGCCGCTCGTAGAAGTCGGCCGATGCGACGGGGAAGAGACCGAAGGCGAGGGCGACGGACACGATGATGCCGTTGTGCCCGGTGGCGAGGGAGGCCTTGGCCAGGGTCCGGATCCCGGCGACGGTGATCGAGCCGAAGAAGACGACCGCCGCCCCGCCGAGCACGGGCAGCGGCACGAGCGCGACGAGCGAGCCCAGGACCGGCACGAGGCCCATGAGGGCCAGGATCGCCCCGCACAGGGTGACCGCGTACCGGCTGCGGATGCGGCTGATCGCGACCAGGCCGACGTTCTGCGCGTAGGCGGTGCTCACGAAGGCCCCCAGAACACCGCCGAGTGCGGTGCCCAGGCCCTGGGCGCGCAGGCTGCCCGCGATGACGCGGGCGTCGACCGGTCGGTCGACCACCGATCCCACCGCGACCAGGGACGCGGTGGATTCCGTCATGGAGACGAGCATCACGACGAGCATGGTGGCGATGACCGGCACCTCGAACTGCGGGGCACCGAAGGCGAACGGTTCCGGGAGCGCGAACAGCGGTGCCTGGGAGAGGGCTTGGAACTCGACCTTGCCCATCGGCACCGCGGCCGCCGTGCCGGCGATGAGACCGAGCAGGATGGCCACCCGTTGCAGGAAGCGTCCGCTGAGGAGCCGGTGGAGGAGGAGCGTGACGGCGAGGGTTCCGGCGGCGAGCGCGAGGTTGGACGGCGATCCGTAGCCGGAGGCCCCGGGTTCGCCGCCCCGGGCCCATTCCCCGGCCACCGGCAGCAGCGAGAGTCCGACCAGCGTGATGACGGAGCCGCTGACGACGGGCGGGAAGAAGCGCAGGAGCCGGCAGAAGGCCGGGGCCAGGAGGAAGCAGACGAGCCCGGCGACGAGGGTGGCGCCGAACACCAGGGGCAGGGTGTCCTGCCCCCGTGACACGGAGGCGGCCAGGACCGGTGACACGACGGCGAAGGAGACGCCGTTGGTGACGGGCAGTCCGGCCCCGACACCCCAGAAGCGCAGGGTCTGGGCCACGGCGGCCAGGCCGGCGACGACCAGGCTCGCGGCCAGCAGCGCGGTGAGCTGCGCCGCGGTCAGGCCCAGGGCGCCGCCGATGATCAGCGGGGGCGCCGCGAGGCCCGCGTACATGCTGGCCACGTGCTGCAGGGCGGCGGGGACCATCCGCCGCATGGGCAGCACCTCGTCCGCGGGATGGACGGGGCGGGGCGAAGTGGAGCGTTCGGGTCTGGATTCGGGCGTACCCTCGCCGCGGCGCTGCGCGCGGACGGCCTGGGCACCGCGCTGAGCCCCCTCTTCAACGGATTCGCCGCCAGCGCCTTCGCGCAGAACGTCGGCCTGGTCGCCATCACCAAGGTCCGCAGCCGCTACGTCGTGGCCGCGAGCGGCGGCATCCTCATCCTGCTGGGCCTGTGCCCGTTCCTCGCCTCGGTCGTCTCGCTGGTGCCGCAGCCCGTCCTCGGCGGCGTCGGCCTCGCCCTGTTCGGCACGGTGGCCGCCAGCGGCATCCAGACCCTCGCGCAGGCCGGCCTGGAACGCGGTGACAACGTCCTCATCGTCGCCATCAGCCTCGGCATCGGTGTGATCCCGATGGCCAGCGAGGGCTTTTACCACGGCTTCCCCGAGAGCATGCGCATCATCCTCGACTCCGGCATCAGCACCGGCTGCGTCGCCGCGGTGCTGCTCAACCTCGCCTTCAACCACATCGGCCGCAGCGACAAGGACGACGCCCCGGAAAGGGAGCCCGCCTCCGCCGTGTCCGTGCACTGACGCAGGCCGGCCGGCGCACGGGCATCCCGTACGCCGGCCGTCCTGCGGGGAATCAGGCGTTCGGCCGGATTTCCGAACGCACCCGGCGGGCCGCTTCGACGAGGTGCTCCAGCGAGTCCTTCGTCTCGGGCCAGCCGCGGGTCTTCAGCCCGCAGTCGGGATTGACCCAGAGGCGTTCGGCGGGGATCGCCCCGAGTCCCCTGCGCAGCAGGGTCGCCGCTTCACCGGCCGAGGGGACGCGGGGAGAGTGGATGTCCCAGACTCCGGGGCCGACCTCGCGCGGGTAGCCCGCGCCGGCGAGCTCGTCCGCGACCTGCATGTGGGAGCGGGCCGCCTCCAGGCTGATGACGTCGGCGTCGAGGTGCTCGATGGCCTCGACGATGTCCCCGAACTCCGCGTAGCACATGTGGGTGTGGATCTGGGTGTCCGGTCGGACGCCGCTGGTGGTGAGGCGGAAGGATTCCGTGGCCCACGCCAGGTAGTCGGCGTGGTCGGCGGCGCGCAGCGGCAGCGTTTCGCGCAGGGCGGGCTCGTCGACCTGGATGACCGACGTACCGGCCGCTTCCAGGTCGTCGACCTCGTCGCGCAGGGCGAGTCCGACCTGGCGCGCGGTCTCGCCGAGGGGCTGGTCGTCGCGTACGAAGGACCAGGCGAGCATGGTGACCGGACCGGTCAGCATGCCCTTGACCGGCTTGGCCGTCTGCTGCTGAGCGTACGTGGTCCAGCGGACGGTCATCGGGTCGGGACGGGAGACGTCCCCGGCGAGGACCGGCGGGCGGACGTAGCGGGTGCCGTAGGACTGGACCCAGCCGTGCTGGGTGGCGAGGTATCCGGTGAGCTGCTCGGCGAAGTACTGGACCATGTCGTTGCGTTCGGGCTCGCCGTGCACGAGCACGTCGAGGCCCGTCTTCTCCTGGAAGGAGACGACCTCGCGGATCTCGGCGCGGATCCGCTCCTCGTAGGCCGCCGTGTCGATGCGTCCGGCGCGCAGGTCGGCGCGGGCGGTGCGCAGCTCCGTGGTCTGCGGGAAGGAGCCGATGGTGGTGGTGGGAAGCAGCGGCAGGCCTAGGTGGGCGCGCTGGGCGGCGGCCCGTTCGGCGTAGGGCTGGGCGCGGTGTCCGTCGGCCTCGGTGATCGCTGCGGTGCGGGCACGGACGGCCGGGTCGTGGGTGATCCGGGAGGCGGTACGGGAGGCCAGGTCGGCCCGGTTCGCGGCGAGTTCGGCGGCGATCGCGTCGGTGCCCCCGGCCAGTCCGCGGGCCAGCGTGCTGATCTCGGTGGCCTTCTGTCGGGCGAAGGCGAGCCAGCGCCGGACCTGCGGATCGGTGTCCCGCTCGGCGTCGGCGTCGATCGGGACGTGCAGCAGGGAGCAGGAGGCGGCCACGTCGACCCGGCCGGCGAGGCCGAGCAGGGTGCCGAGGGTGGTCAGTGACTTCTGGTGGTCGTTGATCCAGATGTTGCGGCCGTTGACCACGCCCGCGACCAGGCGCTTGCCGGGGATGCCGCCGACCGCGGCGAGGTCGTCGAGGTTGGCCGCGGCCCGGTCGGTGAAGTCGAGGGCGAGGCCCTCCACGGGCGCCTTCGCCAGGACGTGCAGGGCGTCGCCGAGCCGGTCGAAGTAGGAGGCGACGAGCAGCTTGGGGCGCTCTGTGAGGCCGCCGAGTTCGCGGTAGGCGCGGGCCGCCGCGTTCAGTTCGGCCGGTGTGCGGTCCTGGACCAGGGCCGGTTCGTCGAGCTGGACCCATGCGGCGCCCGCCGCGCGCAGGTCCGCGAGGACCTGCGCGTAGACGGGGAGCAGCCGGTCGAGCAGGGTGAGCGGCTCGAAGCCGGCGGCCACGCCGGGCGCGGGCTTGGCGAGGAGGAGGTAGGTCACCGGTCCGACCAGGACCGGGCGGGCCGTGTGGCCGAGGGCCAGGGCCTCCTTCAACTCGGCCACCTGCCGGGCGGGTTCGGCGGTGAAGACGGTGTCGGGCCCGAGTTCGGGGACCAGGTAGTGGTAGTTGGTGTCGAACCACTTGGTCATTTCGAGCGGGGCCACGTCCTGGGTGCCGCGGGCCATCGCGAAGTAGCCGTCCAGGGCGTCCGCCGCGACGGCGGACCGGTGGCGGTCGGGGATGGCGCCGACCATGACCGTGGTGTCCAGGACGTGGTCGTAGTACGAGAAGTCGCCGGTCGGAACCTCGGTGATGCCGGCCCCGGCGAGCTGGGCCCAGTTGGTCCGGCGCAGGTCGCGGGCCGTGGCGCGGAGGGCATCGGCGGTGACGCGGCCCTTCCAGTAGCCCTCGACGGCCTTCTTCAGTTCCCGGTTCTGTCCCTGGCGGGGGTAGCCGTACACGGTGGCCCGTACGGGCGCGGCTGCGGACTCGGTGGTCACGGAACTCTCCTTCGCGAGCGTGTCTCCATGAACCCGGTGACGGGTCGCGGAGGCGAAGGGTGCCGGAACGGGCGGACCGCCGGGGTCGCGTACGGCCGGGTACGCGACGGGAGGATCCGCCTGAGGTGCACGCCGACCCGCCCACGAGGTCACCGGGAAACCGTGCGCGGTCGATCGCGCACGGGCAACGGGCAGGTCTTCGGACTCGCGGGCTCGCCTGCCGGTCTCCCGGCGGGCTCCTAATGGCCGTCGCTTCCCAGGACCGGTTCCGGTCCCAGTGCGTATGACGGCGGTCGTTCCCGCTCACCGCTGCGGGGCAGTCCCGGATTCCCACCGGGTTCCCTCTTACGACGCATCCCGCCTGGCGGACGGGGGCGAACCAGCTGCGAGGCCCACAGTAGGGCGGGCGGCCGCGGAATGAACACGACTTCCCACATGTCGGACGGTGAAATGAGACACGGTGGACCTCGGCCCGGCCGCGCGGCGCTCTGCGGCCGCCGGACTATTTCTCCCGCTCGTGGTACGTCTTGCGGGTGTGCTCCGTGTGCGCGCGCATGATCGCGGTGGCGGCCTCCCCGTCCCGGTCCGCGATCTTCGCGTGGAGCCGGGCGTTCGTCGCGACGGCGGTGTCCACGTCGTCGGCGGCGACGGCCCGCTCCCCCTGGGCGCACAGCTCTTCGAGCGCGGCGAGGGCCTCGGCGTCGGCGTGTGCGGCGGCCAGCCGGGCGGCTTCGACCTCCAGGAGCGTGCGGACCGTGAGGAGCTGGTCCGCCTCCTCCTCGGTCGGCTCGTGCACGAACGCCCCCTGGGCGGGCCGCAGATCGACCCATCCCTCGGTGCTCAGGCGCTGCAGCGCCTCCTGCTCGCCGCCATGAACGCCTCGAACGGCGCGCTCGTCGCCACCCTGTCGACGGACGACAAGGCGACCTACGACCGACTGGCACCGCAGATCCGCGCGTTCAAGGTCGGCCACGGCACACCCCGTTCCCGCGGGGACCGCGAAGAACTCTTCGGCGGCTTCGGCGCCTCGTGGCGCGGCGCGTTCGTCGGTGGAGAGCTGCTGGTCCGCGCGGTGACCCGGGGCCCGGCTGACGAACGCCTGCCGGGCAACTTCCCCGACTACCACCTCATGCCGTGAGCCCGAGTACCGCCGAACGGGCAAATGACGCTGACGGCTCGGCAGGTGACCAAGAGTCACCATCACCCTAATTGTGGTCGATTGTCCGAATGTGGGTTGTACTGGACGCCAAGCAACACCATCCATGAACTGGAGCGTTACGTGGCATCCACCACTCTCACCGTCTGGAAGTTTCCCACGCCCGAGGGGGCCCAGCAGGCGGAGTCCGTCCTGCTCGCCCTGCAGAAGGAACAGCTGATACAGGTGCACGACGCCGCGGTCGTCACCTGGCGCGAAGATGCCAAGAAGCCGAAGACCCAGCAGCTGAACAGCCTCACGGGAGCCGGTGCGCTCTCCGGCACCTTCTGGGGGATGCTCTTCGGACTCCTGTTCTTCGTGCCGCTGCTCGGCGCAGCCGTGGGTGCGGCGGCCGGGGCCATCGGCGGATCGCTGTCCGACGTCGGCATCGACGACCAGTTCATCGACGGGGTGAAGTCCGAGGTGAAGCCCGGGACTTCCGCGCTGTTCCTGCTCTCCTCCGACGCCGTGGTCGAGCGGGTGCGCAACGCCTTCCCGGGCGGCCAGGCGCAGCTGGTCCGCTCCAACCTCTCCGGTACGCAGGAGCAGCAGCTCCGCGAAGTCTTCGCGGCCTGAGCACGCACCACCCGAGTCGACTCCGCGGCCCGGGACCGGTGGACTCCTCCCCCGGTCCCGGGCGTAAGGAGCGGGCGACCCAGGCCGCCTCGGAGCTCTGCACCGGTCTCTCCCCCCTGAAGGGGGACCCAGCTGAAGCCCCAGATCCAGAAGATCGACGAGACCCTCGTCGCGGCCTCGGCCGGTGTCACGTGCCCGTGACCCCCACGAGGATCCGCGGCGCCTGCGGCATCCTGCTCGCGGCGGCCGCACTCGCCACGACGACCGGCTGTTCCTACTCCGACGGCAACGCTTCGGCCGGAGTGTCGGAGGCGGCCTCGGCCACCGCGGCCGCGAAGAAGAAGCTGGACGAGGACACGGTGGTCGTCACCGTGTCCGACGTGCCCGCCGGGCAGTCCAAGGACGCGAGCCGATGGCCGCGACCGCGTAGGAACTACGCCCTGCCGAGAGGAGGCGATCGCCCCATGGATCACAGTCCGAGTCCACTGAACCGGCCGCGCCGCGTCGCCTCGCCCTCCGCCGCGCTCTGAGCCGCACCTCAGCGTAGCCAGAGCTCTCTCCACCCTCCCCCGACGGCCCCTCGCGCTCTCCGCCCAGCATGAACGTCAACACCGCCCTCACCACCGCCACGACCACCGAAGAGCAGGCACAGACCCTGGCCGTCCTGCACGAGATCCCGACGAACTCCGCGATGTCAACAAGGACATGGACCGCCTGAACTCCCTGACCGAGGATCAGGTAGGTCAGGTCAGGTCCACCGTCGAGAACCGCAAGCTGACGGCGCTGACGCTGATGGCTCCAGGAAGCCCTAGACCGCGCCGGCAGGCGCGGGCAGCGGCGGGAGGGCCGGAGTGGAGAGCCAGGCCGCGAACAGGTCCTCCAGCGGTCCGGTCGCGAAGCGCGCCGCGTGCGCGGTGAACCCGGCCGTGGTGACCACGCCGTGGCGGTTCACGGTGGCCCACTCCCGCAGCATGCGGAAGAACGGGCCGTCGCCCAGCGCACAGCGGATCGCGTGCACGGCCAGCCCGCCGCGCTGGTAGAGGCGGTCGTCGAACATCAGCTTGCGTCCCGGGTCGGCCAGCAGGAGGTCCTGCGGCTGTCCGGACAGCAAGCGGTGTGCGGCGGCCGCCAGTTCGTGCGCGGTGCGACCGCCGGAGCGCTCCGACCAGAGCCATTCCGCGTACTTCGCGAAGCCCTCGTTGAGCCAGATGTGCCGCCAGTCGGCGATGGTCACGCTGTTGCCGAACCACTGGTGCGCGAGCTCGTGGGCGATGAGCCGCTCGGAGCCCCGTACGCCGTCCACGTGGTTGGCGCCGAACAGGGACAGCCCCTGCGCCTCCACCGGCACGTCCAGCTCCTCGTCGGCGACGACGACGGCGTACTCGCCGAAGGGATAGGGGCCGAACAGCTCCTCGAACAGCTGCATCATGGCGGGCTGCCGCGCGAAGTCGCGGGAGAACCGGGGCAGCAGGTGCGCCGGTACGTGGGCGCTCTGCGGGACCCCGCCGAGCCCGGGGTCGCCGAGCAGCACCGTCTGGTACATGCCGATGGACAGGCCGACCAGGTACGTGGACGTCGGCGCCGGCTGCTCGTACACCCAGGTGGTCGTGGAGGCGCGCGTCGTCCGTGTGAGCAGCCGGCCGCCGGCGACGACGGTGTAGGCGGAGGGCGTGTTGACCGAGATCTGGTACGAGGCCTTGTCCGCGGGCCGGTCGTTGCAGGGGTACCAGGAGGGCGCGCCGACCGGCTGGCTGGCCACCAGCGCGCCGTCGGTCAGTTCCTCCCAGCCGAGCCCGCCCCAGGGGCTGCGCACCGGGGTGGGGTTGCCCGCCCAGTGCACCTCCACCGTGAAGGCGGATCCGGCGGGCAGCGGCTTGGGCGGCCGGACGCGGAGTTTGCCGCCGCGGTGGCTGTAGTGCGGCGCCCGGCCGTTCACCAGGACCCGGCCTATTTTGAAATCGGCCAGGTTGAGGTGGAACTCGCTGAGCGGCGCCCGCCCGGCGATCGCGCTGAGCCGGGCCGTCCCGGCGAGCCGGTTGGGGCCGGGCCGGTACTCCAGAGCGAGTTCGTACCGGTGCACGCGGTAACGGGGGTCGCCGTTGGCCGGAAAGTACGGGTCCGATGCCGCTGTCTTCTGGCCGTTCACTGCCGCTTCCGCTCCCTGCGTTGTGCTCGTACGACGTGCTGGTGGTGCCGGGCCCGTCCTGTCGGACCCGCCCGTCAGGGCCGCCACGCCTCGATCGGGTTGCCCAGCCAGCGGGTGTCGGCGGGAACGGATTCCCCGGCCATCACGAGGGAGGCGGGACCCAGTGTGCTGCGGGCCCCGACCGTGCTCCCGGGCAGGACGATTCCACCCGGGCCCAGGGTGGCGCCCTCACGCAGGACCACAGTATCCGTCCTCAAGATCCGGTCGTGGAAGAGGTGCGTCTGCAACACGCAGCCACGGTTCACGCTGACCGCGTCGCCCAGGGCGACCAGGTCGGTCTCGGGCAGCCAGTAACTCTCGCACCACACGCCCCGGCCGATCCGGGCACCGAGTCCGCGCAGCCACAGGGACAGCACCGGCGTACCGGGCACCGAGCCGACCAGCCACGGCACGGCCAGGACCTCGACGAAGGTGTCGGCCAGTTCGTTGCGCCACACGAAGCCGCTCCACAGCGGGTGCTCCCCCACCCGGTGGCGGCCCACCAGCAGCCACTTCGCGGCCGCGGCGACCACGCACGCGGCCACCCCGGCGGCGAGCAGGACCGCCCCGGACAGCAGCGCGGTCCCCCACGGGCCGGGTCCGTCCGCCCCGGCCAGCGCGCAGAACGCCGCCACGGTCAGGACGCCGAGCGCGGCCGAGCAGAACACCGGGACGAGCCGGCACAGCTCGACCAGCCCGCGCGCCCACAGCAGCCGCGCGGGCGGATCGTACGTCCGGCTCTGGTCGGCGTCGGCGGCGGATCGCGGCAGCCGCACCGGCGGCAGGCCGAGGTAGGAGCTGCCCTTCTTGGCCTTCTTCGGGGTGGCGGACAGGACGCCGACCAGCCCGTCGTCCGGCACGGAGCGGCCCGGCGCGGTCATTCCGGAGTTGCCGAGGAAGGCCCGGCGGCCGATCTCGGAGTGGCCGATCCGCAGCCAGCCGCCGCCCAGCTCGTAGGGGGCGGTCAGGGTGTCGTCGGCGAGGAACGCGCCCTCGCCGACGGTGGTGAGGCTCGGCAGTGCGAGCACCGTGGACACCTCGGCGCCCCGGCCGATCTTCATGCCGAGGAGCCGCAGCCACACGGGTGTGATCAGCCCGGCGTACAGGGGGAAGAGGGTTTCCCGGGAGAGGTCCATCAGCTGGGTGACCGTCCAGGCCTGCCAGCCGATCCTGCTGTGCGTCGGATGGGTTCCCGTGCGCAGCCCGAGGCTGAGGAGGCGTACGGAGACCAGGAGCAGGGCCGCGTACGCGAATCCGAAGGCGAGCGCCCCCGGCACCACGGCGAGCAGCGCTCCGGCCAGGGCCCGGCCGAGTCCGGCGTCGGCGGGCACGAACCGGCCGGCCACGAGGAGGGCGGGCAGGGCGGCGAGCACGGGCAGGGAGGTGAGGCAGAAGCCGGCCGTCCCGTAGGCGGCGCGCCAGAACAGACCGCGCGGCGGGCGCTCCTTGGGCCAGTTCCGCTTGGCCTTGCCGAGCTTGCCGGCGGGGGCTCCGGCCCAGCGCTGGCCGGTCGGGATCTGGCCGACGACGGCGGAGCCGGGGGCCACCTCGGCCCGCTTTCCGACGCGGGCGCCGGGGAAGAGGATGCTGCGGGTGCCGACGACGGCGCCCGCGCCGACCTTGACGGCGCCGATCTCCAGCCGGTCCCCGTCCAGCCAGTGGCCGGAGAGGTCCACCTCGGACTCCACGGCGCAGCCGCGGCCGAGCTTGAGCATGCCCGTGACGGGCGGCAGCGAGTGCAGGTCCACCTCGGGACCGATCTTGGCGCCCAGCGCCCGTGCGTAGCGCTCCAGCCAGGAGCCGGTGAGCGAGGTCGCGCCGGAGTACTCGGCGAGCCGCTCGGCCGTCCACAGCCGCAGGTGAACGTTTCCGCCGCGCGGGTGGCGCCCCGCCTTGACCCCGCGCAGCAGCAGCCGGGCGCCGCCGGCCGCGATCGCGAGGCGGCCGGGCGGGCTGAAGAGCAGGGCGGCGCCGGCGGCGACGAGCCACCAGGAGGCGGCCGGCGCCCACGGATAGGCCCCGAACCAGTGCAGTACGTTGCCCAGGGCGAGCAGCGCCACCGTCCAGCGCAGGCCGATCAGGGTGAACAGCGGGAGCAGCAGCAGGGTCTGGATGACCTTGGTCCGCAGCGGCACGGGCACGATGGTCCGCACCGAGCCGTCGTCCTGGGCGGACTTCTCCAGGTGCCGGGCCAGCTTGCGCAGGGTGGGCTGCTGGTAGATGTCGAGGACGGCCGCGCTCGGGTAGCGGGTGCGCAGCCGGGTGGTGAGCTGGGCGGCGGCGAGGCTGTTGCCGCCGATCGCGAAGAAGTCGTCGGCGGCGCCGGTGACGGCCACGCCCAGGGTCTCGCTCCACTGCTCGGCGAGCCAGGCCTCGGTCCCGTAGAGCTGCTCGGTGGGGCCGCTGGTCTCCAGTTCCGGGAGCGGCCAGGGCAGGGCGTTCCGGTCCACCTTGCCGGAGGTGCGGGTGGGCAGCTCCTCCACCGGTGCGAGCAGCGGTACGAGGGCTGCGGGCAGCTCGGCGCGCAGCCGGGTCACGGCCGCCGCATGGTCCCAGCCGTCCTGGGTGACCAGGTAGCCGACGAGGAGCTGGTTGCCGCTGCGCGCGGTGCGGACGGCGGCGGCCGCGCCGGCGACGCCGGGCAGGGCCTGGAGGGCGGCGTCCACCTCGCCGAGCTCGATGCGGCGGCCGCCGAGCTTGATCTGCTCGTCTCCGCGGCCCAGGAAGACCAGCCCTTCGGGTTCCGCTCGGACGAGGTCGCCGCTGCGGTAGGCGCGCTCCCAGCCGAGGGATTCCAGCGGGGCGTACTTCTCCGCGTCCTTCTCGGGGTCGAGGTAGCGGGCCAGACCGACGCCGCCGATGACGAGCTGGCCGCTGCCGCCCATGGGCACCGGTTCGCCGGATTCGTCGACGACGGCCAGTTCCCAGCCGTTCAGCGGGAGGCCGATCCGGATCGGTTCCTCGCCGGTCAGGAGGGAGGCGCAGGCGACGACAGTGGCTTCGGTGGGGCCGTAGGTGTTCCAGACCTCGCGGCCCTCGGTGACCAGGCGCTGGGTGAGCTCGGGCGGGCAGGCCTCGCCGCCGAAGATCAGCAGCCGGACCTCGTTGAGGGTCTCGGGTTCCCACAGTGCGGCCAGGGTCGGCACCGTGGAGACCACGGTGATCTCCTGCTCGGCCAGCCAGGGGCCGAGGTCGGCGCCGCTGCGGACCTGGGAGCGGGGGACGGGCACGAGGCAGGCGCCGTAGCGCCAGGCCAGCCACATCTCCTCGCAGGAGGCGTCGAAGGCCACAGACAGTCCGGCCATGACCCGGTCGCCGGGGCCGATCGGCTCCTCGGTGAGGAACAGCGCGGCCTCGGCGTCCACGAAGGCGGCGGCGCTGCGGTGGCTGACGGCCACGCCCTTGGGCTTGCCGGTGGAGCCGGAGGTGAAGATGATCCACGCGTCGTGTTCGGGTCCGGGGCGGGCGGCGGGGGCGGCATGCCCTCGGGAGGGTCCGGCGTCCTTGCCCGGCGCGGCGACCTCGATGCGCTGGTCGGCGCCCAGCACGGCCCGTACTCCGGCCTCGCCGAAGACCAGGTCGGCCCGCTCGTCCGGGTCCTCGGCGTCCACGGGCACGTAGGCGGCGCCGGCCGCGAGAACGGCCAGGATGCCCGCGTACAGCTCGTTGGTCCCCGACGGCACGCGTACGCCGACCCGGTCGCCGAGCCCCACTCCGGCGGCCGCGAGGGCCCGGCGCCGGCGCTCCACCTCGGCGGCGAGCGCCCGGTAGGTCAGGCGGGTGGTTCCGTCGTCCAGGGCGAGCTCGTCGGGGTGGGCCCGTACTGAGGCCTCGAAGATGTCGACCAGAGTGCGCGTCGGGGCGGCGGATCCGGCGGAGAACCGGGCCGATTTGCCGGACTCCTCGGGCCGCTCCCCGACGTGCCCGGCGTCGGCCGCGGCCCCTTCGCCGAGCCCGGTCCCGTCGTCGAGCAGAGTGACTTCACCGTGCTCTGGTGTGGCTGCCATCGGCCCTCGCGTCGTGTTCCCGGAAGCCTCCGGGTCGCCGGGCGGAGCCCGGGTCTGCCCAGGTTGTTCCGGTCCAGCGCCAAACAACCCGCCAGTCTAGTGCGACATCGAGGATTTTCTGGTTCAAGCCTTGCGCTTGGCCGGGAAGGGACGGTACAAGGCGGCGCGCCGCGGACGGGAAACCGGTCCGCGGCGCGCTTGGTGAGCGGGAGCCCGGCCTCAGCGGCTCGCGAGGAGTTCGAGCGTGTCGATGACGCGGTTCGAGAAGCCCCACTCGTTGTCGTACCAGGCGACCACCTTGATGTGGCGGCCTTCGACGCGGGTGAGCTGCGAGTCGAAGATGGACGAGGCGGGGTTGCCCGTGATGTCGGAGGACACGAGCGGGTCGTCCGAGTACTCCAGCACGCCGGCGAGCGGGCCCTCGGCCGCGGTGCGGTAGGCCGCCAGGACGTCCTCGCGGGTCACGTCGCGGGCGACGGTGGTGTTCAGCTCGACGATGGATCCCACCGGAACCGGGACGCGGATCGAGTCGCCGGAGAGCTTGCCGTCCAGGTTCGGCAGGACCAGGCCGATGGCCTTGGCGGCGCCCGTCGTGGTCGGCACGATGTTCACGGCGGCGGCGCGGGCGCGGCGGGGGTCGCGGTGCGGACCGTCCTGGAGGTTCTGCTCCTGCGTGTAGGCGTGCACGGTGGTCATGAACCCGTGCTCGATGCCCGCGAGTTCGTCCAGTACGGCGGCCAGCGGCGCGAGCGCGTTGGTCGTGCAGGAGGCGTTGGAGACGATCGTGTGCAGGGCCGGGTCGTAGGAGTCGCTGTTCACGCCGAACGCGAGCGTGATGTCGGCCCCGTCCGCCGGTGCGCTGACGAGCACCCTCTTGGCCCCCGCGTCGATGTGCGCGCGGGCCGCCTTGGCCGTGGCGAAGCGGCCGGTCGCCTCCAGCACGATGTCCACGCCGAGCTCGGCCCAGGGCAGTTGCGCCGGCTCGCGCTCGGCCAGCACCTTGATGCGGCGGCCGTCGACCACCAGGACGTCCCCGTCCACGGTCACCGGGCGGCCGAGGCGGCCAGAGGTGGTGTCGTAGGCGAGCAGCCGCGCGAGGGTGGCGGGCTCGGTGAGGTCGTTGACCGCGACGACCTCGAGCTTGCTGTCCCGTTCGAGCAGCGCGCGAAGCACGTTGCGTCCGATGCGGCCGAATCCGTTGATGGCGATGCGAGTCATGGTGTCTCCCTTGTCCCTGTCCCTTGGGTGCGTCACCAGGTTCGCCGGTCGGGGGCGCCCGCGACAGCGGCGCGATCGCCACGGTCCGCAAGGATCGCGCCACGAGGCGGCCGGAGGGTGGGGGCTCCGGGCCGTCCTCGTCAGTCGCCCCTGCCGCCTCTCCCCCGGTCACCGCCCCCGTCACTCGCCCTGGGCGAACGTGCGCCGGTACTCGCTCGGCGTGGTCCGCAGGATGTGCTGGAAGTGCAGCCGCAGGTTCGCGCCGGTGCCCAGGCCCACGTCCGCGGCGATCTGCTCCACGCTCCGCTCCGAGAGCTCCAGCAGTTCGCGGGCCACGTCGATGCGGGCGCGCATCACCCACTGCATCGGCGTGTACCCGGTGTCCTCGGCGAACCTCCGCGAGAACGTGCGCGGGGACACCGCCGCGTGCTTGGCGAGCACCTCCAGGGTGAGGGGTTCGCCGAGCCGGTGCAGCGCCCACTCGCGGGTGGCGGCGAACCGCGGTCCGAGCGGCTCGGGCACGCTGCGCGGGACGTACTGCGCCTGGCCGCCGCTGCGGTAGGGGGCCGCGACCAGCCGCCGGGCCGTGTGGTTCGACGCCGCCACGCCGAGGTCGCTGCGCAGGACGTGCAGGCACAGGTCGATGCCCGAGGCGGCGCCGGCGGAGGTCAGCACGGAGCCCTCGTCGACGAACAGGACGTTCTCGTCGACCCGGACCAGCGGCCACTTCGCCGCGAGCGCCCGGGCGTAGTGCCAGTGTGTGGTGGCGCGCTTGCCGTCGAGCAGGCCCGTGGCGGCGAGCGCGAAGGCTCCCGTGGAGATGGCAGCGAGCCGGGCGCCCCGTGCGTGGGCGGCGATCAGTGCGTCGACGACGGCCCGCGGGGGGTCCTCGCGGTCGGGGAACCGGTAGCCGGGGACGAAGACGGTGTCGGCCCAGGCGAGGGCTTCGAGGCCGTGGGCGACGGCGTACGACAGGCCGTCACCGCCGGTCACGAGTCCCGGAGCGGCGCCGCACACCCGGACCTCGTAGGGCATGCTCGCGCGGGTCGTGAACACCTGCGCGGGGATGCCGACGTCGAGGGGTTTCGCCCCCTCGAGGACGAGGACGGCGACGTGGTGGGGGCGGGAGGCTGGCACCGCGACATGCTTCCGAAGGGGCGGGAAGCTTGTCAAGCGTCAAGGTTAGTAAACCTTCCGATTGAGATAACCACCTATCAGTTGGTCCAGACCTGTTGACGGCGGTCCTTCCGGAGGATTAGGTTCCCGGCCACGAAGCGGATACGTCGTCAACTCCCCACGCCCGCCCGGCCACAGGGCTCCCCATCCACGGGCCCGCCGCCCCGTCCCCACGCATCCCCGGCGGGCCGCACGACACCCACGCTTTCGCGTCTGCGCTCCCCGCCGTCCCCCCACTCCCACTGGAGGCACTTCCTTGCGTACCCCCAACCGAACCCGTACCCGGCTGGCCTGCGCCCTCGGCGCGACCCTGCTCGGCGCGGCCGCGGTGCTGACCTCTCCCGGTGCGGCCTTCGGCGCCAACATCCTCTCGAACGGCGACTTCGAGTCCGGCACCACGGCCGGCTGGTCCTGTTCCGGCGGGCTGGGCTCCGTGGTCGGCTCGCCCGTGCACGGCGGGAGCAAGGCACTCGCCGGCGCCGCCAGTGCGAGCGACAACGCCAAGTGCGTCCAGACCGTCGCCGTACAGCCCAACACGACCTACACGCTCTCGGCCTGGGTCAAGGGCAGCTACGTCTACCTCGGGGTCACCGGCGGCGCCTCCACGTGGACCCCCTCGGCCGCCTCCTACACCAAGCTGAGCGTCTCCTTCACCACCGGCGCCTCCCAGACCAGCGCGGAGGTCTACCTCAACGGCTGGTACGGACAGGGCACGTACAACGCCGACGACATCACCCTGGACGGCCCGGGCGGCACCGTCGACACCCAGGCGCCCACCGTGCCCGGCGGCCTCACCTCCACCGGCAAGACCTCCACCACGGCCTCCCTGAGCTGGACCGCCTCCACCGACAACGTCGGCGTGAACGGCTACGACGTCTTCCAGGGCGGGACCAAGGTCGCGACCTCGGGCACCACCAGCGCCACCGTCGGCGGCCTGACCCCCAGCACCGCCTACGCGTTCACCGTGCGCGCCCGCGACGCCGCGGGGAACACCTCGGCCGCCTCGAACACCGTCAACGTCACCACCGACACCGGGACCACCCCGCCGACCGGCTTCAAGCAGGCCGCGCCGTACCTCTACCTCGGCTGGGGCAACCCGCCGAGCCCGACCACCGTGATGAACGCGACCGGCACCAAGTGGTTCACCATGGCGTTCATCCTCTCCTCCGGCGGCTGCAACCCGTCCTGGGACGGACAGCGCCCGCTGACCGGCGGCGTGGACCAGAGCACCATCGCCTCGATCCGCGCGGCGGGCGGCGACATCGTGCCCTCCATCGGCGGCTGGCAGGGCAACAAGCTCGGCCCCAACTGCTCCAGCGCCGAGGCCCTGGCCGGCGCCTACCAGCAGGTCATCAACGCGTACGGCCTCAAGGCCATCGACGTGGACATAGAGAACACCGACGAGTTCGAGAACGCCGTGGTCCAGGACCGCATCCTCGGCGCACTCAAGATCGTCAAGCAGAACAACCCCGGCCTGAAGACCATCCTGACCTTCGGCACCTCCACCAGCGGCCCGACCAGCTGGGGCAACCGCCTGATCGAGCAGTCCAAGGCGCTGAACGCCGGCATCGACGTCTTCACGATCATGCCCTTCGACTTCGGCAACGCCTCGACGGACATGTACGCCAGCACCGTCAGCGCGACCGAGGGCCTCAAGGCCAAGCTGAAGTCCACCTACGGCTGGGACGACGCGACCGCCTACTCCCACATCGGCATCTCGGGCATGAACGGCATCAGCGACACCCAGGAGACCACCACCGTCCAGAACTGGACCGACATCCGCGACTGGGCCAACTCCCACCACATCGCGCGCCTCGCCTTCTGGTCGGTGAACCGCGACCGCGGCTGCCCCGGCGGCGGCCTGCAGGAGACCTGCTCCGGCATCGCCCAGAGCGACTGGCAGTTCACCTCCATCACGGCCGGCTTCACCGGCTGATCCACCACCTCGCAGGACCGGGGCCGTCGCGGAGTTCCGCGGCGGCCCCGGTCCTTGCGCGGCGTCAGGAACCGGCCGGGGCAGGCCCTTCCGCACGGGCCCGGGCCCGCACGGCCTCCGGGTACCGGCGGGTGAAGCGCAGGGCACCGACGATGGTGAGGACCTGGATGATCCAGCCGGTCCAGATGTTCTCCGGGTCCCGCAGCACGAGGTCGCCGTAGGCCCCTACGACCGCGTTGATCAGGAAGGCCAGTCCCCAGACCCCGGTGATCACGTAGTTGGTCCGCTTGAAGAGCGGCGTGTCCCAGAACTTCCGGTCGACCTGCTCCCGGGCGTACTGGAGGGTGAACGGCACCCCGGCCAGGATGGAACCGAGGGCGATGGCGAAGAGGGTGACGTTCGCGATCTCGCCCGCGTAGGTCTCCAGCCAGCGTCGTGTGCCGTCACTGGCGAAGAGCCCGACGAGCGTGAGGATCGCGAAGAACACGACGTCGGCGAGTTCCAGGATCTTCAGCGAAGAGCCGGGATTCAGCAGCCGGCTGCCGACGACGAGGCAGACGGAGATGGCCAGGGCCAGCCCCACCGCCCATTCGAAGCGTCCGGGCCCCACCACGAGGGCGAAGACGATCCAGGGGGACAGCCCCACGAACGGGCTGTCCAGGAACTGCGCCACCTTGTGCGTGCCGTGGGCACCAGCCGTGTGCGCCATGGGTCGGCCCTTCCCGCAGCCTCGTCGGGTCCCCCTTCCCAACGTACGCCGCGGCCCCCGGACCGCACCCGGCGCGGGCGGCGGTGGCGCTCGGCCGCCGGATGCGCGGCCCTCCTGCCCGTGGCCCTGACCGCGGGCACGGCCGCCGGGGCGACACGCCTAGGGGGTGTCCGCAGCGCCCGAAGCCGCACCTGTCAAGTAACGAGAAGCCGGGTCTACGGCCTCGCGCCGCCTCCGGGCACGGTGGAAAGCGACCGTCCTGCACACCGCAGGAGCGACGCGCCACCGGGACCGAAGGCAGGCCGCCATGACCGACATCGCCACCATCGGGCTCGGTCGCCGCTTCCCCGGCGCCCCCGGGAGGAGCGTCCCGGCCCGGTCCGCGACCGGTTTGCGGTCCACGCCCGGTTTCTGGAGCACGCCCGCGTTCCGGAGCACGCCGCGGACACCGGAAGCGCCCGAGACGACGAAGGCACCGCGCAACCCCGGCTCGTCTTCCTCTCCTCCGGACACCCCGAGCTCCTGGACCAGCACGTCGGCGCGGTACTCGACGTACTCGACGCGGCGGACCGCACGCCGCTGGCGGCCGCGGCCCACGTTCTAGGGGCGCCGCCGGGCACTGCGTTGGTGCTCGCTGCCGCCCCGGATGATGCTTGACAGTGGAGCCCCTGGCCAGCGAAGGCGAGATGAGCGGCGATGGAGCAACTTCCCACCCCTCCCGGTGAGCGGCAGGCCCGGACCACGCACGCCTCCCCGGGGGCGGCGTACACGGCCACGGCCACCGTCAGCGAGCAGGGCATCGTGACCGGGTGGAGCGAGGAGGCCCGCCGACTGCTCGGCTACGCGCCCTCGGAGGTCGTGGGGCGACCCGCCGCGGAACTGCTCGCGGACCGGTCCGGCGGATCCGGCGGTACGGGCACCGCGGCGCGGCCGGTCGCCCCCGGACAGGAGCGGTGGAGCGGCACCGTCCCGCTGCGCCACCGGGACGGCCGCCGACTGGACGCGGGACTGCTCGCGCACCGCAGGGCGGCCGCCGGCGAAACCGCCGAGTGGTTCGTCATGTCCGCCGTGACGGGCGAGCCCGAGTCCTCCTGGGACGGGCCCCTGGGCGAATGGGCCTTCGACCGGTCCCCCTGCGTCCTGGCGGTCTTCGACGAGGACCTGCGGCTGGTGCGGTCGAACGCGGGCATGCACCGCGCGCTCTCCCTCACGGAGGCCGAGATGCACGGGCTGCGCCTGTCGGAGATCGCCCCCGACGCGGTGAGCGAGGAGACCGAGCGGGGGATGCGCCGGGTACTGGAGACCGGCGAGCCGCAGTCCGTGGAGGGCTTCGTCCGGCCGCCCGGAGCGGGCGCGGCGCACGGCTGGGCGACCTCGCTGGCCCCCGTACCGGGTCCGGACGGCCGGGTGCGGGCCGTGTACCTGACCGCGCACGACAAGGCCGCGGGAGACACCGCCCCGCGGCAGGCGCTCCCGCCGACCCTCGCCGGTGCCCGCACCGGAAACGGCAGCGGCCCCAGCACCGGCACCGGCAGCACCAGCACCAGCACCAGCACCAGCCCGGACAGTGCCCACACCGTGCAGGACCTCGCCGCTGCGGCCGTCCCCCGGCTCGCCGACCTGGCGATCGTCGACCTGCTGGAACCCTCCCTCCGCGGTGACAGCCCGGCCCGGAGCCCCGGTACGGGTGCCCTCACGGTGACCCGCAGCGCCGTACGGTCGGTCCTCGGCGGGAGCCGGGAGAGCCGGTTCGCGGTCGGGGAGACGACCGTCTACCCGGCGCTGTCGCCCCCCGCGGAGTGCCTGGCCACAGGGCGGGGCTCCGTGTACGGGACCGCCGACCCGGCCGTCGCCCGGTGGGTCGCGCAGGATCCCGCGGCCGGCTGGATCGGCGAGTACGGGACCCATTCGATGATGCTGGTGCCGCTGCGCGACGGCGGCACCACCCTGGGCCTGGCCGTCTTCAGCCGTCACCAGAACCCGGAGCCCTTCGACCTCGAGGACCTGCGGCTGGCCGAGGAGCTCACGGCCAGGGCGGCCACCGGCCTCCACCGTGCGCGCCGGACCGCCCGGGAGCACACCAGCACCATGACGCTGCAGCGCAGCCTGCTCCCCCACGTGCTGCCCGTGCAGTCGGCGCTGGAGATCGCCTCCCGCTATCTGCCGGCCACGGGCGAGGCCGGTGTGGGCGGCGACTGGTTCGACGTGATCCCGCTGTCCGGGGCCCGGGTGGCCCTGGTCGTGGGCGATGTCGTCGGCCACGGCATGCGCGCCTCCGCCACCATGGGGCGGCTGCGCACCGCGGTGCGCACCCTGGCCGACGTCGACCTGCCGCCGGACGAGCTGCTCACCCACCTCGACGACCTGATCATCCACCTGTCGGCGGACGAGACGGGCGGGGGCGGCGAGGCGGCCGGGGGCATCGGCACCACCTGCCTGTACGTGGTGTACGACCCGGTGACCCGCCGGTGCACCGCCGCCCGGGCCGGTCATCCCCCGCCCGCCGTGGTCTCCCCCGAGGGCTCCGCGTACCTGCTCGACGTCCCGGCGGGTCCGCCGCTGGGCCTGGGGGGCCTGCCCTTCGAGACCGTCGAGGTCGAACTTCCCGAGGGCAGCCTCCTCACGCTGTACACCGACGGCCTCCTGAAGGCCCGCGACCACGACATCGACGAGGCCCTGGACACCATGCTCGCGGCCCTGGTCCGGCCCGCCTCCACCCTGGACACCGTCTGCGACCGGGTGCTGACGGCTCTGCTGACCCACCGTCCCGATGACGACGTGGCCCTGCTCGTCGCCCGGACCCACGCCCTGCACACGGACAAGGTCGCCGTCTGGGACCTGCCCTCCGACCCCTCCCTGGTCGGGCAGGCCCGCCGCAACGCCACCGACCAGCTGACGGTCTGGGGGCTCGACGAGGCCGCCTTCGTCACCGAGCTCGTGGTCAGCGAACTGGTCACCAACGCCATCCGCTACGGCGAGCCGCCCGTACAGCTCCGGCTGATCCACGAGGGCACGACGCTGATCTGCGAGGTCTCGGACGCGAGCGGTACCGCCCCGCACATGCGGCGGGCCCGGATCTTCGACGAGGGCGGGCGCGGCCTGCTGCTGGTCGCACAGCTCACCCAGCGCTGGGGCACCCGGCACACCCTCTTCGGCAAGACCATCTGGGCCGAGCAGTCCCTGGTCGACTTCTGAGGACCTTCTCCCCTGCCCTGTTACGGCCCCGTGACAGACGACGGACACGCTCATGAACTCCGACCGACAGTCTCTTTAACACGGACATACACCCACATTCGTGGATATGTTCTCTGCTTTCAAAGGTGCGAGCAGCCGTGATGACTGAGCCGAAGCGGAGGAAATCCCATGAGCCTCACACTGGTCGCACCGCACACCGAAACCGAAGCCACCGCAGCCGCCCTTGCCCCGCGTGAGCAGGAGGCCCTGCGCCACATCGCCGCCGGGTGCACCTACGTGCAGACGGCCCGCTCGATGGGACTCTCCAAGCACACGGTCGACGCCTACCTGCGGCGCATCCGGGCCAAGCTGAACATCAACACCACGGCGGAGATGACCCGCCTGGCCATCTCTCTGGGACTGTGAACACCGGCCGGGCCCAGTCCGGGGGATCCCTGGGCGGCGCCCCTCTCTCCGGATCCCCGGGCTGCGGAGCGGCCCGCCGGACGGGTGCCGGGGCAGTGGCGGTGGCGGCACGCAGCGCCGCCACGAATTCCAGGCAGGAGTCGTAACGGTCCTCCGGGACCTTCGCCAGAGCCTTCGCCAGTACGGCGCCGGCCGCCGGCGCGATATCGGGCCGCTTCTCCGCCAGGGGAGGCGGCTCGTCGTACTGGTGCGCCCACAGCAGCGCGGGGGCGTCGTCCCGGACGAAGGGCGGCCCGCCGGTGAGGGACTCGTAGACGACACAGCCGAGGCTGTAGACGTCGCACCTCCCGTCGACCGGGCGCCCGGAGATCTGTTCCGGCGCCATGTAGTCGACCGTGCCGACGAACTCGCCCGCCGTGGTGAACCCGGAGAGCGCCAGCGACTTCTTCGTCAGCCCGAAGTCCGTGAGGTAGACGTGCTCCGGGTGCTCGCTGTCGGTGCCCTCGGCGACCAGGATGTTGGCGGGTTTGACGTCCCGGTGCACGAGATCGTGCTCGTGGGCCGCGTCGAGCGCGGAGGCCACCTGCGCGGCGATGCGCAGCGCGGTCGGGACGGGCAGGGGGCCGTCCCGGTCCAGCAGGATCCGCAGGTCCGGCCCGGTGACGTAGCGCATGGCGATGTAGAGGACCCCGTCGGTCTCGCCGGCTTCGAAGACGGGCACGATGTGCGGGTGCTCGATCCTGGCGGCGACCCGGGCTTCGTGGGCGAAGCGGCGCCGGAAGACCTCGTCGCGGACGCGCTCCGGGGCGATCAGCTTGAGCGCGACCGTACGGTCCAGGCGCAGGTCCTTCGCCTGGTAGACGACGGCCATGCCGCCCCGGCCGATGATGCGCTCGATCCGGTAGCCGGCGATCTGCCGCCCGATCAGGCCGGAGGCGCGGCCCGTATAAAGGCCCCGGTTCGCTGCCGTGCCCATCAGGCGCCTCCCGTGGCAAGTCTATCCAGTGATCCACACGCACGCCCGTGGGACGACGGGCCCCGGCGGGTCAGATGCCGCGCCGGCTGCGCCGGGCGACCACGGAGATCCAGAGCATCGCCGTGACGGCTCCGACGGCCAGGGTCAGGGTGCCTGCCCGGCCGCCGCCCATCGCCCAGCCGTTGCCGATCAGGAGGGCCGTACCGGCGACCCGGGAGGCCTGCGCGTACCGGCGGTTCCCGGCGCGGCCGAAGTGGCGGCCCAGGACGTAGCAGGCGGCGATCAGCGAGGTGAAGGTGACCGACCCGGCGGCGAAGTGGGCGTAGCTGTGCCAGGTGAGCGCGGCGGCCTCCGCGGAGGGAGCCCCCGTGGGGAAGCCGTCCACCGGGTCCATGACGAAGGCTCCCGCGGCGATCATGCCGAGGCCGCCGATCCGGACCAGCCGTGGCGCCCAGGTGCCTCCCGGGGTGCCCCGCAGGGCCCGGCGCAGACCGCTCGCCCCGAGGACGAGGAGGGTTCCGGCGAGCAGGAAGTTGGTGATCTGGAGCCAGCCGAGGGCGCCGTTGCTCAGGGCGCTGAGCGGGTGGCGGGTGATGTCGAAGCCCTGGCGGGTCGCGGCCTGGGTCAGGGAGACGACCGCCCACAGCGGGGAGGCCACGACCGCACAGGTGAGGAGGGAGCGGGTGGTGGTGGAGGAGGAGGAGCGGGTGGCGGAGGAATCGGTGGCGGTGGCGGTGGCGGTCGGGGTGGGGGCCTGGGTGCTCATGGCGGGTGCCTCTCGGGTTCGTCGAACGCGGTTCTCGTTCGGCTCGCATTCGGTTCTCGTTCGGTTCTCGCAGATACGTCGAACCGGAAAGATGACAGGGAATGAGCGCGTTCCCTGTCACATCCCCGGTTCGACGTGTAAGCAGGTGCGGGCAGCAGCTCGGCACCGCGAGAAGAGGAGTCCCCATGCGCTACCTGATGACGACGAGGCCCGCCGACAGCACCGACACCGCCCCCGACGAGCGGCTGTACGCCGAGATGGGCAAGTTCATCGAGGAGCTGACCGCGGCCGGCGTGCTGCTGGCCACGGGCGGCCTGGAGCCGGGCGGCATCCTGGTGACCTCCGCCGGTGATGAGGTCACCGTGACGGACGGGCCGTTCGCCGAGGCCAAGGAGGCCGTGGCCGGTTTCGCGCTGATCGAGGTCCGGTCCCGGGAAGAGGCCATCGAGCTGGCCCGCCGCTTCCGCAAGATCGTCGGCGACGGCGAGAGCGTGGTCCAGCAGGTCTTCGGCCCCTGATCCGTGCCGGACATCTCGCGGACGATCGACGCGGTCTGGAAGCTCGAATCGGCCAAGATCATCGCCACGCTGACGCGCATGGTGCACGACGTCGGCCTGGCCGAGGAACTGGCCCAGGACGCGCTCGTCGCCGCGCTCGAACAGTGGCCCGGCGCCGGGGTCCCGGACAACCCCGGCGCCTGGCTGACGACCACCGCCAAACGGCGGGCGGTCGACCACATCCGGCGCTCCCGGATGCTGACGGACAAGCGGGAACAGCTCGCCCACGAGCTGGAGGAAGGCCAGGGGCGGCAGCAGCGGCAGGAGCCCGGACAGGACGACGACGTCCTGCGGCTGATGTTCCTCTCCTGCCACCCCGTGCTGCCGACCGAGGCCCGTGCGGCGCTCACGCTCCGGCTGCTGGGCGGCCTGACGGCCGAGGAGATCGCACGGGCCTTCCTCGTCACGGCGGCCGTCGTCACCCGGCGCATCGCCACGGCCAAGCGCACGCTGGCCGAGCACCGCGTGCCCTTCGACCTGCCGGAGGATTCGGAGCTGCCCGAGCGGCTGTCCTCGGTGCTGGAGGTCATCTACCTGATCTTCAACGAGGGTTACTCGGCCACCTCCGGGGACGATCTGATGCGCCCCGGACTCTGCCTCGAAGCGCTCCGGCTGGGCCGGCTGCTGGCCGAGCTGGCCCCCCGGGAGGCCGAGGTGCACGCCCTGGTCGCACTGATGGAGATCCAGGCCTCCCGTTCCGCGGCGCGCACCGGGCCCTCGGGCGAGCCCGTCCAGCTCCACGAGCAGAACCGGGGGCGCTGGGACCAGCTGCTGGTCCGCCGCGGTTTCACCGCGATGCTGCGCGCGCGGGAGGCCGGCGGGGCCCCCGGCCCGTACATGCTGCAAGCGGCGATCGCCGTGTGCCATGCGCAGGCACGCACCGCCGAGGAGACCGACTGGGCGCAGATCGCGACCCTGTACGGGGCATTGGACCGGCTGCGGCCGACGGCGGTGGTCCGGCTCAACCGGGCGGTGGCGCTCGGGATGGCGTACGGGCCGCAGGCCGGCCTCGACCTGGTCGACTCCCTGGTCGCCGATCCCGTACTCCGCGGCTACCACCTCCTCCCCAGCGTCCGGGGAGACCTGCTGCTGCGCCTGGGCCGCGGCCCGGAGGCACGGCAGGAGTTCCTCCGGGCGGCGGCCCTCGCCAAGAACGCCGCCGAGCGCGCCTTCCTGCAGCGGCGAGCACAGGAGGTGCCCGCCGCCGGCGGCCCGGCCGGCCCGGCACCGGGTCCGACCCTCGGCGGGGCCGCACGGGGGTTCCTGGGCCGGGCCGATCTGGACGCCGCGACGGTCCGCTCGTACGGTCAGACCCTGCGCCGGCTGCGCCTGGACCTCGGCGACGACATGCCGCTGGCCCGGCTGACGGCCGAGGAGGTGGCACGGGTGTGCGCGGCCTCCTGGGGCGGTGCGGCGGCCAAGACCTGGAACCGGCACCGCTCAGCCGTACGCTCCTTCGGCGCCTGGGCCGGCATGGACGGGCTCGCGGCCGGGCTGGAGCGGCGCGCCGAAACCCGCCCCCGGGCGTCCGCCCTGGGACCCGCGCAGCTCGATGCCCTGTGGAGCGACCCCGAAGTGCCACTGCGGGAACGAACGTTGTGGCTGCTCCTGCACGAATCGGCGGCGGGGGTGAAGACCGTCCTGTCCCTGAACGTGGAGGATCTGGACCTGGAGGACCGCCGGGCCCGCGCGGGCCGCACCTGGGTGAGCTGGCGCTCCGGGACGGCCCGCCTGCTGCCCGGCCTGCTGGCCGGCCGCACCCGGGGCCCGGTGTTCCTCTCCGAACGGCGGCCCGGCCCGTCCCGGACCCCCGGCCCGGCCGACCTGTGCCCGGACACGGGCCGGCGCCGCCTGTCCTACGAGCGGGCCGAGCGCCTCTTCAAGGAGGCCACCAGGCCCCTGGACCCGACGCTCGAGGGCTACACCCTGCGCCGCCTCAAACCCGGTCCGCAGGAGACTCCGTAGATCACCTACCGGCGGCTCCGCACCCGCTTCTGCCGGGGCGGGCGCGGCTTGCGGTTCTGGAGGCCGTGGATGACGAGCATCGTTGCCTGAACGGCACCGGCAACCGCTGTTGCCAGGGTGAGCAGTTCGACCATGCTGGGAACCTCTTCGCTTCCTGAGGAGAGAGCCCTGCCGCGCGCGACCAACGGGAGGCAGGGCGATGGATGGCTGTGAGGTCGCCCCTTCGGCGGCCTCACAGTCCACGAGACCAGCGCGGACGGTTTTCTGACGAGCCGTGGGAGCGGACGGGAAGAAAACCTTCTGCCCAGCTCAAGAGAGGTCCGGGTGGAGGAGAAAACCCCGATAAAGGGGGAGGGGGCAGACCCGCGGAGGAACACCTCCGGCGGCGGCCGCGAAGCCTACGGAGAGGAGAAGCTGTTGGAGCTGGGGGTTGCGCGCCCCTGGATCGATCTGAGCGTGGCCCTGCGGGCCCTGATAAAAGACACCGTCCGGCTGCAACGCGCGGTCGTGGAAGCAGTCGGTCCGACCCTGACCAACGACTCCCTGTCAAAAATGCTGAACGGCCGGACCCCCATGCGACGGCACCAGTTCGACAACATCGTCGATGCCTGTCTGCCGGAACTGCCGCAGGACGAACAGCAGAAGCGGCGCCAGGAGCTGAACGACCTGTGGGCCGTGTGGGATGCCGGGCCCTCCGAGGAGGCCCTGCTCCCCCAACTGGCCGTCGAACCCGGGGCGCCCGAGGTCTGGTCGGTGGGCACCCTGCGGCAGGGCGAGGCGCTGCCGAACCGGACCCTCGCCGAGACGTGGCAGTTCTACGGGCTCCGAGAAGCCCTGGAGAACGTCCCGGAGCGAAGGCGGCCGCGGCTCTACGTGGCCACCAGCCTCACCCTGCTGTGTGCCGGATCGCTGTACTCGGTGCGGGGCACGAGCTGGCCGGCCCTCCTGCTCGGCCTCACCTGGCTGGCGATCCTGGCCGTCGAGATACCCCAGCACCTGCAGCGGTTCCCGCTTCGGCACGTCCACGGAACGCCTCGGGAAGCAGTGCGGGTGCCCGGGTCCTGGCGGCGCCCGGGACAGCCGGAGATCGCCTGGTACGTGGGACAGGAAGATCAGCAGGGCGTCACCGCCGTACTGCGTGCGCACCACCCCTCCACCCTGCTCTCCTACCGGCCCACGGCCGGATGGCTCCGGCTGTCCAAGGCCACACCGGGCGTCAAGGTGCACTGGGCCGTGGAGGACATCACCCACGGCACGCTGCTCGCCCAGGGAACGCTCGGCGGGCGCACCCGCCTGGTGAATCTCGACCGGGCCGGGAGGGACTTCTGGAGCCTGCGCTGGGACGCCCCCCAGCTGATCGGCGTCGTGCTCGTCGTCGGGCGCGGCGGCGGAACGGCCAAGGTCTCCTGGCACGCGCCCGCCACCCTGGACTTCACCGGCCGCCTGACGGGCACCTCGCCGGCCTTCGCCTGGTGGCTGATCCTGCTCGACGGGCTGCTGCGCAAACGGGCCGCCCGCGCCTACCGCCGCAACCGCGGACCGCAGGACCGTCCTCAGGTGATCGCCGAGCGGCCGGTCCCGTCATCGAAGGAACGGGGACGCACCGGGACGGCATCACAGGGCGAAGCCCCGCCCCGGCGCCGACGGGTGCTGCGCACCCTCGCGTTCACGGTCGCTTCCCTCTCCGCCGTCGCGGCGACGGCCGCCGGTGCCGCGGTCATCGCCCCCTTGCTCCGCGCCGGACCTCAGACATGGGCCACGGCCGTCTCCGCCGCCCTGGGGATCCTCGTGGCCGCCCTGGCCGTCGTCGCCGGCCTGATGGTCCGCTCGCGCACCCGCCGATGGATACTGCTCGGCCTCCTGGCGCTGGCCCTCGCGGGGACCTTCACGGTGGCCTTCCGGTACGCGGACCAGCTCCCCTGGCTGCGGGACTGGGGCGCCGACGTGGCCCGCCTCTTGCGAACCGAGGACCGGCCGGTGCCCTAATCGTGTTGACCGCCACGGTCCGAAGTGCTGGAGTCGGCCCGTGGACAGCATCCCCGCCAACCGGCGGTTCTGGAACCGGATCAGCAGCGCCTACCAGCAGGAGCACGACCCGCACATCGGCGCCGCACCCCGGCTGTGGGGCATGTACTCCATCCCCGACGCGCACCTGCACGCCCTGGGCGACGTCACCGGCAAGCGCGTCCTCGAACTCGGCTGCGGCGCCGGCCAGTGGTCCAGGGCGCTCGCCGCCGAGGGCGCCGCCGTGGTCGGGATCGACCTGTCCGAAGCCCAGCTCGCCGCAGCGGCCCGCGCGATGGGCCCGGACCGCTACCCGCTCGTGCAAGGCGCCGCCGAACGGCTCCCCTTCGCCGCGGACAGCTTCGACCTGGTGTTCTGCGACTTCGGTGGGCTCAGCTGGGCACCCCCGCACCTGGCCGTCCCGCAGGCCGCACGCGTCCTGCGCCGGGGCGGGCGCCTGGTGTTCAACGTCGCCAGTCCGTGGTTCGAAGCGTGCTACGACGAAGCCGCCGGCCGCGTGACCACGACGCTGCAGAAGGACTACTTCGGGCTGAACACCATCGCCGAAGACGACGGCGCGACCAGCTACCAGCTCACCTACGGCGACTGGGTCAAGGTCCTGCGCGGCGCGGGTCTCGTCATCGACGACCTCATCGAGCCCCGGCCCGAACGCGGAACCCCCAACGGCTACAACGAGACCGACCCACCCGACTGGGCACACCGCTGGCCGGCGGAACTGCTCTGGATCACCCACAAACCGTGAGTTCTCAGGCGGACGGGCCCCGGCCCGCGTCCGCCAGCAGGGTGAGGATCCGGGCGAGTCGGGTGCGTACGGCTTCGTCGGTGATGGTGCCGTCCGCGGCGACCGTCCTGCGGTCCACGGGGATCCGTGCGCACGCCTCGTCCCTGATGTCGGCGCCGGTGTAGCCGAGGACGGTCCGCAGGGTGGCCTCCGCGCCCTCGCCGCGTCCCGGGGCCGCCGCGTTCACCCAGGCGACCGGCTTGTCGCAGATCTCGGTGCCGCCGACCGTCCAGTCCAGCAGGTTCTTGAAGGAGCCCGGCAGGGTGCCGGCGTACTCCGGGGTGCAGATGAGGACCGCGGCCGCCTCGGCGATCGCCGCGCGCAGGCCGGCCACGGGACCCGGCAGGGGTTCGGCGTCGTCGTCGGGGTTGAAGTGCGGGAGGTCCGCCAGCCCCTCGTAGAGGACCGTCCGCACGTGCGCGGGGGCCGCCGCTCGTGCGGTGCGCAGGACGGTCTCGTTGGAGGAGGCGGCCCGCAGGCTCCCCGACAGCAAGAGGATGACGGGCAGCGGCAGCGGCAGCGTGGACATGGGCCCAATGTAGTGATCCGTCACCGGGCCCGGCCGTCGGGGGGCCCGCAGGCCCGTTTCACCCGGCACTTCAAGCGCGTCGTCGGGACCACCCCCGGGCGCTTCGCACGTTCCTCCGCATCCCGCTGACGGCGGCCCGCCGGACCAGTAGGGTGACGATCCATCAGGTCATGTGACCCGGACTCTTGACTCTGTACCCGGCAGTAGCGATTCTCGTCCCAATGCTTGCGCGGGACATGACAAACAGGTGCCAGGGCGGCCGCGCCTCCGGTGGACCGTGTCCTCGACCGCGCCCTCCGCCGACCGAGGACGTGAGTAGTGGCCATGACCCCAGAACCACAGAGGCAACAACCGGAACCGCGCCCCCGCCGACGGCGCAAGCCGTTCGCGATCCTCGCCCTGCTCCTCGGCCTGCTCGCCATGGTGCTCGGTCCCGTCCCGGGAGCCGCCGCCGACAACAACTGGTGGGAACCCACCGCGCGGCCGGCGCCCGACTCCCAGATCAACGTGACCGGTGAGCCCTTCAAGGGCACCGACGCCCAGGGCAACGTCCGCGGCTTCGTCGACGCACACGACCACATCATGTCCAACGAGGGCTTCGGCGGCCGGCTGATCTGCGGAAAGCCGTTCTCCGACGCGGGCATCGCCGACGCGCTCAAGGACTGTCCCGAGCACTACCCCGACGGCAGCCTCGCGATCTTCGACTTCATCACCAAGGGCGGCGACGGCAAGCACGACCCCGACGGCTGGCCCACCTTCAAGGACTGGCCCGCCCACGACTCGCTGACCCACCAGCAGAACTACTACGCCTGGATCGAGCGCGCCTGGCGCGGTGGCCAGCGCGTCCTCGTCAACGACCTCGTCACCAACGGAGTCATCTGCTCGGTCTACTTCTTCAAGGACCGCAGCTGCGACGAGATGACCGCCATCCGCCTGGAGGCGAAGAAGACGTACGACATGCAGGCCTACGTCGACAAGATGTACGGCGGCCCCGGCAAGGGCTGGTTCCGCATCGTCACCGACTCCGCCCAGGCCCGCGACGTGATCAAGCAGGGCAAGCTGGCCGTGGTCCTCGGCGTCGAGACCTCGGAGCCCTTCGGCTGCAAGCAGATCCTGGACGTCGCGCAGTGCGGCAAGGCGGACATCGACAAGGGCCTCGACGAGCTGTACAACCTCGGCGTGCGCAGCATGTTCCTGTGCCACAAGTTCGACAACGCCCTGTGCGGGGTCCGCTTCGACGAGGGCGCGCTGGGAACGGCCATCAACGTCGGGCAGTTCCTGTCGACCGGCACCTTCTGGAAGACGGAAGCGTGCACGGGCCCGCAGCACGACAACCCCATCGGCCTGGCCCCGGCGGCCGCCGCCGAGAAGGAACTGCCGGCGGGCGTGAGCGTGCCCTCGTACGCCTCCGGAGCCCAGTGCAACACCCGCGGCCTCACCGACCTCGGTGACTACGCGGTGCGCGGCATGATGAAACGCAAGATGATGCTCGAACTCGACCACATGAGCGTGAAGGCGGCCGGCCAGGCCTTCGACATCATGGAGACCGAGAACTACCCGGGCGTGATCTCCTCGCACAGCTGGATGGACCTCGGCTGGATGGAGCGGCTCTACAAGCTCGGCGGTTTCGCCACCGCGTACATGGGCGGCTCCGAGGGCTTCAGCGCCGAGGCCAAGCGGACCGACGCGCTGCGCGAGAAGTACAACGTCGGCTACGGCTACGGCACCGACATGAACGGCGTCGGCGGCTGGCCCGGCCCGCGCGGGGCGAACACCCCGAACCCGGTCACGTACCCCTTCCGCAGCACCGACGGCGGGTCGGTCATCGACAAGCAGACCACCGGCCAGCGCACGTGGGACCTCAACACCGACGGCGCCTCGCACTACGGCCTGGTGCCCGACTGGATCGAGGACATCCGCATCGTCGGCGGACAGGGCGTGGTGGACGACCTGTTCAAGGGCGCCGAGTCCTACCTGCGCACCTGGGGCAACTCCGAGCAGCACAAGGCCGGTGTGAACCTCGCCGCGGGCCAGCCCTCCTCCGCGAGCACGTCCGAGTGGTGGAACCCCTTCGTCAGCTTCGCGCCCGGCCTCGCCTTCGACGGCAACCGGGGCAGCCGCTGGGCGAGCGAGTGGAACGACGACCAGTGGCTGCAGGTCGACCTCGGCTCCCAGCAGCTGGTCAAGCGGGTCACCTTGGACTGGGAGGCGGCGTACGGGCGTTCGTACCGCATCGAGGTCTCCACGAACGGAACGGACTGGACGACGGCCTGGTCCACGACCGCAGGTGACGGCGGGGTGGACACGGCGAGGTTCGCCGGGGTCCCGGCCCGGTACGTGCGCGTCCACGGAGCGGGACGCGGCACCCAATGGGGTTACTCCCTGCACGAAGTCGGCGTATACAGCAGCTGACGGCGTCGAGCGGGGTGGTCGCGGCTGGGCTGTTGCTCCCGCGGACACCCCGCTCGGGGCGCACCGGAACGAAGGGGAACGCGTACATGGCACGGATGCCGTTGACCGACCGGCGCAGGCAGCTGACGGAGGCGGCGATCCGTGCGATGACCCGCGACGGGGTGTCCAGGACCACGACCCGGTCCATCGCCGCCGAGGCGGGCGTCTCCCTGAGCGTCTTCCACTACTGCTTCGACTCCAAGCAGGCGCTGCTGGAGTCGGTCATCGAGACCATCACCGCGCACTACGTCACCCTCGTGAAGGCCGCGATCCTGCCGAGGCCGACGCTGCGGGAGACCGTCCGGGCCGGCTTCCAGGCGTACTGGGACCACGTGGCGGCAAGCCCGGGAGCGCACCTGCTCACGTACGAGCTCACCCAGTACGCGCTGCGCCAGCCGGAGTTCGGGCACCTGGCGCGCAAGCAGTACGAGTCCTACTGCACGGCGTACACCGTCCTGCTCGAGGAGCTGCGCCTGATCCACCCGTTCGAGCTCAGCGTGCCGGTGACCGTGCTGGCCCGCTATCTGGCGGCCATGACGGACGGGGTGACCCTGAACTTCCTGGTCCTCGGCGACGACAAGGCCGCCGCCGAGATCCTCGACATGGTCACCGACCACGTGGCCGGACTCGTCGTCGAGCCGCGCTGACCCACCCTCAGGCAGCCACCCGGAAACCGATGTTGGACGTGGAGCTGTCGGGGGTGTTGGAGCTGCGGGCCGCGACCCGGTAGCGGTTGCAGTACGAGTCGTGACAGAGGAAGGAACCGCCGCGCATCGTGCGGGACTCGTGGCCCGGGGCGAAGGGGTCCTCGCACCATTCCCATACGTTGCCCACGGCGTTGTAGAGCCCGTGACCGTTGGGGCGGTACGACTTCACGGGGACGGTGCCGAGGTGGGGGCCGGTGTGGGTGGTGGGGAACTCGCCCTGCCAGATGTTGAGCAGCGTCCGTCCGCCCGGTGCGAGCTCGTCGCCCCAGGGGTAGCGGCGCTGCTCCAGGCCGCCGCGGGCCGCGTACTCCCATTCGGCCTCGCTGGGCAGCCTGGTTCCGGACCAGGAGCAGTACGCCCGGGCGTCGTTCCACGAGACGTGCACGACGGGGTGGTTCTGCCGGGTCGTGACGGACGATCCGGGCCCCTCGGGGTGCTTCCAGCTCGCGCCGGACACCGCCCGCCACCAGGGAACCCCGGCCACGGGCGGTGCGGTGGCGGCGAGTTCCTGCGCCAGCAGCCCGGCGAAGACGAAGGAGAACCCGAACTCCTCCGCCTCCGTGACATGTCCGGTGGCTTTGACGAAGGTGGCGTACTGGGCGTTGGTCACCGTCGTCGGCGCGATCCGGAAGGGATCCACCGCCACCTCCCGGACCGGGCCCTCACCGTCGGCCGGGAACCCGTCCGCGTCCTCCGTGCCCATGAGGAAGCGCCCCCCGGGCAGGTCGATCAGACCGCGTGCGGCCCGGGGCGCGGCGAGCACGGGCGCGGCGAGCAGGGTGACGGCGCCGGCCGGGGCGTCGTGCCCCGGGGTGCAGCAGGAGGAGGACATGAAGGGCTCCGGTGAACGTGCGGGATGGATGCGGTCCGGCCGGGCGCCGGGTGGTGCGCCCGGCCGGAGGGCCGGGAGCTAGCCGACCCGGTCGGCGGCGAGCTGGGCGGCCAGGGCGGGGATGCCCAGGTTCCGTTCCTGCGCCGGGGTGGCCTGGTACAGCTTGTTGACCAGCTGGTGCGGGTCGGCGGCGAGGTCGTAGTACTCCCGGAAGGTGACCTCTCCGGTGCCGGACACGGTGCCGTGGGCGTCGGTGTGCAGCTTGTAGTACTCCACGTACTGCTCGTCCTTGGCCACGTAGGAGGACCAGGTGCGGTGGTCGGGGGCGGTGCCCTGCTTCCACCATTCGACGAGCAGGTGGTCGCGGCTGTACGAGCTCAGCAGCGACCGGCCGTCCTGCGGGGTGTTCGGGGTGACCCCGGCGGCGTCGAGGATGGTGGGCGCGATGTCGATGTTGGCGACGATGCGGTCGTCCACCGTGCCGGCGCCGAAGCCGCCGGCGGGCCAGGAGAGGTAGAACGGCACCTCGTGGGCGGGGCTGTAGGGCACCGACTTCGCGGTCCAGCCGTGGTCGGCCCAGCCGAAGCCGTTGTCCCCGATGTAGATCACGAGGGTGTTGTCGAGCTGGCCGGTGGCCGCCAGCTTGTCCTTGAAGGCCTGGACGGCGTCGTCGACCGAGAGGAGCACCCGCAGCTGCTCCGCGCGGATGCGCTTGCCGTCCTCCAGGGTGCCGGTGGCGTCCTGGATGTAGGGCGGCTTGTCGCTGCGGTCGGCCTCGGTGACGGAGGGACGGCCGTTCCACTCGGGCACGGGGGTGCCCGCGTACTTGGCCTCGGGCGTACGGGGTCCGTGCGAGGCGTACGGGGTGACGTAGGCGAACCAGGGGCGGGTGTCGGTGGCCGCCTTGTCCAGGAAGCTCAGCGTGCGGTTCTTGATGATGTTCGTGGTGTAGCCGTTGATCGTCTGGACCGCCCCGTTGACGTTCCACTTCGCGTCGACGTATCCGGGCTGGAGCAGCGCGAAATCCTCGAAATGCGGGGGCGCGTCGGCAATGTTCCAGGAATTGAGGTATTTACCGAAGAGGCCCGTGCGATATCCGGCCTGCTTCAGATAGCGCTGGACGGTGGTGTTCTGGTCCAGGGCTGCGGAAGCCGCGTTGTTGCGGACCCCGTGGTTGTGGGCGTGGCGGCCGGAGAAGATCGAGGAGCGGGAGGGCGCGCACAGCGGGGTGGTGACATGGCCGTGGCTGAACTTCACACCCTGGCCGGCGAGCCAGCCGATGGTCTTCTGAAGGGCCCAGTCGGTCTGCTTGGGCTGGTCGTCGGTGACGATCAGGAGGATGTTCGGGCGGGTCGCGGCCGCCGCCCCGGGGGCCGCCGCCGCCTGGCCGATCGCGGGCACGGTGGCGGCGGCCGCCGCCGCTGCCGTGCCGGCGAGGAACCCTCTCCGACTGACCTGCGTACGGGCTCTCTTGCTCATGGGGCATTTCCTCCTGCTCTCCGAAGGGGCACCTCTGGCACGAAAATGGTGTGGCGGCCACTGCCATGTGGAGAGCGTAAAGCGAGGGGAATACGCATTCCATGTACGGAGTATGAAATGACGTCAGGCTCCGTGAACGGCGTCAGTCCATGGCCGGGTGGGCTTCCGGATGCTCGTCCCACCAGGCCCGGTGGAAGGGATTGTTGTCCACATTGGCCAGATACGCGTAGGCGGCCGACCGGTAGAAGAGTTCCGCTTGGCGGGCCGAGACCGTCGAGCGGTTCCAGGCCAGCCGGATGCGCCCGGTGATGGGGGCCCCGATCAGCGGGCGCATCACCGTGCCCGCCACGGCGGGTGCGGTGGGCTGGCTGAGGGAGACGGCCCGGCCCGCGGAGATCAGGTCGTACTGCATCATGCGGTCGGTGATCCGGTAGCGCAGCGCGGGGACGAAGCCGGCTTTGGCGCAGGCCTCGACCAGCGCCTCGGGCCCGCCGTCGTCGTCCTCGACCAGGGTCATCCACTGCTCGTCGGCGAGGTCCGCGAGATCGAGGGCCTCCAGCCGGGCCAGCGGGTGCCGGGCCGACATGCGGATGCAGAAGGGTTCCTTGGGGACCAGGGTGCGGGCCGTCACTCCCGCGGGCAGCGGCACCTCGTGGTCGTTCACCTCTCCGTACACGATGACGTCGTAGCGGCCCGCGCCGAGCATCCGTACCAGGGCGGTCACCGAGTCCTCCAGGTCCACGGTGATCTCCCGGCCCGCCAGGGCCAGGTCCTGCCGGGCGATCAGGCCGTCGATCAGCACCAGCAGGATGCAGCCCAGGCGCAGCGGGGCATCGGTCGTCCGGGCCCGCGTCTCCGCGCCGAGGGCGTCCATCTCGCTGAGCACGCGGCGCGCCTTGGCCAGGACGAACTGACCGAGCGGGGTCGGCTCGACCCCGAGGCGGCCCCGGACGAAGAGTTCGCCGCCGGTGACCCGCTCGATCCGGCGCAGCTGGGCGGAGAGCGCCGGCTGGGAGACCCCGAGGACCCGCGCCGCGCCCCCCAGGCTTCCGGTCTCCGCTATCTGGCAGACGGCTTGCAGATGTCTCAACTCCAGCTGCATCCCGGCAGCTTACGCAGCGTCATCCACCGGCACCATAACGCCGGTCTTATGTCGGCAGAGATGTCCCGATCTCGTCATGGACACGCCCATACTCGGCCGCGAACAGCCAGACCGCCTTTCGCAGCCCTCCCCTCCCCGTCCCACCCCCCACACGATCGGAGTGGACTCTTGCAGCCCACCAGATGGATGGCCGCCCTCGCGGCCATGGTGCTGACCACGGGCCTCGCCGGCACGCTGGCCACCACCGCCACCGCCTCGCAGAACGCGGATCCCCTGCCGCCCACCGCCGCCGAACGGGCCGTCGCCGCGGCCGACGCGGCCGTGCGCAGCGGGCTCGACAGCCTGGTCAACTCCCCGCAGCAGCAGTACGACCGGCGCCTGGTCACCCCCTGGGTGAAGGACCTCTACTCCGTCGCGTACGAGCGCAGCTACCGCGGCCTGCCGGTCGTCGGCGGCGACGCGGTCGTCCTGGCCGACGGCCAGGGCCGGGTGCGCGCCCTCCAGTCGGCCTCGGCGACCGTGATCGACGTGGCCACCACCGCGTCGGTCTCGGCGCAGGCCGCCGAGACGGTCTCGCGCACCGAGCAGGTCGCGACCGACAAGGTGGAGAGCCGCCGGCTCGTCGTCAAGCTCAAGGACGACAAGGCGGTGCTGGCCTGGGAGACCGTTCTCGTCGGGCGGACCGCCAAGGCGCCCAGCAGGCTCCACGTGTTCGTGGACGCCCGCACCGGCAAGGTGCTCGACCGCTTCGACGAGGTGGTCGCGGGCAGCGGCAACAGCAAGTGGAACGGCCCGAACCCGCTGACCATCGACACCACGGCCTCGGGCAGCACGTACTCCCTGCGCGACCCGAACCGGACCGGACTGAGCTGCGCCGACTACAGCTCGGGCACGGTCTTCTCGAAGTCATCCGACTCCTGGGGCACGGGCAACCCGACCTCCAAGGAGACCGGGTGTACGGACCTGATGTTCGCGGCGCAGAAGCAGTGGGACATGCTGAGCCAGTGGCTCGGCCGCAACGGCGTCAGCGGCAACGGCCGCAGCTTCCCGGCCAAGGTCGGCCTGAACGACGTGAACGCGTACTGGGACGGCAGCTCGGTCAGCATCGGCCACAACAACGCCAACGAGTGGATCGCCAGCATCGACGTGGTGGCCCACGAGTACGGGCACGCCATCGACTCCAACACCCCGGGCGGCACCAGCGGCCAGGAGTCCGGGCTCGGCGAGGCCACCGGCGACATCTTCGGCGCACTGACCGAGGCCTTCGCCAACGAGCCCTCCCCGTACGACACTCCGGACTACCTCGTCGGCGAGACGATCAACCTCGTGGGCAGCGGGCCGATCCGCAACATGTACAACCCGGCGGCCGTCAACAACGACCCGGCCTGCTACAGCTCCGCGATACCGGGCACCGAGGTGCACGCGGCGGCCGGCCCGCTGAACCACTGGTTCTACCTGCTCGCCGAGGGCACCAGCCCGGGCGGCGGCAAGCCGAACAGCAGCACCTGCAACCAGTCCACGCTGACCGGGGTGGGCATACAGAACGCCGGCAAGATCTTCTACGGCGGCATGCTGCTGAAGACGTCCAGCATGTCCTACAAGAAGTACCGGACGGCGACGCTGAGTTCCGCCAAGTCGCTGGACACCACCTGCAACCTGTTCAACAAGACCAAGGCCGCCTGGGACGCCATCAGCGTGCCCGCGCAGTCCGGTGACCCGACCTGCACCCCGAGCGGCCAGGAGAGCGACTTCTCGCTGGCGCTGAACCCGGCCTCGGGCACCGTCCAGCAGGGCGCCTCGGTCACCACCACGGTCGCCACCGCCATCTCCACGGGCACCGCCCAGCAAGTGACCCTCACCGCGTCGGGCCTCCCGGCCGGCGTCACGGCCTCCTTCAGCCCGGCCACCGTGCAGTCCGGCCAGTCCTCGACGCTGACGCTCACCGCCTCCTCCAGCGCGGCTCCGGGATCCTCGACCGTCGTGGTCAAGGGCCAGGGCACCAGCCTCGCGCACACGGTCGACTACGCGCTCACCGTCGGCGGCACCACACCCAACCCCGGCGCGCCGAACATCGACGTGGCCGCGGTCCAGGCGCACCTGACGCAGCTCAACACGATCGCCTCCCAGAACGGCGGCAACCGCCGTGCGGGCAGCGCCGGTTACACCCAGTCGGTGGCGTACATCAAGGGCAAGCTGCAGGCCGCCGGCTACACGGTGACCGAGCAGAACTGCACCTCGTGCACCTACCCGTCGAACAACCTGATCGCCGACTGGCCCGGCGGCCCCGCCGACCAGACGGTCATGTTCGGCGCGCACCTCGACAGTGTCTCGGCGGGTCCGGGCATCAACGACAACGGCTCGGGCTCCGCGACCCTGCTGGAGAACGCGCTCGTCCTCGCCCAGAAGAACCCCACGATGACGAAGCACGTCCGCTTCGCCTGGTGGACCGACGAGGAGCAGAGCCTCAACGGCTCGAAGTTCTACGTCAACCAGCTCACCAGCACCCAGAAGTCGGCCATCAAGGCCTACTACAACTTCGACATGGTCGGCTCGACCAACGGCGGCTACTTCATCAACAACGTCAACTCCACGGCGGCCGCCCCGCTCAAGGCCTACTGGACCTCCCTGAACCTCGCTCCCGAGGAGAACACCGAGGGCCAGGGCCGCAGTGACGACTACTCCTTCCAGCAGGGCGGCATCCCCACCTCCGGCTACGCCGCCGGTGCCAGCGCCCGCAAGACCGCGGCGCAGGTCACGAAGTGGGGCGGCACCGCGAACGCGGCGTACGACCCCTGCTACCACGCCTCCTGCGACACCACGAACAACATCAGCGCCACGGTCCTGGACCGCAGCGCCGACGGCGTGGCCTACACGGTCTGGAACCAGGCCGTCGGCGGCACCACCCCCGGTCCGGACTTCTCCATCAGCGCCTCCCCGGCCACCGGCAGCGCCGCCCAGGGCGGCAGCACCAGCTCCACGATCAACACCGCGACCGTCAGCGGAGCCGCCCAGACCGTCGCCCTGTCGGTGACCGGTGCCCCCGCCGGCACCACCGCCTCGCTGAGCCCCGCCTCGGTCCAGTCGGGCAGCTCCTCGACGCTCTCCGTCCAGGTCGGCGCGAGCACCGCGCCCGGCACCTACACCCTGACCGTCACCGGCTCGGGCTCGGTCAGCCACACCACCACCTACACCCTGACCGTCACCGGCACCGGCCCCTCCTGCACCCCGCGCCAGCTCGTCGTGAACGGCGGGTTCGAGAGCGGCACCACCCCGTGGACGACCACCTCGAACGTCATCACCAACCAGGCCGGCCAGACCCCGCACGGCGGCACCTACAAGGCCTGGCTCAACGGCTACGGCACGACCCGCACGGACAACGCCTCGCAGTCCGTGACCATCCCGACCGGCTGCTCCTCGTACCAGCTCGGTTTCTACCTGCACATCGACACGGACGAGACCGAGAACACCGTCTACGACACCTTCACGGTCTCGGTGGGCGGCCAGACGCTGGCGAGCCTGTCCAACGTGAACGCGGCCTCGGGCTACCAGCTCAAGACGTACGACGTCTCCCGGTTCGCCGGCCAGACGGTCACCCTGAAGTTCCAGGGCCTGGAGGACGCGTCCCTGCAGACCTCCTTCGTCGTGGACGACGTCACCCTCCAGGTGAGCTGACGCCCCCGGCACCCTGAGCCCCACCTGAGCACCCACCGGGCGGCACCCGCCCCGGCCCCACGGCCGGAGCGGGTGCCGCCCGGCCGTGTGCGGTGTATGCAGGTGGCATGGCCCCCTCCGCGACGCACCCACCGACGCACCGACGCTCCAGCAGGTTCCGGGAATCGCGCGCGGTGCTGCTGTCGGTCCCCTTCGCGCTGATCGCCGTGGTCACGGTGGTCGACGTGCTGGCCCCGCCGGAGGTCCACCTGGGCCCCTTCCTGGTGGCCGCCCCGGCCCTCACCGCTTCCTTCGCCGGGCCGCGCACGACCGGGTTCGTCGGTGCCGTGGCGGTCCTCGCACAGGTGGGCGTGGCCATCGCCCGGACCTCCCTGACGGACCTCAACCACACGTTCCAGATCATCGCCCTCGTCCTGATCTCGGCCTTCGTCACCTTCTTCGCACACTTGCGCGAGGTGCACGAGCGGCAGCTCACCCAGCTGCGTTCCGTGGCGGTCGCGGCGCAGCAGGTGGTCCTACGACCGCTGCGCGACCGGATGGGCCCGCTGCGGATCGCCTCCGTGTACCTGTCGGCGGAGGCCGAGGCCCAGATCGGCGGCGACCTGTACGCGGCCGCCCGCACCGCCGACGGCACCCGGCTGATCATCGGCGACGTCCGCGGCAAGGGGCTGGAGGCGGTCGGGGAGGCCTCGGTCGTCCTCGGCGCCTTCCGGGCCGCCGCCCACCTGGAGGCCGACCTGCCGGGGCTCGTGGGCTATCTGGAGGCCGCCGTGGCCGCCGACCCGGACCGGGGCTCGGACGGCCCCGGGCGGCCGGACGAGGGGTTCACCACCGCGGCCGTGCTCGACGTTCCCGACGGGGAGCCTTCGCTGCGGCTGGTCAGCTGCGGGCACCCGCCGCCGCTCCTGCTGCGCGCGGGCCGCGTCGTCCCCCTCCAGGTGGACCATCCGGCTCCGCCGCTGGGACTGTCCGAGTTCGCGGACACCGGCTTCACCCCGCAGTCCTTCCCCTTCGAGCCCGGGGACGTGGTCCTGCTGTACACGGACGGCGTCATCGAGGCCCGTGACGCGTCGGGGGCCTTCTACCCGCTTCCGGAGCGGGCCGCCGACCGGCACGGAGACGGCCCCGAAGCCCTCCTGCGCCACCTGTGCGCGGACCTCCTCGCCCACACTCCGAACGGCCTCCTGGGCGACGACGCGGCGATGGTGGCCATCGAGCGCGTCGGCCCGCTGCCGTGAGCGGGGAGGCCGGCTGCCGTGAGCCGGGAGGCCTGCCACCTTGAGCGGGGACCCGTCCGGTGGACGGGCCCCCGCGGTGACTCAGCCGCCGTCGCGGACCGCGACGATGCCGTTGAAGACGCCGACGTAGGCCGTCCCGTCGGGGCCCAGCGTGATCGGGGCCCAGTTGTTGTCGTACAGCGGGCCGGTGCCGGTCAGCTGGCGCCAGCGGCGCTCACCGGTGCGGAAGTCGACGGCCGTGAGGTACCAGGCGTCGATCCCCCAGAAGTTCGGCTCCTTCTCGTAGAAGTAGAGCAGCCCGTTCGCGGTGGAGAGCTTGGGGACCACGGAGGGCGAGCGGATCGCGCTCTGCCAGACCGTGTCGCAGCCGCTTCCGTCGGCGCGGACGTCGATGCGGCTGACGCCCCCGACGACCGACTTGCCGAGGACCAGCGACGTGACGTTCTCGTAGCCGTAGTTGTTCTCGACGACGATGCTGTTGCCCCAGGTGATCAGGGAGTTGTCGGTGGTCGAGGCGCCCGATCCGAAGACCGGGACCTTGCACACCAGCCGCTGCCCGTCGGGCACGTCCAGGCCCCGCTTGAAGACCAGCACGTTCATCCGGTCGTCGGCGTTGTCGGTGATGGCGACGTAGCCGTTGCCGAAGAGGTCCGGGGTGGTGCCCGAGCCCTGGTTGACCGAGCCGGGCTTGGTTCCCGTACCGCGGTCGTAGGTCTGGCGCCACTGCGCGACGGGGGTGCCGTCGGCGGAGGCGGTGAAGCTGTAGAGCGCGTGGTCGGTGACGATGGAGACGCCGTCCTCGCCGACCGAGAAGGAGTTCTGGATCTCCTCGCCCGCCAGCCGGATCGAGCGGATCACCGAGGTCGCCGGGTCCACGGTGCCGACGCGGCCCTGGCGGGTGACCCACCAGATGCGGCCGTTCCAGTCGGGCATCACCGAGGTGACCGGGTCACAGGTGCCGGTGGGCCACAGGTTGGTCCAGTCGACGCAGTCGTGCGGGACCTGGCCGGTGAGGTCCCAGTCGTCGTCCACCTTGAACTGCCAGCCGCCGTCCGCGTTCTGGACGTGAGAGAGCCTCAGGATGTGCTGGCGGGAGTCGGCCAGCACCGCCCGGTCCTGGTTGTCCAGGTAGAAGTAGGCGCCGCCCGAGGTGTCCTTGAAGATCTTCGAGAAGTCGAGCGAGGTGATCGCCTGGACCGTCGAAGAACGCTGCGGGAGCTGGTGCTCCGCGAGCGTGGCGAGCGTACGGGGGTCCAGCAGTTTGACCTTGAAGCCGCCGAAGGTGCCGCACACCGTGACCAGCCGGCCGCCCGAGTCGAAGGTGGCGGTGGCGCATTCGCCGCCGAGGGCGGCGATCTTCTCGCTGGTCACCTTCGGGTTCTTGCCGAGCGGGCCGGACCAGGGCGAGGTGGCGCTGCCCGCCGCGTCGGAGTGCATGCCGCTGCGGCCGTTGGGCGCGAGGAAGGGGTGCTGCGGCGGGGCCTCGCCGGGCAGCGGCGCCGCCGCGGCCGGGGCGCCGTCGTAATGGCTGACCAGACGGTGGCCCGGTGCCAGGGGTATCTCCTCGGCGGCGGCCGGCGAGACCCCGTACAACACCGCACATGCGGCGAGAGCGGGTGCCACGGCGCAGTTCAGCGCTCTTCGGAACATCCGGACTTCCTCCCTTGTCCTCAGCTTTATTGACATTGCGTATGACATCGCGCCGCGGCCAGACGCTAGATCGCACTGCCTGAGGAGTCCATGGAAGAGCCGGATGATTCACGAAGGCGCAACAGTTGATCAACTCGCCTTCGAAGATCAGGGCTTGAAGCCGCTGACCACGTTCGCCGTGGCCGAGACCCCGTTGTGGATGGTCTGCGCGAGGCTGCTGCTCGCGAGGTAGAAGCCGAGCAGGACGCAGACGAGCGCGTGCGACAGCTTGAGGCCGCCACCGCGCAGGAAGATCCACGCGAGGACGAGGAGCAGGACGAGGACGGAGAGGGAGATCACCATCGGAACACCTCCTTACGCGCCGCCATGGTGGCGCAGCGGGAGGGCCCTTCGGGCGAAACTCGTGTCCGCCAAACGGGTGTTGACGGTCCGTGACCGGTGCTCAGTCCTTGACGATCTCGTCCCAGTGGACCGTTCGCCCGCACCAGCGCCCGAGCAGCACGGCATCGTGCCCCACCGCCAGCAGCCCCGCCCCTGACTCCGCCCGGTACTCCTCCACTACGCCGACCAGCGCGGCCGTGGTCGACGCGTCGAGCATGGCGGTCATCTCGTCGCACACCAGCCAGCGCGGTCGCAGCACCAGGGCCCGTGCCACGCAGGCCCGTTGCAGCTGCCCGTCGCTGACCTCGTGGGGCCGCCGGTCGAGCAGGTCGGCGCCCAGGCCGACCCGGTCCGCCAACGCGGGGACGGTGGCGTCGACTTCGCCGCGCCGTCCGGTCGCCCGCAGCGGTTCGGCGACGAGCTCGCGCAGCGTGAGCCGGGGGTCCGCCGCCAGCCGGGGCTGCTGGAACACCATGCCGACCGAGGTGCGCAGGGCGCGCGGCGCGCGGTGCCGGAAGCCGGCCACGGCGCGGCCGTCGAAGGCCACGGTTCCCCGGTCGGGGCGGTGCAGCAGTGCGGCGACCCTGGCCAGGGTGGACTTGCCGCAGCCGCTGGGGCCGAGCAGTCCGAGGGAGGCGCCGGGGGCGAGGCTCAGGTGGGCTCCGCGTACGACGGGGGTGCGGCGGTCGTAGCCGGCGGTGATGCCGGTGAGCTCAAGCATGGTGGCAGGCCACCCCTTCGGTGAGCGGGGGCCGCTCGGCCCGGCAGCGGGAATCGGCGCGCGGACAGCGGGCGGCGAAGGCGCAGCCGGCCGGGAGCGCGCCGAGTTCGGGCGGGACGCCCCGGACGGGGGCGAAGGCCCGCTCGGGGAGGGCGTCGAGGAGCCCGCGCGCGTAGGGGTGGCGGGGGCCCGGAGCGCCGAAGAAGGCTCCGGCGGGGGCCGTTTCCACGATGCGGCCCGCGTACATGACGGCCACGGTATCGGCGATGCGGTGGGCGGCCGCGAGGTCGTGCGTGATCATCAGCAGCGCCCGGCCGGCCTCCCGGGTGTGGGCGCGCAGCTCGTCGACGGTGCGGTCGACGAGGTCCCGGTCGAGGCCCGTGGTCGGCTCGTCGGCGAGCAGCAGGGGTGCGTCGCCGATCAGCGCGAGTGCGGTGGCGGCGCGCTGAGCGAGCCCGCCGGAGAGTTCGTGGGGATGGCGGTCCAGGTGGGTGGCGGGGAACGACGCCCGCTCGGCCGCGGCTTCGGCGGCTTCCCGCAGCTGCGCCCTGGACTTGCGTCCGGCGGCCCCGGTCAGTTCGCGGACCGTTTCCTCCAGGTGGGAGCGGATGGTGCGGACCGGGGTGAGGTGCGCGGCGGGGCTCTGCGGGACCAGGGCGACGCGGCGGCCCCGTACGGTCCGGGCGAGGGTGCGCTCGTCCAGGGCGAGCAGGTCGGTCCCGTCGGCGAGCCGGGCCGCGCCGGCGGTCTCGGCGTTGCCGGGGAGCAGGCCGAGGAGGGCGGAGGCGAGCACGGACTTGCCGCAGCCGCTCTCGCCGACGAGGGCGAGGCACTCGCCGGGGGCCAAGGCGAGCGTGGCGTCGGTGACGGCCGCGACGTACCGGCCGCCGCGCATGCGGAAGCGCACGGAGAGCCGGTCCAGGGCGAGCACGGGCCGGGCGGTCTCCAGCACGGACTCCGGCGCGGGCACGGGTGCCGACGCCGGCTTCGGTCCCGGAGGGACGGGGTTCTTCACAGGCTGAGCTCCTTCACAGGCTGAGCTCCGAGCGGCGGCGGGGGTTGAGGCGCTCGCGCCAGGCGCCCGCGAGGCCGGCGATGGCCAGGGTCGGGACGATCAGGAGGAGCCCGGGGAAGAGCGTGGGCCACCAGTCGCCGGCGAGCAGCGAACCGCGGGCCGTCTGGACCAGATTGCCCAGGCTCGCCTGGTGCGCCGGCAGGCCGAGGCCCAGGAAGGACAGGGCCGACTCGTGCCACATGGCGTGCGGGACCATCAGCACGGCGGCGAGCCCGGCCTGCGGCAGGACTCCGGGCACGAGGTGGCGTACGGTCACCCGCCACCGCGAGGCGCCGCCCGAGAGGGCCGCGTCCAGATAGGGTCGCGAGCGCAGCGAGAGCACCTCCGCGCGGACGATGCGGGCCGTGGACAGCCAGTGGGTCAGCGCCACCGAGACGACCACCGGCCACACGCCCGGCCGGAACATCGCCACGATGAAGATGCCGAGCAACAGGTGCGGGATCGAGGACAGCGCGTCCACCACGCGCATGAGGCACCGGTCCGGCCACCCGCCGAGCGCTCCGGCGAGCGCGCCGACCGCCGTGCCGAGGACGGTGGCGACCAGCGCCGCCACCAGCCCGACCAGCAGCGAGACGCGCAGCCCGTACACGCAGCGCAGCAGCAGGTCGCGGCCCACGTCGTCGGTGCCGAAGGGATGGGCCCAGGAGGGCGGCAGCAGCTTTGCCGACAAGTCGACGGCCTGCTGGTCGAGCTGGACCAGCGGCGGCACGAGCAGCACCGCCAGCGCGATGAGGACGACGATGACCGCCGAGGTCCGCACCCGCAGGTTCCGGGTGGAGCTCCGGTCGCGGCCGTGGGACCTCCAGAGCCTCGCTCCGGTCGCGCCGGTCGTGTCCGTCGCGTCGGTCGGGTCCGTCACGTCGGTCGGGTGAGCGGTATCAGCCATCGAAGCCCACCCTCGGGTCCGCCAGTCCGTAGAGCAGGTCGGACAGCAGGTTCCCGGCGAGCACGGCCGCCGTGGCCAGCACCGTCAGCGCGGCCAGCAGCGGGAAGTCCACCGAGGTCGCGGCCTCGACGGTGGCCGCGGCGATGCCGGGCCAGCTGAAGACGGTCTCCACCAGGAGCGCGCCGGTGATCAGCTCCGGCACCCGTGAGCCGATCAGGGTCAGCATCGGGAGCATGCCCGAACGCAGCCCGTGGCCGAGCAGCACCCGCCGCTCCCCCAGGCCCCGCGCGCGGGCTCCCCGTACGGGATCCTCCTCCAGCGCGTCGGCCACGCCCTGCCGGACGTACAGGAAGAACCAGGGCAGTTGGGAGATGCCGAGGACCAGCGCGGGCAGCACCAGGTGGCGGGCCACCTGCCCGGCGGTGACCACGTCGCTGCCCGCGTCGGTGAGGCCGCCGGACGGCAGCACGCCCAGGCGCACCGAGAAGAACCAGACGGCGAGCAGGCCCAGCCAGAAGGCCGGGGCCGCTTCGAGGGTGTACGCGAGCCCGGAGACGGCCCGGTCCAGGCGCCCGCCCGGCCGGCGTGCGGCCAGGACGCCGAGCCCGGTGCCCAGCAGGACGGCGAAGGCGAAGGCGCACACCGCGAGCAGGGCCGACCAGCCGAGCCGCTCGGCGATGACGTCGGAGACGGGCTGGCGCATCACGGCGGAGGTGCCGAGGTCACCGGTCAGTGCCGAGGTGAGCCACTCCCACCAGCGCGCGAGCAGGGGCTGGTCCACCCCGAGGTTGACCCGCAACTGGTCGAGTCCGGCCTGGGAGGCGGTGAGCCCGGCGGTGCCGGCGTAGGCCTTGACGGGGTCGAAGGGCGACAGCGCGGCGACCGCGAACACCCCGAAGGTCACGACGAGCAGCACCGGCCCGGCGAACAGGGTCCGCCGCCCCGCCATGCGCGCCATCGGCCCCCACGGAAGACGGTGGAGACGGTGGAGACGGCTCACTTCTGCTTCGGCTTCCAGCTCTCGACGTTCCACCAGGGGCCGGTTCCCAGGCCGTGGTCGTGCGGCTCCACCTGGGTGGTGGGCCCGTCCCACTTGTCCGCCACGACGTAGAGGTGGTCGATGTGGGTGAGGTAGACGTAGCCCGGGTTCTTGACGAGCTCGCGCTGGACCGTGTCGTACGCGGCCTTGCGCACGGCCGGGTCCGCGCTGCGGCGGCCGTCGAGCAGCGCCTTGTCGACGGCCGGGTTGTCGTACCGGGCCATGTTGTTGAAGCCGTCGCCCGCGAGCGCGGAGTTCAGCGTCAGGTACTGGTCGAAGTCCGGGTCGGCCGGGGAGCCGCCGCCCGCGAGGACGGCGTCGGTCTTCATCCGGGGCTCGATGACCTCCCAGCTGCCGGACTCGGTGGTGACCTGGATGCCGGCCTTCTTGGCGTCGGAGGCGAAGGCGAGGGCGTGCTCCTGGCGGAGCTTGTCGCCCGAGGGGTACCAGAGCGGGAAGGCGGCGCGGATCCCGTCCTTGGCTCGGATGCCGTCGGCGCCGGGGATCCAGCCGGCGTCGTCGAGGATCTCCTTGGCCATGGCGAGGTCGTACGGGCGTTCCGTGCCGGCGGTGAACCAGGGGCTGCCGGTCGGGACCGGGCCGTAGGCGGCCTTGCCCGCGCCTTCCAGGAGCTTGTCCACCATCGTGTCCCGGTCCACGGCGATGTCCAGGGCCTGGCGCACGGCCGTGTCACCGGTGACGGGGTGCTCCGTCGGCAGGGTGACCTGGCGGTAGTCGTAGGTCGTGGCCGCGTAGTTCTTGAGCGCCTTGTCGGCCGCGAACCCCTTGGCCAGGTTCGGCGGCAGGACTGCCCCGTCCAGCTCGCCGGAGCGCAGCCGGGTGGCGCGCACGTCGTCGTCCTTGATGACCGCCATGGTGAACTTCTTCACCGCGGGCTCGCCGCCCCAGTAGGTCGGGTTGGCCTTGAAGCTCAGCTTCTCGCCCTTGGACCAGGCGGTGAGCACGTACGGTCCGGTGCCGACGGGCTTGGTGGTGAACTCGCCGCTGTTGACGTCCTGTCCGCCCGCGAGGTGTTCGGGGGCGATGGGCAGGACGGTCCGCTCGGCGAAGGGGGCGTAGGGGTACTTCAGGGTGAAGACGACGGCGTCGTCTCCCCGCGCCGTGACGTCCGCGATCGCGTCGAGCTCGGACTTGGACGCGTTGTTCGTCTTCGCGTCGAGGATCGCCTTGTAGGTGAAGACGACGTCCTTGGAACCGAAGGGCTGCCCGTCGCTGAAGCGCACGCCCGGGCGGAGCGCGTAGGTGTACGTGAGCCCGTCCGAGGAGACCTCCGGGAGCGCACGGGCCAGCGCGGGCTTCAGCTTCATGTCCGCGTCGCGGGCCAGCAGTCCGTCGAAGATCTTCGAGTTGCCGTCCTTGCCGTAGCCCAGCAGCGGGCTGAGGCTCTCGGGCTCGGTGGCTATGCCGACCACGGCGGAGTCGGCCGCCCCGGCACCCGCCGCGGCACCTCCCCCGGGGTTCGAGCAGGCCGCCGCGCCCGTGACGATCACCGCGGCCGCGGTCGCCCCGGCCATTCCCCGTACGGTCCGGGCCTTCATCTGGTGCACTTCCTTCGTTATTGCAAAGAGCTCGCAATAATGCCAGACGGGGACGGGAGAACACGAACCGGGCACCGTCGGCGGGAAGGGGCCGCAGGGGTCTTGCCCGGCCGCCGCGGAGCGTGCCATATATGTCTAGACCTTTCCGAGGAGCCGGGAGAAGAGGGCGCCCGCCGTGCACGACCCCGCACCCCGCACCGCGCCGCACCCCCCGCACCCCTTCCGGCGGCCGTCCGTACGCGGGGCAACTCCCGCCCTCGCCCTGGCCCTTGCGGCCCTGCTGTCGGCGTGCGGAGCCTCCGACACCACGCCCCCGGCGGCCCCGGCCGGACTCACGGCCCAGGCCGGCAGCGCCACCACGGTGCACGTCATGTGGCAGTCGCCCGCGCCCTCCGACGGGGTGACCTCCTTCCTCGTCTTCCAGGCGGACCGCCTGGTCCGGGAACTGCCCGCCGACAAGACGATGACGGACATCACCGGCCTCGCCCCGCAGACGGCCTACGCGTTCACGGTCCGCGCCCGGGACGCCGCGGGGAACACCTCCCCCGCCGGTGCGACGGCCTCGGCCACCACTCCCGCCGCCAAGGCCGAGGACCGGCTGCCCCCGACCGCCCCGCCCCGCACGGACGGCCGGGCCCTCGGGCCCACCTCCGCCCGGCTGACCTGGGCCACGGCCACCGACGACACGGGCGTCACCGCGTACGACGTCTACCAGGGCGACGCCCGCATCCACACGGTCGGCCCCGGCGTCACCACGACGGTCCTGGAGGACCTCCGGCCCGACAGCGTGTACACCTTCACCGTCAAGGCCCGCGACGGCGCCGACAACTCCTCCCCCGCCGGCCCCGCCGCCGACGTGACCACCCCGCCCGGGCCCGGGCAGCGGACCGGCACCGCCCCGGCCGATTTCACCGCGGCCGCCTCACCGGGCGCGGTGACCCTCGCCTGGACCGCCCCGGCGACCGGCCGGGAGACCAGCGAGTACGAGCTCTACGTCAACGGCCGCCCCACCACCGTCATCCAGTTCGGCGCGGGCGCCGTCCCGGCCGGCCGGGCGGAGCACCGCCTCACGGTCGCCGAACCGCCCGGAACCGTATGGACCGTGAAGCTCCGGGCGCGGCTCCCCGACGGCACCTGGGGGGCCTTCTCCGCCGAGCGGCGGATCGTCCTGGCCTCCTGAACCCCGCGTGGCGGAGCAGGTTCTGACAACCCGTTCGTTCCGATCTGGCCCGAACGACACTACGGGGAAAGAAGATCGCGCAGAATACTCCCGTGTTCGGTGAGTACTCGGTCAACAACAATCAGGCAGATTCCGCGGACGGCGATCCTGCGCCAGACTCTGGCGCCGTGCCGGGAAACCTGCCGCCGGAAACGGCGAGCTTCGTGGGCCGCGAGCGTGAACTAGGCCTCCTGTCCGACCTGCTGCGCGATCGGCGGCTCGTGACGCTCACGGGCGTCGGCGGCGTCGGCAAGTCCAGGCTGGCCCTGCGGGCCGCCGCCGACCCCCGCCAGCGCAGGCCCGACGGGGTGTGGTGGGTGGAGCTCTCCCCGCTGCGCGACGTCGACCTGCTCACCGCCACCGTCGCGCACACCATCGGCCTCGCCCACCAGTCCCCGCGCCCCCTGGACGAGGAACTGTGCGCGTGGATGGCCGACAAGGAACTGCTGATCGTCCTCGACACGTGCGAGCACCTGGTGGCCGCCTGCCGGCACCTGGTGGGCGAACTCCTGCAGTCCGCACCGGGCCTGACGGTGCTGATCACCACCCGCGAGCCGCTCCGCACCTCCGGGGAGCACCTCGTCGAGGTCAGCCCGCTGCCCAGCGACGGACCCGACAGCGACGCCCTCGCCCTGTTCCGGGCCCGCGCCCTCGCCGCCACCCCGCACGCCGCGGCCGCCTTCGCCGACCCGGACCGGGTGGCCCTCGCCGCCGACATCTGCCGCCGCCTGGACGGGATCCCCCTCGCCCTCGAACTGGCCGGCGCCCGGATGCGGCTCTGGACCCTGGAGCAGATGACGCAGCGCCTCGAAGGCCGCTTCGACCTGCTCTCCGGCACCACCGCCGCCCGGCTCCCCCGGCACCAGACGATGCGCACCGCCATCGGCTGGAGCCACGAACTGTGCGAACCGGTCGAGCGGTTGCTGTGGGCCCGGCTGTCGGTCTTCACCGGGGACTTCGACGTCGCCGCGGCGCGCGCGGTGTGCTCGGGCGGCCCCCTGCCCGCCGCGCGGGTGGAGCGGGTGCTGGCGGGCCTGGTGGCGAAGTCGGTGGTCCGGTGCAGCCGGGAACGGGGCGCGGGCGCCCGCTACCGGCTGCTGGACACGATCCGCGAGTACGGACAGGACTGGCTGGCGGAACTCGGCGAGGAGCGGGTCGTCGCCGACCGGCACGCCCACTGGTACGCCGCGCTCTCGAAGGCCGCCGATCCGGGGTGGATGGGGCCCGGCCAGGTGGACTGGTACCGCAGGATGACCGCCGAGCACGCACAGCTGCGCACCGCCTTGGAACACCTGCTCCGCTCGGATCCGACGGCGGCCCTGGAGACGGCCGGCGCGCTCTGGTTCTTCTGGTTCTCCTGCGGCCACGTCAACGAGGGCCGGTCCTTCCTGGAACGGGCCCTGAGCCGGGGCCCGCGCTCGGGGGCCGCGTACGTCCAGGCCCTGTGGGCCCTGGGGCTCACCACCCTGCTCCAGGGCGACCTGGCCACGGCCGAGGAGCTCGGCAAGGCGTGCACCGCCTCCGCGGCCACGCTGGCCGACCCGGAGCCGGAGCTGCGCGCCGCGTACCTGCACGCGGTGTCGGTGCTGATGCCCGGCGATCCCGTACGGGCCCTGGCGCTCGCCGGACCCCGGGCCCGCGGGGGCCACGGCGGGAGACCCACCGGCGTGGGCTGGCTGCTGTGCCGGCTGGCCACCGGCTACGCGCTGTGCGACCTCGGGCGCTTCGAGGAGGCCGAGCGGGAGGCCCGGGGCCTGCGCGAGGCCTGCACGGAGCTGGGCGAGCGCTGGCTGCGGGCGTACGCGGACTACATCCTGGCCGTGGCTGCGTTCGGGCTCGGCCACCACGGGGAGGCGGCCCGGCACGCGCGGGCGATGCTGTCGGGCAAACGGCTGCTGGGCGACCGCTTCGGGATCGCGCTCGGTCTCGACCTGCTGGCGGCGGCGGTGGCGGCCATGGGAGACGGCGAGCTGGCGGCCCGGCTGCTGGGCACGGGGCACGCCTGGTGGCGCACGGTGGGCCGGCCGCAGATGGGCTCCCCGTCGCTCACGGCGGTGCGCGACGAAGGCGAACGGCAGGCCAGGGCGGCGATCGGCGACGAGGCGTACGAAAGCGCCTTCCTGGGCGGGGCGGCGGCGTCCACCGGCTGAGGCCCACCCCGTGCAGGGGGCCGGGCCGGGCCGGTGGCGCCGTGGCGTAACTCCTGGGCTCCCGTCAGTACGGGAGGGGTCTGCCCGACGGTGTGCGCAGATCCAGGTCTCGGGGTGCGGGCTTGGGAACGGGCTTTCGGATCAGCTGCTGGCGCATGCTGCCTCCTCGCTCAGACCAGGGCCGGGCGGCGGGGTTCCACCGTGCGGCCGTCGGGGAGCAGTTCACCTGTGTCGTCGAATACCACGGCGCCGTTGCAGAGCAGGTTCCAGCCCTGTTCGGGGTGGAAGGCCACGGTGCGTGCGGCGTCATGATCGACGCTGTCGGCGGACGGGCAGGGGGGCTGGTGGGAGCACATGGCGCACCTCCTCGCAGAGTGGGGCGGGAAGGCCGGTGGTCACCCGGTCGAATCCGCGATCCACGGTGGCGGTGAGTATTACTGATCGCCACCCCCGGGCGGAACCCATATTCGCCGCCCAGTTCAGGGTGTGTATGCCCGCTTACGATGCGCTCATGCCCGCTATCCGGATCATTCGCCACACACTTCTCGACCCCGAGGAGGCGTGGAGGAGGCTGACGGACTGGGAACGCCACGGCGCCGCCGTCCCGCTCACCCGGGCGATCATCGAAACGCCGCCTCCCACGCACACCGGAAGCCGTTTCACCATGCGTACGGGCGTGGGGAGGATCACGTTCGACGACCCCATGGAAGTCACCCTCTGGCGGCCCCCTCGGGACGGCTCGGCGGGACTGGTCCGGCTCGTCAAACACGGGCGCGTGGTGCGGGGCCGGGCGGAGATCGAGCTCCGCCCCTCGCCCCGGGGCGGCTGCGAGGCCGAATGGCGCGAGGAACTGCGCGTAAGCGGCCTGGGCCGCCCCTTCGACCCCCTGGTGGCGGCGGCCGCCCGCCTCTTCTTCACCCGCGCCCTGGACCGCCTGCTGCGGCCCTGAGCAGCGCGGTTAAGGTTCCCCCGTCACCGCACCGGGTGATCACCGCGCGACCGAGGGGGATCCTCGTGGCCACCCCGCCACCTCCGCAGGCAGGCCCGTACGGCCCGTACGCGGCCCTCCAGCCGCAGCAGCCCGGGCCGGCGGGCCCGTACGCACCGCCGCAGTCCGCGGGCCCCTACGGCCGGCACGCGGGCCACGCGCCGCACGTGCCGCCGCAGCCGGGTCCGTACGGCTCCTGGGCCGCGCCGCAGCCCTCGTACGGCTGCAGGCTCTGCGGGGCCGGTCCGGCGGCCGAGGCGACCGTGCGCGGCCATCAGGGGATGATCGTGCTGATGCGGTTCCTGAGCCTGCGGGGGCCGTTCTGCCGGGACTGCGGGCTCGCCACCTACCGCCGCATGTCCTCGGACACCCTGTGGCAGGGCTGGTGGGGTCCCCTGTCGCTGTTCATCACGCCGGTCACCCTGCTGCTCAACCTCGGCCCGCGCGCGGCCTTCCGCCGACTCGCTCCCCCGACGGGCGGCCACCGGCCCCCGCTCGACCCGGGCAAGCCGCTGCGCCGCCGGCCGGCCGCACTGTTCTTCCTGGTGCCGGCCCTCTTCCTCCTCCTGGCGATCCCCACCCTGATCCTGATCGGCGTGCTGGCCGGGGACGACGCCCCGCACCCGCTGGTGTCGGGGCAGTGCGTCCGCAACGAGGGCGACTGGAGCCACCAGAAGCTCCTCGTCACCGACTGCGCCTCACCGGACGCCCAGTACCGCGCCACCCGCCCCTCACTGGCCCCGGGCGGGACCTGCGCCCCCGGCGACTTCCTGGCCCTGCCGGCCTACAGCCCCGAAGGCACCGTCCTCTACTGCCTGACGCCGCTGCACTGACCGGGCGACCGGCAGCGGAAGGGCCCCCGGCGCCTCGTGCCGCCGGGGGCCCTTCGCTTTCCGGCCCCGCGCTAGCGGATCGGCATGCCCGAGAGGGTGCGGGCGATCACCAGGCGCTGGATCTCGCTGGTGCCCTCGAAGATCGTGTAGATCGCGCTGTCGCGGTGCATGCGCTCCACCGGGTACTCCCGGGTGAAGCCGTTGCCGCCGAGGATCTGGACCGCCTGGGCGGTGACCTTCTTGGCGGTCTCGCTCGCGAACAGCTTGGACATCGAACCCTCGGCCGAGGTGAAGGGCTTGCCCGCGACCGCCATCCAGGAGGCCCGCCACACCAGCAGCCGCGCCGCGTCGATGGAGGTCCGCATGTCCGCGAGCTGGAAGGCGACGCCCTGGTTGTCGATGATGGGCCGGCCGAACTGCGTACGGGTCTTCGCGTAGTCCAGCGCCACCTCGTACGCGGCCCGCGCCGTTCCGACCGCCATGGCGCCGACGGCGGGGCGGGAGGCCTCGAAGGTGGCCATGGCCGCGTTCTTCACGCGCTCCCCGCCACCCGCCTTGGCCCGCTCGTGGGCCCGCGCGAGCCGCTCGTCCAGCTTCTCCTTGCCGCCGAGCAGGCAGGAACCGGGGATCCGTACGTCCTCCAGGACCACCTCGGCGGTGTGCGAGGCGCGGATGCCGTGCTTCTTGAACTTCTGCCCCTGAGAGAGGCCCGGGGTGTTCGGCGGCACGATGAAGGAGGCGTGCCCCTTGGTCCCCAGCTCCGGGTCGACGACCGCCACGACGATGTGGACGTTGGCGATGCCGCCGTTGGTCGCCCAGGTCTTGGTGCCGTTGAGCACCCATTCGTCGGTGGCCTGGTCGTACACGGCGCGGGTGCGCATCGCGCCGACGTCGGAGCCGGCGTCGGGCTCGGAGGAGCAGAAGGCGGCGACCTTCACGTCGTCGGGGGTCCCGTACATCTGCGGGATCCAGGTGCCGATCTGCTCCTCGGTGCCGTTGGCGACGACGCCGATGGCGGCGAGTCCGGTGCCGACGATCGACAGCGCGATGCCCGCGTCACCCCAGAACAGCTCCTCCATGGCCATGGGGATGCCGAGGCCGGTGGGGTCGAAGAACTGCTGGGCGTAGAAGTCGAGGGAGTAGATGCCGACCTTGGCGGCCTCCTGGATGACGGGCCACGGAGTCTCTTCGCGCTCGTCCCATTCCGCGGCCGCGGGGCGGATCACGTCGGCGGCGAAGCCGTGGATCCAGTCCCGCACCTGCTTCTGGTCGTCGTTCAGCTCCATGGTGAACTCCGCCATGTCCCCTCCAACTTTCGTCTCGCCTGCCACACAAGAGGTTACCTGCGGTAACCCTTACTTCGACTCCAGTCTGTTACCGGCCGGTAAGCACTGTCAAGCAGCGTCGATGACGGACCGCCGATGAGATCACCAGGGTGTGCGGGGTGTTACGTTGCGTGGGCCTCAGGACATCGCAAGGGCGGGGAGTGACACGGCATGGAGACCACACGGCAGTCCGGCGAGCCGGGAGCGGGCGAGCGCCGGCGGCGGGAGCTGCTGGAGGCCGCCGACCGGGTCGTCCTCAGGGACGGCCCCAAGGCGTCCATGAACGCCATCGCGGCGGAGGCGGGGATCACCAAACCCATCCTCTACCGCCACTTCGGCGACAAGGCGGGCCTCTACCAGGCCCTGGCCGTCCGGCACACGGACGCCCTGCTCGACTCGCTGCGCGCGGCCCTCGACGCACCCGCCGAACGGCGCAGCCGGGTGGAGGCCACCCTCGACACCTATCTCGCCGCGATCGAGGCACGCCCCCAGGTCTACCGCTTCCTCATGCACCCGGCCGAGGACTCCCAGACCCCGGAGCGCGGCTTCGACGTCGGCCTGCACTCGGCCCCGCTGCTGCGCCGCCTCGGCGAGGAACTGGCCCAGGTGATCGGCGAACGCGTCGACCTCGGCCCCGGCGGCGAACGCCTGGCCCGGGTCTGGGGCCACGGCATCGTCGGCATGATGCACGCGGCGGGCGACTGGTGGCTCGGCGAACGCCCCTGCGCACGCACGGAACTGGTCAGCGCCCTCACCGACCTCTTGTGGGGCCGCCTCGCCACGGCAGGCAACCGCGCGGACGGCCCGGGGTTCTAGGCCCCACCGGGCACATCCGCCGCCGGGGCACATCCAGCCCCGCGGAACCGCCTCGGGGCGCCCGGCAAATCCGGCGCCGCCGGGGGCAAATCCAGCCTCGCCGGCGTTTGAGGCGCGGGGTCCGGGGCGGAGCCCCGGGAACCCCGGCCCCGCCGGGCTCTCACTCCTCCAGCGCGTGGATCCCGGCCCGACCCCAGTCGGTCTTCCGGATCTGCCTGCGCAGCTTGCGCGCCCGCAGCCCCGTAACCCGCTCCGCGTACACCGCACCGGCCAGGTGATCGCACTCGTGCTGCAGGCACCGCGCGAAGAACCCGGTCCCGGCCACCCGCACCGGCGCCCCGTCCGAGGTGACGCCCTCGACGACGGCCTCGTCGAAGCGGACCGTGGACGCCTCCAGCCCCGGCAGGGACAGACACCCCTCGGGACCCGCGAACTCGTCCCCCTCGGCGGAAACCAACCGCGGATTGACGATGTGCCCGACGTGGCGGACGTCCTCGTCGTCGGGGCAGTCGTATACGAACACCCGCTGCCCGACGCCGATCTGGTTCGCGGCGAGGCCGACGCCCTGGGCGGCGTACATCGTGGCGAACATGTCCTCGATGAGCCGGTCGAGGGCCGGACCGAACTCGGTGACCTCCGCGCAAGCGGAATGGAGCACCGGGTCGCCCAGCAGGCTCATGGTGCGGACGATGCCGGAGGTACCGGGGAGGGGGCGCTGTCGCATGGCCGTAAGGGTACGACGGGCGACTATATGAGGAGATCTTCGGCAGACCGGGGGCGCCGCGGTCGGGGCGCGGGCAGGTCATGGATAGGCTGGGGGCGACCGACGCAAGGAGGACAAGGGACGATGGCAGGCAACACAGAGCCGCTTTCGCCGCGGGCCAAGCTGGCCGTGACGGCGGGCAAGGCCGCGGCGGCGGTGTCGCGGGCCGCGGGACGCGGAAGCGGATCGGTGATCGGTGGCAAGGTCGCACTCAAACTCGACCCCGATCTTCTCGGAGCGCTCGCGCAGCATCTCGACGTCGTCCTCGTCTCGGCGACGAACGGCAAGACCACGACGACCCGACTGATCGCCGAGGCCCTGCGGGCCAGCGGCCCGGTCGTCTCCAACGCGCTGGGCGCGAACATGCCCGCGGGCATCACCTCCGCCCTGGCGGGCGGTTCGGACGCCCGCTACGGCGTCATCGAGGTGGACGAGAAGTACCTGGCCGGTGTGGCCCGGGACGTCACCCCCAAGGTGATCGCCCTGCTGAACCTCTCCCGCGACCAGCTGGACCGCGCCGCCGAGACCCGCATGCTCGCGGAGAAGTGGCGCGAGGGCCTCTCGGGTTCCAAGGCGGTCGTCGTCGCGAACGCTGACGACCCGCTGATCGTGTGGGCCGCCTCCTCCTCGCAGAACGTGGTGTGGGTCGCGGCCGGCCAGGAGTGGAAGGACGACGCCTGGTCGTGCCCCTCCTGCGGTGGCGTCATGCAGCGCCCGGGCGACGACTGGTTCTGCGGCGAGTGCGGTTTCCGGCGTCCCACCCCGAGCTGGGTGCTCTCCGGTGACCACGTGCTCGACCCGCACGGCAGCGCCTGGCCGATCAGCCTCCAGCTCCCGGGCCGCGCCAACAAGGCGAACGCGGCCACCTCGGCCGCCGTGGCAGCCGTCTTCGGCGTTCCGCCGCAGGTGGCGCTGGAGCGGATGTACCAGGTGCAGGCCGTCGCCGGACGCTACGACGTGGTGAGCTTCCAGGGGCGCGAACTGCGACTGCTGCTCGCGAAGAACCCGGCCGGCTGGCTGGAGACGTTCTCCCTCATCGACCCGCCGCCGACCCCGGTGATCCTGTCGGTCAACGCGCGCGGTGCGGACGGTACCGACACCTCGTGGCTGTGGGACGTGGACTACCCGCGCCTGGCCGGCCACCCCATCTTCGTGATCGGCGACCGCAAGCTGGACCTCGCGGTCCGCCTGGAAGTCGCCGGCCTGGACTTCCGGGTGTGCGAGACCCTCGACGAGGCCGTGCAGCTGGCGCCGCCCGGACAGATCGAGCTGATCGCCAACTACACCGCCTTCCAGGACGTGCGCCGCCGCGTCGGCAACTAGTACCCATAAGGACAAGAGCATGAGCGACAACAGCCTGCGTCTGGTGTGGGTCTACCCCGACCTGCTCAGCACGTACGGAGACCAGGGCAACGCCCTGGTCGTCGAGCGCCGGGCCCGCCGGCGCGGCCTGGACGTGCAGCGCGTGGACGTGCGCAGCGACCAGCCGATCCCGACCTCGGGCGACATCTACCTGATCGGCGGCGGCGAGGACCGGCCGCAGCGGCTGGCCGCGGAGCGCCTGCTGCGCGACGGCGGTCTGGAGCGCGCCGTCTCGAACGGGGCGATCGTCTTCTCCGTCTGCGCCGGGTACCAGATCCTGGGGCAGGAGTTCGTCAACGACGTCGGCCAGCGCCAGGAGGGCCTCGGCCTGCTGGACGTGGTGACCGTGCGCGGCGAGGGCGAGCGGTGCGTCGGCGACGTGCTGGGCGACATCGACCCGCGGCTCGGACTGCCGCAGCTGACCGGCTTCGAGAACCACCAGGGCGTCACGCACCTCGGCCCGACGGCCAAGCCCTTCGCGCGGGTCACCATGGGCCGGGGCAACGGCACCGGTGACGGCACCGAAGGCGCGTACAACGACACTGTGTTCGGCACGTACATGCACGGTCCCGTGCTGGCGCGCAACCCGCAGATCGCGGACCTGCTGCTGAAGCTGGCCCTCGACGTGAACGCGCTGCCGCCCATCGACGACCGCTGGTACGAGGCGCTGCGCGCCGAGCGGATCGCGGCTGCCACGCAGCCCGCGTAGCGGCCCCCTCGCGGCACCTGCTGTTCGGCCCGGATTCCCCTGGGGGGATCCGGGCCGACGTGCGTTCGTACGACTTATCTGACCAGCATGTGGAGGATGGTTCAGTCCACCCTCGATCCGCTTGTAGGGTGCTGGGTAGTTCCAACCGGACGACGTGGTCCGGTCGTCGGCCCACGTTGCAAAGGTCCTCCTGCCATGCGCATTGGTGTGCTCACTTCCGGAGGCGACTGCCCCGGGCTCAATGCCGTCATCCGCTCCGTCGTGCACCGCGCCGTCGTCGACCACGGGGACGAGGTCATCGGTTTCCACGACGGCTGGCGCGGCCTGCTGGAGTGCGACTACCGCAAGCTCGACCTGGACGCCGTGAGCGGCATCCTGGCCCGTGGCGGAACGATTCTGGGATCCTCCCGGGTCCAGCCCGCCCATCTGCGCGACGGCGTGGAGCGGGCCCGCGGCCACGTCGCCGATCTCGGCCTGGACGCCATCATCCCGATCGGCGGCGAGGGCACCCTGAAGGCCGCGAACCTGCTCTCGCAGGGCGGTCTGCCCATCGTCGGCGTCCCGAAGACGATCGACAACGACATCGCCTCCACCGACGTCACCTTCGGCTTCGACACCGCCGTCGGCGTCGCCACCGAGGCCCTGGACCGGCTGAAGACCACCGCCGAGTCCCACCAGCGCGTCATGGTCGTGGAGGTCATGGGCCGCCACACCGGCTGGATCGCCCTGCACTCGGGCATGGCGGCCGGCGCGCACGCCATCGTCGTGCCGGAGCGCCCGTTCGACATCGAGGAGCTGACGGCGATCGTCGGCGAACGCTTCGAGCAGGGCAAGCGCTTCGCGATCGTCGTGGTGGCCGAGGGCGCCAAGCCCGCCGAGGGCAGCTCGATGGCCCTGGAGAGCGGCGGCACCGACATGTACGGCCACGAGCGGTTCGCCGGCATCGGCAACCGCCTCGCCGTCGAGCTGGAGGACCGTCTCGGCAAGGAGGCCCGTCCGGTCATCCTGGGCCACGTCCAGCGCGGCGGCACGCCCACCGCGTACGACCGCGTCCTCGCGACCCGCTTCGGCTGGCACGCGGTGGAGGCGGCCCACCGGGGCGAGTTCGGGATGCTCACGGCGCTGCGCGGCACGGACATCGTGATGGTGCCGCTGGACGAGGCGGTCCAGACCCTGAAGACGGTCCCGGCCGAGCGGTACGCCGAGGCCCAGAACGTTCTGTGATCTTTCCCCTCCTTCACGCATCACTCCCTTAATGGGCGCCCCCGGATGATTTCCCGTCCGGGGGCGGCATTACTGTGGTGGGGCACCACGGGTCAAGGAGTGAAGAGATTGAGTTACCTCGCGCACGACGGCATGGACATGCCCGGCATGGACATGGACCTGCCGCCCTTCACTCTCGGGCGCGGGCTGGAGTTCTCCTTCGACGCCTTCTTCCTGATCGGCTCGATCCTCGGCCTCGTGCTGTACGGGTGGGGCGTGGTACGGCTGCGCCGGCGCGGGGACGCCTGGCCGGTCGGCCGGACGGTCGCCTTCGCCATCGGCGTGCTGAGCGTGGCCCTGGTGATGTGCACCAAGCTGAACGACTACGGCATGGTCATGTTCAGCGTGCACATGGTCCAGCACATGGTGATCAGCATGCTCAGCCCGATCCTGCTGCTGCTGGGCGCGCCCGTGACGCTGGCGCTGCGCGCGCTGCCGCCGGCGGCCCGCGGCCACAAGGGGCCGCGCGAGCTGCTGCTGATGCTGCTGCACAGCCGGTACATGAAGGTGATCACCCATCCGGTGTTCACCATCCCCATGTTCATCGCCAGCCTCTACGGCCTGTACTTCACCCCGCTCTTCGACTTCCTGATGGGGTCGAAGACCGGTCACATCGCGATGATGGTGCACTTCCTCGCCGTCGGCCTCGTCTTCTTCTGGCCGATCATGGGCGTGGACCCGGGCCCGCACCGCCCCGGCTACGTGATGCGGATGCTGGAGCTGTTCGCCGGAATGCCCTTCCACGCCTTCTTCGGCATCGCGCTGATGATGGCCAGCGAGCCGATGATCAAGACGTACGCGAACCCGCCGGCCTCCCTGGGCATCGACCCCCTGCTCGACCAGCAGTGGGGCGGCGGTATCGCCTGGGCCTTCAGCGAGATCCCCTCGGTGCTGGTCCTGATCGCGCTGGTCTACCAGTGGTACCACTCGGAACAGCGGGCGGCGAAGCGCTCCGACCGGTCCGAGGACCGCAACGGGGACCAGGAGCTGGCGGCCTACAACTCGTATCTCGCCTCGCTCCAAGCGCGTGGCCAGTAGCGCGGGACCGCCTTCAGGCGCCACCATGGGGCATGACCGGATCCGTGAAGGCGATGGCAGTGATGACCTTCGCCTCTCTGGTGGCGATCGCCACGTATTCCGTGGCCCTGGGAAGCAACGGCTGGCTGTGGTTCGGCTGGGTCGTGCTGGGGCTGCTCACCGCGGGCATGGCGGCCTCGGGCGGTACCTGAGTAGGTACCTGATGGGTACCTGAGTAGCCGGGCCCTGCACCCCCTGACGAGCCGTCCGTAGGATGTCCATGACCACGGGACGTCGACGGGAGCCGCCTGGTGTTCTACCACTTGCTCAAGCACGTGATCCTGGGGCCGCTGCTGCGGCTCCTGTTCCGGCCCCGCATCGAAGGACTGGAGAACATTCCGGAGGACGGGGCCGCGATCATCGCGGGCAACCACCTCTCCTTCTCCGACCACTTCCTGATGCCCGCGATCCTCAAGCGGCGCATCACCTTCCTCGCCAAGGCCGAGTACTTCACCGGACCGGGGGTGAAGGGACGGCTCACGGCCGCCTTCTTCCGCAGTGCAGGCCAGATCCCGGTGGACCGCTCCGGGAAGGACGCCGGTCAGGCCGCGCTCCGCGAGGGGCTCGGGGTGCTGTCCAAGGGCGAGCTGCTCGGCATCTACCCGGAGGGCACCCGCTCGCACGACGGGCGGCTGTACAAGGGCAAGGTCGGTGTCGCCGCGATGGCGCTGGGCGCCGCGGTGCCCGTCGTCCCGTGCGCGATGGTCGGGACCTTCGAGATCCAGCCGCCCGGCCAGAAGATCCCCAAGATCCGCCGGGTCACGATCCGCTTCGGCCGGCCGCTGGACTTCTCCCGGTACGAGGGGATGGAGGGCGAGCGGGCCGTGCTGCGGGCCATCACCGACGAGATCATGTACGAGGTCCTCGCCCTGTCCGGCCAGGAGTACGTGGACCGGTACGCCGCCGAGGTCAAGGCGGAGGAGGAGGAAGCACGGAAGAAGGCCCGGCGCTGGACGCGCTGAGCCTTCTCCCGTGCGGTGCTGTGCGGTGTCGTGCTGTGCGGGCGCTGCCCGCACGGTCCGGCTAGCGGATGGCCGGGAGCTCCTCGATCGCCTGCTTGTCGGCGGCAGGGGCCGGGGCGACGAGCTTGGCGGCGACGGGGGCCGGGGCCACCGGGGTGGCGTGCGGACCGCACGTCACGTTCTGGGCGTCGACCTGGCCGGTGAGCAGGTAGGTGTCGACCCGGGTGTTGATGCAGGGGTTCACCAGGTTGGTGACACCGTGCGAGCCGGCGTCCTTCTCGGTGATCAGACGCGAGCCGGCGAGCCGCTTGTGCAGGGAGACCCCGCCCTTGTACGGCGTGGCGGCGTCCCGCTCGGATTGGACGACCAGCACCGGCGGCAGGCCGCGGTGGGCGCCGACCCCGACCTCGATCGCGTTGTACTGCTTGGACTTCCAGGTCGCGCAGGGCAGGTTCATCCACGCGTTGGCCCAGGTCATGAAGGGGTACTGGGCGTGCAGCTTGGTGTTGTCCCGGTCCCACTTGGACCAGCTGGTGGGCCACTTCGCGTCGGCGCACTCCACGGCGGTGTAGACCGCGTTGCCGTTCTCCGCCGAGGCGTTGCCCTGGACGTCGCTCATGTCGGGGGCGATGGCGTCGATCAGCGCCTGCTCGTCGCCCGCCTCGTACGCGGCCCAGGTCTGGGCGACGGGCACCCAGGAGGAGTCGTAGTACGGGGCGCTCTGGAAGAAGCCGATGAGCTCCGCCGGGCCGACGATCCCGCCGAGCGGGTTGGCCTTGGCCTTGGCGCGCAGCGCCAGCCACTTGGCCTCGACCGCGGCGCGGGTGGTGCCCAGGTGGAAGGAGGCGTCGTTCTTGGCGACCCAGTCCTGCCAGTCGTTCCAGCGCATCTGGAAGGCGACGTCCTGGCCGAGGTTGGCCTCGTACCAGATGTTGTCGCGGGACGGGTCCACCACGCTGTCGACGATCATGCGGCGCACGTGCGTCGGGAACAGGGTCGCGTAGACCCCGCCGATGTAGGTGCCGTAGGAGACGCCGATGAAGTTCAGCTTCTTCTCGCCGAGGGCGGCGCGGATGACGTCCAGGTCACGCGCGATGTTCGGCGTGGTCATGAACGGCAGCATCTCGCCGCTGCGCTCCTTGCAGCCGTCCGCGTACTCCTCGGCGAGCTTGCGCTGGGCGTTCTTGTCGGCCTTGCTGTCCGGCACCGGGTCGGCCTTGGGCGCCTTGACGTACTCCTGTGGGTCGATGCAGGAGATCGGCGCGGAGTGGCCGACGCCGCGCGGGTCGAAGCCCACGAAGTCGTACGCCTTCGCGGTGTTGACCCACAGCGGGCTGTTGGTGGTGATGCGGCGGGGGAAGCGCATGCCGGAGGCGCCCGGGCCGCCCGGGTTGTAGAGGAGCGCGCCCTGGCGCTCGTCCTTGGTGCCGGTGCTGACCGCACGGTCGACCGCGATGTCGATCGTCTTGCCGAAGGGCTTGCTGTAGTCGAGCGGGACCTTCACATAGCCGCACTGGATGGGCGCCGCGAAGCCCCAGTCGGGCGGACAGTCCTTCCAGTCGATCCCGGCGCGTGCCGCGCGGGCGGCGGCGATCTGGGTGCCGAAGGCCTCGGCGACCCCGTTGTCGCGGCCGGACGGGCCGGACGGGAAGGCCTGGGTGGCCGACGCGGACGGGGCGAGCAGCAGGCCCGCCGCCAGCGTGCCGGTGATCAGAGTGGCGGCGCTCCCCAGCGCCGCGTTGCGTATCACGTGGTTGTTCCCCCTGCGTCATCTGCCGCCGTGGGCGGCGTGGTTCGTGCCGGTCTGGATGTGCGTCGGCATGTGCAGGGGATACTTCCGCCTGACCGGGAGCGGGCGACAGAGCGCGGGGCCGTTCTTTGCCAACCCGATATCCGGAAATGCGTGTACCGCTGAGCGGTGTCGGGTTCGTCCCGGGTTCGGAGGCCTTCGGCGGCGGGAGGGCCCGCGGCCTCCCCCGGGTTCACCAACCGTAGGCCGCGCAGGCGGAGTCGAGCAGCTCCCGGAGCCGCAGGGCATCCGGGGCCAGGGCCGTGACCAGGACGGCGGGTCCCGCCAGCGGGGTGAGCGCCGCGAACTCCCCCAGCATCCCGGCCTGCGGCGGGGCCTTGGCGAACTCCGGGTCCACCACCAGCAGCTGGCCCAGCGCCCGGTGGCCCGCGAGTCCCGCCGGACCGTCCCAGCCGCCGGGCGCGCCGGGCCCGCAGGCCAGCTCCTGCTCCAGCAGCGGTTTCCCGTCCCGGGTCACGGTGAGCCGGGCGCGCAGCAGGCCCGGGGCCTCCCCGGTGCGGCCGAGCACCTGCTCCTCGCGCAGCAGGAGCCGGGCGGTGGGGGCCAGTTCGGCGCGGGTGCGGACCCGCAGGTCGCTGCCGCGCACCGAGACGAGGGGCTCCGGGAGCCAGCGCACCGCCGCCCCGTCCCCGAGCCGGAGCCGTACGTCGTACCGCGCGGGTTCCCCGTGCCGGCCGGGCAGCGCCAGGGTGGCCGCCGCGGAGCGGAGCACCAGCCGGGCGCCCGGTCCGGCGGTGGCCTCGACCCTGAGGTGGTCGCCGCCCAGGGGGGCGCTCATGGCGCCGACCAGCATGACGCCGGCCTCGCCCGGCCCGCCCCGGGTGCGGCGCAGGGCGAGCGGCCCCTCCCCGGCCAGCAGCGGCAGGGCGGTGGAGCCCCGCCCGTCGGCGACGGCGCCGATCCGGGCGGTGGCGCGGAGGCCGGCCGGAGCGGGGGCCGGGGGGCGGGCGGGGGCCCCGCCGGTCGGCGTAGGGAGGCCCGCGGGGACGGCGGTGAGGCTCACCGGGCGGTCCAGGCGGCGATCCGCTCCCGCACCCAGGCGGCCACCGGGCCCACTCCCTCCTCGCCGCGCAAGGACTGGAAGGCCACGGGCAGTTCGCCGCGCTGCTCGGCGGCGTCGCGGGCCATCCGGCCGAGGTCGGAGCCGACGTGGGGGGCGAGGTCGGTCTTGTTGACGACGAGCAGGTCGGCGGTGGTGACGCCGGGCCCGCCCTTGCGCGGGATGTCGTCGCCGCCGGCCACGTCGATGACGAAGATCTGGGCGTCGACGAGGCCCCGGGAGAAGGTGGCGGTGAGGTTGTCCCCGCCGGACTCGACGAGGATCAGGTCGAGCCGTCCGAGCCCGTGGAAGGCCTCCTCCAGTTCCTCCACGGCCTCCAGGTTGGCGGAGATGTCGTCGCGGATGGCGGTGTGCGGGCACGCGCCGGTCTCCACGGCGCTGATCCGCTCGGGCGGCAGGACGGCTTCGCGGAGCAGGAACTCCGCGTCCTCGCGGGTGTAGATGTCGTTGGTGACCACGGCCATGGACAGTTCCGCGCGCAGGGCCCGGCAGAGGGCGGCGACGGTGGCGGTCTTGCCGGAGCCGACGGGCCCGCCGAGGCCGATGCGCAGGGCCCGGCGGGTCCCGTCGGCCCGCAGCGGATCGGCGCTGTGGGTATGGCGGTGCGGGAAGGTCACAGCGTGATCGAGGTGCATGGGGGGCTCCTTGAGCTGAGGCATGGGGATGTGGGGGTGGGGCGGCGCGGGGTGCCGAAGGGATCAGGAGGCGAAGAGCCGTACCGGCCAGTCGGCATGGGCTTGTGCCGCGATGTCCAGCAGCGGCGAGGAGGCCGCGGGCAGGGTGTGCGTTCCGTCGGTGCGGGCCCGCAGCGCGGCCCGCTCCGCCTGTCGGGACACGGAGTCCAGTTCGGGGGCGAGCCCGGCCAGGACCCGGCTCGCCTCGAAGGGGTCCAGGCCGAGCAGCCGTACGGTGGCGGTGGCCGGCCCGCTCACGCTCTCGTACGCCGCCACGTGCGCGGCGCCCGGCGCCCCGAGCCCCGCCGACCGGGCGGTGACGCCGAGCACCACGGGCTGGTGCGCCCCGCGCGGGAACGCGGCGGCCAGCGCGTCCAGTTCCGCGCCGGGCCAGGTGGCGCGGGCGGCCCGCATCAGCTGGCGTCCGAGCCGCCGCCCGGCGGCGCGCAGCGCGGGTGACGGGGTCCGTGCGTCGGCGGCTTCGTCGAGGGCGGCCGGGTCGATTCCGAGGGCGGCCGCCGCGGCGAGTCCGGCCGCGACGAGCCCGGCGGTGTGCAGCCGGCCCCGGCAGAACTCCGCCAGGGTGGCGGCGTCGTGGATCCGGCCGGCCTTGCAGGCGGCCTCGGCCCCGCCGGAGTGGGCGTGCCCTCCGGCGGGGAAGCGGCCGTCGGCGAGGACGAGCAGAGTGGCGAGGCTCATCGGAAGGCCCCTGCTCTCAGAAGAGGAAATAGCGTTGGGCCATGGGGAGCACCGTCGCCGGGGCCGGTTCCACCACCTCGCCGTCGATGGTGACGGTGAAGGTGTCGGCGTCGACTTCCACCCTCGGCATGGCGTCGTTGTTGCGCATGTCCGCCTTGGTGACCTTGCGGGTGCTCTCGATGGCGACGAACTCCTTGCCGAGGCCGAGCCGTTCGGGCAGTCCGTCGTCGAGGGCCGCCTGGGCGGTGAAGTTCACCGAGTTGAGCCCGGGGGCCCGCCCGTACGCGCCGAACATCGGGCGCGGCAGGACCGGCTGCGGGGTCGGGATGGAGGCGTTGGCATCGCCCATCTGCGCGTAGGCGATCTGGCCCCCCTTGATGACCAGTTCGGGCTTGACCCCGAAGAAGGCGGGCTTCCACAGCACCAGGTCGGCGAGTTTGCCGGTCTCGACGGAGCCGATCTCGCGGGCCAGGCCCTGGGCGACGGCGGGGTTGATCGTGTACTTGGCGACGTAGCGCCGGGCGCGGTGGTTGTCGGCGGGTCCGTCGCCGGGAAGGAAGCCGCGCCGCTTCTTCATCACGTGGGCGGTCTGCCAGGTGCGCAGGATCACTTCGCCGACGCGGCCCATGGCCTGGGCGTCGGAGGAGATGATCGAGATGGCTCCGAGGTCGTGCAGGACGTCCTCGGCGGCGATGGTGGAGGGCCGGATCCGGGACTCGGCGAAGGCCAGGTCCTCGGGGACGGCGGGGTTGAGGTGGTGGCAGACCATCAGCATGTCGAGGTGTTCCTCGACGGTGTTGACGGTGTGCGGCCGGGTCGGATTGGTGGAGCTGGGCAGGATGTTCGGCTCGGAGACCACGGTGATGATGTCGGGGGCGTGCCCGCCGCCCGCGCCTTCGGTGTGGTACGAGTGGATGGTCCGTCCGCCGATGGCCGCGAGGGTGTCGGCGACGAACCCGGCCTCGTTGAGGGTGTCGGTGTGGATGGCGGCCTGGGCGCCGGTCTCCTCGCAGACGGTGAGGCAGGCGTCGATGACGGCGGGGGTGGATCCCCAGTCCTCGTGGAGCTTGAAGCCGAGTGCTCCGCCGCGCAGCTGGGAGTACATGCCCTCGCGGGACATGGTGTTGCCCTTGCCGAGCAGGCCGATGTTGACGGGGTGGGCCTCCAGCGCGGCGAACATCCGGGCCAGGTGCCAGGGCCCGGGGGTGACGGTGGTGGCCTTGGTGCCCTCCGCGGGGCCGGTGCCGCCGCCGACGAGGGTGGTGACGCCGGAGGCGAGGGCCTCCTCGATCACGGTCGGGGAGATGAAGTGCACGTGGGCGTCGACGGCGCCGGCGGTGAGGATCTTCCCGTTGCCGGCGATGATCTCGGTCTCGGGGCCGATCACGAGGGCGCGGTCGACGCCGTCCATGGTGTCGGGGTTACCCGCCTTGCCGATGCCGCAGATCCGGCCGTCGCGGATGCCCACGTCGGCCTTGACGATGCCCCAGTGGTCGAGGATCACCACTCCGGTGATGACGGTGTCGGCGGCTCCTTCGGCGCGGGTGGTGCGGGCCTGGCCCATGGATTCGCGGATGACCTTGCCGCCGCCGAAGACGGCCTCGTCGCCGGCCCGGCCGGGGCCGCCGCCGAGGTCCTGCTCGATCTCGACGAAGAGGTCGGTGTCGGCGAGGCGGATGCGGTCGCCGGTGGTGGGCCCGAAGAGGTCGGCGTAGACCTGGCGCGATATCTCAGCCATCGAGCGGCCCTCCGGTCTCCCCGCGGAGTCCGGGCACGGTGCGCAGCCCGGCCAGCGGTACGAGGGCCACGGCGACCGGGATGCCCGGTTCGAAGCGGACCGCGGTGCCGGCGGCGATGTCGAGGCGCAGTCCCCGGGCGGCCGCGCGGTCGAAGTCGAGGCCGGGGTTGGCCTCGGCGAAGTGGTAGTGCGAGCCGACCTGGACGGGCCGGTCGGCGGCGTTGAGCACGGTGAGGCGGGTGACGGGCCGGCCTTCGTTGAGGCGCACCGGGCCGTCCCCGTAGGCGATTTCGCCGGGGATCATGCGGGTACTCGCTCTCAGACGATGGGGTCGTGGACGGTGACGAGCTTGGTGCCGTCCGGGAAGGTCGCCTCGACCTGGACGTCGTGGATCATCTCGGGTATCCCCTCCATGACCTCCTCGCGGGAGAGCACGGTCCGTCCGGAGGCCATCAGCTCGGCCACCGTCCGCCCGTCGCGGGCCCCTTCGAGGATGTGTGCGGTGATCAGGGCTACCACCTCGGGATGGTTGAGGAGCACGCCCCGCGCCTTGCGTCTCTCGGCCACGTCCGCGGCCACGTGGATGAGCAGTCTCTCCTGCTCGTGGGGGGTCAGCTGCACAGCAATCACCAAGCTTCCGGGACATGATCAACATCGCGCCGAGCCGACCCTATGGGCCGTCAACACTTTGTTGACCTGCGCATATCCGAGCCAAGCGTGTCTTGCCCAACACAGGGAAAGGCTTTCCGTCCCGCCCACCGCCGCTTTGCCGGCGCATGGGTGACCATTGGCGGAAGGAACGTGGCCGTCACGCTAGGGGCCGCGTTTTTCCGCTGAGTTAACCCACGTTTCGAGCAGGTACCCGGTTCAACTCCGGGCATCGCACAGCCCGGTTCCGTATACGGAGCCGCCCACGAGGAGCAGCATGTTCGCCAACCCCGTCCACCACATCACCTTCGACGCACAGGAGCCCTACGCGCTGGCGCAGTTCTGGTCCGAGGTCACCGGCTGGCCCATTCACCCGGACGACCTGGCAGACGACCCCGAGATCTCGCTCGTGCCGGGGCAGGCCGGGGTGCCCGGACTGCTGTTCATCCAGGTGCCCGAGGGCAAGTCCGTGAAGAACCGGGTCCACTTGGACATCCAGCCGACCACCGGCACCCGCGACGAGAACGTGGAGCGGCTGCTCGGGCTCGGCGCGAAGATCCAGGGCGACCACCGCCGGGAGGACGGCACCGGCTGGGTCACGCTGACCGACCCGGAGGGCAACGAACTGTGCATAGAGCGCAGCGCCGCGGAGCGCGCCGGGTCCTGATGCCGTGACGCCCGGCCGGTCGGCGGCCGGTCAGCAGCCGGTCGCGGTCCTCGCCGGCGTGCCGGCGGCCGTCCAGGGCAGGGCGATCCACACGGTCTTGCCGCCGTCCTCGGTCGGGCTGACTGAGAGCCGGCCGCCCGCCTCCGCGGCGAGCCAGCGGATGATGACCATCCCCCGGCCGTTGTCCTGCTGGACGGCGGCCGGGAGCCGCTTGGGCCAGCGCGGGTGGCTGTCGGTGACCCCGATGCGGAGCCACTCCTCGCGCTCCAGGCGGATGTGCACGGTGAAGGTCGGCGACTGGCCGAAGGTGTGCAGTACGGAGTTGGTGGCCAGTTCCGAGACGATGAGCCGGATGCTGTCTGCGGCTTCGGTCCCCTCGGACAGTCCCCACTCGCTCAGCACCTCCGCGACGTAGCGGCGGGCGGCCGCGACCGAGGCGGGATCGCTCGGCAGAGTGACGGATGCTTCCTGGTGATCTGCCATGGCGACGGTCCCTTTCCCACCGGGGCGAAGCCGCCCCGGATCTGTGCTGGACGCCAGAGTGCCACCCATCGTCCCGTCGTTTCCGCCGATCCCTCAAGATATGCATATATCTGTCGCTCAATGCGGTGAACTCTGCTACGGAAGAGCGTATTTGGACGGCAGACTGGTGCGACCTGTGCCGGTGGAAGGAGGCGGATGTGCAGCACGGTCCCGCGGTGCGCCGGCGCAAGCTCGGCGAGGAACTGCGTGCCCTTCGCGACCGGTCCGGACTCACCAGCGGTGAGGCGGCCCGGCTCGCGGGATGGCACCAGTCGAAGATCAGCCGCATCGAGACGGGGCGCAGCGGCGTCAAGGTGGAGGACATCCGGCTGCTGCTCGACGTCTACGGAGAAGACGTCGTGAGCGCACAGCAGCGCGCCCTGCTGGAAGCCCTGTCGGCCTCGGCGGCGGGGCCGGCCCCGGACGAGGACACCGGGCGCGGGCGCCAGTGGTGGCACGACTACCGGGGACTGCTGCCGCAGGAGTACCGGGACTTCATCAGCCTGGAGGCGGGCGCCCGGTCGGCCCGCACCGTCGAGCTGTCGGTCGTGCCCGGACTGCTGCAGACCCCGGAGTACGCGCGGGCCGTGACCCGGGCCGCGCTGGGCGGGCTGCCGGAGCCGAAGGTGGAGGCGCTGGTCGACGTACGGCTGGCGCGTCAGTCCGTGCTGCGGGCGGATCCGCCGCTGGAGCTGAGCGCCGTCCTGGACGAGGCGGTGCTGCGGCGCGCGATCGGCGGGGCGGGGGTGATGGAGGAACAGCTGAGGCACCTGGTGGAGGTGGCGCGTTTGCCCCAAGTGCGGCTTCAGGTACTGCCGTTCAGCGTGGGGGGACATCTCGGCCTGACCGGACCGTTCGTCATCTTCTCATTTCCGAACATCGCCGATCTGGATGTGGTGGTACTCGACCATTTGACGAGTAGCCTCTATCTGGAGCGGAAGGAAGACCTTGAGGCGTACAGCGCCGCGTTCCGCACCATCCAGGCGCACGCCCTCCCGCCCCGCGATTCGTCGGATCTCATCAGCGCCCTCGCTGACGACGCGTAAGGAGGCACCTCCGTGTCCGCAACCCCCTTATACACAAGCGGACTTCTGAACAGCGCGCGGTGGCGGCGAAGCAGCCGCAGCACCGGAATGAACAACTGCGTGGAAACGGCCGTCCTCGGCGGCGGCCTGCTCGCCGTCCGCGACTCCAAGCGGGCGGACGGCCCGGCCGTGCTCTTCACCGGGCCGGCCTGGCACGGCTTCCTCGTCTCCGTCCGCGCGGATCTCGGGACGTAGGAACGCAGGAGCGCAGGAGCGCAGGAGCGCAGGAGCGCTCGTAACGGCTCCGCTCAGCGGTCCGTGGCTCCGGCCGGAGCGGTCCCCAGGATCGTCTCCACCGCACGGCTGATCTCGTCCCCCGTGAGATCCGCCCGCGCGGTCAGTCGCAGCCGGGAGATGCCGTCCGGCACGGACGGCGGCCGGAAGCACCCCACGGACAGACCTGCCTCGCGGCAGTCGGCGGCCCAGCGCAGTGCCGCCGAAGCCGACGGGGCCCGTACCGACACCACGGCCGCGTCCGGCCTGGCCGCGGTCAGGCCGGACGCGGTGAGCCGCCCGTACAGTTCGGCGGCCACCGCGCGGGCCCGGTCCGCGCGCTCCGGTTCCCGCTGGAGCAGGCGCAGGGCCGCCAGTGCGGCGCCCGTCGCGGCCGGGGCCAGTCCGGTGTCGAAGATGAAGGTCCGCGCCGTGTTGACCAGGTGCCGGATCACCTTGGCCGGGCCGAGCACCGCACCGCCCTGGCTGCCCAGGGACTTCGAGAGGGTCAGCGTCGCGACCACCCCGGGAGCCCCCGCGAGCCCGGCGGCGTGCAGCGCCCCGCGGCCCCCCTCGCCCAGGACCCCGAGGCCGTGCGCATCGTCCACGAGCAGGGCCGCACCCTCCGCCCGGCAGGCCTCGGCGTGCGCCGCCAGCGGGGCGGCGTCCCCGTCGACCGAGAACACCGAGTCGGTGACCAGCAGCGCCCGACCCTGGTGGGCGGCGAGCGTCTTGCGGGCGGCCTCCGGGTCGCAGTGCGGGACGACGGCGGTATCGGCGCGGGACAGGCGGCAGCCGTCCACGATCGACGCGTGGTTGCCCGCGTCCGAGGCCACCAGGGTGCCCCGGTCGCTGAGCGCGGTGACGGCGGCCAGGTTGGCCGCGTACCCGGAGGAGAGGACCAGCGCCGCCTCGAACCCGCAGAAGGCGGCGAGCTCCCGCTCCAGCTCGGCGTGCAGTTCGGTGGTGCCGGTGACGAGGCGCGATCCGGTGGCTCCCGCGCCCCAGCGCTCGGCGGCCTCGCGCGCGCCCCGTACGGTCTCCGGGTGCCGGGACAGCCCGAGGTAGTCGTTGCTCGCGAGATCGAGGAGCGGGGAGTGGGCCGGCCGCGGACGCAGCGTCCGGACGAGTCCGGCCTGCTCCCTGGCCCGCTCCGCGTCGTCGATCCAGGAGAAGACGTCCACGGGGGCGGGGGTGTGCTGGTGCGGCATCGACGGTCCTCGAGTTTTTGTCGGCAGTCCACAGACCTGACCGACCCTAACCGCCCGTGACCTGTGCGTCAGGTGTGGCGATACACACACTCACTTCCGGCCATGTTGTTCGATCTCTCCTTGGCCGGGAGTGCCCGTGTGGGACAGGATCGGCATCATGGACCTGCTGAACACCCTCGTGGACAAGGGGCTGCGGCGTGAGCTGCCGACCCGCGAAGAGGCACTCGCCGTGCTGGCGACCTCTGACGACGAACTGCTCGACGTGGTGGCTGCGGCCGGCAAGGTGCGCCGACAGTGGTTCGGACGCCGGGTCAAGCTGAACTACCTGGTCAACCTGAAGTCGGGGCTCTGCCCCGAGGACTGCTCGTACTGTTCCCAGCGGCTGGGATCGAAGGCCGAGATCCTCAAGTACACGTGGCTGAAGCCCGACGAGGCCTCCCAGGCCGCGGCCGCCGGCGTCGCCGGCGGGGCGAAGAGGGTGTGCCTGGTGGCGAGCGGGCGCGGTCCGACGGACCGCGACGTGGACCGTGTCGGCAAGACGATCGCGGCCATCAAGGAGCAGAACGAGGGCGTCGAGGTGTGCGCCTGCCTCGGTCTGCTCTCGGACGGCCAGGCCGAGCGCCTTAAGGACGCGGGTGCGGATGCCTACAACCACAACCTCAACACCTCCGAGGCCACGTACGGCCAGATCACCAAGACCCACACCTACGCGGACCGGGTCGACACGGTGCAGAAGGCGCACGCCGCCGGCCTGTCGGCCTGCTCGGGCCTGATCGCGGGCATGGGCGAGAGCGACGAGGACCTCGTCGACGTGGTCTACGCGCTGCGCGAGCTCGACAGCGACTCGGTGCCGGTCAACTTCCTGATCCCCTTCGAGGGAACCCCGCTGGCCCAGGAGTGGAACCTCACCCCGCAGCGCGCCCTGCGCATCCTCTCGATGGTCCGCTTCGTCTGCCCCGACGTCGAGGTCCGGATCGCGGGCGGCCGCGAGGTGCACCTGCGCACCCTGCAGCCGCTGGCGCTGCACGTGGCGAACTCGATCTTCCTGGGCGACTACCTGACCAGCGAGGGCCAGGCCGGACAGGCCGACCTCGACATGATCGCGGACGCCGGTTTCGAGGTGGAGGGCGCCGGTACGACGACCCTGCCCGCGCACCGCTCCGAGGTCGCGGCGGCCACCGGGGGCTGCGGCTCGCAGGGCTCCGGCGCCTCGGTCTGCGGCTCCTCCGCCACGGCGGACGAGGCCGGCTGCGGTTCGGCGTGCGGCGGCTGCTCGGGGCACGCCGGGCACGAGGCCCCCGTACCGGTCCAGGCGGAGGCGGGCGACGTCCGCTCCGACCTGGTGGCGGTACGCCGCCGAGGCGCGGGAACGGATCTCGCTCCCAATGCCTGATCAGGCGGGATCCCCGGAGACGGGCTCGCCCGACGCGCTGCCGGCCGCCGAACTGCTCGCGCTGGACCGGCAGCACGTCTGGCACCCGTACGGCCCGATGCCCGGGCGGCAGGAGCCGCTCGTCGTCGCCTCCGCCTCGGGGGTCCGCCTGCGGCTGGCCGAGCCGTCGCAGGGGCACGGCGAGCTGGTCGACGGCATGTCCTCCTGGTGGTCGGCGATCCACGGGTACAACCACCCGGCGCTGAACGAGGCGGTCACCGGCCAGCTCGGCCGGATGTCGCACGTGATGTTCGGCGGGCTCACCCACGAGCCCGCCGTCCGGCTGGCCGCGAAGCTCGTCGAGCTCACCCCGGCCGGCCTGGAGCACGTCTTCCTCGCCGACTCGGGCTCGGTCTCGGTCGAGGTCGCGGTGAAGATGTGCCTGCAGTACTGGCGTTCGGTGGGGCGCCCCGAGAAGAGCCGCCTGCTCACCTGGCGGGGCGGCTACCACGGGGACACCTGGCAGCCGATGGCCGTCTGCGATCCCGAGGGCGGCATGCACGAGCTGTGGTCGGGCATCCTCCCGCGCCAGCTCTTCGCGGACGCCCCGCCGAGCGGGTTCTCCGCTCCGGTGGACGAGTCCTACGTCGCCCACCTGCGCTCCCTGTTCGCCGCGCACCGGGACGAACTGGCGGCCGTGATCGTGGAGCCGGTGGTCCAGGGCGCGGGCGGCATGCGCTTCCACAACCCGGGCTACCTCCGGGTGCTGCGGGAGCTGTGCGACGAGTACGGCGTGCTGCTGATCCTCGACGAGATCGCCACGGGCTTCGGCCGCACGGGCGCGCTGTTCGCGGCCGACCACGCCGGGATCACCCCGGACGTGATGTGCCTGGGCAAGGCGCTGACCGGCGGTTACCTCACCCTCGCCGCCACGCTGTGCACGGAGCGGGTCGCGGACGGCATCTCGCAGGGCGAGGTCCCGGTCCTGGCACACGGGCCGACCTTCATGGGCAACCCGCTGGCCACCTCGGTGGCCCTGGCCTCCATCGACCTGCTGCTGGGTCAGGACTGGCAGGGCGAGGTCAAGCGCATCGAGGCGGGCCTGCTGGAGGGCCTGGCCCCGGCCGCGGACCTGCCGGGCGTCCGGGAGGTACGGGTCCTCGGCGCGATCGGCGTCATCCAGCTCGACCACCCGGTCGACATGGCCCGCGCCACGGCGGCGGCGGTCCGGGAGGGCGTCTGGCTGCGCCCGTTCCGGGACCTGATCTACACGATGCCGCCGTTCGTGACGGCCGACGCCGACGTGGCCCGCATCTGCCGGGCCGTGATGGCCGCCGCGAAGGAGGCCTGACATGACGGTACTGATGGTCTCGGGAACGGGAACCGAGATCGGCAAGACGGTCGTCACCTCGGCCGTCGCGGCCGCCGCGCTCGCGGCGGGCCTCTCGGTGGCCGTGCTGAAGCCGGCCCAGACGGGCGTCGGCCCGGACGAGCCCGGAGACGCGGCGGAGGTCGGCCGGCTGGCCGGCTCCGACGTCACCACGGCGGAACTGGCCCGCTATCCGGAGCCGCTGGCCCCGGACACGGCGGCCCGGCGCTCGGGCCTCCCGACGGTCTCCCCGGAGCGGATCGCCGAGGCGGCCCGCGAGCTCGCCCTCTCCCACGACCTGGTCCTGGTCGAGGGCGCGGGCGGCCTCCTGGTCCGCTTCGACGAGTCCGGCCACACCCTGGCGGACGCGGCCCGCCTGCTCGGCGCCCCGGTGCTGATCGTGGCTCCGGCGGGCCTCGGCACCCTCAACTCCACCGCCCTCACGGCGGAAGCCCTCCGGGCCCGCGGCCTGAACTCCCCGGGCGTGGTGATCGGCAGCTGGCCGGCCGAGCCCGACCTGGCGTCCCGCTGCAACCTGGCCGACCTGCCCTCGGTCTCCTCCCTCCCCCTCCTGGGCATGGTCCCGGCCGGCGCGGGCACCCTCCCCCCGACGGCCTTCCGCACCTCGGCGCCCGGCTGGCTCGCCGCCGCCCTCCACGGCACCTGGTCGGCGCCCGCCGGCTGAACCCGCCTCCGCGGGCGGGATCCGCGTGCGCAGCCGGACCGGGCGGCGAGGCCCCGTACGGGGTCCCGCCGCCCGGTCCGTGGGGCCGGACGGGGGAACGGGCCGGGCCGCTCGGCCTCCCCGCGGTGTCGTGGTGGGGAGTCGCGGCGGGGCGGATGAGTATCGGCGCGTGGGCTTCCTCGTACCGGTCCTCTTCGCGCTGTTCGCGGCGCTCAGCAACGCGCTCGCGACCGTGCTCCAGCGGCGGGCGTCGCTCACCGTGCCGCAGAGCGACGGGTTCCGCTTCGGGCTGGTGCTCGACCTGCTGCGCCGGCCGCTCTGGATCGGCGGCATCCTGGCCGTGATCGCGGCCGGCGTCGGGCAGGCCGTGGCGCTCGCCACCGGCGCGCTGGCCCTCGTACAGCCCCTGTTCGTCCTGGAGCTGCCGCTCGCGCTGCTGATCGCCTCGCTGGTGACGCGGACCCGGATGCCGGGGCCGTTGTGGCTCGCCGTGGGAGGCGTGGTGGCCGGGCTCGGGATCGTCCTGGTGGCCGCCTCGCCGGCGGGGAACCGTACGGACGTTCCCGCCGACCGGTGGGTCCTGGCCCTGGTGGCGTGTGCGGGGGCGGTGGCGGTGCTCGCCGTGCTCGGCCTGCGGCGGCGGCCCGGCCGGATGCGGGCCGGATGCCTCGGCGCGGCCACCGCCGTCTGCTACGCGCTGACCGCCGCGCTGATGAAGTCGGCCATGCACGTGCTCGACGGGGGCGGCGTCGGCGCCTTCCTGCGCACCTGGGAGACGTACGCCTTCGCCGCGACGGGCATCTGCGCCCTCCTGCTCCTCGAACACGCCATGCAGGGCGGCCCGCTGGTCGCCTCGCAGCCCGCGCTGACGCTCGGGGACGCGGGCGTCAGCGTCGCGCTGGGCGTGCTGCTGTACGAGGAACACCTGCGGACCCACTGGTGGTTGCTTCCGCAGCTCTTGGGCCTGTCCCTGATCTGCGCGGGCGTACTCGCCCTGGCCCGGGACGGCTCGGGGGCCGATGCCGACGCGACGTGAGCCGACGGCTCCGGCTCCGGCGGGGTCGGTGGAGCGGGCACCGGCGGGGTCAGTGGCCTCCGCGGGGCTCCAGGCAGCCGCCCTCCACGTACACCCCGTGGGGCTCCACGGTCAGCGGCGGGCCGAGACGGCCCGTCACGCACGGGCCGCTCTCGGGGACCGACAGGACGAAGGAGACGTTCACCGCCCCGGATCCGTACGCGCCCCCGGCGTCAAATCCGTACCCCAGCCCGGTCAGGACCGCGCGGACCTCCTCCACCGTGTGCGGCGCACCCTTCCCGCCGGAACCGCCGGCCACCGCGGCCTTGATCCGTGCGGCGTGCGCGTCGCCCCGGCAGCGGGCCCCGGGGGTGAGCTGCGCCTGCTGCTTCTAGGCGTGGTTCTCCGCGTACTTGCGTGCCTCGGGATCCGCGGGCAGCTCTCCCGACGTGGCCCCGGGGCTCGCGCCGCCCGTCGCCACGTCGGCGCACCGTGCCGCGATCGCGGGGAACAGCGCGTCGTGGCGCGCGACCGCCGCGGCCGCCTGGGCCGCGTGGTCCACGGAGGGGGTCACGGACGGCGCCGGGGGCTCCGCCGCCTCCCCGGCCCCCGCGGTCCGTGTGCCGCAGCCGGCCAGCGCGATCGCTCCGGCGGCGAGGAGCAGGGCCCCGACCCGGCGGGTGCGGATGCCGGTCGCGGTGCCGGTGCCGGTGCGAGGCGTCACGCCGTCTCCACCAGCGGCTTGACCCAGCGCCGCCAGTGATCCTCACGGTGGTAGCCGGCCGCGGCCCACGCCCGCTGCGCGCGTTCGTTCGCTTCCAGGACCATCGCGTCACCGCGGCGGCCCCCGACGGCGACGAAGCGCCGTTCGGCCGCCTCCAGGAGCGCCGTGGCGATCCCCTGGCGGCGATGGGAGGGCAGTACGGCGAGCCGGTACAGGGACGCCCGCCAGCCGTCCCAGCCGGCGATCACGGACCCGACGAGGACCCCGCCGCGTTCCGCGAGGATCAGCGCCTCGGGATCACGGGTGACGAGCCGGGTCACGCCGTCCGCGTCGTCCGTGATCGACGTGCCCTCCGCCGCTTCCCTCCAGAAGGCGAGCACGGTCTCGGCGTCGGCCGGCAGGGCGGCCCGTATGTGCAGATCGGTCATGTCCGGGAGCCAAGCACGACCGCCCGGGGCCCCGCCACCGACTTCCGCCTGCCGAGACGCAAGGCGGGCGCACCCGGGCCCCATCGCGCGGACGCCGACGCGGGTGGGATGCGAAGATCGTTCACATCCGGCCCCGTCGGGGCATCACGCCGTCAGGGCGTCACGCCGTCAGGGCCGGGTGGGTCCACCGAAGGAACGCTCCGCCCACTTTGCTCTTCCTTTACCCTGTAGGCAGCTGTTCCTCTTCTCCCCCGAACGAAAGGTGTGAGCGTCCGTCCATGGGCGAGCCTCCCAGTCCCCTCCCTTCCCGTCGGCGACAGCGCGCGACACCCCTCCTCCTGGCTGATCATGGGACGGAGGTGAAGGACCGATGACCGAAGTGCTCCTGCTCGTCGTGGCGCTGCTGCTCTGCCTTGCCTGCGGAGTCTTCGTCGCGGCCGAGTTCTCGCTGACCACCATCGAGCGCAGCGAACTGGAACGGGCCGTCGAGCGCGGCGAACGCGGCGCCGACAGCGCCCTGGCCGCCGTCCGCAGCCTGACGTTCCAGCTCTCCGGCGCCCAGCTCGGCATCACCGTGACCGGCCTGGTCATCGGCATGATCTCCAAGCCCTCGATCGCCGCCCTCCTCAAGGGCCCCTTCGAGGCCATGGGACTCTCCGCCGGAGCCGCGTCCTCCACCGCCCTGATCCTCGGCACCGTGCTGTCGACCGTCGTCCTGATGGTCGTGGGCGAGCTCGTGCCCAAGAACTGGGCGATCTCCTCCCCGCTGGCCGTCGCCAAGCGGGTCGCCACCTTCCAGCGGGTCTTCAGCCGTGCCTTCAGGCCCCTCATCAGCCATCTGAACACCACGGCGAACCACATGGTCCGCCGGTTCGGCATGGAGCCCGCCGAGGAGCTCGCCTCCGCGCGCACCCCGCAGGAGCTGGCCGCCCTGGCCCGGCACTCCGCGCGGGCCGGCGCCCTGGAGAAGGACACCGCCGAACTGTTCATGCGGACCTTGAACCTCGCCGACCTGACCGCGGAGAACGTCATGACCCCGCGGGTGCAGGTCACCGCCCTCGACCTGCAGACCACCGCCGAGGACGTGGCGAACGCGACGCTCGCCACCGGCCTCTCCCGGTTCCCCGTCTACCGGGGCAGCCTCGACAGCGTCGTCGGCACCGTCCACATCAAGGACGTACTGGCCCTGCCGGCCGAGGAACGGCACCGCACCCCGGTGTCGCAGCTGCTGCGCGAACCCCTCCTCGTTCCGGAGTCGCTGACCGTGGACCGGCTGCTGGACCGGCTGTCCGGCAAGCAGACGATGGCCGTGGTCATCGACGAGTACGGCGGCACGGCCGGTGTGGCCACGCTGGAGGACATCGTCGAAGAGGTCGTCGGCGAGGTCCGCGACGAGCACGACCCGCACGAGACCCCCGACCTGGCCCCGGCCGGGGAGGACGACGCCGGGCGCGCCCTGTTCTCCGCGGACGGCGCCGCGCGCACCGACCAGCTCCAGCGGATCGGGCTGCGCGTGCCGGACGGCCCGTACGAGACGCTGGCCGGTCTGATAGCGACCGAGCTGGGCCGGATCCCGATGGTCGGCGACAGCCTGGAGCTCGACGGCTGGCGGCTGGACGTGGTGGACGCGAGTGGGCGGCGGGCCGCGCGGGTGCTGTTGCACGTGCCGGTCGAACCGACCCCCGGTGATGGTGTGGAGGAGGCCCGATGACCGCCGTCCAGTTGCTGATCGGCCTGGCGACCCTGGTCGTCAACGCCTTCTTCGTCGGCGCGGAATTCGCCATGATCTCCGTGCGGCGCAGCCAGATCGAGACGCACGCCGAGCAGGGTGACCGCAGGGCGCGCGCCGTACTGTGGGGCCTGGAGCACGTGTCGGCGCTCATGGCGGCCGCCCAGCTGGGCATCACGCTGTGCACCCTGGTGCTGGGCGTGGTGGCCGAGCCGGCCATCGCCCACCTGCTGACCCCGGCGTTCGACTTCTTCGGGGTGCCGTCCGGGCTGACCCACGCGATCTCCTTCGTGGTGGCGCTGGCCCTGGCCACGTACCTGCACATGCTCTTCGGCGAGATGCTGCCGAAGAACGTCGCACTGGCCGAGCCGGTGCGGACCGCCCTGCTGCTGGGTCCGCCGCTGGTGACCCTCACCCGGGGGCTGAAGCCGGTGATCTTCGCGATCAACGCCTTCGCCAACGCCCTGCTGCGCCTGCTGCGGGTGGAGGTCAAGGACGAGGTCGCGGCGACCTTCTCGGACGACGAGCTGGCCCGGATCGTCAAGGACTCCAGCGACGCGGGACTCATCGACGACCGTGCGAGCGAGCGGCTGCACGACGCCCTGGAACTGGGGCGGAGGCCGGTGACCGATGTGGTGCTGCCGGCGGACCGGGTGGTTCCGGCCCGCGAGGGCATCACACCGGCCGGACTGGAGCGGCTGTCGGCCGAGTCGGGGTACTCCCGGTTCCCGATGATCGACGCACAGGGCCGGATCCTGGGATACCTGCACGTCAAGGACGCGCTGGACGCGGCGGAGCGGGACGAGCCGTTCCCGGTCACCGCACTGCGGCCGATCGCGCAGGTCCGGGCGGAGACTCCGCTGGACGACGTGCTGACCGCGATGCGGCGCAGCCGTACGCACCTGGCGGCGGTGCTCGCTCCGGACGGGGTCATGACGGGCCTGGTCACGATGGAGGACGTGCTGCGGGAGCTGTTCGGCCGGCCGGCTTCGACGTAGCGGCAGGAGCGCCGCGCGCGTGCCGCGGTAGCATCGCTCCCGCCATGGAGATGAATGTGCGGTACACCAGTTTCGTCGCGGTCGGCGACTCCTTCACCGAGGGCATGTCGGACCTGCTCCCCGACGGCTCCTACCGGGGCTGGGCCGATCTGCTCGCCGACCGCCTCGCCGCCCGCGAGCCGGACTTCCGCTACGCGAACCTCGCGGTCCGCGGCAAGCTGATCGGGCAGATCGCCGGGGAGCAGGCGCCCGCCGCCGCCGAGATGGGCGCCGACCTGGTGACCCTGGTCGGCGGGCTCAACGACACCCTGCGCCCCAAGGTGGACATGGGCCGGGTGCGCGGTCAGCTGGAGGAGGCCGTCGGCTTGCTGGCGCCCTCCTGCGGGACGCTCGTCCTGATGCGCTCGCCGGGCCGCAACGGACCCGTGATGGAACGTTTCCGTCCGCGCATGGAGGAGCTCTTCGTCATCATCGAGGAGCTCGCCGCACGGCACGGCGCCCTCGTGGTCGACCTGTACGGGTCCGCCGCGCTCGGTGATCCGCGGATGTGGGACGTTGACCGGCTGCACCTGACGGCCGAAGGCCACCGCAGGGTCGCGGAGGCGGTCTGGCAGACCTTGGGCCTGCCGCCCGAGGCGGACTGGAGCGCCGAACTGCCGGCCGTCGTGCCCCCCGGCTGGACCGCGCGCCGCTCGCAGGACCTCAGCTTCGCCCGGCAGCACCTGCTCCCCTGGGTCGGCCGCCGTCTGACGGGCCGCTCCAGCGGGGACGGCCGACCCGCCAAGCGCCCGGAACTGCTGCCCTACGAGGCTCCGGCGGGCGACCGGCTCGTATAGCCCGCGGGGCGGCCGTGGCCACCCCGCGCCCGCCCCGGGCCACCCCGGCCCGCCCCCCGCCCGCTCTCGTAGCAAGGCACAATCCAGGCCGGGTCCCCTACCTGCGTAAACGCACAGCCGAGGCCCAAGTAGAATCCCTACACGTGACTGCCAAGCCCCGCATCCCCAATGTCCTGGCCGGCCGCTACGCCTCCGCGGAGCTCGCCGTCCTGTGGTCCCCCGAGTACAAGGTGACGCTGGAGCGGCGGCTGTGGCTCGCCGTGCTCCGCGCCCAGAAGGATCTCGGCATCGAGGTCCCCGACGCGGCCCTCGCCGACTACGAGCGCGTCCTGGAGACCGTCGACCTCGGCTCCATCGCCGAGCGCGAGAAGATCACCCGGCACGACGTTAAGGCCCGCATCGAGGAGTTCAACGCCCTCGCCGGCCACGAGCACGTCCACAAGGGCATGACCTCCCGCGACCTGACCGAGAACGTCGAGCAGCTCCAGATCCGGCTCTCGCTGGAACTGGTCCGGGACCGCACGGTCGCCGTCCTCGCCCGCCTCGGCAAGCTGGCCGGCGAGCACGCCGAGCTGGTCATGGCCGGCCGCTCCCACAACGTCGCCGCTCAGGCGACCACCCTGGGCAAGCGCTTCGCCACCGCGGCCGACGAGCTGCTGGTCGCGTACGGCCGCCTGGAAGACCTGCTGACCCGCTACCCGCTGCGCGGCATCAAGGGCCCGGTCGGCACCTCGCAGGACATGCTCGACCTGCTGGGCGGCGACGCCGCGAAGCTGGCCGACCTGGAGCAGCGGATCGCGGCCCACCTCGGCTTCGGCCAGGCCTTCACCTCGGTCGGCCAGGTCTACCCGCGCTCGCTCGACTACGACGTGGTCACCGCCCTGGTCCAGCTGGCCGCGGCACCTTCCTCCATCGCCAAGACGATCCGCCTGATGGCCGGCCACGAGCTGGTGACCGAGGGCTTCAAGCCCGGCCAGGTCGGCTCTTCCGCGATGCCGCACAAGATGAACACCCGCTCCTGCGAGCGCGTGAACGGCCTGATGGTCATCCTGCGCGGCTACGCGTCGATGACCGGCGAGCTGGCCGGCGACCAGTGGAACGAGGGCGACGTCTCCTGCTCCGTGGTCCGCAGGGTCGCGCTGCCCGACGCGTTCTTCGCTCTCGACGGCCTGATGGAGACCTTCCTGACGGTCCTCGACGAGTTCGGCGCCTTCCCGGCCGTCGTGGCCCGCGAGCTGGACCGCTACCTCCCCTTCCTCGCCACCACGAAGGTCCTGATGGGCGCCGTGCGGGCCGGGGTGGGCCGCGAGTCCGCCCACGAGGTCATCAAGGAGCACGCGGTGGCCTCCGCGCTCGCCATGCGCGAGCAGGGTGCCGAGCGCAACGAGCTGCTGGAGAAGCTGGCCGCCGACGAGCGCATGCCGCTCGACCGGGCCCAGCTGGACGCCCTGATGGCCGACAAGCTCTCCTTCACCGGCGCGGCGGGCGACCAGGTCGCCGCGGTGGTCTCGCGCATCGAGGAGATCACCAAGGAGCACCCCGAGGCCGCGGGCTACACCCCCGGGTCGATCCTCTGACCCCCGAAGAGCTGAACGCCGCCCGTGACCGCGTCCTCCCGGACGTGGTCGCGGGCGGTCTTCGTGTCCTCTTCTGCGGCATCAACCCGGGCCTCCTCTCCGCCGCGACGGGCCACCACTTCGCCCGCCCCGGCAACCGCTTCTGGCCGGTCCTGCACATGTCGGGCTTCACTCCGCGGCTCCTGTCCCCCGCCGAGCAGGGGGAACTGCCGACCTACCGCCTCGGCATCACGAACGTCGTGGCCCGCGCCACGGCCCGCGCCGACGAGCTGAGCGCCGAGGAGTTCCGCGAGGGAGGCCGCATCCTGACGGCCAAGGTGGAGCTCCTGCGCCCCCAATGGCTGGCCGTGGTCGGAGTCACCGCCTACCGCACCGCCTTCGGTGACCGGAAGGCCCTGATCGGCCCCCAGGAGCGGACCATCGGCGCCACCCGGATCTGGGCCCTGCCCAACCCCAGCGGCCTCAACGCCCGGTGGACCGCCGCAGCCATGGCCCAGGAGTACGCCCGCCTCCGCGCAGCCGCCGAGTCCGCGGATCCCACCGACGTCGATCCGTAGACCGCCTCGGCCGCCCCGCGACCGGCACGTCTATCATCCGGGGATGATCATCAAGCCGATCGAACTCGTGATATTCGACTGCGACGGGGTGCTCGTCGACAGCGAACGCATAGCCGCCCGTGTCCAGGTCGCTCTGGGCGCGGAGCTCGGCTGGCCGCTCACCGAGGCCGAGGTCATCGACCGGTTCATCGGACGCTCCTCCGCCTCCATCCGCGAGCAGATCACCGGCCGGCTCGGTCCCGAGGTGGCCGCCCACTGGTGGGACCGGTTCGAGCAACTCCACCGGGAGGCCGTGGACTCGGGGCTGTCCCCCGTGGAAGGTCTGCCTCAGGCGCTCGACGCGATCACCCTGCCGACGTGCGTCGCCTCCAGCGGCTCGCACGAGAAGATGCGGCACACCCTCGGCCGTACGGGCCTCTACGCACGCTTCGAGGGCCGCATCCACAGCGCCACCGAGGTCTCCCGCGGTAAGCCCGCCCCGGACCTCTTCCTGTACGCCGCCCGGCGGATGGGCGTGGATCCCGCCGCCTGCGCGGTCGTCGAGGACAGCCGTCCCGGCGTCCAGGCGGCCCGCGCCGCCGGGATGCGGGCCTTCGGCTACGCCGGCGGGCTGACCCCCGCCGAGCAGCTCGAAGGCCCCGGGACCGTCGTCTTCGACGACATGCGCCAACTCCCCGCCCTCCTCACCACCCACTGACCCCGCCGGGCGGCGGGGTCCGGGCAGCCGCTCCGGCGTCAGGCGTCCCGCCGCCGCACCGACAGCCATCCGCCGGCGAGGGCGGCCAGCGCCCACAGGGCGAGCACACCGAGCCCGGTCCAGGGGGCGACGCCCACCGAGGTGTCCAGCCGCATCATCATCTGCCCCGCGCGGTCCGGCAGGTATCCGGCGACACCTTCGGTGGCCTGGCCGATGACGAACGACAGGATCAGCACGAAGGGTATGAGCAGGCTCAGGACGGCCGAAGCACTGCGCAGCACGGCCGTCAGTCCGGCCGCCAGCAGGGCCATCAGCGCGAGGTACGCTCCGCAGCCGAAGATCGCGCGGTAGGTGCCCGGGCTGCCCAGTTCCAGGGTGTAGGGACCCATGAACGCCTGTCCGCCGACGAAGGCAGCCAGTCCGCTCAACTGTCCGACCACGAAGGCCAGTCCGCCCACCATGGCCATCTTCGACAGGTAGAGCCGCGTCCGGTCCGGCACCGCGGTCAGGGACGTGCGCAGGGCGCCGTTGTGGAATTCCGAGGACAGCGCGGTCGCACCGAAGGCGAAGGCCGCTATCTGGCCGAAGTTGAGGCCGTAGAAGGCCGCGAGGAGCGGATCCTCTCCCATGCTGCCGGCTTCCTCCGTGCCGATCATCGCCGCGGTCAGCATCTGGATGCCCACCGTGGCGACGAAGACGGCTATCAGCGCCCCGAAGGTGCCGCGAAGGGACCGTATCTTGATCCATTCCGAGTGCAGGACGGGGACGGTGGGCAGAGCGGTGCTCATGGGGAGGCCTCCTTGGAAGGGGTGGGTCAGCGGGTGGCGGCGAACTGGGCGCTGTCCGCGGTGAGATCGAGGTAGGCCTGCTCCAGGGAGGCCCGCTCGTCGATCAGTTCCAGCATCGGGATGCCTTCGCGGGCGGCGATGACGCCGAGCTGCTCGGCCTGCATGCCGTCCACGGTCCACCGCCCGCCCTCGGCGGTGACCAGCTCGAAGTCGTCCCGGGCCAGGGTGGCCCGGAGCCGGACGGGGTCCGTGGTGCGCAGCCGCACCCTCGGGGTGCTGCGGGAGTCGATGAACTCCTCTATGGAGGTGTCGGCCAGCAGCCTGCCCTGCCCGAGCACGATCAGGTGGTCGACGAGGGCCGCCGTCTCGGTCATCAGGTGGCTGGAGACGAGGACCGTGCGCCCCTCGGCGGCCAGGCCGCGCATGAGCTCGCGGATCCAGATGATGCCCTCGGGGTCGAGGCCGTTGGTGGGCTCGTCCAGGAGGAGTACTTCCGGGTCTCCGAGCAGTGCGGCCGCTATGCCGAGGCGCTGGCGCATGCCCAGGGAGAAGGTCTTGATCCGCCGCCTGGCCGCCGAGGCGATCCCGGACTGCTCCAGGACCGCTTCCACCCGGCTCATCGGGATGCGGTTGGCCGCGGCGAGGAAGCGCAGGTGGTCACGGGCGGTTCGGCCGCCGTGCGCCGACTGCGCGTCCAGCAGGGCCCCGACCCGGTGGAGGGGGTCGGGAAGTTCGGTGAACCGCCGGCCGCCGATCGTGGCCGTCCCGGAGGTGATCCGGTCCAGGCCCAGCAGCAGCCTCATCGTGGTCGACTTCCCGGCCCCGTTGGGTCCGAGGAAGCCCGTGACACGGCCGGGCATGACATCGAAGGTGAGGTGGTCCACGGCCCGGGTCCGGCCGAATTCCTTGGTCAGTTCTCGGATCTCGATGCTGTTCATGTCTCAAGGTTCGCTGCCGGCCCCACCCCTCTTCCTCCCCCATGCGAGGGTTCCTTCTCCCCCACGTGGGGGAGGAGCCGCACCGCCCCGAACTGCGACGATGAGGGGATGCACCGATTGTTCCGCGCCGCACTGCGCCCCGTGACCTACTCGCGCTGGGTGCATCTGTGCGTGCCCATGCTGATGTTGGCCGTCTGGATGTTCATCGAGCCCGAGGCTCCGTGGGTACCGCTCGTCCTCGTGATACCGCTGGGACTGCTGCCCTGGATGCGGGTGGCCGAAGGACTCCAGGCGCAATTCCTCCTCACTCCCTCCGAGCGCAACGCCCGTGGCGCGCGGGAGGCCGAGGAGAACAGCTTCAGCACCGTCGGGTCCCAGACGTGGAGCGACCGCTGGCGGACCTTGTTGTGGCTGGAGATACGACTCGTCGTCTCCTTCGCCACGATGATGGCCACGGTGTGGCTGCCGATGCTGACGGTCCAACTGGTCACGGCCGGACTCGGCAGCAGGGTCGCCTCCGAGAACGTGATACCCGCCGGATTCCCGGTCTGGGCGGCGTGGGCGCTGGCTCCGGTGCCACCGGTCCTCCTGATCGTCGTCGTGGTCCTGCTCGGCGACATGATCACGGCCATCGCCCGCCGCCTGCTGGGACCTTCGGCCGCGGAGCGCCTCACCGCGCTGGAGGTGCGCACCGAGCAGTTGTTGGAGCGCACCCGCATCGCGCGGGAACTGCACGACTCCATCGGCCATGCCCTGACCGTGGCCGTCGTCCAGGCGGGGGCCGCGCGGGCGGCGGGCGATCCGGAGTTCACGGACCGCGCGCTGAGTGCGATCGAGGAGACGGGCCGGGCCGCGCTGGAGGACCTGGACCGGGTGCTGCGCGTCCTGCGCGAGTCCGGCCAGCGGCCGTCCCAGCGGCCCACGCTGGTGGAAGCCGACCGGCTGTTCGAGTCCGCGCGCGCTTCGGGCGCCACCGTCGACGCGCAACTGGTCGGCCCGCTCGACCAGTTGCCCGACCCGGTGAGCCAGGAGGGATACCGGATCCTGCAAGAGGCTCTGACCAATGTGCTGCGGCACTGCGGTCCCGTAGCGGTACGGGTGCGGATCGGCATGGTCGCCGACCGGCTGGACCTGGAGGTGACCAATCCGCTGCCGGACCGGCCTTCCGTCATGACCGGCGGCGGCACCGGACTGCGCGGGATGCGGGAGCGGGCCGCCCTGCTCGGCGGGGACACCGAGACCGGTCCGTACAAGGGGGGTTGGAGGGTGCGCACGCGGCTGCCGCTGGAGCGAATACGCTGACCGGATGCCGGTTACCGTACTGCTCGTCGACGACGAACCCCTGGTGCGCGCGGGTCTGCGCGCCGTCCTGGACGCCCAGCCCGACATCGAGGTGATCGGCGAGGCCGCCGACGGCGCCGCGGTGGTCCCGCTCGTGCGGCAACTGCGCCCCGACGTCGTGGCGATGGACGTGCGGATGCCGCTGCTCGACGGGATCGAGGCGACCCGGGCGGTCCTGCGGAGCGTGGACTCCCCGCCGAAGATCCTCGTGGTCACCACCTTCGAGAACGACGAGTACGTCTACCAGGCGCTGCGGGCCGGCGCGGACGGGTTCCTGCTGAAGCGGGCCCGTCCCTCGGAGATCGTGCACGCGGTCCGGCTGGTGGCGGAGGGCGAGACGCTGCTCTTCCCCTCGGCGGTCCGCTCGCTGGCCGCCGAGTACGGGAACCGGCAGGCGCGGACGGCACTGGAGCGGGCGGCACTGACCGAGCGCGAGGAGGCCGTGCTCCGGCTGATGGCCAAGGGGCTGACCAACATCGAGATCGCCCGCGAGCTGATCGTGGGCACCGAGACGGTGAAGTCCCACGTCAGTGCGATCCTGGCGAAGCTGGGGGCGCGCGACCGGACCCAGGCCGTCATCACCGCGTACGAGTCCGGGTTCGTAGCTCCCGCATGACCGGCCCCCGAGGGGAAGGGCTGATTCCGGCCGATGGGGGGCCGCTTCTCGCCGCCGCGGCCGGTGCGCAGTACGATCCGGCTGACACGCTCGCTAGCTGGGAGGACACACGTTGGGGCAGCTGACCGGCGGGGACCCCTCTCTGCTGCGGCGGATCAACTCCGCCGTGGTGCTGCGGGCCCTGCGTGCGGCCGAATCGCCGACGCTCACTGACCTCACCCGGGTCACCGGGCTCTCGCGGCCCACCGTCGAGGGTGTCGTCGAAGGACTCATCGGGACGGGCCTGGTCGTCGAGGCGGGCGCGGAAGAGGGTGCGCGGCGCCAGGGACGCCCGGCCAGACGGTTCCGCTTCCGCGCGGAGGCGGGGCACCTGCTCGGCGTGGAGATCGGCGCGCACCGGATCGCGGTGCTGCTGTCCGGACTGGACGGCCGGGTGATCGGCGCCGGTACCAAGGAGGTCGCCGAGACGGCCTCCGCCGACGAACGGCTCGAACGGGTCCGCGGTGCGGTGGCCGATCTGCTGCGTCGCGCCGGGGTACCCCGGGACTCCCTGCGGGCGGTCGGCGTCGGCAGCCCCGGGATCGTGGAGGCCGACGGCACCGTCCGCCTCGGCACGGCCCTGCCCGGGTGGACCGGGCTCCCGCTCGGGGAACGGCTCCGCCGCTCGTTCCGCTGCCCGGTGCAGGTGGAGAACGACGCCAACGCCGCGGCGGTCGCCGAGCACTGGAAGGGCGCCGCGACCGACACCGACGACATGGTCTTCGTGATGGCCGGGCTCAGCCCCGGAGCGGGCTCCCTGATCGGGGGCCGGCTGCACCGCGGCTTCGGCGGGGCGGCCGGGGAGATCGGCGCACTGCACCTGCTGGGACGTGAGGTCACGCCCGAGAAGCTGCTGTCGACGACCGGCGAACCCCTGCACCCGCTGGACGAGCGCGCGGTGGCGGAGGTCTTCGCGATGGCCAAGCGCGGGGACGTGGGGGCGGTGGCCGCGGTGGAGCGGTTCATCCAGCGGCTGGTCCACGACGTGGCCGCGCTGGTCCTGGCGATGGATCCGGAGCTGGTCGTGGTCGGCGGCTGGGCGGCCGGGCTGGACGGGGTCCTGGATCCCCTCCGCCGGGAGCTGGAGCGCTACTGTCTGCGCCCGCCGCGCGTGGCGCTGTCCCTGCTGGGCGAGGCGGCGGTGGCCACGGGAGCGTTGCGGTTGGCGCTGGACCACGTGGAGGAAGAACTGTTCGCGGTGGAGAAGACGGTCACCGCCCGGCGCCGCTGAGCCCCTCCGGGGGGCGGTCCGGATACCGGTCCGCGCCGCCGCCTCCGGGGCTGCGGACCCCGCACACCCGAGCGGGGCCACCCCGATGTGGTGGCCCCGCTCGGCAGGCGTTCAGTACGCGGTCAGGAAGCGACCCGCGCGTCGTGGGTGATCTGCACGTCGCCCGAGTCGCCGAAGGTGAGTCGGCAGGTGTCCGCCCGGTAGGTGGCCACCGAGACAGCCGCGGTGCCCGCCACCGTGAAGTAGCGGGTGGTGACCAGCAGGACCGGGGCGCCGGGCAGGCGGTCCAGTTCCTTCGCGTCCTCGGGGCGGGCGGAGCCGAGCTCCACCGAGCGGTCCTGTCCGTCGAGGACCAGCTTCTGCAGCTCGCGCATCACGGCGCGGGCCCGCGCCGGACCGGCCGGGGCGTCGATCGCGGAGAGGCCGGGCACCGAGGAGGCCGGCACGTACAGCAGCTCGGCGGCGAGGACCTGGCCGTTCTCGACGCGGCTGCGGCGCACCGCGAGCACCATCTCGCCGGGGGCGGTCCCGAGGAGCTTCAGGAGGGCGGGGGACAGCACGGCCTCCTCGGCCGCGTCCACGGGCTCCCACCCGTCGACGCTCTCGCCGGGCCAGCTGTGCTGCGCACCGCCGACGTCGACGCCCACGCGCGGCGGGGCGACGGTGGTGCCGACGCCCCGGCGGCGCTGGAGGCGACCTTCGAGCTCGAGCTGCTCCAGGGCCTGGCGCAGGGTCGCCCGGGCGACACCGAAGCGGGCGGCGAGCTCGCGCTCGTTCGGCAGGATCTCGCCCACGGCGAAGTCCTGGTCGAGCGCCTCACTGAGGACGGTCTTGAGGTGCAAGTACTTCGGCTCCGGCACCGATTCGAGCTGCATGGTCCCCACCCTGACTCCTCCTGCAATCGCCGCACTCGCCGTGTTCCAGCGTGAGTTCCGCGCCTTTGTTTATTAAAGGTTCCTGCACTATGCCTGCGACGATAGGACGGCGCACCCCCTTGGTCAAGACCAATGCTCACCGCTTTACCGGGCAGATCGGGCATATGCATCAAGCTGTTCACGGGATGTTCGCGAGGACCACGAAGGACGCCGCGAAAGCCGAAGTCCTGCCCCCTGGGGCTACCGGGCGGTAACCGGTCGGGAGACACTACTGACAAGCCGTCTCACACGGCCGCCGAAGCCGCCCGACCCCCGACGAGGAGCAGCATGACCGCCACGGTCTCCTTCACGATCGATTCGCCGCTGGGCCCCCGCACCACCACCGCCGCCTACGAGCGCAAGGGCGCGGGCGAGCCGCTCCTGCTGCTCCACGGCATCGGCCACCACCTCCAGGCGTGGCGCCCGGTGACCGACGTCCTGGCCGCCGAGTACGACGTGATCGCCGTCGACCTGCCCGGCTTCGGCGCCTCGGAGCCGCTGCCGCACGGGGTTCCGTACGATCTGGGCACCATCGCCCCGGCGATCGGCGCGCTCTGCACGGCGCTCGGGACAGAGCGGCCGCACGTCGCGGGCAACTCCCTCGGCGGGCTGCTCGCCCTGGAGATGGGGCGCGTCGGCCTGGCGCGCTCGGTCACCGCCCTCTCCCCCGCCGGGTTCTGGTCGGAGGGAGAACGCCGCTACGCCTTCACGGCACTGCGCGCGATGCGCGCCGGCGCCGGGGCACTGCCCCACTCCGCCGTGGAACGGCTCGCCCGCAGCGCCGCCGGACGCACCGCGCTCACCGGCAGCATCTACGCGCGACCGGGACGGCGTTCGCCCGATTCCGTGGTCGCCGAGACCGTCGCCCTGCGCGAGGCCACCGGTTTCGAGCAGACGCTGGCCGCGGGCGGCTCCGTACGGTTCACCGCGGATGTGCCCGGTCTGCCCGTCACCATCGCCTGGGGCAGTCGCGACCGGCTGCTCCTGCGCCGCCAAGGCGTCCGCGCCAAGCACACCATCCCCGGCGCGCGCCTCGTCAGGCTCCCCGGCTGCGGCCACGTGCCCATGAACGACGACCCGGCCCTGGTCGCCCGCGTCATTCTGGACACAACCAAGCTCGCCCGATGAGGTGTTGACGGGGCGTCCGCCGTGCGCACCAGTGTTCACGCATGGTTCGCGTGCACGACGCGGGCGGTCCGGTGTGCGGCCGGTGTACGGCGGCACACTGGTCCGGCCCGTCCCCGCCGGCCTCTGGAGACGCACCGATGGCACCTCTGCCGCACACCCGACGCTCCCTGCTCGGCGGTTCCCTCGCCGTTCCGGTGGGCCTCGCCCTGTCCAGCGCCCTCACGGGCGCCCTCGCCACGCCCGCCCACGCGGCGGTGCCCGCCTTCGTCCGCTCGGACCGCCCGAACGCCTTCTGGGGGGTCCAGTCCGGCGAGATCACCGCCCACTCGGCCACCGTCTGGACGCGTTCCGACCGGCCCGCGCGGATGTACGTGGAGACCTCCCCGAGCGAGTCGTTCCGCTACGCCGTCCGCCGCCACCGCGGCCCGCTGCTCGGCCCTGACACCGATTTCACCGGCACCACCACCCTGCGCGAGCTCCCGCCCGGACAGCAGATCCACTACCGGGTGCTCCTCGCCGACCCCGACGATCCGCGCCGCAGCGGCGAGCCGGTCCACGGCACCTTCCGGACCGCCCCCGCCTCCCGCCGCCGCGACGTGCGCTTCCTGTGGTCCGGGGACCTCGCCGGCCAGGGCTGGGGGATCAACCCGGAGCTCGGCGGCTACCGCGTCTTCGACGAAATGCGACTGCGGGACCCCGACTTCTTCCTCTTCAGCGGGGACACCATCTACGCCGACGGGCCGATCCAGGCCTCCGTACCGCTGCGCGACGGAACCCTGTGGCACAACGTGACCACCGAGGAGAAGGCGAAGGTCGCCGAGACCCTCGCCGAGTTCCGGGGCAACTTCCGCTACAACCTGCTCGACCGCAACCTCCGCGATTTCAACGCCCAGGTGCCGGTCCTCGCCCAGTGGGACGACCACGAGGTGCGCAACAACTGGTACCCCGGCCAGATCCTCGACGATCCCCGCTACACCGTGAAGGACGTCGACACCCTCGCCGGCCGGGCCCGCCGGGCCTTCGGCGAGTACTTCCCGGTCACCGACCTGCGCGGAGGCCGCGCCGAGGGACGGATGTACCGGGTGATGCGCCACGGACCGCTGCTCGACGTGTTCGTCCTCGACATGCGCACCTACCGCGACGCGAACTCCCCCGGCCGCCAGACCGACGACCCCATCGGCATCCTCGGCCCCGAACAGCTGGCCTGGATCAAGCGCGAGCTGTCGCGCTCCCGCGCCACCTGGAAGGTGATCGCCGCCGACATGCCGCTGGGCATCGTGGTGGCCGACGGGGCCGCGAACTTCGAGGCCGTCGCCCAGGGCGACCCCGGCGCGCCGCTCGGGCGCGAACTGCAGATCGCCGAGCTGCTCCGCCACATCAAGCACCAGCGCATCACCGGCACCCTCTGGCTCACCGCCGACGTCCACTACACGGCCGCGAACCACTACGCGCCCGAGCGGGCCGCCTTCAGCGACTTCGCGCCCTTCTGGGAGTTCGTCTCGGGCCCCATCGGCGCGGGCGGGTTCCCCGCCGGCCGGCTGGACGCCACCTTCGGCCCGGAGATGGCGTACGTCCAGTCCGCGCCCTTCGCCAACATGTCCCCGTCCGAGAACCCCCCGTACTACGGGGAGGTCGAGATCGACGGGGAGGGCGGCGAGCTCACCGTCCGGCTGCGCCGTCAGGGAGGCGGCGTACTGTTCACGCGGACCCTGCAGCCCGGACGGGTGGGACAGTAGGGTCCGATACCTGAAATCGGCCGGAAAACAGGGCGAAATCGGCCAGATGGATCCTTAACCAATCGGTCACAGATCGTTCGTGATCACGCAACACCCCTGCGTCACAGTGGTCTGCATGACTGAGCGTATTCCTGCCTCTGCCCACCGTCCCCACCGCCACCACTGGCGCCGCGACGTCGTCGAACTCGCCGCTCTCTTCTGCGCCGTCGCGGTCGCCGACGCCATCGCCAATCTCGTCGTGCACGGTCCCCGCGGCCCGGTACTGCTCGTCGCCTCGGCCGTCGCGCTCCTGGTCACGGCGGCGTTCCACACCTGGTGGGCACGCCGCCACAGCCATGCGCCGCCTCCCACGGACACCGCGCTCCCGGACCCCGCCACGGGTACCGGGACCGGGGCAGTCGCGGAGGCGGCCGGTACGGACGCCCCGCCGGCCTCCGCCCTGTGGCGGATGCGGACGACCGTGCGCGACGAGCCCGGCAGCCTCGCCGCGCTCTGCACCGCCCTCGCCCGCAGCGGGGTCGACATCCTGACCCTGCAGACGCACCCCCTCCCCGAGGGCGGCACGGTGGACGAGTTCCTGCTGCGCGCCCCGCAGCAGCTTCCCTCCGCAGACCTCACCCGGGCCATCGCCGGCGCCGGCGGCCACAGCACCTGGATCGAGCGCGCCGACGCCCACGACCTGGTCGACACCCCGACGCGCGTCCTGGGACTGGCCACCCGCACCGCACTGGACGCCGCCGAGCTGCCGCTCGCCCTGCGCCAGCTGCTCGGCCGGTGCACCATCCACTCGATCCCCGCGACCACCCTCTCCGGGCGCCCCAACGCCGGCGCCGACGCGCCCGTCGAAGGCGTCCTGGAGGCCACGGTCATGCGGCTGCGCGACCCGTCCGGCGGTGCCATCACCATCGAGCGGCCCTACCTGCCCTTCACCCCGACCGAGTTCGCCCGCGCCCGCGCGCTCGTGGAGCTGGACGCCCGGCTCGGGCCGCGGGTCCCGCGCAGCCGGGACGTACTGACCCTCCCCGAGGGCAACGAGATCACCGTCCGCCGCGCCGACGGCTCCGACCTGCCCGCGGCCCGCGCCATGCACGACCGCTGCTCGGAGCGCACCCTCGGCCTGCGCTACCACGGCCCCGTCGCCGACGCCGACCGCTACCTCGGCCACCTGCTGAGCCCGCGCTTCGGCCGCACGCTCGCGGCGACCACCGCCTCCGGCAAGCTGGTGGCCCTCGGCCACCTGCTCTGGGACGGCGACGAGACCGAGGTGGCGCTGCTCATCGAGGACGACTGGCAGCGCCGCGGCATCGGCTCCGAGCTGCTGGGCCGGCTGATCGGGATGGCCGTCGAGGCCGGATGCGACAGCGTGTACGCCGTCACCCAGGCCCAGAACACCGGCATGGTCGCCGCCATGCGCGGCCTCGGCCTCCCCCTCGACTACCAGATCGAGGAGGGCACCCTGGTGATCACGGCCCGGCTGGACGCGACCCCCGTCAGCTCCCGGTTGCCGTACGAGCTCCCGGGCGAATCCCGCGGCCTGCCCCGCGGCCGGCAGTGACCCGGAGCCACGCGATCCGGCCAGGCCCGGCACGGGCCGGCGGCTCTGCTCCTCGCGCAGGTGAGCCCGTACGGCCGTGAGCTTGCGGGCCGCCGCCACCCCTTACGCCGGCCTGCTGACGATCTTCACGTCAGCAGGCCGGCGATCTTTGTGTCAGCAGGCTGGCGATCTTTGTGTCAGCAGGCTGGCGATCTTTGGTGATGACGCGGACCCGTCCCGCATACGAAGATGTCCACATGTCAGACATCATCACCAGTGACAGCACCGCACGGCTGCCCCGACAGGTCGCCGATGCCTACGTCGACGACCTCATCGCCATCGACCCGATCACGGGCACCTATCTCGGTGTCGCCGCGAGCTCCGGCAAGCTCCCGGACCTCTCCCCCGCCGGCCGCGCGGCGGCCGCCGAACTCTCCCGCGCCACCCTCGCGAAGCTCGACGCCGCCGAGCTCCTCCCCGGCGCCGACAGCGACGTCGAGCGGCGCTGCGCCCGGCTGCTGCGCGAGCGGCTCACCGCCGAGCTCGCCGTTCACGAAGCCGACGAGGACCTGCGCGCGGTCAGCAACATCCACTCCCCCGCGCACTCGGTCCGCGAGATCTTCTCCCTGACCCCGGCCGAAACCGACGAGGACTGGGCCGCGATCGCCGAGCGGCTGCGCGCCGTACCCGTCGCGTACGCGGGCTACCGCGAGTGCCTCGCGCTCGGCCTGGACCGCGGCCTGTTCGGCAGCCCGCGCCCCACCGCCACCTTCATCGAGCAGCTCACCGCCTGGGCGGGCCAGGGCGAGGGCGCCGAGGGCGAGGGCAAGGACGGCTACTTCGCCGAGTTCGCCGCCGCCGGCCCGCAGGTGCTGCGCGCCGAGCTCGACGAGGCCGCCGCCGCCGCGACCGCCGCCGTCGTGGAACTGCGCGACTGGATGCGGGACGTGTACGCTCCCGCGGTCGAGGGCAAGCCCGACCCGGTGGGCCGCGAGCGCTACGCCCGCTGGTCGCGCTACTTCAACGGCACCGACCTGGACCTGGACGAGGCGTACGCCTACGGCTGGTCGGAGTACCACCGGCTGCTGGCGGAGATGAAGGCGGAAGCCGCCAAGATCCTGCCGGACGCCGGTCCCTGGGAGGTGCTCAAGCACCTGGACGAGCACGGCACCCACATCGAGGGCGAGGACGAGGTCCAGGCCTGGCTGCAGGGCCTGATGGACGAGGCCATCGAGAACCTCGACGGCACCCACTTCGAACTCGCCGAGCGGGTCAAGCGGGTGGAGTCGCGCATCGCCCCTCCGGGAGGCGCCGCGGCCCCGTACTACACGAGCCCCTCGGAGGACTTCTCCCGTCCGGGCCGCACCTGGCTGCCGACGATGGGGCAGACCCGTTTCCCCGTCTACGACCTGGTCTCCACCTGGTACCACGAGGGCGTTCCGGGGCACCACCTCCAGCTGGCGCAGTGGGCGCACGTGGCGGACCAGCTCTCCCGCTACCAGGCCAGCGTCGGTCTCGTCAGCTCCAACTGCGAGGGCTGGGCGCTGTACGCGGAGCGGCTCATGGACGAGCTGGGCTACCTCAAGGACGCCGAGCAGCGCCTCGGTTACCTGGACTGCCAGATGATGCGCGCCGCGCGGGTCATCGTGGACATCGGCATGCACCTGGGTCTGGAGATCCCGGCGGATTCGCCGTTCCACCCGGGCGAGCGCTGGACGGTGGACCTGGCGCAGGAGTTCTTCGGCCTGCACAGCGGCCGGCCGGGCGACTTCGTCGAGAGCGAGCTCACCCGCTACCTGTCGATGCCGGGGCAGGCGATCGGCTACAAGCTGGGCGAGCGCGCCTGGCTGCTGGGCCGTGACAACGCGCGTGCCGCGCACGGTGATTCCTTCGACCTGAAGGCCTGGCACATGGCGGCGCTGTCCCAGGGTTCGCTGGGCCTGGACGACCTGGTGGACGAGCTGTCGAAGCTCTGACCGCCGGGACCCGCACCACGCACGGACGGGCCGGCTCCCTCGGGGGGCCGGCCCGTCCGTGCGGTGCGGCCCATCCGTGCGGTGCGGCCCATCCGTGCGGTGCGGGCCCGGTCGGTCAGCAGCCGCAGTCGTCGGAGTCCGTGGGGGCGGTCAGCGGGTCGGCCTCGGGACGCTGCTCACGGCCCTGCCAGGTCTCGACCTCGAAGCCCTCGCGGATCCAGTACTCGATGCCGCCGAGCATTTCCTTGACCTGGAAGCCGAGCTCGGCGCCCTCCTCCCGGTGCGCCTTGAAGGCGGCGGCGACGTCCGAGACGTCACGACCTATGCCCGGATCTGTCCACCCGCCGTGCGGTGCCGCACCACCGAGCCTCCGCGCTGCTTGACGATCTCCAGCTGGGCCTGCACCCGGGTCCGCAGATCGGCGACGTGGCTCACGATGCCGACGCTGCGGTCGCGTTCGCGCAGCGAGTCCAGCACGTCGAGCACCTCGTCCAGCGCCTGGTCGTCGAGGCTGCCGAAACCCTCGTCGATGAAGAGGGTGTCGAGCCGCATGCCGCCCGCCTCGTCGGTGACCACGTCGGCCAGGCCCAGCGCGAGCGCGAGCGAGGCGAAGAAGGTCTCGCCGCCGGACAGCGTGGCGGTGTCCCGCTCGCTGCCGGTCCAGGCGTCGACCACGTGCAGCCCGAGCCCGGAACGCCCTCGTCCGCTCGCCTTGGCGTCGGAGTGCAGCAGGGTGTAGCGGCCGCCCGACATGCGCAGCAGCCGTACCGTGGCCGCGGCGGCGACCTGCTCCAGCCGGGCCGCGAGCACGTAGGCCTCCAGCCGCATCTTGCGCTCGTTGTCCGCGGAGGTGCCCGCGGTGAGTCCGGCGAGCCGGGCCACCCGTTCGTAGGCCTCGCGCAGCGGTCCCAGGGAGCGCAGCTCCCGTTCCACTTGGAGGGAGAGCCCGTCGAGGTCCTTGCACCGGACCCGGGCCGCGTCCACGGCGGACCCGGCCGTACGAAGCTTCGCGGCGGCCAGCGCCGCGTACGCCTCGGCCGCCTCCGGCGCGGCCGGGGGCAGAGCCGCCGCGGCGGCGGTGTCGGCCTCGCCGAGGCGGTCGGCCAGCATGGCCTCCTCCGCCTGCCAGGCGTCCATGCGGCGTTGGAGCCCGCTGCGTTCGTACTCGGGGAGCACGGCGTCGGCCGCCTCCTCGGTGGTGTCGAAGCCGGCCTTGAAGGCGGCGTCGGCGAGCTGGTCGTCGGCCTCCTTGAGCCGGGCGGCGGTGGTTTCGGCCCGGCGCAGCGAGGCGGCCGCGCCCGTGACCATGCGGACCCGGTCCTCCAGGACTCCGGCGCGGGCCGCGACGCTGGGCGCGTCCGCCCGCACGAGGGCCAGCTCCGCTTCCAGCGAGGCCTGTTCCCGGTCGAGCGCCTCGCGGCGCGAAGCCCGCGCCGCGGCCCGGGCCTCGGCTTCGCTCCGCTCGGCGCTGCGCACCGCGTGCTCCCGCTCGGCACGGGCCAGCCGCTCGCGGGCGGTGTGCAGTCCGGCGGCCGCGGCGTGCGCCTCGGCGTGACGGGAGCTCAACTGCGCAGTGAGTTCCATGAGTTCGGCGGTGGTGGCGTCACCGGCGACGGCGGCGGCCTCGGCGCGGGCCTGTCGGACGGCGGCCAGATCGCCCTCCACGCCGGCCCTGCGCTCCTCGGCCCCCTCGAACCGGGCGTGCGCCGCCTCCTCCGCGGCCCGGTCGACGTGACCGGGGGCGGGCCGGGCCGGAGCCGGGTGCTCCGCGGCCCCGCACACGGTGCAGGGCTCCCCCTCCACCAGGGCGGCGGCGAGTTCGGCGGCGATCCCGCGCAGCCGGGTCTCCTTGAGCTCCAGCCAGCGTTCCCGGGCGGCGGCCGACTCCTCGCGCGCGGTGAGCAGTTCGCCCGAGGCCCGCTCCGCGTCGGCGTCGAGGGCGTCGCGCCGCCGGGCGGCGTGCAGGTGCAGCCGGGCGGGCTCCAGCTTGCCGGCGAGCTGCTCGGCCAGGGTCGCGGCCTGCTGGGCGGCGTCCGCGCGCCCGGCCAGCTCGGTCCGGGTGGCGTCCCAGCGGCCGAGCCACTCGGCGGTCTCCTGCTGCTGCTCGTCGGCGGCCCGGGACTCCCGTTCCAGGTCGGCGCGTTCGCGGCCGATCTCGGCGCTGCGCTGCTCGGCGCGGCGGGCGGCTCCGAGGGCTCCGAGATCCTCGCGCAGCCGCTGCTCGACCGCGGCCAGCTGCTCGGTCCCCGCTTCGGCGAGCTGCGGCGGCAGCTCCGCCCGGGCCACCGACTCCGCGTGCGCGGCGGCCATGTGGGCGCCGGCGGCGGCTCCGCGCAGCTCCAGGGCGGGGGCGACGAGGGCTCCGCGCCGAGCCCGGTCGAGCAGGGCGCGCACCCGCTCCCACTCCGGACCGGCCTCGGCGAGCAGGGCCGCCCGACGGGTGGTCTCCGCGTGCCGGCGCTGCAGCCGGTCGAGCTCCCGCGCCTCCTCGGCGGCCCGCCGAGCGGCGGCGTGGCGCCCCTCGACGGCGGCGAGTGCGTACTCGGCGACGGTGAGCCGCTCCCGGGCGGAGCACCGCGCGACGGCGGCCCAGGCACGGATCGCCCCGGCCAGCCCGGGGTCGCCCGGCTGGTGCCGGGGCAGCGGCCAGGCACGCAGGTCCGCGGCGTCCCCGGCGGCCTGGGCGAGCCGCTGGGCGGTGTGCAGCACCTGCTCGTCACCGGCACGGACCTTGGCCTCGGCAGCTCGGCGGCGCTCACCCAGCAGGGTCTCGACGGCGGCGAAGCGCCGGGTGTCGAAGAGCCGCCCCAGCAGCCGTCCCCGCGCCACCTCGTCGGCCCGCAGGAAGCGTGCGAACTCCCCCTGCGGCAACAGCACGACCTGGCAGAACTGCTCGCGGCTCATGCCGAGCAGCTGCTCGACCTCCTCGCCGATCTCCTGATGGGACCGGCTCAGCGCGGCCCACTTCTCCCCGTCGTACTCACGCAGCCAGCTCTGCGCCTTGTCCTTCGTCGTCCCGGTGCCGCGCTTCTTGGGCCGGTCCTGTTCGGGCCGCCGGGTGATCTCGAGCCGCCGCCCGCCCGCGGTGAGCTCGAGGGTGATCTCGGTCGGGGTGTCGGAGGCCGCGTGGTCACTGCGCAGACTGGTACCGGGGGCCTGCCGGGATCCGGGAACGGACCCGTACAGCGCGTAGCAGACGGCATCCAGGACGGAGGTCTTGCCCGCGCCGGTGGGACCGTGCAGCAGGAAGATCCCGGCGCCGGAGAGGGCGTCGAAGTCGATCTCCTGGGGTTCGGCGAAGGGCCCGAAGGCGGTGATGCGGAGCCGGTGCAGCCTCATCGATGGGTCTCCTGCCGGCTGTCCTCGGCCCGTACCTCGTCGAAGGCGCCCTGGAGGACGTCCCGTTCGGCATCGTCGGAGAAACCCCCGCCCCCGCGCACGTGGGCGACGAAGTCCTCGGCGATCTCCCGGTCGCTACGGCCCTTGAGCCGCTGGGCATAGGACCCGCCGGCGTCCTCGCCACGCCCCTCGGGGTCGAAGGCGAGGCTCAGCACATGGGGGAACCGCACGGCGAGCCGGGCCATGGGCTCCTCGGGCCGGACGGCATCGGTGAGCGTCGCCTCCACCCAACAGTCCTCGTACCGGGCGTACGCACTCTCGGAAAGCAGCTCCTCCAGCGGCCCCCGCACCCGGGCGAGCCCGCGCGGCACGGGGGTGTCGACGCGCTCGGTGCTCACGATGTCCCCGCCCTCCCCCATCTCCACGAGCCACATGCTCTTCCGCTGGTCGGCTTCGGAGAAGGAGTAGGCGAGCGGGGACCCGGAGTAGCGGACCCGTTCGTTGATCGTCTGGCAGCCGTGGAGGTGGCCGAGGGCGGCATAGTCGACCCCGTCGAAAACGGAAGCCGGCACGGCCTCGACGCCTCCGACGGTGATGTCGCGCTCGCTGTCACAAGCCTGCCCACCAACAACAAAGGCGTGAGCAAGCACAACGGACCGCGTCCCGGGCGCCCGCCCGGCCAGATCCGCCCGAATCCGGTCCATGGCCGCACTCAGCACGGCCTCGTGACTCACCTTGCCAGCACCGAACTCATCCTTGACCAGCGCAGGCTCCAGATAGGGCAGCCCATAGAACGCCACGTCACCATGCAGGTCGGCCAGCACCACGGGGTCGGCACACCCGGCGGGATCGGTCCGCAGATGAATCCCGGCCCGCCCGATCAGCCCGGCCCCGACTCCGAGACGCCGGGCGGAGTCATGGTTCCCGGAGATCATCACGGTGGGCACACCAAGATCGGCGAGCCGGTGCAGGACCTGGTCGTACAGCTCCACCGCGGGCAACGGCGGCACGGCCCGGTCGTACACATCACCGGCAACGAGCACGGCGTCGACCTCGTGCTCCCGCACGGTCTCGACAAGATGATCGATAAAAGCAGCCTGAGCCCCGAGCAGATTCACCCGGTGAAAGCTCCGCCCCAGATGCCAGTCGGAGGTGTGCAGGAACTTCACTCGCCGGCACCGCCGCGCATACCGTCTCCCCCTGCTGGATGACCCCGCCGGCCGGACCGCGCCGGCCGGACCCTGAACCCCTCTACGCTAACGCCTCCCCGGTGTCGCTCCGTCCCCTTCGTCCCCTCGGGCGCTCAGGGCGCGTAGGTCTCCCCACCGGGTGTGAGGGTGGCGCTGCCGGCGGTGCTGTCGGCCAGCCAGGCCTCGAAGGCGGGCAGGTCCGACTCGGGCAGGGCCACCTCGATCTCCACGGCGGCCCCGTAGGTCACGCCGAGGACGGTCCTGCCGGTGGAGCGGAGGTCGTTCTCGGTCTTGCCGGCCCGTTGGTGGTCGACGGTGACGGTGACCAGCCGGTAGCGGTGGCGGGTGACGGTGCCGAGCGCGTCGAGGGCCTCTCCGACGACCCCGCCGTAGGCGCGGATGAGGCCGCCGGCGCCCAGCTTCACGCCTCCGTAGTAGCGGGTGACGACGGCGACGGCGTAGCGGATGTCCCGACGCGTGAGCATCTGCAGCATCGGCACGCCGGCGGTGCCGCCGGGCTCGCCGTCGTCGCTGGCCTTCTGCACGGAGGCGTCGGCGCCGATGACGTAGGCGTAGCAGTTGTGCGAGGCGGTGGGGTGCTCCTTGCGGATCCGGGCGACGAAATCCTGCGCCTCCCGCTCGGTCGCCGCGGGCGCGAGCGCGCACAGGAACCTGGAGCGGTTGATCTCCGACTCGTGCACACCCTCACGGGCCACCGTCACGTACTGGTCTGCCTTCACCCGTCCACCCTAAGCCGTGGCCCGGGCCCGACCGGCCGGAGAAGAACCGGGCGCCCCGGATGACCGCCTCAGCCGTTGACGACTCCCTGACCACGAACGCGGGCGCGGGCGCGGGCCGCCGGACCCGGGACCGCCTACTGCTCCGGGGCCGGGACCCGGGGAGCGAAGCGCTGATCGGGGTCTGCGTCCTCGCGCCGGTAGCGCAGGACGGTTTCGCGGACGATGTCGAGCCGCCCGGCGGCGATGAGACACGAGACCGGCTCCCGCCCGCCGGCGTCGGCCTCGAAGGCGACCACGACGGGTGGCTCTTCGCCGAGCTGGTGCGTGACCTTCAGGAGCTCGTCGGGCGACGGGGCCCGGAAGACCGGATCGTGAAAGCTGGACGGGCAGCTCACGAGGAGCGGATCGCCGAAGACCAGCTCCAGGCCGTGGTGGTAGGTCAGGTCGTGGTCGGCGGCGAGCTTGAGCTGTGCGCCGTCCCAGGCGATGACCTCCCAGTCCCACCAGGAGCCTTCCGGAAGCTGGATCGCAGCATGTGATCCTTCGGCATCCACCGGCACCAGCGGCCTCCTCATCCCGTCATCCCGTTCGAACGGAGCTACAGGCTACGCAGCGGCTGCGAGCGGTCGGACCGGCGCACATGGGCACCCTGAGGTGGCTACGGGGAATCCGGCATGCGTCTTCTCTGTTGATCGAGCTGGCGGCAATCAGCGGTCAGACGCAGCAGGACCAGCAGCAGCAGGAGGCGGCACGCGTGTACGGCGATCCGGGAACCATTCGCAAGATCCTCACCGAGCTCGGCGACACCTGGGCCGTGGTGGGCCTGTCCAACAATCAGGACCGGGCCGCGTACCGCGTGGCCGAGGTCCTCCAGCGGTACGGCAAGCGCGTGATCCCCGTGCACCCCAAGGCCGAGACGGTCCACGGCGAGCAGGGCTACGCCTCGCTGGAGGCGATCCCGTTCAAGGTGGACGTGGTGGACGTCTTCGTGAACAGCGCGCTTGCGGGTGCGGTCGCCGACGAGGCCGTCGCGAAGGGGGCGGAGGCCGTCTGGTTCCAGCTGAACGTGGTCGACGAGGCCGCCGCCGCCCGTACTCGCGCGGCCGGACTGGACATGGTCATGGACCGCTGCCCGGCGATCGAGATCCCCGCCCTCTGAGGCCCCCGGGGACCTCCCGGCCTCCCGGCCTCCCGGCCTCCCGGCCTCCCGGCCTCCCGGCCTCCCGGCCCTTCAACTCTTTCAACGCGGCCCAAGTATCCAAACCGCCCAAACGGTACGAATACTTGAGACCGCGCCTCCCCGTCGGGGTCTGCCGCGCACCTCGGACCGACCCCGACCAGGGAGCCCCGCCGTGATCAGTCATGCCCACAGCCGTGCCGAGAGCCATGCCCGCATCGCCGTCCTCGACCTCGACGGGACCTTGGCGGAGGGGTCGGTGGCGCCGCCCTTCGTGGAGTCCCTCATCGCCGGCGGCGTCTGCGATCCGGCGGCCGGGCGAGCAGCGCTCGACATGATGGCCGGCTACCAGCGGGGCACTGCGGCCCACGCCCCTTCCGCGGCCGCGGCCTACGACCACCTCGCGCGGGCCCTCGAAGGCGCCGCCCGGACCGACGTGGAGCACGCGGCCCAAGTCGCCTGGCCCGCGGCCCGGAAGAAGATATTTCCCTTCGCCGACGAGCTCGTACGCCTCCTGCACGCGGCCGGGCTGCGGACGGTGCTGATCTCGGGGAGCCCGTACGAGATCGTCCGGCGCGCGGCGGCGGAGCTGGGCATCGGCGAGGCCCACGGCATGCGGGCCGAGTTCCGGCGCGGCCGCTGCACCGGCACCCTCACCACGACGCCGGCCCTGCCCGGCGGCAAACGCGCGGCCCTGCGCACCGCGACCAGGGGCGGCGCCGTGGACCGCCGGAGCTCCTTCGCCATCGGGAACTCCCCCTCCGACGCCGAGGTGTTCGAGCAGGTCGGGCTGGCGGTCGCCTTCGAACCGGACCCGATACTGCGGGGCTGGGCCATGGACCGGGACTGGATCACGGCCGACCGGGGCAACGTACTGGCCGTCTGCCAGGACCTGATCGCCACGCACCCGGTGCTGGGCGCGGCAGGCCACGTGGCGCACCGGAACGCCGGCCTGGGAGTCGCCGGCTCCCGCTGACCCCGGGCCGGCCTCGCCGCTCACCCGTGGGCGGTCACCGGCGGGATGGAGACCGCCATGGTCATCTCCATCGGACCGGGCCCCTCGTTGCGGTAGGCGTGCGCGGCGTCCGCCTCGAAGGAGACGGCCCCGCCGGCCGGTACGGCGTACGTCTCGTCGGCGACCAGCAGGGTCAGCTCGCCCAGCGTGACGTGCAGCATCTCGAAGGTGCCCGGCGGGTGCGGGTCCGAGGCGGTCCCCTCGCCGGGCTCCAGCCGGTAGGTCCACATCTCCACCGGCCCCCGCCGGTCGTCGCCGAGCAGCATCCTCGCGCCGCTGCCGCCCTCGGTGGACCACATCCGCACCCCTTGCCCCGGCAGCACCACATGTACCCGCGGACCGCGGTCGTGGTCGAGGAGGGTGGTGATGCTGACGCCGAGCGCGTCGGCGAGTTTGACCGTCGTGCCGACGCTGGGGTTCGTACGGGCCTGCTCGATCTGGATGATCATGCCGCGGCTCACCCCCGCCCGGGCGGCGAGGGCCTCCAGGGTGAACCCGCGCTCCCCGCGCCAGCGCTTGAGGTTGCGGCCGAGCGCCTGGGTGAGCTGCTCGAGATCCGACACCGTTCCCTCCACTCCCTACACTTCGTACAATATTTTGGATGACAGGGTTCAACAGACTGAACTACCGTGTGCTGTACTTCATCGTGTACTTCACCGTTCAACGCACTGTACTGCGAGGCCTGCCATGACCGCCCTGTTCGCCTTGGCCACCGCCGTCCTGTGGGGCCTCGCCGACTTCGGCGGCGGGCTGCTCACCCGCCGGATACCGGCCCTCACCGTGGTCGTGGCCTCCCAGGTCCTCGCCGTCCTCGTGCTGGGCGCGGTCGTCCTGGGCACCGGTGCCTGGCGGGAGGCCGGACCGCAGCTCTGGTTCGCGGTGGGGGCGGGGCTGGTCGGTCCGGTGGCGATGCTCAGCTTCTACAAGGCGCTCGCCCTCGGCCCGATGGGCGTGGTCTCCCCGCTCGGATCGCTCGGCGTGGTGGTGCCGATGGCCGCGGGGCTGCTCCTGGGCGAGCGGCCCGGCGCCGCCCAGCTCGCCGGGATCGCGGTGGCCGTCGTGGGCATCGTCCTCGCGGGCGGACCCGAGCTGCGCGGCGCTCCCGTACAGCGGCAGGCCGTCGTCCTCACCCTCGTCGCGGCCTTCGGCTTCGGCGCGGTGATGGCCCTGATCGCCCCCGCCTCCTCGACCGTGCCGGGTCTTTTCCTCGCGCTCTTCGTCCAGCGCGTCACCAACGTCGCCGTCGGCGGCACGGCCCTGTGGGTGCGGACCCGGCGCGGAGTGCCGGCCCTCCCGGAGGGTACGGGCGGCCTGCGGGTCCTCTGGAAGCTGCTGCCGGCGCTCGCCTTCGTCGGCCTCGCCGACGTCGCGGCGAACGGCACCTACTCCATCGCCGCCCAGCACGGCCCGGTCACCACCGCCGCCGTGCTCTCCTCCCTCTACCCGGTGATCACCGCCCTGGCCGCCTTCGCCGTCCTCAAGGAACGCCTGCGCACCGTCCAGGCGGCGGGCGCGGGCCTGGCCCTGGCCGGCACGGTCCTCCTGGCGGCGGGCTGAGGCGCGCTCGGGTGCGTCACAGACCGGTCACGGGCACCACACGGCCGCCGCGACCCGGACCCCGCCCCGGCACCTGCCCGGGCCGCCGTGCCCAACGGCGTCGGTCAGGTCCTGCAGACCGCCCAGGACGGCGCGCAGGCCGCGGGGTTCTTCCTGCTCGGCTCCACCGACGCCCTCGGGCGGCACCGCATGCAGGTCCTCGACCGGAACTGGAAGGTCTGCTCACAGGCGCCGTCCGCCGGCACACAGGCCGCCGCCGACACGAAGATCGTGTTCAACACGGTCAAGCTCGAAGAGGCCTGCCCCTGACCCACCGGCTCCCGCTGCCCGGCGACGGGGCGGCAGGTGCGGCCCCCACCTTCACTCCTGCTCCGTCACGTCCGCCAGTGCGCGCAGCTGCTCCGGTGTCACCCCGTCGGGGATCGGGACCGGCGCCGGGGTGCGCAGCGGCGGCTGCCAGCCCGTCTCGGGGTCCCAGCGGCGGACGATGCGCGCCGGTGCCCCGGCCACCACGGCGTGGTCCGGCACCTCGCCCCGTACGACGGCGCCCGCCGCCACCACGACGTTGCGGCCCAGCCGCGCCCCGGGCAGGATCACCGCGCCGGTCCCCAGCCAGCAGCCCGGGCCGATCTCCACCGGCGCACTGCGCGGCCACTGCTTGCCGACGGGCTCGTGCGGGTCGTCGTAGCTGTGGTTGGTGGAGGTGATGTACACCCCGGGACCGCAGAAGGTGTCGTTGCCGATCGTGATCCGGGTGTCGGCGATGACGTGGCTGTCGCGGCCGATGACCACGCCGTTGCCGAGGACCAGGACCGGTTCGGCGCCGAGGTCGAGGTCCGGCATCATCCCGGCGGTGAGCGTGACCTGTTCCCCGATGATGCAGTGGTCGCCGAGCCGGATCCAGGGCGCACCGAAGACCGTGCCCTGCGGGAAGGCGAGCCGGGTGCCGTGTCCGATCGCGCCGAAGCGCAGCCCTCCGGGGGTCTGGGCGGTGACCGCGCCGGCCCGCTGCATCCAGCGCCAGCCCGCGTGGACCGCGCGCCCGGCGAGCCGGCGGCGCAGTCCCGTCAGGGAAGAGAGCGCCGCCTGAGAAGAGAACGTGTTCTGGTTCTTCGCCACCGGGTCACCGTAGCGCGCCGGGGGCCAGGGCCGCGCCGTGATCTTCACCCCATCCCCGGGGGTGCGGGCGGCGTGGCCTACGGTTCCGGTAGCGCGACGCGACGTACCGGAAGAGGAAGAGAACACATGACGCAGCAGGCGGCCCAGGCACTCGTGGCGGGTGTCGGCGGGAAGAACCCCGAGATCGACCCGACGGCGTTCACCGCTCCCACCTCCGTCGTGGTCGGGGACGTACGCCTCGGGGCGGGCGCGAGCATCTGGTACTCGGCCGTGCTCCGCGCGGACTGTGGGCCGATCACGCTCGGCGCCGACAGCAACGTGCAGGACAACTGCACCGTGCACGTGGACCCCGGTTTCCCGGTCTCCATCGGCGAGCGCGTCTCCATCGGGCACAACGCCGTCGTGCACGGCTGCACCGTCGAGGACGACTGCCTGATCGGGATGGGCGCGACGGTCCTCAACGGTGCGGTGATCGGCGCCGGCTCGCTGGTGGCCGCCCAGGCGCTGGTCCCGCAGGGCATGATCGTCCCGCCCGGCTCGCTGGTCGCCGGCGTCCCGGCGAAGGTGCGGCGCGAGCTGACCGCGGAGGAGCGCGAGGGCATCAAGGTCAACGCCCTCATGTACACCGAGCTGGCCAAGCAGCACAGCGCCTCGGTGACCCCGGGCGCGTAACGCGCGCACCTCTCCCCTTTCCGCCCTCGGGCGGAAAGGGGAGAGGCAGGTTCTCAGTCGGTGAGCACGGTCGGAGCGGCCGACGCCTGCCCCGGCACCTCGGCCGCGTCCGGGGCCGCAGCCGCGTCCGTACCGGCCTCGGCCCGCGCCGCCGCGGCCGCCTTCTTCATCCGTCCGCGCACCACCACGGTCATGGCGAGCCCGCAGACGAGGGCCAGGGCGAGGGCCACCCACGAGAACCCCTTCAGCCAGGGCTCGGCGACGATCCCGATCGAGTAGATGACGGCCGTCGTACCGCCCGCCCACAGGATCCCGCCGAGGACGTTCGCGATGAGGAACCGCCAGTACGGCATGTGCAGCACGCCCGCCAGCGGCCCTGCGAAGATCCGCAGCAGCGCCACGAACCGGCCGAAGAAGACGGCCCACATGCCCCACTTGTCGAAGGAACGCTCCGCCATGGCCACCTGGTCCGGCCCGAAGTGCTTGGGGAAGCGCCGGCCCAGCCGCTCCAGCATCGGCTTCCCGCCCCGGCGCCCGATCGCGTAGCCGATCGAGTCGCCCACGATCGCCCCGGTGGTCGCGCAGATGCCCAGCACCACGGGGTCGATGTGCCCCTGCTGCGAGGCCAGCAGCGCCGAGCTGACCAGGACGATCTCCCCCGGCAGCGGGATGCCGAGGCTTTCCAGTCCGATGACGAGCCCCACCAGGAGGTAGATGCTGACCGCCGGAATCGTCTCCAGCCATTCCTGGACCACCGGTACGTCCTCCCGAGTTGTTCCGCCCGGCCCGCCCCCTGTGGCGGGCCGAACGGGCAGCCTATCCGGTCGCCACCACAGTCTTTGCCCGCAGCGGCAGTTCGCGGGAGGAACGCCCCGCGAACACCTCGCGGCGTCCCGTCCCCACCACCCACGCGTCCCGCCCGGGATCCCAGGAGGACAGGGTGCGCGCGTCGAGGTCCATGACGATCCGCCGCTCCTCGCCGGGTTCGAGGGTGAGGCGCCGGTACCCGGCCAGGGCCCGGACCGGCTGGTCCAGTTTCAGGTCCGGGGACGGGCCCACGTAGACCTGGGCCACCTCCGTGCCCGTGCGGCGTCCGGTGTTGCGGACGGTGAACTCCACGCGCAGCCCGCCGTGCTTCCCGTGCGCACCGCCCCGCCGGACCGCCAGCTTCTCGTACGCCCAGGTCGTGTACGAGAGCCCGTGCCCGAAGGGGAACAGCGGAGCCACCCGCTGCTGGTCGTACCAGCGGTGGCCCACATGCACCCCCTCGGTGTACTCCTGCCGCCCGCCCACGCCCGGGTAGCGCACCGGGTCCGCGCCGACCGGGGTCGCCCGCTCGTCGGCCGGGAAGGTCTGGGTGAGGCGGCCGCCCGGTTCCGCGTCGCCGAACAGCACGTCGGCGGTGGCGGCCGCACCCTCCTGCCCCGGGTAGTACATCTGGAGGACCGCTCCGGTACGCGGGAGCCACGGCATGGTCGTACCGGAGGAGGTGTTGAGCACCACCGTGGTGCGCGGGTTGGCGGCGGCGACCGCCTCGATCAGCGCCGCCTGGCCGCCGGGGAGCCCCAGGGAGGTGCGGTCGCTGCCCTCGGTGGCGTCCTCGTAGGCGAACAGCACCACGCTGCGGGCCGCCTTGGCCGCCTTGACGGCCTCGGCGACGTCGGCGGCCCGGGTCGCCTTCGTGGTGTGCCGCAGCCGCAGCCGCTGCCCCTTGGGCCCGCCCTCGGCGAAGACGGCGAGGCGGTGGTCGCCCGCCTTGAGCGCGAGGGTGCGGCGGCGCACGGTGCGGCCGTCGGGCGCGGCGCCGAGCAGTCCCCCGGCGAACTGCTCGGCCACGCCCTGCCGTACGGGGAACAGCTCCTCCCCGTCGAGCCGGACGGCCGGCCGTTTCCCGGTGTAGTGGACGAGCAGGGTCCACTCGTCGTCGGCGGCCAGCCGGAAAGTCCCCTCATAGCCCCAGGTGCGCCCGGGTGCCACCGCCCGGTCGTCGAGTCCGGCGTCGGGCGCCAGCAGCTTCGCCGGCAACGGGCGCCCGTAGAGGTCCTCGCCGAGGGCGTAGCCCACCGTGGAGCCGCTCCCGGCCCGCCGCCGGATCTCGTCGAGGGGGGCGGCGGCCGCGTTCGGCACCACGTGGGCGCTTCCGCCGCCACCGACGAAGGGGGTCCGCCCGGTGGGGCCGATCACGGCGATGGAGCGGGCGGCGGAGCCCGCCAGCGGGAGGGTGGCCCGCTCGTTGCGCAGCAGGACGGCTCCGGCGGTGGCGATCTGCCGTGCGGTGCGGGCCCCGGCGGCGGCGTCCCGGGCGGGCCGGGCGGCCGGGTGCCCTGCGAGCAGTCCGAAGCGGTCCATGGTGGTCAGGATCCGGCGTACGGCGAGGTCCACGGTGTCCTCGTGGACGGAGCCGCCGCGCACCGCCTCGCGCAGCGGGGCGCCGTAGTGGGTGCCCGCGGGCATCTCCATGTCGAGGCCGGCGCCGATCGAGGCGACGGTGCTGTGGGTGGCGTCCCAGTCCGACATCACCCAGCCGTCGAACCCCCAGCGCCCGCGGAGCAGTTCGTGTAGGAGCGGCTTGTTCTCGCAGGCGTAGACCCCGTTGACCTTGTTGTAGGCGCCCATCACGGCGCCGGCCCCGGCGGCCACGGCGGCTTCGAAGCCCCGTAGCTCCGTCTCGTGGAGGGTCTGTTCGGCGGCGATCACGTCGACGGTGTCGCGGCCCTTCTCCTGGTTGTTGAGCGCGAAGTGCTTGACGGTGGCGATGAGCCCCTCGTCCTGGATGCCCCGGACGACCTCGGCGACCAGGTCGGCCGTCAGCTTCGGGTCCTCCGAGAACGTCTCGAAGTTCCGTCCGGCGTACGGGGTGCGGATGAGGTTGGCCATCGGCGAGAGGAGCACGTCGATGCCCAGCGCGCGGCCCTCGCGGCCGATGACCCTCCCGTACGCGCGGGCGAGCGCCGGGTCGAAGGCGGAGGCGAGCAGGACCGGCGCGGGCAGCGCGGTGGCGGGTTTGGCGACGCGTACCCCGGCCGGGCCGTCGGCGAGGCGGAGCGCCGGGATGCCCAGGCGCGCGATGCCCGGCACGTAGCCGGCCTGGCCGAGCGGTTCCGGGTCCGGGCCGCCGTGCAGCAGGACGGTCTTCTCCTCCAGGGTGAGCCGGTCCAGCAGGGCGTCGACCCGGGCGGCGCTGCCGGCCGCGGGAGCGGCGGCGGGGGACGCGCCGGAGGCGGAGGCCTTACGGGGCTGCGCGCCGGGCGGCGGCGCGGGCACACAGCCGGCCGCGCCGAGGGCGGCGCCGAGGCCGCCCAACGCCCCGAGGAGGCGCATCGCACGGCGTCTGGACACGGCCTCGCTCATGGGCGCTCCCTGCGGCGTGGGCATCGGCGTCAGGTGGCGGGAGCGGCCCGCGCCGGACCGCTCCCGCCGCCCACTGTGCGCCGCCCGCCGCGCGGGCCCGCTTCAGGCGCGCCACCGCGACGCCGATGTTCAGCCCTGCGGCGGCGGCTGCCCGAGGTCGGCCTCGCGCCGGGGCTCGTCCTGGAGCTGGACCCGCGCCTCGGTGCGGTGGCCGCGCTCGATGTAGTCCCGTACGACGGCCTCGACCGCGTCCTGGGGCGAACCGATCCCGGCGAGGACCATCACCTCCACCACGAGCTCGGCGTCGAGACTGATGCTGATCTTGGCTCGGCCCGGCACGGGACCCCCTCCATCCGTCCTCGGAGGAGGGACTCTAGCGGGCGCAGGCCGCGCGGCGCAGCGTCCGGACCACCCGTCCCGCGGCGCCGGAGGGTGCACCCCAGGCGCCGTCCTCGGCGGGCGCGTCCGCCCACGACGTCGGGCCGCTGCGGATCCGCCGCTCGGCGGTGGAGTGTGCATCGCCCGTCAAGGAGACGCCGGTCGAGGAAGGAGCGTGCCGCAGGTATGCCGTGCAACCACCCGCGACACGCTCCGCCCCGGGTCGGAAACTACGCGTTGGGGCGCAGGGTCCAGACGACGGTCATCTCGCCCGTCACGGCCTCGTCCTCGCGCTGGATGGCGATGGTGACGGGGAACTCCGGGCGGCCGCCCGCGTCGAGTTCGGCGACGACGTCGGCGGCCGGGCGGCCGAGGGTGGCGGTGGCCGTCACGACGCCCTTGGCGAGCTTCTTGTAGCCGATCTCCGCGCTCACCGCGAGGGGCACGGCGCGGGAGAGCTGGTCGCCGAAGGCGGCCAGGACGATCGCGCCGCTCGCGGACTCGGCGAGGGTGAACATGGCGCCGGCGTGCGGGCCGCCGAGGTGGTTGTGGAAGTCCGGCTGGTCCGGGAGCCGGACGACGGCACGCTCGGGGGTGGTCTCCAGGAACTGGAGGTTCAGGGTCTTGGCCATCGGCACGGTCGCGGCGAGCAGTTCGCCCACGTTCATCTGGTCAGCGCTCATGGGACGCGATGTTACCCGCGAGTAGTCACCCTTGGCCAGACCCGGCCGGGGGTGGCCGTGGCTCCCCGCGCGCACTCCCACTATCGTTACCGGCCATGTGGCCAGGACAGCAGCAGCCGCCCGGGGGAGAACCCAACCCCCAGGACGCGCATCAGAACCCGTACCAGCAGCAGCCGGGAACGCCGAACCCGTACCAGCAGCAGCCGCCGACGGCGGCGTACGGGGAGCAGCAGCAGCCCGGCTACGGGTACCCGCAGCAGCCCCCCGCTCCCCAGGGATGGGGCCAACAGCCCCCGACCGTTCCCGTACCCCAGTGGGGCGGCACTCCGCCGCCCCCGCCCCCGCGCGGCGGGAGCCCGTTCTCGACCAAGACCGTGGCCATCGTGGCGGCCTCGGCCGTCGTCGTGGCGGCCGCCGCCACCGGGGCGTTCGTCCTGACCCGGGACGACGACACCTCCAACCAGGCGGACGACAAGCCCAGCGCCTCCTCCTCCGCCCCGGCCTCCTCGGGTGCGCCCGCCCCGGCGAGCCCGAGCGCCAACCCGCGCGGCAACACCGAGGCCAAGCCGGTGATCCCCGGCTGGAAGGTCGTCCTCAACCCGAAGTACGGCACCGCCTTCGACGTCCCGCCGGACTGGGAGGTCAAGTCCTCGGGCCTGTCCATCGGCTTCGACGACCACAACAGCAGCGACGACAAGCCCCTGGTCATGATGGGGGCGCCCGCCATCCTCAAGGAGGACTGGTGCAAGGTCGACGCCAACAAGGACGGCAAGGAGGAGTCGACCGAGCTGGCGAGCACCGGAACCAAGGGCGGCATGGGTGCGAAGGGCACCGCCGAAGCCGCGTACAACGAGGCGGGCAACTGGGCCTTCGCCGCGTACGCGCAGAAGGCGCCGAAGGGCACCACCAAGGTGACCGAGGCGAAGGAGTACACGACCTCCTCCGGGCTCAAGGGCCACATGGCGACCGCGACCGTCAGCGGCCTGCCCAAGGAGAACAAGTGCTCCACGGACGGGAAGTCCGTGGCCTTCAGCTTCCTGACCACCAACGGTGACCTCTCCACCTGGGTCCTCTACGGCGCCGCCGGCGTCCCGGGCGAAGTGAGCAAGGAGATCTACGAGAAGATCCTGAGCAGCGTCCGCCTCCAAGCGAGCTGATCTTCCCCCGCCCCTCCCTCCCGGGCCGGAAATCCGTTTGGATTCCCGGCCCGGGACCGGGATAGTCCGGAGGTGAGTTCTTCCCCCGCCTCCTCCCCCGGTCCCGTCCGCCCCTCCTCCGCGCGCCGGAGGCCCGAGTGGGCCGGCCGCAACTACACCCTCCTGACGGGTGCCGCGGTCATCACGAACCTCGGGAGCCACGGGGCGCTCATCGCGACCGCCTTCGCGGTCGTCCAGGCGGGCGGCTCCGCCGGCGACGTCGGCCTGGTGGCCGCCGCCCGTACGCTGCCGCTCGTCCTCTTCCTGCTCATCGGCGGAGCGATCGCCGACCGGATCCCCCGCCACCACGTCATGGTCGCGGCCAACGCCCTCAACGGCGTCTCGCAGGCCGTCTTCGCCTTCCTCGTCCTGACCGGCGATCCGCAGCTGTGGCAGATGATGCTGCTCACGGCCCTGTGCGGCACCGGTACGGCCTTCTTCAACCCGGCCGCCGAAGGCATGCTCATGGCCAGCGTCTCCGGCCCGCAGGCCAACCGCGCCTTCGCCCTCTTCCGGATGGCGATGAACGGCGCCGGCGTCGGCGGAGCGGCCCTCGGCGGAGCCATGGTCGCCCTGCTGGGCCCCGGCTGGGTGCTCGCCGTGGACGCGGCCGCCTTCGCCGCCGCCGGAGCCCTACGGGCCTTCCTGGATGTCGGCCACATCGCCGAACGCGCTCCCGGCGGCGGCCTGCTGAAGGATCTACGCGAGGGCTGGGTGGAGTTCAGGAGCCGCCCCTGGCTGTGGAGCATCGTGCTCCAGTTCTCCGTCGTCGTGGCCGTGGTCGGCGCCGCCGAAGCGGTCTACGGGCCCCTGGTCGCGCTGGAGCGACTGGGCGGGGCGGCTCCGTGGGGCGTGGCCCTGGCCTTCTTCGGCCTCGGCACCATCGGCGGGGCCGTCCTGATGATGGCCTGGAAACCGCGCCGCCTGCTGCTGGCCGGCACCCTGTGCGTGTTCCCGCTGGCGCTCCCCTCCGCGGGGCTGGCGGTGCCGCTCCCGGTGTGGGGGCTGTGCGTGGTGATGTTCGTGAGCGGAGCGGCCATCGAGGTGTTCGGCGTGAGCTGGATGACGACGATGCACCAGGAGATCCCGGAGGAGATGTTCTCCCGCGTCTCCGCCTACGACTGGTTCGGCTCGCTCTCGATGCTCCCGCTGGCCACGGCGGTGGCCGGCCCGGTCGAATCCGCGATCGGCCGCACCTCCGCCCTCTGGGGCTGCGCGGCCCTGGTGGTCGTGGTGACGGCCGCCGTCCTCCTGGTCCCGGACGTCCGCCGCATGACCCGCAAACCGCACGCCGTGCACGGGCCCGGCGCCGGCGCCCCCGACCTGGCGAAGCCAGGTCCGGCCGACTCCAGCCCCGCCGACCCCAGCCCCGCCGCCGTCTGAGGCGGGGGGCGGAGCGGAGCCGCCTCAGCCGAGGCTGAACGCCCCCTCCGGCGGCTCGGGCGAAGCCACCGCATCGGCGTCGGCCACCGGCAGGGCACCCCGCATCAGCCGCGCGAGGGCCGCCCCGCTCTCCACCCGCGCGGGAAACGCGTCCCCCGCGCACACCCGCGAAAGCGGCGCCACCGGCAACTCCCGCTGCGAAGCCAGCAGCACCGCGTTCCCGAACCGCCGCCCCCGTAGCACCCCCGGCTCCGCGATCAGCGCCAACTCCCCGAAGGCCGCACCGAAGTTCGCGAGCTGCCCCCGCAGAAAGCCGAACGGCGCCCCGTCGGCGAGGTTGGCCACGTACACCCCGCCGGGCCGCAGCACCCGCGCCACCTCCCGGGCGTACTCCGCCGAGGCCAGCGAAGCGGGCACCCGGGATCCCCCGAAGACGTCCCCCACCACCACGTCAGCGCTCGCGTCCGGCGCCGCGGCCAGCCAGGCCCGCGCGTCGGCGACGTGCACCGTGATGCCGCTCCCGGCCGCGACCGGCAGGAACTCCCCGACCAGCGCGACGAGCCCGGCGTCGAACTCGACCACGTCCTGCCGCGACCCGGGCCGGCCCGCCGCCGCGTACCGCGGCAGGGTCAGCGCGCCGCCGCCCAGGTGCAGCAGGTCCAGCGCGGCCCCCGGCTCGGCCACGCAGTCCAGGACGTGCGCGAGGCGGCGTACGTACTCGAACTCCAGGTGCTCCGGGTCGTCGAGGTCCACGTACGACTGCGGCGCCCCGTCCACGGTGAGCAGCCAGGCCCGCTCGCGGTCGATGTCCGGCATCAGTTTGGCGGTGCCCTGGGCCACGTCCCGGATCACCGGGATCTGTTCGTCACTCACCGCACCATTGTCAGGCCCTCGGAGCCGCCCACACCTCGCGCGCCTGCTCCACGTGCTCCGCGGCCTGCTCCAGCCCCGCCCGCGCGGCGGGATCGCGGCGCGCGGGGTCCAGTACGTTGCGTCCGAAGACCTTACGGGCCTGCGGCGACGGGGTGATCAGCAGCACCTTCGCGCCGGCCTCCCGCAGGCGCGCGGCCTGCGCCGCGGGCGAGGGGATCAGCCCGGCGCCCGTGGCCATCGGCGCGAGGATCACCACGCGCCCGTAGCCGGAGGCGAGGTCGGCGTTGGTCGCGGAGCGGACCCCGCCGTCGACGAACCGGCGTCCGGCGACCGTCACGGGCGGCCACACCCCGGGGACGGCGCAGCTCGCCGAGACGGCGTCGACCAGCCCGGCCTCGCTCCCGCGCTCGAAGGCGGCGAGTTCGCCGGTCAGCGCGTCCACCGCCGTGACGACGAGGCGCCGCTCGGGCCAGTCGTGCGACACCAGCCGGGCTTCCAACACCTTGCGGCGCACGCCCTCCGGCTCCGTGTCGGCAGCGAGGGCGAAGGCGCCGATCCGGCGCCGGTAGGACTTCGCGTCGCGGGAGCGCACCATCGCGACGGCGTACCGCCCGATCAGGGAGGCCCCCAGCTTCGCGGGGAGTTCCCCGCCGGGGTCACCGAGCTGGCGCTCGTAGAGCTCCCGCGGGGTGAGCAGTCCGGAGGTGAGCTGCGCGCCGACGACCGAGCCCGCCGAGGTCCCGACGACGAGGTCGGCGCCCGTCAGGTCGACGCCCGCGCGGGCGAGCCCGTAGAGCATCCCGGCCTCCCAGCCGACGCCGGTCAGCCCGCCGCCGCCGAGCACCAGAGCCGTGCCCTTGCCCTCGCCGCCGCCCTCGCCGCCGCCTTCGCCCACGCTGCCGTCGTTCACGAACCGCTCCCCTCCCCGCTTGCCTGTGGTGACGGCAGTCTGGCGCAAGCCGACCACCGCCACCACAGCGGGTACCGCCGGGCCGCTACGGGCCCGCTACCCGACCTCGGTCACCGTCCCGGCCCCGACGGTGCGGCCGCCCTCGCGGATCGCGAAGCCGAGTCCGCTCTCCAGCGGGACGTCCCGCCCGAGCTCGACGGTCATGGTGACCGTGTCGCCCGGCCTCGCGGCGCCCGCCCCGCCCAGGTCCACGTTCCCCACCACGTCGGCGGTGCGGATGTAGAACTGGGGCCGGTAGCCGGTCGCCACCGGTGTGGTGCGGCCGCCCTCGCGGGCGGACAGCAGGTACACCCGCGCCGCCGTCCAGCGCCCCGAGCCCGGAGACCCGTACGACGGGGGCTCCGTCCCCGCCGTAGCCGTGAGCGGTGAGCAGCTCGCGGACCTCCAGCTCGACCAGGTCGGTGAGCTCGGGGTCCCCGGCGTCGGCCTTGTTCAGCGCGACGACGATGTGGTCGACGCCCACCTGCCGGGCGAGCAGGACGTGCTCGGCGGTTTGCGGCATGACCCCGTCGAGGGCGGAGACGACGAGGATCGCCCCGTCGAGCTGGGCCGCGCCGGTGACCATGTTCTTGATGTAGTCGGCGTGGCCCGGCATGTCCACGTGGGCGTAGTGCCGGGTGAAGGACGTCGCCGGGCGGACGGGTTGGTATGCGTCCAAGGTGTCTCGGCTCCAGAGCGGCACCACGCCCCCGAGTGACGACGACATCAGGGCGTGGTGCCGGGCCTGCGAGGCGGAAGAGCAGGCCGCCGACGTGATCGCCGCATCCCGGACGGCCGAGAACGCATACGTCGAGTGGCGGCGGTTGCAGCGCACCGGCATGCGTCGGCTCCAAGAGTCGTACGTGCCGCTGTTCGAGCGCACCAAGGCGTTCCGGGTCTACAGCTCCAACGTCATTCCGGGGCTCCTCCAGACAGGCCCGTACGTCGCCGCGCTGCTGTCGTCCATCTCTGAGTTCAGGGGTACCCGCAACGACATTGCGGAGGCCGTGGCGGCTCGCCTGGAGCGCTCCCGCGTGATCCGGGAGGGAAACCACCGGTTCTCCTTGCTGGTCGAGGAGGCGGCCCTACGGCATCGCGTCGGCGACGCAGGGACAATGGCCGGGCAGCTCGAACACCTGCTGACCGTGATGTCGTACCCGCGCGTCTCCTTCGGGGTGATCCCCTTCAGCTCCGACCGCCGCATGTGGGTGATCGAGACGTTTAGCGTCTACGACGAGGAACAGGCCCAAGTCGAGCTGCTAACCGCTCAGGTGAACGTGACAGCCCCGACTGAAGTGCGCCAGTACCTCAAGGCGTTCGGCGAGTACGCCAAGCTGGCCGTCTACGGGGCGGACGCCCGCGCGCTGATCTCCGCAGCCGCCGCCGAGCTGGAACCGGCGTAGAACTCGGTAGAATTTCCTAGGTGTTGCTCTCTGTCGATCCCTACCGTCGAGGCAGGCGGACGACGAGGGGACAGCGATATGACGGCGGGGAAGATCGCGACAGACGCAAGCCAATGGGAGTACGAGACCTTTGCGCCGAGGGGTACGAGCTGTCCGGCGTGCATGACCCCGATCGGGACGCTGCACCGCTGCAAGCGTGGCACGCTGCCGACTCCGGCGGGCCCGGTCGTCGTCTATCGGCACATTGACTGCGCCGACCCGGACGGCTCGAAACGGGCGGCGAAGAACTGACCCGCGTGCTGACCCCGGCGGAGCGCAGAGCGCGCGACCTGGTGGTCGTACCGCATCAAAACCGAGGCCGCTGACGTCGAATCAGCCCCGGCGGCCGGCCAGCCAGAAGAGGCCGCCAAGGAACCGCACTTGATGCCCTGCCGGTTCACGGGCTGCGGCTGCGAGGCGGACCCGGCCCGAACGGCCTAACAGACTCCCGTGCCTGCCTGCCAACCCCACCGGGCAGGCACGGGGCTAGACCTCCCCGACGGGTGAACTGGATTTTGTGCACCGGTTGGTCTTCGCTCACGGTGTTCAAGCCCGGGAGTCTGATCCTTCACGATACGGAATGGCACCTGGAGGTTTACGCCCGGGGCGACGCGGACGGCGACAAGGGCAGCTCCTTCATGTACGGACACTCCGAGGTCTATACGGGCCGCCTGACGTTCACCAACGGCTCTGAGGAGTACGAGGACGAGAAGGGTAAGAAGCACCTCAGGCGGATCGTTGACGAGGTGCTGATGAAGACGGCGCGCGACCTGCTCCCAGGCGGGAGAGGCTAGGGACTAAGCTGAGCGGTCCCTCCCACTTGTGAGCTGAGAGGGACCTTCCGGGGCCTGTCACTTGCGGTGCCGCATTCGTTCCACGGTCACCCGGCAGGGGTAGTCGTGCAGAGCTCGTGGTTTTTGCAGCTCATGTTGGCGCCTGCGAGGTTCGCGCCGTTGAGGTCGGCCTCGGCGAGGTCGGCGTCGGAGAGGTTGGCGTTCCTGAGATCGGCGCTGGCGAAGATGGTGTGCCGGCCCTTGATGCTGGAGAGGTTGGAGCCCTCGAAGTTTGCGCCGTTGGCGTCGGCGTTGTCGAGGACGGCGCTGAAGAGGAGGGAGCCCGTCGCCTTCACGCCTCTGAGCTTGGCGCCGGTCAGATTCACCTCGGTGAGGTTCGTGTCCGTCAGGGTGGCGTCGGTTAGGTCAGCGCTGGAGAGGTTAGCCCCCAGCAGATTCGTTCCGGCGAGGTCGGCTGAGGTGAGATCGGGCGTGACGTTGGGGTTGTCCGTACGCCACTGGTTCCACTCCGACACGCTCCTCTTGAGAAGCGCGAGCTGGTCGGCATCGGCTGCGTAGGCCGAGGGGACGGTCAGGGCGGAACCGGAGAGGATGAGCGCGGCGATCAGGGCATGGCGGACAGCGATGTTCGTTCGCATCCTGAATTCCTTTCGACTGGGTGAGGCTCACGCTTGATGAAGCGAACCAGCCCAGGAGGCCTGCCCCCGGTATGGTCCCCTCTCACCTTTGAGGGATGAGAGGCACTCTTTTGGTCGCGGCCACGGCCCCGGCTGGCACTCCTCCGCGAGTGCTCGCCGGGGCCTTTTTGCTGGTCAGGAGCATCGCGGTAGGGTACGGCTAGCGGGTCTTGCCGTGGTCGACGTGACCCATGGTGCCGATGTTGAGGTGCGGCTTGGTGCGCACGAAGGCCGTCTTGGCCATGATGTCTTCCCGTGTGATTCCGAAGCTGAAGAATGACGGGACCCCTGAGCGAACCGACCCTCCCCCTGTGGGGTCCGCCGGACGATCCGGGAAGGGTCAGCTTCGTGCGCCGCCGAATGCGGATGCGCCTGCGGCGAGCAGTGCGGGGACGGCAGCCTTCGGCGCGTCCGCGACTGCGGACGGTGCTTCGGGGAAGGTCTGCCTGGACATGGGCCCGATCCTGCCGGACCCGGGTCGGCGGGGCCAGTGAACTACTCGGCCCCGCCGGTGTTCTTGAGCGCCTCGCGCACCGAGAGCGGGGACAGCGACTCCCGCTCGGCGGTGACGAAGGCGCGTACGGCGGCGGGGTCGATCTTGGCGTACTCGCGCAGGCACCAGCCGATGGCCTTGCGGACGAAGAAGTCGGGGTGCCCGCTCTGGCGGCGGCAGTACGCGAAGAGCCGGTCGGTGTCGGTCGCGGACTTGTACCGGAGCTGGTGGAGCAGGGCGGTGCGGGCCACCCACAGGTCCTCGTCCCCGATCCACTCGTCCATGACGGCGGCGAGCGTCGGGTCCGCCGCCACGAGGGGCCCGACCGTGTGCGCGGCGAGCAGGTCGACGGTGTCCCACCAGGGGACGGTCACGATCAGGTGCCGGACCACGGGCAGGAAGCCGGAGGAGCAGCGGGAGACATGCCGGCGCAGGTAGTCGACGGCGAAGTAGCGGTACTCACGCTCCGGAAGCTCCCAGCAGCGCAGCGCGAGGGCCGCGCAGTCCGCTTCGGACGGTTTCGGGGTGCCCTTGGTCACGGCCCGGGACAGCTCGCGGCGCAGCGGGGTGGGGATACCGAGGAAGGGCGAGACGTCCTTCATGTACGCGGCCATGGGCCCGGCCCGGCCCGCGTCGGCCGCGGCGCCGTAGGACTCCGTGAGCCGCGGCATCAACAGGTCGGCCAGGTCGCTGTGCGGAACCTGCGGAGGCCGGCTGTCGTTCGACTGCATGAGGCCCAGATTACGGCGCTCGGACAGGGGGGTCGGTTAGTCTCCCGGAATGTCCCTCCTCCTGGCGCCGTGGACGCGGCTCTCGCTGCTCGTCGTGCTGCTCCTCGCGGCCGGCGTCTGCGTCGTGCTGTTCGAGCCCCAGCGTCTGCTCTCGGAGGGCTGGCCCCCGGGGCTCCCGGTGGGCACCGCCGTCCTGCTCTTCGCCGCGGCGTACGGGGTGTGCACGGCCGCCCTGGTGCCGCGCCCGCTGCTGAACCTGGCCTCGGGGGCCCTCTTCGGCTCCCAGTTCGGCCTGGTCGCCGCGGTCGGCGGCTCGGTCGTCGGCGCGGGGATCTCCTTCGGTCTCGGCCGGATGATGGGGCGTGACGCCCTGCGTCCGCTGATCCGCGGCCGCCTGCTGCAGGCGGCCGACGACCAGCTGGCCCGGCACGGCTTCCGCTCGATGCTCGCGGTGCGGATCTTCCCCGGCCTGCCCTTCGCCGTGGCCAACTACGCCGCCGCGCTGTCCCGGTGCGGCTGGCTCCCCTTCCTCCTCGCCACCGCGATCGGCGTGGTCCCGAACACCGCCGCGTACGTGATCGCGGGGGCCAGCGCCTCCTCCCCGACCTCCCCCGCGTTCCTCGCCTCGTTCGGCTTCATCGCCCTCTCCGCGGTGGGGGCGGCGGTCGTCGCCTGGCGCAAGCGGCACCGGCTGGCGCCCGTACGGAAGCCCGAGCGGCCCGTGTCCGCACGGGAACTGACGGCCGTACACCCCCCTGTGGTCACGGCCGCACCTCACGGGCCCTAGCATCGGACGCGAACTGCCCGACGATCACAAGGACGAGCGCACCCCGACATGAGCTGGTTCGAATCCCTAATCCTCGGTCTCGTCCAGGGGCTTACGGAGTTCCTCCCGATCTCCTCCAGCGCCCATCTGCGGCTGACCGCGGCGTTCGCCGGCTGGCACGATCCGGGAGCGGCCTTCACCGCCATCACGCAGATCGGCACCGAAGCCGCCGTACTGATCTACTTCCGCAAGGACATCGCGAAGATCATCTCCACGTGGTTCCGCTCGCTGTACACGAAGGCGCTGCGCTCCGAGCAGGAAGCCAAGATGGGCTGGCTGGTGATCGTCGGCTCGATCCCGATCGGTGTCCTCGGCCTCGCCTTCAAGGACCAGATCGAGGGCCCGTTCCGCGATCTGCGGCTCATCGCCACCACCCTCATCGTGATGGGCATCGTGCTCGGCATCGCCGACCGGCTGGCCGCGCGCGACGAGGAGGGCGGCCGGCACCGCGCCATCCGTGAGCGCAAGACCCTGAAGGAACTGGGCGTCAAGGACGGCCTCATCTTCGGTCTCTGCCAGGCGATGGCCCTGATCCCGGGTGTGTCCCGGTCGGGTGCCACGCTTTCCGGCGGCCTGCTGCTCGGCTTCACCCGCGAGGCCGCGGCCCGCTACTCCTTCCTCCTCGCCATCCCGGCCGTGCTGGCCTCGGGCCTGTTCGAGATCAAGGACGTGATCGAGGACCCCGGGCACATCGAATGGCCTCAGACGATCTTCGCGACGGTCGTCGCCTTCATCGTCGGCTACGTGGTCATCGCGTGGTTCATGAAGTTCATCTCCAGCAAGAGCTTCATGCCCTTCGTGATCTACCGGGTCCTGCTCGGCATCCTGCTGTTCGTGCTGATCGGCATGGGTGTGCTCAGCCCCCACGCCGGCGAGTCGGCCGGCTAGTACGGCCGCGCTCACCGCTTCGCGTGAATCGGAGGCCGCCCGGGAACGTTCCCGGGCGGCCTCCGCGTCGTTGTGGAGGGAGAGACCTGAAGACGAACAGCAGGGGGTGTCCCATGGGTCGAGTGGTGTTGGAGCGGTTTCCGGCCGGAAGTCCGAGGGGAAGTTGGCCGGCCGAGGAGTACGCGGCGCAGCGGACCCGCGAGGGCGTGCCCGCGGAGGTGGTGATGGATCTGGCGACCGACGCCTACCTCGTGGTGGTCCGTCCGCGGGAGGCGCGTTCCGGTCACTGATCGGGCGCCGGGGCATCCGGGCCGCGCACGCCCCTTGGCCTTCGCGGCCCCCGCCCCCACACTGACCCGATGACGCAGCGTGTGGACCTTGCGGGCGTGATGGACCGACTGGCGATCGACGAGCTGGTCACGGGATACGCCATCGCCGTGGACGACGGGGACTGGGACGCCTACCGCGCCCTGTTCGCCCCGGGCGGGCGGGCCGACTACGCCTCGGCCGGCGGGATCGAGGGCCCGGCCGGGGAGGTCGCGGACTGGCTCGCGGAGACGATGAAGCTGTTCCCGGTGCGCCAGCACCTGATCGTGAACCGGCTGATCCGGATCGCGGACCTGGGCGGCTCCCCCGGTGACACGGCGGAGGTCCGGGCCGACTTCCTCAATCCCATGCGGCTCGCCGGGGAGGAGCCCGACGACGGCGGGCCCCCCGTGACCGCGCCCAACTTCGTCGCGGCGGGCCGTTACACCTTCGCCGTCACCCGTACCGCCCGGTCCGGGTGGCGGCTCTCGCGGGTCACCGTCCACGAGAAGTGGCGGCACATGTCGTTCTGATGGTTCGACGGTCAGGGCTGTTCCACACTGGAAGCGGAGGCCCTTCATGATGCCGATGGTCCCGGCGGTCCCGAAGCGGGTTCCCGGGTGGCGTGCGGCGGCGGCGGTCACCTCGGGAGCCCTGCCCTGCCTCGCCTTCCCCGCCCCCGCGCTGTGGTGGTTCGCCTACGTCGCCCTGGTGCCCTGGATCCTGCTGCTGCGGTCGGCTCCCACCGGCCGGCGCGCCGCCCTGGAGGGCTGGCTCGGCGGCGCCGGCTTCGTCTTCGCCGTCCACCACTGGCTGTTGCCCAGCCTGCACGTGTTCCTCCTCGTGCTGGCTGGGCTGCTGGGCCTGCTCTGGATCCCCTGGGCCCTGCTGGTGCGGGAGTTGCTGGGCGGACGGCCCGGCGGTGTCCGGGCGGGCGCCGCGCTGGTCCTCGTACCGGCGGGCTGGCTGCTGTCGGAGCTGGCCCGGTCCTGGCAGGGGCTGGGCGGGCCGTGGGGGCTGCTCGGTGCCAGTCAGTGGCAGGTGGCGCCCGCGCTGAGGCTCGCTTCGGTGGGCGGGGTCTGGCTGGTCGGCCTGCTGGTCGTGGCGGTGAACTGTGCGGTGGCGCTGCTGCTCACGGCGCCGGGGGCGCGGGTTCCGGCGCTGGCCGGGGTGACGGGCTGCGCGGTGCTGACGGGGGTGGTGTGGCTGTGGGCGCCCCGCCCGGAGGTCTCCGGGGTGCTGCGCGTGGCCGTCGTACAGCCGGGTCCGGTCGAGGACGGCCCGGACAGCGCGGAACGGCGGTTCGCCGTCGGGGAGCAACTGACCGGGGCCCTGGCCGGACAGCCGCCCACCGGGCCCTCGACCGGGCAGCCGCCCACGGGGACCGCGGCCGGGCTCCGCCCCGACCTCGTGGTGTGGGGCGAGAGCAGTGTCGGCGAGGACCTGACGGCCCGCCCGGACCTGGCCCGGCGGCTCGCCGACCTGTCGGCGCGGGTGGGTGCTCCGCTGCTGGTCAACGTGGACGCGCGGGCCGCCGACCGGCCGGGGATCCGCAAATCGGCGGTGCTCGTGGGTCCCGCGGGCCCGACCGGTGACCGGTACGACAAGATGCGCCTGGTCCCCTTCGGGGAGTACGTGCCGGCCCGCGAGCTGCTGGGCTGGGCCACCTCGGTCGGCAAGGCGGCGGACGAGAACCGGGTCCCGGGCGACGCACCGGTCCTGATGGACCTGCCCGGCCGGGCGGACGTCCGCCTCGGCCCGCTGGTCTGCTTCGAGTCGGCGTTCCCCGACATGAGCCGCCGCCTCGTCCGCGACGGAGCCGCCGTGCTGATCGACCAGTCGGCCACGTCCACCTTCCAGGACGGCTGGGCCCCGGCCCAGCACGCCTCGCTGTCCGCGCTGCGGGCGGCGGAGACCGGGCGGCCCGAGGTGCACGCCGCGCTGACCGGGGTCAGTGCGGTGCACGGGCCGTCCGGCGAGCGGATCGGCTCCGCGCTGTCCACCTCGGCGCGGACGGCGCGGGTGTACGAGGTCCCGCTCGCCCGGGGCACGACCCTCTACGTCCGCTTCGGGGACTGGGCGGTGGGCGCGGCGCTGGTCGCCCTGGCCGCGTACTGCACGGTCGCGGGCGCCCGCTCCGCACGGCTCCGGCGGCCCCTCGGGGCGCCGGCCGGTGATCCGGCCGCCGCGCCCCTCGGGGAGTCGCTCAGGACGCCTGGTCCAGAGCCGAGCGCACGACCCGCTCGCACAGTTCGTGGGTCAGCAGCGCGTCGCGCGCGCTGAGGGTCGTGCCCGCGGCGACGGCCTCCAGGAAGGAGTCGACGACCTGCTCGATGCCGCGCTGGCGGGCCACCGACACCCAGTCCCCGCGCCGCCGGACGGTGGGCTGGCCCTTGTGGTCGATGACCTCCGCGAGGTTGACGACCTGGCGCTTGGTGTCCTGCCCGGAGACCTCCAGCACCTCCTCCGTGGAGCCGGAGAGCCGGTTCATGATGCCGAGCGCGGTGAAGCCCGTACCCGACAGCTGGAGCACCACCTGGCTCATCAGGCCGTCCCGCACCACGGCCCGTACGTCGACCTGGTCGGCCTCGCCGGGCAGCAGGAAGCGCAGCGTGTCGACGACGTGGATGAAATCGTCCAGGACGAAGGTCCGGACGTCCTCGGGCAGGCCGACCCGGTTCTTCTGCATGACGATCAGGTCGCGCGCGTGGTCGGCGCACTGCGCGTAGCCGGGCGCGTGGCGGCGGTTGAAGCCGACGGCGAGGGAGACCCCGCGTTCCTCGGCCAGTTCGACCAGGCGGCGCGATTCCGCGAGCTCGTAGGCGATCGGCTTGTCGACGTAGGTCGGCACGCCCGCTTCCAGCAGCCGTTCCACGATCTCCGGGTGAACGGCCGTCGGGGCGTGCACGAAGGCCGCGTCGAGCTTCTGCGCGATGAGGGAGTCCAGGTCGGTGTGCAGGCGTTCGGCCGGGACCCGGTGCTGGGCGCCGACCCGTTCCAGGGTGGCCGGGGTCCGTGTCTGCAGGTGCAGTTCGAGCCCCGGGCGGGTGGTCAGGACGGGCAGGTACGCCTTCTGCGCGATGTCGCCGAGTCCGATACAGCCGACCTTCACCGGGACCTCCAGGTTCGTTCCTTGTGGGAGTACGCAGCCTAATCGGTGGTGACCACGCACGGGTTCGACCAGGATGGGCCCCATGACGATCAGTGACGGATCCCACCGTTCCGAACCCTCCACCACGGCCGACGAGCGCGAGATGCTCGACGGCTGGCTCGACTACCACCGCTCCACCTTGGCCTGGAAGTGCGAGGGACTGTCCGACGCGCAGCTGCGCACCACCCCGTTGCTGCCGTCCGAGCTGAGCCTGCTGGGGCTGGTGCGCCACATGGCCGAGGTGGAGCGGTACTGGTTCCGGGAGATCATGCTGGACGAGGACCTGCCCGAGCTGTTCTGCACGGCTGACGACCCGGACGGGGACTTCCACTTCTCCGACGCGGACACCTGGGCCGAGGCCGAGCGGGTCTGGCAGACCGAGATCGAGCTGGCCCGGCAGGCCGCGGCCGGCCGCTCCCTGGACCTCGCCTCGAAGCCCGAGAGCCACCGCCGGGGCGAGGTGTTCAGCCTGCGCTGGGTCTACACCCACATGATCGAGGAGTACGCGCGCCACAACGGCCACGCCGACCTGCTGCGCGAGCACCTCGACGGCGCCACGGGCGAGTAGCCGTCACCCGTGCGGGGTGAATATCGGCTCCGGGTTTTCGCAACGGGGTCCTCGCACAGCAGAGTTGTGTGAGTGCATCCAACCCGAACCACGACAAAACTGCTGCTCGGCGTCGCCTGTGCGGTCTCGGCCGTCTCCGGCTGCGTGAACGTGACCCCGCCCCCCGTGCAGCCGGCGCCCGCCCCCGGCACCCCGGGCGCGCCGCCCCGGCACGAGCCCCGCGGCGGTCCGGGGGCCGCGCCGGTGGTCGTCCGGGCACCCGCCCTGGAGGCGCTGGAGGCCGTGGAGGCGCTGCCCGGGCGGCCTGCCGGGCCGGCGCCCTCCACGTCCGGCCGGGCCGCCGTCCCGCGGGCCGCGGACCCCGCCGCGGAGGCGGCCGGGAACGGGCGGCCCGGAGGCCGCGGAGCCCCGGCGGCCGCTGCGCCGGTTCCGGACATCCCGGAGCCCCGGCAGCACGGCGGGCAGCGGGACCGCTCCGACGGGCGTCCCGGCGGGCAGCACCCCGGGCGGCCCCGGTCCGAGGGTGCCGAGGTGCCGCGGGAGCTGGTGCGGGAGCTGCCGGTGCGGCCGGCCGACGTGTGCGCGCTGGGCCGCCGGCACGGGCGCTGGCATCCGGACAGCCCGGAGGCCCGAATCTGCGCGGGCGTCCAGGGCGGCTGACGGCCCGGCCTCCGGTCCCGGTCACTCTCCCCCGGTCCCGGTCCCGGTCCCGGCCCCGCTCCCCCGGCTCCGCTACTGGTTCTGCTCCGGGAACGGCCGGGGCTCCTCCCCCGGTTCCTCCGCGAGCCGGCGCTCCAGCCGGGCGATGGCGGCCCGTACGCCGTTCCCGTACCCGTCGTCGGCCAGGGCCCCGGTGGCGGCGCGGGCCCGCGCCAGGTGGATCCTGGCCGCCTCGGGGCGCCGTAGCTTCACGTAGTCGGCGGCCAGGCTCAGGTGCAGCGACGGGTAGAAGACCCGCACGGCCGAGGGCGGACCGGGACCGTCGGAGTCGGCGTGCGCTGCGGCCAGCGCCCGCAGGTCCCAGGCCAGCTCCTCGGCGGGGTCGTCCTGCGCGTCGGCGAGGTAGTGCGCCAGCGTGCAGCGGTGCAGGGAGTCGCCCTCCGTGGCGATCTCCGACCAGATCTCGCCGAGCCGGTTGCGGGCCTCCTCGCGGTCGCCGGCGTGCAGCAGGATGGCCGCTTGGCCGATCCTGGTCATGACGGCGTCCTCCGACGCCTCCTGCTGCTCCGTCAACGCGGCCTCCGGCTCGTTCCCGTCAGACCTGCTCCGGTCTGATCATCAAGACGCTAGCCGGAGGCACCTGCAATGCCGCCTAGGCGCGGTCGGTCATCGGCCCAGGTCCGGGATCCGCCAGTCGATCGGCGCATGGCCCTGGGCGGCGACGGCCTCGTTGATCTGGGTGAAGGGCCGGGAGCCGAAGAACTTCTTGGCCGACAGCGGCGAGGGGTGGGCGCCCTTGACGACCGCGTGCCGCTCCTCGTCGATCAGCGGGAGCTTCTTCTGCGCGTACGCCCCCCAGAGGACGAAGACGGCCGGGTCGGGGCGCTCGGCCACCGCGCGGATCACCGCGTCGGTGAACTTCTCCCAGCCCTTGCCCTTGTGCGAGTTGGGCTCGGCCTCGCGGACGGTGAGGACCGCGTTGAGCAGCAGGACGCCCTGCTCGGCCCACGGCATCAGATAGCCGTTGTCCGGGATGGGGGTGCCCAGCTCGGCCTGCATCTCCTTGTAGATGTTGCGCAGCGAGGGCGGGGTCTTCACGCCGGGCTGCACGGAGAAGCACAGTCCGTGGCCCTGGCCCGCGCCGTGGTACGGGTCCTGGCCGAGGACCAGCACCTTCACCTCGTCGAACGCCGTGGCCTCCAGGGCCGCGAAGACCTGCTCGCGGGGCGGGTAGACCGGCCCGTTCGCCCGCTCCTTCTCGACGAACTCGGTGAGTTCTTTGAAGTAGGGCTGGTCCAGCTCTCCGCCGAGGACGGGGAGCCAGGACTCGGGCAGCATCTGGGTCACGGCGACAACCTCCGGTACACGTTCTTCGATACGTCACGTCTGCGCGCTCGCGCAACTGCTTCGCGCGACTGGTCCAGAACTTACCGGTGGCCACTGACAACGCGACGCCCGCCCGCCCCGCCGGGGTGGGCGGTGCGGACGGGCGGGCGGTGTACGGGCCTGCTACCAGCTGGTCTTGCGGTACAGCTCCCACAGCTGCATGACGGTCTGCGGGTCGAGCGCCCGCTCGGCGCCGGCGATGTCGTCGCGGGCGGCGACGTACAGCTTGCCCTGCCACAGGGGCAGCAGCCGGACGTCGTCGGCGAAGATCTGCTGGGCCTTCTCGAACTCGTGGATGCCGGCCGACCGGTCGCTCTCGCGGCGGGACTTGGGCAGGATCACGTTCAGGATCTCCGCGGTCTCGTACGGGGTGCCGACCGCGTTCTCCTTGCCGACGAACGGCGCGATGAAGTTGTCGGGGTCCGGGAAGTCGGGGAACCAGCCGCGGCCGAAGACGGGGTACTCGCCCTTCTTGTAGCCGGCCTGGAAGTCCTTCCAGGGCTGCCCGCGCAGGGTGATCTTGAAGAGTCCGCTCTCGTCGAGCTGACGCTTGAGCTCGGTGAACTCGTCCGCGGTGGAGGCGCCGTAGCGGTCGGTGGTGTACCAGAAGGTCAGGTTCACCGGCGTGGGGATCCCGGCGTCCTTGAGGGCCTTCTTGGCCTTGGCCACGTCCGGCTGGCCGTAGGAGTCGTAGAACGGCGTCTTGTGGCCGACGACCCCCTTGGGGACCATCGAGTAGAGCGGCTCGGCGGTGCCCTGGTAGACCTTCGAGACGAGCGCCCCGCGGTCGACGATCTGGGCGATCGCCCGACGCACCTCGACCTTCGCGACCTGCGGGTCCGTGGGGTTGAAGATCAGGTAGCGGATCTCCGAGCCGACGTTCTCGACGACCTGGACGCCCGCGTCGTGCGAGGCGGGGGCCTGGAGGTCCTTGACCTCGTCGGCGGAGAGGCCGCGGTAGGTCGCGTCGATCTCCTTGCCCTTGAGGGCCGCGATCATCTTCTTGGAGTCCGCGAAGTAACGGATGGTGACCCCGCCGTTGCGGCGGTTGGCGAAGCCGTTGTAGCTCTCGTTGCGGTTCAGGACCGCCTCGCCGGCCTCCTTGTACGACTCCAGGGTGTACGGGCCGGAGCCGGTCACCTTGTCGCCCTCGCGCAGCTTGTCGGCCGGGTACTGCTTCGGCGAGACGAGCGAGGCGGCCGGGGAGCCGAGCACGAAGGGGAAGGTGGCGTCCGGGGTGTTCAGGTGGAAGACCACCGTCTGCGCGTCCGGGGTCTCGATCTTGTCGAGGCTGCCGAAGAGGGCCTTGGGGCCGGACGGGGCGTCGATGGTCTTGATCCGGTCCAGGGAGTGCTTGACGGCCTTGGCGTCGAGCGGCTCGCCGTCGGAGAACTTCAGGCCCTTGCGCACGGTGCAGCGGTACGACTCGTTCCCGGAGTCGGTGAACTCGCAGTTCGAGGCGGCGTCCGGCTGGGGCTTGGTGGCACCCGTGGGGAACGCCAGCAGGGTCTGGTAGACGTTCCGGTAGAGCTCCCAGGAGCCGTCCCAGGCCGCGGCGGGATCGAGGGTCGTGGGTGCGCTCGTCGTTCCGACGACAATCCGCTGTTCTCCATTGCCGCCGTCGTCCGAGAACAGGCCGCATCCTGAGAGCAGGGATATGGACGCAAGGGCCGCAGTGATCTGCAGGCATCTGGTCCGGTTGAACACGTGCACGCTCCTCGATCAGCCAGGGGTGCGGCAGACCCTACCGCAGAGCATCACGAAACCAATGGGTAGGTTTCGTGCGGCACTTGACCGATTTAGTACCCATTCGGTACGCATTTGCCTCCCCTTCGGAGGCAAATGCGTCCGATTATCGGTCAATGCACCCCGGCATTAAGGAACATTCCCCCGTCTACGACGAGAGTTTGTCCCGTGATCCATTCCGCTTGTGCAGATGTAAGAAACGCGGCGGCCCCTCCGATGTCCTCCGGAAGCCCGAGGCGGCCCAGCGGGTACGCCGCAGCGGCCTCCTGCTCCCGGCCCTCGTAGAGCGCCTGCGCGAACCTGGTCTTGACCACCGCGGGCGCGATCGCGTTGACCCGGACCCCCGGCGCCATCTCGTGGGCGAGCTGCAGCGTCAGGTTGACCATGGCCGCCTTGCTCATCCCGTACGCCCCGATGAAGGGCGAGGCGGAGACGCCGGCGATCGAGGCGATGTTGACGATCGCCCCGCCGTTCTCCTTCTGCCAGGCGTGCCAGGTCCGCTGGGCGAAGCCGAGCGCCGAGATCACGTTGGTCTCGAAGACCTTGCGGGCGACCCCGAGGTCCAGGTCCGCGATCGGCCCGAAGACCGGATTGGTGCCCGCGTTGTTGATCAGGAAGTCGACGCGGCCGAAGGCCTCCATCGTGCGTTCCACGGCGACGGCCTGGTGGGCCTCGTCGTGCGCCTTGCCCGCGACCGCGATCACCCGGTCCGCACCGAGCCGCTCGACGGCCTCCTTGAGGGCCTCCTCGTTCCGGCCGGTGATGCAGAGCCGGTCACCCCGCGCCACCAGGGCCTCGGCGATGCCGTAGCCGATGCCCCGGCTCGCACCGGTGATCAGCGCGACCTTGCCGCTGTCCGTTCCGTCGTACGTCATAGCGTGCGCCTGCCTCTCGTCAGCTGAGCGGGCCGCCGGCCACGTACATGACCTGGCCGGAAACGAAGCCGGCGGACTCGCCGGTGAAGAAGGCGATCGCGTTGGCCACGTCGTCCGGGCGCCCGACGCGCTGCACCGGGATCTGGGTGGCGGCCGCGGCCTGGAAGTCATCGAAGTCCATGCCGACCCGGGCGGCCGTGTGGGCGGTCATCTCGGTGACGATGAAACCGGGGGCGACGGCGTTCGCGGTGATGCCGAACTTGCCGAGCTCGATGGCCAGGGTCTTGGTGAAGCCCTGCAGGCCCGCCTTGGCCGCCGAGTAGTTGGCCTGGCCGCGGTTGCCGAGCGCCGAGCTGCTGGACAGGCTCACGATCCGGCCGAACTTGGCCGCGACCATGTGCTTCTGACAGGCCTTCGACATCAGGAACGCACCGCGCAGGTGCACGTTCATGACGGTGTCCCAGTCGGTGTCGCTCATCTTGAAGAGCAGGTTGTCCCGCAGCACACCCGCGTTGTTGACGAGGATGGTCGGGGCGCCGAGCAGGGTCACCACCCGTTCGACGGCCGCCTCCACCTGCGCGCTGTCGGAGACGTCGCAGCCGATCGCGACGGCCGTGCCGCCGGCCGCCGTGATCGCCTCCACGGTGTCCTTGCAGGCCGCCTCGTCCAGGTCGAGGACGGCGACCGCCCGGCCTTCGGCGGCCAGGCGTACGGCAGTGGCGGCGCCGATGCCCCGGGCCGCCCCGGTCACGATCGCGACGCGCTGCTCGGTGGTGGACATGCTGGATCTCCTCGCCCTCGGAAAAGCGGCCCCTCATGGGTGAGCAACCGCTTAGTAGCTTCAGCTGAGGAGACGCTAGGAGCCCTGGCACTCCGTGTCAACGGGGAGCAGATCCGGCCGACTACCGGACCAGCAGGTCCAGCAGCCGCTCCACCTCGGCGGCGGGGTCCGCCGTCAGTCCCGTGTGGACGGGGCCCGGCTGCACCACCGTGCTGCGCGGCGCGATCAGCCACCGGAACCGCCGCCCCGCATCGTCACCCGCGGCCTGGCCGGCGGACTCGCCGCCCGCGCACACGCCCTCGACCCCGCGCAGGGCGGCCCGCACCCCGGCCACGTCGGCCTTCGGGTCCAGGGCGAGGAGCTTGGCCTCGTCGAGGTGGGTGCGCGCGCGGACGTAGGACCGCGCCCGGCAGTAGACGATCACGCCGGCGTTGAAACACTCGCCGCGCTCCATCCGGGGCACCACACGCACCACCGCGTACTCGAACACGTCCCGCTTGATCACTCGCTGTCGCTCTTCATCTTCCGGGGACGGGGGTCGAGGCGGTCGGCGAGCCAGCCGGGCGGACCCGACCGGACCTTCGCCTCGGCCTCCATCGTGATCCTCTCGTGGATCGTGGCCGCGCGCGGCAGCAGGGCCTCCACGTAGGCGCGGCGCAGCGCGTCGGTGGAGTCGAAGCCCGGCTCGTCGACCAGCCACTCGTCGGGCACGTCGGCGGCGACCTCGGTGAGCAGCTCCTCGGTGACCAGCGGTGCGAGCGCGGCCGCCGCCGCGGCGATGTCCGGGCCGACCGGGGCCAGTACGTGGTCGGAGGCGTTGTAGGGCTTGGCGGCGGCGCTCTCGGCGGTGGGCCAGTTGTGGTGCCAGATCATGGTGGCGCCGTGGTCGATGAGCCAGAGGTCCCCGTGCCAGACCAGCATGTTCGGGTTGCGCCAGGACCGGTCGACGTTGTTGATCAGTGCGTCGAACCAGACCACGCGCCCCGCCTCGACGGGGTCCACCTGATAGGCGAGCGGGTCGAAGCCGATGGAGCCGGGGAGGTAGTCCATCCCGAGGTTCAGCCCGCCGCTGGCCTTGAGCAGCTCCTGGACCTCCTGGTCGGGCTCACCGAGCCCGATGACCGGGTCCAGCTGCATCTGCACCAGCCTGGGGACGCGCAGCCCCAGCCGCTGGGCCAGGCGGCCGCAGATGACCTCGGCGACCAGGGTCTTGCGACCCTGGCCGGCTCCGGTGAACTTCATGACGTACGTGCCGAGATCGTCGGCTTCCACGATTCCGGGGAGCGAGCCGCCCTCCCGCAGAGGCGTGACGTAACGGGTCGCGATCACTTCTGTGAGCATTTCCCCAGGCTATCCGGCCGTCGAGCCACGCATCCAAGGCATATCCGCGGCACATCCGCTCACCCCTGCAGGCACCATTCGGTGAACCCTTCGATGCTGTCGTCCACGCGCGCGTCCTCGTCCGCCACGGCGGCGGTGCGGAAGAACCGGACCTCCTGGAAGTGCAGCTCCATGGCACTGACGAGGCTCTGCAGGCTGAGCACCTCGCAGAGCCAGGTCCGCGCCTCGCTGCCGTCGAGGCCGGCCGGTACCAGGCCGTGCTCGGCGAGCAGGTCCGTCTTGCTGATCGCGACCGCCAGGCGGGCGCGCTTCAGCGGGGCGCCCATCGCGGCCACCGCCTGGACCGACCGGGCGAAGACCTCCTCGGGATCGACCGTGGAGCCGAGGGTGCGGTCCAACAGGGGACCCGGCGCCGGGTCCGTTGCGGTCCAGAACTCCTTCACCGCCATCGGGTCGAGGACGAAGACGAAGGTGCGCGCGGCCCGCGCGTAGCGCAGCGCGTCGGTTTCCTCGCGGTCGACGAACCGCTCACCGGCCGTGTCGAAGAGGTGGACCAGCCGCCGGGAGCGGCCGCCGCCGAGGACGAACGAGTGCGCCCGGGGCAGGGCCTTCTGGGTGGCGCGGGTGTTCCCGCGCATCCGCAGCACCTCGCGCAGCACCTGGTAGTTGGCCTCCGACTCCTCGTCGGCGAGGGTGAGCGCCGGCCCGCCGTTCGCCGCCGCGCGCTCCAGGGAAAGCAGCATGGCCGCCATCAGCTGCGTCTTGCCCGCCGCCCGTCCGCCGATCAGCGGTATCACCACCTCGGGCATGTGGCCGGCGTCCGTGTTCATCGGCTTTCCGCAGTGGGGGTGGACGCAGTACGCCTGGAGCCGCGCGTCCCGGCTCATCAGCATCAGCAGGGTCGGCATGCGCTGTCCGCATTGGCAGCGCCGCCGGAAGATGCCGTACGTGCCGGGGCGGATGTCCGCGTGCCGCCGCCGGCAGGTGGGACGCGGGCAGTCGTACGCGGGATAGGGGACGCGTTCGAAGCAGTGCGGGCACAGCATGCCCGTGCGGAGGTGCTTCACCCACAGCACCGCCCGGTCGACGGCCCGCAGCGCACCGGCGAGGAGCCGGGCCCCGCCCGCCAGCAGGCCCATGACCACGGCGTGCAGGCCCAGCAGCACGGCGAGCGGCGGCAGGGCGACCACCAGGCCCGTGCAGAGTCCCAGGTACAGCGCCAGCCCGTACGGCACGGTGAAGGCCCGGTTGCGCGCGGGAGCGGTGAACTGACTCGAGGTCACGGCCCGGAAGGAGTCGCCGACCGTCCTGACGTACGACCGGCGCTCCAGCACGAGGATCTGGCGCAGGTCGCGGAAGGCCGGTCCGAAGAAGTAGTTGCGGTACGCCTTCACCTGCTCGTCCTGCGGACGGTAGGGGGCGATCGTCTGGAACTCGGGGGTGCGCCGGTGCACGACGCCGACCACCGTGCGTCCGTACCCGGCGAGCACCTGCATCACCAGGGCGAGGCCGCGCAGGGCGGCGATGACCGGGACGAAGGGCAGGAACGCGCCGAGCCCGAGGAGGTAGAGGGCGGGGACGAGGACGAAGGAGATGATTTCATCCATGACGCATCACTGTCCCTTCTCCTTCCGGGACTTGTCGGAACTCTTCTTCCGGGACGTGTCGGGACTCGCCGCATCGGGCGCCGAAGGCGCGGACGCCCTCGCGCCGGGAGGATCCGCGGCGGCGGGCTCCGTGTGGCGGCCGAAGGGCCAGACCCTGCGCGGCCGGCGCTGCGGGCTGCTGCGCCGGGCCTCGGCGTCCTCGGCGTAGTGGTCGGCGAGTCCGGGCTGGTGGGGCCGTACCGCCGCCTCCAGACGTGCCAGGTCCGCCAGGCGCCAGTGTGCGGCGGGATGGGAGCGGATCGCCGTCACGAGCTCCAGTTGGGCATGGGTGCGCAGAGACCTCCGCGACAGGGTGGCCGCGGTGGCGACATGGCTGAGCAGTACGTCGCCGATCCCCTCGCCGCCCGTGACCCTGCGGTACACGTCCGACAGGTAGCGGTCCAGGTCACGGTCACTCAACTCCCGCAGCCGGCCCCGCAGTCGCGCGATGTCGGCAGGCAGCCACAGCATGGCGGGCACCAGGCACAGGCTCGTGAGCGCGAGCGTCGCGGACCATCTGAGCTTCGGTGGGACCTCGAAGGCCGCGAGCAGGTCCGTGGCCTCGACGGCCTCACGGAGGACCCTGTTCAGATCGAGGGCGACCCGTACGCGCTCCCCCACGTCCGCGGGCAGCCAGGCGAAGCGGCCCGGGTCGGCGAGCAGCCCGCACAGGCGCAGGCAGGCCTCCAGTGACTCCTCCTCCTGGATGTCCTGGCCCAGCGCGCGGCGGAACCATGCGCCGACCGCCTCGTCCACCGGTTCCGCGGCGGGCAGCAGCCTGGCGATCCAGGCCGCTTCCTCGTGGGACCAGGTCCGCGAAGGGTGCCAGAGGGCGCTCACCAGCTCCTCGTCGGGCGACGTCCGACCCCGGATCTTCAGGATCTTGAACATGATCGGAACCGTGTCCGAGCGCATGCGTTCGGCCCTCGCCCGCAGGTGGTGCTCCAGGACCAGAGGACGGTCCGCCAGGTCGGCTTCGCGCAGGAGATTGGCGGGGAAGTGCGACAGCACCTGCTCCTGGCCGGAGCGTCCCTTCAGTACCTCCTCCACCGCCGCGGCCAGGGATTCGCGCATCGCCGGCAGGACGCGCAGGAGTTCGGACACCTCGTCGAGCAGGTCGTCGGTACTCGAAGCGAGCAGCGCGTGAGCCAGGCCCAGGGTCGCCCGCTCCACGGCCTCCCGTGTCAGGGAGAGGCGGGCGCCGACGGCCCAGAGCAGCAGTCGGGTCCGCTCGCGGGGGGTCCGCGCCTCCGCCGCGAGCCGCTCCCACAGGGCGGTGGCCCGTTCGCGCGTCGTCGGGTCGTCGATCGGCACCGGCGGGGCGGCGTTCCCGGCGGCGCGGATGTAGGCCCGCATCCGCGCCGCGTGCAGTTTCCCCTCGATCTCCCGGTGCACGCCGATGTCGCCTCCGGCCTTCGCGGCCGAGCTCAGCATGGCCAGCCGGCCGTCGTCTAGGTCCCGGTGCTTGCGGTGGATGTCGTCCGCGACGGTCGCCCCGAGTGCGCCCAGGTGGTCGGCCCCGGCCAGCCAGTCGATCACGGCGTGGGCGTCGGCCCTGGTGAGCGTGATGCCGCCCGCGCAGGCCGCTGCGGCGACGGGGGCGTGCCAGTCGTCCGGCGTCTCCTCCCCGCCCCGCGTGTAGTCGGCCGTCCAGGACCAGACGAGCCGGACGGACTCGACGCCGATCCTGGTGAGGAGGCGGACCAGGTCGCTGACGGGCACCTCCGGAAAGACGCCCCGCGAGAAGTCGAAGACGGTGTAGGCCGCTTCGTCGTCCGTGCCGAAGGCGAGCTGCGCCTCCGGCACGGTGCCGATCAGATGCAGCCGGCTCCGGCCCGGACGGAAGACGTAGGTGGCGAAGGACAGCCCGCGGGCGAGCGGGGGCGGCAGCAGGTAGGAGACGGCGGCGAACCAGCGCGCGATCCGTTCGGTGTCGCGGTCGACCACCACCACCGAGCCGTGTTCGGTGAGCGCGGCGAACACGGCGGCCAGCAGCTCCGGCAGCCGGGCCGCGTGGGGATGCCCGCGCAGGAACTCGGCCACGGCCCGGACATCGAGCGGTCCGGGCGCGGGCGCCGCGAGCGCCGGGATCTCCGTGGCCGGGGCCACCGTACGGGTCCACACGGGCGAGTTCCACAGCTCGATCCCGAGCATCCCGCCCGCGGCCTCCCGGAAGTCCTCGCTGTGCAGGGCGTGGGCGAAGTAGTTGCCGAAGCGGCGGGCGGAGTCGCGGCCCACGTACCGCACGCACAGCGCGGTGGCGCGGCGCCCGTCCCGGTCGTAGGGCCGGTAGCAGAGGTTGACCGGGCAGCGCTCCAGCAGCTCCGGCGTGTCCGACTCCGCCAGGGAGCGGGGCGGCTCGTACCCGGCCAGGGCCTCCACGGCCTGCCGGGTGCCCGCGGTGACGCCCGGGCTGACGGCGTTGAACTGGAAGCCGGAGAACCCGCTGAGCCCGTGCTCACAGGAGGTGTAGTAGAGCTGCTGGAAGTGCTTCATCCCCGGCCCGCCTTCGGCACCGAACCGAACTCGCTCAGGAGCCACAGCAGGGGGTCTGCCACCCGGTACGGCTGGATGCCGGTGGCGGCGACCCGTGCGTCGGTGGTGGGGTGGCGGCCGAGCGCGGAGACCCCGAAGTACCGGTAGCGGGAGTAGTGGTTGTCCAGCAGGTGGTCGATCGGCACGCCGTCCCAGTCCTTGAGGAGCCGGCGCACCTCCTCGTGGACGTTCAGGCTGTCGCCCACGTCGAAGCGGTCCCGCGCGGGCACGTGGTCGCGCAGCGGACTGCCGGCATCGAGGAGGTGCCAGAAGGCGTCCATCTTCGAGAAGACGACGGCGATCGGGATGTCTATCTTCTGGGCGGCCCGGCCGGAACCGCGGGCGAGCAGCAGGTTGGTCACCCGGGAGAGGACGTTGATGGGCGGGTCGAGCCCCTCGCTGCCCGGCAGCGGGGTGCCGGGCAGGGCGTTGTCGCGGGCGCCCGGCATCTGCAGCGGGTCGAGCAGCAGCACGATGCCGTCGGCACCGGCCAGATAGCGGGTGTTGAGTTCCACGTTCTCCCGGGAGTTGAAGTCCTCGCCGGCCGTGTCGAAGAAGGACAGGACGGTGTGCTGCGGGCGTTCGCCGAGCAGCGTGCGCCGGCGCAGGCCGAAGCGGAAGACCAGCGGGTCCACCCGGTTGAGGTTGGTGGAGGCCGTCTGGGTACCGGGGAACATCTGGTTGTCGCGGTAGAGGCGGTCCTCGTAGTCGGAGCTGAAGCGCCGCATCGTCTCGTCGTCCGAGCCCATCAGGGCCGCTCCGAAGGCCTCTCCGATCCGGTTGCGCATCTCGTGGAGCAGCACGGTCATGTAGACGGTCTTGCCGGAGGCCTTCGGACCGACCATGGCGATCAGACGATTGTCCATCATGCCGAACTGGACGGGCAGTTCGGAGTGGCAGACCGGGCAGATCCGGTAGGTGGTCTCTCCGTCGCAGTCCGGGCAGACGGCCGTGGGCTTGCGGCCGTCGGCGGCGAAGTCCGGTCCGAGGTCGTGGCTGCGGCGCGGTCCCTTCCGCTGATCGAGCACCTGGTCGCGGCGCCGCTCGCACTGCTTTCCCGTCCGGCTCAGCCGGCTGTGGCAGCGGAATCGGATCTCGCGCGGGGCGAAGTTCTCGTAGCAGTAGGGGCAGATGAGGCGTTTGGCCATCAGGTGACTCGCAGTCTGTGCAGCGCCGTCGGGCGGATGTCGATACCGAGGTCGGTGCCCGCGTCCGCGTGCGCCGGGAAGCAGACCAGCCAGGACGGGCCGCGGGTGGCGGGCAGCGGGAACTCCACGGTCAGGGGGGTGGCTGCGGACAGCCGCTGTGCGGGCACCTCGTGCAGGACGGTGCCCTCGGCCGTACTGGTGGGGCGGAAGCGGCCGAGGCTGTGGACGATGCGCAGCCCGGGCAGGTCGCAGCCGTCCTCGGAGGTGAAGGTGACCGAGGCCACCCGGCCCTTGAGGCGGCGGCGCACGCTCGGCTCGTACGAGACGACCGTCGGGGCGGCCGGGATGAGCAGCGAGGACGCTCCTTCGCAGTCCTCGCCGAGATCCGCCACCAGGGCCTCCACGGTGAGGGTGACGGCCCCGTTGCCGACGGCCAGGTCGAAGCCGCCGTCGTGCTCGTACACCCGGCGACGGCACACGGTGTCCCCCGCGCCCGCGGCGGCCCCGGAGGCGTTCCCCTCCCGGCGCCAGCGCACCCGGGCGCTCAGCGCCCCCTCGGGCCACGCCCACAGCACGAGGAGGTGGTCCCCGCGCCGGACGTACTGGAGCTGGCCCACCGGGACCGCGAACAGGGTCCGCGGCTCGACGGGCGAACGCGGCGGGTCCTCGGCCGTGGCGTCGTACGGATCCCGGCCGGGCGGGGCCGGGGAGCCGTCCTCGGGGTCGGTCTCGTGGTGGGGCTCGGAGCGGGGCTCGGGCTCGGGGTGGTGAGCGCTCGGCGGGGGCGGCGGCGAGGCCTCCGGAGAGCCGGGGGCATCGGTGGACGCGGGTCCGGCCGTCGGGGATTCGGCGTACGGGGGCTCGGTGTACGGGGATTCGGCGTACGGGGCGTGCGCGGACTCGGTGTATGCGGACTCGGCGTACGGGGCGTGCGGGGACTCGGCGTGCGCGGAGTCGGCGTGCGGCTGCGGCCCGGCCGCTTCGGGCTCGGGGGGTGCGAAGGCGCCCTCCTGCCCGGCCCGCCCGCCGCCCTGCCGCGGGGCGGGCTCGGGGTCCTCAACCGGGGGACGCCCGGTGCGGGGCTCCGGGTCCGTCGGCGCGCCGGCGGGTTCGGGGTCCAGGAGGGTGTCCACGGACTCGAGGCCGCCCGCGTACCGGGTGTCCCCGCCGGGGCGGCCGGTCTCCGCGCGCGGGTACCCGGAGTCCCGGCCGGCGTACCCGGCCTCCGCCCGTGCCGGCCTCCCGGCGGATGCGGTGACGACGCGCAGCACTCCGAAGTCTTGCAGCTCCAACAACCCGAGCGCGACCGCGAGTTCGGGGCGATCGCAGCGCACCGTGAGGCCCTGCGCGGCCGGGAGGGCCTCGATCCCGGTCCGCAGGCCGGGCTCGGCGCCCATCCCGCCGGCCAGCAGCACCGTGTCCACGGCCGGTTCCGCGGTGCCGAGCTGCTCCGCGACGGCGGCGAGCAGGCGCTCCCGCAGGGGCGTCACCGCCCGCTCGAAGTCGCTCCGGTCCAGGGTCAGCGCATGCCGGCCGCCATCGGCGTCCTCCACGGTCTCGGTGACGGCGTCCGCGTCGCCGAGCGCCCGGCGCAGGACCTCGGCCGCGCCGAGCGGGTCCACGCCGTCCGGCAGGCGGCCGGCGAGTTCGGCGGCGACCGCCGCGTCCCAGTCGTCGCCGCCGAGCGGGAGGCCGAGGCAGCGGACCACGTGCACGGTGAGGTCGGGGGCGATGGCCAGGACGCTCAGGTCCAGGGTGGTCGCCCCCTGGTCGCAGACCAGGACCGTGTGGTCCACGCCCTGCGCGACGGCCCCGTAGTGCAGGGCCACGGCCACGGGCTCCGGTACGACGCGTCCGACCTCGAGCCCGCAGCGCTCCACCGCGTACCGCAGCTCGTCCTCCCGCCCGCCCGACACGGGGAGTCCGAGAGCGGCCGTACCGTCCGGTTCCACCCCGTGGACCCCCTCCTCCTGCGGGGCTGATCCGATCAGCAGGGGCAGGGCCCGGACCGGGTCGAGGACGCCGTCCACACCGGCGAGCCGGGTCGTGGTCACCTCCGGCAGGCCGTCGGGGCCGACCCGCGCGACCCGCCCGAAGCGGTGTCCCAGGTCGATGGCGATCATGACCGTACGCTCCCTTCGCCCGCGAACGGCCCCGCGCCGTCGGCGGTGACCCACGGCCGGCCGTCGGCCCCGACACCGACCCGGATCCGGCTGCCCGGCTCCGGACGGTTCGCCAGCAGATGGCCGACGACGGCCGAGCGCACCAGTTCCAGTTCGTTGCGGATCTGCCGCCCGCCGTAGGCCTGGTGCCCGGGATCCGACATCCGCTCCGTGATCCACGGGTACAGGGTGTCCGTGTCGGGAACCAGCTCCACGCGGTGGCGCTCCCGGACCGACTCGGCAAGCTCTCCGAGCAGCCGGTCGGCGATCCTGGCGACGTGCTCGGGGCGCAGCATGTCGAAGACGACGACGCCCGGCTTGAGCCGGCCGTAGATCTCCGGCCTGCCGATCTGCCGGAACTTCTCCTCCACGGCGCGGGTGAAGTGCGCCTCCAGCCGGGGGTACGAAAGCTGGTCGCGCTCCTCCAGCAGGCTCCGGACCTGATCCGCGCCCGTGTTGGAGGTGAAGATGATCAGGCACTGGGAGAAGTACGCCGTCTGGCCCCGGCCGTCGGTGAGCCGGCCGTCCTCCAGGATCTGCAGGAACTTGTCCAGCACCTTGGGGTGGGCCTTCTCGATCTCGTCGAAGAGCAGCACGCTGAAAGGCCGTTCCTGCACGCGGCGGGTCAGCTCGCCCCCCTGCTCGTGGCCGATGTAGCCGGGCGGTGCGCCGGCCAGGCGTTCGGCGGCGTGCTCCTGCTGGTACTCGCTCATGTCGAAGCGGGCGTAGGCGCTCTGATCGCCGAACATCAACTCGGCCACCGCCTTGGCGAGTTCGGTCTTTCCGACGCCCGTCGGTCCGACGAAGAAGAAGGCGCCCCGGGGACGCGCGGTCCCCGAACTGCCGAAGTCGACGCCCACGAAGGCGGACTGGAGGGCGGAGGCCACGGCGTTCACGGCCACGCTCTGGCCGACCACCCGGGAGCCGAGGACCCCGGCAGCACCCGCGACCGTCTCCCGGTCGAGCTGGGTCCACGGGTCGACGCTCACGTTGAGCCGGTGCAGTTCCAGCAGCTTGTCCGGTTTCCCCAAGGGCGCGTTGCGCATCCACGAGGTCCTGGCGAGGGACTCGATGTCCCAGCCCAGCATGCCGTCGGTGGCTCCCACGAGGGCTTCGAGATCGGCGCGCGAGGACTCGTGCGCCCCGTTGAAGGTGCGGAGCAGCCAGGTGAGCCACAGCCGCCGTTCACTGGGGTCGGGCGGGCCGATGTGGAGCGCGGCGACCCTCGGGTCCTCCAGGTGGAACCAGCCGGGCAGCCGCCCGACATCACCCACCGCGCACAGCACCGCGTTGCGCGCGTGCGGGGCCGGGCCCGCGGCGGAGCGCGGGGTCACGGCGTCCGTCATCGCGGCGCGCAGCCTCAAGTAGCCCAGGTGCGATTCGGGGTGGCCGGGCGGCAGGTGGTGATCGACGTCCTCGAAGACGAAGGCGACCGCCGCGTCGGGCAGGGCCACCAGGCGGTGCACGGTGGCGACGACGTCCTCGAAGGAGCGGGGCCGGCCCGACTGCCGCGGCGCGAGCAGGCGTTCGCGGCCCCGGTCCCGCTCGTCTCCGCGCCGGGCGCGGGCGGTCGCGTCCGGCGCGCCGTCGGACGGCCCTTCCCCGTCACCCCGCCCCTGTGGCGGCCGCGCTCCCGCGGCGTCCGCGGGCGTACCGGTCCCGGACGCGCCGCCCGGGATGGAGGCCCCGTCCGGGATGGAGGCCCCGCCCGGAGTGGCAGCCCCGCCCGGGGTCCGGGCGCGCTCGGAGGACCGCCCCTCGCGCAGCTCGTCGAAGCGCTCGGCGTGGCCGTCCAGCGGAAAGACGAGCCCGCCCACCGGATCCCACCAGCCGACGACCTCGGCGCCGCGCGCTTCGAGCAGACCGGCGACCACCTCGCGGAAGGAGGCCGGCCGGTCCGCGAACCACCAGCGGTCCCTGATCTGACCGTTGAGGATCACCTGGCGCCCGCGCCTCAGTTCCCAGTCGAGGGACACCGCCCACAGCGGCATCATGCCGTCCGCGACCACCGGCTGCCCGTCCCCGGCGGGCCCGCCCGGACGCTCCGTACGCGAGGGGCGTCCCGCGCCGCCGGCGTCGCCCTGCTTCACCCAGCCGACGGTGCTCACCCGGTCCAACTCCACTCCTCCGTGTCCGGCACCTGCCCCGTGTCCGTCAGCCTCTTGCCCCGCGGGCCCGGCGGCTTGCCCTGCCAGGTGAGGTCCCCGGGAACGAAGCCGTCCCCTTCGACGATGGCCTCGTGCACCCGCACCAGGAGGTCCTCGGTGCGGTCGCACACGGCGACCTCCGGATCCGGGCTGAGGGTGACATCGGGCTCGCCGTCGACCTGGTAGACGAGGACGGGGGTGCCGCCGCCGTCCGTGGTGATCGTGGTCTGGTACGTCGCTCCGGTCGGACGCTCGAAGCTGAGCAGCAGCTCTCCGGCCCGCTCCGCTCCCCCGGTGAAGGCGAAGCCCTCGCCGATCATGGCGTCCTGCAGCGCCTGCGCGAGATCCATCCGGCGTGCGTACGCCAACTGCAGTTCGTCCAGCCGGGCTTCCGCGTCGACGAGCAGCTCCTCCAGCGCCGCGACCGCCGTCAGCGCCTCCGCCGGCGCGCCCGCCGCGAGCGGGCTCGTGACGGCGGTCAGCGCCGCCTCGATGCGCTCGGCGAGTTCGGGGGCGCCGAGCTCCCGGGCCTCGGCCGCCGCCTCTCCCACGGACTGCCGTACGACGCCGAGCCGGTCCGTGGCCTCGGCGAGGATCGCCGTCACGCGCTCCTGTTCGTCCTCCAGCGCGGCCTGCCGTGCCGCCTCTTGCTCGGACGCGCGCTCTTCCGCCTGCAGTTGCGCCTCCCGGGCCTGCTCCGCCCGACGGCGTTCCCGGGCGGCCCGCTCCCCGACGGTCGCGGCATGCCGGGTGAGTGCGTGCTCCGCGGTGCCGAGCATCGCCTGGAACCGCGTCTGCTCACCGGGTCCGGCCGTGGCACGCAACTCGGCGAGCAGGTCGAGGCAGCGCCGGTGTCCCTCGGGGTCGCTTTCACGGGCTTGGGGCCCGATCCCGGCGAGCCGTTCCTCCAGCCCGGCCAGGACGGCACCGTGGTCGGCGTTCCGGCCGGAAGCCTCCGCCTCCTCGGCGAGCAGGACGACCCGGCCGCGCAGTTCCTCGATGTCCCGGCCGGGGTCCTCGCCCCGCTCCACGCGGCTCTGGAGCAGGTCCAGGCGCTCGCGCAGCACGTGCACCCCGGAGTCCTCGGCGCGGGCCCGGCCCAGCAGCCCGCGCACCTCGGCCAGCCGGCGCACGTCGGCGTCGGCCTGCTCCCGGCGGACCCGGGCGGCGTGGGAATCCTGTTGCTCGGACCGGCGCCGGGCGAGCTCCGCCTCCCGGCGCCCGGCCTCCGCCCTGGCCCGCTCCCGGCGGGCGGCGACTTCCCGGGCCCGCTGGGCGGCACGCTCGGCCCGTTCCCGGGCACGCTGCGCCTCCAGCCGCCGGCGGGCGGCCTCCCGGGCACGGCGCCTTTGCGCCTCGATCCGCGCGTAGGCCGGCGCGACCGACACGGTGCTGTACTTCGGTGATCCGCTCATGCTTCCCTCCGTTCCTCGGCGCGCAGGACGAAGCCCCGTGCCGCGAGTCGTTCCTCGAGCCCCTCACGGAAGCCGGGAGTCGGCGGCACTCCGGCCCAGGACAGTGATCCGTCGGCTTCCAGGGACAGTTCGACGCCCGCGCTGTGGTCGGGCTCCGTCCCCACGTCCGCGTAGCGGCCGGTGAGCGCGATGATGCGCTGGTTGGCGGAGCCGCGCCAGCGCAGACCGTGCTGTCGGGACGCCACGTAGGGGCCGTCGACGAGCAGGTCCAGGCGGCGCAGCAGTGCCTGCCGGTCGGGGCCGCCCCGGCGCAGGGCCTCGTACCGGAATCCGGAGTAGGCCATCGCGCTGAGCTCGGGGCGCCGCGCCCGCACGGTGTCGAGCAGCGAGGCCAGCTCCGCCGCCTGGCTGAAGGGTTCGCCGCCGGAGAGGGTGACGCCTTCGATGTCGGGCAACCCGCAGAGCCAGTCGGTGAGTTCCTCCACGGTGTGGGCGGTGCCCCCTTCGAAGGGCAGCGTCTCCGCGGCCACGCAGCCCCGGCAGCGCAGCGGGCAGCCCTGCACCCAGATCACGGCCCTGACCCCCGGGCCGAGGACGGTGCAGCGGTCGAGCCGCCGCGCCACCGAGAGCCCGGTCACCTCTGCCATGCCGCGCCCTCCGTCCCCTTCGCGTCCTTACCGTCCTGCACGTCCTGCACGTCCTGCACGTCCTGCGCGCCCTTCGCGTCCTTCGCGTCCTTCGCGTCCTTCGCGTCCTTCCGGTCCCTCGTACCCGTCCCGCCCCCCGCGCCCTTCGGGTCCGTCCCGCCCTCCGCGCCCTTCGCGCCCCCTGCGCCCGCCGCCACCCCGTCCGTACGCGACCTCGGGTCCGGCCCCGGATAGCCGTCGGCCCCGCGTTCGGCCAGGTCGCACCAGGGGCACCAGGGCCGCTCCGCCGTGTGCACGTGCAGGGCGTTCCGCCGGCAGGTCCTGAGCCGCGAAGGGTCCGACTCCGCCGCCAACGCCTCGCTCCAGGCCGCCGCGGAAGGCCGGATCCCGCCGAACGCGGCCCGGAAGAGCGCGGTGAGCCGGCGCGGGAGCAGGTCGACGGGCGGCGCGGAGCGGGGCAGGTACACCGAGGTCCGGTCGAGCAGTCGGCACCGGCCGTGCAGGACGTTGTCGTCGTACGACAGGTAGTCGCCGCCCCCCGAGGGATGCCCGGCGAAGGGGTGGAGTCCGCACATCAGCAACTGGTGGATGAGGACGGCGAGGACGAACTCGTCGGACGCCCGGTCCGGCGCGGTACCGGCCGGTGCCCCGATCCGTTCGGGCGCGGTGTGGCCCGGGCTGCCCATCCTCCCGGGGAAGGTCTCGCCCCCGTCGGTGAACTGCCAGGAGTCCACGTCCGCAATGCCGACCCTGCCCTGCGGGTCCGCCCAGAGGTTGTCCGGCTTCAGGTCGCCCACCACGTAGTCCTCGGCGTGCAGGTCCGCGAGGAGGCGGGCGAGCGAGAGGGCCGCGGCGAGTGCGGTGGCCCACGTCGCACGGGGCAGCAGCACCTGGCGGGCCTGCGGGGTCAGCAGGTACGCGAACGGCTGGTGGGCGTGGCGCATGTCGGTCATCACGTAGCCGTCCACGCCGTCGCCGCCCGGCCCGCCGGCCCGGACCCCGGCCATCGGCCAGGCGACCCGCGCGGGCGCCCCCGCGAGCAGCCGGACGGAACGCGGCTGACGGCGCTGCCGGACCAGCCGGGCGATGCGGCGCCGGTAGGCGGCGGGATCGGGCGGGTCGAGGACGAGTTTGGCCACCAGGGGGCGCGCGTCGTCCACGGCGAAGACGACCCCTTCCGAGCCGCTGCCGATCTGCCGCGTGAGGTGCCATGTGCGTCCGCTGTCGGACACCACCGTGAGGGCCATCGTCACCTGCCGTCCGTGAGAGCGCAGAGCACCGTCAGGTCGTCGCCGGTCCGCGCCGCCCCGGGCCCGGAGAGCAGGGCGCGCAGGGGTGTGGCGTCACCGCCGTTGGCGCGGAGCGTGGCCGCGAGGCCGCAGAAGAACCGCTCGGAGGGCAACGGGCCCGCCTCAGGCGGGAGTTCCCGTACGGAGGGGTGGTCGAGCGTCAGGGCCGCACAGCCGTCGGTGGCGAGCACGACCCCGCTCAGCCGCGGCTCCCACACCACGAAGGACCGTAATCGCAGCGCGGCCCCGGGCGACGAGAGGAAGACCGTCTCCGGTGCGCCCGGAGCGGGCGGCGGCAGGACCAGATGGCACCGCTCGCGCTCCTCGCGGCCCGGTCCGGGCCCGTCGGGGTCCCGGGTCAGTACCGTCCCGAAGCAGTCGCCGACCGAGAGGAACGCCACCCAGGGCGGCCGGACGACGGCCGCCGCCAGCGTGGCGGCCAGCGCCCCGGCGTCCACCGGTTCCGAGGGCGACGACGGCTCGGCCACCGCCGACAACACGCCCTCCACCGCCCGCCGGTAGTCCCCGATGATCCTGGCGCCGGCCTTGGCGATCCACCCGGTCCACACTTCCGGAGCGTCCCCCGCCCCGGGGACGTCCTCGGCCAGGATCCGGCAGGCGGCGTCCACGGCGAGGTGCGCGCCGAGGGCGCTGCGCTCCCTGCCGCCGGCGCCGTCCGCGACGGCCAGTACCGCCGTCCCGCCCAACTCGACTGCCTTGAAGGCGTCCTGGCAGCCCTGCCCACGGGCCAGGTGCGCGGTCCCCTGGACCGCGGCCCCCGCGACGATCACCGGTACCGCTCGTCGAGCAGGCGCAGGCGCCGTTGGCGCTCCACCAAGTCGGCCACCTGTCCGTGGATCTCGTCGGCGGCCTGGACCGCCCCGATCCGGTCCGAGCTCTGGAACAGCAGATCGAGGATCTGCCCGAAGTCCAGGCCCTCCAGCATCAGCGCCCCCTTGGGGGCGAGGACCCGCAGCAGCTCCAGGTCGGCGCCGCTCACGCCGATCGCCTGGAGCACGCATTCGCCCCGCTCCTCGCCGCGCCGCACCTTCTCCGCCGTACCGGCCAGGGCGGCGGGGTCCATCCGCTCCCCGTCGGCGTCGCTCGGGGCCCCGTCCGTCAGCACCCACAGGAACGGCCTGCGCACCTGGACCCGTTGCTCCTGCAGCGTCCGGTGGCGCGCCCGCCCCAGGTCGAGCGCGATCTCGACGGCCTCCGTCATCCGGGTGAGTCCGGACGCCTCCAGCCGGGGCGGACGCATCCGGTCCACCGGTACGAAGAGCCGGTCGGTCACGGCTTCCTCGACCGGAACCAGCTGCTCCCGGTCCGGGTCGAAGACCCGGACCCGCGAGTCGAAGGTGATCAGGCACACCTCGACCCGCGCACGCAGCCTCGGCTCCGCCCGCACCCCGTCGAACCAGCCGGTCAGCGCCCGGCTGAGCTCGTCGATCCGGGGACTCCCGGCCGGGCGTCCCATGGAGGCCGACGTGTCGAGGAGCAGGACGACGGGCTGCCGTTCGTCATTGCCCTGCGCCAGTCCGAAGCCGTACTCACTCATCCCCCGACACCCCACCCTGGTCCGTCCGGGCCGCCTCGCGGGCGACGCGCACATGCCGCGAGGCCTCGTACCTCACGACCACCTCCGTGCCCGGCGCCGCGCCCGGGGGCTCCGGGAGCATGCGCAGCAGCACTCCTTCGACCAGGACGTACGCGTCGGGATCGGGCCAGGTGATCACCCGGCCCGCCGCCCCGTGCCCCCACTCTTCCATCCCACCGCTCATGCGCCCACGCTAGGTGACAGATCGTCAACTATGGTCGTGACAGCGAAGATTACCCAGGCCATGATCCCCCCGCACCCCCCTTGCGCGGCCCCGGTGCGCCCCTCGTGCGCACCGGGGCGCCCCTCCATTGCACCGGGTCAGCCGGTCGGCCTCTGGTCGTGCGCCGGGCGGATTCCGGCGGCGATGCGCTCCACCACCGCGGCGGCCTGCGGGGTGCGCACCACGAAGTGCACGTCCCAGCGCGCCCCGCGCGCCAGCTCCGCCTCCACCGCCGCCCACACGGCACCCAGACTGACCTCGTAGGACAGGCCGCCGCGGCCGGAGCCGATCAGCGGGAAGCACACCGAGCGCAGCGGCGGTACGTGGCGGTCGCGCTCCTCGGCCAGCAGTGCCAGGACCCGGGACACCGCCCGGGTGACATCGGCGGGCAGCACGTCGTAGTCGTTGGTCCCGGCCCGGGGCACGGCGATCGCCGCATGGTAGATGCGCCGTACGCCCTGCGCCGCCAGCGCACCCGCCCCGGTGGCCGCCACCGTGCCGGGCCGCACCGCACGTCCCGTAGTGCCGTGCCGCTCCGCCCACCGATGCAGCTCCGTGGGCAGCGGGTCATCCAGGAGCTCACCGGTCATCCCGTGCACCGCGGCCGCCCGCCGCAGCGATGCGGCGATGGACGACTTGTAGGCCTCGGGCAGCGCGAAGTGGACGTTGGACGGGGAGACGACCACGTCCACGTCGCGCAGCAGGTCCACGGGGTGCACGTGCACCGTGAGGCCGACGGTCCGGCCGGCCGCCCGGACCTGCACGGACCGATGGGTGCCCGCCCCGCCCCCGTCCACGGGACCCGCCGGTCCGCCCGGCCCACCGGGCGAGGCGGCGGCCGCGGCCGCGTCCGCCGCCAGCCGCACGATCTGCTCGGCAACCTGGTCCAGGACCATCACCTCCTGGTCCTTGCGGAACCGCTCGACGCTCACTCCGTAGACCGAGGCCGCCCTGGCACGGCGGGAGGACGCCGGCCAGTCCCGGGTTCCCTGGGCCAGGCCCAGGGTGTACTCGGCGGCGGTGCGCAGCGTCCCCGCGTCCAGGCGGGCCACCGCACTCCGCAGCAACACCTCTATCGGCGCCCCCGGCGGCCGGGCGCCGCCGGACGTGACCGCCGTCGCCGCCGCTTCCAGGCCGGGCAGCGCACGCCCCCGCAGCCGGATCAGTCCCGCGCGCCTGACCTCCTTCAGTTCAGCGAGAAGTGACGTGTCATCAGAAAGAGGTAAGGCCATGGGCTCACGATGACATCACCCTTCACAGCCGGACAAGCCGCGGGCGGACGCCCGGCGGTCCTCCGTACGGGGCGTCACCACCCCATGGGCTCGGACACCTCCGCCCACAACGGGTCGAGGAGCCGGTTCACCTCCTTGAGGCCCGCCGGGGATCCGAGGTCCTCGACACCCCGCTCCGGCAGCACCTCCAGGGCCCGGCCGTGGCGGTCGTCGAAGCGATCGTGGAAGAGCACCACGGCGTTCTCGGGCCGGTTCCGGCGGGACTGCCATACGAGCCCCGTGGCATCGGGCGCCTGAGCCCGGATCTCGCTCGCCCAGCGCCGCGCCTTCGCATAGTTCCTCTCGTCGTCGAGGAGCTCGGCGTTTCGGCGTACGGCCGCGAGGTCGGCCTCCCCGACCAGGGAGACCACGGTCAGGTCGCACGTGGTGCGCAGCACCCTCAACGACCGTCCCTGGACCAGGGCGTAGGGGATCACCCGCTTCTCGCCCGTCCAGGGCACGGAGCGCAGCACGCTCTCCGCGACGGCCGTCAGTGCGCTGTCGGCCAGGTACAGACTGTGGTACGGGTCCAGCACGGTGCCTTCGAAGCGGCCGCCCTCGAAGTGGATGTCCGCAAGGGTGGGATTGAACTGGGTCGGCCTGTACTTGGCCTTGTGCACCCGCCACAGTTCCGTGCCGGCCGGGATCACCCTGAAGTGGGGGTGCAGTTCCTCCTTGATCATGGGGAACAGCCTGATCATCGGCATGGAGTTGCCCCTCATCACTCCCCCTCCACGAGTGCGGTGGCCGCACCGACGAGTTCGTGGTCCCGCATCCGGCCCAGCAACGACACCGGGGGCCCGCTCAGCCAGCTGTTGCCGCCGTACCACCACGCGGCGGCGCCCCGGGGATCGACCTCCGCCATGAGCAGCCGGTTGACCTCGAGCACCACCTCGTACGGGGTGCCGCCGCCGGCGGGGAACTGGAACTCCGGGTAGCGGTCGCCGTTCGGCGGGTCCGGCAGTCTGATCAGCTCGGGCGGCGGCGCCCCACCGCAGCGGGCCGTCGCCTCGGCCGCCGAGAGGGCCGGTTCCCGGAGCAGCGGGTCGGCCGCGCGGTCGCCGCGGTCTGCCGGGTCCACCGCGGGGGCGGCTTCCGGGACCGCCTCCGGAACCGCCTGCGGTTCGGGCTCCGGGACGGGGGCCCCGCCCGGTGCCGCCAGCAGGTCGACCAGCTTCAGCGCCTCCGTCACGGCCTGCGGCCCGGGAGGCGCGGCAACCAGCCGCACCCCGTCCACCATGGTGCGTACCGGATGACCGAACGGCAGTTGCCGCAGGGCCAGCCTGACCCCCTGCAGCGCCCTGCGGACCGCCATGCCGTCGCCCGGTGACGCTTCGGCGAGCGCCTTCAGCCGGGTGAGCAGCAGCGCGTGCTGCGCGTCGTCGAGCGCGGTGCGGATGGACTCCAGGTGCTCGCCGATCAGGGCGAGCAACGGCTCCGCGGACGGCCCGCGGCCCTCCTCGTTCATGCTGTCCCTTCTGCCGTGTTCGCCGAGCTCCGGCCCGGATGTCCCTGATGGATGAAGGCGGCCCAGAGCGCGGTCCGTTCCAGTCCCGGCTGTTCCATCTCCCGGAGCAGGTCGCCCCGGAGGGAACCCGGGTTCTTCCGTTCGGGGTCGAGCATCCACAGCTGCGCGGCCCTCAGGGCGTCCACGGCGCTGAGCCCGTCGACGACCAGGTGGTGGTGGAACACCGCCATCAGCAGCGCCGACGCACTGTCCTGGGCCAGCCAGCGCGACCCCACGACGTCCCGCGCCCCGGCGGCGACGAACGCGGTGGTGAGGGTCAGCGCCTCGTCGTGGTCCCGCATGCTCAGATCGGTCTGGCACGCACTCAGCACGACCAACGGCCCGTCGGACGCCTCCTGTCGGCCCCCGTGGTCGAGCAGCCGGGTCACCGTCAGCGGTTCCGGCGTGTACGCGTCGTCGGCCACGAGGTCCAGGGCCGAGACCGTGGGCCGGGTGCCCGCCGATCCGTGCGAGACCACGTGCAGCACGGAGGTGCCGTCGGCAAGGAAGCCCAGGACCGTGTCGGGCGTGCCGGGCGGCAGTTCCTCGTCGTAGAGCGCGCCGCACAGCCGGGCCTGCGGATAGAAGACGTCGCGCAGGGTGGTGACCTCGGTATCGGCGTACGCCAGGCTCATCATCGGGTCGGCCACCAGAACGGGGAAGGCGGCCGGGTCCCTCGGCGCGCGCCGCGCCGTGCGCAGGAACTGGCCTCCGGACGCCGCGTAGTTGATGACCGCCGTCTGGCAGAGCCGGTCGTGGGCCGCCTCGGCGGGGAGCCTCGCCGCGTGCCACGGCACGATGCCCAGGCGCCCGCAGGGCACGAGGACGATGCGCGGCAGCCGGTCCCGGCGCCCGTCACCGTCCGCCGCCAGGCGTTCCTCGATCTCGCCAAGGAGCGGGCCCAGTGCCTGGAAGGCCCAGTCGCACAGTTCCTCCAGGGCCTCTTCCCACGTCCGGGCGAGGGACGGGTCGTGCGGGCTGCCGTCCCGCGCCGCCGCTGCCTCCACGTACCGTGCGAGGGGTCCGTCCTCGACGTCGCGGAGTTCCTGCAGTGCGCCCGCACCGACTCCGAGCTCCGGCCCCACCACGATCGCCAGGCCCGGGCCCGCGGTGTCTCCGGCCACCAGGTAGAGGAGTGCGTCCGCACCGGCGTCGGCGAGCCCGTCGGCGAGCTCGCTCAGCGTGGGAGTGCCCAGGAGGCCCCCTTCCCCGCGGTAGCCGAGGGCATCGAGGGCTTCGCGGCGCAGCGTGCTCGGGAGCAGTCCGGGAACCTCTCCCGCGTCGCCGGGGGCCTCGCCCCCGGCGGCCGCCCGCCAGGCCTCCGCGAGGTCGTGGCGTCCGGCGGCCTCCAGCAGTTCGGGTACGGCCGAGGCGGTGGAGGCCGCCTGCAGGACCAGGGCCCGCCCCAGTTCGAGGGCCGCCACGGCCTCGTGCAGCCTGCCGTACGAGGCCGCCATGCGGGCCGCCCGTACGCCTCGGCTCGCCCCGGTACGGGCAGCCAGCAGCCCGTGCTCGACGCCCGACTGGAGGAGGACGTCGGCGGCGAGCGCCGTCAGCGCCTCCGCGGCGGCGTCCACGACGCCCGTGTCCTCCGGGTCCGGCTCGGCCTTCGCGAGGAGCCGGCGCAGGTGGTACGACTCGGCCAGCTGCCACAGCGCGTCGGCGGCGATCCGCGGCGCCCGGCCCTCCCGTACGCCGACCCGGAGCCGTTCGAGTTCCTCGATCAGGGCATCGAGCACCGCCGGGTCGCCGTCGAGGCCGAACCGCATGCCGAGGGAGAGCGTGGAGGTGTACAGATCCTCCATCGAGGCGTCCGGGGGCGGGGGAACGTAGTCGGGGACCGGGCCCGCCCGGTCCCCCGTGAGGGCGGCGCGGATCAGGTCGAGCTCCCTCGCCCACGGCGTGGACAGCTCGCCGGCGAACGGCAGCCCGCTCCCCTCGGCACGGGCCATCCCCCGCTCGATGTGGGGCAGGGCCTTCAGCAGGGCCTCCTTGTCCCGGGTCAGCATGCCGAGCGAGGCGTGGACCGTACCGAGTGCCCAGTCGACGGCGAACCGGAGCGGGACGCTCTCGGCGACGTCCGCCCCCAGGGCTTCGGCCTCCTCGACGAGTTCCCGGGTCCTGGGGACGTCCTCCGCCTCCCTCGCCTCCATGGCCCGGAAGGTGATCTCCATGGCACGGGTGAAGGCGGCAGGGTCCCCCAACTCCGGAGGCAGCTTCCCGGCCGACCTCTCCAAGTGGTCGGCGACCGCGCCGATATGGGCACGGCCGGCCGACAGGTCCTGGTAGCTTCCGCCCACGGTCGAACTGATGCTCAGCAGGAGTGCCCTCAGGCTCTCCAGGGCCCCCGTCGCCGACTCCAGGCCCGGCATGGGCAGGTCCTGTACCGAACGGAGCCTTTGGAGCAGCTCGTTGAGCGCGTGCGGGTCACCGCTGCCCAGGAGGGAGTCGAGCCCTTGGCTGGTCGCGTTCACGGCGTCCAGAGCGGCGACCATGTTGCGGAAGGCCTCGGGGTCGAGCGGGGACCGCGGCCCGGGATCCGGGGCCGGCTTCGCTTCGGGGGCCGGCTGCGGATCAGGCTTCGACTGCGGATCCGGCTTCGGATCCTGCTCCTGCTCCTGCTCCTGCTCCTGCTCCTGCACAGGATCCGGGTCGACGTCCCGCTCCCACACCGGCCCGGGGGGCGCGGCGGAAGACGGGCCCGCCGACGCCATCGCCCCGAACATGCCGTCGACCATCTGGTTCAGCTGATCCGCGAACGGCGAACCGGGCGGCACCATGCCCGCCAGCAGATCGGAGAGTCCCTGGGCGGAAGGGGCGGCGAAGAGCGCCTGCGCCTGGCGCAGCGGACCGAGCAGCTCCGGCGACAGCGACAGCTCCGCCGCTTCGTTCATCAGCGTGCCCAGTTCGGCCGCCTTGGCCACCATCCCGGCGGTTCCCGCCTGCCGCAGCCAGTCGAGGTAGCCGGAGAGGTCCGGAGCCGTCGCGAAGTGTCCCTGCTGCGGCTGGACCGGAGTGACGTGGCTCATCAGGAACAGCGCCGCCCACCGCTGTTCTTCCCGGGTCACCACCGCTCCCAGCGGCGCCGTACGGTCCCGGGCGTCCCGCAGCAGCCGTTCGGCCCGCTCCCGGTCCCCGGCCGAGCCGGCCCCCGCCGCGTCCCGCAGGGTCAGCGCACCTGCCAGCCACACGTTCACCGAGCCGCGCAGGGCCTCGTCATGGTCCAACAGCCTTGCGAGCTGGTCGAGTTCGGCGACCGACGCCATGGAGGCATGCGGCGACAGCGGACCGCCGCCCATGCCGGGGAGCTGCCGTTTCACCCGCTCGATGGCGTCCGATACCCACGTGCGCAGGCCCTCGACGCCACCGTTCTCCTCCCCACTCACCCGCATCCCCGCCTCTCCGGGCCCCCGCACACAGCCCTCAACAGCCTTCGCCGGTCCGTGGATCACCCCCACTATGCCGATCCGACGCGCCAACCGCCTCGACTTCACGCGCTTCGCCCCACCCACGACCCGGGACTCCGCCCGGGAAGCTCGCTGCCGACTCCCGCCGGCCGCCCGCCGGTTCGGCGGCGCGGACATCGGTGTGCCGACGATGCCCACGACCGGCACCGGTGCGGCGCTCACCACACCGTTGTCCGCGCCGCCGTTTCCCCCTAGGGCCTGTCGTCGAACTCCCGTCCGCCTCGCGCCTTCGGGAGACGACGCGAGTTCGACGACAGCACCTTGCTCCCCCCACACGATCAGCGAAGCACCGGACGGGTCACCGGTGAAGGCCGCACCCGGATCTCGCCCGTTGTTCGCCCCGTTCCCGCCCCGACGGGGCGCCGCCCGGGGTGTCCTGCGGGCGAATTCAGGTCGGCTGGTGGGAAGTTGGCGGCTATCAGGTACCGACGGAGGGCATCGTCCGGCCATCATGGGCCGCACGGAACGACCGGATGGATTCACCGGGGCTGACGGGGGCGTGGAGACATGGTGGACGAGGAGGAGACCGGCGGGGTCCGGGCGTTGCGGGCCTGGGCCGACGGGGCGGCGGAGCGCGCGGCCCGTCTGCTCGGGCCGGAGGACGAGAACCACCCGGTTTCGGCGGAAGAGTTCGAGGCGTCGGTCGCCGAACTCTCCAGGCTGCGGGAGCTCCTGGACCACGACCGGCTGCTGCTCGGCAGGATCACCCTGGTGCTCGGCGGCCTGCTCGCCATGCGCCACTCCCAGGGGCACGGCGCACCGGACGACCCGGAACGGGCCCGGCGCCTCCTGGAGGAGGTACGGGATCCGGCGACGGCCGCCGGGGAGCTGATGACGGACGAGGACAGGCAGTGGGCGGCGACGTTCCTGTTGATGGTGTCGAGCCCCACCCCGCCGGGCCGCGCGGCCGGGTTGCCCCCGGACATGTGGTCCCTCATCGACCGCGCCTTGGTGACGGATCCCGCACAGAACGCCGCCGAGATCGCGCGGGTCTCGGCGCTGGCGGCCGAGATCGGTAAGCTGCCGACGCTGCCGCCGGAACTCCGCGGCCAGTTGCAGCAGATGCAGGACATCCTGTCGTACGCGAAGGGCGACCGGTTCGACCCCGACACGCTCCTGACCATGCTGCCCCCCGATTTTCCGCTCCTGGATCAGCTGCAGACCCTGGCGGGCCTGATCCCGCCGAGCCCCGGCCCCTCAGCCCCGCGGGAATCGAGCACCGTCCCTTCGACTCCGGAGTCCGCGCCCGCGACGGAGAATGCTGAGGACCAGACCGACCCCGCCGTCACAGGCGCGTGGTTCACCGCCCTGGTAGGCCTGGCGGAGGCCATGCGATCCGGCGAGCCCGAGTCCGTCAACCAACTTCTCGAGCGGCTCGGCGGACATCTGGACAGCCTGCCGACGGGGCACGACCAGGCCTCCGAGATCCAGAACCTGATGCGCATGGTGCTCCAGACGGCTGCGCCGCTCGGGGGCAGCCGGGTCGACGGCGTCGAAGCCCTCCGGCACATGGACTCCATCGTCGACCACTACACGCAGAGGGGAGTCGTTCACCCCGAAGATGCCCACCTCGTCGTCTCGGCCCGGGCGGTCCGCCTGATGATCGGCATGCGGGCCGCCGAGGAGGCGCAGGACGAGAACGGGGCACTGCGGCTGATGCGCGAACTGGACGCGCTCGAAGCCTCCGTGCCAGCCGATCACCCGTTCCGCTGGATGGTGCTGCTCGTCCACGGTTCCGCACTCGTATCGCTCGGCGAACTCACTCGCGACGACGAGGCCGTCGTGCGCGGCCTGGAGGAGCAGGAGGCCGCCCTGACGACCAGGCCCCAGGACGAGACCGCGTTCTTCCCGGCACAGGTCGCCACCGTCATCGAGGGACTGCGGGCCTCCCGGGCCGTGGTGAGCCGTACGCCGGACCTCATGCCCGGCCCCGCCGCGCCGGCCGCGGGCGGCACGACGGGTACCCGGTACCTCGCCGCCATGACGGCGGGCCTCCGGTACTCCACCTCGCAGGACCCCGCCGATCTGGACGCCGCCATCAGCGGACTGGAGCACGTCCGCGAGGAGGTCCGCCAGGGCCGGTCGCAGCTCTTGGCCTTCTCCGCGCTGTGGCAGCTCGCGGAGTACTACCGGCTCCGCCTGCGCCTTTCCCGGGACCCGGCCGACCAGGACGCCGCCACGGACGCGGCGATGGAATCGCTGCAGGCGCTCGCCGGTGACGTCGTCCTGCAGTCCGGCCCCGACCACGGCCTGCTGACCGCCCGCACCGGTGCCGAGCGCGGGGTGCAGGCCGCCATCTGGGCAGCCTCCCAGGGCCGCGTCGAGGAAGCGGTGGCCGCGCTGGAACTGGGCCGGGCCCTGGTGCTGCAAGCCGCGTCGGCCTCTCGGGCCGTACCCGAACTGCTGGAGGCCCGCGGCCACCACGGCCTCGCACAGGAGTGGCGCGCAGCGGCACCCGCACCCGCACCGGAGGGACCCGCGCCCGGAGCCGGAGCGGTACCCGACGCCCTCCCCCGTGAGCTGCCCAGTTCCCTGCGGCGCCGGGCCCTGGAGGCCCTGGCCCACCGCGAGCGGGACGGCGCCCTCTTCCGCACCCCCACGGTCGACGAGCTCAAGGCCGGATTGGCCGAGGGCGACGCGGACGCGCTGGTGTACCTGCTCGCGGGCGAGGGCAGCACGCCCGGCATGGCCGTCGTGCTGGGCCCGGACATGGGCACGGGCGTCCGGGCCCTGCCGCTCCTGTCCGGGGAGAAGAGCGGCCCCCTGGAGCGGTTCCTCGACGCCTCGGCCGCGTATCAGGTCCGGCCCCCCGCGCCCGGGGCCGCGCAGACCTGGGAGGCCGCGCTGTCCGAGCTCTGCGACTGGGCGACCGACGCGGTGATCCTCCCGGTGATCTCGGGCGTCGCGGAACGGCTCGCCGCGAACGAGAACCGGCGCCGCGACCGCCCCGGCGGCCCCAGGATCGTGCTGGTGCCCTGCGGCCGCCTGGGTGTCGTGCCCTGGCACGCGGCGCGGCTGCCGGCCGAGGCGCCCAGCGACTACGTGTGCCAGATCATGGTCATCAGCTACGCGGCGTCCGGCCGCCAGTTCCTCAACACGGTCCGGCGCGGCAGGCGCGCCCCGGCGGACGCCCCCGTACTGGTGGCGGACCCGACCATGAGCCTCCCGTACGCGGAGCTCGAAGTCGTCGCGCTCCAGCAGAGCCTGTACCCGCGGGCGCGCCTGTACGGGGAGTTCTACGAGCCCCCCGTCGCACCCGCGGCGGCCGGCACTCCGAACGACCTCCTCGCCGCCCTCGCCGGGGCCCCGTCCCTGCTCCACGTGGCCTGTCACGGTTCGGCGGGCACCAACCCGACCGCATCGGCGCTGCGCCTGGCCCCCGAGACGGACGGGCCGGGGGGAGACCGGACCACCGACCTGCTGACCGTCGCGCGGCTGCTCGATCACCCCGCGGGGGAACAGAACGCCCCCGACGGCCCCCTGGTCGTGCTCAGTGCCTGCGAGACGGACCTGAGCAAGCGCGACCACGACGAGGCGCTCACCCTGACGAGCGCCTTCGTGGCGAACGGCGCGCGGGACGTGGTGGGATCCCGGTGGGCGACCAGGGACTCGGCCGCGGCCCTGATGATGGCCGTGTTCCACCACTACCTGACCGTCGAGGGACTGAGCCCCGTGGACGCGCTCCACTCGGCCCAGAGCTGGATGCTCGACCCGGAGCGCGAGAATCCGGGTTCTCTCAGCGACAGCCTGCTGGAGGAACTGGCCGGCGGTCCGGAGCTGGACCACCCGGCGGTCTGGGCCGCCTTCGTCCATCAGGGTCATCCGGGCCCGTCCCGGGTCGGGAATCGAGCCAGATCGGGTTCGTGAACGCGGCCGGCGCGCCGGGCAGCGGTGGCGCCTGCGCCGGGTGGCGGACTTCCGCGCGGACGTACGCGGCCCGCGCGGGCCGACGGCGGTGAAGTCGAGGGAGACGGCGGAGGATTCGGCGGCGTGGGCGCGGCCGGCGCGGGTACGACGAGTCCGCCGGCCTGCCGGACGGCACGGGCGAACCGCCCGAAGCGACCGTCACGGGAGCGCTAGCGCCAGTCGACGAAGTCCAGGCCCGCGGCCCGGGCGAGGCCGACGATCTCGGCCGGGGTGCGGCGGCCGTCGGAGTGCACGGAGTGCACGTGGCAGTCCCCGCGGTACCGGGCGCGGCCGCGGCCGGGAACCCGTTCGGGCGGGTGGGTCACGCTGGAAGAACTCGCTGCGGGCGCCGCCGGACCACCCGCGGATGCCACGGCCGCCGAGGGCGGTGCCGCGCTGGTCGAACAGGCCGATGTCGAGGGCGTTGCCCGGAGTGCCGGGCGGGGTGGGCGGCTCGTCGTAGCGGTAGGAGACGCACAACTCGCGTACGCCCGGAGGGATGTCCACGGGGACGTACACGAAGTCCGGGGCGCCGGGCGGGATCGTGCCGCGCAGCGTCGTGGTGGTGTGGTCGGCTCCGTGTCCGCGGCCGCGGCCGCGACGGAGGGGGTGGCGGCGAGCATCGCCGGTCGAGATGCGTTCGGCGTGAACCGGCGTGCATCGCTCCGTGGATCGCGCTGACGGATCGCGCCCGGGGTCTTGCGCGACACCCTGTTCCGTTTCTACTCTCTCGGCCAATGGTTAGGAACCATTCCTAACCATTGGCCGAGAGGCCGACCCGGCCGCTCCCCCCACTCGCGCAGCACCCACCCGAGGACGCCCGATGTCACGAGCACATCAGCAACGCTCCGCACACAGAGACCGCCGCCCCCACTGGCACCGCCCGCTGGCGGGCGTCGCCGCCCTCGCCGCCGCCATGGCGGGCCTCAGCGGCCTCGGCGCCCCGGCGGCGACGGCCGCCATAGCCGGAGTATCGGCCCGCGCCGCCACCGCCGCCGCCCCGGTGCTGGTCTCGACCGGAAAGCCCACGACCGCGTCCTCGATCGAGGCGAGCGGCTTCGACGCGGCCAAGGCCGTGGACGCCAACGCCTCGACCCGCTGGGCCAGCGCGGAGGGCGTGGACCCGCAGTGGATCCGCATCGACCTCGGATCGGCGCACACCATCAGCCGGGTGAAGCTCAACTGGGAGGCCGCGTACGGGAAGACGTACAAGATCCAGACCTCGAACGACGGGACGAACTGGACCGACGTCTACTCCACCAGCGCCGGGAACGGAGCGACCGACGACCTGACGGTCACCGGGACCGGCCGCTACGTCCGCATGCACGGCACCGCGCGGGGCACCGCGTACGGCTACTCCCTCTGGGAGTTCGAGGTCTACGGCTCCCCGGTCTCCGGCGGCTCCGACACCACCGCGCCGACCGCTCCGGGCAGTCTGCGCGCGACGGCCACCACCTCGAACAGCGTTTCGCTGGCCTGGAACGCCGCCACCGACAACGTGGGCGTCACCGGCTACGACGTCTACCGCGGCGCCACGCGGGTGGGAACGGCCGCGGGGACCTCGTACACGGACACCGGCCTCACGGCCTCCACCGGCTACGGCTACACGGTCAAGGCGCGGGACGCGGCGGGCAACACCTCCGCGGCGAGCAATGCGCTCAGCGTCACCACCCAGCCCGCGAGCGGCTCCGGCCCGGCCGTCCCGTTCGGCAGCCACACCCGCCCCTACACCGCCGGGACACTGAAGCCGACCGGCGCCCAGGGCACGCTCGACCAGAAGACCATCGACTACTACACCCACTGGAAGTCCGCGTTCGTCCGGCAGAACTGCGGCAACGGCTGGTACCAGGTCATCTCCCCCGACGCCGACCACCCCTACGTGGCCGAGGCGCAGGGGTACGGCATGGTGATCGCCGCGACGATGGCCGGCGCCGACCCGGACGCGAAGAAGATCTTCGACGGTCTGACCAAGTGGACGATCGACCACCCCTCGTCGGTCAACCCGGACCTGCTCGCCGCGGAGCAGGACACCGCCTGCCGGAGCGTCAACGGCGGTGACGGCGCGACCGACGGCGACATGGACGTCGCCTACGGGCTGCTCCTCGCCGACAAGCAGTGGGGCAGCGCGGGCACGTACAACTACAAGGCCCTCGCGATCAAGCACATCAACGCGATCAAGAAGGACGAGCTCAACCCGTCCACCAACCTGCTCAAGCTGGGCGACTGGAGCAGCTCCGGCGACCAGTACTACTACATCACCCGCACCTCGGACTGGATGGTCGACCACTTCCGGGCCTTCCGCACGGCGACCGGCGACTCGGCATGGGACACCGTCCGCACCGCGCACCAGAACCAGATCACGAACCTGCAGGCCTCGTACGCGCCGAACACCGGGCTCCTGCCCGACTTCGTCGTCAACACGAACTCCACCCCCAAGCCCGCCCCCGGTCAGGTCCTCGAGGACCCGAACGACGGCGCCTACTGGTGGAACGCCTGCCGCACCCCGTGGCGCATCGCGGACGACGCGGTGACCAGCGGGGACGCCAAGTCCCTCGCGGCGGCCCGGAAGGTCAACACCTGGATCAAGGCCAAGACCGGCGGCGACCCGAACAAGATAGCCATCGGCTACAAGCTGGACGGCACGCAGATCTCCGCAGGAAGCGAGGCGGCGTACTTCGCCCCGTTCGCCCTGGCGGCCATGACCGACCCGGGCAGCCAGGCCTGGCTGGACGCGCTCTGGAACAAGATGCTGGCCGCTCCGATCGACACCAGCAGCTACTTCTCGGCGAGCATCCAGCTCCAGGTCATGATCACCGCCTCCGGAAACCACTGGGTCCCGTAACCGGACGGTGAGGTGCAGGTACGGCCGCGCCGGCGGGCGCGGCCGTACCCGTGGGTCGACCGCGCCACGGGACCTCCGGGTGGCGGGCGCAACTCATGGGCCCGGCAGCTCAGATGGAGGGACAACGGGTTCGGATACCGTGGCCGGTCACGCTGTCCGCGATGGCGGTCGCCGGAATCAGCTCACTGGCACTGACCCTGCAGACGCGCGGCCGGGAGCGGGCGCTCGCGGCGGCGGCGACCCTGCTGGTGGGGACTTCCTTCCTGGTCACCCGCTTCGGGAACGTGCCGATCAACGGGCAGATCAAGGTGTGGGCCACCACGTCCGCGCCGGCCGACTACGCCGAGATCCTGCACCGCTGGGACCTGTTCAACCGGATGCGCACCTCCACGGCCCTGATCGCCTTCATCCTGCTCGTCATCACCGCGGTGGCGCCCCTCCGGGGCCGGCGGGAGTCCGGGCCGGCGTCTCCCTAGGGCCTGTCGTCAAAATCCCGTCGTCGCCCGAAGGGCGGCCGCGCGGCGTCTGGTGCGTGCTCTCGGCGTGCCGGGCGGAAGCCCGCGTACTGGACGTACTTGGCTTCCGTCCGGTGCGGCGAGAGCGCGTGCCAGACGCCGCGCGGCAGACGGGAGTTTGACGACAGGCCCTAGAGCCCCTTCGGCTAAAGGTCGAGCGGTCGTGCCCATTGGGCGATGAGGGCTTCGGCCGTGGTGATGGCCGCGACGAGGGACAGGGAGTTGCGGATCACCTCGGCGGTGCAGGCCGCGGGGACTCCCGCGATGGCATCGGAGGGGACCACCACCTGGTAGCCGAGGTTCACCGCGTCGAAGACGGTGTTCGGGATCGCGATGTTGGACGAGACCCCGGTGACGACGAGCGTGCGGACACCGAGGTTGCGCAGCAGGGCGTCCAGGTCGGTGCCGGCCATCGGGGAGAGTCCGTGCAGCCGGCGCACCACGAGGTCCTGCTCGGCGACGGTGATGGGCGCGGCGACCTCCACGGCCGGGCTGCCGGTCAACTGGCGCACCGGCAGCTTCCCCGCGGCCCGGAACAGCCGGGCGTTGGCATTGGCCCCGAGCCCGTCGGGCCGCCGTTCGGCCACCGCGTGCAGCACCTGCACCCCGGCCCCGCGCGCGGCCTCGACCAGCGCTGCGACCCGGTCGAGCATGCCGGAGTCCCGAGCCTCCTTCGCCAGCTCCGGAAGGGCGCTCTCCTCGCCGACGACACCGTTCTGGCACTCGACGGTGAGCAGTGCGGTGGTGGCGGGATCGAGATCGGCCATGGCTCCCCCTGGCGTGGCGACGGAAGAGCACGCATGATTCCTGACACACAGTCAGATGTGAAGGGGCGCGGACCATATGGACGGCACACCGGTGGACGGGACACTCGTGGACGACACTCCCGCGGACAGGGCGCAGCGGCGGGGCCGCCGCATCATGATGACCGGCGAGGAAACGGACGCCTTCCTGCGCGAGCAGCGCACCTGCCGGGTGGCCACGGTCTCCCCGGACGGTCGCCCGCACGTCGGCGCGCTCTGGTTCGTCTGGGACGGCACTTCCCTGTGGCTGTACTCGATCACCCGCAGCCGCCGCTGGTCCGACCTCCGCAAGGATCCCCGCATCTCGGTGGTCGTGGACGCCGGCGAGGCCTACGACGAGCTGCGCGGCGTCGAACTGTCCGGTACGGCCGTCTTCGTGGGCGAGGCTCCCCGTACGGGCGAGCCGTGCGAGGAACTGGCGGAACCGGAGCGGCTCTTCCCCGTCAAGAACTTCGGCATCACGGAGATGCCGCACGACGGCCGGCACGCCTGGATCCGGCTGACACCGGACTCGATCGTGTCCTGGGACTTCCGCAAGATCTAGGCCGCCCCGGCAGCGGCGGAAGCCGCTCTCCTCAAGGCCTCGACGGCGGCCCGGATCGACGGCCGGCGGTCGGCGTCGGCCCGCCAGACGACGTACACGTGGCGCCGGACGCTGTCGGACACCGGCAGCAGCCGAACCCCCGGCGGCACGGGCCCGCGCCCCAGCCGGGGGGCCACGCACACGCCCAGTCCGGCCTCGACGAAGGCCAGTTGGGTGTGGTGCTCCTCGGCGATGTGCGTGATCCGGGGCTCGATGCCGGTGCCGCGCAGGGTGGAGACGAGCCACTCGTGGCAGAACTGCCCCTCGGTCCAGGAGATCCAGTCGTCCTCGCCGAACTCGGCCAGGGAGATCCCGGCGCGGTCGGCCAGCGGATGCCCCGCCGGCACCGCGATGTCTATGGAGTCGTCCAGCAGATGGGCCCGCGTGAGCTCGGCCGGCACCGGCATCCGCTTGCTGGGCCAGTCGATGGCGAGGGCCATGTCCAGGTCGCCCCGGACCACGGCGGGCATGCTCTCCCCCGGCTCCTGTTCCCTTACCCGGGGCCGCAGTTCGGGGTGGTCGGCCCGCAGCTCCGCCAGGACCTGAGGCAGCAGCCCCCGCATGGCGGTGGGGAAGGCGCCGATCCGCAGCTCGCCGACCGCGCACCCGCGCCGGGCCTCGACATCGGCCTGGGCGAGCTCGACCTGGGAGATGATCCGGGCCGCGTGCTCGGCGAGGAGCCGGCCGGCATCGGTGAGCCGCACCCCGCGCCCGTTCTTGGCCAGGAGGGGCTGGCCGACCTCCCGCTCCAGCTTGGCCATCTGCTGGGACACGGCGGAGGTGGTGACATGGAGCCCGTCGGCGGCGCCACTGACGGAGCCGTGGCGGGCGAGGGCATCGAGGGTGCGCAGCCGCTCCAAGTTCAACATGTAAGCAATCCTACGACGTCACTCTCAACAATTTTCGCTTGTCCTACGAGGTCGCGAAGGGCGAAGGTGGCTGTCATGAGCGCCCCCAGCACCCCGGTCCCCCACCTGCCCCCGACCCCCACCCCGGCCGCCGCCACCCCGCCCCCCGCCGGCGCCCCCGCCGCGAAGGTGCGACCCACCGGCCGCCGGCTGGACTGGCGCCTGCGCTTCGCGGTCCTCTCGGTGATCTGGGGCTTCAGCTTCCTGCTGATCAAGGTGGGCACGGAGGCGTACGCCCCGTTCCAGGTCGCCCTAGGCCGGGTCTTCTTCGGCGCGCTCGCCCTGCTCACCGTGCTGCTGATCCGCCGCGAACCGCTCCCCCGAGGCCGGCGCACCTGGGCCCACCTGACGGTGGCGGCGCTGCTGCTCAACACCGCCCCGTTCTCCCTCTTCGCGTACGCGGAACTGAGCATCCCCTCCAGCCTGGCGGGCATCTGCAACGCCACCTCACCGCTGTGGGGCATGGCCCTGTCGCTGGTCGCGCTCTCCGAGGACCGCCCGACGCGCCGCCGCGTCGCGGGTCTGGGCCTGGGCTTCCTCGGCGTCCTGACCGTCCTCGGCGCCTGGCAGGGCTTCTCGGGCCTCGACGCCAAGGGCACCGCGCTCGCCCTGCTGGCCGCGCTCTGCTACCCGATCGGCTGGATCTACGTACGCCGCACCCTAGCCTCCACGCCGGGCTCCCCGGTCGCCCTGACCGGCGCCCAGCTCCTGGTCTCCACCCTGCAACTGGCCGTGGTCAGCGCGCTGTTCACCTCGGCCCCCACCTCGTTCCCGCTCTGGCCGACCCTGTCGGTGATCGCGCTGGGCGCCCTGGGCACGGGCATGGCCCTCCAGATGCAGTACGGCCTGGTCACGGAGATCGGCCCGACCACCGCGCAGATGGTCACGTACTTCATCCCGGTCATCGCGACGACGGCGGGCGTCCTCCTCCTGGACGAACAGCTCCACTGGAACACCCCGGTGGGCGCGGTCGTCGTCCTGGCCGGCGCGGCCCTCACCCAGACCCGACGCCGCTAGGGCCTGTCGTCAAACTCCCGTCTGCCGCGCGACGCCTGGCACGCGACCGCCCTTCGGGCGACGACGGGATTTTGACGACAGGCCCTAGGCCGGGGGGCGATCGCCACACCACAGATCGCCCCACCCCCGCCTCCCGGCCGTCAGTCGAGCCGCCCCCCGGCCGCCGGGCGGACGGCCGAGGCCACCGCCTCCGCCAGCCCCGGTACGTCCGCCGGGGACAAGGTCGACATCGTCATCCGCACGGCCGGCCCCGATTCCACCCGGAACCGGGCTCCCGGAGCGACCGCCCAGCCCGCGCCCAGCAGGCGCGTCACCACCGCCGTCTCCTCGGCGACGGGCACCCACACGTTCATCCCGCTCCGCCCCTGCGCGTGCACCCCGCGCCGGGCCAGCGCCGCGACCAGTCCGTCCCGGCGCTCCCCGTAGGACCGCGCGACCGCCGCGTGGTCGACCGCTCCGGCCTTCCACAACTCCACCACGGTGTACTGCAGCAGCCTGCTCACCCACCCGGGGCCCAGTCGCTGCCGCCCCCGGACCCGGTCGAGCGTGACCCCGTCACCGGTCAGCACGGCGAGCCGCAGGTCCGGCGCGTACCCCTTCGCGGTGGAGCGGATCAGCACCCAGTGGCGGGTCACCCCGCCGAGCGCGTTGAGCGGCAGGTCCACGATGCCGTGTCCGTGATCGTCGTCGATGACCAGCACCTCGGGGTGTCCGGCGAGCACCGCCCGCAGCTCCGCGGCCCGCTCCGCGCTCACCACCGCCCCGGTCGGGTTCTGCGCCCGGGCCGTCACGAGCAGCGCCCGGACCCCCTGCGCCAGCGCCCGTTCCACCGAGTCGGGCAGCGGCCCGTCGTCGTCCACGGCCACCGGCACGACCCGTAGCCCCAGTGCCGGGACGAGGTCGAGCACGCTCCCCCACCCCGGGTCCTCGACCCCGACCGCGTCGCCGGGCCGCAGGTGCGCGGCCAGTACCCGTTCGATGCCGTCCAGCGCCCCCGAGGTCACCGCCACCTCGCCGGCCGGGACCCCGTCCGCGTCGAAGGCGGCCCTGGCGAGCCGGGCCAGCTCCGGGACGACCGGGTCCTGGCCGTAGAGCGTCGGCTCGGCGGCGTACCGGCGGGCCGCGCCCGCCAGCGCCCCGTCCAGCGCGGGCAGCAGCCGCACGTCCGGATTGCCGGAGGCGATGTCGCGCACCCCCGCCGGGACGGCCATCCGCAGTTCGTCGCGCGGCGCGGTCGCCGGGCGGGCCCGCACCCGGCTGCCTCGACGCCCGTCGGTCTCGATGACCCCGCGTTCGCGCAGCGTGCGGTACGCGGCCGCCACGGTGTTGGGGTTCACCCCCAGCACACCGGCGAGCTCCCGCATCGGCGGCAACAGCGCTCCCGGCGCGAGCGCGCCCGAGGCGACGCCCGCTTCCACACTCGCGGCGATTTCCGATGCGCGCCGCCCGATGATCAGATACTCTCCTAGCACAAAGCCAAGTATGCACTAATACAACGGAGCCTGCACGATGAGCGTCACGCCTGCCCCCGAGACCACTACGGAGACGTCGACGGCAGCGGCCGGGTACGCGCCCACCGACCGTACCGTTCCAAGCCGGTACCGCGACCGCGCGCACTACGACCACGAGACGGTGCACTCGATACTGGACGCGGCCTACCTCTGCCACCTCGGCTTCATCCGCGACGGCGCGCCGGTGGTCCTGCCGACCCTCTTCGGCCGGGTCGGCCAGACCCTCTACGTGCACGGCTCCACGGGCTCGCGCCCGCTCCTCGCGGCCGGCAAGGCCGACCCGGGGCTACCGGTCTGTCTCACCGTGACTCACCTCGACGGCCTTGTCCTGGCCCGCTCCGCCTTCCACCACTCGCTCAACTACCGCTCGGTGGTCGTGCACGGCACCGCCTACGAGGTGACCGACCCGGAGGAGCGCCGGATCGCGCTCGACGCCCTCGTCGACCAGGTCGTTCCGGGCCGCTCGGCCGACTCCCGGCCCGCGAACGCCAAGGAGCTCGCGGCCACCGCCGTGATCCGCCTGGACCTGAACGAGGTGTCCGCCAAGGTCCGCACCGGCGGCCCGGGCGACGACCCCCAGGACGTCGCCCTGCCCTACTGGACGGGCGTGATCCCGGTCGCGCCGGCGTACGGGACCCCGGTCCCGGCCGCCGACCTCGCCCCGGGCATCCCCGTCCCGGACTACATCACCGCGCTCTGACGGCCGCCTCGGCGGCAAGGGCGGGCCGGACCTCCGGCCCGCCCTCCCGCGTTTCCGGGTCCCGGACGTCCGCAGGCCGCCGCGACTCGGCGGCGATCAGCGCCCCCACGGCCGTCAACAGGAGTACGGTGCCCAGCGCCACCGGGCCGGTCAGCCGCTCCCCGAGCACCAGGACGGCGATCGCCGCCGCGCCGACGGGTTCGATCAGCATGATCACGGACACCGTCGCGGCCCGCACCGCGGCGGCCCCGCTGAAGTAGAGCGCGTAGGCCAGCGCGGTCGGCACGGTGGCCATGTAGGCGAGCAGCCAGAGCACCCGGACGGGCTCCGCGGTGTGCGGCATCAGCCCCTCGACCAGGGCGAACGGCAACAGGCACGCCGCGCCGACCCCGACCGACCAGACGGTGGTGACCAGCGGCTCCCCGCCCGTGCCGCGCCGCCCGAGCAGCCTGGCCCGCAGGGTCATGGCCCCGTAGCCGGCGGCGGACAGCAGCGCCCAGCCGACGCCGAGCGGCCGCACCTCGCCGCCCCCGCTGCCGAGGACGAGCACGGCCAGCCCGGCCAGCGCCCCGCCGACCGCGACGGTCCCGCCCCGGCCGAGCCGCTCGCCCATCCAGTAGCGGGCCCCGAGGGCGATGAGCACGGGCCCGGATCCGAGGGTGACCACGGTGGCCACGGCGAGGCCGGTCTCGCGCACGGCGGCGAAGTACGCGGACTGGAAGAGGGTGAACAGCAGCCCGGTCCCGATGAGCGAGCCCACCGAGGCCCGCGCCCGAACGGCACGCTCCCCTGCCCCTGCCCCTGCGCCCCGCGGGCGGCGGCGTACGGCGAGGACCGGGAGCAGTACCGCCAGCCCGCCCGCGCACCGCCAGAACGACAGGGCGAGCGGGCCGAGGTCACTGGCGAGGTAGAGCAGCGAGGCCGCCGCCCCCGCCGTGCCCCAGGCGGTTCCGGCGATGACGAGGAAGAGCAGGCTGCGCCCGGTGGCGGGCGTGGCGGGCGTTTGGTCCGACTGGATCGACACGAGAGGTCTCCGCGCGTGCGTGAAGGATGAAAGGAGCAGGTCATCGCTTCGCGGGCAGCGCGAATCCGCCCGGGTCACGGCCCGGGCCGAGTTCTTCTACGTGGTGGCAGCCGCCCGCGCTAGGCGGCGGGCGGCGGAAGCACGGTCGTCAGCATGATCGAGAGCCTAGACCTTGCTCGGGTCGCGGTCCAGGGCGGCCACCGGCTCCGCGACCCCGGGCGGCGCGGCCTGCCGGGAGGTCTGCGCGATGAAGGCCCCGCCCAGCACGAGGGCACCGCCGATGATCTGCCAGGTCGAGAGGTGCTCGCCGAGGAGCACCCAGGCCAGTACGGTCGCCACGACCGCCTCCAGGCAGGCCACCACACCCGCGACCTGCGGCGACAGCTTGCGCACGGAGACCACACCGGTCAGGTACGCGAACACCGTCGCGATCAGCACCACCCAGCCGAGCAGCACCGGCGCGGGCACCATCAGGTCGCCGAGCGCCGCGTCGCCGCCCAGTACCTGCCAGTCGATCTGCCAGGGCCGGGCGATCACCGTCATCACGAGGGTGCCGACGATCATGCCGTACGCGATCATGCCCATCGGGTCGGGCACGTCGTCCCCGTCGCTGCCCTGGTCGGCGAAGACGAAGTAGAAGGCCTGGCAGCAGGCGGCCGCGAGGCCGAGCAGCACGCCCAGCAGATCGAGGCTCAGGCCGGCCCAGATCTGCACCACGCAGGCGAGCCCCACGACGGCCACGGCGGCGCCGGCCGCGGCGGCCCGGGTCACCGGCCTGCGCTGCACGAAGCGGATCCACCCGAGCAGCAGCGCCGGGCCGAGGTACTCCAGCAGCAGGGCCACGCCGACCGGGATCCGGGACAGCGAGGCGAAGTAGAAGGCCTGGACACCGGCCACGGCGACGAGCCCGAAGCCCGCGAGCAGCAGGGGTTTGCGGCGTACGAGATCGCGATGGCGCCAGGCCAGCGGGGACAGCACGAGCGCCGCCCCGGCCACCCTGAGCCAGACCATGTGGAGCGGGTCCAGACCCGCCTCGATCAGCGGCTTCGCCGCCACACCCGAACCACCGAACGCGATAGCCGAAATGAGGGCGAGGCCCAGTCCGGCATGTCTCCCTGACGCTTGCATTCGGACATCATGGCAGGCCCCGTCAGGAGCGACAGACCCGTGACACCTGTTGAGACGCTCCCGAGACCGACCCGACACCGGCCGGGTCCGCACCCACTCCCCACCCGCCTCCCCACCCACCCCGCTCCGCAATATCTGACAGGTCGTCAGTCTTGAATGTTGCGTCCGCCGGGACTACCTTCCGCCGCACGTACCTGACGAGAAGGGGTGGTCGCATGGCTGAAGTCACCGCGGAATCACGCATCGAGGCGTCCGCCGCGAAGCTCTGGTCCCAGCTGACCGACTGGGACGCTTACGGCCAGTGGAGCATGACCCACACCAACTTCCCGAAGGGCGGACCCGAGACCCTGGCGGTGGGATCCACCTTCGCCGAGAACATGAAGATGATGGGCTTCCCCGCCGAGGTCCTCTGGACGGTCTCGGAGCTGGAGGACGAGCGCGTCTTCGCGATCACCGGCAAGGGCCCGATGGGCGTCGCCGTCCTGACCCGCTACACCCTGATCCCGGACGGCGGGGCCACCACGGTCCGCATCGACGGCGAGTTCACCGGCGCCGCGGTCTCCCTCATGGCGGGCAAGCTCAAGGACTCGGCCACCGCCGCCCTGAACGAGTCGCTCCGCAAGCTCTCCGGCCTGGTCGCCTGAGCACCACCCCCGACCGAGCAGGTCCGTACGCGTACGAACACGATGGCGCGCCCCGCGAGAAGTCCCGCGGGGCGCGCCGTCGTACGGGAAGGTCCGCCCGACTCGCACTCACTCACTCACACACTCAGTGCTCGTCGGCCAGAATCAGGTAGAGCTTCTTGCGGGCGTCGTTGATGACGGTGAGGGCCTTCTCCCGCTGCGCGGGCGTGCCGGTCTTGAAGACCTGCCCGAAGGCCTCCATCAGGCCGAAACCGGCCGTCCGGACCTCGTTCATCGCCTCGAAGTCGAAGCCCCGGCCGGCCTCCGCCCAGGGGGCGTCCGGGCCGGACTCGGCCTCGGTGCGACCGGCGTCGGTGAGCGTGAACAGCTTCTTGCCGCCCTCGCTCTCGCTGGTGATGAGGCCCTCGTCCTCCAGTAGCTGCAGGGTCGGGTAGACCGACCCCGGGCTGGGCTTCCACGCCCCGCCGCTGCGCTCGCCGATCTCCTGGATCATCTCGTAGCCGTGCATCGGCCGGTCGGTGAGCAGCGCCAGGATGGAGGCGCGCACATCACCCCGCCGGGCCCGGCCGCGCGGTCCGCCGCGGCCACCGCGCCCGCCGAAGGGCCCGCCGCCGAAGGGCGGCCCGAACGGCCCGAAGGCGGCACGCCGCCGCTGGAACTCCTCCCGACGGTCCGGCCCGCAGTGGCCGTGACCCCGTCCGTGCTCATGTCCGTGGTCGTGTCCGTGCTGTCCGTGTGAACGCATGACTGCGCTCCTTTCCTCATTCGGTGATTCGTTGTCGCTGATGCGATGTCTCCACTATCACTGACCCATCGCGATGCGTCAACGATATATCGGAAACTTCCTCAACGAACAGCCACGCCCACCTGACGACTGTCGACCTGTCTCACCGGAATCGGACCGTGTCTCACTCTGGGGGGCGCTGTGGATGTGCACCCCTGCCGGCTTCGACCTCTGGCCCGTGGCCGATACCGAGCGGTTCGGCTTCCTTGCCCTCGGCGAGGAGCTCTCATCCGCCGAGGTCGGGGCTGCCGCGACGGGCTGGAGGGCTGGCGTGACTGGCACGAATGCGCCGACGGTGGCAGCCTGCTCGGATTCGGCCACGACCCGATGTCGCCCATGGCCGAGCGCTTCGGCGATACCGTCAGGCTCACCGTCGACGGCGAGCAGGGGGCAGGTGGCGCAGGATCCAGTCGGTGGCCAGTGCGACGAAGTCGGCCAGGTCGCGGCGGCCACCGGGAGGGTGGCCCCGGACATGGGCAGGCAGGCAGGCAGTCCAGTCATCCCGGATTGGCCTTTGCGGCCGGCTCCGCCGCGTCCCTACGGTCGATGACATGCGCATCCGAATCGTCGACGCCTTCACCGACCGCCCCTTCGGCGGCAATCCCGCCGGGGTCCTGCTCCTCGAAGACGGGTTCCCCCGGGACGCCTGGCTCCAGCAGGTCGCCGCCGAGGTCAACCTCTCCGAGACCGCCTTCGCCCATCCGCTCCCGCCCGGCGGCGAGGCGGACTGGGAGCTGCGCTGGTTCACCCCGGCCGCAGAGGTCGACATGTGCGGCCACGCGACCCTGGCCACCGCCCACGTCCTGGCCACCAGCGGCCTGGCCACGGGGACGGTCCGCTTCGCGGCGCGCTGCGGAATCCTGAAGGTCACCGCCGTCGAGGACGGGAGCCTGGTCATGGACTTCCCGACCTCCTCCCTGACCGAGGTCGAGCCGGACGCCGCCGTGGAGCGCGCGCTCGGCGCGACGGCCAAGTCGGTCCACGACACCTCCGAGCACATCGGGGACCTCGTGGTGGAGCTGGCCGACGAGCGGACCGTACGGGAGCTCACGCCCGACCTCGCCGCCCTGCGCGGCTATGCCCGGCGCGGGATCATCGTGACCGCGGCGGCCGAGGACCCCTCCCGCGGCTACGACTTCGTCTCGCGGGGCTTCTTCCCCGCATTCGGCATCGACGAGGACCCGGTCACCGGCAGCGCCCACACCGCGCTGGCCCCCTTCTGGGCGCAGCGGCTGGGCCGCACGGAGCTGGTCGGCCTCCAGGGCGGAGCCCGCACCGGCCTCGTCCGGGTCCGGTTGCAGGGCGACCGCACTCTGCTGATCGGGCGCGCGGTCACGGTCGTCGACGGCGAGCTGCTCACCGCACCGTAGGCGGCCGGGCGGTGTGCCTACGGGGTCGGGCCTACGGGATCGGGCCTACGGCGTGGGCAGCCAGCCCACCTTGCCCGCCAGCAGGGCGTACCCGCCGAAGGCCACGATGTCGAGCAGCGCGTGCGCCACGACGAGCGGACCGACCCGGCCCCAGCGCCGGTAGGCGAGCACGAACACCACGCCCATCACCACGTTGCCGATGAATCCGCCGATGCCCTGGTAGAGGTGGTACGAGCCGCGCAGCACGGAGCTGGCCATCAGTGCGGCCATCGGCGACCAGCCGAGCTGCCCGAGCCTGCGCAGCAGGTAGGCCAGCACGATGACCTCCTCCACCACGGAGTTCTGCACCGCGGAGAGGATCAGCACGGGGAACTTCCACCACACGTCGGGCAGCGCCTCCGGCACCACCGTGAGGTTGAAGCCGGTCGCCCGCGCCCCCAGGTAGAAGGCCAGTCCCGCGCTGCCGATGCAGGCGGCGACGAGCGCGCCCCGGCCTAGGTCCCACCAGGGCCGGGTGCGGTCGAAGCCCAGCACCTTCAGCCCGGGCGCGCCCTCACGGGTCAGCAGGTGCGCGACGAGCAGGACGGGGACGAGCGCGCTCGCGATGCCGAACAACTGCCAGGCCAGGTCCAGCCAGGGCCGGCCGGGGGCGTACGAACCGTTGAGCGTGGCGGCCTGGTCCTTGAGTCCGCCCGGCTTGGTCAGCGAGCCGATGAAGCTGATCAGCGCCGAGACCCCGCTCGCGCCCAGGGACAGCGCGAGCACGAGCAGCGTCTCGGAGCGCAGCATCCTGCGCTCGCTCGAGCGCTCGCCGAGCTCGAGCTCCCCGACCTCCGGTTCCGGCTCCGTCCGCACGCCCGTCTCCCGTCCCGCCACCGCTGCGACATCTCGCGGGGCGTCCCGCCCCGATCACCCCATACTGCCTCCTCCGCGGAGCAAGGGGATCACCGGGCGGGACCGGACGGGACGAGCCCGCTCGGGACCGGACGGGACCGCACGGACCCCCGGGATCAGTCCGCGGCCGCCGCTCCGGCCCCCGCGGCGCCACCCCCCAGACCCGCCGGCCAGGTGTGCACGGGATCGCCCCGGTGACTCAGCTCGCTGTAGCGGCGCGTGGTCGCGGCGAGCGCCGCGTCCCGCTCCAGCCCGCCCGCGAGCGCCCGGTGGTACGTGTCCACCTGCCAGGTGGCCCCGTTCACCCGGCGCCGGCACCGCTCTTCGATGATGCCGAGGTAGTGGTCCCGGTCGGCGGGCTCGATGCCCCACGCGTCCAGCCCGGCGGCAGCCATCGGCAGCAGCTCCTCCAGCACCAGCCGGACCGCGGGCACGCTCGCCAGTCCCCCGCCCCTGCCCCGGCGCGGCCAGCGCAGCCGGGCGTCGATGCCGTAGCGGCAGGCCGCGTCGAAGTTGGCCTCCGCCTCCGCGAAGGGCAGCCGGCTCCACACCGGGCGCTGCTCGTCCGCGAGCGTCCGTACGAGCCCGTAGTAGAAGGCCGCGTTGGCGACGACGTCGGCCACCGTCGGGCCCGCGGGCAGCACCCGGTTCTCCACGCGCAGGTGCGGCACCCCGTCGGCGACCCCGTAGACGGGCCGGTTCCAGCGGTAGACGGTGCCGTTGTGCAGCACCAGCTCCTGCAGGCTCGGCACCCCGCCCTCGGCGTGCACCCGCAGCGGCTCCTCCTCGTCGCAGATCGGGAGCAGGGCCGGGAAGTAGCGGACGTTCTCGGCGAAGAGCTCGTACGCCGAGTCCACCCACCGCTCGCCGAACCAGGTGCGCGGGCGCACCCCCTGCGCCTGGAGCTCGGGCGGCCTGGTGTCGGTGGCCTGCTGGAAGAGCGGCGGCCGCGACTCCCGCCACAGCTCGCGCCCGAACAGGAAGGGCGAGTTGGCGCCGACGGCTATCTGTACGGCCGCCACCGCCTGCGCCGCGTTCCACACGTCCGCGAACCGTGCCGGGGTCACCTGCAGGTGCAGTTGTACGGAGGTGCAGGCGGCCTCCGGCACGATCGACCCGGAGGTCCAGGTCAGCCGCTCGACCCCCTCGATGTCGAGGACGAAGTCCTCTCCCCGCATCATCAGGATCTGCTCGTTGAGCAGCGAGTAGCGGTCCACCGCCGAGAGGTTGGCGGTGACCAGGTCGGTGCGGGAGATCGTCGGCAGAATTCCGATCATGACCACCCCGGCGTCGACCTCCAGAGCCTGCCGGTGGGCATAGCCGAGACCCGCGCTCAGTTCCTCGGCGAGCTGGTCGAATACCCGGCCGCCGAGCCGGTGCGGAAGTACGTTCACCTCCAGGTTGAACATTCCCAGTTCGGTCTGGAAATCGTTGCTCGCAATACGCTCGAGGACCTGCGCATTCACCATTCTCGGCAACCCGTCGGCACCCGCGAGATTCAACTCGATCTCCAGCCCCATCATGTTCTTGGGGCGATCGAACCTCTTCTCCTCCAGAAGTCGCTCCAGTACCTCCAGGCACTCGTGCAGCTTCCTCCGGTACCGTTGCCGATCGGACAGGTCGAATCCGCCCGCCACGACCTTCTCCCCCATCGGAGCGTCCCTCCTCGACTGGGCCCGGCGGCTGGCAATGGATCCCCCCGCCCGGGCGCGCGTTACGGTCGATGATGCCCCGGCGGCGTGATCGATAACGCGGAAGGGGCGCGACTGGCGGGGAGCGCGCGCCGGTTTGGCCGACGGGCGCTTTGGCACATTCACCTGGCAAGCCGCCTTGCGCAAATACAGCGTAGACCTTGCCGGTTATCGATAACCGGCGCTTTTCAGCCGAGCCGCCATCCGGTAACCTCCGAGGTCAGCGCGGAAATTTTGCGCGCACCCGGCATGAATCCCACGTCAGAGGGACCGGTAAGCGCCTTGTCGGCAATAGGCGGGACAGCTAGCCGAAACACTGCGTGAACACATGTCAGATAAACTCCGCATGCGAGGCAGAGAGTTGGCGCGCGGCCATTGCCCCTCAGCCCCCCTCTGACCCCAGAATGCGACAGCGTCGTCCGCACCCCGCACCCGCCCCGTTCCACAGGTCTCCCAAGCGAGAGGCGACCCACCATGCCGCTGCACGTCCCTCCGGCTCCCGCGCCCGCCCTGCGCAGCGTCCTCGCGGCCCTCGGTTCCCCCACCGCCGTCCACGAGGCGCACACTCCGGCCCTGCGCTCCCTCCAGGGACCGATGACCGCCGAACTGCCGCTGCCCGTCCACGTCTTGGACCGGCTGCACATCTCCGGCCTGACCGCCGGCGGCAGGCCGCCGCGCACCCGGCTGACCGGCTGGCGGTTCCTGATCCGCAGTGGGGACCGCTACGTCGCGGCGGCCGACACCCGGCTGACCCCTGACGGCTGGGTCTTCTCCCACTTCTTCGAGGGCCCCTACGTCACCGCCACCGAACGCGCGCTGCGCCAGGCCGAATCGCTCGGCAAGAACTACCAGCCGCGCCTGCTGTCCGTACCGGAGCTGTACATGCTGACCCTGTGGCTGCACGGATCGGTGGGCGCCGACGCCTCCGCCGGCCTGCCGGCCGCCGCCGACCTCCTGGTCCCCCTCGCCCCGGCCCCGCCCGGCATCGCCGCCTACCGCCCGCACCCCGTGTCCGAACTGCTGCCCGTACTGACCCACCGGCTCACGCCGACGGCTCCCCCGGTGCCGCCTTCCATGGCCGCACCGGCCGCCTGACCCGACCCCCGGCCGGTTCTGCCCATTCGGCCTAGCCCACTCGGGCCCCCAGCTAACCATCCGAAATGACAGGGGAGTTGAGCTGAACCGCCCGCACGGGTGATGCGTCATCAATCTATGAGGACAGCTGCTGGGAAATCCCTCCGGACACCGCGCCGTGGGGGAACACTGGGGACTCTGACCGAGCCAAGTCGTTGATACGGGGGGCGGCCATGAACCACGCGCACAACGCACCGAGCCGCAGCACACAGACCACACCGCAGCGAAAGAACGCATCCATGTGCCAGCACAAGCCAGCATGCCCGTCCGCCGACTCCGCCGACCGGGAGGCCGCGCACCCCGTGGCCGTTCACCCGGAGCAGGGTTGGAGCCTGCTGTGCAACGGCGTCCTGCTGTTCGAGGACACCGGTGAGCTGCTGCCGGACGGCCGGATCATCGCCCCGCACCGCCCGCTCGCGGCGACGCAGGTGATGAAGGCGGCCTAGCCGACGACGGAAACGAAAGGGGCCGGCCCAGGAGAGAACTCCCGGACCGGCCCCTTCGTCATGTCACTTCGTCATGTCACTTCTGCATGTCACTGCATCAGTTGTCGTACTCGTCCAGCGGCGGGCAGGAACACACCAGGTTCCGGTCGCCGAAGGCACCGTCGATGCGGCGCACCGGCGGCCAGTACTTCTCCGCGGCCGACACCCCGCCCGGGAAGACGGCCTCGTCGCGGGTGTACGGGTGGCTCCACTCGCCGCCCAGGGCCGCCGCCGTGTGCGGGGAGTTGGCCAGCGGGTTGTCGTCCACCGGCCACTCGCCGCCCGCGACCCGCTCGATCTCGGCGCGGATGGCGATCATCGCATCGCAGAAGCGGTCGATCTCGGCGAGGTCCTCGGACTCCGTCGGCTCGATCATGAGCGTGCCGGCGACCGGGAAGGACATGGTCGGCGCGTGGAACCCGTAGTCGATCAGGCGCTTGGCGATGTCGTCGATGCTCACGCCCGTCGCCTTCGACAGGGGGCGCATGTCGATGATGCACTCGTGCGCGACCAGGTTGCCCGGGCCGGTGTAGAGCACCGGGTAGTGCGGCTCCAGGCGCTTGGCGATGTAGTTGGCGCCGAGCACCGCCACCTGGGTCGCGCGCTTGAGGCCTTCGCCGCCCATCAGGCGCACGTACGACCAGGAGATCGGCAGGATGCCGGCCGAGCCCCACGGAGCGGCCGAGATCGGGCCGACGCCCGTCTCCGGACCGGCGGTCGGCTGGAGCGGGTGGTTGGGCAGGTACGGAGCCAGGTGCGCCCGGACACCGACCGGGCCGACGCCCGGGCCGCCGCCGCCGTGCGGGATGCAGAAGGTCTTGTGCAGGTTCAGGTGCGAGACGTCGCCGCCGAAGTGACCCGGCTTGGCCAGGCCCACCAGGGCGTTGAGGTTGGCGCCGTCCACGTAGACCTGGCCGCCGGCGTCGTGCACCTGGGCGCAGATGTCGGCGACGTGCTCCTCGAACACACCGTGCGTGGAGGGGTACGTGATCATCAGCACGGCGAGCTCGTCGCGGTACTGCTCGATCTTGGCACGGAGGTCGTCCGCGTCCACCTCGCCGTCGTCGGCGGTCTTGACGACGACGACCTTCATGCCGGCCATCACGGCGCTCGCGGCATTGGTGCCGTGCGCGGAGGACGGGATGAGGCAGACGGTGCGCTGCTCGTTGCCGTTCGCCCGGTGGTAGGCGCGGACGGCCAGCAGGCCGGCGAGCTCACCCTGGGAGCCGGCATTCGGCTGAATGGAGACCTTGTCGTAGCCGGTGACCTCGCAGAGACGTTCCTCCAGCTCGGTGATGAGCGTGAGGTACCCCTCGGCCTGCTCGACCGGGGCGAACGGGTGCAACTGGCCGAATTCCGGCCAGGTGACCGACTCCATTTCGGTGGTCGCGTTGAGCTTCATGGTGCAGGAGCCCAGCGGGATCATGCCGCGGTCCAGCGCGTAGTCCTTGTCCGAGAGCTTGCGCAGGTAGCGCAGCATCGCGGTCTCGGAGCGGTGCTGGTGGAAGACCGGGTGGGTCAGGTACTCGTCCGAGCGCAGCAGCCCCTCGGGAAGCGCGTCGGCCGTGGTGGCGTCGAGCGCCTCCAGGTCGGCGGTGACACCGAAGGCCGCCCACACCGCGTCCACGTCGGCGCGCAGGGTGGTCTCGTCGCAGGAGGCGGAGACCAGGTCGGCGTCCACCTGGTACAGGTTGACCCCGCCCTCGCGGGCCGCGGCCACGACCTCGGCGGCCCGGCCCGGGACCCGCGCGGTGACGGTGTCGAAGTAGGCGCCGTGCACGACCTCGACCCCGCCGGCCGTCAGACCGGCCGCGAGCAGAGCCGCGTACCGGTGCGTCCGGCGGGCGATCGTCCGCAGCCCGTCCGGGCCGTGGTAGACGGCGTACATGCCGGCCATGACGGCGAGGAGCACCTGGGCGGTGCAGATGTTGCTGGTGGCCTTCTCGCGGCGGATGTGCTGCTCACGGGTCTGCAGCGCCAGGCGGTACGCCTTGTTGCCGTCCGCGTCCACGGAGACGCCGACGAGGCGGCCGGGCAGCGAGCGGGCGTGCTTGGCCTGGACGGCCATGTAGCCGGCGTGCGGTCCGCCGAAGCCCATCGGGACGCCGAAGCGCTGGGTGGTGCCGACCGCGATGTCCGCGCCCAGCTCGCCCGGCGAGGTCAGCAGCGTCAGGGCGAGCAGGTCGGCGGAGACGGCGACGATGGCGCCGAGCGCGTGCGCCTGCTCGATGACCGGCTTGATCTCCCGCACGGCGCCGGAAGCACCCGGGTACTGGAGGAGCACGCCGTAGACGCCGCGCTCGGCGATCTCGGCCGGAATCCCGTCCGACAGGTCCGCGACGACGACCTCGATGCCGATCGGCTCGGCGCGGGTCTGGATCACCGCGATGGTCTGCGGCAGCGCGTCGGCGTCGACGAGGAAGACGTTGCCCTTGGCCCTGCCCACGCGGCGGGCCAGGGTCATGGCCTCGGCGGCAGCCGTGCCCTCGTCGAGCAGGGAGGCGCCGGAGGTCGGCAGGCCGGTCAGCTCGGCGACGACGGTCTGGAAGTTCAGCAGGGCTTCGAGGCGGCCCTGGGAGATCTCCGGCTGGTACGGCGTGTACGCCGTGTACCAAGCCGGGTTCTCCATGACGTTGCGCAGGATCACCGGCGGCGTGAAGGTCCCGTAGTAACCGAGACCGATCATCGACGACAGCACCTGGTTGCGGTCGGCGAGCTCACGCAGCTCGGCGAGCACCTCGGCCTCGGTCCGCGCCTCGGGCAGGTTCAGCGCGGCGGTGGTCTTGATCACATCCGGCACCGCGGCTGCGGTGAGCTCGTCCAGCGAGCCGTAGCCCACATGGGCGAGCATCTTCGCCTGCGCCTCGGCGTCCGGGCCGATGTGGCGCTGCTCGAAGGGGATGCCTCGCTCCAGCTGGGAGAGCGGAATGCGGTTGGCGGTCATGTACGGAGGCCTCCTGGGTCGTACGACCTGCGAGGGGCACCACGGCGCGGGCACCCGGACGGCCTCCCCCTCTGTCATCACAACCTGAGAGCTTCACCGGGCCGCGCGGGGGTCGCCCACGAGGTCCGGCTTTCACCGTCGGTGAGGAGAGGGACCGGCACTGCGCGCCCGGTACCCGCCCCTGCTTTCCAGAGTGGCCTCACCACGTGCGGTACGTATGCCTGAGAGATTCCGGGGAGGATTTGCTCCTTCGGCGCCTCCGTCTCACTCACTCGGAGGACTCTCCCGCACAGGGTCAACAGCCGTCACCCAGCCTACCAGCGAGGATCTGCGGACCTCCCTCGAGTGGCCCCCTCTCCGGAAATGCACTTTTGTAGTGCTTACGGAGGAGTTGCGCCCAATGGAGGGACCGGACCGTGCAGACCGACATCGATCCCCGCAGCCTGATCGGCCGCAAGGCGTTCGACCGCAATGGCACCAAGATCGGCACCGTCGACGAGGTCTACCTCGACGATGCCACGGGCGTCCCGGAATGGGCCGCCGTACGCACCGGACTCTTCAGCCGGGACGCCTTCGTCCCGCTGGAGCCCAGCGAGATGGTGGGCGACACCCTGCGCGTGCCCTTCGAACGCTCCCTCATCAAGGACGCCCCCGACTTCGGCGTCGGCCGCCACCTCTCCCCCGAACAGGAGCTGCAGCTCTACCACCACTACGGCCTGGACCTGGCCCTCCCGACGGACTTCCAGCACGACTTCGGCCACAAAACCCCCGACACCCCCTGACCCACCCCCACCGGGGCCGGCAAGCCCGACCTTCCAGGCAGCGCTCCGCAGAAAGCCGCCTGCGGACAGCGGAGCAGGGGCGCTCAGCAGGCAGCAGGCACTCAAACCAGTACCGACAGCCGGCACAAGCGACCGCGGAGGCCGGGCCACCGGGAGGTTCTCCGAGTCCTGGCCCGGTAGTCCAGGACGGCCGCGCCCCGGCGATCTGCCCGTCCCGTACGCCGCAGCCGGGAGCGGCCCGTCACCCAGCAGCCCGCGAGCTAGGCCGTCTCTTCCGAATCTTGCCGGGCCCGCGGCGCCTGGCACGCGCTCTCTGCGCACCGGGCGAAATCCCAAGTACGTCCAGTACGCAGGCTTCCGCCCGGCCCGGCGAAACGGCTGCTCCAGCCAGGAGGAGGAATCGCCCTCGGGTCCGCCGGTGCGGAGCAAGCGCCGCCCTGACCGCCCGCGCCCGCAACCTCTCAGGCTCCCTGCGGAGCCGTCGAGCCTCCGACCCCCACGGCCCGGTCCCCTACCAGCGGCATCGGGTCGGACGGCTCCAGCTCGGGATCGTCGACCAGGAACGTTCGCACCCGACCCGGCTCGGATCCGGGCTGCTCGAACCGTACGGTCACCCGCCCGACCCCGCTGCCCTGCACCCACCCCGGCCCGTACACCGCATGCCGCACATCGCTCCCGGCCGGCCACGAGCGCTCACCCACGCCTTCGCCACCCCCCGACCGCCCCTGCCCACCCGCCTGCCCCGCCCCCTGAACCTGGTCCTGACCCGGCCCGTGACCGTGGCCCTCGCGGGATCCCTGCCCCTCCCCGGCACCCTCCACCCGCCCGGACCCAGCCCCCTGCCCCTGCCCCTGCCCCTGAACATGGCCCGGGCCTTGGCCCTGCCCGTGACCGTGGCCCTGCCCCTGGCTCAGCCCCTCACGGGGTGTCTGGCCCTCCCCGGCACTCCCCACCCGCCGGGACCCAGCGCCCTGCTCCTGCCCCTCCTGGGCTACCCGGCCCGCCCCGGCACTCCCCACCCGCCCCGGCCCAGCACCTCGCCCCTGGCCCGCGGCCTCACCCAGCACTTCCCCAGCACCCTGCCCCTGGCCCTGCTGTGCTCCCCGCGCCCGCCCGGTGCCCCCATCCCGAACCGGCCCGGGTCCCTGTCCAGCGCCCTCACCCGACGCGTGGCTCTCCTGACCCCCGTCAGCGTCGACCGCGCCCTGCCCCGAGCCCCCGCCGAACGGCGCAACACCGTCGGCACGAGCCGCAGCCACTCCCACTCCCGCAGCCGGCCCCGCAGCCGCGTCATCCGCCCCCGCCCGCGCAGCCATCGCATCGGCGAAAGCGAACAGGTCCTCCTGCGTGTAGTCCGCCAGCCCCGTGACACCCACCCCCAGCAGCCGCACCCCGCCCGTGGTGTCCACGGCCTCCAGCAGCCGCGCCGCCGCCTCCCGCACCACCGCGGGGTCGTCCGTGGGCCCCCGCAGGGTCTCCGAGCGCGTCAGTGTGGAGAAGTCGTACCGCCGAACCTTGAGCACGATCGTCCGCCCCGAGTGCCCCGACCCCCGCAGCCGCTCCACGCACCGGTCCGCGAGCCGCTGCACCTCGGTGCGGATCCGCACCCGGTCGTGCAGGTCGACGTCGAAGGTGTCCTCCACGGACACGGACTTCGCATCGCGTTCGGCGACGACCGGCCGCTCGTCCACGCCCAGCGCCATCCGGTACAGCCCGACCCCGTGCGAGCGGCCCACCATCCGGACCAACTCGTCCTCACCGGCCTCCGCCAGCTCCCCCACCGTCGTGATCCCGGCCCGTCGCAGGTGCTCCCCCGTGGCCGGCCCCACCCCGGGCAGGGTCCGTACCGACATCGGGGCGAGGTGCGCCCGCTCCGTGCCCACCTCGATCAGCAGCAGCCCGGCCGGCTTGGCCTCCTCGGAGGCGACCTTGGCCAGCATCTTGGACCCCGCGAGCCCCACCGACCCGCTCAGCCCCGTCACGGCGGCGATGTCGGCCCTCAGCCGCTCACCGACGGCCCGCGCGGTCTCCGCGTCGAAGGCGACGCCCCCCGCCTCCAGGTCCACGAAGGCCTCGTCCAGGCTCAGCGGCTCCACGAGGGGGGACAGTTCCCGGAGCATCCCCATGACCGTGTCGCTGACCTCGCGGTACAGGCTGAAGCGCGGAATCAGGCACGCGCCGTTCGGGCAGAGCCGCCGCGCCTGGGCCATCGGCATGGCCGAATGCACCCCGAAGCGCCTGGCCTCGTAGGAGGCGGTGGCGACGACCCCGCGCGGCCCGAGCCCGCCGACGATGACGGCCTTGCCGCGCAGGCTCGGCTTCGACGCCTGCTCCACGGAGGCGTAGAAGGCGTCCATGTCCAGGTGCAGGATGGTCGGCGCGGATCTCACAGCTCCGATGCTGCCCTACACCACTGACAATCGGCCCGAGTGCGAACACGGACACGAACGCCGGCCCCGCCGTCAGGCGGGGCCGAGCCTCAGACGGCCCGGTTCCTACGGGCGGCCAGCTCATCGGCCGGGTTGTGCCCGACCACCGTCTCGCCCGTGTCCACGCGCTCCCCGTGGAGCTGCGACAGGGCGTTCTCGACATCGCGCCAGACCACGCCCACGGCGATCCCGAAGACACCCTGGCCGCCCTGGAGCAGGCTGACGACCTGATCGGGCGAGGTGCACTCGTACACGGTGGCGCCGTCGCTCATCAGCGTCATCCGCTCCAGGTCCGAGAATCCCCGGTCGCGCAGGTGCTGCACGGCGGTGCGGATGTTCTGCAGCGCCACCCCGGTGTCCAGGAAGCGCTTCACGATCTTGAGGACGACCACGTCCCGGAAGCTGTAGAGGCGCTGCGTCCCCGACCCGTAGGCGGGGCGCACCGTGGGCTCCACCAGCCCCGTGCGCGCCCAGTAGTCGAGCTGCCGGTACGTGATGCCGGCCGCGGCACACGCCGTCGGCCCTCGGTATCCGACCTGCTCGGGTGCGGTCTCACCACCCACTGACCCCACCGGCCCCACCGAACCGACCGGCGCGGGCTCCGGCTGACGGCGCGCGGAGTTGCCCGCACCACCGTGCAGCGGGTACGGCCCACCGTCACTCCGTGCGGGGATGCCCCCGGTCATACCGTCGCCCGTGACTCTCACGCCGACCCTCCGTCCTTGACCTGCCATCTCGAAGGTAGGCAGTCACCAGGGGTGCGTCAACGATCGCCACACTCGGCACGCCGAGTGATAATCACCCTGAGAGTGGTTTCCCGTACCCCATTGCGGGGAAAGGCTACTCGAATGGGCTGAAATATCCGGGAGGACGGCGCGACCCGCGCCTCACTGCGGGCCGGTGCCGAAGTCCTCTGGCGAGATCTGGTCGAGGAACTCGCGGAACTTCTCCACCTCGTCCTCCTGCTCGTCCGGGATCGCGATTCCGGCGTCGTCGAGCACGCCGTCGCTGCCGAAGATCGGCGTCCCGGTCCGCAGGGCGAGCGCTATGGCATCGGATGGCCGCGCGCTCACCTCGACTCCACTGGCGAAGACGAGCTCCGCGTAGAAAACGCCCTCCCGCAGATCCGTGATCCGGACCTCGGTGAGCTCCTCGCCGATCGCCTCCAGCACGTCCTTGAAAAGGTCGTGCGTCAGCGGCCGGGCAGGGGCCATGCCCTGCTGCGCGAAGGCAATGGCGGTCGCCTCCCCTGGTCCGATCCAGATGGGGAGGTACCGGTCGCCTCCCACTTCACGCAGGAGCACGATCGGTTGGTTCGAGGGCATTTCCACCCGGACACCCACAACGTCGAGCTCGTTCACACAGCAACCCTAGGACCTGCCCGGCAGGTTTGGGTAGTCGGGCTCCCCCAAGCCTGCCCCGAAGCCCCTCCGAAGTCGCCCGAAGTCGGCCCGAAAACCCCTCTGGATCAGCGCAGCCGCACCCCGAGAGCAGTTTGTACGAGTGCCTCGTGCAGCCGTACGGAGAGCCCCGCGAGCTCCTTCATGGTGGCCTCCGCATGGGCCCTGGTCTGCGGATTGCGGTGCCGGCGCAGCGGCGAGACCACCTGCTCCACCAGACCGGCCTCCCGGTCGGCGGCGGCCTTCATCGCCCGCAGGTGGCGCGGCTCCAGACCGAATCCGCCGAGATCGGCCACCAGACGGGCCACGGTGACGGCCTCGGCGTCGAAACCGCCGCCGGGCGCCTCTGCGAGGAGCCCGTACGACTCCCACTCCACGAGCTGGACCTCGTCCACCTCCGCCGCGGCGATCAGCTCGGCCCGGCCCACGCGGGCCACGGTCGGCCGCTCCCGGCCCACCTCGCCGTAGAGGGCGACGGGGCTCGCGGGGTCGACGGACTCCCCGTGCGCCGTGGGCGCCGGGATACGGATCTGCTCACCCCGTGCGAGCGCGTCGAGCTGCTCGCGGATGACCTTCAACGGGAGGTAGTGGTCGCGCTGGAGCCGCAGGACGTGGGCGAGGCGCTCCACGTCGTCGGTGCTGAACTTGCGATATCCGGAAGGTGTGCGCCGGGGCTCGACGAGCCCCTCCGCTTCCAGGAAACGGATCTTCGAGATCGTGACTTCGGGGAACTCGTCACGCAGCATCGTGAGCACCGTGCCGATGCTCACCAGCCGCACGCCCGAAGAGGCGGCGGTGGCGGTGCCGCCCTTGGCGGCACCGCCTGCCGGGATACGCAGCATGGGACCTTCCCTTGAAGGGTCAGTGCCCCCGCAGGCTCGCGTAGAAGACCAGCCGGTACTTGCCGATCTGCACCTCGTCGCCGTTGTGCAGGGCGACGGAGTCGATCGGTTCACGGTTCACGTACGTGCCGTTGAGGCTGCCGACGTCGGAGACGGTGAAACCGTCGTGGCTCCTGCGGAATTCGACATGGCGCCGGGAGACGGTGACGTCGTCCAGGAAGATGTCGCTCTGCGGGTGCCGGCCGGCCGTCGTCAGCTCGCCGTCCAAGAGGAACCGGCTGCCGGAGTTCGGGCCTCGCCGCACGATCAGCAGAGCAGAACCCGGGGGCAGCGCTTCCACCGCGGCCTGGGCCTCGGGGGACAGCGAGGACGACACGTGCGTCTGTCCCGACACCTCGGCCTCGTAGGCCTCCAGGCCCGAGATCGAGATGGTGGACGTGGTCTCCGAGGCACGCTCCGGCGTCAGACCCGCCCGCAGCGGCGCCCCGCAGTTGGAGCAGAACCGGCTCGCCGCATCGCTGCGGTGCCCGCACCTGCTGCAAATCTGCTCGGCCGACATGGACGGCTCCTCGCGCCGCGGCTGCCCCGCGGAGGCATTGGTGGCATACGGGTCGGGGGCAAACCCTCCACCCGTACTTGAGGTTGATGGTTCACCGAAACCTATGCGTCCGGTACCGGCAGGGTCAACAGCCGACGCGCCGTGCGCGCCCGAATTGTCACCCGCCCCGGCAACCTCGTCGCGGAAGAGCGGCCGGTCGCCCTGCCCTTCCACGTCTCCACGCCCCGCGCGATGCCTGGCCGCACCGCTTTCCTCGCGGTTCTTCTTGCCGAACAACTTCTCAAACAACTTCACGGGCGATTCCCCTTGACCGAAACAGACCCGCCCGTGGGGCAGGACGAACTCCGAATGCAACACCTGCCGACCCGGACATACTTACAACGTCCGTAACCATCAGACAGTTTCCACCACGCACCGCGACTTCGGTGCGTCGACCCCCCGCAGGCATTCGCCCGCGTGAGCCCGTCTCCCGCGCCTCCCGCATCACGACGATGACGACCGAGCGTAGTCAGGCTGCTTCGCAGCCCGCAAGGCATCCACAACGATCTTCGCCGGACGTGTGACGCTGACGACGGCCTGCTCCTTCTCCAGCGACTGGACGACGCCACCGGGAATGTTGAGCGCCGGCTCCAGGTCCTGCGGCTTGCCGATCACCTTGAACTCGTAGGGCTGTGTGATCTTCTTACCGTCGATCGCGACCCCGTCCTCCTCGTCCGAGAAGTACGAGTCCGCCACGATCCGCACCCCGTTGATCTGGATCGCCTCGGCCCCGGCCGCCCGCAGCTCCTGGAGGGTGTCCAGCAGCTTGTCCGACTGCACCTGGCCCTTGGGGTCCGTGATCTTCAGCACGATCCCCGGTCCTTGCGCGGCCACCGTACCGGCCAGGATCCCGAGTTGGCGCTCCTTCTCCACGGTCTGCTTCCGGGCCTCCTCGGCCTGGTTGGAGCTGCTCTCCAGCTCCCGGCGCTGGTCGTCGAGCTTCTGCTTCTCGTCCTCCAGCCGCTTGGTCCGCCCGTCGAGCTCGTCGAGGATCCGTACGAGGTCCTCCTGACGGGCACCGCGCAGCGCGCTGGAGTCGCTGTTCGACCGCACCTGAATGGCCAGACCGAGCCCCAGGACGAACAGCAGCACCGCGACGATCAGTTGGGCACGGCTCACCCGCGGCGGCCACAACCCGGCCGCCAGCCGCTGCCGCCCGGTCTGCTCGGGGGCGGTCTGCTCGGGGGCGGTCTGCTCGGACCCGGCCGGCGCGTACCCGCCGGGCACGTGACCGCTCGACGCGGCTCCGCTCTCCTCCGGGCCCCGCTCCTCGCCCCCCGGTCCGGGCTCGTGGCCCACGGGCCCGGTCGGCGGCTCCAGCGGAGGCTGCGCCTTCGGCCGCTGTGCCGCGGCCCCGGGCTCCTCGGGCGGGGTGTCGTTCGTACTCATCGGCCTCACGCCCGAAACACGTGCCGGCGGATGGCCGCGGCGTTGGAGAAGATGCGGATGCCGAGGACGACGACCACACCCGTGGACAGCTGCGACCCGACCCCCAGCTTGTCGCCGAGGAAGACGATCAGCGCCGCCACGACCACGTTCGACAGGAACGACACCACGAAGACCTTGTCCACGAAGATGCCGTCCAGCATCGCGCGCAGGCCTCCGAACACCGCGTCCAGCGCCGCGACCACGGCGATCGGCAGATAAGGCTCCACCACGGCCGGCACTTCGGGCCGGACGAGAAGTCCGACCACCACTCCGACCACGAGGCCCAGTACCGCGATCACGATGCACCCTTCTGCTGCTCTGCTGCTGTAGCCGTACGTACGGTCAGGCTCGACGCGGCCGGAAGGCGCATCTCGGCCTCGGACGACAAGGAGTAGCGGATGCCGTAGTTCTCCTGCAGCACGTGCAGGTACTGGCCGTCCGCGGAGTCCTGGAACGCGGTCCCGAGGCGCTTCTTGTCGCCGATCGCCAGTACTTCGTACGGCGGCACCAGCGGCCTGTTGTCGACCAGTATCGCGTCACCCGCGGCCCGGATCGCCGACAGCGACGTCAGCCGCTGCCCGTTGATCGAGATCGCTTCCGCCCCCGACTGCCACAGCCCGTTGACGATCTTCTGCATATCGCGGTCGCGGAGCCGCCCGGTGTCCGAGAATCCGGCGCTCTCGCGCGGCGCGGAGCCGTCTCCGCTCGACGAGCCCTTGGCGTCGTCCACCGTCAGCTTGATACCGGGCCCGTGCACCTCGGTGGCCCCGGACAACAGCGCCACCAGCTGGCCCTGCTCGCCGCCGTACTGCTTGAGCGCCTCGCGCTGCCGGGCTGCGACGGTGTCCCGCAGCCGCTCGATGTCCCGCTCCAGACCGTCCGCGTGCGCGTCGGCCCGCTCGACCCGGTCGATGAGCTCGTGACGCTCCTTGGCCAGCACCGGCGCGGTCGCCCGCGCCTGCGCGGCGCCCAGGGTGACGACACTGGCGGCGAGCACGAGCCCGGCGGCGAGACCCAGTTTGGCCTTGAGGGTCCGCGGCAGGCCGGACGTGCCCTCGGCCTCGCGGCGGGCCGAAGCCTCCGCGTAGCCCTCGTCGAGGGAGTGGTCCATCACGTGCGTCAGCAGCGACATGGAGGCGTCCGGCCGCGCGGGAGGTGCCGAACTGCGGTTGTGAGGCGGCTGCGACATGCCGCACATCGTCGCATGTCGGCGCCGCTCCCACCGAATGCGGACGTCCGGTGGACCGGCCGGGGTCTGCGCCCCGCCCGCTCCACCGGACCTTCGGCCCTGCGCCGTTCCGTTCCGGCCTACGTCCTGCCGTACGGGCCGCTCAGTGCCCGGCGCCGTCCACGACCGCTGCCCAGCCGTCGAGCAGCGCCTGCGCGGACGCATCGTCGGGGCCTTCGGCCCACAGGTGGGTGACCGCCTCCGCCGGGTCCGGCAGCACCAGCGCCCAGCGCCCGTCGGCCTCCACGACCCGCACCCCGTCGGTGGTGTCCACCTGCCGGTCCCCGGCCGCCTCCACGACCCGCCGCATGACGAGCCCCTTCACCGCCCACGGGGTCGGCACGTCCCGCTTGAGCACGTGCGCCCGCGGGATCCGGGCATCGATCTGGCTCAGCGTGAGCTGCGTCCGCGCCACCAGGCCGATCAACTGCACGAAGGCGGCCGAGCCGTCGAAGACGCTGCTGAACTCGGGGACGATGAATCCGCCCCGCCCGTCACCGCCGAAGATGGTGTTCTCCGCCCGGCCCACCCGGGTCAGGTCGTCGGGCGAGGTCGTCGTCCACTCCACCTGGGTCCCGTGGTACGCCGCCACCTGCTCGGCGATCCGGGTCGTGGTCACCGGCAGCGCCACCTTGCCGCTGCGCTTCTCGGCGGCCACCAGATCGAGCAGCACCAGCAGCGCCCGGTCGTCCTCGATGATCCGGCCGCGCTCGTCCACGAGGGAGATCCGCTCGCCCACCGGGTCGAAGCGCACTCCGAAGGCGGCCCGCGAGGACGCCACGATCTCCCCGAGCCGCACCAGCCCCGCCCGTCGGGATTCGGCGCTCTCGGTGGGCCGGGACTCGTCGAGTCCCGGGTTCACCGTGAGGGCGTCCACCCCGAGCCGGCCCAGCAGGCTGGGCAGGACCAGGCCGGCGCTGCCGTTGGAAGCGTCCACGACCACCTTGAGCCCGGAGTCCGCGACCCCCGTGGTGTCCACGCGCCGCAGCAGCGAACCGGTGTAGGCGTCGAAGACGCTTCCCGGAAACTGCAGGTCGCCGATCTCGCCGGGGAACGCCCGCCGGTACTCCTGGCGTGCATAGACCCGGTCGAGCTTGCGCTGCTGCTGGAGGGAGAGGTCCGCCCCGCGCTCGTCGAGGAACATGATGTCGACGGAGTCCGGCACTCCCGGCGAGGTCCGCAGCACGATCCCGCCGGCGCTGCCGCGCGCGGTCTGCTGCCGCGCCACGGGCAGCGGTACGTTCTCCAGGTCCCGGACGTTGATGGCGCTGGCCTGGAGCGCCGAGATCACGGCCCGCTTGAGCGCTCGAGCGCCTCGGGAGTGGTCGCGGGCCGTGGTGACCGTCGCCCCCTTCTTCAGGGTCGTCGCGTAGGCACCGGCCAGCCGGACCACCAGCTCCGGGGTGATCTCCACGTTCAGGATCCCGGTGACCCCGCGGGCGCCGAACAGATGTGCCTGCCCCCGGGACTCCCAGATGACCGAGGTGTTGACGAAGGCGCCCGCCTCGATCGTCTTGAAGGGGTAGACCCGCACGTTCCCCTGGATGATCGATTCCTCGCCGACGAGGCACTCGTCGCCGATGACGGCCCCGTCCTCGATCCGGGCGGCCCGCATGATGTCGGTGTTCTTGCCGATGACACAGCCCCGGAGATTGCTGTGCGGCCCGATGTACACGTTGTCGTGCACGACGGCCTTGTGCAGGAACGCCCCGCTCTTCACGACGACGTTCGATCCGATGACGGTGTGCTCGCGGATCTCCACGCCGGCCTCGACCTTGGCGTAGTCCCCGATGTACAGCGGCCCGCGCAGCACCGCGTCGGGGCTCACCTCGGCCCCTTCGGCGATCCACACGCCGGGGGAGATCTCGAAGCCGTCCATGTCGACCTGGACCTTGCCCTCGAGCACGTCGGCCTGGGCCTTGACGTAGCTCTCGTGGGTGCCGACGTCCTCCCAGTAGCCCTCGGCGACGTAGCCGTAGATGGGCCGGCCTTCCTTCATCAGCTGGGGAAAGACGTCGCCGGACCAGTCGACCGAGACGTCCGCGTCCACGTAGTCGAAGATCTCCGGCTCCATGACGTAGATGCCGGTGTTGATGGTGTCCGAGAACACCTGGCCCCAGGTCGGCTTCTCGAGGAAACGCTCGACCTTGCCTTCCTCGTCCACGATGGTGATGCCGAATTCCAGCGGATTCGGCACCCGGGTGAGGCACACCGTGACGAGTCCGCCCTTCTCCTTGTGGAAACGGATCAGGTCGGTCAGGTCGAAGTCGGTGAGCGCGTCGCCGGAGATGACGAGGAACGTGTCGTCCTTCAGAGCCTCCTCGGCGTTCTTCACGCTGCCGGCGGTGCCGAGTGGCTTCTCCTCGTTGGCATAGGTGAGCTCCATTCCGAGCTCCTCGCCGTCACCGAAGTAGTTCCTGACGAGCGACGCCAGGAACTGCACGGTGACCACGGTTTCGTTGAGCCCATGCCGCTTGAGCAGCCTGAGCACGTGCTCCATGATCGGCCGGTTCGCCACCGGCAGGAGCGGCTTGGGCATGCTTGAGGTCATGGGGCGAAGCCGAGTGCCTTCGCCACCAGCCATCACGACGGCCTTCATGTCGGAAGAGTCCTCCTTGAGAGACGGCGTAAGCCGACCTCACCCGTCTCGGACGGTGACTGGACCACTCCCCCGCGTCAGTCAGGCGCCGAGCGAGCTCAATCGGCCGTGGCGTCCGCCTTCACCAGCCGGCGGACTTGCACCACGTAAAGGACTCCTGCCCACCAATAGAGGGTTGTACCCCATCCGGCGAACGCCCATCCGAAAACTGACCCCATCCAGGCCAACCAACCCGACCAGGTGCTCACCAGGAGGAAGGGGAACGCGTACATCAGGTTGAAGGTCGCGGCCTTCCCGAGGAAGTTCACCTGGGGCGGCGGATAGCCGTGCCGGCGCAGGATCCAGACCATGACCAGCAGCATCAGCTCGCGCGCGAGCAGCGCTCCGGTGAGCCAGAGCGGCAGGATCTCGCGGTACGTGAGACCGAACAGGGTGGACAGGATGTAGAGCCGGTCCGCGGCGGGATCCAGCAGCCGGCCGAGGCTGCTGATCTGGTTCCAGCGTCGTGCCAGCTTCCCGTCGAGATAGTCGCTGATCCCGCTGAGCATGAGGACGGCGAGAGCCCAGCCGTCGTGCTCGGCCAGGATCAGCCACAGGAACAGGGGTACGCCTGCGAGGCGCGCCATGCTCAGGATGTTCGGAATGGTGAAAATTCGGTCAGTCTGAACCCGAGTCTCCTGGACTTCCACCCGGGGGCCTCCACTGTGACTGTAGAAATGTCGAACGATGCCCCCTGACCCTACAGGAGCCGGTACACCGGTCCGTAAACGCAGAAAAGCCCCGCACCGAACCCGTAAGGGCTGGTGCGGGGCTTTCCCACAATGATTGTTCGGCGGCGTCCTACTCTCCCACAGGGTCCCCCCTGCAGTACCATCGGCGCTGAAAGGCTTAGCTTCCGGGTTCGGAATGTAAACCGGGCGTTTCCCTAACGCTATGACCACCGAAACACTATGAAGTTAACCAACCGGATATGAACACAGTTCGTTACTTCAGAACTAACACAGTGGACGCGAGCAACTGAGGACAAGCCCTCGGCCTATTAGTACCAGTCAGCTCCACCCGTTACCGGGCTTCCACATCTGGCCTATCAACCCAGTCGTCTACTGGGAGCCTTACCCTCTCAAGGAGGTGGGAATACTCATCTTGAAGCAGGCTTCCCGCTTAGATGCTTTCAGCGGTTATCCCTCCCGAACGTAGCCAACCAGCCATGCCCTTGGCAGGACAACTGGCACACCAGAGGTTCGTCCGTCCCGGTCCTCTCGTACTAGGGACAGCCCTTCTCAATATTCCTACGCGCACAGCGGATAGGGACCGAACTGTCTCACGACGTTCTAAACCCAGCTCGCGTACCGCTTTAATGGGCGAACAGCCCAACCCTTGGGACCGACTCCAGCCCCAGGATGCGACGAGCCGACATCGAGGTGCCAAACCATCCCGTCGATATGGACTCTTGGGGAAGATCAGCCTGTTATCCCCGGGGTACCTTTTATCCGTTGAGCGACGGCGCTTCCACAAGCCACCGCCGGATCACTAGTCCCGACTTTCGTCCCTGCTCGACCCGTCGGTCTCACAGTCAAGCTCCCTTGTGCACTTACACTCAACACCTGATTGCCAACCAGGCTGAGGGAACCTTTGGGCGCCTCCGTTACTTTTTGGGAGGCAACCGCCCCAGTTAAACTACCCATCAGACACTGTCCCTGATCCGGATCACGGACCGAGGTTAGACATCCAGCACGACCAGAGTGGTATTTCAACGACGACTCCACAACCACTGGCGTGGCCGCTTCAAAGTCTCCCACCTATCCTACACAAGCCGAACCGAACACCAATATCAAACTATAGTAAAGGTCCCGGGGTCTTTCCGTCCTGCTGCGCGAAACGAGCATCTTTACTCGTAGTGCAATTTCACCGGGCCTATGGTTGAGACAGTCGAGAAGTCGTTACGCCATTCGTGCAGGTCGGAACTTACCCGACAAGGAATTTCGCTACCTTAGGATGGTTATAGTTACCACCGCCGTTTACTGGCGCTTAAGTTCTCAGCTTCGCCACACCGAAATGTGACTAACCGGTCCCCTTAACGTTCCAGCACCGGGCAGGCGTCAGTCCGTATACATCGCCTTACGGCTTCGCACGGACCTGTGTTTTTAGTAAACAGTCGCTTCTCGCTGGTCTCTGCGGCCACCCCCAGCTCACGGAGTAAATCCGATCACCAGGACTGGCCCCCCTTCTCCCGAAGTTACGGGGGCATTTTGCCGAGTTCCTTAACCATAGTTCACCCGAACGCCTCGGTATTCTCTACCTGACCACCTGAGTCGGTTTAGGGTACGGGCCGCCATGAAACTCGCTAGAGGCTTTTCTCGACAGCATAGGATCATCCACTTCACCACAATCGGCTCGGCATCAGGTCTCAGCCTTATATGAGGGACGGATTTGCCTACCCCTCGGCCTACACCCTTACCCCGGGACTACCACCGCCCGGGCTGGACTACCTTCCTGCGTCACCCCATCGCTTACCTACTACAAGTCTGGTTCGCCGGCTCCACCACTTTCCTTTCCCCGAAGGGTCCGGAACGGCTTCACGGGCTTAGCATCGCCTGATTCGATATTGGGCGTTTCAAAGCGGGTACCGGAATATCAACCGGTTGTCCATCGACTACGCCTGTCGGCCTCGCCTTAGGTCCCGACTTACCCTGGGCAGATCAGCTTGACCCAGGAACCCTTAGTCAATCGGCGCACACGTTTCTCACGTGTGTATCGCTACTCATGCCTGCATTCTCACTCGTGAACCGTCCACAACTAGCTTCCGCTGCTGCTTCACCCGGCACACGACGCTCCCCTACCCATCACAGCAGGCGTTGGCCCTATTGCTGCAATGACACGACTTCGGCGGTACGCTTGAGCCCCGCTACATTGTCGGCGCGGAATCACTTGACCAGTGAGCTATTACGCACTCTTTCAAGGGTGGCTGCTTCTAAGCCAACCTCCTGGTTGTCTCTGCGACTCCACATCCTTTCCCACTTAGCGTACGCTTAGGGGCCTTAGTCGATGCTCTGGGCTGTTTCCCTCTCGACCATGGAGCTTATCCCCCACAGTCTCACTGCCACGCTCTCACTTACCGGCATTCGGAGTTTGGCTAAGGTCAGTAACCCGGTAGGGCCCATCGCCTATCCAGTGCTCTACCTCCGGCAAGAAACACGTGACGCTGCACCTAAATGCATTTCGGGGAGAACCAGCTATCACGGAGTTTGATTGGCCTTTCACCCCTAACCACAGGTCATCCCCCAGGTTTTCAACCCTGGTGGGTTCGGTCCTCCACGAAGTCTTACCTCCGCTTCAACCTGCCCATGGCTAGATCACTCCGCTTCGGGTCTAGAGCGTGCAACTCAATCGCCCTATTCGGACTCGCTTTCGCTACGGCTTCCCCACACGGGTTAACCTCGCTACACACCGCTAACTCGCAGGCTCATTCTTCAAAAGGCACGCAGTCACGACCGTTATTCCGAAGAATAACGGCGACGCTCCCACGGCTTGTAGGCACACGGTTTCAGGTACTATTTCACTCCGCTCCCGCGGTACTTTTCACCATTCCCTCACGGTACTATCCGCTATCGGTCACCAGGGAATATTTAGGCTTAGCGGGTGGTCCCGCCAGATTCACACGGGATTTCTCGGGCCCCGTGCTACTTGGGAGATTCTTAAGCAAGCCGCTGATGTTTCGTCTACGGGGGTCTTACCCTCTACGCCGGACCTTTCGCATGTCCTTCGACTACATCAACGGTTTCTGACTCGCCGACCGGCCGGCAGACCGATCAAAAGAATTCCCACAACCCCGCATGCGCAACCCCTGCCGGGTATCACACGCATACGGTTTGGCCTCATCCGGTTTCGCTCGCCACTACTCCCGGAATCACGGTTGTTTTCTCTTCCTGCGGGTACTGAGATGTTTCACTTCCCCGCGTTCCCTCCACACTGCCTATGTGTTCAGCAGTGGGTGACAGCCCATGACGACTGCCGGGTTTCCCCATTCGGACACCCCCGGATCAAAGCTCAGTTGGCAGCTCCCCGGGGCCTATCGCGGCCTCTCACGTCCTTCATCGGTTCCTGGTGCCAAGGCATCCACCGTGCGCCCTTAAAAACTTGGCCTACAGATGCTCGCGTCCACTGTGTAGTTCTCAAGCAACGACCAGCCACCCATCACCCTCATCCGAAGACGAAGTTCACTGGGGCCGGCATCGCGAAGATAAAGCCTTACGGCCGTACCCTCAGATACCCAACAACGTGCCAAGCACCAGACCTCTTCCGAATCCTCTTTCCACGCCGAAGCAGTACTCGAGAATCATCAGATCATCTGGTGCCAACTAATCAACGTTCCACCCTGAGCTGACCGTGCAGAACGTTTGTCTGCAATCGGTACTGTGCTCCTTAGAAAGGAGGTGATCCAGCCGCACCTTCCGGTACGGCTACCTTGTTACGACTTCGTCCCAATCGCCAGTCCCACCTTCGACAGCTCCCTCCCTTACGGGTTGGGCCACCGGCTTCGGGTGTTACCGACTTTCGTGACGTGACGGGCGGTGTGTACAAGGCCCGGGAACGTATTCACCGCAGCAATGCTGATCTGCGATTACTAGCAACTCCGACTTCATGGGGTCGAGTTGCAGACCCCAATCCGAACTGAGACCGGCTTTTTGAGATTCGCTCCACCTCACGGTATCGCAGCTCATTGTACCGGCCATTGTAGCACGTGTGCAGCCCAAGACATAAGGGGCATGATGACTTGACGTCGTCCCCACCTTCCTCCGAGTTGACCCCGGCGGTCTCCTGTGAGTCCCCATCACCCCGAAGGGCATGCTGGCAACACAGGACAAGGGTTGCGCTCGTTGCGGGACTTAACCCAACATCTCACGACACGAGCTGACGACAGCCATGCACCACCTGTATACCGACCACAAGGGGGGCACTATCTCTAATGCTTTCCGGTATATGTCAAGCCTTGGTAAGGTTCTTCGCGTTGCGTCGAATTAAGCCACATGCTCCGCTGCTTGTGCGGGCCCCCGTCAATTCCTTTGAGTTTTAGCCTTGCGGCCGTACTCCCCAGGCGGGGAACTTAATGCGTTAGCTGCGGCACCGACGACGTGGAATGTCGCCAACACCTAGTTCCCAACGTTTACGGCGTGGACTACCAGGGTATCTAATCCTGTTCGCTCCCCACGCTTTCGCTCCTCAGCGTCAGTAATGGCCCAGAGATCCGCCTTCGCCACCGGTGTTCCTCCTGATATCTGCGCATTTCACCGCTACACCAGGAATTCCGATCTCCCCTACCACACTCTAGCTAGCCCGTATCGAATGCAGACCCGAGGTTAAGCCTCGGGCTTTCACATCCGACGTGACAAGCCGCCTACGAGCTCTTTACGCCCAATAATTCCGGACAACGCTTGCGCCCTACGTATTACCGCGGCTGCTGGCACGTAGTTAGCCGGCGCTTCTTCTGCAGGTACCGTCACTTTCGCTTCTTCCCTGCTGAAAGAGGTTTACAACCCGAAGGCCGTCATCCCTCACGCGGCGTCGCTGCATCAGGCTTTCGCCCATTGTGCAATATTCCCCACTGCTGCCTCCCGTAGGAGTCTGGGCCGTGTCTCAGTCCCAGTGTGGCCGGTCGCCCTCTCAGGCCGGCTACCCGTCGTCGCCTTGGTGGGCCATTACCCCACCAACAAGCTGATAGGCCGCGGGCTCATCCTTCACCGCCGGAGCTTTTAACCCCCGCCCATGCAGGCAGGAGTGTTATCCGGTATTAGACCCCGTTTCCAGGGCTTGTCCCAGAGTGAAGGGCAGATTGCCCACGTGTTACTCACCCGTTCGCCACTAATCCACCCCGAAGGGCTTCATCGTTCGACTTGCATGTGTTAAGCACGCCGCCAGCGTTCGTCCTGAGCCAGGATCAAACTCTCCATGAATGTTTACCCGTAATCGGGTGCACACGCACTTAGAGCGGGACAGTCATGTCGGAATAAGACCGACCGTCCACTGCGTCCTCGCTGTGTAATTGCCTGCAAGCACCACAGCCGAAGCTGCGACCTCACAGGTCTTTTTCAAAGGAACCTCATCCACCGAAATGGACGGGGTATCAACTTTTTGGCGTTGATTTTTGGCACGCTGTTGAGTTCTCAAGGAACGGACGCTTCCTTTGTACTCACCCTCTCGGGCTTTCCTCCGGGCTTTCGTTCTGTTCTTGCGTTTCAGACTCTATCAGAGTCTGTCTCGCTCGTTTTCCGCCTTCCAGGTCATCCGCTTTCGCGTCTTCCCTTTCCGGCGGGTCCGACTCTATCAGCCCTTTTCCTTCTCTCTGACCACTCTCCGTTTTGCCGAATAGGCATGCGGAAAGAAGGAGAGATCAAGATCGGAACTAGAGAGAGGAGGAGTCCCGTCCATCGGCCGTTCGCGAAATGTTCACGCGGGGCTTCCTGGCGGGAGTCACGACAGTACAGGTCGGGCAGGGCCCAAGCAAATCGATTCAGGCGTATGGTCTAGTCCACCGGTCTAGTCCACTAGTCTCCGTGCCGAAGGACCAGTCCAGTTCGGGACCAACATCGGGCGAACCCGAACATCTTGTGACTTATCCTTCTGGAGAGTACGCCGTTCGCGACAGGTAGTGACGGCGACACGACGAAGCCCCACCCCTGGGAGGCCCCCATGACCAGCGTGACGTCCCCACTTGCCGGGACCGCCATCGGACTCGCGGCAGTGCCCGATCCGGTGTTCTCCGGCGCGATGGTGGGACCGGGTACCGCCATTGATCCCGTGCGCGAGCCTTCGGCGGCTGTGTCCCCCGTGGACGGTGTAGTGGTCTCCCTGCACCCGCACGCGTACGTCGTCGTCGACGGCGAAGGCCACGGTGTGCTCACGCACCTGGGCATCGACACCGTCCAGCTCAACGGCGAGGGCTTCGAGCTGCTCGTCAACAAGGGCGACACCGTGACCCGCGGCCAGGAGGTCATTCGCTGGGACCCCGCGGCCGTCGAGGCTGCCGGCAAGTCCCCCATCTGCCCCGTCGTAGCGCTGGAAGCGACTGCCGACTCCCTCACTGACGTCGTCGAGGCCGGAGACATGAAGGCCGGAGACGTTCTCTTCGGCTGGCAGTGACACATCCGCCTGCTCGGGCGAACTGGACATCCAACGCGGCGGGTGGACCCGCCGCTCAATCGGAGACGGGTGAAATGGAGACAACGCTGCGAGGCGTCGGCGTGAGCCACGGTGTGGCGATCGGCGAGGTTCGGCACATGGGCACGGCGGTTCTCGAACCGCCGGCGAAGCAGATCACCGCGGACGAGGCGGAGCGCGAGCAGGGGCGCGCCCGTCAGGCCGTGGAAGCTGTCTCGGCCGACCTGATCGCCCGGGGCCAGCTGGCCGGTGGCGAGGCCCAGCACGTGCTCGAGGCCCAGGCGATGATCGCCACGGACCCCGAGCTCATGGCGGACGTCGACCGGCGCATCGCCGTCGGCAGCACTGCCGAGCGCGGTGTGTACGACGCGTTCGCCGCCTACCGTGACCTGCTCGCCGGTGCGGGTGAGTACATGGCCGGCCGCGTGGCCGACCTGGACGACGTGCGCAACCGCATCGTCGCGCGCCTGCTCGGCGTGCCGATGCCGGGTGTGCCCGACAGCGACGAGCCGTACGTGCTGATCGCGCGGGACCTGGCTCCCGCCGACACCGCTCTGCTCGACCCGGCGCTGGTCCTCGGTTTCGTGACCGAGGAAGGCGGCCCGACCAGCCACAGCGCGATCCTCGCGCGGGCGCTGGGCGTGCCGGCCATCGTGGCGCTGCCGGGTGCCGGTGAGATCGCCGAAGGTACGGTCATCGCCGTCGACGGCAGCACCGGCGACCTGTTCGTGGAGCCGAGCGCGGCAAAGCGGGCCGAGCTGGAGGCGGCGGCCGCCGAGCGCAAGGCGGCTCTCTCCGCTTCTTCCGGTCCGGGCGCCACGTCCGACGGTCACAAGGTTCCGCTGCTCGCCAACATCGGCGGTCCGGCGGACGTGCCGGCGGCCGTCGATGCCGGGGCCGAGGGTGTGGGCCTGTTCCGCACCGAGTTCCTCTTCCTGGACGACAGCAAGCACGCGCCGACCGAAGAGAAGCAGATCGAGTCGTACCGCAAGGTCCTCGAAGCCTTCCCCGAGGGTCGTGTCGTCGTACGCGTACTGGATGCCGGCGCCGACAAGCCGCTGGACTTCCTGACCCCGGCCGACGAGCCGAACCCGGCTCTGGGTGTCCGTGGTCTGCGTTCGCTGCTCGACCACCCTGACGTGCTGCGTACGCAGCTCACCGCGCTGGCCAAGGCCGCCGAGGGGCTGCCGGTCTACCTCGAGGTCATGGCCCCGATGGTGGCCGACCGCATCGACGCCAAGGCGTTCGCGGACGCGTGCCGCGAGGCCGGTCTGAAGGCGAAGTTCGGTGCGATGGTGGAGATCCCCTCCGCCGCGCTGCGGGCGCGCTCGATCCTCCAGGAGGTCGAGTTCCTCTCGCTGGGCACCAATGACCTGGCCCAGTACGCCTTCGCCGCCGACCGTCAGGTCGGTGCCGTATCGCGGCTGCAGGACCCGTGGCAGCCCGCGCTGCTCGACCTGATCGCCATGTCGGCCGAGGCCGCCAAGGCCGAGGGCAAGAGCTGCGGCGTCTGTGGCGAGGCCGCCTCCGACCCGCTGCTGGCCTGTGTGCTGACGGGTCTGGGTGTCACCTCTCTTTCGATGGGTGCCGCTTCGATTCCCTACGTGCGGGCGACGCTGGCCAAGTACACCCTCGCGCAGTGCGAGCGTGCGGCTGCCGCCGCGCGTGCCTCGGACACCGCCGAGGAGGCCCGGGTCGCCGCCCAGGCCGTGCTGTCCGGCGAGTAGGAAGTAGAAGGACCGCGCCGGTTGGTGTGGAGCGACGTTCGAGGGGCCTTCGCCGGTGGCGGGGGCCCCTCGGCCGTTGCCGGGTGGGCGGGGTGCGCCCGGCTCAGTGGTGCGGGCCCGGTTCGTCCACCTCGTAGCCGGGGCAGTATTCGACGCCGGGCTCGGGGCCCACGGGCTCTCCGGTGTCGGCGTCGGTGCAGTAGGCGTTGAAGACCGCCGCCGCCGAGAGCGGTACCAGGCGGCCGCAGTCCAGGCGCCAGCCGTGGACGCGGTCCCGGTCTCCCTCGGTGGTGGTGCGCAGGACCAGTCCCCCGGGTCCGCCGAGGGCCAGGCCCGCGGCGAGGACGGTCACGAAGTCGAGGCCGTCGCGGCCGTCGACCCGGGGCCGGCCGCCGGGGCCGGTGTCGGTGTCCGCGTGCAGGACCGCCACGAGCTGTTCCTCCGGGGCCGGGACGCTGCACACCAGGTGGTGGTGGCCCGGACCGGCCCGGTCCACGAGGCGCCGGAGCGCCTCGGCGGCGCGCTCGAAGGAGGCGGTCCCGATGTCCTCCCCGCAGTCGGCGCAGCGGCCCACTTCGGCCAGCAGCGAGCTCGCGTACTCCCAGGTGGCCTGCCGGACGGCCGAGTCCACGAGGAGCGGTACCAGTTCGTCGATGGGCTGGCCGGCGTAGGGGAGGCCGCCGGTGGCGCCGCCCAGTTCGGCGGTGAAGCGGGTGCGGGCCCCGGGGGTGTCCGGGTCCAGTCCGCGGTCCGCGCAGAAGTCGGCGTACTCCACCGGGTCGAAGAGGGCGACGGTGATGTGGATGCCCCGGGCCGCGAGGGAGCGGAGCAGCCGGTCCACGTGGTCCAGGTAGTCGCGGTGGTCGTCGAAGGTGAAGCTGCGGTACGCCCGCATGGCCGCGAAGTCCCCGGCGTCGGCCAGGAGGCCGACGGTGCTGGGGACTTCGCGGCGCAGGGTGCGGCGCCTGCCGGTGCGGGCGGGACGCCCCGTGGTGGTGGCGGTCCCGGTGTCGTTCGAGCGTGGCATGGTTCCCCCTGAGTGGCGCGATCACTTTCTCACTCAGAGTAACCATCGCCACTGACAGTGGCCTCTCGCGTCAGCCGCGGGTGCGGGCGAGCGCCTCGTAGAAGTGCAGGAGGTCGAGGTTGTCCACCGAACCGGGGTTGACCGCCTTGGCCATGGGGGCGCCCTGGAGGAGGCGCTTGACCGGGACCTCGATGCGCTTGCCGGTGAGGGTGTGGGGGATGCCGGGGACCTCGATGATCTCGTCGGGGACGTGGCGCGGGGAGAGCTCCTCGCGGATCGTGGCCTTGATCCGGGAGCGGAGGGCGTCGTCGAGGACGGCCCCGGGCACGAGGTGGACGAAGAGCGGCATCCAGTACTCGCCGTTCGGCTCCTCCAGGCCAATGACCAGGGATTCCTTGATTTCGGGCAGTCGCTCCACGGCCTCGTAGATGTCGGCGGAGCCCATCCGGACGCCCTGCCGGTTCAGGGTGGAGTCGGAGCGGCCGTGGATGACGACGGAGCCGTGGTCGGTGATCGTGATCCAGTCTCCGTGGCGCCAGGTGCCGGGGAACATCTCGAAGTAGCTGTCGCGGTAGCGGCTGCCGTCCGGGTCGTTCCAGAAGCGGATCGGCATGGACGGCATGGGGTTGGTGACGACGAGCTCGCCGACCTCCCCGATGACGGGCTTGCCGGAGGGGTCCCAGGCCTGGAGGTCCGTGCCCAGGCAGGCGGCCTGGAGCTCGCCGATGTGCACGGGGAGGGTGGGGACGGCGCCGGCGAAGCAGCTGCAGACGTCGGTGCCGCCGCTGACGGAGGCGATCCAGAGGTCCTCGGCCACCTCGTCGTGGAGCCAGCGGAAGCCGTCGGGCGGCAGCGGGGATCCGGTGGTGGCCACGCACTTCACCGCGGAGAGGTCGAAGTCGCGGGAGGGATGGACCTCCGCCTTGCGACAAGCCATGACGTAGGCGGCGGAGGTCCCGTACAGCGTGGCCCCGGTCCGCTCCGCGATGCGCCACTGGGCACCGGTGTCGGGAAAGCCCGGGCTGCCGTCGTAGAGCACGACCGTGGTTCCGGTGAGCAGGCCGGAGACGAGGAAGTTCCACATCATCCAGCCGGTGGAGGTGTACCAGAAGAAGCGGTCCTCGGGTCCCAGGTCGCAGTGCAGGCCGAGCTGCTTGAGGTGTTCGAGGAGGATGCCGCCCTGCGACTGGACGATGGCCTTGGGCAGGCCGGTGGTGCCGGAGGAGTAGAGGACCCAGAGCGGGTGGTCGAAGGGGACCGGTTCGAAGACGGGCTCGGCCTCGCCCGAGGTGAGGGCCGACCATTCGAGGGCGCCCGCGGGGGCCGGCGTACCGAGGAGCGGGATGTGGACGACGGCGCGCAGCGAGGGGAGCTCGGCGCGCAGTTCGGCGACGGTGTCGCGGCGGTCGTGTTCCTTGCCGCCGTAGCGGTAGCCGTCGACGGTGAAGAGGACCACCGGCTCCACCTGCTGGAAGCGGTCCAGGACGCTTCGCGCGCCGAAATCGGGGGCGCAGGAGGTCCAGACGGCGCCGACGGCGGCGGTGGCGAGGAGTGCGGTGACGGCCTCGGGGATGTTGGGGAGGTAGCCGCTGACCCGGTCGCCGGGGCGCACGCCGAGGGCGCGCAGTTCGGCGGCGAGCGAGCCGACCTGGCGGCGGAGCTCGGCCCAGGTGACGGGGGTGGGTTCGTGGGTCTCGTCCACGTGGAGCAGCGCCGCGTCGGCGGCGCGGGCCGGGTCCTCGGCGGCGCGCAGGGCGTGCTCGGCGTAGTTGAGGGTGGCGCCCTTGAACCAGACGGCGCCCGGCATGGAGCGGTCCGCGAGGACGGACTCGTACGGGGTGGTGAACCGTACGTCGAACCACTCGGCGACGGCCTGCCAGAAGGTGTCCAGCTCGTCGACGGACCAGCTGTGCAGGGCCGGGTAGCCGCCGTCCGCGGGGGCGCCGTGGTGTTCGGCGGCCCAGGACTGGAAGGCGGTGATCCGGGCCGCGGCGATCCGGTCGGGGCCCGGGGACCAGAGGGGCTCGGAGGAGGTGGCTGCTGCGGTCATGCGTCGGCTCCCGGTCACGTCTGCGGTTCGCGCTTCGTGGGCGTGTCGTGGTCTGGCGTGTGGTGTGACATGTGGTGTTCGTACGGTGCCATCGCGCGCGGGGTGTGCGCACGGGGGCTCACAGGGACGATGCCATGTGATCGACATCCGCACCAGAGCCGTCATCGGCGGTCGGCAGTGATCCTTTTGCGGGTGAACGGCAGTTGAACGGCGCCTTCTGGGCCGGGTGGCGGTGGCAGGGTGGGCGCCATGGACGGTCGTGGGCTGGTGCGTGCGGTGAAGGACCTCGGCGGCGAGCGGGGGCGGCGCGCCTGGCGCTCGGCCTGGCGCAACCGGCGCGTGGACGCGGTGGGGCTCGCACCCCGGGGTGCGGAGCGGGCGCGTGTGCCGGGTCTGCTGACCGGTGCCGAGGCCCGGCCGGGCGGTGGGGTGCTCCGGTTCACCCGTTCGGAGCTACTGATCCGGGTCACCGTGGGCGGGGCGGTGTTCTGGGGCTGGGACGGTGCCGCGCCGACGCCCTCGTACGCGGTGGTGGGCAGCGGCCCGGAGCCGGATCCGCGCGCCGAGCTGGAGCCGGACACCGACGGCGGGTGGCGGGTGGTGTCCGAGCGCGTGACGGTGGCGGTGTCCCGGCACGGGGCGGTGGAGGTGCGCACCCCCGGCGGGACGGTGCTGAGGCGGGATCTGCCGCCGCGGTGGTGGGACCCGGTGCCGGGGCGCTCCGCCGGATCCGGGGGTGGTGCGGCGGCCGGTTCCGTTGGTGGTGGCGGGGCGGGCGGAGCCGGGGGAACGGGCAGCGGCGACGGTGCGGGCGGGCGGGGCATTGGCGCGCGGTGGCTGTTGCGGAGCGAGGTGGCGGCGGACGCACGGGTGTTCGGGCTGGGCGGGCGGGCGGTGGGGCCGCGGTTGCGGGACGGGAGCTACCGGCTCTGGAACACCGATCCCGAGGGCGGGTTCGGGTCCGGGCCCGGCGAGGACCCCCTGTACATCACGATGCCGGTGCAGCTGGTGGTCGCGGACGCGGGTACGCACCTGGTGTTCCACGACAACTCCTGGGACGGCCGGGTGGTGTTGCGGGAGGGTGAGGAGGGCGCCGGCTCGGGGGCGGACCGGCCCGGCTCCTGTGAACTGCGCATGGAGGGCGGCCCCTTGCGGTGCTGGGTGCTGGTGGGGCCGCCCGGGCGCGTGTTGCAGGGCTGGTCCGGGCTGACGGGCGGCGCGGCCGTACCTCCGGACTGGGCTCTCGGGTACCAGCACGCCCGCTGGGGGTTCGGCAGCGCGGCGGAGGTGCGCCGGATCGTGGCGGGGTACGCCGAGCACGGGCTGCCGCTGTCGGCCGTGCATCTGGACATCGACCACTACGACGGCCACCGGGTCTTCACCGTGGACCACGAGCGCTTCCCCGATCTTCCGGGGCTGGCCCGGGAGTTGGCGGACGGCGGCGTCCGGCTGGTCTCCATCGTCGACCCGGCGGTCAAGGCCGGCGATCCGGTGCACACCGCGGGGCTCGCGGTCGGCGCGCACGGGGCCTTCGTACGGGACGGGGCGGGCCGGGAGGTCCGGGGCGAGGTGTGGCCGGGCGAGTGCGCGTATCCGGACTTCACGGATCCGGCGGTGCGGCGGTGGTGGGGCGGGCTGTACGAGGAGCGGCTCGCGCAGGGCTTCGCCGGGGTCTGGCACGACATGAACGAGCCGGTCTCCTTCGCCCCGTTCGGGGAGCGGACGCTCCCCCGGTCGGCGCGGCACGCACTGGACGGGGCCGGCGGGGACCACCGCGAGGCGCACAACGTGTACGCCCTCGCGATGGCGCGCGCCGGCTGGGAAGGACTCGTACGGCTGCGGCCGGCCGAGCGGCCGTTCCTGTTCTCCCGGTCGGGGTGGGCGGGGATGCAGCGGTACGGGGGCACGTGGTCGGGTGACGTGGCGAGCAGCTGGGACGGGCTGCGGGCCTCGCTGGCCCTGGTGCTGGGCCTCGGGCTGTGCGGGGTGCCGTACTCGGGGCCGGACGTCGGCGGCTTCTGGGGTTCGCCCTCGCCGGAGTTGTACCTGCGGTGGCTGCAACTGGGGTCGTACCTGCCGCTGTTCCGCACCCACTCGGCGATCTTCGCCGGCCGTCGGGAGCCGTGGGAGTTCGGGGAGGAGACCACCCGGGCCGCGCGGGCCGTCCTGGCGGAACGGGAGCGGCTGCGCCCGTACTTCGTGACGCTGGCCCATCTGGCGCGGCGGACCGGGGCGCCGTACGTGCGGCCGTTGTGGTGGGGGGCGCCGGAGGATCGGGCGCTACGGGACTGCGAGGACGCGTTCTTGCTCGGTGACGCCCTGCTGGTGGCTCCGGTGCTGGAGTGCGGGTCGGACCGGCGGGCGGTGCGGTTGCCGCGCGGGCGCTGGTACGACACGGCGACGGGCCGGGCGTACGAGGGGCCGGGCCAGATCCTGCTGGACGCCCCGGCGGACCGGATCCCGGTGCTGGCACGGGCGGGCTCGCTGCTGCCGGTGCGGGCGGCCGACGGGTCGGTGGTCCTCGAGGCGTGGGCTCCGGCGCGGGGCCGCACGGGCGGCGGGGTGGTGATCCGGGACCCGGGGCCGGGCTTCGAGCCGGGCGAGGTGGAGCGGTACGTGGTGCGGTGGTCCGGGGACGCGGTGGTGGTGGAGGACGAGGCCGGGGAGCGGGTGGACGGGGTGGTGCTGCGGGGGCTTTGAGCGGCCGGGGCCCGGCCGGCCTCTAGGGCCTGGCGTCAAAATCCCGTCGTCGCCCGAAGGGCGGCCGCGTGGCGTCTGGTGCGTGCTCTCGGCGTGCCGGGCGGAAGCCCGCGTACTGGACGTACTTGACTTCCGTCCGGTGCGGCGAGAGCGCGTGCCAGGCGTCGCGCGGCAGACGGGAGTTTGACGACAGGCCCTAGGGCGTACGCGTGTACCGGCCCTCGAACCAGGCCCCGGCGGCCTGCGTGTGGAGCGGGAACGCCAGTTGCTCCGGGCCGCGCAGGATGTGCCAGCCGGTGGTTTCGTCCGTCGGGGCCGACACCGGGAGGGAGGCGGCCGGGCGGACGGGCAGCAGGCCGAAGACGAGCAGGTGACCGGCCGGGGAGCTGAGGGTGTCGGCGAGGGCGACCTCGGAGGCCGGGGCGTGGATGCCGGTCTCCTCGCGGAGCTCGCGGACCACCGACTCGCGCCAGTCCTCGCCGAAGTCCATGAACCCGCCGGGCAGGGCGATGCCGCCGAGGGCGGGCTCGATGGTGCGGGTGATGACCACCAGGCCGGTGCCGAGCTCGTCCTCGACGGGGAGCAGGGCGACGGCGACCGGGAGGGGATTGCGGTAGGCGACGGCGCCGCACGAGGGGCAGGTACGGGGCCAGTCGGCCGAATCGAACAGGGCTCCACAGGCGGAGCAGTGCGAGTCCTTCAGGTGCGCCGGCATGCGGCGATGGTATGCCAAGGGACATGCGGATGGCTGTCGTTGCGGGATGGGTGGGTGCGCTGGCCGTGCTGGCGGCGATCACGTCGGGGGCGACGGGGGTGGCGGCTGCGACGGGCGTGGTGGGCGCGCCTGGAGCGCACGTACCCGGAACCGGGACCGCGCCCCGAACGGCAGTCGCGCCCGGGGCGGTGGCCGCGCCGGGGGCGGTGATCTCGCCTGGAGCGCACGTGCCCGGAACCGGGACCGCGCCCCCGGCGGTGGCCGCGCCGGGGGTGGCCGACGGGCCGGGCGCGGCGCGCACGCCGAAGGCGGTGGCTGCGACGGGCGCGGTCGACATGCCGGGAACGGTGAGGGCAGCGGGCGCGCCGGGTGTGGAGGGCCCGGGCGGTGTGGCTGGGGCGCGCTCGGGCGGCGGCGGGGCCGGGGTCCGTGGGTTCGCCGTGGTCGCCGAGGTGGATGCGAGCATCGGGCAGGACATGCGGTACGCCACGGCGGGGAACTTCACCGGGGCGGTCGTGGACGGCTACGACGAGCCCGTCTGCCTGCTCGCCCGGCCCGCCGCCGAGGCGTTGCGGCGGGCGCAGCGGGAGGTGCTGCGGCGGGGGTACTCGCTGCTGGTGTACGACTGCTACCGGCCGCAGCGGGCCGTCGACCGGTTCGTGCGCTGGGCCCGGGACGGGGCGGATCAGCGGACCAAGGCGGAGTTCTATCCGGAGGTGGCCAAGGACCGGCTGATCCCGGAGGGGTACATCGCCGAGAAGTCCGGGCACAGCCGTGGCAGCACCGTCGACGTGACCTTGACCCGGCTCGGGCGGGGGCCGCTCGACATGGGGACTCCGTTCGACTTCTTCGATCCGCACGCGCACACCGACAGTCCGCGGGTGACGGGTCCGGCCCGTGAGAACCGGGACCTCCTCAGGCGGGTGCTCGGCCGGCAGGGGTTCGTGAACCTGCCCCAGGAGTGGTGGCATTTCACCTACCGGCCGGAGGCGTTCCCGGACGCGTACTTCGACTTTCCCGTCTCTGTCGCCTCCGTGCACCGCTGAGTACCGTGCCCGCATGACATTCAGTTCGTACGAGGAGTTCTGGCCCTACTACGTCGCCATGCACTCCCGCGCCGCCACCCGCTGGATCCACCTCACCGGCACCCTCTCCGGCCTCGCCCTCACCGTCTACGGGCTGGCCCGCGGCCGGAAGCGGTACCTCGCCGCGCTCCCCCTGATCGGGTACGGGACGGCGTGGCCGGCGCATTTCCTGATCGAGCGGAACAACCCGGCCACCTTCGGCAATCCGGGGTGGTCGCTGCGCGGGGACGCGCAGATGATCCGGATGATGCTGGCCGGGCGGGACGCGGAGCTCGGCGAGATCGCGCGGAAGTGGCTCGCCGAGAACCCGTGCGAGAACCCGAACGAGGACCGCGCTCCCGGGGGTGCGCTCCCGCTCGTTCCCTGACAGACTTCTGACGGTTCGTCAGATGCCGGTTTCGGGAGGGGTCTTGGAACGCACACGCACACCCGTGGTCAGCGGGTGGTTCACCGGGGACTACGCAGAGGGCACGGACGGCACGGACGGCGGGTTCCGGCTGCTCGGCACCCGGTGCTCCGCCTGCGCCGCCGTGTTCTTCCCGCGCGAGGACGCGTACTGCCGCAATCCGCGCTGCCCGGGCGGCGGCGAGCTCGCCGAGACCCCGCTGTCCCCGCACGGCCGGGTCTGGTCCTACACGGACGGGCGGTACCGGCCGCCCGCGCCGTACGTGTCCGACCCGGACGCGCCCTGGACCCCGTACACCCTGGTCGCCGTGGAGCTGGAGGCCGAGGGGATGGTCGTGCTCGGGCAGGCCGCGCCCGGGGTGGGCGTCGGCGATCTGGCGGTCGGGATGGAGGTCGAGGTCGTAGGCGGCGTGCTGAACGAGGATGCCGACGGCACCACCTGGACCACGTGGAACTTCCGCCCCGTCGGGGTGGAACAGTGAGCGCCGACATCGCCGTCCTCGGGGCCGGCATGCACCCGTGGGGCAAGTGGGGCCGCAGCTTCGTCGAGTACGGGCGGGCCGCCGCGCGGGCCGCGCTCGCCGACGCCGGGCTGGACTGGACCGACGTGCAGTCCATCGTGGGGGCCGACACCGTGCGCTCGGGCTACCCCGGCTACGTGGCCGGAGCCACCTTCGCGCAGGCACTGGGCTGGCAGGGCGCACGCGTGACCAGCGTGTACGCGGCCTGCGCGTCCGGCGCCCAGGCCATCGGCGCGGCCCGGGCGCAGATCCTCGCCGGGCTCGCCGACGTGGTGCTGGTGGTCGGGGCGGACGCCGCCCCGAAGGGGTTCTTCGCACCCGCGGGTGGGGACCGCCCCGACGACCCCGACTGGCTGCGCTTCCGGGTGCTGGGGGCCACGAACCCGGCGTACTTCGCACTGTACGCCCGGCGCCGGATGGCCCTGTACGGGGACACCGGTGAGGACTTCGCGCAGGTCAAGGTGAAGAACGCGGCGGCCGGGCTGCTGAACCCGAACGCCCGCTACCGCAAGGCCGTGACCGCCGAGGAGGTGGCCGCCTCGGCGATCGTCGCCGATCCGCTGCGGCTGCTCGACATCTGCGCCACCTCCGACGGGGGCGCGGCGCTGGTGCTGAGCAGCATGGACTTCGCACGCTCGCGCGGGGTCGCGGACCCGGTGCGGATCCGGGCGGTGTCCACGGTGACGCCCACGTATCCCCGTACCGTCCTGGACCTGCCGGACATCGCCACCGACTCGGTGACGGCCGGAGTGGCGGGATCCGGCTCCTTCCGGGCCTCGATCGCGCGGGCCGCGTACGAGGAGGCGGGGCTCGGGCCGGACGACCTCTCGCTCGCCGAGGTCTACGACCTGTCCACCGCGCTGGAGTTGGAGTGGTACGAGGACATCGGCCTGTGCGGCGAGGGCGAGGGGGCCAAGCTCGTACGGGAGGGCGCGACCGCGCTGGGCGGGCGGATCCCGGTCAACACCAGTGGTGGACTGGCGTCGTTCGGGGAGGCGGTGCCGGCGCAGGCCATCGCCCAGGTGTGCGAGCTGACCTGGCAGCTCCGGGGCACGGCCGGGGAGCGTCAGGTGGCCGGGGCGCGGGCCGGAATCACCGCGAACCAGGGCCTGTTCGGGCACGGATCGGCGGTCGTCGCCGTGCGTTGAACGGGGACGGTGGCCGCTGAACTGCGGCTGCTGTCCGAATGCTTGACGGCCCCCGGTGGCGGGTTCACACTCTCTCCACGGTCCCGCGCCGCCACCGGGATCCCCTGATCCCCCATGAGAGCTGCGGCCCGTACCCCAGTCGGCGGGGGTACGGGCCGCCTCCATGTCGCGGCCCGGTCCGAAGGAGACGCCAGGAGGCGCCACGAGGCGGCCTAAGACGTCGTCAGGCTCTGGCGGCGGGCCCTGGCCAGGGTCATCGCGTGTTCCACGACCCCCACCAGGACGTCCTTCACCGATTCCCGGTCCCGTGCGTCGCACAGCAGCACCGGTACCTCGGGAACGAGGTCCAGGGCTTCCCGTACGGTCACCACGGGGTACTGCTCCGCTCCGTCGAAGCAGTTCACGGCGACCACGAAGGGGATCTCGCGGCGCTCGAAGTAGTCGATGGCGGCGAAGCAGTCGGAGAGCCGCCGGGTGTCCGCGAGGACGACGGCGCCGAGCGAGCCCTGGGCCAGCTCGTCCCACAGGAACCAGAAGCGGTCCTGTCCGGGGGTGCCGAACAGGTACAGCACCAGGTCCTCGCGCAGGGTGATGCGCCCGAAGTCCATGGCCACCGTGGTGGTGGTCTTGCCCTCCACTCCCCCGGTGTCGTCGATGGTGCGGCCCGGCTCGGAGAGGCGTTCCTCCGTCCGGAGCGGTCTGATCTCGCTCACCGCACTGACCAGGGTGGTCTTGCCCACCCCGAAACCGCCCGCGACCAGGATTTTCAGGGTCAGCGGCTCGACCGGCGTCACGGCATGCATGGCGCCGGTGCGGCTAGAGCGCCCGAAGGCCATCGATCACCTCACGCAGAATGGATTCGTCGGGCAGTTCGGCCGGGGGGACCGGCCGGTTCACGTGCACCAGTTCGTCGTCGACGAGATCGCCGATCAGGACGCGTACGACCCCGACCGCGAGGTCGAGTTCGGCCGCGAGTTCCGCGACGGACTGCGGGCGGAGCAAGCAGAGCCCGAGGATGTCGGCGTGTTCCGGGGACAGCGTCGTGTCCCAGACCGGGTCGTCGGCCGCGGACTCGGCGACCACCAGCGCGATCAGGTCGAGGCGGTGCTGCCCGGCGTGGCTGGTCCGGCCGCGGGTCATCGCGTACGGACGCACCACCGGACCCGCGTCGTCGTCGAACCACTGCTCGGCAGCGGCGTCGGAAGCCGCGTCGGCGGCGGTGCCGGGCGGGTGGGCGGGGTGGTCCTGGCCAGGATCGCTCATGCCGTCCGACTCACCCTCCGGCTGGCAGCCCGGTGCGCGGGGCGGTCGCCAGGTGGTCACCGACCCGCTTGACCATGAGGGTCATCTCGTACGCGACCTGGCCGACGTCGGAATCGGAGTCCGCGAGCACGGCCAGGCAGCTTCCATCGCCGGCCGCCATGACGAACAGGAACGCCTCGTCCAGCTCGACCACGGTCTGGCGGACCCGGCCGGAGTCGAAGTGGCGGCCGACGCCCTTGGCGAGGCTGTGGAAACCGGAGGCCACGGCGGCCAGGTGCTCACTGTCCTCCCGGGTGAGGTCCTTGGAGCTGCCGGTGGGCAGGCCGTCGCCCGAGAGGACCACTGCCTTGCGGATGCTGGCGACCCGGTCGACGAGCTCGTCGAGGAGCCAGTTGAGGGGGCCGGAGCCACGGCCCCTGGTGTCGTTGCCGGACTGCGGTGCGGTCATCGACCGTCCCCTTCGTTCTCGCTACCGGAACCGGGGGCGGCAGGAGTGCCGGCCCCGGTCACGGACTGGTGTGGTGCGTTCTGCTGCGCTTGCTGCGTCTGGTCGGCCCGCTGGACGTACGGGGCCTGCTGGGGCTGCTGGGTGTACGGGGCCTGCTGGATGTGCGGGGCCTGCTGCGCCTGGGCGGCCTGCTCCGCCTGCTGCCGCGCGTGGTGGTCGCGGCCCGCGGTCCAGCCGCGCTGGAGCGAGGACATGCGACGGCGTACGTCCTCGGCGTCGCGGTCGGCCACCGGCTCGGCGGCGGCTCCGGCGGGTGCCGGGGCCGGGCCGTCCTTGAGCTGGGGCGCGAGGCTGGCCTGGCGGATCCGCCGCGGCAGGGTCGCCCCGGGGGGCGCCGTCGCGGGGCGTGCCGGGCCGTTCGGGACCGGCCCCGCCTGCGCGGGGTCGGGGACCGCCGCTACGGGGCGGGGCTCGACGCGGCGGCCGTGCTCGGCCACCAGGGTCGGGGCGGGGCGGCGGCGCGGGAGCGGGACGGCGCCGGGCGAGCGGGCGCCGTCGGGACGGACGGAGTCCGCGCGCGCCGGCTCCAGGCGGACCGGGCCGGTGGGCGGCAGGGGCTCCCGCTCGCGGTCGCGGTGGTCACGGTCCCGGTGGTCGCGGTCGCGGCGGTCACGGCCGCGGTCCCGGTCGCGGAAGCCCTCGCCGAGCCGGGCGCCGCCCCGCTCGGCCGGGCCTTCGGTGGACCGGTCGCCCTTCCAGAGGCCCGTGCGGTCGCCGGAGCCGTCCGCGGCCCGCTCGCCCATGCGGTCCGCCATGCGGTCGCCCTTGCGGGGACCGCCACGGTCGGCGTGCCGGTCCGTGTGCGGGCGGGCGGCCGGGCGCAGGCCGAGCAGGGAGTTGCGCGAGATGCCGTTCGGCGGGGTCTCGTCGTCGAGGGTGGCCATGGCGGGCCTGCCCTTGGCCCCGGAGACCCCGGTGAGCCCGATGGTCCCGGCGGAGCCCGCGCGGCCGCCGGCGGTGTCTTCCGGGGCCGGGACGGGCTCGTCCAGCCCCAGCATGCCGATCGGGGCCTCCAGCTCGACGGGGCCGCGCAGTTCGGCGCCGGCCGGGAGCCGGCGGTCGGTGCCGTTGCCCTCGGCGACGGCCTTCGGGCGGGCGGAGCCGACCGCGCCTCCGGACATCCTGCCGCCGGCCAGCCGGATGCCGGTGCCGTTGGTCTCGGGAGCCTCCGTCAGCAGGGCCACCGGGAGGAAGACCACCGCGGTGGTGCCTCCGTAGGGGCTGATCTGGAGCCGGACCTTGACCTCGTGCCGGTGCGCGAGCCGGCTGACGACGAACAGGCCGAGCCGGTCGGTGTCGGAGAGTTCGAAGTCGGAGGTCTCGGTGAGCCGGAGGTTCGCGTCGAAGAGCGCCTCGGGGGTCATGCCGAGGCCGCGGTCGTGGATCTCCAGGGTGAAGCCGTTGGCCACGCGCTCGCCGAGCACCTGGACCGCCGTGTGCGGCGGGGAGAAGACGGTGGCGTTCTCGAGGAGTTCGGCGATGAGGTGGGTGACGTCGGCCACGGCCGGGCCGGCGATGCCCAGGCGCGGCAGCCGGCGCACCTCGACGCGCTCGTAGTCCTCCACCTCGGCGACGGCGGCCCGTACGACGTCCATCAGCTGGACGGGCTTGCGCCACTGGCGGGAGGGCGCGGCGCCGGAGAGGATCACCAGGCCCTCGGCGTGGCGGCGCATGCGGGTGGTCATGTGGTCGAGGCGGAAGAGGTCGGCGAGCTCCTCGGTGTCCTCGGTGCGCCGCTCCATGGTGTCGAGCAGGGTGAGCTGGCGGTGCAGCAGCACCTGGTTGCGGCGGGCCAGGTTGACGAACACCTCGGACACCCCGCGACGGAGCTCCGCCTGCTTGACGGCGGCCTCGATGGCCGCGCGCTGGAGGGAGTTGAGGGCCTGGCCGACCTGGCCGACCTCGTCCTTCTCGTACTCCAGACGCGGGGCCTCGGTCTCCACGTCCACGTGCTCGCCGGCGGCGAGGCGGCGCATCACTCCGGGGAGGCGGATGCCGGAGACCTCGTGGGCCTCCTTGCGGAGCCGGGAAAGGTCGCGGATCAGGTCCCGGCCGACGCGCACGGACAGCACGAGGGAGACGACGAGGGCGATGAACCCGAGCACCCCGGCGAGGGCGGCCTGGACCAGGACGTCCATGGCGACGGGCTCGACGCGCTTCTGGTAGCGGTCGCCCGCGGCGGTGCCCATGACGGCGAGGTCTTGGAGCACCTTGCCGGTGGCCTCGTCCCACTGGGCGGCGGTCACGTTGCGCGGGCTGTGGGTCGCGCCCTGGACGAGGAACCGTTCCTCCGCCTCGCGCAGGGCGCGGCTCTCCGGGCTGGTCCAGTACTGCTCGAACTGCTCCCGGTCGGCGGCGGGGAGGATCGCGAGGTTGAACTCGTAGAGCAGGTTGCGGTTGGCCACGAAGTCGGAGACGTGCCGGACGTCCGCCTGGCTGACGTTGCGGGCGGCCAGGGCTCCGGCGACGAGGGCGTCCTCGCGGGAGAGCGTTTCGCGGGCGCGGGTGATGCCGACGAGGGCGCGGCCCTGCTTGTCCATCTCCACGTCCTCGAGCGCGTGGAGGTTCATGAGGAAGTCGTAGCAGGGGTCCACGAGCCGGTTGTAGAGCTCCAGCGCCTGGTTGGTGTCGACGGAGCCACCGTCCACCGCGCCGCGCAGCGCTCCGATGCTGCGGAAGGCTTCGAGGATGGAGTTCAGGTGCCGGGCGCTGGACGGGGCGAGTTCGTCGACGACCTCGGGGTCCTTGGCGTCGGCGGAGATCCTCTCCACCGCCTCGTCGGTGGCCGCGCGGCTCTTGGCCAGCTCGGTGGTGGCGTTGGAGGCGCGCGGGTCGCCGATGACCACGAGGGTCTGGCGGCGTTCCTTCTGGATGACGCGGACGACGTCCTCCACCGGGTAGCCGACCTTGTCGATGACGTAGGCGACACCGAGCAGTTGGACGGCCTGGCGGCCGGTGATCACCGTTGCGAAGCCCCAGAGGGCGGTCAGGGAGACGAGCGGCACAAGGAGCAACGCCACGATCTTCCGGCGGATGGACTTCCCGCGAAAGCGCATGGCCTCCCCAGCCTCCCCAGCTCAACCCCGTTACCGGGGGTTGGTGTTCCGTCATTTAAACGGCGTGAGCCTACTACTGACACGGCGAACCTTCGAAGGCCTGTCCGGACGTTTTCGGCCTGACCCCCGGACGAAGATCACGAGTTGTCCGGAAGATCCGGTGAAGTGCGGCCCGATATGTGGCAGATGACACTCGGTGGGGCCTCGGTCCCCGTCGCAGAATGGATGGCTGGAATTCTTCGTTCCGCGATACTTCGGGGCGTCCCGCGCGTCCGGGATCCGGGAATCTCTCGGCCTCTTCGTGCGTCTACCTGTTCGGGGCGGGCATGAGCGGCCGCGAGGAGGGGAGGGAGCCGACCATGGCGAAGAGGTACGAGAACAACGGGGCCGACGGCGGCAACGGTGCGGAGCCCGGGGTGCAGCGGGGGCGCGTCCTGTGGGTGGACCAGCTGGCGGGTCGACGGCGCATGCCGGATCCGGTGCGGACGTCCGCCGTGCGGGCGGTGCTGATCGTCGCCGTGACGCTGACGGACGCGACGATCGCCTTCTTCCTGACGGTCACCGGCTCCTGGCTGGCCCTTCCGCTGTCGCTGTGCGGGATAGCGGGGGTGGTCGTGGCCACGTGGGGCGTGCTCGACGTGCTGATCACCCGGCAGGCGTGGAACCAGCGCTACGGGGTGCTCTCGGAGCCCAGCAGCACGGCGCGGGGCCGGCGGCGCGAGCGCCGCAGGGCACGCCGGGAGGCCCGCTCGGCGCCTCCGCTGCCGCCCCGCGCACCCGGGCTCGGCGAGGCGACCGGCATCTGGCCGCCACCGACGGGCACCGGGCGGGGCTGAGGCGCGCCCGCGCCGATGCCCTGGCCGGCGCTCCGGACTCCGGCCCGCCGGACGGAGTCCGGAGCAGCGCCGCGAAGCCGGGGAGGCCCGCCAGGGCCGCACCGCGCGAGCGGCGCGTCAAGAAGGCTGGGCCCGCCAGGGCCGCACCGCGCGAGCGGCGCGTCAGGAAGCGGGGCTGCGGCGGTACATGCGGGTCGCCGTGATCTCGCCGTGGATCGTCTCCCCCTCCGCGAACTGCTGGGGCAGGCCCGGGCGCAGGTGTTCCTCGACGCTGATGTACTTGAGCCCCGCGCGCAGGTCGGCGTCGTTGCGGAGCCGGATGACCAGCGGGAACTCGGCGAGGGCCGTGGTGTCGAACAGGCCCGTGGTGTACAGCAGCTGGACGCCGAGCGCGTCCGAGACGGCCCGCTGCAGTTCCAGCAGGTACGTGGCGTTCGCGCGCCCGATCGGGTTGTCGAGGAAGAGCGTGCCCGCGTGCCGGTGCTTGTCGCGGCCCCGGTCGTTGCTGCGCAGCGCCGCCATCGTGCAGTACAGCGCGATCGCCGCGGTGAGCAGCTGGCCGCCGGAGAACACGTCGCCCATCTGGCCCACCGGGACCCGCTCGGCGCGGAGCACCGCGTCGGGCTTGAGGATCTCCACCGCGATGCCCTTGGGCTCCAGGGCCGCCTGGACCCCGTGCAGCAGCAGCGACATGCCGTCGCGGCGGCCTTCGCCGAAGGAAGCGGTGCTGTTCTTCTTCACGGCGGCGCGGGTCGCCTCGTCGATGACCTCGCCGAGCCGCTCGGTGAGGGTTGCCTGGTCGGGCTCCTCGAAGCGGATGCGCAGGAACTCCTGGCCCGACCACTCCCCCAGGCCCTCGGGGAGCTGGGAGAGCCGCTGGGCGGAGCGCAGGGTGGCCAGGGCCGACTCCACGAGGCCGCGCAGCCGGTCCACGATGCTGTCCCGGTTGCGCTCCAGCTGCGCCAGCTCGTCGGTGAGGACGCGCAGCCGGGGGGCGAAGGCGACGGCCCAGGCCGCCGCGTGCTCGGGCAGGGCGGAGGCGGGCAGTTCGCGGATCTGCTGGCGCGCGGGGGTGCGCACCTGCTCGTAGCGGTTGGCGTTGGCGTGCCGGACCAGGATGTCGCTCGCCTCGCGGACGGCGGCCTCGGCGGCCGACAGGTCGGCGGCGCAGGCCCGTAGCGAGCGGCGGGCCTCGGTGGCCGACTGGCGGGCCTCCTCCAGGCTGCCGGGGTGGGCCACCGGCTCCTGCTCGTCCTCCTGGTGGGTGTGGTCCCTCAGGAGGTCGCGGAGCATGGCCGCGGTCTCGTCGAAGCCGCCCGCGCCCTCCTCGGCGGTGCGGTGGGCGCGCAGCAGGTCGGCGTGGGCCGCGCGGGCGGACTCCACGGCGGCGGTGTGGGCGGCGAGTTGGGCGGTGGCGGTGCGGAGCCTGGCCTGGGCCTCCTCGACGTTGTCGGGGATCAGCTCCTCGGGCAGCTCGGTGTGTGCCTCGCCCTCGGCAGGGGCGTGCCGTTCGGCCTCGCCGCGCAGCCGGCCGAGCTGCTCGCTCGCGGTGGAGGCGCGCGTCTCCAGCATCTGGACGAGGGCTTCGGCGCGGGCGGCGGCGGCCTGCCGGGAGGGGCCGTCGGCTCCGTCGGTGCCTTCGAGGAGCTGGGCGGCGCGGGTACGGACCTTGTTGGTGAGGCGGTCGAGTTCGGCGAGGGCCACGCTCTCGTCGCTCTCGGCGCGGGCCTGTTCGGAGCGCAGGTCGGCGCCGACGCCGACCTTCTCGTAGAGCTGGGAGGCGGCGCGGTAGGCCTCGCGCAGCGCCGGGAGCGGCGCCTTGGCCGTGGCCCCGTTCCCTGCGGGGGACTTGGGCAGCGGATCGGGGGCTCCGGCGATCTCGGCGCGCTCGGCGCGCAGGGCGCGGGCGGTGCGGCGGGCGTCGTCGGCGGCGCGCTGGGCGGCGCGGCGGTCCTCGTCGGCGGCCCGGGCCCGGTCGAGGCAGACCTCGGCGCGGGCCTCGGACTCGGCGGCGTCGTCGGCGAGTTCGCGGAGCTTGGTCTGCCAGCCGGCGCGTTCGCGGAGCCGGTAGGCGAGGCCCGCGAGGGCGTCCGCGACCCGGCGGGCGCGCTGGGCGGTGTCCTGGCGCTCGTCGCGGACGCGGGCGGCGTCGGCGGCGGCCTCGTCGGCCTCGGCGCGTACGGTACGGGCCTCCGCGAGCTCGGCGTCGGTCTCCTCGGCGAAGCCGCGGGCGGCGGCGGCCTGCTCCGCCAGCTCGGCGAGGCGGCCGGGAGGGCAGCCGGTGCGCCAGGACAGCAGCCGGGCGGCGAGCTCTCGGTCGCCGGACAGCCGGGCGGCGAGCTCGCGGATCTCGGTGTCGCGGGCGGCGGCACGGGCGCGCAGCGCCTGGCGCTCCTCGTCGGCGGCGTGCTCGTCGTGCATGGCCGGGTTCGGCGGCACGATGAAAACGCCGTAGATGCCGGACCCCGTGGCGTCGCCGGCCGGGGGCACCGGCGCCAGCAGGGCCGCGGCGGTGCCGACCGCGACGGTGGAGCGGGGCAGCAGGGCGGCGCCGGAGAGGACCTCGCGGGCCCGCGAATGGGTGTCGGGGTCGGTGATGACCACGCCGTCGACGAGTTCGGGGCGGGCGGCGAGGACCGCGGCGTGGTCGGCCGGGTCCACGGACTGGGCGAGGTAACGCCAGCCGGGGAGGGCCGGGATGCCGTGTTCGCCGAGGAACTCGACGGTGGCGAGGACGTCGGGGCCGGGCGGCAGCAGGCCGCCGTCGCCGAGGGCGCCGAGGATGCGGGAGTCGTCGGCAGCGGCGGTGCGCAGGTCGAAGAGCTGGCGTTCGGCGGTGGCCACTCCGCGGGTCAGCAGCTCGCGCAGCTCGTCGGCGCCCCGGTCGAGGTCCTCGACGGTGAGCCAGCCCGCGGTGGCGGCGTTCCGGGGCGTGCCCGGACCCGTGGCGGGGTCCTGGGGGGCGCCCGCGGCGTCGGTCCCGGTCCCGGTCCCGTCGGTCGGCGTACCGCCGCCGGTGCGCGGGGAGGCGCCCTCGGTGCCGGGGGCCGACGGGGCTCCCAGGAGGGCGGCCAGGCGCGGGGCCCCGGCGAGGGAGGCGGCGGCCCGGTGCTCGGCGTCGTGGGCGGCGTCGGCGGCGTCGGCGGCGTCCGCCGCGCGGGCGGCGGTGAGTTCCGCGCGGATTCCGCCGCGGCGGCCTCGCGGGCGGCCTCGGCGGCTGCGCGGGCAGCCTCGCGGGACTCGTCCCAGGCGGCCACGGCCGTCTTCTCCGCGTCGGCGGCGGCCAGCGCGGCGCGCGCCGGGTCGGCGTCGGGGGCGGAGTCGTCGAGCCAGCCGGCCCGGACGGCCTCGGCGGTCTCCTGCTGGACCTCGGCGAGGCGGGCGCGCAGGTGCTCGGCCTCGCTGCGGGCCCGCTGGGCGGCCGTGGCTGCGGCGGTGGCCGCGCGGTGGGAGGCCTCGCCGGTCTCCTGGAGGACGGCGGAGCGCTCCTCCTCCTCGTTGGCGGCCCGCTCGCCCTGCTCGGCGGCCGCGTGCAGGGCCCGTACGAGCTCGGTGGCGGCGGTGGCCCGGGCGGCGAGCGCCGGGGCGGCGTCCCGCTCGGCCTCCAGGATCGCGGCGGCGACCCGGGCGGAGCGGTCGGCGGCGGAGCGGTGGCGCAGGACGTGCTCGGCGGCCTGCCAGGCGGAGTGCAGGGTGCGGGCTTCGAGGAGTTCGCGGCGCTGCGCGGCGGCGGCCTTGTCGGCGACGGTCAGGGCCAGCGAGGCGTGCCGGTAGGCGAGTTCGGCCGAGACGGCGGCGCTGCGGGCGCGCGCGGATTCGGCGGCGGTGACCTGGTGGGCGGCGCCGGTGACGCGCTGCGCGAGGTCGGCGGCGCGGCCGCGCTCCTCGCCGGCGCGGGCGGACAGGCGCCGGGCGAGGGTGCGCGTACGGCGTTCGGCGCCGGCGTGGACGTCGCGCAGCCGGGAACGGGCCGCGGCGGCCTCGACGATCTTGTTCAGGAGCTCCACCGAGCCCGCGGTGAAGTCCCGTTCGGCCATCAGCTCGGCGCGGCGGCCGAGCTTGTTGCCGAAGCCGTGGACGAGGTCGGCGAGGCCGTCGGTGTCCCGGGTGTCGGTGACTGCGCGCAGCAGCAGGTCGGTGAAGTCGGAGTCCTTCTTGACCGCGAAGAGGCCTGCGGCCTCGCCCTCGTCGGCGTTCATCTCGCGCTGGTAGCGGAAGAGTTCGGGGTCGAGGCCGAGCTCGGTGAGGTGCTCGTTCCAGCGGTCGTGGATCTCCTCGAAGTACACCTCGAGGTGCGGGTACGCCTTGCCGGCTTCGGTCAGGGCGTCGCGGAAGCCCTTCATGGTGCGGCGCCGCCCCTGGGCGCCGGAGGCGCCTTCCACGGGCGGGCGGACCGAAGTGGCCTCGGCCACCGGGAGGTTGTCCAGGCTGAGGCCCGGTCCGGGGCGGAAGGAGTACCAGGCCTCGGCGAACTTGCGCGGGTCGTTGGAGACTTGGCGGCCGCGCCATTCGCTGACCTTGCCGACGACCACGCACTCGCCGGTCTGGGTGTGCTGCCATTCCAGTGCCACGTGGCCGCAGTCGTCGGCCAACAGGAACTTGCGCAGGACTCCGGAGCTGGCGCCGCCCAGGGTGTTGCGGTGGCCGGGCAGCATCACCGAGAAGATCAGCTTGAGCAGGACCGACTTGCCGCCGCCGTTCTCCAGGAAGAGCACTCCGGCGGGCGCGGGGCGGCGCGGCGGGCCGGTGGGCTCGTCCTCGAAGAACTCCGCCTGGGTGGGCGCCGGGTGGGGCACCGGCTCGCCGACTCCGCGCAGGTCGAGCACGGTGTCGGCGTAGCGCGCGCCGGCGGGCCCGATGGAGTAGAGGCGGATCCGGGACAGCTCGTACATGGCGGCGGACTCTCGTCGTTTTTCGTAGGTCGTACGTGGGTCGTACGGGGACGGGTGGCGGGCGGTGGCCGGGGGCGGGCGGCTCAGGCGTGGAAGGGCAGGCCCGCGTCGGCGGCGAGTTCGAGGTCGTCGCCCTCGGGCGGCGGCAGCAGGCTGGCGGAGCCGTCGCTGACGGGGACGACGCCCAGGTCGAGGAGCTCGGCCATGGCCGCGCTGCCCGCCATGTCACGGACCTGGAGCTGGTAGCGGGGGGTGGTGCGGTACGTGCCTCCGGCCTCGTCCCCGGTGCGCTGGAGGAAGCCGGAGTCGGTGAGGAAGGCCGCGGCCTTGCCGACGATGCCGGTGGTGGAGCCGGCCAGGCGGCGGGCGTCCTTGGTGGCGCCGGTCGCGCTGCGGCGGGCGTAGACCCGCCAGGCGGCCTCCAGGCCGGGGGCGTCGGAGGCCGGGTCGGTGTTCTCGCCGAGTTCCTCGGCGCGCTCCTCCAGGCGGCGGCAGGTCTGCCGGACGAAGGCGTCGACGCCGTTGACGGTGATCCGGCCGATGTAGCCGTCGTCGGCGAGGTCCTCGGGGCGGGGGAAGGCCAGGGCGGCGACGGCGAGGTGGGCGAGGCCGTGCAGGAAGCGGTCCGCGGAGTCGGCGGTGGTGCGGCGGGCGTAGTCGCCCATGCGGACGGCGAAGACGGAGTCCTCGCCGGCGGCCACGGCCATGCCCGCGCGGGAGGACACCTCCAGGACGACGAGGCCGAGTCCGGTGGCGACGGCGTCGGCGAGCCGGGCGAAGGCGGGGTCCTCGCGGTAGCGGCGCAGCAGTTCGGCGTACTCCGCGTCGCGGGCGGGCAGCAGCTTGGGCTGGAGCCCGAAGGCGACGAGGCGGGCCGCGTCGGCGGCGTCCGCCGGGGTGACGGGTGCGTGCGTGGCGGGTCCCTGCGGGGCCGGGGCCTGTGCGGGTGCCTGGACCGGAGCCGGGGCCTCGTGGGCGTCGGGCTCGCTCCACGCGGGGTGCTGCTCGGCGTGGTGGTCGCTCACGGGCGGGTCTCCTCGGTGGTACGGGTGGTGTGCGTGCGGGTGGGACGGGCGCTGGCGAGGGGCGGCGCGGCGGCTCGCGGCGCAGTGGTGGGCGGCACGGCTGGGTGCGGCACGGCGTGCGCCGACCGGGCTGCGGCAGGACCGGCAAGCCCGCCAGGCCCCGCAGGCCCGCCAGGCCCGGCAAGCCCCGCAGGCCCGGCGAGCCCCACAGGCCCGCTAGGCCCCGCAGGCCCGGCAAGCCCCACAAGCCCCGCAGGCCCGGCAGGACCGGCAGGACCGGCAGGACCGGCAGGACCGGCAGGACCGGCAGGACCGGCAGGACCGGCAGGACCGGCAGGACCGGCAGGACCGGCAGGACCGGCAGGACCGGCGGCAAGGAGTCTTCCCCCACCCCGCCCCTTCCCGAAAGCAGGGGCAAGCCCCCACACCCCCGGGTGGGACCGGGCCGCCAGGGGCTCCGCCCCGGCTACCGAGCCTGTGGGTGCGGCCCCGGGGCCGCCGGCCCGGCCGGGCGGGGCCGTACGGCGAACAGCGCCGGCACGGCCGTGCAACGGCGCGGGACCGGCCCCCGCCGACGCGGACCGGACGTAGGACGACGCAGGACCGAAGCCCGCCGACGCGGACCGGACGTACCGCCGCGCAGGACCGAAGCCCGCCGACGCGGACCGGACGGACCACCGCGCAGGACCGAAGCCCGGCGTCGTGGAACGGACGTGCGGCCGGTCGGGGTCGGGCGTGGGGCGGGGGCTTCTGGAGGGGTGGGTCATGCCGCCTCCGTGCGGTCCGCCGTCATGGCTGCTGCGTCCAGGAGGGCGGTGCCGACGATGAGGTCCGCGCCGCCGAACTCCGGGTCTTCGAGTTCCGTGCCGTCGTCGACCGCGAAGAGGAGCCGCTCCTCGCCCTGGCGGTACGCCGTGCCCACCGCCGGGCTCGCCGCGTGGACGGCCAGCAGGGCGACCAGGTACGGCAGGTCGGGGTCGGAGCGGCGGGCCTCCGCCAGGAGGCCGGACAGGCGGCGCGGGGCGTCGTGCGGGAGTTCGAGGAGTGCCATCGCGGCGGCGAGCTGCTCCTCGCTGAAGCGGCTGTCGTCGGGGGTGGCGATCAGGTCCGGCTCCGGCATCTCCACGCCGAGGTGCTCGCGCTCCACGGGCGGGGTGAGGAGGATCTCCACCAGGTCCGCGACGCGGACCGAGACGGGGGTGCGCAGGCCCGCGCCCGAGGCGAAGAAGGCGTCCGTGACGCGGATGGCCGACGCGACCGGAAGCGGCAGCGTGGGGGCCACGAGCTGCCCGTACAGGTCGATCCCGGAGCGCGGCGCGGGGGCCGCGAAGGCCTGGCGGTCCTGTTCGGCGCGGAAGAGCGGGCCCGCGTCCAACAGCCGGGACTGGAGCTGGGTGTGGCGGCGGATGCAGTCCTTGACGATGTCGACCAGTTCGGCGGCGCGCCGCTTGTTGTCCGGCTCTTCCGCCTCGTCGCGGGCCTTGCGGATGTTGGTCAGGATCGCGTTCTCGTGGCGGTAGCGGTCGGCGACGTGGTCGAGGGCCTCCGCGATCATGTCGGGGACCGTCACCAGCCAGTCCACCGCCCGCACGTTGCGCCGGGTCGCGTCCAGCGTGCGGCGCAGGGTCTCGGCGTACTGGACGGTGCGGTAGCGGGCCTGCTCGGCGGCGAGTTGGGCGTCGGCGAGCCGGCCCCGGCTGATCAGGACCTCCAGCTTGACCTCGGCGGCGATCTGCGCGCTGGTGACGTCCGTGTCGAGGGCGCCGACCAGGACGTTGACGGCCTCGTCCGTCGTGCGCAGGTACACCGCGCCGCCGTAGCCCGGGACTTCCTCGATCAGCTTGAAGTCGTAGTCGCGGCGGACGTAGACCCCGTCGGGGCCGAACGTGCCGTAGATCGCGCGGAATCCGCGGTCGACGCTGCCGACGTTGATCAGGTTCTCCAGCACCCAGCGGGCCACCCGCTCGTGCTCGGCCGCGGGGCGCGCCGGTGCCTGGGCGGCGACGCGCGGCAGCAGGCGGGCCACTATCTGCTCGTGGTCCGCGCCGGTGTCGAAGTCCATGTTGAGCGTGACCAGGTCGATCGCGGCGAGCGCGACCTCCGCCATCGCGTAGACCCCGTACTCGCCGGCCAGATTGGCCTTGCGCACGTCGAGGTCGTGGAGCGGGGCGGTGCAGGCGAGCGCGCGCAGCCGCCGGGCCAGGCCCTCGTCGGCGGCCGGGCCCGACGCCGGGGAGGGAAGGGTCTTCGCCGGGGCAGGGAGAGTCACGGGCAAAGACTAGGCGCTGACCCTGACAACATCCCAAACGGGATGGTTCGCCCGATCCTCCCGCCGACCCTCCGCCGTCGGCGAGAACGCGGCCCGCGCCCTGTTCTACGCTCACCGCATGGCTTCCATGATCACGCCGGACACCCCGGCGGCCGCCCAGGCGGACATCCCCGTGATCGATCTCAACGCCGATCTCGGCGAAGGTTTCGGCCGCTGGACGCTGACCGACGACGAGGCCCTGCTGTCCGTCGTCACGAGCGCCAACGTCGCCTGCGGCTTCCACGCCGGCGACCCGTCCATCATGCGCCGCGTCTGCGAGCTGGCGGCCGCGCGCGGGGTACGGATCGGCGCGCAGGTCTCGTACCGGGACCTGGCGGGCTTCGGCCGCCGCTCCATGGACGTGCCGGCCGGTGAGCTGGCCGACGAGGTGGCCTACCAGATCGGGGCGCTGGAGGTCTTCGCGCGGGCGGCCGGCTCCCGGGTGTCGTACGTGAAACCGCACGGCGCGCTCTACAACCGCACCGTGCACGACGCCGGCCAGGCCGCCGCCGTGGTGGCCGGCGTGCTGCTCGCGGCCGGTCCCGCCGGGCTCCCGGTGCTCGGGCTGCCCGGATCGCACCTGCTGGCCGCCGCCGGGCGGGCCGGTCTCGCCGCCGTCCCGGAGGCCTTCGCCGACCGCGCCTACACCCCCGCGGGCACCCTCGTGCCGCGCGGTGAGCCGGGCGCCGTGGTCCACGACCCGGACGCGGTGGTGGCCCGCGCGGTGGACATGGCCGCCGGACACGCGGTGACGGCCGCCGACGGCACCCGGATCCCGGTGGCCGCCCGCTCCCTGTGCCTGCACGGGGACACCCCCGGCGCCGCGGACCTGGCCGCGCGCGTGCGCGGGGCGCTCGGTGGGGCCGGTGTCCGGGTGGAGGCCTTCGCGTGAGGGCGCTGGAGGCCGGCGCCGGGGCGCTGCTGCTGGAGGTGGACTCCGCCGAGGAGGTGGCCGCGCTCCACGCGGAGCTGCTGCGCCGGCGCGACGCGGGCGAGCTGGGCGGCGTACGGGAGATCGTGCCGGCGGCCCGGACCGTCCTGCTGGACGGGGTGCGGGAGCCGCGCGTCCTCGCGGCCCGGATCGCCCGCTGGCGGGTCCCCCCGCTGGCGCCGGCCGACGGGCCGCCCCCGGTGACGGTCGCGGTGCGCTACGACGGCCCGGACCTCGCGGAGGTGGCCGCACGGTGGGAGGTGTCGCCCGAGGAGGTGCCCGGCATCGTCGGCTCGGTCACCTTCCGGGTGGCCTTCTGCGGGTTCGCACCGGGCTTCGGCTACCTGACGGGCCTGCCGGCCCGCCTCCGCCTGCCCCGGCGCGCGACGCCCCGTACGGCGGTACCGGCGGGCTCGCTGGCCCTCGCGGGCGAGTACGCGGGGGTCTACCCGCGCTCCTCCCCCGGCGGCTGGCAGCTGATCGGGTCCACCGACGCGGTGCTGTGGGACCCGGCGCGCGAGCCGGCCGCGCTGTTCGCGCCGGGGGTACGGGTGCGGTTCGCCGAGGAGGGATCGGCGTGAGGGGGCTGGAGGTCGTACGGGCGGGCGCGCTGACCACCGTCCAGGACCTGGGGCGGCCCGGGTACGCCCACCTCGGCGTTCCCCGGTCCGGGGCCCTCGACACGGGGGCGCGGGCGCTGGCCAACCGGCTGCTGGGCAATCCGCCCGGGGCTGCCGTCCTGGAGACGACCCTGGACGGCGTGGGACTGCGGGCGGTGGGCGGCCCGGTGACGGTGGCGGTGACCGGGGCGCCTTGTGCGGTACGGGTCTGCGGGCGCGCGGCGGCCTGGGGAGCCCCGGTCCTGCTGCGCGCCGGGGCGGAGCTGGAGGTGGGCCGGGCGGAGTCGGGGGTGCGCGGCTACGTGGCGGTGCGGGGAGGGTTCGCGGTCGAGCCGGTGCTGGGCAGTCGCTCGACCGATCTGCTGTCGGGCCTCGGGCCGCCGGTCCTGGCGGCGGGGGCGCTGCTGCCCGTGGGCGCTCCGGGTCCGGATCCGGTGGCCGGGGTGGATGGTCCGGCGGCGCCGGGCCCGCCCCCGGAACTCGTGCTCCCGCTGCGGCTGGGGCCGCGGGCCGACTGGTTCACGGCGGAATCCGTGACGGGACGGCTGCTGCGGGCGACGTACCGGGTCTCGGCCGCTTCGAACCGCATCGGGCTGCGCACGGAGGGGCCGCCGCTGGTGCGGGCGCGGGGTGGGGAGCTGCCGAGCGAGGGGATGGTGCTGGGGGCGGTGCAGGTGCCGCCGGACGGGCAGCCGGTGGTGTTCCTGGCGGACCATCCCGTGACGGGCGGCTACCCGGTGGTGGGCGTGGTCCCGCCGGGCCCGGCCCTGGACGCGGCGGCGCAGGCCCGGCCGGGTACTCCCGTCAGGTTCGTCCGGTCCCGGGGGTCCCGGTGAAACGCATTTCGGTGCTCCGGCCAAGTACGGGGTGAGGGGGCCGACCGGGCCCCTGCGCAGGGGAGGAACCGGGTGCACATCCCACGACACGAGACCGGGCCACCGGATCTGACCACGCCCGAGGGGTTCGGGGCGTTCTACGAGGACCACATCGACGCCGTGCTCGGCTTCGTCACCCGCCGGGTCGCCGACCCGCACCTGGCGGCTGATCTGACGGCGGACGTCTTCCTCGCGGCGATGGGATCGGCCGACGCCTACCGGAGCCACAGGGGAGCTCCGGTCGCATGGCTGTTCGGCATAGCCCGCACCGTCCTGTCGGGCCACGCCCGGGGGCTGGCCCGCGAGAGCGGAGCGCCGGCCCGGCTGAGCGGGCGCCGGCTGCTCGATGCCGAGGACGTCGCCGCGCTGGAGGAGCGCATAGACGCCGAGCGGGCCTTCCGCGACCTGGCCGAGCGGCACGCCGCGCTCTCCGAACCGCTCCGGGCCGCCCTCGACCTGGTCGTCCTCGACCAGCTCACCCCCGCCGAGGCGGCCCGGGCACTCGGCGTCACCCGGGCGACGGTCCGCGTCCGCCTGTACCGGGCCCGGCGCGCCCTGCGCGGCCCGGCCCCCGTCACCGAAAGCCAGTTGGAGGCAGTCCGATGAACACCCGGCCCAGCGGCTTCGAGGACCGCCTGAAGTCCGCCCTCCTCGCCCGTCTCCCGGAGCCCGCGCCCGCGACGCCCGCCCGGTCCTTCGCCCGGCGGTACGGCGTCCCGCTCGCGATAGGCGCCGCCACGGCCTCCGTGGTCGCCGTCATGGCCCTCCCGGGCAACGCCCTCAACGCCTCACCGCCGGGCGGCGGCCCGGCGGGCATGCCGAGTCCCTCGGCCACGGACGCACCCGAGATCAGGAAGGATCCGGACGGATCGCTCGTGTTCAAGCTGCCCACGCACGACCAGGTCCCGGCTCTGGTGCGACAGCTGAAGGCACTGGGGGTTCAGGCCGTCGTGGTCCCGAAGCGGCCGCGGTCCCAGTGCTCCGAGCTCGGGGGCGGGGGCCGCGGCCCGCAGGCCGACCCCGAGGCCGAGATATTGCAGAACGGCGGTGACGGCTTCGTCCTCAAGGTCAACGCGAAGACGGTCCCCCCAGGTCACACGCTCATGCTTCCGTGGGCGGACCACTACCCGCCGGGTGCACCGGGGATCTCCTTCGGCGTGGTCGAGACCTCCAGGCTCCCGTCCTGCGTGATCGACCACTCCGATGGCATGGATCAATTCCCGCCGCCGACGGCGGGGACCCCGGGCACCACCGCGCGCCCCGGCCCACTGACCACCCCGCCCCCGGGCCCCTGACCACCCCCGCGCCGAGGGGCGCGCCCGCACAGCGCTCGGCCCGGCCCCCTCGCATCGGGGGGCCGGGCCGCGTGCGTGTCGCTGGAGGGGCCGGCGGGGCTACACCGCCGACTCCGGGGTGATGCGGCTGCGGACCGCCGACTGGACGTCCTCTTCCTCGGCCGGGTCGGCCGCCAGGCGGCGCAGGCGGGGGGCGACTCGGGCGTCGGCCGTTTCCGCGTGGCGGGCGGCCACCTCGCGGGTGGTCTCCTCGCAGTCCCAGAGGCACTCGACGGCGAAGCCCGCCGCGAAGGAGGGGTCCGTCGCCGCCAGGGCCCGCGCGGCGCGGCCGCGGAGACCGGAGGAGGCCGTCTCCCGGTAGATGTGGCGCAGGACGGGGGCCGCGCAGGCGATGCGGAGCCGGCCGGCTCCGTCGACCAGGGTGAACAGCGGCGTCGAGTCCGGGCCGGAGCCGCGGACGGTGGAGCGCAGGGCGCCGAGGACGAGGGGGGCGTCCTCGATTCCGCCGCGGGCGGCCAGGAGGGTCGCTGCGGCCGTGCCGAGGGCGTCGGGGCGCTGGACCCAGCGCCGGGCCCGCTCGACGGCGGCGGGGCCGCACATGCGCTCGTAGGCGGCCACGGCCGGCTCGTCGCCGGCGGCTTCGATGAGGTCCAGTACGGCCGGGTTCTCCGGCTCGGCGAGGACCAGGTGGTGCAGCGCGGTGGCGCGGGCGGCCTCTCCGGATGCCCCGGCGGCGGCCGCCAGGATCGCGGAGCGGTCCTCGGGGGTGGCGACGGCGGCGAGGCAGCGGGCGGCCGGGACGTGCAGGGGGGTGCCCCGGCGCAGTCCGTCGGCGGCCCAGTCGAAGACGGCCTGGACGCCCCAGCCGGGCTGGGGGCCGCGCGGGGTGAGCTGGCGCTGCCAGCGGTCGAAGGAGCCCTGTTGGCGGGCTGCGCGCAACCGCTCGGCGTACGCGTTGGGTTCCGCCGCCTCTTCCCACAGGCGCCAGGGCCTGGGCTCGTAGGCGTCGCGGACGGCGGCGGCGAGCAACGCCTCGCCCTCGGCGGTGGCGGGGAAGCGGGCGAGGACGGGGGCGGCCAGTGAGCGCAGCCCCTCGTCGTCGTCGCGCAGGGCGAGCTCGTCGAGGGCCCAGGCCCAGTTGGCGCCCGTGGCGGCGTAGCGGCGCAGCAGCATGAGCGCGTCGTCGCGGCCGTACGAGGCCAGGTGGCCCAGGACGGACAGGGCGAGGCCCGTGCGGTGGTCGTCCTCGTCGACGAGGTCGTCGACGCTGAAGAGGTGGGCCTCGATCTCGCCCAGGGGGCCGTCGAGATCCAGGTACAGGCGTGCGTAGTACAGGGAGCGGTTCTCGACCTGCCAGTCCTGGCGCGGATCGCCGGCCACGCAGAGGTTGAGCGCCGCGAGGGCCTCTGCCCTGGGCGCCGCGAGTGCGTGCAGCGTGCCGTCGCCGCGGCCGCGCTGGAGGAGACCGAGCAGGGTGCCGCTCGGCGCTATGACTGGTTCGAACATGGGAATGGCCTCAAATCAAGCTGGGGACGCAACCGGGAATCGGAATTCACAGGGCCGCGTAACAGCATGCGAGGACGTCCGCCGTCAGGTTCCGCTCGATGTAGACCATTGCCTTCTCACTCTCGTCGGTGCTTCGCGGCCAGGGCGGCGGTCCCCCGGCAGGAGTGGGGGTCGGACACCCGTTGTGTCCTGCCCGCTCCTGCCCGTCCGTCCTGTCCGCGAATCGAATCCGACGCCATGATGACCCAGGCGGTTTGTGCGCCGCGACCACATTTAAGGCCGCCGTGACCAACCCGTGAGGTCTGGACCAGCCCAGAACCGGCCAGGGAGTGGCCAAAACCGGACTACTTGGCTCCGAAAAGCTCCAGCAGGTCGGCCTTGGCGAACATGCGGGCCGTGTCCACGGCGGAGGGCGTTCCGGCGTTCGGGTCGGCGCCGCCGGCGAGCAGCGCGCGGATGACGGCCTCCTCGCCCTTGAAGACCGCTCCGGCGAGCGGGGTCTGGCCGCGGTCGTTCGCGCGGTCGGCCTCGGCTCCGCGGGCCAGCAGGGCCGTGACGGCTTCGGCGTGGCCGTGGTAGGCGGCGAGCATGACGAGGGTGTCGCCTCGGTCGTTGGTGAGGTTCGCCGGGACGCCCGCGTCGACGTACGCGGCCAGGGTCTCGGTCTCGCCCCGGCGGGCGAGGTCGAAGATCTTGGTGGCCAGCTCGACGACGTCCTCGTCGGGAACGCCCGGAGAGTCCTGGGAGTCCTGGGAGCCGTTCTCGACGTGCTCACTCATCGGTCGTACCGCCTTTCACGGGCAGGGCTGCGCACGGCACTGCGTCCGTACGGGTGAAGCGTCAGAGTAGCGCCCGGACCTGCACATGAGAGGCGCGGGCCGAGGCAATGATCACCTTGCGGCCCGCGTGCCCCCATCCCGCCAGGCGCGCCAGCCGGGATGGGCCGGTCAAGTGAAAAATTGCCGCATTCACCCGTATGCACCTTTTATCGCATTGATACTTCCTGTGAGCCTGGAAGAACTGATGGTGACTGTCCCCACCCACCAGGAGAACTGACTCATGGTCCTGTCCATCTCAGGTGTCGTCCTGCTCGGCATCATCTGCTTCCTGTTCTTCAAGAAGGACGGCATGAAGCTCACGCACGCGTTCGTGTGCGCGCTCTTCGGCTTCTTCCTCGCCGGCTCCGCCATCGCCCCCAGCATCACGGCGAGCACGGCGAGCCTCGCGAGCCTTCTCGGCGGGATCAAGCTCTAGCGGCCGGCCCCGGCACCCACCCGAAGCTTCCACAACTCCAGGAGACGCCCGTGGCCCGGCGCCCACTTCCCCGCATCCTCAGCAGCGGCAGCGTGTCGCTGGCCCGGGGCCGCGACTTCGCTCGCACGGCCGCCGACAGCGCCACGGACGTCCTCCATCCGCTCCTCACCATCGGACGCGGCCTGCGCGTCCTGGCCTCGGCCGGACGCCGCAAATGGTGCGACACCCCCAAGGACAAGCGTGGTCCCGCGCTGTTCCTGGGTGCCGCCTGCGTCCTCGTGGTCGCGCTCGTCCCCTACGGTCCGCTCACCGCCCTGATCACCCTCATGGCGGCGGCGGCCTGGCAGGGACGCGACCGCACCCCGGTGAAGACCGGGCCCAGCGATGCCGAGACCGAACGGCTCGGCTCCCTCTACGAAGCCCTCGTGCCGTACTTCTCCATCCCGGAGGACCCGAGCCCCCTCTTCGCCCACGGCGGGGAGTGGGACAAGGCCTTCAGCGGCTACGAGTTCGACGAGGCGGGCCGCGTCACCCGGCTCCACATCCGCTACCCGGCTTACTTCACCGACGGCGAGGCCGCTTCACGGGCCCGGATCGAGGCACTGCTGCACGCCAAGTCCGGGCGCGGACGGGAGTATCTCTTCGACTGGGACGAGGAGGGCAACCAGCTCGACCTGAGCGTGCTGGCGGCGCTGCCCACAGGCATCGCCGCCCAGCCTTTCGTCACCTCTCCCGGTGAGACCGTGCTCGGCTTCACCGACCCCGGCAGCGTGCAGCGCACCCTGCCCGTCCTGGACGGCGACGAGCCCCGGGACATGCCGCCGGTCATCTGGCGCACCGGCTCCCGTTCCGCCGAACCCCATCTGCTGGCCGTGGGCCAGCCCGGCAGCGGCACGTCCACGCTGCTGCGCTCCATCGCCCTGCAGGCCCTGCGGCACGGGGGCGAGGTGCTGATCGTGGAGGGCGGCGGCACCGGCGAGTACTCCTGCCTCTCCGGCCGCGCCGGAGTCCTCGCCGTGGAATGCGGGCCGAGCGGGGCGCTGGCCACCCTGGAATGGGCCGCCCGCGAGACCGAGCGGCGCCTGATCGCCACCCACCGGGCCCGCGAAGCCGGCCGGCCCGCCCCCGAGGACACCCGGCGCCCGCTGTGGATCCTGCTCGACCGGCCCAGCGTGCTGGCCCACCTGGCCACCGCCGAGGGCGCCCCCGACCCGATCGCGCAGCTCCAGGTGCCGCTGCGGCACGGGCGCGCCGCCCACGTCACCGTGGTGGTGGCCGAGCAGTTCGACCACCTGGAGCTGCTGAACGACTCCGTCTGGCAGCACACGAGGGCCCGGGCGGTGCTCGGAGCCGCCACGATCCAGCAGATCGCCGACGTGCTGGGGCTGCCCCCGCACACCACGCCGACGGCCGTACTGCCGCCCGGGCGCGGGTACGCCCGGCTCGGCGCCGGTCCCGTGCACCGGCTCCAGGTGCCGGCCACCCCGGACCCGTACGACGAGGCCACCCACCCGGGACACCGCCAGGCGGTACTGGACCTGCTGCCCGAGCGGCAGGCGCCGCCCAAGCCCGTCCCGGACCACGTCACCCTGGGCAAGCCGCTGCACATCGTCCAGGCGCCCGCCCAGGCCCAGGGCCCGGCGATCGACGCCTCGGACATCCCCGAGGTCCCGGCGGACGCCCCGTAGAACGCGCGGGGGCCCGTCCGGCCCTACGCGACGAAGGTGCGCGGCGGCTCCGCCCCGCCGCCGCCCGCTCCGGTGGCGACCAGCCGGGCCGCGGCGGCCAGCCGGGCGGCCGCCTCCTCGGCCACGGGGCCGCCGACGGTGAACGGGAGCCTGACGTAGCCCTCGAAGGCCCCGTCGACACCGAACCGGGGCCCCGAGGGCACCCGTACGCCCACCCGCTCCCCCACCTCGGCCAGCCGGGAGCCGGAGAGCCCGCCCGCGCGGGCCCACAAGGTCAGGCCGCCGAGCGGGACCCGGAACTCCCAGTCGGGCAGCTCCCGGCGGACCGCCGCCACCAGCGCGTCCCGGTTCTCCCGGGCCTGGTCGCGGCGGATCTCCACGGCCTGCTCCCAGCCTCCGGTGCGCATCAGCCAGTCCACCGCGAGCTGTTCCAGCACGGGCGTGCCCAGGTCGGCGTAGGCGCGGGCGGCCACGAGGCTGCGGATGACGTCGGGGGCCGCGCGGACCCACCCGATGCGCATGCCGGCCCAGAAGGCCTTGCTGGCGGAGCCGACGGTGATGACGGTGGAGCCGGCCGGGTCGAAGGAACAGACGGGGCGGGGCATCTCCAGCGCCGGGTCGAGCTGGAGCTCGACCATGGTCTCGTCGGCGACGAGGACGGTGCCGGCCGAGCGGGCCGCGTCCACCATCGCGCGGCGCTGTTCGTCGGAGGCCAGGGCCCCGGTCGGATTGTGGAAGTCGGCGACCACGTAGGCGAGGCGCGGGGCAGAGTCGCGGAGCACCTGGCGCCAGACGTCCATGTCCCAGCCGGTCAGCCCCTCCCCCATGGCGACGGGCACGAGGCGGACTCCGGCGGCGCGCATGAGCTGGAGGATGTTGGCGTAGGACGGGGATTCGACGGCGATGCGTTCTCCGCGCCCCGCGAAGAGGCTGCAGATGGCGTCGATGGCGCCCATCGCGCCCGTGGTGACCATGATCTGCTCGGGCATGGTCGGAATGCCGCGCTCGGTGTAGCGGTCGGCGAGCATGCGGCGCAGCGCGGGCAGCCCGGCCGGGTAGTCCCCGTGGGTGTGGGCGTACGGGGGGAGTTCCTCCAGGGCGCCCTGGACGGCCTTGGTGAGCCAGGGCTCGGGGGCCGGGAGTGCGGCGCAGCCGAGGTCGATCATCGAGCCGAGGGCCTCGGGGGGCAGGGGCTCCAGGCCGCGGGCCGGCATGGGGTTGCCGGCGGGCACCGAGGTCCAGCTGCCCGCGCCCCGCCGGGATTCGAGGAACCCCTCGCCGCGCAGGGCCTCGTAGGCGGCGGCGACGGTGGTGCGGCTGACGGAGAGGGCCACGGCGAGCTCCCGCTCGGCGGGGAGCCGGGCGGCGACGGGGATGCGGCCCTCGAGGACGAGCAGGCGGATGCCGTCGGCGAGCGTGCGGTACGCGGGCAGCTTGCGCCCGCCGGGCGCGGCGGCCCGGCCCTGCTGGGAGGTGATGAGCCGGCCGAGCTGTGCGGCACCGACGGCCGAGGTCCACTGCGCCATGCGTTCGGGTCCACCTTCGCGAAATTGGCCCCTGCCGGCCCCTTGAGGGCGGCATTGGATCGATCCTTGGGGGTCCAGAGTGCCACGGGGTGGCCGGAGGCCGGGGCCCAGGGGGCCACCGAGGGAGCGGGGAGGGCCACAGGGGCCCGGGCGGGCGGGCGTTCACCGGCCGGACACGGGGGCGCTCCCGGCCCGGCGCGGGCAGGGGGCATACTGCCGCGGTGACGCACGTACGCCTACCCCACCCTTATCTCGACCACCCGGGTCCGATCCCCTTCGCGCATCGCGGCGGGGCCGCGGACGGTCTGGAGAACACCGCCGCCGCCTTCCGGGCGGCGGCCGCCGCGGGCTACCGGTACTTCGAGACCGATGTGCACGCCAGCGCCGACGGGAAACTGGTCGCCTTCCACGACGCCACCCTGGACCGGGTGACCGACGGGCAGGGCCGCATCCGCGAGCTGCCGTGGAGCCGGCTCCGCGAGGTCCGGGCCGGCGGCAGCGAGCCCCTCGCGCTCTTCGAGGACCTGCTGGAGGAGTTCCCCGACGCCCGGTGGAACGTGGACATCAAGGACGAGTCCGCCGTGCACCCGCTGGTCGGCCTGATCGCGCGGGCCGGGGTCTGGGACCGGGTGTGCGTGGGCTCCTTCTCCGAGCGCCGGGTCGCCCGGGCCCAGAAGATCGCCGGCCCGCGGCTGGCGACCTCGTACGGGGTGGCGGGGGTGCTCGGGCTGCGGCTGCGGTCGTACGCGATCCCGGCCGCGCTGCGCGCGGGCGCGGTGGCGGCGCAGGTGCCGGAGACCCAGGCGGGCATCCGCGTGGTGGACCGCAGGTTCGTGCGGACGGCCCACGAGCGGGGGCTCCAGGTGCACGTGTGGACCGTGAACGAACCGGAACGCATGGAGGCTCTCCTCGACCTGGGAGTCGATGGCATCATGACCGACCGGATCGACATCTTGCGCACGGTGCTGGACCGGCGCGGAGCCTGGGCCTGACCGGCCCGTTCGGCTGCGCGCCCGGTGGCGGCGGCCGCAGCGGTACGGGGACCAGCGAGGGGGCACCAATGAGTGCGCAGACGACGGAAGACGCAGAACCGGGGGCCGAGGACGGCAGAGCCGCCGCCGCGGCAACGGCCGCGCGCAAGCGCGAGCAGCGCGGCTGGTACTTCTACGACTTCGCGGTGTCCGTGTACTCGGCGAGCGTGCTCACCGTGTTCCTCGGGCCGTACCTCACCTCGATCGCCAAGGCCGCGGCGGACGCCGAGGGCTTCGTGCATCCGCTGGGGATCCCGGTGCGGGCCGGTTCCTTCTTCGCCTACACGGTGTCCGCCTCGGTGATCCTGGCCGTGCTGCTCATGCCGCTGGCGGGGGCGGTCGCCGACCGGACCGGCCGCAAGAAGCCGCTGCTGGCCGTGGCCGCGTACACCGGGGCCGCGGCGACGGCCGGCATGTTCTTCCTGGCCGGCGAGCGCTACCTGCTGGGCGGGCTGCTCCTGATCGTCGCGAACGCCTCGCTGTCGGTCTCGATGGTGCTGTACAACGCCTATCTGCCGCAGATCTCCACGCCGGACGAGCGGGACACGGTCTCCTCGCGCGGCTGGGCCTTCGGATACACCTCGGGCTCGCTGATGCTCGTGATGAACCTGGCGCTCTACATGGGCCACGACTCCTTCGGTCTCACCGAAGGCATGGCGATCCGCATCTGCCTGGCCTCCGCGGGCCTGTGGTGGGGAGCCTTCGCGCTGATCCCGCTGCGCCGGCTGCGGGACCGCGCCGTGGTCCGGGAGCCGGGCGCGGCCCCGGCCGTCAGCGGCTGGAAGCAGCTCGTCGCCACCCTGAAGGACATGCGGCGCTACCCGCTGACCCTGTCGTTCCTGCTGGCGTACCTGATCTACAACGACGGCGTGCAGACGGTGATCTCCCAGGCCTCGATCTACGGGTCGGAGGAGCTGAAGCTGGAGCAGTCCACCCTCATCGGGGCGATCCTGCTCGTCCAGGTCCTGGCGGTGGCCGGTGCGCTGGGGATGGGCCGGCTGGCCCTCCGGTACGGCGCCAAGCGGACGATTCTCGGCTCGCTGGCGGCCTGGGGCCTGACGCTGGCCGCCGGATACTTCCTGCCGGCCCGGACCCCGGTGTGGTTCTTCGCACTCGCCGCGATGATCGGACTGGTCCTCGGCGGCAGCCAGGCGCTCTCGCGCTCGCTGTTCTCGCACCTGGTTCCGGCGGGCAAGGAGGCCGAGTACTTCTCGGCGTACGAGATGAGCGACCGGGGGCTGAGCTGGGTGGGCCCGCTGGTTTTCGGGCTCACGTACCAGGTCACGGGCAGCTACCGGGACGCGATCATCTCGTTGGTGGTCTTCTTCGCACTGGGTTTCGTGCTGCTCGCCCGAGTGCCGGTGCGGCGCGCGGTGGAGGCGGCGGGGAATCCTGTACCCGAGCGGATCTGACCGGGGATCCGACGCATCCGACGGATCCGAGGGGTCGCAGCCGCGCGAATTCGGAACGAATTTCGACGTTCAAGCTAAGGGCCGGTAGTGTACGCCTTTGGCCTGCCAGGCGGACCGTTACTGCGTGCTTATGAAGTGAAGACGTTGGGTGACATCTGCTGCCAGATGTGACAAAACGGGCACTGGTGGGTACAACAAGGGGCGGTACGACGGGCGACGCATGACCCGGAGCGGGAATCTATACCGCCGACCGGACGTTGACCGGATGACGACGACAGCGACACCTGTCCTGTGGGCGACAAGCCCGGGAGGCACGATTCATGAGTGAGCGAGCTCTCCGCGGTACGCGGCTCGTGGTTACCAGCTACGAGACGGACCGCGGCATCGATCTGGCCCCGCGCCAGGCGGTGGAGTACGCATGCCAGAACGGACATCGATTTGAGATGCCGTTCTCGGTTGAGGCAGAAATTCCGCCGGAGTGGGAGTGCAAGGCGTGTGGCGCCATGGCACTCCTGGTTGACGGGGATGGGCCCGAAGAGAAGAAGGGCAAGCCTGCGCGAACGCACTGGGACATGCTCATGGAGCGGCGCACCCGCGAGGAGCTGGAGGAAGTGCTGGCCGAGAGGCTCGCGGTCCTTCGTTCCGGCGCCATGAACATTGCCGTGCATCCGCGCGACAGCCGCAAGTCCGCCTGACAGCCGGACGCCACACAGCGGCAAGCAGTACCCGCAGCACCGTAAGACAGCACGAAGCCGAGGGGCCCCACCGCACAGTGTGCGGTGGGGCCCCTCGGCTTTGGTCGTGTGCGCCGTTGCTCCGCGCCGATCCCTGGCGCCGATCCCTCAGGGGGTCAGCGGCGGCCGGTGGCCGTTGTCGGGCCGCTGCGGGCCGTCCTCGCGGATGACCTCGCCGTGGATGACCTCGCCCGGGACGACCTTGCCGTCCGGGTAGTGGATCCGGGCCTGCTGGAAGGCGTCGCCGAACGAGCCGGCCGGCGCGGAGGCCATCTTCCGCTCCAGGGAGCGGGCGGCCGCCCGTCCGATCAGGGCGCGGACGGGCGGGAGCAGGAGGAGCAGGCCGGCCGCGTCCGAGATCAGGCCGGGCATCATCAGGAGCAGGCCGGCCAGCATGGTCAGACCGTTGCCCGTGCCGGGCTTGCCGGGCTGCGGCGGGGTCGGCTGACGGCCCTCCTGGGCCTGCTGGAAGGTGTCCGTCAGGTTCTTGAAGGCACGTCGTCCGGCCCGCTTGATGACCACCGCACCCAGCACCAGGCCGCCCGCGAGCAGCAGGGCGACACCACCGCCGCCGATCAGTCCGGCGACCTGGCCGAGCAGCCAGATCTCCAGGATCAGCCAAGCCGCGATGGCCAGGGGAAGGTACGTACGGGCGGGCGAACGCCGCCGGGGGGCCGTAGAGGTCGGAACTCCGGTCGTCATACCCCCAGTGTGCCTGGGCCGGGGTAAAGACGTCCTCAGCCGGAGGTACCGGACATCCCCTAGGGGTGCCGGACCGCCCGGCGGGGGCTCTGGTCCCGGCCCCGGCGCGGGCTACTTGTTCCGGGGCTTGCCCGCCAGCTTGTCCGAGAGCTTGCCGGCGTGCTCCTTGAGGCCCCACTGGGTGACCCTCCAGAGGGCCTCCACCACGATGTCCTTGCTCATCTTGCTGTCGCCGAACTCGCGCTCGACGAAGGTGATGGGCACCTCGACCACGCGGAAGCCCTTCTGCACCGCGCGGCGGGCCAGGTCGACCTGGAAGCAGTAGCCGGCCGAGGCCACGTCGGCCAGGCCCAGCCCTTCGAGGGTCTCGCGGCGGAAGGCGCGGTAGCCGCCGGTGACGTCGCGGATCGGGACGCCCAGCATCAGCCGGGAGTAGGTGGACCCGCCCCGGGAGAGGAACTCCCGGCTCTTGGGCCAGTTGACGACCCGGCCGCCCGGCACCCAGCGGGAACCCAGCACCAGGTCGGCGCCCTCCAGGGCGGTGAGCAGCCTGGGCAGCTCCTCGGGCTGGTGGGAGCCGTCCGCGTCCATCTCGATGATGACGCCGTAGCCGTTCTCCAGGCCCCACCCGAAGCCGGCCAGGTAGGCGGCCCCGAGGCCTTCCTTGCCCTTGCGGTGCAGCACGTGGACCTGGTCGTCCGCGGCCGCCAGCTCGTCGGCGAGCTTTCCGGTGCCGTCCGGGCTGTTGTCGTCGGCGACCAGGACGTGGGCCCCGGGTACAGCCGCGCGGACGCGGCCGACGATCAGCCCGATGTTCTCCGCCTCGTTGTAGGTCGGAATGATCACCAAGGCCGTGCCGAGCGGTCCGTAGCTTCGCTGTCCGCCGTCGCTCACTGATTCCCCTTTTGCGTTCTCGTACATCCTGTACGTCGTGTCGCAGAGGATGATTTTAGAACAGCGATCGGGGCCCGCGGTCCTTCGGGCCGGACCGGCTCCCGCTGGCTGCGGGCCGCCTGACCGTTGTCTACTGGACCGCAGGGCCCCGATCTGAGGCCACCGCCCCCAAGTCTCTTGCGGAGCAGGGGGGACACCCTTGCGGCGAAACCTTCCCTCGCCCCCGAGGCGCGGGCGCGGCTGAGCGATCGGCTCCGTCCGGTTCGGACGTCCGGTGGTGGACCCGGCCGAACCTATCCGGGTCCGACCGCCCTCACCGAACCACGGCCACCCGGATCACCCCTGTGGCCGTACGAATACCTCCCGGCCGCCGACCACAGTGGCGAGGCAGACCGGCAGCTCGCCGCCGGGGGTCAGGTCCGGCAGTCCGGGGGTGCCGGAACGGGGATCCGTGGACCAGCGGGCCACCCGGTCGTCGGGGGCCTGGACCACCAGTTCGGCGGTGTCCCAGACCGCGTAGTCGGCCGGGGCGCCGGGGACGAGGATGCCCGCGTCGTCGCGGCCCAGGGCCCGCCAGCCGCCGCGGGTGTGGGCGGCGAAGGCCGCCCGTGCGGAGATGCGGTGGGCGGGGGTGTGGTGGAAGGCGGCCGCGCGGACGGTGCCCCAGGGGTCGAGGGGGGTGACCGGGGCGTCGGAGCCGAAGGCCAGGGGGACGCCGGCCTTGAGCATGGCCGCGTAGGGGTTGAGGGTGCGGGCGCGCTCGGCGCCGAGCCGGTCGGCGTACATGCCCTCCTCGCCGCCCCACAGCGCGTCGAAGGCGGGCTGCACGGAGGCCGTGAGGCCGAGTTCCGCGAAGGCGGCGATGGTGGCCGGGGTCATCATCTCGGCGTGCTCGACGCGGTGCCGGGCCGCGCGGACCCGGTCCAGGCCGACCTTGTCGGCGGCGGCCCGGACCCCGGTGACCACGGCGGTGATCGCGGCGTCTCCGATGGCGTGGAAGCCCGCCTGGAGGCCCGCCTCGGTGCAGGCGGCCACGTGGTCGGCGACGGCCCGCGCGTCGAGGTAGTCGGTGCCGGTGTGGTCCGCGTCGGCGTACGGGGCGTGCAGGCAGGCGGTGTGCGAGCCGAGGGCTCCGTCGACGAAGAGGTCGCCGGCCGCCCCGACGGCGCCGAGTTCCTTGACCCGGGCGAGGTCCCGGTCGGCCCAGTAGCCGAAGACCCGCGGGCCGGGGTGGGTCCGCGCCAGCTCCAGGAGGCCGCTGAAGTCCTCCGGGGAGGAGATCTCCGGGCCGCCGCACTCGTGGACGGAGCCGATCCCGAGGGAAGCGGCCCGGTCGAGGGCGGCCCGCTGTGCCTCGGCGCGCTGGGCCGGGGTGAGGGCGCCGAGCGCGGCCCTGCGTACGGCGTGGTGGGCGTCGCGGGTCAGCGGCTCGTCGGCGGCCGCGCGCACCTCGGGTACGAGGCGGAGCAGGGCCGTGGTCACCACGGCGGAGTGCGCGTCGATGCGGCTGAGGTAGAGCGGCCGGCCGCCGGTGGCCTCGTCGAGCTCCTGCCTGCGGGGGGCGCGGCGTTCGGGCCACCGGGCGGCGTCCCAGCCGTGGCCGAGCAGCACCCGGTCGGCGGGGCGCGCGTCCGCGTACGCGCGCACGCGCAGGAGGGCTTCGGCGAGGGAGGCGGCCGTGGACAGGTCCAGGCCGGTCAGGGCGAGGCCCGCGGAGGTGGTGTGCACGTGGGCGTCGGTGAAGGCGGGGGTGACGAGCGCCCCTCCGAGGTCGACGACCTCGTCCACGCCCTGCGCGAAGGCGTCGGCGGCGCCCTCGGAGCCGACCCAGGCGATGTGGCCGCGCTCGACGACCATCGCGGTGGCGAAGGGGTCGGCGGGGCTGTGGACCTCTCCGCCGCGGAGGAGGACCGTACGGGGGCCTCCGGCGGTGGGGGCGGGGGCTCCGGCGGTGGTGTGGTGGCCTCCGGCGGCGTTGGCGGAGTCGGCGGTGCGGTCTGTCATGCCGACAGTCTGGCGGGTGCGGTGCGCGGTCCCGACCACGGCCCCTCCGGGGGGAGTCCCCTACCCGCCCTTCGCCCGTTCCCCGGGGCTCCGCCCCGGACCCCGCTCCTCAAACGCCGGAGGGGCTGGGCTTCGTCGGAGGGGCTGGATTGGTCACACCCGGGGCGGGCGGGCCTCGTACGGGGTGGAGAGGACCACCGTGGTGCGGGTGGAGACGTGGGCCAGGGCGCGGAGGCGGCCCAGGAGGTCTTCCAGCTCCAGCGGGGTGGCCACGCGGACCTTGAGGATGTAGTTCTCGTCGCCCGCGACGCTGTGGCAGGCCTCGATCTCGGGAACCCCGGCCAGCCGCTCGGCGATGTCGTCGGGCGCGCTCGGATCGAAGGGCTTGACCGAGATGAAGGCCGTCAGGGGAAGGCCGACGGCCTCGGGGTCGACGACCGCCGCGTAACCGCGGATGACCCCGCGCTGCTCCAGGCGGCGTACTCGCTGATGGACCGCCGACGTGGACAGTCCGGTGGCCTTGCCCAGGTCCGTGTAGCTCATCCGCCCGTCCCGCACGAGCAGATCCACGATCTGGCGGTCCAGCTCCTCCATTGCGCTCATAGCCGCACAACTTACGGCCCCGAACCGTTTAGGCCCACCCGTGTCCACGGATTGAGGTGGCACCTGCGGCAGGCATGTGACCAAGGCCACAGGGGTATGCGGGCGTACGGCGGCCGGATGTGGTTACTCGTGCCGCGCGACGGGAAGTGCTTGGGGTGGCCGTGGCCGAAGAACCTGCCCGCCCGGCCCACCCAAGGGGGAGTACATCCATGCTGAACACCAAGCGCGCCGGTCGCATCGAACCGGAGCCCCTGGAAATCGTCGAGAGCGGTTACGCCGACGACGACGAGTACCTCGAATACGACGCCGAGGGATTCGAGATCCACCACGCGACCTGCCCCGACTGCGGCCAGTCGATCGCCCTCGTCGCGGACGAGGAGTTCCTGCCGGAGCACGCCCTCTGCCTGACCCCGTGGAACCCCTTCGGGCTCACGGTGTGCGCGGGCACCGGGCGGCCCGCCTCCGACGCGCTGCCCACCCTCGGCTTCGGCGACGACGGGGCCCCGGAGCTGGAGCCCGTCGTCCACCTGGCGCTTCCGCAGGGCCTGGACTGGCGGACGCAGCCCTTCTCGCACGTCGGCGGCCCCGGCTCGCGCCCCGTGCGGATGCCGGCGCCCGCGGTGATGCCGCAGATGCGCCAGCACGCGCAGGCCGCCTGAGCCCGGGCCGAGCGGCCTCCTGGTCGCCTACCAGTACGTTCCCTGCACCATGGCGGTGAGACTGGCGTGGTGCAGGATCAGGCTGTCGGGATCCGCCGGGACCTCGACCTCGCCGAAGTGCGCCTGCCGGTAGGCGATGCGCAGCATCACGATCCCGTGCCGCAGGGCGGCGTAGAGCGTGTGGAACTCCATGTCCCGCGGCGTGTGCCCGGTGAGTTCGGCGTACCGGCGTTCGATGTCCTCGCGGCGCAGGAAGTCCGGCAGGCCCGGCTGGCCGAAACCGACCGTCAGATCCTGGAAGAAGCAGTGCAGGTAGACGGTCCAGCCCAGGTCCACCTCGCGCGGGGCGCAGGCCGCCATCTCCCAGTCGAGGACGGCCACCGGTTCGAAGCCGTCCGTCTCGTAGATGACGTTGCCGATGCGCGCGTCGCCCCAGTTGAGGACGGCCGGGCCACCCTCGTCCGCGGGCCAGAGCTCTTCGAGCCGGGCGAACGCCCGCTCCAGCAGCGGTGACCGGGACTTCCCCTCCACCACCCAGTCGTAGTAGGCGCGTTGGGCCTCCACGTGGCGGCGCAGCGGGCTCCCGTCGCCCTCCGGGAGGAGGAACCGCGCCTCCTCGGGCGGGAACTGTTCGTGCAGCCGGGCGAGCAGCGCGATGCTCGCCTCCTGCAGCGCGGCGCGCTGCGCGTCGGTCGCCGCGTGCAGCCAGTTCCCCTCGTAGGTGTAGGGCATCACGTCGGGCGGTACGCGCCCTTCGGCGCGGGCCATCACGAAGAACGGCGCCCCGAGCGGGCCGGGGTCCTCTTCCAGCCACTGCACGCGCGGGACCGGCAGGTCGGTGTGGGCGGCGACCAGGCTCATGACCCGGTGCTGGCGGGGCATGTCGTAGGTGGGGAAGACCGTGTAGGCGGCCGGGTCGGCGGCGAGGCGCAGCGCGCAGGCGTGGATCGGGGCGTCGGGGTGCTCTATGTCGAAGAGCAGGGTCTCGCTGGACATGCCGTTGGACCCGGGGACGGAGATGTTGGTGACCTTCGCGCCGGGAAGCTCGGTGTCGAGCCAGGCGGCGAGGCGCCGGCCCAGCTCCTCGGGTTCGCGGGTGGAGGTACGGGGGCGCGGTGCCGGTCCTGCCATGGGAAACCCCTTCTCTGGCTTGACTGTTGAGGCTTGAGGTTGGCGGTGGTGGTGCCGGCCCTCCCGTCCGGGAGGGCCGGGTTACGGGGCCACCGAGCTGTAGTCGGCGAAGCCGCTGGGGTCGTGGCGTCCGAAACTGCCGTGCTCGAAGATGCCGTAGCCGGTGCGGCCTTCGAGGGTGAAGCGGGCCGAGTGGTCGGTGACCCCGAAGGCGGCCATGGGGTGGGCCGCGGGGTCGGAGAGGTCGTAGGTGCGGCGGTCGGTCCAGCCGCGGCCCTGCCAGGTGCCGTGCTGCCAGTCGGAGGCGGGCGGGTAGCCGGCTCCGACGGCGAGCGGGGAGGAGTTCAGGATCTCCACGCCGAGTTCCAGGGGCTTGCGGCCGGCCGGGTCGGTGAGGTGGACGACGGCACTCTCGGGGTGGCGGCTTCCCGGGCGGTAGCGGATGTCGGTGTGCGGCCAGCCGAGCTGGACGTCGTGGCGGCCGCTGCCCTCGGGGAAGACCTGGACGGCTTCACTGAGGGCCCGGTGGCCGTCGGCGTCCTCCTGGGTGATGACCATCAGGAAGCGGTCCTCGAACCGGACGGGGATCCAGAGCCAGTGGAAGCCCTCGGGCCGGTGCTCCTCGGCCGCCCGGCCGCCCTCCTCGCCGGGGATCGGGCGCACCCCCCAGCTCCGGTCGCGGGTGCCGGTCCAGTCGGCGTCGAGGGTGAACTCCTCGCCCTTGGCGCGGATGGTGCCGGTGACGCCGCCCGCCTGGACGAAGCGGCGGCCTTCGAGGATGAGGCGGTCGCCCCGGCGCTGGGTGTGGTGCGGCTCCCAGACGGTGGGGAACTCGGCGGTCCAGGTGATGTCGTACGAGAGCCCGTCGGGGTCCTCGGGGTCGGCGGCGCAGGTGAGGGTGATCCGCCGGAGGGGTTCGTCGACGGTGATGCGGAGGGGGCCGACGGAGAGGTTCATCCGGTCGTCGGTGAGGGCGTCGGAGGCGCGGACCGCGAGCAGTTCGTCGCCGACGCGGAGGGTGGCGTATGCGTCGATGACACCGGCGTTGGGGTAGACGCCGAGGCCGAGGATCAGGACGGCGCGACCCGCGTGGTCGAAGACGTGGAAGATGCAGCGGTCGTAGGCGTTCCGGTCACCGGTTACGAGGTGCTTCATCGACAACGGGGCCTGGTGGATGGGGTATTCGTCGAGCGGTACGGGCCGGTCGGCGGGCATGGCGAACCTCCGGGGACGGGTGCGAGGGATGACACCTGGGCGGAGATGACGGTACGTCAGATTGCCGGGTGGGGAACAGGGTTGTGGCACAGACTGGCAGGGAGACACACCGTGCGGGGGCCCGGTTCGGGCGGGCCTTCGACGGGGTGGGCGGGGCCTCCCGGGGGGCGGCGGGTTCCCCGGGGTTGGCCCCCGGCGGACCGGCTGCGCCTGCCCGGGGAGGCTCCCCGGAGCGCTGCCCGGTTGGCACCGGATCCGTGCGCGCTCATGGGGGCGCGCTGTGTCGGCGGGGTCTGGGTGGGGCCCTGCGGGGCTGTCCCCTACCCGCCCTTCCACCGCTCCCAGGGCTCCGCCCTGACCCGGTCCTCAAGCGCCGGACGGGCTGGGAAGGGGTACCGGGCTCCGCCCGGACCCCGTGCGGCGCCGTTGCCGGGGGCCAGCCCCCGGACCCCCGCTCTTCAAACGCCGGAGGGGCTGATCCTGGGCGGCTTCGGCTCGCAAGGCGGCGGCCCGTGGGGACAGGTCGAACGGATGGGCGGGGTTACCCGTGGGTCCGGTGGCGCGTTGGCCCGGTATGACCACGATGGAGACTTCCACGCCGAAGGTGGGGCGCCGACGGCGGGCGCCTGCCGCCGGGCACGAAGAATCGGTTCGGCAGGCCCCCGACCCGCCCATCTACCGCGCTCTGCTCACCCGCTGGGAGGAGGACGGCCGGACCCTGCCGGGGCAGCGCGATCCGGAGTGGTCCCGGATCGCCTCCTCCCCCATCTGGCCGACGGGCCCCCTCTTCGGCGGCTGACCCCTCACAGCGCGAGCAGGCCCGCCGCCGTCGGCCGGAAACCGCACCGGGCGTAGAACTCGCCGAGGTGCGGTTCGTAGTCCACGTGCAGCCACTGCGCGCCCGCGCCCCGGGCCGCCTCGGCGGCAGCCCGGACCAGGCGCACCCCGAGCCCGTGGCGGCGCTCGTCCGGGTGCACCGTGGTGTCCAGTACGAAGGCGTGCGCGCCCCCGTCCCAGGCCACGTTGACGTAGCCGACCAGCCGCCCTGCCCTGCGCGCCGCGACCCAGCTCAGGCTGCGGGCCAGGACCGGCGCGAAGGACGTGTCCCGGTGCCCGGGCCAGGACGCGGAGAACAGTCCGTTCAGCTCGGGGTCGGTCAGGGGCTCCCGTACGGTCAGCTCCGCCCCGGCCTGCGACTCCCCCGCGGTCGATTCCTCCCCGGGCCGACCGGTCACCGCGATTCCGGGCCTGCCAGGTGGCGGGCGATCACCATGCGCTGGATCTGGTTCGTGCCTTCCACGATCTGGAGGACCTTCGCTTCGCGCATGAGCCGCTCGACCGGGAAGTCCGCCGTGTAGCCGTAGCCGCCCAGGACCTGGACCGCGTCCGTCGTGACGGCCATCGCCGCGTCGGTGCAGAAGAGCTTGGCCATCGCCGCCTGGCGGGAGAAGGGCTTGCCCGCGTCCCGCAGCCGCGCCGCCGCGAGGTAGAGGGACCGGCCGGCCTCGATCTTCGTGGCCATGTCGGCCAGCATGAACCGCAGGCCCTGGAAGTCCGCGATGGGGTGCCCGAACTGCTTGCGGTCCAGGGCGTACGCCAGGGCCTCGTCGAGCGCGGCCTGGGCCACGCCGATCGCGCAGGCGGCGATGCCGAGGCGGCCCGCGTCCAGGGCGGCCAGGGCGATGGTGAAGCCCTGGCCCTCCTCGCCGATGCGGCGCGTGTCGGGGACCCGTACGCCGTCGAAGTGCAGCTGGGCGGTGGGCGAGCCCTTCATGCCCATCTTCTTCTCGGGGACCGCCGCCGTGAGGCCTTCCACGTCACCCGGGACCAGGAAGGCGGTGATGCCCTTCGGGCCGTCCACGCCCGTGCGGGCCAGCACCGTGTAGAAGTCGGCGACCCCGCCGTGGGTGATCCAGGCCTTCGTGCCGCTGATCACCCAGTCGTCGCCGTCCCGGACCGCCTTGGTGGTCAGGGAGGCCGCGTCCGAGCCGGAGGCCGGCTCGGAGAGGCAGTACGCGCCGAGCAGCCCGCCGCCGAGCATGGCGGGCAGGTGGGCGCCCTGCTGCTCCTTGGTTCCGTAGCCGGCCAGGCCGTGGCAGGCCAGCGAGTGCACGCTGACGCCCAGCCCGACGGTCAGGCGGGCCGCGGCCAGCTCCTCCAGCACCTGGAGGTAGACCTCGTACGGCTGGTCGCCGCCGCCGAACTCGCCGGCGTACGGGAGCCCCAGCAGACCGGACTCGGAGAGCAGCGCGAAGACCTCCCGGGGGAAGCGGCCGGCATCCTCCTCCTCGGCGGCCCGGGGGCGGATCTCCCGCTGCGCGATCTCGCGTACGAGCGCGAGCAGGTCTCGGGACTCCTCGGTGGGCAGCGATCGGTCCACCTGCGGCGCGCGGTCGGTCATGGCGGCGCTCTCCTCACGTTCAAGCACGGGGCGGCGCGTGAGGGTGGTACGCGTCGCCGGGTCTCGGGGCTCACAGCCGATGGTGCCCTCCCGGATCGCGGGAAGGTCCAGTTCAAGGGGCTGCGGCGGTTGAGTATGCCCGATCAGGGGCTTCCCGTCACGGGTACAAGATCCTCCTCGGGGACGGGCGGGGCCGGGTACTCCGGGACGAACTCCTCGATCACCGTCAGGGTCGCGCGCAGCGTGCGCACCAGCAAGGCGCCGAACTCGGCCCGATCCGGGTGGTCAGGCCGGCCGGAATGGTCAGGACGGCCGGGATGGCCGGGATGGCCGGGAGCGTCTGCCGCCGCGTCCGCCTGGGCCTGCGCCGGGACCTGCGCCGGGGCGTCCGCCGGGCCGATCCAGTCGAGGGTGCTGCCCTCGACGCCCGCCAGCCAGCCGACCAGGGCCAGCCGGGCGATCGGCGGGATCTCGCGGCGGCCGTACGCGCCTTCCGCGATGGTCGCGATGAGTTCCTCGCGGACGGCGTCGCGGATGGCGAGGACCTCGGAGTCCGAGCCGACGCCTCCGGTGACGATGGTGCGGTAGGCGGCCTGGTTGTGCTCGGCGTAGTACAGGTAGCCGTCGATGGTGGTGCGCACGCGCTGCGCGTTGGGCAGTTCGCTCTCGCCCGCGGCTCGGGCCACGAGCTCGGCCACCGAGTCCTCGACGATGGCCAGGTAGTAGCCGCGTTTGCTCTTGAAGTAGTAGTAGATGAGCCCCTTGGCCACGCCCGCGTGCTTGGCGATGTCGTCCATGGAGAGCGCGTCGTACGAGGTGTCGGCGAACAACTTCCGCCCGATCGCTATGAGTTCGGCCCGCCGAACCTGCGAACGCCCGGTCGTTCCGCGCTGTTGACTATTATTCAAATTCAGCCCTAGCCTCGAACTGCCACAGGAAGCCCGCAGTATGGCAGACCCCTGTGCACCCCCCTTTGCACTCCCCCTGCGCACCGGACGACGTACGGGAGGAACACATCATGGGCAACGGCAGGACGAGCGCGTCGAGCACGGCGCACACGAAGAGAAGGTCGCCCGAGGGCCGGGTCGACTGGAAGAAGACGGCCGCCGTCGCGATGCCCGCGGTCGTCGCGGTCGGGGCGATGGCGATGGTCATGGCACAGGGCGCGCTCGCCGCCTCCTTCGCCGTCTCGGGGACGAGCTTCCAGGTCTCCTCGTCCAAACTCAGCAGCAAGGGCCTGGCCTCCTACGTGCAGACGGACCGCTCCGTCGACGGCAAGGGCCATCCCGTCGCGCTGCTCGGCATCGGCGAGGCCACCCTCACGGACATCTGCCAGGCCGCCGAGGTGGACACCCCGGTGGGCAAGGTGGTCTTCAAGCTGACCGCGGGCGGCCCGGCCGGCGCCGTCACGGCCAGCAATCTCGTCATCGACGGCGAGGACCTGGCCGGCGACGCCGTCTTCGGGACGGCCCAGATCGGCCGCGACGCCTCCACCCTCGACCAGGTCGGCGGGATCAAGGGCGAGGCCGGCAAGTTCGGCCTCCAGGCCGGGGACATCGAGGTCGTGGACGTGAAGTCGCACGCCTGGTCGGCGACCGGCGGCAACTTCCACCTCAAGGGCCTGAAGCTGAACGTCAGCCTGGACGGCAAGAAGTGCTTCTAGGCCTGCGCGGGCCCGCCGGGCCGGGCAGCGGGTGGCTGGATCGCCGGCTCCCGCTGCCCGGCCCCCGGCGGCGGCTGCGCGCCTGGCGCCGCACCCGCCCCTTCTGGGGCGGACTGCTGGTGATCCTGGGCGGGACCGAGCTGCTGCTGGTCCCGCTCTCCCCGCTCACCGTGCTGGTCAGCCTGGGCCTCGGCGGGATCGCGGCCATCGGGATCGGACTCGCGTTGGTCGCCGCCGGCCTGTTCCTGTGGCTGCTGCCGCAGACCCGGGCCTACGTCTCGATCCACGCGCTGCTGCTCTCGGTGCTGTCCTTCGTGGCGACCAACCTCGGGGGCTTCCTCGTCGGGATGCTGCTCGGCATCGCGGGCAGCGCGCTGGCCTTCGGCTGGACCCCGGCGCCCGATCCGGAGGCGGGCGGGGAGGGCCCGTACGTCCCGAGCCTGGACGGCAGCGGGCCGCGCACGCTGGCCGCCGCGCTGCCGGTGGTGCTGCTCGCCTCGCTGGTGGCGGGCACCGGGGAGGCGAGGGCCGCCCCGGCCGGTCCGCCGATGGCGGCGCGCACTCCCCCGACCGTGACCACCGCGCTCTTCGCCCCGCAGGGGTTCGCCTTCGCGGGGGTCACCCACGTGCCCACGGTGGACGGCCCGCTGAAGGTGCTGGTGCTGCGGATGCGGGCGGCCACGCTCACCGACTACGAGCTGCGCAGCCGTGACGGCCGCGAGGAGTACGGGCTCGCCGCGAAGAGGCTGGACCTGAGCGGCGACGTGACCTTGTACCTGACCAAGTTCAGCGGGTGCATCGAGGGGCTGCTGTGCGTGACCTTCAGCCCGGACGGCCTGCCCGCTCCCCCGGTCATCCCGCCGTTCGTCTTCATGACCCGGGTGAGCGCGGAGCAGGCGCTGGTCACCTCCGACGTGATCAAGACCGACGACCTGCGGCTGGTGGCCTCGTGATCCCCGTCCAGGCCGCGCCGCTGTGGGCGTACGGCATCGGCGCCACCTTCGCGGTGGCCGCCGGGCGCCAGCTCCAGTGGTGGGAGCGGTCGGTCCGGGGCGAGGGGGTCCGTACGAGGAGCCGCGCGGCCAATCCGTACCTGGCGCTCACCCTGCTCTATGCGGCGCTGCTGCCCGCCCCGACCGGGGCGTACCTGATGTGGCAGAACCCGGCCTGGTCGACGATGCACGCGGCCCGCGGGCACGACGGGGTGTGGGCCGGCTTCGCGCTCTTCTACGGGGCCTCGGTGGTGGTCGGCGCGCTGCTCGGGTTCCTGGCGGCGCGGCTGTTCGTCCTGGTCGGGGCCGGCTACTGGGGGTACCTCCAGGCGGTCGCCGGGTACTTCCTGCTGTTCTTCACCCTGATCCACGGGTGGGACGGCACGGGGTACGAGCGGCTGCTGAGCGCCGATCCGCGGGCCTTCGCCGACTGGCCTGCGGAAGGCGTGGCGAACGGCGTCCTGGCCTTCGCGACCTCGGGCACCTTCCTGGCCGTGCTGATCTTCGGGACGGCCGTCATCGGCACGATGCTGCTGGCCGAGATCGGCTGGCTGGTGGAGGGCTGGCGGCTGCCGGGCGCCGCGGCGGACCTCAAGGTGCCCAGGGTGATCGCGGTGGCGATCGCCGGGGCGGGGGTCTACGGGCTGCCGTTCGCGGGAGCGCTGGGCGCGAGCGTCCTCGTCCGGCTGCTCGGCTGGTGGGCCGGGATCGGGGTGTTCGCCCTGGTGGCCGGGGTGGTGCTGCTGCCGGCCCGCTCGCCCGTACGGGCGCTGTACGGGCTGGTGGGCGTTCCGGACCGGCACTGGCGGGTGGAGCCGGAGGCCGGGGCGGAGGCCGAGGCGGAGGCCGCGGCGGGGGCCGAGGCGGAGGCCGGGGCGGGGGCCGAGGCCGAGCCGGAGGTTAGAAGAACCAGCCGACCTGGGTGACGAACATGGCCACGACCACGACCAGGGTCCAGCCGAGCACGTGCTCCAGCCAGGAGGAGGAATCGTCCTCGGGTCCGCCGGTGCGGACCAGGTTGCGGGCGGTCGGGGCGGCGCTGTGTGCGGTCATGCCCTCCAATGTGACAGCGGAGGCGGCCCTCGCGGTAGAGACGATGGTCACGGGTGGCATGTCTCACGCCCCCGGCCGCGTGGTGCGGACCGGGGGCGCGAGGGGTCGTGCGTACCCGATCAGGTGGTGCGGTCGCGGCCCGCCATGCCCGCCATGGCCAGGGCCAGGCACAGGGCGATACCGCCGGCGAGGACGTTGCTCCACACCGTGCGGGTGGTGCTGACGTCGCCGGAGATGACGAAGGGCGCGACGATCGTCCAGGCGGCGAGACCGACCGCGGTCCAGGCCATGGCGTGGGTGCGTTCGTAGGCGGAGCCGAGTCCGCTCATGCACAGACAGTAGGCCAGGCCCGCGATCAGGTTGTTGATCGCCAGCGAGCTGAGCCCGCTGAATCCGGCGATCCACGGCGAGGCGGCGATGTACAGGCCCGTCATCAGGGCCAGCGCCTCGACGATCTGGGCACTTGGAGTGCTGGTGACCCGCTCGAACCGCGAGCGCATCTCAGCGAGGTCGGGGTGGTGTTCGATTCTCGGTTGAGTGGTCATGGCGGGCTGCCTCCTATGAGAAGCTCCTATTGCCCTTTTGCCCTTTATGTTCCACTTACATGCCATTCGGGTCAACGCGAAAATCTCAGAGCACGCCGACCGCCCGCAGCGCGAGGACCTGGGCCGGGTTGGGCCGGATCGGACCGTAGAGGTAGCAGACGCCTCCGGTGCCGGAGACGACCTTGCCGGCCGCGTTGTGACGCTTGGTCCGGAGCCAGTTGTTCTCGAACTGGCGGCGCGCGTAGACACGGCGCACGGCCGTGTTGTCGGCCGAGTTCGGGTCGTTGGCGATCACGTCGCCCGCGGCGGTGAAGCCGATGACGGTCATCAGGTGGCCGGCCGTGCCGTAGCCCGCGCCCGTGAGCTCCTCGGCCGTGAAGGACTGCGAGGTGATGACCGGGACTCCGGCCCGCACCAGGGTCTCCAGGTCCGCGAGGGAGCCGAGTCGGGTGACGACGCCGGCCATCTGCCGGTAGGTGGCGGCGTAGGCGGCGTTGAAGGGCCAGTTGCCGCAGCCCTTGTAGGCGGCGTCGTAGGTGGAGCGGGCGGCGTGGCAGACCTGGGGGTCCGCGTAGTCCTTCTTCACCCAGGCCACGGAGGAGGCGCTGGCCCTGCGGCCCCAGAACTCGATGATCATCTGCGAGGAGGTGGGGCTGCACCAGGCCTCGCCGCCGTTGTCGTACTCGGGGTACTGGCCGGCGTGCGTCTCCTGCGAGTACCTCGGCACCTTCAGCTCGTGGGCCCCGCCGGCGGCGGTGGAGGCCGGGACGGAGAACCGGTCGGGGACGTCCGAGGCCATGGCGCCGGCCAGCCACACCGTGGGGCCGCGGCTCGCACCGGGCTTGCGGTACAGGGTCAGGCGCAGCCGCCAGTCCTTGATCCGCAGCCCGCTCGCGGGGGCGTCCACGGCCAGGGTGTCGGTCCAGACGGTGGACTTGCCGTCGGTCTGCCCGTCCACGGAGGTGCGCCGGATGTCCCCGTCGCCGGAGGCCCAGCGGCCCATCACGTACCAGGGGGTGGCGGCGCCGTCGGTGTAGGTGCCGCGCAGTTCGGCCTGGATCCAGGTGCCGGCCGGGGTGCGGGCGTTCCAGGAGGCGATGGCCTCGGTGGCGGGGACGGTCGAGGTGTGGACCGGGGAGGTCCAGGTGGCGTACTCCCAGGTGCTCTTCTTGGCGGTGTGCGGGTCCGTGTACTCGGTGCGGCCCGTCGGGGTCTTGATCTCCAGGCCGGGGCGGGCGCCGCCGATGGCGGTGGTGCCCTGGTGCCGGCCGGCGGTCCAGTGGGCGTACGAGTACCAGAAGCGGTTGTCCACCGTCTTGCGGGTGGCTCCGGCGGCGGCCTCGGAGGCGGATCCGGCGGCGGCTCCGGCCGGGGGCGGGGTGGCCGGGGTGGCCTGCCCGGGGCCGCCGGTGGCGGGCTTCGGCTCGGCCGCGGAGGCTCGGCCGCCGGGGACGGTGGCGGCGGTGGCTGCCGCCAGGGCTACCGCCAGTAGGGCGCGGCGGGGTGTGGGTGCGGTCATCGGCGTGGCCCCCAGGGGTCGGTGCGGCGGGTCGGCTCCCGCCCACCCTTCCAGTTCCCGCGTGCGGGGCCGTGAAGCCGGGGCGCCGTGTCGGGGTGACGGGGCGCGGCCCCCGCTCCCCGGGGCGGGCCCTGCGGGGCTGTCCCCTGCCCGCCCTCCACCGTTCCCCGGGCTCCGCCCGGACCCGTTCGCGGGTGCGGCACCGTTCCCGGGGGCCGGCCCCCGGACCCCCGGTCCTCAAACGCCGGAGGGGCTGGATGTGGCCGGCGTTTGAGGCGCGGGGAACGGGCGAAGGGCGGGTAGGGGAACTCCGCCCCGCGCAGCGGCACAGGTCGCGGCCTCGGCTGCGGGATCGGGGCGCGGCCGAGGCCATACGCTGGGGGCGTGGAGACCCAGCTGTCACTTCCCTCGCTTCGGCCGCTCGCGCGCGAGATCGCCGCGCTGCCGCCCTCCCTCGGGCCGGTCCGGGTGATCGGGATCGACGGGCACGCCGGGTCCGGCAAGAGCACCTTCGCGGGGGCGCTCGCCGAGGCGCTGGGTGGGGTTCCCGTGTTGCGGCTGGACGATGTGGCCACCCATGAGGAGCTGTTCGGCTGGGTGGGGCGGCTGCGCGCGCAGGTGCTGGAGCCGCTCGCCGCGGGGCGGGCCGCGCACTGGGCCCCGTACGACTGGGTCGAGCGGCGGTTCGGGCCGGAGCGGGCGCTGGAGCCCGGTCCGGTGCTGCTCGTCGAGGGGGTCGGTGCCGGGCGGCGCGCCCTGCGCCCGTACCTGGCGCGGCTGCTGTGGATGGAGACTCCGCGTGCGAAGTCCTGGGGGCGCGGGCGCAACCGGGACGGGCGCGAACTTTCCGACTTCTGGGACGGATGGGAGCGCGCGGAGCTCGCGCACTTCTCGGATGATCCTTCGCGCCCCTTCGCCGACACGCTGGTGCGGCAGAGCAGTACGGGATACGAGTGGACTTCCGGGGCGACCGGGGCGGCGGAAACCGGCGCTTGCGTGACTGAGGGTGACGAGGCCCCCCAGGCCTGAAGGGCCGGCGAAAGGCCCTCTCCGCGGGTGCCTCCCGGCCGCTTGACCCGGGGGCCGGGACGGCCTTACGTTCTGAAGAAGCGGCCCTCACCGGCCGCCGCGGACACGAAGCCCCCGATTGTTCCCCCGTGATCGGGGGCTTCGTTCTGTCCCCCGATCCCCCGCGCATCCCCGTCCGGCACTCTTCCGTCGCGGCGTCGCACAGGGCACATCCCGGCCGTTTTCTCACCCTGCGTCACCGTGGACCGTCCTGATCCGCGCCCGGCAGGTCTTCGACGCACCCTACGTAAGGTGCGTAACCGCAGGTACGATGCACCCCTGATTTCATCGGCGCAGGAACAACTCGCGGATGCATCGCGGGGGTTGCTGGGCACCACGGGGGCAGGCTTGTGGGGGATGTGATGGACTTCGCCGCGCACGGAAGCAGCGCGCACGCCCCGGCCGAACTCGCCTGGCTGCGAGGAGTGGACGCCTGCACGATGGGCGCCTATCCGCAGGCCGAGGAGGAGTTCCGGGCGGCCGTACGACTCGATCCCGGGATGGCCGATGCCTGGCTGGGTCTGCACGCGCTCCGCGTCGACACCACCAACGCGTTATTGCGCATGTACGCCCACCGGGACCGGTTCGGGGAGCAGCGGGCCCGCCACCGGCGGACGCTGAACTCCTGGTACTGGCTGGGCTGGTGGGTGCAGCCGGTGCTGGAGACCCGGCGGGACCTGCTGCTGGCGCACGCCTCGCACTGGCTGGACGGGCGCCACGTCCCCGAGCTGGACCAGGCGCTGGCGGCCCTGCCGCCCGTGGACACCGACCCCCAGGTGCGCTTCCTGCACGCCTGCCGGGCGTACCTGGTCAAGGACTGGGAGCAGTTGGTGCGCTCCACCGAATCGCTGGTCGACGATCCGCTCCTGGGCATCGAGGCGGGCCTGTTCGGCGGGATGGCCCGGGTCCGGCTGGAGATGTACGGGCAGGCCGAGCCGCTGCTGGCGGCCTCGTTGATGCGCTGCCGCAGCGAGCAGCCCCAGCGCAAGGAGCTGCGGTACTGGCTGGCGCGGGCGCACGAGGGGACCGGGCGCAGCGCGGCGGCCCTGCCGCTGTACCGGGCGGTGCACCGGGTGGACCCGGCGTTCATGGACACGGCGGCCCGGCTGACGGCGATCGAGGACAGTGAGGACGCCGACGGCCTGGCCGGGTACGCGAGCGGCGCGGGCTACGAGGCCTTCGGCGGGCAAGGACCGGCCCCGTCGGGCGGTGACTTCGCGGCGGTGGCACTGGGCGGCGGCGGTCCGGTCCAGGGGATCGCCGCCGACGGACAGCCGGATCCGGACCCGCTGACGGCGGCCGACCCGCCGGAACCGCGGCACGGACCGGGGGCGCCGGGGCCCGGCGCGGGTCTGCCGGCCGGGGTGCGGCACAAGGCCTCGCTGCCCGCACAGCCGGGACCGGTGGACCTCCCGGCCGGGCCGGCGGATCCGGCGGCGCTGGCCGAGGCGCTCGCGGAGCTGGAGCGGATGGTGGGCCTGGAGCCGGTCAAACGGCAGGTGAAGGCGCTCTCCGCGCAGCTGCACATGGCCAGGCTGCGGACCGGGCAGGGGCTGCCGGTGCAGCCGCCGAAACGGCACTTCGTCTTCTCCGGGCCGTCGGGCACGGGGAAGACCACGGTGGCGCGGATCCTGGGCCGGGTCTTCTACGCGCTGGGCCTGCTGGGAGGCGACCATCTGGTGGAGGCCGGGCGCGCCGACCTGGTCGGCGAGTTCCTCGGGCAGACCGCGGTGAAGGCGAACGAGCTGATCGACTCGGCGATCGGCGGGGTGCTGTTCGTGGACGAGGCGTACAGCCTCTCCAACTCCGGCTACAGCAAGGGCGACGCGTACGGCGACGAGGCCCTGCAGGTGCTCCTGAAGCGGGCGGAGGACAACCGCGACCACCTGGTCGTGATCCTCGCGGGCTATCCGGCGGGGATGGACCGGCTGCTCGCCACGAATCCGGGCCTGTCCTCGCGGTTCACCACGCGGGTGGACTTCCCCAGTTACCGGCCGCTGGAACTCACGTCGATCGGCGGGGTGCTGGCGGACGCCAACGGCGACCGGTGGGACGAGGAGGCGCTGGAGGAGCTGCGGAGCATCAGCGGGCACGTGGTGGAGCAGGGGTGGATCGACGAGCTGGGCAACGGGCGGTTCCTGCGCACGCTGTACGAGAAGAGCTGCGCGTACCGGGACCTGCGGCTGTCGGGCTTCACCGGTGATCCGTCCCGGGAGGATCTGTCCACCCTGCGGCTGGCGGACCTGATGCAGGCGTACGGGGAGGTCCTGTCGGGCCGCGGACCGCAGGAGCGCCCGGAGCCGCCGCCGCTGTGAGGACGGCCTACGGGATGTCCGGCGGCGGGCCGGAGCAGGCCGCGAAGGCGGAGAGGACCAGGAAGGCGACGGCCGCGGCGATCAGGAACCAGCCCGCCCAGAGGGGCCGTCCGCCGTACTGCTCGGCCCACCGCTCGTCCGCCCCGCCGTCGCCCAGCCTGCCTTGCAGCAGCGCCCGGACCCGGTCCGCGAACTCCGGGTCCGCCGCCGCGCGTTCCCGCACGACCGATGCGAGGGTCACGGCCGCGGCCGGTTCGTGGGGGTCGCGGTCGAAGGCGGCGACGGCGCCCACCCGTTCGGCCGGCAGCGCGTCGAGGAGCACCTCGCGCAGCCGGCGCGCCACCGGGGAAGGGGCGTCGGGGTCCTCCCTCAGCAGGTCCAGCACCTCGCGGGCCGTGTCCCGGAAGTCCGGGTCCCCGTCGTCGTGTTCACCGGATCGCATGAACGCACCCTCCCGCCGCCTCTTCACGAGTATGGCGGCCCGACGCCGTGGCCGGACCCGTCGTGCGACGGGTCCGGCGGCGGGCGTCAGCCGGTGAGCGCCCCCTCCGAACGGAGTTCGGGCTTGCGGGCGGGCGGTGCCGTGCGGTGCGCGGGGTCGCGCACCTCGCCCACCAGCGTTTCCAGTACGTCCTCCATGGCGACCAGGCCGAGGACCCTGCCCGAGGGGTCGGCCACCTGCGCCAGGTGCGTCGCGTCGCGGCGCATCACCGTCAGGGCGTCGTCCAGCGGGAGCGTGGAGCAGACCGTGGTCATCCGGCGCCAGACCCGCTGGGGCACGGCCCGTTCCCGGTCTTCCAGGTCCAGGACGTCCTTCACGTGCAGGTAGCCCATGAAGGCACCGCTGTCGGCGCGGACGGGGAACCGGGAGTACCCGGTGCGGACCGTCAGCTGCTCGATCTGGCGCGGGGTGACGGCCGGTCCGACCGTGACCAGCCGGTCCGGGGCGAGGAGGACGTCGGTGACCGGGCGGCTGCCCAGTTCCAGCGCGTCCTCCAGGCGCTCCTGTTCGACTGGTTCCAGCAGACCGGCCTGCCGGGAGTCCTTGAGCAGGCGGCCGAGCTGGGCGGAGGTGTAGACGGCCTCGACCTCGTCCTTGGGCTCCACCTTGAAGAGCCTGAGGATCAGCGTGGCGCAGGCGCCGAGGGCCGTGGTGACCGGCCCGCAGAGCCGGGCGAAGGCCACCAGTCCGGGGCTGAACCACAGGGCCGTCTTCTCGGGGGCGGCCATGGCGAGGTTCTTGGGGACCATCTCGCCGATGACCAGGTGGAGGAAGATCACCGCGGTGAGGGCCACCGCGTAGCCCAGCGGATGGATCAGCCCCTCGGGCACGTGGGCGGCGTGGAAGAGGGGCTCCAGGAGCCGGGCCACGGTCGGTTCGGCCACGGCGCCGAGGGTGAGCGAGCACATGGTGATGCCGAACTGGGCGGCGGCCATCATGCGCGGCAGGTTCTCCAGGCCGTGGAGCACCTGGCGGGCCCGCTTGGAGTCGGCGGCCAGGGGTTCGATCTGGCTGCGGCGGACGGAGACGAGCGCGAACTCGGCGCCGACGAAGAAGCCGTTGGCCAGGACGAGGAGCAGGGCGAACAGCAGTTGGAGCGCGTTCACCGGCCACCCACCTGTGCCAGCTGGGCGGGGGCGGCGGCGTCCGGGGCGAACCCGTAGAAGGCCTGCCCGTCGGAGCCCGGTGTGCCGGGGCCCGCGGGAGCGGTGCGCACGAGGCGGACCCGCTCGGCGCGGTAGCGGCGGACCTGGCGCACGGAGAGCTTCCAGCCGGGCAGTTCGGCGCGGTCCCCGGGGGCGGGGATGCGGCCGAGCAGGTCGGCGACGAGCCCGGCGACGGTCTCGTACGGTCCTTCGGGGACCTCCAGGCCTATCCGGCGCAGGGTCTGCACGCGGCAGCTGCCGTCGGCCTCCCAGGAGGGGCGGCCGTCCTCGGCGGGTACGGCGGCCAGTTCGGGGCTGCCGTCCTCCGCGAGGTCGTGCTCGTCGCGGACCTCGCCGACGAGCTCCTCCACGATGTCCTCCAGGGTGACGACGCCGGCGGTGCCGCCGTACTCGTCGACGACCACGGCCATGGGCTGTTCGCTGCGCAGCCGTTCCAGCAGCGGCTGCACCGGCAGGGAGCCGGGCACCAGCAGGGGGGCCACGCAGATCCCGCTGACGCTGGTGCGGGCGCGCTCGGACTCGGGCACGGCGAGGGCGTCCTTGAGGTGGACGACCCCGGTGATCTCGTCGATGCGCTCGCGGTAGACGGGGAAGCGGGACAGGCCCGTGGCGCGGGTCAGGTTGAGCACGTCGGCCGCAGTGGCCGTGTGCTGGAGGGCGCTGACCTTGACCCGGGGGGTCATGACCAGCTGCGCCGTGAGCTCGCCCAGCGACAGGGTCCGTACGAAGAGGTCGGCGGTGTCCTGTTCCAGGGCTCCGGCCTGGGCCGAATGGCGGACCAGGGAGACCAGTTCGCCGGGGGTGCGGGCGGAGGCCATCTCGTCGGTGGGCTCCACGCCGAGCGCCCGGACGAGCCGGTTGGCGACGGCGTTGAGGCCCGCGATGACGGGCCGGAAGACCCGGGAGAAGACGTGCTGCGGGCCGGCCACGAAACGGGCCACCTGGAGCGGCCGGGAGACGGCCCAGTTCTTCGGGACGAGCTCGCCGACGACCATCTGGACGGCGGAGGCGAGCAGCATGCCGATGACGACGGCCGCGCCGGGTACGGCGCCCTTGGGGAGGCCGGTCGCTTCGAGCGGCCCGGCCAGCAGGGCGGCGAGGGCGGGCTCGGCGAGCATGCCGACCACGAGGGAGGTGATGGTGATGCCGAGCTGGGTGCCGGAGAGCTGGAAGGACAGCTCTCGCAGGGCTGCGACGACCGTGCGGGCACGGCGGTCGCCCTCGGCCGCGGCGCGTTCGGCCTCGGGTCTCTCGACGGTGACGAGGCCGAATTCGGCTGCCACGAAGAAACCGTTGGCGAGGATCAGGGCGAATGCCGCCACGAGCAGAAGTAGCGGGATGGTCATGCCGCCGCCTCCGTGGGGAGGGCGGCGCGTGTACTACCGGACGATCCGTCCATTGCTGGAGGGAGTCACTCCTCGAGTCGCAGGTGCCCACGGGCCTCGGGGTCCCGGGGCCGGTGGGAGGGCGCACGGTCGCGCCCCCACACCAGATTAGTCATTGAGATCGCCGCCGCAATGGGACGCAGCGACGAGGTCGGCCGGGCTCAGTCGTTCTTTGAGCCGGTTCCGTGGGCTTCGGCCAGGGCGCGCAGGGCGCGGGCGTCGGCGATCGCCTGGGCCTTGGCGACACCGGGCTGGATGCCCAGGGCGGGCAGGCTGGTGCCGTCGCTCAGGTCGAGGAACACCCAGGCGTCGCCGGGGCGGAGGTTGACGCGCAGGATCTGCGCCCACTCCAGGCGGCGGGTGGTGGTGAGGTTGACGACCGTGACCCCGGCCTCGTCGGCGACCACCTTGGGGCGGCTGAGCAGGACGAGGACCGAGGAGAGCAGGACGGCGACGAAGATGAAGCTGATCCGCTCGCCGGGCTCCAGGCGCTCCAGCATCACGGCGATCGTCGTGATGGTGAGGAACATGGCGGCGCCCACGCCCAGCAGGACGACCCGGGTGCGGGTCGGCCGGAAGGTGACCGGCAGGGTGGGCGGTGCGGGCTGGGCGGTGGCGTCGGCCATGTTCGTCAGGTGCCTTCGGGTGGTGCCGGGTGATGAGCCCGATGGTGAGGGATGCGGCCGCGCGGCGGGGTGCCGGCGAACCCGTCAGAGGCGGCAGGCGTGGATCGAGGTGGTGAGGATCGCGCGCGCGCCGAGCTCGTACAGGTCGTCCATGATCCGCTGGGCCTCCTTGGCGGGGACCATGGCGCGGACGGCGACCCAGCCCTCGTTGTGCAGCGGGGAGACGGTCGGCGACTCCAGGCCCGGGGTGAGGGCGACCGCGCGCTCCAGGTGCTCGGCGCGGCAGTCGTAGTCCATCATCACGTAGCTGCGGGCGACCAGGACGCCCTGGAGGCGGCGCAGGAACTGCTGGGCCCGGGGGTCCTCGGGGTCGGTGCCGTTGCCGCGGATGACGACGGCCTCGGAGGTCATGATCGGCTCGCCGATGACCTCCAGTCCGGCGTTGCGCAGGCTGGTGCCGGTCTCGACGACGTCGGCGATGATCTGGGCGACGCCGAGCTGGATGGCGGTCTCGACCGCGCCGTCGAGGTGGACGACGGAGGCTTCGATGCCCTTGTCGGCGAGGTGCTTCGCGACGATTCCCTCGTACGAGGTCGCGATGGTCATCCCGTGGAAGTCCTCGGGGCCCTTCGCGGTGCCGGGGATGGTGGCGTAGCGGAAGGTGGAGCGGCCGAAGTTCAGCGGCAGGATCTCCTCGGCGCTGGCGCCGGAGTCGAGCAGCAGGTCGCGGCCGGTGATGCCGATGTCGAGCTTGCCGGAGGACACGTAGATCGCGATGTCCTTGGGCCGGAGGTAGAAGAACTCCACCTCGTTCTCGGGGTCGACGACCACGAGCTCCTTGGACTCCTTGCGCATCCGGTAGCCGGCCTCATGGAGCATCGCCGACGCCGGTCCGGAGAGAGAACCCTTGTTGGGGACGGCGATGCGCAGCATGGGGCTTCCTTTGGTGCGTAGGTGCGAAAGGGTGTGCTGGTGTACGGGTACCGGGCGCGCGGACGCCCCGGCAGTGTGTGCCGGGGCCCGCGCGGAACTGCTGGGGTCCGTGGACCGCGGTTTAGAGGTGCGCGTAGACGTCGTCGAGGGAGATCCCGCGCGCCACCATCATCACCTGGACGTGGTAGAGCAGCTGGGAGATTTCCTCGGCGGCGGCTTCCTTGCTCTCGTACTCGGCGGCCATCCAGACCTCGGCGGCCTCCTCGACGACCTTCTTGCCGATGGCATGGACGCCCTTGCCGACCAGCTCGGCGGTACGGGAGGTGCTGGGGTCGCCGTTGGCGGCCTTGAGCTGGAGCTCGGTGAAGAGCTCTTCGAAACTCTTGGAGGGTGTGTTCGCCATGATGTCCCTAGGGTACGGGCTCACCCCGGTGCCCCAGCGCCTGGGTTCACCCCTTGGACTGGCGCCAGGGTTCGCTGACGGTCCGCAGGGTCATGGCGGTGGAGACGGCGGCGGTGACCGCTTCGTGCCCCTTGTCCTCGTTCGACCCCTCGAGTCCGGCGCGGTCCAGCGCCTGCTCGTCGTTGTCGCAGGTCAGTACGCCGAAGCCGACGGGGACTCCGGTGTCGATCGACACCTGTACCAGGCCCTGGGTGACGCCCTGGCAGACGTAGTCGAAGTGCGGGGTGCCGCCGCGGATGACCACGCCGAGGGCGACGATGGCATCGTAACCGCGACCGGCCAGCACCTTCGCCACGACCGGGAGCTCGAAGCTGCCCGGGACGCGCAGCAGGGTGGGCTCGTCGATCCCCAGCTCGTGCAGGGCCCGCAGGGCGCCGTCCACCAGGCCGTCCATGACCTTCTCGTGCCACTGGGCCGCGATCACTGCGACACGCAGGTCTCCGCAGTTCTTCACGCTCAGTTCGGGTGCGCCCTTGCCGCTCACAGCTCTGCTCCTCGGTGCGATTCGTGTGGTGTGGGGTGGTGTGGTGTGGGGTGGTGCTCTGGGATGGTGCTACTGGTTTACCGGTTGCCGCTACCGGCTACCGGCTACCGATTGCCTGCTACTGGTTGCCGCAGGCGGACGTGGTCACGGCCCCTTCGAGCCAGGGCAGGTCGTGGCCCATCCGGTCCCGCTTGGTGCGGAGGTAGCGCAGGTTGTGCTCGCCCGCCTCCATGGGCATCGGCTCCCGGTCGGAAACCTTGATGCCGTGGCTGATGAGGGCTTCCGCCTTCTCGGGGTTGTTGGTCAGCAGCCGGACGCTGTGGACGCCGAGGTCGGCGAGCATCTGGGCGCCGGCCCCGTAGTCGCGGGCGTCGGCCGGCAGACCCAGTTCGAGGTTGGCGTCGAGGGTGTCGCGGCCGCGCTCCTGGAGCTCGTACGCGCGCAGCTTGGACAGCAGACCGATGCCGCGGCCCTCGTGACCGCGCAGGTAGACGATCACACCGCGGCCGGCGGCCTGGACCCGCTCCATGGCGGTGTGCAGCTGGGGGCCGCAGTCGCAGCGCTGCGACTGGAAGATGTCCCCGGTCAGGCACTCGGAGTGCATGCGGACCAGGACGTCCTCGCCGTCGCCGATCTCGCCGTGGACGAGGGCGACGTGCTCGACGCCGTCGACGGTGGAGCGGAACCCGTACGCGGTGAAGTGGCCGAAGGCGGTCGGCAGGCTGACCTGGGCCTCGCGACGCACGGTCGGCTCGGCGGAGCGGCGGTAGGCGATCAGGTCCTCGATGGAGATGATCGTCAGGCCGTGCTTGCGGGCGAAGGGGATCAGTTCGGGCAGTCGCAGCATCACCCCGTCCTCGCCGGCGATCTCCACGATGGCTCCGGCCGGGCGCAGGCCCGCGAGGCGGGCGAGGTCGACGGCGGCCTCGGTGTGGCCGTTGCGGACCAGGACGCCGCCGGGCTTGGCGCGCAGCGGGAAGATGTGCCCGGGGCGGACGAAGTCGGCGGGGCCCGAGACCCCGTCGGCCAGCAGCCGCAGGGTGGTGGCGCGGTCGGCGGCGGAGATGCCGGTGGTGACGCCGTGGGCGCCGCTCGCGTCGACCGACACGGTGAAGGCGGTCTGCATCGACTCGGTGTTGTGCTGGACCATCTGCGGGAGTTCGAGGCGCTCCAGCTCGTCGCCCTCCATCGGGGCGCAGATCAGGCCGCGGCACTCGCTCATCATGAACGCGATGATCTCGGGGGTGGCCTTCTCGGCCGCGATGACGAGGTCGCCCTCGTTCTCGCGGTCCTCGTCGTCGACGACGACCACGGGACGGCCGGCCGCGATGTCGCGGATGGCCTGCTCGACGGGGTCGAGGCGGAACGTCTCCAGCTCGACGTCGGGCACGGGCTTCAGGACAGGGTTCGGGGTCATGCCGTTGCTCCTTCCAGAGCCGGGGCGGTGGTGGTGCGCGAACGCTGGTACCAGTCGTAGGCGCCCCAGACGACGAGGGCGAAGTACACGACGTAGACGAGGCCGGAGAAGGCCAGTCCGCTGTTGAAGGCGAGGGGGACGCCGACCAGGTCGACGAGGAGCCAGGCGAACCAGAACTCGACCAGGCCGCGGGCCTGGGCGACCATCGCGACGATGGTGCCGACGAAGATGTAGGCGTCGGCCCACGGGCTCCACGACAGGCTCGGGTAGAGGGTGAACAGTCCGCCGACGGCCAGGGTCCCGGCGGCCGCGCCGGCCAGCAGGAGCCCGCGCTCCTTCCAGGAGGCGGTGCGGACGGCGATGGAGCCGTCCTGGGCGTCCTGCTTGCCGCGCTGCCAGGCGCGCCAGCCCCACACGGCCACTCCGATGACGAGGAGCTGCTTGCCGACCCCGCCCGCGAGATGGGCGGAGGCGTAGGCGCCGACGAGGATCAGACCGGAGAGGAGCTGCGCGGGCCAGGTCCATATGGACCGCCGCCAGCCGAGCGCGAGGGCGCCCAGGCCGATCAGGTTGCCGATCATGTCGGACCAGATGACCTTCTGGCCGAAGACCTCGAAGGCCTCGGTGTTGAGCCAGGTCAGGGCGCTCACTGGGCCGTCTCCTGAGCGTGAAGCGGGTCGACACCGGCGGCGAGCAGCCGCTCCACGTACTTCGCCAGGACGTCGACCTCGAGGTTGACCGGGTCGCCGGGCTTCTTGATGCCCAGGGTGGTCAGCGCGAGGGTGGTGGGGATGAGGCTGATGGTGAACCAGTCGGCGGCGGCCTCGACCACGGTGAGGCTGACTCCGTCGACCGTGATGGAGCCCTTCTCGACCACGTAGCGGGAGAGGTTCTCCGGGAGGGCGACCTTGACGATCTCCCAGTGCTCGGAGGGGGTCCGCGAGAGGATCTCGCCGGTTCCGTCCACGTGCCCCTGCACCAGGTGGCCGCCGAGCCGTCCGCCGAGCGCCATCGGGCGCTCCAGGTTGACCCGGGAGCCCTGGGTGAGGGCGCCGAGGCTGGAGCGGTTCAGGGTCTCCTGCATGACGTCGGCGGTGAACTCGCCGTCACCGGTCTCCACGACCGTCAGGCAGACGCCGTTCACGGCGATGGAGTCGCCGTGCTTGGCGTCGTCGGTGACGACCGGGCCGCGCAGGCGGAAGCGGGAGGCTTCGGCGAGCTCCTCGACGGCGACGACCTCGCCCAGTTCTTCGACGATTCCGGTGAACACTCAGTGCTCCTTGAGGGCTGTGGGGGCGGTGGGGGCCGACGCGGGGACGGCGGTGACGCGGATGTCCGTGCCGATGCGGACGGTTTCGGTGATCCGGAGCCGGAGCGCATCGGCGAGGGTGCCGATGCCGGCGTCGGCGAGGGCGAGGGGGCCCGCGCCGAGGAGGACGGGGGCGAGGTAGCCGACGACCTTGTCGACTGCCCCGGCGGCGACGAAGGCGCCGGCCAGGGTGGGGCCGCCTTCGAGGAGGACGGAGCGGATCCCGCGTCCGTACAGCTCGCGCAGCAGGGCGTCCACGGAGATCCCGTACTTGTCGTACGGGAGCCGGGCCAGCTCCACTCCGGCGAGGTGGCGGGTGGCTGTGTCTTCGAGGTTCTCGGCGACAACGATCAGGGTGGGCGCGGCCTCGTCCAGGACCCGGGCGGTGGGCCGGATCGTGGCGTGGGTGTCCAGGACCACGCGCAGCGGCTGGTCGGCGGCGGTGAAGCCGTCGATCCCCCGTACGGCGAGGTGCGGGTCGTCGGCGCGCAGGGTGCCGGAGCCGACGACGACGGCGTCGGACTCGGCGCGCAGCCGGTGGACGTCGGCGCGGGACTCGGGGGAGCTGATCCAGCGGCTGGTGCCGTCGGCGGCCGCGATGCGGCCGTCGAGGGTCGCGGCGTACTTCCACAGGATGTACGGGCGGCCCAGGCGCACGGAGGTCAGCCAGGCGGCGTTGCCCGCCTCGGCCTCCTCGGAGAGCAGTCCGGCCGCGGTGTCGATCCCGGCGGCGCGCAGGGTGGCGCCGCCACCGCTGGCCTGCGGGTTCGGGTCGGAGACCGCGTAGACCACGCGGGTGATCCCGGCGGCGATGAGCGCCTGCGCGCAGGGCCCCGTACGACCGGTGTGGTTGCAGGGTTCGAGGGTGACGTAGGCGGTGCCGCCGCGGGCTGCCGCGCCCGCCGCGTTCAGGGCGTGGATCTCGGCGTGCGGGCCGCCGGCCCGCTCGTGCCAGCCTTCGCCCACGACGGTGCCGGAGGCGTCGGTGATGACGCAGCCGACGACGGGGTTGGGGCTGGTGGAGCCGAGTCCGCGGGCGGCGAGCTCGATGGCTCGGCGCATGGCGCGGGTGCCCGCGTCGGGTGCTGCGTGCGCGGCGTGTGTCGCCACCGGGTCCTCCTGCCTCATCGGGCACGGACTCCGGGGCCTGTCGGGATACGACAGATGAAGCGGGTAGCACACGCGGGGACGCCGGGGCCGGAAAAACGGTCCGTTCGACGGCACGTCCCGAGGGATGTGCCGATGGACCGCCCGACGGCGGCGTACCGGTGACTGGCCCGCCGCGCACTGCCTCCCATCCGGACTTTAACCGTCGGTCCAGGAATTTCACCTGGTCAACCGGCCGCTGGCTGCGGACGGGTCGCGGACTATAACCGCCGGTTCGGAATTACACCGACCCCGGAGTGCGCTGCTACTGGTACTGAAGCCAGTGTGCCACGGGTGATCGGCGGCCATACAGGTGAGTCAATGTGGCCTGGGTCACACATTCGATCGCTTTTGAGCGCGCCCGTTGCGCCGTTCGGCCGATTCGCTCCCCTATGCGCACACGGAGAGCCCCAGGGCGCCCCGCCCGGGCGACTCGACCGCCTCCCGCGAAATCCGCGCTCCGGGCCTTGCCGGATCGCGCACTTTGGTCCAGACCTATTGACGGGTTGGTCTAGTCCTCTTAACGTTCCCTTCATCTTCCCCGGGAGACAGCCCGTCAGATGTGCGCACGTCACGGGCCCACACGCACCACGTTTCAGCCTGTTGTGTCCTGCCATCCTCCCCTCCCCAGGAGGCACAATGCTGTCCCCCACCAAGACGAGGGCCATGCTCCTGACGTCCGGCGCCGCAATCGCCGGGCTTCTGGTCGCAGGGCTCTCGACGGGCGTCTCGCACGCCGCCGACAACGAGTCCTGTCGCCCCGACGGTCTGTACAAGACCGCGGGCGTGGACGTCCCGTACTGCTCGGTCTACGACGCCGAGGGCCGCGAGAAGATGGGCGCCGACCACCAGCGCCGCGTCATCGGCTACTTCACGGGCTGGCGCACGGGCAAGGACGGCACGCCCGCCTACCTGCCCCACAACATCCCGTGGTCCAAGGTCACCCACCTGAACTACGCCTTCGCCCACGTCGACGGCAACAACAAGATCTCGGTCGGCTCGGACAACGCGAACAACTCCGCCACCGGGATGACCTGGCCGGGCGTCGCGGGTGCCGAGATGGACCCCGCCCTCCCTTACAAGGGCAATTTCAATCTCCTGAACAAATTCAAGAAGCAGTACCCGAACGTCAAGACGCTGATCTCGGTCGGCGGCTGGGCGGAGACCGGCGGCTACTTCGGCGACGACGGCAACCGCGTCGCGTCGGGCGGCTTCTACTCGATGGCCACCAACGCCGACGGCTCGGTCAACACGGCCGGCATCAACACCTTCGCGGACTCCTCGGTCGAGTTCATCCGCAAGTACGGGTTCAACGGCGTCGACATCGACTACGAGTACCCGACCACGATGAAGGACGCGGGCAACCCGCTGGACTGGCAGCTCTCCAACGCCCGCCGGGCCGGACTGGTCCAGGGCTACGACGTCCTGATGAAGTCCCTGCGCGAGAAGCTCGACAAGGCCGGCGCCGCCGACGGCAAGCACTACCTGCTGACCGTCGCCGCCCCCTCCTCCGGCTACCTGCTGCGCGGCATGGAGACCTTCCAGATGCAGAAGTATCTGGACTACGTCAACATCATGTCCTACGACCTGCACGGCGCCTGGAACGAGTACGTCGGTCCCAACGCCTCGCTCTTCGACGACGGCAAGGACGCCGAGCTGGCGGCCGCCAACGTCTACGGCAGCTCGCAGTACGGGGGCATCGGTTACCTCAACACCGACTGGGCCTACCACTACTTCCGCGGCTCCATGCCGGCCGGCCGCATCAACATCGGCCTGCCCTACTACACCCGCGGCTTCAAGAACGTCCAGGGCGGCACCGACGGCCTGTGGGGCAAGGCTTCGGCGACCACCTGCCCGGCCGGCGCGGGTCTGACCAAGTGCGGCGACGGCGCGGTCGGCATCGACAACCTGTGGCACGACAAGGACACCAACGGGGTCGAGTCCCCCGCCGGTTCCAACCCGATGTGGCACGCCAAGAACCTCGAGAAGGGGATCGTCGGCGACTACGTCACCAAGTACGGCTTCCCCGCGAACACCACGCTGACCGGCACCTACGTCCGCAAGTACGACGCGAACCTGGTCGCCCCGTGGCTGTGGAACGCCCAGAAGAAGGTCTTCCTCTCCACGGAGGACGAGCAGTCGGTGGCGGCCAAGGCCGACTACGTGATCGACCGCGGCATCGGCGGCACCATGGTCTGGGAGATGGCCGGCGACTACGGCTGGAACGCCGCGAAGGGCCAGTACGAGATCGGCGACACGCTGACCTCCGTGATGTACGACAAGTTCAAGGCGGCCACCCCGTACGGCGCCAAGAAGTCCAACACCGCGCTGCCGACCCAGGCCGTGGACATCAAGACGGAGTTCAACGAGTTCAAGCTCGGCGACTCCAACTACCCGATCACCCCGAAGCTCAAGATCACCAACAACACGAACGCCACGCTTCCGGGCGGCACGGAGTTCCAGTTCGACTACTCGACGGCGGCTCCGGCCAACGCCTCCGACCAGTCGGGCTTCGGCACCAAGGTGATCAAGAGCGACCACACCGGCAGCAACGTCGGCGGTCTGAAGGGCGACTTCCACCGGGTCTCGCTGAAGCTCCCGGCGTGGCAGACGCTCGCCCCGGGCGCCTCGGTCGACCTGGCCTTCAACTACTACCTGCCGGTCTCGACGCCCTCCAACTGGACGGTGAACATCTCCGGCACGACGTACGCGCTCGCCGGTGACCTGGCGCGCGGCACGACGGTGGTCCAGCCGGGCAGCACCACGCCGCCCACCACCCCGCCGACGACTCCCCCGACCACACCTCCGACGACCCCGCCGACCACGCCCCCGACCACACCTCCGGGCGGCACCTGCACCAACCCGGCGTACGTCGCCGGCAACGTGTACACGGGCGGAACGGTCGTCTCCCACAAGGGCCGCAACTGGAAGGCCCAGTGGTGGACGCAGAACGAGGAGCCCGGCACCACCGGCGAGTGGGGCGTCTGGAAGGACCAGGGCGCCTGCTGACACCCCCGGGGTGACCGCGCAGGTGAAGTGACGTGAGGACCCGGTGGCCCGGCGGCCACCGGGTCTTCGCGTTCCCCGGGCGGTCCGGCGATCTTGCCGGGTCCCGCCAACTCCCTTGGTTCCGCGGGCTGTACGGTCCCAGGTGGCGGGCTCGCACGGGAGCGCGCCGGCCTACGAGGGGAGCGGACACCATGGGCGGCATCCTGGTCACGGGAGGCACGGGGAACCTGGGGGCGCTGGTCGTCGCCCGGCTGCGGGAGGCGGGCCACGAGGACGTCCGCGTGCTCAGCCGGCACGCACCCGTGCACCCGGTGGACCTGCTGAACGGCGCCGGGCTCGACGCGGCGATGGCGGGCGCCGAGGTGGTCGTGCACTGCGCGACCGCGACGCGCGGCGGTGACGAGGTGGCCGCCCGGCACCTGATCGAGGCGGCCCGGCGGGCCGGGACGGTCCGGAACATCGTCTACATCTCGATCGTGGGGGTGGACGAGGTCCCCCTCGGCTACTACCGGAGCAAGCTGGCCGTGGAGCGGCTGCTGGAGGCCTCCGGGCTCGGCGTGACGATTCTGCGGACCACGCAGTTCCACGACCTGGTGGCCCGGGTGTCCGGAACCGCGGCGAAACTGCCGGTGGTCCTGCTGCCGAAGGGGGTCCGGGTGCAGCCGATCGCCGCCGAGGAGGTCGCGGACCGGCTCGTGGAGCTGGCGGTACCGGCCCCGGCGGGCCGGGTCCCGGACATGGGCGGCCCCGAGACCCACACGCTGACGGACCTGGGCCGCGCGTACCTGACGGCGCGGGGCATCCACCGGCGCGTGGTGCCCCTCCCCCTGGCCGGCAAGGCGTACGCCGGATTCGTCCGCGGCGGCAACCTGGCACCCGCGCACGCGGTGGGCACGAAGACCTTCGCGCAGTTCCTGGCCGCCCGCGGAGCGGGCTGAGGGCGATCCGCCGTCCCGGGTCCGGTCGGGGCCCGGGTCAGGCCGTGAAGAGGACGGACTGTGCCGATTCGCGGGCGGCGAGCCGTGCCCCCGTGAGCACCGCCGTATCGCCGAGGTCGCCGGCCCGGACCTCGGTCGGGACCGGGCTCAGGGTGGTGAGGCGGCGGGCGACCCGGGCCGCCAGGTCGGGTCCGCCCGCGCGGCCGAGCTCCCCGCCGAGCACGAGGCAGCCGGGGTCGAGGATCGCCGCGACGGCCGCCGCCCCGAGGGCCAGCCGGTCGGCGAGGGCGTCCAGGAAGGCCGGTCCGGCAGCGCCCGCCACGGCCTCCTCGACCGGCCCCCGGTAGCCGTGGGCCGCGGCGAGCGCGGCCACCCCGGCCCGCCCGGTCAGCTCGTGGAAGCCTCCGTCGCAGTTCGTGGCCGACGGGAGGCCGCCCGTCCCGGGCACCGGCAGGAAGCCGATCTCGCCCGCTCCGCCGGAGGCGCCCCGGCGCAGCCGCCCGTCCAGGACCACGGCGGCGCCGACCCCGTCGCCGAGCCAGAGCAGCACGAAGGAGTCCAGGTCCCGGGCCGCGCCGACCCGCTGTTCGGCCAGGGCGGCCAGGTTGGTCTCGTTCTCCACCACGACCACCGCGGGCAGCCGCCGCTGCACCGCAGCCACCAGGTCCCGGTGCCAGGCGGGCAGGCCGGCGGTGTCGCGGAGCTCCCCGGTGCCCGGCGCCACCAGCCCCGGCGCCCCGATCACCACCGTGTGGAGCCGGTCGGCGCCCGCTTCCCGGACGAGCTCCTCCAGCCGGTCCACCGCTTCCTCCACGGCGTCGACCGGCAGGGCCGCCTGGGCCAGCGGCCGGCCGAGGAGGTCGGCGACGACCGCCGTGGCGCTGTCCGTCCGTACGTCGAGCGCGGCGAGGTACGCACGCCGCGCGACGATCCCGTAGAGCTTGGCGTTGGGCCCGCGCCGCTGTTCGCCGGATTCCCCGACGACCTCGATCAATCCGGCGCCGGTGAGCCGTTCCACCAGGTCGGCCACGGAAGGCCGGGACAGGCCGGTCAACTCCTTGAGCTGGGGCGCCGTCAGGGGCCCCTCCTCCTGGAGGAGTTCGAGGGCGAGCCGGTCGTTCATGGCCCGGGCCGTGCTCGGCGAGGCGGGGGACGGAGCGGGGGACGCGGCGCGGGTGGTGGCGCGGGTGGTGGCGGTCAGGGCCTTGGCAAGGGTCACGACGCCCATCCTAGGAGTTCCGGGGACTAACTATCAGGCAGGGTCCCTGATAGTTTACGAGTCATGACCGGGGAAACCGACCTCAGCCCGGCGCGACTGCGCCATGCCCGCTTCGCCATCGCCGGCGTCTTCTGCGCACACGGCGCCGTCACCGGCTCCTTCGCGACCCGCATCCCCTGGATCCAGGACCACGCGCAGCTCAGCGCGGGCACCCTGGGCCTGGCCCTCGCCTTCCCCGCCGTCGGCGCCGCGCTGACGATGCCGCTGGCCGGGCGGATCAACCACCGGCTGGGCGCGCGCACCGCCCTGCGGGTGCTGTTGTCCCTGTGGACCCTCGCGCTCATCCTGCCGAGCCTCGCCCCGAACCTGTGGACGCTCTGCTTCGTGCTCTTCGTCTACGGGGCCACCGCCGGCATGTCCGACGTGGCGATGAACGCGCTGGGCGTGGAGACCGAGAACCGGCTGGGGCGCTCGATCATGTCCTCGCTGCACGGCATGTGGAGCGTGGGCGCCCTCATCGGCTCGGCCGCCGGTACGGTCGCCGCGCACGCCGGCGCCGATGCGCGCCTGCACCACCTGGTCGCCGCGCTCGCCCTGACGCTGGCCGGGCTGATCGCCGTACGGGGCGTCCTGGACCTGCGGACCGACACCGGCGGGGAGGAGGCTCCGCCGCACTTCGCGCTGCCCCCGAAGTCCGCGCTGTTCATCGGCGCGATCGGCTTCTGCGCGGTCTTCGCGGAGGGCGCGAGCCTGGACTGGTCCGCGGTGTACCTGCGGGACGTGCTGGACACGGACGCCGGTCTCGCCGCCGCCTCCACCACGGCCTTCGCGCTGACGATGGCGCTCGCCCGGCTGGTCGGGGACAAGGTCGTGGACCGGTTCGGGGCCGTGCGCACGGTCCGCGTGGGCGGCGCACTGGCCACCGCGGGCGGGCTGCTCGTGGTCCTGGTCCACCATCCGGCCGCGGCCCTGGCCGGGTTCGGGCTGATCGGGCTCGGCATCGCGGTGGTGGTCCCGCTGGCCTTCGCGGCGGCCGCGCGCAGCGGGCCGGCCCCGGCGCAGGCCATCGCCGGTGTCGCGACGATCACGTACACCTCGGGGCTGATCGCCCCCTCGGCGATCGGCGCGGTGGCCGACGCGACCTCGCTGGTGGTGTCCTTCGGGCTGGTCACGCTGCTGTCGTTCGCGCTGATCGTGGGGGCGACCGTACTGCGGCAGCGGCCGGTGACGGCCGGGGTCCCGGCCGCCAACCGGGACGAACCTGCCCCTATCCGGCCGTAATATGGCGCCTGGTCACCTACGGCCTCGTAGCGTGACCACGCTCCCGACGAACGATGCGGTACGAACGAAAAGCGGTGGAACATGGGCCTCGGCGTGCGCTGGACCCTGCACGGAGACGGGCGGACCCCCGCCCCCGGCGCGGTGGTGCGGCCGGACGAGCGGCTGTCGTGGCCGCGGACCGCCGGGCTGGGTGCCCAGCACGTCGTGGCGATGTTCGGGGCGAGCTTCGTGGCCCCGGTCCTGATGGGGCTGGACCCGAACCTGGCCATCATGATGTCGGGCGTCGCCACCGTCATCTTCCTGCTGGCGACCCGCGGCCGGGTCCCCTCGTACCTGGGCTGCTCGCTCTCCTTCGTGGGGGTCGCGGCGGCGATCCGGGCGAGCGGCGGGGACAGCGCGACGGTCACGGGCGCGGTCTTCGTGGTCGGTGCGGCGCTGTTCCTGGCGGGGCTGGCGGTCCAGCGGTTCGGGGCCCGGATCATCCACGCGGCGATGCCGCCGGTGGTGACGGGCGCGGTCGTGATGCTGATCGGCTTCAACCTGGCGCCCGTGACGGCGTCCACGTACTGGCCGCAGGACCAGTGGACGGCCCTGCTGACGATGCTGTTCACCGGCCTGGCCGTGGTCTGCCTGCGGGGCTTCTGGTCGCGGATCGCGATCTTCCTCGGCCTGATCTTCGGGTACGGCATCTCCTGGGTCTTCGACCTCGTCTTCGGCAAGATCCACTCGACGATGGGCGGTCCCGAGGCCGTGGACCACTGGCGGCTCGACCTGTCGGGGGTCGGCAAGGCCGACTGGATCGGGCTGCCGACCTTCCACGCGCCGCAGTTCGAATGGTCGGCGATCCTGATCGCGCTGCCCGTGGTCATCGCGCTGATCGCGGAGAACGCCGGACACATCAAGGCCGTCGGCGAGATGACGGGCGACCCGCTCGACGACAAGCTCGGCACCGCCATCGCGGCCGACGGCGCCGCGTCGATGCTGTCCACGGCGGTGGGCGGCCCGCCGAACACCACCTACTCCGAGAACATCGGCGTCATGGCCGCCACCCGCGTCTACTCCACGGCGGCCTACTGGGCGGCGGCCGGCTTCGCCCTCCTCTTCGGCCTGTGCCCGAAGTTCGGCGCGGTCGTCGCCGCGATCCCCGGCGGGGTGCTGGGCGGGATCACCGTGATCCTGTACGGCATGATCGGCCTCCTCGGCGCGCAGATCTGGATCAACGGCCGGGTGGACCTGCGCAATCCGCTGAACCTGGTGCCGGCCGCGGCGGGCATCATCATCGGCGTCGGCGGGGTCAAGCTCAACATCACCGACAGCTTCGAGCTCGGCGGGATCGCGCTCGGCACGATCGTCGTGATCACGGGCTACCACGCCCTGCGGTACTTCGCACCGGCGCACCTGAAGCAGCAGGAACCGCTGCTGGACTCGGGTACGTCCGCGTACGACGAGACGGCCACCGGGGAGCCCGGGGACAAGCGGGGTTGACGGAGTTTCGCCCGAACCGGGGAAGCGTACGGCCAAGTTCCCCTGATCCCGGCCCGCGACTGCGACGCTGCGTCCCATGGTCCCCATGGAATCGGTGCTGGCGCGGATGCGCGCCCTGGACGAGCGGCTCCCCGAGCGGGACGGCGTCGCCGTCTTCAACCGGGTGTACCTCACGGTGACGCAGACCCTGCACGAGGGGATCGCGCACGGCGCGTTCCCCTCGCCCCGCCGGGCGGAAGCGCTCAGCGTCCGCTTCGCCGAGCGCTACCTGACGGCGGTGGAGGCCGACCGGGCCCCGGCGTGCTGGCGGCCGCTCCTCCAGTACCGCCGCCACCCCGGGATCCGGCCGCTCCAGCACGCGCTGGCCGGGATCAACGCCCACATCGGCCACGACCTGGCCCTGGCGGTGGTCGCCACCTGCCGTTCGCTCGACTGCGAACCGGCCGCGCTCGAAGCGGACTTCGACCGGGTCGGAGACACCCTGGTCTCCCTGGAGGAGCACATCCGGGAGGACCTGATGCCGGGCCCGGACCTGCTGGAGATCGCGGACCCGCTGACGCACCTGCTGGGCGCCTGGAGCCTGGACCGGGCCCGCGCGGGGGCCTGGGCCTCGGCCCGCCTGCTCTGGTCGCTGCGCCGCTCCCCCGACCTGGCGGAGGAGTTCACCGAGTCCCTCGACGCGGGCGTCGGCCTGGTGGGCCGCTGCCTGCTGACTCCGACGGGCTGAAACCCGGGCGGCGCCGGCCGGGCACATCCGAAGGAGACGGCCTAGCCTGGTGGCATGGCAACGGTGCAGGTCGGCGGGGTCGAGGTCGCCTACGCGCGCGCGGGTCACGGCCCTCCCCTGGTTCTCGTGCACGGAGCAGGCGTGGACGGCCGCATGTGGCAGCCCCAGCTGACGGACCTGGAAGACGAGTTCACCGTGGTGGCCTGGGACGAGCCGGGCGCGGGGCGTTCCTCCGATCTGCCGGCGGGCTTCGGGCTGACGGACTTCGCGCACTGCCTCGCCGCCGTGATCGAGGCGCTGCGGCTCGGCCCGGCCCACGTGGCCGGGCTCTCCTGGGGCGGGACGGTCGTACTGGAGCTGTACCGCCACCGGCCGGATCTGGTCAGGACGCTGCTCCTGGTCGACACCTACGCCGGATGGAAGGGCTCGCTGCCGCCGGAGGAGGTGGCGGCCCGGGTCGAGGGGGCCGAGCGGATGCTCGCGGTGCCCCGGGAGCAGTTCGATCCGACACTGCCGGGGCTGTTCGCCGGCGACCCTCCGGCCGCGTTCGTGCCCTTGCTCGACGCCATGGCGGGCGAGGTGCGGCCCGAGACCATGGGAGCGGAGCTGTTCATGATGGCCGAGGCCGACCAGCGCGACCTGCTGCCCACGATCACGGTGCCGACCCTGCTCCTCTGGGGCGAGCTCGACGTGCGGTCGCCCTTGAGCGTCGCCCGTGCGTTCGCGGAAGCGATCCCGAACGCCGAGCTCGTGGTGCTCCCCGGCGCGGGGCACGTCAGCAACCTCGAGACACCGGAGCGGTTCAACCACGCCGCCCGCACGTTCTGCCGCGCCCACCCGTGACCCGCTGGCCGAGGTGACGCCCCGGATCCTGCGGGCGCGGGAGTACACGGGTGAGGGGTGCGGGGAGTGGGAGCGGCCGTACCCGCCCCGGGCATGAGAACGGGCCGTCCCTGCGCTCTCGCGCGCGGGGACGGCCCGTGTCGGGGGGCCGGGAGGGGTCAGTCCTCCGGGAGTTCGACCGGGGCTATCTCGTCGTAGACGTCGCCCGGGCCGGGGTTGGTGGAGTCCGTGGAGCCGCCGAGGTGGTGCATGACGCCCCAGACGGCGTTGAGGGCCGTCTGGACCGCGCCCTCCGCCCAGCCCGCCGTCCAGGAGATGTCGTCGCCCGCGAGGAAGATGCCGCGCTTGTCCTCGGGGAGGCGGTCCTGCATGAAGTGGGTGAACAGGCGGCGCTGGTAGCGGTAGTGGCCCGGCAGGTTGGCCTTGAACGCGCCCATGAAGTAGGGCTCGTTCTCCCAGGACACGGTCACCGGGTTGCCGATGATGTGGCGGCGGATGTCGACCTTCGGGTAGATCTCGCCGAGGGACTTCAGCATGACCTCCATCCGCTCGTTCGCGGACAGCGGCAGCCACTTCAGGCTGTCGTCGCACCAGGTGTAGGAGAGGCAGATGACGGCCGGCTTGTCGGGGCCGTTGTCGAGGAGGTACGTGCCGCGGGTCATGCGGTCGGTGAGGGTCATCGACATGACGTCGCGGCCCGTCTCCTCGTCCTTGTCCAGCCAGAAGGGGCGGTCCACCGGGATGAAGAGCTTGCTGGACTCCATGTAGTGGGTCCGCTCGATCGCCGTCCAGTGGTCGATCGGGAAGAGCGTGTCGTCGCACGCGATCTTCGAGAGCAGCATCCAGGACTGGGCCGTGAAGATCGCGGCGCGGTACGTGCGGATGTCGCCGGTGGCGTCCGTGACCGTGATGCGGTTGCCCGCCGTGCGGTGCAGGCGGGTGACCGCCGGGCGCGGGGTTCCCCCGTGCAGGGAGGAGAGGGAGGTGCCCTGCGCCCAGTGCACGATCTTCTCGGGCTCGCGGTCCCACATGCGCAGCGGGAGCTGCTGCGAGCCGCCCACGATGCCGCGGTGGTGGTCGTCCGCCTCGGTGTAGACGACGCGCAGGATCTCGAGGATCGAGTTCGGGAAGTCGGTGTCCCAGCCGCCCGTGCCGAAGCCGACCTGGCCGAAGATCTCGCGCTTGCGGAAGGACTTGAAGGCCTCGGACTTGCAGAGGAACCCGTAGAAGGTCTCGTCGTCGAGCTTCTCGACGAGCTTCGCCCAGATCTCCCGGATGCGCGGGACGTCCCGCTCGCGCATCGCGGTGTTCATGTCGGAGAAGTCGGCGCCCTCGTCCAGGCAGGCGTTCCACGCGGCGGACACGTCGCGGTAGACCTGCGGGAGGTCGGCGATGGTCTCGGCGTAGTGGGTCTCGCCCTTGAGGTCGACCACCGTCGAGGGGGTGGCCTCGGCGAGCGGGTTCGGGAAGGGCTCGGTGACCAGGCCGACGAGGTCGATGTAGTGCTGGAGGGCCGTGGAGGACGGCGGGAAGCGCATGGCGCCCATCTCCGCGGTCAGCTCCTCGGTGCCCGCGCCCTCGAAGCCCACCGTGCGCAGCCGGCCGCCGATCTGGTCGGCCTCGTAGACGACGGGCTTGAGGCCCATCTTCATCAGCTCGTAGGCGGAGATGATGCCGGACAGCCCGCCGCCGATGACGGCAACCTCGGTGCCGTGCTCGGTCGCCGGTATCTGCCCGAGGCCCGCCGGGTGGGCCAGGAAGTCGTCGTACGCGTAGGGGAAGTCCGGACCGAACATCGTGATCGGCAGCTGGCCGTCGCTGTGCGGGACGGCGGTGGTGGGCACCGTGGACGTCATGGGGTACGACTCCTAGCGGGGTGGGGCAGGGGGGAAGGGCAAGCAGGGGGGAGGGCGCCGGCGGGCGCGGGCGCGGCCTCGGTCAGACGAGCGAGGCGTACAGACCGGGGCGGCGGTCGCGCAGGTACGGGTTGGTCTCGCGCGAGACGCGCAGCAGCTCGGGGTCGGCCTCGCCGAACACCAGCTCCTCGCCGCGGCCGGCCCGGGTGCGGGTGACCCCGTCGGGGCTGGCCAGGCAGCTGAGGCCGACGAACTCGAACTCGCCTTCCGGGCCGGTGCGGTTGACGTACGCGATGTACATCTGGTTCTCGAAGGCCCGTACGGGGACCAACTGTTCGGCGACGAACTGGAACGGGTGCATCTGCGCGGTCGGCACCAGGAGGAGGTCGGTGCCGGCGAGCGCGTGCGCCCGGACGTTCTCGGGGAACTCCACGTCGTAGCAGATCATCACGCCGACGCGGAGGCCGCCGAGGTCCGCCTGGACCACCGGGGTGTCGCCGGGGGTGAAGGCCGCCTGCTCGAAGCAGCCGAAGAGGTGGGTCTTGCGGTAGTTCGCGAGCCGTTCCCCGTCGGGGCCGACGAGCTGCGCCGCGTTGTAGACGGCGTCCCCGTCCCGCTCGGGGTAGCCGTAGAGCACGGCCAGCCCGTGGCGGCGGGCGATCTCGCCGATGGCGCGGGCGGACATGCCGTCGGCCGGTTCGGCGAGCCGGGCGATGTCCTCGATCTCCAGCGCGTAGCCGGTCAGGAACATCTCCGAGGTCACGAGGAGCCCGGCCCCCGCCTGTGCGGCGCGTGCCGCGGCCTCTTCGAGCGCCTTCAGGTTGTCGGCGGTGTCGCCGAGCCGTCCGGAGCTCTGGAGGAGGGCGGTGCGCAGCGGGGGCATGGGCGTACCTCTGTGGCAGGAGGGGTGGGGGTCCTTAGACGGTACGTTCGCGCGTTCGACCGGGACAAGGCGTGACCGTTGCGCTCCGCGCATCGATTCGTTGCGCATTGACGGGAGAAGGCGGCGATTCGTTGCGCGGAGGCTCTGCGAACGGTCCGAAAGGCCTTTTCGGGTGCCCTACGGGGCCGGGCGGAAGGCCGGGTGCACGCTCAGCCTGCGCAGGTCTTCCAGGATGTCGGGAGCGTGGTTCGAGACCACCCGCCCGCTCCAGCCGTCGCAGAGGGCGGGAACCGTGAGCGTGCCGCCGTGGTCGTGCCCGGCGGCCTCGTAGGCGCGGCGGAGCGCGTCGTGCCCCGCCGGGTCGGAGCCGGGCCGCAGGACGGTCAGGGCCACGGTGTCCCGCAGGCCCAGGTCGACGAAGGCGGCGGTGACGCCGAGGCAGCTCGGACAGTCGTCGGCGGCGACGTACAGCCGGTACCGGTGCGGCTCGGGCGAGAACCCGGTCCCGATGCGGCCCCGGAGGACGGCGGCCGCGGGCGGGGCGAGGCTCCGGGCGGGCGCCGGGACGTGGCTCTGGGAACGCGCCTGGACAGGGTTCTGGGCAGGGGCCTGGACGGGCGTCTGGACATGGGTCTGGGACATGGCTCTCCTCGGTCTGTGTGCGTACGCGCGTGCTCGGCGGGGCCTCAGGAGGCCGGGGCCGTGGCACTGCAGACGCGGAGGAGATCTATGTGCAGCCGGCGGGTGAGCCAGGAGCGGCGCAGCGGGGTGGTCACGGAGGAGGGTGTGGTGCCGGAGGGTGGGGTGAGCTGGTCCACCGGGCCCCCTTCCTGTCCGCCACCCCCATTAGGCTGGCGATCGCAGTCTCATGGCACCGCCAGGGGCCGTCAAGACCGCCCGCAAGAGTCCGTACAAGTGCTCGTACGCGTGCCCGTGGCCGATGCCCGTACCCGTGCCCGTGGCGGGTGCCCGTACGAGGTGCCCGCGCCCGATGGAAGGAAGCTCCCGCTCATGTCCCGTGAGTCCCGGCCCGGTGCGGTCCTCGACAATCCCGTCTGGGCCGCGCTCGACGGCCCGCACCGGGGCTTCGCCGAGATCGGCCCCGCCGGGCTCGCCGCCCGTTACCCGGACGGGGTGTCGCCCTTCGCCGCGCTCTGCGACCCGGAGGATCCGCGGGCCTGGGCGGACCTGGCCGAGCTCGCCGGCCCCGGCCAGGAGGTCTGGGTGACCGGGCTGCCGACCCCGCCCGCGAGCTGGGAGACCCTGATGTCGATACCGGGCGTGCAGCTGGACGGCCGGGCGGTACGGGGCAAGGAGGAGCCGGAGGCGGTCCTGCTGGGGCCGGCCGACGTGCCCGAGATGCTGGAGCTGGTCGAGCTGACCCGGCCCGGCCCCTTCGGGGAGCGCACCGTCGAGCTGGGGACGTACCTCGGGATCCGCCGCGGCGGCCGGCTCGTCGCGATGGCGGGCGAGCGGATGCGGCCGCCGGGCTGGTCGGAGATCAGCGCCGTCTGCACGCACCCCGGTCACCGGGGCGAGGGGCTCGCCGGGCGGCTGATCCGCGCGGTCGCGGCCGCCGTGGAGGAGCGCGGGGACTCCCCGTTCCTGCACGCCGCGGCGGAGAACACGGCGGCCGTGGGGCTGTACCTCTCGATGGGGTTCACCCTGCGCCGCGAGCCGGTCTTCATCGGGCTTCGCACGCCCGACACGAAGGCTTAACACGGATTGACATTCCGTTCGTTGTGGCCCGGTCCCTCCTGATCTAGCGTCGGAAGCACGACCGGGACCGACGAGCGAAGGGGGTGGGCCGGCATGACCGTACGAACCGCCGCTGCCGCCCTCATCCCGCGCCGCGCCGTCCGTCTGCACTCCCGCGCGCACATCGACCTCCTGCGCGTCGCCGGCTCCCTCTGTCGTTCCTGATCAGCGTTTCGCGATCCGCTCCGTCCTTCGCCGCGCCGCCCGATCAGGAGGCAGTTCCGCCATGCCCGTGCACCCTTCCCCCTCCCCCGCGCTCCACCTCGCCGTGGCCCTCGACGGTGCCGGCTGGCATCCCGCCGCCTGGCGCGAACCGGGTGCGGACGCCGACCGGCTGTTCACCGCCGGCTACTGGGCCGCGCTGGTCGCCGAGGCCGAGGCCGGGCTGCTGGACTTCGTCACCTTCGAGGACTCGCTGAGCCTGCAGTCCACCGATCCGGCCGGGCCCGACGGCCGCACCGATCTGGTCCGGGGCCGGCTCGACGCGGTGCTGGTCGCCGCCCGGGTGGCGCCGCTGAGCCGGCACATCGGGCTGGTGCCGAGCGTGGTGGCCACCCACACGGAGCCGTTCCACGTCTCCAAGGCGCTCGCCACCCTGGACTACGTGAGCCGCGGGCGCGCCGGTCTGCGCATCCAGATCTCCGAACGGCCGGACGAGGTACGCCACTTCGGGCGCCGTACGGCGCCCCTGGACCCGGCCGAGCTGTACGGGGAGGCCGCCGACCACGTCGAGGTGGTGCGGCGGCTGTGGGACAGCTGGGAGGACGACGCCGAGATCCGCGACGTGGCCACCGGACGGTTCATCGACCGCACCAAGCTGCACTACATCGACTTCGAGGGCCCCCGGTTCAGCGTGAAGGGCCCCTCGATCACCCCGCGGCCGCCCCAGGGCCTGCCCCCGGTGAGCGCGCTGGCCTCGGACGCCACCGTGTACCCCTTCCTCGCCCGGTCGGCCGACATCGGCTACGTGCCCGCGCACGATGCCGGCGAGATCCGCACCGCCGTGGCCGCGCTGCCCGGCACCCCGCACCTGTTCGGTGAGCTGACGGTCTTCCTCGACGAGCAGCCGGCCGCGGCGGAGCGGCGGCTCCAGCGGCTGGACGCCGCGCACGGGGCCGCGTACACGAGTGACGCCCCCGTCTTCGCGGGGACTCCGGCGCACCTCGCCGACCTGCTGCTGGAGGGGCGGGAGGCCGGGCTGACCGGCTTCCGGCTGCGGCCGGGGGTGCTCGCCCACGACCTGCCGGCGATCACCCGCGGCCTGGTGCCGGAGCTCCAGCGGCGCGGGGTGTTCCGGCGGGCCTACGAGGCCTCCTCGCTCCGCGGCCTGCTGGGGCTGCCGCGCCCGGCGAACCGGTACGCCGCCGGCCGGCCGGCCCCCGCCGCTTCCACCGCCGCCACCGCTTCCCCCGCCGCCTGATCCCCCAGGAAGGACCGACAGCACCCATGAGCAAGCCGCTCAAGCAGATCCATCTCGCGGCGCACTTCCCCGGGGTCAACAGCACCACCGTGTGGAGCGACCCGGCCTCCGGGAGCCAGATCGACTTCGATTCCTTCGTCCATTTCGCGCGGACCGCCGAGCGCGCGAAGTTCGATTTCCTCTTCCTCGCCGAGGGTCTGCGCCTGCGCGAACAGGGCGGCGAGATCTACGATCTGGACGTGGTGGGCCGCCCGGACACCTTCACCGTGCTGGCGGCGCTCGCCGCCGTCACCGAACACCTCGGGCTGACCGGCACCATCAACTCCACCTTCAACGAACCGTACGAGGTGGCCCGCCAGTTCGCCTCCCTCGACCACCTGTCGGGGGGCCGCGCCGCCTGGAACGTGGTCACCTCCTGGGATGCCTTCACCGGGGAGAACTTCCGGCGCGGCGGCTTCCTGCCGCGCGAGGAACGCTACGAGCGGGCCCGGGAGTTCCTGGACACCGCCCACGAGCTCTTCGACTCCTGGGACGGCGGCGAGATCCTCGCCGACCCGGTCTCCGGGGAGTTCCTGCGGGACGCGGGCCCCGGCGCCTTCGCCCACCGGGGCGAGCAGTTCGACATCTCCGGGCACTTCAACGTGCCGCGCAGCCCGCAGGGCCGGCCGGTGATCTTCCAGGCGGGCGATTCGGACGAGGGCCGGGAGTTCGCCGCGGCCTCCGCGGACGCCATCTTCGGCCGGTACGGCACGCTGGACGAGGGCCGCGCCTTCTACGCGGACGTCAAGGGGCGCCTGTCCCGGTACGGGCGCACTCACGACGAGCTGAAGATCCTCCCGGCGGCGACCTTCGTGCTCGGCGACACGGACGCCGAGGCGCGGGAGCTGGCCCACGAGGTGCGGCGCCTGCAGGTCAGCGGGGCGACCGCGATCAAGTACCTGGAGCACGTGTGGAACCGGGACCTGTCGGGCTACGACCCGGACGGGCCGCTGCCGGACGTGGATCCCGAGCCCGGGGAGAACACCATCGCGCTGGGCCGGGCGAGCGTGCGCATGAACCGCGACCCGGTGGCCGTCGCGCGGGAGTGGCGGGAGCGGGCGGCCGCCGGTGGCCTGTCCATCCGGGAGCTGGTGATCGAGACGACCGCCCGGCAGTCCTTCGTGGGCTCGCCGCTCACCGTCGCCCAGGCCATCGACGCCCTGGTCCAGGCGGACGCGGCCGACGGATTCATCCTGGTCCCGCACCTGACCCCGGGCGGGCTCGACGCCTTCGCGGACACCGTCGTCCCGCTGCTCCAGGAGCGCGGGGTGTTCCGCCGGGAGTACGACGGCCCGACGCTGCGCGACCACCTCGGGCTGGCCGCGCCCCGCGCGCTCGCCCCCGTCCGCGGCTGACCCCGGCCCCCGCAGGACCCCGCCCGAAGCCCGTCCCACAGAAGGGGGAACACCATGCCCGGTATCCCGCTCGGGGTCCTCGACCTCGTCCCGATCCCGTCCGGCTCCACGGCGGCCGAGGCCCTGCGCGGCAGCGTCGACCTGGCCCGGCAGACCGAACGGTTCGGCTACGTCCGCTACTGGTTCGCCGAGCACCACCTGAATCCGGGGGTCGCGGGGACCTCGCCCGCCGTCGTGCTGGCGCTGACCGCCTCGGCCACCTCGACGATCCGGATCGGCTCGGGGGCGGTCCAGCTCGGGCACCGCACGGCCCTGTCGACGGTCGAGGAGTTCGGCCTGCTGGACGCGGTGCACCCCGGGCGGATCGACCTGGGTCTGGGACGCTCGGCGGGCGGCCCGCCGGCGCGCCGTGCCGGGGCCGAGCCGCCGGTGGCGTACACCACGGCGAACGGCCTGCGCATACCGAAGCCCTTCTCCTTCGCCCACCTGCGCGATCATCCGCGGATCGCGCTCCAGCAGCGGTTGTTGCAGCTGCCGGGCGCCACGGCGCAGGAGTACTCCGAGCAAGTGGGCGACGTACTGGCCCTGTTGCGCGGGGAGTACCGCTCGCCGGACGGAGTGGAAGCGCATGCCGTACCCGGGGAGGGCGCCGAGGTGCAGGTGTGGGTGCTGGGCAGCAGCGCGGGGGTGAGCGCGGAGACGGCCGGTGCGAACGGGCTCCGGTTCGCGGCGAACTACCACGTCAGCCCGGCGAGCGTGCTGGAGGCCGCCGAGGCCTACCGGGCCGCCTTCAAGCCCTCGGCCGGGCCGGGCGGGCTGGACCGGCCGCACCTGACCGTGTCGGCCGATGTCGTGGTGGCCCCGGACGACGCCGAGGCGCAGGAGCTGGCCGCCGGGTACGCGCCGTGGGTGCACAGCATCCGGTCCGGTGCGGGTGCGATCCCCTTCCCCTCGCCCGAGGAGGCCCGCGCGCTGACCCGGGGGTGGTCCACGGCGGAGCACGAGCTGGTCGCGGACCGGGTGGAGACGCAGTTCGCCGGTTCGCCGGCCACCGTGGCCGACCAGCTGGAGCGGCTGCGGGACGCGACCGGTGCGGACGAGCTGCTGATCACCACGATCACGCACGGGCACGCCGACCGGGTGCGCTCGTACCGGCTGCTGGCCGGGGAGTGGGCGCGGCGGGGGCATCTGCGCTGGTAGGCCGGGCCGTTGCGGGGATTCCCGCGGGCGGGTTTGGCACGGAGCGGAGCGGTCACACGCGGGGAGGACAGTCTGCGACCTCATCGCGAAGGGAACCGTCATGAACCGCAGCCCCTCCAGGGCGACCACGTCCACCACGTCCAGCACGTCCACCGCACCGCCCGCGGCTCCCCGCGTCCCGGCGGCCCGCGCGTCCCGGCTGCCCGGGTCCGCCGGACACCACTGGCAGTGGCAGTCGCGGGCCGCCTGCCGCGATCTCGGCTCGACGCGGTTCTTCCATCCCGCGGACGAGCGGGGCGAGGACCGGGAGCAGCGCGACGAGGCCGCGAAGCAGGTCTGCGCCGGATGCCCGGTGCGCGCGGCGTGCCTGGAGCACGCCCTGCGCACGCGGGAGCCGTACGGGGTGTGGGGCGGCCTGACCGAAGAGGAGCGCCGCGAGCTGCTGCGCAAGCGCGGTGAGCGGGCGGTGGGGACCGCTACGCGGGCGCGCCGGAGGTGAAGCGGCGCAGGAGCGGGGAGAGGACGAGGACGGACTTGGTGCGCTCCACGAAGGGCTCGCCCGCGATCCGCTCCAGGACCCGCTCGAAGTGCCGCATGTCGGAGGCGAAGATCTGGACGAGGGCGTCCGCGTCGCCGGTGACGGTCGACGCGGACACCACCTCGGGGTAGCGCTCCAGCCCCCGCCGGATGTCGTCCGGCGAGGTGTTGTGGCGGCAGTACATCTCGATGAAGCCCTCGGTCTCCCAGCCCATCGAGGCGGGGTCCACGCGGACGGTGAAGCCGGTGATGGCTCCTTCGGCGCGCAGCCGGTCCACACGCCGTTTGACGGCGGGGGCCGAGAGTCCGACCTCGGAGCCGATGTCCGCGAAGGAGCGGCGGGCGTCCTTGGCCAGGGCGTGCACGATGCGTTCGTCGAGATCGTTCAGTCGCACTACGGGTGAATCACTTCTCTGCTGCGGCCGGCTGCGTAGCGGTCGGCTGGGCTGTGGCCAGTCGGGAACGGCGGATGCCGTACTGGAAGTAGACCACGAGGCCAACGGCCATCCAGCCACCGAAGACGATCCAGGTGGCGGTGTCCAGGCTGAACATCATGAAGCCGCAGGCGAGCAGGCCCAGGATCGGCGTGATCGGGAAGAGCGCCACCTTGAAGGTGCGCGGCATGTCCGGGCGGGTCTTGCGCAGGATCACGACGGCGACGTTGACGAGGCCGAAGGCGAAGAGGGTGCCGATGCTGGTGGCGTCCGCCAGCTTGCCGAGCGGGATGAAGGCCGCGAGCGTTCCGCAGAAGAGGGAGACGATCACCACGTTGGCGCGGGGGGCGCCGGTCTTCGCGTCGACCTTGGCGAAGACCTTGGGTACGAGGCCGTCGCGGGACATGGCGAAGAGGATGCGGGTCTGGCCGTAGAGGACGGCGAAGACGACGGAGGCGATGGCCACGACGGCGCCGGCGGCCAGGACGACGCCCCAGAAGGTGTGGCCGGAGACGTCGGTCATGATCTGGGCGAGCGCGGCCTCGGTGCCCTCGAAGTCCTGCCACGGCATGGCACCGACGGCGACGAAGGCGACGAGGACGTAGAGCACGGTCACGATCAGCAGCGAGAGCATGATCGCGCGGGGCAGGTCGCGCTTGGGGTTCTTCGCCTCTTCACCGGCGGTGGAGGCCGCGTCGAAGCCGATGTACGAGAAGAAGAGCGTGGCGGCGCCGGCGCTGATGCCGGTGATGCCGAGCGGCGCGAGCGGGGCGTAGTTGCCGGCCTTGATGCCCATGAAGCCGATGCCGATGAAGAGCAGCAGGGTGACGATCTTCACGCCGACCATGATCGAGTTGATCCGGGCGCTCTCCTTGGCGCCGCGCATCAGGAAGACCATGGCGAGCAGGACGACGACCAGCGCCGGCAGGTTGATGAAGCCGCCTTCGCCCAGCGGGGCCGAGACGCCGTCGGGGATGGTGACGCCTATGGTCCCGTCGAGGAGCTCGTTGAGGTACTCGCCCCAGCCGACGGCGACGGCCGCGACGGAGACCCCGTACTCCAGGACCAGGCACCAGCCGCAGACCCAGGCGACGAGCTCGCCCATGGTGGCGTACGAGTACGAGTACGAGGATCCGGAGACCGGCACCGATCCGGCCAGCTCCGCGTAGGAGAGGGCCGAGAAGAGGGCGGTCAGGCCCGCGATGATGAAGGAGATCGTCACGGCGGGGCCGGCCTTGGGGGCCGCGGTGCCGAGGACGACGAAGATGCCGGTGCCCAGCGTCGCGCCGATGCTGATCATGGTCAGCTGCCACATCGTGAGCGAGCGGCGCAGGGAGCCGCCCTCGCCCTGGCCGCCCTCGGCGACCAGCTGCTCCACCGGCTTGCGGCGCAGGAGCGGGTGGGCGGGCTTGCGCGGCGCCCCGGGGGCGGGAGCGAGCGGGGGCGCCTGGCCGTGGTCGAGCACGAGGGGACTCCTTTGTCACTGCGGGTGGGGTGTGAGGCATCGACCGCAGCGGTCCGGAGCAGGAGCAGGCCGGGAAGGCCTGGGCATGGGGGACCGCCGAGCAGGCGGTCCACGCCACTCCACGTACAGCGAGTGAGCCTACGAGCTGAGTGATACCGCCCGTAATGCACCATCCTTGCACATAGGCGACTGATCGTTGCGCGGATCTGTCCAGGATGGTCCTTTGTTGCGCGGGGATGATCGATCAGTGCGCGGGAGATCCCGACCCGCATTCTTGACACTTCGTCAGATCTGCCGCAGCGTGCCGCCATGGACCTGGACGTGCTCTACGAGATCGACGTGCCGCGGCCCTGGCGGGGAGCCCACCCGCACGGCCAGCGGGCCGCTGAGCAGCGCGCTTACCGGGAGGCGGTGGAACAGATCCGGCTAGCCGACCGGATGGGCTTCCGTACCGTCTGGGCGGTCGAACACCACTTCCGCGAGGGCCGCTCGCACTGCCCGGCCCCCGAGGTGCTCCTCGGGCACCTGGCCGGGCTCACCGAGCGGATCCGGCTGGGCTTCGGCGTGACCCTGACCCCCTTCGCCTTCACCCCGCCGCAGCGCATCGCGGAGAAGGTCGCCACCGTCGACGTGCTCTCCGGCGGCCGGGTGGAGTGGGGCACCGGCCGCTCCACGCCCATGGAGCAGGCGGCCTTCGGCGTGGACCGGGAGAAGTCCCGCGACGACTGGCGCGAGGCCATCGAGATCGTTACCGGAATGTGGCGCGAGGAGTACTTCGCGTACGCGTCGGAGCGTTTCGCCTTCCCGCGGCGCATGGTCACCCCCAAGCCGGTGCAGGATCCGCACCCGCCCGCCTGGATGGCGGCCACCTCCCCCGGCTCCGCGGAGGTCGCGGGCGCGCACGGCCTCGGGCTGCTGTCCTTCTCGATCATGCAGCCGCTGGAGGCGATGGCCGCCCAGGTGGCCGCCTACCGGGCCGCGGCCGCCGCGCCGAGCCCCCTCACCGACGTCACCACGGACCGCGTCGCCGCCTACACCCTGGTCCACGCCACCCCGCCGCGCACCGACCCGGGTCCCCGGGTCTGGGAGTCGGTCGCCTGGTGGTACTCCAACCTGGCGCAGTTCACCCTGGAGTGGGAGCTGCCGCACCTGAGCCCCGAGGAACGGGAGCGGACCTTCCCGCTGCTCGCGCCGATCCTCGAAGGGAACGTACCCGTACGGGAGTTCAGCGACGGGGACATGATCCTCATCGGGGACGCGGAGACGATCGTCACCAAGGCCAAGCGGTACGCGGACCTCGGCGTCGACCAGCTCATCTGCTACGTCCAGTGGGGGTACCTGGAGCACCGGGAGATCCTGCGGACCCTGGAGATCCTGGGCAAGGAAGTCATCCCGGAACTGGCCCGGTACACGCCCCGCAAGGCCTCCGCGTGAGCGACGGCCCCGCGCCCGGGAGCGCACCGGACGCCGTCCCCGACACCTCGCCCGTCCCCGACTACGCCGCCCTCCACCGGCTCGACGGCCGGGCCCTGGTCCTGCTCGGCGCGGGCAACGGCATCGGCCGCCAGACCGCGCACGCGCTGGCCGCCGGCGGAGCCCGCGTGCTGTGCGTGGACGCGGACGAGGAGCGGGCCCGGGCGGTCGCCGCCGAGACCGGGGGCGTCCCGTACGCCGCCGACGTCACGCGGCGCGAGGCCGTACGGGAGCTCTTCGCCGCGGCGCCGGAGCTGCTCGGGGGCCGCCCGGTCGGCGGGGTCGTCGACATCGTCGGCATGGCCCGGTACGCCGCGCTGCCCGAGCTGGACGACGAGGGCTGGGACTGGCACTTCGACCTGGTGCTGCGGCACGCCTGGCTGGCCGTCCAGTACGGCGGCGGGGCCGTCGCCGCGGCCGGCGGTGGACCCCTGGTCTTCGTCGCCTCCGTCTCCGGGCTCACCGCCGCCCCGCTGCACGCCGCGTACGGGGCCGCGAAGGCCGGCCTGATCTCCTTGGTGCGCTCGGCGGCGGTAGAGCTGGGCCCGCGCGGGGTACGGGTCAACGCGGTGGCACCGGGGGTGGTGTGGACCCCGCGGGTGGCCGCCCTGCTGGGCCCCGAGGGGCGCAGGCTCAATGCGGAGAACGCCCCGCTGGGCCGGGTCGCCGAGACCCGGGACATCGCGGCCGCACTGTACTTCCTGGCTTCGCCGCAGTCCTCGTACATGACGGGCCAGACGCTGGTCGTGGACGGCGGCGTCGGCGTGAAGTTCCCGTACCCGACGGTCGGAGGCGCACGATGAGCACACGGGAAGCCGGGCCGGACGCAGGCTCGGACATGGGCATAGCCATGGGCCCAGGCGCAGGCGCAGGCATGGATGCAGGCGCAGGCGTGGGTACAGGCGCAGGCGTAGGCACAGGTGCGGGAACGGCCGCGCACACCGGCGCCGAGGCCGGGCCGTGGCTGGACCCGGGGCCCTTCCTGCGCGGGGTGGCCTGGCTGGACGGGGGCCGGCCCGTGCGGGCCGACCCGGCCGACACCATGCGGCTGCCCTGGGACACCGGCGAGCGGGCCACCCTGCCCATCGGGGTGCGCCTGGAGTTCACCGCGCCCGGCACCCGGGCGGTGGAGATCCACTACCGGGCGACCGTGCCCGGCCCCACCGACGCGCTGCGCGACCTCGCGCACGGGTTCGCCCTGTGGGACCGGCACGGGGTGGTCGCCGAGCTGTACACCGAGCCGGCCGCCGAGGCCGTCGTACGCCTCGAACTGCCGGGCGGCTCCGGCCCGTTCACCATCCACCCGCCCGAGACCCAGTCCCCGCTGATCCTCGGCCTGCGCGGGATCGGCGGCCCGGTCGCCCCCGCTCCGCCCGCCACCCGCTGGGTGGTGCACGGCGACTCCATCACCGAGGGCTGGTGGTCCACCCGGCCCGCGCACGGCTGGCCCGCGGTGGCCGGGCGGGCGCTGGGCTGGGACACCGTCAACCTCGGCTACGCGGGCGCCGCGCGCGGGGAGCTGGCCTGCGCCGAGCAGCTCGCCGGACTCCCCGCCGACGTCCTCACCCTCGCCTTCGGCACCAACTGCTGGTCCCGCGTGCCCTTTTCGGCCCCCCTGCTGTACGAGACCACCCGCGCGTTCCTCGAACTGGTCCGCCAGGGCCACCCCCGGACCCCGCTGCTCCTGCTCTCCCCCGTGCTGCGCCCGGACGCGGAGCGCACCCCGAACAAGCTGGGCGCCACCCTGGGCGCCCTGCGCGACGCGATGGAGCGCGCCACCCGGGAGCGGATCGCCGCCGGGGACGAGCGGCTGGTGCTGCTGCCGGGGCGGGAGCTGCTGGGCCCCGAGCACTTGGCGGACGGGCTGCACCCCAACGACGCCGGACACCGCACGCTCGGCCTCGCTGTGGCCACGGCCGTGAAGCGGGCCGGGTTCGACCTGGGGTGAGTGAAACAGCCCACATCGGAGGAATTGAACAGATCGGCCCCGCCAGGGCGTGTCCTGCACAAGTTGCCGCCGCTCCACTCCGCTCGGACGGAGGAGAGCCGCGGCGCAGGCAGGGACACACACGTGGGAGAGATCAAGATGGGCATCAAGCGCGGAACCACCCTGGCGGCCGTGGCGGTCGTCGTCGCACTCACCGCGACCGCGTGCGGCGGGAGCGACTCGGCGGGCGACAACGCCAAGCCGGCCGGAGCGGTCGCCGCTCCCTCCCAGGCCCCGTCCTCGGGCGACGGCTACGGTGCGGGCTCGGGCTCCGACGCCGACACGGTCGGCGCCGCCAAGCCCGGCGGCCAACTGGCCATCGCCCAGGACGAGAAGCTCGGCTCCGTCCTCGCCGACAGCGCGGGCTTCACCCTCTACCGCTTCGACAAGGACACCGCGAAGCCGTCCAAGTCCTCCTGCGACGGGGACTGCGCGAAGGTCTGGCCGGTGGTCGCGGCCGGCGACGCCACCGCCGCGGCGGGCATGGACCCGGCGCTGCTGGGCGAGGTGGTCCGTACCGACGGCAGCAAGCAGCTGACGGTGGCGGGCTGGCCCGTGTACCGGTACAGCAAGGACACCAAGGCGGGCGACACCAACGGACAGGGCGTCGGCGGCACCTGGTTCGCGGCGGCTCCCGACGGCAAGAAGGCGGCGAAGGCGTCCCCCGCACCCGGCGGCGCCGGCCAGGCCTCCGGCGCGCTGACCGTGGCCAAGGACCCGAAGCTCGGCGACCACATCGTCGACGGCAACGGGATGACGGTCTACCGGTTCAAGCCCGACACCGCGTGGCCGATGGTCTCCAAGTGCGAGGGCGACTGCGTGGCCAAGTGGCCGGTCGTGCCGCCGGTGGACCAGGCGAACGCCAAGGGGATCATCGAGAAGAACTACCTGGTGCTCGACCGCCCCGACGGCAAGAAGCAGCAGACGGTGAACTGCTGGCCCGTCTACACCTTCACCGGTGACAAGAAGGCCGGCGACATCAACGGGCAGGGCGTCGGCGGCACCTGGTACGCGGTCGCCCCCGACGGCAAGCTCATCACCGTCCAGTAGACCGGCCCTACCCGGGGCCGGTCCCCCGGGGCCGGCCTCCTGAGGCCGGCCCTATGCGACCGGCCCTCTGCGACCGGCCCCCTGCGACCGGTCCTCCGGACCACCCGACCGCGCGGCCCCCGCCTCCCCTCCCCCCGGGGCGGGGGCCGCGCACCGTTTCGCGCCGGCCGGGCGGAACCTAGACTCCGCATCATGTTGCGCGTACTGGCCGTCGACGACGAGAAGCCCCTGCTCGAAGAGCTCCTCTACCTGCTGCGCTCGGACCCCCGGGTGCTCAGCGCCGAAGGCGCCTCGGACGCCACCGAGGCGCTGCGCCGGATCACCCGGGCGCTGGAGAGCGGCCCCGACGGGGCCGACGTCATCGACGTGGTCTTCCTCGACATCCACATGGCGGGGCTGACCGGACTGGACATCGCCCGGCTGCTGGCCGGATTCGCGCGGCCGCCGCTGATCGTGTTCGTCACCGCGCACGAGGGGTTCGCCGTACAGGCCTTCGACCTCAAGGCCGTGGACTACGTGCTCAAGCCCGTCCGGCCGGAGCGGCTGGCCGAGGCCGTGCGGCGGGCCTGCGCGCAGTCCGGCCGGTCCGGTGAGCAGCCCCCGGCGGCCGGCCCCGAGGCCGCGCCCGCCGTACCGGCGGCCCGCGCGGCCCGCACGGCCGCCCCCGAGACCGTCGGGGCCCCCCTCGCGGCGGTCGCCGCGTCGGCAGCGTCCGCCGCCGCCCGCGGCGCGGACCGCGCGCCCGAGCAGATAGCCGTCGAACTGGGCGGCGTCACCCGTTTCGTGGCGATCGCGGACATCGCGTACGTGGAGGCCCAGGGCGACTACGCCCGGCTGCACACCGACGAGGGCAGCCACCTGGTACGGATCCCGCTGTCCACGTTGGAGGAGCGGTGGGCGGCCCGCGGGTTCGTCCGCATTCACCGCCGCCACCTGGTCGCACTGGCCCGCATCGACGAACTGCGCCTGGACGCGGGCACCACCACGGTCCGCGTCGGCGCGGCGGAGCTGCAGGTGAGCCGCAGGCACACGCGGGAGCTGAGGGACCTGCTGATGCGCCAGGCCATGGGCTGAAGCGGCCCCGGCGGGGCGCGCCGACCGTCCGGCGCGGCGACGCACCGTTCGTCGCGCCCGGGGATGCGTACGGCGATCCGCCCGTGCCGTCGGCCGCAGCGGCGGCCGGACCGCCCGTCCGGGCGGACCCCCGCGGGTATCGTGGATCTTCGGCCCCGGGAGGAAGCAGATGTCCGAAATCCAGGCGCTGCTCGACGCACTGACCGGACTGCCCCGCACCCGGCCGGCCGGTCCCGCCGAGGCCGAGGTGCTGCTGGCCCGCCTGCGGAGCGCGGCCGCACGCTGGGCCGACGTCCTGTACGAGGCCCACGAAGGCGCGTACGGACACCTGCCGCCCCGGGCCGAGGCGGCCCTGACGCTGGCCTTCCGGCGCGCCGAGGAATCGTACGTGGAGCTGGAGATCGCTCTCCGGGACTGCGCGGAGCACCGCGATCCCGCCCGCTGAGCCATATCCGGCCTGACCTGCTAGGGCCTGTTGCCCGCTCGGGGCGCGTGCGTAGACTCCCGTGACCCCGGCATGCGGCCCGGACCCGGCACCCACCCGCCGGGCCCCGGCGCGCGACCGGGACCCGCCACCGGCGCAGGGCCGCGCCCGCGCCCCAGCCGAAGGACCCGCCGGTGAACCAGACGTACGCGCTGACCGCGGTCGCCGTCGTCGTCCTGGTCACGGTGCTGGTCGGCGCGCTGGGCCTGCGGATCTCCCGGACCACCTCGGACTTCTACGTGGCGTCGCGCACGGTCGGCCCGCGCCTCAACGCGGCGGCCATCGGCGGCGAGTACCTCTCGGCGGCCTCCTTCCTCGGCGTGGCCGGGCTGGTGCTGCTCCAGGGGCCGCAGATGCTCTGGTACCCGGTGGGCTACACCGCCGGATACCTGGTGCTGCTGGTGCTGGTCGCGGCCCCGCTGCGGCGCTCGGGGGCGTACACGCTGCCCGACTTCGCCGAGGCCCGGCTCGAATCGCAGGCGGTGCGCCGGATCGCGGTGCTGTTCGTGCTCGGCGTCGGCTGGCTGTACCTGCTGCCGCAGCTCCAGGGCGCGGGCCTGACCCTGGAGATCCTGACCGGGGCCCCGCACTGGGTGGGCGGGGTGGTCGTCGCCATCGTGGTGACGGCGGCGGTGGCGGCCGGCGGGATGCGGTCCATCACCTTCGTGCAGGCCTTCCAGTACTGGCTGAAGCTCACCGCCCTGCTGGTGCCCGCGTTCTTCCTGCTGGCCGCCTGGGCGGGGGACGGCGCCCCGCGCGCCTCCTTCGACGCCCCGACGGTGTTCCGCGAGCACACCGCCGTCACGCTGGCCGAGGACGTACGGCTGTCCCTGGACGCGCCGCTGACGGTGACGGTGACCGGCCAGGTGGACGGGCGGGCGTACGCGGGGCAGCCGGTGACCCTCGGCGCCGGGCAGCATTCCGTACGGGCGCACGCGCGGCTGGAGTTCGCCCCGGACTCCGCGGTGCCGCAGGGCCGGGCGGAGGCCGGACCCGGCGGGACGAGCTGGTCGGAGCCACTGTCCGGGGACCGGCCCGAGCTGCGGCTGTACGCGACCTACGGGCTGATCCTGGCCACCTTCCTCGGGACCATGGGGCTGCCGCACGTCGCGGTGCGCTTCTACACGAGCCCGAACGGGCGGGCGGCGCGGCGCACCACGCTGGTGGTGCTCGGCCTGGTCGGTGCCTTCTACCTGCTGCCGCCGGTGTACGGGGCGTTGGGCCGGATCTACGCCCCGGAGCTGGCCCTGACCGGGGAGGCGGACGCGGTGGTGCTGGTGCTGCCGGCCCGGGTGGTGGGCGGGGTCGCCGGGGAGCTGCTGGGGGCGCTGCTGGCGGGGGGCGCGTTCGCGGCGTTCCTGTCCACGGCTTCGGGGCTGACGATGGCGGTGGCGGGGGTGCTGCACCAGGACGTGCTGCCGTCGCGCGGGGTGCGGAGCTTCCGGGTCGCGGTGCTGGTCGCGATCCTGGTGCCGCTGGCCGGGAGCGTGGCGGTGACGCAGGTGCCGGTGGCGGACGCGGTGGGGCTGGCCTTCGCGGTGTCGGCGTCGTCCTTCTGTCCGCTGCTGGTGCTGGGGATCTGGTGGCGCGGGCTGACGCCGCCGGGGGCGGTGGCCGGGCTGGTGACGGGGGGCGGGGCGGCCTTGAGCGCGGTGCTGGCGACGCGGGCCGGGCTGGCTCCGGCGGGGTGGGCGAACACGCTGCTGGCATGGCCGGCGGTGTGGTCCGTCCCGCTCGGCTTCCTGACGATGGTGCTGGTGTCCCTGGGCACCCGCGGGCGGATCCCGCCGGGGACGGCGGCGACGCTGGCGCGGCTGCACCTGCCGGAGGACGTGGCGGGGGACGTGGCGGGGGACGTGGCGGGGGCGGCGCACACCGACCGGAGCACTGCTCGCGACGGGAAGCGGCACACCACGACCGGAGCACTGCTCTCGGAGGAGGGCGGCACACCATGACCGGAGCACTGCTCCCGATGCTCGGCGCGGCCGGCGGGGCGCTGTTGCTGGGGCTCGGCTGGATCGGCGGGCGGCGGCAGGCCCGGCGGGACGAGCGCGCCTTCGGCCTCGACCTCGGCACCCCCGTCGAACGGGCCACCTTCCACACCCTGCACACCGCCTCCCTCGCCGCTCCCCCGCTGCGCGCCGGCCTCACCGAGGACGCCGCCCGCAAGGCCGCCCGGCGCCTGCGCTCCCTCCTCGGGACCGAGGCCCTGTGCCTGACGGACCGCGAGAGCGTCCTCGCCTGGGACGGCCCGGGCGCCGACCACCACGAGCGCCGTGCGATGGCCCGGGTCGCGGTGATGCTGGACTCGGGGCGCAGCCAGAGCGTGCGCACCGAGTGCGAGCGGCCCGACTGCCCCCTCAAGTGGGCCGTGGTCGCCCCGCTGACCGGCGAGGACGGGATGCTGGGCGCGCTGGTGGCCTACGGGTCACGGGAGTCGGCGGTGCTGGTGCGGGCCGCCACCGAGGTGGCGCGCTGGGTGTCCGTGCAGCTGGAGCTGTCCGAGCTGGACCGTTCGCGGACCCGGCTGATGGAGGCGGAGATCAAAGCGCTGCGCGCGCAGATCTCCCCGCACTTCATCTTCAACTCCCTGGCGGCGATCGCCTCGTTCGTGCGCACCGATCCGGAGCGGGCCCGGGACCTGCTGCTGGAGTTCGCCGACTTCACCCGCTACTCCTTCCGGCGGCACGGGGAGTTCACCACGCTGGCCGAGGAGTTGCGGTCCATCGAGCAGTACTTGGCGCTGGCCGGGGCCCGGTTCGGGGAGCGGCTCAAGCTGACCTTGCAGGTGGCGCCGGAGGTGCTGCCGGTGGCGCTGCCCTTCCTGTGCCTGCAGCCGCTGGTGGAGAACGCGGTCAAGCACGGGCTGGAGGACTCCACCGAGGAGTGCCGGATCACCATCGCGGCCCGGGACGCGGGCGCGGAGGCGCTGATCACGATCGAGGACAACGGCGTCGGGATGGATCCGTCCCTGCTGCGCCGGATCCTGGCCGGGGAGCAGCCGGGCTCCTCCGCGGGCATCGGGCTGCCCAATGTGGACGAGCGGCTGCGCCAGGTCTACGGGGACGGCCACGGGCTCGTCATCGAGACGGGTGTGGGCGCGGGCATGAAGATAACGGTCCGGATTCCCAAATACCGTGCGGGGGTGCACAGTTCGGCCCCACCTGGCCGAATTCCCCGGCGCTGACCGGCTCGTGAGCTGCCATCCTGGACGGGGCGCGAACAACCGGAGGGATCGCCGACGTGCGGGTCGGGCGAGAACAACACCGCGAAGAGTGCCGTGACGCGTTGCGGACTTGGGTGCGGGCAGGTGCGGAGGGCGGCGGAGCCTGCCTGCTCGTGGAGGGGGAGCCCGGCGCGGGCCGCACCTCCTTCCTGCGCGAGGCGCTGACCGAGGCGGCCGCACTCGGCTGCCGGGTCCGGTACGGGGCCGCCGAGGCGCTGGGCACCGGACTTCCGCTCCGCGCGGCGCTGGACTGCCTGCATCCGGCCGGCCCCGGGCGGGCCCGGGCACTGGCCCTGCTGCGGGAGGCGGCCCGGTCGGCCGAACCGGGCGGGGCGCTGCTGGCGGCCGTGGACCTGCTGGCGGCCGATGTGGAGGAGTGGTGCGCGCGACGGCCGCTGCTGCTGGCCCTGGACGACCTCCAGTGGGCGGATCCGGCCTCCCTGCTGCTGTGGCGCCACCTGGCGCGCGCTGCGCAGCGGCTGCCGCTGCTGCTGCTGGCGGCCCGGCGGCGGCTGCCCCGGCGGGCGGAGGTGGAGGAGCTGTGCGCCTCCCTGGGCGGCGGGCCGGGCGGGCGGACGCTCCGGCTGGAGCCGCTGACGGGGGCGGAGTCGGCCGCGCTGGTGCGGGAGGTGCTGGGCGCGGCGCCCGGTCCCCGGCTGCGCGAGGCCGCCGGGCACGCGGGCGGCAATCCCCGGCTGCTGCGGGAGCTGCTCGCACACTGGTCCGGGATCATCGAAGTCCGCGCGGACTCCGCCGAACTGACGCTCCCGGTCGGGGACTTGCCGCCGCCCCCGGAGGCGGCGACCCGGGAGCTGAGCCGGCTCCCCCCGGCGACCCTGGCCACGCTCCGGCACGCCGCCCTGCTCGGACCGGCCTTCACGGCGCGCGAGCTGGCCCTCGTACGGACGCTCCCGGTCCGGGACCTGCTCGCGGACCTGGAGACCCCCCTGCTGACCGGCGTACTGGAACCGGGCCCCCTGCCCGGCGGGCTCCCGGCCGGTCCGCCCGCGCACCATTCGGCCGGCGGCGAGGCCTTGCGGTTCCGGCAGCCGGCCGTGCGGCTGGCTCTGTACGCGGAGCTGCCGGGGGCCGCCCGCAGCGTCCTCCACCAGGACGCCGCGCGGGCCTTCGCCGAGGCCGGGCTCGATCCCGTCCGGACCGCGGGGCAGTTGCTGGCGGGCGGGGCGCTGGACCCGTGGGCGGTGCGGTGGACGGCGGAGTCGGCGCAGGCCCTGATCGCGGTGGCGCCCGAAACGGCGGCCGCGCTGCTGGGCCGCGCCGTGGAACAGGACGCGGCCCGGCAGCCCGACCGGGCCGGGGACCCGTACCGGGAGGTGCTGGAGGACGGGCTCGCCGACGCCGCGCTGATGCTGCGCCGACCCGAGTCGGTGGAACTGCTCCGCACGCTGCGGGAGCGGGCGCAGGATCCCGGGCGGCGGACCGCCCTCGCCTTCAAGCTGGTGTCGGCGCTGATGATCCAGGGGGACATGGCCCGCTCCCTGGAGGTCACCGAGGAGGCCCTGGCCGAGGCGGCCCTGTCCGAGGCGGCGTCGACCGAGGAGACGTCGGCCAAGGAGGCAACGGCCGGACAGGTATCCACCCAGGAGGCAACGGCCGGACGGGCGTCCGCCGAAGAAGCAACGGCCGAGCGGCCACCCACCCAAGAGGCAAAGGCCGGACAGGCATCCGCCGAAGAAGCAACGGCCGAGCGGCCACCCACCCAAGAGGCAAAGGCCGGACAGGCATCCGCCGAAGAGGCGACGGCCGGGCGGCCATCCGCCCAAGAGGAATCCGCCGAACAGCCATCCACCCAGGAAGCATCCGCCGAGCAGGCATCGTCCGGGCAGCCGCCGCCCGGGGACGCCGCCGGCGCGGCCATGCGGTTGCGGCTGGAGGCGTGCCGGGTCCTGGCGCTGGCCGATCTGCACCGGCCGGAGGAGGCGTACGCGCTGGCCGGGCCGCTGGTCGCGCGGGCGCGGCTGCTCGGCGATCCGCTCTGCGGGGCGGAGGCCGAACACGCCATGTCCTTCGCACTGTTCCACCTGAACCGGGGCCGGGAGTCGCTGCGCCACACGGCGGCCGGGATCGCGCACGCCCGCCGCAGCCCGGCCGCCAACGACATGCGGCTGCTGCTGCTCTCCAACCAGGCCGAGGGTCACCTGCGGTTCGACGAGCCGCACACCGCAGCGGCGGCGCTGCGGGAGGCCCGGGAGCTGGCGGCGCGGACCGGTTCGACGGGCCGGCTCGTGGTCACGGAGGCCCTGCTGGCCGATCTCCGCTACCGGCTCGGCGACTGGGACGCCGCGCTGGCCGGCCTCGCCCGGGCGGAGGGCATGCCCGTCTCGGACGGCTGGCTGCCGGTGCTGACCCACGGGCTGCGCGCCCTGATCCTGGGCCACCGGGGCGAACAGGACGCCGCCCGGGCGGAGTTGGCCGCACTCGGCCCGGACGCGTACGAGCCGCCCGCGGCCCGTCGGCACACCGCGCACGTCCTGCTGGCCCGCGCCCTGCTGGCGGAGCGCGACGGGAGCCCCCGCGAGGCGCTGGAGGCGTTGCTGCCCGCGTTGGAGGACGGTGTGGACGAGGCGGTGGCCTTCGACCGTCCCTGGGCGCTGTCGGAGGCCGTCCGGCTCGCGCTGGAGGACCGGGACACCGAGGCGGCCAGGTCGGCGGTGGCCGCCTGCGCGCGCACGGCGGCGGCCCTGCCGGAGCAGCCGGGTCCGGCGCTGGCGCTGCTGCGCTGCCGCGGGCTGTTCGCGCAGGACCCGGAGCTGCTGGCGGAGACGGCGGCGCTGGCGCGGGGCGGGCTGGTGGCGGGCCAGACCCTGGAGGACCTGGCGGTGGCGCGGGCCTGGCACGGGGACCTGCCGGGCGCGCGGTCGGCGCTGACCGGCGCGGTGGCCTCGTACGAGCTCCTCGGTGCCCGGTGGGACATCGCCCGGGCCGACGCACGGCTGCGGAGCCTGGGTGTGCGGCGGGGCAGCCGGGCTGCGCGGCGCAGGCCCGCGCGGGGGTGGGAGGCGCTGACTCCGGCGGAGCTGAAGGTGGCGCTGCTGGTCGCGCGGGGCCGGACGAACCCGGAGATCGCCTCTGCGCTGTTCCTGTCCCGCCGGACCGTGCAGACCCACGTCTCGCACATCCTGGCGAAGCTGGAGGTCCGCTCACGCGCGGAGGTGGCCGTCATCGTAGCCGGGCAGGAGGGCGCGCAGGGCCCGCAGGGCGTAGTACGTACGGGATTTGACCGTGCCGGCCGGTACTCCGAGCTCTTCGGCGGCCTCGCAGACGCTGGCCCCGCGGAAGTAGATGAGCAGGAGCACGGCCCGGTGATCGGGGCTGAGTAGGCGCAGGGCTTCGCGGACGTCGAGGACGGCGACCGACCGCTCGGTGCGGTCCTCGTCGGCCGGCGACTGCTCCAGCCCGTCGGGACCCACCTCGGCCGGGCGCGACAGGCGGGCCCGGCGGGCGTCGATGGCCACCCGCCGGGCGACGGTGTACAGCCAAGGCCGCATGGAGGCGTGGGCGCCGCTCTCCAGGGCTTCGGGATGCTTCCACGCGCGGAACAGGGTCTCCTGGACGAGGTCCTCAGCGCGGTGGCGGTCACCGAAGGTGAGGCCGAGGAGGAATCCGAGGAGCGCCTTGCCGTGCTCCCTCTCCAGCCGGGCGAGGGCGTACGCATCGGTGCGGCGGCGGCTGACCGTGACGGTGCCGGCGGTCGCGAACATGGGCGACATGGGCTACCCCTTCCGGGTCGGGATGCGGCTCGGTGTGCACCGAGCGTGCCGGACCGCGGGCGTGGAGTTATCCGCCGCCTGACGTATCCCGCCGCGCCCTGCGCCCACCGGTCGTCCCCCGTCGGTGAACGGTCGTCCCCCCGTCCGGCCGACGGGGCGGGCGGCAGCGGCCGCGGCGGTACGCGAACGGCCCAGCGGCCGTCCGGGTGGACGGCGGCGGGGCCGCGAGGAGGGGTCCGGGGCCGCGAGGAAGGGACCTGGGCGGGGGCTCAGTCCTGGGACGGGGTCAGCACCACGAAGTCGGCGTTCGACGGGTCGAGGCAGACGGCCAGCCGGCCGACGCCCTCGGCGTCCGCGGGCCCCATCTGCACGCTGCCGCCGCGCGCGGTGACCTCGGCGACCGCCGCGTCACAGTCGGTGACGTGGAAGACCGGGTGCCAGTACGGCCGGCCGCCCGCCACGGCGAGGTCCTCGGCGGTGAGTTCCATGAGTCCGCCCTGCATGCGTCCCTCGGGCTGCCCGGCAGGGGTGATCAGGGTGTACGTGCCCCCGCCGCCCGGCATCTGCATATCGCCGAACTGCCAGCCGAAGACGCCGCCGTAGAACTCCCGGGCGGCCGTGGCGTCGCTCGTGTACAGCTCGGTCCAGGACAGGGAGCCCGGCTGGTCCACGAGGTCGACGCCCTTGTTCTCCCCGGGCTGCCAGACGGCGAACTGGCCTCCCAGCGGGTCGCTGTACTGCGCCATCGTGCCCCATTCGTCGAGCTTCCTCGGCTCGACCCGGACGGTGCCGCCGGCGCCCTGGACGGCGCGGGTCGTCGCCTCGGCGTCGGGGACGCTGTAGTAGATCATCCAGGCCGGGCGGGCGCCCTCCTCGGTGAGCTTGCCCAGTCCGGCGACGATCTTGCCGTCCTTGCGGAACATGCCGCCCTCCATCTCCTCCCCCTCCCCCATGGACTCGTAGTCCCACCCGAGGACGGCTCCGTAGAAGGCCGCGGCGGCGGGGACGTCGGGTGCGCCGAGGTCCAGCCAGCAGGGCGAGCCGGGGACGAAGTCAGTGGTGATCATGACGACTGCCTTTCGCGGGTCGAGTACGACCAGCGTGGCACCGGACACCTGCCCCCGCCCGTCGGTCCCCGGACGGGAGTTTGACGACAGGCCCTAGGACGGCCGTACGTCCCCGAAGGCCCGGGTGGCGAAGTGGGTCAGCGCGTGCTCCTCGCGCAGTTCCCGGAGGCGCCGGAGGGCCGGGGCTCCGTAGATGCGCTCCAGCAGCTCCGTGTCGAAGTCGTGGGTGCCGTAGAGGTACGGACGGCCCTTGGCCTCGGCGCAGGCTTCCAGCAGTTCCCGCAGGACGCGCTTGGTCTCGGAGATCCCGCGGGAGTCGTCGGTCCCCGCGGCCGTGAAGATGCCGATCAGGTACTGGACCGGGGCGTCCACCACGGGCGCGAGGACGAAGGGGGTGGCCGATTCGGGGCGGCGGATCACCAGGAAGTACAGGGCGACCAGGGTTTCGGAGAGCGGGTACGCGTCGAGCATGCCCTCCACCCTCTTGGTGAAGAGCTTGAAGCCCTCCTCGTCGAAGACGTGGTCCACCCACATGTTCGCGTGGGAGTCCTCTTCGAGCAGGTGGTGGAGGTGCTTCGCGGTCTCCCCGTGACTGAAGAGCATGTAGTCCGGAACCAGGAACTCCTGCGCCGGATCCGCGGGCGCGGGTGCGTCGTCGGTGAGCGATACGTGCGAGTACCAGGCGGCCCGGTCGTACATGCCGAAGAAGCTCGACACCCACGGCTCCTGTACGCCGTGCATCATGAATTCCGTGAGGTCGCCGAGGCCCGTGTGCTCGATCCGGGCCGCACGGGTGACGGGCCGGTACGGCACCGTCCGCAGGACCACCTTCTTGATGAATCCCACCTGACCGAGGCCGCCGAGGGCGTAGCGGAACAGTTCGGAGTTCTCGCGGTCGGAGCACCGCAGGGAGCGGCCCGTTCCGTCGACGAGCTCGATCTCGTGGACCTGGTCGCTCTGGATGCCGGAACGGCAGGATGCGAGGCCGAATCCCCCGATGGAGAGGTTTCCGCCCACGGTGATGTCGAGGTAGCTGGGGAGGACGGGATTGGAGCGGCCGTGCCGGTTCAGCCATTTCTCCAGTTCGAGCCAGGTGATCCCGCTCGGGACCTCTACGCGGTGATCGTCCCCGACGAACCGCGGGATCGCCTCGGGGCGGTAGTTGTCGATGACGACCCCGGGGGACAGCGTCTGGGTGTTGGTCGAGCGGCCGGCTCCCCGGACGGTCGCGTCCCGGCCCGCCGCGGCCGCCTCGCGCATCGCCCGCGCCACGGTGTCGCCCTCGTCCTCCCGCACCACCACCTCGGGAGGAACGACGGAAGTCCGCCCGAAGTCTCGGCTGAAGCTGAATGTGTCCACCTGTCTTCACCTTTCCACGGCCCGGGGCGGCACGACGCGTCGTCGGCGCCCGACAGTCTGGGCCGGGGCGCTAGCGCAGCACTCGGACGGACCGCAGACAGCACTGCGCCGGGGCCCCCACGGGGACCCCGGCGCAGTGGTGACGAAGCGACTAGCTCCAGCTGGCGTGCAGCGGCTTGCCCTCGGCGTAGCCCGCCGCGGACTGGATGCCGACGACGGCCTTCTCCTCGAACTCCGCGAGGGAGGCCGCACCGGCGTAGGTGCAGGAGGAGCGGACGCCCGCGATGATCGAGTCGATCAGGTCCTCGACGCCCGGACGGGCCGGGTCCAGGAACATCCGCGAGGTGGAGATGCCCTCCTCGAAGAGACCCTTGCGGGCGCGGTCGTAGGAGGACTCCTCCGAGGTGCGGTTCTGGACCGCGCGCGCGGAGGCCATGCCGAAGGACTCCTTGTACAGGCGGCCGTCGGCCGACTGCTGCAGGTCGCCCGGGGACTCGTACGTACCGGCGAACCAGGAGCCGATCATGACGTTCGACGCACCGGCGGCCAGCGCCATCGCCACGTCGCGCGGGTGACGGACGCCGCCGTCGGCCCAGACGTGCTTGCCGTACTTCTTCGCCTCGGCCGCGCACTCCAGCACCGCGGAGAACTGCGGGCGGCCCACGCCGGTCATCATGCGGGTGGTGCACATGGCGCCCGGGCCCACACCGACCTTGATGATGTCGGCGCCGGCGTCGATCAGGTCCTTGACGCCCTCGGCGGCGACGATGTTGCCGGCCACGATCGGGACCTTCGGGTCAAGGGCGCGGACGGCCTTGATCGCGTTGATCATCGATTCCTGGTGGCCGTGCGCGGTGTCGATGACGAGCGTGTCCACGCCGGCGTCGAGCAGCTGCTTGGCCTTGGCCACGAAGTCGCCGTTGATGCCGACGGCGGCGGCGATGCGCAGCTTGCCGCTGGCGTCGGTGGCGGGGGTGTACAGGGTCGCGCGCAGCGCGGCCTTGCGGGTGAGGATGCCGACGAGCTTGCCGTCCTTGTCGACGGCGGGGGCCAGCTTGCGGTGGCCGGCGTCGAGCTTGGTGAAGGCCTCGCGGGGGTCGATGTCGGCGTCGATGAGCAGGAGCTCCTTCGACATGACCTCGGAGAGCTGGGTGAAGCGGTCCACGCCGGTCAGGTCGTGGTCGGTGACGACGCCCACCGGGCGGCCGTCGGCGTCGACGACGACGCCGGCGCCGTGCGCACGCTTGGGCAGCAGGGACAGCGCGTCGGCGACGGTCTGGGTGGGGGCCAGCGTGATCGGGGTGTCGAGCACGAGGTGGCGGGTCTTCACCCAGGAGATCACGTCGGTGACGACGTCGATCGGGATGTCCTGCGGGATGACGACGATGCCGCCGCGGCGGGCGACCGTCTCGGCCATCCGGCGGCCGGCGATGGCGGTCATGTTGGCCACGACCAGCGGAATGGTGGTGCCGGTGCCGTCAGGCGCGGAAAGGTCGACGCCCTGGCGGGAACCGACCGCGGAGCGGCTCGGCACCATGAATACGTCGTCGTACGTCAGGTCGTACGGCGGCTTCAGGTCATTGAGAAAACGCACGTGCTGAACATCCCAGTCGTTCGGAGGTGACCCCGACAGGGCAGTCGAGGAACGCACGTACTTCATTCTCACACGACCTGGAGTTCACACCGCCCCGGCCGATCGTCCAGGACATTTGGGGCCGGATGGTCGCTTCCTACGGGACCTTCGTCCTCCGGTCGGGCGTCGGCGGGGCGGCCCGGCCGTGGACGGCGCCCTTGCTCCAGGCCAGCGGGAGAATCGTTCCCGCGTACCGCACGGCCGTGAACTCGGCGGCGATGGCGAGCGCGGTTTCCTCGGGGGTCGCCCCGCCGAGGTCCAGGCCGATCGGTGAGCGCAGCCGGGCCAGCGCGGCCGCCGGCACGCCCTCCGCCCGGAGCCGCCGCGCCCGCTCCTCGTGGGTGCGGCGCGAGCCCATGGCTCCCACGTACCCGAGCGGCAGCCGCAGCGCGAGCGTCAGCAGCGGGACGTCGAACTTGGCGTCGTGGGTGAGGACGCACACGGCGGTACGGGAATCCAGGCGGCCCGCTTCCCACTGCGCGGCCAGGTGCCGGTGCGGCCAGTCCACGACCACCTCGTCCGCGTCGGGGAACCGGGCGGGGGTGACGAAGACGGGCCGGGCGTCGCACACCGTGACCCGGTAGCCCAGGAAGGCGCCGATGCGGGTGAGGGCGGCGGCGAAGTCGATGGCCCCGTAGACCAGCAGCCGGGGCCGCTCGGCGGCCGATTCGACGAGCAGGGTCAGCGGCTGCCCGCAGAGCCCGCCCGCCGTGCCCAGCTCGGCGGTGCCGGTGCGGCCGGCGGCGAGCCAGCCCCGGACCCGCTCGGCGACGGCCCGGTCCAGCTCGGCGCCCCCGCCGAGGCGGCCCTCGTAGGAACCGTCGGCGTGCACGGCGATGGCCCGGCCCAGCTGCTCCGGCGCCCCGCAGACCACCCGGCCCAGCGCGGAGCGGGTGCCGCCGCAGGCCGCGTCGAGCACGGCGCCGATGACGGGCCGCACGGGGTCGTGCCGGCGCACCGGGGTGATCAGGACGTCGAGGACTCCCCCGCAGGTCAGCCCTACCGCGAAGGCGTCGTCGTCGCTGTACCCGAAGCGGTGCACGCTGCTCTGCCCGGAGGTGATCGCCTCCAGGCACAGCTCGTGCACGGCGGATTCGACGCAGCCCCCGGAGAGGGAGCCGAGCGCGGTGCCCCCGGTGTCGACGGCCAGGGAGGCGCCCGGGCCGCGGGGTGCGCTGCCGCTGACGGCGACCACCGTGGCCACCGCGAAGTCCCGTCCGGCGGCGCACCACGCGCGTAGCTCTTCGGCGATGTCGAGCATCAGCGGATGTACTCGCGGCGCGGGCTCTGCCCGGGGATGACCGGTCTCGGCGGCAGCGTCGGAGGGCCGGCGGCGTGGGCGGCGACCGTACGGGTGGGGACGGGGCGGGCCGGGCCGGGGTACGGCTCGGGCGGGGACGGGTGGGGTCCCCGCCCGCGCGCGCCCAGCAGCATCGCGGCGTGGGCGACGCTGGCGAGGGTGGCGTGGTGGTGCCAGCCGCGGAAGGAGCGGCCCTCGAAATCGCGGATTCCGGCGGGCTCGCAGACCTCGGTGAAGTCGAGCGCGACCCGGTCGGTGAGTTTGGCGAGGAGGAACAGCTGCGCGAGCGGCCGGTCTCCGATGTTGGTGATCCAGAACTCCGAGGGCAGCAGGGCGGCCTCGGTCCAGGCCCCGACGAGCAGCAGCGGGGTGGGCGGGGCCGGTACGAGGCGGTCCTCGCCGGGGGTGGCGAAGATGGCGGCCGAAGTGAGCAGGGTGACCGCCCCCTCGGCGCGGCCGTGCCGGGTCCATTCGACGACGCGGCGCTGGGAGCGCAGGGAGTCGATGAGCTCGCGGGCCGGAGCGGTGTGCGGGCCGGGTTTGTGCCGGCCCGCTCCGCCGAAGGAGACGGGCAGGGTGCCGTCCACTTTGAATACGAAGGGGATGTCCTGCATGGAGAACGACTCGATGCACTGCGGCAGTTCGCTGTTCGAGACTTCCATCACCACGGGCCTGCGCTGGAGTTGCCAGGTGGCGGCCATCCGCTGGACCGCGTGTACCGCGTCCTGGGCGGGGGTGAGCGAGCGGGCCGTGTCGGGGATCCCGGCCCGCCGGCGCCGCAGGAGTTCCGCCGTCCAGGGCCCGGGGAGGGTGAGGGTCCATTCGACGGGGAAGCCGGCATCGCTGGAGGTGAGCCAGATCCCGCTGGCCTGCTGACAGTTGGCGGTGCGGCCCAGCTGAGGGACGAACTGCCGCCCCACACCGACCGATCGGTCGCCGGCCTTCTCGATGACCATGGGCTGCACCACCCAGGCCAGCGGGCGCTGCGCGGTGCGTTCGAGGTGCTGGGCGAGGGAGCGGCGGACGGGGGTCCAGTCCCAGGGGGACTTGCTGATGAACTGCTGGAGGCTCTGCTCGACGGAACTGGCCCCGGTTCCAGCGATGTTACGAATTGTTTTCTTGCCGTTGGTCCGCACCAGGCCGTTCAGGTATACGCGGGCCCAGTTTCGCTGGTCCCGCCGGGGTAACGACTCGAAGAAGAGCGAGATCAGAACATCGATCAATTCGGAGATTTCCTTCGTGGATTCCTCCGGCAGGACTACGCGAGCCATCTGGGCCTCCCCCGCGACCAGCTAGATCCATTACCCTACTTGACCGCGGATAACGGCCGTAGGTCCCGGCGGCTACTTCCTGAGGTCGCTGGCAGTTTCGAGCCGCTCTTCCTCTACCACGAGGGGGATGGGGATCTGGTTCGCCGCATAGTAGAGCGCGATCAGGAAGTGTGCGACGAGAGTGAGCGGAGCGGAGACGAAGGCCAGGACGACGGTCAAGGGGTAGGCGATCGCACCCAGACCGAAGCGGACCCTCGTGGCTCGGGCGCCGGCCTTGTCCACCTGATCGTGGAAGAGGTGTCCGACCCGGGTGACGTACCACCAGAAGGCCAGGAACGCCAAGGCGTAGGCCACGGTGAGCAGACTGTAGAGGACGGCCGCCGCATTGGCCGATCCGCCTTCTTCCATGAGGTGCTCGGCGAGCACATTGGTCGTGTACGGGATCACCGACACCACCATCAGCACCAGGAGGTTCAGGAACAGCAAAGGACGGTCGACCCGCTTGATGTGACCGAAGATGGTGTGATGGTTCACCCACATCACGCCGATGATGAGGAAACTCACCACATAGGCGGCGTAGTGCGGCCACTGTTCGCGCACTCCGTGCCAGAAGTCGGATCCGGTTTCTTCCGGAACTTTCAATTCCAGGACAAGGATGGTGATGATGATCGCGAATACGCCATCACTGAATGCCTCGACCCGGCCGGTTTCCGTTTCCATGACCTCCCCTTCACGCTTCTTGCATATATCTACGGCTGTCGCACATACGGGGAGGGTGCTTCCCCACCCTCCCCGCACACGCTACCCAGATTTCCCCAATCAGCCGCCGAATCCGGCAGTCTGCCGCCAGATCCGGCCATCGCGGACTACGAGCGTCCCGAACGCGTGCTCCGGTTCGCCGTTCAGGTTCATGATCGCCCGGTAGAAGATGGTGTCGTCGGTCTCGACGTACTCCTGGAGCTCCACGAGGGTGGGCTTCACCGTCAGGTAGCCGGTGAACGTCTCGCGCACCGCGTCGATGCCGACGGAGACGCCCTCGAAGCGCAACAGCACCGCGTCGTCGGTGTAGTTCTTCATGACCGCCTCGATGTCCAGGGCGGCGAGCGCGTCCATCTGCCGGACGAACACCGGGTGCAGCGTGGAGATGTCGTACTTGGGCATGTCGACTCCCTTTCAGCTCTTCGATGGGGATGGATCGGTGGAATCTGTGGGATCTGTGGGATCTGTGGGATCTGTGGGATCTGTGGGATCTGTGGGATCCACGGCCGGCACGGCGCAGGACGGATCGGTCCCGGCCAGCGGCAGCCGGACGGTCATCCGGGTCTCCCCCGGGCGCGAGCGGGCCGTGATCGAGCCGTGGTGGCGCTGGGTCACGATGCGGTAGCTGAGGTGCAGGCCGAGGCCCGTGCCCTTGCCCACGTCCTTGGTCGTGTAGAAGGGTTCGAAGATCCTCGGCAGGGATTCCCCGGGGATGCCCGAGCCGGTGTCGGCGATCTCCACCACCAGGCAGACGCCTTCGACCCGGGCGCGCAGGGTGAGGGTTCCGGCGCCGTCCATGGCGGCCGCGGCGTTGTCGACCAGGTTGGTCCACACCTGGTTCAACTCGCTCGGATAGCCCGTCAGTTCGGGCAGTTCCGGATCGTACGAGCGCACGATCCCGATCCCGGCGAGCTTGGCACGCAGCACGACCAGCGTGTTCTCCAGACCTTCGGTCACGGCGAAACGCTGCTCGGGGGCCCGGTCGAGATTGGCGTAATCCCGGGTGGCCGACACGAGTTGGGAGATCCGCGGACCGGCCGCCCGCAGCTCGGCGGCGAGCGAACGGATCTCCAGGAGGGCCGCCAGGTGGTCCAGGGCCGCGGGCAGGGCCCGCTCGCCGACCCCCTCCAGCCGCTCCAGCAGCCCGCCCAGGTCCAGCCCGAGGTCGGAGACCCCGGAGCCGAGCAGCCCCGCCCGCTCCGCACCCGCTTCCTCGGCCCAGTCGGCGATCTCCTCCTCCATGTCCGCCTGAGCCAGCGGATCGGTGACCACCGGCGGCGCCGCCTTGTCCAGCTCGTCGGCGAGCTGGTCGAAGACGGAGCGCTCGGCAGCGGTAGCGGCCGCGCCCCAGGCCTGGGCGGTGCGCGTGAGCTGGTCCAGGGCGGGCGCCAGTTCCTGCGCGGCCCGGGCCACGGCGGCGGCGGGATTGTTCAGCTCGTGCGCGAGGCCGGCCGCGAGGGTGCCCAGCGCTTCGACGGTGGCCCGTTTGCGGGCCTGGACCTCGGAGGACTTGATGCGCCAGGCCAGTACGGGGATCAGTACGGCGGCCACCCCGTGGCAGCGGGTCAGCATCTCGAAGAAGACCGGCTTGGCGTAGGCCACCACGGTGGTGGCCGGGCCGCTCGCCGCTGCCGTGGCCACGTACGCCCCGTCCGTCAGCAGCGGGAGCTCGCCGGTGAACCGGTGCGCGGCCGAGGGTTTGCCGTCGTGGTCCTCGGCCGCCGCACTCTCCTCCTCCGTGGAGTGCCGGGTCAGGACCTCCTCGCGGCCGTCGACGACCTTGGTCACCACCAGGCCCCCGGAAAGCAGGACGTGGAAGCCCGTGGCCTCCTCGCCGTCCCGGAAGAGGACCTCGCCGTCGGCGAGCACTCGGGGTTCGGAGACCGAGACCAGCCAGTCCAGCTGCTCCTCGGTGAGGCCTTCGAAGATCTCCAGCCCGCGCAGGGCGGTGCGCAGCGCGGGCGCACCCGGGATCCCGCTCATGCGGTACGCCCCTGCGTCCTGTTCCGGGCCGCCAGCCGCAGAGTGGCCAGCAGGGCGAGGGCGCACACCGCGGCGACGGTGGCCATGAAGCCGACCGAGGTGCGGTGCAGCCCGTGGATGTTGGTGAGCAGTCCGGCGAGCACCGCCGGCACGCTCATCGCGAGGTACGCGAACACGTAGACGGCGGCGGTCAGTTCACCCCGGTGTGCAGGCTCGGCCAGTGCGCTCAGTGCGCGGAAGGAGCCGAGGAAGGCGGCGCCCCAGCCGGCTCCGAGCACGGAGGTGGCCACGAGGAACACGGGGGCCGAGCCGAGCCCGAGTGCGAGGAGCACCAGGGCCAGCCCGCCGAGCAGGCCCAACAGGCCGAGGACGGCGGTGCGCAGCGCCTCGGTGCGGCCCAGCAGGAGCTGCGCGGCGGTGGCGGCGCCGGCGAGCAGGGCCACGGTGCCGCCGCCGACGAGGTAGTTGGCGCTCTGGAGCAGGGAGAGGGCCAGGTGCGGGCCGAGGGAGAGGTAGAAGCCGCCGACCGACCAGACGGCCACGATGGTCAGGATCAGCACGGCGAAGCGGCCGCGCACGGCGGCGGGGATGTGAATCCGGTGCGGGGTGATCTTGAACCGGCGGCCGCCCGGTCCACCGCCGCCGCCCGGTCCACCGCCGCCGCCCGGTCCGCCACCCCCCGGACCGCCGCCACCCGCCCGCCCCGGGGCGCTCTCCGCCATCCGGGCCACGCCGACCAGCGAGACGGCGAAGGCCCCCACGAGCAGCAGGTAGGTCAGGACGGTCGGAGCGGGCGCGTACTGCACGAGCAGCCCGGCCCCGATACCGCCGAGGCCGATGCCCACGGTCGGCCCGGCGCTGTTGACCTGGGCGCCGAGCGCGGGCCGGCGCCGCGGGGCGAGTTCCAGCAGGGCGGCGCCCATGGCCCCGGTGGCCAGGCCCACCGCGAGCCCCTGCACGGCGCGGGCGGCGAGCAGCAGGCCGAGCCCCCGGGCCGAGGCGAACAGCCCCATGGAGACGATCGCGAGGACCAGCCCCGCGGCGAGTACGGGCCGCCGGCCGAGGGTGTCGGACAGCGAGCCGAACAGCAGGAGTCCGGCGAGCACGGTGACGGCGTACAGGGCGAAGACCACCGTGATCATGCCGGAGGACAGGCCCCACTCCTGCTGGTAGAGCACGTAGAGGGCGGAGGGGACGGAGGAGGAGAGCATCAGCAGGACGAGGACCGCGCCCACCACCCAGAAGCCGGAGCTTCCCGGTGCGCCTGCGGCGTCGGCGGCTGGACGCAAGGTGACCCCCGTGGTGGTCGCGGACGGCGCGGTCCGTGCTGTCGTGGGCAACGGTTCCACTGCTTCAACTCCCCCGTCGTGGCCGGTCAGGCGGGTGCCTGCACGGCCCTCGTGAGCGCGCGGGCGGTGAGTACGCCCGCGAGGTGGCCGAGGTACTCGGCCGAGGTGCCGCGCCCCGGGACGAACAGCTCCCGGGGCTCGGCGCGGAAGGCCGCGAGCACGTTCTCGGTGGTGTACGGGCCCCCGCCGATGCGTTCCTCGACCCCGCGCAGCCGCAGCGCGCGGGCGGTGGCTCCGGTGACCGCGATGCGCGGCCCGTCGGCTGTGATCCGTACGGCGGCGGCGCAGACCGGGTAGCGGGTCGCCCGGTCGGCGGTCTTCTCGAAGGCGCCGGCGCGGCCCCCGGCCGGGACGAGCAGGGCGGTGACGACGGTGCCCGCCGGGACGCCGGAGGCGGCCAGTTCCTCGGCGGTGACCGTCGACACCCCGCCGGGACCGGCCAGTTCGGCCGTGACTCCGGCGGCGATGGCCGCGACGGGCAGGTCGGTGGCCCGGCCGGTGGCGGCGAGGTTTCCGCCCGCGGTGCCCAGGTTGCGGACCTGGGGGTCGCCGTTGGCGCGGGCCGCGGCGGCGAGTTCCGGCGCCTCGGCCAGCACCAGGGGGTCCGCGGCCAGTTCGGCCAGGGTGGTCATCGCGCCGATCCGGATCCCCGTGGGGGTCCGCTCGATCCCCCGGAGCTCTTCGAGCCGGCGGAGGTCGACGAGCAGGGAGGCCCGGTCCTCTCCGGTGCGCAGACCGGGCAGCAGGCTCTGCCCGCCGGCCAGTACGCGGGCACCGGGGCGGCCGGCCAGCAGGGTCAGCGCCTCGTCGAGGCCGACGGGGCGTACGTAGTCGAAGTCGGCGAGGATCACTGGGATTCCCCTCTCAGGCGGCGCCAGACCTTCTCGGGGGTGACGGGCATGTCGATGTGCCGGACGCCCAGGTCGGACAGGGCGTCGACGACGGCGTTGACGACGGCCGCGGCGGGCGGCACGGTGGCGATCTCCCCCGCGCCCTTGGCTCCCAGCGGGTTGTGCGGGGAGGGCGTGGTGGTCTTGTCGAGGGTGAAGAAGGGTGCGTCGATGGCGCGCGGCAGCGCGTAGTGGCCCAGGTCGCGGCTGACGAGCCGCCCGTCGGGGTCGTACTCCGCGTGCTCCATGAGGGCCTGGCCGAGGCCGTGCAGGATGCTGCCCTCGATCTGGCCGAGGACGATCTTCGGGTTGCCGATGTGGCCCGCGTCGTCGACGGCCGTGTAGGCCACCACCTCGGTCTCGCCGGTCAGTTCGTCGATCTCGACGACCGCGACGTGCGTCCCGAAGGGGTAGTTGAAGTCCGGCGGATCGAAGTGGGTGGTCTCGTCGAGGGCGGGCTCGATCTCGGGCGGGAGCCCCCACCCGTACCACATGGCCATCGCCAGCTCGGCGAAGGTCTTGGTGTTCTGCTCGTTGCCCTCTTCGAAGACCTTGCCGTCCGCGTACACGACCTTGTCCTCGGGGACGCCGAGGAAGACGGCCCCGGCCTTGACCAGCTTGCTCTTGATCTTCCGGGCGGTGAGGGCGATGGCCGGCGCGGCCATGCTGTAGGAGCGCGAGCCGTAAGTGCCCTGACCGTAAGGGGCCTTGAGCGTGTCCCCCTCGTACACCTGGACCGTCGCCGGGTCGATGCCGAGCTCGTCGGCGGCGACCTGCGCGAAGACGGTCCCGTGGCTCTGGCCGGTGGAGGCGGAGCCGACGGTGACGGTGACCTCGCCGGTCGGGTGGACGCGGATGTTCGCGCTCTCCCAGGTGCCGCCGAGCATGCCCTCCTGGGACATCCGGGTGGAGGGGCCGACCCCGCAGATCGCCACGTAGGAGGCGATGCCGACGCCGAGCCGTTTGCCGCGGGCGCGGGCCTCGGTCTTGCGGGCGGGCATGTCGGCATAGCCCGAGAGCTCGATGGCCCGGTCGAAGTTGAGCTGGTAGTCGCCCGAGTCGTAGGTCCAGCCGAGACCGTTGTCGTACGGGAACTTCTCCTTCGGCACCAGGTTCTTGCGGCGCACCGCCGCCGGGTCCATGCCGATCTCGGAGGCGTACCGGTCCACGAGCCGTTCCATCAGGAACGCGGCCTCGGCGCGCCCGCTGCCGCGCTGGGCGCCGAGCGGGACGGTGTTGGTGAAGGCGGCGTAGACCTCGCAGAAGGCGGCGTCGATGTCGTACATGCCGCTGATGGAGCGGCCCATCAGGGCGGTGGCGACGCCGGGGCCGATGGTGGAGGGGTAGGCCCCGAGGTTGGCGTAGCTCGTGCAGCGCACCGCGGTGATCCGGCCGTCGCGGGTGCCGGCCAGGGTGACGTGCTGGCGGTGGTCGCGGCCCTGGACGGTGGAGTTCATCAGCCCGGTGCGGGTGTCGACCCATTTCACGGGCCGGCCGAGCGCCTTGGAGAGCAGCAGGACCAGCGGCATGTCGGGGTACAGGTACCCCTTGGTGCCGAAGCTGCCGCCGACGGTCGGGGCCACGACCCGGAGCTTGTTGAAGGGGATGCCGAGGACCAGCGCGGAGAGCAGGAAGCGGTGGTTGTGCGGGCCCTGGGTGGAGGCGTACAGCGTGTACTCGCCGGTGGCGGCGTTGTAGTCGCCGACCGCGCCGCGCGGCTCGATGGGGCTGTTGATGGTGCGCTGGTTGACCAGATCGAGCTCCACCGTGACCTCGGCCGCGGCGATGGCCGCGTCGGTGCGGTCCTTGTCGCCGCAGGTCCAGTACGCGTTCAGGTTGCCGGGGACGGCCTCGTGGAGCTGGGGAGCGCCTTCGGCGACGGCCTCGTCGGCGCGGGTCACCACGGTCAGCGGCTCGTACTCGACGGAGATGGCGGCGAGCGCCGCGGCGGCCTGGCGCGGGGTCTCGGCGACGACCGCGGCGATGGGATCGCCGACGTGGCGCACGGTGTCGCCGGACAGCACCGGGCGGGAGCCGGGAAGTCCGTAGGGATGGGGCGGGAAGTGGCTCTCGACCCCGCCGGGTATCCAGATGCAGGGCAGCGGCATGACGTCGGTGAAGTCGGCCGCGGTGGCCACCTTCAGCACGCCCGGCAGCTGCTCGGCGGCCTTGGTGTCGATGGAGAGGATCTTCGCGTGGGCGACGGGGCTGCCCAGGATCGCCATGTGGGCGGTGCCCGGCAGGTCGATGTCGCCCACGTACGTGGCCTCGCCGCGCAGGAGCTGCGGGTCCTCACGGCTGTCCAGCGGCTGTCCGAGCAGGCCGTTGCCCTGGAGCGGGGTCTCCCCCGTGACTGCGGTCATCTCCCTCACCCCTCCTGTCCGGACGCGGCGGCGGTGGCCGGCTGCGCGGGCGCGTCCTCGCGGGCCGCGGAGCAGGCGCGCTGCACTCCTCGTACGACGCTGTGGTAGCCCGTGCAGCGGCACAGGTTTCCGGTGAGCCACTCGCGGATCTCGGGCTCGGTGGGCGCCTCGCGGTCGCACGTGTTCTCGACGAGCTCGCCCAGGGCCATGACCATCCCGGGGGTGCAGAACCCGCACTGGGTGCCGTGCTCCTGACGCAGGGCCTCCTGGAGGCCGGTGAGTTCACCGCCGGGGGTGGTGACCCCCTCGATGGTGGTCACCGCGGAGCCGGCGGCTGCCGCGGTGAGGATCAGGCAGCTCTTGACGGAGCGGCCGTCGAGCCGGACGACGCAGGTTCCGCACTGGCCGGTGTCGCAGCCGACCTTGGTGCCGGTGAGTCCGAGGCCGTCGCGGAGCCGTTCCACGAGCAGTTCGTTCGGCTGCGCCGCGAACTGCTCGGGTCTTCCGTTGACGTTCAGTGAGAGGTCCATGCCAGCGCCTGCGCTTCCGTGAGCGGCCGGTTGAAGAGGGGCCCGCCGGGCTGCTGGAGAATTCCTCCGGAGTGCAGCGGACCGGTGTCCACGGGAGCGAATCCGAGATCCGTGATGATTCCCGCGACTATTTCTTTGGCTTTCCCGTCGTCGCCCGCGGTGAAATGGGCCAGACGCGGGCCCGGCGCGGTGCCGGCGACGGCGAGCGTCTCGAAATGCATGGTGTTCAGGGATTTCACGATCCGGGTCCCCGGATACCATTCGGCGACGAGTTCGCTGGATCCCCGGCCGCCGAGGTTCCGGGCGTTGCCCGGGCCGTCGAACGCGTTGGTGGCGTCCACCAGCACGGTGTCCCGTACGGCGTCCTGCGGCAGCAGCCCCTGGACGCCGTCGAACGGCACCATCAGGACGAGGACTTCGGACCGGGCCGCGGCCTCGGCGGGGTACGCCGCCGAGGCCGCGGGGCCCAGTTCGGCCAGCAGGGCCGCGAGGCTCCGGGGGCCCCGGGCGTTGGCGAGCACGACCTGGTGGTCCGCCGCCACGAGGATCCTGGCCAGGGTCGATCCGATCCGGCCCGTTCCGATGATGCCGATCCGCATGGGGGCTCCTCAGGTGGGTGCGGGGTGTCAGCCGGGTGTTCAGTCCATCCCGATCCAGACCGACTTGGTCTGGGTGTAGCTCTCCAGCGACTCGGGGCCGCACTCGCGCCCGTAGCCGGAGGCCTTGTAGCCGCCGTAGGGCACGGCGGGGTCGTACTGGTTGTAGCAATTGACCCAGACGGTCCCGGCCTTGATCTGCGAGGCGACCCGGTGGGCGCGCCGCAGGTCCTTGGTGTGGACGCCGGCGGCGAGGCCGTACGCGCTGTCGTTGGCGATGCGTACGGCGTCCTCCTCGGTGTCGAAGGGGATGATCGACAGGACGGGTCCGAAGATCTCCTCCTGGGCGATCCGCATGCCGTTGTCCACGCCGGTGAAGATGGTCGGCAGGAAGTACAGGCCTTCGGAGGAGGCCCCTTCGGGGGTCCAGCCGGTGCCGCCGACGCGCAGGACGGCGCCTTCCTTCTCCCCGACCTCGATGTACGAGCTGACCTTGTCGAACTGCCCGCGGTGGGCGAGCGGTCCGAAGAGGGTGTCCGGGTCGCGCGGGTCTCCGGGCCGCAGGGCGGCCGCGCGGGCCACGAGCCGTTCGACCATCTCGTCGTGGATCGGGCGGTGCAGCAGCAGCCGGGAGCCGGCGGTGCAGATCTCGCCCTTGTTGTAGTAGATGCCGAAGAAGGCGAGTTCCTCGGCGGCGTCGAGGTCGGCGTCGGCGAAGACGATGTTGGCGGACTTGCCGCCGAGCTCCATCGTCACCTTCTTCAGGGTGCCGGCCGCCTTGCGGATGATCGACTGGCCCACGGAGGTGGACCCGGTGAAGGCGATCTTGTCGATGCCGGGGTGGCCGGTGAGGGTCTCACCCAGTTCCACGCCCGGACCGGTGATGACGTTCAGCACGCCGTCCGGAATTTCCGCCTCCTGGAACAGCTCGGCGATCTTCAGGGCGGTGAGCGGGGTGGCGGGCGAGGGCTTGTGGACCACCGTGTTCCCGGCCGCGAGGGCCGGGGCGATCTTCGTCATCGACAGCAGCAGCGGGAAGTTGAAGGGGGTGATGGCGCAGACCACGCCCAGAGGTTCGCGCAGGGTGTACGCGAGCTGCCCGCCGGCCGGGGCCCGGGAGGAACCGTCGACCCGGGTCACGGCTCCGGCGTAGTAGTGCATGAGCTGGGCGGCCATGGGGGCGTCGACCGTGGAGGAGAAGGCGAACGGCTTGCCCATGTCCACCGTTTCCAGCAGGGCGATCTCCTCGAGGTCGCGCTCGATGAGCTCCCCGACCCGGTTCAGCCGCAGCGCGCGTTCCTGGGCGGACAGTCTGCTCCAGGGACCTTCCTCGTACGCCGTACGGGCGGCGGCCACGGCCGCGTCCGCGTCCGCGGCGGCCGCCTGGGCCACCGGCACGATCTCCTGGCCGTCCACGGGGCTGATGTCCGGTTCGGTACGGCCGTCCCGGGCCGGGACCCAGGTGCCGCCGATGAACAGTTTCCCGGGGTTGGCCAAGGGCTGGTCGCTGAGCGCGCGCTTGGTCATGGCTGTGGCTGCCTTCCGGTTTCGGGAACGAGGGGCAGGGCGCTTCTGCTAGCCCTGCGCGAGCTGACGTAAGAACGTCTCCGCGAGGGCCTTGGAGGAGTAGGGGTTCTGGCCGGTGGTGAGCTTGCGGTCCACCACCACGTGCGAGTCCCAGATCGCGTCGGCCTTCTCGTAGCGGGCTCCGAGCCGGGTGAGTTCGGCCTCCAGGATCAGCGGGAGCCGGCCGGCCATGTTGGTGACGAGCTCCTCGCTGTGCGAGAAGGCGGTCATCCGGTAGCCCGTGAAGGGCCACTGGCCCTCGCCGTCGCGCAGGGCCAGCAGGGCGGTGTGTCCGTGGCAGACGGTGGCCAGGGGCTTGTCCTGCGCGATGGCCCAGCGCAGGATCTGCGCGAGCTCGTCGGACTTGGGCAGGTCGCCGATGGCCCCGTGGCCGCCGCTGATGTAGATGCCGTCGTAGTCGGCGATGTCCTTCTCGCCCAGGGTCTCCAGGGCGATCGGGTTTCTCAGCTGCGGGGTGTTCTCTATGACGCGGCTGTACTCCAGGGCGCTGGCCGTGTCCGTGTCGGCGGAGCCCTGGGGGCGGACCCACTGGAGGAACTGGGGGTCGATGCTGGTCGCGTCGACCGTCGGGGTCTGCCCCCCGATCGTCGCCACGTCCACGGTGTGGCCGGCGTTCTTGAAGAGGGTGTAGGGAACGGCGAATTCCTCGGCCCAGAAACCCGAGGGGTGTTGTTCCCCGTCCAGCAGATGAAGCGTGGCCTTGGCCGTCATGACGACGAGAATCTTCATGACTCTTCTCCTTCTTCCGGATGTTCCGGCTGCGCTGGATTCGCTGCCGATTCAACACGCCCCCCGCTAGGGGCGTAAGGGGGAGACGTCAGGCACGCGATACTTCGTCACGTGCGTCCAACGCCGAGATGATGGTGCGGAATTCACCGACCAGGGGGTGGTCGGGATGGGCTTCGGAGAATATGCGCTCCCCGTAGAGCGCGGCCATTTCCGGAACATAGGGCAGGATTCCGGCCAGCGGGGTGCGGTAGACCTCCTCGGCCCGGCGCCGGGCCGCCTGCCGGTCGATGCCCTCGGGCGCCATGCTCATCACCAGGGTCCGCCGGCAGGCGAGCCGGCCGGTCAGGGCGATGGTCTCCTCGACGCCGAGGAGGTCGATCCGGTCGGCCCGGGCCATGATCAGCAGGACGTCGGCGCTGGCCATCGCGGTGACCGACTCGTTGTTGAGCCCGGCATGGGTGTCGAGCAGCAGGACGTCCAGGGCGTGGTGCAGGGCCAGCCGGTCGAAGCCCTCGGGAAGCAGCCCCACGTCGTAGCCGGTGGTCATGAGCTCCCGGAGGGCCGCCGTCCCGGTCCGCGCCGGTACGACGTACAGGCTCCCGCGGCCGCAGCCCGTGACGACCTCCTGGGCGGCGGCCTCGATCTCGCACCGCCCGAGCAGGTAGTCGGCGAGCGAGGGGCCGGGGCCGAGCCGGAAGAGCAGGTCCAGGGTGGGCGACTGGATGTCCGTGTCGATCACCCCCACCCGGCGCCCCTCGGCCGCGAGGAGCAGGGCCAGGTTCGCCAGCACCGAGGACTTTCCGGTTCCGCCGCGGTACGAGTGCACCACGATGGTCCGGGCCATCAGGCCACGACCTGGCAATCGGCGCCGCCCGCGTGCGGCCCCCGCGCCGCGCGTGGCCGGTGCAGGGCCAGCATGGTGACGTCGTCGTGCTGTTCGGCCGTTCCGGTGTGTTCGCGTACCGCCGTGTCCATGCGCTGGACCACCTCCCTGCCGCTCACCGGAGGACCGGAGAGCAGCTGCAGCATCCGCTCGTCGCCGAGGAAGCCGCCGCTGGGGCAGCGCGCCTCGGGCACTCCGTCGGTGAACACGAAGAGCGTGTCGCCCGGGTTCACCTGGGCGTAGCCGAGCGTGTACACACAGTCCGGGAGCACCCCGACGGCAGGGCCGGTCACCTCCAGCGCGCGCGGCTCGCCACCGTCGGCGTCCAGCAGCAGCGGCGGGTTGTGGCCGCCGTTGATGTAGACGAGGGAGCCGGTGAGCGGGTCGAGGACCCCGAAGAAGAGGGTGGCGAAGTAGCCCTGCCGCAGGTGGTTGCGGGTCAGGTAGCCGTTGGTGGCGGTGACCGCGTTGAGCAGCGGCGTGGCACCCACCACGGGGATGCGCCGGCTGTTGCCGGTGCGGCCGGCGGCCACCAGGTGCTGGAGGCCGCTGTTCTCGGCGGTGTGCCGCAGCAGGGAGCGGATGAGCGCCATGAAGAGCGCGGCTCCGACCCCCTTGTCGCAGACGTCGGCGACGATGAAGGCCAGGCGCCTGCCGCGGGAGAGCTCGAAGACGTCGTAGAAGTCCCCGGCGACCTGCCGGGCGGGCCGGAAGCACACGTCGATCTCCCAGCCCTCGGGGACCGGCAGTGATTCCGGCAGGAAGCCGGCCTGGATCTCGCGGCCGATCTCCAACTCCTTCTCGTATCCCATGAGTTCGGCGCGGGCATCGGCTTCGCGCAGGGTGCGGCCGAGTCCGGCGCGCTCCGAGCAGCTGTGCAGCCGGGCCCCGACGAGGGCGGGCAGGAAGGGGGGTACGAGGTAGTCGTGACCGATCCGGACGTGTTCCTCCAGGGCGGCGAACTCCGTCACGGTCCAGACGACCACGATGGGGGCGCCGGCCCAGCGGCGCAGCCGGCGCACGGCGGTCCGTACGGCCTCTCCGTCGGCCTGGGCCGGGGCGAGCAGCACGTCCGCTTCGGGCAGCTCCTCCAGTGGGCCGGCCAGCAGCTCGGCCAGCGTGCGCGGGACGAGCTCCGCACCCATCTCCCCCAGCGCTCCGAGGAGTTCGAGGGGTGGTGGCGGGTACTCGTCGAGGATGATCACGGTCGTGGAGGGCATGGGTCCGTCCCCTCAGCCATCACAGTCAGCGTGCTGATGTTGCGGCCGTCCCTGCGTACGTAGTCGAACTCGTCCACGCTGGTCAGTGCGAGGTGGATGCCGAGTCCGCCGATCCGCCGCCGCTCGGGAGCGGTGTGCGGCTCGGGCGGCAGTCGCCCCTGGACGGGGTCGAAGGCCGGGGCGCGGTCCTCGATGGAGATCCGTACCCGGCCCGGCCCGGAGCGGCCCCGGACGGTGATCCGTCCGTCGCCGCCCCGGTACCCGTGCATCACGATGTTGGTGGCCAGCTCGTCCACGGCCAGCCGGATGCGGTACGAGGCACCCTTGCCCAATCCCGCGCTTCCGGCCAGCCGCAGGACCAGCGCGGCGATGTCGCCCAGTGCCCCCAGGGTGGCGGGCACTTCCAGCTCGGCGGACATCCTCGCCGTCTTGACGGCCTCGTCCATCGGACTCAGTCGTCGGAGAGCACGATGCTGCGGTCGAGTCCGGCCGTCCGGATGGTCCGGGACACGGGCTCGATGGCGCCGACCACCTTGATGGTGACGTGCTCCCCCACCTTCTGCTGGGCGAAGACCAGGGAGCGCAGTCCGGCGCTGGCCATGTAGCCGACGCCGGCCATGCGGATCTCGACGGTGCTGGTGCCGTGGCCGGCGGCCTTCTCGATGGTCTGGTGGAAGTCCGGCGCGGTCTTGGCGTCCAGTTCGCCCTCCAGCTCGATCACGGTGGTGTCGCCCTCGATGCTCAGGGACACGGAAAGCGGCATGTCAGGTCTCCTTCGGTGCATGGGCCGGAGCTCGGCCGCGGGCATGAGCGGCCGTGGGCCCGGGCTCGGCCGTGGGCTAGAGCTCGGCGTCGGGCGTGCGGCCGACCAGGATCACGACCGAGCGCGGACCGATCAGGTACTTCCCGGCGTTCTCCAGTTCGAGTTCGGCGCCGGGGGTGCGGATGTCGTACGGGGCCTCGGCCCCGGTGTCCGCGAAGAGGTGCCAGCTGCGGCCGCCCGGGAGGGCGGGCAGTTCCAGGTCGTGCGCTTCCCAGTGGGAGTTCATGGCCGCGTACACCACGTCGTCGTCACCGGTGCCGCAGCGGGCGACCGCCAGCAGCCGGCTCTCCGCCGACCAGTCGGGCTGCCAGGCCCGCTCCCCGTGCCAGCTGATGTCGGGCAGCCCGAGGGTGTCCCGGAGCTGTCCGGTGGGGTGCGAGGTGGAGCGCAGCTCGCGGTGGCGCTTGCGGAAGGCGATCATCTCCCGGGTGAACCTGAGCAGTTCGGAGTTCTCGTCGACCTGGCTCCAGTCGAACCAGGACAGTTCGTTGTCCTGGCAGTACGTGTTGTTGTTGCCCTGCTGGGTGCGCGCCACCTCGTCGCCGGAGAGCAGCATCGGGATGCCCTGGCTGGTGAAGAGGATGGCCAGGGCGTTCTTCATCTGGCGCAGCCGCAGCGCGTTGACCTCGGGATCGTCGGTCGGTCCCTCGGCCCCGCAGTTCCAGCTCGCGTTGTCGTTGCCGCCGTCGTTGTTGCCCTCGCCGTTGGCCTCGTTGTGCTTGTCGTTGTACGAGACCAGGTCGGCCAGGCTGAACCCGTCGTGCGCGGTCAGGAAGTTGACCGAGGCCGAGGTCCCGCGGGTGGAGTAGAGGTCGGGCGAGCCGGCGATGCGGGTGGCGAGTTCCCCGGTGATCCCGGGGTCGCCCTTGAGGAAGCTGCGTACGGTGTCGCGGTACTTGCCGTTCCACTCCGCCCAGCGTCCGTACGCCGGGAAGTTGCCGACCTCGTAGAGGCCGCCGGCGTCCCAGGCCTCGGCGATGAGCTTGGTGTGCCGCAGCACCGGGTCGTAGGCGAGCAGTTCCAGCAGCGGCGGGTTGGGCAGCGGGGTGCCGTCCGGGGAGCGGCCGAGGATGGCCGCGAGGTCGAAGCGGAAACCGTCGATGTGGTAGTCGGCGACCCAGTGGCGCAGGCAGTCGAGGACGAAGTTGCGCACGACGGGGTGGTTGCAGTTGACGGTGTTGCCGGTGCCGCTGAAGTTGAAGTAGTACCCCTCGGGCGTGAGCATGTAGTACGTGGCGTTGTCGAGCCCCTTGAAGGAGATGGTGGGGCCCTGCTCGTTGCCCTCGGCCGTGTGGTTGAAGACGACGTCGAGGATGACCTCGATGCCGGCCGCGTGCAGGTCCTTGATCAGGGTGCGGAACTCGTCGCCCTGCATGCCGTAGCGTCCGGTGGCCGCGTAGCCGGCCTTGGGGGCGAAGAAGGAGACGGTGTTGTAGCCCCAGTAGTCGAAGAGCTGCTCGCCGGTCTCCGGGTTGGTGCGCGGGTTGTCGCTCTCGTCGAACTCGAACACCGGCAGCAGTTCGATGCAGTTGATCCCGAGCTCCTTCAGGTACGGGATCTTCTCCCGCAGCCCCGCGAAGGTGCCGGGGGCGGTGACCTGCGAGGAGGGGTGCCGGGTGAAGCCGCGCACGTGGGTCTCGTACACGACGAGGTCCTCGGCGGGGATGCCCAGCGGGGTGTCGTCGCCCCAGTCGAAGTCCTGGAGGCAGACGCGGGAGCGGTACTGGTAGCCGCGGCTGCGGTCCGGCTCCACGCCCCACACGTCGCGGCCGGCGATCAGCCGGGCGTACGGGTCGGAGAGCACCTGGCGGGCGTCGAAGCGGTGGCCGGTGACCGGGTCGTAGGGTCCGTCGGCCCGGTAGCCGTACTCGATGTTCTCGTGGTCGAGGCCGAAGACCGTCATGGCGAAGACGCTGCCGGTGCGGAATTCCTGGGGGAACTCCAGCTCGGCCATCGGCTCGGGCTCTCCGCGCTGGTAGATGACCAGGGTCATGGAGGTGGCCTGGTCGGAGAAGACGGAGAAGCTGACCCCGCCGGGGACCACGTTGGCCCCGAAGGGGAACGGTTTGCCGGCGCGGACGCGGTACCCGCCCACCTCGTGGGTCGGGTACGCGTCGACGCGCAGCACCTGTTCGGACGCCGGCTCGCTCATCGCGCGGCCTTGGCGGCCGTCTTGGCGGCGGTCCTGGCGGCCGTCTTGGCGGCGGCCGCCTCGGCCTCGCCGGTGGAGAAGAAGTCGAGGAAGCCGGTGGCCGACATGACGAACCGGACTTCCTCGCTCACCCCGTAGAGGGTGACGGCGACCCCGGCGTGCTGGGCCTCGCGGTAGACGACGAGCAGGGTGCGCAGCCCGGCGCTGGAGACGTAGGTGACGGCCGTCAGATCGATGCGCAGCGGCCTGCCCTCGCGGACCAGCGGCAGCAGCGTCTGCAGCAGCGCTCCGGAGGTCTCGCTGTTGATCTCGCCGGTGGCGACGAGTACGGTGCCCGCCTTGTTGCGGCGTTCCTTCACGTTCAGGGTCATTGCTTTCCCCTCTGAGTGGGGCGCCCCCGTTGAGCGCTACTGGGCGGTCGGGCGCAGCCGGACCTTGACCTTGACCCGGCCCTGGACGTCGGGCAGCCGGACGGTGAGTCCGTCGGCGTCGAAGTCCGTGTACGGCTTCTCGTCGATCTCGACGGACGCGATCCGCACCGAGCCGGCGGGGAGCAGGTCGGGCGAGACGCGCAGCACGCGGTCGGGCAGGTTCGTCGGGTCGGGCTGGAAGTGGAAGTCCATCTCCCGGCCGTTGATGAGCAGGTTGTTGTAGACGGCGGACAGGTAGCAGAGCTCCGCCGAGTGGTACATGGACATCGAGTGGCTGCCCTTGAGCCGCTCGGTCCCGAGCAGGTACGGGGTCCCGCTCGCCAGGACGTTGAAGTAGACGGCTCCCTCGTCGTGGTCGAGGAAGAAGGTGTTGTAGAAGGCCTCCGCCTGGCGGGCCTCGCGCAGGAAGCCGTCACCGCCGACGGTGCCGTTCAGGATGAGGTAGGCGAGGATCGCCTGCTCCTGCTGCCACCAGGCCTTGCGGTCGTGCCAGGCGAAACGATACGTCTCCTCGTCGCCCGACTTGACGCGCTCGACCACGTCGTACCAGCCGCCGCGCTGCACGTCGCTGCCGACGGCCGGCATGATCTCGCCGATCTTGCGGGCGAGCTCCTCGTAGGCCGGCTTGGCCTTCAGCGAGTTCATCCGCATCAGGTTCCAGGCGATCTTGAGGTTGTGGCCGACGACGGCACGGTTCTGCTGCCAGCTGTGCGCGGTGTCGTGGGACCAGTCGCGGAAGAAGCGCTCCTGGACGAAGGGGCTATTCTTGTAGTCCGGGAACTTGTCCGCGATCGTGTCGAAGGTGTACTCGAGGAAGTCCGCGTAGCGCTGCTCCCCGGTCGCGAGGTACAGGTTGATCAGGTACGCGGGGGCGTGGTCGCCGACCGAGTTCCAGTTCTTGCGCTCCGCGTTCTCCCCGAGGGACTCGTGGTCGGCGCTGAAGAGGATCGGGTCGATGTGCGAGTAGTAGCCGCCCTGCTCCGGGTCCTTGAAGAACTTGTCGAACAGCCGGATGGTGGCGTCCGCGTCGTTCTTGATCCGGATGTCGCCGGTGACCCGGTAGGTCTGGATCGGGCCGGCCAGCGCGTAGATCTGCTCGTACATCGGGATCGCGTCGTAGTCGTCGGAGAACTCCGAGGTGAACAGCTTGCGTTCGCTGTCCCCGTCGACGCTGATGCCGTGGTACCAGAAGACCACGTCCTCCTCGCCGTCCACGACGCGCATGTGCTTGCGCAGGTACTCGGTGCCGCGCTCGGCGACCTCCAGGTACTCGTCCTTGCCGGTCAGCAGGTAGGCCGAGGCCATGCCGTAGACCAGGCGGGAGATCGTGTCGGTCTCCTGGACGTGGCTGGCGGTCTTGTCACCGCCGAGCCGGATCTCGGTGCGGTACTCGGTGAAGTCCACCGGCCCGTCGCCGAACTGCGCCCGCTTGTAGAAGTCGGCCAGCGACTCGATCTGCTTGATCCACCAGCTGGGCTCCTCGAAGCGGTAGTCCTCGGCCCCGCGGCCCAGGAACACCAGGCGCTTGGCCTCGAAGCGGCCGCCCTGCTCGGGGTAGTGCACCCCGTAGACGTAGAGGAACCGTCCCGGCGAGAGCATTTCGTCGATGTGCCCGGAGGCGTCGATGTACGGCTCGTCCAGGTTGCGGACCAGCTCGGCGCTGGGGTCCCCGGCCAGGGAGACGTCGAACTCCCGGCCGTCCGAGGTCTTCAGCCGCAGCAGCCGGGAACCGGAGTCGAAGCGGCCGACGTAGCCGGCGATCGTGTCGGAGAAGGAGAAGCTCACGGCGTCCGCCATGTCATGCACCGTCCTTGTCGTGTTGACCGTGTTCGTCCTCGAATCCCTGGCTGACCTCGACGATCACCCCGTCGGGATCGCGGACCCACACGGTCCGCCACCCGCAGATGAAGTCGTCGAAGTCCAGTGGTCCCAGGGTCACTTCGGCCGCTTCGCCGAGCGTGGCCAGGAAGGCGTCCACGCTGTCGGTCTGGAAGGCCAGGTGCCGCATCCGGCCCGGCGCCGCCGGCCCGTCGTGGAGGGCCGGGTCCGCCTGCTCGGTGCCCGCCGCGAAGAGCTCCAGGTACGCGTCCCCCTGGCGCAGGAAGATGATCTGTGCGTCTCCGAGGTCGACCACCCGGGCCCGGGTGAAGCCGAAGTACCGGGTGTAGAAGTCCTCGGTGGTCTTCTGGTCGGCGCAGTTCAGGCCCACGTGCGACCAGACCAACGGGGCCATCAGGCAGTACCCCGCGCGCCCGGCGCGCTCCCCGCGCCACGAGCGCCCCGCGCGCCCCGCGCGCCCCGGTCGGCGGCGATCAGCTCGATGATCCGGCGGGCGAACAGGTGGTGGTGGGCCCCGGTGCGGCCGGTGACCAGGTCACCGTCGACCACCACGTCCTCGTCCACGTACTCGCCGCCCATGTTCCGGACGTCGCCGATGAGGTTGTTGTGGCAGACGACCTTGCGGCCGCGCACTTTGTCCGGGATCGAGGCGGCCAGCCACATGCCGTGGCAGATGATCCCCTTGAGGACGGTCGGCTCCTCGAAGGCCCTGCGCAGCAGCTCCGTCGCCGGGGCCAGCACGTCCACGTCCTCGGTGTAGCGCAGCCGGTCGGCCACCATGCCCGAGGGCACGATGATCGCCGCGTACCGGCGCAGTTCCTCGTCGCTCAGCCCCTCCAGGGACTTGTCGGCGGTGAACGGCGCCCGGTACTCGTGCCCGGAGAAGGTGATGGAGTCGTTGCCCCACAGCCGGGTCAGGAAGTCGACCTCGGCTCCCTCCTCCGCGAACCGGTGGCCGTAGTAGAAGATCTCCGGCTCGTAGAAGTCGCTCTCGACCAGGACCGCGATCCGGGTTCCGGTCAGCGCACCCTCGCGCAGGACCACATCAGGCACGGGACACCCCCTTCAGGAAGTCCGCCGCGCGCTCGGCGATCATCGCGATGGCGGTGTGGCAGTTGCCCGACGGGACGGCGGGCATCACGCTCGCGTCGACGACCCGAAGGTTCCGTACGCCGTGCACCCGCAGTTCGGGGTCGACGACGGAGAGGTCGTCGATGCCCATGCGGCAGGAGCCGGCCTGGTGGTGGTAGCTCTCCGAGTTCTGCTTCACGAAGGTGCGCAGGTCCTCGTCGGACACGTAGCCCGGTCCGGGCTGGAGCTCCTGCTTGTACCAGGGCGAGAAGGCGGAGGTCGCGAAGAGCTCCCGGGCGGTCTTGACGCCCTGGACCATCCGCTCCAGGTCCCAGCGGTCGCCCAGATAGTTCGGGTGGATCAGCGGGTGGGCCAGCGGATCGGCGCTCGCCAGCTTGATCCAGCCCCGCGAGACGGGACGGACGACGCCGGGCAGGATGGACACGGTGTTCGGGTGGTCCTGGCCGACGATCACGTCGAACGGCACGTGGACGAAGGCGATCTGCAGGTCCGGCGCGGGCAGTCCGGGCCGGGAGGAGAGGAACAGCGCGCTCTCGGACAAGTTCTGTGCGGGCGGCGGCAGTTCCTGGGTGACCTCGGCCATCAGCCCGGTCAGTACGTGGTTGTGGAAGTTCTCGCCGACCCCGGGCAGCTCCGCGACCGTCCCGATGCCGTGCTCGCGCAGCTGCTCGGGGTGCCCGATCCCGGAGAGCAGCAGCAGTTTCGGCGATTCGATCGCCCCGGCGGCCACGATCACCTCCCGGCGGGCCCGTACGGTGTGCAGCCCGGGCTCGGACGCGGTGCTGTGCCCGTCGCGCACGGTCCGGCCCGGTATCTCCGCGGGGGCCTGGAGCTGGACGTACTCCACGCCCGTGCAGGTGTCCCCGTCGAAGAGCAGCCGGGTGCTCTGCGCACTGGTGCGCAGGGTCAGGTTGGAGCGGTCCAGGGCCGGTTCCAGATAGGTGGCGAGGACGCCCTGGCGACGGCCGTCGGCCACGTCGATGTGGTGCCAGCCGGTGCCGAAGAGCCCGCGCCGCGGCCCGTCGGTGTTGAAGTCGGCGATCTCCTCGTGGCCGAGCTCGACGGCGGCGTCGATGAAGGCGCGGGAGACCGGGTTGGGGCCGTGCCGCCCGGCGTGGGTGATCCGCTGCGGCCCGCGGGTGCCGGTGGTCGGCGCGGTGGCGTCTTCCTGGCCCTCCAGCAGCGAGAAGTAGGGCAGCACGTCCTCGTGCGCCCAGCCGGCCGCGCCCTGGTAGGCCCAGTTGTCGAAGTCCGAGGCGTGGCCCCGGATGTGCATCATGATGTAGAGGTTGCTGCTGCCGCCGGGGGCCTTGCCGCGCGGTTCGTACGTGCGGCGGCCGTCCAGGCCGGGCTGCGGGACGCTGGTGTAACCCCAGTCGACGGGCCCGCCGAGCAGCTTGTACCAGGAGGACGGATCGTCCACCTCGGGAGGGATGCGGCCCGCTCCCGCCTCCAGGACCAGGACGCTGACGTCCGGGTCCTCGGAGAGGCGGTTCGCGAGGACGCTGCCGGCGGTGCCGGATCCCACGACGATGTAGTCGTACTCATCCACGGCCATCGCGCGCCCCCTCAGCCCTGGCCGAGCACCTGGAAGGGAACCGTGTCGTGGTAGTTCGCCATGTAGGCGATCTTTCCGTCCACGATCCGGAAGAAGTTCATGACCTCGGCCTCGATCTCCTCCCCGGAGGGGGTGACCGCGGTCAGGTGGGAGACGGCCGCGGCCTTCTCCCCGTCGACGAGGAAGTGCACGGGCTCGTTGCGGAAGACCCGGTACATCGTCCCCATGCCCTTCATCATCGACCGCAGCGTCTCCAGGCCCTCGATGTGGCCGGCGAGCTGCTCGTCCATGACCTGGTCCTCGGCGAACAGGTCGCACCAGCTGTCCCAGTCACCGGCGTTCGCGTACTCGTAGTACTTCTGCAAGATCTGCCGCGCGTCCATGGCGCTCAACCCCCTACTGGTCCCTGCGGGTTCCGTCGGGCGCGAAGGGCGCCCAGAACTGGCTGAAGGCCGTGGCCGTGTCGCCGAACAGGCCGTCGTGGCCCTCGACGATCCGGCCGTCGCGCCAGCGCATGAAGTGGAAGACCGGGTAGTCCATCCGCTCGTACGGGGACCCGCTCGACGCGTCGGCGCCGCCGCGCACGGCGACGTTGCGGCAGACGTCGGCGCTGCAGTCCTCGCCGACGAGGACCGCTTCGATGTCCATGCGGAAGGTGCCGCCCGTGAGCTTGTGGGTCTGGCCCATCAGCTCCAGGAACGCGTCCAGGCTCTCGTACCAGCCGGCGAGCGGGTGGTTGCCGGGGACCTGCCAGCGCAGGTCCTCGGCGTAGTACTCCAGGATCCTGGCCCGGTCGCCGGAGCCGAGGGCGCGGTACGCCGCTTCGACCCGCTCCCGTGTCACTTCGGTCATCGTCGCTTCTCCTTCGGCGCTCAGAGGGAGGCGGAACCGGGCATGGGCGCCAGTTCGTTGACGGTGTACTGCCGGATCAGCGGCCCGTCGGGGCCGGCGACCAGGGTCCAGGTCTGGTCGGCGTCGAAGCCCAGCCACACGCTGCGGGCGGCCGGCGGGTCCCAGATCTTGGCCTGCCAGTTGACGAGGACCCGGACGATCGCCCGGTCGCCCTCGATGACGGGCTCCACCTTCGTGACCGTGTGCACCTCGTCGAAGAAGCGGTTCGTGACCGCCTCGTACCAGCGGCCGAAGCCCTGGTGGCCGAGGAAGGTGTCCTCCGGGACCTTGAACTCCAGGTCCTCGGTGATCAGGGCCAGCACCTGGTCCGGCTGGACGTGCTGGTCCAGGGCCACGTACCACTTCTCGGCGAAGGCGCGGATCGCGTCCTCGGTCAGCCGCTCGGCGGGCATGCGGTCTCCTCCTGTCTGTCCGTGCGGATGAGGGGCGTGGTGCGAGGGGCGCGGTGCGTCAGATCTGCACGTCCACGAGGAACGGCCCGGGATGGGCGAGCATCCGCCCCACCGCGGCGATCGCCTCGTCGGGCTTCTCCACCCGCATCCCGCCCGCCCCGAGCGACCGGGCCAGGGCGGCGAAGTCGATCTCGGGGTGCGAGAGGTCGAAGGAGCCCGGGAAGCCGTGCTGCGGAATCTCCCGCTCCCGCCAGTACTGGGCGATGTTGTCGTCCAGCAGCCGGTACTTGCGGTTGTTGCAGACCACGAACTTGGCCTCGATGCCGTGCCGGGCCGCGGTCCACAGCGCCTGGTAGGTGTACATCGAGCCGCCGTCGCCGGCGAACCCGACGACGAGCCGCTCCGGCCGGGCCAGCTTGACGCCGACCGCGCCCGGGAAGCCCACGCCCAGCGAACCGCCCCGGGTGAGGTGGTAGTCGCCCGGCCGCTCCGGCGGCAGGTACCGGGTGACCAGCGGGGAGGTGGTCAGCGCCTCGTCGAAGACGATCAGGTCCCCGCCCGTGCGCTCGGCCAGGGTCCGCAGGAAGACAGCCATCGGCGAACCGTCCGCATCCATCGCCTCCCGCTCGGCCTGGCCCGCCCGCACCCGCTCCCGGGCCCGTGCGTCCAGCCGCCCGGCCGCCGCTGCCCGCTGCGCGGGGGTGAGCAGCCGTTCCAGTACGCCGGCCAGCGCGCGCAGCGCCTGCCGGGGATCGGCGGCGAGCCCGAGGTCCACCGGATGGTTCTTGGCGATCTCGTAGGCGTTCAGGTCGATGTGCACGACCCGCGCGCCGGCCCGGAAGGGGCTCTCCAGCTCCGGGAACACCTCGGGGAAGACGTAGGTGCCGACGATCAGCACCCCGTCCGCGTTCCCGATCAGCTCCCTGCTGTGCGGGCCGAACATGTGGCCCGTCTGACCGCGGCGCAGCGGGTGCGAGGCCGCGATGTTCACCTCGGAGGAGTCGACCTCGTACACGTCGGCGCCGAGCAGCTCGGCGACGGCGACGAGTTCGCGCTGCGCCCCGGAGAGCGCGACCCCGTCCCCGACGAGGACGACCGGCCGCTGGGCGGAGGCCAGCAGCTCGGCCGCCCGCCCCACCGAGGCGGGCGAGGGCGCCACGTCCGTGAGCGGCACCGTGGCGGGCAGCACGAGCTCGGAGTTGAGCTCGTCCAGCACGTCCATCGGCAGCGCCACGAACACCGGGCCGCGCGGCGGGGTCAGGGCGATCTTCACCGCCCGGCGGATCGTGCGGAGCACGGAGTGCCGGTCGGTGACCCGGGTCGCGTACTTGGTCACCGGCTTCGCCATCGCCACGAGGTCGGACGCCATCTGCGCGTCCATGGCGTCGTAGCGCACCCCGGCGTCGCCGGCGACCACGACGAGCGGGGTGTGGCCGCGCAGCGACTGGTAGAGCATGCCGATGCCGTTGCCCAGCCCCACCCCGGAGTGGAGCTGGAGCAGCGCCGCCCCGCCGGTGGCGCGGGCGTAGCCGTCGGCGATCCCGGCGGCCACCGTCTCCTGGAGGGCGAGGACGTAGTGGAAGTCCTCCGCCGCGTCGACCGCGTCGAGGAATCCCTGTTCCACCGTACCCGGATTTCCGAACATGACGTTCAGGCCGTCGGCCTTGAACTGGTCGATCAGCCTTTCCCGTCCGGGAGTGGCTCCAGAACTCATCGAACTCCCCCTCCTCTTCCCGCGGGTATCGGAATTACCAGCCGTACCGGGTGAGACCGTTCTCCAGGACTTCCACGATCTTCTGCCCCGTGAGATACGAGTCGGGGGTCGAACGACCGGTCACGAACGGGAAGTCGACGATGACCGAGAGGGGGTGACCGAAATTCCCGTGGTACGCACCGCGCGGCCCGGTCGCATCGCGCAGGATGTACTCCAGCGGATACGGCGGCGGCCCCATGTTGAAATCGGTGCCGAGGAATCCGGTGCCGTCCTTGTAGTCGTACTCCTTGCAGTGGCCGGTCACGTGCTTGCCCCAGATGATGCTGCGGCGGTCGCCCCAGTCCCGGGCGAAGGCCAGGCAGGCGACGCCGTAGCACTCGGCCGCGACCACCTTGCCCGCGTTCTTGAAGGCGAGGATCAGGGCGTGCACGCGCTCGTTGTTGGCGAGGTCGACGATCGGACCGCTGCCGCCCACGATGAGCACCGCGTCGAAACCGGCGATGTCGGCCTGGAGCTTGTCCAGATCGCGGTGGTACTGCTCCAGCTTGGGCAGATAGGCCGAGTCGCTCGTGTACGGGCGCTCGGGGGCCCACGCTTCGATGTCGAGGGGGGAGTCGAGCCGGCTCGACTGCTCGAACTCCCGGCCCAGCCGGGCGTTCTCCTCGGTGGTGACCGAGCGTCCCAGCGGAGGATCGATGTAGTTCGCGTCGAGGCTCGGCGGGAGAGCGTGGGCACGCTTTCCGGTCGGCGTGGCGAATACGACTTCATAGCCCTGCTCGTCGAACTGGGATACGGGGCCGATCAGTTCTTCGGCCCAGTAACCGTGTTCGGAGACAATGACCAGAATCTTTCTGCTCACGGATTCCTCCAGGCGCCGCCTGTTGTCGTTGGCGTCCCCCACACTGGCCGCGCCCGGGGCTGCCGTCAAAGCGCTGGTATGCGACTTCGTGAGGTAGTCGACCAGGTCGTGGGGGCACCTCAGGAAGTCGTCCGGCGAGTTCATGAAGTAGCCGACGGACTACCTGACTTCGGCCGAATCCCTGAACCGTCGCCGGGGCCCCGCCTTATGGTCTGGACGCGCCGTGAATCACGGGCGCGCTGCAATCACGGGCGCGAAGCACGAGAGCGCGAGAGAGGGACGGGGACGATGACGATGGACCTGTTGTGCACCCACATCGAGTCGATACGTCCGGTGAAACCCGGCACCGAGGGCTGCGAGGAGTGCCTCGTCTCCGGTGACACCTGGGTGCACCTGCGGATGTGCCTGAGCTGCGGACACGTCGGCTGCTGCGACTCCTCGAAGAACCGTCACGCCACCCGGCACTACGGGACCACCGCGCACCCGATCGCGGCCTCCCACGAGCCGGGCGAGGACTGGGCCTGGTGCTACGCCGACAAGCTGATGCTGGACCCGGCGTGAGCGCGGCCCCGGAGAGCGCCGCCGCCGGCACGGCGCCCGCGAGCAGCACCGCCACGAGCTCTGCGCCCACGAGCACCCCCGCCGCGACCGCCGAAGCCGCGGCGCGCGCGGAGAACCGCAAGCCCGTCATCCTCGCCGTGGACGACGACCCGCAGGTGCTGCGCGCCGTCCGCCGCGACCTGCGCAGCGCGTACGGAGACCGCTACCGGGTGCTCGGCGCCTCCTCGGCCGCCGACGCCCTCAAGATCCTGGACTCCCTCGACGAGCGCGGCCACGACCCGGCGCTCTTCCTCGTCGACCAGCGGATGCCGGACGTCACCGGGGTCGAGTTCCTGCTGGAGGCCGTCAGCCGGTTCCCCGACGCCCGCCGCGTGCTCCTCACCGCGTACGCCGAGACGGACGCGGCGATCACCGCCATCAACCGGGTCCGCCTGGACTACTACCTGCTCAAGCCCTGGGACCCGCCGCACGAGCGGCTCTTCCCGGTCCTGGACGACCTGCTCTCCGACTGGCTCGCCACCTACCGCCCGGCGTACGACGGGATCATCGTCGCGGGTCACCTGGTCTCCCCCGGCACCCACGCCGTCCGGGACTTCTTCACCCGCAACGGCCAGCCCTTCCGCTTCCTCAACGTCGAGCGGGACCCCGAGGCGCTGACCGTGATCGCCGCCGCCCAGCCCGACGCCGCGCTGCCCCTGGTCCGCTTCCCGGACGGCTCGGTGCTCTCCGCGCCGACTGACACGCAGCTCGCCCAGCGCCTGGGACTGGCCACCACCGCCTCGCGCCCGCACTACGAGTGCGTCATCGTCGGCGCGGGCCCGGCGGGCCTGGCGGCCGGCGTCTACTCGGCCTCCGAGGGCCTGTCCACGCTCATGCTGGACTCCCGAGCCCCGGGCGGCCAGGCGGGCACCTCCAGCCTGATCGAGAACTACCTCGGCTTCCCCTCGGGCCTCTCCGGCGGCGACCTGACCCGCCGCGCCACCATCCAGGCCTCCCGCTTCGGAGCCGAGATCCTGCACCCGGTGGAGGTGACCTCGCTGACCCGTGACGACCCGGCGAAGATCCTGACCCTGGCGGACGGTACGGAGATCAGCGCCGAGACGGTGCTCCTGGCGACCGGGGTCTCGTACAACCGCCTGGACGCCCCGGGCGCCGACCGCTTCGAGGGCGCCGGGCTCTACTACGGCGCGGCGACCACGGAGAGCTCGGCGTGCATCTCGCAGCACGTGTTCATCGTGGGCGGGGCCAACTCGGCCGGCCAGGCCGCCGTGCACTTCGCCAAGTACGCCGCCCGGGTCACGATCCTGGTCCGCGCGGCCTCGCTCGACGACAGCATGTCCCGCTACCTGATCGACGAGATCGAGCGCACCCCCAACATCGAGGTGCGGGTCCGCACGACGGTCGTCCGCCTGCACGGCGAGGACCACCTCGAACGGCTGACCCTGCACGACTCCGAGACCGGCGAGGACAAGGAGATCCCGGCCCGCTTCATGTTCACCTTCATCGGCGCCCGCCCGCACACGGGGTGGCTGGCCGGGGTGGTGGAGCGGGACGAGTACGGCTTCGTGCTCACCGGCTCGGACCTGATCTCCAACGGCGGCGAACTCCCGGCGGAATGGAGCCTGGAGCGCGCCCCGTACCCGCTGGAGACCAGCGTCCCGGGCGTCTTCGCGGCGGGGGACGTACGGGCCCACTCGGTCAAACGCGTCGCCTCGGGCGTGGGCGAGGGAGCCATGGCGGTCTCCCTGATCCACCGCTACCGCTCGATGGGCTGAGAGCGAACAGCGCGCCGACCCCCTTGCGATCAAGCGCTGCCCGGACGCACCGTTGATTACATGATTACATCCGAGCAGAACGAGCAGCTCCGCTCCTGGTTCGCCGAGCGGCTGCCGGTGGACGTCTACGAGTCGCTCCTCTCGGTCACGGTCGACCGGGAGGAGATCACCGTCGTCGGTGAGATACCCGCGACCGAATCGGTGGCGGCCTTCCGCGAGCGCACCCGGGAACAGCGCGTCGAGGTGGCCCGGGAGGCGGAGGAGCTCTACCGCCGCAAGGTGTCCTGGGCCGCCCAGTCGGGCGAGGAGCGGACCCTCTTCACCCACCTCGCGGTCCCCGTCATGACCCGCCTGCGCCAGCCCGAGCGCCAGGTCCTCGACACCCTGGTCGCGGGCGGCGTCGCCCGCAGCCGCGCCGACGCCCTGGCCTGGTGCGTCCGGCTGGTCGGACGCAACACCGACACCTGGCTGACGGACCTGCGCGAGTCCCTGGACCGGGTCCAGCAGGTCCGCGCAGAGGGTCCGGACCTCACCGACTCCCAGAAGTCCGGGTCATAACGGCGAAAGATCTCCCGGCGCCCGCAAGATCGCGCAAGCCTGACACGGACCACCGGCGATCAACGCCCGACCCCAGGGAGAGGCCCGCACCATGACCACCACCGTCGAATACATCCGTTACCGGATCGCATTGGACGATCAGCCGGCTTTCGAGGACGCGTACGCCAGGGCCTCCGAGTCCCTGTCCGCCTCGCCGGAGTGCATCGACTACGAACTCGCCCGCTGCGAAGAAGAACCCGAGCGCTACATCCTTCGCATCCGCTGGACCTCGATCGACGCCCACCTGAACGGATTCCGCAAGGGCGAGCACTTCCCCGCGTTCTTCAGCGCGATCCGCCCGTACGTCACGGCCATCGAGGAAATGCAGCACTACCTCGTCACCAAGGTGGCCGGCCCCGGAAAGGCTTCCACCCCGTCATGAGCACCACACCGGACACCACACCGGACACCACGCCCACGATCTACGAGTGGATGGGCGGCGAGGAGGCGATGAACCGCCTCACCGACGTCTTCTACGCCCACGCCCTGCAGGACGAGATCCTGGCCCCGGTCTTCGCGGGCATGGACTCCGAGCACCCCCAGCACGTGGCGGTCTGGCTGGCGGAGGTCTTCGGCGGCCCGAAGCAGTACACCGCGTCCCACGGCGGCCACCAGCACATGGCCACCAAACACCTGGGCCGCGGCATCACCGAACAGCAGCGCCGCCGCTGGGTGGACCTCCTGACGGACACGGCCGACGAGGTGGGCCTGCCCACGGACCCGGAGTTCCGCGCTGTCTTCGCGTACTACATCGAGTGGGGCACCCGCATGGCCCTGATCTACTCGGGCCCCAACCCGCCCCCGGTCGACGCGGCCGACATCCCGGTCTGGTCCTGGGGCCAAACCCCACCCTGGATCCCGAAGTCCTGATCCACCACCCCGGCGGAGCCCCCTGGGCCCCGCCGGGCCCATCCAGCCCCGCCGGCGTTTGAGGCGCGGGGTCCGGGGCGGAGCCCCGATCTATGCCCCGCCGCACCATCCCAGCCCCGCCGGGGCAAAATCAGCCTCGCCGGCGTTTGAGGCGCGGGGTCCGGGGCGGAGCCCCGGCAGCCGGCCCCGGGCCGGACTCGGCGAGCAGCACCGTCAACCCCGGCGCGGCCGCACCGTCCTCGCCCTCTGCCTCGGCCCGCCAGAAGTCGACGGCCTCCTCCAGCACCTCCCGCAGCGTCTCCCAGTCCGCGGGCCGAGCCTCCGCATAGCCCCGCCAGGAGGTCACGACCAGGAGCCGCCCCGGCGCAGCCGGCAACCACGACAGATCCTTCAGCGCATCGGCCAGCGCGTCCCAGTTCCCCCCGAAGTACTCGGGAACCCGCAGCGCGCCCCCGCACCGCCGCATCAGCTCCGCCTTGCTCCGTACGCCGTCCAGATCCAGCCGTACGGTCGCCCAGCCGGCGGCCTCGGCCGCTTCGAGCGCGGGGGCCAGGGGTCGCGGGTCCAAGGTCATCGGAGAACCGCCTTGAAGGTCTCGTAGTGGTCGTCCGTGTAGAAGAACTCCCCGCCCCCACCGGTCACGATCCGCCGGGCCCCACGGTCCCGCTCACCGGGCGTCTTCACGGTGAACTCGTGGTAGTAGCCGCGCTTCTTCTGCGGCAGGGCCTTCTCGAAATTGCCGAAGACGGTCCCGTCCTGCCGGTACTGGTACGGCCCGCCCTTGTCGATCAGCGCCAGCACGTCCCGGGCCTGCTGCGGCAATGCCGAGGCCCGTACCGTCGCCATGTCCTTCGCCCATCCGGGCGTCGGCACGGCGGAACTCGCCGCCCCGCTCGGGGCAACGTCAACGCCGGAGCCGGCGCTCGCGCTCGTACTGGTGGCGGCGGCAGGCGCGGGTTTCTTCCCGCTGCAACCCACCGCACCGACCAGCGCCGCGCAGAGGAACACAGCCCCCAGCACACGCAGCAACGATCGGGGCACGTTCCGAAAGATCATGCACCGATCGTGCCAAATATCCGATTCTCCCGCGAATCGCGCGGTGTCTTCAGAGGGCGGACATCTTGGTGTACGGACTCAGGATGCGCTTGCGGACCTCAGGCCCGAATTCGACGAGGACAGCGATCCCCTCCTCAATGGCGACGACACGGCCGAGGCCGTGCTCGTCGTGAGAAACCCGGTCGCCGACGTTGAAGTGCCGGAGCGGCGCTTCCACGGGGGCCTTGAACGGGCTGGACGGCAGATGGCGGCGAGGTACTGCGGACTTTGTCATTGAACCCAGTATGCGCCCAGCAGGCCGTTGAACGGTCCGCCGTTCGGATCTCAATTACGGCACCATCCGCATCGGCGAACCTCGCGTGCCCGCGTTTGACCGGCATTCGTCCGGACAATCGGACCAATCCGAACAATCACTCGTCGGGGTCGGCCCGCTCCAGCGCCGGCCGCAGGCCCGGCTCCGACTCGGTCAGCAGGTAGTCCGCCACGGCGGTGTCGGTGACCAGGCTGGTCACCAGCCCCGAGCGGAGCACCGCGCCGATCGCGGACGCCTTGCGCAGCCCGCCGGCGATGGCGACGACCTCGGGGATCCGGCGCAGCCGGTCCGCCTCCACGGTGATGCAGCGCTCGCCGAGGTCCCGCCCGACCCGGCGCCCCTCGGCATCGAACAGGTGGGCCGACATCTCGGCGGCAACGCCCAGCGAGGCGTAGTGCGCCCGCTCCTCGTCGCTCAGCATGTCGTGGACGGTCGAGATGCCCGGCTCCCAGGAGCCGATGGAGACGGCGGCGACGGTCACCTTGTCGAAGTACTCGAAGGCCCGCGCGATCCCCGTCTGGCTCCGCAGGGCGGCCGCGGTGGCCGGATCGGGCAGCAGCATCGGTGCGTAGATGGGGTGGGCGTCCCCGCCCGACACCTGCGCGGCCCTGCGCACGGCCTCCACGGACCCGCGCTCGGCCGTCCCGGCGTCGTACACGCCCGTCAGCTGGACCACGGTGCAGGGAGGCAGCCGGTGCAGGGAGGCGGCCATGTGGATGGTCGACCGCCCCCACGCGAGGCCCAGCACATCGCCCTCGTTGACGAGCTCGCCCAGCAGATCGGCGGCCACGGCACCCAGGTTCTCCGGGTCCGGCGCGTCCTCGGTGGCATCGGCGGGAGACTCCACGACCACGGCGTGCCGCAGCCCGTACCGGGCGCGCAGCGCGTCGGACCGCTCCGCGTCCAGCTCGGCCGGTACGCGGATCTCGATGCGTACGAGGTCGCGCTCCAGGGCGGTCTCCAGGACCCGGGCCACCTTGAAGCGGCTCACGCCGAACTCCTCGGCGATCTGGATCTTGGACTTCCCCTCCAGGTAGAAACGGCGCGCCATGGCCGCCGCCTGCACCAGCTCCGCGGGTCCCATCCGCAGGGCTGACCGTCCCGCCGACATTGCAGACACCGCGTTCTCCTCACTGCTGTTCACACCATCGTGTTCACACTCTCGACTCGCCGTTCATCCTGTCAGATCCGACGGCCGTTGATCAGCCTGGACAGCTCCCGTTCACCGAGCTGTTCACCAAGCCTTGTTTCAGTGGTTGCAGGCCCAGGGCGCAGCGGCGACCGCCGCACCCGCCTGGTCACGCAGCGTGCGTACGGCTGCCGCCGGATCGACCGCTCCGTAGACCGCGCTGCCCGCCACGAACACGTCGGCGCCGGCCTCGGCGCACCGCTCGATGGTCGTCGCGGAGACGCCTCCGTCGACCTGGAGCCACAGCTCCAGACCGTGCTTGGAGATGAGTTCCCGGGTCCGGCGGATCTTGGGCAGCATGATGTCGAGGAAGGGCTGACCGCCGAAGCCGGGCTCCACGGTCATGATCAGCAGCATGTCGAGCTCGGGGAGGATGTCCTCGTACTGCTCGATGGGCGTCGCGGGCTTCAGCGCCATGGACGCCCGCGCCCCCTTGGCCCTGATCTCCCGCGCGAGCCGTACGGGCGCCGCGGCGGCCTCGGCGTGGAAGGTGACGGAACCCGCGCCGGCCTCGATGTACTGGGGGGCCCAGCGGTCGGGGTCTTCGATCATGAGGTGCAGGTCGAGCGGGATGTCCGTCGCCCGGCTGAGCGACTCCACGATCGGCACGCCGAGGGTGAGGTTCGGGACGAAGTGGTTGTCCATGACGTCGACATGCAGCCAGTCGGCCCCCTGGACGGCCTTCGCCTCCTCGGCGAGCCGGGCGAAGTCGGCGGACAAGATGCTGGGATTGATCTGAACGGCCATGCCCCAAGCGTGCCATGCCGCAATCGCCTTCCGGCCACTACCCCGGAAGTGGGGTGCAGGGGGGCGATCGCGGGGGGAGGACAAAGGAAGAACAGGATGCTATTCAAGTTTGACTAGCTGGGGCGGGCGGCCCTACGGTCGGAGGATGAGCGAGAAACTGGCGGCGATACTCCCCTGCAGGTCCATCCCCGAGACGGTCGGCTTCTACAAGGCCATCGGCTTCGAGGTCACGTTCTACCAAGAACGTCCGTACGCCTATGCCGTCGTGCGGCACGGTGAGGTCGAGTTGCAGTTCATGGCGCTGAAGGGCTTCGAACCGGCGGGGTCGTACGGCGCGTGCTACATCACGACCGACGACGTCGACGGGTTGTACGCGAAGTTCCGAGGCGGTCTGAAGCAGGAGCTGGGCAGGATCCCGACCCGCGGCCTCCCCCGGATCGGCCCGCTGAAGGACACCACCTACGGGGTGCGGCAGTTCATCATGGCCGACCCGGGCGGCAACAGCATTCGCATCGGTCAGCCGATCAGCGAGGACCTCCACCACGCACCGGTCCCGAAGGAACCGGTGGCCAAGGCCCTCCACATGGCCTCCTTGCTCGGAGACTCCAAAGAGGACTACCCGGCCGCCGCCAAGATCCTCGACCGCCTGCTGTCCTCCGACACGCTCGACGTCCCGCCCCCGGCCCGCGTCAAGGCCCTCGTCCTCCGCGCCGCCATGGCCGTCCACCTGGACGACGGCCCCCTCGCCGCCCGTCTGCTGTCCGAGGCCGACCGGATCCCGCTCTCGGCAGCCGACCGCGCCTCCCTGGCCGACGACCTCCTCCGCGCGGAGGACCTTCGCGCGGAGGACCTTCGCGCCGGCTGACCCGGAGGTCGTCGCGGACCCCTCACCCCGGGTCGCCGTAGCGCGCCGCGACCGCCGCGCCGCGGTCGCGCAGCCACGTGCGGAGCGACTGCGGGGCCAGGGCCTCCCCGTCCATGCCGAGCTGCCACAGGGCCCACCGGGCATGCCGTGCGTCCTGGAAGGTGACCTCCAGGCGCAGCCAGCCGTCCGCGTCGGGTTCCTCCGCGCGGACCGCCAGCGCGGTGTCGAGCAGGTCTTCCCGCCGGGCCGGGTTCACCCGGAGCAGCACGGCGACGTGGTCGCCGCCGGAGAGGAACCGCGCGGAGCGCTCCCGCCAGATCCGGTCCAGATCGACCCGGCTCGGCCGCTCGGCCGCTTCGGGGAGTTCCTCGGCGGACAGCACGCGCGACAGCCGGTAGGTGCGGTCCTCGCCCGCTCGCGTGGCCAGCAGGTAGGCCCGGTCCCTTACGGTGACCAGCCCGATCGGGTCCACCGTGCGCCACTGCGGCTGCTCGCCCGTGGCCGCGTAGCGGATCCGCAGCTTGTGTCCGGCGAGCACCGCGCGCCGGACCTCGACCATCGTGCCGCCGGGCACCTCCTCGGTGACCAGCCGGCGCGAGAGCAGGTCGGCCTCCGGGTCGACGAGGAAGCGCTGGGCCGCGTCGTTGGCGGCGGCGAGGTGGCTCACGGGCAGCGCGTCGACCACCTTGCGCATCGCCGAAGCGAGCTCCGGGCCCAGGCCGAACGCCTGCTCGCCGCGGCCCGGTCCGGCGGTCAGCAGGGCGAGGGTCTCGTCGTGGTTCAGGCCGGTGAGCTCGGTGCGGAATCCGGGCGACAGCGCGAAACCGCCGTGCCGGCCGCGTTCCGCGTAGACCGGGACCCCTGCGGCCGACAGCGCCTCGATGTCGCGCAGCACCGTACGGGGGGATACCTCCAGCTCGCGGGCGAGCGTGTCCGCGGTCAGCCGACCGCGCTGACGCAACAGCAGCACCAGCGAGACCAACCGGTCTGCGCGCATGCAAAAACCTTATCGGAATACACGACAAGGAATGGCGTGATTCCCGGCCGTGCTCGCCGCGGCCGGGCCGCCTAGCCGGTCCGGCGGATCAGTGCCAGGTACATCGCGTCCGTGCCGTGCAGGTGCGGCCACAGCTGGACGTCCGGGCCGTCGCCCAGTGCCGGAACCTCCTGCATGTACGGCCGGGCGTCGATCAGTTCCGCCGCGATCGGAGCCGCACCGGCGCCGCGTCCCTTCAGTACGTCCTCCACCACCACCCGGGTCTCCGCCAGGTGCGGCGAGCAGGTCGCGTAGCCCACGACGCCGCCCACCCGGACGGCCGAGAGCGCCTCGCGCAGCAGCCCGCGCTGGAGCGGCGCGAAGCTCTCCAGGTCCTCCGGCCGGCGGCGCCAGCGCGCCTCCGGGCGGCGGCGCAGCGCGCCCAGGCCCGAGCAGGGCACGTCCATCAGGACGCGGTCGAAGGAGCCCGGCAGCCACGGCGGGCGCGTTCCGTCGGCCGTGATGACCTGGTAGGGGCCCAGGTTGCCGGCGAGCGCCCGCTCGACCAGCCGGGCCCGGTGGGGCTGCTTCTCGGAGGCCAGCAGGAACGCACCGCGCTGGGCGGCGAGCGCCGCGAGCAGCGCGGCCTTGCCGCCCGGTCCGGCGCAGCCGTCCAGCCAGCGCTCGTCGCGTCCCTCGACCGGGACGGCCGCCAGGGCCATCGCCACGAGCTGGCTGCCCTCGTCCTGGACACCGGCGCGGCCCTCGCGCACCGCCTCCAGCGCGCCCGGTTCGCCGCCCTCGGCCATCCTGACCGCGTACGGGGACCAGCGTCCCGGCAGCGCCGAGTCCTCGCCCACCGCCTCCAGCAGCTCCTGCGCCGTGGACCGCCCGGGCCGCGCCACGAGGGTGACCTCGGGCCGCTCGTTGTCGGCCTCCAGCAGGTCCTCGATCCCGGCCCGGCCGCCGCCCAGCGAGTCCCACAGGGCGCTGACGACCCACCTCGGGTGCGAGTGGTAGACCGCGAGGTGCTCCTCGGCGTCGTCCTCGTACGGCGGGGCGACCTTCTCCAGCCACCCTTCGAGGTCGTGCGCGGAGATCTTGCGCAGCACCGCGTTGACGAACTTCGCCCGCCCGTCGCCGAGCACCACCCGGGCCAGCTCCACGCTCGCGGACACCGCCGCGTGGGTGGGGATCCGGGTCCCGAGCAGCTGGTGCGCGCCGAGCGAGAGCACGTCGAGCACCGGCGGGTCGACCTCGCGCAGCGGGCGGTCGATGCAGGCCTTGATGACCGCGTCGTACGTGCCCTGGCGGCGCAGGGTCCCGTACACGAGCTCGGTGGCCAGCGCCGCGTCCCGCGCCTGGAAGGTCTCGTCCTTGCGGGCCTTCTTCAGCAGCGGCGGCAGCACGAGGTTGGCGTACGCGTCGCGCTCGTCCACCGCCCGCAGCACCTCGAAGGCCAGCATCCGGACGGGGTCCTTCTTGGGCCTGCGGTACGGCTTGGCCGACTTGGCCGGCTTGCTACGAGGCTGCTCGCTCACGTGAAAGGTGCTCCGGGGTTACGGGAAGAACGACAAGACACAGAAAGGGAAAACGCGAAGAACTGCGGAGAACTGCGAAATCAGCCTACGTCGGCCCCGCCGCCCAGCCGCTCACCCGGAGCGATGCGCACCCCGCGCGCCCAGTCGGCGGCCTTCATCGGCTTCTTGCCCTGCGGCTGCACCCAGAGCAGCTCCACGGCGTGCGAGCCGGTGCCGACGTAGACGTTGTTCTTGGCCGCGCCCAGGTCGCCCGGCTTCAGGTCGGTCCGGTCCGCGACCGGCGCGACCGAGACCAGCTTGAGCCGCTCCCCGCGGAAGACCGTCCACGCGCCCGGCGCCGGGGTGCAGCCGCGCACCAGCCGGTCGACGCGCATCGCGGGCGCGTTCCAGTCGACCCGGGCGTCCTCGACGGTGATCTTCGGCGCGAGCGAGACCCCGTCGGCGGGCTGCTCCACGGCGCGCAGGGTGCCGTCCTCGATGCCGTCCATGGTGGCGACCAGCAGCCCGGAGCCGGCGAAGGCGAGGCGGGTCAGCAGGTCGCCGCTGGTGTCGGTGGGCCGGATCTCCTCGGTGAGGATCCCGAAGACCGGGCCGGTGTCGAGCCCCTCCTCGATCCGGAAGGTGGAGGCGCCGGTGACCTGGTCCCCCGCCATGATCGACTGCTGCACCGGTGCGGCACCGCGCCACGCGGGCAGCAGCGAGAAGTGCAGGTTGACCCAGCCGTGCTTCGGGATGTCCAGGGCGCCCTTGGGGATCAGCGCCCCGTACGCGACGACCGGGCAGCAGTCGGGGCCGATCTCCCTCAACCGGGCCTGGAATTCCGGGTCGCGCGGCCGGACGGGCTTGAGGACCTCGATGCCGGCTTCCTCGGCGCGCTCGGCGACGGGGCTGGCGACGAGGCGACGGCCCCGGCCGGCCGGCGCGTCGGGCCGGGTGACGACTGCGGCGACCTCGTGGCGCCCGGAGGCGATCAGAGCGTCCAGGGCGGGCACGGCGACCTCGGGGGTGCCTGCGAAGACGAGCTTCACTGGGGTCTACCTCGCTATCTCGGCTGTCAGCAGCGCATCAGTCTATGCGGTGGCCGCACACCGTCCCACTTGCGAGGCGACGCCCGCCCGAGGGGGCGTACGCACATACGCGCGCTCCTCGCATATGCCGACACGCCCCCATAGCGTGACCTGCCCACCGGGTAGCGCGTTGGTCAAAAGAGATTGACCGAAACGGGCCGCGAAACAGAACGGTGTCTGCGGCCCGATCCGCTCTTCAGCACCGGTTCGAGAGGCTTCTTCATGGCCGACCACGCCACCCACGACGCCCAAGCACGGGCCAGCTTGCACCTCCTGGTGCGGGACATCGAGCGGGTTCGCCGACAGGTGGATGCTCTGCGTACGCTCACCGCCCAGCTCGGCAACGTCTACCGCCCGCGCCGATCGGGCCCCTCCACGGGTTTCGTCGTCTACGGCAGGGCACCCGCACCCACCGTCCGCCTCGCGCAGGAACTGCGGGACAGCGTCGAGACGCTGGTCACCGCCGCGGTGGACTTCGACCGCTCGCTCGGCTTCTCGTGGGACGCGGTCGGCTCGGCGCTCGGCGTCACCAAGCAGGCCGTCCACCGGCGCTACGGTGCCCGGCGGGCGCAGAGCGCCGATTCCGCCGAGCGGGAGCCGCTGGCCGAGGGCACGACGACCCGGACCCTGGGGCCCCTGCCCACCGTCCCGGCGGCGCGCTCGGTGCCGCCGCAGCCGGTGCGCGAGGAGGCGGGCGCGTCCCGCCCCGCCGCCTTCCCCGGCCCCCGCAACGGCTGACCCCCCGCCGCCGGGACGCCGACCCCCGACGGCCCAGCCCCCGGCGGAGCGCCCTCCAGGGCCGCCCCGCCGGGGGCTTCCGTCGTTCCCCGCCGGAACGGAGCCGTTGCCCTGCGGGGCTGGGTCCCCTACCCGCCCTTCCACCGATCCCCGGGGCTCCGCCCCGGACCCCGCTCCTCAAACGCCGGAGGGGCTGGATGATGCCCGGCCGGGGCTGGGGCGAGCCCCAGGGGCCTTTCAGCCGTCCGGCGTGTGAGGACCGGGGTCTGGGGCGGAGCCCCAGGAGGGGTCCGGGCAACGCCCGGGGAACGGTGGAAGGGCGGGTAGGGGACAGCCCCGCAGGGCTCGCCTCCCCAGCCCGGGCTGGGCCTAGCCGATGTCCAACGGATCGATCCGGATCCGGACCGCCTCCGACGCCGGGACGCCCCGGGCCAAACGGGCCGCCTGGGCCGACTTGAGGGCAGCCGCCAAGGCGGCCCCGCTCCCGGGCGGGACCCGGACCAGCGCCCGCTCCCCCGCAGACGGCTCCCCCCGGAGCCCCCGCACCGGCACCGGCCCCAGCACCTCCGCGTCCACCGGCAACCCGGCCCCCGCCAGGAAGGCCGAGACCGCCTCGGCACTGCCCGCGGCGACCGCCGCCATCCGGGATACCGGCGGGAACCCGAGCTGCGCCCGCTCCGCGAGCTCCCGCACCGCGTGCCCGACGGGATCCCACCGCACCAGCGCCTGGACCGGCCGCAGCGTCGGCTCGGCCACGACCACCACCTGCCCGTCCCCGCGTACCAGCGAGGCCGCCGCGATCCACCGCCGCAGCGCGTCCTCGCTCGCCCGCAGGTCGGGCCGGCTCAGCATGGCCCAGCCGTCCAGCAGCAGCGCCGCCGCGTACCCGGCGCCCGCCGCGACCGGCTCGGCGCCCGGCGTGGACACCACCAGCGCGGGCCGGTCCGGCACCTCGTCCAGGATGTGGTCGCGCCCGGAGGTGCGTACGGGTACGGCCGGGAAGGCCCGCCCCAGTTCCTCGGCGGTCCGCCGCGCGCCCACCACCTGGGCGCGCAGCCGGAACGATCCGCACTCCTCGCAGTGCCAGGCCGGCTCGGCCCGCCCGCACCACCCGCAGTGCAGGTCCCGCGCGTCGGGCGCTTCCAGGGGCCCCGCGCAGACCGTGCACCGCGCCGGCGTCCGGCACCGCTCGCAGGCCAGCCGGGGCACGTAGCCGCGCCGGGGCACCTGGACGAGCACGGGCCCGGTCTTCAGCCCCTCCCGTACGGTCTCCCACGCGAGGCTCGGCAGCCGGGCGGCCCGCGCGGCCCCGTCCCGGGCCAGCAGCTCGTCTCCGACGGTCCGGATCCGGGGCGCGTACGTACGCACGGTCTCGCGGTCGGCGACCAGCGGCCGGGCCCAGCCGGACTCGACGAGCTGCGCGGCCTCCACCGTGCAGCTGGTGCTGCCCACCAGGAAGCCGCAGCCGTCGGTGACCGCGCGCAGTTCCAGCACCTCCCGCACGTGCGGGAAGGGGGCGTGGACGTCACTGTGGCTGGAGTCGCCGTCGTCCCAGACCGCTACGAGCCCGAGGTCCCGTACGGGAGCGAACATCGCGGCCCGGGTGCCGACCACGGCGCGCACCGAGCCCCGGCTGACGGCCAGCCACTCGCGGTAGCGCTTCTCCGGCCCCGACTCGGCGGTCAACAGCGCGTGGCGCCCCTCGCCGAGCAGGGCGGTGAGCGCCGCGTCGACACGGGCCGCGGTGCGCCCGTCGGGGACCACCGCGAGGGCGCCGCGTCCGGAGGCGAGGGTGGCGGCCATGGCGCGGGCCAGCTCGTCGGCCCAGCCGGGGCCGGGCAGGGCCGTCCACACGGCGCGCGGGGTCCCGCCGCCCGCCAGGGCCCGCAGGAAGCCGGGGCCGGCCCCGTACCGCTCCCAGCCCGCGGGCTCGGGCGCGGCCGGCGGGGGCAGCGGTTCGGGGGACGGCTTGGACTCGGCGCGGGCGCTGCGCGCGGGCAGGGCGAGCTGGAGCACGTCGGCGAGGCTGCCGGCGTACCGGTCGGCGACGGCGCGGGCGAGGGCGAGCATGCGCGGGCCCAGCACGACCTCGGGCGAGACGACCTGGGCGAGGGCCGCGAGGGCTCCGTTGTAGTCCGACTCGGCGCGGCGCTCGATGACGAAGCCGTCGATGAGCCCGCCGCCCTCGCGGCGGCCGCCGTGGACCCGGTGGGAGCCCGCGCCGAAGCGGACCCGGACGCGGACGCCGGGCTGGGCGGTCTCGGAGAGCTCGGCGGGGACCGCGTAGTCGAAGAGCCGGTCGAGGTGGAGCACGCCCTTGTTCACGAGGACCCGGGCCACGGGCAACTCCTCGGCGACGGAGGCCCCGCGCCAGGTCCGCGGCTTGGCCTTGGGCGCCTTGGCCTTCGCCTCGGCGACCATCTCCCGCATCAGCGCGAGCTGCTCCGGCGGACCGCCCGGCCCGCTCCGCTCCCCCGCGTCATTGGTGCTGCTCACACCCGCATTCTTACCAAACCCCACCGACAACGGCGGACGGGCCCGCACGCACGGACGGCCCCGGACCACGAGGGTCCGGGGCCGTCCGTCGAACGGGTGCTGCGAGCGGGCCGAGCGGGTCCTACAGGCCGGCTGCGGTCCGCAGGGCGTCCACGCGGTCGGTGCGCTCCCAGGTGAAGTCCGGCAGCTCGCGGCCGAAGTGGCCGTAAGCGGCGGTCTGGGCGTAGATCGGCCGCAGCAGGTCGAGGTCGCGGATGATCGCGGCCGGACGCAGGTCGAAGACCTGGCCGATGGCGTTCTCGATCTTCTCGACGTCGACCTTGTGCGTGCCGAAGGTCTCGACGAACAGACCCACCGGCTCGGCCTTGCCGATCGCGTACGCGACCTGGACCTCGCAGCGCGAAGCCAGACCGGCGGCGACCACGTTCTTGGCGACCCAGCGCATGGCGTACGCGGCGGAGCGGTCGACCTTGGACGGGTCCTTGCCCGAGAAGGCGCCGCCACCGTGACGGGCCATGCCGCCGTAGGTGTCGATGATGATCTTGCGGCCGGTCAGGCCGGCGTCGCCCATCGGGCCGCCGATCTCGAAGCGGCCGGTGGGGTTGACCAGGAGGCGGTAGCCCTCGGTCTCCAGCTTGATGCCGTCCTCGACCAGCTGGTTCAGGACGTGCTCGACGACGAACTCGCGGATGTCCGGGGCGAGCAGCGAGTCCAGGTCGATGTCCGCCGCGTGCTGCGAGGACACGACGACCGTGTCGAGGCGGACGGCCTTGTCACCGTCGTACTCGATGGTGACCTGGGTCTTGCCGTCGGGACGCAGGTACGGGATGGTCCCGTTCTTGCGGACCTCGGACAGCCGCTTCGAGAGGCGGTGCGCGATGTGGATCGGGAGCGGCATCAGCTCGGGGGTCTCGTCGCAGGCGTACCCGAACATCAGGCCCTGGTCACCGGCACCCTGCTTGTCGAGCTCGTCCTCGTCGCCCTCGACCCGCTTCTCGTACGCGGTGTCGACGCCCTGCGCGATGTCAGGGGACTGCGCGCCGATGGACACCGACACGCCGCAGGAGGCGCCGTCGAAGCCCTTCTTCGAGGAGTCATAGCCGATCTCGAGGATCTTGTCGCGGACGAGCTGCGCGATCGGCGCGTACGCCTTCGTCGTCACCTCTCCCGCGATGTGGACGAGACCGGTGGTGATGAGGGTCTCCACGGCGACGCGCGAGGTCGGGTCCTCGGTGAGGAGCGCGTCGAGGATGGTGTCGCTGATCTGGTCAGCGATCTTGTCGGGGTGACCCTCGGTCACAGACTCCGAGGTGAAGAGACGACGGGACACAACGCTCCCTGGGGTTGCAGCGGCTGCTGGCTGAAATATTGGTGGAACCTCATCGGAGGCTGCGCCCGATCACGTTCCGGCTGCAGTTTATCGGTCGCCACCGTTCGCCGGACCACCCGTCTCGCCCTATGGGAGCCGTGTGACCTGCGACACTCCATTCTTACCCAAGGATCAGCCTGCGGAAAGGGCCTCCGCTCAGGCGCGTCGCGCCGCGAGTCGCGGGGCGACCTGATCCCAAATCACGTCTGCGAGCGATTCCTTCGGACCGTAGGGGACGGCGAGCTCGCTTCCGTCGGAGGACAGGATGACCGCCTCGTTCTCCTCGGAACCGAAGGTCTTCGCCTCACCCACCTCGTTGACGACGAGAAGGTCACACCCCTTGCGGAGGAGCTTGCTCCGCCCGTTGGCGAGTACGTCGTCGGTCTCGGCGGCGAAACCCACCACGACCTGGCCCTCCCGGGCGCGGTCGGCGGAAATCTCCGCGAGAATGTCCGGATTACGCACGAGGGTGACCGGTGCGGGCTCCTGCCCGTCCTTCTTCTTGATCTTTCCGCCCGCGTACTCGGCCGGCCGGAAGTCGGCCACGGCCGCGGCCATCACCACCGCGTCGGCGTCCGCGGCGGCCTTGAGGACGGCCTCGCGCAGCTGCAGGGCCGTCCCGACCCGTACGAGGTCCACCCCGGCGGGGTCGGCGAGCGCGGTGTTGGCGGAGACCAGGGTGACCCGGGCCCCGCGGGCGACGGCGGTACGGGCGAGGGCGTAGCCCTGCTTGCCGGAGGAGCGGTTGCCGAGGAAGCGGACCGGGTCGAGGGGTTCGCGCGTACCGCCCGCGCTGATCACCACGTGCCGGCCGACGAGGTCGGGCTCGGCCACCCCGCTGGCCGGACTGCTCCTCCTCAACACGCTCGCGCACACCTCGAAGATCTCCTCGGGGTCGGGCAACCGCCCCTTGCCGGTGTCCTTGCCGGTGAGCCGGCCGACCGCCGGCTCGATGACCACGGCGCCGCGGCGGCGCAGCGTGGCCACGTTCTCCTGGGTGGCCGGGTGCTCCCACATCTCGGTGTGCATCGCGGGTGCGAACACCACCGGGCAGCGTGCGGTGAGCAGGGTGTTGGTGAGCAGGTCGTCGGCCAGCCCGTGGGCGGCCTTGGCGAGCATGTCGGCGGTGGCCGGGGCGACGACCACGAGGTCGGCGGACTGCCCGATGCGCACGTGCGGCACCTCGTGGACGCTCTCCCAGACCTCGGTGGAGGCCGGGTTCCCCGAGAGGGCGGCCCAGGTGGCCTCCCCGACGAAATTCAGCGACGCCGCCGTCGGCACCACGCGCACGTCGTGCCCGGACTCGGTCAGCCGGCGCAGCAGCTCGCATGCCTTGTAAGCGGCGATCCCGCCACTGACTCCGAGCACGACCTTCGGCTTACCCACCACACACGCTCCTTCGGCTGATGACCGGTGTGAACCCATGACACACCACTGACACACCACAGGCCCGGCAGATGTTCTGCCGGGCCTGTGGTGAAAAGGAAAACTCGTGCCTTACTGAGCCGGGGCCTCGATGGCCTCGGAGGTCAGCAGACCCGCGTTGATCTCGCGCAGCGCGATCGAAAGCGGCTTCTCGTGGACGTGGGTGTCCACCAGCGGGCCGACGTACTCGAGCAGGCCCTCACCGAGCTGCGAGTAGTACGCGTTGATCTGACGCGCGCGCTTGGCCGCGTAGATCACGAGGCTGTACTTCGAGTCCGTGGCCTCGAGCAGCTCGTCGATCGGCGGGTTGATGATGCCCTCGGGCGCAGTAATGGAAGAGGACACGCTCTACCTTCCGAAGATGGGGTAAGACCTAGAAGTGTCGAATCCGGACCGTCCGGACCGGTTGAACACCGGTCAACGATCAGACGACATTCATCAAGGCTAGCAGCTCGCGCGCGACGTCCTCGACCGAGGTGTTGACCAGGGTGGTGTCGAACTCGGATTCGGCAGCCAGTTCGATCTTGGCGGCACCGAGCCTGCGCTCGACGACCTCCGCGGTTTCGGTGCCCCGGCCGGTGAGCCGGCGGACCAGCTCGTCCCAGCTCGGAGGAGCCAGGAAGACCAGCTGAGCCTCGGACATGGACTCGCGTACGAGCCGTGCGCCCTGGAGATCGATCTCCAGCAGGACCGGCTCGCCGTTCTCCAGGCGTTCCAGCACTGCGCCGCGCGGTGTGCCGTAGCGGTTGCCCGCGAACTCGGCCCACTCCAGCAGCTCGCCATTGGCGATCAGCTTGTCGAACTCGTCGTCGTTGACGAAGAAGTAGTGGACTCCGTGTCGTTCACCGGGCCGCGGCTTGCGGGTGGTGGCCGACACCGAGAGCCAGACCTCGGGGTGAACCTTGCGCATATGCGCGACGACCGTGCTCTTGCCGACCCCCGAAGGGCCGGAGAGCACGGTCAGCCGCGGACGAACCTCTGCTGCCATAGAGCGATTATCCAGCTTCTCGGGACTGCCTGAGAACGCCGGGAGAACTTCGGACGACGCCTTAGGCGGCGTTGCCGCCGAACTCGCGCTCCAGAGAGGCGATCTGGTTGGAACCGAGACCTCGGACACGCCGGGACTCGGAGATGCCGAGGCGCTCCATGAGCTGCTTGGCGCGTACCTTGCCGACGCCGGGCAGGGACTCCAGGAGAGCGGAAACCTTCATCTTGCCGATGACGTCGTTCTCCTGCCCCAGCTTGATGACGTCGTGCAGGGAGGCGCCGGAGTGCTTGAGTCGATTCTTCACCTCGGCCCGCTCCCGGCGAGCCGCGGCGGCCTTTTCGAGCGCTGCTGCGCGCTGTTCAGGGGTAAGGGGCGGAAGAGCCACGCCTACGTCACCTCGGATGTCGAACTGTCGGATACGGACCAGTGAAATGCCGGAAGGCATCACACCAGGCGAGCGCCCGAACAGCGGTGGTGCTCGATCGCTGCTCGTTCACTCTGCTCGGAGACTAGCGGCCATGACCGCTCCAGTCAGCGAGAACGGACGAAAAGTCCTGGTCAGCCTCCACTGAACCGTACATCACGGACAAACCACCCCGGATTTGTCCGGTGAAAGACGTTCGAATTTCGTCAGGGAGTGCGATGAGACCGTCCGACGGCGTCCTCGAACGCCCCGATCCCGCGTACGGCGAGTGCCGCGCGCAGGTCGTCGCGGATCCTCAGGGGTGCGGACGGATCGTTGAACAGGGCGGTCCCCACCGCCACGCCCGAAGCTCCGGCGAGGACGAATTCGAGCGCGTCCCGGCCGGAGGCGATCCCGCCCATCCCGAGGATGGGGACCCACCGGACGGCGCCGGCCAGCATGGCCCCGTACACCTGGAAGACGCAGCGGACGGCGACGGGCCGGATCGCCGGGCCGGAGAGGCCTCCGGTGACCCCGGCGAGGGCCGGGCGCATGGTGTCGGTGTCGATGGCCATCCCGAGGACGGTGTTGATCATCGAGAGCCCGTCAGCACCCGCGTCCGTGCACGCGGCCGCGATGTCGGTGATTCGCGTCACGTCGGGGGTCAGCTTGGCGTAGACGGGCAGTGCGGGGTCGGCCGCCGCCTTGACCGCCCTGACCACTTCGAAGGAGGCGTCGGCGTCGCAGGCGAAGACGAGACCGCGGTTCGCGACGTTGGGGCAGGAGATGTTGGCCTCGATCCCGACCACGCCGGGCTGCCCGGTCAGCCAGGCCGCCGCCTCGGCGAACTCCTCCGTCCGCTCCCCCGCGACCGATACGAGCACCCGTGCCCCGCGCTCGGCCAGCCAGGGCAGCTCGTGCTCGACGAAGTGGTCGATGCCGGAGCCCTGGAGCCCGATGGAGTTCAGCATCCCGCTGGGGGTCTCGGCCATCCGGGGAGTGGCCCGGCCGGAGCGGACGCAGGGCATCACCGTCTTGGTGGTGATGGTGCCCAGCTCGTGCAGGGGGGTGAACCGGTGCAGCTCGCGGCCGTAGCCGGCGCAGCCGGAGGCGGTGGAGACGGGGTTGGGAAGGGTGACGCGGGCCCCGAGGGGCGCCGACATGTCCACGTCTTCGGGGTTCAGGGGAATCACGGGGCTCAGAGGACTCACCGGTGGCTCGCCTTCGGGGTCATGGCGGCCGCGCCTTCGAGGTCGTCGGGCAGGGTTCCGGCGTCGTCCCAGCGGACGCTGGTGCCGTCGAAAACTGGGCCGGATGTGCAGGAGCGAAGGAAATGGGTGACGCCGTCGGGGCCGGTGACGGGCAGCACGCAGCTCATGCAGATCCCTATCCCGCAGGCCATGGCCTCCTCGACGGCGGTGTGGCTGGCGGCTCCGGCGGCGGTGGCGATCTCCGTGACGGCCTTGAGCATGCCCATCGGACCGCAGGAGTGGACCTCGGTGGCGCCGGTCACCGTGACGGCCTCGGGGAGCACGTCGGTCACCCGGCCCCGCCGTCCGGCCGAACCGTCGTCGGTCACCACGTACACGTGCTCGGCGAGGGCCTCGGCCCGCTCGACTCCGAACAGCCGGTCCTCGGTGGCGGCACCGAGCACGAAGGCGACCCGGCCGCCGCGCCCGAGGATCTCCTCTGCGAGGGCGAACATCGGCGCACTGCCGTAGCCGCCGGCGACGAGGACCGCCCCGACCGGGCCGTCGGGGAGCGGGAAGGGGGTGCCGAGGGGGGCGATGAGGTCCACGGTGTCGCCGGGGCGGTGCGCGGCCAGCGCCCTGGTTCCGCGGCCGGCCTCGGCGAAGACGAACTCGAGGGTGCCGGTGCCGGGGTCGGCGCGGTGGATGGAGAACGCGCGGCGGAGCAATGTGCTCGCGTCCCGGCCGCCGATGGCGAGGGCGCCGAAATGTCCGGGGCGCACCCCGGTGACGCCGGGGGCGTCGAGGACGAGGTGGTGGTAGGCCCCGACGGGCGTGATCCGCCGGATGGTGGCGACGGTCTGTACTGGGGGCACGCGGGGCGCTCCGTCCGGGGGTAGGGGGCGTAACCCCCCACCCCATGATCGCCCCGGGACCCCCCGCACCACACCGGTCCGAAGCCCCGACCCTCCGGGCCCTACGCCCCGCCCTTCGCCCCTTCCCCGGAAAGATCCAGCCCCGCCGGCGTTTGAGGCGCGGGGTCTGGGGCGGAGCCCCAGGGAACGGTGGAAGGGCGGGTGGGGGACGGCCCCGCAGGGCTGCGCCCCCCGGGGGCTACGCCGACGCGACGGCGGTGCGGATCTCGTCCGCGAAGGCCTGCGCCGAGGCGCGCAGTGCGGCCGCGTCGGGGCCGTGCTTCAGGACGCCCCGCGACACGTTCGGCACGACATTGCGGACGGCCGCGCCGAACACCGCCGGCAGGTCCGCCGCGGTAGCGCCCTGCGCACCGATGCCGGGCGCCAGCAGCGGCCCGTTGATGTCCAGGTCGAAGGAGGACAGGTCCCCGAGCGTCGCCCCGACCACGGCGCCGAAGGAGCCCATCGGGGAGGCCCCCGCGTTCTCCGCCGCCAGGTGCGCCAGCATCGTCGCGCCGATCGAGCGGCCGTCCGACCGCACCGCCCGCTGGACCTCCGCACCCTCCGGGTTGGAGGTCAGCGCCAGCACGAAGAGCCCGGCCCCCGACTCCCGCGCCAGATCGACGGCCGGCTTCAGCGAGCCGTATCCGAGGTACGGGGAGACCGTCAGCGCGTCGGAGAACAGCGGCGAGGAGGGCGAGAGGAAGGTCTCCGCGTAGGCGGCCATCGTCGAGCCGATGTCACCCCGCTTCGCGTCCATGACGACCAGCGCGCCCGCCGCACGGGCGTCGGCCACCGTCTGCTCCAGTACCGCGATCCCGCGCGAGCCGAACCGCTCGAAGAACGCCGCCTGCGGCTTGAAGACCGCGACCGAGTCGGCGAGCGCTTCGACCACCGTGCGGGAGAACTTCTCCAGGCCCGCGATGTCGTCGTTCAGGCCCCAGGAGGCCAGCAGGGCGGCGTGCGGATCGATGCCGACGCACAGCGGCCCACGGGTGTCCATCGCCTCGCGCAGGCGGGTGCCGAAGGGGGTCACGGAGGTCACAGGGCGGCCTTTCGGGTTTCCGCGCCCACCGCTTCGGCGAGCGTCGCGTACGGGCTGGCGGCCAGGCGCGCGGCCAGGCCCTTGTGGATGGCGCGGGCGTAGCAGGGGCCCTCGTAGATGAAGGCGCTGTAGCCCTGGACCAGGCTGGCGCCGGCCAGGATCCGCTGCCAGGCGTCCTCGGCGTTCTCGATGCCGCCGACGCCGACCAGGACCAGCCGGTCGCCCACGCGGGCGTACAGCCGCCGCAGGACCTCCAGCGAGCGCTCCTTGACGGGGGCGCCGGACAGGCCGCCGGTCTCCTTGATCAGCGAGGCGTCGGACTTCAGGCCGAGGCCCTCGCGGGCGATCGTCGTGTTCGTCGCGATGATGCCGTCCAGACCCAGTTCCAGCGCCAGGTCGGCGACGGCGTCCACGTCCTCGTCGGCGAGGTCCGGCGCGATCTTGACGAGCAGCGGGACCCGTCGGTCGGTCACGACGCGGTCCGCCGCCTCGCGCACGGCGCTCAGCAGCGGGCGCAGCGACTCGGTGGCCTGGAGGTTGCGCAGGCCCGGGGTGTTCGGGGAGGAGACGTTGACGACGAGGTAGTCCGCGTGCCGGGCGAGGCGCTCGGTGGAGGCGACGTAGTCGGCGACGGCCTCCTCCTCGGGGACGACCTTGGTCTTGCCGATGTTGACGCCGACGACGGTCTTGAAGACGGGCACGCGGGCCGCCAGGCGCTCGGCCACGGCCGCCGAGCCCTCGTTGTTGAAGCCCATGCGGTTGATCAGCGCGCGGTCCGGGACCAGCCGGAACAGCCGCTTCTTCGGGTTGCCGGGCTGGGCCTCGGCGGTGACGGTGCCGATCTCGATGTGGTCGAAGCCGAGCATCGACATCCCGTCGATGGCGACGGCGTTCTTGTCGAAGCCGGCCGCGAGCCCGAAGGGGCCGTGCATCCGCAGGCCGAGGGCCTCGGTGCGCAGGGACGCGTACCGGGGGGCCAGGCAGGCGGCGACGAAGGTGCGCAGCACCGGGGTGCGGGCCGCGAGGCGGATCCAGCGGAAGGCCATGTAGTGGGCCTGCTCCGGGTCCATGCGCTTGAAGACCAGGTCGAAGAAGAGTTTGTACATCGTGCAGGGGTTCCCTTGTGCGCTCATGAAGCTCATGAAGAGGGGGACGACCGTCGCGCTGTCGCGCTGGACGGTGTCCCCCTCCCCTCTACGGGCCGTACGGGCTGTCAGATCCTGGCGGGGACCTAGTCGCGGGCCGCGGTCAGCCGCTCCGCGTGCTCCTGGAGCGAGCGGACGCCCACGTCGCCGCGGTTCAGCGCGTCGATGCCCTGGACGGCCGCGGCGAGCGCCTGGACCGTGGTGAGGCACGGGACTCCGCGGGCCACGGCGGCCGTACGGATCTCGTAGCCGTCGAGGCGGCCTCCGGTGCCGTACGGGGTGTTGACGATCAGGTCGACCTGGCCGTCGTGGATGAGCTGGACGATGGTCTTCTCGCCGTCCGGGCCCTCGCCCTCGCTGAGCTTGCGCACGACGGTGGCGTTGATGCCGTTGCGGCGCAGGACCTCGGCGGTGCCGGAGGTGGCCATCAGCTCGAAGCCGTGGGCGACGAGCTCGCGCGCCGGGAAGATCATCGTGCGCTTGTCGCGGTTGGCGACGGAGATGAAGGCGCGGCCCTTGGTGGGCAGCGGGCCGTAGGCGCCGGCCTGCGACTTGGCGTACGCCGTGCCGAAGACGGAGTCGATGCCCATGACCTCGCCGGTGGAGCGCATCTCCGGGCCGAGGACGGTGTCGACGCCGCGGCCGTGGATGTCGCGGAAGCGCGACCACGGCATGACGGCCTCCTTGACGGAGATCGGCGCGTCGAGCGGCAGGGTGCCGCCGTCGCCGGTCTTCGGGAGCATGCCCTCTTCGCGGAGCTCGGCGATGGTGGTGCCGAGCGAGATGCGCGCGGCGGCCTTCGCGAGCGGGACCGCGGTCGCCTTCGAGGTGAAGGGGACGGTCCGGGAGGCGCGCGGGTTGGCCTCCAGGACGTAGAGGATGTCACCCGCCATCGCGAACTGGATGTTGATCAGGCCGCGGACGCCGACGCCCTTGGCGATGGCCTCGGTGGAGGCGCGCAGGCGCTTGATGTCGTAGCCGCCGAGGGTGATCGGGGGCAGGGCGCAGGCCGAGTCGCCGGAGTGGATGCCGGCTTCCTCGATGTGCTCCATGACGCCGCCGAGGTAGAGCTCGGTGCCGTCGTAGAGGGCGTCGACGTCGATCTCGATCGCGTCGTCGAGGAACCGGTCGACCAGCACGGGGCGGGTCGGCGAGATCTCGGTGGACTCGGCGATGTACGAGGACAGCCGGTCCTCGTCGTAGACGATCTCCATGCCGCGGCCGCCGAGCACGTACGAGGGGCGTACGAGGACGGGGTAGCCGATCTCGTCGGCGATGGCCTTGGCGCCGGCGAAGGTGGTGGCGGTGCCGTGCTTGGGGGCGGGCAGGCCGGCCTCGGCGAGGACCTGGCCGAAGGCGCCGCGGTCCTCGGCGGCGTGGATGGCCTCCGGCGGGGTGCCGACGACCGGGACGCCGTTGTCCTTGAGCGCCTGGGCGAGACCCAGCGGGGTCTGGCCGCCGAGCTGGACGATGACGCCGGCGATGGGGCCGGCCAGCGACTCGGCGTGGACGATCTCCAGCACGTCTTCGAGCGTCAGCGGCTCGAAGTACAGGCGGTCGGAGGTGTCGTAGTCGGTGGAGACGGTCTCCGGGTTGCAGTTGACCATCACGGTCTCGTAGCCGGCGTCGCTGAGGGCGAAGGAGGCGTGGACGCAGGAGTAGTCGAACTCGATGCCCTGGCCGATGCGGTTCGGGCCGGAGCCCAGGATGATGACCGCGGGCTTCTCGCGCGGGGCGACCTCGGACTCCTCGTCGTACGAGGAGTAGAAGTACGGGGTCTTCGCGGCGAACTCGGCGGCGCAGGTGTCGACCGTCTTGTAGACCGGGCGGACGCCCAGGGCGTGGCGGACCTCGCGGACGACGTCCTCGCGCAGGCCGCGGATCTCGGCGATCTGGGAGTCGGAGAAGCCGTGGCGCTTGGCCTCGGCGAGCAGCTCGGGGTGGAGCTTGTCGGCGGCGGCCAGCTCGTCCGCGATCTCCTTGATGAGGAAGAGCTGGTCGACGAACCAGGGGTCGATCTTCGTGTACTCGAAGACCTCTTCCTGGGTGGCGCCGGCGCGGATGGCCTGCATGACGGTGTTGATGCGGCCGTCGGTCGGGCGGACCGCGGTGGCGAGGAGCTCTTCCTTGTCGCCGGTGGGGCCGACGAAGGTGAACTGCGAGCCCTTCTTCTCCAGCGAGCGCAGGGCCTTCTGCAGGGCCTCGGTGAAGTTGCGGCCGATGGCCATGGCCTCGCCCACCGACTTCATGGTGGTGGTGAGGGTGGCATCGGCCAGCGGGAACTTCTCGAAGGCGAAGCGCGGGGCCTTGACGACGACGTAGTCGAGGGACGGCTCGAAGGAGGCCGGCGTCTTCTCGGTGATGTCGTTGGGGACCTCGTCGAGCGTGTAGCCGATGGCCAGCTTGGCGGCGATCTTGGCGATCGGGAAGCCGGTGGCCTTCGACGCGAGCGCCGAGGAGCGCGAGACGCGGGGGTTCATCTCGATGACGATGATCCGGCCGTCGGTCGGGTCGATCGCGAACTGGATGTTGCAGCCGCCGGTGTCGACGCCGACCTCGCGGATGATCGCGATGCCGATGTCGCGCAGCCGCTGGTACTCGCGGTCGGTGAGCGTCATCGCCGGGGCGACGGTGATGGAGTCGCCGGTGTGGACGCCCATCGGGTCGAAGTTCTCGATGGAGCAGACGACGACGACGTTGTCCTTGGTGTCGCGCATCAGCTCCAGCTCGTACTCCTTCCAGCCGAGGATGGACTCCTCCAGGAGCACCTCGGTGGTCGGGGAGAGCATGAGGCCCTGGCCGGCGATGCGGCGCAGCTCGTCCTCGTCGTGGGCGAAGCCGGAGCCGGCGCCGCCCATGGTGAAGGAGGGGCGCACGACGACGGGGTAGCCGCCGAGGGTGTCGACGCCCTGGATGACGTCGTCCATCGTGTGGCAGATGACCGAGCGGGCGGACTCGCCGTAGCCGATCTTCGCCTTGACGGCCTCGACGACGCCCTTGAAGAGGTCGCGGTCCTCGCCCTTGTTGATCGCCTCGACGTTGGCGCCGATGAGCTCGACGCCGTACTTCTCCAGCACACCCTGCTCGTGCATGGAGATGGCGGTGTTCAGCGCGGTCTGGCCGCCGAGGGTCGGGAGCAGCGCGTCGGGGCGCTCCTTCGCGATGATCTTCTCGACGAACTCGGGGGTGATCGGCTCGACGTACGTGGCGTCGGCGATCTCGGGGTCGGTCATGATCGTGGCGGGGTTCGAGTTCACCAGGATCACCCGCAGGCCCTCGGCCTTGAGGATGCGGCAGGCCTGGGTCCCGGAGTAGTCGAACTCGGCGGCCTGGCCGATGACGATCGGGCCGGAGCCGATGACCAGGACGGACTGGATATCGGTGCGCTTAGGCACGATCGGCCTCCATCAGGGACGTGAAACGGTCGAAGAGGTACGCGGCGTCGTGCGGGCCGGCGGCAGCCTCGGGGTGGTACTGGACGGAGAAGGCCGGCTGGTCGAGCAGCTGGAGGCCTTCCACGACGTTGTCGTTCAGGCAGACGTGGGAGACCTCGGCGCGGCCGTAGGGGGTCTGCGACACCTTGTCGAGGGGCGCGTCCACGGCGAAGCCGTGGTTGTGCGCGGTGATCTCGACCTTGCCGGTGGTGCGGTCCTGCACCGGCTGGTTGATGCCGCGGTGGCCGTACTTCAGCTTGTAGGTGCCGAAGCCGAGCGCGCGCCCCAGGATCTGGTTGCCGAAGCAGATGCCGAAGAGCGGGGTCTTGCGGGCGAGGACGCCCTGCATGACGGAGACCGCGTGGTCGGCGGTGGCCGGGTCGCCCGGGCCGTTGGAGAAGAACACGCCGTCGGGGTTGACCGCGTACACGTCCTCCACGGTGGCGGTGGCGGGGAGCACGTGCACCTCGATGCCGCGCTCGGCCATCCGGTGCGGGGTCATGCCCTTGATGCCGAGGTCCACGGCGGCGACGGTGTACTTCTTCTCACCGATCGCGGGGACGACGTACGTCTCCTTGGTGGCCACCTCGGCGGAGAGGTCGGCGCCCTTCATCTGCGGGGCGGCCTGCACCTTCGCCAGCAGCGCCGCGTCGCGCACGCCCTCCCAGGCCTCGCCCGAGAAGATGCCGACGCGCATGGCGCCGCGCTCGCGCAGGTGGCGGGTCAGGGCGCGGGTGTCGATGCCGGAGATCCCGACGACGCCCTGCTTGACGAGCTCCTCGTCCAGCGAGCGCACGGAGCGCCAGTTGGAGGGGACGCGGGCGGGGTCGCGTACGACGTACCCGGCGACCCAGATGCGGGAGGACTCGGGGTCCTCGTCGTTGACGCCGGTGTTGCCCACGTGCGGGGCGGTCATCACGACGACCTGTCGGTGGTACGACGGGTCGGTGAGGGTCTCCTGGTAGCCGGTCATGCCGGTGGAGAACACGGCCTCGCCGAAGGTCTCCCCCACAGCGCCGTAGGCGCGGCCGCGGAAGATCCGACCGTCCTCCAGGACGAGTACGGCGGGAGCTTTGGCTGCTCCCCTGGTGGAGGTCGTCATCGTTCGGCGCCTTCCGTCGTGGTGATTGAGTGGTTCATGTCGTTGATCGCTTCGACCCAGGCGGCGTGTTCTGCCGCACGGTCGGAGCGGAATCCGGAGTCGATCAGCCTGTCGCCGTGCGCCCATGTGACGACGAGGAGACCGCCCTCGGTGAGTACCTTGCCCGCGATTCCCTTGTCGAGGCGGGCGCCGCGCAGTTGCGCGGCCGGTACGAAGAAGTCGGTGGCACCCGGACGGACCACGTCGAGGCCCGCATCGGTGAGCGCGAGCTCGACCCGGCTGCGGACGCCCAGTCCGTGGGCGACGATCCGGTCGAGCCACTGCCCGGCGGTGGTGGACCCGTGGTACCGGCCGGTCAGGGCCAGCCGGTGCTCGGGGAGACCGCCGGGGGCGGCGGGCAGCTCCGGCAGATCGCTCTGCAAGGTGCCGCGCCATTTCCAGCCCTGCCGCATCAGCCAGTACACGAAGGCGATGAAGACGAGCAGACCGATCACCCACGCGATGCGGGCACCCCAGTCCGTCACCTCCGCCGACTGTCGTGTCGCCTCGGCGGCCAGTTGGATTACTGCAGGTGTCACGCCAGCGTCCCGTCCACGACCGTTGCCCGGCCCCGCAGGAAGGTGTGAGTGACGCGACCCGGCAGCTCACGGCCCTCGTAAGGCGTGTTGCGGCTGCGGGAGGCGAAGTGTGCGGGGTCCACGACACCACGGTACGAGGTATCGACCAAGGTCAGGTTCGCGGGTTCACCTGCCGAGACGGGGCGTCCGTGGTTCGGGAGGCTGCCGATGCGCGCCGGGGCGAAGGACATGCGCTCGGCCACGCCCGCCCAGTCGAGCAGTCCGGTCTCCACCATCGTCTGCTGGACGACGGAGAGCGCGGTCTCCAGGCCCACCATGCCCATGGCGGCGGCGGCCCACTCGCAGTCCTTGTCCTCGTGCGGGTGCGGGGCGTGGTCGGTGGCGACGATGTCGATCGTGCCGTCGGCCAGCGCCTCGCGCAGGGCCATGACGTCGGCCTCGGTGCGCAGCGGCGGGTTGACCTTGTAGACCGGGTTGTACGAGCGCACGAGCTCGTCGGTGAGGAGCAGGTGGTGCGGGGTGACCTCGGCGGTGACGTCGATGCCGCGGGACTTGGCCCAGCGGATGATCTCGACGGAGCCGGCGGTGGAGAGGTGGCAGATGTGGACGCGGGAGCCGACGTGCTCGGCGAGCAGGACGTCGCGGGCGATCACCGATTCCTCGGCGACGGCCGGCCAGCCGCCCAGGCCGAGCTCGGCGGAGACGATGCCCTCGTTCATCTGGGCGCCCTCGGTGAGGCGGGGCTCCTGGGCGTGCTGGGCGACGACGCCGCCGAAGGCCTTCACGTACTCCAGGGCGCGGCGCATGATCACGGCGTCGTCCACGCACTTGCCGTCGTCGGAGAAGACGGTGACGCGGGCGGCGGACTCGTGCATGGCGCCCAGCTCGGAGAGCTGCTTGCCTTCGAGGCCGACGGTGACGGCGCCGATGGGCTGGACGTCGCAGTAGCCGGACTCCTTGCCCAGGCGCCACACCTGCTCGACGACGCCGGCGGTGTCGGCGACGGGGAAGGTGTTGGCCATGGCGAAGACGGCGGTGTAGCCGCCGGAGGCGGCGGCGCGGGTGCCGGTGAGGACGGTTTCGGAGTCCTCGCGGCCGGGCTCGCGCAGGTGCGTGTGGAGGTCGACGAGGCCGGGCAGGAGGACCTGGCCCGCGGCTTCGATGACGGTCGCGTCGCCGGCGTCGAGGTCCGTGCCCACGGCGGCGATGGTCTCGCCGTCGATCAGGACGTCCTGGACGTCGCCACCGAGTACCTTCGCGCCACGGATAAGGATCTTGCTCATCTTTACTTGCTCTCCTCGGTGCGGGGCGTGCTGGCGGTGGTGACGGCGGGCTCGGAGCCTCCGAGCAGCAGGTACAGGACGGCCATGCGGATCGAGACGCCGTTGGTGACCTGCTCGATGACCGTGCAGCGGTCGGAGTCGGCGACCTCGGCGGTGATCTCCATGCCGCGGACCATCGGGCCGGGGTGCATCACGATGGCGTGCTCGGGCATCCGCGCCATGCGCGCGCCGTCCAGACCGTAGCGGCGGGAGTACTCGCGCTCGGTCGGGAAGAAGGCGGCGTTCATCCGCTCGCGCTGCACCCGCAGCATCATCACGGCGTCGGACTTCGGCAGCACCTCGTCCAGGCTGTACGAGATCTCGCACGGCCAGGCCTCGACGCCGACGGGCACCAGGGTGGGCGGGGCCACCAGGGTGACCTGGGCGCCGAGGGTGTGCAGCAGGTGGACGTTGGAGCGGGCGACCCGGCTGTGCAGGACGTCGCCGACGATGGTGATCCGGCGGCCGTTCAGGTCCTTGCCGAGCCCGGCGTCCTTGCCGACCAGGCGGCGGCGCATGGTGAAGGCGTCGAGCAGGGCCTGGGTGGGGTGCTCGTGGGTGCCGTCGCCGGCGTTGATCACCGGGGCGTCGATCCAGCCGGAGGTGGCGAGCCGGTAGGGCGCGCCGGAGGCGTGGTGGCGGATGACGACCGCGTCGACGCCCATGGCCTCCAGGGTCTGGGCGGTGTCCTTCAGGGACTCGCCCTTGGAAACGCTGGAACCCTTGGCCGCGAAGTTGATGACGTCGGCGGAGAGGCGCTTCTCGGCGGCCTCGAAGGAGATCCGGGTCCGGGTCGAGTCCTCGAAGAAGAGGTTGCAGATCGTGCGGCCGCGCAGGGTGGGCAGCTTCTTGATCGGCCGGTCCGCGACACGGGCCATCTCCTCGGCGGTGTCGAGGATCAGGACGGCGTCGTCGCGCGTGAGATCGGCGGCCGAGATGAGGTGGCGCTTCATCCGGGTGCTCCGTTTGTCGATGAGGTCTGAGCCGTGGAGAGGGCAGACGGGCTGGGCTGGGGGTGCGGGCAGGGCAGGCTGCGGCGCGGACCCGAGGGGCCCGGCCGTCGGCGAGGGGCTACTGCCCGGCTGCCCGGTCGGTCCGCTGGCCGAGCAGCACGGCGTCTCGGCCGTCCTCCTCCTGGACCTGGACCTGGACGTTCTCCCGCAGCGACGTGGGGAGGTTCTTGCCGACGTAGTCGGCGCGGATCGGCAGTTCGCGGTGGCCGCGGTCGACGAGGACCGCGAGCTGCACCGCACGGGGGCGGCCGAGGTCGCCGAGGGCGTCGAGGGCGGCGCGGATGGTGCGGCCGGAGAAGAGAACGTCGTCGACGAGGACGACCAGGCGGCCGTCGATGTCGTCGCCGGGAATCTCGGTGCGGCCGATCGCCCGGGCCGGCTTCATCCGCAGATCGTCGCGGTACATGGTGATGTCGAGGGAGCCGACCGGGATCTTCACACCGGTGATCTCTTCGAGCTTGGCGGCCAGCCGGCGGGCGAGGAACACGCCGCGGGTGGGAATGCCGAGGAGCACCACATCGTCGGCGCCCTTGGCGCGTTCGACGATTTCGTGGGCGATGCGGGTCAGAACACGGGCGATGTCCTGCGCTTCGAGAACGGGGCGCATCACATCGGCATCGATGCCGCTGTTCGGAGACTGCTGAGACTGCTGAGTGTCCATGAAAAGGACCTCCTTCTCCGCCTCACGGGACGGACCTTAAAGGACGTCGGATGTACGTGTTCCACGGTACCAGGGGGATTCCCGCGACCGGGCATCGGGGCAGACCAGGACCCCTCTTACGTGGGCGTTGGAGACCATTCGGCTTGACGCATCCAAGTAACGCTGCGTAACCTCACAGTGAGTTACCAGCCGCGCGGCGGAGCCGCACGTGGTCATGTCGTCACAGCGTCCGGGAGCGTTATGTCCAGCGAATACGCCAAACAGCTCGGGGCCAAGCTCCGCGCCATCCGCACCCAGCAGGGCCTTTCCCTCCACGGTGTCGAGGAGAAGTCCCAGGGCCGATGGAAGGCCGTGGTGGTCGGTTCTTACGAGCGCGGAGACCGCGCCGTGACCGTCCAGCGTCTCGCCGAGCTGGCGGACTTCTACGGGGTTCCCGTGCAGGAACTGCTGCCGGGTACGACCCCCGGCGGAGCGGCCGAGCCGCCGCCGAAGCTGCGCCTGGACCTGGAGCGCCTCGCCCACGTTCCCGCCGAGAAGGCCGGCCCGCTGCAGCGTTACGCGGCGACCATCCAGAGCCAGCGCGGCGACTACAACGGCAAGGTGCTCTCGATCCGCCAGGACGACCTGCGCACCCTCGCCGTCATCTACGACCAGTCGCCCTCGGTCCTGACCGAGCAGCTCATCAGCTGGGGCGTCCTGGACGCGGACGCGCGTCGCGCGGTGGCGCACGAGGACATCTAGTCCCCCGAGCCCCAGCAGAAACGTTTACCGGTGGGTGCCGGGAGCCGACAGGCTTCCGGCACCCACCGGTTTTTCATGCCCGGACGGGGGCCCTCCGGTGCCATCGGGGGCGTACGACGGAGGGCCCGCAGCGCGCGTGCGCTGCGGGCCCTCCGTTCTCGCCGTTCCGGCGCCTGTCAGCTCTCGCTGCGGCGCAGCTTCGGCTTGAGGTCCTTGAAGCGGCCGAGCAGTCCGTTCACGAACGAGGGGGACTCGTCCGTGGAGAACTCCTTGGCCAGCTGGACGGCCTCGTCGATGGCCACGGCGTCCGGGGTTCCGTCGACCCAGATCAGCTCGTAGGCACCGAGGCGCACGATGTTCCGGTCCACGACCGGCATGCGGTCGAGGTCCCAGTCCACGGCGTAGGTGGCGATCAGATCGTCGATGCGGTCCACCTTGTCGGCGTACCCCTCGACGAGTTCCATGGTGAACTCGTTCACCGCGGGCTGACGGTCGGTGTCCGACCGCGAGTGGCGGACCCAGTCCGCGAGGACCTCGCGCACGGAGACCCCGCGCTGGTCGGCCTCGAACAGGATCTGGAAAGCGCGCTTGCGCGCGTTGCTCCGGGCAGCCACGGTTAGCTGTTCACCCGGCCGAGGTAGTCGCTGGTGCGGGTGTCGACCTTGATCTTCTCGCCGGTGTTGATGAAGAGCGGGACCTGGATCTCGTGGCCCGTCTCCAGCGTCGCCGGCTTGGTGCCACCGGTGGAACGGTCGCCCTGGACGCCCGGGTCGGTGTGCTCGATGGTCAGCTCGACGGCGGCCGGGAGCTCGACGTAGAGCACCTCGCCCTCGTGGCGGGCCACGGAGGCGGTGAAGCCCTCGATCAGGAAGTTGGCGGCGTCGCCGACGGCCTTCTTGTCGACCATCAGCTGGTCGAAGTCCTCCATGTCCATGAACACGAAGTACTCGCCGTCCATGTAGGAGAACTGCATGTCGCGGCGGTCGATGGTGGCCGTCTCGACCTTGGTGCCGGCGTTGAACGTCTTGTCGACGACCTTGCCGGACATGACGCTCTTCAGCTTGGTGCGCACGAAGGCCGGGCCCTTGCCGGGCTTGACGTGCTGGAACTCGACGACGGACCAGAGCTGGCCACCTTCGAGCTTGAGCACCATGCCGTTCTTGAGGTCGTTCGTGGAAGCCACGGTTTGGGAATCTCCTGCACTGGAAGACCACGGGTGCGCGCACAGCCCGTCGACGCGGGCTAGAGCGCGAGCAGCTCCTTGGTCGTAATGGTGAGTAGCTCGGGACCGCCGTCCGCCTCGGGGCGTACGACGAGCGTGTCATCGATCCGGACACCGCCCCGACCGGGGAGGTGAACCCCCGGTTCGACGGTGACCGGCACGCAAGCGTCCAGTTTACCCATGGCCGTAGGTGCAAGCTGCGGGTCCTCGTCGATTTCGAGACCGACTCCGTGTCCGGTCCACGCCGCGAGGGCCTCGCCGTGACCTGCGGAGTCGAGGACGGAGCGGGCCGCGTGATCCACGTCGCGGTACGCGGCCCCGGGCAGCAGGGCCTCCCGGCCCGCCCGCTGGGCGGCGAAGACCAGGTCGTACAGCTCGATCTGCCAGTCGGCGGGGGTCGTTCCGATCACGAAGGTGCGGCCGATCTCGCAGCGGTAGCCCCGGTAGTTCGCGCCGAGGCAGACGGAGAGGAAATCACCCTCCTCGACCCGCCTGTCCGAAGGCCGGTGCCGGGAACGGCCGGAGTGCGGGCCGGTGCCGACGGAGGTCGGGAAGGCGGGGCCGTCCGCCCCGTGGTCCACGAGCCGGCGTTCCAGCTCCAGGGCGAGGTGCCGTTCGGTGCGGCCCACGAGGATCGATTCGAGCAGCTCCCCGAGGGCCTGGTCGGCGATCTCGGCGGCGATCCGCAGGCAGGCGATCTCCTCCTCGTCCTTGACGAGGCGCTGCTGTTCCACGGCGGTGCCCAGATCGGCGAGGCGCAGCCGGGGTGCCACCGAGCCGATGGCACGGTGGCGGCCGACGGTGAGGTGGTGTTCCTCCACGGCGAGGGAATCGGCGCGGGCGGCGGAGGCCGCGTCGGCCGCCGCGACGGCGGGATCCGCTCCCGGGCCGGCCAGCACGGAGAGCCTCAGGTTCTCGTCGAGCCGTCCCTCGTCGGCCTCCCCGGTGGGCTGCCCGGCGCAGAACAGCATGTCCTCGCCGCTCGGACCGACCAGCAGGACCGCGCCCAGCGGAGACGCCCCGGAGAGGTAACGGACGTTCGCCGGACGCGTGATGAGTGCGGCGGCGTTTCCGGCGGCCGCACAGCGGTCGCGAAGCAGGCCCCGGCGGGCCGCGTACACGTCTGACATGTTTCCGAGCCTACGAGCGCTGCGCTCATCCGGCCTGGTGAGCGCAGCCGTACGGGGGCCGGGCCCGGCCCTGCGGGCGCCGCGGGCGCGGATTTCAGTAGGCGGGTTGGGAGATGACCCGGGCCAGGGTCTCGTCCAGGGCGCGGGCGGTGCCCTCGACGTCCAGGTGGGAGTTGTCGATGATCGGCAGCCCGGATCCGTACCAGCCGGCCATGCGGCCGTGGATCCGCGCGACCTCCTCGTCGGAGAGGCGCCGGTTCCCGGAGCGGGCGGCGTTGCGTTCCAGGACGATCTCCAGGCCGGGCAGCAGGACGACGGGCAGCAGTGCGGGCCCCACGTGGCGCTTCCAGCCGCCGAGGCCCACCACCGGCCGGTCCGGGAACACGGCGTCGTCGAGGATGCACGAGATCCCGTTGGCCAGGAAGTTCCGGGCGGCGAAGCCACAGGTGCGGCGGGCGAGGCGGTACTGGGCCTCGGAGTGGTCGTTCCATCCGGCCTGCGGGTCCGCGAAGCCCGAGCACACCCATTCCCGTACGTCGTCCAGGCTGACGTGCGCGGTGGGGACGGGCCGGGTGCCGGCCCAGTGGCGGGCCACCGTGGTCTTGCCGGCGCCCGCGGGGCCGATCAGCAGGACCGCGAGGGTGGCTCCGCCGGTGCCGGGGGCGGCGGGGGGCAGCGGGACGTGCCCGGTGAGCCCGTCCGGCGGCCCCGGCGCGGTCTGCGGCGCCGCGGGCGCGGAGGGCAGGGGAGGCACGGGCCAGCCCGCCACGGGCGGTATCCCCGGCTGCGGGGGCGCCGCCGGGTGCCGACTTCCCTGCGGCTCCCAGCCACCGCCTCCCACTCCCTGCTGCATCCGCTGCCACTCCGTCTCGTTCCACCACGACTGATGCGAGAACGTTATATGACCTCGGCGGCCCGCCGGGTCACGCGGTCGAGAGGTGGTCCGGTTCAGGACGGTTCGGGCCGGTTCGCACCGGCCCGAACCGGCTCAGGCAGCGACCTCGCCGAAGGCCGCCACGAGGACGGCCGGGTCGGGACCCTCCAGGACGGTCGGCTTCGCCAGCCCGTCCAGGACGATGAAGCGCAGCAGGTCGCCCCGGGACTTCTTGTCGAGCTTCATGGTCTCCAGCAGCTTGGGCCACTGGTCGCCGCGGTAGGTCAGCGGCAGCCCCACCGAGGCGAGGACGGCCTTGTGCCGGTCCGCGGTCGCGTCGTCGAGCCGGCCCGCGAGCCGGCCCAGTTCGGCGGCGAAGACCATGCCGATCGAGACGGCCGCGCCGTGGCGCCACTTGTAGCGCTCGTTCTTCTCGATGGCGTGCGCGAGCGTGTGCCCGTAGTTGAGGATCTCCCGCAGGCCCGACTCCTTGAGGTCGCTGGAGACCACGTCGGCCTTGACCTGGATGGAGCGGCAGATCAGCTCGGCCGTGTGCGGGCCGGCGGGCGTGCGCGCCGCCTCGGGGTCCGCCTCGATCAGGTCGAGGATCACCGGGTCGGAGATGAATCCGGCCTTGATGATCTCGGCGAGACCGCTGACGTAGTCGTTGACCGGCAGCGAGTCCAGCGCCGCCAGGTCGCAGAGCACACCGGCCGGCGGGTGGAAGGCACCGACGAGGTTCTTGCCCTCGGCGGTGTTGATGCCGGTCTTGCCGCCGACGGCCGCGTCCACCATCGCCAGGATGGTGGTCGGGACGGCGACCCAGCGCACCCCGCGCAGCCAGGAGGCCGCGACGAAGCCCGCGAGGTCGGTCGTGGCTCCCCCGCCGACGCCGACGATGGCGTCGCTGCGGGTGAAGCCGGACTGGCCCAGCGCCTTCCAGCAGTACGCCATCACCTCGACCGTCTTGGCCTCTTCGGCGTTCGGCACCTGGATGGCGATGGCCTCGTACCCCTGCGCGGCGAGGTCGTCCCGCAGGGCCTCACCGGTCGAGGCGAGGGCCTCGGGGTGGATCACGGCGACCCGCTGGGCCTTCGTACCGATCAGGGAGCCGAGCTCGCCGAGCAGCTGCCGGCCGACCAGCACCTCGTACGCGTCGTGCCCGGCGCTCGCGCCGACCTGGATCCGCGTCACCTGGTCTGTCATGCGTTCTTCAACTCCAGAGCGTCGAGGACCGCCTGGGCGACCTCTTCGGGGGTGCGGTCGTCGGTGGCCACCACGACGCGCGCGACTTCGGTGTACAGGGGGCGCCGGGCGTCCATCAGCTCGCGCCACTGGCGGCGCGGGTTGACGGCGAGCAGCGGGCGCGCGGCGCCGAGGCCCACGCGCTTGACGGCTTCCTCGACGTCCATCGAGAGGTAGGCGACGGGCAGCCCGGTCAGCAGTTCGCGCGTCTTCTCGTCGAGGACGGCGCCTCCGCCGAGGGCGAGGACTCCCTCGTGTCCGGCGACGGCGGCGGCGACCGCCTCCCGCTCCAGCTCACGGAAGTACGGTTCGCCCTCGTCCACGAAGATGTCGGAGATCTCCCGGCCCTGGGCCGCCACGATGTCGGCGTCGGTGTCCCGGTAGGAGACTCCGAGCCGCTGGGCGATCAGCTCGCCCACGGTGGACTTGCCGGACCCCATGGGGCCGACGAGGACCACCAGGGGTCCGGTCGCACGGGCGCCGGTCACCGGATCTGCAGGTTGTCGAGGTACGACTGGACGTTGCGGCGGGTCTCGGGGACGGAGTCGCCGCCGAACTTCTCCACGACGGCGTCGGCCAGCACCAGGGCGACCATGGCCTCGGCGACGATGCCCGCGGCGGGCACGGCACAGACGTCGGAGCGCTGGTGGTGCGCGACGGTGGCCTCGCCGGTGGCGACGTCCACGGTCGCGAGGGCCTTCGGCACGGTCGCGATCGGCTTCATCGCGGCGCGCACGCGCAGCAGTTCGCCGGTGGTCAGACCGCCCTCGGTGCCGCCGGAGCGGCCGGAGGTCCGCTTGAGGCCCTCGGGGGTGGAGACGATCTCGTCGTGCGCCTGCGAGCCGGGCACGCGGGCCAGGTCGAAGCCGTCGCCGACCTCCACACCCTTGATGGCCTGGATGCCCATGAGCGCGGCCGCGAGGCGCGCGTCGAGGCGGCGGTCCCAGTGCACGTGCGAGCCGAGGCCGACGGGCACGCCGTAGGCGAGGACCTCGACGACGCCGCCGAGGGTGTCGCCGTCCTTGTGGGCCTGGTCGATCTCCGCGACCATCTGCTTCGACGCGTCGGCGTCCAGGCAGCGCACCGGGTCGGCGTCGAGCTTCTCGACGTCGGCGGGGGTCGGCAGCACGCCGTACGGGGCCTTGGCGGCGGCCAGCTCCACGACGTGGGAGACGATCTCGATGCCGGCCACCTCCTTGATGAAGGAGCGGGCGACGGCGCCGAGGGCGACGCGGGCGGCGGTCTCCCGGGCGCTGGCGCGCTCCAGGATCGGCCGGGCCTCCGAGAAGCCGTACTTCTGCATGCCCGCGAGGTCGGCGTGGCCGGGGCGGGGGCGGGTCAACGCGGCGTTGCGGCCGGTCTCCTTGAGGAGCGAGGGGTCGACCGGGTCGGCCGACATCACGGTCTCCCACTTGGGCCACTCGCTGTTGCCGATCATCACGGCGACCGGGCCGCCCTGTGACAGGCCGTGGCGCACACCGCCGAGGATGGTGATCTCGTCCTGCTCGAACTTCATCCGGGCACCGCGGCCGTAGCCGAGCCGACGCCGGGCCAGGTGTTCGGCCACCAGCTCTGTGGTGACCGGGACGCCGGCGGGAAGCCCCTCCAGCGTCGCTACCAGAGCCGGGCCGTGAGATTCCCCGGCCGTCAGCCAACGCAACCTGCTCAACGATGCTCCTCGTGCTCGCGCCTGATTCATCGATGGCGCGATCGGGTGCGCGGCCCGGACCCGCCTTCACCCGATCCTCCCATGTCCGGGCCCGTACACCGCCCTCGGTCCAGCTATCGGACGGCGGCGCACCCCGGCTCGCGGGTGAGCTGTGGATCTAGAAGTCGTCTGCGGTCCCGCTCAGTGGCGGGCGCGCAGCGCCGCCTCGCCCGCGGCGCGCATGGCCGCGAGGGGGGCGGTGGGGCAGCCGGTCATCAGCTCGACCTGGAGGACCGCCTGGTGGACCAGGAGGTCGAGGCCGCCGAGGAGCTTGCCGCCCCGGTGCGTCCAGGCCGCCGCCAGGGGCGTGGGCCAGGGGTCGTACAGGACGTCGAAGAGGGTGCCCGCGGCGGCGGGCACGGAGGCGGCCAGCTCGTCCGTGGCCCCGGCCGGGGTGGTGGCGATGACCAGCGGCGCGGCCAGCGCCTCGGCCGCCCGCGACCAGTCGGCCGTACGGACGTCCACGCCGAGCCGCTCGCCCCACTCGCGCATCTCCGCGGCCCGCGCCTCGGAGCGTACGTACGCGGTCACCTCGCCGGTGCAGATCCGCGCCAGTGCGGCGAGCGCCGAGGAGGCGGTGGCGCCCGCGCCGAGGACGGCGGCGGACTCCACCTTCTGGACTCCCTGCTCGCCCAGCGCGGCGAGCAGGCCGGGGATGTCGGTGTTGTCACCGACCTTGCGGCCGTCCTCGGTGAAGACGACGGTGTTGACCGTCTCCACGGAGGCGGCCGTGTCGCTGATCTCGTCGAGCAGCGGGATGATCGCCCGCTTGAGCGGCATGGTCAGCGACAGCCCGGCCCACTCGGGGCCGAGCTGTGCCAGGAAACCGGGGAGCGCGGCCTCGTCGATCTCGAAGCGGTCGTACGACCGTTCCCCGAGGCCGAGCTCCTGGTACGCGGCGCGGTGCAGCACCGGCGAGAGGGAGTGCTCGATGGGAGAACCCAGCACCGCGGCCCGTATCCGTGACATGTCCTGCTACCCGCCGTTCTTCTGCTTCTGCCGTGCCTGGAACTCGGCCACGAGCTTGAGGTGCTCGTCGAACGTCTTGGTGAAGGTCGTCTTGTTCTCGTCGACCGCCACGAAGAACATCCAGCCGCCGTGGTCCGGGTTGAGCGTACCGTTCAGCGCGTCCAGGCCGGGGTTCCCGATCGGGCCCGGGGGCAGCCCCGCCACGTTGTGCGTGTTGTAGGGGTGGACGAAGGCCTTGGCTTCCGCGCTGTTGAAGTTGATCTCGCTCTGGTTCTTGACGTAGTTGTACGTCGAGTCGAACTCGATCTTCCGGTTCGTGACGTCGTTGGTCTTCTTCAGGCGGTTGTAAACCACTTCGGACATCTTCCGGAAGTCGTCGTGGTTCTTGCCCTCGGCGTTGACGAGGCTGGCGACCGTGATCACCTGGAGCGGGTTGTCCAGGCCCAGTTCCTTGGCTTTGCCCTCGACCCCGAGCTCCGTGTACTTGTCCGTCGCGTTCTTGACCATCTGCTTGAGCAGCGACTCGGGGGTGCTGTCCTTGGTCAGGTCGTAGCGCATCGGGTACAGGAAGCCCTCGAGGGGGTCCATGATCTTCGGGTCGTTGTTCGCCCAGGCCGGCAGGCCGAGGGTCTTGGCCTGCTTGAAGGCGATGTCCTTGGTGGTGCCGGCCGGCTTCTCGAGCTTCTTGTCGATCGCGTCGTAGACCGTGCTGTTGCGCATGCCCTCGGAGATCGTGAGGACGTGCAGCTTCGAGGGGTCGGTCATGACCGTGACCGCGGCGGCCGCCGACATCTTCTTCTTCATCGGATAGATGCCGGGCTGGATCGACTTGCCCTCGGGCCGGGCGCTCGCTGCGTCCACGAACGCCTGGGCGCTCGCGACGACGCCCGCATCCTTCAGGATGCGGCCCATCTGGCCCAGGCCCGCGCCCTTGGGGATCTCCACGTCGACGGTCTCGTCGATGCCGTCGCCCGCGAAGTCCTCGGCCGCGCCGAACTTGTCCTTGATGTAGCTGTAGCCGTAGTAGCCGCCACCGCCGAGCACGCCGACGATGACCACGGCCGCGATGAGGCAGGCCATGCCGCTGCGCTTCTTCGGCTGGCCGCCGCCGGAGCGGCCCGACCTGCGGCCGCCGCGACCGTTGTCGTCGCCGTCACCGTCGTCCTCACCACCGTCTCCGCCGGCGAGGAAGGTGTCCGCGGCCTGGTCGGCCCTGGAGTCCTCCTCCTGCCAGTCCTCCTCGGTGTCGAGGTGCCGCTGGCTCGGGGGCCGCGGCGGCGGGAAGGCCTCGGGGGTGCCGTAGAGGTCGGGGGCCTCGCCGGGGTAGCCGCTCGTCTGCTGCTGCGCGTACGGATCCGCGCCCGCGTACGGGTCGGCGGCCTGCGGGACCCCGGCGTAGTGGCCCTGCCCGGTGTCCCAGACCTGGCCCTGACCGCCGTACGAGTCCTGGTGCTGCGGGTGCTGCTGGTACTGCTGCGGGTGCTGGGGATACGGCACCTGCTGCTGCTGTTGCTGCTGCTGGTACGGCATCTGCTGGGCCTGGGGGTACTGGCCCTGCTGCTGGTAATAGGCCTGCTGAGGCTCCTGCTGGTACTGCTGCGGGTCGCCGACGTAGGGCATCTGACCCTGCTGGGCCTCGTGCCCGGTCCACCCCTGGTCCCCGTACTGCGGGTCCTCGGGGTGCCACGGTTCGGGGCCAGGGCCCCGGCCATACTCAGTCATCGATCCCCTAGCGCGCCGCAGGGCGTTGGCCGCGACTCCGTCTGCCGCGACACACGGTTCCGCCTCTTCTGATGGGCGACGGCTGTTCGAATGCCGTCACATCGCGCGGAACGTTACCGTATCGCGATCAGACAACCACTTCGACGCACTCACCGGGCGGATTACCTGATACCCGTTCGGTCTCCAGAGCGTTCTGAAGGATCACCACGGCGGCCGCCTGATCGATGACCGACCGGCTCTTCTTCGCGTTCTTTCCCGAGGCCCGCAGGCCCTGGGCGGCGGTGACCGTGGTCATCCGCTCGTCCACCAGACGGACCGTCACGGGCTTGATGCCCTTGGCGAGTTCCGTGGCGAAGGCGCGGCACTTGGCCGCGGCCGGCCCCTCCCGCCCGCTGAGCGAGCGGGGCAGACCGACCACCACCTCGATGGGCTCGTACTCCGCGACGAGCTGCCGCAGCCGCCGGTGGGCGAAGGGGATGTCCCGGCCCGGAACGGTCTCCACCGGTGTGGCCAACACCCCATCGGGGTCGCACGAGGCGACCCCGATCCGGGCGTCACCGACATCGATGGCCAGACGGCGGCCGCGGCGCAGTGTCATCTTCAGACCGTCTCTACGACGAGGCGCTCGACCGCGGCGATGGCCTCGGGGATGGCGGCCGGGTTCTGGCCACCGCCCTGGGCCACGTCCGGCTTGCCGCCACCGCCGCCACCGAGGGTCTTGGCGGCCGTACGGACCAGGTCGCCGGCCTTGAGACCGCGCTCGCGGGCGGCCTCGTTGGTGGCGATGACGGTCAGCGGGCGGTCGTTCGCCGTGGTGAACAGGGCCACGACGGCCGGGCGGTCGCCCTGGATGCGGCCGCGGACGTCGAGGACCAGCTTGCGCAGGTCGTCGGCGCCGGTGCCGTCCGGGACGGTGCCCACGACGAGGGCGACGCCCTTGATGTCCTGGGCGCCCGCGGCGAGACCGGCGGCGGCCTGGAGGACCTTCTCCGCGCGGAACTTCTCGATCTCCTTCTCGGCGTCCTTCAGCTTGCCGAGCATGGAGGCGATCTTCTCCGGCAGCTCCTCCGGACGGCCCTTGACCAGCTCCTGGAGCTGGGCGACGACCGTGTGCTCCTTGGCGAGGAAGTTGTACGCGTCCACGCCGACGAGGGCCTCGACGCGGCGCACGCCGGAGCCGATGGAGGACTCCCCGAGCAGCTTCACCAGGCCCAGCTGGGCGGTGTTGCCGACGTGCGTGCCGCCGCACAGCTCCTTGGAGAAGTCGCCGATGGTCACGACGCGCACGCGCTCGCCGTACTTCTCGCCGAACTCGGCGATGGCGCCCTGCTTCTTCGCCTCGTCGATGCTCATGATCTCGGCGGTGACCTCGAGCTCGCGCGAGAGCACGTCGTTGATCTTGTGCTCGACGTCGGTGAGGACCGAGCCGGGGACGGCGTTCGGCGAGCCGAAGTCGAAGCGGAAGCGGCCGGGCGAGTTCTCGGAACCGGCCTGGGCGGCCGTCGGGCCGAGGGCGTCGCGCAGGGCCTGGTGCGTCAGGTGCGTGGCCGAGTGGGCGCGGGCGATGGCCCGGCGGCGCTGGATGTCGATGGCGGCGTACGCGGAGGCGCCCACCGTCACCTCGCCGACCTGGACGGAGCCCTTGTGCACGGAGACGCCCGGGACCGGCTGCTGCACGTCGCGGACGACGATGACGGCGCCCGAGTCGAGCTTGATGCGGCCCTGGTCGGCGAGCTGGCCGCCGCCCTCGGCGTAGAAGGGGGTGCGGTCCAGGACGACCTCGACCTCGTCGCCCTCGGAGGCGGCGGGCGCGGAGACGCCGTTGACCAGGAGGCCGACGATGGTGGACTCGCCCTGGTTGGTGGCGTAGCCGGTGAACTCGGTGGCGCCGGAGCCGTCGGCGATCTCCCGGTAGGCGGACATGTCCGCGTGGCCGGTCTTCTTGGCCTTGGCGTCGGCCTTGGCCCGGTCCCGCTGCTCCTGCATCAGGCGGCGGAAGCCGGGCTCGTCCACGGCGAGGCCCTGCTCTGCGGCCATCTCCAGGGTGAGGTCGATCGGGAAGCCCCAGGTGTCGTGGAGCAGGAACGCCTTGTCGCCGGCCAGGACCGTGCCGCCAGCGGCCTTGGTCTCGCTGACGGCGGTGTCGAGGATGTTCGTGCCGCCCTTGATGGCCTTGAGGAAGGCGGCCTCTTCGGCGAGCGCGACGGTCTCGATGCGCTTGCGGTCGGTCACGAGCTCCGGGTACTGCTGGCCCATGGTCTCGATGACCACGTTGACCAGGTCCTGGACGACCGGACCGGTGGCGCCCATGAGGCGCATGTTGCGGATGGCGCGGCGCATGATGCGGCGCAGCACGTAGCCGCGGCCCTCGTTGCCGGGGGTGACGCCGTCGCCGATGAGCATGGTCGAGGTGCGGATGTGGTCGGCGACCACGCGCAGCGAGACGTCCGTGCCCTGCTCGGCGCCGTACTGCACGCCGGTCAGCTCGGTGGCCTTGTCCATGACCACGCGCAGGGTGTCGGTCTCGTACATGTTCTGTACGCCCTGCAGGATCATGGCGAGGCGCTCGAGGCCGAGACCGGTGTCGATGTTCTTCGACGGCAGGTCGCCGAGGATCGGGAAGTCTTCCTTCCCGTCGCCGGCGCCGCGCTCGTACTGCATGAAGACCAGGTTCCAGATCTCCACGTAGCGCTCGTCGTTGACGGCGGGGCCGCCCTCGACGCCGAACTCGGGGCCGCGGTCGTAGTTGATCTCCGAGCAGGGACCGCAGGGGCCCGGGACGCCCATGGACCAGAAGTTGTCCTTCTTGCCCAGGCGCTGGATGCGCTCCTGCGGGACGCCGACGACGTCGCGCCAGATGGCCTCGGCCTCGTCGTCGTCGAGGTAGACCGTGATCCAGAGCTTCTCGGGCTCCAGGCCGTAGCCACCGTCCGCCACGGAGCTGGTGAGCAGCTCCCAGGCGTACTTGATGGCGCCTTCCTTGAAGTAGTCGCCGAAGGAGAAGTTGCCGCACATCTGGAAGAACGTGCCGTGGCGGGTGGTCTTGCCGACCTCTTCGATGTCCGGCGTACGGACGCACTTCTGCACGCTGGTGAGCGTGGCCGCGGGCGGCTTGACCTCGCCGAGGAAGTACGGCTTGAACGGCACCATGCCCGCGGGCACCAGCAGCAGAGTCGGGTCGTCCGCGATGAGCGACGCCGAAGGGACAACGGTGTGACCGCGCTCCTCGAAGAAGCTCAGCCAGCGGCGGCGGATTTCAGCCGACTCCATCAGTGGTCCTCATTCCGGTTGTACGAAAACTGTGTGGTTGGGTCGTTCTGGTCCTGCTCGATGGCCCGCAGCCGCCGCGGCCCGGGAAGGGCGGTGACATTGGCGGGCAGGTCGGGATCCTGGTGGAGTCCCAGTGCGTCGTTCAGCTCGTCCTCGCGCTGCGACATTCCCGACTTGACGTCGAGGGCGAAGTCCTTGAGGCGGTGGCCCGCCTCGATCGCCTTGTCGGCGGCCTGGGCGGCGAGGCTCTCCGGCGTCAGCTTCTTGAGCTGCCGGTTGACCTTGGTGGTGGCCCACACGCCGGCGGCTGCGCCGGCGGTGAACCAGAAGGCTCGGCGGAACATCGGAGATCTCAGCCCTTCTGCTTCCGGCGCCGGGCCGCCGGCACCGTACGGCCGACGATCACGGTCCGTCGGGAGGTCTTGCCCGGCGCTTCCTGCGGGGTCGCGCCGCCCTTGCCCAGCGCCTTGCGGACGCCGTAGCCGAAGGCGGCGACCTTGACGAGCGGGCCGCCGAAGGTGGACGCCACGGTGGAGGACAGCGCGGAGGCGTTGGAGGTGACTTCCTGTACGTCGCTCGCGATGGCGTCGACCCGGTCGAGCTGGGTGCGGGCGGAGCGGACGGTGGTGGAGGCGTCCGCGAGCAGCGGGACGGCCTGCTCGGTCACGTCGGCCACCAGCTTGGTGGTCGCCTTGAGCACCTGGGCCAGCCTCACCAGCACCACGGCGAGGAACGAGACCAGGATGGCCCAGAAGACGGCCACGAGGATCCCGGCCACCTCTCCACCGGACACGTTCACACCGCTCTCTACAGATTGATCACCAAGCGAAAAAGTCGTCCTCCGACCCTATCGCGCCGGAGATCCGCCGCAGTACCGGAAATCCGGGGCGCCACCCCTGCCGGGCGCCCGGGACGGACCCGCCTTGTACGCAGCGCATGCGGACCAGTACGCTCCGTGTCCCATGCGACAAAGACCCATTCCACGAAGGACGCCGGGCAATCTTCCCTCGGACCTGAGCGGCTTTGTCGGGCGGGGCGGGGAACTTTCCGAGTTGGGGCGGCTGCTGGACGCCTCGCGGCTGGTCACGGTGACCGGCGCGGGCGGCGTGGGCAAGACCCGCCTGGTACTGACGGCGGCCAGGGCGGCCGCCGACGCGGCGGCCGGTCCCGTCCGCCCTTCCGACGCGAGCGGCCCCGCCGATCCGGCGCAGGAACGCTACTTCGACGGGGTGTGGCTGGCCGAGCTGGCCTCCGTACGGGATCCGGCGCTGCTGGAGCTGACGCTCGCCGAGGCGCTCGGGCTGACCGACCACACCACGAGGCCGCCCCGGACGGTCCTGGCCGAGCACCTGGCCGAGCGGCGGCTGCTGCTGGTCCTGGACGGCTTCGAGCAACTGGTCGACGAGACCGCGGACCTCGTACGGGACCTCCTGCGCCGCTCCCCCGGCCTTCGCGTGCTCGCCGCCGGCCGGCGCCCGCTGACCCTCGACGGGGAGCTGTCCTGGCCGCTCGCCCCACTGGATCCGGAGGAGGCCCTGGCCCTGCTGATCGAGCGCACCTCGGCGGCCGATCCGGCCTTCGCCCTGACGGAGGCCAACCGGGCGGTGCTGGCCGAGCTGTGCGCCCGCCTCGACGGCCTGCCGCTGGCGCTGGAGCTGGCGGCGGGCCGGCTGCGCACCCTGTCGCCGGAGCAGGTGCTGTCCCGGCTGGAGGACCGCTTCGCCCTGCTGACGGGCGGCTCGCGCGGCGCGCTGCCCCGGCACCGAGCGCTGCGCACGGCGATCGGCTGGAGCCACGAGCTGTGCACGGCCGGGGAGCGGCTGCTGTGGGCGCGGCTCTCGGTGTTCGCCGGGCAGTTCGACCTGGACGCCGCCGAGTACGTGTGTGCGGGGCCCGACCTGCCGGTGGATTCGGTGCTGGACCTGGTCGGGGAGCTGCTGGGGCAGTCCCTGCTGGTCCGGGAGGAGACGGCGGCCGGGGTCCGCTACCGGATGCTGGAGAGCGTACGGATCTACGGGGCGGGCTGGCTGGAGTCGCTGGGCGACGCCCGGCGGCTGCGGCGCCGGCACCGGGACTGGTACATGGGGCTGGCGACCTGGTGCGAGCTGGACTGGTTCAGTCCGCGCCAGGAGGAGGTGGCCGCGCTGGTGGAGGCGGAACTGCCGAACCTCCGGCTCGCCCTGGAGTGCTGCCTGGACGAGCCGGAGGAGATCCACCTGGGCCAGTACCTGGCGGGCACCCTGTGGTTCTTCTGGGCCGGCTGCGGCCGGCTCACGGAGGGCCGGCACTGGCTGGACCGGACCCTGGAGGGTGATCTCGGGCTCGCCGGGCCGGAGTACGAGAGCTCCCGGCTGAAGGCGCTGTGGGTGCTCGGGTACGTCGCGGCCCTGCAGGGCGACTCGGTGGCCTCGATGAGCGCGCTGTACGAGTGCCGGGACGGGGCCGCGCGGAGCGAGAACCCGGTGGCGGGCGCGTACGCCGTGCACCGGATGGGCTGTCTGGCACTGATCTCGGACGACATGCCCCGGGCCGGGGAACTGCTGGGCTCGGCGCTGGAGCGCTACCGGGAGGCCGGGGAGCTCAACAGCAACGTGCTGATGTGCCAGGTGGAACTGGCGATGGCGCTGGCCTTCCAGGGGGATCTGGCGGGCGCGCTCTCCCTGTGCCGGGAGGTCCGGGACATCTGCGAGGAGCGCGGGGAGCGCTGGACCAAGGCGTACGCCCTGTACGTCCTGGCGTACGCGGCGCTGGACGCCGGGGGCACGGCCGAGGCGCGGCGGCTGCTGGCCGAGTGCGTGGCCATCAACCACACCTTCCGCGATCTCGTCGGGCTGGTGCTGGCGGTGGAGCTGCTCGCGCTGGTCACGGTGGCCGAGGGGCATCCGGCGGAGGCGGCGGTCCTGCAGGGCGCGGCGGAGCCCCTGTGGGACGGGGTGGGGATGCGGCTGTTCGGCTCGGGGTACTTCAACGCACCGCGGCTGATGTGCCAGGAGCGGGCGGGCGAACTGCTGGGCGCCGAGCGGTACGCGTCCTGCGCCCGGCACGGCCGGACCCTGCCCCTGGGCGCCCTCGTGGAGCGCGCCCTGCGGGGACCGGAGCCGGCCCCCGTGCCGGCGGGACCGCTGCCGAGGCCGCGCGGCGCGACCGAGCGGGCGGAGCGGCCGATGGTGCACCCGGGGGCGAAAAGCAGGAAACCCGCCGGCTCCCCCGAGGGGGAACCGGCGGGCTGAACCAGCCTGTGAGGGCTACGTCCGCTGGTACTGCTGGATCAGCGGGCGTAGTACTCGACGACGAGCTGCTCGTCGCAGATGACCGGGATTTCCTTGCGGTTCGGGTCGCGGTCCAGGCGGAAGGCCAGGGCCTTCAGGTTGACCTGCAGGTAACGCGGGGTTTCGCCCTCGCCTGCGTAGCCACCCTCACGGGCAACCTGGAACGGAACCTTCTCGCGGCTGCGCTCGCGCACCGTGATGACGTCGTCCGGACGGACGCGGAACGACGGCTTGTCGACCTTGTCGCCGTTGACCTCGATGTGGCCGTGAACGACCATCTGGCGAGCCTGGTAGATGGTGCGGGCGATGCCCGAACGCAGAACCAGGGCGTCGAGGCGACGCTCGAGCTCGACGACCAGCGCCTCGCCCGTCTTGCCTTCGGCCTTCTTGGCGCGGTCGTACGCGCGGGCCATCTGACGCTCAGAGATGTCGTACTGAGCGCGCAGACGCTGCTTCTCCAGCAGACGAACCTTGTAGTCCGAGTTCTGCTTGCGGCCACGGCCGTGCTCGCCCGGCGGGTAGGGGCGGGCCTCGAAGTACTTGACGGCCTTCGGGGTCAGCGCAATGCCGAGGGCACGCGACTTCTTGACCTTGGGTCGCTTCTGGTTCACGTGGAACCTACCTCCATGTAAGTTAGGTGAGGCTTACCTTAGCGAGGAGGACGTAATGTCTCGACCACATGGGATCCCCCTGCCCAGTGCGCACCGAAGTTCAGATCCAAACGAAACAGGATCTGCTTTCGGCGACGATAAGCAAGGTCAGCCGCGTCCCAGGGAAGGCGTTCGGCAGCTCACCGGAGCCGAACGCGTACGAACCCTCGTAGAGTCCAACGCCTCAGTATCCCTCACGCTCCCCGGTGCTCTTGACCAGGGGGAGTTCGGGACAGGGCTGCCGGCCGCAAGGACCGTCACCCCGGACGGGGACGTGATTCTCCTGGTATCAGGGGAATCCGCGGCTGCCAGGGCAGCCGCTCACGCCCAGGACGACGACCTCACCGCCGTGATCGAGATCACGGATGTGGCGCCGGTGTCCGTGCCCCATCGTATCCGAGGCCGCGCCTGGCTCGCCGGGTGGCTCACGCCGGTGCGCGGAGCCGCCGACCGGGCGGCCTGCGCGGCGCTGCTGGCGGAGCGGCACCCGGTCGGAGAGCTCCTCGGCCTGACCGAGTCGCTCGACGCCACGCCCACCGGCCGGCCCGCGTGGATGCTGCTGCGCCTGGAGGTCGGCGAGATCTCGGTGGACGACCTGTGGGGCGCCGAACACGTGGACCCGGAGCTGCTGGCCGCGGCCGAGCCCGACCCGATGGTGGCCCACGAGACGGAGCTCCTCCAGCACCTGGCCTCTTCGCACCGAGACCGGATGGGTGATCTGTGCGGACTGCTGGGCACCCGGGAGACGGCCGACCTGACCGCGGTCCCCCTCGCCCTGGACCGGCTCGGCCTGCGCGTGCGCTTCATCCGCGGCGCCACCGCCTTCGACGCCCGCTTCGACTTCCCGGAGCCGGTGACCGACGTCTGCGGCCTGCGCCGGGCCATGAGCACCCTGTTCGCCGGCTGACCGGCTGACCGGCTACGGGCAGGTGCCGAGCATCTCCTCCAGCGCCTGCTTCTCCGGCGGGGTCACGGAGAGCCCGTACTTCGCCTTGATCCCGGTGTACCGCCGCGCGTACTCGCACCAGTAGCCCTTCTGGGGCGGCTTCCACTTGTCCGCGGTCTTGCTGCTCTTGTCGTAGTTCGTCTGCTTGTCCACGGCGAGCAGCACGTCCAGGTCGTTGGCGTACTCCAGGCGCCGCTGCGGGGTCCAGGCGTACGCGCCCCCGCGCCATGCGGCGCCGAGGGCGACGACGTGGTCGGTCTGGATCTGCGAGGCGCGGCGGTAGTAATAGGGGAGCTCCTTCCCCGTGTACGGGTCCTTCAGCACTCCGGAGAGCACGACGCAGGGGTTCCTGTCGCCCTCGCGCAGCTCCCGGAGGTCCCGGCGCAGGACGTCGTCGCGGGTGTCGCACCCGTTGCGGCCGCCGATGGCGTCGGTCTCGTCGGACCAGTACTTGCCGAAGTTCTCGCGCTTGTACGTCTCCCAGTTCTTGCCCCACTCGACCTTGAGCTTCCCCAGCTGCGCCTTGGCGGTGGCCGGGGCCGGCGGGAACCCGGCGCTCGCGAGGGGGACCTGGGCGACGAGTGCGGCGGCGCTGGCCTGCGCCCTGTCGCCGCCTCCGTGGTGGCACCCACTGAGCAGCAGTACTGCCGTCACTGCGATGAGCGGAGCGGGACGTCCCATGCGACGGAGCCTAGGCCCGGCTTCCCCGCCCCGCGACGCCGACACGAGGCCGCTGCGCGGGGCCCTGTCCCCTACCCGCCCTTCCACCGTTCCCAGGGCTCCGCCCTGACCTCCCGGCCCCGGGCTCCGCCCCGGACCCCGGGAACGGCGCCGCAGGTTACGACCCGGCGCCCCGGAGCCGCTCGCGGACCTTTTCCACCACGTCCGCGTAGCGGGCTTCGGCCCCGTACCGGGTGGGCTCGTAGTACCGCTTGCCGTGCACCGCATCGGGCGCGTACTGCTGCGCAGCAATCGCGCCGGGCACGTCGTGCGGGTACACGTACCCCACCGCGTGCCCCAGCTTCGCCGCCCCCTTGTAGTGCCCGTCCCGGAGGTGCGCCGGCACGGTCCCCGCCAGTCCCGCCCGGACATCGGCCAGCGCCGCGCCGATCGCCGTCGTCGCGGTGTTCGACTTCGGGGCCAGCGCCAGCGCGATCGTCACGTGCGACAGCGTGAGCGAGGCCTCCGGGAAGCCGATCATCGCCACCGCCTGGGCGGCCGCCACCGCGAGGGGCAGGGCCGTCGGATCGGCCAACCCGATGTCCTCGCTCGCCGAGATCATCAGCCGGCGGGCGATGAACCGGGGGTCCTCCCCCGCTTCGATCATGCGCGCCAGATAGTGCAGCGCCGCGTCCACGTCCGAGCCCCGGATCGACTTGATCAGCGCGCTGGCCACGTCGTAGTGCTGGTCGCCGTCTCGGTCGTACTTCACCGCGGCCCGGTCGACGGCCTCCTCCACCGTCTGGAGGGTGATCTCGGGCTCGCCCTTGGCGATCGCCGAGCCCGCCCCCGCCTCCAGCGCCGTCAGCGCGCGCCGTGCGTCGCCGCCGGCGATCCGCAGCAGGTGCGCCTCCGCGTCCGCCGGCAGGGTGACCGCGCCGCCGAGGCCCCGCTCCTCCGTCAGCGCCCGGTGCATCAGGGCGCTCAGGTCCTCGTCCGTCAGCGGTTCCAGCGTCAGCAGCAGCGAGCGCGACAGCAGCGGGGAGATGATCGAGAAGTACGGGTTCTCCGTGGTCGCGGCGATCAGCGTGACCCAGCGGTTCTCCACGGCCGGCAGCAGCGAGTCCTGCTGCGCCTTGCTGAAGCGGTGGATCTCGTCGAGGAAGAGGACCGTGTCCTTGCCGTATCCGCCGGCTGCCCGCTTGGCGCCCTCGATGACGGCCCGTACTTCCTTCACGCCGGCGGTGATCGCGGACAGCTCGACGAACCGCTTCTTCGTCGCCTGGCTCACCACGTACGCGAGCGTGGTCTTCCCGATGCCCGGCGGGCCCCAGAGGATCACCGAGGAGGCTCCGGCGGGACCGCCCGCCCCGTCCCCGACGAGCCGCCTGAGCGGGGAGCCGGGCTTCAGCAGGTGCTGCTGACCGACGACCTCGTCCAGGGTGCGCGGGCGCATCCGGACGGCGAGCGGAGAACTGGAGGGGTCCTTCGCCTGGCGGTCTTCGGCGGCTGCGGTGAAGAGGTCTGGTTCCACACCGGAAGCCTATGCGAGGCCACCGACACTCCCGCCCGCCCGGCCGGCCGGGTTCAGGAGGTCCAGAAGTCCCACCAGCGGGTCAGGATCAGCATGCCGATGATCCCGATGTGCAGGACGGGCAGCACCCAGGTGAACTCGTCGAAGAGGGCGCGCAGCCAGCCGGGGGCCGGCAGCAGCCGGTTGCGGACGTTGTGCGAGGTGACGTACCAGAACATGACGATGGTGGCGACCCAGGCCAGGCAGCACCACAGGCACAGGGAGTTGATGGTGTAGAGCGACTGGTACATCAGCCAGGTGCAGAAGCCGACTCCGAAGAGCATCCCGGCGTTCAGGGTGAGCCAGTACCAGCGGGGAAAGCGCGCCCGTGCGAGCAGGCTCATGCCGACGCACACGACCATGCCGTAGGCGACCAGCCCCAGCATCGGGTTCGGGAAGCCGAAGACCGACGCCTGGTCGCTCTTCATGATGTTGCCGCAGGAGACGATCGGGTTGAGGCTGCAGCCCGGGGTGAAGTTCGGGTCCTCCAGCAGCTTGAACTTGTCGATCGTGATGACCCAGGCGGCGAGCAGTCCCGCGGCTCCCGTGATCACCAGCAGCAGGGCGAGCGCCCGGCTGCCGCCGACGGCCGTCCGCGGCTCGGCGGTGTCCGTATCGGTCCCTCGTGTCGTCATCCCGCCCGCTCCACATCTGCAAGGTCACCAAGCACCGGCCATTGTGCCGTACCCGACGGCTGTCCACCGTTCGACGGACAGCGGGAGGTACGCACGGGGGGACCGGTGGACGGGCTTCCGCCACACCATGGGAGGCATGACACAGAACGCGGTGGAAGTACGGGGGCTCCGCAAGCAGTACGGCGAAGTCACCGCGGTGGACGGACTGGACCTGACGATCCGGCGGGGCGAGGTCTTCGGCCTCCTGGGGCCCAACGGCGCCGGCAAGAGCACCACGGTGGAAATACTCCAGGGGCACCGGGAGCGGGACGGCGGCGAGGTGCTCGTCCTCGGCGCGGACCCCGCGACCGCCGGCCGGGCCTGGCGCTCGCGCGTCGGCATCGTCTGGCAGGACGAGTCGGCGCCCGCCGAACTGACGGTACGGGAGACGGTCGAGCACTTCGCCCGCTACTACCCGGCCCCGCGCGATCCGGCCGAGGTGATCGCCCTGGTCGGCCTGGAGGACAAGCGCGGCCACCGGCTCAAGAGCCTCTCCGGCGGGCAGCGGCGCCGCCTCGACGTGGCGCTCGGGGTGATCGGCGACCCCGAACTGCTGCTCCTGGACGAGCCCACGACCGGCTTCGACCCGGCGGCCCGGCGGCAGTTCTGGGACCTGATCCGGCTGCTGTCCGACGCGGGCACCACCATCGTCCTCACCACCCACTACCTGGAGGAGGCCGAGGCCCTCGCCGACCGGCTCGCGGTCATCGCCCGCGGCAAGGTCGTGGCCGAGGGCGAACCGGCCGCGCTGCGCGCCCGGCTCGGGACCGGCGCCACCGTCGAGTGGACGGACCGGGACGGCAGCCCGCGCAGCGCCGCCACCGAGACGCCCACCCGGACGGTCGCCGAGCTGGCGGCCCGCTTCGACGGGGAGGTCCCGGACCTGAGGATCACCCGCCCCACCCTGGAGGACGTGTACCTGCGCCTCACGGGCCAGCTCGACCGGAACACGACGCGGCAGGAGGAGTCCCGATGAGCACGGAGACCGGTACGGGCAAGACCACGGGCACGCGGACGCGCGCGGGCACGGGCACGGGCACGGGCGGGGCCGGGGCGCTGCCCGGCGCCTGGTCCCTCGGTGTGAGCCGCGGAGTGCTGGAGATCCGGCAGTTCGTCCGCCAGCGCGACGCGGTGATCTTCACCTTCGCCTTCCCCATCGTCTTCCTCGCGCTCTTCGCGTCGATCTTCAGCGAGGGCATGGAGGGCACCGGGGTCACCGCCTCCCAGATGTACGCGGCCGGCATGGTCGCCGCCGGCATCATGTCCACCAGCTTCCAGTCCCTCGGCATCTCCATCGCCGTCGAACGCGACGAGAAGGTGCTGCGCCGGCTGCGCGGGACCCCGATGCCGCCGGCGGCGTACTTCCTCGGCAAAGTGTGGATGGTGCTGGCCACCGGCCTCGCCGAGACCGCGATCCTGCTGCTGGTCGGCTCCACCTTGTTCGACCTCGATCTGCCGACGTCCGCCTCCAAGTGGCTGACCTTCGCCTGGATCTTCGTCCTGGGGCTGGCCGGCTGCGCCCTGCTCGGCATCGCCATCAGCAGCCTGCCCAAGTCCGGCAAGAGCGCCAGCTCGGTCGTGGTCCTGCCGTTCCTGATCCTGCAGTTCGTCTCGGGCGTCTTCATCCCGGTCCACCAGATCCCGGACTGGCTGCTGAACATCGGTGCGCTGTTCCCGCTCAAGTGGATGTGCCAGGGGCTGCGGGGGGTGTTCCTGCCGGAATCCGCGGCCGTTCTCGAACAGGCCGGCGGCTGGGAGTATGGGCGGGTCGCGCTGGTCCTGGGTGCCTGGGTCGTGGGGGGTCTGGTCCTGTGTCTGATGACCTTCAAGTGGAAGAACCGCCGAGACGGCTGAGCGCCTTCGCCGAGGCGGCCGGGGCGCGCGAGTCCCACGTCTGGGACCGCGCGTTCGGGCCGTGGATCCTCTACTTCGCGGTCGTGTGGGTAGCGACCGCGGCCTTCGTCCTCGGCGCGGACTTCCCCGCGCTGCCGTACCGGGTCCTCGCCGTGAGCCTGCTCGCCCTCCTGGTCCCCTGGTTCCTCCGCGCCGGACGCCCGCTGCTCGTGCAAGTGCCCGGCGCCGAACCGCGCTCGTCCGCCCGCTACCTGGGTGTGGCGCTGGCCCTCTTCCTGCCGGCCGCCTCCCTCGTCGGCGAGACCCGGCTGATCACCTTCGCCCTCGCCCCGCAGTGCTTCATGCTGCTGCCCCTGCGGCGCGCGATCGGCGCGGTGGGCCTGGTGTCGCTCCTGCCGGTGGCCGGCTGGGCGCTGGTGTGGCGGCCGGAGGGGAGCCACGTCTTCGTGAGCGCGATCAGCGCGCTCGTCACCTTCGCCTTCTCCGCCTTCTTCGGTGCCTGGACCGTCCGGATCATCGAGCAGAGCGAGGGCCGGGCCTCCCTCATCGCGGAACTCGACGCCAGCCGGGAGGAGGTGGCCCGGCTCTCCGCCGAACGCGGCGCCCACGCCGAAAGGGAACGCATGTCCCGCGAGATCCACGACACCCTCGCCCAGGGCTTCACCAGTCTGCTGATGCTCGTACAGGCCGTGCAGTCGGAGCTGGACACCGATCCGGAGCGGGCCCGGCACCATCTGGAGCTGATGGCCGTCACCGCACGGCAGAACCTGGCCGAGGCCCGCGCACTGGTGGCGGGCGGCGCGCCCGCGGATCTCGACGGCGGTTCGCTGCCCGACGCGGTACGGCGCCTCGCGGCCCGGCACGATCCGCCGGCGGCGGTCTCGGTGACCGGGGAGGTCCGGCCGCTGGCCGCGGTCCTGGAGGTGGTGGCCCTGCGGTCCTGCCAGGAGTCCCTGTCGAACGCCGCCAAGCACGCCGGACCGCGGGCGCGCTGCGCGGTGTCCCTCGCCTACGGCAGTTCCGAACTGACCCTCACCGTCCGGGACACCGGCCGGGGCTTCGACCCGGCGGCCCCCGCACCGGGCTACGGCCTGCGGGGCCTGTTCGCCCGCGCGGCCGAGGTGGGCGGCACCGCGGCGGTCGACAGCGCCGCCTCGGCCGGCACCACCGTCACCGTCACCCTCCCGATCCGCTGAGGAGCCGTACGAGATGATCCGCATCCTGCTGGCCGACGACCACCCGGTGGTACGGGAGGGGCTGCGCGGCATGCTCAGCGCCGAACCGGACCTGGAGGTCGTCGCGGAGGCCTCGAACGGCCCCCAGGCCGAGGCACTGGCCGCGCGGCTGGTCCCCGAAGGCGGCCTGGACCTGATCCTGATGGACCTGCGGATGCCGGGAGGCGACGGAGTCGAATCGATCGCCCGCATCACGGCGGCCCGGCTGCCGGTACGGGTGGTGGTGCTGACCACGTACGAGGAGGACCGGGACATCCTGCGGGCGGTGGAGGCGGGGGCGGCGGGCTACCTGCTGAAGGACATGGCGCGGGCGGAACTGGCGGCCGCGGTCCGGGCGGCCGTGCGCGGCGAGACGGTCCTCGCCCCGACGGTGGCCGGCCGCCTGGTCGACCGGCTCCGCACCCGCCCGTCGCTGCCGCGGCTCTCGGAGCGCGAGGTGGCGGTGCTCCGCCTGGTCGCCGAGGGCGCCACCAATGCCGAGATCGGCCGCCGCCTGTTCGTGGCGGAGTCCACGGTCAAGACGCACATGCTGCGCATCTTCGGAAAGCTGGAGGTCACGGACCGCACGGCGGCGGTGACGACGGCCATGCGGCACGGCTTGCTGTAACGGCAACCGCAGCGCGGGCCGGATTCGCGTAGCGAATTCCAGCCCCGCCGGCGTTTGAGGCGCGGGGTCCGGGGCGGAGCCCCGGGAAACGGCGAAAGGGCGGGGCGGGGAGAGTTCCGCGAAGCGGCTCCCCCGGCCCCGCCCCACCAGGCGGCAGCGTCCGTCAGGCCAGGCGGGCCTGGACCGTGGCGACCACGTCGGCCAGGGCCACCGGGGTCTGCTCCCCGGACTGCATGTCCTTCAGCTGGACCACGCCCTCTTCGAGGTCACGGTCCCCCGCGACCACCGCGAAGCGCGCCCCGCTCCGGTTCGCGTCCTTCATCGCACCCTTGAGGCCCTTGCCCCCGTAGGAGATGTCCGCCGCGACACCGGCCCGCCGCAGCTCGGTCACCAGACCGAACAGCACCGGCTTCGCCGCACCGAGCGCCACCGCGAAGACGGAGGTCGCGGACGGGATGTCCAGTTCGACGCCCTCCGCTTCGAGCGCCAGCACCGTACGGTCGACGCCCAGCGCCCAGCCCACCGAAGGCAGCGCCGGTCCGCCGATCATCTCGGAGAGGCCGTCGTAGCGGCCGCCGCCGCCCACCGCGGACTGGGAGCCCAGACCGTCGTGGACGAACTCGAAGGTGGTGCGGGTGTAGTAGTCCAGGCCGCGCACGAGCTTCTCGTCGTCCTCGAAGGCGACCCCGGCCGCCGTCACCAGCGCCCGCACCTCCTCGTGGTACGCCTTGCAGGCGTCGCAGAGGTAGTCGCGCAGCATCGGGGCGCCGACGAGCTGCTTCTGTACGTCGGCCCGCTTGTCGTCGAGCACCCGCAGCGGGTTGATCTCGGCCCGTCGCACGGTCTCCGCGTCGAGGTCGAGCCCGCGCAGGAAGGCCTGGAGGGCCTCCCGGTACACCGGGCGGCACTCCTTGTCGCCGAGCGAGTTCAGCAGGATGCGGAAGTTGCGCAGCCCGAGCGAGCGGTACGCCTGGTCGGCCAGGATGATCAGCTCGGCGTCCAGGGCCGGGTCCTCGGCTCCGATCGCCTCGGCGCCGACCTGGGAGAAGTGGCGGTAGCGGCCCGCCTGGGCCCGCTCGTAGCGGTAGTAGGAGCCGGAGTACCAGAGCTTGACGGGCAGGCCGCCGAGCTTGTGCAGGTTGCCCTGCAGGGCGGCGCGGAGCACGGAGGCGGTGCCCTCGGGGCGCAGGGCGAGCTGGTCGCCGCCCTTCGTGGTGAGGGTGTACATCTCCTTGCTGACGATGTCGGTGGACTCGCCGACGCCGCGCGAGAAGAGCTCTACGTTCTCGAAGCCGGGGGTCTCCACGTATCCGTAGCCGGAGTTCTTCAGGGGCGCGGAGATCGCCTCGCGCACCGCCAGGAAGGTCGCAGAGCGGGGCGGCAGCAGGTCGTACGTGCCCTTGGGGGCCTGAAAAGTACTCACGAAACTCTCGTCACATTCCTCGTCGTGGAGACGTGAAGCCGTCTCCCAGGCCGGCGGCCACCTGCCGCAGGTACGGGTTGGTGGCTCGCTCACGGCCAATGGTCGTGTGCTCGTTGTGTCCGGGCAGCACCACGGTCGAATCGTCGAGCGGCAGGCACACGCGGGCCAGCGATTCGAGCATGTCGGCGTGGCTGCCGCCGGGGAAGTCGGTACGCCCGATGGAGCCGGCGAAGAGCAGGTCGCCCGAGAACAGCAGCGGCGGGATGTCCGCCGCCTCGGGCATCCCGAAGGTCACCGACCCCCTCGTATGCCCGGGGGCGTGCGACACGGTGAGCTCCATGCCGGCCAGGGCGAGCTTCGCGCCGTCCGTCAGTTCCTTGACGTCGGAGGGCTCCCCCACCGTGAGCTCGCCCATGAGCTGGGCTCCGAGGGAACGGCCGAGGGCCTTCTCCGGGTCGCTCATCATGAAGCGGTCCTCGGGGTGGATCCAGGCCGGTACGTCGTGTGCTCCGCACACCGGGACCACCGAGGCCACATGATCGATGTGGCCATGGGTGAGGACGACCGCGACGGGCTTGAGCCGATGCTTCTTCAGCGTCTCTTCGACACCCTGGGTGGCCTGGTGGCCCGGGTCGATGATGACGCACTCCTCACCGGCGGCGGGGGCGACCACGTAACAGTTGGTCCCCCAGGCCCCGGCGGGGAATCCGGCAATCAGCACGTTCGTCCTCAATCGTCGTCCGGCGGGAGGCTGCAGATCGGAATGCTGCTGCTCAGAGCCTACCGGCGCCGCTCATTACACAGCGAACCCATATACGGTACGGCCTAACCCAGCCCGGACAGTGGTACCAGATACGCACAAGGAGACGACCCGGTGGTCACGAGCGATCAGCGGCGGCGCCAGCTCGCCAGGGAGAAGTACGAACGCCAGCAGAAGCGGCGTGCCGAAGCGCGGCAGAAGTCGCGCAGGCGGCTCGCCGTGATCGGTGCGGCGGTGGCCGTGGTCGTGGCGACGCTGGTCGGCCTCGTGGCCGGCGGTGTCTTCGACAAGGACAAGAAGGACGAGGCGGCCGATCCGGCCGCGACCCCTTCGGCCTCGCCCACCCCGCAGCAGTCCCCCTCCCCGGCGATGGCGATCGACGCCAAGGCGAAGTACACCTTCGACCTGAAGACCAGCGCGGGCGACGTCAAGTTCGAGATGGACGCGGCGAAGACCCCGCAGACGGTCAACTCGTTCAAGTCGCTCGCCGACAAGAACTTCTTCGACAACACCAAGTGCCACCGCCTGACGACGAGCGGAATCTTCGTCCTGCAGTGCGGCGACCCGCAGGGCACCGGCATGGGCGGCCCCGGCTACACCATCGCGGACGAGAACCTCGACGCGCTGGGCAAGCCCAACGAGACGGGCCAGGTCATCTACCCGGCGGGCACGGTGGCGATGGCGAACACCGGCAAGCCCGGCTCGGGCGGCAGCCAGTTCTTCCTCGTCTACAAGGACAGCCCGCTCACCCCCACGTACACCCCCTTCGGCAAGATCGACGCGGCCGGTCTGAAGGTGCTCGAAGAGGTGGCCAAGGCGGGCACGGCCGACGGCCAGCAGGACGGGGCCCCCAAGACCCCCGTGACCATCGAGAAGGGCACCGTCACCCAGAACTGACCGGGACCGGGCGCCCCGGGCCCGGGCTGTCTCCTCGATTTCCTCGACGGCGCTCCGGTACGGCGATATTCCGTCGTGCTGGATGCGGACAGCCGGCCCGGCGGTCGCCTATGTTGGCGTTGTGCAGGGCGGGCGCGGCCCGCCCCAGGAAACTGTGGACGATGCCCAGGGGGTGAACCCCTCGCAAGGCATCAGGTGGAGGAGGCGCTGTGAGCAGCGACCCGTGGGGCCGAGTCGACGAGACCGGCACCGTGTACGTGCGTACTGCCGATGGCGAGAAGGTCGTCGGCTCGTGGCAGGCCGGCACCCCGGAGGAGGCCCTGGCCTACTTCGAGCGCAAGTACGAGGGCCTGGTGGTCGAGATCGGCCTCCTCGAACGACGGGTGCGGACCACCGATCTGGCCGCCAAGGACGCCCAGACGGCCATCGAGCACCTGCGCACGCAGGTGGACGAGCACCACGCCGTCGGCGACCTCGACGCGCTGCGCGTCCGGCTCGACAAGCTGGTGAAGACCGTGGACTCGCGCCGTGAGGAGCGCAAGGTCCAGAAGGCCAAGCAGACGGACGAGGCCCGTACGGCCAAGGACGCGCTGGTGGCCGAGGCCGAGGAGCTGGCGCAGAGCGACCAGTGGCGCAGTGCCGGCGAGCGGCTGCGGGCCCTGGTGGACATCTGGAAGGGTCTGCCCCGCCTCGACCGCAAGTCGGACGACGAGCTGTGGCACCGCTTCTCGCACGCCCGCTCCGCCTTCTCCAAGCGCCGCAAGGCCCACTTCGCCTCGCTCGACGCGCAGCGCGAGGACGCCCGCAAGGTCAAGGAGAAGCTGGTCGCGGAGGCCGAGTCGCTGTCGAAGTCGACCGACTGGGGTCCGACGGCCGCGCGCTACCGCGAGCTGATGGAGAGCTGGAAGGCCGCGGGCCGCGCGCAGCGCGAGTCCGAGGACGACCTGTGGAACCGTTTCCGCGGCGCCCAGGACGTGTTCTTCGCGGCGCGCAGCGAGGTCTTCGCGGAGCGCGACGCGGAGCAGGTGGAGAACCTGAAGCTGAAGGAGGAGCTGGCCGACGAGGCCGAGAAGCTCGTCCCGATCACGGACCTGAAGGCGGCCCGTGCCGCGTTCCGCTCCCTGAACGAGCGCTGGGAGGCCATCGGCCACGTACCGCGGGACGCGCGTCCCAAGGTCGAGGGCCGGATGCACACCGTCGAGCGGGCCATCCAGGAGGCCGAGGAAGGCGAGTGGCGCCGTACGAACCCGGAGGCGCGGGCCCGTGCGGCCGGTCTGACGGGTCAGCTGCAGGCGGCGGTCGACAAGCTGCGCGGCCAGATCGACGCGGCGCGCTCGCAGGGCAACAACTCCAAGGCCGACAAGCTGTCCCGGGAGCTGGAGGGCCGTCAGGCCCTGCTGGACCAGGCGCTGAAGGGTCTCGAGGAGTTCGGCGGCTGATTTCCCGGCCGCCCCGCACCCGGGAGGGCCCCGGTACGCGATGCGTACCGGGGCCCTCCCGTTTCTGCTTCTGCGGCACTACTGCCGCTACTGCTACTGCTCCTACGGCCTGCGGGCCGAGGTCACGCGGTAGACGTCGTAGACGCCCTCGACGCCCCGTACGGCCTTCAGGACGTGGCCCAGGTGCTTCGGGTCGCCCATCTCGAAGGTGAACCGGGAGGTGGCCACGCGGTCGCGCGAGGTCTGCACGGCCGCCGACAGGATGTTCACGTGCTGGTCCGACAGGACCCGGGTGACGTCCGACAGCAGCCGGGACCGGTCCAGCGCCTCGACCTGGATGGCGACCAGGAAGACGGAGGACTGGGTGGGCGCCCACTCGACCTCCAGCATCCGCTCGGGCTGCTGGGAGAGGGAGTCCACGTTGACGCAGTCGGCACGGTGAACCGATACGCCGCTGCCGCGGGTGACGAACCCGATGATCGGGTCGCCGGGCACCGGGGTGCAGCAGCGGGCCAGCTTGACCCACACGTCCTCGACGCCCTTGACCACCACGCCGGGGTCGGCGTTGCCGCGGCGGGTGCTGCGGCCGCGGGCGGGCGGAATGGTCTCCTCGATGTCCTCGTTGGCCGCGTCCTCGCCGCCGAGGGCCTGGACCAGCTTCTGGACGACGTTCTGCGCGGTGACGTGGCCCTCGCCGATCGCCGCGTAGAGCGAGGAGATGTCGGGGTAGCGCATCTCGTGCGCGAGGGTGACGAGGGAGTCCCCGGTCAGGATGCGCTGGATCGGCAGGTTCTGCTTGCGCATGGCCCGCGCGATGGCGTCCTTGCCGTGCTCGATCGCCTCGTCGCGGCGCTCCTTGGAGAACCAGGCGCGGATCTTGTTGCGGGCCCGGGGGGACTTGACGAAGCCCAGCCAGTCGCGGGACGGGCCGGCGCCCTCGGCCTTGGAGGTGAAGACCTCGACCAGGTCGCCGTTGTCGAGGGTCGATTCGAGCGGTACGAGCCGCCCGTTGACCCGCGCCCCTATGGTCCGATGGCCGACCTCGGTGTGGACGGCGTACGAGAAGTCGACGGGGGTGGCGCCGGCCGGCAGGGCGATGACGTCGCCCTTGGGCGTGAAGACGAAGACCTCGTTGCGCGAGAGGTCGAAGCGCAGCGAGTCGAGGAACTCGCTCGGGTCCTCGGTCTCCTTCTGCCAGTCCAGGAGCTGGCGCAGCCAGGCCATGTCGTTGACGGTGTCGTGGCCCGCGGTGCCCTTGGCCGCCTGCGGCACGTCCGTGCGTACCTTCGAGGCGCCCGCGACGGTCTGCTGCTTGTACTTCCAGTGCGCGGCGATGCCGTACTCGGCACGGCGGTGCATGTCGAAGGTGCGGATCTGGAGCTCTACGGGCTTGCCGCTGGGTCCGATGACCGTCGTGTGGAGCGACTGGTACATGTTGAACTTGGGCATCGCGATGTAGTCCTTGAACCGGCCGGGGACCGGGTTCCATCGCGCGTGCACGGTGCCGAGGGCGGCGTAGCAGTCCCGGACGGTGTCGACGAGGACCCGGATGCCGACCAGGTCGTAGATCTCGGCGAAGTCGCGGCCGCGCACGATCATCTTCTGGTAGACGCTGTAGTAGTGCTTGGGGCGCCCGGTGACGGTGGCCTTGATGCGGGCGGCCCGGAGGTCGGCCTGCACCTCGTCGGTGACGACGGTGAGGTACTCGTCGCGCTTGGGGGCCCTCTCGGCCACCAGCCGCACGATCTCGTCGTACATCTTGGGGTAGAGGATCGCGAAGGCGAGGTCCTCGAGCTCCCACTTGATCGTGTTCATGCCCAGCCGGTGCGCCAGCGGGGCGTAGATCTCGAGGGTCTCGCGGGCCTTCTTCTCCTGCTTCTCCCGCTTGAGGTAGCGCATGGTGCGCATGTTGTGCAGGCGGTCGGCGAGCTTGATGACCAGGACCCGGGGGTCCTTGGCCATGGCCACGACCATCTTGCGGACGGTCTCGGCCTGGGCGGCCTCGCCGAACTTGACGCGGTCGAGCTTGGTGACTCCGTCGACGAGCAGGGTCACCGCGTCGCCGAAGTCGCGCCGCAGGTCCTCCAGCCCGTACTCGGTGTCCTCGACGGTGTCGTGGAGCAGCCCCGCCATCAGGGTGGCCGGGTCCATGCCCAGCTCGGCGAGGATCGTGGTCACCGCGAGCGGGTGGGTGATGTACGGGTCGCCGCTCTTGCGCTTCTGGCCGCGGTGCCAGCGCTCGGCGACCTGGTACGCCTGCTCGATCTGGCGCAGGGTGGCCGTCTCGATCTTCGGGTCGTTGCTGCGGACTATGCGGAGCAGCGGTTCCAGGACCGGGTTGTACGGGTTGGAACGCTGGACGCCGAGGCGGGCCAGCCGGGCGCGCACCCGATTGGAGGACCCGGCCGACTTCGCGGACGCGGGCTTGACCGGGGGGGCCGGCGGCGCCGGCGGGGGCGTGGCGGCAGCCGCCGCGGCCGGCTGCTCGGGCTGCGGGTCGGGCTGCGCGGCAGAGATTGGCTGGACCTCGTCTGGCAAGAGCGCTCCTCCGGGGGGTCCCCCGGACGGAGTCTGGGGGCGGATCCGGTACCCGTGTCCGGTCCGGATAACCCATCGTAGCGAGGGTTCCGCCACCCCGTTCCCCGAGTCCACCCCGACCCGTGCCGGCCCGGCCATATCCAGCCCGTCCGGCGTTTGAGGACCGAGGTCTGGGGCGGAGCCCCAGCTGGGGGTGTCCCCGGACGAAGTCTGGGGGGACGGACGAAGGGCGGGCAGGGGACTTCGCCCCGCGCAGCGGCCCGCACACGCCGAAGCGGGCGCGCTCCGGGAGTCCCCGGTGCACGCCCGCTTCGTAGAGCAGCGTGATCAGACCACGATCAGCGCGTCCAGCGGAGCATCGCCAAGCGTCGGCGCCAGCCGCTCACGGCCCGGGAGGAACGAGAGCTCCATCAGGACCGCGACCCCGGCGACCTCCGCCCCGGCCCGCCGGATCAGCTCCAGCGAGGCGGCCGCGGTGCCACCGGTGGCCAGCACGTCGTCGATGACCATGACCCGGTCGTCGGCGCACAGCGCCTCCGCGTGGATCTCGATCTCCGCCGACCCGTACTCCAGGTCGTAGGACTGCAGGAGCGTCGCCCCGGGCAGCTTCCCGGCCTTGCGGACCGGCACGAAGCCGATGCCCGCCTGGACGGCCACCGGAGCCGCCAGGATGAATCCCCGCGCCTCCAGCCCGACGATCTTCGTCGCTCCGTACTGCCCGGCCAGGGCCACCAGCGCGTCCGTGAGGGCGCCGAACGCCTTCGGGTCGGCCAGCAGCGGGGTGATGTCCTTGAACATCACGCCCGGCTTCGGGTAGTCCGCCACGTCCGTGATCCGGCTGAGCAGCAGGTCCCGTACGCCGGAGGGCAGCTCCGCGGTCACCGGCGCCGTCCAGAACGGCCCTGCGCCACTACCTCCGGCGCGTCCTCGGAGCCGTTGCCCTCGGGCGACTCGCCCTTGGCCTCGGCCGACGCCCGCTTCGCGAGCACCCGCTTCTTCAGGGCCTTCATCGCCGGCTCGCGTTCCTTCAGGTCCACGACCAGCGGGGTCGCGATGAAGATCGACGAGTAGGCGCCGGCCGCGAGGCCGACGAACAGCGACAGCGAGATGTCGTTCAGCATGCCGGCGCCGAGGAAGCCGCCACCGATGAAGAGCAGCGCCCCGACGGGGAGCAGCGCCACGACGGTGGTGTTGATCGAGCGGACCAGGGTGCCGTTGATGCTGCGGTTCGCGATCTCGCTGTAGGTCCAGCGGGACTGCTTGGTGATGTCCTTCGAGCCCTCCTTGAGACCGTCGAAGACGACGACGGTGTCGTAGAGGGAGTAACCGAGGATGGTCAGCAGGCCGATGACCGTACCCGGCGTGACCTCGAAGCCGACCAGCGCGTACACGCCGACGGTGATCGTGAGGTCGTGGATCAGCGCGATGAGCGCCGCGATCGCCATCCGCCACTCGAAGGCGATGGCCAGGTAGATCACCACGAGGACCATGAACACGCCGAGGCCGGTCCACGCCTTGTTCGCGATCTGCTCGCCCCAGCTGGGGCCGACCAGGTCCGCGTTGATCTGACCCGCGTCCATCTTGAAGTCGGTGGCGAGCTTCGCCTTCACGTCGGCCGCGGCGTTGGTGTCCAGATCCGAGATCTGGATGCGCAGAGCACCGGTGCCGAGCTTCTGGACGACCGCGTCGTGGCCGGAGGCCTTCTCCGCCACCTCGCGGGCGTGGGTCTCCGAGATGGAGGACTTCGGGGTGGTGAAGACGGCACCACCCTTGAACTCGATGCCCATGTTGAGGCCCTGAACGGCCAGGGCCACGATCGCCGTGATGGTGATCAGGATGGACACGCCGTACCAGACGAAGCGCTTGCCGACGAAGTCGTAGCCGACCTCACCCCGGTACAGCTTGGCGCCGAGATCTCCGAGCTTCGACATCTCTCACGCCTCCTTTGCGTCGACGGGAACGGAGACGGTCGCGGCGGCCGCGTCGGAGCCGGTACGACGCGAGCGTCGCAGCGGCGGCTTCGCGCCCAGTCGCTTCGGGTCCAGCCCGGACCACGGGTGACCGCTGGCGAAGAAGTTCGTGCGGGCCAGCAGCGTCATGACGGGCTTGGTGAAGAGGAACACCACGACCACGTCGAGCAGGGTCGTCAGACCCAGGGTGAAGGCGAAGCCCTGCACCTTGCCGACGGTGACGATGAACAGGACCGCGGCCGCCAGGAACGACACGAAGTCGGAGACCAGGATGGTGCGACGGGCACGGGGCCAGGCGCGCTCGACGGCCGGACGCAGGGTGCGGCCCTCGCGGATCTCGTCACGGATGCGTTCGAAGTACACGATGAACGAGTCCGCGGTGATGCCGATCGCGACGATCGCACCACAGACGGCGGGCAGGTTCAGTGCGAAGCCGATGCCCTTGCCGAGCAGCGCCATGATCGTGTACGTGAGGATGCCGGAGACGATGAGGCTGATGATGGCGACGAACGCCAGGCCCCGGTAGTACGCCAGCAGGTAGATCACGACGAGGGCGAGGCCGATGGCGCCGGCGATGAGGCCGGCCTTCAGCTGCTCGCCGCCGAGCGCGGCGGAGACGGTGGTGACGCTGTCCTCCTGGAAGGACAGCGGCAGGGCGCCGTACGAGAGCATGTTGCCCAGGTCCATCGCGGACTGCTGGGTGAAGCCGCCGGAGATCTCGGCGTTGCCGCCGGTCAGCGCCTGGCTGACGGACGGGTCGGAGATGACCTCGCCGTCGAGCACGATGGCGAACTGGTTCTGCGGGGACTGCTTGGCAGCGAGCTCACCGGTGATCTTGGCGAACTTGTCGGCGCCCTTGTCGGTGAACTGCATCGTGACGATCCAGATGCCGCGCTGCTGGTCGATGATGCCCTTGGCGTCCTTCACGTCCTGGCCGTTGACCTGGGCCGGACCGAGCACCCACTTGTACCAGACGTCGCCGCGCTTGCCGCAGGCGAGCGTCGGGTCCTCGGGCTTCACGTTCTTGGTGACGGCGGTGCGCTGCGCCTCGTTGCTGCAGTCCAGCGCGGCGAACTTCGCCTGCAGGTCCGCGGCTGCGGCCTGGTCGGCGGTCGGCGCGGACGGCGACGTGGAGGGGGTGGCCTTGTCGTCTGCCTTCTTCGACTCGCTCGCCGAGGGCGAGGGAGAGGGGGCGTTCGGGGCCTTGAGGGCCTCACTGACCGCACGGCCCTGGGAAGTGGCGCTGGACGACGGGGTGGGCGCACTGGCGGACGGGCTGCCGGAGCCGCTCGGGGCGGCGCTCGGGGAGCCGCTCTGGTTGGCCTCGGGGGCGACCGGGGCACCCTCCGCCGTGGCGAGCACGGGGCGGAAGTACAGCTGGGCGGTGGTACCGACCTGATCGCGCGCCTGCTGCTCGTTCGTCCCCTTGGGGATGTTCACGATGATGTGGTCTTGGCCCTGCTTCTGGACCTCGGCCTCGGAGACGCCGAGACCGTTGACGCGGCGTTCGATGATGCCGATCGCCGTGTTCATGTTGGTCTCGTTGATCGCGTCCGGCTTACCGGGCTCGCTCTTGGCCTTGAGCGTGATGCTCGTACCGCCGGCGAGGTCGATGCCGAGTCGCGGCGTCGTCTGCTTCGTGAGGAACATCCCCGCGGTGAGCGCCACCATCGCGATCAGGATGATGGCCAGGGAACGCCCCGGCCTCCCCTGAGCCCCCGTGGGCCGCCGGCCCTTCTTCGGTGCTGCCACCTTGTCGTATCTCCCTGTCCAACCGCCCCGCGCCGGGTCAGCGCGTGGACGGCCACGAAATGTGTGTGGGGACCCCTGCCCCCCGCAGAAGGGTCACTGGCGGGGGCCGCCGGGGCTGCCGGTCAGGCGCCCCGCACGGTCCCCGGCCCAGCGCTACTTCGCGCCGGACTCGCCGTCGCTCTTGCCGTCCTTGGGCTCGTCGCCCTTGGACTCATCCGCCGCGGGCTCATCGGCCTTGGGCTCGTCCTTCTTGCCCAGGTCGAGCTTGGGGGCCTCGTCCCCGGTCAGGGAGGACGCGTCGTCCGGGACGACCGGCGTGTCGATCGTCAGATCATCGGTGATGCCGTGGACGATGCGGTTGTACTCCTCGTCCTCCAGCACGGCGCCGATGGCGTTCTTCGCGTAGATCGCGTGGACGCCGGGGGCCACCTCGAGCGTGACGGTGTCTTCGCCGATCTCCTTCACCGTGGCGTACATGCCACCGATGGTGCGGACGCCGGTGCCGGCCGTCAGCTGGTCGCGCATCTGCACGGCCTGCTGCTGCTTCTTCTTCTGGCTGCGGGTCAGCAGGAACATCGCCCCGATGATCAGCACGAACGGAAGGAGGGACATGATATTCACGGGACGCAGGTCCTTCGCATCGACCGCACAAGCGCACGGCCTTTGTACGGGGGGTGGGTACGCCGACCGTAAGGGTCGGCATCGGCGGAGTCTAGGCGAGTCCGCACCGATGGAACAACGCCCAGCATGTCACCGCAGTTCCTGAGGGGGCGAACCTCCGCGCCGTCAGGTCCCGAAGAGGCCCTGTTGTCCGCTTGATCCGTTCCCGCCGTGCTGCGGCGGAACAAGTCCCAGGTGAGCCCATGCGGCCGGGGTCGCGACCCGCCCCCGAGGGGTCCGGGCCAGCAGCCCTTCCCGTACGAGGAACGGCTCGGCCACCTCTTCCACGGTCTCCCGCTCCTCGCCGACGGCGACCGCGAGCGTCGACAGACCGACGGGTCCGCCGCCGAAGAGCTTCAGGAGCGCCTCCAGGACGGCCCGGTCCAGCCGGTCGAGCCCGCGCTCGTCGACCTCGTAGACCTTCAGGGCGGTGCCGGCGACCGCACGGTTGATCACGCCGTCGGCCCTGACCTGGGCGTAGTCGCGGACGCGCCGCAGCAGCCGGTTGGCGATACGGGGGGTTCCGCGCGAGCGGCCGGCGATCTCGGCGGCGCCGGCGGTGTCGATCTCCACGTCGAGGAGCCGCGCGGAGCGGTGGATGACGCGCTCCAGCTCCTCGGGGGCGTAGAACTCCATGTGGCCGGTGAAGCCGAAGCGGTCGCGCAGCGGGGGCGGGAGCAGACCGGCCCGGGTGGTGGCCCCGACGAGGGTGAACGGGGGCAGCTCCAGCGGGATGGCGGTGGCTCCCGGGCCCTTGCCCACGATCACGTCGACGCGGAAGTCCTCCATGGCCATGTAGAGCATTTCCTCGGCGGGCCGGGACATGCGGTGGATCTCGTCGAGGAAGAGGACCTCGCCCTCCTGGAGGGAGGAGAGGATGGCGGCGAGGTCGCCCGCGTGCTGGATGGCCGGGCCGGAGGTGATCCGGATGGGCGCGCCCATCTCGGCCGCGATGATCATGGACAGGGTGGTCTTCCCCAGGCCCGGGGCGCCCGACAGCAGCACGTGATCGGCGGTGGCACCGCGCTGGCGGGCCGCCTTCAGGACGAGGTCCAGCTGCTGGCGGACCTTCTCCTGCCCGACGAACTCGCCGAGGTCCTTGGGCCGCAGGGCCGCCTCGACGGCGGTGTCCTCGCCGTCCGCCGCGGCTGCGACGATCCGGTCGTCGCTCTCGTCATCCCAGTTCACGGTGTCAGTCTGCCTTCTCGGTGGTGCGGTGGAGTGTGCGCGGGCCGTATCCCGGGGCCCCGCACGTGCGCCCCGTGCATCTGCGGGCGATCCGGCCCGCCCGGGCGCGCTGCGCGCTCCGTGCGCGAGGAGCCGGACATCAGCCGAATCCAGCCCCTCCGGCGTTTGAGGAGCGGGTGTCCGGGGGCTGACCCCCGGCGACGGCGCCGCACCCTCTTATCGGGTCCGGTTCAGGGACTGGAGCGCGGCTCGCAGGAGCTGCGGAACCGGGGCCGACCCGCCGGCGGCGATGGCCTCCTCCGCCTGCGGGGTCACCGCCGAGACGGCCTCCTCCGCGTCCCGGGGCGCGTAGCCCAGTCCGACCAGCGCCGCGGAGAGCTGCTCCGACCACGGCGGCGGGCCGGAGGCAGCCGCGCGCTGCGCGCCGACCATCCCGCTCGACCCCAGCGGCGCGCCCAGCTTGTCCTTGAGGTCCAGCAGGAGCTTCTGCGCGCCCTTCTTCCCGATGCCGGAGACGGCCATCAGCGCCTTCTCGTCCCCCACCGAGACGGCGATGCGCAGCGCGTCCGGGCTGTGCACGGCCAGCATCGCCTGGGCGAGCTTCGGCCCGACCCCGCTGGCGGTCTGCAGGAGCTCGAAGACCTGGCGCTCGTCGTCGTCGGCGAAGCCGTACAGCGTGAGCGAGTCCTCCCGTACGACCAGGGACGTCGCCAGGCGGGCCGGCTCACCGGTCCGCAGGCCCGCGATGGTGTTCGGCGTGCAGTGCACGGCCATGCCCACTCCCCCGACCTCGATGACGGCCAGGGTGGGGGCGAGCGCGGCGACCGGGCCGCTGACGAAGGCGATCATGTGGTGCGGCCTTTCAGGGCGCTGGCATGCCGGTTGACGGCCTGCTGGAGGCGGTTCTGCGCGGGGGCGCGCCAGATGTGACAGATGGCGAGGGCGAGGGCGTCCGCGGCGTCGGCGGGCTTGGGCGGGGCGGACAGCCGCAGCAGCCGGGTGACCATGGCTCCGACCTGTGCCTTGTCTGCGCGACCGCTGCCGGTGACGGCGGCCTTGACCTCGCTCGGGGTGTGCAGCGCGACCGGTATGCCGCGGCGTGCGGCGCACAGCATGGCGACGGCACTGGCCTGGGCGGTGCCCATCACCGTGCTGACGTTGTGCTGGCTGAACACCCGCTCTACGGCGACGACTTCGGGCTCGTACTCGTCGAGCCACTCCTCGATGCCCCGCTCGATCGCGACGAGCCGGTGTCCCAACTCGGCGTCCGCGGGCGTCCGTACGACCCCCACGCCCAGCATCGTCAGGGGGCGGCCCGCCACCCCCTCGACCACGCCGACACCACATCGGGTCAGCCCCGGGTCAACGCCGAGTACGCGCACCCGCCCCCTCCTTCGATCGCCTGTACGTGCAGCTTCGCAGGTTATCGGGCGGCACTGACAAAGCAGCGGGCCGACGGGGTGTGTCCCCGTCGGCCCGCTGTCCGAACGCTGTGAGCGGTGGGCGCCTGGATCAGGCGTCGACCTTCTCCATGACCTCGTCCGAGACGTCGAAGTTGGCGAACACGTTCTGCACGTCGTCGCTGTCCTCCAGCGCGTCGATCAGCTTGAAGATCTTGCGCGCGCCCTCTTCGTCCAGCTCGACCTGCATGGTCGGCAGGAAGTTGGAGTCGGCCGAGTCGTAGTCGATGCCGGCCTGCTGGAGCGCGGTACGGACCGCGACCATGTCGGTGGCCTCGCTGATGATCTCGAACTGCTCGCCGAGGTCGTTGACCTCTTCGGCCCCCGCCTCCAGCACCGTCTCCAGGACGTCGTCCTCGGACAGCTCGCCCTTGGGCAGCAGGACGACGCCCTTGCGGTTGAACAGGTACGAGACCGAGCCCGGGTCGGCCATCGAACCGCCGTTGCGGGTCATCGCGACCCGCACGTCGGACGCGGCACGGTTGCGGTTGTCGGTGAGGCACTCGATGAGCACCGCGACGCCGTTCGGGCCGTAGCCTTCGTACATGATCGTCTCGTAGTCGGCGCCGCCGGCCTCGAGGCCGCCGCCGCGCTTGACCGCGGAGTCGATGTTCTTGTTCGGGACCGAGCTCTTCTTCGCCTTCTGGATGGCGTCGAAGAGGGTCGGGTTGCCATCGATGTCGGCGCCGCCCATACGGGCCGCGACCTCGATGTTCTTGATCAGCTTCGCGAAGAGCTTGCCGCGCTTGGCGTCAACCACGGCCTTCTTGTGCTTCGTCGTAGCCCATTTAGAGTGGCCGGACATCTGCCTGTCTCCTTCGCGTCACCAACAATGTTCGCCTCAGATCCTACCGGGACGCCGTTACAGCCCCGCGCGCACCATGTCGACGAAGTACGCGTGGACCCGGTCGTCACCCGTGAGCTCCGGGTGGAACGAGGTGGCGAGGACGTTGCCCTGGCGCACGGCGACGGTGTGGCCGTCGTACGTGGCGAGCACCTCGGCGGCGCCGCCGACGGACTCGACCCAGGGGGCGCGGATGAAGACGCCCTCGACGGGGCCGCCCTCGATGCCGGCGAAGTCGACCTGAGCCTCGAAGGACTCGTTCTGGCGGCCGAAGGCGTTGCGGCGCACGATCATGTCGATGCCGCCCAGGGTCTCCTGGTCCTCACGGCCGTCCAGCAGCTTGTCGGCGAGCATGATCATGCCGGCGCAGGTGCCGTAGACCGGCATCCCGGCCCGCACGCGCTCGCGCAGCGGCTCCAGCATGCCGAACAGCACGGCGAGCTTCGACATGGTCGTGGACTCGCCGCCGGGGATCACCAGGGCGTCGACCTCGGCGAGCTCCTCGGGACGCCGGACCGGCCTGGCCACGGCGTCAGCCGAGGCCAGGGCGATCAGGTGCTCCCGTACGTCGCCCTGGAGTGCCAGGACACCAATCACGGGGGTGGTCATGGTGATGACTACCAGCCGCGGTTGGCGTAGCGCTCGGACTCGGGGAGGGTGTCGCAGTTGATGCCGACCATGGCCTCGCCCAGGTTGCGGGAGGCGTCCGCGATGATCTTCGGGTCGTCGTAGAAGGTGGTGGCCTTCACGATGGCGGCGGCGCGCTTGGCCGGGTCGCCCGACTTGAAGATGCCGGAGCCGACGAAGACGCCCTCGGCACCGAGCTGGCGCATCAGCGCGGCGTCGGCCGGGGTGGCGACGCCACCGGCGGAGAACAGCACGACCGGGAGCTTGCCGAGCTCGGCAACTTCCTTGACCAGCTCGTACGGGGCGCGCAGCTCCTTGGCGGCGGCGAACAGCTCGTTGTTGTCGTAGCCGCGCAGGCGGGCGATCTCGTTCTTGATCTGGCGCAGGTGACGGACGGCCTCGACGACGTTGCCGGTACCGGCCTCGCCCTTCGAACGGATCATGGCCGCGCCCTCGGCGATGCGGCGCAGGGCCTCGCCCAGGTTGGTGGCGCCACAGACGAAGGGGGTGGTGAACGCCCACTTGTCGGAGTGGTTGACCTCGTCGGCCGGGGTCAGGACCTCGGACTCGTCGATGTAGTCGACGCCGAGGGACTGGAGGACCTGGGCCTCGACGAAGTGGCCGATGCGGGACTTGGCCATGACCGGGATGGAGACGGCCTCGATGATCTCTTCGATCATGTTCGGGTCGGACATCCGGGCGACGCCGCCGTCCTTGCGGATGTCGGCGGGAACCCGCTCCAGGGCCATGACGGCCACGGCGCCGGCGTCCTCGGCGATCTTCGCCTGCTCGGCGTTGACCACATCCATGATCACGCCGCCCTTGAGCTGCTCGGCCATGCCGCGCTTGACGCGGGAGGTGCCGATCGCCGACTCAGCGGACTGCGGGGTGGAGGGAAGCGTGCTCACGGATTGACCTCACTCGAAAGGAAGATTCAGGCGCTACTGGTGATCGCTACGGGCGACCTGGTGGTACTCGACCGAGGAAACCCTCTGGACCAGTCCACGGCAAGGGCCAATGTGCAGCCGGTGGCCCTTTGCGATTTGGCCATTGGGTACAAGTTACGGCCGCTCGGCCAGATCCACCGGAGGCTCGTCGTCCATCTCGAAGGCCAGCGGGAACGCCGCGTGGCCCGCCAGCCGGAACCAGCGGACCTTGCGGTGGCGGCGCAGGGCGCGGGCCGCCCGAACGGCGTCGTTGAGGAACCGCCGTGCCATCGGCACCCGGCGGACCGCCGCCGCGAGCTCCTCGGCGGCCTCCGCACCGCCCCGGGCCGCCTTGAGCGCGTCGACCTGCCCGACGTCGGCGAACACCGCGCGCAGTGCCTGGCTGAGCTCGCTCTCGGCAACCTCGCGGTGCTCCTCCTCCGCTTGGCGGGCGGCGTGCGCGGCCTCGTACAGCACGAGGGAGGAGGCGGGGTCCAGCACCCCGGAGGTCGCGACCTCCAGCACCACGGAAGCCCGCCGCACGAGCTGCGCGTCGAGCGCGGCCCGCGCAGCGTCCATCCGCGAGTGCAGCCGGTCGAGCCGGCCGGCGGTCCAACTGAGGTACACCCCGACGAGGCCGAGGCCAAGGGCAATCCAGACAAGGGTTTCGATCACGGGCCGCGACCTTACCTTTCAATGCGCCCCTCGCGCGCCTCGGCCCTGGCGGGCCTCACCGGCTTCGCGCCGCTGCGCCGGACTCCGTCCGGCGGTGGCCGGTCGGGGCTGCCGCCGATGCCGTCCCGGTGTGGGGCCGGTGGGCGGGTGCGGGTTGCCGGGCCCTGCGGGGGCTGTCCCCCTACCCGCCCTTCGCCCGTTCCCCGGGCTCTGCCCGGACCCCGGTCCTCAAACGCCGGACGGGCTGAAGACAAGTCGCGGGCTGCGCCCGAAGGGGTCCCGGGCGACCCTTCGCCTCAAACGCCAGCGGGGCTGCACGTACAGGCCGGAGGCGGCCAAAATCCAGCCCCTCCGGCGTTTGAGGAGCAGGGGTCCGGGGGCTGGCCCCCGGGAACGGCGCCGCACGCGGCAACGGGTCCGGGGCGGAGCCCCGGGGAACGGGCGAAGGGCGGCTACGTGTCGCGGGAGAGGCCCAGGCGGGTGCGGAGGGGGACTCGTTCGTCCTCGGCCACCGCCGCCGCGCCGTCCGTCACCGTTTCGTAGACGGCCAGGATGTCCGCCGCCACCGTCGACCAGTCGAAGCGGCGCACGTGGGCGGAGCCGCGGGTGCTCAGTTCCGCGCGGCGGGCGGGGTCGCCGAGGAGGGCGATCGCCGAGGCGGCCAGGGAGTCGGGGTCCTCGTTCGCGAAGAGCTCCCCCGCCGCGCCCTGGTCCAGGACCTGCGCGAAGGCGTCCAGGTCGGCGGCGAGGACCGCCGCGCCTGCCGAGAGGGCTTCCACCAGGATGATGCCGAAGCTCTCGCCGCCCGTGTTCGGGGCCACGTACACGTCGACGCTGCGCAGCAGCCGCGCCTTGTCCTCGTCCGAGACCATGCCGAGGAACTCGACCCGGGAGCGGAGTTCGGGCGGGAGGGAGGCGACCGCCTCCTCCTCGTCGCCGCGGCCCGCCACGAGGAGGCGTACGTCCGGGTAGGCCTCCACGATCTTCGGGAAGGCCGCCATCAGGACCGGCAGGCCCTTGCGGGGTTCGTCGATCCGGCCGATGAAGCCGAGGGTCCGGCCCGACCAGGCCGGATTCGGGTCGGCCTTGGCGAAGAAGTCCACGTCCACGCCGTTGGGGATGACCACCGCGTCCCCGCCGAGGTGCTCGACCAGCGTGCGCCGCGCGTACTCGCTCACCGCGATCCGGGCGCTGATCTTCTCCAGCGCCGGCTGCAGGATCGGGTAAGCCGCGAGCATGGCCCGGGAGCGCGGGTTGGAGGTGTGGAAGGTGGCCACGATGGGGCCTTGCGCCGCCCAGCAGGTCAGGAGGCCCAGCGAGGGGGCGGTCGGCTCGTGGATGTGGACCACGTCGAAGACCCCGTCGTGCAGCCAGCGCCGTCGCGGGCCGCCGACAGGAAGCCGAAGTTGAGGCGGGCCACCGACCCGTTGTACGGCACCGGCACCGCCCGGCCCGCCGAGACCACGTAGGGGGGCAGGCCGGTCTCGTCGTCCGACGGGGCCAGGACCGACACCTCGTGGCCGAGGCCGATGAGGTGTTCCGCCAGGTCCCGGATGTGGAACTGGACCCCGCCGGGCACGTCCCAGGAGTACGGGCAGACGATGCCGATCTTCACGCGGAGTGCTCCTCGGGCCGGCCGACGCCGTGGCCGGTGGTCTCCAGGTCGTCCAGCCACAGCCTCTGGAGCATGTGCCAGTCCTGCGGGTGCTCGGCGATGCCCTGAGCGAAGGCGTCGGCGACCGCCTGCGTCATGACGGCCGTCTTCTCCTGCCGGGTGCCCTGCTCGGGCACCTCCACCGGGGAGTGGATCCGGCCGTACATCTTCGGCGCGTCCCCGTAGTACAGGGTGGCCGGGAGCAGGATCGCGCCGGTCTGCTGGGCGAGCAGCGCCGGACCGGCCGGCATCCGCGCCGCCGAGCCGAAGAAGTCCACTTCCACCCCGGAAGCCGACAGGTCCCGGTCCGCGACCAGGCAGACGAGCCCGCCGGAGCGCAGCCGTCGCGCGAGCGTGCCGAAGGCGGCCCCGCCGTTGTGCGGGAGCACCTCCATGCCCAGGCTCTCGCGGTAGGCGACGAAGCGGTCGTAGAGGGTCTCCGGCTTGAGCCGCTCGGCGACGGTGGTGAAGGGGACTCCGATGTGGGTGACGGCCCAGGCGCCGGCGAGGTCCCAGTTGGCCAGGTGCGGGAGGGCGACGATCACTCCGCGTCCGGAGGCCAGTGCCTCGCGCAGGATGTGGTCGTCCTTCATCTGCACGTCGGTGCTGAATCGCTCCTTCGCCATGGTCGGCAGCCGGAAGGACTCCATCCAGTACCGCATGTAGGAGCGCATGCCCGCGTGCGACAGCTCGCGCAGCCGCTCGGGCGTCGCGTCCGGCACCACCCGGGCCAGGTTCGACTCCAGGCGCATCACGCTCTTGCCGCGCCGCTTCCAGGTGAAGTCCGCGATCCGCTGTCCGAGGGCGGCCGCGGCCGGCTCGGGCAGCTTCTTGACCCCGGCCCAGCCGAGCCCGTAGAGCCCGTCGACCAGCTTGTCCTGTGCCTTGCCCATCAGGGCGTACCGCCTTCGGAGGGAGCACCGGCGGCAGCGGCGGCGGCAGCGTCGGCCTCTGCCGATTCGCGCCGTACGGTCACCACGCGCTGGATCAGGGTCACGAGCGAGCCCGCCGCGACCACCCACAGCGCGATCGGCAGCAGCACGCCGATCCACGAGGGGACGCCGAAGGTCTCCAGGCCGGACAGACCGGCCGCGACCAGCGTGATCACCAGGCGTTCGGCGCGTTCGATGAGTCCGTTGACGGCGACCGGCAGGCCGATCGACTCGCCGCGGGCCTTGGTGTACGAGACCACCTGGCCGCTGGCCAGGCAGAAGATGGCGACCGCGCAGAGCGCGTTGTCGTTCCCGGAACCCGCGTACCAGAGCGCGAGCCCGCCGAAGATCGCCGCGTCCGCCACCCGGTCGAGGGTGGAGTCGAGGAACGCGCCCCACCGGCTGGAGACGCCGGCCTGGCGGGCCATGTTCCCGTCCACCAGGTCGGAGAAGACGAAGAGCGTGATGGTGATCGTGCCCCAGAAGAACTCGCCCATGGGGAAGAAGACCAGGGCTCCGGCCACCACTCCGGCCGTGCCGATGAGGGTGACCGCGTCGGGACTCACTCCCATCCGGAGCAGAAATGCGGCGAATGGCGTGAGAACACGCGTGAAGAATGCACGCGCGTACTTGTTCAGCATGGCCTTCCCGGAGGGTCGCTGGGCCGCACGGCCACCACGGCCACCGGCTGGCCCATCGTAGCCAGGGCCCCGGGCCATCGGCGCCGCGCACCCACCGGTTCACACGACGTGGGCCGTTCTCGGGCCGTTCGCCACGTTCCGCACGCCCTGTCGGACCTGTTTCCGGACCGTATCCGGGCCTGCATCCGGGCCTGTTTCCGGGCAGGTTTCCGGACACCTTCCCCCGCACGTCCCCCAGCCTCCCCCGGCACGTTCCCGGGCGTCACACCCGGGCGCCGCCCCTGCCGCGCCCCTGCCGCCCCACCGCCTCCGGTACGACGTATGGACGGGGTGTGACGGCAGTGCAAAGCTCGTAGAAGGCCTTTTCCTCTCCATCCCCTCCAAGTCGGGAGGCACGAACATCGTGGGAGCCGCATCACACCAATCCGGAGCCGCCGGAAGAGCACCGACGGCCGACCACCCCGCCTCCGTACGGAACGTCGTGCTGGTCGGCCACAGCGGATCCGGCAAGACCACCCTGGTCGAAGCCCTGGCCCTGACCGCCGGCGCCGTGAAGCGGGCCGGGCGTGTCGAGGACGGCGCCACCGTCTCCGACTACGACGAGATCGAGCACCGCCGCCAGCGCTCCATCCAGCTCTCCCTGGTCCCCGTCGAGTGGGCCGGAGTCAAGATCAACATCCTGGACACCCCCGGTTACGCCGACTTCGTCGGTGAGCTCCGGGCCGGGCTGCGCGCCGCCGACGCGGCCCTCTTCGTGGTCTCGGCCGCCGAGGACGGCGACGGGCTCTCCGGGGCCACCCGGATGGTCTGGGACGAATGCGCCGCCGTCGGCATGCCGCGCGCCATCGTCGTGACCCACCTGGAAGCCGCCCGCGCCGACTACGCGCAGATGACCACGGTGTGCGGCGACGCCTTCGGGGCGGACGACCCCGATGCCGTGCGCCCGCTCTACCTGCCCCTGCACGGCCCCGCCGGCCCCGACGGCCACGCCCCCGTGGCCGGACTGCTCGGGCTGCTCTCCCAGCGCGTCTACGACTACACCTCCGGCGACCGCGTCGAACGCGACCCGGACCCCGGCGAGCTCGCCCTGATCACCGACGCCCGCGCCCGGCTGATCGAGGGGATCATCGCCGAGAGCGAGGACGAGACCCTCATGGACCGCTACCTCGGCGGCGAGGACATCGACCTCAAGACCCTGGTCGACGACCTGGAGCGGGCCGTCGCCCGCGGCACCTTCCACCCCGTCCTGATGGCCGCCCCCGCCGCCGACGGCGCCCGCAAGGGCCTGGGCACCGTAGAGCTCCTCGAACTGATCACCGGCGGCTTCCCCACCCCGCTGGAGCGCGCGCCCGTCAACGTCACCACCCCCGACGGCGCCGCCCGCCCGGCGGTCACCTGCGATCCCGGCGGACCGCTCGTCGCCGAGGTGGTCAAAACCTCCTCCGACCCCTACGTCGGCCGCGTCTCCCTCGTCCGCGTCTTCTCCGGCACCCTGCGCCCCGACGAGACGGTCCACGTCAGCGGGCACGGGCTGACGGACCGCGGGCATGAGGACCACGATGTCGACGAACGCATCGGCGCCCTGACCTCCCCCTTCGGCAAACAGCAGCGCACCCTCGCCCACTGCATCGCCGGCGATCTGGCCTGCGTGGCCAAACTCACCCGCGCCGAGACCGGGGACACCCTCTCCGCCAAGGACGACCCCCTCCTCATGGAGGCCTGGTCCATGCCCGACCCGCTGCTCCCCCTCGCCATCGAGGCCCACAGCAAGGCCGACGAGGACAAGCTCTCCCAGGGCCTGGCGCGGCTGGTCGCCGAAGACCCGACCATGCGGCTCGAACAGAACCCGCACACCCGCCAGCTCGTCCTGTGGTGTCTCGGCGAAGCCCATCAGGACCTCGCCCTCGAACGGCTGCGCACCCGGTACGGGGTCCAGGTCGACCCGGTCGCGCACAAGGTCAGCCTCCGCGAGACCTTCGGCGCCAAGGCCGGCGGCCGTGGACGGCACGTGAAGCAGTCCGGCGGGCACGGTCAGTTCGCCATCTGCGAGATCGAGGTCGAGCCGCTGCCGCCGGGCAGCGGCATCGAGTTCGTCGACAAGGTCGTCGGCGGAGCGGTTCCGCGCCAGTTCATCCCGTCCGTGGAGAAGGGCGTCCGGGCACAGGCGGCCCGGGGGCTCGCGGCCGGCTACCCACTGGTCGACGTACGCATCACCCTGCTCGACGGCAAGGCCCACTCGGTGGACTCCTCCGACGCCGCCTTCCAGACCGCGGGCGCCCTCGCCCTGCGCGAAGCCGCCGCCGGGGCCTCCGTCCAGCTCCTCGAACCGGTCGCCGAGCTCGCCGTACTCGTCCCCGACGAGTACGTCGGCTCCGTCATGAGCGACCTCGCCGGCCGCCGGGGCCGCGTCGTGGGCACCGACGCGGCGGGCACCGGCCGTACCCGGGTCCTCGCCGAGATCCCCGAGATCGAGATCGGCCGGTACGCCGTGGAGCTGCGCTCCGTATCGCACGGCACGGGCCTGTTCAGCCGTACGTACGCGCGGCACGAGCCGATGCCGCCACAGATAGCGGACAAGCTGCGCGAACAGACCGAGAAGGGAAGCCACCTGACATAGCGTCACCCGGGCCGCCCATCCAACCCGCTTGCGATGGGCGGCATTTACCTGTCCCATGACCACGGGGAGGAATCGGCCGATAGGCTCGTCCGCGCGTGAGACGGGCAGAACGAACGGGTAGACCAACCGGGTGGGCCGAGCAGGCGGGCCAGGCAGGCCGAGCAGGCAGGTCGGGCAGGCAGGCAGGCAGGCAGGCAGGTCGAGCGCACAGGGCGGGAACGCCGCACCGGGAGCACCACCCGGAGCGGGCGGCATCGCGGGCAGGCCCGCACACGAGCACGACGCACAGCGATGGGGGCAGCGGTGGCGGACGACGGATTCGACTTCAGGCCCGGGGCACAGATCCCGCTCCAGGGCGGCGGCGGCCAGACCGCCGCGACCAACGCCCTCGCGTCCGCCGCCTACCGGGACGGCGGACGCGACACCAAGCTGGACGAGATACTCAAGGCCAACAACGAGTACCACGAGTCCGTCGTCAAACCCGCCAAGGTGTCCCTGCTCGCCCCCAACCTCGGCGAGGCCTTCTGCCGCGCCGTCGAGGCGCGCACCGTCCCGGCCACCCGCAAACCCCTCATCCAGTCCTTCGGCGCCGACCCGCAGACCGTCGTCGAGCACTGCCTGGCCGCCTCCCGCATCCGCAAGGAGCGCGACCGCAAGCTCCGCCTGATCATGCTCGTCTGCGGGGTCGTGTTCCTCCCCGGCCTGCTGCTGTGGCTCGGCCTGTTCTGGGCCCGCAAGGCCCTGGCGGACTCCGATGCCAAGCGGGCCTCCTGGATGGGCACGGCGCTCCTGGTCGGCGTGGGCCTGGTGGTCGCCGTACTCATGTTCCGGCTCCCCGTGACCGGCGTGCCGAGCATCTACGTCCGCGCCATGGTCATCGCCCCGGTCGCCGGCTGGTTCCTCGCCCGCCGGCTCTGCGAGGCCACAGCCGAAGACCTGCGCTCCCGCTGGGACGGGCTCCTCGCGGGCGGCGGCGGGGTGGCCGCCAAGATCCCGGAGGCCGTCCCCGGCAACCCCGACGAGAAGGCCCGCGAGGACCTGCGCCACTCCCTGGCCAAGCTCACCGCCGAGGACCGCAGCAATGCCGTCTTCTACGCGGGCCCCAAGGGCATACTCGGCATGGGCACGCGCTGGGGCAGCTGGCAGATGGCCGAGGAGCTCGTCCCCAAGAACGAGGGCTCCGAGATCCACCCGTTCCGCAGCTGGGACGTCATACGCGCGATCGACACCCAGCTGCGCAAGCTGGAGCGCGGTCCGCTGCACACCGGTGGCCTCCCGCCCGCGTCGATCCAGCACTGGATCGTCTCCCCGGTCGGCGAGGGCGCCAAGGAGGTGACCCGCCCCAGCGGAGCGGACGTGGACACCTTCCTGGTCAAGCCGCACGAGATCACCCGGATCTGCAACGAGCAGCAGTTCAGCGCCGGCAACCGGCACTACCTCGGCATCCAGTACCCGCTCTGGGACGGCCAGCTCGTGATCACCATGCTGGTCACGGTCACCGTGCTCTACAAGACCCTGCGCGTGGAGGTCACCGGGCACGCGCTCGGCCCGGTGCACGGCCTGTTCACCACCAAATCGGCGGCGCCGGTCGACGAGGTCGCCAAATCCGTGCGCTTCTGGGAAACCGTGGAGCTCAAGCGGCCCGTGGTCGACACGAGCGAGGTCGTACGCCTCGCCGTGCGCGCGCCCTTCACCTGGTACCCGCCGCTCCTGGACTTCCTGGGCGGCAAGCTCGTCCTCCCGGAGCCCTTCGGCGTCCGCCACGTCTGGGCCGGCCAGCCGTGGCGCCACCGCTTCATGGCGGACGACGCGATGCGCGCCGCGACCCCGGTCCTGCGGGCGGTGCACACCGCCGCGCTGCGGGTCCTGGAGGAGAACGGGGTCGACATCGAGCGCTTCAGCAACCGCTCGATGATCGTCAGCGGTCTGGTCCAGGACGCCGCACCGCGCAAGGCGGACGCCTACGACGCGTGAGCCCGCGCGGATGCGCCGCGTGAACCCGCGCGGACGTCCGCCGGACACCCCCTAGTCGGTGGGCCAGGCGTCGGCGAGCATCTGGCGGGTGTCCGCGAGGAGTTGGGGCAGCACCTTGGTGTGGCCCACGACCGGCATGAAGTTCGTGTCCCCGCCCCAGCGGGGCACGATGTGCTGGTGCAGGTGCGCGGCGATGCCGGCTCCGGCGGCCTGGCCCTGGTTCATGCCGATGTTGAACCCGTGCGCACCGGAGGCCTTGCGCAGCGCGACCATCGCCCGCTTCGTGAGGTCGGCGAGCTCGAGGGTCTCGGCGGCGTCCAGGTCCGTGTAATCGGCGACGTGCCGGTAGGGCACGACCATCAGGTGGCCGCCGTTGTACGGGTAGAGGTTCAGCACGGCGTAGACGTGCTTGCCCCGGGCCACGACCAGGCCGTCCTGGTCCGACATCTCCGGAATCCCGCAGAAGGGACAGCCGTCCCCGGCCTCCGGCCCGGTCGGCTTGTTCTCCCCCTGGATGTAGGCCATCCGGTGGGGCGTCCACAGACGCTGGAACGCGTCCTGCGTGCCCACACCGATCTGCTGCTCCGGCTCAATCGTCATGGGATGCAGCATATGACCTTGCCCCCGAGCGGCGTGTCGCCGGGGCGAACACCGGTGTGCGGGACGCGATGCTGAGCCCATGGACGATGCGACCGAGACCCGTGACCAGGCCTGGGAGCGCCGGACCGAGCTGCCCCTGTTCTACGCCTCCCTGCTCTTCCTCGCCGGGTACACGGTCTCCGTGGTGGCCTACCGGGCCCACCCCCTGTGGCGGGACATCGGCCTCGGCGTGGTCGTCCTGACCTGGGCCTGCTTCATCGTGGACTACCTGGCCCGGCTGATCCTGAGCCGCATGCGGCCGCTGCGCTTCGTCCGCGTGCACTGGCTGGACACCCTGATCGTGATGCTGCCGCTGCTGCGGCCGCTGCGCATGGTCAAGGTCCACGACGCGATCGAGGCCCGCCACAACCGCCCGCGCCGGAACCTGTACGCGCGCGTGATGTCGTACGCGGGCCTGTCGGCCGGGCTGCTCGGCTTCGCGGGCGCGCTCGGGGTGCACCACTTCGAGCGCCAGGCCCCGGGGGCCTCGATCCTCACGCTCGGGGACGCGGTGTGGTGGGTGTGCGAGACGCTGACGACGGTGGGCTACGGGGACATGGCCCCCGTGACCCCGGGGGGCCGGATCATCGCGGGGTTCTTGATGGCCGGCGGGCTGGCGCTGCTGGGCGCGGTGACGGGTTCGTTCTCGTCCTGGATGCTGCAGGCCTTCCGGCGGGAGGACGAGGAAACCCCCGGGAAGTGAGACTTCCCGGGGGCCGGTCCCCGTCGATCCCCGCCGGGGCGGGGGCACGATCACACCTGGACGCGGCGCTCCACGACGTCCACGAGCTTCGCCAGCGCCTGGTCGCGCGGGACGCCGTTCTCCTGCGAACCGTCGCGGTAGCGGAAGGAGACGGTGCCCGCGGCCATGTCCTCGTCACCGACGATGATCATGAAGGGGACCTTCAGCTTCTGCTGGTTGCGGATCTTCTTCTGCATGCGGTCGGACGAGGCGTCCACCTCGACGCGCAGGCCCTTCTTCTTCGCCTCGGCGGCGAACTCCTGCAGGTACTCGATGTGCGAGTCGCCGATGGGGATGCCGACCGCCTGGACCGGGGCGAGCCACGGCGGCATGACGCCCGCGTAGTGCTCCAGCAGGACGGCGAAGAACCGCTCGATGGAACCGAACAGCGCACGGTGGATCATGACCGGACGCTGCTTGGTGCCGTCGGGGCCGGTGTACTCCAGGTTGAAGCGCTCCGGCAGGTTGAAGTCGAGCTGGACGGTCGACATCTGCCAGGTGCGGCCGATCGCGTCACGGCACTGCACGGAGATCTTCGGGCCGTAGAAGGCGGCGCCGCCCGGGTCCGGGACCAGGGGCAGCCCCTGCTTCTCGGCGACCTGCTGGAGGGTGGCGGTGGCCTCCTCCCAGATCTCGTCCGAGCCGACGAACTTCTCCGGGTCCTTGGTCGACAGCTCCAGGTAGAAGTCGGTCAGACCGTAGTCGCGGAGCAGGTTCAGCACGAAGGTCAGCGTGCGGTCGAGCTCCTCCGCCATCTGCTCCTTGGTGCAGTAGATGTGCGCGTCGTCCTGGGTGAAACCGCGCGAGCGGGTCAGGCCGTGCACCACGCCGGACTTCTCGTACCGGTACACGGTGCCGAACTCGAAGAGGCGCAGCGGCAGTTCGCGGTAGGAGCGGCCGCGAGCGTCGAAGATCAGGTTGTGCATCGGGCAGTTCATGGGCTTGAGGTAGTAGTCGGTACCACCGTCGAGCTGCATGGGGGGGTACATGCCCTCCGCGTACCAGTCCAGGTGGCCGCTCTTCTCGAAGAGGGTGCCCTTGGTGGCGTGCGGGGTGTAGACGAACTCGTAGCCCTCTTCCTCGTGCCGCTTGCGCGAGTAGTCCTCCATGGTGCGGCGGATGACGCCGCCGCGCGGGTGGAAGACGGCCAGGCCGGAGCCGATCTCGTCCTGTACGGAGAACAGGTCGAGCTCGGTGCCGAGCTTGCGGTGGTCGCGCTTCTCGGCCTCCACGAGGAAGTCGAGGTGGGCCTTCAGCTCCTCCTTCGACGGCCACGCGGTGCCGTAGATGCGCTGGAGCATCGGGTTCTTCTCGCTGCCGCGCCAGTAGGCGGCGGCGTTGCGCATGAGCTTGAACGCGGGGATGTTGCGGGTGGTGGGCAGGTGGGGACCGCGGCAGAGGTCCTTCCAGCACAGGTCGCCGGTCTTGGCGTCGAAGTTGTCGTAGATGGTCAGCTCGCCGCCGCCCACCTCGACGTTCGCGCCGTCGTCGGTCGAGGCCGAACCCTTGATGCCGATGAGCTCCAGCTTGTAGGGCTCGTTCGCGAGCTCCTCGCGGGCCGCCTCGTCGGTGACGACGCGGCGGGCGAAGCGCTGGCCGCGCTTCTGGATCTCCTGCATCTTCTTCTCGATGGCCTTGAGGTCATCGGGGGTGAAGGGCTTCGCGACGTCGAAGTCGTAGTAGAAGCCGTCCCGGACCGGCGGGCCGATGCCCAGCTTGGCCTCGGGGAAGAGCTCCTGCACGGCCTGCGCCATGACGTGCGCGGTGGAGTGGCGCAGGATGTCGAGGCCGTCGGGAGAGGAGATCTCCACGGGCTCGACGGTCTCGCCGTCCTTCACCTCGTACGCGAGGTCCTTCAGCTCACCTGCGATGCGCGCGGCGACGATGGTGCGCTCGCCGGCGAAGAGCTCTGCCGCCGTAGTGCCCGTGGCCACCACGCGCTCGTCCCGCTCGGAATCGCGTTGGATGAACACACGGACGTCTGACACCGGTCTCTCCTGACTCAGGGGGTGCGCGAGCGAACACTGCGCGCCTGAATCGTACCGAGCGGATGGGCCGCGCCGCTAAACGGTTACCGCCGGGCAGGCGGGCCGCACCCGTCCCCGCCCGCGTTCGAGGCACGGGGGTCCGGGCCGGCACCCCGGAAAACGGCCCCGCACGGCACCGCACGGCACCGCCCTGGGGCGTCCCTTCCACGCTGGAGGGAACCGGCGCAGCAGGACGCGGCGTCCCCCGACGTAGAAGATCATCAGTGACCGCAGAGGAGATCGTGATGACCGGCACGGCTACCCGTTACCTCTATCTGGTGCGGCACGGCGAGGCGGCGTCGGAGGAGAGCGGGCTGACGGAAGCCGGCCGCCGGCAGGCCGTGCTGCTCGGCCGGCGCCTGCGCGGCATCCCTCTCGCAGCCGTCCACCACGGCCCGCTGCCGCGGGCGGAGCAGACCGCACGCCTGATCGGCGACCAGCTGGAGGACGTCCCCCTGCACGTCTCGGACGTGGCCGGCGACTACGTCCCCCACGTACCGGCGAGGGAGGAGCTTCCGGCGGACTCCGCGGACCTCTTCCTCCGCTTCCTCGCCAGTGCCTCCGAGGAGGAACGGGAGCAGGGCCCCGGGCTGGCCCGGCGGGCGCTCGACCTGTTCACCGGGCCGGTCGACGGCGAAGAGGACCGGCACGAGCTGGTCGTCACCCACAACTTCCTGGTCGCCTGGCTCGTCCGGGACGCCATGGACGCGCCGCACTGGCGCTGGCTCGGCCTCAACCACGCCAACGCCGCGCTCACGGTCATCCGGTACGCGCCCGGCCGGCCGGCCTCCGTCCTCGTCTCCAACGACATGCGGCACCTGCCCGCCGAGCTGCGCTGGACCGGCTTTCCCCCCGAGCTGCACGTCTAGTGCCGTGACCGGAAAGGTCCACCGGGTCGCGGCGCCCGGCTTTCCTAGTCGTCCGACGGCAGCACGTCCCCGGCGTCGAGGGATTCGTCCAGGGACTTCATCAGGCGGTCCCGTTCGACCTCGTCCAGTGGCACCGGCCGCACGTCCGCGGCGTCCGTCAGCCGACGGAACCCGCCCCGCCGCTGCAAGCTCCCGCTGACCCGGATCGGCAGTCCGACCAGGTGCGCGTGGCCCGCCACGCGGTACGACTCCTCGTCGAGCACGACCCGGACGTACGGGATCTCCGCCCCGGCCAGGACCCGCAGCCGGACCGTGCCCCCGCCGCCCGGGGCCGACCTCCGCATCCGGACCACCGCTCCCGCCACCCTGACCGGCACCGCGGGTTCGTCCCTCGTGTACCGCGCGGCCGCCTCCCGGAGCACCGGGAGGTCGCCGGGCGAGAACTCCACCGGCTCCGGCCGGGCCGCGCACCCCGCCGGGACCCCGGCCGCCGGGGCCCACGCCAGGGCCACCCGGGCGCCCTCCGAGCCGTGGACCAGCGAGATGAGCGCCTCGGCGAGCTCCCGGCTGACCCCGGCCTCGACCGCCGCGTCGAAGGCTTCCATGCCGCCGGTGGCCCGCTGGTAGTCCACGGCCTCGCGGGCGGCGTGCAGCGCGTGGTGGAGCCGGATCACCGTCCCCCGGCCCCCGTCGACGGGAACGTACGCGGTCAGCCGCCGGCCGCCCGGAGCCGGCCCGACCAGGACGCCGTCCAGCGCCCGCTCCGCCTGGCCGCGGTGCCGGGCTCCGTAGTACCCGGCCCGCGCCCGGTCGGCCAGCGCCCCGGCGAGGAGCAGCTGGCGGGCGGCCGAGCGGAGCTGTTCCTGGACGGTCCAGTCGGCCTCGCCCTGGAGTCCGTACGCCCCTCGCGGGATCTCGCGGTCCCAGCGGATCTCGTCGCTCGGCACGCTGAGCCCGTACAGCACCTCGCGCGCCGACGGCAGCGCGCTGCGCGAGAGCGCGGTGAGCGCCTCTTCGAGCAGGTCGACGCAGTCGGGGAAGGCCCGGCTCTCGGGGACGAGGAGGCTGGTGCCGCCGCTGCCCGTGGCGTACGGGGCGGGCGGCGTCCAGCGCCCGTACCGCCCGGCTGCGCCGCCGCGGCGCAGCCAGCCGTGCCGGTGGAGCAGGGCGCCGAGCACGAGCGGATCGACCTGCGCGGGATCGGGGGATCCCGCGGCGAACTCCGGTGAGGAGAGCGGCTCCAGGTGCGGTGACTGCCAGTTCATCAAGGTGTCCCTCCCGACCCGACCCGGGTCATGATCTCGCAGAGCGCCCGGTCGTCGAAGATCCGCGTGGTCGGGATCCGTACGGTGGTCCGGCGCCGGCCGGTCACGGGGTGCCCGGCGAGATTGGTCCAGTAGCAGCAGTGCCGCAGGTCGAGCCGGTCGTGTCCGGCGCTCAGCCATTGGTCGCGTTCCCGCGGGACGAGCATCACGACGAGGATCTTGTGCACGGCGACCGGGGAACGGGCCAGCTTCACCAGGTGCTCGTTGTCGAGGGTGAAGCCGAAGGTGGGCCCGGCCGGTCTGGACGGTATCTGGTAGGTCGCCTTGAGCTGGACCTTGATGGTCACCTCGTCGTCGATGACGTGCTCGGGGGCGCCGTGGCTGACGTGCCAGTCGATGCCGTTGTCGGGAAAGGGCTGGGACAGCGAGCAACCGGCCGCCGCGACGACGGCGTGCAGGTATCCCACCTGAAGGGTTTCCATGCAGGCGGTGGTGGCGAGTGTGCCGCGCAGCGGTCCGCTCCGCGGGTCGGTCCGCGGATCGATCTGCCCCGCGAGCACCCCGCCCGGTTCGGGCTGCGCGAGCGCCATGGCAGGCTCCCCATGCCTTCCGGGCTGTCCCCGTTTTCGAGCGGCCGCGTCGGGGCCGCATCAGGTCCGTTTCAGGGTGTCGGGGTTGACGACCGGTCATGTGTGCGGTCCCCCAGTTGAGTTGTCTCCGCAGTCGGAGTCCCGCAAACGGCGTACGGGGCAAAGAGCCCGGGTATCACCGTTTCGGGCAAGGGTGGCGGGGCCTGGGGCGCGGTGCCCGGGTGGGGCCATCTGCCGACGGGTGACGAGGAGTTCGCCATGACACGCTGGTACGAGGGCCCGCTGGCCGCATTCGACACGGAGACGACCGGGGTGGACGTGGAGCAGGACCGGATCGTGTCCGCCGCGCTCATCGTCCAGGAGTGCGCGGGCGGCCGGATCCGCTCGACGCGCTGGCTGGTCAATCCCGGCATCCCGGTACCCCCGGGGGCCACGGAAGTGCACGGTCTGACCGATGAGCACCTCCAGCGCAACGGGCGGTGGCCCGCGCCGGTGGTGGAGGAGATAGCCCGCGCGCTCGGGGAGCAGCAGATGGCGGGGAGGCCGGTGGTGGTGATGAACGCGCCGTTCGATCTGACGCTGCTGGACCGGGAGTTGCGCCGCCACCGGGCGTCCTCGCTGGCCCGGTACCTGGACAACCGGCCGCTGACGGTGCTGGATCCGCGGGTGCTGGACAAGCATCTGGACCGCTACCGCAAGGGGCGCCGGACGCTGACGGACCTGTGCGCGCACTACGGGATAGAGCTGGAGGGGGCCCACGACGCGGGCGCGGACGCGCTGGCGTCCCTGGAGCTCGTACGGGCCGTGGGGCGCAGGTTCGCGGGCCGGCTGGAGCGGCTGACACCGGCGGAGCTGCACACGCTCCAGCAGGTGTGGCACGCGGCGCAGGCACGGGGACTTCAGGCGTGGTTCGCACGGCAGGGCACGCCGGAGCCGGTGGATCCGCACTGGCCGCTGCGGCCGGAGCTGCCCGCGGCGGCGTGAGGGGCCGTACGCGGGGATCCGTACGGCGAAGATCCGTGCGGCGAGGGTCCCGTACATGCGGAAGGCCGGTCCGTCATGAGACGGACCGGCCTGTCCCGGTGGGCGATACTGGGATCGAACCAGTGACCCCTTCGGTGTGAACGAAGTGCTCTCCCGCTGAGCTAATCGCCCGGGAACGGTGTGAACAATACAGAAGGCTCGGGGCTGGTTCAAACCGCTTCCGGCCGGGCCGCCAGATGTGCGGCGAGCCCGCGCCGTCCGGCCCGCATCATCAGGGTGTGGTTGAGCCGGAACACCGGCCGCCCGGGGAACGCGAGAAGGCGCATCAGGGGGCGGCGCACCTCGACCTCCTGCTCGTACAGGGCTCGCGTGCCGCCGGGCCGCGACCGCACGGTCCAGCGGGCCCAGCCCTCCAGGTCACCGAGCAGGGCGACCTCCAGGATGCCGCGCACGGGGTCCCGCAGGAGTTCGGCCGCGCTCACGCGCAGGGTGTACGGGAGGGCGGAGCGGATGAGGGCGGTGCCGCTGCTCCCGTCGGAGGCGGGGGCGACGGCGCGGATCTGGGGCCACCACAGGGGGTAGGACTCGGGGCGTTCCAGGACGGCGTAGACGCGGGCGGGTGCGGCGTCGAGGTCCCACACGCTGCGGAACCGGTAACGGGTCCACCGGTCGGCGGGGTTGGCGGGGGCGGCGCGGCCGGCGGGGCTGCCGGTGCGGCTGCTTCGGTCCATGCCTCCAGTCTTGCGCGCGGCGGGTGCCCGCACCCGGTACTCAGCCGGAACTCACCCGGAGATGAGTACGCGCACCCATGTCCTGACGGGGTGACGGGCGCCACACTCCGAACCATGGACAACCCCCTGCCGCCGGCCGAGGAGCTCGTGCTCATCGACCGCGAACTGATCCAACTCGACGCCCGGCGCCACTTCCTGCTGAGTCGCCGTGCGTGGCTGCTGGGCGCCCAGGCCCCCCACGCGTGGGGTGCGCCCGCCCGGCCGCCGGTGCCCGCACAGGGAGCGGAGGCCTCGGCTCCCGGTGCGCAGAACGTGCTGCTGGTCCTGGGCGCGGTGCTGCTGGCCGTCGCGGCGCTGGCGTTCACACTGGTCAGTTGGGGCTCGCTGGGGATCGCCGGGCGCAGCGCGGTGCTCGCCGTGGTGACCGCGGCGGCGCTGGGCGCCCCGGTGGCGCTGCTGCGCCGGGGGCTGCGCTCGACCGCCGAGGCGGTGGGCGCCGTCGGTCTGCTGCTGACGGTGCTGGACGCGTACGCGCTGTTCGCCGTCGGCATGCCGGAGGTGGACGGCACGGCGTACGCGGCCGGCGCCGCGGCGGCCCTGGCGGCGGGGTGGGCGGGGTACGGGCGCTCCCTGCCGGCGCTGCGGATCCCGGTCCCCGCGGCGCTGCTGACGGCGCAGCTCCCGCTGCCGCTGGCGGCGCTGGCCGCCGGGGCGGCGGGGCTGGACATGGCCTGGGCCCTGCTGGGTACGGCGGCGCTGGACGCGGGGCTCGTGCTGCTGCGGCCCGGGCGCTGGTCCCGCTGGGCGGGGGCGGCGGGCTCGGTGGCGGGCGGGGCCGCGCTGCTGACGGGTCTGGTGGAGTCCGCGGCGGCGGAATCGACGGGCGCGGCGCTGGCGCCCTCGGCGCGGCTGGCGGCGGTGGCCGTGCTCGCGCTGGTGGTGGCGTGGCGCGCTTCCGGCATGCGGGCCGCCTTCGCCGCGGCCGGCGCCCTCGCCGCGGTGGCGGCGCTGGGCGGCCTGCTCCGGCCCGAGCTGAGCCCGCCCTGGGCGGCGGTCGCGTACCTCGTGGTGGCCCTCCCCCTGCTGGGAGCCCTACGGGTCTCCGCGCTCCCGGAGCCGGTCCGGCGCGGCCTCGCCCTGGCCGGTGCGGGGGTGGCCGTCCTGCAGGCGGTGGCCTCCGTGGCGTGGGTGGCGACGGTGCTGGTGGACCGGCTGCGGGTGCTGGAGGAGGTCTGGTCGGTGACGACGCCCGCTCCGGCGGCCGCGGACGGCCCGGGGCTCGCGGCGCCGGTGTCGCTGCTGCTGACGGCCGGGGCCGCGTGGTGGCTGGTCCGGGTGCTCCCGGGGCGGCCGGAGCCGGGGGTGGCGGCGGTGGTCCTGGGCTGGTCGGCGCTGTTCACGGCCCCCGTGATGCTCGGTGCGGCTCCGGGCGCGGTGTTCGCGGCGCAGCTCGCGGTGACGCTGGCGGCGGGACTGCTGGCGCTGCGGTCCACGGCGGCGGCGGTCGCCGACGCCCCCGCGAAGGCCGCCGCGGCGGTCGGCGACGGCCCGACGGGCTCCGGGACCCCGGCGGTCGGCGACGGCAGTCTCGCGGGCTCCGGGACCGTGCCCGTCGGCGAGGGCAGCCTCGTCGGCGCCGGGACCGCGCCGGCCGCCGGTCGCGGCCTCGCGGGGGTCGCTGCGGGCGTGTGCGCGCTGGTGGGGGCCCTGAGCGTGTCCGTGGCGGCCCTGGACGGCCGACTGGCGACCTTCGGGGTGCTCTGCCTGCTGGGGGCCGCCTGCGCGGCGGGAGCGGCGCACCGGCCCGCCCCGGACTGGGCCCGCGCGGGGGCCGCGGCGCTCGCCGTCGGGTACGCGGCGCTGCTCGCGGTGGCGCTGGGCGCGCTGCTGGAGCGGCCGGTGGCCTGGTGGGCGCCGCCGGTGCTGGTGGTCCCGGCGGCGGTGGCGGCGCTCGGGCCGCGGCTGGGCGTCGTACGGGTCCCGGCCGAGGTCGCGGCGGCCGCCGCGGGCCTCCTCGCGGTGGCCCTGGCCACCGGGGACGCCCCGGTGCTCGCGCTGGTCCTGGCCCTGGCCGGGGTGGTGTGCGCGGCGGCGGCGGTGCGGCCCGAGCGCCGGTCGGCGGCGGGCTGGCCGGCCGGGGTGCTGTTCCTCGCGGCGACCTGGGTACGGCTGGCGGCTTCGGAGGTGACGGTGCCCGAGGCGTACACCCTGCCGGTGACGGCGGCGGCGCTGGCCGTGGGGTTCCTGCGGCGGCGCCGTGATCCGCTGGCCGGGTCCTGGACGGCGTACGGGCCGGGTCTGGCGGCGACCCTGCTGCCGAGCACCCTCGCGGTGTGGGGCGATCCGCACTGGCTGCGGCCGCTGCTGCTGGGGACGGCCGCGCTCGGGGTGACCCTGGCCGGTGCCCGCGGCCGGCTCCGCGCGCCGCTGCTGCTGGGCGGGGCGACGCTGACGGCGGTGGCACTGCACGAGCTGACCCCGTACGTGATCCAGGTGGTGGACGCGCTGCCGCGCTGGCTGCCGCCGGCCCTGGCGGGGGTGCTGCTGCTGGCGGTGGGGGCCACCTACGAGAAGCGGCTGCGCGACGCCCGCCGACTGCGGGAGGCCATCGGCCGACTGAGGTAGCCCGGCGGGACCGGAGCGAGGGCCGGACGGGTGAAAACGCCAGAGGCCCGGAGACTGTGAAAGTCTCCGGGCCTCTGGTCCGGGTGGGCGATACTGGGTTCGAACCAGTGACCCCTTCGGTGTGAACGAAGTGCTCTCCCACTGAGCTAATCGCCCGGACGCACCGCAAACATTACCGCATGTCAGCGGTGCTCTCCGCCATGGGCGGGCGGGCTCACTGGTCCTTGAGGTTCCAGGGCAGCACGAGCCCGTACTTCCACAGGTAGAAGCCGATCAGGACGCCCGCGATCACGAGCCCGACGCTGGTCAGGATGATGTTGCGGCGGCGGACCTTCGGGTCCAGGGCCTTCTGGGCGGCTTCGCTGACCTTGCGCTTGGTCCAGCGCAGGGCGAGGTGGGCCCAGGCGAATTCGGTGGCCCAGATCGCGAGGCCCGCGAAGATCGCCACCCAGCCCGGTCCGGGCAGGACCAGCATGGCGATGCCGGCGCCGATGACGGCGAGGCCGACGATGAAGACGCCGACCTGCCAGCTCAGGTGCAGACCCCGGCGGGCCTTGATGAAGGCCGGCGCCTTGGAAACGTGCGGCGCCTCCTCGGCGGCGGATCCCGCTGCGGATTCGGCTGCGGACTCGTTGGTCTCGCGGTCACTCCCCGTGTTCATGGGGTCGAATCTACCGGAGGTCCCAGCACACGTGAATCGTCGTTTGGATCCGCCGTCCGAGGGACCCAGAGGTCCGCAAAACGGTCAGAGGGGTTTACAACGGCACCGTAGGTGGCATGTCGATTTCGCCGACGTGCGAATCCCCGAGCGCACACTGAGCGAAAGGCCCTGGCGCTTATGAACACCACGGTCAGCTGCGAGCTGCACCTGCGCCTCGTTGTGTCGAGCGAGTCCTCACTGCCTGTTCCCGCGGGCCTGCGGTATGACACGGCCGACCCCTACGCCGTGCACGCCACCTTCCACACCGGCGCCGAGGAGACGGTCGAATGGGTATTCGCCCGCGACCTCCTCGCCGAGGGCCTTCACCGGCCCACCGGTACCGGCGACGTCCGTGTCTGGCCGTCCCGCAGTCACGGTCAGGGGGTCGTCTGCATCGCCCTGAGCTCACCGGAGGGAGAAGCACTGCTCGAAGCACCCGCCCGAGCACTGGAGTCGTTCCTCAAGCGGACGGACGCCGCGGTCCCACCCGGGACCGAACACCGGCACTTCGACCTCGACAAGGAGCTCTCCCACATCCTGGCCGAATCCTGAGCCAGGCCTACAGAGGGAACTCTCCCCCGGCTGAGCCCGGGGGCCGTACGACACCGTCCGACTCGGGGCGACGGTGCACGGCGGACAACCACATACGGAAGTACCGGCGCTGTTCATGCGGAAGCCACCCGCGTGGACGGCGCCGGTGCGCTTTGGGGTGACCCGCTAGAGTCGGCCACCAGCGGCGGCAGCAGACCGTCACCGCAGGCCCGGCCCTTGAGGGAGACCCCGTGCAGATCCCCCACGACACCCGTCGCGCGCTCGACGTCGTCGTCGCGCTGGTGAACACCTCGGCCGAGACCGAGCAGCCCGACGGGCTGGCCGACGTGAACGCGCTGCGCGGCTTCGTCCACGAGTACGCGATCAGCGACGTCGGCGAGCTCAGCGCCCGCGATCTCGCCGGCGTGCGCACGGTGCGCGGCAAATTCGCCCAGATCTTCGCGGCGCCCACCTCGCGCGCGGCCTCGGTGTTGATCAACGAGCTGGTCGCGACGGCCGGGACCACCCCGCAGCTGACCAACCACGACGGCTACGACTGGCACGTGCACTACTTCGCCCCGGGCGCCTCGGTGGGCGACCACCTGGCGGCCGACGGCGGCATGGCGCTGGCCTTCATCGTGGTCTCGGGCGAGCAGGAGCGGCTGCGCCGCTGCGAGGCCCCGGACTGCCGGCGGGCCTTCGTCGACCTGTCCCGCAACCGCTCCCGGCGCTACTGCGACAGCCGTACCTGCGGGAACCGGCTGCACGTGGCGGCGTACCGGGCCCGGCGCAAGTCGGAGCTGGGCGCGGAGCCGGGCTCAGAGCAGGAAGAGATCGTGCACGGCGGCGAGCAGCAGCAAGCCGCCGATCACGCCTAGGAAGATCATCAGGGGCGGCTGGGAGAGCGCGAAGAGGCAGCCTCTCGGCTCCTCGGCGACGGGAACGGTGGCCGGCGCGGGAACGGCGGGCTCACCCGATGAAGTGTCGGGCATGTCGGGGCGATGATGGCCCAGCGGACCCGCGCGCGCCCCTCAACACGCCAGACGGAACGCGCGAGTTCACCGGATCCCGTCAGTTCAGGTGGTTCCCGTCCCGGATCGCCGCGCGGACCTGCCGCCGGGCCCACCCGTGGACCGGGGCCGCGCGGCCGGGGCCGGCCGGGTCAGATGCCGTGCTTCTTCAAGATCGCCTCGATGTCGGAGAAGTCCTCGGCGGGAGCGGCGGCCGCGGTGGGCCGCGAGCGGGCACCGTCGCCCAGCGAGGGCACGGAAGCGGCCGGGGCGACGGCCTCCTGGGCCGGGCGGCCCTTGGCGGCCTTCGGCTGCTTCTGCCTCCCCTCCCCCGCGCCCGCTCCGCGCCGTTCTATCGCGCGGGTGGTCACGAAGAGGAGCCAGGCCAGCCCCAGCACGGCGAACCCGGCCCAGACGGTCGGCTTGAAGACGATCCCGGTCGCCCAGGCCACGACGCCCGTCATCACCAGGCCGACGGGCACCAGCGAGTACGCCGCGATCCGCGTGGCCGCCAGGAATCGCTTGCGGTAGGCGGTCAGAGCGGCGATGCCCAGGCCCGCCGCGGACACCGCGGAGCAAATGGTCTCGGCGAGCATGCGGGGCCTCCAGGGGCGGGACGGCCACAACGGCCGCGGCGGACCCGGCCGGCGGGCCGGGCGTTCTGTCCCCATCCATCCTGCACCGGCGACCCTCGACCTGGCCACGGCCGGAGCCCCCCGCGGGCGGATCTCCGGGACATCTCCGGGTCCCGTCTCCTCCCGAGGTCCCGGTCCCGGCTCATCCCTGCGGACTGGGAGACTGTCCGCATGACCGATTCCGTGATCCTCGACGTCTGGTGCGAACTTCAGTGCCCGGACTGCCACAGCGCCCTGGACGACGTGCGCGCCCTGCGGGCCCGCTACGGCGACCGGCTGGACATCCGGCTGCGCCACTTCCCGCTGGAGAAGCACAAGCACGCCTTCGCCGCCGCGCAGGCCGCGGAGGAGGCCGCCGAGCAGGGGCAGGGCTGGCCCTACGTGGAGGCCGTCCTCGCCCGCACCGCGGAGCTCGCCACGTCCGGCGAATCGGTACTGGTCGATGTCGCGCGTGAACTGGGCCTGGACGCCGAGGAGTTCGACACCGCCCTGATCGACGGCCGGCACATGCTGATCGTGGACGCCGACCAGGCCGAGGGCAAGGCGATCGGCGTGACCGGCACCCCGACGTACGTGATCGACGAGCAGCGCCTCGACGGCGGCAAGAGCCAGGAGGGCCTGCGCGAGCGCATCGAGGAGATCGTCGACCGGCTGCTCGGCGCCGCATAGGCCGTCCCGGCCGTCCCGGCCTAGACGAGGTCCTTGGCGTAGTTGAAGTTCGTCGTCCGGTAGCCGAGGGACTCGTAGAGCCGCAGGGCCGGGACGTTGTCCGTGAAGACGTGCAGGGCGAGCACCCGGTGGCCGGCGGCGAGGGCGGTGCCCTCCGCGAGGAGCATCAGCTCCCGGCCGTGGCCGCGGCCCCGGTGCTCCTCGGCGACCGCGACGTCGTAGACGTACGAGTCCCCGCCGTTCGGCGCGACCCATACGGTGCCCACGGGGACACCGGCCGCCTCCAGCACGGAGAAGCTGACGCCCGGGGTGGCCAGGCCCAGGGGCAGCATGGAGGCGTGGTCGTTCACCGACTTCGTCCGTGCGGCCCCGGCCGGCATGCCGCGGCTGACCCAGCTCTGCGCGTAGGTCTCCAGCGCCGCGGCGTGCCAGCTCTCGAACTCGGCCTCCGTCATCGGGCGGCCGGCCACCCCCTCGGACAGGGCGGGCGGCCCGGCCGGGAGCTCCTTGGCCATGTTGCGGCTGTACTCGGCGTACCCGAGGGAACCGGCCAGCCGCAGGCCGCCCTCCGAGCCGGCCGGGACCGAGACGCGGATCCGCCGGCAGCCCCAGCCGCGCAGCACTTCCTCGGCGGCGAGCGCGGCGACCGTGGCTCGGCCGCGCCGCCGGTCGGGCTCCTCGACGGCGAGGTCGCGGATCTCGGCGACCGTCGGCCCGAAGGGGGTGTCCGCGGCGAGCAGCAGGGCGCCGACGCGCCTGCTGTTGACGCGGATCTCGTACGGGCGCGAGCGCGCCCCGCCGGTGCTCTGCTGAAGCGGCCCGCTCGGCCGCAGGGTGGTGGTCATCAGTCGAGTTCTACCCGCCCTGCGGCCCGAAGCACAGCAGATATGTCCGGCCCCCGGTCAGGAGCGGGGGTCGGCGTCCTCGGCGGAGCGGGCGTCGAAGATCCGCATGGCCTCGGCCGTGACGGGGCCGGGGGCGGAGCCGAGCTCGCGCCCGTCGATCCGTACGACGGCCTGGACGTCGCGCAGGGAAGAGGTCAGGAAGACCTCCTCCGCCTGCTCCAGCGCCTCGAAGGGCAGGTCGGTCTCCTTGGCCCCGCACCATTCGGCGACGAGCGCCCGGGTGATGCCCGCGAGGCAGCCGGAGGCCACGGGAGGGGTGTGGAGCTGCCCGTCGAGGACGACGAACACGTTGGATCCGGTGCCCTCGCAGAGCCGCCCGACGGTATTGGCGAAGAGGGCCTCGGAGGCGCCGGCCCGGTGGGCGGCGGCGAGAGCGACCACGTTCTCGGCGTACGAGGTGGTCTTCAGGCCCACCACGGCGGAGCGCTCGTTGCGCACCCACGGCACGGTGACCACGGCGGTGGTGTCGGGGCGGCGCGTGGCCCCGGCCAGCGCGACGATCAGCGTCGGGCCGGCGTCGCCGCGGTCGGATCCGAGCGGGGAGACGCCCCCGGTGTAGGTGACCCGCAGCCGGCCGAGCGGGACCGGATTGGCCTCCAGTACGGCGGCGCAGGCGCGGCGCACCTCGTCCGGGTCAGGGTCCGGGAGGCCGAGGCCCCGGGCCGAGCGGGTCAGCCGCTCCAGGTGCCGGGTGAGTGCGAAGGTCGTGCCGCGCTCCGCTTTGAGCGTCTCGAAGACCCCGTCGCCGACGGTGAGGCCGTGGTCGAACACGGACACCTTCGCTTCGTCGGCGTCCCGCAGCGTTCCGTCGAGCCAGATCCTCACCGTACGGTTCTCCCTCTTTCGTCGGTCTGTGCTTCCGTCGTGCCCGTCGGGCCGCCCGCACCGGTGGGACCGGTCGCGTGCGCCTCGACGGCTCCCGACGCTACCCGCAGTAGCCGGGCGGCCTTCAGCTCGGTCTCCGCCCACTCGCGGTCGGGGTCGGAGCCCCAGGTGATCCCGGCACCGGTGCCGAAGAGCAGCCGGGGGCCGCCGGGGGCCGTACGGTCGATCCAGAAGGTCCGGATGCCGACGGCGAGCTCGGCCGTGCCCCGGTCGGCGTCGACCCAGCCGATGCCTCCGCAGTAGGGGCCGCGCGGGGCGGTCTCCAGGGCCTCGATGATCCGCAGGGCAGAGGATTTGGGGGCTCCGGTGACGGAGCCGGGCGGGAAGGTCGCGGCGAGCAGCTCGGGCCAGCCGGCGCCCTCGGCGAGCTCCCCGGCGACGGTGGAGACGAGGTGGACGAGGCCCGGGTGCTCTTCGAGCGCGCACAGCTCCGGGACGGTCACGGAGCCGGTGGCGCAGACCCGGCCGAGGTCGTTGCGTACGAGGTCCACGATCATCACGTTCTCGGCGTGGTCCTTGGGCAGCAGATCGGCGGCGGTGCGGCCGGTGCCCTTGATCGGGCCGGACTCGACGCGACGGCCGGTGCGGCGCAGGTAGAGCTCGGGGGACGCGGTGGCGATCTCGACGCCGTGGGCCGGCAGCCGAATCGTTCCTGCATACGGGGCCGGGTTGCCGCGGGCGAGCAGCGCGGTCAGGGCGTCCACATCGGCGCCCGCCGGATCGGGGAGCGGCGCGGACATCACGCGGCAGAGGTTGGCCTGGTAGACCTCCCCCGCCTCGATGTGCTCGCGGATGCGTCGTACGCCCGCGGTGTACTCGGCGCGGCCGAGGGAGGAGCTCCACTCGTCGGCGTCGGGGCCGCGCCAGGCCCCGGGGACGGGGGCCGGCACCGGGTCGGGGCGTACGTCCCCGAAGCGCGCGCAGACGAGACGGCCTTCGAAATCGGCCGTCACCGCCCAGAAGCCGGTGGAGTCGAGGGCACCAGGATCACTGGTGACGTCTCGGAGGTCGGTCGCGAGAAGGCCGCCGAAGCGGGCGAGGGGAGGCAGGTCGTGCACGGCTGCGAGTCTATGACCGGTGACGCCCGGGCGCCGGTGAGGCGTCCGCCGGGTGACCGGCGGTGATCGGGCGGCAGCACGCTGCGGAAACGCGTTTTTGAGCTGGCCCGGGAATCCGCTAGAGTTCAACACGTCGCCAGGGAGCGAAGGGGGAAAACCCCGGAGCGAACACGGTGACCTGCGGACGTAGCTCAGTTGGTAGAGCACCACCTTGCCAAGGTGGATGTCGCGAGTTCGAGTCTCGTCGTCCGCTCTAAGGTGGGGGATCATCTTCCCGAGGACCCCCTGCTTGCTCCATGGTGGAGTGGCCGAGAGGCGAGGCAACGGCCTGCAAAGCCGTCTACACGGGTTCAAATCCCGTCTCCACCTCCAAGGACGATTAGCTCAGCGGGAGAGCGCTTCCCTGACACGGAAGAGGTCACTGGTTCAATCCCAGTATCGTCCACTGGTCCGCAAGGATCCCCGCGCGATTAGCTCAGCGGGAGAGCGCTTCCCTGACACGGAAGAGGTCACTGGTTCAATCCCAGTATCGCGCACGCAGTACGCTTCACACCTGCCACCTGCGGTGCTCGCACCGCGAACGTGGTCCCGCGCGATTAGCTCAGCGGGAGAGCGCTTCCCTGACACGGAAGAGGTCACTGGTTCAATCCCAGTATCGCGCACCAGATTTCCGAAAGCCCCGGCCGTTCCCACGGCCGGGGCTTTCGCGTGTGCGGGCTGCGGTCCCCCGCGGGGCCGTGGGCCCCGGGCGGGAGAACGGGTGGGAGACGGTCGGTTCCGGTCCCCCCAACCCGCCCCCTCGGACTCAGGAGGAGAAGAGCATCCGGCCGAAGCCGCCCTTGCGGTGGCCGTGACCGTGGCCGTAGCCGCCGTGCTGCGGGGCACCCCAGGCGGGCGCGGGGGCCGCGTGCTGCTGCGGGTACACGGCGGGGGCGGGCGCCGGCGGGGCGGCCGGGGGCGGGACCTGGCCGTACTGGGAGGTGTACTGGGACTCCAGGCGGGTCAGCGCCTCCAGCTCGCCGTAGTCGAGGAAGATGCCCCGGCAGCCGCTGCACTGCTCGATCTGGACACCGTTGCGGTTGTACGTGTGCATCATCGCGTGACACTTCGGACACTGCATGACCGGATCAACTCCTCGCCGTTCGCGTCGACACCGGATGCGTACCCGGTGCCGTGGGGCTCACCCTACGACGGAGCCTTCGGCTCCAAGTCGGGCGGGAGGGAGGCAATTCGGGCACAGGCCTCCACCATCAGCCGCTCCACGTCGTCGAGTCGGCGCCGCTCGCGGGCGGCTTTGGCGAGGGCCAGCGCGGCCGTCTGCACGGTGAGCGCGCGGGCCGCGAGGTCGAGTTCCGGCCAGGGGTCACTGCCGGGCGGACCGGCCGCGGGGCCGCCCGCGGCACGGTAGGCGTCGAGGAAGCGCAGCCAGGTCCCGGTGTCCAGCAGCCCGGCGGCGTACCAGGCCGCGGGCCGGGCGAGGTCCCAGGCGGGCGTGCCGAGTCCCAGGTCGTCCACGTCGATCAGCCGCCAGCCCCCGGCCGGGCCCCGGACCAGCTGCCCGAGGTGCAGATCGCCGTGGCAGAGCGCCCCGCCCGACGGCGCCGGGCCCTCCCCCCGGGCCCACCCGGGAAGCGTGGCCGCGGCGGCCCGTACGAGCCGCGCCAACTCCGCGGCGTCGGCATCCGTGCCCGCCGGGCCGGCCGGGGCCGCCTGCCCGGCGGGGATGGACAGAACGGCCCGACGGGCCCGGTCGGCACGGCCGGAAGACGACCCGGCGGCGAGCGCGGCAGCCGCCTCGGCCCGGGGCGGCGTGTCGCCGGAGCCGGGGTCGTGGTCACGGCCGCAGCCGGGGATGGAGCCGGGGTCACGGCCGCAGCCGGGGCTGGAGCCGGGGTCACGGCCGGAGCCGGGATTGTGGTCACGGCCGGAGCGAGAGCCGGGGGCACGGCCGGAGTCGGATCCGCGGTCGTGGTCACGGCCGCAGCTGGGGGCGCGGCCGGGGCCCGAGCCGGGATCACGGCCCCAGCCGGAGCCGGGGTCGTGGCCACAGACGCAGCCGGAGCCAGAGCCGGGGTCGTGTCCGCAGCCGGGGTCGCAGTTGCGGCCATGGTCGCGATCGGAGTCGCAGTTGCGGTCGGTGTCGCAGCCATGGTGGCGGCCGGAGTCGCGGCCGTGGCTGCCGTCCGAGGGGCGTTCCCCTGCCGGTCGCCCCCGCCGAACACCTCTCGGGGCGTCGGCTTCCGCGTGCGCGGGGCGTCCCGGCGCGGCGTGCACCGCCTCGACCGGGGTCTCGGGCGGGTGCGCTGCGGCGAGGCGAAGGAGGGCGCGGGCGAGTTTCGCCGGGCCGCGCATCGGGGGGAGCGGGTACGGGAGGTGGTGGAGCGGGGTCCGGTGGAGGGCGGCCAGGAGCTCGGCGGCAGGCTCCCAGGGGGCCTCCTCCGGGCGGTCCGGAGCGACCGGAGCACCGTAGGGCCACAAGGAGACGGGCCGGGAGCCGACCAGACCGAGCCCGGTGCGCAGCGGGGGCAGCAGCACCCCGGCCAGCGCGGGGTCCCCGGCCACGCGGATCCGTACCGCCAGGGCGTCGGGATCACTGTCGCCCGCGTGCGCCTTGGCCACGACGTCCCCGCAGCGGACCACGGTGCCGTCGTCGCGGTCCGCGAGGAGCACGTACTCCACCGCGCCCGCGTACGCGGCGAGCTCGGCCGCGCTCACTCGCTCCAGCGGAACCACGCCTCGGCTCTCCCCGTGCTCCGCACCCGGGCGGGTGCTCCTCGGGACGAGCGTACGCAGCACGGGGCCGGGCGGCAGCGGCGGCACCGCCGTCCGGGAACGGCCGACGACCACCGGACCGGGTCCGGCGCAGAACCCGAGGCCCGGGAACCGCACCGACGCTGCCCGGCGGCAGTCGCGGCACCGCCGGCCCCGGTCCGGGCGCAGAACCCGAGGCGCGGGAACCGCGTCGGCGCGGCACCGCCCGGCGGATTCCAGCGGCGCGAAGCCCGGAAGCGCGCCCGCGCCGAGTGGCGCGCAGGGCGCGTCGAGACGGCCTGCGCGCGGGCATGAAAAAGGGTGCTGCGCGTCCGGCTCCCCAGCCGTACGCGCAGCACCCTTCACCTGCCGTCCGTCGACCGCTCCCCCGTCCCCACGGGGTTCGGTCGGTGACAGTCCCGGCCCAGGCCGCTCTCCTGGGCCCGGGGCGCCGCTCAGCGCCCCAGCATCACGCTTACGGACGACGCCTGCGCCGCCACCTGGTCGAAGCCTCCGAAGACGAAGAGCAGGACGGCGGCCAGGGGGAGCACCATGGCCGCGGCCACCAGTGGGTGGCGACGACCGGACTCATGGCTGTTGAACGCGAATGCCTTGCGTCCCTGCCGTGCGATGTCCGCCATGGTCCTCTCCCTGTCGTTTGGCAGCGGCGGGTTTATGACCTCGGGGGACGAGTGACTCCACCCGCCGCTTGTCTTCAACACTAGGCGCGGGAAAGGCTTCTGGCCTCATGCCTTCGTACCCATTGCCTGGCCTCCAAGAGGATGAGGAGCCCACCCCCCGCGTACTCCCCTGGGTGGAGACCCGCCCCCCGGTCTGAGGGTCATCCCGGAGGGGATGACCGGAGGGGATGACCGGAGCGTAGTGACTTCGCTCACTTCCGTCACTCACCGCACACGCCGGGCCCCTGACCAGGCGCTCCCAAGATCAACCGGACGGGCCCGGTCCGACCGGCGGCCGCCGGTCCCCCACCACCCCGCCGGGAACCCCAATTCCCTTGAGTCCGGCCCGGCTTGGCCGAACGGCCCCGCTCCGTACATGCGTCCTACCGGTGGTCCGGCGACTCCCCAAGTGGACTGCCCCGTACTGACAATCGAATCCCCCGGCGAGGGCGCGGCCTCTGAGCGCGCATGCCGGATGGTCCGTAAGCTGTGCCACGTCAACAGGACGACCGGTCAGCGGGGTGGACATGGCGATGATGCGGCTCCGGCGCGAGGACCCGCGTGTCGTCGGCTCGTTCAGGCTGCACCGGCGCCTCGGCGCCGGCGGCATGGGCGTCGTCTATCTGGGCTCCGACCGGCGCGGACAGCGCGTCGCGCTCAAGGTGATCCGGCCGGACCTGGCCGAGGACCAGGAGTTCCGCTCGCGCTTCGCGCGCGAGGTCTCCGCCGCCCGGCGGATCCGCGGCGGGTGCACCGCGCGCCTGGTCGCCGCGGACCTGGAGGCGGAGCGCCCCTGGTTCGCCACGCAGTACGTGCCCGGCCCCTCCCTGCACGACAAGGTGGCCGAGGAAGGCCCCCTGACGGCCGCGGCCATCGCCGCCATCGGCGCCGCGCTCTCCGAGGGACTGGTCGCCGTGCACGAGGCCGGGGTGGTCCACCGCGACCTCAAGCCCTCGAACATCCTGCTGTCGCCCAAGGGCCCGCGCATCATCGACTTCGGGATCGCCTGGGCCACCGGGGCCAGCACCCTCACGCACGTGGGAACGGCCGTGGGCTCCCCCGGCTTCCTGGCTCCCGAGCAGGTGCGCGGCGCCGCCGTCACCCCCGCCACGGACGTCTTCTCCCTCGGCGCCACCCTCGCCTACGCGGCCACCGCCGACTCGCCCTTCGGACACGGCAGTTCCGAGGTCATGCTGTACCGGGTGGTACACGAGGAGCCCCACCTCCAGGGTGTTCCGGACGCGCTCGCGCCCCTCGTACGGGCCTGCCTGGCGAAGGACCCCGACGAGCGGCCGACCACGCTCCAGCTGTCGATGCGGCTCAAGGAGATCGCGGCCCGCGAGGCGCACGGGATGGGCGACATCCGCCCGCCGGCGCAGCGTGCGCGGACCGAGCGGCCGACGGGGCGACTGCCCGATGGGTACGTCGAGGACACCGCGGGGTACGCCGACCAGCGCACGGAGCGCCGCAGCGCCGGCACTCCCCTTCCGGGACGTCCGGGTACGGGCACCGGAGCGGGTCAGGGGAAGGCGCAGACCAAGGGTCAGGGACCGCGCGGCGGGCCGGACTCGCGGCCCTCCTCGGCCCGGAGCACCGGCTCGCGGGGCCCCGGCTCCACCGCCGGGCGTACGGGCGGCCGCCCGGCTCCCCGTACGACGGGCACCGGGCGGCGGCCGTCCCGGCCGGACCCCAAGCTGATGCGCCAGCGCCTGATCGTCTTCGTCGTGGTGACGTTGCTCGTGGCGCTGGGCATCGCGCTGGCCCAGAAGCTCTAGGACGTAGGGTCCGGACGGGTCCGGACCCTACGGACGGCCGCTGGCCACCGCGTAGAAGGCGACGGCCGCGGCCGCGCCCACGTTCAGCGAGTCCACCCCGGCCGCCATGGGGATCCGTACCCACTCGTCGGCGGCGACCAGTGCCTGGGTCGACAGCCCGTCCCCCTCCGCGCCCAGCATCAGCGCGACCCGCTCCAGCGTCTGCGGGGCGGCCTCGTCGATCGGCGAGGCCTTCTGGTGCGGGGTGAGGGCCAGCAGCTTGAAGCCGGCCTCGCGGACCGAGTCCAGGCCCTTGGGCCAGGCGTCCAGCCGGGCGTACGGGACGGAGAACACCGCGCCCATGGAGACCTTGACGGAGCGTCGGTAGAGCGGGTCCGCGCAGTCGGGCGAGAGCAGGACCGCGTCCATGCCGAGGGCGGCCGCGCTGCGGAAGATGGCGCCGATGTTGGTGTGGTCGTTCACCGCTTCCATGATGACCACGCGCCGGGTGGTGGCGAGCAGTTCCTCGGCCGTGGGCAGCGGCTTGCGCTGCATGGAGGCGAGGGCGCCGCGGTGCACGTGATAGCCGGTGACGCGCTCGGCGAGCTCCGGGCTGACGGCGTAGACCGGAGCCGGGAGCTCGTCGATGACGTCGCGCATGACGTCGACCCACTTCGCGGAGAGCAGCATCGAGCGCATCTCGTACCCGGCGTCCTTGGCGCGTCTGATCACCTTCTCGCCTTCGGCGATGAAGAGACCTTCCGCGGGCTCGCGCCTGCGCCGGAGTTCTACGTCGGTCAGGCCCGTGTAGTCGCGCAGGCGCGGGTCGTCGGGGTCCTCGACGGTGATGAGATCAGCCACAGGGTGATACTGCCTTGTCCTGGGTGCGGTGCCAACGGCTCTGCCGGGTTGCGGGATTGCGGGGACGTCACTCGGCTTCGGGCCGGTGCACCTTCACCACGTCGCCGATCACGATGACGGCGGGCGGCCGCACCTCCTGGGTGAGGACGGTCTCGCCGACCGTGGCCAGGGTGGCGTCCACCCGGCGCTGGGAGGCGGTGGTGCCCTCCTGGATGACGGCGACGGCGGTATCGGCGGGGCGGCCGTGCCGGACCAGCGCCTCGGCGATCAGGCCGATCTTGTCGACGCCCATGAGGATGACCAGGGTGCCGGTGAGCTTGGCCAGCGAGGCCCAGTCCACCAGCGAGCGCGGGTCGTCGGGGCCGACGTGGCCGCTGACCACGGTGAACTCGTGGGCCACGCCCCGGTGGGTGACCGGGATGCCGGCCGCGCCGGGCACCGAGATGGAGCTGGAGATGCCGGGCACGACGGTGCAGGGGATGCCGGCCTCGGCGAGGGCCTGGAGCTCCTCCATGCCGCGGCCGAACACGTACGGGTCCCCGCCCTTGAGCCGCACCACGGCCTTGCCGGCCTTGGCGTGGGTGATGAGGGCGTCGTTGATGGCCTCCTGGGCCATGAAACGGCCGTACGGGATCTTCGCGGCGTCGATGACCTCGACGTGCGGCGGAAGCTCGTCCAGGAGGTCACGGGGGCCGAGCCGGTCCGCGATGACCACGTCGGCCTCGGCGAGGAGGCGACGGCCGCGGACCGTGATCAGGTCCGGGTCGCCGGGCCCGCCGCCGACGAGGGACACGCCCGGGGTGTGCGGGCGCGCGGCGGTCAGGGAGCCGTCCCGCAGCCCCTCGACGACCGCGTCGCGGACGGCGGCGGAGCGGCGGGGGTCGTTGCCGCTCAGCACGGCGACGGTGACGCCCTCCACCCGGCCGGTGGCCGGGGTCCAGGCGCTCGCGGCCTCGGCGTCGTCCGCGCGGACGCACCAGATCCGCTCGCGCTCCGCCTCGGCGGAGGCGGTGTCGTTGGCGGCACGGTCCCGGGTGGCCACCAGGGCGTACCAGGCGCCGGCCAAGTCGCCGTCCTCGTAGCGGCGGCGCTCCCAGCGGATCTCACCGGTCTCCGCCATGGCGTCCACGGAGGGGGTCGCGGAGGGCGAGATCAGGACGATGTCGGCGCCGGCCGCGATGAGCGCGGGCAGCCGGCGCTGGGCGACCTGGCCACCGCCGATCACGACGACGCGGCGGCCCGTGAGACGGAGTCCGACGGGGTAGGCGGGGTGTCCCATGGCGGTTGCGGCTCCTGATGCGGCGGTGAGGGCGGGCCGCTGCGTCGCTGGAGCGGCTGATCGGGCGGTGACGTGCGGTGGCCCGTCCGGGGTCCACGATACGACCCACCTGCGCGGTGGTCGCCTCGGGGGCCTTTGCCCTGGCCGGGCGGTGACCCGACCCACCCCGGGCTACACCCCTGGCCACGGGGCTACAGCCCCATGATCCCCGGCCCCGTACACGGGCTCGGGCCCCTGCGGGGCTTTCCCCACCCCGCCCCTTCCCGAAACCGGGGGCTCCGCCCCCGGACCCCCGCTCCTCAAACGCCGGAGGGGCTGGATTTGCCGGAGGGGCTGGATCAGGGGACGGGGACGGGGTGGGGTGTCGTCCGGGACGTAAAACGTGATTTGTTGGCGCGAAAACAGGCCAACGGGACGCAGCGGGCCCAGGGCGCCATAAATCATGAGTCCCGGACGACACCCCACCCCGTCCCCGTCCCCGTCCCCGGCCCCGCAGCCCCAGCTACTTCTCCGTGACACCCGCCGAGTCGAACGTAGCCACCTCGTGCATCGCCCGCGCAGCACTCTGCACCAGCGGCAGCGCCAGCAGCGCCCCCGTACCCTCGCCGAGGCGCAGGTCCAGGTCGACGAGCGGGCGCAGCCCGAGCTTGTTCAGGGCGGCCACGTGGCCCGGCTCCGCGCTGCGGTGTCCCGCGATGCACGCGGAGAGCGACTCCGGAGCGATCGCACGGGCCACCAGCGCGGCCGCACCGGCGCTGACGCCGTCCAGGATCACCGGGGTCCGCAGGGAGGCTCCACCGAGGAGGAGGCCCACGATCGCCGCGTGCTCCAGGCCGCCGATGGCCGCCAGGACGCCGATCGGGTCCGCCGGGTCCGGCTGGTGGAGTTCCAGGGCGCGGCGCACGACCTCGACCTTGCGGGCGTGCGTCTCGTCGTTGATGCCGGTGCCCCGCCCGGTGACCTCGCCCGGGTCCACCCCGGTGAAGACCGAGATCAGCGCCGCCGACACCGTGGTGTTGGCGATGCCCATCTCGCCCGTCAGGAGGGCCTTGTTCCCCGCCGCGACCAGGTCGCGGGCCGTCTCGATGCCGACCTCGATGGCGGCGACGGCCTCCTCGCGGGTCATCGCCGGGCCGACCGACAGGTCGGCCGTTCCCGGGCGGACCTTGCGCGGCAGCAGGCCCGGCGTGGCCGGGAGATCGCCGGCGACGCCGACGTCGATCACGCAGACCTCGGCGCCCACCTGGTTGGCGAACGCGTTGCACACCGCGCCGCCGCCCAGGAAGTTGGCCACCATCTGCATGGTGACCTCCTGGGGCCACGGGGTGACCCCCTGGGCGTGCACGCCGTGGTCACCCGCGAAGATCGCGACCGCGGCGGGCTCCGGGATCGGCGGCGGGCAGACCCGCGAGAGGCCGGACAGCTGGGCCGAGATGATTTCGAGCATGCCCAGGGCCCCGGCGGGCTTGGTCATGCGCTTCTGCCGCTCCCACGCCTCGCCGAGCGCCTTCGCGTCGAGCGGGCGGATGCTGGCGACCGTCTCGGAGAGCAGGTCGTGCGGCTCCTCGCCGGGCAGCGCGCGGCGCCCGTACGTCTCCTCGTGCACGACCCAGGAGAGCGGACGGCGCTGCGACCAGCCGGCCTGCGCGAGCTCGGGCTCGTCGGGGAACTCGTCCACGTACCCGATGCACAGGTACGCGACGACCTCCAGGTGCTCCGGCAGGCCGAGCTCGCGGACCATCTCGCGCTCGTCGAAGAAGCTGACCCAGCCGACGCCCAGACCCTCGGCGCGCGCGGCGAGCCAGAGGTTCTCCACGGCGAGGGCCGAGGAGTACGGGGCCATCTGCGGCTGGGTGTGCCGGCCCAGGGTGTGGCGGCCGCCACGGGTGGGGTCGGCGGTGACCACGATGTTCACCGGGGTGTCGAGGATGGCCTCGATCTTGATTTCCTTGAACTGCTTGGCGCGGCCCTTGGGCAGCGACTTCGCGTAGGCCTCGCGCTGGCGCTCCGCGAGCTCGTGCATCGTCCGGCGGGTCTCGGCGGACTTGATGACGACGAAGTCCCACGGCTGGGAGTGGCCGACGCTGGGCGCCGTGTGGGCCGCCTCCAGGACGCGCAGCAGCACCTCGTGCGGGATGGGGTCCCGGCGGAAGCCCTTGCGGATGTCACGGCGCTCGCGCATGACGCGCAGGACGGCCTCGCGCTCGGCGTCGGCGTATCCGGGGGCCGCCTCGGTGACCGGGGCTTCGGGCTCGGCTTCCGGCTCGGGCTGCGGTTCGGTTCCGGCCTCGGGAGCCTCGGGGACCTCGTGGGCCTCCGGGGCCTCGGCCTCCAGCGGTACGTCGGCCTGCGCGACGGCGGCCGGCTCGGGCTCGGAGGCCACGACGACGGGCTCGGGCAGGGGCTCCGGCTCCTCGGCCTGAACCACCGTTTCTGCGGGCTGCGGCTCGGACTCCGGCTCCACGACCGGCTCGGGCGCGGGCTCGACGGCGGCCGGGGCCTCGGGAACCGCGACGGGCTCGGGTTCCGGTACGGCGGCGGCCTCGGGCTCGACGGCCTCGGGCTCGACGGCGACGACGGGCTCGGCGACGGCCTCCGGCGCGGGCTCCACGAGCACGGGCTCGGCGACGGGCACGCCAACGGGCACCGGCGCCGGCTCCGCCAGGGGCACGGACCCGGACTCCTGCACGAGGTCCGGCCCGGGCTCCGCGAAGGCGACGGGCGCCGCACCGCTCTCGGCGACGGGCTCCCCGACGGGCTGGGCCTCGTGCTGGGCCACGGGCTCGGCGGCGGAGGCGGACGCGGACTCCGCCGCGGCTTCCGGAGCCGGCTCCGCGGTCCACGGCGTCCCGGCCTGCACGGGGATCTCGACCGGCTGCTGCGCCGGGCCCGGCACCTGCTCGGCCCCGGCCTGCGTGAAGTCGAAGTACTCGGGCCCCGTGGTGGGCGGCCCGGACTGGCGCATCGGGATGGGCGTCGCCGGGGTGCTCAGGGCCGGGGCCACGGGCTCGGGGACGGCGGGGGAAGCGGCGGAAGAGGGCACGGCGGCGACCGGGACGGCAACGGGCGCGGCCGGTGCCGGGGCGTGCAGGGGGGCCTGCGCGGGCGCCGCGGCCGGGCCCCGGTCCGCGAGGGACCGTACGACTCCGCCGGTGGCCTCGGGCACGGGCGGACCCATGTGCAGCGGCCGCCGCACCGGGGCCGGGGCGACGGGCTCCACCGGGGGCTGGGGCTGGGACACGGCCTGCGGGGCCACGAGGCCGCCGAGGTCGAGCGCGCCGGAATCCCGGCCGCCGGCCTCGTGCGCACCGGCGCCGTAGGAAGCGTCGGCGTAGGGGGCGTCGGCGAAGGACGGCTGCTCCGCGAACGGCTGCCCCTCGAAGGACTGCTGCGGGTAACCGGCGGTCTCGTAGCCGAGCGGCGCCTCGGGGACCGGGAGCCCGCCGGGGTGGGGCTGCTGGTACCCCGGGGCACCCGCGAAGTCGGCGTAGGGGCCGTCCGCGTAAGGGGCGTCCGCGTACGCGGAGGGCTCGGGGAACTCGGGGAAGGCGGGCACCGGCGGGACGACCTGGGGGTCGCTCCACGCGCCCTGGCTGCTCGGCATCAGCAGCAGTTCCTCGTCCTCCGGCTCGGCCGGGTTGTCCACGAGGTCCTGGAAGGCGTAACTCCCGGTCGCCGGGGAAGACGCGGGAACCGGGGGAACCGGGGCGGGGACGCCCTGCTGATCCACCATGCCCGTGCTGTCCGGGAGACCCTCGCCCGGAACCTGGCCGGTGTCAGTCATGCGTACCCCTCGCCCATCGGTGTTGCCTCTTCGACTGCCCGGTCGCCCACGAGGCCTCACGTGCGCCCGCACGACAACCAGTAAGTATTGTCCTGCCCGTTCGCCACCGTGTCGGCCATAACCGCCACGGTCCTCTGTGGACTGCGCCACGTCGCGCGTCCAGCCGGAGCCGCGTGCCCGAATCGTCCGGGCGGTGTGACGATCGGCCAGCCTACCCCGGGCTCACGGCTAGGGACGGTCCGGGCGGTGAACGGGGCGTTCGGCGGCCAGCAGGAACACCACGGAGCGCTGTTGTTCGGTCCACGTCCGGGTGTCCAGGCCGACGGACTGGAGCAGCGCGCACTCGACGACGTACCCGCCCTCGGTCAGGACCCGGCCGATGGCCTCCGCCTCGTCGCGCGTGGAGGCGTGGCTGACGATCCGTTCGGGGCGGCGGTCGGCGACGGCCGCGACGACCGGGGCTCCCCCGCCGCCGACGCGGACGACGTCGGGTTCGGGCAGGGTCTCCAGGACGTGCGGGGCGCGGCCGTTGACGACTTGGAGCTGTACGCCCCGGGCCCGGGCGGCGGCGGTCGTGCGTGCGCAGGCCTGCCGGTCGGCGTCGACGGCGATGACGGCGGCGCCGAGGGCGGCGGCGTCCACGGCGAGGGCTCCGGAGCCCGAGCCGATGTCCCAGACGAGGTCTCCGGTGCGCGGGCCGAGCCGGGCGAGCTGGGCCGCGCGCAGCTGCGTGGACTCCCCTTCTCCCACGTCGATCTGCGGATGGGCCCAGCCCCGTCCGCCGGCCGGTGCCGTGCTGCGGCCGAGCAGCCAGGCCGGTTCGGCGGCGGTCGCGGCCGGTCCCGTACCGCCGATGACGATGACCACGTTGGGGTCGCGCCAACTGTGGTCGGCGGCCTTGTCGGAGGTGAGGACCGTGACCTGTTCCTTGTCGGTGCCGAGTTCCTCGCAGATGACGAAGGTGCGGTGGACGCCTTCGAGCAGCAGGGCGAGTTCGGCGGGCCCGGCGCCGGGCGAGGTGATGACGGCGACCTTGGGGTGGGCGCGGCAGACGTTGACGGCCCGGCGCAGGGTGCGGCTGTGGGCGACGACGACCTGGGCGTCGTCCCAGGGCATTCCGGCGCGGGCGAAGGCGGCGGCAACGGCGGAGACGGCCGGGACGACCTCCACCTCCAGGCCGTGTTCCGGGGCGCGCAGGGTCCGTACGACGCCGAAGAAGCCGGGGTCCCCGTCGGCGAGGACGACGGCGGTGCCGCGGTGGCCGGCGATCCGGCGGGCGGCGAGGGGAAGGCTGCCCAGGCGCACGCGTTCGGCGGTGGGCGGGACTTCGGGGAGTGCGAGGTGGTGGGCGGCGCCGGCCACCAAGGTGGCGGCGGAGAGCGCCGACCGGGCTGCCGCGGTCAGGGGGGAGCCGTCCCAGCCGATCACCGTGACCCGGTCGGCCATCGTCGTCAGTCTCCTGGTGTGGGAGGGGGCCCTTCCCGGCGGTGGCCGGGGCAGGGCGAAGCTTCGTCGAGGGGGTCGGGCTTCGTGAGACTACCCGGTCATCCGGTCAGTTCCGGTCCGAGAAGAGGGCGTAGTCGTTCGCGTCGTTCGCGTTGGCGCTCGGGATCCGGTGGCCGTCGCGTGCGTCGGCGCGGGGGTCCGCGTATCCCACGGAGTAGCCGTCCGAGTAGCCGTCCCCGTAGGTGTCGGAGTAGCCGTCGGAGTAGTCGGAATAGCCGTCGGTGTCCTCGTCGAGGTCTTCGGGGACCAGGCCCCAGACGATGAGGTCGCTGCGGGTGTCGGACCAGGAGCCGTCGGGGTTCTGGGTGCGCACTATGCAGGCGTTGCGCAGGACGCCTTCACTGATGCAACCGGTCTTCTGGGCCACTTGCTGCGAGGCCGTGTTGTCGGCGGCGGTGCGCAGTTCGAGGCGTTCGAAGCGCTGGTCGGTGAAGAGCCAGCGGGCCACGGCGCGGACGGACTCGCTGGCGTAGCCCTCGCCGCGGGCCCAGGGGGCGGTGACGTAGCCGACCTCGGTGGTGCGCGTGCGCCAGTCGGTGTCCTGGAGGTGCACGATGCCGACGAGCCGCTGGGTGAGGAACTCGGTGACGGCGAAGACGATGCCGCGGCCCTCGGTGCGCTCCGTGTGGGCGGTCTTCGTGGCCCAGGTGACCGCGTCGGCGTAGGTGTAGGGGTGTGGGACGGAGGTCCAGGCGGTGACGTGTTCGTCGTTCATCATCTCGGCGAGCGCGGTGACGTCCTCTTCCTCGAAGGGGCGCAGCACCAGCCGGTCCGTGCTGATGGTGACGTCCGGGAAGGTGGTAGTCATGCGCAGCTCCAAGCCTGAGACCGTGGTGCGACCGTGATGCGAGGCGACCGTGGCGCGGGTCGTAGGCCACAGCATGCAGCATCGGCCTGGTGATGTGCAGGGCCGGGCTGCCCGGAAGCGGGCAGCAGCAGGCCCCGTACACCGGTGGGTGTACGGGGCCGGGCCGGCCGGATCTAGGCGGCCGGCTTGCCGAAGGCCGGGATGACCGAGCCCTGGTACTTGTCGTCGATGAACTTCTTGACCTCGTCGGAGTTCAGGAGCTTGGCGAGCTTCTGGATCCGCGGGTCGTTCTCGTTGCCCTTCTTGACCGCGAGGATGTTGGCGTACGGGTTGCCCTCGGCCTTCTCCAGGACGAGCGCGTCCTTGGCCGGGACGAGCTTGGCCTCGATGGCGTAGTTGCCGTTGATGACGGCGGCGTCCACGTCGTTCAGGGCGCGCGGGACCGTGGCGGCCTCCAGCTCCTTGAACTCCAGGCCCTTCTTGTCGGTGATGTCGGACAGCTTGGCGGCGGTGCCGACACCCTCCTTGAGGGTGATGAGCTTGTTCGCGGCGAGCAGCTGGAGCGCGCGGCCCTCGTTGGTGGGGTCGTTCGGGACGGCGATGGTCTGGCCGGCCTTGATGTCGCTCAGTGCCTTGAACTTCTTGGAGTACAGGCCCAGGGGCTCCAGGTGCACGTTCACGACGGGCACGATGTCGGTGCCGTTCTTCTTGTTGAAGTCGTCGAGGTACGGCACGTGCTGGAAGTAGTTGGCGTCGACCTGGCCCTGCTGGGTGGCGGTGTTCGGCAGGACGTAGTCCGTGAACTCCTTCACCTCCAGCTTGAGGCCCTCCTTGGCCGCGAGGTTGTCCTGGACGAACTTCAGGATGTCGGCGTGCGGGGAGGGGGAGGCCGCGATGACCAGGGGCTTGCTCTCATCGGTCTTGCCGCCGTCGGCCTTGGTGGAGGACGGGTCCGAGGAGCTGCCGCAGGCGGTGAGGCCGAGGGCGAGCGCCGAGACGGTGGCGGCGAGGGCGGTGAGCTTGATGTTCTTGCGCACGAAGAGTGCCTTTCTTGCGTCTTGCTTATGGATGACGGCCCAAGCACGACAAGTGCGGGCTTTCTTGGGGAAAGTTGGTTTATGTCCGGCTCAGGCCGGTTCAGGCTGTCCGACCGCGCCGGGCGAGGAGGCGTACCACGCCGTCGCCGATGAGCTGGATCACCGTGACGAGCACGATCAGCACCACGACGGTCGCGATCATGAAGCCGGTCTCGAAGCGCTGGAAGCCGTACGTGATGGCCTTGGAGCCGAGGCCTTCGCCGCCGACCGCGCCGGCCATGGCCGAGTAGCCGATCAGCGTGATCACGGTGGTGGTGACGGCCGCGATCAGCGAGGGCAGCGCCTGCGGGAGGAGCACCTTGCCGACGAGCGTCGGGATGCCGCCGCCCATGGACTCGACGGCTTCGATCAGGCCGTGGTCCACCTCGCGGACGGCGGTCTCGACGAGCCGGGCGAAGAAGGGGATGGCGCCGATGGCGAGCGGGACGATCATGGCCGTGGGGCCGATGAACGTGCCGACGATCGCCGTGGTGACCGGGATCAGGAAGATCAGCAGGATGATGAACGGCAGCGAGCGGCCCATGTTCACGATCACGCCGAGGATCTTGTTGACCGCGCGGTTCTGGAGCAGGCCGCCCTTGTCGGTCAGGACGAGCAGGATGCCGATGGGCAGTCCGCCCAGGATGGTCACCAGGGCGGACCACAACACCATGTAGAGGGTGTCGAAGGTGCCCTGCGTGAGCAGCGGCTGCATTTCGGACCAGGTCACTTCGCACCATCCTTGACCAGCTCGGCCAGTTCGCCGTCGACGTCGACGCCGCCGTCCACGACTGCGTCCGCGTCCCCGTCCGCTTCCACCACGTCCACCTGCAGGCCCTGCTCGCGCAGGAAGCCGACGGGTACGACGTTGTCCTCGTAGCGGCCGGGCAGCTCGATGCGCATGCGGCCGATCTGCCGGCCTGCGACGGTGTCCATCGCGGCACCGAGGATCGATATGTCGATGTTGTAGGTGCGTGCCAGCTGGGAGATGACCGGCTGGGTCGCGGTCTCGCCGTGGAAGGTGACGTCGATGACCGTGTGCTCGCTCGTGGTGGCGGACCCGGTCAGCGGGAACAGTTCGTGGGCGAGCTCGGAGCCGGGGGTGGCCAGCAGCTCGGTGACGGTACCGGCCTCGATGATCCGGCCCCCCTTCATCAGTGCGGCCGAGTCGCAGACGGACTTGACCACGTCCATCTCGTGCGTGATGAGCAGGACGGTCAGGCCCAGCCGGCGGTTGAGGTCGCGCAGCAGCTGGAGGATCTGGCGGGTGGTCTCGGGGTCCAGGGCGCTGGTGGCCTCGTCGGAGAGCAGCACCTTGGGGTCGCCCGCCAGGGCGCGGGCGATGCCGACGCGCTGCTTCTGTCCGCCGGAGAGCTGACCGGGGTAGGACTTGGCCTTGTCGGCGAGGCCGACGAGGTCGAGCAGTTCGGCGGCCTTGCGGGAGCGCTCGCGGCCGGAGATCCCGAGGATCTCCAGGGGCAGTTCGATGTTGCCCTGGACGGTGCGCGAGGACAGCAGGTTGAAGTGCTGGAAGACCATGCCGATGCGGCTGCGGGCCTCGCGGAGCTCCTTGCCGGCGCGGCGGCCGCGGCCGGCGAGGGCGGTGAGGTCGACCCCGTCCACGGACACGGTGCCGGCGGTGGGGCGCTCGAGCAGGTTCACACAGCGGATCAGGGAGGACTTTCCGGCGCCGCTCTGGCCGATGACTCCGTAGACCTCGCCCTCGCGGACGTGCAGGTCGACGCCGTCCAGGGCGGTGACCTCGCGGCCACGGGACTGGTAGACCTTCGTGAGGCCCGATGTGGTGATCACAGGATTTCCGTCGCTGTCGAGTGCGCGGCGCAGCGGGTGCCGGGCACGGGGCAAACATCTGGGGACGCGATACGGGGCGAACCATCGGAAATCGACGGCTTCGGCGCATGCGCGGGGCAGGAGCGTTCCGGGTTCACACGGGGGTGCCGGGAGCTGCTCGGCCGGTCTCGCTTCGGGGCGTGAGACCTGGGGCAGGGGCCCTCAGAAGGCGCGCATTCGACACATACAACGAGCACCGGGCGTCATCGTCGCCTCGGTCGCAAGGGTGCGGCTGCTCGTCGTGGTCATGGGCCCAGTAAACCAGACGTTCCCCGTCACCGATCAAAGGCGTCCGAATAGCGGACGGATTTCGGCCGCATACCGGACAACACCGGTCAGGGCCGATCGTCCGTCTCGATCGTCACGCCATCGGCTCCGACCAGCACGGACACGGCCGAGAGGTCCCGTACGACCACGTCCGCGTCGAGTTCGGCGACCGGGTGCGTTGTGGTCAAGGCCACGGTGGTCATCCCGGCCGCGCGGCCCGCGGCCAGACCGGCGGGGGCGTCCTCGAAGACCGCGCAGCGGGCCGGGTCCACGCCGAGCCGGGCGGCCGCCAGCAGGAAGGGCTCCGGGTCGGGCTTGCCGCGGGTGATGTCGTCGGCGGCCACCATCTCCGCGAAGTCGATGCCGACCTCCCGCAGCCGGGCCTCGGCCAGCGGCCGGGTCGCGGAGGTGACCACGGCCCAGCGGCCGGCGGGAAGGGCGGAGAGCAGTTCCTTGGCGCCGGGGAGCAGCACCACGCCGCCCGCCCCTCCCGTCACGTCTTCGGTTTCCAGCACCTCGATCCGGGCGAGCGCCCCGGCCCGTACGTCCTCGGGCAGGAGGTCGGCGATGATCTCCGCGGCCGGGCGGCCGTGGAGTTCCACCGCGGCGAAGTCCTCGTCGGTGATCCCGTACTCCCGGGCCCAGCGGGTCCAGCAGCGGTGCACCGACTCCATCGAGGAGACGAGCGTGCCGTCGTTGTCGAACAGCAGCGCGTCGAATTGCGGGCCGAGCTTCCCGTGCAGCAGCTTCATGCCTTCAAGGAAAGCCCCCGGGCAGGGGTGAGCGCATCGGGTCTTTCGGCCCGTAATACCCTCGCTGCATGCTCGACGCCCTGACGGTCGCCATCGGCGTGGCCGCACTCGCCCTCGCCGCCTGGTGCGGTTTCGCCGCCTGGCGGGACCAGCCGACCAAGGACTGGCACTTCATCGGCATGGCCGTGGTGACCGTACTGGTCCTGGCCCAGCTGGTGATCGGCCTGGTCCAGCTCTCACGCGGCGAGAAGCCCGGCCAGGGCACGGTGCTCTTCCTGGCCTACCTGGTGGGCGCCTTCGCGACCATCCCGGCGGCGGGGTTCCTCTCACTGAGCGAGCGGACCAAATGGGGCTCGGTGACGGTGGCCGCGGGAGCGGTCGTGCTCGCCGTGCTCGAAGTACGGCTCTACGACATCTGGGGAAACACCGGTGCCTGATACCGACACGGACGCCACGGCCGCCGCCACCCCGCCGGCCGGGCGCAAGCGACTGGTGACCGGGCCCGGGGTGCTGCTGGTCTGGTTCTACGGGGTGATCACCGTCGGCGCGGTCTCGCGCTCGATCTACCAGATCTCCACCGAGTTCGACCGGGCCCCGCTCGCGTACTCGCTGTCGGCCGTGGCCGCGCTCGTCTACGCCTTCATCACGTACTCGCTCGTGCGCGGCGGGGAGACGGCCCGCAAGGCGGCGCGGATCTGCTGCGCCGCCGAGCTGGTCGGCGTGCTCGTCGTGGGCACCTGGACCCTGGCGCGGCCCGAGGCCTTCCCCGACGCGACCGTGTGGTCGGACTTCGGGATGGGCTACCTGTTCATCCCGGTGATCCTGCCGATCACCGGGATGCTCTGGCTCAGGACCAAGCGTTAGGCGCTGACCGCGAAGTCGGTGGCCTCCTTGGCCTCCTTCTCCAGGATCACCAGGCGGACGCCGTCGGACGCGGTGCGCCCGCCGACCTGGGTGTAGCCGGCCTTGCGGTAGAGCCGCAGGTTCGACTCGCTCTTGTGGCCGGTGTACAGCCGGAAGCGGGTGGTCGCGTCGTTGCCGGACAGGGCCGCCTCGACCGCGTTCAGCAGCCGGGCGCCGAGACCGTGGCCCTGGAGCCGGGGGTGCACGCAGAGCTTGGCGATCTTGCCGGTGCCCTCGTCGTCGACGGTTCCGCGCACGGCGCCGACGATCTCCTCGCCGAGCCGGGCCACCAGAACGGTGTCCGAGGCCAGTTCGGCCTTGAGGGAGTCCAGGGACTGGGTGAGCGGCTGGATGCGGTAGTTGCCGTACAGCTCGGCCTCGCTCTGGAACGCCAGATACTGCAGTTTGATGATCTGCTCGGCATCCTCGGCAGTTGCCGCCGAAATGGTCACGCTCATGCCCATGTGCGCATGCCTCCCGCTCACCTGGTGGCCTGTTGGTCTACCGCTCCATTCCCCGCAGGGCCGGAGCCGCAACCTCTACGGCCAGCATTCTGCGCAGACATCCCAGGCAACGGGAACGGACGGGCCCCAAACTTCCTTGTGAGATACCCAACTCTCCTGCGATTTCACGGTAAGTGAGGTCCCTGGGCGAAAGAAGTGCCCTCATGAGCTCCGGACACCTTCCGGGCAATCGGGCGACCGCCGATCGGAGGGCCCGGTTCTCCTCCCCGTGCAGGAGGGCGTCTTCCGGTTCCACGCCCGTGCTGGTACGGGTCCCCGCGCCGTACGGGACTTCGCGCCGAGCCCGGCGCCGCGCCCGGCGGGCCTCCCCGCGCACCGCACGGCGCAGCCAGTCGGCGGGTTCCGCGGGGATGCGCCGGTGCTCCAGCAGCCTGACCCAGACGGCTTGCTCCAGATCGTCGGCGTCCACCCCGGTGCCGGTGGTCTCGGCCGCCGCCTCGGCCGCGAGCAGCGGGCGGAGCGTTTCGAGCAGGTCGGGGAGATCAGCCTTCAGCAGGTCCATGCCGGGCGGGACGCGAAGGCCGTGCCGGGCGGTTTCCCCGCCGGGCACGGCCCACTCGTACGAGAAGCTCCGGTCGGGCGTTGACGGCCTGCCGTCGACGCCCGGCCCTTGGTCCCCGCGTCTAGCCCTTGTCCCCACGGCCCGGGCGGAAGGCCTCCGCCGCGAGCAGTCCGGTGTCGGGCTGGTCGGTGAAGATGCCGTCGATGCCCTGTTCGAAGTAGGCCTTGAAGGCGCCGAAGGCATCGCCGTACGCCGTCGGGTCGGTGCCCTTGCGGTAGTCGGCCGGCAGGAAGTTGTTCTCGTTGCGCGCGGTGTAGGGGTGCAGGATCAGCCCCTGCGCGTGGGCGTCCGCGACCAGGGTGGTCGGGGCGCCGAGCTTGCCCGCGGCGTCGCGCGGCAGGATCAGGTCCATGGTCGGCCCGATGCCCTGGGCGAAGCCGGCGATCCACCGGAGCCCCTCCGGCTTGACCAGATCGGCGACCGTCCGCGGATCCTTGGCCAGCTCGAAGTCCCACGGGCGGGTGCCCGCCGCCGAGAGGAGCACCACCCGCGGGGCGGAGACCAGCCGGGAGAGCCGCTGGATGCTGGAGGGTTCGAAGGACTGCAGGAAGAGCGGGGCGCCCCGGCCGTCGCGCCCGTAGCGGCGCAGCAGCTTGGCGAGGGGCTCTTCCAGCCCGAGGCCGAGGCCCCGGAAGTAGCTGGGGTGCTTGGTCTCCACGTGCAGCCACACGCGCTTCCCGCGCCGGCGGCCCTCGCGGTCGGCCCAGCGGAGCACCTCTTCGAAGGTGGGGACGTCCCAGCGGCCGTCGTAGAGGGTGTTGCGCTGCCGGAGGGCGGGGATGCGTTCCTTCGCGCGCAGGGTCTTCAGCTCGGCGAGGGTGAAGTCCTCGGTGAACCAGCCGGTGACCGCGACCCCGTCGACCGTCTTGGTGGTCCTGCGGGACGCGAAGCCGGGGTGGTCGGCGACGTCCGTCGTGCCGCCGATCTCGTTCTCGTGGCGGCACACCAGGTGGCCGTCCTTGGTGGGCACGAGGTCCTGTTCGACGACGTCGGCGCCGAGGTCGAGCGCGAGCTGGTAGGAGCCGAGCGTGTGCTCGGGCCGGTAGCCGCTGGCTCCCCGGTGTCCGATGACCGTCGGCACGGGCAGGTCCCGGTAACCGCCGCCCGGCCGGCCTCCCGGGCCTCCCCCGTGACCGTTCTCCGCCGCCGCGGCCGAACCGGCGCCCGCCGCGAGTCCGCCGAAGGCTCCGCCCGCCGCGACGACGGCCGCGCCCAGTACCGTGCGCCGTGCTGCCCCACCCTGCGTCATGAGTGCCTCTCCCCCTCGGACAAGGGCCGGGCGTCCCGGGATCTCCGGGGCCTGCGGCCCGAATCCGCGTGCCGATGGTAGGCAAGCGTCGGTGGCGGGCGGGGGTGCGCGGGCGGAACGTGGCGGAAACGTGCGTCAACACTGCGTATCCACCTCGTGAACCCGATGTGCGATCAGAGCGGACCCGCGAGTATCGTCCTCACCTGCACTACCGCCGCGTGGTGGGTGCGAGAACCCTAGCTTTTCGATGCCGGAGGGCCCACGTTGTTCCGTACGCGCCTGATCAAAGCCACTGTCGGACCCGTCATGCGCCTGATGTTCCGCACCCGCGTCGAGGGCATCGAGAACATTCCGGGCACCGGGCCGGTGATCCTCGCGGGCAACCACCTCACCTTCATCGACTCGATGATCCTGCCGCTGGTGTGCGACCGCACGGTCCACTTCATCGGCAAGGACGAGTACGTGACCGGCAAGGGCATCAAGGGCCGGGCGATGGCCTGGTTCTTCACCGGCGCCGGCATGATCCCCGTGGACCGCGACGGGGCCAACGGCGGAGTCGCCGCCCTGATGACCGGCCGCCGGATCCTCGAAGAGGGCAAGATCTTCGGCATCTACCCCGAGGGCACCCGCTCCCCCGACGGCCGCCTCTACCGGGGCCGCACCGGCATCGCCCGCCTGACCCTGATGACCGGCGCGCCCGTCGTCCCCTTCGCGATGATCGGCACCGACAAGCTCCAGCCCGGCGGCGCCGGCATGCCGCGCCCGGGCCGGGTCACCGTCCGGTTCGGCGAGGCGATGGAGTTCTCCCGGTACGAGGGCATGGACCGCGACCGCTACGTGCTGCGCGCCGTCACCGACTCGGTGATGGCCGAGGTCATGCGGCTCTCCGGCCAGGAGTACGTGGACATGTACGCGACCAAGGCCAAGGCCGCGTAGCCCCCACGGCCGGCTACTGCCGTTGCAGTGACCGGCTGACGCCCGCCGCGGTCGTCGTGGCGAGGATCCAGCCGGTCACGATCAGCAGGTACGACAGCCACTGGTACCAGCCGTCGGGCGCGAAGGGCGCCTCCTGCCCGAAGCCGATGATCGGCAGCATCAGGTCGATCGTGTAGAACACCGGGTTGAAGTCCGGTGCCTCCCCCTGCTTCAGTTCCCGGGGCGGGTGGAGCCCGTACGCGACGGTTCCCGTGATCAGCAGCGCCAGCAGCCAGCCCGCGGCGCGCAGCGGCCGGAACCCGTAGCCCACGGTGACGTCCTGGAGCAGACCCCAGACCCTGGCGGCCCGGGGCAGGGTGCGGCGGTGCCGCCGCAGTTTGGCGAGCAGGACGGTCCGCGCTGCCGCCTCGTCGCCCGCCGTCCGGTAGGCCGTGGCGAGCTGTTCGTAGGCGTGCGGAAGGTAGCCCGACTCCTCGCGCTCCAGCACGGGCAGCCGCTGCTCGGCGGGAACGTGCGGGCTGAGGGCGCGGTAGACGAGTCCCGCGATGCGGATCTGCGGCGGCCAGGTCTCGGGCGTGATGTGGAGCAGGTCGAACTGGGAGCGGCGCAGGTTCACTCCGCCCTGGATGGTCGGGCAGTTGCGCAGCCACACCTCGCCGGCGACACAGCTGGAGGCGCGCAGGGCGACCCCGCCGGGGTTGCTGAGGCGGGCGTAGGCGAGGTTGAGCTGGCCCGGTATCCGGGAGCCGGTGAGGTTGATCCGGCCGCGGGCCTCCAGCCGCATGGCGCGCAGGTCCGTGCCGACGTTGAGGATCTCGGCGTGCAGCGCGGTCGCGCCGGGGGCGAGGAGCCGGGCGTCGTCGAAGTTGATCTGGCCGCCGACGGTCGCGCCGTTGATGCGGGTCTGGCCGTGGACGGTGAGCTCCATGGCGATGACGTCGGTTCCGATGTCGGCGTGGTTGAACTGGAGCGCCGCCTCCTGGCCCTCCTCGGCCGGGCCCGCGATGCCGATGACGGCCTTCCGCAGGAAGAGCCCGCCGGCTATCCGGGCACCGGCGAGGCGTACCGGCCCGGTGATGCGGCAGCAGGACAGCTTCAGCGCGATGTCGACGGTGACGGTGGAGGCGGTCAGGCCGGGCAGGGCCGAGTCGCTCAGTGAGACGATCCTGAGCCGGGCGCCGTAGAGGAGGGGTTTGCGCTCGAACCAGCAGGCCCGAAGCCGGATCGCGTGCTCGATGTCGGCGTACTTGAGGTTGAGCTTGCCGGTGATCCGGGCGCCGCGGACGTTCAGCCCGGGCACCTGCCCGTCGAGCGGGACCGCGCCGCGCAGCAGCAGGTGGGCGAGGACTTCGGCGCGTACGGTCCGCTCGGGTCCCCACGCGGCGCCGTCGGTGGCCTCCTCGGTGCGGTCCTCCCGGAAATCGACGCCTTCCCCGCGGGGGAAGGCGTCCCATACGCGGCGCTCCGCCGGGGTCAAGTCGGTGATCTCCATCGCCGGGATGGTGTCCCGCGCGTCGACGGACTGTCAACTCCGCTTGGGACACCCGTCCCTGTCGTGGCGTCAGTGGGGCGTCAGTGCTCGATGCCCTCTTGGAGCTCCTGTCCCTTGAGCAGGAACCAGGCGGCCACGGCGGCGGCCAGCAGGACGGCCGCCCCCACTCCGGAGGCCAGCCGCAGGCCGTCCACGAAGGCCACCTGGGCGGCGCCGACCATCTGCTCGGCGGTCTGCGGGTCCAGCGACTTGGCCGCTTCGACGGCGCCGCCGAGCGATTCGTGGGCGGCGTCGGCGACGGGGCCGCTGACGGAGGCCGGGGCGGTGAAGCCCTGGTAGACGCCGGTGACGACCGAGCCGAGCAGGGCGATGCCGAGGGCGGCGCCCAGTTCGTAGGCGGTCTCGGAGACGGCCGAGGCGGAGCCGGCCTGCTCCTTGGGGACGCTGGAGAGGATCACGTCGGCGGTGACCGTGAAGGAGAAGCCGGCGCCGAGGCCGACGATGAGCAGGGCCGCGCCGAGCAGCGGGTAGCCGGTCTCCTTGTGGATCACGGTCAGCGCGGCGAGCGCGATGCCGATGGCGGCGAGGCCTCCCGTCACGATGACCCGTACCCCGTACTTGCGGGCGTACTTGCCCGCGACCAGACCGGTGGCCACGGCGCCGATGGCGGCGGGCAGTTCCGCGAGGCCCGCTTCGAGCGGGTCTCGGCCCTGGACGAGCTGGAGGAACTGGGAGAGGAAGAAGACCAGTCCGGACAGGCCGAAGACGGTGAGCAGGTCGGCGAGGACCGCGCCGGAGAAGCCGCGGTGCTTGAAGAGCCGCATGTCCAGGAGCGGGGACGTCAGCGCGAACTGGCGTCGTACGAAGGTGTAGAGCGCGCCCGCTCCGATGACGGCGGCCGCCCACACCTCCCAGCCCATGCCGTGGGTGGCGACCTGCTTGACGGCGTAGACCACGCCGATGATGCCGACGAGGGAGAGGGCGACGCTGAACAGGTCCCAGGGGCCGGCGACCGGGTTCTTGGACTCGGGCAGCAGCTTGATGCCGACGATGACGAGGACGATCATCACGGGGAGGTTGATGAGGAAGACCGAGCCCCACCAGAAGTGCTGGAGCAGGGCTCCGCCGACCACCGGGCCGACGGCCGCACCGGCCGAGGCGGTGGCGCCCCAGATGCCGATGGCGAGGCTGCGCTCCTTGGGGTCGTGGAAGATGTTGCGGATCAGCGCGAGGGTGGAGGGCATCAGGGTCGCGCCGGCCACGCCGAGCAGGGCCCGGGCGATGATCATCATCTCGGGGCTGGTGGCGTAGGCGTTGAGGACCGAGACGGCGCCGAAGGCGGTCGCGCCGACGAGGAGGAGCTTCTTGCGGCCTATCCGGTCGCCGAGGGAGCCCATGGAGACGAGCAGGCCGGCGATGACGAAGGAGTAGATGTCGCCGATCCACAGGAGCTGGGTGCCCGACGGCTTCAGGTCCTCGCTGAGGGCCGGCGTGGCGAGACCGAGCACCGTGGCGTCGACGGCGACCAGCAGGACGGCCAGCACGAGCACGGAGAGCGCGAGCCAGCGCCCTCGCTTCTTCCCTTCCGCCCCCTTCGCATGCGTCAGCTGTTCGGTTCGGCTCATTTCTCCACACTCCGTCGTGCGCCACCGAGCAGCAACTCGGTGATCATGTACTGAAAGTCCTTGGCCGCGACCCGGCCGTCCATGACGGCCCAGGCGCAGGCGCCGATGAGGCTGTAAAGGGCCTCGGTGAGCCAGGCGGGGCTCAGGTCGATGCGGATGTCGCCCTCCTGCTGGCCGCGCCGGAACAGCGCGCCGACGCGGGCGTCGAGGCGGGCCCAGCCCTCGTTGACCTGGTCTCCCTCGAAGAGCTGGTTCTCGGTGACGAGGAAGGCCAGCAGCTCGGCGTTGGGCTCCGCCTCGGCGACGAGCCTGCGGAGCGCGTCGATCGCCGTGCCCTCGTCGAGGCGGGCATTGTCGAAGGCCACCTCGAACTCCCGGATGCCGAGCTCTTCGAGCGCCCGTACGAGGGCGTCGCGCCCGGCGAAGTGCCGGTGGAGGGTCGCGCGGCCGATGCCGGCGGCCTTCGCGACCTCGTCCATCGTGGCGGTCGATTTGCGGGAGAGCAGGGCGGCGGCGGCGCGGAGCACCTGATCACGATCCATGGCCATGAGACAAGCATAGCCCGAATGAGACGTTGCCGTCTCACTGAATAAATGACGCGCCCCTCCGGGCACGGAGAGGAATCCTGTCGGGATGAGCCCGAAGCCCCTGCTGCTGATCGACGTGGACGGACCGCTGAACCCCTACGCGGCCAAGCCCCAGCGGCGCCCCGAGGGCTACCGCACGCACCGGATGCGACCGTCGGGCTGGACCGGCGCCGAGAGCGCGAAGCCGCTGCGGGTCTGGCTGAATCCGGACCACGGGACGGAGCTGCTCGCGCTCGCGGATGCGTACGAGCTCGTCTGGGCCACCACCTGGAAGGGCGAGGCGAACGAGTGGATAGGCCCGCAGCTGGGCCTGCCGGAGCTGCCCTGGATCGACTGGCCCCAGATGCACGGGCGCGCTCCGCGCGGGACCTTCTGGAAGACCCAGTACATCCTGGAGTACGCGGGCGAGCGGCCCTTCGCCTGGATCGACGACGACATCACGGACATGGACCGCGCGTACGTGGAACAGCGCCACCCCGCGCAGGCGCTGCTCCTGCGGATCGACGAGCGGATCGGGCTGGTCCGGGCCGACTTCGACGCGCTGGCGGACTGGGCCGCGTGATGACGAACTGCAAGAAGCCGGCCCTCGGCGCCGCGGCGGACAGATCCTCGGCGGGCAGGGCATCACCGGGACCAACAAGTTCGGCATCGGCCGCTACACCATCACCGGACACGCCGGAGGGGCGGCCGGGGCCCGAGGGCCCCGGCCGCCCCTCCGGGCACCACCGTCAGTTCTTGTGCGCCGCCCAGGCGTGCTGGATGACCAGGTCGGCCTTCAGCTCCGTGAGCTGGATCGCGACCGCCGACGGGGCGGTGCCGCCGCGGCCGTCGCGGGAGGCCAGCGCGCCCTTGACGTTGAGGACCGTACGGACCTCCGGGGTCAGGTGCTCCGAGATCTTCGCGAACTGCTCGTCCGTGAGCTCGTCGAGCTCGATGCCGAGCCCCTCGCACTCCTTGACGCACTCGCCGGCCACCTCGTGCGCCACCCGGAACGGCACGCCCTGCTTGACCAGCCACTCCGCGATGTCGGTGGCCAGCGAGAAGCCGGCCGGAGCCAGCTCCTCCATCCGCTCCCGGTTGATCGTGAGGGTGGCCATCATCCCGGTGAAGGCCGGCAGCAGGACTTCGAGGGTGTCGCAGGAGTCGAAGACCGGCTCCTTGTCCTCCTGGAGGTCCCGGTTGTAGGCCAGGGGAAGGGCCTTCAGGGTGGCCAGCAGGCCCGTCAGGTTGCCGATGAGACGGCCCGACTTGCCGCGCGCCAGCTCCGCGATGTCCGGGTTCTTCTTCTGCGGCATGATCGACGACCCGGTGGAGAAGGCGTCGTGCAGGGTCACGAAGGAGAACTCCTTCGTGTTCCAGATGATGATCTCCTCCGCGATCCGGGACAGGTTGATCCCGATCATCGCGGTGACGAAGGCGAACTCGGCGACGAAGTCGCGCGAGGCCGTGCCGTCGATGGAGTTGCCGACCGAGCCGCGCTCGAAGCCCAGGTCGGCGGCGACCGCCTCCGGGTCCAGGCCGAGCGAGGAGCCCGCCAGGGCGCCCGAACCGTACGGGGACACCGCGGTCCGGGTGTCCCACTGCCGCAGCCGCTCCGCGTCCCGGGACAGGGCCTGCACGTGGGCCAGTACGTGGTGGGCGAAGAGCACCGGCTGCGCGTGCTGAAGGTGGGTCCGGCCCGGCATGGCCACGTCGGCGTGCGCCTCGGCGAGGCCGACCAGCGCGTCCTGGAGATCGGCGACGAGGCCGCCGATGATCCGGGCGTGGTCGCGCAGGTACATGCGGAAGAGGGTGGCGATCTGGTCGTTGCGCGACCGGCCGGCGCGCAGCTTGCCGCCGAGGTCGGCGCCGAGCCGCTCCAGCAGGCCCCGCTCCAGTGCGGTGTGGACGTCCTCGTCGGCGATGGTGCCGACGAAGGAGCCGTTCGCCACGTCGACCGCGAGCTGGTCCAGGCCGGCGATCATGCGGCCGAGCTCGTCGGCCGTGAGCAGGCCCGCCTTGGCGAGCACGCGGGCGTGGGCCTTGGAGCCCGCGATGTCGTACGGGGCCAGGCGCCAGTCGAAGTGGACCGACGCGGACAGCTTCGCGAGGGCCTCGGCGGGGCCGTCGGCGAACCGAGCGCCCCAGAGCCGGACGTCACCACCGTTGTTGCTGCTCACAGCTACTGCTCCTCAAGAACGTGCATGGCTTCGGATGTGCAACCGCCTCCCCGCCGCGGAGGTAACGGGGAGGCGGTTCGTACTGCAAGGGTAGGGATCAGGCGAGGTCGCGGCGGGCCGCGATCTTCGAGGACAGGCCGAAGATCTCGATGAAGCCCTGGGCCTTCGACTGGTCGAAGGTGTCGCCCGAGTCGTAGGTCGCGAGGTTGAAGTCGTACAGCGATTCCTCGGACTTGCGGCCCGTCACGACCGCGCGGCCGCCGTGCAGGGTCATCCGGATGTCGCCGCTGACGTGCTGGTTGGCCTCGTTGACGAATCCGTCCAGCGCGCGCTTGAGCGGGGAGAACCACAGGCCGTCGTAGACCAGCTCGCCCCAGCGCTGCTCGACCTGCCGCTTGTAGCGGGCCAGCTCGCGCTCGACGGTGACGTTCTCCAGCTCCTGGTGGGCGGTGATCAGCGCGATCGCGCCCGGGGCCTCGTACACCTCGCGGGACTTGATGCCCACGAGCCGGTCCTCGACGATGTCGATCCGGCCGATGCCCTGGGCGCCGGCGCGCTCGTTGAGCTGCTGGATGGCCTGGAGCACGGTGACGGGCTTGCCGTCGATGGCGACGGGGACGCCCTCCTTGAAGGAGATGACGACCTCGTCGGCCTCGCGCGACAGGGCCGGGTCCGCGGTGTACTCGTAGATGTCCTCGATCGGCGCGTTCCAGATGTCCTCCAGGAAGCCCGTCTCGACGGCGCGCCCGAAGACGTTCTGGTCGATGGAGTACGGGGACTTCTTGGTGGTCGCGATCGGCAGGTTCGCCTTCTCGGCGAAGGCGATGGCCTTGTCGCGGGTCATCGCGTAGTCGCGGACCGGGGCGATGCACGTGAGGTCGGGGCCGAGGGCGGCGATGCCGGCCTCGAAGCGGACCTGGTCGTTGCCCTTGCCGGTGCAGCCGTGGGCGACGGTGGTGGCGCCGTGCTTGCGGGCGGCGGCCACGAGGTGCTTGACGATGGCCGGCCGCGAGAGGGCCGAGACCAGCGGGTAGCGGTCCATGTAGAGGGCGTTCGCCTTGATCGCCGGGAGGCAGTACTCGTTCGCGAACTCGTCCCTGGCGTCGGCGACCTCGGCCTCGACGGCGCCGCAGTCGAGCGCCCGCTTGCGGATGACGTCCAGGTCCTCGCCGCCCTGACCGACGTCCACCGCGACGGCGATGACCTCGGCGCCCGTCTCCTCGGCGATCCAGCCGATGGCGACGGAGGTGTCCAGACCGCCTGAATAGGCGAGTACGACGCGCTCGGCCACGGGGTTCTCCTTACACGGTGCATCCGCCGTCACGTCCAACAGCGGTAGGCATAACTATGCACTGCTCTGTATGTTTCGTCAATCGACGGAATAAGGGGAGGTCAGCGAGCATGCCGGCCACCTAGAGTGCGCGAATGAAGATGCTCCCGCCCTTGTCCCGGACCGCGTTTCACTCCCCCGCCGAGCGCCTGCTGCACGGCAAGAGCCCCGCGCGCGCCCTCGACGGCGACGGCGCGCGGGACTGGGCGGAGCTCGACACGAGCGCCTATCGGGCCACCATCGACCGCTACGAGGGCTGGAGGACATCCGGCACCGTCCGGGTGGGCCCGCACCGCTTCGACGACCGCGAGATCGCCGACTGGAGCACCGCCCCGCACTGGCACGACGGACACGGAGTGACCTGGGCCGCCACGCCCCCGGCCGCCCCCGAGCTCGCGCTCTGCCTGGGCCACGCCGACCCCCGGGTGCGCGAGGCCGCGCTCGAGCGGGCGGCCGGGCGGCCCGAGGTGCTGTCGCTGGTGCTGATCCGGTGCGCCGACACGGAGGAGCCGGTACGGGAGCGGGCGCGGGCGGTGCTGACCGCGGAACTGGGCGCGGCCGGGGCCGCCGACGCCGATCTCGTGCACACCCTGGTGCCCCTCGCCCTGCTCGTGAGCCCGCGCCGGTACGGCGCCTGGGCCTGGGAGCTGCTCCTGGAGCTGCTCGGCTCACCGCCCGCCGCCCTGATCGTCGAGCTGACGCACGACCCGGACCCGGGGACCCGCTTCGCCGCCGTCCGGGCCGCGCTGGCCCACGGACTGCTCCCGGCGGACCGGATCGCGGACCTCACCGCGGACCCCGACGCGCGCAACCGCCTGGCGGCGCTGCACTCCGGGGAGCTCCCGGCCGAGCGGACGGCCCGGCTCGTGCTCACCGGGCAGACCCCCGAGGTCCGCCGGGAGGCCCTCGCCCTGGCCCTGGAGGCCGGGTCCCTGACGCCCGAACAGCTCCTGGAAACCGCCGCCGCGAGCCGGGACCGGGTGGTGCGCAGGCGCTGCGAGGAGGCCGCCCGGGCCGCCTCGGACACCCGCGCCACCTCCCTGCCCGGCCGCCTGATCGACTCCCTGCTCGCCCAGGGCCGCGCGTCCCTGCGCGCCACCGCCGTCCGCGCCCTGCGCCCCGCCGGGCGGGGCGGTGAGGCGGCCGCACACCTGGCGGACCCCGCGGCGCCGGTCCGGGAGGCCGCCCGGGACGAGCTGCGTGCCACCGGGCAGGACCCGCTGGCCCACTACCGCACGCTGTGCGCGGACTCCCCCGTGCCCGGGGCGGTGTTCGGGCTGGCCGAGACCGGGGACGCCTCGGACCTGCCCCTGCTGCGGCTCCTCGCCCGGTCCCCCGAAGGGCGGATACGGGCCGCTGCCGTCCACGGGCTGCGCAGGCACGACGCCACGACGCCGGAAGAGCTGCTGCCCTACCTGGCCGACCCGCATCCGCCCACCGTCCGGGCGGCACGCTCGCTGGTGGTCCCGTACGCGCAGACCCGGCCGGAGTCCTGGCTGCTGGAGCTGTTCGCCCCCGGGCGGCCCGAGTCCGTGCGGGTCGCGGCCCTGGCCCTGCTGGAACTGCGCCCGCTGCTGGTCCGGCGCCGGATCGCCCGCTCCCTGACCTCCCACCGGGACCCCGCCGTGCGCGGCTGGGCCCGGAAGCTGCTCCAGCAGCACCTGAGGTCGGACGAGGAGACGGGCCGGCACGCGGCGCTGGACCTCGCGACGGGGACACCCCTGGACGAAGCCGTCGACACCGAGGACCCGGCCGCCTGGTCCGCACTGGACATCGGGATGCGGACCATGGCTTCCTACGGGCCGGAGGCGCTCGCCTCCCGATCCGCGACCGCCCTGTGCCACTGGGACGGGCGGATCCGGGAGCGGGCCGTCGCCGAAGCCGCGGGCACCCCCGAGCTGCTGCCGCTGGTCGTCCTGCGCTGCGCCGACTGGACCCCGCAGGTCCGGGCGGCCGCCCGGCGCGTCCTCACCGGTGCGCTCCGGGACGACGGGGAGGCCACCCTGCGCGCCCTGACCCCGATGGTGATGCACCTGGCGAAGCGCCGACAGGGCCGCTGGGCCGCCGAGGCGTTCGAGGCCGCGCTGCGCGAGCCCCGGTACGCGGCGGTCCGGGCGCAGCTGTGCGCCCACCGCGACCTGCGGACCCGCCGGGCGGCCGTACGGATCACCCTGGAGGCCGCGGACTCCTACGCGCCCCTCGACCTGGCCCGGCGCGCCGCCGGGGAAGCGGACGCGGTCCTGCGGGACGTGTGGACGCGGGCCGCGCTGGCCGCCCTGGCCGCGCGCGGCTCCGAGGACTCCGCGGTCGACGCGCTGCTGGCCTCCCGCGCCGGGTTCGTGCGGGCGGCGGGCGTCACCGCCCTGCGCGCGGCCGGCCGGGCCGGCGAGGCCTCCCGGCACCTCGCCGACCCGTCGGGGACGGTCCGGGCCTGCGCCCGGTGGCTGCTCCGGCAGGACGGGGCCGACGCGCGCGCCGCGTACCTGCGGCTGTGCGCGGACTCCCCGGCCCCCGGGGCCGTGCTGGGGCTCGCGGAGTGCGGCGAACGGGCGGACTCCGCCGTGCTGACCGGCCTGCTCGGCGACCGGGACGGCCGGGTCCGGGCGGCGGCCGTCGCGGGGCTGCGGCTGCTCGACGAGCCCGGACCCGGCCCGGAGGCGCTGACCGCGCTGCTGGACGACCCGTCACCGGCGGTGGTCCGGGAGGTCACCCGGTCGCTGCGGCCGGTGGCCGACCGGCTGCCGACGGAACCGCTGGTGGCACGCGCCCTGCGGGACCGCCCCGCGCACCTGCGCAGGGCCGCACTGCGGCTGCTGGCCGCCCAGGGCGCCGACGAGGGGTTGTCGGCACTGACCGCCGCGCTGGGCGCCCCGGACCGGGCACTGCGGCGCGTCGCGCTGGACTTGCTGCGGAAGTGGGACTGGCAGGCGACGGCCCGCCGGGAGACCTTCGAACCGAAGGAGCTGTGGACCCTGTACCAGCAGTACTACTTCAAGCTCGACTGGAACGAGATGCGCAGGACCCGTCTCATCTGGTGAAAATGCGGCCCTGCCCCACCCTCGCCGCACCGATAATCGGATCATGGGAAAGCTCTACGACCGCATTGACGGCAGGCTCCGCACCTTCATCGAAGAACAGCCGATCTTCTTCACCGCCACCGCCCCGCTGTCCGGCGACGGACACATCAACCTCTCCCCCAAGGGCCGCGCCGGCACGCTCGTCGTCATCGACGAACAGACCCTCGCCTACCTGGACTTCGGCGGCAGCGGCGCCGAGACCATCGCGCACGTCCGCGAGAACGGCCGCATCACGCTGATGTGGTGCGCGTTCAGCGGACCGCCGAACATCGTGCGCATCCACGGCGACGGCGAGGCCGTCTTCCGCGACGACCCGCGCTGGGACGGGCTCGTCGAGCTGTTCGGGGAGGCCGACGGGCCCGCGGCGCGCGCGGTCATCCTCGTCAAGGCCCGCCGGATCGCGGACGTGTGCGGGTACGCCATCCCCTTCATGGAGTACCAGGGCGAGCGCACGCTCCACGCGGAGTACTTCGGCCGCAAGACGGACGAGGAGTTCAACGCCTACTGCGAGAAGAAGGAGTTCATCGGAGTGAGCGTCGACGGCCTGCCTGCGCTGCCGCTGCCCCTTCCGCCCCGTACCGTCTGACATGTGCTGCGTACCGCGTTCCTCGCCGCCTCACTGATCGTCACCAGCCTGCTGGTACAGGGCCGCCCCGACGGCGGCCTGCCGCCGCTGCCCTCCCGGCTCGCCGACACCGGCGGCGGCAGCCAGCTGATCACCGCCGTGGCTCCGGCCCCCGGCTCCACGACCGGGCGCCTGACCTGGTGGGACCGGTGGGCGGGGCGCTGGCACGCGGTGGGGAGCGCGCCCGCCCGCTTCGGCGCGAACGGGCTGACCGAGGGCGCCACCCGGACCCAGGGCACGAACACCACCCCGGCCGGCCTGTACGCGCTGCCCTACGCCTTCGGGATCGCGCACGCCCCTGCCGGTACGGCGTACCGCTACCGGCGGGTGGCCCCCGACTCCTGGTGGTGCCAGGACAATGCCTCGGAGAGCTACAACCGCTGGGTGGAGCCACTGCCCGCGGACTGCGCGCCCGGCGAGGCGGAGCACCTGACCACGTACACGACGCAGTACGCGCACGCGCTGGTCATCGCCTTCAACTACGAGCGCCCGGTACGGGGCCGGGGCGCGGGCATCTTCCTGCACGTGAACGGCAAGGGCGCGACGGCCGGCTGCGTCTCGGTCCCCGAGTACGCGATGCGCGCGGTGCTGCGCTGGGCGGACCCGCGCAGGCAGCCGCACATCGCGATCGGCACGGAGTCCGGCGACCTGGCCGTCACCCGGTACTAGGACCGGTACCGGGAGGGGCCCCGGGCCCGGACTCTTCGGCGGACGCGTCGGAGGCCCGGAAGTGGTAGGCGTCCGCCGACCAGTCGTCGTCCCACCAGCCGTCGTCGTCCGTGTCGTCGCCGTCCGTGTCGTCGCCGTCCGTGCCGGCACCGTCGTCGCCGACGGCCCGGTCGATGCCGCGCCACCTGCCGCGGTCATCGAGGCTCCTGACCAGGTGGAGCCGCTGCCGCTCGTCCAGGCCCTCGACGGCGGGGTGCCGTTCGGCGTGGATGCGGTCCCACAGGGGGTCACCGGACTCCGTACGGGCGCGGACCGCCTTGGCGGCGCCGCCGGCGTACCAGAGCAGACCCAGGCCGAGGGCGGTCACGCCCGAGGCGACCCATTCCAGGACACCGTGCGGGCTGGACACCACCAGCAGTTCGGCCGCGGCGATCCAGCACGTCACCAGCAGGACCACTCCCACACAACCGCAGCAGGCCCGGAAGCTGCCCTCTTCGACGACGGGCTGCCGCGGGCGCACGGGCAGCAGGGCCTCCCGCTCCTCGCGGTGGGCGAAGCGCACGGTCGCGTACTCCGCGTCGTGGCGCTCGATCCAGCCGATCGACACCGGCTCGGGATCATGGCGGCGCAAGGCCTCCAGCAGACCGGCGGGCACCGGGTGGGCGGGTATCGGACCGGGGCCGCGGCCCGCCTCCGTCAGGAGCACCGCCCCTTCCGCGTCGATGTCGAGCCGGCCGCCCCGGAGCAGCTCGGCGGCCGCCGCCCCGGACTCCTCGTTCTTCAGTGCGGCGGCGTGGTACGGCTCGAACTCCAGCGTGGCGACCCGCCCGAGGAAGGCTCGCCACAGCCGGGCCCGGCGCCGCCACCGCAGGCCGATGGTCCCGTAGACGGCGAGGGCCGCGGCGAACACCGATGCGGCGAGGACGACTTGGAGCACGTCCTGAGGCTACGGCCGCGGGCGCCGGACCCGGGAAGGGTTTTCCGGCGCCACGGACCGGACGGAGCCGCGGGGGCTCAGCCCTCCTTCTGCGCCAGCCTCAGCAGGTGGTCGGCGAGGGCCTGGCCGCCCGCCGGGTCGCGGCTGATCAGCATCAGGGTGTCGTCGCCCGCGATCGTCCCGAGGATGGCCTGGAGTTCGGCCTGGTCGATCGCGGAGGCGAGGAACTGGGCCGCACCCGGCGGGGTGCGCAGGACCACGAGGTTCGCGGAGGCCTCCGCCGAGATCAGCAGTTCGCCGGAGAGGCGCCGCATGCGCTCCTCCTTCGCCGACTCGCCGAGCGGCGCCTGCGGGGTGCGGAAACCGCCCTCGCTGGGAACCGCGTAGATCAGCTCGCCGCCGGTGTTGCGGATCTTCACCGCGCCGAGCTCGTCGAGGTCGCGGCTGAGCGTCGCCTGGGTGACGCTCAGCCCGTCGTCGGCGAGCAGCTTGGCCAGCTGGCTCTGGGAGCGGACCGGCTGCCGGTTGAGGATGTCCACGATCCGGCGGTGGCGGGCGGTGCGGGTCTGCGGAACGGACTGGCCGCCGTTCTGCTCGTGTTCCTGCGCCTGGCTCATCGTCGTCCCATTCCCCGATTGATCATCCGTCCACGTCCGCGGCGGACTTCGCTGCGTCCAGCACGCCGGGCAGGGCCTGGAGGAACACGTCCACCTCGGCCTCGGAGAGCACGTACGGGGGCATGAGCCGTACGACGTCGGGGGCGGGCGCGTTGACCAGGAAGCCGGCGTCCTGAGCCGCGCGCTGCACCTGCGGTGCGAGCGGCTCGGTCAGCACGATACCCAGCAGGAGGCCCGCGCCGCGGACGTGCGAGACGAGCGGGTGTGCGAATCCTTCGATTCCGCCCCGCAGGCGCTCGCCGCGCTCCTTGACTTGGTCGAGGAGTCCGTCGGAGGCGATGGTGTCGATCACCGCGAGGCCCGCGGCGCAAGCGATCGGGTTGCCGCCGAAGGTGGTGCCGTGCTGGCCGGGCTGGAGCAGGTCGGCCACGGGGCCGAAGGCGGCGACGGCGCCGATCGGCAGACCGCCGCCGAGACCCTTCGCGAGCGTGACGATGTCGGGCTCCACGCCCTCGTGGGCCTGGTGCTCGAACCACTGGCCGCAGCGCCCGATGCCGGTCTGCACCTCGTCGAGGACGAGCAGGGTGCCGGTGGCCCGGGTGATCTCACGGGCGGCCGTCAGATATCCGGCCGGGGGAACGACCACGCCGTTCTCGCCCTGGATCGGCTCGATGATCACGAACGCGGTCTCTTCGGTGACGGCGGCCCGCAGGGCCTCCACATCGCCGTACGGGACGTGCGTGACATCGCCGGGCAGCGGCAGGAAGGGGCCCTGCTTCGCGGGCTGGCCGGTGAGTGCGAGGGCGCCCATGGTGCGGCCGTGGAAGCCTCCGGAGGTGGACACCATGTGGGTCCGCCCGGTGAGCCGGCCGATCTTGAAGGCGGCCTCGACGGCCTCGGCACCGGAGTTGCAGAAGAAGACCTTGCCGGGGCGGCCGAAGAGCTGGAGCAGCCGCTCGCCGAGCGCGAGGACCGGCTCGGAGGCGTAGAGGTTGGACACGTGGCCCAGGGTGGAGATCTGCTCGGTCACGGCGGTGACGATGGCCGGGTGCGCGTGGCCGAGGGCGTTGACCGCGATGCCGCCGACGAAGTCGGTGTACTGCTTGCCGTCCGCGTCCCAGACCTGCGCTCCTTCGCCGCGTACGAGCGCCAGCGCGGGGGTGCCGTAGTTGTTGGTCAGCGCGCCCTGCCAGCGGGCGGCGAACTCCTGGTTGCCGGTCATGCGGGGTCCCCTCCCTGTGTCTGGACTTCCTGCGTCTGGACTGCCTGCGTCTGGACTTCCTGTGCGTCGAGTCCCTGGCCGTCGGGCACGACCATCGTGCCGATTCCCTCGTCCGTGAAGATCTCCAGCAGGATCGAGTGCTGGACCCGCCCGTCGATCACCCGCGCGGTGGTCACCCCGTTGCGGACGGCGTGCAGACAGCCCTCCATCTTCGGGACCATGCCGCTGGACAGCTCGGGCAGCAGCTTCTCCAGCTGGCTGACGGTGAGCCTGCTGATGACCTCGTCGCTGTTGGGCCAGTCCGCGTAGAGCCCCTCCACGTCGGTGAGGACCATCAGCGTCTCGGCGCCGAGCGCGGCGGCGAGCGCCGCGGCGGCCGTGTCCGCGTTCACGTTGTACACGTGGTGGTCGTCGGCGCTGCGCGCGATGGAGGAGATGACCGGGATCCGGCCGTCCGCCAGCAGCGCTTCGATCGCGCCGGTGTCGATGGCGGTGATCTCGCCGACCCGCCCGATGTCCACGCTCTCGCCGTCGATCTCGGGCAGGTGCTTGGTGGCGGTGATGGTGTGCGCGTCCTCGCCGGTCATGCCGACGGCCAGCGGCCCGTGCTGGTTGAGCAGCCCGACCAGCTCGCGCTGGACCTGCCCGGCCAGGACCATCCGTACGACGTCCATCGCCTCGGGCGTGGTGACGCGCAGACCCGCCTTGAACTCGCTGACCAGGCCCTGCTTGTCGAGCTGGGCGTTGATCTGCGGGCCGCCGCCGTGGACGACGACCGGCTTCAGACCGGCCTGGCGCAGGAAGACGACGTCCTGCGCGAAGGCCGCCTTCAGGTCCTCGTCGATCATGGCGTTGCCGCCGAACTTGATGACGACGACCTTGCCGTTGTGCCGGGTCAGCCAGGGCAGGGCCTCGATGAGGATCTCGGCCTTGGGCAGGGCGGTGTGCCTGCGTGCAGTGCTCATGAGGAGTACGCGCTGTTCTCGTGGACGTACTCGGCGGTCAGGTCGTTGGCCCAGATGACCGCGGACTGCGAACCGGTGGACAGGTCCGCGGTGATGCGGACCTCGCGGCCCTTCATGCTCACCAGGTCGCGGTCCTCGCCGACCGAGCCGTTCTTGCAGACCCAGACGTCGTTGATGGCGACGTTCAGCCGGTCCGGGTCGAAGGCGGCCTGCGTGGTGCCGATCGCGGACAGGACGCGGCCCCAGTTCGGGTCCTCGCCGTGGATGGCGCACTTGAGCAGGTTGTTCCGGGCGATGGACCGGCCGACCTCGACCGCGTCCTCCTCGGTGGCCGCGCCGATGACCTCGATGCGGATGTCCTTGCTGGCGCCTTCGGCGTCGCCGATCAGCTGGCGGGCCAGGTCGTCGCAGACCGTGCGCACGGCCTCCGCGAACGCCTCGTACGCCGGCACCTGGCCGGACGCGCCGGAGGCGAGCAGCAGCACCGTGTCGTTGGTGGACATGCAGCCGTCGGAGTCGACCCGGTCGAAGGTGGTGCGGGTCGCGGCGCGCAGCGCCTTGTCGAGGGTGGCGCTGTCCAGGTCGGCGTCGGTGGTGAGGACGACGAGCATGGTGGCCAGGCCCGGGGCGAGCATGCCGGCGCCCTTGGCCATGCCGCCGACGGTCCAGCCGTCCTGGCTCACCGTGGCCGTCTTGTGCACGGTGTCGGTGGTCTTGATGGCGATGGCCGCGGCCTCGCCGCCGTCGGCGGAGAGCGCGGCGGCCGCGGTCTCGATGCCGGGCAGCAGCTTGTCCATGGGGAGCAGGACGCCGATCAGGCCGGTGGACGCCACGGCGACCTCGCCGGCGTTGACGTCGCCGCCGAGACCGTGTCCGTTGAGAGTGGCGGCGACCTTCTCCGCGGTGGCGTGGGTGTCCTGGAACCCCTTGGGGCCGGTGCAGGCGTTGGCGCCGCCGGAGTTGAGGACGACCGCGCTGACCGTGCCGCCGCGCAGGACCTGCTCGGACCAGTGGACGGGCGCGGCCTTGACCCGGTTGGAGGTGAAGACGCCGGCCGCGGCCAGGCGCGGCCCGTTGTTGACCACGAGGGCCAGGTCGGGATTGCCGTTCGCCTTGATTCCGGCGGCGATGCCCGCCGCGGTGAACCCCTGTGCTGCCGTGACCGTCACGGTGCGACTCCGATCGTGGAAAGACCCAGGCTCTCGTGGAGCCCCAGGGCGATGTTCATGCTCTGGACCGCGCCGCCGGCGGTGCCCTTGGTCAGGTTGTCGATGGCGCTGATCGCGATGATCCGCTGCGCGGCCTCGTCGTACGCGACCTGGATCTGAACGGCGTTGGAACCGTAGACGGACGCCGTCGCCGGCCACTGGCCCTCGGGCAGCAGGTGCACGAAGGGCTCGTCCGCGTACGCCTTCTCGTACGCGGCACGGACCGCGTCGGCCGTGGTGCCCGGCAGCGCCTTGGCGGAGCAGGTGGCCAGGATGCCGCGGGGCATCGGCGCCAGCGTGGGCGTGAAGGAGACGGACACCCGCTGGCCGGCCACGGGGCTGAGGTTCTGCACCATCTCGGGCGTGTGGCGGTGGCCGCCGCCGACCCCGTACGGGCTCATGGAGCCCATGACCTCGGAGCCCAGCAGGTTCGGCTTGAGCGCCTTGCCGGCGCCGGAGGTGCCGGAGGCGGCGACGATCACGGCCTCGGGCTCGGCGAGCTGCGCGGCGTAGGCCGGGAACAGCGCGAGCGAGACGGCGGTCGGGTAGCAGCCGGGGACGGCGATGCGCTTGGAGCCGGCCAGGACGGCGCGGGCGCCCGGCAGCTCGGGAAGACCGTAGGGCCAGGTCCCGGCGTGCGGGGCGCCGTAGAACTTGTCCCAGTCGGCGGAGTCCTGGAGCCGGTGGTCGGCGCCCATGTCGACGACGAGGACCTCTTCGCCGAGCTGGGCGGCCACGGCGGCGGACTGCCCGTGCGGCAGGGCCAGAAAGACGACATCATGACCCGAGAGCACCTCGGGCGTGGTCGCCTCCAGAACGCGTCCGGCCAGCGGCACCAGGTGCGGCTGGAGCGCACCGAGCGGCTGCCCGGCGTTGGAGTTGGCGGTCAGCGCGCCGATCTCGACCTCGGGGTGGGCCAGCAGCAGGCGCAGCACCTCACCGCCCGCGTATCCGCTCGCACCGGCCACCGCTACACGTACCACCATCGGACCCTCCTCCTCGATGGCATGACTATACGTACGACCGCACGTTTATGCAAAGCAGTCACCTGGCCTTACTCCCCCAGTGTTACTCGCTTGTCCGTCCGATGATCACGGGTTACGTTCCCGGGGCATGTATCGGGGGATCACAGCAGGTGGGGGACATGAGCGAAGACGGGCTGACGATCACCAAGGGCGCCGCGATACGCCAGGGCCTCGCGGCCGTGGCGCTGTTCGGGGCCATGGGAATCGCCCTCTGGGTGAGCGAGGAATCGGTGAATTCGAGCGGGGAGCCGAAGCCCGTCACCTGCTCGCACGGGGAGCCCGAGAAGACGCCCGCACAGACCCCGGTCGAGGCGGGGCACGTTTCCGGGGCCCAGCTGTGCGAGGCGCTGCACCGTCCGGACCTCGCGGACCTGTTGGGTACTCCCGGGGAGGCCGTGAAGAACGCGAACGGCGGTAGCAGGACCTTCAAGCCCGTCGGCAGCGACGAGGAGATCCACACCCCCTCGGGCAAGGTCGAGTTCGAGACCTACACCGTGAGCCTGAGGGCCTCGTACGACGGGCTGAAGGTCGCCACCGTGGCCGAGTTCCTCGGGGACGGCACGCTGCCGCTGACCGTCCTGGGGCACCCGGCCGCCTACTACTCGGACCGCACCATCACCATCAGCTTCAACCTCGACGGCAGCGATGCCAGCACCGGCTCCGGTGTCCCGACCCGTTCCCTCGTGGTGGCCCGGGGCCCGGAGGACGGCGGCGGCTCCTACGAGCTGACCCTGTGGCGCTCCGACGGCACAGTGCCCGACGACGCGGTCGTGCTGCGCGTCGCCGAGAAGGTGCTGCCGACGGTCCCGGGGTGGGCCGCCGCCGGGTGAGGGTCCGCGGGAGCGGGGGTCAGCCGGTGCGGGGCTGGTTGAAGCGGAGCATGTTGCCGGACGGATCACGGAAGGCGCAGTCGCGGACCCCGTACGGCTGGTCGACGGGCTCCTGGAGCACCTCGGCGCCGGCGGCCCGGATGCGTTCGAAGGTGGCGTCCACGTCGTCCGTCGCGAAGATCACCCCGCGGAGCACGCCCTTGGCCAGTAGTTCCGCCATCGCCTTCCGGTCGGCCGGCGAGGCGCCGGGGTCGGCGAGCGGCGGTTCGAGGACGATCTCCACGTCGGGCTGCTCGGGCGAGCCGACGGTCACCCAGCGCATCCCCTCGAAGGCGACGTCGTTGCGCACTTCCATGCCGAGGGCGTCACGGTAGAAGGCGAGCGCCTTGTCGTGGTCGTCGACGGCGATGAAGCACTGCGAGAGCTTGATGGTCATGCCCCGACGCTACGACGCGGCCGCGGATCCCGCTCCCCTATTGCCCGCGGAGTTCCGTACGGGCCGGGTGAAGACCTTGGCGACACACGCCGGGATGGCGGCGCCGGCCTCGTGCCGGCGGGCCCGGTAGGCGCTGGGGGTCTCGCCGACCAGCTCCGTGAAGCGCGAGCTGAACGACCCCAGCGAGGTGCATCCGACCGCGAAGCAGACCTCGGTCACGCTCAGGTCGCCCCGGCGCAGCAGCGCCTTGGCCCGCTCGACGCGGCGGGTCATCAGGTAGCTGTACGGGGTCTCCCCGAAGGCCGCCCGGAAGCTGCGGGAGAAGTGCCCGGGCGACATGAGGGCGACGGACGCCAGCGCCGGTACGTCCAGCGGCTCGGCGTAGTCGCGGTCCATCACGTCCCGGGCCCGCCGCAGCCGGACCAAGTCCTCGATCGTCACGCGGACCAGCATCTCACGGCCGGTGCGGGCCCGGAGGGGCCACGGGGGGCGCCGAGGGGGCCGCGCCGAGGAGCGACTACTTCCCGGTCTTCTCGGCGGCCTTCGCGGCCTTCTCCGCCTGCATCTGCTTGATGCGGACGGTCTCCTTGCGGACGTCGGCCTGGGTGGCGCGCTCCTTCGCGAGCCACTCCGGCATCTCCTGCTTCAGGGCCTCGATCTGCTCCGTGGTGAGCGGCTCGGTGACACCGCCGCGCGCCAGACCGGCGATCGAGATGCCGAGCTTCGACGCGACCACCGGACGGGGGTGCGGGCCGTTGGCCCGGAGGTCCTGCAGCCACTGCGGCGGCTCGGCCTGGAGGGCGGTCAGCTCGGTGCGCGAGACGACACCCTCCTGGAACTCTGCGGGGGTGGCCTCGAGGTACACACCCAGCTTCTTCGCCGCAGTAGCGGGCTTCATGGTCTGGGTGGTCTGGTGCGACGTCATGAGGTCAAGGGTATCGAGCATGTGCGCCACCTCCGACCACGGCCGGTAATCTGGCCGGGTGACAGACTCCCGGACACCCCCGTCGTTCCAGCTCGCATACGTCCCCGGGGTGACTCCCACGAAGTGGGTCCGGATCTGGAAGGAGCGTCTGCCCGACGTTCCGCTGACCCTCGTCCAGGTCACTCCGGCCGAAGCCCCCGCCCTGCTGCGCGGCGGCGGCGCCGACGCCGGGTTCGTCCGGCTGCCGATCGACCGTACGGACCTCAGCGCGATCCCGCTCTACACCGAGACCACGGTCGTCGTGATCCCCAAGGACCACCTCATGGCCGCGGCCGAGGAGCTGTCGATCGCGGACCTGGCCGACGACATCGTGCTCCACCCGCTGGACGACACCCTCGAGTGGGAGCAGCTGCCGGGCAAGGCGGCGCTCCAGCGCCCGGAGACCACGGCCGACGCGATCGAATTGGTGGCCGCGGGCATCGGGGTGCTGGTCGTGCCCCAGTCGCTCGCGCGGCTGCACCACCGCAAGGACCTCACGTACCGGACCCTGCTGGACGCTCCCGAGTCGCGCGTCGCGCTGTCGTGGCCCGAGGCGGAGGAGACTCCCGACCTGGTCGAGGAGTTCATCGGGATCGTGCGCGGGCGGACCGTCAACAGCTCGCGCGGACGCGGCCGCACCCAGCCCGAGCCCGAGCAGAAGAAGGCGAAGCCGGCGCGGAAGCCGGCTCCCCGCACGGGAGGCAAGCCAGCCGCCAGGAACCCGCGGTCCGGGGCCCCCAAGGGCGGCAAGGCCACGGCCAAGTCCACCGGCAAGCGCGGAAAGCCCCGGGGCCGCTAGGCCTTGGGGCCCTGGGGCCCTGGGGCACGATCGCCTGCTCGGCTCGGCTCAGCCGCCGAGCAGGTGGACGAGGGCCGTCAGCGAGCTGATCGCGGGCAGTACCGCGATGGCCACGGCGGCGAAGCTGAAGACGGCCGCCGGGGTCGCGTACGCGCGCGGGTCGGCGAAGTTCGCGCACAGCAGGAGCAGCGACGAGGGCAGGAAGACCCACGCCCCCTCCAGGAAGCCGAAGAGCGACCACCCGAGCAGCACGACCGCGAGGGTCACGCACGCGGTCATGAACCGGACCCGGTGCGCGCGCAGGGCCGCGGGCGCCGCGAGCAGGAGGGCCGGGGCGATCAGCACGAACGGCGACAGCCCCGCGGTGAGCATCTCCACCACGGGCGGCACCGGGAGGATCAGCGCGACCAGCGCGATCCGCTGCTGCCACGGGTGGGCGGCCTGCGTCCCCTGCGCCCCGACGGCGCCGTCCGCCGCTCCCCGGCCGGGCGACAGGATCCCCGCCACGCCCGCCCCCTCCGACCGCACCCACTCGACTTGAACGCGTTCAAGCTAGCGGATATTCGCACTCCCTGGCGATGCCCCGAGAGCGTTGCGCCCGCCACACGGCCGTCCCTATAGTCACTTCGTATTCATTTCGTCACAGTGAGTGAGCTGGGGGCAAGGGTGTTACGTATCGGCAAGGGTCCGGCCGGCAAGGGATGGGCCGCCTCGTTCGCCGCGCTGGCCGCCGGGGCGGTCCTCGCACTGGGAGTGGGGGCCGCACCCGTGAGCGCCGCCGAGGGCTCGTGCGCCGGCGGCGCCACCGGGCGGCTGCCGCGACTGCAGGACCAGCGGTTCTACGTCCAGTGCGCGGGCGGGGTCGCCACCGTCGTGGCCTGCCCCACCGGGCAGGTCTACGCTCCCGGCACCCAGCTCTGCGAGGCGCCCGAGCTGGTCCGGCCCGCCGTGGCCACGCTCACCACGGCCGGCCCGGCGAAGCTGAACGGGCTGCTCTTCGGGGTCAAGAACCTCAGCACCACCGTGCGGATCGCGGACGCCCCGGCCGGGCTGGACGGCGTACCGGTCACCTTCACCACTGTCGGCGGCCGGACCCTGTGCACCGCGGTCACCGACCAGTTCGGAGCCGCCCGCTGCGACACCCCGGCCCGGCTGACGATCCCGCTGGACGAACTCCTGCGCGGCTACCGGGCCACCTACGCGGGCATCGGAGGGATCTACCTCCCCTCCTCCGCCACCGCCCCCATCGCGCTCCTCTAGGAGAGCGCGTGCCGGACCCAGACGTTCGGCTCCACGTAGACCGCGAAGCCCTGCTCCGGTTCGCAGTGGACCGGGGACAGGGCGCCCGGAACGCGGACCGGGCCGGCCGTGTCGAAGGGCAGGCCGGTCCACTCCCGCCACTGCGCGACGGAGCCGGTGATCGTCATCGACAGCGGGGCCACCGAGTCGATGACGCCGCCCGCCCGCACGTGGACCCGTATCCACGGGTCGTGCGGGAGGCCGTCCTCGCGGGTGCGGTACGCGTACTCGTGGATCGAGGTGTCGGGCTCGGCCGGCTTTCCGCTGGGCCGCACCGGCGCCACCACCTCGGTGAAGCCGCGCGCGCGGGCGTTCTCCCGCATCGCGGCGAGCATCCGGCCGGACAGGCCCTCGCCCTGCCGGTCGACGGCGACGCTGATCTCGATCGCGCTCACGGTGTCGGGCTCGACCCCGCGCCGCAGGTCGGAGAAGGCCCACATCAGGATCCGGTCCCAGCCCTGCGCCGGGAGCACCCCGTCGCGGCCCGGCGCGTGCTGCGCGAAGGGCACGCTGAAGCCCCGGGCGACCACCGCGTCGCCGTCCGTGGCGATCAGGACGTACTCCGGGAACTCGGCCACCATCCGCGGGTACAGCAGCCAGGCCAGCGCGTCGTGCTGGGCGAACTCGGGCCACGAGTCCTTCATGTCCCAGAGCCGGGCCGCCAGTTCGGGCCGCTCCGCGAGCGTGGTGATCCGTATGCCCGCGCCGCCGATGTCTGTGATCTTGTCCATCCCCGCAGGCTAGGCACCTCCCACCTGCGCCTCAACCGGTTTATCCGGTTCAGACGGGGGCCTGGAGGGAGAGGTGCCAGCTCCGCGGCCGGCCGGCGAGGGTGAGCGTGGACAGCGGGCGGACGTCCACGTTCCAGTAGGTCAGCGGTGGCGCGTTCAGGGCGTACACGAGCGCCGCCCGGACCACCGAAGGCTCGGCCACCGCCACGATCGCTCCCCCGTCGTCGGCCGGCCGGGTGTCGAGCCAGCCGCCGATCCGGGCGATGAAGGCGAGCAGGGACTCCCCGCCGTGCGGCGCGGCGTGCGGATCGGTCAGCCAGAGGTCCACGGCCGCGGGATCCCGGGCCGCCACCTCGGCCAGGGTGAGTCCGCGCCAGTACCCCATGTCGCACTCCCGCAGGGCGGGCTGCGCCATCGGGGCGTAGCCGAGGGCGGTCCCGGTGGCCCGGCTGCGCGAGGTCGGCGAACAGTAGCGGAGCTCGGCCGAGCCCAGCGGTACGAGCCCGCGCGCGGCGGATTCCACCGCGCGCCAGCCGTCCACGTCGAGGGGGCGGTCGTCGTCGAAGCGCTCGGCGAGCAGCGAGGTACTACGGGCTGCTGCGACTAGCGAAACCCGAACATGCATGCGGCGATGGTGATCCGCGTGTCGCACGAGGTCAAGCGTCGAGACGAAGCCCGGACCGCAGCCGCCGGACGGCCTCGGTCAGTTCGCCCGCGCCGGACACCCCGGCGAAGCTCAGCCGGACGAACGGACCGGGCGGTTCCGCGCAGAAGTACGGCCGTCCCGGTGCGACCGCGACCCCGGCCCGCAGGGCGGCCGCCACGAAGGCCGCGTCGTCGCCGCCCCCGCCGGGCCGCGCCCACAACTGGTAGCCGCCGCGCGGCGGATGGGGCACCTCCAGCTCCGGCAGCTCGCGGCGCAGCGCCCCCGCGAGGACGTCCCGGCGGTGGCGCAGTTCGGCGGCCACGGTCTTGAGGTGGCGCGGCCAGGCGGGTGCGCCCACCAGCTCCAGGGCGGCCTCCTGGAGCGGCCGGGGCACGAAGAAGGTGTCCACGACCTGGATGGCCCGCAGCCGGTCGAAGACCGGGCCCCGGGCCGCCAGCGCGCCCACGCGCAGGCTGGGTGAGGTGACCTTGGTCAGGGACCGCACGTGGACGACCACCCCGTCCGGGTCCTCGGCGGCGAGCGGCGCGGGCAGCGGGCCCGAGTCCTCGTGGGCCAGGGACCGCGCGTAGTCGTCCTCCAGCACGAACGCCCCGGCGGCGCGCGCGATCCGCAGGACCTCTCCCCGCCGCTCGCCGGACAGCACGGTCCCCGTCGGGTTCTGGAACAGCGGCTGGCATACGAACACCCGCGCCCCGGTGGCTTCGAAGGCCGCGGCCAGCAGCTCCGGCCGGACCCCGTCCGCGTCCACCGGGACGGGTACCGGCCGGCAGCCCGCGGCCCGCGCGAGGGCCAGCAGCCCCGGGTAGGTCGGGGATTCGACGAGGATCGGCGCCCCGGGCGGGGCGAGCGCCCGCAGTGCGGTGGCGAGCGCGCTCTGGCCGCCCGCGGTCACCAGCACGTCCGCGGCCGCGACCGCCCCGCCGATCTCCCGCGCGAACCAGTCCCGCAGCTCCGGCAGCCCCTCCACGGGCGGCCGCCCCCACACCCCGGGCCGCCGGCCGGCCCGGGCGAGCGCCGCCGCCATGGCCCGCTCGGGCTGGAGCGCCTCGTGCAGGTAGCCGCTGTGCAGCGGGATGACCCCCGCGGGCGGGGCCGCCAGGGTGACCAGCACCCCGGAGGCGTCCACGGAGCGCGGGACCACCTCGCCGGAGTCCTCGGCGCTCAGGGCGACGGCCTGCCACGAGGTGTCGCCGAGCTCCTGGGTGTGCGTACGGGGCTGCGCGCGGTAGACCCCGGCTCCGGGGCGGGTGACCACCAGGCCTTCGGCGGCGAGCTGGGCGAGGGCCCGGGAGACGGTGACGGGACTGACCCGGTATTGCTCGACCAGGGCCCTGCTCGACGGGAGCTTTCCACCCACCGAGTAGCGGTTCAGCTCGACTCGAAGGGATTCCGCCAGTTCCGCCACACTGCTACGCTCGTACATGACAGCACAGAATAGCGCTACTCTCCCCAACGCGATAGCAGTTCGAGGAACCGACGCCCGTCGGCCCGCCCTCGGGGGCACCACCCTCGCCGCGGCCGGAGTCGTCGCCTTCTCGCTGACCTTCCCCGGCACCGCCTGGGGCCTGGAGAGCTTCGGCCCCTGGTCCCTGTTCGGCCTGCGCTGTCTGCTGGCGGGCCTGACGGCCGGCGCCTTCCTGCTGGCCCTGCGCGTCCCGGTGCCGGCCCGCGCCCACTGGGCGGGACTGGCGGTCGTCGCCGGCGGCGTGGTCGTCGGCTTCCCCCTGCTGACCACCCTGGCCCTGCAGACCTCCACCACCTCGCACGCCGCCGTGGTGGTCGGCCTGCTCCCGCTCACCACGGCGGTCGTCTCCTCGCTGCGCACCGGAGCCCGGCCCTCGCGGCGGTTCTGGGCCGCGGCCGTCGCCGGAGCGGTCGTCGTCCTCGGCTTCACCGTGGCCCAGAGCGGCGGCGCCCTCTCGGCCGGAGACGCCTTGCTCTTCGCCGCGCTGCTGGTGTGCGCGGCCGGGTACACCGAGGGCGGACGCCTGGCCCGGCTGCTGCCCGGCTGGCAGGTGATCGCCTGGGCGCTGGTGCTGTGCCTGCCCATCGGCCTGGCCGGCTCCGCGCTCGGGCTCGCGTACGAGCCGGTCGAGTTGACCGGCCGCGGGGTGGCCGGGCTGGTCTGGGTGGCGGTCGGCTCCTCCTTCCTCGGCCTCTACGTCTGGTACCGGGGCATGGCCGAGATCGGCGCGGCCCGCGCGAGCCAGCTCCAGCTCGCGCAGCCGCTGCTGACCCTGCTGTGGTCGGTGCTGCTGCTCGGCGAGGAGCTGTCCCCGGCCGCGCCCGTCGCCGCCTGCGCGGTGCTCGTCTGCATCGCGGTGACTCAGCGGCCCGATGGGCCAAAAAGGGGCCGAACGACCTAAACTGCTAGCACCGGATCGGACCGCCACCGAGGAGGTCAGCATGCGCGCGACCGAGGGCGACCAGCTGGTTCAGCACGGCAGGATCGTGGGCCAGCACGACAAGGTCGGTGAGATCACCCAGGTCCTGGGAGAGAACGGCACCCCTCCCTACCGCGTCCGCTTCACGGACGGACACGAGGCCGTCATGTCCCCCGGCCCCGACTGCGTGGTGAAGCACCCCGCCGACCACGACCACTGACGGGCTGCCCCTAGAAGACGGTCGGGTCAGCGCGGTGGCACGGCCACCGCCGTCGGATAGTGGTCGGCGACCACTCGGGCCATCGCCCCGTTGGGGTCCGCGTCCACCTGCTTCGCGGAGAAGTAGACGTGGCCGCGGACCTCCGGGTATCCGGCGGCGAACCGCAGGTGCCGGGACAGCTCGCGCGGATCGCGCCAGGCGGCCGTGGAGCTCTGCGCGTCGCAGCGGTACAGCGCCTCCCCCACGTAGAGCTGGACGCGGGTGCCGGCGACGGTCCGCGCCCACCAGGGGACGATGGCGGCGTAGTCGGCGGCCGGGTGGCCGATCTGCCAGTACGCCTGGGGCACGATGTAGTCGATCCAGCCCTCGCGCACCCACTTGCGGGTGTCCGCGTACAGGTCGTCGTACGTGCCGACGCCCGCCTGGGTCGGCGAACCGAGCGGATCGCGGTCGGAGTTGCGCCAGACGGCGAAGGGGCTGATGCCGAAGCGCGTCGCGGGGCGCAGCGCCCGCAGCCGCTCGGACATCTCGCGGACCAGGGTGTCGGTGTTGTGCCGGCGCCAGTCGGCACGGGTCGCGAAGGCCCGGCCGTACTGCTCGTAGGCGGCGTCGTCGTCGAAATCCCGCCCCTCGACGGGGTACGGGTAGAAGTAGTCGTCCCAGTGCACCCCGTCCAGGGGGTAGCGGGCGACGGCGTCGAGCATGGCGTCCTGCACGAAGCGGCGGACTTCCGGCAGTCCGGGGTTGTAGTACAGCTTGCCGCCGTAGGGCACGGTCCAGCTGCGATTGCGCCTGGCCGGGTGCTCGGGGACGAGCAGGCTCCGGTCGGTGTGGTTGGCCACCCGGTACGGGTTGAACCAGGCGTGCAGTTCCAGCCCGCGGGCGTGCGCTTCGGCGACCGCCGTGCCGAGCGGGTCCCAGCCGGGGTCGACCCCCTGCTCGCCGGTGAGCCACTGGGACCAGGGCTCGCGCGCCGAGGGCCACATCGCGTCGGCGGTCGGCCGGACCTGGAGGATCACCGCGTTGAGGCGGCGGGCGACGGCGGTGTCGAGGAGGCCCAGCAGCTCGGCGCGCTGCTCCCGCGCGGAGAGCCCGCTCTGCGAGGGCCAGTCCACGTTCTGCACGGAGGCGACCCACATCCCGCGGAACGCCGGCGTACCCGCCCCCTCCGCCCGCTCCCTCCCGCCGGCCCCGCCCGGCTGCGGCCGTCCGATCCCGCCCTCTTCCGACCGCCCGACCGCTCTCGCGGGAGCCGCCGCCACCGCCGCCAGCACGCCCGCCGCTCCGGCCAGCATCCCCCGCCTCCCGATGGCCCGCCCCCCGATGGCCCGCCTCCCGATGGACGCCATGTGACGACTCCGTTCCGTTCCGTGACATTGCCGCGTGTCCGCCCAGCATGCCCGCCCCGGCCCGACACGCCGGGCAACGACGGGGGTAACGTCGGGGATCGTGGCGGGCGCCGGAACGCAGTTACCACTGCACGAGTACGGGGGACCCGCGATGGAGAGCAGCGAAAGGCACGATGTGACGGACCTCCCAGACGACATCGCACGCGTCGGCGTAGTGGGCTGTGGCCAGATGGGCGCGGGCATCGCGGAGGTGTTCGCCCGGAGCGGGCTCGAGGTGATGGTCGCCGAAACCACCGGCGAGGCACTCGAACTCGGGCGGACCCGGCTGCACACCTCTCTGACCAGGGCCGCCGAACGCGGCAAGATCAGCGAGGAGGAGCGGGACGCGACCCTGGCCCGCCTGTCGTTCACCACCGATCTCGGCGAGTTCGCCGACCGCGACCTCGTCATCGAGGCGGTCGTCGAGAACGAGCAGGTCAAGACGGAGATCTTCCAGGTCCTCGACCAGGTGGTCACCCGCCCGGACGCGATCCTCGCCTCCAACACCTCCTCGATCCCGCTGGTCAAGCTGGCCGTCGCGACCTCGCGTCCCGACCAGGTCATCGGCATCCACTTCTTCAACCCGGCCCCGGTGCAGCAGCTCGTCGAGCTGATCCCGGCGCTGACGACGAGCGACGAGACCATCAAGCGCGCCGAGGCCCTGGTCGGGGGCGCGCTGGGCAAGCACGCCATCCGCGCCCAGGACCGCTCCGGCTTCGTCGTCAACGCGCTCCTCATCCCGTACCTGCTGTCCGCGATCCGGATGTTCGAGTCGGGCATCGCGAGCCGCGAGGACATCGACAACGGCATGGAGCTGGGCTGCGCCCACCCGATGGGCCCGCTGAAGCTCGCGGACCTCATCGGTCTGGACACGGTGGCCTCGGTGGCCGACTCGATGTACGCGGAGTTCAAGGAGCCCCTGTACGCGGCTCCCCCGCTGCTCCAGCGCATGGTCGACGCCGGCCGCCTCGGCCGCAAGACCGGCTCGGGCTTCTACCCGTACAGCTGACCTGTACGGCTGACCCGTAGGGCCGGCCACCCGCGGCTCAGCCGAGCCGCAGGTGGTGCAGGAGCAACAGCCCGGCCGCCATGTTGGCGGCCGGGACCTCGCCGCGCGCGATCATGTCGGGGACCAGCTTGAGCGGTACCCATGCGCGGCGCGAGGACTCGAAGTCGTCCTCGGGGTGGCCCACGTACGTGGCCCCGTCCGCCCAGTAGAGGTGGTGGCGGGCGTCGGTCAGCCCGTTGGACGGCTCGACGGTCATCAGGTGGTGCAGGGGTCCGGGCCGCCAGCCCGACTCCTCCTCCATCTCGCGGGCGGCCGCCCGCTCCACGGACTCCCCGTCCTCGACGACCCCGGCGGGCAGTTCCCAGCCCCAGCTGTCGGTGATGAAGCGGTGGCGCCACAGCAGCAGCACCTCGTTGGCCGCGTTGACGGCCGTGGCGACGGCGACCGGGCGCAGCCGGATGACGAAGTGGTCCAGGTGCCGGCCGTCGGGGAGCTCCACATCGGCGAGATTCACGTCGAACCAGCGGTTCGTGTACACGGTTTGCTCACTCAGGTTCATCCACTGCACGGTTCTGCCACCTTCCGATCGAGTAGGTGGCAACATGGCAGCAGTTCACCCCTGCCCAGGGGAACGCGCAAAGGGCGGCGCAGAGAACGCCACGGGGGATGTCACAGCGGAACGCGCAGCGCCCCGTCGATGAGCTCGGCCGTGTCCTGCGCACCCGAGCAACCGCTGGTCAGCAGCTGTTCCCGGACCGCCCGCAGCCGGTCGCGCAGGCGCAGCGACTCCATCCCCTTGGCCCGCTCGGCCATTTCGGCCGCCGAGGCCACCGCCTGATCGGCCTCTCCCTGGCGCAGCTGGATCTCGCACAGCATCGCGAGCCGGTGCACCCGGCCCCGGTCGTGCGCGGGCGTCCCGACCGCCGCCGCGGCCTGCTCGTGGGCCGCCCGCAGATCCCCCATCCCCAGCAGCGCCTCGGCCACCTGTACGTTGACCAGCCCGGGCTGTACGTACCCCGTCTCGTCCGGCTCCGTGCCGGGCCGGATCCGCTCCGCCGCCTCCTCGGCCTTGCGGATGCAGGCCAACGCGGCGGCGGCATCCCCGAGTTGGGCGTAGGCCTTGGCCTGCATGGCGTACAGGTCCGCGGCCAGGGCCGGGGTGGTGTGCCGGCCCGCGGCGCGCAGGGCGGCCTCCGCGAAGGCCACGGCCTGGCGGAACTCCCGCAGGTGCAGGCACTGGTTGACGATCAGCGCGATCACGTAGGCCCCGAGCCCCCGGTCCCCGCTCGCCTTGGCCAGCCTCAGCGCCTGGTGGAAGTAGCGCTGGGCCAGCCCGTGCGCGTCCGAGTCGTACGCGCAGATCCCCGCCACGGCCACCAGGGAGCCGCCGGCCCGGTGCAGGCTGCGGCCGAGGTCGTCGGAGTAACTGCCGCGCAGCAGGGGGGCGGTCTCGGTGCCGAGGAAGCGGACGACCCGGTCACGGGTGGCCACGCCGCCGGCCCTGCGGTACATCAGCTCGTAGTGCGCCCGGGCGGCCTTGAGGATCTCCACGTGCTCGGGTCCGACGCGGGTCGGCCCCGCGCGGGACACGTCGGCGTCCTCCGGCGGGTTCTCCCACTCCCACACCGGGATCACGGCGGGCGTACCGGTGACGGCCCCGGCGTCGGGCCCTTGGCGCCCGTTGCCGTCGCAGCGCCACAGGGCGGCCGCCCGGTCGACGAAGCCGCTGAGCGGGGACCCGTTGGGATCGGCGGGCTGCCCCGGCACTCCGAACCCGACGTCGTCGAGGGAGAGCGGCCGCCGCAGCCGGCCCCCGATGACCTCGCAGATCAGGTCCGGGACCTGCCCGCGCGGGCGCTGGCCCTTCAACCACCTGGTCACGGCGGTGTGTTCGTACCTCAGGGCGAGTCCGCGGGTGCGGCCCGCCTGGTTCACGTGCGCGGCGAGTCCGGCGTGGGACATGCCCGCCTCGGCGAGGAGGGCGTCGAGCAGGGCGTTGGGCTGCATGGGCCCCTCCAAGGGCTCGTCGGCTCCAGGCTAGTGGGTGCGCGCTTCACACGGGGTGTGAACGGAGTACGCGCATAAATGCGATACGCACCCTGCCGCGCGGGCCCGTGCGGGCGCTTCACTTAAGGGCCTCGCCAAGAGGTAGCTCGGGTCGTCGGCTCCCCCTCGTACAGTGCGACGACCCGTCAACCGCGCCGCCCGTCCTGTTGTCTGCCCGACACTCCACGGCAGGCGGGCGGCGCGCTTCGGCTCCGCCGGGTCCTGGTTGGTCGCCGGGCCCCGGCCGAGCCGGACCGAGCGCGCGCCGGGCCCACCCACCGGGCCCGGCCCGCGTGGCCCCGTCACCGGCCCGCGCGGTCCCGTCACCGGCCCGCACGGCCGCCGATACCGGCCCGGACGTCCGCGCCCCAGCCGCACGGACGTCCGCGCCCCGGCCCCCGGTGCCCTGCGGGGCTGTCCCCTACCCCGGGTACGGGTGAGGGGGTGCACCCCGTGATCGGGATGCACCCCCTCGGTGCCACAAGGAGCGGCGGCAGCGGCTACGCGCCGCGCAGCACCGCCCCGGTCCGCTCGCCCGCCAGGGCGACCGCCGCGTCACGCGCAGCCGTGGACTCCTCGGCCGTCAGCGTCCGGTCCGCCGCGCGGAAGCGCAGCGCGTACGCGAGGGACTTCTTGCCCTCGCCCACCTGCTCGCCCTCGAACACGTCGAACAGCCGCAGGGACTCCAGCAGTTCGCCGGCGCCCTTGAGCAGCGCGTCCTCGACGGCCGAAGCCGGCACCGACGCGTCCACGATCAGCGCGACGTCCTGGGTCGCCACCGGGAAGGAGGAGATCCGGGGCGCCTGCAGGGCCTCGCCGCCGGCCGCCGCGAGGCGGTCCAGGTCGAGCTCCATGGCGCTGGTGCGGGCCGGCAGGCCCATCGCCTTGACCACGCGCGGGTGCAGCTCACCGGCGTGGCCGATGACCGTCTCCACCCCGTCCAGGGTGACGAGCAGCTCGGCGCACCGGCCCGGGTGCCAGGGACCGTACTGGCCCTGGCGCACGACGAGCTCCGCACCGGCCTCGACGGCCAGCGAGCGCGCCGCCTGGACCGCGTCGGCCCAGTCGGCCGGACGGCCCTTGCCCCACCAGCCGGACTGCTCGCGGGCACCGGCGAGCACGACCGCGGCGTAGCGCGGCTGCGCGGGCAGGGCCGCGTTCAGGGTGGCGATCTCCTCGTCGGTGGGACGCCGGTCGACGCCGAGGCGTACGGCGACGCCCGGCTGCGCGGCGGCCCGGAAGACCGAGCCGGTCTCGAAGAGGGCGAGGTCGTGGCTGCCCCGGCTGTCGTTGCGGCGCAGCGCGCCGAGCAGACCCGGCAGCAGCGTGGTGCGCAGCGCCGGCTCCTCGTCGGAGATCGGGTTGACCAGCTTGACGACCTGGCGGGAGGCGTCGTGCGCGGGCAGCTGGAGCTGGTCGAAGACGCCCTCCCCGATGAAGGGGTAGCTGAGCGCCTCGACGTAGCCCGCGCCGGCCAGCGCGCGACCCACCCGGCGGTGCAGCTGCTGCCGGGCGGTCAGACCGCGGCCGGAGGGCACCTGCGGGAGGGTGGAGGGAAGGTTCCCGTAGCCCTCCAGCCGGATGACTTCCTCGGCGAGGTCGTTGGGCTCGGCGAGGTCGGGCCGCCACGAGGGCGCCGTGACGACGAGCTCGTCCTGGCCGTAGACGTCGCAGCCGACCTCCTGCAGGCGGCGTACGACGGTCTCCCGGCCGTACTCCATGCCCGCGACCTTGTCGGGGTGGTCCGCGCTCATCGCGATGGTGCGCGGGGCGCCCGGGGCGGTGAGCTCGGTGACGCCGGCCTCGGCCGTGCCGCCCGCGAGCAGCACGAGCAGGTCGACGGTGCGCTGCGCGGCGGCGGCGGCGGCCTGCGGGTCGACGCCGCGCTCGAAGCGCTTGGACGCCTCGGAGGACAGCTTGAGGCGGCGGGCGGTGCGCGAGATCGACACGGAGTCGAAGTGCGCGGCCTCCACGACCACCTCGGTGGTACCGGTGACGGCGCCCGTCTCGGGGTCGGTGACGGAGTCGGCGATCTCGGTGTTGGCACCGCCCATGACACCGGCGAGCCCGATCGGGCCGCTGTTGTCGGTGATCACCAGGTCCTCGGCGTCGAGCGTCCGCTTGACCCCGTCCAGGGTGGTGAACTTCTCGCCCTGCTCGGCCCGGCGGACGCCGATGGCGCCGTCGATCCGCGAGCGGTCGTAGGCGTGCAGCGGCTGGCCGAGCTCGAGCATCACGTAGTTGGTGATGTCGACGGCGAGCGAGATCGGGCGCATGCCCGCCTTCTGGAGGCGGCGCGTGAGCCAGATCGGGGAGCGCGCCTCGGGGTCGAGGCCGGTCACCGTGCGCGCGGTGAAGCGGTCGCAGCCCTGCGGGTCGTCGATCTTGACGGCGTAGCCGTACGAGTTCGGCGCGGGCACGTCGAGCAGCGCCGGGTCGCGCAGCGGCAGGCCGTACGCGGTGGCGGCCTCGCGGGCCACACCGCGCATGGACATGCAGTAGCCGCGGTCCGGGGTGATGTCGATGTCGAGGACCTCGTCGACGAGCTCCAGGAGCTTGATCGCGTCGGTGCCGACCTCGTGCTCGTGCGGCAGCACGATGATGCCGTGCGTGCCGTCGTCGCCCATGCCCAGCTCGTCGCCGGAGCAGATCATGCCGTGGGAGGTGCGGCCGTACGTCTCGCGCGCGGCGATCGCGAAGCCGCCGGGCAGCACCGCGCCCGGCAGGACCACGACGACCTTGTCGCCGACGGAGAAGTTCCGGGCGCCGCAGACGATCTCCTGCGGCTCGCCGGTGCCGTTGGCCGAGCCGACGTCCACCGTGCAGAAGCGGATCGGCTTGCGGAAGCCTTCGAGCTCCTCGATGGTCAGCACCTGGCCGACGACGAGCGGGCCCTTGAGCCCGCCGCCGAGCTGCTCGACGGTTTCGACCTCGAGGCCGGCGTCGACGAGCTTGTGGGCCACGTCGCGACCGGTTTCACCCGCGGGGAGGTCGACGTACTCCCGCAGCCAAGAAAGCGGGACGCGCATCAGATCTCACTCCCGAACGGCCGGGTGAAACGAACGTCACCCTCGACCATGTCTCGCATGTCTTCTACGTTGTGGCGGAACATCAGCATCCGCTCGATGCCGAAGCCGAAGGCGAACCCGCTGTACTTCTCCGGGTCCACACCGCAGGCGATGAGCACCTTCGGGTTGACCATGCCGCAGCCGCCGAGCTCGATCCAGCCCTCGCTGGAGCAGGTGCGGCACGGGCGGTCGGGGTTGCCCACCGACGCGCCGCGGCACACGTAGCACTGCATGTCCATCTCGGCGGACGGCTCGGTGAAGGGGAAGAAGTGCGGGCGCAGGCGCGTGGTGGTGCCCTCGCCGAACAGCTCCTGGACCATGTGGTCCATGGTGCCCTTGAGGTCCGCCATGGTCAGGCCCTCGTCCACGGCGAGCAGCTCGACCTGGTGGAAGACCGGGGTGTGCGTCGCGTCGAGCTCGTCGGTGCGGTACACCCGCCCCGGGCACACGATGTAGACGGGGGGCTTGCGCTCCAGCAGCGAGCGCGCCTGCACCGGGGAGGTGTGGGTGCGCAGCACGACGCCGGACTCGTCGCCTTCGGTGCCCTCGGGGCCCTTGACGAAGAAGGTGTCCTGCATCTGGCGCGCGGGGTGGTCGGGCGTGAAGTTGAGGGCGTCGAAGTTGAACCACTCCGCCTCGACCTCGGGTCCCTCGGCGACCTCGTACCCCATGGCCACGAAGATGTCCGCGATGCGGTCCATCAGCGTGGTCAGGGGGTGCCGGGCGCCGGCGGGCACGCGGTCGTAGGGCAGCGTGACGTCCACCGCCTCCTCGACCAGCACCCGCTCGTCGCGCTCGGCTTCGAGCGCGACCGTGCGGGCCCCGAACGCCTTGTTCACGGCGCCGCGGGCCTGGCCCACGAGCTTGCCCGCGGTGGCCTTGGCCTGCGGGGGCAGCGCGCCGATCTCTCGGTTGGCGAGCGCCAGGGGCGAGCGGTCGCCCATGTGCGCGGTCTTCGCCTCGCGAAGTTCGTCGAGGTCGCCGGCGGCGGCGAAGGCGGCGAGCGCCTCGTCCCGCATGCGCTCGATCTCTTCCGGTTTCAGTGCCTCGACCTCGACAGGGTCGTACGACTTGTTCGGTGCCGACATCTCTTCCCGTACTTCCGATGGCTGGCTGGTGGTCCCCCGCGCGACGCGCAGGACGCGCTCGGCACTAGGACACAAAGGTGCCAAAGGTCGAGTCTAAAGGTCGCCGGGGGTGGAGGAGCCCGTGGGCCGCCTGGCGAGACGCTCCGCAGGTCTACTGCGTGAGGTACGCCGGGGCGCCGACGGGCAGGATAAATCGGAACTCGGCGCCGCCGCCGGGGCCGCGGCCGACCGTGATGGTGCCGCCGTGGGCTTCGACGATGCCCTTGACGATGTAGAGGCCCAGGCCCGTGCCGCCGCGCTTGCTGCCGCGCCAGAAGCGGGTGAAGACGCGCTTCATCGACTCTTCGGGGATACCGGGGCCTTCATCGGTCACGGTGACGGCGGTTCCCTTCTCGGTCTTCCCCGCGGCGTTCGCGAAGCTGGTCGGCGTCACGTCGATGGTGACGGTTCCCTCGCCGTGGCGCACCGCATTTTCGAGCAGGTTGCCGAGGATCTGGTCAATTTTGTCCGGGTCCGCCCACAAGTCGGGCAGCGGTCGGCTCACACTGACCAGGAACCGCTCCGGGGCCTGCCCGTTCGCGGTGAGCGCCTGGACGTGGCGTCCCACGGCCGTGGAGATGTCGACCGGCTGGCGGCGCACCTCCAGGCGGCCCGAGTCGATGCGGGAGATGTCCAGGAGCTCGGCGATGAGCCGGGTGACGCGGTTCGCGTCGGCGTCGACGGTCTCCAGCATCAATCGCTTCTGGTCGTCGGTGAACCGCTCCCACTTGGCGAGCAGGGTCGCCGTGAACCCCTTCACGGAGGTGAGCGGGGAGCGGAGCTCGTGCGCGACGGTGGCGATCAGCTCGGCGTGGCTGCGCTCGGTGCGCCGCCGGGCCTCGGTGCCCCGCAGGGTGATCACGAGGCGGCGCACCGGGCCCTTGGGGTGGGTGCGCACGTACCGGGCGGAGACGAGCACCTCGCGGCCGCCGGGGAGCAGCAGGTTGCGCTCGGGCTGTCCGCGCCGGGTGGCGAGGCCTCCGTAGGGGTCGGTCAGCGCCCACCAGCGGCGGCCTTCGAGGTCCTCCAGCGGGAGGGCGCGCTCGATGCCCAGGCCGAGGGCCTCGCCCGCCACGAGGGCGGTGATCCGGGCGGCGGCGGAGTTGAAGCAGATGACCCGGCCGGCGGCGTCGGCGATGACCAGCCCGTCGGGCAGGTCGTCGGGGTCGATCCCGAGCCCGGCGTATTCGCCGCCCCCGTCCGCATCCTCGGGCGCGTCCGGCCCCGGAACCCCTGCGACGGGGTCTACGGGCCCTGCGGGGCTTACGGGGCTCGCGGGCGCGGTCCGGGCCGGTGAGGGCGGGGCAGAGGCTCCCTGGGGCTGCTGCACGGGCACCCGGGCGGCGGGGGCGGCCAGCTGGGGCACGGTCGCCAGGACCGGCGCACCGGCCGCCTTGGCGGCACCTGGCGAGCTGTTCGTACCGACGGTCATGTCCCCGTACCCCACATCTCCGAGTACCACAGTGGGCCCCCCGGGCCGCCACATTACTAGCTGGGGGTCACGGAGCGGCACCCTCCGGGCGCCCGCTGTGCACGCGCGGAGGCGTACAGGCACACGGCGGCGGCCGTGGCGAGGTTCAGGCTCTCGGCCTTTCCGTGGATCGGGACCCGTACGACCGCGTCGGCGAGCGCCCTGGTCTCCTCGGGCAGGCCCCAGGCCTCGTTGCCGAAGATCCAGGCCGAGGGGGTGCCCATGGTGCCCGCGTCGAGCTCGGCGTCGAGGTCGTCCGTGCCGGCCCCGTCGGCGGCGAGGATCCGTACGCCGGCCGCGCGCAGCCCTTCGACGGCCTGCTCCACGGGCACGCCGACGGCCACCGGGAGGTGGAAGAGGGAGCCCACGGAGGCGCGTACCGACTTGGGGTTGTACAGGTCCACGGAGGCGTCGGTCAGCACGACCGCGTCGGCTCCGGCGGCGTCCGCGCAGCGCAGCACCGTACCGGCGTTGCCGGGGTCGCGGACGTGCGCGAGGACGGCGACGAGCTTGGGCCGGGCCTTCAGGATCTCCTCGAACGGCGAGTCCAGGAAGTGGCAGACGCCGACCAGGCCCTGCGGGGTGACCGTCTGCGAGACCTCGGCGAGCACCTCGTCGGAGGCGTAGTGGACGCGGGCTCCGGCGGCGTACGCGGCGTCGACGATGTCGGCGTAGCGCTCGGCGGCCTCCACGGTCGCGAACAGCTCGATCAGCGTGGACTCGCCGTCGGCGCCGCGGTGCTCCACCGCCTCGCGCACGGCCTGCGGGCCCTCGGCGATGAAGCGGCGCTCCTTGGTGCGGAAATTGCGTCGCGCCAGGCGCCTGGCGGCGGCCACCCGGGTGGACCGGGGGGAGATCAGCTCGGCGGGGGTGCCCATGGCGGTCGGCTCGCTTCCGTACGTACTACTGGTGGAACCCGGTCCAACTCGGTCGAACTCGGTGATCAACGCACCGGACCCGCAGGCGCGAGGCCTGCGGGTCCGGGCAAGTTACTGCAGCCTTGAGGGCGTGCTGCTTAGGCAGCGACCTTCGGGGCGTTGACGTCGGCCGGGAGGGCCTTCTGCGCGACCTCGACCAGCGCGGCGAACGCGTTGGCGTCGTTGACGGCCAGCTCGGCGAGGATCTTGCGGTCCACCTCGATGTTGGCGGCGTTCAGACCCTGGATGAGGCGGTTGTACGTCATGCCGTTCTGGCGGGCAGCCGCGTTGATGCGCTGGATCCAGAGGCGACGGAAGTCGCCCTTGCGCTTCTTGCGGTCGTTGAAGTTGTAGACCAGGGAGTGGGTGACCTGCTCCTTGGCCTTGCGGTACAGGCGCGAACGCTGACCGCGGTAGCCCTTGGCCGCCTCGAGGATTGCCCGGCGCTTCTTGTGCGCGTTTACTGCCCGCTTGACGCGTGCCACTTTGTACTCCTTGTAGCGGGGCCGTGGATGACTTCACACGGCCCGAATTCGATGGGGTCCCGGTCTTGACGTGCTCCCGCTCCCGGAAGGGGAGCGGAGGACGTCACTTGCCGAGAAGCTTCTTGATCTTCGCGGCGTCGCCGGGGGCCATCTCCGCGGTGCCGGTCAGGCGGCGGGTGACACGGGACGACTTGTGCTCGAGCAGGTGGCGCTTGCCGGCGCGCTCGCGGAGCACCTTGCCGGAGCCGGTGATCTTGAAGCGCTTCTTGGTCCCGGAGTGCGTCTTGTTCTTCGGCATAGCGCCGTTATCTCCTCGTCGGTGGCGCCCCCACCGGCCCTGGTGGGGGCCGGCTCGCGGGAGCGTCATGTTGTATCGGTGATCCGAGACGGGCTGCCTCGGAATCAGGCCTGGGCAGAGGCCTCGTCCGAGGCGGCTGCCTCGTCGGTGCCGGCCTCGGCCACGTCGGCCGCTTCGTCGGAAGCGTCCTCCACGTCCTCGGCTTCGAGTGCGGCGTTCTCCGCCTCGAGCGCGGCGTCGGCGGCCAGGGCCTCGTCACCACTCTCGTCGCTGACCGCTACACCCTGGCGCTCGGCCTTGCGGGCGGCCTGCGCCTCGCGGGCTTCGGCCATCGCCTCGGTCTTCTTCTTGTGCGGACCGAGAACCATGATCATGTTTCGGCCGTCCTGCTTCGGGTTCGACTCGATGAAGCCGAGCTCCTCGACGTCCGAAGCGAGACGCTGCAGCAGTCGGTAGCCGAGTTCCGGCCTGGACTGCTCGCGACCACGGAACATGATCGTGATCTTGACCTTGTCGCCCTGCTTGAGGAACCGAACGACGTGACCCTTCTTGGTGTCATAGTCGTGCGGGTCGATCTTCGGCCGGAGCTTCATTTCCTTGATGACCGTGTGCGCCTGGTTCTTGCGCGCCTCACGGGCCTTCATGGCCGACTCGTACTTGAACTTGCCGTAGTCCATGAGCTTGCAGACCGGCGGGCGTGCGGACGCCGCGACCTCGACCAGGTCGAGGTCGTACTCCTGCGCGAGCTCAAGCGCCTTGGCAAGCGGCACGATGCCGACCTGCTCGCCACTCGGGCCGACGAGTCGTACCTCGGGAACGCGAATCCGGTCGTTGATGCGGGGCTCGGTGCTGATGGATCCTCCTCGGTAGCACCACACGGCTGCCTGGAGGGCAGCCGCTGACGTTATTTCCGTCAGACCGACCGCGGCGGAGAATGAAAAAAGCCCCGCCGGGCACAGACGAGGGCTCCAATACAACCGGAGCACCGTCGCGTGCGAACCGCGGGGCGCAAAATCGGGCAGCTTTCCATCGTCCGTACGGAACGATGGATACCACCTGACCGGTGACCCGCCTCCCGTGAGGGCGGCTGGGTGGGAGAATCGGAGCCTCCACTTGTGGGCCGGGCACATAAGTGTCCGGCCGGTCGAAGTACATACTAGCACCCGCGTTGCAAGCCCGCCGCACGGCATATCGTGTGGCACATGACTGACGCGACACCCTCCGGTTCCACGCCCGATTCCGCCGAGTCCCCGGCCGCTCCCGACTACGACGACCTGACCCGCGACATCGCGGACGTGCCGGCCGTCGAGGTCATCACCACCGTGGCCGTCCACCTGCTCAGCGCGGCGGCGGTCAACCTGGGCCTGGACAAGCCGGACTCCGAGTACAAGGACCTCGACGAGGCCCGCAAGCTGATCACCGCCCTGGCCGGGCTGGTCACCGCGAGCGCCACCGAGATCAGCTCCTTCCACGCCGCCCCGCTCCGCGACGGCCTGAAGTCCCTCCAGCTCGCCTTCCGCGAGGCCTCGCTGGTGCAGGACGAGCCGGGGCAGGGCCCGGGCGAGAAGTTCACGGGTCCCGTGTACGCGTAACTCCGGAAACAGCAGGAAGGGCGCCCCCCGATGCCGGGAGGCGCCCTCGTGCGTTGCGGGGTCAGCGCGTGAAGAGCGGCTCGCCCGGCGGGACCGGGGCCCCCTCCGGGAGCAGCGCCAGGTCCAGTCCGCCCACGAGGCGTGCGCGCAGGGTCTCGTCGGCCGCCAGGGCCTCGGCCACCCGGCGGGCCGCCGCCGGGGCCTGCGGGCCGGCCGCCAGCACGATCGCCAGGGTTCCGTCGGCATCCGCGCCGCCCGGGCCCAGGTGCGCGCCGAGTACGGCCGGTTCGGCCGTCACGACGGCCCGTACGGCCTCGCGCACGGCGGGGTCGGCGAGCGGACCCGCGTCCGTGCGGCCCTCGGCGAGCGCGAGCAGCGCGGGGCCCGCGAGCTGGTACGGGACCGGTCCGGCCAGGTCGAGGACGATGGTGTCGGCCTTCTCGTGCGCGGCGGCGGCCAGCGCCTGGTGCAGCGGCACCGCCACCGGGCGGGCGGCCGGGTCCCACAGGGCCAGCGAGGCGATGGAGGTGAAGGCGGGCAGGGCCCGCCGGTCCCCCGCCCGCAGGGTGGGGACGGCCATGTCGCTGGTCTTCTCGCGCTTGAGTCCGGTCTCGGGGTCGGTCTCGACCTCGCCGAGGACCGCGACGACGGGAACCAGCAGGCGGGCGTCCCTGAGGGCCGCCAGCACCTCCGGCTCCTTGGCTCTGTCCTCGGCCCAGGCGGCCAGGGCCGCGCTCAGCCGGGGATCGGCGGAGCCGTCGTCGTCGGAGAAACCGGGGTCCGGAATGTTTTTGTTCGCCACAGTTCCCCGAGCCTATCCCGCGTCGGGATCCCACCGTCCGGCCCGGGGCCGCCGGGCCAGGACGCCGGCCACCACGAGCAGGGCCAGCCCGCCGGCCACGCCCGCCGGGGCTCCGAACCGGGCCAAGGGCCCGGGGTCGGGCACCGGGTCGGGGCCGGCACCGAAGTAGGGGCTCGCGGCCGCGACGGGCGCGGGCAGCACCGGTTCGGGGGCCATCCCGTCCGCGGCCTGGAGGGCGGCGACCGGGTCCACCAGGCCGAAGCCGCGGGAGTCGTCGCGGCCGCCGGGCGGGGAGCCGGAGGCGGTGTCCTCCAGCAGGTTCTTGATCTGCGCCGGGGACAGGTCGGGGTGGGCGGCCTTGAGCAGGGCGACGGCGCCGGAGACGAAGGCGGAGGCGGCGCTGGTGCCCCAGCCCTCGTAGTAGGAGCGGTCGGGGTCGGCGATGACCACGTCGACGCCCGGGGCGCTGACGGTGGCGTACCAGTTGCGGGTGGAGAAGGACGCCTTCTTGTTCTTGCGGTCGACGGCCGTGACGGCGATGACCCCGGGGTAGGCGGCCGGGTACGAGATGCGGTCGCCGTCCTTGCCGCCGTTGCCGGCGGAGGCGACGACGACCGCGCCCTTGCCCAGGGCGTACTGGACGGCCTCGTCCTCGGCGGCCTCGTGGTGGGCGGAGCTGCTGTCGTCGCCGAGCGAGAGGTTGATCACGTCGGCGCCGTGGTCGGCGGCCCAGCGGATGCCCTCGGCGAGGGCGCCGCCCTTGTTCTCCCGGGCCCGGTCCCGGCTGGGGTCCTTCTCCTCCAGGATCACCCGGACCGGGAGGATCTTCGCCTGGGGGGCGATGCCGAGGACGCCTCCGAGGCCGAGGGAGCCGTGGCCGTGCCCGGCGATGATCCCCGCCATCGCGGTGCCGTGGCGGGCCCAGGCCCGGTCGCCGCGTCCGGCGCCCATGCCGACGAGGTCGGCGCCCTCCAGGACCTGGCCGACCAGGTCGGGGTGGGTCGGGTCGACCCCGGTGTCGAGGACGGCCACGGTGACCCCGTCGCCCTTGGTGGTGCCCCAGGCCTCCTCGGCGCGCAGGGCCGTCAGCCCCCACTGGCGGTCGCGGATGGCGTCGGCGGCGGCCGGCGGCGCGGCGGTGACGACGAACAGGGCTCCGAGCGCGAGGGCGGCCGGGAGCAGGGCGCGGCGGGTCATCGAGCGGCCTCCCGGGTCGCCGTCGGGGCCTGCTGTGTCTGCGGCGTTTGCGGCGTTTGCGGCGTCTGTGATGCCTGCGGGTCCGATGCCTGCGGATCCGCCGTCTGCGGATCCTGTGACGCCGGTGACGTCCGCGGGACCGGCCGGCCCTGCGGGGAGACCGCGAGGCCGCGCAGGGTCCGTTCGATGAGGTCGGCGACGGCCTTGGCCTCGTGACCGAGGCCCGCCTTGGCCACGCGCCCCCTGGCGTCCTCGGCCATCTTGTCCTCGGCGGGGCTGGGCGCACCGAGGCGGCGGCCGTCGGCGAAGGCGGAGACGGTGTAGACGACGACCGGGGCCTCGGCGAGCACGGAGGCGGTCCAGGCGGCGCGGCGGTTGTCGGGGAACCCGTAGCCGGTCGGGGCGGTGAGGCGGCCGCGCAGCGAGTCCATGGCGGTGGCGTCCGCGGGGGTGAAGACCATGCCGACCGTGACGAGGGAGCTGCGGGTGGCGTCGGTGTAGGTCGCGCGGAGCACGCGGGTGCACCCGGTTTCGGCGAACAGCGCCTGCCAGTCGGCGGCGAGCGCCTCGGTGCAGTCGGCGTCGGCGGCGGGGGCTATGCGGGTCCACGTGCGGTCGGCTCCGCCCGGCCCGGCGTCCTGGCCGTCGAGGACGGGCGGGAACAGCGTGTCCACGGGGGTGCTGTGCCAGAGGGACGCGGCCTTGCGGTAGGCGGCTTCGGGGGTCAGGGCCCGCTGTGCGGCCCGGTGGTCGGTGACGGCCTTGTAGCCGGCCGCACCGGTGAGACCGAGGCCGAGGAGGCCGCACAGGGCGGCGGCGAGGACCGTTCCGCGGCGCCGCCGTGGCGGTACCGGGGTCCGGTCGGGCGCGGTCAGGACCCCGCCGTGCGGTGTGGACGTACTCATCCGGCGGCTCAGCCCCCCGTTCCCGTCGGCTGCCTGCCCTTACTTTACGCGCCCGTCAGTGCCGGAATGTCGACCGGGCAGGAGCGACGGTCCACACGTGCGAACGGCCGCCTCCCCATCCCAAAGGGGCATCGGGCGGTCGAAACCGATCTGTGACCCCGGCGACCTCCTCGGCCTCCGACCTGGCCGGGGGTCCCGCGGCCTCCCCGAACCCCCTACCCACGAGTACACCCATCTGGCAGGCTGCCGCCCATGAACTCCCCCGCCGCCGACCGGGCCCGTTACGACCGGGCCACCGCCCATCTCGACGCTCCGCTCGCCCTCGTGGATCTGGAGGCGTTCGACGCGAACGCCGACGATCTCGTGCGTCGCGCCGGCGGGAAGCCGGTCCGCGTGGCGAGCAAGTCCGTACGGTGTCGCGCGCTGCTCGAACGGGTCCTCGCGCGGCCCGGGTTCGCCGGAATCATGTCCTACACCCTCGCCGAATCGATCTGGCTGGCCCGCTCGGGCTTCGAGGACGTGCTGCTCGCCTACCCGTCCGCCGACCGGGCCGGCTTCGCCGAGCTCGCCGCGGATCCGAAGCTGGCCGGCGCGGTCACCGTGATGGTCGACGACCTCGCGCAGCTGGAGCTCGTGGACCGGGCCCGCGACGGCGGCGCCCAGGAGATCCGGGTCTGCCTGGAACTGGACACCGCCCTGCACCTCTTCGGGGGCAGGGTGCGCGTCGGTGCCCGCCGCTCCCCGCTGCGCGAGCCCGCGCAGCTCGCCGAGCTGGCCCGCGCGGTGAGCGCCCGGCCCGGCTTCCGGGTGGTCGGACTGATGGGCTACGAGGGCCACGTGGCCGGGGTCGGCGACGCGCTCGCGGGCCGTCCGCTGCGGTCGCGCGCCATCCGGCTGATGCAGGGCGCGGCCCGCAAGGAGCTGGCCGCCCGGCGGGCGGAGGCGGTACGGGCCGTGCGCGCGGTGGTGCCGGACCTGGAGTTCGTCAACGGCGGCGGCACCGGCAGCGTCCAGCAGACCGCCGCCGAGGACGCGGTCACGGAGATCGCCGCCGGGTCGGGGCTCTACGTGCCGCGGCTCTTCGACAACTACACCTCGTTCACCGGCCGCCCCGCGGCGCTCTTCGCCCAGCCGGTGGTCCGCCGCCCCGGCGTCGGGGTGGTCACGGTGCTCGGCGGCGGGTACCCGGCCTCCGGCGCGCCCGGCGCGGACCGGCTGCCGGTCCCGTACCTCCCCGAGGGGCTGCGCTACGACCCGCAGGAGGGGGCCGGCGAGGTGCAGACCCCGCTGCTCGGCAGCCCGGCCGACGATCTGCTGATCGGCGACCGGGTCTGGTTCCGGCACGCGAAGGCCGGTGAACTGTGCGAGCGCTTCGACACCTTGCACCTGGTCGAAGGCGACCGGGTGACGGCCACCGCCCCGACCTACCGGGGCGAGGGCCGCACCTTCCTCTAGGGCCGGCTAGAAGACGGAGTCCGTCTGGTCCGGGATGACGCTGCTGTCACCCCGGAGCACGGGCCCCGGGGTGCCGTCACGGCCGGTGAAGCCGGTGGTCGCGCACGGGTACGGCGCGGCCTTCTGCTTCTTGGGCTGGATGAACATCGGGTTCACGATCCACTTGCCGTCGCTGTTGTCGTACGCGCGGCACATCAGCTCGTTCTTGTTGCGGTTCACGACGAGCCGCAGCACGGTCGCGTCGCGCAGGAACGAGATGTCGGTGTCGGAGTCGCCCGCGGCGAACACCTGGCGGCGGGCGGCCGGCTGGACCTTCTCGGCCGCGGCGCCGCGGACCCCGAAGATCTCCTTGTTGATCCAGCAGCGCTTGCCGTCGATGTACGTGATCATCGTGTCGGCGCCGTCCGCGACGGACCCGCAGCCCTGCAGGTGGGAGGTGAACTTCCCGCCGTACGTGGTGGTGTTGCGGATGCCGATGACGTGCCGGGCGTCGATGCCCACGCCCTCGGCCCACACCTCGACGACCGGCTGCGGCGAGGCCGAGCTGATCCAGACGTCGAAGCCGGCCTTCTGCAGCGCGGCGACGAGCTCCTTCTGCTGGTCGTAGTACCGCACCCAGCCGGTGGCGGTGGTGGAGCCGACCTGCTGCTTGGCGTCGACCGGGGCGGCCAGGTTCTCGGCCCGCGCGGCGGCGGTGAAGCCGCGGATCTCGCGCGCGGTCCAGCCCTGCATGAGCTGCGGCAGCCAGGCGTAGGCGGGCTCGGTCGTACGGCGGTCCCAGCCGGCGAAGGCGGGGGCGGCCGCGCGGGTGGCGGCGGTGCCGTAGACGGCGTTGATCTCGTCGGCGCAGCCGGCTCCCTCGGGGGTTCCGGTGGGCAGCGGGGCGCCGGGCTTCGCGAGGGCGCCGCAGGCCTCGGCCAGGGCCTGTGCGGCGGCCGGGGTCAGGAAGCGGCTGGTGCCGGTCCAGTCGCCCCCGGCGGGCTGGCGGATCTTGCCGTTGCGCAGCAGCCAGAACATCTGCGCGTCGCCGACGTCGTTCTTGACGACGGTGTTGTCCCAGTCGAAGACCGCGACGGGCTTGTTGCGGTTCGGCCGGTACGGGTTGCAGGTGCCGTAGTCGTCGATGAGCTGCTGCAGCCGGGCCTGGTTGTCCCCGTACCAGGCGGCTTCGAGCTGGGGGGTGGTGCAGTGGCCGCCGGGGTGGGCCTGGGCGGCGGGGGCGGCGGCCACGAGGGTGCCGGCGGTTATCGCGACGGCGGCGCAGACGGCCTGGAGCCGCCGCACGGAACTGGGTCGGGTCACTGAGTGGGTTCTCCTGGTTCTCTCACAAGATCATCACGGTCAAGATCGTCGCGGGCGGTGGAGCACGACAGCCGGGCGTCGCGCGACGCCCGGCTGTCGGGTGGGTGGTGGGGAGGCGAACGTCTAGAGAGGAGTGACGTACGCGCCGGAGATGCCGCCGTCGACCAGGAAGTCGGTGGCGTTGATGAAGGAGGAGTCGTCGCTCGCGAGGAAGGCGACGGCGGCGGCGATCTCGGTGGGCTCGGCGAACCGGCCCAGCGGGATGTGCACGATCCGGCGGGCGGCGCGCTCCGGGTCCTTGGCGAACAGCTCTTGCAGGAGCGGGGTGTTGACGGGCCCCGGGCAGAGCGCGTTGACGCGGATGCCCTCGCGGGCGAACTGCACGCCGAGCTCGCGGGACATGGCGAGCACGCCGCCCTTGGAGGCGGTGTAGGAGATCTGCGAGGTGGCGGCGCCCATCCGGGCCACGAAGGAGGCGGTGTTGATGATGGAGCCCCGGCCCTGGCGCTGCATGTAGGGCAGGGCGGCCTTGCAGCAGAGGTAGACGGAGGTCAGGTTGACGTCCTGGACCCGCTTCCAGGCCTCCAGGCCGGTGGTGAGGATCGAGTCGTCGTCCGGGGGCGAGATGCCGGCGTTGTTGAAGGCGATGTCCACGGAGCCGTAGGTGTCGAAGGCCGTCTTGAACAGGGCCTCGACCTCCTCCGGGCTGGTGACGTCGACCTTGACGAAGGTGCCGCCGACCTCCTCGGCGGCGGCCTTGCCCGCGGTCTCGTCGATGTCCCCGCAGACGACGTTGGCGCCTTCCGAGGCCAGCCGGCGGGCGGTGGCGAGGCCGATGCCGCTGCCGGCTCCGGTGATGACGGCTGTCCGTCCGACCAGCCGGCGGCAGACGACCTCTTCGGTGGAGTCGGTCGAGTCGATGGAGTCGATGGAGTCGATGCTCATGTGGTTCAGGCCTCCGTGCTGATGAAGACGTTCTTGGTCTCGGTGAAAGCGGTGAGGGAGTCGGGTCCGAGCTCGCGCCCGAGTCCGGACTGCTTGTAGCCGCCGAAGGGGGTCCAGTAGCGGACGCTGCTGTGGGAGTTGACCGACAGGTTGCCCGCGGCGACGGCGCGCGAGACGCGCAGCGCGCGGCCGACGTCGCGGGTCCACAGGGAGCCGGCGAGGCCGTAGTCGGTGGCGTTGGCCAGGCGTACGGCGTCCTCCTCGTCCTCGAAGGGCAGGACGACGGCGACCGGTCCGAAGACCTCCTCGGTGGCGATGGCGGCGGTGGGGTCGACGCCGGTGACGAGGGTCGGGGGGTACCAGAAGCCGGGGCCCTCGGGGGCGGTGCCCCGGACGACCGTGAGGTCATCGGTGACGTAGGACCGTACGCGGTCCAGCTGCACCCGCGAGATCAGCGGCCCGAGCTGCGTGTTCTCGTCGTACGGGTCCCCGACGACCACCTTCTCGACGGCGGGGGCGAGCAGCTCCATGAACCGGTCGTACGCGGAGCGCTGTACGAGGATCCGCGTGCGGGCGCAGCAGTCCTGCCCGGTGTTGTCCAGGAAGGACATCGGGGCCGAGGCCGCCGCCGCTTCCAGGTCCGCGTCGGCGAAGACGATGTTGGGGTTCTTGCCGCCGAGTTCGAGGGTGAGGCGCTTCACCCGGTCGGCGCACTTGGCCATGATCCGCTTGCCGATGCGGGTGGATCCGGTGAACACGATCTTGGCCACCCCCGGGTGCTCGACGAGGGCGTCGCCCGCCACCTCGCCCCGGCCGGGCAGCACCTGGAACAGGTGCTCGGGGAGTCCGGCCTCCAGGGCGAGCTCGGCGAGGCGCAGCGCGGTGAGCGGGGTGGTCTCGGCGGGCTTGAGGATGACCGCGTTGCCCGCGGCCAGCGCCGGTGCCAGGCCCCAGGCGGCGATCGGCATGGGGAAGTTCCAGGGCGCGATCACGCCGATGACGCCGAGGGGTTCGAGGAACGTGACGTCGATGCCGCCGGCGACGGGGATCTGCCGGCCGGAGAGCCGTTCCACTCCCCCGGCGGCGAAGTCGAGCACGTCACGGACGTTGCCGGCTTCCCAGCGGGCGTTCCCGATGGTGTGGCCCGCCTCCCGGACCTCCAGCAGGGCCAGTTCCTCGATGTGCCCGTCGACGACCGCGGCGAAGCGGCGCAGCAGCCTGGCCCGGTCGGCGGGCGCGGCCGCCGCCCAGGCGCGCTGGGCGGCGGTGGCCCGTACGACGGCTGCGTCGACGTCGTCCCGTGTGGCGGCCGGGACGACGGCGACGAGTTCCTCGGTGGCCGGATTCAAGACTTCCAGCGCATCGGACACGTGGTGGCCTTTCAGACGTTCGGGTGCGGTGGGTGCGGTGGTTCCGGTAAGGGGGTGCACGGGGATCCGCCGGGGCGGCTCCCCGGCTCCTAGAGGCGTTCGAAGGAGCGGCGCAGTTCCCAGTCGGTCACGGCGGAGTCGTACGCGTCCAGTTCGACGCGGGCCATGTTCCGGTAGTGGGCGACGACCTCGGGGCCGAAGGCGGCCTTGGCGATCTCGCTGTTCTCCCAGAGCTCGGCGGCCTCGCGCAAGGTGGTGGGAACGTGCGCGAAGTCGGCCGTGTAGGCGTTGCCGGCGCAGGGCTCGGGCAGCTCCAGGCGGTTCTCGATGCCGTAGATCCCGGCCGCGACCAGGCCGGAGACGGCGAGGTACGGGTTGACGTCGCCGCCGGGCAGGCGGTTCTCGAAGCGCATGGAGCGGCCGTGGCCGACCACCCGGAGCGCGCAGGTCCGGTTGTCCACGCCCCAGGCGACGGCGGTCGGTGCGAAGGATCCCGGCCGGAAACGCTTGTAGGAGTTGATGTTGGGGGCGTAGAGAAGGGAGAAGTCGCGCAGCGCGGCGAGCTGGCCGGCCAGGAAGTGGCGCATCACGGGGGACATGCCGCCGTGGTCGTGCGCGTCCGGCCCCTCACCGGCCATCGCGTTGCGTCCGTCGGCATCGTTGAGCGAGAGGTGGATGTGACAGGAATTGCCCTCGCGCGCGTCGTACTTGGCCATGAAGGTGAGCGAGACGCCCTCCTGGGCGGCGATCTCCTTGGCCCCCGTCTTGTAGACGGAGTGCTGGTCACAGGTGGTCAGCGCCTCGTCGTAGCGGAAGACGATCTCGTGCTGGCCGAGGTTGCACTCGCCCTTGGCCGACTCCACGACCAGGCCGGCGGCCTGCATCTCGTTGCGGATGCGGCGCAGCAGGGGCTCGACGCGGCCGGTCCCGAGGATGGAGTAGTCGGTGTTGTACTGGTTGGCGGGGGTCAGGCCGCGGTAGTCGGAGTTCCAGGCCTGCTCGTAGGTGTCCAGGAAGACCATGAACTCCAGCTCGGTGCCCACCATCGCGGTGTAGCCGAGCTCGCCGAGGCGCTCGAGCTGGCGGCGCAGGATCTGCCGGGGCGCGGCGACCACGGGCGATCCGTCGTTCCAGGCGAGGTCGGCGAGGACGAAGGCGCTGCCCGGGTTCCAGGGGATCCGGCGCAGGGTGGCGAGGTCGGGGTGCATGGCGAAGTCGCCGTAGCCCCGCTCCCAGGAGGACATCTCGTACCCGTCGACGGTGTTCATGTCCGTGTCGACGGCCAGGAGGTAGTTGCAGCCCTCGGTGCCGTGCTGGAGGACCTCGTCGAGGAAGAACTGTGCGGCGAACCGCTTGCCCTGGAGGCGCCCCTGCATGTCGGGGAAGGCCAGGACCACTGTGTCGATTTCACCGCTGGCGACGAGAGCGCGGAGCTCCTCGGGCGAAAGCGGCGGCTTGCGGTCTACCACGGGATTCTCTCCTTCGGTGAGCCGAGGGGGCCTAAGGTATTGAATAGAACCATTGCTTGGGAAGGGGAGGAGGCGAGATGACCGATACGGCGAGCGAGGACGAGGCCGCCCGGCGGCTCAATCCCGTACTGCGACAGGTGCGGGCGGGCAACGGTTTCGAGGAGGCGCTGGAGCAGATCCTCCAGGTGGTCCGGCTCGGACTGGTGCCCGGCGGGGAACGACTGCCACCGGAGCGCGAGTTGGCCGAGCGGATGGGGATCAGCCGGGTGACGCTCCGCGAGGTGCTGAAGGTACTGCAGGACCAGGGCCTGGTGGAGGCCCGGCGCGGCCGGTACGGCGGAACGTTTGTCCTGCCCCGTCCCGACACGCCGGCCGGGGGCACGGAGGAGGAGCTGCGGCGCCGGGTCGCGGGCGTGGACATCGAGGACGTGCTGCGCTTCCGCGAGGTCCTGGAGGTCGGCGCGGCCGGCCTGTGCGCCTCCCAGGGGCTGTCGGAGCGGGACACGGACCGGCTGCTCGGCGCGCTGACCGCCACCCACGACGCCCCGCTGCCCGACTACCGCCGCCAGGACACGCTCTTCCACCTCACCCTGTGCGAACTCGCCGGATCCGCCACCCTGACGGCCCAGTACGCGGCCGTCCGGGCCACCGTGAACGACCTGCTGGACTGCATCCCGCTGCTGGTGCGCAACCTGGAGCACTCGCAGCAGCAGCACAGCACGCTGGTCGAGGCGGTGCTGGACCGGGACCCGGAGGCGGCCCGCGAGGTGATGCGCGAGCACTGCTGCGGCACGGCCGCGCTGCTGCGGGGGTTCCTGACCTGATCCGGACCCGCCCCGACCGAGAGGCTTTCGTAACCCCTGTTTAACGCAGGGGTCTTGCGCCCGCCACGCCCGAGCGGCAAAGGTACGCCCCACAACCATTGCCCTAGGCAGGAGCGCACATGGCCGACGACACCGGCGCACGGCTGGCAGCCGTGCCCGAACCCACCCCGTCCCCCGAGAACGCCTCCCCCGGGAACGGCGCCGACGGCTACCTGGAGCGCCGCACCCTGCGCCGCGGCAGCGCCGGCTGGCTGCTGCTGACCGGTCTCGGCGTCGCGTACGTGGTCTCCGGCGATTTCTCCGGCTGGAACATCGGCCTCGCCCAGGGCGGTTTCGGCGGCCTCGCCATCGCCACCGTCCTGATGGGCGCGATGTACGCGTGCCTGGTCTACTCCCTCGCCGAACTGTCGGCGATCCTGCCCACCGCGGGCGGCGGATACGGTTTCGCCCGCCGGGCGCTCGGCACCTGGGGCGGCTTCCTCACCGGTACCGCGATCCTCATCGAGTACATCCTCGCCCCGGCCGCCATCGCCATCTTCATCGGCGACTACGTGGAGTCCCTCAACCTCTTCGGCCTCACCTCGGGCTGGCCGGTCTACCTCGCCTGCTTCGTCGTCTTCATCGGCATCCACCTCTGGGGCGTGGGCGAAGCCCTCAGCTTCTCCCTGATCGTCACCGCCATCGCCGTGATCGCCCTGATCGTCTTCGCCGTCGGCGCGTTCACCCAGTTCGACCCCGCCAACCTCGACGACATCGCCGTCGACACCACCGCCGCCGGCGCGAGCTCCTGGCTGCCGCTGGGCATCCTCGGCATCTGGGCCGCCTTCCCCTTCGGCATGTGGTTCTTCCTCGGGGTCGAGGGCGTGCCGCTGGCCGCCGAGGAGGCCAAGGACCCGGTCCGCTCGGTGCCCCGCGCCCTGTCCATCTCCATGGGCATCCTCGTCCTCCTGGCCCTGGTCACCTTCCTCGCCTCGACCGGTGCGCGCGGAGCCGACGCCATCAAGGACGCGGGCAACCCGCTGGTCGTCGCCCTGGAGGGCGACCCCGGGCTCTCCTGGCTGAAGACCTTCGTCAACTACGCGGGCCTGGCCGGGCTGGTGGCCTCCTTCTTCTCCCTCATCTACGCCGGCTCCCGCCAGCTGTTCGCCCTGTCCCGGGCGGGCTACCTCCCGCGCTTCCTGTCCCTGACCTCGAAGCGCAAGGCCCCGTACCTGGGCCTGCTCATACCCGGCGCCATCGGCTTCGCCCTGGCCGCCGCCACCGGCAACGGCCCGCGCATGCTGAACATGGCGGTCTTCGGCGCGACCATCAGCTACGCCCTCATGGCCCTCTCCCACATCGTGCTGCGGCGCCGCGAGCCCGACCTGGAGCGCCCGTACCGCACTCCGGGCGGCATCGTGACCTCCACGGTGGCCTTCGTCCTCGCCCTCTCGGCCCTGGTCGCCACCTTCCTGGTGGACAAGGACGCGGCATTCATCGCCCTGGCCGTGTACGCCGTCGCCCTCGCCTACTTCGCGTTCTACAGTCGGCACCACCTGGTGGCCTCCGCCCCGGAGGAGGAGTTCGCGGCGCTGGCGGAAGCAGAGGCCGAGCTCTCCCGCGACTGACCCGCCCCTCTCCCCTCGCTCCCCTCGGAGGTACCGCCTTGCCCAGGCCGCTCATCGGCATCACCACCTACGTCGAGAAGTCCACCCGCTACGGGGTGTGGGACGTCCCCACCGCCCTCATCCCCACCGGGTACTACGAGCTCGTCCAGGCCTCGGGCGGCACCGCCGTCCTGCTCCCGCCGGACGAACCGGAGGCGGCGGCGGAGGTGCTGGGCCGGCTGGACGGCCTGGTCGTCGCGGGCGGCCCGGACGTGGACCCGGTCCGGTACGGGGCTCCGCGCGATCCCCGTACCGGACCGGCGGCCACCGTCCGCGACGCGTGGGAGCTCGCGCTCATCACGGCGGCGCTGTCCTCCCGGACGCCCCTGCTCGGCATCTGCCGTGGCATGCAGGCGCTGAACGTGGCCCTGGGCGGCACCCTGATCCAGCACATCGACGGCCACGTGCTGAGCCCCGGCGTGGTCTCCTGGCACCCGGTCCGCCCGGTTCCCGGCACGCTGTACGCGGCCCTGGTCCCGGAGGAGTCGGAGGTCCCGACCTACCACCACCAGGCCGTCGACCGCCTGGGCCGGGGCCTGATCGCCTCCTCCCACGCCGCCGACGGCACGGTGGAGTCCATCGAACTCCCCGACGCCCCCTGGACCCTGGGCGTCCAATGGCACCCGGAACTGGACAAGGACACCCGAGTCATGTCGGCCCTGATCACAGCAGCCTCCACCCCGACGGGCCCCTGACCCGGGCACCCCTCCCCCTGCCAACCGGCCTCCGGCGTCCGGGCGCAGCCATTCCAGCCGTCCGGCACTTGAGGACCGGGGTCCGGGGACACACTCAGCCCCGCCGGCATTTGAGGCGCGGGGTCTGGGGCGGAGTCCCAGGGGGTCCAGGCACAACCCGGGCCCCCTCCTCAGCCCGTCCGACGCTTGAGGACCGGGGACCGGGGACACACTCAGCCCCCCCCGGCGTTTGAGGCGCGGGTCCGGGCAGCGCCCGGGGAACGGTGGAAGGGCGGGTAGGGGACTCCGCCCCGCAGGGCCCGCCCGCCGCCCCCACTCGGGGACCGGCTGCGAGGGCCGACGCGGAACTGTCCCCTACCCGCCCTTCCACCGTTCCCCGGGGCTCCGCCCCGGACCCCCGAGGGTGCGCGGGCCCCCGCCGGACCCAGCACCCGGGCCGCGCCCAGGGCGCCCTGTCCGGGCCGGATCAGGGTCGACTCGGCGCCCCCTCAACGGCGGGTCAGCACCGGCTCAACGGCGGGTCGACGCCGCCCCAGCGACGGGGTCAGCACTCGGACCTGGCCGGATCAATGGCGGCTCAGCATCCCGCCAGCGGCGGGGCAGCGCCAGTCCAGCGGCGGCTCAGCGCAGGGCAGCGCCGGGACAGCGGTGGCTCTGCGCCGGGGCAGCGCCCCGTCAGCGCCGGGTCAGTGCCAGGAGGTCCCGCGCGGGGCCCGCCGGCCGGGCCCCCGCGGGCCATACCGCCCGGAGCTCCCGCTCCAGCCCCGCCCCGAGCACCGGCACGGACACCAGCCGCCGCCCCGCCATCTCGTCCCCGACCGCCAGTTCCGACAGCACGCACGGCCCGGCCCCGCTCACCGCCGCCGCCTTCACCGCGGTGGTGGAGGCCAGTTCCAGCAGCGGCTCCGCGAGCCCCCCGCACCCGGCCAGCGCCGCGTCCAGGACCTGCCGGGTCCCCGACCCCCGTTCCCGCAGGATCAGCGGCGTCGCCGCGAGCTCCGCCGGCTCCACCCCGCGGGTGCGCCGGGCCCAGGGGTGCCCGGGGGCCACCGCCACCACGAGGCGGTCCTGCGCGATGACCACCGAGTCCAGTCCCTCCGGCACGCTCAGTCCCTCCACGAAGCCGAGGTCCGCCTCGTGCGCGAGCACCCGTTCCGCCACCACCGCCGAGTTCCCCGCGTGCAGCGACACCGCCGTGTCCGGCCGCTGCCCGCGCAGGGCGATCAGCCAGCCGGGCAGCAGGTACTCCGCGATGGTCATGCTGGCGGCGACCCGCAGCCGGGAGTCGCGGCGGCCCCGCAGCGCCTGCGCGCCCGCGTCGAAGGCCTCGGCCGCCTCCACCACCCGCCGGGCCCAGTCCGTGACCAGCGCACCCTCCGCGGTCAGCGTCGACCCGCGCGGGGAACGGTCCACGAGGGCGACCCCGAGCCGGGTCTCCATCGCCCGGATCCGGCTGCTGGCGGCGGGCTGGGTGATGCCGAGCCGTCGCGCGGCGGCGCTCAGACTGCCCACCCGCGCGACCGCGAGCAGCAGCTCCATGGCCCCCAGGTCCGGGACCCGGTGCGCCAGGGGAACCTGCCCCTCGACCCACTCCTCATTGCCGTACCCATTACCCATAACCTCAGTTTATGCCCTCATAGGAAGATCCCCTCTGCCGTCCGGCCCCGCCCCGCGTGACGCTGGACCCATGGCCACCACCCTCGTACGTCCCCGTCCCACCACCCCCGGGACCCCCACCGGCCCCGCAACCCTCGGCGCCGGTACCCACAAGGCTCCCTCCCTGCGGCACCTCGCCCCCAACTGGTACGCCTCCGTCATGGGCACGGCGATCATCGCCAATGCCGGCGCGACCCTCCCGTACCAGCTCCCTGGCCAGCGCGTGGTCTGCCAGATCTTCTGGGTGCTGGCCGCCACCGCCCTCGCGGTCCTGCTGACCGCCCGGGCCGGCCACTGGCTCCACCACCGCGACCAGGCCCGCGCCCACCTCCTGGACCCCGCGGTGGCCCCCTTCTACGGCTGCCTCTCGATGGCCCTGCTGGCCGTCGGCGGCGGTGCGCTCATCGTCGGCAAGGACCTCATCGGCCTCCCCGCCGCCATCGCCGTGGACACGGTCCTGTTCACCGCAGGCACCGCGATAGGCCTCCTCGCGGCCGTGGCCGTCCCCTACCTGATGGTGGTCCGCCACAAGGTGGAGGCCCACCAGGCCACCCCCGTCTGGCTGCTGCCCGTGGTCGCCCCCATGGTCTCCGCCGCGCTCGGCCCCCTGCTCATCCCCCATCTCCCCGCCGGCCAGGCCCGCGAGGCCATGCTGCTCGGCTGCTACGCGATGTTCGGCCTCAGCCTGCTCGCCACCCTGCTGCTGCTCCCCCTGATCTTCGGCCGGCTGATCGTCAGCGGGCCCCTCCCCCTGGCCCTCACCCCGACCCTGTTCCTGGTCCTGGGCCCCCTCGGCCAGTCCACCACCGCGGTGAACTCCCTGGCGGACATGGCTCCCCGGTCGATGGCGGGCCCCTACAGCGGCGCCTTCTCCGCCTTCGCGGTCGTCTACGGGGTCCCCGTGATGGGATTCGCCCTGCTGTGGCTGGCACTGGCCGCGGCGATGCTGCTGCGGGCCGCCCGGGACGGCATGGGGTTCGCCATGACCTGGTGGGCGCTGACCTTCCCCGTCGGCACCTGCGTCACCGGCGCCGCCGGACTGGCCCGGCACACCGGCCTCACCGCCTTCTCCTGGCTGGCCGCGGCCCTCTTCCTGGCCCTGCTGACCGCCTGGCTCCTGGCCGCGGCGAACACCCTGCGCGGCCTCGCCACCGGCCGCCTGCTCGCCGCGCCCCGCTAGGCGAGGGCCGCTAGACCGAGGCCCGCAGGGCCGCCCCCAGCACCTCCGGGGCGGCGGCCAGCGAGGGTCCGTACCAGGTCAGGTGGCGGCCGTCGACGAACGCCGCCGGGATGCCGGGGAAGGCCTCGGGTCCGTCCCCGGGCGCGAAGCGGTACGGCTCGTCCGGGAACACCACGAGCTCGCAGCCGGCGGCGGCCAGCTCGGCCGCCGGGATCCTCGGGTACCGCTCCGGGTGCCCGGCGTAGGCGTTGCGCACGCCGAGGCGGGCCAGCAGGTCCCCCGCGAAGGTGTCGCGGCCCAGCACCATCCAGGGCCGGCGCCAGACCGGCACGAAGGCCGTCCGCGGCTCGACGGCCAGCTCCGCGCGGGCCCAGGCGGCCTCCGCTTCCGCCAGCCACCGGGGCCTCTCCAGCCCCATGGCCCCCACCAGCACCCGGTCCAACTCGGTGAACGCCTGCGGGAGGTCCCGTACCTCGGTGACCAGGACCTCCAGCCCGGCCTCCCGCAGCGCCGCCAGGTCGGGAGCCCGGTTCTCCTCCTCGTTGGCGAGGACCAGATCCGGGCGCAGCTCCGCGATCGCCCGTACGTCGGGGTTCTTCGTGCCTCCGATGCGCGCCGCGTCTCCCAGCGCGGCCGGGTGCGTGCACCAGTCGGTCACCCCGACCAGCGCCCCGGGCGCGCTCACGGCCACCGCCTCGGTCAGGGACGGCACCAGCGAAACGACCCGCATCCGGTCAGTGTCCCGGAGAGGGCGGCTCGGAGGTCGCGTGGATGTGTTCGCCGACCGCGACGATCAGGATCCGGGTGTCCTCGGTGACGGCCCGCCAGCGGTGGCGCACCCCGCCGGACAGGAACAGCGCGTCGCCGTTCTCCAGCCGGTACGCCCGCCCCTCGGCCTCCACCTGGCAGGCGCCCGAGACGACGTACATCAGCTCGTCGTTGCGGTGCTGGTACTCGCGGCCCGCGTCCTGGTCCCCGGTGAACTCCAGGGCGTGCAACTGGTGGTGCCCGCGCACGAGGGGCCGTACGCCCGGGACGGGGGTCAGCGCGGAATCGTCGCCGGCCCGTACGAGGTCCACGGTGCGCGCGGTGTCGGAGGCGGCCAGCAGATCGACGGCCGTGGTCTCCAGCGCGTCGGCGACACGTTCGAGGGACCGCATGCTGGGCCGGGCCCGCTCGTTCTCTATCTGGCTCAGGAAGGGGACCGACAGTCCGCTGCGCGCGGACACCGCGGCGAGGGTCAGGTGCAGGGCCCGGCGTCTCTTGCGCACGGCCACGCCCACCCGGAGCGGTTCCTTGGAGTCCTTGTCCCGGTCCCGCTCCTTGTCGTCCGCGCCGGTCGTCGCGCTGGTGCCGTGCTTGCCGTCGGTGCCGTCCCTGTCGTCCATGGCGGGGCTGCCCTCCCCTTGTTTCGGTTGGTCCGGCCTTGTTTCGGTTGGTCCGGTCCCTCGCACATCGCGCATCGGTGTGCTGTAAGCACCTTACGCAGCAACCGGCCCCGGTTTCGCGCTCACGGGCAGAGGAGGCCGTACCTGCGCCACTTTCCGTTTGCCCTCAGTGCATCATCGTGACCGTGACGACGACACGACGCCTGATGCTCCTGGACACCGCTTCCCTCTACTACCGCGCGTACTTCGGCGTGCCGGACTCCGTGAAGGCCCCCGACGGCACTCCGGTCAACGCCGTCCGCGGGCTGCTCGACTTCATCGGTCGCCTCGTGCAGGACCACCGGCCCGACGACCTGGTGGCCTGCATGGACGCAGACTGGCGGCCCCACTGGCGGGTGGAGCTGATCCCGTCCTACAAGGCCCACCGGGTCGCGCAGGAGACGGAAAGCGGTCCGGACGTGGAGGAGACCCCGGACACCCTGGCCCCGCAGGTCCCGATCATCGAGGCGGCCCTGGACGCCTTCGGCATCGCCCGGGTGGGGGTCGCCGGGTACGAGGCCGACGACGTGATCGGCACCCTGACCGGCCGCGCGACCGGCCCGGTGGACATCGTCACGGGCGACCGGGACCTGTACCAGCTGGTCGACGACGCGAAGCAGCGCCGGGTGCTGTACCCGCTGAAGGGCGTGGGCACCCTGCAGGTGACCGACGAGGCGTGGCTCCGCGAGAAGTACGGGGTGGACGGCCCCGGATACGCCGACCTGGCGCTGCTGCGCGGGGATCCGAGCGACGGCCTGCCGGGCGTCCCCGGCATCGGTGAGAAGACGGCGGCGAAGCTGTTGGACGCCTACGGGAACCTGGCCGGAATCATCGCGGCGATCGAGGACCCGAAGTCGAAGCTGACCCCCACCCAGCGCAAGCGGCTGGACGAGTCGAGGCCTTATCTGGCGGTGGCTCCCAAGGTGGTCCAGGTCGCTTCGGACGTTCCGCTTCCGCCGTTCGACCCGGCGCTTCCGGCCGCCCCGGCGCAGCCGGATCTGGTGGCGGCGCTCGCGAACAGGTGGGGCCTGAGTGGAGCCGTTGAACGTCTGGGCAGCGCACTCCGCCCCTGAGGTGCTAACTTAGGTAATCCTAAGCTTCACGGAGTCAGGGTCGGAGAGTCAGGGAGACGTCGTGGCAGAAGGACGCGCCCGCAAGGTCGGCACCGCAGTCGTCGTGCGGACCGAGCGGTTGAGTCCGCACATGGTGCGGATCGTGTTGGGCGGTGCGGGGCTGGCCGGATTCGGTGCGGGCACGTACACCGACCACTACGTGAAACTGCTCTTCGCACCGGACGGTGTCACGTACACCACTCCCTGGGACCTGGACCGGATCCGGGCGGACCACCCCCGCGAGGAGTGGCCGCGCCAGCGCGCGTACACGGTGCGCGCCTGGGACCCGGCCGACCTGGAACTGACCCTCGACTTCGTGGTCCACGGCGACGAAGGACTGGCCGGCCCCTGGGCCGCCCGCGTCCAGCCGGGTGAACTCGTCCGCTTCCTCGGTCCGGGCGGGGCCTACGCCCCGGACCCGGTCGCCGGCTGGCACCTGCTGGTCGGCGACGAGAGCGCGCTGCCGGCGATCGCGGCGGCGATGGAGCGGATGCCCGCCGGAGCGCAGGTCCACGCGCTCGTGGAGGTCGAGGGCCCGCAGGACGAGCTGAGGATCGTCACCCCCGACGGCATCGTCCCGGTCTGGATCCACCGCGGTTCCCGCCCGATCGGGGAGGCGCTGACCGAGGCCGTCCAGGCCCTGGACTTCCCCTCCGCCGACGTCCACGCCTTCGTCCACGGCGAGGCCGGCTTCGTCAGAACCCTCCGCCACCACCTGCGCATCGACCGCGGCATCCCGCGCGAGCGCCTGTCCATCTCCGGCTACTGGCGCCTGGGCCAGACCGACGAGGGCTGGCGCGCGATCAAGCGCGACTGGAACGCGGAGGTCGAAGCCGAACAGGAACGCACCCTGGCCGGCGCCGCGTCCTGAAGCGGCGGCCCGGCCGGTCGGGCGTCCCGTACCCCGGGGGCCTGCCCCGGCCCGGCTCCGGAGGCAACGGCGGGCGGGCGGCGCGGGCGGGCACGACGCCGCGGGCCGGCGCGGCATCTCACCGCAGGCCCCCCAGCACAGCACGACACCGCACGACGCTCCGCGAGGCGGTATCACCCGTTCGGCGGGACAATGGCCCCATGCGTAGGCTCCGTGCACTCACGGCAGTAGGCGCAGCCGCACTCCTGGCCGCGGCCGGGACCGCGACGGCCGCGCCCACACCGCCGCCCGCGCCGACACCGACGTCGGCGCCGACACCGCCGCCCGCGCCCACCGCCCAGCTCACCGACGCCCAGGTCGACAGGGCCGTGAGCCGCCTCGACGCCACGGTCACCGAGATGATGCGCCGTACCGGCGTGCCGGGCGTCTCCGTCGCCGTCGTCCACGACGACGAGGTCGTCTACCTCAAGGGCTTCGGCCTGCGCCGTGTCGGCGACCCGGCCCCGGTGGGACCGGACACCGTCTTCCAGGTCGCCTCGGTCTCCAAGCCGATCACCTCCACCATCGTCGCCGGTGCCCTCAAGGCCCCCGCCGACTTCGACCGCAGGGTCGAGCTGCCCGGCTTCGCTCTCAAGGACCCCTGGGTCACCGGTCACGTCACCACCGCCGACCTGCTGTCGCACCGCAGCGGCCTGCCCGACCACGCCGGTGACCTCCTCGAAGACCTCGGCTACGACCAGTCGTACATCCTCGACCACCTGCGCCTGGAGCCCCTCTCCCCGTTCCGCGCGAGCTACAACTACACCAACTTCGGCTTCACCGCCGCCGCCGAGGCCGTCGCCCGGGAGCGCGGCGCGAGCTGGCAGAAGCTGTCCGACGACGTCCTGTTCAAGCCGGCGAAGATGACGAACTCCAGCACGGAGTACTCCGCCTACGAACGGGCCGCCGACCGCGCCACCATCCACGCCGAGAACCCCGACGGCACCTGGAGCCCGCGCTTCGTCCGCAACGCCGATGCCCAGGCACCGGCCGGCGGTGTCAGCTCCACCGCCCGCGACATGGCCCGCTGGCTGCGGCTCCAGCTCGGCGACGGCAAGCTCGACGGGAAGCAGATAGTCCCCGCCGACAACCTCGCGCGGACCCACCTCCCCGAGATCGTCTCGGTGCCGGTCACCCCGACCGGCACGAGCGGCTTCTACGGACTCGGCTGGAACGTCAGCTACGACCAGGCGGGCCGGCTCCGCCTGAGCCACTCCGGCGGGTTCCTGCTCGGCGCGAACACCAACGTCACCCTGCTCCCCCTGGAGCAGCTCGGCATCGTCGTCCTGACCAACGGCACCCCGGTGGGCCTCCCCGACGCCGTGGCCCTGGACTTCTTCGACGTCGCCGAGCACGGCAAGGCCACCACCGACTGGCTCCCGCTCACCGCCTCCCTCTACGCCGGGCTCGAAGGCCGTTCCCCCACCGACTACACGAAGCCGCCCGCCGGCGCGAAGGCCGCCCAGGCGGACAGCGCGTACACCGGGACGTACGACAACCCGTACTACGGCAAGGCGACCGTCACCGCGGACCCCGACGGCGGGCTCGTCCTCTCCCTGGGCCCCGAGCCCCAGCGCTATCCGCTCACCCACTACGACGGCGACGTCTTCAGCTTCGAGACGGTCGGGGAGAACAGGGCCGGCCGCACCGGGGTGACCTTCGGCGACGGCACCCTGCGCGTGGAGTACCTGGACGCCGACCACCTGGGCACCTTCACCCGCCCGTAGCCGCATAGCCTGTACCCGGTGAAGCGCAGATCCCACATCCCCGACGCGCCCCTGCCCCAGGTCTCCGGCATCGACCCGGTCCGCATGCGGCTGCCCCCCGACCCGGACGGGACCTGGCCGGACCTCGGCTCGTACCTCACGGCACGCTACGAGGGCACGCGCGGCGCCGAGTCCATGGCCCGCCTGCTGCGGGACGGCCGGGTGCTGGGCGTCGGGGGCCGGGTGCTGCGGCCGCAGGACCCGTACGAGCCCGGCGGGTTCCTGTGGTTCCACCGGGACATGCCGCCGGAGCCCGTGGTGCCCTTCCCCATCGGGGTCGTGTACCGCGACGAGCACCTGCTGGTGGCCGACAAACCGCACTTCCTGGCCACCACCCCGCGCGGCAGCCACGTCTTCCAGACGGCCCTGGCCCGGCTCCGGGTGGAGCTCGGCCTGCCCGCGCTGAGCCCCGCGCACCGGTTGGACCGGATGACCGCCGGGCTGGTGCTGTTCAGCATCCGGCCCGAGGACCGGGGCGCCTACCAGCTGATGTTCCAGGAGCGGCGGATCCGCAAGGAGTACGAGGCGCTCGCGCCCCACGACCCGGCGGTGGAGTTCCCCCGGACCCTGCGCAGCCACATCGAGAAGGTCCGCGGGGTGATGGCGGCGACGGAGGTCGCGGGAGCCGAGCCCAATGCGGAGACCCTGGCCGAACTCCTCGCGGTCCGGGGGGACACCGGGCGCTACCGGCTGACCCCGCACACCGGGCGCACCCACCAGCTGCGGGTGCACATGAACAGCCTGGGCCTGCCGATCCTGGGCGACCCGGTCTATCCGGTGGTCCGCGATCCGGCGCCCGACGACTACCGGCGTCCGCTCCAGCTCCTGGCCCACACCCTGGAGTTCACCGATCCCGTCACCGGGATCGCGCACCGCATCGAGAGCGCCCGCACCCTGCGGGCCTGGGAGGACCGGCCCGGCTGGGAAGCGGGATCCGAGGACCGCACCTAGGCGGCGGGCCAAAGAGGCGGAGCCCCCCGGAGCCCCCTAGCGGTCGACGCCCGCGATCCGCAGGGCCGCGTCGGCGGTGGCCTCCGCGAAGGCGGCCACCGGGCGCCCCGGATCGGCGCGGTGGATCAGCATGACGCCTTCGATGAGACCGAAGACGAGGTCGTTGCGGAGCACCAGCCCGGCCCGGTCACCGGCGAGTTCGGCCCCGACGCCCGTACCGTCGAGCAACTCCCGGTAGATGTCCTTGAGTTCCTGGCGCATCCGGCGGAAGCGCGCGAAGCGGGCACCGGCGACCTCCGGCAACAGGTAGAGCGCGCCCAGGTTGTACGGCCCCCCGCACAGCAGCATCACGTCCGAGCGGCACAGTTCCCAGAGCCGGAGTCCGGCGGGCCGCTCCACGTCCCGGGCCAGCCGGCGGGCCAGCTCCAGGGAGGGTGCGACCGTGGACTCCAGGAGTTCGGCGAGGAGTTCCTCCTTGCCGCCGAAGTAGTGGTACATCGTGGCCTGGCGCATTCCGGCCCGTTCGGCCACCGCCCGCGTGGTGGTGGCCGCGTACCCCTTGGCCGTGAACAACTCGGCCGCCGCGTAGAGGAGTTCCTCGCGCGGCGGCCGCCCGCTCGCCGGTCTCAGCTGATCGGCGCGCGGCCGACCGACCCGTCTCGGCCCCTCGTCCGTTCCCCCAGTCATGATCCGATTTTCTCACGGAACACGCCGAAGCGATCATGGCAAGAGGTGAGATCTGGCCACGATCGCTTCTAGAGGAAGCTACAAATCCGGCTAGCCCACCGAACTGTAGGCCACCACACCGCGCAGCAGCGCGTCCACCGCCTTGCGGGCGTTGCGGGCCACCGTGCTGCCCCCCTCCGAAGAGGAAGCGGAGGAGGAGGGCGCCGCGGCGGCCACCTGCCCCAGCACGTCGATGACCTGCTTGCACCAGCGCACGAAGTCACCGGCCGGCATCTCCGCCTCGCGCAACACCTCGTCCAGGCTCTTGTCGGAGGCCCACTGGTACACCGCCCACGCGAAGCCGAGGTCCGGCTCGCGCTGGCCCACACCCTCCGCCTGGTTGATGCCGTGCTCCTCCTCCAGCGCGTCGAGCCGGCCCCAGATGTGGACCATCTCGCCGAGCGCGGCCTTCGCCGCGCCGCCCGGCACCTTCGGCGCCACCGCGTCGTCCGACTGCCGCGCCTCGAAGACCAGCGCCGAGATGCAGGCGGCCAGTTCGGCCGGGCTCAGCCCCTCCCAGACACCGGCCCGCAGGCATTCCGACGCCAGCAGGTCGAGCTCTCCGTAGAGCCGCGCGAGCCGCCGCCCGTGCGGGGTCACCTCGTCCTCGCGCAGGTAGTCCAGATCCGTCAACAGCGCGTGGATCCGGTCGAAGGTGCGGGCGATGGTGTTCGTCCGGCCCTCGATGCGCTGCTCCAGCTGCCGCGTGTCCCGCTGCAGCCGGTGGTAGCGCTCCGCCCAACGGGCGTGGTCCTCGCGCTCGTCGCAGCCGTGACACGGATGCGCCCGCAGCGCGGTGCGCAGCCTCGTGATCTCCCGGTCGTCGGCCGCGGCCGCCCGCCCGCGCGCGTGCCGCTCCACCGTGATGTGCCCGGCCTTGCTCCGCAACTGGGACGCCAGGTCCCGACGGGACTGCGGGGAACGGGCGTTGAACGTCTTGGGGATCCGCATCCGCTCGATGGCCTCGACCGGGACCGGGAAGTCGATCCCGGCGAGCCGCTTGACCTGCCGCTCCACGGTGAGCACCAGCGGGCGCGGACCCTCGGTGTACTCGTGCCCGCGGTGCCCGTTGGAACGCCCGGCCGGCACCCCCGGATCCAGCACCAGCGCCAGCCCGGCGAACTTGCCCGTCGGCACGTGGATGATGTCGCCCGGCTTGAGCTTCTCCAGCGAGCTGGCCGCCTGCGCCCGCCGCTGGGCCGCGCCCTGCTTGGCCAGGTCGTTCTCGCGGTCCTTGAGGTCGCGGCGCAGCCGCGCGTACTCCTCGAAGTTCCCGAGGTGGCAGGTCATGCCCTCCCGGTAACCGTCCAGGCCCTCCTCGTTGCGCTGCACCTGCCGGGAGATCCCGACGACCGATCGGTCGGCCTGGAACTGCGCGAAGGAGGTCTCCAGCAGCTCGCGCGAACGGTGCCGCCCGAACTGCTGGACCAGGTTGACCGCCATGTTGTACGAGGGCTTGAAGCTGGAGCGCAGCGGATACGTACGGGTACCCGCGAGCCCGGCCAGGCCCGCCGGGTCCATGCCCCGCTGCCACAGCACCACCGCGTGGCCCTCGACGTCGATGCCGCGCCGCCCGGCCCGGCCGGTGAGCTGCGTGTACTCGCCGGGGGTGATGTCGGCGTGCTGCTCGCCGTTCCACTTGACGAGCTTCTCCAGGATGACCGTGCGCGCCGGCATGTTGATGCCCAGCGCCAGGGTCTCCGTCGCGAACACGGCCTTCACCAGACCCCGTACGAACAGCTCCTCGACGACTTCCTTGAAGGTGGGCAGCATGCCCGCGTGGTGCGCGGCGATGCCCCGCTCCAGCCCTTCGAGCCATTCGTAGTAGCCCAGGACGTGCAGGTCCTCGGTGGGGATGGAGGCGGTCCGCTCCTCCACGATCTCGCGCACCTTGAGCCGCGCGGTGTCGTCGTTGAGCCGCAGGCCCGCGTACAGGCACTGCTGGACGGCGGCCTCGCATCCGGCCCGGCTGAAGATGAAGTTGATGGCGGGCAGCAGCCCGTCGCCGTCCAGCCGGGCGATGACCTCGGGGCGCGAAGGGGTCCAGATCCGGCCGCGGGAGCGCCGCTCGCGCTCGCGGTCGGCCTCACGGACCATCTTTCCGCGCCGCCTGTCCTTCGGGCTGTACCGGCTGCTGTTCTCCTCGCGCGCCATCCGCAGCAGGTCGGGGTTGACCTCGCGGCGCGCGGAGCCGCGGCCGCCGTGGTCGGACCCCTCCTCGAAGAGGTCGTAGATCCGCCGGCCGGCCATGACGTGCTGCCACAGCGGTACGGGCCGCTCCTCGGAGACGATCACCTGGGTGTCGCCGCGCACGGTGTCGAGCCAGTCGCCGAACTCCTCGGCGTTGGAGACGGTGGCGGACAGCGAGACCAGGGTCACCGACTCGGGGAGGTGGATGATGACTTCCTCCCAGACGGCTCCGCGGAACCGGTCGGAGAGGTAGTGCACCTCGTCCATCACCACGTATCCCAGACCGTTCAGCGCCTGCGAGCCCGCGTACAGCATGTTGCGGAGCACCTCGGTGGTCATGACGACCACCGGAGCATCGGCGTTGACGCTGTTGTCGCCGGTGAGCAGGCCGACCTTGTCGGCGCCGTAGCGCTTGGCGAGGTCGGCGTACTTCTGGTTCGACAGGGCCTTGATGGGCGTGGTGTAGAAGCACTTGCGGCCCTGCTGGAGGGCCAGGTGCACGGCGAACTCGCCGACGATGGTCTTGCCCGAGCCGGTCGGCGCGGCGACGAGGACGCCCTTGCCGGCCTCCAGTGCCTTGCAGGCCTCGATCTGGTAGGGATCCAGGTCGAATTCGTACATCTCACGGAAGGGCGCCAGGGCCGTGGCCTCTTCGGCGGCGCGGATCCGGGCAGCGGCGTACCGCTCGGCGGGAGAAAGTTCTTCGGTCATCTTGTCTTCGAGCCTACCCGCCGCCTCTGACAACAGTCGCGATCTTTTGTGCGGGCCCGGACGCCCTACGTCAGGAGCCGCAGGGCCGCCGGGACGCACTGAGCGGTCACCGGGAGGGGACCCAGCGGCTCGCCGTCCGCATAGGCGGTGATGCCGGCCGCCTCCAGGGTCACCTTCGCGGCCCGGTGGACGGTGACCTTCGGATGGTCGAGGTGGGTGCCCTTGTAGACCCGGGGGAAGACCTTCAGCAGCGTGGTGCGGCTGCAGTCGCCGACGACTACGACGTCGAACAGTCCGTCGTCGGGGACCGCGTCCGCACAGATGCGCATGCCGCCGCCGTAGGAGGAGCCGTTGCCAACGGCCACCAGCGTGGCCTCGGTCTCCAGGACCCGGCCGCCGTCCAGGGTGATCCGGTACGGGAAGGGCCGGAAGGCGGCGAGTTCCAAGGCCATCGCCAGGTCGTACTTGAACCGGCCGAGCGGCAGCCGCATCCGGTTGCCCCGGTCGTTGACCCGCGAGTCGAAGCCGGAGCACAGCACCGTCCCGTACCAGGTGCCACCGGCGCCGTCCCGGGCCCCGGCGCCGTCCTCGCCCCCGGCGCCGTCCCCGGCCACGGCCACCCGGCCGAGGTCGATCTCGCGGACCCGGCCCTCCTTGAGCGCCTCCGCGGCCAGCCGGCCCGCCCGCGCGGGTTCCCGTACGGGCAGTCCCATCGCGCGCGCGAAATCGTTCCCGGTGCCCACCGCGACCACCCCGAGCGGCACCAGCGTGCCCGCGAGCGCCTGCAGCGCGAGGGAGACCATCCCGTCCCCGCCGACCGCGATCACCGCTCCGGTGCCCTCGCGGACCGCGGTGCGCAGCCGCGCCAGGGCGTCGGGGGCGTCGCCGCCGACGACGGTCCGCACCGAGAGGCCGGCCTCGCGAAGCGCGGAAGCGGCCGGCTGCGCTGCGTGCGCGGCCCGGCCGCTTCCTGCGGTGGGATTGACGAAGAGGGTGATCTCAGCACTCACCCGCGGGAATGTACCCGCCGATGCGGACCCGCGTCGATCAGGTGGCGTCGTCGTAGCCGTTGATCCGCTGGCGTCCGCCGTCGGCCTGCTCGGGCAGGGCTCCCGGAGCCGCCACGGGCTCGACCGCACCCACCGCCGCCGGAGTCAGGTCCACCTCGGAGGCCTCGTCGTCGTCGAGACCCGCGTCGGGGTTGTTCCGCGCCCGCCGGCGGTCGTTGAGGTAACAGACCAGGAGCGCGATGAAGTACAGGGCGACGATCGGCGCGGCCAGCGCCAGCATCGTCAGCGGGTCACCGGTGGGCGTCGCGAACGCGGCGAAGACCGTGATGCCCAGCACCATGGCCCGCCACCAGCTCGCCAGCCGCTTCGCGGTCAGCACCCCGGTGACGTTGAGCAGGATCAGCAGCAGCGGCAGCTCGAAGGCCAGGCCGAAGACCACGACCATGCGCGTGATCAGGTCGAGGTAGTCGTCGACCGGCAGCAGGTTGCTCGCGTTCTCCGGGGTGAACTCCAGCAGGATCACCGCGGTCTGCGGCAGGACCTTGTACGCCAGGACCGCGCCGGCGCCGAACAGCGGTGCGCCGACCCCCACGAAGGCCACGGCGTACTTCTTCTCGTGGTTGTGCAGGCCCGGGGCCACGAAGGCCCACAGCTGGTACAGCCACACCGGCGCGGAGAGCACGAGACCCGCGGTGAGCGAGACCTTCAGGGCGATGGAGAACGGTGCGATGAGGCCGTTGACCGTCATGGCGGCGCAGGGCTTCCCGTTGCGCTGCGTGACCACCCCGTTGTTGCAGCCGACGGAGTCCAGGATCGGCTTCATCATGAAGTCGATGAGGTCCTTGTAGAAGAACGCGGCCACGATCGTGATCACGAGGATCGCAAGGACGGCCTTCAGCAGCCGGTTTCTCAGCTCACGCAGGTGCTCGACGAGAGGCATCCGCCCTTCGGCGTCCTTTGCCTTCTGGTCCTGCTTCTCCTGCTTGCGGGCAGACTTGAGCAACCCACGTCCCTTGTCTCGTTGCAGTTGACTGGTGCGAGCGCGACCGGCGAGGCGGCCGCGGTCAGCCCTGCGTGGTGTGGTTGGGCTCGTTCACGGGGCGGGCGCTGGTGACGTCGCCGGGCGACGCCTGGATCGTGCGCGGGGCCGTGGCCTGCTGCTGGGGGGCCGGGTCGGCGACGGAAGCGGCGGTGGCGGCGTCCTCCGCCTCCCCCTCCTTCTTCATCGCCTTCGCCTCGCTCTTGAGGATGCGGGCGGACTTGCCGAGCGAGCGGGCCATGTCGGGAAGCTTCTTGGCACCGAACAGCAGGAAGATCACGGCGACGATCAGGAGGATCTCGAGGGGCTTCAGGTTGCCGATCATGTGTGTCTTCCTTCTCACCGAAACGGCTGGTTGTGGTAGTCAAGACGGCCCGACCGAGATCGGTAAGCCGTTCTGACAAGGATCGTAACCCCCGGGGGTTAACGCCGGGCAATGCCCCGGGGCATCACCGCTTGCGTGGTCAGACAGTACGACGGTTGCCCGACGATGGCTATGGCCGCACGGAGCGCCCGGCCCTGGCCAGGCCCGTCGCGGCCCGCTCCAAGTCGGCGGAGGCCTCCGAGATCCGCCGCCCGGCGTCCGCGACCTGGACGGACAGCCTGCGCACCTCCACGAAGACCCGCACGGCGAGCACCCCGAGGACGGCGAGCCCGAGGAAACCCAGAGCGATTGCGAACATCGGCCACAGCATGCGACGAGCCTAGGCCACCGCGCGGCTCACACGCTGCGCAGGGTGCTCACGCCGCCACCGGTCAGGAGCTCCACGATGCGCTCACCGGCCGGCTTGCGGACCGGAGCCGCGCACTCCGGACAGGTGAAGGAGTAGAAGGTCGTACGCCGGCTGCCGCCGATGGCCAGCCGCAGGGCTCCCGCGTCCAGCTCGAAGCGGGCCCTGCAGTCGGGACAGGACGCCTTGAACGCGACCGACATCGCGCGGATCCCCCCTCGGCCCCTCAGCCCCGTTCCCCGCCGATGTCGGTGCCGCTCCCGGCAGCCACGTCCACGGCCGCGCCGCCCTCGTACGCGGCGAGCGCCTCCCGGGCCGCCCGGCGGGCACTGTCCGCCAGCTCCACGGGGGCCACGATCCGCCCCTCGCGGCCCAGCCGCAGCGCCAGGCGCCGCAGCGAGCCCGGGTCAGGGGTGCGCAACGTGATCCGCAGGCCGCCCTCGGGCAGCTCCTCGGCACTGTCGTGCGGGTAGTACTCGGCCACCCAGCGCCCGCCGGGACCGACCTCGACCACGACCTCCGGGTCCTCGGCGGCCGGCTGGACCAGCCCCTCGGACAGGTCACGGGGCTCGATGGCGGGCGGGTCGGCCCGCTCGTCGAGCAGCCGGATTTCGGCCACCCGGTCCAGCCGGAAGGTCCGCCGGGCCTCGGAGAGGTGGCACCACCCCTCCATGTAGGTGTGCCCGACGGCGAACAGCCGGATCGGGTCGACCTTGCGTTCGGTGAGCTCGTCGCGCGCGGGCGAGTAGTAGCGCAGCCACAGCCGGCGCTGCTCGGCGATGGCCCGGTCCACGTCGGCGAAGACCCCGCCCTCGGACTCGAAGGTCACCGACAGCCGGGAACTGGCCCCGGCCACCTCGCCCGCGGCCGCCTCCAGCTTGGCGGTGGCCCGCAGCAGTGCCTGACGGTCCCCCTCGCGCAGCCCGGGCAGCGTGGCCACGGCCCTGGCGGCCACCAGCAGCGCCGTCGCCTCGTCGGCGGCCAGCCGCAGCGGCTCGGCGGTGGACTCCCCCGAGGCATCGGGGTTGCGCCACCAGATGCGCTCCCCGTCGGTGTCGATGTCGAGCAGGTCACCGCCCCGGAAGCTGGTCCCGCACATGGGCAGCACGTCGAGGTCCGAGATCAGCTCGTCCTCGGTGATCCCGAAGGCCCGGGCCACGTCCGCGATGTGCGCACCCGGGCGCTCGCGCAGGTAGGTCACCAGGGACAGCATCCGGCGCGTCTGGTCGATGGCGTTGGCAGCCATGCTGGTACGTCTCCCCCTCAGGGCGTTGCTCGATGTTCTTTGCCCGGTCCACCCGCTCCCGCGCGGCTCCCGACGGCTCCCGCGCGGCCGGATCAGCCCTTGGCCACGGCCCGCAGCCGGTCCACCACGTCGGCCCGCAGATCGGCCGGCTCCAGCACCACGACATCCGGGCCGAACTCCACCAGCCAGGCGTCCAGCCCGTGCCCGTACGGGATCTCCAGCTCGTCCCAGCCCTCGCCGCCGGCCCCCTCGCGCACCGCGGTGGCCTTGGACCGCAGCGGATAGCCCGCCCCCGCCCGCAGCCTGATCAGCGCGGAACGCTCCGCGCTCTCCCCGGCCCACCGCGCCACGGTCTCCCGTACGGTCACCACGTCCGGGACCTCGGCGGTGTACTTCGCCGCCCGCGAGCGGACCTTGCCCGTGATCCGGGAGAGCCGGAACACGCGCTCCGCCCCGCGGTCGCGGTCGAAGCCCGCCAGGTACCAGTGGCCGCGCCAGCACTCCAGGGCCCACGGCTCCACCTGCCGGGCCTCGGGACGGGCCGCGGTGGACTTCCGGTAGTCGAAGACCACCGGACGGCGGTCGCGGCAGGCAAGCATCAGCGGCTCGAAGGCCGCCTCGTGCACCGGGATCCGCGGCTCGATGGCACTGTGCTGGCCCTCGTACGGATCCGAGGCCTCCGGCATGCCGCCGGCGCGCAGCTTCTGCAGGGCGCCACTGGCCGCCCCGGCGAGCCGCGCCTGCTGCCACACCTTGGCCGCGAGCCCCAGGGCCGCAGCCTCCTCGGCGTCCAGCGCCACGGGCGGCAGCCGGTTGGAATCACGACGGGCCAGATAGCCGGTGTCGCCCTCCAGGTTCTCGACGGTCTCGATGACCAGCCCGAGCTCCCGCAGATCGTCCTTGTCCCGCTCGAACATGCGGTTGAAGGACTCGTCGTTCCCGGCTTCCATGTAGGCCTCGATGGAACCGCGCAGTTCCCGCTTGCTGAGCGGCCGACGCGTCCCCAGCAGACACAGCGCCAGATTCATCAGCCGCTCGGCCTTGGCAATCGCCATCGACGCCCATCCGCCCTTCCAGACCTTCGAGTCGTGTCCCCGGTACACCCTCGTGACCGCTGACCGTACCGCCCCGACGGTCCTGGACAAAAGCGAGGGCCCCTGCCTTCACGACAGGGGCCCCGCACGCCTCACGGCGTCACATCACAGCGAACCGATCAGGCGGCCATCAGGTCGCACACGAAGATCAGCGTCTCGCCCGGCTTGATCGCGCCACCGGCGCCACGGTCGCCGTAGGCGAGGTGGGCCGGGATGACCAGCTTGCGACGGCCGCCGACCTTCATGCCCTGGATACCGGTGTCCCAGCCGGAGATGACCTGGCCGATACCCAGCTGGAACTGCAGCGGCGCGCCGCGGCCCCAGGAAGCGTCGAACTCTTCACCGGTCGAGTAGGCCACGCCCACGTAGTGAACGGAGACCCGGGAACCGGCCTTGGCCTCGGCGCCCTCGCCCTCCCAGAGGTCCTCGATCACGAGGTCCGCCGGGACCGGGAAATCGGGGAAGTCGATCTCGGGCTTCTCGAGCTTGTCGCTCACGGAACTGCTCCTCAAAAACTTACGAACAGGGGGTACAACCCGGACAGTCTTACACCACGGCCAGGATGTCGAGGCTGAAGACCAGCGTCGAGTTGGCCGGGATGGTGCCCTGCTCCTTGTCACCGAAGCCCTGGTCCGGCGGGATGACCAGCAGGATGCGGCTGCCGGCCTTCTTGCCGACGATCCCGTCCTTCAGACCCTTGACCGACAGCTCCGCCAGCGGCCACGTCACCGACTGGTCGGAGGTGTAGGTGCTCTCGAAGGTCTTGTCGTCCTTCCACGTCTTGCCGTGGAACTTGACCACCACGCTGTCGGTGTCCTTCACGACCGCGCCGTCGCCCTCCAGGACGTAGTTCGACACGAGCTTCGTCGGCGCCGCACCGTCCTTCGGAACGGTCACGGAGACTTCCTTGCCGTCCGTGTTCGTACCGACCTTCGGCAGGGCGGCGTCCGCCTGCGGGACCTCCTTGCCCGTGGCCGAAACCGGCACGGTGGTGGCCTTGACGATGTCCACGACGAAGACCAGCGTGGCGTTCGCCTTGATCTTGTCGCCCGAGCCCTGCTCGCCGTAACCGAGGTCCGGCGGAATCACGAGCTCCAGGCGGCTGCCGACCTTCTTGCCCTCGAGGCCCTGGTCCCAGCCCTTGATGACCTGGCCCGCGCCGATGGTCACGTCGAACGGCTTGTCCTTGCCGAAGCTCTGGTCGAACGGCTCCTTGCCGTCCCAGACCTGGCCCAGGTAGTTGACCTGGGCGATGTCGCCCTTCTTCAGCGCCGGGCCGTCACCCTCGCTGATGGTCACCACCTTCAGTTCCTTCGGCGGGGTACCCGCCCCCTTCGCCAGGGTGGGGGTCTCACCGAACTTGGCACCCTTCGTGATCGCGGGCGCCCCGTTCTTCATCTCGGCGGAGTCGGAGCCGCTGTCGCCACAGGCCGCTGTCGACAGCAGCAGAAGGGGTACGACAAGCAGGCCGGCAAGTCGGCGCACGTGTTCCTCAGATCTCAGACGGCACATAGGTCGTCGCCACTCTAAGGCGTGGACAGGGCCCCGTACGAGATCCGTACGAGGCCCTGGCCGAGATCGGTGCGATGTCACACGACGCCAAACGCCGCCTTACATACCCGCGATCAGCTTCTCCACCCGGTCGTCCACCGACCGGAACGGGTCCTTGCACAGCACCGTGCGCTGCGCCTGGTCGTTCAGCTTCAGATGCACCCAGTCGACCGTGAAGTCCCGCCGCTGCTCCTGCGCACGACGGATGAAGTCACCCCGCAACCGCGCCCTCGTCGTCTGCGGAGGCACCGACTTGCCCTCGAAGATCTTGAGGTCGTTGCAGATCCGCGCCGCCTGCCCCTTGCGCTCCAGCAGGTAGTACAGCCCGCGCCTGCGGTGGATGTCGTGGTAGGCGAGGTCTATCTGAGCCACCCGCGGATTCGACATCGTCATGTTGTGCTTCGCCCGGTACCGCTCGATCAGCTGGTACTTCATCACCCAGTCGATCTCGGTCCCGATCCGGTCCAGGTCCTCCGCGTCGATCGCGTCCAGCGTGCGGCCCCACAGCTCCAGCACCTGGTCCACGACACCCTCGCGGATGCCCCGGCGCTCCGCGAAGTCCACCGCCTTGTCGTAGTACTCCCGCTGGATCTCCAGCGCGGAAGCCTCCCGACCGCTCGCGAGCCGCACCTTGCGCTGACCCGTGATGTCGTGACTGACCTCCCGGATCGCCCGAATCGGGTTCTCCAGCGTCAGGTCCCGCATCACCGTGCCCGCCTCGATCATGCGCAGCACCAGATCGGTCGCCCCGACCTTCAGCAGCATGGTCGTCTCGGACATGTTCGAGTCGCCCACGATCACGTGCAGACGCCGGTAACGCTCCGCGTCCGCGTGCGGCTCGTCCCGGGTGTTGATGATCGGCCGCGAACGGGTCGTGGCCGAACTGACACCCTCCCAGATGTGCTCGGCCCGCTGACTCACGCAGTAGACCGCGCCCCGGGGCGTCTGCAGCACCTTGCCCGCACCACAGATCAACTGCCGCGTGACGAGGAACGGGATCAGAATGTCCGCCAGCCGGGAGAATTCCCCGTGCCGGGCCACCAGGTAGTTCTCGTGGCAGCCGTACGAGTTTCCCGCCGAGTCGGTGTTGTTCTTGAACAGATAGACGTCGCCCGCGATTCCCTCCTCGTGCAGGCGGCGTTCGGCGTCGACGAGCAGGCCTTCGAGAATGCGCTCGCCGGCCTTGTCGTGGGTGACCAGTTCGATCAGGTTGTCGCATTCGGGAGTTGCGTACTCCGGATGCGAACCCACGTCGAGGTAGAGGCGGGCGCCGTTCCGCAGGAAGACATTGCTACTGCGGCCCCATGACACAACACGGCGGAAGAGGTAGCGCGCCACTTCGTCAGGAGACAGTCGGCGCTGTCCCCTGAACGTGCACGTGACGCCGTACTCGTTCTCCAGCCCGAAAATGCGGCGGTCCATGACTGAACATTACGCCTTCTGCTCTGTTCTGAAACCGAGTTCGCAGGCGCCGTTTCGATCATTTTCCCGAGAGACCACCCCGCCGAGCGCCCACCGAGCGCCCGCAGGCCCGCCCCCCACCCGCCCGCAGGCCCGCCTAAGACCCCGTCACCGACGCCTCCGCAGAGCCCTCCAACGGCCCCGCCGAACCCGCCGCGGGCCCCGCCGCCGGCCCCGGCGCCGACCCCGCCACCGCACGGCTCGCACCCGGACGCGCCAGCACCCGCTGAGTCACCGTCAGCACCAGCAGCGCCGCGGCCCCCGCCACGCTCGCCACCGCGAACCCCGCCGCCGTACCCCCCGCCTCCACCGAAGGACCCGCCGCCGCCGTACCGATCGCCGCACCCACCCCGAAGAACGTCACCAGCCACGAGAACGCCTCCGTCACCGTCCCCGCCGGAGCATGCCGGTCCACCACGATGAACGCACACGCCAGAGCCGGAGCCAGGAACACCCCCGCCAGCGCCGCGAACCCCGTCATCGCCACCACACCCGGCACCAGCATCAACGGCAGGTAACACACCGCCAGCAACGCCACCAGCAGCCGCAGACGCCGCTCCGGCGCACCCGCCCACTGCCGCGCCCCGTACAGCACACCGCCGAACAGCGCGCCCAGCCCCAGCGCCGCCATCAGCCAGCCGTACACCGCCTGACCACCGTGCTCGTCCGCGTACGCCACACCCGCCACCGTGATCGACCCCAGCGCCGTCCCCACGAAGAAGAACGCCCCCAGCAACGCCAGCAGACCCGGCGAGCGCAGCGCCCCCAGCCAGTGCGCCTCCCGCGGCTCCGAACGCCACGCGCGCGAAGGCTCCGACACCACGACCGACAGCGCCCCCAGCACCCCGATCCCGTTGATCACCAGCAGCGCCGCCGCCGGATCCCACAGCGCCACGCACAAGGTCACCAGCAGCGGCCCCACCGTGAACATGACCTCCTGGGCCACCGCGTCCATCGCGTACGCCGCGTGCACCCGCTCTTCCTTGCCGCCCAGCACGCTCGGCCACAGCGCCCGCAGCCCGCCCTCCAGCGGCGGCGTGAACAGCCCCGCGACCACCACCGCCGCGTACGCCACCACCGCCGACCCGGTACCGGCCAGCGCCAGCCACACCATGCCCAGCGCCGACACCACCGCCGCCGGCAACTGCACCCGCGGCTGCCCGAACAGGTCCACCGCCCGCCCCAGCAGCGGCTGCCCCACCGCGTTCGACACCCCGTACGCGGCCGCGAGCGCACCCGCCAGGCTGTAGCTGCCACCCTCCGCCCGGGTGAACAGCACGATCGCGATCGGCCCCGTCCCGTTCGGCAGCCGGCCTATGAGCGTGCCCACCAGCAGCCTCGCGGCATGCCGGGTCCTGAGCAGCTCCGCGTAACCCGCGGCCATGTCCGCCCCCTTCTGCCCGGAACCAGCCGGGAGTACCGAGTAATACGTATAACGTGACCGGTCATACGTACCATGACCACAGTCGGACGGTCCACCCACCCGACACCCACACCCCCCGTGACCTCGCACTACAGGAGCATCGTGTGACGAGACCCACCAGCCGCGACGTGGCCACCGCCGCCGGAGTCTCCCAGGCCACCGTCTCCCTCGTCCTCGGCGACAAATGGCGCGGCCGCGTCTCCGAACGCACCGCCGACCACGTCCGCCACACCGCCACCGAACTCGGCTACCGCCCCAACCTCGCCGCCCGCAACCTCCGCCTCGGCTCCACCCGCACCGCCCTCCTCGTCGTCCCCGCCCTCACCAACGAATTCTTCGCCCGCGTCTACACCGGCGCCGCCCGCATCGCCGCCGAACACGGCTTCGGCGTCGTCCTCTACCCCTCCCCCGACGGCACCGGCCCCGCCCGCGACCCCTTCGCCTCCGCCCGCGCCGCCCTCGACGGAGTCATCGCCTCCTCCATGGCCGCAGACGCCCTCCACGCCCTCGGCGGCGACACCCTCCCCCTCGTCATGCTCGACAGCGACCCCACCGCCGACACCGCCGACGCCCACGTCAACCTCGCCATCGCCGACGGCATGCGCCAAACCGCCGAACACCTCCTCGGCCACGGCCACCACCGCTTCCTCCACCTCGCCTCCGCCATCGACTCCTGGACCTTCGACGTCCGCGCGAACGCCCTGGCCGCCCTCCTGCCGATCGGCACCGAGCTGCGCACCGTGCGGGCCCACCTCAGCGTGGAAGCCGCCCGTACGGCCATGGAAGCCGCCCTGGACACCCCCGCGGACCGCCGCCCCACCGCCGTCGTCTGCGACGACGACATCCTCGCCGCCGGCGCCTGCAAGGCCGCCCGCCGCCTCGGCCTGCGCGTCCCCGAAGACCTCTCCGTCACCGGCTTCGACGACCTCGCCCTCGCCACCGCCGTCGAACCGGAACTCACCACCGTCCACCTCCCCGCCGAACGCGTCGGCGAACAGGGCATGACCGCCCTCCTCGCCGTCCTCGAAGGCAGCCCGGGCAGCCTCCGTCCCCCGGTCGACATCCCCGTCCACCTCGTCGTCCGCGACTCCACGGGACCCGCGCCCAGCGTCTGAACACCCGGGAACGCGAAAGCGCCCCCGACCCGAAGGCCAGGGGCGCTCACTCACCACTTGGTACGACTACTCGGCTTCCTCTTCAGGAGTCTCGTCGTTCGACACGGCATCCGCCTGAGCGGCCGCCGGAACGTCCGCCTCCAGCAGCCGCGACAACTGCCGGCCACGGATCCGCTTGAACTTGCGCTGCTGGGCCCGCGTACGGTCCAGCACCGCCACCTCCAGCCGCTCCGCCGGAATCGACTTGTCGGCACCGTTCGCCTGGCTCGACAGCGCCTGCACGGCCAGCTTCAGCGCCTCGGACAGGGTCATCCCGTCCTGGTGCCGCTGGTCGAGGTAGGTACTGATCTGCTCGGCGTTGCCACCCACGGCGACGGACCCGTGCTCGTCGACGATCGACCCGTCGTGCGGCAGCCGGTAGATCTGGTCCCCGGCGGCGGTCGCACCGACCTCCGCCACCACCAGCTCCACCTCGTACGGCTTCTCCCCCGCACTCGAGAAGATCGTGCCGAGCGTCTGCGCGTAGACGTTCGCCAGCCCACGGGCCGTCACATCGTCGCGGTCGTAGGTGTATCCGCGCAGATCCGCGTACCGCACACCGCCGATCCGCAGGTTCTCGTACTCGTTGTACTTGCCGGCGGCCGCGAAGCCGATCCGGTCGTAGATCTCGCTGAACTTGTGCAGCGCACGGGACGGGTTCTCACCGACGAACACGATGCCGTCGGCGTACTGGATCACAACAAGGCTGCGACCGCGGGCGATGCCCTTGCGGGCGTATTCCGCCCGGTCGGCCATGGCCTGCTGGGGTGACACGTAGAACGGAGTCGACACCGGCTTTCCGTCCCTTTCTTCTGGACGACGAGGAAGTCAGAGCGGGCTGGTCAGAGCAGAGCGGCGCGCGGACCGTCGGGCTGCTCCAGCCGCCGGTTCGTGATCTTGCGGGCCAGCTCCGAGGACTCCTCGTCGGTCAGCCTGCGGAATCCCTCGTCGGTCATGACGGTGACGATGGGGTAGATGTGGCGGTAGAGGTCCGGACCGCCCGTGGCCGAGTCGTCGTCGGCGGCGTCGTACAACGCCTGCACGACGAGCGTCGTGGCCTCCTCCTCCGTCAGCTTGGAGTGGTACAGCTTCTTCATCGAGCCGCGCGCGAAGATCGAGCCCGAACCGGTCGCGGCGAAGCCGTGCTCCTCGGAGCGGCCGCCGGTCACGTCGTAGGAGAAGATCCGGCCCTTCTCCTTGGCCTCGTCGTACCCCGCGAAGAGCGGCACGACGGCCAGCCCCTGCATCGCCATCCCGAGGTTGCTCCGGATCATGGTGGAGAGCCGGTTCGCCTTACCTTCGAGGGAGAGGGTCGCCCCCTCCACCTTCTCGAAGTGCTCCAGCTCCAGCTGGAACAGCTTCACCATCTCCACGGCCAGACCGGCGGTGCCGGCGATGCCGACGGCGGAGTACTCGTCCGCCGGGAACACCTTCTCGATGTCCCGCTGCGCGATCATGTTCCCCATGGTCGCCCGCCGGTCACCGGCGAGCACGACCCCGCCGGGGAAGGTGGCGGCCACGATGGTCGTCCCGTGCGGCGCCTCGATGACCCCGTCGGGCAGCTTCCGGTTGCCCGGGAGCATCTCGGGCTGGTGCGCGCCCAAGAAGTCCATGAAGGACGACGACCCCGGCGTCAGGAAGGCTGCCGGCAGACGCCCTGTGCTTCGAATGTTGGGTTCCACAGGTTTCCTTCCAGATATGAGACGACCCTACGAGCTGCGTCGGGATCGTCTCCCAACTTGCCGATGGCCGTGTTGCAGTTGAAGCAAAGTACGCCTCGGACCCTACCCGTGGTGTGGCAGTGATCCACATGTACCGCCGGGCGCTTTTTGCAGATCAAGCAGATACCGCCCTGAGCGGCGATCATCTCGTCGCGATCGGCCTCGGTCATGCCGTACGAACGCTTGAGATGCCCCGCCCGGCTTTCGACTGCTCGGCACGCCTTACAACGTGTCGACAATCCGTCGGAGGCCGTCTTGTTCCGGTCCCATTCCGAGTGCGGCTTGATCTCCTTGCATCGGCGGCAGAATTTGTGCCCCACGGGCACTTCGACACGGGGACGCACATTCTTCCCCCTGGCTATCTGCCGCTGCTGGTGATACTCGGCTGCGCACGGCCTGCAGTAGCACTGCAGGCCGTCACGCATGGCCCGGTTAGAAGCGAAATCATCGAGCGGCTTGATCAGTTCACACCGAGCGCACCGCTTACCGACCTCCGACACTCACCCTCCCCGAAGAGTGTCACCTTCGAATCGAAGGTGAAATCACTCTCCACCCTTCTGAACGAAGGACCGCACGAAGTCCTCGGCGTTCTCCTCGAGCACATCATCGATTTCATCGAGTACCGAGTCGACGTCGTCGGAGAGCTTTTCCTGCCGCTCCTTGAGGTCGGTCGATTCTTCGACCGCGGCCTCCTCGACCTCCTCGGTCGAGCGCTGCGCCTTCTGCTGTCCGCCGCCGGTGTCCTTGGTCGCCATGTCTAGCTCACCCCGCTCGGTTCGCACGCTCACGTGAAAGACCCCGCGAATTCGGGATCCCTCAAGATCAGACTCTACGTCGGACCCTACAAGGAGGGTCCGACATCCGTCCCGGTACTTTCATAACGTCCGGGTGTCTTCATGATTCCCGGGCCGGGGGCCTTTCAGCCCCCGCCCGGGGGGCCGGAAGGGGCCTACCGCCCCGACAGCACCCGGACCAGGTCCTCCGCCGTACGACAGCGGTCCAGGAGCTCCTTCACGTGGGCCCGCGTGCCCCGCAGGGGCTCCAGGGTCGGGACCCGCTGGAGGGAGTCGTGGCCCGGCAGATCGAAGATCACCGAGTCCCACGAGGCCGCCGCCACGTCGTCCGCGTACTGCTCCAGGCACCGCCCCCGGAAGTACGCCCGGGTGTCCTCCGGCGGCTTGCTCTGCGCCCGCTCCACCGCCGGCTCCTCCAGCAGCCGCTTCATCTTGCCGCGGGCCACCAGGCGGTTGTACAGCCCCTTCTCGGGCCGTACGTCCGCGTACTGGAGGTCCACCAGGTGCAGGCGCGCCGCGTCCCAGCCGAGGCCGTCCCGGCGCCGGTAGCCCTCGAGGATCTCCCGCTTCGCGATCCAGTCGAGCTCCCCCGACAGGCTCATCGGGTCGGTTTCCAGCCGGCCCAGCACGTCCTCCCAGCGGGCCAGCACATCCTTGGTCTGCTCGTCCGCGTCGGAGCCGAAACGCTCCTCCACGTACTTCCTGGCCAGCTCGTAGTACTCCATCTGAAGCTGTACGGCGGTCAGCGTCCGCCCGCTGCGCAGCGTGATGAGGTGCTGGAGGTCGGGGTCGTGGGAGACCTGGTGGAGGGTGCGTACGGGCTGGTCCACGGCGAGGTCGACGTTGATGTAGCCGTCTTCGATCATGGACAGGACGAGCGCGGTGGTGCCGAGCTTGAGGTAGGTGGAGATCTCGGAGAGGTTGGCGTCTCCGATGATCACGTGGAGCCGGCGGTACTTCTCGGCGTCCGAGTGCGGTTCGTCCCGGGTGTTGATGATGGGGCGCTTGAGGGTGGTCTCCAGCCCGACCTCGACTTCGAAGTAGTCGGCGCGCTGGCTGATCTGGAAGCCGTGTTCGCGGCCGTCCTGGCCGATGCCCACGCGGCCGGCGCCGGTGAAGACGAGCCGGGAGACGAAGAAGGGGGTGAGGTGGCGCACGATGTCCGAGAAGGGGGTTTCCCGCTTCATCAGGTAGTTCTCGTGCGTGCCGTAGGAGGCGCCCTTGTTGTCGGTGTTGTTCTTGTAGAGGTGGATCGGCTGGGCCCCGGGGAGCTGGGCGGCCCTGACGGCGGCCTCGGCCATGATCCGCTCGCCGGCCTTGTCCCAGAGGACGGCGTCGAGCGGGTTGGTGATCTCCGGGGAGCTGTATTCGGGGTGTGCGTGGTCGACGTAGAGGCGTGCGCCGTTGGTGAGGATGACGTTGGCGAGGCCGATGTCCTCGTCGGTGAGCTGGCTGTTGTCGGCGGCCTCGCGGGCGAGGTCGAAGCCGCGGGCGTCCCGCAGCGGGTTCTCCTCCTCGAAGTCCCAGCGGGCGCGTCGCGCCCGGTGCATCGCCGCCGCGTAGGCGTTGACGATCTGGGACGAGGTGAGCATGGCATTGGCGTTCGGGTGCCCCGGGACGGAGATCCCGTACTCCGTCTCGATCCCCATTACTCGCCGTACGGTCATGCGGCCCTCCTTGCCCGGCGGCGCTCCCGTTCGGGAGCGGCGCTCAAGTACCGCTGGTGCTCCGGTGCGTCGTGTGCGGTGCCCGTCCCCGCACTGCGCGACCTGCGGTATGGAAGAGCCTAGAACCACTCCGCGCTGGTGGGGAGATCATTTCAGTCATTGACTTTGCCCTGTCACCGGCTGAAAAGAGCGTTTGGTAAAGCAGTCGGCTGCGGGTGCCCTTGCCGGGCGCCCGCAGCCGGCCCGCTTTGTCAGAGGTACTGACCGGTGTTGGCCACCGTGTCGATGGAGCGTCCGGTGTCCGCGCCTTGCTTTCCGGTGACGAGGGTGCGGATGAATACGATCCGCTCGCCCTTCTTTCCGGAGATTCGGGCCCAGTCGTCGGGGTTGGTGGTGTTGGGCAGGTCTTCGTTCTCCTTGAACTCGTCCACGCAAGCCTGGAGGAGATGGGCGACGCGAAGGCCCTTCTGGTTGTGCTCGAGGAAGGCCTTGATGGCCATCTTCTTCGCACGGTCCACGATGTTCTGGATCATCGCGCCCGAGTTGAAGTCCTTGAAGTAGAGGACTTCCTTGTCGCCGTTGGCGTACGTGACCTCGAGGAAGCGGTTTTCCTCGGTTTCGGCGTACATCTGCTCGACGACGGTCTGGATCATGCTGTGGACGGTTTCGGCCGTGGAGCCCTGGTGCTCGCCGAGGTCGTCGGTGTGCAGGGGCAGGGTGGCCTTGAGGTACTTCGCGAAGATGTCCTTGGCGGCCTCGGCGCCGGGGCGCTCGATCTTGATCTTCACGTCGAGCCGGCCGGGGCGCAGGATGGCCGGGTCGATCATGTCCTCGCGGTTGGAGGCGCCGATGACGATGACGTTCTCCAGGCCTTCCACGCCGTCGATCTCGGCGAGCAGCTGGGGGACGATGGTGTTCTCCACGTCCGAGCTGACTCCGGATCCGCGGGTGCGGAAGAGGGATTCCATCTCGTCGAAGAAGACGATGACGGGGGTGCCCTCGCTCGCCTTCTCCCTCGCACGCTGGAAGACGAGGCGGATGTGCCGCTCGGTCTCGCCGACGTACTTGTTGAGGAGTTCGGGGCCCTTGATGTTCAGGAAGTAGGACTTCCCGGTGGGCTGGCCGGTGACTTCGGCGACCTTCTTGGCAAGGGAGTTGGCCACGGCCTTGGCGATGAGCGTCTTGCCGCAGCCGGGGGGGCCGTAGAGCAGGATGCCCTTGGGGGGCCGCAGTTCGTGTTCCTTGAAGAGGTCGGGGTAGAGGTAGGGGAGCTCGACGGCGTCGCGGATCAGTTCGATCTGGTCGCCCAGGCCGCCGATCTTGTCGTAGTCGATGTCCGGGACCTCTTCGAGGACGAGGTCTTCGACCTCGCTCTTGGGGACGATCTCGTAGACGTAGCCGGAGCGGGGTTCGAGCAGCAGGGAGTCGCCGGGGCGGATGGTGACGTCCAGGAGCGGCTCGGCGAGCCTCACCACCCTTTCCTCGTCGGTGTGCCCGACCACCAGGGCGCGCTCGCCGTCCTCGAGGATTTCCTTGAGGGTGACGATGTCCCCGGCCCGTTCGAACTCCATGGCCTCGACCACGTTGAGGGCCTCGTTGAGCATGACCTCCTGGCCGCGCCGGAGGTCTTCCGGTTCGACGCTGGGGCTCACGTTCACGCGGAGCTTTCGGCCGCCGGTGAAGATGTCGACGGTTCCGTCTTCGTTCGACTGCAGGAAGACTCCGAAGCCGGCCGGCGGCTGTGCGAGCCGGTCGACTTCTTCCTTGAGGGCCACGATCTGGTCGCGGGCCTCGCGCAGGGTGTTCGCCAGCCGCTCGTTCTGTGCGGAGACGCCTGCCAGGTTTGTCTGGAGCTCGACGATCCGCTCTTCGAGAATCCTCGTGTGTCGCGGAGAGTCGGCGAGCTTACGTCGCAGGACGGCGATTTCCTGCTCGAGATAGGCAACCTGGCCGGCGGGGTCCTCAGACCCTCGCCCGGGCCGGATGCCGCGGTTGATGTCGTCGTCGTGGGCTGCCACGGTCCTCACCTCCTCCAAGGGGAGCTGGACGCTTTCTGACCCTACCTGGGCTGGTGGTGATTGAAACCCCTAGATCACAAAGACGGTAGGGGTGTGTCCGATCTTCACCCTTGCGTACTCCCTCCCGTCAAGGAAATACCCACCCATCAACATCGGAAAGCAGCCGGTTGTAAGGTCGAACTGTTCAACACCCGTCAGAGCTCGTGCGACTTGCTGCGCGTTGTGACCGGGATGGATCACTCAGAGCAGGGAACGGCAGGAGATATGACCGTGCAGCAGGAGGCAGCCACCGGGCAGAACGCGGGTGCCGCCGGCGTGGCCGGAGAGCCGCTCGAGGTCTGGATCGACCAGGACCTCTGCACTGGCGACGGCATCTGTGTGCAGTACGCACCGGAGGTGTTCGAGCTGGACATCGATGGTCTGGCGTACGTGAAGAGCCCTGCCGACGAGTTGCTCGTGGAGGCGGGGGCGACCACTCCGGTTCCGCTGGTGCTGCTGCAGGACGTGGTGGATTCCGCGAAGGAATGTCCCGGGGATTGCATCCACGTAAGGCGGGTTTCGGACAGGGTCGAAGTTTTCGGTCCAGACGCGGAGTGACGGTTCAAACACCTGTGGGGGTCGAATCCGTAAGCTCCTGGCGGAATTTTCCGCCGGTCCAGCGCCACTTGGCGAGCTGCTTGGTGTCGGGGCTGTAGCGGGGCACTTCGGGCGAGGAGTACCCGAGGAGGCTCGCGGTGACCACGCCCTCGCGCACGGTGAGATCGGTCGCGGTCTGCTTGCGGCCGGCTTCGAGGAGTGTGGCGACGACGCGGGGCTTCGCGGCTTTCGCCGGGTCCTGGGCGAGGACGTAGATCGCGTGTGGCGGGGTGCCCGAGCCGGCGTCGCAGCGGACGGCCGCCACGGTTTCGGGGCGGCCGTCGCCGTCGAGGTCGCCTTCTGCGGTGGCCGTGACGGCCTGCGGGGCGCCCTTGCAGTCCAGGGGGTACGTGACGGCGTGCGCGTCGGGAGCGGCCGCGGTGGCGGCCTGTTGGCCTTGGTCCGGGCCGGCCTGACCCGTGGGGCGTGCCGGGTCCGCGGAGGCTCCGGTGGCCGGGGCGGGTTGCAGGAGTCCGGCGGCGGCTATGACGGCGGCGAGGGCCGAGGCGGTGGCCAGCCAGTGGACGGGCCGGGCCCGGTGGTGCGCCGGGGTGGGGGTGCTCGGCGCCGGCTCGGCGGGGCTGTGCGGCACGCGGGGTGTCTCCTGTGCGAAGGGTGACGGGGAGCCAGCATCGTGCCACACCTCACATCGAGGTGGAACGGGTGGGTCCGGACCGGTCGGGCCGCTCGCGCGGGACCGGCCCGTAGGGCAACGAAAAGACGCCGTGCCGCAGTTCCCGGATGGTCCGAGGGAACTGCGGCACGGCGTCTTCGTGTTGTCGGTGCGGGTCGCCCTGCCGGGTGGCCGGGCGGTCCTCGGGCCCTCGGGTCCTCGGGCCCTCAGCGGCTAGCGGCTCAGGCTGCGTCGCCGCTGCCGGCGGTGGTCTCGACCGAGGCCGTGGCGGCCGTCTCCGCGGTCTTGGCGGCGGACTGGCTGCCGGGGCCGTCGTAGTCCTCGCCGTAGGCGCCCTTGGAGGGGCGGCGGCGGCGCATGGGCGGCTCGACGCCGTCGGCGAGGCGCCGGGCGGTGACGAGGAAGCCGGTGTGGCCGATCATGCGGTGGTCCGGGCGGACGGCCAGGCCCTCGACGTGCCAGTTGCGGATCATCGATTCCCAGGGCTGCGGTTCGGCGTAGCAGCCGAACTCGCGGATGGATTCGACGGTCCGGGAGAGCTGGGTGGTGGTGGCCACGTAGCAGCAGAGGATGCCGCCGGGGACCAGCGCCTTGGAGACGGCCTCCAGGCACTCCCAGGGGGCGAGCATGTCGAGGATCACGCGGTCGACGTCCGTGTCGGACAGGTTGTCCTGGAGGTCGCCCACGGTCAGCTGCCACGCGGGGTGCGGGCCGCCGAAGTAGCGCTCGACGTTGGCCGTGGCGATCTCGGCGAAGTCGGGGCGGCGCTCGTAGCTGTGGAGCATGCCCTGGTCGCCGATGGCGCGCAGCAGGAAGCTGCTCAGGGAGCCGGAGCCGACGCCCGCTTCCACGACGCGGGCGCCGGGGAAGATGTCGGCGAAGGCCAGGATCTGGCCTGCGTCCTTGGGGTAGACCACGGCGGCACCGCGGGGCATGGACAGGACATAGTCGGGGAGCAGGGGACGCAGCGCGAGGTAGGCGACGTTGCCCGTGGTACGGACAACGCTTCCCTCGGGGGAGCCGATCAGCTCGTCGTGCGGGAAGGAACCCTTGTGGGTGTGGAAATTCTTCCCGGCTTCGAGCGTGAACGTGTAGTGGCGGCCCTTGGGGTCGGTGAGCTGTACCTGGTCCCCGACCTCGAAGGGCCCGCGTCGGCGGGCGGCACCGGTCGGTTCGGACATGTGACCAGTGTATTGGCTTCAGGACTGGGGCCGCGCCATGGCCTTCACGAAGGCCTTTTCCACGTCGAGGGTGGAGAGGACGCCGTAGATGGCGCCGTCGGGCTGGAGGACGAGGTATTCGGTGGCGGGGGTGGCTCGGAGGTGGTCGAGGAGTTCTTCGCCGCCGAGGTCCGCTGAAACCTTCATGCCGTCGGTGAGGTCTTGGGCGAGGGTGCCGGCTGCGACCCAGGGGCGGCGGTGTTCGGGGACGGAGGCGATGGCGCTCTCGCGGACGATGCCGGTGGGGTCTCCGAGTCCGTCGACGATGACGAGGGCGCGGGCGCCGGCTTCGTTGGCGCGGCGGAGGGCTTCGGAGAGGGGGGTGGCGTTCTCCACGGGGATGGCGCGGCGGGTGAGTTTGCGGGCGTGGAGTTCCGGGAGGTGTTCGCGCAGGCGGGCGACGCGGAGGCTGTTGCCGGCGCCGGTCCAGATGATGGCGGCGAGGATGGCGGCGAGGAGGGCGTCCATGACGGTGTCCATGCCGCCGATGTCGTCGGCGGGGTTGCCGAGGGTCCCGGTGTAGTTCAGGAGGGGCAGGCCGAGGAGGACGGCGACGGCGAGGGCGCGGCCGGCCCAGGCGGCGGCGATGGTGCCGGTCATGGGTTTGCCGGTGATGCCCCAGATGACGGCGCGGAGCATGCGGCCGCCGTCGAGGGGGAGGCCGGGGAGGAGGTTGAAGGCGGCGACGAGGAGGTTGGAGATCATGAGGCCGGCGAGGAGGACGCCCGGGACGCTGGCGGGTTCGACGGATTTCATGCCGAGGTAGAAGGCGCCGGCGAGGAGGAGCGAGAGGAGGGGGCCGACGAAGGCGAGGACGAATTCGCGGCCGGGGGTTTCGGATTCCTTCTCGATCTCGGAGACGCCGCCGAAGAACTGGAGCTGGATGCGGCGTACGGGGAGTTTGAAGCGGAGGGCGGCGATGGTGTGGGCGAGTTCGTGGACGAGGACCGAGGCGTAGAAGGCGACGGCGAAGAAAAGGGCCACGAGGTAGCGCAGGATGCCGAGGTCGGGCAGGATCCGGTCGAGCTGGTCGCCGAAGACCCAGGTGATGAGGGCGGCGACGAGGAACCAGCTGGGCGAGACGTAGACGGGCACGCCGAAGGGGCGGCCCATGAGGAGTCCGCCGCCCGGTCCTGAGCGCCGGCCCGCGCGCTCGCCGGTTTCGTCGGTGTCTGCCACGGTTGTCCTTCGTTCGCTGCTGTCCGGTGCGGTGGTGCGCCGGTGGTTCTGGTGTCTTTTTCCCGTGGTGTCGGGGTGCGCCGTTGCGCGGTGTGATGCTCCGATCATGCAGTGCGAGGGGGGTCGGCGTCGATGGTATGCGCGTGCTGTCGGTGGCGGGTCGTAGGGTTTTGTCTATGACGACGAGCCCCGGCAGCGGTCCGGACGATGCAGTGACCAGTCCCGTGCCCGGTTCGGTGCCCGGTCCCGTCCCCGATCCCGTACCCGGTTCGGTGCCCGCGCAGGCGGTGGCCGTGGCGCCTTCTTCGCTGTCGCCTTCGCGGGCGAGCGATTTCATGCGGTGTCCGCTGTTGTACCGGTTCCGTGTGATCGACAAGTTGCCGGAGAAGCCGAGTGCGGCGGCGACGCGGGGGACGTTGGTGCACGCGGTGCTGGAGCGGCTTTTCGATCATCCGGCGGCGGAGCGGACGGCGCCGCGGGCGAAGGCGTTGATTCCGGGGCAGTGGGATCGGCTGGTGGAGTCGAAGCCGGAGTTGTTGGAGCTGTTCCCGGGGGGTGACGAGGGGGCGGGGCTGGCGCGCTGGCTGACGGAGGCCGAGGCGTTGGTGGACCGGTGGTTCACGTTGGAGGACCCGACGCGGCTGGAGCCGGTGGAGCGGGAGTTCTTCGTGGAGACGGAGCTGGAGTCGGGGCTTCGGCTGCGCGGGATCATCGACCGGGTGGACGTGGCGCCGACGGGTGAGGTGCGGATCGTCGATTACAAGACGGGGAAGGCGCCGCGGCCGGAGTATGCCGAGGGTGCGCTGTTCCAGATGAAGTTCTACGCGCTGGTGGTGTGGCGGTTGAAGCGGGTGGTGCCGCGGCGGCTGCAGCTGGTGTACCTGGGCAGTGGGGACGTGATCACGTACGACCCGGTGATCGAGGATCTGGAGCGGATGGAGCGCAAGCTGCTGGCGCTGTGGGAGGCGATCCGGGAGGCGACGGAGACGGGTGACTGGCGGCCGCGGCAGTCGAAGCTGTGCGGCTGGTGTGATCATCAGGCGGTGTGTCCGGAGTTCGGTGGTACTCCCCCGGTCTATCCGCTGGCGCTGCCGTCCGCCGGGCGGGGCGAATCCTGATCTTGGTGGCAGGGCAGAATGGGCGGGGTTCCCCGTTGGGGTCCGATCGATTCCGATGAACGCGAGGTAGACCCCGTGGCGATCCGCGTACTGCTGGTCGACGATCAGCCGCTGCTGCGCACCGGTTTCCGGATGATCCTGGAGGCCGAGGAGGACTTGGCGGTGGTCGGCGAGGCCGGGGACGGTCTGCAGGCGCTGGACCAGGTGCGGGCGTTGCAGCCCGATGTGGTGCTGATGGACATCCGGATGCCGCGGATGGACGGGGTGGAGGCGACGCGGCAGATCACGGGTCCGGGGCGGGACGGTCCGGCGAAGGTGCTGGTGCTGACGACGTTCGATCTGGACGAGTACGTGGTGGAGGCGCTGCGGGCGGGGGCCAGTGGGTTCTTGCTGAAGGACGCGCCGGCGGCGGAGCTGGTGCAGGCGATCCGGGTGGTGGCGGGTGGCGAGGCGATGCTGGCGCCGAGCATCACGCGGCGGTTGCTGGACAAGTACGCGGGGCACCTGCCCTCGGGTGAGGACAGCGTTCCGGACATGATCGCTTCGTTGACGGAGCGCGAGGTCGAGGTGTTGAAGCTGGTGGCCCGCGGGCTGTCGAATGCGGAGATCGCGGCGGATCTGTTCGTGAGCGAGACGACGGTGAAGACACATGTGGGTCACGTGCTGACGAAGCTGGGTCTGCGTGACCGGGTGCAGGCGGCGGTGTACGCGTACGAGAGCGGTCTGGTGCGTCCGGGGGCCGGTCAGTAGGCGGCTCTGGTCGCCGTTTCGCAGGTACGGGTACGGGCCCGCTTCCGCTGGTGCGGAGGCGGGCCCGTTGTCGTGCCGGGTGCTCAGCCCTTGCTGATCTCCCAGAAGCGGAAGACGGTGGAGGCGTCGAGGGACCACTGCAGGCCGGTCACGTTCTGGCGGGTGACGGCGTACTGCTTGCTCTGCCAGAGCGGGAGGAGCGGGATCTCGTCGGCGACGATGTCCTGGAGGCGGGCGTAGTCGCCGCTGGCGGAGGAGCGGTCGGACTTGGCGGAGGTCGCCGGGATGATCGTCCCGGTGATCTCCTTGTTGTCGTAGTTGTTGTGCAGGACGTTGTCGGGGCCGAAGAAGGGCTGCGTGAAGTTGTCGGCGTCGGGGTAGTCGGGGACCCAGCCCTTGACGTAGACGCCGTACTTGCCGTCCTGGATGTCCTTCTCGTACTGCTCGAACTCGACTGATTTGACGTCGGCTTCGAAGAGGCCGCTGTCGTTGAGCTGCTTGGCGATGAGCTGGAATTCCTGGTCGGTCGAGGGGCCGTAGCGGGTGGGCGTCGAGTACAGGGTGATCTTGACCTTGTCCTTGATGCCGGCTGCGCGGAGGGCGGCCTTGGCCTTCTCGGGCTGGGGGGTGCCGCCGTAGCGGTCGAAGAAGGCGGTGGTGTGGGAGGCGATGCCGGCCGGGACGATGGAGTAGAGCGGCGTTGCGGTGCCGTCGTAGACCTCTCGGACGAGGGCTTCGCGGTCGACGAGGTAGGCGATGGCCTTGCGGACGGGGAGCTTTCCGGCGACGGGGTCGGCCGTGTTGAAGACGAGGTGTTCGACTTCGGCGCCGGCGCCCTGGACGACTTCGACCTTCTGGTCGCCGGTCTGGGTGGCGAGGCCGGCGATGTCCTTGGCGGCGAGGCCGCGGAAGGCGAAGTCGACGTCTCCGCTTTCGAGGACCTTCTTGAGGGCGGCCTGGTCCTCGTTGAAGAACTTCATGGTGACGCCGCTGTTCTTCGGCTTGGCCTTGCCGCTGTAGGTGTCGTTGACGGAGAAGGCGGCGCTCTTGTCGTTGATGGAGTCCAGTTTGTAGACGCCGGAGCCGAAGGCCTTGCCGTCGGTGCGGAGCTTGTCCGCCGGGTACTGGGTGTGGTCGACGATGGAGCCGGCGCCCGACGCGATCTTGCTGGGGAAGGTCGCGTCGGGGGCCTTGAGGTGGAAGACGACGGTCTTGTCGTCGGGGGTGTCGATGCTGCCGATCGACGCGAGCATGACGGCGGGGCCGTTCTCGTCGTTGATCTTGAGGGTGCGCTCGAAGGAGTACTTGACGTCCTTGGAGGTGAGGCTGTTGCCGTTGCTGAACTTCAGGCCGCCGCGCAGGGTGCAGGCGTAGGTCTTGCTCTCGCCGCCCTCGAAGCCGCAGGACTGTGCGGCGTCGGGTTCGGGGTTGGTGCCGCCCTTGGGGAAGCTGAGCAGGGACTGGAAGACGTTGTTGAAGAGCAGCCAGGAGCCGGGGTCGTAGCCCGAGGCGGGGTCGGTGGCCTTCACCTTGTCGGATATGCCCATGACGACGCCCTTGCCGCTGCCGGCGTTGGAGCCGTCCGTCGCACCGCAACCGCTCAGCAGCGCGGCGGCGGTGGCCGCTCCGAGGGGGGCTGCCAACCACTGGTTCCGTGTCTTCACGCGAACATCCTTCTCAGTCTTACTGGCTCGTCTGGTTCTGGTGCCCGGGGGTGTGGGCACCGGGGCCCGGTGCCGGGGTGTCAGCCGCTGACGCCGCGGCCGAGTTCCCACAGCTGGAGGTCGGAGATGGCGTTGACCGACCACTCCACTCCGGTGATCCCGTCGCGTGCGGCGACGTACTGCTTGCCCTGCCACAGGGGCAGGACGGGTACGTCCTCGGCGACGATGTCCTGCATCTCCGCGATCGCGGGTCCGGCGACGCCCCGGTCGACGGCGCGGCGCGATTCGGGGATGAGCTTGGTGCGCACCGTGGTGTTGGCGTACGGGGTGCCGAGGAAGTTGTCCTGCTCCAGGAAGGGGGCGAGGAAGTTGTCGGCGTCGGGGTAGTCGGGGAACCAGCCGAGCCCGTAGGCGGCGTAGTCGCCCTTCTTCTGCGCGGGCCTGAAGGCGGCCCAGTCGGCGCCCTGGACGGTGATGTCGAAGAGCTGGGTGGAGTTCAGCTGGGCCTTGAGGGCTTCGAACTCGGCCGCGGTGCCGTCGCCGTAGTGGTCGTTGGTGTAGTTGAGGGTCAGCTTGACCGGGGTTTTGATCCCGGCGGCCTTCAGCAGGTCGGCGGCCTTGGCGGTGTTGGCTTCGCCGTACTTGTTGAAGAAGGAGTTGACGTGGCCGCTCACGGTGGTGGGGACCAGTGAGTACAGGGGCTGCGCGGACTTGCCGTAGACCTTGGTGATGAGGGCGTTGCGGTCGACGGCTGCGGCGAGGGCCTGGCGTACGGCCTTGTCCTTGACTCCGGGGGCCTCGGTGTTGAAGCCGATGTAGCGGATCTCCAGGCCGGGCATGGGGACGAGCTTGATGCCCTTGGGGGGCTTGGCGGAGAGTTCGGTGATCTGGGCGGGCGACAGGGTGCGCGAGACCATGTGGACGGCTCCGCGCTCCAGGGCCTTGCCCATGGCGTCGGAGTCGTCGAAGGTGCGCAGTTCGGCCTTGTCGTTCTGGAGCTTGAGATCGCCCTTGTAGTGGGGGTTCTTGGTGAAGACGGCGCGGACGAGGCGGTTGTCCTTGACTTCGGCCTTCATCGTGTAGGGGCCGGAGCCGTCGACGGTGAAGCCGGTGCGGAGCTTCTTGGCGTCGTACTTCTTGGCGCTGACGATGCCCGCGGCGGGGGTGGAGAGCTTCTGCGGGAAGGTGGCGTCGGCGGTCTTGAGGTGGAAGACGACGGTGTCGGTGCCCTTGGTCTCGACGGTGTCGACGGTGGAGAGCAGCGAGGAGGGGCCGTTCTCGTCCTTGATGGCGAGGACGCGTTCGATGGAGAACTTGACGTCCTGCGCGGTGAGGGGGGTGCCGTCGGCGAAGGTGAGGCCGGGGCGCAGGACGCAGCGGTAGCTCTCGTTGCCGGTGTCGGTGAAGCGGCAGTTGTGCGCTGCTTCGGGGACGGGCTGGCCGCCGCCTCGCGGGGTGTGCATCAGCGTCTGGACGGTCTGGCGGAGGATGTTCCAGGTGCCGGCGTCGTAGGCGTAGGCGGGGTCGAGCGGGGCGGGGGCGTAGTCGGCTGCCTCGAACCGGTCGGTGGTGCCGACGACGATCGTTCCGGATCCTGCTCCTGTGCCGCTGGTGCTGCCGCAGGCGGTCAGCGCGGGGGTGAGCAGTCCGGCGGCTGCCGTCAGCGCCATGGTCTTGCGGTTCATGCTGGAAGTACTCCCTCGACCCGGCACTTGTTCAAAGCTGGCGTGGAGGGCATCGCGACGGTCGCCCGTTCTGGGCGGAACGATCGGGCCGGTGGTGTGACGATCGGTCCACGCGGTTCCGGAAACAGGGGTGTGTGTCCGGGACGGCTGAGGTGCGGCGCAGTGCCCGCATCGACATTAGTGGCCTGCGGAGGGGTGGCTTGAACCGTGTGGAGCGGGGGTGTTGTCGCTCTGTTGCGGGAGTTGACCGGGCGGTGTGCGCGGGGTGGTGCGCAGATTCGGTCAGGTGCTGATCAATGGGGACACAAGGGGTGGCGCGGGAGGGCGCGCAGTGGTGCGAAGGGGTCTTTGCGGGTGACAAAGGTCACCCGGGACAACTCCCCCGGTAGGGATGGAATTTCGGCCTCCGGGGAAGTGCACGGGAGATCCGCCCGCGGGACCTTGGTCCTGGGGTCGGATCTCCCGGTACGGAGCGTGCGCGGTCAGTTCAGCGGAGTGATGAGGGAGCGCAGGAAGGGCAGGTCGACGTCTTCGAGGGAGCCGACGATGGTGCGGCCCGGGGCGGGTGCGATCCGGCCCACGGAGGGGATGGCGACGACCCTGCATCCGGCGGCTTCGGCGGCGGCGACGCCGGTGGCGGTGTCCTCGATGACGGCGCAGCGGGAGGGGTGGGCGCCGAGGGTGTGGGCGGCGAGGAGGTAGGGGTCGGGGTGCGGCTTGGTGCGCGTGACCTCGTCGCCGGCGACGGTCATGGTGAAGCGGTCGCGGCCGAGGGTGAGCAGGACCTGGTCGATGACGCGCCGGTGGGAGGCGGAGACCAGGGCGGTGGGGACGTTGTGCCGGGCCAGTTCGCTCAGGAGGCGTTCGGCGCCGGGCATGAGGGGTACGCGGTCGGCGATGCGGGCTTCGAAGCGCTCGTTGAGCAGGACCGTGAGTTCGGCGAGGCCGATGTCGGCGCCGGTGGATTCGATGAGGAAGCCGGCGCTGCGGGTCATGGGGCCGCCGACGACGACGTCGCGCCAGGATTCGTCGAGGCGGTGGCCGAGTTCGCCGAAGACGCCGACTTCGATCTCCCACCAGAAGCCCTCGGTGTCGACGAGGGTGCCGTCCATGTCGAGCAGCACCGCCTGCAGGGCGTGCCCGTCGGCCGTACGGGCGACGGGGGCGGGGACTGTGCTCGTCATGCGCGCACCTTTCGGGGGGTCCGTTGGGGACGAGAAGGCCGGTCACCTCACCTCCGGGGGCGTGTCCGGGGGAACAGGTGACCGGCCTGTATGGGACCGACTAGTGTACGCCGGTCCGTCTCGATGTGCGTTGAATTACGTCTCGGCGTGCGTCGAGGCGTCTCAGCGTGCGTTGAAGTACTTGGCTTCGGGGTGGTGGATGACGATGGCGTCGGTGGACTGCTCGGGGTGGAGCTGGAACTCCTCGGAGAGGTGGACGCCGATGCGCTCGGGCTGGAGGAGGTCGGCGATCTTGGCGCGGTCCTCCAGGTCGGGGCAGGCGCCGTAGCCGAGGGAGAAGCGGGCGCCGCGGTACTTCAGGTCGAACATGTCCTCGACCTTGGCGGGGTCCTCGCCGCCGAAGCCGAGCTCGGCGCGGACGCGGGCGTGCCAGTACTCGGCCATGGCCTCGGCGAGCTGGACGGAGAGGCCGTGGAGCTCCAGGTAGTCGCGGTAGGAGTCGGACTCGAACAGCTTGGCCGTGGCTTCGCCGATCTTGGAGCCGACGGTGACGACCTGGAGGCCGACGACGTCGGTCTCGCCGGACTCTTCGGGGCGGAAGAAGTCGGCGAGGCACAGGCGGCGGCCGCGGCGCTGGCGCGGGAAGGTGAAGCGGGTCCGCTCGTTGCCGGCTTCGTCGAGGATGATCAGGTCCTCGCCCTTGGAGACGCAGGGGAAGTAGCCGTAGACGACGGCGGCCTCGAGGAGGTTCTCGGTGTGCAGCTTGTCCAGGAGGCCGCGCAGGCGCGGGCGGCCCTCGCTCTCGACGAGCTCCTCGTAGGTGGCTCCGCCGGCGCGGGCCTGCTTGAGGCCCCACTGGCCCTTGAACAGGGCGCCCTCGTCGAGCCAGGAGGCGTAGTCCTTGAGCGGGATGCCCTTGACGACGCGGGTGCCCCAGAACGGCGGGGTGGGGACGGGGTTGTCGGTGGAGGTGTCCGAGCGGCCGCCGGGCTCTTCGGTCTCCTCGACCTGGAGCGGAGTGTCGCGCTTGGCGACGCGGCGCTGCTTGAGTTCGGGCAGGCTGGCGCCGGGGACTCCGCGCTTCACGGCGATGAGGGCGTCCATGAGGCGCAGGCCTTCGAAGGCGTCGCGGGCGTAGCGGACCTCGCCCTCGTAGATTTCGTGGAGGTCCTGTTCGACGTAGGCGCGGGTGAGGGCGGCGCCGCCGAGGATGACCGGGTAGTCGGCCGCCAGCTTGCGCTGGTTGAGCTCCTCCAGGTTCTCCTTCATGATCACCGTGGACTTGACCAGCAGACCGGACATGCCGATGACGTCGGCCTTGTGTTCCTGCGCGGCTTCGAGGATCGCGGAGACCGGCTGCTTGATACCGATGTTGACCACGTTGTAGCCGTTGTTGGTCAGGATGATGTCGACGAGGTTCTTCCCGATGTCGTGGACGTCGCCACGGACGGTGGCCAGGACGATGGTGCCCTTGCCCTCGTCGTCGCTCTTCTCCATGTGCGGCTCCAGATGAGCCACCGCGGTCTTCATGACTTCGGCGGACTGCAGGACGAACGGCAGCTGCATCTGGCCGGAGCCGAACAGCTCGCCGACGACCTTCATGCCCTCCAGCAGGGTGTCGTTGACGATGTCGAGGGCGGGGCGGGTCTGGAGGGCCTCGTCGAGATCGGCGTCCAGACCGTTCTTCTCACCGTCGATGATGCGGCGCTGCAGACGCTCGTCGAGCGGCAGCGCGAGGAGTTCCTCGGCGCGGCCGGCCTTCATCGACTTCGTGTTGACGCCCTCGAAGAGGGCCATCAGCTTCTGCAGCGGGTCGTAGCCCTCGGCGCGCCGGTCGTAGATCAGGTCGAGGGCGGTGGTGACCTGTTCGTCGTCGAACCGGGCGATCGGCAGGATCTTCGACGCGTGCACGATCGCGGAATCCAGGCCCGCCTTGACGCACTCGTCGAGGAAGACCGAGTTCAGCAGGACGCGGGCGGCCGGGTTGAGACCGAAGGAAATGTTGGAGAGGCCGAGCGTGGTCTGGACGTCGGGGTGGCGGCGCTTGAGCTCACGGATCGACTCGATCGTGGCGATGCCGTCCTTGCGCGACTCCTCCTGACCGGTGCAGATGGTGAAGGTCAGGGTGTCGATGAGGATGTCCGACTCGAGGATCCCCCAGTTCCCGGTCAGGTCCTCGATGAGGCGCTCGGCGATGGCGACCTTGTGCTCGACGGTCCGGGCCTGGCCCTCCTCGTCGATGGTCAGCGCGATCAGCGCGGCGCCGTGTTCCTGGGCCAGGCCGGTGACCTTCGCGAAACGGGACTCCGGGCCGTCGCCGTCCTCGTAGTTCACCGAGTTGATGACGGCGCGGCCGCCGAGCTTCTCCAGGCCCGCCTGGAGGACGGGAACCTCCGTGGAATCCAGGACGATGGGCAGGGTGGAGGCGGTCGCGAAGCGTCCGGCGAGCTCCCGCATGTCGGCGACGCCGTCACGGCCGACGTAGTCCACGCACAGGTCGAGCATGTGCGCGCCCTCGCGGATCTGGTCGCGGACCATCTCCACGCAGTCGTCCCAGCGGGCTTCGAGCATGGCCTCACGGAACTTCTTCGACCCGTTGGCGTTCGTGCGCTCACCGATCGCCATGTACGAGATGTCCTGGCGGAAGGGGACGGTCTGGTAGAGCGAGGAGGCGCCGGGCTCGGGGCGGGGGTCGCGGACGGCCGGGTTCAGGCCGCGGACGCGCTCGACGACCTGGCGCAGGTGCTCGGGGGTGGTGCCGCAGCAGCCGCCGACCAGCGACAGCCCGTAGTCCCGGACGAAGGTCTCCTGGGCGTCGGCGAGCTCGCTCGCGGACAGCGGGTAGTGCGCGCCGTTCTTGCCGAGGACGGGCAGGCCGGCGTTGGGCATGCAGGAGAGCGGGATGCGGGAGTTGCGCGCGAGGTAGCGCAGGTGCTCGCTCATCTCGGCGGGGCCAGTGGCGCAGTTCAGGCCGATCATGTCGATGCCCAGGGGCTCCAGCGCGGTCAGCGCGGCGCCGATCTCCGAGCCGAGGAGCATCGTGCCGGTGGTCTCCACCGTCACCGAGCAGATCAGCGGGACGGAGACACCGAGGGCCTCCATGGCACGGCGGGCACCCACGATGGACGACTTCGTCTGCAGAAGATCCTGAGTGGTCTCCACGAGGAGCGCGTCGGCGCCACCGGTGATCAAGCCCTCGGCGTTGATCTGGTAGGCGTCGCGGATGGTTCCGTAATCGATGTGACCCAGGGTGGGCAGCTTCGTGCCCGGGCCCATCGAGCCCAGCACCCAGCGCTGCTGCCCGGTGGAGACGGTGAACTCGTCGGCGATCTCACGGGCGATCCGGGCGCCGGCCACCGACAGCTCATGGTTGCGCTCCGCGATGTCGTACTCGGCGAGGGCCGCGTAGTTCGTGCCGAAGGTGTTGGTCTCGACGCAGTCGACACCAGCCTCGAAGTACTCACGGTGCACATTGGCCACGATGTCGGGACGCGTGACGTTGAGGACCTCGTTGCAGCCTTCGAGCTGTTCGAAGTCGTCCAGGGTGGGGTCCTGGGCCTGGAGCATGGTTCCCATGGCTCCGTCGGCGACGACCACGCGGGTCTTCAGTGCCAGGCGGAGGGCATCGGCCCGGGTCTGGGTGTCTGCGGGCGGGTTCGGCAACGAGGCCATGGTTGAGCTCCCTGGGATGCGACGGCTGTCGGCTTTGCACCCCCTCTGTGTCAAGGGTGCACGCGGCCAGGGTAACGGTGCATACCCGGCCCCGGTGAGGGTGTCCCACGTGGCGGACTGCATTCTGTGCCCGTGCGGCGGCGACTTCCGGCCGGGGTGTCCTGGGCCACTCGTATCGGTGGACTCTGCCCTCATCATGCACAAAGTCGGCATCGACCGATAGTGTTCAGCATTGTCGAACTACGTCAGCAGGAGGCTGCGCGATGGCACGGAACATCCAGTCGCTCGAACGAGCCGCTGCGATGCTGCGGCTCCTGGCGGGCGGCGAGCGCCGGCTGGGGCTCTCGGACGTCGCCTCCTCCCTTGGCCTGGCCAAGGGCACGGCGCACGGGATCCTGCGCACGCTGCAGGCCGAGGGCTTCGTGGAGCAGGACCCGGCTTCGGGCCGCTACCAGCTCGGCGCGGAGCTGCTCCGCCTGGGCAACAGCTATCTGGACGTCCACGAGCTGCGGGCGCGCGCCCTGGTGTGGACGGACGATCTGGCCCGCGCGAGTGGGGAGAGCGTGTACGTGGGGGTGCTACACAAGAGCGGGGTGCTGATCATGCACCACGTGTTCCGGCCCGACGACAGCCGTCAGGTGCTGGAGGTGGGGGCCATGCAGCCGCTGCATTCCACGGCCCTGGGCAAGGTGCTGTCGGCGTACGACCCGGTGGCGCACACGCAGGTCCTCGAGGTGGAGCGGGAGTCCTTCACCCCGCGGACGGTCACGGACGGCGTGGGCTTCGAGGAGGTCCTGGACCTGATCCGGGCCCGCGGCTGGGCCAGTGACATCGAGGAGACCTGGGACGGGATCGCCTCGGTGGCGGCGCCGATCCACGACCGCCGCAGGATGCCGGTCGGCGCGGTGGCCGTCGCGGGGGCCGTGGAGCGGGTGTGCGGGGAGTCCGGAGAGCCCCGGGCGTCGCTGGTGGCCTCCGTACGGGACTGTGCGCGGGCGGTTTCGCGCGATCTCGGGGCGGGCCGGTTCTGACCTTGGCATGACCTCATCGCTTCGCCCGAACCACCCAATGGCCGCGCAAAAGTGGCATTTGGGTGGTTCTTGGCGTTTGATGATCAACGAATGGCCTAATTTGTTCGATCGCACCGGCCGGTAACGATCCGGCTCATTGGCCTGGTCAACTCTTGACGCCCACTTCACCTGGGCGGAAAACTGCCGTTCATCGGTCGGCAATGCCGAACACCTACCGGCAATACGCGTTAGGGTGTGGCAAGGCCAAGGACCGGTGCAGCACTCACCGAGTGCGTGGACCGCCGGAGGGACCCGGCGGCCACCACCCCTGAACGACAAAGGAGTCGCGGGTGTCCAGCTCCGACATCTTCATCGGCGAGACCATCGGTACCGCCCTGCTCACCCTGCTCGGTGGCGGCGTGTGCGCCGCACTGACGCTCAAGAGCTCCAAGGCCCGCGGCGCCGGCTGGCTCGCGATCACCTTCGGCTGGGGTTTCGCCGTCCTGATCGCCGCCTACGTCTCCGCACCGCTCTCCGGTGCACACCTGAACCCGGCGGTCACCGTCGGCATCGCGATCAAGGACGGCGCCTGGGGCGACGTTCCGGTCTACTTCGCCGGCCAGCTGCTCGGCGCCATGATCGGCGCGGTTCTGATGTGGCTCGCCTACTACGGCCAGTTCCGGGCGCACCTGTCCGACCCGGAGCACATCCGTGACGCGAAGCTCGGCCCCGAGGACCCGCACCCGCACGACGTGGCCGGCCCGGTGCTCGGGATCTTCTCCACGGGCCCCGAGATCCGCAACGTCGTCCAGAACCTGACGACCGAGATCATCGGCACCGCCGTCCTGGTCCTGGCCATCCTGACCCAGGGCCTGCAGGACGACGGCAAGGGCCTCGGCGTGATCGGCGTCCTGATCACCTCGTTCGTGGTGGTCGGCATCGGCCTCTCGCTCGGCGGCCCGACCGGCTACGCCATCAACCCGGTCCGCGACCTCGGCCCGCGCATCGTCCACGCCCTGCTGCCGCTGCCCAACAAGGGCGGCTCGGACTGGGGCTACTCCTGGATCCCGGTCCTCGGCCCCCTCGCGGGCGCCGCGCTCGCCGGCGGTCTGTACAACATCGCGTTCGCCTGATCAGCAATCGGCACCACGGCACCTCCCGCACCGCCATTCTGATTCCGCCTACTTCGACACCTGCCAGGAGCAGCCACCATGACCACCAGCACCGGCCCCTTCATCGCCGCGATCGACCAGGGCACCACCTCCTCCCGCTGCATCGTCTTCGACCGTGACGGCCGCATCGTCGCCGTCGACCAGAAGGAGCACGAGCAGATCTTCCCGAAGCCGGGCTGGGTCGAGCACGACGCCACCGAGATCTGGACCAACGTCCAGGAGGTCGTCGCCTCGGCCATCGCGAAGGCGGAGATCACCGCGGCGGACGTCAAGGCCGTCGGCATCACCAACCAGCGCGAGACCACCGTGCTGTGGGACAAGAACACCGGCGAGCCGGTCCACAACGCGCTGGTCTGGCAGGACACCCGCACCGACGCCCTGTGCAAGGAGCTCGGCCGCAACGTCGGCCAGGACCGCTTCCGCCGCGAGACCGGCCTGCCGCTGGCGAGCTACTTCGCCGGCCCCAAGGTCCGCTGGCTGCTCGACAACGTCGAGGGCCTGCGCGAGCGCGCCGAGGCCGGGGACATCCTCTTCGGCACCATGGACTCCTGGGTCATCTGGAACCTCACCGGCGGCGCCCAGGGCGGTGTGCACGTCACCGACGTCACCAACGCCTCGCGCACCATGCTGATGAACCTGCACACCCTGGCCTGGGACGAGAAGATCGCCGAGTCCATGGACGTGCCGCTCAACGTCCTCCCGGAGATCAAGTCCTCCGCCGAGGTCTACGGCCACGTCAAGGAGGGCGTCCTCGCGGGCGTCCCGGTCGCCTCGGCGCTCGGCGACCAGCAGGCCGCGCTGTTCGGCCAGACCTGTTTCGCCGAGGGCGAGGCGAAGTCCACGTACGGCACCGGAACGTTCATGCTCATGAACACCGGCGACAAGATCATCAACTCCTACAGCGGCCTGCTGACCACGGTCGGCTACCAGATCGGCGACCAGCAGCCGGTCTACGCGCTGGAGGGCTCCATCGCCGTCACCGGCTCGCTCGTCCAGTGGATGCGCGACCAGATGGGCCTGATCAAGTCCGCGGCCGAGATCGAGACCCTGGCCTCCTCCGTCGAGGACAACGGCGGCGCGTACTTCGTGCCGGCCTTCTCCGGCCTGTTCGCCCCGTACTGGCGCTCCGACGCCCGCGGCGTGATCACCGGCCTCACCCGGTACGTCACCAAGGCGCACATCGCCCGTGCCGTCCTGGAGGCCACCGCCTGGCAGACCCGCGAGATCACCGACGCCATGACCAAGGACTCGGGCGTCGAGCTCGCCGCCCTCAAGGTCGACGGCGGCATGACCTCCAACAACCTGCTGATGCAGACGCTCTCGGACTTCCTGGACGCCCCCGTGGTGCGCCCGATGGTCGCCGAGACCACCTGCCTCGGCGCGGCCTACGCCGCCGGCCTGGCCGTCGGCTTCTGGCCCGACACCGACGCCCTGCGCGCCAACTGGCGCCGCGCGGCGGAGTGGACCCCGCGGATGCCCGCCGAGCAGCGGGAGCGCGAGTACAAGAGCTGGCTCAAGGCCGTCGAGCGGTCCATGGGCTGGGTCGACGACGAAGACGCCAGCTGACCGCACGGCCGGCGCAATGCGACGAGTAAGTAGGAGTCAACGGATATGAGCACCCTGCAGAGCGTTCCCACCCTGGGTACGCACCCGACCGCCGGTTCGAACGCGAGCCGTGCCGAGACCCGTGAGCAGCTGGCCAAGGCCACGTACGACCTGCTGGTCATCGGCGGTGGCATCCTGGGCACCTCGGTGGCCTGGCACGCCGCGCAGTCGGGTCTGCGGGTCGCCATGGTGGACGCCGGCGACTTCGCCGGCGCCACCTCCTCGGCCTCCTCCAAGCTCGTCCACGGCGGCCTGCGCTACCTGCAGACCGGTTCGGTCAAGCTGGTCGCCGAGAACCACCACGAGCGCCGGGTCCTGGCCAAGGACGTGGCCCCGCACCTGGTCAACCCGCTCACCTTCTACCTCCCGGTGTACAAGGGCGGTCCGGTGGGCGCGGCGAAGCTGGGCGCGGGCGTGTTCGCGTACTCGGCGCTGTCGGGCTTCGGCGACGGCATGGGCAAGATCATTTCTCCGGCCCGTGCCGCCGCCGACAACCCGGGTCTGAAGACGGACGACCTCAAGGCCGTCGCGGTCTACTACGACCACCAGATGAACGATTCGCGCGTCGCCGTGATGACGGTCCGCGCGGCCGTCGAGTCGGGCGCGGTCGTCCTGAACCACGCCGAGGTCACCGGTCTGCGCATGACGCGCGGCCGGGTCTCGGGCGCCGAGCTCAAGGACCGCCTGGACGGCACCGAGTTCGGTGTGGACGCCCGTGTCGTGTTGAACGCCACCGGCCCGTGGGTGGACCACCTGCGGCGCATGGAGGACAAGCACTCGATGCCGTCCATCCGCCTTTCCAAGGGCGCGCACATCGTGATGAAGCGCAAGTCGCCGTGGAAGGCCGCCATGGCCACCCCGATCGACAAGTACCGCATCACCTTCGCCCTGCCGTGGGAGGACCAGCTGCTCCTGGGCACCACGGACGAGGTGTACGAGGGCGACCCGGCGGACGTGCGCGCCACCGAGGCCGACATCCAGCAGATCCTGGACGAGGCGGCCTTCTCGGTGAACGACGCGGATCTGGACCGCTCGCTGATGACGTACGCCTTCGCGGGCCTGCGCGTGCTGCCCGGCGGCCCCGGCGGGGTCGAGAAGGCCAAGCGCGAGACGGTCGTCTCCGAGGGCGCGGGCGGCATGCTGTCGGTGGCCGGCGGCAAGTGGACCACGTACCGGCACATCGGCCGCGTGGTCATGGACAAGCTGGCCAAGCTGCCGGGCAGCCCGCTGACCGAGGACATGGAGCCGGTGAAGTCGCTCGTACGACGGATCGCGCTGCCCGGTGTCGCCAACCCGAACGCGGTGGCGCACCGGCTGCTCGTGGACCGCGAGCCGGGCTCCCGGATGGACCCGCTGACCGCGCGCCACCTGGCCTCGCACTACGGTTCGCTGGCCTTCGACATCGCGCGCCTCGCCAACGAGGACCCGGCGCTGGCCGAGCGGATCCACCCGGACGGGCCGGAGATCTGGGCGCAGGTCGCCTACGCCCGGGACAACGAGTGGGCCGAGACGGCGGACGACGTGCTGCGCCGCCGTACGACGGTGACGATCCGCGGTCTGGACAGCGCCGAAGTGCGCGGCCGCGTCGAGGAGATGCTGGCCCACAAGGCATAGCCGGTGGCGTGAATGGGCAGAGGGGCGGTTCCAGGGGGAACCGCCCCTCTGTCGTGGGCTGTGGCCGGTGCCTCATCAAGGCTTAGGCTGACCCACGTACACAAGGGAACTTCGGAAGGAGACCTGGGTGATCGAGCTTGAGGGCGTGCCCGAGCTGATCGACCCGGTCATGGTGGCCGCGTTCGAGGGCTGGAACGACGCGGGTGACGCGGCCTCCGGTGCGGTCGCACACCTGGACCGGGAGTGGAAGGGCGAGGTCTTCGCGGCTCTGGACGCCGAGGACTACTACGACTTCCAGGTCAACCGGCCGACGGTGTGGCTGGACAACGGGGTGCGCAAGATCACGTGGCCGACGACCCGGCTGTCGGTGGTCCGGATCGGCGGGACGAAACCGCGCGACCTGGTGCTGGTGCGGGGCATCGAACCGTCCATGCGGTGGCGTTCGTTCTGCAACGAGATCCTGGGCTTCGCCCACGAACTGGGCGTGGAGATGGTCGTCATCCTGGGGGCGCTGCTGGGCGACACCCCGCACACCCGCCCGGTGCCGGTCAGCGGGGTGACCTCGGACGCGGATCTGGCGCGGACGATGGACCTGGAGGAGACCAAGTACGAGGGCCCGACCGGGATCGTGGGCATCCTCCAGGAGGCCTGCACCCATGCCGGGGTACCGGCGGTGTCCCTGTGGGCGGCGGTGCCGCACTACGTGTCCCAGCCGCCGAACCCGAAGGCCACGCTGGCCCTGCTGAACCGCCTCGAGGACCTGATCGACATCCGGATCCCGCTGGGCGAACTCCCCGAGGACGCGCGGGCGTGGCAGCTGGGCGTGGACCAACTGGCCGCCGAGGACAGCGAGGTGGCGGAGTACGTCCAGACGCTGGAGGAAGCGCGGGACACCGCCGACCTGCCGGAGGCGTCCGGGGACGCGATCGCCCGGGAGTTCGAGCGGTACCTGCGGCGGCGGGATCCCTCCGCAGGCGCGGAGCCGGGTGACGGGTCGTACTTGCGGGACACCTCCGGTGGGCTGACGCGGCCGCCGAAGCGGAAGCTGGACCCGGAGCCGGTGGAGGAACCGCCGGCCACCGGCCCGGACGAGGACGAGACGCCTCCGGAGGCGTAGCCAGGCGGACCGCGAAAGGGCGGGGCGGGGATTATTTCTCCCCGCCCCGCCCTTTCGCCGTTTCCCGGGGCTCCGCCCCGGACCCCGCTCCTCACACGCCGGAGGGGCTGGAATTTCCGGTTACAGGGCCACGCCCAGCAGGGCGTCGACCGTGCGGGAGACCAGGCCCGGGGCCGACTCGTCGTCTCCGTCGGTGACGAGCTGGCGCTCGACCCAGCGGTCCACGGCCGCGAGAGCAGCAGGCGCGTTCAGGTCGTTGGAGAGGGCCTCGCGGACCTCCTCGACCAGGTCGTCCGCCGGGATGCCGTCGGGGCGGGAGACGGCCGCGCGCCAGCGCCCCAGCCGGGCCACCGCCTCCGCGAGGACCTCGTCGGTCCACTCCCAGTCCGCGCGGTAGTGGTGCGAGAGCAGGGCCAGGCGGATCGCCGCCGGGTCCACGCCCGCCCGGCGCAGCGCCGATACGAAGACCAGGTTGCCCTTGGACTTCGACATCTTCTCGCCGTGCAGGGCGACCATCCCGGCGTGTACGTACGCCTTGGCCATCGGGAACTCGCCCGTCAGGACCTGGGCGTGCGAGGCACCCATCTCGTGGTGCGGGAAGGCCAGGTCGGAGCCGCCGCCCTGGATGTCGAAGGTCATCCCCAGGTGGTCCAGGGCGATGGCCACGCACTCGATGTGCCAGCCGGGCCGGCCGCGGCCCAGCGAGCCGCCGTCCCAGCTCGGCTCGCCCGGGCGGGCAGCCATCCACAGCATCGGGTCGAGCGGGTTCTTCTTGCCCGCGCGGTCGGGGTCGCCGCCCCGCTCGGCCGACAGCAGCCGCATCGCCTCGGCGTCCAGGTTGGACACCTTGCCGAAGTTCGGGTCGGACTCCACCGAGAAGTAGACGTCGCCGTCCAGCTCGTAGGCGGCGCCCGCGTCGCGCAGCCGCTCGACCAGCGGCACGATGCCGGGTATGGCCTCGACGGCGCCGATGTAGTGCTGCGGCGGCAGCATCCGCAGAGCGGTCATGTCCTCACGGAAGAGAGCCGTCTCGCGTTCGGCGAGCTCGGTCCAGTCCTGGTTGTCGCGCAGGGCCCGCTCCAGCAGGGGATCGTCGACGTCCGTGACGTTCTGGACGTAGATGACCTGCCGCTTGGTGTCGAGCCACACGCGCTGCACGAGGTCGAACGCGTTGTAGGTCGCCGCGTGACCGATGTGCGTCGCGTCGTACGGGGTGATCCCGCAGACGTAGATACGGGCGACGGGACCGGGGGCGAGGGTGATCGCCCCTTGGGTCGCGGTGTCGTGGATCTGGAGGTCGCGGCCCTTGCCAGGCAGGGCGGGGACCTCAGAAGCGGGCCAGGCATGCATGTCTCGAGCCTAACCGGACGGGTGTTCCGAAAACGAACCGGACCTGCACTGTTGTCCGGATCGGCACTCTTGCGCCATGGCCGGTTCTGTGCGTGTGCCCCGCCGCGTGCCCCGGCTCGGTCAGACGGGCGGCCAGGGGATCGCGGGCCACTGCCCCGAGGGCTGCGGATGCTTCCCGGTGCGCAGCAGCAGGGCCACGCGGGCCCGTACGGCGGCCAGCTCGGCGGTGGTGACCAGTTCGGCCAGTCGGGTGGCGAGGGGCTGCCCGGCGGCCAGTGCGGCCTCCAGGGCGGTCAGGACGGACCCCGCTTCCTCCGTCAGCGGCTCCCCCGCCCAGCCCCAGAGCAGGGTGCGCAGTTTGTCCTCGGTGTGGAAGGTCACGCCGTGGTCGATGCCGTAGAGGCGTCCGTCGGGGGCGGGCAGCAGGTGGCCGCCCTTGCGGTCGCCGTTGTTGATCACGGCGTCGAGGACGGACATGCGGCGCAGCCGTTCGTCGTCGGCGTGCACGAGGAGCGCGGTGCGGCCCTCGCCGACCTCGGCGAAGGCGACGGGCCTCCAGCCCTCCCCCGCCTCCTCGCCGTCCACGAGCGCGAGCAGCTCGGCCTCCGGGGACTCCCCGGTCTCGATCCACTGCTGGACCATGCCCTCGCCGTACGGTCCGTCGCGCAGCACGGTCGGGGGTACGAGGCCCCAGCCGGTGGCCTCGGAGACCAGGTAGGCGGCGACTTCGCGCTGGGCGAGGTTGCCGTCGGGGAAGTCCCACAGCGGGCGCTCGCCCTTGACCGGCTTGTACACGCAGTCGGTGCTCGCGCCCCCGTGCGTGACGGTGCACAGCAGGACGGCGTTGGACGCCTCCCGGATCCGGCCGACGACGGTGAGTTCCCCGTGGGCCAGCAGTTCTTCCACTTCCGCCGTTCCCCCCGTTGCGTTCACGCTTGGCGCCGGTAGCCGTTCTGGCGCGGGCAGACGTGCCCTTCGGGGTCCAGCGGGAGGCTGCACAGCGGGCACGGCGGCCGGCCCGCGTTGACCACGTCCAGGGCCCGCTTGGTGAAGGCCCGGGCCTGGGCGCCGGTGAGGCGGACCCGGAGCATCGGCGGACCGTTCTCCTCGTCCTGGAGCAGCCGCTCCTCCGCCTCGGCGAGGTCCTCCTCCGAGTCGGCGTCGAGTTCCACCAGGGCCTGCGCCTCGACGATCATGCGCTGGTCCTCGCCGTCCCAGGCCAGGGCCATGGTGCCGACGCGGAACTCCTCCTCGACGGGGACGTCGAGGGGGGCGGTGTCGGTCGCCTCGGCAGGGGCCACGGCCGGGACGGGGGCATTGCCCCCGGTACGCCGTACGACCTCGTCCAGCAGCTCTTCCATCCGTTCCGCGAGCGCCGCCACCTGGGTCTTCTCCAGGGAGACGGAGGTGACGCGGGGGCCGGTGGAGGCCTGTAGGAAGAACGTACGGCGTCCAGGCAGGCCGACCGTGCCGGCCACGAAACGGTCCGGTGGGTCGTAGAGGAACACCTGACGGGGCACGTCCAGTCTCCAAGCGTCGGCAGCAGGGGCAGGGCTGCGCCCATGGGTTGGCCCGTCCACCCTACTGCGCCGTTCGATCACACCGCGCCCGCACCACCCCCTACGACCGCCTCGCCGCCCGCTTCCGTGTCGTCCTGGGCCGCCGCGGCGTCCGGCGAGCCCTTTTCGCGGGGTGCGAAGGAGGCGAAGTCGCCGGTGTCGCCGAGCCGGAGCAGGAAGGGCCGGGTCGGCGTGTAGCGGATCGCGGTGACCGAGCAGGGGTCGACGTGGATCCGCTGGAAGAGGTCCAGGTGCATGCCGAGGGCGTCCGCGACAAGGGACTTGATGATGTCGCCGTGCGAGCACATCAGGAACACGGCGTCAGTGCCGTGCTCCTCCTCGATCCGCGCGTTCCAGTCGCGGACGGCGTCCACGGCGCGGGCCTGCATGGCGCGCATGGACTCGCCGCCGGGGAAGGCGGCGGCCGAGGGGTGCTGCTGGACGATGCGCATCAGCGGTTCTTCGGACAGTTCCGAGAGTTTGCGGCCCGACCAGTCGCCGTAGTGGCACTCGCCGATCCGCTCGTCGGTGTGCAGGGCGAGTCCGGGCCGGGCCGCCAGCAGCGGGGCCAGGGTCTCGGCGCACCGCTCCAGCGGGCTGGTGACGGCTGCGGCGAGGGGCACGGCGGCGAGCCGCCCGGGCAGCGCGGCGGCCTGTGCGGCTCCGTGCTCGTCGAGGGTCACCCCCGGGGTCCATCCGGCGAGCAGCCCTGCGGTGTTGGCGGTGGACCGCCCGTGTCGTACGAGGATCAGCGTGGCCATGGCAGAAGGGTAAGCGGTGCCGCCGGCGTGCGGTCGGGGCCCTGGCAGGGAACAATGCGCGAGTGATTGTGGACTGCGCCATGTACCGCGAAGGCCGCCGCTCCGCGGCGCCCGACGACTTCTCCGATGCCCTCGACGAGGCGCGGGCCACCGGCGACGCCTTTCTCTGGGTGGGCATGTACGAGCCGACGGAGAAGGAGTTCGAGCACGTCAGCCAGGAGTTCGGGCTGCACCCGCTGGCGGTGGAGGACGCGCTGACCGCGCACCAGCGGCCGAAGATGGAGGTCTACGACGATTCGCTGTTCGTGGTCCTCAAGCCGGTGATGTACGACGAGGCGTCGGACACGGTGAGCACGGGCGAGCTGATGCTCTTCATCGGCGACTCCTTCGTCGTCACGGTCCGGCACGGCGAGGGGGCCGCGCTGGCGGCCGTACGCCACCGGCTGGAGCACGAGCCCGACGTGCTGAAGCACGGCCCGACGGCGGTGCTGTACGCGGTCTCGGACGCGGTGGTGGACCACTACATCGAGGTGGCCGCCGAGCTCCAGGCGGATCTGGAGGAGCTGGAGGCGGAGGTCTTCGCCCCGAACCCCTCGGACAGCAAGAACACCGCCGCCCGGATCTACGGGTTCAAGCGGCAGGTCCTGGAGTTCCGCCGGGCCACGAGTCCGCTGCTCGCGCCGATGGACCGGCTCGCCTTCGGGAACGTGCCCTTCGTGCACGAGCACGCGCAGCCGTTCTTCCGCGACGTCGCCGACCACCTGACCAAGGCGAACGAGTACATCGAGGGCCTGGACCGGCTGCTCTCGGACGCGCTGGCCGCGCACCTGGCGCAGATGGGGGTCCGGCAGAACGACGACATGCGCAAGATCTCGGCCTGGGCGGCCATGGCGGCGGTCCCGACGATGGTGGCGGGGATCTACGGGATGAACTTCGAGCACATGCCGGAGCTCAAGCACCGCTGGGGCTATCCGCTGGTGGTCCTGGTGATGGTGGCCGTGTGTCTGGGCCTGCACCGGCTGTTCAAACGCCGCGGCTGGCTCTGACCACCCCTGCCCCCTCACGTCCGACCGGCCCCGCTACGCGAACTCGGCCGCCGTGGTCACCGGGCCGCCCAGCGCGTTCGAGCGGTCCGGCTGGCGCAAGGAGACCATCCGGTGCCAGCCGGCCAGCCTCTCGTACGCGTACATCCCCCGGATCCCTGCGGCCAGCACGGCCGCCTTCGGTGCGGGCCAGTGCAGGAGCCGCCCCATGTGGCCCATGACGGCCAGGCTCACGTCCCGGTAGACGCCGATCTCGACGAGCGCGCTCTCCCGCAGCACCTGCTGGATGGTGCGGCCGTGGCCCTCCCGGGCGAGGCGCAGCAGCTCCTCGTGGCAGTAGGCGAGGTGGTTGTCCTCGTCGTGGCTGATCATGCGGATGGCCTTGCCGACCTCGGGGTGGTCTCCGAAGTTCTTGACCAGCATGTCCATCTGGTCGGCGGCGCGCTGTTCGGTGACCCGGCTGTGCGCGAGGTAGACGGTGATGTCGCGCTCGGTCAGGGGTTCGTCGCGGCGGAGCTTCTCGTGCGCGAGGCCGATGCCGCGGCGCTCCAGCAGCATCGTGTAGTCGGTCTCGGGCGGGACCGGGACGGGCGGCAGGCCGCGCTTGCGCAGCAGGGCGTTGAAGATCCGGCCGTGTTTGTCCTCGTCGGCTCCGTGCCGGGTGATCTTGGGTGCGAGATCGCGCATGCCTTCGGGCACCAGGGCCGCGATCCGGGCGTTCTCCCAGCCGCCCTGGGACTCCCCGCTGGCGGCGATGGAACAGAACAGCTGGAAGGAGTCGTCGTTCTCGACGATCTCCTGGAAGAGGCTGCGGGCAGAGAGCATGCATCGAGTCAAACTCCGCCCGCCCGGGCGGGCAACCCGCGGGGCGCGCTACTCGTCCGAATGAACGAAGCCCCCGAGACGGCCCCCGGCGCGTAACCCGGGGGCCGTCCCGCGCGTTGTTGGCTGTGTCGGCCGTGGCGGGGAAGACCCCCCGAGCCCCCACCACGGCCGCAGACTTCTCCTTCTCCACGCCGCTCGATCCCGGGCCTTCGCCGGGCCCGGGGCTCCGCTCAGGCCAGGCCGGCGCGCTCCATGGCCTCCACGCCGGCGCGCAGCGCGGCGGTCCGCTCCTCCAGGGTGAAGCCGGCCGGGGCGAGCGTCAGGGTGGTGACCCCGGCCTCGGCGTAGGCCCGCATCCCGTCGGCGATGCGCTCCACCGGGCCCAGCAGGGTGGTGGAGTCGATCAGCGAGTGCGGGATCGCGGCGGCCGCACCCTCCTTGTCGCCGGCCAGGTACTTGTCCTGGACCTCGGCGGCTTCCTTCTCGTAGCCCATGCGCTGGGCCAGCTGGTTGTAGAAGTTCGCCTTGCGGCTGCCCATGCCGCCCACGTACAGGGCGGTGTACGGGCGGAACATGTCCGCGAGCGCGTTCACGTCGTCGCCGAGTGCCAGCGGCACGGTCGGGCAGACGTCGAAGCCCTCCATCGTCAGTCCGGCCTTCTCGCGGCCCGCCCGGATGTGGGTGAGGGCGGTGGCCTCCAGGTGCTCGGCGGCCGGGAAGATCAGCAGGGCGCCGTCGGCGATCTCGCCGGTCTGCTCCAGGTTCTTGGGCCCGATGGCGGCGATGTAGAGCGGGATGTGCTCGCGCTCGGGGTGCACGGTCAGCTTGAGCGGCTTGCCCGGCCCGCCGGGCAGCGGCAGCGTCCAGTGCTCGCCCTCGTACGAGAGCCGCTCGCGGGTCATCGCCTTGCGGACGATCTCCACGTACTCGCGGGTCCGCGCGAGCGGCTTGTCGAACTGCACGCCGTACCAGCCCTCGGACACCTGCGGTCCGGAGACGCCGAGGCCGAGCCGGAAGCGGCCCTTGGTGAGGGAGTCGAGGGTGGCGGCGGTCATGGCCGTCATGGCGGGCTGGCGGGCCGGGATCTGCATGATGGCGGAGCCCACGTCGATCCGCTCGGTCTGGGCCGCGACCCAGGCGAGGACGGTCGGCGCGTCGGAGCCGTAGGCCTCCGCGGCCCAGCAGACGTCGTAGCCGAGGCGGTCGGCCTCCTGCGCGACGGCCAGGTTGTCGGCGTCCATGCCAGCGCCCCAGTAGCCGAGATTGATGCCGAGCCGCATGTGTGGTCCCCTTGCCTGTTTACCGATGAGTAACGTGGGTCTGCGGGGACTGTAGCGCGCCCGGGTGCCCCGCGTCAGCGCCGCAGTAGTCTCAGCCCTCATGGAGCAGAGGCATCTCGGCCGCACCGGACTGCGCGTCTCCCGGATCGGTCTCGGCACACTGACCTGGGGCCGGTCGGCGGACGGACCGGACGAGGCGGAAGCGGCCGCGCAGTTGAAGACGTTCTGGAACGCGGGCGGCACGCTCGTGGACACCGCCGACGTGTACGGGGGCGGGGAAGCCGAGTACCTCCTCGGGCAGTTGATCGGTTCCGTGGTCCCGCGGCGGGACCTGGTGATCGCGACGAAGGCGGGCGGGGTCGCGGACCCGGACCGCCGTTTCGACGCCTCGCGCGGCCACCTCCTCTCCGCCCTGGACGATTCCCTGTCCCGTCTGGACACGGACTACGTCGACCTCTGGCAGGTCCACGCCTTCGACCCCTGGACCCCGCTGGAGGAGACCCTCCAGGCCCTGGACATCGCGGTGAGCAGCGGCCGGGCCCGGTACGCGGGGGTGTCGAACTTCAGCGGCTGGCAGCTCGCGAAGGCGGCGACCTGGCAGCTCGCGGCGCCGGGCGTACGGACCCGGCTGGCCTCGACACAGATGGAGTACTCCCTGCTCCAGCGCGGCGTGGAACGGGAGGTGGTCCCGGCGGCCCTGGACCTGGGCCTGTCCCTCCTCCCGTCCTCCCCCCTCGGCCGGGGCGTCCTGACGGGCAAGTACCGGTCGGGCACCCCCGCGGACTCCCGGGGCGCCTCGGAGGCCCTGGCCGCCTTCGTGGACCCGTACCTGGACGAGGCGGCGAGCCGGATCGTGGACGCGGTGGCAACGGCCGCCCACGGCCTCGCGGTGACCCCGCTCCACGTGGCCCTGGCCTGGGTCCGGGACCGCCCCGGGGTGGCCGCGCCGATCGTCGGCGCGCGCACGTCGGCGCAGCTCGGGCAGGCCCTGTCGGTGGAGGCCCTTAGTCTTCCGGAGGAGATCCGCCAAGCGCTGGACGACGTCTCGGCGCCCGTCCACCGCTACCCCGATCAGGACTGGAGCACCTTGTGAGCGACACCGCCGCTGCCGACGCCGCTGCCGCGGAGGCCCCGGCGCCCGCCGCTGCCACCACCCCGGAACCCCCGACCGCCCCCGGCGAGGACGCAACCACCGCGCACGCCACCGGCGAAGCCGCGGACCCGGACGGGGGCGAACCCGTCGCGGACGCCTCCGGCGAGGCCGAGCCCGAGCCCCCGGCGGCGGACCACGCCCCGGCAGACCCCGAGGACACGCCCGACGGGGAGGCACCCGTCGCGGACGCTTCCGGCGAGGGCGAAGCCGCGGACCCGGACCGGGGTGCGGACGCCGACCCGGAAGCGGAAGCGGAAGCCGCCGACGGGGCCGCCGGGACCGCCGACGCGGACGGGGCCGCCGGGGCCACGCCTCAGCTCAGCGAAGCCGCCGCGGAACTGGCCGCCCAGAAGATCGAGCGGGAGCGCATCGCCCGCCGCAAGGCGGAGCGCGAGGCCCCCGTGGAGGCCGGCGCCAAGCTCAGCGGTACGGCCGCCGACCTGCTGGCCGCCGTACGGGCCGTGGAGAGCGGCGGCAAGCCCCCCGCCGCGTTCACCGCGCCCCCGGCGCCCCGCACGCCGTCCCCCGCGCCCGCGCCCGCCCCGGCGCGCACCCCGGCATCCGCACCCACCCCCGCACCCGCGCCGCAGGCCACCGCCCCCTCCCCCGACGCCGTCCAGGCGATCCGCGCCGTCCTGGCGCGGGGCGGAGCCCCCGAGGCCCTCGCCCCGCAGACCGCCGTCGCGCTCGGCGAGGACGCCGCCGCGCAGCTCGCCGAGTCCCCCTGGCGGCTGCTGGCCGTCGCCGGGGTCCGGCCGACCCAGGCCGACGGGTTCGCCCGCGCCCTCCTCGGCGCCGAGGCGACCGGCCCCGGGGACGAGCGGCGGGCCGCCGCCCTGGTGAGCTGGCTGCTGGCACAGGCCGCCGCCAAGGGCCACACCGTGCTGGAGGCCCCCACCCTGGAGTCGGCCCTCGCCCAGTACGGCGTGCCCGACCCCGCGCAGGCCCTGGAGGCGGCCGTCGGCGAGGGCGCCGCGCTGGCCTTCGAGGAGCCGGTCGGCCCGCCCGTGGCGGAGGACGAAGAGCAGCCCGTACGGATCCTGGTGGGCCTGGAGGGCTCCGCCATGGCCGAGGAGAGCCTCGCCGAGGGCCTGGCCCGGATCGCCAACACCTTCACGGACCCCGCCGACTGGGACAAGGCCGCCACCGGCCCCGGCGCCGAGCTGATCCGCGCCGCCGCCGGGCACGGTCTGGTCACCCACACCGGCGGGGAGGCCGCCCGCGCCGAGCCCCGCGCGCTGTTCGCGGCCGCCCGGGAGTTCGGCCTGCGGGTCTGCCTGGCCGCGCACGCCCCGGCCGAGGGGGCCGTCACCGTGGCGGGTCTGCTGTCCGGCGCCGAGGGACCGGGCCGGGACGCGGACGGGCAGTTCGCGCTGGACCTGCTCATCGTCCTGGACGCCCCGCAGCTGGACGTGGAGACGGCCGCCGTGCTGGTGGAGTCCGTCGCCGACGGGGCACGCCTGGTGCTGTCCGGCGACACCGCGGTGCTGGGCTCCGCGGGTCCCGGCCGGGTCTTCGCCGATGTGCTCGCGGCCCGTGCCTGCCCGCAGCTCGTCTCCCGGATCCCGGACCCGGGGCCGATCGGCGAGCTGGTCTCCGCAATCGCGGTCGGCGAGCTGAACCAGGTCGACGCCCCCGGCAAGGAGGTCGTCATCGTCCCGGTCCGCGACGCCGGGGAGGCGGTGCACCGCACCGTGCAGCTGGTCGCCGAGTCGGTGCCCCGCGCCTTCGGGATCCCGGCGGACGCCGTCCAGGTGATCACCCCGGGCCACGGCGGCCCGGCGGGCACCCGCGCGCTCAACGCGGCCCTCAAGGAGCGGCTGAACCCGGGTCCCGGCCGGTTCGGCGGCTTCGACCCCGGTGACCGGGTGGTCCACGTGCCCTCCGCCGGGCGTGCGCTGCCGGCCCGGGTGGTGTCGGCCGACGCCCAGGGGCTGCACCTGGCCGGAGCCGCGGGCGCGCGGATCGTCGTACCGAAGGAGCGGGTGGAGTCGCAGGTGCGGCACGGCTGGGCGGTGACGGCGCACCAGGCCGTCGGCTCGCGCTGGCCCGCGGCGGTCGTCGTGCTGCCCGGGGACGCGGCTCAGGCCCTGTCCCGGGACTGGGTGTACACGGCCTTCGGCCGGGCCGAGCGGCACCTGTCGGTGGTGCACGGGGTGGACCAGGCACTGCCGCGCGCGGTCGCCGAGGTGCCGGCGAAGCCCCGTACGACCCGCCTGGCGGGTCTGCTGAGGGCCCTTGTGGAGTCCGCGTCGGCGCAGCCCGAGTAGCGGACGCGCGGCGGCCCCCGTCCCGGGTGGGACGGGGGCCGCCGCGCGTTCCGTACGAGGTGTCGCGCGGGGCGGGGTCAGGCCGTGGTCAGGCCCCGCTCGGCGGGCTCGACGTCCCCGGCCTCCTCGTCGTCGCCCTCGTCGCCCTCTTCGTCGTCGAAGACCGAGCTGACGTCGAACCGGTGCATCACGTCCTGCGGATCGATGTGCGCGAACGGCGCACCGAGCCACTCCCCCGGTTCCGCGACCTCCTCCGAAGCGGCGATCCACAGCGTGGAATCGCCTTCCTCCAGCCCGAAGTCCTTGGCGCGGGAGGCGATTTCATCCGGCTCGTACTCGCCGAAGAGCACGCCGAGCGCGTCGGCGGTGCCTCCGTCGTGGGCGAGTTCGGCCTCGCGGTCGTGCGCGACGACGCGTTCGGCCTGGGCGATCAGGCGCGCCGGTTCGACGACGGCGTAGTCGCGGCGGATGAGCACGCTGAAGGCGGCGGGTTCGGCGGGGCCGGTGTACGGGAGCCCGTCCTCGGGAGTGGGGATCTCGAACGGGGTGACCTCGTCGTAGCGGTCGTAGAGGAGCTCGTCGTACTCCTCGGCGGCGGCGGCGAGTTCGTTGAACGCGGCGTAGACGTCCGGATCATCGTCCCCGATCCTGCTCTCGACCGCGGCGAGGTGACGGTCGAGCGCGGCCTTGACCGCCTCGGCGGCGGCGCGTACCTCGGCAACAGTGGGCAGAGCGGCATCAGACATAGTGCAGACGCTATCCGTAGCAGGGCTCTGCCCGCACGCAGAATGCGAGTGAGCTGCCGCTCAGGAGCGGAGCGCCGCCTGCGGGTCCGTGTTCAGGCCGTCGGCGCATCCCACCATGAGGGAGTCCATCCGGGGCTGATCGGGGTATAGGTCCCGCAGGACTTCGGCCTTCCTGCACTGCGACAAGTCGTCCACGTAGTCGTTGTTGTTCTTCACGTAGTGGCGCTGGCCCCAGTTCCACCCGCGCCGGTACGCGTCCACGAGCGGTCCGGCCTCGACGGCGTGGGTCACTGTCACGGTGGGAGTCGGCTGAGGAGTACCGGTGGAGCATCCGGTGGCCAGGGCGGCTATGCAGACGAAGGCGGCGGCTTGGGTTCTCAACGGGGTCCCGTTCGTGATCGTGGTGCTGGTGTCGGCGGCCAGTTCAGCACGTCCGGGCCCGGTGCCGCGCTCGGTGTTCAGCCTGTGAACAGGGGGCCGCCGACCGGTGCAGGGCTTCACGGGCGCGCCCTTGACACCCCGAGCAGAATGGATCCGATGTCGGAATACGAATTCGTCGACCTGTACGTGCCCCGCGGGGTTCCGCGTCAGGAAACGACCCGCCTGCTGACCGAACACGCCGAGTACGGGCATTGGGAGCTCGACCGGCTGACCCTGCTTCGGGACGGCAGTCGCCGCGTGCGACTGCGCCGCCGGATCATCCGTCAGGTCCGCGCGACCTGGTGACGCGGGTCCCCGGGAGGGACCCGCGTCGTGAGGAGCCGTCAGGCCGCGTTGCGCGCCCGGCGGTAGAGCACGGCGCCGGCCAGCAGCATGCCCGCGGCCAGGGGCAGTCCGGCGGTGAGGACGTCACCGGAGCCCGTGGCGGCGAGTCCCCCGGCCGGGGTCGCACCGGTGCCGGTGCCGGTCCCCTGGGCGGGGTGCGTCACCGGGGTCACCGATCCGGTGCCGGGAGCCGTACCGGTACCCGCGCCGGGTCCGGCGGGAGTTCCGGGCTGCTGCCCGGCACCCGGACCGCCGGGGGCGCCGTTGCCACCGGGGCCGCCGGGGTTGCCGTTGCCACCCGGACCGCCCGGGGTCCCGTTTCCGCCGGGACCTCCCGGGGTCCCGTTGCCGCCGGGTCCGCCCGGACCGCCCGGGGTCCCATTGCCGCCCGGACCGCCCGGGTTGCCGTTCCCACCCGGACCACCCGGATTCCCGTTACCGCCGGGGCCACCCGGGTGTTCCGGATGCCCCGGGCCGGTGTCCTCGTCGCACGGTTCGTGCGGGTTGCCCGGGTGTTCGGGGTGGTTCGGGTGCTGGGGGTGGGTCGGGTGCTGCGGGTGTCCCGGGCGGCCCGGGAGGTTCGCGCAGTGGTTCCCGAAGGCCGGGTTCAGGGCCCCCACCACCGTCACCGTGTTCCCGCAGGCGTTCAGCGGTGCGTCCACGGGGGCCTCGAGGGCGTTCCCGGACAGCAGTCCCGGTGAGTGTGCGGCACGGCCGGAGGCGCCGGAGTCCGCGTGTGCGTAGCCCCCTCCGAGCGCGAGCAGACCCCCCGCGGCCGCCATGGTGATCAAGGTCTTCCTGCCGGTGACCTGTACCTGTCGTCGCATCTGTACTTCGTCCCCTGGTGTGTGCGTCGTGCACGCGCACGCACGTGCACTCCCGGTCGGCGCACTGGCCGCTCAGGCTCCCCCGCCTGGTACGCCGAAAGATCGTCATCGGGCCCTTAAAGCCCGGCAGCCCCGGAGCGCTGGAATGCGCTCCGGGGCCGAGAACTTCAGAAACGTCAGGCGTTGACGCAGGTGTTGCCGAAGGCCGGGTTCAGCAGGCCGATCACGGAGATCGTGTTACCGCAGACGTTCACGGGAACGTGGACCGGAACCTGGACGACGTTGCCGGACAGGACACCGGGCGAACCGATGGCCGCACCCTGGGCACCAGCGTCGGCGACAGCCAGACCCGCACCCGCGAGAACCAGACCACCGGTGACAGCCGCAGCGGCGGCAACCTTCTTGAGCATTGTTCCTCCTAGTAGGCAAGCGCGGTCCCAGCCGCGGACCGCACCACCTGTAACGAGGAGGGATCACCGGGGCTACGAGCGTATGAGTGCATTCACTCTTCTCAGTGGATTCCGCACACCTTCCCGATTCCCGTGCGTTAGGTACGCCCCCTTCGGTCGCCCGCGCGCCTCAGGACTCGTCGATGAACCGGTCGAGCACCCGGACGCCGAACTTCAGACCCTCCACCGGCACCCGCTCGTCCACCCCGTGGAACATCCCGGCGAAGTCCAGCTCCGGCGGAAGCTGGAGCGGGGCGAAGCCGAAGCAGCGGATGCCGAGGTCGTCGAAGGACTTGGCGTCCGTACCGCCGGAGAGCATGTACGGGACCGCGCGGGCGATCGGGTCGTGCGCCTTCAGGGCGGTCTGCATGGCGTCCACGAGCTTGCCGTCGAAGGCCGTCTCCAGCGCCTTGTCCGCGTGGACGTCCTCGCGCTTCACGCGCGGCCCGAGGATCCGGTCGAGGTCGGCGAAGAACTCCTCCTCGTAGCCCGGCAGGAAGCGGCCGTCCACGTGGGCGGTGGCCTGGCCGGGGATGACGTTGACCTTGTAGCCGGCGCCGAGCATGGTCGGGGCGGCGGAGTTGCGCAGGGTCGCCCCGACCATCTTGGCGATGCCGCCGAGCTTGGCGAGCGTGGCGTCCATGTCGTCCGGGTCCAGCGGGGTGCCCAGCGCGTCCGAGAGCTCGTCCAGGAAGTGCCGGACGGTCTTGGTGACCCGCACCGGCCAGGTGTGGCGTCCCAGGCGCCCCACGGCCTCGCAGAGCTCCGTGATGGCGTTGTCGTTGTTGGTCATGGACCCGTGGCCGGCGGTGCCCTCCACCGTCAGGCGCATCCAGTGCATGCCCTTCTGGGCGGTCTCCACCAGGTACAGCCGCAGGTTCTCGTTCACGGTGAACGAGAAGCCGCCGACCTCGCCGATCGCCTCCGTCACCCCCTCGAAGAGGTCGGGGTGCTTGTCGACGAGGTACCGGGCGCCGTAGGTGCCGCCCGCCTCCTCGTCCGCGAGGAAGGCCAGCACGATGTCGCGCGGGGGCCTGCGGCCGCTGCGCATGCGGTCGCGCACGACGGCCAGCGTCATCGCGTCCATGTCCTTCATGTCGACCGCGCCGCGGCCCCACACGCAGCCGTCGGCGATCTCGCCCGCGAAGGGGTCGTAGGTCCAGTCGGCGGCGTTGGCCGGGACCACGTCGGTGTGCCCGTGGATCAGCAGCGCCGGCCTCGAGGGGTCCTCGCCCTCGATCCGCGCCACGGTCGAGGCGCGCCCCTTGTGCGATTCGAAGATCTGCGGCTCCAGCCCGACCTCGGAGAGCTGCTCGGCGACCCACTCGGCCGCCTTGCGTTCGCCGGGCCCCGAGTGGTCCCCGTAGTTGCTGGTGTCGATCCGGATGAGGTCCCGGCAGAGGTCGACGACCTCGTCCTCGCCGGAGACGGTCCTGCCCGCGCCCGATTCGCTCACGCTGCTTCCTCCCACTGATCAGTACCGAACTGACTCCATCCTCGCGCCCCGGCCCGCTTCCCCCAAGGGCGATCCCCGGCCGCCGGGGGGTGTGATCGAGGACCCCGGAATGTTTGGTAATGTTTTCCACGTCGGAACGGCCCGCGAGGGACGCGAGACAGACACCTTGTCCGGGTGGCGGAATGGCAGACGCGCTAGCTTGAGGTGCTAGTGCCCTTTATCGGGCGTGGGGGTTCAAGTCCCCCCTCGGACACCAGCAGGACCCCAGCTTCGGCTGGGGTCCTTTGCGTTTCGGGGCGGTGGCGTGACCAGCGACCAGCGAATCACCAGGTCAGATCAGGGACGACAGGACGAGTCGCCCCGCACCGGAGTCGGCGAGTCGGTGCGCTCCGTCCCTACGTGAGTGCCCGTACCGAGCCATCGTGTAGCCCGGCGAGTGGTGCCGGACATTCACGGAGACCTCTACGGGGTTCTCCCCAGCCTCCAGGTCGTTCGTGACCTTGCTGTGCCGCCAGTCGTGGACACGGAACTCCTCGGGCAGGTGCAGCTGCTTGCTTCGAGGACCCGAGCCGGGCTGCGTGGCCGACGGGCCCGACCTTCCGGCCTGGTAGCAGGAGACCGACGCCGAAGGGTGGCATGATCACCAACGTGGCGAGTCCGCAGGTCGCACCACGATGACAGGCCGAGTCCGCACGCATCGGAAGCGACAGGCCTCCGAGCTCCACACTCCCTCGTGTCCCTGCCGTCTCCGCTACGACTGGTCGCCGAAGCAGGAGCCGCAGTCCGTGGAGGAGCCAGCGAGGAAGAGACTAGCGAGGTTACCCTTGGTTAGCGCGGCCATCGGGGTACGTGAGCGGGCGGAGAGAACTGGCTGTGGGCAATACGGGGCGGGGACCCATCAAGACGACGGCGCTGGAGCTGCACCAGATCCGTGAAGCGTTGATCCGGGGATACCGGGGGCTCGTCGACGAGAGTGACCTCCAGCGGAATTCCGAGGTGGAGAGGGATCGGGCGTTCCTGTCCCGAGCGGTTGCTGCGACCGCTATTCGGCGGGTAACCGGCTGGGATCACAAGGCATGTGCGGATGCCGTGATCGACGGTAGCCGGGACAACGGCATCGACGCTGTTGCCGTGACCGACGGCGCTCAAGTCTGGCTCGTCCAGGCGAAGTGGAAGGACTCGGGTACGGCCGGCTTTGATACCCACGCCGCACGTGCCTTCATCGACGGGTTGAGCCTGCTGGAACAGCGCCGGTTCGATCTGTTCAACGACAAGTTGCTGCCCTTCACTGCCCGGTTGGATTCAGCTCTGACGGACACTCGGCTCAAAATCACCCTAGTGATCGCGGTCGTCGGCAACGACCCGCTCCACGCCGATACGGAAGCGGTCCTGGACCGGGCGGCCGATGACCATTTCGGTCTCGGGCCGATGCTTGACTACCGGCTCATGGGTGCGGGCGAGCTGCTCCAGCAGCTGAAGAACGACCGCGCTCCGGAGCCGGTCGGCATCACTGTCCGTATGCCTCAGTGGATCAAGAGGGACATGCCGTTCGTGGCCTATCAGGGGTCGGTTGCGGCCTCCGAGGTAGCGCAGTGGTACGAAGACCACGGGGATCGTCTCTATGACGAGAACATCCGCAAGTCCTTGGGGCTCACGCGAATCAACTCTGGCATCCAGGCCACCCTCGGCGAAGAGCCGGACAACTTCTGGTACTTCAACAACGGCATCACCATTCTGTGTGACGAGATCGAGCCCACCTGGCCGGGGAGGCGACGCCCAGACGAAACGGTTGAGCTGCGGCTGAGTCGCGCCAGCATCGTCAACGGGGCACAGACGGTGACCGAGATCCACAAAGCGAGGCAGTCGACCCCGGATACCGTTGGTGACGCAGATGTCACCGTCAAGGTCATCTCGCTCGGGGCCGATCGAGGGCGGTACGCAGCTCGAATCACCGAGACCACTAACACACAGAACGATGTGTCCCAGAGAGATTTCGTGGCCCTGGACCATGCTCAAGAGTTGATCCGCGAGGACTTCGACCTCTCCCTGCAGAAGTTGTACGTCTTCAAACGTGGAGAAGCTGATCCCGCTCCGGAATCAGGATGCTCGGTGGTCCACGCGGCGATCGCCCTAGCTTGCGCCCATCGGACTCCCGAGCTCACCGTACGTGCCAAGCGGGACACGGAACTCTTGTGGGAGCGGGGCAGAGGTGGAGCCTATCCACGGTTGTTCGGCGAAGTTCCGAGTGCCTTCCGGATATGGCGCAGCGTATGCATCCACCGGGCCGTGGGCGAGGCGCTGGACGCATTGCGCAAACGTGTACATGGGCGGGCCGCGGATGCGGCTCAGCGAGGTGACCTACTGGTCGCCCACCTGGTGTTCCAGCTCCTCGACATCGACGAAATCGACGAACCGGGGTACAACCTGGCGGCGGCGGTCTCGGCGGTGCCCGGTCTCACCGGGTCCGTGCTCTCGTGGCTGATCCACCATGTCGATGCGAGGTTCGGTCCCACATCGTTCCTTACAAGTACGTTCACCAACGAGACCAAGTGCCGCGAGCTTGCCCGCCTCGTCCTGCCAGATGTGCGCGGTGACCAGCCGGTACCAGACCTCCCGGAGAACTACCAGCCGCCCGCTCAGAAGAGTCGGAGGGCGCGGCGTCCCGACACGGTGCCAACTTTGATCAATGCAGGACTGCTTGCAGACAGCACTCCGCTGATGTACGTCCCGGGCAATATTCCCGAGGCTCGTGCCGTGAAGGAATGGATCGCAGCCGACTCTCGCAGGGCACAGGCGACCTGGCAGAACAACCGCAGCAGGCCGCTCCTCTGGGCGTACGATGGCCAGTTGTATTCCGCCAACAAGTTGGTCCTGCGTATCTGGGAACTTGCCGGATGGGACGAGGCCCCGACCTCGGTGCAGGCGCCGGCGCGCTGGACTCCGGACGGCAAGCGAAATCTGTACGAGCTGGCCACCGAGTGGCTCGACAGCCAGAACGACGAGGACTGACCGAACAAGTTACGGCGTCTGGTCGGCATCAGTCAGGCCTGGCGTCAGACCGCAGCTGGCTGTCGAAGCCAGCGCGCGGTCCGCTTCCGGCGGGTATGCGGCCGGGCACCGAATGGTCGTGCGCGTGGAAGGGACCGCATACATCTGGGCAGTCCCTTCCACGCCGCCTACTCGAACCGCCCCAGCCGCTGAATGAATCCGTCGATGTCAGCGAGTTCCGGAGCCTGTGGCCCGCGATAGCGTCGCGTCGCATCGCGAAGGTTGATCGCGGCGGCCCGTGCCTGTGGGAACCGCTCCGATCCGGCTTCCAAACGCATGATCTGGGCGAGCGCCTCCAGATGAAGGTCGACGGCGTCCTCGTCGCCCTCGTCCGGGCCGTCCTGTGTATATGAGGTGAAGGCGGCGACGGCGGCGGTGATCTCACCGAGTTCCATGCGGCACTCGGCCTCGTAATAGAGGCACCGCCGCACCTCGACGTCGTCCGAGCCGAACCGTCGGCCGAAACCCTTCGCGGCCTCCTGAAAGAGACCTAGCGCCTCGCTGTGCGCCCCGGCGAGGAACTTCACGTGCGCGAGGGACAAAGTCAGATCGTCCACCTGAGCGTTGTCCGTGGTTCTTGCCAGTGCGTCCGTGAGCACGTCGGCCGCCTGGGTGAACTGCTTCTGACCGACAAGTTTCGACGCGCGCGCGGCCGCATCCTCTGCCTCGGCATCGCTCAGGGGCAACACACCGGGGTTCGCCGTAGCCTGGGCGTCCGGAACGGTAGGCGTGTAAGCCCCCACTCGGCCGAGCCCGCGGCGGACCGATCCGCCGAACGGGCTGGTGAAGGGCGTACACGGATCGAGTTCGAGCCCGCCGGCGGCGACGAGAGGCGAGGTGCCGGCCGGAGTCCCCTGAGATGCCAGCGGGAGCAAGGTCTCGTAGACCGTTGCCGCTGACATTCTATCCTCGGGGTCCTTCTTCATCATGCGCAGCAGCAGTCGCTCGATGACGCCGGGCACGTCGGGGCGTAGTTCACCGACGGCCGGGGCGTCGGTGTTCACCTGGTGCCAGGTGACGGATTTGCCGTCGGACTCGGTGAAAGGCGTACGGCCGGTGAGCAGTTGATAGATCACACAGGCGAGTGCGTAAACGTCGGCGGCCGGGCCGACCGCGTTGGCAAGGCTCTGCTCGGGGGACATATAGGCGGGGGTGCCCACGGTCATCCCGGGCTGAGTCAGATGGGGGTTCGAACCTGAGCCGAGCAAGGCAGCGACGCCGAAGTCGAGCACCTTCACCACCCCGCCCGGGGTGAGCATCAAGTTGGCGGGCTTGATATCGCGGTGTACGACATCGTGGCGGTGGACTTCATCCAGGGCGGAGGCGATCTGGGCTCCGATGGCCGCTGCCCAAGCAAGTGGCAGCGGCTCGTAATCATAGTCCGTCTCGTCGATGAGGGTTTGGATCTCACGCCCCCTAAGCAGTTGCATCACCACGTACAACCGCCCGCTCGCCTCGTCGAATCCGGTGTCGTAGACCGCCGGGATACCAGGGTGCTCGTGGAGTCCGGCGGTCGTACGCACTTCACGAAGAAAGCGTCGGCGCCGGGTCTCCATCGCCTCGCGATGGGCGGCGTTCCGGATGGCGTATGTGTGAGGCTGCTCGTCGAGCATCATCTTGACGGCGACACGGCGGTCCAGACTCTCGTCGTACGCCTGCCAGACCTCACCCATGCCGCCCGCCCCGATGAGCGTGTTCAGGCGATACCGCCCGGCGAGCGCTCTCTCCAACCGCCCCTCGTCCTGGGCTGGTGCAGTAACGTCCCCCATGCCGCACGCCTCTCCCTTGTGGTGATCGTCAGTGCAGATTACGGTGCAGGAGGCCCGTCAGGCCCGGTGGATTTCGATCCACGGCTCTTCAACTCCGCCGCGCGTTCGGCAGTTGCCTGCCGGTCGGCCTCGCGGCGGGCCGGCCGCCGGATCAAGTTGTACGACTGGGCTGTCGCGACCCGCCTGAAAAGGCGGTTCACTTTCTCGTCGTCGAAGTAGCGGACCATCAGCGCGTCATTGGACTGCGCCTGCTTGATCACGAAGTCATCCATGTCCTTCGCGAGTTCACGGCCGTAGGTCTCCTCGTCTTGGGCCAGAGCCACCTCCTGCATGTCCGTGTCCTCGGCGATCGTCACAACGAGCTGGCCGAGCAAGATCTGGTCTGATGTGGACAGTTCCGCGCCGAGCTCGTCGTTGATGGACTGAATGACCTCGGCGAGTGACTTTTCCTCAACCTCCGCCGCTGCACCTGCGGCCTGGGCCACCAGACCCGGCAGCACCTGGGCTCCAACCGCCTCCAGTTTCAGCTCTGGGGCTCCGGTCTGCTTGACCAGCATGTGGCTGGGGACTGTCTCGCCTATGTCTGCGGCCGCGGTACCGTCGGGACGCGGGAGCCGGCGCAGTAGGAACCGCCCGTACTGGAAGAGCCGTTCGAGCTCCAGGTTCTCGAAGCCGATGATGTGCGAGAGCCAGCCGTACGCTTTGACGTACGAGTCCAGGGCCCGGCGGAACTCCTCGGCCTTCTCCGGCTCCTGGGCCGCGAGACCGTTGAAGCGGTCCACGGCCGGGGCCGTGTAGTGGTAGAGCCGCGCGTGCGCCTTCTTGACCTGGTCCTCTGTGGCGCGGCCGTCGTCGAAGGCCGCGAAGTACGCCTTGACCAGTGCGTCCATCTCGGCTTCCACGAGCAGCTGGTAGCCCATGACCTCGTCCTGCCGGTCGAACAGCAGGTTGGGGTCGGTCGGCTCGGTCAGCGACGTCTCGTAGTAAGCCTGGAAGGCGTCCTTGATGACCTCGAACTTGTTGGCGAAGTCAAGAACGAACAGGTCTTCCTGGGACTTCAGCGGGTGTGTTCGGTTGAGGCGGGAGAGCGTTTGCACAGCTGCGACGTTGGCGAGCGGTTTGTCCACGTACATCGTCGTCAGAAGCGGCTGGTCGAAGCCGGTCTGGTACTTCTCCGCGACGACGAGGATGCGGTACTCGGGCTTGGGTACGGACGGCGGGTTCGAGTCGTCGGCACGCACGTACCCGAACCGGGACGGGAGTTCCTTCTCTGGGAAGCCGTTGAGCTTGGACTCGGTGTACTCAACCTCATCGACTGTCCGTGCACCGGAAAACGCGACCAGCGGGGTGCAGTCCGCGGCGCCTCGCTCATCCACATACTTACGGATCGCGAGAAAGAGCCGGATCGCATGCTCGCGGCTAGGGGTGACGACCATGGCCTTGGCTCGGCCGCCGAGGCTGCCCGCGCTGTGGGAGCGGAAGTGATCGACCATGATCTTGGCCCGCTTCTCCATCGACGCGTTCGACATCAGCGCCGCACGTACCAGCTTGGAGCGCGCCTTGCGCGGGTCCACCTGACGCTCGACCTGCTCGGCCGCGTCGTTCTGCAGCTGATAGTACGTGCCGTACGTGATGAAGGTGTCCAGCACGTTGAGGATGAAGCCTTCGTCGATGGCCTGGCGCATCGAGTACACATGGAAGGGGCCCGGTTGGCCCGTGACCGGGTCCTTCGTGCCGAAGAGCTCGAGCGTCTTGGGCTTGGGGGTGGCGGTGAACGCGAAGAAGGACATGTTCGGCTGCTGGCCGCGCGCCAGGGCTTCGGCGGTCAGAGGGTCCCCGTCGGCGTCCACGGCCCTGGAGCCGAGGGCCTTCTTCAGCGCTGCCGAGCCGTCACCGCCCTGCGAGGAGTGCGCCTCATCGATGATCACGGCGTAGCGGAGCTTCCCGAGCCCGCCGACCTTTTTCAGGATGAACGGGAACTTCTGCAGAGTGGTGATGACGATCCGCGCGGTAGACCCGGTGAGTGCTTCGGCGAGCTGTGTGGAGTCTTCATCGATGCGCCGCACGACACCGGGTGTGTGGGTGAACTGGAAGATAGTGTCCTGGAGTTGTTTGTCCAGAACCCGGCGGTCGGTGATGACGATGACCTTGTCGAAGACCGGCTCATTGGGTTTGGCACCCTTCGCACGGATGGCCTCGCCGAGCTGTGCCGGATCCTCCGGGGTGTGTAGGGACGACAGCCGGTGGGCGAGCCAGGCGATGGTGTTGGACTTGCCCGAACCGGCCGAGTGCTGGACGAGGTAGTTCTCCCCGGCGCCGTGCCGGGTCGCGTGGTCGGTGAGCTGCTGTACGGCGTGCCACTGGTGGTAGCGGGGGAAGATCAACGGCTGAGTGTGCGCGCTGCCGGGACGGTGAGAGGGAGACTTACCGGCCTTCGCCTGCTCGTCCTCGACGTGCAGGTAACGCTCCAGCAGCTCAAGCCAGTTGTCTCGGTTCCAGATTTGTTCCCAAAGGTATGAGACGGGGTACGTGCCGTCCCGTTCGTCCGTGGTCGGCAGGTTGCCGGCGCCGCCGGTGACCCCTGCGCCACCCGAGCCGGTGTTGAACGGCAGGAAGCGGGTCTTCTTCCCCGCCAGGCGGGTGGTGAGGAATGCCAGGGTCGGGTCCACCGCAAAGTGCACGAGGGTGCGCTTGGCGAAGAACAGCTCTTTCGGGTCGCGATCGGTGCGGTACTGGCGGATGGCGTCTTCGACGCTCTGGGGGTGTTGGGTGAGGTGATTCTTCAGCTCGACGGAGGCTGTGGGGATTCCGTTGACGAAGAGTGCCAGGTCTACGGAGTCTGACGACTTCGCTGAGTAGCGAAACTGCCGCACGACGGTGAGCCGGTTGGCGTTGTACTCGTCCAGGGCATCGGTGGCGAGCGTGTGAGCAGGCCGGAAGTAAGCGAGCTGGATCTTCACGTTCCGGTCGTTCACCCCGCGCCGGAACACATCGAGTACGCCGCGGGCGTCGATCTGCTGCGCCAGGCGTTTGGCAAACTGCAGGATCGAGGCGCCCTCGTCCTTGCCGTACTCGGCCTGGAGTCGAAGCCAGGCATCTTTCTGTGAGGCCTGCAGGAAGGCGGTCAACTCATCAGTATTAATGCCGAGTTCGGGCCTGTAGGTCCTCGCAAGGCCCAGCTTCCATCCATGCGCCAGAAGCCCCGCCTCGACGGCGTCCTCAAACGCGTTCTCGGTCTCTACGCGCGCCATGGGGATCACGCCCCGCCCATTACGTTGAGGCGGTGGCGGACGTCACGGACGGACGGTGACCAGCCGTCGTGGCCGGTGATCACTGGGTGTCAACTCCTCGGCCGGAGGCGGTGGAAATATCAAACTGACCAGTCACGGCGGCGGTGATCAGCGCCTGGCGGCGCTCGGAGAGAAGGGCGAGTTGGCGTGCGAGAGCTCTCTGCGTCCGATCGACAAACTCTCCCGTGCGGGTCAACTGATCGATTGCCGAATCTTGCTCTGCGAGCGGAGCATCCGGGATCAAGCAGTCTTTCACAACTGGTGTGGGCAGATTGTTGGCCATGCCTGCGGCGCCGGAAATTCCGAGCTTCAGATGTTCTCTCACTGGGTGGGTGCGGAGCATGTGGGCGATAAACGCGGCGCGGCCTCGAGTTTTGTCGACGTTTAGCCTGTAGACCTTGTCGCAGAGCAGGAGCAGCTGGCCGTTCAGCTCCGGAACAATTCCAACACTACCGATGAGCTCAGTGGATCCACTTGCTCTCGACATGAGAAGATCGCCGGGCAAGAGCTGGTATTCGCGGCGAGACTCCAAGGCGGGCGGAAGTCGCTTGTGCTGCAGCGGATCGAATGTTCCCCCATTGACGCAGCCGGCCTTGACGACCCCCCACTCACCCTCACCTGCGAGGCGATCCTCGCACTGTGGTGACCACCCCTGCTCGATCCCCATTAGTACGTGACGCAGTCGCACAGATCCGTACTTTCCGATGAGTTGAGTGGAGAGGTCGGAAAGCCAGCTCCGGTGCCGTTCGGCAAGCAGACCCACTTGGTTGCTGTGTGCCCGAGAGATCGCGTCGATGCGGGCAGTCTCAGCGTCAAGGAAGTCAGCGATGCGGACTTGTTCCTCCAGAGGAGGTGCCCAGATTTCTACCTCGCCGAGTTCCTCAGCATTGAGATGGGGCTGAGCTGCTCTCGAGCTGACTAGCTTGATCTGGTCTTGGACCACTGTGCTCAGCAAGGCATGTGCTAGATACCGAGATTCGACGGAGAGTGGCGTCACGCGCAGGTCGTACCCTGGCGCACTACCCACCCACTGCTTGGTGATCCGGGCTGAATCTCCGGTGTAAGCCCCGCTTCGCACGACGAGGATCTCTCCTTCTGCGAGGAGTGGGGCCCGCTTGAGGGGAAGATCCTCCAGCTTTGCCCGTAGAAGGCCGCGTTCGGTTACCTTCCCTCTGGCGATGTTCGTCGCGCGCAAGATCGGAATGCCATCTTCGGAGATCATTGGGGGCTGCCCCAACCCGTATTGAACTTGCGCCACGCGCTTCAGCGCGACAGTCGAGGTCATTTCGTCACCTCGCCCAGGAGTGCCTGAATCTCAGCCCCAAGGGACTTGAGCTCCTTGTCGATCTCCGCGAGCGGTCGCGGAGGTCCATACACGTAGAAGTGTCGCGTGAACGGGATCTCGTAGCCGACTTTGTAGCGCTCTGTCAGCTTCGTCTTCGGGTTCTTCAGCTCGGCGATCCATGCGTCCTTGACGTACGGGGTGACCTCTTCCGCCAAGTAGTCGTCGATGTTCTGGTTCATCGGCACGTTCTCGGCGTCGCGAAGGTCGGGGTCATGTTCCGGCTGCTTGGGTTTCGCGTACTGGACCTCGCCCTGTGGGTCGCGTACGCCCACCGCGTCGCGCAGAGCCTTCTGGAAGGCTGCGCCGGACGGCCAGATCAGGCCGGCCGAGGTGACGGCCTTGTGTAGGGCGTCCCATGCTTCGGACTTGGTCGGCCAAACTTCCCCGATCAGGGGACGGAGCGCCTCCACAAACTGGGCCTGGCGCTTGGCTACGTCCTCCTCCGACAACTTCTTGTCGCCCAAGACCTTCTGGAGCGCGGCAGAGGATGCCAGTTCCGCCAGCGTGTCCTCGGTGATCTCGAAGCGGAGCTTGAGCGGGCGGTCCACGGTGATGCGCTGGTAGCCGTACTCCTCGTTGCGGAGGACCTTGACCTTGGCGTGCTGCGGGTGGTTCTGGTCCGCCGCGATTTGCTCGGCGTCGCGGTACAGGGCGCAGATGTCGGCGATCTGCTCCTCCGAGATCTCCTTGCGCTTCTCGCCGAGGGACTTCCGACGCTTCACCCACTCCCCACGTGCGTCGATCATGACGACCTTGCCCTTGCGGTGCTTGGGCTTGCGGTTGCTGAGGATCCAGAAATACGTCGAGATACCGGTGTTGTAGAAAAGCTGGTCCGGGAGGCCGACGATGGTCTCAAGGTAGTCGTTCTCCAAGATCCAGCGGCGGATCTCGGATTCGCCGGAGCCCGCGCCGCCGGTGAAGAGCGGGGAGCCGTTGAAGACGATGGCGATGCGCGAGCCACCGATCTCCTTGCCGTTCTCGTCCTTCTTCAGCGGCTGCATCTTGTGGAGCATGTGCTGGAGGAAGAGGAACGAGCCGTCGTTGATCCTGGGGAGTCCTGCCCCGAAGCGCCCGTCGAAGCCGCGGTCGTCGTGCTCCTCGCGGACCGTCTTCTCCGACTTCTTCCACTCCACACCGAAGGGTGGGTTGGCCAGCATGTAGCTGAACTTGCGGTCTTCGTGCCAGTCGCGGGTGAAGGTGTTGCCGAACCGGATGTTGCCGGCGACGTGCTCCTTGAGGAGCATGTCGGAGCGGCAGATCGCGTACGACTCGGCGTTGATCTCCTGCCCGAACAGGTTGACGCGGGCGCCCGGCTTGAGGTCCCTGATGTGTTCTTCCGCGGCGGCGAGCATGCCGCCGGTGCCGCATGCCGGGTCCAGGATGTCGATGACCGCGCCGGGCCTACGGATCAGTTCCTCGTCGGGGCCCAGGAGCAGTTCGACCATCAGCTTGATGACCTCGCGCGGTGTGAAGTGCTCACCGGCAGTCTCGTTGGAGGCATCCGCGAACTTGCGGATCAGCTCCTCGAAGACGTAACCCATGTCGTGGTTGCTGACCTTGCTCGGGCTTAGGTCCATCGCCGCGAACTCCGCGACCACCAGGTACAGAAGGTCGGCGTCCTTGAGGCGCTCGATTTGAATGTGGAAGTCGTACCGATCGATGATCTCGATGACCTCGGGGGAGAAGCCGCGGATGTAAGCCTTGAGGTTGGAGTAGACGTCCTTGTCGGCACTGCCGATGGTCTTGAAGCTCAGTCGGGAGGTGTTGAAGAACGGGAGCCCCGAGACTCCGATCAGGAGCGAGTCCTTGCGCTCACCTGCGAACGAGTCGTTTCGTGCCCATACGGCCTCTCGCGTGCCTTTCTCATCCATCACGCAGTCGAAGCGGCGCAGTACCGTGAGCGGCAGGATGACCTTGGCGTACTCCGAGCGTTTGTAGTCGCCGCGCAGCAGATCGGCCACCGACCAGATGAAGTCGGCAAGTTCCTGGTTGGTGTTGCTCACTCGGCACCTTCTCGTGTTGTGTCTTGTGATGTCACGTTGTGTGCAGCCTCTGGCGCGAGGGCGCCGTTGGTCAGCCCGTCGTACGCCAGGCGGGTGGCTTGATCGCCCATCCTGGCAAGTTCCTTCAGCCTTCGCTCGAACTCACCCAAGTCCCGGAACACCGCCCCGTAATGGCGTTGCTCTTCGATGGCCATCTGCGGCAGCTGGGCCCCGCGGGGGTCCGCTCGATGGGTGCCCGTGGCGGAGGTGTTGCGGCGGGTATTGGCCGCGCTACGGAGGAATCCCCGCAGGTAGTCCGTGTCGAGCTGGTCGCTGGTGGAGGCTGCCCCGCCTTCCTCTGTACGTACCAGACCTGCCTGGATCAGATCACTGACGCCCACCGGGGTGATCCCGTCCAGGGAGCCTGCTCCTGGGCCAGGTGGCAGCGGGGGCAACAGCTCTGCCAATTCGCGGAGTTGCCGTTCGAGGGCTGTGCGGAGAGTGGTGTATTCGGTCGGGTAGTCGGGCTGGGCCGCTTTCACGTATGAGGACGGCCTGAGGTCTACCTCTTCACGGATGATGTCGATCAGCGGCACATCGGCGACCTGGTCCGGGGTGGGTACCAACGGGCCATCCGGATCGTTGGACGTGAGGTCGACCATGCGTACGGACCGGACCTCCTCATCTGGCGACGCCGGACGGCGAAGCTCCCACAACAAGACCGGCAGGTTGTGGCTTGTCGCCATGCCTGGAGGCAGGGCGGTAACCGAGGCGAGAGCCCCGCGGCGCACCAGTTCCGCCCGGATCCGACGGCCGCTTCTGCGGTACGCGGCGGACGGCGCGAGCGCGATGAGTACGCGGCCGCCAAGGGCGGCATGGAAGTAGCAGTGCTGGAGCCAGGCCAGGTCGCTCTCTGCCCTTGGTGGTGCGCCCAGTTCCCATCGGGCATCGAGCAGCAGCTCCTCACGGCCCCAGTCGTTCTGCCCCAGAGGCGGTTCGCAGAGGACGAGTTGGGCCCGTAGACCGGGATGCTGATCGTCCCGGAGGGAGTCACCTGCTTCAAGGCTGGCCGGGGGGCCGCCGCTGAGCTGACTCCTCAGCTGGGCCAGGCGGAGCAGGCCGGGGTTGAGCTCTTGCCCGGCCCGCCCGGCCCGCCCGGCCGCGTCCGATCCCGCGACTGCCAGCAGGAGCGATCCGGCACCACAGGCCGGGTCGTAGACCAAGCCCTCCACCGGGCCGGCGAAGTGCGCGAAGGCGCGGATGAGGCGTGGGGAGGAGGGTGCCTGCGCACCGCTGCGGCCGGCAGAGGCGAGGAAGCGGGTGATCAGGTCCTCGAAGAGTTGCGGTGCGGTGCGCTCGGCGGCCAGCTGGTCTACGGACTCCCGGAGCTGGCCCTGGAGTGCCGCGCCGGCATTCCCGTTCAGGTGTGAGCCGACACTCACGAGGGCGGCCGTCATGTCGTCACCGTAAGCGGCGCGCAGGGACTGCCAGAGGGTGACCTCCTGCGAGGCTCCTCGCCCCTTGCGCTGCCCGGCCAGCCAGGTCTCGATCTCGGCAAGGGAGAACAGCGGGCCTGCCGCCGTCCCGCCGGCTGGCGCGGGGAAATCGTCGTGTCGGCGTCGCCAATTGGCGACAGCGGCACGAGTGACGCCCGCGAGCCGTGCGATCTGCGCTGCCGTGACGACTGGGGCTGAATCGGATCCTTCGTCCTCCATGAGGGCAAGAGTACACGCAACGACTCGCTGCGGAATCCGTGAGCGCGTTGACAGTGCTAACACAATACTGTCAGTGTTGGCGTACACGGTGAGCACACTCTCCCGGGCCTCAGCCGCGATCCCCCATCTCACTCGTCTGAAAAGGCTTCACGATGACCATCACCATGCCGACCACGACCGTCGAGGGGATCCAGCTCACGGTCACCCCGTTCCGCCCGGACGCCGTGATCGGAACGATGGGGCTGCCGACGCTGCTTCAGCTCGTTCCCTCGCCCCGGGGCGAGGAGGACAAGCGCGCCCTGAAGTACGCCTCCGGTGCGGTGCGTCGACACGCCGAGGTACGCGGGCTCGTGCAGCGGATGCTGAAGACCTCGCAGAAGGGGCGCAACGTGAGCTCGTACGCCTCCTACATCGCCGCCGGCATCGGCGGCGGGCACGGGGCGGCCTGGTCCACGCCGCCCATTACGCTGTGGCTGGACGGCCAGCCGGGGGCAGTGAGCGAGGAGCTGATCGCGGGCAGCGGGATCCGTACGATCACCGTGCTGCCGGGGGCGCCGGTCGTGGCCATCGACGGAGAGACGCAGGTCGCCGCCTGGCACGAGCTGTTCGACAACCCAGAGCGGTTCGGGACGACGTACGAGAAGCTCAGCAGCGTACGGTTGCCGTTCGAGCTGTACTTCGGGCTCAGCGTCGAGGACGCGCGGCAGATCTTCTACGACCGCAACGTCGAGGGTGTACCCGTCGCGAAAAACCTCGCCATGTCGATGGACCAGCGCGACATCGGCACCCAGCTCGCCCACCGGGTCGCCGCTACGGTGAAGGTCGAGCACGACGGGAAGATCATCCCGTTCGGCAAGCTGGTGCAGTCGCGCAAGCGGCAGCTGACGAAGGCTGACCCTGAGGTCGTGACCTTGTCCGCGCTGCGGGTCCTGGTGATCACGGCACTGCACGGGAGGGGAGGGCTCGGGCTCTCCTCGGCCACCGTGCACGAGGGTGAGCTGCCCGAAGGGGTCAGTGCCGAGCAGGCCGAGCGCGAACTCGTACCGTTGCTGTCGCAGCTGATCGGCCAGCTCTTCCCGCACTTCGAGGCGCGTGATGCGGTCTCCGCGCCGGCGGTGCTCGCGGGGCTCGGTATCGCCGCCCATCAGGCCACCAGCTGGGCCTCTGGCGGTACACGGCTGAACACCGAGGAGCTGCTGCGGCTGGTCGAGCCGGTGCGCTTCGAGCGTGAGGCCCGATACTGGGACGGCGTCGCCGCCAGCGCGAACGCGGCCGGAACGCTGAACTTCGGCGGGGGCGCCAAGGACTCCGGCGGGCGGGTCGCCGACGCACTGCTCGGTCCTGACACCGACTACGGGCGCAAGGTCCGCGGCTGGTAGGACCGCGGCCGACAAGAGCAGGGAATCCCCCTCGGACGCCAAGCGAGAACCCCACTTCATGTGGGGTTATCTGCGTTTGACGGCAAGGGTGCAGTGGATCGGGAGTGGATGGCCCGGGATATTCTGTCCGGGTGAACGAGAATCTTCCCCCTTGCCCGAAATGTTCCTGCGAGTACACCTACGAGATGAACGCGCTCGTGGTGTGCCCCGAGTGCGGTCACGAGTGGGTGCCCGCCGAGGGCGGCGCCGAAGGTGGCGCGGACGCCGGGGAGCAGGTCGTGAAGGACGCAGTCGGGAACGTGCTGAGCGACGGCGACACCGTGACCGTCGTCAAGGCGCTCAAGGTCAAGGGCAGCCCCTCGGGGATCAAGGCCGGTACCAAGGTGCGCAACATCCGGCTCATCGACGGGGTCGACGGGCACGACATCGACTGCAAGATCGACGGCTTCGGCGCCATGCAGCTGAAGTCCAGCGTGGTCAAGAAGGCCTGACCCGTACCGGACGCACGAAGAGGGGCCCCGCCGCGGCGGGGCCCCTCTTCTGCTGCTGCGTACGTCCGCTACGGGTCAGCCGCGCGGGGCCGGGATCGCGGCCTCGGCCGACTCCGCCGCCTGGTCGAGGCGGAAGGCCTCGTTGCCCAGGCCGATGCGGGCGTGCACCGCGGGGCGGCCGGAGCGCAGGAAGAGGCCGTACGCCAGGCCCACGAGGGCGGCGGCGGCGATGATGCCGGGCAGGGCCCAGCTCAGCACGGAGCCCTCCTGGGCGCCGACCAGGACGCCGAAGTCCTTGACCGTGTAGACGGCGATGGCGAGCAGCGCGAGGCCGGCGAGGCCCGCCGCGCCGAGCCGCCAGAGCTGGGCGCCGGCGGTGCCGCGGCGGACGAAGAAGGCGATGACCGCGAAGGAGGCGGTGGCCATGAGGAGGGTCACGCCGAGGGCGCCGACGCTGCCCATCCAGGTGAACAGGTGCAGGACGGGCACGGTGGGGTCGCCGGTCGGCGTGTCGTCGGTGAACGCGAAGGCCAGGACGACCACGACGGAGATCACGGTCTGCAGGAGCGAGCCGGTGGCGGGGGCGCCGGTGCCCTTGTTGGTGCGGCCGAAGGCTGCCGGGAGCAGTCCCTCGCGGCCCATGGCGAAGGCGTAGCGGGCGACGACGTTGTGGAAGCTGAGCATCGCCGCGAACATGCCGCTCACGAACAGGACGTGCAGGACGTCGGTGAAGGTGGTGCCCAGCCGGCTCTCGGTGAGCTGGAAGAGCAGGCCGGGGCCGGCCTCGGCGGAGGCCTTGACCACCTCGCCGGGGCCGGTGGCGACGGAGAGGGCCCAGGCGCTGAGGGCGAAGAAGAGGGCGACGAAGCCGACGGCGAGGAACATCACCCGGGAGACGACGATGTGCGGCTTGCTGGTCTCCTCGGCGTACACCGGGGACTGCTCGAAGCCGACGAAGGCGGCGATGCAGAAGCACAGGGCGGTGCCGAGGCCCGCGCCGGTGAGGGTCTCGGGGTTGAAGGCGTGCAGCGAGAGGCCTTCGGGGCCGGGCTTGCCGAGGGCGGCGACGTCGAAGACGACGACGAGGAGCACCTCGATGAGCAGGAGGACGCCGAGGACCTTGGCGTTGAGGTCGATCTTCAGCCAGCCGAGCGCGCCGGTGAGGGCGACGGCGGCCAGGGCCGGTATCCACCAGGCGAGTTCGGTGTCGAGGTAGGTGGCGAAGAGGCCGGAGATCTCGAAGCCGAGGATGCCGTAGACGCCGACCTGCATGGCGCTGTAGGCGACGAGGGCGACGAACGAGGCGCCGGCGCCCGCGGTGGGGCCGAGTCCGCGCGCGATGTAGGCGTAGAAGGCGCCGGCGTTGTGGACGTGCCGGCTCATCTCGGCGTAGCCGACGCTGAAGAGGGCGAGGACGGCGCCGAGGATCACGAACAGCAGGGGCTGCCCGACGATGCCCATGACCCCGAAGGTGGTGGGCATGACGCCCGCGACGACCATCAGTGGCGCGCTCGCGGCGAGCACGGAGAGCAGCAGGCCCGCGGTGCCGAGGCGGTCGGCGCGCAGGGCGCGGTCCTGGCCCTTGTACGTACGGATCTCGGCCTGGCCGGCCGGGTCGGTGAGCGTGGTGGATCTGCCCGTCGGCATGGCGGGGGTGTCCTTTCAGGTGGGGACTGAGCGGCACTTGCTGAGCGGTGCGTACCGAGTGGTTCTGGCTGAGCGGTGCGTGCTGCGTGGTTCTGGCTGAGCGGTACTGGCTGTAGGTCTTCGTGCTGGGCGGTGCGGGCCGGGCTGAGGTCAGGCGGTGCCGAGCGCGGCGCTGCGTGCGGCGAGGAAGGCCTTGTGCGGGTCGCGGTCCGGGTAGGACCAGGGGGCCTGGGTGGCGTGGCTGCCGATGCGCTGGAAGAGGGCGGCGGCCTCGGCGGGGCGGCCCTCGCAGAGCTTGGCGTGGGCGAGGAAGTTGAGGTCCACCCGGTTGCGGGGGTGGTCCTCGCGCTCCCACTCCAGCCACCAGTCGAAGGCGGAGCGCAGCACCTGGCGGGCGCGGCGGCCGGACCAGTGCTCGGCTCCGGCGTCGGGGCCGTGGCCCTGCCCGGCGGCGAGGACGCGGTAGCGCTCGGCGTGGGCGATGACGGGGAGGACGGCGAGCGGGGAGTCGGCCGGGGACTCCTCGGCGGCCCAGGCGGCGAAGTCGTAGACCTCGTGGAGCGGGTCGCTGCCGGCGGCGGGGGCCCGTTCGGCCAGTCGGGAGACCATCAGGTGGTGGGCGTGGTGGTGCTCGCGGTGGCGGGCGCGGACCTGGTCGAAGTGGCGGCTGAACTCCTCTTCGGTGCCGAAGGCGCGGGTGAGGAGCAGCAGGCCGAGCCAGGGGGTGGGGTCGGCCGGGAGCAGGGCCGCGGCGCGGCGGCAGGCCTCCTCGGCGGCCTCGGGGGTGCCCTTGCGGCGCAGGGCGCCGAAGACGGCCGCGCAGGCGAGGAGGGTGACGGCGTCGGCGCTCTCCGGTTCGGCGAGGAGCCATTCGCGGGCCCATGCGGTGGCGGCCGGGGTTTCGGCGAGGACCACGAGACGGTGCCCCCGGCGGTCCCAGTCGTCCCCCGTGGCGACGAGGAGGGAGCGGGCCTTGGCCCAGCGGCCCTGGGTGAACTGCGCGCGCACGTCGACGAGTTCCGTGTCGCAGAGGGCGGGATCGAAGAGCTGGGCGTCCCGCTTGCGGGCGCGGCCGAGGGGCGGCGGAGGGGGCGACATCCGCGGGTTTCCCTCCAGGACGCGGGCGGTTGGGCGGTGTGGCTGGAAGATCACGCACAGCAAAGCGGTACGCACAGCTCCGCGTCAAGGTCCAGTCCACCGGGTGGCTCGTTTCAACTGGTCTTTCACACGAGCGAGTTGGCGCGCTTGTGACGGTTCGCGGCATGTTTCCGCCAGGACGCCTCCCGGTGCGGGCCGGGCCGCCCGCAGGACCGTAGGCTGGGTTCCATGACGGCCTACGCAGACCTCCCGCCCATCGAGTTCGCCTTCCCCGGCCCGCTGCGCGACCAGCTGGTGGCGGCCGTCCTGAGCGGCGCCAAGACCACGACCACGGGCGTCCTGGCCGATTACGAGGCGGCGGGGGACCCGCTGCCCGTGGCGGGCGAGCGGATGGTGATCGTGGACTCCGCCGAGCGTCCGGTGGGTGTCCTGGAGGTGACGGACGTACGGGTCCTGCGGCTGGCGGACGTGGACCTGCGGCACGCGCTGGACGAGGGCGAGGGGTTCACGTCAGTGGCCGAATGGCGCTCGGGCCACGAGGAGTTCTGGCACGGCCCGCAGATGCGGGAGGCCATCGGCGACCCGCACTTCACGGTCGACGACGACACCCCGGTCGTGGCGGAGCGGTTCCGCCTGGTGACCCGCCTGCCCCTGCCGTAGGGATCCTTGCCGGTCGCACCGGATCAGGGAGCGGCGTCGGAGGCATCCGCCGGCAGTGCGGCGACCACGAGGGAGATCGCCTCGGCGACGCCCGCGGCCTCCGACAGCCGGCCGTCGGAGGTCCGCACCTCGTCCTCGCGCAGCCGCCGCCACCGCTCCTCCACGGTGTCCCCGAGGCCGTCGGCCGGGTATCGCCGGACGGGCCCGGGGTCCCGGCTCAGGAGACGGCCCCGGCCGCCGCTCGGCCGGCCGCGCGGCCCGAGAAGATGCAGCCGCCGAGGAAGGTGCCCTCCAGGGCCCGGTAGCCGTGGACGCCGCCGCCGCCGAAGCCGGCGGCCTCGCCCGCCGCGTAGAGGCCCGGGAGGGGTTCTCCCGTGGCGGTCAGGACGCGGGAGGAGAGGTCGGTCTCCAGGCCGCCGAGGGACTTGCGGGTCAGGATCGAGAGCCGGACCGCGATCAGCGGGCCGGCCGCGGGGTCCAGGATCCGGTGCGGGGCGGCGGTGCGGATCAGTTTGTCGCCGAGGTACTTGCGGGCGCCGTGGATCGCCGTGACCTGGAGGTCCTTGGTGAAGGGGTTGGCGATCTCCCGGTCGCGGGCGACGATCTCGCGCCGGACCGTCTCCTCGTCGAGGAGTCCGTCCTTGGTGATCGCGTTCATGCCGCGCACCAGCGCGGAGAGGTCCTTCTCGACCACGAAGTCGGCGCCGTTGTCCATGAAGGCCTTCACCGGTCCCGGGACGGCCTGGCGCGCCCGGTCGATGACCCCGCGGACCGACTTGCCCGTCAGGTCCGGGTTCTGCTCGGACCCGGAGAGCCCGAACTCCTTGCCGATGATGCGCTGGTTGAGGACGAACCACGTGTGGTCGTGCCCGGTCTTCATGATGTGGTCGAGCGTGCCGAGGGTGTCGAAGCCGGGGAACAGCGGTACGGGCAGCCGCTTGCCGGTGGCGTCCAGCCAGAGCGAGGACGGGCCGGGCAGGATGCGGATGCCGTGCTTGGACCAGATCGGGTTCCAGTTATCGATGCCCTCGGTGTAGTGCCACATCCGGTCCTTGTTGATGTGGCTGGCGCCCGCCCCTTCCGCGATGCCGAGCATCAGGCCGTCCACGTGGGCCGGGACCCCGGAGAGCATCCGCGCGGGCGGGGTGCCGAGGCGGGCGGGCCACTGGGCCCGTACGAGGTCGTGGTTGCCGCCGATGCCGCCGCTGGTCACGATCACGGCCTGGGCGCGCAGGGAGAACTCCCCGGTGGCCTCGCGGCCGCTCGCGGTGCCGCGCACGGCGTTGGAGGGGGCCAGGACCTCTCCGGTCACGGTGTCGAGGGTGCCCGCGGTACGGGAGAGCCCGGTGACCCGGTGGCGGAACTTCAGCTGGACCAGCCCGCGGGCCACCCCGGCCCGTACGCGGCGCTCGAAGGGCTCCACGAGGCCGGGGCCGGTGCCCCAGGTGATGTGGAAGCGGGGGACGGAGTTGCCGTGGCCGTTCGCGTCGTAGCCGCCGCGCTCCGCCCAGCCGACGACGGGGAAGAAGCGGACGCCCTGGGCGTGCAGCCAGGGGCGCTTCTCGCCGGCCGCGAAGTCCACGTAGGCCTCGGCCCAGCGGCGCGGCCAGGCGTCCTCCTCGCGGTCGAAGCCGGCGGTGCCGGCCCAGTCCTGGAGGGCCAGCTCGCGGGTGTCCTTGATCCGCATGCGGCGCTGTTCGGGCGAGTCGACGAAGAACAGGCCGCCGAAGGACCAGTGGGCCTGGCCGCCGAGGGACTGTTCGGGCTCCTGGTCGAGCAGGATGACCTTGCGGCCGGCGTCGACGAGCTCGGCGGTGGCCACGAGGCCCGCGAGCCCGGCCCCGATCACGATCACGTCTGCGTCGTACGTCATGTGGAACCCGTCCTCCGTCGATGGTGGGGCGATCCTTTGCTACGGAGCGGTAACCAGTCAACAGGAGCGGAGAGATCACGGCATGAGCGCGGCCGACGAGGTACTGGACGTGGTGGACCGGGAGGACCGGGTGACGGGGCGCGCGCCGCGTGGCGAGGTGTACGCGGCCGGGCTGATCCACCGCTGCGTGTTCGTGCTGGCGCGGGACGGGCAGGGGCGGATCTTCACGCACCGGCGGACGGAGTCGAAGCTGGTCTTCCCCTCGTTCTACGACATGTTCGTGGGCGGGGTGGTCGGCGCCGGCGAGAGCTACGCGCAGGCGGCCCTGCGGGAGGCCGAGGAGGAGCTGGGGGTGGCGGGGCTGGGGCAGCCCGAGCCGCTGTTCAAATTCTTGTACGAGGGCCCGGGCGGTGCCTGGTGGAGCTACGTGCACGAGGTCCGCTGCGAGCTGCCGGTCCGGCCGCAGGCCTCGGAGGTGGCCTGGCACGCGTGGCTGCCCGAGGACGAGGTGGCGCGGCGGGTCGCGGACGGCTCCTGGCCGTGGGTGCCGGACGGGGTGGAGGCGTACCGCAGGCTGCGGGAGTTCCTCTCGGGGCGGGGGTGAGGCGGCCCGGGGCGGCGGTGGACCCGCTCCAGGCTCCGGCCGCGCCCGCCGGGCGGCTGCGGGCAGCGGGGGCGGGGCGCGGCTCCGAGCGCCGGAGGGGCCGCTCCGGGCGCCGCGGGGGCGGGACGCCAGTAGATTGGGCGGGTGATCGACTTCGTCAAGGACGTGCGGCTGTGGTTCGCGCCGGCTCGGGTGAGGGACGAGGGCGAGACCCCCGACTACCGCTTCTCGCTGGCCAACGAGCGGACCTTCCTGGCCTGGATCAGGACCGCCCTGGCCTTGATCGGCGGCGGGTTCGCCGTGGACCAGTTCCTGCCCGACCTGCGGTGGGCGGTGCGCGTGGCGATGGCCTTCGCGCTGCTCGCGGTGGGCGCGGCCTGCTCCCTGCGCGCGGTGAACCACTGGGTGCGGTGCGAGCGGGCCATGCGGCGCGGCGAGGACCTGCCGATGTCCCGGTTCCCGGTGGTGCTGAGCCTGGGGGTCGGGCTGGTCGCGGTGGCGATGGTGGTGGTCGTCCTGCTCGGCTGGACGAAGGGGCGGTGAACGCCTCGGCCGACGCCGCCGACCGCGAGGGTCCCGGCGGGCGTGACGCGGGGCTGCAGCCCGAGCGGACCCGGCTCGCGTGGCGGCGTACGACCCTGTCCTGCGCGGTGGTGGCCGTACTGGCCCTGCGCCAGGCCCTGCACGGGTCCGGCTCCCTGGTGGCGGTCGCCGGGTGCGCGGTGATCGCGCTGCTCTGGCTGGCCTTCATGGGGGTGGCGCACCGGCGGGTGCGGGAGCTGGCGGCGGCGCGGCCGGCCGGGCTCGCGGTGGGTGCGGCGCTGGCCGCGACGGCGTGCACGGTGGGCCTGGCCGTGTTCGCGATGGCGCTCATCGTGTGAGCCGACGAACCGATGGTCCGCCTTGTGATGCCACTCCGGCGCGTAGCGGACACAAGGGGCGAACCCGGGTGTTCCGCACTAGCGTCGGCGTCATGACGACTCTGCACCAGGAACACCCCGCGCAGGAGCACGCCCACGCCCACGGGCCCGACTGCGGACACCAGGCGGTCGAGCACGGCGACCACGTCGACTACGCGCACGACGGCCATCTGCACCGCGAGCACTCCGGACACTGGGACGAATGCGAGCCCTCCGGGCACGCCCCGCACACCGCGCACGAGCACGCCCACGGCGCGGACTGCGGTCACGGCTCGGTCCGGCACGGGGACCACGTCGACTACCTGCACGACGGGCACCGGCACGCGGAGCACGACGGACACTACGACGACCACTGACGAGCGCTGACGAGCATTGACGAGCGCTGAAGAACGCTGACGTCCGGACTCCCCCTCCCCCCGGGGCGCCGTGGCTGGCAGGATGCCCAACGCCCGCCACAGCGACCCGGGGAGAGCGCAGAGATGCCCGCCGAAGAGCCGTACGTCGTCCAGCCCGCGCCCGGGGTCTACGCCTACGTGCAGCCGGACGGCGGCTGGTGCCTCAACAACGCCGGTTTCGTGACCGGAGGCGGCCGGACGCTGCTCGTCGACACGGCGGCCACCGAGCGGCGGGCGCTGGCCCTGCGCGCGGCGGTGCTGGCCGCGGGGGTGCAGCTCCCCCGCACGGTGGTCAACACCCACCACCACGGCGACCACACCTACGGCAACGGCGTGTTCGCCCCGGAGGCGCTGGTCCTGGGGCACGAGAACGCGCGTTCCGAGCAGCTCGCCGCCGGGCGTCAGCTGGAGCTGATCTGGCCGGCGACCGACTTCGGCTCGCTGGACATCACCGCGCCCGATCTGACGTACGGCGACCGGATGACGCTGTACGTCGGGGAGACCGAGGTGCGGGTCATCCACCCGGGCGTCGCGCACACCACGGGCGATTCCATCGTGTGGCTGCCCGAGCGGCGGACCGTCTTCACCGGCGACCTGGTCTTCGCGGAGGGCACGCCGTTCCTGGCCATGGGCTCGCTGGCCGGTTCGCTGCGGGCACTGGAGCTGCTGCGCTCGCTGGGCGCGGAGACGGTCGTACCGGGCCACGGCCCGCTGACTGATCCCGGCGCGTACGAGGCCACCGAGCGCTACCTGCGGTACGTGGCCGAGCTGGCCCGGGAGGGCCGCGCGAAGGGGCTGACCCCACTGGAGACGGCGCGGCAGGCCGATCTCGGGGAGTTCGCCGGCTGGCGGGAGAGCGAGCGGCTGGTGGCCAACCTGCACCGGGCGTACGCGGAGCTGGCCGGGGAGCCCGAGGGGGTCCCGCTGGACATCCTGGCGGTGCTGCAGGACATGACGGTGATGAACGGCGGGACGCCGGTCCTCTGCCACGCCTGAGCGGACGGGTCGGCCGGGCCGGGAGGACGGGCCGGAGGGGACGGGCCGGAGGCCGCTTCGGCTCGGGCACTGGACGGCATACCGACTGGTCGGCATCATGGGTCGCGATCGTTCCGTCGTCGTCAACCCCGTACGGAGGCGCGCACCATGACCTCAGCCCCGGACCCGGCCCCCGCACCGGATCGCCCCGCGGCTCCTTCCGCGGCCCCCTCCGGCCCGCGGGGCCTCGATCTGGAGCGGCTGCGCGGTCATCTCGACCGGGCGCTGCCGGGCCTCGTGGCCGGACCGCTGACCGGCCGGCTGATCGAAGGCGGCCGCTCGAACCTCACGTACGAGGTGGGCGACGGGAGCTCCCGGTGGGTGGTGCGCCGGCCGCCGCTGGGGCACGTACTGGCCACCGCGCACGACATGCGGCGCGAGCACCGGGTCATCGCGGCGCTGCACGGCACCGCGGTGCCGGTGCCCGAGCCGCTGCTGCTGTGCGAGGACGAGGCCGTGCTGGGCGCGCCGTTCTACGTGATGGAGTACGTGGACGGAGTGCCGTTCCGGACGGCCGCCCAGCTCGCCGCGCTCGGCTCCGAGCGGACCCGGCGGGCGGTGCTGGGCCTGGTGGACACCCTGGTCGACCTGCACGCCGTGGACCCGGAGGCGGTGGGCCTGGGCGATTTCGGGCGGCCCGAGGGCTTCCTGGACCGGCAGTTGCGCCGCTGGGGCAAGCAGCTCGCGGCGTCCCGGGGGCGGGAGCTCGCCGGGATCGACGAGCTGCACGGTGCCCTCGGGCGCGCCCTGCCCGACTCCCCCGCGCCCACGGTGGTGCACGGGGACTTCCGGCTGGACAACGTGCTGATCGCAGGAACCCCCTCCGGCACCGATGAGATCCGGGCGGTGCTGGACTGGGAGATGTCCACGCTCGGCGATCCGCTGACGGACCTCGGGCTGCTGGTGATGTACAGCTCCGACCTGGGGCTGACCGATTCCCCGGTCAGCACGACCAGCTCGGCCCCCGGCCACCCGGCTCCCGCCGAGCTGATCGAGCGGTACGCGGCCCGCTCGGGCCGGGACGTCTCGCAGGTCGCCTGGTACACGGCCTTCGCCTGGTTCAAGCTCGCGGTGATCCTCGAAGGCATCCACTACCGCTTCACGCTCGGGCAGACCGTCGGCGCGGGCTTCGACCGGATCGGCGAGCTGGTCCCGGTCTTCATCGAGCACGGTCTGACCACCCTTCAGGAAGGCTGAGGAACCCCCGATGGACTTCGCATTCGACGCCCGTACCGAGGAACTCCGCGGACGGCTCCTCGCGTTCATGGACGAGTACGTCTACCCGGCCGAAGCCGTCGCCGCCGAACAGCGCGCGCGGCTGGCCTCGCCCTGGGACACCCCGGCCGTGTTCGGCGAGCTGAAGGCCGAGGCGCGCCGTCAGGGGCTGTGGAACCTCTTCTTTGTAGACCAGCACGGCCTGCCCGACCGCGAGTACGGCGCCGGGCTGACCAACCTCCAGTACGCCCCGCTCGCCGAGATCACCGGGCGCAGCCCGCACCTGGCGCCGACGGCGACGAACTGCGCGGCTCCGGACACCGGGAACATGGAGCTGCTCGCGCAGTTCGGGAACGAGGAGCAGAAGAAGCAGTGGCTGGAGCCGCTGCTGGCCGGGGAGATCCGGTCCGCGTTCGCGATGACCGAGCCGGAGGTGGCCTCCTCGGACGCCACGAACATCGAGACCCGGATCGAGCGTTCCGCGAGCGGCGACGAGTACGTGATCACGGGCCGCAAGTGGTTCATCTCGGGGGCGATGAACCCGGACTGCAGGGTCTTCATCGTCATGGGCAAGACCGATCCGGAGGGCGCCGACCCGCGCCGCCAGCAGTCCATGATCCTGGTCCCCCGGGACACGCCCGGGGTCGAGGTCCGGCGTGCGATGACGGTGTACGGGTACGAGGACCACGACCACGGCGGTCATGCCGAGGTGGTCTTCGACGGGGCCCGGGTCCCGGCGGGGAACCTGATCGGCGAGGAGGGCGGCGGCTTCGCCATCGCCCAGGCCCGGCTCGGGCCGGGGCGGATCCACCACTGCATGCGGCTCATCGGCATGGCGGAGCGGGCCATCGAGCTGATGTGCCGGCGCGCGGTGGGACGTACCGCCTTCGGCAAGGAGCTGGCCGCGCAGGGCGTCGTACAGAACTGGATCGCGGACGCCCGGGTCACCGTGGAGCAGCTGCGACTGCTGGTGCTGAAGACGGCCTGGCTGATGGACACGGCCGGCAACCGGGGCGCGCACACCGAGATCCAGGCCATCAAGATCGCGACTCCGCGGGCGGTGGTGCGGATCCTGGACGACGCGGTGCAGCTGCACGGTGCGGGCGGGGTGAGCCAGGACTTCCCGCTGGCCGAGCTGTGGGCGGCGGCGCGGACGCTGCGGCTGGCGGACGGGCCGGACGAGGTGCACCAGCGCTCGCTGGCGCACCGGGAGCTGAAGCGCTACCGCTGACCCGGAGGGGCGGGGGCAGGAGCGGGGCGGGGCAGGAGCGGGGGCGGGGCAGGTGCCCGGCCGGGGGTGCCCGGCCACCCCCGGCCGGGGTCCCCGTACGGGCTCCGCGGGCGAGCCGCCCGGGGCGGCCGCCGGGTGACCCCGCCCGGCCCGCCAGAGGCCCATCGGCGGGCCCGGAGGGGGCCCTTCGGCCCGCCCCACACGGCCCGAAGTGGTCCAGACCAGCCCGAGATGTCCGATATCTTGGAGTGTCCCCCCACCGAAAGTGCCCCGCCATGCCCAGCACCACCCTGCCCGCCCCCGCGCCGACCGCGCAGCAGGCCCCGGCCTCCCCCGCCACAGCGCCGCAGGCACGGGCCAACCCCGGCCCGCTCGGCCTGGCGGCGTTCGCCCTCACCACCTTCGTGCTCAGCCTCTTCAACTCGGGGCTGATCTCGAACGCCGCGCTCAGCGCCGTCGTGCTGCCGCTGGCGCTGTTCTACGGCGGTCTCGCGCAGTTCGTCGCGGGCGTGATGGAGTTCCGCCGCGGCAACACCTTCGGGACCACGGCGTTCGTCTCGTACGGGGCGTTCTGGATGTCCTTCGCCGGCTACGTGAAGTTCGTCGTCCCGACGCTGCCGGCCGACCAGGCGCACGTGGCGACCGGCTGGTTCCTGGTGGCCTGGTTCATCTTCACCGCGTACATGTCGATCGCCGCCATGAAGCTGGACGTCGCGCACCGCGTGCTGTTCGTCTCGCTGGCGCTGACCTTCCTGTTCCTCGCCCTCGGCGACCTGGCGCAGAGCACGGCTCTGGGCCACACCGGCGGCTTCCTCGGCCTCTTCACCGCGGGTGTCGCCTGGTACGTCTCCTTCGCCGTGCTCGCCAAGGAGACCTGGGGCCGCGAGGTCGCACCGCTCGGCTAGGACGTCTCCACGGCCATCGGCTCGGCGGCGGTCACGGTCCGGCCCGCCGCCGCGTCGATGACCTCGTCCAGCACCTCACGGGACCGGAGCAGATCGGCGATCAGCCGCTCGATCCGGTCCCGTTCCGTTGTCAGCTCGGCGACGAGCGCGGGCGTGGCCCGTACGTTCGGCCCGCCGTCCGCATCGCGCATGCAGGGCAGGATCTGCCCGATCTTCGCGCTGTGCAGTCCGGCCGCGTAGAGCTCCTGGATCCGGATGACCCGGTCCACCGCCCGCTCGGTGTAGTCGCGGTGGCCGCCGGGCGTCCGGTCGGAGACCAGCAGTCCCTGGGTCTCGTAGTAGCGCAGCGAACGCTGGCTGACCCCGGTCCGCGCCGCCAACTCCCCGATCCTCATGTGCACTCCGTCCCGAGTCCCGACTTGAATCTGACATCAGCGTCAGGTTTTACGGTACCGGCATGACGCAGACACAGCAGGTCCCCACCGCATCCCGTCTCTTCGAATCCGCCCGCCTCGGCGGCCTGGAGCTCCCCAGCCGCCTGGTCATGGCGCCGCTGACCCGCAACCGGGCAGGGGCCGACGGAGTCCCCGGGACCCTCATGGCCACCTACTACGCCCAGCGCGCCTCGGCCGGCCTGATCATCGCCGAGGGCACCACCCCGAGTGCCGTCGGGCAGACCTACCCGAACATCCCCGGCATCCACAGTGCGGCGCAGATCGCCGGCTGGCGCCGCGTCACCGACGCCGTGCACGCCGCCGGCGGGCGGATGTTCCTCCAGCTGCAGCACGGCGGCCGGGTCGGGCACCCCGACACGAGCGGGCACGTCCCGCTCGCCCCCTCCGTGGTGCGGTTCCCGGAACCGCTGCAGACTCCCGGCGGGCTCCGGGAGGCCGTCGACCCGCGGGAGATGACGCCCGGGGACATCGAGGCGACCATCGCGGACTTCGCGGCCGCCGCCCGCAATGCCGTCGAGGCGGGCTTCGCCGGGGTGGAGGTGCACTCCGCCAACGGCCACCTGCTCCACCAGTTCCTGGCGCGGAACACCAACCGGCGTGACGACGAGTGGGGCGGGTCGGTGGCGGGCCGGATCCGGTTCACCACCGAGGTGGTCCGGGCCGTGGCCGAGGCGATCGGCCCCGACCGGGTCGGCGTACGGATCTCACCCGGAGTCGACGTCAACGGCGTCGAGGAGGGCGACACCGAAGAGATCTACCCGGCGCTGGTCGAGGCCCTGGCGGAGGTCGGGCCGGTCTATCTGCACCTGGTCCACGCCGACCCGGAGCAGCCCCTCTTCCGGAAGATCCGCGCGGCCTGGCCCGGCACCCTGATGGCCAATCCCCGGCTGTCCCACGAGGAGGTCGCCTCCGACGGCGGCGGGCCGCGGGCCGAGGCACTGCTCGCCGGCGGCGCCGACCTGGTCGCGCTCGGCCGGGGGTTCCTCGCCAACCCCGACTTCGTTGAGCGGCTGCGCACCGGCGCCCCGCTCAACGAGCTCCGGCCGGAGTTCCTGATGTACGTCTCCGGGCCGGAGGGCTACACCGACTACCCCGCGCTCCCTAAGGACGCAGCGCCCGCATCAGCAGGTCCGCGAGGTGGTCGGCTACCTGCTGCGGCGTGAGCGGGCCGTCCTCGTGGTACCAGGTCGACAGGTGGTGGACGGAGCCGAAGTGGTAGTCCACCACCAGGTCGGCCGGGGTGGCGTCGGAGAAGACCCCGGTGCGCTGACCCTCCTCGACCAGTGCCCGGAAGCGCTCGTGGTAGCGCCGGCGCTCGGCCCGGACCTGCTTGGACTTCTCCGGGCTCAGCTGGTGCATGGAGCGGAAGAAGATCGCCGCGTCGTCCAGGTTCTCGATCGTGGTGACCACGACGTCGGCGGCCGCGGCGCGCAGCCGCTCCTCCACCGGGGCGTCGGAATCGGCCACCGCGTCGAGCCGCTGCTGCTGGAGCCGCAGCATGCGCGCGTACACCTCGTGCAGCAGATCGTCCTTGGATCCGAAGTAGTGGTAGAGAGCGCCCTTGGTGACCCCGGCCGCCTCGACGATCTCCTGGACCGAGGTCCGGTCGTAGCCGCGCTCGGCGAACAGCCTGGTCGCGACGGCGAGCAGCCGGCGCGGTACCGGGGCCTCGTGCGCCCCGACGGTCTCCGTCGTGGTCTTGGCGGCCATGGCTGTCGCCTCCCTTTCGTGGTCCTCGCGTGTGCGGGTCGTACGGACGCGGCCGGGGCCGTTTTCAGCCGTGGTCGCGTTCGCGCAGTTCCCGTCGCAGGATCTTGCCACTGGTCGTCTTCGGAAGGACAGGCAGGATCTCCACCCGGCGCGGGTATTTGTACGCGGCGAGGCGTTCGGCGCAGTACGCGGACAGTTCCGCCGGGTCGGTCTCGGCCCCGGGGCGCAGGCTGACGTAGGCCTTCACGCTCTCCCCGCGGTAGGGGTCGGGGATGCCGACGACGGCCGCCTCGCGCACGGCGGGGTGGGTGTAGAGCACGTCCTCCACCTCGCGCGGCCAGACCTTGAAACCGGAGGCGTTGATCATGTCCTTCTTGCGGTCGACCACGTAGAGCCAGCCCTCGGGGTCCATGAACCCGACGTCTCCGGTGCGCAGTTCGCCGTCCGGGAAGGCCTTGGCGGTGTCCTCGGGCAGGCCCCAGTAGCCGGGGACGACCTGGGGTCCGCGTACGGCTATCTCCCCGGTCTCGCCGAAGGGGACCTCGGCGCCGCTCGCGTCGAGGATCCGTACGAGGGTGTCGGCGCCGGGCACGCCGACGGAGAGGGTGCCCGAGGCCGGGTCCACGGGGGCTTCGCGGTGGACGGGTACGGAGGCGCAGGGGGCGGTGCATTCGGTGAGGCCGTAGCCGTTGCGCAGGTAGAAGCCGTAGGCGGCGCGCAGCCGTTCGACCAGGGCGGGCGGCAGCGGGGCGCCGCCGGAGGAGACCACCCGGAACGAGGCGAAGTGGTCCCGGGTGGCCCCGGGGTGCGCGGCGAGCGCCATGAAGGCGGTGGCCGGGCCCACCGTGTAGGCGGGGCGGTGTTCGAGGAAGGCGTCGAGGACCGCTCCGGCGTCGAAGCGGTGGGCGAGGACCAGGGTGCCGGCGTTGGCGAAGCAGGCGGCGAGCTCGCAGACCATGCCGGTGATGTGGAAGAGCGGGGCGAGCGCGAAGTAGCCGGACCCCTCGGGGAGGGGGTGGCCGGTCACCTGGCGGACGGCGTTGTGGGTGAGCGCGCCGTGCGGGTTCATGGCGCCCTTGGGGGTGCCGCTGGTGCCGGAGGTGTAGCTGATGAGGGCGGTGTCGCCGGCCGTGAGGTCCGGGTCGGGCGGGGCGGGGTGGCCCTGGCGGGCCACTGTGAGCAGGTCGGCGGGGCCCGACGCGTGGGGCCCTGGCGCCTCGTCGGCGATTCCGGCCCCGCCGGCGAGCGGCTCCGCGCGGCGGAACCCGGTAGGGGCGCTGCCGGGCGCGGGGAAGACCCGGGGGTCGTTGCGGGTCTGGAAGTCCGTGTCGTGCGCCGTCAGGGCGACCCGTACGCCCGTCCCCCGTACCGCCTCGCCCAGGTACTCCTCCCAGGCGCGGGCCTCGCAGGCCAGGGCGGTGGCCCCGGAATCGCGCAGGATGTGGCCGACCTCGCCGGACTTGTACATGGGGTTGAGCGGGACCACGACCGCTCCGGCCTTCCAGGCGGCCAGGACGGCGAGCACGAAGTGCGGGGTGTTCTGGAGCATGACCGCGACCCGGTCCCCGCGGCGGGTGCCGCGGGCGGCGAGGTGGCCGGCGAGGGAGTCGGAGAGCGCGTCGGCCTCGGCGTAGGTCAGGCGGCCGTCGAAGTAGGCGAGGGCGGTGTGCCCGGGCGCGCGGGCGACGGCGGCGCGGAAGGCGTGCAGCACGCTGGGCGGGGGCGCGATCGGGGCCCGCTGGACCGGGCTGAGCACGCCGAGCCAGGGCTTGGCGGCGTAGCGGGAGGGCGGGGCGGAGGGGTCCGGGGCCGGGGCGGACGGGTGCGGGGCAGGGGCCGGGGCGGACGGGTGCGGCGACGGGGCGGGGGGCGGGGTGTGTGCGGTCACCGGGTCTCCCACGTGCGCTGGAGGTGGTTCATGCCGCTCAGCCAGCGGTCCGGGTCGGTGGCCCGGGCCGCGTAGAAGTCCGCGACCTCGGGGTGCGGGAGGATCAAGAACCGGCCCTTCTCCATGCCGTCGAACAGTGCGTCCGCGACCGCTTCCGGCTCGATCGCGGTCGGCGCGAGGACCAGCTCGCCCGCCGATCCGGCGGCGGTGAGCATGTCGGTCCGGACCCCCTGCGGGCAGATGGCGTGGACCTGGAGCCCGCGGTGGCGGTAGGTCAGCGAGAGCCATTCCGCGAAGGCGAGCGCGCCGTGCTTGGTGACACTGTACGGGGCCGCTCCGATCATGGTCAGCAGCCCGGCGGCCGAGACGGTGGAGACGAACCGGCCGCTCCCGCGCTCCAGCCAGTCGGGCAGCAGCAGCCGGGCGGCGCGGACGTGGGCCATGACGTTGACGTCCCAGGCCGCCTCCCAGACGGCCTCCTCGGCGAAGGCGTCGCCGCCGGAGGCGAGGCCCGCGTTGGCGCAGTAGACGTCCACGGTGCCGCCGAGCGCCTCGCGGGCCTGCGCGGCCACGGCCGAGGCGTCGCCGGGCACCGCGACGGCACGGTCGCCGATCGCGTCCGCGACCGCGGCTGCCTTGGCGGGGTCGAGGTCGTTGACCGCGACGGTCGCCCCCTCGGCGGCGAAGCGGTGGGCGAGGGCGGCTCCGATGCCGCCGCCCGCGCCGGTGACGACGACTCGCTGTTCCTGGAACGCGTTCACGGGTCCGCCCTTCGTGTGGTGGTGCCTCGATGGCTGCGCGGCCTGCTGACGCCTGCCGGATCACGGGCAGACTAACCAGTCGGTATGTCCGTGTGGAAGGGTGCGGAGCCCTACTTTGGCGCGATGACACTGTCGCGACGCGGGTTGCTGGGTCTGGCCGGGGCGGCGGGCGCCGCGGGCGCCCTGGGGGCGGGAACCCGGGAGACGGGAGCCCCGGGGGCCGGGGCGGGGGCCGGGGCCGCGGGCGCCGCCGCCGGGCGGGTGCGGACCGGGTTCGAGCGGCTCGCCGCGGACGGGTACGCCGTCCTGGCCGGTCAGCGGGTCGGGGTGGTCACCAACCCGACGGGGATCACCGCCGACGCCCGCCACCTGGTCGACGTCCTGCACGCGGACGCCGCCGACGGACACTTCGACCTGGTCGCGGTGTTCGGCCCCGAGCACGGTTTCCGGGGCACGGCCCAGGCGGGCGGTTCGGAGGGGGCCGGGCGGGATCCGGCGACCGGGCTGCCCGTGTACGACACGTACGGCAAGAGCGGGCAGGGGCTCGCGGACGTCTTCACGGCGGCCGGCGTCGACACGGTCGTCTTCGACATCCAGGACGTCGGCGCCCGCTTCTACACCTACATCTGGACCCTCTACGACTGCATGCGCGCGGCCGCCCTCGCCGGCAAGGCCGTGGTGGTGCTGGACCGCCCCAACCCGGTCGGCGCCCGGCGCGCGGCCGGGCCCGTCCTGCAGCGCCCGTACGCGAGCTTCGTGGGCCGGGAGCCGATCGCGCTGGCGCACGGGATGACGGCGGGCGAGCTGGCCGGGCTCTTCGCGGGCGAGTTCCTCCGGGGAGCCGGCGCCGCCCCGCGGCTGGAGGTGGTGCGGATGGCCGGGTGGCGGCGGGAATCCTTCTTCGAGGAGACCGGGCTGCCCTGGGTGCCGCCGAGCCCGAACATGCCGACGCCGGGCACGGCCCTGGCGTACGCCGGGACCTGCCTGTTCGAGGGGACGAACCTGTCGGAGGGGCGCGGCACCACCACCCCCTTCGAGCTGGTCGGCGCGGAGGGCGTGGACCGCAAGTGGGCGGAGGCGGCGAACGCCCTGGAGCTGCCCGGGGTCTGGTTCCGGGAGGCTTATTTCACGCCTTCCTTCTCCAAGTACGCCGGGAAGACCTGCGGCGGGGTCCGGCTGCTCGTCCACGACCGGGAGGCCTTCGATCCGGTACGGGCCGGCATCGGGCTGCTGGTCACCGCCCGGCAGGTGTGGAGCGGCTTCGCCTGGCGCTCCGACCAGTGGATCGACCGGCTGACGGGCTCGGACCGGGTCCGGCGGATGGTGGACGCGGGGGCGGGCGTGGAGGAGGTCGCGGGCGACTGGGCGGCGGGGCTGGCGGGGTTCGCTGCGGCACGGGAGCAGTACCTGCTGTATCCGTGAACCGGTGGGTGCACAGGGGCTGGCCGGGCGGCCCGTTCCGCAGGATGCTGCGGACAGGGACACGGCGTGGAGGGGGGCGTCATGGTGCACATCGGCGGGGCGGTGCCCGCGGGGGCCGCGGGGGCGACGGGGACGGCGGCGGGCATCGGGGCCCGCCCGTACGTGGAGCTGACCTTCGACGCGCAGGGCGACGCGGGCCCGGGCGCGCGGGAGGCGGTGTTCGGGATCGAGGCCACGGACCTGCTGGTCTTCGCCCACGGATGGAACTCCGACCGGTCCACGGCGATCCGGCTCTTCGACCGGTTCTACGCCCCCTTCGCGGATCTGGTGGGGACCGGGGTGCGGCTGGGGTACGTGGGGGTCGTGTGGCCCTCGATCCGGTTCGCGGACGAGCCGATACCCGACTTCGACGCCCGGGGCGCGGTGGAGCGCCCCGGGGTGGGCCCCGCGGAGCCGGGCCACGGAACGGCCCTGGACCCGGTCACCCGCAGGGCCCTCGGCGCGTTCTGGCCGGGACGGGCGGCGGAGCTGGACCGGATCGCCGAACTGCTGGAGGAACGGCCCACGCGGGAGGGCGACTTCACCGAGTTCGGTGCGCTCGTACGCGAGCTGGCCGGGGTGGACGGGGTGGGCACGGGCGACGATCTGGCGGCGGCCTTCGCCCCGCGCGAGGTGCCGGACTTCCTCAGCGGGGACGTCCTGCGGGTGTGCCGGGAGTTCACCGACGCCCTGGCCGAGGCGGGCGCCACCTTCCCCGGGGACCGGCCCGGCGCCGGTGACTCCCCCGGCTTCTCGGCCGGCGGCGGGATGCGGACGCTGTGGAACGGCGCCAAGGAGGTGCTGCGCCAGGCCACGTACTACCAGATGAAGGCCCGGGCCGGGGTGGTCGGCGAGCACGGCCTCGGGCCGCTGCTGGCGGAGCTGGCCGGCCGCCGCCCGGCCCTGCGGGTGCACCTCATCGGGCACAGCTTCGGCGGCCGGGTGGTCTCCTTCTCGCTGCGCGCACTGCCGTCCGGGGCACGGAACGTGAAGTCCCTGACCGTCCTCCAAGGGGCCTTCTCCCACTACGCGTTCGCCGACAGCCTGCCGCACGACCGGGGGCGCGGGGGCGCCCTGCGCGGGTTGCAGGGCAGGGTCGACGGTCCGCTGACGGCCTGCCATTCCCCCTACGACTCCTCCCTCAAGGTGTTCTACCCGCTGGCCTCCCGGATGGCCGGCGATTCGGCCGGTCTGCTCGGTTTCGACGAGCGGTGGGGCGCGATCGGGCACGACGGGGTGCGGGGGGTGCCGGGAACCCCGCGGCTGACGTTGGAAGCGGCCCTGCGCGACGGCCTGCCCGCCGCGGGCTGCGTGAGCGTGGACGCGGGCTCCGTGGTCCGGCGCGGCGGGACTCCGTCGGGGGCGCACAGCGACATCTGCCACGAGGAGCTGGCCCGGCTGGTGGTGGTCGCGGGGCGCATGGGGCGCTGAGTTCCAGCCATGTGCCACCCGTACGCCTCGACCGCCCCCGCATGCGCCCGCACCGGGCCGGGCATGTTGGCACACGGCGCCGGTCCTGTGGGGAACACAGCGCGGCGGGCACGGCGCCCGGTGCTGGGCGCTCGGCGGAGGTGAAGGTGTGATGGCGGGATTCCGGAGTCTGGCCCATCAGGTGCGCGACGCACGCAACGACGGGGCCCTGCGGCGCCATTCGCTGCGGCGCTGCCTGGAGCGGTTCGCACCGTACGGGCACCGCGCGACCTGGTGGCACCTGTGCGACCGGCACGGGATCGGTCCCGAGGACCGGGCGGCGGACCCCTCGCGGCTGGTGGCCGCGCTGGAGGAGCTGGAGGAGGCGCGGGCGGTCTGGCTGGAGTACGAACGGCAGTTCGCGGCGCGCCGCCGGCGCGAGAAGCACGACGGGCTGCGACGGCCCGAGTGGGCGTGGAGCGGCAGCGGGGACGCGGTGGTGCGGTGCGCCGATCCGGGCGTGCGGCCGCAGGGGGCGCTGGGCGAGGTGCTGAGACGGCTGGTGGAGGCGCTGGAGTCGGAGCCGGGGACCGGGTGCCCGGTGTGCGGGGCGCGGGAGTTGCACTGGCCGGTGCGGGTGCCTCCGGCGGTGACGGCGAGGGCAGTGGCCCGGGCGTCGGACCCCGCCACGGCCGGCGGGCCCGGCGGGCCGGCCTGCGCCCCGTCGAACGCCGGATGGGCGTGGGACGGGCCGGTGTGCGCGGGCTGCGGAATCGTGGTGCCCAGACCGGCGCTCGCGCAAACGGCGCTGCGGGGGGCCGACCTCGCGGGGGCGGCGTGAGCCAGGTGGAACTGGGAGCCGGAGCGGGAGCGGGAGCCCGGGCGGAAGTGGGGCCACGGGCCGGAGCGGGACCAGTGGCCGAGGCTAGACCGAGAGCGGAGGCGAGACCGGGAGCGGAGGCGAGACCGAGAGCGGAGGCGAGACCGGGAGCGGAGGCGAGACCGAGAGCGGAGGCGAGACCGGGAGCGGAGGCCGGAGCGGGGCCGACTCTGGTGGTGTCGCTCAACGGGTCCCGGAACGCTGCCGACGGTCCGGCCGTCCCGATGAGCCCCGAGGACCTGGTGGATGCCGCACGGGCGGCGGTGGCCGCCGGGGGCCGGGAGGTGCTGGTCCATGCGCGCACCCCGTGCGGCCGCGAGAGCCTCTCGCCCCGGGTGGTGGGGCCGCTGCTGGAGGCCCTGCGCGACGCGGGCCTCGGGGCCGGGGCCGGGGTCCGCGGCGGTCCGGGGCCCGGCGGCGGGGTGGCCGTCTCCGCGCCCGTGAGCGTGGGGTCCGAGCCGGATCGCGCGGGGCGGTCGGCGCGGGTGCGGAGCTGGACGGTGCTGCCCGACCGGGCGGTGGTGCGGTTCGCGGAGCCGGGGGCCCGGGAACTCGCCGAAGAGCTGCTGGAGCGCGGGGTGGCGGTGGACGCGGAGGTCGCGGTGGGCGGGTCGCCGGAGCCGCTGGCGCGGTTCCTGGCTTGGCCGGTACGGGACCCCGCGCGGGTCCGGCTCGTCGCCGAGCCGGCCTCCGCCGACCCGGGGCCGGTGGCCGAGCTGCTGCGCCGGCTGCCCCCGGTGCCGGTGCTGCTGTTCGGACGGGGGCCGGCGGCCTGGCCGGTGCTGGGGCTGGCCGCGCGGTACGGCACCGGGGCGCGGATCGGCGTAGGAGACGTGCTGCACCTGCCGGACGGGCGGGCGGCGCGGTCGAACGCCGAGCTGGTCGCGGCGGCGGTCCGCGCGCGGGAGGTCACATCAGCCGGGAGCCGGTGAGGCGTTCACCGAAGACGTCGTCGGGGTTGGAGAGCGCGCAGTTCTCCAGGGAGAGGCATCCGCAGCCGATACAGTCGGTCAAATGGTCGCGCAGACGGCCGAGTTGGGCTATCCGCTGGTCGAGCTCGGCGCGCCAGCTCTCGGAAAGCCGGGCCCAGTCCTCGCGGTTGGGCGTGCGGCCTTCGGGGAGCTGGGCGAGTGCGTCGCGGATGCTGGCGAGGGGGATGCCGACGCGCTGGGCGGCCCGTACGAACGCCACGCGGCGCAGGGCGTCACGGGTGTAGCGGCGCTGGTTGCCGGAGGTGCGGCGGCTGCTGATCAGGCCCTTGGCCTCGTAGAAGTGCAGTGCGGAGACGGCCGCGCCGCTGCGGGCGGACAGCTGGCCGACGGTGAGTTCATGGACCTTTTCGGGAATCTGCGGCACACCGCCGAGGGTAATCGGCCGGGCCGGGATTCGGTGCCCGGTACGTCGTTGACAGATCCACGACGGCCCCAGCATGCTGAGCAAGCGCTTATTCGCCAGGGAGAGGTACGGGTATGTCCGAGCCGAGGATCTTCACGTCCGCCGAGGAGCTCACCGCCGGGATCGGCGCACCGCTCGGCCCGAGCGACTGGCTGGAGGTGGACCAGAAGCGGATCGACCTCTTCGCGGACGCCACCGGGGACCACCAGTGGATCCACGTGGACCCGGAGCGGGCGGCGTCCGGACCCTTCGGCTCCACGATCGCGCACGGATACCTCACACTGTCGCTGCTCCCGAGCCTGGTGCCGCAGATCATGCGGGTCGAGGGCATGCGGATGGGCATCAACTACGGTGTGAACAAGGTGCGTTTCCCCGCGCCGGTGCCGGTCGGTTCGCGGCTGCGCGCGACCGCGCTGATCACCGAGGTGGTGGAGGCGGGCGGCGGAGTCCAGGTGTCGGCCACCGTGACGGTCGAGATCGAGGGCGGCGCCAAGCCGGTGTGCGTGGCCGAGTCGGTGTCCCGCTACTACTTCTGAACCGCTTCCGAACCGCTTCCGGCCTAGTCCTGAGAAGCTCCGCCGGCCTCGCCCGGGCCCGCGCCCACCATGCGGAGCACGAGGCCGGCGTAGAGCGCGCCGACCTCGTCGGGCGTGCGGCGGCCGTCCGCGCTGAACCAGCGGGCGACGTCGATGCAGAGCGACAGCACGGCCAGGGTGGTGCCGGGGACGTCCGGGACGAAGAACTCACCGGCCGCGACGCCGTCGGCGAGGATGCGGCGGATGGCCGCGTCGCTCTGCCGGCGCAGGGCCACGATGTCGGAGCGGTGCTCCGGAGCGAGAGCATCGAGCTCGTACTGGACCACGCGCGCGGTGGTGTGATGGGCCGCGTGCCAGCGCACGAAGGACCGTACGGCCGCGTCGAGCCGCTCGGCGGCGCTGCCGGGCCCGGAGGCCGCGGTGTCCAGGATCTCCAGGGCCTTGTCGTGGCCGATCCGGCTGATCCGGTGGAGCAGCTCTTCCTTGGTCTTGTAGTGAATGTAGAGCGCGGCCGGGCTCATGCCGGCCCGCCCCGCGATGTCCCGCGTGGTGGTGGCGTGGTACCCGCGCTCCGCGAAGGCCTCCACGGCGGCGACGAGCAGTCGCCGCGCGGCGTCGGGAGTGACCTCCGACCACGGCCGGTAGCCGCCGATCTCCTCCACGCTGTCCATCACTCACTCACCCTCGTCGGCCTGTAGGAATGAACAGCTTACCGGAGGGTGGTGAGCAAGCGCTTAGCGATCCTGGGGAGTGGGCTGCTTCGGGACGGCGAAGGGATCGTAGCCCGTCATGATCTTCTCCATCCTGGCCTGGTCGACCCGCGTGACGATCTGGGTGACCTCCTGGCGGTCGCGGATCACCTTGGCGAGGGTGAAGGCCGAGGTGGTGAGGTAGAGGACCGCGATGCCGAGGAAGGCACGGACCCAGCCGTTCGCCTCCAGGTTGTAGATCCCCAGGGCGACCGCGCCGATGGCGATGCCGAAGGAGGCGACGGCCTGGCCGTAGTAGGCGCCCGTGTTCTGCTGCTTGACCGGTGTCTCGTTCATGGGTCCAGCTTCGGGCGGGCCGGGCCGCCGCACATCCGTGCGCGTACTCACGTACGTACTCAGGAACTTCGGTACGTCCTGGGGAACTTCGGGCTCAGAAGGCGGAAACCCCCGTGCGGGCACGGCCGATGAGGAGCTTCTGGATCTGGCTGGTGCCCTCGTACAGGGTCATCACGCGGGCGTCGCGCAGCAGCTTGCCCGCCGGGTACTCGTCGATGTAACCGTAACCGCCGTGCACCTGGAGGGCGTTGCTCGCCGCGCGGACGGCGGCCTCGGAGGCGAAGAGCTTGGCGGTCGAGGACTCGGTGGCGAAGGGCAGTCCGCGGTCGATCAGATCGGCGACCCGCCAGGTCAGCAGCCGGGCGGCGTCCACGTCCACGGAGATGTCGGCGATCAGCTCCTGGACCAGCTGGTGGTGGGCGATCGGCTTGCCGAACTGCTCGCGCTGGGCCGCGTAGGAGACGGCCGCGTCCAGCGCGGCCTGGGCGATGCCGACGCAGCCCGCGGCGACGGACATCCGGCCCTTGGCGAGGGCCGACATGGCGACGGAGAAACCCTTCCCCTCAGGGCCGAGCACGGCGGAGGCGGGCACGCGCACGCCGTCGAGGGCGAGTTCGGCGGTGGCCTGGCCGCGCAGGCCCAGCTTGCCGTGGATCTCGCGGCGGGTCAGGCCCGGGGCGTCGGCCGGCACGAGGAAGGCGGAGATCCCGCGGTGGCCCGGATCCTCGTTCGTGCGGGCGAAGAGCAGGACCACGTCGGCCCAGGTGCCGTTGGTGATGAACATCTTGCTGCCGCTGATCACGTACGCGTCGCCCTCGCGCCGGGCGCGGGTGGTCAGGGCGGCGGCGTCGGAGCCGGTGCCGGGCTCGGTGAGCCCGAAGCAGCCGAGGGCTTCGCCCGAGCAGAGGCGGGGCAGCCAGGCGCGCTTCTGCTCCTCGCTCCCCCAGGCGGCGACGGTCTTGGCGACCAGGCCCAGGGAGACGGAGACGATGCCGCGCACGGCGGAGTCCCCGCGGCCGAGTTCCTCGGTGACCAGGACGTAGGAGAGGTGGTCTCCGCCGGAGCCGCCGTACTCCTCGGGGACGGTCAGGCCGAGGAAGCCGACGGAGCCGAGCTTCTTCACGATGGCCCGGTCCACGCTCTCGGCGCGGTCCCACGCGGCGGCGTACGGAGCGATCTCGCGCTCGGTGAACGCGCGGGCGAGATCGCGGACGGCGGACTGCTCCTCGCTGAGCTCCAGATTCACCGGGCACCTCCGGGTGGGGACGGTTAATTACCACCGCTAGTTTAAATGCGGCAGGCCTTACTATGTGGCGCATGGCCAGACCGCGCAAGCCCCTCCTCAGCAGATCCCGCATCGTCGAGGCGGCCGGCGTTCTGGTGGACGGCGAGGGGCTGGAGGCCGTTTCGACGCGGCGGCTGGCGGCGGCACTGGGGGTCAGCGGACCTTCGCTGTACAACCACTTCCGCACGAAGGACGAGATCCTGGACGCGGTCGCGGACGCGGTGAGCGCGCGGGTCGACCTGTCGATGTTCGACGCCGGGGACGGCCGGGAGTGGCAGGTCGCCCTGCGCGACTGGGCGCACTCGTACCGGGCCGCCCTGTCCGACCATCCGAACATCGTGCCGGTGCTGGCGCGCGGGCCGGGCCGCAGGCCGGCCGGACTGCGGGTGGCGGACGCCGTCTTCGGGGCCATGACCGCGGCCGGCTGGCCGCCGGCGCAGGCGACCCGGATCGGCGCGCTGATGCGGTACTTCATCCTCGGCTCGGCCGTGGCTTCCTTCGCCGGGGGTTTCGTCGACGACGAGACGGCATACGACCCGTCGGACTATCCGCACCTGGGCCAGGCCCACCTGTTGGCGGAGCGCCGGCGCGAGGTGGACGAGGGCGCCTTCGAGACGGGCCTGGCCGCGCTGCTGGACGGGCTGGCCCTCCAGTACGCGGCGCTGCGCGAGACCCCCTGACGGGGCGGCCCGGGGCGGAGCCCCAGGGGGTCCGGGCGCAGCCAATCCAGCCGTCCGGCGCTTGAGGACCGGGGTCTGGGGCGGAGCCCCAGGGGGCCGGGCACAGCCCGGCCCCCTCGTTCAGCCCGTCCGGCGCTTGAGGGCCGGCTCCGGGCAGGGCCCGGGGACACCCCCCAGCCTCGCCGGCGTTTGAGGCGCGGGTCCGGGCGGCGCCCGGGGAACGGTGGAGGGGCGGGTAGGGGAACTTCGCCCCGTGGCCTGCCAGGGGCCGGCCCGGCCCTAGGGCCTGTCGTCAAACTCCCGTCTGCCGCGCGACGCCTGGCACGCGCTCTCGCCGCACCGGACGGAAGCCAAGTACGTCCAGTACGCGGGCTTCCGCCCGGCACGCCGAGAGCACGCACCAGACGCCGCGCGGCCGCCCTTCGGGCGACGACGGGATTTTGACGACAGGCCCTAGAAGATCACCAGGGAGCGGCCCCCCTTGCCCGCCAGCATCGCGTCGAAGGCCGCCGGGATCCCGTCGAGGGTGATCCGGTCGGTGACCAACGCGCCGAGGTCGATGCGGCCCGCGCGGACGTGGGCGGCGATCACCGGGAGGTCGCGGGCGGGGTCGCTGTTGCCGTAGACGCAGCCGGTGAGGGTGCGTGCGAAGTGGAAGATCTCCAGGGCGTTGAAGGTGACCTGCTGTTCCTTGCCGCCGATGCCGACGACCGTCGTACGGCCGCCGCGCCGGGTGGATTCCCAGGCGGCCCGGATGCTCGCGGCCCGGCCGGCGCACTCGACGGCCACGTCCGCGCCGTGGCCGCCGGTGAGCGCGCGGATGTCCTTGGCGGTCGTCTCGGAGGCGAGAAGGAACTCCGTGGCCCCCGCCGCCCGGGCCAGTTCCTCCTTGTCCGGGGAGACGTCCACGGCCACGATCGGGCCCTCCGTCGCGATCCGGGCCGCCTGGAGGGCGGCCAGACCCACGCCGCCGACTCCGAAGACGGCCACCGACTCGCCGGGGCGGACCTGGGCGCTGTGGTGGACCGCTCCGTAGCCGGTGAGGACCGCGCAGCCGAGCAGCGCGGCCTCGGCGAGCGGGATCCCGGCGGGGGCGGGCAGGACGCAGTTGGCCGCGACGACCGTCTCCTCGGCGAAGGCGGCCACGTTCAGCCCGGGGTGCAGCTCAGCGCCCAGGGCGTCGTGGGCGTACACCGCGCCGACCCCGGTGAGCGCCTTGGCGCAGAGCCAGACCTCGCCGATCGAGCAGTGGTGGCACTGCCCGCAGGACGGGGCCCAGTTGAGCACCACCCCGTCGCCGGGCGCGACGTGGGTGACCCCTTCGCCGACGGCGAGGACCGTGCCCGCGCCCTCGTGGCCGAGGACGGCGGGGACGGGGACCCGCATGGTGCCGTTGGTCAGGGAGAGGTCGGAGTGGCAGACACCGGCGGCGGCGAGCCGTACCCGGACCTGGCCGGGGCCGGGTTCGGGCAGCACGATGTCCCGTATCTCCAGGGGGGCTCCGACGGCGGGCAGGATGGCGGCGCGGACCATGATCGTCGTCTCCGTGTGTGCGTTGCGGGGCTGGAACCGTGCGGGAGCGGGGCTAGGGGGTGTCCTAGAACTGCAGGGACTTGGTCTGGAGGTACTCGGCGAGGCCGTGCGGGCCCAGCTCGCGTCCCACGCCCGACTTCTTGTACCCGCCGAAGGGCGCGAGCGGGTTGAACCGCCCGCCGTTGATGTCCACCTGGCCGGTGTCCATCAGGCGGGCGAAGGCCACGGCCGTCGCCTCGTCGGCGGCCCAGACCGCCCCGCCCAGCCCGTAGTCCGTGCCGTTCGCGATGGCCAGGGCCTCGTCCTGGTCCGCGTAGGGCAGGATCGACAGCACGGGGCCGAAGATCTCCTCCTGGGCGATGGTCATCTCGGGCGTGACGTCGGCGAACACGGTCGGGGCGATGAAGTACCCCTGCTCGTGCGGCGCCTCGGGCCCGCCCGCGACGAGGCGCGCGCCCTCCTCCACGCCCTTGGTGATGAAGCCGCGGACGCGGTCGCGCTGTTTGGCGCTGACGACCGGGCCGAGGCGGGTGCCCGGGTCGAGGGGGTCGCCGGAGGCGTACTTGGCCGCGGCGGCGGCCGCGAGGGAGACCGCCTCCTCGTACTCGTCCCGGTGGACGAGCATGCGGGTGAGCGCGTTGCAGCTCTGGCCGGAGTTGTTCATGACGTGGCCCACGCCCGCGGCGACGGCCTTGGCGAGGTCGGCGCCGGGCAGGATGACATTGGCCGATTTGCCGCCCAGTTCCAGGGCGACCCGCTTGACGGCGGCGCCGGCCGTGGCGCCGATCTGCTTGCCGACGGCGGTGGAACCGGTGAAGGAGACGAGGTCGACTCCCTCGTGCGCGGCCAGGGCCTGGCCGGTGACCGGGCCGGTGCCGGTCACCAGGTTGAAGACCCCGGCGGGGATCCCCGCCTCGTGCACGGCTTCGGCGAAGAGCTGTGCGGTCAGCGGCGTGTCCTCGGCGGGCTTGAGGACGATGGTGCAGCCTGCGGCGAGAGCGGGTGCCACCTTGGCAACGATCTGGTGCAGCGGGTAGTTCCAGGGAGTGATCGCCCCGACGACGCCGACCGGCTCCAGCAGCACGGTCGAGTTCCCGATCCGCTCCTCGAAGGCGTACGAGGCCCCGAGCTCGGCGTAGGAGGAGGCCACGGCGATCGGCGCCCCGACGTGGACCATCTCCGAGAACCCCAGCGGCGATCCGAGCTCGGCGGTGATGGTCTCGGCTATCTCCCCCTTGCGGGCGACCAGCACGTCGCGCAGGGCCCCGATGAGGGCCGCCCGCTCGGCCGGAGCCGTGGCCGCCCAGGCCGGGAAGGCCGCGCGGGCAGCCCGTACGGCCGCGTCCACGTCCTCGGGCGTTCCGGCCGGGACCGAGGCGATGGGCCGCTCGTCGGCCGGGTTCAGGACCTCGATGCGGCCGTGGCCGAGGGCGGCCCGCCACTCGCCGCCGATGTACATCCCGTCATGGGCCTTCATGGCAATCCTCCCGAGCACGCACGATCCTGACGTCGCCAACACCCTACAAACTAGCGCCGGTAGTTTTGTGTGCGCCAGGGGCGGACGGGGTCAGATGATGCCGAAAAGCATCCCTGCCGCCAGGACCACCAGGGAGGTCAGGGCCGCCCATTTCACGGTGAACCGGGTGTGGTCGCCGAACTCGACCTTGGCCATGCCCACGAGGACGTAGACGGCCGGAACGAGCGGGCTCGACATGTGCAGGGCCTGCCCGACCAGGGAGGCGCGGGCGATTTCGAGCGGGGAGACCCCGTGGGCGGCGCCCGCCTCGGCGAGCACCGGCAGGACGCCGAAGTAGAAGCCGTCGTTGGACATGAAGTAGGTGAGGGGGAGGCTGAGCAGGCCGGTGACCAGGGCCATGTGCGGGCCCATGCCCTCGGGGATCGCGCCGACGAGCCAGTCGGCCATGTGCTTGACCATGCCGGTGCCGGTGAGGACCCCGGTGAAGACGGCGGCGGCGAAGACCATTCCGGCGACGTTCAGGACGTTCTCGGCGTGGGCGGCGATCCGGGCCTTCTGGTCGGGCATGTGGGGGAAGTTGACGGTGAGGGCGAGGGCGGCCCCGAGGAGGAAGAGCACCGGGATCGGGAGCAGTTCCATGATCATGGCGGTGAGCAGGGCGACCGTGAGGCCCGCGTTGAACCAGTAGAGGCGGGGTCGCAGGGTGGGGCGGTGCGGGTCGAGGCCCTGGAAGCCGTCCTCGGCGGGGGTGGCGCCTTGGGTCCGGGTGGCGCGCTCGGCGGGGGTGACGCCGTCGGTGGGCGTCTGCGGGGTGGGGGCGGGGGCGTCAGGGGCGGGTCCCGTGGAGCGGGGGGACGGGAGGGAGGCCTCGGGGCTTCCGGCGGCGGCCGGGCCCGTACCGGCCGCGACCAGGAGTTCCTCGGCCGGCTCCGCCAACCGCTCGGCGCCGGAGGGAAGGGTCAGCAGGCCGAGGCGGCGGCGTTCCTTGAGGCCGAGGACGTAGGCCAGGACGAAGACGAAGAGCAGCCCCATCGCGAGCGCGGGGATCATCGGTACGAAGATGTCGGCGGCGTCGAGCTTGAGCGCGGTGGCGGCGCGGGCCGTGGGGCCGCCCCAGGGCAGGGTGTTCATGACGCCGTTGGCGGTGGCCGCGACCCCGGTCATGACCACCAGGCTCATCCCGAGGCGCTTGTAGAGCGGGTACATCGCCGAGACGGTGATCATGAAGGTGGTCGAGCCGTCGCCGTCGAGCGAGACGATGGCGGCGAGGACGGCGGTGCCGACCACGACGCGCATCGGGTCGGCCCTGCAGAAGCGCAGGATGCCGCGCACGATCGGGTCGAAGAGGCCGACGTCGATCATCACGCCGAAGTAGACGATGGCGAACATCAGCATGGCGGCGGTCGGCGCGAGCTTGCCGACTCCGTCGATGACGTAGCCGCCGAGCTGCGCGCCCTGTCCGGCGAACACGCAGAAGAGCGCGGGGATGAGGACGAGCGCCGCGATGGGCGACATTTTCTTCAGCATGATCAGGACCAGGAAGGTCGCGATCATGGCGAAGCCGAGGAAGGTCAGCATGGGGGGAACCTAGGCGCCTCCTCCTGGGGCCAACAAGACGTCCGCGCGTGAGCAATACGAGCAAAACCCCAGCTCAGGGGATGGGTGTCAGTTCGACGGGGAAGCCGTTGAGCACGGCCGTACCGGAGAGCGGGTCGAGTCGGCTGCCGTCGAGGAGCTGGTTGACGTTGACTCCGGGCACCGCCGCGGCCACCGACAGGCGGGTGCCGGGGCGGTCGTGGCCCCAGCCGTGCGGGAGGCTCACGACGCCGGTACGGAGGGTGTCGGTGACCTCCACGGGAACCTCCAGGCTGCCGCCGTCGGCGGTGATCCGGGCCGGGCGGCCGTCGGTGAGGCCGAGCCGGGCGGCATCGTCCGGGTGGACCTGCAGGGTGCAGCGGTTGGAGCCTCCGGCGAGGGCCGGAACGTTGTGCAGCCAGCTGTTGTTGGACCGCAGGTGGCGGCGGCCCACGAGGACCAGGGCGGCGGGGCGGTCGGTGAGCGTCCCGCGCAGCCTGGGGAGTTCGGCCGCGATCGGGTCCGGGAGGAGCTCGATCCTGCCGCTGCGCGTCCTCAGCAGGCCGGGGAGCCGGGGGCGCAGCGGGCCCAGGTCGATTCCGTGCGGGTGCGCGCGGAGCCGGTCCAGTCCGAGGCCGTCGCCGCCGGGGGCCGCGGCGAACCGGTCTCCGTAGGGGCCGAGGCGGAGCATCAGGTCGAGGCGGCGCTCGGGGCCGCTGCCGCCCGCGAGCAGCCCGGCGAGGCGCGCCGGATCCTGCCCGCGCAGCGGGGAGTCCGGGTCGGCGCACTCCCGGGCGAGGGTGGCCCCGATGGCCAGGTCGTCCACGGCTCCCGGGTCGGTTCCGTGCATGCCGGAGACGGCGAGCACGAGACGGGCGTGGATCTCGCACTCGTCCATGCGCCCGTCTTCGAGCGGGACGGCGGGCGGCGAATAGCGGACCTGGTTGCGGACGGCGAAGGTGTTGAAGGAGAAGTCGAAGTGGGCGCTCTGCGAGGGCGGCGCGGGAGGCAGGACGACGTGGGCGTGGCGTGAGGTCTCGTTGAGGTAGGGATCGACGCTGACCATGAAGTCGAGCCCGGCCAGGGCCGCGTCGAGGCGCCGGCCGTCGGGGGCGGACAGCACGGGGTTCGCCGCGATGGAGACGAGGGCCCGGATCCGCCCCTCCCCCGGGGTGTCGATCTCCTCCGCCAGCGCGGCCAGCGGGAGTTCGGCCTTGGCCTCGGGGTGGCCGCTGACCCGGCTGTGCCAGCGCCCGAGGCTGAAGCCCTTGCCGGGTCCGGCCGGCCGGGGTGCGCGGTCGGTCGCGGACAGCGGGAACAGGGCTCCGCCCGGCCGGTCGAGATTGCCGGTCAGGATGTTCAGCACGTCGATCAGCCAGCTGGCCAGCGTGCCGTACTCCACGGTGCAGCTGCCGATCCGCCCGTAGACGGCGGCGGTCGGCGCGGCCGCGAGATCCCGGGCGAGCGCGCGGATCTCCTCGGCGGTGAGGTCGCAGGCGGGGGCGACGGCCTCGGGAGTGAAACCACCGAGCGCTTCGGCGAGTTCCCCGATGCCCTGCGTGTGTTCCGCGAGCACGCCCGGATCGGTCAGCTCCTCGGCGAGCAGGGTCTGGGCCAGGGCGGCGAGCAGCAGCGCGTCGCTGCCGGGGCGCGGCGCGAGGTGGCGGTCGGCGAGCTTGGCGGTGCGGGTGCGGCGCGGGTCGACGACGACGAGGGTGCCGCCCCGTGCGCGCAGCGCCTTGAGCCGGCCGGGGAAGTCGGGTGCGGTGCACAGGGAGCCGTTGGACTCGACCGGGTTCGCCCCGAGGAGCAGGAGGAAGTCCGTGCGGTCGAGGTCCGGGACGGGAATGGCGAAGGGATCCCCGAAGAGCAGGCCGCTGGAGACGTGTTTGGGCATCTGGTCGAGGGTGCTGGCGGTGAAGAGGTTGCGGGTGCCGAGGGCTTTGAGGAGCAGCGGCGGGTAGAGCTGGCCGGCCATGGTGTGGACGTTCGGGTTGCCGAGGACGACGCCGACGGACTGGGGCCCGTACGCCCGCACGAGGGCGGGGACCGCGTCGGCGATGGCCTGGAAGGCCTCCTCCCAGGTGGCCTCGCGGAGCCGGCCGTCGCGTCGCACGAGGGGGGTGCGCAGCCGGTCGGGGTCGGCGTCGAGGCCACCGAAGGCGGCGCCCTTGGGGCAGATGAAACCGCGGCTGAACACGTCGTCACGGTCCCCTCGGGCCCCGGTGACGGTGGTGCCTTCGATGGTGAGCGTGAGGCCGCACGTGGCTTCACAGAGGGGGCAGATGCGCAGGGCGGTGCGGGGCATGGGCCCTCCAGGGGCAACAGGCTGCGGCACGGGGCACGGGCGCCGGACCCGCGCGAGCGGCACCGAGCATACCGACCGGTAGGCACGGTGGGGAGGGTCCGCGGCACACGGAATCCGGGGAGGGGGCGGGGAGGGGCTTGAGGGCTCCGGGGGCGGGACGGGGCCTCGGCTCGGGGCCGGGCTCGGGGCGGGACGGGGCCTCGGCTCGGGGCCGGGCTCGGGGAACTGCGTGGGTCAATGCGCAATTGAACGCGCCGCAAGAAGCCGGACACGCCGCGAAAGCCCCGCCGCACCCCGCGCACATTCACGCCGGCCCCCGCACACCCCGGCCGCTCCCCCTGGTCAGCGGCGCCCCTTGGTCCTTCTGCTGACGCAATTCCGCACCCTTGGTCGGGAAAGCACATTGCCCCTATGGGTGGGGACGGTTTGGATTGCCGAATGACATCCACGCTCGACGGTTGTACGCCCTGGCCCGAGGAATTCGTCGACTACTACTGGGCGTCCGGCCACTGGCGGGGCAATACGCTGGACAACCTGCTGCGCGGCTGGGCCCTGCAGTACGGACCGCGGACCGCGCTCGCCCACGGCGACACCCGCATCACGTACGCGGCCCTGAACCGCCGCGTGGGCCGGATGGCCGCCGGGTTCCGGCTGCGCGGCCTGCGGTCCGGGCAGCGGGTCCTCGTCCAGCTGCCCGCCATTCCCGAGCTCGTCGTCACCGCGTTCGCCCTGATGCGCGCCGGCGCGGTCCCCGTGCTCTGCCCGATCTCGCACCGCGCGCCCGAGGTGTCCCACGTGGTCCAGGTCTCCGAGGCCACCGGCTACGTCGGCCCCCCGACCTACCGGGGCTTCGACCACACGGCGATGGCCGCCGAGATCGCGGCGCAAGGCCCCTTCCTGCGCCGGGTGTTCACCTTCGAGCCGCCCGGCACCTCGGACCCGTACGGCGGGTTCACGACCGACACGGCGGGCTGCCACTACTTCCCGCTGAACTCCCTCGACTCGCCGCCCGAACCGGCGCTCGCGCTGACCGCCGGCCAGGTGGCGTTCTTCCTGCTCTCCGGCCGTCCCGGCGATGTGCCCGAGCTGGTTCCGCGCACCCACAACGACTACGCCTACCAGGCGCGGGCAGCGGCCGAGCTGGTGTCGCTCACCCAGGACGACGTGTACCTCGCCGCGCTGCCCTCCGACCTCAACCTCGCCTTCGGCGGCCCCGGCATCATCGGCACGCTGACCGTCGGCGGCACCGTCGTCCTGGTCGAGGACCAGGAACCCGCCGCCTACCTGGAGGCCGTCGAGCGCGAGCGGGTCACCGTCGCCGCACTGACGCCGGCCGCGGCCCGGCACTGGCTCGACGCGCGTTCCGCGGACGCTGCCGGGGCCGGAGCCGGATCCGGGGCCGACGTGAGCAGCCTGCGCCTCGTACAGATCGGCGGCAACACACCACCCCTGGAGCGCGCGACCGCCGAACGGGTGGCCGCCGAGTGGGACTGCCGTCTCCAGCAGGTCTTCGCCGCGCCCGAAGGGATGCTCACCCTCACCCGTCCCGACGATCCGACGAGACCGTGCTCACGACGCAGGGCCGTCCGCTCTCCCCCGACGATCAGATCCGTGTCGTCGACGCCGACGGCAAGGAACTCCCGGACGGGGAGCCGGGCGAACTCCTGGCCCGCGGCCCCTACACCGCCCGCGGCTACTACCGGGCGCCCGGCCTCAACGCGCGCTCCTTCACCCCCGACGGGTACCTGCGCACCGGCGTCCTCGCGCGGCGCACGCCGGCCGGCAACCTGGTGGTTGCCGGCCGCCTCGAAGGCGCCGCGCACCCTCTCCACCTGGGGTAATCGCCCGTCCGGACCATGATGGGCGGGGCCGGGCTGGACTCCGGCCCCGGCCCCGGTCTCGACCGCGGCCCGGACCCCGGCCCGTCAGTCCAGGACGCGCGCGAGGTACGCGTGCATCATCGCGCGCGTTTCGGCGACGATGGCGGCGTCGCCGTCCGGATCGTTGCGGAAGGCCAGCTGGATCAGGGCGTCGGTGGCCTCGACCGCGACCAGGACGGCCCGTTCCAGGGCTGCGTCCGGGGTGAGGGCGAGGTGGGCGCCGAGGAGTTCGGTGAGGCGGACGGCGACCAGGTGGTTGGGGTCGGAGGCCGGCCCCTCGGGCGGTGGCGCCGGCACCCCGAAGTCGACGAGGGCGAAGCCGGGCACGCTGCGCTTCATGACCAGGTACTCGTCCAGCACCGCGTCGACGACCGGGCGCCAGTCGGTGTGCGGGAGGTCCGCGAGACGCTGCTCGATGCCGTCGGCGTACCGGTCCAGGTTGCGGTGGGCCAGGGCGATGGCCATGGCCCGCTTGTTGCCGAAGAAGCGGTAGACCGAACCGATCGGCACACCGGCCCGCAGGGCCACGGCCCGGGTGCTGAGGTTCTCGTACCCGGTCTCGTCGAGGAGCTCCGCGCAGGCGTCGAGGATCCGGGCGAGGCGGTCGGCGCTGCGCTGCTGGATCGGCGTCCGGCGCAGGGGGTGGGCTGGGGGCACGGGGTCCATCATGCCGCTCCTGGGTTCACGGTTCGGCGGCGGTACCGGTTCTGCCGCCTCAGTTCAGCAGCAGGCTGAGGCCGCCCACGGTGTACGTGATCATCAGCGCGAGCAGCGGGAGTTGCCCGGCGACGGCTTTCGCGGGCGGGAAGAGGCGTACGGAGCGGTCGTGCGCGGCGATCACCCCGAGGACGTGGCCGGTCACGACGGCGATCACCTGGAGGGCGGCGAGCCCGCCGGGGCCCAAGGGGGACAAGGGTTCGGGGGCGTTGTCAGTGCCTACCGCCATGATGACTGTGCGTGGCCCTTCGGTTACCAGGAGGGAGAAGTAGTGGGCGACGAGATAGCCGATGGCGATCGGCACGAGTGAGTGCGCGAAGGCGGTCAGCGGGCCGGGGTGCGGGCCGCAGACGAGGCGGGTGACCGCCGCGCAGAGGCAGTAGAGGGCGGCGACGAGGGCGACGGCGCCGGCGAGTCCGAGGGTGGCGGCCGGGGTGCGGCCGAGGGGGGAGGTCTGGATCGCGTTGATCCACGAGGGGTTGTCGGAGAAGCCGTCGTAGGCGGTGGATCCGAGCAGGACGCAGACGGTGGCGACGAGGCCGGGCCGCTCGGGTGTCGCGTCGAGTCCGTGGAAGGGGTTACGGAGGACCAGGCGGCCGTCGCTGCGACGGCCGAGGGGGGAGAGCCGGGCCAGGAGGGCGGAGTACGCCTCGAAGGCGTCTCCGTCGGCGAACCAGCGTTCGCCGTAGCGGGCGGCGAGCAGGAGGTGGACGGCGGCGTAGCCGGCCAGGGCGATCAGGAGGGTGGTGGTGGAGGCGGGATCGGGAGAGACGAGTTCGAGCCAGGTGAAGGCGAAGAGCCCGGCGGCGGCCGGCCATTGCCCTAGCCGGGCGGGGAGCGGGCGGTGCGATCGGGGCTCCGGGCCAGGGGGATCCACGCCGGGGGAATCCGGCACCACGGCGAGGTGCGGTGCCGGGGGCCGCTGGCCCCGGGAGGAGCGCGAGGCGGCCGTGGCGGCCCCGGCGGCAACTGCGGCTGCGGGACGGGCCGTACGGAGCCTCCCGGCGAGCCGGGCGAGCAGGCGGTGCAGGGTGCGGAGGGGGTTGAGTAGGCGCCAGACGGGGCCGAAGAGGAGGGAGGCGGGGACGAGGCCGACCCAGAGCAGGACGTAGACGGCGCCGGGAGCGGGGTTGCGGGCGGGGTCGTCGGGGCCGAGGAGGAGGTACAGGAGGACGGCGAGCGAGGCCGCGAGGCCGAGCCCGCGCAGGGCGGTGCGAGTGGCCGGGGCGTCGGCCACCCGCTGGAGCCCCGCGGGCAGGGCCACGCCCGAGCGGTCGCCGCGGAAGCGGGAGGCCGACCAGAGGAGGCCCAGTGCGAGGAAGGAGACGAAGAGTGCGGTGAAGGCGCCGGCGAAGGCGTAGAAGGGAGAGATCGGCAGATCGTGCTGCGAGCCGATGCCGTGCGCGAGCGTCATCGGACGAGGAGTTGGGTCAGGACGAGGTCGGACGCGTGGGTCTCGACCTCGAAGAGGCCCGTGCGGTCGGCCGTCAGGATCAGGGTGGCCTCCTGGCCCGCCGGCAGGGCGAGTTCCTTGTCGAAGCCGTGGACGTGCAGGGTGTCGACGCGGTCGCTGGTGACCCGTAGGGCCACGCGTTCGCCGCGCGTCAGCTCCACCCGGCCCGGGGCCGGGCTGACCTTGCCGTCCCGCACGGCGATGGTCACCGTGCGGTCTGCCTCCTGCGCGGCCTCCGGGGGTGTGGGGTTCGGTGCGGCCGGGGAGTGCGGGTGGGTGGACTGGCCGGATCCGGCGGCGAGTTCGAGGGTCGCTTCGACCGGCTTGCCCGCCACCGCCCAGGCCGTGTGGTCGTCCGCGTAGAGGCGGACGGTCAGGGTGTGGGGGCCGCCCGCCGGTACCTGCGCGGCGGGCAGGTGGAACCAGGGTCCGTACAGGCGCGCCAGTTTGCGGCCGTCCAGCTCCAGGTGCGCGTGGCCGGCGCCCGGGAGGGCGGCGCCCCCGGCGCTGTCGGGGGTGAACCGGAAGTTCGTCACCGCCAGTTGGAGGTTCCAGCCGTCCTCGGAGTCCGGCCGGGCGGCGAGCCGGACCTCCGGCGCGCCCTCGGCCGGGACCTCGCGGAGCCGGTGGCCGGCGCCGTCGTCGGCGGTGAGGAGGGTGCCGACCTTGCCGGAGGCCTGCTCGTGGGTGGTGCCGGGCTTGTGGTGGGTGGTGGCCCGCCCCCCGCAGCCCGTCGCCGCGCCGCCCGCCAGCAGCAGGGCCAGAGCGAGCAGCGTCGCCGCGCGGCCCGTCCGGCGGGACGGGCGGGACCGGCGGAGTCGGCCTGGCGGCGTACCGCAGACGTCGCACCGGGTCCGCCGTTCGGGGCGGCCGCCCGGGTGGTCGGCGTGGCCCGGGTGGCCCGTCACGGCCGGCCTCCCCCGGCAGCGGCGCCGCCCGCGGCCTCGCCCGCGCCCGCGGCTTCGGTCTCGGCTTCGGCGCTGCGGGTCGGGGCCGGGCCCGCGGGGACGGGGACCCGGTCGCCGGCCGGGTCTCCGCCGGGGCCTGCCGGGCGGGCCGGGGCGCCGCCGGGGCGGGCTGCGGCGACGACGGCCCAGAGGATCCAGAGCACCGCGACGAGGGACCGTATCCAGGCGGGGCTGAGCGGGATCCAGGGAATCATCAGGACGGCCTTGTCGAAGGCGTCGAGGAGGGTGAGCGCGCCCAGCAGCAGGGTCAGGCGGGCCAGCCAGGGCCGGGTGGGGCGCAGGGCGAGGCCGGTGCCGGTCCACCACAGGCCGAGGCAGAGCAGGGCCAGCGCCGGGACGAAGGTGCCGACCAGGCCCATCGTGGAGCCGGCCACGTCCAGGGCCAGGCCCGCGAGGCCGAGCAGCGCGGCCACCCCGGCCGATCGCGAGTGGCGCAGGCGGCGCCACCACAGGAGGCCGCCGACGAGGAGGAGGACCGCCGCGACGGCGAGGGCGAGCTGGGTCTCCACCCGCTGGAGGCCCCGGGATCCGTACCAGTCGCAGCCGGCCGGAAGCTTGCGCGCCTGGACGCTGTAGTCGGCGCAGACCAGGAGCTGGGCCAGCTTCACCGGTTCGCCGGCCAGCCGGGCCGAGCCGCCGGAGACCGCGCCGCGCCGCTCACCGCACTGCGGGAGCGTGCCCGGGGTGGAGCCGTCCGGGCCCTGCTGCCAGCAGTTGCCCCGGCCCTGGCCGTCCCACCACACGTCCATGCCGTTGGGGCGGGAGGCGCCGGACTTGTCCTTGCCCAGGATGTTGCCGGCGTAGCGGTTGCGGTGGGAGGTGTCGGTCTGTTTGGAGAGCTCCTCCTCGCCGCGGATGAAGGCGGGTACGGCCGAGAGGAAGAAGCCCGCGCGCCGGTGCCCGTACACCCAGTTGTTCTCGTAGAGGTTCCAGTTGCCGCCGGCGGTGATGATGCCGGTGCCGGGGGGCATGGAGATCTGCGGGCAGACCACCCCCTGCTCGTAGCCGCGCTCGACGGGCGGTTTGGCGCAGGTGCCGTCCGCGACGTAGTGGTAGTAGTCGGCGTTGTTGTCGTGGATCAGGTTGCGTTCGAAGAAGGCGTGGTTCTGCGGGAGGCCGGGGTGGCCGGGGAAGGCGCTGTCCATCGAGGCGCCGCCCATGTTCTGGTCGAACTCGTTGTCGTGCACCCACACCGAGTCGCCCGCGGTGCCGGAGTAGCCGACCATGTTGTGGTGGCTGCGGCAGCCGGTGATCTCGATGGAGTAGCGGGGGACGTCGTAGCCGCGGTCCTCGTTGATGTCGGAGGCGCTGCCGGGGTAGATGCCGGAGTCGCCGTTGCCGTAGGACTCGCAGTTCTTGTACAGGCCGTGGTCGCTGGCGAAGGTCAGGAAGCCGTACTCGTCGTTCCAGCGGGTCAGCACGTCGTCGATGACGAAGCCGTCGGCCGCCAGGACGTACAGCGAGTTGAAGGTGGTGCGCTGGGCGGTGAAGTTGCGGAAGTAGATGCCGTTGGACTTGTCCGCGCGGATCGCGTTCAGCTTGTGGTACTTGGCGTCGATGACCACGTCCTGGCGGGAGGCGCCCGTGCCTTCGATCTGGAGGCCGGTCTTGCCGAGGATGGCGACGAGGTTCTGGTTGTGGCGGCAGGCCACCTGCTGCTCGTAGGTCAGGATCTGGTAGCCGAGCGAGGAGTTGGGCGCCTTGAGCGAGGCGCACTCCGCGGTGGGCTCGGCGAGCGAGGGCTCCTCCTCGTAGAGGCCGGGGAGGATCGCGATGTTCATGCCCGGGCGGTCCACGGCGTCGACCGCCGCCTGGAGGTCGCGGAAGCCGTTCTTCTCGCAGCGTTCGTAGAGGACGAGGTTGCGCTGCTTGAGGGCGTCGGGGAAGGCGGATATCCGGCGTTCGAAGGCGGGCCGGTCGGTCTTGCAGACGATCAGGTCGGGCTCTCCCGTGCGGTAGGCGGGGACGGAGCCGGTGCCGTCGGGGAGCTCGACGGGGCGCTCCTCGTGCGCGCTCGCGGCGGGCGCGGCGACGAGGAGGGACAGAAGCGCTAGGAGGGCGGCGAGGAGCACCGCCGGCACGGCAGGAAACCTGCGGGTCCACGACATGCGCGTGAGAGTAGAGGAATGTTCATCTTTTGGGATCCCCTCGCGCAGGAATAGGGCCCCGACGCGCCAAGTCGTGACCCGGCAACCACTCCATGCCCGGCCGCCGCGGGGCCAGGACCCGGCTACCGCCCGGCCGGCGGCCGGTCATGGCCCCGCCATCACCCTGCCGTCGCCCCGCCGTCGCCCCGCCGTCGGCCGACCGATCGGAATCCCCCCCGTTGACGCACGAGCCGAGGAATCCTACTGTCAGGCATAGGATTCCTTCGGCAGACCGGGAGCGTGCAATGAGCGGCGGCAGCGAGCAGGCCAGGAAGACGGCGGAGGGGCTGGAGTACCTCACCGGCTTCGGAAACGAGCACAGCTCGGAGGCCGTGCCCGGTGCGCTCCCGATCGGGCGGAACTCGCCCCAGCGCTCCCCCCTCGGCCTCTACGCGGAGCAGCTCAGCGGCAGCGCGTTCACCGAGCCGCGTTCCCACAACCGCCGCTCCTGGCTCTACCGGATCCGCCCCTCGGCCGCGCACCCGCGCTTCACCCTGGCCGCGGACAACGGCGCCCTGCGCAGCGCGCCCTTCACGGAGGCCCCGGCCGACCCGAACCGGCTCCGCTGGAACCCGCTGCCCGACCCGGCCCCCGGTACGGATTTCCTGGCGGGCCTGTGGACCCTGGGCGGCAACGGCGACGCCACCCAGCGCTCCGGCATGGCCATCCACCTCTACTCCGCCAACGCCTCCATGACCGACCGGGTGTTCAGCGACTCCGACGGCGAGCTGCTGATCGTTCCCGAGCGCGGCGGTCTGCTCCTGCGCACCGAGTTCGGCCTGCTGAGCGCCCGACCGGGCGAGATGGCACTGATCCCGCGCGGGGTCCGCTTCCGCGTGGAGCTCCAGGACGAGACCGCCCGCGGGTACGTCTGCGAGAACTACGGCCGCCCCTTCGAGCTCCCCGACCTGGGTCCCATCGGCGCCAACGGCCTGGCCGCCGCCCGCGATTTCCGCGCGCCGGTGGCCGCGTACGAGGACGCCGAGCGTCCGACCGAGGTGCTGAACAAGTTCTGCGGCAACCTCTGGACCGCCACCTACGACCACTCCCCGCTCGACGTGGTCGCCTGGCACGGCACGCACGTCCCGTACGTCTACGACCTGCGCAGCTTCAACGTCCTCGGTTCCATCAGCTACGACCACCCCGACCCGTCCATCTTCACGGTCCTGACCTCGCCCTCCGACACGGCGGGCCTGGCGGGCGTGGACTTCGTGGTCTTCGCGCCGCGCTGGCTGGTCGGCGAGGACACCTTCCGTCCGCCGTACTTCCACCGCAACGTGATGAGCGAGTACATGGGGCTCATCGACGGCGCCTACGACGCCAAGGCGGAAGGCTTCGTGCCCGGCGGCGGCTCCCTGCACAACATGATGTCCGCGCACGGCCCCGACCGGGAGACCTTCGACCGGGCGAGCGCCGCCGAGCTGAAGCCGCAGAAGATCGACGACGGCCTGGCCTTCATGTTCGAGACCCGCTGGCCGATCACCGCCACCGCCCAGGCCGCCGGCGCGGACCACCTCCAGGGCGGATACGACGACGTCTGGCAGGGGCTGGAGCGCCACTTCCGCGCCTAACATCACGAGCATGCCGCGCGGCGCCGCCACCGCCGCGCCCACACCGTCCTACGGAGAACCACCCGTGACCGCCTTCGCCCCCGACTCGCTGGTACTCAACCGGAAGCTGCCGCTCTGGTACCAGGTCTCCCAGTCGCTGCGCGCCTCGATACTCGGGCGCACCGCGGACGCCTCGCTGCGCCTGCCCACCGAGGAGCAGCTCGCCGAGCACTACGGGGTGAGCGTGCTGACCATGCGGCAGGCCCTCAAGGAACTGGAGACCGAGGGGCTCATCAGCCGCCACCGGCGGCGCGGGACCTTCATCGAGCCGGCGGCGCTGCGCGGGGCCCCGGTCCAGCTGCTCGGCTCGGTCGACGCGATCGTGGCGCAGCAGTCGGGCGACCGTACGACGATCCTCGGGCACGAGCGGACGGCGGTGTCCGGGGAGCTGCTGGAGCACTTCCCGGACACCGCCGAGGTGGTCACGTACCGCAGGCTCCGGCACGACAGCGAGAGCGGCGAGCCGACCAACTGGGCGGAGAACGCGGTGCGTCCGGAGCTCGCCGACGCCATCGACCTGGCGGATCTGGAGCGCTGGCCGATGACGAAGGTGCTGCGGGACATCGCGAAGGTGGACATCAGCCGGATCACCGACACGGTGGAGGCCCGGCTCGCCGACCCGCTCACGGCCGAGTTGCTCCGCGTACCGCTGCTGAGCCCGATCCTGCACTACACGGGCGTCACCTACGACGGCTCCGGCCGGGTGGTCGACGTGGCGCGGATCCGGTACCGCGGGGACCGGTTCTCCTTCACGGTGACCGTCGACGCGCACTGACCCCCCGGCTGCCCGCGCTCGGAGCGGGAGGCTACTTCTGGTCGTCCTCCGTTCCGCGCTCACCCTCCGCCTGGGACGGCGTGGTCCGCTGCGTCTGGGCGTGGCGGAGCTTCTTCTGCTTCTCGTCCAGGTCCTCGTCGAGCCGCTCACCCTCGGCCTGCGACGGGGTCGAGTACTCGTCGTACTGGCTCATGTCCGCCTCCCGGGTCCTGCGTGCAGATCCCTACATAGCGAGCCTAACTCTCCGGCCTGGACGCGGCCCGGTCACCGGGTGGCGTCGCTACCATCGGCCGGGTGAGCGCTGACGCATCCCCGCGGGACCCGCTGCCGGACGATCCGACCCCGCTGCTGGACGATCTGATGCCCTGGGCCGTGGGCTCCCTGCGGCTGGGCCGGGCCTGGGTCGCGGCCCCCGATCCGGCGACCCTGCGTGCCCGGTGGGCCGCCCTGGCCGCCGCCGAGGGCGCCGAGCGGGAGCGGCTGTTCCGCCCGACCCGGACGCGCAGCACGGGCGCCGGGGCGGCGGCGCTGCCGGGTCAGCGCGCCGGTTCCACGGCCCGCTTCGCGGACACGCCCGGGCCCCGCCCCGACCCCGTACGGATCCTGCGCGAGCCCTTCGACGAGCAGTGGCTGCTGCCCGACCAGCGGCTCATCGACCTGGCCCGCCCGGAGCTGTGGCGGGTGCTGGACGAGCACCAGCTGTTCGCCGTGGAGCCGGCGCAGCCGGGGGCACTGCTGGTCACCGCGCACCTCCCGGCCGGCCGGCTCGGCCGGATCCGCCCGCTGCACCGCCGCCCGGGCGGGGTCGAGCCCAATCTCGCCCCGGGGCTCCAGCACCTGCTCGGGGAGCGGTACGGCACCTGGGTCACCCCCGAGGACGTGCTCTGCTGGATCCTCGCCGCCGGCCGCCCCGGCCCCCGGGGGTACGAGGTCCCCCTCACCGCGGACGCCGCGCGCTGGCGGGCCGGGCTGGAGCTGGGCCACCGGCTGCTCTCCGTCCGGCTGCGCGGGGCCCGCGGCGGTGAGGCGCCCCGGCTGCCGGGCGGGCGCCGGCCGTACGTCCGCTCGGCGCTGCCCGCGTGGCCGCGCGAGCTCGCGTACGACCCGGAGAGCGAGACCCTGACGGTCGGGAGCGGCTCGGGCGGCGGCACCGTGTCGCCCGTACCGGCCGGGGCCTGGGAGTACGAGGTCCAGGGCGTCCGCGTGCTGGAGTCCTGGTTCGCCGCCCGGCTCGCGCACCGGGACCCGGAGGCCGAGGGCCTGGACGCGGTGGGTCCGGCCGAGTGGCCGCAGGGCTGGACCTCGGAGCTGCTGGCCCTGGTGACGACCCTGGCCCTGCTGGCCGAACTGGAGCCGGAGCGGGCGGCGTTCGAGGTGGGACCGGCGCTGACCGCCGCCGAGCTGCGGGCGGGCGGGGTGCTGCCGCCGCCGGACTGGGCCCGGCGGCCGGCCTCGGTCCTGGACCACCAGGAGGAGGGTCCGGGCGGGCAGTTCGCGCTGCTCTGAGGCGCGGGGGCTCGCGGCGGGTGGCCCTGCGGGGCTGTCCCCCACCCGCCCTTCCACCGTTCCCCGGGGCTCCGCCCCAGACTCCGGCCCTCAATCGCCGGACGGCTGAAAAGGTCAAGCCCCCCAGGCTCCCAGCAGGCGTGACATCGAGCGGTCGAACACCGCCGCCGGATCGGGCAGTTCGCCCGGGACGCCCGGTGCGGTCGCGAGGACGCCCGCCAGGAGCGGATACTCCCCCGTCACCAGCCGGGAGCCGAGCCAGGCCGCCCGTACGGCCTGCTCTTCGGCCTCGCTCCAAGGGAGTTGACGGGCCCGCTCGGCAAGGGCCAGTTCGCCCGCCACGAAGGTGGCGACCGTGCCGTTGACCGCCGCGATCAGTTCCAGCTTCTCCCCGCCCGGAGCGTCCAGCGGCGCCAGGCAGGCCAGGCTGTACTCCAGGTACAGCAGGGCGTTCGGGCCGAATCCATAGACCGGGCTCAGCAGCCGGGGCAGCCAGGGGTGCCGGTGCATCAGGGCGCGGGTCTGGCGGGCCAGCGCGAGCTGGTCGGCCCGCCAGTCGCCGGTGGGCGGGGCGAGGTCGTACTCCCCGCTGACCGCGTCGACCATCAGCTCGTACAGGTCCTCCTTGCGCGGCACGTAGTTGTAGAGGGACATGGTCCCGGCGCCGATCCCGGCCGCCACGCGCCGCATCGAGACGGCATCGATCCCCTCCTCGTCGGCGATCCGCACCGCCTCGGCGGCGATCGAGTCGCGGCTGTGGGCGGGCCGGGGGCCGCGACCGGCCCGCGGCGGGCGGGCCCAGATCACTTCGGGTTCAGCGGAGCGGCCGCTGGGTGTCATCGCTCATCACCTCGTCCATCCCCACCATCCTAGTTACGTACGGCGTACGTAGTCAGATAGGGTGCACCACATGACTACTACGTACGCTGTACTTAGTGAGGGTCTGGAGAAGAGCTACGGCTCGGTCCACGCCCTGCGCGGCCTCGACCTCGCCGTCCCGCCGGGCACGGTGTGCGGCCTCCTCGGCCCCAACGGCGCGGGCAAGACCACCGCCGTCCGCATCCTCACCACCCTCACCACGCCCACGGCCGGCCGCGCCCTCGTCGCGGGGCACGACGTGACCCGCGACCCGGCCTCCGTCCGGCGCGCCATCGGGGCCACCGGTCAATTCGCCTCGGTCGACGGGGATTTGACCGGCGCCGAGAACCTCCGGCTCTTCGCCCGACTCGCCGGACTGCGCGGCCGGGCCGTCCGGGCCCGCGCCGACGAGCTGCTGGAGGGCTTCGGTCTCGCCGAGGCCGCCGACCGGGTGGCGGGCACCTGGTCCGGCGGGATGCGCCGGCGCCTCGACCTGGCCGCCGGACTGGTCACCCGGCCCCGCGTGCTGTTCCTCGACGAGCCCACCACCGGTCTCGACCCGGCGGCCCGCGAGCAGATCTGGAGGGCCGTACGCGACCTCGCGCGCGAGGGGACCACCGTGCTGCTCACCACCCAGTACCTGGAGGAGGCCGACCGGATCGCCGACGACATCGTGGTCGTGGACCACGGCCGGGCGGCCGCCACCGGCACCCCCGCCGAGCTCAAGGCCCTGATCGGCGCCTACGCCGAGGTCTGCGTCGACGGGGCCGAGGCGCTCGCGCACGCGGCCGCCGTACTCGACCGGCTGACGGGGGGCCTGCCCGCCCTGGACCGGGAGCGCCTGACCGTCGGCGCGACCGTCCTCGACCCCGGGCTCACGCTCCCGCAGATCGTCCGGGCCCTCGACGCGGCCGGCATCGCCGTCACCGATGCGAGTCTGCGCCCGCCCACCCTCGACGAGGTGTTCCTGCGCCTCACCGGAGCCCGTCCCGCCACCGAACCCAAGGAGAACGCCGCATGAGCACCCTGCTGTCCGACGGGGGCGCCGTCCTCACCCGCCAGCTGCAGAAGGCCCGGCACGCCCCGGGCCTGCTGATCCTCACGCAGACCATGCCGGTCACCATGCTGCTGTTCTTCGGCTACGTCTTCGGCAGCGCGCTCGCCATGCCCGGTTCCGAGTACCGGCAGTTCCTGGTCCCGGGGCTGCTCGCCGCCACCGCCGCGAACGGCCTGATGGCCGGCATGTTCACGGCCGCGCAGGACGCGCACCGCGGGGTGACGGACCGCTTCCGGACCCTGCCGATGAGCCGGAGCGCGGTGCCGCTCGGGCAGACGGCGGCGGACCTGGTGACCACCGGCGTCTCGATGGTGCCGCTCGTCCTGGTGGGGCTGGCCATGGGCTGGCGGGCGGAGAACGGGCTCCCGGGGGCGCTCGGGGCCTTCGGCATCCTGCTGCTGTTCCGCTTCGCCACCGCGTGGGTGGGGACGTACCTCGGCCTGCTGAGCAAGAGCGAGGAGGCGGCGGGGCAGCTCGGGGGCGCCACCTTCATCCTGCCGCTCCTCTCCAGCGCCTACCTGCCGACGGCCGGGCTGCCGGGGTGGCTGCGTACGGCCGCCGAGTGGAACCCGATCAGCGCGGTCGCGACGGCAGTGCGCCGGCTCTTCGGGAACGCGGGCGGTGAGGCCGCCGCGGGCGCCGCCTGGCCGGTGGCGCACCCGGTCGCCGGGGCGCTGCTGTGGTCGGTGGTCCTGCTGGCGCTCTTCGTGCCGGCGGCCACGCGCCGGTTCGCGCGTGGCCTCGGCTGAGCACGATCCGGCCCCTACGGCACCGGGGTGATCGGCACCTGTACGGTCCGCTGGAAGGACGCGGGGCCACCGGAGTCGAGGGCGTCCGCCACGGTCAGCTGGACGTCGGCCGTGAAGCGGCAGCCGATCGAGGCGATGCCGCACACCCGGTAGCGGACCACGACGCTCCGCTCGGAACCGGCGGGCACCGAGCCGACCGCCTGCGGCACCGGGCCGATCCGGGTGACCCCCGGGGAGCTCGTGGCCGCGTCGTTCAGGACCACGCCGAAGGCGTCTCCGGGTCCGGTGTTCCGGATCCGGTACTCCACGCTCAGGGTCCGGGAGAGGTAGGCGAACGGGCCGCCCCAGAAGGCGCGGTGGGTCACGGCGATCGTGGGCTGGAGGGGATCCACCGAGCCGAGCAGGCTCAGCGCCCACGGCTGGCCGGTGCCGACGGAGATCCCCATGTTGGCGATGTTGAACGTGCCCGAACCGGAGGCCTGACGGTAGGAGTTGCCCGGCATGGTGTCACTGACGACCGTCCAGGTGCCGGACCCGAAGATCGCGACCCCGTTGGAGCCGAAGGTCGGCGCGGCGCAGCTTCCGCTGCTCAGGGCCAGGGTCAGGGTGCCGCGCGCGTTGGTCAGCGTGACGCGCCCGTCGTTGCCCCGTAGCGCCGCCTGGGTGGCGCCCAGGCTGACCGGGAGGTCGAAGGCGAGCTGGCCGGGCAGCGAGGAGAACAGCCCGGCGGGCACCGACTGGCTCCCGGTGATGCGCCGGGTCGCGGTGAGCGGTCCGCTCGTGCAGTCCGGAGCCAGGCTCGTCACGGTCCCGTTGATGTGGGAGACGGAGATGTTCAGCGGCGTCGGGGCGAGGCCCGCGGCGGGCGCCGGACCGGCCGCCAGCGCGAGCCCGGCGACGAGAGCTATCACCACGACCGCCACCCGCCGGATCGGGGAGCGCGGATCGAGTGCGGTCGGGCGTCTCATGGGCAACCCTTCGGTGCGAGTCGGGGGACGACGCGCCATACCATACGCAGACAAATCATCAGGAATGGGGGATGCCGCCATCCTGCGTGGTGACAGATCCCCCTCCAGGCCGGTAGGCAGAGCGTCATGACACCCGACCGTCGCAGCGACCCGCACGCCACCGACCCCCTCCCCCTCGACGGCATCACCGTCGTCTCCGTCGAGCAGGCCGTCTCCGCGCCCTTCGCCACCCGCCAGCTCGCCGACCTCGGCGCCCGGGTGATCAAGGTCGAGCGGCCCGACGGCGGGGACTTCGCACGCGGCTACGACACCGCCGCGCACGGTCTCGCCTCACATTTCGTGTGGGCCAACCGGGGGAAGGAGTCGCTCGCGCTCGACCTCAAGGACCCGCGCGGGCGGGAGGTCCTGCACCGGCTGCTCGACGGGGCCGACGTGTTCGTGCAGAACCTCGCCCAGGGGGCCGCCGCCCGGCTCGGGCTCGACTCCGCCGCGCTGTGCGCCCGCTACCCCCGGCTGGTCGCCGTGGACGTCTCCGGCTACGGGCCCGAAGGCCCGTACGCCCACAAGCGCGCCTACGACATGCTCGTCCAGTGCGAGGCGGGCCTGGTCTCGGTGACCGGCACCCCGGAGCAGCCCGTCAAGGCGGGCATCCCGGCGGCGGACATCGCGGCCGCCATGTACGCCTTCTCGGGCGTGCTCGCCGCCCTGCTGCGCCGCGGGATCACCGGGCGCGGCGGCAGGGTGGAGGTGTCGATGCTCGACGCGCTCGCCGAGTGGATGGGGCATCCGCTGCACCACACCATGCACGGCGGGGAACAGCCGGTGCGGACGGGCCTCGCGCACGCCGTGATCGCGCCCTACGACGCCTACGCGACGGCGGACGGCGACCGGGTGCTGCTGTCGGTGCAGAACGACCGGGAATGGCGGCGGCTGGCCGAACAGCTGCTGGAGCGACCCGAGTTGGCCGATGATCCGGGATTCGCGACGAACTCCGCGCGGACCGCGAACCGGGAGAAGACCGACGCGGTGGTCGCCGAAGCGCTGGGCCGGCTCGGCGCGGATGCCGCGATCGAGCGACTGGAGGCCGCGGGCATCGCCTGCGCACGGCTGAACTCGGTGGCGCAGCTCGCCGCGCACCCGCAGCTGGAGGCTCGGGACCGCTGGCGGGAGGTGGGCTCGCCTGCGGGCCCGCTGCGGGCCCTGCTGCCGCCGATCGGACTGCCCGGCGGCGCGGCACCGCACATGGGTGCGGTGCCCGCGCTCGGCGAACACACCGAAGCCCTGCTGCACGCCCTGGGGATGACGGGCGAACAGATCACGGCATTGCGCCGGGACGGCGTGGTTCGCTGACTGGGCAGGGTTGATCAGGCCGGGGACGGAGCGGCGGCGCTGCGGGGGCGGGAACACCCCCCGACCGGACGGTTACGAACGGCGGCTGCCGAAGAGGGTGCGCCGGAGCCTCCGCAGCGGCGCGAAGAGCGATACGCGCGCGCTCCGGCTCCGCAGCCGGTGCGTGTGGTCGCGCGAGGTGAGCTCGCGCATGAGCAGCGTCGCCTCGGCGGTCTCGCGGTGCGGGACGGCGGGACCGCCCAGCACGGCGAGGTGACGGTCGAGGCGCGAACTGGTCGCACCACTGCCGCATGTGATGGCAGGCACGCGAGGCGGCCTGCTGCGCATTGCTATCTGTTCCATGTCTCTCCCCACCCGTATGAGGGCACCCGGCCCACCGGGCAGGGTAACCCTATCGTCCCCACGTCGCGCACGGGTATCCCGGTGGTGTGAATTGCCCGTGTGGCGAGCGGGAGTTGACGATTACTCAGCGGAGTCGATCGTCACTCTCCGCGAAATTCACCGGGGTTCGGGGGACCTGGAACCACATCGGCGCCGACTGCGTGAGTCCTGTCGCGACCGGAGCCACGGCGCACGCTCTGCGCTAACTTGGAGTGATCGTCCGGTAACGCTCTTGGGGGCGCGCGTGAATGAGGCTTTCGGTGACTGAGTCCGCGTCGAACGGGGACGGCGCCGGCGACCGCGTCATCGCCGGACGCTACCGCCTGCTGGGCCCGCTCGGCCGCGGCGGGATGGGCATGGTGTGGCGGGCCCGGGACGAGGTCCTGGGGCGCGAGGTCGCCGTCAAGGAAGTACGCGCCCCGGCAGGGATGGACGAGGCCGAGGTGGCCCGGATGTACCGGCGCCTGGAGCGGGAGGCCTGGGCCGCGGCCCGCGTCTCGCACCGTGGCGTGGTCACCGTCTACGACGTGGCCACCGAGGACGGCCGGCCCTGGATCGTGATGGAGATCGTACGGGGACTCTCGCTCGCGGAGGTCCTGGAGGGCGACGGGCCGCTCACCCCGCAGCGGACCGCGCACATCGGCGAACAGGTACTGGCCGCACTGCGCTCCGCACACGAGGCGGGGGTGCTGCACCGGGACGTCAAACCGGGCAACGTGCTGATCGCCAACGACGGGCGCGTGGTGCTCGGCGACTTCGGCATCGCGAGCCTGGAGGGCTCCACCGCCATCACCATGACGGGCGAGGTGGTCGGGTCCCCCGAATTCCTGCCGCCCGAGCGGGCGTTGGGGCGCGAGCCGGGTCCCGGGTCGGACCTGTGGGCGCTCGGGGTGATGCTGTACCTGGCCGTGGAGGGGGTCTCCCCCTTCCACCGGGAGTCCCCGGTGGCCACGCTGCGGGCGGTCGTGGACGAGGAGTTCCCGGCGCCGCGGCGGGCCGGGCCGCTGACGCCCGTCCTGGAGGGGCTGCTGGTCAAGGATCCCGCGGAGCGGCTGTCCGCGGCCGAGGCGGCCCGGATGCTGCGCATCGTGGGCGCGGGAGGGACCGTACGCGCCTCCGGCGGGCCGGTGTCGGGTCCCGCGACGGCGCCGACGACGGGTGCGGGCATCGGGGCGGACGACCCGACCTCCGTCATGCAGAACCGGTACGGCCACCCCACCCCGCCGCTGCCGCCGCCCGGTGCCGGGTCGGCGCGGACGCTTCCGCCGGAGACCGGGGGGAACGGGGGCAACGGGGCCGGGCTGGTGCTGGGCGGCGGGATCGTGGTGCTGCTCGCGGTGGTGGTGCTGCTGGGATGGTTGCTGCTGAAGGACCGCACCGCGGGCGGTGACGGCGATGGCGGGGCGACGACCGCACCGACCGTCACGCAGAGCGCTTCGCCTTCCCCGACCCCCTCGCCGAGCGGGTCTCCGTCCCCCTCGCCCTCCACCTCCCCTTCTCCCTCTCCTTCGACGCCGCCGCCGGGCATCACCCTGTCCGCCGTCCAGGCCCTGCGGGACGCCTACCGCGGCGAGTGCCCGGCACCCGCCGCCGAGGCGCCCGCCTTCACCGCCACCGTGACGGTGGAGCGGACCCCGGCGATGGTGGAGTACCGGTGGGCCACGCGCAGCGGGCGGACCTCGGGCCCCGACTGGCGGACCCTCGCGTACCCGGCGGGCGGGCCGACGAGCGTACGGCTGGACCACACGGAGCTGACGCACGATCCGGACGCGACCTTCGAGGACGCGGTGCGGCTGGAGGTCCGGGCGCCGTCGGAGGCGGCCTCGGCCTGGCTGGAGTTCTCGGTGACGTGCGAGGAGGAGACCCCGACGGGCGGGGCCTCCTCTCCGAGCACGTCCGGACCCACCTCTTCCCCGTCACCGAACCCGGGTCCGACGGCCAGTCCGTGACGCGTCAGGCCGCGTTGGTGAAGACGGGCAGGTAGCCGCTGGACTGTCCGGCGGCGGTCGGGTGGTAGGACTCGCCGATGTTCAGCCAGTTGAGGCTGTGCAGCCACTCACTGCCGGAGCAGATCTCGTGCCCGGTGAAGGCGCCGGCGACCGAGGCGAAGGTGAAGCCGTGGTCGGCGGCGCGCTTGGCGATGGCGGCGTTGAGGTAGTCGGAGGCGCCGTTGATGGCCTTGCGTTCGCCCTCCGACAGCCCGGCCACGCACGTGCCGTTCAGCTTGTAGAAGCGGGGGTAGCCGAGGACGACCACGCGGGCGCCCGGGGACCGGCTGTGGATCGCGTTGTAGACCTGGTCGAGCTGGCCGGGGAGGGTGGAGTCGACGTACGCCTTGGCCTGGTTGACCCGGCTGACGCAGGTGGCTTCGGACTGGAGCACACAGGTGGTCATGACGTCGGAGAATCCTGCGTCGTTGCCGCCGATGGTGATGCTGACGAGGTCGGTGCCGGCGTTCAGCGGGGCGAGCTGGCCGCTCATCACATCACCCGTACGAGCACCCGAGCAGGCGGCGAAGGAGAAGGTCTGGGGGGAGTGTGCGGCGGCCCAGAGGGCCGGGTAGGCGCGGGGGGTGCGCTTGCAGTTCCCGCTGGCGCTGTCGTAGTTGCCGGCGCCGACGCCGGAGGAGTAGGAGTCGCCGAGGGCGACGTAGCCGAAGTCGGCGGCGGCGGTTGCCGGACCGGCTCCGAACAGGGCCGCGCCCGCGGCGAGTAACAGGGCAGAGGCCAAGGCGGCGAAACGAGGCATTCTCATGCTCATGTGTGCGGCTCCTCGTGGGGGGTTACTCCGGAGTTACTCCTGAGTCCGTGGTACAAGGAACCGAGGTCGGCTGGAAGTGTCCATGCCAAGAATGTTCGGGGCGGACATGCGGCGCGAATCTTCACCCGCACGGCGTTTGAAGAGGGAATCCCGCCACCCGTTCCGGCGAAACACGGGTGCATGAGGCCAGTTCGTGCCGGATCATGGGCGCCATGCCAGCCAACCCTCAGGACGCGCTGCCGATCCGGCTCAACGTCGACGACAGCGACTCCCCGTCGGACGTCGTCGACGCGCTGTTCCTCGGCCGCTTCGCGTCCGGCGAGCAGCCCTACTCGCACAGCGTGTCGATCGACCGGGTCAAGCCGGGCGCGACCCTGCTGCCGTCCGGGGCAACGGTGTTGCGCTCCGCCCGGGACAGCGACCGCAGCGCGACGCTCGCCGAGGGCCAGGGCTGGACCGTGCTCGTCTCCCGCTGGAGCCGGGGCGCGGACGTCACGGTGACGGCGGTCAGCGAGGAACTCGCCGCCTTGACGCTAGAGGAGGCGACCGAGGGCGCGCAGGACGAGCCCGAACCGCAGCCCGAGAACGTCGCGATGGGCTTCTGGTACGTCTCCCCGCGCCGCGGCCCCTACCGGACGACCCGGCAGATCGCGGCCGGCACCTGGGAAGAGGTGCGGCCCAACTACACGGCTCCGGTGGCCGGGGCGATGGACCGGCTGATGAAGGTCACCCCCGACGACATCGCCGGCCGGCTGCTCCTGCTGCACGGCCCCCCGGGCACCGGGAAGACCTCCGCCCTGCGCACGCTCGCCCGGTCCTGGCGGGACTGGTGCCAGGTGGACTGCGTACTGGACCCGGAGCGGCTGTTCAACGACATCGGCTACCTGATGGACATCGCGATCGGCGAGGACGAGGGCACGGCGAAGAGCCGCTGGCGGCTGCTGCTCCTGGAGGACTGCGACGAGTTGATCCGCGGCGAGGCCCGGCACACGGCCGGGCAGGCGCTGTCACGGCTGCTGAACCTCACGGACGGACTCCTCGGCCAGGGCCGCAACGTCCTGGTGGGCGTCACGACCAACGAGGACCTGGAGCGGCTCCACCCTGCGGTGGTCCGGCCGGGGCGGTGCCTCGCCCGCATCGAGATCGGCCGGCTGACGCACCGCGAGGCGGTGGACTGGCTCGGCACCGACGAGGGCATCTCCCGCGAGGGCGCGACGCTGGCGGAGCTCTACGCCCTGCGCCGCGGCGCGTCGGGCCCCGCCGCGCTGTTGCCGCCGCAGGGCCAGGACACGGAGGCCGGGATGTACTTGTAGGTGCGGCACGCGCAGGTGCGGCACGCGCAAGTACCGCGCGCCCAAGTGCGGCGGCCCGGCGCGCGGGTCCCACCGCGCGGGGCGCGCACGGGTCCGGCGGGCACGCCGAGGACAATGGGGGCGCGGCCGAAGGCCCCCACCGGCCGTCCGCACCTCCGGGGGACCCACGAACAGGAGAACGCACCGTGCTCGAACCGGCGCAGGAGAATCCCTTCCCCGACAGCCACGTCCTCGGCGAGGGCCCCGAGCCGCACCCGCAGCTCCAGCCGGTGCTCGGCCTCATCGGACGCTGGCACGGACGGGGCAGCGGCGAGTACCCGACCCTGGAGCACGGGTTCCGGTACGAGCAGGAGATCACCTTCAGCCACGACGGCCGGCCCTTCCTGGTCTACGAGTCCCGCGCGTGGCTGATCGACGACTCCGGCACGGCCGTGCGCCCCGCCGGCCGGGAGACCGGATGGTGGCGGATCCTCCCGGACGCCTCGGTCGAGGTCACGCTCGCCCACCCGACGGGGATCGTCGAGACGTACGTGGGCCGGGTCTCCGGTACGGAGATCGAGATGGCCACCGACACGGTGGGGCTGACCCCGCGGGCCAAGGAGGTCACCGGCATGCGGCGCCGGTACGCGCTCGAGGAGGGCGGGCTGACGATCGTGCAGGAGATGGCCGCGGTGGGCCAGCCCATGCAGCACCACCTCCAGGCCCGACTGTTCCCGCGCAAGGACTGACCGGCGGGGCACCGCCCGGTCAGGGGGCGCCCTCCGGCGGTGCCGGCCGTGCGGAGCGGGCCCGTTGAGGCAGGGCGGGCCCGTTGGGACAGGGCGGGCCCGTTGGGACAGGGCGGGCCCGTTGGGACAGGGCGGGCCCGTTGAGACGGAGCGGGCCCGGGTGTCAGTCCGCGTACCGCGCGCGCAGCGCGTCCAGCGCCGCGGCGGTCGCCTCGTCGAAGGTGAGGCCGAGCCTTCGCGCCCGCTCCGCGTAGGCCTGCGCGGCGGTGGCCGCCTCCTTGGCGGGACCGTCGCCGGACGCCGCCACGAAGCTGCCGGCCCGGCCGCGCGTCTCGATCACGCCGTCCGACTCCAGCGCCCGGTACGCCTTCGCGACCGTGTTCGCCGCCAGCCCCAGGTCCTCCGCGAGCCCGCGGACCGTCGGCAGTTTGAACCCGGCGGGCAGCCGGCCCGCCCGCGCCCCGGCGGCGATCTGGGAGCGCAGCTGCTCGTACGGGGCGGCGGCGCCCGGCGCGCCGTCGATGCGGATCTTCAGGTGCGGAGAAGTCGAGGTCACGCGGCCGATTGTCCCCCATCCGCCGGGAAATTCGCAGGCGCTGGGCGCCCTGCCGTCCTACCGTCACACAGGTGATCACCACCATTCGCGATGTGCGCCCCACCGACCCGCGGGACGCCGAGTCCGTCGTACGGGTGCGCCGCGCCGCCCTCCCCTTCATGATCGGCACGGCCGTCGGCGTGGCCCACGAGCTCGCATCGGCCCACCCCGACAAGCGCTACCGCCTCCTCGTCGCCGAGCACCCCGAGCATGCAGACGGCCTGGTCATCGGCACCGCCCAGGTCGGCATAGCCCACGAGAGCCCCGAGCCCGGACAGGGCTTCGTCAACGTCTACGTGGACCCCGCCCACCGCGGCCTGGGTGCCGGAAGCGCGCTGCTCGACGCGGCCGAGGAGCATCTCCGGGCCGCGCGCGCACGTGCTTCGTTCGCCTGGGTCCTCGACGAGCCGCCGCACCGCGCCTTCGCCGAGCGCCGCGGGTACCGGCCCTCCCGCTCCGCGCACTTCCTGCGCCTCGACCTCACCACGGCCGGCCTGCCGGCGCTGCCCGCGAAGCTGCCGGACGGAGTGGAGCTGCGCGCCGGCTCGGCCTTCGCCGCCGATCCGCGCCCGCTCTTCGAGGCCGACGCGGCGGCGACCCTGGACGAACCGGGCGACGTTCCGGTGGAGTTCGGCGACTACGAGGACTGGCTGCGGGGCACCTGGGAGCACCCGTACCTCGACCGGGAACTCACCACCGTGGTCCTGGTGGACGGCCGGGTGGCGGGTTTCACCGCCGCCCACACCGACGGGGCCGGGCGGTACTCCTCCGCGATGACCGCCACCCTGCGCCCGTTCCGCGGCCGGGGACTGGCCAGAATGGCCAAGATCGATTCGCTGCTGCGGGCCCGCGCGGCCGGCTGCACCGAGGCGTTCACCGGCAACGACACCGGCAATGCTCCGATGCTCGCCGTCAACGCCCGTTTCGGGTACGAGGTGTGCGCCACGGAGACCCGCTACACCAAGCAGCTGTGAGAACAGGAGAGAGCACGATGACCGACCGATTGACCGTCACCCTCACCAAGGCGGGCCGTACGAAGATCCGTTACCCGGCCGAGCTGGTGGCCGACACGGGCACCCGGATCACCGTACGGGCCCCCTGGGCGGCCCCCGGGGTGCGCGACTTCGGCTTCGTCCGCTTCGAGCCGGGCGACGTGTTCACCGAGCACTTCTGGCGCGACCGCTGGTACGCGGTCAAGGAGGTGCGGACGGGCGAGGGCGTCCTCAAGGGCTGGTACTGCGACGTCACCCGCCCGGCGTCGGTGCAGGACGGGGTGATCCTGATCGAGGACCTGGACCTCGACCTGTGGGTGTCGGCCGACGGGAGCACGGTACTGCGGCTCGACGAGGACGAGTTCGCCGAGAGCGGGCTCGCCGACACCGACCCCGAGGCGGCCGCCGAGGCGGTACGGGCCCTGGACGCCCTGGACGCCCAGGCCCGCTCGACGGCCGGCCTGTCCGCCCTACTGGCCTGACCCCGGGCCCCGCCGGGCGCTTTCTGTAGGGCCCGCTTAGTGGCTCCTTAAGTGCGCCCTAAGGATCGGCTCCGGGGGCCCGAACCCGGGGGAACTCGGGTTCCGGGCGGTTAGTTTGGCTGGGCCAGGGAGGGCCGGAGGCGGCGCCGCGAACCCGTGAGGGGCGGCGCCGCACAGCCCCGGTCTTCCGGCGCACCCACGACTCGCGCAGCCCTGTGCCGTGCCCAGAGGAGATCCACCATGCCCGCACGCCGTACCGCCGCCCGCATCGCAGCCGGTCTCGCCCCGCTCGCGGTGGCCGCGTACGCCGTCGCCCCGGCGGCCGCCCACGGTTCGATGACGGACCCGGTCAGCCGGGTGGCGGCGTGCTACGCGGAGGGCCCGGAGTCCCCGAAGTCGGCGGCCTGCAAGGCGGCGGTCGCGGCGAGCGGGGCGCAGGCGTTCTACGACTGGAACGCGGTGAACATCGCCAACGCGGCCGGTAAGAGCAAGGCGCTGATCCCGGACGGACAGCTGTGCTCGGCGGGCAACGACAAGTACCGGGGGCTGGACCTGGCGCGCGCCGACTGGCCGGCGAGCCCGATGGCCGCGGGGGCGCACACCTTCCGCTACAAGGGGACCGCCCCGCACAAGGGCTCCTTCGAGCTGTACGTGACGAGGGACGGCTACGACCCGTCGAAGCCGCTGAAGTGGTCCGACCTGGAGCCGGCGCCCTTCGCGAAGGTCACCGACCCGGGGATGCAGAACGGCGACTACGTCTTCTCCGGCACCGTCCCGAACAAGTCCGGCCGGCACCTGATCTACAGCGTCTGGCAGCGCTCGGACAGCCCGGAGGCCTTCTACACCTGCTCGGACGTGGTCTTCGGGAAGGACAACGGCGGCAAGCCCAGTGCCGAGCCGAGCTCGAGGCCCAGCTCGAAGCCGAGTTCCAAGCCGAGTTCCGTGCCCTCGCAGCAGCCGTCCACGCTCCCGTCCGAGGTCCCGTCGGCCCCCACCGACGAGCAGATCTCCGAAGGCGCCGACAAGTCCACGGTGGAGCACCACGGGCACGGGGACAACGACCCGAAGACCAACGGCGGCGCCCCGTCCCCGATCCCCTCGAAGAGCGGGACCGGCCTCGCGGAGACGGGAGGCAGCAGCGCCACCCCGCTGATCGCGATCGGCGGGGCCGGCATCCTGGCCGTCGGCGCGGCCGTGCTGTTCGGGCTGGCCCGCCGCCGTGCGACCCCGGGCCGCCACGGCCGCTGACGAGCGGGGCGGGCGGCCCGTCGGGGGCCGCCCGCCGCCGTCGCCGTTGCCGTCAGGAGAAGACGGACGCGCAGGTGGTCCGTTCGGCGTGCGCCGGATCGAGGGCGTTGACGGCCTCGTGCCAGGCGATCCGGTCGGTGAGCCCGATGGCCACGTGCTCCGAGAGGTCCACCGCGCACAGGTCCTGGAGCAGCACGTTGCGGACGTTCGGCCCGCTCAGGAACTGGCTCCGGTACGGGGTGACCACCTCGTCGTACCGGGTGGCGATCACCGTGTACGCGACTCCGGGGACGGTGTCCCCGCCCTCGTTGAGCTTGTTCTGGAAGGGCGATCCGGCGATCTGGTCGGCGAGGCCCGGGGTGGCCTCGCTGATCAGGTCCCCGGCCCCGGGGAAGTACGGGAGGAGCTTGGTGAGGCCGAGCAGGGTCGTCCCGTGGTTGTCGGGGGCGAGCCCGACCAGGGCGTTGACCTTGGCGGCGCCGCCGAGGAACTTCAGGTAGTAGCGCGGCATCATGCCGCCCTGGGAGTGGCCGACGATGTCGGTCTCGGCAGCCCCCGTGGAGGCGAGGACCTTGTTCACGAAGACGTCGAGCTGTCCGGCGGACTGCTCGATGGGGCCGAGCCCGTTGAAGAAGGGGACGCCGGGCAGTTGCCCGTAGTCGAGGGAGTAGACGCAGTAGCCCCGGTGGACGAGGTACGGGGCGAAGCCGAGCCAGTTGTCGACGGAGTTCCCGAAGGTTCCGTGGACCAGGACGACGGGCCGGGGGTGGGCGGCGGACGGTTTGCAGGACCAGTTGTTCCAGCCGCTGCTCGGCGCCGAGGCGGCCTGGGCCGCTCCGGTGGGGGCGACGAGCGCGGCGGCGGTCAGGGTGAGGACGGCCAGCGGGCGGAGCAGGCGTCTCCAGGGCAGCATCGTGTGATCTCCTCGCGGTTCAAGGGGAGTAACGAGGGATGGCGCGGGAAGTACGTGGGGGTGCATCCCGTGATCCGGATCACAAGGGGGGGGTGCTGCAGCCGTTAAATTACGGGCGAGTAGCAAAACTGGGAAGTTACGCGGCGGTAAAAAATCCGCGGTGCGTCCCGGCGGCCCGCCCCGACGGCCGTCATCCATTCGGCCCTCCCCTGCTGCGCCGGGCGCCCGGTACGCCGAGCGTGTGAGACATGACCCAGCCCACTCCCGCAGACCCAGGGCAGTCCGGCGGCTTCCTCGCCGAGATCAAGGACGCCGTCACCACCCGGGCCGCTCTCCTGGTCCTGGGCGTACTGGCGCTCCAGCTCGCCTTCATCACCTCGTACGTCGGGGCCTTCCATCACCCCAAGCCCAGCGAGATCCCGATCGCCGTGGCCGCGCCCGCCGCACCGATCGCCGAGCAGACGGCGAAACAGCTCTCCGCGCTGCCCGGAAAGCCGCTCGACCCCCGTGCCGTACAGGACGAGGCGACGGCGCTGCGGCAGATCCAGAACCGGGACGTGGACGGCGCGCTGATCGTCGACCCGGCCGGCACGACCGACAAGCTGCTGGTCGCGAGCGGCGCCGGGGCCTCCCTGTCCCAGGCCGTCGAGCAGATCGTCGGCGTCGTCGAGAAGACCCAGGGGCGTACCGTCCGCGTCGTGGACGTGGCCCCGACGGCCGCCGGCGACGCGCGCGGACTGAGCTCGTTCTACCTGGTCGTGGGCTGGTGCGTGGGCGGCTACCTGTGCGCCGCGATCCTCGCGATCAGCGCGGGCGCCCGGCCCGCGAACGTCCACCGGGCCGTCATCCGGCTCGGCGCCCTGCTGGTGTACTCGATCGCGGCCGGGCTGCTCGGCGCGGTGATCGCCGACCCGGTCCTGGGCGCACTGCCCGGCAGCATCTGGGCCCTGTGGGGGCTCGGCACCCTCGTCGTCTTCGCCGTCGGCGCGATCACCCTGGCCTTCCAGGGCCTCGCGGGCGTGGTCGGCATCGGCCTGGCGATCCTGCTGGTGGTGGTGCTCGGCAACCCGAGCGCCGGCGGCGCCTACCCTTACCCGCTGCTGCCGCCGTTCTGGAAGGCCATCGGCCCGTGGCTGCCGCCGGGCGCGGGCACGTACGCCGCGCGCTCGATCGCGTACTTCAAGGGCAATGACATCACCGGGCCGCTGCTGGTCCTGAGCGGCTGGGCGGTGCTCGGCTCCGCGATCACGCTGGCCTGCGCGGCGAGCCGCAGGGGCAAGGCGGGAGCCGCGGTGGGCAGCGGGCTTCCCGAGGGACCGGACGCCCTGCCGGAGCGGGAAGCCGTGCGATGAACAACCCGATCCACGTCCGCAACCGCATGGGCCCGGCCGAACAGGCCGTCTCCGTCAAGCGGATGGAGCCCAGTGCGCAGGCACAGCTGGGCCCCCTGGGCCTCACCGGCTTCATCGTGGTCACCACCATCGCGACCGGCATCGACGCGGGCATCTTCCCCGAGAAGCTCAGCCACTCCGTGCTGCCGCTGGTCGGGTTCTTCATCGGCGGGCTCGCCCAGCTGCTGGCCGGGCTCTTCCAGGCGCAGCGCGGCGACACCTGGCACGCCACGGTCTTCGGCGGCTTCGGGCTGTTCTGGATGTCCAAGGCCCTGCTGCTCCAGTGGGTGCTGCCGGCCACCGATCCGGCGCTGCGCGGGGACGTGAGCGGGCTGTTCACCCTGCCGTGGGTGTTCGTGGTGTTCGTGCTGTGGATCGGCAGCTGGCGGATCCACCTGGTGCTGCTGTCCACGTTCACGTGCGTGCTGGTGGTCTTCGTGGCCATGACGATCAGCGGGTTCACCGGCTCGGTGGTCTGGAACCGGATCACCGGCTGGAGCGGACTGCTGGCCGCGCTCGGAGCCACGTACCTGCTCGCCGGGCAGATCATGGCGAGCACCTGGGGCCGCCAGGTGCTGCCGATGGGCCGCTTCCTGGCCCCCGAAGAGCACCCGGAGGCCTGACCTGATCACAACGCTCGCGGTGGAGAACTACCGCTCCCTGCGCAGACTCGTCGTCCCCCTCGGCCGGCTCACCGTGGTGACGGGCGCCAACGGCACGGGCAAGTCCAGCCTGTACCGGTCCCTGCGGCTGCTGGCGGACTCCGCGCGGGGCGGTGCCATCGCGGCGCTGGCCCGGGAGGGCGGCCTGCCCTCCACCCTGTGGGCCGGCCCGGAGAAGACCGGCCGGGCGGTGCGCGAGGGCCGGTACGCGGTCGAGCCGACCGTGCGGTCCGAACCGGTGAGCCTGCGGCTCGGCTTCGCCGGGGACGAGTTCGGCTACGCGGTGGACTTCGGCCATCCCGCGCCGGTCCGGGGCTCGCTCTTCGGCCTGGACCCCGAGATCAAACGGGAGTGCACCTGGGCCGGGCCGGTGCTGCGCCCGGCCGCCCTGCTCTCGGACCGCGCCGGGCCCGCCGTGCGCACCCGGACCGCGGACGGCGGCTGGCACCGCACCCAGGGCGCCCTGCGCCCGTACGACTCCATGCTCAGCGAGCTCGCGGACCCGCAGCTGGCCCCCGACCTGCTGGCCCTGCGCGAACTGATCCGCTCCTGGCGGTTCTACGACCACGTCCGCACGGACGCCGACGCGCCGGCCCGCACCCCGCGCGTCGGAACCCGTACGCCGGTGCTCGCCGCGGACGGCTCCGACCTGCCGGCCGCGCTCCAGACGATCCGGGAGACCGGCGACCACGCGGCGCTGGACGCCGCCGTCGAGGCGGCCTTCCCGGGCAGCGGCGTGACGGTCGCGGAACGGGACGGCCGCTTCGAACTGGAGCTGCACCAGCACGGGTTGCTGCGCCCGCTGGGCGCGGCGGAACTCTCCGACGGGACGCTGCGCTACCTGCTGTGGACGGCCGCCCTGCTGACCCCGCGCCCGCCCGCCCTGATGGTGCTCAACGAGCCGGAGACCAGCCTCCACCCCGACCTGCTGGACCCTCTCGCGGACCTGATCCTGACGGTGGCCCGGAACACCCAGACGGTGGTGGTCACCCACGCCGCCCCCCTGGCAGAGGCCCTGGCGTCGGGCGTCCACCGCCACCGCGTGGACCTGCGGACCATCACCCTGCTCAAGGACTTCGGCCAGACCGAGGTGGCGGGCCGCGAGGGCCCCCTGGACGAACCCCTCTGGTACTGGCCCAAGCGCTAGGGGCGTCCGCCCCGGCCCCCGGTCCGGACCTCAGCCGATGTTCACCACACGGGCCCATGCGGGCGGCAGGTCCGGCACGTAGTCGGGGTCGTCCTCGTCCCACGATCCGAGCGACCGGCCTCGGGAGAACAGCCCCACCACCGTCCGGCACGGCGGCCGCGTGTCCGGCCAGGGGGTCTGCCCGTCGGTCAGGACCACGATCACGTCCGGACGGGGCGTGGACCGCAGCGCCGTGGCAAAGCCCGTCCGCAGATCCGTACCCCCGCCGCCCAGCAGGGGGATCCCCTCGGCGCGGCACAGCGGATGGGCGATCCGGGCGGACGCGTCGCACGGCACCACCGTGACCAGGTCCCGGCGGCCGCCCACCGCGCGCGAGATCGCGGTGACCTCCAGGAGCGCGCTGCCCAGTTCGGCGTCGCTGACGGAGCCGGAGGTGTCGATGACCACGCTCACGCGGGGCGGCCTGCGCCGCAGGCTCGGCAGCACGGCGCCCGGCACCCCGGCCGAACGCCGCGAGGGCCGGCTGTACGTGTAGTCGTCGCCCGCGCCGGATCCGGAGGTGGCCGACCGGACGGCCGCTCCCAGCAACTCCCGCCACGGTTGCGGCGGGTGGAACACCTCCTCCGCCCAGCGCTTCCAGCCCTTCGATGCGGATCCCGGACGGCCGGTGATGCCCTGTGCCACCCGGAACCGGACCGCGTCCCGTTCCTGCTCGCTGAGGCCGTCCGCGCCGTCCGGGCCGAGGTCCCACTCCCGTTCCAGCCCGTCGGCGCCGCTCCCGCAGTCCAGCCAGGCCATGTGCTGCGTGTGCGGCCCGAGCCCGAACTGCAGCAGGTACTCCTCCATGAGGTCCCCCTCCCGCAGTCCCACGGCCGCCGGCTGGACGGCGCCCTCGGGCCGGACCAGCCCGTCGCCGTACGCGTCGTCGTTGATCTCGAAGTCGGCCGCGATGTTCATCCGCAGCCGCTCCCCCGGGCCGGTCAGCCCGCGCTCCCGCGCGACCCGGTCCCCGCGCCCGTGGTGGTCGCGCAGCAGGTGGGACACCTCGTGCACCCAGACCGCGGCGAGTTCCTCCACGGGAGTGCGGTCCACGAACGCCGGCGAGACGTAGCACCGCCAGTACCGGTCCACGGCCATCGTCGGCGTCCGGCGCGATTCCACGACGTGCAGGGCGAACAGCGCCGTGGCCAGGTACGGCCGCACGCGTACGGCGTGCAGCCGGGCGGCGTAGAGCTTGTCCAGGTCCAGGGCCACCGGCGTTGCGGGGGTCGCGGGCGTCATCGGCCCGCCTTGACGGGCACGCCCGAACGGGCGGCGGCCCGGTCGGCTCCGCGGGACAGGGCCACGGCCCCGGCGAGCCGGTCGATCGCGGCCGGAACCTCCCAGTCCGCGCGGCGCAGGGCGGCGAGCGTCGTCGCGGGGACGACCACCAGGTCCGGTGCACCGGTTTCCAGCGCCCGGGCCAGGAGCACCCATGCCGCGTCCCAGCGGGACTTCTCCGGACGCCCCCGCACCGCCGCGACCACACCGTCGAGCACGGCTTGGCGCAGGTCCCCGCGCTCGGGCAGGACGGCGCCCGCCGGGTCGGCGAGCAGGGACTCCGGGTCCGGGAGGTCCATCCGGTCCAGGCTCGCCAGCAGTTCCAGTCCGGGACCGTCTCCCACGGTTCCCCTGACCAGCAGGGAAAGCACTTCCCGGGAGGAGCCGGCCGCGGTCGCGAAGGCGAGCAGGCAGAGCGTCATCTCCCAGCTCCGGGGGGAGGGCCACGGGCCGCCCCGGCGGGTTTCGCCCGAAGGCAGCCGGTGGACGAGCGTGGGCCGGGCGGCGAGCAGCCCGCACACCGCGCGGCGTGCGAAGTCCACTGCTTCCGGGAGCCGTTCGGGGTCGAGCCGGGGCAGGGTGGTGCGGGGCCAGGTCCCGCCGAGGCCGCGTACCACCACCTCCTGGTCGTGCGTCCACTGGAGGTGGACGAAGCGGTTGGCCAGCGGCGGGCTCAGCTCCCAGCCGTCCGCCGCGGAGGACCGGGGATTGGCGGCGGCCACGATCCGGACCTCGGGCGGCAGCCGCAGGGCGCCGATCCTCCGCTCCAGTACGAGCCGGAGCAGGGCCGCCTGCACGGCCGGCGGCGCGGTGGACAGCTCGTCGAGGAACAGCAGCCCCCGGCCCGCCCGTACCAGGCGCACCGCCCAGTCCGGCGGGGCCATCGGCACCCCCTGCTCCGCGGGGTCGTCCCCGACGATGGGCAGGCCGGAGAAGTCGGACGGCTCGTGCACGCTGGCGATGACGGTGGTCAGCGGCAGGTCCAGGGATGCGGCGAGCTGGGTCAGGGCCGCGGTCTTGCCGATCCCCGGCTCACCCCACAGGAGTACGGGCAGGTCCGCGGCCACGGCCAGGGTCAGGGCCTCCAGCTGGATGTCGGGGCGCGGTTCGGTCGTCGTATCGCGCAGCAGGGCCAGTAGCCCTGCGGCGACGTCGAGTTGGTCGGTGCCGGCCGGGATGGTCCGGGCTGACGGTGCGGGCGGGGCGGTCTGGGCACGGGAATGCATACGGAATCACCTTTGGGTGTGTGGCGGGAAGAGGGCGGTGCAGGAGGGCCGGGTCAGCGGCGGGTGGCGTGCCGCGGATGCGAGCGCTCGGTGCGGCGGGGGCGGGGAGAGCGGTAGCCGGCATGGGCGCTGTCGGCGGCCGGTGCGGCCAGGCCCGCGCGGAACAGTCCGTAGGCGACCCGCCGGAGCGCGGCCGCTTCCAGTTCGTCCCGCAACGGGCCGTCGCGCAGCAGCGCTCCGGGACCGAGCAGAGCCTCTACGACGGCCAGGGCGCCGGCGGTGTCGCCGTGGTCGAGGCGTTCGCGGACGCCGGAGAGGGAGTCCGGACGGCGGTGCGCCTCGTCGATGGCCCGCAGACAGGGCAGCGGCGTACCGGTCAGTGCGACCAGCAGCTCCTCGCGGCGGATCTCGGCCGGGTCGTGGTCCAGCGGGGCCAGCACCCCGTCGACCAGGCCGATCCGGTGCCGGGCACCTCGGCAGTCCACCACGCGCGTTCCCCCCGCCCGGTCCGCGGCTCCGGCGGGCCGCGGCGGCGACCAGTCCGGTACGAGGGCCCGGCCGACCAGCGGGTGCAGCCGGCCGGCGTCGATCGCCCCGGTACGGAGCAGCTCCAGGTCGGGCAGCACCCAGGTCGCCGCGTCGGGCAGCGCCGGCGGGGCGGGGGCACCGGGATGCACGGGCGCTGCTGCGGAGATCCGACCGTGGCCGTCGCCGTCCCCGTCGCCGCGCAGGTGCACGTACAGCCGGTGCCGGGACCCGAGCCGCACGGCGACCGTGCCGCCGGAGCGTCCCTCGGCGCGGAGCACGATCGCCGCTTCGGCCGGCCACCGGTCGACGGCGCAGCGGGGCCCCGGGGACAGCGGCCCCGGCAGGACCGGGTCCGCCGCGGGGCCCGCACCGGCGAGCGGCCGGTCGGCTCCGGACCGGGAGCGGAGCTCGTCGCTCCGGCGTGCGTCCCACAGGTGGCGGTGCAGGTCGAGGCGGAACCGCGGATGCGGGTGGGGATGCGGATGGAGGTGGGGGCGGGGGTGGGAATGCGGGCCGCCCCCTGCACGGCCGCGGGCCACGTCCTCGGAGCGGGCTCCGTCCCACAGGGCGAGGCTGAGCCGCTGCCCGTACTCCGCCCAGGCCGGTGGGGTACGGGCCACGAGGTGGACCGGGCGCGCACCGCCGGGCCCCGCGTCCCCGTACCGGGCCAGCGCGATGGTCAGCCCGGGGCGCAGCAGTCCGTCCGGGGCGATCCTCGGCAGGTGCCAGCGCAGCAGGTCCGGAGCCAGGTGGCGGAGATCGGCCCGGATCCGGGCCGCGAGTTCGCGGCCGTGGGTGCGCGCCAGGGCGCGCAGGTCGAAGTCCACGTCGACGGCGGCTGCTGCGCACGCACCCGCCCAGTCACCGGCGGAGCGGCGGGCGGTCGCGGTCTCGATCATGGACGGCGGCACGGCGAACTCGCGCACGCGCAGCCAGAAGGAAGGGCGGGAAGCCCCGTTCGCGGTCTGAGTGAGCATCAGCACTCACCTTGCGCGGACGGGACCCCCGATCTCTGTGTATGTGAGGTCGTCATCGCGGCGAGACTAACGGCCCGCCCCACTGCCCGCCAGGCATTTCCCGACCGGCCGGCTCAGCCCAGTGGAGCGAGCAGCGCACCGGCGTTGCTCAGGGCGTGGCGGCCGACCGCCTTGCCGAGGGTGACGCCCGCCTCGTCGGCGGAGCGGGTGTGGATGCCCGAGAAGATGCGGGCGTCGACGTTGTCGCGGGTCAGCTGCTCCCAGCTGGTGTAGGTGCGCCGGACGCCGGGTGCGGTCGGGCTGGTGAGGGCGAAGGGGGCGGTACGGGGGCCCGCGAGGGCGTCCAGGATCACCTCGGCCGCGCCGGAGTAGGTGTTGTGGCCGCTGGGGTAGTCCGGGTGGGCCGGGGTCTGGTGGAGCGGGGTCCAGGTCCGGTCGGGGGCGATGGCGCCGGTGCGGATCGCGGTGACCGGGCGCCAGCGCGTGTACGCGTACTTGCTGTCGGAGGTGGCGATCTGCGTGTCGACCAGCGCGGCGTGGAACAGGCCGACCAGCGCTGCCCGTTCGGCGGCCGAACCCTGCGAGCGGGTCACGGCGACGCGCAGCGGCTCGGTGTACAGGGTCAGCGAGGAGCCGTACCAGAAGGCGGCGGTCTCCGTCTGGCGGGCGGTGCGGACGGTGGAGTCGGCTGCGCCGTACGCTCGCACCTCGGCCAGGTCGGCCCGGTAGCGGCGGGAGTCCAGCGCGGGCGGCGGGCCGATCCGGTACTGGTCCGGGGAGTCCAGCAGGAAGGGCTTGGCCACGCGGTTGCCGTACTGCGCGGCGGGGGCGTAGCCGTCGGGCGTGGGCTGCCAGACGCCGGGGGCGGCGGCGGGGACGGTGAAGGGCGCGTTCACGGAGGCGGGGTCGAGGCCGTCGCCCCGACGGTCCGCGAGCGCGAGCTTCGCCTGCCGGGCTCCGGCGGCGAGACCCCGCTCCTCGGCGCGGCCGTCGGGGATCCGGCGCAGGGTCTCCGCGAGCGCGGCGTCGAGCACGGCGGTGCGGCTCGGAGCGAGGTCCACCAGGGCGTCGTGCACCGCCGAGGCGACGGCGGCGTCCTGGAAGGCCGCCCGGTCGCGGCCGCCGGGGGCCTCCCGTCCGGCGCGGGCGGCTGCGATCCAACCGATGGCCCAGGTGCGGCTGTTGGTGACCTGAGTGGGTGCGCCGGCGGCGGCCACGGTCTGGGCCGTGATGTCGTACCACTCGCGGACGACGGCCCCGCCGTCGGCGTGCACGGGCGCGGGCGCGGCCTGGGCCGCGGAGGGGAGGGCGACCGTGGCGGACAGCACCAGGGCGGACCCGAGGGAGAGCAGGGCAGAGCGGGACGGCTTCACGAACACTCCTGACAGGCGGAAGGACTTCGGGGCGGAAGGATCGGGCGGTCCGATGGACCGCTCACCGACACAGCGCACCGGCGACGCGCACGAAGTCGATCGCACGCCGCTTGGTCAGACCGGGAGCCCTCGGAGCCATGCACCGAAGCTAGCCACGGGCCGCTCGGCCCCACAACGCCCTTGGCCCGTGAGCCCCGTTCGGCCACAGAGCTTTCGTTCGCCGGTCATGATCGCGTTACATGCAGCGCCCGCCCGCCGTCGGCTCCGCCCGGGCGGAAGGTTCCGCCGGCCTACCCCGCCCGGTGGACCACCTCGCCCGCCACCACCACCGTTTCGGCCACCGTGCCGGGGATCTGTTCCGGGGCCACCGCGAGGATGTCCCGGGACAGGATCACGAAGTCGGCCGCCTTGCCGACCGTGAGCGAACCGCGCTCCTGCTCGAGGAAGTTGGCGTACGCGGAGCCCATCGTGTAGCCGTACACCGCCGTCCGGGCGTCCACCGTCTCCTGCTCCTGCCAGGGGGCGCCTCCGTCCAGCGGGCGCCGGGTCAGTGCCGTGTAGATGCCGATCATCGGGTCCATCTCGGCGACGTTCCAGTCGCTGGAGAAGGCCAGGACGGCGCCCGCCTCGGCGAGGCTCCGCATCGGCCACGCCTTGTGCCAGCGGTCCTCCCCCACGTTCTCCGCCCAGTCCTGGCCCGGACCGGCGATCTCCGGCGCGCAGTGCCGGGGCTGCATGCAGGCCACCACACCGAGCTGCGCGAAGCGCGGCACGTCCTCGGGGTCCAGGCATTCCACGTGCACCACCTGGTGGCGGGCGTCGCGCGGGCCGTTCACCGACCGTGCGTGCTCGACGGCGTCGAGGACGGTACGGATGCCCCGGTCGCCCGTGGCGTGGACGAAGCACTGGAACCCGCGCGCGTCCAGCCGGGCGAGGAGCTCGGCGAACTCCTCCGCCGGGTAGAAGGTCTCGCCCCGGTGCGCTCCGCAGCCGGTGTACGGCTCCAGCAGCGCGGCCGTGCGCGGCTCCACCACGTCGTCGATGTAGAGCTTGAGGGGGCCCACCCGGAAGCGGTCCCCCGCGTGCAGCTTGGCCGCCGCCTCGAAGAGGTCGAGGTCCTCCTCGGTCGTCCCGCGCGGGTGGAACAGCGCGGCGACGATCCGCGAGCGCAGCCGGCCCTCGGCGCGCGCCCGGTCGTACAGTTCCAGGTCGTCGAGGGAGTTCTGCGGCTCCACGACGGTGGTGATGCCGAAGCGGATCGCATCGTCGAGGCTCTTGGCGAGGCGCCCGTACTGGCGGTCCGGGGAGGCCCACGGCACGCCCAGGTCGCGCAGGGCGCGGTGACCGTCGCGGGAGAGCCCCTTGATGGCGAAGTCCTTGACGAACCCGGTGGGTTCTCCGGTCTCCGGGTCCACGGCGGCCGTGCCGAAGGGCAGGTCGGTACGGTCCTTCGCGACGCCGAGCCGGTGCATGGCCGCCGTGTTCAGCCAGGCCGTGTGGACGTCGTACGAGAGCACGATCGCGGGGGTGTCCCCGGTGACCGGGTCCAGGTCGGCGGCGGTGGGCATGCGGCCGCCGGGGATCGCGGAGTAGTCGAAGGCCTCGGCCTCGATCCACTCGGCGTCGGGGTTGGCCTCCCGCCACGCGCCGATCTTGTCGAGGATCGCTTCGCGCGTCCGCACCCCGGCGAGCTGCACGCACGCGTCGTCGGAGCCGAGCCGGACGTGGTTGTGGGCGTCGATGAACCCCGGCAGCACGAGCCGGCCGCCCGCATCGATCCGCTCGGTGTCCGGGCCCGCCCAGTCGGCGGCCTCCGCGTCGGGGCCGACCCAGACGATCCGTCCGCCGCGCACGGCGAGGGCTTCGGCCTCGGGCAGCTCGGGGTCGACGGTGTGGATGCGGGCTCCGGTGAGGAGCAGATCGGCGGGGGCGGCGTACGACATGGGGTGGTGCTCCTGTGCAGAGGGGGTACGGGGAGGGGCCGGCCGGGAGACGGGGGCTCAGGCCGGCCGGGAGGCGGCGGGACAGAGCCGGGAGGGGCCGGAGGGGCCGGAGGGGCCGGGAGGGGCCCCGGGGTAGAGCCGCCCTAGGCCGCCGCGACGTAGGCGGGCGTCCGCCGGGTGAGGGCCCAGTACGTGAGCCCGGAGACCACCGAGCCGAGCAGGGTGAGGTCGGCGCCGCCGAGCGGGGCCACGAGCGGTCCGGTCCACAGCTCGGAGTCGCAGGTCAGGGCGGCGAAGGCCATGCCGGCGAGGAGGGCGGTCATGCCGGCCGGGTGGTAGCCGGAGCGGTACCAGTAGGCGCCCCCGCTCCCGGCGTGCAGCGCGTCGGAGTCGTAGCGGCAGCGGCGCAGCAGCATGTCGGCGAGGAAGACGCCGCCCCAGGGGGCGAACACGATGATCAGGAGGGAGAGGAAGGACAGCAGCGAGGTGGTGAAGTCGGTGAGGAAGAGCGCGGCGAGCGATCCGGCGGCGGTCACGGCGGCGCTGACCACGATGGCCCGGGCCCGGCTCCACGGGATGCCGAGGACCTGGAGGTTCAGGCTGGAGGAGTAGAGCGTGATGATCGAGTTGGTGACGGAGCCGCCCAGCACCAGGGCCAGGAACAGCGGCTGGAACCAGCCGGGCAGCAGGCTCTCGGCCCCGGCGACGGCGTCGGTCATGTCGGTCTGGGTGGCGGCGGCGACGCCGGCGATCCCGAGGGCGACGGAGGAGACGAACCCGCCGAGCGCACCCATCCAGGTGATCGACTTCAGCGAGGTGGTGCGGGGCAGGTAGCGGGTGTAGTCGGCGGGCATCGGCAGGTACGAGAAGGGTCCGGCGAGCATCACGACGAAGGCCAGGCTCCAGCCGGACAGGCCCGGGGCCAGGGCGTCGGCCGGGGCGGTGGTCTCGGTGCCGGGCAGGACGAAGACCAGCAGGGCGCCGAAGCCGACGGCCAGGACGTAGGCCATCCAGCGCTCGGCGAACTGCACCGTGGCGTGCCCCCACATGGCGACGGCGAAGGTGAGGGCGAGGGTGATGCCGAGCGCGACGGCCCGGACCAGGGTGCCTTCGCCCAGGCCGATCTCGGCGAAGAAGACCTCCAGCGCCAGGGTGCCGACGACGGTGTTGACGATGGTGTAGCCGATGCTCACCACCCAGTTGAGGACGCCGGCCGGCCAGTTGCCCCGTACGCCGAAGGCGGCTCGGGAGACGACCAGGGTGGCGGTGCCGGTGCGGATGCCGCTGAGGCCGGCGGCGCTGATCGCGAAGAAGGACAGGCCGCTGAGCACGACCACGGCGGTGGCCTGCCAGAAGCTCAGGCCGAAGGCGACGGCGAGGGCTCCGTTGATCACGTAGGTGAAGGTCAGGTTCGAACCGAACCAGAGCCAGAAGAGGTCCTTGGCCCCGCCGTGCCGCTCGGCGTCGGGGATGGGGTCGATGCCGTGCGTCTCGACTCTGAAGACCTCGTCGACGTCGGCCGTCGTCTCCTGCTGTGCCATGCGCCTGCCCCTGACCTTCGTCCCGGTGACCTGTCGAACCGCCGCAGCAATCTTGAACGGCGTTCTAAGTTCTTGAATGGCATTCAAGATGCGCCCCCGACCCGGACCCCGTCAAGACCCTGTCCGGGATAGGGTCGGCCCACGAAGATCGGGAAGGCGGCGAAGGCCGGGAAGGCGGCACACGTGGCAGCGGGAGCGGCACGGCGGCGCGACGGGCGGATCACCCAGGAGCGGATGCTGGAAGAGGCCATGACGGCGATCGCCGAGGACGGGCTGGCGACGCTCACCATGTCCGCGCTCGCCGAACGGCTCGGCACCAGCGGCGGCCACATCCTGTACTACTTCGGCAGCAAGGACCGGCTGCTGCTGGCCGCCCTGCACTGGAGCGAACGCCAGCTGACCGAAGAGCGCACCGAATTGCTGGCCCGCCGGGTCGCCGCCCACCGCAAGCTCGCGCTCTTCCTGGAGCTCTACCTGCCCCGCGGCCCCCGCGATCCGCGCTGGACGCTCTGGATCGAGCTGTGGGCCCGCATCCCCTCGAACGAGCCGCTGCGCGCCGCCCAGCAGGAGATCGACGACGGCTGGCAGCGGGACCTGGAGACGCTCCTCGCCAAGGGGGTGGAACAGGGCCGCTTCGCCGCCGGCCTGGACGTCCCCGCCCGGGCCTCGGAGCTGCTGGCGCTGCTGGACGGGCTGAGCACCCGGGTGGTGCTGGGCGAGCGCGGCGCCGACCGGGCCACCTCCCTGGAGCGCGCCCGCTCGGCCGCGGCCCTGCTGATCCCGCACCTGTGAGCGGAAAACCGGATGCGGGGGTCGCAGGGCCCTCTTAGGCTGCGCCCGCCAAGCGGGCGAGGCGCGGCAGTGACCGCGCATGGATCGGAGACGCACCGGATATGACCAGCCAACTGTTCGCGATCTGCTTCAACGCGACCCACCCGTCGGACCTCGCACGGTTCTGGTCCGGGGTCCTCGGCTGGGGACTGGCCGACGCTCCCGGCCACGGCGCCGCGATCCTGCCTCCCGATGCCGCCGGATTCCGCATCCGCTTCCTGCCGGGCCATGAGCCGAAGACCGTCCAGAACCGGGCGCACTTCGACCTCACCAGCGCCTCCCCGGAGGGACAGCGGCAGACGGTGGCCCGGGCGCTGGAACTCGGCGCGAACCACATCGACGTGGGCCAACTCCCGGAAGACGGGCACGTGGTGCTCGCCGATCCCGACGGCAACGAGTTCTGCGTCATCGAGGCGGGCAACGCGTTCCTCGCCGACACCGGCGCCATCGGAGCGCTGGCCTGCGACGGCACGCAGGAGGTCGGGTACTTCTGGAGCGCGGCGCTGAGGTGGCCGCTGGTCTGGGACCAGGACCAGGAGACCGCGATCCAGTCGCCGAACGGCGGTACGAAGATCACGTGGGGTGGCCCTCCGGTCGCACCGCAGACGGGCACGAACAGGCTGTACTTCGAGCTGGCGCTCCCCGCCGGCGCGGACGGCAGGGCGGAGATCGAGCGCCTGGTCTCCCTCGGCGCGAAGCGCGCCGCCACCGCCACCGCCACGGACGCCGCCACCCGCGAGGGCGGCGGCGACAGGATGCTGATGCTCGACCCCGACGGCAACGAGTTCGCCCTGCAACTGCCCCGATGACGGAACCATGGACATGTGGAAAGCCCGCCCGGGCCTTAGCGTCCCGGGCGGGCTCTTCCGCTCCTTAGCGGAGGTTCTTGGGAGGAGAAGAAGGGTTACTTCTTCTTGGCGGCGGCCTTCTTGGCCGGGGCGCCCTCGGCGTTGCCGTAGTACGCCTGGCGCATCAGCTGCTTCAGGTCGTCGATCATCGGCATCCGCGGGTTGGCGGGGGCGCACTGGTCGGCGTAGGCGTTCATGGCCTGGGTCGGCAGGGCTTCGATGAAGGCCTGCTCGTCCACGCCCTCCTCGGCGAAGGAGGAGGTGATCCCGCACTTGCTGCGGAGCTCCTCGACGGCCTTGGCGTAGGACTCGACGCCCTCGGCGGCCGTGGCGGCCGGCAGGCCCAGCATCTTCGCGATCTCCTGGAAGCGCTCCGGCGCCCGGTAGATCTCGGCCTTGGGCCACGGGGTGGCCTTGTGGGTGACCGTGCCGTTGTGGCGGATCACGTGGGGCAGGAGCAGCGCGTTGGTGCGTCCGTGGGCGACGTGGAAGGTGTTGCCCAGGGTGTGCGCCATGGCGTGGACCATGCCCAGGAAGGCGTTGGCGAAGGCCATGCCCGCCACCGTGGAGGCGTTGTGCATCTTCTCGCGGGCCTCGGGGTCGTTCGGACCGTCGACCACGCAGCGCTGCAGGTTTTCGAAGATGAGCTTGATGGCCTGGAGGCACAGGCCGTCGGTGTAGTCGTTCGAGTACGCGGAGACGTAGGCCTCGGTGGCGTGCGTCAGGGCGTCGAAGCCGGAGTCGGCGGTCACCTTGGGCGGGAGGCCCATCGGCAGCATCGGGTCGACGATGGCGACGTTCGGGGTCAGCGCGTAGTCGGCGAGCGGGTACTTCTGGGCCGCGGCCGGGTCGGAGATGACGGCGAACGGGGTGACCTCGGAGCCCGTGCCCGAGGTGGTCGGGATGGCGACCATCTTGGCCTTCTCGCCGAGCGAGGGGAACTTGTAGGCGCGCTTGCGGACGTCGAAGAACTTCTCCTTCGTGTCGGCGAACTCGACCTCCGGGCGCTCGTACATCAGCCACATGATCTTCGCGGCGTCCATCGGCGAGCCGCCGCCGAGGCCGATGATCGTGTCGGGCTTGAAGTCGCGCATCATCGCGGCGCCGGCCTGGACGGTGGAGAGCTCCGGGTTGGGCTCGACGTTGTCGATGATCTGGATCGACACGGCGCCCTCTCGGGCCTGCAGGATGTCGACGACCTTCTGCACGAAGCCGATGGAGACCATCGTCTTGTCGGTGACGATCGAGACGCGGCTGATGCCGTCCATCTCACCGAGGTAGCGGATGGAGTTGCGCTCGAAGTAGATCTTCGGCGGGACCTTGAACCACTGCATGTTGGTGTTGCGCCGTCCGATCCGCTTGACGTTGATCAGGTTGACCGCGGTGACGTTGTTCGACACCGAGTTGTGTCCGTACGAGCCGCAGCCCAGGGTGAGCGAGGGGAGGAAGGCGTTGTAGACGTCGCCGATGCCGCCGAAGGTGGAGGGCGAGTTGGCGATGACGCGGATCGCCTTGACCTTCTTGCCGAACTCCTCGACGAGCTCCTCGTCCTCGGCGTGGATGGCGGCGCTGTGGCCCAGTCCGTGGAACTCGACCATCGCTGCGGCCAGTTCGAGGCCGTGATCGGTGTCCGAGGCCTTCAGGGCGGCCAGGATCGGGGACAGCTTCTCGCGGGTCAGCGGCTCGTTCTCGCCGACCTCGTTGCACTCCGCGAGGAGGATCGAGGCGTCGGCCGGGACGGTGAAGCCGGCCTGCTCGGCGATCCACTGCGGGGACTTGCCGACGACCGCCGGGTTCAGCTTGGCGCCGTTGGTGTCGGCCGCGTAGGCGGTGGTGCCGAAGACGAACTGCTCCAGCTTGGTCTTCTCGGCGGCGGAGACCACGTGGGCGCCGAGCCGCTTGAACTCGGCGAGGCCCGCTTCGTAGATCTCGGTGTCGAGGATGACGGCCTGCTCGGAGGCGCAGATCATGCCGTTGTCGAAGGCCTTGGAGAGCACGATGTCGTGGATGGCGCGGCCGAGCTTGGCGCTCTTGTGGACGTACGCCGGGACGTTGCCCGCGCCGACGCCCAGGGCCGGCTTGCCGCACGAGTAGGCGGCCTTGACCATGGCGTTTCCGCCGGTCGCGAGGATGGTGGAGACGCCCGGGTGGTTCATGAGGGCGCCGGTGGCCTCCATGGAGGGGGCCGTGACCCACTGGACGCAGTTCTCGGGGGCGCCGGCGGCGACCGCGGCGTCGCGGACGATGCGGGCGGCCTCGGCCGAGCAGTTCTGCGCGGAGGGGTGGAAGGCGAAGATGATCGGGTTGCGGGTCTTCAGGGCGATCAGGGCCTTGAAGATCGTGGTGGAGGTCGGGTTGGTGACCGGGGTCATCGCGCAGACGACGCCGACGGGCTCGGCGATCTCCGTGATGCCGTTCAGCTCGTCGCGGCGGATGACGCCGGCGGTCTTGAGCCCGCGCATCGAGTTCACGACGTGCTCACAGGCGAAGAGGTTCTTGACGGCCTTGTCCTCGAAGAGGCCGCGACCGGTCTCCTCGACCGCCAGCTGGGCGAGCTCGCCGTGCTGGCTCAGCGCGGCCAGCGAGGCCTTCTTGACGATGTGGTCGACCTGCTCCTGGTTGAACGACGAGAACTGGTCGAGCGCCTTGAGCGCCCCCTGGACCAGTCCATCCACCATCTCGTTCGCCTGCATGGCAGGAACTCCTTCATTTCGACTCAACCTGAACCGCTTTCCTGATGACTCAATTCGACACCCAAAAGCGGAAGCCGCGCCGCCGAAAAAGCCCTTATCCACCGGGCCGAAGGGCCGTTCACACCTGTTCACCCTCTCTCCATCACCCATCTGACCTGGGCAAACATCCCGGGACCTAAGACCCCTGTGCGCTTGTGAAAACTTTCACAAGAATTTCGGGCGAAGTGCGCCCTACCGCGCTCCTCCCCCAGCGAGCACAATCACCGTGACGAGTCGCGTCGACCGTGAGGGAGGGAGCGCGTGCGCAGTCAGGTGCGCGTCGCGGACGGACGGAATCTGACGGTGGAGCACTGGGGCGACCCGCACGGAAAACCCGTTTTCCTGCTCCACGGCATGCCCGGCAGCCGCCTGGGCCCCGCCCCCCGGGGCATGGTCCTCTACCAGCGCCGGATGCAGCTCATCGCCTACGACCGGCCCGGCTACGGGGGCTCCGACCGCCATCCGGGCCGCACCGTCGCCGACGTGGCCACGGAGGTGGCCGCCATCGCCGACTCCCTGGGCCTGGACACCTTCGCCGTGGCCGGCCGCTCCGGCGGCGCCCCCGGCGCGCTGGCCTGCGCCGCCCTGCTCCCCGACCGGGTCACCCGGACCGCCGCGCTGGTCTCCCTGGCCCCCCGGGACGCGGAGGACCTGGACTGGTTCGAGGGCATGTCCCCCTCGAACATCCGGGAGCACTCCACCGCCGGCCGGGACCCCGAGGAGCTCGCCGCCCGGCTGATCCCGCGCGCCGCCGGGATCGCCGAGGACCCCGGCCGGCTCCTGGACGAGCTGCGCCGCGAGCTCACCGACAGCGACCGCATGATCGTCGCGGACGCGGGACTGCGGGCCATGCTCCTGCGCAACTACCGCGAGGGGGTCCGCACCTCCGCCTACGGCTGGATCGACGACGCCATCTCCTTCAGTAGCCCCTGGGGCTTCGACCCGGCGGACATCCGCTGCCCGGTGCTGATCTGGCACGGGGAGCTCGACGTGTTCTCCCCCGTGGGCCACTCCCGCTGGCTGGCCGGCCGCATCCCGGGCGCCACCACGAACATCGACCCGGCCGCCGCTCACTTCGCGGCGCTGCGCGCCCTGCCCGACGTACTGACGTGGCTGCTCAGGGAGGTGCCCGCGCCTCCCGTCAACGAGCAGCAGCCGGCGTAGGAGGGGGCCGGCGGGAAATGGATCTTGCCTTTGGGTAAACGCCCGGCGCGCGGGTCCGTGGAATTCGTTCATCCATGCCACGGGCGCGTGATCGTTCGTCACGCCCATTGGACCGAGAGGTCACATTGTGAGAACCCGCGTCCAGGTTTAGCGAGCCGTGGGGCACAAGGGCAGGTAAAGTCCGCGCCAGACAGTGGCTCTCCTCGCCATTGTCCCCCTCCCATTCCCCATGACCTTCCCGAGGACGGCGTCATGAACACCTCCGCAACCCACCCGGCCAGCCCCGTCACGGCCACCCGCGTCCCGCTCGACCGGATCGATGTCCGTGGTGCGCGCGCGGCCGCGAGCCTGGGTCGCGTCCTCCCGACGGAATCCGGTCGAAAGGTTCAGACGCCCATCTTCAACTCTGCACTCTGACGAGGAAGTCGGCGCTCTAGACTGGTGGAATGACCGGCCTGATCGCTTTTCGCGAGATCGTCCTGAAAGTTCACAGCAGATGCGATCTCGCTTGTGATCATTGCTATGTCTACGAACACGCAGATCAGAGCTGGCGTGCCCGGCCGAAAGTGATCTCCCCCGAGGTGATCGCCCAGACCGCGTCACGTCTCGCCGAACACGCAAGGACACACGCACTCCCCTCCGTCACGGTCATCCTTCACGGAGGGGAACCGCTTCTCGCGGGCACCGCCCGGCTCCGGCTCGTGTGCGAGGAATTCACCCGCGCCCTCGACGGCATCGCCGCCCTTGACCTGCGCATGCACACCAACGGCCTGCAGCTCAGCCGCCGTTACCTGGACCTCTTCGCGGAGTTCGGCGTCAGCGTGAGCGTCTCCCTCGACGGGGACCGCGCGGCCAACGACCGCCACCGGCGCTTCGCCGACGGGCGCACCAGCCACCCCCTGGTCCTGGCCGCCGTGGACCTCCTGCGCACCGAGCCCTACCGCCACCTCTACCAGGGCCTGCTCTGCACCATCGACGTGGCCAACGATCCGGTGGCCGTCCTCGACGCACTCGTCGAACTGGCGCCGCCGCGCGTGGACTTCCTCCTCCCGCACGCCACCTGGCAGACGCCCCCGGTCCGCCCCGACGAGGCCCCCGACGCCTACGCGCGCTGGCTGCTGCGGGTCTTCGACCACTGGGACCGCCGCGGCCGCCCGGTCCCCGTACGGCTCTTCGACTCGCTGTTCTCCACCCTGGCCGGCGGCCCCAGCCTCACCGAGTCCCTCGGTCTCGCGCCCACCGATCTCGTCGTGGTGGAAACCGACGGGAACCTGGAACAAGTCGACTCCCTCAAAAGCGCCTTCGAAGGCGCCGCCGCCACCGGGTTCAACGTCTTCGACCATGCCTTCGACCTGGTCGCGGCCCATCCCGGGGTCCGAGCGCGCCAGTTGGGACTGGCGGGCGTCAGCGACACGTGCCGCCGGTGCCCCGTCGTACGTTCGTGCGGAGGCGGGCTCTACACGCACCGCTACAAGGCCGGTTCCGACGAGCCGTCCGGCTCGGAAGCCCCCGGGAACTTCGACAACCCCTCCGTCTACTGCACCGACCTGCGCGAGCTCGTCGACGGCGTGGAGGGGCGTACGAGTGCCCGCGCGAGCGCACCGGAACTGTCCGACCCGGCCGAGCTGGCCGGCTCCCAGGAGCAGCTGACCCGGGACCTGCTCGCCCTCTTGAACGACCGCCGCACGGGTGATTCCGACTGGGAGCGGGCCTGGCGGGTGCTGGGCGCCGTGGAGCGGGCCGGGCGGGCGGGCGCGGACGCGCTGGACGCCGTACTGGCCCACCCCTTCACCCGGACCTGGGTCATGGCCTGCCTCGACCCCGGGCAGGAGGGCCCGGGCGCGCCCCGGGCGGCCCGCCGGCTGACCGCGCTGGCCGCCGCCGCCGTGCTGCGCGGCGGGCTCGACCTGCCCGCCGAGGTCGTCTACCGGGACGGCGAGGTGTACCTGCCGACGCTGGGCCTGCTGCGCCTGGGCGAGCCCGGCACCGAGGGCCGCGCCACCCTGCACGCCGCCGACGGCGGGTACGCCGTCCGCGAGGAGGGGCGCCCCGAGCACCGCTTCGGTCCGGCGGCGGGCGACGCTCGCTGGCAGCCCGTACGCACCTGGTCGCCGGGGCCGGACGCGGTCCCGGTGGCACTGGAGGACCTGGATCCGCACCGCAACTGCTTCGCCCGCCCGCCCCGGCTGCGGCTCGGCGCCGGGGAGGCCGAGGAGTGGCGCGAGCGCCTCGACGCGGCGTGGGCCCTGCTGCACGCCTCGGTGCCCGAGTTCGCGCGGGCCGCCGCCACCGGGCTGACCACCCTGACGCCCCTCGCGGGCGGCCCCCGGGCCCGCGGCTGGGGCGAGGCCGGGCGGCACGCTCCGGGCGCGCTCGGAGTGCCGTACGCGGCGGGGGTGGCGGAGACCGCGCTCGCACTGCTCACCGGGCGGCGGCGGGCGGGCCTCCAGGCGCTGACCGAGGTGGCCGACCTGTACGCGCTGGACGGGGAATGGCAGCACCCCTCGCCGTGGCGGGAGCGCCCGGTCCCGGTGTCCCGGCTGCTGGCCGACGTCCACGAGCGGGTGGCCGTGGAGGCCTACCGGCGGGCGACCGACACCGCCGAACCGGGCGGGCTGGACCGGATCAACCGGGCGCTGGACCGGCTGTCGGGGGCGGCGGAGCTGACGAGCACCGGGAAGCGGCTCGTGGAGCAGCTCCGCTGGGAACTGAAGGCGGTCGACGCGTGACGGGCCCGCCGGGCCCCGGGGACCGCCCCCCTCGGCCCGGCCCCGAAGGCGACGGCCCCGACGCCCTGGCCGGCCCCCTCCACGCGCTCGGTGTCCGCCCCGGCACGCGCCTCCTGGTGCACGCCTCGCTCGGCGGCACCGGTCTGCGCGCCGAGGAGCTGCGCGACGCCCTCCGGGCCGCCGTCGGTCCGGGCGGCACCCTCGCGGCGCCGGCCTTCACCCCGCAGAACTCGAAGACCTCCACCGCGCACCTGGCACGGATCGCCGGCCTCACCGAGGAGGGCGTACGGGCCTTCCGCGCACGCATGCCCGCCTTCGACCCCGTGCACACCCCGAGCCACGGCATGGGGGTCCTCGCCGAAGCCGTGCGCACCGCCCCGGGAGCGGCGCGCAGCGGGCATCCGCAGACCTCCTTCTCCGCGGTCGGCGAAGGCGCCCGGGACCTGTGCGCGGGACATCCGCTGACCAGCCATTTGGGCGAGGAATCCCCCCTGGGAAAGATGTGCGGGGAGGGGTGGAAGGTACTCATGATCAATGTGGGATTTTCCGTCTGTACCGCTTTCCATCTCGCGGAGTATCGAATTCCGAAGCCCCCCTTGCGCATGTACGAGTGTGTGGTGAAGGTGAACCATCCGGGGTCTTCAGGGGGGCAGCCTGAAGGGCCGAAGCGGGAAGGGTGGACCGCGTACGAGGACATCGCGCTGGATGACAGCGATTTCGCCGAGATCGGCAGGACGTTCCCGGAAGAGGGGATACGCCGGGGGCGGATCGGCGGGGCATCGACCATGCTCTTCGCCCTTCCGCATGCCGTCGATCACGCACTTGAATGGATGACCGAAAACAGACGCTGATTGACTGAACGATGAGGGGATGTGGCGGAGCAGCTCCGGAATGATGTTTCTTCGCTCGCATCTTCGGGACGGGGGTCGTGTGCCCGCATCAGTGCAGCCGTACTTTTTTCTCAGTTATGCGCATACACCGAGGTTCGGGGCGGGAGGACCGGACCCGGACATGTGGGTGGAGCGGCTTTTCCGCGATCTCTGCAGTCATGTCATGGCATTGACGAATCTGCCCGCGGGAGCCGAGGCCGGCTTCATGGACCGGGAGATACGCAGCGGTGAGGGCTGGTCGGAACGGCTCGGGGCGGCGCTCGCCACCTGCCGGGTCTTCGTCCCCCTGTTCTCGCCGCGCTACTTCGCCAGCGAAATGTGCGGGAAGGAGTGGTTCGCCTTCGCGCAGCGCACCATCCACCACGTGGCGCTCAGCAATCAGCCGGCCGAGGCCATCGTGCCCGCGTTATGGGTACCGGTACCGCCCTCCCAACTACCGCTTCCCGCAGAGCGATTGCAGTTCAACCACAACACCTTCGGCGAGCGGTACGTCACCGACGGGCTCTACGGACTGATCAAACTGCGGGGCTACGCCGAGCAGTACGAGAGCGCCGTGTACGAACTCGCCAAGCGGATCGTCCGGGTCGCCGAAACCGTCCGGCTCGATCCGATCCGGCCGCTCGACTACCGCCTCGTGCCCAGCGCCTTCGGCTCTCCGAACGGCACCCCCAGCAGCACCGCGCGCACCCTGCACGTGACCGTGGCCGCCGCGTCCCGGCACGATCTGCCCGAGGGCCGCAGCCCCGAGTACTACGGGGACAGCGCGCTGGACTGGAACCCGTACCACCCGGTCTCGCAGCGGCCCATCGCCTACGTCGCCGAGGACCTGGTCCGCAACCTCAACTACCAGACGTCGGTGGGGTCGTTCGACGACGAAGCAGGGCACTTCGACTCCAAACAGCCGCCGACCCGGCCCGAGATCCTCATCGTGGACCGGTGGGCGGTGGAGGACGAGCAGCGCCGCCAGCGCCTCGCCGCCTTCGACCTGGAGTCCCGGCCGTGGATCAACGTGGTGGTGCCGTGGAACCGGTACGACCACCAGAGCCGCGCCAAGGAGAGCGAGCTGGCCCACCGGCTCGAGGACACCATGCCCGTCAAGATGAGCCAGGGCCGGGCCGCCTGCCGGGCCGCCGCCAACGGCGTGGCCAACATGGAGACGCTCGGGCAGATCCTGCCGCAGGTGGTGGAGGCCGCCGCCCAGCAGTTCCTCAGACACGCCCAGGTCTATCCGCCGGCAGGCAGCCCCGCGGCCGGCACCGAACGGCCCCGGCTGCTCGGTCCGATGGGGATGAACGGGCCTCCGGCCCCACCGCCCGCCCCCTTCCCGCCCACGGCGGGCGATCCGGGCGACGGGACGGGCAGGCCCGGCAGGCCCGGCAGGCCCGACGCAAACAACGACAACGACCGGGGGGACGCGGATGACAGCGAGTCGTGACAGCCAGAGTCGTGACAGCCAGCACAGCAGCAGTGACGAGCACCGCGAGGGACGCATCGTCACCTTCTACTCCTACAAGGGCGGCACCGGGCGCACGATGGCCCTCGCCAACACCGCCTGGATCCTCGCCGCCAACGGCAAGCGGGTCCTCGCCGTGGACTGGGACCTGGAGGCTCCCGGCCTGCACCGCTTCTTCCACCCCTTCCTGGACCCCTCCACCCTCGGCGCCACCACCGGTGTCATCGACCTGATCAGCGAGTACGCGTGGGCGGCCACCAGCCCGGTGCAGCGCGCCGACGACTGGCACAAGGACTACGCGCGGATCCAGCCGCACGCCGTCTCGCTCACCCCCGAGACCCTCGGCTGGGAGTTCCCCGACGGCGGGACCCTCGACTTCGTCTCGGCGGGCAGGCAGAACCGCGAGTACTCCGCGACCGTCTCCACCTTCGACTGGGACAACTTCTACGACCGGCTCGGCGGCGGGCTCTTCTTCGACGCCTTACGGGCGGACATGAAGCGGAACTACGACTACGTCCTGATCGACAGCCGCACCGGCCTCTCCGACATAGCCGACATCTGCACGGTCCACCTGCCCGACGTCCTGGTCGACTGCTTCACCCTGTCCGACCAGTCCATCGACGGCGCGGCCTCGGTCGCCCGGCAGATCGACGAGCGGTTCAACGACCGCGGCATCAAGATCTACCCGGTCCCGATGCGCATCGACGAGGGCGAGAAGGAGAAGGCCGACGCCGGCCGCGCCCTGGCCCGGATCAAGTTCGACCGCTTCCCCAACGGCCTGATCGGGGACGACCTCACCTCCTACTGGGGCGCGGTGGAGATCCCGTACCGCCCCTACTACGCCTACGAGGAGACCCTGGCCACCTTCGGGGACGAGGCCGGGCTCACCAACTCCCTGCTCTCCGCCTTCGAACGGCTCACCACCGTCGTCACCGAGGGCGACGTCACCTCGATGCCCGCCATCGGCGAGGAGGTGCGCCTGCGCATCCGGGACGCCTTCACCCGGCGCCGCCCCGCCCTGCCCGCGGACCTCTTCCTCTCCTACGTCGCCGAGAACCGCATGTGGGCCGACTGGATCGAATCGGTGCTCACCCGGGCCGGCTTCCGGGTCGTCCCCCGGGACGTCTCCGCCGAACGGACCCCGGCCACCGCCGGCGGGGACACCCTGGGCGGATCCGGGATCAGCGTCGACACCGCCGCGCGGACCGTGGTGCTGCTCTCCAGCGCCTACCTCAAGTCCGCCCGCGCGGTGGACGTGTGGGAGCGGGCCGCAGCCGAGGACCCGACCGGGGGCCGCCGCCAGCTGGTGCCGCTGCGGGTGGGCGACGTACGCCTGTCCACCCCGTACATCGACCGCAATCCGGTGGACCTGTTCCGCCTCGACGAGGTGCACGCCACGACCGCGCTGCTGCGCGCGGTGGAACGGCCGATGGCGCTGCCCGACACCGTCGCCAGCGCCTCCGCGCCCGGCCCCCGCTTCCCGGGGACGGTCCCGAAGATCTGGAACGCGCCGCCCCGCAACCCCGGTTTCACCGGCCGCTCCATCGTCCTGGAGCGGATGCGCGACCAGCTCGGCGGCGGCATATCCGTGGTGCTGCCGCAGCCGCAGACCCTGTTCGGGCTCGGCGGCGTGGGCAAGACCCAGGTGGCGCTGGAGTACGTGCACCGGTTCATGGCCGACTACGACCTGGTCTGGTGGATCTCCGCCGAGCAGACGGACGACGTGGTCGCGGCCCTCGCGGAACTGGCCGTACGGCTCGGCGCGCAGACCGGCGAGGACATGTCGGCCGCCTCCCAGGAGGCGATCGACCTGCTGCGGCGCGGGGTTCCCTCCTCGCGCTGGCTGCTGGTCTTCGACAACGCCGACGATCCCGAGACGCTCAAGCGGTACTTCCCGCCGGGCGGCCCGGGGCACGTGCTGGTCACCTCCCGCAACCAGTCCTGGTCCCAGTACGGCGACGCCCTCCCGGTGGACGTGTTCCTGCGCGAGGAGTCCATCGAGCACCTCCAGCGCCGGGCCCCCGGGCTGAGCAAGGAGGACGCCGAGCAGGTGGCCGTCGCCGTCGGCGACCTGCCGCTGGCCGTCGAGCAGGCGGGCGCCTGGATCGCGGAGACCGCGACCCCGGTGTCCGCGTACATCGAGCAACTGGCCCAGCAGGCCGCCCGCGTGCTGGCGCTGAACCAGCCGCCCGGCTACCCGGAGCCGGTGGCCGCCACCTGGAACGTGTCCATAGAACGGCTCCAGTCCCGCTCCCCCGCGGCCGTGCGGCTGCTCCAGCTCTGCGCCTTCTTCGCGCCCGAGCCGATCTCGGCGAACCTGCTCTACAGCAAGGAGATGATCGACGCCCTCAAGCCGTACGACTCCTCCCTCCAGGAGAAGCTCGTCCTGGGCCGCGTCATCAGGGAGATCGGCCGGTTCGCGCTCGCCAAGGTCGACCAGGTCAGCAACAGCATCCAGGTGCACCGCCTGGTGCAGGCCGTGATCCGGGCACAGCTCTCCGAGGAGGAGCAGCGCGAGGCCCGGCACGCGGTGCACCGGATCCTGGCGGGTGCCCGGCCGGACGACGACGAGCCGATAGACAACCCGGAGACCTGGCCGCGGTTCAACACCATCTGGCCGCACCTGACCCCGTCGGAGGCCCGGTTCTGCAAGGAGCCGGAGACCCGCCGGCTGCTGATCGACCGCGTCCGCTACCTCTGGAAGCGCGGCGACTTCAAGGCCGCGTACGCGCTGGGCGAGGAGCTGCGCGAGACCTGGCGCGAGACCCTGGGCGGCGACGACCTCCAGTACCTTTACCTGCGCTTCCACCTCTCCAACATCCTGCGCTCGCAGGGCCGGTTCGTGGAGGCGATGGAGCTGGACGAGGGCACGCTGGAGCGCCAGCAGGCGGCGCTGGGCGTCTCGCACCCGCACACGTACATGACCACCAGCGGTCTCGCGATGGACCTGGGGGCGCTGGGCCGCTACGGCGAGGCGATGGAGCTGGCCAACGCCGCGCACGAGGGCTTCGGGCAGATCTTCCACGAGGCCCATCCACGGACCCTGGCCGCGGCGAACAACCTGGCGCTGAACCTGCGCATGATCGGACAGTACGCGCGGGCCAGGGAGATCGACCAGGAGGTCTTCGACCGGCGCACGGAGGTCCTGGGCACGGACCACCCGTACACCCTGTCCTCGGCGCAGAACCTGGCGCGCGACCTGCGCGAGGTGGGCCGGTACGACGACTCGGTGCAGCTGCTGAGCCGGACGTACGAGATCTACAAGCGGACCCTGGGCCGGGCCTTCCCCGGCACCCTGTCGGCGGCCAAGAACCTCGCGGTCTCGCTGCGCAGGGCGGGCGACGTGGAGGACGCGCTGCGGCTGACCACGGCGACCCGCAACCGGTACCGGGCCAAGTACACCTCGGTCAACCCGGACCTCCTGGCCTGCGAACTGAACCTGGCCGCGGACCTGTTCGCGACCGGGGACCCGGGCGGGGCCCGGGACCTGGCCCAGGAGGTGGTGGACGAGTACGTCAAGGTGCCGGGCGAGCGGCACCCGTACACCCTGGCCGCCGTCAACAACCTCGCGGTGTTCCACTGGGGCACGGGGGCGGCGGACACCGCCGAGACGATGCTGCGCCAGACCATCCGGCACATGCGCGAGGTGCTGGGCGACAACCACCCGCACACCATCTTCGCCAACCTCAACCTGGCCAACGCCCGGGCCGACCTGGGCGATCCGGAGGGCGCCCTGGAGCTGGAGCGGATATCGGTGATGCGGCTGCGCGAGGCGCTGGGCGTGCACCATCCGGAAACCCTGGCGAGCGCCTCCAACATGGCGGTCAGCCTGGACATGATGGGCCGCAAGGAGGAGGCGAACCGGGTACGGGCCGAGGCGGTGGCCGAGCTGACCCGGCTGCTCGGCGAGGACCACGGGCTGACCCGGTACGCGCGCGACGAGCGCCGGGTCCACCGGGACCTGGAGCCCCTGGCGGTGTGATCCGCGGGGGCGGCTCCCGCCGGGCGCCGCCCCCGCACCTCCCCTATAGACGCAGAAGAACAGCAGACTGGGGGGTTCGCTGTGAGTGACAGCATGACCTTTCGCAACGAGGACCTGCCGGCCCTCTTCCACCACACCGACCAGGCGGCGATCTCCCGGCAGCGGGAGTCCACCCAGGCCACCCGCGCCCAGCTGATGCTGCTCGTCGTGGCCGCCTCGATCGCCGCACTGCCCGAGGGGCCCAAGGTGGGCTCCGCGTACCTGTCCGGGCTCCTGAGCGTGCTCGCCTACGCCGGGGTGCTGGGCGTGGGCGTACGGGCCACCCGGCGCCGAGCCCGCCCGCAGTGGCAACTCAACCGCAGTGCCGCTGAGTTCATCAAATCGCTGGCCTGGCGGTACGCCGTCCACGGCGCGCCCTTCGGCAGCGACGTCCCGGGCGTCGAGGAGACGTACCGGACCCGCCTGGAGGCGGGACTGAACGAACTGCGGAAGATGGGCTGGGAGGATCCGCGGACCGCCGGTCTGGTGCCGGAGGGCGGGGAGATCACCGGTGCGATGTTCCGGCTGCGGGGGCTCGACTACCAGGTCCGCAGGGAGACGTACGTCCGGGACCGGCTGATCGAGCAGCGCAACTGGTACCAGCGCAAGACGGAGGTGTCCCGGCGGGCCACGGCCCTGTGGTCGTGGTCGATCGTGCTGCTGACCCTGCTGGCGCTGCTGTTCGCCCTCTTCGGGGCGTTCGGTTCGGGTCCGGGGCCGGCGCTGACCGGGCTGCTGAGCGCGGCGGCGACGGCCGGGATCGCCTGGAACGAGGTGCGGCGCCACCACCCGCTGATCGAGGCGCACACCCTGATCGAGCAGGACCTCTCCGCGATGATGGTCGTGATGCAGACGACGATCACCGAGACGCAGTGGCCGAGCTCGGTCTACGAGACCGAGCGGTACGTGTCCCCGCAGCACACGGACTGGCTGGCCCGGCACAGCAGTTGACCCGCCGGGCGGGCGTGGCCTCAGTCCCGGGCCACGCCCTCCCGCCAGATCACGGTGACGGGTTTCCCGAGCGCGCGGGCGTAGGCGACGATCTCGGCGGTGCCGCCGTGCCCCCGGGCGGGCAGGCCGTCCCAGACGGCGACGAGGCGGTCGCAGGAGTCGGCTATGTAGGTGCCGGCCGCGTAGTAGGCCTCGTCGGTGGAGCGGGCGAAGTCCATCCGGATCTCCTGGGCGGCCCGGCGCTTGAGCCCCAGGTACCGGTCCAGCGCGCCGGTCTCCTCGAAGCCCTCCTCGTAGTCCCCGCTGGGGATGACCACGGTGAGGTCGGCGCCGTATTCCAGCGCGATGGCGGCGAACAGCTGGTCCGCTCCTTCGGCGAGGCTGGAGAGGGCCTCCAACGGCCCTTCGTGGCCCCCGAGTACGGCCCGCAGGCCCTCCTCCACATGGCCGAGCAGCTCGTCCGGAATCGACCGGTGCCCGGTCACGCCGATTCGCTTCATGCAGAAACCCGCTCCCCCCGTGGACACGAACGCCCTGGACATCCTCCCAGAAGGCGGGAGGACGTCCAGGGGTGCGGCGGGGGCGCACGGGTCCGTGGCGCGGCCCCGGAGCGGGCTAGTACACGCTCACGCCGTACGCGTTGAGCGCCTCGACGACGGGCTGGAAGAACGTGGTGCCGCCCGAGGAGCAGTTGCCGCTGCCGCCGGAGGTGAGGCCGACCGCGCGGGTGCCGGAGTAGAGCGGGCCGCCGCTGTCGCCGGGCTCGGCGCAGACGTTGGTCCGGATCATCCCGTAGACGACGTCGCCGCCGCCGTAGTTCACGGTGGCGTTGAGCCCGGTCACCGTGCCGCTGTGGGTACCGGTGGTGGAGCCGCGCCGGGTGACGGCCAGGCCGTTGGTGGCGTTGATGGCGCTGGTGATGTCCTGGTTGCCGACGGTCCCGGGGTGGGAGACCGAGGCGTTGTCGTAGCGGATGAGTCCGTAGTCGTTGTTCGGGAAGCTGGAGCCCACCGTCGGGCCGATGACGGTGGTGCGGGCGGAGTTGGTCCACCAGGTGCCCGCGCCGTCGGTGCAGTGGCCGGCGGTGAGTACGTAGTAGGTGCTTCCGCTGCGCACGTTGAAGCCGACCGAACAGCGCCAGCCTGAGGCGTACTTGGCGTCGCCGCCGCTGAGCAGCTTCCTCAGCTTGCCGGGGGTGCGCTCGATGCGCAGGGCGGCCGCGTTCACTCCGGCCTCGCTGCGGATCCTGGCGATGTCGGCGGCCGAGACGGTGGAGTCGGCGGTGACCACGAGTTTGCCGGAGGCGGGGTCGGTGTGCCAGGCGGTGCCGGCGACGTCGGCGCGCAGGACCGAGGCGCCGGCGGAGGCGAGCCGGTCGGCGCTGAAGCCGCCGTCGGCATGCGCGGCCGTGGGCCCCGCGAGGGCGGCCACGGCGGCCATGCCGGTGGCCACGGCGAAGAGCCTGGAACGGATGATGGTCTTGATCGTCACTTGTCGTCCTCCCGAGTGGGGATCGGAGGCCCGGCGGGGTGGGTGGTGCCGGAGCCCGTGGAGGGCGGCCGGGGGCACGGCGGAACAGGATGCCGTTCGACGTGCCCCTGACAAGCCCCGAGAGACGCTGACGGGAGTCTCCTGGTGTCAGATACCGCTAGCAAGGGCGCCTTTCAGCCGCCTCTCGCCCGCCGCGATCTCGAACGGCAGGGTGTTGCCCGGCGGGGGGAAGGTGCACACGAAGTGGTCCGCGAAGGCGCACGGCGGGAGCTGGACCCGGTTGAGGTCCACGGTGACGGAGCCGTCGGCGGCCGGGATTCCGGGCTTGAGGAAGCGGAAGCGGTAGCTGGAACGGCCGCCGGTGGCATCGCCGATGACCGCCCAGAGACTGCCGTCCTCCTCGTCCACCGCGACCCGCAGCGCGTGCCGGGCGCCCGCGAAGGAGAAGCTCAGCTCGCCGCCCAGGCCGAGCCCGCGCGTCCGCCCGTCGACGTTCTCGACCTGGACCGTCCGGTCCTCCCCGTACGGGGCGAAGTGCCCGGGCACCGCGTACGCCGGGTCGTACGGCGTGGCCTCGATCCCGGTGAAGGCCGCGCGGCCCGGTGCGCCCGGGTCGAACACGCGGACCGCCCATTCCCCTTCGCGCCGGATCACGACGAGCCGTACCTCCCCGGCGGCGAGCCGGGCGTGCGAGGGCGGGGCCTCGTCGGCGGCCAGCTCGGCGGCGCCGGCGAGGGGCTCGCCGTCCAGGGTGATCCCGTCCTGCGGCCCCGCGGTCAGGGTCACGCCTCCGGCGGTGGCCCGCCAGTGCCCCGGAACGGCCGGAATTCGACCTTCCGGGTAATCGGCGAGCCCGGGGGTCCCCCCGGACGGAGTCTGGGGGAGGGTGCCGGTCAGTGCGAGCGGCCCGTAGGGGGCGGACACGGTGTCCACCCGATGCTCGTGCCACCGCTTCCAGGCGGCGACCGGATCTTCTGCGTCAGCGCTCATGCCGCTCAACCCTTCCACACCGGCCGGGCCGGAAACCGAAAGGCCCGCCAATGGCCACGAACGCACGCATACACCAACGCACTGGACCCCCACCCGGCAGGCGGGAGGGGGTCCAGCGACTAAGCGGTGAAGCGGGGTGCGTATGGCTTAGTACAGGCTCACGCCATAGCGGGAGAGGACTTCCTTGACGGGCTGGAAGTAGGTGGTCCCACCCGTGGTGCAGTTGCCGTTGCCACCGGAGGTGAGGCCGACCGCGCGGGTGCCCGAGTAGAGCGGGCCGCCACTGTCGCCGCCCTCGGCGCAGACGTTGGTCCGGATGAGACCGTGCACGATCCCGTCGGCGCCGTAGTTCACGCTGAAGTTCAGGCCGGTCACCTTGCCGCTGCGGATACCGGTGGTGTAGCCGCGGCGCTTCACGTTCAGACCCACGGTGGCGTTCATGGCGCTGCTGATGTCCTGGCTGCCGACGCTGCCGTACTTCTTGAGGGCGTTGTCGTGACGGATGAGACCGTAGTCGTTGCCCGGGAAGCTGCCGCTGACGCCCGGACCGACCTTGGTGGTCCGCGACGAGTTGGCGTACCAGGTGCCGGCACCCTTGACGCAGTGACCCGCGGTCAGGGCGTAGTACGTGCTGCCCTTGCGCACGTTGAAGCCGAGCGAGCAGCGCCACGACGTGGTCCAGATGCCGTCACCACCACTGATCAGCGGCTTCAGCTTGCCGTGGGTCCGCTCGACGCGCACCGCCGAGGCGTCCGCCCCGACCTCCTTCTTGATCTTCTCTATGTTCGCGTCCGAGACGGTGGAGTCCGCCGTGACCACGATGGCCCCCGTCGTGGGGTCCTGACCCCACGCCGTGCCGGCGACGTCGACCCGCATGAGCGAGGCCTCCACCGCGGCGAAGCGCTGGGCGTTGACGCTGCTGCCGCTCGGGGCTTCTGCCGCCGTCGCGGGACCCGCGAGGGTGGCCACGGCGGTCAGACCGACGGCCGCGGCAGTGAGCCGGGAACGGAAGATGCGCTTGATCGTCACTTATTGTCCTCCCGAAGGAAATCGAAGCCCGGGGCAGGTGCGGTGCCCGAGCTTGTTCAGTCATCAGAGACCGCGGCCGGCATGACGCCGTTCGCCGTGCCCCTGACAAACCCCGTAAATGCTATCGAAGGTTTTCCGGCGACCGGCACGCGAGGCAAGGGCTACTTCCGGCCACTGTTCGCTCCGCGTGGACCACCTCGGCCGAAGTGCTCCCTTGCCGCAGCCCAGGCCGTGCCGCCAGCCGGTGCACAGCGATCCCCGGAACGGCTGGAAATCGCCCCAACCTATCGATGGCCGGAAGCGTCGGGCCGAACCCGCGCCAACCCGAAACCAAGCCGGAACCAATCCGAAGCCAAGCCGGGGCCGAAGCGGAGCCCGAACCTCCTCAGCAGCCGTCGCAGGGACAGCAGCAGCCGTCGCCGCAGCCGCAGTCACAGCCGTTGCAGTTCGGGCCGCAGTCGCAGTTGTCGCACCACGCGTCCCTCTTCTTGCGGGACCACGGGCCCTCGTAGTCCGTGCAGCAAATCTGGCAGGTGCAGAACAGCCCCAGGGCCACCGCGCAGCCCGCCAGCAGGCCTCGGCGGGGCTTGAGCGGGGGCGGCGGCGGGCCGAAGTCCACCGGGGGCGGCCCGAAGGAGCCCTCGGGCGCCGGGCCCGTCGCCGTGTGGGAGTGGGAGCAGCCGGCCGTCCCGAAGGCCCGGTCCACCGAGGTGCGCAGCTCGTGCACGAGCAGCCGGTGGGCGAGCCCCGCGTCGGCGAACTCCACCTCCCGCAGCGCCAGCCGGATCCCCCGCAGCGCGTCGTCGCACAGCCTGCGCGCCTCGGCGCGGGGGGTCCCGGTGGCGGTCAGCGGGTTCCAGGCGCCCGCCGCCGCGTCCGCGGCCTGGTCCTCGACGGCATCCAGCAAGTGCGCGAGCCGCCCGAAGTAGCGTCCCGCCTCGGCGAGCGCGGGGGCGTTGCCTGGCCGACCGGCGAGGGTCGCGGTATGGGCGAAGGCGGCGGCCGTCGCGGTCTCGGTCGGCTCGGTCACCACGAGCACCGGTGTGCCCGCTCCGGCCAGCGTCTCGATGCCCGCCTGCCGGTCCACGGCGTCGACGAGCACGGCCGTGTCGAAGCCGAGCGAGGCCCCGGTACGGGCGCCCGCCCGGTCCCAGCCGCGGGCCACCCGGCGCGCCGCGAGGGCGATCGGGGCGCGGGCCAACAGGCCGTCCCGGTCGGCCACGTGGTCGCGCACCTTCGCGGAGGCCAGCACCAGCGAGACGGCGGCGGCGAGCCGCGCACCCTCGCCGTTGGCCACGGCCGCGGTGCGCATCCCGCGCAGTGGACAGGGACCGGCGGTGCGCCGGGAGCCCGGGGCGGGACCGGACTGAGCCTCCGTCAGAACGGAGACGAGCAGCCCGTCGTAGTTGGTCACGATCCTCGCGAACTGGCCGTGGTCCCCCCGAAGTGCCAGGCACAGCCCACAGAGATGGGCCATCCACTCCGCCTTGAACCGCTCCCCGAGCCGATGCGTGCAGGGTCTGACGATGCCGAACAAAACGATTCCCCCGTGTGTCATACGCGTGCTGACGGGCATGGTAGCGAGACCGGCCGTCACCCGTACGCCCCCGTCCCTCACCCGTACGGCCGCACCGGTCGTATTTTCACTCAGTCAGCAGCGGTACCCGCCGGGATCCTTGACCGTGCAACGGATGTTCTGCACCAGTACCGTCACGAAACCCCTGCGCGGCGACTATCCACTTGGCGCGTTGTCAGCATCATGGACGACGATAGGGACGCGGAAGACAAGACAGAACTGACCGCGATGAAAGGAGGCGTCCATGGGTTCGGTGCGCAAGGCGAGTGCCTGGCTGGGTCTCGTAGAGGACAGCGACGACGAGCGTTACTACGACGACGACTACGCGGAGGCCCCGCAGGGGGGTTCGGTGGTCGGCCCCGGCGAGCAGTGGGTCACGGACCCGCGCGTCAAGGTGGCGTCGGAGTCCGCCGTCGAGCAGGGCCGCCGCATCGCGACGGTCACCCCGGACGGCTTCCGCGACGCCCGCGGCATCGGCGAGCTGTTCCGCGACGGTGTCCCGGTCATCGTGAACCTGTCCTCGATGGACCCGGGCGACGCGAAGCGCGTGGTCGACTTCGCGGCCGGTCTGACCTTCGGTCTGCGCGGTTCGATCGAGCGGGTGGCGACCAGGGTCTTCCTGCTGACCCCGGCCGACACCCAGATCGTGAGCGGCGAGTCCGGCGGCCGCTCGCGCGACTTCTTCAACCAGAGCTGAGCAAGGCCCTCACCGGCCGCCCGCGGTTCCTTCCGGCCCTCCCGGCGATCCTGTGGCCGCACCCGGCCTAGCGGAAGGCGTCGAGCCCGGTGAGCGCCTTGCCCAGCACGAGCTGGTGCATCTCGACGGTGCCCTCGTAGGTGAGGACCGATTCGAGGTTGGTGGCGTGCCGCATGACGGGGTATTCGAGGGAGATCCCGTTGGCACCGAGGATCGTCCGCGCGGTGCGACAGATCTCGATGGCCTCGCGGACGTTGTTGAGCTTGCCGAAACTGATCTGCTCCGGCCGCAGGGTCCCCGCGTCCATCCGCCGCCCCAGGTGGTGGGCGAGCAGGATGCCCTTGTGGAGCTCCAGCGCCATGTCCGCGAGCTTGGCCTGGGTGAGCTGGAAGCCGCCGATCGGCCTGCCGAACTGCTCGCGCGTCTTCGCGTAGTCCAGCGCCGACTCGAAGCTGGCGCGCGCCGCACCCATGGATCCCCACACGATCCCGTACCGCGCGTGGCTGAGACAGCCGAGCGGCCCCTTGAGTCCGGTGACGCCCGGAAGCACCGCGTCGGCGGGCAGCCGTACGTCGTCCATGACCAGCTCGCTGGTCACCGAGGCGCGCAGGGACCACTTGTGCTTGATCTCCGGGGCGGAGAAGCCGGCACTGTCCGTGGGGACGGCGAACCCGCGGATCCCCTCCTCGGTCTGCGCCCAGACGACGGCCACGGCGGCCACCGAGCCGTTGGTGATCCACATCTTGCGGCCGTTCAGCACCCAGTCCGAGCCGTCCCGCTTGGCGTGCGTGCGCATCGCGCCGGGGTCCGAGCCGACGTCCGGCTCGGTCAGCCCGAAGCAGCCGATGAGCTCGCCCGCGGCCATGCCGGGCAGCCACCGCTGCTTCTGCTCCTCGGAGCCGTACTTCCAGATCGCGTACATCGCGAGCGAGCCCTGTACGGAGACCAGCGAGCGGATCCCCGAGTCCGCGGCCTCCAGTTCCAGGCAGGCGAGCCCGTACTGGACGGCGCTCGCGCCCGCGCAGCCGTATCCCTGGAGCGACATCCCGAGGGCGCCGAGGGCGCCGAGCTCCTTGGCGATCTCCCGGATCCCGGGCAGCTCGCCGTTCTCGTACCACTCGGCGATGTTCGGCAGGACGCGGTCGGCGGCCCAGCCGCGGACGGTGTCCCGGATCGCGAGGTCCTCGGGCGTGAGGAGTTCGTCGAGCCCGAGCGGGTCGGTGGGAACGAAGGACACTGCGCCTCCTGGCAGACCGGGATCACAAAACCTAGCGCCGCAAGTTTGTCGGTCCGCCGGTCCGCGGTCCACCCGCTTCCGGTGTGACCCCGGTCCCGGTCCTGCGGGCAGACTGCGGACATGCTTGATACATCCGCGCGGCTGCTGCGCCTGTTGTCCCTGTTGCAGGCCCACCGGGAATGGACCGGGGCCGACCTGGCCGGCCGGCTCGGCGTGACGGCGCGGACCGTGCGCCGCGACGTGGACCGGCTGCGGGAGCTCGGTTACCCCGTGAACGCAAGTCCGGGCACCGGCGGCGGGTACCAGTTGGGGGCCGGGGCCGAGATGCCGCCCCTGCTCCTCGACGACGACGAGGCCGTCGCGGTGGCCGTGGGGCTGCGGACCGCCGCCGGGAACGGCGTGGAGGGCATCGGCGAGGCATCCGTACGGGCGCTGGCGAAGCTGGAGCAGGTGCTGCCGTCACGGCTGCGCGCCCGGGTGTCCGCGCTGAACCGGTTCACCGTGCCCATGTTCCGCGGGGCGGGCGCCTCCACCGTCGACTCCTCCGTGCTGACCGAGCTGGCCGGCGTCTGCCGCGACGCCGAGCGGCTGCGCTTCGGCTACCGGGACCACGGGGGGACCGTCACCCGCAGGACCGTCGAACCGCACCGGCTGGTGTGCAGCGAGCGCCGCTGGTACCTCGTCGCCTGGGATCTGGACCGGGAGGACTGGCGGACCTTCCGGGTGGACCGGATCGAGCCCAGGCCCCCGCACGGACCGCGCTTCACCCCGCGCCCGCCGCCCGCCGAGGACCTCGCCGCGTACGTCTCCCGGGGCATCTCCCAGCGGGTGTACGCGGCCCGCGCGGTCGTCCGGCTGCGGGTGTCCGAGCAGGAGGCGGCGCGGATCGTCGGGCCGGCCGACGGGACCCTGGAGCCGCTCGACGAGCGGAGCTGCATCCTGCGCACCGGGGCGGTCAACCTCGATGTCCTCGTGATTCACATCATGATGATCGGGTGTGAGTTCGAGGTCGTCGAGCCGACCGAGCTGACGGACCGGATCCGGGCCGCGCGAGATCGGCTCGGCAGGTCACTGGAACCGCGTGAAGCGACCGGAGAAGTGAAGGATTTGTGAGGAAGCGGAGGGCGCCCGGAGCGCACTCCGCCCACAATTCCGCGAAGTTCCGGGGGAATTCGAAACACAATTCCCCCCGGGCGTGTCGCGGGACGGGAAATAAAAGGTCCGGACGAACTCCGCCGTGGGGGACTGTCGACAATCCGTGACACAAGCGTGACCCGGTATGGAGGAACGTCCGGGCGCGCCGCTGACGTTCCGGGCCTTTCGCGGCAGGCCCGGCGGCGAAAGGCCCGCGACCGTCCCGGACGCACCGCGGCGGGCCCCGGTCGTCGACCGGGGCCCGCCGTGGATGCGCGAGCGGAGGGGGGGTGCGTACCGTCCGGCTCAGCCGCCGGTCGCCGGGCGGGGCGCCGCGCCGCGCGCCGGGGCGCGCTCCGCGTGGGCCGGGCGGCGGCTGCCGGCCGGAGCGCCCGGGGTCCGCTCGGAACGGATCAGGTGCGGACGGCCGGAGAGGTGGGCGGCGGACCGGGCGGCCGGCTGGTGCCCCGCGGCCTGCACGGAAGCAGAAGCGGAAGCGGAAGCAGCGGCGGAGGCCGACGCCGGAACCGGAACCGGAACCTGTGCGGGCTCGGCGGCCCCCGGCTGCCGCAGCACGGCCACGGGCTGTGCGGGGTGCACGGGCTGTGCGGGGTGCGCCGGCTGACGCTCGGACGGCTCCGCGGCGGCCCGCTCGAGCCGCCACTTGCCGCCGGCCGAGAGCAGCGGGACCAGCAGCCCGGTGAGGCCCTCGGGCACCTGCCCGGCCTCCACGAGGCTGCGCAGCCGTGCGCGCAGGTCGAAGACGTAGGCCTCGGCCATGGCGATGGCCGGCTCGAACCACGGCAGCGCCAGCAGCACGAGCAGACCGGCGAGCCAGCCGAGCAGCACGTCGCTGACCCAGTGGGTGCCGAGGTAGACGGTCGTGGCACCGACGCTCAGGGAGACCACGGCGGAGACCAGGGAGAGCACCCGCCGGGTGACCACCGTGGAAGCCAGGTAGGCCAGGATTCCCCAGGTCACCACGGCGTTGGCGGTGTGGCCCGAAGGAAATATATCGCCGCCCGCGAAGAGCTCGGCGGAGCCGATCTCGGTGGCGTAGTGCGGACCGAGCCGGCCCAGGCCGAGCTTGACGGCGCCCACGGTGATGTTGAGCAGCAGCAGCGCCACGCCGAGGGTGATCAGCGGGCGGAGGGTGTGCTGCCGCCAGGACCGCCAGCCGAGCCAGGCCGCGACCATGACCGCGGTGGGGCCGCGCTGTCCGAGGACGACGAGGTAGTCGAGGAAGGCGTGCAGCTGCGGCCACTGCTCGTACGGCCGGAAGAACATGATCTGCCAGTCGAGGCGGACGAGCCAGGAAGTGGTCAGGACCGCGACCACGATCGCCAGGTAGATGCCGAGGGTCGCTCCGAGGAGCACGACGCGGTGCCGGCTCATCCGCGGTGTTTGCAGATGAGCCGGTCGCTCTGGTTCCCGGTCCAGCCGGGCGAACACCCGCTCCAGTCTGGGCAGGATTTGGTCGGTACGCACTCAATCGACGTTACCGCGCGCCGATGGGCACCCCGGTCGAATCACGGGCTTTGTGATGACCATGTGATGTGGAGTTGGTCTCACGCGGGACTTAATTCCCGGTATTCAGCCTTTGGTTGGAGCAGGGAAGGTCCCTTCCTCCGATCTTTTCCTCGCATACTTAGGCCGCCTTTATCGCTCCCGGTCAATTGTTTTGCCCAAAGATGGAGCGGAACGCTCCATTCCGTGATCTCGGGCCGCCCGACCCTCCCGCCACGGCCTACGGCGGCCCCGAACCGTTGAGCCAGAAGGCCCCGTACACGGCCGACGCCGCGGCCACCGCGCCCAGGACGGCGACCGCCCGGCCCGTCCGCCACCGGGCCAGCGCCACCGCCGGCGGGAACACCAGCGGGAAGGCCGGCAGCAGCAGCCGCGGCTTGGAGCCGAAGTACCCGGAGGCGCACAGGGCGAGCGCCACCACGATCCCGGCGTACACGAGCAGCGGTACCGGCAGGCGCCGCCGCACGCAGAGCGCGTACAGCCACAGCACCAGCGCGACCCCGGCGATCAAGCCGATCCCGGCGGGGAAGGCCGGGGAGGCCAGCCGCGTGCCGATGAACCGGGCGAACGCCAGGCCTCCGTCGAAGCCGTTGCCCCAGCCGCCCTGTACGTCGAGGTACCCGGTCAGGCCGCCGCCGGTGCGCGCGCCCACCCACAGCACGTACGCCGCCGCGCCGAGCGGCGCCAGCAGCGCCCCCGCCACCGGCCGCCAGGAGCGCTCCCCGCCCCGCAGGGCCAGGGCGGCGGCCACCCACACCGCCGCGACCACGGCGGCGCCGACCGGGCGGGTCAGACCCGCCCCGGCCGCGAGCAGGCCGGCGGTGAGCCAGTGCCCGCGCAGGACCCCGTAGAGGCTCCAGGCGGCCAGCGCGGTGAACAGCGCTTCGCTGTACGCCATCGACTGCACGATCCCGACGGGCAGCGCGGCCCAGACCGCGACGGCGAACACCCCGGCCCGGCGGCCGTGGACGAGCTCGGCGACCGCGAAGATCCCCCAGGCCGCCGCGAGCCCGGCGAGCGCCGACACCACCAGGCCCGCGGATCCGTAGCCGAGCCCGGTGACGGCCGAGACCAGCCGCTCCAGCCAGGGCAGCAGCGGGAAGAAGGCGAGGTTGGAGTGGACGTCGCCGTTCGGGAGCGCCACCTCGTACCCGTACCCCTCGGCGGCGATGCGGGCGTACCAGAGCGAGTCCCAGCGGGCCGAGAGCAGCGTGTGCGCGCTGCTGCCGGCCGCCGCCCCCCACACCGCGAGCACGGTCAGCCCGAGCAGCCGCACCGCCACGAACACGGCCAGAGCGGGCGCGGCCCGGCGAAATCCAAGATCCTTCACGGGCATGATTATCGAGGTCCGGGGCAGTCGCGCCCGGGCAGGAAGGGCCGAGGTGGAACGAGTGGCGCACACCACAGCGCAGCCGGCGGCGGGATGAGAGCTTGACCACGTGTCGGACAGCCGAACTCGCGTACGCTGACTCTTCACTCGCGTGTCGACGCCGGACCCCGTAGGACGCCACCCTCCCCATCCGTGGCTCTGAGAAGACGCTGGTCCGCCGAGTGCGAGGGATCACCTGGGAGGTACATGCATGTCGGGGACGAACGTGACCGGCGACAGGAACCCTTCCCCCTGGCAGCGACTGCGGCGACTCGGCGCGGGCTCCGGCGGGGCCAACCGCTGGGCCGTCCTCGCGGTCCTCTGCGTGAGCCTGGTGCTCGTCGCGCTCGACGCGACGATCCTGCACGTCGCCGTTCCCTCCGTCACCGAAGACCTGCGTCCCGGCCCGATGGAACTCCTCTGGATCGTCGACGCCTACCCGCTGGTGTGCGCCGCCCTCCTCATCCTCTTCGGCACCCTCGGTGACCGCGTCGGCCGGCGCCGCATCCTGCTCCTCGGCTACGGGCTCTTCGGCGCGGCCTCGGCCCTGGCCGCCCTCGCCGACAGCGCCCAGGTCCTGATCGCCGCCCGCGCCCTGCTGGGCGTCGGCGGGGCGATGATCATGCCGGCCACCCTGTCGATCCTGCGCCAGGTCTTCCCCGACCGGCGCGAGCGGGCCCTGGCCATCGGCATCTGGACGGCCGTGGCCGCCGTCGGCGCCGCCAGCGGCCCCGTGCTCGGCGGCTTCCTGGTCCAGCACTTCTGGTGGGGCTCGGTCTTCCTCATCAACATCCCGCTCATGATCATGATCCTGCCGCTGGGCCGGTGGCTGCTGCCCGAGTCCAAGGGCTCCTCCGACGGGCCCTGGGACGTGCTCGGCGCGCTCATGGCCGCGGGTGGCGTGCTCGGCGCGGTCCTCGGGGTCAAGCGACTCGGCGCGGAACGCCACCTCACCGACCCGCAGGCACTGGTCCCCCTCCTGATCGGGGCGGCGCTGCTGGTGCTCTTCGTACGGCGCCAGAAGCGCCGCGCGCACCCGCTGATCGACATGCGGATGTTCTCCCGGCCGGCCTTCACCACCTCCGTGGGCTGCATCGTGCTGGCCATGCTGGCGCTGGTCGGCCTGGAGCTGATCGCCGTCCAGTACCTCCAGCTCGTGCTGCACCTGAGCCCGCTGGAGACCGGGCTGCGCCTGCTGCCGCTCACCTTCGCCGCGATGGCGGCGGGCGCGACCGGCTCGTACACGCTGGCCCGGACCGGGCCGCGCAGGATGGTCTCGCTGGGCTTCGTCCTGACGGCGTTCGCGGTGCTCCTCCTGACGCTCATGGGACAGCACGACCGCCCGGTCCTCCTCACCGTGGGCTTCATCCTCCTCGGCTTCGGCCTGCAGACCACCCTGTTCGCGGCCTACGAGTCCATGCTGAGCGAGGCTCCGGCCGCGACGGCCGGCGGCGCCGCCTCGATCGGGGAGACCTCCTACCAGCTCGGTGCGGGCATGGGCATCGCCCTGCTCGGCAGCGTGATGAACGCGGCCTACGCGCCTGGCCTGGCGTCCGTCCCCGGGGTGTCTCAGGCCGACTCGACCGGCGCCTCGCACTCGCTGGGCGAGGCCTACCAGATCGCGGCACGGCTCGGCGGCCCGGCGGGCGAGTCCCTCTTCTCGGCCGCCCGCCACTCCTTCGTCCACGGGCTGCACGTGACGCTGGTCGTCAGCGCGGCCCTGCTGCTGGCGGGCGCGGCGATGGCCCTGAAGCTCCCCCGCACGATGGAATGCGCGGACCCCGAGGCGGCCCCCGCCCGCCTCCCGGTACAGCCGGGCCACGAGCCGTCGTCCCCGACCGCACCCGCGGGCGCCCGTATCCCGGCCCAGCCCTCCCCCGACCACGACCCGGTGTTCGGCCACCCTGCCTGACCCCTCCGCACGGAGGACGCCGGCGGTGGATGGCGCGCAGCGCCATTCCAGCCCGTCCGGCGTTTGAGGACCGGGTCCGGGCGGAGCCCGGGGAACGGTGGAAGGGCGGGTAGGGGACCCCGCCCCGCAGGGCCGGACCACCCGCACCCACCCACCACCTACGCCCTCGATCCCCCCACCGAGCCGGGCCCGACGGACGGCTGCACACCCGGCCCGGCCGGAGCCGCAACGGCATCGGGCGCCGGCGCCGGGGATGCCTGCGGAGCGGTCGGCGCCGGCGCAGCCGGATCCGACCGCGCGGCCGGCAGCGCCAACAGCATGCCGATCCGCAACACCCCCGGCCGAGCCCCGATCACCCCCCGGTTGGCCGCGTAGAGCGCCTGCCACCCACCCGCCACCCCGCGCTTCCGCGCGATCGCCACCAGCGTGTCCCCGCTCCGCACCACGTGCATCCGCCCCGCCAGCCCGTACCGCTTCGCGCACACGGGCCACGCCTCCCAGCCCTGGCTGCCGAGCAGCTCCTCCCCCACCCGGATCTGCTGCTCCCGCGTGGCGAGGTCCGCCCTCGGGGCGAAGGCCAGCCCCCCGTGCTCCTCCCACGTCGGCTGCCAGAACTGCAGTCCGCCGTAGAAGCCGTTCCCCGTGTTCACCGCCCAGCGGCCCCCGCTCTCGCAGTCGGCCACGCAGTCCCAGGGCCACGTCCCGCCGGGCCCGCAGTCCACCGCCCGCCCGGGCGCCCCCGGCCGCGGCGGGGGCGGCGCCGCGACCGCCGCCGCGGCCGGCACCGACGCCAGCACGCCCAGCACCAGCACCAGCGCCGCCGCGCCCACCCCACCCGGAACCCCGAAGTTGCGCATCGCGTCACGCTACGCAGCCCCGTACCGCCCCCCGCTCGCGCCACACCGCGCCCCGCGCGCCCCCACCCGCTCGGCCCACCGGCCAAACGGCCAGCACCGGCCATCAACTGCGCACAACCAAAAAAGAGTTGGCACTAAAACAACGGCCCGGTCGGACCGTTCACTCCTTCGGGGGTCCGGTTCGATTCCGTTCCCTCAAACGGCGTGACCCCGGCCGCCACTCCCCCGTTGAGCCCGGCGAGCCGGAACCCCCCGGCCCCGCACGCCTAGTCCGAGGAGCCACCCCGTGCCGCGCATGCTCGAAGTCAGTGATGAGGTACGTGCCGAGATCGGCGACGAGGAGGCCGAGCGCCTGCTCGCAGGTGACGGATCCCCGGGCAGTTACGACTGCACGTCCTGCCGCACCCCCGGCGACTCCGAGCGCGAGCAGACCAGCACCGTGCTGTTCGTCGGCGACGAGACGGCCGTCCTGGCCTTCGCCCACGCCGGCTGCATCCCCTCGCAGGTCGTCTCCGTCCCCGAGGCGGACCTCCAGGGCGCCGTCCGCTCCATCACGGGCGACAGCCCCGCCCCGGCGGCCTCCCCCTCCGGCGACGTCCCGCAGTCGGTGCCCGGCGGCCAGGCCGTCCTCGGCATCACCAGCGGCCTGATCCTGATCAACGGCGAGCTGCACCCCGCCCTGGTGGTGGAGCCGACCGCGCCCATCGCGCGCCCCGGCACCACCGGTCCCGGCGACGACTTCCTCCCGCTCCTCATCGAGCAGGGCTTCATCCCCATGACCGAGACCGAAGAGGTCCCGCAGGCCCTGAGCGGCTGGTCGATCCTGCTCGCCGCCGGCCAGCTGCACTCGGTGCTCCAGCCCGGTCAGATCGCCTGGTGGCAGGCGCACCGGCCGCTGTCGGTGACCGACGGCTGGCGGGCCGCCGTCAACAAGACGCAGCGCGTCCTGGTGTACGCGGCCCCCGTCGGCACCATCGGCCAGCAGCCCCGCGAGGACCTGCTGCGCGACGCCCTGGACAAGGCCGCCCGCAACGGGAAGCTGGTCGCCGCCTCGATGCCGCTGGCGGGCACCCCCGGCGCCTGAGGCCCCGGCTCCCGGGGCCTCCCCGGGCTCCTGTTCCCCGCTCTGCCTTCCGTCCCCGAAACTGCCGTCCGACCCCCGTCACGGGGGCCGGGCGGCGTGCGCCGGGGGTGCGCGGTCCGTCCCGCGCACCCCCGGCGATCTGCGTTTTCCGCCCCGTGACCCCGCATCCGAGGGCCGCCGGTTTCGTTGGCTGATACGTGCATTCCTACGATGTCTCCCGCGCCCCGTCCTATCCGAGCAGCGTCCCCCCGATGCGCCCCGTACGGGAGCTGGGGAGCTCTCCGACCGCCTCGCACACCCCCATCTACGACACGCTGTACTCGGAGTACCTGCGCGCCTTCCGAGCCCTGCCCGGCGACCGCACGGGCGAGGAGGACCTCGGCTTCACGGCGTTCTCGTACGGGGGCCCCTACAGCGGCGCGTACACCGGCGGCGCGGGCACGTACGGCAGCGGCTCCGGGACGGGCTCCGCCGGCTCCTACGGGAGCGGCTGGAACGGTTCCTCATGGCAGCCGGCGGGACAGCACGCCGGGCAGCAGGCGGACGCCTGGCAGCCCTCCCCCGCCCCGCAGCCGCAGTACTCGTACGCCGGCGCCGGATACGCGAACGGGCGGCAGCACCAGACCGGGATGCAGCACATCCCGGCGGCCCTGCCGCCCGCTCCGCGCCGGGGCTACTAGCCCCGGCGGCCCCACTCGCGTGGCACTACATCTTGCGCTTGTGCTGCGCACCGCGCTTTTCGCGGACGCGGACCGAGATGTGGATCGGGGTCCCCTCGAAGCCGAACTCCTCGCGCAGGCGGCGCTCGATGAAGCGGCGGTAGCCGTGCTCCAGGAAGCCCGAGGCGAAGAGGACGAACCGCGGCGGCTTGCTGCCCGCCTGCGTACCGAACAGGATGCGCGGCTGCTTGCCGCCACGGACCGGGTGCGGGTGGGCGGCGACGACCTCGCCGAGGAAGGCGTTCAGACGGCCGGTCGGGATGCGCGTCTCCCAGCCGGCGAGCGCGGTCTCGATGGCCGGGACCAGCTTCTCCATGTGGCGGCCGGTGAGCGCCGAGACGTTCACCCGGGGCGCCCAGGCGACCTGCTGCATCTCGGTCTCGATCTCGCGCTCGAGGTAGTAGCGGCGCTCCTCGTCGAGGTTGTCCCACTTGTTGTACGCGATCACGATCGCGCGGCCCGCCTCGACGGCCATGGTGATGATGCGCTGGTCCTGGACGGAGATCTGCTCGGTCGTGTCGATCAGGATGACCGCGACCTCCGCCTTCTCCACGGCGGCGGCCGTACGCAGCGAGGCGTAGTAGTCGGCGCCCTGCTGGAGGTGGACCTTCTTGCGGATGCCCGCGGTGTCGATGAACTTCCAGGTGACCCCGCCGAGCTGGATCAGCTCGTCGACCGGGTCGCGGGTGGTGCCGGCCATCTCGTTGACGACGACGCGGTCCTCCTTGGCGACCTTGTTCAGGAGGGAGGACTTGCCGACGTTCGGGCGGCCGATGAGCGCGATCCGGCGGGGACCGCCGACGACGGTGCCGAAGCGCTGCTCGGGCGCCTCGGGCAGGGCCTCCAGGACGGCGTCGAGCATGTCGCCGGTGCCGCGGCCGTGCAGGGAGGAGACCGGGTGCGGGTAGCCGAGGCCCAGCGACCACAGCGAGGCCGCGTCGGACTCGCCGCTCTGGCCGTCGACCTTGTTGGCGCACAGGACGACGGGCTTGCCGGCCTTGCGCAGCAGGCGGACGACGGCCTCGTCGGTGTCGGTGGCGCCGACCTTGGCGTCCACGACGAAGACGACCGCGTCGCAGGCCTCGATGGCGTACTCGGCCTGGGCGGCGACGGAGGCGTCGATGCCGAGGACGTCCTGCTCCCAGCCGCCGGTGTCGACGACCTTGAACCGGCGGCCGGCCCACTCCGCCTCGTAGGTGACGCGGTCGCGGGTGACGCCGGGCTTGTCCTCGACGACCGCCTCGCGGCGGCCGATGATGCGGTTCACCAGGGTCGACTTGCCGACGTTCGGGCGGCCGACGACGGCGAGGACGGGCAGCGGGCCGTGACCGGCCTCCTGCAGAGCGCCTTCGACGTCCTCGATGTCGAAGCCCTCTTCCGCGGCGAGCTCCATGAACTCCGCGTACTCGGCATCGCCAAGTGCTCCGTGGTCTTGCTGGTCGTTCATGAAGTCCGTTCCTCGTCGTTCGTGGTGATCGGTGGGGCCCGCGCAGCGCGGTTCCACTACTAGGTCAAGTCTCGCTCAGCGCCCGGTCAGGCGCTTGGCGTCGGCCAGGTGGGCGGTCAGCCGGTCCTGGATGCGTACGGTGGCCTGGTCCAGCGCGGTACGGGTACGGCGGCCACTGCCGTCCCCGGCGTCGAAGGCATCGCCGAAGACGATGTCGACCCTGCTCTTCAGTCGCGGCAGCGCCTTGACGACGCGGCCGGAGCGCTCGGTGCTGCCCAGTACGGCGACCGGCACGATGGGGGCGCCGGAGCGGACCGCGAAGTACGCGAGCCCCGCGCGCAGCGAGGCGAAGTCGCCCTCGCCCCGGGTGCCCTCGGGGAAGATCCCCAGGGCTCCGCCGTTCTCCAGGACGCCCAGCGCACGGCTGATGGCTCCCCGGTCGGCGCCGGAGCGGTCCACCTTCACCTGCCCGATCCGGTCGAGGAAGGGGCCGAGCGGACCGACGTACGCCTCCTTCTTGATCAGGAAGTGCAGCGGTCGCGGTGCGGTGCCCATGACCATGGGGCCGTCTATGTTGTGCGAGTGGTTCACGGCCAGGATGACGGGGCCGGTGGCGGGGACCTTCCAGGCCCCCAGCACGCGCGGCTTCCAGAGGCCGTACATGAGCCCGATGCCGATCCTCCGGCCGACCGCCGCACCCTTGAGGGAGGGCGTATCACTCACGGGCGGCCCGCCCGCTTCTCTTCCACGAGCGTGACCACGCACTCGATGACCCGGTCGAGCGTGAGCTCGGTGGTGTCCACCTCGACCGCGTCGCCGGCCTTGGCCAGCGGGGAGGTCTTGCGGCCGGAGTCGGCGGCGTCGCGCTTGATCAGCGCCTCCTTGGTGGCCGCGAGGTCCGCGGCCTCCTTGCCCCGCAGCTCGCCGCTGCGGCGGGCCGCGCGGGCCTCGGCGGAAGCGGTGAGGAAGATCTTCAGGTCGGCGTCGGGCAGCACGGTGGTGCCGATGTCCCGGCCCTCGACGACGATGCCGTCGGCCTCGTCGGCCGCCTCGGCGGCGATGGAGCGCTGGAGCTCGGTGATCAGGGTGCGCACCTCGGGGACGGCGCTCACGGCGCTGACCTTGGAGGTGACCTCCTGGGTCCGGATCGGGCCGGAGGCGTCCTGGCCGTCGACGGTGATGGTGGGGGCGGCGGGATCGGTGCCGGACACGATGACGGGCTTGCCCGCCGCGAGGGCGATCGCCTGCGGGTCCTCGATGTCGATGCCGTTGGTGATCATCCACCAGGTGATGGCCCGGTACTGGGCACCGGTGTCCAGGTAGCGCAGCCCGAGCTTGGCGGCCACGGCCTTGGAAGTGCTGGACTTGCCCGTGCCGGAGGGACCGTCGATGGCGACGATCACGGCGGTCGGAGCTGCGGTTTCCACGGTGCGGGCACCTTCCTGGTTGCGCGTACGTGTCCGGGCGCGCCAATAGCGCCCCTCCTCCAGGTTACCGGGCTTTTCGCCGCCGCCCGCCGGGGCGTCGGCGGGCGGGCCCGGGACGGGCCCGGGACGGCCGCGGGAGGGGACCGGAGCGGGCCCCGGGCGGGCGCGGGCCCGCTCCGGAGGCCCTGCGGCCCTACGGCTGGCGCAGCGCCCAGCCGCGTTCGCGCAGCTCGGCCTGGAGGCCGGCCACGGCCCGGGGTTCGACCATCAGCTGGACCAGGCCCGCCTGCTGGCCCGTCGCGTGCTCGATCCGCACGTCCTCGATGTTGACCCCGGCCCGGCCGGCGTCGGCGAAGATCCGCGCGAGCTCGCCCGGCTGGTCGGAGATGAGGACGGCCACCGTCTCGTAGACCGCGGGCGCGGCACCGTGCTTGCCCGGGACCCGGACCCGCCCCGCGTTGCCGCGGCGCAGTACGTCCTCGATGCCCGCCGCCCCGTCCCGGCGCTTGTCCTCGTCGGCCGACTGCAGGCCCCGCAGGGCTTCCACGGTCTCCTCCAGGTCGGCTGCGATCCCGGACAGCACGTCCGCCACCGGTCCCGGGTTGGCCGAGAGGATCTCCACCCACATCCGCGGGTCGGAGGCGGCGATCCGGGTCACGTCGCGGATGCCCTGCCCGCACAGCCGCACCGCGGTCTCGTCGGCCTCCTCCAGCCGGGCCGCGACCATGCTGGAGACGAGCTGCGGGGTGTGGGAGACCAGCGCGACGGCCCGGTCGTGCGCGTCCGCGTCCATGACGACCGGGACGGCCCGGCACAGCGCCACCAGCTCCAGTGCCAGGTTCAGCACCTCGTGGTCGGTCTCCCGGGTCGGCGTGAGCACCCAGGGCCGGCCCTCGAAGAGGTCGGCGGAGGCCGCGAGCGGTCCGGACTGCTCCTTGCCCGCCATGGGGTGGGTGCCGATGTACGCCTTCGCGTCCACGCCCAGCGCTTCCAGCTCCCGGCGCGGTCCGCCCTTGACGCTGGCCACGTCCACGTAGGCGCGGGCCAGGTCCCGTCCTATGGCATCGGCGAGGGCGGCGGCCACGTGCGCGGGCGGTACGGCGATGACCGCGAGGTCGGCCTTGCCCTGGTAGGGCTCCTCCGTGCCGGCGCCCAGCGCGGCGGCCGTACGGGCCTGCCCCTGGTCGCGGTCGTAGAGGTGGACGGCGATGCCGCGGGCGGCCAGGGCGAGCGCCGCGGAGGTGCCGATCAGCCCGGTTCCGATGACGACGGCGGTTCTCACGGGGTGCTCTCCAGGTGTACAGGGGTGCGGGACGGCGGTACCTGCCACAGGGTAACCAGCGGGTACGGCGCGAGGGCCCGGCGGCCCGTCCGCTGGGACGGGCCGCCGGGCCCTCGGGAACCGCCCGGGAAGGACCGGGGTCGCGCGGCGTTGCTCGGGGTCGCGCGGGGTCGCTCGGGGTCGGTCAGAGGCCCTGCTGCTTGATGATGTCCTCCAGCGAGCCGCTCGGGACCGAGCCCGCGGGGGTCAGCTTGTCCACGGCCTGCGGGAGCGCCTGCGCGATCTGGTCGGCGGCGGCCTCGGGGGTGACGCCCGCCTGCTCGGCGACCTTGGCCAGGGTGTCGTCCGGCAGGGCCTTGGCGATCTCCGCGCCGCTGACGGGCTGGTTCTCGCCGGTGCCGACCCAGGACTGGGCCTGGTCGGTCAGACCCGACTTGGTCAGCATGTCCAGCAGCCCGCCGAGCGGGTTGTTCCCCGCGCCACCGGCCGCCTGGGCGCCGCCGGCACCGCCGCCCATGAGGGCGCCGAGGAGGGAGCCGAGGATGTTGCCGCCGCCACTGCCGCCCTGTCCACCGCTGCCGCCGCCGAGGAGGCCGCCGAGAAGGGAGCCGAGGTCGTTGCCCGCCATGGTGATGCCTTTCGAAGAGGGACCGGGCGCGCGGAAATCGGCGTACCCGGCTTCGAGATACGGACAATGTCACCCAACTCGGGCACGTCTGCCACTTGGCGCAGAGCCGTGCACCGACTGCGGTAGAACGATCGGCATGATCTTCCACCTCGTAGCCCTCTCCGACTGGACCGCCGATCCCGCGCGCCCGTACGCCCCGCCCTCCCTCGACTCCGAGGGTTTCGTGCACTGTTCGGCGGATCCGGAGACGGTGCTCGCGATCGCCACCACGCACTACGCGGACGTACCGGGGACCCTGCTCGCCGTGGAGCTCGACGAGCGCGCCCTCACGTCCGAGGTCCGCCGGGAGGGTGAATCGGGCCTGCTCTACCCGCACGTCCACGGACCGCTGAACCGGGAGGCCGTGGTGCGCGTGTGGGAGGTGGTACGTGCCCCCGGCGGGCCGGCGGAACTCGTTCCCCGGCCCCCGGAGGGCTGAGTCGAGGCGTGGCGGGGTGTTGTTCGAGCCCGTCACGCGCCAGGATGCCCCTCGCCATCCCGGCGATCACCCGAGGAGAAGTCATGAGCGACCCCACCCGCGCCGCGCGGCGCACGGTACTGGCGGCCGGCGCGAGCGTCCTGGCAGGCGGCGCGCTGACCGCGTGCGGAGCCGACGAGACGAAGCCGTCGTCCGAGGGCGGCAGCGCGCCCACGGCGCAGAACTCCACGTCCGCCTCGTCCTCGGCTCCGGCCGCGGACGCCAAGGCCCTGATCAAGTCCTCGGAGGTGCCGGTCGGCGGCGGCACGGTCCTCAAGGACCAGAAGCTTGTCGTCACCCAGCCGACCGCGGGCTCCTTCCGCTGCTTCACGGCGGTCTGCACCCACCAGGGCTGCCTCGTGAACAAGGTCGAGGCCGGCACCATCGACTGCCCCTGCCACGGCAGCAAGTTCAAGGACACGGACGGCACGGTGGCCAAGGGCCCGGCCACCAAGCCGCTGGAGGAGAAGAAGATCACCGTCTCCCCGGCGGGCGAAATCTCGCTCGCCTAGCCGCGGGCCCCGGCACTAGCCTCGCCGGATGAACGAGGCCCACGCGAACGAACCGACCCCCGAACCGCTCGAACTCACCCTGGTCAGGGACCACACGGTCTACTCGTGCGTGATCGGTTCGAGGGCGTTCGGTCTGGCGACGGAGGCGAGCGACACCGACCGGCGCGGTGTCTACCTCGCCCCGACGCCGCTGTTCTGGCGCTTCGAGAAGCCGCCGACGCACGTGGACGGGCCCCGGGACGAGGAGTTCTCGTGGGAACTGGAGCGCTTCTGCGAACTCGCGCTGCGCGCCAACCCGAACGTCCTGGAGGTCCTCCACTCCCCTCTCGTGGAGGACCTCACCCCGGTCGGCGAAGAACTCCTCTCGCTCCGCGGCGCGTTCCTCTCCCGCCGGGCCCACACCTCCTTCAGCCGGTACGCCGTCTCCCAGCGCGGCAAGCTCCTCGGCGACCTCCGCAACCACGGCGCCCCGCGCTGGAAGCACGCCATGCACCTGCTGCGCCTGCTCCTGTCCTGCCGCGACCTGCTGCGCACGGGCCGCCTGGTGATCGACGCGACCCCCTACCGCGACCGCCTCCTCGCGGTCCGCCGCGGCGAGCTCACCTGGGAGGAGGTCGACGCCTGGATGACCCTCCTGACCGAGGAGACCGAAGCCGCCCTCACGACGACCCCCCTCCCCGAGTCCCCGGACCTCCCCCGGGTGGAGGACTTCCTCCTCCGCACCCGCCGGGCGTCGGCGCTGGCCTGACCCGGTCCGGCGCGCCCGCGGCCGGGCAGCGGATGCCGGGCGCCCGCGGCCCACTTCCTGCCCGGCCGGGAGCGGAGTTGGGCCAGGGTCTGGAACTCCGCGGGCGAGGAGATCACCTACTAGGGGCGTCCTGCCGGTCAGGCCGGGCTCGCGGCCTCCGGAGACCGACCCTCACGGCCGGCTCACGCGTCCCAGAGGGTGCCGAAGGACAGGAGTTCGGCGCGGTACTCGATGCGGCCCTCCCAGTCGCGGGGCCAGGCGTCCGCGCCGAGGTGGGCGCCGGCGAAGGCGCCGGCCAGGCAGGCGATGGAGTCGGAGTCGCCCGCCGTGCAGGCCGCGCGGCGCAGGGCCAGGAGCGGTTCCTCCGGGAAGAGCAGGAAGCACTGGAGGGCGGTGGCCAGGGCCTCCTCGGCGATCCAGCCGTCGCCGGTCGTGAGGCAGGGGTCGGTTTCCGGGGACGGGGTGCGCAGGGCCGCCGCGAGGCGGTCCAGGACCTCCAGGCACTCGTCCCAGCCGCGCGCCATGAAGGACTCGGCCGAGGCGTCGGAGGCCGTCCGCGTCCAGAGGTCGCCGAGCCAGCGCTCGTGGTAGCGGGTGCGGTTCTCCAGGGCGTACGAGCGCAGTTGCCCGACCAGCCCGGTCACCTCGGTGCCCTGCGCCAGCAGGAACACCGCCCGGGCCGTGAGGTCGGAGGCGGCCAGGGCGGTCGGGTGGCCGTGGGTCAGGGCCGACTGGAGCTGGGCCGCGCCGGCCCGCTCCTCCTCCGTCCAGCCGGGCACCAGCCCGACCGGCGCCACCCGCATGTTCGCTCCGCAGCCCTTGGAGCCGAGCTGGCTGGCGTCGCGCCAGTCCCGCTCGGGGTGGTTGAGGAGGCTGCAGGCCTTCAGGCAGGTGCGGCCCGGGGCCCGGTTGTTCTCCGGGGAGTGGTACCAGTCCACGAACTCCTCCCGGACCGGGCGGGCGAGGCGCAGCGGGCCCACCCGGCCCCGCTCCGCGGCGGTCCGTATGCCCCGGGCGAGGGCCAGCGTCATCTGGGTGTCGTCCGTGACGATCGCCGGCCGGGGCAGGTCCATCTGCCGCCAGGGGCCGGTCTTCGCCAGGATCCGGGGCACGTCGTTGAACTCCGTCGGGAAGCCGAGGGCGTCTCCCAGGGCCAGTCCGATCAGGGAGCCCGTGGCGGCCCGCTTCGTGTTCGTCGGCTTGGTCGTCATCGTCGTCATCGCGTGTGTCCTTCCGTAGGGCGCAGCAGGGGCGGGTGCAGGGTGGTCGCGGGTCCGGGCCGGTAGAGCGCGGCCGGTTTGCCACGGCCGCCGGTGAGCCGGGCGGCTCCGGGCACGGCCTCGACGAAGCCGGGCGTGGCCAGGACCTTGCGGCGGAAGTTGGGGCGGTCCAGGGCGGTGTCCCAGACGGTCTCGTAGACGGCCTGGAGCTCGCCGAGGGTGAACTCGGGCGGGCAGAAGGCGGTGGCGAGGCAGCTGTACTCCAGCTTCGAGCCCACGCGGGAACGGGCGTCCGCGAGGATCTCCCCGTGGTCGAAGGCGAGCCCGAAGGCCGGCGCGCAGGCCTCGCCCACCGGCACCCAGCGGGCGCGGTCCGCGTCCCCGCCGCCCCCGGCCACCGGTTCCGGCAGATCGGGGACGAGCGCGGTGAAGGCCACGGAGACCACCCGCATGCGGGGGTCCCGGTCCGGTTCGCTGTAGGTGCGCAGCTGGTCCAGGTGCAGGGCGTCGACCACCTCCATCGACAGGCCGGTCTCCTCGGCCAGTTCGCGCCGGGCCGCCGTCTCCGCGGACTCCCGCGGCAGCAGGAAGCCGCCGGGGAGCGCCCAGGCGCCCGCGTACGGTTCCTGCGCGCGCCGGATCAGCAGGACGTGCAGGGTTGCGCCGCGCACGGTGAAGACGGCGAGGTCGACGGTCACCGCGAAGGGCGGGAAGGCCTGCGGGTCGTACCCGTGCCCGTGCCCGGGTACGGGTACGGGTACGGGTACGGGTACGGCGCCGCTGGCGCTGCCGGGTCCGGTGTCACTCATCGGCTCCGCTCCCCCGCCCGCTGCCCGGTCCCCCCGGCCGCCTGCCCGGCCACCCGCTCCGGCAGCGGATCCGCGAACTGCCAGCCCTCCGCCAGGAGTCCGTCGACCGCGGCCACCGCCGCCGCCAGCCGCGTCCCGTGGTCCCCTCGGAGCACCAGGAAGCGCTTGCCGGTCCGTTCCAGTTCCTCCAGGAACCGCCCGGTCATCCACGGCCTCACCTCCTCTCCGTCGCGCAGCCCGTCGTCCTCGAAGGGCACGTCCGCGTGGTCGGTGAGCAGGTACAGGTCCCGCCGCGTCGCGGCGGCGATCCGCTCGACCTCCGCGCTGCGCGCGCCCGTGTACCGCTCGTGCCAGATGCCGGTGGCGAAGGAGTCGGTGTCGCAGAAGAGCACCGGCGCTCCCAGCCGGGCCGCCCGCTCCTCCTCCGCGTCCTGCCGCCGCGCGATCACCGGGAACTCCGCCGAGGCGAAGCTCACCTCCGCCCAGGTCGCCGCCGGGTCCTCGGCGCGCGCCGCCGCGAGCCGCTCCTCGCTGTACTGCCGGCCGTACTCCGCCACCCAGCCCGTCTTCGCCCACACCCCGCCGCGCCCGCGCCAGTGCTCGGCCAGGGCCCGCGACAGCGTGGTCGTGCCGGTGGATTCGGCGCCGAGCACGACGATCCGCCGGGTCAGCGCCGCCCGTACGGCGGGTCCCAGGAACTCCCAGTTCCCGACGGGGTCGGCCCGTACGGCCGTGCCGGACACCGGGAAGAGGGTGCGGTCCACGTCCACGCAGATCTCCTCGGCGCCGAACCGCCGCGCGAGCTCGGTCCCGTAGGCCTCGGAGGTGAAGACGGCGTCGACCGGGCGGCGCACCGCGCGCCGGAAGATCGCCATGTGCGCCTCCCAGACGGCCGGGTCGTGCAGGTCGACCGGGATGTCGTCGACCGCGCCGACCACCTCGGCCCCCGGGTGCGCCTCGCGCATCCAGGCGACGCGGTCGGCGAGCGGTACGGACTCCACCGAGGCCGCGCAGACCAGTACGGTCAGCCGCTCGCACTGGTCCTGCGCGGTGCGCACCAGGTGGTGGTGGCCGGCGTGCGGCGGATAGAACTTCCCGAGGACCAGGCCGTGGCCGTGGCGCCTCATGCCGTCACCTGCCGCGCCTCGTGGGCCCCGCGGACCGGGAGCGCCCGGTGCCAGCCGAGCAGTCCGACCACGCACAGGCCGAGGAAGACCATGTAGAGCAGGGAGGTGAGGTAGAGCCCCTTGTAGACGTAGAGCGGGATGTACACGAGGTCGGCGGCGATCCACAGCCACCAGGACTCCACGAGCTTGCGGCACTGCCCGTAGGTGGCCAGCAGCGAGAGCCCGGTGGTCAGCGCGTCCAGGAACGGGACGGTGGAGTCGGTGGCCCGGTCGAGCAGGAGGGTGAGGGCGAGCACCCCCACCGCCCCCGCCACGGCGAGCGCGGCCCATTCAGCGGCCTTGGTGCGGCGCACCCGCAGTGCCCCGGCGGTTCCTGGTCCACCCCCGTGGGTCCAGGACCACCAGCCGTACGCGGCCAGGGCGATGAAGACGATCTGCAGCCCGGCGTCGGCGTAGAGGCCCGCCTGGGCGAAGAGCACGATGAAGAAGACGTTGTTGGCGATGCCGATCGGCCAGTTGGCGATGTGCTGCCGGGCGACCAGCCAGACGCACACGGCCCCCGTGACGAACCCGAGGATCTCGGTCCAGCTCGTCTGCCATCCCATGACGCCCCCCATCTCTTTATAGTCAGGTTGACTATAAACAGGGTCCGGGGCCCGGCACAACCAAAAAACCCGCGGCGCCCAAGGGCACCGCGGGTTCTGGAGGCCCGTGTGGGCCGGGGGTACTACAGACCGACCTCGCGCATGAGCATGCCGACCTCGGTGTTGGTCAGGCGGCGCAGCCAGCCGGACTTCTGGTCGCCGAGCTCGATCGGGCCGAAGGAGGTCCGCACGAGCTTCTCGACCGGGAAGCCGGCCTCGGCCAGCATGCGGCGGACGATGTGCTTGCGGCCCTCGTGGAGGGTCACCTCGACCAGGTAGTTCTTGCCGAGCTGGTCGACGACGCGGAAGTGGTCGGCGCGGGCGTAGCCGTCCTCCAGCTCGATGCCGTCCTTGAGGCGCTTGCCGATGTCGCGCGGCAGCGGGCCGGTGATGGCGGCGACGTAGGTCTTCTTCACGCCGTACTTCGGGTGCGTGAGGCGGTGGGCCAGCTCACCGTGGTTGGTGAGCAGGATGATGCCCTCGGTCTCGGTGTCGAGCCGGCCGACGTGGAAGAGACGCGTCTCGCGGTTGGTGACGTAGTCGCCGAGGCACTGGCGGCCGTCCGGGTCCTCCATGGTGGAGACGACGCCGGCCGGCTTGTTCAGCGCGAAGAACAGGTACGACTGGGTGGCGACGGTCAGGCCGTCCACCTTGATCTCGTCCGTGGGCTTCACGCGCTTGCCCTGCTCCAGGACGATCTCGCCGTTGACCTCGACGCGCGCCTGCTCGATGAGCTCCTCGCACGCACGGCGCGAACCCATGCCGGCCCGGGCGAGCACCTTCTGCAGACGCTCACCCTCCTCCTCGGCACCCGGGAAGGTCTTCGGGGTCTTGATCACGGGCTTGTCGGCGTACCGGTCGCGCACGCGCTCCTCGATCCGCGCCTCCAGCTCGCGCGGCTTGGCGCGGCCGCTGCGGGAGCCGGGGCCGATGCGCGGGCCGCCGGCGCCGCCGATGCCCGGGGTACGGGAGACCTTCGGGCCGCCCTTGGCGCCACCGCGGGCCGCAGCGCCGCGGGCGCCGCCACCACGGTTGCCGTCGGCCGCGCCACGGGCACCGCCGCCGCCCGCCTTGGCACCGCCACGGCCGTTGCGCTCGCCCTCGGGGCCCACGTCGTAGCGACGCTCCTCGGGGCGGGGGTTGCGGATGCGGGGGGCCTGCTCGCGGTCGCGGTCGGAGCCGCCGCCCTGGTAGCCACCGGAGGAGCCGCCACCCTGGTAGCCACCGCCCGAGCTGCCGCCGCGGGGGCCGCCGCCCTGGTAGCCACCACCGGAGGAGCCTCCGCGGGAGCCGCCGGAGCTGCCGCCGCCCTGGTAGCCACCACCGGAGGAGCCTCCGCGGGAGCCGCCGGAGCTGCCGCCGCCCTGGTAGCCACCACCGGAGGAGCCTCCGCGGGAGCCGCCGCCCTGGTAGCCACCACCGGAGGAGCCTCCGCGGGAGCCACCGCCCTGGTAGCCACCGCCCGAGCTGCCGCCGCGGGAGCCACCGCCCGAGCCGCTGCCGCCGCCGGCGCCGCCACCGCGGTAGCCACCGCCGCCGCCGCTGGAGGAGCCGCCGCGGGGGGAGCTACCGCGCCCGCCACCACCGCCGCCGCTGTTCCTGTTGCCGCCACCGTTGCCGTTGCCGCTGCTTCGCATCAAAGTTCCGTCGTCTTGTCGTCTTCATCGGTATCCGGAGAGTCCGGATCGAACGACGGAACACCCTCTTGCGTCTCGGCTTCGATCGCGTCCGCCTCGGGGAGGAAGGGCGCGAGCTCCGGGAGCTCGTCCAGGCCGCGCAGGCCCATCCGCTCCAGAAAGTAGTTCGTCGTCCTGTACAGGATCGCACCTGTTTCGGGTTCCGTCCCCGCCTCCTCCACCAGACCCCGCTGGAGGAGGGTGCGCATGACCCCGTCGCAGTTGACTCCGCGGACCGCCGAGACCCTCGACCGGCTGACCGGCTGGCGGTACGCGACGACGGCCATGGTCTCCAGCGCCGCCTGGGTGAGACGGGCCTGCTGGCCGTCCAGGACGAAGGCCTCCACCGCCGGCGCGCAGTCCGCCCGGCTGTAGAACCGCCAGCCCCCGGCGACGAGCCGCAATTCGAATCCGCGGCCCTGGACCTCGTACTCGTCCGCCAGCTCGCGCAGCGCCACCGCGACCTCGCGGGGGGTCCGCTCGAGCACCTTGGCCAGGTGCGCCTCGGTCGCCGGCTCGTCCACGACCATGAGGACGGCCTCCAGGGCCGGCTTCAGTGCCAGCCCGGCCACGGGGGTCGTCACCTCGTTCATTCCTTGACCTCCACGATCCGATCGAACTCGTCCGTCACCGTCGGCATGCCGTCCCCGTCCCCGCCGCTCCAGCGCACCGTGAGCGTCTTCAGGGCCTCCTCCTGGTCCAGGACCACCGCCTTCTCCCGGTAGAGCTCCAGGAGGGCCAGGAAGCGCGCCACGACGGTCAGGGTGTCCGCGGCGTCCTCGGTGAGCTCTTGGAAGGTGGCCTCGCCCCTGGCCTTGAGCAGCGCCACGACCAGCCCGGCCTGCTCCCGGACGCTCACGAGGGGCGCGTGGATGTGGTCCACGTACACCTGTGGCTTCGCCCGGGGCTGCATGGCCTTGACCGCGAGCCTCGCCAGCCCGTCGCCGCCGATGCTGATGACCACCTCGGGGAGCAGCTCGGCGAGGTGGGGCTCCAGCCCGACGGTGCGCGGGTAGCGCTTGCCCTCGGTCTCGGCCCGGTCCTGGAAGATCTCGGCGATCCGCTTGTACGCCCGGTACTGCAGCAGCCGCGCGAACAGCAGGTCCCGGGCCTCCAGCAGCGCGAGGTCCGCCTCGTCCTCGACCTCGGCGACGGGGAGCAGCCGGGCCGCCTTCAGGTCGAGCAGGGTGGCGGCGACGACGAGGAACTCGGTCGTCTGGTCGAGGTCCCAGTCGGGCCCCATGGCACGGATGTGCGCCATGAACTCGTTGGTGACCTCCGACAGCGCGACCTCGGTGACGTCGAGCTTGTGCCGGGAGATCAACTGCAGCAGCAGGTCGAAGGGCCCCTCGAAGTTCACGAGCCGCACCGTGAACCGGCCGTCCCCGACGGGATCCGGCACGGCTTCGGCCTCGACGGCCGACCCGGCCGCGGGCTCGGACGCTGCCGCAGGGGCCGCGACGGGAGCCACTACGGGCTCCTCGACCTCCCCGGGCCCCTCGGGGAGGCCGGGGGCCTCCGAGGCCGCCCCGGCCCCGGCCGGAGCCCCTGGGGCCGCTACGGGAGCACCCGGGCCGCGGCCCAGCGAGCGGCGGGGCGGCGGGCCGGATTCGGCGGGAGGGGGCATCGCGGTCCAGGGTGGTGCGGAACGAACGGCTGACGTACAGGGGCCGGAGCCCGAGCCCCTAAGACTCCCACGCACATCCGCACCGAAGCACCGGGGACTCCGAGCGGCGCTCGAGTCTTTTCAGCCGTCCGGCGTTTGAGGACCGGGGTCTGGGGCGGAGCCCCAGAAGGGGTCCGGGCAGCGCCCGGGGAACGGTGGAAGGGCGGGTAGGGGACTCCGCCCCGCAGGGCCCGCCCAGCCCCCGCAGGGGCTCAGCGCCCCCGCAGCCGGCGAACCAGGATGCTCGCGTCACCGCGGGACTCCAGGTCCGCCAGCACCACCGCGACGGCCTCCCGCACGATCCGGCCCCGGTCGACCGCCAGGCCGTGCTCCCCGCGCAGCACCAGCCGCGCGTGTTCCAGGTCCATGAGCTCCTCCGCGGAGACGTAGACCGTGATCTTCTCGTCGTGCCGCTCGCGCCCGCTGGGCCGCCGGTTCGCACCGCGTCCCGGCCCCTTGCCCCGACCGGGGGTGGGGGCGGGGACGGCGTTACCGGAACCTTCCTGCGAACGCCGCTGCGGACCGACGCCCGGCTCCGTGCCGGCCTCAGCCTCCCGGCTGCGGCCCTCTCCCGCCGTGCCCTCCGCGGCCGCCGCCGCGTGCTCCACGCCCCGCGCCGAGTTCGGCGAGGAGGAGGTCAGTGCCATCCCCCCGGTCGTACGGAACAGTTCGTCGGCTCCGGGCAGACTCACTCGGCGGGACACCGGGCGAGCACCTCCCTGGCCAGCTGGCGGTAGGCGGCGGCGCCGACGGAGTTGGAGGCGTACGTGGTGATCGGCTCGCCGGCGACCGTGGTCTCCGGGAACCGCACCGTGCGGCCGATGACCGTGTGGTAGACGTGGTCGTCGAAGGCCTCGACGACGCGCGCCAGCACCTCACGGCTGTGCACCGTACGGGAGTCGTACATCGTGGCGAGGATGCCGTCGAGCTCCAGCTCCGGGTTGAGCCGCTCCTGCACCTTCTCGATGGTCTCGGTCAGCAGCGCCACACCGCGCAGCGCGAAGAACTCGCACTCCAGCGGCACGATGACCTTGTGAGCCGCCGTCAGGGCGTTCACGGTCAGCAGACCGAGCGAGGGCTGACAGTCGATCACGATGTAGTCGTAGTCGGGCAGCAGGGGCTTCAGGGCCCGCTGCAGCGTCGACTCGCGGGCGACCTCGCTGACCAACTGCACTTCGGCGGCGGACAGGTCGATGTTGCTCGGCAGCAGGTCCATGTTGGGGACCGCCGTCTTCAGCAGCACCTCGTCGGCCGACATGCCCCGCTCCATGAGCAGGTTGTAGACCGTCAGGTCGAGCTCCATCGGGTTGACCCCGAGGCCGACCGACAGCGCGCCCTGCGGGTCGAAGTCGACGAGCAGCACCCGTCGCCCGTACTCCGCGAGCGCCGCACCCAGGTTGATGGTCGACGTGGTCTTGCCCACGCCGCCCTTCTGGTTGCACATCGCGATGATCGTCGCCGGACCGTGGTCGGTCAGCGGACCCGGGATCGGGAAGTACGGCAGCGGCCGTCCGGTCGGGCCGATCCGCTCACGGCGCTGGCGGGCAGCGTCGGGGGCGAGAGTGGCCGCGTACTCGGGGTCGGGCTCGTACTCCGCGTCGGGGTCGTAGAAATGCCCCTCGGGCACCTGTTCGTAGTCGGCGAAACCCACGGGCTTGTCGCCGCTCAGGTCGCCGGCCCTGGAGTTCACGTCTAGGCCGTCCATGCTCTTTTGGGGCGTCGTCATGTGCTGGTGGTTTGCGAAGGTGCGGACCGCTACGGATCCCACGGCTTCGATTCCGGCAGGACCCTGGCCCCGCGCAGGCCCTCCTGCTCGACCACCTCCAGGAGCAAATGTCGACTCATTCACAAGTCGTCTTACCTCCTCGGACGTGACCAGGACACTTATCGATAGGTCAGCGTGGCACCATGCCGACGGTTGGCGACTCTATGGCGTGTCACCACTCAGCGGCAACACAATCCGCCGGACCCGCCGCGATGTGTCGGCAACCGAACACCACTCTGTCAAGGGCGTACGAGCTGTCGCCGGGAAGTTTCGCGGGTGCGCGAAAGGGTTAAAGGGTTACGTTCGAGGCGAGTTGAGCGGCCTTGCGGACGACCCCGGGTACGCCTCCGGCCGGACCTCGCGAGCAAGGTCCGGCCGGATACGTGAGATTGACGTCAGTCGTTGACGACTCAGCCGAGCAGCGTGCTCAGCTCGAGGGTCTCGAGACCGTGGGCCTCGGCGACCTCGCGGTAAACGACCTGGCCGTCATGGGTGTTGAGGCCCAGCGCGAGCGCCGGGTCGCGACGCAGCGCCTCGACCCAGCCGAGGTTCGCGAGCTGCACGATGTAGGGCAGCGTGGCGTTGGTGAGGGCGTAGGTGGAGGTGTTCGGCACCGCGCCCGGCATGTTGGCGACGCAGTAGAAGACCGAGTTGTGGACCTGGAAGGTCGGCTCGGCGTGGGTGGTCGCGCGGGAGTCCTCGAAGCAGCCGCCCTGGTCGATCGCAATGTCGACAAGGACACTTCCGGGCTTCATCTTGGCGACGAGCTCGTTGGTGACCAGCTTCGGGGCCTTCGCACCCGGGATCAGCACCGCGCCGATGACGAGGTCGGCCTCGATGACGGCCTTCTCCAGCTCGAAGGCGTTGGAGACGATCGTCTTGATCTTCGTGCCGAAGATCTTGTCGGCCTCGCGGAGCTTGTTGATGTCGCGGTCGAGCAGGGTCACGTGGAAGCCCATGCCGACGGCGATCTGCACGGCGTTCCAGCCGGAGACGCCGCCGCCGATGACCACGCACTCGCCGGCGTGGGTGCCGGGGACGCCGCCGGGGAGCACGCCGCGGCCGCCGACCGAGCGCATCAGGTGGTAGGCGCCGACCTGCGGGGCCAGGCGGCCCGCGACCTCGGACATCGGGGCGAGCAGCGGGAGGGCGCGGTTCGCCGTCTCGACCGTCTCGTACGCGATGGCGGTGGTGCCGGACTCGAGCAGGGCGTCCGTGCACTCGCGGGAGGCCGCGAGGTGCAGGTAGGTGAAGAGGGTCTGGTCCTTGCGGAGGCGGTGGTACTCCTCGGCGATGGGCTCCTTGACCTTCAGCAGCAGGTCGGCGGTCGCCCAGACCTCGTCGGCGGTGCCGAGGATCTCGGCGCCGGCGGAGACGTACTCCGCGTCCGTGATCGAGGAACCCACACCGGCGTTCTGCTCGACGAAGACCTGGTGGCCGTTGCGGACCAGCTCATGCACGCCGGCGGGCGTGATGGCGACCCGGAACTCGTTGTTCTTGACCTCGCGGGGGATGCCGACCTTCATCGTGGCTCACGGTCCTTGGCTCAGGGGATGTTTCGGGCTACTTCAATACAAACCCGTCCACAAGAACGCGCAACGGGATGCACCAGAGGATGACCTGGTGAAGCCAGTCTAATGAAGGATGAGCGGCTGTCTAGCCTTGCAAACCAATAATCTCAGTCGGAAACGCTGCGGATTTCGCAGGCTGCGGGGTCGTCTCCCAGCAATCTGTCGGCCGCGGACCTGTGCAGCCTGGCAGCCGCGGGATCGCCGAGCCGGTCCAGCGTGTCCGCCAGCCGCACCTGGAGCGCGGCCTGAAGCCGCAGGTCCCCGGCCTTCCGCGCGAGCTCCACCGCCTCCCGGCAGGTGTGCAGCGATTCCTCGGGCCGCCCCGCGTACTCCTGGATCCGCGCCATCTCGCTCAACGCCTTTGCCTGGCCCGGGACATCGGCCAGTTTCCGGTAGCCGGCCGAGGCCGCCCGCCAGCTCCGCAGCGCCTCCCCGTACCGGCCCGCGTACGTGTGCACGTTCCCCAGCCGCCCGTACAGCCGCGCCTCGTCCGCGCGCTCCCCCCGCGCGAGGGCGTGGGACAGGGCCCGGCCGAACCAGTCGGAGGCCCGGTGCCAGTCGCCCAGCTCCTGGTGCGCGCCGCCTACGGATTCCATCGCGCGGCCCGACGCGTACGGGTCGTTCGCCGCCTTTCCCGCGTCCAGCGCGGCCCGGTACCGGTCCAGCGCCTCCCGGGTCCGGCCGGTCTCGGCGTCCAGATCGGCCAGGTTCAGCAGCGCGGCGGCCTGCTCCCGGTGCAGATCGCGCCGCTCGGCCACGTCCAGCACGAGCTGGTGCAGCCCGTACAGCTCGGGCGCGGCCCCGGCGGTGCCTCGGTGCTCGGACAGGGCCCGCGCGAGGGCCGCCACGAACCTGCGCGCCAGGGTGTCCAGCTCCCCGTCGGCCACGGCCAGTGAGGCGGCGGCCAGCAGTGCGGGCAGCCGGGTGTCCAGCCAGGTCTCGGCCGCCCGCCGGTCGGCGAAGCGCAGCGCGCGCGGCACCCCGTCGAGCTTCTCCGGCACCCCGACCGCCCCGCCGGGTCCGTCCAGGCCGTCTTCGTCCGGCTCGGCCATGGCCCGGCAGGAGAGCAGCAGCCGTACGGTGCGCTCCAGCATCCGGGCCCGCGCGAGCTGGACCTCGGCGGGCCGCTCCTTGGCCTCCAGCAGGGCCTGGAGCAGCGGCGCGAGGCAGCCGGGCAGCAGGTACAGCCCGTCGTGCGCGGGCCTGAGCAGTCCCAGCGCGGCGAAGTCCTCCAGGGTCGACTGCGCGGCGGCCACGGAGCAGCCGGCCAGTGCGGAGGCGACGTGGGAGTCGACGAGGCCGGCGGGGGCAAGCGGAAGCAGCCGCAGGGTCCGCTGGGCGGGCTGCGGGAGGGATTCGTAGACGAGCCTGAAGGTCTTGGCGAGCGGGCCGCCGACCCCGGCGGGCATGTCGTGCAGCTGCTTGCCCACGTCCGCCACGGAGGCCTTGGGGCGGGCTGCGAGCCAGCCGCCCGCGAGGGCGAGCGCGGCGGGCTGGCCGCCGCACTCCTCGGCGAGGGCTTCGGCCGCGCGCGGGTCGTTGGCTGCGCGGACGTCACCGATGCGCTGGACCAGCATGCGGACGGCCGAGGGGGTGTCGAGGCCGCCGAGGGTGCAGGGGCGGACATCCGGAATCCCGGTCAGGGGGCCCTCCGAGGTGACGACGACCAGGCACTCGGGGGTGTCCGGCAGCAGGGCGTCGACCTGGTGCGGATCGGAGGCGTCGTCGACGAGCAGGACCATGCGGCGACCGGCCAGGGCCGTGCGCAGGGCGGAGCTGAGATCGTCCTCGTCGGCGCCGGGCGGGGTGGGCTGCCCGAGTCCCTCCAGGAGGGTGCGGACGGCACGCTCGGTGGCGATGCCCTCGCCCGTGGGGGCGGTGAGCCGGACCTTCAGCACCCCGTCGGGATAGTCGTCGGCGATCTCGCGCACCAGCGCTTCGGCGAGTGCGGTCCGGCCGGAGCCGGGGCGCCCCGCGACCAGGAGCACCCTTGCGCGCGGGGCCTTGGCCTTGCGGCCGGAGAGGGTGTCGAGCCCGGTTCGCGCGATGTCCTCGCGGAGCTCCTTGAGCTCACGCCGCCGCCCGACGAAATCCGTCACGGATCCGCTCCTCTCGCTGCCTTCGGATTGCGAGCGTAGTTCACGCAGAGCGACGAACAGGGTGGAGCGCGGCGGACAAATCGCCCGATCGGATCAGCGGATGGGCAGTTTTTCCGACGTGCCGCTCACACAGCACGTCGGAAAGTCACACTGCGGCTACGCCTCGTACGGGCGGGCCTGCCACGGGGCGTCCGCCGGCCGGAGGGAGGTCAGGGGCGGGTCGGCGGCAAGGGCCGCCGAGAGGGCCAGGGCTCCCGTGACGAGCCCGGGGTTGCCCAGCTCGCCCGCCAGGACGCCCCGTACCACCTCGGGCAGCGGCACCCACGCCACCTCCATGTCCGCCTCCTCCGAGCCGGACTCCGCGTAGCGTTCGCCGTCCGCCTCCGAGACGCCGCGCGCGAGGAAGATCCGGGTGGCCTCGTCCGAGCCGCCGGGGGACGCGTAGAAGTCCGCCAGCACCCGCCAGTCCTCGGCCTTGACGTGCGCCTCCTCGTACAGCTCGCGCTGTGCCCCGTGCAGCGGGTTCTCCCCCACCACGTCCAGGAGCCCCGCCGGGAGCTCCCACAGCCGCCGCCGCACCGGGTGGCGGTACTGGCTCAGCACCAGCACCCGTCCCGCGTCGTCCAGGGCGAGCACGCACACCGACCCGGGGTGCACCTGGTAGTCGCGGCGGGCCACAGACCCGTCCGGCATCCGCACCTCGTCGGAAGCCACCGCCGTCTTCGCGCCCTGGAACGGCCGCTGGGTCGACACCGTCTCCCAGGATTCCGACGTGTCCTTGATCTCCATGCCCCGAAGCCCTCCACAACGCGCGACAGCCGGGGTACGGATCTCCGTACCCCGGCTGTCTACGGTATGTGCCGTACGACTACTTCGCGGCCTGCTGCCGCTCCACGGCCGCCTTGACCAGACCCGCGAACAGCGGGTGCGGGCGGGTCGGGCGCGAGCGCAGCTCCGGGTGGGCCTGGGTGGCCACCAGGTAGGGGTGGACCTCGCGCGGGTACTCGACGTACTCGACGAGCTTGTTGTCCGGGGAGGTGCCGGAGAAGACCAGACCGGCCTTCTTCTCCAGCTCGCCGCGGTAGGCGTTGTTGACCTCGTAGCGGTGGCGGTGGCGCTCGTCCACGTACGCCTGGTCTCCGTAGACCTCGCGCACGATGGAGCCCTCGGCGAGCTTCGCCGGGTACATGCCCAGGCGCATGGTGCCGCCCAGGTCGCCCGCGCCCTCGACGAAGGCCAGCTGCTCCTCCATCGTGGAGATCACCGGGTTCGGGGTGGAGGCGTCGAACTCGGTGGAGTTCGCGTCCTCGATGCCCGCCAGGTTGCGCGCGGCCTCGATGACCACGCACTGCAGGCCCAGGCACAGGCCGAGCAGCGGGATCTTGTTCTCGCGGGCGTAGGTGATCGCACCGACCTTGCCGTTGACACCACGGTCTCCGAAGCCGCCGGGCACGCAGATCGCGTCCACGTCGGACAGCTGCGCCGCGGCGCCCGCCTGGGTCTTGCAGTCGTCGGAGGTGACCCACTTGATCTGCACGCGGGCCTTGTTGGCGAAGCCGCCGGCGCGCAGCGCCTCGGTCACCGACAGGTAGGCGTCGGGCAGGTCGATGTACTTGCCGACGAGCGCGATCTTGACCTCGTGGTCGGGGTTGTGGACCCGGTCGAGCAGGTCCTCCCAGACGGTCCAGTTGACATCGCGGAAGGGCAGGTCGAGCTTGCGCACGACGTACGCGTCCAGGCCCTCGGTGTGCAGCACCTTGGGGATGTCGTAGATCGACTTGGCGTCGATCGCGGCGACCACGGCCTCCTCGTCGACGTCGCACATCAGCGAGATCTTGCGCTTGATCGAGGTCGGGACCTCGCGGTCGGCGCGCAGCACGATCGCGTCGGGCTGGATGCCGATGTTGCGCAGCGCCGCGACGGAGTGCTGGGTCGGCTTGGTCTTCAGCTCGCCGGAGGGGCCGATGTAGGGCAGCAGCGAGATGTGCACGACGAAGACGTTGTCGCGGCCGACCTCGTGGCGGACCTGGCGGACGGTCTCCAGGAACGGCAGCGACTCGATGTCGCCGACGGTGCCGCCGACCTCGGTGATGACGACGTCGACGTCGTCGGTCGCCATGCGCCGGATGCGGTGCTTGATCTCGTTGGTGATGTGCGGGATGACCTGCACGGTGTCACCGAGGTACTCGCCGCGCCGCTCCTTGGCGATGACCTGCGAGTAGACCTGGCCGGTGGTGACGTTGGCCGAGCCGTCGAGGTCGACGTCGAGGAAGCGCTCGTAGTGACCGATGTCCAGGTCGGTCTCGGCGCCGTCGTTGGTGACGAACACCTCGCCGTGCTGGAACGGGTTCATCGTGCCGGGGTCGACGTTGAGGTACGGGTCGAGCTTCTGCATCGTGACCCGAAGACCGCGCGCCTTCAGCAGCGCACCCAGGCTGGAGGCCGTCAGGCCCTTGCCGAGGGAGGAAGCGACACCCCCGGTGACGAAGATGTGCTTGGTCGTCATGGATTTGGGCGGCATCGCCAAGAGGGGGCTCCCGTGGTCGCGAGGTGAGGTGCGTCCGGCGCCGGCCACCGTCGAACCGGAAGGTCTCAGGGGGCGCCGAAGCTGCGGTTTCGGGGCTCCTGATTCGCACAGGCAGACCACCGGTCCACGGGATACCAGCCTATCAGCGCCCGGGCCGGTCCGCCTCCGGCCACGCGGCGGGGGCGTTCTCGGGGGCCTGCGCGCGGTCCGTCACGGCGGTATCGCCGCCGCTCACCCGTTCGGCCGAACCTCATTGTCCCCAAGCTGACGAGGATCACTAGGGTGCCGTCCTGTGCTGCTCGGATCTCGATCACATCCCTGCCGAGCGGCCCCGCGAACGGCGTAACCCGTCCGGTTCCGGAATCATGGGCTGGACGCGGCCATCCACATCACCGGAGAATCCGCGGCATCGCGCAATGCAAGCGCCCTTCGGGGCGGACGTGGCTGTTCGACTGGAGATGCAACGTGTCCGGGCGCATCGAGGATTACGCACTGATCGGCGACATGCAGACCGCGGCATTGGTCTGCCGGGACGGGGCGGTGGACTGGCTGTGCCTGCCACGTTTCGATTCCCATGCCGTCTTCGCGAGCATTCTCGGCACCGAGGAACACGGGTTCTGGCGGATCGGACCGGCGTTCCCGGCCGGCGCCGAGGCCCCGCGTGCCACCCGGCGCCGCTACCGCGGTGATTCGCTGGTCCTGGAGTCCGAGTGGGACACTCCGCGCGGCACGGTCCGCGTGATCGACTTCATGCCGCCCCGCGAGGCCCACGCACCGCAGATCATCCGCATCGTGGAGGGCATCAGCGGGCGCGTTCCCATGCGCTCGGCCCTGCGCATGCGCTTCAGCTACGGCCGGGTGGTGCCCTGGGTGCACCGGGTCGACGACCGCACCGTGGCCGTGGCGGGCCCCGACTCGGTCTGGCTGGACACCGAGGCGCAGACGTACGGCAAGGACCTGACCACGTACTCCGACTTCACCGTCGGGCCGGGCGACCGCAAGGCCTTCTGCATCAGCTGGCAGCCCTCCCACAAGGAGCCGCCGCAGCCGCCGGAGGCCGAGGAGGCCCTGGAGGCCACCACCGAGTTCTGGCGGGACTGGGTCGAGCAGTGCACGTACCACGGCCCCTACCGGGAGGCGGTGATCCGCTCGCTGATCACCCTCAAGGCGCTCACGTACGCCCCCACGGGCGGGATCGTCGCCGCGCCGACCACCTCCCTCCCGGAGGAGATCGGCGGGGTCCGCAATTGGGACTACCGCTACACCTGGCTGCGCGACGCCGCCATCACCCTGTCCTCGCTGCTGCGCACCGGCTACCGCGAGGAGGCCCGTGCCTGGCGCGAGTGGCTGCTGCGGGCGGTGGCCGGCGACCCGGAGAACCTGCAGATCATGTACGGGATCGCGGGCGAGCGTGAGCTCGGCGAGACCGAGCTCGACTGGCTGCCCGGGTACGAGAACTCCCGGCCGGTCCGGGTCGGCAACGGCGCCGCGGGCCAGCTCCAGCTCGACGTGTACGGCGAGGTCACCGAGGCCCTGCACCTGGGCCACATGACCGGCCTGGCGCGCAACGACTACGCCTCGCTGCTCCAGCTGAAGCTGATCCGCTACCTGGAGACCCACTGGGACCAGCCCGACGAGGGCATCTGGGAGGTGCGCGGCCCGCGCCGGCACTTCGTGCACTCGAAGGTGATGGCGTGGGTGGCCGTGGACCGCACGATCAAGCTGATCGAGAGCGGGGACGCGGACGGGCCGCTGGATCGGTGGCGCGAGTTGCGCGACGAGATCCACCAGGACGTCTGCGAGAAGGGCTACGACAAGGAACGCAACACCTTCACGCAGTCCTACGGCTCCAAGGAGCTGGACGCTTCCCTCCTGCTGATCCCGCAGATGGGCTTCCTGCCGCCGGACGACAAGCGGGTGATCGGCACGATCGAGGCGATCCAGCGCGAGCTGTCGACCCCCGACGGCTTCATCCTGCGCTACCCGACGTCGGGCGAGGAGGCGGGCGTGGACGGTCTGCAGGGCGACGAGGGGGCCTTCCTGGCGTGCTCGTTCTGGATGGCGGACGACCTGGCGATGATCGGCCGGGTCGACGAGGCGCGGCGCCTCTTCGAGAAGCTGCTCGCGCTCCGCAACGACCTGGGCCTGCTGGCGGAGGAGTGGGATCCGAAGCTCCAGCGCCAGGTGGGCAACTTCCCGCAGGCCTTCAGCCACGTCCCCCTGATCGACACGGCCCTGCGGCTGACGGCGAGCGGGGCGTACGGGGGCTGATTAACCTGGAGGGGTCGTAGGCCTTTCCGCACCTTCCGCATCTCCCGGAAGGGGGTAGCCATGGCTCCCCTCTCGAAGGCGGGCACGGCACTTGCCGAGCTCCGCGAAGACCTGTCCGGCGCCGTCCTGGTTCCGGAGGATCCGGGGTACGACGAGGCCCGCGCCCTCTACAACGGGATGATCGACCGCCGCCCGGCCGTCATCGCGCAGTGCGAGAGTCCGGTGGACGTGGTGACCGCCGTGCGCTTCGCACGGCGGCTCGACCTGCCGATCGCCGTGCGCGGCGGCGGCCACAGCGTGGCCGGGATGTCCCTCAACGACGGCGGCCTGGTCGTGGACCTGCGCCGGATGCAGGGGGTGACGGTCCACCCCGGGGCCTCGGCCGTCCGCGTCGAGGGCGGGGCCACGATGAGCCATCTGGACCGGGCCTGCGAGCGGTACGGGCTGGCGACCACCGGCGGCCGCGTCTCCACCACCGGGGTCGGCGGTTTCGTGCTGGGCGGCGGCACCGGGTGGCTGGACCGCAAGTTCGGCCTGGCGGTGGACAACCTGCTCGCCGTGGACCTGGTCACGGCCGACGGGGAGATGCTGACGGCGACCGAGGAGGACCACCCCGAGCTGTTCTGGGGGCTGCACGGCGGCGGCGGGAACTTCGGCGTCGCCACCTCGCTGACCCTGCGGCTGCACGAGCTGCCCGCCATGTCCGTCGCGTTCCTGCTGTACCTGCCCGAGCACGGGCCCGAGGTGGTCCGTACGTACCGGGACGTCATGGAGGACGGGCCGCGCGAGGCCGGCGGCGGCGCCATCTACATGACCGGACCGCCCGAGGAGTTCGTCCCGCCGCACCTGGTCGGCCTGCTGCTGGCGGGCGCGCTGGTCACGTACGCGGGGCCCGTGGAGGAGCTGCGCCGCCTCATCGCGCCGCTGCTGGCCGTTCCGCACGAGGCGGAGATGGTGATGGACATCCCCTACGCGGACCTCCAGTGCATGCTCGACGATCCGCCGGGCCTGCGGAACTACTGGTCGGCGGAGTACCTGACCGGTGTGCCCGACGCGTTCGTGGACGTGTTCTGCGCCCGCGCGGACTCCATGCCGGTACCGAGCGGCACCCAGCACGTGGTGTGGCCCCAGGGCGGCGCGATCGCCGAGGGCCCGGCCGACTATCCGGTGCCGTTCCGCGACGCGCCCTGGGCGGTGCACCCGTTCGGTGCCTGGGAGGACCCGGCCGACGACGACCGGGTCCGCCAGTGGGTCAAGGACGTCCGCGCCGACGTCCGGCCGTGGAGCACCGGCGCGGTCTACCTCAACTTCACCGGGGACGAGGGCGGGGACCGGGTGGTCGCCGGCCTCGGACCCGAGAACATGCGGCGGCTGGGGCGGCTGAAGCGGGAGTACGACCCGGACAACGTCTTCCGCTTCAACCACAACATCGCGCCGTCCTAGGACCGGTTACGTGAGGGCGGTGATCACCTCCTTCGCCGCCCGCTCCCCCTCGGTCGCCCCGCCTTCCATGAACCCCTGGAAGTCGTAGCTGCAGTGCTCTCCGCCGATGTGGATCCGGCCCTGCGCGGTCCCCTCGTACTTGGCGTACTGGTGCAGGTAGCCGGTCGGCCAGTACGAGTACGCGCCGAGCGCGTACGGATTGCGGTGCCAGGCCGACAGCTGCGCCTTGCCGGTCCAGGCCGCCTTGGTGCCGGGGAAGAAGGCGTCGATCCCGGTGAGCATCCGGCCCGCGAGGGCGCGTACGTAGGGGTCGGACTCGGTGGCGAAGGGGGTCGCCGGGGTGAGCGACCCGGCCAGGGTGCCGCCGCCGTACTGGAGCAGGATGCCTCCGTTGCCCGGCTGGACCTTGGTGGTGTCCCAGGTCTGCTGGACCTCGCTGTCGGTGAAGCAGTCGCCGGCGGAGACCCCCGGCCAGGGGCCGGTGCCGCGCCAGGGGCGGCTGGTGAACTGCATGTTGAGCTTGGTGCAGTAGCCCATGCGGGCGTCGCGCAGGAGGTTCGTCATCCGCGGGTCGAAGCCGGCGCCGGTGATGTCGATCCGCTGGAGGATCGGCAGCGGCAGGCACAGGATGGTGTGGTCGGCGACCACCGTCCGGGTGGCGCCCGCGTCGTTGAAGGTCAGGGTCTGGGTGCCGTCGGCGGAGACGCGCACGGCGACCAGCTCGCGTCCCATGACGGTCGAACCGGCGGGCAGGGCCTGGGCGATGGCGTTCGGCAGCTGGTCGTTGCCGCCGGTGATGTGGTAGCGCTCGTTGGACAGGCCCCAGACGTTGAAGTTGCCCGGGTTGGGCTGGTAGCCCATCAGCAGGACCAGCGCGAGGGCGGACTGCTGCTGGGTGTCGGCCCCGTACTCGACGTTGTACGCCACGTCGATGAAGCGGCCGAGCTGCGAGCCGTGTCCGCCGGGGATCCGGGTCTCGATCCACTGGTACAGGGTCATGTTGTCGAGGGCGGTGCCCGCGGGGGTCGAGGAGTTCCAGGAGACCTCGCCGGCCTCCTGGAGGTCGCGGCGCAGGGCCTGGTAGACGGCGTTGAAGTCCTCGTCGGCCTGCTCGCGCGGGTAGTAGGTCCCGTTGAACCAGAGGACCTCCTCCGCCCCGTTGGGGCCGCCGCCGAGGAAGTCCTCGGTGGGGAGGTTGAAGCGGCGGCACAGCTCGAGGATCTTCTTGTGGCTGGTGTCGATCAGCTCGCCGCCGATCTCGGAGGTCTGTCCGTAGGCCCACAGGGAGCGCTGCGTCCACATCCGGCCGCCGACGCGGCTGGGGTTGGCCTCGTAGAGGGTGAAGGGAACGCCCGCGTCCTGGAGGGTGAGGGCGGCGGTCAGCCCCGAGATGCCGGCGCCCACGATGGCGACGCGGGCGGGGGCGACGGGCTTCTTGTCGGTGACGGTCTCCACCGCGTGGGCGCCCGCCGGGGCGACCGCGGCGGAGGCCAGGGCGGTGCCGAGGCCGAGGGCGGCGGCGCGGCCGAGGAGCTGGCGGCGGGTGGAGCCGCGCAGCTCGGCGACGGGCAGGCCGAGCCGTCGGGCGGCCGCGTGCTCGGCGGCGAGCCGACGGAGCGCGTGCATCAGTGGCGTACGGGCCATGGCGGTGGCTCCTTCTCAGACGTTCGCGGCGGAGGGGGCGGAGGCACCGGTGGGGCCGTCGGTGCTCTCGTCGGTGCGCTCGGCGGCGTCCTCCAGGACGACGCGGCCGATGATCTCGTAGCGGTCCGGGGCCTTGAACTTCAGCCACAGGCCGAGGCCCAGCCCGCCGAAGAAGACGAGCCCGACGATCCACGGGATGAGCGTGAAGAAGAACGAGTCGGCGGCCAGCCCGGCCGCCGTCTTCATGTTGACCAGCAGCAGGACGACCACGGCGGCCATGGCGATGCCGCCGACCAGCGGGGCCGTGAAGGTGCGGAACCAGTGCCGGTCCTCGGGGTGGTTCTTGCGGAAGTAGCCGATCACCGCGAAGGAGCACAGGGTCTGGACGATGAGGATCGCCATGGTGCCGAGGATCGCGAGCAGCGTGTACAGGTGGATGTACGGGTCCTGCCCGGTCAGCCAGAACAGCGCGACCAGGCCGGTGGCGATGGCCGTCTGCACCAGGGAGGAGACGTACGGGGAGCCGTGCTTGGCGTGCGTACGGCCCAGGCCCGGGTGCAGGAAGCCCTCGCGGCCGATGGCGTACAGGTAGCGGGCGGCGCACTGGTGGAAGGCCATGCCGCAGGCGAAGGAGCCGGTGAGCAGCAGCCACTGGAAGGCGTCGACGGCCCAGGCGCCGATGAAGGACTGGGTGGGGGCGAAGAACAGGTCGAGCGGGCTCGCGGAGGCGGAGAGCTCCACGGACTTGGCGAGGCCGTTGCCGGCGATGGTCATCCAGGAGACGTAGATGTAGAAGAGGCCGACGCCGACGACGGAGATCAGGGTGGCCTTGGGGATGACCTTCTTCGGGTTCTTGGACTCCTCGCCGTACATGGCGGTGGACTCGAAACCGACCCAGGACCAGAAGGCGAAGAAGAGGCCGAGTCCGGCGGAGGTTCCGGTGAAGGCGTTCTTCGGGTTGACGGGCTCCAGCGGGATCCCGTCCGGTCCGCCGCCGGCGATCAGGACGGCGGTGGCGACGGCGAAGAGGACGGCGATCTCGGCGACGAGCATCACGCCCAGCGCCTTGGCCGTGAGGTTGATGTCGAAGTGCGCCAGGGCGGCCGTGATCGCGAGCATGCCCACCGCGTAGACGATCCAGGGCAGGTCGATGCCGAGCTGGTCGTGGACGGTGGTCTTGGTGAAGTAGGAGAAGACGCCGACGATCGATGCCTCGAAGACGATGTAGGCAAGGACCGCGAGCATGCCGGAGGCCATGCCGGCGATCCGGCCGAGGCCGTGCGAGATGTACCCGTAGAAGGCGCCGGCGGCGGTGATCCGCTTGGCCATGGCGACGTAGCCCACGGCGAAGACGGTCAGGACGGCGGTCGCGAAGAGGTAGCCGGCGGGCGCGCCGATGCCGTTGCCGAAGCCGACGGCGATGGGCAGGTTGCCGGTCATCGCGGTGATGGGAGCGGCGGTGGCGACGGCCATGAAGACGACACCGACCAGGCCCACCGAATTGGCTTTCAGCCGCTGGACCTGGGGTGCGCCGACGCCGGTGCTGCTATCCGTGCTCATGGCTCCTCGTTCCTGTCGTGAGGGCGCTCACTCTCGCCCCGGGTGACGTACGCCACAATCGGCATGCAGTCCGATAATCTCCTTGTCGGGGCGACGAGTTGTCGGGCCGGACGGGGGTAGATGGAACCCCGTAACCGCTCGGTGATGTGCACGGAACAAGAGCCCCGGTAGCGTCCGCCATATGGACAATCAGGGCGGGATCACGGTTCAGCGGGCACTTGAGCTGCCGGGGCTGCGCAGCGGGCTCCCGGAGGTGGTGGCCTGCGCCGACCGGCTCGGCCGGACCGTGCGCTGGGTGCACGCCGGAGAGGTCCCCAACATCGCCTCCCTGCTCAAGGGCGGCGAGCTGCTGCTGACCACCGGCCTCGGCCTCGGCACCCGCCCCGCCGAGCAACGCGCCTTCGTACGCCGCCTCGCGGACCGGGGCATCGCCGCCCTGGTCGTCGAACTGGGACCCCGCTTCACCCGCCTTCCGGCGACCTTGGTGGAGACGGCGCGGGCGGTCGGCCTCCCCCTCGTCCAGCTGCACCGGGAGGTCCCCTTCGTGACCGTCACGGAGGAGGTGCACACCGAGATCGTCAACGGGCACTACGCGCTGCTCCAGCGGGCCGAGGAAGTCCACCGGCGCTGTACGGAAGCCCTGCTCGACGGCGGCGGGATCCCCCAAGTGCTGCACATCCTGGCGGACTTCACGGCCAACCCGGTCTTCCTGGAAACCCCCGACGGCCAGTTGCTGTACGCGGCGGGCCCGGTCGCCGGCGAGGCCGTGGCGGACCCGCTCCAGGTGTGGGAGGGCCTACGCGGCCAGCGCCCGGCGGAGCCGTCCGGCAACGCCGTGGTGGTCGACGTCCCGGGGGGCGGCCGCGGCACCGGCTCGGTGCGGGCCCGGCTGGTCCTGCTGGGCGTGTCCGCGCCGCTGCTGCCCGTGCACCGGATGGCGGCCGAGCGGACGGCCGGCGTCCTGGCCGTCGTCCTGATGCAGGCCCGGCAGGAGGACGAGCTCGCGGCGCGCGGCCGCGGCGACTTCCTCACCGACCTCGCGGAGGGACGCATCTCGGCCGAGGACGCCCCCGCCCAGGCCCGCGTCCTGGGCTTCAAACCGGGCCCCGGCCCGCTCCTGCCCATCGTCATGCGGCTGTCCTCGGACCTGGCCCCGTCGGGGAACTGGGCCGTCCTGGCCCGGGCCGTCCTGGAGGAACTCGCCTCCGTCGGCGTCCCGGTGCTCCTCGGGGTCCGGCCGGTGGAGGGCCGCGTCCCCCTCCTGGTCTCCCTGCGCTCCGACGCCGAGCGCACGACGGTGTCCGACCGGGTCGCGGTGGCGCTGCGGACCGGCGTGGAGCGGGCCGGCCTGGACCGTGCGGGGGGCGCGCCCGCGGTGGTCGTCGGCGTCTGCGGCGGCTGGGCGACGGTCTCGGCGGGCCTGCGCCACGCCGCCGAGACGGCCACGGCCGCGCACGGACTCCCCGAACGCCCCTGGTACGACGCCCGCCGCCTGGACATCGACCTGCTCCTGTGGCGCCTGCGCGAACACCCCGACCTGGCGGCCTTCGTGGACCGCGCGATCGGCGCCCTGCGCGTGCACGACACGGTCTCCCGCCCGCCGCTCCTCCCCACCCTGGAGACGTACCTGGCCCACGCGGGCCGCAAGGCGGAGACCGCGCGCGAGCTCCACCTGAACCGCCAGACCCTGTATAACCGGCTGGCCCGCATCTCGGAGCTCCTGGGCGCGGACCTGGACGACCCGGAAACCGTCCTCTCCCTGAGCCTGGCCCTCCGAGCCCGCCGCCACACCACGTCCTCCTAACGCGCGGCACCTGTTCGACGCGCCGCTCGCACCGCTGCGCGGGCTTCGCGTCGCTGCGCCGGACTCCGTCCGGCGGTGGCCCGTCGGGGCTGCCGCCCCTGCCGTCCCGGCTTGGGGTCCGGTGGGCGAGTGCGGCTGGCTGGGCCCTGCGGGGCTGGGTCCCCTACCCGCCCTTCGCCCGTTCCCCGGGCTGCGCCCGGACCCCTCCTGGGGCTCCGCCCCAGACCCCGCGCCTCAAACGCCGGCGAGGCTGGTCTATCCAGCCCCGCCGGCGTTTGAGGCGCGGGGTCCGGGGACTGGTCCCCGGGAACGGCGCCGCACGGGCAAGCCCACCCCAGCCGCATCCAGCCCCGCCGGCGTTTGAGGCGCTGGGGTCCGGGGACTGGTCCCCGGCAGCGGCGGCGCGCGCGGCATCGGGTCCGGGGCGGAGCTCCGGGGAACGGGCGAAGGGCGGGGAGGGGACTCGACGCCGCGCAGCGGCAGCGGGCACGAGCTCCGCGCCCGGCCAGGGGCTAGCGTCGACGCGAGGTCAGTTCGTCGTACACCGACAGGACTTGCGCGACGGTGTCGTCCTCCGACGGCCACGTCAAGGCCTGGGCCCGCCCGGCCATCGCCAGCTCCCCCCGCAGCGCGGGATCCGCCAGCAGCCCGGCGACCGCAGCGGCCAGCACCCCCGCGTCCCCGTAGGGCACCAGCACACCCGCCGCCCCCACCAGCTCCGGCACACCGCCCACCGCCGTCGCCACCAACGGCACGCCCATCCGCAGAGCCTCCTGCGCGAGCGGCGACCGCGCCTCCCACCGGCTCGGCAGCACCGCGACATCGGCCGCCGCCAGCAGCCGCGCGGCATCCCGCCGCTGCCCGAGCAGCCGCACCGGCAGGCGCTCCGCCTGGATGCGCCGCGCGAGCTCCGCCCGCATCGGGCCCTCTCCCGCGATGACCAGCAGCGGCATCGGGTCCAGGTTCCGCCACTCCCGCGCCGCGTCCAGCAGTACGGAGTACCCCCGCCGCGGCACCAGGCTCCCGACCGCGATCAGCAACGGCCGCTCCACCGCGCCGAGTTCCGCCCGCACCTTCCCGTGGTCCGCAGCGTCCGAAGACCCGGCGGACCCGGAGGACCCGGCGGACCCGAAGGATCCGGCAGACCCCGAAGATCCCGAAGGCCCCGCCGCGGCCGGCACCGCCACCGCCGCCAGCCGCGCGTCCCGCGCCCCCCGCAGCCGGGCCAGGTCCACCTGCGCCGAGGAGGCGCCGAGGACGATCGCCGCGGCCCGCGCGACGTGCCGTTCCAGGAGCAGGCTCAGGCGGCCGCTGCCGGGGCCGCCGCCGTGCCAGCTCACGACCAGGGGGACCCGGCGCCCGCGCAGGGCCAGCGCCGCGCGCATGCCCGCCCGTACGCCGTGCGCGTGCACCACGTCGGCCTCGAAGCACGCGGCCCGCAGCGCGCTGACCGCGTCCGGGGTGAACCGCGCCCCGGCGCCGGTGAAGTCGTACTCCCCCTCGGTCTCGACGGGTCCGCACACGGTGACCCGTACGCCGCGCGCGGCGAGCCCGGTGGCCAGCGACCGCACGTGCGCACCACCGCTCGCGCCGCCGAGCACTTGAACGGTGCGAAGGACGGGGACCGGGACCGGGGAGCTGCTCACGGGCCGAAGCTCCAGGGTGAGGGAGGAAAGGCAGGGACGTCGCTCAGAATGCCAGTCCGCACGCGCGTTCCGGGACCATACGGGTGCGGATCCCGTGTGAGATACCGCCCCGAGCCCCCGATCCTCACCCACACGGGCTAGCCGGGCGTCAGCGTGATGACTGCGAACTCCGGGCCGCCGCGAGCAGTTCCTCCGCGTGCGCCCGCGCCGACGCCGAGTCCTCGTGGCCGGCCAGCATCCGCGACAGCTCGCGGATCCGGGCCTCACCCTCCAGGACGGTGACGCCGCTGCGGGTCACGGACCCGTCGTTGGTCTTCTCGACCAGCAGCTGCCGGTCCGCGAAGGCCGCCACCTGCGGCAGGTGCGTGACGACGACGACCTGGGCCGACTTGGCCAGCTTCGCGAGCCGCCGTCCGACCTCCACCGCGGCCTTGCCGCCGACGCCCGCGTCGACCTCGTCGAAGAGGTACGTGGGCACCGGGTCGGAGCCCGCGAAGACGACCTCGACGGCGAGCATCACCCGGGACAGCTCACCGCCCGAGGCACCCTTGGCGATCGGCCGCGGCTGGGCTCCGGGGTGCGGGGCCAGCAGCAGTTCGACCTCGTCGACGCCGGAGGGCCCGTACGCGACGAGCCGGCCGCCGACCTCGACCCCCTCGGGGTCCTCGGTCTGCCGGACGTCGATGGTGACCCGCGCGTGCGGCATCGCCAGGGAGGCCAGCTCCTCGGTGACCGCCGACGCGAAGCGGGTCGCCGCCTCGTTCCGCGCGTCGGTCAACGTCTGAGCCAGTACGGAGAGTTCCAGCCGCAGCCCGTCGCGCTCCGCTGTCAGCTCGTCGATCCGCTCGTCGTCGCCGTCCAGCTCCAGCAGCCGTACGGAACCGCGTTCGGCCCACTCCAGGACGGAGTCCAGGCCGTTCTCGGCGGATCCGTACTTGCGGATCAGCTGGGTCAGCGCCGCCCTCCGCTCCTCCACGGCCGCCAGCCGCAGCGGATCGGCGTCCAGGTCGTCCGCGTACCCGGCGAGTTCCCCGGCCACGTCCCCGAGCAGGATGCCCAGTTCCCCGATCCGCTCGGCGAGCGCGCCGAGCGCCGGGTCGTGGGAGCGTACGGATTCCAGTGCGCGGTGCGCCCCGGCGACGAGCGCGCCCGCGTCGACGCCCTCGGGGTCCTCGACGTTGCCGGCCAGGGCGGCGTGCGCGACCTGGGCGGCCGAGGACAGGGACTCGGCGTGCCCGAGGCGCTCGGCCTCCGCGGCCAGCTCGGTGTCCTCGCCCGAGAGCGGTTCCACGGCGGCGATCTCGTCGAGCCCGAAGCGGAGCAGATCGGCCTCCTGGGCGCGTTCCCGGGCCCGGGTGGTGATCTCCTCCAGCTCTCCGGCGACGGCGCGCAGCCTGCGGTGGGCGGCGGCGTACTTCTCCAGCGGGACGGCGACGGCGTCGCCCGCGTACCGGTCGAGGGCTTGGCGCTGCCGGGCGGGCCGGAGCAGGCCCTGCTGGTCGGTCTGGCCGTGGACGGCGACGAGGTCGTCGGCGAGTTCGGCGAGCAGCCCGACGGGCACGGAGCGGCCGCCGACGTGGGCGCGCGAGCGGCCCTCGGCGGAAACGGTCCGGCTGATCAGCAGGGCGCCGTCGTCGAGCTCGGCGCCGGCCTCCTCGGCGCGCAGCGCCGCGGGGGCGTCCGGGCGCATGACGATGCGCCCTTCGACGACCGCCGCCTTGGCCCCGATCCGCACCAGGGCGGGGTCGGCGCGCCCGCCGAGCAGCAGCCCGAGGCTGGTGACGACCATGGTCTTGCCCGCGCCGGTCTCGCCGGTCACCGCGGTGAAACCGGGTGACAGCTCGACCACAGCGTCGTCGATGACTCCGAGCGACCGTATCCGCATCTCCTCAAGCACGGGACGACGATACCGAGGTTTCATGGGTGCCATGTGACGTCACCCGCCCGAACCGACTCGAACAATCATGCTATTTACGTACGCGTGGTGCACGAGGCCCCCTACAGCCCTAGTGCGGGGCTCCGCGCCATCCCGACACCGGCAGCGCGAACTTCGCGACGAGCCGGTCCGTGAACGACGCGTGGTGCAGCCGGGCGAGCCGCACCGGCACCGTCCCCCGCCGGACCTCCACGCGGGCACCGGACGGCAGCTCCACCGTCCGCCGCCCGTCGCACCACAGCACCCCGTGCGGGGTCCCGGTCTGCACCTCCACGGCCAGCACCGAGTCCGGCGAGGTCACCAGCGGCTTCGCGAACAGCGCGTGCGCGCTGATCGGCACCATCAGCAGCGCCTCCACCTCCGGCCAGACCACCGGCCCGCCGGCCGAGAAGGCGTACGCCGTCGAGCCCGTCGGCGTCGCGCAGACGATCCCGTCGCAGCCGAAGCCGGACACCGGGCGCCCGTCGATCTCCAGGACCACCTCCAGCATCCGCTCCGGGGACACCTTCTGGACGGCCGCCTCGTTCAGCGCCCAGTCCCGGTGCACCACGTCCCCGTTGGTCCGCACGACCACATCGAGGGTCATCCGCTCCTCGACCTCGTAGTCGCGCGTCACGACCCGGGCCACGACCTTGTCCAGGTCGTCCCGCTCCGCCTCCGCGAGGAAGCCCACCCGGCCCAGGTTGACGCCGAGCATCGGCACCCCGGAGCCGCGCGCGAACTCCGCGCCGCGCAGCAGCGTCCCGTCGCCGCCGAGCACGATGAGCAGCTCGCACCCGTCGAGCACCTCCGGGGTGCACTCGGACTCGGCCACCAGCTCCACCTCGGGCGGCAGCGGCAGGTCCACCGCCTCGTGCCGCAGCACCCGTACGCCCAGCCCGCTGCGCAGCAGACCCTGCACCACCAGCTCGGCACTGCGGATGGCCGCGGGCCGCCCGGTGTGGGCGAGCAGGAAGACGGTCCGCTTCCCCGACTCCCCCGACTTCCCTGACTCCCCCGACTGTGCCGGGTCCCCCGAAAGATCACTCACTGCGGCCCCTCCGCCACTGCACGGTCAACATCCGCCGGGTCGAGTGCCGGTGCCCCCGCCCGCAGCCACAGAAAATACTCGACGTTGCCCGACGGGCCCGGAAGCGGGCTCGCGGTCACCCCGAGCACGCCCAGGCCCAACTTCCACGCCTGCGCCGCGACGTCCCGCACGGCCTCGGCGCGCAATTCCGTACTGCGCACCACGCCACCGCTGCCGAGCCGGTCCTTGCCGACCTCGAACTGCGGTTTGACCATCAGCACCAGATCCGCGTCGGGCGCGCAGCAGCGTACGAGCGCGGGCAGCACCAGCCCGATCGAGATGAAGGACAGGTCGCCGACGACCAGGTCCACGGGCACCCCGTCGATCAGCTCCACCGTCAGCTCGCGCACGTTCGTGCGGTCCTTGACGGTGACCCGGTCGTCGCTCTGCAGGGACCAGGCGAGCTGCCCGTACCCGACGTCGACGGCCATCACGTGCTCCACTCCGGCGCGCAGCAGCACGTCGGTGAACCCGCCGGTCGAGGCACCCGCGTCCAGCGCCCGGCGGCCCTCCACGCGCAGCCCCTGGGGCTGGAAGGCCGCGAGCGCCCCCGCCAGCTTGTGGCCGCCCCGGGAGACGTAGTCGGGGTCGCTGTCGTCCTTGAGGACCACGAGGGCCGCGCTGGTCTCGACCTGGGTGGCCGGCTTCGTCGCCGTATTGCCGCCCACGGTCACCCGGCCGGCGGCGATCAGCTGCGCGGCGTGCTCGCGCGAGCGGGCCATGCTGCGGCGTACCAGTTCGGCGTCCAGGCGGCGGCGTGCCACTCCTGCCACGATCGGTTCAGCTCCTGTTTTCGTGCGGACGGGGGCCTTCGGTCGCGTCCAGCGCGGTCAGCGCGGAGCGCAGCCCCCTGTGCACATCCTCGTACACCTCGACGTGTCCGTCCGCCGGGAGGTGGTCCACGTCCGCCAGCCGCTCCAGCGCGGCGTCCGCCCCGGCGTGCCCGGTGGGGGTGCGTACGAGGCCCAGCGCGACCGGCCCGGCGGGCGCGGCCGGGGCTTCGTCCGGTTCCTGGGCCCCGGCGGGCACTTCTTCGTTCATGCCCCCGACGCTACCGCGTAGGGCGCCCACGACGGCGCGCGGCTCTGCGGTACGGTCGGGATCACGATGGCTACGATCGAGGAGTGCCGTGCGGCACTCGACCAACTCTCCGACAACCTGGCGCGGGCCGAAGGCGACGTGCGCGGTGCGACCGCGCTCGACCGCTCGCTGAGCTGCCACATCACCGACCTGGACCGGACCTTCACGGGCCGCCTCGACGGAGGCCGGATCCGCGTGGACGCGGTCGCCCCCGGCCCGCCGTCCGCCAAGGCCGAGATCCGGCTCGCGATGACCGGTGACGACCTGGTCGCCCTGGTCGCCGGCGACCTGAAGTTCCCCAAGGCCTGGGCCTCGGGCCGCATCCGCCTGGAAGCAGGCTTCCGCGACCTGCTGAGACTCAAGAGCCTGCTCTAAATCCAGCCTCGCCGGCGTTTGAGGCGCGGGGTCCGGGGCGGAGCCCCAGGAAGCGGCGCCGCACCCGCTACTCGGCGCGTGCCACCGCCCGAGCGATCCGCGCCGCGGGAATCACCAGCGGCGTCCCCGTCTCCGGGTCCGCAATGACTTGGCACCGCAGCCCGAACACCCGCTCCACCAGCTCCGCCGTGACCACCTCGGCCGGCGGCCCCTCCGCCACGACCTTCCCGTCCCGCATCGCGATCAGGTGGGTCGCGTAGCGGGCCGCATGGTTCAGATCGTGCAGCACGGCGACCAGCGTCCGCCCCCGCTCCTCGTGGAGCTCCGCGCAGAGGTTCAGCACCTCGATCTGGTGCTGGATGTCCAGGTAGGTCGTCGGCTCGTCCAGCAGCAGCAGGGGCGTCTGCTGCGCCAGTGCCATCGCGATCCACACCCGCTGGCGCTGCCCGCCCGACAGCTCGTCCACCGCCCGGTCCGCGAGCTCGGCGACCCCCGTGGAGGCCATCGACTCGTTCACGATGCGCTCGTCGTCCGCCGACCACTGCCGCAGCAGCCCCTGGTGCGGATAGCGGCCGCGCGAGACCAGGTCCGACACGGTGATCCCGTCCGGGGCGATCGAGGACTGCGGCAGCAGACCCAGCGTCTTGGCCACCTTCTTCGCCGGCATCGACCCGATGGCCTGACCGTCCAGCAGCACCCGCCCCACCGTCGGCTTCAGCATCCGCGACAGGGCGCGCAGCAGGGTGGACTTGCCGCAGGCGTTGGGGCCGACGATCACCGTGAAGGAGTGGTCGGGGATCTCCACCGACAGGTTCTCGGCGATGACCCGCTGGTCGTAGCCGAGGGTCACGTTCTCCGCGGTCAGCCGCTGCACTTGCCTGCTCCTCTGGTTGCTCATGCCCTTCTGGTCCCTCTGGTCCCTCTGATCCCCCTGCTCCCTCATATGCGGCCCGCCCTGCGCTCGGTGACGAGCAGCCAGAGCAGGTAGCAGCCGCCGACCAGCCCCGTCACCACCCCCACCGGCAACTGGTCGGCGCCGAAGGCCCGCTGTGAGGCCCAGTCGGACACCAGCAGCAGGAGCGCGCCCATCAGCGCGCCGGTCAGCAGGCTCGCCCCGGGCGAGCGGGTCAGCCGGCGGGCGAGCTGCGGCGCGGCCAGCGCGACGAAACTGATCGGCCCGGCCGCGGCGCTGGCCGCGGTGGTGAGCAGGATCGCCGCCACCATCAGCAGCAGCCGGGTCCGCTCCACCCGCACCCCGACCGCGTACGCCGCGTCGTCGCCCATCTCGATCATCCGCAGGGCCCGGCTCTGGCCGAGGACCAGCGGGAACAGCACCGCGCACGTCGCGAGCAGCGGCCAGACCTGCGCCCAGTCCCGGCCGGCGAGCGAGCCGGTCAGCCACACCATCGCGCGGGTGGCCTCGACGAGCTGCGCCTTCGTCAGCAGGTACTGGATGACGGCGACCAGCATCGCGGAGGCGCCGATGCCGACGAGGACCAACCGGTAGCCGTGGATGCCCTGCTTGTACGCGAGCAGGTACACGGCCAGGCCTGCCACCACCCCGCCCACCAGGGCCCCGACGGCCACCTCGCCGGCGCCGCCGTGGAACAGCACGATGACCAGCAGCGCGCCGACGGCCGAGCCGTAGCCGAAGCCCAGCACGTCCGGGGAGCCGAGCGGGTTGCGCGAGACGGACTGGAAGACGGCGCCGGCCATGCCGAGGGCCGCGCCCACCAGGATGCCGACCAGGACCCGCGGAAGCCGCAGGTCGTTGACGATGAACTCGTGCGCGGGCGTGCCGTTGCCCAGCAGGGTCTGTACGACGTCCCAGGGGGCGATGTCGAAGTCGCCGGTGCCGATGAGCAGGACGGCCGCCGCCAGTACGAGCACCAGGAGCAGCGCCCCGACGCCCAGCGCGCGCCGCTCCAGGCGCAGCGATATCCCGCCGGGCAGGCGCACCGGCCGGGGCCCGGTCCGGCCCCCGCGCGCCGGGCGGGGTGCGTCGGTCACTGTCACAGCTGGGCCATCCTCTTGCGCCGGACGAGGTAGATGAAGACGGGTCCGCCGATCAGCGCGGTGACGATGCCGACCTGGAGTTCGGCGGGCCGGGTGACGACCCGGCCGATGACGTCGGCGCCGAGCAGCAGGACGGGCGAGAGCACCGCCGAGTACCCGAGCACCCAGCGCATGTCCGGGCCGGTGAAGAACCGTACGAGGTGCGGGATCATCAGGCCGACGAACACGATCGGCCCGCAGGCCGCGGTCGCGGCCCCGCACAGCAGGGTGATGGCGATCATCGCGCCGACCCGGGTCCGCGTCAGGTGCGCGCCGAGCGCCCGCGCGGTGTCGTCGCCCATGGCCATGGCGTTGAGCGGCCGGCCCAGGCAGAGCGCGAGGACGGCGCCGACCACCAGGAAGGGCGCCACTTGCCGGACGGTGTCCATGTTCGCGGAGGCCAGCGAGCCCACGGTCCAGAAACGGAGCTTGTCCAGCGCCTTGCTGTCCATCAGCTGCACGGCGTTGATGTATCCGACGAGGGCCGCGGTGGCCGCCGTACCGGCGAGCGCCAGGCGCACGGGCGTGGCGCTGCGGCTGCCGCCGAGCACGTACACGACCACGGAGACGACGGCGGCGCCGAGGAAGGCCCACCACACGAACTCGCTGAGCGAGGACGCCCCGAAGAAGCTGATGGCCGATACGACGGCTGCCGCGGCCCCCGCGTTGACGCCGAGGATGCCCGGCTCCGCCAGCGGGTTGCGGGTCAGGGCCTGCATCACGGCGCCGGACAGTCCGAGGCCGAGGCCGACCAGCACGCCGAGGAGGGTCCGCGGGACCCGCAGGTCCCGTACGACGACGTCGGAGGCCGTCCCGGAGTAGTGGAACAGGCCGTGCCAGACCTCGTGGAGGGGCATCTGCTTGGCGCCGACGGCGACGCTCGCCACCACGACCAGCGCGAGCACGCCGAAGGCGGCGAGCAGACCGGCGGCTCGCGCACCGTGGCGCGAGCGGGTGGCGGCGGCCGGCGCCGCGCTCGGTTCGGGGGGACTCTCGACCAACACGAAAGTTAGGTTAGCCTACCCTCCACCTTGCTCGGCTCCCCCGAACAGCCCTCCGGCCAGGCCTTAAGTCCCTACGGGGCCCAGGAACCAGCCCGCCCGACCCACCGGCCCGCAGCCGGCCCTGACCTGCCAGGACTCCGCGCCTTACAGCCCCAGCCGCGCCAGCGCCTTCCCCGCGTCCAGCCCGCACGAGCCGTCCCCCGCCTGCGTCCAGGCCGCCGCACACAGCGCCCGCAGCCCGTCCATCGCACCGTCGGCGCCCTCCGCACCCTCCGGTCCGGCTTCCTCCCCGCGCAGCTCCAGCACCCCGTCCAGCGCCACCGCGGTCCAACTCCCGCAGCGGAACCCGCCCCCGGCCGCCGCAACCACCTCCGGCTGCCCGGTCAGCAGCCCGCGCAGGTCCCGGTCCACGTACGTCGGCCGGTACTTCGGCTCGGCCCGCAGCAGCTGCGCCCCGTCCGTCACCCCGGTCAGCACCAGCAGCGAGTCCACGTCCCCGTTGAAGGCGCCCTCGATGTCGGTGTCCAGCCGGTCGCCGACCACCAGCGGCCGCTTCGCCCCGGTCCGCAGCACGGTCTCGCGGTGCATGGGGGGCAGCGGCTTGCCGGCCACCTGCGGCTCCGCGCCCGTGGCGATCCGTACGACCTCCACGGCGGCCCCGTTGCCCGGAGCGATCCCCCGCGCCCCGGGAATCGTCAGATCGGTGTTCGAGGCGTACCACGGCACCCCGCGGTTGATCGCGTACGAGGCCTCCGCGAACCGCGACCACTGCAGGTCGGGCCCTCCGTACCCCTGGACCACCGCGGCGAGCCCCGCCTCCTCGGCGGAGTCCACCGGCACCAGCCCGCGTTCGCGCAGCGCGACCCGCAGCCCCTCACCGCCGATCACCAGCACCTTCGACCCGGGCTCCACCTGCTCGGCGATGAGACGGGCCACCGCCTGCGCGGAGGTGATCACCTCGCCGGCCTCCGTCGGGATCCCCAGCTCGCTCAGGTGCTCGGCAACCGCGTCCGGGGTGCGCAGCGCATTGTTCGTCACGTACGCCAGGTGCATCCCGTCGGCCCGAGCCGCGGCGAGCGAGTCCACGGCGTGCGCGATGGCCTCGCCGCCCGCGTACACCACCCCGTCGAGGTCCAGCAGGGCCGTGTCGTACGCCTGGTGCAGACTCCGCTCACTGCCCGCGGGAAGGGTCCTGCTCTGCCGCGTCATGGTGTCGGCTCCTCATGCGATCGATCTTGTCCGGTTTCCGTACTCCCCCGATCATCCCGCATGGCGAGACGCGTCTTACGATTCACCAATGACCACATCTGGCACCGCGGACCACGGACTGCGCCTGATCCCGTTCCATGGCCTGCGCTATGTCCCCGAGCGCGTCGGCAGCTTGGCCGCCGTGACCTCGCCGCCGTACGACGTGGTCGTGCGCCCCGACGGACTCAACCACCTGGAGTCCGCCGACCCCCACAACATCGTCCGCCTGATCCTCCCGCAGGCCGACACCCCCGCCGCCCGCAACGAGCAGGCGGCGCACACGCTGCGCGACTGGCTCGCGGAGGGCATCCTCAGCGCCGATCCGGTGCCCGCGCTCTACGTCTACGAGCAGCGCCGGGGCGAGCTCCTCCAGCGCGGGGTCATCGGGGCCCTGGCGCTCTCCGCCGCCGAAGCCGGGATCGTCCTCCCCCACGAGGACGTCATGCCGCACGTGGTCACCGACCGCGCCGGCCTGATGCGCGCCACATCGGCCAATCTCGAGCCCCTCCTCCTGACCTACCTCGGCGAGGATCCGGCGGTGGGCGCGGCCGCGGTCGTCGAGCGCACCGCCCGTTCCACGCCGCTGTTCTCCACCACCACCGAGGACGGTTTCCAGCACCGGCTGTGGGCCGTCACGGACCCCGCCGACCTGGCGGAGATCACCACCGACCTGGGCGACCGCCAGGCCCTCATCGCCGACGGCCACCACCGCTGGGCGACGTACCTGCGCCTCCAGGAGGAGCACGGCTCCCCCACCCCCTGGGACTTCGGCCTGGTCCTCCTCGTCGACACCGCCCGCTACCCGCTCCAGGTCCGCGCGATCCACCGGCTGCTCCGGCAACTGGCCCCCGCCGACGCCCTGGCCGCCCTCGACGGCCGCTTCCGGGTCCGCACCGTCGACGGCCCGCTGCCGACGGCCATGGCGGCCCTGGCCGAGGCCGCGGAGCTCGGCAACGCCTTCCTGCTCACCGGCGACGGCAGCTTCCACCTGGTCACCGACCCCGAGCCGGCCCTGATCGAGCGCACGGTTCGCGGCGACCGCCCCGAGGCCTGGCGCCGGCTCGACGCCACGGTGCTCCACGCGACCCTGCTGGACACGCTGTGGGCCGTCCCCGACGCCCCCGACCAGATCTCGTACATCCACGACACCGAGGCCACCGTCGAGATGGCGGAGCGCCTCGGGGGCACGGCCGTCCTGCTGCACCCCGTGCGCGAGTCGGTCGTACGGGAACTGGCCCGCCAGGGCGTGACGATGCCCCGCAAGTCCACCTCTTTCGGCCCCAAGCCGGCCACCGGCCTGGTCCTGCGCAGCGTGGACTGACGGACCCCGCAGAACGAAAAAAGGGCGGTACCCCCATCGGGGGTACCGCCCTTCTCAGTTCACTCAGCCGTCGTCGCGGACTCCGGCGTCACGACGCCCGTCGTCCTGACGGTCGTCGTCCTCGTCCTCGTCGACAACGACGATCTCGTCGGTGACGTCGACATCCTCATCGAGGTCGCCTTCGTACTCGTCGTCGTCCTCGTCGTAGTACTCGGCCTGGTCGGAGGCACGCTCGGCCGCCGCGACCTCGGGGTCGTCGTCGTCCTCGTCCTCGTCCTCTTCCTCGACCTCGTCGTCGAACGCCTCCTCGGCATCCAGGTCCGAGTCGTCGTCGACGTCGACGGCGGAGGCGTCGACGAACTCGACACCGTCCAGCTCGGCGAGACGGTCGGAGGCGTCCGTGGCCCCGTCCTTGTCGGCCTCGAGGGTCTTGGCGAACCACTCGCGCGCCTCGTCCTCACGACCGGCCGCCAGCAGGGCGTCGGCGTAGGCGTACCGCAGACGCGCGGTCCACGGCTGCACGGAGTTGGAGGCCAGCTCCGGGCTCTGCAGGGTGACGATGGCCGCGTCGAGCTGGTCCATGTCCCGGCGGGCGCCGGCCGCGACCAGTCGCATCTCGACCTGTCCGGCCTTGTCCAGCTTCTGCACCTCGGGCTCACCGGCCATGGCCAGCGCCCGCTCCGGACGGCCGAGGCCGCGCTCGCAGTCGGCGATGACGGGCCACAGCTCGACCGAACCGGTCATCCGCTTGGCGGCGCGGAACTCCGCGATCGCCTCGGCGTACTTCTGGTTGGCGTACGCGGCGAAGCCGGCGGCCTCGCGCACGGCGGCGACACGCGAGGCCAGACGCAGGGCGATGCGCGAGTACGCGTACGCCTGCTCCGGGTCCTCGTCGATCAGCCGGGCCACCATGACCAGGTTCTTGGAGACTTCCTCGGCCAGCCCCTTGGGCAGGCTCAGCAGCTCCTGGCGAACGTCGGAGTCGATCTCGAAACCGGTGACGTCGTCGTCGATCGGAAGCCGCTTGACCGGGTCCCGGTCCGCACGGAAGTCACGGTCGCCACCCCGGTCGTCACGACCGCGGAACCCACCGCGGTCGCCACCACGGTCGTCGCGACGCGGGTAGGAGGGACGGTCGCCACCGCGGTCGTCACGGCCGCCGCGGAACCCACCGCGGTCGTCATCGCGACGCGGGTAGGACGGGCGGTCGCCGCCGGAGGGGCGGTCGTCACGACGGGGGTACGAGGGACGGTCACCGCGGTCGTTCCCACGGAAGCCACCACCGGTGGGACGGTCACCACGGTCGTCGCGGCGGAAGCCACCACCCGAGGGACGGTCGCCACCGGAGGGACGGTCATCGCGACGGGGGTACGACGGACGGTCGCCGCCACGGTCGTCACGGCCGCCACGGAACCCACCGCGGTCGTCGTCACGACGCGGGTACGAGGGACGGTCGCCCCGGTCGTTGCCACGGAAGCCACCACCGCTGGGACGGTCACCACCACGGTCGTTGCCGCGGAAGCCACCGCCGGAGGGACGGTCGTCACGACGGGGGTACGACGGACGGTCGCCACCAGAGGGACGGTCGTCGCGACGGGGGTAGGAGGGACGGTCGCCGCCACGGTCGTCACGGCCGCCACGGAACCCACCGCGGTCGTCATCACGACGCGGGTAGGACGGGCGGTCGCCGCCGGAGGGGCGGTCGTCACGACGCGGGTACGAGGGACGGTCACCGCGGTCGTTCCCACGGAAGCCACCACCGGAGGGACGGTCACCACGGTCGTCGCGGCGGAAGCCACCACCCGAGGGACGGTCGCCACCACGGTCATCGCGACGCGGGTAGGAGGGACGGTCGCCGCCGCGGTCGTCACGGCCGCCGCGGAACCCACCGCGGTCGTCATCACGACGGGGGAAGGAGGGACGGTCGCCGCCGGAGGGGCGGTCGTCACGACGCGGGTACGAGGGACGGTCACCGCGGTCGTTCCCACGGAAGCCACCACCAGTGGGACGGTCACCACGGTCGTCGCGGCGGAAGCCACCACCCGAGGGACGGTCGCCACCGGAGGGACGGTCATCGCGACGGGGGTACGACGGACGGTCGCCGCCACGGTCGTCGCGACGGGGGAAGGAGGGACGGTCGCCGCCGGAGGGGCGGTCGTCACGACGCGGGTACGAGGGACGGTCACCGCGGTCGTTCCCACGGAAGCCACCACCAGTGGGACGGTCACCACGGTCGTCGCGGCGGAAGCCACCACCGGAGGGACGGTCACCACCACGGTCATCGCGGCGCGGGTACGACGGACGGTCGCCACCACCGGTGGGACGGCCGCCACGGTCGTCACGGCGGAAGCCACCACCGGAGGGACGGTCACCACCACGGTCATCGCGGCGCGGGTACGACGGACGGTCGCCACCGCCGGCCGGACGGCCGCCACGGTCGTCTCGGCGGAAGCCGCCGCCGGAGGGACGGTCGCCACCACCGGTGGGACGGTCATCGCGACGGAACGGCGGACGGTCGCCGCCACGGTCGTCACGGCCCCCGCGGTAGCCGCCCCTGTCACCGCCGTCGTTGCGCCGAGGCTCGCGCTCCGGACGATCGTCGGGAGAGTTGGACATGGGTGTGACTCCTGTCTTCGGGGTACCGCTAGTCATTCTCGCGCAACCAACCCATGGCCGCGCTTCGGCGAAAAGCTCTGGAAAACAAAAAAGACCCCTGCTCCAGCGTTGAACGCTGGACCAGGGGTCCTTTGAAAAATTGTTCGGCGGTGTCCTACTCTCCCACAGGGTCCCCCCTGCAGTACCATCGGCGCTGAAAGGCTTAGCTTCCGGGTTCGGAATGTAACCGGGCGTTTCCCTAACGCTATGACCACCGAAACCCTAATCGGTTTCGAGCGAACAAGCACACTTTGTAGTTATGTTCTAGCTCTAGAAACCAGCAACCGTTCGTTGCTTCAGAACTAACACAGTGGACGCGAGCAACTGAGGACAAGCCCTCGGCCTATTAGTACCAGTCAGCTCCACCCGTTACCGGGCTTCCACATCTGGCCTATCAACCCAGTCGTCTACTGGGAGCCTTACCCTCTCAAGGAGGTGGGAATACTCATCTTGAAGCAGGCTTCCCGCTTAGATGCTTTCAGCGGTTATCCCTCCCGAACGTAGCCAACCAGCCATGCCCTTGGCAGGACAACTGGCACACCAGAGGTTCGTCCGTCCCGGTCCTCTCGTACTAGGGACAGCCCTTCTCAATATTCCTACGCGCACAGCGGATAGGGACCGAACTGTCTCACGACGTTCTAAACCCAGCTCGCGTACCGCTTTAATGGGCGAACAGCCCAACCCTTGGGACCGACTCCAGCCCCAGGATGCGACGAGCCGACATCGAGGTGCCAAACCATCCCGTCGATATGGACTCTTGGGGAAGATCAGCCTGTTATCCCCGGGGTACCTTTTATCCGTTGAGCGACGGCGCTTCCACAAGCCACCGCCGGATCACTAGTCCCGACTTTCGTCCCTGCTCGACCCGTCGGTCTCACAGTCAAGCTCCCTTGTGCACTTACACTCAACACCTGATTGCCAACCAGGCTGAGGGAACCTTTGGGCGCCTCCGTTACTTTTTGGGAGGCAACCGCCCCAGTTAAACTACCCATCAGACACTGTCCCTGATCCGGATCACGGACCGAGGTTAGACATCCAGCACGACCAGAGTGGTATTTCAACGACGACTCCACAACCACTGGCGTGGCCGCTTCAAAGTCTCCCACCTATCCTACACAAGCCGAACCGAACACCAATATCAAACTATAGTAAAGGTCCCGGGGTCTTTCCGTCCTGCTGCGCGAAACGAGCATCTTTACTCGTAGTGCAATTTCACCGGGCCTATGGTTGAGACAGTCGAGAAGTCGTTACGCCATTCGTGCAGGTCGGAACTTACCCGACAAGGAATTTCGCTACCTTAGGATGGTTATAGTTACCACCGCCGTTTACTGGCGCTTAAGTTCTCAGCTTCGCCACACCGAAATGTGACTAACCGGTCCCCTTAACGTTCCAGCACCGGGCAGGCGTCAGTCCGTATACATCGCCTTACGGCTTCGCACGGACCTGTGTTTTTAGTAAACAGTCGCTTCTCGCTGGTCTCTGCGGCCACCCCCAGCTCACGGAGTAAATCCGATCACCAGGACTGGCCCCCCTTCTCCCGAAGTTACGGGGGCATTTTGCCGAGTTCCTTAACCATAGTTCACCCGAACGCCTCGGTATTCTCTACCTGACCACCTGAGTCGGTTTAGGGTACGGGCCGCCATGAAACTCGCTAGAGGCTTTTCTCGACAGCATAGGATCATCCACTTCACCACAATCGGCTCGGCATCAGGTCTCAGCCTTATATGAGGGACGGATTTGCCTACCCCTCGGCCTACACCCTTACCCCGGGACTACCACCGCCCGGGCTGGACTACCTTCCTGCGTCACCCCATCGCTTACCTACTACAAGTCTGGTTCGCCGGCTCCACCACTTTCCTTTCCCCGAAGGGTCCGGAACGGCTTCACGGGCTTAGCATCGCCTGATTCGATATTGGGCGTTTCAAAGCGGGTACCGGAATATCAACCGGTTGTCCATCGACTACGCCTGTCGGCCTCGCCTTAGGTCCCGACTTACCCTGGGCAGATCAGCTTGACCCAGGAACCCTTAGTCAATCGGCGCACACGTTTCTCACGTGTGTATCGCTACTCATGCCTGCATTCTCACTCGTGAACCGTCCACAACTAGCTTCCGCTGCTGCTTCACCCGGCACACGACGCTCCCCTACCCATCACAGCAGGCGTTGGCCCTATTGCTGCAATGACACGACTTCGGCGGTACGCTTGAGCCCCGCTACATTGTCGGCGCGGAATCACTTGACCAGTGAGCTATTACGCACTCTTTCAAGGGTGGCTGCTTCTAAGCCAACCTCCTGGTTGTCTCTGCGACTCCACATCCTTTCCCACTTAGCGTACGCTTAGGGGCCTTAGTCGATGCTCTGGGCTGTTTCCCTCTCGACCATGGAGCTTATCCCCCACAGTCTCACTGCCACGCTCTCACTTACCGGCATTCGGAGTTTGGCTAAGGTCAGTAACCCGGTAGGGCCCATCGCCTATCCAGTGCTCTACCTCCGGCAAGAAACACGTGACGCTGCACCTAAATGCATTTCGGGGAGAACCAGCTATCACGGAGTTTGATTGGCCTTTCACCCCTAACCACAGGTCATCCCCCAGGTTTTCAACCCTGGTGGGTTCGGTCCTCCACGAAGTCTTACCTCCGCTTCAACCTGCCCATGGCTAGATCACTCCGCTTCGGGTCTAGAGCGTGCAACTCAATCGCCCTATTCGGACTCGCTTTCGCTACGGCTTCCCCACACGGGTTAACCTCGCTACACACCGCTAACTCGCAGGCTCATTCTTCAAAAGGCACGCAGTCACGACTGTATGTGCAAGCACATACAGCGACGCTCCCACGGCTTGTAGGCACACGGTTTCAGGTACTATTTCACTCCGCTCCCGCGGTACTTTTCACCATTCCCTCACGGTACTATCCGCTATCGGTCACCAGGGAATATTTAGGCTTAGCGGGTGGTCCCGCCAGATTCACACGGGATTTCTCGGGCCCCGTGCTACTTGGGAGATTCTTAAGCAAGCCGCTGATGTTTCGTCTACGGGGGTCTTACCCTCTACGCCGGACCTTTCGCATGTCCTTCGACTACATCAACGGTTTCTGACTCGCCGACCGGCCGGCAGACCGATCAAAAGAATTCCCACAACCCCGCATGCGCAACCCCTGCCGGGTATCACACGCATACGGTTTGGCCTCATCCGGTTTCGCTCGCCACTACTCCCGGAATCACGGTTGTTTTCTCTTCCTGCGGGTACTGAGATGTTTCACTTCCCCGCGTTCCCTCCACACTGCCTATGTGTTCAGCAGTGGGTGACAGCCCATGACGACTGCCGGGTTTCCCCATTCGGACACCCCCGGATCAAAGCTCAGTTGGCAGCTCCCCGGGGCCTATCGCGGCCTCTCACGTCCTTCATCGGTTCCTGGTGCCAAGGCATCCACCGTGCGCCCTTAAAAACTTGGCCTACAGATGCTCGCGTCCACTGTGTAGTTCTCAAGCAACGACCAGCCACCCATCACCCCACCAGACAAGCTGGCGAGTTCACTGGGGCCGGCATCGCGAAGATAAAGCCTTACGGCCGTACCCTCAGATACCCAACAACGTGCCAAGCACGATCCCCGCCACTCAAACCGTTTTCCACGCCGAAGCAGTACTCACAGAAGGTTTTGGAAACCGTGCCAACTAATCAACGTTCCACCCTGAGCTGACCGTGCAGAACGTTTGTCTGCAATCGGTACTGTGCTCCTTAGAAAGGAGGTGATCCAGCCGCACCTTCCGGTACGGCTACCTTGTTACGACTTCGTCCCAATCGCCAGTCCCACCTTCGACAGCTCCCTCCCTTACGGGTTGGGCCACCGGCTTCGGGTGTTACCGACTTTCGTGACGTGACGGGCGGTGTGTACAAGGCCCGGGAACGTATTCACCGCAGCAATGCTGATCTGCGATTACTAGCAACTCCGACTTCATGGGGTCGAGTTGCAGACCCCAATCCGAACTGAGACCGGCTTTTTGAGATTCGCTCCACCTCACGGTATCGCAGCTCATTGTACCGGCCATTGTAGCACGTGTGCAGCCCAAGACATAAGGGGCATGATGACTTGACGTCGTCCCCACCTTCCTCCGAGTTGACCCCGGCGGTCTCCTGTGAGTCCCCATCACCCCGAAGGGCATGCTGGCAACACAGGACAAGGGTTGCGCTCGTTGCGGGACTTAACCCAACATCTCACGACACGAGCTGACGACAGCCATGCACCACCTGTATACCGACCACAAGGGGGGCACTATCTCTAATGCTTTCCGGTATATGTCAAGCCTTGGTAAGGTTCTTCGCGTTGCGTCGAATTAAGCCACATGCTCCGCTGCTTGTGCGGGCCCCCGTCAATTCCTTTGAGTTTTAGCCTTGCGGCCGTACTCCCCAGGCGGGGAACTTAATGCGTTAGCTGCGGCACCGACGACGTGGAATGTCGCCAACACCTAGTTCCCAACGTTTACGGCGTGGACTACCAGGGTATCTAATCCTGTTCGCTCCCCACGCTTTCGCTCCTCAGCGTCAGTAATGGCCCAGAGATCCGCCTTCGCCACCGGTGTTCCTCCTGATATCTGCGCATTTCACCGCTACACCAGGAATTCCGATCTCCCCTACCACACTCTAGCTAGCCCGTATCGAATGCAGACCCGAGGTTAAGCCTCGGGCTTTCACATCCGACGTGACAAGCCGCCTACGAGCTCTTTACGCCCAATAATTCCGGACAACGCTTGCGCCCTACGTATTACCGCGGCTGCTGGCACGTAGTTAGCCGGCGCTTCTTCTGCAGGTACCGTCACTTTCGCTTCTTCCCTGCTGAAAGAGGTTTACAACCCGAAGGCCGTCATCCCTCACGCGGCGTCGCTGCATCAGGCTTTCGCCCATTGTGCAATATTCCCCACTGCTGCCTCCCGTAGGAGTCTGGGCCGTGTCTCAGTCCCAGTGTGGCCGGTCGCCCTCTCAGGCCGGCTACCCGTCGTCGCCTTGGTGGGCCATTACCCCACCAACAAGCTGATAGGCCGCGGGCTCATCCTTCACCGCCGGAGCTTTTAACCCCCGCCCATGCAGGCAGGAGTGTTATCCGGTATTAGACCCCGTTTCCAGGGCTTGTCCCAGAGTGAAGGGCAGATTGCCCACGTGTTACTCACCCGTTCGCCACTAATCCACCCCGAAGGGCTTCATCGTTCGACTTGCATGTGTTAAGCACGCCGCCAGCGTTCGTCCTGAGCCAGGATCAAACTCTCCATGAATGTTTACCCGTAATCGGGTGCACACGCACTTAGAGCGGGACAGTCATGTCGGAATAAGACCGACCGTCCACTGCGTCCTCGCTGTGTAATTGCCTGCAAGCACCACAGCCGAAGCTGCGACCTCACAGGTCTTTTTCAAAGGAACCTCATCCACCGAAATGGACGGGGTATCAACTTTTTGGCGTTGATTTTTGGCACGCTGTTGAGTTCTCAAGGAACGGACGCTTCTTTTGTTCCTGTTTCCAGGCCCTCCGGGCGCTTCCTTCGTTTCCAACTCTACCAGATCATTTCCGTTGTCGTTTCCGACTCTGGATTTGAATTTGGTGACCGTTGGGGGTCTTTGCCTTTCGGCGCTCCACCACATTAGCGCTTATCCCGTGCGGCTCATAATCGGCCGTTCGGAATCGAATTCGGACATGCCGAATAAGACCCCGCCAGGGGTAAGTCGTGGGTAGTGGGTTGGCCGCTCTGGGGGTCTGCTGATAGCAGTGCCCCGTTCAAGCGGCTCGGGCTACGTTAGGCGTCCGCCGGTGCCGAGTCAAGTTGAGCGGCGGCGTGGCGCGTGGGCTCGGTACGGGCTCACCGTCAGGTCGTGGGTGATCCAGTAGCGGTACGGGTGGGCCGCGCCGGCGCCGCCCACTCCGGTGCGGGGTCCGTGGCTTCGCAGGTCCGGCGCCACGGGGGTGCCGGTCAGCAGGGACAAGGGGGAATCCGTACCGCTGCAGAGGTCCGCACCGTCCAGGGAGCGGTCCACGGCCAGGGCGGTGGCCAGGCGGGCCGGACCCTTGGCCAGTTCCCGGTCGTTTCTGGCTGAAACCCGGCGTTTGCGGGCCAGCTCCGCGCCCACGGTGACCTCCCCCGCCCGGAGCAGGACACCGCTCGCGTGGCCCGGCGGGCCGCAGACCAGGTTGAGGCTGAACCACATGCCGTAGATGAAGTAGACGTACGCGTGTCCGGGTGGACCGAACATCGACGCGTTGCGCGCCGTGCGGCCGCGGTAGGCGTGGGAGCCCGGATCGGCTTCTCCCTCGTACGCCTCGACCTCCGTGATGCGCAGTTCCATGGGGCCGTCCGGGGTGCGGCGGACCAGGGTGCGGCCGAGCAGGTCCGGGGCCACGGTGAGGACCGGGCGGTCGAAGAAGGACCGGGGCAGGGGCGTACGGTCGGGGCGCGCGCTCATCCGGTCGAGCGTAGTGGACTGGGTACTCCTGCAACCGGGGCCTAAGGTTCCGCGTTTGTAGGGGTAGTACCGCGCGGAGTCGCGCGCGTCTTGCCGAGCAGGACTTTTTCGAGCACGTCGTAGTCGTATAGGGGAGTCAGAGCATGGGGTTCAGGAAGCTGTTCGCGAGCCTGGGTGCCGGTGGTGCTTCGGTCGACACCGTCATCACCGAGCCGAACGTCGTGCCGGGCGGGATCGTCCAGGGCGAGGTCCGGATCCAGGGCGGATCCGTGGAGCAGCAGATCGAGGGGCTGTCCGTCGGGCTCCAGGCGCGGGTGGAGGTGGAGGGCAACGACCAGGAGTACAAGCAGGACGTGGTCTTCACCAAGCAGCGTCTCGGTGGTGCCTTCCAGGTGCAGGCGGGCGCCCTGCACGTGGTGCCGTTCGGGCTGGAGATCCCCTGGGAGACGCCGATCACCCACTTCGGCGGGCGTCAGCTGCACGGGATGAACATCGGGGTCAGCACGGAGCTGGAGATCGCGCGCGCGGTGGACGCCGGCGACCTCGACGCGATCAACGTGCACCCGGTGCCGGCGCAGCAGGCGATCCTCGACGCCTTCGCCCAGCTGGGCTTCACCTTCCGCAGCGCGGACATGGAGCGCGGGCACATCCGGGGGACGCGGCAGACGCTGCCCTTCTACCAGGAGATCGAGTTCCTGCCGCCGTCGCAGTACCGGGGGCTGAACCAGGTCGAGCTGACCTTCGTCTCCGACGGGCGCGAGATGGACGTCGTCCTGGAGATGGACAAGAAGCCGGGCCTGTTCAGCGAGGGCAGCGATACCTTCCGCTGCTTCCAGGTGGGGCTGCAGTCCTACCAGGGCACCGACTGGGCGGCCTACCTGAACCAGTGGATCTCGTCGGTGGGTTCGCAGCGCAACTGGTTCTGAGCCGATCTAGGCTCGGTGCCGGTGCCGTCCAGGTGCCGGCACCGGTCAGCGTCGACTCGATCCAGCAGGAGGTTCCGCAGTGGCCGAGCAGAGCAGGGCGCCGCTCCCCCACGATTTCCATCCGGCGGTGCACGCGTTCACCGTGAGCAGTGCGGACCTGGAGCCCGGGGCCGATCTGGGGTCCGCCCAGGTGCTGTCCGGTGGGAACGTATCGCCGCACTTGCGGTGGGAGGGGTTCCCGGAGGAGACGAAGAGCTTCGCCGTGACCTGCTTCGACCCGGATGCCCCGACGGGCAGCGGGTTCTGGCACTGGGTGCTGTTCGATCTGCCGGTCTCGGTCACCGAGCTGCCGGCCGGGGCGGGCAGCGGGAATTTCGCGGGGCTGCCCGCCGGGGCCGTGCACGTGCGCAACGACTACGGCACCCGGGACTTCGGCGGTGCGGCTCCCCCGGCCGGGGAGCGGCACCGTTACGTGTTCACCGTGTACGCGGTGGACCAGGAGAAGCTCGGTCCCGGTGCGGACGTGTCGCCGGCCGTCGTCGGCTTCAATCTGCGGTTCCACGCGCTGGGGCGTGCGCAGCTCGTCGGTGAGTACGAGGCTCCCGCGGGCTGAGCGTTTCCGCCCTTCGTTCGCCGAGCGTTTGCCCGGTCCTGGTCTAAAGACGGCCAGGACCGGGCATTTTTATTGCGTTGTCCCGCGTGGCGCGCGCGACCAGAGTGGTTGCGGGCCTTGCCGCCAGGGTGGTCGCGGGCCTGCACACGGGAGGTGGGCGAGATGCGGGACACGCTGGTGCTGAACGCGAGCTTCGAGCCGCTGTCGACGGTGACGATGAACCGGGCCGTGGTCCTGGTGCTCCAGGACAAGGCCGTGGTCGAACAGGCGCATCCCGAGTTCCGTGTGCGCGCGGCCACGATGGAGCTTCCGTTGCCGCGGGTGATCAGACTCTGCAGGTACGTCCGGGTGCCCTTCCGGAGACATGCTCCCTGGTCACGGAGGGGGGTGTTGATCCGGGACCAACACCGGTGCGCCTACTGCGGGAAGCGCGCGACGACCGTGGACCACGTACTTCCGCGGGCTCAGGGTGGTGGGGACACCTGGCTGAACACGGTGGCCTCCTGCTCCGAGGACAACCACCGCAAGGCGGCCCGGACTCCGGAGGAGGCGGGGATGCCGCTCCTCCGGAAGCCCTTCGTTCCCTCGCCGGCCGACGCCATGCTGCTCGCGCTGGGGGTGGGCGGGCGGGAGGCGCTGCCGGAGTGGCTGGAGCGTTCCGCGTAGGGCTGCCCGTGATCGCGTAGGGCGGGATCGTCCCGTCGAGTAGACGGCTGCGCTGGGCGACGTACGTTTTCTACGTCGCTCAGCGGAGCAGCAGCTGGCCGATCGCGATGATCCCGACGGTCACGATGACGGCGCGCAGGGCGGTGGGCGGCAGTCGGCGGCCGACTTTGGCGCCGAGCTGGCCGCCGATGGTGGAGCCGACGGCGATGAGCAGGACGGCCGTCCAGTCGAACTCCGCGACGAAGAGGAAGAAGACGGCCGCGATGCCGTTCACCATCGCCGCGACGACGTTCTTCACCGCGTTGATCCGCTGGAGGTCCTCGCGGAGCAGCAGGCCCATCAGGCCGAGGTAGAGCACGCCCTGGGCGGCTCCGAAGTAGCCCCCGTACGCGCTGGAGAGCAGCATGCCCGACAGCAGCAGCGGGCCGCCGTCGGGGTGGCCGGTGTCGCCGCCCGCGGCCTCCTGGCGCCTGCGCAGGGCGGCTGCGAGCCGGGGCTGGAAGACGACGAGCACGAGGGCCAGGCCGATCAGGACGGGCACGATCGTGTCGAAGGAGTCCGACGGCAGGGTGAGGAGCAGGATCGCGCCGGCCAGTCCGCCTACGAGGGAGACGGCGCCGAGGCGCATGATGCGGGCGCGCTGGCCCTGGAGCTCCTTGCGGTAGCCGATGGCTCCGCTGATCGAACCCGGCACGAGGCCCAGGGTGTTGGAGACGTTGGCCGTGACCGGCGGCAGGCCGGTGGCCAGCAGCACCGGGAAGGTGATCAGGGTGCCGGAACCGACGATGGTGTTGATGGTGCCGGCGCCGATGCCGGCCGCGAAGACCGCGAGTGATTCCCAGATGGACATGGGCGGGGTCGTCCCCTTTGCATGAGTGAGTCGCCTCCCCGCCGTGAAGGTCGGGGGGCCTCACTGATCATGCCGGAGGGGACGCCCCGTTCAGGCCGCCTAGTCGATGGTCGGCTGTTCGCGGCGCTCCGCGGCGTCCTTGTCGCGAGCGGCCGGGATCCCGCCGCCGGCGCCGCCGTCCTTGCCGGCGTTCTGCGGGTTGAAGCCGGAGGCGGCGCCCATCGGGCCGAAGTTGCCCATCGCTCCGGAGAGGCCCTTGAGGGCGTCTCCGATCTCGCTCGGGACGATCCAGAGCTTGTTTGCATCGCCCTCGGCGAGCTTCGGGAGCATCTGGAGGTACTGGTAGGCGAGCAGTTTCTGGTCGGCGTCGCCGGCGTGGATGGACTCGAAGACCGTACGGATGGCCTGGGCCTCGCCCTCGGCGCGCAGGGCCGCTGCCTTGGCGTCACCTTCCGCGCGCAGGATGGAGGACTGCTTCTCGCCCTCGGCGCGCAGGATCTCGGACTGCCGGACACCTTCGGCCTGGAGGATCGCGGCGCGCTTGTCGCGGTCGGCGCGCATCTGCTTCTCCATCGAGTCCTGGATGGAGGTCGGCGGCTCGATGGCCTTGAGCTCGACGCGGTTGACGCGGATGCCCCACTTGCCGGTGGCCTCGTCGAGGACTCCGCGCAGGGCCGCGTTGATCTCCTCGCGGGAGGTCAGGGTCCGCTCCAGGTCCATGCCGCCGATGATGTTGCGGAGCGTGGTGACGGTGAGCTGCTCGATGGCCTGGATGTAGCTGGCCACCTCGTACGTCGCGGCGCGGGCGTCGGTCACCTGGTAGTAGATGACCGTGTCGATGTTGACGACCAGGTTGTCCTGGGTGATGACGGGCTGCGGTGGGAAGGGGACGACCTGCTCGCGGAGGTCGATCCGGTTGCGGATCGAGTCGATGAACGGGACGACGATGTTGAGGCCCGCGTTGAGGGTGCGGGTGTAGCGGCCGAATCGCTCGACGATGGCGGCGCTGGCCTGCGGGATCACCTGGATCGTCTTGACCAGTGCGATGAAGACCAGAACCACCAGAATGATCAGAACGATGATGATCGGTTGCATGCGGTTCCCCGTGCCCTTCCGGCTGTCTGTGCTGCCCCGTTCAGCGGAGTCTCGCAGACCCCGGGGCCGCGGGTCGGCTGCTTGCCCACATGCGGCGTGCACACGGTGGGTTGCTCACGTGCTGGTCCGTCACATGACGACGGCGGTCGCCCCGTCGATCTCCACGACGTCGACGGACTGACCCGGTTCGAAGGTGATGTCCGCGTCCAGGGAGCGCGCCGACCAGATCTCGCCGGCGAGCTTGATCCGGCCGCCGCCGCTCGCGTCCACGCGTTCGAGGACGACGGCGCTCCGGCCCCTCAACGCGTCGATTCCGCTGCGGTGTTGGGGTTTCTGGTTGCGGTGCCGGTTGGCGATCGGGCGGACGACCGCGAGGAGCGCGACCGACACGACCACGAAGACCAGGACTTGGGCGACCACTCCCCCGCCGAGGGCCGCCGTGACGGCGGCCGCCACCGCTCCGGCGGCGAACATGCCGAACTCGGGCATCGCGGTGAGGACCAGGGGAATGCCCAGTCCGACCGCGCCTATGAGCCACCACACCCACGCGTCGATGTCCACATGGTCATGGTAGGTCGGGTGGGCGCGGTCCGGACAGGGTGCGGGAGGCCCGGCCGGTGCGACGACCTACCGCAGGGGCAGGCCCTGGGCGGTCCAGCGGTCGCTGTCGTTGCGCTCGACGACGAGCGGCAGGCCGAAGCAGAGGGAGAGGTTGCGGGAGGTCAGTTCGAGGTCGATGGGTCCGGCCGCGACCACCTTGCCCTGACGGATCATCAGGACGTGCGTGAAGCCGGGGGCGATCTCCTCGACGTGGTGCGTGACCATGATCATCGACGGGGCGAGCGGATCGCGGGCGAGCCGGCCGAGGCGTCGTACGAGGTCCTCGCGGCCGCCGAGGTCGAGGCCGGCGGCGGGCTCGTCGAGCAGCAGCAGCTCGGGGTCGGTCATCAGCGCACGGGCGATCAGGGTGCGCTTGCGCTCGCCCTCGGAGAGGGTGCCGAACTTCCGGTCGAGGTAGGGCGTCATGCCGAGGCGGTCGAGGAAGGCGCGGGCGCGCTGCTCGTCGATCTCCTCGTACTCCTCCTGCCAGGTGGCCGTCATCCCGTACGCGGCGGTGAGGACGGTCTCCAGGACGGTCTGGCGCCTGGGCAGCTTGTCGGCCATCGCGATGCCGGCCATGCCGATGCGGGGGCGCAGCTCGAAGACGTCCACCTTGCCGAGGGTGCTGCCGAGGATGGTGGCGGAACCCTTGGTGGGGAAGAGGTAGCTGGAGGCGAGGTTCAGCAGCGTGGTCTTGCCGGCGCCGTTGGGGCCGAGGATCACCCAGCGCTCCCCCTCCTTGACCGACCAGGAGACCTGGTCCACCAGAGCCCGGCCCTCGCGGACCACGGATACGTCCACCAGCTCCAGAACATCGCTCATGAGCGTGTTGTCTCCCCTTGCAGTCTCGGTTCGTCTGTGCGCCGCCCCGTGTCGGTGGGCGCAGCCCCAGGGGAAAACCTACGCCACTCGGGGAGGGGTCCGGGCCCGGGCCCGGGTCCCGGGGGCCGTCCGTAAAGTAGGGGGATGCTTTTCGAACCGCGTTCAGGGCGGCTGGCCGCCTGGGGGAACGCTCTGCTGGCCGGTCTCGTCTCGCCCGACGAGGCCGTGTTGTCGATCGTGGGCGAGGACGCCGTGCACCGGGTGGAGGGGCTGCCCGGGGAATCCGCCCCGGTGGGTCTCACGCTGGCGCTGGGCCGGCTGCGGGTACTGGGCGTGACCGGGCTGCGGATCGCGCTGCCCGCGCCGGGGCATCCGCTGGGGCTGAGCGGGCCGCCGGAGTTCAACGCGAGGGCGCTGGACGCGGAGGAGGCGGTCGTCGCGGTGGGTGCGGCGCTCGGGCTGGTCCCGGAGGTGCACGAGGCCGGGCCCGCGGGTGATGTGCACGTGTCGGTGACCTGGCACTGCCTGCCGGTACGGGAGGCCCCGCCGGCGGACGTGCCGTCGCTCGGCGAGGCGGAGCGGGAACTCGCGGAGGCGCTGCGCGAGGCCACGGTGGTGCTGACCCGGCTGGACGTGGCGGGATCCGGGCCGGTCGCGGAGGCGGCGCTGTCCGCGTACCGGGCGCGGACGGAAGCCGGGCGGGACGCGCTGGCGCCGGGGTATCCGGCGCGGGCGGTACGGGTCCTCTCCCTGGCGCAGCGGGTGGACCTGATGGTGTCGCTGGCGACCGAGCGGGGGCACGGGGCGGCGGTGGCCGCCTCGGAGATGGCGGCCCGGGCGGAGGCGCTGCGGCCCGTGGAGCGGGTCGCCCGGCGGGCGCTGGTCGCGGCGTACAACTCGGCCGTCGAGGAGCGGATGCGCTAGCCGCGGTGGCGCTGGCCGCGGTATGCGGGGATCGGGTGCGGCGCCGTTGCGCGAGCGTCCCCGGCTGCGCCGGGCTTTCCGGGGCGCCGCCCCGGACCCCGCGCCTCAAACGCCGGCGAGGCTGGATTTGCCCGGCCGCGCCGCCGGCCGGAGGCCTGCGAAGCGGGGCGAAGCCTGCGGAGCAGCGCGAGCGCCGGGATGGGCGGGCCGCGGAGCTGGGCTAGCGCCACGCCGGAAAAGGGATCGGCCCCGCTTCCCAGGGAGAGGGGGGAAGCGGGGCCGAAGTTCACGGCCACTGCGTAGGCCGCGGCTGCGCGGGCCCGCCTGCACCGCCGGTCGGAGGCCGGCGCAGCAGGGCGAAGCCTGCGCAGCAGTGCGAGCGCTGCGTCAAGAAGGGGTGCGGTGGGGTCAGTTGTTGACGCCCGTGTTGCCCCAGGCGCCGTTGAGCAGGCCGATCACGTTGACCGAGTTGCCCACCACGTTCGCGGGGACGTGGACGGGGAGCTGGAGCTGGTTCCCCGCGGCCACGCCGGGCGAGTTCAGGGCCTCACCCTCCGCCGACGCACCGCCGTGCGCCGACGAGACACCCGCGCCGGCGGCGAGGAGGCCGCCCGCGATCATGGTGACGGCAGTGGCCTTCTTGAAGTTCTTCACGTTCTCGTCCTCCAGTACGTCTGCCGCGACCAGCCGCCGCGGCACGTCATGAAGAACGCTCATCCGACGAACGGGATGCGCCATGTGGGCTACATACACCCGACCGAATGAATCGCCGCCCGTATGAGTCACTGCGCGATGCCGTGTCTGACCGCCCACAGCGCCGCCTGCGTACGGTCGGCGAGGTCCAGCTTCATCAGGATGTTCGAGACGTGTGTCTTCACCGTCTTCTCCGACAGGACGAGGGCGCGAGCGATCTCCCTGTTCGAGCGCCCGTCCGCTATGTGGTGCAGTACCTCGCGCTCGCGGTCCGTCAGGTTGCCGCCGCGGCCGGACGACGGGCCGGGGCCTTCCTCGGCGAGCAGAGCCCCCGCGACCTCCGGCTGGAGGAGGACGTGGCCCGCGTGCACCGAGCGGATGGCGGCCGCGAGGGCGTCGGGGTCTATGTCCTTGTACACGTAGCCGGCCGCGCCCGCGCGCAGGGCGGGGACCACCGTGCGCTGCTCGGTGAAGCTGGTGACGATCAGCACGCGCGCCGGATTCGCCAGCGTGCGCAGCCGGCGCAGCGCCTCGATGCCGTCGGTGCCCGGCATCTTGATGTCCATCAGGATGACGTCGGGGCGCAGTTCCTCGGCGCGGTCGATGCCTTCCTCGCCGTCGGCCGCCTCGCCGACCACCTCGATGTCGTCCTGGACCTCGAGGAAGGTGCGCAGGCCCCGCCGGACCACCTGGTGGTCGTCCACGAGCAATACGTTGATGCTGCGGCTGCGGGTGCCGCCGCCGCTACGGCCCGGCGTGTCAGCCACCGGGTACCTCCAGTTCGATCGTGGTGCCGGTGCCGGGCTCGGACCGTACGGTGAGTCTCCCTCCGACACCGGCGGCCCGGTCCCGCATGGAGACCAGGCCGAGGTGCCGGCCCGCCCGGCGGACGGTGGGAGGGGAGAAGCCGGCTCCGTCGTCGGTCACCCTGAGCAGGGCTTCCCCGGTCTCCCGGCGGGTCAGGGTGACGTCGATCCGGTCGCCGGCGGAGTGGCGCAGGGCGTTGTGCAGGGCCTCTTGGGCCACGCGCAGGACCGCCTCCTCCTGGGCCGCGGGCAGGGCCCGTACGCCGTCGCAGGCGAAGGTGACGTGCGCGGTGTGGGCCCGGTCCAGGACGCGGACCTGGTTGCGCAGCGTGGCGACCAGGCCGTCCTCGTCGAGGGCGGCGGGGCGGAGCTCGGTGACGGCCGCGCGCAGTTCGTCGGCGGCCTCGGCCGCGAGGAGGGCGACCTGCTGGAGCTCGTCCTTGGCGCGGGCCGGGTCGCGGTCCACCAGGGCGGCGGCGGCCTGCGCGGTCAGGCGGAGCGAGAAGAGCTTCTGGCTGACCGCGTCGTGCAGCTCGTGGGCCAGGCGGGAGCGCTCCTCGGCGATGGTCAGCTCGCGGCTGCGCTCGTAGAGGCGGGCGTTGGTGAGGGCGATCGCCGCGTGCTGGGCGAGGAGGGAGAGGAGTTCCTCGTCCTCGTCGGTGAAGCCGTGCCCGCTTCCCGGGACGCTCCGCTTGTTCGCGAGGAAGAGGGCGCCGAGGGTCTCCTCGCCGTCCCGGATGGGCAGCCCGAGGAAGTCGGACATGTCGGGGTGGGCGGCGGGCCAGCCCTCGAAGCGGGGGTCCTTGCGCACGTCGGCCAGCCGCTCGGGGCCGTCCTGATGGAGCATCGCGGCGAGGATGCCGTGCTGCCGGGGCAGCGGGCCGATCGCCCGCCACTGTTCCTCGCTGATGCCGTCCACGACGAACTGGGCGAAGCCGCCGTGGTCGTCCGGGACGCCCAGGGCCGCGTACTCGGCGTCGAGCAGCTCGCGGGCCGAGGCGACGATCGTGCGGAGCACGTCGCGGACCTCCAGCCGGCGGCTCATGGCGAGGAGCGCGGTGCTCACGGCGGCCAGGCCGCCGCCGCGGGGGGCTCGGGGTCCGGAGTCCATGGCCTCACGGTACTCGCGGCGCCGGGGCCGGCGGATCGGGCGGGGGGCGTAGGCCGCGGTCGGGTCGCGGCGTAGGTCTTCGCCCTAGGTCGAAGGGACCTGGCGGGTGCGGCCGGCGGCCGAGGCGGCGGGGGTGGTCGGGTTCCTACGTTGGGGGCATCTGCCGGGCGGTTCGGAAAGCGAGGGTGCGGTCATGTCGGTGGCGATGGTGACGGGGGCGTCGAGGGGGCTGGGGCGGGCGCTGGCCGGGGAGCTGGCGGCCCGGGGCTGGGACCTGGTGCTGAGCGCACGGAGCGCGGGCCCGCTGGCGGAGGCCGGGGAGGCCCTGCGGGCAGCGGGGGCGCGGGTGACGGCGGTGGCCGGGGACGTGTCCTCGGCGGCGCACCGGGCGGAGCTGGTGGCGGCGGCGCGGGAGCTGGGCGGGCTGGACCTGCTGGTGAACAACGCGGGCGTGCTGGGCGCGGAGCCGCTGGTGCCGCTCGCGGTGCACCCGCTGGAGGGGCTGCGCGAGGCGTTCGAGGTGAACGTGGTGGCGCCGCTGGGGCTGGTCCAGGAGACGCTGCCGCTGCTGCGGGCGGCCGCTGCCGGGGCGGTGCTGAACATCAGCTCGGACGCGGCGGTGGTGCCCTACGGGACCTGGGGTGGCTACGGAGCGACCAAGGCGGCGGGTGACCTGATGTCGGCGGTCCTGGCCGGGGAGGAGCCGGGGCTGCGCGTGTGGTGGGCGGATCCGGGCTCGATGCGGACGCGGATGATGGCGGCGGCCGATCCCGCGGAGGACCTGGCGGCGCTGCCGACGCCGCAGGAGGTGGCTCCGGTGCTGCTGACCCTGCTGACGGGACCCGCGCCCAGCGGGCGGTACACGGCCCAGGAGCTCGCCGGGGCCCGGGGGCGCGACGGTGTGGAGGGGCGCGACGGTGTGGAGGCGGTCCTCGGGGCGGACGGGGCGGTGCGGTGAGCGGGGAGCGGGGGGTACGGGAGAAGGGACTGTATATAAGGGACATTCCGCCGGGTCTTGCGGCCCGGGTTCCCGCCGAGCAGCGGGGGCCGGGGCGGGGGCGGGACTCGGTGCGGCTGCTGGTCTCGCGGGGCGCCTCGGAGGTGTCGCTGCACGCCTTCCGGGAGCTGCCGGTGCTGCTGCACGCCGGGGACGTGCTGGTGGTGAACACCTCGGCGACGTTGCCGGCCGCCGTGGACGGGCGGCTCGGCGGCGAGGAGCTCGTCGTGCACTTCTCCACGCGCGGCGAGGACGGCCGCTGGACCGTGGAGCTCCGGGAGCCGGACCGGGTCGTACGGGGGTCGACCCGGCCCCGGGCCGGGGGGCCCGCCGGGGCCGTCGTGGAGCTGCCGGGCGGGTGGCGCCTCGTACTGGAGGAGCCGGTGGCGCCGGGGGCGGACCGGCTGTGGTGGGCGCGGCCCGCGCCGCCGCCGGGGCGTCCGGAGGAGGTGCCGGCGCTGCTGCGCTCGTACGGGCGGCCGATCCGGTACGCCTATACGGAGCGGGACCAGCCGCTCTCGGCGTACCAGACGGTCTTCGCGGTGCCCCGGGCCGACGGGGCGGGTTCGGCGGAGATGCCGAGCGCGGGCCGGCCCTTCACGGCGGAGCTGGTGGCGGAGCTGGTGCGCCGGGGGGTGCACTTCGCCCCGCTGACCCTGCACACGGGGGTGGCTTCGCAGGAGGCGCACGAGCCGCCGTACCCGGAGCGGTACGAGGTGCCCGCGACCACGGCCCGGCTGGTGAACGCGGCGAGGGCGGCGGGCGGGCGGGTGATCGGGGTGGGGACCACGGCGGTGCGGGCGCTGGAGTCGGCCGCCGACGGGGACGGGATGGTGCGGGCCGCCGGGGGCTGGACCGGGCTGGTCGTGACGCCGGAGCGCGGGGTGCGGGCGGTGGACGGGCTGTTGACCGGGCTGCACGAGCCCGGGGCCTCGCACCTGCTGATGCTGGAGGCGGTGGCCGGACGGGAGGCCGTACGGCGCGGGTATGCCTCGGCCGTGGCGAACCTGTGCCTTTGGCACGAGTTCGGGGACGTTCATCTGCTACTCAAGGATGAGAACGGTCACTGAGTGGATTGCTGCCGCAACGGTTGGTGAGACTGATACGCGACCGATGTGAGCCCGGGCATAGGACGCACATCACTTACGAAGCTCCCTAGTGGACGAATAAGGGCGCTGTTAGCGCTGGCTCGCGTGGTCCGGGCCCTGAATTCAGGGCCCGGCTCCGGCCCCTGATCCACTAAGCGGGATCGTACGTCACACCTTTGCCACAAGTTTTTGCCACCGCTAAGAATTGCTCTCGCCGCACAGCGCCGCGGATCTCGGATCCGGCAGGCGCTTTCCTGCGGCCCCCGCTATTCGAAGAGGTTGCTACGCATGACCGAGACCAGCACTCCCGGCCACAGTCGTCGTCTGACGATGACGAAGGCGCACAAGCTTTCCATCGCCGGTGTAGCCACCCTGGGCGCCGCCGCCCTCGCCTTCTCCCTCGTCCCGGCCAACGCCGCCGAGACGCAGACGACCGTCGCCACGGCCCCCGTCGCCTGGTCCAAGGTCGTCGACGGTGCGCAGGCGCAGGCCGTGCAGCAGCACCTCACCGTTCAGCAGGTCATCGCGAAGCAGCAGGCCAAGGTCGCCAAGGACGCGAAGGACGCCGCTGCCAAGGCCAAGGCCGAGGCGGACGCGAAGAAGGACCGCGAGCAGAAGGCTGCCGCCAGCCGTTCCGCGAACCGCGTGCCGGTCTTCGCGAACAACCTGGACGGCTGGATCAAGGAAGCCCTCTTCATCATGAAGAGGGAGGGCATTCCGGGCACCTACGCCGGGATCCACAAGAACATCATGCGCGAGTCCAGCGGTAACCCGATGGCGATCAACAACTGGGACATCAACGCCCAGAACGGCATCCCCAGCAAGGGTCTGCTCCAGGTCATCGCCCCGACCTTCAAGGCGTACCACGTCAAGGGCACCAAGTTCGACCAGTACGACCCGGTCGCCAACATCGTCGCCGCCTGCAACTACGCGGCCGACCGTTACGGCTCCATGGACAACGTCAACAGCGCCTACTAGGCCTCTGGCGTCCTCCCCAGCCCCCCATGCGCCTCAGGGCGGCCCCGGTGTTCCGGAGCCGCCCTGAGGCGTTTCGTGCGTGCCCGCGTGCCTACGCGGCCCTGGTGCCTGCCCGCCGGGTTACTTGCCGGCGCGCATGACCTCGGGCTCGTGGCGGCGGAGCAGGCGCTGCACGGCGAAGCCGCACGCGACGCCGAGGAGCAGCAGGACCGTGATGTTCAGGCTCCACTGGCCGACCGTGGCGTCCCAGAGCGGGTCCGTGTTGGTCGGGTTGTCCTGGTCCCACGGCGGCATGAGCACGCCGAGGTTCAGCGTGGTGCCGGCGGCGGCGATCGCCCAGCGGGACGGCATCAGCCAGGCGAACTGCTCCAGGCCCGGAGAGTCGTAGACCTGGAAGAGGATGCCGGTGAAGACGACCTGGACGATCGCGAACATGACGAGCAGCGGCATGGTCTTCTCGGCGGTCTTCACCAGCGAGGAGATCACCAGGCCGAACATCATGGAGGTGAAGCCGAGCGCGATGACCGACAGGCAGATCTCCACGGCCGGCGGCATCAGCAGACCCTCGGCGGGCAGGTCGCGCGGGTAGAAGCCGATCGCGCAGATGATCACGCCCTGGATGGCCGTGATGACCCCGAGGACGATCACCTTCGACGCGAGATACGCCGACCGGGACAGGCCGGTCGCGCGCTCGCGCTCGTAGATCACGCGTTCCTTGATCAGCTCGCGGACCGAGTTCGCTGCGCCGGAGAAGCACATGCCGACCGCGAGGATCAGCATGATCGTGCCGGCGTCGCCGTTGAAGCGGGACGGCGCCACGGGCGGCGCGAGTCCGAACTTCGCCGGGATGACGACGGAGACCACGCCGAGGACCGCCGGGAGGATCAGCATCAGGCCGATGAAGCCCTTGTCGGACGCGATCACCGACATGTAGCGGCGCATCAGCGTCCAGAGCTGGGAGCCCCAGCCCTGCGGCTTCGGCGGCCTGGTCTGCTGCACGGCGGGCTGCACCGACTGCGGGGCGACCGCGTCGATGTCGGCGGCGTAGAGCTGGTAGTGCTGCGAGCCCTTCCAGCGGCCGGCCCAGTCGTAGTCGCGGTAGCTCTCGAAGGCGGAGAACACGTCGGCCCAGGTGGAGTAGCCGAAGAAGTTCAGCGCCTCGTCCGGCGGGCCGAAGTACGCGACCGAGCCGCCCGGGGCCATGACCAGCAGCTTGTCGCAGATGGACAGCTCGGCGACCGAGTGCGTGACGACGAGGACCGTGCGGCCGTCGTCGGCGAGGCCGCGCAGCAGCTGCATGACGTCGCGGTCCATGCCCGGGTCGAGGCCGGAGGTGGGTTCGTCCAGGAAGATCAGCGAGGGCTTGGTCAGCAGCTCCAGGGCCACGGACACGCGCTTGCGCTGGCCGCCCGAGAGGGCGGTGATCTTCTTGTCCTTGTGGATGTCGAGCTTGAGCTCGCGCAGCACCTCGTTGATGCGGGCGGCGCGCTCGGACTCGGCGGTGTCGCCCGGGAAGCGGAGCTTGGCCGCGTACTTGAGGGCGGTGCTGACCTTCAGCTCCTTGTGCAGGATGTCGTCCTGCGGGACCAGGCCGATGCGCTGGCGGAGCTCCGCGAACTGCTTGTACAGGTTGCGGTTGTCGTAGAGGACGTCGCCCTCGTTGGCCGGGCGGTAGCCGGTCAGCGCCTTGAGGAGCGTCGACTTGCCGGAGCCGGAGGGGCCGATGACGCCGATCAGCGACTTCTCGGGGACGCCGAAGGTGACGTCCTTGAGGATCTGCTTGCCGCCGTCGACCGTGACCGTGAGGTGGCGGGCCGAGAAGGAGACGTCACCGGTGTCGACGAACTCCTCGAGGCGGTCGCCGACGATCCGGAAGGTCGAGTGGCCGACGCCGACGATGTCGTTCGGGCCGAGCAGCGCGGTGCCGGACTTCGCCAGCGGCTGGCCGTTGACGTAGGTGCCGTTGTGGCTGCCGAGGTCGCGGATCTCGAAGCGGCCGCCCGGCATCGAGCGGAATTCCGCGTGGTGGCGGGAGACCTGGAGGTCGGAGACCACCAGCTCGTTCTCCAGCGCACGGCCGATGCGCATGACGTGGCCCAGCGCGAGCTGGTGGAACGTCGTCGGGCTGCGGTGGTCTCCGTAGCCCGGGGTACCGCCGCCGCCCGGCTGCTGCTGGTGCGGCTGGTGCTGCTGCTGCGGGAAGGGCTGCGCCTGGTGCGGCTGCTGGGCCTGCTGCTGCGGGAACGGCGGGGCCTGCTGGACCTGCTGCTCCCAGGGCTGCTGGGCCTGCTGCTGCGGTGCCTGCTGCTGGGCCTGCGGCTGCTGCGCGTACGCCTGGGCGGGCGACTGCTGCGCCACGGCCGGCTGCGGCGCGGCGGCGCCCGCGCCCGCGACGGGATTCAGCCTCGGCCCGTCGGTGGCGTTGCCGAGGTGCACCGGCGTGCCGGGCACCAGCTCGGCCTGCTGGACCCTCGCCCCGCGCACGTACGTGCCGTTGGTGCTTCCGTGGTCCTCGATTCCCCAACCTCGCCCGTTCCAGGCGATGGTGGCGTGCCGCCACGACACCCTGGCGTCATCGATCACCACGTCTCCCTGGGGATCGCGCCCCAGCGAGTACGACCTGGACGGATCGAGCGTCCAGGTCCTTCCATTCAATTCCAGTACGAGTTCCGGCACTCCAGCCCCACTTAAGTCCCCCGAGAATCCCCCATGACGTCTGGGAGTCTAGGGATGGCGAACATCCGGGGGAACTATTTCAGGCGCACGGCCACAAGGGGAATCCGGGCCACTCGGCGGCGCCCGGAAGGCCCTGCCGAGGGGGTCGAAAGCCCCCCGGATGGTGTGTTTCGGGACGCTCCGGCATGCCTCCGGGCGGGCCGGGGCATCGCTTCGTCCCGTCGCGGGATCTCCACGCACCCGCTCCAGGGCCCGCCCATGGCCACCGCACGACCTCCACACGTCCACCGTGTGGCGTCCGCACGTCCGTACGGAGCGAAACGGTTCCGCCAGGTGGGACGGGGCTCCGTGCGCACAGGCCGGGGAGATACGGTGAAGGCACCATGAGCGCTTCGCAGACCTCCGACGTCCCCACCCTCCTCGTCAAGATCTTCGGCAAGGACCGTCCCGGGATCACCGCCGGGCTGTTCGACACCCTCGCCGCCTACTCCGTCGACGTCGTCGACATCGAGCAGGTCGTCACCCGAGGCCGCATCGTCCTGTGCGCCCTCGTCACCCATCCGACCGCCGGCACCGAGGGCGAGCTGCGGGCCACCGTCCACAGCTGGGCCGAGTCCCTCAAACTGCAGGCCGAGATCCTCTCCGGCACCGGTGACAACCGGCCGCGCGGCAGTGGCCGTTCGCACGTCACCGTGCTCGGGCATCCGCTCACCGCCGAGTCCACGGCCGCCATCGCCGCGCGGATCACCGCGACCGGCGGCAACATCGACCGCATCTTCCGGCTCGCGAAGTATCCGGTGACGGCCGTGGAGTTCGCCGTCTCCGGCACCGCGACCGAGCCGCTGCGCACCGCGCTGGCCACCGCCGCCGCGCAGATCGGCGTCGACGTGGCCGTGGTCTCGGCCGGGCTGCACCGGCGGGCCCAGCGCCTCGTCGTCATGGACGTGGACTCGACCCTGATCCAGGACGAGGTCATCGAGCTCTTCGCCGCCCACGCCGGCTGCGAGGCCGAGGTCGCCGAGGTGACCGAGCGGGCCATGCGCGGGGAGCTGGACTTCGAGCAGTCGCTGCACGCCCGGGTCGCGCTGCTGGCCGGGCTGGACGCCTCCGTGGTGGACAAGGTCCGCTCCGAGGTGCGCCTCACCCCGGGCGCCCGGACGCTGATCCGCACCCTCAAGCGCCTCGGGTATCAGGTGGGCGTGGTCTCCGGCGGGTTCACGCAGGTGACGGACGATCTGCGGGAGAAGCTCGGGCTGGACTTCGCCTCGGCCAACACCCTGGAGATCGTCGACGGAAAGCTGACGGGCAAGGTCACCGGCGAGATCGTGGACCGGGCCGGCAAGGCCCGGCTGCTGCGCCGCTTCGCCGCGGAGGCCGGCGTACCGCTGGCCCAGACGGTGGCCATCGGTGACGGTGCCAACGATCTGGACATGCTGAACGCGGCCGGGCTGGGCGTGGCCTTCTGTGCCAAGCCGGTGGTCCGCCAGGCCGCGCACACCGCGGTGAACGTGCCCTTCCTGGACGCCGTGCTCTACCTGCTCGGGATCACCCGCGAAGAGGTCGAGGCCGCCGACCTGGCGTGACGAAGACGTCCGTCCCCCTACGACGGAGCGGGCCCCGGCACTGTCGAAGTGCCGGGGCCCGCTGCGTCGGCGGAGTCGTCGGGGCGTGCGCGTCAGCTGTGCGGGGTCCAGAAGTCCAGCAGGGTGCCCACGCCGTGTTCCACGGACTTCCACGAGCCGGTGAAGGAGACGACGGCGATCCCGGAGGTCGGGAAGCCGCTGCGGTTCATCCGGGCGAGCACGTCGCCCTGCGCGCTGCCCGCGAGGGCGTCGGCCAGGGCGTGCATGCCGGGGTTGTGGCCGATGACCAGAAGGTTCTTGACCTCGTCGGAGGTCTCGTTGACCAGGGCGATGAGCTCGCCCAGCGAGGCCTCGTAGAGCCGTTCCTCGTACGTGGTCTTCGGCCGGTGCGGCAGCTCCTGGACGGCCAGCTTCCAGGTCTCCCTGGTCCGGGCCGCGCTGGAGCAGAGGGCCAGGTCGAAGGTGATGCCGGTCTGAGCCAGTTTCTGGCCCGCGGCCGGGGCGTCGTGACGGCCGCGTTCTGCCAGGGGGCGGTCGTGGTCCGTGCCGTCCGACCATTCGGCCTTGGCGTGCCGGAGGAGGACGATCCTGCGGGGTGTGTCGGCGCTCATGGCTCCCAGCTTCGCATGAATCGAGCCACGGGGCGCAGGGTGTTGAGGGGGTCCCCCCGCAGGTGTGGCAGGCAGGGGGTGTCCCCCGGCTCACGGCCGCGCGGGTGGGTTCCGGGTTGCTGGCGGCCCGTCAGCCGACGGCGCTCAGCAGCCGTTCGGTGACCTGGACGAGCGCGGAGCCTTCGCCGGAGGCGGCGTGGGCCTGACCGGATCCGGCGAGGAGTATGAGCAGGAAGCCGAAGGCGAGGGCGGGTAGGGCGAGCGCCCACCAGGGCAGCCGTACGTCGGCCCCGGCGGCGCGGGGTGCGGACGGGTGGCCGGGGGCCAGGTGTGTGGGGGCCGACATGGCCGCCTCCGTGGGGTGCGTCGGGCGGGCTCGCTCTTGCTCTTCGAATCTAAGGATTCGAGCAGGCGGTTCCCATCCGGGACGCACCCCAGATGTCCCTGAGCCTGACCCCCTAGGGGTTGGGGGGTTAACCCCACCCCCTAGGGAGAGGCGAGGGTGGCGAGGACGGCGATGATCACGGTCACGAGCAGCATCGCGCCCAGCACGAGGCCGAGCTTCCGGTGGCCGTTCTGGGGGTTCGGTTCGAGTACGGGCGACATGCCGATCAGTCTCGCATGCCGCATTCGTCCTCGATCGTGCGGTCCCGGCCCGCCAGCACGCCGAGCGCGATCTGCGGGACGAGCAGACCGGCCATCAGGGCGAGGGGCAGGTCCCAGCCGCCGGTGTGCTGGTAGAGGGTGCCGATGAGGAGCGGCCCGGGGATGGAGATGAGGTAGCCGGTGCTCTGGGCGAAGGCGGACAGCTTGACGACACCGGCCGGGGACTTGGCCCGCAGTCCGATCATGGTGATGACGAGCGGGAAGGCGCAGTTGGAGACGCCGAGCAGGAGGGCCCAGGCCCACGCGCCGCCGGCGGGGGCGAAGTAGAGCCCCAGGTAGCCGACGAGGCCGAAGAGGCCGAGGCCGACGGCGATGGGGCCCTGGTTCTTCATCCGGCCGGCGAGGCCCGGGATGACGAAGGCGAGCGGGACGCCCATGACCATGGTGACGGCGAGCAGGACGCCCGCCGTGGAGGCGGAGACCCCTGCGTCGCGGAAGATCTGCGGGAGCCAGCCCATGGTGATGTACGCGCCCGTGGCCTGGAGTCCGAAGTAGCAGGCGAGGGCCCACGCGGTGCGGCTGCGCATCACGCCGGGCCCGGCGTCGGGACGAGCGGCCGGTACGCCGGAGGCCGCGGCCTTCTCCTTGCGGGCCGCCGCGCCGATGGCCAGCCAGGGCAGGACGGCCGCCAGGGCGAGGAAGCCCCACACCAGCAGGCCGGTGCGCCAGCTGCCGCCGAGGGCCTGGGTCATCGGGACCGTCGCCGCAGCGGCGAGCGAGGTGCCGGCGGCCAGGGCCATGGAGTAGAGCCCCGTCATGGTGCCGACCCGGTCGGGGAACCAGCGCTTGACGATCACCGGCAGGAGCACGTTGGTCAGGGCTATGCCCGCCAGGGTCAGGGCGCTGGCCGCGAGGAATCCGGCGGCGTTGGTCGCGAAGGGCCGGATCAGCAGGCCCGCGGCGACGGCGGCCATGCCGGCGCAGACGACGGCGGCCGGGCCGAAGCGGCGGGAGAGCCGGGGCGCGGTGACGCCGAAGACGGCGAAGCAGAGGGCGGGTACGGAGGTGATGAGTCCGGCGACGGTCCCGCTCATGCCGAGGCCCTCGCGGGTCTCCTCGAACAGGGCGCCGAGGCTGGTGATGGCGGGCCGCAGGTTGAGGGCGGCCAGCACGATGCCGACGAGGAGCACGGGTCCGAGCCACGCCGGCTGCGGGGTGGTGGCGGGGGCGGGAAGGGGCTGCTGGGATGCCGTGCGCGCGGCCTGGGGCCGGTTCAGGATCTGGACTTCTTCGTCGGACATTCGACCATCATAGAATCATGGGATGATTGGCTGTCCACCCCGCGGCCGTATCGTTCCCGTCACGCGCACCGCTCCCGTCCCGAGAGGAACCCCGACCGCATGCCGCTGACCTCGCCCCGGCGATCCGCGCTCGTCGACCAGGTGATCACCCAGCTCAGGAACCAGATCACCACCGGCGAATGGCCCGTGGGCTCCCGCATCCCCACCGAGCCGGAGCTCGTGGAACTGATGGGCGTCGCCCGCAACACCGTGCGGGAGGCCGTCCGGGCCCTCGCACACAACGGCCTCCTCGACATCCGCCAGGGCTCGGGGACGTACGTCATCGCCACCAGCGAGCTGGCCGGCGTCATGCACCGCCGCTTCGCCGGCGCCGATCCCCGGCACATCGCGGAGCTGCGCTCGACGCTGGAGGCCTCGGCGGCCCGTCTCGCGGCGGAGCGGCGGACGGCGCGGGATCTCGTACAGCTGGACGCGCTGCTGGCGCGGCGCGAGGAGGCGTGGTCGGGCGGGGACGCGGAGCCGTTCATCGCGGCGGACGTGGCCCTGCACATGGCGGTGGTGGCGGCCTCGCACAACGACGTGCTCATCGAGCTGTACGCGGACCTCGGCGATCTGGTGGCCGACTGGCTGCGCACCGACGTGGGTACGGAGCTCGATCCCGCCTCGCACCTGGACCACGCCCGGCTGATCGAGGCGATCCGGCGCGGGGACGGGGACGCGGCGGCCTCGGAGGCGGCCGGCTATCCGTTCGTCTGCCTGGCCAAGGAGGGGCGGCGGCCCATGGGGGTCACTGCCGCTGGTGGCTGACCCAGGCGGAGCGTACTTCCTTCCAGCAGCGGCCGGAGAGCTCCACCCGGCCCGCCGGGCCGACGGCCACGGCGGCGCCGTCCCCGTCCACGTCCCACCAGCGGTCGCACTCCACGTGCAGGCGGACCAGGTCGGTCTGGGGATAGGCGTTGTGGCAGAACGCGACCACCTGCGAACCGTTGATCTCGGTGTCGCAGTCGGCCCCGAAGAGCTCCCGGGCGGCGGGCTTCGCGGGCTGTACGGGCGGTTCGGCGGGGATCTGGGCCAGGTCGACCACGGCCGGGGCCTGGACGTCCGTACCGGGCGCCGGGGCGGGCCCCTCGTCCTGCGCGACGGCTCCCGGGAGCAGGAATCCGGTCAGGACCACCGAGGTGACCAGCAGGGATACCGCTCGGCTCCGCCTCGCGCGCACTCCCGTACCTCCTCCCCGCAGGAACCGGGAAGATCCCGACGGGCCCAGTTTGCAGGCAAATGTCCTGATTTTCGACTCGAGAAGATCCGGTCCGGGGGCGGACATCTGATCGAGTCGCCCCGTACGGTCCCCGCCCCGCGCGCCAAAACGGCGACGGCCGCGCCTCCCGGAAGGGAGGGCGCGGCCGCCGCCGTACGGATGGAACAGGTCGTCCCGAACCGGGCGGACCGGGAAGGTCAGGCACCCATCGCGTGCAGACCGCCGTCGACGTGGATGATCTCGCCGGTGGTCTTGGGGAACCAGTCCGACAGCAGGGCGACGACGCCCTTGCCCGCCGGCTCCGGGTCCGCCATGTCCCACTCCATCGGGGAGCGGTGGTTCCAGACGTCCGCCAGCTCGGAGAAGCCGGGGATGGACTTCGCGGCCATCGACCCGAGCGGACCGGCCGAGATCAGGTTGCAGCGGACCTTCTCCTTGCCCAGGTCGCGGGCGAGGTAGCGGCTGGTGGCCTCCAGAGCGGCCTTGGCCGGGCCCATCCAGTCGTACTGCGGCCAGGCGAACTGCGCGTCGAAGGTCAGGCCGACGACCGAGCCGCCCTCGTTCTCCGGGAAGAGCGGCTTGCAGGCCATGGTCAGCGACTTCAGCGAGAACGCCGAGACGTGCATGGCGGTGGCGACCGACTCGAACGGGGTGTTCAGGAAGTTGCCGCCCAGCGCGTCCTGCGGCGCGAAGCCGATGGAGTGGACGACGCCGTCGAGGCCGCCGAGCTCCGCGCGGACGAGGCCCTCCAGGCGGGCCAGGTGCTCGTCGTTGGTGACGTCGAGCTCGATCACCTTGACCGGCTTGGGCAGCTTCTTGGCGATGCGCTCGGTCAGCGTCGGACGCGGGAACGCGGTGAGGATGACCTCGGCGCCCTGCTCCTGGGCCAGCTTGGCGACGTGGAAGGCGATGGAGGACTCCATCAGCACCCCGGAGACGAGGATGCGCTTGCCGTCGAGAATTCCGCTCATGGTGATCAGTGACCCATGCCCAATCCGCCGTCAACGGGAATGACGGCACCAGTGATGTACGCGGCGTTGTCGGACGCCAGGAAGCTGACCGCGGCCGCGATCTCCTCGGGCTGCGCGTAGCGGCCCAGGGGCACCTGGCCGACGATGCCGGCCCGCTGCTCGTCGTTAAGCACCTTCGTCATGTCGGTGTCCACGAAGCCGGGAGCAACGACGTTGAAGGTGATGTTGCGGGAGCCCAGCTCACGGGCGAGGGAGCGGGCGAAGCCGACCAGCGCCGCCTTGGAGGCGGCGTAGTTGGCCTGGCCGGCCGAGCCGAGGAGGCCGACGACCGAGGAGATCAGGACGACACGGCCCTTCTTGGCGCGGAGCATGCCGCGGTTCGCGCGCTTGACCACGCGGAAGGTGCCGGTGAGGTTGGTGTCGACGACCGAGGCGAAATCGTCCTCGGACATGCGCATCAGCAGCGTGTCCTTGGTGATGCCGGCATTGGCCACGAGGACCTCGACCGCACCGTGCGCGTCCTCGACCTGCTTGTACGCCTGGTCGACCTGGTCCGAGTCGGTGATGTCGCAGCGGACCGCCAGCACGCCCAGAGCCGTGAGCTCCGCCGGGGGCTCGCCCGACCGGTACGTGATCGCGACCTTGTCCCCCGCCTCCGCGAAAGCTCGGGCGATGGCGAGGCCGATGCCCCGGTTACCTCCGGTGACGAGAACCGAGCGGCTCAACGGATCACCCTTTCGACTAGCGGTCTGAATACCAAAAACCTATAGGTCAAGTACCCCTTACGGAGAATCCGGCTCCGACAGGGCCTAGGTACGCGCTCTGTCGAGTCCCTACAGAAAGATGTAGGCACCGCGAGCCCCGGCGCGACATGATCGTGCCAGCTGCCCCAACCCCCCGGGAGGACCTCCGTGCCCCATTCCATCGACGCGGCCTTCACCGCGCTGCCCTTGCGGGCGCTCGCCGACGCGGCGCTCGCGCGGGCCCGCGCGCTGGGCTCCGATCATGCAGATTTCCGCCTGGAACGCATCCGCAGCGCCTCCTGGCGGCTGCGTGACGCCAAGCCCTCGGGCGGGTCGGACACCACCGACCTCGGCTACGCGGTCCGCGTGGTGCACGGGGGCAGCTGGGGGTTCGCCTCCGGTGTGGACCTGACCATGGACGGTGCCGCCAAGGTGGCCTCGCAGGCCGTGGCCATGGCGAAGCTCTCCGCCCAGGTGATCAAGGCGGCGGGTTCGGACGAGTGGGTCGAGCTCGCCGACGAGCCCGTGCACGCCGACAAGACCTGGATCTCCGCCTACGACGTGAACCCCTTCGAGGTCCCGGACGCGGAGAAGGCCGCGCTGCTCGCCGACTTCAGCGCGCGCCTCCTGGCGGCCGACGGGGTGGCCCACGTGGACGCCTCGCTGCTCGCCGTCCACGAGAACAAGTTCTACGCCGACACCGCGGGCACCTCCACCACGCAGCAGCGGGTCCGCATCCATCCGGAGATCACCGCCGTCGCGGTGAACGCCACCACCGGCGAGTTCGACTCGATGCGCACCATCGCCCCGCCGGCCGGGCGCGGCTGGGAGTACCTGACCGGCACCGGCTGGGACTGGAACGCCGAGCTGGAGCGGATCCCCGGGCTGCTCGCCGAGAAGATGCGGGCGCCGAGCGTCGAGGCCGGGCGCTACGACCTGGTCGTGGACCCCTCGAACCTGTGGCTCACCATCCACGAGTCCATCGGCCACGCCACCGAGCTGGACCGGGCGCTGGGCTACGAGGCCGCGTACGCCGGTACCTCCTTCGCCACCTTCGACCAGCTGGGCAAGCTCGCCTACGGCTCCCCGATCATGAACGTCACGGGCGACCGGACGGCCGAGCACGGGCTGGCCACCATCGGGTACGACGACGAGGGCGTCGAGGCGCAGAGCTGGGACCTGGTCAAGGACGGCACCCTGGCCGGCTACCAGACCGACCGGCGGATCGCGAAGCTGACGGGCCTGGGCCGCTCCAACGGCTGCGCCTACGCCGACTCCCCCGGGCACGTGCCCGTCCAGCGCATGGCGAACGTCTCGCTCCAGCCGGATCCGGGCGGTCTCTCCACCGAGGACCTGATCGGCGGGGTGGAGCGCGGGATCTACGTGGTCGGCGACCGCTCCTGGTCCATCGACATGCAGCGCTACAACTTCCAGTTCACCGGGCAGCGCTTCTTCCGCATCGAGAACGGCAAGCTCGCCGGTCAGCTCCGCGACGTCGCCTACCAGGCCACGACCACGGAGTTCTGGGGCTCGATGGAGAAGGTCGGCGGTCCGCAGACCTACGTACTGGGCGGCGCCTTCAACTGCGGCAAGGCCCAGCCGGGCCAGGTCGCGGCGGTCTCGCACGGCTGCCCGTCCGCGCTGTTCCGCGACGTGAACATCTTGAACACCACGCAGGAGGCCGGACGATGACCTCGTCGAGTCGTACCACCAAGCCCCACGAGATCGTCGAGCGGGCGCTGGAGCTGTCCACCGCGGACGGCTGCGTCGTCATCGCCGACGAGCAGTCCAGCGCCAACCTGCGCTGGGCGGGCAACGCCCTGACCACCAACGGGGTCACCCGCGGCCGGACCCTCACGGTCATCGCCACCGTCGACGGCAAGGAGGGCACGGCCTCGGGGGTCGTCTCGCGCTCCGCCGTCACGGCCGCCGAGCTGGAGCCGCTGGTCCGGGCCGCCGAGGCGGCCGCCCGCGGCGCGGGACCGGCGGAGGACGCCCGGCCGCTGGTCACCGGCACCCCGTCCTCGCCGGACTTCACCGACGCCCCGGTGGAGACCTCCTCGGCGGTGTTCGCGGACTTCGCCCCGGCCCTCGGCGAGGCCTTCGCCCGGGCCCGCGCGGGCGGCCGCGAGCTGTACGGATTCGCCAACCACGAGCTGGTCTCCACGTACGTCGGCACCTCTACGGGGCTGCGCCTGCGCCACGACCAGCCCAACGGCACCCTGGAGGTCAACGCGAAGTCCCCGGACCGGCAGCGCTCGGCCTGGGCGGGGCGTGCGACGCGGGACTTCAAGGACGTGGACCCGACCGCGCTGGACGCGGAGCTGGCCGTACGGCTCGGCTGGGCGGAGCGGAAGATCGACCTGCCGGCCGGGAGGTACGAGACGCTGCTGCCTCCCACGGCGGTGGCGGACCTGCTGATCTACCAGATGTGGTCGGCGTCGGCCCGGGACGCGACGGAGGGCCGGACCGTCTTCTCCAAGCCCGGCGGCGGCACCCGGCTCGGCGAGCGGCTCTCCCCGCTGCCGCTGAACCTGCGCAGCGATCCGAACGCGCCGGGCCTGGAGTCCGCGCCGTTCGTGATCGCGCACAGCTCCGGCGACGACGCGTCCGTCTTCGACAACGGCCTGCCGGTCCCGGCGACCGACTGGATCAAGGACGGCGAGCTGGCCCGGCTGACCACGACCCGGCACACCGCGGAACTGACCGGGCTGCCGGTCACCCCGTCCTTCGGAAACCTGATCCTGGACGCCGGCGGGGAGAAGTCGCTGGAGGAGATGGTGGCGGCCACCGAGCGCGGGCTGCTGCTGACCTGCCTCTGGTACATCCGCGAGGTGGACCCGGCGACGCTGCTGCTCACCGGGCTGACCCGGGACGGCGTCTACCTGGTGGAGGGCGGCCAGGTCGTCGGCGAGGTCAACAACTTCCGGTTCAACGAGTCCCCCGTGGACCTGCTGTCGCGGGCCTCGGAGGCCGGCCGGACCGAGAAGACCCTGCCGCGCGAATGGAACGACTGGTTCACCAGGACCTCGATGCCGGCGCTGCGCATCCCTGACTTCAACATGAGCTCGGTCAGCAAGGGAGTCTGATCAACAAAGCGTGAGAGGTGCGGGCCTTCCCCGCCTAGACTGGCGGGGAAACCCTCAGCTTTCTGTTTCACCTCGTTTCATCTCGTTCAAGGAGACCCAGAACCGTGACGGACATCGTCGACGAACTGAAGTGGCGCGGGCTCTTCGCCCAGTCCACCGACGAAGAAGCGCTGCGCAAGGCGTTCGCGGACGGTCCCGTCACGTTCTATTGCGGCTTCGACCCGACGGCGGCCTCGCTGCACGTGGGTCACCTGGTGCAGGTCCTCACCGTGCGCCGGCTCCAGCAGGCGGGCCACCGCCCGCTGGCGCTGGTCGGCGGGGCCACGGGTCAGATCGGTGACCCGCGGCCGACCGCCGAGCGCACCCTGAACGACCCGGAGACCGTCGCGAACTGGGTGACGCGCCTGCGCACCCAGATCGAGCCGTTCCTGTCCTTCGAGGGCGAGAACGCGGCGCTCATGGTGAACAACCTGGACTGGACGGCGGGACTGTCCGCCATCGAGTTCCTCCGGGACATCGGCAAGCACTTCCGCGTGAACAAGATGCTGACGAAGGACTCGGTCGCCAAGCGGCTGGAGTCCGACCAGGGCATCAGCTACACCGAGTTCAGCTACCAGCTGCTCCAGGGCATGGACTTCCTGGAGCTGTACCGCCGGCACGGCTGCGTGCTCCAGCAGGGCGGGTCCGACCAGTGGGGCAACCTGACGGCCGGTCTCGACCTGATCCACCGGGTGGAGCCGGACGCGCACGTCCACGCCATCGCGACCCCGCTGATGGTCAAGGCGGACGGCACCAAGTTCGGCAAGTCCGAGAGCGGCGCCGTCTGGCTCGACCCGGAGATGACCACCCCGTACGCGTTCTACCAGTTCTGGCTGAACGTGGACGACCGGGACGTCTCCACCTACATGCGCATCCTGTCCTTCCAGACCCGTGAGGAGCTGGAGGCGCTGGAGGCGCAGACCGCCGAGCGGCCGCAGGCGCGCGCCGCCCAGCGGGCGCTGGCGGAGGAGCTGACGACGCTGGTGCACGGCGCGGACCAGTGCGCCGCCGTGATCGCGGCGTCCAAGGCGCTGTTCGGCCAGGGCGAGCTGGCGGACCTGGACGAGGCCACCTTGGCCGCGGCCCTGTCCGAGCTGCCGCAGGCGAAGGTGGCGGAGCCGGGCCTGGTCGTCGACCTGCTGGCGGAGACCGGGCTGGTCGCGAGCAAGTCGGCCGCCCGCCGGACCGTCAAGGAGGGCGGCGCCTACGTGAACAACGTGAAGGTCGCCTCCGAGGACGCGGTCCCCGCCAAGGAGGACCTGCTGCACGGGCGCTGGCTGGTGCTGCGCCGCGGCAAGAAGAACCTGGCGGCGGTCGAGGTCACCGGCTAGGCGCCGGCTCGGAAGCACGACGGAGGGGCCGGTCCGGACGCACTGTCCGGGCCGGCCCCTCCGTCGTGCTCCGCCGCGGAGCGGGCGGGAGCCCTCGGGTCACCTCAGGTCATCTGCTTCTTGCCGCCGCGCAGCGAGCTGTAGATCAGGTCTCCGAGGCCGACCACCACGACGGCTCCGGCAAGCTGCAGCAGGTGCCGGATCCAGTCGATGCCCCTGGTCTCGTTGACGCCGATCCACGTGGCCACGGCGTTGCCGAGGACCGCACCGACGATACCGAAGATCGTGGTCAGCCAAAGGGGCTGGTGCTGCTTGCCCGGCAGGATCGCCCGGGCAATCAGTCCCAGTACAAAGCCGACGATGATCGCCCACAACCAACCCATGTCGAGCCTCCTCCTGGCGCGTTGTGCGCATGTGGGCCCAGTCTCGACCCGTCCGGCCTACTGCGCATTTCGGACAGGGCCATTCGAGGGACACCCCCTCTGCCCGGCCGCGGGCACGCGGCGTACCGTGGAGGCGTCCGGGCCGGGGAGTGTCCGGCGATCGATCGGGTGGTGGGTTGTGGAGCGGACGAAGCGGAACGGGTCCGAGGTCTTCCGGATCACGGGGGCGCGGATGAGCCTCGCCGAGGACGTGCGCGGACGCCAGCGCCGGTACGTGATCTCGATGCTGATCAGGACCCTGTCGGTCGTCGCGACGATCGTCCTGTGGAACGTGCAGCGGCCCGTGGCCATCGTGACGCTCGTCGCGGGGGCGCTGCTGCCTTACATCGCGGTGGTCATCGCCAACGCGGGGCGCGAATCGACGCCCTCCCTGCCGTCCCACTTCGTTCCGGCGCCCGTGCGCCCCGCGCTGGCTGACGGAAACCTCAAGAAAAGCTCAGATCAATCATGAAGTTCCAGTGCACCGCACCGGGTCCTGCGTGACATACTGCCTACGCGCTCCGCATCCCCCGTCGGAGCGACGGACCGACGCCGGGCAGCTCCCCCCGTGGCTGCTCGGCGTCGCCATTCCGTCTTAGGGTTGAGCCGTGACTCCCCTTGACGCACTCCTGAACGACGCTTCCGCCGCCGGCGCGCCCACCTGTTCCGCCAAGGCCTGCCGCGAGGCGGCCGTCTGGGTCCTGGCGTGGAACAACCCGAAGCTGCACACCCCCGAGCGCCGCAAGACCTGGCTGGCGTGCGAGGAGCACCGCGAGCACCTGTCCCAGTTCCTGGGGGTCCGCGGTTTCCTCAAGGACGTGGTGAAGCTCGACGAGTGGGAAGCGCCCGAGGGCTCGCAGCGGCCGTAGCCACTGCGAGCCCTCGGGGTCGCTCTGAGCCGTCGCCGACGGCGGAGGTCAGCCGCCGATCGCCGACATCGGGCGGTCGGGCTGCAGGAAGGTCGGGTCGTCGAGGCCGGACCCGGCCTTCTTGCCCCACATCGCCACCTTCCACAGGCGGGCGATCTCCTCGTCCGGGGCGCCCGAGCGCAGGGCGGCGCGCAGGTCGGACTCCTCGGTGGCGAAGAGGCAGGTACGGATCTGGCCGTCGGCCGTGAGGCGCGTACGGTCGCAGGCTCCGCAGAAGGGGCGGGTGACCGAGGCGATGACGCCGACGGTGGCCGGGCCGCCGTCGACGACCCAGCGCTCGGCCGGGGCGGAGCCGCGCTCCTCGGACCCTTCTTCGGTGAGCGTGAAGCGGGTGCGCAGGGATTCCAGGATGTCACCGGCGGTGATCATGCCGTCGCGCTTCCAGCCGTGCTGGGCGTCGAGGGGCATCTGCTCGATGAAGCGGAGCTCGTACTCGTTCTCGACGGCCCAGGCCAGCAGGTCGGGGGCCTCGTCGTCGTTGAGTCCGGGCATCAGGACCGCGTTGACCTTGACGGGGGTGAGGCCGGCGTCGCGGGCGGCGGCCATGCCCTCGATGACGTCCTTGTGGCGGTCGCGCCGGGTCAGGGTCTTGAAGACCTCGGGCCGCAGGGTGTCCAGGGAAACGTTCACCCGGTCCAGGCCGGCGGCCTTGAGGGCCTGCGCGGTGCGCTTGAGGCCGATGCCGTTGGTGGTCAGCGACATCTTGGGGCGGGGCTCCAGGGCCGCGCACTGCTCGACGATCCCGACGAGGCCGGGGCGCAGCAGCGGCTCGCCGCCGGTGAAGCGGACCTCTTCGATCCCGAGCTGGGTGACCGCGATGCGGATCAGGCGGACGATCTCGTCGTCACTGAGCAGATCCGACTTGCCGAGCCACTGCAGACCCTCCTCGGGCATGCAGTACGTACAGCGCAGATTGCACCGGTCGGTGAGTGAGACACGCAGGTCAGTGGCCACGCGGCCGTAAGTGTCGAGAAGCACTGTGAGCCCCCTCCCCTGTCCGGTTTGTAGAGGTCTGCGCCATAGCTGATGAGATTACGAGCGCTACTCACGAGCCTACGCGAAGGCCGTGACATGTAGGGGTGCCCGAATGAACGAGACGAGGCGTGGCCGTGTCGTAGGGAAATACGACACGGCCACGCTCGGTGTTCGGAGCATCTCGCTCAGGCGCAGGGTGTCAGTGTGCGCCGGTTCCGGTGAGCGAGCGGACCTCGAGCTCGGCGAACTTCTGCGGGTCGGCCTTCTCCTTGGAGAGGACGGTTCCCAGCCATCCCAGCAGGAAGCCGAGCGGGATGGAGATGATGCCGGGGTTCTCCAGGGGGAACCAGTAGAAGTCGGCGCCCTTGAACATCGAGGTGGGCTTGCCGGAGACCACCGGCGAGAAGAGCACCAGGACGACCGAGGAGATCAGGCCTCCGTAGATGGACCACAGGGCGCCCTGGGTGGTGAAGCGCTTCCAGAAGAGGCTGTAGAGGATCGTCGGCAGGTTGGCGGACGCGGCGACCGCGAAGGCCAGGGCGACGAGGCCGGCCACGTTGAGGTCGCGGGCCAGGGCGCCGAGTCCGATGGCCACGGCTCCGATGACCACGGTCGACCAGCGGGCAGCCCGTACCTCTTCCTTCTCGGTGGCCTTGCCCTTGCGGATCACGTTGACGTAGATGTCGTGCGCGAAGGACGAGGAGGAGGCCAGCGTCAGGCCCGCGACGACCGCGAGGATCGTGGCGAAGGCCACCGCCGAGATCACGGCGAGCAGCACCGCTCCGCCGGTGGAGCCCGAGCCGCCGCCGATCTCCTGGGCGAGCAGCGGGGCCGCGGTGGTGCCGGCCTTGTTGGAGGCGATGATGTCGGCCCGCTTGAGCAGGGCCGCGGCGCCGAAGCCGAGGACGATCGTCATCAGGTAGAAGGCGCCGATGATGCCGATGGCCCAGTTCACGGACTTGCGGGCGGCCTTGGCCGTGGGGACCGTGTAGAAGCGGATCAGGATGTGCGGCAGGCCGGCGGTGCCCAGGACCAGGGCGAGGCCCAGCGAGAGGAAGTCCAGCTTCGAGAGCGAGTCCTTGCCGTACTTCAGGCCCGGCTCCAGGAACTTGACCCCCTGGCCGCTGTTGTCGGCGGCCTGGCCCAGCAGGTCCGAGATGTTGAAGTTGAACTTGAGCAGCACCAGGAAGGTGATCAGCAGCGTGCCCGCGATCAGCAGCACGGCCTTGATCATCTGGACCCAGGTGGTGCCCTTCATCCCGCCGATGGTGACGTAGAGGATCATCAGGACGCCGACCAGCGAGACGATCACGACCTTGCCGAAGTCGCTGGTGATGCCGAGGAGCAGCGAGACGAGCACGCCGGCGCCGGCCATCTGGGCGAGCAGGTAGAAGATCGAGACCACGATGGTGGAGGTGCCGGCGGCGGTGCGTACGGGGCGCTGGCGCATCCGGTACGCGAGCACGTCGCCCATCGTGTAGCGGCCGGAGTTGCGCAGCGGCTCGGCGACCAGGAGCAGGGCCACCAGCCAGGCGACGAGGAAGCCGATCGAGTAGAGGAAGCCGTCGTAGCCGAAGAGCGCGATGGCTCCGGCGATGCCGAGGAAGGACGCGGCGGACATGTAGTCGCCGGAGATGGCCAGGCCGTTCTGGAATCCGGTGAACTGGCGGCCGCCCGCGTAGAAGTCGGCGGCGTCCTTGGTCTGGCGTCCGGCCCAGACCGTGATGGCCAGGGTGGCGACGACGAACAGCCCGAACAGGGTGATGATCAGCGGGCGGTGCTCGGAGGCGCCGGCGGCGGTGGTCGTGCCCGCCGTGGCCGCCCCGGCCACCGCCACGTACAGCGGGGCGCTCATTCGCCCGCCTCCATCCTTGCCTTGATGGCCGAGGCCTTGGGGTCGAGCTGGGCCGCCGCGTGGCGCGAGTACAGCCAGGCGATGAGGAAGGTCGTCGCGAACTGGCCGAGGCCCAGGACGAGCGCGACGTTGATGTTGCCGAAGAGCTTCGTCCCCATGAAGCCGCCCGCGTAGTTGGAGAGCAGCACGTAGAGCAGGTACCAGGCGATGAACGCCACGGTGAGCGGGAAGGCGAAGGAGCGGTGGGCGCGGCGCAGTTCGGCGAACTCCGCGCTCTGCTGGACGCGTACGAACTCCTCGGCCGCGGGGGTCGCCGGCGGCGCTCCCGGACTGCCCGGAGGCGGCGCTGCTTCGGTGGTCACGGGGGACTCTCCTTGTGACGCGGGGGCGGTGGGGATGACGGACAAAACAACCTCCGTGGGGGGACGGTGGTGCCGATCCCCCTGTCAACGGCACGTCCGGCGCGTCGGGGTGGTTCAACACCTGTTTGTTTCTTTGGGAACTGATTCCTCGAACTAATGGCGCAGAGGGGAACAGAAACGCTAAGTTCGCCTGTCATGAACCCGTCCGTCGCGACCGCGCCCGGACGGCTTTTTCAAAGATGATCTGGAGAACCCATGGCTCATCTGGGATCCGGCCGCCGGCGTGCTCTCGCCGTACCGGTCGGCCTGGCGCTCACCGCCTCGCTCGCCTTCCTGCCCTCGGTCGCGGCTTCAGCCGCACCGCTGAGCACGACGGCGGACGCGGCTGCGACCTCTACGGCCGAGACGACCGGCCCGAAGCTGTCGTACGTGGCGAACCTGAAGACCTATGCCACGGTGACGGCGGCGAAGAAGGCCATCGAGCGGGCCGGTGGAACGGTGGTGACGGCCTATGAGCAGATAGGCGTCGTCGTCGCGCACTCTCAGAACCCCGACTTCGCCAAGCAGCTGCGCGCCAACCGCGGCCTGTTCGACTCGGTCGGAGCCACCCGCACCGCCCCCCTCCAGACGGTGCAGACCACCGACGAGGGCGCGACCCAGCACCTGAGCGCGGCCGACGCCGCCAAGGCCGCCGCGGCCGCCCAGGAGGGTCAGGAGCCGCTGGAGTCCAACCAGTGGGACCTGCGGACGATCAAGGCCGATCAGGCTCACAAGATCAACGATGGCAGCCCCGACGTCACGGTGGGCATCATCGACACGGGTGTCGACGACACTCACCCGGATCTGGCCGGGAACTTCTCCAAGGAGCAGTCGGCCAACTGCGTCGGCGGTGTCGCGGACACCACCGAGGGCGCCTGGCGTCCGTACGCGGACGGCAGCGACCACGGTACGCACGTGGCCGGCACCATCGGGGCCCCGCGCAACGGCATCGGCATCAGCGGTGTCGCACCGGGCGTCAAGATCGCCGGCATCAAGGTGAGCGAGCCCGGCACCAGCCTCTTCTACACCGAGGCGGTCGTCTGCGGCTTCATGTTCGCCGCCGAGAAGGGGATCGAGGTGACCAACAACAGCTACTACGTCGACCCCTGGCTCTACAACTGCAAGGCGGACGAGGACCAGAAGGCGCTGGTGGAGGCCATCGGCCGGGCCACCAAGTACTCGGAGCGCAAGGGCACGCTGCACGTGGCCTCGGCGGGCAACTCCAACCACGACCTGGCCGGCGACTCGATCCTCGACGACACCAGCCCGAACGACACCACCCCGGTGCCGCGCACCATCGACCCGAGCGTCTGCTTCGACCTGCCCACCCAGCTCCCGGGCGTGGTCACGGTGTCGGCGACCGGTGACAAGGGCCTGCGCTCGTACTACTCCAGCTACGGCCTCGGAGTCGTCGACGTCGCCGCCCCCGGCGGTGACAAGTGGCAGGTCCCGGCCACCCCGGACGCCAACGGCCGCGTGCTGTCGACGGTCCTGGGCGGCGGCTACGGCTACAAGCAGGGCACCTCGATGGCCGCCCCGCACGTCGCCGGTGTCGCGGCGCTCCTCAAGAGCGCCCACCCGTACGCCACGCCCGCGATGATCCAGGCGATGCTCAAGGTCCAGGCCACCAAGGCCGACTGCCCGTCGCAGATCTACAACGCCGCGGGCACCCTGATCGACGCCACCACCTGCGAGAGCAGCTGGGGCCGGACCGGCTACTACGGCTACGGCGTGGTCGACGCGCTGAAGGCCGTCAAGTAACCGGCTGAATCCGCTGACACGCTGAAACGCTGACACGCTGAAACGCCGAAAACACGGAGGGGCCGGGCGGGGAACATCCCGCCCGGCCCCTCCTTTCGTTCGGGCCCTGTCGTCAGGGCTTGATCATGACCTTCAGCGCGCTGCGGTCGTCCATCGCCCGGTAGCCGTCCGGGACCTCGTCCAGGGTGACGGCCCGGTCGAAGACGGGCGACGGGTCGATCGCACCGCTGAGCACGTCCGCGAGCAGCTCGGGGATGTACGCGCGGACCGGCGCGACACCGCCGCGCAGGGTGAGGTTGCGGTCGAACATGACACCGAGGTCGAGGCCGGTGCCGCTGCCGTGCGGGACGCCGACGTAGCCGATGGCCCCGCCGTCGCGGGCGATGTTCACGGCGGTGCGCATGGACATCTCGGTGCCGACCGCCTCGATGACCGAGTGGGCGCCCTGGCCGCCGGTGAGTTCGCGCACGGCAGCCTCGGCGGCCTCTCCGCGCTCGGCGACCACGTCGGTGGCCCCGAAGAGCTTCGCGATGTCCGTACGGACGGTGTGGCGGCCCAGTGCGATGATCCGGTCGGCGCCCAGGCGCTTGGCGGCGAGGACTCCGCACAGGCCGACCGCGCCGTCGCCGACGACGGCGACCGTGGAGCCCTTGCGGACCCCCGCGCCGAGCGCGGCGTGGTGGCCGGTGCCCATGACGTCGGACAGTGCGAGGAGCGCGGTCAGCAGGTGGTCGTCTGAGACGGCGTCGGCGGGCAGCTTCACGAGGGTGCCGTCGGCGTGCGGGACGCGGACGGCCTCGCCCTGGCCGCCGTCGTGGCCGACCGAGCCCCAGAAGCCGCCGTGCTCGCAGGAGGTGTACAGGCCCTCGGTGCAGTAGTCGCAGGTGCCGTCCGACCACATGAAGGGGGCCACGACGAGATCGCCGGCGCGCAGGCCGGAGACGGCGGAGCCGGTCTCCTCGACGACGCCGAGGAACTCGTGGCCGATCCTCTGGCCCGGCTGGCGCTTGGCCACGCCCTGGTAGGCCCAGAGGTCGCTGCCGCAGATGCAGGCACGCAGGACGCGGACGACGGCGTCCTCGGGGCGCTGGATCGCAGCGTCGGGCACCTCCTCCACGCGGATGTCGTGCGGGGCGTGGATGACGGTGGCGCGCATGGTGGTGCAGTCCTCCGGCTAGGAAATGGTTGAGCCCTGTAGGGCCTCCCTACCGTACGCCCGCTCCGGAGCGAGTGCTCCCGTGGCCAGCAGGTACTGGGCCGCCACGTACGTCGCCATGACCCAGAAGTCGGGGCGCGGCAGCTGGGGCCACTCGGCGACCCCGGTGGCGATGAGCGTGTCGGAGAGCAGGAACAGCGCCCCGCCGAGCCCGGCCCGCCGCCCCAGGGCGCTGGACCGGTAGGCCATGGCGGTGAGCAGGAGGCTGTACCCGGCGACCGGGATCCGCAGCTCCGCGGGGAGGTCGCCCCAGAGCAGCGTGACGGTGGACAGGAGCGCGGCGGCGTACGCGGCCCCGAGCAGGGGGCCCGTCCGGCGGCGACCGAACAGCACGAGGTAGCAGACGTGCCCGGCGGCGAAGGAGCCCATGCCGATCAGGAAGGCGGGATCGGCGTCGAAGAGCAGGGCCAGGTCCCCGCCCCAGCCGAACAGCAGGGCCGCGATCAGCAGGCGGGGGGCGCGGCGGGTGATCACGTAGGCGACGAGCAGCGGCATCAGCAGCGGCTTGGCGATGAGGTGCCCGGTGTGCCAGCCCGCCAGCAGGGATCCGAGGTCCACGGCGGTGGCGGCCGCGAAGGCGACGAGCAGCGCCCTGGTGGCGGGGCCGGAGCCCGGGGGGACGGCGGGGCGCGCCCAGGAGGGCGTACGGGACTGCGCGCGATCGGTGGATCCGGCGGCGCTCACGCGGCGTGCTCCGGGGCGGGTGCGGACGCATCGGCCCGGGCGGACGCCTCGGCGGGGGCGGGCTGTGCGGGCTGTGCGGGCTGTGCGGGCTGCCAGCCGGGGCCGCGGAAGACGCGTCCGGCGCGCTCGCGCCAGGTGGTGGCCCCGCGTACGTCCCGGGCGATGGAGGCGTACTCGTGGGTCGCGACGCGCAGCGGGTTGTAGGTCTCGATGTTCTTGGTGAGGCCGAAGACGGGCTTGTCGGTCTCCCCCACCCAGGAGCCGAACATCCGGTCCCAGACGATCAGGATGCCGCCGAAGTTCCGGTCCAGGTAGCCGCCTTGGGAGGCGTGGTGGACGCGGTGGTGGGAGGGCGAGTTGAAGACGAACTCGATGGGCCGGGGCAGTTTGTCGATGCGCTCGGTGTGGATCCAGAACTGGTAGACGAGGTTGACCGAGTAGCAGAACGCGATGGCGGCCGGGTGCACGCCGAGCGCGATCATCGGGAGGTAGAACGGCCAGGAGGTGGCGCTGGTCCAGGGCTGGCGCAGGGCGGTGGTGAGGTTGAACTTGCGGCTGCTGTGGTGGACGACGTGGCAGGCCCACAGGATCCGGATGACGTGGTGGCCGCGGTGCTGCCAGTAGTAGAGGAAGTCCTGGGCGAGCAGCATCAGCGGAACGGTCCACCACAGGACGGGGACGCGCAGCGGGGTGAGCTCGTAGACCGCGGTGTAGATCGCGACGATCGGGATCTTCCAGAGGAAGTCGAAGCCGAGGCTGCCGATCCCCATGCCGAGGCTGGTGACGGCGTCCTTGGTCTCGTACCCGGCGGCGTCCTCGTCGGGATGGATGCGGTAGCTCACCAGCTCTATGACGGTGAGCAGGACAAAGGCGGGTATGGACCACAGCACGACATCGGGCAGGTTCGGCATGTCCGCACCATAGAGGCGGGTTCGGGGGCTCGGCTAGGGGTTGTTACCGATCGGTATCCATCGGTGTTACCGACGGTTCACGAGATGCTTCCCGGTGAGGGTGTCCGGGCCAAGGGGAGGGCATGGGGATGGGGTACGAACCGGGTTTCGAGGGGATCGCCTTAGAGGCGGCGGACGCCGTGGCGCGGGCGCTGGTCAGGGCCCGGCCGCCGGGGGGAATCCGGATCAGGCCGGTGCGGGAGAACGGCCCCGACCTGCTGCGCCGCGCCAACAGGCTGATCGCCCTGCTGACGGAGGCGAGCGCCGGGCTGGACGAGCCCGACCGCTCCGCGGCGGTGGCCGCCGTCGGCCGGGCGTTCGCCGCGCTCGGCCCGAGGCAGGCCGGGGCCCTCGTCACCGCCGCCGACGGCCCCTCGGCCGTCCCCGTGCCCCCGCCGCCCGCGGAACTGACCCCCGCGGCGGAGGCCGCCTACCGGGACCTGTTCGTACGGTGCCTCGGCGGCCGGACGGCGCCGGACGGGAACTCCGCCCGGGGCGACGACCCGCGGGCCGCAGCGGACGCGGAGGCCGCCGCGGCCTTCGAGGAGCAGTACGCCCGGTACGTCGCCGGGGCCCAGGGGCGGGTCCAGCTGTACGGTCTGACGCTCAGCCAGGACCGCCAGGACTGGTCGCTGGACCTGGCCTACATCAGCCTCGCGGTCAGCGGCGGGGAGTTCCTGGAAGAGCCGGGCCTGCAGGGCTCGGTGAAGGCCGAGGTGGCGCTGAACGCGACGGAGCGGGTGCTGCTGCGCGGCCCGGCCGGCTCGGGCAAGAGCACGCTGGTGAAATGGCTGGCCCTCAATGCCGCCCGGAACAGCTTCGGACCCCAGCTGCCGGACTGGAACGGCCTGGTCCCCTTCGTCCTGCCGCTGCGCTCGTTCAACTCCCCCGCCGGACTGCCCCGGCCGCAGGACTGGCTCGGTGCGACCGGGGTCCCGCTGCCGCCCCCGGAGGGCTGGATCGCCGGGCTCCTCGCCTCCGGGCGGGCGCTGGTACTGATCGACGGAGTGGACGAGGTTCCTCCGCGGCTGCGCGACAGGACCGAGTCCTGGCTGCGGGCGCTGCTCACCGAGTACCCGGCGGCCCGCTTCGTGGTCACCACCCGCCACTCGGCCGTACCCGAGGACTGGCTGGCCGCCCACGGTTTCACCTCCCTCGCCCTGCTGCCGATGGACCGGGACGACGTCGGCGCCTTCATCACGCACTGGCACGCCTCCGCCCGGGCGGAGGCGGGCGGCGAGGGCGAGGGGCCGGAGCGCGACCTGCTCGACCGGTACGAGAAGGCGCTCCTGGAGGCCGTGGGATCGCGCCGGGACCTGGGCAGGCTGGCGACGAACCCGCTCATGTGCGCCCTGCTGTGCGCACTGAACCGGGACCGCCGGATGCACCTGCCCCGGGCCCGCAAGGAGCTCTACGACACGGCTCTGGACATGCTGCTGATCCGCCGCGACAGCGAACGGGACATCTCCGGGGTCGAGGGCGTCTACCTCAGCCGGGACGAGCAGACCCTGCTGCTCCAGCGGCTGGCGTACTGGCTGATCCGCAACGGACAGGTGGAGGCCTCCGCCGAGGAGGCGATCGGGATGATCGCCGCATCCCTCGACTCCATGCCCCAGGTCAAGGCGCAGGGCAGCGCGCAGACGGTGTTCCGCCACCTGCTGATCCGCAGCGGGCTGCTCCGCGAGCCGGTACCGGGCTCGGTCCTGTTCGTCCACCAGACCTTCCAGGACTACCTCGGCGCCAAGGCGGCGGTGGAGGCACGGGACTTCGGCGTCCTGGTGCGCAATGCGCACGAGTACACCTGGGACAACGTGGTCCGGATGGCCGTGGGGCACGCCCGGCCCGATGAACGCGCCTATCTGCTGCGCGAGTTGATCGCACGGGCCGATCAGTCGGAGCCCGACCGCAGCCGGCTCGTGCTGCTCGCGGCCGCCTGCCTGGAACACGCGCCGGAGCTGGATCCGGAGGTCCGGCGCGAGGTGACGGCCCGGACGGCGCTCCTGCTGCCCCCGCGCACCCCGGGCCAGGCCGAGGAGCTGGCCAAGGCCGGGGAACTGGTGCTGGAGCTGCTGCCGGAGCCGGCCGGGCTCGTCGAGGCCGAGGCGGCCGCGACGATCCGTACGGCGGCGCTCGTCGGCGGCGACCGGGCGCTCCAGGTGATCGCGGGCTTCCGGACGGACGACCGCTACGAGGCCGCCCGCGAACTGTCCGACGCCTGGGGGCGGTTCCCCGTGGACGTGTACGCGGACACGGTCCTCGCGGACGCCCCCATGAACACGGCCCACCTGCACGTGCGGACACCCGGACAGTTACGGGCCCTGGACCGGCTCCGGCACGTCCGCCGGCTGCACGTCACCTGGGACGGCCCGATCCCGCCGGAGATCGTGCGGCGGCGGGACCTGGAATCGCTGACCCTGCACCGCAATCCGCGGCTGGCCGACCTGTCCCCGCTGGCCGGGCAGTCCGCGCTGCGGCACCTGGGCGTCCTGGACTGCCCGCAGGTCACCGGGATCGAGGTGGTGGGCGAGCTCCGGGCGGACAGCCTCGCCTTCGGCTACCTCCGGGACGACCTCTCGCTCGCCCCGCTGGCGGGCGCGGCCGGCCTGCGCTCGCTGGTCATCGGCTTCGAGCCCGAGCAGCGCCGGATCGGGGACGTCCCCGCCGCGGACTCGCTGACCGCGCTGCACCTGTGGCAGGGCGCCCGCCGGATGACGCTCGACGGGATCGAGCGCTGGCCGCGGGTGGAGAAGCTGACCGTCGCCGGGAGCGGGCAGTACCGGCAGCTGGTGCGCTCGCTGCCGCTCAGGGGACTGACCGCGCTGCAGATCCGGCACGCCGCGCCGGTATCGGCCGGGGCCCTGCTGCCGTACGAACGCCTCGGCCGGCTCGTGCTGATCCGGTGCGCGCTGGAGGGGTCGCTGGAGGCGCTGCGCGAGTTCCCCGCGCTGCGCCGGCTCGTGCTGAGCGAATGCCTCGGCACCGTGGACCTGTCGCCGCTCGCGCCCGTGGAGCAGCTGGTGATCGAACTGCGCCGGGGCACCCACGTGCGGGGTACGGAGCTGATCCCGCCGGAGCGGCTCGTCCGCAGGGACTGAGCCGCTCCACCGGGAGCCCCCTCCCCGGAGCGCCGGGACCGCCGGGTCAGGCGGCCCCGGCGCTACGGGGCGTTCGCGCGCTCCCGGTCACCAGACCCGGACCGAGCCCCCGCGGGCGAAGGCCGGGCTGGTGGCTCCCGCCGGTACCTCCGTCAGGGGCTGCGCGACCTCCGAGACGAGGGGGCCGTGCTTGGCGGCGACCGCGTCCAGGAGGGCGAGGTCGAAGCCGTACACCCGGGCGGCGTTGCCGCCGACCATGGCGGCGACCTCCTCGCGGGGCAGGCCCGCGTAGGCGATGCGCAGGCCCTCGCGGGAGTAGGGCGTGGTGCCCTCGTCGTGGGGGTAGTCGCTGCCCCACATGATCTTGTCGAGGCCGATCCGGTCCCGCAGCGGGACCTCGTGGGGGCGCATGAAGCTCGCTCCCACGAAGCAGTTCTCCCGCCAGACCTCGCTCGGCCCCTTGCCCATGGACTCCGCCAGCCCGGCCCCGAACTTGGCCTCGGCGGTGGCCGAGGCCGCGACCAGGCGGCCGTGGTAGTAGTCCAGCATCTCGATCACGCCCGGGATCCAGCCGGAGCCCTGCTCCGTCAGGACCAGTTTCAGCCCGGGGTTGCGGCGGAAGGCTCCGCCGAAGATGAGGTGCCACAGGGCCCGGTGGGAGAACCAGGTGGTCTCCACCATGAAGACGGCCCGCGCCGCCGGCTCGTCGCCCAGCGGCGGCGAGGCGGAGCCGCCGTGGTGGTTGACCGGGACGTCCAGCTCGTCACAGACGGCCCAGATCGGGTCGTAGACCTCCGAGTACAGCTCGGGAACGGTGGAGCCGGGCGGGACGCCGGGCAGCAGGATGCCGCCGGTCAGCCCCGCGTTGCGGGTGCGGCGGATCTCCTTGACCGCCGCGTCCACGTCGTTCAGCAGGATCTGGACCACGCCCGCGCGGCGGCCCGGCGCGTCCGCGCAGAAGTCCGCCAGCCACCGGTTGTGGGCCTGGAGCCCGGCCCAGCGCATCTCGTACTCGGCCGCCGTCGGCGGCTGGGCCATCAGCGAGGCCTTGGGGAAGAACGGCGGGATGGTGTTCGGGAAGAGCACCTCCGCGACGATCCCGTCGGCTTCGAGCTCGGCGAGGCGCCGCTGCGAGTTCCAGTTGCGGTCGGCCGTGTCCGCGAGGAGGTCCTCGTACGGGTTGACGTAGGTCGCGGCCCAGGCGTCGAACTCCGCGTGGTGGCGCTTCTCCAGGTACGGCTTGTAGTCCAGCAGGTCGGCGCCCGCGTGGCAGTCGGCGGAGATGACCGTGTAGCGGTCCTCGCCGGTCACCGGAGTGCCGGAGCTGTCGGGGCTCACTGGTTCACCCCCAGGACCGGGAAGTCGTTGTCGGTCAGCCAGTGCCGCCCCACGTCGCGCGAGCGCGCCCAGGAGGCTTCGACGGCCGCCTGGTCCTCGCTCTGGCCGAGCTCGGCCGGGGTGGGGCCGATGCGGCGGGCGATCGGCGCCAGCTTCTCGGTGTCGAAGCCGAAGACCTCGGCCGCGGCCAGGCCCAGCATCCGGCGGGTCTCCTCGACGGGGATGTCGTGGAAGGTGTTCTTCAGCCAGTTGCGGGTGTTCGGCCAGGTCCCCTCGGGGTGCGGGAAGTCCGAGCCCCACAGGATGTTGTCCACGCCGATCTCGTAGCGCTGGGCCAGCTCGCGCCGCTTGGTGTTGGTGGCACAGACGAACACCTGCCGGTCCAGGTATTCGCTCGGCGGCCGCTTCAGCTCCTCGAACGGCGAGAGCTTCTTGCCGCCGTGCGCGCCGAGGTAGAGCCGGTCCATGAACCAGAGCTGGTTCGGCAGCCACCAGCAGCCCGACTCGGCGACGCCGAACTTCAGTCCCGGGTGGCGCTCGAAGACCCCGGACCAGAGCAGGAACCAGAGCGGGCGGGCCGGCCACCAGGTGACCTCGGAGACGAAGATGCCCAGGTGGTCCCCGTACTCGTGGCGCGGCGAGGAGCCCGAGTGGGTGACGATCGGCATCTGCGTCTCGGCCGCCGCTGCCCACACCGGGTCGTAACGGCGGTCGTGGTAGGGGGCCTTGTCCACCCACATGGCCGGGATCATCAGGGCGCCGAGCCCGGATGCCTTGGCGCGGTGTATCTCGGCGACGACCTTGTCCGGATCGCCGGTGATGGGCAGCAGGGCGACCCCGCAGTGCCGTTCGGGGTTCTCCGACACGAACTCGGCGAGCCACCGGTTGTGCGCCTGGGCGCCGGCCATGCCGAGCTCGGGGTCCTGGTCCCCGGAGAGGCCGAGGCCCACTCCGAAGGGGGCGGCGGTCTGGCTGTCGACCGCGTCGGCGTCGGGGAAGACGACTTCGGCGGCCACGCCGTCGCCGTCGAGTTCCTTCAGTCGCTGCGTGACGTCCCAGCCGCCCTTGAGGCCTTCCTCGTGGTCGTGGAACCACTTCTCGGCGAAGGCCTCGTTGCGCACGCCGAGCTTGGTGGCCTCGGCGCGCCGGGCGTCGCGCTCGCCGAGGAACTCGTCGAACTGCGGGTGGAAGGCGCTGTCCAGATAGGGGCGGTACTGCTCGGTGGGCAGCCCGGCGTGGCAGTCGGAGGAGATGATCAGGTACGGGTCTTCGTACGCACTCACGATTGAGGCTCCTCAGTCGAGGATGAAGCTTTCCAGGTAGGCGGGGTTGGCGCGGTCGAGCATCGACTGCGACCGGGCGCGGATCTGCCGGTCGCTGTGCTCGCTGTCGGGCAGCATCCAGAAGCGGTCGGCGCGGATGCCGTCGACGACGTGGTCGGCGACCTCCTCGACCGGGGTGAAGTTCACCTCGTGGCCGGCCTGCTTCATGGCGGCCTCGTACTGGTCGAGGCTGCGGTACGGGGACTTGCGCGGGCGTTCCTTGGCGTACCGGTCGGGCCGGTTGCGGTGCGACTCCCACAGGCCGGTGCGCAGCATGTGCGGTCCGGGGAAGAGCACGGAGGCGCCGATGGCCGCGCCCTCGGCCTTGAGGTGGGCGTAGAGCGACTCGGTCATGGTGACCACGGCCGCCTTGGTGACCGCGTAGACCGAGGCGGTGGGCAGCGGGGCGATGCCGCCGTCGCCGGAGGAGGTGTTGACGATGTGGCCGGGGCCGCCGGCCGCGATCATGCGGGGGACGAAGGCCTGGATGCCGTGGAAGACGCCCCAGACGTTGACGGAGAAGGCCCATTTCCAGTCGTTGGGCTCGTGCTCCCACATGCGGCCCTCGGCTCCGGAGCCGACGCCGGCGTTGTTGCAGAGGACGTGCACGGCGCCGAAGGTCTCGTAGGCGGCGTCGGCGAGGGAGACCACGGAGTCGCGGTCGCTGACGTCGACGAGTTTGGCGAGCACCTCGGCGCCGTCGGCGGCGAGTTCGTCGGCGGCCTTGCGCAGGGCGCCCTCCTCCACGTCGGCGAGGACCACCTTCAGCCCCTCGGCGGCGAAGCGGCGGGCCATGGCGAGGCCGATGCCGCTGGCGGCTCCGGTGACCACGGCCACCTGTCCGGGTTCGAGTCGCATCAGACGCTCCCCTCGGGCGGTCCGTCGAGGATCTGCATCGGGTCGTCGTAGCGCTGGTGGATGTACGGGAGCAGGGCCTGGGCGCTGACCCGCTCGACGACCTTGCCCCGCTGGTCGGTGGTCTTCTCGCCGATGGTGAGCTCGACGAGGCGGCGTACGGGGAGGTCGGCGATCGGATCGAACATCGACTCCCGGAGCACCACGTCGCCGGTGATGTGCTCCAGCTTGCGGACCTTCTCGTTGCGGGTGCAGTGCACCAGCACCGGATCGGCGTCGAAGCCCGAACCGTCCACCGCGGGGAGGAACTTGAAGTAGAAGTCGGTCTTCACGGTGGGCTCGGGCAGCGGCAGCTCGCGGTCCACCGCGCCGCGCACCTCCACGAAGGCGATCCCGTGCCGGGCGAGCGAGGCCCGGACGACCAGGCCCTCGCGCTCGACGGTGATCTCGCCGAGCTTCTTCGGCTCGCCGAAGACCTCGCGGCCTCCGATCAGGGCGCGCTCCATGCTCATCGGCATGACCAGCGGGTACCAGCCCTCGACCCCGTCGTGCTGGGCGGCGACGGCCACCGAACCGGCACCGAGCGGGTAGCCCGGCAGGTCCACCTTGCTGATGTTGGCCCGCACCAGGGGCCGCTCGGTGGGCTTCAGCGGCGGCGGCAGGACCGCCGCCACCACGTCCGGGTCGGTCTCCCAGACGGCCACCACGCCGGTGGACCAGATGTCGGGGAGTTTGGAACTCTTCTCGCGCGAAGCGGCGATCTCGGCCTCGGTGCGCGCTCCGTACCGTACGCGTGCCATCTCTCGCACCATCCTTCGTCTAGGACGCAGTCGGTTCTGACGCAGTCGGTTCTGTAACACAGTTACACCGGGACCGATGAAGGGTAAAGACCCCTGCACGCACCTGATCTGACGGATCGACAGAAAGTTGGGACGGTCACGATGGCCAGAACCACGCTGACGCGCGACGAGGTGCTGGACGCCGCCGCCTCCCTGGTCAAGCAGCACGGCCCGGCCGCCCTCACCATGCGCAAGCTCGCCGCCGAGCTGGGCACCGCGGTGACCTCCATCTACTGGCACGTCGGCAACCGCGAGTCACTGCTCGACGCGCTCGTGGAGCGGACCGTGGAGGAGGTGGGCGCCATCCGGCCGGCCGGCCGCACCCCGGGCGACCGCATCCTCTCGGTCGCCCGGATCCTGCGCCGCGAGCTGCGCGAGCGCCCGCACCTGATCGCGATGGTCCACGAGCGCGGCCTCACCGACCGGATGTTCCTGCCCGCCCAGCAGGCCCTGGTCCACGAGGTGCACGCGGCCGGCTTGCGCGGGACCCGGGCCGCGGACGCGGTGCGCGCGATCCAGTTCCAGATCATCGGCTTCGTCCTGGTCGAGCGCAATCGCGAACGTTCCCCCGCCCAGTCCCCCGCCGAGAGCGAGCTCTGGGACCCGGCCGACGCCCCGCACGACCCGTCGCTGGCCCGCGCGCTGGCCCGGCCGGTCGATCCGGAGCGGCTGTTCCTGCTCACGCTGAGGGCCCTGGTGAAGGCCCTGCTGGCGCCACCGGCCGGGTAACCGGCTTGCCGTCGCGCGGCCGCCCGTGGTGGGATCTGCTCCACGGGGGCGGCTCCCCGGCGTGCATCCTCTCCCTTTCACGGAAAGTCCGCGCGCCCACTCTCCGCCCCCGTTTTCCGTTCGCGGAGGGAAACCACGATCGTGCCCGTCAGTCGATCCGTCGAAGAGCTCATGCTGCGCCGGCTCCACACCGTCTACGTCGACCGGCCGCCGGCCGCCGCCTCGCCGGGTGTCGAGGGGGTCCGCCCGCTGGAGGGCGAGCTCCTGGAACGCGGCCACACCCTGAGCCGGGAGCTGTACGCCGCCCTGGCCGTCCTCGCGCCGACCGATCTCGCCGAGGAGCGCTCGCGCCTGCTGGCGCTGGCCGACGGGCTCGCGGACGACGGCCGGGGACACCGGCCGGCCTTCCGCCGCTTCCCCTTCTCCATCCCGCGCGACACCGAGCGCTGGTACACCGACCGCGTCCTGGCCCTGCTGCGCCGGGACCCCGTCCGGCCGTGCGCCCTCTGCACCGAGAGCCGGCCGGTGCGTCCCCTCGCCCCGTGCGCCCATCTCGTCTGCGGCTCCTGCCGGGAGGGCGCCGACGACACCCGCTGCCCCGTCTGCCTGAGCCCCGTCGACCCGGCCCGGCCCTGCCTCGCCGCTGCCGCCGAGGTCCGCCCCGCTACGGAGCACCGCGGGCCCGACGGCGACGGGAGCGGGATCCCGCCCGGCCCGCTCCGGCTGCTGCGGCTCGGCACCGACCCCTCCGCCGACGCCGCCCGGGTGCTGGCCCCGCTGCTCGCCCGGCCGGCCCCGCTGTCCCCCGAGGACCACGCCGACCTGCCGCAGCTGCTCCGGCTGGCCCCGGCCGGGCTCGACTGGCTGCCCGCGCGGATCCCTGTACCGCAGACCCTCGCGCTGGTCCTGGCCGGCCTGCTGACAGGCCCCGCCCCACAGGGCGCCGTACTGCCGCTGCTCGCCGACCGGTTGACGAGCGCCACCGACGTGCTGCGGTTCCTCACGGCCCTGTCCGGAGGGGACCCGGCCCTGCTCGCGCCCGCGCCCTGCGGGTTCCGCTCCCCCACCCGGCCCGTGCGCCGCGCGCTGCTCGGCGTACTCGACGCGCTGCCCGCCCCCGGCCTCGTCGAGGAGCTGCTGCGGCATCCGACGGCCTGGAAGCGGGCCGCCGAAACCCTGCACCCCTTCGAGCGGTACGCCCGCCGTCCCCGGGCCGCCCTGGCCTTCGCCGTGCTGCGGGGCACCACCCTGTCCGGAGCCATGGGCGCGGCCCTGCGGGAAAGCGCCGCCGCCCATCCGGACGCCGTACGCGTCGAGGGCGACCGGCTCCGGCCCGCGACCTGGGCCGGGCGGCTGGAGCAGGCCCTGGCCGCGGCGGACCCCGGCGCCGCCGCCGCGGTGGCCGGGGAGCGCCCGGAGGAGCTCGTCCTGCGCCTCGACCACCTGCTGCGCCTGCACACCGGCGACCACCTGGCCCCGGAACTGGTCCGGGAGCTGGACCGCGCCCTCCCCGCCGTCGGCGCGGGCCCGCTGATGGCCGCGCTCGGGGCCCTGCGCGGGCGCACCTCGGACCGGACCGGTTCGCGGCGCGTGTTCTTCCCCAAGGGACCGGACGGCCACGTCCGTTCCGTGCCGCAGGACCGCCCGCCGCTTCCGGTCCTGCTCGCCACGGCGGCAACGGCCCTGCTGGAGGCGGAGGTGCTGCGCCGGTTCGCCCTCGCCGAAGGAGAACCGTACGCACTGGCCGTCCTGGACTCCGGCCTCACGGAACTGCCCGTGCCCTCCGGCGGGTCCGCGGTGGCGGTGCCCCGGGGCAGCGTCCTGGCGCTGCCCGAGGGCGGGACGCTGCGACTGTTCCTGCACTGGAGCGAGCCCCGGGACCAGGTGGCGCTCCTGTACCTGACGGTGGCCTTCTTCGACGCCGACTGGCGGTTCACCGGCCTGTGCGACCGCGACCGCCCCGCGTACGGGACGTCCGGGGCCGGGGCCGTGCACGCCGCAGGCGACGGCTGGAACCCGGGCCCGGGACGGGACGGGCAGACGGAGTACGTCGACCTGGACCTGGCTGGGCTCGCCGGGAGCGGGGACGCGTACGCGGTGCCGCTCGTGTCCGGCTACAGCGAGGTGCCGTTCGAGGAGCTGGCCCGGGCCGTCACCGGGTTCGCGGCCCCCTCGGCGGGCGGCCCGCGCGCGTCTGCGGACGGGCCGCGCACGGCCGGCCGGCGCTTCGCCCTGAGCGGCCCCGCGACGCGGGCCCGGGTGCCGTTGGTCGTCGACCTGGCAGCACGGCGGGCGCTGTGGGCAGACCTGCGCCTGCCGCCCTCGGGCGACTTCGAGAGCGTCCCCCCGCGCGGAGACCGGGTCGCGGCCGTGGCCTCGGACGTGTGGACCCACTTCACCTCCGGTACCCGCACCACGCTGTGGGACCTCACCGTGTGGCGGGCCGCGGCCCGCACCCGGGAGGTGGCGGTGATCCGGCGGGCCACCGAGAGTTCCATGTCCGACGAGGTGTGGCTCTACCGGGCCGCGGACGGTGAGGGACCGGCCGCCTTCGCCGCCCGGATCCGCGCCCTGGAGCCGCCCGAGGAGCGCCGGGTCCCCGCGGACGCGGACGCCGAGGCCGCCGAACTGGCCGCCGGGAAGCGCGCGTTCCTGGCGCTGACCCACGCGAGCGTGGCCCCCGAAGGGGGTTCGGGGACGGCCTACCGGCTTTTCCCCGGGCCCGCCGAAGTACCCGGGTCTTTCGCCCGGGTGACGGCCGGGGACCTCGTGGCGGAGCTGGGCTGAAAGGCCGTAGGGCTTCGGGTGTCGGCGCGGGCCGATATCCTCTGTGACCATGCTCGCCGACCGTACGACCGCAGAGACGATGTGGCCGACCGCGTACCCACAGGGGTACGCGGTCGTCGACGTGGAGACCACCGGGCTCGCTCGCGACGACCGGATAATCTCCGCCGCCGTCTACCGGCTCGACGCTCAGGGCAACGTCGAGGACCACTGGTACACGCTGGTCAACCCGCTCCGGGACCCCGGGCCCGTGTGGATCCACGGTCTGACCAGCGACATGCTCCAGGACGCGCCGCTCTTCAAGGACATCGCCGATGAGTTCGCGGACCGGCTCGCCGACCGGGTCCTGGTCGCACACAACGCGATCTTCGACTGGCAGATGATCGCCCGCGAGTACGCGCGGGCCGAGGCCACGGCGCCGGTGCGTCAGCGGCTGTGCACCATCGCCCTGTCGAAGGAACTGAACCTCCCGCTGCCCAACCACAAGCTGGAGTCGCTCGCCGCGCACTTCGGCGTGGTCCAGCAGCGCGCCCACCACGCGCTCGACGACGCCCGGGTCCTCGCGGAGGCGTTCCGTCCGTCCCTGCACGCGGCCGCGCGGGACAACGTACGGCTGCCCCTGCTGGAATGCCGGCCGCTGACGGAGTGGTCGGACGCCCCCGCCGCCCCGCGCGTCGGGTACCAGGCCTCGTACGGGGCGAGCTCGAGCTGGCGGCCCTCGCGCAAGCGGCCGCCGTGCCCGTACCCGAACCCGGGGCGGTGGGCGGACGGAACCCCGCTCAAGCAGGGCATGCGGATCGCGTTCTCCGGCGACACCTCGGTGGACCGGGAGCTGCTGGAGGACCGCGCCGTGGAGGCCGGCCTGCACGTCGCGACGAGCCTGTCCCGGCTCACGAGCCTGCTCGTGACGAACGACCCGGACTCCTCGACCTCCAAGACGGTGAAGGCGAAGTCCTTCGGAACGCCCGTCGTCGACGAGGCGGCCTTCACCCAGCTGCTGCGGGACGTGGCTCCGGCGGGGGACTGACCCCGGGGAGGTCCGGGGGACGGAGGTCGGGCCGGACGTCGGGCCGCCCGTCGGGCCGGACGTCGGGCCGCCCGTCGGGCCGGACGTTGGGCCGGCCGGGTGCACGCTCGGCGACTCACCCCGGTGGATCTTGTTCCGGCGGTCCGCCCTGCGCAGCATGCCGCGCATGGCACGTTGCGAAGTCTGCGGGAACGATTACGGCATGTCCTTCGAAGTACACGCACAGGGTGCTGTGCACGTCTTCGACTGCTTCTCCTGCGCCATTCACCGCATGGCGCCCATCTGCGAGCACTGCCGGGTCCAGATCATCGGGCAGGGCGTCGAGGTCGAAGGACAGTGGTTCTGCGGAGGGCACTGCGCCCGCGCGGAGGGGAAGGTGGGCATCACCGACCGCGTCTGATTCCCGTCCCGTCCTCCCCGAGTTCCCCTCCTCCCCTCCGCCCACCTCCGCCACGACCCCGGACGGCCACCCGGCCGCCGGGGTCCTCGCCGCTGGGGGTACCGTCGTGGGCGTGTACCGCTTTGTACTGACCCGGCAGTGGGTGTGCCTCACCCTCATCGGCCTCGCCCTGATCCCCGCGATGATCAAGCTGGGGTTCTGGCAGTTCCACCGTCACGAGCACCGTGTCGCGCAGAACCAGCTGATCGACGCGAACCTGCGGGCGAAGCCGGTCCCCATGACCGAGGTCACCTCCCCCGGCCACGTGGTCCCGCGCGCCGACTACTGGCGTGCCGTGACCGCCACCGGTACGTACGACTCCGCGCACGAGGTCGTCGTACGGATGCGCACCGACAACGACGACAAGGTCGGCTTCCACGTCCTGACCCCGCTGGTCCTCGCCGACGGCCGGGTGGTCCTGGTCAACCGGGGCTGGGTGCAGGGCGGCGACGACCCGCGCGCCTACCCGCCGGTGCCGGCCGCGCCCACCGGCGAGGTCACGGTCACCGGGCGGCTGAAGGCCGACGAGACCAGCGGCGGCAGCGGGATCAAGGAACGCAAGGGCCTGCCGGACCGCCAGGTGATGCTGATCAACAGCGCACAGCAGGCGCAGTACCTGGGAAAGCCCGTCCTCGGCGGCTACCTGGAACTCACCTCCCCGGTCCCGGCCGACGGCAAGCCCGAGGTGGTCGCCGAGCCCGACCACGACTCGATCGGGCCGCACATGGCGTACGCCATCCAGTGGTGGCTGTTCACCTTCGCGGTGCCGGTGGGCTGGATCGTGCTCGTACGGCGCGAGAAGCGCGACCGCGAGGCGGCGGCCGCCGCCGGGACCGCCTCTTCCGAGCGGGAGCCGGTGGCGACCGCGTAGCGTGTCGGGCATGGATCTTGGACTGAAGGACCGTGTCTACGTAGTCACCGGCGCCACCAGGGGCCTCGGCTACGCATCCGCCCGCGAACTCACCGCCGACGGCGCGAAGGTGGTGCTCACCGGCCGGGACGCCGCCCGTGCCGAGGCCGCTGCCAAGGCGCTGGGCCCGAACGCGGTCGGCGTGGCAGCCGACAACTCCGACCCCGGGGCCGCCTCGCGGCTCGTCGCCGCGGCCCGGGAACACTTCGGCCGCCTCGACGGCATCCTCATCAGCGTCGGCGGCCCGGCGCCCGGTTCCGCTGCCGACAACACCGACGAGCAGTGGGCCGCGGCCTTCGAGTCGGTCTTCCTCGGCGCGGTCCGCCTCGCGCGGGCGGCGGCCGCCGAGCTCTCCGACGGCGGGGTCATCGGCTTCGTCCTGTCGGGCTCCGTACACGAACCGATCCCGGGCCTCACCATCTCCAACGGACTGCGCCCCGGCCTGGCCGGCTTCGCGAAGTCCCTCTCCGTGGAGCTGGGCCCGCGCGGCATCCGGGTGGTCGGCCTGCTGCCCGCCCGCATCGACACCGACCGGGTCCGCGAGCTCGACGCCCTGTCCGGGGACGCCGACCTCGCGCGCACCCGCAACGAGGCGGGGATCCCGCTGCGGCGTTACGGCACCCCGGAGGAGTTCGGCCGCTCGGCGGCGTTCCTGCTGTCCCCCGCGGCTTCGTACCTGACCGGCGTCATGCTCCCGGTCGACGGCGGCTCCCGGCACGGCTTCTGAGCCGTCCGCCCCGGCTCCGCCTCACGTCACCCGCCGCGCCCGGCGCGGGGTGACGTGGAGGCGGGCCTCCGCCGGGAGGGCCGGGAGCGCCGCCGAGGTGCGGGCCCGGCCCAGCACCGGTCCGGCGAGGGCCGCCAGCGCGTCGGCCGGCACCGCGTGCGGCTCCAGTTCCAGGGCGACCCGCAGGGTCGGGGCCCCGCGCCGCCCGCACAAGGTGACCCGGCACCGCGCCACGCCCTCCACGGCCTCCTGGACATCGGCCTCGACGGCCTCCTCCAGCGCCCGCCCGCGCAGCACGGCGAACGCCCCGTCCCCGGTGTCCACGAGCACGGCCGCGAGCCGGGGCCGCCGCAGTTGGGACAGCAGCCACCACAGCGCCAGCAGGACGCAGACCCCGAGCGCGGCGAGCACCGCCCACCAGGGCGCCGGCCAGACCGGCCCGTGCGGGGCCAGCAGGGGTTCGTCGCGGCCTTCGAACGGCCCGGACGCGGTCAGCACCGATACCCCCGCCGCCAGCAGGACCAGGCCGAGCAGCGCGAGCAGGACCCGGTTCACCGTCCCGAGGCTCACCTTCGGTTCACCCGTACCCTCGGCCGTACCTCGTGGGCCAGGCCCAGCTCGTCGACGCCGACGGCCAGCACCGCGTCCAGATCGGCCCGTACGTCGTCCAGTTCGCGGAAGTGGGACACGGCCCGGACCCCGATGCGGGCCCGGCCCACCCTGACCCGTACCGAGCGCACCCCGGACACCTCCATGACCCGGTCGCGCAGCACCTGCGCGGCGGCCTTGCGTTCCAGTCCGCCCCGGACCTCCGGGTGCCCGGAGGCCATCGGGAGGATTCCGCGCAGGCCCGGGGTGAGGGCGTACAGCAGCAGCGCGGCCCCGGCCGCGGCCAGGATCCCGCCTCCGAGCAGCACGCCGGGGTCGGCCGGGGTGTGCCGTTCCAGTGCGCGGGAGAGCTCGGCGCGCCAGCGCATGCCCGGGTGGTGCGCCCGTACGGCGGCCAGGTCGTACAGGAACAGCCCCGCCACCCCGAGGACGGCGAACGCCCCCACGGCGGCCGGGAGCCGCCGGGGCGACCGGAAGCGGGCGCTCACCGGACCCGCCGGTCCCGCCCGGCGGCGGGCCGTGCGGGGCGCAGGTGCTCGATGTCGACGTCCACCTCGGGTACGGCCATCTCCGCGTACTCCTCGACGCGCCGGGCGACGCTGCGGCGCACGGCCGCGCACTGGGCGGCGAGGTCGGAGGGGTAGGGGAGCTCCAGGACCACCCGTACGCGGGCGATGTCGTGGTGCACGGTGACGGTGGCGTGCGGCGGGGCCGCGTCCGGAGCGGGCCGGGTCAGAGCCTCCCGGGCGGCCCGGGCGGCGATCTTCGCGACGACCCGGTCGGCGATCCGGGTGGCGCCCCGCTCGGCGGCGGGCACCCGGGGCGGGATGGGCCGGGGGGTGCTCATCGGTCCCGGCCCCTGTCCCGGTCGCGGTCGCGGCTCCGGTCACGATCCCGGTCCCGGTCGCCGGGGCGGCCCCGGGGGCGGAAGAAGTCCCCCGGTTCCAGGTCCCCGTCGAGGAACCGGCCCACGACGAAGCCGATGGCGCCGAGGGCGGCCACCAGCAGGAAGGCCCCGAACCCGCCGAAGTACCCGGCGAACCCCAGTGCCATGCCGGCCACCAGGCCGACGACCGCCATGCTCATGCGGGCTCCTCTACTGCAGTCGGGACTCCGGCTCCTCGTCGTCCTCGTCCGGCAGCTTGACGTCGCTGACCGCGATGTTGACCTCGACGACCTCGAGGCCGGTCATCCGCTCCACCGCCGAGACGACGTTCTCACGGACGGCCCGGGCCACGTCCCTGATCGACACGCCGTAATCCACGACGATCTCCAGGTCGAGGGCGGTCTGCACCTCGCCGACCTCGGCCTTCACGCCCCGGCTGACGGTGGACTTGGCCCCGCCGGGGACGCGGTCGCGGACGGCGCCGAAGGTACGGGAGAGGCCGCTGCCGCTGCCCATGGCGTGGACGCCGGCCACCTCGCGGGCGGCCAGACCGGCGATCTTCTCGACCACGCCGTCGGCGATGCTCGTGCGGCCGCGGTCGGCGGGGGGTTTGGCGGTGCTCCCTGTGGCGGCGGATTCGGTCATCTCGTATCCCTTCGCGCGCGTACGGGCTCCCGACCCACGGTAAGGCGGCACCCCCGTCGGCGCCTGTCCCGACGCGGCCGGGGCTGCGCGTGCCGCTGCGCGGGGCAAGGTCCCCTACCCGCCCTTCCACCGTTCCCCGGGCTGCGCCCGGACCCCCTGGGGCTCCGCCACAGACCCCGCTCCTCAAACGCCGGAGGGGCTGGAATTGCCGCTGCGCGGCAAACCAGCCCCTCCGGCGTTTGAGGAACGGGGGTCCGGGGGCTGGTCCCCCGGCAACGGCGGCGCGGCTAGTCCGACAGCCCTGCAAGGTCCCGCAGCCGGCGGGCCTGGGCGGCGCGCTCAGCCACACGCTGGTCCTCGTAAGGGCGCGACACCGCACCGCGCAGCAGTGCCTTCGTCTCGGTGACCGCATCCCGCGGCGGAGCCAGCAGCGCGGTGGTGAGGTCCTGGACGGCCGCGTCGAGCTCACCCGCGGGGACGACCAGGTTCGCGAGGCCGATCCGTTCGGCCTCCTCGGCGTGGACGAAGCGGCCCGTCGCGCAGATTTCGAGCGCGCGGGCATAGCCGACCGTCGAGGTCAGCGGCTGGGTGCCGCCGAGGTCGGGCACCAGACCCAGCCCGGTCTCGCGCATGGCGAACTGCACGTCGTCCGCGACGACGCGCAGATCGCACGCGAGGGCAAGCTGGAAACCGGCACCGATCGCGTGCCCCTGAACGGCGGCGACGGAGATGATGTCGTTGCGCCGCCACCAGGTGAACGCCTCCTGGTACTCGGCGATGGTGGAGTCGAGCAGTTCCTCCGAACCGCGCGCCAGGTCAAGGAAGGACGGCTCGCCCTCGAAGCCTTCGGGGGTGAACGCCTGCCGGTCGAGCCCTGCGGAGAAGGACTGCCCTTCGCCGCGCAGCACGACGACCCGGACGGTGCCCGGCAACGACCTTCCAGCCTCCGTCAACGCCCGCCAGAGCGCGGGGGATTGAGCGTTTCGTTTGGCCGGATTGGTCAATGTCACCGTGGCGACCGTGTCGTCGACGGTGAGCCGTACGCCGTCCTTGTCGAGCAGAGCCATCTGTGTGCCTCCGGTGTTGTGCCGTCGTTCGGCCGCGATCTCGGCCTAAGTGACTGCACAGTAACCACCCAGCCGGCCATGGAGCCGACCGGGGGTCACCGAAGGACGGTGGAACTGGAACCGTGAAGCTGAATACGGAAAACCGTTGGAACCAAGGGGAACCAAATGGTCAGGCCGTAGCCGCCTTCTTGCCGCGCGTCGCGCCTCCGCGACCACGCAGCGTGACTCCGGACTCGCTGAGCATCCGATGGACGAATCCGTAGGACCGGCCAGTCGATTCGGCCAGTGCCCGGATACTCGCACCGGAGTCGTACTGCTTCTTCAGGTCTGCCGCGAGCTTGTCGCGCGCGGCGCCGGTTACCCGGCTGCCCTTCTTCAGAGTTTCGGCCACCCGTGCCTCCTCATGGGAAGTGCGCTCTGGACTTCTCATGATCACCCCTCCCCGCCTTCCTGGCCACCCATTCAGCAAGGTCGGTACGGCGGCATTTCTTCAGCCGTCGACACACGAGCAGAACGGAATCTTCTCTTCCGCCGCATGACCTCCGTCACATTTCCGCTCCCCCGGTGTGAATCACCAGGTCAGGGGCCGGAGCGCACAAACGGAAGGCCCCGGCCGCACATCCTGGGAGATGCGGCCGGGGCCTTCGTCGAGCACGGAGCGGTATGAGACCGACTCACTCAGATGATGGATCACGCCTGAGCCGAATGATCCATAAGCAAAGGATCACGGAAGCGGAAGGCGCCTCAGGCGAGCGCCACCAGGTCCCGGTAGTCCGGACCCCAGAGGTCCTCGACGCCGTCGGGGAGCAGGATGATCCGCTCCGGCTCCAGCGCCTCCACCGCGCCCTCGTCGTGGGTGACGAGGATGACGGCGCCCTTGTACGTGCGCAGGGCGCCCAGGATCTCCTCGCGGCTGGCCGGGTCGAGGTTGTTGGTGGGCTCGTCGAGCAGCAGCACGTTGGCCGAGGAGACGACCAGCGTCGCCAGGGCGAGGCGGGTCTTCTCGCCACCGGACAGGACGCCCGCGGGCTTGTCCACGTCGTCGCCGGAGAAGAGGAACGAGCCCAGCGTCTTGCGTACGGAGACCAGGTCCAGGTCGGGCGCCGAGGAGCGCATGTTCTCCAGGACCGAGCGCTCCGGGTCCAGGGTCTCGTGCTCCTGGGCGTAGTAGCCGAGCTTGAGGCCGTGGCCGGGGACGACCGTGCCGGTGTCGGGCTTCTCGGTGCCCGACAGCAGGCGCAGCAGCGTGGTCTTGCCCGCGCCGTTGAGGCCGAGGATGACCACGCGGGAGCCCTTGTCGATGGCCAGGTCGACGTCGGTGAAGATCTCCAGCGAGCCGTAGGACTTCGACAGGCCCTCGGCGGTCAGCGGGGTCTTGCCGCAGGGCGCCGGGTCCGGGAAGCGCAGCTTGGCGACCTTGTCGGAGACGCGGACGGCGTCGAGGCCGGCCAGCAGGCGGTCGGCGCGCTTGGCCATGTTCTGGGCGGCGACCGTCTTGGTGGCCTTGGCGCGCATCTTGTCGGCCTGCGAGTTCAGCGCCGCGGCCTTCTTCTCGGCGTTCTGGCGCTCGCGCTTGCGGCGCTTCTCGTCGGCCTCGCGCTGCTGCTGGTAGAGCTTCCAGCCCATGTTGTAGACGTCGATCTGGGCGCGGTTGGCGTCCAGGTAGAACACCTTGTTGACGACCGTCTCGACCAGGTCCACGTCGTGGGAGATCACGATGAAGCCGCCGCGGTAGGTCTTCAGGTAGTCGCGCAGCCACACGATCGAGTCGGCGTCGAGGTGGTTGGTCGGCTCGTCGAGGAGGAGCGTGTCGGCGTCCGAGAAGAGGATGCGGGCGAGCTCCACGCGGCGGCGCTGACCACCGGAGAGGGTGTGCAGCGGCTGGCCGAGGACCCGGTCGGGCAGGCCGAGGGCGGCGGAGATGGTCGCGGCCTCGGACTCGGCGGCGTACCCGCCCTTGGTGAGGAACTCGGTCTCCTGGCGCTCGTACTGGCGCAGCGCCTTCTCGCGGGTGGCGCCCGAGCCGGAGGAGATGCGCTCCTCGTTCATCCGCATCTTCTTGAGGAGCACGTCCAGGCCGCGCGCGGACAGGATACGGTCGCTGGCCAGCACGTCGAGGTCGCCGGTGCGCGGGTCCTGCGGGAGGTAGCCGACCTCGCCCGAGCGGGCGATGCTGCCGCCGGCCGGCGTGCCCTCGCCCGCGAGGCACTTGGTGAGCGTGGTCTTTCCGGCTCCGTTGCGGCCGACGAGGCCGATGCGGTCGCCCTTGGCGACGCGGAAGGAGGCGTTCTCGATGAGGATGCGGGCGCCGGCGCGCAGCTCGATGCCGGTGGCGGTGATCACGGAAATACTCCAGGGCGGGTCGGGACGGCGGAAGGGGGGCAGGACGCGATGCTTCGACGCCGCTAATCCGCGAGGAGATTTGCCATGGGAGTCATTCTACCGGGGGTGCGCAACTACTTTCGGGCCCGCCCGCCCCTCCCGGGACCCGCGACGTCCGCACCGCCGCGTCCCCCGTTCGGCCCAGGGAACACGCCTCCGGGCAGCGGGGCGTATGAGGATGAACGGGCTGATACTCGCCGCAGGGGCCGACACGTACACGCCCCTCCGTCTGGCAGGTAGGAATGGAGGGCGGTGCGGGATGCAGTTCGACGACAACGCCAATCTGGACACTTCCGAGGTCAAGGACGTACGCGGCAGCCGCATCCCGGGCGGGAAGGCCACGGTCGGCGGCGGCATCATCGGGCTCATCGCGCTGATCATGGGTCTGCTGTTCGGGGTGGGCCCGGAGCAGCTGGGACTGTCCGACGGAAGTCCCGAGCCCGCGGCGACCTCCTCCTCCGCCGCCCAGGTGCAGCAGAGCTGCAAGACGGGGCAGGACGCGAACACCAAGGAGGACTGCCGGCTGGTGGCGGTGATCAACAGCACCCAGGACTTCTGGAAGCAGGAGTTCGCCAGGCGCGGCGCCCAGTACACCCCGGCGCAGACCGTGTTCTTCACCGGCAAGGTGGGCACCGCCTGCGGGGCGGCCACCTCGGCGGTCGGCCCGTTCTACTGCCCCGGTGACCGGCAGGTCTATCTGGACCTGGGCTTCTTCAACGAGCTCCGCACCAAGTTCGGCGCGAGCGGCGGCCCCTTCGCCCAGGCGTACGTGGTGGCCCACGAGTACGGCCACCACATCCAGAACCTGACCGGCACCCTGCAGAAGGCCCAGGACGGCCGGCAGGGCGCGAACAGCAACGCGGTACGGGTCGAGCTGCAGGCCGACTGCTACGCCGGCGTCTGGGCCCACAACGCGACGAAGACCCCGGACGAGTCCACGGGCAAGCCCCTCATCACGAGCCTCACCGACCAGGACATCCGGGACGGCCTGGACGCGGCGGCCGCGGTCGGCGACGACCGGATCCAGGAGAAGTTCCAGGGCCGGGTGTCCCCGGAGTCCTGGACGCACGGCTCGGCCGAGCAGCGCCAGCAGTGGTTCTACCAGGGCTACCGCACGGGCGACATGGCCCAGTGCAACACCTTCCGCTGAGTGTCGGCGGCGCCTGTCATGCTGTGACGTGGATCACCATCCATCCACGGCGCGAGAGGGAGTGATCGTCATGGCAGGCGTTCCGTCCATCTGTCCGACCCTGCTGTACACCGATGCCAAGGCCGCCATCCAACTGCTCACGGAAGCCTTCGGTTTCACCCAGGTCGCGGCGTACGAGGGTGAGGACGGCGCGGTGGCGCACGCCGAGCTGTCCTACGGGAACGGCATGGTGATGCTCGGCAGCAAGGGCACCGGCAGCGCCTTCGACAAGGCGATGGAGTCGGCCGGCCCGACCGGGGTCTACGTACTGGTCGACGACGTGGACGCGCACCACCGCCGGGCCGCCGAGCACGGCGTGGAGATCCTGATGGAGCCGACCGACCAGGACTACGGCTCGCGGGACTACATGGCCCGCGACGCCGAGGGCAACGTGTGGAGCTTCGGGACGTACGCGCCGCAGGTCTGACCGAAGTCCCGGCGGCGCGTACGGCGCCCGTACGGGGCGCTAGGGCGTCTACGCGCCGCCGGTGTGCACCTGGAAGGCGGCCCGGCGCACCGCCTTGGCCAGGGCGGGATCGGGATGGGCGGCGGCGAGCGCGACCAGCACCTGCACGGTGCGGGGGTGCCCGACCGCGCGGACCTCGTCCAGCAGCCGCGGAACCGTGGTCCGCACCGCCGAGTCCAGGTGGCGTGCGAGCAGCTCGGCCTCGCCGTGGTCGGCGATGGCGGCCGCGGTGTCCACCCAGAGCCAGGTCTGCTCCTCGGCGGTGAGCACGTCCTGCGCCTCGTCGGGGTCGACCCCGTCGTGCTCGGCGAGCCAGAGCAGGGCGTAGGGGCGCAGCGCGGCCTCGCGGGTGGCCTTGCGCACCTCCGGCTCGGCGGGGGCTCCGACCACGCGCAGGGCCTCGAAGGCGAGCCCGCGCAGCAGGGCGTCCTCGCCGCGGGCCGCGAGCAGCAGCTCGGAGACCGCGTGGCCGACGGGCCGGGCGGCCAGCCAGGCCTGGTACTCGGCGCGGGCCGGGCCGGGGGTGAGCCGTGCGCAGCCGTGGAGCATGGCGGCGGCGGACTGCTCGATGTTCCCGGCCGGGCTCTGCGCGGCGACGCAGATCTGCTCCAGCTTGACCCAGACGGCCCAGCTCCCGAGCGGGGTGAGGGTGGCCCGGGCGGGGCCGAGGGTGACGGCGTCCACGGCGGCGAGCCCGCCGAGCGCCCAGCGCAGCAGCCGGGCGAGCGGGACGGGCGGCGCGGCGGGTGCGGGGCCGGCCGGCGCGGAGTCCGTCGGCGTGGGACCGGACGGTGCGGAGTCCGTCGGCGCGGGACCGGACGGTGCGGAGTCCGTCGGCGCGGAGCCCGTCGGGCCCGCGGAGGGGGACTCCGCCTGCGCCGTGGACTCGTAGGGGACCTCGCACCGCTCGTCGCGCAGTTCCTCGACGCGCTGCCGGAGCAGGTCCAGCAGATCGGGGACGGTCACGGGCCCGGCGGAGAGCTGGAGCAGGGAGAGGAGTTGGGGCATGGCCTCGACCACCTCGGCGACGACCGCGGGGGCGATGTCGGCGGGGGCCGGGTGCACCAGTGACCACGCGTCGAAGAGCGCGACCCAGCCGCGCAGGACGGCGGTGTCGTCCCGGTCCCAGGCGCGCAGGCGCCAGCCCGGACGGGCGTGCCCGCCGTGCATCTCGATGAGGCCGGCGAGCCGGGCGCGGTCCCAGCCGACGCGGATCTGGCCCGGTGTCAGGCTCAGCTGAGCGGCGGCGCGTTCGGCGTCGGCGGCGGGCAGGGCGCCCGCCGGGGCGGGCCCGGCACCGTCCGCGCCGCCGAGGTGGAGCTCGGCCCAGCGGGCGAGCCGTACCGCGTCGGCGAGGGAGGCGCGGGCCCTGTTCGCGAGGTCGGCCGTGGCGGGAGTACCCGCCGGAGGCCGCGGGGCGGTCCGGGTGCGCCGGTCGGTCACCGCCTTGCGGGCCGTGGCCACGGACCGCGGGGCGACGAGTCGGAGTCTGGAGTCGCGAGCCAACTGCTCATCAGGCTTTCGGGACGTCACGTGAGCAGTCTCGCCCGTCACTGGCCGAAAGCCCAAACGGAACCGGCCATTGCCACAAGACACCTCGGGGACAGAACGCGACAAACTACCCTCTCTACCCCGTCCACCCCACACTCTTCGGACAGCTCGTCCGACGGTCCGTCACCCGGCGCTTCACATGAAAGGGGTCAGGAAGCGGCGCAGCGCCTCTTCGTAGGCGGCCGGGTCGGCGTTCCACATGGCTCCGTGGGCCGCGTCGGAAACGGAGTGCAGGGTGACGAGGTCGGGTCGGGCCGCGGCGAGCCGGCGCGAGGGCTCCCAGGGGGCGAGCGCATCGTCGGGGCCGTGGAAGATCAGGACGGGGACCTTCAGTGCGGCCGGATCCGCCCCCGGAGCCCGCCGGTCGGCGCGCAGGCCCGCACGGCCCTCGGCCGCCTTGACGGCGAACGGGAGCAGGGGGGCCGGGGTGCGGCGCGCGGCGGCGAGGGCGCGCAGGGTGGCGTGCCAGTCCAGGACGGGCGAGTCGAGGACCAGCCCGGAGATCCGGTCGGCCAGCGCCGAGCGCTCCACGGCGTGCAGGGCCATGGTGGCGCCGGTCGACCAGCCGTGCAGGACCACGCGGCGGGCGCCGTAGCGCAGGGCGTAGCGGATGGCGGCGTCGAGATCGCGCCATTCGGACTCGCCGAGGTGGCCGAGGCCGTCCGGCGACTCGGGGGCGCCGAGGTCGCCGCGGTAGCCGAGGTCCAGGACGGGGAGCTTGTTGCGGTGGAGGAAGGGCATGACCACCATCGGGTGCTCGCGGGTGGCCCCGAGCCCGTGGACGGTGATCACCCAGGTGTCGCGGGCCCCGGGCAGGAACCAGGCGGGCAGCGCGCCGAGCTCGCCGGGGACGTCCACGTCGGCGTGGTCCAGCCCGAGGGCGGTACCGGGGTTGCCCAGGTGGACCTGGGGGGTGAGGGTGACGCGGGTTCCGGGGTCGAGGCTGCCGTGGGTGACGGCGACGAGCCTGCGCACCACCGTGTCGGGGCCGTGCGGGGCGTCGGGAAGGACGGACCCGATCACGGCGTGCACGCCGGGGGCGGTGAGCCCGTAGGTGCCGGGGCGCAGGGAGGCGAGCGAGCGGGTCAGCTCGACCGGCCGGCCGCGGTGGAGTGGACGGTGAGGCGGGGGCTGCCGGGGAGCGGGCGGCCGGGCTCGGTCCGCAGGGCCGCGTCGGCGGCGTACCGGCCGGCGAGCGCGGCGGCCGTGACGGCGGTGACGGCGGCCGCGCCGGCGCCGAGCAGGGTCGTGGTGACGGCGGCTGCCGTCGCGGTAGCGGTACGCACCGCTCCAGTGTCGAGGCGGACGGGGCGGCGGGCCACCGGAGGGAATCGTTCCGCCCGGAGGCCGGGAGGGGTGGAACGGGAGGTGATCTAGGTCTCTTCGGGGGTCCCGGGTGAACGGGAGCACCTACCGGAAGTCCCTCCCCGAAACGTGCGGACACCCCGCCGTGACATGCATTAATCGACATATCAACGCCCCTCCCGGGACGAAGGTCCCGATCGGGTGCCGTGCCGATACACCACATGAACCCTGGCAGTTCACCTTCCGTTCATCCAGGTTGCCTACGGTCCACGAACCACTGACGTCAAACAGAAGCCTGGGTAAATGGAGCACATAACGCTTCTCCTCGGGATCGTGATCATCACCGCTCTCGTGTTCGATTTCACGAACGGTTTTCACGACACGGCCAACGCGATGGCCACCACCATCTCGACCGGCGCCCTCAAGCCCAAGACCGCGGTGGCGATGTCCGCCGTGCTCAACCTCGTCGGCGCTTTCATGTCCGTGGAGGTCGCCAAGACGATCTCCAAGGGACTGGTCAACGAGGAAGGCATCCAGCCGGAGGTCATCTTCGCCGCCTTGGTCGGCGCGATCCTCTGGAACCTCGTCACCTGGCTGGTCGGACTGCCCTCCAGCTCCTCGCACGCCCTGATGGGCGGCCTGATCGGTGCGGCCGTGGCCTCCGCCGGCATGGGCGCCGTCAACGGCAGCGTCGTCGTCACCAAGGTGCTGATCCCCGCGATCGCCGCGCCGCTGGTCGCCGGTTTCGCCGCGTACCTGGCCACGAAGGTCACGTACAAGGTCGGCAAGGGCATGGGCGAGAAGACCTCGGCCAAGGGCTACCGCGCCGGCCAGATCGCTTCCGCCGGTCTGGTCTCGCTGGCTCACGGCACCAACGACGCGCAGAAGACGATGGGCATCATCACCCTGGCGCTCGTCGCCGGCGGTGCCATCGCTCCCGGCTCCAACCCGCCGGTCTGGGTCATCGTCTCCGCCGGTCTGGCCATCGCGATGGGCACCTACCTGGGCGGCTGGCGCATCATCCGCACCATGGGCAGCGGCCTGACCGACCTGCAGCCGCAGCAGGGCTTCGCCGCCCAGACCTCGGCCGCCAGCGTCATCCTGGCCTCCTCCTCCCTCGGCTTCTCCCTCTCCACCACCCACGCGTGCTCCGGCGCCGTCATGGGTTCGGGTCTGGGACGCAAGGGCGGCGTGGTCCGCTGGTCCACCGCCACCCGCATGTTCATCGCCTGGGGCCTGACCCTCCCGGCCGCGGCCCTGGTGGCCGCCGGTGCCGAGCTGGTCATGCGCACCGGGGACATCGGCGTCGGCGCCGTCACGGTCTTCCTGGTCGGCTCCTGCGTCGCCATCTGGCTGATCTCGCGCCGCCAGGTCGTCGACCACACCAACGTCAACGAGGTCGCCACGGCCGACGCCGAGGAGCCGGGCGTGGTCACCACGGCCATCGCTGCCGTCAGCGTCCCGCCGACCGCCGCTGCCGCCGGCAGCACCGCCGCGGTGACGGACGAGGAACTGAAGGCCACCATCCCGGCCGCGACGACGACTCCCGCGGCTCCGGCCGCGGCCGTCTGACCCCGAGAACGACAGAGGATTCAGCGGTATGAAGATCGACTGGGAAGCACTCGGCTCCGTCTTCGGGGTCAGCCTCTCCGCCACCGTCGTCCTGGTGACCCTGTTCACCCTGGGCCTGATGGGACTCTCCAAGCACGAGGCCGCCACCGAACAGGGCGGCGCCGCCACCCTGGCCCGCAGCGGTGCGTACGCCTGCTTCGCGCTCTGCGCGGCGGCCGTGGCCTACGGGATCTACCTGATCGTCGCCTAGGCGACGGACACCACGCCCCGTACGAAGGCTCCCTCCGGGTTCGTCCCGCAGGGAGCTTTCGCATGCCCGGAGCCGCCTCCCCCGCCACCCCGCCGCAGGTCAACGGCGAGTTGACGGGCCTTCGCGCTGCGTGGTGGACTGCCCGAGCCATTACGGCGGCATGGAGAGGAAGTCCGGTGCGAATCCGGCGCGGTCCCGCCACTGTCACCGGCGCGCTCGGCCCTCCGGCCGGGGTGCGGCCGGGAGCCAGGAACTCTCGCCGCCGGACACGTCGAACCAGGGCGCGGACCCTGAGTGAGGACATACCTGCCACCATGCGTGCCGATCGCGTCTTCGCGTACGGCGTCACGGCGGGCCTGATCGGCGACCGGATCCTCGGGGATCCGCGCCGAGGGCACCCCGTGGCCGCCTTCGGACGAGCCGCCGCCGCCGTCGAACGTGCCCTGTGGCGCGACGACCGCGCGCGGGGCGCCCTGCACACCCTGCTCTGCGCCGGAGGCGCGGCCGCCGTCGGCGCGCTGGGCGCCCGCGCCGTGCGCTCCCGGCCCGCGGCCGCCCGCATCGCCCTCACCGCCGCCGCCACCTGGGCCGTCGTGGGCGGCACCTCGCTGGGCCGCGAGGCCCGCGCCATCGGCGGCGCGCTCGCCGCCGGGGACGCCGAGGTGGCCCGCGAGCGGCTGCCCCACCTGTGCGGGCGCGACCCGCAGGCGCTGGACGAGCAGCAGATGGCCCGCGCGGTCGTCGAATCGGTCGCCGAGAACACCTCCGACGCCGTGGTCGGGGCCCTGGTGTGGGGCGCCGTCGCCGGCGTCCCCGGGCTGCTGGCCTTCCGCGCCGTGAACACCCTGGACGCGATGGTCGGCCACAAGTCCCCCCGCCACCTGCGCTACGGCTGGGCCTCGGCCCGGCTCGACGACGTGGCCGGCTGGCCGGGCGCCCGGCTGACGGCGCTGGCCGCCGTACTGGCCGGGCCCGACCGGCGGGGAGCCGTACGGGCCTGGCGCGCGGACGCCGCCAAGCACCCGAGCCCCAACGCGGGCCCCGTGGAGTCCTCCTTCGCCGGGGCGCTCGGCGTACGGCTGGGCGGAACCCTGGCGTACGCGGGCCGGGTCGAACACCGGGCCGTGCTCAACGGCGCGGCCGGGCGGCCCGTGGAGGTCGCGGACATCGAACGAGCGGTGCGGCTGTCGCGCCGGGTGACGTGGGTGGCGCTGGGGGCCTGTGTGGCCGCCCGGACGCTGGTCTCCCGGGCGCTGGTCGCCCGCACTACGGAGAAGGGGCGGCGCGCATGAGCGGCGGCGCGAAGCGCGGCGGGGGCCTCCTCGTCGCCGGTACGACCTCGGACGCGGGCAAGAGCGTGGTCACGGCGGGCATCTGCCGGTGGCTGGCCCGGCAGGGCGTGAAGGTGGCCCCGTTCAAGGCCCAGAACATGTCCCTGAACTCCTTCGTGACGAGGGAGGGCGCCGAGATCGGCCGCGCGCAGGCCATGCAGGCCCAGGCGGCCCGCGTGGAGCCCACCGCGCTGATGAACCCGGTGCTGCTCAAGCCCGGCAGTGACCGGAGCAGCCAGGTGGTGCTGCTGGGCAAGCCGGTGGGCGAGATGAGCGCGCGCGGCTACCACGGGGGCAGGCAGGAGCAGTTGCTCGGCATCGTCACGGACTGCCTGGAGCAGTTGCGGGGCACGTATGACGCCGTGATCTGCGAGGGGGCGGGCAGCCCGGCCGAGATCAACCTGCGCCGGACCGACATCGTGAACATGGGCATCGCGCGGGCCGCGCGCTTCCCGGTGGTCGTCGTCGGCGACATCGACCGGGGCGGGGTCTTCGCGTCCTTCTTCGGGACGACGGCGCTGCTCTCGCCCGAGGACCAGTCGCTGATCGCGGGCTACCTGGTCAACAAGTTCCGCGGCGACGTCACCCTGCTGGAACCGGGCATGGAGATGCTGCGCGGCCTGACCGGGCGGGCGACGTACGGGGTGCTCCCCTTCCAGCACGGGCTGGGCATCGACGAGGAGGACGGCCTGCGGGTCTCCTTGCGGGGTGCCGTACGGGAATCCGTGGTCGCCCCGCCCGTGGGCGAGGACGTGCTGCGGGTCGCGGTCTGCGCGGTGCCGCTGATGTCCAACTTCACGGACGTCGACGCGCTCGCGGCGGAGCCGGGCGTGGTCGTGCGGTTCGTGGACCGGGCCGAGGAACTGGCCGACGCGGACCTGGTCGTCGTCCCCGGCACCCGCGGCACGGTCAAGGCCCTGGCCTGGCTGCGCGAGCGCGGGCTCGCGGACGCGCTGGCCCGGCGGGCCGCCGAGGGCCGGCCGGTCCTGGGCATCTGCGGCGGGTTCCAGCTCCTCGGCGAACACATCGAGGACGAGGTCGAGTCGAAGGCCGGCTCCGTGCCGGGGCTCGGGCTCCTTCCCGTCCGGGTCCGCTTCGAGCGGGAGAAGACCCTGGCGCGGCCGGTGGGTTCGGCGCTGGGCGAGGAGGTCTCCGGCTACGAGATCCATCACGGCGTGGCCGAAGTCCTGGGCGGGACCCCCTTCCTGGACGGGTGCCGGGTCGGAGCGGTGTGGGGCACCCACTGGCACGGCTCGCTGGAGTCGGACGGCTTCCGGCGGGCCTTCCTCCGCGAGGTCGCCTCGGCCGCGAGCCGCCGCTTCGTCCCGGCCCCGGACACGTCGTTCTCCTCCCTGCGGGAGGAGCAGCTCGACCTGCTCGGCGACCTGATCGAGGAACACGCGGACACGGACGCCCTGCTCCGCCTGATCGAGACCGGAGCCCCGTCGGGCCTCCCCTTCCTCCCGCCCGGTGCGCCGTGACGTCCCCGTCCCTGCGGGGGCCGTCCCCGACCCACCCTTCCACCGTTCCCCGGGCTGCGCCCGGACCCCTCCGATGTGCGGCGCCGTACCCGGGGGCCAGCCCCCGGACCCCCGCTCCTCAAACGCCGGAGGGGCTGGATTTGGCCGGCGTCGGCCGGCCCGTGACCGCCGGGGGTTGGGAAATCCAGCCCGTCCGGCGTTTGAGGACCGGGTCCGGGCGGAGCCCGGGGAACGGTGGAAGGGCGGGTAGGGGACCAGCCCCGCGCAGCGGCACCCCGCAGCCCGGCCGCGCCGTCCATGCCCGCCCGCGCACGCGTATCCGTACACACGCCCAAGAAGGGGCCACCGCATGAGCACGCCCTACCCGTTCACCGCACTGGTCGGCCAGACCGACCTGCGCCTCGCGCTGCTGCTCAACGCCGTGAGCCCCGCGGTCGGCGGTGTGCTCGTGCGCGGTGAGAAGGGGACCGCCAAGTCCACCGCCGTCCGCGCCCTGTCCACCCTGCTGCCGCAGGTGGACGTGGTCCCCGGCTGCCGGTTCAGCTGCGCGCCCACCGCCCCGGACCCCGCCTGCCCCGACGGCCCCCACGAGCCGGGACCGGCCACCGCGCGGCCCGCCCGGATGGTGGAGCTGCCCGTCGGCGCCTCCGAGGACCGGCTCGTCGGCGCCCTCGACATCGAACGCGCCCTCGCCGAAGGCGTGAAGGCCTTCGAGCCCGGCCTGCTGGCCGACGCGCACCGCGGGATCCTGTACGTCGACGAGGTCAACCTGCTCCACGACCACCTCATCGACCTGCTCCTCGACGCCGCCGCGATGGGCGCCTCCTACGTCGAGCGCGAGGGCGTCTCCGTACGGCACGCCGCCCGTTTCCTCCTCGTCGGCACGATGAACCCCGAGGAGGGCGAGCTCCGCCCGCAGCTGCTCGACCGGTTCGGGCTCACCGTCGAGGTCGCCGCCTCCCGCGAGCCCCTGCAGCGGGTCGAGGTGGTGCGTCGCCGGCTCGCCTACGAGGACGATCCCGCGGGGTTCGCGGGCCGCTGGTCCGCGGACGAGGAGGAGGTGCGCGCCCGGGTGGTGGCCGCGCGGGAGCTGCTCCCGCAGGTGCGCCTCGGCGACACCTCGCTGCTGCAGATCGCGGCGACCTGCGCCGGTTTCGAGGTCGACGGCATGCGCGCCGACATCGTGATGGCCCGTACCGCGACCGCGCTCGCCGCCTGGGCCGGGCGGACCGAGGTGCGCAAGGAGGACGTGCGGCAGGCCGCCCTGCTGGCGCTCCCCCACCGGCGCCGCCGCAACCCCTTCGACGCCCCCGGCCTCGACGAGGAGAAGCTGGACCGGATCCTGGACGGGTTCCCCGACGACGAGCCGGAGCCCGAGCCGGAGCCGGAGCCGGAACCGGAGGGTCCGGGCGAGGGACCGCAGGACGACGGCCCGGACGGCGGCGGCCCCGACGGCGGGGGCGGCGTACCCCCGCAGGGCTCCGCACCGGACGCGCCCGAGGCCGAGCCGGAGGCCCCGGCCGAGCCCGAGCAGCGGCCCGAGACCCAGCCCTCCGCCCAGGAGAGCGAGGCGGCGGCCGGTCCGGCCGAGCAGGCACCCGTACGGGCCGCCGAGCCGTTCCGCACCAAGATGCTCAGCGTCCCGGGCCTCGGCGAGGGCGCGTCGGGCCGGCGGTCGCGCGCCCGCACCGCGCACGGCCGCACCACCGGCGCCCAGCGCCCCCGGGGCCAGCTGACCAAACTGCACCTGGCGGCGACCGTCCACGCCGCCGCCCCGCACCAGAAGGCGCGCGGGCGCACCGGACGCGGGCTGGTCGTCCGCAAGGACGACCTGAGGCAGGCGACCCGCGAGGGCCGCGAGGGCAACCTCGTCCTGTTCCTCGTCGACGCCTCCGGTTCCATGGCGGCCCGGCAGCGGATGAGCGCGGTCAAAGGGGCGGTGCTGTCCCTGCTGCTCGACGCCTACCAGCGCCGGGACAAGGTCGGCCTGATCACCTTCCGGGGCTCCTCGGCCGAGCTCGCCCTGCCGCCCACCTCCTCCGTCGACGCCGCCGCGACCCGGCTGGAGAACCTGCCGACCGGCGGCCGCACCCCGCTCGCCGCCGGCCTGCTCAAGGCCCACGAGGTGCTGCGGATCGAACGGCTGCGGGACCCGAGCCGGCGCCCGCTGCTCGTGGTCGTCACCGACGGACGGGCCACCTCGGCCGGGTCCGTGGGCGGTGACCCGCGCGAGCTCTCGGCGCGCAGTGCCCGGCTGCTGGCGGCCGGCGGGGTCGCCTCCGTGGTCGTGGACTGCGAGTCGGGGCCGGTCCGGCTCGGGCTGGCCGGAGCCCTGGCCGCCGATCTGGGCGGCCCGGCCGTCACCCTCGACGGGCTGCGGGCCGATTCGCTGGCCGGGCTCGTGAAGAACGTACGTACCCCATCCCCGACCCTCAGGAGGGCCGCGTAATGCCGCAGGGACAGCCGTCCGTCGTTCCGGACGACGGACTCACGACGCGTCAGCGCCGCAACCGCCCGCTCGTCTTCGTCCACACGGGGCCGGGTAAGGGCAAGTCGACGGCGGCCTTCGGTCTGGCGCTGCGCGCCTGGAACCAGGGCTGGCCGATCGGGGTGTTCCAGTTCGTCAAGTCGGCGAAGTGGAAGGTCGGCGAGGAGAACGCGCTGAAGGTGCTCGGCGCCTCCGGCGAGGGCGGCTCCGTCGTCTGGCACAAGATGGGCGAGGGCTGGTCCTGGGTCCAGCGCGACGCCCAGCTCGACAACGAGCAGGCGGCCAAGGAGGGCTGGGAGCAGGTCAAGCGCGACCTGGCCGCCGAGACGCACAAGCTGTACGTGCTGGACGAGTTCGCGTACCCGATGCACTGGGGCTGGATCGACGTCGACGAGGTCGTCGAGGTGCTGCGCAACCGTCCCGGGACGCAGCACGTGGTGATCACCGGGCGCAACGCACCGGAGAAGCTGGTGGAGTTCGCGGACCTCGTCACCGAGATGACCAAGGTCAAGCACCCGATGGACACCGGCCAGAAGGGCCAGAAGGGCATCGAGTGGTGACCTCGTTCAACGTACCGAGACTGGTCATCGCCGCGCCCTCCTCCGGCAGCGGCAAGACCACCGTGGCGACGGGCCTGATGGCGGCCTTCTCGGAGCGCGGCCTCGCCGTGTCCCCGCACAAGGCCGGGCCCGACTACATCGACCCGGGCTACCACGCGCTGGCCACGGGCCGGCCCGGGCGCAACCTGGACGCCTTCATGTGCGGGCCCGAGCTGGTGGCTCCGCTGTTCGCGCACGGGGCGGCCGGATGCGATCTGGCCGTCATCGAAGGCGTGATGGGGCTCTACGACGGGGCCGCGGGGCGGGGCGAACTGGCGTCGACGGCGCAGGTCGCGAAGCTGCTCCGGGCGCCGGTGGTGCTGGTCGTCGACGCGTCCTCGCAGTCGCGGTCGGTGGCGGCGCTGGTGCACGGTTTCGCCTCCTTCGACCCGCAGGTGCGCCTCGGCGGCGTGATCCTGAACAAGGTGGGCTCCGACCGGCACGAGGTGATGCTGCGGGAGGCGCTGGAGGAAGCGGGGATGCCGGTCCTCGGCGTCCTGCGGCGTGCTCCGCAGGTGGCCGCGCCCTCGCGGCACCTGGGGCTGGTGCCGGTCGCCGAGCGGCGGGCCGACGCGGTGTCGTCGGTGGCCGCCCTGGCGGACCAGGTCCGCGCGGGCTGCGACCTGGAGGCCCTGATGGCCTTGGCCCGCACGGCCCCGCCGCTGACGTGCGAAGCATGGACGCCGGACGGGCTGGAGAATGCCGCGCAGCGGCGAAATCCAGCTTCGCCGGCGTTTGAGGCGCGGGGTCCGGGGCGGAGCCCCAGCGGCGGCGCCGCACCCGTCATCGCCGTCGCAGGAGGGGCCGCCTTCACGTTCTCGTACGCCGAGCACGCGGAGCTGCTCACCGCCGCCGGAGCGGAGGTGGTCACCTTCGATCCCCTCCGGGACGAGGCGCTCCCCGATCACACCACCGGCCTGGTGATCGGCGGCGGGTTCCCCGAGGTGTACGCGCCCGAGCTATCCGCGAACGAGCCGCTGCGCAAGGCCGTCGCTGCCTTCGCCGCCGCCGGCGGCCCGGTGGCGGCCGAGTGCGCCGGGCTGCTCTACCTCGCCCGTTCGCTGGACGGCAAGCCCATGTGCGGGGTGCTCGACGCCGACGCGCGGATGTCGGAGCGGCTCACGCTCGGCTACCGCGAGGCGGTCGCCGTCTCCGACAGCGTCCTGGCACCGGCCGGGACCCGGCTGCGCGGGCACGAGTTCCACCGGACGGTGATCGAGCCGGGTGCCGGTGCCGCGCCGGCCTGGGGCTTCACGCATCCGGAACGCCGGGTCGAGGGGTTCGTCGCCGGCGGTGTGCACGCCAGCTACCTGCACACGCACTGGGCGGCGGAGCCTTCCGTGGCCCTGCGGTTCGCCGAGGCCGCGGCAGCGCATCGGTGAACCGGAGACGCCCGGGGCCGGCCGCGTCACTCCGCCAGGCCCACGACCAGCCAGATCCCCGCCACCCCGCCGACGGTGCACATCAGGGTGGACAGCGCGGGGTGCTTGTGGTGGGCCTCGGGCAGGATCTCGGCGGCGGCCAGGTACAGCAGGACGCCTCCGAAGAAGCCGAGGTAGGCCCCGAGCGGTTCCTCCGGAAGGGTGAACAGCATGGTGGACGCGGCGCCCACGACGGGGGCGGCCGCGTCCGCGAAGAGCATGAGCAGGGCCTTGCGGCGGTCGTTCCCGTACAGCCGGGTGAGGGTGTAGGTGTTGAACCCGTCGGCGAAGTCGTGGGTGATGACGGCCAGTGCCACGGCCACGCCCATCCCCCCGCCGACCTGGAACGCGGCGCCGAGGGCCACCCCGTCGGCGAGGCTGTGGCCGACCATGGCGGCGGCCGCCGTCAGGCCGACCTGGGGGACCCTCTTCCCGTGGTCCGGGTGCCCCTCGCCGTTCGTGGCCCCGTGGGAGGCCTGGCGGACCGCCAGGAGGCGTTCCACGCAGTGCGCGGCGAGGAACCCTCCGACGAAGAGCAGCAGGGCCAGCGGGACGCCGAACACCTCGTCGCCGGCGGCGTGCATGGCCTCCGGGAGCAGGTCGAGGCCCACGACGCCGAGCATCAGCCCGCCGGCCAGGCCCAGCACGAGGTGGCGGCGGTCGGTGACGCGCTGCGCCGTCCATCCGCCTGCCAGGGTCATCAGGAACGCACCCAACGCCACGATCACGGCCATGTGCCCCTGCATACCGACTCCGCGCCGCCCGCGCACGTCCGGGTCCGGGTGGCGGACCACGGCCGGTTGACGGCCCGGCCGCCGTGCGCGCGGTCCCCGCGCACGCGGTCCACGAGCACGAGCAGCACCACGAACACGACGACGGAGAACGGGTGAACCTGTTGGGCGAGTACGCGACGCAACTGGTCGTCGGGGTCGGTGGCCGCGCGGGCGTGTCCGTGGCGGAGGTCTGCGCCCTGGTGGAGGAGACCCTGCGCGGTGCCGGACTGGAGTCCGGTTCGGTGACGGCCCTGGCCACCGTGGAGGGGAAGGCCCTGGAGGCGGGGATCGCCGGTGCGGCGGAACGTTTCGGCGTCCCCCTGCTCAGCTACCCCGCCGAGCGCCTGGCCGCGATCCCGGTACCGCACCCCTCGGACGCCGCCCGGGAGGCCGCCGGCACCGCGTCGGTGGCGGAGGCCGCCGCGCTCGCCGGGGGCGGGGAACTCCTCGTGCCCAAGCGGCGGTCGGTGGCGGCGACCTGCGCCGTCGCCACGGCCCACACGCACGATCTGCGCCACCACGGGGACGCCGAGGTCGCGGACGCGGGCGCGGGGCTGGTCGATCTCGCGGTGAACGTACGGTCCCACACGCCGCCGCAGTGGCTGAAGGACCGGATCGCGGCTTCGCTCGACGTCCTGTCCGCGTACCCCGACGGCCGCCCCGCCCGCGCGGCCGTGGCCCTTCGCCACGGGCTGCCGGTCGAGCGGGTCCTGCTGACCGCGGGGGCCGCGGAGGCGTTCGTACTGATCGCGCGGGCGCTGGGCGCCGAACGGCCCGTGGTGGTGCATCCGCAGTTCACCGAGCCGGAGGCGGCCCTGCGGGACGCGGGCCACCGGGTGGAGCGGGTGGTGCTGCGGGCCGAGGACGGTTTCCGGCTGGACCCGGCGGCGGTACCGGAGGAGGCCGACCTCGTGGTGGTCGGGAACCCGACCAACCCGACCTCGGTGCTGCACCCGGCGGCGACCCTGGCCGCGCTGGCCCGGCCCGGCCGGATCCTGGTGGTCGACGAGGCCTTCATGGACGCGGTCCCCGGCGAACGCGAGGCGCTGGCCGGGCGGACGGACGTGCCGGGCCTGGTCGTGCTGCGCAGCCTGACCAAGACCTGGGGCCTGGCCGGGCTGCGCATCGGTTACGTGCTGGCCGAGCCCGGGGTGATCGCGAAGCTGGCGGCGGCGCAGCCGCTGTGGCCGGTGTCCACGCCCGCGCTGGTGGCGGCCGAGGCGTGTGTGGCTCCCGCGGCGCTGGCCGAGGCGGAGGCCGCGGCCCGGCAGATCGCGGTGGACCGGGAGCACCTCCTGGCGGGGCTCGCGGAGTTCGAGGAGATCTCGGTGGCGGGTACGGCGGAGGGGCCGTTCGTGCTGATCCGGGTCGAGGGCGCGGCGGAGATCCGCACCCGGCTGCGCGCGCTGGGCTTCGCCGTGCGCCGCGGCGACACCTTCCCGGGGCTGGACCGCTCCTGGCTCCGGCTGGCGGTCCGCGACCGCGCGACGACGGGCCGCCTCCTCCAGGCGCTCGACCAGGCCCTCGCCGCGCGCTGACCCCGAGCCGAAGGCACTCCAATGGCGCGTTTGCGCGGGTCGCGCATGGCGGTGCCCGTACCGGTGCGCGACTATTTCCGCAGGTAGTGACCATGCGACACCGGGGGTACGGGGATGAAGAGGGTCGGCAAGATAGGTGCGGCCGTGGCCGGACTGGCCGCGGTGGGAGGCGCCGTCTACGGGGTGACGCAGCTGGCCGGCGAGGACGGCGGGGCGGCGGCGAAGCAGCGGCTGGGGGCGAAGCCGGGGGCGGCCGCGAGTCCGAGCCGCGACGCCGCATCCGGAGCCACGGCCTCGGCCGTGGCGGGCGGGAAGCCGTTCACGCTCGTCGGCACCGGCGACATCATCCCGTACCCGTCGATCATCCAGCGTGCCGCCGACGACTCCGCGGAGAAGGGCGGCTACGACTTCCGGAAGATACTCGCCGGGGTCAAGCCCGTCGTCTCCGCCGCCGACCTGGCGATATGCCACCACGAGATACCGTACGGCCGGCCCGGCGGCCCCTACACCGGATATCCCCTCTTCAAGGCCCCGCACCAACTGGCCGACGCCCTCGCGGACACCGGCTACGACAGCTGCTCGACCGCCTCGAACCACACCCTGGACGACGGGTACGACGGCCTCGTCCGCGTCCTCGACCACCTCGACCGCGTCGGCATCCGGCACGTCGGATCGGCCCGCGGCGCCGAGGAGGCCAAGGCCCCGGCCGTGGTCGAGGCCGGTGGGGCCAAGGTCGCGCAACTGGACTACACGTACGGGACGAACGGCGTCCCGCTCCCCGACGGCAAGCCCTGGGCCGTGAACCTGATCGACCCGGCGCGGATCGTCGCCGACGCCCGCGCCGCGCGCGCGGCCGGCGCGAACGTCGTCGTCCTCAGCCTCCACTGGGGCTCCGAGTGGCAGACGGCCCCGGACAAGCAGCAGTTGGAGCTGGCCCAGGCGCTGACCGCCTCGCGCGGGGCCGACGGCCTCCCCGACATCGACCTGATCCTCGGCACCCACAACCACGTGCCGCAGCCGTACGAGAAGGTCAACGGCACCTGGGTGGTCTACGGCATGGGCGACCAGGTCGCCAGCTTCTACGAGGCCGAGAAGGCCCGCGGCAACATGTCCTCGATCCCCCGCTTCACCTTCGCCCCGGCGGCGGCCCACCCGGGCCGCTGGGAGGTGGTGAAGGCCGAGTACCTCACGCAGTTCTCGGACATGCGGCCGCCGTTCCGCGTCGTCTGCACCTCCTGCGAGGCCGCCGCCTCCTCCGCCGACGGCACGTACGCCGCCGCCGACCGCGAGGTGACGAAGGCCGTGATGTCACGCGGCGCCGGGGAGCAGGGGCTGACGCGCGCGACGCGGTAGGTCAGAGGGACGGCCCCGGCCCTACGAGGCCCTGCCGCGCCGGGTGACGACCAGCGCGGCGGCGCCGAAGCCGAGCAGGATCAGCGCACCGCCGGTCACGTACGGGGTGAGCGAGCCGCCTCCGGTTTCGGCGAGGCCGGCCTGGGACCCGGAGCCGCCCGTGGTGGCCGTCTGGGGCTTGACGTCGGGCAGCTTCGACGCACTGGCGGAGGGGGCGGGGGCGGCCGGGGACTCGCAGCGGGCCTCGGCGAGCACGATCTCCCCGTCGACCTCGGCGACGTTCAGGTCGAGCGGGTTCACCGACACCTTGAGGCGCAGCGCGGTCGCGGCGGCCGTGGTGGAGGTGGTCTGGGTGGTGGAGAGTTCCAGGGCCACCAGGCCGACCTTGGGCACCTCCACCTTGGTGGGGCCGCCCGCCGAGAGGGTGACCTTCTTGCCCAGGACGGTCACGGTGCCCAGGACGTTGGAGCTCGCGACCGGCTTCTCGCCCGCCTCGCAGACGGCCTTGGAGGTGACCTTCTCCACCTCGATCAGGGACAGCAGGGGCAGGCCCGGTACGTGGATCCTGGCCTTGGCGAGGTTCGCCTCCGCCGCGGCGCGGTCGGCGTCGGCGGTGGCCTTGGAGGTGGCGACGTCGGCGCGCAGGACGCTCACCGGCTGCCCGCCCTCGACGCCGTCGACGGTGACGGTCAGCGCCGTCTTCGAGGCGTCCGCGGGGGCGCTGACCTCGTTGAGGGTCGCGTTCAGCGGGACGTGCACGGTCTTGTTGAGCAGGCCCACGTCCAGGGTGGTGCGCAGGACGACGGCGCTGGCCTTGCCCGCCCCCGGGTGGGATCCGGTGGAACCGGCGGAGCCGGTGGCGAAGGCGGGCGGGGCGGCGAGCAGGGCAACCGCTCCCGTGGCGACGAGCGCGGCCACGGGCATGCGGAAGGTGTTGCTGTTCAAGGTGGTGGAACCCCCAGGGAGATGGGAGCCGTCGCGCCGCCAATGGGGGACATTGCGCGCGCCGACGGCCTCGACCCCGGAATCTTTACGCACTGAGAGTGAACGGGGGTGAACCCGACGTGAGTTCACCCCAAAGGGTGGTTTCCAGGCATAAGTTCGAATACATGCGCCTCACCCGGAACGGGAGTTCCCTCCCATCCCGGGAATCTCGGCCACCGGAGCCCGCGCCGGACGTACACAACGACCGCGCGGCCGCCAACGTCACGCCCCGTCAACTCCGGCACTCCTGATGGGCTCTGCGAACCTCAGGCCACCACCGCTCCGTTCACCACCACCCGCAGCGGATCCGCCAGCGCCCGTACGTCGGCCCGCGGATCGGCCTCGTAGACCACGAGGTCGGCCGGGGCGCCCTCGGTCAGGCCGGGCCTGCCGAGCCACTCGCGCGCGCCCCAGGCCGTCGCCGAGAGGGCCTGCAGAGGCGGGATCCCCGCCTTGACGAGCTCGCCGACCTCGGCCGCGACCAGGCCGTGCGGGAGGGAACCTCCCGCGTCCGTGCCGACGTAGACCCCGATGCCCGCGTCGTAAGCGGCGCGGACGGTGTCGTAGCGCCGCTCGTGCAGCCTGCGCATGTGCGACGACCACCGCGGGAACTTGGCCTCGCCGCCCGCGGCCATCTTCGGGAAGGTCGCGATGTTCACGAGGGTCGGGACGATGGCCACCCCGCGCTCCGCGAACAGCGGGATGGTGTCCTCGGTGAGCCCCGTGGCGTGCTCGATGCAATCGATGCCCGCCTCGACCAGATCCCGCAGGGAGTCCTCGGCGAAGCAGTGCGCGGTGACGCGCGCCCCGAGGCGGTGGGCCTCGGCGATGGCGGCCTCGACCTCGGCGCGCGGCCAGCAGGCGGTCAGGTCCCCGACCTCGCGGTCGATCCAGTCCCCGACCAGCTTGACCCAGCCGTCGCCCCGCCGCGCCTCGCGGGCCACGTAGGCGACGAGGTCCTCGGGCTCGATCTCGTGGGCGAAGTTGCGGATGTAGCGGCGGGTGCGGGCGATGTGCCGGCCCGCCCGGATGATCTTCGGCAGGTCCTCGCGGTCGTCGATCCAACGGGTGTCGGAGGGGGATCCGGCATCGCGGATGAGGAGGGTGCCGGCGTCCCGGTCGGTCAGGGCCTGCCGTTCGGCGGTGTCCGCGTCCACCGGCCCGTGGGCGTCGAGCCCCACGTGGCAGTGCGCGTCGACCAGCCCGGGCAGGACCCACCCAGTGACCTCGGTGACCTCCCCGGCGCCGCGCGGGCGCTCGTAGGAGATCCGGCCGCCGACCACCCAGAGCTCGTCGCGGACCTCCTCGGGCCCGACCAGCACCCGCCCCTTCACGTGCAGCAGACCCGACCTCGTACCGCCGCCGTTGACCTCGTCGCTCATGGCGGCACTCTATGTGCGGGCTCGGTAGGCTCTCCAGGCCGGTCCGGACGTATCCGGACGAACGAGCCCAGACCGAGAGAACGAAGAGAGCCGCGCCGTGAACCACCCCCTCCTGGACCTTCCGCCCCTGACCGCCGCGCGCTTCGCGTCGATCGAGCGGGGGGTCGCGGAGCTGCTCGGCACCCGGGCCGACGTGGTGATCACCCAGGGCGAGGCGCTGCTGCCGCTGGAGGGATGCATCCGGTCGGGCGCACGGCCCGGTTCGACCGCGCTGAACGTGGTGACCGGCCCCTACGGGACCACCTTCGGCAACTGGCTGCGCGACTGCGGGGCGCGCGTCGTGGACCTGGAGGTCCCCTTCGACACCGCCGTGTCCGCCGAGCAGGTGGACCGGGCCCTGTCGGAGCACCCGGAGATCGACTTCGTCTCCCTGGTCCACGCGGAGGCGGCCACCGGGAACACCAACCCGGTTGCGGAGATCGGCGAGGCCGTACGGGCCCACGGGGCGCTGTTCATGCTGGACGCGGTGGCCTCGGTGGGCGCGGAGCCGCTGCTGCCGGACGCGTGGGGCGTGGACCTGTGCGTGATCGGCGCGCAGAAGGCGATGGGCGGACCGGCGGGGGTCTCGGCGGTGTCCGTCTCGGACCGTGCGTGGGCCCGCTTCGCGGAGAACGCCTCGGCGCCGCGCCGCTCGTACCTCTCCCTGCTGGACTGGAAGGAGCGCTGGATCGACGGCGGGCGCACGGCGCTGCCGCACGCACCCGCGCAGCTGGAGATGCTCGCGCTGGAGGCCTGCCTGGACCGCATCGCGGCCGAGGGCCTGACCGCGGTGGAGGCCCGCCATGCGGCCGCCGCGGCGGCGACCCGTGCGGGCGCGGCGGCGCTGGGCATCGCCCCGTACGTCGGCCGCGACGCGGCGGCGGCCCCGGTGGCCACCACCCTGCGGGTCCCGGAGGCCTCCCTGGTGGTGGCGAAGGCCCTCGCGGCGGATCCGGCGGCCCCCCTCGCCGCGGGCGGCGGGGCGCTGGCCCGGGAGATGGTCCGGGTCAACCACTACGGCACGGCAGCCTCCCCGGACGCCGTCGGCGCCGGCCTGACGGCCCTGGCCGGGGCGCTGTCGGTGGACCCGGCCGCGGCTCTCGCTGCGGCGGGCTCGGCCTGGTCGGCGGCCCTGCCCTCGGCCTGAGCGGGACGGCTGGGCGGCTGCCCGGCAGGGCGTTGCCCGGCCGGTTGCCCGGCCGGCTGCCCGGCCGATTGCCTGGCCGGCCGTCCGGGATCAGCCCGTCAGGATCGGCCCTCCAGGAGGTTCAGCAGCCGGTCCACGTCCGCCTCGGTGTTGTAGAGGTGGAACGAGGCCCGCAAGGTTCCCGCGCGGGCGGACGTGGAGATGCCCGCGGCGAGCAGGGCGCCCTGACGGCCGGCCAGCCCCGGCACCGAGACGATCGGGGACCGGCCCGGGACGGGCTCGTGGCCCAGGCGGGCGAGGCCGGCGCGGTAGTGGGCGGCCAGGGCGGTGTCGTGGGCGTGGACGGCGTCGATGCCGATCCGCTCCAGCAGGGCCAGCGAGGGTTCGGCGGCGTGGTAGGCCAGGAAGGCCGGGGACTCGTCGAAGCGCCGGGCCCCAGGGGCCAGTTCCCGCAGCGGGCCGTAGATGGCGTCCCACATGTCGGCGAGCGCCACCCAGCCGGCGTGCACCGGGGTCACGGCGTCCTGGGCCTCCTCCGAGACCGTGAGGTAGGAGACCCCGCGCGAGGCGAGCAGCCACTTGTACCCGGCGGTGACCGTGTAGTCGTAGGGGCTCGCATCGAAGGGCAGCCAGCCGGCCGCCTGCGAGGCGTCGACCAGCATCCGCGCCCCGTGCGCGGTCGTCGCGGCGCGGACGGCCGCCAGGTCCGCCGTACGCCCGTCCGCGGACTGTACGGCGCTCAGCGCGACCAGTGCGGTGTCCGGGCCGACGGCTTCGGCGAGGGACTCCAGCGGGGCGAACCGGACCTTGAGGTCGTCGCGGACCACGAAGGGGTTGATCACCGAGGCGAACTCTCCCTCCGGGCACAGGACTTCGGATCCGGCCGGGAGGGAGGCGGAGATCAGGCCGACGTGGGTGGAGACGGCCGAGCCGACGGCCACGCGGTCCGCGGGGACCCCGACGAGGCGGGCGAACGACGCGCGGACCTGTTCGACGCGGCCGAAGTCACCGAAGCCTTGAGGGAGTCCGGACCCCGCCGCCTCCGCGAGCCGCCGCACCTCGGCGACGGCGGCTCGCGGGAGGGTCCCGTAGTTGGCGGTGTTGAGATAGGTGAGGGAGTGCGCGAACTCGTCGCGGACGGTCTCGGGCGCAAGCAGGTCCATGCCCTTCACTCTGCGCCAGGACCAACCCAAAGTCCATTGCCTGGTTTCCCGCACCACGCCAAAGGAGTACTTATGGCCGAGCCTTAGGGGCTCGGCACCGCGCACGCCCCGTCGGGCTCGCAGGCCTCGCCCTCGGGGGCGCCGGGGGCGAGGACCTCGCGGCCCGCCCAGGCCTGCTCCAGCGCCTGCGTGAACACCTCCGCGGGCTGCCCTCCGGAGATGCCGAAGCGGCGGTCGAGCACGAAGAACGGCACGGCGTTCGCGCCCAGCTCGGCCGCTTCGCGCTCGTCGGCCCGCACCTCGGCGGCGTACGCGGACTCGTCGCCCAGCACCGCCCGGACCTCCCCCTCGTCGAGTCCGGCCTCGACCGCGAGCGCGACCAGCACCTCGGGATCGAACACGGAGCGCTCCTCGCCGAAGTTGGCGCGGTAGGCGAGGTCGAGCAGCTCTTCCTGGCGGCCGCGGTCGGCGGCGAGGTGCAGCAGGCGGTGGATGTCGAAGGTGTTGCCGTGGTCACGGCCCTCCGTGCGGTACGTCAGCCCCTCGGCGCGGGCGCTCGCGGCGACGTGCTCCTCCATGCCGCGGGCCTCGTCGAGGGTGCGGCCGTACTTCTTGGCCAGCATCTCCAGGACGGGTGCCACCTGGCCCTTGGGGCCGTTCGGGTCGAGCTCGAAGGAGCGGTAGACCACCTCGACCTCCTCGCGGTGTGCGAAGCCGGCCAGCCCCTTGGCGAACCGGGCCTTGCCGATGTAGCACCACGGGCAGGCGATGTCGCTCCAGATCTCGACGCGCATGTTCCTTCTTCCCTCCACGGAATCAACTGTTCCGCGTTCAACCATCTGCCACCGCGTCTCATTCCCCGGACGGGTGATTCCCCGGGCGGGTCACTCCCCGGCCGCGTCCCCCACCGCGAGCCACAGGATGCGGTGGGAGCCCGCGACCCGGGCTCCGGTGGGATCCGGGAGCCAGCCGTGGGTGGCGTAGAAGGCCTGGGCGCGGAGGTTGTGCTCGTAGACCTCCAGGCGGACCCGGCGGACGCCCGCGCGGCGCCAGGTGTCGAGGCAGGCGGCGTGCAGGGCCGCCCCGGTGCCGCGGCGCCAGTGGACGGGGTCCACGTGCAGCTGGGTGAGGGTGGTCTCGCCGTCGGCGGTGCGGAACGCCGCCACCCCGGTGAGCTCGCCGCCGCTCTCGGCGCAGAGCACCCCGCCGTCCGTCGCGGCACGGGCCACCGCCCGGGACCAGCCCTCGCGGGTGCGCGCCAGTTCGGCGGCGCCGCCGTAGGCCTCCTCGGGTATCCGGCCCCGGTAATAGGTGGACCGGGCCCGGGTGTGGAGGGCTGCGATGGCGTCGAGGTCTTCGGGCTGCGCGGTCCTGATCATGGGAAGGACAACGTGCCGGGAACCCTGCCGGTTCCCGGCACGGGCTACTTCTTCAGCCAGGCCTGCATCATCTTCTGCGCCACCGGGGCGGCCAGCTTGCCGCCGCCGATCTCGGAGCGGTCGGTGTCCGAGCGCTCGATCACGACGGCCACCACGATCTGCTTGCCGTTCATCTTCCCGTACGAGGTGAACCAGGCCAGCGGCGCGAGACTGTTCTTCACACCGCGCTGGGCGGTACCGGTCTTGGCGCCGACTTCGGCGCCGTCGACCAGGGCGTTCTTGCCGCCGCCCTCGGTCGCGACCGTCTTCATGGCGTCCCGGATCATCGAGGCCGTCTTCTCGCTCATCACCTGCTGGGACTTGGCGTCCTTGAAGCTCTCCAGCACGTTGCCGTTGGAGTCGGTGACCTCGGAGACCTCGTGCGGGGAGACGAGCTTGCCGCCGTTCTCGATCGCGGCCGTCACCATCGCCATCTGGAGCGGGGTGGCCTGGACGTCGAACTGGCCGATACCGGTCTGCGCGACCTGGTCGACCGACATCTTGTCCTTCGGGTACTTGCTGGCCGGACTGGCCCAGACGGGGATCTTCTGGACCACGTTGAAGCCGAGCTTCTCCGCCATGGCCCGCATCTTGTCCTGGCCGAGCTTGTGGGCGAACTCCGCGAAGACGTTGTTGCAGGACAGCTTCAGCGCGGTCCGGGGGGAGACGTTGTTGCAGGCCTCGTTGCCCGCCTCGCTGGGCAGATTGGTCCGCGTGCCGGGGATCGTGTAGTCGCCGGGGATCCCGGTCGGCGTGTCGATGTTCGTGACCAGGCCGTTCTCGATGGCCGCGGCCAGGGTGACCAGCTTGAAGGTGGAGCCCGGCGCCTGCGGCTTGCGCAGGGCGGTGTTCTCCATCGCCTTGCCCTTGTCGGCGTTGAGCGCGTCCCACGCCTTCTGCTCCGCGTCCCCGGCGCCCGAGATGCTGCCCGGGTCGAAGCTGGGGTTGTTCACGACGGCCAGGATCTCGCCCGTCGCCGGGTCGATCGCCACGGCCGAGCCCTGCTTGCCCTGCAGCGCGTCGTAGCCGGCCTTCTGGACGTCCTTGTCGATCGTGGTCAGCACGTTGCCCGGGGCAGCCCGCTTGTTGGTGAGCGTGTCCATGATCGTCTTGAGCCGGTTGTCGGTGCCGTTGAGGATGTTCTTGTAGACGCCCTCCAACATGGTCGACCCGAAGGCCTGGGAGCTGTAGCCGGTGACCGGCGCGTACAGCGGGCCGTCGACATAGGTCCGCTTGTACCGGAAGTCCTTGCCGCCCGTGTCCGTGGAGCCGGTGATCGCCTCCCCGCCCACGATGATGTTCCCCAACGGGTTCTCGTACTTCCCGATGAGGTTGCGCCGGTTGTTGTCGTTGTCTGCGAGGGCCTGGCCTTGGTACGCCTGCACCCAGGTGACCCGCACCAACAGGGCCAGCACCAGAAGCAGACAGAAGACCGACGCACGCCTGATCGTCTTGTTCATCCCCCAGAAGGACGTCCCAGCCGCCCCTGCCGTTCCGCTCTGCCCCGATTGTGGCGGAGTTCTCAGCCTTTCTTCATGAGGAAGCCTCCCTCGTACGCCGCGATGACCGCCTGGGTCCGGTCCCGGGAGCCGGTCTTGGCCAGCACCGCGGCCACGTGCGTCTTGACCGTCTGCGGGCCGACTCCGAGCCGCTCGCTCACCTCGTGGTTGGAGAGCCCGGCGGCCATCAGCCGCAGGACGTCGGCCTCCCGGTCCGTGAGCCGGGCGACCCAGGGCGCGGCGGCCGGGCCTGCCCCGGGCGGGGTGTGGGCGGCGGCCAGGGAGCGGACGGCCGCCGGGAAGAGCAGCGAGTCCCCGCGCGCCACGAGCCGGACCGCGGCGGTCAGCTCGTCGGGGTCGGCCCGCTTGAGGAGGAACCCGGCGGCTCCCGCGCGCAGCGCGTCGTACACGTAGGCGTCGTTCTCGAAGGTGGTCACCACCACGATCCGGGGCGGCTCGGCCATGGTGGCGAGGATCCGCTCGGTGGCCCGGATGCCGTCGATCTCCGGCATCCGCACGTCCATCAGCACCACGTCCGGGGCGAGCGCCCGGACCACCGCCACGGCCTCGGCTCCGGTGGCCGCCTCCCCTACGACCTCCAGGTCGGGCTCGGCATCGAGGATGACCCGCAAGGCGGTACGGACCATCCGCTCGTCGTCGGCCACGACCAGCCGCAGCGGCGGGCGGGCCGGCGGGGCCGTCTCAGGGGCCGGCAGTGGCGTCGGCGGTGGCGCCGGCGTCGTCATCGGACCCCCTCGCCGAGCGGGAGGACGGCCCGCAGCCGCCACCGGCCCTCGTGCGGCCCGGCCTCGACCTGCCCGCCGAGCAGCGCGGCCCGCTCGGCGGCCCCTTGCAGACCCCGGCCCCCGGTGGTGCGGGCCCCCGGAGCGGCGGCCGCTGCGGCCGCCGCCGGATCGTTCGTCATGGTGATCTCCAGTTCCTCGTATCCACCGCTCTCCCCCTGCCCACCGCTCTCCCCCTGTCCACCGCGCTCTCCCTGGCCACCCTGTCCACCGGGTTCCCCCTGCCCGCCGCGCACCCGTACGAGGATCCGCAGATCGACCGGGCCCGTCCCGTGCCGCAGCGCGTTGCTCAGCCCCTCCTGGACGATCCGGTACGCCTCACGGGAGGCGATCGCCGGAAGCCGCCCCCAGTCGCCGGCCGGTCCCGGGTCCTGGCGGGCGGTGATCGGGATCCCGGAGGCCCGGCTGCGGGCCAGCAGCCCGTCGAGGTCGGCGGCGAGCGTCGGAGCGGCGGGCAGCCCGCCACCCCCGGCGCCCGCTCCGTCGCCCTCGCGCAGCAGGCCGAGGACGGCGTCCAGCTCTCCCACCGTGCGCCGGGTGGTGTCCTCGATCGCGGCCAGCGCCTCCCGGACGAAGTCGGGGTCGCTGTCGAGCACCCGCCGGGCGGCGCTCGCCTGGAGGGTGACCGCGCTCAGGGCGTGCCCGACAGCGTCGTGCAGCTCCCGCGCCAGCCGGTTGCGGACCGCCAGGTCCGCGGCGCGCTCCTCGGCGGCGGCCAGCCGGTCCGCCGCCGTCGGCCCGAGCAGTACGGGCGCCAGCCGCGCCAGCAGCGTCCCCGCCCCGGCGGCGCACAGCACGAGCCCGGCCAGCAGCGCGGTCCCGAGCAGGGGTGCCACGTACGGATGGGCCTGTACATCGAACGGGCCGAGCCCGACCGGCAGCTCCCGCAGCGCGCTCACGAACGGCAGGGCGAGCAGCACCCCCGCCATCGGCGGCACCGCCAGGCTCATCCCGCTGACCAGGGCGCCCACCCCCAGGTGCAGGGTCCACCAGGCCGAGGCCCGCCCCCGGGCCGCCCAGCTCCGGGCCGGCCCCTCGGCGAACCGCTCCCCCGGCACCCCGCACAGGGCCCGGGCGGCGGCCACGGACATCGGCCGGACCAGCCGGAACAGCCCGGTGACGGCGACGAGCGGCAGGGCTGCGGCGTAGGCGGCGAGGCTGAGCGGGAGGGAGTCGCGTGCGTTGCTCCCGCCGGCGAGGACGCCGACCGCCACCTCCGTGAGCAGGAAGTACGGCATCAGCAGGGCCCCGCCGAGTGTCAGGTGCACCCAGCGCAGCCGGGCCCGCGCCCCCAGCAGCGGGCTCAGACCGGCCCTCCCCCTCGCCACCACCGCCCGCGTCACACCGTGCGGCGGGAGGCGAGGAACCGGGTGAGGATGAGGGCGCCGAGTATTCCGGTGATCATCTGGCCAGCGTAGGTCAGGTGGAGCATCGCGGAAGGCTGTTCGCCGCTCTCGGGGTCCGGCCCCAGCACGGCGATCAGCATCCACGCGCCCCAGCTCAGCGCCGCCGCCGACCCGATCCACGCGAGCGCCAGCGGTCCTCGCACCGGACGCTCTCCGCCCCGGGCCAGCAGCAGCGCCCCGGCGGCGGCGATGAGGGCGCACATCGCGTGGACCGCGCCGACCACTCCCGTCTCCGCGGAGTACGCCGCGACCTGCTTCGCGGTCAGCCCTGCCGTGCCTCCGAACGCCCAGTACAGGTACACCGAGGCCACCGCCGTGCCCGTCACCGCCGAGGCTCCCGCCACCACCCCCGTGGATGACGGGAGCCTCTTCCCCAGCACGCCCTGCCAGCACCGACCCCAGCGCTCCCGCGCATAGGGCACGAACAGCCCGGCCAGGGCGAGTCCTTGAAGCGTGAAGCCGCCGTAGACGACGTTGAACACCCACGGGTCGAGGAAGGGCTCCCGGGCCGCGCCCGCCGCCCCGTCCGCCCCCATGCCCAGCGCCTTGACGAGCATCTGGGCCGGGAACCCGGTCAGGATCGGGGTGAGCAGTCCGGTGGCGACGAAGACGGGGACGACCAGCAGCCACGACGGCACCCGCATGCCCCAGGGGCGGGTGAGCGCCAGCACGATCAGGATCACGGTGGCGTCCATGACCAGCGTGACGGCATTGGCCACGGTGAAGAACAGCCCGGGATCCAGGAGCACGCTGCCGTCGGGTATCCCGATGTGGCTCCCGCCCAGCCAGGCGGCCTTCAGGGCCAGGTACGGGAGGGTGGCGGCCAGGGCCACCACTCTCAGGATCCGCCGCCCGGTCCCCATGACGGGGGCCGCGGACGGCCTCGCGGCGTACGTCGCGTCGCTCGGGTGAACCGCTCGTGTGGTCATGCCTCAACGGTCCCGGTTCGACGCCTTCGCCACCTCCCCCTTGAAGGGGAACCACCTCCCCCGCCCGGGGGAGGAACCGGGCCGTCCACCGCACCGCCTGCGCCCGAGGCTCCGCCTCACATGCGCCGCGTCACCACCGACAGCCGGTCGCGCGCCGCGAACAGTGCCGCCTTGATGCCCCGTTCGTGCCCCGGCGTCAGCCGCGCCACCGGTACCGAGCAGCTCACCGCGTCCCGCGCCGGCGTCCGGTACGGCACCGCCACGCCGAAGCAGCGCAGTCCGAGCGTGTTCTCCTCCCGGTCCACCGCGTACCCCTGTTCCCGTACCAGGGCCAGCTCCTCGATGAGCCGGTCCCGGTCGGTGATGGTGTGCTCGGTGACGGCTTCGAGGCGCCGCGGCAGCAGTGCGCGTACTTCTTCGTCCGTGTGCGTGGCCAGCAGTGCCTTGCCCAGGGCCGTCGAGTGCACCGGCAGCCGCCGCCCGACGCGGGTGAAGGGCCGCAGGTAGTGCTGGGACTGCCGGGTGGCCAGGTAGACCACGCTCGTCCCGTCCATGCGGGCCAGGTGGATCGTCTCCGTCGTGTCGTCGGAGAGCCGGTCCAGCGTGGGCCGCGCCGCCGCCACCACCTCGTCGCCGTCGATGTAGGAGCTCCCGACGAGCAGGGCCCGTACGCCGATGCCGTACCGCGTGCCCGTCGCGTCCGTCTCCACCCAGCCCAGGTTCACCAGGGTGCGCAGCAGCATGTAGAGGCTGGACTTGGGCAGGGAGAGGTCGCTCTGGATGTCGGCCAGGCTGTGCAGCCCCGGCCGGGAAGCGAAGTGTTCCAGCAACTGGACCGTGCGTACCGCCGACTTGACGGCCGCCGGTGCGCCCGAGCCCCCCGACTCAGCTGTGGTGGTCATCCGCCTTCGCGCCCCTCTGTTCTCTTGCTGTCTCTTGTCAACCCGCAAGACACGGAAATAGAGTCCACGGTGGATGTGATCATTCATCCAACGGAACAGCGTTCACAATACTGAACGCATCCACGCGGGTCAGCGTAGATCCAGGAGGCAGTTCGCCATGGCAGCAACACCAGTCTGGAGTGTGGACCCCCGCACCGGGAAGCACCGCGAGCAGGTTGCGGTGGAGGCCACACACCGGGAGGTGGACGAAGCCGTGCGCGCGGCCCACGCCGCCCGCGGCTCGCTGGCCGACGCCGGGAGGCGCGCCGCCTTCCTGCGTACCGCCGCCGATCTGCTCGACGAGGCGGCCTCCCACGTCATCGAGGCCGCCGACGCCGAGACCGCGCTCGGACCCGGCCGGCTCACCGGCGAGCTGGCCCGCACCACGGGCCAGTTCCGCGCCTTCGCCGACGCCGTGGACGAGGGGTCCTACCTCGACATCCGCATCGACCGCGCCGATCCCACCACCGCCCCTCCCCGCCCCGAGCTGCGCCGTTACAAGGTGCCGCTGGGCGTGGTCGCGGTCTACGCCGCCTCCAACTTCCCCCTCGCCTTCTCCGTGCCCGGCGGCGACACCGCCAGCGCGCTGGCCGCGGGCTGCCCGGTCGTGGTCAAAGCGCACCCCGACCACCCGGCCACCTCCGAGCTGTGCGCCTCGCTCCTGCGCCGGGCCGCGGTCGTCGCCGGACTGCCGGCCGAGGTCGTGGCCGTGGTCCACGGGTTCGACGCCGGCCTGGAGCTGATCCGGCACCCGCTGGTCAGCGCCGCAGGGTTCACCGGGTCCATCCGGGGCGGGCGGGCCCTGTTCGACGCCGCCGCCGCGCGGCCCGTACCGATCCCTTTCCACGGGGAACTGGGCTCCCTGAACCCGGTCGTGGTCACCGCGGCGGCCGCCGCCGAGCGCGCCGAGGAGATCGGCGGCGGGCTGGCCGGCTCGGTCACGCTCGGCGTCGGCCAGTTCTGCGTCAAGCCGGGCCTGGTCCTCGTACCCGAGGGCGCGGACGGGGACCGGCTCGCGGGTGCCCTGACCAAGGCGCTCGGCGAGACCGAGCCCGGGGTGCTCCTCGACCACCGGATGCGGGAGAACTTCGTCGCCGGAGTCCGCGAACGCGCCGCGCTGCCCGGGGTCGACGCACCCGTCACGCCCGGCTCGGGCGGCGAGCACACCGTCGGCGCGGGCTACCTGAGCGTGCCGGTGCGGACCCTGCTGGAGGGCGGGCCCTACGAGGTGCTCCTCGAGGAGTGCTTCGGCCCGGTCACCGTGCTGGCCCGGTACGCCGGCCAGGACGAGGCCGCCGCCCTGCTCGGGCGGCTCCCCGGCAACCTCACCGCGACCCTGCAGCTGTCGGCCGCCGAGGCGGACGGCGGCCCGGGTCCGGCGGCGGAGCTGATCTCCCAGGTCACGACGCTGGCGGGCCGGGTCGTGGTCAACGGCTGGCCGACCGGCGTGGCGGTGGCCCCGGCCCAGCACCACGGAGGCCCCTACCCCGCGGCGACCTCCCACTCCACCTCGGTCGGCGGCACGGCGATCGAGCGCTGGCTGCGCCCGGTGGCCTACCAGTCGGTGCCGGACGCCCTGCTCCCGGCGGAACTCCGCGAGGCCAACCCCCTGAACCTCCCGCGACGGGTCACGGGAGGCTAGGGCCTGTCAGCCGCTCAGGACCCGGGCCTTCTCCGTCGCGAACTCCTCGTCGGTGAGCAGGCCCTGGGCCTTGAGCTCGGCCAGCGCGGTGAGCTGGCCGACCCTGTCGACCGCGGGAGCCGGCGCGGCGGCCGGCTGCTGGACCTGCTGGACCTGCCGCTGCGACTGCTGCCAGGCCTGCTGCTGCGCGGCAGCCTGGGCCGCCGCCTGGTCGACCAGGGCCTGCTGCTCGGCGTCCGCCGCCAGCTGCTCCTGGTTGCTGCGCTCGGCGGCGTTGCGCTGCATCCGGCCGGAGACCGCGGTGGCCGTACCCGCCACGACCGCGGTGCGGGCCATCGCGCCCAGCAGACCGGGGCGTCCGAAGCGTCGTCGCATGGTGCTCCTCCCTACTTCTCGGCCAGCGCGGCGACGGCCCGTTCGACGCCGTCCCGTGGAATGCGTTCCATGAAGAGCACCTGTCCGTCGGACTCCCGCAGCGCCGAGGCCAGGCGGGTGGCCCAGGCGTTCTCCCAGACCACAACGAGGGCCGAGGACTCCGGAGCGAGGCCCTGCGCGACGGTCTCCAGGTCCTCGTCGCTCGCGAGGCGCATATTGCGTTGCAGGCCACCGCCCGGGAACGGCACCCTCGACCCATGCCCAGACCTCACGGATTCTCGTACGAACAGCGGGGCGACCAGAGCGTCGTCATCACCCACCAGGGCCGGTCCGCGGCCACCCTCCGGGGCGGGCGGGCCGCCGCCTTCCTGGCCGAGGTCGAAGCCGGTGACGCCCAGCTCGTGATGGCGCGCTGGACCGGCTCGTACAAGTTCGGCAACGAGCGGACGGCCAGGAACCACCCCCGCAACCGGGGCCGCGCCTGATGCGGGAGTGAAGAACCGGGAAACCGGGTGAAAGTAAGGGAACGGCAAAGCCACCTCGGTCGTTCTCCCGGCATGACCGCTATGACCCCTGGTTCCAACCTGCCGCTCAATGCCGTCCGCGTGACGGTGGACGTGGCTGCCCCGGTGCGGCTCGACGTGTCCGCGCTGCTCCTCGCCGCCGACGGCAAGGTGCGTTCCGACGCCGATTTCATCTTCTTCAACCAGCCCTCCGGCCCCGGCGTCACCTACCGCTCGGGCGGCGGCACGGCACCGGACTCGATCACCGTGGACACCGGTGCGGTCCCGCCCGGCATCGAGCGGATCGTCATCACCGCCAGCCCCGACGCCGCGGGCCAGACCTTCCAGGGCATCGAGCCCACCGCCACCGTGCGGGACGCCGGAGGCGGAGCGGTGATCTCCACCTTCACCCCGCCGCAGCTCGGCACGGAGACCGCCCTGGTGGTCGTCGAGGTCTACCAGCGCGGCGGCGTGTGGAAGGTGCGCGCGGTCGGCCAGGGGTACGCGAACGGCCTCGCCGGCATCGCGACCGACTTCGGGGTCTCGGTGGAGGACGAGCCGGCTCCGGCCGCCGCCGCCCCGGCCCCGGTCGCCCCGCCCGCACCGCCCGTGCCCCCGGCTCCCCCGGCGCCTCCCACGTACGCGGCCTCCCCCTGGCTCACCAGCGGCGCCCCCGGGGCGACCCCGGCGCCCGCACCGGTCGCACCCGCACCGGTCGCGGCTCCCGCCGCCGCTGCCGCCCCCGGTACCGGGAAGATCAACCTCGACAAGGGCCGGGTCAGCCTCCAGAAGAACCAGACCGTGTCCCTCGTCAAGGGCGGCCGGCCGCTGCTCTCCCAGGTCAAGATGGGCCTCGGCTGGGAGCCCGCGTTCCGCGGCCGGGACATCGACCTGGACGCCTCGGTCATCGCGTACGGCCCGCAGCGCAACCACATCGACAGCTGCTACTTCGGCAAGCTCTCCATCCTCGGCGGCTCCGTCAAGCACTCCGGCGACAACCTCACCGGCGAGGGCGCGGGCGACGACGAGGTGATCGTCGTCGACCTCGGCCGGCTGCCCGCGGACGCGACGGGCCTCGTCTTCACGGTCAACTCCTTCTCCGGCCAGAAGTTCACCGAGGTGGCCAAGGCCTACTGCCGCCTCATCGACGCCGCGACCAACGAAGAGCTGGTCCGCTTCGACCTCACCAGCGCCGAACCGCAGACCGGCGTGATGATGGCCAAACTGATCAAGCAGTTCTCGGGCGAATGGGAGATGACGGCCATGGGCGAGTTTGTGAAGTCGCGCACAGTGCGGGGCATGGTCAAGCCGGCCGCACAGGCACTCTGAGCAGGTGAGCGGGCACATGGAGCGACGGACGCCCGCTCCGGGTGATCTGTTCCACCCTTAATACGGAGGTCGCTGTCAGTGCCCGCCCGTAGCCTTGGAAGCATGCACCAGACACTCCAGCCCGCGGGCCCCGCGCGCCCGTCCGCCGCCGAGGCGAACGAGGCGATCCGGCAGCTCGTCGAGAGCCGGGTGGACGGCGAGTGGCCCTCCGAGGCGTACGAGTTCCTCCTCGAAGAGTGGGCCGCGGCCAGCCGCGCCGAAGCTCAGTAACGACCAGACGCACAGACGCACAGAAGAACAGAGCAAGACGACGAGAACACGAGAAGAGCCGCCGGGCCCGAAGGCCCGGCGGCTCTTCTCATGTCCGCCGCTCCCGGATCAGCAGCCGCGCCGCCACGGTCCCGTGACGGCCAGCATGATGCCCGGGTCCTGGATGCTGGCGAACAGCGTCCGCCCGTCCGGCGAGAAGCAGACCCCCGTGAACTCCGAGTACTCCGGCTCCTCGTCCGTCCCCAAGTTCATCTCGTTGCGGGCCAGCGGGTACGTGCGCCCCGACTCGGTCGCGCCGAAGAGGTGCTGCAGTCCCGAGCCGTCCTCGGCGATGATCAGGCCGCCGTACGGGGAGACCGTGATGTTGTCCGGGCCGTCGTACCCGCCGTCCACCGACGGGTCGGCGTTCACCCCGAGCAGGACCTGCAGCCGCACCGTGCGCCGCTTGGGGTCGTAGAACCACACCTGGCCGTCGTGGGCCGGGCCCGGGCTCTCCTCGCGGGCGTAGGAGGAGACGAAGTACGCCCCGCCGTCGGCCCACCACATGCCCTCCAGCTTGCGCGCACGGGTCACGGCCGACTCCCCGAACTGCTTGCGCACCGCCACGGTGCGCGCGTCGCGGTCCGGGACCGGCACCCAGTCCACCCCGTAGGTGGTGCCGATCTTCGTCGCGCGCGTGAGGTCGTCGACGAACAGCCCGGCGCTGTCGAAGCACTTGGCGGCCGCCAGTACACCGGCGTCGTCGGCGAGCGTACGGAGCTTGCCGCGCCCGTGGCGGAAGCCGCTCGGCGGGGTCCAGCGGAAGAGCAGCCCGTTGGGGTTGGAGGCGTCCTCGGTGAGGTAGGCGTGGCCCGTCCGCGGGTCGATGACCACGGCCTCGTGGTCGTAGCGCCCGAATGCCTTGACCGGCTTCGGGCCGAGGTTGGCGCGGCGGTCGTGCGGGTCGACCTCGAAGACGTAGCCGTGGTCCTTGGTCATCCCGTTCTTGCCGGCGAGGTCCGAGTTCTCCTCGCAGGTCAGCCAGGTGCCCCAGGGGGTGGAGCCGCCCGCGCAGTTGGTCGACGTACCGGAGATGCCCACCCACTCGGCGACCTCGCCGCCGCGCCGGACCTCGACGACCGTGCAGCCACCGGCCGCGGCCGGGTCGTAGACGAGGCCCTCGGTGAGCGGGACGGGGTGCTTCCAGTTCGCGCGGGGGCCCTTCAGCTCGTGGTTGTTGACGAGGAGGGTGACGCCCCGGTGGCCCTCGAAGGCGGCCGTGCCGTCGTGGTTGGACGGGGTGATCTCGCCCGAGTCGAGCTTGGTGACACCGCTGTGGGTGATCACGCGGTACGTGAACCCGGCGGGGAGGGCCAGGATGCCGGCCGGGTCGGGGACGAGCGGGCCGTAGCCCGGGCGGCGGCCGGGACCGTGGTCCTGGCCCCGGTCCAGGCCGACGTCCTGCCGCGCGCCGCCGTCCGCGGCGAGGGCCCCGGGGGCGGTGGCGAGTGCGCCGACCGTTCCGGTGAGGGCGACTCCCGCACCCGCCAGTGCGGTGCGTGCGGTGAAATCTCTGCGGCTGAGCGGCATCGGGTCTCCAGGGGTGGGGAGGTGGTGCGCCTGTCGTGCGGTCGTCGGCGCACACGCTCCCGCCCGCACGTGAACGCCGACTGAACTACCCGGGAAAACGAATCGACCCCTTCACCGGCGTCCCCGTTGGCCGAGTCCCTTGCGGGAACGGCTGGTTACCAACGCCTCACACGCCCCGGGAACGCGCCTTGAACGCGGCCTTCCGCGCCTCCTTGGCGGCCTTCTTGTCGGGGTGCAGCCGCCCCATCGCCTCCAGCACGTAGGCCGTCGCCGGGTGCTCCACCCGCCAGGCCTGCTCGAAGAACCCGGCGTGATGGGCGGTCAGCGACTCGATCAGGAGCGGCAGCTCCGCCTCCGCGCCCTCCCCGCCGTCGGCTCCCCCGGCTCCGCCACCGCCCGCGCCGCCCGTCGCGAGCTGCGCCGCGATCGTGTCGACCGTCAGCCAGAACACCATCTCCTCGTCCGGCGCCGGTACGTCGGTCACCCCGCGCTCGGCCAGCCAGACCCGGGCGAGCCCGCCGAGCTCCGCGTCGTCCAGTACCGCGCGGACGGCCTGCTCGGCCTCCGCTCCGGTCGGAGCGAGGGCCTGCTGACAGCGCAGCCGGCGCAGCGGGGCGCCCGGGTCGGCGCCGCGGGCGGCGGCGAGCAGCTCCGTGACGGCTTCGGGGACGGGGCGGCCGGCCAGCCACTGTTCGATCTCGGCCTGGGCGGCGGCCTCGGAGTAGTGGGAGACCACGTCGAGCAGGACGTCCGCGCCCTTGCCCGCCAGTTCACCGACGGCCGGGGCCTCGACGCCCGCCTCCAGCATGCGCGCCCGGATCCCGTACAGCCCGAGGGGGGTCAGGCGCACCAGCCCGTACCGGGAGACGTCCTCCTCGTCGGCCGCGGCGCCGGGGCCCGCGGCGGCCAGGAACTCCTCGTCCTCCGCCTCCGCCATCAGCGCCTCGTCGACGGGACGGAACTCGACCAGCCCGATCGGCTCCAGCTGCCGGAACTGGTCGTCGAGGCGCATCATCGCGTCCGAGACCTGCTCCAGTACGGCGTCGGTGGGATCGCCCATGTCGTCCGGGACCACCATCGAGGCGGCGAGCACCGGGAGCGGCACCGGGCCGTCGGCCGTGCCGCCTTCGGCCACGGCGAGCAGGTAGAGGTTGGCGAGGACCCCGTCGAGGAAGTCGGCCTCGCGGCGCGGGTTCCAGTCGAGCTGGTCGAAGTCGATCTCGCCGCCCGCGTCGAGGGCGTCGACGAGGTCGTCCAGGGCCGGTACCGCCGCGTCCGCGAGGACGGTGTCCAGGGCCGCCAGCCACAGGTCGAGCACGTCGCCGGGGGTTCCGCCGGTCACCAGCGACAGGTCCTCTCCGGGTTCGGCGGTGCCGAACTCCCGGTCTTCCCCGGACGCTTCCCCGGAGACGGAGTAGTCCTCCTCCGGTTCGGTGACGTCGACGAGGCCGGTGTCGACGGCCACCCGCCAGGCCTGGCTCGCGTGGGCCGCGGAGTCCTCGTCGGCGGGGTCGAGGCCCAGCAGGGCCACGGCCTCGGGCAGTTGCCCGGCGACGAGCTCGCCACCGGTGTCCACGCGGGTGTCCGGTCCGGCCCAGCGGGCGAGGCGCACGGCGCGGGCGAACAGCGGGGCGGCCAGGGCTTCGCGGGCCAGTTCCGCGTCGGGGAGCAGCCGTACCGGCGGCAGCGTGGGGTGCGAGTCTGCGGACATGGGGCGGTTCTCCTCGCGGGCACGGGTTGTTCGGGTACGGGTGATTCGGGCGGTTCGGGTACGGGTCGTACGGCGCCCCAGAGTAGACGCATTTCGGGCGCGTCCGGCGGCCCCTCCCCTTTGGTTCATCCCACAGTCAACCTCCGTATTCCCTGTAGGGCTTGACAACTTTGCCGGCCACGAAGGAAATTGACGCGCGTAGATATTTGCTTCCTCCTCCACACACCGGAGTTCCCGCCCATGCGCTCCTCGCATCCCCGTTCCGCCGCCGTCGCGGCCCTCGTCGCCACCGCGCTGGCCACCGGCCTGCTCGCGGGCACCGCCGACGCGGCCGAAGGCGCCGTGTCCGCCGATCCGATACGCATCCACGACATCCAGGGCACCACCCGGATATCCCCGCTGGTCGGCAAGCAGGTCGCCGACGTGGCGGGCGTCGTCACGGGCGTTCGTACGTACGGTTCGCGCGGCTTCTGGATCCAGGATCCGGACGCGGACGACGACGACGCCACCAGCGAGGGCGTGTTCGTCTTCACCAACTCCGTCCCGACCGTCGCGGTCGGCGACGCCGTCAAGGTCTCCGGCCTGGTCGGCGAGTACATCCCCGGCGGCGTCTCCTCCGGGAACCAGTCGGTCACCCAGATCTCCAAGCCCGTCGTAACCGTGGTCTCCTCGGGCAACGCGCTGCCCGCGGCCACCGCCGTCAACGAGTACTCGGTGCCCTGCGCGTACGCCCCGGAGGGCGACGCGGCCGCCGCCGGCAGCATCAACGGCCTGACCCTGGAGCCCTCGCGCTACGCCCTGGACTACTACGAGTCCCTCGAGGGCATGAACATCGCGATCGGCACCTCGCGCGTGGTCGGCGCCACCGACCCGTACGCCGAGCTGTGGGTCACGGTGAAGGGCTGGGAGAACAACACCAAGCGCGGTGGCACGCTCTACGGTTCGTACGACTCCCAGAACACCGGCCGCCTCCAGATCCAGCAGCTCGCGCCCCTCGCGCAGCAGCCCTTCCCGGTGGCCAACGTCGGCGACAAGCTGACCGGCCCCACCGAAGGCCCCCTGGACTTCAACCAGTTCGGCGGCTACACCCTGGTGGCCCGCACCCTCGGCACGGTCAAGCCGGGCACCCTGGCCCCGGAGAAGACCAAGCCGCAGGCCGAGAAGGAACTCGCGGTGGCCACGTACAACGTGGAGAACCTCGACCCGACCGACCCGCAGGAGAAGTTCGACAACCTGGCGAAGGCCGTCGTCGAGAACCTCGCCTCCCCCGACATCCTCGCCCTGGAGGAGATCCAGGACGACAACGGCGCCAAGAACGACGGCACGGTCTCGGCCGAGGCCACCCTGACGAAGTTCACCGAGGCCATCGCGGCCGCGGGCGGCCCGGCCTACCAGTGGCGGACCGTCAACCCGGAGGACAAGAAGGACGGCGGCGAGCCCGGCGGCAACATCCGTCAGGTGTTCCTCTTCAACCCGGCGCGGGTCTCCTTCACCGAGCGCGCCCCGGGCGACGCGGTGACGGCGACCGGCGTGGTGAAGGAGAACGGCAAGGCCGCCCTGACCCACTCCCCCGGCCGGATCGACCCGGCGAACCCGGCGTGGGTGGACAGCCGCAAGCCGCTGGCCGGCGAGTTCGTCTTCCGCGGCAAGACGGTCTTCGTGATCGCCAACCACTTCGGTTCGAAGGGCGGCGACCAGGGCCTGACCTCCGCGACCCAGCCTCCGGTGCGCTCCTCCGAGGCCAAGCGGCTGCTGCAGGCGCAGGCCGTGAACGGCTTCGTGAAGGACATCCTGGCGGTGGAGAAGAAGGCCGCGGTCCTGGTGGTCGGCGACATCAACGACTTCGAGTTCTCCGGCACGACCCAGGCGCTGGAGGACGGCGGGGCGCTGTACTCGGCGATCAAGTCCCTGCCGCGGTCGGAGCGGTACTCGTACGTCTACCAGGGCAACTCGCAGGTCCTCGACCAGATCCTGACGAGCCCCGGCATCAAGCAGTTCAGCTACGACAGCGTGCACATCAACGCGGAGTTCGCGAACCAGAACAGCGACCACGACCCGCAGGTCGTGCGCTTCCGCCCGTAACGGCGGCGCCGAAGGGGCCGGGCCGCACCGCCGCCCGGCCCCTTTGGCATGATCCCGGCATGATCTTCCGTACCGCAACGCGTCAGGACCTGCCCGCCGTACTCGCCCTGCTGGCGCAGGACGAAGACCCGGCCGGAGCCGCGGCCGACGCCGGAGCCGGGGCGGTGCCCCCGCCCGCCCCGCCGGTCTCCGAGGCGCACGAGCGGGCCTTCGCCGCGATCGCGGAGGACCCGCGCAACGAGATGCTGGTCCTGGAGGTGGACGGGGACCTCGTCGGCTGCCTGCAGCTGACGTACGTCCCGGGGCTCGGCCAGGGCGGACGGGAGCGGGCCCTCGTGGAGGCCGTACGGATCCGCGCGGACCGGCGGGGCGGGGGGCTCGGGGCCCGCCTGATGGAGCTGGCGGCGGACCGGGCCCGCGAGCGCGGCTGCGGCCTGATGCAGCTCACCAGCAACAAGCGGCGCACCGCCGCGCACCGCTTCTACGAGCGGCTGGGCTACGCCCGGAGCCACGAGGGCTTCAAGCTCCCGCTGGCCTAGGAAGGGACCTTTGGCCCTGGCGTGACGCTCAGCACATCCCTACCCATTCGGGCGGTTCTGGTGTTGAGTGTCCCCACGCCCGATCTTGTACCGCACTCCAGCACTCCTTTGGAGGACCGCGTGTTCCCCTCCATTTCCCTCGCTCAGGAAATCGGCATCGCCGTCCTGCTCGTGGCCGCCGTCGTCTGGCTGATCGGCCTCGGCCACATGCTGTGGGACAGCCGCTTCCACCACCCGGAGCCAGGCGCCTTCGAAGGTCTCTCGGTCATCCCCGCCCAGCGCGGCACCTCCGTCCACCCGATGGAGTCGGTGGAACTGACCGAGGCGGAACAGCAGGCCTTCGCCGGCCTGGTCCGCACGATCCCCCTGCACTGACCCGCGTGCGCGCAGCCCCTCCCCCGCTCGGGGCGGGAGGGGCGCACCACGCACGGCGCCCTCCCACCCCGACGGGTGGGAGGGCGCCGGCATGACCGGACCGGTGTCGGTCAGTTGTGGCTGTGCAGGACCTCGTTCAGGCCGCCCCAGGCCGCCTTGTACGGGCGGGCCTCGACGGCGCCGGTGACCGAGTTGCGGCGGAAGAGGATGTTGTTGGCGCCCGAGAGCTCCAGGGCCTTGACGATCTGGCCGTCCGGCAGGGTGACGCGGGTGCCCGCGGTCACGTACAGGCCGGCCTCGACGACGCACTCGTCGCCCAGCGCGATGCCGACGCCCGCCTCGGCGCCGATCAGGGTGCGCTCGCCGATCGAGATGATCTGCTTGCCGCCGCCCGACAGGGTGCCCATGGTGGACGCGCCGCCGCCGATGTCGGAGCCGTCGCCGACCACGACGCCCGCGGAGATCCGGCCCTCGACCATGGAGGTGCCCAGGGTGCCGGCGTTGAAGTTGACGAAGCCCTCGTGCATGACGGTGGTGCCCTCGGCGAGGTGCGCGCCCAGGCGGACCCGGTCCGCGTCGGCGATGCGCACGCCCTTGGGGGCGACGTAGTCCGTCATCCGCGGGAACTTGTCGATCGAGGTGACCTGGAGGTGCAGGCCCTCGGCGCGGGCGTTCAGGCGGACCGTCTCGACCTGGTCGATCGCGACCGGGCCGAGCGAGGTCCAGGCGACGTTGGCCAGCAGGCCGAAGACGCCGTCCAGGTTCTGGCCGTGCGGCTTGACCAGGCGGTGGCTGAGCAGGTGCAGGCGCAGGTACGCGTCGTGCGCGTCCAGCGGCTTGTCCTCCAGGGAGGTGATCACGGTGCGGACCGCTACGACCTCGACGCCGCGGACCGCGTCCTGGCGGATCGCCTTGGGCGCGGTGGCCCCCAGCAGCTCGACGGCCTGCTCGGCGGTGAGGCGCTCGGTGCCGGCCGGGCCGGGCTCGGCGACCAGCTGGGGGGCGGGGAACCAGGTGTCGAGGACGGTGCCGTCGGCGGTGATGGTGGCAAGTCCGGCGGCGACGGCGCCGGTGGTACGCGTAGCAGTCATGCCCGAAACCTAACCGGCGACGGCCTGCGGTCGCGAACCGGTCTCATGTGCCGGGCGCGCGCGTCGCCGGGCCCGGTGCGCACCCACGGCCAGAACCGTCCCCCCGGCGGCCGCGCCGAGGCCCGCGCACAGCGGCCACAGGAGGCCGGGCGCAGCGTCGTAAAGGGCCCCGCCGAGGGGCCCGGCGAGGACGGCACCGCTGACGGAGACTCCTGCCTACAGGCTCTGGAACCGTCCGATGGCATGCTCGGGCGACTCGTCCGCGACGTAGGCCGTGGCGGTGGTCTTGTAGAGGATCTCTCCGAGCGTGAGCAGCTCCCGCCACAGGCCGCCGCGGCCCAGACCCCCGTCCGGGGCCGCGGCGGAGCCGGTGGCGGCCCGGGACGGGACGACCCGGGCGGTCCAGAGCGCGAAGAAGAGAGTGCCCAGGCCAGCAGCCGCACGACCCTCGGTACGCCCTTGAACCCCTGCAGCACACCCGTGTCCCCCCACGTTCCCGAGTAAGTTCCCTTTGGGAACGGACTATGTCAGCATGACAACCTCGGGTCAACGGACATAAGGAGTGCCCATGGCCCAGCGCACGCACCTCGACGACGCGGACTGCTCCATCGCCCAGGCCCTCGACGTCGTGGGCGACTGGTGGACGCTGCTGATCGTGCGCGACGCGGCACGCGGCGTGCACCGGTTCGACGATTTCCAGCGCGAACTGGGCATGTCCCGCAAGGTCCTGACGGAACGGCTGAAGCTGCTCGTCGAGGCCGACGTGCTCACCCGCGAGCCGTACCAGGACCGCCCGGTGCGCTACGCATACCGGCTGACCCCGCGCGGGCGCGGGCTGCTGCCGGTGCTGGTCGCCCTCCAGGACTGGGGGGACACCTGGATCCTGGGAGAGGGAGAAATGACGGCGACGACGCAGGAGGCCTCGCGCGAGGCGGTACGGGTCCACGCCCTGCGCGGCACCCGGCTGCCGGAGCTGACACTGCCGGACCGTTTCGGCGAGCTCCGCGACCCGGTGGCGGACACCCCGTTCACCGTCCTGTACTGCTTCCCGGGCGCGTTCGCCCGGTCCGAGTCCTACCCGCCGGGCTGGGGCGGGATCCCCGGGGCGCGGGGCTGCACCCTCGAATCGTGCACCTACCGGGACCAGCTCGCGGAGTTCACGGCGGCGGGTGCGACGGTGCACGGGGTGTCGACCCAGCGGCCGGACGAGCAGCAGGAGTTCGCGGAGGCCGAGGGGCTCCGCTTCCCGCTCCTCTCCGACGCGGAGCTCGGACTCGTGACGGCGCTGCGGCTGCCGACGTTCCGGGCGGGGGGCATCAGCCGGCTGAAGCGCCTGACGCTCGTCGTGGACCGCGACCGGACCGTCCGCGAGGTCTTCTATCCGGTCCAGGACATCGAGGCGAGCGTGGCCGCCGCCCTGGCGGCGGTCCGCGGCGCGTAGCCCCGGGGCCGCCACCCGGCCCGCCCGCCGTCAGGCCCGCAGCATCCGCCGCAGGATCCCGCAGGCGTACGCCTCGTCGTACTCCACCCCCGTCAGCAGGACCTGCAGGCTGATCCCGTCCATCACCGCCACCAGCGCCCGCGCCGTCGCCGGGTCCACCCGCTCCGACAGCGCCGCGGAGACGGCCTCGCACCATTCGGCCGCCACAGGACGCAGCGCGGGGCGGCGCAGGGCGGCCAGGTAGAGCTCGTACTCCAGCTCCGCCCGCGCCCGGTCCGCCCCGAGGAACTCGCCCAGCAGGACGGCCAGGGCGCCCGCCAGGTCCGCGCCCGGATCGGCCAGCGCCGCGGAGTCCGCAACCGCAGAGGCGAAACCCTCGTTGGCCCGGCGCAGCGCCGCGACCAGCAGGTCGTCCAGGGTCTTGAAGTGGTACGTCGTGGACCCGAGCGGTACGTCGGCCTCCGCGGCCACGCTGCGGTGGCTGAGCCCCGCGATGCCGCGGGCGCCCACCACTCGGATCGCCGCGGCGATGATCCGATCCCGCCGGTCCGGGTCGTAGCGGCGCACCGAACCGGCCATCAGCGGACGACTTCCGTCACGGCGGCGGCGGGTGACTGACGAGGCATGCGTACGACAGTACACACGGCCGGCGGGACCGGCCGTACGCGGCGTGGTCGGGCACCCCGTACACCCCGCACTCCCCGTACAACCTTTCGCCCGCCCGGCACGTCTCCTCTCCGAATCTTGATCACCCGTCAACTTCCGGAAGGAGTCACATGAGGAAGCGCAGCCTGGCTGCCCTGTGCACGGCCACGGCGCTCGGAGTCATCCTCGCCATTCCCACGGCCGCCCTGGCGGCCGACCCCCATCCGTCCGGTTTCAGGGCCTGGACCGACAACACGCGGATCCACCTGGACTTCGGCAGCTCCCCACGGCCGAAACGCCTCAAGGTGCACCTGCGCAAGCCCGGCACCGCCGCCCCGGTCGCGACGATCACCTCGTTCGAGTCCACGCCGGACGAGGACCCGTGCAGCCCGTCCTGCCAGGACGACACCGACCCCGAGACCGGCATCCGCTCCGCGCCCCTGCGACTGGCGGACCTGGGCACGTACAGCGTGGACGTCGTGTACGACGGCACCCTGAGCGAGCCGATCGTTCACAAGGACAAGGCCACCCTCACGTACGGCCTGATCCCCCGGGTCACCGCCCTCCAGGTGGTCGGGACGCCGCACCTCGAGAACCGGACGGTCACCGTCAAGGCCGACGCCGTGGGCCTCGACCCCCGCAACGACACCGAGCGGCCGCTGCCCAACGGCAAGCTGATGCTGGAATCGGCGGGGACCTCCACCCCCGTGTACACCGACGCCGCGGGACACATCGAGACGCCGTTCACCTTCACCGGTACCGAAAGGTTCGATGCGGGGTCCACGACGGGGGTCAGGCTGACCCTCCGGCCGGAGAAGGAGTGGGAGAACAGCCCGCTCGGCCAGTCGCGCACGGTCCCTACCGGCCCCCGACCGGCCTCCAAGATCACCCTCGACGCCGCCAAGGTGAGCGCGCCGGACGGCTCCAAGGCTCCGGTGGGCGGCCGGCTCACCTTCAAGGGCGCCGACGGCACCATGAAGCCGGCGCCCGCGGGCACCTGGGTCCAGTCCAGGGACGGGGGCTGGGCGCAGACCGGCGAGGACGGCCGGTTCACCGCACAGATCCCGGTGAGCGGCAGGATCTCCGGACTGATCACCCTCACCGGCTCGGCCTGGCTGTGGACCAGTTACGCGACCGTGGCCGTGGACCCCTCCACCAGCGCCGGTTTCCACGGCATGAGCACCACCCTCACCCAGGACCGGAAGGTCTCCCTCACCGGCAAGCTGTCCGCGTACGACCTCCCGGCACCCGCCAAACTGAAGGTCCTGGTCGAGTTCCAGCCCCACGACTCTTCGGAGTGGATCACCAAGGCGACCCGGGAGAGCGCCGCCCCGGCCGGCGACAGCACTCGCGCCGTCACGGCGGCGCTGCCCTACCCGGGCCCCGGCTACTGGCGGATGCGGTACGTCGGCGCCCCCGGGATTCCCGCCGGGCCCGCGGGGGCGAGCGGCATCGTGGCCCGGGTGAACACGGCGATCCCGGAGTTCAACGCCGCCCCGGAGCCGGTCAAGGCCGGCCGGCCGATCGCCATCGGCGGCAAGCTCACCCACACCCGGTACTACAACGAATCCACCTGGACCGGATACGGCGGCCAGCCCGTCCGCATCTACTTCCGCGCGACCGGCACGACCGCGTGGACGCTGGCGGGCACCACCACGACGGCGGCCGACGGCACGTTCAAGACGTTCTTCACGGCCACCAAGGACGGGAGCTGGCAGGCCCGCTACGACCAGGCCACGTACGACCACTTCGCCGCCACCAGCCGTGAGGACCTCGTCGACGTGCAGTAGCAGCGAGGAACGGCACGCGCTGATGCCCCTCCGGGATTCCGGCGGGGCATCAGTGCGTGGTCCCCCCGAGATTCAGCAGCACGACCCCGGCGATCACCAGCGCGATGCCGCCGATCTTCGCGGCCGTCGCGGCCTCCCCCATGAAGACCATGCCGATCGCGGCGATCGCGGCCGTGCCGACGCCGGCCCAGATCGCGTACGCCGTGCCGACCGACATCGACTTCAGCGTCTGCGCGAGCAGGGTGAAGGCGATGACGTAGCCCACGAGCGTGATCAGCGAGGGCCACAGCTTGGTGAAGCCCTCGCTGAACTTCATGGCGGTGGTGCCGGCGACCTCGGCGGCTATGGCGGCGGCAAGCAGGAGATAGGGCATGCGTACGACCGTACACAACGATGCGTACGCCCGTACACACGGAAGCCGCGGATACTCGCACAACCCAGCTGATCACCATCCTGGGCTCGGCGTGGATGACCCCTGCCTCGAAGTATGTGGTGTGCGACCCCACGACCAGTGCCGGCGTCATTTCCGCGCGGCTACGGGACTTCCCGCGCTCCCGCGGTTACGGTGTGCGCCCTCGACCGGGACGGGAGGAGATCCACATGGACGGGCAGTGGACCCACTGGGGCGGCGGCTGGCTTGCGCCGCGGCCACCCCGGCCCGGGGTGATATCCCTGCGGCCGCTCACTCCCGGCGACATACTCGGCGGCGCCTGCGCCGCCCTCGCCCGGTACTGGGTCCCGCTGGTCGGCGCCATGCTCCTCGGCCAGCTCGCCGCGCTGCTGCTGCTCGCCGCGACCGCCCTGGCCGCCCTCGTGCTGCACGTCCGGCCCGTCGACGCCCTGGTTCCCGCCGCGGCCCTGGCGACCCTGCTGACCTGCGCCCTGGCCTCAGCCCTGGCGGGCGCCGTGCTCCGCCCGGCGGTCCTCGGCCGCCCCGCCACCGCCCGTACGCTGCTGCGCGCCGCCCGCCCCCGCTTCGGGGCCGTCCTCGGCACCCAGCTCCTGGTCCTCGGCGCCGTGGCCGGACCGGGCGCCGCCGTCCTGGCCGCCGGGCTGCCCCCGCTGGTGGCGGCCGCCACCCTGCCGGCCGCACTCGGACTCGGGGTGCTGTGCGCGCTCGCGCCCACGGTCGCCGCCTGCGAGGGCCGCGGCCCGCTCGGCGCCCTGCGCCGCTCGGCCCGCCTGGTGCGCGGGGCCTGGTGGCGCACGCTCGGCCTCACCGGCCTCGCCGCCGCGCTCGCGCTCGCAGCGGCGTACGCCGTCCAACTGCCCTTCGCCTTCGCCGGGGCGCTCAGCCTGATCCCGGCCCTCGACGGCGGCTTCGTGCACGCGGTCCTCACGGCACTCGGCGCGATGGTCGCCCAGACGCTGCTGCTCTGCTTCCCGCAGCTCACCGCCGGCCTGCTCTACACGGACCGGCGGATCCGCCGCGAGGACCTCGCGGCGGAGCTCACCAGGCAGTCCGCGCCATCCGGGGAATTCAGTTCAGCGTGAACCAGGCCGCGCGGGACTTCTTCCACTCCGGGTGGGTGAGGTCCTTGGCCTCGGTGCCGTCCCCGTACAGGTCGGCGGAGCCGCTGTCGGTGATCAGCTGCACGCGCGCGCCCGCGACCGACAGGTCGGGGACCGCCACGATGGCCTCCCAGCCGCCCGGGTCGGTGGTCGGCAGGTCGGCCCGCTTGACCGGGGCGTGGCCCGCGATCCCGTCCCACTGGTAGAGGGCGTACGGGTCGGAGTTGTCGTCCGCCGCCCAGGAGCCGGCCAGGATCAGGTACTGGTCGGCGGCGTTCTTGCGGATGTCGCGGATCGCGAGCCCGCCGAGGTCGAGCTCCATGCCCGCGCCGAAGGTGGCCTTGGTCCCGCTGGAGATCACCTTGTCGAAGTTGGTCACCGGCACGACCAGTGCCTTGCCGCCGATCACCGCCGGGGCCAGCGGGGCGCGGAAGCCCAGGTAGGCGGTGGTGGTGGAACCCGGAGCGAACTCCAGCCCCTCCACGTTGAACCCGTCGATCTGCTTCGGCGCCTCACCGGCGGCCGTACCGGCGGCGAAGCCGTAGCGGTTCCCGTTCGCCGTGTCCCAGGCCACCAGGTCGTCGCGGAGCTTCTTGTACGAACGCCCGTACGCGAGCTGCGCGGTGGATCCGGAGCCGGTCAGCGTGGTGGTGAACACCGTGTTGCGGGGCGCCTTGTACTCGCCGTCCTTGTTGTTGCCGAGCGAGCCCGTCCAGTAGACGGTGTTGCCGATCAGGGTCGCGCCCTCGATGTCCACCTCCTTGGTGACGCCGAGCTGCGAGCTGAAGTCCCAGGTCCGGACCGGGGCCGCCGAGTTGGCGCGGTCGTACAGGCGCAGCACGTTGCTCTCGTCGTCGGCCACGACCGTGTAGCCGCCGCCGACGTCCACGGCGGCCGAGGAGTCGGAGGCACCGGTGAAGTAGCGCGCGTCGGCCGGGTTCTGCACCGCGGAGGAGGCGGCGTAGTACAGCGTCTTGGTGGCGGTCTTGCCGCCCAGCCCGGTCACCTTGACGGTGAGGTTGGTGTAGCCACGGCCGCGGGCGGCGACCGCCAGCTTGCGGACCGCACCCGCCCCGGTGACGCTCACGTCGCCGGTCCCGGCGACCGTGGCCTTGCTGGAGGCCGAGGCGCTGACGGTGAGCGCGGAGACGTCCGCGCCGCTCTGCGCCACGGTCACGTCCACCGTCGGGTCACCCGTCGCGCCGACGGCGCCGGACAGGTAGGAGGCGGACAGCGAGATGGTGGGCGTGCCGTACGTGACCGCCTGCGCGGGCATCGTCGTGGCGGCGAGGAGCAGCGCGGCGATGCCGGCGGCGCCGAGGTACGTCTTCTTCGTCGTCTTCGTCTGCTGCCGAGTCATCGGGATCCCCCACGCATCGGGCCGAGCATGAACCATCCGGACCGGGACTTCTTCCACTCCGGGTGGTCGAGGTCCTTGGCCTCGGTGCCGTCCCCGTACAGGTCGGCGGAGCCGCTGTCGGTGATCAGCTGGACGCGGGCGCCGGGCACCCGCAGGTCGGGCACGGAGACCACGGCTTCCCAGCCGCCCGGGTCGGTGGTCGGCAGGTCGGCCCGCTTGACCGGGGCGTGGGCCGGGACGCCGTCCCACTGGTAGAGGGCGTACGGGTCGGAGTTGTCGTCCGCCGCCCAGGAGCCGGCCAGGATCAGGTACTGGTCGGCGGCGTTCTTGCGGATGTCGCGGATCGCGAGCCCGCCGAGGTCCATCTCGACCGGCTCGCCGAAGACCGGCTTGGCCGCGCCGGCCACGACCTGGTCGATGTTGGTGACGGGCACGACCAGTGCCTTGCCGCCGGGCACCGCGGGGGCGAGCGGGGCGCGGAAGCCCAGGTAGGCGGTGGTGGTGGAACCCGGGGCGAACTCCAGGCCCTCCACGTTGAACCCGTCGATGCTCTTCGGGATCTTGCCGGCCGCCGTGCCCGCGGCGAAGCCGTAGCGGTTCCCGTTGGCCGTGTCCCAGGCGATCAGGTCCTCGCGCAGGCCCTTGTAGGCGGAGCCGAAGACGACCTCGGTGGCGGCGCCCGTGCCGGTGAGCCGGGTGGTGAAGACGGTGTTGCGCTCGGCCTTGTACTTGCCGTCCTTGTTGTTGCCGAGCGAGCCCGTCCAGTAGACGGTGTCGCCGACGCGTGCGGCGGCCTCGATGTCGGCTTCCTTCTTGATGCCGAGCGCGGGGCCGAGGTCCCAGGTCTTCACGGGGGCGCCCGAGCGGGAACGGTCGTACAGGCGCAGCACGTTGGTCTCGTCGTCGGCGACCAGCGCGTAGCCGCCGCCGACGTCCACGGCGGCCGAGGAGTCGGCGGAGCCCGTGAGGTAGCGGGTGGAGAAGGCGTTGCCGCCCACCCGCGCCGAAGCGGCGTAGGAGAGGGTGGCCGTGGCCGTCTTGCCGCCGCGGCCGGTCACCCGGAGCGTCAGGTCGGTGTAGCCCTGGGCCCGCGGGCGGACGGTCAGCTCGCGGTCGCCATGCCGGGTCCGGTCGATGCGCACGTCGCCGGGGCCGGCGACGGCCGGGTTGCTGGAGGAGAGGACGTCGACCTTGAGGAAGGCGGCGGGCATCCCCTCCTGCGCGATGTCCACGGTGACGCCCGGGTCGCCGATCGCGCCGACGGCACCGGAGAGGTGACCGGCGGAGAGCGCGATGGTCGGTTCGGCGGCGGCTTCCTGCGCGGCGTGGGCGGGCGCGGCCAGTCCTGCGGCGAGCAGGGCGGCGGCCCCGGCAGCTCCCACGGCACCGAGGCGGCGTGCCGGTGAAGGGCGAACGGTCAACGGAGGTCCTCTCGTCTGCGCCGTCACGTTGTGACGGGCCGTCGAGAAGATTCGGCCACCGTGGCCAACTCCCGGTGCACGCCGACCGTCCTCCGGGAAAACAGACGACCCCCGGCACGGGTGTGCCGGGGGTCGTTCGTTCACTCTGCGGTCGGACGTCGGTCAGACGTTGAACCCGAGCGCGCGCAGCTGCTCGCGGCCGTCGTCCGTGATCTTGTCCGGGCCCCACGGCGGCATCCAGACCCAGTTGATGCGCAGTTCGCTGACGATGCCGTCCGTGGCGGACTTCGCCTGGTCCTCGATGACGTCCGTCAGCGGGCAGGCCGCCGAGGTGAGGGTCATGTCGAGGGTGGCGATGTTCGCGTCGTCGATGTGGATGCCGTAGATCAGGCCCAGGTTGACGACGTCGATGCCCAGCTCGGGGTCGACCACGTCGTAGAGGGCCTCGCGGACCTCTTCCTCGGTGGCCGGCTTGATGGACGCCTCGGGCGTCGCGTTCTCGGTCATGCCGTCTTCCTCTCGGCGTCGCCCAGTGCCTGGGCGGTCGCGTCCTTCCACGCCATCCAGCTCAGCAGAGCACACTTCACCCGGGCCGGGTACTTGGAGACGCCGGCGAACGCGACCGCGTCCTCCAGCACCTCCTCCATGGCCTCGTCGGGCTCCAGCTTGCCCTTGGACTGCATCAGCTCCAGGAAGACTTCCTGGATCTTCCGCGCCTCGCCCAGCTCCTTGCCGACGAGCAGCTCGTTCAGTATCGACGCGCCGGCCTGGCTGATGGAGCAGCCCTGGCCCTCGTACGAGATGTCCGTGAGGGTCTCGCCGTCGTACTTCACGCGCAGGGTGATCTCGTCACCGCACGTCGGGTTGACGTGGTGCACCTCGGCGTCGCCGTCGCGCAGGCCTCGCCCGCGCGGGTGCTTGTAGTGGTCCAGGATCAGTTCCTGGTACATCGATTCCAGCTTCACTGCGCCCTCGTCGCCCTCGTCGCTTCGTCTTATCCGAAGAAGTTCCGTACGTGCTCCAGCCCGTCGATCAGTGCATCGACCTCGGCGGGAGAGGAGTACAGATAGAAAGACGCTCGCGTCGTCGCCGGAATTCCGTACCGGAGGCAGACCGGGCGGGCGCAGTGGTGTCCCACGCGGACCGCGATGCCCTGCTCGTCCAGTACCTGGCCGACGTCGTGCGGGTGGATGTCACCGAGCACGAAGGAGATCGCGGCGCCGCGGTCCTCGGCCGTGGTCGGGCCGATGATGCGCAGGTCGGGGACCTCCGAGAGCCGCTTGATCGCGTACTCGGTGATCGCGTGCTCGTGCGCGGCGATCTTGTCCATGCCGATCGCGGTCAGGTAGTCCACGGCCGCGCCGAGGCCGACGGCCTGGGCGATCGGGGGCGTACCGGCCTCGAACTTGTGGGGCGCCGGGGCGTAGGTCGAGGAGTGCATCGAGACGGTTTCGATCATCTCGCCGCCGCCCAGGAAGGGCGGCAGGTCCTCGAGCAGCTCCTGGCGGCCCCAGAGGACGCCGATGCCGGTCGGGCCGCACATCTTGTGACCGGTGAAGGCCACGAAGTCGGCGCCGAGCGCCTGTACGTCGAGCGGCATGTGCGGTGCGGCCTGCGAGGCGTCGATCAGCACCAGCGCGCCGACCTCCTGCGCACGCCGGACGATCGCCTCGGTCGGGTTGACCGTGCCCATGATGTTGGAGACCAGCGTGAAGGAGACGATCTTCGTCTTCTCCGTGATGACCTCTTCGATGTTGGACAGGTCGAGCCGGCCGTCGTCGGTGAGGCCGAACCACTTCAGCTTCGCGCCGGTGCGCTGCGAGAGCAGCTGCCACGGAACGATGTTGGAGTGGTGCTCCATCTCCGTGATGGCGATCTCGGTCTCGCGGTCGACCCGGTAGGGCTCGTCCGCCCAGCCGAGCATGTTCGCGACCAGGTTGAGCGACTCCGAGGCGTTCTTGGTGAAGATCACCTCGTTGCGGCTCGGAGCGTTGATGAAGGCGGCGACCTTGTCGCGGGCGCCCTCGTACAGCGCCGTGGCCTCCTCGGCGAGCACGTGCACGCCGCGGTGGACGTTGGCGTTGTGCTGCTCGTAGTACTCGTTCAGCGCGTCGAGCACCTGGCGCGGCTTCTGCGAAGTCGCCGCGTTGTCCAGATAAACGATCTTCTTCCCGTCGTGGACCACACGATCCAGAAGGGGGAAGTCCTTGCGGATCGCCTCGATGTCGAGGAGGCCAGGCAACTGTGTCACGCGGTCGCGCCACCCTTCGTGCTGTACGACTCGTAGCCTTCGGCCTCCAGCTTGTCGGCGAGCTCGGCGCCACCGGACTCGACGATGCGGCCCTCGGAGAAGACGTGGACGAAGTCGGGCTTGATGTAGCGGAGGATCCGCGTGTAGTGCGTGATCAGCAGCGTGCCGACCTCGCCCGTGTCGCGGACGCGGTTGACGCCCTCGGAGACCTGGCGCAGGGCGTCCACGTCGAGGCCGGAGTCGGTCTCGTCGAGGATCGCGATCTTCGGCTTGAGGAGCTCCAGCTGGAGGATCTCGTGGCGCTTCTTCTCACCGCCGGAGAAGCCCTCGTTGACGTTGCGCTCGGCGAAGGCCGGGTCCATCTGGAGCTGCTCCATCGCGGACTTGACCTCCTTCACCCAGGTACGCAGCTTCGGCGCCTCGCCGCGGATGGCGGTGGCCGAGGTGCGCAGGAAGTTGGAGACCGAGACGCCGGGGATCTCGACCGGGTACTGCATGGCGAGGAAGACGCCGGCGCGGGCGCGCTCGTCGACGGACATCTCCAGGACGTCTTCGCCGTCGAGGGTCACGGTGCCGCTGGTGATGGTGTACTTCGGGTGACCGGCGAGCGCGTACGCGAGGGTGGACTTGCCGGAGCCGTTCGGACCCATGATGGCGTGCGTCTCACCCTGCTTGATGGTGAGGTTGACGCCCTTGAGGATCTCGCGGGCGCCCTGCTCGGCCTCGACGGAGACGTGCAGGTCGTGGATTTCAAGCGTTGCCATGGATACCTCAGGACTCCTGGGTGAGGGAGACGAGCACGTCGTCCCCTTCGATCTTTACGGGGTATACGGGGACGGGGCGCGTCGCGGGCAGACCGGACGGCTTGCCGGTGCGCAGGTCGAAGGCCGACCCGTGCAGCCAGCACTCGATCATGCAGTCTTCGACCTCGCCCTCCGAGAGGGAGACGTTCGCGTGCGAGCAGATGTCGTTGATCGCGAACACCTCCCCCTCGGCGCGGACGATCGACACCGGCGTGCCGTCGAGCTCGACCCGCTTGGGGGCGTTCTCCTCCAGCTCGCTCAGTGCACAGGCCTTGACGTAGGTCATCAGACGGAACCCTGAAGCTCGGTTTCGATCTTCGCGAGCAGGCGCTCCTCGATGTCGGGGACACCGATCTGCTGGACGAGCTCGCCGAAGAAGCCGCGCACGACCAGGCGGCGGGCCTCGTCGGCCGGGATGCCGCGGGCCTGCAGGTAGAAGAGCTGCTCGTCGTCGAAACGACCGGTGGCGGAGGCGTGGCCGGCGCCGACGATCTCGCCGGTCTCGATCTCCAGGTTCGGCACCGAGTCGACCCGCGCGCCGTCCGTGAGGACGAGGTTGCGGTTCATCTCGTAGGTGTCGGTGCCCTCGGCGGTCTTCTCGATGAGCACGTCACCGATCCAGACGGCGTGGGCGTCCTGGCCCTGGAGCGCGCCCTTGTAGACCACGTTCGACTTGCAGTGCGGGGCCTTGTGGTCGACCAGGAGGCGGTGCTCCTGGTGCTGGCCGGCGTCCGTGAAGTACAGGCCGAAGAGCTCGGCCTCGCCGCCGGGACCGGCGTAGTTCACGCGCGGGTGCAGGCGTACGACGTCGCCGCCGAAGGTGACCACGATCGACTTGAAGGTCGCGTCGCGGCCGACCAGGGCGTTGTGCTGGGAGCAGTGGACGGCGGTGTCGTCCCAGTCCTGCACGGAGACGACGGTGAGCTTGGCGCCGTCGCCGACGAGGAAGTCGACGTTGGCGGCGCGCACGCCGTCACCGGTGTGGTCGATGACGATGACGGCCTCGGCGAAGGCCTGCACGTCGAAGACGGTGTGACCGAAGGTGGTGCCGCCCTCGCCGTGCAGCGTGACGCGCACGGGCTCGGTGAGGACCGCTTCCTTGGGCACGGTCACGACCGTGGCCTTGGCGAAGGACGAGAACGCCTGGGCGGCGATCCGGTCCACCGGGGTGCCGGCCTTGCCGATGCGCGCGTCGCCGCGCTCCACGGATTCGATCGTGACCACGTCGGGCGCGTCGATCTGGGCCTTCATGGTGCCGTTGGCGACCGCGGTGCCGTCGTGCAGGCCCTTGAGGCGGGCGAGCGGCGTGAAGCGCCACTCCTCCTCGCGGCCGTTGGGCACGGGGAAGTCCGCCACGTCGAAGGACGGGGGGGCACTCATCCGGGTGGCGACGGTGGACTCGGCGGCCACCGCGATCGCGCCGGCGGTGGTGGAACCCGCCGGAATGTTCTGAGCCTCAGCCATGGCTGTCGTGTTGCTCTCTTCCTTAAAGAATCTGCTGCGGGACGTCGGGCGGGCCGGGACTAACCGACCGAGCCTTCCATCTGCAGCTCGATCAGCCGGTTCAGCTCCAGCGCGTACTCCATCGGCAGCTCACGGGCGATCGGCTCGACGAAGCCGCGCACGATCATCGCCATGGCCTCGAACTCCGTCAGACCGCGGCTCATCAGGTAGAAGAGCTGGTCGTCGGAGACCTTGGAGACGGTCGCCTCGTGGCCCATCGACACGTCGTCCTCGCGGACGTCCACGTAGGGGTAGGTGTCCGAGCGGGAGATGGTGTCGACCAGGAGCGCGTCGCACAGCACGTTGGACTTGGAGCCGTGGGCGCCTTCGCCGATCTCGACCAGACCGCGGTACGAGGTGCGGCCGCCACCACGGGCCACCGACTTCGAGACGATGTTGGAGGAGGTGTTCGGCGCCATGTGGACCATCTTGGAGCCGGCGTCCTGGTGCTGGCCCTCGCCCGCGAAGGCGATGGAGAGGGTCTCGCCCTTGGCGTGCTCGCCCATCAGGTAGACGGCCGGGTACTTCATGGTGACCTTGGAACCGATGTTGCCGTCGATCCACTCCATGGTCGCGCCCTCGTACGCCACGGCGCGCTTGGTGACCAGGTTGTAGACGTTGTTCGACCAGTTCTGGATCGTCGTGTAGCGGCAGCGGCCGCCCTTCTTCACGATGATCTCGACCACGGCGCTGTGCAGCGAGTCCGAGGAGTAGATCGGGGCGGTGCAGCCCTCGACGTAGTGGACGTAGGCGTCCTCGTCGACGATGATCAGCGTCCGCTCGAACTGGCCCATGTTCTCCGTGTTGATACGGAAGTAGGCCTGGAGCGGGATGTCCACCTTGACGCCCTTGGGGACGTAGATGAACGAGCCGCCCGACCACACGGCGGTGTTCAGCGAGGCGAACTTGTTGTCGCCGACCGGGATGACCGTGCCGAAGTACTCCTGGAACAGCTCCGGGTGCTCCTTGAGCGCGGTGTCCGTGTCGAGGAAGATGACGCCCTGCTCCTCCAGGTCCTCACGGATCTGGTGGTAGACGACCTCGGACTCGTACTGGGCCGCGACACCGGCGACGAGGCGCTGCTTCTCCGCCTCCGGGATGCCGAGCTTGTCGTACGTGTTCTTGATGTCCTCCGGCAGTTCCTCCCACGAAGCGGCCTGCTTCTCGGTGGAACGCACGAAGTACTTGATGTTGTCGAAGTCGATGCCCGAGAGGTCGGAACCCCAGTTGGGCATGGGCTTCTTGCCGAACAGCTTGAGGCCCTTGAGACGGAGGTTCAGCATCCACTCCGGCTCGGACTTCTTCGCCGAGATGTCGCGGACGACCTCTTCGGACAGGCCCCGCTTTGCGACCGCACCGGCCGCGTCGGAGTCGGCCCATCCGTATTCGTAGGTGCCCAGGCCATCGAGCTCAGGGTGAGCAGTCTCCGTGGTCATGCGGGGTTCCTCCCGGCCGTACTTGCAGATACTGATGTGTCGGTCTGTGTGGCGTCTGTGGCACCGACGCCGTTCCCACTGCGTGGAATGAACGTCGTGCACACCCCGTCGCCGTGGGCGATCGTGGCGAGACGCTGCACGTGCGTCCCGAGCAATCGGGAGAAGACCTCGGTCTCCGCCTCGCAAAGCTGCGGGAACTGCTCGGCGACGTGTGCGACCGGGCAGTGGTGCTGGCAGAGCTGTTCACCGCTGTGCGGACCGGGAGCGCTCTTCGCCGTAGCAGCGTACCCGTCTCCGGTCAACGCCCTGGCAAGGGCCTCGGTGCGCTCCGCCGGGTCGGCCGCTTCCACGGCTTCGCGGTAGGTCTCGGCCTGCGCCGTGAGCCTGGCCTTCGCGAAGGCGGCCACGGCCGCCTCGCCCTGCTCCCCGCCCCCGGCGACCTGCGCGATCCAGCGCATGGCGTCGGCGGCGAGCGAGTCGTAGGACTGGTCGAAGGCGTCACGACCGCAGTCGGTCAGCGCGAAGACCTTGGCGGGCCGGCCTCGGGTCCGCGCACCGTACACGCGCTGCTCACGGGGTTCGACCACGTCGTCGGCGACGAGCGTGTCCAGGTGGCGGCGAACGGCGGCCTGGGTGAGGCCGAGGCGCTGGGCGAGGTCGGCGACGGTGGAGGGACCGTGGTCCAGGATCGACCGCGCGACCCGGTTGCGGGTTGACCGCTCCCCGGTCGCGAGTTCGCCCTGGGGGGCCTCGCTCATCCGTTCGCCGTATTTCACAACGCCATTGTTGCGTAATTAGTCGCGCCCCGACAAGCCGTGATGGAGGCCACCTCTGGTGGCCTCCATCACTAAGGGTTACCTTATTTATCCACGGAGCGTTATACGGAAGCCGACGCTCCGCTCTCACGCAGGGCCCCGCCGGTGAACCAATAAACGGCTCCGACCAGCAATCCCCCGCCCACCACGTTCCCCGGCACGGTGAACATCAGATTCCGGAAAAGATCACCGAATCCGGCTGAGCCATCCAGGATCGCGAGGCTGAAAACAGCCATGTTCGCTACACAGTGTTCGAATCCGACGGCAACGAAAACGGCCACCGGCAGCCACAGGACGAAAATCTTGGCGGCATCGCCGCGGGCCCGGGTGAACATCCAGATGGCCAGGCAGACCAGCATGTTGCAGAGCACCGCGCGCCAGAACAGCTGTCCGCCGCTCAGCGCCATCTTCCCGTGCACCATCTCGGTGAGCATGGACCGCGCCGAGGGCGAGGAAGCCACCCCCGAGGCGTGCACCATCGCCCCGAAGGTGAAGGCTCCGACCAGGTTCCCGGCCAGGGAGAGCGTCCAGGACAGGATCAGGTCCCTGGGACCGGTCCGCCCGGACAGCGCGCCGACCAGCATGACCATCACATTGCTGGTGAAGAGCTGGGCACCGGCGAACATCACGATGGTCAGGGCGATCGGGAAGACCGCACCCTCCAGCAGTTTCACGGCCGGCGAACCCTTGGCCACGAACGGCGAGATCGCGACGAGGAGCAGCACCTCGCCCACGGCGATGTAGGCGCCCGCGAGCATCGCCGAGACGAAGTAGCGCGGCGGATGCCCGAGGTCATGGGCCTTGTGCTCGGCCTGCCCCGAGGTGGCTTCGACGTTCTGAGCGATGCTGTTCACCATTCGACGTTAGGCCCCGGCCCCGCTCCCGAACGGACGAAAAAGTCACGAATGCGCAGGTCCGTGACCCCTCGGGGGCGGGACCTACGACCCCGCCCCGGTCACCTCCCACGGCTCCGTAGACTCATTCCCCATGAGCAACGACCCCGCCGTGGAAATCCGCGGACTGGTGAAGCGGTACGGCCCCAAAACCGCGGTGGACGGCCTGGACCTCACCGTCCGGAGGGCCTCGGTCACCGCAGTCCTTGGTCCCAACGGCGCGGGCAAAACGACCACTGTGGAAACCTGCGAGGGCTACCGCCGCCCCGACGCCGGATCCGTCCGCGTCCTCGGCCTCGACCCCGTCGCGCAGGCCGGGTCCCTGCGCCCGCGCATCGGCGTGATGCTGCAGTCCGGCGGCGTCTACTCCGGCGCCCGGGCCGTCGAGATGCTGCGCCACATGGCCAAGCTCTACGCCGACCCCCTGGACGTCCCCACCCTGGTGGAACGCCTCGGCCTCGGCGGCTGCGGCCGCACCGCCTACCGCCGGCTCTCCGGCGGCCAGCAGCAGCGCCTGGCCCTCGCCATGGCCGTCGTCGGCCGCCCCGAGCTGGTCTTCCTGGACGAGCCGACCGCCGGCCTCGACCCGCAGGCCCGCCGCGCGACCTGGGACCTCGTACGGGAACTGCGCGCCGACGGGGTCTCGGTCGTGCTCACCACCCACCACATGGACGAGGCCGAGCAGCTCGCGGACGAGGTCGCCATCGTCGACGCCGGCAAGGTCATCGCCCACGGCACCCCCGAGGCACTGTGCCGCGGCGGCGCCGAGAACACCCTGCGCTTCACCGGCCGCCCCTCCCTCGACCTCGCCTCCCTGCTGAAGGCCCTGCCCGACGGCACCCAGGCCGCCGAGCTCCTCCCCGGCGTCTACCGGGTCACCGGCGACGTCGACCCCCAGCTGCTGGCCACCGTCGCCTCCTGGTGCGCCCAGCACGGGGTGATGCCCGACAGCCTCTCGGTGGAGCGGCACACCCTCGAAGACGTCTTCCTCGAACTCACGGGCAAGGAGCTGCGCGTATGAGCGCCGGTACGTTCACCCCCCGCCCGGGGGCCGCGCCCGTGTCCCGCATGATCCTGGCGCAGACCGCGCTGGAGACCCGGATGCTGCTGCGCAACGGGGAGCAGCTCCTGCTGACCGTGATCATCCCGGCACTGCTGCTCGTGCTGTTCTCGGCGGTCGACATCATCGATGTCGGCGCAGGGAAGTCGGTGGACTTCCTCGCCCCCGGGGTCCTGGCGCTGGCCGTGATGTCCACCGCCTTCACCGGCCAGGCCATCGCCACCGGCTTCGACCGGCGCTACGGGATCCTCAAGCGGCTCGGGGCCTCCCCGCTGCCGCGCTGGGCGCTGATGGCCGCCAAGACGCTGTCCGTGCTGGTCACCGAGGTGCTGCAGATCGCGCTGCTGACGGTGATCGCCTTCGCCCTGGGCTGGTCCCCGCACGGCAACCCGCTGTCCGTCGCCGCGCTGATCCTGCTCGGCACCGCAGCCTTCTCCGGGCTCGGCCTGCTGATGGCCGGCACCCTCAGGGCGGAGGCCACCCTGGCCGCCGCCAACCTCGTCTTCCTGCTGCTCCTGGTCGGCGGCGGGGTGATCGTGCCGATGGACAAGTTCCCCGGAGCGGTCCAGTCCGTCCTCGGCCTGCTCCCGATCTCCGCCCTCTCCGACGGGCTGCGCGAGGTGCTCCAGCACGGGGCCGCGCTGCCCTGGGGCGACGCGGCCGTGCTTACCTGCTGGGCCGTACTCGGACTCGGCGCTGCTGCGCGCTGGTTCCGCTGGGATTGACCCCGCTCCCCCGCAGGTGGGGGAACTTCCTGGCTCACGCTGCTCGCCGCCCAGCGGACGGGCAAGTCTTACGCGATCAATGCCACCCGGGTTGAGACCCGCCCGGTTACGCAGCGCCACAGTTGCATCACTCAAATGACGGTGGGGATTGATCGGAACGCTTCCCCTCGGCCGGGCGTTGCCTGGGAGGATGGGCACCTTCACGCATGGAGCCGGGGGGCAGACATGGCGCAGCGGGAGGCCGTTCTGCGGCTGGACGAACAGTGGGCACGGATCCGGTCGGGCGCGGCGCACGCGGAGCCCGCGGAGGCCGACGCCCTGCTGGCCGAGCTGATCGGAGCCCTGCGCGAACCGGCCCGCACCGACGCCGAGTGCGCGGCCCGGCTGGGTCTGCGCCTCGGTGACCTGGCGGCCCGCCGGTTCGCCGACGGGGACCGGGCCGGGGCCCTGGCCGCCATCGAGGAGGGGCTGCGGTTCTCGCAGCGGGCGGCCGGGCACGCAGCCGAGTACGCCCGCTGGTACGCCCGGGGCCTGATCAACCAGGGGGTCTGGCTGTCCTGGCCGCTCAGCGACGCGGAGCGGCTGCCGAAGCACCCGCTGGGCCCCGGCTCCGAGAGCGGCCCGAGCGCCATGGAGCGGGCCGCCGGCGAGCGGGCCCGGGACCTGACGCTCGGTGCGGTGGAGGTCTGGGCGACCCTGGACCAGGAGGATCCGGTCAACCAGCGGGGCCTGGCGCAGGCGAAGGTGTTCCTCGGAGACCGGCTCGCGGAGCTCGGCCTGGCAGAGGAGTCCGTGGCCTGGGCGGTCGACGCGGAGGGCTCCTTCCGGCGGCTGCTGCTCGCCGATCCCGGCTCCGACGAGTCGCAGGAGGCCGAGGAGGCCCTGGACCACATCGGCCGCCAGCTCGAACTGCGGCTGCGCTTCCTGTCCTTCGCTTCCCTGTCCGGCCTGCGCACGCGCGGGCTGCTGCCCGAACGGCTGCTGCCCCAGGCCGTGGTGGCCGCCCGCATCCAGGGCGTGCCCGAGGCGGAGATCGCCGCCCGGCTGGGCCTGGAGGCCGACCAGGTCCACACGATGCTGGAGGTGACCCCCTGGGTCGCGGTGTGGCGCGTCGAGGTCCGCGGTTCCGACGGGCTGTGGAACGTACGGCCGCATCCCTGGCACAGCGGGGCGGAAGTGAGGAACAGGACAGCAGAGGAGGTAGGGGCCGAATTGGTACGCGGCTTCGCGGCCTCGGCCGACTACCCGGGCGAGGGCGCGCATTGGCGGGTCCGCGTGTGGTGGCACGCGGAAGGCGACCCGGCCGGGGCCCGGTTCCGCCTGGCCTTCGGCCCCGACGGGGTGGCCGCCACCCCCTCGTGAAACTTTGCACAAGTGTCCGCGTACGATAAACGCCGTGTTGACCCCCCTCGCATATCTCGCCCGCCGCTGGACGCCGTCACCCCGGACCGTCCAGCGGGCCGCGCTCGCAGCGGTGCTCATGAGCGTCGTCATCGTCGTCACCGGCGGCGCGGTGCGGCTGACCGGATCCGGTCTCGGCTGCGACACCTGGCCCAAGTGCACCGACGACAGCCTGATCGTGACCCAGGAGCAGGGCTTCCACGGCGCCATCGAGTTCGGCAACCGCATGCTGACGTACGTGCTCTGCGCGGCCGTTGGCTGGGCGATCACCGCCGCCCGCTGCGCCACGCCGTGGCGCCGCTCGCTGACCCGGCTCGGCTGGCTCCAGTTCGCCATCGTGATGGGCAACGCGGTCCTCGGCGGCATCACCGTCCTGACCGGCCTCAACCCCTACAGCGTGGCCGGGCACTTCATGCTCGCCACCTCGCTGATCACCGTGACGACGATCACCTGGCAGCGCACCCGCGAGGGTGACGGCCCGGCCCGGCCGCGCGTGCCCGCTCCGGTGCGCAAGCTCTCCTGGGCGCTGCTCGCCGCCACCGTCGTGCTGATCGCGGCGGGCACGGTGGTCACCGGTTCCGGCCCGCACGCCGGCGACAGCAGCGAGATCAGGCGGATGCCGTTCGACTGGTCGGCCACCGCGCACGTCCACGCGGTCTCCGCCTGGGTGGTGTGCGCGCTCGCCGTGGCGCTGTGGCTGGTGCTGCGCGTGGTCGACGCCCCCGTGGACACCCGGGCGCGCGCCCGCGACCTGCTGATCGTGCTGCTCGCCCAGGGCGCCATCGGCTACGTCCAGTACTTCACCGACGTGCCCGAGGCCCTCGTGGCGGCCCACATGCTCGGCTCCTGCCTGGTGTGGATCTCGGTGGTCCGGGTGGCGCTGAGCCTGCGCGAGCGTCCGTCCGAGCAGGCCGGGATCCCGGCGCAGCAGGACACCCGGCTCGCCGCGGTCTGACCCACCGGGCGCCCTCCGAGCGTCCTCTGGGCGCCCTCCGAACGTCAGCCCCGTTCGTCCAGCCGGTAGACGCGGCGGGCGTTGCCCGCCGCGACCATCGCCGCCACCCGCTCCGCGTCCCGCCAGGACCAGGAGCCGTCGGCGACCCAGCCGCCGAGCACCCGGCCGAGCGCCTCGCGGAAGACCAGCGCGCCCACCGCGTGCAGTTCGGGCAGTTGCCGTCCGCCGCCGGAGAACATCAGCTTTCCGAAGGGCGCGGTCTCCAGGCATTCCGCCAGCACGGCGGCCGCCCGCGCCCCCGTGGGCCCCAGCGCCGCGCCGAGGTCGGCGTGGACGTGCGGGAAGGCCGCGGCCAGCCGGGCGGCCTGCCGGTGGTGGGGGTACCCGCCGATCAGGACCAGCCGCGCCCCCAGACCCCCGGTCGCCCGTACGAACCCGGTCAGCCGCTCCGTCGCCGCCGGCTCCCCGCCCGTGTGCAGCTGGAGCGGCAGCCCCGAGGAGACCGCGCTCCACGCCAGGTGCCGCAGGAGTACGGGGTCCCGTACGGCCCCGCCCTTGGCGCGCCCGGCCAGCCAGCGCCCGGCCGCGCCCCGCACTTCGCCCGGACCGGGCGGCTCGGGCGCGGCTTCGAGTGCCGCCGCCCAGGCGCGGCCCCCCTCCCCGGCTCCGCAGGTGAAGGCCACGGCCCCGGCGGCGGCGTGATGGACCGCCCCCGCGAGGTTGGCCAGGAAGGCGGCCACGGTCCCCGAGGTGTCCGCCGCCTGCTCGGCGAGCAGTTCCGGCCGCACCAGCTCGAAGGCCTCCGCACCGCCCGCCAGGGCCAGTTCCTTGGGCCCGGTGAGGTCCCCGGGCAGCCCGGTGTCGACGAGCCGGGCGCCGACCCCGCAGCCGCGCAGCAGCCGGCGGGCCGACTCGGCGGCGCCCAGCTCGCGCCGCCGCGCGAGGTAGCGGACGGGGGCGCAGTGCGGTTCGAGCCCGAGCAGCGGCGGGCACCAGCGGCGCACGGCGAAGCCGGTCTGGGTGTCGAAGAAGGTGGTGCCGGCGGCGGGCGGGCCGGCCGAGGGGATCAGCTGGGCCTCGAAGGTGGCGAGGCCCAGCTCCGTGCGGAGCACTCCCTGGCAGTACTGGTCCACCAGGGGCGGCGTTTCGATCATCCGGGCATCCCGTTGCGGACGTGAGGAAGGGGCTTCCACACGTCCTAACGGGTGAGCGGGGTGTGAGGTGTTGCTCGCGCTGTTGACCGAGCGGGTGACGCGGAAACGATCAGGCCAATGATCAAGCCAAGATCGACCGGGTCAGGCCGCGGGATTCGCGGTTCCGCCGAGCTGCATGCCGGCCATCCGGGACCACTCGTACGGCCCCGTCCGCACCCGCGCGGCGAACTCGCCGTCGAACTCCTCGTGGAGGGTCAGCCCGGCCTTCTCGGCCGCGAGCCGCGCGGTGTCGTACGCCGGGGCCACCAGGTCGCCCCACTCGCCGTCGGTGCCGACGAGGACGATCCGGGTGCCCGCCTGGCCGATGTGCGCGAGGTGGCCCTCGGCGCCGCCGTGCTGCTTGGCGAACGCGCCGATCTGCTTGGCCAGCTTCGCGGCCGTACGGTCCTGCTTCTTGTCCGCCGTGGCGGCGGTCTCCTCGGTGTCTGCCATGAAGGGCATGCTACCGGCCGGTAACGAGCGGAGGAAGGTTCACCGCTGAAGGATCACCGGTGAGGATCGCCGCCCAGGGATCAGCGGAGGAAGGGATCCACGGCGACCGCGACGAACAGCAGCGACACGTAGGTGATCGACCAGTGGAACAGTCGCATCTCCTTGAGCTTCGCGCCCGTCACGCCCGACTTGGCGCGCGCGTTGAGCCCGTGCGCCTCCCACAGCCACCAGCCGCCGGCCACCAGGGCGACCGAGGTGTAGAACCAGCCGGTGTACCCCAGCGGGGTCAGCAGCAGCGAGACCGCCACCATCACCCAGCTGTAGAGGACGATCTGCTTGGCCACGGCCTTGTTGCCCGCCACGACCGGCAGCATCGGCACGCCGACCCGCGCGTAGTCGTCCTTCACCTTCATCGACAGCGGCCAGTAGTGCGGCGGCGTCCAGAAGAAGATGACGAGGAAGAGGATGACCGCGGCCCAGGAGACCTCGTCCTTCACGGCCGACCAGCCGATGAGCACCGGCATGCAGCCGGCGATGCCGCCCCAGACGATGTTCTGCGAGGTGCGCCGCTTCAACAGCATCGTGTAGACGACGACATAGAAGAGGAGCGCGCCGAGCGCGAGCGCGGCCGACAGCCAGTTGATCAGCAGCCCGAAGAACAGGGTGGACGCGATCCCGAGGGTGATGCCGAAGACCAGGCACTCCCGCGGGCTGACCATGCCGGTCACCAGCGGGCGTCCCGAGGTCCGGTCCATCAGCGCGTCGATGTCGCGGTCGATGTACATGTTCAGCGCGTTGGCGCCGCCCGCGGACAGGTAACCGCCGAAGCAGGTGGCGAGGACCAGCCACAGCGAAGGCACGCCCTGCTCGGCGAGGAACATCACCGGCACGGTCGTGATGAGCAGAAGCTCGATGATCCGCGGCTTGGTCAGCGCCACGAAAGCCATGGCCCGGGCCCCGAACGGCCGGTGGTTGGGGCTCGTCCCGAGCACCCCCGCTGGACGGGATTCGACGGCCGTCACGCACACCCCTGACAGAGAATCCAGCAAGCTCCGACGTGAACCTTTTAAACATGAAGGTCCCGTAAAGGCTTGCGCGTACCACGCCACTCTAGACGTAGCCATTGGCTCGTCCCGCGCGGGGGTCGCCCCGTGTTGGTCCGATCGGCGCTGAGACGTCACGCGTGGACCGCGGGTACTCGAATAGCTGCACGCTGTGGCGGGGGTAGGCTCGGAATCGCGCCGGTGCACCGTTCGTCACCGGGACTAGACATGTGGAGAGGAGCCCTGACCCACGGTGAGCACCAAGCCGACGACCACAGAGCTCGACTGGACCGAACTGGACCAGCGTGCTGTCGACACCGCCCGGATCCTGGCCGCCGACGCGGTACAGAAGGTCGGTAACGGCCACCCCGGCACGGCGATGAGCCTGGCCCCCGCCGCGTACACCCTCTTCCAGAAGGTGATGCGGCACGACCCGGCGGACCCGGAGTGGGTCGGCCGCGACCGTTTCGTGCTCTCCGCGGGTCACTCCTCGCTGACCCTCTACACCCAGCTGTACCTCGGCGGGTTCGGGCTCGAGCTGGACGACCTGAAGGCCTTCCGCACCTGGGGTTCGAAGACCCCGGGCCACCCGGAGTACGGCCACACCGCGGGCGTCGAGACCACCACCGGCCCGCTGGGCCAGGGCATCGCCAACGCGGTGGGCATGGCCATGGCCGCCCGCTACGAGCGCGGCCTGTTCGACCCCGAGGCCCCCACCGGCGCCTCCCCCTTCGACCACATGGTCTACGCGATCGCGGGCGACGGCTGCCTCCAGGAGGGCATCTCCCACGAGGCGTCCGCGCTGGCCGGCCACCAGAAGCTCGGCAACCTGGTGCTGCTGTGGGACGACAACCACATCTCCATCGAGGGCGACACCGAGACGGCCGTCTCCGAGGACACCCTGAAGCGTTACGAGGCGTACGGCTGGCACGTCCAGCGCGTCGCGCAGCAGGAGAACGGCGACCTCGACCCGAAGGCGCTGTTCGCCGCCCTGCAGGCCGCCAAGGCCGAGACGGAGCGCCCCTCCTTCATCGCGGCCCGCTCGATCATCGCCTGGCCGGCCCCGCACGCCCAGGGCACCGAGGCCTCCCACGGCTCGGCCCTCGGCAACGACGAGGTCGCCGCCACCAAGCGCGTGCTCGGCTTCGACCCGGAGCAGACCTTCGAGGTCTCCGACGAGGTCATCGCGCACACCCGCGCCCTCGGCGACCGCGGCCGCGAGGCCCGCGCCGCGTGGGAGAAGGAGTTCTCCGCCTGGCGCACCGCCAACCCGGAGCGCGCCGCCGAGTTCGACCGCATCAACGCCAACGAGCTGCCCGCGGGCTGGGAGGACAAGCTCCCCGTCTTCGAGGCCGGCAAGGGCATCGCCACCCGCGCCGCCTCCGGCAAGGTGCTCGAGGCGCTCGGCGCGATCATCCCGGAGCTGTGGGGCGGCTCGGCCGACCTCGCCGGCTCCAACAACACCACCATCGACAAGAACTCCTCGTTCCTGCCGATCGGCAACCCGCTGCCGGAGGCCGACCCGTACGGCCGCACCATCCACTACGGCATCCGCGAGCACGCCATGGCCGCGGCCATGAACGGCATCGCGCTGCACGGCCACACCCGCATCTACGGCGGCACCTTCCTGGTGTTCTCCGACTACATGCGCAACGCCGTCCGCCTCTCCGCGCTGATGCACGTGCCGGTCACCTACGTGTGGACGCACGACTCCATCGGCCTCGGCGAGGACGGCCCGACCCACCAGCCGGTCGAGCACGTCGCCTCGCTGCGCGCCATCCCGGGCCTGAACGTGGTCCGCCCGGCCGACGCGAACGAGACCGCCGTCGCCTGGCGCGAGATCCTCAAGCGCCACACCAAGGTCTTCGGCAAGGGCGCCCCGCACGGTCTGGCGCTGACCCGCCAGGGCGTGCCGACGTACGAGCGCAACGAGGACGCCGCCAAGGGCGGGTACGTGCTGTTCGAGGCCGACGGCGGCGAAGCCCAGGTCGTCCTCATCGGCACCGGCTCCGAGGTCCAGCTCGCCGTCGCCGCGCGCGAGGCGCTGCAGGCCGAGGGCGTCCCGGCCCGTGTCGTCTCGATGCCCTCCGTCGAGTGGTTCGAGGAGCAGTCCCAGGAATACAAGGACAGCGTCCTGCCGCCTTCGGTCAAGGCGCGTGTCGCGGTCGAGGCCGGCATCGGTCTGACCTGGCACCGCTACGTCGGCGACGCGGGCCGGATCGTCTCGCTGGAGCACTTCGGTGCCTCGGCCGACGGCGCCGTCCTGTACCGCGAGTTCGGTCTCACCGCCGAAGCCGTGACCGCCGCCGCACGCGAGTCGCTCGCCGCCGCCGCGCGCTGACTCCCGCACCCAGACCAGTAGGAGATGCAATTCCCATGACAGACGCACTGAAGCGCCTTTCCGACGAGGGCGTGGCGATCTGGCTGGACGACCTGTCCCGCAAGCGGATCACGTCCGGCAACCTGGCCGAGCTCATCGACCAGCAGCACGTGGTCGGTGTCACCACCAACCCGGCGATCTTCCAGAAGGCGATCAGCGGCGGCGAGGGGTACGGGCAGCAGCTCGCCGACCTGGCCGCCCGCAAGGTCACCGTCGAAGAGGCGATCCGCATGATCACCACGGCGGACGTCCGCGACGCCGCCGACATCCTGCGCCCGGTCTACGACGCCACCGAGGGCCAGGACGGCCGGGTCTCGATCGAGGTCGACCCCCGCCTGGCCCACAACACCCCGGCGACCATCGCCGAGGCCAAGCAGCTCGCGTGGCTGGTGGACCGTCCGAACACGCTCATCAAGATCCCGGCGACCAAGGCCGGCCTGCCGGCGATCACCGAGGTCATCGGCAAGGGCATCAGCGTCAACGTCACGCTGATCTTCTCGCTGGAGCGCTACCGCGAGGTCATGGACGCGTACCTGGCGGGCCTGGAGAAGGCGAAGGCCGCGGGCCTGGACCTCTCCAAGATCCACTCGGTCGCCTCCTTCTTCGTGTCCCGCGTGGACTCCGAGATCGACAAGCGCCTCGACGCCCTCGGCACCGACGAGGCCAAGGCCCTCAAGGGCAAGGCGGCGCTCGCGAACGCCCGTCTGGCCTACGAGGCCTACGAAGAGGTCTTCTCCACCGAGCGCTGGGCCGCCCTGGACAAGGCGCACGCCAACAAGCAGCGTCCGCTCTGGGCCTCGACCGGCGTCAAGGACCCGGCGTACAAGGACACCCTGTACGTGGTGGACCTGGTCGCCCCCGGCACCGTGAACACCATGCCCGAGGGCACCCTCGAGGCCACCGCCGACCACGGCGTGGTCGAGGGCGACACCATCTCCGGCACGTACGAGCAGTCGCGCGCCGAGCTCGCCGCGGTCGCGAAGCTGGGCATTTCGTACGACGATGCGGTGCAGCTGCTCGAAGAAGAGGGCGTCGAGAAGTTCGCGGTGTCCTGGAACGACCTGCTGAAGTCGACCGAGGCGGAGCTTGAGCGCCTCGCCCCCACGGAGGCCTGAACACTTTGTCTGTAAACGGAGCGAACCCGCTTCGTGACGCACAGGACCGGCGGCTCCCGCGCATCGCGGGGCCGTCCGGCCTGGTCATTTTCGGCGTTACGGGTGACCTGTCGCGCAAGAAGCTGATGCCTGCCGTCTACGACCTCGCCAACCGCGGGCTGCTCCCGCCGGGCTTCTCCCTGATCGGCTTCGCCCGACGGGAGTGGCAGGACGAGGACTTCGCGCAGGAGGTTCACGACGCGGTCAAGCAGCACGCGCGCACCCCCTTCCGCGAAGAGGTCTGGCAGCAGCTGGTGCAGGGCTGCCGCTTCGTCCAGGGCGACTTCGACGACGACCAGGCGTTCGAGACGCTGAAGTCGACGATCGAGGAGCTGGACAAGGCGCAGGGCACAGGCGGCAACTTCGCCTTCTACCTGTCCGTCCCGCCGAAGTTCTTCCCCAAGGTCGTCGCCCAGCTCAAGAAGCACGGGCTGGCGGACCAGAAGGAGGGCTCCTGGCGGCGCGCGGTCATCGAGAAGCCGTTCGGGCACGACCTGACCAGTGCACAGGAGCTCAACCAGCTCGTGCACGACGTCTTCCCGCCCAACGAGGTCTTCCGGATCGACCACTACCTGGGCAAGGAGACCGTCCAGAACATCCTGGCGCTCCGCTTCGCCAACACGATGTTCGAGCCGATCTGGAACCGGTCGTACGTGGACCACGTGCAGATCACCATGGCCGAGGACATCGGCATCGGCGGCCGGGCCGGCTACTACGACGGCATCGGCGCGGCCCGCGACGTCATCCAGAACCACCTGCTCCAGCTCCTGGCGCTCACGGCGATGGAGGAGCCCGGCTCCTTCCACCCCAAGGCGCTGGTGGCCGAGAAGCTCAAGGTGCTGACCGCCGTGGAGCTGCCCGAGGACCTGGGCAAGCACACCGTGCGCGGCCAGTACTCGGCGGCGTGGCAGGGCGGCGAGAAGGTCGTCGGGTACCTCGAAGAGGACGGCATCGACCCCAAGTCGAAGACCGACACCTACGCGGCCATCCGCCTGGAGATCAACAACCGCCGCTGGGCGGGCGTCCCGTTCTACCTGCGGACCGGCAAGCGCCTGGGCCGCCGGGTGACCGAGATCGCGGTCGTCTTCAAGCGGGCCCCGTACCTTCCGTTCGAGTCGGGCGCGACCGAGGAGCTGGGGCAGAACGCCCTGGTCATCCGGGTCCAGCCGGACGAGGGCGTCACGGTGCGCTTCGGTTCCAAGGTTCCGGGCACCTCCATGGAGGTCCGGGACGTGACGATGGACTTCGCCTACGGCGAGTCCTTCACGGAGTCGAGCCCCGAGGCCTACGAGCGGCTGATCCTCGACGTGCTGCTGGGTGACGCGAACCTGTTCCCGCGCCACCAGGAGGTCGAGCTGTCCTGGAACATCCTCGACCCGATCGAGCGGTACTGGGACACGCACGGCAAGCCCGCGCAGTACCCGTCGGGCACCTGGGGGCCGGTCGAGGCGGACGAGATGCTCGCACGAGACGGACGGAGCTGGCGCCGGCCATGAAGATCGATCTCACGGAGACCAACTCCAGCAAGATCAACGCCTCGTTGGTGCAGGCGCGCCGGGACATCGGCACGCCTGCCATCGGGATGGTGCTCACGCTGGTGATCGTGACCGACGAGGAGAACGCGTACGACGCGCTCAAGTCGGCGAACGACGCGTCCCGCGAACACCCTTCGCGGATCGTCGTCGTCATCAAGCGGGTCAGCCGCTCGCCGCGCAGCCGCCGCGACGCCCGTCTCGACGCGGAAGTCCGCGTGGGGACGGACTCCGGCACCGGCGAAACGGTTGTCCTGCGCCTGCACGGCGAACTGGTCGACCACGCCCAGTCGGTGGTTCTCCCGCTCCTCCTCCCGGACGCGCCCGTCGTCGTCTGGTGGCCGGAGGGTGCTCCGCAGGACCTGGCGGGCGACCCCCTGGGGTCGCTCGGCCAGCGCCGGATCACGGACACCTACTCCGCCGAGGATCCGATCGAGGCGCTCGGCAGCCGGGCGACGGCGTACGCACCCGGGGACACGGACCTGTCCTGGACCCGGATCACCCCGTGGCGCTCCATGCTGGCGGCGGCGCTCGACCAGCAGGTCCACTCGGTGTCCTCGGCGACGGTCGAGGGCGAGGACGACAACCCGAGCTGCGAGCTGCTGGCGATGTGGCTCGCGGACCGGCTCCAGGTCCCCGTCAAGCGCACCTCCTCGGCGGGCCCCGGGCTCACCGCGGTGCGTCTGGAGACCAAGGACGGCGAGATCGTCCTGGACCGGGCGGACGGGGCACTGGCCACGCTGTGCATGCCGGGGCAGCCCGACCGTGCGGTGGCGCTGAAGCGCCGCGACACGTCCGAGCTGCTGGCGGAGGAACTCCGCCGCCTGGACCCGGACAACACCTACGAGGCCTCGCTGAAGTTCGGCGTGGCCCGCCTGGCCCCGACGTCCGAGCCGTCGTCGCCGAAGCCGGCACCCGCCAAGGCGGAGGCCCCGGCCAAGGCGGAGGCCCCGGCCGCGAAGCCGACTCCGGCGAAGCCGGCCAAGAAGGCCGCGGCCAAGTAGCACACGGGCCGCTGCGCGGGGCCGTCCCCTACCCGCCCTTCGCCCGTTCCCCGGGCTCTGCCCGGACCCGCGCCTCAAACGCCGGCGGCCAGCCCGTCCGGCGTTTGAGGACACGTGCGCGGAGCGCACGTACGGGGTCCGGGGCGGAGCCCCGGTTTCGGGAAGGGGCGGGGTGGGGGAAGGCCCCGCGCAGCGGCATCCGGACCCGCACCCGAACGCAGAACTACCGACAAGGCGGCAGCACATGGGTATGACGACTCCCCAGGTCGTCGTCCACCGGGACAAGGAGCTGATGGCCCAGGCCGCGGCCGCCCGGCTGATCACGAAGATCGTGGACGCACAGGCGGCCCGCGGCACCGCGTCCGTGGTCCTCACCGGCGGCCGCAACGGCAACGGCCTCCTCGCCGCGCTCGCCACGGCCCCGGCCCGCGACGCCGTCGACTGGTCGCGGATCGACCTGTGGTGGGGGGACGAGCGCTACGTGCCCGCCGCCGACCCCGAACGCAACCACGTACAGGCCCGTGAGGCCCTGCTGGACGCCGTCCCGGTGGACCCCGCCCGGGTTCATGCCATGCCCGCCTCCGACGGCCCCTACGGGGACGACGTGGACGCGGCGGCCGCCTCCTACGCGGAGGAGCTCCGCAAGGCCTCCCGCCCCGAGGACCACGGCCCGGTCCCCCGCTTCGACGTCCTGATGCTGGGCGTGGGCCCGGACACGCACGTGGCCTCGCTCTTCCCCGAGCACCCGGCGTCCCGCGAGAGCGAGCGCACCGTCGTCGGCGTCCACGGCGCGCCCAAGCCGCCGCCGACCCGCATCTCGCTCACCCTCCCGGCGATCCGGGCGGCCCGCGAGGTCTGGCTGCTGGCGGCCGGCGAGGACAAGGCCGGAGCGGTGGCGATCGCGCTGGGCGGAGCGGGCGAGGTCCAGGCTCCGGCAGCCGCCGCGTACGGCCGCTCCCGCACCCTGTGGCTCCTCGACCGCGCGGCGGCCGCGAAGCTCCCGCCGGCGATGTACCCCCCGGCCTCTGCCTGATCCCGTAGAACCCGTAGAACCCGACAGGGCCCGCTCTCCCCGGGGAGAGCGGGCCCTGTCTGCGCTTGTCGGCGGTTACCGTCAGCGGCCCCGCAGCGAGCGGTACGCGGACACCAGCGCGCGCGTCGACGCGTCCAGGCCCGGTACCTCCGTGCCGTCGGTGAGCGCCGGCTCGATCCGCTTGGCCAGGACCTTCCCGAGCTCCACGCCCCACTGGTCGAAGGAGTCGATGTTCCACACCGCGCCCTGGACGAACACCTTGTGCTCGTAGAGCGCGATCAGCTGGCCCAGGACCGCCGGAGTGAGCTCGGTCGCCAGGATCGTCGTCGTCGGGTGGTTGCCCGCGAAGGTCTTGTGCGGGACCAGCGGTTCGGCGACGCCCTCCGCCCGGACCTCGTCCGCCGTCTTGCCGAAGGCCAGCGCCTGCGTCTGCGCGAAGAAGTTCGCCATCAGCAGGTCGTGCTGGGCCGCCAGCGCCGACGACAGTTCGCCCACGGGCCGCGCGAAGCCGATGAAGTCCGCCGGGATCACCTTGGTGCCCTGGTGGATCAACTGGTAGTAGGCGTGCTGGCCGTTGGTGCCGGGCGTGCCCCACACCACCGGCCCGGTCTGCCAGTCCACCGGATTGCCCTCGCGGTCCACCGACTTGCCGTTGGACTCCATGTCCAGCTGCTGCAAGTACGCGGTGAACCGGGAGAGGTAGTGGCTGTACGGGAGCACCGCGTGCGACTGCGCGTCGAAGAAGGCCCCGTACCAGATCCCCAACAGGCCCAGCAGCAGCGGGGCGTTCTCCTCGGCGGGCGCCGTGCGGAAGTGCTCGTCCATGGCGTGGAATCCGCCGAGCAGTTCCCGGAACGCGTCCGGACCGATCGCGATCATCAGGGACAGCCCGATCGCGGAGTCGAAGGAGTAGCGCCCGCCGACCCAGTCCCAGAACTCGAACATGTTGGCCGTGTCGATGCCGAACCCGGCGACCTTCTCCTCGTTGGTGGAGAGCGCCACGAAGTGCCGTGCCACGGCCCCCTCGTCGCCGCCGACACCCGCGAGCAGCCATTCCCGCGCCGAGGTGGCGTTGGTGATGGTCTCGATCGTCGTGAAGGTCTTCGACGCGATGATGAACAGCGTCTCGGCCGGATCCAGGTCCCGTACGGCCTCGTGCAGGTCGGCGCCGTCCACGTTGGAGACGAAGCGGACCGTCAGGCCGCGGTCCGAGAAGGCGCGCAGGGCCTCGTACGCCATCGCCGGACCGAGGTCGGAGCCGCCGATGCCCACGTTGACGACGTTCTTGATGCGCTTGCCGGTGGAGCCGGTCCACTCCCCCGACCGGACCCGGTCGGCGAAGGCCGCCATCTTGTCGAGGACCGCGTGGACGCCGGGAACCACGTTCTCCCCGTCCACCTCGACGACCGCGTCGGCCGGTGCGCGCAGCGCGGTGTGCAGGACCGCCCGGTCCTCGGTCGTGTTGATCTTCTCGCCGCGGAACATGGCCTCGCGCAGCTCGGCCACGCCGGTCGCCGCGGCCAGTTCGCGCAGCAGTGTCAGCGTCTCGTCGTTCACGAGGTGCTTCGAGTAGTCGATGTGCAGGTCTCCGACCCGCAGGGTGTAGCCGGTGCCCCGGCCCGGATCCGCCTCGAACAGCTCCCGCAGATGCGTCTGCCCCAGCTCGTCCCGGTGCTTGCCGAGTGCGGCCCACTCGGGCATCCGGTTGAGCCTCGTACGGCTGTCTGCGTTCATCTCGGACATCAACCCACTTCCTGTCCTGTCGTGCCCCGCCGGTTCCAACCTAAGGGATGGGAAGGGGCACAACCGACACAAAGCGGCCCGGCCCGCAGGAGAGAAGACTCCTGCGGGCCGGGCCGGATGCCACGTCGGTCGTTCGGTGGGAACGCGTCAGATCTCGCCGCGCAGTTTGGCGAGCGCCTCGGCGAGGATCGCCTCGCCGTCCGCGTCGGTCCGCCGCTCCCGTACGTACGCCAGGTGCGTCTTGTACGGCTCGGTGCGCGGCGGTGCGGGAGGGTTGTCCCGGTCCTGGCCGGCCGGGAACCCGCAGCGCGGGCAGTCCCAGTTGTCCGGCACCTGCGCGTCGCTGGCGAAGCTCGGCTGCGTCTCGTGCCCGTTCGAGCACCAGAAGGAGATGCGGAGGCGGGGCGCGGACTCGCCGCGCTCGGCCTCACCCATCGGCCCCGCTCCGACCCGACTACCACGGATCGCGTTGCCACTTGCCACGGTCGTAACTCCCTGCGTGATGGTGCCGCGAAACGTGAGTGGATTCCGTCGCGGGCGCCCAAGTCTACGTAAGGCCCAACGCCCGTCCAGGAGTGGAGTTACCCATTCCAGACAAGAACGCCGGACCTCATGATAGGCCGGGGGGAGCCGACCGGACCGGCGGAATGGCCAGAACGGTTCAGCTGCTCGTCTTCATGAGCAGACCGAGTGCGACGATGCACGCGAACCAGAGCAGACCGACCACCACGGTGATGCGGTCGAGGTTGCGCTCCGCGACCGAGGAGCCGCCGACCGACGACTGCATACCGCCGCCGAACATGTCGGAAAGACCGCCGCCCTTGCCCTTGTGCATCAGCACGAGCAGCATCAGCAGGGCGCTGAAGACGACCAAGGCGATCTCGAACCCCATAATCACGGCTGATTCCTACTTTCCTGGCTTACTGGCTTTCAGGCGTTCCCGCAGTGCCGCTTACGAGCACGGGGGCCAGCAGCTGGTTCAGCCTGCTGGCCCCCGCAAGGGTACGACGGATCCGCCCTACCGCATACTCACGATGAGCGTCACTGGTCGCGGAAACGGACGATCTTGACGAACTCGTCCGCGTCCAGCGCCGCGCCGCCGATCAGGGCGCCGTCGACGTCGGGCTGGGCCATGATCGCGGCGATGTTGCCGGACTTGACCGAGCCGCCGTACTGGATGCGGACCTTGTCGGCCAGCTCCTGCGAGTACAGCTCCGCGAGACGGCCGCGGATGGCACCGCAGACCTCCTGCGCGTCCTCGGGGGTGGCGACTTCGCCGGTCCCGATGGCCCAGACGGGCTCGTACGCGATCACGATGGACTCGACCTGCTCGGCCGGGATGTCCTTGAGGCCTCCGTCGAGCTGGTTCAGCGTGTACTGCACCTGCTCGCCGGCCTTGCGGATGTCCAGGCCCTCGCCGACGCACAGGATCGGCGTGATCCCGTGCTTGTAGGCGGCCTTGACCTTGGCGTTGCAGATCTCGTCGCTCTCGCCGTGGTACTGGCGGCGCTCGCTGTGGCCGACGGCCACGAACGTGCACTTCAGCTTCGAGAGCATCGGGCCGGAGATCTCGCCGGTGTAGGCGCCCGAGTCGTGGGCCGAGATGTCCTGGGCGCCGTACTTGATCTTCAGCTTGTCGCCGTCGACCAGGGTCTGGACCGAACGGAGGTCGACGAAGGGCGGCAGGACCGCGACCTCGACGAAGTCGTAGTCCTTGTCGGCCAGGGCGAAGGCGAGCTTCTGGACGTGGGCGATGGCCTCGAGGTGGTTGAGGTTCATCTTCCAGTTGCCCGCCATCAGCGGGGTACGGCCGGCGGTGTTCTCAGTCATCAGGGTTCAGACCTCCAGTGCGGCGAGGCCGGGGAGCGTCTTGCCCTCGAGGTACTCGAGGGAGGCGCCGCCACCGGTCGAAATGTGGCCGAAAGCGTTCTCGTCGAAGCCGAGCGTGCGCACGGCGGCGGCCGAGTCGCCACCGCCGACGACGGTGAAGGCGCTGCTGTCGACGAGGGCCTGCGCGATGGCGCGGGTGCCGCCGGCGTAGTCGGGGTGCTCGAAGACGCCCACGGGACCGTTCCAGAACACGGTCTCCGCGTCGGCGATCTTCGAGGCGTACAGCTCGCGGGTCTTGGGACCGATGTCCAGACCCTCCTGGTCGGCGGGGATCTTGTCCGCGTCGACGGTGATGAAGTCGGCCGGAGCCTTGGTCTTCAGGTCCGGGAAGTCCTTGGAGGCGAGGATGTCGACCGGGAGGACCAGCTCGACACCGTTCTTCTCGGCGCGCGCCATGTACTCCTTGACGACGTCCACCTGGTCCTTCTGGAGCAGGGAGATGCCGACCTCGTAGCCCTTGGCGTAGAGGAAGGTGTACGCCATGCCGCCGCCGATGAGGAGGCGGTCGGCCTTGCCGAGCAGCTCGTCGATGACGGCGAGCTTGTCGGAGACCTTGGCGCCGCCGAGGATGACCACGTACGGGCGCTTGACCTCGGCGGTCAGCTTCTTCAGGACGCCGACCTCGGTGGCGATGAGGTAGCCGGCCGCGTGCGGGAGGCGCGCGGGGAGGTCGAAGACCGAGGCGTGCTTGCGGTGGACAGCGCCGAAGCCGTCGCCGACGTAGACGTCGGCCAGCTCGGCGAGCTGGTCCGCGAAGGCGCCGCGCTCGGCGTCGTCCTTCGCGGTCTCACCGGCGTTGAAGCGCAGGTTCTCGATGACGGCGACCTGGCCGTCGGCGAGGGCGGCGACGGTCTCCTTGGCGGAGGCGCCGACGGTGTCGGTGGCGAACGCGACGTCCGCGCCGAGCAGCTCGCCGAGGCGGGCGGCGGCGGGCGCCAGCGAGAAGGCCGGGTCCGGGGCGCCCTTGGGACGGCCCAGGTGCGAGGCCACGATCACGCGGGCGCCGGCCTCGGCGAGCTTCGCGATGGTCGGCTGCACGGCGCGGATGCGGCCGTCGTCGGTGATCTCGCCGTTCGAGAGCGGCACGTTGAGGTCGGCGCGGACGAAGACCCGCTTGCCGGACACGCCCTCGGTGAGAAGTTCGTCGATCGTCTTCATGCTGTTTTCTACTCCTTTTCCCAGCCCAGGACTTTACCCGTGCGGGGCGAGAGGGGTACGAGGCAAGCAACAGGGCCCGTACAGCGCTTCATCGCGCTGCCCGAGCCCCGGTGCTCACATCGTGGTGCCTGTCTTGGTGCTTAGAGCTGACCGCCGACGAACACGGTCAGGTCGACGAGGCGGTTGGAGTAGCCCCACTCGTTGTCGTACCAGCCGATGACCTTGACGCTCTTGCCCTGGACCATGGTCAGGGAGGAGTCGAAGGTGCAGGAGTACGGCCAGTTCACGATGTCGGAAGAGACGATCGCGTCCTCGGTGTAGTCCAGGATGCCCTTGAGCTGACCCTGAGAGGCCTTCTGGAAGGCCGAGTTGACCTCGTCCTTGGTGACCTCGCGCTCGAGCTCGATGACCAGGTCGGTCACGGAACCCGTGGGGACCGGCACGCGCATCGCGATGCCGTCGAGCTTGCCCGCCAGCTCCGGGATGACCAGCGCGGTGGCCTTGGCGGCACCGGTGGTGGTCGGGATGATGTTCTCGGCGGCCGCGCGCGCCCGGCGCAGGTCCGAGTGCGGGAAGTCCAGGATGCGCTGGTCGTTCGTGTACGCGTGGACCGTCGTCATCATGCCCTTGACGATGCCGAAGTTCTCGAGGAGGACCTTGGCCATCGGCGCCACGCAGTTGGTGGTGCAGGAGGCGTTGGAGATGACGTGGTGGTTGGCCGCGTCGTACTTCTCCTGGTTGACGCCCATCACGATCGTGATGTCCTCGTCCTTGGCCGGAGCCGAGATGAGGACCTTCTTCGCGCCGGCCGCGATGTGCTTGGCGGCGTCGGCCTTCTTCGTGAAGATGCCGGTCGACTCGATGACGATGTCGGCGCCCAGCTCGCCCCAGGGGAGGTTCGCGGGGTCGCGCTCGGCGAAGGTCTTGAAGGTGTTGCCACCGACGGTGATGGTGTCGTCGGTGTGGCTGACCTCGGCCTTGAGGCGGCCCAGGATCGTGTCGTACTTGAGGAGGTGAACCAGGGTTGCGTTGTCAGTCAGGTCGTTGACACCGACGATCTCGATGTCCGCTCCCTGCTCCAGGAGCGCCCGGAAGTAGTTGCGGCCAATTCGGCCAAAACCATTGATGCCTACGCGGATCGTCACGAACCGATCTCCTCGTTGGTGCGCCGGCCTGTCCGCCAGCGAGCTGTATGGGATGTCCCCGACCGCTTACGACACTACCTCTCCGTGAGCTTTTGAGTGACATCGACGGTCCCCTGACACGCCCCGAAGCCCCGCACTCTCGGACGAGTACGGGACCTCGGGGACCTTGGACCCGGTCACTCACGGTGAGGGCGGTCGGGGCCTCTGATCAGTGGTTCAGCGAGCGGAGCGCCTTACCGACGAGTACGGCGCGATCGGCCGCGGCCGGCACGTGCTCCAGACCGAAGCCCAGGAGCACGGTGTCACGCGTAGTGACCGAGGCGTAGGACTTGAACAGCTCGCCCGACCGGGACCAATCGCCCGGAACATCAGGGCTTCCGGCAGGTGCGCCCTGGGCGGTCCAGACGCCGAGCGAGGACTCGAAGCCCTCGACCGCCTGGTCGGTGCCGCCGGTCGACACGCGGGTTTCGTCCGCGAAGACTCCGCGGCCGCCCGAGCCCGGGTCGGTGATGTAGGCGAGGGAGACCTCGACGGTCTTGCCCGCGTACATGCTCAGGTCGAAGGAGACCTGCTTCCAGCCGCCGGAGGAGCCGGTGAAGGAGTTCCAGGTGCCGCTGGTGCCCTGCGGGGTGCAGCCGCCGGCGTCGAGGGTGAGGTAGCGGCGCAGGAACGGGTGGCCGTTGATGAAGAACCCGGCCCCGCACTCCTCGGGCACGGTGGTGGTGGTCAGGCCGCTCGCCTCGGGCAGCGTGGTCCAGTCGTCGCCGCCCGCGGTACGGGACTCCAGGACCGCGTGGTCGTAGCCCTCCTCGGTGTTCCAGTTCAGCGCCATCTTGAGCTTCGGCTGGTCGGCCGCGGTGACCCCGGTGAGGTCGATGGTGCGGGTGAGGCGCTTCCAGTCGTCGTCCGCGTGCGTGGCCGAGGCCATCGACGCGCCGGCGTACGGGGCGTACGGGTTCACGACTCCGGCGTACTGACCCGACTGCGCGCTCTTGAACTGCGGGAACTGCGCCGCGGGCAGGGTGTCGGAGGTGACCGTGTAGGAGCCCGGGCGGTCGAGCGGGTTGCCCGTGGCGTTGCCGAGGGCGCCGTTGGCCCCGGCGAGGGAGCCGGCGCCGGTGAAGCCGGTGGGGCCGGTGACCCCCGCGCGGCCGTAGGCGCCGAGGAAGTACTGGCTGAAGTCGTTGGTCACGGCGCGGCCGACCTGGGCGTTGCCGCCCGCCAGCTCGCCGGCCTCGATCAGCTTGCCGCCCTCATTGAGGTAGTCGCGCACCGCCAGCTGGGTGTCACCGCCCGGGGACTTGGCCCCGGTGTAGTGGACGGCCGTACGGAAGTGGGAGAGGGCTCCGAGGTGGTGCGGGGCGCCCTGGACGGCCACGTCCCAGACCGCCGCGCTCTTGCCGTTGGCGCGCAGGGCGTCGACGTAGGCCTGGGCGTGCTGCGCCGGGGCGCCCTCCTCGGCGATCACCAGCACGTCGGCGCGCGGCCGCTCGGCCACCGTGTACGTGAAGTGCTCGCTGGAGACCTGCTTGCCGCGGTCGCGGCCGGTGAACCAGACCTCGACCTTGTCACCGGGCTTGGCGCCCTCGACCTCGGCCCGGTACTCGTCGAACCAGCTGTTGTCCTCCCCGCCGTAGACCTCGCCGCCCTTCCAGGCCTTCAGGTCCTCGTCGTGGGTGCGGCCCCCGTTGATCCGGTAGTTGAGCTCCTTGTCCTTCAGTGCCTTGCGTGCCGTGACGGCGACCTTCTGGTCCTCGCCGCGGGCCGCGTAGGAGGTGGTGAAGGGGTCGAGGGTGAAGTCCGCGGCGGTCAGGCCCAGCGAGGACTTCGGCTGGTCCGGACGCTCGGCGCTCTCGGCCACGGAGAGCGCGAAGTTGATGTTCTTGGCGAACTCGGCCTGGATGAGCTTCTCGTCGTCCGGGAAGTTGAATCCGGAGGCGCAGTCCTCGGGCTTCCACTGGTCGTCCGGGTCGATCGCGGAGGCCGTCTGGCAGGTGGTCATCTCCGGCGTGAACATCATGATGCCGTTGGCGTTGGCGGCGTGCCCGTCGGCCTCGCCGTTGGTGGTGTAGAGCTCGGAGGAGACCTGTGGGTAGTAGCCGGGGACGGCCGGGTTCTCCGGCGTGCCGGCGAGCGCCTTGTAGGCGACGTCGTCGGGGGTGGGGGTGGCCACCTGCCAGCCCACGCCGTAGAGGATCAGCTCGGCCGCGGAGTGGTAGTTGATGCCGTATTCGAAGCCGATGCGCTTCTGGAACCTGTCGAGGGCGACGGTCTCGGGCTCGGAGGAGGCCTTGGCGCCGCGGTAGGTCTCGCTCGACTCGTTGGGCGAGGAGCCCTCGTTGTCGTAGCCCCACTTGTAGGTGAAGTTGCGGTTGAGGTCGACGCCGTCGCCCGCGGTGATCTTGCCGTCGGCGTTGTTGTCGCGCAGGTTCTTGCGCCACAGCCGCTGACCGTCGGGGGCGAAGGTGTAGTCGTAGCCGTCGGGGTTGGCGGAGAGCAGGAACCACAGCTCGGTGGAGTCCACCAGCTTGGTGATCCGCGGGTCCTTGCCGTAGTTGTCGAGGGTGTGGTGCATCAGCCGCCGGGTCATCTCGGGGGTGATCCACTCACGGGCGTGCTGGTTCGACATGAACAGCGTGGAGGGCTTGTCGCCGTCCCTGGACTTCTTGGCGTTCTTGGTGACCTTCACGGCGAGGATGTCCTTGCCCTGGACGGTCTTGCCGATGGAGACGACCTTGGTGAGGCCCGGGTTCTCCTGCGCGGTGCGCAGGATCTCCTCCTGGAGCCCGCCCTTGCCGCTGTACGGGCGGAAGACCCCGTCGCCGGCCGCCAGCGAGCGCGCCGCGGCCTTGGCCGGGACCTTGCGTTCGGCGAGCGTGATCCCCTGAGCCGCCAGTTCCTTGGCCTGACCGCCGGTGAGGAAGAGCTCGACCTTGGCGGTCCCGGTCTCCGGGGCGCGTTCGGAGAGCTCGTGCGCGTCCTGGCCGGCCGCCAGGACCAGCGGGACCTGCTCCTTGGTGATGTCGGCGTCGTAGACCCGTACCTCGTCGGCGGCGGACCGGTCCGCCGCACCGGGCTGGGCCTGGGCCGCTGCGGGTAGTGCGGCCAGTGTGGTGCCGAAGACGAATGCGCTTGCGGCGAGGATCGATCTCGCGCGGTGCCTCATGTGCCCCCCTGGGCGTCGTCTGCCACGAAAGCTCCCGTCTGCCACGAAAGCTTCGGACGACAGGCTCACGATCAGCCCATGCTCATGTCAATGGGGCCTACCGAAAAGGGGCCCGCACGAGTGATCGTGCGGGCCCCATTCGGCACTGGTGGCGCGGTCTCAGCCAGCCATGTTGTCGGCCAGCTCCTCGCTGTCGCTGAGGTCGAGGTTCGACTCGGTGCCCGGGATTCCGAGGTCCTGGGCCCGCTTGTCGGCCATCGCCAGCAGGCGGCGGATCCGGCCCGCGACCGCGTCCTTGGTGAGCGGCGGGTCGGCGAGCGCGCCCAGCTCCTCCAGGGAGGCCTGCTTGTGCTCCATGCGCAGCCGGCCGGCGGCGGCGAGGTGCTCGGGGACCTCCTCGGCGAGGATCTCCAGGGCGCGCTGGACCCGCGCTCCGGCGGCCACCGCGGCCCGCGCGGAGCGGCGCAGGTTGGCGTCGTCGAAGTTGGCCAGGCGGTTGGCGGTGGCGCGCACCTCGCGCCGCATCCGCCGCTCCTCCCAGGCCAGCACCGAGTCGTGGGCGCCGAGCCGGGTCAGCAGGGCGCCGATGGCGTCCCCGTCCCGTACGACGACCCGGTCCACGCCGCGGACCTCGCGGGCCTTCGCGGCGATGGAGAGCCGGCGGGCGGCGCCGACCAGGGCCAGGGCGGCCTCCGGACCGGGGCAGGTGACCTCCAGGGAGGAGGAGCGCCCCGGCTCGGTCAGGGAGCCGTGGGCCAGGAAGGCCCCGCGCCAGGCCGCCTCGGCGTCACAGGTGGCCCCGGAGACCACCTGCGGGGGGAGACCCCGGATCGGACGGCCGCGGCCGTCCACGAGGCCGGTCTGGCGGGCCAGCTGGTCGCCGCCGGCGACCACGCGGACCACGTACCGGTTGCCCCGGCGCAGACCGCCCGGAGCCATGATCACCAGATCCGAGGAGTGCCCGAAGATCTCCAGGATGTCCTTGCGCAGGCGGCGGGCCGCGATCCCCGCGTCCAGTTCCGCCTCGATGACGATCCGGCCGCTCACCAGGTGCAACCCGCCCGCGAACCGAAGGATCGCCGAGACCTCCGCCTTCCTGCAGCAGGTGCGGGTGACAGGCAGGCGGGCGATCTCATCCTTCACCGCGGGCGTCATCGCCATGGGCCGATCCTTCCATGCATCCGAAAAATACGGTCGTACGCGGCGGCGAGCAGCTCCGGATCATGCTTCGGAGAGCCGTCCTGCCTGGCAACCGGCGCCAGCTCGACCGCGGCGCCGAACCGTTTTGCGGCATCGGCGAGGGACTCGCGATCGGGCACGGCAGCCTGATCGGCCAGCACCACGTCCAGGGCGAGTTTAGGGGCGTGTCGGGCCAAAACCTCCAAATGACGCTGCGGAGAGAAGCCCTCTGTTTCGCCGGGTTGTGGCGCGAGGTTCAGCGAGAGCACCCTCCGGGCCTTCGTCTCGATCAGCGCGTCGAGCAGTTCGGGCACCAGCAGGTGCGGAATCACCGAGGAGAACCAGGACCCCGGACCGAGCACGACCCAGTCCGCGTCGAGCACCGCCGCGACCGCTTCCGGCACCGCCGGCGGGTCGCTCGGCACCACCTGCACGGAGAGCACCTCGCCGGGGGTCAGCGCCACGGTGGCCTGTCCCCGTACGGTGTCCACGTCCTCGGGGCGGGCCGGATCGTGCCCCTTGACCAGGGCCTGGAGCTCCAGCGGGACCGCCGACATCGGCAGCACCCGGCCCTGGGCGCCGAGCAGCTTGCCGACGAGGTCCAGGGCCTGGACGGGGTCGCCGAGCTGTTCCCACAGGGCCACGATCAGCAGATTGCCGACGGCGTGCTCGTGCAGGTCGCCCTGGGACTGGAAGCGGTGCTGGATGACCCGCGACCAGGTCTGACCCCAGTCGTCGTCACCGCACAGCGCGGCCAGCGCCTTGCGCAGGTCCCCGGGCGGCAGGACGCCGAGCTCCTCGCGCAGCCTGCCGCTGGAGCCGCCGTCGTCGGCGACGGTGACGACGGCGGTCAGCTCGCCCGTGATCCGGCGCAGGGCGGTCAGCGAGGCCGAGAGGCCCATGCCGCCGCCGAGCGCCACGACCTTGGGTGCGGCATGGGCCTCGCCACGGCGCAGGCCCGTACGGCCCGTGCCGCCCTCGTCCTTGCCGGTGGTGAGCCGGCGAAGGCGGCGAAGCCGCATGGTACGTCCGGTCACTCGCGCCCCATGTCCCTGTGGACGACGACGGTCTCGACCCCTTCGGAGGCGAGGCGTGCGGCGAGCTTTTCCGACATGGCGACACTGCGGTGCTTGCCGCCGGTGCAGCCGACCGCGATGGTCACGTACCGCTTGCCCTCGCGGCGGTAGCCGGTGGCGATCAGCTGGAGCAGCTCGGTGTAGCGGTCCAGGAACTCCTTGGCGCCGGGCTGGCTGAAGACGTAGCCCGACACCTCCTCGTTCAGGCCGGTGAAGGGGCGCAGCTCCGGGACCCAGTGCGGGTTGGGGATGAAGCGGCAGTCGACGACGAGGTCGGCGTCGACGGGGAGGCCGTACTTGAAACCGAAGGACATGACGGTGGCCCGCAGCTCGGGCTCCTCGTCGCCGGCGAACCGGGCGTCCATCTTGGCGCGCAGCTCGTGCACGTTCAGGCTGGAGGTGTCGATGACCAGGTCGGCGTCGCCGCGCAGCTCGCGCAGCAGGTCGCGCTCGGCGGCGATGCCGTCGACGATGCGGCCGTCGCCCTGGAGCGGGTGGGGGCGGCGGACCCCCTCGAAGCGGCGGACGAGGGCCTCGTCCGAGGACTCCAGGAAGACGATCCGCCGGGTGACCCCGCGGGTCTCCAGGTCGGCGAGGGATTCGCGCAGCGCGTCGAAGAACTGGCGGCCCCTGACGTCGACGACGACGGCGATGCGCGCCACGTTGCCCTGCGAGCGGGCGCCGAGTTCCACCATGGTGGTGATCAGCGCGGGCGGGAGGTTGTCGACGACGAACCAGCCGAGGTCCTCCAGGCACTTGGCCGCCGTACTGCGGCCGGCCCCGGACATTCCGGAGATGATCACCAGCTCGGGGATGGCCGCCTCGGCGGTATCTCCGGGCTCCACTGTCGTGCCCGTACTCACCTGTGCTCCGTCTCGGTCGTACTCGGATGCGATGTCGTGCCCGGAATCCTGCTCGGATCCTCGGTCGTGCCGGGTTTCGCGCTCGGTCATTGCTCGGTCCCCCGATCGGATGCTGCTCCCGCGGACGCGGGGGTCTCATCCTCAATGATCTCCCCCGTCGCCGTATTGACGGCGGGACCGGCGGGAACCGCCTGGGCGAGGGCCACGACCACGGTCTCGGCCGTCTTGCGGCCTATGCCCGGGACCTCGCAGATCTGATCGATTGTCGCCTGTCTCAGCTTTTTCACCGAACCGAAGTGTTTGATCAAGGCCAGCCTGCGGCTCTCGCCGAGTCCGGGGACCTCGTCGAGGGGCCCGGCCTTCAGGCGCTTGCCCCGCTTGTTGCGCTGGTACTGGATGGCGAACCGGTGGGCTTCGTCACGGACCCGCTGGAGCAGGTACAGGCCCTCGCTGCTGCGGGGCAGCACCACCGGGTCGTCCTCCCCGGGCAGCCAGACCTCTTCGAGGCGCTTGGCGAGGCCGCACACGGCGACGTCGTCGATCCCGAGCTCTTCCAGGGCCCGCTTGGCAGCGGCCACCTGGGGCTGCCCGCCGTCGACCACGACGAGCTGCGGCGGGTAGGCGAAGCGCTTGGGGCGCCCGTCGTCCTCGGCCGCGTCCTGTTCGACTTCGCCGCCCACGACGCCCGGAGCGCCCACGGCGCCCGCGGCGTCCTCGGGGGACCACTCCCCCGTCTTCAGCTTCTCCTGGAGGTAGCGGCGGAAGCGCCGCGAGACCACCTCGTGCATGGAGCGGACGTCGTCCTGCCCCTCGAAGGACTTGATCTGGAAGCGCCGGTACTCGCCCTTGCGGGCCAGCCCGTCCTCGAAGACGACCATCGAGGCCACGACGTCGTCGCCCTGGAGGTGGGAGATGTCGAAGCACTCGATGCGCAGCGGCGCGCCGTCCAGGTCCAGCGCCTCGGCGATCTCCTCCAGGGCCCGCGAGCGGGTGGTGAGGTCGGCGGCGCGCTTGGTCTTGTGCAGGGCGAGGGACTGCTGCGCGTTGCGGTGGACGGTCTCCATCAGCGCCTTCTTGTCCCCGCGCTGCGGGATGCGCAGGCTCACCTGCGAACCGCGCCGCTCGGCGAGCCACTGGCTCAGGGCCGGGGTGTCCTCGGGGAGCGCCGGTACCAGCACCTCCTTGGGGACGGACTCACCCTTCTCCTCCCCGTACAGCTGCTGGAGGGCGTGCTCGACGAGCCCGGCGGTGTCGACGGCCTCCACCTTGTCGGTGACCCAGCCGCGCTGGCCCCTGACCCGGCCGCCGCGGACGTGGAAGATCTGCACGGCCGCTTCGAGCTCGTCCTCGGCGACCGCGAACAGGTCGGCGTCGGTGGCGTCGGCGAGCACGACCGCGTTCTTCTCCATCGCCCGGCGCAGGGCCCCTATGTCGTCGCGCAGCCTGGCGGCCTTCTCGTACTCCATCTCCTCCGCGGCCTCGTGCATCTGCTGTTCGAGGCGGGTGAGGTAGGTGCCGGTGCGGCCGGCCATGAAGTCGCAGAAGTCCTCGGCGAGTTCGCGGTGCTCCTCCGGGGTGACCCGGCCGACGCAGGGCGCGGAGCACTTGCCGATGTAACCGAGCAGGCAGGGGCGGCCGATCTGGGCGGACCGCTTGAACACCCCGGCGGAGCAGGTGCGGACGGGGAAGACCCGGAGCATCAGGTCGACGGTCTCGCGGATGGCCCAGGCGTGCCCGTACGGGCCGAAGTAGCGCACGCCCTTCTTCTTGGGTCCGCGCATGACCTGGACCCGCGGGTAGTCCTCGTTCATGGTGACGGCGAGGGAGGGGTAGCTCTTGTCGTCCCGGTACTTGACGTTGAACCGGGGGTCGAACTCCTTGATCCAGGAGTATTCGAGCTGGAGCGCCTCGACCTCGGTGGAGACCACGGTCCACTCGACGGAGGCGGCCGTGGTCACCATGGTGGCGGTACGGGGGTGCAGCCCGGCGAGGTCCTGGAAGTAACTGGCCAGCCGTTGGCGCAGGCTCTTGGCCTTCCCGACGTAGATCACCCGGCGGTGCTCGTCGCGGAACTTGTAGACCCCCGGGGAGTCGGGGATCTGTCCCGGCTCGGGGCGGTAACTGGAAGGGTCGGCCATGCCAACCACCCTACTGTCGCCCGCCGACAACCGGGCCGAGGCCGTCTCTTTCGGATCTTGCCTGGCCCGCAAGATCCGGAGGAGACGGCCTCGGCCCCGCAGGGGCCGGCCGCCGGGCAGGCGGCCGGACCCCTCGGGTGGCTACGCCCGCACCACCCGCTGCCGCCGGGCGCGCCGGGCGGCCACCGCGCCGGCCGCACCCAGCGCCAGAGCCACGGCTCCGGCGGTCATCGGGAGTCCGGCGGGAGCGGACCCGGGCCGGGCGGCGGAGGCGGAGGCGGAGACTTCCTCGGCCGTGGTTTCCGTGGGGGCGAAACCACCGGCCTTGCCGGACTTGCCGTAGGCGGATCCCGGCAGCTTGTCCCCGTAAGCCTTCACGACTCGCGCCCGGTAGGCGGCCAGGCTCGTGCCCTGCGCGCCCACGGCCGTCGCCGCGTCCTCGTCGAGGGGCAGGACCCGGTCGCCGCCGGCCACGTACCAGGCGTCGATCTGTGGTTCGCGGAACACGGTCCCGCCGGGGAGTTTCGCCGCGCCGAGCTGTGCGTAGCGGAACTCGTCGTCGCCGGTGGCGATGTTCACCACCTGCCAGCCCGCCGCGGTCTGCGCGGTCCACAGGGCGGCCTGCTGTCCGTCCGAGGAGACGGCCTTGCTGGCGAGGAACTCCAGCCGGGCCACGCCGGCGCCCGCCTTCCCCGCGACGAACTCCGGCGAGAGGTAGTGCACGGGGACCGTCTCGCCCTCGATGCGGGGCTGCGCGGCGGCGAGCGAGACCTTGCCCTCGCGGGCGAAGAAGCGGGACAGGGTGGCGAGGGTGTCGGGGGCCGCCGCCGTCCGCCCTGCGGCGGCCAGGTTCTCGGCGGTGGCGGCCTGGGGCTGCGGAACGGGCGCCGCGGACGCCTGGGTGGGGGCCAGGGCCAGTACGGCGGTCGCGGCGACGGCCGCGGCGGCGAGCCGGCCGTTCACGAGGCGGCCGTGCGTGAGGCGAGGAGCCATGAGGTCACGCCCCGATCCGGTAGAGCGAGTGGGTCCAGGAGAAGGTGCCGTTGTCCACGTACCAGGCGTGGGAGGCCCAGTTGTATCGGTCGCTGGAGGGCCACGGGTCTCCCCAGTACACCCAGCTGTTCGCGGTGTCGTAGCCGTAGATCACGTGCATGTGGCCACCGCCGTTGGACCACTGGATGCGGGTCTCGATCGGGCGGTTGGCGTTGATCTCGGTCTGGACGGTGGAGTACTGGAGCCAGCCGTTCACGTAGGAGCCGGAGCTGATGCCGGCCCAGCGCAGGCCGGTCTGCACATTGCCGAGGGTGGCCTGGTTGTTGGGGCAGTCGTAGCCCTGCTGGCGGTTGAAGGCCGCGTTGCAGAACTGGTTCTGGCTGTAGCTGCGGCCGAACCAGGTGGCGATGGTGTTGCCTCCGGCGGCCCAGCACCAGTTGGTCTTCTGCTGGGCCTGCATGGTGATGTTCAGCCGCTTGGACGCCAGGGCCGAGCTCTCGGCGGGTGCGGCGGCAGCGGAGGAGGTGGCGGTCGTGGTGCCCGTACCGGCGGCGGCATCGGCGGCGGTGGCGGCAGCGGTCGGCAGGGTGAGGAGCAGGGCGGTGACGAAGGCGGCGAGGGTGAGCCGCCGGTTTCTGTTGCGCATCGCGTTCCTCCCGAGGTGGGGAGTGGGGGTGGAGGAGCGCGTCCGGACGCTGTGGAGGAGCATCGGGGTGTTGTCGGGAACAGGTCAACACGCTTCAATACGGCGTGACATCGCGGTGTGAACGGTGGGGCCAGAGTGTGAACGTCCGCTGTCACCCCACCTGGACCCACCTGGACCCACCGGGACCGCGGGCGTCACCCGCCGGACCGCCCGCACCCCGTCGCGTGAACGTTCACAGGAGGAGCCGCCATGCGGTCGAGCGCGAACGGCACCTTCCCGGACAGCGCCCCTGCGGACGGCACCCCCTCGGACAGCGCCCGCGCGGACGGCGCCCGGGACCTGCCGCACCTGCTGCGCGCGGGCCCCTTCCACCTCGCGCTCCGCGCCGCACTCGCCGCCCGCGGCCTGCCCCTGCACCGGGTGCAGCACCGGCTCGCCGCCCGCGGCATCAAGCTCGGGGTGACCAGCCTCAGTTACTGGCAGCAGGGCGCCCGGAGGCCGGGCCGCCCCGAGTCCCTGAAGGCCGTACGGGCCCTGGAGCAGATCCTGGAACTGCCCGAGGGCGCGCTGCTGCGGCTGCTGGCCGCGCCGGATCCCGCCGCCCCCGGGACGGCCCGGCCGCCCGCGCGCTCGTACCGGGCGCTGTTCAGCGCCGGCGCGGCCGTGGAGGCGCTGCTCGCCGGCATGGAGCTGCCCACCGACGGCGGTCTGCACACCGTCGGCCATCACGAGCGAGTGCGGATCGGGCCCGCCGGCGAGCTGCTCGGCCGCGAATCGCAGCACGTCGTACGGGCCCACCGGGACGGGGTCGACCGGTACGTCGCGGTCCACCAGGGCGACCCGGGCTGCGATCCGGAGCGGATCCGGGTACGGGCCGTCGAGAACTGCCGGACCGGGCGGATCCGCCGCCACCCCGAAGCGGAACTGGTCGTCGCCGAGCTGCTCTTCGACGCCCGGCTGCGCGCCGGGGACACCTACGTCTTCGGCTACGGCTTCGAGGACGGCACCGCCGGACGCAGCACCGAGTACGTGCGGGGCTTCAGCTATACGGGCGGGCAGTACGTACTGCAGGTCCGCTTCGACGAGGCGGCGCTGCCGGTGCGCTGCCGCCGCTTCACGCGCAGCGGGCCGGACGCGCCGCGCGGGCGGCTCGCGGACCTGAACCCGAGCGGCCCGCACCGGGCCGTGCACCTGGTGGAGCAGGGGGTGCGGCGGGGGATCCTGGGGATCGGGTGGGACTGGGAGTGACCCGGGCGCCGGTCAGCCCGCGATGAGCTTGCCGCCCTCGGCCCTGACCGGGACCTCCGGCAGCGGGTCGGTCGCCGGGCCCTGCAGGACCTTGCCCGTGGTCACGTCGAAGCGGCTGCCGTGGCAGGGGCAGTTCCCCTCACCCTTGACGATCTTGTCCAGGACGCAGCCGGCGTGGGTGCACTGGGCGCTGAAGGCCTTGTACTGTCCCGCCTCCTGGCAGCTGACGATCAGCTTCTTCTCCCGGTACAGCTTCGCGCCCCCCACCGGGACCTCGGCCGCCGCGCCCAGCTCCACGGGCTCGGCGGGCACCGCGGGGCTGCCGTTGCCGCTGCTGCTCTCGGTGGAGCAGGCCGTGAGCGCCGCTCCGGCACCCACGGCCCCGGCGAGCGCGGCCGCGCCCTTGAGCACGGTACGGCGGGCGGCGGACTGCGACGCGGACATGCGATTCTCCCAAGGTTGCTGAGGTCTGCCGACGTGGCCGGGTCCACCCGACGATACCGAAGCCCGATGGGGTACCTTCCCCCGCGTGATCGTCGTCGGTGGAGAAGCCCTGATCGACCTGGTGCCCGTCGAACGGCCGCCGGGCGCCCTGCTGCCGCGGCCGGGCGGCGGACCGTACAACACCGCGCTCGCGCTGGCCCGGCTCGGTGCACCGGTCGCCTTCTGCTCCCGGATCTCGACGGACGGCTTCGGCGCCTCGCTGCTCGACGGGCTGCGCGCGGCCGGGGTGGACCTCTCCCTGGTCCAGCGCGGACCGGAGCCGACCACGCTGGCGGTGCCCTCGCTGGCCCCGGACGGCTCGGCGGCGTACGGGTTCTACGTCGAGGGCACGGCCGACCGGCTGTTCCGGCTGCCGCCCGCGCTCCCCGAGGGCGTACGGGCCCTCGCGCTCGGCACCTGTTCGCTGGTACTGGAGCCGGGGGCGAGCGCCTACGAGACCCTGCTGCGCCGCGAGGCCGGGCGCGGGCTGCTGACCCTGCTCGACCCCAACATCCGCCCGGCGCTGATCGCCGACCCGGCGGCCTACCGGGCCCGCTTCCTGTCCTGGCTGCCGCACGTGGGCGTGCTGAAGCTGTCGGAGGAGGACGCGGCGTGGCTGGGCGGCCGCCCGGCCGACTGGCTGGCAGCGGGGCCCTCGGCGGTGGTGCTCACCCGGGGGGCCGGTGGCCTGACCGTGTGGACGCGGGAGGGCGCGGAGCACTCTGTGCCCGCGCGCCGGGTCGCGGTGGTGGACACCATCGGCGCGGGCGACACCGTGAACGCGGCCCTGCTGCACCGGCTCACGGCCGGCGCGGGCGGCCCGGGCCCGGTGGACTGGCCCGAGGTGCTGTCCTATGCCGCCGCGGCGGCCGCGCTGACCTGCACCCGGGCCGGCGCGGAACCTCCGTACGCCTGCGAGCTCAGCGCAGCGCGGCCCACACCGTAGCGGCCACCGCGGGGGCGAACTCCTCGACCGGCCCGACCGTGTCGGGCCCGGAGAAGTGCAGGAAGAAGGCCCGCTGGAAGCAGGCGCCGAGCAGCAGTGCGGCGGCGGCCGCCGGGTCGGCGTCGGGGCGCAGCCGGCCGCGTTCGAGCTCGCGGAACAGGTGGCCGGTGAGGGCCTCCAGCACCATGTGGGGACCCGCGCCGATGCTCCGTACGCCCTCGCGGTGGCGGGTGAGCAGGACGGGATCGGCGAAGAGCGAGCCGGACATGGGCATGGCTTCGGCGTAGAAGAGCGAGGCGTACCGGGCGATCTCGGTCAGCCGCTCCTCGACCGGCTGTTCCCCCGGGTCGCTGGTCAGCGCCGCCATCATCGCCCCGGCGTTGGGGCGGCGCTCCATCAGCACGCGGACGAACAGCTCTTCCTTGTTCGCGAAGTACTTGTAGAGCGCGGCCTCCGAGCAGCCCGCCTCACGGGCGATGGCCTTCGTGGTGGCGCTGGCCAGACCGGTGGTGCGCATCAGGGTCTCGGCCGCATCGAGCAGGCGCTCCGGGGTGGACCGGCTTGACTTTGGGGTGAGCATTCACTCACCATAACGGAAACGAGGGTGAGTGAGCACTCACCCACCCCTTCACGGTCATGCATCACACGTCATGCGTCACATGAATGTGGGAGCCAGAATGAAACTCACGGTGTTCGGAGCCACGGGCGGGGTCGGCCACGAAGTGGTCCGACAGGCACTCGAAGCGGGCCACGAGGTGACGGCGGTCGTCCGCGATCCGGCGCGGCTGGAGGTACCGGCGCACGAACGGCTGCGGGTGGCCGTGGTGCGGGACCTGTCCGACGAGGACGCGCTCATGCCGGTACTGGAGGGCCAGGAGGCGGTGGTCTCCGCGCTCGGCCCGGCGAGCAACAAGCAGGCCAAGCTCAGCCCGGTCGCGGGGCCGGCCCTGCGGGCGATCGTCTCCGCGATGGACCGGGCGGGGGTGAGCCGCCTGTCGGCGGTCAGTGCGGCGCCGGTGGCCCCGGACGGGCCGGAGGACGGCGCGCTCGTCCGGGTAGTGGTCTACCCGATCCTGCGCAGGGCCCTGCGGGACCTGTACGCGGACCTCGCGGTCATGGAGGCGGCGATCGCAGCGAGCCGAACGCAGTGGACGGTGATCCGGCCGCCGCGGCTGCTGGACCGGCCGTTCACGGGGACGTACCGGCGGGCGCTCGACGCCAACGTTCCGGGCGGCAAGGTGATCGCCCGGGCGGACGTCGCCGACGCCCTCCTGACCACCCTGTCCGACCCGTCGACCTCGGGCCACGCCATCGGCGTCGCCGCGTAGCCGTCCGCACGGGCGGAAGGGGCCGGAATTCAACCCCTCCCGCCTGTGCGGCGGTTCACGCCTTGCGGGCCCGCGTGGCCTTCTTCGCGGCAGCCGGGGCCGCCGCCTTCTTGGCGGGAGCCGCCGCCTTCTTCCGCGCGGCCGCCTTCTTCACCGGCCGGGCCGACTCCGAGGCTGCGGCGTCGGAGATCCGGTCCGCGCCCAGGATGTCGCGCAGGAACTTGCCCGTGTGGCTCGCGCCCACCGAAGCGACCTGTTCCGGCGTGCCCTCGGCGACGACGAGGCCGCCTCCGTACCCGCCCTCGGGGCCCATGTCCACGACCCAGTCCGCGGTCTTGACGACATCGAGGTTGTGCTCGATGACGATCACCGTGTTGCCCTTGTCGACCAGCCCCGACAGCACCTTGATCAGCTTCGAGATGTCCTCGAAGTGCAGACCCGTCGTCGGCTCGTCCAGGACGTACACCGTCCGCCCCGTCGACCGCTTCTGGAGCTCCGAGGCCAGCTTCACGCGCTGCGCCTCGCCGCCCGACAGGGTCGGCGCCGACTGGCCGAGGCGGACGTACCCGAGCCCCACCTCGTTCAGCGTCTTCAGGTGCCGCGAGATCGTGGGGACCGCCTCGAAGAAGCCCGCGGCCTCCTCGATCGGCATGTTCAGGACCTCGGCGATGGACTTGCCCTTGTAGTGGACCTCCAGCGTCTCCCGGTTGTACCGGTCGCCGTGGCAGACCTCGCACGGGACGTACACGTCCGGCAGGAAGTTCATCTCGATCTTGATCGTGCCGTCGCCGGAGCAGTTCTCGCACCGGCCGCCCTTCACGTTGAAGGAGAAGCGGCCCGGCAGGTAGCCGCGCACCTTCGCCTCCATCGTCTCCGCGAAGAGCTTGCGGACGTGGTCGAAGACACCGGTGTACGTGGCCGGGTTGGACCGGGGGGTCCGGCCGATCGGCGACTGATCCACGTGCACGACCTTGTCGACGAGCTCGTCGCCGTCCACCCGCGTGTGCCGTCCCGGCACCGAACGCGCGCCGTTGAGCTCGCGGGCGAGGTGCGTGTACAGGATGTCGTTGACCAGCGTCGACTTGCCCGAGCCCGATACGCCCGTCACCGCCGTGAGGACGCCCAGCGGGAAGGACACGTCGATGTCCCGCAGGTTGTTCTCCTTGGCACCGTGGACCGTGAGCTTGCGCGACGGGTCCACGGGGCGGCGTACGTCCGGGAGCGGGATGGACCGCTTGCCGGACAGGTACTGGCCGGTGATCGACTCGGGGTTCTTCAGCAGCTCCTTCAGCGAACCGCTGTGCACGACCTTGCCGCCGTGCTCGCCGGCGCCCGGGCCGATGTCCACGACCCAGTCGGCCACCTTGATGGTGTCCTCGTCGTGCTCGACGACGATGAGGGTGTTGCCCATGTCCCGCAGCCGGACGAGGGTCTCGATCAGGCGGTGGTTGTCCCGCTGGTGGAGGCCGATGGAGGGCTCGTCCAGCACGTACAGCACGCCCACCAGGCCGGAGCCGATCTGGGTGGCGAGGCGGATGCGCTGGGCCTCGCCGCCCGAGAGGGTGCCTGCGGCGCGGTTGAGGGAGAGGTAGTCCAGGCCGACGTCGACGAGGAAGCGCAGCCGCTCGTTGACCTCCTTGAGGACCCGCTCGGCGATCTTCTTGTCGCGGGCGTCGAGCTTGAGGCGCCCGAGGAAGTCCGCGCACTCGCTGATCGACATCGCGGCGACATCGGCGATCGAGCGGTCCATCACCGTCACCGCGAGCACGATCGGCTTGAGCCGGGTGCCCTGGCAGGTGGGACAGGGCACTTCGCGCATGTAGCCCTCGAAGCGCTCGCGGCTGGCGTCGCTCTCGGACTCCGAGTGGCGTCGCTTCACGAACGGCACCGCGCCCTCGAACGCCGTGGTGTAGGCCCGCTCGCGCCCGTACCGGTTGCGGTAGCGGACCTCGATCTGGGTCTTGTGGCCGTAGAGCAGGGCCTTCTTCGCCCGCAGCGGCAGTCCGGCCCACGCGATGTCGGTCCGGAAGCCGAGCTCCCCGGCGAGCGCGCCGATCAGCCGCTGGAAGTAGTCCTTGGTGTGGCCGAGCGCCCACGGCGAAACCGCGCCCTCGTCCAGGGACTTGTCCTCGTCCGGGACGATCAGCTCCGGGTCCACCTCCATGCGCGTACCGATGCCGGTGCACTCGGGGCAGGCGCCGAAGGGCGAGTTGAAGGAGAAGGAGCGCGGCTCCAGCTCCTCGAAGGAGAGGTCGTCGTACGGGCAGTAGAGGTGCTCGGAGTACATCCGCTCACGCTCGGGGTCGTCCTCCGCGAGGTCGACGAAGTCCAGGATCACCATGCCGCCCGACAGCCCGAGGGCGGTCTCCACGGAGTCCGTCAGCCGGCGCTTGGCGCTGTCCTTGACGGTGAGGCGGTCGATGACCACCTCGATGGTGTGCTTCTCCTGCTTCTTCAGCGTGGGCGGCTCGGAGAGCTGGATCGTCTCCCCGTCGACCCGGGCCCGGCTGTAGCCCTTGGTCTGGAGGTCGGCGAAGAGGTCGACGAACTCGCCCTTGCGCTCGCGCACCAGCGGCGAGAGCACCTGGAAGCGGCTGCCCTCGGGCAGTGCGAGCACCTTGTCGACGATCGCCTGCGGCGACTGCCGCGAGATCGGACGGCGGCACTCGGGGCAGTGGGGCTTGCCGATGCGCGCGAAGAGCAGGCGGAGGTAGTCGTAGACCTCGGTGATGGTGCCGACGGTGGAGCGCGGGTTGCGCGAGGTGGACTTCTGGTCGATGGAGACGGCCGGGGAGAGGCCCTCGATGAAGTCGACGTCGGGCTTGTCCATCTGCCCGAGGAACTGGCGGGCGTACGAGGAGAGCGACTCGACGTAGCGGCGCTGGCCCTCGGCGAAGATCGTGTCGAAGGCCAGGGAGGACTTGCCCGACCCGGAGAGTCCGGTGAAGACGATGAGCGAGTCGCGCGGCAGGTCAAGAGAAACGTTCTTGAGGTTGTGCTCGCGAGCGCCACGAACGATGAGACGGTCGGTCACGCCGGTCCGCACCTTTCTTGAGAGAGCGGGGGCACTGGCCCCCGTCCCAGGGTATTGGGGGGCGCCTCTGCGGTGGAGTGGGAGACTGGACTCCGAGCGTATAGCACGTGCATTCGATTTCCGGCACTGTCCAGCCCTCTTCACCCGATCGTGTATCGAGGGCCCCTCGACCACTAGGCTCGGCCGCATGACTGATCATGCGCACGACCTGCGATCCGTTCATGAGGCCACCGATCGGCTGCTGACCGCGGTCGCGAAGCTGGACAACGCGAAGCTGGCCGAAGAGTCACATCTCCCCGGCTGGACCCGCGGCCACGTCCTGGCACACCTGGCCCGGAACGCGGACGCCCTCGTCGAGGTCTTCGAGGGCCGCCCGATGTACGAGAGCGCCACCTCCCGGGAGTCCGACATCGAGCGCGACGCGGGACGTCCTCTGCTGGAACAGCTCGAAGACGTCCGGAATTCCGCGGACCGCTGGTTCTCCGTCGCCGAGCGCCCGCAGGACTGGACCCGCACCGTGGAACTGCGCAACGGGGTCACCGACGTCGCAGCCCGCGTCCCCTTCCGCCGCCTGATCGAGGTCGAGCTGCACCACGTCGACCTGAACATCGGCTACGAGCTCGCGGACCTCCCGGAGGAGTTCACCGCGCGCGAGATCGACTTCCTCGCCGACCGCTGGTCCGGGCGTCCGGAGGTTCCGCCGGTGACCCTGAAGACGTACCGCGCCGACCGCGTCTGGCACACGGGCGGCTCCGAGGGCACCCCGGTCACCCTCGTCGGCACGCCCGACGAACTCCTCGGCTGGCTGGCCGGGCGCGGCCTCCGGGGCGCCCACCTGACCGTCGAGGCGGGCGACGGCCTCCCCGAGCTCCCCCCGCTCTAGGATCAAGGCATGACGTACACCGGAGAGGTCAAAGTCGGCGGTCCGGCCGACGTGCACGAGCTCGCGGACCTGATGATTTCCAAGGTCGCGGTGGGCTCGATGAACAACAACGCCTACCTGCTGCGCTGCCGGGCCACCGATGAGCAGCTGCTCATCGACGCGGCCGCCGAGGCGGGCACCCTGCTGAGCCTGATCGGGGACGACGGCATCGCGTCCGTCGTCACCACCCACCGGCACGGCGACCACTGGGGCGCGCTCGCCGAGGTCGTCGCGGCGACCGGCGCACGGACGTACGCGGGCGCCCACGACGCGGAGGGCATCCCGGTCGCCACCGACGTGCTCGTCGAGGACGGGGACACGGTCACGGTCGGCCGGGTCACACTGACGGCCCGCCACCTGGTCGGCCACACCCCCGGCTCGATCGCGCTGGTCTACGACGACCCGCACGGCCACGCGCACGTGTTCACCGGCGACTGCCTCTTCCCGGGCGGCGTCGGCAACACCTCGGGCGACCAGAAGGCCTTCACGAGCCTGCTCGACGACGTGGAGAACAAGCTGTTCGGCGAGCTGTCGGACGAGACCTGGGTCTACCCGGGCCACGGCAACGACACCACGCTCGGCGCCGAGCGCCCCCACCTGGCCGAATGGCGCGAGCGCGGCTGGTAGCGGGCGGCGGAGGGGGCGCCGGCACGTCAACCTCGCGCCGGACCGCACTCCCTTCCGGTCATTGACGGCCGAACGCACGTCCTGAGGGGGCGGGGCGGGGTAATTGCTGCACCATGCAACAGGACCCCTCCCCCGCTCCCCTCCCCCGGGTCGTCCCGGCCGACGCACCGCCCACCTCCCCCTCCTCGCCCGCCTCCCCCTCCGCCCCGTCCCCCTCGATGTTCCGGATCGCCGCGGCCTCCCTCGTCGGCACCGCCATCGAGTTCTACGACTTCTTCGTCTACGGCACCGCCGCCGCCCTGGTGCTCGGCCCGCTCTTCTTCCCCTCCTTCTCCCCGCTCGCCGGAACCCTCGCCGCCTTCGGCACCTTCGGCGTCGGCTTCCTCGCCCGGCCCCTCGGCTCCGCCGTCTTCGGTCACATCGGCGACCGGTACGGCCGCCGACCGGTACTGCTCGCCTCCCTGCTGCTCACCGGCCTGGCCACGGTGGCGGTGGGCTGCGTGCCCTCGTACGCCTCCATCGGGATGGCCGCGCCGGTCCTGCTGGTCCTGCTGCGCTTCCTCCAGGGCCTCGGCCTCGGCGGGGAGTGGGGCGGCGCGGTGCTGCTGACCTCGGAGCACGCCCCCGAAGGGCGGCGCGGACTGTGGTCGAGCTTCCCGCAGATGGGTCCGGCCGTGGGGTTCCTGCTGGCCAACGGCCTGATGCTGACCCTGTCGAGCACCCTGTCCGACGGACAGTTCGCCGCCTGGGGCTGGCGGGTGCCGTTCTGGGTGGCGGGACTGCTCGCCCTGACCGGGCTGTGGCTGCGTCGCTCGGTGGAGGAGACCCCGCAGTTCCGTGCGCTGGCCGAGACCGGCCACCGGGCCGACGCCCCGCTGTCCGAGGTCCTACGGGGCCACTGGCGCCTGCTCCTGCTGACCGGCGGGGCGCTGGCCGTGGGCTACGCCGTCTTCTACGCGGTCACCACCTGGTCCCTCGCGTACGCCACCGAGCACCTCGGCGTGCACCGCTCCGTGATGCTGGCCTGCATCATGGTCGCCGTCGCCCTCAAGGGGGTGGCGACCCCGGTCATCGCGGTGCTCGGCGACCGCTACGGCCGGCGCCCGCTGTGCCTGGCCGGCTGCACGGCGTCCGCGCTGTGGATGTTCCCGTTCGTGGCCCTGCTGCGCACCGCGGACCCGCTGCTGATGACCCTGGGCCTGTTCGGCGCCCTGCTCGGCATGGTGACGATGTTCGCGGTGGTGGGCGCGTACCTGCCCGAGCTGTACGCCCCGCGGATCCGCTGCACGGGCGCGGCCGTCGGCTACAACCTCGGCGGGGTACTGGGCGGTGCGCTGACCCCGATCGTGGCGACGGCGCTGGCGGACGGCTCCGGCCCGCCGTGGGCCGTCGCCGTGTACCTGACGGCGATCGCCCTGGTCTCGCTGGCCTGCTTCGCGCTGCTTCCGGAGACCAACCCGGTGGTCGTCCGGCAGCGCACGTCCGCGTACGCCGACGCGGAGAAGGGGGCGGCCGAGACGGCCGCCCCCGCCTAGCCACCCAGCCGCTCAGCCGCTCTTGTCCACGGTCGGCTTGTGTCCCGGGTACACGTGGCCGGGGGTCACGATGCTGGTGACGGCCTCGCCGAAGAGGGTGCTGGGCTCCTGGCCCTCGTACAGGTCGTCGGTGTTCAGCACGATGACCATGGTGGCCTGCTCCTCCGGCAGGTAGACGGTCAGCGTCTCGTACCCGGGCAGCGAGCCGTTGTGGCCGATCCAGCCCTGGACGTTGAAGATGCCGAGCCCGTAGCCGGCGCCGGGGATGATGCCGATCGGCTGGGTCTTCAGCCGCTCGGCCTGGGTCGCGGGGGTCAGCAGGGTGCCGGTGGCGAGGGTCTTCGCCCAGCTGCGCAGGTCCTCCAGTGTCGAGACCATCGCTCCGGCGGCCCAGGCCCAGGACGGGTCGAAGTCGGTCGCGTCCACGATCTTCCCGCCGACCAGGTCGTTGGTGTAGCCGTGCGCGTGCGGCTCGGGGAACTCCCTGCCGACGGGGAAGAGCGTGCGGCTGCTCAGCCCGGCGGGCTTCACCACGTCCTGCCCGATGACCTCCTGGATCGGCCGGCCGGTGATCTTCTCCACCAGCAGGCCGAGCAGGATCAGGTTGGTGTTGGAGTACTCGAACTTCGCGCCCGGCGCGAAGTTCACCGGGTGCTTGAAGGAGATGTCGAGCAACTGCTGCGGCGTGAAGGTGGAGGTGCCGCTGAGCTCGTTGGAGAAGCCCGCGTCCTCGCTGTAGTTGAAGAGCCCGCTGCGCATGCCCGCCAGTTCGCGCAAGGTGATGCGGTCCCCGTTCGGGACTCCGCTGATGTACTTGCCGATCGGGTCGTCCAGGCCGATCTTTCCCTGGTCGACGAGTTGCAGGAGGGCGGTGACCGTGAACGTCTTGGTCTCGCTGCCGATGCGGACCCCGAGATCGGGTGTCATCGGCGCGCCGGTGGACTTGTCGGCCACCCCGAAGGACTTCACGTAGCTGCCCTTGCCGGGGGCCCACAGGCCCACGGTCACGCCCGGCACCTTCGCCCGGTCCATCACCTCACGCACGGCCGCGTCCAGTCGGGCCGCGACGGCCGGCGTGAGCTGCGGGAATTCCGTGTCGCCGTCCGGTGACGGAGCGGCGGACACGGAAGGCGCCGGGGCGGGCGCCCCGTACGCCGAGCCCGCGGCGACCGGGGCGAGGAGGACTCCTGCGGCCGTGGCGGCCACGCAGGCCCTGCGCATACGCGTACGGGTCGACCTCATGGCACTGCCTCCTGTCGCAGACGACCAGGGCAACAGCACCAGCGTAGGCCCGGTCATCCCCGGTCGCGCGGTGGATCAGGCGTCGATGCGCTCCGGGCCGGCCGCGGCGGCCTCGGCCTGCGCCTGCTTCTTCGAGGCGACCAGGCTGGTGATCGTGGTGATCACCAGGACACCGCAGATGACGCCGAGGGAGACCGGGATGGAGATCTGCGGGACGTGCAGGCCCGACTCGTGGAGGGCGTGCAGCACGAGCTTGATGCCGATGAAGCCGAGGATGACGGAGAGCCCGTAGCTGAGGTGGACCAGCTTCTTGAGCAGGCCGCCGATGAGGAAGTACAGCTGGCGCAGACCCATGAGGGCGAAGGCGTTGGCGGTGAAGACGATGTACGGGTCCTGGGTGAGGCCGAAGATCGCGGGGATCGAGTCCAGGGCGAACAGCACGTCGGTGGTGCCGATGGCGAGCATGACGACCATCAGCGGGGTCAGGACGCGCTTGCCGTTCTTCTGGATGAAGAGCTTGGTGCCGTGGTACTGGTCGGCGACGCCGAACTTCTTCTCGATGGACTTGAGGAGACGGTTCTCCTCGAACTCCTCGTCCTCCTCGTCCTTGCGGGCTTCCTGGATCAGCTTCCACGCGGTGTAGATGAGGAACGCGCCGAAGATGTAGAAGACCCACGAGAAGTTGGCGATGATCGCGGCGCCGGCGGCGATGAAGATGGCGCGCAGGACGAGGGCGATCAGCACGCCGATCAGCAGCACGCGCTGCTGGAGCTGTGAGGGGACCGCGAACTTCGCCATGATCAGGACGAAGACGAAGAGGTTGTCCACGCTCAGGGACTTCTCGGTGATGAAGCCTGCGAAGAACTCCTGCGAGGCCTGGCCGTGGCCGAACACCATCAGGCCGAGTCCGAAGAGCACCGCGAGGACGATCCAGACGACCGTCCAGATGCCCGCTTCCTTCATGGATACGTCGTGCGGCTTGCGGCCGATGAAGAAATCGGCGCCGATGAGGATGCCCAGACCGAGAATGGTCAGCACCCAGAGGAGCAACGAAACGTCCACTATTAACACGCCTCCGGCAGATGGCTCAGAACTTGTCAGCGTCATCGCTGCCGGAGGTCTCTTCCACCCGGACGGCCAGGAGGCCACGGGCCGGCGCCCCGGGACCGATTGCAGTCCGTATTGACGGGCACGCCGTAGCAGGAAAGCAGGAATACTCCCCTCCGCACTCACCAGGGTACCCGTCGTGGGCGCGCAAGGTAAAGGGGAACCCAAGAACTGGTCAGCGGCCGGTCATCGGGGCCGGGCGGCGGACCGCCCTGCCGCCGCTACCGCGCGCGGCCGCGGGCCGCCGCGACCCGCTCCAGCGCCTGGTTCAGGACCCGGCTGCCCTGCGGGGGCAGGTCCGGCTCGAAGATCCAGGCGTGGTGGACCCAGGGGTCGGCGAGGTGGTTGTCCGGTACGGGCGACAGCCGCATCAGCGAGCGCCACAGCGGGTCCAGCAGCGGCCCGTAGGCCGAGGCCTCGTCACGGTCCGCGACCATCAGGAGGTGCACGCCGACGGCCGGACCCTCGTCGGCGAGATAGCGCAGACGAGTGACGGCGCGGTCGTCGAAGCCGTGCGGGAAGTCGTGCACGATCAGCAGCTGGTCGGAGGTGTCCACATCGGGCGGAAGGTCCTCCGGAGCCCCGGCCCGCACGGCCATCTGTACGAGGTCCACCCGGCGGGTCAACCGCTCCAGGGTCTCGGTGACCGCCGCGGCCCCGGCGGCGGGCGCCCCGGCCAGCACTCCGGCCCGCACCAGCGGGGCCAGCGAGGCGGCTCCGGCTCCGGCCGCGTCGATGACGTGGACGGCGAACCGGTCGGCGGGGTGGGCGGCCAGCATCCGCGCCGCGTGCGCGACGGCCATGTCCATGGCGGCCCGGCGCAGCCGGTCGGTGTCCATCGCCATGGCCGCCTCGGAGCCGGTGCGTCCGTTGTCGATCCACAGGCCGCGTTCCAGCGGGACCCGGACCAGCATGGGGATGCGCAGATCGGGCCGCTCGGGCAGGTGGAGGTCGCCCAGGCGCAGGGCGAGCGGGGCCTCGGCGGGCACGGAGTGCGCCTGCCAGACCGGGTTGTCCCAGCGCGCGTACGCGGCGGGCAGCGCGGGCTCGACCACCTCGGACTCGGAGGTGAGCTGGACCAGGTCCCGGTCGAGGACCTCCTGCGCCCGCGCGACCAGCTCCTCGCGGCGGCCCCGGGCGGCGTCGCGGGCGGCGTTTCCGGAGCCGCCGAGGCGGTGGCGGGGGTCGGACAGCGCCTCGTCGAGCTCACGGTCCATCCGGGAGTCGGCGAACTCGACGGCGCCGCGGTAGGCGGCGACGGAGCGGGCCAGGTCCTCGAACATGCCCCAGACCTGGTTGTAGAGCCGCTCCTCCATGGACCAGCCGCTCGCGTCCCCGGCGACGGGGCGGGGCTGCTCCCCGGGCCGCGGCGGCGCGGCGGGGCGCGGCGCGGGCTCGGGCGGCTCGGTGCTGGTGCGGCGGCGCGGGTGGGCGTAGCTGATGGTGGGCGGACCGCCGGCGGTGTCCGGTCCCGCTTGCGGTTGCGGGGGCATCGGCGGGGGTGTGGGCGTGGGCGCGGCCGGAACGTCCTGCGGCGCCGGCGCCGGCGCCGGTGTCGGCGTCTGGGCCGTGGCCGGGGCCCGGAGCCCGCGCGGAACGGTCGGGGCCGGGCCGCCGGGCATGACGGCCAGGGTGATGTCCCCGGCCGGCGCCGTGCCCAGGGCTGCGGCGGCCAGTTCGGCCGCGGCCGGGGCCGGGAGACCGGCGTCGGTCAGGAGCGCTCCGAGGCCGGCGGCGTACCCCTGGCCGACGGCGCGCACCTTCCAGGCACCCTGGCGCCGGTACAGCTCCAGGGCCACGACGGCGGTCTCCGACTCCAGTCCGGTCAGCGTGTACCCGGCGAGCTCCGCGCCCTCCGGGTCGGCCACGGAGACGTAGGAGGCGGGGACCGCGCCGAAGTGCCCCGGCCCGCCGGGCGGCAGGACCAGGACGAGGCCGACCCGGTGGACGGCCGGTGCGACCGCGTCGAGGTCGACCGCTATGCGGTGCTGCCCGGAGGCCGCCCCGGGCACTTCCAGCCCGGGGAGGGCGCGGGCGCCCGGGTGGGCGACCGCCCCGGGGCCGGCGAGCCGGCCCGTGTCGTCGCCGAGCTGGGCCAGGGCGAGCACGGGTGTGCCCGCCGAGACCCTGATCTCCACCCGGCTCCGGGACAGGGGGTGGTTCTGCCCCCGGACCAGTTCGGCCGTCATCGTGCAGCCCCTCCCCCGTACCCGTTCTTCCGCCGGGCCCTCGATCGCGCCCGGTCCTGCCGTGCCGTACTTCTGTTGCGCCGTACCGTCGTGCTGGTGTGCTGTTGTGCCGTGCTGCCGGTCCTGCTTACAGGTGCGGCAGGATCGCCGGCATCAGGTCCTGGAAGGTACGGCCGTTGGCCGGGTTTCCGAGGGCCGTCATCTGCCAGCCGCTGCCGACGCGCGACACCTTCGCCATGATCTGAGCGGTGTACTGACCGCCACCGTCCAGCGTGTAGCGGGCCAGCTCCTGACCGTTGGTCTCGTCGACGATGCGGCAGAAGGCGTTCTCCACCTCCTGGAACGTCTGGCCGGTGAAGGAGTTCACCGTGAAGACGATCTGGTCGATGTGCACCGGCACGCGCTGCAGGTCGACGAGGATCGACTCGTCGTCCCCGCCCTGGCCGACGCCGCCCACGAGGTTGTCACCCGTGTGCTTCACCGAGCCGTCGTCGCTCTGCAGGTGCCGGAAGAAGACGACGTCCACGGGCTGCTTGTCGGCGAAGAGCACCGCCGACGCGTCGAGGTCGATCTCCCGGGTCCGCGAGCCGAACAGCCCACGGCGCTTGGCCGCCTGCCAGCCGAGGCCCATCCGGACCGCGGTCAGCGTGCCTCCGTCCGCCTTCTGCAGACTGATGGCCTGACCCTTGGTCATGTTGACCGTCACGCGCTGTCCCCTCTCCATAGCCCTCCCCCGATGGGGGTGCGCAGCATGTACCTGCGGCTGTGCCAACCCTACTGACCGCCTCCGGGTCAGGCGAGGCCCGCTTCCTTCATCTGTCGCAGCTCCTTCTTCAGCTCGCCGACCTCGTCCCGGATCCGGGCCGCGACCTCGAACTGCAGCTCGGCCGCCGCACCCCGCATCCGCTCGGTCATCTGCTCGATGAGCGCGGCCAGTTCGGCGGCGGGACGGTCGGTCGCCACCACGGGACCCTTGGCGGCCTTGGCACCCTTCGCCCCGGCCTTGCCGCCCGACGCGGCCAGCGCCGCCTTGCCGCCCAGCGCCGGGACGGGCGCCTTGAGGGCCTTGCCGTCCTTCGTCTGCCGGTAGCCGGTGCCGAGGAGCTCCTCGGTGTCGAGCTCCTCGCGGGCGATGGTGGCCACGATGTCGTTGATCTTCTTGCGCAGCGGCTGCGGGTCGATGCCGTGGGCGGTGTTGTAGGCGACCTGCTTTTCGCGGCGCCGGTTCGTCTCGTCGATCGCCTGGGCCATCGCCGGGGTGATGCTGTCGGCGTACATGTGGACCTGGCCGGAGACGTTGCGCGCCGCGCGTCCGATGGTCTGGATCAGCGAGGTCCCCGACCGCAGGAAGCCCTGCTTGTCGGCGTCGAGGATGGCCACCAGCGACACCTCGGGCAGGTCGAGGCCCTCGCGGAGCAGGTTGATGCCGACCAGGACGTCGTACTCGCCGGCCCGCAGCTCGCGCAGCAGTTCGATGCGGCGCAGGGTGTCCACGTCGCTGTGCAGGTAGCGGACCTGGATGCCGAGCTCCAGGAAGTAGTCGGTGAGGTCCTCGGCCATCTTCTTGGTGAGGGTGGTGACCAGGACCCGCTCGTCCTTCTCCACCCGCTGCCGGATCTCGTGCACCAGGTCGTCGATCTGGCCCTCGGTGGGCTTGACCACGACCTCCGGGTCGATGAGCCCGGTCGGGCGGATGATCTGCTCGACGAAGCCGTCGCCGCGCGAGAGCTCGTACTTCCCAGGAGTGGCCGACAGGTAGACGGTCTGGCCGATCCGCTCCTGGAACTCCTCCCACTTCAGCGGCCGGTTGTCGAGGGCCGACGGGAGCCGGAAGCCGTGGTCGACCAGGGTCCGCTTGCGCGAGGCGTCGCCCTCGTACATCGCGCCGATCTGGGGCACGGTGACGTGCGATTCGTCGATGACGAGGAGGAAGTCCTCGGGGAAGTAGTCGATGAGGGTGTTCGGAGCGGAGCCGCGCTCGCGGTCGTCCATGTGCAGCGAGTAGTTCTCGATGCCGGAGCAGGAGCCGATCTGGCGCATCATCTCCAGGTCGTAGGTGGTGCGCATGCGCAGGCGCTGCGCCTCCAGCATCTTGCCCTGCTTCTCCAGCTCGGCGAGGCGCTCGGCGAGCTCGGCCTCGATGCCGCGGACCGCCTTCTCCATGCGCTCGGGGCCGGCGACGTAGTGGCTGGCGGGGAAGACGTAGAGCTCGCGGTCCTCGCTGATCACCTCGCCGGTCAGCGGGTGCAGGGTGGACAGGGCCTCGATCTCGTCGCCGAACATCTCGATGCGGACGGCCAGTTCCTCGTAGACCGGGAAGATCTCGATGGTGTCGCCGCGCACGCGGAAGGTGCCCCGGGTGAAGGCCACGTCGTTGCGGGTGTACTGGATGTCGACGAAGCGGCGCAGCAGCTGGTCCCGGTCGGTCTCCTCGCCGACCTTGAGGGAGACCATCCGGTCGACGTACTCCTGCGGGGTGCCGAGACCGTAGATGCAGGACACGGAGGCGACGACGATGACGTCGCGCCGGGTGAGGAGGGAATTGGTCGCGGAGTGACGCAGCCGCTCCACCTCCTCGTTGATGGAGGAGTCCTTCTCGATGTAGGTGTCCGACTGCGGTACGTAGGCCTCGGGCTGGTAGTAGTCGTAGTACGAGACGAAGTACTCGACCGCATTGTTCGGCAGGAGCTCGCGGAACTCGTTCGCCAGCTGGGCGGCGAGCGTCTTGTTCGGCGCCATCACCAGGGTGGGCCGCTGGAGCTTCTCGATCATCCAGGCAGTCGTCGCCGACTTGCCGGTTCCGGTCGCGCCGAGCAGCACGACATCCTTTTCACCTGCACGGATGCGCTTCTCCAGCTCGGCGATGGCCGCGGGCTGGTCACCGCTGGGCTGGTAGGAGCTGACGACCTCGAAAGGCGCCACCGTGCGTTCGATCTTCGATACGGGCCGCATGGGTCAACCGTACGACCCCCCACTGACACTCGGGGCCCGCCCGCCCCGTGCGGAGCCGTGCGGGCCTGGTCCGTTTGTCGTAGTTCGGTGGCGGCCCGGTGATCGCCAACCCCATGATCGCCGTACGCGGCTCTCCCTGAAAGTGCGTCGGAAACGCATCGCCGCCGGTGCATCGCCGCAACGAATGCCGCTCCGCGCCCGTTTGACGGCAGGAGCAGGGCCCATGACCCGAGGAGAACGCGCATGTACGTCCGATCCGCCGCCGCGGCCACCGCCGCCTTCCTGGGACTCGCCCTGAGCGTGTGCGGTGCGGGCTCCGCCTCGGCCGCACCCGGTCCGGACTGGCTGTCCAACCCGATCGTGTACGCCCACCGAGGGGCTTCGGCGTACGCCCCGGAGAACACGCTGGAGGCGATCGACCTCGCCATGGAGATGGGCTTCGACTGGGTGGAGAACGACGTCCAGCGCACCAAGGACGGGGAGCTCGTGGTCATCCACGACGACACCCTGGCCCGGACGACCGACGTCGAGCAGGTGTTCCCCGACCGCAAGCCCTGGCGGGTGAAGGACTTCACCGCGGCGGAGATCGCCCGGCTGGACGCGGGCAGCTGGTTCGGCCCGGAGTTCGCGGGCGCCCGCGTACCGACCCTGCGGCAGTACATGAACCGGGTCCAGCGCAACCAGCAGCGCCTGCTCCTGGAGATCAAGAAGCCGGAGCTCTACCCGGGAATCGAACAGCAGACCCTGGACGTGCTGGGCGCGACCGGCTGGCTCAACGAGGACCGTGTGGTCCGCCGGCTGGTGGTCCAGAGCTTCAGCGCCGCCTCGGTCCGCACCGTGCACGAACTGCGCCCCGACCTGTTCACGGCCTTCCTCGGCACCCCGGCCGTCGCCGACCTGCCGCGGTACGCCGAGTTCACCGACCGGATCAACCCCTGGTACACCACCATCGACGCGGACTGGGTCGCCGCGGTGCACAAGCTGCTCGGCGCCCACGGCAGGGCGCTGGAAGTGGACACCTGGATCGTGGACGACGCCGCGACCGCCCTGAAGGTCCAGGACATGGGCGTGGACGGGATCATCACCGACAAGCCCGACGTCGTACGGGAAGCGGTCGGCGGCTACTGACGCGTGCGGCGCTGTCGGTGGCGGGTCGTACCGTGAAGGGGTGGACACTCCTGGGCCCCGCGGGCCGCACCTCGAATGGACCGTCGTCGACAGCGATATCGGTCCGCTGCTCCTCGCCGCCACCCCCGAGGGCCTGGTCAAGGTCGAGTTCCATGCCGGACCGGACCGGGCCGAGAGGATGATCGGCGCGCTGGTCTCCCGGCTCGGCGCCGACGCCCGGCGCCCGCCGCCGGGCGAGGAGGTCCTGCTGGCCGAGCCGATACGCCAGCTGAAGGCCTACTTCGCCGGTACGCTGCGCCGCTTCGATCTGCCGCTGGACTGGCGGCTCAGCTCCGGCTTCAACCGGCAGGTCCTGCTGGAGCTGGACCGCACCGTGCCCTACGGGGCGGTCGTGGGGTACGGCGAGCTGGCCGCCCGGGCCGGAGCCCCGGGCGCGGCCCAGGCCGTCGGCAACGCCATGGGCTCGAACCCGCTGCCGCTGGTGGTGGCCTGCCACCGGGTCGTGGAGAACGACGGGGGCATCGGCGGCTTCGGCGGCGGCGTGGAGACCAAGCGCCGCCTCCTCGCCCTGGAAGGGGTACTCCCCCAGCCTCTCTTCTAGGGGGCGTGCTCCTGATGCTCCCGGTGCCCCCGGAAACCCTGTTCCGCCCGCCCTGCGAGGGGTGCGAAACTGCGGCGGTGACCACACCTTGCGCCGCGCCCGCAGTCCCTCCGCATCCGTGTCGGAGGTGTACCGCGTGAGCACCGCGCCCGGCACCGACCGGCCCGCCGTCACGGTCACCGCCGCCGACCTGCCCCGACTGCGGCGCCGCACCTCCGGGGTGCTGATCGCCGGCCAGGTGCTGGGCGGGATCGGTGTGCCCATCAGCATCGCCCTGGCCCCGGTCCTGGCCACCGAGGTCAGCGGCACGGAGTCGCTCTCCGGTTTCGCCTCGACCGCCTCCGTGATCGGCACCGCGGCCGTCTCCCTGCCGCTCGCCGCGCTGATGACCGCGCGCGGCCGCCGGCCCGGACTGGTCCTCGCCTACGTGATCGGCGCGGCCGGGGCCGCCCTCGTCGTCCTCGCCGCCTCGATCAAGAGCTTCCCGCTGCTGATGCTCGGCATGGCCGCCTTCGGAGCCGCCTCCTCCGCCAACCTCCAGGCCCGCTTCGCCGCCGCCGACCTCGCCGAACCCGACCACCGGGCACGGGCGATCTCCGTGGTCGTCTGGGCCTCCACCATCGGCGCCGTGCTCGGCCCCAACCTCTCCGCCCCGGCCAGCCGCAGCTTCGAGGGCACCTCCATACCCCCGATGGCGGGGCCCTTCATATGGGCCGGCGCCATCTTCCTGCTCACCGCCGTGCTGATCGGCGTACTCCTGCGCCCGGACCCGCTGCTGACGGCCCGCGCGCTCGCCCCGGCCGAGGACCAGACCCGCGCCGGGCGCTCGCTGCGTGCCGGCTTCGCGGCCGTCAAGGCCTCCCCCCGGGCCCGGCTCGCGCTCCTCACCATCGCGGTGTCGCACACCGCCATGGTCTCGATCATGGTGATGACACCGGTCGACCTCGGGCACCACGGAGCCGGGCTCCAGCTCATCGGGCTGGTCATCAGCGGGCACATCGCCGGCATGTTCGGCTTCTCGCCGGTGATGGGCTGGCTCGCGGACCGGATCGGCCGGCTGTCCGTGATCGGGCTCGCCGCCGGGCTGCTGTCCGTCGCCGCGCTGCTCGCCGGCACGGCCGACGGGAACCACACCCAGAGCGGCATCGGCCTCTTCCTGCTCGGGCTGGGCTGGTCCGCCGGCATGGTGTCCGGCTCCGCGCTGCTGACCGACTCGGTGCCGCAGCCCGCGCGGGCCGCCGTACAGGGGCTGGGCGACCTCACCATGAACACGGCCGCCGGGGTCGGCGGCGCCGCCGCCGGGCTGGTCATGTCCCAGGCGGGCTACGGCTGGCTCAACGCGGCCGCCGCCGCCCTGCTGCTGCCGATGGCGGCGCTCGCGCTGTTCACCTCGCGCCGCCGTCCGGTGAAGGCCGCGGACGCCGGGACGGGCACCGCTCAGTAGCTGATGTGGTAGGCCTTGCGGAGCGTCTCGTGGACGGTCCAGGTGGTCTTGTCACCCTCCCGAAGGACACAGGCGGAGCCCGGGCCGACCTCCAGGGTCTCGCCGCCCTCCACCTCGACGGTGGCGCGGCCGCTCACCACCACGAACAGCTCGTTCGCCTCGGTGTCGGTGACCACGCCCGGGGTGATCTGCCAGATCCCGCGCACCTGCGAGCCGTCCGGCGCCTCCCACAGCACCTTGCCCGTCACCACGGGGTTCCCGGAGACGATCTGCGCGGGGTCGAGCTCGTCCGGCTCCAGCTCGGAATCGGGAAAGTCCGGGACGGAGACGGCGAAGGAAGCGGGGCCGTGATCAGTTGTGCTCATGGTTCGGGAGCCTAACCGGGGCGCCCGGCGCGCCGGGGTGACCAGAACGTCCAGCGCGCGTCCGCCCCACCCGTCACCCTGTCGCCCCTTGACGCGCCGGATTCCACCGTTCCCGGGCTCCGCCGGGCGAAATCCAGCCTCGCCGGCGTTTGCGGCGCGGGGTCCGGGGCGGAGCCCCGGGGCGGGTCCGGGCGCAGCCCGGGGAACGGGCGAAGGGCGGGTAGGGGACCTCGCCCCGCAGGGCCGCACGCCCCCGGACGTCCAGACCGACGCGGGCACGCTCCCCCGGCGGGTTCGCGCCGGTGCGGCGTCCGCGCGTTTGGGGTCCCGGATCGCGTGCCAGGGATGGGGACATGTCACAGCACACTGCATCTGAACACACAGCCCCGGTCCCGGTCCTGTCGGAGGAGGTGCGCGAGGCGCTCGACCGCCGGCAGCCCGTCGTGGCGCTGGAGTCCACGATCCTCGCCCACGGACTGCCCCGCCCCCGCAATCTGGCGGTGGGTCTGGAACTGGAGGAGCTGGTCCGCGCGGAGGGAGCCGTCCCGGCGACCATCGCGGTCGTCGACGGGGTGGCGTACGCCGGGCTGGACAAGGCCCGGCTGGAGCGGATCGCGGGCGGCGAGGGCGTGCGCAAGCTCGGCCACCGGGATCTGGCCCCGGCCCTCGCCACGGGTGCGACCGGCGCGACGACCGTCTCGGCCACGGCCTTCCTCGCCGCGCGGGCGGGGCTGCGGGTCTTCGCCACCGGCGGGCTGGGCGGCGTACACCGGGACTGGACCCGGTCGCAGGACGAGTCGGCCGACCTCGCGCTGCTGGCGCGGACCCGGATCACCGTGGTGTGCGCGGGGGTGAAGTCGATCCTGGACGTGCCCGCGACGCTCCAGCGGCTGGAGACGCTGGGGGTGACCGTCCTCGGGTACGGGACGGATCGTTTCCCCGGGTTCTACCTGGCCGATTCCGGCGAGCCGGTGGACTGGACGGTCCACCGCCCGGAGGAGGTGGCGGCCGTGATGGCGGCTCAGGACCTCCTCGGCGGCGCGGAGTCGGCGCTGCTCGTGGCCAACCCGGTGGCGGCGGAGCGGCAGCTCGATCCGGAACTGCACGACCGGGTCCTGGCCGAGGCCCTGGCGGAGTGCCGGGAGCGGGGCATCACGGGACAGGCGGTGACACCGTTCCTGCTCGGGTTCCTGGTGCGCGCGACGGGCGGCGCATCCCTGGAGGCCAACCTCGCGGCGGTACGGGGCAACGTGCGGCTCGGGGCCCGCATCGCGCGGGCCTGGGCGGCGCGGCCGTGACCGCCGCACCGGCCGCTCCCGCCGGGCCGGGGGCGCTGCTGGTCGTCGGGGACGTGGTGACGGACGTCGTGGCGGTCCATGCGGAACCACTGGCTCCGGGCACCGACACCCCGGCCCGGATCCGGACCCTGCCGGGCGGCGCGGGGGCCAACGCCGCCTGCTGGGCCGCCCACGCGGGGGCCCCGGAGGTACGCCTCCTCGCGCGGGTCGGCGCCGACTCGGCCGGGTGGCACGAGCGGGCCCTGCTCGACGCGGGGGTGCGGCCGAGGCTGGTGGTCGATCCCGCCGAGCCGACCGGGACGGTGGTCGCGCTGGTCGGAGCGGACGCGGAGCGGACCTTCCTGACCGACAGCGGTGCCTCGCTGCGGCTCTCCCCCGCCGACTGGGAGCCCGGACTCCTGGACGGGGTCGCCCATCTCCATCTGTCGGGCTACCTGTTCTTCGCGGACGCGAGCCGGGAACTGGCCCTGGTCGCGCTACGGGCCGCCCGCGCCCGGAACGTGACGGTGAGCGTGGATCCGGCGTCGGCGGGGTTCCTGGCCGCGCTGGGTCCGCAGCGCTTCCTTGCCGCCGCGGCGGGGGCCGGCGTACTGCTGCCGAACGAGGACGAGGCGCTGCTGCTCGCGGGGTCGCCGGGACCGGCCGGGGCGACAGGGGCGGCCGGGCCGCCGGAGCGGACGGATCGGGCGGCGGCGGTCGCGCGGGCGGCGGCGGAGCTGAGCCGGCGGGTGCCGTTGGTGGTGGTCACCCGGGGCGGGGCCGGAGCGCTCGTCGCCGAGGACGGCCGGGTGACGGCCGAGGTCGCGGCGGAGAGCGCCGAGGCGGTGGATTCCACGGGGGCCGGTGACGCCTTCACCGGCGCCTTCCTGGCGGCCCGGCTGGCGGGAGCGGGCTCGGCGTGGGCCGCGGGGGCCGGCTGCCGGGCGGCCGCGCTGGCGGTGGCCCGGCTGGGCGGGCGGCCGTAGCAAGCGGGCCGCCCGGAGCGGGGTCAGGAGGTGTACTGCTGGTCGAGGGAGTCGATGACGCCCGCGCTGTCCAGGTGGTACCGGAAGACGCGGCCCTGGTTCGGGTGGGCGATCAGCCAGTCGATGAGCTGCTGGAGCGTGATCGGCTGGCTCACGGTGCTCGCGACGATGGGGGTGACGGCCGTGATCTTGGCGTCCTCGGCGATGTTGAGGAAGGTTTCCTTGCCGGTGGTCTCGAAGGGGGCGGCGTCCGCGCCGGGGGCGGCGCAGCCCCAGTTGCCGTGCTTGATGATCAGGCTGTGGACCCCGCCTTCGGGGGTGTAGCGGTTGACGGCGATCTCGTCGGGCGAGATCGGCATCTTGTGGTCGCAGGTGGAGCCCGGCATCGGCGCCTTCTTCGTACCCGTCGGGGTCACGGTCGAAGGGGCGGTGGGAGTCGGCTTCTTCGACGGGGCCGAGGTGGGCGAGGCCGACGGCGAGGCGGCGCCCGTGGCCGCCGCACTGGTGGCGGGGCTCGCGGGGGTTCCCGGCGCGCCGGTCTCCTCGTCACCGTTGCAGGCCGTGAGGACCAGGGTTCCGCACAGGGCCAGCGCGGCGAGCGCCGCCTGCGTGCGCACCCGTCTCGCGCCCCGAACCGCCTTGCCGCGTCCGTGCATTGACCGCATCGCCTTCTCCCTCTGCCAAGGCGCCACCGGGGTGGCCGCCGTCGAGCGTGCCGTCAACGTAGCGCGCGGTTCCGGCCGGAGCGATGGCCGGAACCGATCGTCACCGTGCCGGAATCCCTCTGTTGCGGTTCCCGGACCTCCGTGACGGGACGGGGGTTCGCGGAGGTGCGCCCGGGGGTGGCGCAGAGGTGCGCGCCGAGGCCCGCGCGGCGGCCTCGCGGGGTCAGCCGGCGTGCCCTCCGCGCAGGCCCGTCCAGGCCGGATGGCGCGGATCGTCGGCCCGGACCAGGGCGTCGGCCCGGTCCGCCGGGCCGGTCTCGGCCTCGTAGCGCGCGAAGGCGGGGAGGGTCCAGCGGGCGGACTCCTCGGTGCGGCGGGCGAGTGCGCCCGGGGAGAGCCCGATGTGGACGCTGAGGTCGAAGGGGAACCAGTGGCCCAGCAGCAGCGGGCCGTGCACGATCAGCACGCCGCCGGGCGGGAGTTCGGCGTAGGGGCTGCGGGTCGCCCGGTCGGTGACCGGGTCCCAGAGGTCGGGCAGCACCCGGCCGGTGCCGCCGGGGTCGGTCGGGCCGAAGACCTCCCGCCAGAGCGCGGCCGTGTCGTACCAGCCGTCGAGGTAGGAGTCCACGTCCTCGCGGCCGAACTCGAAGCGGAGGGAGGCCGGGCGCAGGAAGCCCTCGGCCGCCACCACCAGGACCGAACGCCCGCGCAGGCGCAGCGCGTCGGCGAGCTCCGCGGCGAGCACACCGGTGCGGGCGGCGGGCGCCCCGTCGATGCCCACCCGCCGCCATCGGCCCTCCGGGCCGCCCCCGCCCCCGCCCTCGCCGCTGCCCCGCTCGTCGTCGTCGAGGTGACCGGCGAGCCGCTCGGCCATCCGCTGCCATGTGATCGCTTCCAGCTGCACCAGCCCATTGTCAGTGGTGACACCTAACGTTTTTCAGGAGGGATCACCGGCGCACAGGGGGCCGGCGGCCCGGCCTTGGGGAGGGGTCTGTCATGGCTCGGGAGACGACGTATCTGGAGCTGTCCCAGGAGGACGGCGGTGCCCACAAGTTCTACGAGGTCACCGTCGACGGGACCTCCGTCTCGGTGCGGTACGGCCGCATCGGCGCGGACGGCCAGCTGCAGAGCTCCTCCTTCCCCACCATCGAGAAGGCGCGGGCGGCCGCCGCCAAGAAGGTCGGGGAGAAGGTCCGCAAGGGCTACGCCCCCGCGGTGCGGGGAGTCCGCGCGGCCCGGTCGGTGACGCGCCGCCAGGTGACCTCGACCCCGTCCACCGCACGCGCGGTGGCCCCGGTGCTGTGGCGGTTCCGTACGGGGTCCTCCGCCTTCGGGATCCACGTGGACGAGGACCGCTGCTGGGTCGGCAACCAGGCCGGAGACGTCTACACGGTGAGCCACGAGGGAGAGGTGCTCGCCCGCTACTCGTTGCCGGACGGGGTGAAGTGCCTGGTGGCGGACGAGTTCTGGATCTACGCGGGCTGTGACGACGGCACGGTGTACGACCTGTCCTCGAAGGTGCCGTTCGGGGCGTACGACATCGCGGCCGACGTGGACATCTTCTGGCTGGACATCCGCGAGGGCGTGCTCAACGTGTCCGACCGCAACGGCGGGCTGACGGTCATCGACCACGAGGACGAGTTCCAGTGGTCGCGGCGCTCGGCCGGGCCGAACGCGTGGATGGTGCGCGCGGACGAGCGGGCGGTCTACCACGGCCACGGCAAGGGGGTCACGGCCTACGCCCCCGACGGCGGGCGGGAGTTGTGGCACACCCAGACCGACGGGTCGGTGCTGTTCGGCTGGCAGGAGGACCACGCGGTGTACGCGGGAACCGGCCGCAACACCGTGCAGCGGCTGTCGAAGGCGACGGGCGCCCTGGAGGCCACGTACCGGTGCGACGCCGCGGTCTACTCGTGCGCGACCTCGCCGGACGGCCGACACGTCTTCGCCGGCGACCTCGCGTCGTCCGTGTACTGCTTCGACGCCGACGGGCGGCGGCTGTGGAAGCTGGGCACCGGCAGCGGAGCCGCGCTGTCCATGCAGTACCTGGACGAGCGGCTGTACTTGGTGACCACGGACGGTTCGCTGGTCTGCGTGGACGCGAGCGAGGCCGCGATCGCGGCCGCCCGGGAGGGGTCGGTGCCGACGGCCGTGGACGTGAAGTCGGCGGCCGCCCTGCCCGTCTTCACCCCGGCGGCCACGCCCGCCGCGGTGGCGACGGTGTCGGTGGCCTCGGTGCCCGCGGGCGGCGTGGTCGTGGAGTGCGTGCAGCAGGGCCAGCGGATGCGCGTGCAGGTGGTGTCGGGCGGGTTCGAGCCCTCCTGGAACGTGCAGTTCCCGCGCGGGATACGGGAGCCCGGCGCCCGGTACGTGGTGGACGGCCTGCACCCGGCGGCCGGAGGCTTCTACCGCGTGCGCGGGGAGATCCGCCGACTCGTCTGAGCGGTGACCCGGTTCACGGGGTCGGGGCGACCGCTCACGGGGGGCGGGGTCACCACTCACGGGGTTGGGGTCACCACTCGCGGGGTGGGGTCACCGCATCGGCCCTCACCGCGTCCGCGCGGGGCACGCGCAGGGCGTGGCGCCGGGCGGGGCCTCCGCGGGAAGCGCGAAGGAGTCGCCCTCGCCGAGGGCGGCGGTCACGCAGAGCACGACCCGCTCGGTGCCGAAGTTGCGGCCGAGGTGGACGTGGCGCCGCCCGGCGGGTTCGACGAAGCTGGTGCCGGTGTGATGCACCTCGACCGTGCCGTCGCTCAGGATCCGGGTCAGGGTGCCGGACTTGACCACCGCCATCAGCGGCACGCGGTGGTAGTGCCAGCCGGTGCAGCCGCCGGGCTCTATCTCGACCTCTCTCACCACGAGGTCGGAGGCCACCTCCGCTTTCGGGCGCCGGACCGCAGTCCTCGGGCGCCCGGCCGTCGCCTGCCGTCCAGCCATGTTTCCCTCCTCCATGGACCGGACGCGGCCCACTCGACCCACGGTAGGAGGACACCATGAGGTCGGGGAAGGCTCTGTGAAAGCACAAGTATCCATACGTACAAGGTGATATAAGGCCTGAACGGCGGTATCACTTCGACATGAGCCTGGTCGTTTTCGAGTCGACGAAGCAGATCCACTGCGCGGAGTGCAGGCAGGGACCGCTGCGCCGCCTCGTCCGCGAAACCGGCGTGCCCCGCTGCCTGGACTGCGCCGACCTCGGACACCTCGTCTACCTGCCGCGCGGCGACACCGCTCTCACCCGCCGGGCCCACGAAGCCAGTTCGCTGTCCGCAGTCGTGGTCCGCTTCCACCGGCGCCGCCGCCGCTACGAGCGCATGGGAATCCTCGTCGAGGACGACGCCCTGGCCCGGGCCGAGCGCGCCTGCCTCGCGGACGCCGAGGCGCGGGCCCGCCGCCGGGAGCGCGACCGGCTGCGCCGGGCGGCCGAGGACACCCGGTTCACGGCGGCCTTCGCCGCCGAGATCCTGCGCCTGTTCCCCGGGTGCCCCGCCGACCGGGCCCGGGCCATCGCCGCGCACGCCTCGGTGCGCGGCAGCGGCCGGGTGGGCCGCAGCGCGGCGGGCCGGGCCCTCGACCCGCCGGCCGTGTACGCAGCGGTACGGGCGGCCGTGCGGCACCTCGACACCGAGTACGACTCCCTGCTGATGGGGGGCGTGCCCCGGTTCGCGGCCCGGGCCCGGCTGGCGCCGCGGATCGACGCGATCCTGGACGGCTGGCGGGCGGCCTCCGATGCCTCCGACACGCCCGCGCAGGCTAGTTGAGCCGGAACCGGCGGTAGAGCAGCACTCCGCCGAGCAGCATGGCGCCGCCGCCGGACAGCAAGTAGCCGGCGCCCTCGGCCCCGGTGTGGGCGAGCGCCGAGGGGTGGCTGCGGGGCGGGGCGGGCGGGGTGACCGGCCGAACGGCGACGGGCGGCCGGACCGGCGGCTGGACGGGCTGGCCGACGACCGGGGTGGAGCCGTTGACGGAGGTGTTGCCCACGGAGGAGTTGCCGACGCCGACGACGCTCACCGAGTTGCCGCTGATGTTGACCGGTACCTCGACGGGGAGCTGGAGCCCGTTGCCGGAGAGCAGCCCCGGAGAATCCTTTCCGCGCCCATCGGCCACCGCACCCCGCCCGGGCCCGCCGTGCCCGCTCTGGCCGCCGTTCCCCGCACCGTTTCCGGCACCGGGTTTCGAGGGGTGCGAGGGGTCGGACGGCCGCGACCCGGGATGACCGGGCTCGCCCTGCTTCCCGGCGCCCCGGTCCGCGTTGACGCAGCGGTTCCCGGCGGCCGAGTTGAGCACGCCGACCACGCTCACGGTGTTCCCGCACACGTTCACCGGTGTGTGCACCGGAAGTTGCAGCAGATTCCCCGACAGCACCCCCGGCGAGCGCACGGCCTGTCCGCCCGCCTCCGCGTCGGCGTAGGCGAAGCCGCCCGCACCCGCGACCGCGAGTCCACCCCCCGCAACCACCGCCGCGATCAAGCCATTCCGACGACTGTGACGCATCAGATTTCCTGCCTTCCGGAAGGGTCCACGGGCTTTGCACCCGTACCGGAAACAACGCCGTAACCCCATTCGGGTTATAGCGCCGGTAGGCATTTCACTCCATCGTGTACTGGGTAATCCCTACTTCATGACTCGCCCGCTGCTCCTCCTCGACGTGGACGGCCCCCTCAATCCGTTCCGGTCCCGCCTCGCAGGTCTCCGCGGATACACCAGCCACCGGATGCGTCCGAGCATCTGGCTGTCCTACCGCGCACCGGAATCCCGCAGCACCAAGCGCGGCCTGCGCGTGCGCCTGCACCCGGACCACGGCGCCCGGCTGCTGGCCCTGCCCTACGAACTCGCCTGGGCCACCGCCTGGACGCACGAGGCCAACACGCTGATCTCCCCGCGCATCGGACTACCCGTTGATCTTCCTGTCATCGAATGGCCGGAACCCTTCACCCGCGACCCCGACGGCCTCTTCTGGAAGACCCGCCCCCTCCTGGAATGGGCGGCCGGCCGGCCCTTCGCCTGGGTCGACGACCTGATCACGCCCCGCGACCGCGCCTGGGTCGCCGCCCACCACCCGGCCCCGGCCCTGCTCCTGCGCATCCACCCCCGCCACGGCCTGCGCCCGCAGGACTTCGCCACCCTCGAGCGCTGGGCGGCCGGACTCAGCCCAGCAGGGCCGTGATCGGGTCCGGGGAGGGGGGGCGGCCCGTGGGCCACCAGTCGTCGTCGCCCAGACGGTTCTCGTAGGAGTACCAGAGGGCGTCCCGGCCGAGCCGGAGCTGCCGGGAGGAGCCCGTGAGCCGGTTGCGGTCGGGCCGGAACGAGCCCTGGGCGGCGGCGAGGAGCGCCGGGCGGGCCCGGTCGAAGGGGCCGGCGGGCGGGTCCCAGGGCTCTTCGAGGGCGAGCAGGGCGGGCAGGCCTCCCTGCCGCCAGGCTGCCGCTCCCCGGGCCAGGTCGGTGGTGCTGCGGCCCGTGGCGCGGGCCAGCTCGCGGTAGAGGGCGCGGGCGGCGCCTGTGAGCCCGGCCGTGGGGTGCGCCGAGGCCAGCCGGACGGCGTCCTGCCAGCGGCTCAGCCCGGCCATCGGATCCTCGGCGGTGCGCAGCAGCGCCAGGGCGCGGGCGGCCGCGTCCGCGGCGAGCTGGTCCAGGGCGAGCGGGTCCGGGGCCGCCGGATCGGCCGGGTACGCGGGCGGCATCCCGACGGCGGAGGGCGCCGCCAGTGGAGCGGGCAGCGGCGGCAGGACGGTGCGGACGAGCGCGGCCCGGGCCGGAACACCGGGGAAGTCCGGTGTCCCATCGGGCTGTTCGCGCGCGGCACGGGCGGCATTGCGCCGGGTGAGCTCCTCCAGCAGCTCCCGCTCACCGCGGCCGCGCAGCAGGAGCAGGAGGAAGGGATCGGCGTCCAGGAGGCGGGCCGCGCGGTAGCACAGCGCGGCGGCGTGCTTGCAGGGCGGACGCCCGACGTCCGGGCAGGAGCAGCGCGGCACGAGCTCTCCCGCACCGGGCAGGACCGACTCGGAGAGGGACTCCGGGACCTCCCGCTCCAGCAGTGCGGCTAGCGCCGTCGGATCGGCCACCACCGATTCCAGCAGCTCGCTCCACTCAGCGTCCGAGAGCGCGGGCAGGGACAGCTCGGTGCGGTACGGCCGCGGCCGGCTGCCCCGTACGTAGGCCACGATCCGGCCCGGGGTGATGGTGACGGCGTCGACGTGGCCCTCGGCGGCGTAGGTCCGCCCCCGGGTCAGGCGGGCTCCGTCGTGGGCCACCGACTCCAGGGCGGACACCCAGGCCCGGCCCCACCAGCTGACGGCCTCCAGCCCCGGCGGCACGGTCTCGAAGGTGCGGCGGCGGTCGTCGCGCGCGGTGATCATACGGGCCTGCGCAGGGAGACGAGGTCCGCCAGCTCGCGGTCCGTGAGCTCGGTCAGCGCCGTCTCGCCGGAGCCGAGGACGGCGTCGGCCAGCGCCCGCTTCGCCTCCAGCATTTCGGCGATCCGGTCTTCGACGGTGCCCTCGGCGATGATGCGGTGGACCTGGACGGGCTGGGTCTGGCCGATGCGGTAGGCGCGGTCGGTGGCCTGTTCCTCGACGGCGGGGTTCCACCAGCGGTCGTAGTGGATGACGTGCCCGGCGCGGGTGAGGTTGAGGCCGGTGCCCGCGGCCTTGAGGGAGAGCAGGAACACGGGGACCTCGCCCGCCTGGAAGCGGTCCACGAGCTCCTCGCGGCGCGGAACGGGCGTGCCCCCGTGCAGCAGTTGGTGCGAGATCCCGCGCGTGGTGAGATGGCGCTCGATGATGCGGGCCATCGTCACGTACTGGGTGAAGACCAGCACCGAGCCGCCCTCGGCCAGGATCGTGTCGAGCAGCTCGTCGAGGAGGGCCAGCTTCCCGGAGCGGTGCGCGATCCGCGGCTCCGCCTCTTTCAAGCTGTGCTCTTTCAAGCTGTGCTCTTTCAAATACTGGGCGGGGTGGTTGCAGATCTGCTTGAGCGAGGCCAGCAGCTTCATGATCATGCCGCGCCGCTCGATGCCCTCGCTCGCGCCGATCACGGCCATCGCCTCGTCTACCGCCGCCTGGTAGAGGGAGGCCTGCTCGCGGGTGAGGGACACGGGGTGGTCGGTCTCCGTCTTCGGCGGCAGCTCCGGCGCGATCCCGGGATCGGACTTCTTGCGCCGCAGCAGGAACGGCCGGACCAGCGCGGCCAGTCGGGCGACCGCCGCCTCGTTGCCCCCGTCCTCCTCCGTCTGGTGCTCCACGGGCCGGGCGTGCCGGGCCCGGAACGCGGTGAGCGGGCCGAGCAGTCCGGGCGTGGTCCAGTCGAGGAGCGCCCACAGCTCGGAGAGGTTGTTCTCCACCGGGGTGCCGGTCAGTGCCACCCGGGCGGGCGCCGGGATCGTGCGCAGCGCCTTCGCGGTCGCCGAGTGCGGGTTCTTGACGTGCTGGGCCTCGTCCGCGACGACCATGCCCCAGGGCTGTTCGGCCAGCCGGGCCGCTCCCGCGCGCATGGTTCCGTAGGTGGTGAGGACGAATCCCCCGGCGGGCTGATCGGCCAGCCCGTCGAGGCTGCGGCCGGCGCCGTGGAAGCGGCGCACGGGCGTGCCGGGGGCGAACCGCTCGATCTCCCGCTGCCAGTTGCCCAGCAGCGAGGCCGGGCAGACCACCAGCGTCGGCTCGGGACGGTCGCGGTGCAGGTGGAGCGCGATCAGGGTGACCGTCTTGCCCAGGCCCATGTCGTCGGCGAGGCAGCCGCCGAGTCCGAGCGAGGTCATCAGGTCGAGCCAGGCCAGGCCGCGGGCCTGGTAGTCGCGCAGGGTGGCCTTGAGTCCGGCCGGCTGGGGCAGCGGGGCCAGCTCCCCGGTCAGCCGGTCCCGCAGGGCGGCCAGCGCCCCCACGGGGACCGCGGCCACCGGCTCTCCCTCGACCTCGGCCGTCCCCGTCAGCACGGCCGCCAGCGCGTCCACCGGGTCCAGCAGACCCAGCTCCCGCTTGCGCGCCTTGCGCACCAGCTCCGGATCGACCCGCACCCACTGGTCGCGCAGCCGCACCACGGGCCGGTGGGCCTGCGCGAGCGCGTCCATCTCCCCCGGGGTGAGCCGGTCGCCGCCGAGCGCCAGCTCCCAGGAGAAGGCGAAGAGGTGCTCGGCGTCGAAGAACGCGGTGCCGTCGGTGGCGGAACCGGGCGCGGTGGACCGTACGACGGCGGTCGCGATGAGCGTACGAGCCAGCTCGCGCGGCCAGTGGACCAGGACTCCGGCCTCCGCGAGCCGGGTCGCGGCCCGGCCCAGCAGGTCTTCGAGCTCGGGGTCCGAGAGGGCCAGTACATCGGGGACCTGCTGGTCCAGCAGCCGCAGCAGCGGCGGCCAGACCCGGGCCGCCCGGCGCAGCGCGAGGACGGCGTCGATCCGGGCGCGGGGTCCGAACCCGGCCGCGGCGGCGCCCGCCCAGAGCATGGCGGCGTCCGTGACCAAGGTCGGGTCGGCGAGGCTGTGGACCTGGACGACGGCGGCCCCGGCACGGCGCACGTCCTCCTCCGGCTCCGTGCCGCTCTCGGCCTCGTCGAAGAGTCGGAAGGAGGACAGGTCGAGGCGGAGCGAGATCCCGACTCCGGTGTCCGCGCCCGAGGCGACCTGCGCGGCCCAGTCCCGTATCCCCGGGACCTGCTGCGGCTCGCGGGCGGCGAACGGTCGGCCCGCGGCGAAGGGCGCCGCGGGGGTCCGGGGCAGGCTGTCGGCGACGGCGTCGAGGAACGCCCTGACCAGCGCCTCCGGTTCGGGCAGGTGGAGCGGGCGGCGTCCGGCGAGCGGGGTGGCGTACCCCTCGTGGGGCAGGGCGGCGGCGACCGCGCGCAGGTGCGCGATGTCCTCGGCGTCCAGGGGCCCGGCCCGCCAGGCGTCGACCCCGTCGGGGGTCAGCCCGGGCAGCAGACGGCCCCGCGCGACGAGGGACAGCGCCTGGACGGCGGCGGTCCCCCAGGCGCGGGTCGCGGGATGCGTGGCGGGCCCGCGGAGTGCGCGGGCCGCGCGGACGAGCACGGGCAGGGCGGCGGTGACCGTCAGCGTGACGGCGGGCACCGTTCGGGTACGGACGCCCTCGCCATGGGGACGGACCACCTGAAGCGTGGCCGGGACGCCTTCGGCGGGCAGGGCGTCCCCGTCGGGGGCCCAGAACGCGATGCGGCTCTCGCGGGGCACGGCGGCGGGCAGGAACACGGCGGCGTGCCGCGGCAGACCGGACACGAACGGCTGTGCCGGCGCGTGCCGCGTCCCGGGCATGGCCATCGCGTCCCCCTCTCCCGGTCTCCACAGCCTCCGGGGTCTCCCCGGACACCTTCACGTCCAGAAGTATCCCTGTGCCGTCGAGTCTAGGCGGGGCCACTGACAATGCCGCTGAGCTGGGCGTTTCCGGAGGATCCGGGAACCCGGCGACACCCCGTGACCCGACGGTCCGGCAGCCTGGCGGCCCCGCAGCCCGGGGGCCCTGGGGCCCCGAGGTCCGGCGGTAGCCGCGGCGGGGTGCCCGGGGACTCGGCGGCTTCAGCGGTTCAGCGGCTCCAGCGGCCGCGTTCGTGGGCGTAGCCGTAGACCGGGCGGTCCGGGGATGCGGCGGAGATGCGCCAGGGGCGGCCGGACTCGTCGAGGCGGAGGGTGCCGGAGCCGGTGGGGGCGCTCCAGCGGAGGTCCAGGTACCAGTCGCAGTCGCATCCGGTACTGCTCGCCACCACCCGCAGGACGGCCGGTTCGGTGGCAGAGATCTTGATCGGGAAGGCGGGGGCCTCGATCTTCTCCCCCTGGTCGTTGCCGGCCACCGGCCGCGCCACCGGGCGCGGCGCGTCCAGGTTGACCGTGAACGCGGCCGGGGTGATCCCTCCGCCGCAGCCCTGCGACATCTCGTACACGTTCCACCGCAGCGGGGCCCGCCGCCCGGCCACCCGTACCTCCAGGTCCTCCAGGACCACCGGGTCCGGCCCCGTGCCCAGCAGGGTGACCTCCACGATCTGCGTCCCCGCGTGGACGGCCTTCCGCCCCGCCGCCCACGCGGGCGCGTCCGCCTCCACGGGCGGCGGGGGCACCGCCGAGGGAGCCGGCTCGGCGAGGTACGCGTGGTCGCAGCCCGCCGCCCACACGTGCGACCGCACGGCCGCGCGCAGGGGCGGGGAGGCCGGTGAGGGGCCGCCCGTGGCTGCGGGAGCCGTCGGGGTTCCCGTCGCTCCCGCCGAGGTGCCGCCCTGCGCCGGCGTCGCCGCGGGGCCGGTCGGCGTTTCCGGCGAGGCCTCCGACGCCGTCGGCCCGGCCGCCGGTCCCGTCCCCGTGGCCCCGCCCGTGGCCGTGACTCCGCCCGTGGCCGTACCGGGAGCCGCCACCGTCGGGCCGGCCCGGCCCGTCTGCGGGAGCCACCCGACGCCCACCGCGAGGGCCACGACGGCGGCCGCCGCCACCCCGGCCAGCAGCAGGCGGCGCCCGGTCCGGCGCGGCGCCGGCGCGGGCGCGGGCGCCCCCGGAACACCGATGTCCGCAGCCTCCGCCTCCCGGTCCTCCTCCTCCACGGGCGGCGCCGCGTCCACCGCCACCGCCCGCCGCCGCGCATCCGCCAGCAGCCAGGCCCGGTGCAGTTCCACCGCCTCCGCCGGCCGCGCACCGCAGGCCCGGGCGAAGCGGTCGACCACCACGAACTCCGCGGGCAGCGCCTCACCGCTGCAGTACCGGTGCAGGGTCGACGTACTCGTGTGGAGGACGCGGGCGAGGGCCCCATAGCTCTGCCCGCTCCGCTCCTTCAGTTCCCTCATCGACCGCGCGAACGCCTGCGCTTCGGCCGATCTCCCCGTCCCGGAGTTCCGTTCCATGCCAACGATGTTCCCGCAGCTGAGGGTGCGTACGGCCGTTCCATTGTCCCGAGTTGGTCCCGAACCGTCGGCCCGGGCCCCGGCCGGGGTACAGCCTTTCCAGAAGCACCGCCACACCGCCACGGACTACACGGATGACACGGGGAGAACCGACCATGTTCCGACGCACCGCCCGCACCGCCCGCACCGCCGCCGCCCTCGCGGCCACCGCGGCCGCCGCCACCGCCCTCGTCCTCGCCGCCTCCACCACCTCGACGGCCGCCGTCACCGCGCCCGGGTTCCTGGCCGGCACCGACCTGCCCCCGCACCCCGGCTCCGCCTGGTACGCCGGGAAGGTCACCAAGGGGCTGCCCGAGTTCGCGCCGTTCTGCGTGGAGGGCGTCCTCCCGGCCACCGGGAGCTGGTACCGCGACTTCTCCACCGAGTTCGACACGGGCGCGGTCCAGGTGTCCGTACGCACCTCCTCCAGCGCCGCGGCCGTCAAGCTCGCGGCGGCCCTGGAGCGCAAGGTCGCGGCCTGCGCCGCCGACTGGCTGCGCAAGACCCCGGGCGGTACGGCCTCCTGGCAGGACTACGGGAAGCTCAGCGTCGAGGAAGGCGCACACGTCTACGGGGTGCACACCTCCATGCCGGAATCCGAGCCCGGCGTCCACCTGTACGGCATCGGCCGCGACGGCACCACCGTGACGGTCGTGAAGTGGGGGCAGATGGGTTACCTGAACGAGGCGCCCGTCCCGGCCTTCAAGAAGACGACCGTCAAGGCCGTGAACAAGCTCAACCCCTGACGCGCCGGGCCCGCGGTGGGACGATGGAAGGGACGGGGGGAGCCCGGGTGGGCGACACGTCGAGGCGGTGATGGCCGTGCGCACCGGAAACGAGCCGGTGACCGCCCGCAGCGCGCTGCGGCTGCGCTTCTGGCTGAGCCTGTGGGGGATGGTCTGGTCCGGCGCCGGGGCGGCGGCGTTCTCGCTCGCCGCCCGGCCCGGGTGGGCCGCGGCCTGCGCCGCCGTCGCCGTGCTCGCGGCCGTGGACCTGGCCGTGGTGCTCCACCACATCCGCCAGGGCCCGCACTACCAGCCGGGGCGCGACATCCCCCCGTACGAGCCCCCCGACCCCTAGGGGGTGTCCGCCCTGTCGTCCCCGTCGCCCGGGTGGGGCAGGGTCCGGCTACTTCTCGAAGCGGGCCGCCGCCAGGTAGTCCGGCTGGGGGTCCAGGGCGGCCGCGAGGCGGAAGTGCTTGCGGGCCTGGTCCGGCCGGCCGGCGCGCTCGTGGGTGCGGGCCAGCGCGAAGTGGGCGAACGCGTTGTCCGGCTCCCGCTCCAACACGATCTCGAACTCCAGCTCCGCCGGACGCAATTGGGCGGCGGCGAAGAAGGCCCGGGCGCGCAGCAGCCGGGCCGCCGTGTTCTCCGGGTGGGCGGCTATGACCGAGTCGAGCAACTTCACCGCGCCTCGCGGGTCGCGCGCGGCGAGGAGCTGCTCCGCGGCCCGGTAGTCGATGACGTGCGTCTCGGGCGACGAGGACCGCGACGGCGGCGGGAGCTGCGGCGTGGTGTCGGACACGGTCTGTTCCTTCCCTCTACAGACGCGTTCAACGCCCCCCGCACCGCCCGCTATTCCGTGCACACGTCACACGTCACACGTCAAACGACACCCGCGACACCCGGCACCCGGCAGGCACACACGGCAGGCCGCACGGCAAACGCCGCACTCCCCGCGTCAGGCCCCGCCGCCCGCCGCCCGCGCCGTGAGCTCCTCCCACACCTTGCGCACCTGCGGCTCCAGCGCCTCCAGCGGCCCGTCGTTGTCGATCACGAGCGTGGCCACGGCCAGCCGCTGTTCCCGCGTGGCCTGCGCGGCCATCCGGGCCCGGGCTTCCGACTCCTCCATGCCCCGCAGGGCCGTGAGCCGGGTCAGCTGGGTGGCGGGCGCCGCGTCCACCACGACGACCAGGTCGTACAGCGGCGCGAGCCCGTTCTCCGCGAGCAGCGGTACGTCGTGCACCACGATGGCATCGGCCCCCGCGGCGGCTTCCAGCTCGGCGGACCGGGCCCCGACCAGCGGGTGCACGATCCCGTTGAGGATCCGCAGCTTCTCGGGGTCGGCGAACACGATCGACCCCAGCTTGGGCCGGTCCAGCCCGCCCTCCGGAGTCAGTACGGACTCCCCGAAGGCGGCCACCACCGCCGCGAGCCCGGGCGTACCCGGCTCCACGACCTCCCGCGCGATCCGGTCGGCGTCCACGACGACCGCCCCGTACCCCGCCAGCAGCCGCGAGACCTCGCTCTTGCCGGCGCCGATTCCGCCTGTCAGGCCTACTTTCAACATGCCCGGCAGACTAGCCCCCGCGCCCCGGGCTCCGTACAGACCCCCGACCGGACCCGACCGGAACCCCCGCCGGAGGCCCCGAAGGGCCCGTGGGCCCGAGGCCCGTGCCTCAGCCCTCGCCCTCGCGCTCCGCCAGGAACCGCTCGAATTCGAGGCCGATCTCGTCCGCCGACGGAATCTCCGCGGGCTCCGCGATCATGTTGCCCCGGGTCTCGGCGCCGGCCGCCGCGTCGTACTGGTGTTCCAGCCCCTGCACGAGGCTGACCAGCTCCTCGTCGCCCTCCCGGATCTGCCGGTCGATCTCCGTCTGCGTGCGGTGCGCCTCGGTGCGCAGCGCGTGCGCGACCGACGGCAGGACCAGCCCCGTCGCGGCGGTGATCGCCTCCAGGACGGTCAGCGCGGCGTCGGGATACGGGGAGCGCGCCACGTAGTGCGGTACGTGGGCCGCGACGCCCAGCACGTCGTGCCCGGCCTGACCGAGGCGGAACTCGACGAGCGACTCCGCGCTGCCGGGGACCTGGGCCTCGTCGAAGGGGCTGCGGTGCCCCGGCATGAGGTCGGTCCGGTTGCCGTGCGGGGTGATCCCGACGGGACGGGTGTGCGGGACGCCCATGGGGATGCCGTGGAAGTTGACGGAGAGCCGCACGCCCAGGCGCTCGACGATCTGCCGGACGGCGACGGAGAAGCGCTCCCACTCCACGTCCGGCTCGGGGCCGGAGAGCAGCAGGAAGGGCGCGCCCGTGGCGTCCTGGACGAGGCGCACCTCGAGCAGGGGCTCCTCGAACTCGGTCCAGTGGTCGCGCTGGAAGGTCAGCAGCGGACGCCGTGCCCGGTAGTCCACCAGGCGGTCCGCGTCGAACCGGGCCACGACCTGGTGGGGCAGCGTGTCGAGCAGCCGCTCGACGATCTGCTCGCCGGTCTCGCCCGCGTCTATGTACCCCTCGAAGTGGTAGAGCATGACCAGCCCGGCCGAGTCCTGGGCGAGCGCCAGGTCGGCCACCGCCAGGCCCTTGGCGTCCCATTCGTACAAACCCTGTGGATCAAGCACCGCCACCACTCCTCCTCCGCCGCGTTCTCTGGCAAGAACGTTCAAGGTCCCGTGACCATTCCCCAGTTGACGGTATTCACGAGGGAGTGTTCACGGGGCGGGGTTCACGGGAGCGCGGAACCCGCGGCACGGCCGCACAACGCGGTAAGGCCCGCCCCCCAGAGGGGACGGGCCTTACCGGTGAAGATCAGCTCGGCTCACGCCGTGCTGCTGCGATCAGCTCTGGCCGCCGGCCAGCTTCTCGCGGAGCGCGGCGAGGGCCTCGTCGGACGCCAGGGCGCCAGAGGTCTCGTCCGCACCCTCGGAGGAGTACGAACCACCCGAGATGCCCGCACCGGCGCTGCTGCTGCTGCCCGCGGCCGGAGCGGCCGCACCCTCGGCAGCGGCGGCCTCGTCGGCCTCGCGGCTCTTGATGACCTGAGCCTGGTGCTGCTCGAAGCGCTGCTGCGCCTCGGCGTACTGGCCCTCCCAGGCTTCGCGCTGCTTGTCGAAGCCCTCGAGCCAGTCGTTGGTCTCGGGGTCGAAGCCCTCGGGGTAGATGTAGTTGCCCTGGTCGTCGTAAGACGCGGCCATGCCGTACAGGGTCGGGTCGAACTCGACCGACGCCGGGTCGGCACCGAAGGACTCGTTGGCCTGCTTCAGCGACAGCGAGATCCGGCGACGCTCGAGGTCGATGTCGATGACCTTGACGAAGATCTCGTCGTTGACCTGGACGACCTGCTCCGGGATCTCCACGTGGCGCTCGGCCAGCTCGGAGATGTGGACCAGACCCTCGATGCCCTCGTCCACGCGGACGAACGCACCGAACGGAACCAGCTTGGTGACCTTACCCGGGACGACCTGACCGATCTGGTGCGTCCGGGCGAACTGCTGCCACGGGTCTTCCTGCGTCGCCTTCAGCGACAGGGAGACGCGCTCGCGGTCCATGTCGACGTCGAGGACCTCGACGGTGACTTCCTGGCCGACCTCGACAACCTCGGACGGGTGGTCGATGTGCTTCCAGGACAGCTCGGAGACGTGGACGAGACCGTCGACGCCACCCAGGTCCACGAAGGCACCGAAGTTGACGATCGAGGAAACGACGCCGGAGCGGACCTGACCCTTCTGCAGGGTGGTGAGGAACGTCTGGCGAACCTCGGACTGGGTCTGCTCGAGCCAGGCGCGGCGGGACAGGACCACGTTGTTGCGGTTCTTGTCCAGCTCGATGATCTTGGCCTCGAGCTCCTTGCCCACGTAGGGCTGGAGGTCGCGGACGCGACGCATCTCGACGAGGGAAGCCGGAAGGAAGCCACGGAGGCCGATGTCGAGGATGAGACCACCCTTGACGACCTCGATGACGGTACCGGTGACGATGCCGTCTTCTTCCTTGATCTTCTCGATCGTGCCCCAGGCGCGCTCGTACTGCGCACGCTTCTTGGACAGGATCAGACGGCCTTCCTTGTCCTCCTTCTGGAGAACCAGGGCCTCGATCTCGTCGCCGACCTTGACGACCTCGTTCGGGTCGACATCGTGCTTGATCGAGAGCTCGCGGCTCGGGATGACGCCCTCGGTCTTGTAACCGATGTCGAGGAGAACCTCGTCCCGGTCCACCTTCACGATGACGCCGTCGACGATGTCGCCGTCGTTGAAGTACTTGATCGTCTCGTCGATCGCGGCGAGGAACGCTGCCTCGTCACCGATGTCGTTGACCGCAACCTGCGGAGTGGTGGCGGTGGTCTCGGTGCTGCTCGTCATGTGGGTAAGGGCTCCGGTTACGGACAGAAAGTCGTAGGTACTGCTACGCCGGGAGCCCTTATCGGCATCTGCCGAAGAAGCCGGACAGCCAAGGAAGCCCCAGTTCCGCGAAATGCGGGGTGGGGGCCTCGAAAACCGAGGGGACATCAACAGATACAAGCGCAGCCTGCTAGGTCTGAGGAGCACAGGCTCGCAGCGCAACTTGTAGCATACGGGGGCAGCCGGACAGGGTCAATGCGCGAAGGCGCACACCTCGGGCGGATCACCGCACAACCGGCACAATTAGCGGGCGGGCAGGCGCCGATGGCCCTTCCAGCCCGCTTTCCGCAGACATTCGCAGACTACGACGACGGGCCCCATGAACCAAGAGGACTGCGCCCCCGAAGAGGCGTACGAAGCCGGATCGGCCGCCGAGGACGATTCCGAGGCCACGCGGCGTGACGCGGGGGAAGCGGAGAGCAGCCGGGCGAGCCGGGGCTGGTGGGACCGCAACGCCGACGACTACCAGAGCGAGCACGGAGCCTTCCTCGGCGACGACCGCTTCGTCTGGGGACCCGAGGGCCTGGACGAGGCGGAGGCCGCCCTGCTGGGCCCCGTCGCCTCCCTCAAGGGCAAGGACGTCCTGGAGATCGGCGCCGGCGCCGCCCAGTGCTCGCGCTGGCTGGCCGCCCAGGGAGCCCGCCCCGTCGCCCTGGACCTCTCCCACCGCCAGCTCCAGCACGCCCTGCGGATCGGCGATGACGTTCCGCTGGTCGAGGCCGACGCCGGACGGCTCCCCTTCCGCGACGGCTCCTTCGACCTCGCCTGCTCCGCCTACGGCGCCGTCCCCTTCGTCGCCGATCCCGTGAACGTCATGCGCGAGGTGCGCCGCGTCCTGCGCCCCGGCGGCCGCTGGGTCTTCTCCGTCACCCATCCCATCCGCTGGGCCTTCCCCGACGAGCCGGGCCCCGAGGGCCTGTCCGTCGCCGCCTCCTACTTCGACCGCACCCCCTACGTCGAGCAGGACGAGCAGGGCCGCGCCGTATATGTGGAGCACCACCGCACCCTCGGCGACCGGGTACGGGACGTGGTCGCGGGCGGCTTCCGCCTCGTCGACCTGGTCGAGCCGGAATGGCCCGCGTGGAACAGCCAGGAGTGGGGCGGCTGGTCCCCGCTGCGCGGCAACCTCATCCCCGGTACCGCGATCTTCGTGTGCGAGCGGGACTGATCCGGTGACGGGACAGCGCGCGGTCCGTACGGCCGACCTCGACTCCCTTCCCGTACGGGAAGCCCTGCCCGCGCTCGTCTCGGCGCTCGACGCGCACGGCGCCGCCGTGCTCTGCGCCCCGCCCGGGACCGGCAAGACCACGCTGGTGCCGCTGGTGCTGGCGGGGCTGGTGGGGGGCGGGCCGCGCCGCCGGGTCGTGGTCGCCGAACCCCGCCGGATCGCCGCCCGCGCCGCGGCCCGCCGGATGGCCTGGCTGCTCGGCGAGCAGGTCGGCGCCTCGGTGGGCTTCACGGTGCGCGGCGAGCGGGTGGTCGGGCCGTCCACCGTGATCGAGGTGGTCACCACCGGGGTGCTGCTCCAGCGGCTCCAGCGGGACCAGGAGCTGTCCGGAACCGACCTCGTCATCCTGGACGAGTGCCACGAGCGGCACCTGGACGCCGACACGGTCGCCGCCTTCCTCCTGGACGTACGGGAGACCCTGCGCCCGGAGCTGCGGCTCCTCGCGGCCTCGGCGACCACGGACGCGGCCGGCTGGGCCCGGCTCCTGGGGGACGCCCCCGTCGTCGAGGCGGCCGGCATCTCCCACCCGGTGGAGACCGTGTGGGCCCCGCCGGCCCGCCCGGTACGGCCGCCGCACGGGATGCGGGTGGATCCGGCGCAGCTGACGCACGTGGCCTCGGTGGTGCGGCGGGCCCTGGCGGAACGTTCCGGCGACGTCCTGTGCTTCCTGCCCGGCGTCGGTGAGATCGCCCGGGTCGCCGGGCAGCTCGGCGCCGTCGACGCGGAGGTGCTCCAGATACACGGCCGCGCTCCGGCCTCCGTCCAGGACGCGGCGCTGTCCCCCGCGGCGCACCGCCGGGTCATCCTGTCCACCGCCGTCGCGGAGTCCAGCCTGACCGTGCCCGGCGTACGGATCGTCGTGGACTCGGGGCTGGCCCGCGAACCCCGGGTCGACCACGCCCGGGGCCTGGGCGCGCTGGCCACCGTACGGGCGTCCCGCGCGGCCGGCCGCCAGCGCGCGGGCCGGGCCGGGCGCGAGGCCCCGGGCACGGTGTACCGCTGCTGGGCCGAAGCGGAGGACGGGCGGCTGCCCGCGTACCCCGCCTCCGAGATCCGGATCGCGGACCTCGCGCAGTTCGCCCTCCAGGCCGCCTGCTGGGGCGACCCGGACGCGACCGGCCTGGCCCTGCTCGATCCGCCGCCGGCCGGAGCGATGGCCGCGGCGCGGGAGGTGCTGCTCGCGGTGGGCGCGGTGTCCCCGGAGGGTCGGCCGACCCCGCGCGGGCTGCGGATGGCCCGGCTCGGCCTGCACCCGCGGCTCGCCCGGGCCCTGCTCGACGGCTCCGCCGCGCTGGGGCCCCGGCGGGCGGCGGAGCTGGTGGCCCTGCTGAGCGAGGAGCCGCCGCGGGAGTACGGAGACGACCTGGCCGCGGCCTGGCGCCGGGCCCGCGCGGGCGGCGACCCGTACGGCTCGCGCTGGCGCGCGGAAGCCCGCCGCCTGGAGCGCGCGGCGACCGGGGGCAACTCTGCGGGGCTGGAGCATCCGGCCCGACCGGCGTTTGAGGGCACGGGCGCGCAGCGCACGTATGGGGTCCGGGGCGGAGCCCCGGTTTCGGGAAGGGGCGGGGTGGGGGAAAGGTCCCTCCCCGACGACGCCGCCGCCGGACTCGTAGCGGCCCTGGCGTTCCCGGAGCGGGTCGCCAAGGCCAAGGGCCAGGGGGCCTTCCTCATGGCCTCCGGGACCGGGGCCGAACTCGGCGATGGGTCGGGGCTGCGCAGCGCGCCCTGGCTGGCGGTCGCCGTGGCCGACAGGCCCCCGCACTCGGCGTCCGCCCGCGTCCGGCTCGCCGCCCTCCTGGACGAGGACACCGCCCGCACGGCCGCCGACCACCTGTTCCGCGCGGGCGAAGAGGTGCACTGGGAGGACGGCGACCTCGTGGCCCGCAGGGTCACCCGGCTCGGTGCCATCGAGCTCGCCGCACGCCCGCTCCGCGACCCCGACCGCGCCCTCGTCAGGGCCGCACTGCTCGACGGACTCCGTACCGAGGGGCTCGGCCTGCTGCGCTGGACCCCGGACTCGCAGGCGCTCCGGGCCCGGCTCGGATTCCTGCACCGCACGCTCGGCGCGCCCTGGCCCGACGTCGCGGACGACGGCGAGCTGCTGGAGCGTGCCGACGACTGGCTGGAGCCCGAGCTGTCACGGGCCCGCCGCCGCGGCGACCTCGCGCGGATCGAGGCGGGGCAGGCGCTGAACCGGCTACTGCCCTGGGCCACGGGCGAGGCCGCCCGGCTCGACGAGCTGGCTCCGGAGCGGATCGAGGTGCCGAGCGGCTCGCGGATCCGCGTCGACTACGCCGCCGAGCACGGGCAGCCCGTCCTCGCGGTCAAGCTCCAGGAGCTGTTCGGGCTGGCCGAGACCCCCCGGGTCGCAGGGGTCCCCGTACTCGTCCATCTCCTGTCGCCCGCCGGCCGGCCCGCCGCGGTCACCGCCGATCTGGCGTCCTTCTGGCAGGGCGGCTACCGCGCCGTCCGCGCCGAGCTCCGCGGCCGCTACCCCAAGCACCCGTGGCCCGAGGACCCGGCGACCGCCGAGCCCACCCGGCACACCAACGCCCGGCTCAAGCGCTGAACGGCTCCTCCTGGCGGGGGCGCCGGCCGCGCGCCTCCAGCCAGAGCGCGAGCCCGAAGAGCGCGAGCCCGCCGGCCGCCAGCCCGATCGGGGCGTACGTGTGCAGCCCGAGGACCATGATCCGGTTCGACTTGACCAGGTCGACGGTGTAGTCGCTGTAGTCCTCGCGGATCTTCACGTGCCCGGCGAAGACGGTGAGCTTCCCGTCGGGCGCGCCGCCCGCGAGGGTCCCGCCGCGCATCTCCTGCTGGATCTCCTGCTCGGCGTTGACGGGCGCCCCGGTCACCGGGTCGATCCAGAACATCGCCTTGGTCGTGTACCAGAGGCTGGTTCCGGTGGTCTGCTCGAACGTCGCCGGGTCGATGCCGTCGAACGGCATCTTCTTCGGCAGCCCGACCTTCGTCCACGGCACGGTCTGCTCGTAGTAGTAGACGTCCATGCCCTTGAACGTGCGCGGCCCCACGTAGTGGATGGGCGAGGAGGTGCGGGTCTGCGCGTCGAAGTAGAGGTAGTCGCGCGGCTCGGTGAAGAACGGCCACTTGAACTCGATGCCCTCGCGCTTGACCGGATCCCCGTCCACGGCCTCGCCGGTGGCGTGCACCGGGTCCTGGCTGTGGGCGTCGAAGATGTAGCGCTCGGGGATCTGGGAGACCATCTTCCCGTCCGGGCCCATGATGTGGGTCAAGGTGTCCCAGACCACGACGTCCTTGCCCGCGCTGGCCTCGATCTCCTTCGACGCCTCGACGTTGCCCTTGAGGGTCTGGACGATGGTGACCTTGTCGACCTTCTTCGGCTGCATGGTGGCGTAGTCGACGAGGGTCGCGTCCTTCGCCTCCAGCACCATCTCCTGGTACTGGCTCGGCGGGATCTTGGCGAGCCTGGGGTACGCGTACCAGCGCAGCAGTGGCGCGAGGGCTGCACAGAACACGGCTACGGCTAGCAGGACGAGGCTTGCTCTGCGTCGCATGGCCGGGCCCTCCTCTACTTTCCGGGCGCGGCGGGCGCGGTGGTGAGCAGGGGCTTCGGTGAGGTCTTGCCTTCCGGCGCCCCCGTCGCCGTGATGGCGAAGACGAGGAGCACCGCGAGGACGAGACCGCTGGCGGCGGCGACGAATGCGCGCATGCCGGGGCCTCCGGAATCTGATGGGGTGTCAGGGCGGTGGCACCGTAGCAATGCGGGTGACAGATGAGAACCTTTGCGCCACTGCTCGCGCGATGACCTCGGCCGGACCCCCGACCCGTACGCGCGGCCACGCCGAAGCCCGCCCCCGCTCAGGGCGGGGGCGGGCGGCGGTGCGCGTCAGGGGGTCGCCGTGGGCGCCGGACCGGCGGCCGACGCGGACGGTGACGGCGAGGGCTTGGCCGACGGCTTGGGCTTCGGCGACGGGGAGACCGAAGCCGTGGGCTTCGGGGAGGGCTCGCGCGTCGGCGACGGGGTCGGGGTCGGCGTGGGCTTCGGACTCGGGGTGGGGCTCGGGGTGGGCTTCGGGCTGGGCGTGGGGGTCGGCGTCGGCTTCGGACTCGGGGTGGGGCTCGGCGTGGGCGTCGGCGTCGGCTTCGGCGTGGGCGTGGGGCTCGGCGTGGGCGTCGGCTTGGGACTCGGCGTCGGGCTCGGCGTCGGAGTGGGCGTCGGCTTCGGCGAAGGCGTGGGTGAAGGCGTGGGCGTGGGCGTGGGCTTCGGTGTCGGGCTCGGCTTCGGCGGCGTGACCCCCGGAGTTCCGCCGCTGCCACTGCCGCTACCGCCACTACCGCGGCCGTCCGGGACCTCGTGCGCGCCCTTCAGGTAGTACGTGAACCACGACCGCACCGTCCGCAGGTACGCGGAGGACTGGTTGTACGACAGCACGGCCCGGTCCAGATCCGCGTCCACCCGCAGGTCACGCGTACCGGCGCACAAGTAGCGGCCCGCCGCGAGCGCGGCGTCGTGCACGTTGTTGGGGTCTCGCCGGCCGTCGCCGTTGGCGTCCTGGCCCCACGAGGCCCACGTGGACGGGATGAACTGCATCGGCCCGATCGCACGGTCGTAGCGGGAGTCCCCGTCGTAGGCCCCGCCGTCGGTGTCCGAGATGTTCGCGAAGCCGTTGCCGTCGAGCACGGGGCCCAGGATCGGCCGCAGCGTCGTACCGGCGGCGTCGACCTGCCCGCCGCGCGCCTGCCCGGACTCGACCTTGCCGATCGCCGCGAGGAGCTGCCAGCGCAGTCCGCATCCGGGGTCGTTCCTGCCGACCGCCTGCTCGGCGCCCCGGTACGCGGCGAGCACGCTCGCCGGTATCCCCTGCGCACCCTCGGCCCCGCCCGTGGCCGCGGGCTCGGTGCGCGGTCCCGGATCCGCGGCGGCCGGCACCACGGGCGGCGGCGTCGGGGCCGTCCCGTCCTCGGGCAGCAGCACGGCCGGCGGCTCGGGGCTCACCAGCGGCGGCAGTGCGGTGAAGTAGGAGCCGTCCCCCGCGGAGCCGTCGGGCAGGGGTTCGGGCGTGGGCTCCGCGACCGGTGCCGCGTCGACGCCTGCCGCGACCGGCCCCTGCGAGGCGGTCAGCACGGCGGCCACGAGGGCGGAGACGAGCACGGCGGCCCCGCCCTTGCGCACCACCCGGCCGAACCGCGTGGACATCCCCGCGGTCGCGCGTGCCGGTATCCGAACCGGTATCCGAATCCGAGCCGTCATGAGCCGGACCCCCCTCCCCCTCGACGTCCGCGTGACCCTACGTCAACTCGCTGGACAGGGCACGCATCGCGAGCCGGAATTCACGATTTCCTCATGTGTTCCGCAGGCCGCCCATACTGGACACACCGATCGCACCGATCGCACCGATCGCGCCCATCGCACCGGTCCGCACCGGTCGACGAGTCGAGCCCCGGAGGCAAGGCCCCATGCCGTTCACCCTCAGCCACGCGGCCGCCGTGCTTCCGGCCGTCCGCCGGTCCGGTCGTGCGCGCGGCCCCCTCGTCGGATCGGCTCTGGTCCTCGGGTCGTTCGCTCCGGACAGCTTCTACTTCGCCGACACGATCGTGTCGGGCCTGAAGCCGTACGGCACCTTCACGCACTCCCTGCCCGGGGTCCTGACCGCCGACGCGGTGCTGACCGCCGCCCTCGCGGCGTGCTGGCTGCTGCTGCGCGAGCCGCTGATCGCGCTCCTGCCCCGAGGCCGGCAGGGCAAGGTGCACGCCCTCGTCCGGGGCGAGGAGTGGCGAGGGCGCCGACTGCCCGCGCTGGCCCTCTGGTTCTACCTTTCGGCGGTCGCCGGCTCCCTCACGCACGTGGTGTGGGACGCCTTCACGCACGTCGACCGCTTCGGGACGCGCACCCTGCCGGAGCTGGGCGAGCCGCTCGCCCTCGGGCTGCCCCTCTACTCGTACCTGCAGTACGGGACTTCGGCGCTCGCGGCCTGCTTCCTGGTCTGGTTCACGGTGACCGCGCTGCGCCGGCTGCCGGACGCGCCGGCCCCCGCGTCCGTCCCGGTGCTCAGCCGGGCCGAGGTGTGGGGCGCGCTCGCGCTGGTCCTCGTCTGCGTGGCGGTCGGGGTCACCCTGCGCGTGCTGCGCTTCTTCACCTTCTTCGACCGGATCCGCACCCCGCTCGACATCATCCCGACCGTCTGCTTCGGCGCGGGCGGCGGACTCGTCGTGGGGCTGCTGCTGTACGGGATCCTCGTGCGCCTGCGCCACCGGCGGGTCCGCGACCGCTCGTACGCGGACCCGGACGCGGCCCCGGACACGGGCCGGGGCACGGGCACGGACGCAGACGCGAAAACGCCCGTCCCCACCGCGTAGGCGGGGACGGGCGCTGCCGGACCACAGGTGCGGGTGATCAGTGGGCGGCGGACTCCCAGTCGGGGCCGACGCCCACGGACACGTCCAGTGGGGCCCGCAGATCGACGGCGGCGGCCATCTCCCGGCGCACCAGCTCCTCCACCTGCTCGCGCTCCCCGGGCGCGATCTCCAGCACGATTTCGTCGTGGACCTGGAGCAGCATGCGCGACTTCAGCCCCGCTCCGGTGATCGCCTTGTCCACGCGCAGCATCGCGACCTTGACGATGTCGGCGGCGGTGCCCTGGATCGGGGCGTTCAGCGCCATCCGCTCGGCGGCCTCGCGGCGCTGGCGGTTGTCGCTGTTGAGGTCCGGGAGGTAGCGGCGGCGGCCGAAGACGGTGGCCGTGTAGCCGGTGGCGCGGGCCTCTTCGACGACGCGGCCGAGGTAGTCCCGGACCCCGCCGAAGCGCTCGAAGAAGGTCTCCATCAGGCCGCGGGCCTCGCCGGGCTCGATGTTCAGCTGCTGGGCGAGGCCGAAAGCGGAGAGTCCGTAGGCCAGACCGTAGGACATGGCCTTGATCTTGCGCCGCATCTCGGCGTCGACCTCGGAGCGCTCGACGCCGAACACCTGGGAGGCGACGGTGGTGTGCAGGTCCTCGCCCGACTGGAAGGCTTCGAGCAGGCCCTCGTCCTCGGAGAGGTGGGCCATGACGCGCAGCTCGATCTGGCTGTAGTCGGCGGTCATGAGGGATTCGTAGCCCTCGCCGACGACGAAGCCGCGGCGGATGGCCCGGCCCTCGTCGGTGCGCACCGGCACGTTCTGCAGGTTGGGGTCGGTGGAGGACAGCCGGCCGGTCGCGGCGACGGTCTGGCTGAAGCTGGTGTGCACCCGGCCGTCGGCGGCGATCATCTTGACCAGGCCCTCGACGGTGACGCGCAGCTTGGCCTGCTCCCGGTGGCGGAGCATGAGCACGGGCAGTTCGTGGTCGGTCTGGGTGGCCAGCCAGGCGAGCGCGTCGGCGTCCGTGGTGTAGCCGGTCTTGGTCTTCTTCGTCTTCGGCAGGTCCAGCTCGCCGAAGAAGACCTCCTGGAGCTGCTTGGGCGAGCCCAGGTTGAACTCGTGGCCCACCGCCGCGTGCGCCTCCTTCACCGCCTGCTGCACGGCCGCGGCGAACTGCTGCTCCATCGCTTCGAGGTGGCTCTGGTCGACGGCGATGCCGGCCCGCTCCAGGCGGGCGAGCAGCTCGGAGGTGGGCAGCTCCATGTCGTGGAGCAGCTCGGCGGCGCCCACCTCGGGCAGCTTGACCGCGAAGGCGTCGCCGAGGTCCAGGACGGCGCGGGCCTGTGCCATCAGGGCTTCGGCCTCGGCGGTGTCGTCGGCGCCGAAGGCGAGCTGTCCGTCGGCGGCGGCGGGCGCCAGCTCCCGGTGCAGGTACTCCTGCGAGAGCACGTCCAGTGCGAAGGAGCGGCGGCCGGGCTTGACCAGGTAGGCGGCGAGCGCGGTGTCCATGGCGACGCCGGCCAGGGTCCAGCCGTGCTCCGGGAAGACCCGCATCAGGGCCTTGGCGTTGTGCACGACCTTCGGCTTGGCGGCGTCGGCGGCCCAGGCGGCGAAGGCCCGCTCGTCGGCCTCGTCCAGCGCGGACGGCTCGAACCAGGCGGCGGCACCGCCGGCCGAGGCCAGCGCGATCTCGGAGACGTTGCCGGTGCCGAGCGCCCAGGTGTCGACGGTGGAGATGCCCAGCGGGGCTCCCGCGTGGCTCTCCAGCCACGGCGCGAGCTCGCCGACGCCCAGCACGGAGCCGTCAAGCGATACGGCGGCGGCCGCCGGGGCGGGGGCCTCCTCCTCGGCGGCGCCCGGGTCCACGGCGAGCAGCCGCTCGCGCAGGGAGGCGTTGCGGATCTCCAGTACGTCCAGGACTCCAGTGACGGCGGTCCGGTCGTAGGGGGCGCGGGCCAGGTCGGCGGGGGTCTTGGGCAGAGCGACGTCCTTGACCATCTCGGTCAGGACCCGGTTGAGCTTCACGGCGTCCAGGTGGTCGCGGAAGTTCTGCCCGGCCTTGCCCTTGACCTCCTCGGCGCGCTCGACGAGCTCCGCGAAGGACCCGAACTGGGTGATCCACTTGGCGGCGGTCTTCTCGCCGACGCCCGGGATGCCGGGGAGGTTGTCGGACGGGTCGCCGCGCAGGGCCGCGAAGTCCGGGTACTGCTGGGGGGTGAGCCCGTACTTCTCCTCGACCTTCTCGGGGGTGAAGCGGGTGAGCTCGGAGACGCCCTTGGTCGGGTAGAGCACCGTGGTGTGCTCGGAGACGAGCTGGAAGGAGTCCCGGTCGCCGGTGACGATCAGCACGTCGAAGCCGAGGGCCTCGGCCTGCGTGGCGAGCGTGGCGATCACGTCGTCGGCCTCGAAGCCGTCGACCGCGAACCGCGGCACCTTCATCGCGTCGAGGAGCTCGCCGATCAGCTCGACCTGCCCCTTGAACTCGTCGGGGGTCTTGGAGCGGTTCGCCTTGTACTCGGGGAACTCCGCCGAGCGCCACGTCTTGCGGGACACGTCGAACGCCACCGCGAAGTGCGTGGGCGCCTCGTCGCGCAGCGTGTTCGCCAGCATCGACGCGAACCCGTAGATGGCGTTGGTCGGCTGCCCCGTCGCGGTGGTGAAGTTCTCCGCGGGCAGCGCGAAGAACGCCCGGTACGCCAAGGAGTGCCCGTCCATGAGCATCAGGCGGGGGCGGGCCGCTGCGGTCGGCTGGTCGGTCTTCTTCGATGCTGAATCTGCCACGCCCCCGATCCTAGGCGCCCCCACCGACAAATCCGGACGGGCTGCGCGGCGGGGCAAAGAGGCAGGGCGAAGAGGCGGGGCGAGAGGTAGGGCGAGAGGTGGGGAAAATCCGGCGTCGGCACCACGGGCCGGGCGTGACAGGATCGGACGTGTAAGAGGAAGACTGCTCAAAGGGGAGCGACATGGCCACCAAGCCGCCCACAGGTGATCCCGTACAGGACGCACCGCAGGTAGCGCCCCCTCAGCATGCGGCCGCCGGCCTGCCCGCGATCGGGCACACCCTGCGGATCGCGCAGGAGCAGATGGGCCTGGCCCGTACCACCCGCACCCTCCTCAAGGTCAACCAGAAGAACGGCTTCGACTGCCCCGGCTGCGCCTGGCCCGAAGGCGACAAGCGGCACGTCGCCGAGTTCTGCGAGAACGGCGCCAAGGCCGTCGCGGAGGAAGCCACCCTGCGCCGGGTCACCCCCGCGTTCTTCGCCGAACACCCCCTCTCCGACCTCGCCGGCCGCTCCGGCTACTGGCTGGGCCAGCAGGGCCGGATCACCCAGCCGATGCTCATGGAGGCCGGCGGCGACCGCTACGAGCCGGTCAGCTGGGAACGGGCCTTCGCGGTGATCGCGGAGGAGCTGCGCGCCCTGGACTCCCCCCACGAGGCCCTCTTCTACACCTCGGGCCGCACCAGCAACGAAGCGGCCTTCCTCTTCCAGCTGTTCGTCCGCGAGTTCGGCACCAACAACCTCCCCGACTGCTCGAACATGTGCCACGAGTCCTCGGGCTCCGCACTGAACGAGACCATCGGCATCGGCAAGGGCAGCGTCTCCCTCGAAGACCTCCACCAGGCCGACCTGATCATCGTCGCCGGGCAGAACCCGGGCACCAACCACCCGCGCATGCTCTCCGCCCTGGAGAAGGCCAAGTCCGCCGGCGCGAAGATCATCTCGGTGAACCCGCTGCCCGAGGCCGGCATGGAGCGGTTCAAGAACCCGCAGACGCCCCTCGGCATGCTCAAGGGCACCGCCCTCAACGACCTGTTCCTCCAGATCCGCATCGGCGGCGACCAGGCCCTCTTCCGCCTCCTGAACAAGCTGGTCATCGAGGCGGGCGGCGCCACCGACGAGCAGTTCATCCGCGAACACACCCACGGCTACGAGGAGTTCGCGGCCGCCGCCAAGGACACCGACTGGGACGAGACGCTCACCGCCACCGGCCTGACCCGCCCCGACATCGAGGGCGCCCTGGCCATGATCCTGGCCTCCAAGCGCACCATCGTCTGCTGGGCCATGGGCCTGACCCAGCACAAGCACTCCGTCGCCACCATCCGCGAGGTCGTCAACCTGCTGCTCCTGCGCGGCAACATCGGCCGCCCCGGCGCCGGCGTCTGCCCCGTCCGCGGCCACTCCAACGTCCAGGGCGACCGCACCATGGGCATCTTCGAGCGCCCCGCGCCCGCCTTCCTCGACGCCCTCGACCGCGAATTTCAGATCACCTCGCCCCGCGAGCACGGCTTCGACGTGGTCCGCTCCATCCAGGCCCTGCGCGACGGCGAGGCCAAGGTGCTCTTCGCCATGGGCGGCAACTTCGTCGGCGCCACCCCCGACACCGAGGTCACCGAGGCCGCGATCCGCAACGCCTCCCTGACCGTGCACGTCTCCACCAAGCTCAACCGCTCCCACGCGGTCACCGGCAAGCGCGCCCTGATCCTGCCCACCCTGGGCCGCACCGACAAGGACGTCCAGGCCGCGGGCAAGCAGTTCGTGACCGTCGAGGACTCCATGGGCATGGTCCACTCCTCCCGCGGCAACCTCGCCCCCGCCTCCCCGCACCTGCTCTCCGAGCCGGCCATCGTGGCCCGCACGGCCCGCGCCGTCCTCGGCGATGCCTCCCGGACACCCTGGGAGGAGTTCGAGAAGGACTACGCCGCCATCCGCGACCGGATCTCCCGCGTCGTCCCCGGCTTCGAGGACTTCAACGCCCGCGTGGCCCGCCCCGGCGGCTTCCAGCTCCCGCACGCCCCGCGCGACGAGCGCCGCTTCCCCACGAAGACCGGCAAGGCGAACTTCACCGCCGCACCCGTGGAGTACCCGCACCTCCCGGCGGGGCGCCTGCTCCTGCAGACCCTGCGCAGCCACGACCAGTACAACACCACCATCTACGGCCTCGACGACCGCTACCGCGGGATCACCGGCGGCCGCCGCGTGGTCATGGTCAACCCCGAGGACGCCGCCGAACTCGGGCTCGCCGACGGCTCGTACACCGACCTCGTCGGCGAATGGCGCGACGGCGTGGAGCGGCGCGCCCCCGGCTTCCGCGTCGTGCACTACCCGACCGCCCGCGGCTGCGCCGCCGCCTACTACCCCGAGACCAACGTGCTGGTGCCCCTCGACTCCACGGCGGACGTCAGCAATACCCCGGCGAGCAAGTCCGTCGTCGTGCGCTTCGAGCAGGCCTGATAGAACGACCCGAGAACAATATGGTTAACGAGCGTTGACGAACGGAGTCGGCCCATGGGCGAGCAGCAGCACGCGGTGAAGTTCCCGCAGGAGGTCCTCGACGAGTACACGGCCCTGGGCATCGACCTGCCCGCGCTGTTCTCGGCGGGCGACCTCGGCAAGCGGATGGACATCCGCATCCTCGAAGCCTCCGCCGAGCGCGTCGTCGCCACCATGCCCGTCGAGGGCAACACCCAGCCCTACGGCCTCCTCCACGGCGGGGCCTCCGCCGTGCTCGCCGAGACCCTCGGCTCGGTCGGCGCGATGATGCACGGCGGCATCACCAAGGTCGCCGTCGGCGTCGACCTGAACTGCACCCACCACCGCGGCGCCCGGTCCGGCCTGGTCACCGGCGTCGCGACCCCCGTGCACCGGGGCCGCTCCACCGCCACCTACGAAGTGGTCATCACGGACGAACAGGACCGCCGCGTCTGCACCGCCCGCCTGACCTGCCTGCTGCGCGACGCGAACCCGCAACAGGACGGCAACAACTAGCCGTTGCCCTCGCAGCGGCGCCGGTCTAGCGTTCCCGCATGGGATCCGGACCGGCGCCGCGGCGCGCCTTGGCCGCAGCGGCGACGACGGCGCTGCTGGCAGCCGCACCGCTCGGCTGCGCCGGCGGCGATCCCGAGCCCCCTCCCCCCTCCACCTCCGCCCCACCGGCGCCCCAGGACGTCTGCACCCGCCTGATCACCCACTGGGCGGGCGTCATCCTCGACGCGGGAGAGGGCGAGGACGCCGTCCGCCTCGACTACCAGTCCATGGGCCTGTCCGGCGGCCAGAACGACATCCTGCGCGCCGTCCTCGCCGACGCCCGCGCCGAGCGGGACGCCAAGGGCCCGGCGGCCGCGCGCGAGCTCACCGCCCGGGAGGCGGAGCGCCGCTGCGCGGACCGCTACCGGTCGGGCGCCCCGACGGACGGCCCCTGGCAGTGAGCGGCGGCATCGGCCCGATCGAGCCCGGAGAAGGCACGGAGGCCCACGAGGGCCCGCGCCCCGCTCCCCGTGCGCCGCGCACGCCCCCGGCCGTCCGACGGCTCCGCGAGGCCTACGAGGGCCACCGGCGGGCCGCCCTGGCCCTCGGGGCGCTGACCTGCGTGTCCGCCGTCGTCGCCGCCGGGGCCGCGCTGTACGCGGCCCGGCCGCGCCCCGCCCCGTACAGGCCGCCCGCACCCTCGCAGGCGTTCTCCCTCGCCTACGTCGCTCCGGTCGGGCAGGACCCGGGACAGGACTCCGGCCGGACCCCCTCCGGCGCGGCGTTCGCGTTCACCGTGCGTGTGCGCGCCGCGGCCGGTCAGGCCGTCACCCTGGAGCGGCTGGAGCAGCCCTCGCGGGCACTGACGGTGGAGGTCGAGCCACCACTTCCGGCCACGCTCGCCCCGGGGGAGGCCCGTGACCTCGCGGTACGGATTCGCGTCACAGACTGCGTGCATGTGGCACGGAATTCCGGGCTCCCTTTTCTGGAAGTAACCCTAAGTAATGAGTTTGAGAAAGAGGATCACAGCTACATCCCCGGCGACCGTTATGCGCGCGATCTCTCCACCGCTCTGACCAGGGCGTGTCCCGAAGATCGAGACGCGAGCACCCCGTCACCGTCATGACCAAAAGGGCCCAGAGTCCTGGCGCGACAGTACTCAAACCAGCCAACGGTCCTGCCGCATCTCAGCATGCGGACAAGACGAACCGGCCGGATTTCCCCCTTTCCACCCGCAGAGATCCGCTATGTATTACGCCGTGGCATAACAAGAGAGTCACATCATTGGCCTCAGCCCTCCATAACGCCCTAAGACCCGCTTAGAGTCACGGCCAGTCACCGCGACCAGCCGGATTCCTTTCAGTTCGGTTCCCCGCGTTCGACACGGTGCGTCCCACGGGGGACGCAGTGCCAGGAAAGGACTGATCGTGCGTCAGCGTTCTCTCATTGCCGTGACCGCCGCGCTCGCCGCGGGCGCCCTCACCCTCACCGCCTGCGGATCGCGCGGAGACAAGGCCAACGACGCCGGCAGCGGCGACACGACGGTCGTCATCGGCGTCGACGCCCCGCTGACCGGCGACCTCTCCGCCCTCGGCCTCGGCATCAAGAACTCCGCCGACCTCGCCGCCAAGCAGGCCAACGAGAAGAAGTACGTCAAGGGCGTCACCTTCAAGATCCAGGCCCTCGACGACCAGGCCCAGGCCTCCTCCGGCCAGCAGAACGCCACCAAGCTCGTCGCCGACAAGGACGTCCTCGGTGTCGTCGGCCCGCTGAACTCCTCCGTCTCGGAGTCCATGCAGAAGGTCTTCGACGACGCCAAGCTCGCCCAGATCTCCCCGGCCAACACCAGCCCGTCCCTCTCCCAGGGACCGAAGTGGGCCACCGGCGAGAAGGTCCGCACCTACAAGAGCTACTTCCGCACCGCCACCACGGACGCCATCCAGGGCCCGTTCGCGGCGCAGTACCTCTTCAACAAGGCGGGCAAGAAGAAGGTCTTCCTGATCGACGACAAGAAGACCTACGGCGCGGGCCTCGCCGGCACCTTCAAGGGCGAGTTCACCAAGCTCGGCGGCCAGGTCGTCGGCGAAGGCCACATCGACCCGGAGAGCAAGGACTTCTCCGCGATCGTGACCGAGGTCAAGAGCTCCGGCGCCGACGTGGTCTACTACGGCGGCGAGTACCCGGCGGCCGGCCCGCTCAGCAAGCAGATCAAGGCCTCCGGCACCAAGATCCCGCTCGTCGGCGGTGACGGCATCTACGACAAGAAGTACGTCGAGCTCGCCGGCGCCGAGTCCGCGGGCGACCTCGCCACCTCGGTCGGCGCCCCGGTCGAGAGCCTGCCGTCCGCCAAGGACTTCGTCGCCAACTACACCAAGGCCGGATACAAGGAGCCCTTCGCCGCCTACGGCGGTTACTCCTACGACTCCGCCTGGGCGATCATCGAGGCCGTCAAGGCCACCGTCGACGCCAACAACGGCAAGCTCCCCGCCGACGCCCGCGCCAAGGTCCTCGCCGCCGTCCAGGGCGTCTCCTTCGACGGTGTGACCGGCAAGGTCTCCTTCGACGAGTTCGGTGACGCCACCAACAAGCAGCTCACCGTCTACAAGGTCGAGGGCACCGAGTGGAAGTCCGTCGAGTCCGGCACCCTCGGCGGCTGACACCACTGACCACCCCACCCCGTAGCCGGTAGTCCGCTCGAACGGCCGGCCACGGGAGCACCACCCACCTGCCGCGCGGGGCGCGCACAAAAAGCGCCCCGCGCGGAGTCACATCCGTCGAAAGACTCGGAGGACCTGCGGTGCACGAACTGCCGCAACAGCTGGTCAACGGCCTGCTACTGGGATCCATGTACGGGCTCGTCGCCATCGGCTACACGATGGTCTATGGCATCGTCCAGCTCATCAACTTCGCGCATGGCGAGATCTTCATGACCGGCGGATTCGGAGCGCTCACCGTCTGGCTGATGCTCCCCGGGGGCACCACCATGTGGATCGCCCTTCCGCTCATGATCATCGGCGCGGTCATCGTCGCCACCCTCATCGCCGTCGGTGCCGAACGCTTCGCCTACCGACCCCTGCGCAACGCTCCCAGGCTCGCCCCGCTCATCACCGCCATCGGCCTCTCCATCGCCCTCCAGCAGGCGGTATGGGCCTGGTACCCCGGAGCGGAATCCTCCCTGATCTTCCCCGAGATCCCCGGCGGACCCTTCCACCTCGGCAGCGTCACCATCCAGACCGGTGACGTCTTCCTCCTGATCGCAGCCCCCATATCCATGGCCTTCCTCGGCTTCTTCGTCAAGAAGACCCGCACCGGCCGCGGCATGCAGGCAACCGCCCAGGACCCGGACACGGCCAAGCTCATGGGCATCAACACCGACCGCATCATCACCACCGCGTTCGCGCTCGGAGCCGTCTTCGCCGCCATCGGAGCCGTCGCCTACGGCCTCAAGTACGGCGAAGTCCAGTTCAAGATGGGCTTCCTCCTCGGACTCAAGGCCTTCACCGCCGCCGTCCTCGGAGGCATCGGCAACATCTACGGCGCCATGGTCGGCGGCCTCGTCCTCGGCCTCGCCGAAACCCTGACCACCGTCTACGTGGCCGACATCCCCGGCTTCGAACAGCTCGGCGGCCAGTCCTGGGGTAACACCTGGGCGTTCGTACTTCTCATCCTCGTGCTCCTCTTCCGGCCACAGGGCCTGCTGGGCCAGCGCGTGGCGGACAGGGTGTGACCTCCATGACGAACATCACCGCGGACACCGCGAACAGCGAGAACACCGTGAAGAGCACCGCACCGGCCAAGGGGCTCATCCCCCTCCCCGAGAAGACGGCCCGCGCCCTCGCCACGGCCGGCGGCGCACTCACCGTCGTCTCCGCGTTCCTCGCCTGGACATGGAACGACGACTTCCCCGGAGACCTCACCTACTACGGCTCCCCCGCGGGCCTCCAGTGGCTGGTCCTCATCGGCGGCGCCCTCACCGCCCTCTTCGGACTCGCCTCCTACGGAGTCAAGGGGCTCGGCTGGCTCACCCCCGCCGGCGCCGACGCAGCGATCAAGCTCTCCGCCCTCGCCGCGTTCGCCACCACCTGGTACACCGTCGTCTCGATCGTCCTCGAACTCGGACTCCTCGTAGACCTCGAACCCGGAGCCGGCGTCGCCGCCCTGGTCAGCCTCCTCGCCGTCATCGGCGCCTTCGGACTCCCCTTCGAACGCCCCGCGCTCGAAGGCCCCGACCCCGACGACACCGACTTCGAGAAGTTCAAGCACGAAGCCGGCAACCGCTGGACGACCTTCAAGTCCGCCTTCGCCTCCGGCCCGATCAAGCCCGCCCGCGCCCTCCCGGCCTGGGCCGAGATCCTCCTGATCGCCGCCGTCCTCGGCCTCGCGCTCACCGTCTTCACCTACGGCATCACCACCCCGTACCAGGAACTCTTCGTCGGCTTCCTGATCACCGCCGGATTCGGTGCCGCAGCGCTCAACAAGGCGGGCCTCTTCGCCCGCGTCACCGCCCTCACCACCCGCCACCGCAACGTCGCCCTCGTCGGCGCCTTCGCAGCGGCGGCCGCCTTCCCCCTCACCCAGACCGACGACCAGTACGCGAACCTCGGCGTCAACATCCTGATCTTCGCCACCGTCGCACTCGGCCTGAACATCGTCGTCGGCCTCACCGGCCTCCTCGACCTCGGCTACGTCGCCTTCCTCGGCGTCGGCGCCTACACCGCGGCCCTGGTCTCCGGCTCCCCCAACTCCCCCTTCGGCGTGCACTTCCCCTTCTGGGCCGCACTCCTGCTGGGCGCCGCCGCCTCCATGGTCTTCGGTGTCCTCATCGGAGCACCCACCCTGCGCCTGCGCGGCGACTACCTCGCCATCGTGACGCTCGGCTTCGGTGAGATCTTCCGCATCTCCATGAACAACCTCGACGGCACCTCCGGACCCGACATCACCAACGGGCCCAACGGCATCGCCGGCATCCCGAACGTCAACCTCTTCGGATTCGACTTCGGCGCCACACACACCATCGCCGGATTCACCATCGGCCGCTTCGCCAACTACTTCCTGCTGATGCTGCTGATCACCCTCATCGTGATCCTCGTCTTCCGCCGCAGCGCGGAATCCCGCATCGGCCGCGCCTGGGTCGCCATCCGCGAGGACGAGACCGCCGCCGAAGCCATGGGCATCAACGGCTTCCGCGTCAAGCTCATCGCCTTCGCCCTCGGCGCCACCCTCGCCGGCCTCGCCGGAGCCGTCCAGGCACACGTCAGCTACACGGTCACCCCCGACCAGTACACCTTCGCCAACGCCGTGCCCCCGAACTCCGCGTTCCTGCTCGCCGCGGTCGTCCTCGGCGGCATGGGCACCATCTCCGGACCCCTCGTCGGCGGATCACTGCTCTTCCTGATCCCCAACAAGCTCCAGTTCCTCGGCGAATACCAGCTCCTCGTCTTCGGCTTCGCCCTCATCGTCCTGATGCGCCTGCGCCCCGAAGGCATCATCCCCAACCGGCGCAACCAGCTCGAACTCCACGAGGACATGGAAGCGCCCACGGTTCTCGGCAAGGCAGGGGTCTGAACCCATGACGACCACCACCACCGACACGCCCGCCGCCACCACGGCGGAGACCGTCCTCGACGCACGCGGCGTCACGATGCGCTTCGGCGGCCTCACCGCCGTCAAGAACGTCGACCTCACCGTGCGCAGCGGCGAGATCGTCGGCCTCATCGGCCCCAACGGCGCCGGCAAGACCACCTTCTTCAACTGCCTGACCGGCCTCTACATCCCCACCGAGGGTGAAGTCCGGTACAAGGACAAGGTCCTGCCGCCCAAGTCGTACAAGGTCACCGACGCCGGCGTCGCCCGCACCTTCCAGAACATCCGTCTCTTCAACAACATGACGGTCCTGGAAAACGTCCTCGTCGGACGCCACACCCGCACCAAGGTCGGCCTCTGGGCCGCCCTCCTGCGCCTCCCCAGCTTCGGCCGGGAAGAAGCGGCGAGCCGCGAGAAGGCCATGGAACTCCTCGAGTTCATCGGCCTCGCCCACAAGGCCGAACACCTCGCCCGCAACCTCCCCTACGGTGAACAGCGCAAGCTCGAAATCGCCCGCGCGCTGGCCAGCGACCCCGGCCTCATCCTCCTGGACGAGCCCACCGCCGGCATGAACCCGCAGGAGACCCGGGCAACCGAAGAGCTCATCTTCGCCATCCGGGACCAGGGCATCGCCGTCCTCGTCATCGAGCACGACATGCGCTTCATCTTCAACCTCTGCGACCGCGTCGCCTGCCTCGTCCAGGGCGAAAAGCTCATCGAGGGCACCGCCGCCGAGGTCCAGGGCGACGAGCGCGTCATCGCCGCCTACCTCGGCGAACCCTTCGAAGGCGCCCCCGGCGCCGAAGAAGTCGCCGAAGTCGAAGCAGCCGAAGCACACAGCGAGGCCGCACACGACGAGGCGGCCGCGGACGCCGAGGCGACGGACAGCACGACCAGCAGCACGGACGGAGAAGACCGGTGACCGCACTCCTCGAGGTCGAGGACCTCCGCGTCGCCTACGGCAAGATCGAAGCCGTCAAGGGCATCTCGTTCAGCGTCGACGCCGGCCAGATCGTCACCCTCATCGGCACCAACGGCGCCGGCAAGACGACGACCCTGCGCACCCTCTCGGGCCTGATCAAGCCGCGCGGCGGCCAGATCAAGTTCCAGGGCAAGTCCCTCAAGAAGATCCCCGCGCACGACATCGTCGCGCTCGGACTCGCCCACTCCCCCGAGGGGCGGCACATCTTCCCGCGCATGACCATCGAGGACAACCTCCTCCTGGGCGCCTTCCTCCGCAAGGACAAGGACGGCATCCAGAAGGACGTCCAGCGCGCCTACGACCTCTTCCCGATCCTGGGAGAGCGCCGCAAGCAGGCCGCCGGCACCCTCTCGGGCGGCGAGCAGCAGATGCTCGCCATGGGCCGCGCGCTCATGTCCCGCCCGAAGCTGCTGATGCTCGACGAGCCCTCCATGGGCCTCTCGCCGATCATGATGCAGAAGATCATGGCGACCATCGCCGAGCTCAAGTCACAGGGCACCACCATCCTGCTGGTCGAGCAGAACGCCCAGGCGGCGCTCTCCCTGGCCGACCAGGGCCACGTGATGGAGATCGGCAAGGTCGTCCTGTCGGGCCCGGGCCGCGAGCTCCTGGTCAACGAGGACGTCCGCAAGGCGTACCTCGGCGAGGACTGAGCCCCACCCCTGCCGTACGAGTGAGGCCCGCCTCCGGATCCTGGATCCGGAGGCGGGCCTCACTGTTGTGCCGTACTGGGGGCTGCTACTCGCCCTTGCCCGCGGCGGCCTTCTTCTCCTCGGCGTCCTCGATGACGGCCTCGGCGACCTGCTGCATGGACATCCGGCGGTCCATGGAGGTCTTCTGGATCCACCGGAAGGCGGCCGGCTCGGAGAGCCCGTACTGCGTCTGCAGGATGCTCTTGGCGCGATCCACGAGCTTGCGCGTCTCCAGGCGGAGGGAGAGGTCGGCGACCTCCTTCTCCAGCGCGCGGAGCTCGGCGAAGCGCGACACGGCCATCTCGATGGCGGGGACGACGTCGCTCTTGCTGAAGGGCTTCACGAGGTACGCCATGGCGCCGGCGTCGCGGGCGCGCTCGACGAGATCGCGCTGCGAGAACGCGGTCAGCATCAGCACGGGGGCGATGGACTCCTCCGCGATCTTCTCGGCGGCGGAGATCCCATCGAGGACGGGCATCTTCACGTCAAGAATGACCAGGTCGGGGCGGTGCTCACGGGCCAGCTCGACGGCGGTCTGCCCGTCTCCGGCCTCACCGACGACGGCGTAGCCCTCTTCCTCAAGCATCTCCTTGAGGTCGAGACGGATGAGCGCCTCGTCCTCGGCGATGACGACGCGCGTCGTCAGCGGCGGAACGTGCGACTGGTCGGCGTCGGGCGTGGGCGTCGACTCGTGCTCGGCGGTCACGGGGGCTCCTTGGTGCAAGGCGATTCAGCTCCCCCGAGCCTACCTAGCTCCTGTATGTTTGTGACACGGAGGGTCTTAGGTATCCTTCGTTTCGAAGGGGCCCCGGTAGCCCAGCGGTAGAGGCAATGGATTCAAAACCCATTCAGCGTCGGTTCGAATCCGACTCGGGGTACTTCTCCTTCACTTCCAAGGTCGCCAAGCGATTTTAGGATCTTCACTCGTCACAGTGAACGCAGCTTCGAATTGCGACCAACTGGACGAGCAGCGGCGAGGCTCCCAGATGTGGAGCACAATCCTTCGATACGCGAAGAAGCAGTCCTACTGATGCGCCGGGGCGTGACCAATCGAGTGGTCGCGGAACACCTGGGCATACCGCGCGGCACCATCGGGTGGTGGCGATCCGAGGACCGAAAACACTGCGGTGAGGCGTACGTCCGCCCGACCGACTGCCCGAGATGTACCGGCCGCGAAGTCGACCAGCCCGCGTACGCCTATCTCCTGGGCCTCTACCTTGGCGATGGCCACATCATCTCCAAGCGCAAACAGCACCACTTGTCCGTCTTCTGCGACGCCTCCTGGACCGGCCTCATCGATGCGGCTGAGGCGGCGATGCGCCGCGTCATGCCCTTGCCCAAGGTGGGACGAGTCCAGCGCCAGGGTTGCGTAGAGGTCAAGTCCTACACACAGCACTGGACCTGTCTGTTTCCGCAGCACGGGCCCGGCAAGAAACATGATCGGCGCATCGCCCTCGAAGACTGGCAGCAGGCCATCGTCGACGCCCACCCGTGGGAGTTCCTCCGGGGGCTGATCCATTCCGACGGGTGCCGGGTCACCAACTGGACCGTCCGCAACGGCAAGCGCTACGAGTACCCCCGGTACTTCTTCACGAACAAGTCCGACGACATCCGGAAGCTCTGTACGGACACCCTCGCCAAGGTCGGCGTCCAGTGGACGATCCTGGCCCGCGGCAGCGACCCCTTCAACGTGTCCATCGCGAGGAAGGCGTCCGTCGCACTCATGGACGCCCACATCGGGCCGAAATACTAGCCCGGCAGGTCGCCGCTGCCGCCTAGATTGGCGACCATGCGGCGCAGGCCGTCGACCGTCGCCGCGTACGCGGCATCGTCCACACCCTCCCGCATCCTCGCGTGCACCTTCGCGTTGCGGTCGTGCGCACGGACCCGGCCGGCTTCGCCCGCTTCCGTCAGAGTCAGCGTCCCGTCCGCCTCCGTGAGCCAGCCCCGGGCCGCCAGGTCGTCGTAGAGGGCCTCGAAGTCGGTGTCCTGGTCGTCGTACGGGGTGAGCTTCTCCGTGAGGGCCGCGCGCTTCCAGTGGGTCGGGGAGGCGGCCACGTGGTTGAGGGTCCACCAGTGGGGCTGGGTGAGGTTCTCCTCGGCCAGCGCGGCCCTGAGGCCGCCGATCACGAGGTTGCCGGCCTCGCGGGCCCAGTAGCCGATGGGCTGGGCCGCGAGCTGGTCCTGTGGGTACTCCTTGATCGTCACGTCTGGAGCGTATGACCTCAAGTGAGCTTGAGGTCAAGGCGACTTGACCCCGATTCCTCAGCCGCGGCCCGCCAGGCCGTGCAGGACCGTCGCCACGTGGGCTTCCGCGTCGGCCGGGTCGAGGGGGGCGTGGGCGACGAGGAGTCGGTACCAGAACGGGCCGAAGACCAGGTCGACGGCGTGGTCGAGGTCCGTACCGGCGGGGAGTTCCTCGCGCGTTACCGCCCGGGTCAAGAGAGTGGCAACGACATCGCGGCGGGTGGCGACCCAGGCGCGGAAGGGTTCGGCGAAGGCGGGGTCGAGCTGGGCTTCGGCCATGAGGCCGGTGAGGGCTTTGGCGCGGACGGGGTCGCCGCCGATGCGGTAGAGGTCGGTGACGAAGGCGGTGAGGTCGCCGGTGAGGGTGCCGGTGTCGGGTTCGGGGACGCGGGCGGCGGTTTCGTGGGCGTAGGCGTCCATGACGAGGGCGGGCTTGGACTTCCACCAGCGGTAGACGGTGCTTTTGGCGACGTTGGCGCGCTTGGCGACGCCTTCGATGGTGAGGGCGCCGTAGCCGTTCTCGACGAGGAGTGCGGCCGTGGCTTCGAGGACGGAGTGGTGGGCGTCTTCGTTGCGGAGGCGGCCGCCGGTGCGGGGCGGGTTGCTCGCAGAGTTGCTCGAAGGAGTGATTGACACGGCTTCACGATAGCCCTAGCGTTTTATCAAAACGCGGCGTAGCGTTTTGATTGAAGGACCGACCGAGGGATACGAGGGGGATGACCATGAGCAGGATCGTGATCGCGCACGGGTACGGGATGAGCGCCGGGGAGCACTGGTACTCGGCGACGGGCGAGGAGTTCGCGGCCGAGGGGCACGAGGTGCGGATTCCGAACTTCCCCGAGCCGTTCGCTCCGGAGGCCGGCGTGTGGCTGAAGGAGCTGGAGGCGGCGACGGAGGGTGCGCCGGCCGGCGAGACCGTACTGGTGGGTCACAGTCTGGGTGGGGTGAATGTGCTGCGGCTGCTGCAGGAGCACGACACGGAGGCCGAGGGGGCGTTCGCGGGGGTGGTGTTCGTGGCGTCGATGTCCGGCGAGGTGGGGTACGACGCGTTGGCGCCGTTCTTCTCGCCGGAGTTCGACTGGCAGCGGATCCGCAGGGCTGCGCGGGAGTTTCGGGTGCTGCACGCGGCGGATGACCCGGTGACCGGGGAGGCGACGGGTGAGCACGTGTTGCGGTTCGTGCGGGAGCTGGGCGCCGAGGCGCGGGTGACCGCGTCGGGCGGGCACTTCCCGAGTACGGGTGAGAGCCGTTTGGTGTTGCCCGACGCGGTGCGTCTTATACGTGAGGTGCTGTAGGTCGCCTGTGGGCGGTGTCAGCGGACCGCGTCGCCGATGTGGTGGATGCGGACGAGGTTGGTGGATCCGCTGACGCCGGGGGGCGAGCCGGCGGTGATGACGACGACGTCGCCGGGGACGCAGCGGCCGATGCGCAGGAGCTCTTCTTCGACCTGGGCGACCATGGCGTCGGTGGAGTCGACGTGGGGGCCGAGGAAGGTTTCCACGCCCCAGGTGAGGTTGAGCTGGGAGCGGGTGGCGGGGTCGGGAGTGAAGGCGAGGAGGGGGATGGGTGAGCGGTAGCGGGAGAGCCGGCGGACGGTGTCTCCGCTCTGGGTGAAGGCGACGAGGAACTTTGCGCCGAGGAAGTCGCCCATTTCGGCGGCGGCGCGGGCGACTGCTCCGCCTTGGGTGCGGGGCTTGTTGCGGTCGGTGAGCGGGGGCAGGCCCTTGGCGAGGATGTCTTCCTCGGCGGCTTCGACGATGCGGGACATGGTGCGGACGGTTTCGATGGCGTACTTACCGACGCTGGTTTCACCCGAGAGCATGACGGCGTCGGTGCCGTCGATGACGGCGTTGGCGACGTCGGAGGCTTCGGCGCGGGTGGGCCGGGAGTTGTCGATCATCGAGTCGAGCATTTGGGTGGCGACGATGACGGGCTTGGCGTTGCGCTTGGCGAGCTTGACGGCTCGCTTCTGGACGATGGGGACCTGCTCCAGGGGCATTTCGACGCCGAGGTCTCCGCGGGCGACCATGATGCCGTCGAAGGCGGCGACAATGCCGTCGATGTTTTCGACTGCCTGGGGCTTTTCGACCTTGGCGATGACGGGGAGGCGTCGGCCTTCCTCGTCCATGATGCGGTGGACGTCTTCGATGTCGCTGCCGCTGCGGACGAAGGAGAGGGCGATGATGTCGGCGCCGATGCGCAGGGCCCAGCGGAGGTCTTCGATGTCCTTTTCGGAGAGGGCGGGTACGGAGACTGCGACGCCGGGGAGGTTGAGTCCCTTGTTGTCGGAGACCATGCCGCCTTCGATGACGCGGGTGTGGACGCGGGGTCCGTCGACGGCGGTGACTTCGAGGGTGACGCGGCCGTCGTCCACGAGGATGCGTTCGCCGGTGGTGACGTCGGCGGCGAGGCCCTTGTAGGTGGTGCCGCAGGTGTGGCGGTCGCCTTCGTGCTCTTCGACGGTGATGGTGAATTCGTCGCCGCGTTCAAGGAGTACGGGGCCTTCGCGGAAGCGGCCCAGGCGGATCTTCGGGCCTTGAAGGTCCGCGAGGATGCCGACGCTGCGGCCGGTTTCGTCGGCAGCCTTGCGGACGCGCTGGTAGCGGTCCTCGTGTTCGGCGTAGGTGCCGTGGCTGAGGTTGAAGCGGGCGATGTCCATTCCGGCTTCGACCAGGGCTTTGATCTGGTCGTATGAGTCGGTGGCGGGGCCCAGGGTACATACGATTTTCGCTCGGCGCATGAGGCGAGCGTATGCCCCTACCAGGGAGTAGGAAATTGGTTCCGGGTGTCCACTCAACAACCTTTGAGCAAAAGCTTGTTGACAATTGTTGAATGTGCATGGGGGTGCTCTGATGAGCACCCCCGGGGCGCCGATTTTCAGGTTTTCAGAGCTGGGGAGGGGTCATCGTGAAGCGTGCGTTCACCTGCGCGTAGACGGTCTGGCGCTGGGGTTCGAGGTCGAGGGCGGGGGCGGCGCCTGCCTCTTCGGCGGCACTGAAGGCCACGGTGCGCATGCGGACGCCGCCTGACTGGAAGGGGGCGTTCTCGGCTCCGAGGTCGGCGAGTTCGACGAGGGCGGCGAGGTCGGCTCCGAGGGCGGCGGCGTATTCGCGGGCGCGCTGGACGGCTTCGAGTACGGCTTGGCGGCGGGCTTCGCCGTGGGCGGGTGAGGTGGGGCGCAGGGCCCACCAGGGTCCGTCGACCTGGGTGAGTTCGAGGTCGGCGAGGCGGGTGGTGAGTTCGCCGAGGGTGGTGAAGTCGTTGAGTTCGGCGGTGAGGTGGACGCGTCCGTGGTAGGCGCGGATGCGTTCGCCGCGGCCGTGGCGGGTGAGTTCGGGGGTGATGGAGAAGGCGCCGGTTTCGAGCTTTTCGACGGGGTCGCCGTAGCTTTTGACGAGATCGAGGACGGCGTTGTTGCGGCGGGTGAGGTCTTCGAGGGCGGTGCGCCGGTCGGTGCCGCGGGCGCTGACGGTGATGCCGATGCGGGCGATCTCGGGGTCGACTTCGAGGGTGGCTTCGCCGCGGACTGCGACGCGGGGGACTTCGGGGGTTCCGTAGGGCTGGTGCGATGCGTCCTGGGTCATGGATTCACTCTCGCACTGCTGCTCGTACGGGGGTGGTCATCGGATCGAAACCTGGTGGGGGTGTTGCGGCTTGTTACTGCTGGGTCAGAATCTACGCGCGTTGCCTATCTGTGCACACGCACCTCACAAGGGGAGACGGCATGGCTTTGGACCGTAGGACATTTCTGGGCACCTCGGCTGCGACGGGTGCGGCTGTGGCGTTGGCGGGGGCCACGAGCACCCCGGCCGCCGCGGCCGAGGCGGTGGCCGGCGGCGCTTCGGCCGCGGGGGCGAAGACGTACGCGTTCACGGTGATGGGGACGACCGACCTGCACGGGAACGTCTTCAACTGGGACTACTTCACGGACAAGGAGTTCGACGACAAGGCGCACAACGACGTCGGTCTGGCGAAGATCTCCACGCTGGTGAACCAGGTGCGGGCGGAGAAGGGTCGGCGCAACACGCTGCTGATCGATGCCGGGGACACCATTCAGGGGACGCAGCTTTCGTACTACTACGCGAAGGTGGATCCGATCACCGCGCGGCGCGGTCCGGTGCATCCGATGGCGCAGGCGATGAACGCGATCGGTTATGACGCGGCGGCGCTGGGGAACCACGAGTTCAATTACGGGATTCCGGTGCTGCGGAAGTTCGAGGAGCAGTGCGACTTCCCGTTGCTGGGTGCGAACGCGCTGGATGCGAAGACGCTGCGGCCGGCGTTCCCGCCGTACAGCATGCACCGGCTGCGGACTCCGCACGGGCGGGACGTGAAGGTGGCGGTGCTGGGTCTGACGAATCCGGGGATCGCGATCTGGGACAAGGCGAACGTGCAGGGGAAGATGACGTTCCCGGGTCTTGAGGAGCAGGCCGCGAAGTACGTGCCGCGGCTGCGGTCGCTGGGTGCGGACGTGGTGATCGTGTCGGCGCATTCGGGTTCGAGCGGTACGTCGAGCTACGGGGATCAGTTGCCGTACATCGAGAACGCGGCGGGTCTGGTGGCGGAGCAGGTGCCGGGGATCGACGCGATCCTGGTGGGGCACGCGCATACGGAGATCCCGGAGTACCGGGTGCGGAACAAGGCGACGGGCAAGGACGTGGTGTTGTCCGAGCCGCTGAAGTGGGGGCAGCGGCTGACGCTGTTCGACTTCGAGCTGACGTGGGCGAAGGGCTGCTGGTCGGTGTCGAAGGTGTCGGCCCGGGTGCTGAATTCGAATGCGGCGGTGGAGGACCCGGAGATCGTGGGGCTGCTGTCGGACGAGCACCGCAAGGTCGTGGCGTATGTGAACCAGGTGATCGGTACGTCGACGCAGGCGATGTCCTCGGGGGACGGGCCGGTCAAGGACGTGGCGATCATCGATCTGATCAACCACGTGCAGGCGGAGACGGTGAAGGGTGCGCTGGCGGGTACGGAGTGGGGTGCGCTGCCGGTGCTGTCGCAGGCTTCGTGTTTCTCGCGGACGGCGGCGATTCCGGCCGGGCAGGTGACGATCAGGGATGCGGCGGGTCTGTATCCGTTCGAGAACACGCTGGAAGCGCGGCTGCTGACGGGCGCGCAGATCAAGGACTATCTGGAGTATTCGGCGAAGTACTACGTGCGGACGGCTCCCGGTGACGTGGTGGATCCGGCGAAGCTGACGAACGCGGAGGGTACGCCGGACTACAACTACGACGCCGTGTACGGGTTGACGTACGACATCGACGTCTCCGAGCCGGTGGGTTCGCGGATCTCGGGGCTGTCGTTCCAGGGGAAGCCCGTGGATCCGGCGGCGCAGTTCGTACTGGCGGTGAACAACTACCGGGCTTCGGGCGGCGGCAATTTCCCGCACGTGCCGCAGTCCAAGCAGCTGTGGGCGAACTCGGATGAAATACGCAACACGATCATCCAGTGGGTGAAGGCGAAGGGGACGGTGGACCCGGCGCAGTTCGCGTCCGTGGACTGGCGGCTGACCCGAGCCGGGACACCGGTCTTCTAAAGCGTCGGTCTTCTAAGGCGTCGGTCTTTGAAGACGGCGGTCTTCTGAACGTTTCTCCTTACGGGTGCTCGACCAGTGGGAGCAGTTCGCCGGCGGGTTGGGGCCGGGCGTGCTCCCGCTGTTCGAGGCCGAAGGTGGTGAAGGCCGTGCGGGTGGGCTGGGGGTAGGGCTCCTTGCCCGTCAGGGTGTTCAGGATGGCGGCGCTGCGCCAGGCGGCGAGGCCGAGGTCGGGGGCTCCTACGCCGTGGGTGTGGCGTTCGCCGTTCTGGACGAAGACGCTGCCGGTGACGGCCGGGTCGGTGATCATCCGGTAGCGGTCGTCGATGCGGGGGCGGCCGGAGGAGTCCTTGCGCAGGTAGGGGTCGAGTCCTGCGAGGAGGCGGCCGAGAGGGCGTTCGCGGTAGCCGGTGGCGAGGACGACGGCGTCGGTGGTGAGGCGTGAGCGGGCGCCCTGCTCCACGTGTTCGAGGTGGAGTTCGACCTTGGTGGTGGCGACGCGGCCGGCGGTGCGGACGCTGACTCCGGGGGTGAGGACGGCGTCGGGCCAGCCTCCGTCGAGGGTGCGGCGGTAGAGCTCCTCGTGGATGGCGGCGATGGTGGCGGCGTCGATGCCCTTGTGGAGTTGCCACTGGGCGGGGACGAGGCGGTCGCGGACCGGTTCGGGGAGGGAGTGGAAGTAGCGGGTGTAGTCGGGGGTGAAGTGTTCCAGGCCGAGCTTGGAGTACTCCATGGGGGCGAAGGAGGGGGTGCGGGCGAGCCAGGTGAGGCGTTCGCGGCCGGCGGGGCGGGAGCGGAGCAGGTCGAGGAAGACCTCGGCGCCGGACTGGCCCGATCCGATGACGGTGACGTGGTCGGCGCCGAGGATGCGCTGTCGGTTGTCGAGGTACTCGGAGGAGTGGATCACCGGGACGGTGGGGGCTTCGGCGAGGGGGCGCAGCGGCTCGGGGACGTAGGGGGCGGTGCCGATGCCGAGGGCGAGGTTGCGGGTGTAGGTGCGGCCGAGGGCTTCGGCTTCTCCGTCGGTGTCGAGTTGGGTGAAGTCGACTTCGAAGAGGTCGCGTTCGGGGTTCCAGCGGACGGCGTCTACCTGGTGGCCGAAGTGGAGTCCGGGCAGGCGGCCGGCGACCCAGCGGCAGTAGGCGTCGTATTCGGCGCGCTGGATGTGGAAGTTCTCGGCGAAGTAGAAGGGGAAGAGGCGTTCCTTGTGCTTGAGGTAGCTGAGGAACGACCAGGGGCTGGTGGGGTCGGCGAGGGTGACGAGGTCGGCGAGGAAGGGGACTTGGAGGGTGGCTCCGTCGATGAGGAGTCCGGGGTGCCAGCGGAAGTCGCGGCGCTGGTCGTAGAAGGCGGTGGCGAGTTCTGCGGCGCCTTGCTGGGGCAGGCCGTGGGCGAGTGCGGCGAGGGAGAGATTGAAGGGGCCGATGCCGATTCCGACGAGGTCGTGGGGTGCATCGAGCTGGGCGGTCATCGGTGGGTGCTGCCTTCCAGGAGGTTCACGAGGGCGTCCAGGTCCCCCGCCGTGGTGTGGGGGTTGAGCAGGGTGGCCTTGAGCCAGAGGCGGCCGTCGGCGGTGGCCCTGCCCAGTACGGCGGTGCCGCCCTGGAGGAGGGTGCGGCGGAGGGTGGCGAGTGCGGTGTCGTCGGCGTGGGTGGGCCGGAACAGGACGGTGCTGATGGTGGGCGCCGCGTGGAGTTCGAAGGCGGGGTGTGCTTCGAGGAGTCGGGCGAGCTGGTCGGCGCGTGCGCAGGTGCGGTCGATGAGGTGGGTGAGGCCGTCTCGGCCGAGGGAGCGCAGGGTGGCGGCGATCTTGAGGGCGTCTGCGCGGCGGGTGGTGCGCAGGGAGCGGCCGAGGAGGTCGGGCAGGCCGGCTCGGGTGTCGTCGGAGGCGTTGAGGTAGTCGGCCCGGTGCGCGAGGGGGGCGAGGAGGGTGGTGTCGGGGACGGTGAGGAGTCCGGCGGCGATGGGTTGCCAGCCGAGTTTGTGCAGGTCGAGGGTGATCGACCGGGCGCGGTGCAGGCCGGCGAGTTTGGGGCGGTGGCGGGGGCTGAGGTGGAGGAGGCCGCCGTAGGCGGCGTCGATGTGGAGGTCGGCGCCGTGGTGGTCGCAGAGGTCGGCGAGGGCGTCGAGGGGGTCGATGAGGCCGGCGTCGGTGGTGCCGGCGGTGGCGGTGACGAGGACGGGGCCGGTGGTGGCGGCGAGGGCCTCGGCGAGGGTGGCGGGGGTGAGGGTGCCGGTGGGGGTGGGGAGGCTGCGGGCGGGTGGCAGGCCGAGGAGCCAGGCGGCGCGCGGGATGGAGTGGTGGGCGTTGGCGCCGTGCAGGACGGTGAGGTGGGGGCCGTGGCGTTCGCGGGCGAGGAGGAGGGCGAGGTGGTTGGCTTCGGTGCCGCCGGTGGTGAGGACGGCGTCGGGGTGGGGGGTGTCGTGGAACTCCGCGGCGAGCGTGCGGGTGAGGAGGGTTTCGAGGGCGGAGGCGGCGGGGGCCTGGTCCCAGGAGTCGAGGGAGGCGTTGAGGGCGCTGGCGGCGAGGTCGGCGGCGGCCGCGACGGCGAGGGGCGGGCAGTGCAGGTGGGCTGCGCACAGGGGTTCGGCGGGGTCGGCCGCGCCGGCGGTGAGGGTGTGGACGAGGGTCCGTAGTGCTTCGTGGTCGCCGTGTCCGTGGTCGGGGAACACCTCGCCCAGTGCGGCGGTGACGCGGGCGGTGACGGCCTCGGGTCCGCCGGCCGGGAGCGGTCCGCCGCGGGCGCGGGCGCCGGTGCGCAGGGCGTCGAGGACGGTGGCGAGGAGTGGTTGCAGGGCGTCGGGGCCGTGGGGTCCGCCGGCGAGCGGGGAGGTGCCGCGTCTGCCTGTGCCGGGGGGCGCTGTCATGCGGTTGTCCTCACGGGAACGGATCGGCGGCGGGTGGTGCCGCTCGGCTGGGGTGGGGCACCCGGGGGTACAACGATCCGACCCGAATGGGGTAACCGCCCGGGTTTATGCGTGGTTGATTTCAAGCCGCCGGGGTGTCCGGGGGGCAGCCTCGCGCCGGTGGGCGGGGGTGGCTGGTCCGGCCCTGCGGGGCTGGGTCCCCTACCCACCCTTCGCCCGCTCCCCGGGCTCCGCCCGGACCCTTTGCCGCGTGCGGCGCCGTTGCCGGGGACCAGCCCCCGGACCCCTGCTCCTCAAACGCCGGAGGGGCTGGATTTTCGCCGGCGTTTGAGGCGGGGGGGCTGGGGTCAGCGGCGGGCTCGTAGGGCTCGGGTGAGGTCGTCGAGGTGGTCTGCGAGTTTGCGGTGGAGGAGCGGGGTGATGTCGGGGGAGGTCAGGGCGGCGTAGCCGGCCTCGAGGTTGGCTTCGGTGATCTCGTGGCCGGGGAGGGCCCAGCGGCCCGCGGCGTCGGCGATGGCGGGGCCGCGGCGGGCGGCGAGGGTGACGGCCTCGGCGTAGGCCCGCGGTACGTACTCCCGTACCAGGTCGGCCTGTTCGGGCTGCCAGAAGCCTTGGGCGGTGGCGGTGAAGAGGTAGTTGGACAGGGAGTCGTCGCGGAAGAGGCGCTCCCAGGCGGCGGCCTTGGCCTCGGCCGTGGGGAGGGCGGCGCGGCAGCGGGCGGCGCCTTCCCGGCCGGTGGCGCTGGGGTCGGCGGCGAGGGCTTCGTCGATCTCGGCTTCCCCGGCCGCGCCGAGGACGCAGAGGCGGGCGAGGATGCGCCAGCGCAGTTCGGGGTCGAGTTCGGGGCCGCCGGGGACGGTGCCTTCGGCGAGCCAGCCGGCGATGGTGTCGGGCTGGGTGGCGCTGTCGGCGAGGGTGCGGACGGCGAGGAGCCGCAGGCCGGGGTCGGTGCCGTCCTCGGTGCGTCGCAGCAGGTCGCGGCCGATGGTGGTGAGGGTGGTGAGGGCGTCGCCGCGGTGGAGCGGGATGGTGTAGCGGTCGGCGATCTGGGCGCGGGTGAAGCCGAGGACGCCTTGGACGATCGCGAGGTCGGTTTCGTCCGGCACGTGGGCTTCGGCGGTGGCCAGGTAGTCGGCGGCGGCGAGTTCGCCGTCGCGGACCATGTCGCGCAGGGAGTTCCAGACGACGGCGCGGGTGAGCGGGTCGGGGATGCGGGAGATGCCGCGCAGGGCGGTTTCCAGGGAGGTCTCGTCGAGGCGGACCTTGGCGTAGGTGAGGTCGCCGTCGTTGAGGACGAGGAGGGCGGGGCGCGGGCCGCTCACGGAGAGGACCTCGTCGGAGGGGACGTCGAGGGCGAGGACCTCGCGCGGTTCGATGGCTCCGTCGGGGGCGCGGTCGTAGAGGCCGGCGGCGATGTGGTGGGGGCGGTTTCCGGTGCGGTCGACGGTGAGGGTCCAGCCTCCGTGGCTCTCCTGGAGGCGGGGGGTGAGGGTGTCGACGCCGGTGGTGCGCAGCCAGGTCTCGGCCCAGGTGTGGACGTCGCGGTCGGTGTGGGCGGCGAGGGAGTCGACGAAGTCGGCGAGGGAGGCGTTGGCGAACTTGTGGCGGGCGAAGTGGGTGTTGATGCCGGCCAGGAAGTCCTTCTCGCCGAGCCAGGCGACGAGTTGGCGCAGGGCGGAGGCGCCCTTGGCGTAGGAGATGCCGTCGAAGTTGAGGAGGGCGGAGGCGGTGTCGGGGACGGCGTCGGCGTCCGGGGCGACGGCGTGGGTGGAGGGGCGCTGGTCGGCGTCGTAGCCCCAGGGTTTGCGTTCCATGCCGAATCCGGTCCAGGTCTCGGTGAAGCGGGTGGCTTCGATGAGGGTCTGGTAGCCCATGAACTCGGCGAAGGACTCGTTCAGCCAGATGTCGTCCCACCAGCTGAGGGTGACGAGGTCGCCGAACCACATGTGGGCCATCTCGTGCGCGATGGTCACGGCGCGGCGCTGGCGTTCGGCGTCGGTGACGGCGGAGCGGAAGACGTAGTCGTCGCGGAAGGTGACCAGTCCGGGGTTCTCCATGGCGCCGGCGTTGAACTCGGGTACGAAGGCCTGGTCGTAGGAGTCGAAGGGGTAGGGCTCGGTGAACTTGTCGTGGAAGCGGTCGTAGCAGGCGGTGGTGAGGTCGAGGATCTCCTGCGCGTCGGCGTCGAGGTGGGGGGCGAGGGAGCGGCGGCAGTGGATGCCGAAGGGGAGCCCGGCGTGTTCGGTGCGGATGCTGTGCCAGGGGCCGGCGGCGACGGCGGCGAGGTAGGTGGAGATGACGGGGGTGGGGGCGGAGGCCCAGATGCCGGCTTCGGGGGCGGAGCCGTCGCCCGAGCCGTCGCCGCCGTCGCCGAGGCGTTCGCCGATGCGGGTGGTGATGCCGTTGGCGAGGACGGTCCAGTGCGCGGGGGCGGTGACGGTGAACTCGAACACGGCCTTGAGGTCGGGCTGGTCGAAGGCCGGGAAGACGCGCTGGACGTCGTCGAGGAACATCTGGGTGTAGACGTACGTCTCGCCGTCCGCGGGGTCGGTGAAGCGGTGCAGGCCTTCGCCGGTGCGGGAGTAGCGCATGCGGGCGGCGATGCGGAGTTCGTGGGGGCCTTCGGTGAGGCCGGTGAGGGGGAGGCGGCCGTCGGTGAGGGCGGCCGGGTCCAGGGGGTGTCCGTCGAGGGCGGCGGAGCGCAGTTCGTCCGGTTTCAGCTCGACGAAGGTGTCGCCGGCGGTGCGTGCGGTGAACCGGATGACGGTGCGGGACTCGAAGGTCTCGTCGCCGGTGGTGAGGTCGAGGGCGACCTCGTAGTGCCGGACGTCGAGGAGTCGGGCTCGGAGCTGCGCTTCGTTGCGCGTCAGTGCGGACATGGGGCCCATGCTGCCGGATGCCGGCGCCGGGCCCCAGCGCCTATTCTGCGCCTGCGCCTGCGCTCTCACCCTCGCCCTCGCCTGCGGCGATCGTCTCGTGGTGGCGGATGACCTCGGCGATGATGAAGTTGAGGAGCTTCTCGGCGAAGGCGGGGTCGAGCTTGGCGTTCTCGGCGAGCTGGCGCAGCCGGGCGATCTGGCTGGCCTCGCGGCCCGGGTCGGCCGGGGGCAGCTGGTGGCGGGCCTTGAGGTGGCCGACCTGCTGGGTGCACTTGAACCGCTCGGCGAGCATGTGCACCACGGCGGCGTCGATGTTGTCGATGCTGTCCCTGAGCCGGGCCAGCTCGGCGGTGACGTTGTCGTCGATGTCCCTGGTGTTCATGGTCACCGAGAATACGTGGCGCGCGGCGACGGTTCTTCGGCCGGTCGGCCACTGAGACGGACCAGGCGGCTTAGGCCGACGGCTCGGTGGGGTCGTGGGTGATGAGGTCTCCCGGCTGGCACTGGAGGACGTCGCAGATCCTGGACAGTGTGGAGAAGCGGATGGCCTTGGCCCGTCCGTTCTTGAGCACGGACAGGTTGACGACGGTGATGCCGACCTGTGCGGCCAGTTCGGTGAGCGTCATGCCGCGCTCGGCCAGGATCCGGTCGAGGTGGATCCGGATCGCGTGGAGTTCCTCTTCGGGCATCAGATGGTCCCTTCGAGGTCCTCTCGCATGCGCACGCCCTCGCGCATGATCTTCCCCATGATGACGGCGGCGAGGCCGGCGAGGATGAGCACCTGCGGGTCGGAGACCGTCGGTCCGGAGTCGAGCATGGGCACCATGCTCGCGGCGAGCCAGGATTGCGACCAGCCTACGACGAGGCCCGCGAGCGGTGTGCCCAGAGTGACGAACCAGCCGAGGACGGTGAGCCGTCGGGCCACCTTGTCGGTGAACGGCCCTTCGGACACGACGGCGTCGAGCAATCGGGAGAAGAGCAGCAGGGCCACGGAGGCGAACAGCGTCCAGGGCAGTTGGCCGCCGAGGTCGGCGGCGCGCTGCGCCGTGGAGGGGTTGTTCTGGCAGAGCCGTGCGGTGCTGCTGGATGCCTCCACGCCCTGGCCGACCGGGAGGCCGCCCTCCAGGGTGGCGTTGGCCCAGAAGCCGGTTTTTACGCAGACGGCTCCGTCGTCGCCCAGGTGTGAGACGGCCGTGCCGAGGAAGGTGAGCCCCCAGAGGATCGCCAGCCCAAGGGTCAGTGAGGCCAGGATCTTCGTGAATCGCGTGTTCACCGCGTTCCCCCCTATCGTTTTTCGATATGCCCGACCCTAGCGGACCATATCGATAATCGACAAGTGGGTGCGTGTCAGAGAGGCAGGAGTGCCGTGACGAGCCAGCCGCCCTCCGGGGCGGGGCCGGCGGTGAGGGAGCCGCCGAGGGCCTCGGCGCGTTCGGCCATGCCGACGAGGCCGTAGCCGCCGCCGCGGGCGTTCTCGGAGAGCTTCGCGGGGCGGCCGCCGTCGTCGGCGATCCGGACTTCCAGGCCGGCCGGGACGGTGCGCAGGCCGACCCGGACGGCGGTGGCGGTCGCGGCGTGCTTGCCGATGTTGGTGAGGGCTTCGAGCACGATGCGGTGGGCGGTGGCGGCGACGTCGGCGGGGAGCCGGGCCTCCAGGCCCTGCTCCACGTAGAGGACTACGGGCGGGCCGGTGGCGGCGAACCGTTCCGTCAGCCCGCGGATCTCCCGGAGGCCGGCGACGGGGGCCGTGCCGGCGGAGCCGGGCTTGGCGGCGCCCCTGCCCTTCTCCGGATCGGCGTCCTCGGCGCCCTCGCGGAGGATCTTGACCAGGCGGCGCATGGAGCCGAGCGCCTCGTCCCCGGCCGTCTCGATGCGGCCGAAGATCTCGCCGGCGCGTTCCGCGGAGACCTTGGTGTAGCGGGCGGCGCGCGCCTCGACGACGATCCCCGTCACGTGGTGGGCGACGAGGTCGTGGAGCTCACGGGCCAGTTCCAGGCGCTCGGCGCTGCGTACGGCGCGCAGCTCGCGGACCCGCTGGACGGACTGCAGGCGCAGGAGCAGGGAGTACGCGGTGACGACGACGGCGAGTACGGAGAAGAGCAGCGTGAAGCGGCCCGGGTCCGCGTCGCGGACGGGCGCAGCCATGGAGCCGAGGGCGAGAAGGGGGCCGAGGACGGCGGCGGTGCGGGCGGGGGCGCGGAGCAGTACCTGGGTGAGGAGGACGAGCAGGGCGACGGCCTCGCCGCCGCCCCAGACGACGAGGGGGAGGTTGCTGAAGAGGAGGGAGAGGGTGACGGCCCAGGTGACGGCGGCGGCGAACCAGGCGCGGGCGAGCAGCGGGATGTGCGGCCAGGGCACGGCGCTGAGGCAGACGAGGATGCCGGACACCCAGACGGCGGCGTGCGGGGTGCTGGGCTGGCGGGCGAGGACGACGCCCTCGAAGGTGACGAGGGAGAGGAGGGTGAGCGAGAGGATGATGCGGATCCAGTCCGCGGCGTAGGGGTGGCGGCGGGCCCATGGCCCCAGGGGGCTCATACCGAGTCCCGGAGCGTCGTGTCGGCTCCGCCGGTGGTACGGGGCCGCGTCCCGGTGGCTCCGACCGGGGTGCGGATGGCTCCGCCGGAGGTGTGGGGGCTTCGGCGCATGCGGAGACCGCGGTTCGCCCGGGCGCTGCCCGTACCCGTGGTGGCCGGGGTCGTCGGGAACGGCGTGCGCCGGCTTCCCGGGGCGCCGCCCCAGACCCCGCGCCTCAAACGCCGGCGAGGCTGATTTCGCCCGGCGACGCCCGGACAGCGGCGGGACCGGCTCTGGCCCGTGGCACGCGAAAGGCGGGGCTGATATTGCCCGGCGGCGCTCGGACAGCGGCGGGAGCGTCGTCCCCCGGCGCCCCAACAGCCGCCGGGCCGGTTTCGTCCCGGGCCGCCCGTGTGGCGGTCAGGGGTGGTCGGGGGGTGGGGGTGGGTCACGCCGGGGTGCCTGCCAGGCCGCTTCCCAGGCCCAGGCGGCGATTTCCACGCGGTTGCGGGCGTCCAGTTTGGCCTGGACGTTGGCCAGGTGGGTCTTGACCGTGGAGAGGGAGACGAAGAGCTCCCCGGCGATCTCGGCGTTGGTCAGCCCGCGCGCGAGGCAGCGCACGACCTCGCGTTCCCGGTCCGTGAGGGGCTCCGCCGGGCGGCGGGCGGCCGCGGCGGCGGCCGGGGTGCGGTGGGCCATTTCGCGGAGCAACCGGACGGTGATGGCGGGTGAGACGAGGGAGTCTCCGACGGCTGCCGCCCGTACCGCTTCAACCAGCATGGCCGGGCTCGCGTCTTTGAGGAGGAAGCCGGACGCTCCGCCCTGGAGCGCCGCGTGGACGTACTCGTCGAGGTCGAAGGTGGTGACGATGACGATGCGGGGGGTGTCGCGGCCGGAGAGCCGGCGGGTGACTTCGAGCCCGTCGAGCTTGGGCATGCGGATGTCGAGGAGGAGGACGTCGGGGCGGTGTGCGGCGACGGCCGCGAGGGCCGCTTCGCCGTCTTCGACGTCGGCGACCACCTCGATGTCCGGCTGGCTTTCGAGGATCATCCGGAAGCCGGTCCTGACCATCTCCTGGTCGTCCGCGATGATCACTCTGATCGCCATGCGCCGCCTGCCCCACTGTCGCCCGTTGCCTGTGCAGTCCCTGTTTCCCCGGCAGTCCCACCGGGTGGGATCTCTCCATGGGACCTGCGGGCGCCTCGGCCCGCAACCGCACAGCAGACCGCCGGGAGCATGCCGCAAGGCCGGAACGGTGTCGTTCCGGCCTCACGGGACTTCCGTCGACGTTACGGACATGTGGGGCATTGCGCCTCGTCCTTCCGGCCACTGTCGCATGGGCCGGGAGGACGAGGAGGGGAGCAATGGGACCCGGGGGCGGTCAGAGGGTGGCGGCCGCGCTCTTGATCGCCGCCGCGAAGGTGGAGACCTCCGTGTAGACGCCGGGGTAGTCGGGGCGGGCGCAGCCCTCGCCCCAGCTGACTATGCCGACCTGGATCCAGGCGTTGGCGTTGTCCCGGCGGAACATGGGGCCGCCCGAGTCGCCCTGGCAGGTGTCGACGCCGCCCGCGTCGAATCCGGCGCAGATCTCCTCGGCGGGCACGAGGGAGCTGCCGTAGGACTCCTGGCAGGAGGCGTCGGAGACGAAGGGGACGGTGGCCTTCTGCAGGTAGCGCTGCTGGCCTCCGCCTTCCCGGGTGGCGCCCCAGCCGGCGACGGTGAAGGTGCCGTTGTCGTAGGCCTTGGTGTCGGCGATCTTGAGGGTGGGCAGGTTGATGGGTTTGGCGAGCTTGATCAGGGCCCAGTCCTTGCCCGTGCCGTTGTAGCCGGGGGCCCGGAGCACCTTGGTGGACTTGACCTTGATGGCGCTGGAGCTGTTGAGGTCGACGACTCCGGCGGTGGCGGTGATGGAGGTGTTGTTGCCGGAGCTGCCGACGCAGTGGGCGGCGGTGAGCACGATCTGCTGGGTGTAGAGGGCGCCGCCGCAGCCCATGGAGAGCCGGACCATGAAGGGGAACTCTCCCTGGGCGGCGCGGGTTCCGCCGACCACGGGCGCCGTGCCGGCGCTCGCGGTGCCGGGCTGGAGGCTGACGGCCGCGAGGGCCACGGCTCCGACGGCGAGGGCGCGCTTGAGGGTGGTGACGAGGCTGGACACAGTCGACACACTGCCTTTCGTGGGGGGTTGGGCCGTGCGCGTCACCCCGGGGCGGGTGGGATGGACCGCCCGGGTGACGGGGACATGACACACCCTTCTCGCGGAGGCCATCAAGAACGCGTTTTCGGACAACTTCCGGCCGGAGGGACTCCATGACGCACAACAAGCGGCGCAGCAGCCCGATCGAGCACGGATTTCCTCATCTGGAGACGGTCCGCGCCGCCGTCACCGCACTGTTCCGACGACTGTCCGCCGACGGGATCCGCGCCTACGACACCCCCTTCGCCCCCGCCGACGCCGCCTTCCCCGCCTCCGAGGACCTGTACCCGGGCGCCCACCGGGTGGCTTCCGCGATGGTCCGCGCCCTGCGCCTGCCCGACGCGCGCCTGATCGTGGGATTCCGCGCGATGGAGGAGGCGGCGACCGTGGAACTGGCCGCCGGGCCCGAGTACTTCGTCGAGGTCAACGACCGCTTCCGCGTCCACCGCCGCGATCTGGCGGCCGCCCTCGCCCACGAGGTCACGCACGTACTGCTGCACCGGCTGGACCTGCGCTTCCCCACCACCCCCGACAACGAGATCCTCACCGACACCGCCGCCGCCCTCCTCGGCGCCGGCTGGCTGCTGCTCGACGCCTACCGGGAGGACGAGCTCACCCACCAGAAGCTCGGCTACCTCACCCCGGAGGAGTTCGGCTACGTCCTCGCGAAGCGCGGCCGGTTCCTCGGCGGCGAGGACCTCTCCGCGTGGTTCACCGGCCCGCAGGCCTACGAGGCGTACGTGCGCGGCCGCGCCCGAGCCGACCGGGACCTGCGCCGGGCCCCCCTGGCGGCCGCGGGCCGGACGGAGCGGCTGCGGTACGCGGCGGCCCGTCGGGCCGGGGCCGCCGCGCCCGGGGCGGCGTACGGCTTCGAGGTGCACGCGGGCGGACTGCGGGTGGGCTTCCCGTGCCCGGTGTGCGGGCAGCGACTGCGATTGCCGACCCACCGCGGGCCGGTCCGGGCCCGCTGCGGGCTGTGCCACACGGTGCTGGACTGCGACACCTAGCGCGGCGCGTCACGCATCACATGTGACGGAGGTTCACCGCCCCGCCATGAAAAGTTACTTACCAGCCAGTAGACACGAGGGCGGACGATCTCCAGCCTGGTCACGTACATGCCAACATGTGATCGAGGAGCGTCCCCCATGCGCAGCACCCGTACCACGGCCGCCGCAGTGGCCGCAGCCGTACTGGCCCTGGTTCCCGCCACCGCCTCCCAGGCTGCCCCCGCCAAGCCGGTCGCCGCCGTCAGCGCCGTCACCGCCTCCGCGCCCGGCGGCAACGCGGCGATCCTGGGCATCGACTACGCCACCTGGCAGCGCGACGTCTCCGCCGTCATCGACGCGGCCCGCCCCGGGATCGAGCAGCGCATCGCCGCATCGCCGGCCGGTGAGAAGCCGGCGATCGTCCTCGACATCGACAACTCGTCGCTGGAGACGGACTTCCACTGGTTCTGGACCTTCCCGACCCCCGCGATCGCCCAGGTCCGCGAGCTGACCCGGTACGCGAACGACCGCGGGGTCGCGATCTTCTTCGTCACCGCCCGCCCGGGGATCGTGTACTCCCTCACCGAGCGCAACCTCAAGGCGGTCGGCTACCCCGTCTCGGGCCTCTACGTGCGCGATCTGCCCGCACTGTTCGGTGAGGTCAGCGCCTACAAGACGGCCAAGCGCGCGGAGATCGAGGCCCGCGGCTACACGATCATCGCCAACATCGGCAACAACCAGAGCGACCTGGTGGGCGGCCACGCCGAGCGCACCGTCAAGCTGCCCGACTACGGCGGCAAGCTCTCCTAGGCGAGCCGGGCGGCGATCGCGTTGACGGCGGCCCAGCCGAAGGCCATGGCGGGGCCGATCGTCGCGCCCGGCCCGGGGTAGGTCTCCCCCATCACCGCCGCCGAGCAGTTGCCGGAGGCGTAGAGGCCCGGGATCGGGGTGGAGTCCTCGCGGAGCACCCGGCCGTCGGTGTCGGTGACGAGGCCGCCCTTGGTGCCGATGTCCCCCGGGTGCACGGGGACCGCGTAGAAGGGGCCCTTCTCGATCGGCGCCAGGTTCGGGTTGGGCAGCGTCGGGTCGCCGTAGTAGCGGTCGTAGACGCTCTCCCCCCGCCCGAAGTCCTTGTCGGTGCCCACCTCCGCGAAGGAGTTGAAGCGGGCGATCGCGGCGGGCAGGCCGGGGGCCGAGATCTGCCGGGCCAGCTCCTCCACGGTGTCGGCCTTCTTCAGGAAGCCGCTCTCGAGCCACTTCTTGGGGAAGGGCTGCCCGGGGAAGAGGCCGGCGAAGATGTACCGGGCCTTGGAGCGGGCGTCCAGGATCAGCCAGGACGGCACGGTCGACGCCTCGGGCCGGTCGGCGGCGTACATCCGGTCCACGAACGCGTGGTACGGCAGGGCCTCGTTGGCGTAGCGCTCCCCCGCCTCGTTGACGATGACCATGCCGGGGATGCCCCGGTCGGCGACGAGGAAGAAGGGCTTCTCCCCCGGCGGGCACACCGACGGCGCGCCCCAGACCTTGTCCAGCAGGTCGGTGGCGGCCCCCAGTTCCTCACCGAGCTTCAGGGCGTCGCCGGTCTGGCCCTCCGCGGCGTGCGTCCAGGCCGTGGACGTGGGCGCGGGCAGGTGCTTCTCCCGCAGTGCCTGGTCGTGCGAGAACCCGCCCGAGGCCAGCACCACCCCGCCCCGCGCCGCTACGGTCACTTCGCGCCCGGCGCGCAGGACCCGTACGCCCGTCACCCGGCCGGCCGGGTCCGTGACCAGGCCGGTCAGGGGCGCCGACAGCCACAGTTCGCCGCCGAGGGCCTCCAGGGAGAGCCGCATGCGGGCGACGAGCGCCTCGCCGAGGGAGAGCAGCTTGCGGCCCGTGGCCAGCGCCTTGACCGCGCGCAGGCCGACCTTGAGGGAGGTCTTCTTGCCCGCCCAGGTCCGGCTGACCATGTTCAGGAAGCGGAAGTCGTACGAGGTCATGGTCAGCCCGTACGTGGGCAGTCCGGCCCGGCGCATGGAGGCGCCGAGCCCGCCGAGCCGTTTGAAGTCGACGATGCAGGGTTCGATGGAGCGGCCCTGCGCCATGCCGCCCTGGGCCTCGGGGAAGTAGTCCGAGTAGCCGGGGGTGTACATGAAGCGGATCTCGGTGCGGTCGTGGAACTCCTGGACCATGCGCGGCCCGTGGGTGAGGTACGCGTCCTTGCGCGCGGCCGGGACCCGGTCGCCGACGGTGGCGTCGAGGTAGGCGCGGGCCTTCTCGCGGGTGTCGGCGAGGCCGGCGCGGTCGAGGTGGAAGTTGCCGGGGACCCAGATCGCGCCGCCGGACAGGGCGGTGGAGCCCCCGTACATGTCGGTCTTCTCCACGACGAGGACGCTCAGGCCCCGCAGTCGGGCGGTGACGGCGGCGGCGAACCCGGCGGCGCCGGAGCCGACGACCACCACGTCGTAGGCGTGCTCGGTGGCGTGCTCGGCGGTCATCCGAAGGCTCCCGTGGCGTAGTCGCTGCGGTAGTAGAGGAGGGGTGATCCGCCGTCGCGGGCGCTCAGTTCGAGGACCCGGGCGGTGACGAGGTAGTGGTCGCCCGCCTCGTGGACCTCTTCGAGGGCGCAGTCGACGGTGGCGAGGGCCCCGCTGACGCGGACGGCTCCGTGGGCGGAGAGTTCCCAGTCGACGTCGGCGAACTTGTCCTCACCGCGGCGGCCGAGGGCCTCGCACACGGCGCGCTGCTCCTCGGCGAGGATGCTGACGCCGAAGCGGCCGGCGGCCCGGACCTTGGGCCAGCTGGAGGAGCCCTTGCCCACGCAGAGCAGGACCAGCGGCGGATCGAGGGAGAGGGAGGCGAAGGACTGGCAGGCCAGCCCGGCCGGGCGGCCGTCGTCCGCGACGGCCGCGACCACGGTGATGCCGGAGGCGAAGGCGCCGAGGACCTCGCGGAAGGCGGCGGGATCGACCGGGGCCGCCGGGTCGACCGCGTCGGCGGCGGGGCCGGTCAGCCGTTCCACTGGTGGCCCCAGAAGCTGTCCGCGGTGATCTCCTTCGCGGTCCAGGTGGCGGGGTCGACGAGCAGGCCGTCCCAGCCGCACTCGACCTGGAAGCCGCCGGGGGCCTGGGCGTAGAAGGAGACCATGTGGTCGTTGGAGTGCCGGCCGAGGGTGGAGGCGATGGGGATGCCCGCCGCGTTCATGCGGTCGAGGCAGTAGCCGACGTCGTCGAGGGTCTCCAGCTCGACCATGAAGTGCACGATGCCGGGCGGCAGCGCGCCGGGGTAGAGGCCGAGGCTGTGGTGGCGGCGGTTGGGGCTGAGGAAGTGCATCCAGTAGAAGTCCTGGCCGGGCTTGCCGGTGGGGACGGCGACCGGGGGCAGCCGCATCGAGTCGCGGAGCTGGAAGCCGAGGAGGTTCTCGTAGAAGTCGAGGGTGGCCTCGGTGTCGGCGGCGGGCAGGACGACGTGGCCGAGGCCGAGGCTGCCTTCGCGGCCGCCGGTGACGAACCGGTTGCCGTACCGGGCTGCGAGCGGGGTGTGGTCCTGGGCCTGGCCCCAGTAGATCTCCAGGGGGTTGCCGCTGGGGTCCTCGCAGTGGATGAGGCCCTGGACGCGGCGGTCGGCGAGGGTCTCGGCGTCGGCCTGCTTGACGGGGTGGCCGGCGCTCTCCAGCTCGGCGGCGGCGTCTTCGAGGGCGCGGGCGCCCGCGACCTCGAAACCGGCGGCGAGCAGCCGGTCCTGGGCCCCGGCGACGAACTGGAAGCGGTGCGTTCGGTCGTCGATGCGGACGCCCAGCCGCGTGTCCGTGGTGCCTGCGGCTTCGGCCATGCCGAGGATGTCGAGGACGTAGGTGCGCCAGGCGGCGAGGTCGGCGGTCTCGATGCGGAGGTAGCCGAGTGCGCGGATGTCCATGCGGAAACTCCTCGGTGGAATCGGTGCGGGGATCAGAACGGGGATCGATGCGCGGATCAGTGCCGGGATCGATACCGGGATCGATGTCGGGATCGATGCGGTTTCAGTGGAGGAAGAAGTCGGTGGCGAGGCGGTTGAACTCGTCGGCGGCCTCGGTCTGCGCCCAGTGCCCGCAGTGCGGGAAGACGTGCAGACGGGCGTCGGGGATGGTCTTCAGCGCGAGGAAGGCGCCGTCGACCGGGTTGACGCGGTCCTCGCGGCCCCAGGTCAGCAGGACGGGCCGGCTGATGCGGTGCGCTTCGCGCCAGAGCATGGCGGCCTCGGGCCACTTGGCGAAGGAGGCGCCCATGCGGGCGTTCCCGAGCCTGGCTTCGGGGTCGGTGGCCTGGGCGTAGCGCTCCTCGACGAGGGCGTCGGTGACGATCGCCGGGTCGTGGGCGAGGGTGGTGAGGAAGGTCCGCATCTGCTCGCGGGTGGGCTCGGGGTCGAGGCTGAACTCGAAGAGCCGCTTGATGCCTTCGGTGGGGTCGGCGGAGAAGAGGTTGAGCGAGATTCCGCCGGGGCCCATGAGCAGGAGCTTGTCGACGCGTCCGGGGTGGTCCAGGACGAGCCGGGTGGCGGTGCCTCCGCCGAGGGAATTGCCGATGAAGTTCGCCCGCTCGATGCCGAGTTCGTCCATGAGGGCGATGACGGCGTTCGCGCTGAAGCCGAAGTAGTCGCGGTCGGGTTCCGGCTTGTCGGAGCGGCCGTAGCAGGGCTGGTCGACGAGCAGGGTGCGGAACCGTGCGGCGAAGTGGGGCAGGTTGCCGCCGAAGTTGGACCAGCCGGAGGCGCCGGGCCCGCCGCCGTGCAGCATGATCACGACGGGGGTGCCGGATCCGTCGGGCCCGTCGACCGGGCCGGCCTCGTGGTAATGCAGGGTCATCCCGCCGGCCTTGGCGGTGCGGGAGGTGTTCTCGTACGTGAGGACCTGCGCGCTCACAGCATCGTGTCCTGGATGTCGAGGCCGAGGGCGCCCTGCCCGAACAGGACCAGGGCCCGCTCCGGGTCGTTGGCGGCGTGGCCGCGGCCGGTGTGGACGTCGCGCCAGGCGCGCTGGACGGGGTTGGGGCCGGTGCGCATGGCGCTGCCGCCCGCGTTCTCCATGAGGAGGTCGACGGCGGCGACGCAGCGCTCGGTGGCGAGGACCTGGTCGCGGCGGGCCCGGGTGCGCAGCGGTGTGGGGAGTTCCTCGCCGCGTTGGGCGAGGGCGTAGAGCTCCGAGACGTTGCGCTGGAGCTGGAGCCAGGAGGCGTCGATGTCGCTGGCGGCGCGGGCGATGCGGACCTGGGCGAAGGGGTCCTCGGCGACCTGCTGGCCGTAGGAGATGCGGAAGCGTTCGCGGGTCGCGGCGACGTAGTCCTCGTAGGCGCCTTCGGCGATGCCGACGATGGGGGTGGAGATGGTGGTGGTGAAGACGGAGGCGTAGGGGAGCCGGTAGAGCGGCTCGGGGTTGAGGCGGTGGCCGGGGACCTGGAGGGCGGTGACGGGGCCGAAGCTGAGGGCGCGGTGTTCTGGGACGAACACCTCCTCGACGACGATGTCGTTGGAGCCGGAGCCGCGCAGGCCGACGGTGTCCCAGACCTCGTCGACGCGGTACTGGGACCGCGGGATCAGGAAGGTCCGCATGTCGACGGGGCGGCCTTCGGCGTCGGTGACCAGTCCGCCGAGCAGGGCCCAGTCGGTGTGGTCGCAGCCGGAGGAGAAGTGCCAGCGGCCGCTGAGGGTGAAGCCTCCCCCAGACTCCGTCCGGGGGTGCCCCCGGTCGACCGGGGTGACCTTGCCGGTGGGGGCGTAGGAGGAGCAGATCCGCGTGTCGCGGTCCTGGCCCCAGACCTCTTCCTGGGCGCGGGGGTCGTAGAGGGCGACGTGCCAGGGGTGGACGCCGACGACGGAGGCGACCCAGCCGGTGGAGCCGCAGGCCTTGGCTATCTCCTTGACGGCGGCGTAGAAGAGGGCGGGGTCGGCGGCGTACCCGCCGTGGGCCTTGGGCTGGAGCAGCCGGAAGAAGCCGGTGTCGGCGAGTTCCTTGATGCTCGCCTCGGGGACTTTGCGCAGGCTTTCGGCCTCTGCGCTGCGCTCGCGGAGGGCGGGGGCGAGGGCGCGGACCGCTGCGAGGACCTCTTCGTCACTCATGGTGTCCCCTTCTCAGATCAAGGATCTTCGGGTGTTCGGGATCGATGGCGAGGAACGTACGCCGGGTGCTCCGGGCGCGGAACGAGCTGTTCCCGCTGAGCGGGAAGCTCGTCCGAGCTCTTCGGAACTCCCCCGGAACTCCCCCGGAACTCCTCGGAACGACTACTAGAAGTATTACTGAATGAAATAGACACCTCCGGGTGCTTCCCTCCGGCCGGGGGCGCGTGGCAGGGTCGCCCCAACGCCTCACGCAGGGGGTTTTGTCGTGCTTGACCAGTTCATGGAGCAGGTCGCGGAGACCGAGCTCGCACCGCTTTCGCTGCTGGAGAAGGCCGCGAAAGTGCTGGGCGCCTTCGAAGGTCCACAGCCGCGGCTGTCGCTCACCGAGGTCGTGCGCCGCTCCGGAATCCCACGTTCCTCCGCCCACCGGATCCTCGACCAGCTGGTGCAGTTGCGCTGGCTGGACCGCGAGGGCCGGGACTACCGCATGGGCATGCGGATGCTGGAGCTGGGCGCGCTCGCCTCCCACCACAACCGGCTGCGCCGGGCCGCGCTGCCGCTGCTGCACGCGCTGCACGAGCAGACGGGCCGGGTCGTGCACCTGTCGGTGCTCGACGGGGCCGAAGTGGTGTGCCTGGAGCGGATCGGCGGCTCGGAGGCCACCACGGTGCCCTCGCGGGTCGGCGGCAGGATGCCGGCGTACTGCACGGCCGCCGGGAAGGCGATCCTCGCGTTCAGCGATCCCGCCGCGGTGGAGCACGTCCTCGCGCAGGGGCTGCGCCCGCGCACCGCACGCACCCTGATCCGGCCGCTGGCGCTGCGTTCGGAGCTTGCGGCGGTCCGCGAGCGCGGGGTGGCGTACGACCGGGAGGAGAGCTTCCGGGGCATCTCCTGCGTGGCCGCTCCGCTGCGGGGCGCCGGGCGGGCCGTGGCGGCCGTGTCGGTGTCCTCCTGCCGGGGCGACCGGGAGACGGCCCGCCTCGCGCCGGCGGTACTGGCCTGCGCGCGGTCGGTGTGGCGGGAGCTGTACGGGCCGGGCCGGCCGGGGCGGGCGGCTGCCGCGCCGGCGCGGGACCTGGAACCGGCGGTCTCGGCGCAGGCGATGGACAACATGATGGGGTGGCTGCGGTTCAGCGAGTGGATGTAGTGGGTAGTGGTATCCCAACGCACGAGTGAACGACTACGGGCCCGACCCCTCGCCAGGGGGCCGGGCCCGCGGCCGTCGGCGCCGTTCAGCCGTCGTAGCTGACGCGGATGCGGTCGCCGAGCGGCAGGGCCTGGCAGGCCAGGACGTAGCCCTCGGCCAGGTCCTCGGGGGCCAGGACCTCGTTGCGGACCATCTTGACCTCGCCCTCCAGCACCCGGCAGCAGCAGGCGCTGCATGCACCTTCCCGGCAGGAGTACGGGGCGGGGACGCCCGCGGCGAGCAGCGCGGTCAGCAGGGGGGTCTGCCGTCCCCAGCCGACGGTGTGCCAGACCCCCTCGAACTCCACCTCGGCGGTCGCGCCGCCCGGGTCCGGGGCCGCCTCCGCCGGGTTCGCCTCCGCCGGGTCCGCCACCGCCGGGGCGAAGACGTCCCCGCTGAGGGAGAAGTACCGCTCCCGGTGGATGGACCGGCCCTGGCCGCCCGAGGCCCGCACCGCCGTCTCCGCCGCGTCCATCAGCGGAGCGGGTCCGCACAGGTAGGTCTCGCGGTGCGCGTACGGAGCCACGAGCGGGCCCAGCTGCGGGGCGGTCGGCAGTCCCTGGAGGGTTTCCAGCCAGTGCACGACGGTGAGCCGCCCGGGGTGTTCCTCGGCGAGCCCCCACAGTTCGTCGCGGAAGATCACCGAGCCGGGGTCGCGGTTGGCGTACACCAGCGCGACGTGGCCCCGGCCGGCCACGAGCGCCGACTTCGCGATCGACAGCACCGGGGTGATCCCACTGCCCCCCGCCACCAGCAGCAGGTCCCGGTCCAGGTCGGGCGGGGTGAAGGTACCGGCGGGGGGCAGGGTCTCCAGCTCGTCGCCGATGCGCACGTCCTGGCACAGCCAGCCGGAGCCGACGCCTCCGGGGACCCGTTTGACGGTGATGCGCAGCGGGTCCCCCGCGTGCGGTGAGCCGGCCAGGGAGTAGCAGCGGGCCTCGCCGCCCGGCACCCGGAGCGTGAGGAACTGTCCGGGGCGGTACGGGAGTTCCGCGTCGAGCACGAGGGAGACCGCCTCGGGGGTCTCCTGGATCCGGTCCGTGACGCGGACCGGCAGCCTGCCGCCGGCTCCGCCCGGGGCGGCAGCCGGGGCCGGGCTCCGTACCTCCGCGGCGCGGGACTTCGTACGACCATCGGTGTCAGACATCGGCCGGCACCTCCAGGCGGCCCGCCAGGACGGCGGCCTCGATGCCCGCGCGCAGGGCCTCGCAGGAGCGGACGCGGGCGCTGGGCCGGCCCGCCGCGACCTCGGCCGCGATGCGCGGGCAGACCGCTCCGGCCTCCTCGGTCCACTGGACCTGGGTGTGGGCGGAGCTGAACTTCTCGCACAGCACCTGGGTGCCGCACTCCCCGCACGCGACGGGGGTCATCACGGGGTCCCGGCCGCGCGGCGGGCGAGGTTCTCGGCGACCTCGGCCTTCCAGGCGGCGGTGGCGCGGGCGGTGTCGATCTCGAACTCGAAGCGGCGGACCATCTCGTCCTTGACGTCGGCGGCGTCCACGTAGAACTGCTCGTACCAGCGGCGGAGCTGGTAGACGGGGCCGTCCTCCTCGGTGAGGAGGGGGTTGTCGATGCGCGTCTTGTTCTTCCAGATCTCGACGTCCTGCTCGAAGCCGACGGCGAGGCCCTCGGAGGTGAGGCGGGCGGCATCGGCGGCCTGTTCGTCGCTCATTCCGGGGAGCTTCTTGACGATGGTCCCGTACATGAGCATGAAGCTGTTCCCGTCGATCGGGTAATGGCAGTTGATGAGGACCGATTCGAGTTCGACGCCGCCGCCGATGTCGCTCCACAGCTTGTCGATCATGTACGAGGGGCCGTAGTACGAAGCGTCCGAGCGCAGGCCGCCGCCGGTGGAGAGGGTGCCGAGGTCCACGTCGCCGCGCGGGGTGGACTCCATGTACTGGGTGGCGACGTGACCGTCGAAGACGTTCTTGAAGTAGTGCGGGAAGGCGTAGTGCACGTAGTAGAAGTGCGCCATGTCGACGACGTTGTCGACGATCTCGCGGCAGTTGGAGTTCTCGACGCGCAGGAAGTTCCAGCTCCAGTCGCTCCACTCGGGGTCGCCGACGCCCTCGATGACGGGGATCGTGACCTCGGGCGGCGGCGGGTTGCCCTCCGGGTCGTGCCAGACGTAGAGCTGGCCGCTCTGTTCCAGGGAGGGCCAGGCTCGGGTCCTGGCGCGCGGCGGGACCCGCCGGGCGTAGGGGATGGCGGCGCAGCGGCCGTCTCCGGACCAGCGCCAGTCGTGGAAGGGGCAGGCGACGGCGTCGCCCTTGACGGTGCCGTGGGCGAGGTTGCCGCCCATGTGGGGGCAGTAGGCGTTCAGGACGCTCAGCTCGCCGGAGTCGGCCCCCTGGAAGACGACGAGCTTGGTCCCGAAGGCCTGGATCTCGTGCGGGGTTCCGTCCTTGAAGGAGGCGGCGAGTCCCAGGCAGTGCCAGCCGCGGGCGAACCTCACGGGCACGGCGGCGGCTTCGATGACGCGGGGCTCTTCTTCGATTGCGGTCACGGGGTGGCCCTCCACTTCGTTGTGGGTGTGCTGCGCGGGGATGGTGGGTGACTAGCGGGCTTCGGCGGCGAGTTCGACGGCGATGTCGATGAGCTGGTCTTCCTGGCCGCCGACGAGGCGGCGTTCGCCCGCGCGCAGGAGGATCTGCGCGCCGGAGACCCCGTAGCGTTCGGCCTGGCGGTAGGCGTGCTTGAGGAAGCTGGAGTAGACGCCGGCGTGGCCCATGAGCAGGGCCATGCGGTCGAGGGTGCACTCGTCGTCCATGACGGGGCGGACCACGTCCTCGGCCGCGTCGATGATCTTCAGGACGTCGATGCCGGTGCGGATGCCCATCTTCCGGCAGACGGCGGCGAAGGCCTCGACCGGCGTGTTCCCGGCTCCCGCGCCGAGGCGCCGGGTGGAGCCGTCGATCTGGAGCGCGCCGGCGCGGACGGCGGCGACCGAATTGCCCACGCCCAGGCCGAGGTTCTCGTGGCCGTGGAAGCCGACCTGGGCGTCGTCGCCGAGCTCGGCGACGAGCGCCGCGACCCGGTCGGTGACCTCGTCCATGACCATGGCGCCGGCCGAGTCGACCACGTACACGCACTGGCAGCCGGCGTCGGCCATGATCCGTGCCTGCCGGGCCAGGTTCTCGGGGGTGGTGGAGTGGGCCATCATCAGGAAGCCGACGGTCTCCAGGCCCATCTCGCGGGCGAGCCCGAAGTGCTGGACCGAGATGTCGGCCTCGGTGCAGTGGGTGGCGATCCGGCAGATCCGGCCGCCGTTGCCGTGGGCGGCGCGGATGTCGTCCTTCACGCCGAGGCCCGGAAGCATCAGGAAGGCGATCTTCGCGTGGCGCGCCGTCTCGGCGGCGATCTTGATGAGCTCCTGCTCGGGGGTCTTCGAGAAGCCGTAGTTGAAGGAGGACCCGCCGAGTCCGTCGCCGTGCGTGACCTCGATGACGGGGACCCCCGCACCGTCGAGGGCGGAGACGATCGACCGTACGTCCTCGCCCGTGAACTGGTGGCGCTTGGCGTGCGAGCCGTCGCGCAGGGAGGAGTCGGTGATCCGGATGTCGAGGGTGTCGGAGTAGCGCGAGCGGCTCGGGCGGTCCGTCATGTCTGCAGTCCCTTCGCGAACTCCTCGCCGACCTTGGTGGCGGCGGCGGTCATGATGTCGAGGTTTCCGGCGTAGGGCGGCAGGTAGTCGCCTGCGCCCTCCACCTCCAGGAAGATCGCGACCCGGGCCATGCCGCCGCCCAGCGGGGAGGGGTCGTCGAACTGCGGCTCGGTGCGCAGCCGGTAGCCGGGTACGTACGAGGCCACGTCCTCGGCGACCTGTTTGACGGAGGCCGCGATGGCCTCGCGGTCGGCGTCGGCGGGGATCGCGCAGAAGACGGTGTCGCGCATGATGACCGGTGGATCGGCGGGGTTGAGGATGATGATGGCCTTGCCGCGGGCGGCGCCGCCGATCTCCTCGATGCCCCGGGAGGTGGTACGGGTGAACTCGTCGATGTTGGCGCGGGTGCCCGGGCCGGCCGAGACGGAGGCCACCGAGGCGACGATCTCCGCGTAGGCGACGGGGACCACGCGGGAGACGGCGTACACCATGGGGATGGTGGCCTGGCCGCCGCAGGTGATCATGTTGACGTTGGCCCGGTCGAGGTGGGCGGTCAGGTTCGCGGGCGGGACGACCGCGGGACCGACGGCGGCGGGGGTCAGGTCGACGGCCTTGATGCCGAGTTCGGCGTAGCGCGGGGCGTTGGAGCGGTGCACGTAGGCGGAGGTGGCCTCGAAGACCAGGTCCGGCAGCTCGTCCTGGGCCAGCAGCCAGTCCACGCCCGCGTGGGAGGCTTCGAGTCCGGCGCGGCGGGCGCGGGCCAGGCCCTCGCTGGCGGGGTCCACGCCGATCATCCAGCGGGGTTCTATGTGCGGGGAGCGCAGGAGCTTGTAGAGCAGGTCGGTCCCGATGTTCCCGGAGCCGACGATGGCGGCGGTCGCTTTCGCGGTCGTCTTCGTGCTGATGGTGATCACCTCAGGAGAAGGAGAGGGACACCGGGCCGAGCCCGGTGAAATCGGCGGTGTACGTCCGCCCGGCGGCCACGTCCACGGCGCGGGTGCAGGACCCGGGCAGGATGAGGTGGCCCATGCGGAGCCGGACCCCGAAGCGGGCGACGGTACGGGCCAGCCAGGCGACGGAGGCTGCCGGATCGCCGAGCACGGCGTCGCTGCGGCCGCTCGCCAGGGTGTCGGATCCGCTGGTCAGGGTGGCGTCGACGGCCTTCAGGTCCAGCTCGCGCGGGTCGCGGCCCTCGCCGATGACGTATCCGGCGGAGGAGGCGTTGTCGGCGATGGTGTCGGCGATGGCGATCCGCCAGTCGGCGATCCGGCTGTCGATGAGCTCCAGGGCCGGGACGACCCGCTCGGTGGCGGCCAGGACGTCGGCGACGGTGCAGCCCTCGCCGGGGAGGTCGGCGCCGAGCACGAAGCCGACCTCGACCTCGACGCGCGGCGCGCAGTACGCGGCCGCGGGCACCGGGGTGTCCTCGTACAGCTCCATGGAGTGCAGCAGGTGCCCGTAGTCGGGTTCATCGACGCCCATCATGGCCTGCATGACGGGGGACGACAGCCCGACCTTGTGCCCGGTGACGCGGTCGCCGGCCGCGAGGCGGTGGCGGATGTTGAGGAGCTGGATCTCGTAGGCGTCCTCGGTGCCGATGCCCTCGTACAGCTCGGTCAGCGGCGGTACGGGCGCCCGGCGCAGCTCCGCCCCGCGCAGCCGTGCGGCGGCCTCGCGCCGGAGGGGGTCGTTCAGCATGGGGCCTCCCGGCTGAGGTGGTGTGTGGTGCGGCAGACGGTAGGGCGGGGCCGGGGGTGGACGGGAGGTCCCGTTCCCGCTGAGCGGGAAGGGGTTCGGGCCGGGACCCTCTCGGGTCCCGGCCGAGGGGAGGGACTACCGGGGGTACCAGGCCACCCCCGCGAAGGTTCCCCCGAGCGTGGCGAGCACGGTGAGGAGGCGGTACGGGATCCGTTCGACGGTCAGGGGAGGACTTGGGGATGTCCTCCTCGGACATCGTGAAGTGGCTCAAGGAGGCCGAGCCCGGGGCCGCGGTGGACGCCAGCAGGCTCTCCCGCTTCCTGAGCGGCGCCGACCTGCCGAGGCCCTCGCTGCTCCCGGCCCTGTACCGGCTCCTGGCCACCCGGCAGGCCGTGGATCCGGACAGGATGGCGCAGGGGTGGAACCTGCTCTACACCGCCGCCCGGACCAAGGGTCCGCTGGTGGCGCGCGAGTACAAGGAGGAGGCCTCCCGGATCGCGCTGGAGGAGCACCGCGTGCAGACCGCACGCGATCCGGCCGCCCTGCGCGAGCAGCTCGAACGGGGGCGTGAGCACCGCGACCGGCTCGAAGGGAGCCTCGCCGACGCGTTCGCCCGGGCGGACGGCACCCATCAGCAGGTGCAGGAGCTGGAGGAGCAGCTGGGCCGGGTCGGGCACCGCCTCGACGAGCTGGAGGACCTGGTGCGCCAGCACGAATCCGAGCTGCGCCTCCTCCAAGGGGATGCCGAGCGTGGTGCGCAGGCCCAGCGGGAGACCAGCTCGGAGATCGAGGTGTGGCGGGGCAGCGCACCGACCCCCTGGACGGGCGACCCGCCGGCGGTGGCGCGCGCCGTTGCCGCGCTCCGGGACGAGGGTGCGGACGAGCAGGCCGACCACCTGCTCGCGCTCGCGGCGAGGGACCTGCCCGTGTCGCTCCTGCCCGAGCTGTACGACGCTTTCGAGGAGATCGGCCGTCTGCAGCCCCGGCCTTCCGGGTGGGCTTCGTGTCCACGGCCGGGAGGTGCCCGCGGCCGGGGACATCACGTGGAATCCCGCGCTCTCGGCTCCCCGGCGGCGCTGGTTCCGCTTCTGACCCCGCGGCCGCGGACGGCCGGTCCGTCGCTACCGCGCCCCGTACACCGGCTGGGGCGGCTCCGACTCCGCCAGGAGCTTCGTCGTCGCCTCGCCCGCCTCCGACGGAGTCCACCGCGTTCCGCAGTCCGCCGTAGGACCCGGTCGCCAGCCCTCCATCACCGTGATGCGGCCGCCCTCCGCCTCGAAGACGCGGCCCGTGACCCCGGCCGAGGCGTCGGAGCCGAGCCAGACCACCAGCGGGGACACGTTCTCGGGGGCCATCGCGTCGAAGGCCCCGGCTTCCGGGGCGGCCATGGTGTCCGCGAAGGTCTGCTCCGTCATCCGGGTCCGCGCCGCGGGGGCGATCGCGTTGACCTGGACCCCGTAGCGGCCCATCTCCGCGGCCGACACCAGGGTCAGCCCGAGGATTCCGGCCTTGGCCGCGCTGTAGTTGCCCTGGCCCACGGACCCGAGGAGCCCCGCCCCCGAGGAGGTGTTCACGACCCGCGCGGCCACCTGGCGGCCTTCCTTCGCCTCGGCCCGCCAGTAGGCCGCCGCGTGCTTCAGCGGCAGGAAGTGCCCCTTCAGGTGGACCCGCATCACGGCGTCCCAGTCGTCCTCGTCCAGGTTCACGAGCATCCGGTCGCGCAGGAACCCGGCGTTGTTGACCAGGGTGTCCAGTCGCCCGAAGGTCGAGACGGCCGTCTCGACCAGTGACGCCGCGCCTTCCGTCGTGGCGATGTCGCCGCCGTGCGCCACCGCTTCCCCGCCCTTCGCCCGGATCTCGGCGACGACGAGCGCCGCCGGGCTCTCCGGCCCGGGGAGCCCGTCCAGGCCGACGCCGAGGTCGTTGACCACGACCCGCGCCCCCTCCTCGGCGAAGGCCAGCGCGTGGGCGCGGCCCAGCCCCCGTCCGGCGCCCGTCACGATGACCACACGGCCTTCGGCAAGTCCCATGTCAGCTCTCCTTGTTCGCAGTTGCCGCATCCAAAAACGCCGGCCGTTCGCCGCCCCCGTGCACGAGCAGGCTCGCCCCGCTCACGTAGCCCGCCCGGCCGGAGGCCAGGAAGACGGCCGCTTCGCCCACGTCCGAGGGTTCCGCCAGCCGTCCCAGCGGTACGGTCGCGCCGACGGCCGCGATCCCGCTCTCGTCGCCGTAGTGCAGGTGCGACAGCTCGGTCCGCACCATGCCCAGGACCAGCGAGTTGACCCGTACCTCGGGGGCCCATTCCACGGCCATGGAGCGGGCCAGGTTCTCCAGGCCCGCCTTCGCCGCCCCGTAGGCCGCGGTGCCCGGCGAGGGCCGGGTCCCGCTGACGCTGCCGATCATGACGATCGAGCCCCGGCTCTCCCGGAGCCAGGGGTACGCGGCGACCGAGGCGGTCATCGGGGCGATCAGGTTGAGCTCGACGACGCGCGCGTGGCGCTCGGCCTCGCCCTCCCCCAGCAGTCGGTACGGGGTTCCGCCGGCGTTGTTGACCAGGCAGTCGAGCCGCCCGTGGCGCCGGGCGACGGCGCCGAAGAAGTCCTGCACGGCGGCCGGATTGCGCAGGTCGACGGCGGTGAAGGACGCCGAGCGGCCCTCCACCGCCACCGGTTCCTCCGGCGGCCGGCGCGCGCAGACGACGACCTCGGCCCCCGCCGCGAGGAACGACCGCGCGATCCCGGCGCCGACGCCCCGGGTTCCGCCGGTGACGACGACAACCCTCCCGTTGAGCTCCATCGGCTGCTACCTTCCTCACCTAACAAATGTTTGGTGGAAAGGTAGCTGATCCGCTCATGGGTGTCTCCACCTCAAGCCCCGACAAGGGCATCGCACTCGTCACAGTCGACTTCCCACCCGTCAACGCACTGCCCGTGCAGGGCTGGTACGACCTGGCCGACGCCCTGCGCGCGGCCGGCCGCGACCACGAGGTTCGTTGTGTGGTTCTCGCCGCCGAGGGCCGCGGGTTCAACGCCGGCGTCGACATCAAGGAAATGCAGCGCGACACCGGCCACGCCTCGCTCATCGGCGCCAACCGGGGCTGCTACGAGGCCTTCGCCGCCGTCTACGAGTGCGAGGTCCCCGTCGTGGCGGCCGTGAACGGCTTCTGCCTCGGCGGCGGGATCGGCCTGGTCGGCAACGCCGACGCCATCGTCGCCTCCGAGGACGCGACCTTCGGACTGCCGGAACTGGACCGCGGCGCCCTCGGGGCCGCCACCCACCTGGCCCGGCTCGTCCCGCAGCACATGATGCGGACCCTGTACTACACCTCGCGCACCGCCACCGCGGCCGAACTGCACGCGCACGGCTCGGTGTGGAAGGTGGTCCCGCCGGGCGAACTGCGGGCGGCCGCCCTGGAGCTGGCCGCCGAGATCGCGAAGAAGGACGGGTACCTCATCCGTCTCGCCAAGGCGGCCATCAACGGCATCGACCCCGTGGACGTGCGCCGCAGCTACCGCTTCGAGCAGGGCTTCACCTTCGAGGCCAACCTCAGCGGCGTGGCCGACCGGGTCCGCGACACCTTCGGCAGCGGCGGACCCACCGGAACCAGCGGAACTAAGGCGGAATCGGTATGACCGACAAGACCATGACCCCCGACGAGGTGGTCGGCCGGCTGCGCAGCGGGATGACCGTCGGCATCGGCGGCTGGGGCTCGCGGCGCAAGCCCATGGCCCTGGTGCGGGCACTGCTCCGCTCCGAGATCACCGATCTCACCGTGATCTCGTACGGCGGCCCCGACGTCGGCCTCCTCGCCGCCGCGGGCCGGATCCGCAAGCTGGTCACCCCCTTCGTCACCCTCGACTCCATCCCGCTGGAGCCACACTACCGGGCCGCCCGCGAGAGCGGTGCCTTCGCCCTCACCGAGCTCGACGAGGCCATGTTCATGTGGGGCCTGCACGCGGCCGCCAACCGGTTGCCCTTCCTCCCGGTCCGCTCCGGCCTCGGCTCCGACGTCATGCGCGTCAATCCGGAGCTGCGCACCGTCACCTCCCCGTACGCCGACGGGGAGGAGTTCGTGGCGGTCCCCGCCCTGCGCATGGACGCCGCGCTGGTCCACCTCAACCGCGCGGACCGGCTCGGCAACGCCCAGTACCTGGGGCCGGACCCGTACTTCGACGACCTCTTCTGCGAGGCCGCCGACGCCGCCTACGTCTCCTGCGAGCAGATCGTGGAGACCGCGGAGCTCTCCAAGTCCGGGCCGCCGCAGTCCCTTCTCGTCAGCCGGCACTCGGTGACCGGGGTCGTGGAGACCCCGAACGGCGCGCACTTCACCTCCTGCGCCCCCGACTACGGCCGCGACGAGGCCTTCCAGAAGCTGTACGCGACCACCCCCTGGCCCGAGTTCGCCGAGCGCTTCCTCTCCGGCGGCAGCGAGCACGCCTACCAGTCGGCCGTCCAGGCCTGGCACGAGGAGCAGAATTGAATCCTCCCGCCCTAAGGGACGGGGATTCCTGGCTCACGTTGGCTGGGGACCTGCGGTCCGTCAGCTCTTACACGATCGTCACCAGCCGGGTTGAGACCAGCCCGGACCAGCATCACGCGCGCGGAGTTCTTGTCCCTGGAGGACACAGCTCCGCACACGGTGCAGGTGTAGGTACGTTCTGAGAGAGGTAGTGCGTGCTTGGTTCTCGCTCCGCACTGCGCGCAGTCCATGGTGGTGTGCGCGGGGTGTACAAGGTGCACGATGCGTCCGTGTTTGCGGGCCATGGCGATCAGCTCACGCTTGGTGGCCGAGATCGCGGCGTCGGCGGCCTTCCTTGCCATGGTCGACTTGGCGAGGAAGCGCGGCCGGAAGTCCTCCACCGCCAGGGCGTCGTGGTCTCGGACGATGGTCTTGGCCCACTTGCGGCCGGTGTCCTGACGTTGCCGGGCGATCTTCTTGTGGAGCTTCGCCGTCAGCTTCTTCGCGGCCTGGTAGCCCCTCGACCCGGGCTTGCCCTTCGCCGGTTTCCGGCGGGCCATCATCCGCTGATAGCGGGCCAGCCTCGCGGCGGCCTTCAGCCCGTGCTCGGGGTGCGGGAGGTCGTGGGCGTCGCTGGTGGTGGTCGCGGTCTCCCTCACGCCCCAGTCGATCCCGATCACCGCACCCGTCTCCGGGAGCGGCTGGGCTTCGGTGGGGACGACGAAGGACGCGTACCAGTGGCCGAGGCGGTCACGGTAGACCCGCACAGACGACGGATCCGCTGGGAAGTCGCGGGACCAGACCACAGTCAGGACGATGCCGCCCGCGAGATACAGACGACCGTCCTTGATACGGAAACCGCGCCGCGTGTAGTTCAGGCTCGGGTCGGCCTCGGCCTTCTTCTTGTACTTGGGCATTCTCGCCCGCTGTCGCATCGGCAGCCGGGCCTTGATGTCCTTCAAGGCTTTGGCTCGGGACTTCCCGAAGTCGCGAACCAGCTGCTGTTGCGGAACGCTGCTGCCGTCGCCCAACCAGGTGTTGTGGTTGCGGGCTTCGGTCAGCATCTTGTCCAGCCGGGCCGGACCGCACTTCTCCTCCTCGGCGCGGGCCTTCTTCGACCGGGCGGTGCACTCGTTCCAGATCCACCGGCACCGGTCCCACTCAGCCAGCAGCTTGGCGAGCGCGGTCGACGACACGCGAAGCCGGTAGGTGAACCGGGCATGCCCGGTTGCTTCCGTCTCCTGAGATGCAGTCACACGATCAACCTAGACCAGGCCACTGACAACGCCAGAAAGCGCAGGTCACCACAGATGCGAAGAGAACTCCGGCGCTCCGCGCCTACGACGGCGGGACCCATTCCTCCTCGGGCTGAAGCCCGAGACATCCAGGGAGAGATCCAGTGAGCAGCACGACAACTGCCGTCAGCCGCGCCGAGTACTGCGTGATCGCCTGCGCCGAAGCCTGGCGGGACAACGGCGAGGTGCTGGCCAGCCCGATGGGCCTGGTGCCCTCCTTCGGGGCCCGGCTGGCGAAGCGGACGTTCTCCCCCGACCTGCTGCTGACCGACGGCGAAGCCATGCTGGTCGGGCTCGACGGCTCGGCCGAGGGCTGGCTCCCGTACCGCCGTCACCTGACGATGGTCACCGGAGGCCGCCGGCACGTGATGATGGGCGCCAGCCAGATCGACCGGTTCGGCAACCAGAACATCTCCTGCATCGGCGACTGGGAACAGCCGGCCCGCCAGCTCCTCGGAGTGCGCGGCGCCCCGGTGAACACCCTGAACAATCCGGTGAGCTACTGGATCCCCAAGCACTCCACCCGGGTGTTCGTCGAGCGCGTCGACATGGTGAGCGGCGTGGGCTACGACCGCGCGGAGGCGGCCGGGGTGACCCGGTTCCACCGGCTCCCCCGCGTGGTCAGCGATCTCGGCGTCTTCGACTTCACCGGCCCCGACCACGCCATGCGCCTGGCCTCCGTGCACCCGGGCGTCACCGTGGAGCAGGTCCGGGCGGCCACCGGTTTCGAGCTGGCGATCGCCGACGACGTCCCGTACACGCGGGAGCCGACGCCGGAGGAGCTGCGGCTGATCCGCGAGGTCATCGACCCCAAGGGCCTGCGCGACCGGGAAGTGCGGGTCTGACCGATGGAAACGGCATTCACCAAGCTGGTCGGGGTCGAGCATCCGATCGTGCAGACGGGCATGGGCTGGGTGGCCGGTCCGCGCCTGGTGTCGGGGGCGGCGAATGCGGGCGCGCTCGGCATCCTGGCCTCGGCGACGATGACGATGGAGCAGCTGCGGGCGGCGGTCCACGAGGTCAAGTCCCGTACCGACGCCCCGTTCGGGGTCAATCTGCGCGCGGACGCCGGGGACGCGGCCGAGCGGGCGCAGCTGATCATCGACGAGGGCGTCCGGGTGGCCTCCTTCGCGCTCGCCCCGTCCAAGGAGCTGATCGCGCGGCTCAAGGACGCGGGCGTGGTCGTGATCCCCTCGATCGGAGCCCGCCGGCACGCCGAGAAGGTCGCGGCGTGGGGCGCGGACGCGGTGATCGTGCAGGGCGGCGAGGGCGGCGGCCACACCGGTGACGTGGCCACGACCGTGCTGCTGCCGCAGGTGGTCGACGCGGTGGACATCCCGGTGATCGCGGCGGGCGGTTTCAGCGACGGCCGCGGTCTGGTGGCGGCGCTGGCCTACGGGGCAGCGGGCATCGCGATGGGCACCCGGTTCCTGCTGACCTCCGACTCGACGGTCCCGGACGCGGTGAAGGCCGAGTACCTGAAGGCGACCGTGAAGGACGTCACCGTCACCACGGCCGTGGACGGGCTCCCGCACCGGATGCTGCGCAGCGAGCTGGTCGCTTCCCTGGAGCGGGCCGGGCGGGCGAAGGCGCTGGCCAAGGCGGTGCGGCACGCGGCCGGCTTCAAGAAGCTTTCGGGCCTGTCCTGGGCGGAGATGGTCCGGGACGGCCTCGCGATGAAACACGGAAAGGACCTGTCCTGGAGCCAGGTGCTGCTCGCCGCGAACACCCCCATGCTCCTCAAGGCGTCCATGGTCGAGGGCCGTACGGACCTCGGTGTCATGGCATCGGGCCAGGTCGCGGGCGTGATCGAGGATCTGCCGTCCTGTGCGGAGCTCGTCACCCGCGTCATGGCCGAGGCCCACGCCGTCCTGGAACGGCTGCACGGCCTCACTCCCCCACAGCATCTCCCCCTCCCCCCTCACCCGCTCGGCACCCTGCCACCACCAGGGTGATTCCCCTTCTCCGTTACAGGAGTTGCCCCAGATGAGCCGTGCCCGAATCCGCCTGGCGACCGCGGTGCTCGCCTCCGCCCTCGCCATCGGGACCCTGCCCGCCGCCGCGTACGCCGCGCCGGCCGACAGTGCCGCCGCCTCGCGTCACCCCTGGCACACGCAGTCGCCGGAAACGATCCGCCAGATCCCCCTCCAGGGCGCGGTCAACGTCCGGGACCTCGGCGGCTACCGCACCTGGACGGGAGGCCGCGTTCGTCAGGGACTGGTCTACCGCTCCGATGCGCTGGGCAAGCTGACCCCCTCGGACATCACCACCGTGGGCGGTCTGGGCCTCACGAAGGTCCTTGATTTCCGCATCCCCATGGAGGTCCAGTACGACGGCGCCGACAAGCTGCCCGCCGGTCTGGCCTCCACCGCCCGCCCGGTCAACGACAACGGCCTGTACGGGCTGCTGATGTCCGCGATAGGCAGCGGTGATCCCGTGAAGCAGGAGCAGATGCTCGGCGGCGGCCGCGGTGAGGCGTACATGCGCGACGTCTACCGCGCGTTCGTGACCAATCCCGAGAACCGGGCGCAGTTCGCGGCCACCCTCCGCGAGATCGCCGACGGGAACCAGGGCCCGCTGCTGTACCACTGCACGTCGGGCAAGGACCGGACGGGCTGGATGAGCTACGTCCTGCTGAACGCCCTGGCCGTCCCGAAGGCCACGGCCGAGCGCGACTACCTGGCCTCGAACACCTTCCGCGCGGCGTACGACGCCCAGGTGCGGGCGGGCATCAAGGCATCCGGCCGGATGCAGAACCCCGATCTGCTGATCCCGCTCCAGGAGGTCCGCCAGGACTACCTGGACGCGGCGACTACGCAGATGGAGGCCGACTACGGCAGCCTCTACGGCTACCTCACCGACGGCCTCGGCCTGGACCTGCGGACCCTGGCGAAGCTCCAGGTGAAGATGGTCCGCTAGGCACCGGACCGGCCGGACCCGGAAAACACCACTGCGCCGGGCGGCGCGTGCCGCCCGGCGCAGTGGTTCGTACGTGTCCGAGCCGATCAGGCGGAGCGGCGACGTCCCTGGCCGGCGCCGCCCACGCGGCTGCGGGCCGAAGCTGCGGCCGCACCACCGGAGGGGGCGCCTCCGGTGCGTCGGCCGCGCTCGCCGGAACCGCCCGTGGAGCCGCCCTGACCGCCCTGGCCACGGCGGGCCTGGCCGGAAGCGGAGGCCGGAGCCTGCCCGGCGGCGCCGCCACCGCCGGTACGGCGGCCGCGGCCGCCCCCGGCGGCCGGAGCCGCACCCGTGCCGGAGCCGGTGCGCGGACCGCCCGAGCGGCGGCGCGCGCCACCGCCGGAGCCGCCGCCGGCCTGGCCGGCGGAGCGCTGGCGCGGCGGGGTGGCCTGCGGGACGTCCATGACGACCGGGATGCCCGAGGGCTCCTTGGCGCCGGTGATGCGCGCGAGCTCCTCGTCGGAGGACTTGATCTGCGCGGTGCGCGGGGAGATCCCGGCGTCCGACATCAGGCGGGTCATGTCGCGCTTCTGGTCGGGCAGGACCAGGGTGACGACGCTGCCGGACTCGCCGGCGCGGGCGGTACGGCCGCCGCGGTGCAGGTAGTCCTTGTGGTCGGTCGGCGGGTCCACATTGACGACGAGGTCGAGGTCGTCGATGTGGATGCCTCGCGCGGCCACGTTGGTGGCGACCAGCGCGGTGACCTCGCCCGTCTTGAACCAGTCGAGGGTCCGGTTGCGCTGCGGCTGCGAGCGGCCGCCGTGCAGGCCGGAGGCGCGGACGCCGTCGGCGAGGAGCTTCTTGACCATGCGGTCGACCCCGCGCTTGGTGTCGACGAACATGATCACCCGGCCGTCGCGAGCGGCTATGCGCGTGGCCACGGCCTTCTTGTCGGTCTCGTCCATGACGTACAGGACGTGGTGCTCCATCGTGCTGACCGCGCCGGCGGACGGGTCGACGGAGAAGGCGACCGGGTCGGTGAGGAACATCTTGACGAGCTTGTCGATGTTCTTGTCGAGGGTCGCCGAGAACAGCATGGTCTGGCCCTCGGGCTGGACCTGCTTGAGCAGGGCGGTGACCTGCGGCATGAAGCCCATGTCGGTCATCTGGTCGGCCTCGTCGAGGACGGTGATGGAGACCTGGGAGAGGTCTGCGTCACCGCGGTCGATGAGGTCCTTGAGGCGGCCGGGGGTGGCGACGAGCACCTCGGCGCCGCGGCGCAGGGCGCCGGACTGCCGGTTGATCGACATGCCGCCGACGACGGTCGTGATGCGCAGGTTGACGGCCGTGGCGTACGGGGCCATGGCGTCGGTGACCTGCTGCGCGAGCTCACGGGTCGGTACGAGGACCAGGGCGAGCGGCTGCTTCGGCTGGGCGCGGCGGCCGGCGGTGCGGGCCAGCAGGGCCAGGCCGAAGGCCAGCGTCTTGCCGGAGCCGGTACGGCCGCGGCCGAGCAGGTCACGGCCGACGAGGGAGTTCGGCAGGGTCGCGGCCTGGATCGGGAACGGCTCGGTGACGCCCTGGGCGGCGAGGGTCTTCAGCAGCGCCTCGGGCATGTCCATGTCCCCGAACGAGTCCACCGGCGGCAGGGCCGGGGTCAGCGGTTCGGGCATGGTGAATTCTTGGGGCCTGGCTACGGGGGCGGACTTCTGCCGTCCCGCGCCAGCCTTCGGACGTCCCTGGGCCGCACCTCGACCCCGGGTGGGGCGGCGGCTGGGTCGTGCGGAGCTGGAGCTGGTCATGCGAGAAAGCCCTCCTGAAACCGGCAGGTACTACAGAAAACGCTGCAATCAAATGGTTCGAAACAGCAGACAAGCCGGGGCCCGCACCTACTCGGTGCGGACCCCGGCGTGCAGACTGCCTTAGGCGGGGAGGATGTTCTCCGCCTGGGGGCCCTTCTGGCCCTGGGTGACGTCGAAGGACACGCGCTGGCCCTCGTTGAGCTCACGGAAGCCCTGGGTGGCGATGTTCGAGTAGTGGGCGAAGACGTCCGGGCCGCCACCGTCCTGCTCGATGAAGCCGAAGCCCTTTTCCGAGTTGAACCACTTCACGGTGCCAAGTGCCATTTTTGAATCTCCTGAATAGGCGGCAAAGGGCCCCATCCGGAGATTCCGGCAAAACAATAAAAGCGCCTGTCGGAGCATTCCCGTCAGGCGCACATAAAGTTCATGGGTACCACAACTGCAACGAGCTCTAAGCTAGCACACGTCGGTCGGGGAGTGTCGCCGCGAGCATGTGACCTCCGTCCTGAGTGGATCCGGCACGCAGCTTCCCGCCCACCTCCGTGAGGGCCCGCCGGAGCCCCGGAATGCCCATCCCACCGGAGTCGAGGACGATCCTCTCCCCCTCCGGGGCGGTGTTGACCACGTCGAGGCGGACCTCCCCGTCCTCTGCGTAAAGATTCATCCGAACGGCGGAGCCGGGGGCGTACTTCGCCGCGTTGGTGAGCCCCTCGCGGGCTATCCGCAGCAGCAGCCGCCCGTCGGCGGCCGGGAAGGACCCCAGGCCGGGCTGGGTGTGGTGGGTGATCTCCATGCCGGTGGCCCGCATGTTCCGGGCCAGGGAGCCGAGGAAGCGGCCCACGTCCACGGGGGAGGTGTGGGCGCGGCTGCCCGCGGGGTCGGTCAGCATGTCCAGCACCTCCCTGACCTCGGCCATCGCGGCCCGCGCCGATTCCTCCACGGCGCCGGCGGCCTCCCGGACCCGGGGGTCGGCCTCGGCGTCCAGGCGCAGGGCGGCGGCCTGCATCGTGAGGGCGGTGAGCCGGTGGCCGAGCCCGTCGTGGGTGCGCTGGGCCAAACGGGTGCGTTCCTGGACGACGGCGAGGTCGGCCGCCTGGTCCACGGCGGCGTGGGCCTGGCGGGCCCGCTCGCGCAGCGCGGTCATGACGTGCCGGTTGCGCCGCACGGTCTCCCCGTACAGGGCGGGCACGAGGATGGAGCCGAGGACGAAGGAGGCGGGGTCGCGCCCCGCGTACCCGAGCGGCAGGAACAGGTCGCGGGTGGCGGCGTAGACGACGCCCATCAGCAGGACCCCGACCCAGCGGTGGGACCGGCCGTACGCGGCCAGGGCGTAGGCGGCGAAGACGAGGGGGCCGCGGTCGTCGGAGACGACGGTGGCGGCGGTGGCCGCGAGGGCCGGGAGCCAGGGGTGGGAGCGGCGCCAGAGCAGCGAGACGGCCGCGAGCCAGCCGGCGGCCAGGCTGGTGGGGTAGTCGGTGACGAGGCCGAAGCGGTGGACGTCGTGGAGGTTGAGGGTGGTGAGCAGTCCGCAGAGCAGGGCGAGCCAGCCGTCGGTGCGGCGGGCCCGCACCGGGTCCGGAGCCCCGCTGCCCTCCCCCGTCAGGGTCCGCAGACCCCGTTCCAGCAGCTGTCCGGTGCGACCGGGCACGGCCTGCATGACTCCACCCCTCCCCGTCCGCGCACAAAGCTGCGCAGAGCATGCCAAAACGTCCCCCCAGGTTGCCCTCCTTCCGCCGAAGGGGCATCCCGGGGGGACGTGTTCTCGGTGGCCCGGCCGGTCCGCTACAGGGAGACGCCGAGGCCGTTCAGCCAGGTGACCGGGTTGACGTCGGCGCCGTAGCTGTTGCTGGAGCGCACCTCGAAGTGGAGGTGCGGGCCGGTGGAGTTGCCGGTGTTGCCGGAGCGGCCGATCTGCTCGCCGGCGGAGACGCGCTCGCCTTCGGAGGCGGTCGCCGAGGACAGGTGGGCGGAGAGGGTGTAGCGGCCGTCGTCGTGCTTGATGACCACGGCGTTGCCGTACGCACCCTGCCAGCCGGAGGAGACGACGGTGCCCGCGGCCGCGGCCCGGACCGGGGTGCCGGTGGACACGGCGAAGTCGATGCCGGTGTGGTATCCGGCCGCCCAGCCGCCCGCCTGGTGGTAGCGGGCGGAGATGCTGCCGCCCGAGACGGGCAGGACGCCCTTGGCGCTGCTGCTGGAGCGCTTCCCCGAGGACTCGGAGGAGTCGGAGGAGTCGGAGGACTTCGAGGAGCCGGACGGGCTGGAGGACTTCGGCGCGGCCGGGGTGCTGCCGCCGGAGTCGGAGGAGCCGCCGGAGCCGGAGCCGTACGCGAGGCGCTGGCCCGGGAGGATCATGTCCGGGTTGGACCCGATCACCGAGCGGTTCTCGGAGTAGAGGCTCTGCCAGCTGACGCCCAGTTCGGAACCGATGGTGCCGAGGGTGTCCCCGCTGACGACGGTGTAGCTGTTGGCGCCCTGGGCACGCTTCGGAGCGGCCGGGGTCTCGGTGTTCTTGTCGGCGGTCGAGGTGCCGGTGCCCTTGGCGGGGGCCGCGGGGGCCTCCGGGGCCGGGCCGCCGCGCTGGAGGCCGGCGAGCTTGCCGCAGGAGGGCCAGGCGCCGGGGCCCTGGGTCGCCAGGACCTTCTCGGCGATGGCGATCTGCTGCGCCTTGGTGGCCTGGTTGGCCTGGGGGGCGTACTGCCGGCCGCCGAACTCCGCCCACGTGCTGGAGGAGAACTGCAGGCCGCCGTAGTAGCCGTTGCCGGTGTTGATGCTCCAGTCGTTGGTGGACTCGCACTGGGCGACCTTGTCCCACGTGCCGACCGACGCGGCGGACGCGGGCTGTGCCACGAGACCCACGGCGGCGGGTGCGGCGATACCGGCGACAACGAGACCGGCGAGGGTACGAGCAGACGGGAAAGACATGCGGAGTTCCTGACTTCGGGGACATTGCGGAGGCCGGTGCACCGGGTGAAGCGGTGGTGCGTTCTGCCTCGGTAACCACCGTCCGGGAGGACGGGGGGTCGCCGAAGTCGCCGAAAGAGGACAGGACGGGCAGCAAAAGGGGACTGGGGAGGGAGGGTTGGACGGACTTAAGTCCCGATATGGCGGTAATGTCCGCAATAAGACGGGGATTCAGGGGAGGTGGGTCACATGACGATCCGCGTGATGGTGGTCGACGACCAGAGCCTCATACGGTCGGGACTGGTGACCCTGCTCGCGAGCGCGCCCGACATCGAGGTGGTCGCGGAAGCCGCCGACGGGGCCGAGGCGGTGCCGCTGGCGCGCACGTACCGGCCGGACGTGGTGCTGATGGACCTGGTCATGCCGAAGGTCGACGGCATGGAGGCCACCTTGCAGCTGCTGCGGCTGCCGGAGCCGCCGCGCGTGCTCGTCCTCACCGGCTACACGGCGGACGACCTGGTCCTGGACGCGCTGCGGGCCGGAGCGGCCGGATTCCTGCTGAAGGACCTGCGCCCCGAGGAGCTCTTCGCCGGCATCCGCACGGTGGCGGCGGGCGGCAGCGCGCTGGCGCCCGGGGTGATGCGGGTGCTGCTGGAACGGGCGGACACCCGCACCGGGGCGCCCGACCACGCGGAGCAGCTCTCCACCCTGTCCCCCGGCGAGCGGGACGTCCTCGCGCTGGTCGGCGAGGGCCGGACGAACCTGCAGATAGCGGAGGCGCTGCACCTGTCCCCGGCGAGCGTGAAGACGTACGTCTCGCGGATCCTGACACAGCTCGACCTCTCGAACCGGACCCAGGCCGCGATCCTCGCCTACGAGGCGGGGCTGGTCCGCGCCGCCTGACCACTGTCCCGAAGCGGTCTGGCCGGGACGTGCGTGATCGCAAACAATGGCAACCATGACGACGACGCGGACACCTCGGACGACTGCCCGCTCCCGGGCCCGGTCCTTCGACAGCGCCGCCGCTCTCTACGGGCAGCACCGGCCCGGCTATCCCGAGGCGCTGTACGACGCCGTCGAGGAGCTGGCCGGGCGCCGGTTCGCCGGGGCCCGGGTCGCCGACGTGGGGGCGGGAACGGGGATCGGGACGGCGCCGATGCGCGCCCGGGGCGCCGAGGTGGTGGCGGTGGAGCCCGGGGACGGGATGGCGGCGGAGTTCCGGCGCACCCGGCCGGGGATCCCGATCGTGCGCGGGGACGGGGACCGGCTGCCGCTGGCCGGGGCCGCCTTCGACTTCCTGACGTACGCCCAGGCCTGGCACTGGACGGACCCGGCGCGGTCCGTGCCCGAGGCCCACCGGGTGCTGAAGCCCGGCGGGGCGCTCGCGATCTGGTGGAACGACCTGGACGAGTCCGCCGACTGGGTCGCGGGGCAGGGCGAGCGGATCCGTGCCTTCTTCGGGGCCGACGGCCCGGGCGGCGCGGTCGTGGGCGGGGCCGGCGCGGTCGGCGGGAGCGCCCAGGCACTGGGCTACCGCACGCTTCCGCGCGGCCTCGACTCCGGTTTCGCCACGCGGAGCGTCCCGTGGTCCCGGCGGATCCCGCTGGAGGCCCACCTGGCGAACCTGGCCAGCCACTCCGCGTTCCTGCTGCTGGGTGAGGCGGGGACGCGGGAGTTCCTGGACGCCGAGCGGGAGCGGCTGAACCCGCTCTTTCCGGACGGGACGGTGGAAGAGCCCTACGTGGTGAGCGTCAGCGTGGCCGTCCTCTGAGACGGCCCGGTTCGGAGTAGCGCCTTCCGCCCCGGCGGTACGAGGCTGGCGGGCATGGCTTCCCCTTCTCCCTTGCCCCCCGCCCTCAAGGTGTTCTTCCTCGCCAACGAGGGCCTCGCCTTCCTGCTGGAGCTGCTGGCCCTGGGCCTGCTCGCCTGGTGGGGCTACACCCGTGACATCGGGCGGGCGGGCTCCCTCGCCCTGGCGGTGGCCGCGCCGCTCGCCGCCGCCGTGCTCTGGGGGATGTTCGCCGCGCCGAAGGCCCGGTACGCCGTCCCGCTCGCCGCTCAGCTCGGGGTGAAGGCGGTGGTGTTCGGCGCCGCCGCCCTGGCGCTGCTCGCGCTCGGGCAGCGGCTGCCGTCCCTCTGGTTCACGGTGGTCGTCGTGCTGAACACCGCCCTGGCGACCTACTACCGCGGCCGCTCCTGAAGCACCGCCTCCCGGCACCGCGAGGGGCTTCCCCAGGCGTCGCGCAGCGGGCGGGCCTTGCGCAGCCACAGGGAGAGGTCGAGTTCCTCGGTGTAGCCGACGGCGCCGTGGAGCTGGAGCGCGGTCATGGCGGCCGCGTACGCCGCTTCGCCCGCGGTCAGCTTCGCCGCGGCGATCTCCCCGGGGGCCAAGGAGAGCGCGGCCGCCCACAGCAGGGGCCGGGCGAACTCCAGGCCGAGCAGGGTGTCGGCGAGCCGGTGCTTCACCGCCTGGAAGCCGCCGATCGCCGTGCCGAACTGCGTGCGCTGCTTCGCGTACTCCACCGTGCGCGCGAGGAGGGCCTCGCCGGTGCCGAGGCACTGGGCGGCGGTGAGCAGCCGGGCCCAGTCCGCGGCGTCCCGGGCCGCCGCGGTGACCGCCGGGCCGGCGGCGAGGAGTTCGCCGCCGCCGTCCGGGAGGGCCAGGCGGCGGGCGGGGTCGGTGGAGGTGCGCAGCGGTCCGGCGCCGGGGGCCAGGCGGAGCTCCCCGGCCGGGGACACCGTGAAGAGGTGGGTGGCCGCGTCGGCGTCCAGGGCGTACGGGCCGCCGCCGGGCAGGGTGAGGGTGGCCGAGGTCTCCCCCGCGACCAGCCCGGGGAGGAACCGCTTGGCCAGTGCTTCGTCGCCGAGCCGGGTCAGGAGTACGGCGGCGGCGGCCGTCTCCACCACCGGGCCGGGGACCCCGGCCCGGCCCAGCTCCACGAAGCCGGTGGCCAGCTCCAGCGGCATGAGGCCCATGCCCTCGTGGGCCTCGTCGGCCGCGAGGGCGAACAGTCCGGTATCGGCGAGCCGCGCCCACACGGCCCGGCCCGGTGCGTGGTCGCCCGCGCCCCAGGCCCGTACCGCCGCCGGGACGTCGCAGGTGCCGAGCAGGCCGCGCAGGGTGCGGGCGAAGTCCGACTGTTCTTCGGACGGCAGGAAGCGCATCAGCGGCGGCCCTTCGGGAGGCCGAGCAGCCGCTCGGCGATGATGTCGCGCTGGATCTCGTTGGTCCCCGCGTAGATGGGACCGGCGAGGGAGAAGATCCACGGCTCGGCCCATTCCCCGTCGGCGAGTTCCGCGTCGGGGCCCAGCAGGTCGAGGGCGCTCTCGTGCAGGGCGATGTCGTACTGGGACCAGAACACCTTGTTCAGGCTGGACTCGGCGCCGATCGTCTCTCCGGCGGCGAAGCGGGAGGCGTTGGCCCAGGTGAACAGCTGGTAGGCGCGCGCTCCGACGACCGCGTCGGCGACCCGGTCGCGCAGGGCGGTGTCGGCCGGGTCCCCGTGGCTCTGCCAGAGCCCCACGAGGCGGTCGGCGGCGGCGAGGAAGCGGCCCGGGGCGCGCAGGGTGAGCCCGCGCTCGTTGCCGGTGGTGGACATGGCGATCCGCCAGCCCTGTCCGGGCTCCCCGATGACGTCCGCGTCGGGGACGAAGACCTCGTCGAGGAAGAGTTCCGCGAAGGCGGGCTTGCCGTCGAGGCGGCCGATGGGCCGCACGGTGACCCCGGGGGCGTGCAGGTCGAACATCAGGTAGGTGAGGCCCTGGTGGGGTTTGGGGGCGTCGGGGTCGGTGCGGAAGATGCCGAAGGCCCGGTCGGCGAAGGCGGCCCGCGAGGACCAGGTCTTCTGTCCGGACAGCAGCCAGCCGCCTTCGGTGCGCACGGCGCGGGAGGTGAGGGAGGCGAGGTCGGAGCCGGATTCGGGCTCGGACCAGGCCTGCGCCCAGATCACCTCGCCGCTCGCCATGGAGGGCAGGACGCCGGCGCGCTGTTCGTCCGTGGCGTGGTCGAAGAGGGTGGGGGCGAGCAGGTTGATGCCGTTCTGCGAGACCCGGCCGGGCGCGCCGGCGGACCAGTACTCCTCCTCGAAGACCAGCCAGTGTTCGATGTCGACGCCGCGGCCGCCGTACTCCTCGGGCCAGGACACCACTGACCAACGGGCGGAGTGCAGGAGCGCCTCCCATTCCCGGTGGGCGGCGAAGCCCTCGCGGGTCTCCAGGGAGGGCAGGGGGGTGGCGGGCACGTGGGCGGCGAGCCAGTCGCGCGCCTCGGCCCGGAAGGCCTCCACGTCCGCCGCATGGTTCAGGTCCATCAGCTGTTCGCCTCCTTCATCGCGGAGATGTTGATTCCGCCGAGCGAGTCCGCCGCCGTTTCGGCGTTGTGGGCGTGCGCGAGGTGGTGCAGGCCGAAGACGGAGTCCATGCCGGTGTGCAGTCCCTGGAGGTCTTCGGCCTGGTTGACGGCCCGCTTGGTGAGGGCGAGTCCGAAGGAGGGCATCTCGGCGATCCGCAGGGCGAGCCGGTCGGTGGCTTCGGCCAGTTCGGCCCGCTCGACGACCCGGTTGACCATGCCGATCTCGTGGGCGCGGCGGGCGGGCATCCGGTCGCCGGTGTAGAGGAATTCCTTGGCGATGCGCGGAGGCATGGCCCAGGGGTGGGCGAAGTACTCGACGCCCGGGATGCCCATGCGGACGACCGGGTCGGCGAAGAAGGCGTCCTCGCTGGCCACGATCAGGTCGCAGACCCAGGCGAGCATCAGCCCGCCGGCCACGCACGCGCCGTGGACGGAGGCGATGACGGGTTTGGGCAGTTCGCGCCAGCGCCGGCACATGCCGAGGTAGACCTCGGATTCGCGGGCGAAGCGGGATTCGGCGCCGGAGCGCTGGGAGTGGTCCCACCAGAGGCCGGCCCGGCGTTCGAAGGGCAGGTGGGCGTCGCGCTCGGGGGTGCCGATGTCGTGGCCCGCCGAGAAGTGCTCGCCGGCCCCGGCCAGGACGACGACCTTGACCGCGGGATCGTCGGCGGCCCGGTAGAAGGCGTCGTCGAGGGCGTAGGTCATCGCGCTGTTCTGGGCGTTGCGGTACCGGGGGCGGTTCATGGTCACGTACGCGACCGGGCCGCGGCGCTCGTAGAGCACGGGGGTTTCGTCGGACATCTCTCCGGGCATCGCTGCATCCTTCCCTAACAAGTGTTTGGTAGGTTAACGTACGGCCATGAGCAGCGTCGAGGAGTTCCGCACCGAGGTTCGGAGTTGGCTACGGGCCCACCTCACCGGCGAGTTCGCCGCCCTCAAGGGCCGCGGCGGACCCGGCCGGGAGCACGAGGCCTACGCCGAACGCCTCGCCTGGGAACGGCACATGGCGGCGCACGGCTGGACCTGCGTGGGCTGGCCCGTCGAGTACGGGGGCCGCGGCGCGAGCACGGCGCAGCAGATCGCCTTCCACGAGGAGTACGCGCTGGCCGACGCGCCCGCGCGCGTGAACCACATAGGCGAGCAGCTCCTCGGCCCCACCCTCATCGCGCACGGCACCGAGGAGCAGCGGCGGCGCTTCCTGCCGCCCATCCGGGCCGTGGAGGAGCTGTGGTGCCAGGGGTACAGCGAGCCCGACGCCGGCTCGGACCTGGCTAACATCCGTACCCGGGCCGCCCTCGTGGACGGCGCGTGGGTGGTGGACGGCCAGAAGATCTGGACCTCCCTGGCCCACGAGGCGCAGTGGTGCTTCGTCGTCGCCCGCACCGAGCCCGGCTCCCGCCGGCACGCGGGACTGTCCTACCTCCTGGTCCCGATGGACCAGCCCGGGGTGGAGGTCCGGCCCATCGTGCAGCTGACCGGGACCTCCGAGTTCAACGAGGTCTTCTTCGACGGGGCCCGCACCGAAGCCGCCCACGTGGTCGGCGCGCCCGGCGAGGGCTGGGCCGTCGCCATGGCCACCCTCGGCTTCGAGCGCGGCGTCTCCACCCTCGGCCAGCAGGTCGGCTTCCGCCGCGAGCTCGAGGACCTGGCCGCGCTGGCGAAGCGCAACGGCGCGATGGCCGATCCGCTGATCCGCGACCGGCTCGTGCGGGCCTGGATCGGCCTGGAGACCATGCGCGCCTCCGCGCTGCGGCCCGGGGTCGCCCCGTCCACGGCCAAGCTGTACTGGGCCCGCTGGCACCGGGACCTCGGCGAACTCGCCGTGGACGTCTGCGGAGCCGCCTCGCTGCTCGCGGCCGGGGCGCACGGGGACCCGTACGACCTCGACGACTGGCAGCGGCTCTTCCTCTTCTCCCGCTCCGACACCATCTACGCGGGCTCCGACGAGATCCAGCGCACCATCGTCGCCGAGCGCATCCTCGGCCTTCCCAAGGAGGTACGGGCATGAACCCGATCGGCAACGCACCCGAGTACGTGGCCGGGCACGGACTGCTGGCCGGCCGGAGCGCCGTGATCACCGCGGCCGCCGGGGCCGGCATCGGCGGGGCCACCGCGCGCCGCTTCCTGGAGGAGGGGGCCCGCGTCCTCATCGGCGACGCGCACGCCCGCCGCCTGAAGGAGAGCGAGGAGGCGCTGGCCGCGGAGTTCGGTGCGGACCGGGTCGCCTCCCTGCCCTGCGACGTCACCGACGAGGAGCAGGTGGGCGCCTTCTTCGCGCTCGCCGAACGGCTCCACGGCCGTCTCGACCTCGTCGTCAACAACGCCGGGCTCGGCGGCACCGCGAGCCTCGTCGACATGACCGACGACCAGTGGTCCCGCGTCCTCGACGTGACGCTGAACGGCACCTTCCGCTGCACCCGCGCCGCGATGCGCTCCATGCGGGCCTCCGGAACGGGCGGGGTGGTCGTCAACAACGCCTCCGTCATCGGCTGGCGCGCCCAGACCGGGCAGGCCCACTACGCCGCCGCCAAGGCCGGGGTGATGGCGCTGACCCGCTGCGCGGCGCTGGAGGCGGCGGAGTTCGGCGTACGGATCAACGCGGTCGCGCCGAGCCTGGCCATGCACCCGCACCTGGTGAAGGTCACCAGCGAGGAGCTGCTCACGGAACTCACCGCCCGCGAGGCCTTCGGCCGGTACGCCGAGCCCTGGGAGGTCGCCAACGTCATCGTGTTCCTGGCCAGCGGCTACTCGTCGTACATGACGGGCGAGACCGTGTCGGTCAGCAGTCAGCACGCGTAGGCCCAGAATGGCCCCGTGCCAACGAACAAGAAGAAGCAGGTGACCGCGTCGCCCGAGCGCCGCCGCGAACTCCTCGACACCGCCGCCGAGGTCTTCGCCGCGCAGGGCTACAACGCCACCACCGTCCGCAAGATCGCCGACGCCGCCGGCATGCTCGCCGGCAGCCTCTACTACCACTTCGATTCCAAGGAATCGATGCTCGACGAGATCCTCTCCGCCTTCCTGACCGAGCTGTGGGAGGGGTACGACACCGTCCTCGCCGCCGGTCTCGGACCCAGGGAGACCATCGAGGCCCTCGTCACCGAATCGTTCCGGGAGATCGACCGGCACCGCGCCGCCGTCGCCATCTACCAGAAGGAGTCCCGGACCCTGTCGGTCCAGCCCCGCTTCCACTACCTCTCCGACTCGCAGGTCAAGTTCGAGAAGGCGTGGCTGGGGACGCTGGAGCGCGGGGTCGAGGACGGGGTCTTCCGCGCCGACCTGGACATCCGCCTCACCTACCGCTTCGTGCGCGACACGGTGTGGGTGGCGGCGTCCTGGTACCGGCCGGGCGGCCAGCACAGCCCCGAGGAGATCGCCCGCCAGTACCTGTCCATGGTCCTGGACGGCATCGCCACACGCACGTAATCCCGCACACGTCCCCGGCACCTGCCCGATGCCTGGATATCCCTGAGGAGTTCCGATGCCCGAGGCCTACATAGTCGAAGCGGTACGCACCCCCGTGGGGCGGCGCAAGGGGGGCCTGTCCGAGGTCCACCCGGCCGATCTGGGGGCACACGTCCTCAAGGCCCTCGTCGAACGGTCCGGGGTCGACCCGTCGGCCGTCGAGGACGTGGTCTTCGGCTGCCTCGACACGGTGGGGCCGCAGGCCGGCGACATCGCCCGGACGGCCTGGCTGGCGGCGGGTCTCCCCGAGGAGGTCCCCGGCGTCACCATCGACCGCCAGTGCGGATCCTCGCAGCAGGCCGTGCACTTCGCGGCGCAGGGCGTCATGTCCGGCACCCAGGACCTGGTGGTCGCCGGCGGCACCCAGAACATGTCGATGATCCCGATCGCCTTCGCCTCGCGGCAGGCAGCGGAGCCGCTCGGCTTCACCGAGGGCCCGTACCTGGGCTCGGAGGGATGGCGGGCCCGGTACGGGGACTCCCCCGTCAACCAGTTCTACGGGGCCCAGCTGATCGCCGAGAAGTGGGGCATCTCCCGCCTCGACATGGAGGAGTTCGCCCTGCGCTCCCACCAGCGGGCGCTGCGCGCGATCGACGAGGGCCGCTTCGAGCGGGAGATCGTGCCGTACGGGTCGGTGTCGGTGGACGAGGGTCCGCGCCGCGACACCACCCTGGAGAAGATGGCGGGGCTCAAGCCGGTCATGGAGGGCGGCACGATCACGGCGGCGGTCTCCTCCCAGGTCTCGGACGGTGCGGCGGCGATGCTGCTGGCCTCGGAGCGGGCGGTACGGGAACACGGGCTGCGCCCGCGGGCGCGCATCCACCACCTGTCCGTGCGCGGCGAGGACCCGATCCGCATGCTGTCGGCTCCGATCCCGGCGACGGCGTACGCCCTGAAGAAGACGGGCATGTCCCTCGCCGACATCGACCTGGTCGAGATCAACGAGGCCTTCGCCCCGGTGGCCCTGGCCTGGCTGAAGGAGACGGGCGCGGACCCGGAGCGGGTCAACGTCAACGGCGGCGCGATCGCCCTGGGACACCCCCTGGGCGCGACGGGCGTCAAGCTGATGACGACCCTGCTCCACGAACTGGAGCGCACGGGCGGCCGGTTCGGCCTCCAGACCATGTGCGAGGGTGGCGGCCAGGCCAACGTCACCATCATCGAGCGGCTCTAGCCCCCGCCGGAACGGCCCCCGGGGCACTGCTCCCGGGGGCCGCCTTTACCGCCGGCACACCGCCCCATGGTGTTTCGTGGCCCTGGTCGACACACGATCGGAGGCCTCGATGGGCGACCCAGCCGGTCCCGGACACCTTCGGACAGCCGGGGATCGGCGACCAGGGCACGCGCTAGGCGAGGCGGCGTTTCCCGCCATGCGAAATATTCGTCTCGCATGGCGGGACGCTCACTAGAGTGCCGGCATGAAAGAGGAGCGGATACCCCGCAGTTGGCTGATGCTCGCCTTGGGTACCGGTGGCCAGACCGCCAGCACGACGGTGCTCTACGGGCTGCCCTACCTGCTCCCCGCGCTCCAGCGCGAGCTCGGGCTGTCGCTGGTGGGCGCCGGGGTCCTCGTCTCCTGCCCGATCGCCGGGGTACTGCTCGGCCTGATCGGCTGGGGCGTGGTCGCCGACCGGTACGGAGAGCGGGTGGCGCTGTCGGCCGGACTGCTGGGCGCTGCCGGGGCGATGGCCCTGGCGGCCGCCGCGCCCGGGGTCCGGTCGCTGGGCGCGCTGCTCGTACTGGCCGGGGCCGCGGGCTCCTCCGTCAGCTCGGCCTCGGGACGCCTGGTCATCGGCTGGTTCCCGCCCGCCCGGCGGGGCATCGCGATGGGGGTGCGCCAGGCCTCGCAGCCGCTCGGCATCGCACTGGCCGCCGCCGTCCTGACCCCGGTCGCCCACCATGCCGGCCTGTCCGCGGCCTTCGGTCTCTGCGCCGCGCTGTGCGGGGGTGCGGGGGTGGCGATGGTCCTCTTCGCCGCCGACCCGCCGCGTCCCGTGCGGGCGGCCGGTGAGCTGACGCCCACCCCGTTCCGGGGCGGCTACCTGTGGAGGCTGAACGGAGTCGCCGCGGCTCTGTGCGTGCCGCAGTTCGTGGTGACCGGGTTCTCCCTGCTCTTCCTGACCGAGGTGCGCGGATGGTCCGCCGGCACCGCCGGCACCGTGCTGGCCGTGGCCAACCTGGCCGGCGCGGGCGTGCGGCTGCTCGCCGGCTGGTGGTCCGACGCCGTGGCCAGCCGGGTCCGGCCGATGCGGCTGCTGGCCGTGGCCACCGCGGCGGACCTGGTGCTGCTCACCGCCGGCGCCGCCTGGCACTCGCCGGTCGCCACCGTGGCCCTGCTGCTGGCCTCGGGCCTCACGGTCAGCACCACCGGCCTGCACAGCACGGCGGTCGCCGAGTACGCCGGCCCCGACTGGGCGGGCCGCGCCCTGGGGGTGCACCAGATGGGGCAGCACGCCGCGGTGGTCCTCGTCCCGCCGCTGGCGGGCGCGCTGATCGCGGGCCACGGATACCCGCCGCTCTTCGCCGTGGCGGTGGCCTTCACCGTGCCGGCCATCGCCTTGCTGCCGCGCGCCGACAGGACCACACCCTGGGCCGCGGCGGCCGCGCCGCGGCAGCCGACCGCCGCCCCGGCCGGCCGGTTCAGCGGGCCTGGTCGCGGCGGGAGAGGCGGGTCAGGGAAACCGTCTGGGCCAGGGCCAGGGCTCCGGTGAGGATCTGCCAGAGGAGCGGGTCGGGGGAGTCCAGGGCGCGGGCCGCGGACAGGGCGATCGCCACCGCGCCGAGCGCGAGTGCGATCCGGTGGACGAAGCCGGCGTCGGTGCCGTGCGGCAGTCCGGACACGAGGGCGACCAGGCCGAGCAGGATCGGCAGCCAGTGCGGCTGGGAGCCGCGCATCAGCAGGGCGGCGGCGAACTCCGCTGCGAGGCGAGGGAGTTGCGCGCCAGCGCCCCCGGGACCGATATCGACATGCGCACATCATGCCGGGGATATCCGCGTGCCCATCCGGCGGGCCCTAGGATCCGGAGCAAGGGCTGGGTCGTAGCACAGAGGTAGTGCGCCTACACAGCATGGAGGAGGACGCCGGTTCGAATCCGGCCGCCCAGCCCCCCACCCCCTACTTCGCGGGTGTCGCCGCCACCCACGCGCCCGCCGCCCCGATCACCGTGGCCGCGGCGGGGAGCGGCAGGCCGAGGAAGCCGTGGAAGACCCCGGGGACCAGGTGGACCCCGCAGTCCACGCCCGCCCCGCCCAGCCGGCGCCCGTAGGCCAGGCCCTCGTCCCGCAGGACGTCGCAGTCGGCCAGGACCAGCAGCGTGCGCGGCAGCCCCGAGAGGTCGGGCGCCCGCAGCGGGGAGACGTGGGGGTGGTCCGGGTCGCCGCCGTACTGGTCCCAGTACCAGGCCATGTGCGCGGCCGTGTGGAAGTACCCCTCCCCGAACTCCGCCACCGAGGGCTGCTCCATCGAGGCGTCCAGCGCCGGGTAGAACAGCAGCTGGCCGGCGACCAGTTCGGGGGCCCGCAGGGCCGTCACCGCCGCGAGGTTGCCACCGCTGGAGTCCCCGGCGACGACCAGCCGCGCGGGGTCGCAGCCCAGTGCTGCCGCCCGCGCCCGGGCCCACAGCAGCACCGTCAGGGCGTCGTCGGGCGCGGCCGGCCAGGGGTGTTCGGGCGCGAGGCGGTAGTCCGCGGAGATCACCACCGCGCCCGAGGCCACGGCCAGCGCCCGGCACAGCGCGTCGTGGGTGTCCAGGCCGCACATCACCCAGCCGCCGCCGTGGAGGAACACGGCGAGGGGGCGGCCCGCGGCCCCCGGCGCCGGGTCGTAGATCCGGACGGGGACCCCGTCCGCGTCCGCGTCCCGCACGGAGGCCACCTCCGCGCCGCCGCGCGGGGAGGCGGCCGCGGCCGCGCGCAGGGCGGCCGGGTCCCCCGGTCCGGGGAAGAAGGCCGTCATCGCGTCGCACAGCTCGCGGGCCGCCGGGGACAGCCGATCGGTGCCGCTCATCGCGCCGTCATCCCCCCGTCGACCGTGAACTCCGCGCCCGTGATGTACGAGGAGCCGTCCGAGCAGAGGAAGAGGACCAGTTCCCCGACCTCCTCGGGCCGCCCGATCCGCCCCAGCGGCAGGTGCGACCAGTCCCGCCCCGCCACGGCCTCGCTGACCATCGGGGTGTCGATCGCCCCCGGATGCACGGAGTTGATCCTGATCCGGTCCCCCGCCAGGTCCAGCGCGGCCGACTTCGTGAGCCCGCGCAGGGCGAACTTCGTCGATCCGTACGCCGCGTGGCCCGGGATGCCGACCAGCCCGGCGGTGGAGGAGACGTTGACGATGGAGCCGCCTCCGGCGGCGCGCAGCACCGGGGCCACCGCCTGGATGCCGAGGAACGGCCCGAGCAGGTTGACCCGCAGGAGGGCTTCGAAGTCCTCCAGGCCCTGGCGCTCCACGTGGGCCGTGCGCCACAGCGCGGCATTGTTGACCAGGGCGGAGACCGTGCCGAAGGCGCGTACGGCCTCGCGGACCACCTCCGCCCAGCTGTCGGCGTCGGCCACGTCGTGGTGGACGTAGAGCCCCTGGTCGCCGAGCGAGGCGGCGACCGCGCGGCCCTCGTCCTCCCGGATGTCGGTGACCACGACCCGCGCGCCGGCCTCGGCGCACAGCCGGGCCTCGGCCGCGCCCTGGCCGCGTCCGGCGCCGGTGATGACGACGACCTTGCCGTCGAGGGAGGGGCTCATGGGTCAGCCCTCCAGGGCGCGGAAGTGCGGGATGACCGTCTCGCCCCACTGGCGGATGGTCTCCATGCAGGCCTCCTGGGGGACGGTGCCCATCTGGATCAGGCACATGACCTCATCGACGCCGATCTCGCGCAGCTGCTCGACGTAGGCGATGGCCGTCTGGGCGTTGCCGTAGGCATGCTCGGCGTTGTAGGTGCCGGTGTCTATGGGGCGGGCCGGGATGTTCGCCTCGTGGAGCTTGGCGACCAGCTCCTCGCGGCCCTTCTCCAGCGCGGCCACGTGCTCCTCGGCGGTCTCGTCCTCGGAGTAGCCGGTGGGCTCGGGGGCGTTGCCGTACCAGTGGGCGATGGACTCGGCGAAGAAGCGCTGGCCGCGGGTGCCCAGGCGCAGCGCGCGCTCGGCGTCGTCGAGGACGATGGTGGGGCAGAGCGCGGAGAGGTGGTCGTTGACCTCGGTGGAGACGAAGCGGTCGCCGCTGCGGGTGGCGATGGCCTCGTCGTAGACCTTGCGCATCGTACGGACGTCGTCGGCGCCGGCGAAGCCCATCACGAGGGCTCCGATGCCCAGTTCGGCGGCGAGCTTGAGGGTGTCGTGCTTGGAGCAGGCCATGAAGAGCGGCGGGTGCGGGTCTTGGACCGGCCGGGGCAGGATCGCGCCGGGGCCGATGTCGATGGAGCCGTGCCACTCGAACTTCTCCTCGCGCCAGGCGGAGGAGAAGATCCGCAGCGCTTCCTCCATCTGCGGATAGGTGTCCTCGGGGCGGACCCCGTACATGGACATCTCCTGGCGGGTGGCCCCGCGTCCGGCGCCGATGTCCACGCGGCCGCCGGAGAGCACGTCGAGCATGGCGGCGCGTTCGGCCACGCGCACGGGGTGCTGGTAGCCGAAGGGCATGGTGACGACGCCGTGGCCGATGCGGATCTTCTCGGTCCGGGCGGCGACCCAGGTCAGGAAGATCTCGGAGGCGCTCATGTGGGCGTACTGGGTGAGGGCGTGGTGTTCCACGGCCCAGATCCGGTCGAAGCCCATCTCCTCGGCGAACACGGCCTGTTCGACGCAGTCGTGGATGACCTGACGCTCGCGTTCGGGCGTCGGGTCGACGAGCTGCGCCTCGAAGATCATCGAGAACTTCACGGGGTGCCTCCCAGCCGTGCGCTGCGCACGGCACGTCGGATGTATTTCGAATAGGAACACTTCTAGCAGTCATATCAGACCGGGGGAAGGGCCGCCGCGAAGACCGGTCGTAGACTGCGCTGCGTGACCAACGAGGCGGCAGAAGAGACGAACGGGCGCACGCTCCCCGCGACCAGCTGGGCGGTGCTCGGGCTGCTCTCCTTCGGGGAGGAGCTCTCCGGTTACGACCTGAAGAAGTGGTCGGACTGGTCGCTGCGCTTCTTCTACTGGAGCCCGTCCTTCAGCCAGATCTACAGCGAGCTCAAGCGGCTGGAGAAGGCCGGCTACGCCTCTTCGCGGATGGTCGCCCAGGAGACCGGCACCCGCGACAAGCGGGTGTACCGGATCACGGACGAGGGCATGACGGCCGTACGGCGCTGGGCGCGCGAGGCGCCCGTCGACCCGCCGGTGCTCAAGCACGGGCCGATGCTGCGGCTGTGGCTCGGCCACCTGCTGGAGCCGGAGCAGATGCGCGAAGTCCTCGTACAGCACCAGGAGTTCGCGGAGAAGATGCGGCGGCGTGCGGTGGCCGACGCGGACGGGGCCCGGGAAGAGGCCTCGTGGGCGTACCCGACGCTCACCCTCAAGTGGGCGGAGCGGTACTACGCCTCCGAGCGCGACCTGGCGGCGGCCATGCTCGACGACATTGCGGAACTGGAGAGCGCGCGCGGCGCGGCCCCCGCCGCGGAGCCGGCCCCGGCCCCGGCCCCGGGCAAGCCCGGCAAGCGCCCGTAGGTGCGCCGGAAGTAGAGCAGCGGCGCACCTTCGCGGTGCGCCGTCAGGGCGGTGACCCGGCCCAGCGCGATGGCGTGGTCGCCGCCGTCCAAGGCGGCCTCCAGGTCGCATTCGACAGTGGCGAGGACCCCGTCCAGCAGGGGCGCGCCGTTGCCGCCGGCCCGCCAGGGGACCCCGGCGAACTTGTCGCCCCCGGTGACGGCGAACCGGCGGCACAGCTCCTGCTGGTCGGCGGCGAGGATGTTGACGGCGAAGGCCCCCGCCGCCTGGATCCGGGGCCAGGTGGTGGACGTGCGCGCCGGGCAGAAGCAGACCAGCGGCGGGTCCAGGGACACGGACGAGAAGGACTGGACGGCCATCCCGACGGGACGGCCGTCGGCTCCGCATGCCGTGATGACGGCGACGCCGGTGCAGAAGCTGGACAGGACCGACTTCATGTCGGACATGACTGCCTCCCTCATGAGAACCTCCCTGATTATTTCTACTAGGTATATGCCTAACCGAAACACCTGTGATTGGATACCGCCCACGCTCGCTCGTCAAGTAGGGAGGGTTCGATGCCACCACCACCCACCACGCTCGCCCGGCTCCCCGAGTACGCCGCCGCCGCGTACGGGGAGCGCGAGGCGCTCGCCGACGGAGAGGTCCGCTGGACCTTCGCCCGCCTCGCCGCCGAGATCTCCGCGGCAGCCCGCGCCGCCATCGCCCACGGCATCCGCCCCGGCGACCGGGTCGCGATCTGGGCCCCCAACAGCCGCCGGTGGATCACCGCCGCCCTCGGTGCGGTCGGCGCCGGAGCCGTCCTCGTACCGGTCAACACCCGCTACAAGCCCGCGGAGGCCGCCGACATCATCCGGCGCAGCGGCTCCCGCGTCCTGTTCACCGAGCGCGGGTTCCTCGGTACCGACTACGCCCGTGACCTGCACGCCTCCGGCGAGGACCTCGGGGCGCTCGCCTCGACGGTGGTCCTGCGCGACGGGCGCGACCGGCGCGAGGGACGGGAGGGAAGAGAGGGACGAGAGGGACGGGAGGGGAACGACGGCGGCGAGACCACGGGCCCCGACGGGCCGCCCGGGTCCGTCTCCTGGGAGGCGTACCTGCGCGCCGGCGAGGCCGTCCCCGACGCGGAGCGCGCCGCGCGCGCGGCCGCCGTCCGTCCCGAGGACCTCAGCGACATCCTCTACACCTCCGGCACCACCGGCCGCTCCAAGGGCGTCATGACCACCCACGGCCAGACCGTCCGGCTCTACGCCTCCTGGTCCGGCCTCGTCACCCTGCGCCCCGGCGACCGGTACCTGCTGGTCAACCCCTTCTTCCACACCTTCGGCTACAAGGCCGGGGTGCTCGCCTGCCTGCTGCGCGGGGTCACCATGCTCCCCGAGGCGGTCTACGACACCGACCGCATCCTGCACCGCATGGCCGCCGAGCGCGTCACCTGCCTGATGGGCCCGCCGACCGTCTTCCACGGCCTGATCCGCCACCCGGCGCGGGCCGCGCACGACCTGTCCGCGCTGCGCCTGGCCGGCACCGGAGCCGCCTCGGTGCCCGCCTCCCTCGTCGAGGAGATCCGCACCGAACTGGGGGCGCCCGACGTGTTCACCGCGTACGGGCTCACCGAGTCCGGCGGCGTCGTGTCCGTCTGCCCCACCGACGCCGACGCCCGGACCCTCGCCCACACCGTCGGCCTGCCGCTGCCGGACACCGAGGTACGGATCACCGACCCGCTCGGCGCGGTGCTGCCCGCCGGGGAGCCGGGCGAGGTGCAGGTCCGCGGCTACCACGTCACCCCCGGCTACCTGGACGACCCGGCGAGCACCGCCGAAGCCGTCCTGCCCGGCGGCTGGCTGCGCACCGGGGACATCGGCGTGCTCGACGGGCGCGGCTACCTCGCCATCACCGACCGGCTGAAGGACATGTACGTGGTCGGCGGGTTCAACGCCTATCCGGCGGAGGTGGAGAACGTGCTCCTGACCCACCCCGCCATCACCGACGCGGCGGTCGTCGGCGCCCCCGACGAGCGGCTCGGCGAGGTCGGGGTGGCCTACGTCGTCACCACCGGGCCGGTCACCTCCGAGGAGCTGACCGCCTGGACCCGGGAACGACTGGCCAACTTCAAGGTGCCGCGGCGGTTCACCCGGATGGATGAGCTCCCGCGCAACGCGGGCGGCAAGCTGCTGAAGACGGAGCTGCGCCGCACGGCGCGAGGGGAGTCGGCGTGAGGCCGCTGGAGCTGACGAGGGAGCAGGAGGAACTCCGGGACGCGGTACGGGCGGTCCTGGCCCGCCACCCCGGCCACACGGCCTGGGCTCCGCTGACGGCACAGATCGGCGCGGCCGCGCTGGCGGTCCCCGAGGAGTACGGCGGGCTGGGCTGCGGGCCGGCCGAAGTCGGGGTGGTCATGGCGGAACTGGGGCGCGTGCTGAGCCCCGTACCGTACCTGGGATCGGCGGTGCTGACGGTGGAGGCCCTGCTCGCGTCCGGGGACCGGGAGGCCTGCGCGAAGCACCTGCCGCAGCTGGCGGAGGGCACGGTCGTGGGCGCCCTGGCCTGGGCGGAGGCCCTGCCCGGGCAGCCGGGCCCCGCGGGCCACGGCCCGGGCGCGTACGGCCCGCCCGCCCCCGGTGGTGGCTGGGAGGCGGGCGACCTGTCGGCCCGGGCCGAGCCGGCCGGGACGGACTGGCTCCTCACCGGCTCCAAGCGGTACGTCCTGGCCGGCCCCGCCGAGCCGTCCCTGCTGCTGGCCTTCGCCCGGATGGACGGCGCTGCCGCCGGCCCGGACCCCGGACGGCTCGGGCTGTTCGAGCTCCTCGCCGCCCCGGCGGCCTTCACCGTACGGTCCACGATGGACCGCACCCGCCCCCTCGCGGAGCTGACCCTGGACCGGACCCCGGCCCGGCTGCTCTCGGCCGACGGCGCCGGGGTCCTCGCCCGGGTCCGGGACCTGGCCTGCACGGCGCTCGCCGCCGAACAGGCGGGGGCGGCGGCGCGGGCACTGGAGGTGACGGTCCGGTACGCGAAGGAACGGGTGCAGTTCGGGCGGCCCATCGGCTCCTTCCAGGCGGTCAAGCACCGGCTCGCCGACCTGCACACCGCGGTGGAGGGAGCCCGCTCCCTCGCCCTCGCGGCGGCCGCCGCCGACGCGGCTCCGGAAGGGGCGGCCGCCGCCAAGTCGGCCTGCTCGGAGGCGTACGCGTACGTGGCGGGCGAGATGATCCAGCTGCACGGCGGCATCGGCATCACCTGGGAGCACGAGGCACACGAGTACTTCAAGCGGGCCCACGGATCGGCCCTGCTCTTCGGCTCCCCCGCCGCACACCGCGAACGACTGGCGGCCCGGCTGGGGTTCCTCCCGGCCGGGTGACGCGCCGGCGACCGGGCGCGCGGGCGGCGGAGGCTGTCGTACGCTCGGCCCATGACGGGCAGTGCGATAGACCTCCGGAAGATCGAAGAGACCGCCCCGGCGCTGGTGAGCCTGTACAAGAGCGCCGGGTCCTCGCTCCGCAAACACGGTCTGGAGGGCGGCCGGGCCGCCGTCTACCTGGTCCTCGACTACTCCGGCTCGATGCGCCCGTACTACGACGACGGCAGCGTGCAGGCCCTCGCCGACCGGGTGCTGGGGCTCTCCGCGCACCTGGACGACGACGCCCGCGTGCCGGTCGTGTTCTTCTCCACCGAGGTCGACGCGGTCGAGGAGATCTCCCTGGCCGGCCACGAGGGGCGGGTCACCGCGATCGCCGCCGGCCTCGGCCACATGGGCAAGACGGCCTACCACGCGGCGATGGACGCGGTGATCGACCACTACCTGGACTCGGGATCCGCCCTCCCCGCGCTCGTGGTCTTCCAGACGGACGGCGGCCCGATCAACAAGCTCGCCGCCGAGAAGTACCTGTGCAAGGCGGCCCGGCTGCCGCTCTTCTGGCAGTTCGTCGGCTTCGGGAACACCCGCAGCTCGCAGTTCGACTTCCTGCGGCGGCTGGACGAACTGCCCGTCCCGCAGAAGCGGATGGTGGACAACGCGGGCTACTTCCACGCCGGCCCCGACCCGCGGGCCGTCGCGGACCCGGAACTCTACGACCGCCTGGTCGGCGAGTTCCCGGCATGGCTGACGGCGGCCCGGGCGGCGGGAATCGTGCGCGCCTGACCGGCGGGTACGAGCACCTCGCGCTTTGATGGACGTATGACGACGAACAATTGGGCCGTATTCGAAAAGGCGGAACCGGAATTCGCGGCGGCCGTCCAGGCCCGCTTCGCTCAGTTCCCGCACCACGTCCTGGCGACCCTGCGCAAGGACGGCTCGCCGCGCGCGACCGGACTGAACGTCGAGATCCGCGGCGGTGAGCTGTGGCTCGGCATGATGCCGGGGTCGATGAAGGGGAAGGACCTGCGGCGCGACGGGCGCTTCGCCCTGCACACCAACCCGGGTCCGGGCGAGACCATGCCCGACGGGGACGTGCGGATCGCCGGGCGCGCGGTGGAGATCGTGGAACAGCCCGAGCTCCACCGGTACGCGGAGGAGGCCGAGGAGAACGACACCCCGCACCCCTTCGACCTGTTCCGTGCCGACCTGACGGAGGTGGTCCACGTCGGGGTCGAGGGCGACGACCTGGTGGTCCGCTCGTGGACCCCGGAGCACGGATTGCGCACCCTGCGCCGGGGCAACGACGACGAGCCGGCCCGCGAGGAGCCTGCGGCGGGCTGAGCCGGGGGGGTGCCTTGCGGCCCGGCCGCCCCCTAGACCCTGGCCGGGGTCTTCGCCGGGACGACCGCCGGCATCTTGGCGGGGGCCTGGGCCGGGAGCTTGGGCGGGGCCTGGGAGGGGGACTTGGGCGAGGCCTGGGAAGGGGACTTGGCCGAAGCCTTGGCGGGGGACTTGGCCGGGGACTTGGCGGGAGCCTTCTTGGTCTTGCCCGGGGTTTTCGGGGTCTTGGCCGGGGCCGGGGTCTGGGCGCCGACGTCCAGCCAGCTCCGGTCGATGTTGAGCGTCACGTCGCCGTACGTGGCGTCGTGGTCTCCCCGGAACTGGTGGGCGCGGCGGCCCCCCGTCCACCGGCTGGTCCCGGCGGGCAGGCCCAGGTCGGCGTCGGTGACCGAGGCCGCACCGTTCCAGCGGGCCACCCACAGCACGTCGGGCATCGCCTCCGGGGCCTGGTCGTAGTGGGCGCTCAGCGCCTTGGCCCCGGAGCTCGCCGCGACGTAGGCGGCGGCCCCGTAGCCCAGTTCGTGCAGCCGGGTCGTCCAGGCCGTGAGGTAGGCGACGACCGGGGCGTCCCAGGTGGCGCGGTCCGTGTAGTTCTCCAGGTCGTTGTAGAGGACCGTGCCCTCGGCCATGCCCAGCGCCGCGGCCGCGTGGGCCGCGCCCTCGGCCTCGGCCCTGCCCTGTTCGTTGGCCTCGGAGGGGTCGGTGGAGAGCCCCGTGGAGGAGCTGTTCCAGGGCTGGGGGCCCACCCAGATCGGCATGAGGTGCCAGCCCGCCTCGGCCTGCCGGCTCACCCAGCCCGCGGTGAGCTGCGGCTGGGCGCAGGCACGGGCGCGGCCGCCGATGTAGACGCCGACGGCGCCGAAGGGCGAGTCGGCCCGCCAGGCGTTCATGGTGCGCTGGGTCGGGGCCGTGCAGGCGTCGAAGCCCTCGCCCGTGAAGGGCGTCTGGACGGTGGTACGGGAACCCCCGCCGACCACGCCGACCGGATCGACGGGCACCGGGCCGGGGGCGGCCGGGGGTGCGAGGGCGCGGGCCCGGGTGAGGACCCCGCGGACGGCCTCGGGGGTGGACGCGTAGGAGACGGTGGCCATCACCCCGGCGCGGCGCAGGGCGTAGCGGATCTCGTTGCTGTCGCCCCGGACCTTGGGCAGGGGGTCGCCCTCGTCGCCTCCGACGGTGGGGATGTCGGCGCGCGGCGGGGCGCCGTCGAGCGGCTCCAGGTGCAGAGTGTCGGAGCGGGGGGCGGCGGCACGGGCGGCTCCGCATTCGCCCTGGGCGCCGGCGTGTCCGAGGTAGAGGGTGGGCAGGTCGAGGCGCAGGCAGGCGTCGGGGTTGCGGTCGAGGTCGACGACCCGCCAGTCGGCGGGGACGGTGAGCCGCAGCCCGCGGTAATCGACGGTGCGGCCGTCGGTGGTACGGCCCTCGGCGGTGCCGGTGCGGCCGTCGGCGGCCCCGAGGGGGACGGGGGCGAGCAGCGCGGCGCCCAGCAGGCAGCTCAACATCATGTGGGAGGGGAGCATGTGACCCACTGTTACCAGAAGGCCCGGGGGTTGACGCAGAGGCACGAGAGCCCGCGGTCACCTGTTGACGGGACGGCCGCACGGCAGTGCGGCCGATCCCCGGCCCGGGCCCGCCGCGCGCCCGCTCCCGCTCCGCGCGCTGCCGGCGCCGCTCAGCCGGTAGCGCGCCGGTGCCGCTACTCCTGCTGTTCCTGGAAGGCGGGCAGGGCGAAGATCCGCTCCTTCCCCGACTCCTCCATCAGCTCGACGAGCGGCAGCACCAGTTCCCACAGGTCCTGCTTGTCGACCTCGCGCACGAGTCCGTCGAGCTCCGCGTCGCCCAGCCCGGCGGCGGCATCGGCCACCACCTTGCGCGCCTCCTCGGGCAGTACGCCGACCAGCGGCAGGAACGCGCCCCACAGTGCGGTCGCCACGACGGCCCGTACCACTCCGGCCAGCACGAGCGGGTCCCGCAGGGAGTCCAGCCGGGCCACCGCGAGCCGGTCCTCCTCGCCGAGCAGCGCCACGAGCGGGAGCAGGGACTCCCACAGTCCCTCGGCGTGCGTGACCCGTACGAGCGAGTCGAGATCGGCCGGGTCGAGGCGGGCCGTGAGTTCGGCGATCCGCAGCCGCTGGTCGCCGCCGACCATCGCGGCGACGGCGAGGGCCTCCTCCCAGAGCCCCTCGGCGGCAGCGGCCCGTACGATCGCGCCGAGGCGGTCGTCGCCCATGAGCTCCAGGATCCGGGGCAGCCGCTCGGGCTGGTCGACGTAGAAGCCGGCGCGCAGCACCGCCGCGTCGTCCACCTGGTCCAGGATCCGGCGGAGCACCTGGTCCCGCATGTGGCCGACGAACCGGCCCATGGTGAGGTGGTCGCGGTTCTCTGCGAGGGTGGTGGCGATGCGTACGACGAGCCCCTCGTCGAGCCGGTCGACGATCCCGGAGATCTTCCGGGGGTCCAGGTGTCCGCAGGCCTCGGCGGTGAAGGAGACGGGCAGCTTCTCGATGATGGCTGCGGCCCGGCCCGACTCCAGCCGGCCGGCCACCCCGGCGGCCAGCCGGGGTCCGAGCGCCTTCTGCGAGATGGCGGCCGCCACCCCGGCCGGCACCAGCTTGGTCGCGGCGGCGATCCGGTCGAGCATCTCGGGTGCGCCGTCGTTCAGTACGGCGCTGACCTGCTCGCGGAACGCCCGTACGTCCTCGTCCGGCAGCCCGCGCAGGAAGCCGAGCTCCCCGGCGTCCGCGCCCACCAGTCGGGCGATCTTCTCCACTTCGGCGCGGCTCACCGGAACAGCACCTTGCGCACGGCCCCGCGCGCGAGGGCGGGGACCAGTCCCAGCGCCTCCTCGGCGGCCTGGTTCAGGCCTTCGGCCTGGCGCGCCCGCTCCGCCTTGAGCGCCTCGGCGAGCCGCACGAGCTCCCCGGCGTCCAGCTCCGCGAACGACGCGGGAGGCCTGACGCCTCCCAACTCCACACTCAAACGGCCCAGTTCCTCATCTGTACGCACGGGACGACCTCCCACACCAAAGACGACACGACGGCTCGCGTCGAGCGTGGGCCCGAATTGACTAATAGTCAATACTCGCGGGTAAGGTCGGCGGCGGACGTCAACTCCCGCTCTCCGCCAGCTCCTTGAGGACGAGGTCCAGCGCGGTGGCCCGTACGCCGAGGATGGTCTCGGTCTCGGAGGCGTCGACGCGCAGCGCCCTGTCGTACAGGTACGCCATCTCCGGGATCTCGGCCGTCACCGCGTCGCCGGCGACCTGCTCGGCCAGCTCCCCCGGCGTCATCCGCCGCAGCCGCGGCTCCGGCGCACCGGCGGCTTGGGCGAGCCGGCCGGCCAGGGCCCGGATGGACAGCTCCGAGGTGGACGGCACGTGCCAGGCGCGGCCCCAGCCGTCCTCCCGGGCGCCGACGGCGATGAGGGTGCGGGCCACGTCGCCCACGTAGGACCAGGCGTGGGCCTCGTCCAGGCCGACCGGGAGCACCGCCTCCGTGCCCGCGAGCACGGCAGGGACGGCCGTCCAGGTGAACAGCGAGAGCGCCCCGGCCCCGAGGTAGTCGCTGCCCCGGACCTCGGCGACGCGCACGCGCCCGGCCTCGTGGGCGGCGAGGGCCTCCTCCCACATCGCGGCGCGCACCCGCCCCTTGTCGGAGGCCGGCCGCAGGGGCAGACCGGGGGTCAGGGGCCCCTCCACCGGTCCGTACCCGTAGAGGTTCCCCAGCATCACGTAGTCCGCGCCGGTCCGCTCGGCGGCGGTGAGCAGGGAGGCCGCCAGCGGCGGGAAGGCGGTGCGCCAGTCCTGATAGGCGGGAGCGGCCGCGTTGTAGAGGGTGCGCGCATCCCGGAGCAGCTCGGTGAGGCGGTCGACGTCGGTGATGTCGGCGGCGACCCGCTCGACGAGCGGATGCTCGGGCCCGCCGCCCCTGCGGGTGATGACGCGGACCCGCTCGCCGGACGCGGCGAGCAAGCGGGCGGTGGCGGTGCCGATCGGACCGGCGCCGGTGACGACGTGCACGGACATGGCTGTACTCCCTTGCCGAGAACGTGAGTTGTTCACGCGATGGATCAACCCTCGCTCGGTGCGGCGCCGTACAGTAGTGGCCTGAATGCCAGCCATCCGGAGATTCGAGCCATGGCGACTCCTCCTGCACCCGCTTCCGCACCAGCTTCCGCACCCACTCCTCCGCCCCCTCCTCCCGCGCACCGCCCGCACCGCCCGCACCGTGTGACGGTCGTCGCGGTCCCCCCGGTGACCACCTTCGACCTGTCGATCCCGGAGGTGGTCTTCGGCGCGACGCGGATCGGGGAGGACCCGGCCTACGAGGTGACGATCTGCACGCCCGCCCCGGGCGTCGTCCCCGCGGCGATCGGCATCGACATCGTCGTACGCCACGGCCTGGAGGCGATCGAGCGGGCCGACACGGTGATCGTGACGGGGACGGGCGCCCGGGTCAGCGCCGACCCGCGCGTACTGGACGCCTTGCGGGCCGCCGCCGCGCGGGGCCGGCGCATCGCGTCCATCTGCACGGGCGCGTTCGTCCTCGCCCAGGCCGGTCTCCTCGACTCCCGCCGCGCCACCACCTTCTGGAGCATGTCGGAGGAGTTCAGGGAGCGCTTCCCCGGGGTCGACCTCGTGCCGGGCGTGCTGTTCGTCGAGGACGACGGGGTGCTGACCTCGGCGGGGCTCTCCGCGGGGATCGACCTGTGCCTGCACATGGTGCGCTGCGACTACGGGGCCGCCGTCGCGAACGGCACCGCCCGGCTGGTGGTCGCGGCCCCGGTGCGGCCGGGCGGCCAGGCCCAGTTCATCGAGACCCCGCTCCCGGCCGACCGCGGAACCTCCCTCGCCGCGACCCGCGCCTGGGCCCTGGCCCGCCTGCACGAGCCGACCGCCCTGGCCGACCTGGCCCGGCACGCGGGCCTGAGCGTGCGCACCCTGACCCGCCGCTTCCGCTCGGAAACGGGTCTCAGCCCCCTGCAGTGGCTCCTGCACCAGCGCCTGCACCGGGCCCGCGAGATCCTGGAGACGACCAACCTCCCGATGGACCAGGTCGCCGCGCGCAGCGGCCTCGGCACGGCCGACTCCCTCCGCGCCCACCTGGTCCGCCGCACGGGTTCCACGCCGACCGTCTACCGGGCCACGGCACGGGCGCGGCAGCCGTAGGGGCGTGTCCCGGCCGCCTGCGCGTCTTCGCCCGGACCGGGCGCTAGCCGGTCGGGGCCGGGGCCGCGGCCCGTTCCAGTACCTCCAGCACGGTGTCGCGGAACAGCGTGCGCTTGTAGCCGGTCTGCGGCAGGGGCCGGCAGCGGGCGAGCACCGTCGCGGCCGCGTCCGCAAGGACCTCGGGGGTGGCCTCCCGGCCGATCAGGGCGGCCTCCACCTCCGGAAGCCGCAGCGGAACCCGCGCGACGCCGCCCGCCGCGACGGCGGCGTGCGTGACGGTCGCGCCGTCGAGCGCGAGCCGGGCGGTGGCCTCGACCAGGGGCCATTCGCCGTGGGCGCGGCTGGTGGCCCGGTGGCAGGCTGCCCGTTCGCCGGGCAGGGGCGGCGGCAGCAGCACCGCGGTGAGGATGCGGTCCGGTGCCAGCAGGTGGTCGGCCCGGTGGAGCCGGTCGCCGTCCCCGTACAACTCGGCCACGGGGCGGGGCGATTCGCCGTGGACCTCGGCCCCGGCGTCGTAGGTGAGCAGGGCCATCGCGAGGGTCGACGGGTGCGGGGCGACGCACGGGCCGTCGCCGCTGACCACTCCGAAGTGGTGGTCGCCCTCGCGCGCGGGGCAGCCGGAGCCGCCCTTCTGGAGGCAGCTGAAGTGCGGATTGCGGTAGTACCAGCAGCGGTTGCGCTGGAGCAGATTGCCGCCCAGGGTGCCGGCGGCGCGGATCTGCGGGGTCGCCGCGGTCCCGGCGGACACCGCCAGGGCGGGCCAGCCGGAGCGCACCCGCGGATCGCCGGCCAGCGCGGCGAGCGTGGTCAGGGCGCCGATCCGCAGCCCGCCGCCGGGCAGCGGCGTACAGCCGCGCAGGCTGCCCGCGGCGTCGAGGTCGGTGAACGGGCCCGGGGCGATGCCGGAGCGCTGCCGGGCGGTGGTGTCGGTGCCGCCGGCGCGCAGTTCCCCGCCGCGCGCCAGGACGGCGGCCGAGAGGTCGGTGAGGGTGGGCTCGGTGCTCACGTGGCCAGTCCTTCCAGGAGCCGGTCGGGTCGGATGGGCATGTCGTACGGGCGCCAGCCGGTCGCATCGCGGACCGCGTTGGCCAGGGCGGCCGCGGTCGGCAGGGTGGAAATCTCCCCGAGGCCCACTCCGCCGCCGGGGACGTGTGCGAAGCCCTCCTGATGGAAGTGGACGGTGATCTCGGGGGTGTCTCCGATGCCGGGGATGCGGTAGTCCTCCAGGTTGTCGGTCAGCACCCGGCCCGTGGCCGGGTCGGTGCGCCGCTCCTCGAACAGGGCGTAGCCGACGCCCTGGACGACGGCGCCCTCGCACTGGCTGCGGGCGAGCCGCTCCTCGTGGATGCGGCCCGCGGCGATGCCGCTCCACACCCGCAGCGGCCGGATCCGGCCGAGCCGGGTGTCCACCTCCACCTCGGCGACCTGCACCGATCCGGTGAAGCCGCGGCCGATCGCCACGCCCCCCATGGTCAGGTTGAGCGGGGTCACGAAGCCCCGGTGGTCCCGGGTGCGCCGGCCGGTGACCCGTACGCCCTGCGCAAGGCCCAACCGGGAGGCCACGTCGCCGTCACCGGCGCCGAGCGCGTCGCGCAGCCGTTCGGCGGCGTCCACGGCGGCGGGCACGATCGACGGTGTGGTGCGGCTGCCGCCGGAGGTGGGGCCGTGGGCGGCGTCGCTGTGCCCGACCTCGGCACGCACCCTGTCCTCCGGCACGCCGAGTCCTTCGGCGACGGCCCGGCGCAGGACGGTGCGCGAGCCCGTGCCCATGTCCTGCACGGCGCAGCGGGCGACGACGATCCCGTCCTCGACGGTGAGCTCGACCTCGGTGGCGGGGTCGAGGAAGTACAGCCAGTTGGCCGCCGCGACGCCGACGCCCCGCCGGAAGCGTCCGGTACCGCCGCGGGTGCCCGCCCAGGCCGGAAGGGCCGCGGCCAGGTCGTACAGCGCATGGCGCTTCGGGTTGCCGTCCCAGCGGCGCCGCAGGGCGATCGGATCCTCTCCCAGCCGGTGGGCCATCTCGTCGACGGCCTGTTCCAGGGCCCAGCACATCGTGGGTCCGCCCGGGCCGCGGAAGGGCGCGCCCGGCGGCCGGTGGGTGACGATGTCGAAGTCCCGTAGCCGGCGCGGTGCCTTGCCGTACATGAACCGGGCCAGCGCCGCGACGGTGCCGCCCACCGAGACCCCGCCGTCGGTGTCCGCGTCCATGGCCAGCGCGCTCAGCTCCCCGGAGGCGTCCGCGGCCATCGCCAGCCGGATCCGGGTGCCGGGCCGGTACCCGCCGTCGGTGAGCTCCTCGTCCCGGTCCAGCACCACCCGCACCGGGGCGCCGTGCAGCCGGGCCAGCTCCACCGCGGCGACCACGTCGGAGGTCAGCCCCATCTTGCAGCCGAAGCCGCCGCCCACGTGGACGGCCCGTGCCACCACCCGGTCGAGGGGCACGCCGAAGCGCTCGGCGGCGAGTACCGCCACCTGCTTCACCGACTGCGTGGACACCTCCAGGTGGAGGGCGCCGTCGACCCACTCCGCCAGGCAGGCGTGCGGTTCGAGCGGGGTGTGGGTCTGGGCGGCGGTCGTGAACAGCCCCTCGACCACCCGCTCGGGGCTGCTCTTGCGGGCCTCCGTGATCCGGCGCACGGCCGTGGCGGGCCGCTTGCTCATGGCGGACGGGCCGCGCCGGTTGCCGCGCCATCGGGCGGGCGTCAGCTGAGGTGCCTCGCCCGACCCGGGCGCCCGCTTCCGCGCCGCCTTGTCCTCGTAGACCAGCGGCCCCTCGCCGGCCCGCGACCGGCTCACGTCGAGGGCGGCCGGCAGCACCTCGTACTCCACGGCGACCCGCTCGGCGGCCGCCCGCGCGGAGGCCCGGTCCGGCGCCGCGACCGCCGCCACCGGCTGCCCGACGTACCGCACCACCCCGTCGGGGGGCAGCAGCGGCACCAGCGGCAGATCCCCGGCCTCCAGGGACCGTACGTACGCATGCGCGTGCGGCGAGCGGATGATCACCCCCTCCAGCAGCCCCTCGGGCCGCTGATCGGTGGTGTACCGGGCCGACCCGTCGACCTTCTCGGGGGCCTCGGCACGCGGCGGTGCCGGCGCCTCCCCCTCGTAGTCGCCCGCGCAGGCGGCCGCCACGGCGCTGAAGATCCCCTCGTAGGCGCCGCACCGGCACAGGTGACCCGCCAGCGCCTCCGCGATCTCCTCCCGCCCCGGCCTGCTCCGCCCGTGCGCGGCCCGCCACCGCTCGAAGAACGCGGCCGCCTCGACCACGAACCCGGGCGTGCAGTAACCGCACTGCAGGGCGTCCTCACCGGCGAAGGCACGCCCGACCGGGTGACCGGCCAGCCCTTCCGCCGTCGTCACCCGCCGCCCGCCGAGCCGGGCCGCCGGCGTCAGACACGCCACCCGCGGCTCACCGTCGACCTGGATCGTGCAGGCCCCGCACACCCCGCCGGCGCACACCAGCTTGGTCCCGGTCAGCCCCAACCGCTCCCGCACCACCTCCACGGCGGTCGGATCACCGTCCACGTCCACCACACACGGAACGCCATTGACCTCGAACTCCACGAGCCGTACTCCTCAACGTGGGGGCGACGACCCCCACACCTACCGGGCTCGCCTTCACCCCCCTTGATAACCCGCCACGGCCCACCCCGCAGGTCGGCACACCCTCCCCAGAACGCCACAACGCCCGCCACCCCTGGTCGGGGACGTGGCGGGCGTTGTGTCTCAGTCGCTCACCTCACGCCGAGCCCACCTTGAACCCGGCCCAAATCGTCTTGCCTACCCGTTCGTCGCAGATCCGGAACTCGTCGGCGAGCTCGACCACCAGCCACAGCCCCCGGCCGCTCGGAGCACCAAGGTCGGGCCGCTGCACGACGGGGCAACCCGGGCCGCTGTCGCGCACCCCAATCGCCACGATCCCTCCCTCCCGCTCCAGACGCACGGAGAACTCCCGCCCCAGCGGGACCCCGTGCAGAACTGCATTCGTGGCGAGCTCGGACACGCAGAGCCGCATGTCGTCCCGCCGCTCGCACACACCCCAGTCACCAAGCGTGTCGCCTACGAACTGACGGGCCGCGCGCACCGAGGCACGGGCCCGAGGGAACCGCTGCTGCCGAGACAAGGACATAGCACCCCACCGCCTTAACGCTGAGCTTCCAAGGCCCCACAGAACGTATTGCTATTCGCGAAAAGCGGCAAGGTTCGCAGGCTGGGATAGCGCAGAGGTGTCGCTTAACGTGGGCACCGGCAGAGCACGACGGACACTCAGGAGGCAGCGTGAGCGGCAGCGGTTGGACCAGCACGTCGATGCCGTACCTGACCCCTCGCGCCGACGGGGAATCCGACGCCTGGACCGCCGAGGCCGAGGCGGCGGGCCGTCGCGGCGCGCAGCGCATCCTGCACGCCGGTGAAGCCGACGCCCCGGCCGAGGTCGCCCGGATGCTCGACCTTGCGACCGGGGAGACCGCCGTCGTCCGCCGCCGGATCATCGAACTCGACGGCGAGCCGACCGAATTGACCGACACCTATTACCCTGCCGACATCGCCACAGGCACCCCTCTGGCCGGCACGGCAAAGATCCGGGGCGGCGCGGTGACCCTGCTGGCAAGGCTGGGACACGTCGGCGTACGAGCCGTCGAGAACGTGACGGCCAGGATGCCCGACCCCGATGAGCGGGAGCACCTGCGCCTCGGGCCGGTCGAGCCGGTCCTCCAACTAGCCCGTACGACCTACGACTCGGCGGGCCGGCCGATCCAGGCCGACGTGATGGTCATGCCGGCCGGACGCCAGCAGTTGCGGTACGAGATCGACATCGAGGTCGCATGACCCTGTCCAGCGCCGACGCCTCGGGACCCGATCCCCGGCCGCTCCACGCCCGCATCGCCGCCGATCTCCGTGACGAGATCATGAGCGGCGGCCTCCCGCCTGGATCGAAGCTGCCTTCCACCGCGCAGCTGAAGGCCCGCTTCGATGCCTCCAACGCCACGATCCAGAAGGCCGTCCAGCTCCTCAAGGACGAAGGGCTGGCCCTGGGTCGTGCGGGTTCGGCGGTGACAGTACGGGACACCCGCCAGCGGACCGTTCGCCCGGCCGGATCCCTGAGACCGGCCGTGGCCGGGGCGGCCTACCCCTGGCTCGCCGAAGCATCGGAACCGGCCCGCGCGGCGCACAGCACCCTGCTGGCGGTGGAAGAGGTGCCCGTCGTCGGTGATGTCGCTGCCGCGCTCGGACTCCCGGAGGGCAGTCCGGCCGTGTGCAGGCGCCAGCTGATCACCATCGAAGACGAGCCCGCCGAGCTGGTGAGCTCGTACTACCCGTCGGACCTCGCTCGCGGCACCGCGCTCGCGGATCCCCGCCGGATCCGGGGCGGCACTCCGACCCTGCTGACCGAGCTCGGCTTCCCGCCCCACCGCAGCGTGGACCGGCTCTCCGCCCGCGTCGCGACGCAGGAGCAGTACACAGCACTGCGGCTGCCCGGCGACCTCCCCGTCCTGCGGACCCTCCGTACGTTTTACAGCGCGGAGGGACAGCCGATCGAGGTCACCGTCATGGTGAAGGCAGGCCACCTGTACGAGCTCCAGTACGAGTTCGCGCCCGAAGCCTGACCACCCCCGGAACGCCACAACGCCCGCCACCCCTGGTCGGGGACGTGGCGGGCGTTGTGTCGAGTGCCGTACTTCGTTGTACGGACCGTATGAGGGGTCCCGGCGAGCCGGGGGCACTACACGACCTCAGTCACCACCCGACGGCCGCAGGCCGGCGCAGCCGGGCGAAGCCCGGGAGGCCGCCTGCGGCCGAGCGGTGCGAGCACGGCGTCGAGAATCAGACGGTGATCGAGCGGTCCGTCGGCTTGACCGGGTACGGGAGGGCGCTGGTGCCGGTCAGGAAGCGGTCCACGCCGCGGGCGGCCGAGCGGCCTTCCGCGATGGCCCAGACGATCAGCGACTGGCCGCGGCCGGCGTCGCCGGCGACGAAGACGCCGTCGACGTTGGTCGCGTAGGAGGCGTCGCGCTCGATGTTGCCGCGGGCGTCCATCGCCAAGCCGAACTGGGCCGTGAGGCCGTTCTCCTGGTCGGTGCCGGTGAAGCCCATCGCCAGGGTGACCAGCTGCGCGGGGAGGACGCGCTCGGTGCCGGGCTTCTGGACGAGCTTGCCGTCCTCGAAGGCGACCTCGACCAGGTGGAGGGCCTGGACGTTGCCGTCCTCGTCGCCCTCGAAGTGGGTGGTGGAGACGGAGTAGATCCGCTCGCCGCCCTCCTCGTGAGCAGAGGTGACCTTGTACAGCATGGGGAACGTCGGCCAGGGCTGGCCCGCGGGCCGGTCCTCGGACGGACGCGGCATGATCTCCAGCTGCGTGACCGAGGCCGCGCCCTGGCGGTGGGCGGTGCCCACGCAGTCCGCGCCGGTGTCGCCGCCGCCGATGACGACCACGTGCTTGCCCTCGGCCGTGATGGGGGGCGCCATGAAGTCGCCCTCCTGGACCTTGTTCGCGAGGGGCAGGTACTCCATCGCGAAGTGGATGCCCTTGAGGTCGCGGCCCGGGACCGGCAGGTCGCGGGAGACGGTGGCGCCCGCCGCGATGACCACCGCGTCGAACCGCTTGCGCAGGTCGGTGGCGGTGATGTCGCGGCCGACCTCGACGCCGGTACGGAACTTGGTGCCCTCCGCGCGCATCTGCTCGATGCGGCGGTTGATGTGCACCTTCTCCATCTTGAACTCGGGGATGCCGTAGCGCAGCAGCCCGCCGATGCGGTCGGCGCGCTCGTACACCACCACGGTGTGGCCGGCCCGGGTCAGCTGCTGGGCCGCGGCGAGACCCGCCGGGCCGGAGCCGATGACCGCGGCCGTCTTGCCCGACAGGCGCTCGGGCGCCTGCGGGGTGACGTCGCCGTTGTCCCACGCCTTGTCGATGATCGAGACTTCGACGTTCTTGATGGTGACGGCCGGCTGGTTGATGCCGAGCACGCAGGCGGACTCGCACGGCGCCGGGCACAGCCGCCCGGTGAACTCCGGGAAGTTGTTCGTCGCGTGCAGCCGCTCGGAGGCGGCGGTCCAGTCCTCGCGGTACGCGAAGTCGTTCCACTCGGGGATCAGGTTCCCGAGCGGGCAGCCGTTGTGGCAGAACGGGATGCCGCAGTCCATGCAGCGGCCGGCCTGCTTGCTGATGATCGGCAGCAGCGAGCCCGGAACGTAGACCTCGTTCCAGTCCTTGAGGCGCTCGGCCACAGGACGGGTGCAGGCGGTCTCGCGCGGGGTGGTGAGGAAGCCCTTCGGGTCAGCCATTGGTCGCCGCCTCCATCATCTTCTCCGTGGTCTCGGACTCGGAGAGTCCGGCGAGCTCAGCGGCGTCCTTGGCGGCGAGCACTGCCTTGTACGTGGTCGGGATGATCTTGCTGAAGCGGGCCGCCGAGGCGGTCCAGTCAGCCAGGAGCTTCGCGGCCACGGTCGAGCCGGTCTCCTCCTCGTGGCGGCGCACCACATCGTGCAGCCACTGGGCATCCGTGTCGGAGAGGGCCTCGACCGCGCCCGTGTTGCCGACGTTGACGTTGTTCGGGTCGAGGTCGATGACGTACGCGACGCCGCCCGACATGCCCGCCGCGAAGTTGCGGCCCGTCTCGCCGAGGACGACCGCCGTGCCACCGGTCATGTACTCGCAGCCGTGGTCGCCCACGCCTTCCGAGACGACCAGGGCGCCGGAGTTGCGGACGCAGAAGCGCTCGCCGGTGCGGCCGCGCAGGAACAGCTCGCCGCCGGTGGCGCCGTAGCCGATCGTGTTGCCCGCGATGGTCGAGTACTCGGCCAGGTGGTCGGCGCCGCGGTCGGGACGGACCACGACGCGGCCGCCGGAGAGGCCCTTGCCGACGTAGTCGTTGGCGTCGCCCTCCAGGCGGAGGGTCACGCCCTTCGGCAGGAAGGCGCCGAAGGACTGGCCGGCGCTGCCGGTGAAGGTCAGGTCGATGGTGTTGTCGGGCAGGCCCGCGCCACCGAACTTCTTCGTGACCTCGTGGCCGAGCATGGTGCCGACCGTGCGGTTGATGTTGCGGATCGCGACCTGGGCGCGGACCGGCTGTGCGGTCTCGGCCGAGTCGGCGTTCAGCGCGTCCGCGGCGAGGCGGATGAGCTCGTTGTCGAGCGCCTTCTCCAGACCGTGGTCCTGCTCGATCACGGCGTGGCGGACCGCGCCCTCGGGCAGCTCCGGCACGTAGAAGAGCGGCTCCAGGTCGAGACCCTGCGCCTTCCAGTGCGTGACGGCCTTGCTGGTGTCGAGGAGCTCGGCGTGGCCGACGGCCTCCTCGATCGTGCGGAAGCCCAGCTCGGCGAGGAGCTCGCGCACCTCCTCCGCGATGAACTCGAAGAAGTTGACGACGAACTCGGGCTTGCCGGAGAAGCGGTCGCGCAGGACCGGGTTCTGGGTGGCGATGCCGACCGGGCAGGTGTCCAGGTGGCAGACGCGCATCATGACGCAGCCGGAGACGACGAGCGGCGCGGTCGCGAAACCGAACTCCTCGGCGCCGAGCAGCGCGGCGATGATGACGTCGCGGCCGGTCTTGAGCTGGCCGTCCGTCTGGACCACGATGCGGTCGCGCAGCCCGTTGAGCAGCAGGGTCTGCTGGGTCTCGGCGAGGCCGAGCTCCCAGGGACCGCCCGCGTGCTTCAGCGAGGTGAGCGGGGAGGCACCCGTACCGCCGTCGTGGCCGGAGATGAGGACGACGTCCGCGTGGGCCTTGGAGACACCCGCGGCGACCGTACCCACGCCGACCTCGGAGACCAGCTTCACGTGGATGCGGGCGACCGGGTTGGCGTTCTTGAGGTCGTGGATCAGCTGAGCCAGGTCCTCGATGGAGTAGATGTCGTGGTGCGGCGGCGGGGAGATCAGGCCGACGCCCGGGGTGGAGTGCCGGGTCTTGGCGACCCACGGGTAGACCTTGTGGCCGGGCAGCTGGCCGCCCTCGCCGGGCTTGGCACCCTGCGCCATCTTGATCTGGATGTCGTCCGCGTTGACCAGGTACTCGCTCGTGACACCGAAGCGGCCGGAGGCGACCTGCTTGATGGAGGAGCGGCGCGCCGGGTCGTACAGGCGGTCCGGATCCTCGCCGCCCTCACCGGTGTTGGACTTGGCGCCCAACTGGTTCATGGCGATGGCGAGGGTCTCGTGCGCCTCCTTGGAGATGGAGCCGTACGACATGGCGCCGGTGGAGAAGCGCTTGACGATGTCGGCGACCGACTCGACCTCGTCGATGGAGATCGACGGGCGTGCCGCCGGACCGTCCGTCTTGAAGCCGAAGAGTCCGCGGAGCGTCATGAGGCGCTCGGACTGCTCGTTCACCCGGTCCGTGTACTGCTTGAAGATGTCGTACCGGCGGTTGCGCGTGGCGTGCTGCAGGCGGAAGACCGTGTCCGGGTCGAACAGGTGCGGCTCGCCCTCGCGGCGCCACTGGTACTCGCCGCCGATCTCCAGCGCGCGGTGCGTGGCCGCGATGCCGGAGGTCGGGTACGCCTTGGCGTGGCGCGCGGCCACCTCCTTGGCGATGACGTCCAGGCCGGCGCCGCCGATCTTGGTGGCGGTGCCCGCGAAGTACGCGGCGACGAACTCCTCGTTCAGGCCGACGGCCTCGAAGACCTGCGCACCGCGGTAGGAGGCGACGGTGGAGATGCCCATCTTGGACATGACCTTCAGGACGCCCTTGCCGAGCGCGTAGATCAGGTTCTTGATGGCCTGCTCCGGCTCCAGGCCGGACAGGAAGGTACCGGCGCGCAGGAGGTCCTCGACGGACTCCATGGCGAGGTACGGGTTGACCGCGGCGGCGCCGTAGCCGATGAGCAGCGCGACGTGGTGGACCTCGCGGACGTCGCCGGCCTCGACCAGCAGACCCACCTGGGTGCGCTGCTTGGTGGCGATGAGGTGGTGGTGCACCGCGGAGGTGAGCAGCAGCGACGGGATCGGCGCGTGCTCGGCGTCGGAGTGACGGTCCGAGAGGACGATCAGGTGCGCGCCGTTCTCGATGGCCGCGTCGACCTCGCCGCGGATCTCCTCGAGGCGGGCGGCCAGTGCCGCGCCGCCGCCCGAGACCCGGTACAGGCCCGAGAGGGTGGCGGCCTTCATGCCCGGCATGTCGCCGTCGGCGTTGACGTGGATGAGCTTGGCCAGCTCGTCGTTGTCGATCACCGGGAACGGCAGCGTGACGCTGCGGCAGGACGCGGCGGTCGGCTCCAGCAGGTTGCCCTGCGGGCCGAGCGAGGACAGCAGCGAGGTGACGAGCTCCTCGCGGATGGCGTCCAGCGGCGGGTTGGTGACCTGCGCGAAGAGCTGGGTGAAGTAGTCGAAGAGCAGCCGGGGGCGCTCGGACAGGGCCGCGATCGGGGAGTCCGTACCCATGGAGCCGAGCGGCTCGCCGGCGGTACGGGCCATCGGCGCGAGGATGACGCGGAGCTCTTCCTCGGTGTAGCCGAAGGTCTGCTGGCGGCGGGTGACCGAGGCGTGGGTGTGCACGATGTGCTCACGCTCGGGCAGGTCCGTCAGCTCGATCTCGCCCGTCTCCAGCCATTCGGCGTACGGGTGCTCGGCGGCCAGCGCGTCCTTGATCTCGTCGTCTTCGATGATCCGCTTCTGGGCGGTGTCGACGAGGAACATCTTGCCGGGCTGCAGGCGGCCCTTGCGGACGACCTTGGCCGGGTCGATGTCCAGGACGCCGACCTCGGAGGAGAGCACGACGAAGTCGTCGTCGGTGACCCAGTAGCGGCCGGGGCGCAGACCGTTGCGGTCGAGGACCGCGCCGACCTGGGTGCCGTCGGTGAAGGTGACGCAGGCGGGGCCGTCCCACGGCTCCATCTGCGTGGAGTGGTACTTGTAGAACGCGCGGCGGGCCGGCGACATGGAGGTGTGGTTCTCCCACGCCTCCGGGATCATCATCAGCACGCTGTGCGGGAGGGACCGGCCGCCGAGGTGGAGCAGCTCCAGGACCTCGTCGAAGGAGGCCGAGTCGGAGGCGTCCGGGGTGCAGATCGGGAAGATGCGCTCGAGGGCGCCCTCGCCGAAGAGGCCGGAGGCCAGCTGGGACTCGCGGGCCCGCATCCAGTTCCGGTTGCCCTTGACCGTGTTGATCTCGCCGTTGTGCGCGACGAAGCGGTACGGGTGGGCCAGCGGCCACGACGGGAAGGTGTTCGTCGAGAACCGGGAGTGGACCAGCGCGATCGCGGAGGCGAAGCGGCGGTCGGAGAGGTCCGGGAAGAAGGGCTCGAGCTGGCCGGTGGTCAGCATGCCCTTGTAGACGATCGTGCGGGCGGAGAGCGACGGGAAGTAGACCCCGGCCTCGCGCTCGGCGCGCTTGCGCAGCACGAAGGCCTTGCGGTCCAGCTCGATGCCCGTGGTCCCGTTGCTGACGAACAGCTGCGAGAAGGCCGGCATGGTGGCGCGGGCGCCGTTGCCGAGCAGGTCGGGGGTGACCGGAACCTCGCGCCAGCCGAGAACCGTCAGGTTCTCCTCGGCGGCGATGGCCTCGATCTGCTCCACGGCGACGGCCTGTGCGGTGCCGTCGGCGGGGAGGAAGGCGATGCCGACGGCGTACGCGCCGGCCTCGGGAAGGTCGAACCCGGCCACCTCGCGCAGGAACGCGTCCGGGACCTGGGAGAGGATGCCGGCGCCGTCGCCCGAGTCGGGCTCGGATCCGGTGGCGCCTCGGTGCTCGAGGTTCCGCAATACGGTCAGCGCCTGCTCGACCAGCGTGTGGCTGGCCTCGCCGGTGAGGTTGGCCACAAAGCCGACGCCACAGGCGTCGTGCTCGTTGCGCGGGTCGTACATGCCCTGCTGGGCGGGGCGACCGTCCATGGGCGACCAGGCGGTGTTGCTGAGGCCGGTCGCGGAGTGCGTGGATGCGGAACGCATCGGCTCTCCCGTCGTCGTCGTGGCATATGTGCATAGCCGAGGGACGACGTTGGCCCTCTGCGAAATTTCGTGCAGATTACATGATGACGACAATCCCGCGAAGCGGATATGCCATTCCAGCATGCGGACACTGCACGGAGCAGATAAGAGGGGACTTTCGCAGGTGTCCTGCCATCGGGACACGGGACGAAGGTCCCGGTACGGGGCGGGCCTCATTGCCCGGCGCCCAGGGGGTCTGTGCCCGGCGGACACGGAATCGAAACCGCCGGGTAACCAACTACTTATGTTGCCTACTGCATAGTGTCTCACTCCCTGCGCGGTCAGCCTACGGCTCCGCCGATCCAGGTTCCCAGGATGTACGTCACACCCGCGGCCGCGCCACCCAGGACGAGCTGACGCAGTCCGCTGTACCACCAGGACCGGGCCGTGACCCGGGAAACCACCGCGCCGCAGGCGAAGAGACCCACCAGCGCCGCCAGCACCGCGGGCCACAGGAGCGTCGCACCGAGCAGGTAGGGCAGCAGCGGGATCACCGCGCCGAGCGCGAAGGACCCGAAGGAGGAGACGGCCGCGACCATCGGCGACGGCAGGTCGTCCGGGTCGATCCCGAGCTCCTCGCGGGCGTGGATCTCGAGCGCCTGCTCCGGGTCGCGGGAGAGCTGCATGGCCACCTCGCGGGCCAGCGCCGGCTCGACGCCGCGCGAGACGTACAGCTCGGCCAGCTCTTCCATCTCGTCGATGGGGTGCTTGCGCAACTGCTGGCGCTCTATGTCAAGTTCGGCGAGCACGAGCTCGCGCTGCGAGGCGACCGAGGTGTACTCCCCCGCCGCCATGGAGAAGGCGCCGGCGGCGAGGCCGGCCAGGCCGGTGACCACGACGACGTGCGGGGCGACGGCGCCGCCGGCCACGCCGGTCATCAGGGCGAGGTTGGAGACGAGCCCGTCCATCGCGCCGAAGACCGCCGGGCGCAGCCATCCGCCGTTGACGTCACGGTGGGTGTGGTTGTCGCGGTGGGCGGTGTGGAGCGGCGCTTCGATATCAATGATGGACATGCCGACTATCTCCCCTTTTGTACGAGTGGGTGCACAGAGCTGTGCCATGGACGACGCGCGGACACCCACTCCCCCTGAACACCTCGAAACTACGCACGATTTTTGCCCTCCGCCAGCAAGGAAGGCCGTACTTACCTGGGGTTTTGGGCCTCGGCGACCGGGTGACGACGACCCGCGGCGGGTGTTTCGCGACGAGCGACAAACCACATGCCATGGCACAAATCCCCCAAGGGCTCAATATGAGTCCCATCAAGTGGAGAGGCGCGCCATGGAGCTGATTGCATGCAATCCGCAGGTCCTCCTCGAACGGGCCCGGGGCGCTCTTCTCGGACTCGCGGTGGGTGACGCGCTGGGCGCCCCCGCGGAGAACATGAAGCCGTCGGAGATCCGGGCCAAGTGGGGCCGGATCGAGGGCTTCGTCTCGGACGACCCGGCGGGCACGGACGATACGGAGTACGCGATCTTCTCGGGCCTGCTGCTGGCCCGCCACGGATCGGCACTGACGGTCGCCCACGTCGAACGGGCGTGGCACCACTGGATCGCGGACCTGGACGAAGGCCCGTTCCGCGGTGCGGGCTTCTCGGAACGCGGCACCCTGGAGAACCTCCGGCGGGGCCTGGCGGCCCCGATCTCCGCCCAGCACCGGCACGCCTGGTCGGACGGTCTGGCCATGCGGGCGGCCCCCTTCGGGGTCTTCGCGGCGGGCCGGCCCGCCGAAGCCGCCCGGCTGGTCGCCATCGACGGCTGCGTCAGCCACGACGGCGAGGGCATCTACGGCGGCCAGGCCGTCGCCGCCGGGGTCGCGGCGGCGATGGCCGGAGGCTCGGCCGCCTCCGTCATCTCGGCGGCCCTCTCCGTCATCCCGTCGGACTCCTGGACGGCCCGCTCCCTGCGCCGGGCCGTGACGGCCGCCCCGCGCGGCGAGCGGGCGGTCCGCTCGGCGGTGGTCATCGGCGGCTACCCCTGGACGGACCTGGCCCCGGAAGCGGTCGGCCTGGCCTTCGGGGCGTTCGCCGCGTGCCGCGGCGACTTCCCCTCCTCCGTCCTCATGGCGGTCAACATGGGCCGCGACGCGGACACCACGGCGGCCGTGGCGGGCGCGCTCGCCGGAGCGCTGTCCGGCGCCCCCGCCATCCCGGCCGCCTGGTCCTCGGTGATCGGCCCGGTCCGCGGTAGCTGCCTCCCCTCGATGCGCGGCTACCACGTCCTGGACATCGCGGACCTCCTCACCCCGGAAACCGAGACCCCCCGATGACCCTGACCCCCACCACCCCCTCCCCGACGGACCGCCCCCGACACCCGGACACCCCACCACAGGAACCCACCCCCCTGACGGACCTGGCCCCGCAGGACACCCTGGAAGCCGTCCACCCGAACGGGACCGGGCCCACCCCGCGGGACGACACCCCGGCCGGGCGGGACCCGGGGCACGACACCCGGACCGAGCCGACCCCGGGCGCCGGGACGAAGTCCGCCGCCGCACGCGGTGCAGCCGCGCCGGGGGCGGCCGACGGCCGGGAGGCGCCCGGGGAGCCCGGGGAGCCCGGCGGTCCCACCACCGCGGCCGGGCGGCCCGAGCCCGCGTTCGGGGCCACCGGCACACCGGTGCCCGAGTTCCTTCGCACCGCGACCGGAGTACGGGGCCACGCCGCGCCCGCGGAGGCGTCGGCCCCGACCGCGCCGGCCCGGGGGCCAGGGGGCCTGCCCCCGAGCACCGCGACCCGGGTACGGGGCCACGCCCCGGCCGTGCCGGTCCGGGGGCCCGGGGGCCTGCCCCCGGTTTCGGGAAGGGGCGGGTGCGGGGAGAGTCCCCCCGCCCCGGAGCCGCCCCCCGCCGGGCACGACGCCCCGCTGCGCACGCAGTCCCGTACCGCCGATGCGGTGGACGCCCCGGGCCGGGGAACTCCAGGCCACACCCCGCCCCTCAACGGGAGCACCTCCGCCCGCAGCACCCCCGCGCCCGACACCGCGCGGCCCCGCACCGCCCCGGCAGAAGCCCGGACCACCCCCGGAACCGACACCCCGGCAGAGACCACCCCCGGCACGCTCACCATCCCGCCGGGAACCTGGACCGCCCCCGGCCCGCTCACCACTCCCCGGGACGCGCAGCCCCGGACGGCTCTGGTAGCGGCCATCACCCAGGCCGCCCCCGGGGAAGCCGCCCCCGGCCCGCTCGCCGCCCCGCCGCGCCCGGCCCCGGCCCCGGCCGGACTCGCCGCCCCTCGGGACGCGCAGCCCCGTACGGCTCCGGCCGCGCCCGCCCCCCAGGCGGCCCCCGAGGCCGCCCCCACGGGCCCCCGCCGGATCGAGGGGCTGCTCCTCGGGCTCGCCGCGGGCGACGCCGCCGGGTGGCCCGCGGCCCGCCACCGGGCCAGCCGCATGCCCGAGTGGACCCGCCGCCTCACCCGCGAGCTCGACACCTTCGCGGAGCAGAACGCGACCACCACCCTCCCCGTCCCCATCGCCCTCAACCAGCCCCCGGAACCGCTCCGCCTCGGCCCCTCCGACGACGCCGAGTGGGCGGCCTTCGCCGCCGAGTCCGTGCTCACCGCCGCCGGCGTGCTGCTCAGCGACCTCTCCCGGTCCCGCCGCATGCGCGCCGCCATCGACCTCGCCTGGAACGCCCTGGCCAGCGAGGTCGCCGCGGCCGCGGAACGCGCGCCCGAGGTGGAGTCCGCCGTCCTCCCGCTCCGCGCCCGGATCTCCGTCCGCGCCGGCCTCGGCAACCTCGCCGCCGGCCTGCGTCCGCCCGCCACCGGCCACGACAACCCGCACTACTTCGACGACGCCGCCTGCATCCGGGCCTGCGTCCTCGCCGTCGTGCATCCCGGGGATCCCGACGCCGCCGCGGACCTCGCCGAGTTCGACGCCCGCTACACCCAGGACGGGGACGGGGTCCACGGCGCCCGCGCCATGGCCGCCGCCATCGCCACCGCCCTCGCGGGCACCGGCACCTGCACCGCCTCCGACACCGACGCCGCCGTCGACGCCGCCCTCGCACAGCTCCCGGAGTCCACCGAGATCGGCCGCAACGCCCGGCACGCGGTGAAGCTCGCCCGCGCCGAGACGACCGGCGGAGCCTTCGCCATCGTCCCGCTCCTGGAGCACCAGATCGTCGACCACGTCTACAGCTACGGGATCGCCGCCGCGGAAACCGTCCCCGTGGCCCTCGCCCTCGCCACCGCCGCCCGCGGCCGGGTCTGCGAGGCGGTCCCGGCCGCCGCCTGCCTGTCGCGCGTCGCGGACTCCGCCCCCGCCCTCGCCGGTGCGCTGACCGGCGCCCTCGGCGGCGGCGACTCGCTCCCCGCCGCCTGGCGCGAAGCGTGCCGCACCCTCTCCGGCTGCGCCCTCCCCCGCCTGGCGGGCACCGACCTCGTCGAACTGGCCGCGCTGCTCACCCGTACGGAACTCACCTCACCCAAGCCCCAAGGAAAGCCCCGGACATGACGACCACGACCCCAGTGGACCCCACCCCCCACACCACCTCGCCCACCCCCGACGGCAACGCCCCCTCCCCCACCCTCGACGACCGGATCACCGGCACCCTCGTCGGCGCGGCCGTCGGCGACGCGCTCGGCGGCCCGGTGGAGGGCTGGACCCCGGAACAGATCGTGGAGCGGCACGGCGGCCGGGTGCGCGGCATCGTCGGCCCGTGGCACGAGGACTGGCGTACGGCCCGCCCGATCGCCCCGTACCACAAGGGCGACGGCCACGTCACCGACGACACCCTGATGACGCACGCGCTGGTCCGGGTCTACGAGGCCGTACGGGACCACCTGGACGCGTACGCGATCGCCGAGCACCTGGTCCCGGACCTGATGACGATCCCCCGCTGGATCCCGGAACTGGAGGCGGACGCCCTCCCCCTCCAGCGGATCTTCCTCGCCGAGAAGTGGATCGTGACCCGGCTGCACTACGCGCACGCGGACCCGCGGGAGGCGGGCAACGGCAACATCGTCAACTGCGGCGCGGCGATGTACATGGCGCCGGTCGGCCTCGTCAACGCCGGCAATCCGGCCGGGGCGTACGCGGAGGCGCTGGACGTCACCGGCGCGCACCAGTCCTCGTACGGGCGGGAGGCGGCGGGCGTGTTCGCGGCGGCGGTGGCGGCGGCGTGCGTGCCGGGTGCGACGGCGGCCTCGGTCGTCGAGACGGCCCTCTCCCTGGCCAAGGACGGCACCCGCGCGGCCATCGCGGCGGTCTGCGAAGTGGCCGCCCGCCACCGGGACTTCGAGTCGGCGCTGGCCCCCCTGCGGGCTGCGGTCGCCCCGTACGACTCGGTCGGCCCGGACTACCGCGCGCCGTCCCTGGGCGCACGGCGCCCCTCGCGCCTGCACTCCATCGAGGAACTCCCGGTGGCGCTGGGCATGTTGCTCGTCGCCGACGGCTGCTACGAGACCTCCGTGCTCGGCGCGGTCAACTACGGCCGCGACTGCGACTCCATCGCGACCATGGCCGGTGCGATCGCGGGCGCCCTGTCGGGCGGGGCGGCGGTCCCGCCCGCCTGGGCGGACCGGGTCGCGGAGGCCAGCCGCCTGGACCTGCACGCACCGGCAGCGGCCCTGGCCTCGGTCACCCGCGAGGTCTTCGCCCGCGACCGAGCCCGCCGCCACACCCACGAAGCCGCCTTCGCCACCCTGACGGCCCCCCGATGACCCCGCCCCGCCCGGCACCCCCACCGGCACCCCCACCGGCGCCCCCTTCCCGGGCCACGCACCCGGCCCCGGGCACCGGGACCGAGCCCGACGTCCGGCCTGCGGCCGGAGCCGGGGCAGGGGCCGGGGCCGACGCCGGTGTCCGGACCGGGGCCGTCCGGCTCACCTGGGTCCAGCCCGAGGATCTGGTCGGGCACGAGTTCCGGCAGGCCGCCGAGGACGGCCGCGGGGAGGCCGCGGAGCCGCTGCTGCGCGTCTGGCTCGCCGCGGGCGGCCACCTCGCCCCCGCCCGGGCGGGCGCCTCCCCGACCCCGGCCCCGCCGGAGCTCCGCGCCCTGGCGACCGACCTCCTGACGGCCCTGGCGGCCCTCCCGCACCCCGCCCCCGACACGGAACGGGCCCCCTGGGCAAGCCCCGACACGACCGGCTCCGACACCCCGGGGTCCAGGGGCCTGCCGCTGCCCCTGGTTTCGGGAAGGGGCGGGGTGGTGGAACCCTCCCCCGGGCCCGGCTCCCGGCCGAGGTGTGGGCTCGGCTCCGCAAGCCCGGCCCCCACGGACGCCGACGCCGGAGGCGACCCCGCCCTGCGCCGCAGGCTGGAGGCCGCATGGCTCGGGCGTGCCGTGGGGTGCGTGCTCGGGAAGCCCGTGGAGAAGTTGCCGCTGCACGGGATCCGGGCCCTGGCCCGGGCCGCCGGGAACTGGCCCCTGACCGACTGGTTCACCGAACGCGGCGTACCACCGGAGGTCCTGGCCGCCCACCCCTGGAACCGCCGCTCCGCACCCACCTCCCTCGCCGAGAACATCGACGGCACCCCCGAGGACGACGACCTCAACTACCCCCTCCTCGGTCTGCTCCTCCTCCAGCGCCACGGCAAGGGCTTCACCACCGCCGACGTCGGCCGGCTCTGGCTCGACGAGCTCCCGGCCGGCCGTACGTTCACGGCCGAGCGGGTCGCGTACCGCAACCTGCTCCTCGGGCTGGAGCCCCCGCTCACCGCCACCCACCACAACCCCTTCCGCGAGTGGATCGGCGCCCTCATCCGCGCCGACGTCCACGGCTGGACCAACCCGGGCGACCCGGCCGCCGCCGCGGCCCAGGCGCACCGGGACGCCGCCCTCACCCACACCGGCAACGGCGCCCACGCCGCCGCGTTCGTGGCCGCCGCCACCGCCGCCGCGGCCACCGGCCGGGCCGACGTGCACACCGCGCTGCGGGCCGGGCTGGCCGTCGTACCGCCGCGTTCCCGCCTCGCCGAGGCCGTCCGCTTCGGCATCCGTACGGCCGTGGACGCACGCGCCACCGACACCGGCTTCGATACCGTCGTGGACCTGCTCCACGCCCGCTACGGCCACTACCACTGGGTCCACGCCGTGCCCAACACCGCCGTGATCGCCGCCGCCCTCACGCACGCCGACGGGGACTTCACCCGCTCCGTCTGCCGCGCCGTGTCCGGCGGCTGGGACACCGACTCCAACGGCGCCACCGCCGGCGCCCTCGCCGGGCTGGTCGCCGGCTCCCCCGACGGGATCCCGGACCGCTGGACGGCCCCGCTGAAGAACCGCCTCGCCACCACCGTCCCCGGCTTCGACGGCATCGGCTTCGACACCCTCGCCCACCTCACCGCACAGGAGGCAGCCCGCTCATGACGGCCATCGCCGTGCTCGGCAGTACCAATATGGACCTCGTCGCCTACGTGGCCAAGGCCCCCCGCCTCGGGGAGACCGTCACCGGCCGCGACTTCCGCACCGTCCCCGGCGGAAAGGGCGCCAACCAGGCCGTCGCCGCCGCCCGTTCGGGCGCGGAGGTGGTGATGATCGGGGCGGTCGGGGCCGACGAGTTCGGCGTACGGCTGCGCTCCGCACTCGCCGGTGCCGGGGTCGGGACGGCGGCCCTGCGCACCGTCGAGGGCGCCAGCGGCACCGCGCACATCACCGTGGACGACGAGGGGGGCAACAGCATCGTCGTCATCCCCGGCGCCAACGCCCTCGTCACCTCCCTGGAACCGGGCGACGCCGCCCGCATCGGCGCCGCGGACTCCCTGCTCCTCCAGCTCGAACTGCCCCTGGAGGCCGTGCTCGCCGGCGCCCTCGCCGCCCGCGCCCACGGCGTACGGACCGTCCTCACCCCGGCCCCCGCCCAACCGCTGCCGGCCGAACTCCTCGCCGCCACCGATCTGTTGGTGCCCAACGAGCACGAGGCCGCCGCGCTCACCGGGCTCACCGACGTCCACCTGGCCGCGGCGGCCCTGCTCCAGGACGTGCCGGAGGTGGTCGTCACCCTCGGCGCCGCCGGGGTCCTGTACGCCGCCCGCGGACGCGAGCCGCTGGCCGTGCCCGCGCCGCGGGTACGGGCCGTGGACACCACCGCCGCCGGAGACACCTTCGTCGGTGCGCTCGCCGTGGCCCTGGGCGAGGGCCGGCCGATGCCCGCGGCCCTGCGGTGGGCCTCGGCGGCCGCCGCCCTGTCCGTACAGCGCCCCGGCGCCCAGGACTCGATGCCGACCCGCGCCCAGACCGACGCCTTCGCCCTGTCCGGGCGGAAACCGGAGCCCGGGCCGCCACCCGCACCCGGCGCCCGAACCGGCCCGGATCGGGCCGAAGCCCCGGGCGACGGATCCCGGCCCCCGGCGGGAGGCGCCTCATGAGCGCCACCGGCGCGGGCCCTGCCCGGGCAGGCGCGGGCACCGGCCCCATCGCTGGCGGGCCCGGTCCCGAGCCCTGGCCCGGTCCCACCCCGGCCAACGCCCGGCCAGGGCAAGGGCCCCTGCGAGGACTCCGCGTCCTCGACCTCGCCACCCTCTTCGCCGGTCCCCTCGCCGCCACCCTCCTCGGCGACTTCGGCGCCGAGGTCGTCAAGGTCGAGCACCCGACCCGCCCCGACCCCTCCCGCGGCCACGGCCCCGCCAAGGACGGCATCGGCCTCTGGTGGAAGCTGCTCGGCCGCAACAAGCGGACGATGACCCTCGATCTGTCCGCTCCCGGCGGCCGGGACACCCTGCTGCGCCTGGTCGCCACCGCCGACGTGGTGATCGAGAACTTCCGCCCGGGAACCCTGGAGCGCTGGGGCCTGGGCTGGCCCGAGCTGTCCGCCGCGAACCCGCGGCTGATCCTGACCCGCGTGACGGCCTTCGGCCAGGAGGGCCCGTACGCCCACCGCCCCGGCTTCGGCACCCTCGCGGAGGCGATGAGCGGCTTCGCGGCGATCACCGGGGAGCCGGAGGGGTCGCCGACCCTGCCGCCCTTCGGGCTCGCGGACTCGATCGCCGCGCTGACCACCGCGTACGCCGTGATGGCGGCGCTCGCCGGGCGCGACCGCACCGGGCACGGGCAGGTGGTGGACCTGGCGATCATCGAGCCGATCCTGACCGTCCTCGGACCGCACCCGCTCTGGTACGACCAGCTCGGCTACGTCCAGCCGCGCACGGGCAACCGTTCCACGAACAACGCGCCGCGCAACACGTACCGCAGTCTGGACGGCCGCTGGCTGGCGGTCTCCACCTCCGCCCAGTCCATCGCCGAGCGCGTGATGCGGCTCGTGGGGCGGCCGGAGCTGATCTCCGAGCCCTGGTTCGCGTCGGGTTCCGGCCGGGCCGGTCACGCGGACGTGCTCGACGAGGCGGTCGGCGGCTGGATCGCCCGCCACAAGGCGGACGAGGTGACGGCCGCCTTCGAGGAGGCCGAGGCCGCGGTCGCGCTGGTCTACGACGTACGGGACGTCATGGCCGATCCGCAGTACGCGGCCCTGGACACGATCACCGAGGTCGCGGACCCGGAACTGGGCCCGATCCGCATGCAGAACGTCCTCTTCCGGCTCTCGCAGACCCCTGGCTCCATCCGCTGGGCGGGCCGCCCGCACGGCGCGGACACCGATGCCGTCCTCACCGAACTCGGCCTCTCCCCGGCCGAGATCACTGCTCTCCGCACGGAGGGGGCCCTGTGATCCTGACCTGGCTCTACGTACCCGGTGACCGCCCCGAGGTGGTGCTCAAGGCCCTGCACGCCGGGGCCGACGCCGTCATCGTGGACCTGGAGGACGCGGTGTCTGCCTCCCGCAAGGAGTACGCCCGCGCCGCCACCGCCGAGCTGCTCGGCGACCGGCACCCGGTGCCGGTCCACGTCCGCGTCAACGCCCTTGACTCCCCGTGGGGCGTCGCCGACCTCAGCGCCCTCGGCGGGCTCCACGGCCTCGCCGGGCTGCGCCTGCCCAAGATCTCCTCCCCGGAGCAGATCGTCTCCACCGCCGACCGCACCCCCGGGGTGGCCCTGTACGCCCTGCTGGAGTCGGCGATCGGCGTGGAACGGGCCTACGAGATCGCCCGCGCGCACCCCGCCCTGCGCGGCCTGTCCCTGGGCGAGGCCGACCTGCGGGCCGACCTGGGCGTCACCGCGGAGTCGGGCCTGGACTGGCCGCGCTCCCGGGTGGTGGTCGCGGCCCGCGCGGCCGGGCTCGCGCCTCCGGCCCAGTCGGTGTTCCCCGACATCCGGAACCTGGAGGCACTGGCGGCCTCCTGCGCCCGGGGCCGCGCCCTCGGCTTCCTGGGCCGTGCGGCGATCCATCCGCGCCAGCTCCCGGTGATCGAGCGAGCCTACCTGCCCGACCCGGCGGAGGTCAGCGCAGCCGAGGAGATCGTGGCCGCGGCCCGCCGCACCCCGGGCGCGGTGGCCCTGCCCGACGGCCGCTTCGTCGACCCGGCGATGCTGGCGGGCGCGGAGCGGATCGTGGCCCTGTCCCGCCGGGACGCCCCGGTACTCTCCTGATCAACGAAGCGCTGGCGCGCTGAGTCGGGGGTGTTCCGATGGCGGTACTGAACGTGCACGAGAGGATCCTGCGGGCGGACGGGGAGCGGGTCGGCGAACTGGTCGACTCGCTGGCCTCCGGGGCCGACGACCGGCTCTGGCCGCACGGGAGCTGGCCGGCGATGCGGCTCGACCCGTCCCTTTCGGTCGGGGCGAGGGGCGGTCACGGACCGATCCGGTACACCGTGTCGGCCTACGAGCCGGGGGTGCGGGCCCGCTTCGAGTTCACCGGACCGCGCGGTTTCGTCGGCTACCACGAGTTCACCGTCCGGCCGCTGGAGGACGGGGAGCGCACGCTGCTGCGCCACACCCTCGCGATGACCACGCACGGTCCGGCGCGGGTCAGCTGGCCGCTGGTGTTCCGGTGGCTGCACGACGCGCTCGCCGAGGACGCCCTCGACCGCGCCGAACTGGCCTGCTCCGGTACGGTCGCGCGGCCCGCGCGCTGGAGTCCGTACGTCCGTCTCCTGCGCGGGGTGATCACGCGGCTGCCGCGCCGCTGAACGGGAAACGGGAGGGGCGCCGCGCGGTGTGCGCGGCGCCCCTCCCGTTTCGACCGGAATCCCGGGTCAGAGCTTCTTGGCCCCGGGGGCCTCCGCCTTGGCGTCCTTCGGCTCGGCGTCCTTCTCCGGCTCGGCGTCGGCCTCGACAGCGCCCTCGGCTTCGGCGTCCTTGGCCTTGCCGTCCTCGGCCGGGGTCTCCCCGTCCTTGGCGCCGGCACCGGCGTCGGGTTCGACGATCTCCTCGCGGCCCGGCCGCAGCTTCGCAGACAGCACCAGGTACACCACTGCGAGCACGAAGACGACGATCGAGGTCCAGACGTTGAGCCGCAGGCCGAGGATGTGGTGGGCCTCGTCGACCCGCATGTACTCGATCCAGCCGCGCCCCACGCAGTACGCGGCGACGTACAGCGCGAACGCCCGCCCGTGTCCGAGGGTGAAGCGGCGGTCGGCCCAGATCACCAGCAGGGCGACACCGACGCACCAGAGGGACTCGTAGAGGAAGGTCGGGTGGTAGGTCCCGGCGACCCGGTTCGGGCCGTCGGTGATCTCCACCGCCCACGGCAGATCGGTGGCGCGGCCGTACAGCTCCTGGTTGAACCAGTTGCCCCAGCGTCCGCAGGCCTGGGCCAGCGCGATGCCGGGGGCCAGGGCGTCGGCCCAGGCCGGCAGCGGGATGCCGCGCCGGCGACAGCCGATCCAGGCACCGACCGCGCCGAGCGCGATGGCGCCCCAGATGCCGAGGCCGCCTTCCCAGATCTTGAAGGCGTCGACCCAGTCGCGGCCCTCGCCGAAGTAGAGCTGGTAGTCGGTGATCACGTGGTAGAGGCGACCGCCGACCAGGCCGAACGGCACGGCCCACACGGCGATGTCCGCGACCGTGCCCGGCTTACCGCCGCGCGCGACCCAGCGCTTGTTGCCGAGCCAGACGGCGACGAAGACGCCGATGATGATGCAGAACGCGTAGCCGCGCAGCGGGATCGGTCCGAGATGGAGCACGCCCGTCGACGGACTGGGAATGAAGGCAAGGTTCATGGCAAGACCCGACGCTACCTTGCCGGACGGTGGTGACCGCAACCCGCCCGGCAAGCTGCTCCCGAATCGAGACTGCCCTCAGTGGTTCATGGGCATCCCGGCGTGCTCCGGGGAGGCGTCCTCGGAGCCCGATCCGCTCGTGGCCGACCGGCCCGCCGAGCGTGCCGACGGCGACGAGGAGGAGGCCGAGGGCGTGGCCGAGCGGCCGGAGGAGGCCTTCCCCGAGCCCGCCGCCGAGGCCGAGGCGGACGGCGATCCGGACGCGGACTTGGCCCCGGACCCGGACGACGCCGAAGCCGAAGCCGACGGGGAGGCCTTCGCGGCGCCGGGGCCGCCCTTGCCTGCCGCCTCCACCTTCTCCTTCAGCTTCTGCGGGGTCAGCGGGTTGGCCTGGTCCCCGAAGATGTCCTTGCCGTCGAGCAGCACGGTCGGGGTCCCGCGGAACTCGCCCGCGCGGAAGGCCTCCTGCGACTTGTTCACCCAGCTGTCGTGCGTACCGTCCTCGACGCAGGTGCGGAACGCGGGGGTGTCCAGGCCGTCGACCTTCCCGGCCAGTTCCAGCAGCTTGGCGTTCTTGCCGAAGGCGTCGTTGGTCTCCTCGGGCTGGTTGTCGAAGAGCACGTCGTGGTACGGGGCGAACTTCCCGGCGTCCTGTGCGCAGGCGGCGGCGTTGGCGCTCTTGAGCGAGCCGGTGCCGCCCATGTTCCCGTCGATGAGGGTGACGATGTGGTACTCGACCTTGAGGAGGCCCTTGGCCTCCAGCTCGTGGACGGTCTCCCGGTAGTTGGTCTCGAAGGCCTTGCAGGCCGGGCAGCGGAAGTCCTCCCACACGGTCAGCGTGGAGGGGGCCCCGTCCTTGCCGGTCTGGATGGCGAGGGCGTCCTTGCCCGTGGCCCCTGACGGGGCGACCAGCGGGCCGCCCTTGGCGGAGGATCCGCCCTTGCCGGTGTTCGCCGCGATCAGGCCGACGACGGCCGCCAGCCCGAGGACGCCGACCACCGCCGCCGACACGACGAGGGTCCGCCGGCGCTTGTCCCTCGCCTTCTGCTTCTCGCGCTCCGCCTGGAGTCGCTCGCGGGCCGATCGTTTCGTCGCATCGCGGTTCGCACCGTCGTTCATGTCGCTCACGTTCGGCCAAACGAAGCAGGGAGGCACTCTCGTGCCTCCCTGCCCCTACTTCCACCCGATCGGGCTACAGAACCCGCTCAGGGGTCCGTCTGCGCGATCGAACGCGCCGCCCGTGGGCTCCGGCGTGCGCCTCAGCCGCGGCGCACGCCTTCGGCGAGCTCGCCCGCGAGCGCCTGCACCGCGGCCAGCCCGGCGGGCAGGTCCGGCGCGTCCAGCAGCAGCTTCACGAAGGCGGAGCCGACGATCACACCGTCGGCGAAGCCCGCGACCTCCTTGGCCTGGGCGGCGTTGGAGACGCCCAGGCCCACGCAGACCGGCAGGTCGCTGGTGGCGCGGGTACGGCGGACCAGGTCGGCCGCCTGGTTGCCGACCGACTCGCGGGTGCCGGTGACGCCCATCAGCGAAGCGGCGTAGACGAAGCCGGAACCGGCCGCCGTGATGGTGGCGAGGCGCTCGTCCTTGCTGCTGGGAGCCACGACGAAGACGGTCGCCAGACCGTGCTTGGCCGCGTGCTCGCGCCACAGAGCGGACTCCTGGACCGGCAGGTCGGGCAGGATGCAGCCCGCGCCGCCGGCCTCGGCGAGCTCGGCGGTGAACCGCTCGACGCCGTAGCGGTCGATGGGGTTCCAGTACGTCATGACCAGGATCGGGGCGCCGGTCGCCTCGTACGCCTCGCGGACCGTACGCAGCGTGTCGGCGATCTTGACTCCGCCGCGCAGGGCGATGTCGTCGGCGGTCTGGATGATGGCGCCGTCCAGGACCGGGTCGCTGTGCGGGAGGCCGATCTCGACCACGTCCGCGCCGCCGGCGATGACGGCCTTGACGGCCTCGATGGCGCCGTCCACGGTCGGGAAGCCGGCCGGGAGGTAGGCGACCAGGGCCGCGCGGTCCTCGGACTTCGCCTTCGCGAGGGTCGCCGACAGGAGTTCGATGGTGCCGCTCACTTGGTCTCCCCCTCGGTGCTGCTGGTGGTCTCGGCGTCGTACAGGTCGAAGTACCGGGCGGCGGTGTCCATGTCCTTGTCTCCGCGGCCGGACAGGTTGACGACGAGCAGCCCGTCCTTGCCGAGCTCCTTGCCGAGGTCCAGGGCGCCGGCGAGGGCGTGCGCGGACTCGATGGCCGGGATGATGCCCTCGGTGCGGGAGAGGAGGCGCAGGGCCTGCATCGCCTGGTCGTCGGTGACCGCGCGGTACTCGGCGCGGCCGGCGTCCTTGAGGTAGGAGTGCTCGGGGCCGATGCCCGGGTAGTCCAGACCGGCCGAGATGGAGTACGGCTCGGTGATCTGGCCCTCCTCGTCCTGCAGGACGTAGGAGCGGGATCCGTGCAGGATGCCCGGCTCGCCCGCGGTCAGGGTCGCCGCGTGCTCGCCGGTTTCCACGCCGTGTCCGGCGGGCTCGAAGCCGACCAGGCGGACGTCGGCGTCCGGGATGAAGGCGTGGAACAGGCCGATGGCGTTCGATCCTCCGCCGACGCACGCCGCGACGGCGTCGGGCAGGCGTCCGGCGCGCTCCAGGATCTGGCGGCGGGCCTCGACGCCGATGACCCGGTGGAAGTCGCGGACCATGGCGGGGAAGGGGTGCGGGCCGGCGACCGTGCCGAAGAGGTAGTGGGTGCGGTCCACGTTGGCGACCCAGTCGCGGAACGCCTCGTTGATGGCGTCCTTCAGGGTCCGGGAGCCGGACTTCACCGCGATGACCTCGGCGCCCAGGATCCGCATCCGGGCCACGTTCAGGGCCTGGCGCTGGGTGTCGATCTCACCCATGTAGATCGTGCACTCGAGACCGAACAGGGCGCAGGCGGTGGCGGTGGCCACGCCGTGCTGACCGGCGCCGGTCTCGGCGATGACGCGGGTCTTGCCCATGCGCTTGGTGAGCAGCGCCTGGCCCAGCACGTTGTTGATCTTGTGCGAGCCGGTGTGGTTCAGGTCCTCGCGCTTGAGGAAGATCCGCGCCCCGCCCGCGTGCTCGGCGAACCGCGGCACCTCGGTCAGGGAGCTGGGGCGACCGGTGTAGTTGACCATCAGGTCGTTGAGCTCGGCCGCGAAGGCCGGGTCGCCCTTGGCCTTCTCGTACTCGACGGCGACCTCGTCCACGGCGGCGACGAGCGCCTCCGGGATGAACTTGCCGCCGAAGTCGCCGAAGTAGCCCTCGGCGTTCGGGATGTGACCCTCGGGGTCCGGGATGAAGAAACTGCTGGCGCTGGACATGCCCAGGTACTCCTACGGATGCGACGCGGATGTCTTCACCGTATTGCGCCGTCCGCCCCGGGCGCGCACACCCCGCTGGGGCATGGGCGTACGAGGGTGCGGAGCGGCCCGCCCCGGAGCCGGCGGCTCGGGGGACGGACCGTGACGGGATGCCGACGGACGTGGGTGTACGACGTACACCGTCCGGCGGGCCTCGTTACGACGCGACTCCGGGTCGCCATCGCATGCCGTTGACCTGACCGGGCTCGGAGCCGATCACGTACCGGACCCGCCGCCCGCGCACGCGCCGGGCCGGGGCGCGGCAGCCGCGAGGGCGACAGCCGCGCGCCAGGGGCGCGTGCGCCGTCGGCACGCCGGCCAGGCCGGAGCCCGGTCGGGTGCGGACGGAGGGGCGATTTCGGGCCATGGGTGCGGGTCAGCTCCGCCCGTGGCGCAGGGCGGGGTGGGCGCCGGCGGCGACGAGGTCGGCCACGGCCGCCTTCGGGTCGCGGCCGGTCACCAGGGACTCCCCGACGAGGACGGCGTCCGCGCCCTCGTTCGCATAGGCGATCAGGTCGTGCGGCCCGCGGATGCCGGATTCGGCAACCTTGACGATGTGGGCCGGGATCTCTCCGACGATCCGCTCGAAGGTGGAGCGGTCGACCTTGAGGTCCTTCAGGTTGCGGGCGTTGACGCCGATGATCTTGGCGCCCGCCGCGACCGCACGCTCGATCTCCTCCTCGTCGTGGACCTCGACGAGCGGGGTGAGGCCGATGGACTCGGCCCGCTCGATGAGGGAGACGAGGGCCTCCTGCTCCAGGGCCGCGACGATCAGCAGCACGAGGTCGGCGCCGTAGGCGCGGGCCTCCCACAGCTGGTACGCCGTGACGATGAAGTCCTTGCGCAGGATCGGGATGTCCACGCGGGCGCGGACGGCCTCCAGGTCGGCCAGCGAGCCACCGAAACGACGCTGCTCGGTGAGGACGGAAATGACCGCCGCACCGCCCGCTTCGTAGTCGGCGGCCAGCCCGGCCGGATCGGCGATGGCGGCGAGCGCACCCTTGGAGGGGCTGGAACGCTTGACCTCGCAGATCACCTTGACGCTGTCGCCGCGCAGGGCAGCGACGCCGTCCTTGGCCTGGGGCGCCTTGGCGGCACGCTCCTTGAGCTCGTCGAGGCTGACGCGCGCCTGCCGTTCGGCAAGGTCTTCGCGGACCCCTTCGATGATCTCGTCGAGCACACTCACGCGAGCGGCCCCCTTCCGGGTCGATGACGGTCGGCCGCCTTGCAGACACGTACAACTGCAAGGTCAGCAGTTCAAATGGTATCCGCAGGACGCCTTGCCCTCCGCACGCGGTTGACGGCGTCCCATTAAATGGACATCCGGAATATTTACTTCAGCGATACCTCAGGGCGCCAGGAAAGAGCCCATGGGCAGGTTCCGGACAACGGAGAAGACCAGGGCCACCACACCGATCCCCCACCAGTACAGCGGCCGTACGACGAGCCTCGGGCCCGGCACCCCCCGATAGGCGCGAACCAGCCACAGGAGCATGACTCCGGCGAAGAAGAAGTAGCCGGCGACCGCCAGCGCATTTGCCCCGATTGCTGTCGCGAGATCGCCATGGGCGAACGCGTGTGCGCTGCGCAGCCCGCCGCAGCCGGGGCACAGGACCCCGGTCAGGCGGAACAGCGGGCAGACCGGATAGTGGCCGGGCTCGTTCGGGTCCACGGTCCCCACGTACGCGAGGGCCGCGGCGGCCGCGGCCAGCGTGAGCGCCGGACGCGCCAGCCGGCCGGCCCGGGACACGGGCGCGGGAGGCGGCGCGAGGTCGGTCGTTCCAGAGGAGGCGTCCACCCGCTGATTCTCTCCGCTCATGACAAAAGGCGCAGCCCGACAGGGCCGCGCCTTTCGAAAACCCGCGTACCGGCTACCGCCCGGTCGAGCCCGTCAGACCTTGGCGGCGACGCGGTTCGCGGCGATGACCTCGGCGAGGTCCTGGTGCGCGGCCTTCGGCGCGCCCATGCCCGCGGCCTTCATGGCCATGCCCACGACACCGCCGATGGCGACGACGACGAGGCCCGCCCAGAAGCCCAGCGGGTTCGCCAGCACCATGAAGGCGCCGGAGATGCTGAAACCGATGAAGGCGATGATGACACCGGTCCAGGCGGCCGGGGTGTGTCCGTGGCTAGTGCCCGCCATGAGTTGCTCCTCGTACTCGGGTGTGCTCTGTGGCACGCCGCACGTGCTGTGTCGAACGGTGCTGTGTCGAACGCTCGATGGTCATTGTCCCGTACCAGGAGGCGACCTCGTTCACGGGGTCGGCTCCGGGTTCAGGGGTTCAGGGGGTCGGCTCCGGGCCGGTGGGATCCTCGCCCCGGTCCAGAGCCTTCCACAGGTCCTCCGGCCGGTCCGGGTCCACCACGGCCGCCTTGCGGGGTCGGGGGCTGCCGTCGCGCTCGTAGCGGCCGCCCATCGTGGGCCAGGCGCTCCCGAAACGCAGCGCGAGCAGTCCGGCCAGCAGGATCAGCGCCCCGCCGGCGGCCGTCACGTAGGGCCAGGCCGTATGGGTCAGGCCGGCCACGTGGGCCGCGGTGTCGGCCGTAGTACGGGCCGCCTCCGCGTCCAGGGCGCGGCGGCCGTCCGCGTTGACCAGGGCGGCCGCCCCCGCGCCGAGGCCGCTCAGCGCGAGCAGCGCCGAGACCAGCAGCCGGCTCCGGCCGCGTACGGCGAAGACCGCGACCAGGGCGGCGAGCCCGACGATGGCCAGGGCGGCGGGCAGGCCGGTGACGGCCCGCCCGTCGGCGGTCACCGGCAGCGAGCCGCCGCCGATGGCGGCGACGCCCCGGGCCCAGACGCGGCCGGAGGCGAGCAGGACGACCGTGGCACCGAGCGCGCCGAGCAGCAGCGCGACGGCCACGCTGCGGCGGCCGCCGCGGCCCGAGGGGGCCTCGGGCTCGGCGGCGGCATCGGCGTGTTCGGTTCGGGGCGGGGGTACGGCACTCACGTACCCCACTATCCCCTACGCGCTCAGGCGCCGTGGAGGCGGTTCGCCGCTGCCACGGCGCGGAGCACCGCGGCGGCCTTGTTGCGGCACTCGGCGTCCTCCAGCTCGGGCACCGAGTCGGCGACGACCCCGGCGCCGGCCTGCACGTACGCCTTCCCGTCGCGCAGCAGCGCGGTGCGGATGGCGATGGCGGTGTCCGAGTCCCCGGCGAAGTCGAGATAGCCGACGCAGCCGCCGTAGAGCCCGCGGCGGGTGGGCTCCAGCTCCTCGATGATCTGCATGGCGCGCGGCTTGGGCGCGCCGGACAGGGTGCCGGCCGGGAAGCAGGCGGTGAGCACGTCGAAGGCGGTCTTGCCCTCGGCGACGCGGCCGGTGACGGTGGAGACGATGTGCATGACGTGCGAGTACCGCTCGATGCTCATGAAGTCGACGACCTCCACCGATCCCGGCTCGCAGACCCGGCCGAGGTCGTTGCGGCCGAGGTCGACGAGCATGAGGTGCTCGGCGCGCTCCTTGGGGTCGGCCAGCAGCTCGTCGGCGAGCTCGTTGTCCTGCTGCGGGGTGGCGCCGCGGTGCCGGGTGCCGGCGATGGGGTGGACCATGGCCCGCCCGTCCTCGACCTTGACCAGCGCCTCGGGGCTGGACCCGACGACGTCGAAGCCGTTCTCGAAGCGGAAGAGGTACATGTACGGGGAGGGGTTCGTGGCCCGCAGCACCCGGTAGACGTCGAGCGCGGAGGCGCTGCACGGGGTCTCGAACCGCTGCGAGGGCACCACCTGGAAGGCCTCGCCGGCCCGGATCCGCTCCTTCACGTCCTCCACGGCGTCCTGGTACTTCGCGCCGCCCCACAGGGCCGAGTACTCCGGCAGTTCGGAGGCGGGCAGCGGCATCGGCGCGTACGGAGCGGGCCGCGCGAGATCGGCTTCCATCGCGTCGAGGCGCGCGACGGCGTCGGCGTACGCCTCGTCCACGCCCGCGGCGAGGTCGTTGTGGTTGATGGCGTTGGCGATGAGCTGGACCGTTCCGTCCCAGTGGTCCAGGACCGCCAGGTCGGAGGTGAGCAGCATCGTCAGCTCGGGCAGCTTCAGGTCGTCCTCGGTGTGCTCGCCGATGCGCTCCAGCCGGCGCACGATGTCGTAGCCGAGGTAGCCGACCATGCCGCCGGTGAAGGGCGGCATCCCGGAGGCGAGGTCCCGGGGGGTGTGCAGGGCCTCCACCGTCTGCCGCAGGGCCTCCAGGGGGTCGCCGGAGGTCGGGACGCCCACGGGCGGGGTGCCGATCCAGTGGGCCTGGCCGTCCTGGACCGTGAGGGTGGAGGCGCTGCGGACGCCGACGAAGGAGTAGCGCGACCAGGAGCGGCCGTTCTCGGCGGACTCCAGGAGGAACGTCCCGGGGCGTTCGGCGGCCAGCTTGCGGTAGAGCCCGACGGGTGTGTCACCGTCCGCCAGCAGCTTGCGGCTGACGGGGATGACGCGGCGGTCGGCCGCGAGCTTGCGGAACGTCTCAAGATCCATGGCGTGGGACCTTACTTGTGATCGGCTTCGGCTATTCGGCTTCGGCAGTGGGGCCGGAGGGACCGGCCAGGGGCAGGACGTCGGCATCGAAACACGTCCGGGCACCGGTGTGGCAGGCCGCCCCGACCTGGTCCACCTTGACGAGCACGGTGTCGGCGTCGCAGTCGAGCGCGACGGACTTCACGTGCTGGAAGTGGCCGGAAGTGTCCCCCTTCACCCAGTACTCCTGACGGCTGCGCGACCAGTACGTGCAGCGGCCGGTGGTCAGGGTGCGGTGCAGGGCCTCGTCGTCCATCCAGCCGAGCATGAGCACCTCACCGGTGTCGTACTGCTGGGCGATGGCCGGGACCAGACCGTCCGCGGAGCGCTTGAGGCGGGCGGCGATGGCGGGATCGAGGGAGGACGTACTCATGGGAGCCATTGTGCCGGGCCCGGGGGACGATCAAGGATCCCTGTCCGCCTGATGGGCAGGCACGGGGCGGGTTCCAGCCGTAGGCTGGCCCGCATGTCTACCCATGCGAAGCGTGAACGACTGCTGCTGGCCGACCTGTTGGAGTCGGCGGGCCCGGAGGCGCCGACGCTGTGCGACGGCTGGCGGACACGGGAGCTCGCCGCGCACGTGGTGGTCCGGGAGCGTCGCCCGGACGCGGCGGGCGGACTCCTCCTGAACGTGCTGAAGACCCGCCTGGACAAGGCGATGGAGGAGTACGGGGCCAAGCCGTACGAGGAGCTCATCCAGTTGATCCGGACCGGCCCGCCGAAGATGTCCCTCTACTCGCTGAAGCAGATCGACGAGCTGGCGAACGCGGTGGAGTTCTACGTCCACGCCGAGGACGTCCGCCGCGCCCAGCCGGACTGGTCACCGCGCCCCCTGGACCCGGTCTTCTCCGACTCCCTCTGGTCCCGCCTGGAAAAGCTGGCCCGCCTGACGGGCCGCCGTTCCCCGGTGGGCCTGGTCCTGCGCCGCCCGAACGGCCAGACGGCGGTGGCGCACAAGGGTGCGCCGGTGGTGACGGTGACGGGCGAGCCCGGGGAACTGACCCTGTTCTGCTTCGGCCGCCAGGACGCTGCCGCGGTGGAACTGGACGGCCCGAAGGAGGCCGTCGCGAAGCTCACCAGGGCAGAGCTGGGCATCTGACCCACCTCCCTGACGCGCCGCTCGCGCGTTCGGCCCTGCGGGGCGAGGTCCCCTACCCGCCCTTCGCCCGTTCCCCTGGGCTCAAACGCCGGAGGGGCTGATAGATCCAGCCTCGCCGGCGTTTGAGGCGCGGGGTCTGGGGCGGAGCCCCAGGGGGTCCGGGCGCAGCCCGGGGAACGGTGGAAGGGCGGGTAGGGGACGGCCCCGCACGGTTACGCCAGGGCGAGCTCCGCGCGGCGGACCGCGGGGGCCGAGGTGCCGACTATGGCTCCGGCCATGGAGACCGCCGCCCCCGCCAGGAACACCGGGGTGACACCCCACAGATCGGCGGCGAAGCCGAAGGCGGGATAGGCCAGCGGGGCCAGGCCGACCGCCGTGAAGGCCATCACGGAGCTGACCCGCCCCAGGTACGAGGGATCCGTGGCCGTCTGGATGAGGGCGATGGCCAGGCCGCCGCAGATCCCGCAGACCAACCCCGTCAGCACGGCCAGTGCCACGGCGACCGGCAGGGTCGGGGCCAGAACCAGGCCGCCGATGCCGGCCGAGCCGACGATCAGGGTGAGGTTCTGGATGGCCCCGGCCCGGGGGAACCTCGGGATCAGGGTGAGCACGAGCGCGCTCGACGCCGCACCCACGCCCATCCCGCCGATGATCCAGCCGACCCCGCCCGGCCCCCAGCCGCGCTCCTCGGAGACCAGGATCAGCCCCAGCGTCATCGGCGCGGACGTGCCCAGCTGGCTCAGTGCCCCCGACAGCATCAGGGGCCCGATCAGCCCGTGCCGCCGGATGTAGCCGAGCCCGGAGCGGAGCTGCCTCCACGGACTCTCGGCAGCGGAAGGGGCGGCCGAAGCCGGAGCCGCCGCCGGCAGGGGAGCGATCCGTACCGCCATCAGCAGCACCAGCGAGACCCCGAACAGCACCGAAGCCACCGCGAAGGCGGACGCCGGCCCGCCCAGCCCCATCGCCAGCCCCGCCACCGGCGGCCCGGCGGTGTGCCCGACGCGTTCCGCGAGGCTGCGCAGCCCCTGGACCCGTACCAGCTGCCCGGGCCCCGCGATCCGCGGCGGCAGCGCCCCGACGGCCGGCATGAACAGCGCGTCCACGATGCCGAAGACCAGCGCGACGAGCACCAGGACCCACAGGCCCGGGGAGCCGAGGGCCAGGACGAGCGCCAGTGCCAGGACGACCCCGCACCGCACCGCGTCGGAGGAGATGACCACCAGCCGGGGCCCGAAGCGGTCGGCGACCACCCCGCCGCCCAGCATGAGCAGCGCCCTCGGTATCGCGCCGACCGCCATGACCAGGCCGACCTCGGCCGGGCCGGCCGTCTGCGCGGCCGCCCAGCCGAGGGCGAGGAAGTAGACCCCGTCCCCGACGAGCGAAGCCCCGTAGGCGGCCAGCCAGCGCAGGACGTTGCCGTCGCGCCACACGTTCGCGTTCACTGCGAGCCCCCCACGGGCGAAGCAGGCCTCAGCGGACCGGGTGGCCCGCTTCCCTCAGCGCTTCCTTGACCTGCCCGATGCGCAGGTCGCCGAAGTGGAACACCGACGCCGCCAGCACCGCGTCGGCGCCCGCCGCGATCGCCGGCGGGAAGTGCGCGAGCTTGCCCGCGCCGCCCGAGGCGATCACCGGGACCGTGACGTGCTTGCGCACGGCCGCGATCATCTCGGTGTCGTAGCCGTCCTTGGTACCGTCCGCGTCCATCGAGTTCAACAGGATTTCCCCGGCGCCCAGCTCGGCCGCCCGGTGCGCCCACTCGACGGCGTCGATGCCGGCGCTCTGGCGGCCGCCGTGGGTGGTCACCTCGAAGGAGCCGGAGGCCGTGCGGCGCGCGTCGACGGACAGGACGAGCACCTGCCGGCCGAAGCGCTCCGCGATCTCCTGGATGAGCTCGGGCCGGGCGATGGCGGCGGTGTTCACGCCGACCTTGTCGGCGCCGGCCCGCAGCAGCTTGTCCACATCGTCGGCGGTGCGGACGCCGCCGCCCACGGTCAGCGGGATGAAGACCTGCTCGGCGGTGCGGCGCACCACGTCGTAGGTGGTCTCCCGGTTCCCGGAGGACGCGGTGATGTCGAGGAAGGTCAGCTCGTCGGCACCTTCGGCGTCGTAGAGCTTGGCCATCTCGACCGGGTCGCCGGCGTCGCGCAGGTTCTGGAAGTTGACGCCCTTGACCACGCGGCCGTTGTCCACGTCCAGGCAGGGGATCACCCGTACGGCGAGGGTCATGCCGAGCCTCCCCCGACGGGGCCGAAGGCCTCGACCTCCACCTCGACGACCATGCTCGGGTCCACGAACCCGTTGACGATGAGCAGCGTCGAGGCGGGGCGGACCTTGTCGAAGAGCTCGCTGTGGGCGCGGCCGACCTCGTCCACGTCGCGGGCGTGCGTGAGGTACATGCGGGTGCGGACCACGTGCTCGGGGCCGAGTCCGGCCTGCTCCAGGGCGGCGAAGGCCACGGAGAAGGCCTTCATCGTCTGGTCGTACGGGCCGCCCGCGTCGGCCCCGGTGCAGCCGGAGACCAGGACGAGGCCGTTGGGGAGCTGGACGGCGCGGGAGTAGCCGAGGACGTCCTCGTAGGGGCCGCCGGAGGAGATGCGGCGGACGGCGGAGCTGTTCTCGGAACTCATGCGGAGACCACCTTCAGGGCTTCTTCGAGCGTGAACGCCTTGGCGTACAGGGCCTTGCCTACGATGGCGCCCTCGACGCCGGCCTCGACGAGCCCGGCGAGCGCGCGCAGGTCGTCGAGGGAGGAGATGCCGCCGGAGGCGACGACGGGCCGGTCGGTGGCGGCGCAGACGTTGGTCAGCAGCTCCAGGTTGGGGCCGGTGAGGGTGCCGTCCTTGCCGATGTCGGTGACGACGTACCGGGCGCAGCCCTCGGAGTCCAGGCGCGCGAGGGTCTCGTAGAGGTCCCCGCCCTCGCTGGTCCAGCCGCGGCCCTTGAGGGTGGTGCCGCGAACGTCGAGGCCGACGGCGATCTTGTCGCCGTGCTCGGCGATGGCCTTGGCGGCCCACTCGGGGGTCTCCAGGGCGGCGGTGCCGAGGTTGACGCGGGTGCAGCCGGTGGCGAGGGCCGCGGCGAGCGAGGCGTCGTCGCGGATGCCGCCGGACAGTTCGACCTTGATGTCCATGGCGCCGGTGATCTCGGCGACGAGCGCGCGGTTGTCACCGGTGCCGAACGCGGCGTCCAGGTCGACCAGGTGCAGCCATTCGGCGCCGGCGGACTGCCAGGCCAGGGCGGCCTGGAGCGGGGAGCCGTAGGAGGTCTCGCTGCCGGACACGCCGTGCACGAGGCGGACGGCCTGGCCGTCGCGGACGTCGACGGCGGGGAGCAGTTCGAGCTTCTTCGACGTCGTCATCACAGGGTCTCGATCCAGTTGGTGAGGAGCTGGGCGCCGGCGTCCCCGGACTTCTCGGGGTGGAACTGGGTGGCCCACAGGGCCCCGTTCTCCACCGCCGCGACGAACCGCTCGCCGTGCGTGGCCCAGGTGACCTTGGGGGCCTTGATCAGCGGGTTGGTGACTTCCAGCGACCAGTCGTGGGCCGCGTAGGAGTGCACGAAGTAGAAGCGGGCGTCCTCGTCCAGGCCGGCGAAGGCCTGGCTGTCGGCCGGCGCGTCCACGGTGTTCCAGCCCATGTGGGGGACGATCGGGGCCTGGAGCGGGCCGACCGTGCCGGGCCACTCGTCCAGTCCCGCGGTCTCCACGCCGTGCTCGATGCCGCGCTCGAAGAGGATCTGCATGCCGACGCAGATGCCCATGACCGGGCGGCCGCCGGAGAGCCGGCGGCCGATGATCCAGTCGCCGCGCGCCTCCTTGAGCCCCTGCATGCAGGCGGAGTAGGCACCGACACCGGGGACGAGGAGTCCGTCGGCGTCCATGGCCTTGTCGTAGTCGCGGGTGATTTCCACGTCCGCGCCGGCGCGCGCGAGGGCGCGCTCGGCGGAGCGGACGTTGCCGAAGCCGTAGTCGAAGACCACGACCTTCTTCGTGGGGGTCAAGGTGCTCACTCCCAAATTCCCTGGATCCGCAGCACTCCGGCGACCAGGCACATCACGGAGCCGATGGCGAGCAGGGCGATGACCGAGGCCGGCATCTCCTGCTTCTTGAAGGAGTAGACGCCTCCGGCCAGGAACAGGCCGAGGACGATCAGGATCGTGTTGAGCCCGTTCACGCTAGAGGGCGCCCTTCGTGGAGGGCAGGATCCCGGCGGCGCGCGGGTCGAACTCGGCGGCGTAGCGCAGGGCCCGGGCCAGCGCCTTGAACTGGCACTCCACGATGTGGTGGGCGTTGCGGCCGTACGGCACGTGGATGTGCAGGGCGATCTGGGCCTGCGCGACGAAGGACTCGAAGATGTGCCGGGTCATCGTCGTGTCGTACGAGCCGATCATCGGCGCCATGTTCTCGGGCTCGGTGTGCACGAGGTAGGGGCGGCCGGACAGGTCGACGGTCACCTGGGCGAGGGACTCGTCGAGCGGCACGGTGCAGTTGCCGAAGCGGTAGATGCCGACCTTGTCGCCGAGGGCCTGCTTGAAGGCGGCGCCGAGCGCGAGCGCGCTGTCCTCGATGGTGTGGTGGCTGTCGATGTGCAGGTCGCCCTCGGTCTTGACCGTGAGGTCGAAGAGGCCGTGGCGGCCGAGCTGGTCGAGCATGTGGTCGTAGAAGCCCACGCCCGTCGAGACGTCGACCTTGCCGGTGCCGTCGAGGTTTATCTCGACGAGGACCGAGGTCTCCTTCGTGGTCCGTTCGACCCGTCCGATGCGGCTCATGCGTGCTGCTCCTTCTTCAGTGCGCGAACCGCTTCCAGGAACGCGTCGTTCTCGGCCGGGGTGCCCGCGGTGACCCGCAGCCATCCCGGTACGCCGTTGTCCCGGACCAGGACGCCCTGGTCGAGGATCTTCTGCCAGGCGGTGTGGGAGTTTTCGAACCGGCCGAACTGTACGAAGTTCGAGTCGGAGTCGGTGACCTCGAAGCCGATCCCCCGCAGCTCGGTGACCAGGCGGTCCCGCTCGGCCTTGAGCTGCTCGACGTAGCCGAGCAGGGTGTCGGTGAACTCCAGGGCGGCCAGTGCGGTCGCCTGGGTGACGGCCGACAGGTGGTACGGCAGGCGTACGAGCTGTACGGCGTCGACCACGGCCGGGTGCGCGGCCAGGTAGCCGAGGCGCAGCCCGGCGGCGCCGAAGGCCTTGGACATGGTCCGGGAGACCACCATGTGGGGGCGGCCCTCGATCAGCGGCAGGAGCGAGTCCCGGTGGCTGAACTCCACGTAGGCCTCGTCCACGATGACGAGGGACGGCTTGGCCGCCTGCGCGGCCTCGTAGAGGGCCAGGACGGTCTCGGCCCCGACCGCGGTGCCCGTGGGGTTGTTGGGCGAGGTGATGAAGACGACGTCGGGGGCGTGCTCGGCGATCGCCTGCTCGGCCGCCTCCACGTCGATCGTGAAGTCCTCGTTGCGCGGGCCGGAGATCCAGTCGGTCCCGGTGCCGCGCGCGATCAGCGCGTGCATCGAGTACGAGGGCTCGAAGCCGATCGCGGTGCGGCCGGGCCCGCCGAAGGTCTGCAGCAGCTGCTGGAGGACCTCGTTGGAGCCGTTGGCGGCCCATACGTTCTCCCGCGCGACCGGGTGCTTGCCGGTACGGGTGAGGTAGGCGGCCAGTTCGGTGCGCAGCTCGACGGCGTCCCGGTCGGGGTACCGGTTCAGGGTGCGGGCGGCCTCGGCGACCCGCTCGGCGATCCGCGCGACGAGCGGCTCGGGCAGCCCGTACGGGTTCTCGTTGGTGTTGAGCTGGACGGGCACGTCCAGCTGCGGGGCGCCGTACGGGGTCTTGCCGCGGAGCTCGTCCCGGATGGGGAGGTCGTCGATGCCGATGACGGCCTCGGCGCCGGTGCCGTCGGTGCTGTCAGTGGTGCCGGTCATGCCTGCGGAACCTTCCACCCGAATCGTGCCTTCAGAGCCGCGCCGTGCGCGGGCAGGTCCTCGGCCTCGGCGAGGGTCACCACGTGGTGGGTGACCTCGGCGAGGGCGTCGCGCGTGTAGTCGACGATGTGGATGCCGCGCAGGAAGGACTGCACGGACAGGCCCGAGGAGTGGCAGGCGCAGCCGCCGGTGGGCAGCACGTGGTTGGATCCGGCGCAGTAGTCGCCGAGGGAGACCGGGGACCACGGGCCGACGAAGATCGCGCCGGCGTTGCGCACGCGGGCGGCCCAGGCGGCCGCGTCGGCGGTCTGGATCTCCAGGTGCTCGGCGCCGTACGCGTCGACGACCTTGAGGCCGTCCTCCAGGCTGTCGACCAGCACGATCGCGGACTGGCGGCCGGCCAGCGCGGGCTTGATCCGGTCCTCGATGTGCTTGGTGGCCGCGACCTGCGGCTCCAGCTCCTTCTCGACGGCGGCCGCGAGCTCCGCGGAGTCCGTGACGAGGACGGCGGCGGCCAGCGGGTCGTGCTCGGCCTGGCTGATCAGGTCGGCGGCGACGTGCACCGGGTCGGCCGTGGAGTCCGCGAGGACCGCGATCTCGGTCGGGCCGGCCTCGGTGTCGATGCCGATCTTGCCGGTGAAGTAGCGCTTGGCGGCGGCGACCCAGATGTTGCCGGGGCCGGTCACCATGTTGGCGGGAGGGCAGTCTTCCGTCCCGTACGCGAACATCGCGACGGCCTGCGCGCCACCCGCCGCGTACACCTCGTCCACGCCGAGCAGCGCGCAGGCGGCCAGGATCGTCGGGTGCGGCAAGCCGCCGAATTCCTTCTGCGGCGGGGAAGCGAGCGCGATGGACTCGACGCCCGCCTCCTGGGCCGGGACGACGTTCATGACGACGGAGGACGGGTACACCGAACGGCCGCCCGGGGCGTACAGCCCCACGCGCTCGACCGGAACCCACTTCTCGGTCACCGTTCCGCCGGGGACCACCTGCGTGGTGTGCTCGGTGCGGCGCTGGTTGCGGTGCACGATCCGGGCACGCCGGATCGACTCCTCCAAGGCGGCGCGGACGGCCGGGTCGAGCTGGTCCAGAGCGGTCTTGAGCGCCTCTGCGGGCACCCTGACCTGCTCGAGCTCGACCCCGTCGAACTTCTGCGCGTACTCGATCAGCGCCGCCGTCCCACGATGGTGGACGTCCTCGCAGATGGGCCGCACCTTCTCCAGGGCGGCTTCTACGTCGAACTCGGCACGGGGCAGCAGATCGCGCAGGGCGCCACCCTCGGGGAGGGTGTCGCCGCGCAGGTCGATACGAGAGATCACCTGCCAATTCTCTCAGACCGCCTCGCAGCACCGTTCGTCCGTATCACTGGCTGATACAGGCCACGGGCGTTTCCCGATGTCACAGCGGCCCCCTAGCGTGCGGGGAGGCGCGGTGCGGTCCGCGCCGACGAGCGGAGGGGGGCCGCCATGGCAGAACTACGCCCGGACGGGGAACCGGAGGATCTCACCGGCCCCGAACGGCTCATGTGGGACGCGTTCCGGACCGGCAGCGTCTGCGATCTCAGCACCCGTACGGCCGAGCGGGACGATCCGCACGCCGACCGGGTCTGGGGCCCCGAGCGCAGCGTGCGCGCGGCGGTGGTGGCCCTGCTGCTGCTCCACGGGCCGGACCCGGTGCGGGGCCGGGTGGCCTCCCTGAAGCTGCGCGGCGTGCGGATCACCGGCCGCCTCGACCTGTCCGGGGGCACGGTCACCCCGTACGTGGAGCTCCAGTCCTGCCGCTTCGACGGCGAGGTGCAGCTCTCGGAGACCCGCTTCGGCACGCTGCGCCTGGTCAACTGCGCGATGCCCCGGCTGGACGCGGCCCGTCTGCAGACGGAGGGCGACCTGCACCTGCCGCGCTGCCGGGTGGCGCGCGGGATCCGGCTGACCGACGCGCAGATCGGCACCGACCTGCTGATCAGCGAGGCGGTGGTGCAGCGCGACAACAAGGGGCGGGCGCTGGCCGCCGACGGGATGTCGGTGGCGCAGGACTTCCAGGGCGAGCTGCTGCGGGCCTACGGGGAGGTGAGCCTGCGCGGCGCCAAGGTCGGCGTGTCGATGAGCCTGCGCGGGGCCCGGCTGAACAATCCGGCCGGAAAGCGGGCGCTGAACGCCCCGCAGCTCACCGTCGAGCGCACCCTCTACCTGACCTCCATCGCCCTGGACTACACCGCGGGCGACTCCGGCTCCTCCACGCCCCCCTACGGGCAGGGCTACACCCCGCTGCGGGGCGAGCCCGCGCACCACTTCGAGTGCCGGGGCGGCCTGCGGCTGGACGACGGCCGCTTCGGGGACGCCGTGGACTTCTACGGGGCCCGGTTCACCCTCACGGAGGACCAGGAGGTCTCGCTGCGCCGCATCCACACCCCGGAGCTGCGGTTCGTGGGCGAGCGCACGGAGCGGGGCCGGGTGGTGCTGTCGGGCTCGCAGGTGGTCAAGCTCGTGGACACCGCCGCGAGCTGGCCGGCCCGCCCGGGCCGCTTGTCCATCGAGGGCTTCGGCTACGAGAACCTCGCGCCCCGGGGCCACTTCCCGACGGCCCTGCGGCTGGAGTGGGTCGAGGCGGCCACCCCCGAGTACTCCCCGGAACCGTACGAGCGGCTCGCCGCGGTCCTGCGGGCCTCCGGGGAGGACGCGGACGCCCGCGAGGTGCTGCTCGCCAAACAGCGGCGCCGGCGGTCGACGCTGCCGCCGGCGCTGCGCGCGTGGGGGTACCTCCAGGACTGGACGGTGGTCTACGGCTACCGGCCGGGGCGGGCGGCGCTGTGGATGGCCGTGCTGTGGGCGGCCGGGGCGGTGCTCTTCGCGGTGCACGGCGAGCCGCCGCCGATCAAAGCGGACGAGCACCCCGACTGGGACGCATCGCTGTTCGCCCTGGACCTGCTCCTGCCGGTGATCGACCTCGGCCTTCAGGACCAGTGGATCCTGAAGGACGGCTGGCAGTGGGGCGGGGCCGCGCTGATCATCCTGGGCTGGATCCTGGCCACGACGGTCGCGGCGGGAGCCTCCCGCGTCCTGAGGCGGGGGTGACGGTCCTCCGGCCAGGGCCACTACCCTGTGCCTCGTGACCACCGTTCGCCTGCCCCTCTTCCCGCTGAACTCGGTGCTGTTCCCGGGACTCGTGCTCCCGCTGAACATCTTCGAGGAGCGTTATCGCGCCATGATGCGCGAGCTGCTGAAGGCGGGAGAGGAAGAGCCCCGCCGTTTCGCGGTCGTCGCGATCCGCGACGGCCGGGAGGTCGCCCCGACCGCGCCCGGCCTGCCGGACCAGACGGCCCTGCCCGAGCGCGGCCCGGCCGCCGGTTTCGGCGCGGACCCGGTCCAGGCCTTCCACCGGGTGGGCTGCATCGCGGACGCGGCCTCGATCCGGGAGCGGGAGGACGGCAGCTTCGAGGTCATGGCCACCGGCACGGTCCGGGTCCGGCTGCTGTCGGTCGACGCGTCCGGCCCGTTCCTGGTGGCGGAGCTGGAGGAGCTCCCCGAGGACGCGGGCGACGGCGCGGGCGCGCTGGCGGAGGGCGTGCTGCGGGCGTTCCGCACGTATCAGAAGCGGCTCGCGGGGGCCCGCGAACGGTCCCTGACCGGCATGGACCTCCCCGACGAGCCGTCGGTGGTCTCGTACCTGGTCGCCGCGGCCGCGGTGCTGGACATCCCGGCGAAGCAGCGGCTGCTCCAGGCCCCGGACACGGCGACCCGCCTCGCGGAGGAGCTGAAGCTGCTGCGCACCGAGACGGCCGTCATCCGCCACCTCCCCTCGCTCCCGGCCGTGGACCTCACCCGCGCCCCGACGAGCCCCAACTGACGAAGGACCCATGGCGAAGAAGAAGCCGGCGGGCACTCCGGCGATCGTGGCCCTGACGGCGGCCGGCGCCGATTTCACCGTGCACGCCTACGAGCACGACCCGGCCCACCCCTCCTACGGCGAGGAGGCCGCGCAGGCCCTCGGGGTCTCCCCCGCGCAGGTCTTCAAGACGCTGCTGGCCGACGTGGACGGCTCGCTGGTGGTCGCGGTGGTCCCGGTCTCGGGCAGCCTCGACCTGAAGGCCCTGGCCTCCGCGGTGGGCGGCAAGCGTGCGGCGATGGCCGATCCGGCCCTGGCCGAGCGCACCACGGGCTACGTCCTGGGCGGCATCTCTCCGCTGGGCCAGCGCAAGCGGCTCCCCACGGTCCTGGACGCCTCGGCCTCCGGCTTCCCCACCATCTGCGTCTCGGCGGGCCGCCGCGGCCTGGAGGTCGAACTCCCGGCGTCCACCCTCACCACCCTGACCGCAGCCACCCTGGCCCCGATCGCCCGGGCGTAGCACCCGACCCGCTGGCCAGCCCCCGGACCCCCAGGGGGTCCGGGGCGCAGCCCCGGGGAACGGGCGAAGGGCGGGTAGGGGACAGCCCCGCAGGGCCAGACCCGCACGGCCGGGGCTACGGGCGCGGAGGTTCCGTACCGGACGGGTCCGCAGCCGGGGCGACGGGGGCGTCCACCGGGGCCTGGTAGTACCCGGACGGCCACACCGCGAGGTCCGGCGCCGGATCCCGCGTACCCCACAGCGCCGTCAGCGCCAGGTGCACGATGACCGCGGCCATCGGCCAGCCGAGCAGCGCCCCGTGCGCGAGCAGTTCCAGCGGGGCGTCGAAGGGAACTCCCTTCCCCGCCTTCCGGGCGACCGCCACGAGGTCCGAGGACGGGCCCAGCCACAGACCCACTCGCCAGCCGACCAGCGCCGCGAAGACCGATCCGACCGCGAGCCCGACCACCTGCGCCGCACCCCCGCCGCGGCGCCACAGGAAGACCGCCACCGCGCTCAGCACGCCGAATCCGACGGACAGCAGCAGGAAGGTCCCGTCCGCCCCGATGCGCGCTTCGCTCTCCGTGTCCCGCAGGAACACGGCCTCGCCGTTGGACACGTACTGCACGCGCGGCGCGAGCCAGACCCACAGCAGCCCGAGGAGCACGCCGGCCACGCCGATCACGAGGGCGATGGCGGCCCCGTCGCGGATGTCGGACGGGGAGAAGGCGGGCTCCGACGCTGGCGCGGCCTCAGCCGCTGTCGCGGCCGAAGGCGACTCCGACGGCGGCTGGTCGGGCTTGTCATAGGGGGTCACGGCTTCGCTCACCCCCACATCGTGCCAGGAAGTGTTTGATTTAACGATCGGCCCCGGCGGGCGTCAGCGGACCGCGGCCCGCCGGTAGGCCCAGGTCGCGACGGCGAGGGACAGCACGCCCACCCCCGCGCACACGCCGAGGTCGAGGAGGACCGCCGCCCAGTCGGGATGCGGCTCGAAGGTCCGGGCGAACGCCTCCACGCCGTACGTGGACGGCAGCAGGTCCCGCGCCCAGACGATGACGTCCGGCATCCGCTCGGGCGGCAGTACGCCCAGCAGCAGGGCCGCGGACATGCCGAGCTGCCCGGCGAGGGTGGCCAGCTCCTGGCGCGGGGCGAGCAGGCCCAGCGCCGCGCCGAGTCCGGCGAGGGCGGCGCCGGCCAGCGGCACCACGGCGGCCAGGATCCACAGTCCGCCCATCGGCAGCCCGAAGAGCACGCTGCCGAATACCGCCGTCACCAGGGTGCCGGGCAGCGTGAAGGAGGCGTACGCGGCTGCGGCGCCCAGCACCACCGACGCGGGCGGCACCGGCAGGGTGGCGTAGTGGTCGAGCCCGCCGCTGGCCCGGAGCTGGCCGAAGTACTGCGCGAGCAGGTTCAGCGCGACGAAGGCGACGACCAGCACGGAGGAACCGGCGACGACGGCCCGCGCCTCGGAGCCCCCGTCGACCACGCCGCGCATCAGGATCATGATCCCGACGGACTGGAAGGTGGCCACGAACAGCAGCGGGATCCGCGAGACCCGCGCGCGGGACAGCTGGGCCCGGTACACGGCGGCCAGCGCCGGAAGGAACCGGGCGCGCGGAGCCAGTACGCCCGAGGCGGTGACGGGTGCGGCCGTGTCCGTGGTGGCGGTGGTGGTGGCGCTCACGCCTTCACCAGTCCCTTCGAGGTGCGTCCGCCCAGGGCGAGGTACACGTCCTCCAGGCTCGGCGTGGCCAGCGTGAAATCGTCGAGGGCGGCGAAGGCCGGGCCGCCGGTCACGGCGGCCACCGCCGCCCGCGCCTCGTCGGGTCCGAGCCGCAGCACCCAGCGCCGCCCGGATTCGGTGGCCGCCGCGGCGAGCGCGGCGACCTCCGGGAGCTCCAGCGGCGGCGCGGTGCGCCAGACCAGTTCGAGGCGGACCTCTCCGGACACCCGGGCCTTGAGTCCGGCCGGGGTGTCGCAGGCGATGACCCGGCCCTGGTCGATGACGGCGACCCGGTCGAGGACGGTCTCGGCCTCGATGACGTTGTGGGTGACCAGCAGCACGGTGGCCCCGGTCTGGGCGCGGCGGCGGTCGACGGCGGCCCAGACGGCCCGCCGGGCCACCGGGTCCATGCCGGTCGTGGGCTCGTCGAGCACCAGGACGGGCCGCTCCCCCACCAGCGCGGCGGCGAAGCAGGCGAGGCGCCGCTGGCCGCCGGACAGCTTCTTCAGGGGGCGTCCGGCGATCCCGGTCAGGCCGAGCTCCTCCAGTACGGAGTCCCTCGCGGCCCGTGCCTCGCGCAGGCCGAGGCCCCGCAGCCGGCCGGTCGTCTCGGCGGCCAGGGAAACCGTGAGCTCGTCGAGGGCGGTGGATTCCTGCCCCAGGTAGGACAGCAGCCGGGCCGACCGGTCGGGGTGGCGCACGAGGTCGTGGCCGAGCAGGGTCACCGAGCCGGAGTCGGGCCGCAGCAGGCCGGTGAGCTGGCGGACCAGGGTCGATTTGCCGGCGCCGTTGGGGCCGAGCAGTCCGAAGATCTCGCCGCGCCGCACGTCCAGGGAGATGCCGTCGGTGGCACGGGTCTCGGGCAGGGCCGGGGCCCCGCGCCGTCCTCGTACCGCGGGATAGGTCTTGACCAGGTCACGTACCGCGCAGACCACGTCGGAGGCCGGTCCCGCGGCCCCTGCCGTGTCCGTATCCGCCTGTGCTGTCCCCGTACTCACGAGGGAGCAGCCTACGGGGTTGCGGCCCCTACTCGGCTGCCGGGGCCGCCTGGGCCACCGTGACGGGGGCCGCACCAAGGGTCCCGGGAGCCCCCGGGGCGGTGGCCGGCGCGGCCGGCGATCCGGTACCGGCCACGTGTTCGGCGGCCGCCCGTACGTCGATCTCGCGCCAGAAGCCGGCCCGGATGGCGTACCGGTCGTGCTCGTCGATCTGGTCGTCCTTGTGCGCGAGGAGTCCGAAGCGGGCGGCGTAGCGCAGCAGCTCCCCGTCGATCCGGTGCGGGATCCGCGGGTACATGGTGGCGAGCTTCTGCAGGTGCACGGTCTCCGGGAGCCGTTCCATCCAGCGCCGGGCGAACACCTGACCGACCTCGAAGGGGTCGCCGCCGACGGTGGTGATGTCCTCCTCGCGGTCCGCCCAGCGCTGCTCGGCGGAGGTGAGCTGGGCGAGGGTGGGCAGCGAGGCGGTTTCGGCGGGCTCGCCGAGCGGCCCGGCGCGGTCGACCCATCCCTTGTCGGAGGACCAGCGCAGGGCGCTGCCCGCCGGGGCCGCGCCGAGGGCCTGGCCGGGCCCGGCGGCGGGTGCGGGGGCCCCGGGGGCGCGCAGGGCGCCCGCGAGGTCCTTCGGGGTCGGGACGGTCCTGCCGTTGGCGGTGCCGGCCGCGGCGGTGGCGGCCACGCCGCCCTCCTCTGGCTCCACGGGGGCCGCGGGCCGGGTTCCGTTGCCGCGGGCGGCTTCGGCGAGGGCGGCCTCGGGCAGCGGCGCGGAGAGGATGGCGGCGATCTCGGGGCGCGGGGCCGGCGCCGGGGCGCAGAGTCCGGTGAGGTCGCGGGCGCGGACGGCGCGGGTGATCCAGGTGCGGTCCAGGACGCGGCGTTCGTCGGCTTCGGCGACGAGGTCCTCGGACTGGTTGTAGTCCCCGTCCGCGGCCTGGACGGCCCACAGGTGGACGGCGACCCCGTGTTCCTTGGCGGACATCAGGCCGGGCAGCAGGTCGCCGTCGCCGGTGACGAGCACGACGTCGGAGCAGGCGCGGTTGCGGGCGAGCTCGGTGAGCTCGGCGTGCATGGCCGCGTCGACGCCCTTCTGGGCCCAGCGGCCGTCGCTGCGGGTCAGGGCGCCGAGGCGGACGGTGACCCGGGGCATGACGCGCAGCCGCCGGTGCTCGGGCTGGGGCACCCGGTCGGGTGCGCCGTCGAACCAGTAGATCCGCAGGAGGGGCTGCTCGGTGTCGGCCTCGGCGCGCTCGCGCAGGCCCTGGATGAGGGCCGCATGGTCGACGGTGATCCGGGAGCGGGACGGCTCTCCTGCGAGGAGGCTCGCGGCGGCGCCCAGCAGATAGCCGGCGTCCACCAGGACGACGCAGCGGTCCACGCGTACCACCCTCTTCCCTGGGGGTCCTCTGTGTCTTTCGCGGTTTCCCCGAGTCTGCCCGACGGCAACGGCCTTGACGGCCGGAACTCGATCATCGGCGTGGCGTATCTCTCGGAGTCCCCCGGCAGGAGCCCCGACTACGCGCGGTAATGATCCAAAATGCGCCGTTTACGGCCCTGTGTGAGTGTGAAGGCGGCCCTGGCCCCTAAACCCCCCACGGAGGCATCCCATGGCCAAGAACAAGAACCGCCAGCAGCCCGCCAAGTCACAGGACCGCTCGGCTTCGCAGGATCCGGCGAAGACCTCGATGGAATCGTCGCCCGCGCCCTCGACCTCGGCGGCGCCGAGCCCGCTGCAGATGGCCGGCAAGAAGAGGGAAAAGAAGTTCGGCCACAACTGACGCCTCCCCCGCATGCGGGAAGGCCCGCCCCTGTCGACAGGGGCGGGCCTTCCCGCGTACGGGTGGGGCGGTGGCGGGGTGCCTAGCCGGCCAGGCAGGACGGGCCGAGGAGCACCTTGAGGTCGCCGAAGAGCGCCGGGTCGGGCTTGACCCGGTGCTTGTCGAGCCGGAGCACGGTGGTGGTGCGCGGCCCCTGGAGCTTGATCCGCACCTCGCTGTTGCCCTGGTGGTGGCGCAGGATCTCGCCGAGCCGGGTCACCATCGGCGGGGTGACCTTGACGGTCGGGATGGTGAGGACGACGGGGGCGTTGGTGCCGGCGTTGGACAGGTCGGGGACCATCATCTCCATGGCGACCAGCCGGGGGACGTCCTCGCGCTTGTCCAGGCGGCCCTTGACGAAGACGACGGTGTCCTCGACCAGCTGGGTGGAGACGAGCTGGTAGGTCGCGGGGAAGAACATGCACTCGATGGAGCCGGCCAGGTCCTCGACGGTGGCGATGGCCCAGGCGTTGCCCTGCTTGGTCATCTTGCGCTGGAGGCCCGAGATGATGCCGCCGATGGTGACGACGGCGCCGTCGGAGTGCTCGCCGCCGGTGAGCTGGGAGATGCCGGCGTCGGTCTTGTCGGAGAGGACGTGCTCCAGGCCGAAGAGCGGGTGGTCGGAGACGTAGAGGCCGAGCATCTCGCGCTCCTGGGCGAGCAGGTAGGACTTCTCCCACTCGACGTCGGAGAACTCCACGTCGAGGCCGAAGCCGGGCTCGTCGCTCGCGCTCTCGTCACCCATTCCGCCGAAGAGGTCGAACTGCCCCTCGGCCTCCTTGCGCTTGACGGCGACCACGTTGTCGATCATCGGCTCGTGGTGGGCGACCAGGCCCTTGCGGGTGTGGCCCATCTCGTCGAAGGCGCCGGCCTTGATCAGGGACTCGACCGTGCGCTTGTTGCAGACGACGGCTTCGACCTTGTCCAGGAAGTCGGGGAAGGTGGAGTACTTCCCCTTGGCCTTCCTGCTCTTGATGATCGACTCGACGACGTTCTGGCCGACGTTGCGCACGGCGGTGAGGCCGAAGAGGATCACGTCGTCGCCCTGGGCGGCGAAGTTCGCCTCCGACTCGTTCACGTTCGGCGGGAGCACCTTGATGCCCATCCGGCGGCACTCGTTCAGGTAGATCGCGGACTTGTCCTTGTCGTCCTTGACCGAGGTGAGCAGGCCCGCCATGTACTCGGCCGGGAAATTGGCCTTGAGGTAGGCGGTCCAGTAGGAGACCAGGCCGTACGCGGCCGAGTGGGCCTTGTTGAAGGCGTAGCCGGCGAAGGGGACCAGCACGTCCCACAGCGCCTTGATCGCCTGGTCGCTGAAGCCCTTCTCCTTGGCGCCGGCCTCGAAGATGACGAAGTTCTTCGCCAGTTCCTCGGGCTTCTTCTTGCCCATCACGCGGCGCAGGATGTCGGCCTCGCCGAGCGAGTACCCGGCGATGATCTGGGCGGCCTTCTGGACCTGCTCCTGGTACACGATCAGGCCGTAGGTGACGCCGAGGATCTCCCTGAGCGGCTCCTCCAGCTCCGGGTGGATCGGGGTGATCTCCTGCTGCTTGTTCTTGCGCAGGGCGTAGTTCGTGTGCGAGTTCATGCCCATCGGGCCCGGCCGGTACAGGGCCGAGACGGCGGAGATGTCCTCGAAGTTGTCGGGCTTCATCAGGCGCAGCAGGGAGCGCATGGGCCCGCCGTCGAACTGGAACACGCCGAGGGTGTCGCCGCGGCCGAGCAGTTCGAAGGTCTTGGGGTCGTCGAGCGGCAGGCCGAGGAGATCGAGGTCGATCCCCTTGTTGGCCTTCACCATCTTGACGGCGTCGTCCATGATCGTGAGGTTGCGCAGGCCCAGGAAGTCCATCTTGATCAGGCCGAGCGACTCGCACTGGGGGTAGTCCCACTGCGTGATGGTGACGCCGTCCGTGTGCCGCACCCAGATCGGGGCGTGGTCGACGATCGGCTCGCTGGACATGATCACGCCGGCGGCGTGCACGCCCATCTGGCGGACCAGGCCCTCGACGCCGCGGGCGGTGTCGATGACCTTCTTGACGTCCGGCTCGTTCTCGTACATCGAGCGGATCTCGCCGGCCTCGCCGTAGCGCGGGTGCGAGGGGTCGGTGATGCCGTTGAGGTCGATGCCCTTGCCGAGGACGTCGGCGGGCATGGCCTTGGTGAGCCGGTCGCCCATGGCGTACGGGTAGCCGAGGACCCGGGCCGAGTCCTTGATGGCGTTCTTCGCCTTGATCTTTCCGTAGGTGCCGATCATGGCGACCTTGTCGTCGCCGTACTTGTCGGTCACGTACCGGATCACTTCGACGCGCCTGCGCTCGTCGAAGTCGATGTCGACATCGGGCATGGAGACGCGCTCGGGGTTGAGGAACCGCTCGAAGATCAGGCCGTGGGTGATCGGGTCGAGGTCGGTGATGCCCATGGCGTAGGCGACGATCGAACCGGCGGCGGAGCCTCGGCCGGGGCCCACCGCGATGCCCTGGTTCTTGGCCCACATGATGAAGTCGGCGACGACGAGGAAGTAGCCGGGGAACCCCATCTGGATGATGACGTCCAGCTCGTACTCGGCCTGCCGCTGGCGGTCCTCCGGGACGCCCCCGGGGTAGCGGCGGGCCATGCCGCGCCGCACTTCCTCGCGGAACCAGGTGATCTCGGTGTAGCCCTCTTCGGGGATCTCGAACTTCGGCATGAGGTTCTTGGCCTCGAACATGCCGGTGGTGTCGATCTGCTCGGCCACCAGGAGGGTGTTGGCGCAGCCCTCCTGCCAGGCGTCCGAGGAGTCGACCGCGTACATCTCGTCCGTGGACTTCAGGTAGTAGCCGGTTCCGTCGAAGCGGAAGCGGTCCGGGTCCGAGAGGTTCTTGCCGGTCTGGATGCAGAGCAGGGCGTCGTGGGCGCCGGCCTCGTGCGCGTACGTGTAGTGCGAGTCGTTCGTCACCAGCGGCGGGATGCCGAGCTTCTTGCCGATCTCCAGCAGCCCGTCGCGGACCCGGCGCTCGATCTCGATGCCGTGGTCCATCAGCTCCAGGAAGTAGCGCCCCTCGCCGAAGATGTCCTTGTAGTCGGAGGCGGCCTGCACGGCCTCGTCGAACTGGCCGAGGCGCAGCCTGGTCTGCACCTCGCCGGAGGGGCAGCCGGTGGAGGCGATCAGCCCCTCCGACCACTGGGAGATGGTCTCCTTGTCCATGCGCGGCCACTTCGTCAGCCAGCCCTCGGCGTACGCGTCGGAGGACAGCCGGAAGAGGTTGTGCAGCCCGGTGGAGTTCGCCGCCCAGATCGTCTTGTGGGTGTAACCGCCGGAACCGGACACGTCGTCGCGCTTCTGGTGCGGCTGGCCCCACTGGATGCGCCGCTTGTTGCGCCGGGACTCCGGGGCGACGTACGCCTCGATGCCGATGATCGGCGTGACCCCGGCCTTCTTCGCCGTGTGGAAGAAGTCATACGCCCCGTGCAGGTTGCCGTGGTCGGACATGGCGATGTGCGTCATGCCCATCTCGTTGCACGCGTTGAACATGTCCTTCAGCCGCGCGGCACCGTCCAGCAGGGAGTACTGGGTGTGGACGTGCAGGTGCGTGAACGGCGTCTTGGTCACGGTGGGGGCCTCCGGGCGGGGAGAGAGGGGCGGCAGCTCTGAATCCTACGTGCCCCCGGTGACAGATCACGGGCACTGGCGGGTACGGTCATGCGTTGCACGAACCAACGGCAGTGTCCGAAATGCGATCCACCCCGCACCACCAGGAGGCACCCGCCATGGCGGTTCCCGAGACGACCGACGAGCAGCGCGCCGAGCAGATACTCGACGTGTTCGACATCGCCTTCGGCGAGCTGATCACCGCCGACCCCGCGGCCTTCCGGGTCAAGTTCCGCAAGATGGCGGCCTCGGCCTTCGCCTTCTACCGGGGCACCGCCTGCCTCTTCTACGCCGACCTGGAGCGCGAGCGGCACGGCGGCCCGTACCTGGACGAGCGCACCGGCCGGGTGTGGATCCACGGCGATCTGCACGCCGAGAACTTCGGCACCTACATGAACGCCCAGGGCCGGCTGGTCTTCAACGTCAACGACTTCGACGAGGCCTACGTCGGCCCCTTCACCTGGGACCTTAAGCGGTTCTCCGCGTCCGTCGCCCTGCTCGGCTACACCAAGGCGCTCAGCGACGACCAGATCAGCGAGCTGGTACGGATCTACGCGGCCGCCTACCGGGAGCGCATCCACGCGCTGGCCACCGGGGCGAAGAACGACGAGGTGCCCGCCTTCACCCTGGACACCGCCGACGGCCCGCTGCTGGAGGCCCTGCGCGCCGCCCGCAGCCGCACCCGTTTCTCGCTCCTCGACTCGATGACCGAGATCCGCGAGTTCGAACGCCGCTTCTCCCCCGGCCCGGGGACCATCGAGCTGGACGCGGCCACCCGGTACAAGGTCCTCGCCGCCTTCGACGGGTACCTGGAGACCCTTCCCGACGAGTCGCTCGTCCGCCCGGACTCCTACCGGGTCAAGGACGTGGTGGGCCGCCGGGGCGTCGGGATCGGCTCGGCGGGCCTTCCCTCGTACAACATCCTGCTGGAGGGGCACAGCGACGCCCTGGAGAACGACGTCGTGATCTACCTCAAGCAGGCGCAGACCCCGGCCGTGTCCCGGCACGTCACCGACCGGTCGGTGCGCGAGTACTTCCTGCACGAGGGGCACCGCACCGTGATCTCCCAGCGGGCCCTGCAGGCGCACGCCGACCCGTGGCTCGGCTGGACCGAGCTGGACGGGGCCGGGCAGCTCGTCGCGGAGGTCTCCCCGTACGCGGTGGACCTGGACTGGTCGGACCTGGACGACCCGGAGGAGATCGCGGCCGTGGTCGCCGACCTGGGCCGGGCCACGGCGACCATGCACGGCGCCGCGGACGCGCAGGAGAGCGGCCAGACGCTGGTCCCGTTCTCCACCGAGCGGGCCATCGACGCGGCCATCGCCGCCGACGAGGAGGGCTTCGCGGACCTGCTGGTGGACTTCGCGCACGCCTACGGCGCCCGGGCCCGCACCGACCACCAGATCTTCGTGGACCTCTTCCGCAACGGCCGGATCCTGTCCTAGACCGGGACCTAGGGCCCGTCCTCACAGGGACGCATGGCACACTCGCGAAGATGGACATATCCGGGGTGGGTCTCCGAGGGCTGCGGGCCGCGCTGTTCAGCGCGGTCGTCGTGCTGCTCTCGACCGGCTCGCACGTCCTGCTGTCCCGGGTGCCGCTGCCTCCCGCCCTGGTGGGAGGGGCCTTCGCCGCCGTGTTCGCGATCGCCTTCGCGCTGGCCGGACGCGAGCGGGGCCTCGGTCACATCGCCGGGCTGCTCGTCCCGCTGGAACTGGCCGCCGACACCGTGCTGACCTCCGGCCAGCACCTCTGCTACGGCCCCGCGGGCGGTCCCGTCTCGGGGCCGCTGCGCGCCATCGGGCTCGCCGACTTCTGCGGCGGCAGCCCGGTGGGCGGGGCACTGGCCGAGGTGGGCGGGCCCGCCGACCCGGCCGCGCTGCTGGCCGCACCCGGACCGTGGGCCCCCTGGCTGCTGCTGGGCGCGCACGTATCGGTCGGACTGCTCGCCTCCCTGTGGCTGCACCGCGGGGAGCGGGCGCTCGGCCGGCTGCTGGGCGCGGCGTCCGCGTTCGCCTTCCGGCCGCTGCGGATGGCCTCGGCCCGCACGGCGCGGGCCCTCGGTCCGGTATGCCGCTCGCCTTTCACGGCGCTGCGGAGCACGGTGGCCCGCACCCGCTTCCCCGTGCACTCCGTGGGACGGCGGGGACCTCCTCGCGTACGCGGCGCGTTCGCTCGCGCCTGACGTACGAGGACAGTCCCCCCTTCCAGCCGGCTCCGCCGCGGAGCCACACCCCACGGAGAGAACGATGAGCGCACGCAACAGCCAGGCGAACAAGGCGGCCGCCCGCGAGAGGCTGCGCATCGAGCGCGAGCAGCAGGCCAAGAAGGCCAAGGTCCGCCGGCAGGTGTTCGTGGCGGGCGGCGTCGTGGCCGCCCTCGCCCTGGCCGGGGGCGTCGGCTACGCCGTCGTCCAGTCCAACCAGCCGAGCGCCTGGGAGAAGGCCGCCGACGCGCCCCTGGTCGCGCCGAAGAACACCTCGGGCGAGAACGGCACGACGGTGGTCGTCGGAAAGGCCGACGCCAAGAAGACCCTGGAACTGTACGAGGACGCGCGCTGCCCGGTCTGCGCGAGCTTCGAGCAGGCGGTCGGCCCGCAGCTCAAGACGGACCTCGACGCCGGCAAGTACAAGATCCAGTACGTCGGCGCCACCTTCCTGGACAACGGCTTCCCCGGCAGCGGTTCGAAGAACGCCCTGAGCGCGCTGGGCGCGGCCCTCAACGTCAGCCCCGAGGCGTTCCTGGAGTACAAGACGGCCCTCTACTCCGCGGCGAACCACCCGGAGGAGAAGGACGACAAGTTCGCCAAGGACGCCTACCTGCTGACGGTCGCGGACCAGGTTCCGGCGCTCAAGGGCAACGCCGAGTTCAAGAAGGCGGTCGAGGACGGCACCTACGACCGGTGGGCGCTGGAGATGTCCAAGACCTTCGACAAGAGCGGCGTGAAGGGCACTCCGACGCTGAAGATGGACGGCAAGACGATCGACCCGCTGCCGCAGACGCCCGAGGCGTTCACCGCGGCGATCGACAAGGCCATCGCCGGCTGACCCCTCCCTCTCTCGCAGCACCCCGACGGACGGGCGAACTCCCAGAGTTCGCCCGTCCGTTGCTTTCACGGGTCTGGTCCGGAGCGAATACCCGTCGGTAATATGATCATCCGTGACCAGTCAACTCTCCTCTTCCGCCCCGGAATCGGCGACCGTGCCGACTCCCCGCCGCCGTACGGTCGTCCTGGCCGCGGCGGCCACGGCGGCACTCGTCCCGATCGCCGCGCTGGGCGCCGAAGCCGCCCACGCCGCCACCGGCGAAGACGCCCCCTCCTTCCTGCACGGCGTCGCCTCGGGCGACCCGCTCCCCGACGGGGTCCTGCTGTGGACCCGCGTCACCCCGACCGCCGATGCCGTACCGGGCTCCGGCGCGGGCCCCGCCCTCGCGGTGGGCTGGGAGGTCGCCGAGGACAAGGCCTTCTCCCGGATCGTCGCGAGCGGCACCGTCACCGCGAGCGCCGCCTCCGACCACACCGTCAAGGCCGACGTACGGGGCCTGCGGCCGCAGACGGCCTACTGGTACCGGTTCACCGCCGGCGCCACCGTCTCCCCGGCCGGGCACACCCGCACCACCCCGGCCGCCACCACCGCGCCCGCCGGGGTCCGCTTCGGCGTGGTCTCCTGCGCCAACTGGGAGTCCGGCTACTTCTCCGCGTACCGCCACCTGGCCGCGCGGGCCGATCTGGACGCCGTACTGCACCTGGGCGACTACATCTACGAGTACCAGAGCGGCGGCTACCCCGAGGCGAAGTACGTCGTACGGCAGCACGAGCCGCTGCACGAGATCCTCACCCTGGCCGACTACCGCACCCGGCACGGGAAGTACAAGACCGACCCCGACCTGCAGGCCCTGCACCAGGCCCACCCGGTCATCGCGATCTGGGACGACCACGAGATCGCCAACGACACCTGGTCCGGCGGCGCCGAGAACCACGATCCCGCCACCGAGGGCTCCTTCGCTGCCCGCGCGGCCGCCGCCCGGCAGGCGTACTTCGAGTGGATGCCGGTGCGCACCTCCACCGAGGGCACCGTCTACCGTCGACTGCGCTTCGGCACCCTCGCCGACCTGCACCTGCTGGACCTGCGGACCTTCCGTTCGCAGCAGGCGGGCATCGGCAGCGGCGCGGTGGACGATCCGGCGCGCACCATCACCGGGCGCGCCCAGCTGGACTGGCTGAAGGCCGGGCTGGCCGGCTCGCAGGCCACCTGGAAGCTGGTGGGCACCTCGGTGATGATCTCGCCGGTGGCCTTCGGCTCCCTGCCGGCGCACCTGCTGGGGCCCCTCGCCGAGCTGCTCGGCCTGCCCGCGGGCGGCCTCGCGGTCAACGTGGACCAGTGGGACGGGTACACGGACGACCGCCGGGAGCTGCTGGGGCACCTGACGGACCGTTCCGTCCGCAACACCGTCTTCCTGACCGGTGACATCCACATGGCCTGGGCGAACGACGTCCCGGTGACGGCGGCCACCTACCCGTGGTCGCGGTCGGCGGGCGTGGAGTTCGTGGTGACGTCGGTGACCTCCGACAACATCGACGACCTGCTGCACGTGCCGGCGGACACGGCCTCGCTGGTGGCGGAAACGGCCATCAAGGCCGCCAACCGGCACGTGAAGTGGCTGGACATGGACGCCCACGGCTACGGCGTGCTGGACGTGACGGCCGAGCGTTCCCAGATGGACTACTACGTGGTTTCGGACAAGCGGCGCCAAGACGCCACGGCCGCCTGGGCGCGCTCGTACCGCACGCTGAACGGGACCCAGAAGGTCGAGCGGGCGGACCGGCCGGTGCGCTGACGCTCAGCCAGATTTCCCGTCCGAGGGGGCGCTTGGCGTAGACCAGGCGCCCCTTCGTCATCAGAAGCAACAAATCTTTTACGTAGACCACTTGACCTGTTTATGACATGCGCACGTAAGATTCCCGCCAGCTGAGGAGATCCCTCCCGCTCAACCCCCCACTCGCGAGGAGCACACGTGCGCGCTCTTGCCCGCATATCCCCCCTTCTTCGCCGTCGCCTGATGGGCGCCGCCGTACTCACGGGCACCCTGGCCTTCACCCCGCTCGCCGCCCCCACCACGGTCGCGGCCGCCAAGACCGGTGCCGAGGTGTGCGCCGAGGACGCGTCCGGCGCCGCGGCCAACGCCCGTGTGGCGCGCCCGAAGGACCAGCACGCGGCCGAGCCGAACGAGGTCACCGAGGCGCAGTCCAAGGCCATGGACTCCGACCTCAAGGCGAAGCTGGACAAGATCTCGAAGGAACCGCGCAGCCTGCGCGTCGCCGAGGCAGTCACGAGCATCCCCGTGTACTTCCACGTCATCCACTCCGGCACCACCGGAAAGCTGACGTCCACCGACATCAGCAAGCAGCTGGCGGTCCTCAACGCGGCCTACGCCGGCCAGGGCACCGGAAACGTCGACAGCAGCTACCAGTTCACCCTGGCGGGCACCGACTACACGGACAACGCCAGCTGGTACAACCTGGCTTCCGGCTCCACCGCCGAGAAGACCATGAAGAACACCCTGCGCAAGGGTGGTGCGAACGCCCTCAACTTCTACACCGCCAACCTCTCCGGCGGGCTGCTGGGCTGGGCCACCTTCCCCAGCTCCTACGCCTCCCAGCCGAAGATGGACGGCGTGGTCGTCCTCGACACCTCGCTGCCGGGCGGCTCCGCCGCCAACTACAACGAGGGCGACACCGCGACCCACGAGGTCGGCCACTGGATGGGCCTCTACCACACCTTCCAGGGCGGCTGTAACGGCTCGGGCGACTCCGTTTCGGACACCCCGGCCGAGAAGAGCGCGGCCTTCGAGTGCCCGACCGGTCGCGACACCTGCGCCAGCAAGGCGGGCGTCGACCCGATCCACAACTTCATGGACTACACGTACGACTCCTGCATGTACCAGTTCACCGCGGGCCAGGTGACCCGCATGAAGAGCATGTGGACGGCGTACCGCGCCTGACGCGTGCCGGCGTCCTGACGCACGCATGAGGAAGGGGCCCCGCGAGCGGGGCCCCTTCTTCGTGTTCTTCGCGCTCTTCGCGCTCTTCGCGCTCTACAGACCGTCGAGGAAGGCGAGGGCGACCGCCCAGGCCTGCTCCGCGGCCTCGGCGTCGTAGTCGTCCAGCCCCGGGTCGGTGAACAGGTGCCCGGCCCCCGGATAGCCGTGGACCTCCACGTCCGCCCCGGCCTTGCGCATCCGCAGGTACCAGGCCGTCAGCCAGTCGTGCGGCTCGAAGGGGTCCGGATCGGCGATGTGCAGCTGCACCGGCAGCTCGTCGACGTAGACGCCCTCCTCCAGGTCTGCCGTCCCGTGCAGGAGCAGCAGCCCGCGCGCCTTCTCGTCGGCGAGCGCCAGGTGCTGGGCGATCGAGCCGCCGAAGGAGAAGCCGGCGTAGACCAGGCCCTGGTCGGAGTAGGGGGCCGAGGCCAGTACCGCCCGCTTGAGCAGCTCGTCACGGCCGATCTCGTCCCGGTGGGCCATGCCCTCCTCGACGGTCTCGAAGGTGCGTCCCTCGAAGAGGTCCGGCACCTGGACCTGGTGCCCGGCCGCGCGCAGCCGGTCGGCCGCCTCCCGCACGGCGGGCCGCAGCCCGTAGGTCGAATGGAAAAGCACGATGTTCATGCCCCCATCGTGCCAGTTTCGGCGGACCCCCTCCGGTTACGTTGGCCTGCATGGACACGGACTCCTTCCTGCGCCCGATCGCGGCCGTCGCCGGCACCCTGGCCGTCACCCTGCTCGCGGGCTGGCTGCTGGACCTGCTGCTGCGCCGTGCCGACGCCCGGCACAGCGAGACCCCGCTGTGGGGGCTGCTGCGCCGCTGCCGTCCGCCGTTCCTGGTGGTCCTGGCCGCCTCCCTGCTGCAGGCGGTGCGCCGGCGCGCGGACGGCCCCGGGCACGTGCTGACCCTGATCCTGATCGCCGCGGCCGCGTGGCTGCTGATCCGCATCACGACGGCGGTCGTGGACTCCACGTACGCCCGCTACGCGGCCGACGCCTCCGACCAGGCCAGGGTCCGCCGGGTCCGCACCCAGGTCACGCTGATCCAGCGGGTGGTCACGGCGGTGGTGATCGTGGTGGCCCTCGGCGCGATGCTCCTGACGTTCCCCGAGATGCGGACGGTCGGCACCTCGATGCTGGCCTCGGCGGGCGTGCTCGGCATCGTTGCGGGCATCGCGGCACAAGCCGCCCTCGGCAACCTCTTCGCCGGACTCCAGATCGCCTTCGGCGACACCGTCCGGATCGGCGACACCGTGGTGGTGGACAAGGAGTGGGGCACCGTGGAGGAGATCACCCTCACCTTCCTCACCGTCCGTACCTGGGACGAGCGCCGGATCACGATGCCGGTCTCGTACTTCACGAGCAAGCCCTACGAGAACTGGTCGCGCGGTGGCGCGCAGATGACGGGCACCGTGTTCTGGCACCTGGACCACAGCGCCCCGGTGGAGCTGATGCGCGAGCAGCTCCAGCGGATCCTGAAGGACATCCCGGAATGGGACGGCCGCACCGGCTCCCTGGCCGTCACGGACACCACCCCGCACACCATCCTGGTCCGCGCGGTGGTCACGGCGAAGGACGGCGACGCCGTCTGGACCGTCCGCTGCGCGGTCCGCGAACGCATGATCACCTGGCTACGCACCCACCACCCGTACGCCCTCCCCCACATCGCCACAACGGAGGCACCCCTCCCACCGCCACCACAATCCAGCCCGTCGGGCGCCTAAGCCCCATTTCAGCCGTCCGGCGCTTGAGGACCGGGGTCCGGGCAGCGCCCGGGGAACGGGCCAAGGGCGGGTAGGGGACTCCGCCCCGCAGGGCACGCCCCCACCCACTCAGCCCCGCACCGCAAAGGTCAGCCGGAACAGCGCGCCCCCACCCGGAGCGGCCTCGGCCGTCAACTCCGCCTCGTGCGCCCGCGCAATCTGCCGAGCCATCGCCAGCCCCAGCCCCGACCCCGGCAGGGCCCGCGCCGCCCCCGCCCGGTAGAACCGGTCGAAGACGTACGGCAGATCCCCCTCCGCGATCCCCGGCCCGTGATCCCGTACGGTCACCTCCGCCCCGCCGTCCCCCCGCACCATCAGGCCGACCTCCACCTCCGCCCCCGCCGGGCTGAACTTCGCCGCGTTGTCCAGCAGGTTCCCCAGCAGCCGGCTGAGCCGCGCCGGCACCCCCGCCACCACCACGGCCTCCTCCGGCGACGGCCCCCGCACCCGGAACGCCACCCCGGGCCAGTGCGCCCGCGCGGCCCCGACGCAGTACTCCACCAGCGGAGCCAGCCGCACCTGTTCCACCAGCAGCTGCGGTTCCTCGTCGCGGGCCAGCTCGATCAGGTCGTTGACCAGCCCCGTCACCTCCCGCAGCTGCCGCCCGAGCGCCAGCGAGGCCCGTTCCCGCTGCTCCGCCGTCAGCCGGTCCCCGCGCGCGAGCAGTTCCGCGTTCGTCCGCAGCGCCGTCAGCGGGGTCCGCAGCTCGTGCGAGGCGTCCGCGACGAGCCTGCGCTGGGCGGTGACGGACTGTTCCAGCTCCCCCAGCATGGTGTTGAAGCTCCCCGCCAGCCGGGTGACCTCGTCCTCGCGGCCGCGCCCCGGGGGCGGCAGTTCGATCCGGTGCCTCGGGTCCCTGGTGGCGGCGATCCGCTCGGCGGTGGCGGTGAGCCGGGTGACGGGCGCCAGCCCGGTCCGCGCGACCCAGTAGCCGAGCAGCGTGGCCAGCAGCACCCCGGCCGCCGCCGTGAGCGCCAGCCACCAGGCGGCCTGCTCGATGCCGTCCTCCACGGTGTCCGCCCGCAACGCCACCTGGAGCGCCCGCCCCTTGCCGTAGTCGGTGGTCAGCATCCGCGCCGGATGCCCGGCGTGCACGATGGCGGTGTAGTACGGGGCCCGCGTGCCGGCGGCCACCTCCCGCGCGGCCGGGTCCACCGGCAGCAGGTAGGGCGCCTTGGGGTCGCGCCCCGGATCCGCCGGCACCACCTCGGCGCAGGCGGGCGCCGCCCGGAACCGGCACTCCCCGGCCAGGGTCCCGGGTCCGGAGTCCGGGTTGCGCTGGGCGGCGAGGCGGGCGGACTGGGTCAGGCTGAGTTCGAGCTGCCGGTACAGCGCCCCGCGCACGACGAGGAAGGCCGCCGCGCACACGCCGAGCGCGACGCAGGCCACCGCGGCCGTTGCGGCCAGCGCCAGCCGGGTCCGCAGCGGCCGCCTGCGCCGCCACCGCGCTCCGTGCCCGGACTCGTCCCCGCGGCCCCGCCGGCCCACGCGGCCCCGCCCGCTCACGCGGCGTCCAGCCGGTAGCCGACCCCGTGCACGGTGTGCACGAGCCGGGGCTCGCCGCCGGCCTCCAGCTTGCGGCGCAGGTATCCGACGTAGACGGCCAGGGAGTTGGAGTCCGGCCCGAAGTCCCGGCCCCACACCAGTTCCAGGACGAGTTCGCGCGGCAGCACCTGTCCGGGGTGGCGCAGGAGCAGTTCGAGCAGCGCCGACTCGGTGCGGCTGAACTCCAGCGGCCGCTCCCCGCGCCGCCCGGTGCGGGTGGCGGGGTCGAGCACGAGGTCCCCGTACCCGAGGAGCGCCCGTCCCCCGGCCGGATCGTCGGGGGCGGCCCGCCGCAGGAGGGCCCGTACCCGGGCCACGAGCTCGTCGAGCGCGAACGGTTTGACCAGGTAGTCGTCGGCGCCCGCCTCCAGCCCGTCGACGCGGTCGCTCACCGCGTCCAGGGCCGTGAGGACGAGCACGGGCGTACGGTCGCCCACCGCGCGCAGTTGCCGGCACACGGCGAGCCCGTCCAGCACCGGCATCATCACGTCGAGGACCACCGCGTCCGGCTGCCAGAGGGCCACCTCGGACAGCGCGGCCAGCCCGTCGGCCGCACCGCGCACCTCGTACCCCTCGACGGCGAGCCCGTCCTCGACGGCGGCCCGCACCTCGGGCTCGTCGTCCACCACCAGAATCCGCTGCATACGACAAAGCCTCCCAAATGCTCCGGGAGTACCTCTTAGAACCTTCTTAGGACGCACCGGAAGTCTGCGTCCATGACCTCCTCGCCCCCTCACTCCTCCTCACGCCGGCCCCCGCCCCCGCCGCTCTCCGTCGTCATCGGCGCGGGCGGCACCGGCGGCCACATCTATCCCGGCCTCGCCCTGGCGGAAGCGCTGCGCGCCGCCGTTCCGGACGCCGTGGTCTCGTTCATCGGCACCGAACGCGGACTGGAGACCGAGCTGATCCCGGCCGCCGGCTACCGCCTGCACACCGTGGACATGATCCCCTTCGACCCGGCGCTGGGTGCCAAGCGCTACCTCCTGCCCGCGGCGCTGCTGCGCTCGGCCGGGCAGGCGCGGGCCGTGATCCGGGCGCAGGGCGCACACGTGGCGGTCGGCATGGGCGGCTATCCGAGCGCGCCCGCCGTGCTCGGGGCCCGGCTGGCGGGGCTGCCGGCGGTCATCCACGAGTCCAACGCGGTACCGGGCCGGGCCAACCAGTTCGCGGCCCGCCTCACCCCGCACATGGCGGTGGCCTTCGACCGCAGCCGGGAGCACCTGGCGGGCGGGGCGGGGGCGCTGACCACCGGGATGCCGATCTCCGCCGCGCTGTCGGGCCTCGCCGAACTGTCCCGCCCCGAGCGGGCGGCCCTGCGCGCGCGGGCCCGGCGGGAGCTCGGGGTGCCGGACGGGCGGCGGCTGGTGGTGTTCAACGGCGGCAGTCTGGGCGCCGTACGCCTGACCTCGGCCGCGGCCGGGCTGGCGGCCGCGTGGCAGGCGCGGGAGGACGTACAGCTGCTGATCAAGACGGGGCCGGCGGCGCTCGCGGACACGGTGGCCGGGCTGTCCGCCTCGGGTGGGCAGCGGATCGCACGGGCCGTGCCGTACCTGGACCGGATGGACCTGGTCTACGCGGCCGCCGACCTGGTGGTGTGCCGGGCGGGCTCGGCGACGGTGGCGGAGCTCGCCGCGACCGGGGTCCCCGCGGTGCTGGTCCCCTACCCGCACGCCCCGGGCGACCACCAGACCCACAACGCCCGGGTGCTGTCCGACGCGGGCGCCGGCCTGCTGCTGGCGGACGCCGAGGCCACGGCCGACCGCCTCGCCGAACTGCTCGCCCCGCTGCTGGCCGACCCGGCGCGGCTGGCGGCGATGGCCGGCGCGGCCGACCCGGGCCCGCACGCGCGGGCCGCCGAACTGCTGGCCTCGCAGGTCCTGCGGGTCGCCGGCTTCCCCTCCTTCTCCCCCACTCTCCTGGAGCTCGTATGACCACGCACGCCCCCACGCACACCTCCACGCCCACGCTCGCCCTCACCCCGGCGCGCACCCCGGCCGACTGGAGCGGCCGTACGGTCCTGGTCACGGGCGCCGAGGGGTTCATCGGCTCCACGCTCGTCGACCTGCTGGTCGCGCGGGGCGCGAAGGTGCGCGCCTTCGTGCACTACAAGCCGTACGCGGAGAAGGGCCACCTGGCCCGGTACCTGGCCGACCCGGGCGGCCCGGTGGATATGTGGGCCGGGGACGTCCGCGACGCGGGCCGGGTCAGCGACGCGGTGGCCGGCTGCGACACGGTCTTCCACCTGGCGGCGCTGATCGGGATCCCGTACAGCTACGCCTCGCCCGGCGCGTACGTCCAGACCAACGTCACCGGTACGGAGAACATGGCCGAGGCCTGCCGCCGCCACGGCGTGCGCCGCCTCGTCCACACCTCCACCAGCGAGGTCTACGGGACGGCCCTGACGGCCCCGATCTCCGAGGGCCACCCGCTCCAGCCGCAGTCCCCGTACTCCGCTTCGAAGATCGGCGCCGACATGATGGCGCTCTCCTTCCACCACGCGTTCGAGCTGCCGGTGACGGTGGTCCGGCCGTTCAACACCTACGGCCCCCGCCAGTCGGCCCGCGCGGTCATCCCCACCATCCTCGCCCAGCTCCACGCGGGCGCCCGGGAGGTCCGCCTGGGGTCCCTGACCCCCACCCGGGACTTCACCTACGTGACCGACACCGCGGCCGGCTTCCTCGCCGTCGCGGAATGCGACCGGGCGCTGGGCGAGGTGGTCAACCTCGGCAGCGGAGAGGAGATCTCCATCGGCGACCTGGCCCGGGCGCTGATCACGGCCTCGGGCCGGGACGCGGAGGTGGTCGTCGACCCGGCCCGGCTGCGTCCCGCGGGCAGCGAGGTCCAGCGCCTGCTGTCGGACAACACCCGGGCCCGCGACTGGGCCGGCTGGAAGCCCGAGGTCTCCCTCCAGGAGGGCCTGACCCGCACCTCGGAGTGGATCGCCGCCCACCTCCACCTCTTCGCCCCGGACCGCTACCAGGTCTGAGCCCGGGCCCGCCGTCCGACCACCGGTTCAGACAGCGGCGTTCGGCCCCTCGAAGGCCTTGACCCGCTGCAGCTCGGTCAGCTTGCGCACGAAGACGATGGCCAGGACGGCGGCCGCGCCCGTGGTCAGATCCGAGACCGCGCGCAGGGCGAAGGCGTCGCGCAACTCCGCGTCCGTCCCGGCCGGATGCCGCAAGCCGACGAAGAGCCTGAGCACCCAGCTCAAGACGAACACCGCCCACCAGGCCGTCACCGGGGCACCCGAGCGCGGGCGGAAGGAGCCGTCGGGCGCATTCTGGGCGCTGGCCTCCCAGGTCTCCCGCGCCACCCGGTACGGGAGCACCAAGTTGACGAACGGGACGAACCACGCACCGATGGCCCAGCCGGCGGACTGGCTGAAGCCGTCGGGGCGGAACACCTGCCCGTTGAGGCGGACCCGGTGGAACCACAGGATGAAGACCACGACCAGGACCCAGCCGAGGAACGTCTGCCCGACGAGGAGCAGGGACTGGAGGGCGTCGACCAGGTCGAGGTCACCCCGCTCCAGGGTCGCGGGGTCGGCGACCACCTGCGTCATCAGCTGCCGGGCGTGGTGGTCGACCGTCACGGAGAAGAGACCGAGCACGGGCACGAGGGACAGCAGCACGGTCAGGGCCGTCGCCAGGACCTGCGGGGAACGGAGCTCCCCGACAGGCCGTTGCAACGGTGTCGCGGACGACTGGGACATGACGAAGTACCCCCCACGGGAACGTACGGTGCGGACCCAGGCCATCGGACGGGCACCCGAGCCGCCCGACGATATGCCATGCCCATGCCCATGCCCATGCCCACCGCCCTCCCCGGGCTACGGGCTACGGGCTACGCAGGCTGCGCACGTCCAGGTGCCGCAGCACCCGGTCGACGATCTCCGGATCGGCGCCGGGTTCGCTGCGCGCGGCCAGCACCTCGTGCCGGGCGGCGGACATCATCTCCCGCTGGATGCGCTGCACGTCGCGGATCCGCTCCACCCGCTTCGCGTACGCCTCCCGCCGCTCCTCGTCGACCATGTCCGGGCTGATCCTGGCGCCCACGTCGTACGCCCGGCGGTAGAGCACCTCCACCAGGTCCTCGGGCAGGTCCTCCACCTCCTCGATCTCCTTCAGCCGCCGCTTCGCGGCCTTGGCGGCGCGGATCGCCAGCGCGCGGGCGAACTCCGCCTCCGCGTCCGAGTCGGCCTCCACGCCGAGCCGGCGGACCAGCCAGGGCAGGGTCAGCCCCTGCACCACCAGGGTGGTCATGATCACGGCGAAGGCGATGAAGACGATCTCCTGCCGGGCCGGGAAGGGCTCCCCGCCCTCCGTCTCGAAGGGAATGGCGAGCGCGAGCGCCACCGAGGCCACGCCCCGCATGCCCGCCCACCACATCACCACGGACTCCCGCCAGCTCAGCGGGATCTCCTCCTCGTAGTCGCGCCGCGAGTGGAGCCGTTTCGCGAGCCAGCCGGCCGGCAGCAGCCACACCAGCCGTACGCCGACCACCACCGCGACCACGGCCGCCGCCCACCCGGCCATCTCCCCGACCCGGCCGCTGGCCGCCCCGAACACGTTGTGCAGCTCCAGCCCGATGAGCCCGAAGGCGACACCGGTGACCAGCATGTCGACGACCTCCCAGAACGTGTGGCCGGCGAGCCGCCCCAGCACGTCGTCGGCGTCGGTCGCGTACTCGGCGAGGAACAGTGCCGTGGTCAGCACGGCCAGCACGCCGGAGCCGTAGAACTCCTCGGCCAGCACGTACGCCACGAACGGCACGAGCAGGGTCAGCCCGATCTGGAGCGTGGCATCGCCGAGCCGCCCCATGAGCCGGTTCGCGGCCCAGCCGAGCCCGAGCCCCACCGCGACGGCCACGACGGCCGACAGCACGAACTCCCCGAGCGCCCCGGGCCACGAGAAGGTGCCGCTGACGGCTGCGGCGATGGCCACGTGGTAGAGCACGATGGCGGTGACGTCGTTGAAGAGCCCCTCGCCCTCCAGGATCGACACCATGCGCCGGGGCAGCCCGAGCGACCCCGCCACGGCGGTGGCGGCGACCGGGTCGGGCGGGGCGACGAGCGCGCCGAGCGCGACGGCCGCGGCGATCGAGAGCCCCGGCACGAGGGCGTGCGCGGTCCAGGCGACGGCCACGGTGGTCACGAAGACGAGGGCGACGGCCAGCAGCAGGATGGGCCGTACGTTGGCGGCGAACTGCCGCCAGGAGGTCCGCTGCACGGAGGCGTACAGCAGCGGGGGCAGCACGAGCGGCAGGATGTACTCGGGCGGGACGTCGACGTTGGGCACCACGGGCACCAGCGCGAGCACCACCCCGCCGAGCGTCATCAGCACCGGCGAGGGCAACCCCAACCGGTCCCCGAGCGGCACCGTCACCACGGCCCCGAGCAACAGCACGAACAACAGCAGGAGCTGATCCACTCCCACACCCTGCCAGCCCACTGCGCTGGGCGAGGCGGACCGGGGTGCGTGTCGGGCTCAGCCAATCCAGCCCCACCGCCGCTTGTCTTCTCAGCCGTCCGGCGTTTGAGGACCGGGGTCCGGGGCGGAGCCCCAGGGGGTCCGGGGCGCGGCCCCGGGGAACGGTGGAAAGGCGGGTAGGGGACGGCCCCGCAGGGCAGCGCCCACCCCCGGGCCGGGCTACGGCAGGGCGCGCCGCATCGACCGGTGGGGAATGCCGGCGTCCTCGAACTCCGGCCCGTAGGCCTCGTACCCGAGCCGCTCGTAGAACCCCATCGCATGCGTCTGCGCACCGAGGTCGACGGCCGAAAGGCCGAGCCGAACCGCCTCCGCCTCGATCGCCCGCACCAGCGCCACCCCGACCCCGAGCCCCCGCGCGGACTTGGTGACGGCCAGCCGTCCCAGCGAGCCGACCTCCGCGGAGCCCGTCTTGCCCAGGGCCCGCGGCCCGTACAGCAGCCGGCCGGTGCCCAGCGGCACCCCGTCCGGCCCCTCGGCCAGCACGTGCACCGCGATCTCGTCGTACGCGTCGTACTCGATCGACTCGGGCACCGACTGCTCGACGACGAAGACCTCGGTCCGCACGGCGAAGCAGGCCTTCAGGTCCTCGTCCGTGACGACGACCCGTACGGCGACGGAGCCGGCGCCGGCGCCGCCCGCGGTCACTCGCTCTCCTTGCGGATCACGTCCAGCGCGTTCTGCAGGTCCGCCGGGTAGGTGCTCGCGAACTCGACCCACTGCCCGTCGGACGGGTGCTCGAACCCGAGCCGCACCGCGTGCAGCCACTGCCGGGTGAGCCCGAGGCGCTTCGCGACGGTCGGGTCGGCGCCGTAGGTCAGGTCGCCGACGCAGGGGTGCTTGTGCGCGGCCATGTGCACGCGGATCTGGTGCGTGCGCCCGGTCTCCAGCTTGATGTCCAGCAGCGAGGCGGCGCGGAAGGCCTCGATCAGGTCGTAGTGCGTGACGGAGGGCTTGCCCTCCTGGGTCACGGCCCACTTGTAGTCGGCGCTGGGGTGCCGCCCGATCGGCGCGTCGATCGTGCCGCTCATCGGGTCGGGGTGGCCCTGCACCAGCGCGTGGTAGCGCTTGTCGACGATCCGCTCGCGGAACTGGTTCTTCAGCGAGGTGTACGCCCGCTCCGACTTCGCGACGGCCATCAGGCCGGAGGTGCCGACGTCGAGCCGGTGCACGATGCCCTGGCGCTCGGAGGCACCGGAGGTGGAGATGCGGTAGCCGGCGGCGGCGAGGCCGCCGATGACGGTGGTGCCGGTCCAGCCGGGGCTGGGGTGGGCGGCGACGCCGACCGGCTTCATGATGACGACGATGTCGTCGTCGTCATGGACGATCTCCATGCCGGGGACGGGCTCGGCGACGAGCTCGACCTTCCGCGGCGGTTCGGGCATCTCGACTTCGAGCCAGGCGCCACCGTGCACACGCTCGGACTTCCCGACGACACTGCCGTCGACCAGCACCTTTCCCGCGGCCGCGAGTTCGGCCGCCTTCGTCCGGGAAAAACCGAACATACGGGCGATGGCGGCATCGACGCGCTCGCCCTCGAGGCCATCGGGAACGGGCAGGGTGCGGATCTCGGGAATCGTACTCACCTGTCGAGTATGCAGGACTCGACAGAAGACCATTCCCGCGATCAGCCCGGGACCAGCCTGCGGATCGCTTGCCGGGTCAGTCCTTGTGGACGGTGCCGTCCGGATCCAGACCCTTGAACGACAGCAGGACGATCAGGATCCCGCCGCACACGATCGCCGAGTCCGCGAGGTTGAAGACCGCGAAGTGGGCGGGCGCGATGAAGTCGACGACCGCTCCGCGGAAGACGCCCGGCGAGCGGAAGATCCGGTCGGTCAGGTTGCCCAGCGCCCCGCCGAGCAGCAGGCCCAGCGCGATGGCCCAGGGCAGGCTGTAGAGCTTGCGCGCCAGCCGCACGATCACCACGATGACGGTGGCGGCGATGCAGGTGAAGATGATCGTGAAGGCCTCGCCGAAGCCGAAGGCGGCGCCGGGGTTGCGGATCGCGTCGAACTTCAGCAGGTCGCCGATGACCTGGATCGACGGCTGGTGCTCCAGCTTCGCGACCACCAGCATCTTGCTGCCGAGGTCGACGAGGTAGGCGAGAAGCGCCACGACGAGCAGCGCGACGATCCGCCGCCGCCCCTTGGGCGCCGCGGATTCGGGCTGGGTGCCGTCTTCCCCGACCTCCGGCGTACCGATGATGCGCTCCGCCTCTGCCACGTGAGTCCCTCGAACTAGCTCGAACCAGGTTGTCGAACGGTACTGCGCCGACCGACCCGCCAGGTTCCCGGACCCTGACGAGACACGAGGGTACGTCAGGGCACCCTTCGGCCGCCGCCCCGGCCGCCCCGGCCGCCCCGGCCAGACCGCTGCCGGAGCCGGGCGACGCCCGCCCGGGACCCTCTGGGGCCTGCGACGGGCCCTCCGGGCCCGCCAGGGGCCGTCCGGGGCCTGCACGGGGCCCGTCCGGGGTCCGTCCGGGCCCGCTCGGCCCGCGCTCAGCCTCCGCTCAGTGCCGCCGCTCCTGCTTCTGCTTGCAGTCCACGCACAGCGTGGCCCGCGGGAAGGCCTGCATGCGCGCCTTGCCGATGGGCTGGCCGCAGTTCTCGCAGAGGCCGTACGTGCCCGACTCCAGCCGTTCCAGCGCGCGCTCGGTCTGCTCCAGCATCGAATTGGCGTTCGCGGCGAGGGCGAGCTCGGACTCCCGGGTGATGTTCTTGGTGCCGGTGTCTGCCTGGTCGTCGCCCGCGCCGTCGCCGGAGTCCCGCATCAGCCCGGAAATGGCCGCGTCGGAGGCCTGGAGCTCGGCGCGCAGCCGCAGCACCTCGCTCTCCAGCTCGGCCCGCGCCTCGGCGACCTCCTCCGGGGTCCAGGGGTCCTCGCCGGGCCGTACGGCGAGCTCGCCGGGCGCCAGGCCCGCCGCGCCCCGCGCCTTGGGCAGCCCGCTGGTCGCGGCCGTGGCCGTCTTCCTGGCCGTGCCGGTGCTCTTCTTGGCAACCACTTTCCGGGCTCCCGTCTCGTGCGCGGCCTGCGCCGCCCCCTCGGCCCCGGCCGTCTTGGCCGTGGCCTTCTTCGCGGCCGTCTTCTTGGCGGCGGCCGCTTTCCCGGCAGGTGCCTTCCCGGCGGCCGCCTTCTTCGCGCCGGCGGCCTTCGTCCCGGCCGCCGCCGTCTTCGTGGCCGCCGCCTTCTTCCCGGCGGCCGTGCCTTCCGCCGGTCCGGCCTCCGGATCGAGGGCCGCCACCTCCGTCACCGGCTCCTTCGCCGGCTTCTCCGCAGCCTTCCCGACAGCCTTCTTGGCAGTACTCCCGGCGGTCTTCTTCGCCACCATGGCCGCGGCCCCTTCACATACTGTGATCATTGCTCGCGAATCGTGCCGGAACGATAAATCGACTCCGGCCCCGCGGCAACGGGGCACGCGTCCATCGAGGTCAACCTGCATCCGTTGTGCCCAGCAGGGAGCCCGGTAATCCGCCCCACCCGCCCCACCGCACCCCGGAGCGGCCCGTCGGCCCATTCGGGTCATCCCGGCCCCCGTCCACGCTTCGCCGAGGGCCCCGCGCCACGCCCCGTAAACCGGTCTGCCGAGCGGCCCCCCGGCCCGTACACTGGGCCCAGCGAGAGGCATGGATGGGGACGAGTAGCGTCGGACGCAGCCAGGAGCGACCCGGGGACGGTGAGAGCCCGGGGGCGAGCGCGATGCGAAGGATCACCCCGGAGCCGCCGGAAGAAAGCCCACCGGGATTCCCGTAGGGCGAGTAGAACCGGCTTCGCACCCCAATGAGGGGGCCGACGGACCACAGGTCCGCAGGCCAAGGAGGGTGGTACCGCGGGAGCAGCTTCATTTCGGCTCTCGTCCCTCCGGACGGAAGTGACACCCCGCCGGAGGAAGAGTTCAGCCTCATGACCACACCGCCGCAGTACCGCCCGGTACCCGCCCAGGTCGACCTGCCTGCCCTCGAGCACGCGGTCCTCGATTTCTGGCGCGAGAGCAAGACCTTCGCCAAGACCCTGGAGCAGTCCGAGGGACGCCCCGAGTGGGTCTTCTACGAGGGCCCGCCCACCGCGAACGGCATGCCCGGCGCGCACCACATCGAGGCCCGCGTCTTCAAGGACGTCTTCCCCCGCTTCCGCACGATGCGCGGCTACCACGTGGCCCGCAAGGCCGGCTGGGACTGCCACGGCCTGCCCGTCGAGCTCGCCGTCGAGAAGGAACTGGGCTTCAACGGCAAGAAGGACATCGAGGCGTACGGCATCGCCGAGTTCAACGCCAAGTGCCGCGAGTCGGTGACCCGCCACACCGACGCGTTCACCGAGCTCACGAACCGGATGGGCTACTGGGTCGACCTGGACGACGCCTACCGCACCATGGACCCCGAGTACGTCGAGTCCGTGTGGTGGTCGCTCAAGGAGATCTTCAACAAGGGCCTGCTCACCCAGGACCACCGCGTCGCCCCCTGGTGCCCCCGCTGCGGCACCGGCCTCTCGGACCACGAGCTGGCCCAGGGCTACGAGACGGTGGTCGACCCCTCGGTCTACGTCCGCTTCCCGCTGACCTCCGGCCCCCTCGCGGGCCAGGCGGCGCTCCTCGTCTGGACGACCACCCCCTGGACCCTGGTGTCCAACACCGCGGTGGCCGCGCACCCCGATGTCACGTACGTCGTCGTGCGCCGTACCGGCGTCGAGGGTTCAGAGAAGCTGGTCGTCGCGCAGCCCCTGCTGGAGAAGTCCCTCGGCGAGGGCTGGGAGGCCACCGGCGAGTCCTTCACGGGCAAGGAGATGGAGCGCTGGACGTACCAGCGCCCCTTCGACCTGGTCGAGTTCCCGGAACCCGCCCACTACGTCGTGAACGCCGAGTACGTCACGACCGAGGACGGCACCGGTCTGGTCCACCAGTCCCCCGCCTTCGGCGCCGACGACCTCGCGGTCTGCCGCGCGTACGGCCTGCCCGTCGTGAACCCGGTCCGCCCCGACGGCACCTTCGAGGAGGAGGTCCCGCTCGTCGGCGGGGTCTTCTTCAAGAAGGCCGACGAGAAGCTGACCGCCGACCTCGAAGCGCGCGGCCTGCTCTTCAAGCACATCGCCTACGAGCACAGCTACCCGCACTGCTGGCGCTGCCACACCGCCCTGCTCTACTACGCGCAGCCGTCCTGGTACGTCCGCACCACCGCCGTCAAGGACGCGATGCTGCGGGAGAACGAGAAGACCAACTGGTTCCCGGACTCCGTCAAGCAGGGCCGCTTCGGCGACTGGCTGAACAACAACATCGACTGGGCGCTGTCCCGCAACCGCTACTGGGGCACCCCGCTGCCCATCTGGCGCTGCGAGGAGAACCACCTCACCTGCGTCGGCTCCCTGGCCGAGCTGAGCGACCTGACGGGCACGGACCAGTCGAACCTGGACCCGCACCGCCCGTACATCGACGAGGTCACCTTCCCCTGCACGGCGGAGGGCTGCACCCTCACCTCGGTCCGCGTGCCGGAGGTCATCGACGCCTGGTACGACTCGGGTTCGATGCCGTTCGCGCAGTGGGGCTACCCGCACAAGAACAAGGAGATCTTCGAGAAGCGCTACCCGGCGCAGTTCATCTCGGAGGCCATCGACCAGACGCGCGGGTGGTTCTACACGCTGATGGCGGTCGGCACCCTCGTCTTCGACAAGTCCTCCTACGAGAACGTGGTCTGCCTGGGCCACATCCTCGCCGAGGACGGCCGCAAGATGTCCAAGCACCTGGGCAACACCCTCGAACCGATCCAGCTGATGGACACGCACGGCGCGGACGCCGTCCGCTGGTTCATGGCGGCCGGCGGCTCCCCGTGGGCGGCGCGCCGCGTCGGCCACGGCACGATCCAGGAGGTCGTCCGCAAGACGCTCCTCACGTACTGGAACACGGTCGCCTTCCAGGCCCTGTACGCCCGCACGTCGAACTGGGCCCCGTCGGCCTCCGACCCGGCGCCCGCGGACCGCACGGTCCTGGACCGCTGGCTGCTCTCGGAGCTCCACACCCTCACGACCGAGGTCACCGAGGCGATGGAGTCGTACGACACCCAGCGCGCCGGCAAGCTCCTCTCCTCCTTCGTGGACGACCTCTCGAACTGGTACGTCCGCCGCTCCCGCCGTCGCTTCTGGCAGGGCGACGCGGCCGCGCTGCGCACCCTGCACGAGGTCGTGGAGACGGTCACCCGCCTCCTGGCCCCCCTCACCCCCTTCATCACGGAGCGGGTCTGGCAGGACATGGTCGTCCCGGTCACCCCGGACGCCCCGGAGTCGGTGCACCTGACCACCTGGCCGGTCCCGGACGCCGCGGCGATCGACCCGGAGCTGTCCCGGCAGATGCTGCTGGTACGCCGCCTCGTGGAGCTGGGCCGCGCCACGCGGGCCGAGTCGGGCGTGAAGACCCGCCAGCCGCTCTCCCGCGCGCTGGTCGCCGTATCGGGCTTCGAGACCCTCTCCCCCGAGCTGCACTCGCAGATCACGGAGGAGCTGAACGTCTCCTCGCTGGCCTCCCTCTCGGAGGTCGGCGGGTCCCTGGTCGACACCACGGCCAAGGCGAACTTCCGCGCGCTGGGCAAGCGCTTCGGCAAGGGCGTGCAGGACGTGGCGAAGGCGGTGGCCGCGGCCGACGCGGCGGCGCTGTCCCTGGCCCTGCGCTCCGGCGAGGCCTCGGTGGAGGTGAACGGCGAGACGGTCGCCCTCACCCCCGAGGAGGTCATCATCACGGAGACCCCGCGCGAGGGCTGGTCGGTGGCGTCCGACTCCGGCGCGACGGTGGCCCTGGACCTGGAGATCACTCCGGAGCTGCGGCTCGCGGGCCTGGCGCGTGATGCGATCCGCCTGATCCAGGAGGCCCGGAAGAACTCCGGCCTGGACGTCGCGGACCGGATCGCCCTGCGCTGGTCCACGGCGGACCCGGAGCTGGCGACGGCCCTGACGGACCACGCGACCCTGATCGCGGACGAGGTCCTGGCCACGGACTACGCCTCCGGCGAGGCGGACGCCGCGTACGGCGACCCGTTCGAGGACGAGCCTCTGGGCCTCACCTTCCGCCTCCGCAAGGCGTAGCCCTACGGCCTGTGGCCCGGCACCTCCTCCTGGGGGGGTGCCGGGCCACAGCTGTTTCTGTCCCCTACCCGCCCTTCCACCGTTCCCCGGGCTCCGCCCGGACCCGCGCCTCAAACGCCGGCGAGGCTGGATTTCCCAGCCCCCGGCGACCACGTGCAGGCTGACGCCGGCCACATCCAGCCTCGCCGGCGTTTGAGGCGCGGGGTCTGGGGCGGAGCCCCAGGGGGGGTCCGGGGCGCAGCCCCGGGGAACGGTGGAAGGGCGGGTAGGGGACTCCGCCCCGCGCAGCGGCACGCCTCCGGCCCGCAGTGGGCCCGTACGTACCCGGGTACGGAAACGGGCCGGGCCCGGTGCCCCCGAAGGGGAACCGGGCCCGGCCCGAACCGTCTGCCGACGGCTACCGCTTAGTTGTCGTCCTCGTCGATCAGGAAGCCCCGCATGGGAGACGGCGCCTGCTGCATCGGCTGCGGACCAGCCGGCCGCACCGGAGCCATCGGCTGCGTCATCGCCGGGGACATCTGCTGCTGGCCACCACCGTAGGAGGGGGACATCGGCGACGGACCGCCCATCGGCGACGGGCCACCCATCGACGGACCACCCATGGAGTGCATCGCACCGGCCGGAGCCATCGACGGGGTCGGCGACGGCGGCAGCGCGGGACCGGCGGGGTTCCGCGGCGGAGCCAGCGAGTCGTCGGCCTGCGTCTCCAGCTGGCGCAGCTGCGATTCCAGGTAGGACTTCAGACGGGTGCGGTACTCGCGCTCGAAGCCCCGCAGGTCCTCGACCTTGCGCTCCAGCGTGGCGCGGGCGGACTCCAGGGAGCCCATCGCGACGCGGTGCTTCTCCTGCGCGTCCCGCTCCAGCGCGTCGGCCTTGGCGCGGGCGTCCCGCTCCAGGCCCTCGGCGCGCGACCGGGCCTCGCCGACGATCTTGTTGGCCTCGGAGCGGGCCTCCGCGATCGCCTGGTCGGCGGTCTGCTGCGCGAGCGACAGGACGCGGGCGGCGCTGTCGCCACCGGGACCCTGCTGCGGAAGCTGCTGAGGCTGCTGCTGGTGCATCTGCTGACCCATGGGCTGCATCTGCTGGCCCATCGGCTGCATCTGCTGACCCATCGGCTGGCCCATCTGCTGGCCGAGCGGGTTCTGGCCACCCATGGAATGCTGCTGCTGTGCCTGCATCGGGCCGCCCATCGGGCCGGGACCCTGCTGGCCCATGCCCTGCTGCATGCCCTGCTGACCCATCTGCTGCTGCCCACCCATGGTGTGCTGCTGCATGGGGTTGCCCATCGGGCCGGGGCCCTGCGGACCGTGCCCACCGGGGCCGGCGGGAAGCTGGGGCGGGCCGCCCTGGAGCTGCGGCGGACCCATCGGGGGCTGCTGCTGCGGGGGGCCGGATATGGCGGCGGGCACGGGGGCGCCGGGGCCACGCTGGTCCTGGGGCTCGGGCTTGCGCATGCCCTGCTGCTGGTTCTGCGCGGCGGCACGCGTGGCGGCCGCCAGCTTGGCGCGCAGGTCCTCGTTCTCGCGCAGCAGGCGCGTCAGTTCGGACTCGACCTCGTCGAGGAAGGCGTCGACCTCGTCCTCGTCATAGCCTTCTCGCAGGCGGACGGTCGTGAACTGCTTGTTCCGCACGTCCTCGGGAGTCAGCGGCATGTCTTCTTCACCTCTACGTAGTCGTCGGCAGTCGGCAGGACCGTATCGGGACTGTCCCCGCGCCTGCGGGGAAGCTCATCGTTCACACGCTTCTCGCAGCGGTGCTCACGAAACTGATGAGGATGTAAACGATGATCATCAGAACGAAGAAGGACAGGTCGAGTGCCACGCCCCCGAGACGCAACGGCGGGATGAGCCGCCGAAGGAGCTTGAGCGGTGGATCGGTGACAGTGTAGGTGGCCTCCAGAACGACCACCATCGCCTTGCCGGGTGCCCATGAACGTGCGAACTGGAACACGTAGTCCATGACCAGTCGGAAGATCAGCACGATGAGGAAGCACATCAGCGCGATGTAAACCACTTGCAGTGCTACGCCCATCCCGCGCTTCCCTCTCCCCTGCTTCCGCCCTGTACCCGGTCCCGTATCTGACGGATCGGTCTAGCTTTGGTTGAAGAACCCGCCCTCCGCGATGCGGGCCTTGTCCTCCGCCGTGACATCGACGTTAGCAGGAGACAGCAGGAACACCTTCTGTGTCACGCGTTCAATGCTGCCGTGCAGACCGAAGACAAGACCGGCGGCGAAGTCGACAAGACGCTTCGCGTCCGTGTCGTCCATCTCCGTGAGATTCATGATCACCGGAGTGCCCTCACGGAAGTGTTCCCCGATGGTACGGGCCTCGTTGTAGGTCCGGGGGTGCAGCGTCGTGATGCGGTACGGCTCCCGCTCGGAGACGACCTTGGGCATGATCACGGGGGCGTTCTTCTCCAGATTCGAGCGTTCGGGTGTGATGGACGCCACGGGGGCGATTCGCGCAGGACGTCCGTTTTCAACCGGCATTGGGAGGGGTTCTCTTGGTGCCGGGGGCTGGGCAACTCGTACCGGTTCGTCCGATACGGGCGTTTGGTGCGAAACGGGTTGCTGTCGCCGGTCCCGGTCGCGCGACCTCTCCGGCTCCGGCTCGGGTTCGAACTCGTCGTCGGGGTCGTACCCCGGGTTGTCGTACCGGTCGTCCTCCACGAGGCCGAGGTAGACCGCCATCTTGCGCATCGCGCCGGCCATTCTCTGAGTCCTCCGCTCTGTGGTGGATCGCCCTGTCGCAGGTGTCTCGCCGTGTCACGAATGTCACCAACTGCCCGCGATCCACGTGGCCTGTCCGCTCATCAGCGGAAATGACCATATTTTCTGCTGTGGTCCGACTTTCTTCGCGACGTTACCCGAGCCGGGGTCTCGCGCCGAGTACCGCAGTGCCGACGCGTACATGTGTCGCACCGGCCGCAACGGCCTGTTCCAGGTCTGCGCTCATCCCGGCCGACACCATCGTGGCAGCCGGATGGTCCGCGCGCAGGCGGGATGACAATTCCACCAACCGCTCGAAGGCCGCCTGTTCGCGTCCCGCGTAGAGCCCGGCCAGCGGAGCGACCGTCATGAGCCCGTCGATGCGCAGTCCGGGAGCCGCGGCCACGAGGTCCGCCAACTCGGCGAGCTGCTCGGGCGCCGCGCCGCCGCGGGCCCCCCGTTCGCCCGACTCGGCGTCGAGGGCGATCTGCACCAGGCAGCCCAGTTCCCGTCCGGCGCCTTCCGCGGCCGCCGAGAGGGCCGTGACGAGCTTGGGGCGGTCGACGGACTGCACGAGGTGCGCGTATCCCGCCACCGAACGGACTTTGTTCGTCTGCAACTGGCCGACGAAGTGCCAGGTGAGGGGCAGATCCGAGCAGGCCTCGGCCTTGGGGGCCGCGTCCTGGTCCCGGTTTTCCGCCACGTGACGGACCCCCAGGTCCGCCAGCAGTCGTACGTCGCTCGCCGGGTAGGTCTTGGTGACCACGATGAGGGTCACCTCTTCCCGCTTGCGCCCGGCGGCCGCGCAGGCGGCCCCGATCCGCTCCTCCACCTGCGCGAGGTTCGCGGCGAGCTCGGACTTACGATCCGTCATTCTTCAGTCCAACCAGACATATCCGGCAAGCCGCCCGGTCATCCGGTCGCGGCGGTACGAGAAGTGGTCCCGCGACTCCAGTGTGCAGACCGGGGACCGGCCGATGTCGGCCACCCCCGCCTCCGCGAGCTGGGCGTGCACTCCGGCCACCACGTCGACCGCCGGTGTTCCCCAGCTCGTCTCGGCGTACGCGGCCGGCACCACCTCGGCGACCGCCGCCCGCATCTCGGCGGGAACCTCGTAACACCGTCCGCACACCGCCGGTCCGGTACGGGCCACCATGCGCGCGGGGTCCGCTCCGAGCGAGACCATCGCCTCGACGGCGGCGCCCACGACTCCGGCGACCAGCCCGGGCCGCCCGGCGTGGGCGGCTCCGGCGATGCCGGCGACGGGGTCGGCGAGCAGGACGGGCGTGCAGTCGGCGGTGAGGACCGCGAGGGCTAGCCCCCGACGGGCGGTCACCACCGCGTCCACCGCCGGGATCTCCTCCCGGTCGGGGCCCCACGGGCCGTCGACCACCGCCACGTCCCGGCCGTGCACCTGGTTCATCCAGACCACCCGGTCCGGCGCGATGCCCAACGCCTTCGCCGCGGCGGCCCGGTTCGCACGAACGGCGGCCGGGTCGTCTCCGACCGCGCCGCCGAGATTGAGCTCCTCGTACGGAACGGCGCTCACCCCGCCCCACCGGTCGGTGAAGGCGAAGTGGGCGCCGCTCTCGCTGTACTGCTCCAGGGTCACTTCAAGAAGTCCGGAACGTCCAGTTCCTCGGCCGGGCTGTCCTGGTACGGCCGGGCCGTCGGGACCTGCGGGGCCGGAGCCTCGGCGACCGGGACCGGCTCGCTGCGGACCGGCTCCTCGCGCGGGGTGACCGAGCCGAGTCCGCCGAAGGCCGGGCGGGCCGGCTCGGCGGCACGGACCGGAGCCGGGGCCGGCTCCTCGCGCTTGGTGGAGGCCGCGCCGATGACGTTGTCGCGGCGGGCCGGGGGCTGTCCGCCGTCGAACCCGGCCGCGATGACGGTGACCCGTACCTCGTCGCCGAGCGCGTCGTCGATGACGGCTCCGAAGATGATGTTCGCCTCGGGGTGCGCGGCCTCGCTCACCAGCTGCGCGGCCTCGTTGATCTCGAAGAGACCGAGGTCCGAGCCACCGGAGATGGAGAGCAGCACGCCGCGGGCACCGTCGATGGACGCTTCCAGCAGCGGCGAGGAGATCGCCATCTCGGCCGCGGCCACCGCGCGGTCGTCGCCGCGGGCCGAGCCGATGCCCATCAGCGCCGAGCCCGCCTCGGACATCACGGACTTGACGTCCGCGAAGTCGAGGTTGATCAGACCCGGGGTGGTGATGAGGTCGGTGATGCCCTGGACACCGGACAGCAGGACCTGGTCCGCCGACTTGAAGGCGTCGAGGACGCTGACCTGGCGGTCCGAGATGGACAGCAGGCGGTCGTTGGGGATGACGATGAGGGTGTCGACCTGCTCGCGGAGCTGGGCGATGCCGTCCTCGGCCTGGTTCGCGCGGCGCCGGCCCTCGAAGGTGAACGGCCGGGTGACCACACCGATCGTCAGGGCGCCCAGCGAGCGCGCGATGTTGGCGACGACGGGTGCGCCGCCCGTTCCGGTGCCGCCGCCTTCGCCGGCGGTGACGAAGACCATGTCGGCCCCCTTGAGGACCTCCTCGATCTCCTCGCGGTGGTCCTCTGCCGCCTTGCGGCCGACATCGGGGTTGGCGCCGGCGCCGAGACCCCGGGTGAGTTCCCGGCCGACGTCGAGCTTGACGTCGGCGTCGCTCATCAACAGCGCCTGGGCGTCTGTGTTGATGGCGATGAACTCGACGCCCTTGAGACCGACCTCGATCATTCGGTTGATGGCATTGACACCACCGCCGCCGACACCGATGACCTTGATGACTGCGAGGTAGTTCTGCGGTGCTGCCACGTCGAAGGCCTCTCGCCTCGAGTTACGTGTCGTTCGCCTCGCGGGCCTGCGGTGCGACGACTGATGCCGAAATTGGGACGGTCCGTACACGCCGACCCGAACCCTAACCCTGAAGTTTAGGGTTATGAGTGTGTCTGTTCCTTGGACTCTTCCGAACAGGACACTAAGTCGACAAGTAGCGCGTGTTCAACGAACACGCCGAACCTCCCGTTTTTCTTTTCACCCTATGTGATCACCCGTATCGGTGGCCAACCAGGGTGCGACGCTGTTCGACCGGACGTCAACTACCGGACACCGCCGGGGCGGTGGGGACGCTCACGTCGAATCGGTCAGCCTTGGGCGAGGCCTTCAGGAGCGCTGTCAGTGCGCGACCCTTCGCCTCGCCCTGTTCGCCGCTCCCCCAGACCACCGACCGGCCGCCGGTCAACTCCAGTACCACCGAGTCGTAGGACCGGACCTTGACCTGCACGGTCTCCTTGCGGACGGATTCCGGGAGGACGCCGGCGATCTGGACGGCCTCGCGCAGCAGCCTTTCCTCGTCGAAACGGCGGCCGCTCGGAGACTGCTGGGAGCTCAGTTCGAGGAGCGGAACGCCCGCCGGCGCTTGTCCGACCGTGTCGAATCGCACACCGGAAGCGTCCACTTCCACGAACTGCGCGTCCTTCTTGATGAGCAGAACGGGCTTGCGTTCCGTCACCTTCAACCCGATTCCGTGCGGCCAGGCCCGCACCACATCGACCGAATCGATACGGGGCAGCCGGCCGCGGAGCCGGGCTTCGATCTCGTCGGTGTCCACGGACACCAGGGGCGCCCCGACCGGAACGCCCGCCGCCGCCAGCACCTGGTCCCGGGTCAGGACCTCGGTGCCGGTGGCCGTGACCTTCTCCACCCGGAGCCAGGAGGACCCGTAGAGCACCCAGGTGCAGCCGGCTGCCAGGAGCAGCGCGAGGACCACGCCGACGACCACGAGGGGCCCCCGCCGCGGCCCTCCAGGGAGCCGCCCGCCGGGGCGCGGCCCGCGGGGCCCCCCGGGGCCGGATCCCTTGGGCGGCTTCGGCGACTTGGGGGCCTTCGGGGTCCCCAGCCGCTTGAGGGGGCCGGAGCCCTTCCCGGCGCCTCCCGGACCGCCACGCTGCGCGGTGCTCGCTCCGGCCACTCCTGTGCCTCCTGCGTCGGTGCTTCCCGCGTCAGCGGGCTCTGTTGGCTGCGATCGCCTCGTACACCATGCCGACGAGCAGCTCGTCCGCGTCCCGGCGGCCGAACTCTGCGGCGGCGCGGGACATCTCGTACAGCCGGTGCGGGTCGGCGAGCACCGGGAGGACCTGGCTGAGCACCCACTGGGGCGTCAGTTCCGCGTCGTCCACGAGCAGGCCGCCGCCGGCCTTGACCACCGGCTGGGCGTTGAGCCGCTGTTCGCCGTTGCCGATGGGCAGCGGGACGTAGGCGGCGGGCAGCCCGACGGCGGACAGTTCGGCGACGGTCATCGCGCCCGCGCGGCAGAGCATCATGTCGGCGGCGGCGTACGCGAGATCCATCCGGTCCACGTACGGTACCGGCACATACGGCGGCATCCCGGGCATGTTGTCGACACGCGGCAGTTCGTTCTTCGGGCCGACCGCGTGCAGGATCTGGACCCCGGAGCGCTGGAGGGTCGGCGCGACCTGCTCGATCACCTCGTTGAGGCGCCGGGCGCCCTGCGAGCCGCCGGAGACCAGCAGCGTCGGCAGGTTGGGGTCCAGGCCGAAGGCGGCGCGCGCCTCCGGGCGGACCAGTGCCCGGTCGAGGGTGGAGATGGAGCGGCGCAGCGGGATGCCCACGTAGCGGGCGCCGCGCAGTTTGCTGTCGGGGGTGGAGACCGCGACGGCGAACGCGTACCGGGAGCCGATCTTGTTGGCCAGTCCGGGCCGGGCATTGGCCTCGTGGACGATGATCGGCACTCCGAGGCGCTTGGCCGCGAGGTAGCCGGGCAGGGCCACGTAGCCGCCGAATCCGACGACGCAGTCGGCCTTGGTGCGGATCAGGATCTCCTCCGCGGCCTTGATGGTGCCGCGCAGCCGTCCTGGGACGGTGATCAGCTCGGGCGTGGGCCTACGGGGCAACGGGACGGCCGGGATCAGTCCCAGCTCGTAGCCGCGCTCGGGCACCAGGCGGGTTTCGAGTCCGCGTTCGGTGCCGAGGGCGGTGATGCCCACGGAAGGGTCCTGCCTGCGCAGGGCGTCCGCGAGGGCCAGCGCCGGCTCGATGTGGCCGGCGGTCCCCCCACCGGCGAGTACGACATGCACCGAAATTCACCGCTCTCCGGACGGACGCTTCTTGACGCGCCGTCTCATCGACTTCCATCTCTGCCCGGTCCGCGGCCGGCCGTTCTTGGGCCTCCGCATCGCGAGCGCCGCCCGTGCCGCCGGCTCCTCCCGCGCGAAGGCGATGAGAAGTCCGACCGCGAACATGGTCGGCAGCAGGGCCGACCCGCCGTAGGAGAACAGCGGGAGCGGGACCCCGGCGATCGGCAGCAGACCGAGTACCGCACCGATGTTGATCACGGCTTGCGCCGTGATCCAGGTGGTCACGCCTCCCGCGGCAAACCGTACGAAGGGGTCCTCCGTGCGTCCGGCCACGCGGATACCCGCATAGCCTAGGGCCGCGAACAGGGCGAGCACCGACAGCGTCCCCGCCAGACCCAGTTCCTCACCGGTGATGGCGAAGATGAAGTCGGTGTGGGCCTCTGGCAGTTGCCCCCATTTTTCCACACTGGCACCCAGTCCGGAACCGAACCATCCGCCCGATGCGAGGGCGTAGATTCCGTGGACGGCCTGCCAGCACAGCCCGTTCTCGGGCAGTTCGGTCACTCCGATGCACTGGAGCCGGTCCATGCGGTGCGGGCTGGTCTTGATGAGCAGCGCGACGAGCACGCCCACGAAGGCCAGGACCGCCGCGAACATCCGCGTCGGGGCTCCGGCCAGCCACAACAGGCCGAACAGGATGGCGCCGAGGATCATCGCGGTGCCCATGTCCCCGCCCAGCATGATGAGCCCGAGCAGCAGGAAGGTGACCGGGACCAGCGGCACCAGCAGGTGTTTCCACTGGCTCAGCAGGTCCTTGTCGCCCTTGCGCGCCAGCAGGTCGGCGCCCCAGAGGATGAGGGCCAGTTTGCCGAACTCACTGGGCTGGAGCATGAACGGACCACCAAGGGAGATCCAATTCTGGTTGCCGTTGATCGACACCCCTATCCCGGGCACCTGGACCAGGACCATCAGGAAGAGCGTGCCGGTGAGCACCGGATAGGACAGGGCCCGGTGGAGTTTGACGGGCATCCGGGAGGCGATCAGCAGCAGTCCGGTGCCGATCGCGGCCGCCAGGAACTGCTTCTTGAAGAAGTACGCGTCGCCCAGGCCGAGCTGGAGCGCCTTGATCATGGAGGCCGAGTAGACCATCACCAGGCCGAGCACGGTGATGAGCAGCGAGCTGCCGAAGATCAGGTAATACGCCGTGAGGGGCCGGTCCCAGGCCCGGCGCAGCCGCCGTTGCGTGCGCCGCAGCCGGGTCAGCGGGCCGCCCCCGGCGGGCCGCCCGGGACGCGCCGCGGGGCGTCCGCGGCCCAGCACTCCCCTGCCGGCCCTGGGCGCCCTGGGCGCGCCGGGTTTGGCGGTCTTGTCGGCGGACGGCCGCCGCCCCGGCAGCACTTGCTTGGCCGGCATCTGTGATCTTCCCCTCCAACTCGTACGAGGCGAGCAGCCGGTCGGCCGGAGGGAACCTGCCCTGGATCGAGCCGGACCTAGGCCTGCTCGGCGGCCAGTTCGCGCACCGCGTCGGCGAACGCGTCCCCACGCTTGCTGTAGTTCGCGAACATGTCCATCGAGGCACAGGCAGGTGCCAGCAGAACCGTGTCCCCGGGCTCCGCGAGCCCGGCCGCTTCCCGGACCGCCGCGAGCATCGCCCCAGTGTCGGTCCGTGCGAGGTCCACGACCGGGACCTCCGGGGCGTGTCGCGCCAGTGCCTCGGCGATCAGGGCCCGGTCGGCGCCCATGAGCACGACGCCCCGCAGCCGCTTCGCGGCCTTCTGGACGAGCTCGTCGAAGGTCGCGCCCTTGGCGAGGCCGCCGGCGATCCAGACCACCGGCTCGAAGGCCGCCAGGGAGGCTTCCGCGGCGTGGGTGTTGGTGGCCTTGGAGTCGTCGACGTACGTGACCCCGCCCACCTCGTCCACGTGGCTGACCCGGTGGGCGTCCGGACGGAAGTCGCGCAGTCCGTCGCGGACGGCGCGCGGCTCCACGCCGAAGGCGCGGGCCAGGGCCGCGGCGGCGAGGGCGTTGGCGATGTTGTGCGGGGCCGGCGGGTTGACGTCCGCGACCTCGGCGAGTTCCTGGGCGTTCTTCTGCCGGTTCTCCACGAAGGCCCGGTCGACGAGGATGCCGTCGACGACGCCGAACATGGAGGGGCCGGGGGCACCGAGGGTGAAGCCGATGGCCCGGCAGCCCTCTTCCACGTCCGCCTCGACGACCAGGTCCTCGGTGGCCTTGTCCGCGGAGTTGTAGACGCAGGCCACGGTGTTGCCCTCGTAGATCCGGCCCTTGTCGGCGGCGTACGCCTCCATCGAGCCGTGCCAGTCGAGGTGGTCCGGGGCCAGGTTCAGGACGGCCGCGGAGTGGGGGCGCACCGAGGGCGCCCAGTGCAGCTGGTAGCTGGAGAGCTCGACGGCGAGTACGTCGTACTGCTCCTCGCCGAGCACCACGTCGATGATCGGGGTGCCGATGTTGCCGACGGCCGCCGTCCGGAGCCCGGCCGCCCGGAGGATCGAGGCGAGCATCTGGGTGGTGGTGGTCTTGCCGTTGGTTCCGGTGATCGCCAGCCAGGGGGCGGCGTCCGGACCGCGCAGCAGCCAGGCGATCTCGACGTCGCCCACGACGTCCACGCCCGCCGCGGCCGCGGCCGCGAACAGGGGGCTGTCGGGCTTCCAGCCCGGCGAGGTGACCACGAGGTCCGTGCCCTCGGGCAGGGTCTGCGCGTCGCCCAGGCGTACGGAGATGCCCGCCGCCTCCAGCTCCGCGGCCCGTGCGCGGTGGCCCTCGCTGTCGCCGCCGTCCACGACGGTGACGACCGCGCCGAGGCCGGCCAGGGCACGCGCGGCGCTGATGCCGCTCACGCCGAGGCCGGCGACGGTGATGTTCTTGCCGTGCCAGGCGGTCACTTGTCGGCTGCCCATCCCGCGTAGAAGACGCCGAGGCCCACGATCACGCACATGCCCTGGATGATCCAGAACCGGACGACGACCAGGACTTCGGACCATCCCTTGAGTTCGAAGTGGTGCTGCAGCGGTGCCATCCGGAAGACGCGCTTGCCGGTCAGCTTGAAGGAGCCGACCTGGATGACGACCGACATGGTGATCAGGACGAAGAGGCCGCCGAGGAGCGCCATCAGGAACTCCGTGCGGGAGCAGATCGCCAGGCCGGCGAGCGCGCCGCCGAGGGCCAGCGATCCGGTGTCGCCCATGAAGATCTTGGCGGGCGAGGTGTTCCACCACAGGAAGCCGAAGCAGGCGCCCATCAGGGCGGCGGCGACGACCGCGAGGTCCAGTGGGTCGCGCACCTCGAAACAGGCGGCCGGGTTGGTCAGGGTCTGCGCGTTGGCGCAGGACTCCTGGTACTGCCAGACGCCGATGAAGGTGTAGGCGCCGAAGACCATCACGGCGGCGCCGGTGGCCAGGCCGTCGAGACCGTCGGTCAGGTTCACGCCGTTGGACATCGCCAGGATCATGAACAGCGCCCAGACCACGAACAGCACCGGGCCGATCGACCAGCCGAAGTCCGTGACGAACGACAGCTTGGTGGAGGCGGGGGCGAGTCCGCGCGCGTCCTTGAACTGCAGCGCGAGCACCGCGAAGGCGATGCCGACGATCAGCTGGCCGGCCATCTTGGCCTTGGCCCGCAGACCGAGCGAACGCTGCTTGACGATCTTGATGTAGTCGTCGAGGAAGCCGACCACGCCCATGCCCGCCATCAGCAGGAGGACGAGGAGGCCCGAGAAGGTGGGCTGGCTTCCGGTGATCACCTTGGTGAGGGCGTACGCGATCAGCGTGGCCAGGATGAAGGAGATGCCACCCATGGTGGGCGTGCCCTTCTTCCCGGCGTGACCGCGCGGCCCGTCGTCCCGGATGAACTGGCCGTAGCCCTTGCGGGCCAGACCCTTGATCAGCAGCGGGGTGCCGATGAGCGTGAGGAAGAGTCCGATGACTCCGGAGAACAGGATCTGCCTCATCGGCCGGCGACCTCGCCGTCGAGCAGGGCCTGGGCCACCCGCTCCAGGCCGGCTGACCTGGAAGCCTTCACCAGCACGACGTCTCCCGGGCGCAGTTCACTGCGCAACAGGTCGACCGCCGCCTGCGCGTCGGACACGAGCACCGACTCCTCACCCCACGAACCCTCGTTATATGCGCCCAGTTGCAGCCAGGAGGCTTCCCTGCCCCCGACCGCGACCAGCTTGCTCACGTTGAGCCGGACGACAAGCCGTCCGACCGCGTCGTGCTCGGCGAGCGCGTCGTCTCCGAGCTCGGCCATCGGGCCGAGCACCGCCCACGTGCGGCCCCCGTTCGCCTTGCCGGCACCGCCCATCGCGGCGAGTGCGCGCAGTGCGGCCCGCATGGACTCGGGGTTTGCGTTGTAGGCGTCGTTGACGATCGTCACGCCGTCCGCCCGCTCGGTGACCTCCATCCGCCACCGGGACAGGCTGCCCGCCCCGGAGAGCGCGGTGGCGATCTCCTCGACGGACATGCCCAGCACGTGGGCGACGGCGGCCGCGGCGAGCGCGTTCGACACGTGGTGCTCACCGTACAGCCGCAAGGTCACGTCGCTGCACCCGGTCGGTGTTCGCAATGTGAAGGAAGGCTGTCCTCTGTCCGTCATCCGGACTTCGGTGGCCCGGATGTCGGCGCCCTCGGCCTCACCGAAGAGCACCGTACGGGCCTTCGTGCGCCCGGCCATGGCACGTACCAGCAGGTCATCGGCGTTGAGGACGGCGATGCCGCCTTCTGCCTCGGACGGCAGGGCCTCGACGAGCTCGCCCTTGGCCTGCGCGATCTGCTCCCGGCCGCCGAACTCCCCGATGTGCGCGGTGCCGACGTTGAGGACCAGGCCGATGCGCGGGGGCGTCAGTCCGGTGAGGTAGGCGATGTGGCCGATGCCGCGGGCGCCCATCTCCAGGACCAGGTGCTGCGTGTCCTCGGTGACCCGCAGCGTCGTGATCGGCAGGCCGATCTCGTTGTTGAGGTTCCCCGGGGTCCACACGGTCGGCGCGTGGTGCTGCAGGACCTGGGCGATCAGGTCCTTGGTGGAGGTCTTGCCGGCGGAGCCGGTGAGGGCCACGACGTCGGTGCCCAGCCGTTCGACGACGGAACGGGCGAGCGCGCCGAGGGCGGCCACCACGTCGGGGACGACGATGGCCGGGACGCCGACGGGCCGGGTCGCGAGGACGGCCACCGCACCCGAGGCCAGGGCGCGTTCGGCGTAGTCGTGGCCGTCCACCCGCTCCCCGACGAAGGCGGCGAACAGGCTGCCGGCCTGGACCTCGCGGGAGTCGTAGACCACGGGACCGGTGACCGTGACGGACGGATCCGGTATGTCGTGGGGCTGCCCGCCGGTGATGTCGGCGATCTCGGCGAGGGAAAGGGCGATCACTGGTTCACCTCGGCCTGTCGGGGACGCTGGCGTGCTTGGGTCTCGATGGCCGCGCGCAGGACCGCCCGGTCGTCGAAGGGGCGTACGACGCCCGCGGTGTCCTGGCCCTGCTCGTGGCCCTTGCCGGCCACCAGCACGGTGTCTCCCGCCTCGGCGCGCGCGACGGCGGTGGCGATGGCCGCCGCCCGGTCGGCGTCGACGAGGACGGTGCCCCGCTCGGCGGGCGGCACGGACACGGCGCCCCGGAACATCGCGGCGAGGATCGCGAGGGGGTCCTCGGAGCGCGGGTTGTCGGAGGTCAGTACGGCGGTGTCGGCGAACCGGGCGGCCGCGGCGCCCATCGGGGCCCGCTTGGTGGTGTCGCGGTCGCCTCCGCAGCCGATGACCACGTGCAGCTTGCCGGTGGTGACCTCGCGCAGGGCCCGCAGGACCGATTCGACGGCGTCCGTCTTGTGCGCGTAGTCCACGACGGCCAGGTACGGCTGTCCCGCGTCGACCCGCTCCAGCCGGCCGGGGACCCCGGGGACCGCGGCGACGCCGTCGGCGGCGGTCTGCGGGTCGAGGCCGGCGGCGGCGAGCGTGACGATGGCGGCGACGGTGTTGGCCACGTTGAACGGGCCGGGCAGCGGGGCGGTGGCCGTGACCCGCTCGCCCGCGGGACCCACCAGGGTCAGCGTCGAGTCCATGTGGCGCGAGACCACGTCCTCGGCGCGCCAGTCGGCCGCCGGGTCGCCCGCGGCGGAGAACGTGACGACCGGGATCGGCGACTCCTTGGCCAGGCGGCGGCCGTACTCGTCGTCGATGTTGACCACGCCGAGGCGGGCGCGGCGCTCGGTGAAGAGCTGCGCCTTGGCCTGGAAGTAGTCCTCCATGTCGGAGTGGAACTCCATGTGCTCCGGGCTCAGGTTGTTGAAGACGGCCACGTCGAAGACGCAGCCGTCGACGCGGCCGAGCACCAGGGCGTGGCTGGAGACCTCCATGGCGACGGCCTCGACGCCGCGTTCGCGCATGACCGCGAACAGCGCCTGCAGGTCGGTGGCCTCGGGGGTGGTGCGCTCGGACTTGATGCGCTCGTCGCCGACGCGCATCTCGACGGTGCCGATGAGCCCCGTCGTGCGTCCGCCGCCGCGCAGGCCGCCCTCGACGAGGTACGCCGTGGTGGTCTTGCCGGAGGTGCCGGTGATGCCGATCTGGAGCAGGGCCTCGCCCGGCCGTCCGTAGACCGCGGCGGCCAGTTCTCCCATCCGGCCGCGCGGGTCGGCGACGGCGAGGACCGGGAGGCCGGTGGCCGCGGCGCGCTCCGCGCCGGCCGGGTCGGTCAGCACGGCGGCGGCGCCGAGGGCGGCCGCCTGGGCGGCGAAGTCCGCGCCGTGCAGCTTGGCGCCCGGCAGGGCCGCGTACAGGTCTCCGGGGCGCACGGCACGCGAATCGTGCGTGATGCCGGTGATCCGCGTCAGCGCGCCGGGGGCGCCGGGGGCTTCGACTCCCAGCAGCTCCGCCAGCTCGCCTAGGGGGGTCGGGCGGACGGACAGGGGGCGTGGCGCTCCCGGCGGCGCTGCCGGTGCGTCATTCTGGGTGGTTCTGGGCTGATCAGCGTGGGGCACGGCGGTGAGCGTACCGGGCCCGGCGGGCCGCTCGCGAAGCGAGGGCCCGGCCTCGGGGGCGGCGGACGCGTGGTTCCCGGATTCGGGGGTGATCGTTGTCACTGATGGTGCCTCACGCTTTTCTGGGGCGGGCCGGCCGGGGCGGCGGTCACTGACCGGGCTGCGGGCTCGGCTGGGGGCCGGGCTGCGCGCCGGGTTCGTAGGTGACCGGGAGTCCGGCGGGGGCGGTTCCGGTGGGAGCGATCTGGAGGGTTTTGAGGGCGAACTCCATGACCTTCTTGTAGATGGGCCCGCAGATCTGGCCACCGAAGTAACTGCCCTTGGTGGGGTTCTGGATGGCGCAGTAGACGGTGATGCGGGGGTTGTCCGCGGGTGCGAAGCCCGCGAAGGAAGCGGTGTAGCCCTTGTAGCGGCCGGTGGCCGGATCCACCCGGTTGGAGGTGCCCGTCTTGCCGCCGACCCGGTAGCCGGGGATCCGCGCCTTGGTGCCGGTGCCCTCCTGGTCGTCGACCACCGACTCCAGCATGGCCGCGAGGGTCTTGGCGGTCTCCTTGCTGACCACCTGGTTCTTCGCGGGCGCCGGGGCCGGGGTGAAGCGGCCGTCGGGGCCCTTGGTGCCGCGGACCAGGGTCGGGGCGATGCGGACCCCGCCGTTGGCGATGGTCGAGTACACGGAGGCCGCCTGCATGGCGTTGAGGGACAGGCCCTGGCCGAAGGGGATCGTGTACTGCTGTGAAGTGGACCAGTTCTCGGGCTTGGCAAGGATGCCCCGGGACTCGCCGGGGTAGTTCAGGCCGGTGGGCCGGCCGATGCCGAACTTGTCCAGGTACGAGTGCAGGACCTTGTTGGACTCGGGCTGCGTCGGGCCGAGCTGGCCGGTGGCCAGGATGGTGCCGATGTTGGAGGACTTGGCCAGGACCCCGTTGAGGGTCAGGTACCAGGTCGGGTGGTCGATGTCGTCCTTGAAGAGCCGGTCGCCGCGGTGCAGCCGGTTGGGGACCTCGACGTGGGTGTCGGGGCCGGCCTTCTTCTCCTCCAGGACGGCCGCCATCGACATCACCTTGGCGGTGGAGCCGGGCTCGTACACGTCCTGCAGTGCGGCGTTGCCCATGGCGGCGGAGCTGGCCTTGGAGAGGTCGTTGGGGTCGAAGCCCGGGGCGTTGGCCATGGCGAGGACCTCGCCGGTGGTCGTGTCCTGGACGATGACGTACCCGCGGTCGGCCTCCGACTTGGCGACCTGCTCGGTGATGGCGCTCTGCGCGGCCCACTGGATGTCGCGGTCGATGGTCAGCTCGATGTCCTCGCCGGGCACGGCGGGCTTCTCGCTGGACCCGGCGGTCGGCACGCGGCGGCCGCCCGACTGGGCGTACGTGAGCTCGCCGTCCTTGCCGGACAGCTTCTTGTCGAGGGAGGACTCCAGGCCGCCGCCGCCCTTGCCCTCGGCGTTGACGTAACCCAGTATCCCGGCGGCGAGGTCGCCGTTCGGGTACACGCGCTTGCTGCTGTTCTCGTTGAACACGCCGGCCAGGACGTTGGCGCCGGGGCCGTTGTTCCTCTTGTCGGCGGTCGCCTTCTCCGCGAAGACCTTCTTGAGGTCCTTGATCTGGTTCCAGACCTGGGGGGTCTGGCGGCGGGCGAGGACGACGTAGCGGGTGTTCTTCGTCTTCAGCCGCGCGGTGAGCTCCTTGGCGTCCTTGCCGAGGATCGGCGCGAGGAGCGCTGCCGCCTGCTCGGGGGCGTCGGGGGCCTTGCTCTCCTGCACGGTGAACATGTGCGGGTCCGCGGTGATGTCGTACGCGTCCACGCTGGTGGCGAGCGCGACGCCCTTGCGGTCGGTGATCTCTCCGCGCTCGGCGGCCAGGGTGTAGCTCGCGAAGCGGTTCTCGGAGGCCTTGGCGGAGTACGCGGACGCGTCGACGGCCTGCACCTGGAGCAGCCGTACGACGAACACCAGCATCACCATCGTCAGCCCGACGCTGACCAGCCGCAGCCGGGGCTTGGGGGCGCCGAGCCGGATCGTGTGCGGTTTCCTCGCGGGGGCGGGGCGGCGGGTGGCGGGCCTGGCGGCCGGCCGCGCGGAAGCCCGCGCCCGGTCCCCGCCGGGCCGCGGCCGCCCGGGCCCGGGCACCCGCCGACGCGGCGGCTCCTGGGGGCTCATGCGGAGACCCCCCGTGCGCGTGCGGACCCGGCCTGCGCCGGGGCTCCTGGGGCTCCGCCCCAGACCCCGCTCCTCGAACGCCGGAGGGGCTGGATTTGGCCGGCACCGGCCCGCATGCGCGCGTCGCGGGGCTGGAGGTGGCCGGCGCCGGGCTGGGCAGATTCAGCCTCGCCGGCGTTTGAGGCGCGGGGGTCCGGGGGCTGGCCCCCGGCAACGGCGCCGCACGCGGCATCGGGTCCGGGGCGCAGCTCCGGGGAACGGGCGAAGGGCGGGTAGGGGACTCCTCGCCCCGCAGGGGTACGCGTCACGACGTCACCGTCCAGGGGTCTGGGAGGGCTGGGGGGCGCCGCCCGACGGCGCGGAGGAGGGGGCCGGAGCGGCGGCGCCCGGGGGAACCGGGTCCGGGGAACCGGCCGGGCTGGGGACGGCCCCGCCCGGGGAGGGCGAGACCGGCGCGACGGAAACCGGCGGCGCCGGAGGTGACGGGGGCGGCGGCTCGGCGGCCGGCGAAGCGGTCCCGGCGACCTTGCCGTCGGGCCCGATGAACACCGGGCTGCCGCCGGGGACGAGACCCAGCTCGTGCGCCCGCCGCTGCAACGCGTCGGGCGCCGAGTAGCCGTCCACGTCCCGCTGCAGCGCCTGCTCCTCGTCGGTGAGCGTGGTGGTCTCCCGCTTCAGCTTGCTCAGCTGGAAGGAGCCCTGGTTCAGCGCCGAGTTCAGCAGCAGCAGGCTGATCAGCCCGCCGCCGAGCAGCGCCACGACCAGCAGGACGAACGGGGTCCGCGCCGCCTGTCCGGCGACCGGTCCCCCCAGCACCCGCCCCAGGCGTTTCACAGCCGCGCCTCCCGAATGCGTTCGACCCCGCGGCAGCGGGCCGGCGCCGCACGCCGGTTCTGCGCGATCTCCTCCTCGGTCGGCAGCTCCGCACCGCGCGTCAGCAGCTTCAGCTTCGGCTGGTACTTCTCCGGTACGACCGGCAGCCCGGGCGGGGCCGTCGAGGCCGCGCCGGCCGCGAAGACCTGCTTGACGAGGCGGTCCTCCAGCGACTGGTACGAGAGCACGACGATCCGGCCGCCGACCGCGATCCGGTCCACGGCCGCGGGGATCGCCCGCTCCAGTCCGGACAGCTCGCCGTTGACCTCGATGCGCAGGGCCTGGAAGGTCCGCTTGGCCGGGTTGCCGCCGGTCCGCTTCGCCGCCTGCGGCAGGGAGTCGCGGATCAGTTCGACGAGGCGCGCACTGTTGGTGAAGGGGTCCTTGTCCCGCTCGCGCACGACCGCGGACACGATCCGCTTGGCCTGCTTCTCCTCGCCGTACTGGCGCAGGATGCGGACCAGCTCGCCGGGCGCGTAGGTGTTGAGGACCTCGGCCGCGCTGATGCCCGTCGTCTGGTCCATCCGCATGTCGAGCGGGGCGTCCTGCGCGTAGGCGAAGCCACGGTCGGCCTCGTCCAGCTGCATGGAGGAGACGCCGAGGTCGAAGAGGATGCCCTGCACGGTGGGGATGCGCAGGCCGTCGAGCACGTCGGCCAGGTCGGCGTAGATGGCGTGGACGAGGGTGACCCGGTCACCGAAGGGCGCAAGGCGCTCCCCGGAGAGGCGCAGGGCTTCCTTGTCGCGGTCCAGGCCGATCAGGTGGGCCTCGGGGAACCGGGTGAGCAGGGCCTCGCTGTGCCCGCCGAGCCCGAGGGTGCAGTCGACGACGACGGCCCCGGGCCTCTCCAGTGCCGGGGCCAACAGGTCCAGGCACCGCTGGAGCATCACCGGGACGTGTCGGGACTCGCTAGTCAAAGCGCCCTCTCAGATAACGGCGCGGCAGGCATACGCCGCGCCGCGCACGCGGAGTCTTACCAAAGGGCCGGGCGGCCGGTCAGGGCCGGGCTCCGGCCGGTTCGCGTCACTTTAGTGCAACGGTCGCCGCGGTCAACGAACCGCCCCGCGCGCCGTGCGCCCCGCTGTGACCGAAGCGGCAAAAGCCGTGAATCACCCGGACGGCCCCGTGCGCCTCACCCCTGTGGGTTAGCTCACAACAGGATCAGGTGACCTTCTTTGTCCACCCTCACTCGATGCTCATACGCCCTGTGACCACTAACGTCGTAACCATGACGACTTCCGCATCCCTGCCCGCCGAGTCCGCCCACCTGCCCCACGAGGGTTCCGCCACCACCGACCGGCTCGTGGAACTGAACCGCGCGTACGCCGCGAAGTTCACCGACCCCGGCATGGACGCCCGCCCCGTCCTCCAGGTGGCCGTCGTGGCCTGTATGGACGCCCGCCTGGACCTGCACGCCGCCCTCGGCCTGGAGCTGGGCGACTGTCACACGATCCGCAACGCCGGCGGCGTCGTCACCGACGACACCATCCGCTCCCTCACCATCAGCCAGCGGGCGCTCGGCACCCGCACGGTGATACTCATCCACCACACCGGCTGCGGTCTCGAAAGCCTGACCGAGGACTTCCGGCACGAGCTGGAGGACGAGGTCGGCCAGCGCCCCGCCTGGGCCGTCGAGGCCTTCCGTGACGTGGACCAGGACGTCCGCCAGTCCATGCAGCGGGTCCGTACGAACCCCTTCCTGCCCCACAAGGACGATGTGCGAGGCTTCGTCTTCGACGTGCACACCGGCCTCCTGCGGGAGATCGATCCCACCTCTTGAGTGACACCAGGGCCACGGGCCGTCAAGAATGCGGGGAGACGTCACCCGGAAGAACTCCGGGCCGGTGATCGGATCGCGTTACGACGTTCTTGATTGCGCGCGTTTCTGAGGTGTTTCGGGGTGGGCCGGTCATGCGCCATGGGGCGCCGGCCCTGGGAAAGGGTCGAGGAGAACCAGGTGACCACGTATGACGACCGAGCGAGCCTCGCGGATCTGACCAGCACGGCGCAGCAGGTGCGGGAATCGATCGAAGGCGTGATCGAGGGCAAGCCGGAAGTGGTCCGCCTCGCGCTGACCGTCCTGCTCGCCGAGGGCCACCTGCTGATCGAGGACGTTCCCGGCGTCGGCAAGACGATGCTGGCCAAGGCCCTCGCCAAGTCCATCGACTGTTCGGTGCAGCGCATCCAGTTCACCCCGGATCTGCTGCCCTCGGACATCACCGGCGTGAGCATCTACGACCAGCAGCGCCGGGAGTTCGAGTTCAAGCCGGGCGCGATCTTCGCGCAGATCGTCATCGGCGACGAGATCAACCGGGCCTCCCCCAAGACCCAGTCCGCGCTGCTGGAGTCGATGGAGGAGCGCCAGGTCACCATCGACGGCACCACCTACACGCTGCCGAGCCCCTTCATGGTGGTCGCCACCCAGAACCCGGTGGAGATGGAGGGCACCTATCCCCTCCCCGAGGCCCAGCGCGACCGCTTCATGGCCCGGGTCTCGGTGGGCTACCCCAGCCCCGAGGCCGAGCTCCGGATGCTCGACGTGCACGGCGGGCTCTCCCCGCTCGACGACCTGACGGCCGTCGCGCACGCCCACGACATCGGCAAGCTCATCGAAGCCGTCCGCGACGTGTACGTGGCCGCGCCCGTACGCCGCTACGTCGTCGACCTGGTCTCCGCCACCCGCAGCCACCCGGACCTGCGCCTGGGCGCCTCGCCCCGCGCCACCCTGCACCTGCTGCGGGCCGTGAAGGCCTCCGCCGCACTGGCCGGCCGGGACTACGTACTGCCCGACGACGTGCAGGCCCTGGCCGGACCGGTGCTCGCCCACCGGCTGCTGCCCACCGCGCAGGCCCAGCTGAGCCGGCGCACCGCCGAGCAGGTCGTCGCCGACATCCTCCAGCGCACCCCCGTACCGGCCGCGCAGTCCCGCGGCGAGATCCCGCCCGGCGCGGGCATCCGGGGCTTCTGATGAGCGCCGGCGCCCCGCACGACGCGGGCGGCCGGGGCCCGGACTCCACCGGGACAGGCGCCGGACTGCGCTCGTCGCTGTCCGGGCTGACCACCCGCGGCCGGTCCTTCCTGGCCGCCGGGATCGCCGCCGGGCTGTGCGCGTACGTCCTGGGCCAGTCCGAGCTGCTCCGGGTCGGACTGCTGCTCGCCGTGCTGCCGCTGCTCTGCGTCCTGGCCCTGCACCGCACCCGCCACCGGGTCTCCGGCACCCGCCGGCTGACCCCGATGCGGGTGCCCGCCGGCTCCGAGGCCCGGGTGCAGCTGCGGCTCGACAACACCTCCCGGATGCCGACCGGGCTGCTGATGCTCCAGGACCGGGTGCCGTACGTCCTGGGGCCCCGGCCGCGCTTCGTCCTGGACCGGGTGGAGCCGGGCGGCCGCCGCGAGGTGTCCTACCGGGTCCGCTCCGACCTGCGCGGCCGCTACCCGCTGGGCCCGCTCCAGCTGCGGCTCACCGACCCCTTCGGGCTGGTCGAGCTGACCCGCTCCTTCTCCGCCTACGACACCCTCACCGTCATCCCGCGCACCGAGGCCCTGCCCCTGGTGCGCTTCACCGGCGAGTCCTCCGGCTACGGCGACGGCAGCCGCCGCTCGCTGGCCCTGGCGGGCGAGGACGACGTGATCCCGCGCGGCTACCGGCGCGGCGACGACCTGCGCCGCGTGCACTGGCGCTCCACCGCCCGCTACGGCGAGCTGATGGTGCGCCGCGAGGAGCAGCCGCAGCGCAGCCGGGCCACCGTGCTGCTGGACACCCGGCGCCTCGCCTACGAGGGCGCCGGCCCCGACTCGGCCTTCGAATGGGCCGTCTCCGCCGCCGCGTCGACCCTGGTGCACCTGCTGGAGCAGGGCTTCTCGGTGCGGCTGCTGACCGACACCGGGGACTGCGTGCCCCGCGAGGGCGGCGGCTTCACCTCCGGCGGCCAGGAGTCCGCCGAGGCGGCGGGGCTGATGATGGACACCCTCGCGGTGGTCGGCCACTCCGACGGCGCGGGCCTCTCGCGGGCCTGCGACGCGGTACGGAGCAACGGCGTCGGCAGCGGCTTCGGCGGAGCGGGCGGGGACGGGCTCCTCATCGCCTTCTTCGGAGACCTGGACTCCGTACAGACGGGACTGGCGGCCAAGATGTGCCGGCGCGGCGGCGGCGCCGTGGCGTTCGTACTGGACTCCGCGGACTGGTCCGGGCGGCCGCAGGGCCTGGCTTCGGTCATGGCACAGGGCCTGCCTCCGCTGGAGGAGCGCCTGGCCGGGCTGCGCGACGCCGGCTGGACGGCGCTGGCCGCCCCGGCCGGGGTGCCCTTCGGGGAGCTGTGGCGTCAGGCGGGCAACGCGCCGATCGGCGCGGCAGGCGGTTCGGGTTCGGCGGGGGGCTGGGGATGAGCGGGCGGGCGAGACTGACGGTCTTCGCGGCTCTGGCGACGCTGTTCACCGCCTGGTCGCTGAACCCGCTGGTGGAATCGGGCGGCTGGATGCCGCAGGCGGCACTGCTGCTGGCGCTGCAGAGCGCGGTCGGCGCGGGGGCGCGGCGGGTACCGCTGGCCCGGACGCTGACCGTGGCGGCGCAGGTCCTCGTGTCGCTGGTGGCCCTGATGCTGCTGTTCGGCGGGAAGATGCAGTCCGCCACCGGCGACGGGCTGTTCGACTACCTCGTGACGGACTTCGGCGCGCTGTTCCGCCAGGGCGTGCAGGACGTGAACGAGTTCGCGATGCCGGCCCCGCTGACGGACGGGATCCGGCTGCTGCTGGTGTCCGGGGTGCTGCTGATCGGGCTGCTGGTGGACCTGCTGGCGGTGACCGTACGGACGGCCGCCGCGGCCGGGCTCCCCCTGCTCGCGCTGTACTCGGTGGCGGCGGGCCTGTCGGGCGCGGCCGCCGGCTCCGGCGGCGCCTCCTGGATCTCCTTCCTCCTCGCGGGCTGCGGCTACCTCCTGCTCCTGCTCGCCGAAGGCCGCGACCGGCTCGCACAGTGGGGCCGGGTCTTCGGCGCGGCCCCGCGCGGGAAGGTGGCGGCCGGATACTCGGGCGGCGGACAGGCGCTCGCCCCGGTGCGCACCGGGCGGCGGATCGGCGCGGTCGCGCTGGGTCTGGCGCTGGCGGTGCCGGCGGTGCTGCCCTCGCTGGGCAGCGGACTGCTGGGCCCGGGCGGCGGCGCCGGCGAGGGCGAGGGCAACGGCCTCGGCCCGTCGATCCAGGCGGTCAACCCGCTGGTCTCCCTGCAGAGCAGCCTCAACACCCAGGACAACCGGGTGGTGCTGCGGTACCGCACGGACAGCCCGCAGCTCAGCGAGCAGTACCTGCGGATCCTGGCGCTGGACGAGTTCAACGGCATCAAGTGGGAGGCCTCGGGGCGCGCCCTGACGGACGTCCCGAAGCGGATGCCGAACCCGCCCGGGGTGAGCGACGGCGTGCTGAACGGCGCGACCGAGGTGCAGACCTTCATCTCCTCGGCGCAGACGTACGCGCAGCGCTACCTGCCGATGCCGTATCCGGCGATGGGCGTGGACATCACCGGGAAGTGGCGGTTCGAGCCTGCCGGGCGCACCCTCGTCGGGGACCAGCTGGGCAAGGACAAGTTCCAGAACGCCCAGGGCGTGCAGTACACGGTGCGCAGCCTGCTGCTGAACCCGACGGCGGAGCAGCTGCGCAACGCACCGGCGGCGAATCCGGAGATCGCGGCCGAGTACACGAAGGTGCCGGACAACCTGCCGGCGGTCGTCGTGCAGACGGCCCGCGAGGTGACCCGCGGCACGAAGGACGACTACTCGGCGGCGGTCAAGCTCCAGGACTACTTCGCGGTGAGCGGCGGGTTCCGCTACGACACGAAGGTCTCCTCGGGTACGGGCTCGCAGGCCATCGCCAAGTTCCTCGCCGACAAGGAGGGCTTCTGCGTCCACTTCGCCTTCTCGATGGCGTCGATGGCGCGCACGCTCGGGATCCCGGCGCGGGTCGCGGTCGGGTTCACGCCCGGGGTGAAGCAGTCCGACGGCGTCGTCAACGTCTCGATGAAGGACGCCCACGCCTGGCCCGAGCTGTACTTCGAGGGCGTGGGCTGGACCCGCTTCGAGCCGACGCCCCGGTCGGGCATCACGGTGCCGGACTACAGCCGGCCCGCCACCCCGCAGACGCAGCCGAGCGCACCGACGGCGGCCCCGTCCGCGAGCGCGGCGCAGCCTTCGACCGGGCCCTCGACGGCCGACGACTGCCCCGCGGACCAGAAGAAGCTGGGCGAGTGCGGTCCGGCCGCGGCGCAGCGGAACACGGGCGCGGGCGGCGACGGCACCTCGGCGGCCACGGTCCTGGCCTGGACGGCCGCGGGCATCCTGCTGCTGGCCCTGCCGCTCCTCCCGTTCCTGTGGCGCGGGCGGCTCCGGGCGCGGCGGCTCGGATCGCGGCAGGTCCTGGCCGCCTGGCGGGAGCTGGGCGACGCGGCGTGGGACGTCGGGATCGTCCCGGACGAGGCGCTGTCCCCGCGGGGGGCTGCTGACCGGGTGGTGGCCCTGGGCCGGCTGGATCCGGCGGCGGCCGATGCCGTACGGCGGGTCGCGGGCGCGGTGGAGCGGGAGCTGTACGCACCGCCTGGTGCGGAGCCCCCTTACGGGGAGCTGGCGCAGGACGTCCTGCTGGCCCGCGCCGGGCTCCTCGCCGGCGTGTCCCGCCGGGCGCGGCTGCGCGCGCTGCTCTTCCCCCGCTCGGCGGCGCGGGTCGGCTGGGCCGCCTCGGCCCGGTGGTCGGCCCTGACCGACCGCGCGGCTGCCGCCACGGCCCGCCTCCGCACCCGGATCCCGCTGCGCGGCCGCGGCTGACGGCGGGGACCATGCCCTGCGGGGCCGTCCCCTACCCACCCTTCCCCCGTTCCCCGGGCGCCGCCCGGCCCCGCCCCTCAAACGCCGGCGAGGCTGAATGTGTCCCCGGGCGCCGCCCGGCCCCGCGCCTCAAACGCCGGCGGGGCTGGGACCCTCCGGGCAATCCAGCCGCCGGGGCGAGCATCCAGGCAGGCATCGGCCGCATCCAGCCCCGCCGGCGTTTGAGGCGCGGGGTCTGGGGCGGAGCCCCAGGGGCCTCGGGCGCAGCCCGGGGCCGGCGGGTCAGGGCAGAGCCCTGGGAACGGTGGAAGGGCGGGTAGGGGACTTCGCCCCGCGCAGCGGCACACCCGCAGCCGGGGGGACGGGATTCGGGCCCGGAACGGGGAAAGGGCGGAGGCCGGGGCTCGATCCCCCCGAGCCCCGGCCTCCGCCGCGTTCCCACCCCGTCGGCCAGAGAGACCCGATCCGCACCTGCCGCCCCGTGTCGGCGGTGCGAGCCGGGTCCCTGTCCGTTGCCCCCAGTCTGGCGTGCCGACAACCCGCACCCCATCCGCGCAGGTACTCATTTCCGCGCCTAGGTACGGATACTCACCCGCCCCACCAGTTCTACGCGGCCCCGCCGCCCCCGCGGCACCGCCGATCGGGGGTCACCGTCAGCGGTTCCCGCTCACCCGCCCCCGCAGCAGCAGCGACAGCGCCGAGTGCACGTCGTCCAGCGACCGCTCGCTCTGGAACGACTGCCAGTCGAGCGCCGCCACCAGCACCATCCCCACCAGCGCCGCGGCCGTCAGCGGCACGTCGATCTCCGCGCTGAGCTCGCCCCGTTCCACGCCTTCCCGGAGCACCGTCTCCACGACGGCGACGGCCTCCCGTCGGACGACCATCAGGGTGGACTGCCAGGTCCTGTTGGTGCGCCACAGCTCGGCGACGTAGAGCTGGGTGAAGGCGGGGTACCGGTCGATGAAGACCAGTCCGGCCCGGATCATCTCGTCGAGCGCCTCGACCCGGGTCCCGCCCCTGGCCTCGGTCGATTCCGCCGCCGTCCGCAGGGACTCGGTCAGGAGGCCGACCCCGTGCCGCAGCAGCTCCTCGAAGAGGTCGTTCTTGCTGGCGAAGTTGTAGTAGACGGTGCCCTTCGCCACGCCCGCCCGCTCGGCGATCTCCTCGACCGTGGTCGCGGAGAAGCCCTGCTCCGCTATGAGGGTGACGGCTGCTTCGTAGAGCTTCTGCCGTGTGGCCTGGCGGCGGCCGCCGCCCGCGACCGTACCGGTGCTGCTGCTTTCCATGGCGCTGATTCTCACAGGTCGACCTGTCTCTCCGGGCTACAGGCTCAGTTCCGGGCGCAGCCGGTCCATCGTCCACACCTGCTTGCCGCGGGCGGCGAGGGCGGTCAGTGCGAGGGCGCCCACCGTGAAGGCGGTGAGGACCGCGCAGCCCTGCCAGACCGGGGCCAGGTCGCCGCCGGTGATGAGCCGGCGCAGGCTCTCGACCACGTACGACATCGGCAGGTAGGGGTGGATGGCGTTGAAGAAGCCGGGGCTGGTCTGGACGGGATAGGTGCCGCCCGCCGAGGTGAGCTGGAGCATCAGGACGGCCAGGACCAGGATCCGCCCGGCGGCGCCGAACTTGGCGTTGAGCCACTGGACGATCGCGGCGAAGCAGCCGGTGACCAGCATCAGGAAGCCGACGGTGAGCGCCGGCCGGGCCATCTGCAGGCCGAGTCCCCAGTGCAGTACGGACATCAGTGCGCCCACCTGCGCGGCGCCGATCCCTGCCACGGGCAGCCAGCCTGCGAGGGCGATCCGCCAGGGCGAGGCCCCGGTGGCGAGCGCGCGCCGGTTCAGCGGTGCGATCAGCATGTAGGCGACCATCGCGCCGACCCAGAGGGAGAGCGGGATGAAGTACGGGGCGAACCCGGTGCCGTAGTTGGGCGCCTTGTGCAGGGACTGGTTGGCGAGCCGGACCGGGTCGGCCATGACCTCGGTGCGGGCGTCGCGCTGCTGCTGGTCGTAGGCCGGGATCTTGGCCGCGCCGTCGTGCAGGCCGCCGGCGAGTTCGCCGTTGCCGTCGACGAGCTTGACGAGGCCGCCGTCGAGGTCGTGCGCGCCGACGCCGAGCTTGCCGACGCCCACGCCGAGGTCGCCGGAGCCCTCGGTGGCGGAGCCGATGCCGGTGTGCAGCCGGACCATGCCGTCGGCGACCTTGTGGGCGCCGTCGTTGAGGGCGTTCACCTGGGTGACCGCCGCTTCGAGGTCCGCGGAGAGGCCGGGGGCCTTCTTGACGAGGAGGCGGGCTTCGCGCTCCAGGTCGTCGAGCTGCTTGTGGAGGGTGGCGAGGTCCCCCTTCGAGTTCCCCAGCAGGGTGTCCACGTCACCGGCGAGTTCGGCGGCTTCGGCCGCGTCGTCCTTGAGCCGCTTCAGCTGCGGGCAGGTCTCCGGGAGCGGCTTCGCGCCCTTGGTGCAGGTCTTCGCGTAGACGTCGGCGGCGCCGGTGGAGACGCGCTGGGTGACGGTGGCGGCGGCCGGGGCCGCCTTGGCGAAGGCTTCGAGGTGCTTGTCGACGACCTGCGCGGTGTCGGCGACGAGTTCGGCGCTGTCCGCGAGGCTCTTGGGGTCCTTCAGGAAGGGGCGGGCCCTGTCGGCGACGCCGCCGACCTTGTCGGCGAGCTTCTGGGTGCCGGCGGCGATGTCCTTCGTGCCCGTTTCCAGCTGCGCGGCGGCTCCGTTCAGCTTCTTGAGCCCTCCGGTGAGCTCGCCGTTCTTCTCCTTCGCCGTGTCCAGGCCGTCGGCGAGGTCCTTGGCGCCCTTCTGGGCCCGGCCCGCCCCGTCCGTGAGCTTGTCGGCTCCGTCGGCGGCCTCGGCGGTCTTGCCGTGGAGGTCGGAGAAGTTGACGAAGATCTTGTCGAGGAAACCGCGGGAGGCGTTGGTCGACGCCGCCGAGCGGACCTCGGAGAAGACGGTGCGGGAGATCGAGCCGACGATGTAGTTGTTCGCGTCGTTGGTGCGGACCTGGAGGGCTCCGGTGGCGGGGTCCTCGCCGGAGCTGGAGGCGATCTTCGAGCTGAAGTCGGCGGGCATGGTGAGGGAGAGGTAGTAGGTGCCGTTCTCCAGCCCCTTCGCCGCTTCTTCGGCGCTCACCTCGTGCCAGTCGAAGGTCTTGCTGTCGTGGAGCTTGCGGGTGATCTCGCCGCCGGCGTCGATCTGCTTCCCGTCGACGGTGGCGCCCCGGTCGGAGTTGACGAGGGCGACGGGCACCTTGTCGAGGCGGCTGTAGGGGTCCCAGAAGGACCACAGGTACAGGGCTCCGTAGAGCAGCGGCAGCAGGAGCAGCGCGACGAGGGCGGCGCGCGGCAGCTTCCCCCGGCCGAACCGCTTCAGCTCAAGCGCGGCGAGCTTCGGCGAGCGCATCGTCGTCCCCCTTCGTGTCGTGCGGGTCGTGGGCGGCGGCCGTGGTTGCCGTATCAGCGCCGGTGTCAGCGCCGGCGTCCGCATCGGCATCGGCGCTGCCGTCGGAGTCGTGCGGGGCGGCGTCCTGGACGCCCCAGGTGACCTTGGAGTCCGTGGGCCGGGGCACCACGGGGGATCCCGCGGCCGGGTCGGCGGCCGGTGCCGCGGCGGGTTCCGCCGCCGGGCCGGTGCGCAGGACCGTCGCGTCGGACGGGGCCTCGCTGCACGCCGCGAGGACGGTGGTCCCGCGGGCGGCGAGGGAGCGCAACAGGTCCCAGGCTTCGGCGCGCTCGGCGTCCGAGAGCTTGAGGTCCAGGTCGTCCAGGGCCAGCAGGCGCGGTGCGCCGAGCAGCGCGATGGCCACCGACAGCCGTACGGATTCCAGCCGTTCCAGGTCCCGCACGGAGGTGCGCGGTCCCTTCGGCAGGGTTGCCACGTCCAGTCCGGCGGCGGCCAGGGCGTCGTCGATCCGGGCCGCGGTGGAGGCGCGCCGCTCGCCGCGCGGGCGGAGCAGGGCGCGCACGGGGCCGTCGTAGCGGCGCTGGAGCAGGGCTCCCTCGCGCAGTTGCTCGGCGACGGTGAGGGCCTGGTCGAGGTCGTTGACCCCGGACACCGGGCCGAGGGCGGCGATGCGGCGGACCGCGGCCATCTTCTTCGGCAGCCGGTGGCGGCCGATCTCGGCGTGGCCCTCGGTGGGCTTCATCCGGCCGGTGAGGGCGAGGAGCAGGCAGGTCCGCCCGCTGCCGGAGGGGCCTTCGACCGCGATGAGCGAGCCGGGCTCCGCGTCGATGCCGATCCCCCGGAACACCCAGCCGCGCGGGCCCTTGACTCCGAAGTCCTCGGCCTTGACGGCCGCGCCGTGCGGGCTGTCCACACCCTCCCCCTTCTTTTGAACTGACCGGTCAGTTCAAAAACTAGCATCCTCGGCGGCATCCGCTGCGCACCGGGCGGGAGTTGCCCGGCCACCACCCCCGGGTACGGGGCAAACCCGCAGGTCAGCGCGATTGTCAGTGGGGGCCGCCACGATGGGGACACGTAAGAACGGCTCGATTTGCTCGATGTGTAGGAGCTACACCAGGCAGCGCCACGCGCACGCAACGACAGGAGGTTCGTCATGGCCACACCGTCCCCGTCCCCTGTCCACCCCGTCCCCCGGAAGTCGGCGGCACCGCCCGCCGCCCTCGATCTGCTCGCCAAGGCCCACGCGGGCCTGGCCGAAGCCGCCCGGCTGACCCGGCCCAACGAGCGGTACGCCACCGCCCATCTCGCCGCGCTGCGCGCCGCCGCGGCCGTGCTCGCCGTGCGCGGTCGGCCCGAACCGGTGCACCCCCGGCGCAGGCCGCGGATCCGCAGCGCGTGGGAGGTGCTCCCGGAGATAGCGCCGGAACTGACCGAGTGGAGCGCGCTCTTCGCCTCCGGCGCGGCCCGCCGGGCACGGGCGGAGGCCGGCATAGCGGGAGCGGCCACCGGCCGGGACGCGGACGATCTGGTGCGTGCCGTCGCGATGTTCGTGCGCCTGGTGGAGCGGATGCTCTCGCTCCACCCGCCGGCGCCGGCCGGTCCCGCACAAGGCCTGCCGCTGCCGCGGACGGAGCGTCCGGACGCGGGATGACCTGCCCGGCAGCCAGAGGCAATAGGGTGGGCAGCGACCGCTCACCCAACGTGCCGAGGAGCCATCAGCCGTGTCGGACACTTCCCGCCCCCGCGCCTCCCTCCGCACCGCCGTGGTGTGGGAGGTACTCAAGGAGGCGCTCGACCGCCGGGTGAAGGCGACCGGGCGGGACGTGCTGGACGTGCTGGACACGGGTGGCGGTACGGGCAAGTTCGCCGTGCCGGTGGCCCACCTCGGCCACCGGGTCACCGTGGTCGACCCGAGCCCCAACGCGCTGTTCGGACTGGAGCGCCGGGTCGCCGAGGCCGGCGTGGCCGATCTGGTCCGCGGGGTGCAGGGCGACGCCCAGGGTCTGCTCGATGTCGTCGAGCGCGATTCCTACGACGTGGTGATCTGCCACGGCGTGCTGGAGTACGTGGACGACCCGGCCGAGGGCGTGGCCAACGCGGTGGCCGCCCTGCGCCCCGGCGGCATCCTCAGCCTGCTCGGCGCCGGACTCGGCGGGGCCGTCCTGGCCCGCGCCCTGGCTGGGCACTTCACGGAGGCCCGTACGGCCCTGACCGACCCGGCCGGGCGCTGGGGCGCGGGCGATCCCGTACCGCGCCGCTTCACCGCCGAGCAGCTCTCCGCGCTGGTATCCGAGGCGGGTCTGGCCGTGGGCGCGGTGCACGGGGTGCGGATCTTCGCCGACCTCGTCCCCGGCGTGCTGGTCGACACCGAGCCGGGCGCCGTCGAGGCCCTGATGCGCCTGGAAGAGGCCGCCGCAGAGCTCCCGGCGTTCCACGCGGTCGCCACGCAGCTGCACGTCCTCGGCGAGAAGCCCGCCTGATCTGCGGAGCTTCCGGGAACGCGGTGCGCCACTCACCCTCCGAACCGGCGTCGTGACCCGTATGATCGGGGTCAGCGACCGGCATGCCGAGCGGACCTCTGGGGAATAACGCCCTCAGTGGGCCGTTCAAGACGGCGCTGAGCATTCCCCAAGCGGTACTTTTTACGGGCAGTGTTTTTTTAGAACGTGGCGTAGAGGGCGGGTATCACGGGGGCGATTCCCCGCCTATCCTGAAGGGGACCCCTGGTCGCTACCCCCCGCGACCGACGGATGAGGAGGACTCCCGTGCCGCTCTCGGAGCACGAGCAGCGAATGCTCGAGCAGATGGAGCGAGCGCTGTACGCCGAAGATCCCAAATTCGCTACAGCGCTTGAGGGAAGCGGACTGCGCACGTACACCCGGCGACGGGTCTACCAGGCAGTCGCAGGCATTGTGGTGGGTATCGCGCTCCTCATGACCGGTGTGATCGTGCCGAACGTACTGTGGATCAGCGTGGTGGGATTCCTCGTCATGCTGGGCTGTACGGTGCTCGTGGTCACCGGTTGGCGCAAGGCACCCAAGCCTGGTGAGCAGCCCGCCTCCGGTAGTGCAGGCGGTTCGCCCCAAGGGCAGAACCGGCAGCGTCGGTCGATGATGAGCCGTATCGAGGAACGGTGGCAGCGCCGCCGTGACGAACAGGGGCAGTAGGCCCCACCGACAGACTCGGGTGAGGGGACGGCCGCCGGAAGGCGGCCGTCCCCTCACTGCTGTCCTCTCCGTACTCGCCGATCCCGCTCTGTACTCACTGAATCCGCGCCGGATCACGGCTTCTGGGACATGATGATCAGATGAGTGTGCTCCCCCTGGTCTTCACCAGCGGCTGGGCCAGTGGGATCAACGCTTACGCCGTGGTCCTCCTGCTCGGCATCTTCGGCAGGACCGGCCTGACCGACGAGGTCCCCGCCTCCCTGCAGCGCACCGACGTGCTGATCGTGGCCGCCGTCCTCTTCCTGTGCGAGGCGGTCGCCGACAAGATCCCGTACGTGGACTCCCTCTGGGACACCGTCCACACCGTGATCCGCCCGGTATCCGGAGCGGTGGTCGGCGCACTGCTGGCCGGGCAGAGCGGCTCGCTCTCCGACATCGCCGCCGGCGCGGTCGGCGGCACCACCGCCCTGGCGAGCCACTTCGTCAAGGCCGGCACGCGCATGGCGATCAACACCTCGCCCGAACCGTTCAGCAACGTCGCCATGAGCACCGCCGAGGACCTCGGCGTGGGCGGGATCGTCACCTTCGCGATGTTCAACCCCGAGGCCGCCGCGATCATCTGCGCCGTCCTGCTGATCATCGGCCTCGCCCTGCTGATCTACCTCTGGGCCAGGATCCGCCGCTTCCTGCGCCGCCGCGCCCAGCGCCGCGAGGAGAAGAGACTCGCTTCCGAGGTCGCACGCGTCGCTCGATAGGCTCAGCGCATGGCACGAATTGCGGTGATCGGCGCCGGGATGGGCGCGATGGCTACGGCGGCACGGCTGGCCGTCGCCGGGCATCAGGTGACGGTGTACGAGCGCGGGGCGACCTACGGCGGAGCCGTCGGCCGGTACGCCCGCGACGGCTTCGCCTTCGACACCGGCCCCGGCCTGGTGCACCTGCCCGCCGTCTACCGCGATCTGTTCGTCAAGACCGGCAAGCGCCCCCTGGAGGAGTGCGCGGAGCTGGTCCAGATCGACCCCGCCGTCCGCTACGTCCTCCCGGACGGCCGCACGCTCACCTTCCCGGGCGGCTCGCACGGCGGCGCGGCCGCCGCCGTCGACGCGGCCTTCGGACCCGGCTCCGGGGACCGCTGGAGCGCGGTCCTGGGCCGCGCCCGTGACGCCTGGGACGCCACCCGTCGGCCGCTCCTGGAGGAGCCGCTGAAGCAGGACCGGTCGGCCCTGGGCCGCGATCCGTACCCCGCCCTGCGCGGGAGCGGGCTGCTGCGCCGCCGGCCTCCGACCCTGGCCGAGGTCGCCGCCCGCGAGCTCGGCGGCGGCGGCTTCGACGAGCTGCTGACCTCGCGCGTACGGGCGTACGGGGTCGATCCGGCGACCGCACCCGCCTCGGCGACGGTGCTCCCCTACATGGAGCAGACCTTCGGCAGCTGGTACGTGCGCGGCGGGGTCCGGGAGCTGGCCACCGCCGTGTACGAGCGGTGCCTGGAGCGGAAGGTCGCCTTCGAGTTCGGCGCGGCCGTACGGGAGGTGCTCGTGCAGGGCGGCCGGGCGGCCGGGCTGCGCCTGGCCGACGGCACCGAGGTGACGGCCGACCACGTGGTCTGCGCCGTCGACCCGCAGCTGGTGAAGGTTCCGCTCACCCAGGACTCCGCACCGGCCCGCACGGAACCCGCCCGCTGGTACACCCTCTTCGCCGCCCTGCGCGGAGCCCGGGACGCCGACGCCGTGCACCGGACGCTGCTGGGCCCGGTGACCGTGCTGCGTCCCGACGACCCGGCCACCCGCCCGGACGCAGAGCACGAGGCGGTCACCGTGCACGCCGTGGTGACCGAGGGGTCGGCGCCCGCTCCGACCGCCGAGGACCTGCTGACGGCGGCCGCGCGGGCCGTACCCGGGCTGCGGGAGCGGCTGCTGTGGCACGAGCTGCGCACCCCGGCCGACGTCCGCTCGGCCACGGGCTCGGTGGACGGCCGGGTGCCCGCGCCCTCGCTGGCCGGCGCCGGGGGACGGCTGCTGCACCCCGCGAACACCACCGGCGTACCCGGGCTGTACCTGGCCGGCGGCTGGGCACACCCGGGCGGCGGTCTGGCGCACGCGGGCATGACGGGGGCCCTGGTGGCCGGGCTGATCGTGGAGGGCGCGGACTTCCGCGGCTCCCGCTAGCCCGCCGGCGCTCTGGCCCACCGGTCCACCGGTCCACCGGGGCGGCTAGTAGCGGTACTGCTCGTACTCGCCCGTGCCCTGGTACGGATACGGGTACGGCTGCTGCTGCGGCTCCTCCGCCGGGTAGGGCTGGTTCACGTCGCGCTGCTGCGGGACCCAGACCCCGCCGGGCGGGGTGTCCATGGAGTACTGCTCCTGCTGCCCGGTCGCGTACGGGTCCGGGGCGTAGCCGCCGTACGGGGCCTCGTAGCCGTACGCCGGCTGCGGGGCGACGGCTCCGCCGGTGCCGATGTACGGATCCGAGTAGGCGGCGTAGACCTGCTGCTCGCCGGGGGCCGGATAGCCGGTGGTGTAGTCGTAGCCGCCCTGGCCCTGCGGGTCGTAGTACGCCGCGTACTGGTGGGCGTCCTGCTCGGCCGGGGCGAAGGGGGTGAACGGGGAGGCGAAGGTGCTGGTCTCGCCGGGGGCGCCGTACGGACCGGACGTGCCGGAGGCCGGCTGCGGGGGGTAGAAGCCCTGGACCTGCTGGCGCACGGCCCCCGCGGTGAACGCACCGGCATCCTCGTCGGAGTCCCCGTCCTCGGCCGGGTCGGGCCCGTACTCCAGGGCCGTCACCTCCAGGGACGGCTCCGGGCGCGCTCCGGCCCGGCGGCGCCGGCTCTGCGGGAGCTCGGGCTCGGGGGCCTTGCCCCGGCGCAGCGACCAGCCGGACACGAAGCCCTTGCGGAAGGAGAGGGTCACCAGCGTCTGGCCGATCGCGAACGCGACGGCGCCGGCCCCGATGACGAGCACCGACGGCAGCACGACGCCGGCGACCACGCCGACGAACCCGGCGAAGGCGAGCAGGCGCCAGCGCAGCCGGGCCTTGTACTGCATCAGGACCTCGGCAAGCAGCCACAGCGCGACGAAACCGAACGCGATGTAGAGGACCGTCATTCCCATGCGGGGCCCCTCTCGGTACGGCCGCCCGCCCGTGGGGGAACGGGGCCGGCCGATCAGGCCCGCTGGTGCAGGCCCAAGTTCTCGTAGATCTCGAGAGTCGCCGTGGAATTGTTCAGCGTGATGAAGTGCAGCCCCGGGACACCCTCGGACAGCAGCCGCGCGCAGAACTCCGTGGCGAACTCGATGCCAATGGAGCGTACAGCGGCCGCGTCGTCCTTGACCGCGAGCATGCGCTCTTTCACAGCCGCAGGGAAGATTGCGTTGCTGAGTTGCGGGAGCCGGTCGAGCTGCTTGATGTTCACAACAGGCATGACCTCGGGGATGATCGGGGTCTCGCAGCCCGCCTTCTCGACGCTGTCGCGCATCCGGAGATAGTGCTCCGGATCGAAGAACATCTGTGTGATCGCATAGTCGGCGCCCGCGCGGCACTTGTCCACGAAGTGCCGGATGTCCGTGTCCCAGTCCGTGGAGCGCGGGTGCATCTCGGGGAAGGCCGCGACGCCGACGCAGAAGTCGCCGGACTCCTTGACCAGCCGGACCAGGTCGGCCGCGTAGTGCACGCCCTCGGGGTGCGGCACCCACTCGCCCATGGGGTTGCCCGGCGGGTCTCCGCGCACGACGAGCATGTTGCGGATGCCGGCGTCGGCGAACTGCCCGATGACGTTGCGCAGCTCGGCGATCGAGTGGTCGACGGCGGTGAGGTGCGCGACCGGGGTCAGGGTGGTGTCCGCGGCGATCTGCTCGGTGGCCCGGACGGTGCCGCCTCGGGTCGATCCGCCGGCACCGTAGGTGACGGAGACGAAGCTCGGGGCCACTGCCTCGACCCGGCGCAGCGCGTTCCAGAGGTTGCGCTCGCCCTTCTCCGTCTTGGGGGCCCAGAACTCGAAGGAGTACGAGCGCCCGGACGCGATGAGGTCGCGGACCGTGTGTGCACGGTCCGACCAGGTGGAAGAGGTACCAAGGGCCATACGGGGAGGTTAGACGCGGTCCGGTGTCCATCGAAGCGTTGTCCACGGACTGGACGCGAAAATGAGACGCCGGGGTGGGCGCGGTGCGAGCGGCCGGGGCCGCTCGCGTCTGCCCGGGGTCCGCTAGCCGAGCCGGGCGCGGACCCGCTTGGCGAGGTCAGCGGCGGCGGCGCCGGGGTCGGAGGCCTCGGTGAGGGCCCGTACGACCACGACGCGGGAGGCGCCGGCGTCCAGTACTTCGTCCAGATTCCCCGCGTCGATGCCGCCGATGGCGAACCACGGCCGGTCCTGGGCGAGGGAGGCCGCGTGCCGGACGAGGCCGAGGCCGGGGGCGAACCGGCCGGGCTTGGTGGGGGTGGGCCAGCAGGGGCCGGTGCAGAAGTAGTCCACGCCGGCCTCGGCGACGGCCGCGTCGACCTCCGCCTCGGAGTGGCAGGAGCGGCCGATCAGGACCCCTTGGCCCAGGATGGCGCGGGCGGCGGGCACCGGGATGTCGCCCTGACCGAGGTGCAGCACGTCCGAGCCGATGGCGTGCGCGACGTCGGCCCGGTCGTTGACGGCGAGCAGCTTGCCGTGGCGGCGGGCCGCTTCGGCGAAGACCTGGAGGTGCTCCAGCTCCTCGCCCGCCTCCATGCCCTTGTCGCGGAGCTGGACGATGTCCACCCCGCCGGCGAGGACGGCGTCCAGGAACTCGGGGAGGTCGCCCTGCCGCTTGCGGGCGTCCGTGCACAGGTAGAGCCGGGCATCGGACAGCTGGGCGGCGATGGCGGACATGGGTACCCCCGGGTCGTATGTCGTACGTACGTACGCGGTGTGCGGGCCCAGGCCGGGGTCCGCACACCGCGCTTGTGCTTGCTCTTGCTTCTTGCTCTTGCTTCTTGGTGCGGAGTCAGGCTCAGATGGCGAGCGCCTGAGCGCGGCGCTTCACCTCCGTGCCGCGATTCTCGCTCAGCGCCTGCACGGGGGTGCCGGGCAGGGTCTCGTCGGCGGTGAAGAGCCACTCCAGGATCTCCGCGTCGGTGAAGCGGTCGTCACGGAGCACGGTCAGCAGACCGACCAGGCCCTTGACGATCTTGTCTCCGTCGATGAAGGCGGCGGGGACCTGGAGGGAGCGGTTCTCGCCGCGGCGCACCGCGAGCAGCTGACCCTCCTTGACCAGCTGGCGAACCTTGGTCACTTCGATGTCGAGCATCTCCGCGATGTCGGGGAGGTACAGCCAGGCGGGAACAAGGGCATCGATCTTTGCGTCAATCTCGGTCACGAGCACAAGCCTGCCATCTCGGACTGCCCGCCGGTACCCGAGCGACCCCGTCCGGGGCGCGCGGGCCCCGCCGAACGGGGCCGAAGACGGGTCCGAGCGGGCCCCGAGCCCCCGGAACCAGCCCCCCGCGGCCCGGGCCGCCCCCGACCCGAGACCCCCGTCCGGAGTCCTGGGCCCGGGGGCCCGGACACAACCCCGGAAGGGGTCCGGGCGCAGCCCGGGGGCCAGGGCGCAGCCCGGAACGGGTCCGGGCGCAGCCCGGGGAACGGGGCTCAGCCCGGAACGGGTCCGGGCGCAGCCCGGGGAACGGGGCTCAGCCCGGAACGGGTCCGGGCGCAGCCCGGGGAACGGGGCTCAGCCCGGAACGGGTCCGGGCGCAGCCCGGGGAACGGGCGAAGGGCGGGTAGGGGACTTCCACCCGCGGGGGCCCGGCTCAGGCGGCCCGGAACCGGCCCGGGCGCGGGCCCGAGCCGGACGGCGCCCGGGGCAGGCCGGCCCCGTCCCCGGCCCGCGCCCCCGCCGGGTCAGGCGGCCGTCGACTTCAGCGCGGTCCCCGGGTCCGCGACCTTCGCCGGGTCCACGGGGGTCCCCGACTCGATGAGCCGGCGCCCCTGGGCCAGGTCCCGCGGGCGACCCACCGCGAGGACCGCGACCAGCCGCCCCTCCCGCAGCCAGCACACCGACCAGGTGTCCGCCCCCGGGTCACCGCGCCACAGCATCGCGTCCGCGTCCCCGTGATGGCCCGCGTACTGCACGAAGCGGCCGAACTGCTCCGACCAGAAGTACGGGACCGGGTCGTAGACCTGCTCCCCGGAGCCCCCGGCCACGATGTCCGCCGCCACCACCCGCGGCCCCTGGAGCGCGTTGTCCCAGTGGTGCACCAGCAGCCGGGACCCGTAGCGGCCCGACGGGAACGAGGCGCAGTCCCCCACGGCGTACACCTCGGGCACCGAGGTCCGCAGCCGCTCGTCGGCGGTGACCGCTCCGTCCGGGCCGAGCTCCACGCCGGACCCGGCCAGCCATCCGGTGGCCGGCCGGGCGCCGATGCCCACCACCACCGCCCCGGCCGGCAGCGCCCGCCCGTCGGCGAGCAGGACCCGGCCCGGCTCCACGGAAGCCACCCGCGCGCCGGTCAGCAGCTCGGCGCCCGCCTCGGCATACCACCGCCCCATCGGCTCGGCCACCTCCGCGGGCAGCGCGCCCGCCAGCACCCGGTCGGCCGCCTCGACCACCGTCACGGCGCAGCCCGCCTCGCGGGCGGCCGTGGCGAATTCCGCGCCGATCCAGCCGGCCCCGACCACGACCACCGCCGAGCCGGCTGCCAGGACGGGCCGCAGCCGGGCCGCGTCGTCCAGGGTGCGCAGCAGGTGCACCCCGGGGACGCCGTCCGCGCCGGGCAGGGTCAGCGGGAGGGCGCCGGTCGCCAGCACGAGGACCTCGTACGGGACCGGTCCGGCCTCGGTGTCCACCTCGCGGTCGGCGGGCCGCAGCCCGGTGACCTCGACCCCCAGCCGGAGCTCGATGCCGAGCTCCTCGAAGTCGACGTCGAAGGCCGAGTCCTCCGCCTTGCCGAGGAGCACCGCCTTGGACAGCGGGGGCCGGTCGTAGGGCTGGTGGGGTTCGGCCCCCAGCAGGATGACGGGGCCGGTCCAGCCCTGTTCCCGGAGGGCGACCGCGGTCTGGACCCCGGCCATCCCGGCGCCGACGATCACCACGCCGCGCCGAGTGTCTTCCGCCTGCTGCGTCTGCTGTTGCGTCTGCTCGCTCACGCGGCCCAGCCTAATCAACTGACGGTCCGTCAGGAATAGCGGATGGCGACCCTCCCGGGATCCGGGCGGAAGCCGGGCTGCCGGCCGGGCCGACACCGCCGCCGGGGAGGCAGCCTTACCGGCCGTCGGCCTCGGCGTTACTCTGGCACCGAACCTATCGCGGGAGTCCGGGCGCACCGGGCTGAGAGGGAGGCTGGCCGGCCTCCGACCGTACGAACCTGATCCGGGTCATGCCGGCGAAGGGAGGGGCTGGACGCCCATGCATTCATTCAGGAACGGCCGGAGTCCCGGCTACGACGTCCTCGTCATCGGGGGCGGCATCATCGGCCTGGTCACCGCCTGGCGGGCGGCCCGGCGCGGGCTGCGCACCGCGCTGGCCGATCCGGCCCCCGGCGGCGGCGCCGCCCAGGTCGCGGCCGGCATGCTGGCCGCCGTCACCGAGCTGCACTACGGCGAGGAGACCCTGCTCGGGCTCAACCTCGCCTCCGCGGCCCGCTACCCCGAGTTCGCCGCCGAGCTCGCCGAAGCCAGCGGCGGCATGGACATCGGCTACCGCGCCTGCGGCACCCTCGCCGTCGCCCTCGACGCCGACGACCGGCTGCACCTGCGCGAACTGCACGCCCTCCAGCGCCGCTGCGGCCTGGAGTCCGACTGGCTGACCGGCCGCGAGTGCCGCCGCCTGGAACCGATGCTGGCTCCGGGCGTACGCGGCGGCCTGCGCGTGGACGGCGACCACCAGGTCGATCCCCGCCGCCTCGCGGCCGCCCTGCTGGCCGCCTGCGAACGGGCCGGGGTCGCCCTGCACCGCGCCGGGGCGGCGCGCCTGCTGACCGCCGCCGACCGTGCCTGCGGCGCCGTCCTCGACGACGCCGACGCCACGGAGCTGCGCGCCGACCAGGTGGTGCTGGCGGCGGGCTCGCTCAGCGGCCGGCTGGACGGCGTACCGCCCGAGGCCGTGGCACCCGTACGGCCGGTGAAGGGTCAGGTGCTGCGCCTCGCGGTGCCCCCCTCGTACGCCCCGTTCCTGTCCCGCACCGTACGGGCCGTCGTGCGCGGCAGCCACGTCTACCTGGTCCCCCGCGAGAACGGCGAACTCGTCGTCGGCGCCACCAGCGAGGAACTCGGCTGGGACACCACCGTCACCGCGGGCGGGGTCTACGAACTCCTGCGCGACGCCCACGAACTGGTGCCCGGGATCACCGAACTCCCCCTGGTGGAGACCCGGGCCGGGCTGCGGCCCGGATCGCCGGACAACGCCCCCCTCCTCGGCCCGACCGAACTCCCCGGCCTGCACCTGGCCACCGGCCACTACCGCAACGGCGTCCTGCTCACCCCTCTCACGGGGGACGTGATGGCGGACCTGCTGACCACCGGCGAACTGCCGGAAATCGCCCGCCCCTTCACCCCACGCCGCTTCGCCCTCGCGGCCACCCCCACCCCCACCCCCACCCCCACGTCCACCCTCACGCGACAGGAGTCGTTCGCATGACCATTTCCGTCAACGGCGAGCCGCGCGAGATCGCGGACGGGACCATGCTCGCCACGGTGGTCGCCACCCTCACCGAAGCCACCAAGGGGGTCGCGGCCGCCCTCAACGAGACCGTGGTGCCGCGCGGCCAGTGGCCGTACACCTCCGTGACCGACGGCGACCGCGTCGAAGTCCTCACCGCAGTCCAGGGAGGCTGAGCACATGGCGGACGACCTCTTCACCCTCGCCGGCCGGACCTTCTCCTCCCGCCTGATCATGGGCACCGGCGGGGCGCCGAGCCTGGACATCCTGGAACGGGCGCTGGTCGCGTCCGGCACGGAACTCACCACGGTCGCGATGCGGCGCCTCGACCCGACGGTGCAGGGCTCGGTCCTGTCCGTCCTGAACCGCCTCGGCATCGCGGTCCTCCCCAACACCGCGGGCTGCTTCACGGCGGGCGAAGCCGTCCTGACGGCGCGCCTCGCCCGGGAGGCCCTCGGCACGGACTGGATCAAACTGGAGGTCGTCGCGGACGAACGCACCCTCCTCCCGGACGGCGTCGAACTGCTCGACGCGGCCGAAACCCTGGTCGACGAGGGCTTCACGGTCCTCCCGTACACGAACGACGACCCCGTCCTCGCCCGCAAACTGGAGGACGTGGGCTGCGCGGCGATCATGCCGCTCGGCTCCCCCATCGGCTCCGGCATGGGCATCCGCAACCCGCACAACTTCGAGCTGATCACCGAGCGGGCCGGGGTCCCGGTCATCCTCGACGCGGGCGCCGGAACGGCCTCGGACGTGGCCCTGGCCATGGAACTGGGCTGCGCGGCGGTCATGCTGGCCTCGGCGGTGACCCGGGCGCAGCTCCCCGTCCTGATGGCCGCGGCCATGCGCGACGCGGTCACGGCGGGCCGCCTGGCCCACCGAGCGGGCCGCATCCCCCAACGCCGCTTCGCAGAAGCCTCCTCCCCCGCAGAAGGCCGAGCCACCCTGGACCCGGAACGCCCGGCGTTCTGAGCGGGCGGCGATACGGGTTCCCGCGCGTGCGGGGCTTGGCGGCGTACGGGGCCGCGCCCGTGCGGGGCCCTCGTACCGCCCACGTCACAGCTGGGCTGCAACCCCCCGCCGCCCGGGACGGGAGCTCGACCGGCCCTCGTAGAATCTCCGGGTGGACACGACCCTGGATGACCCCCTCGTCGGGCAGACGCTCGACGGCCGCTACCGCGTGGACGCCCGTATCGCGGCCGGCGGCATGGCCACGGTCTACCGGGCCGTCGACACCCGGCTGGACCGGGTCCTCGCGCTGAAGGTGATGCACCCGGCCCTCGCCGCCGACCCCGGCTTCGTCGACCGGTTCATCCGGGAGGCGAAGTCCGTGGCCCGCCTGGCGCACCCCAACGTCGTGGCCGTCTTCGACCAGGGGACGCACGGCCCGTACACGTACCTCGCCATGGAGTACGTGTCCGGCTGCACCCTGCGCGACGTGCTCCGCGAGCGCGGCGCGCTCCAGCCCCGTGCGGCCCTCGACATCCTCGAACCGGTGCTCGCCGCCCTCGGCGCCGCGCACCGCGCCGGCTTCGTACACCGGGACATGAAGCCCGAAAACGTGCTGATCGGCGACGACGGCCGGGTCAAGGTGGCCGACTTCGGGCTGGTCCGGTCCGTGGACTCCGTCACGAACACCACCGGGTCCGTCCTCGGCACCGTCTCCTACCTCGCCCCCGAGCAGATCGAGAACGGCGTCACGGACACCCGCGTGGACGTCTACGCCTGCGGCGTCGTGTTCTACGAGATGCTCACCGGCTCCAAGCCGCACACCGGCACCAACCCGGCCCAGGTGCTCTACCAGCACCTCAACGAGGACGTCCCGCCGCCGTCGGCCGCCGTCCCCGGGCTGCCCGTCGCGCTCGACGAGCTCGTCGCCCAGGCCACCGCGCGCCACCCCGATCTGCGTCCCTACGACGCGGCCGCTCTCCTCGGGCTGGCCATAGGGGCCCGTGCCCAGCTCTCCGACTCCGAGCTGGACGCCGTACCTCCGCAGGCCCGGGCCTCGGAGCGGACCGCCGCCGAGGACCGCACCAGCGTGATCCCCCGCCCGGTGACCACGCAGGCCTCGCACGCCTCGCATGCCGCGCACACCACACACGCTTCGCACGCCGAGCCGGTGTCCCACACCTCCCGGCTCGCGGCTCCGCCCCTGCCCCCGGCGCCCGCGCCGGCCGCCTCCCGGATCCGGCGGCCCGGCGTACTGCTCGTCGTACTCGGCGTCCTGCTCTTCCTCGGCCTCGGCACGGGGGTCTGGTACATCAGCTCCGGCCAGTTCACGAAGGTCCCCAACCTGCTCGGCAAGACCGAGGCGGAGGCCAAGTCCCAGCTGTCGGCGGCCGGACTCGGAGTGAAGCGGGTCGACCGGAAGTTCAGCGCCGCCTTCGACAAGGGGACCGTGATGAACACCGACCCCGCCGGCGGCAAGCGCATCCGCGGCAACGGCGCGGTGACGCTCACCATCTCGCGCGGACCCGAGGTCGTCGTCGTACCCGACCTCAAGGGCAAGCCCCTGGAGGCCGCGAAGGCCGAGCTGACCTCGGTCGGCCTGACGCCGGGGGCCGTCACGCAAGCCTTCAGCCAGGACGTCGCGCAGGGCTCGGTCATCAGCACGGACCCGACGGGCGGCCAGAAGCGGTCCCTCGACACCCTGGTCACGATGGTGGTCAGCAAGGGCCGCCCGGTGCCGGTCCCGCGCGTCACGGGGACCTCCCTCGACCAGGCCCGTTCCACCTTGGAGGGCCTCGGCCTGAAGGTGGAGACGGCCCCGGAGGAGGTCAACTCCCCCTCCCCCGCCGGTACGGTCGCCAACCAGTCGATCGGCGCCGGCAGCCAGGCCGCCGCGGGTGACACCGTCACCCTCACCGTGTCCAAGGGGCCCCGCCAGATCCCGGTCCCGGACGTCACCGGCCAGGAGGCCGACGCGGCCCGCAAGACCCTGGAGGGGCTGGGCTTCAAGGTCAAGGTCGACAAGCCCTTCCTCTCCTTCAGCAACACCGTCGATTCCCAGTCGGTCCCCGCGGGCCAGAACGCCGCCGAGGGCAGCACCATCACCATCAGGACCAAGGGGCTGTAACAGCACGCCATGAACAACAATTCAACGGGCCGCAATCCAGTCGGCGGGCACGTGCCCGTCGCGGGCGGGCTGGCCTCGGTCGGGCTGTCGTACGCCCGCGAGATGGGTGCCGAGGCCGTCCAGGTCTTCGTCGCCAATCCGCGCGGCTGGGCCACCCCGGTCGGCAATCCCGCCCAGGACGAGCTGTTCCGCGAGGCCTGCGCGACCGAGGGGATCCCGGCCTACGTCCACGCGCCGTACCTGATCAACTTCGGCTCGCACACCGAGGCCACCGTCGAGAAGTCCGTGGAATCGCTGCGGCACTCGCTGCGCCGGGCCCGCGCGATCGGTGCGCTCGGGGTGGTCGTGCACACCGGCTCGGCGACCGGGGGCCGGCCGCGCGAGGCGGCGTACGCGCAGGTCAGGGAGCACATGCTGCCGCTGCTGGACGAGCTGACGCATGACGACGACCCCTTCCTGCTGCTGGAGTCCACGGCCGGTCAGGGTTCCTCGCTGTGCTCGACCGCCGAGGAGTTCGGCCCGTACTTCGACGCCCTCGACCGGCATCCGATGCTGGGGATCTGCCTCGACACCTGCCACATCTTCGCGGCCGGGCACGATCTGGCGGAGCCGGGCGGGACGAAGCAGACGCTGGACCTGCTGGTGGACACGGTGGGCGAGGACCGGCTGAAGCTGGTGCACGCCAACGACTCCAAGGAGGGTGTGGGCGCCCACAAGGACCGGCACGCGCAGATCGGTCAGGGGCACATCGGGCGCGACGCCTTCGCCGAGCTGTTCACGCACCCGGCGATGGAGGGCGTACCGCTGATCATCGAGACGCCCGGCGGCAAGGAAGGGCACGCGGCGGACGTGGCGCTGCTGAAGGAGCTGCGCGAGCTCGGCTGATCCTTTGATCCCTCGACCCCGTTGAGGAATACCCCAGGGGGGTATACGGTTCTGTCATATCGACCGACAGAGCCGCTATCCGGCGTTCCTCGCCAGGGGGTTGTCATGGAACACGCGCACGAGCAGCACCACGGACAACACCAGCACCAAGGCCACTCGGGGCCTGAGCACCACGGCCACCACCACACCACCTCCGGCGGCAAGGTCACCTGGGCCGCCGCCGCGCAGGCCACGCTCCACTGCCTCACCGGGTGCGCCATCGGCGAGGTGCTCGGCATGGTCATCGGAACGGCGCTGGGCTGGGGGAACGCCCCGACGATGGCCCTCGCGATCGTCCTCGCGTTCTTCTTCGGCTACGCGCTCACCCTGCGCGGGGTCCGCGCCGCCGGCCTGGATTTCCGTACGGCCATTCGGGTGGCGTTGGCGGCGGACACCCTTTCCATCGCCGTCATGGAAGTGATCGACAACGGGGTGATCCTGCTCTGGCCCGGAGCCATGGACGCGATGCTGTCGGACGCACTGTTCTGGACCGCGCTCGCGATCGCGTTCGCGGTGGCCTTCGTCGTCACGACGCCGGTCAACAAGTGGATGATCGGCCGCGGAAAGGGTCACGCGGTGGTCCACCAGTACCACCATTGAGCCACCGAACCGACGAGCTACAGCTCGGGGCCGTCCCCCGGCTCCTCCTGGTACGAGTAGCGCTGCTCGCGCCAGGGGTCGCCGATGTTGTGATAGCCGCGCTCCTCCCAGAAGCCGCGGCGGTCGGCGGTCATGTACTCGATGCCGCGGACCCACTTGGGGCCCTTCCACGCGTAGAGGTGGGGCACGACCAGCCGGAGCGGGAAACCGTGCTCGGCTGTGAGCAGTTCGCCGCCCTGGTGGGTGGCGAAGACGGTCCGCTCGGAGGCGAAGTCCGCGAGGCGCATGTTGGAGCTGAAGCCGTACTCGGCCCACACCATCACGTGCGTGACCTGCGGGGACGGCGGAGCGAGGCCGAGGATCCTGCGGGCGAGCACGCCGCCCCATTCGGCACCGGTCATGCTGAACTTCGTCACGCAGTGCAGGTCCGCCTCGACGGAGTCGAACGGCAGGGCCGCGAACTCCTCGTGGTTCCAGCAGTGCTTCTCACCGTCGGCCGTCGCGCCGAAGACGCGGAACTCCCAGCGCTCGGGCTTGAACTTGGGTACCGGTCCGTAGTGGGTGACCGGCCAGCCTCGCTGCAACCTCTGCCCCGGGGGAAGCTCCAGTTGTTCTGATCCCGGAGATTCCCGGCTTTCCGGCTGACCCATGTCTCCATGGTGACAGACTTGGCGGGGTGGTCATGACCAGCTTCGCCCGGATTCGGGCAAGTCACGGCAACTCCCACTAAGGAGGCACTTACTGGACGGCCTCCTGTGGCGGTGCAAGGATGCGCGCACCTGCCCCGTCACATTGCTGACATTGCTTGGAAGGAGCCTCTGCGATGCAGGGCGACCCCGAGGTCCTCGAGTTTCTCAACGAGCAGCTGACCGGCGAACTTACGGCCATCAACCAGTACTGGCTCCACTACCGGATCCAGGACAACAAGGGTTGGACGAAGCTCGCCAAGTACACGCGCGAAGAGTCCATCGATGAGATGAAGCACGCGGACAAGATCACCGAGCGCATCCTGATGCTCGATGGTCTGCCGAACTACCAGCGCCTCTTCCACGTCCGCGTGGGCCAGACGCTGACGGAGATGTTCCAGGCCGACCGGCAGGTCGAGGTCGAGGCGATCGACCGCCTGAAGCGCGGCATCGAGGTCATGCGCGGCAAGGGTGACGTCACCTCGGCGCGGCTCTTCGAGGAGATCCTGGAGGACGAGGAGCACCACATCGACTACCTCGACACCCAGCTGGAGCTCATCGAGTCCATCGGCGAGGCGCTCTACATCGCGCAGCTCATCGAGCAGCCGAGCTAGCCCTACGCGGCTTCGGCGAGCTCTGTACCAGCCGGTACCAGTGCCGCCACCAGCGGGTCGGCCGTGAGCACGGCGGCGGCGTCGCCCTTCTCCAGCAGTTCACGGCGCGGGCAGGCCCCGCGGCCGAGGAGACCCTGGATGGTCCGCACGCAGGAACCGCAGTCGGTGCCGGCCTTCGTGGCCGAGGCGATCTGGCGGGGCGTGCAGGCTCCGGCCTCCGCGTGGTCCTTGACCTGCTTGTCGGTGATCCCGAAACAAGAGCAGACGTACACGCGGTTCACCTCCCAGGAAGGAATGGTTCGGCCAGCCATCCCCTATTCGGTGAGGCTTACCTAACCATACCCAAACTTAGGGTTCCCTAAAAGAGCCGGGAACGACGATGGGGCGCGGATCACATTCGATCCGCGCCCCATCGTCATGAGGTGCTCACAGCGAGCTGCCGTCCTACTGGTCGCGGTACATCTCGGCGACGAGGAAGGCCAGGTCCAGGGACTGGCTGCGGTTGAGGCGCGGGTCGCAGGCCGTCTCGTAGCGCTGGTGCAGGTCGTCGACGAAGATCTCGTCGCCGCCGCCCACGCACTCGGTGACGTCGTCACCGGTGAGCTCGACGTGGATGCCGCCCGGGTGGGTGCCGAGGCCCTTGTGGACCTCGAAGAAGCCCTTGACCTCGTCGAGCACGTCGTCGAAACGGCGCGTCTTGTGGCCGGAGGCCGCCTCGAAGGTGTTGCCGTGCATCGGGTCGGTGACCCAGGCGACGGTCGCGCCGGAGGCGGTGACCTTCTCGACGAGCTCGGGGAGCTTGTCGCGGACCTTGTCGGCGCCCATGCGGACGACGAAGGTCAGGCGGCCCGGCTCGCGCTCGGGGTCGAGGCGGTCGATGTAGGTGAGCGCCTCGTCCACCGTGGTGGTGGGGCCGAGCTTGATGCCGATCGGGTTGGCGATCTGCGAGCAGAACTCGATGTGCGCGTGGTCCAGCTGGCGGGTGCGCTCACCGATCCAGACCATGTGGCCGGAGGTGTCGTACAGCCGGCCGGTGCGGGAGTCCGTACGGGTGAGGGCGCCCTCGTAGTCGAGGAGCAGCGCCTCGTGGGAGGAGTAGAACTCGACGGCCTTGAACTCGGCCGGGTCGGTGCCACAGGCCTTCATGAAGTTCAGCGCGTTGTCGATCTCCCGCGCGAGCTGCTCGTAGCGCTGCCCGGAGGGGGAGTTCTTCACGAAGTCCTGGTTCCAGGCGTGCACCTGGCGCAGGTCGGCGTAACCGCCGGTGGTGAAGGCGCGCACCAGGTTCAGCGTGGAGGCCGACGCGTGGTACATGCGCTTGAGGCGCTCGGGGTCCGGGACGCGGGACGCCTCGTTGAAGGCGAAGCCGTTCACGGAGTCGCCGCGGTAGGTCGGCAGGGTGATGCCGTCGCGGGTCTCGGTGTCCTTGGAGCGCGGCTTGGAGTACTGGCCCGCGATGCGGCCGACCTTGACGACGGGCACGGAGGCCGCGTACGTCAGGACGGCGCTCATCTGGAGCAGCGTCTTCAGCTTGGCGCGGATGTGGTCGGCGGAGACGGCATCGAAGGCCTCGGCGCAGTCGCCACCCTGCAGCAGGAACGCCTCGCCCTTGGCGACGGCTCCCAGGCGGGCGCGCAGCTGGTCGCATTCGCCCGCGAAAACGAGGGGAGGATACGACTCGAGGTCCGCGACGACAGCGCGCAGGGCCTCGGCATCGGGGTACGAAGGCTGCTGCGCCGCGGGAAGGTCCCGCCAGGTCGCCTTGGAGGCGGGGGCTTGGGTTTCAGCGTTCACGGTCACCCCACACACATTACGGCGTCACACCGCACCTCCCGGTCGAGGACCACTACGTGAGACGGATGTCTCTCGCTCTGTTACTCACCCGTTTACCCGCCCCGGCCGGACGAGTGGGCTAGGGTGCGGAGCATGTACGCGCACTCGAACCAGAACTGGTGGTGGCCCGCTCCCGGCGGCCCACTTCTCGCGCGTACCTGAAGACACGAGCGAAACGAAGGCCGCCCCGAGGGGCGGCCTTCCGCATTCTGTGAGTCGACACAGTCTTTGGAACACCGGGCCGTCCCACCCTCCGAAACCGGATAGGACGCCCACTCCATGCACCCGAACCCTCACCCGCACCCTCACCTGAGCCGGCTGCTCGACGACACCTGCCCGCCGTTCGCGCTGCTGCGCCGCCGCACGCCCGGCCGCGACCACGACACCGTCGAGGTGCTGATCGGCCCGGTCCACGAGGCCGAGCACCTGGCCAACCTGCCCGTCGGCGAGCGGCCCGCCCTGGCCCTCGTTCCCTTCCGCCAGATGCGGGAGCGCGGCTTCGACGTGCGAGACGACGGCACGCCGCTGAGCGTCCTGGTCGCCGAGGAGGCCTACGAGATCCCGCTCGCCGAGGCGCTGGCCGCGCTCCCGGCCCACGAGGTGCGCGTCGACGGCGGCGGCTTCGACGTCCCCGACGAGGAGTACGCGGACACCGTCCGGCGGGTCATCGAGGACGAGATCGGCCGGGGCGAGGGCGCGAACTTCGTCATCCGGCGCACCTACGGGGGCCGGATCGAGGGCTTCGGCCGCGCCGACGCCCTCGCACTGTTCCGGCGGCTGCTGGAGGGCGAGCGGGGCGCGTACTGGACGTACGTGGTCCACACCGGGGACCGCACCCTCGTCGGGGCCAGCCCCGAGGTGCACGTGCGGATGTCCGGGGGCACGGTCGTGATGAACCCGATCAGCGGTACGTACCGCTATCCGGCCGGGGGGCCGACGGCCGACTCCCTCCTCGCCTTCCTCGGGGACCGCAAGGAGACCGAGGAGCTGTCCATGGTGGTGGACGAGGAGCTCAAGATGATGTGCACCGTCGGGGACATGGGCGGGGTGGTCGTCGGCCCCCGGCTCAAGGAGATGGCGCACCTCGCGCACACCGAGTACGAGCTGCGCGGCCGGTCCTCGCTGGACGTGCGCGAGGTGCTGAAGGAGACGATGTTCGCGGCGACGGTGACCGGATCGCCGGTGCAGAACGCCTGCCGGGTCATCGAGCGGTACGAGACGGGCGGGCGCGGCTACTACGCGGGCGCGCTGGCCCTGCTGGGCCTCGACGCCTCGGGCGCCCAGACCCTCGACTCCCCCATCCTCATCCGGACGGCGGACATCGCGCCGGACGGCGCGCTGCGGGTGCCCGTCGGGGCCACCCTCGTACGGCACTCCGACCCGGCGGGCGAGGTGGCGGAGACGCACGCGAAGGCGGCCGGGGTGCTGGCTGCGCTGGGCGTCCGCCCGGCGGCGGTACGGCCCACGGCCGACGGCGGGGCCGGGCCGCGGCTGGCCGACGACCCCCGGGTGCAGGCGGCCCTGGCGGCTCGCCGCGAGGACCTGGCGCCGTTCTGGCTGCGGATGCAGGAGCGGCCCTCGCAGGTGACGGGCCACGCGCTGGTGGTGGACGGGGAGGACACCTTCACCTCGATGCTGCGGCACGTGCTGCGGGTGGCCGGGCTGGAGGTGACCGTACGCCGCTACGACGACCCGGGGCTGCGTGCGGCCGCCCTGACCTGGGACGGGCCGATCGTGCTCGGCCCCGGCCCGGGCGACCCGGCGGACTTCGGCGACCCGAAGATCCGCACGATGCGCGAGCTGACGGCGGAGCTCCTGGCCTCGCACCGGGGCGGCCTGCTCGGGGTCTGCCTCAGCCACCAGCTGCTCGCCGCCGAGCTGGGGCTCCCGCTGGTCCGCAAGGCGGAGCCGGCGCAGGGGGCGCAGACGCGGATCCCGCTGTTCGGGGCGCAGGAGGTCGTCGGCTTCTACAACACGTACGCGGCGCACTGCTCCGCGGAGCGGGAGCGGTCCCTGGCCCTGCGCGGAATCGAGGTCTCCCGCGACCCCGACACCGGCGAGGTCCATGCACTGCGGTCCCTCACGGGCGGCTTCGCGGGCGTCCAGTTCCACCCGGAGTCGGTCCTCACCCTGCGCGGCGCGGAGCTGGTCCGCGACGTGATCGCCGGAGTCCGGGCGCCCGCCCGGGCCTAGCCGCTGCGCGGAGCAGTCCCCTACCCGCCCTTCCACCGTTCCCCGGGCTCCGCCCGGACCCGGTCCTCAAACGCCGGACGGGCTGGCAAATCCAGCCTCGCCGGCGTTTGAGGCACGGCCCCGGGGGTGGAGCCCCAGGGGGTCCGGGCGCAGCCCGGGGACGGAGTCCGGCGCACCGGTGCGAGGGGTGCCTCAAGAAGGGGAGCAGCGCGTCAGGAGGCGCCGGCGGGGCTCAGGGTGTTTTCCGAGCGGCGGCCCGCCAGGTAGTCCGCGACGTTGGCGACCGTGGTGTCGATGATCTGGCTCACCGCGTCGAGGGTGTAGTACGCCTGGTGGGAGGTGACGACCACGTTCGGGAAGGTGATCAGCCGCGCCAGGGTGTCGTCCTCGACGACCACCAGGGACTTGTCCAGGAAGAAGAGTCCGGCCTCCGCCTCGTACACGTCCAGGCCGACCCCGGTGAAACGCCCCGACCGCAGCTCCGTGACCAGCGCGTCCGTGTCGACGAGCCCGCCGCGGCTGGAGTTCACCAGGATCGCGTCGTCCTTCATCAGCTTGAGCGCCTGGGCGCCGATGATGTGGTGGGTGGACTCCAGCAGCGGAACGTGCAGGCTGATCAGGTCCGAGGACGCGAACAGCTCGTCCTTGTCCACGTACTTCATGCCCAGCTCCACGCACGCCGGGTTCTGCGCCACGTCCCAGCCCAGCAGGTTCATGCCGAAGCCGTGGGCGATCCGGGTGAACGCCTCCCCGATCTTGCCGGTGCCGAGCACCCCCACCGTGCGGCCGCGCATGTCGCGGCCCATCAGGCCGTTGAGCCGGAAGTCGAAGTCCCGCGTGCGGTTCGAGGCCCGGACGATCCGCCGGTTCACCGCCATGGCCAGGGTCCACGCGAACTCGGCCACCGAGTACGGGGAGTAGTACGAGACCCGGCCGACGGTCAGGCCGAGCTGCCGCGCGACGTCCAGGTCGATGTTGTTGAAGCCGGTGGACCGCTGGGCGATCATCTTCGTCCCGCCCGCGGCCAGGGTGCGCAGCACCCGCCCGCTCAGGTCCGCGTTGACGCTCGACGACACGATCTCGTACCCGGCCGCGATGGGGGCGGTGTCCTCGCTGAGGAAGACGTCCAGGCAGCGCACCTCGTGCTGCCCCGCGAATGCCTTCTCGATGAGCGGCTTCTCGTCCGCCGTCACCCCGAATGCCAGGATTTCCACGTTCGCTCCCGTACTGCGCCAAAGAATCGGACCATGGGTCGTTTGTCACCTTACGACCCATGGTCCCGACCCGCCCTGCGCCCAGCCCGGGGCTCGACCGAGAACTCAGCCGAAGAACACTCCGGCCTCCTTGTACAGCGCCGGGTCCACCGTCTTCAGCTTCGCCGTCGCCTCGGCGATCGGCACCCGCACGATGTCCGTGCCCTTCAGCGCGACCATCTTCCCGAAGTCCCCGTCGCGCACCGCGTCGATCGCGTGCAGCCCGAAGCGGGTGGCCAGCCACCGGTCGAACGCGCTCGGGGTGCCGCCCCGCTGGATGTGTCCGAGTACGGTCGTACGGGCCTCCTTGCCGGTCCGCGCCTCGATCTCCTTGGCCAGCCATTCGCCCACGCCGGACAGCCGGACGTGCCCGAAGGAGTCCTTCGTCGCGTCCTTCAGCACCATGTCGCCGTCCTTGGGCATCGCGCCCTCGGCGACGCACACGATCGGCGCGTAGCTCGCCTTGAAGCGGGAGGTCACCCACTCGCAGACCTGGTCCACGTCGAAGCGCTGCTCCGGGATGAGGATGACGTTGGCGCCGCCCGCGAGCCCCGAGTGCAGGGCGATCCAGCCGGCGTGCCGGCCCATCACCTCCACGACCAGCACCCGCATGTGCGATTCGGCGGTGGTGTGCAGCCGGTCGATGGCCTCGGTCGCGATGCCGACGGCGGTGTCGAAGCCGAAGGTGTAGTCGGTGGCCGACAGATCGTTGTCGATGGTCTTCGGGACCCCGACGCAGGGGATGCCGTACTCCTCGTAGAGCTTCGCGGCCACGCCCAAGGTGTCCTCGCCGCCGATCGCGACGAGGGCGTCGACCTCGTACTTGGCGAGGTTCTCCTTGATCTGGCGGACGCCGTCGTCCAGCTTGAACGGGTTGGTGCGCGAGGAGCCGAGGATGGTCCCGCCGCGCGGCAGGATCCCGCGGACGGCGGGGATGTCGAGCGGGACGGTGCGGCCTTCGACCGCACCCCGCCAGCCGTCCTTGAACCCGATGAACTCGTACGCGTACTCCTGGACGCCCTTGCGCACGACGCTGCGGATCACCGCGTTGAGCCCGGGGCAGTCGCCGCCGCCCGTCAGCACTCCGACCTTCATGGCCTTCATGGAATTTCCCTTCGCCACAGGGCCCGCTGAGGCCGCGGGGCCCGCATGACGGTCACGCTAGTGGTGACTCAGGTCACAGCAAGGCCTGAGGAAGGGTCAATTCCGGGGGAATTGCGGGGCGTTGCGTACGCCCGTTCACTCGTACGAGGGGCGGCCTCGCCCCGTGCGCGCCTCAGGCGTCGTCGAGGCCGCGCTCGATCGCGTACCGGACGAGCTCCACCCGGTTGTGCAACTGGAGCTTGCCCAGGGTGTTCTGCACGTGGTTCTGCACGGTGCGGTGGGAGATGACCAGCCGTTCCGCGATCTGCTTGTACGAGAGCCCCTTGGCCACCAGCCGCAGCACCTCGGTCTCCCGGTCGGTGAGCTGCGGTGCCTTCGGCTCGTCCGAGGCGGCCGGCGCCGGGTCGGTGGCGAGGCGCCGGTACTCGCCGAGGACCAGGCCGGCCAGGCCCGGGGTGAAGACGGGGTCGCCGGCCGCCGTGCGGCGCACGGCGTCGATGAGCTCCTGGGCGCCCGCGGACTTCAGCAGGTAGCCGGTCGCGCCGGACTTCACCGCTTCCAGGACGTCGGCGTGCTCGCCGCTCGCGGAGAGCACGAGGACCCGCAGCGCCGGGTTGGCGCCGACCAGTTCCTTGCAGACCTGGACCCCGGGCATGCCGGGCAGGTTGAGGTCGAGGACCAGGACGTGCGGGGCCGCCGCGCGGGCCCGGCGGACGGCCTCGGGTCCGTCGCCCGCGGTGGCCACCAGGTCGAAACCGGCGGCGGCCAGGTCGCGGGCGACCGCGTCCCGCCACATCGGATGGTCGTCCACGACCATGACCTTGATGCCGCCCAGGCCGTTCTGCCCGGCCTGCTCGCCGTGCCCGCTCTGCTCGCTCGACTCGTTCATGTGGTGCTCCCCCTCGGTACTTTCAGTTCCACTTCGGTGCCCTGCCCCGGGACGGACACCAGCTCGGCGCTGCCGCCGAGGTCGCGGAGCCGGCCCCGGATCGACAGGGCCACTCCCATCCGGCCCTCGCCCTCGGCCTGGTCGAGCCGGCCGGCCGGGATGCCCGGACCGTCGTCCCGGACGGTCACGATCACCTCGTCGCCCCAGTCCTCGACCAGGATCCAGGCACTGGCCCCCTCGCCCGCGTGCTTGCGCACGTTGTCGAGGGCGGCCCCGACCGCCGCGGCCAGCTCCCTGGCGGCGGGCACCGGCAACGGCACCGGGGTGCCCGGTTCCGCGAAGCTCACCCGCGAGCCCGCGTGCGGGGCGAGGAGGGCCCGCAGATCGAGCTCGCCCTCGTCCTCGCCTGGTTCCTCTACCTCGACGGAGGCCACGATCGCGCCGTGCGCCTCGTCGCGGGAGATCCGCGAGGGGCGCGCCAGTCCGCTGGAGACCAGGGTGCGCAGCGCGACCTCCTGCTCCCCCGCCATCCGGCCCAGCTCGGCGGCCTCCCCACCCAGTTCGGTGCCGCGCCGCTGGACCATGGCGAGGACCTGGAGGACCCCGTCGTGGATGTCGCGGGCGAGGCGTTCGCGCTCCCGGGTGGCGGCCTCTATCTCCAGGGCGCGGGCGAGGGTGGCCTCACTGGCCCGGGCCACCTCGACGACGTAGCCGATGGCGACGGAGGCCACCCAGACCAGGAGCACGTTGTGCAGGGTGTCCCGGGTGGGTTCGCCGCGCTGCACGAGGTTCGCGGCGGCGACGAAGCTGGAGGCGAAACAGGCCCAGCGCCAGCCGCCCTTGAGGGCGAAGGCGAGGACCGCGCCCGCGGTCCATATGGAGGGCAGCGTGGGGCCGCCGCCCGTGACGCGTTCGTGGCTGTCGGCGAGCGGGGTGAGCAGGATCCCGACGCAGGCGACGGTGAGGTCGGCGCACAGGAACCGCTTGGTGCAGCTGGCGGCGTTGGCCACCTTGGGGAGCGTGACCAGGGTCCAGCCCGCCAGGAAGGCGAGGTAGGAGGCCGCGATCCAGGGGCGGTCGAACTCCTTGTAGGCGGAGGCGAACAGCAGGGCCGCGTAAACCATGGTGAGCAGCCGGTAGGCCGTCAGGGCACGCCACAGCGGCTGCTCGACCGACATGCGTACGACGCGCTCGCGCTTCGCCATCTCCCCCACCCCGTACGGGCGGTCCCGCCCGTGTGCTGCTACTTGTCGGTGTCCGCGGCGGCCGGTCCGGCCTTCTCGGTGCTTTCGGTGCTTTCGACGGGTGCGGCCTTCCCGGCCTGCTCCGCCTTCTCGGCCTTCTCGCTCTTCGCGGCGGCCTTCTCCGCGTCGGCGATCTGCCGCTTGGCGGCCGTCGCGTAGATGTCGACGTACTCCTGGCCGGAGAGCTTCATGATCTCGTACATGACCTCGTCGGTCACCGAGCGGAGGATGAAGCGGTCCCCGTCCATGCCGTGGTAGCGGCTGAAGTCCAGCGGCTTCCCGATCCGGATACCCGGTCGCATGAGCTTCGGAACCACCTTGCCGGGCGGCTGGATCTTCTCCGTGTCGATCATCGCGACGGGGATCACGGGCGCGCCGGTGGCCAGCGCCACCCGGGCCAGACCGCCGGGCTTTCCGCGGTACAGCCGGCCGTCGGGTGAACGCGTCCCCTCGGGGTAAATACCGAACAGCTCTCCGCGCTCGATGACGTCGATGCCGCTCTTGATGGCGGCCTCGCCGGCCCCGCGCGCACCGGAACGGTCCACCGGGAGCTGGCCGACGCCCTTGAAGAAGGCGGCCGTCAGCTTGCCCTTGACGCCCGGGGAGGTGAAGTACTCCGCCTTCGCGATGAAGGTCACCTTCCGGTCCAGCACGGCCGGGAGGAAGAAGGAGTCGGAGAAGGACAGGTGGTTGCTCGCGAGGATCGCCGGCCCCTCTGCGGGAATGTTCTCGAGGCCCTCCACCCACGGCCTGAAGGCGAGCTTCAGGGAACCGCCGATCGAGAACTTCATTGCGCCGTAGATCAACTCGAAAGCCTTCCTGTGTCTGTCGAACAGACCATATCCCGTGGTCGCACCCGGAGCCGTCCGACGACCCTGGTCGGTGCCACCCCCGTCGCGTACGGTGAAGTCACACAGCGCTACGCACCCCACGCCCCCCTTTAAGGAGACCCTGGTGCCCGTCCTCCCTGGAGCCGAGCCGTTCCGCCACGAGGGCGGAAAGGTCGGCGTCCTCCTCTGCCACGGCTTCACCGGTTCCCCCCAGTCGATGCGGCCCTGGGCCGACCATCTGGCCGCGCAGGGACTGACGGTGTCGCTGCCCCTGCTCCCCGGGCACGGGACGCGCTGGCAGGACATGCAGCTCACCGGCTGGCAGGACTGGTACGCCGAGGTGGACCGCGCGCTGCGGGAGCTCCTCGACAGCTGCGATCAGGTGTTCGTCTTCGGGCTGTCGATGGGCGGCGCGCTGACGCTGCGACTGGCGGCGAAGCACGGGGACAGCATCAGCGGGATCGTCCTCGTCAACCCGGTCAACAAGATCCACGACCCGCTGGCCGTGGCCCTGCCGGTGGTCAAGCACTTCATCCGGTCGACCCCGGGCATCGCGAGCGACATCGCCAAGCCGGGCGCGGACGAGGTCGGCTACGACCGGGTCCCGACCCGGGCCGCGCACTCGCTGCGGAAGTTCCTGCAGATGCTGGACACCGAACTGCCTCAGGTGACGCAGCCGCTGCTGCTGCTGCACAGCCCGCAGGACCACGTGGTGCGGCCGACGGACTCAACGCGGATCCTGGCGCGGGTGTCCTCCACGGACGTCACCGAAACGCTGCTGGAACAGAGTTACCACGTCGCGACGTTGGACCATGACGCGGAGAAGATCTTCGCGGACAGCTACGCGTTCGTCGGACGGCTGTCGGAGAGCTTGGGCAGGGAGGGGGCGGCCAGCGGTGGCTGAGCACGAGGAGTCCTCCGGGGGTGTCCCCCCGCTGGACGAGGAAGCGGCGTGGGCGGCGATCGTCGCCGGCTACGGCCAGGAGCCGGCGGATCCGCCCGGCGCGAGACCGTTCCGTCCGATCGAGAACCTCCTCCTGCCGGAGGAGGACGTGAAACCGGCGGCCGCCGGCCCGGTGCCCCCGGCCGACCCGGCTTCCCCGGCGAACCCGGCCTCCCCGGAACCGCCGTCGGCGGCTCTGGGCAGCTCGGTGGTGTTCGCCCCGGGCGTGGGCGGCGGGATCGGGGCGGGTCCCCGGGACCACTCCCTGGCCGAGCCGGACGACTCCCCGGAGGCCGCGAAGGACGAGGGGCACTTCGTCCCCCCGGAGCCGGAGCTGCCGGAGGCGGACGCGACGTCCAAGTTCGCCTGGCTGGCGGTGGTGGGCGGACCAGTCCTGCTGCTCCTGGCGGTGCTGCTCCAGTGGGAGATGACCTGGTGGCTGACGACGCTGGGCGTCGGCGGCTTCCTGGGCGGCTTCGCGACGCTGGTCGCCCGCATGTCCACGGACGAGGACGAGGACGACGACCCGGGCCGCGGCGCGGTGGTCTGACCTCTTTTTGACGCGGAGCTCGCACCACCCGGCCCTTGCGGGCCTCCCGGGCTTCGCCCCGCTGCGCCGGGCACCTTTTCGACGCGCCGCTCGCACCGCTGCGCCGGACTCCGTCCGGCGGCGGCCGGTCGGGGTGCTCGCCACCGCCGGCCCGGCGCGGGGCCCGGTGGGCGGGTGCGGGTGGTTCGGCCCTGCGGGGCAAAGTCCCCTACCCGCCCTTCCACCGTTCCCCGGGCGCTGCCCGGACCCGCGCCTCAAACGCCGGCGGGGCTGGAATTGCCCTGCGGGCAATCCAGCCCCGCCAGGCGAAAATCCAGCCCCTCCGGCGTTTGAGGCGCGGGGGTCCGGGGGCTGGCCCCCGGCAACGGCGCCGCACGCGGCAACGGGTCCGGGCGCAGCCCGGGGAACGGGCGAAGGGTGGGTCGGGGAGCTTGCCCCGCAGGGCCGAGCCACCCGCACCCACCCACCGGCGCCTCAAGAAGGTGCGGGCAGCCGGAGGGTGGCCAGGACCGGGAGGTGGTCCGTTGCTCGGGTGAGGTCCTCCGGGGTGACTCCGGGCAGGGGCGAGGGGACACCGCAGGCGAGGACCTCCACGCCCGCGCCGGCGAAGACGGCGTCGATCCGCCGCGGCGGCGACGACCGCACCCACGTGTGCTCCCCACCCCACGGCGCCGCCGCCCAACAGTCCTGCAGGCCCCCCGCCAGCCGGCGGAAGGCGGGCCCGGACGGGCCCTCGTTGATGTCCCCCGCCGCGATCGCGTACGGCACGTCCATCCCCGCGAGGCGCTCCAGCAGCAGCTCCGACTGGGCCAGCCGTTCGGGCCCGTCCAGCGACAGGTGTGCGCTCAGCACCCCGACCCGGACCCCACCCAGCCGCACGACGGCCGTGGCGAAGCCCCGCCGGTGGCGGCCCGGCGTCAACGGCAGCAGTATGTCCTCGGTCCGCTCCACGAAGGCCCGTAGGGAACACAGGAGCAGCGGCCCCGCCGCCGTGGCGCCGCCCGACAGGACCACCAGGTCGCACTTCGAGGCGAGCCGCGCCGCGTGCTTGCGCCACCGGAAGAACCTCGGCGCCTCCTGGACGCACACCAGGTCGGGCGCGCACGCGCGGATCACCCGGGCCAGTGCGTCCTCGTCGTCGCGCAGCGAGCGGACGTTGTAGGAGAGCACCCGGATCACGGCGGAACCATCGGCTTCGGTGCGGGAGTTCGGCAGCTCGGTGAGGTCCATACCCCGCAACATAACGAGACTGCCCGCCGCACCCCAGGGGGCGCGGCGGGCAGTCCGTCGCTACGGGTCGCCGCAGGGCGGGGGGCTCAGCCCTGGCGGGCCAGGTCCGCCGCGCCGACCAGACCGGCCTTGCCGCCCAGCTGGGCGGCGAGCACCTGCGCGTGCGGGCGCCACGCGCCGCCGATCAGCCAGCGCTTGAAGGACTTGCGGATCGGGTCGAGGACCAGGTCGCCCTCGTCCGAGACGCCGCCGCCGACGATGAACGCCGAGGGGTCGAAGAGCGAGGCCAGGTCCGCGAGGCCGGCGCCCGCCCAACGGGCCAGCTCGCGGAAGGAGTCGATGGCCACCAGGTCGCCGGCGCGGGCCGCCTCGCTGATGTGCTTGCCCTCGATGCCGTCGGGGGTGCCGTCGCCGAGCGCGAGGAGGGCCACCGCGTTCTCGGGGGTGGCGTTGGCGCGCTGCTTGGCGTACCGGACGAGCGCGCGCCCGGAGGCGTACTGCTCCCAGCAGCCCTGGCTGCCGCAGCCGCACAGCAGGCCGTCGGGGACGACGCGGATGTGGCCGAACTCGGCGGCCACGCCGAAGCGTCCGCGCCGGAGCTTGTTGCCGATGATGATGCCGCCGCCCAGGCCGGTGCCGAGCGTGATGCAGATGACGTCCTCGTGGCCCTGGCCGGCGCCGAAGCGGTACTCGCCCCAGGCGGCGCAGTTGGCGTCGTTCTCGACGACCACGGGCAGGCCGATGCGCTGCTCGACCTTGTCCTTGAGCGGCTCGTGCCGCCAGTTGATGTTCGGCGCGAAGAGTACGGTCGCACGCTTGTCGTCGACGTATCCGGCGGCGCCGATGCCGACCGCGTCGATGGTGTGGCTGGCGCTGACCTCGGAGACGGCGGCGCAGATCGCGTCCGTCACTCCGTCCGGGGTCGGCGGCGTGGGCACCTTGTACGTCTCAAGGATGGTGCCGTCTTCGTCGACCACGCCGGCCGCGATCTTCGTGCCGCCGATGTCGACGCCGATGGTGAGTCCCATTAGTCCCTCGGTTTCCGGTCAAACCCCGCCGCTGTCAACCGTACCCGAGGGAGGCGGGGGTTCAGTCGAGATCGATCCGCTCGGTCGGGCCGTCGTCGCCCTCGTCACGGGGGTCCTTCGCGTTCCCGGCAGGGCTTTCGGGGGTCCCGGCGGTCCCCGTGTTCCCGGGGGTCCCGCTCCCCCACCCCGAGGACGGCTCGTCGCGCGTCCAGCGGCGCTCGTGGCCCTCGACCGCGGAGCGGTAGGCGGCGAGCAGCTCCGAGCCCGCGGCCGCGAGGTGGTCGAAGACCTCGGGATTGCGCTCGACCACGGGTTTGGCGGCGGTCTTCGCCTGGTTGACGAACTGGCGTACGGCGCCCTGCGCGGCGACGCCGAACAGCGGGTTGTTCAGCGCGGAGACCTTGTCGGACACCTTGTCGGCGACGGCCTCGAAGAGCTTGAACAGCTCCTCGGCGGCGGTCCCGGTGCCGGCGCCCGCGGAGGCGCCCTGCTCGGACCTGCGGCGCTCCCGCTCGGCGGCGAGGTCCTCGGCACAGGCCTCGGCCCAGGCGTCGTCCCCGGAGGAGGGATCGGTGGGACGGTCGGTGGCCTCGCTCATGGCGGACTCTCCTGCGGCGGCGGCTGGGCGTGCGGTACGGACTCCTGCTCCCTCCGACGTTACCCGAACGGCGGTACGCCCCCCAGGCCGCCGGGGCCGCCCGCTACGCCTTCTCGCCGCTCCGGGGCCACAGGCCCGGGTCCGGGGTGAAGCGGATGCGGAGCTCCTCGTCGGCGAGGGCGGCGCCGGAGACGGTGCAGCGGCGCAGCGCCGCCGGCAGCGGAACGATCCTGCGGTACGGGCCCACCGTGATCAGCAGCTCGTCTCCGCGCCGCACCAGCCCGAGCTCGGGCTTCTCCGCGCGGGGCAGCGGGACCCGCCAGAGCAGCACCCCGTCCTCGGCGATCCGGTCCTCCACCGTCCAGGCGGGGCGGGGCGCGATCGCCGGGGCGGGGGCCGGGGCCAGCTCCGCCAGGTCCTCGGGACCGTGCGGGTCCCGGCCCAGGTGGGGTACGGGGAGCACCGGAAGGCTCTCGTCCCCGGCCCACTGGGCGGCGTACTTCTCCTGCTGGGCGGCGAGTCCCGCCAGCCACGGGTCGGTGGATCCGGCGGGCAGCATCCGGTTGGCGACGAGCGCGGAGACGGGCAGCCGGTACAGGGCGAGCCCGAGCCTGCCCAGGCGCAGCGCGGCGTCGGAGGCGGGTCCCGGCTCGGCGACGAGCCGTACGGAGGTGGTGGGGGCCTCCAGGACGTCCTGTACGGCCGCCAGGTCCTCGTCCCAGCGGGCGGCGGCCTCGTACAGCCACTGCGCGGGCATGGGGACGCCGGCGAGCTGGGCCAGTACGGGGCGCAGGGCTCGGGCCGCCTGGCGCTCCGCGGGGAGCAGCCGGGCGAGGTAGCGGCGGAGCTGGGCGGGGAGGGCGAGGGTGGTGATCGCCTGGTGCAGCGGAGGCATGTCGACCACCACGAGGTCGGTGCCGGGCTCGTCCGCGGCCCGGCGCAGGGCGCGGAGCAGGGCGAACTGCTCGGCGCCGGGCAGCTCGGTGATCTCGTCGGTGTGCAGGGGGCGTGCGCCGAGCATCCCGAGGACCGCGGAGCCGCGCTCCTGGAGCGCGACGAGCTCGTGGCGGAACTCCTCGCCGGAGTCGACGCGGGTCACGCGGAGCGTGCCCTCGGGGGCGACGGGCGGGTCGGTGGGGCCGGCGGAGAGCAGGAGCACGCGGTGCCCTTGCCGGGCGGCGGCGAGTGCGGTGGACGCCGCGACGGTGCTTCTGCCGGCGCCGCCGGGGCCGGTGACGAGAAGGGTGTGCATGCTGCTCCTAGCTCCGCGTGTGCCTGGCCCCCGCATCCCCGGCGGGGCTGACGGCGACCCCCGCCACCCTGCCACGCCCCCGGACCCGCACCGTCCGCCAGGGGGCCTGCGACCCGGCACGAGCGCAGCCCTGCCGCACATGCGCCGCTGCGCGGGGCAAAGTCCCCGCCCCGCCCTTCCACCGTTCCCCGGGCGCTGCCCGGACCCGGTCCTCAAACGCCGGACGGGCTGAAAGCGGGGCCCCGGGCTGCGCCCGGACCCCCTGGGGCTCCGCCCCAGACCCCGCGCCTCAAACGCCGGCGAGGCTGGATCTATCAGCCCCTCCGGCGTTTGAGGAGCGGGGTCCGGGGCGGAGCCCCGGGGAACGGGCGAAGGGCGGGTAGGGGACCCAGCCCCGCAGGGCCGACCCACCCGCACCCGCCACCGGGCCCCGCGCCGGGACGGCAGGGGCGACAGCCCCGACCGGCCACCGCCGGACGGAGTCCGGCGCAGCGACGCGAAGCCGGTAAGGCCCGCCAGGGCCGCACCGCGCGAGCGGCGCGTCAAGAAGGAGTGTGCTCCGCGTTAAGAAGGGCCGGCGCCGGGGCGGCTTTCCACGCGCTTCTTCAGGCCCGCCAGCGCGCGGTCGATGATGACCTTCTCCGCCTTGCGCTTGATCATGCCGAGCATCGGGATCTTGACGTCCACCGTCAGCGAGTAGGTCACCTCGGTGCGCGCACCGCCCGCGACCGGCGCCAGCTGGTAGGACCCGTCGAGCTGCCGCAGCATCTGGGACTTGTCCAGCGTCCAGCTGACCGTGTTCTCGGCCGGCCAGGTGTAGGCCAGCGTGTGGTCGTCCTTGATCGCGCCCGCGTCCAGCAGCAGCCGGACGAGAGAGGCCCGGCCGGCGTCGTCCTTCGCCAGCACCTCGGCCTCCTTCACCTCGCCGGTCCATTCCGGGTAGCGGGCGAAGTCGGCGATCACGGCCATGACGTCGGCCGGGGCCGCCTCGATCGTGATGCTCGAGCTGGTGTGTTCCGCCATCGCGGTCGCTCCTCCGGGGGGAGTTCGAGGAAGTGTGCGGACGGCCCGGGGGCCGCCGCGTGAAGGCTATCGCGCGTCATGACCTCACCACTCCAGGGCCCACGGCCTTCCGGTGGCGGCGAAGTGCCCGACGTTCACGCACTCGGTGGCGCCGATCCGCATCCGGCGGGCGAGCGGCTGGTGGACGTGGCCGAAGAGCGCGTATCGGGGCCGCACCCGGCGGATCGCGGCGAGCAGTGCTCCGCTCCCCCGCTCGAAGCGCCGGGCCACCGTGTCGTAGCAGAGCTCGGGCACTTCCGGCGGGATGTGCGAGCACAGCACGTCGACCTCGCCCAGCGCCTCCACCTTGGCCGCGTACTCCTCCTCGGGCACCTCGTAGGGCGTGCGCATCGGCGAGGGCAGGCCGCCGCCGACGAAACCGAAGACCCGGCCCCCGATCTCGACCCGCTGCCCGTCGAGCACGGTGAGGCCGGGGCCGGCGTACTCGGGCCAGAGCCCGGGGATGTCGACGTTGCCGTACGTGGCGTACGTGGGCCGGGGGAAGGCGGCGAACATCTCGGCGTACTGGCGCCGGACGGCGCCCTCGACGAGCCGCTCCCGGTCCAGCCCGGCCCACAGTCCGCGGGCGAACTCCCGGGCCTCCTCGAAACGGCGGGCGGTGCGCAGTTCGACGATGTGATCGGCGTTCTCGACGCCGAAGAGGTCGGGGAAGATGCCGCGCGAGTGGTCGGCGTAGTCGAGGAAGAGGACGAGGTCGCCCAGGCAGATCAGCGCGTCGGCGCCTTCCCCGGCCCGTGCCAGGGCCTCGGTGTTGCCGTGGACGTCGCTGACCACATGGATCCGTGTCCGGTTCTTAGTGCCACCCATAGAGCCACCCATGCGGCCACCCTAGGCGGGCCGGGCCACCGCGGGGAGGGAATCGGCTCAGGCGGCCGGACCTGCGGTTACTTCCGAGTCGCAAAGCGGGTCGACTAATGTCGGCAGGACACGGCCGCGACATGTGACGCAGGGAACATCTGGCCGGTTCCCTCTATCCGGAACCGCCTACCGGTGGGTAACGTCGCGTCGGTCCACATGGTGGCGATGGCGCCCAGAGGAGCAGCAGTCTTGCGCGAGTTCAGCCTTCCGGCCCTGTACGAGGTCCCTTCGGACGGGAACCTGACGGATCTCATCCGCCGCAACGCAGCTCAGCATCCCGACACCGCCGTCATGGCCCGCAAGGTCGCCGGCGCGTGGCAGGACGTCACCGCGACCCAGTTCCTCGCCGAGGTCCGCGCCGCGGCGAAGGGCCTGATCGCGGCCGGCATCAAGCCCGGCGACCGGGTCGCCCTGATCTCCCGCACCCGCTACGAGTGGGTGCTGATCGACTTCGCGATCTGGAGCGCGGGCGCCGTCACGGTCCCCGTGTACGAGACCAGCTCCCCCGAGCAGATCCAGTGGATCCTCGGCGACTCCGGCGCCGTCGCGGTCATCGTGGAGTCCCCCGGGCACGCCGCGGCCGTGGCCGCCCTGCGCGACCGGCTGCCGGAGCTGCGCGAGGTCTGGGAGATCGAGCAGGGCGCCCTGGAGACGCTGAACGCGGCCGGCGCCGAGATCTCCGACGCCGTGCTCGACGAGCGCAGCGCGCTCGCGGGCGCCGACGACCCGGCCACCATCGTCTACACCTCCGGCACCACCGGCCGCCCCAAGGGCTGCGTGCTGACCCACCGCAGCTTCTTCGCCGAGTGCGGGAACATCGTGGCCCGGCTGCGTCCGCTGTTCCGGACCGGCGAGTGCTCCGTGCTGCTCTTCCTGCCGGCCGCGCACGTGTTCGGCCGCCTGGTGGAGGTGGCGGCCGTGCTGGCGCCGATCCGGCTGGGCTGCGTACCGGACATCAAGAACCTCACCGACGAGCTGCAGTCCTTCCGGCCCACGCTGATCCTCGGCGTCCCGCGCGTCTTCGAGAAGGTCTACAACTCGGCCCGCGCCAAGGCCCAGGCCGACGGCAAGGGCAAGATCTTCGACGCGGCGGCCGAGACGGCGATCGCGTACAGCCGCGCGCTGGACCTGCCGGGCGGGCCGTCCCTCAAGCTCAAGCTGAAGCACAAGCTCTTCTCGAAGCTGGTCTACAGCAAGCTCCACACGGTCCTCGGCGGGCGCGGCGAGTACGCGATCTCCGGCGGGGCCCCGCTGGGCGAGCGGCTCGGCCACTTCTTCCGCGGCATCGGCTTCACGGTGCTGGAGGGCTACGGCCTGACCGAGTCCTGTGCGGCCACGGCCTTCAACCCGTGGGACAAGACGAAGATCGGTACGGTCGGCCAGCCGCTCCCGGGCTCCGTGGTGCGCATCGCCGACGACGGCGAGGTGCTCCTGCACGGCGAGCACATCTTCAAGGAGTACTGGAACAACCCGACGGCCACCGCCGACGCGCTGACCGACGGCTGGTTCCACACCGGCGACGTCGGCACGCTCGACGAGGACGGCTACCTGGCGATCACCGGGCGCAAGAAGGAGCTCATCGTCACGGCGGGCGGCAAGAACGTCGCCCCCGCGGTGATCGAGGACCGGATCCGGGCGCACGCGCTGGTCGCGGAGTGCATGGTGGTCGGCGACGCGCGGCCGTTCGTCGCCGCGCTGGTCACCATCGACGAGGAGTTCCTGGGCCGGTGGGCCGCGGAGCACGGCAAGCCGGCCGGTGTGACGGCGGCCCAGCTGCGCGAGGACGAGGACCTCATCGCCGCCGTCCAGAAGGCCGTGGACGACGGCAACGCGGCGGTTTCCAAGGCGGAATCGGTGCGGAAGTTCCGCATTCTGCCGTCCCAGTTCACGGAGGAGTCCGGGCACATCACGCCTTCGCTGAAGCTGAAGCGGAATGTGGTGGCGAAGGACTTCGCGGACGAGATCGAAGCCCTCTACCGGGGCTAGTGCGGGTCTTCCCGGGCTAGCGCGGGTCCTCGGCGAGGACCCGCGCCATGTTCCGCTCCGCGAGCGCGGTGACGGTCACGAAGGGGTTCACGCCGAGCGATCCGGGGATCAGCGAGCTGTCGGTGACGTAGAGGCCCTGGTAGCCCTTGACGCGGCCGAAGTCGTCGGTCGCGTCCCCGAGGACGCAGCCGCCCAGCGGGTGGTAGGTGAAGTTGTCGGCGAAGTTCTTGTTGTCGCCGAAGAGGTCGTAGCGGTAGATCGTGAAGTTGGCCCGGTTGATCCGGTCGAAGAGGCGCTTGGCGGCCTCGACGGACGGGGTGTTCTGGTCCCGGGTCCACTGGAGCTTCGCCGAGTCGCTGGCGGCGTCGTAGGTGAAGTGCCCGCGCTCCGGGTTCTTGGTGATGGCCAGGTACATCGAGATCCAGTGTTCGAACCCCATCGGGAGCGGGGCGATCTCGGCGAAGACCGGGTTCGAGGCGTTGTCCCAGTCGTCGATGCCGAGGGCGGGCATGGTGGCCTGATTGGCGCCGACCGTGTCCCACAGGTGGTTGGCGCGGGCGGTCATGACGTTGCCGTTGTGGCCCCAGCCGAGGCCCACCTTGTCGTTCAGGGCGGGCAGGGTGCCGGTCTCGCGGGCGCGCAGCAGGATCTCGGTGGTGCCGAGGCTGCCGGCGCCGAGGAAGAGCTGCTTGCAGCCCAGTTCGCGGACCTGGGTGACGCGGCCGGTGAGGTCGCTGGTCTGGACGGTCAGGACGTAGCCGCCGGCCGGGTCCTGCCGTACGCCGACCACGCGCTGCATGGTCTCGATGGTGACGTTCCCCGTGCCCAGGGCGGCGGCGAGGTAGGTCTTGTCCACGCTCTTCTTGCCGTGGTTGTTGCCGTAGATGACCTCGCCCGCGAGGGCGGATCTGGCGGCGGTGCCGGCGGCCTCGCGCTTCATGTACTCGAAGTCGTAGACGTTGGGGACGAAGGTGGTCTTCAACCCGGTCTTCTGGGCGTGCTTGCGGGAGATCCGGGCGAAGCGGTACCACTCGGTGGACTCGAACCAGGCCGGGTCGATGTCGTTGACCCCGAGCATGGCGCGGGCCCGGGGGTAGTAGGTGCCGTACATCTCGTCGGCGTTCACCCGGGGCATGACCTCGGTGAAGTACGAGCGCTTCGGCGTGGGCGCCATACCGCCGTTGACTAGGGAGCCGCCGCCGACGCCGCGGCCCACGTACACCGACATGCCCCCGTAGTTCACCCGGTCCAGGACTCCGGGGTACGGGCTGATGTTGCGGTTGACCACGTCCAGCCAGAGGAACTGGGCGAGCGGGGCCTCGGTGCGGTTGCGGAACCACATCGAGCGCTGGTCGGGGGCGGAGGTGGCGGGGAAGACCTTCCCGTCGGCGCCCGGGGTGTCCCAGAGCCGGCCCATCTCCAGGACGACGGTCCGCACGCCGGCCTGCCCGAGGCGGAGCGCGGCGACGGCGGAACCGTAGCCGGAGCCGACGACGATGGCCGGGGCGTACGCTGCGGCCGCGGGCTCGGCGGCCGCAGCGGACTGCAGGCCGATCCGGGTGAAGCCGAGGGCCGCCGCGGTCTGCAGGGCCCCGAGACCGAGAACATGACGACGTGTCAGGTTTGGTGTCATGGCCGCATCATGAGCGGATTCCGCTCAACCAGCCATAACCCGCACTGACACGCTTCTGAGTAACAGTCAGACATGGCTCGACCGTAGGCGGGCCCCGCCCCGGCCCGCGCGGTTTGATCGACTCTGCCCGCGATCGGCCCCTCAAGAGCGATAATCCCCCTCCGTACGGAAAGGGGACCCCGCCGCCGGGGGGCTACAGCAGCTCGCGCAGGCGCTCCGCCAGCAGGTCCCAGCGCCATTTCTCCTCGACCCAGGCACGGCCGCGCTCGCCCATGCGCGCGCGCAGGGCCGGGTCCCGGAGCAGGGTGACGACGCGGTCCGCGGTCTCGGCCGGGGCCCCGCCGCGGACCACCCAGCCCGTCTCCCCGTCCAGCACGGCGTCCGGAGCGCCTCCGGAGTCGCCGGCGATCACCGGCAGGCCGGTGGCGGAGGCCTCCAGGTAGACGATGCCGAGGCCCTCCACGTCGAGCCCTCCGCGCCGGGTCCGGCAGGGCATCGCGAAGACGTCCCCCGCCCCGTAGTGCGCGGGCAGTTCGGACCACGGGACCGCTCCCGTGAACACGACGGAGTCCGCGACCCCGGTCGAGACGGCCAGGGCCCGCAGGTCGGCCTCGTAGGGGCCGCCGCCCACGATCAGCAGGACGGCGTCCGGCAGGGCCGCCAGGATCCGCGGCATCGCCTCGATCAGCGTGTCCTGCCCCTTGCGGGGAACGAGCCGGGAGACGCAGACGACCACCGGCCGGTCCGTCAGACCCAGCTTCGCCCGGACCTCCGCGCCGCCCGACCCCGGGTGGAAGGTCTTCTCGTCCACCCCCGGCGGAAGCTGCGTCATGCGCACCGCCGCGCGGTCCGTCAGGGCCGGGGCGATCCGCGAACGGGTGTACTCCCCCAGGTAGGTCAGGGTGTCCGTGCCCTCGCCGATGCGCCGCAGCAGTTGGCGCGCGACCGGCAGCTGCGCCCAGCCCGCCTCGTGCCCGTGCGTGGTCGCCACGATCCGGCGTGCGCCCGCCCGGCGCAGGGCGGGGCCCATCAGGCCCAGCGGGGCCGCCGCGCCGAACCACACCGACGAGCAGCCGTGTTCGCGCAGCAGGCCCACGGCCCGGCGGGTGACCCGGGGGGTCGGCAGCAGCATCGTCGTACGGTCGCGGACCACCTGGAAGGGCTGCTCCGCGTCGAAGGCGGCGGTGGCCTCCCGGCCCTCGGCGGAGTGCTTCCAGGTGGAGGCGTAGACCACGACCCGGTCGGGGTCGAGTCGCAGCGCCATGTTGTGCAGGAAGGCCTGGATGCCCCCCGGCCGCGGCGGGAAGTCGTTGGTCACGATCAGCGTCTTGTCCATCGCCTGCCGACCCTACCGGAGGCCACGGCGGGTCCCCGCGGCCCCGATGCCCCGGCGGGGCGTGTGGGTGCGCGGCCTGCGGTACGGGCGGCGCGGGCCGGACCGCCGGAGCCGGGGCGGCGCCCGAGGCCCCTGGGGCTCCGCCCCGGACCCCGCGCCTCAAACGCCGGCGGGGCTGGAATTGCCCTGCGGGCAATCCGGCCCGCGGACCCGTGCGCAAGGTGCAGGCCTACGTCGACCAACTCCAGCCCCTCCGGTTGAGGAGCGGGGGTCCGGGGGCCGGCCCCCGGCGACGGTGCCGCACCCCGCGACCACGCGGCGCAGGCTCTTCCAGGCCCGGGCCGGCCAAAATCCAGGCCCTCCGGCGTTTGAGGAGCGGGGGTCCGGGGGCCGGCCCCCGGCGACGGTGCCGCACCCGGCCCTCGCGCGGGCTAGCGGAACTCCCGGGTCAGGTCCTGTTGCCAGGCCCGTGTCAGGGCGGCGGGATCCGTCCCGAGGGCCTCCTCCAGCGCCGCGGGCAGGGACTCCCGGCCGGACTTCTCGTACAGGGAGACCAGTGCCGCGTCCCCCCACCGGCGGGCGATGAGCCTGCAGGCCAGCCAGGAGCCCTCGTAGGCCCGCGCCAGTGCGTCCGCGTCGCCGCCGAAGGCGAAGGCACCGGCGTCGGGTAGCGCCCCCGGCAGATCGCCCTGCCGCACCGCGCGGGCGAGGGCCGGCGCGACTTCGGCCGGGCCGCGGTCGCTGTCGCGGTACGCGGCCCAGTCCGCGAAGCCCTCGGAGAGCCAGAGGGGGGTCCGGGACGTGGTCGCCGCCCGGGTCGCCACGTGGGTGGTCTCGTGGGTCAGGATCACCTGGCGGCCCTCCGCCGAGAGCTGCCCGTACCCCCCCGGGTTCACCACGACCCGGTCGGCGGGGGCCGGTCCCGCCCCGGTCCGCCCGGTGGTGACGGCGCCCAGGCCCCGGTACTCGTCCGCGGGCCGCCCCAGCAGCGCCGCCATCGCGTCCAGCGAGCCGGGCACCAGCACCACCACCCGGCCCGCCCAGGGCCGCGGCCAGGCCGCGCTCGCCGCGGGCACCGCCCTGTCGGCCTCGGCGGCGATCGCGGAGAGGGAGCCGGAGCTCTGGCCGGCGCCGCCGAGCACCAGGGCGTGTGCCCCGCGCTCCACGGACACCGGGCCCTGGTCCCACAGCTGGGGCAGGGCTCCGGGGGCCGGCCGGTCGGCGGTCACCGCCCAGGCGCCGCCGTCGCGGGTGAGCTCCACCTCGCGGGCGGAGCCGGCCGGGGCGGCGTCGTAGCCGGTGAGCCGGTAGCGCAGCTCGGCGCGCGCGAAGGCCCGTACGCCTTCCACCCGGACCGTGGAGACCTCGTACGACCATCCCTCGAGCGGGATCGCCGCGAGGGCCGCGGGCGGGGCCGCCGACCAGGCGGCGACGGCCCGCCGGACCTCCCGTTCGGCGGGGTCCGCCGAAACCGAAGGAGCCCCGGAACCGGAGCCGCATCCGGCGAGCGGCACGCAGAGCAGCAGCAGGCAGAGCAGCACCGGCGGCAGTGCGCGCGGGCGCCGGAGAGGGGTACGGCCCAGGACCGGGAGCATCACCCGATCGTACGCAGCGCAGCCCTCAGGGCCGGGTCACCGAGGAGACCGGCATCATCCCGACGGGGTCGTACCGCACCCGCGCCCCCGGGTACGGGGCGTGCACCACCTGGCCGTTGCCGACGTACATGCCGACGTGGCTGGCGTCCGAGCGGTACGTCACCAGGTCCCCCGGGCGCGCCTCCGACAGCGAGACCCGCCGCCCGGCGTGCCGCTGCGCCTGCGAGGTGCGCGGCAGGGCGACGCCCGCCTGCCGGTACGACCACACCATCAGCCCGGAGCAGTCGAAGCCGGAGGGGCCGGTGGATCCCCACACGTAGGGCCGTCCCACGGCCGACCGGGCCGCCATCACGGCGGTCATGGCGCGCCCGGAGGAGGGTCCGGAGGCCGCGGGGTCGGGGAGTTCGGGCAGGGCGTCGGGGCGGCCGCCCGAGCGCGAGGCCCGGTCGAAGTCGGCGCGCTCCTGCGAGGGCATCGCGTTGAGCAGCCGGCGGGCGGCGGCCAGCTTGGCGGTGACGGCGCGCTTCTCCTTCGCCACGTCGGCGCGCAGGGCGTCGAGTTCGGCGAGCTTGCGGGAGGCCTCCTGGCGTTCCTGGCCGAGGCGGCGCTGCTCGGAGCGCAGTTCGTCGAGCTGGCGGGCCTGCCGGCCGGACAGCCGGTCGAGGGCGGCGGCCTTGGCGAGGTAGTCGTCCGGGTCGTCGGAGAGCATCAGCTCGACGGCGGGGTCGATGCCGCCGGCCCGGTACTGGGCTCCGGCGTAGGCGCCGAGCACCCCGCGCATGGTGTTGATGCGGTCCTGCCCGCGGGCCACCGCGTCCTGGACCCGGGCGACTTCGGTGCGGAGCCGGCCGGCGCGCTCGCCCGCCTGGTTGAAGCGTTCGGTGGCCTGTTCGGCCTCTTCGAAGAGCCGGTCGACCTGGGCGCGGGTGCCCGTGGAGGGCTCCTGCGGGAGGCCGGGGGCCGCACCGGCGGGTGCGCCCGACATGGCGACCGCTGCTCCCGCCGCGGCGGCGGTGAGGACGGTGACCTTGGTGTTCCGGTCGAGGGCGCTGGGCCCGGACCGGCGATGGGACGCCACGTGAAACCGCTCCCTCCTGCTGGGCGGGACCCGGGTCCGCCCTCCGTGGACGGCCGTGTGCCGGGGTTCCGCGCTGGCAGACAGTAGCCGCGCGGGAGGGCACCGGCCAACGACCTCAGGTGGGCACGCACAGTGACGCCCCGTCGGAGACGCAGGTCACCGGCGGGGCGTGTGGTCAGAGCGGGGCCTCGTAATTCGCCCGGATGGGCGGTGTGCGGCGCGTCCGGACGGACCCTGTGGGGAGGAGGGGGGCGTCAGCCGACGCGCACGCCGAACTGGAACGGCATGTTGTCCATGGATTCGTACTTGACGCCGCTGCGCGGGTTCGAGGCGTGCAGCACCGTGTTGCCGCCCGCGTACAGGCCGACGTGGTGCAGGTCGCCGTAGAAGAACACCAGGTCGCCGGGCTGGAGCTGGCTCCTGCCGATCCGGGTGCCGTCGTTGATCTGCGTGAAGGTGGTGCGCGATATCGACACGTTGGCCTGCTTGTACGCCCACTGGGTCAGGCCCGAGCAGTCGAACGTGTTGGGGCCTTCGTGCCCGGATATGTACGCGCTGCCGATCTTGGTCTTGGCGGCCGCGAGGGCGGCGCCGGCCCGGCCGGAGGGCTTCACGTTGCCGAGGTCGGGGACGCGCTCGCCGGCGCCGCGGCTGGCGCGGGAGTCCTCGTCCTTGATCGCCTGCCGCTCCTGGGCCGTCAGGGTGTTCAGGAGCGCCTGGGCCTCGGCGAGCTTGTCCGCGGAGGCCTTCTTCTTCTCGCCGAGTTCCTTGCGGGTGGCGTCGAGGTCGGTGAGCTTGCCCGCGGCCTCCTGGCGCTGCTGCGCGAGTGTGCGCTGCTTGGCCTGGATCTTCTGGACCGCTTCGACCTGCTGACCGCTCAGCTGCTCCAGGGTGGAGGCCTTGTCGAGGTAGTTGTCCGGGTCCGCCGAGAGGAAGAGCGCGAGGGACTGGTCGATGCCGCCGCTGCGGTACTGGGCGCTGGCCATCGAACCGAGCGTGCCGCGCAGCGCGTTGAGGTCCTCCTGGCCGCGGGCGACCTGGTCCTGGAGCTGCCCGATCTCGGTCTCGAGCTTGTCCTGGCGCTCCTTGGCCCCGTTGAACTTCTCGGTGGCCTGCTCCGCCTCTTCGTAGAGGGCGTCGACCTTGGCCTTGACCTCGTCCTTGCTCGGCTTGGCGGGGGCGGCGTTGGCGGCCTGCCCCGAGAGGACCACGGCGGCTGCCGCGGTGACGCCGAGCACGGTCGTGCGCATGCGGGTCGGCTGCTTGGGTCGACGGTGGGACGCCACGAAGGCGAGCTCCTTCTTCCTAGAGCCGCCGAAGAACGCGAGAAACAGCTCGGCGACACCTTCGCTGCCACCCCGAATGAGTGAACTACCGCACGAAGGTTTGAGCTGACCCTAGTGACCCTTCTGTGATCAGTTCAAATCCTGTCGGCAAAAAACTCGCCGTCCGACCAGGTTCTTTACCTACAGCGCACGCTCCGTGTCGGCGACTTGACGGTACGTTCCCGCGAGGGCCTATCAATTCCGGCATTGGGCCCAGCAGTTACGAAACGCGCGAAAGCCGCTTCAGCAACAAGGCGGACGCCACCGGCCGCGCACCGGCCTTGGCCACCCCGTCGGCGACCTCCCGGTCCGTGGAGACCACGACCACCGGACGGCCCGCCGGTTCGGCGCGCACCAGCTGGCGGATCAGCTCGTCCGCCGTCACCCCGGCCTTGGAGAACAGCACCCGCACCCCGCGCGGCGGCGCGAGCAGCACGGGGGCCGCCAGCTCCGCCCCGTCGAAGACACAGGTCATCTCGGCGCCCGTCTGCGCGGCGAGCATCGACAGCCCGCCCAGCAGCCGCAGCCGCTGCTTCTCCAGCGGCATCGTCGGATAGCCGGTCTTGGTGACGTTGTAGCCGTCGACCACCAGATGGGCCTGGGGCAGCGCCAGCAACTGGTCCAGCAGCGCCGGGTCGGTCTCCGAGAGGGCGCGCGCCGCGATGTCCTTCGGGGTCATCCGGCCCGGCTCCACCGCCTCCACCGTGTCGGCGGGCCGCGTGGAGACCGGCGGCAGCGCGAGCTCCCGGCGCAGTCCCGCGGCCGCGTCCAGCACGGTGTCCAGCAGCAGCCGCAGCCGCATGTCCTCGATGCTGCGCCCCTCGCGGGTGGCCCGGCGCGAGGTCTCCAGCGCCGATTCCACCTCCGCGAGGCGGGACTTGAGCCGCCGGGTCTCACTCTCCGCGGTGGTCACCTGGGCGGCCGCCTCGGCGCGGATGCCGTCGACCTCCGAGTTGATCTTGCGCAGGGCGGCGTCGCCCCGCTTGACGTCGCTGAGGGCACTGCGCAGCTTGCGCTGAAGCGATTCCGCTTCCTTGCGCGCCGCGTCCAGCTCGGCCCGTACCTGGTCGGCACCCGTGCGCTGCAGTTCCCGTACGTGGGCCAGCTCCTCGCGGAGCCGCTCCATCTCGCGGCGGGCCTCCTCGTCGACCCGCTCGGCGTCGGCGCGCTGCGCCTCCTCGCCGGCGGCGGCGACGAGCTTGACCCAGCCGGCCGGCCGCAGCACGTACGCGGCGGCCGCCACGTCCAGCGGATCGGCGGCGGCGGGCGGGGCGCCCGACTCCAGCGCGGAGGCCAGGTCGGCCTGCGCCTCGCGGAACTTCTCGGCGACCCGGCCCCGGAAGACGGGGTCGCTCTCCACGGCCGTGGCCATGGCGTTGCCCGCGAACTTGGCGCGCCGCGTCGGGGTGAAACGGGCGTACTGGCGCAGCTGCGCCGGGAGGTCCGCGACCGTCAGCCCGCCGAAGGCGTCCGAGACGAGCGCGACGACCCGGCGCCGCACGCCTTCCGGCAGCGGGCGGTCGAGGACCTCCGCGGCGTCGCCGGCCGCATCGGCCGGCTCAGCGCCGCTTGCTGGCTCCACAATCCGTCACCCCTACCGTCATTCACCTGTGGGCGGGGCTCCTTAGGAGTCCGCGCCCGGCCTGTCGACCAGCTCGATCTGGTCCACCGCGTTGCACCAGCGGCAGCGCACCGACTCGATGGTCTCATTGACCACCTCGCGCTCCTCGACCTTGGGCTCCCCGGCGAGGTCCAGGTGGACGTACTCCACGACCTTCGACGAACGGGTGACGTCGAAGCGCGTGAGGTTGCCGCACAGGGTGCAGCGCCACCGGGTGGTGTCGGTCGGCAGGGGAACCGTCATCAGGCCGCTCTCTCCTTCTATCGCTCACATGGCGCAAGCGCCGCACCCTCCCGTGTCGTCACGGGTGGCGCGCGCGTGCGTGCGTAGCTCGTAACCCTACGGCCTGCCGCACCCGCTGGTGGGCCCGGCTGGGTCATGCTCGTTCGCATGATCGTAAGGTGGCAGGCCGTACGCGAGGCCGCCCGGGGCCCGGTGGTCACGCACGCGCTGATCGCCGGCTGCTGCGTGGTGTTCGTGCTGAGCCCGGCGTCGGGGCTGAACCCGGTCTACGGGACGGGCGATCAGCTCCTGGCCACGGGCACGGCGTACTTCCGGCGCTGGGGCGTGGTCCCGGACGAGCTGTTCACCGGCTCGGGGCGAGCGGCGCTCACCCCCCTCACGGCCCTGTTCGTGCACGGGAGCTGGCTGCACCTGCTGGGCAACATGCTCTTCCTCTACGTCTTCGGGGCGATGACGGAGCGGCGCATGGGCCGGGCGTGGTTCCTCTGCTTCTACGTCTGTACGGGCTACCTGGCCCTGGCCGCGTACGCGGCGGCCTACGCCTCCTCGGACCAGACCCTGGTCGGGGCCTCCGGGGCGATCTCCGCGGTCCTGGGAGCCTTCCTGTACCTGTTCCCCAGGGCCCGGGTGACGAGCCTGTTCCCGTTCCTGTTCTTCCTGCCGCTGCGCTTCCCGGCGTGGCTCGTGCTGATGTTCTGGTTCGGGCTCCAGTGGCTGGCGGCGCACCGCGCGGCGAGCGGCCCCGGAGTCGCCTATCTGGCCCACGTGGTGGGCTTCTCGGTGGGCTTCCTCTATGCATGGGCCCGCTACCGGGGTGGGACTAGAGTGGGTCGACCAGTGACAGTAGGCGAGGGAGACAGCCAACCGTGATCACCGCACTCGTGCTCATCAAGACCAGCGTGGACCGGATCCCCGAGATCGCCGAGGCCATCGCCGCGCTGGACAGCGTCAGCGAGGTCTACTCGGTCACGGGTACGTACGACCTCATCGCGATGGTCCGGGTGTCCCGGCACGAGGACCTGGCCGACATCATCCCCGGCCGCATCAGCAAGATCCCGGGCGTGGAGGCGACGGACACCCACGTGGCGTTCCGCACCTACTCCCAGCACGACCTGGAAGCGGCGTTCGCGATCGGCCTCGACGCGTAGCGGTTCAGAGCGCGGGCAACGCCTCGCCCGGCCGGGCGGGGCGGCCCTCTTCCTGCCGGAAGAGATAGCCGCGCAGGTGGCCGGCGAGGTCCCCGTCGATGTGGGCGACGTACGCGCGGGCCCCGCCGGCGGCTTCCCGCTCGTCCTCCCGGCGCGAAACCGACCACTTCCGGTCCAGGGCCACGGCCCACTCCCGCACGCGGGCCCGGTCGCTCCACCACCCGCGGATCAGCTCCGGGGTCCAGTGGTCGTCACCGTCCCGGGCATGGCCCACCATCGGATCCTGAGCGGCGGCGCGCCCAGGACGGCGAGGGTTTCCGCGGGGCTCCGGGGCTGGCGGTAGACGAACTCCGCGCCCCAGTCGTCGTCGTAGAGCACGTTGTCGGGCGCGATCAGCCGGCCCATCCAGCACGTGTCGGTGCCCGCCCCGTAGAACGGCCCCGGCACGTTGCGCCAGTCGCGCTCCGACCACCGGTCGGGCCGGGGGTTCCAGAGCACGACGTGCTCCGGGTCGGGCACCCAGGTGCCACCGTCCGGATCGGGCAGCGGCCCGGCCTCCGCGGCCCGCGCGGCCGGTATCGGATCCCAATACGTCATGCCCCGCAGCCTCTCAGACGGCCGGGACGCAGCGGCCCTCTTCGGTGCGGTACTGCCACTTGGCGCCGTCCGTGACGAGCTCCTTGACGGCGCGGACGAAGCGCTCGACGTGCTCGTCGGGGGTGCCGGCGCCGAAGCTGACGCGGATCGCGTTCAGGGACCGCTCGCCCGGGGCCGCTTCGGGGGCTCCGCATTCGCCCTGGGCCTGCGGCTCGCTGCCGAGGAGCGTGCGGACCAGCGGGTGGGCGCAGAACAGGCCGTCGCGGACGCCGATGCCGTACTCGGCGGAGAGCGCGGCGGCGAAGTGCGAGCTGTTCCAGCCGTCGACGACGAAGGAGATGACGCCCACGCGCGGGGCGTCGTCGCCGAAGAGGGACAGGACGCGGACCGCCGGGACCTCGGCGAGACCCTCCCGGACCTTGGCGATGAGGTGCTGCTCGCGGGCGACGAGGTTCTCGAAGCCGGCCTCGTTCAGGGCCTTGCAGGCGGAGGCGATGGAGTAGACGCCGATGACGTTCGGGGAGCCGGCCTCGTGGCGGGCGGCGGTGGTGTGCCACTCGACGTCCACGCCGCCGGCATCCTCCCCGCTGACGCGTCGCGTCACCTTGCGGGAGGCGCCGCCGCCCGCGAGGTACGGGTCCGCCTCCTGCAGCCAGTCCGCGCGGCCGGCGAGCACGCCCGAGCCGAAAGGCGCGTAGAGCTTGTGTCCCGAGAAGGCGACCCAGTCCACGTCGAGGTCCTGGACCGAGACGGGGTGGTGCGGGGCCAGCTGGGCGGCGTCCAGGACGATGCGGGCGCCGTGGGCGTGCGCGGCGGCGGCGAGCTCCTTGACGGGCCACAGCTCGCCGGTGACGTTGGAGGCTCCGGTCACGCAGACCAGCGCGGGGCCGTAGGGGTCGCGGTCGGCCAGGGCGCGCTCCAGGGTGGCGACGGCCTCGTCCGGGGTGCGGGGGGCGTTGAGGTAGGTGACCTGCGCGTTCGTCCACGGGAGCAGCGAGGCGTGGTGCTCGGTCTCGAAGACGAAGACCTGGCAGTCGGCCGGGATCACGGCGGCGAGCAGGTTGAGGGAGTCGGTGGTGGACCGGGTGAAGATCACCTGGTCGGAGGGGCGGCAGTCGAGGAACTCGGCGACCGTGACCCGGCTCTGCTCGAACAGGTCGGTGGAGAGCTGCGAGAGGTAGCCGGCGCCGCGGTGGACGCTGCCGTAGTACGGGGCGTACGCGGCCACGTCGTCCCAGACCCGCTGCAGCGCGGGGGCGCTGGCCGCGTAGTCGAGGGCGGCGTAGGTGACCTCGCCACCGGTGACGAGCGGGACGGTGACGTCACGGCCGAGGACCGGCAGCGGCTCGACACAGGCAGGGTCGAAGGCGGTGGCGGCGGTGACAGCGGTGGTGTTCAGGGTTGCGGACATGGCGGTATCTCCCGGCAGGCAGGTCTGAATGGCTTCGGTGTGCCCGTCCGCCGACACGGCTACGGCGCTGCGGCCGTTCGGGGTACGGGAGTGCCCCGGAATGCGGATCGGTCCGGCGTACGCAGATGTGCTGCGGGTACGCGGAAGTGACCCTGTTCCGAGGGGTGAAGAAGGGGCGGAGTCGCCCTATCGCATTCGCTTGCTCACGGAAAACGCTCCTCAGAAGACCAGGACCCCTGGTGTTCGAGGGATCCGCGCTTGCCGTAGACCTCACTGCCTACGACCTGGTCATCACCCGGGGCACCCCGCCACGGAAGGAGGGTTGCCGGACAGCAAGCCGGGGCCTAAACGCTGTCACTCGTGACCTGAGGAGCATCCTGCCACATGATCTTCCGAACGCAAGACCCCGGTCCACATGGCGGACCGGGGTCGTTGGCTGATCTTGGCCGGATCCCGTCGGAACGGCGGCGCGTCGCAGCGCCTACGCGTTGCTCGCCGCCGCCCAGCGGGCCAGCGCGGCCCGGGCCGCGCCGGAGTCCACCGACTCCGCCGCACGGAGGACGCCGGCGGCGAGCTGCTCCTCCAGGGTGCCCGTACCCGGGTCCAGCGCGACCAGGGCCGCCGCCGAGTTCAGGAGTACGGCGTCTCGGACCGGGCCGGTCTCGCCGGCCAGCAGGCGGCGGGCAACGTCCGCGTTGAACGAGGCGTCCGCGCCGGCCAGGGCCGAGACCGGGACCAGCGGGATGCCGATGTCGCGCGGGTCGAAGCCCTGCTCCCTGACCTCGCCGTCGCGGACCCACCAGACCCGGGAGGTCGCCGTGGTGGTGAGCTCGTCGAGCCCGTCGTCACCGCGGAAGACCAGGGCCGAGGAGCCCCGCTCCGCCAGGACGCCCGCGACGATCGGGGCCACCCGCGCGTCGGCCACGCCGGTGGCCTGCGCCCGGACCCGTGCCGGGTTGGTCAGCGGGCCGAGGAAGTTGAAGGTGGTCCGGATGCCGAGCTCCCGGCGGGCCGCCGCCACGTGCCGGAGCGCGGGGTGGAACTTGACCGCGAAGCAGAAGGTGATCCCGGCTTCCTCGGCCACCTCCACGACCCGTGCGGGGGTGAGGTCGAGGTTGACGCCCAGCTTCTCCAGGACGTCCGAGGAGCCGCTCGCGGAGGACGAGGCCCGGTTGCCGTGCTTGACGACCTTGGCGCCCGTACCGGCCACCACGATCGCCGACATCGTGGAGATGTTGACCGTCTTGGCCCCGTCGCCCCCGGTGCCGACGATGTCCACCGTCCGGCCCGGCACCTCGATGAGGTTGGCGTGTTCGTACATGGCGCGGACCAGGCCGTTGATCTCTGAGACGGTCTCGCCCTTGGCCCGCAGCGCGACCGCGAAGCCGGCGATCTGGGCGTCGGTGGCCTCCCCGCGCATGATCCGGTCCATGGCCCAGGCCGTGTCGTCGGCGCCGAGGTCACGGCCGGTCAGCAGGGCCTCCAGAACGCCCGGCCAGCCGCGGGCCGCCGCGCTGTCGCCGCCTGCCGGGGTCACCAGGTTCATGGTCCGCTCCTGCTGCTCATCGAGGATTCCACGTCGAATGCGAAGGGCTTCAGCCTATCCAGCCCCGGGGACGGCAAAGAGCCCCGTCCAGACACTGGACGGGGCTCTCGCCGTGGCGACACCAGGACTGACCTAAATCAGTCCCTCAAGCAGTCATGCGTGGTGCGTACTGCGTGAAGCGTGTGATGCGTGTGAAGCCGTGATGCGGGAGATCAGTGGTGGCCGTGGCCGCTCTGGATCTCCTTGTACTCCTCGACCGTGGGCTTCGGGATCTGGTTGTTCTCCCCGTAGTAGCCCTTGCTGAGCTTGGCGCGGAGCTTCTCCAGCGGCTTCACCTTGCGCTCGACACCGTTCTCGTCGACCGTGGGGCCGATCTCGGCGGGCTCGTACTGCTCGTACGAGGTGAGCGTGTGCAGCTTGCCCTGCGAGAGCGGCTCGTGCACCTCGACGAACTCACCGTGCGGCAGGCGCTTGATGATGCCGGTCTCGCGACCGTGCAGCACCTTGTCCCGGTCCCGGCGCTGGAGGCCGAGGCAGATCCGCTTGGTGATGATGAAGGCGATGACCGGGCCGACGAAGAACCCGATGCGCGCGAACCAGGTGATCGAGTTGATCGACAGGTGGAAGTACTGCGCGAACATGTCGTTTCCACCGGCGATCAGCAGGATGACGTACCACGTCAGCCATGCCACACCGAAGCCCGTACGGGTCGGGGCGTTGCGCGGGCGGTCCAGGATGTGGTGCTCGCGCTTGTCCCCGGTGACCCAGGACTCGATGAACGGGTAGACCGCGATGGTGGCCAGGACCAGCGGGAAGATCGTGAAGGGGATGAACACGCCCAGGGCGAGGGTGTGGCCCCACAGGTTGATCTCCCAGCCGGGCATGGCACGGATCAGGCCCTCGGAGAAGCCCATGTACCAGTCGGGCTGCGCACCGGTGGACACGTGGTCCGGACGGTACGGGCCGAGCGCCCAGATCGGGTTGATCGAGGCGATGCCCGCGATCAGCGCGATGACGCCGAAGACCAGGAAGAAGAAGCCTCCGGCCTTGGCCATGTAGACCGGGAGCAGCGGCATGCCGACGACGTTCTTCTCGGTCTTGCCGGGGCCCGCGAACTGGGTGTGCTTGTGGTAGAAGACCAGGATCAGGTGGGCCACCAGCAGGCCCATCATGATGCCGGGCAGCAGCAGGATGTGCACCGAGTAGAGCCGGCCCACGAAGTCGCCGCCGGGGAACTCCCCGCCGAAGAAGAAGAACGACAGGTACGTGCCGACGATCGGCACGGACAGCATCGCGCCTTCCATGAAGCGGACACCGGTGCCCGAGAGCAGGTCGTCCGGCAGGGAGTAACCGGTGAAACCGGTGAACATGCCGAGGACCAGCAGCAGGAAGCCGAAGACCCAGTTGACCTCACGGGGCTTGCGGAACGCGCCGGTGAAGAACACGCGCATCATGTGCACGAGCATCGCCGCGATGAAGATCAGCGCCGACCAGTGGTGGATCTGCCGGATGAGCAGACCGCCGCGGACGTCGAAGCTGATTTCCAGGGTCGACTTGAAGGCCTCCGACATCGCGACACCCTGCATGGGGATGTACGAACCGTCGTAGTGCACTTCGTTCATGCTCGGGTGGAAGAACAGCGTCAGGTACACACCCGTGAGGATGAGGATGATGAAGCTGTAGAGGCAGATCTCGCCCAGCATGAAGGACCAGTGGTCCGGGAAGATCTTGCGCATGTTGGCCTTGGCGAGGCTGTAGATGCCCAGCCGGCCGTCGGCCCAGTCGGCTACGCGCTCGCCGGCCGGAGCCTTGCGCTCTTTGGTTTCGGTGGCAGTGCTCATCCGCGCTCCCAGAAAGAGGGACCGACGGGCTCTTCGAAGTCGCCGAGCGCCTCGAGGAAACCTTCGTCATTGACGCCGATCCGCAGCTGCGGGAGCGCGTGACCAGCCGGGCCGAAGATGACTCGGGCGCCGTCGGAGAGGTCGAAGGTGGACTGGTGGCACGGGCAGAGCACGTGGTGCGACTGCTGCTCGTACAGGCTGATCGGGCAGCCGACGTGGGTGCAGATCTTGGAGTAGGCCACGATCCCGTCGTGGGACCACTCCAGTTCCTTCTTGTCCTTGATGTTCTCCGGCTGGATGCGGACGATCATCAGGGCGGCCTTGGCGATCTGCGTCTGGAAGTCGTGCGCGTCCTCCTCCAGGCCTTCCGGCATGGCGAAGGTCAGCGACCCGACGACGATGTCCTCCGGGCGGAGCGGCTCCATCGTGTTCTGGTTGATGAGCATCTTGCCCTTCGCCCAGATGGTCTTGCGCAGCTTGTCCTCGGGCAGCGGGCCCAGGTCGCGCAGGATCACGACGGCGGAGAGCGGCAGCAGGGCCAGCGCACCGAACATCGTGTTGCGGATCAGCGGGCGGCGGCCGATGGCCGACTCGCGCGCGCCGTCCGCGAAGTCCTGCAGGACCTGCGCCTTGACCTCGGCCGGGGCCGCGATCTCGTGGCGCTCGGCGGCGACCTCCACGTCGGACATCAGGGTGCGGGCCCAGTGGACCGCGCCCGCGCCGATGCAGAAGAGGGCCGCGCCGAGGCTCACGCCGAGGGCGAAGTTGAGCGCGCTCACCTTCCCGATGGGGAAGATGTAGACGATCTTGTCGACCGGCAGGATCACGAACGAGGCGATGAAGGCGACCGTGGCCAGCATCGACAGGGTGAACAGCAGGGCCACCGTGCGCTCGGAGCGCTTCGCGGCCCGCTCGTCGATGTCCTGGATCCGCGGCCGGTGAACCGGCAGACCGGGGTCGGCGAACGGGTCGTCCGCCACTGCCACGGCACCGTGGTGCGCGTCGCCCTGCTCGCTCGGCAGGTGCTTCTCTTCGGGAATCTCTTGGCTACTCATGACTTCTTGGCCTTAGCGGTGTGGGCCGCGACCCAGACGGCGACAGCGATCAGCGCACCCAGTCCGAAGATCCAGCCGAAGAGACCCTCGGAGACGGGGCCGAGGCCACCGAGCTTGAGGCCACCGGGGTTGGTCGACTTCTCGCCGTTGACGTGCTGGAGGTACGCGATGATGTCCTTCTTCTGCTTCTCCGGCATGGTGCTGTCGGGGAAGGAGGGCATGTTCTGCGGGCCGGTGAGCATGGCCTCGTAGACGTGCTTCGGCTCGACGCCCTCGAGGTTGGGGGCGTACTTGCCGTTCGTCAGTGCGCCGCCCTCACCGGTGAAGTTGTGGCACTGCGCGCAGTTGTTGCGGAACAGCTCGCCACCCTTCGCGATGTCGGCACCCGCCGGGTCGTACTGCTTCTCGGTCGGCGTGATCGGGCCGGCTCCGAGGGAGGCGATGTACGCGGCGAGCTGGTCGGCCTGCGCCTGGGTGTAGATGACGGGCTTCTTCGGCACCTGGGCGCCGGGCTGCTGGGCGGGCATACGGCCCGTCATCACCTGGAAGTCGACGGCAGCGGAGCCGACGCCTACCAGGCTGGGGCCGTCAGAGGAACCCTGACCGCCGGTTCCGTGGCAGCTTGCGCAGCCGACGGCGTAGAGCTTCTGGCCCTCCTCGATGGCGAGGGACTGGACGGTTTCGTCGGCCTTCGCATTGCCCGCGGGCGCGAAGGCGCTGTACAGCCCCCCGGTAACCGCCAGCGCGAAGAGTAGAACGACGACCGCCGCCAGCGGATGGCGTCGTCGTGCGGAGAGCTTTTTCACGGATTACCCCGGTGTCAGGATCTTCTGCGTCGGTGTGTCTGGATGGAGTGCCGGGCACGGGCCCGGCGACGTGTTCGCTACTTGATCAGGTAGATCGTTGCGAAGAGGCCGATCCAGACGACATCGACGAAGTGCCAGTAGTAGGACACGACGATGGCCGACGTGGCCTGTTCGTGGGTGAACCTCTTGGCCGCGTACGTCCGGCCGAGGACCAGCAGGAAGGCGATGAGACCGCCCGTCACGTGCAGACCGTGGAAGCCGGTGGTCAAGTAGAAGACCGAGCCGTACGGACCGGACGAGAGGCTCATGCCCTCGTGCTTGACCAGCTCGGTGTACTCGAACACCTGGCCGCCAATGAAGATCGCACCCATGACGAACGTGATGATGAACCACGTCCTGAGCTTCTTCACGTCACCGCGCTCGGCGGCGAATACGCCGAGCTGGCAGGTGAGCGAGGAAAGCACCAGGATCGTCGTGTTCGTCGCCGAGAAGGGCAGATTCAAGGCCGAAGCCTGTTCTGTCCAGTACTCGGCGCCTGTCACTGATCGCAGGGTGAAGTACATCGCGAAGAGGGCCGCGAAGAACATCAGCTCGGAACTCAACCAGATGATGGTTCCCACGCTGACGAGGTTCGGCCTGTTGACCGTCGGGTGCGCGTGCCCGGTATCTACTGTCGTTGCTGTCGCCACGACCGACATTATGTCGGTCCCTTATCCCGCCCTCACCCCGGGGGGTGCCGTTCGGAGTGTCAGGGGCGTGTGCAAGGCCCGAACGGCCCATCAGATCGCCCTTCGGACGCCCGCCGGCCTTCCCTCGGGCGAGGCTGTGCGAACCGATGTTGACACCGGGTCGGACGGAGTAGCATCCCGCGCAACATCAACGTGATTCACGGGACACGTGGAGGAACGAAATGCGGGCGACTGCGCGGGTTCTGGTCTACAGCGACGACGCGGGCACCCGGGAGCAGGTGCGGCTGGCGGCCGGGCGCAGGCCGGCCGCCGACCTGCCGCCGGTGGAGTTCCTGGAGTGCGCCACGCTGCCGGCCGTCCTGAAGGAACTGGACGCGGGCGGCATCGACGTGTGCGTGTTGGACGGCGAGGCGGTTCCGGCCGGGGGCATGGGGGTGTGCCGGCAGATCAAGGACGAGATCTTCCAGTGCCCGCCCGTACTGCTCCTGATGGGCCGTCCGCAGGACGCCTGGCTGGCCACCTGGAGCCGCGCGGACGCCGCCGTCACCCTTCCGGTTGATCCGGTGGACTTCGCGCAGGCCCTGGCGGGTCTGCTGCGCGCACGGCTCTCCCCGGCGGCGTAACGGGGGCTGTGCGCCCCGCACAGCGCCTTACCGGCGCATACCGGGGCACGGGTGCCCGTACGGTCCGTACGGGCACCCGTGCCCCGGTTGTGGCCTCTTCCGGCTCTCGCGCCTCTCTCGGCGCTTCCGGCTCTCCCTGCGCTCCTGGCCCGGTGGTTACACCTGCGGGCGCAGGCGCGCCTGGTCGACCGGGCTGCGGCCCTCCTGGGTGCCCTTGAGGAGGGCGCTGCCCTCGCGCCAGTCCTTCCAGTCCATGTTCCAGTCGCCGTAGCCGTTGCCGAAGGTGTCCATGTCGTCGCCGATGCTGTTGATGACGCGGACGATGTCGCCTTCGGTGATGTTCTCGTAGAACCAGGCGGCGTTGCCCGTGCTCATGCCGGTGCAGCCGTGGCTGACGTTGGCGTAGCCGTGGGAGCCGATGGACCACGGCGCGGCGTGGACGTATTCACCGCTCCAGGTGACGCGGGTCGCCCAGTAGACGGGCAGGTTGTAGTACTCGCTGCCGCCGATGCCCACCGTGTCGCCGCGCATCTGGACGTAGTACTGCTTGCCTAGGACCACTTTGATGCCGTTGCGGGTGGAGAACCCGGGCTTGCCGGTGGTCACCGGGATGGAATTGATCACTTCTCCGTTGCGCTTGAACGTCATCCAGTGCGAGGAGGCGTCCGTGGTGACCTCGACGCGGTCGCCGATCTCCAGCTTCAACGGCTTGGAGGCGGCGCCGTGCAGGTCGTCGGAGATCTTGATGCCCTCCAGGTTGCTCCGGACGGACACGGTGGTGTTGGCGGGCCAGTAGTCCTTGGGCCGGTAGTGGAGCTTCTTGTCGTCCACCCAGTGCCAGGCACCCACGGCCTCCGGCGGGGCGTCGACGACCAGGCCCCGCTCGATGACGGCGCGGGCGGCCTTGTCCTTCACGGGTTCGTTGAGTTCGGCCGTGAGGGGCTGTCCGACGCCGTACTTGCCCTCGTCCGGGCCGAATTCGACCTTGAGGACCTTCTGGGCCGGGGTGGTGTCGAAGGTGAGCGTGCGCTGCCCGGGGGCGCCCCGCTCGTCCTCGGTGCTCACGAGGACGGTGTAGCGGACGCCGGCGGCCATCGGGACGGTGCTGTGCCAGCGGTCGCCGGTGGCGGACAACTCGCCCGCCAGGCGGCGTCCGTGGGTGTCCACGGCGCTCACGTCGGTGATCCGGCCGTCGCCGCTCTTGGCGGTGACCTCCAGGGGCCGGTCCGGGTCGACCGGGCGGCTGCCCGTGGGGTGATTGAGGGCGACTTGGTCGCCCGCGTCGTAGGGGCGGGCGGACAGCGGGTTGTCGTCGCCCGACCCGCATGCGGTGGCGCCGGCCCCGAGGGACGCGACCAGCAGGGAGCAGCCGATAACCGTCCAAAGACGCGGTGACTGGTTCATGGAGCCAACGCTATGAAGATATGACAATTACGGCGCGCGGGGTGACTGCAAACGAGGGGCCCGGACTCCTCCATTGGAGGTGTCCGGGCCCCTGGTCTCACGCGGTGGCCGCCACCGTGGGTGGCAGCGCGGGTGCGGCTACTGGTTCTGGTTCTCGCCGCGGTAGTACTCGTACACCCAGCCCCACAGACCGATCAGGATCAGCGGCGCCGAGAAGTACATCAGCCACCAGCCGAAGACGACGCCCATGAAGGCGAAGGCGCCACCGATGGCCAGCGAGAGCGGCTGCCAGCTGTGCGGGGAGAAGAACCCCAGCTCGCCCGCCTCGTCGGCGACGTCGGCCTCCAGGTTGTCCTGGGCCATCTCGTCGACGCGCGCGGCCGTGAAGGCCAGGTAGTAGCCGATCATGGCGCTCAGGCCGAAGGCCAGTGCGAGCGCGGTGGTGCCGACCGGCTCCTTCGACCACACGCCGTACACGACGGTCATGATCAGGATGAAGACGGCGAGCCACAGGAACATCCTGCCCTGGATCTTCACTTGCCGGCCTCCTTGCCACCAGCGACGGCCTTGGCGGCCACGGAGTGGTCCTCAAGGTGGTCGAGGGCCGCGATCTCGGGGTGGTGCAGATCGAATGCCGGGGATTCGGACCGGATCCTCGGCAGGGTGAGGAAGTTGTGCCGCGGCGGCGGGCAAGACGTCGCCCATTCGAGCGAACGGCCGTAGCCCCACGGGTCGTCGACGTCGATCTTCTTGCCGTACTTCGCCGTCTTCCAGACGTTGTACATGAAGGGCAGCATCGACAGGCCCAGCAGGAACGAGCTGATCGTCGAGATCGTGTTCAGCAGCGTGAAGCCGTCCGCCGCGAGGTAGTCCGCGTAACGACGCGGCATGCCCTCGGCGCCCAGCCAGTGCTGCACCAGGAAGGTGCCGTGGAAGCCGATGAACAGCGTCCAGAAGGTGATCTTGCCGAGGCGCTCGTCCAGCATCTTGCCCGTGAACTTGGGCCACCAGAAGTGGAAGCCCGCGAACATCGCGAAGACCACGGTGCCGAAGACGACGTAGTGGAAGTGCGCGACGACGAAGTACGAGTCGGAGACGTGGAAGTCCATCGGGGGCGAAGCCAGGATGACGCCGGTCAGGCCACCGAAGGTGAAGGTGACCAGGAAGCCGATCGTCCAGAGCATCGGGGTCTCAAAGGACAGGGAGCCCTTCCACATGGTGCCGATCCAGTTGAAGAACTTCACACCGGTCGGAACCGCGATGAGGAACGTCATGAAGGAGAAGAACGGCAGCAGTACACCGCCGGTGACGTACATGTGGTGGGCCCACACGGTCACCGAAAGGCCGGCGATCGAGATCGTCGCGGCGATCAGGCCGATGTAACCGAACATCGGCTTGCGCGAGAAGACCGGAATGATCTCGGAAACGATTCCGAAGAACGGCAGCGCGATGATGTACACCTCTGGGTGTCCGAAGAACCAGAAGAGGTGCTGCCATAGCAGGGCGCCGCCGTTAGCGGCGTCGAAGATGTGCGAACCGAACTTGCGGTCGGCCTCCAGCGCGAAGAGCGCGGCGGCCAGGACCGGGAAGGCGAGCAGGACCAGAACACCGGTCAGCAGCACGTTCCAGGTGAAGATCGGCATGCGGAACATCGTCATGCCAGGGGCGCGCATGCAGATGATCGTGGTGATGAAGTTGACCGAACCGAGGATCGTGCCGAAGCCCGAGAAGGCCAGACCCATGATCCACATGTCGGCGCCGATGCCCGGCGAACGGACGGCGTCCGACAGCGGGGAGTAGGCGAACCAGCCGAAGTCGGCGGCACCCGAGGGGGTGACGAAGCCGGCCACCGCGATGGTCGAACCGAAGAGGTACAGCCAGTACGCGAACATGTTCAGCCGCGGGAACGCCACGTCGGGCGCGCCGATCTGCAGCGGCATGATCCAGTTCGCGAAGCCCGCGAAGAGCGGGGTGGCGAACATCAGCAGCATGATCGTGCCATGCATGGTGAACGCCTGGTTGAACTGCTCGTTCGACATGATCTGCGTACCCGGACGGGCCAGCTCGGCGCGCATGAAGAGCGCGAGGAGGCCGCCGATCAGGAAGAACACGAACGACGTGAGCAGGTACATCGTGCCGATGGTCTTGTGGTCGGTAGTGGTCAACCACTTCACGACGACATTGCCCGGCTGCTTGCTCCGTACCGGCAACTCGTTCTCGTACGAGTCGGCCTCGGCACCCTGAGGCTGGTTGAGGATGCTCACAGTTTGTTCACCTCAGCATTGCGGGCCGGGTCGGTCTGCTTGATACCGGCCGGAAGGAAGCCGGTCTGACCCTTCTCCGCGAGCTCCTTCAGGTGCGCCTTGTACGCCTCCGGGGAGACGACCTTGACGTTGAAGAGCATTCGGGAGTGGTCGACACCGCAGAGCTCGGCGCACTTGCCCATGAAGACGCCCTCTTCGGTCGGGGTGACCTCGAAGACGTTGGTGTGCCCCGGAATGACGTCCTGCTTGAACAGGAAGGGGACCACCCAGAAGGAGTGGATGACGTCGTTCGACGACAGGATGAAGCGGACCTTCTCACCCTTCGGCAGCCAGAGCGTCGGGCCCGGGTTGCCGGTCTCCGCGTTCCGGTCGCTCGGGACGCCCTTGGTGTAGACGCCTTCGGCGCCCGCCGGGAAGTCCTTGGTGTAGCGGTCCGGGATCGTGGCGAGTTCCTTGGGAACCTCGCCCGCCTTCGGAGTCGCCGCATCGCCGTCGACGTTCTCGACGTAGTTGAAGCCCCAGCTCCACTGGTAGCCGATCACGTTGATCGTGTGCGCCGGCTTGGCGGAGAGGGAGAGCAGCTTCGACTCGTCGCGCGCGGTGAAGTAGAAGAGCACCGAGACGATGATGAGCGGGACCACGGTGTACAGCGCCTCGATGGGCATGTTGTACCGGGTCTGCGGGGGAACCTCGACCTTGGTCCGGCTACGCCGGTGGAAGATGACGCTCCACATGATCAGGCCCCACACGAGGATGCCGGTGATCAGAGCGGCCGCCCAGGACCCCTGCCACAGGGAGAGGATGCGAGGCGCCTCTTCAGTGACCGGGGTGGGCAATCCGAGGCGGGGGAAGTCTTTCCATGTATACGAGCAACCAGTGGCGGTCGCCAGGACCACGCCCGCAGTCAGCGCCTGCAGCAGCTTCCGCCGCATCGGGCGCCGCGGCGAGCGGTCGGAGCCGTAGGGACTCACGTAGCGCCTTCCCGAGAGTCTCGGCCCGCGCGGCCGGCCGCGGCCGCATTCGGGTCGGTCGCCGGCCCTGACGCAGGCAGGGGTTTGGATGTTTATGCGGACCAAACCCTACTGGACGCTATTTGGGGTCGCGCGGGGAGGGTGCCCAACGCGCCGTTACTGACCCCGAAGGGATGGATCCGCCGTACGGGGGACGGCCCAACGGACCCCGAATGGCGGGGTCCCGGCGGCATCTGACGGCAGTTCGACGACAGGCCCGAAGCCGGTCGCGGCGTCGGCGTGGCGGCCGGTTAGCGTGACCGGATGCCGTACTTCGACACCGCGTCCGCCGCCCCGCTGCACCCCGTGGCCCGGCAGGCGCTCCAGGCCTCCCTTGACGAAGGCTGGGCCGACCCGGCCCGGCTGTACCGCGAAGGGCGCCGGGCCCGGTTGCTGCTGGACGCGGCGCGGGAGGCTGCGGCGGAGGCGGTGGGCTGCCGCCCCGACGAGCTCGTGTTCACTCCTTCGGGGACGCACGCGGTTCACTCGGGCATGGCCGGGGTGCTGGCGGGGCGTCGGCGCGTCGGCGGGCATCTGGTCGTATCGGCGGTGGAACACAGTTCCGTATTGCATGCGGCGGAGGTCCACGCGGCGGGCGGCGGGCGGGTGGAGGAGGTCCCGGTGGACCGGTTCGGCCGCGTCTCCCCCTCCTCCTACGGGGAACTCCTGGGGCACTCCACCGCGCTGGCCTGTCTCCAGTCGGCCAACCACGAGGTGGGCACCGTCCAGCCCGTGGCGGAGGTCGCCGACGTGTGCGCCGCCGCCGGGGTGCCGTTGCTGGTGGACGCCGCGCAGTCGCTGGGCTGGGGGCCCGTCTCCGGGAACTGGTCCGTGCTGTGCGCCAGCGCCCACAAATGGGGCGGCCCGGCCGGGGTCGGGCTGCTGGCGGTCCGCAAGGGCGTGCGCTTCGCCCCCCAAGGCCCCGCCGACGAAAGGGAGTCGGGGCGCTCCCCCGGCTTCGTCAACCTCCCCGCGGTCGTCGCCGCGGCGGCTTCCCTGCGGGCGGTGCGCGCCGAGGCGGAGGCGGAGTCGGCCCGCCTGCGGATCCTGGTGGACCGGCTGCGGCGGCGGGTGGCCCGCCTGGTGCCGGACGTGGAGGTGGTGGGCCATCCCGACCTCCGGCTCCCGCACCTGGTCACCTTCTCCTGCCTGTACGTGGACGGGGAGACCCTGCTCCACGGGCTGGACCGGGCCGGCTACTCCGTCTCCTCCGGCTCCTCGTGCACCAGCTCGACGCTGACGCCGTCCCATGTCCTGCGGGCCATGGGGGTGCTGTCGGAGGGAAACGTACGGGTGTCCCTGCCCGCCGGGACGACGGCGGCGGAGGTCAACGGCTTCCTGGAGGTCCTGCCGGGGCTGGTGGCGGGGGTGCGCGAGCAACTCGGCGCGGTGGAAGCGGTGATGGCCGTCGATCCGGAGGCGGAGTCCCTGGAGCTGGACACCCTCGGCCTGCGGTGTCCGCAGCCGGTGATCGAGCTGGCCCGCGCCATCGGCCGGGTTCCGGTGGGGGGCACGGTGACCGTCCTGTCGGACGACGAGGTCGCGCGGCTGGACATTCCGGCGTGGTGCGCGATGCGGGGGCAGGTGTACGTGGGCGAAGCCCCGCGTCCCGCCGGTACTGCGTACACGGTCCGCCGGGCGGTCTGACCCGGGCTGCGTCGGGGGCGACCCTGCGGGGCTGACCCCCACCCGCCCTTCGCCCGTTCCCTGGGGCTCCGCCCCAGACCCCGCGCCTCAAACGCCGGCGGGGCTGGATGGCGCGAAGCGCCATTTCAGCCCCGCCGGCGTTTGAGGGCCGGGTAGGCGTCCACCGGGCCGCGAGGGGCTACGCCGGGAGGTGGGACTGGACTTCCGCCGCCGCCTCGTCGCCGTAGGCCTTCGTGAAGCGCTCCATGAAGTGGGCGCGGGCCAGGGTGTACTCCTGGGTGCCGAGGGTCTCGATGACGAGCGTGGCCAGCATGCAGCCGACCTGCGCGGCCCGCTCCAGGCCGACGCCCCAGCCCAGGCCCGTCAGGAACCCCGCGCGGAACGCGTCGCCGACGCCCGTCGGGTCGACCTTCGCGGTCTCCTCCGGGCAGCCGACCACGATCGGGTCGTGGCCGACCCGCTCGATGCGGACGCCGTTCGAGCCGAGCGTGGTGACCCGGGTGCCGACCTTCGCCAGGATCTCCGCGTCGGTCCAGCCGGACTTCGCCTCGATGAGGCCCTTCTCGTACTCGTTCGAGAAGAGGTACGTCGCCCCCTCCATCAGGGTGCGGATGTTGTCGCCGTCCATCCGGGCGATCTGCTGCGAGAAGTCCGCCGCGAAGGGGATCTCCCGCGTGCGGCACTCCTCCGTGTGGCGCAGCATCGCCTCGGGGTCGTCCGCGCCGATCAGGACGAGGTCCAGGCCGCCGACCCGGTCCGCGACCGCCTTCAGCTCGATCAGGCGGGCCTCGCTCATCGCGCCCGTGTAGAAGGAGCCGATCTGGTTGTGGTCCGAGTCCGTCGTGCAGACGAAGCGCGCGGTGTGCAGGACCTCGGAGATCCGCACGGACTGGGTGTCGACGCCGTTCCGGTCGAGCCAGGCGCGGTACTCGTCGAAGTCGGAGCCGGCGGCTCCGACGAGGATCGGCCGGGCACCGAGCTGCCCCATGCCGAAGCAGATGTTCGGGCCGACGCCGCCGCGCCGCACGTCGAGGTTGTCGACGAGGAAGGAGAGGGAGACCGTGTGCAGCTGGTCCGCGACCAACTGGTCGGCGAAGCGGCCGGGGAAGGTCATGAGGTGGTCGGTGGCGATGGAGCCGGTGACTGCGATACGCACGGCGTGGACGCTCCTGCGAGGGAAGGCAAGGGGACAGTCAAAACTACCCGCTCGGCAGCCCGGAGGCCGACCGGCAGAAACTACCCCGTAGTAGCTCTTTCTTCCCTCGCGATGCCGTGCCTACCGTGCCCCATGACCTACACCGATGGCTTCGGGCACGTCCAGACCTCCGGGAACGCGGCGGGCACCGAGTTCGAACAGCTGCTGGGCGACTGCGCACGGATGGCCCCGCATTGGCCGGTTCCCACGGATCCGCGGCCGGATCGGGTCGCTCCCTCGCAGATCATCGGGATCCGCGTCCCGGCCGCCTCGGCCCGTCTCATCGCCTCCACGGCGGTCTACGGGTACTAGGCCGGGCCCGGGCGGAACCGGATCCGCGTCTGTTCCGTCACACCCGCATCACCCCCTGCGGGACGGGCAAAGGAGCGATGCGGTGACCAGCGAACATCCCGATCCATTGGAAGCACCCGATGCATCCGGCACTCCCGGTGCGTCACGTGCCGCACGACGGCGGCCGGCCTGGGTCGTCGGTTCGATCGCGGCCGCCGTCCTGCTCACCGCCGGCGGCACCGCGTACGTGGCCTCCACGGCCCGCGGCGAGGAGCGTACGGGCGACAGCGCGGCCTCCGCGCCCCGCGCGGCGGTCACTCCGCCGGGGCCCGGCATCGCCCCCGGCGAGCCCGACCCGTCCGGCGGCGGGGTCACGTACACGGCCGACGTCCCGCTCCCGGAGGGCCCGGCCACCGCCCCGGCCTTCGCGGCGGGCGGTGAGGTGACCTCCGCGGAGGTGGCCCGGCTCGCGACGGCGCTGGGGATCTCCGGCGCGCCCCGGCTCGCCGGGGAGACCTGGCAGGCCGGGGAGGGCGCGGACGGCTCCGGGCCCCGGCTCACGGTGAACCTGAAGGCTCCCGGGACCTGGAACTTCTCCCGCTTCCAGGTCGGCGGCACCGGCGACGACTGCGTGCGCGGCAAGGACACCTGCGGCCCCGCCACCCTCCCCCAGGATCTGGGTCAGGAGCACGGCGGCACCACCGGGACGCCCGTCTCCGAGGAGGCCGCCAAGGCCGCCGCCGCGCCCGTGCTGGCGGCCGTCGGGCAGGGCTCGGCCGCGCTCGACGCGCGGCTCGCGCAGGGCTCCGTTCGCGTGGTGACGGCCGACCCGGTGATCGGCGGCCTGCCCACGCAGGGCTGGTCCACCCGGATCGGTGTCGGGGTGGACTCCCGGGTGGTGTCGGGCAGTGGCGAGCTGAAGGTTCCGGCACGGGCCGCCGAGCAGCCGGTGATCGGCGCCGTCGACGCGCTGGCCCGGCTGAACGACAAGGCACGGGGTTCCGGTGCCACGGACCCCGGCCCGAGCGGCTGCGCCACGAGCGTCCCGCTGACTCCGGACTCCCCGGACGGCGCCACGGACACGCTGCCGTGCAACCCGGACCCCCGGCCGATGAAGCCGACGCGGACGGAATCGGTGCGGGGCGCCAAGCTCGGGCTGGTTCCGGGCACGGTCGACGGGGCCCGCGGCCTGGTGCCGGGCTGGCTGTTCGAGGTGGCCGGCAAGGGCGGCGGCCCGGGCCACACGGTGGCCCAGTCGGCGGCCCTGAATGAGGAGACTCCCCCGGTCGACCTGCCCACCCCGGTCGACCCGCCCGCGAAGGGACAGACCGTGCCCGGTTTCTCGTACGCCTCGGCCGACCGGACGCTGACCGTGAACTTCTGGGGCGGGGTGTGCAGCACGTACGCCCTGGAGGTCCGGGAGCAGCCCGAATCGGTGATGGTGAAGATCACGGACACGCCGAACAAGCCGGGGCAGGCCTGCATCATGCTGGCGCAGGAGATGACGGTGACGGGCACGCTCCAGCAGCCGCTGGGCGACCGCAAGGTGATCGACGCGACCACGGGCAAGGCCGTCCCCCGCCAGTAGGCGCCGGGACGCACGAGAGGGGCCCGACCGCGGATGTCCGCGGTCGGGCCCCTCTCGTCTGCTCTAAGGGCCCGTCATGGCCGGCCGGGCCGTCAGCGCCCTCAGAGCTGTGCCTGGCTTAGCTGAAGGAGTCGCCGCAGGCGCAGGAGCCCGTGGCGTTCGGGTTGTCGATCGTGAAGCCCTGCTTCTCGATGGTGTCGACGAAGTCGATCGACGCGCCGTGCAGGTACGGGGAGCTCATCCGGTCGGTGACGACCTTCACACCGTCGAAGTCCTTCACGACGTCGCCGTCGAGGGAGCGCTCGTCGAAGAAGAGCTGGTAGCGCAGGCCGGAGCAGCCGCCGGGCTGGACGGCGACGCGCAGCGCCAGGTCATCGCGGCCTTCCTGCTCCAGGAGGGTCCTGACCTTCTCGGCGGCGGCGTCGGACAGGAGGATGCCGTCGCTCACGGTGGTCTTTTCGTCCTGTACGGACATCTGCATTCACTCCCGAAGTGGGCGGCTCCCCGCCGGGAGCGGGGAAACGTCGGACTCTTGCCGTCGGTGGCAACGAGCGGGACCGCGGATTCATTCCGGGACCCGACGCGTGTTTCAGAAATTCCATGCTCGCACACCACCGCGCGGTGGTGTGTCCCCGCGAGGCGGCGGCGACGGGCGGGCGAATTCGTCACATCGACACTATCGGCATCGTCAAAGTGACGTGAAGCAGTTATGATAGATAGCGTCAAATAGACGAGAAGTCGAAGCTGCGGCTTCAGAGTGGCTTCAGAAGTCCCTTGTCGAAGAACAGAAAGGGTGCGTGTCGTGACCACCGCCCAGCCTTTGGACAACCAGCCCTTGGACGTCCAGCCGACGCCCCTTGCCTTGCTGCTGCTCGGCCGCGAAGCCGACCCCAAGAGCGAGCGCGGGGTGGAGTGCCCCGGCGACCTGCCCTCGCCGTCGGACCCGGACCTCGTGGCGCGCGCCCGCGCCGCCAAGGAGAAGCTCGGGGACAAGGTCTTCATCCTCGGCCACCACTACCAGCGTGACGAGGTCATCGAGTTCGCCGACGTCACCGGTGACTCCTTCAAGCTCGCCAAGGACGCGGCCGCCAAGCCGGAGGCCGAGTACATCGTCTTCTGCGGCGTCCACTTCATGGCCGAGTCCGCGGACATCCTCACCTCGGACGACCAGAAGGTGGTCCTGCCGGACCTGGCCGCGGGCTGCTCGATGGCCGACATGGCCACCGCCGAGCAGGTCGCGGAGTGCTGGGACGTGCTGACCGACGCCGGTGTCGCCGGAGTCACGGTCCCCGTCTCGTACATGAACTCCTCGGCCGACATCAAGGCCTTCACCGGCAAGCACGGCGGCACGATCTGCACCTCGTCCAACGCCAAGAAGGCCCTGGAGTGGGCGTTCGAGCAGGGCGAGAAGATCCTCTTCCTCCCGGACCAGCACCTGGGCCGCAACACCGCCGTCCGCGACATGGGCATGTCCCTCGACGACTGCGTGCTGTACAACCCGCACAAGCCGAACGGCGGCCTGACCGTCGAGCAGCTGCGGAACGCCAAGATGATCCTGTGGCGCGGTCACTGCTCGGTGCACGGCCGCTTCTCGGTCGACTCGGTCAACGACGTGCGCGCCCGCATCCCCGGCGTGAACGTCCTGGTCCACCCGGAGTGCAAGCACGAGGTCGTGGCGGCCGCGGACTACGTCGGCTCCACCGAATACATCATCAAGGCGCTGGAGGCGGCCCCGGCCGGCTCCAAGTGGGCCATCGGCACCGAGCTGAACCTCGTCCAGCGGCTGGCGAACCGATTCGCCGCGGAGGACAAGGAGGTCGTCTTCCTCGACAAGACGGTCTGCTTCTGCTCGACGATGAACCGCATCGACCTCCCCCACCTGGTGTGGACCCTGGAGTCCCTGGCCGAGGGCAACCTCGTCAACCAGATCCAGGTCGACAAGGAGACCGAGAGCTTCGCCAAGCTCGCCCTGGAGCGGATGCTCGCGCTTCCGTAGCCCGGTCCGGCCGTACGACGACACGACCGAAGGGCCGCCCCTCCTGCGAGGGGCGGCCCTTCGGCGTGTGCGTGCGTACGGACGCCCGCGCTCGGACGGTGCTCAGACCTTGACCGGGCTCTCGTCCTCCGCCGGGGCGGCCGGGGCCGGGACCACGGTCAGGCGGGCCCTCTTCTTCGCGCTGCGGCGCTCCTTGCGGAGCTCCAGCATCGTGTAGAGGGTCGGCACCAGGAGCAGGGTCAGCAGGGTGGAGCTGATGAGGCCGCCGATGACGACCACCGCGAGCGGCTGCGAGATGAAGCCGCCCTCGCCGGTGACGCCCAGCGCCATCGGGAGCAGCGCGAAGATCGTCGCCAGTGCCGTCATCAGGATCGGGCGCAGACGGTGGCGGCCGCCCTCGACGACCGCCTCGATCACGCCGTACCCCTGGGCCCGGTACTGGTTGACCAGGTCGATCAGGACGATCGCGTTGGTCACGACGATGCCGATGAGCATCAGCATGCCGATCAGCGCCGGGACGCCGAGCGGGGTGCCGGTGACCAGGAGCAGGCCGAGCGCGCCGGTCGCGGCGAACGGGATCGAGACCAGCAGGATCAGCGGCTGGACGAGCGAGCGGAACGTCGCGACGAGCAGCATGAACACGATCGCGATGGCCGCGAGCATGGCCAGGCCCAGCTGGCCGAAGGCCTCGCTCTGGTCCTGTCCGACGCCGCCGATGGTGGCGGTGGCGCCCGCGGGCAGGTCCAGGGCCTTGATCTTCGACTGCAGGGTGGAGCTGACGGCGCCGGTGTTGTCGCCGATCGGCTTCGCGCTGATGGTCGCGGCGCGGGCGCCGTCGATCCGGGTCATCGCGACGGGGCCGGGGACCTCCTTGACCTCGGCGATGTCGCCGAGCTTCACGGGGCCGACGGGCAGCGCCTGCAGCTGGGCCAGGGTGGTGGCCGGCTGCGCGGACTTGATGACGATGTCCCGCTCGGTGTCGTCCAGTACGGCCTTGCCCGCCGGGTTGCCGCGTACGGCCTGGCCGACGATGGCGCCGAGCGCCGCCTGGTTCAGGCCGAACTCCGCCGCCTTGGGGGTGGCGGTGACCGAGATCCGGGGTACGGACTGGGACAGGTCGCTCTGGACGTCGGTGACGTCCTCGATCTTCGCCACCTCGGCGCGGACCTGCTCGGCGGCCCGGGCCAGGACGGCCCCGTCACCGGCCTTGACGACGACGCTGAGGTTCTGGCTGCCGAAGCCGTCGCCGGCGGCGATGGTGGTCTCGCCGATGCCGTCGAGCCCCTTGAGGGCGGTCTCGATGTGCTTCTTGGCGGACTCGGTCTTCCCCGAGTCCTCCAACGTGACCTGGTACGAGGCCTGGTTGGAGCCCGTACCGCCGCCGAAGGCCGCCAAGAAGCCGGAGGAACCGACCGTGACCTGGTAGTCCTTGACCCCGTCGGTCCCCTCCAGGACCTTCTCGACCTTGCGGCTCGCCTCGTCGGCGGCCGCCAGCGAGGTGCCGGGCGGCAACTGCTGCTTGATGCTGAGGACTTCCTGCTCGCCCTGGTCGAAGAAGTTCGTCTTGAGCAGCGGGGTCATGCCCAGCGTCGCGACGAACACCACGACGGCCACGACCAGGGTGGCGATCCGGCGGCGGGTGACCAGGTCCAGCGCCCGTACGTAGAACCGCTGGAGCTTGCTGCGGGACTCCTTCTCCTCGGCTTCGCGGCGGGCCTTCTCGATGCTCTCGGCGTCCCCTTCGCTGACGCCCTTCGGCGCGCGCAGGAACCAGTACGAGAGCACCGGCACGACCGTCAGGGAGACGAGCAGCGAGGCCAGCAGGGCCGCGGTGACGGTGATGGAGAACGGGCCGAAGAACTGGCCGACCATGCCGCCGACGAAAGCGATCGGCAGGAAGACGGCGACGGTGGTGAGCGTGGAGGAGGTGACCGCGCCGGCCACCTCCTTGACCGCGGTGATGATCGCGCTGCTGCGCTCCTCGCCGTAGCCGAGGTGGCGCTTGATGTTCTCCAGGACCACGATCGAGTCGTCGACGACCCGGCCGATGGCGATGGTGAGCGCGCCCAGCGTCAGCATGTTGAGGGACAGGTCGCGGGTCCACAGCACGATCAGCGCGAGGACGACGGACAGCGGGATGGACACCGCGGTGACCAGCGTCGAGCGCAGCGAGCCGAGGAAGACCAGGATCACGATGACCGCGAAGGCCAGGCCGAGCATGCCCTCGGTGGTCAGGCCCGAGATGGACTTGGCGACGGCCGGGCCCTGGTCGCTGACCACGGTCAGGTCGGCGCCGGAGCCGAGGGTGGTGCGGAGCTCGGGCAGCTTGTCCTTGACCGCGTCCGAGATGGCGACGGCGCTGCCGTCCTTGTCCATGGTCAGGACGAGGGCGAGGCTGGGCTTGCCGTTGGTGCGGGTGAGGGAGTCGGCCTTGGCCGGCTCCTGCTTCACGCCCGCCACGTCGCCGAGGCGGACGGCGGGCTTGCCCGGTCCGGCGGTGAGGCGCAGGTCCTCCAGCTGGGCGAGCGAGGTGAAGCCCGAACCGACGCGCACGGTGCGGTTCTTGCCCGCCTCGTCGAAGGAGCCGGCGGGGATCGTGGCGCCGCCCGCCTGGAGGCCCTGGGCCAGGGCCGCGCCGTCGAGGCCGGCGGCGGCGAGCTTGGCGTCGTCGGGGGTGACGGTGACCTGGAGGTCCCGGACCCCGTCGACGGTGACCTGGCCGACGCCCGCGATGTCCTCCAGAACGGGGACCACGGACTTGTTCAGCTGGTCGGCCAGCGCCTGCTGGTCCTTGTCGGAGGTGACGGCGAGGACCACGGTCGGAATGTCGTCGGTGGAACCGGCGATCACCTGCGGGTCCACCTCGGCGGGCAGCCGTACGCGGGCCCGGTTGACGGCCTGCTGGACGTCGGCGACGAGCTGCTTGGTGCCGTCGTCGCCGTAGTCGAAGGTCGCCATGATCAGGGCGTTGCCCTCGCTGGCGGTGGACGTGATGCCGGTGATGCCGTCGACGCCCTTGAGCATGGCTTCGATCGGTTCGACGACCTGCTTCTCCACCACGTCGGGCGAGGCGCCCTGGTACGGCGCGAGCACGGTCACCATCGGCAGGTCGATGGAGGGCAGCAGCTGCTGCTTGAGCTGCGGGATGGCTATGGCGCCGAAGAGGAGCGCGACGAGCGACACGAGGCCGATCAGCGCCCTTTGGGCGAGGCTGAAGCGGGACAGCCGGAACATGGCTATGGGGATCTCTCTGCAGGGACGCGGTGACGTCGACGAGGCATGACGGGCAGCCGTGCCTTCGGGCACGCGCGGGGCCCCTCAGCCTCTCGTGCGCACGGGTGCGCCGACGTCGCCCCCAGGTCTCGTCCTTATCCGGGGCATACCGCGTCCGCAGTAGGCGGGACTACTCCGAAGCGCTCGGGACGGCTCCGGACGTCCTCCGGTCTACTCGGCCCTGGGCCGGACCAGTCCCGATTCGTACGCGATGACCACCAATTGCGCCCTGTCGCGGGCGCCGAGCTTGGACATGGCCCGGTTCACGTGGGTCTTGACGGTGAGCGGGCTGACTTCCAGCCGGCGGGCGATCTCGTCGTTGGACAGGCCCGCGGCCACGAGGACGAGGACCTCGCGTTCGCGTCCGGTCAGCGCGGCCAGGCGCTGCACGTGGGCGGCGCCTCCGGCGGGAGCGTCCCCGGCGCCGCCGCCCTGCGCGAGGAAGGTGGCGATGAGCCCCTTGGTGGCGGCCGGGGAGAGCAGTGCGTCGCCGGCGGCCGCGACGCGGATGGCGTTGAGCAGCTCCTCGGGTTCGGCGCCCTTGCCGAGGAAGCCGGAGGCGCCCGCCCGCAGGGCCGCCGCCACGTACTCGTCCACCTCGAAGGTCGTCAGCATCACCACGCGCACGCCGGTCAGTTCGGGGTCGGCGCTGATCAGCCGGGTGGCGGCGAGGCCGTCGGTGCCGGGCATCCGGATGTCCATGAGCACGACGTCGGGCCGGACCGTGCGTGCCAGCTCGAAGGCCTGCGCCCCGTCGGAGGCCTCCCCGACGACGCACATGTCGGCCTCGGAGTCGACGAGCACCTTGAACGCGCTGCGCAGCAGGGCCTGGTCGTCGGCGAGGAGCACCCGGATGGGCGTCGGGTCCTGGTTCGGGGTCGTTTCCACGCCCTGACCCTACGTCGCCCCGCGCGGCGGACACCCCCTAGCCCAGGGCCAGTACGACCAGGGCCGTCGTCGCCGAGACCTCGGCCAGGGCTCCGAACACGTCACCGGTGACCCCGTCGAAGCGGCGCACGCACCGGCGGAGCAGGGCCTCGGCCGCCAGCAGGGCCGCCAGGACCGCCACCGCGTGCTGCGCGGCGGCCGGCAGGCCCAGCGGCAGCGCGACGGCGGCGGACAGGACCAGCACGATCGCGGCGACGGCGGCGGCCGCCCCGCGCGGGACGACTCCGGCCACGGCCGCACCCAGCCCCTCGGGGCGGGCCGGGGGGACGCCGTCGCGGGAGGCCAGGGTCATGGCGAGCCGGGCGGTGACGGCGGCGAGCACGGCGGCCAGGGCGCCCCGGATCCAGCTGTCGGCGTACACGTTCGCCAGGGCCGCGACCTGGGCCAGCAGCACGAACACCAGCGCCACCACCCCGAACGGGCCGATGTCGGACTGCTTCATGATGCGCAGCGCGGCGTCGGCCGGCTTGGCGCTGCCCAGTCCGTCCACCGTGTCGGCGAGGCCGTCCAGGTGCAGGGCGCGGGTCAGGGCCGCCGGTACGGCGACGGTGACGGCCGCGGCGAGCAGCGGCCCTCCGCCGCAGACCAGGAGGAGCACGCCGGGCACGGCCGCGAGGAGCCCCACGACGAGCCCGGCGAGCGGGGCGCAGGCCATGCCGGTGCGGGCGGCGGGACGGTCCCAGCGGGTGATGCGGGTGGGCAGCACGGTGAGCGTGCCGAAGGCGAAGCGGACCCCGTCGAGCAGCGAGGCGCGCTCCGGGGGCGGCGTCGGGGACGGGCCGTCGTACGAATCTGTCATCGGCGCGAACGCTACCTGCTCGACGAGACCGGTAAGTTACCCATAACGCCCCAAATCGGGAGGTGGTGGCATGGGTCACTGGTGGTATCGCAACATCGTGGAGCCCGGGAAGCTCCCGCTGCTCCTCGCGCTGGTCTCCTTCGTCCTGTCCTTCCTGGTCACCCGCATGATCACCCGCATGATCCGGGCGGGCCGGGGGCCCTTCAAGAACGTCACCCCGGGCGGCCTGCACATCCACCACGTGGTCCCCGGCGTGATCCTCGTGATCATCGGCGGCTTCGGTGCGATCGGGAGCGCCCGGCACAGCTTCGGGGCGGGCCTGTCGGCCGTGATCTTCGGGCTGGGCGCGGGGCTGGTGCTGGACGAGTTCGCGCTGATCCTGCACCTGGACGACGTCTACTGGAGCGAGCAGGGCCGCAAGAGCGTGGAGATCGTGGTCCTGACGGCGGCGATCGTGGCGCTGGTGCTGGGCGGCTTCCTGCCCTTCGGGGTCAACGACCTCACCGAGGACGAACGGCACAACCGCGGGCTGGTCGCCATGAACACGGCGACCAACTTCTTCCTCGCGCTGATCGCCCTGTGGAAGGGCAAGGCCCGCACCGCGTTCTTCGGCGTGGTCATCCCCTTCGTGGCGCTCATCGGGGCGATCCGCCTCGCCCGGCCCGGTTCCCCGTACGCGACGAAGTTCTACGCGAACCGGCCGAAGGCCCGCGCCAAGGCGCAGCTGCGCGCCTTCCACCACGACCGGCGGTGGGCCTCGCCGCGGCGCAAGTTCGAGAACTTCATCGGCGGCACCCCCGACCCGGAGCGCAAGGCGGCCAAGGAGGAGCCGCACTGACCCCGGGCCGGGACCCGGGGTCAGTGCGGGATCAGCCCGGGATCAGCCCGTCGTCGCTGAGCATCTCCCGCACCTCGTCCAGCGAGGCATCGGGCGCGGGCAGGATCAGCTCGGACGGTTCCAGCGCCTCGTCGGGCAGCGGCTCGCCGAGCCGCCGTACGGCGGCGAGCAGCTCGCCCAGCGTGCGCCGGAAGCCCTCCTCGTCGCCGCTCTCCATCTCCGCGAGCAGTTCGTCGTCCAGCTTGTTGAGCTCGGCGAAGTGGCTGTCCGCCAGCTCCACCTGACCTTCCCCCATGATGCGGACAATCATGACGGGCCCCGTCCTACTGCTTGTCGAACCGGTGCTGGGTCTGCGACTGCTGGCCGGCGCCCGGGGCGCCGCCCTCGATGGCCGACTGCTGGGCGGAGGGGCCGCCCGCCAGCTCGGCCTTCATGCGCTGGAGCTCCAGCTCCACGTCCGTCCCGCCGGAGAGGCGGTCCAGCTCGGCCTGGATGTCGTCCTTGGAGCCGAGGCCGCTCTGGTCGTCGAGCGCGCCGGAGGCGAGCAGCTCGTCGATCGCGCCGGCGCGGGCCTGGAGCTGCGCCGTCTTGTCCTCGGCACGCTGGATGGCGAGGCCGACGTCGCTCATCTCCTCGGAGATGCCGGAGAAGGACTCGGCGATCCGCGTCTGCGCCTGGGCGGCCGTGTACGTGGCCTTGATGGTCTCCTTCTTCGTGCGGAAGGCGTCCACCTTGGCCTGCAGCCGCTGCGCGGCGAGGGTCAGCTTCTCCTCCTCGCCCTGGAGGGTCTGGTGCTGCACCTCCAGGTCGCTGACCTGCTGCTGCAGCGAGGCGCGGCGGGACAGGGCCTCGCGGGCCAGGTCCTCGCGGCCCAGGGCCAGCGCCTTGCGGCCCTGGTCCTCCAGCTTGCTGGACTGGCCCTGGAGCTGGTTGAGCTGCAGCTCCAGCCGCTTGCGGGAGGTCGCCACGTCGGCGACGCCGCGGCGCACCTTCTGAAGCAGCTCGAGCTGCTTCTGGTACGAGTAGTCGAGGGTCTCGCGCGGGTCCTCGGCCCGGTCCAGGGCCTTGTTCGCCTTCGCGCGGAAGATCATCCCCATACGCTTCATGACACCGCTCATGGGCTTCGCGCGCCCCCTTCTAGACGGACTGTGCTCCAGGTCACCAACAAGACCCACAGTACGGGCCCTGTCTCTATTACCGCACTGTTCGAGCGGGGATGCGCTCCTCCTCCAGGACGACTGCTCGTCCGCCGTGTCAGGCGTAAGGAGTAGGTGCTTCCCTCAGGAAGGACGCCCGCCGTTGCCGGATCGTTCCCGGCGGGGATGGGGCCCGTGGCCACAACCACGTACCCTTGGGTTTGTGTTTGGTAGCCGATCCTCCAAGGAAGAGAAGGACGCCGCCACCGACAAGGTGAGCGCCGACCTCTCGCAGTCCCGTGACCCTCAGGCCCCGAAGGGCCGCCCGACGCCGAAGCGTGCTGTGGCCCAGTCGCAGCGCAAGGCCGTGGTGGCTTCGACCGGCAACCGCAAGGAGGATGCCAAGCGAGCTCGTGAGCGCCGCCGGGTCGAGATGACCAAGCAGCGCGAGGCCCTCGCCAATGGCGACGAGCGTTATCTGCCCAACCGCGACAAGGGTCCCGTGCGCCGCTACGTGCGCGACTTCGTGGACTCCCGCTTCTCCGTCGCCGAGATGTTCCTGCCGCTGGCCGTGATCATCCTGGTGCTGAGCATGGTGCGGGTGCCGTCCATCCAGAACATCGCGCTCCTGCTGTGGCTCGGCGTCATCGCGCTGATCATCGTCGACTCCATCGGCATGTTCATCCGCCTGCGCAAGGCCCTGAACCAGCGCTTCCCGGACGAGCCCAAGCGCGGCGCCGTCGCGTACGGCCTGATGCGCACCCTCCAGATGCGCCGGCTGCGTCTGCCGAAGCCGCAGGTCAAGCGCGGGGAACGGCCCTGAGCCCAGGAACGCCCGGAGCGTTCGGCGGGGGTGGCTTCGCGGACGGGGCCCGGCTGTGGCTGGAAGGCCTGGGCGGGCTCCGCAACGCGGTGCGCCAGGAGCTCGTCGGCCGTCAGGTCGACGAGCAGATCGCGCACCGCTTCCCCGTGGGGCAGCGGCTGCGCGTCCTCGACGTCGGCATGGGCCAGGGCACCCAGGCGCTGCGCCTGGCCCGCGCCGGGCACATGGTGACCGGGCTGGAGCAGGATCCGGCCATGCTGGCCGTCGCCCGTGAGGTACTGGCCGGCGAGCCCCCCGGGATCCGGGACCGCGTCCGCCTCATGGAGGGCGACGGCCGGGAGACCGGTGCGCACTTCCTGCCGGGCAGCTTCGACGTCGTGCTCTGCCACGGCGTCCTCATGTACGTGCCCGAGCCGGACGCCATGCTCGCCGGGCTCGCCCGGATGCTGGCCCCCGGCGGGCTGCTGTCCCTGCTGGTGCGCAACGGCGACGCCCTCGCCATGCGGCCGGGCCTGCACGGTGACTGGACGGGCGCGCTGGCGGCCTTCGAGGGCGTCGACTACACGAACCGGCTGGGCCTGGACGTGCGGGCCGACCGGCTGTCCACGCTGACCGCGACCCTGTCGGGGATCGGCGCCCCGCTGCAGACCTGGTACGGGGTGCGCGTCTTCACCGACGGCACCGAGGCGGCCGACAAGCTCCCCGCCGACGCGGAACTGGAGCGGCTGCTCGCCGCCGAGGACCGCGCCGGGCGGACCGACCCCTACCGCGGGGTCGCCGCGCTGCTGCACCTGTGCGGCGTACGGGGTTGAGCCCCGGGCCGCAGGGCCGCCGCGGACACCGCCGAGCCCGGACCCTCGAGGGTCCGGGCTCTCGCGTACCCGATCCGATCCGGGCAGCGCCGGTCAGAGTTCCGCGGCCTCGCGCAGGCTCATCGTGTAGAGCTGGACCCCGTTGTCGTCGGACAGCTTCACCTGTTCGGTACCGCCCTCCAGCAGGTCCTTCCAGTACTCGCCGATCCAGGATTCGGCGTCCCCCTGCGTGGTGAACTCCTCCGGCACCACCGACGGGCTCGTCTCACTGCCGTCGGCCGTCTCGAACCGCCACGTCCACGCCATGTCCGCCTCCGTTGCTCGTCCGCTTCTCACACGCTTCTCGCCTTGAGTGTGCCCGCAGACTAACCGGGCGCGCAGCAGTCCCGGCGACGCGGGAGGATCATCCTGTGGAACTCACTCTGCTCGGCACCGGCACACCCGAAGGACTGCCCCGCCCCGGCTGTCCCTGCGCCGCGTGCGCGCTCTCCGTGGGGCCCCGCGCGCGCGCCGCCACCTCCGTGCTCGTGGACGGGGCGCTGCTGCTGGACCTGACCCCCGGGGCGGTGCTCGCCGGCGCCCGGGCGGGGCATTCGCTGGCCGCCGTACGGCAGGTCCTGCTGACCCACCCGCACGACGGCCCCGCCGTCGAGCTGCCGCCGGGGCTGCCGGCGGCCGGGCGGGTGCCGGACGGACGGGAGCTCGCGGTGATCTCCGGGCACCGGGTGCGGGCCGTGCCGATGGACGCGCCGGGCACCGGGTACGAGGTGACCGGGCCGGACGGTGCCCGGATGCTGTACCTGCCGCCGGGCGGCGCCCCGGCCGGGACCTCTGGCACCAGCGGGCGGCGCCCGTACGACGTGGTCCTCGCGGACGTGCTCGGCCGGCCGGAGGCGCTGGCGCGCCTGCGGGCCAGCGGGGCGGTGGGCCCGGCGACGGACGTGGTCGCCGTCCACCTGGACCACGACACCCCGCCGGGCGCGGAACTGGAGCGCCGGTGCGCCGCCGCGGGCGCGCGGACGGTGCCGGACGGGACCACGGTGGCGGCCGGGGAGTACCGGCCGGCGCCCGAGGTGCCGCGGCGGACCCTGGTCCTGGGCGGCGCCCGGTCGGGCAAGTCGTACGAGGCCGAGCGCCGGCTGACCGGCTACCCGGAGGTCGTGTACGTGGCCACGGGCGGTACCCGCGAGGGCGACCCGGAATGGGCCGCGCGGATCGGGCTCCACCGCGAGCGCAGGGCCGCGTCCTGGCGGACGGTGGAGACCTGCGATCTGGTGCCGCTGCTGGCGCAGGAGGGGCCGGCGCTGCTCATCGACTGCCTGGCGCTGTGGCTCACGGACGCCATGGACCGGGTCGGTGCGTGGGACGACGCGGTGTGGGCGGACAAGGGCGCCGCGGAGCTGCGGGAGCGCACCGCGGAGTTGGTGGCGGCCGTCCGCACGACCCGCAGGCCGGTGGTGCTGGTCAGCAACGAGGTCGGCTCGGGCGTGGTCCCGCCGACCGCCTCGGGGCGCCGGTTCCGCGACGAGCTGGGGCGGCTGAACGCCGGGGTCGCCGGGGAGTGCGAGCACGTCCTCCTGGTGGTGGCGGGGCAGGCACTGACCCTGAAGCAATAGCCGCGCGCCGCACGCGGCTCCGCCCGGCGACGGCAACGCCCCGGGGTGCGAGGACCGTTCAAGCCCCGCAGGGCTCCGCTGTACCCTCTGGCAAATGACCACGCTGAATCTCGACGACTTCTCCGATCTGATCGAGCGCCCCGACGGGGGCGTCCGGCGTGACGCCGAGGAACGCCGTGAACGGCTGGCCGTACCGGTCGGGGCGCTGGGGCGGCTCGACGAACTGGCCGAGTGGCTCGCCGCCGCCCAGGGACGGGTGCCGGTCAAGCCGATCGAGCGGCCGCGCGTCGTGCTGTTCGCCGCCGACCACGGGGTGGCCTCCGAGGGGGTCTCCGCACGTCCCGCCGGCGGCGCCCACGAGCTGGTACGGGCCGTCCTGGACGGCCGGAGCCCGGTGGCGATCCTGGCCGAGCGGCTCGGCGCCTCCGTACGGATCGTCGATGCCGGCCTGGACTGCCATCTCGACCTGCTGCCCCAGGAGATCACCAAGCACCGCGTCCGGCGCGGCAGCGGGCGCATCGACGTCGAGGACGCGCTGACGACCGAGGAGGCCGAGGCCGCGCTGCTCCTCGGCATCCAGATCGCCGACGAGGAAGCCGACTCCGGGACCGACCTGGTCGTCCTCGGCGACCTGAGCGTCGGCGGGACCACCGTCGCCGCGACCCTCGTCGCCGCCCTGTGCGGCACCGACGCCTCCGTGGTCACCGGCCGCGGCGGCATGCCGATCGACGACCTGACCTGGATGCGCAAGTGCGCGGCGATCCGCGACGCGCTGCGACGCGCCCGGCCCGTCCTCGGGGATCAGGTCGCGCTGCTCGCCACCGTCGGCGGCGCCGACGTCGCGGCGATCACCGGCTTCCTGCTCCAGTGCGCGGTGCGCCGCACCCCCGTGATCCTCGACGGGGTGGTCTCGGCGGCCTGCGGGCTGGTGGCCCAGCGGGCCGCTTTCCGGGCCCCGGACTGGTGGCTGGCCGGACAGGCCAGCGGGGAGCCCGGCCAGGCGAAGGCGCTGGACCGGATGGCACTCAACCCCGTGCTCGACCACGGCGTCACTGTGGGAGAAGGAACCGGGGCGCTGCTGGCTCTTCCCCTCGTCCAGGCGGCCGCCGCACTCGCGGCGGAACTCCCCGAACGAGCGGCCGAGCCGACCGAATGAGTCACCGGGGCCCGCGGTCCTGACCAGGCCGCGGCCCTCGGGACCCCAGCACGGACCGCGATGCCCCATATCATCGCTTTTTATGGGAGAGGTCCGTTTGACCAGCGCAGAGACCGATCGGAAGACCGACCGAGGAACCGGTGGGGATCCGAACGGCAGAAACAATCCGGGGGGCGGGCGGGGGAACGCCCAGGCCAACACCCCGGCGAACGCCCAGGGGAACGCCCAGGGAGCCGCACCGGCCGGCCAGGGGGCCACCCGGAGCACCGGCCGCGGAAGCGTACGCTCGCGGCGCAGCGCCACCTTCGCGGTGTGGTACTTGCGCGCCGTCACCTTCGTCAACCTGCTCAGCGCGGTGTGGTTCTCGCTCGGCCAGGACCTGCGCCGGCACAGCACCGCCGATTTCTACACTCCGTACCTGCTCACGGCGGGCTTCGCCTCCGCGGCGTTCTCGCTGCTGCTCACCGTCACCATGGGCCGCCGCAAGCGCGCGGCCTGGATCCTGAACCTGGTGCTCAGCGGGCTGCTGCTGGCGGCCTTCGCGATGGCCGCCGTCGCCTCCTTCACCCCGTGCTCGGGGGGCTCGTACGAGTTCTGCTACCCGGAGTTCCGCGTCCACCCGCAGAACTGGGTGGCCTTCGGGCTGACCGCGCTCTTCGTCGGCGCCCTGCTGCTGGGCCGCCGGGAGTTCTACGCCAAGGGCGACCGCTCCAACCCGCTGCTGGCCAGCCTGGTCGCCTCCGTCGGCCTGCTGGTGACCTCGCTGGTCGCCGCCCTGCTCGTCGGCGCGACCAACACCGACCCGGACGCCGCGGACGCCACCTTCCTGGCCCGCTGGCGGTACGGCGTGATGCGGCTGGTCACCCTGGCACCGGACGACAAGGCGTACAACGCGATCACCACCCCGGGCTGGGTGGACGTGGCCATCAACGTCATGTCCACGCTGCTGCTGCTCGCCGTCCTGTTCGCGGCCTTCCGTTCGCGCCGCGCCGTGGACCCGATCACCGAGGAGGACGAGGAGAAGCTGCGCCTGCTGCTCGCCCGGCACGGCGACCGCGACTCGCTGGGCTACTTCGCGCTGCGCCGCGAGAAGTCCGTCATCTGGTCCCCCACCGGCAAGGCCGCGGTCACCTACCGCGTCGTCGGCGGGGTCTCGCTGGCCTCCGGCGACCCGATCGGCGACCCCGAGGCCTGGCCCGGCGCCATCGACCCCTGGCTGGCCGAGGCCCGCGAGCACGGCTGGGTGCCCGCCGTGATGGGCGCGAGCGAGGAAGCCGGGCAGATCTACGCCCGGCACGGCCTGGACGCGCTGGAGCTGGGCGACGAGGCCATCGTCGAGACCGACGAGTTCACCCTGGAGGGCCGCGCCATGCGCACCGTCCGCCAGGCGTACAACCGCGTCAAGCGTGCCGGGTACACCGTCCGCATCCGCCGGCACGCCGACATCCCCGCCGAGGAGATGGACGTGCTCCTGCTGCGCGCCGACGACTGGCGCGACGGCGCGACCGAGCGCGGTTTCTCCATGGCACTGGGCCGGCTGGGCGATCCCGACGACGGCCAGTGCGTGATGCTGGAGTGCTTCGACGGCGAGGGCGAGCTGCGCGCCGTGCTGTCCTTCGTCCCCTGGGGACCCAAGGGCCTGTCGCTGGACCTGATGCGCCGTGACCGGGATTCCGAGAACGGTCTGATGGAGTTCATGGTCATCGAACTCCTGGAGCGGTCAAAGGAGATCGGGGTCACACAGGTCTCGCTGAACTTCGCGATGTTCCGTTCCGTCTTCGAGCGCGGGTCGAAGCTCGGCGCCGGTCCGGTGCTGCGTCTGTGGCGCTCGCTGCTGAGCTTCTTCTCGCGCTGGTGGCAGATCGAGTCCCTCTACCGGGCCAACGCCAAATACCGGCCGATCTGGGAACCGCGGTTCATGCTCTTCGAGAAGAGTTCGGACCTGCTGCGGATCGGGATCGCCGCGGGCCGGGCCGAGGGCTTCCTGGAAGCACCCGGGCTGCCGAAGTGGATGCACCGCAGACATCTGGAGAGCAAGCGTTGACCACTGCCTCACTGCGGCGGTTCGCCCGCCGCGAGTGGGGGCCCCTGTACCGGACGGTCCGGGACGCGCTCGTCCGCGACACGTGGCGGGCGATCCCGATGACCCTCGGCGCGGTCTGCCTGACCGCCGTCTTCCAGATCGTGCAGCAGACGTCATGGGGCTTCCAGCCGGTGCAGGACCTCGGGTCGGTCAAGGCCGTCGACCCGCTCTGGCTGGCCCTGCTGCGGACCCCGCTGTCGCTGTTCGTCCCGGCGCTGGACCTGCCCGTGTGGGGTGCGCTCGCGCAGATCCTCCTCGTCTTCGGGATCGCGGAGATCTGCATCGGCTGGTGGCGCACGTTGGTCATCGGCTACGTGGCCACCCTGGCCGGGACCACGTACGCGCGGATCGGGCTCTCGCTCGGTCCGGACCACCCCTTCGGCCTGCCCGTGTCGGACAGGATCGTCAACGACACGGGGCCCTCGGCCGCGGTGGTCGGACTCGCCGTCTACGTCTGCTGGCGCTACCGGGCCTACCTGACCGGCTCGCTCGTGATCCTGGTGATGATCGGCGAGCTGCTCTTCAAGGACAACCTGGCGGGCAAGGAACACCTGGCCGCCATCGCCTCGGTGATGCTGATCTGCCTGGTCCGCGCCAAGTGGGGACCCGAGCGCTCCCGCGCCCCGCTGGGGCGTCCCCCGGCCGCTGCCCCTCCCCCGGCCCCGCCCGGGACGCCTCCCGTCCCGCCGCCCCGGGTCTGAGAACGCGCGCGGGGCCGTACCGTATCGGGGTGACGACACACCTCGGGCCGCTCGCCCCCACACGGCAGTGGATGCGGGACCATCCGCTGGCCACCGACGCCGTACTGGCGCTCGGGGCGCTCGTCGCGATGGTCGTCGGATCCTTCGCCGACCCGCACGGGGAGCACGGGCCGACCTTCGGGACCCGCACCCCCGAGCCGTTCTCGCTCGTCCTCATGGTGCTCGGCGCGGGCGCCCTGGTGCTGCGGCGCCGGCGGCCGCGCATGGTGCTCGCGCTGACCATCGGCCTCTCGCTGCTGGAACTGACCACCGGGGAGCCGCGGGCGCCCGTCGCCATGTGCACGGTGATCGCCCTGTACACGGTGGCCTCCCGCACCGACCGGCCCACCACCTGGAAGCTCGGCCTGCTCACCATGGCCGGGCTGACGGGCGTGGCCATGCTCGCCGGACCCCTGCCCTGGTACGCGCAGGAGAACCTCGGCATCTTCGCCTGGACCGGCATGGCCGCGGCCGCCGGGGACGCGGTGCGCAGCCGGCGGGCGTTCATCGACGCCATCCAGGAGCGGGCCGAGCGCGCCGAGCGGACCCGCGAGGAGGAGGCCCGGCGCCGGGTCGCCGAGGAGCGGCTGAGGATCGCCCGGGACCTCCACGACGTGGTGGCCCATCACATCGCCCTGGTCAACGTGCAGGCGGGGGTGGCCGCGCACGTCATGGACAAGCGTCCGGACCAGGCCAAGGAGGCCCTGGCCCACGTACGGGACGCCAGCCGGTCGGCCCTGAACGAGCTGCGGGCGACCGTCGGGCTGCTGCGGCAGTCCGGCGACCCGGAGGCGCCGACCGAACCGGCGCCCGGCCTGGCCGTCCTCGACGACCTGGTGGACACCTTCCGGCACGCCGGGCTCCCGGTGAAGGTGATGGTCCAGCTGGGCCCTGCCGCGGCCGTTCCGCTGCCCGCCGCCGTGGACCTGGCGGCCTACCGGGTGATCCAGGAGGCGTTGACCAACGTCCGCAAGCACGCGGGTCCGGGGGCCGGTGCCGAGGTCAGCGTGGTGCGGGTGGGCGGCTCGGTGGAGGTGACCGTGCTGGACGACGGCGGCTCCGCGCCGGACCCCGCGCCGGAGCCCCGCGACCCCGGCGGCGGGCACGGCCTGCTCGGCATGCGCGAGCGGGCCGTGGCCCTGGGCGGCTCCTGCTTCGCCGGGCCCCGCTTCGGGGGCGGCTACCGGGTGCACGCCATCCTTCCGGTGGGCTGAGGGGCCTCCCGGTGGGCTGAGCGGCCCTGCGCCACCGCACCGCACCGCTCAGCAGGCCTTCCGCCAGGCGCCGAGGTCGTACTTCTTCTCCAGCGAGCTGAGCTTCAGGGCGCGCGAGGCGGCGCAGAACCGGCTCGCCGGGAGCTCGTACTCCACGTGGAAGACGGCCTTGCCGGCCACGACGAACGGGGTCAGCCGTGCGCACTCGTCGTACTGGGCGCACTGCTCGTTGACCGCGAAGTCGAAGTCCCCCACCAGTTCCGGGATCTGGTCCAGGTCGTTCTTCAGGCCGACCGACAGCCCCCGGTCATGGGCGAGCCGCACGATCAGCCGGTTGTAGTTCAGCTGATCGCCGGCGGTGAGGGGGAAGCCGGACTTGTTGCGGTAGGCGTCCATGTTGTCCGGCTCCACCGCGTCGAAGCCCTTGTCCCGGCACATGTCGAACCGCTTGGCGATCAGCGGTTCCAGTTCCGCGAGCCGCCGGATGTCCAGCCAGCGCTCGCCCTCCCAGCCGTTGCCCTCGCCCCGCATCGACGGCGGGAAGGCCCCGGCGTCCGGCCGGAAGTCCTCCCAGGCGCCGGTGGAGAGGTAGCAGATGGTCCGCCGGCCGGCCGCCTTCAGTTCGGCGACCTGCTCCTTGGTGGTGGTGAACCCGTCGATGTCGTAGACCGCCGCCTTCACCGAGGTGTCGAGCTTCCCGGTGATCTGCCACTGCCAGCTGACCCCGGGGGCCGGCTGCCAGCGCTCCCCGGGCGCCGGGGCGGGCGAGAAGTCCTCCGGCTGCTCCTCGTCGTCGTCCGGGGCCGAGGTGCAGGCCGCCAGGAGCAGGACGGCGACGGCCCCGAGGGCCAGCAGGCGGCGGGCGGACCGGCGGGGCGACCGGCCGGCGGGCTGACGGGCGGGCTGACGGGTCGGCACAGGTCTCATCCGGCGGCCTCCAGGGCGTACGGCAGGGTTCCCCACGGGTGCGCGCCGGTCCCCGGGACCGCGCAGTGCACCCCCGCCCCCCGCTGGGCCGCCAGCCGCTCGGCGAGTTCGGCGGCCTGGCCGCCCGGCGGGACGGCGTAGACGAGGTGGCAGAACCGGTGGGCGGGGTGGTCGGCGGTCCACGGGGGCACGGCGGTCGCGTCCCGGTAGGCGTCCCAGGGCCCCTCGAAGGTGACGAGCAGGTCGGCGAGTTCGGCGTAGCCCGGGTGCGGGTGCACTCCGTGGTTGAGGACGACGGTACGGGCCCCGGCGGCCCGCGCCGAGACGACGAGCCGCCGGTAGTGCGGCAGGAACTCCGGGCCGGCCGCGGCCTGGTCCAGGAAGGTCCCGTCGGTGCCGTACCAGTCGCGGTGGCGCAGCAGGTCCTGGACCACGGCGGCGTGCGGGCGCCGCCCGTAGTCGGTGTCGGCGTACCCCAGGACGGGCACCCCGGCCCCGCGCAGCCTTTCCGCGACGGCGGCGAACCGCTCGTCGGGGGCCTCGCCGGGCCCGCTGGCGGGGTTGAGCACCACGGAGTGCAGCCGGCCCGCGGAGCGGATGAGCCGCTCCCAGTACTCGGGGCGGTCGGCGGGGTGCTCGTAGAGGGGCACCAGGAGCATGAGGTCCTTCTTCTCGTACGGGTTCACGTGCATCGGGGGTGTGCGGTGTGCGGTGTTCGCTGCTCGGGCTGCGCGGTCCCCGTCAGCGGTGGGCCGTGGCCCGGCCGAGGAGCAGGCAGACCAGGGTGCCCAGCGCGAGCGCCGCGGCTCCGGCGACGGCCAGTTGCACGGCGCGCGGCTGCCCGAGGCCCAGGAGCAGGGCCAGGCTCTGCGCGAAGGCGGCCGAGGCGCAGACCACCGCGGCGGGCCGGACCGCTCCGAAGGACTGCAGGAGCAGCCCGGTCCACATCACGGCGCCGAGCAGCAGCAGGGTGGCGACGCGGACCCCGGTCAGGCCGGGCGCGCCGGGCCAGAGCAGGGTTCCGGTGAGGCCGAGGGCCAGCAGCACCGCCAGGTAGGTGGCGAGGCACCGGGTCAGGGTGGAGAGCATCCGCAGCCGGAACTGGCGGGGCGAGCGCGCCGCGCGCAGCCCGGCGAGGCTGCCGCTGCGGAACCGGTGGAGCAGCCATTCGGCGGGGCCCATGCTGAGGGTGAGCGCCACGGCCGAGGGGGCCGCGACCGCCTCGGCGGGGCCCCCGGCGAGCACCTCGCCCAGGGCCGCGTACAGCACGAGCAGACCGGTGCCCAGGCCGAACACCCCGTACGGGACGGAGTCCCCGAGCCGGGGCCCGCGCGGCCCGTACTCCTCCTCGGCGCCGCGCAGCATCTGCCAGCGCACGGGACCCCGTTCGCCCGGCCGGCGCTCCGTCCAGCCGCGGACGCGGAGCACGAGGGCCCGTACGCCGTCGGCCAGCGGCAGTTCCCGTACGGCCAGGGCGCAGGCGGCCAGGAGGGAGGCCGTCAGCAGGAGCACCCGGACCGGGACGGGCAGTTCCACGAGGAGCGTGAGCAGGGCCCCGGCGGCCATCGGTGCGAGCGCGGCCAGCAGCAGCCGCTCCCGCCCGAGGACGAGCAGCACGGTGGCGGCCCCGACGTACAGGGCCTGACCGGCGGCGAAGGCGTAGGAGAAGGGGGGCCCGCCGGGTACCGCCAGCGCGGCGGCGGTACCGAGGAGGGCCCCCGCGGGGGCTCCGGCGAGCAGGGTCCGCCCGGCGGCGGCCCGGTCGCCGAGGCCGAGCCAGGAGTACGCCCGGTGGGACAGGGTCTGGTCCCAGACCCAGCCGATGAGCGCCCCGGCGAGCAGGGTGAGCGTCCCGGCGGGCAGGCCCAGCCGGTCCTTGGGGCCCTCCAGCAGGGGCGCGCCCAGCAGGTAGGCGAGCCCGGGCAGGGCGAAGATCACCCCGCGCAGGAGGCAGGCGGTGAGGGGCACCTTCCAGGGGTCGGGGACCCGGTCGGGCTCCGGGAAGGAGCGCGGCACCCGCGCGTAGAGCTCCTCGGCGAGGCCGAAGGAGTCCTGGCGCCCGTAGGCGAGGCGGATGTGTTCGTCGGTCATGCCGTCGGATTCCAGGACGGCGGCGATCTCGTCGGGGTGGACGGCGGCGGCGATGAACACCGCTAGGCGCTCGGCGAGTTCGTCCATCGGGTCGGCGGCCGGCCCGTCGCGTCCGTCGCGTCCTTCGCCTCCTTCGCGGCGCGGCCGGGGGATGCCGGGCAGGGCGTCGGCCGCGTCGGCGGCGGGCGCCGTACCGCGCCCGGCGGCCGCGGCGTGGCCGACGGCCACCCAGCTCCCGTCCGGGCCGGGCGGCTTGAGCCAGAGGGATCCGCTCACCACAGGCTCCCGTCGGCGGCGAGTTCCTTGTACCAGGGGTCGGCGAGCCGCTGGGTCCATTCGTCGCCCACGTGGACGGGCAGGACGGGCTGGCCGGCGAGCTCGCGGTAGATGTGGCGGAAGCCGTCCACGGACTGGTGGAGCGTGAACTTCTCCACCACCCGCTTGCGGGACATCCGGCCCAGTTCCGCGCGGCGTTCGTCGTCGCGGAGCAGGGCGAGGGTGGCGCGGGCCATGGTCTCGGGCTCGCGCGGCGGGACGACGAGCCCGGTGTCACCGACGGCTTCGCGGACCCCGCCCACGTCGGTGGAGACGGTGGTGCGGCCGCAGGACATGGCCTCGATGATGGAGAAGGGGAAGCCCTCGCTGATGGAGGAGAGCATCACGACGGAGCCGGCTCCGTAGGCCCGGGCCACGTCGTCGATGCGGCCCTCGTAGGTGATCCCGTCGCTCACGCCCAGTTCGGCGGCGAGCTTCTCCAGCTTGAGCTTGTAGTCCTCGCAGCCCGCCGGGACCGGGCCGAAGAGGCGCAGTCGCAGGGCGGGGAGCTCCTCGCGCATGAACGCGTAGGCGCGGACGAGGGTTTCGAGGTCCTTGATGGGGTCGATGCGGCCGCACCAGCTGAGGGTGGGTACCTCGGGTTCGGGGCCGGCCTCGGGGAAGGCGTGCGGGTCGACGCCGTTGTAGACGGTGCGGATCCGCTCGGAGTCGGCGCCCCCGCGCTCCTCCCAGCGGCGGTTGTACTGGTTGCACGGGGTGATCAGGTCGGCCTGCCGGTAGCCCTCGGTGTTGAGCTCGCGGTAGAAGCCGAGCATGAGCGCCTTGACGGGCCAGCGCTGTTCGGCGCTGCGGTAGCCGAGGTAGCGCTCGCGGAGGTAGATGCCGTGCTCGGTGAGGAGGAAGGGCACCTGGTCGAGGTACTTGGCGGCGAGCGCGGGGAGGGTGGCCAGTCCGCTGCTGACGGCGTGCGCGACGCTGTCGGGCGGGATCCGTACGGACAGCGGGCGCAGTGCGTGTTCCAGCAGGTCGGTGGCGGTGAGCGCGTCGTGGATGGTGGGCTCGGCGGCGGCGGTGACCAGGCCGGGGCGGGTCCAGACGGTCATCAGCAGGCGCAGGACCGATTCGGAGCGCAGGGCCGCGGCGAGGCGCCCGGAGCGGGCCAGCAGGGCCAGTTCGCGCAGGGATTCGGAGAATCCGCCGCGCGCGGGGTCGAGCAGGGAGAGCAGGAAGGTCTCGTAGGTCTCGGCGAAACCGCGTTTGGTCTTGCCCCGCAGGCCGGAACGCAGTCTGCGGGCCGGCGGGGCGCCCCAGAGGGGAACGCTGGTGTGGCGGTAGACGTTGCGCGGCAGTTCCCAGGTGACCGGCTCGCGTCCGGAGCCGGTCAGGGCTATGACGTTGAAGTCGACCTCCGGCATGCCGCGGACCAGTTGGTCGCACCATGTGCTGACGCCCCCGTGGACGTGCGGGTAGGTGCCTTCGGTGAGCATGGTGACATGGCGCCCATGGCTCATGCGGTGTGTCCCCCCAAGGACGGAAAAGGGGCCGGCGCCCGTGGTTCGCGGAGCGCCGGCGCTAGGTGGTACGCGTGGCTGTCTTGTACGTGCGTGCCCGGCTGGTCAGGGCAGGCGGAGCGTCAGGGCGTGTTCAGCGTGACGGCGCTCTGGAGCAGCTCGGGAGCCGTCCAGGCTGAGCGGGAGCCGGCGTAGGCGGTGCCGAAGTCCGCGGTGCCCAGCAGGAGCTGCTTCTTGGTGCCGGTGGGCGCCGTGACCGGGGCCACGACTCCGGAGGGCGCCTTGACGGTGACGACCTTGCCGATGCGGTAGGCGGTGACCTGGTTGGCGGCGACCGCGGCGTTCCAGGCCGCGCGGCGCTGGAGCTCGATGCCGGTGTCCTTCATGCTCTGGTTCACGATCGGCGCGGAGGGCGCGTAGAGGGTGCGGTAGGTGTCGAGGACCTGGTTGAGCACCGGGTAGAGGGTGCGGTCCTCGGCGAGGTTGGACTGGTGGACGTAGTGCGGGCGCGGGTCGTTGTTGAGGACGTGCCGCATGGCGGTCCTGGCCTCGGCCGGGACGATGTAGTCCAGGTAGCCCGTGGCCGCGTCGAGCGGGGCCGGCAGGCAGGTGGAGGTGCCGGGGTTGTCCTCGCAGATGCCGCTGCCGCCGTGGGCCCGGCTGGTGTAGATCCAGTTGTACTCGTCGGCCATCTCGGCGTTGGTGCCCGTGTTGTAGTACACGTTCATCGGGTACCGGGGGACGGTCAGTGAGGAGCCCACGGGCCGCTGCACGGGCTCGCGGGAGTTGTCGCTGCCCGCCCACTTCACGCCGTTGTCGGCGAGCGCACCGGCCAGGTTGGGGTTGTCCTGGGGCTGCTGCGGGAGGGTCTTGAGGCCGGAGTGCTCACCGGTGACCAGTTCGGTGCGGTCGGTGGTGATGCCCTTGGCGGCGGCCCAGTTGTTGTTGTCCCGGATCTGGGCCGAGATCTCGGCGCGGCTCATGTAGTTGATCGCGCCGGCGCTGTTCTTCGTGCAGGTCCACGGGATGGTGGTGGTGTCCTGGACGCAGCCGAGGAACGGGTGGGTGTAGGTGTGGTTCATCCACCGGTACTTCGCCCGGTCGGCGACCAGCTGGGCGGTCAGGGCGTCGACTCCGCCGTTCTCCGCCTTCCACTCCTCACCGGCGCCGCCGTTGAAGAGCATGTCGAGCTTGAAGTTCTTGGACGTCTGCCACTGCGCCGCGTACACGGCGTCGGCGGCCGTCATCCGGATCGTGGACTCCTGGCCCTCGCCGCCGGCACAGGCGTAGTCGCCGGGGGTGCAGTTCAGGTCTTTGTTCCAGCGGGCGTCCGGCGCGAAGACGTCGTCGACGTGGACCGCGAAGTAGTTGCGCTCCTGGCCGAGGTGGACGCCCTGGGTCATCCACTCGACGATGCCCCGGGCCAGCAGCCGGAACTGCTGCTGGTACTGGTTGTAGCCGAAGGTGACGACCAGTTCGCTGCGTCCGTCGTGGGTGTACTCGCCGACGAGCGAGGCCCGTCCGGAGCCGACCGGGGCGTCGAGGTAGCTGGTGTAGCCGGTCCGCGGCTTGGCCATGAACCCGTAGCTCTCGGGGATCAGCGGCGAGTTGTCCTCGAAGTCCACCTGCCCCCCGAGGTAGGCGAAGGGGCCCGCCTTGCCGGCGGCGGTGACGGCGGCCCGGGTGCCGTCGAGGGTCCCGCTGTAGCCGCCGTTGTCGGTGTACTCCAGGCCGACGCCCGGGTGCGCCCAGGTGTACGCGTCGACCTGGCGGATCCCGTACGTCGTCTCGTACGCGGCGAGGGCGGCCATCTCGGCCGAACCCGCTCCGAACGGATCCTCGTTCGGCAGCACCACGCTCTGGAACTTGGCGCGCGGCCGGCCGTCGACCGTGTCGGCGAGGAACGCCGCGTTGACGACCGGGCGGCTCCCGCTGCCCAGGTCGATGCGGGTGTACGGAACCCCCGTGTCGCGGAGCTCCGCCGTGATCGCCTCGACCGAGCTCCCGCCGTCGTCGACGACGAGCACCCGCAGGTCGATCCTCGGAGTCACCGCGGCCTGCGCGGCTGCTCCCGGTACCGCGACGGATGCTATGGCGGCCGCGAGGCAGACGGCGGCGAGCCTGTTCATCCGGTTCTTGTGGACCATTTCGGCCTTTCCCCCCGCAGATCCTCGACTTCGGCCTGTGGCATGGGGCCAGACCGGGGAGGCTTCTGTGGAAATGATGCAAAGGGACCCCGCGTCCCCTTGCGAGAGTGGTCCGAGTGTTTCGGACCTCGTCAGGTCTAAGAGGCAAACGTGGAACAGAGTCCACAGATGGGTGAACCCGGCGACCTCTAGATCGAACAACTTGCCAAACCTTCGAGTGACGTGCGGACCAGTACGTACGCGTAGGCTCGTTTCCGGCGGCCATCGGGCCCGAATACGATCGCTACGGACGGCCGTCCACCCACTCGGCCCACACCACCAAAACGGAAGCGAGAATTCACCACCGTGACTGCTCTGACTCTCAGCACTGCCGGACCGGCGACGCTGCGCGCCGACGTCCTCGTCGTCGGCGTGGCGAAGGGCCCCAAGGGCCCCGTCGTCGCCGCGGGCGCCGAGGCCGTGGACAAGGCGTACGACGGCAAGCTCGCCGCCGTGCTCGACGCGCTCGGTGCCTCGGGCGCCGAAGGCGAGACCACCAAGCTGCCGGCCCCGGACGGCCTCAAGGTCCCGGTCGTGCTGGCGGTCGGGCTGGGCTCCCTTCCCGACGTGGACGAGTCCTACGACGAGGAGGCGCTGCGCCGCGCCGCCGGCGCCGCCGCCCGTGCCCTGCACGGCACCAAGAAGGCCGCCTTCGCGCTCCCCCTGGACGACGCCTCCGCCGTGACGGCCGTGGCCGAGGGCGCGCTGCTGGGCGCGTACGCCTTCACCGCCTACCAGGGCGGCGAGAAGAAGGCCGCCGGCTCCAAGAACGGCGGCCCGAAGCAGCCGCTCGCCGAGATCGCCCTGCTCGGCGCCAAGCCGCGCGACAAGGAGCACAAGGCCGCGGCCGAGCGCGCCACGATCGTCGCGACCGAGATCAACATCGCCCGTGACCTCGTCAACACCCCGCCGAACGACCTCACCCCCGAGGCCTTCGCAGCAGTCGCCGGTGCGACCGCGAAGGAGAACGGCATCAAGGTCCAGGTCCTGGACGAGAAGGCCCTGATCAAGGGTGGCTACGGCGGCATCATGGGCGTCGGCAAGGGCTCCGAGAACCCGCCGCGCCTGGTGAAGCTCTCCTACACCCACGCCAAGGCGGAGAAGACCCTCGCCTTCGTCGGCAAGGGCATCACCTACGACTCGGGCGGCATCTCCCTGAAGCCGGCCGGCCACAACGAGACGATGAAGTGCGACATGGCCGGCGCCGCCGCCGTCTTCGCCTCCGTCGTCGCGGCCGCCAAGCTCGGCCTCCAGGTCAACGTCACCGGCTGGCTCGCGCTCGCCGAGAACATGCCCTCCGGCTCGGCCACCAAGCCCGGCGACGTGCTGCGCATGTACAGCGGCAAGACGGTCGAGGTGCTCAACACGGACGCCGAGGGCCGTCTGGTCCTGGGCGACGCGCTGACCAAGGCCTCCGAGGAGAACCCGGACGCGATCGTCGACGTGGCGACCCTGACCGGCGCCATGGTGATGGCCCTGGGCGACCGCACCTTCGGCATCATGGCCAACGACGACGCCTTCCGCACCTCCATCCACGAGATCGCCGAGGAGGTCGGCGAGGCCTCCTGGCCGATGCCGCTCCCCGAGGACCTGCGCAAGTCCATGGACTCCCCCACCGCCGACATCGCCAACATGGGTGTCCGGATGGGCGGCGGCCTGGTGGCCGGCCTCTTCCTGCAGGAGTTCGTCGGCGAGGGCATCACCTGGGCCCACCTCGACATCGCGGGCCCCGCCTTCCACGAGGGCGCCCCGTTCGGCTACACCCCCAAGGGCGGCACCGGCTCCGCCGTCCGGACCCTGGTCCGGCTGGCCGAGCGCACCGCCACGGGCGACCTGGGCTGACACCCGGAGTCCCGGCTCCACACGGGCCCCGGCCATGATCAGATTTTCTGATCGCGGCCGGGGCCCGTTCGCTGCCAACGAAATCCGTAGGTTTCTACGCTGCGGTAACCCCCGGTTCGGGCAGAACGACCTGACTGAGGGCAGGCCCGGCGTCCCGCGTTCCGCCGACAAATGCGAAGATGGGTTCTCGGCAGGACAGGGCCCCCACCACAGGGCCGAAGAAAAAGCGGCCGTATACCAGCCGCCGCCCGGTCACAGAGGACCGGTGCTCGGCGCACATGCATGGAGGACGTGACGTGGCGAACGACGCCAGCACCGTTTTCGACCTAGTGATCCTCGGTGGCGGCAGTGGCGGCTACGCCGCGGCACTGCGCGCATCCCAGCTGGGTCTGGACGTTGCCCTGATCGAGAAGAACAAGCTCGGCGGCACCTGCCTGCACAACGGCTGCATCCCCACGAAGGCTCTGCTGCACGCGGGCGAGATCGCGGACCAGGCTCGCGAGGCCGCCCAGTTCGGTGTCAAGGCCACCTTCGAGGGCATCGACATCGCGGGTGTGCACAAGTACAAGGACGACATCATCGCGGGCCTGTACAAGGGTCTGCAGGGTCTGGTCGCCTCCCGCAAGCTGACCTACATCGAGGGTGAGGGCCGCCTCTCCTCGCCGACGTCCGTCGACGTGAACGGCCAGCGCATCCAGGGCCGCCACGTGCTCCTGGCGACCGGCTCCGTACCGCGCTCGCTGCCGGGCCTGACCATCGACGGCAACCGCATCATCTCCTCGGACCACGCGCTGGTCCTGGACCGCGTGCCCGAGTCCGCCATCGTCCTGGGCGGCGGCGTCATCGGCGTCGAGTTCGCCTCGGCGTGGAAGTCCTTCGGCACCGACGTCACCATCGTCGAGGGCCTCAAGCACCTCGTGCCGGTCGAGGACGAGAACAGCTCCAAGCTGCTGGAGCGCGCGTTCCGCAAGCGGGGCATCAAGTTCAACCTCGGCACCTTCTTCGACAAGGCCGAGTACACCGAGAACGGTGTGCGGGTCACCCTGGCCGACGGCAAGACCTTCGAGGCGGAGGTGCTGCTGGTCGCGATCGGCCGCGGCCCCGTCTCCCAGGGCCTGGGCTACGAGGAGCAGGGCGTCGCGATGGACCGCGGCTACGTCGTGGTCGACGAGTACATGCAGACCAACGTGCCGACCATCTCGGCCGTCGGTGACCTCGCCCCGACCCTGCAGCTCGCGCACGTCGGCTTCGCCGAGGGCATCCTGGTCGCGGAGCGTCTGGCCGGCCTCAAGGCCGTCCCGATCGACTACGACGGCGTCCCGCGCGTCACGTACTGCCACCCCGAGGTCGCCTCCGTCGGCATCACCGAGGCCAAGGCCAAGGAGATCTACGGCGCGGACAAGGTCGTGGCCCTCAAGTACAACCTGGCGGGCAACGGCAAGAGCAAGATCCTGAAGACCGCGGGCGAGATCAAGCTCGTCCAGGTCAAGGACGGTGCCGTGGTCGGCGTCCACATGGTCGGTGACCGGATGGGCGAGCAGGTCGGCGAGGCCCAGCTGATCTACAACTGGGAAGCCCTGCCGGCCGAGGTCGCGCAGCTCATCCACGCGCACCCGACGCAGAACGAGGCGATGGGCGAGGCTCACCTGGCACTCGCCGGCAAGCCGCTGCACGCACACGACTAATCGTCACTGGGCGCGACGACCACTTCCGCACATTCGTTAGGAGCAACTGAAACCATGTCGGTTTCCGTAACCCTTCCGGCGCTCGGTGAGAGCGTCACTGAGGGCACTGTCACCCGTTGGCTGAAGGCCGAGGGCGAGCGCGTCGAGGCCGACGAGCCGCTGCTCGAGGTCTCGACCGACAAGGTCGACACCGAGATCCCGTCCCCCGTGTCGGGCATCCTGGCCTCCATCAAGGTCGCCGAGGACGAGACCGTCGAGGTCGGCGCCGAGCTGGCCGTCATCGACGACGGTTCGGGCGCGCCGGCCCCGGTCGCCGCTCCGGCCGCCGAGGCCCCGGCCGCTCCGGCTCCGGTCGTGGAGGCCCCCGCGGCCCCCGCCCCGGTCGCCGAGGCCCCGGCCGCTCCGGCCGCCGCCGCTCCGGCCGCCGCCGGTACCGATGTCGTGCTCCCCGCCCTGGGCGAGTCCGTCACCGAGGGCACCGTCACCCGCTGGCTGAAGCAGGTCGGCGAGTCGGTCGAGGCCGACGAGCCGCTGCTGGAGGTCTCGACCGACAAGGTCGACACCGAGATCCCCGCCCCGGTCGCCGGCGTCCTGCTGGAGATCCTGGTCGCCGAGGACGAGAACGCCGAGGTCGGCGCGCGTCTGGCCGTCATCGGCGCGGCGGGCGCGGCTCCCGCGGCCGCTCCGGCCGCCGCCGCCCCGGCTCCGGTCGCGGCTGCCCCGGTTGCCGCTCCGGCCCCCGTGGCCGCCCCGGCTCCGGTCGCGGCCGCTCCGGCGCCCGTCGCCGCCCCGGTTGCCGCTCCGGCTCCCGTGGCCGCTCCGGCTCCGGTCGCCGCCCCGGCTCCGGTCGCTCCCGCCGCCCCGGTTTCCGCCGGTGACGAGGGCGCCTACGTGACCCCGCTGGTGCGCAAGCTCGCCACGGAGTCCGGCGTCGACCTGTCCGCGGTCTCGGGCACCGGTGTCGGTGGCCGCATCCGCAAGCAGGACGTCCTGGCCGCCGCCGAGGCCGCCAAGGCCGCCGCTGCCGCCCCGGCCGCTGCCGCTCCGGCCGCCAAGGCCGCGGTCGCTGCCGTCTCGGAGCTCCGCGGTCAGACCGTCAAGATGACCCGCATGCGCAAGGTCATCGGCGACAACATGATGAAGGCCCTGCACTCGCAGGCGCAGCTCAGCTCCGTGGTCGAGGTGGACATCACCAAGATCATGAAGCTGCGCGAGAAGGCCAAGGCCGGCTTCCTCGCCCGCGAGGGCGTCAAGCTGTCCCCGATGCCGTTCTTCGTCAAGGCCGCGGCCCAGGCGCTGAAGGCCCACGCGGTCGTCAACGCCCGGATCAACGAGGACGAGGGCACCATCACCTACTTCGACTCGGAGAACATCGGCATCGCCGTGGACTCCGAGAAGGGCCTGATGACCCCGGTCATCAAGGGTGCCGGTGACCTCAACCTGGCGGGCATCTCCAAGGCGACCGCCGACCTGGCCTCCAAGGTCCGCGGCAACAAGATCACGCCGGACGAGCTGTCGGGCGCGACCTTCACCATCAGCAACACCGGCTCGCGCGGTGCGCTGTTCGACACGGTCATCGTGCCCCCGAACCAGGTCGCCATCCTGGGCATCGGCGCGACGGTCAAGCGCCCGGTGGTCATCGAGACCGCCGAGGGCACGAACATCGGCATCCGCGACATGACGTACCTGACCCTGTCCTACGACCACCGCCTGGTGGACGGCGCGGACGCGGCCCGGTACCTCTCGGCCGTCAAGGCGATCCTCGAGGCCGGCGAGTTCGAGGTCGAGCTCGGCCTGTAAGGCTCTCTGCGGCAGCGCTCCACGTCTGTCGCGCACGGCGCCCCCGCCCGGGATGTACGTCCCGGGCGGGGGCGCCGTCGTCGTACCCTGAGCCCCTCCGGCCGGCCGCTGTAACCAGCCTCACGCTGCGCCCCTGACCAGGAACGCATCGCGACGAGCGGCTCCGCCGTATTGTCTACGCATCAAGGCCCCGCATGCCCCTGCACACCCCTCAGGAGATGAAGCCCCGATGATCACCCCACCCGTCGTGCACTCGCTGCGCGAGCAGATCCGCGAGCACATCGTGGAGGGGATCGTCAGCGGGCGCTGGAAGCCCGGTGAGCGGATCGTGGAGCGCCGGATCGCCGTGGAGCTCGAGGTCAGCCAGACGCCCGTGCGCGAGGCCCTGCGCGAGCTGGAGACGCTGCGGCTGATCGAGTCGGCGCCGAACAAGGGCGTGCGCGTACGGAACCTGTCGGCGGCGGACCTGGAGGAGATCTATCCGGTCCGGGCGGGCCTGGAGCAGATCGCGGCCGAGCTGGCCGCGCCCCGGCTGGCGGCCGACTGCTCGGCCCTGGAACCGCACGTGGCGGCCCTGTGGGAGGCCGACCGCAGCGCGGACGGCACGGCCCAGGTGCGGCACACCGTGGGCTTCCACCGGGAGATGGTGCGGGCCGCCGGGAACAGCGTGCTGCTGCACACCTGGGAGTCCCTGGGCATCGAGGTCTTCACGGCCCTGTCCATCCGGTGGCTGGGAACCGTCCAGAAGTCCTACGCCGAAGAGCACGAAGCCCTTGTGGACGCCTTCCGCAATCAGGATCCGGAGATCGGCCTGCTCGTGAAGCGGCACGTTCTGGGGTGCGCGCCGCGGGCTTGATCTCGCCCTTCGAGACGCGCTCGAGCGCCCGTCTCGTCCCGTTTTGACCGGCACTGGGTGCCCATTTTCATGGCACCCGGTGCCGACTTTTGTCAGATTGACGTTTCTTCGTCACTTTCATTTGATCGATCATCGATCAGCGCCTTACAGTCATCCGCGGACCCCACCCGGGTCCAACGACCCTGTCCTGCCCGTCAGGGATTTCTTCACCACCTCTCCTTTGTCCGGAAGGCGGCGCACACCGATGTCCGACCCCGTAGGAAAGCTTCCGAGCGAGCTCGACCAGCTCCCGGACCGCGACACCGAGGAGACCGCCGAATGGGCGGCCTCGCTCGACGCAGTCGCCAAGGCCGCCGGTACGCGCCGCGCCGAATACCTGCTCCGTCGCACCCTTCAGCACGCCGAGGCCGCCGGTCTCGCGCTGCCGAAGCTCCTTGAGACGGACTACGTCAACACCATCCCCACCGCCGCGGAGCCCGAGTTCCCCGGCGACGAGGCGATGGAAGCCAAGATCACCGCCTGGAACCGCTGGAACGCGGCCGCCATGGTGACCCGCGGCTCCAAGTACGGCGTCGGCGGCCACATCGCCACCTTCGCCTCCGCCGCGTGGCTGTACGAGACCGGCTTCCAGCACTTCTTCCGCGGGAAGGAGGCCGACGGATCGGGTGACCAGCTCTACATCCAGGGCCACGCCTCCCCCGGCATCTACGCCCGCGCCTTCCTCGACGGCCGGGTCTCCGAGCAGCAGCTCGACAACTTCCGCCAGGAGGCCGGCGGCAACGGCCTCCCGTCCTACCCCCACCCGCGGCGCCTGCCGTGGCTGTGGGAGTTCCCGACGGTCTCCATGGGCCTCGGCCCGCTCTCCGCGATCTACCAGGCGCGCTTCAACCGCTACCTGCAGAACCGGAGCATCAAGGACACCGCCAACTCGCACGTCTGGGCCTTCCTGGGCGACGGCGAGATGGACGAGCCCGAGTCGACCGCCGCCCTGGCCCTGGCCTCCCGCGAGCAGCTCGACAACCTGACCTTCGTCATCAACTGCAACCTGCAGCGCCTCGACGGTCCGGTCCGCGCCAACTTCCGCGTGGTGCAGGAGCTGGAAGCCCAGTTCCGCGGCGCCGGCTGGAACGTCATCAAGTCGCTGTGGGGCTCCGCCTGGGACGAGCTGTTCCAGCTCGACACCACGGGCGCCCTGGTACGCCGCCTGCGCGAGGTACCCGACGCGCAGTTCCAGACGTACGCGACCCGCGACGTGGCCTACATCCGCCAGCACTTCTTCGGCGCCAACGCCGAGCTCGTGCAGCTGGCCGGTGTGCTCTCCGACGCGAAGATCGCCGAGTGCTTCCACACCTCCCGCGGCGGCCACGAGCCCCGCAAGGTCTACGCCGCGTACAAGGCCGCCCTGGAGCACAAGGGTGCTCCGACGGTCATCCTCGCGCAGACCGTCAAGGGCTACACGCTGGGCGCCGGGTTCGAGTCGAAGAACGCGAACCACCAGATGAAGAAGCTGACGATCGACGAGTTCAAGGACATGCGTGACCTCCTTGGGCTCCCGATCCCGGACAGCGCCTTCGCCGACGGCCAGGTCCCGTACGGCCACCCGGGCGCGAACAGCCCCGAGGTCCAGTACCTGAACGAGCGCCGCGCGGCGCTCGGCGGCCCGGCCCCGGCCCGCAAGGTCAAGCACGTGGCCCTGCCGGCTCCGGCGGACCGTTCCTTCGCCCCGCTGCTCAAGGGCTCCGGCAAGCAGGAGATGGCCACCACCATGGCCTTCGTCCGGCTCGTCAAGGACCTGATGCGGGACAAGGAGACCGGCAAGCGCTGGGTTCCGATCGTCCCGGACGAGGCCCGTACCTTCGGTATGGAGTCCCTCTTCCCGTCGGCCGGCATCTACTCGCCGCTGGGCCAGACGTACGAGCCGGTCGACCGCGACCAGCTGATGTACTACAAGGAAGCCAAGGACGGCCAGATCCTCAACGAGGGGATCACCGAGGCCGGCGCCATGGCCGACTTCATCGCCGCCTGTACGTCGTACGCGACGCACGGCGAGCCGATGATCCCGTTCTACATCTTCTACTCGATGTTCGGCTGGCAGCGCACGGCCGACCAGATGTGGCAGCTCGCCGACCAGCTCGGCAAGGGCTTCATCGTCGGCGCCACCGCCGGCCGCACCACCCTGACGGGTGAGGGTCTGCAGCACGCGGACGGCCACTCGCACCTGATCGCGTCCACGAACCCGGCGTCGCTCAACTACGACCCGGCCTTCGCGTACGAGATCGCGGTGATCGTCAAGGACGGTCTGCGCCGGATGTACGGCGAGAAGCCGGAAGACGTCTTCTACTACCTGACGGTCTACAACGAGCCGAAGCCGCAGCCGGCCATGCCCGAGGGCGTGGAAGAGGGCATCCTGCGCGGTCTCTACCGCTTCAACACGGCGGCGGACCTGGCGGAGGCGGCCCCGGCCGCCGACGCCCCGAAGATCCAGCTGATGGCCTCCGGTACGGCCATCCACTGGGCCCTCGACGCGCAGAAGCTGCTCGCCGCCGACTGGAACGTGGCCGCCGACGTCTGGTCCGCCACCTCCTGGGGCGAGCTGCGCCGCGACGCGCTGGAGTGCGACGAGGCGCTGCTGCGCGGGGAGATGCGCACCCCGTTCGTCACCCGTGCCCTGGAGGGCGTCACCAGCCCGGTGCTCGCCGTCTCCGACTGGATGCGTCAGGTCCCGGACCAGATCAGCCAGTGGGTCGAGCAGGACTACACCTCGCTGGGCACGGACGGCTTCGGCCTCTCCGACACCCGCGAGGGCGCCCGCCGCCATTTCGGTGTCGACGCCCAGTCGATCGTGGTGGCCGCGCTGGCCCAGCTCGCCCGCCGCGGCGAGGTCCCGGCGTCCTCCATCAAGGAGGCCCGGGAGCGCTACGGCCTGTAAGGCGTCACGAGCGATCCGACCGTGAGGCGGTCCGCCCCTGAGGGGGCGGGCCGCCTCGCGGCGTTGCGGGCCGCGTCCCCGAGCCGTGCTCCCGGAGGGAGACCGCCCGGTCGTCGGCGAGCAGCTCCCCGAGGCGCGCGAGGTGGTCCGCCGCCCTGCGGCGGCGGTCCTCCACCGCGGCGAGCCCCGCGCGGATCTCGGCCGCCTCGGCCCGGGCCTCGTCGAGCAGTGCCGCCGCCCGGCGTTCCAGTTCGGCGGACTTGGCCTCCGCCTCCTTGAGCAGCCCCTCCGCCTTGCCGACCGCCTCCCGGCGCACCGCCGCGGCCACGACGCGGGCCTCGTCCATCAGTGCCACCGCCTGCCGGCCCTCGTCGGACCAGCTGAAGTGCTGCTTGCCCGCGATGCCCGGGATGAGCCGGAGTGCGCGGAGCACCTTCGCGGCGTTCTCGGGCCGGTCCGCGGGGGACTTGCTCAGGAGCCCGGCGATCAGGACGTCCAGCTCCTCGGGCAGACCGCGCACCCGCGGGGCGAGGGCGGCGGGGGCGTCGGAGATCTGCCGGTGCAGGACGGCCAGCTGGCTGTCGGCCCGGAACGGGGGCTCCCCCGCCAAGCCGTGGTACATGAGGCAGCCCAGGGAGTAGAGGTCGCTGCGCTGGTCGATGTCGGGCTCGCCGCGGGCCTGCTCGGGGGACATGTACTCGGGGGTGCCCAGGGTGGCACCGGTGACCGTGCGTCCCGCGCGGTAGAGGGTCTCGCCCAGGAACTTGGCGATGCCGAAGTCGAGGACCTTGATGACGCCGTCGGCGGTGAGGATCACGTTGGACGGTTTGATGTCCCGGTGGATCACGCCCCGCTCGTGTGCGGCGGCCAGTGCGGCGGCCACCTGCCCGGCCCAGTCGACGAGCACGTACCAGGGGACGCGGCCCGATTCCCGGAAGGCCTCGTGGAGGGTACGGCCGTCCAGGCGTTCCATGACCATGTAGAGGATGCGGCGACCGCCGATCTCCGCCTCCCCGCAGTCGTGGACGGTCACGGTGTGCCGGTGGGGGAGGTTGCCGGCCGAGCGGACCTCGGCGAGGAAGCGACTCTCGATCTCCTCGGCGTCCATGCCGGACAGCATCGGAGTGGCGGAGACCAGTTTGGCGGCGACCCGGCGCTGCATCCGCTCGTCCCAGGCGCTCCACACCTCGCCCATGCCCCCGCCGCCGAGGCGGTCCTCGAGTCGGTACCGGCCTTCCAGTACTTCCCCCCTCATCCGGTCCTCCCCGACTCGACACCCGCGGTCCGGATCCGAGTATGGGGCCGGTTGGGGGGCAACCACCGGCCTTTGGCCGTATGCGCGGTGGCGGCGAGGGGGCGTACCCGTGATGCTTGAGCGGTGATGGACGAGACGGAGTTCTGGGAGATGGTCGACCGTACCCGCGAGGCCGCCGAGGGCGACCCCGAGGAACACGCCGAGCTGCTCGTGGAGCGGCTGGCACAGCTCGACCCGGACTCCGTCCTGGACTTCGCCCGGCACTTCGAGTCGCGGTACAACCGGGCGTACACCTGGGACCTGTGGGGCGCGGCGTGGGTGCTGCTCGACGGGGCGAGCGACGACGCGTTCGACTACTTCCGGTGCTGGCTGATCGGCCAGGGCCGGGAGGTCTTCGAGGGCGGGGTGCACGATCCCGACCAGCTGGCGGAGCTCCTCGACGAGTTCGACGAGGAGATCGACGGGGACGGCGAGGAGCTGGGGTACGCGGCGGACGAGGCGTACGAGCAGCTGACCGGGGCGGTCGCGCCGGATCTGGGGATCCCGCTGCAGGCGGCCGAGCCGGAGGGCGCCGCGCTGGACTTCGAGAACGAAGCCGTGCTCGCGGAGCGCTTCCCCCGGCTGTGGGACCGCTTCAGGGGCTGACGCCCCTTCGTCTCGGTCAGTAGTGCGTGCCGCCGTCGATGCGGATCTCCGTGCCGGTGATGAAGGCGCCGTCCTCGGAGCCCAGCATGGCGACGACGCCGGCGACCGTCTGCGGGCCGGCGAAGCCCTGGCCGAGGGCCGGGGCGAGCTTGGCGAACAGGCTCCAGTCGGTGTCCTCGGGCAGGCCGGGGCCGGTGCCGGTGGTCATGCCGCTCTCGATGGACCCGGGCGCGACGGCGACGAAGCGCAGGCCCTGCTTGCTGTACTCGGCGGCGAGGGCGTGGGTCATGGACTGGATGCCGCCCTTGCTGGCCGCGTAGGCGGACATGTAGGGGTGGGCGAAGGACGCCGAGGTGGAGCTGAAGTTGACGACGACCGGCTGGTCGCCCGCCAGCAGCGCGGGGAGCGACTCCCGGATGACCAGGAACGTACCGGTCAGGTTCACCGCGATGATCTTGTTCCAGAACTCGAGCGTGGTCGCATGGGTGTGCGAGGAACGCAGGATGCCCGCGGCGTTGACCAGTACGTCGATCCCGGTGAGGGAGTCGACGGCGGCGGCGATGCCCGCCTTGACCGCGGCCTCGTCGGATATGTCCAGGACCGCGGTGGTCAGGCGGTCCGCGTGCCCGTCGGCGGCGGCCTGGTCGGCGGTGGCCTTGAGGCCGGCCTCGTTGACGTCCACGGTGTGGACGCGGCCGCCCTCGGACAGGATGCGGTGGACGGTGGCCTGGCCGATGCCGGAGCCGCCGCCGGTGATGAGGACGCGACGTCCTTCGTAACGGTTCATGGGGAGGAGCGTACTCCCGCGATGACACGTTTTGCCACCCTGTCAAAACATGCATTTGCCTCTCGGGCCCGAGGTATCCTTCCCCGGTGAGATCCCCTCGTCCGTACTCTCCCCAGGCCGGCCCCGGAGCCCAGTCGCTGAACGAGCGCCGCAAGGCGGCCACCCAGCTCGACATCGCCCGCGCCGCCTGCGAACTCTTCGCCGAGCACGGCCCCGACGGCACCACCGCCGAGGACATCGCCCACCGCGCGGGCGTCGCGCTGCGCACCTTCTACCGCTACTTCCGCAACAAGCAGGAAGCCGTCGCCCCCCTGCTCGCGGGCGGCGGCGACGCCTGGCGCGCGCTGCTCGCCGAGGAGGACCCCGGCACCCCGCTCACCGAGGCCCTGGAGCGCGCCGTCACCCGTTCCCTCACGGGCCCGCAGGCCCTCGAGGAGGGCTTGGAGGTCACCCGCGGCCTGCTGCGCGCCGCCGCGAACGACGAGGCGCTGCGCGCCGTCTGGTACCGGGTCAACCAGGAGTCCGAGGAGCGCCTGGTCCCGGTCGTGGCCCGGCTCGCCGGCCCGGACGCCGAACCCCTCGCCGTACGCCTCCTCGCCGCGGCGGCCACGGACGCGATCCGCATCGCCCTGGAACTCTGGTCCACCACGGACGCCTCGCCGGCGGGCCCCGGCTCCCCCGCGGAACTCGCGATCCGCTGCCTGCGCGACCTCACGGGCGCGATGCCGCTGACGCGCTGAGCCCGTGGTGGTCAGAGGAACCGGGCGGACTTCTCCCGCAGGTGCTCCGCGAAGAAGGCGGGGGCGTCGGGCCGCATCCGGGCCAGCGCGACCATCGCCGTGACGATGACGTCCGCGACCTCCGCCTCCACATCCCCCCAGGTGTGCGAGTTCCCCTTCCGCGGATTGGTCCCCTTGGCCCCGATCACGGCCTGCGCGGCCTCCCCGAACTCCTCCCCGATCTTCAGGATCTGCAGCGTCAGGCTCTCCTCGTGCTCCACCCCGCGCTCCCGGTCGTGCTCGTCGAACCGTGCCGCGAGGGCCCCGATGGTCTTCCAGGATTCGTCCATCCCCCGAGCCTAGGACGACGCGCCGGTGAGGCATGCGCGGCACAAGACCGAAGCCCCGCCCCCTCCGGAAGGAAGGGGCGGGGCTTCAGGTGATCAGTGCGTCAGCACGGCACGGCTTAGAGGTCGAAGTAGAGCTCGAACTCGTGCGGGTGCGGGCGCTGCGCGATCGGGGCGATCTCGTGGGTGCGCTTGTAGTCGATCCAGGTCTCGATCAGGTCGGGGGTGAAGACACCGCCGGCCAGGAGGTACTCGTGGTCCTCCTCGAGGGCCTTGAGGACGTCCTCGAGGCTGGTCGGGACCTGCGGGACGCTCGCGTGCTCGTCCGGGGAGAGCTCGTAGAGGTCCTTGTCGATCGGCTCCATCGGCTCGATCTTGTTCTTCACACCGTCGAGGCCCGCGAGGAGCAGCGCCGCGAACGCCAGGTACGGGTTCGAGGACGGGTCCGGGGCGCGGAACTCGACGCGCTTGGCCTTCGGGTTCGAGCCGGTGATCGGGATGCGCATCGCGGCGGAGCGGTTGCGCTGCGAGTACACCATGTTGACCGGCGCCTCGAAGCCCGGGACCAGGCGGTGGTACGAGTTCACCGTCGGGTTGGTGAAGGCGAGCAGCGACGGGGCGTGCTTGAGGATGCCGCCGATGTAGTAGCGCGCGGTGTCCGACAGGCCCGCGTAGCCGGCCTCGTCGTAGAACAGCGGGTCGCCGTTCGCCCACAGCGACTGGTGCACGTGCATGCCCGAGCCGTTGTCACCGAAGATCGGCTTCGGCATGAAGGTCGCGGTCTTGCCGTTGCGCCAGGCGACGTTCTTCACGATGTACTTGAAGAGCATCAGGTCGTCGGCCGCGGCGAGCAGCGTGTTGAACTTGTAGTTGATCTCGGCCTGGCCACCGGTGCCGACCTCGTGGTGCTGACGCTCGACCTGGAGGCCCTGGGCATCCAGCTCGAGGGAGATCTCGGCGCGCAGGTCGGCGAAGTGGTCGACCGGGGCTACGGGGAAGTAACCACCCTTGTAGCGGACCTTGTAACCACGGTTGTTCTCCTCGGAGCCCGTGTTCCAGGCACCGGCCTCGGAGTCGATGTGGTAAAAGCTCTCGTTCGCGGAGGTCGCGAAGCGCACGCTGTCGAACACGTAGAACTCGGCCTCGGGGCCGAAGTACGCGGTGTCGGCGATGCCGGTGGAGGCGAGGTACGCCTCGGCCTTCTTCGCGACGTTGCGCGGGTCGCGGCTGTAGGCCTCGCCCGTGATCGGGTCGTGGATGAAGAAGTTGATGTTGAGCGTCTTGTCCTTGCGGAACGGGTCCAGGCGCGCGGTGGTGATGTCGGCACGCAGCGCCATGTCGGACTCGTGGATCGCCTGGAAGCCGCGGATCGAGGAGCCGTCGAAGGCCAGCTCCTCGTTCGGGTCGAACGCCCGCCCCGGGATGGTGAAGTGCTGCATCACACCAGGCAGGTCGCAGAAGCGGACGTCAACGAACTTGACGTCGTTCTCCTGGATGTACTGCGTCACTTCGTCGGCGTTCTTGAACATCCAACTCCTCCTACTCCCGGCCCCGGGGCAGGGGCGGGTTTTATAGCTAGTGGTGCGTCAGTGCGGTGCCGCACGCTGACCCGACCATAAGCAGACGGGGTTTCTCAAGCATGACCCATTTGTTTCGCACAAGTTAACCAGGGTCCCGCCGGAACGGCGTCGAGCGGCACAGGTACCGTGTTCGCGTGGACAAGAGGCAAGCAATCGGATCCTGGCTCTCCGGCCCCCGCGAGGCCGCCGAGGAGATGGGTGCCGACTTCGGGTACCCCGGCAAACAGCTCGGCCTGCCGCAGCAGGGGCCCGGCTCGGTGGCCCGTTTCGGCCGCCGGCTCGGCGCCGTGGCGATCGACTGGATCGCCTGCCAGCTCATCGCGTACGGCCTGATCACGGGCCGTGACTGGAACGGCTCGGGGAACTGGACGCTGGCGGTCTTCGTCGCCCTGGTGATCCTGACGGTCGGCACCGTGGGCTTTACCCCCGGGAAGCGGATTCTGGGCCTCCGGGTCGTCTCGCAGGATGGCGGCCCGCTCGGATTCGGCCGGGTGGTGCTCCGCACCGCACTGCTCGCCCTGCTGATCCCCGCCCTCGTCTGGGACCGCGACGGCCGCGGCCTGCACGACCGCCTCAGCCGCGCCGTCCAGGTCAGGATCTGAGACGCAGGAACGACAACAGCAGGACGAAAACGGAGGGGCGCCCCGGGCCATCGGCCCGGGGCGCCCCTCCGTGTCGTATACGAAAAGCGGATCAGCGCATCTTTCCGCCGCGCGGCATGCGCATCCCCTTGGGCATCGGGCCCTTCGGGATCGGCATGTTGCTCAGCAAGTCGCCCATGGCCCGCAGCCTGTCGTTGACCTGGGTGATCTGGGGCCCGGAGAGCACACGGGGCAGCTTCATCAGGGTCGTGCGGACCTTCTTGAGCGGCACCTCGCCCTCGCCCTTGCCCACGATGAAGTCGTGGACCGGGATGTCGGGCATGATCCGGGCCAGCTTCTTCTTCTCGTTCGCGAGCATCGGCTTCACCCGGTTCGGGTTGCCCTCGGCGATCAGGACCACGCCGGCCTTGCCCACGGCACGGTGGACGATGTCCTGCTGCTTGCTCATCGCGACGGCGGGGGTGGTGGTCCAGCCCCGGCCCACGTTGTCCAGTACGGCCGCGGCCGCGCCCGGCTGTCCCTCCATCTGTCCGAAGGCGGCCGTCTCGGCTCGCCGTCCGAAGATGATCGCCATCGCCAGGAACGCCACCAGGAAGCCCAGGATGCCCAGGTAGACCGGGTGGTCGATCAGGAAGCCGATCGCAAGAAAGACACCAAAGGTGACGATTCCCACGCCCGCGACGATCAGACCGACCTTCGGGTCGGCCTTGCGCGTCATCTTGTACGTCAGGGCGATCTGCTTCAGTCGCCCGGGGTTCGCAGCAGTCTCTGCGTTTGACTTCCTCGCCATGCAGCGAAGTTTACGTGGCCTTCTCGGTCCGGGTCGCCGCGGCCTCGAGTACGTGCTCGGTTTCGACCCGGTCCTTGGCCCTGCGGCGGTCTTCGAGGACGGCCGTCCAGGCGTTCCGGCGGGCGCCGCTCATGAGCAGCGACTCCAGGCCGCGGACGGCGTCGGTGAAGGAAGGAATGGCGATGGCGCGTACGGGCGCGGCCTGCATGGTGTCGACCCTTTCACGGTGCTCACGTCGGGGGTGGCCAAGCGTGTGTGCGGTGCGTCGAACAATCGTCACCGACTGGTGTTACCAGGGCGTGACCGACTGGTCAAACAGTGATGAAACCTTGATGCGGCCCACCGGACTCTCGCTAGCAAGAGCCTAGGGGCCGCATCGATGCGGTGTTACCCGTAAGTAAGACTTTGTGCGCGAGTTCACATACCACCCGCACCACGCGTCACGCGTGCCTCGCACGCCTCACGCGCCCGCTCCTCAGACGGTCGCGCGCTTCTCCATCGCCTGCTGGTAGAGGCGGCCGGCGCGGTACGAGGAGCGCACCAGCGGACCGGACATGACTCCGGAGAAACCGATCTCCTCGGCCTCCTGCGCCAGCTCCACGAACTCGGCCGGCTTCACCCAGCGCTCGACGGGGTGGTGACGCGGCGAGGGCCGCAGGTACTGGGTGATGGTGATGAGCTCGCAGCCCGCCTCGTGGAGGTCCTTCAGCGCCTGGCTGACCTCCTCGCGCTCCTCGCCCATGCCCAGGATCAGGTTGGACTTGGTGACCAGGCCGTACGCACGCGCCTGCGTGATGACGTCCAGCGAGCGCTCGTAGCGGAAACCGGGGCGGATCCGCTTGAAGATGCGCGGCACCGTCTCGATGTTGTGGGCGAAGACCTCGGGGCGGGAGGCGAAGACCTCCTCCAGCAGCTCCGGGACCGCGTTGAAGTCCGGGGCCAGCAGCTCGACCTTGGTCTGGCCGGCCGCGCGCTCCGCCGTCTGCTGGTGGATCTGGCGCACGGTCTCCGCGTACAGCCAGGCGCCGCCGTCCGCCAGGTCGTCGCGCGCGACGCCCGTGATGGTGGCGTAGTTCAGGTCCATCGTGACGACGGACTCGCCGACGCGGCGGGGCTCGTCGCGGTCCAGCGCCTCGGGCTTGCCCGTGTCGATCTGGCAGAAGTCGCAGCGCCGGGTGCACTGGTCGCCACCGATGAGGAAGGTGGCCTCGCGGTCCTCCCAGCATTCGTAGATGTTCGGACAGCCGGCTTCCTGGCACACCGTGTGCAGTCCTTCGCCCTTCACCAGGGCCTGCATCTTGGTGTACTCGGGACCCATCTTGGCCCGCGTCTTGATCCACTCGGGCTTGCGCTCGATGGGCGTCTGGGCGTTACGGACCTCTAGGCGCAGCATCTTGCGTCCGTCGGGTGCGACTGCGGACACGACCGGCTCCCTGTGACTTCGATTCTTCGGCGCCCACCAGGGTACGCCCGTAATTTCATACGCTCTTACGTCGGCCAACCTGCGGGCGGCCCGACCCATTCCCCGGCGTCCCCCCGGGATCAGCCCGCGGCGGGCTCTATCTCCCGCGGCCGCAGCTCCGCCTGCTCCAGTACGTCCTTCAGGTGCCGTTCGATCACCGGCAGCACCTCGGCGATGGTGATCTCGCGGCCCAGCTCGTACGAGAGCGAGGTCACACCGGCGTCGCGGATGCCGCAGGGGACGATCCGGTCGAACCAGGTGTTGTCGGGGTTCACGTTGATCGCGAAGCCGTGCATCGTGACGCCCTTGGCGACCCGGATGCCGATGGCGGCGAGCTTGCGGTCCTCGCGGCGCTGGCCTGCGTTGGACGGGGCGTACTCGGGGCCGTTCAGCCGGGGGTCGAACTCCTCGTCGTGCAGCCTCGGGTCGAAGTCCAGCGAGAGACCGCCGATCTTCGGGCGCTCCTCCACCGGGTCGCCGAGCACCCAGACCCCGCTGCGCCCCTCGACGCGGGTGGTCTCCAGGCCGAATTCGGCGGCCGTGCGGATCAGCGCGTCCTCCAGGCGGCGGACGTGGGCGACCACGTCGACCGGGCGGGGCAGCTTCATGATCGGGTAGCCGACCAGCTGGCCCGGGCCGTGCCAGGTGATCTTGCCGCCGCGGTCCACGTCCACGACGGGCGTGCCGTCGAGCGGGCGCTCGTTCTCGGCGGTGCGCCGGCCGGCCGTGTAGACCGGCAGGTGCTCCAGCAGCAGGCAGGTGTCCTCGATCTCGTCCGCGAAACGGGCCGCGTGCACCCGGCGCTGCTCTTCCCAGGCCACCGTGTACTCGACGGCCTCCGGACCGAAGCCCATGCGGACAAACCCAAGCTCAGCCACCGCGGCGCCTCCTCGTTGAACCTGCCGACGAACTTGCTGTGTGCACCTATCGCACCAGGCAAGGGTACGGCGGCCCCCGCGGGCCCCGTCAGCCGCCCGTCCCGGACCCGGCCCAAAGCCCGGGATCCGGGGGTCCGGGGAGCTGTTTCGGCCGTCTGCGGCCCTTCGGCGGCCGGTCCGGGTCCTCGTCCGCCCGGGGCAGCCGGCGGTGCCCCTCGGAATGGTCGTTCACCCAGCCGCAGACCCCGCACGCGTAGCGCCCGTCGAGACCCGCGATGTAGGTCCCGCAGCGCCGGCACTCCGCCTCGGTCAGCTCGGGCGCGGCCAGCTCGGGCACGTGCGGCAGAGCCGTGGACTCTGCGTGGCTGCCGTCGCCGTCGGGGCGCTCGCAGCTGCCGGGGTGAGGCTCCCCGGTGGGCCGGCGGGTCATGGGGCGCAGCGTACGCGGGTGGAGGGGGTCGGTCCGTAAAGAGACCCACCGGTTCTGCACACGATCGGATGAATGTGGGACAGAGAGGGCGGTACGGGCGGGGTTCGCCGCTACATTCACGCCGTTCACAGGGCCGGGTCTCCGGTCCGTCACGTCAGGAGACCGTGGAGCCGATGACGGAACGACCTGCCCAGCGTGTCCCCAACCGGCAGCTCTCGGCACTGATCGCCGAGGCCGGGTTCTCCAACGCCGGGCTCGCCCGCCGTGTCGACCAGCTCGGTCTGGAGCACGGTCTCGATCTGCGGTACGACAAGACCTCCGTGACCCGCTGGCTGCGCGGGCAGCAGCCGCGCGGCACCACCCCGGCGCTGATCGCGGAGGTGTTCACCCGGCGCCTGGGACGGCGGCTGTCGGCCCAGGACCTGGGCCTGGACGCGTGCGCCCCGGTGTACGCGGGGCTGGAGTTCGCGGCCACACCCGAGGAGGCCGTCGACATCGCGAGCGGCCTGTGGCGCAAGGACTCCGGCTCGCACGCCGAACTGCGCAAGATCGCCTTCACTCCGGCCGGGCTGGTGGTGCCCAGCCGGGACTGGCTGATCGGGCGGGCCGACGAGCGGGTCGGCCGGGGCGCGGAGCAGGCCGCCCTGCGCGTTCCCGAGCAGGGCCGTCCCGAACAGGGCCGCCTCGATCCGGGTCGTCCCGTGTCCGGCCGGACCTCGGTGCCCCGGCAGCGGCAGATCGACCGCGGTCCCGGGCAGCGGGTCACGGGCGGTGACATCGCGGCGCTCAGATCGGTGGGCGAGCTGTTCCGCACCCTCGACCACGCCTACGGGGGCGGCCATGCCCGCCAGGCCCTGGTGCGGTACCTGGAGCACGAGGCCGAGCCGATGCTGCGCGGCACCTACGGGGAGACCACCGGGCGCCGGCTGTTCTCCGCCGCCGCCGACCTCACCCGGCTCGCGGGATGGACCTCGTACGACATCGCCGCGCACGGGCTCGCCCAGCGGTACTTCGTCCAGGCGCTGCGCCTGGCCCAGGCCGCCGGGGACCGGCCGTACGGGGCGTACGTGCTGATCACGATGAGCCGGCAGGCGGTCTACCTCGGCCACGGCCGGGAGGCGGTGCAGCTGGCCCGGGTGGCGCAGCAGGGCGTGGGCTCCGGGCCGCCGCCGGTGGTGCAGGCGCTGCTGCACTCGGCGGAGGCGCGCGGGCACGCGGTGCTCGGGGAGGTCAGGGCGTCGACGGCCTCGCTGGTGCGGGCCGAGCGGGCGCTGGGCGCGGCCCGGCCGGGGGACGACGTACCGCACTGGGCGCGCGACTACGACGAGGCGCAGCTCGCGGACGAGTTCGGACACTGCCACCGGGACCTGCAGCAGTACCGGGCCTCGGCGCAGCACGCGGAGCGGTCCCTGCAGTCGCGGGCGCCCTCGTACGCGCGGTCGCGGCTGTTCTGCCGAGTGGTGCTGGCCACGGCGCGACTGGGGCTGGGCGAGCTGGACCAGGCGTGCGCGCTGGGCGCGGAGGCGGCGCAGCAGGCGATGGAGATGCGGTCGGTGCGGGCGGTGGAGTACGTACGGGACTTCGAGCGGCGGCTGGAGCCGTACCGGGACGCGGCGGCGGTGCGGGGGTACCGGGACCGGGTGGCCGCGCTGTCCTGACCCTGCGGGTCGGCTGCGGGGGCTCAGGGGCTGCGCCGTGGTGCCCCTGCGGGTCCGCTCCCGGGGCTCCGCCCCGGACCCCGCGCCTCAAACGCCGGCGGGGCTGGTTTTGCCAGCCCCGCCGGCCGGCTCAGGCTGCCACCGGGAGGGTGGCTTCCGGGGCGGTCGGGACGGGGATGCCGAAGTCGCGCAGGACGGCGGCGGCGGCGCGGCGGGCGGAGCGCAGGGCCCCCTCGACGGTGTTGGTGTCCCGGTGGTCGCCGCACACGTACAGCCCGGCCAGGACCCTGACGGTGCGCCGGGTGTCCTGTCCCGGTGGCATGGCGGGTACGGCCTCGCGGGTGTGGTGGACGGCGAGCAGCTCCCAGTCCCGGGTCGCGGTCTCGTAGAGCCGGGCGAGGCGCGAGGCGACCGTCCGGGTGGGCGGCGGCGGGCCGAGCACGGTGGTGGTGACCAGGCTGCGGCCGGCGGGAGCGCGCGTCGGGTCGACCGCGCTCATCACCGCGGTGTGGGCGACGGGCCAGTCCGGGTCCCCGTCCAGGAGCAGCGAGCCGTCCCAGGGGAGCGGGGTGGTGGTGGCGTGGTGGATCACGGTCACCGGGTGGAAGGCGGGCACGCGCAGGCCCGGGAGCAGTTCGGCGGCGGCCCGGGCACCGGTGGCCAAGACCGCGGAGCGGCAGCTGAAGTCGCCGTGTTCCTCGGTGGTGACCAGGTTGGTGGCGACGGAGCGGACCCGGACCCCGGTGCGCACGGTGCCGGGCGGCAGCGCGGCGGCGAGCAGTCCGGGCAGGGTGGCGGCGCCGCCCTCGGGTACGGCGAGGCGGCCGCGCGCGAAGGTGCGCAGGGCCAGGTCCGCAACGCGGCTGGAGGTGGTGAGTGCGGGGTCGCGCAGGAGCGCGGCGAGGAGCGGGCGCAGCGTCGTACCGAGGCGACTGGAGCTCAGGGCGGCGTGCGCGGTGCGCTCGGGGCGGGCCAGGAGGCGTTCCTCGGGCAGGGCGGCGAGGCGGGCGAGAGCCGCGCCGATCCGGGCCTGGTCGAGGGAGCCGCTGGTCAGGGCGCGGGCGGGGGTGAGGGCGCCGGCGCGCAGCGTCCTGCCGTCGCTGTGGACGAGGGCGCCGGGCGCGAAGGTCTTGAGGACCAGGCCTTCCAGGCCCGGGGTGCGGGCCGGTTCGGTGTAGGCGGTGTTGAGGAACTGGCCGATCCGGTCGAGCCGGAAGCCGTCCACGGTCTCGGTGGCCATCCGGCCGCCGGCGTCGGCCGCGCCCTCCAGGACGATGACCGTGACCCCGGCCGCGACCAGGTGGTGCGCTGCCGCGAGTCCGGAGACCCCGGCTCCTACGATGACCACGTCCGCATGGTGTGCGTGTGCGCTGTTGAGCACGTGCCCCTCCCCGAGGTCGGCCCGGCTGTGTGGGGAACCTCCTTCCCCCAACGGGGTCCAGCGGAACCCGAGTTGGGCGGACCATTACGGGTGATGCGGTCAACTCCGGTCGCACGACGGTCGCATTCGGCTCACATGCGCCTCGATGTGTGCGCCGGGGCGCTCCCCCCGGAGCTCCGGGGCGTTTCAGGCCTCCAGCGCGGCCCTGATCGACTCCTCGATCCCCGGGTACCGGAAGACGAACCCGGAGTCCAGCAGCCGGGCGGGGCGCACCCGCTGACTGCCCAGCACGTCCTGGGAGAACTCCCCGAGCACCACGCGCATGACCGGCGCGGGCACGGCGAACACCGCCGGGCGGTGCAGGACCCGGCCCATCGCGGCGGTGACCTCGCGGTTGGTCAGGGGTTCGGGGGCGGTCAGGTTCACCGGCCCCGTCAGGGCGGGCGTGTCGAGGATGTGGCGCAGGGCGGCGATCTCGTCGTGCATCGAGATGTGCGACCAGTACTGGCGGCCGTTGCCGAGGCGGCCACCGATCCCGGCCTTGAAGATCGGGAACAGCTTCCCCCAGGCCCCGCCCTCGGCGGAGACGACCAGTCCGGTACGGGCGCAGACGGTCCGGACCCCGGCCTCCCGGGCGGGCGCGGCGGCGGCCTCCCACGCGATGCAGACCTCGGAGAGGAACCCCTCCCCCGCCGGGGCGTCCTCGTCGACCATCCGGTCGCCCGTGTCTCCGTAGTACCCGATGGCGGTGCCGCAGACGAGCGTCGCGGGCGGCTCGTCCATGGCGGCGACCGCCGCGGCGATGGCGGCCGTGCCCTTGACCCTGCTGTCGCGGATCTCCCGCTTGTAGGCGGCCGTCCAGCGGTGGTCCCCGACCCCGGCGCCGGCGAGGTGCACGACGGCTTCGCAGCCGGCGAGTCCGGCCGGGTCCACGTACCCCCGCGCGGGGTCCCACCGCGCCTCACCGGGTCCGGCGGGCTCGCGCCGCACGAAGCGGACGACCTCGTGTCCGTCGGCCTTCAGTGACCGCCCGAGGGCGCTGCCGATGAGCCCGGTGGCACCGGTGACTGCGATACGCATGGGCCCATCTTGGCAGCGCCGACCGAAATCCAGCCCCTCCGGCGTGTGAGGAGCGGGGTCCGGAGCGGAGCCCCGGAAGCTCGGCGCAGCCCTCGGCACCCCTCCGGCCCCACCGGGTCAGGTGGCCGCGCCCAGCCAGGTGCCGACCGCGTAGGTCACCGCCATGGCCAGGGCTCCGCCGGCGACGTTGCGCAGGATCGCCCGGGCCGCGGGCGCGCCGCCCAGCCGTGCGCTGAGCACCCCGCACAGGGTCAGGGAGAGCAGGACCGCGGCCACGGTCACCGGGACCCGCTGCGAGGCCCCCGGCAGGACGATCGCCAGCAGCGGCAGCAGCGCCCCGACCGTGAACGCCACCAGGCTCGCCGCCGCCGCGTGCCAGGGATTGGCCAGCTCGTCGGGGTTGATCCCCAGCTCCACCCGTGCGTGCGCCCGCAGCGCGTCCCGCTCCGTCAGCTGCTCCGCGGCCTCCCGCGCCACCGGCTCGCTCAGCCCCCTGCCCACCAGCAGCCCCGTCAGTTCCTCCAGCTCCTCCTCCGGCGACTCCTCCAGCTCCCGCCGCTCCAGGTCCAGCGCCGCCTTCTCCGAGTCCCGCTGGGAGCTGACCGACACGTACTCCCCCGCCGCCATCGACAGCGCGCCCGCCAGCAGCCCGGCGACGCCCGCCGCCAGGATCGCCGTCCGCGAGGTCGTGGCCCCGGCCACGCCGACCACCAGGCCCGCGGTGGAGATGATCCCGTCGTTCGCGCCGAGCACCCCCGCGCGCAGCCAGTTCAACCGGGTACTGATCGCCGCGCTCTGCGCCACCGCACCATCCGCTTCTGTCACGCCACCACTGTCGCGGGCGCCGCCGGAAGGAGCCACCCGGCGTGCGCGCCCCCGATGCCGGGATCAGGGTGGAGGGGTGAGACGCCGACGCGAGGAGCCGGGCTGGCTGCGCGGGGCGCCGCCGCCGCGCTGGGCCCGCCTCGCGCCCGCGGTGGCCCTCGTGGTGCTGGTGCTCGTCCAGCGCATCACCCCGGGCGACGTCGAACTGGGCTACTTCCTGGCCGGGCTCCCCCCCGTCGCCGCCTTCGCCTACGGAGCCGCCGGGACGGCCGTCTTCGCCGCGGTGGTGCTGGTCCTCGTCGGCCTGCCCTCGCTCGGGATCGCCCACGCCCGGGGCTCCGACCTCGCGACCGTCGCGGTGATCGGGCTGCTCAGCGTGGTGGTCGCCTGGGTCCGAAAACGCCGCGACGCCCAGCTGGTGAGCGTGCGCACCGTCGCGGAGGCGGCGCAGCTCGCGGTCCTGCCGCCGGTCCCCGAACAGGTCGGCGCGGTCGGCTGCGCGGGCCTCTACCGGGCCGCCCAGCACGGCACCCTGGTCGGCGGGGACCTGTACGACGTACGGGTCGGGCCCTACGGCGTGCGCGCGCTGATCGGCGACGTCCAGGGCCACGGCCTGGCCGCCGTCGGCACCGTGGCCTCGCTGCTCGGCGCCTTCCGGGAGGGGGTGCTGGACGACGCGGAGCTCGCGACGGTGGCGGCCCGGCTGGACCGGCGGCTGCTGGCGGACGCGGCGGCCGAGTCGGTGGCGCACGCGGAGCTCTTCGCGACGGCGGTGCTGGTGGAGTTCCCGCCCGGGCTGGACCTCGTACGGATCGTGTCGTGCGGGCATCCCCCGCCCCTGCTGCTACGGGGTTTCACGGTCTCGGAAGTCGACGTGGACCCGGGGCCTCCGCTGGGCCTGGGCCTGGCCGGTCCCACCCCGACGGAACCGGCCGAGCTCCGGGTCGCCCCCGGGGACCGGCTCGTGATGTACACGGACGGGGTGACCGAGGCCCGGGACGCGGCGGGGAACTTCTATCCGCTGGCCGCGCGCGTGCCCGTCCTCGCGACCGATCCCGCGGGGCTGGCCCCGGCGGTGTGGCGGGACTTGCGGTCCTTCACCGGGGGCGGCCCGCGCGACGACGTGGCCCTGCTGGTGCTGTCCCTCACCGCGGAGCGGGACGGAACGCGGGACGGGGCAGGGGACGCGGCACGGAACGGGGCGCAGAGCGGGAAGAAGCGCGGCCCCGGCGTGCGGTGACCACACCGTACTGATCACGTGACGAAACGACAACAAACGACGGCAATCGCCCATTTGGGTCAATTTCCATGTTTCGCTCGGGTCTTCCAGCCCTTCGAGCAAGGAAACCGAGGCCCATTCGATGCGCGCACCGTACAAGCACAACCAGCGGATCACGGCGGTCATCGCGGCGGCCGGAGCCGTCGCCCTGATCACCGGCTCGATCGTGCTCGGCCTTGCCGGGGAAGACGCGGCGGCGGAACCGGATGCGACGCAGAACCAGCAGATCGAGGCCCCGGCCCCGCTCATGGTCTGCTCGGCCCTGACGCGCACGGCCGAGGACGGGGGCGGCGACCGCTCCCAGTCGGTCGAGGCCCTCGAAAAGCTGCTGCCGCGGCTCAACGAACAGAGCTACGGCCTCAGCTTCCCGAAGGCCCCCGAGGCGGGCTGAGACTTACCGGCCCCCCTCCCCCGCCACCCCGCCTACCCGGCGTCGCGGATGAAGGAGCGGACCATCTTGCAGGTGACGTTCGACGGCCGGCGGATGCCCGTCCGGACGGCCATCGTGCGGATCTTGCGGTTGGTGGCGCGCTGAGCGTCATACGTGCCCGAGTCGAGCAGCGATATCGCCAGCCGCATGGCCTTCAGCCGCCGGTTGTGGCTCTCGTACCACTCGCGGGGCAACCCCGCCGGCAGCGGCTTCTTCTTGACGGGCTCGATGGTGTGCAGGGTCATGGCAGTGGCCATCTACAGCCTCCCAAAGGCAAGTTGGCGTCCTGTCCTTCTCCTTGAATTTTACCGGCGACCACTGACAAAGGACCTGGCCAGGCGGCGCCTCGCTAAGCTTTCGGGCATGGAGATCTGGATCAATCCCGCCTGCTCGAAGTGCCGTAGCGCACTGACCCTGCTGGACGCGGAGGGCGCCGAGTACACCGTCCGCCGCTACCTGGAGGACGTGCCCTCCGAGGCCGAGATCCGCGAGGTCCTGGGCCGGCTGGGCCTGGAGCCCTGGGACATCACCCGCACCTCGGACCCGCTGGCCAAGGAGACCGGCGTACGGGACCTGCCGCGCGAGGAGACCGAGGAGGCCCGCGGGGCCTGGATCAGCCACCTGGCGGCCCACCCGAAGCTGATCCAGCGCCCGATCATCACGGCGGAGGACGGCACGGCGGTGGTGGCCCGCTCGGAGGAGGCCGTCCGCGACGCCCTCTCCCGCACCGCCTAGCCCGCGGAGGCCGCAGAGCCCGTGAAGCCCGCGTTCGCGAACTCCACGACCCGTCCGATCTGCTGGTCCTTGGACGTGCCGGGCCTCGGGTTGTGGGCGTAGACGAGGCGGCGGCCGGCCTGCTCGGTGGCGAACACCCCGGTCGACCAGCCGGGGCCGGAGCCCGTCTTGCCCCAGACCACGGTGCCGGCCGTCTCGTGGCGCATCAGGCCGGCCGCGCTGAAGCAGGCCCTCGGTGACAGGCAGGTGTTCCCCTTGGCGTTGGGAACGTCCGGAACCTCGTAGAGGTGCCGCTGCTGGGCGGGCGGCAGCAGCCGGCCGCCCAGCAGGGCCGCCATGAAGCGGTCCAGGTCGGCCGCGCTGGAGACCAGGCCGCCCTCCGCCCAGAACCTGGCCATCCGCGGATCCGTCGACATCCGGGTCTGACGCAGCCCCAGGGGGTGCACGATGCGGCGCTGCAGCTCCTCCCCGTAGCTCCGGCCGGATATCCGCTCCACGAGCAGGCCCGCGACGAAGCTGTTCGTCCCGTTGTACTGCTGGACCGTGCCCGGCGCGGGCGTGCGGCCCGGACGGGCGGCCGCGTCCGCCGCGAACGTGTCGAGCACCATGGTGCGCGGATCCGCGGACTCGCTGGTGAGCATCGGCAGGTCGGCGGTGTGGTCCATGAGCTGCCGTACGGTCACTCCGGCGTAGGCATCGGGTATCAGGTCGGGCAGGTAGCGGCGCACCGGCGCGTCGATCTCGATCCGGTGCTCCGCGACGAGCCGCAGCACCAGGGCGTTCGTGAACAGTTTGGTGACGCTGCCGACGGGGACGTCCGCGTCCGCGGCGACCGGCCCGCCGGTCCCGGTCCACGGCGTGCGCAGCCCCGCACCGGACAGCCGCACCAGGGCCCCCGTGGAGACCTCGTCGGGCAGGGAGGCCAACAGGGCCCGCAGCGCGGCGGGGTCCTGGGCGGCCGCCCGCTCGGCGTGGGCCGCGGTCGCGGCGGAGCCCGCGGACCCTACGGGCGCGGCCAGTGCGGCCGGGGCGCCCACGCCCACCGTGAGGGCCGCCAGGGCGATGCCGGTGACGGCGATCCGGCGGAGGGTGCGGGGGCGTGCGTTCATCGGTGGCTCCTGGAGAAGGCGACTCGGTGGGCTCTGACACCAACACTCCGCCACCCACAGCTCGTTGCCCATCGGTGATCACCCTGACCAGACCCCGAGGCCACCCCGAAGGGGACCGTTCGACCAACCCGGAGACCGGTCGCGCAGACCCCGGCCGCCCTGCCCGCCGCCCTCCCCGATCGACCTACCCGACCGCCGCCACCCGCCGCTCGTGGACCCGCAGTTGGACGGCCGCGAGGTCGAGGAGCGGGGTGGGGACGGCGAGAGCGCGGGCCCGGGCGGACAGGTCGCCGAGCACGTGCTCGACCTCGGTCGGGTGACCGGCGAGCAGGTCCCGGTACAGCGACGGGGTCAGCGGCGAGTCCGGGGTGGCCAGCGTCCGGGCGGTGAAGCCGAGTTCCGACTCCGGCACCGGGTACCCGGCGGCGGCCGACACGGCGGCCGCCTCCGCGAGGACCGCGAGGCCGAACTCGGTCCCGCCGGGCACGGCGTTGACCTCGCCGACGGCTCCCCGCGCCAGGCAGGTCACCGCCACCAGCGTGGTGATGAACACCCACTTGTGCCACATGGCGCCGATGATGTCGGGCACTTCGGGGGTGTCGATCCCCGCACCGGCCAGCACCTCGCGCACGGCGTCCACCCGCGCCGAGGGGCGGCCGTCGCGTTCGCCGGTGAGCACCACGGTGGGCGGAGCCATGCGGAGGATGTCGCCGCGCTCGTTCAGGGTGGTGACCACCTTGGCCACGCCGCCGAGCACCGCCCCGTCCCCGAACCGGTCCGCGAGGTGGTCGAGGTGGGCCATTCCGTTGAGCAGGGGCAGGATCGCCGTCCCGGGTCCGACCGCCGGCGCGAGGTCCCGGACCGCCGCTTCGAGGGAGGTGGACTTCACGGACAGCAGGACGAGGTCGTACGTCCCCTCGAGCGCGTCGGCGGTGACGAGCCTCGGGTCGAGCACGATCTCCTCCCCCGGCCCGCTCACCCGCAGCCCGCGCGCCCGCAGGGCCTCGGCCCGCCGGGGGCGCACCAGGAAGGTGACGTCCCGGCCCGCCAGGGCGAGGCGCGCACCGAAGTAGCCGCCCGCGGCGCCGGCTCCGACCGTCAGGACCCTCATCCGGCGGAGCCCGTGGGCCGGACCGCCTTGGCCAGGGCGGTGCGGACGGCCGCGGCGTCGGCCACGGTCCCGGGGTCCTCGGCGAGACCCCCCGGACGGGCAAGGTCCTCGGCGTACGGGAGGACGTACACGGGCGTGTCCCGCTGGAAGCGCCAGCTCTCGGCGAGCTCCCCCGCGTCGACCGCGTCGTAGCCGAGCAGGTCGAGGAGGCGGGTGGCGGACGCGCGGGCGGCCGGATCCTCGCCGGCGATCGGCAGGGCCGAGCGGTCCGGGGAGCCGGCCGGGCGGGCGAGGGCGAGCAGGTGCTTGAAGTAGATGTTGTTGAACGCCTTGACGACCTGCGCCCCGGCCAGGTGTTCCTGGACGAGCCCGCTGGTGGTGGCCTCCTCCGCCTCCAGGGCGGGGAACACCCCGTCTCGCTGGGGGTAGTAATTGAGCGTGTCGAGCACGACCTTGCCCGCCAGCACCTCGGCGGGGAGCTCGCGGTAGTGCCCGAGCGGGATGGTGGCCACGACCCAGTCGCCGGCGGCCGCCGCCTCGGCCGCAGTGGCGGCCCGGGCCCGCGGGCCGAGCTCGGCGACCAGAGCGTCCAGTGTCTCCGGTCCCCTGGAATTGCTGAGGACCACGTCCAGCCCCGCGTCCACGGCGAGCCGCGCGAGGGTGCTTCCGATGTTGCCGCTTCCGATGAGTCCAAGAGTTGCCATGCGGGGTTCAAGTCGCCCGCGATCCACGGTATTCCACCGCTGCGGCACCGGAGTGAGGCCCCGCCCTCCCCGCTCCCGCCAGGGCCCTTCACCTCGACCCCACCCCGCGCCTCGTAGGGTGGGGCCAGCACAAAGGGGACGTACCGCATCAAAGGATCCATCGTGAACGAGCAGCAGCACCCGCGGCCCACCACGCCCGGCGAGCCTCCGGTGCCGCCGTCGCCGCCGGTACCGCCCGCGCCGCCCGCACCACCCGGCCTCCCCGCGTCCCCGATCCCCCCGCTCCCGCCGCCCCGGCGCGGCGCCGACTGGATGTTCGGCGGGGTGTACGGGACCGTCCTCGCGTCCGGGCTGCTGGCCGCGCTCGACCAGAAGGGCGGGGAGTACACCCCCTTCTACGACGCCAGCTGGGTGCTCGTCACCGCCGCCACCGCCGGGCTCGCGCACGGGTACTCGCACCACATGAGCACCCATCAGGCCGGCTCCGCCGGGCACCGGTGGCGGATCCTCGGGCGGGCGCTGTGGAACGAGTGGCCCATGATCGCGGCCACCCTGCCCACGGTCCTGCTCCTGCTCGTCGCCGGCCTCACCGACTGGGACTCGCACGGGGTCACGGCCGTCGGGCTCGGCGTGAACACCGCGATGCTGTTCGCCTGGGGCGCCTTCGTGGCCCTCCGGGTCGGCTACAAGCTCGGCTCGGCGCTGCTCATCGGGGTCGCCGACGCCACGATCGGGCTGGCCATCATCGCGGCCAACGCGGTCATCAAGTAGCGGCGGGCAACGACGGAGCGCCCGCCCTACGCACTCTGCGCGCCGGACGGACCGGACGCGCCGGGCACACGATCCGGGCCGGACGCCCCGGGCAGCCGCTCGGGCCGGACGCAGACCCCGTCCGGCCCGAGCGGCGGGCCCCGAGGGCCTGTCGTCAAAATCCTGTCGTCGCCCGAAGGGCGGCCGCGCGGCGTCTGGTGCGTGCTCTCGGCGTGCCGGGCGGAAGCCCGCGTACTGGACGTACTTGGCTTCCGTCCGGTGCGGCGAGAGCGCGTGCCAGGCGTCGCGCGGCAGACGGGAGTTTGACGACAGGCCCTAGGTGGCTCACTCCGGCAGCTGGTCCTCCGCCTCCGCCAGGATCTCCGTCAGCCGGGCTCCGAACTCCGCCCCCCGTACGTCCGGCACCCCGGTGCGGGCCGAGGTGAGGAGCGCGTCCAGGGCGCGGCCGTAGGCCCCCGGGACGTCGCTCCACTCCGGCAGGCCGAAGACGCCGGCGGTCCCGCGCAGCTCCAACCCCACTCCGGCGGCCGCGCGCGGGGAGCTGAGGCTGAGCACGGCGGTGCTGGCCGCGCCCGTGGTGTGCCGCAGGGCCAGCTGGACCACGTCGGCGGGGCCGCGGGTGGCGCTGACCTCGGTGACGTCGCCGAGGACCGGGATGAGTACGGACAGGGCGTGCGGGCCCACGTCCCACAGCCCGCCCTTGGCCTTGCGCCAGGGCGAGTCCGCGTACGCGCTGGGCTCGCCGTCGGGCGGGAAGACCGCGCCGAGCCAGTGCGCGGCGGCGGTGAACCAGCCCGTGCGTTCCGCCTGCTCCGCGACCCAGCCCGCGGTCGGCTCGGCGAAGCGCAGGGTGAGGAAGACGACGGAGGCCACCCGATGCTCGGCCACGGCCGCGGCGACCGCGCGGGCGTCGGCCGGGGTCGTGGCGACGGGCTTGTCGAGCAGCAGGTGGCAGCCGGCGGCGGCCGCGCGCACGGCGAGCGGGGCCTGGACGTCGGGCGGGAGCGCGAAGGCCACGGCGTCACAGTCGGCGAACAGCGCGTCGGGGTCTTCGTACACCTTCACCCCGTACTCGCGCGCCAGTTCGGCCGCGGCTTCGGGGCGCCGGCCCCAGACTCCGGCGAACTCGGAGCCGGGGTGCGCGGCGAGGGCGGGGGCGTGCGTGCGGCGGGCCCATGGGCCGGTGCCCAGCAGCCCGATCCGGGGGCGGGGCCCGGGAGCGGCCTCTGCGGCGGCATCTCCGGCGGACGTCAAATCGTACGAAATGCTCACCCGCCCAGTCTGCCCCACCCGGACGGGTGTTCCGACGCCAACCCTCTCGACCACGCCCACCTGCGGCGCAAACCTCGGTAACACGGGGTTCACACACGGGCAACGGAAGAGAAATCGCGAGCGGGCACGCTGCGGTCTACACCGCAGAACGAATTTCGCAGTACGCGAGCCACAGGGACGTGAACCGCCGTACGCGATCCGCAGGACGCAGCGCAGCACCCGCAGAGTCTGCGCCGGAGCGACGCACCGAAGGATGGGGCCCGTGAGCTACAAGGCTGAGTACATCTGGATCGACGGAACCGAGCCGACGGCGAAGCTGCGCTCCAAGACCAAGATCATGGCGGACGGAGACGCGCTGCCGATCTGGGGCTTCGACGGTTCGAGCACCAACCAGGCCGAGGGCCACGCCTCCGACCGCGTACTGCAGCCGGTGTTCACCTGCCCGGACCCGATCCGCGGCGGCGACAACGTCCTCGTCCTGTGCGAGGTCCTGAACATCGACATGACCCCGCACGAGTCGAACACCCGCGCGCTGCTGCGTCCGATCGCGGAGAAGTTCGCCGCTCAGGCGCCGATCTACGGCATCGAGCAGGAGTACACCTTCTTCGACGGCACCCGCCCGCTCGGCTTCCCGGTCAACGGCTTCCCGGCCGCGCAGGGCGGCTACTACTGCGGCGTCGGCTCGGACGAGATCTTCGGCCGCGACATCGTCGAGAAGCACCTGGACCACTGCCTCGCGGCGGGCCTGGCGATCTCCGGCATCAACGCCGAGGTCATGCCCGGCCAGTGGGAGTTCCAGGTCGGCCCGGTCGGCCCGCTGGAGGTCTCCGACCAGCTGTGGATCGCGCGCTGGCTGCTCTACCGCACCGCCGAGGACTTCAACGTCTCCGCGACGCTGAACCCGAAGCCGGTCAAGGGCGACTGGAACGGCGCGGGCGCGCACACCAACTTCTCCACGAAGGCGATGCGCGAGGACTACCGCGCGATCATCTGCGCGGCCGAGTCGCTGGGCGAGGGCAGCAAGCCGCTGGACCACGTCAAGAACTACGGCGCCGGCATCGACGAGCGCCTGACGGGCCTGCACGAGACCGCCCCGTGGAACGAGTACAGCTACGGCGTCTCGGACCGCGGCGCCTCGGTCCGCATCCCGTGGCAGGTCGAGAAGGACGGCAAGGGCTACATCGAGGACCGCCGCCCGAACGCGAACGTGGACCCGTACGTGGTGACCCGCCTCATCACGGACACCTGCTGCACCGCCCTGGAGAAGGACGGCCTGGTCTAACCCGGACCCGCCCCCTGACACCACCCCGGCGCCCGCCCTCCCCCCTCGGGGCGGGCGGGCGCCGCGCTGTCGGTGGCGCCTGTCATGGTCCCGCTCGCCCCGGAGGTGGAGGAGGAGCTGACCGAGCTCGTCCGGGCCGGGCTGTGGTGCGGTTACGACGACCGGGCGGCCCTGAGCGAGAACGCCGAGGAGTACCTCGTCTCGGCCGGGGTACGGCCGGTGTCGCGCGCGCAGGCCGAGCAGCTGGTGGACCGGCTCTGGCGGGAGCGGGTGGCGGAGCAGGCCGGCTGGGTGGGCGAGACCGACCCCGAGCGGCTGGCGCGGGCCTTCGCCTCGCTCGATGCCGCCGGCATCACCGCGCGGGAGAACTTCGCCTGCTGGGTGAGGAGCCCACCGTCGCCGTGGGGCGGGAGGTCACCCGGGCGCTGGACGCAGTGGAGCTGGCGTGGGTGTGGGAAGGGGCCGCCCACGATGCGATACGTGTCACCGGGATGGATGGGAAGAAGCGGCTGGGCGGGTGACGGTTCGTCGGGATTGCAGTGGTCCGTTCTCATCATGATCACGGAATATGGGATTCCGCTCCACGAAGTGAGACGGGGTCTGCCCCGGCGCCCTCGCATCTGCTTGAATGGGGCCATGGCCAGCTACTCGCACACCTCGACAGGTCGCAGCGACCTCGAGCCGTTCTGGCCTTCCCGTCAGGACCATGATTTCGACCGGGTGTGTTGCCGCGCGAAGAACGCGCCGGCCCTCTAAAGCCTCCGGGACCTCCAACCGACCTTCCCCCAGGCCTTCGGTCTGCGCGGTACGACACAAGACGACGCCTCTACGTGCGTCTCCTGCCGACTACTCCGCGTGAAAGAGCTGACCACTCATGGCGAACACCCGTTCCTTTGCTTCTGCCGCCTCCGCTGCGACCTCTCCCCTGACCTACCCGAGCTTCCCGCCCAGTCCGCGCCACCGCCTGCGAGCCGTGGACCGCGACGAGGTGGCTCGCGTCGTGGACTTCCTGCCGCCGGGCGCCACCTGGCTGCCCGCCCCCGCGCACACCCTGCCCGCCCTCCCCGGCCAGCCGCCGATGGTCGGGTACCTGGTGCTCGTACCGGCCGACCAGCAGCCGCCGATCGCCTTCTCCCCCCAGGCCGTTCCCGCCGCCCCGGCCCCCGGCGCGGCGGCCGTCACCGGTGACGCCCTGGTCCGCATCGACCCCGCGCAGCGCACCGCGGAGGTGGACGGCGAGGTCCTGGACCTGACGTACTTGGAGTTCGAGCTGCTGGCCCACCTGGTCGCGCACCCGCACCGGGTGCACAGCCGCGACCAGCTGGTGACCACCGTCTGGGGCTACGGCCACGTCGGCGACGGCCGCACGGTCGACGTCCACGTCGCGCGGCTGCGCCGCAAGCTGGGCGCCGCCCACCGCGGCGCGATCCAGACCGTACGCCGTGTGGGGTACAAGTACGCCCCCTGACCGGGACGGCGCCCGAGGTGTGGATGTGGGGGATGTGGGGACGCGTCCTCGGGCCCGTGCCCACGAGGGGGAGTACGGGCCGGCCGGATCCAACTCGGGCCGTCGCAAAGGGGATTTCCTCGCACATCCGCGCTGATCAGGCCCGGTTCCTGACGTAGGCTTTTCCGTCGTGACCATCGGAACCGGCAGCGTACTTGCGCCACTTGAGCCCCAGGACCCCCGCGAGACCGCCGGCTACCGGCTGATCGCCCGGATCGGCGAGGGCGGCATGGGCACCGTCTACCTCTCGCACACGCGCGGCGGGCAGCCCGTCGCGATGAAGCTGATCCGCCGCGAGTTCGGGCAGGACCCGGACTTCCGGAGCCGGTTCGAGCAGGAGGTCCGGGCCGCGCGCCGGGTGCAGGGCTACCACCTCGTGCCGGTCCTCGACCACGACACCAAGGGCGCCTCGCCCTGGCTCGCCTCGGTGTTCGTACCGGGAATCTCGCTCCACGACGCCCTGAGCGCCTACGGTCCGCTCCCCCTCGGCGCCGTCTTCCAGCTGATCGGCTGCACGGCGCGGGCGCTCGGCTCCATCCACGCCGCGGGGGTCGTACACCGGGACCTGAAGCCCGCCAACCTCCTGCTCGGCGCGGCCGGACCGTACGTCATCGACTTCGGGATCGCCCGGGCCGCCGACAGCACGCAGCTCACCCGCACCGGCGGGGTCATCGGCACGCCGCAGTACATGTCCCCCGAACACGCGCTGGGCGCCGAGGTCACCACCGCGAGCGACCTGTTCGCCGTCGGCCTCATCGCCGCGGTGGCGGCCACCGGGCGGCATCCCTACGGGGAGGGCGGGGCCACGGCCCTCGGCGTGCGCATAGCCAACACGGACCGGCTGCCCCCGGACCTGAGCGGCTACCCGACCGAGCTGAAGCCGCTGCTGGAGCGCTGCCTGACGGCGGATCCGGCGGAGCGGATCGGTACGGACGAGCTCGCCGCGATGTGCGAACTGTTCGCCGGGCGGCCGCTGAACGATTTCGACGGCTGGCTCCCGGAGCCGGTCGGGCTGGAGATCGCCCGGCGGGTACGGGCCGCGGAGAATCCGCCGGCGCCGACGGTGGCGGACACGGGCGCGGCTGCTGCTGCGGGCGCGGCGCGCTCGGGCGGGTTCGGTCCGGCCGGTACGGATACCGGGACTTCCGGCGCCTTCGGCGGGTTGCACGCCGCGGACACGGCGTTCGCGCCGCCCCGGCCTCCCGGGCCGCCGCAGCCGAACCGCCCGACGCCCGCGCCGAATACGGCTCCTGGCCCCGCTCCGGCCCCGAAGGGGTTCCGTGGCGGGCTCGTCGCCGCCTGCCTCGTCCTCGCCGTCGTCGCGGGAGCCGGCACGGTCCTGCTGCTGGACGGGGACGGAGGCGGCTCCAAGGACGACGCGAAGGCTCCGGCCGCCCGGCAGGAGACCCCGGCCGCGCCCGCGTCCGGATCACCGGACCCGGCCCAGGCCTCCGCCCCGCCGAAGGCCTCGCCCTCGGCCTCCGCCGCGCCGAAGTCCGCGTACACGGTGGTCTTCCAGGACAAGCCCCTGACCCTGCGCGGGCCCTACATCAGCACCGGAACCCACGTCGACCTGGACGCTCCGCAGATCGTTCCCAACGGGAAGATCGGCAAGGACGACGGAATGGAACTCACCTACCAGGCGTGGGGCGACGCGGGACTGACGTTCCTGACGGCCATGGGCAAGAGCCCCGGCAGCACCCCGGAGGAGTGCGACGACGCCGTCGCCACCAACCCCCTGGCCTCCAAGCTGCCCGCTTCCCAGCTGGAGAAGGGCAAGGAGCTCACGAAGGGCACCGTGCTGTGCACGGTGACCAGCGACGGGAACCTGGCGATGCTGCGCATCACCGAGGTCGTGCCGGACACGGACAACGGGTCCCTCAGCTCCATGCCCGACTACGTCACCACGCTCACGCTCTGGAAGAAGGGCTGACCGGGACTGACGTCGGGCCGGGACCCTCGGCAGGGTCCCGGCCCGGAGGGCCACCGGCGCTAGGCCTTCGCGGCGCGCCTCGAAGCCGCGAAGCCCAGCGCCAGGTCGCCCGCCAGGAACACCAGCAGGCTGATGCCCAGCATCGGTACGAACCAGCCCACGACGGCCGTCGCCGCGGCCAGCGGCAGCAGCACCGTCACCGGCAGCTTGCGCCAGGCCCCGCGCGGCTGGGGGCGGCCGACCGAGAGCGTGCGCTCCTTGGTCGGGCGGCGCAGCCACCACATGCGGTAGCCCCAGACGACCATGCACATCACCAGGACCGCCAGCACGGCCAGGGCCAGCTGGTTGGCGAGCCCGAAGGTCAGGCCCATGTGCAGGTCGATGCCGAAGCGGGTCAGCTGGGCGAGCAGCGGGTGGTCGGCGAAGCGGAGTTCGTCCACGACCCGGCCGTCGGCGGGGTCCACGGCGACCGCGTCCAGGTGCACCGGCACCTGCTTGTCCTGCTCCTTGACCACGTAGCCCTTGCCCTGGGCGGGCAGGGTGATCCGCAGCGACTCGGTGACCCCGGCGGACCGGGCCGCCGCCACCGCTCCGTCGATGCCGATGGCATCGACCGGGGCGGGCATGGCCGCCGCCTGGTCGCCGGCGGCCGCACCGTGCCCGGCGTGCTCGCCGCCGGCGTCGGCGGCCGGGGCGCCGGGGAGCTTGGCGGCCACGGCCGGGGTGCCCCCGCCCAGGCTGTCCTTGAGCTCCCCGATGTTCTCGCCGGCGTACCGCGACCAGGTCAGGCCGGTCGCGGAGAGGCCCACGAGGCCGAGCACGATCCAGACGCCGACGGAGCCGTGCCAGGACAGGGTCTTGCGGCGGCCGGTCGCCGTACGGTCGGGCAGGATGAGCGCGGCACGGCCGGCCTTACGGGCACGCTTGCGGCCGATCCACAGCGCGAGCCCGCCGAGCGCGACCACCCACAGCCAGCTCGCGGCGAGTTCGCTGTAGTTCCGCCCGAACTCCCCGAGCTGCAGGCTGGAGTGGAACTCGCTCAGCCAGGCCCGCAGCGGCAACGCGTCGCCGACGGTGGTGAGCTTCCCGCGGACCTCGGCCGTATACGGATCGACGAACACGGTGAGCGTCTCGCCCTCGGCGAGTCCCGGGCTCTCCATGATCACCCGGGTGGTGGCGTCCGCCTCCGGCGCGGGCCACACGGCGGTGACCTTGCCCTGGGGGGCGGCGTTCTCGGCCGCGGCGACCTGGGCGCCGAGCGGCTGCGCGCTCGCGCCGACGCGGTCGACCGTCAGCTGGTCGGAGTAGAGGATCTTCTCGGCCTGCCAGGAGCCGGCGTAGAGCAGGCCGGTGGTGGCGGCGACGAGCAGGAGCGGGGCGATCAGCACCCCGGCGTAGAAGTGCAGGCGCAGGAGCAGCGGCCGCAGGGCGGCCCAGGTGCCGGGCGGGCGGGGCGGCGCGTGTTCGGCCGCGGGGTTTTCGGGTGCGGGGTTTTCGGGTGCGGGGTTTTCGGGTGCGTCGGGGTCCGCTGCGCGGACCACGGCCTCGTCGAGAGACATGGGTGTCCTAGGTGTTGGCGAAGACAGGGGTGAGCGACCCCTGGTCTCGCCGCCGAGGAGGTGCGCCGTTCGGTCAGGCGCGGGCGGGACGGCCGGGGGCCGTGATGCGGATCGGTCCGCGCGCGGGCGGCCCGCGCCGCTCGGCCGTGTGCGCGTGCACGGCTCCGATCAGGGTGCGCGGCCGCCGGTACCGGGCGGGCCGGAAGGCCGGAACCTGCGGTACCGGGATCCCGGGCGCGCGGAGCAGGGCGAGGACCCGGGAGAGCGGCCGGGCGGCGAGCAGCGCCCCGGCGCCGAGGACGGCGGCGAGTCGGAAGACGGCCGCCTCGCCCCAGGCCAGCCAGAGCGCGCAGAACAGCCCGGCGAGGACGTGCGCGGCGATCATGCCGAGCCCGTCGTGGGCGTGGCCGGCGGCCATGTCACCCATGCCGGCCATGGCGGTCATGCCGTCCATGGCACTCATCCCGGTCATGCCCGTCATGCCGTCCATGGAATGCGCGCCGGCCATGCCGCTCATGCCCTCCATGGAGTGCACACCGTGCGCGGCCGCGCCCTCCATGCCGTCGCCCGCACCCGCGCCCCCGCCCGCAGCCGCCTGGTGCCGGCCACCGGCCGAGGCGGAGAAGACGAGGTGCAGGGCCGCCTGTACGGCGAGCAGTGCCGCGGCGATGGCGAAGGGTCCGCGGCGGCGCCCGGCGGAGAGCCAGGCGAGCCCTCCGGTCAGCCCGAATGCAGACAGAAGGCCCAGTGCAGGAAGGTCCGTACCGGACATGTACGAATGCCCCGTCGCACCCAGTGCGACGGCCACCGCCGCGAAGAGTGCGGCCCGCATGGCGCGCATCGGCGCGGGGCTGTGTGACATGACCTGCGCATGTTGCCATGGCCCCCCGCCTCGCCGTACGGCACCCCCGTGGCCGATCATGGACCGATGAGCCCCCTGTCCTTGACGGTCCCGCTGAGCGCGGTGTACACGGGCACGGTCCAGCTCGGGGCGTACGCCCTGGAGCGACTGGATCCGGCGGCGCGGGAGCGGCTGCTGCGCCGGTTCTCCACCCACGCCGACAACCTGGACTCCGGCCGCTGGGAGACCCTGCCGGCCAGCGCCTTCCTCGTCGAGGAGCCGATGCCGCTGCCGTACGCGCTCCTGCTGGCGGCCGTCCTCGGGTACGCCGAGTACGCCTACGGGGCCTGGTGGACGGCGGCCGCCTTCCTGTTCGGGCACGTCACGGCCACCCTGCTGGTGTACGGGGTGCTCCGCCGCACGGCCGGCCCGGCGACCCGGCGGGCGGTGGACGTGGGCACCAGCTACGGGTTCAACACCGTGCTCGGGGCGCTGACCTCGGCCCTTCCGCGCGGGCCGGTGCGCAGCACCGCCCGGGCCGGTCTGCTGGCGCTCGCCGTCCGGCCGGTGCTGCGGCGGGAGCGGACCTTCACCGACGCGGGACACCTGGTGGCCCTGGGGCTCGGCCTCGGGGTCTCGCTGGCGGCCGATTACCTTTCCGGAGCGAAATCTCCGAAAATCATACGGATGACACGCGTCACCCAGCGCGCTTCATTCCGAGCCATCCAGTTCTCTGATCATTCGATTCTCTGATCATGTTTCTCTGATCACGTTGGAGCCGCCACGATGACCGTCACCACCGCCAAGACCGTCGCCAACCTCCGGGACCTCGGAGGCACCCCGCTCGCCGGGGGCCGCAGCGTCCGCCCGGGTCTGGTGCTGCGCTCCGGCCAGCTCGACCGGCTCGACCTCGAGGTCGACCGGGCGGTGGCCGCGCTGGGCATCGGCACCGTCATCGACTTCCGCACCGGCGTGGAGCGCGGCGAACACCCCGACCGGGTGCCGGCCGGCGCCAGGCTCCTCATAGCCGACGCCCTGGCCGACAAGATGGCGGCCGACGCCGGGGGCGACGGCGGCCCGGGGAAGATACCCGCCGCCCAGCTCAAGGACATCCTGTCCGACCCGGTGGTGGCCGAGGAGCACTTGGGCGGCGGCAAGGTGCAGGCCCTGTTCACCAGCCTCTACCGCTCCCTGGTCAGCTCCGCCTCCGCGCAGGCCGCGTACCGGCTGCTGCTCACCGAGCTCGCCGACCCGCAGTCGGGGCCGCTGCTCTTCCACTGCACGGCGGGCAAGGACCGTACGGGCTGGGGCGCGACCGTGATCCTGTCGCTGCTCGGCGCCGACGACGAGACGCTGATGAGCGAGTACCTGTCGGTCAACCCGGCGGTGCGGATCGCCTTCGCCCCGATGATCGAGGGCTTCACGGCGGCCGGCGGCGACCCGGACATCGCGCTGGCGCTGATCGGCGTCTACCCCTCCTACCTGGAGGCCGGGCTGGACGAGGTGAGCACGCGCTACGGCTCGATGGAGAAGTACGTGCGCGAGGGACTCGGCGTCTCCGACGAGACGGTCGAGGCACTGCGCGCCCGCCTGACCGTCTGAGTCCGCCGGACGAGCCGGTCCGAACATGCGCGCTGGGACCCGGTGACCATCCGACCATTCGCTCGTTCTGCTGAACGTGACTGCGCCGGATACCGCCACCCGCCCCCTCTCCCCCGATGTCGAGCAGGCCGAGGCCGCCATCGTCGAGCACTATCCCCGGCTGGTGCGGCTGGCCTACCTGGTGCTGCCGCCCGCCCTCGGCCGCAATCGCCGGGTCCTGACCGCCCACTCGCTGGCCCAGCGCGCCCTGCCGCGCGGGCGGCGGGACGGGGCGGCCGCCGCGCAGGCCGCGGTCCAGGGCGGGGTGCCGGGGCAGCGGGGCGGGGCGGGTCCCGAGTCGGGGTACGCGTACGTACGGCTGCGCGTGCTGCGGTCCGCGCTGGAGGCCGGGATCCCGCTGACGTTCCGCGCGCTGCCCCGGCGGGCGCAACTGCCGCCGGTGCTCCCCCAGGTGTGGGGGCTGCGGCTGTTCCCGCGCTCGGGCGGCGCCGAGGAGCTGGCGCTCGACCAGTGGCTGGCCACCCTCGACGGTCCGGGCCGGGCCGCGTGCGTCCTGCGGGCGCTGGAGCGGCTGCCCGAGCCCGAGGTGCTGCGGGTGCTGACCGAGGCGGGGGTGGTCAATCCGGCCGCCGCCGTCGCGGAGTCCGGGGACCCGTCGACCGACGAGCTGTTCGCCTCCCCCGAGTTCGACCCGTGCGTGCTCCAGGCCCGGCCGACCGACCTGCTGCGCCGCCGCCGGCTCGTGCGGGCCGGGATCGCCGCCGGGGTCGCCCTCGCCGTGTGCGGGGTGCTGCTCTCGCTGCCCGGCGGCGGGTGGGGGGCCGACGGGGCCGCGGCCCCGCTCTACGCGAAGAACGCGGCGGCGGAGCAGGCGCTGGACCCCGGGCAGCTGGTCCGGGTCGCGCCCACGGTCTGGCGTACGGCCTCCCGTACCGACTACTCCGGCTGGCCCGCGCGCGGCGACCGCGTCGACGATGCCGCGCTGCTGCGGCGGGCGCTGGCCGTCTGGGCCCGGCCGGGCCGCTCGGTCGTGGTCTCGGCCACCCCCGGCACCCCGTCGGGGCCGCCGATGGGACCCCCGCAGCTGCTGTTCGCCGGGACCGTCGACCAGGCCGTCGTGGTCCTGCTGTACGACGGCCTGCGCGTGGTGCGGTACGCCGAACCGCGCTCCGGCACCGAGATCGCCGCCCTCGACTTCGCCCGGACCGACGGCGCCTCGGCGGACACGGCGGCGGCCCTGGTGCTCAGCCGGGTCGACGGCAACGTCCGCTATCTGACGGCCCCCTGGGTGACGGCCGCGACGCAGCGGGACCTGCTGAAGCCGGGCGACGCCCCGACGGGACTGGAGCTGACGCCGGAGGGGATCACTCCGCCGGTGCCGAGCCCCGCCCCGGAAGGCACCTGTACGAGCTGGAGCGCCCTGGCCGTGACCGGTGACGGCGCGACCCGGCTGATCACCGACCTGGGCGAGCTGACCCCGGCCCGGCTGACCTCGGGGGCGCCGGGCGCCGAGCGGAACGTGACGGAGGGCGCGGAGCTGGGCGACTGGTCGCGGATCGCCTGCCTGCTGCCTTCGGTGCGCTCGCACGGGGTGCGCACGGTCAACGCGTGGACGTACGCGAAGCAGCCGCTGCCCGAGGGCGACGGCACGGCGACCTGGCTGTGCACCCGGGCGGAGACCTGGCAGGGCACGGCGGACCGGGTGCAGGCGCAGTTCCTGGCCCCGGGCGCGCCGCTGGCGGCGCAGGCGGCGAAGGCGGAGGGTTCGCCGGCGTGCGGGCCGCGGGAGCCGCGGGTGCTGGCCGGGGTGCTGTGGAAGTCCAAGGCCGGGCAGTGGTACGTCCTGGCGGCGGGCAGTGCGCAGTTCGCCTCGCTGACCGTGGGCGGCGGTCAGGTGAGCGGGGTCGCGGTGGGCAACCGGCTGGCGGTGAAGGCTCCGGCGGGGGCGCAGGTGGAACTGACGGGCAAGCTCACGGACGGTTCGAAGGCGGGGGTGTTGAGGTAGTCCCGGCCCGCCGCGAGGACGGACCGGGAGGCGCAGGAAGTGGCGGTAGAGGGGTTTCCCTCCCCTCTACCCATCAGTACATTGACGCCATGTCTAATACGCCGCCCGCGTCGCCCGCCCCCGTGGCGTCGGAGCACATAGATCTGAAGGCCCGGAACGTGTCCTTCTCCTGGGAGGACACCCCGCTCCACTGGCTGCCCGGCGATCCCTTCGCCAACCACACCATCAACGTGCTGCACCTGCTGCTCCCGGCGGGCGAGCGCTGGTTCGTGCACGTCTACAAGCAGGTGCTCCCGTACATCACGGACGAGCAACTGCGCGAGGACGTCGTCGGGTTCATCGGCCAGGAGGCCATGCACGCGAGCGCGCACGACGACGTGCTCCCCCACCTCAAGCGGCTTGGCCTGGATCCGACGCCCTACACGGCGCAGATCGACTGGCTCTTCGAGAAGCTGCTCGGCGACCGGACGCTGCCGCCGGGCGCACCCCGCAAGTGGTGGCTGATGGAGCGCGTGGCGATGATCGCCGCGATCGAGCACTACACGGCCTTCCTGGGCAACTGGGTGCTCAACGCCGACGAACTGGACCGGCGCGGCGCCGACCCGATGATGCTGGACCTGCTGCGCTGGCACGGCGCGGAGGAGGTCGAGCACCGGTCGGTGGCCTTCGACCTGTTCATGCACCTCGACGGCGGCTACCGCCGCCGGGCCCGCACCTGGGCCACGGCCTTCACGGCGCTGGTCTTCCTGTGGCAGCGCGGATCGCGCTACTTCATGGAACACGACGCCTCGCTCCCGCCCGGGTCCAAGGCCTCGGTGGGCCAGTTCTACCGCTCGGGCCGCAAGGGGACCCTGCCGTCCACGGGCGCGATGCTGAAGTCGATCCCGACGTACCTCTCGCGCACCTACCACCCCTCGCAGGAGGGCTCCACGGCGCAGGCCGTCGCCTACCTGGCCTCCTCCCCCGGCGCGAACGGCGGTGCTCGCGGATGAAGCGCGCCCTCACGGTGACCGCGCTCGCGGGCGCCGCCTGGCTGGCGAAGCGTGCGATCGGCCGGCGCATCGACTCCGGATCGCCCCTGTGGCCCCTGCCCGCGCTGGAGACCCCGGTGTCGGGGTACTCGCCGCGCCGCTGGATCCCGGCGCTGATCGTCTCCCGTACGGAGCCCGCGGACGGGGTGCTGTCCCTGACGCTGGAATCGGCGGAGCTCCCGGAGTGGGCCCCGGGTGCGCACCTGGACGTGCAGCTGCCCTCGGGTCTGGTCCGCCAGTACTCCCTGTGCGGCGACCCCGCCGACCGGGGCCGCTACACGATCGCGGTCCGGCTCGTACCGGACGGCCGCGGCGGCTCGCGCGAGGCGCACGCCCAGCTGGTGGAGGGCGCGGAGCTCCCGGTCCGCCCGCCCCGCAACCGCTTCCCCCTCGTCCCGGCCCCGTCCTACGCCTTCGTCGCGGGCGGGATCGGCATCACCCCGGTCCTGCCGATGCTCCGGGCGGCGACGGCGGCGGGCGCGGACTGGACCCTGCTCTACGGGGGCCGCTCGCGGGCCTCGATGCCCTTCCTGGCCGAACTGGCGCAGTACGGGGACCGGGTCACGGTCGTCCCCGAGGACGAGGCGGGCCTCCCCGACCTGAGCGCGCTCGGCGCGCTCGGACCGGACGCGCCGGTGTACTGCTGCGGCCCGGCCCCGCTGATGGCGGCGGTGGAGGCGGCCGCCGCGGCGGGCGCCCCGGTCCACTTGGAGCGCTTCGCCCCGGTGGCCGCGGGCGGGGACGCGAAGCCCTTCACGGTGGAACTCCACCGTTCGGGGCGGGTCGTGGAGGTGGCGGCGACGGAGTCCGCCCTGACCGCCGTCCGCCGGGAGCTCCCCAACACCCCGTACTCCTGCGAGCAGGGCTTCTGCGGCACCTGCCAACACCGGGTCCTCTCGGGGGACATCGATCACCGCGACACCCTCCTCACGGACGGCGAACGCGAGGATTCCATGCTCCTGTGCGTCTCCCGTGCGGCCTCGGACCGCCTGGTCCTGGACCTGTAGGGGGTCCCTGCGGGGGTGCGCAGTAGGGTGTCCGCATGACAACCGGGGTGCGGCGCAGGATGGGTGTCGAGGAGCGGCGGCAGCAGCTGATCGGGGTGGCGCTGGAGCTGTTCAGCCACCGGTCGCCCGACGATGTGTCCATCGACGAGATCGCGGCGGCCGCGGGGATATCGCGGCCGCTGGTCTACCACTACTTTCCCGGCAAGCTCAGCCTCTACGAGGCGGCGCTGCGGCGGGCGGCCGACGAGCTCGCGCTGCGCTTCGAGGAGCCCCAGGAGGGGCCGCTCGGGGCCCGGTTGCTCCGGGTCATGGGGCGGTTCTTCGCCTTCGTCGACGACCACGGGCCCGGGTTCTCGGCGCTGATGCGGGGCGGTCCGGCGGTCGGCAGCAGCCGGGCCAACGCGATGATCGACGAGGTCCGCCAGGCGGCGTACGAGCAGATCCTCGCGCACCTGGGCGTCGACCGTAAGGCTCCGCCCGCCCGGCTGGAACTCGTGGTGCGCTCGTGGGTGTCGCTGGCCGAGTCGACGGCGCTGATCTGGCTGGACGGCCGGCGGATCCCGCGCGCCGAGCTGGAACTGCAGCTCGTGCACGATTTCGCGGCGCTGGCCGCGGTGAGCGCCGCCTACGACGCGGAGATGGCGGGGATCCTCGTACGGATCCTCGTGGACGAGCCGGCCGACGGGCCGTTCGGGGAACTGGTGGGCGGCTGGTGGCCCTCGTCCCCCAGGGATCCGGCCCCTCGGTGCCCGGTCCGCGTTGATCAGCTGCTCTTGATCGAATAGCGCGCAATAATGCCCGCGTGATCATTGACGACGGGATCGTGTTCCGGCAGGCCGAGGAGAAGGACGCCGGCACGCTGGTGGCGCTGTACGACGGGGCCGCCCACTGGATGCACGCGCAGGGGATCGAGCAGTGGAAGCCCGGGGACAAGGACTCCGCGCACTTCCGGGCGATCATGCGCGAGGGCGAGGTGTGGCTCGCCTCCGACGACGACGGGCACACCATAGGGGCCTACGAGCTGTGGTGGTCCGACGAGGAGGCCTGGGGCATCCAGCCGCCCGTGGCCGGCTACGTGCACCGGCTCATGGTCGAACGCGAGGCCGCGCCCGTCGGGACCGGCCGGCGGCTGCTCGAACACTCCGAGCGGCGCATCGCCAGGACCGGCCGCGAACGGGCGCGGCTGGACTGCGTCTCCACCAACCCCCGGCTGCTCGCGTACTACCAGTCCGCGGGCTACCGGGTGGTCGGGGAGCTCCCCAACAAGGTGGGCAAGGACGGGCGGGTGTACGGGGTGATCCTGCTGGAGAAGCGGCTGGATCAGCTCACTCTGGTCAACCCCGCCTGACCCGCCCCCGCCTCGTCACCCCCGCTTGAAGACCGCCGCCGTGCGGGCCGGGACGGCGAACTCTCCCTTCGCCGGGTCGTACGCCGCCTGCCGGACCACCGGGTCCGCGCCCGAGGCCTGGACCGGGTGCAGGGCGTAGGCCGTGCCCGCGAGGGCCGGGACCCGCTGGGTCCGGGCGGTGGGGGTGGCGTTGAAGACGACCACCAGGTCGCCCAGGGTCATCGTGATCACGCCCGGGGTCTCCTCGGCCCCCGAGAGGGGGAAGGCCAGCTTCGCCTGGACCGCCTCGGTGGTGGTGAGGGCGAAGGCGGGTTCCGTCGTACGGATCCTCAGCAGGTCCCGGTACGCGGACGAGGCGCCGCCGATCTCCGCGCAGCCGGGTGCGGGCGCTGCGAGCAGGGGCTTCGCGTAGGGCCACTTCGCGCGGTTGTCGGCCGCCGGGGGCAGGCCGCGGCCGAAGCCGTTGCCGTCCTTGCAGTCCCAGTGGACGGCGTTGAACCAGTCCCCGCTGTCGTAGGAGTTGCGGTCCAGGGACTTGGAGCGGAGCAGGTCCGTGCCCGCCTGGGAGAGGGCCGGGCCCTGGGAGAGGGCGGCGACGGACATCGCCAGGACCTGGGCGCGGGACCGGTCGGCCGTGGAGGTGCCTTCGGGGAGCTTGAACGCCAGGGCGTCGAAGAGCGTCTCGTTGTCGTGGGCGTCGACGTACGCCAGCGCGTCGCCGGGGGCCGCCGCGTATCCGGCCGGGGCTCCGTTGTAGTCCACCTCGGAGCCCTTGACCGCGCGGCCGGTGGAGTCCGTGAAGGCGTACGCGGCGAGGTTGCCGGTCAGCCCGACCTTGATCAGGTCCTGGTCGTGGAGGAGCCGGACGCGCTGCTGTTCCGGTGTCCCGTTCGCCGGGGAGGCGTTGGGGGCGGTGAACAGGCCGGAGGCGAAGCCCTGGACGCGGGGGTCCTCGTCGAAGGGGCCGCCGCCGCGGACCGCGTCGCGGGCCCGGTCGGAGAAGGTGGCGATTCCGGTGCCGGCCATGTTCTGCTGCGTGGCCTGCACGAAGCGGGCGTCGTTCGCGACCTCGCCGAAGTTCCAGCCCTCCCCGTAGAGGACGATCTTCTTCCCGTCGACCCCGTCCTTGGCGACGGTCAGCGCGTCGAGGGCGGCGCGCACGGCCAGGATGTTGGCCTTCGGGTGGTGGCCCATGAGGTCGAAGCGGAAGCCGTCGACCTTGTACTGCTTGGCCCAGGTGACCACCGAGTCCACGACCAGGCGGCCCATCATGGCGTTCTCGGGGGCGGTGTTGGCGCAGCAGGTGGAGGTGGCGACGGAGCCGTCGGCCAGCAGCCGCTGGTAGTAGCCGGGGACGATGCGGTCGAGCACCGACTTGTCGGACTGCCCGGCGGCCACGGTGTGGTTGTAGACCACGTCCATGACCGTGCGCAGGCCCGCGCCGTTCAGGGACTGCACCATGCGGCGGAACTCGACCGTGCGGGCCGTGCCGTTCGGGTCGCTCGCGTACGAGCCCTCGGGGACCGTGTAGTGCAGCGGGTCGTAACCCCAGTTGTACGCGTCCTTCGCGGCCGCGGCGGCGACGCAGGCCTGCTGCTCCTCGGAGTCGGGGGCGTAGACCTTCAGGTCGCAGGCGGGCTCGGTGCGGTCCGCGGGCTTCTCGGGGATGGTGCCGATGTCGAAGGCGGGCAGGAGGTGGACGTACGAGGTGCCGGCCGAGGCGAGGTCGCGCAGGTGGCGCATGCCCGCCGAGGCGGTGTCCGTGAAGGCCAGGTACTGGCCGGGGTGGGTGCTGGTGGTGTCGGCGACCGAGAAGTCGCGGATGTGCAGCTCCTGGATCTGCGCGGAGGTGAAGGGGACGGGCGCGGGCTTCTTCAGCTCGCGCCAGCCATCCGGGGCGAGCCTCGGGTCGGCGAGGTCCACGGCCAGGCTGTACGCGGAGTCCGTGGTCAGGGCGGTGGAGTACGCGTCGGTGACCAGGTTGCGGACCACCTGGCCGGTGCTCGGGGCCCAGACGGTGACGGCGTAGCGGTAGCGCTTGCCGGTCCAGTCGCGGTCTCCGCGCGCCGACCAGACGCCGGTGGCGTCGTCGCGGCGCATCGGGACGGTGCGGCCGTCGAGTTCGAGGCTCACCTGCTGGGCGGTCGGGGCCCACACGGAGAGGGTGGGGCGGCCGTCCTTGAAGACGGGGCCCAGGGCGGCCTTCTCCGCACCGGCCGCGTAGAGGTCGTCGAGGACCCCGGCGAGCTGGACTCCGGTGGCGGCGAGGACGGCGCCGTTGGCGGCTCGGGCGCTGGCCACGAGCTGCCCGCGCAGGGCTTCGCGGACGCGGTCCCGGTCGCGCGGGTCGACCGTGTAGGCGGCGTACGCGGCCAGGTGCGGGTACTTCTGCTTCTGGGCGGCGGTCAGCTCGGTCGCGGCCAGGCGCAGCCACTGGGCCCGGCCGGTCAGGGTGCCGTTCTCGGCCTTGACGGCTCCTTCGCGGGAGGCGAGGAGCTGGAGGGAGGCCGCGGCGGGCGGGGCGTTCCAGGCGACCGTGTCGCGGTCGATCCAGACGGCCTGGGCCTTGGTGAGGTCCAGGGCGGCGGCCGATCCGGCGGGCTGCGGGAGGAGGTACTTCTCCTTGCCGCCCAGCATCCAGACCTCGTGCCCGTTGGTCTTCAGGTCGAGGGACTGGTCGGACGGGAGGTCCTTGGCGTCGCCGTTGTGGAGGATGTAGCTGAGGCTGGTGGCTCCGGCGGCGAGGGGCACCTCGTAGACGGCGCCGTAGGAGTCGGTGCGGACGGGCAGCAGCGGCTTGGACCAGTCGGTGGGCGTCGCCGCTCCGGTCCAGACGTGCAGGCCCCAGCCTTCGTAGGCGCCGTCGGGGCGCTGGTAGTGCAGAACGGCCTTCGTGGTGTCCTGCGGCGGGTAGGCGGGGCGGTCGGTGCGGGCGGGCTCCTTGCCCTGCTCCAGCCAGATCTCACCGGTCTTCGTCACGTCGATGGTGCGGTCGACGGCGACGTCCTTGGTGCCGTTCTTGTCGATGACGAGGTAACTGACGCTGCTCGCACCGGGCTTGAGCTTGACGTGGGCGAAGGCCCCGTAGGCGTCGCGGCCGGTGAAGTCGTGGCCGGCGGGCCAGGGAGTGGCCTCACCCTCGGCGAGGTCGCCCCAGGCGTAGAGCCGCCAGTCCGTGTAGTCGCCGTCGGGGCGGTTGTAGTGGACGACCGCGTAGTCGCGCTGGGTGGCGGTGGGGACCTCGGCGGGCGGGGTCTGACCGGTCGCGGATGCGGCGAGGGCGCTCGCGGTACGGCCGACGGAGTCGACGGCCACGGCCTTGTAGCGCAGCGGGGTGCCGGCGGCGGTGGCCGGGTCGATGAACTGGGTGACCTTGTACGGGGCGTGGTCGGCGGAGCCGAGGACCTGCCACGTGCCGTTGCCGGTCTGGGCGGCGAAGACGACCCGGCTCAGGGGGTCGCCGGTGACCTCGGCGGAGAGCTCGACGGTGCCGGTGGCACCGGGGGCCGGGGCCTTGAGGGTGAGGGCGGGCTTGGTGGCGGGCTTGGCGGCGGGGGTGGTGGCCTGGAGGACCACGGAGCCGAGGGCCGGGAGGGTGACGGTCAGCTTGCCGGCCGCGGAGGAGCGGATCAGCGTGGCCGTGCCGCCGTAGAGGGCGGCGTACTGGACGCCTGCCGGGGCGTCGAGGTCGATGGTGCGGGGCGCGGTGGCGTTGTTGGCCGCGACCAGGTACTCGGTGCGGGTCCGGGTGTCGGTGCGGGCGAAGGCGTAGGCCGAACCGTCGGCGCCGTCCGCGCCGTCGACGAATCGTTCGCTCTGAACGCCGTCGCGGAGGGCCGGGTGGTCCTTGGTCAGCTTCGCGAGAGCACTGATCTGCTTGTAGAGCGGGTGCTCCGGATCGTAAGCATCGCTCGCGTGGGTGCGCGCCGTTCCGAGCTGGTCGTCGTCCAGGTAGTCGGCCGCCTTGGAGGCGAAGAGGGGCTGGCGGGCGTCCTTGTCCCCGCCCGCGCCGGTGAAGCCCTGCTCGTCGCCGGAGTAGATCACCGGGTTGCCCCGGGAGAGGAACATCAGCTCGTTGGCCAGCCGGTACCGGTCCAGCAGCTCCTGCTCGCCGGCCCCCGGCCGGTCCTGCTTCAGGAAGGTCCCGAAGCGGCCCATGTCGTGGTTGCCGAGGAAGGTGACCTGCTCGTAGGCGTTCGCCTTGTCGGTGGTGTAGCGGTAGTCGTCGCCGAAGACGGAGGCCAGCCTCCCGGCCTCCGCGCCCTGGGCGGCGTACGAGCGGATCGCCTCCTGGAGCGGGAAGTCGAGCGTGGCGTCCAGGCGGCCCTGCGTCACGTACGGGGAGGTGATCGCGGTGTCGGCGGAGTAGACCTCGCCGAACATGAAGAAGTCCTTGCGGCCGTGCCGGGCCGCGTACGCGTCGAGGGCGGTGGCCCACTGGGTCCAGAAGCCCTTGTTGACGTGCTTGACGGTGTCGATCCGGAAGCCGTCGACGTCGTACTCCTCGACCCACTTCTCGTAGATCTTCTCCATCCCCTCGACCACCTCGGGACGCTCGGTCCACAGGTCGTCGAGGCCGAAGAAGTCACCCTGCTCGGAGGATTCGCCGGCGAAGGTGGAGTCGCCCCGGTTGTGGTACATCGTCGGGTCGTTGAGCCAGGCCGGGACCTTCAGGTTCTTCTTCGCGGCCGGGACGAAGGGGGTGCGGGGGAAGGAGTCGGCGTCGGTCTTCGGGAACTTCCCCTCCCCCGCGGCGTAGTCGGAATCCTCGAAGGGCACCCCGTCCTTGGTCAGGTACGGGAAGGCGCCCTTCGACAGGTACCCGTAGGACGCCTCCCGGTAGTCGACGACGTCGGCGGTGTGGTTGGTGATGACGTCGAAGAAGACCTTCATCCCCTTCGCGTGCGCCTTGTCGATCAGCCGTTCCAGGTCGGCGTTGGTCCCGAAGTGCGGGTCGACCTGGGTGAAGTCGGTGATCCAGTACCCGTGGTACCCGGCCGAGACGTCCTTGCCCGTCCCCTGCACCGGCTGGTTCTTGAAGATCGGCGCCATCCAGATGGCCGTGGTGCCGAGCCCCTTGATGTAGTCCAGCCGGTCGGCGATCCCCTTGAGGTCCCCGCCCTGGTAGAAGCCCTTGTCCGTCGGGTCCAGCCCGGTCTCCAGCCGGGAACCGGTCAGCCCGCCCCGGTCGTTGCGCGGGTCGCCGTTCGCGAACCGGTCCGGGAGCACGAAGTAGAACTGCTCCCGGGTCAGGTCGTGCCGCGCGGCCTCGGCCGCCAGCTTGGCGTCCGAGGGCGGGGCCGGTGGCGCCTTGGCGGCGGCCGCCGCGGCGGCGGGCAGGGCGGGCAGGAGCGTCACGGCCAGGGTGGCGGCGAGCACTCTTGCGGCGCCGGCGAGGGCGGGGCGTATCAAGGCGGATCTCCTCGGGTACGGGACGGGGCGGGGCGGGAGGGTCAGTTGCGCCAGGTGTCGGTCAGCGTGACCTTGCCGTTGGCGGGAACCGTGGCGGACCGGTTGGCTCCGCTCTCCCAGGTGACGTTGCCGGCGGCGTCCTTGCGGACGTACTTGTACGCGAAGACCGTGCCGGGCGGGAGCGTGACGTCGAGCTTCCAGACGGGGTAGGCGGCCGGGTCGAGCTTGAGGGCGGCGCCGGTGTTCCAGTTGCCGAGCTCGGCGCGGTCACCGGTGACGTAGATGTTCTGGCCGAGCACGGTGGTGGCGTTGACGGCGAAGGAAGCACCGGCGGCGACGGTGGGAGTCGCAGTGGGGGTCGACGTCGGGCTCGGCGTGGCGCCGCCGCAGCTGCGGGCGCCCACGTGCAGGGCGACGGCCGTCCCGGCCCCGAGGGTGGCGCTGAACCGCCCGCCGGAGTCCACGGTCACGGCCCGCCCGCTCTGCACGTCGCAGTAGTCGCCGGCCGGGAGGGAGGTCTGGAACGTCCGGGTCAGCGCCGATCCCTCGTGGTTGATCGCCACGTAGGCCTTGGCGCCGCGCCCGAAGGCGATCTGGTCGCCGCCGTTGTCCCACCAGTCGGTGACGGCCTGGCCGCGCGCGGAGTTGCGGAAGCCGACCATGGAGGAGATCTCCTGCCAGGCGTGCTGGCACTTCCACCCGTCGGTGTAACAGGAGTTCACCGTGCCGCCGTTGGGCGGTCCGGCGTCCCGGTCGGTCCACTCGTAGCCGGAGTGCACGTCCGGGGAGCCGTAGGGCCAGGCGAGCATGAAGACGTTGGCGAGCGTGTAGGCGGACCCGTTCTTGTAGCTGAGGGTGTCGCCGCCGCGCTCGGTGTCGTGGTTGTCGACGAAGACGGCGGACTGCCCCGCGGGCATGTACCCCCAGGCCTCGCCGAAGTTCTTGAGGTTGGCGAGGTTCTCGTTCTGGAAGACCCGCTTGAGGTCCCGCGCGTAGCGGAACTCCTGCACGTCCCCGCTCCCGAGGTACTCGCCGGGCGAGACCGCCTCGCCCGCCCCGTGGATCGCCTCCTGCTTCCAGTAGGCGTTCGGGTTCGTCATCCGGGACTTGATGTTGGCGAGGTCGGCGGCCGGCATGTGCTTGGCGGCGTCGATGCGGAAGCCGTCGACGCCGAGCGACAGCAGGTCGTTGAGGTAGGCGGCGATCCGCCCGCGCACGTAGTCCTCGCCGGTGTCCAGGTCGGCGAGCTGGACGAGCTCGCAGTTCTGGACGTTCCCGCGGTCCTGGTAGTTCGATATCGAGGACCGGCAGTCGTCCATGTCGGCGCCGGAGTAGATGCCCGGGTAGTTGTACTTCGTGTACGAACTCCCGCCCGTCCCGGTGCCGTCCCCGGCCGCCATGTGGTTGATGACCGAGTCGGCGACGACCTTCACGCCGGCGGCGTGGCAGGCGTCGACCATGGCCTTGAAGGCGGCGCGGTCACCCAGCCGACCGGCGATCTTGTAGCTGACGGGCTGGTACGAGGTCCACCACTGGCCCCCCTGGATGTGCTCCTGCGGGGGCGACACCTGGACGTAGCCGTAGCCGGCGGGCCCGAGGCTCTCCCCGCAGGCCTTCCCGACGGAGTCGAACCGCCACTCGAACATGACGGCGGTGACGTCCTTCTCACCGGGCGCGGCGGCCGCGGCCTGGGGGGCGGGCCCCCCGACGACGGCGAGGGCGGCCACGGCGGTGACGGCGGATACGGAGAGCAGCGCGGCGGCGGCTCTGACGGCGCGGGCACGGGTGGGCATGCGGTGTTCCTCCTGGCGGAGAGGCGCAGGACCGGGTGGGGACCGGTCGCGGCCGAGTTGGGGATTGCAGCGACCGTAGGTGCCCGGCGGAACCGCTGCAAGACCTTGCGCAAGAGATTGCAGAATTGTTTCCGGGTCGAGTCGGGGCGTGGCCGCGGGTGTGAGCGTGGACGTGCGAACGCCCACCAGCCCGTCGGGGTTGGTGGGCGCACGTGCGGAGGCCGGGTCTATTGGTGCGGGAGGACGAAGTCGTAGTCCGGCCTGTTGGTCTGGCGGGCGTGGGCGCCGCCCGCGGCGCAGCGGCCGTTGTCCTGGAAGCCGTAGTAGAACATCACGTAGCACTTCACGCAGAAGCGCCAATTGCGCTGAGCCGTCGGCGTCTCCGACACGTCGTGCGGGATGACGAAGTCGTAGTCGGCCGAGGGCTGACGGCTGTGGGCGCCGCCCGCGGGACAGCGGCCGTTGTCCTGGAAGCCGTAGTAGAACATGTCGTAGCACTTGACGCAGAAGCGCCAATTGCGCTGGGCCGTCGCCGTCTCCGGCACCCCGTTGGGGATGACGAAGTCGTAGTCGGGCCTGTTGGTCTGGCGGGCGTGGGCGCCGCCCGCAGGACAGCGGCCGTTGTCCTGGAAGCCGTAGTAGAACAGGCCGTAGCACTTCACGCAGAAGCGCCAGTTCGACTGGTTCGCCAGGGAATTGGATTCCTTCGCCGAAGCCGGGAGGGCGAACGCGCCCGCCGCCGCCACTCCGGCCAGACCGGCCGTCACTCCGAGCGCCCTGGACAGGAACGTCCGCCGGTCCGGACCTTCTGTTCCGGAGTGCTGATTCTGCTCGTTCTTCATCGCCTGAAAGGACATGCGTCACCCTCTTTTCCGATGATGCGATTTCGAAACGGGGGCCCGGTCCGTCACGCGGGGTGCCGGACCGGACCGGTGTTCAGAAGTCCCAGCTCTGGCTGCGCGCGCCGTTGCAGGCCCAGCTCACCAGGAGCTGGCCGTTGTCGGGCTTGCCGGCCAGGATGTCGAGGCACTTTCCGTTGACCCGGTTGCGGATCTCGCTGCCGTTGCGGAACCACTTCTGGTGGCGCCCGCCGTTGCAGTCCCACATGCTCACCGAGCCCTGGTCACCCAGGTGGGGGCCGTAGATCTCCAGACACTTTCCGTTCAGGCTGGAACGGATCTGCTCTCCGTCCCAGTACCACTGCTGGTTGGTGCCGCCGTGGCAGTCCCACGTCACGGTGGAGGAGCCGTTCTCCTGGTGGAACATGAAGATGTCGGCGCACCGTCCGTTCAGGTTGGACTTGAGGAGGGGCGCCGCGGCCGACGCGGGTGTGCCCGTCAGGGTGGCGCCGGCCAGCAGCCCGGTGGCCGCCAGCAGAAGCATCAGTCGTCGTAGAGACCTCATGGATTCCCCTTCGTGGTGCCCTGGCGCGGATTGCGCCGACCCCTTGTCTAGCCGCCGGTCGATGTCCGGCGCCGGAACGTGGATTCCGGACATCAATTGCTGGACAAACACCACCCATCACGACTGCGGAAAGGCGCAGGAAGGAAAGCCATGCCCCGCCCCGAACGCCCGCTCGACCCGGACACCGGACCCCTGACCCGGTTCGCCGCCGACCTTCGCAAGCTGCGCGAGAAAGCGGGACGGCCGCCCTATCGGGCACTGGCGAAAAAGGCGCACTATTCGTCGACGACGCTGTCGGACGCCGCGGGCGGGCACACCTTTCCGAGCCTCGGCGTGACGCTGGCGTACGTCGAGGCGTGCGAAGGCGACCGTTGCGCGTGGGAGACCCGCTGGCACGAGGTCGCCGCCGAGATCGCCGCGCGCACACAGGGCGCCGAGCCCGCGGAAACCGGCCCGCAGGGCGCACCGTACGCGGGGCTGTCGGCGTTCCAGCCGGAAGACGCCGAGCGGTTCTTCGGGCGCGAGCGGCTCACCGGCGAGGTGGTCGCGAAGGTGCGTGAGCGCCGGTTCCTGGCGGTCTTCGGGCCGTCCGGATCGGGTAAGTCCTCGGTGCTGCGGGCGGGGCTCGTCGCCCGCGCGCGGGCAGCGGGGTGGCCGGTGATGCTGTTCACGCCGGGCTCGCATCCCGTACAGGAGTGTGCCGTCCACCTGGCCGGGCAGACGGGCGCGGCTCCCGGCCCGCTGGCGACCGAGCTGCTGGACGATCCCGTGGCGCTGCACCTGCGGATCCGGCAGACCGTGATCGACCGGGCACCGGACATCGACGCGCTGATCGTGGTCGACCAGTTCGAGGAGGTCTTCACCCTCTGCGGGGACCGGGACGAACGGGACGCGTTCATCGGCATGCTGATCGCGGCCACCACCGCGGAGACCAGCCGGACCCGGGTGGTGCTCGGCGTGCGCGCCGATTTCTACGGCCACTGCGTCCAGGACCCCCGGCTGGTCGAGGCGGTGCGCGACGCGCAGATCGCGGTCGGCCCGATGAGCAGTCAGGAACTGCGCGAGGCCATCACCCGGCCGGCGATGCTCGCCGACTGCACGGTGACCGGCCCGCTGCTGGCGGCCGTGGTCGCGGACGCGACCGGTCAGCCCGGTGCCCTGCCGCTGGTCTCGCACGCGATGGTCGAGACCTGGCGCCGTCGCAGCGGCAGCCGCCTGACCCTGGACGGGTATCTGGCGGCGGGCGGCATCCAGCATGCGCTCGCGCAGACCGCCGAGGCCGCCTACCGGGGGCTGTCCCCCGTCCAGCAAGACCTCGCCCGGTCGCTGTTCCTCCGGCTGACCGCGCTGGGCGACGGTACGGAGGACACCAGGCGCCGCATCACCAGGGACGAGCTGGACCCGACCCCCGATACGGGCTTCGTGCTCGAATCCCTCGCCCGGCAACGGCTGGTGACGCTGGACGAGGGGTGCGTCGAGATCACCCACGAGGCGATCATCCGGTGCTGGCCGAGGCTGCGCGGCTGGCTGACCGAGGACCGGGACCGGCTGCTCCTGCACCGGCAGCTCACCGACGCGACCGCCGGCTGGGAGGCGCACGACCGCGACCCGCACGCCCTCTACCGGGGGGCCAGGCTGGCCGCGGCACTGGACTTGGCCGCCGCGGACGGCAGCCGGCTGTCCTCCAGGGAGCGGCGCTTCCTCGACGCGAGCCGGGAAGCGCAGGCCGGCGAGATGGCGGCGGTCAGGCGACGATCGGTCCGCCTGCGGCAGCTGGTCACGCTGCTCACGGTCCTGGTCGTCGTCGCGGCGACCGCGGGCGGACTGGCCGTCGACTCCCGCGACTCGGCCATCGGGCAGCGCAACGTGGCCATTGCCCGCAAGGCCGCCGCGGACGCGGCCGAGCTCCGGCCGCAGGACCCCGCCCTCTCGGCGCAGCTGAACCTGGCCGCGTACCGGCTGGCAGCCACCGGCGACGTCCGCGACCAGCTCATGAGCGCGTTCGCGACGCCGTACACGAGCCGTCTCACCGGCCACACCTCCGACGTGGTCGCGGTCTCCTTCGCCCCCGGGAGCCCGGTCCTGGCCACCGCGAGCTGGGACCGCACGGTCCGGCTGTGGGACGTCGAGGACGCCCGCCACCCGGTCCAGTTGGCCGTCCTGGAGCAGCCGGAGCAGCTGAGGTCGGTGGCCTTCGACTCGGACGCCCGCGTCCTGGCCACGGCGAGCGAACGCTCCGTACGCCTGTGGGACGTGACGAACCGGCGGTCCCCCACCGAGCTGAGCACCCTGCAGGACCAGCCGTCCGGGCCGAGCTGGGTGGCGTACGGCCCGGACGGCACCCTGGCCACCGGCCACACCGACGGCACGACACGCCTGTGGAAGACGAACGACCCCCGCCACCCCCACCCACTGGCCACCCTGCCGGGCCACACCCACCAGGTCACCTCGGCGACCTTCAGCCCGGACGGCCGCACACTGGCGACCACCGGCGACACCACCGTCAGACTGTGGGACGTCACCGACCCGTCTGCTCCCCTCCCCCTGGACGTCCTCCGCGGACACACGGACACGGTGACCTCGGCCGCGTTCAGCCCGAACGGCCGCACCCTGGCCACCGGGAGCTGGGACCGCACCGCACGGGTCTGGAACCTCGTACGATCCCAACCACCGGCCGTCCTGCCCGTCCACCCGGCGATCGTCTGGTCGGTGGCCTTCGCCCCGGACGGCTCCACCCTCGTCACGGTCGGCGGGACCACCCAGTTCTGGGATGTCGCCACCCCGGCGACACCGAAGCGGACCAGCACGATCCAGGGCGGTTTCTACCAGGCCGCGTTCAGCCCCGACGGCCGCGTGCTCGCCAACGCAGACCGTCTCCTGGACCTACGTGACCTCTCACTCGGAACCCACGACGACGTGGTCACCTCCCTGGCGTACAACCCGGCCGGCCGTCTCCTCGCCAGCGCCAGCTGGGACGGCACCGCACGACTGTGGCAGGTCACCGGCGGCCGGGCCCTGTGGCCGCTGTCGGTCCTGCGCGGGCACACCAGGTTCGTCCGCTGCGTGGCGTTCAGCCCGGACGGGCGCATCCTCGTCACGGCCAGCGAGGACGCCACCGTCCGCGTCTGGGACGTGACGGACCCCCGCACACCCCGCCTCACATCGGTCCTCGCCCCCGGCGGCGGCGAGGTCGGCGGCGCCGGCTTCGCCGCGAACGGCCGGCTGCTGGCCGTCTGGGCCCTGGGCACGGCCGGCCTCTGGGACCTCACCGACCCCGCCCGTCCCCATCGGCTGAGCCGGATCGCCGAGAACGGCCCGGACGTCACCATGGCCTCCTTCCGCCCGGACGGCCGCACGCTGATGACGAGCAGCGGCGAGTCCGGCTCCCTGCGCCTGTGGGACATCAGCGATCCGCGCAGCCCCCGGGAACGACCGTCCCCGTACCGCTCCGACGCCCTGACCGGCGGCGTGTTCAGCCCCGACAACCGGAGACTGGCCGCTTTCCACCGCACGGACAGAACGGTATGGCTGATGGACATCGACACCACGAGCCACCCCACCAAGGTGAAACACCTCAGCTCATCCGGCTCCTGGCTCTACCGCCTCACCTTCGCCGCGGACGGCCGCCGCCTGGCAGCCGGCTCCGCGGACGGCAAGGCCCTGCTCTGGAACGTAACCGGAGCATCAAGGACCCCCACCATCCTCACCGGCCACACGAACCCCGTACCGGCCGTGACCTTCAGCCCGGACGGCACCACCCTGTCCACCGGCGGCAACGACTTCACCCTCCGCCAGTGGGACACCACCCTGGCCCAAGTCACCACCCGCATCTGCGCCACGGCGCACCCCCGCATCACGAGAGCCCAATGGACCCACCACTTCACATCGGTCCCCTTCAACCCACCCTGCCCCGCCCCACCGCGCCACTGACCATGCCCCATGGCCGAAAAGAGGCAACACCCAAGGCCAGATCACGGGCTGGCGGCTGCCCCGAGGAGACCGGGCAGTTTGCGCATGTCGTCGAAGATGACGGTGTCGGGGCCTTCAAGCCGGTGCGCGGGAGTCATTCCCCCGGCGTAGGCGAGTGCGCGCATCCCTGCGGCTCGGGCTGCTTGAAGACCGTATCGGCTGTCCTCAACCACGGCGCACGCTTCGGGCGCGATGCCCATCTGCTGTGCAGCGTGGAGGAACAGATCAGGTGCTGGTTTGCCGTGCTCGACCTCGGTGGCGCTGAAGATGCGGCGGTAGAGAGGTCTGAACTCCTCCTCCCAGTCGGCCGGCAGGCTGCGCCCGAGGTGGGCCTCTATCTCCTTCGTCATCGACTGGCTCGAGCGGCCCATGAACCGGTCGACGATCTCGGCTTCGGTGAGGTGCCACCCGAGTGTGGCCAGGACGACGGCGTCCAAGCGCACGGCGATGCGCTCGCTGTCGACCAGTACGCCGTCGCAGTCGAAGATGACGAGTTCAATCGGATGGCTCATCCCCGCAGACTAGGCGGGCAAGGCTCTCGTGCGGCTCCGTGTTGATGTTGTTCAGGGACTCCGGCCGCTCGTCCGGTCGAGAAACGGGTTCTGAGGCGGCGGGCTTGCCGGTGGGGAAATTGCGTGCGTGCCGGCACCACGCTGGGCAGACTCGCGGGCATGACTGAGAAGATCACCCGCATCAACCCCGAGCAGCTGCACGAGACGCCCGGCTACCACCACATCACGGTGGTGGAGGCAGGGCGTACGGCCTACCTGGCGGGACAGTGCCCGCTCGATCGGAACGGTGACCTCGTCGGTGCCGGTTCCGTCGAGACGCAGGTCGACCAGGTGGTCGCGAACGCACTCACTGCCCTGGCAGCGGCGAGTGCCCGGCCGCAGCACGTGGTGCGGTCCGTGATCTACGTGCGGAGCGACGAGAGGGACGTTCTCGGATCCGTATGGCGTCGGCTCACCGAGTCCGCCCTGGGGCCGGCGTTCACCACCGCCAGCACGCTCTTGGGCGTTGCCCAGCTGGGCTTTTCCGGACAGCTCGTCGAGGTGGACCTCACCGTGGCGCTGCCCGACTGACTTCGAACGACGCATCGAAGACAGCCGGCAGTCAACCCCCTGCCCCGCGGGCCCCTACCCCGCTGGCCCCTACCCCCCAGGTCCCTGCCCCGTGGATCCCCGGACCACCAGTTCCGGTTGGAAGACGTACTCCGTGCGCTGGACCGGGGTGCCTGCCACTGCCTCCAGGAGGGCGCCCACCGCTGCCGTGGCCATGGCGCGGACCGGTTGGCGGACCGTGGTCAGCGGGGGGTCCGTGAAGGCGATCAGGGGGGAGTCGTCGAAGCCGACCACCGAGACGTCCTCCGGGACGCGCAGGCCGCGTTCGCGGGCCGCCCGTATGACGCCGAGGGCCATCGGGTCGCTGCCGCAGACGATGCCCGTGCAGCCGCGGTCCAGCAGGGCTCCGCCCGCCGCGTGGCCGCCCTCGACCGTGAACAGGGTGCGCTGGATGAGGCCTTCGGAAGCCGCCGACGGGATGGCGGCGATGAAACCCGCCTCCTTGCGGGCCGAGGGGACGTAGCGCGTCGGGCCGATGGCCAGGCCGATCCTGCGGTGGCCCAGGTCTTCCAAGTGGCGGACCGCCATCTCCGCCGCCGCGCGGTCGTCCGGGGAGATGAAGGGGGCCTGGACCTGTTCGTTGAAGCCGTTGATGAGGACGAAGGGGACCCCCCGCGCCGCCAGCCGCTGGTAGCGCGAAGGGTCCGCCGAGGAGTCCGCGTGCAGGCCGGACAGGAACACGATCCCCGTCACCCCGCGCTCCTCCAGCTGCTCCACCAGCTCGTCCTCGGTGGCCCCGCCCGGGGTCTGCGTGCACAGCACCGGGGTGTAGCCGTGGCCGGCCAGCGTCTGCTCGATGACCTGGGCGAACGCCGGGAAGATGGGGTTGGTCAGCTCCGGGGTGAGGAGACCCACCAGGCCGTTGCTGCGCCGGCGCAGCCGGACCGGGCGTTCGTAGCCCAGCAGGTCCATGGCGGCCAGCACCTTGTGCCGGGTGCCGGACGCCACGCCCGCCTTGCCGTTGAGCACGCGGCTGACGGTCGCCTCGCTGACCGCGGCCTGCGCGGCGATGTCCGTCAGCCGCAGCGGGGAGGTCATCCCCGCCACCACACCGCCGTGTCGGCCGGCAGCTCCGACGGGTCGGAGAGGTCCCCGCTCGACAGCAGTACGGTGCCCGGCGCGGGCATCCGTACCGGCCCGTCCGTGGTGTTGACCGTGCAGGTGAAGTCCCCCCGGCGGAAGGCCAGGACGCCCGCCGGGGCCTCCAGCCACTCCACCGCGTCGCCCGCGCCCAGCTCCGGGTGCGCGCGGCGCAGGTGCAGCGCGGCGCGGTAGAGCTCCAGGGTGGAGGCCGGGTCGCCGGTCTGCGCGGCCACGCTCAGACCCGCCCACTCGGCCGGCTGGGGCAGCCAGCTGCCGCCTTCGCCGAAGCCGTACGGGGCCTCGGTGCCCGACCACGGGATCGGTACGCGGCAGCCGTCGCGCAGCCCGTCCTGCCCGGCGCCGCGGGCGAAGGCCGGGTCCTGGCGGGCGGCGTCCGGGAGGTCGAGGACCTCGGGGAGGCCGAGCTCCTCGCCCTGGTAGACGTACGCCGATCCGGGCAGGGCCAGCATCAGCAGCGCGGCCGCCCGCGCCCGGGCCAGGCCCTCGGCGCCTCCGCCGTACCTCGTGACGTGACGCACCACGTCGTGGTTCGACAGCACCCACGTCGTCGGCGCGCCCACCGGGCGCATCGCGTCCAGGGACTCGTCGATGGTGGCGCGCAGCGCCTGCGCGTCCCATCCGGTGTTCAGGTAGTGGAAGTTGAAGGCCTGGTGGAGCTCGTCGGGCCGCAGGTACATGGCCGTCCGATCGGCGCTCGGCGTCCAGGCCTCGGCCACGCCGATCCGGTCGCCGGCGTACTCGTCCAGCACCTTCCGCCAGGAGCGGTAGATCTCGTGGACGCCGTCCTGGTCGAAGAAGGGGAGCACCTGGTTGCCCAGCAGCTTCAGCTGCTCTCCCCGCCCCAGATCGGGCAGGCCGGGCGCCTTGACCAGGCCGTGGGCCACGTCGATGCGGAAGCCGTCGGCGCCGAGGTCGAGCCAGAACCGCAGGATCGAGCGGAACTCGTCCTGGACGGCCGGGTGCTCCCAGTTGAAGTCGGGCTGCTCGGGTGCGAAGAGGTGCAGGTACCACTCCCCGTCGGCGACCCGGGTCCAGGCGGGTCCGCCGAAGATGGACTCCCAGTCGTTCGGGGGCTCCGTTCCGTCCGCCCCCCGGCCCGGGCGGAAGTGGAAGCGTTCGCGCAGCGGCGTACCCGGCCCTTCGCGCAGTGCCTGCTTGAACCATTCGTGCTGGTCGGAGCAGTGGTTGGGGACCAGGTCCACGATGATCCGCAGGCCCAGTCCGTGCGCCTCGCGGATCACGGCGTCGGCGTCGTGGAGGGTGCCGAACATGGGGTCGATGGCCCGGTAGTCGGCGACGTCGTAGCCGGCGTCGGCCTGCGGGGAGGCGTAGAAGGGGCTGAGCCATACGGCGTCGACGCCGAGTTCCTTCAGGTACGGCAGTCGGCTGCGGATGCCTTCGAGGTCCCCCATGCCGTCCCCGTTGGAGTCGGCGAAGCTGCGCGGATAGACCTGGTAGATCACCGCTTCTCTCCACCAGCCGGGCAGGGTGCCGGTGGAGGTGGGGAGGCCGTCCAACGAGGTTTCGGCGGCGAGGTGCTGGGTCATGTCGTCCTTGGGGAGATCGGGCCGGGGGTGAGAGGGGGCAGGCATCGGGTGGTCAGCCCGTGCGCGCGGGGCTGGTCAGCCCTTGGTCGCGCCTGCCGTCATCCCGGCGACGAGGTGACGCTGGGCGAAGAGGAAGAAGAACGCCGCAGGGATGGCGATGAGGATGGAAGCCGCGCTCATCGCACCCCAGTTGGAGGTGTACTGCGTGACGAAGGTCTGCAGGCCGCCGGCCAGCGTCAGGTGCTCGTCGCCGACCATGAAGGCGGAGGCGTACGCGACCTCGCCCCAGGCGGTGATGAAGGCGTAGAAGCCGGTGACGGCGAGGCCGGGCTTGGCCAGCGGCAGGATGAGGCGCCAGAAGGTGCCGAAGGGGTTGAGCCCGTCGACGCGGCCGGATTCGTCGATCTCGACCGGGATGGTGTCGAAGAAGCCCTTCATCATCCAGGCGCAGAACGGCACGGCGATGGTGAGGTACGTGATCACCAGGCCGAGCGGCTGGTTCAGCAGCCCCAGGTCGCCCATGAGGTTGTAGAGCGGGACGATGAGGATGGCCATCGGGAACATCTGCGTGATGAGCAGGGTCCACATCAGCGGCTTCATTCCGGGGAACTTGAAGCGGCTGACGGCGTATCCGGTGGTGGCGGCGATGAACACCCCGAGGACGGTGGTGATGCCGGCGACCAGGACGGAGTTGCCGAACCAGGTGAGGAAGGAGGTCGACTCCACCAGGTAGCGGTAGTTGTCGAGGGTGGGTTCCTTGACGAAGTCCGTGGAGATGGCGTGCTTCGCGGGCTTGAGCGAGGTCAGCAGGATCCACAGCACCGGGAAGACGGCGATCACGGCGGCGACGGCCAGGGTGGCGTGCAGTCCGGCGGAGGCGAGCGGGGAGCGCTTGCCGCGGGGGCGGCCGGAGGCCGCCTTCGCGGAACCCACGGAACCCGCAGAGCTCACAGAGTTGGTCGTCACGGTCACCACACCTCTCCCTGCTTGCGCAGCGACCGCCGGTAGACCAGCGCGAACATCGTGAGCAGCAGGAGGATCAGTACGCCCCAGGTCGCCGAGACCGCGAAGTCGCGCGGGCTGGTCACGAACGCCTCGCGGAACGCCTGGGTCACCAGGATCTCGGTGGAGTCGCCGGGGCCGCCCCGGGTGAGCAGGAAGATCACCGGGAACATGTTGAAGGTCCAGATGGTGGAGAGCAGGATCACGGTCATGCTGACCGTGCGCAGTCCCGGCAGGGTGATGTGGCGGAACCGCTGCCAGGGGGTGGCCCCGTCCATCTCGGCCGCTTCGTAGAGCTCGCCGGGGATGGACTGCATGCCGCCGAGCAGGGCGACCATCATGAAGGGGACGCCGAGCCAGACGTTGACGGCGATGACCGCGATCTTCGCCCAGGTCGGGTCGTCGAGCCACGGGACGGCGGAGATGCCGCCGCCTTCGAGGATCTTGTTCAGGATGCCGTTGTCGCGGTTGAAGAGGAACCGCCAGGCGAAGACGGAGACGAATCCGGGGACGGCCCAGGGCAGGATGAGCGCCATCCGGTAGGCGGCGCGTCCCTTGAACTCGCGGTTGAGCACGGTGGCGAGGCCCAGGCCGAGCGCGAAGGTGACCGACACGCAGGCGACGGTCCACAGGACCGTCCACACCAGCCGCTGCAGGAACACGGGGTCGGCGAGGACGTCGGCGTAGTTGTCGAGTCCGACGAACTGGTACGTCGCCTCGATGTGGTTGACGCCGATGGTCCGGCTGACGTTGCGCTCGGTGGCGTCGGTCAGCGACAGGTAGATGCCGCGGACGAGCGGCCAGCCGATGATCACGCCGAGCACGAGCACCACGGGGGTGATCATGGCCCAGGCGTACCAGTGCGTGGCGAGGGCCCGCTTCAGCCCCGGGCGGTTGCTCCCGCCGGTCCTGTTGTCGGTCCTGCTGTCAGTCCTGCGGCTCCGGCCGCGGGCGGCGGGACCGGCGTCAGGACCGGTCTCGCTGCCCGCGGCCTTCGCCACCGACTGGCTGGTGTGAGCAGCCATGGTTTCGTTACTTCCAGCCCTTGAGGATCTTGCGGAATTCGGCGCCGGCGGCCTTGGCCGCGTCCTCCGGGCTCGATGCCCCGGTGATCGCCTTGGTGTATTCGACCTTGAGCGGCTCGAAGAGGGATCCGTTCTCCGGGATCCAGGCGCGCTCGACGGCCTTGTCCACGGCCGGCTTGAAGAACTGCACCATCTCGCTGGACTTGACGTCGGGCTGCTCGTAGGCGGCCGTCCGGGTCGGGAGCAGGCTCAGCTCCTTCGCGGACTGGACCTGCACCTCCTGCGAGGTCATGTAGTCGACGAAGGCGTTCGCTGCGGCGATGTTCTTGGAGCCCGCGTAGACGGCGAGGTCGTGGCCGCCCTGCGGGGCGCCCGCCTTGACGGAGCCGGCCGGGACGGCGGCGATGCCGAGGTTGGCCTTGTCCTTGAACTGGTCGCCCGCGTAGGTGTCGGCCACGGCCCAGGGGCCGTTGATCATCATCGCGGCCTCGCCCGTCTTGAAGGCGGTCTGCATGTTGGTCCAGCCGTCGGTGGCGTTGGTGATCGCCGCACCCGAGGTGACCAGGTCGCGGGCGGCCTTGAAGGCCTTGACGCCCGCGGCGTTGTCGACGGTGACCGTCTTGGTCTTCGCGTCGACGAGGTCGCCGCCCTCTCCGTAGATGAGGGGGAGGAACCAGTAGGAGTCGTCGCCGCGCAGGTAGAGGCCGGCCTTGCCGGTCTTGGCCTTGATGGCCGCGGCGGCGGTCTTCACCTCTTCCAGCGTCTTGGGGGGCTCGACGCCGGCGTCGGCGAGCATCTTCTTGTTGTAGAAGAGGCCCATGGTGTCGATGACCTGCGGGACGCCGTAGGTCTTGCCCTCGTACTTGCCGCTGGCCGCGGCCTGGGGCAGGAACTCGGTGTCGATCTTCTTGGCCGTCTCGGCCGGAACCTCGGCGAGGTAGCCGAGGGAGGCGAAGTCGGCGACCCAGCCCACGTCGGCGCGGATCACGTCGGGGGCCTCGGAGCCGCTGCTGAAGGCGTTCTTGACCTTGTTCTGCGCGTCGCCGTACGGGACGTTGACGTACTTGACGGTCACCTTGGGGTGCTTGGCGGTGAACGCCTCGGCGATCTTCTGGAAGGACGCCTTCTCGGCGTCGTTCGAGGTGTCCCACCACGTGACCGTGCCGGAGAGCTCCCCGTCGGCCTTGGCGCCGTCGCTGCCGTCCTTGGTGTCACCGCCGCAAGCCGTCGCCGCGAGCGCCAGAGCCGCGACCAGCGCGGTGGCCGCTATGCCACGCCGCATATGAACTCCTTCGATGATCCCGGCCGCGCCTCGCGGTTCCGAGTTGCCGAGAACGTAACAAGCCTGAAAGCCGACCGAAAGACCTTGCGGGAACTTTCTGCAAGAAGGGGTGATCGTTACATCCGTGTGTCCGTACGGTTGCCGCAGCTTGCTGTTAGTTCGAACCCTCTTCGACTGTCCGGGCCCGCAACCAGGGGGTGCGTACACGCGTTGACCCGATATGACCCACGAGTTGACCGCCTCCAGGCTTGCAAGCGCTTCCAGCAACGCCACCGCGAGCGGCGGCTGGTGGCGCGATGCCGTCATCTACCAGGTGTACGTCCGCTCCTTCGCGGACAGCGACGGCGACGGGATCGGGGACCTGCGCGGGGTCCGCGAGCGGCTGCCCCACCTGGCCCGGCTCGGGGTCGACGCGGTGTGGCTGACCCCCTTCTACGCCTCCCCCCAGGCGGACGGCGGCTACGACGTCGCCGACTACCGGGCCGTCGACCCGCTCTTCGGGGACCTCTCCGACGCCGACGACCTCATCCGCGCCGCGCACGCGCTGGGGCTGCGGGTGATCGTGGACGTGGTCCCGAACCACACCTCCGAGCAGCACGCCTGGTTCCGGGCGGCGCTGGCCGGGGAGCCCGGAGCCCGCGACCGCTACCACTTCCACCCCGGCCGGGGGCCCTGCGGGGAGCTCCCGCCCAACGACTGGGAGTCGGTCTTCGGCGGGCCCGCCTGGAGCCGGACCCCGGACGGCGCCTGGTACCTGCACCTCTTCGCCCCCGAGCAGCCCGACCTGAACTGGGAGAACCCGGAGGTCGCCGAGGAGTTCTCCGCCGTCCTGCGGTTCTGGCTCGACCTCGGCGTCGACGGGTTCCGGGTGGACGTGGCCCACGGCATGGTCAAGGCCCCGGGCCTGCCGGACATCGGCCGCGGCGCGCAGGCCACCCTCATCGGCATCGAGCCGCTCCCCTTCTTCGACCAGGACGGCGTCCACGCGATCCACCGCTCCTGGCGACGGCTGCTCGATTCCTACGAGGTCCCGCGCATCGGCGTCGCCGAGGCCTGGGCGCCCACCTCCGAGCGGCTCGCGCTCTACGTCCGCCCCGACGAACTGCACCAGGCCTTCAACTTCCGGTTCCTGAACTGTCCGTGGGACACCACCGCACTGCGCACCGTCATCGACGAGTCCCTCGCCGCCACCGCCTCGGTCGGCGCCCCGACGACCTGGGTGCTGTCCAACCACGACGTCGTACGGCACCGCACCCGCTACGGCAGCCTGGCCCGGGCGCGGGCGGCCGCGCTGCTGATGCTGGCCCTGCCCGGATCGGCGTACGTGTACCAGGGCGAGGAGCTCGGCCTCCCCGAGGTGACCGACCTCCCGGACTCCGCCCGTCGGGACCCGGCCTTCGCCCGGGGCGCCGGGCAGGACGGGCTGCGCGACGGCTGCCGCGTACCGATCCCGTGGTCCGGGGAGGAGCCCCCGTACGATTTCGGGCCCGCCGGGAGCTGGCTCCCGCAGCCGGCCGGCTGGGGCGGGCTCAGCGTCGCCGCGCAGACCGGCGACCCCCACTCCACCCTGGAGCTCTACCGCGCCGCCCTGGAACTGCGCCGCGCGATGCCGGGCCTCGGGGCGCCGGAGGCGGGGCTCCCGGAGACGGCCGGAGCCGGGCCCGCGGAGTCCGGGATGCAGTGGCTGCCCGCGCCCGAGGGGGTGCTGCTGTTCACCCGCCCCGGCTTCGCGTGCACGCTCAACACCCGCCCGGTCCCGCTCGAGATGCCCTCGCCCGGACGGCCCGTCCTGTCCAGTGCCCCGGTGGAGACGGACGGCCGTACCGTCCGGCTTCCCCCGGATTCGTGCACGTGGTGGTCATTGTGAACGTCCGACCGGTACAGTCCAATCCCGTGACCGCACGGCTAGCCGACATCGCAGCCCAGGCGGGGGTCAGCGAAGCCACAGTCAGCCGCGTGCTCAACGGCAAGCCCGGTGTGGCCGCAGGCACCCGTGAATCCGTGCTGGCCGCCCTCGACGTGCTCGGCTACGAACGCCCCGTACGGCTGCGCCAGCGCAGCGCGGGACTCGTCGGCCTGATAACCCCCGAGCTCGACAACCCCATCTTCCCGGCGCTGGCCCAGGTCATCGGCCAGGCGCTGACCCGGCAGGGCTACACCCCGGTGCTGGCCACGCAGACGCCCGGCGGGTCCACCGAGGACGAGCTCGTGGAGATGCTCGTCGAACGCGGGGTCTCCGGGATCATCTTCGTCTCCGGGCTGCACGCGGACACCACGGCCGACATGGGCCGCTACGACCAACTCCGCGGGCAGGGCGTCCCGTACGTCCTCATCAACGGTTTCTCCGACAAGGTGCAGGCCCCCTTCGTCTCCCCCGACGACCGGGCCGCGATGCAGCTCGCGGTGACCCACCTGACCGCGCTCGGGCACACCCGGATCGGGCTGGCCGTCGGACCCAAGCGGTTCGTGCCGGTGGTCCGCAAGATCGAGGGCTTCCGGCTGGGCATGAAGGAACGGCTCGGACTCGGCGAGGACGAGATCGAGGAGCTGATCCAGCACTCCCTCTACACGCTGGAGGGCGGCCAGGCCGCCGCGGCGGCGCTGATCGCGCGCGGCTGCACGGCGGTGGTCTGCGCGAGCGACATGATGGCGCTCGGCGCGATCCGGGCGGCCCGGCAGCAGGGCCTCAAGGTCCCGCAGGACGTGTCGGTGGTCGGCTTCGACGACTCCCCGCTCATAGCGTTCACGGATCCGCCGCTGACCACCATCCGCCAGCCCGTGCAGGCCATGGGCCAGGCCGCGGTACGGACCCTGCTGGAGGAGATCGGCGGTACGCCCGCCCCGCACAGCGAGTTCGTGTTCCTCCCCGAGCTGGTCGTCCGCGGCTCGACCGCGTCGGGCCCCCAGCAGGGCCGCGGACCCGCACGCCCCTGAGGGACGCCCCTGCCGTTTCCCCTAGGGACGTAAGGTCTCCGCTCGTCCCCGAGGCTGAGGGGCTGCGGCCAAGACCGTCCCAAGGGATGATCGAAGGCGAGTCCGCATCTGGCAGACTCTTTTCCTATGGGTGAAGCGAGCGTGAAGACACTGGATACCCGGACGGACGTCTCGTCACCCCCCGTGACCGAGAGCCAGGACCGCCCGGAGTCGTCCGAGCGTGCACTGCTCTCCAGGCTGCGCGCCCCCCGGCGACCCCGGATCTGGTTCGAGGTCCTGCTGATCGCGGTCAGCTACTGGACGTACTCGCTGATCCGCAACGCCGTGCCCGAGCAGAAGGCGGCCGCGCTCGCGAACGCCGACTGGATCTGGAGGGTGGAGCAGACGCTCGGCATCGCCGTCGAGGAGAGGATCAACCACGCCGTCAATTCGGTGACCTGGCTCGTGGTGGGCATGAACTACTACTACGCCACCCTCCACTTCGTCATGACCATCGGCGTGCTGGTCTGGATCTACCGCTTTCATCCCGGGCGTTACGCGGCGACGCGGCTCGTCCTCTTCGCCACCACGGGCGTGGCCCTGGTCGGCTACTACTTCTACCCGCTCGCGCCGCCCCGGCTGATGAACGGGCAGAACTTCATCGACACCGTGCTGGTCCACCACACCTGGGGCTCCATGGCCTCGGGCAACCTCAAGCACATGTCGAACCAGTACGCGGCCATGCCGTCCATGCACATAGGGTGGTCGCTCTGGTGTGGGCTGACGATCTTCGCGGTCGCCTCCGCCCCCTGGGCCCGGATCCTGGGCCTGCTCTACCCGACGGCGACGCTGGTCGTGATCGTGTCCACCGCCAACCACTTCTGGCTCGACGCCGTCGGCGGCATGCTCTGCCTGGCCTTCGGCTACGCCGTCTCCCGCTCCTGGTACGGGTCGCTCCCGCACCGGCTGCCGCGCCGGCCCGAGGAGACCGGCCGCCACCCGGTGGCGGCGGCCGTGCTGAACCTTCCGGCGCTGGGCCGCTTCCGGCGCTGAGCCCCCTACCGTCTCACCCCTCCCTGTGGGTGATGCGGCCTCCCGACATGGTGAGCCGGACCGGTGCCCCGGCCAGCTCGTCCGCCGGAGCGTCCACCGGGTCCAGGCCGAAGGCGGTCAGATCGGCCCGGAAACCGGCCGCGATCCGCCCCGCCACGTCTCCCTCCCCCGCCGCCAGCGCCGCGTGCGAGGTCATGCCCTCCAGCGCCATCAGCCCGCTCAGGGCCGCCCCGGTCCAGGCCCCCGTACCGGCCGAGGCCGCGCCGCGCGGGTCGCGGGCGGTGGCCAGGACCTGGCGGGCGTCGTAGTGAGCGATGGGCCAGTCGGAGCCGAGGGCGAGCACCGCGCCGGCTTCGCGCAGGTCCCGGCAGCGCCAGGCGCGGCCGGCCCGCTCCTCCCCCAGCCGCTTGGACCACTCGTCGCTGTGGTCGGCGCGGGTGTACGCGGTGTGCGGCGGCTGCATCGAGGCGATCACCCCGAGCTCCGCGAACCGCTTCAGCTGGCCGTCCGGGACCGTCTCGATGTGCTCGATCCGGTGCCGCATCCGGCCCCGCAGGCCCAGTGACTCCACGGTGTCCAGGACGTGCCGGACCGCCGCGTCGCCGATGGCGTGGGTCGCGGTGCGCACCCCGGCCGCGTCGAGGACCCGTACCGCCTCGGCGTAGGCCTGCGGGTCGGGCCAGAAGGCGTCGGTGCCCCGGCCGTGGCAGTCGGCGTGCTCCAGCCAGGCGGTGCCGCCCTCGACGGTGCCGTCCATGAAGAACTTGACCCCGCCGACCTTCCAGTGGCGGCCCGCGAGCCGCTGGAGCTCGATCAGCTCCTCCAGGTCCTCGCCGGTGGCTCCGGGCATGCACCAGGGCGCGAGGTTCAGCCGCAGCGGGAGATCGCCCTCGTACTCGGCGGTCGCGAGCAGGGCCGGTACGTCCCCGTCCCCGAGGTCCATGACGTGCGCGCCGGTCAGACCGGTGGCGGCCATGTCGGAGAGCAGCCCGGCGAGGCGTTCCCGGCGCTCGGTGTACGTGGGCTTCGGAGCGAGCGAGCCGACCAGTGCCATGGCGGCGTGCTCGACGAGGTGGCCGGTGGGCCGCCCGTCGGGGTCGCAGACGATTTCGGAGCGCTGGGCGAAGGCGCGCGGGCCGGTGATCCCGGCGGCGGCCAGGGCCGCGCCGGAGGCGAGCGCGGAGTGGCCGTCGTAGAGGCGCAGGAAGGCGGGGGCTCCGGCGAGGGCCTCCTCGATCAGGGCCTTGTCGACGGGACGGCCGCCGAAGGCGTTGTGGTCGAGGCCGAAGCCGGTGACCCAGCCGCCGGGGCCCCGGTCGGCGGTGCGCAGGGCGGCGCGGAGCTGGTCGAGGTCGGTGACGGCGGAGAGGTCCGTACCGGTCGCCATCTCGATGCCCCAGACGGGGTGGCTGTGGGCGTCGGTGAGGCCGGGGGTGAGGGTGGCGCCGCCGAGGTCGACGGTCTCGGTGCCGGGGCCGCGCCAGTCGCGGACGTCGGCCTCGTCTCCGACGGCGACGATCTCGCCGCCGAGGACGGCCACCGCGCCGGCCTCGGGGCGGGCGGGGTCGAGGGTGCGGACGCGGGCTCCGGTGAGGACGGTGTCGGCAGCGGGCACGGCTCTGCTCCTTGCGGGGGGGGCGGGCTGGTCGGGCTGTACGGGTCCTGCGGGCTACGGGGACACCACGGGCGCCGCGGACTCCCCCTGCGCCGCGGGTGCTGCGGGCGCCGCGGGCGCTGCCGGCACCGCGGGTTCCGCGGCCCCGGCCGGCTCCTCCGCGAACCGGGCGTAGACCTCGGGTCGACGGGTCTTCAGGCGCTGGGCGAGGGCGAGCCCGGCGAGGAAGACGGCGGGGACGAGGGCCACGAGGAGGGTGTTGACGGTGGTGGAGGCCATGGTGAAGAGGGCCACCTTGGAGATGACGAGGCAGATCGCGACGGCCAGCAGCACGGCGGCGGTGACGGGCGCGATCAGTGTCCGCCAGGGCCCCTCGTCGTGCCGGACGCGGCGGAAGTAGACGGGTACGGCGATGGCGGCGAGCAGCATCAGGGCCATGAGGCCGATCATGCCCGGGGTGTTCACCCAGAGCAGGAGCTGCTGGTACGGGTCGGCTCCGGCGAGGGCGAAGCCGAGGACGACGACGGCGCCTAGGGCGGTCTGCGCCGCGCCGGCGACGTACGGGGAGCCGTGGCGCGGGTGGATCCGGCCGAGGGCGGCGGGCAGGACGCCTTCCTCGGCGAGGGAGAGCGCGTACCGGTTGATGGCGTTGTGGAAGGCGAGGAGGGAGGCGAGGACGCTGGTGACGATGAAGACGTGCATCAGGTCGGCCGCCCAGGGGCCGACGTAGGTGGTGATGGCGGTGAAGAAGAGGCCGGCGGGGTCCGCGGCGGCCACGGCGAGGACTTCCTCGGAGCCGAAGGCCTGGATGACGGTCCAGACGATGAAGGCGTAGAAGAGGCCGAGGAAGGCGACGGCGATGTAGGTGGCGCGCGGGATGGTCCGGTCGGGGTCGCGGGCCTCGCGGCGGTAGATGACGGTGGACTCGAAGCCGGTGAACGCGGCGAAGGCGAAGGCCAGGACGGCGGCGGTGCCGGGGACGAGCACCGCGCCGGGGGCGAAGGAGCCGGCCGAGAGGCCGTGGGCGCCGCCGTCGATGAGCACGCCGCCCGCGAGCAGGACGAGGATCCCGGTCTCGGCGACGAGCAGGATGCCGAGCAGCTTGGCGCCGAAGTCGATGGACCGGAAGCCGCCGTACCAGATGAGGAGGAGGCCGGCGAGGGAGACGGGCAGCCAGGGGATGTCGAGGCCGGCGAGGGCGTGCCCGGTGTCGGCGGTGGTGGTGCCGAGGAGTCCGTAGACGCCGATCTCCATGCCGTTGTAGCCGATGAGGGCGAGCAGGGCGGCGCCGATGCCGACGCGCTTGCCGAGGCCGCGGGCGATGTAGGCGTAGAAGGCGCCGCCGCTGCGGACGTGGCGGCTCATGGTGGTGAAGCCGACGGCGAAGATCGCGAGGGTGAGGCCGGCGAGGAGGTAGCCGGCGGGGGCGCCGACGCCGCCGAGCAGGATCGCGACGGGGGCGACGCCGGCCATGACGGTGAGCGGGGCGGCGGCGGAGACGACGAAGAAGGAGATGTCGGCGGTCCCGAGCGCACCGCGGCGCAGGTCGGTTCCGGTTCTCGGCCGCTTCGGCGGCTCTGGCGTTTCGGGCATGCGGGAGCACCCTTCTGCGAACGGCAGGCGGCAGGGAGTCAAAAACCTAAAGGCTTTCGGTTTGCGGCAATGTAGCCTCCGGTTTTGGCGTACGGGAAGACCTGACGGCGGGAGAAATACGATGGCGCGGCCACGCACCCCACTGCTCGACCGGGAGCGGATCGGCAGTGCGGCACTGCAACTGCTCGCCGAACAGGGCGAGTTCAGCGTCCCGCAGATCGCCCGGGCGCTCGGGGTGCAGACCGGGTCGCTGTATCACCACGTGGACGGCCGGGCGGGGGTCATCGAGCTGATCCGCGAGCGGGTGTGCGCCGGGATCGACGGCGGCACGCTGTCCTCCCCGGAGCCCTGGGACCGGGCACTGGAGGCCTGGGCCCGGTCCTACCGGGCCGCCTTCGCCGCCTACCCGCGGGCCATCCCGCTACTGATGACCACCCCGGTACGGGCGCCCGCGGTGCTCGCGCAGTACGAACGGGCGGTCGCCCTCCTGCTGCGGGCCGGCTTCGCCACCGAGCAGGTGATGCCGCTGCTCACGGGCCTGGAGAACCTGGTCCTCGGCTCCGCCCTGGACCTCGCGGCCCCGGACGCGATGTGGGAGCCGACCCCGGGCACCCCGCTGCTCGCCCGGGCCCTGGCCGCCCAGGGCCCGGGGCGTGCGGAGGCCGCCTTCGAGGTGGGCCTGACGGCGTTCCTGGCGTACGCGCGGGGCCTGCGCGGCGGGGCGGGGGCGGCCGTGGAGACGGGCGGGGCTTGAGCAAGTACCCCCCGCCCAGGTGAGTACGAGTACTCACGCGCCGGGCCCGGCACGATCGGAGACTGGGCGCATGACCCGAACCCACGGCTCCACCAGCACCTTCACCCGCTCCTCGCGCCGGCCGCGGCTCACCCTGGCCCTGACGGCCCTCGCGGTGCTGGCACTCGGCGCCTGCGGCACCGCGAAGGCGACCGGCGGCGCCGAGCCGGCCTCGGCCGCAGCGGCGGCCGCTCCGGCCGCGCCCGCCGCGACCGCGAAGCCCATGGGAAGCCTGTCCTCTCCGGCCCTCGCGGAGATACAGGAGTACATCGCGCAGACGTGCCCGGCTCCGGGCACCCCCCAGGAAGGGCCGCCGAGTCCGCAGCCGGCGCCGCCCGGCGAGGAGGTTCCGGCCGGCACGGTCGAGCCGGCGATGCCCACGGCGGGCCCGATGGTGGAGTTGGACACCCGCGACTGGTGCGCGAGCAACCACCACGAGCAGCGCGTCTACGTGGCGATCCAGGAGCTGGCGGACCCCACCCCGGCCAAGGTCAGGGCGGCCCTGAACGGCCTCGGCTACCCCGACGAGCGCATCCACGACCTCAAGCAGTCCGGCGCGGCCACGCACTTCTTCCTCGACCTGCGCGAGAACGGCGGACGGCTCTGCCTGGAAGGTTCGGTGGGCGGCGGCGAGGAGGCCCTCCTGGACAAGTGCGTGGCCCCCGCGACCGGCCCCTTCACGGCCGGGGGGACGCAGCACTGACCACCGGAGCCGTACTGGCCTCCTGAGCCGCGGACACGCGCCGCTCGCCCGGCGGCGGGACAATGGTGGCAACCGGGAAGGGACGCGTCTGCGCTCGTGGAGAGGCGGGAGCTCGTGGTGGAGTACATAGCCGTGACCGCCCTGAGCCATGTCGGGCTGGTCCGCGAGCACAACGAGGACAGCCTGGTCATCGGGCCGTGGACGCTGTGCGGGACCACGACCCGGAGCCCCCAGACGCTGCTGTTCCCCCTCGGCAGACCGCTCGTCGTCGCGGTCGCCGACGGCCTCGGCGGGCAGCCGGCGGGCGAGGTCGCCAGCGAGCTGGTCGTACGGGAACTCGCGCTCCTCGGCCCGACCCTGGAAGGGGCCGAGGCGATCGAGGACGCGCTGAACCTCTGCAATCGCGCGGTGCACTCCGCCACCGAAGGCCGTCCGGAGCTGACCTCCATGGGGACCACGGTCGCCGGCACCCTGGTCCTGCCGGAGTCGCTGCTGTCGTTCAACGTCGGCGACAGCAAGGTGTACCGGGTGGCCGACGACGGGCTGCGCCAGGTCAGCGTGGACGACAGCCCACCGCTTCCGCCGGGGCAGCGCACCACCTCGGCCGTGACGCAGACCCTCGGCGGGAGCCGCGCCGAGCACGTCCTCACCCCGCACGTGGCGACCTTCCCGCTGTCCACGGGCGACCGGTACCTGGTGTGCACCGACGGGCTGACCGACCCGGTGCCCGACGAGGCCATCGACGAGGTGCTGCGGGTGCACGACGACGGCAAGGCCGCGTTCGAGCTGTGGAAGGCCGCCATCGAGGCCGGAGGACCCGACAACATCACGCTCGCGCTGGTGCGCATCGGGGCCTGAGGCCCGCTAGTTCGCGGCGGCCGCCGCCTGCCGCTTCGTCTCGTCGTAGGCCGCGCGGGCCTTCTCCACGTCGTCCATGCGCAGGCCCGTCCAGTGGGCGAGGGCCCGGACCCGCTCCGCGGCCTCGCGGCCCAGCGGGGTGAGCGAGTAGTCGACCCGGGGCGGGATGACGGGCTTGGCGTCGCGGTGCACGAAGCCGTCGCGCTCCAGCGTCTGGAGGGTCTGCGTCAGCATCTTCTCGCTGACCTTGGCGAGCGTTCCGATGTGCCGGCGCAGTTCGCTGAAGCGGTACGAGCGGTCGAGCAGGGCGTCCAGTACGAGGACGCCCCAGCGGCTGGTGACGTGCTCCAGGACGAGCCGGTGCGGGCACATGGCCTCGGCCTGGGTCCACTGCTCTCGCTTCTCACTTACTCCCATGCCCGTACCTTACTTCAAAGTGGGTACTGTCGTTTGGTTAGTGCCCGCCGTACGGTGAGTGCACAGCCCGGAAAACGGGAGCAAGACCCCAGCCCAGGAGTGAGTGAACCGCCATGAGCATCGTCGTCACCGGAGCCACCGGATCCCTCGGCCGTCTCGTCATCCACGAGCTGCTCGACCGCGGTGTCCCCGCCGCCGGGATCGCCGCCGTCGTCCGCGACAAGGAGAAGGCCGCCCCGCTCGCCGCCCGGGGCATCGAACTGCGCATCGCCGACTACAACGTGCCCGAGACGCTCGCCGGGGTCTTCCGGTCCGGCGACCGGGTCCTGATGATCTCCGGCAACGAGATCGGACAGCGGGTGCCCCAGCACTCCGCCGTGATCGACGCGGCGAAGGAGGCCGGGGTGGCGCAGTTCGCGTACACCGGCGTCCTGGGCGGCCCGGAGGCGGACTTCGACCTCGCCGCCGAGCACCGGGCGACCGAGGAGCTGATCCTCGCCTCGGGTCTGCCCCACACCTTCCTGCGCAACGGCTGGTACACCGAGAACTACACGGGCAACCTCGCGCCGGTTCTCGCGCACGGCGCGGTCCTCTCCAACGCGAACGAGGGCCGGGTGGCCTCGGCGGCACGCGCCGACTACGCGGCGGCCGCCGCGGCCGTGGTGACCGGGGAGGGCCACCTCGGCCGGGCGTACGAGCTGAGCGGCGACGTGGCGTGGTCCTTCGCGGAGTACGCGGCGGCGGTGGCGCAGGCCACCGGGCGGGAGATCGCGTACAACGCCGTGACCCCCGAGGCCCACCTCTCCGTCCTGACCGGTGCGGGGGTCCCCGCTCCGTTCGCCGAGATCCTGGTCGACGTGGACCTCGCCATCGAGCGCGGCCGCCTGGCCGGCACCTCCGGCGACCTGTCCCGCCTGATCGGCCGCCCCACGACGCCGATGGCGCTGACGGTCGCGGAGGCCGTGGCCTCGGCGGGCGGCGCTGCCTGAGGGCGGTCCGGGCGCCGCCGAAACTCGCGAGACGAAACGACTCGCCTCGCATTATTCTGAGCCCATGGGTTCGTACTCGTACTACTTCTTCCGCTGATCAGCGGCGCGGACGCGGCGTGAGGGGCATGGCCCCCGCGTCGCGCGTCCGCGCTGCCCGCATCCAGAAGGAGAACGCCGAAAACGCGGCAGAAGACCGAGTACCCCGAGGGGATCCTCCATGCGCTCGCGCGCCCATCACCCGTCCCAGTCCCAGTACCGGGCACAGTCCCAGCTGACGCTGTCCGGAGTCACCAAGGCCTACGGCGACCGGGTCGTGCTCGACCAGGTGTCGCTGACCGTACGGCCCGGCGAGAAGGCCGCCGTCATCGGCGAGAACGGCTCCGGCAAGTCCACCCTGCTCCGGCTGCTCGCCGGGGCCGAGCGGCCCGACGGCGGCGAGGTCACCGCCGTCTTCCCCGGCGGCGCCGGACACCTCGCCCAGACCCTCGGCCTCGCGCCCGGGCAGACCGTCCAGGACGCCGTCGACCTCGCCCTCGCCGACCTGCGGGAGCTGGCGGACCGGATCCGCGCCGCCGAGGCCGCCCTCGGCTCCGGCGGCGAACCCGATCCCGGCGCCCTCAACGCGTACGGCGAACTCCTGACCGCCTACGAGGAGCGCGGCGGCTACCAGGCCGACGCCCGCACCGACGCCGCGCTGCACGGGCTCGGCCTCGCCCACCTCACCCGGGACCGCACCATCGGCTCGCTCTCCGGAGGCCAGGCTTCCCGGCTCGCGCTCGCCTGCGTCCTGGCCGCCGCTCCCGAACTCCTGCTCCTGGACGAGCCCACCAACCACCTGGACCGGCGGGCCGTCGACTGGCTCGCGGAACGGCTGCGCGCCCACCGCGGCACGCTCGTCGTCGTCACCCACGACCGGGACTTCCTGGAACGGATAACCAGCACGGTCCTGGAGGTCGACCGGGACCTGCGCACGGTCGTTCGGTACGGGGACGGCTGGGCCGGATACCTGGCGGCGAAGGCCGCCGCGCGCGGCCGCTGGGCGCAGCGGCACGCGGAGTGGCGGGAGGACCTGGCCCGCACCGAAACCCTGGTGGCGGCCGCGGGCCAGCGGCTCGACCGCACCGGCAAGGACCCGGGCCAGGGCTTCGGCAAACACCGTCGCTCCTCCGAGGCCAAACTGTCCGGGCAGGTCAGGGCGGCCCGCCGGCACCTGGAACGCCTCCACGCAGAGCCGGTGGCGCCGCCGCCGGTACCACTGCGCTTCGGCGTCGGGATCGCGACTCCCGACACCACCCCCGAAGGACCGCTGCTCGAACTCACCGGGATCCGGGTCGGCGACCGGCTCCGGCTCCCCGCGCTGACCGTGCGGCCGGGGCAGCGGCTTCTGGTGTCGGGGCCGAACGGGGCCGGAAAGAGCACGCTGCTGCGGGTCCTGGCCGGCGACCTGACCCCGGACACGGGCACGGTGCGCCGCGCGGAGCACGTACGGCTCGGCTACCTGGCGCAGGAGTTGCCCCACTCCCCCGTCCGGCTCCCCCTGCTGTCCGCCTTCGCGGCGGGCCTGCCCGGACCGCCCGAGGAACACGCGGAGGAACTGCTGACGCTCGGACTGTTCCACGAGGAGGACCTGTCGGTGCCGGTCGCGGCCCTGTCCGCCGGGCAGCGACGACGCCTCGAACTGGCCCGCCTGGTGACCCGGCCCGCCGATGTCCTCGTCCTCGACGAACCGACCAACCACGTGTCGCTGGCGCTGGTCGAGGAGGTCGAGCAGGCGCTCGCCGGCTACCCGGGAGCGGTGGTCGCGGTCTCCCACGACCCCCGCTTCCGCGCCGCCTTCACGGGCGACCGGCTGGAGCTTCGGAACGGGGCGCCCCAGCAGACGGGTTGACCGGGTCGGCCCGCCGCGTACCGCACGAACCCGGCCCACGCGGCGGGCGCCACGGCGAGGTGGTCGCGGGCCCGCCGGCTTACCGGATCGGGGAGTTGCGGCCGCCCGGCCCGCCGCCGGCGCCGCCGACGCGGCCTGACCTCCAGGGTTCCGATTTCTACAAGACTCACCCCGGACCGGCTCCGCACACTGGCGACGGCCGCCGATCTTCTCGCGGCCCGACTACTCCCCACCAAACGACCGTTTGATCAAGGAGTCACATGCGTAAGTCACTTGCCGCTTCGATTTCCGCCGGCGTGATCGTCTTCGCCAGCCTGGCCACAGCCAGCCCCGCCTCCGCCAGTGCGAAGGTGTGCGGATGGGGCGGCGACCAGAGCCTGGGGTACTGGGAGGTCTGCTACTCGGTCTGGGGCGGCGGCCTGTACGTCGACTCGGTCGAAGGCAGCGCCCGGCGGACCGACGGCGGCCCCGCGCGGTCGATCCACTTCGAATACGTCAAGGCCGGCAACGTGCACTGGAAGAACAGCCAGCAGTACTGGAGCAACAACCAGACGGACTGGCAGAACGTCAAGGGCAACGTGTCGAAGGCGGGCGACTACTGCGCCAAGCTCTGGGTGGAGCGGAACGGCGGCCACTACTTCGCCGGCCAGGCCTGCGTGAACATCCACCTCTGATCCTTGCCCGACGGTTCCTCCCGGCCCCGGCGGGGGCCGGGAGGAACCGGACCGGCTACGACCCGTAGAACAGCTCGTCCACCACGCCCCGCGCGCGGCGGGTGATGCGGCGGTAGTCCTCCAGCATGTCGCCGACCGTGCCCTCCGCGTAGCCGAGGTAGCGGCCGACCGCCGCCAGTTCGCGGGCCTCCGAGGGGAAGGTGTCGCCCGCGCGGCCGCGGACCAGCATCACGGCGTTGCGGACCCGGGTGGCCAGCACCCAGGCCTCGTCGAGGATCTGCGCCTCCTCGGTCGGAATCAGACCGGCCGCGTGCGCGGCGGCCAGGGCCTCCCGGGTCCGGGTCGTGCGCAGGCCCGGTTCCGCCCAGGCGTGCCGCATCTGGATCAGCTGCACCGTCCACTCGACGTCGCTGAGGCCGCCGCGGCCGAGTTTGGTGTGCAGGGTCGGGTCGGCGCCCCTGGGCAGGCGTTCGGATTCCATCCGGGCCTTCAGGCGCCGGATCTCGCGGACGGCGTCCTCGCCGAGGCCTTCCATCGGGTAGCGCAGCGGGTCGATCAGGTCGATGAAGCGCTGACCGAGGTCGAGGTCGCCGGCCACCGGTTCGGCGCGCAGCAGGGCCTGGGACTCCCAGGTCAGGGACCAGCGGCGGTAGTAGGCGGCGTACGAGGGCAGGGTGCGGACCAGGGGGCCGGAGCGGCCTTCGGGGCGCAGGTCGGCGTCAATGAGCAGCGGCGGGTCGGCGGTGGGGAGTTGGAGGAGCCTGCGCATTTCGGAGACGACGTGCTGGGCGGCCTTGGCGGCTTCCTGTTCGTCGACTCCCTCGCGCGGCTCGTGGACGAACAGGACGTCGGCGTCGGAACCGTAGCCGAGCTCGTGGCCGCCGAACCGGCCGACGCCGATGACGGCGAAGCGGGTGGGCAGGGTGTCGCCCCAGTGGCCCTGCACGGCGGCGCGCAGGGCGCCGGCGACGGTGGCGGCGGTGAGTTCGGAGACGGCGCGGCCGACCCGGTCGACCAGGGCTCCGTGGTCCTCCTCGGCCGGGCTGTCCTCCGTACCGTAGGAGCCGATGATGTCGGCGGCGGTCGTACGGAACAGCTCGCGGCGGCGGACTCCGCGGGCGGCGGCCACCCCGGCTTCCGGGTTCTCGGCGCGGCCGACGGCGGCGAGGACCTCCTGCTCCAGTGCCTCGTGGGTACGAGGAACCAGGCCTTCGGGGTCGCCCAGCAGGGCCACCGCTTCGGGGGCGCGCATGAGGAGGTCGGGGGCGAGGCGTCCGGCGGAGAGCACCCGGGCGAGGTTCTCCGCGGCGGCGCCCTCGTCGCGCAGGAGGCGCAGGTACCAGGGGGTCTTGCCGAGGGCGTCGGACACCTTGCGGAAGTTCAGCAGGCCCGCGTCCGGATCGGCGGAGTCGGCGAACCAGCCGAGGAGCACGGGCAGCAGGGTGCGCTGGATGGCGGCGGCGCGGGTGACTCCGGAGGCGAGGGCTTCGAGGTGGCGCAGGGCCGCGGCCGGATCGGCGTACCCGAGGGCTTCGAGGCGCTGGCCGGCGGCGCGCGGGGAGAGCCGGGTCTCGCCGGGGGCGAGCTGGGCCACGGCGTCGAGGAGCGGCCGGTAGAAGATCTTCTCGTGCAGGCGGCGGACCACGGAGGCGTGCCGGCGCCAGGCCTTGTTGAGTTCGGCGACGGGTTCGGTGCGCAGGCCCAGCGAGCGGCCCAGGCGCCGCAGGTCGGCCTCGTCCTCGGGGACGAGGTGGGTGCGGCGCAGCCGGTAGAGCTGGATGCGGTGTTCCATGGCGCGCAGGAAGCGGTACGCGTCGTGCAGTTGGGCGGCGTCGGCGCGCCCGACGTAGCCGCCGGCGGCGAGGGCGGTGAGCGCGTCGAGGGTGGTGCCGGAGTGCAGGGTGGCGTCGGAGCGGCCGTGCACGAGCTGGAGGAGCTGGACGGCGAACTCGACGTCGCGCAGGCCGCCGGGGCCGAGCTTCAGCTCGCGTTCGACCTGCGCGGCGGGGATGTTGTCGACGACGCGGCGGCGCATCTTCTGAACGTCGGGGACGAAGTTCTCGCGCTCGGCGGCCTGCCAGACGAGGGGAGTTATGGCGTCGATGTACTCGGCGCCGAGCGCTTCGTCGCCCGCGACGGCGCGTGCCTTGAGGAGGGCCTGGAACTCCCAGGTCTTGGCCCAGCGCTGGTAGTAGGCGAGGTGGGAGGCGAGGGTGCGGACGAGCGGACCGTTTCTGCCCTCGGGACGGAGGTTGGCGTCGACGGGCCAGATGGTCCCTTCGACGGTGGTCTCGGAGCAGATCCGCATGAGGTGGGAGGCGAGGCGGGTGGCGGCCTGGATCGCCTTGCCCTCGTCCGCGCCGGGGGCCGCGTCGCCGACGAAGATGACGTCCACGTCGGAGACGTAGTTCAGCTCGTTGCCGCCGCACTTGCCCATGGCGATGACGGCGAGCCGGCAGACGGCCGCGTCCTCGGGGGCGGCGGCGCTCGCCATGCGCAGGGCCGCGCGGAGGGTGGCGGTGGCCAGGTCGGCGAGCTCGGCGGCGGTCTGGGCTACGTCTATGGTCCCGCAGACGTCGCGGGCGGCGATGGAGAGCAGGCAGCGGCGGTAGGCGACCCGCAGGGCGACGGGGTCGTGGGCACCGGCCAGGCCCTGCTCGAACTCGGGTAGCCCGGGGTGCAGATCGGCGGCCTCGTAGGTGACCAGGGCCTGCCAGTCGCGGGGGTGGCGGGTGAGGTGGTCGCCGAGGGCTTCGGAGGCGCCGAGCACGCCGAGGAGGCGGTCGCGGAGGGGTTTGGCACTGACGAGGGTGTCGAGGAGGACGGGCAGTTCCTCGGGGGTCTGCGCCTCGGCGATCCGGACCAGCCCGAGGAGGGCGAGGTCGGGATCGGCGGTGGCCCCGAGGGCGTCGAGGAGCACCGGATCGGTGCGTACGGCGGCCAACGCGTCGGTGTCGAGCAGCCGGGCGGCGGCCGAGGGGTCGGTGAACCCGCTGCGCAGCAGCCGGCTGAAGGTACTGCTCCTGCGTCCCGGGACTGTCATCCCGCCGCCTCCCGCGTACGTCGGCCTGCCCTTGCCTCTGCCCTGGCCGGGCGGTTGCGCGGGGTGTCGCTCGCCTTCGGCGGGTGTCGCCGTCGGCGGGGCCGCGCTTCCGCCCGGGGAGAGCCTAGCCGGAGCAGGCGTTCGACTCACCGCATGCCCGATGGGACTGTTTGTCAGATTTTTGGCAGACTTATCGCGCAATGGGGCCCGCTCCCCGCCGACCGGCCAGGAGGACCCCCCATGCCCGACCCCGAACTCCCGGCCGAGGGGCCCTTCGCCGCACATCCGGCCGGCCGGGCCGAAGGTCCCGCCGACGGTCCGGCAGGTGGTCCGGCCGGCGGTCCGGCCGGCGGTCCGGCCGAAGGTCCCGCCGGAAGGCCCGCCGACAGCCCGGCCGACAACCCCGCCCGCGCCGGTACCCGTACGCGGCGGGCCCGCGCGACGGCCCGCAGGCGGCGGGGGCGCGGGCGGGTCGTCAAGGCCGTCGGGTTCTGTGCGGCGGCCGCCGCCGGGGGGATGCTGCTGCTGCGGGGCAACGGGGCGCTCGACGCGCTCGGCCGCCCCGCCGCCACCGACGGCAAGGCGGTGGGCGCAGCCTCCGCCGCCTCCGCGACCGCCGACCCGGCGGCCCCCGCGGACCCCGGCCGGGTGCTCCAGATCGTGGCGCACCCCGACGACGACCTCTACTTCATGAACCCGGACCTGCGCTATTCCATAGCGGCGGGCCATCCCGTCACCTCGGTGTACCTCACCTCCGGCGAGGCCGACGGCATCAACGCGGGCGAAGCCCAGGTGGCCGCCACCCCGCCCGACAAGCCCGCCTACGCCGAGGCCCGCCAGAACGGCATCCGCTCCGCCTACGCGAAGATGGCCACCGGCGACCGGGACAGCCCCTGGCGGCGCACCGTCGTTCCGACCGCGGGCGGCGGCCACGCCGAGGTCGACGTCCTCGTGGCGAAGCCGCAGGTCAACCTCGTCTGGCTGCAGCTGCGCGAGGCCGGCAACGTCTGGGCGGACCGGCCCGACAGCCTGCACGGCCTCTGGGACGGCAAGGTCCCCCGGCTGGAGTCGATGCTCGCCTCCGGGTCCCCGGTCAGGCAGCAGTTCACGTACACGAAGGACCAGGTCGTACGGACCCTCGTCGGCTTCTTGAAGCAGTACGGGCCGACCACCGTCCGCTCCCAGGACCCGACGCCCGGCCGGTTCCCCGACACCAAGCACTACACGGACCACCAGGACCATTTCTACGGCGCCCGCTTCGTGCAGGTCGCGCTCGGCGCCTACGCGAAGGAGGTCAAGGACCGTCCGCACTTCTCCGTGCAGAACTACCTCGGCTACTTCAACGGCTCGCTCCCCAGCGCCCTGGACCCGGACGAGGCCAAGACCAAGCTGGACATCCTGGACACGTACGCGTGGACCGACCGGCAGAACCACTGCGGCAGCGCCGCCGGCTGCGGGGACCTGAAGGTCGCCGACCACCCCGCCGGCAACCACTGGACCTCCTCCATCAACTACGCCCGCGGCACCGCCACCTCCTGGCTGACCTCCGACAAGGAGCACGGCCTGTGGGCGTTCAAGGTGCTCGACGGGCAGCTCGCCCTCTGGCACCGCGACGGCCTGCTCGGTGCCTGGAGCGGCCCCCGACTGCTTCCCGGCGCCGACGGCACCGTCATGGACCAGGGCATCTCCACCGTGACGCTGGCCGACGGCCGGATCGCCGCCTTCGGCACCCGCACCTCCTTCGGCGCCAAGCCCGCCGACTACCGGCGCGAGGTCGTCTACACCGTGCAGCGGGCGCCCGGCTCGCAGGAGTTCGGGGAGTGGACGGTCCTCGGCACGCCGGAGACCGCCGACGAGAACTGGACCTCCGACATCAGCGCGCCCGCGGTGGCCGTCGACGGCTCCGGGCAGCTCGCGGTCTACGTGCGCGACGGTGCGTACACCCTGCGGGGGCGGGTGCAGTCGCCGACCGGCACCTGGGGACCGTGGGACCGGTACGGCGGCTCGGACCTGCACGGCAGCCCGGCCGCCGCGACCGACGCCGGCGGCCGGCGCGTCGTCCTGGCCGCGACCACCAAGACCGTGCTGGGCTGGGCCCAGCCGAAGGCCGGCGCACCGCTCGGCCCCGCCACCGCGACCGGGCTGCCGGCGCCCGCACTGCCGATCACGGCGCAGAGCCGGGAGGACGGCGTACGACTCTGGTTCCGCAAGCCGGATTCGGGCGCGGTCGGTACCGCATCGTTCACGGGCGACGGCGGGCTGAAGATGACCGGACTCACCGACATGGGCGGGCTGTCGGGCTTCGGCTCGGTGACGGCGAGCGGCCATCTGCTGGCCGGGCGGTCGGCGGGCGGGCAACTGGGCTCCGGCGTCGGCCGGGGCCGGCCGTGGGCACGGTCGCCGCTGATGTTCGTCGGGGCGCCCTCCTCGACGATGAACGGCAAGAGCACGGTGGACCTGGCGGTCATGGGGCTGGACGGGCGCCTGTACGTGACCTCGTCGGCGGACGACCCGAACGCGCACCTGGCTCCGTGGCAGCCGGCGGGACCGCCGAACGGCTCGCCCTGACCAGCGGGTAGAGGTCTGCCCGCGGTCTGCGAGCGGCCTGCGCGCATCCATCAACGCCCCCCACGGGGGCGTTTTTTGGTGAGCACGCGCACTGTGACGGCGGACACGTGCGAAACGCCCACAAGGGGCGCACTCAGACGGTCATTTCCACGCATCTGAAGTCATCGGCGAACAGGGTGAACCAACTTGCCCGGAATGAACTCTCACTGACTGACCGACAGCTTCACGCGGTTCTTCCTGCCGGAACGACCCCAAGGCGTAGCCGATGCCCGTATCCCGTCGACGTTTCCTCCTCGCGACCGTGGTCCCGATGCTGACCATCGGGGTCACCGGCGCGCTCGCCGTCGCCTCCGGCCAGCAGACCGCGGCCGAGGCCGTCCCGGGATCCGATTCCCCGGCCGTCCTCCCGGTGAGCGCCACCGCCGGATCGGTCGTCCAGATCGTCGCCCACCCGGACGACGACCTGTTCTTCATGAACCCGGACGTCAGCCGCTCCCTGCTGTCCGGCACCCCGCTCACCACCCTCTACCTCACCTCCGGCGAGGCCGACGGCCGCAACGAGGCCCACGGCGGCGCGGCCAAGGACCCGGAGCAGCCCGCCGACCGCGGGCACTACGCGGAAGCCCGGCAGAACGGCATACGCTCCGCGTACGCGCAGATGGCCACCGGCGACCGCACCAGCCCGTGGCGCCGTACGGTCATCCCCACCGCGGGCGGCGGGGACGCCGAGCTCGACGTCCTCATCGCGAAGCCCGAGGTCAACCTGGTGTGGCTGCAGATGCGCGAGGCCCGGGCCCCCGTCGCCGACACCCCGGACAGCCTGCGCGGGCTGTGGAACGGCCGGATACCGGCGCTCACCCCGCAGCTCACCGCGGGCACTCCGGTCGCGCAGCCGCCCACGTACACCAAGGACCAGGTGATAGCCGCGATAGCGGGGGTCCTGGAGCGGTACAAGCCGACGACGATACGCATGCAGGACCCGTCGCCGGGCCGGTACCTCGACTCCGGCCGGCTCACCGACCATCAGGACCACATGTACGCGGCGCGGTTCGCGCAGGCCGGGGCCGCCTCGTACGCCGCGCGGGTCCCGGTCGGGCAGCGGCCCCGCTTCACCGTGCAGAGCTACCTCGGCTACCACAACAGCACCCTGCCGCACACGCTGGACCCGCAGACGGCCGAGACGAAGATCGGCTTCCTGAAGACGTACGCGTGGCACGACAAGCAGAACTACTGCGGCTCGCGCTCCGGCTGCGGCGACCGCAAGGTGGCGGGCAGCCCGAGCGGCCGCAACTGGGCCCAGTCGCTGCGGTACGCGCGCGGCGACCACTCCTCCTGGCTGGTGCAGGGCACGACCGGCCGGCTGTACGCCTTCGGCGTCCTCGACGGCCAGATGGCCGTCTGGAACCGCGGGGCCGGTACCGGCCCCGGCGCCGCCTGGCAGGGCCCGGTGCTGCTGCCGGGCACCGGCATCGACCCCGGCGCGACCACCGCCCGCCTCCCCGACGGGCGCGTCGCCGTCCTCGCCACCCGAACCGTCTTCGGCGACCGGCCGGAGGAGTACCGGCGCGAGATCGTCTACGCCGCCCAGTCCGTGCCCGGCGGTCCGTTCGGGGCGTGGGTCTCCCTCGGCACCCCGGAGCCCGGCGACGAGCCCGGCACCTCCTCGATCAGCGCGCCCTCGGCCGTCTCCGACGCGGACGGGCGGCTGACGGTGTACGTCCGCGACTCCCGGCGCGCCCTGCTCGCCCGTACCCAGGAGCCCTCGGGCGCCTTCGGCGGCTGGCAGCACCTGGGGGGCGCCGACCTCCAGTCCGACCCGGTCGCGGCCACCGACTCCGCCGGGCGCCGCCACGTCTACGCCGCCACCACCCAGTCGGTCCTGGTCTGGATCCAGCCCGCCCCGGGCGCCCCGCTGGCCGGCCCCTTCCCGACCGGGCTCCCGGCCACCACCGTCCCCCTCACCGCCACCCCGGAGGCGGCGGGCATCCGCCTCTACTTCCGGCGCCCCGACTCGGGGGTCGTCCGCACCGCCCTGGTCACGGCGGCGGCCGACGCGACGAAGCCGACGGTCTCCAGCGTCACGGAGGCGGGCGGCCGGGCGGGCTACGGCGCGGTGGGCGTGGCGGGCCGCGTCATATCGGGCCGCGCCGACTCGGGCACCATCAGCACGACGGGCCTCGGCGGCCCCCCGGCGTGGACGGAGTCCCGCATGCTCTACGCGGGCGCCCCGGCCGGCATCCAGGAACCGGGCGGCGCCACGACCATCGCGGTCCTGGGCCTGGACGCCGAACTCCACGTCACCACGGCCACCCCCACCCCGACCCGCACCACGTGGCACCGAGCGGTGCCGCAGGCTTAGGCCGTCTCTTTCGGATCTTGCCGGGCCCGCGACGCCCGGCAGCCGCTGGCTAGGATGCGGCCCATGATCTTGGAGAGTGCGCTGCTCGACGTCCGGCCCGGCCTGGAGGACGAGTTCCTCGCCGCGTTCACACAAGCCAGACCACTGATCTCGGTACAGAAGGGCTTCCGCTCCCTGGAGCTCCGCCGGTGCCTGGACGAGGGACGCGGATCGCGCTTCCTCCTCCAGGTGTCCTGGGACACCCTGGCCGACCACACCGAGGGCTTCCGCCACTCGGCGGAGTACGCACAGTGGCGAGCCCTACTCCACCACTTCTACGCCCCGTTCCCCGAGGTCGAGCACTACGGCGACCCGCTCCTCACCGCGTAGACCGACGCCTGTGAAACGCATCAGGGCCGGTGGTCATCGACCACCGGCCCTGAGTGTCGGAAAACTCCGACAGTGCTGCTGACCTGTGCTTACAGCACCGGCATCATCTTGCGGAGTTCGAAGGCAGTGACCTCGCTCCGGTACTCCTCCCACTCCTGCTTCTTGTTGCGGAGGAAGAAGTCGAAGACGTGCTCGCCGAGGGTTTCGGCGACCAGTTCGCTGCGTTCCATCAGGGCGATGGCCTCGCCGAGGTTCTGCGGGAGGGGTTCGATGCCCATCGCGCGGCGTTCCGCGTCGGAGAGGGCCCAGACGTCGTCGTCGGCGCCGGCCGGGAGTTCGTAGCCCTCCTCGATGCCCTTGAGGCCCGCGGCCAGGAGGACGGCGTAGGTGAGGTACGGGTTGGCGCCCGAGTCGATCGAGCGGACCTCCACGCGGGAGGAGCCCGTCTTGCCCGGCTTGTACATCGGGACGCGGATCAGGGCCGAGCGGTTGTTGTGGCCCCAGCAGATGTACGAGGGGGCCTCGCCGCCGGAGCCGGCGGTGCGCGAGGAGCCGCCCCAGATGCGCTTGTAGGAGTTGACCCACTGGTTGGTCACGGCGGCGGTTTCCGCCGCGTGCTTGAGCAGGCCCGCGATGAAGGAGCGGCCGACCTTCGAGAGCTGGTACTCGGCGCCCGACTCGTAGAAGGCGTTGCGGTCGCCCTCGAAGAGGGAGAGGTGGGTGTGCATGCCCGAACCGGGGTACTCCGAGAAGGGCTTCGGCATGAAGGTGGCCTGGACGCCCTGCTCCAGGGCGACCTGCTTCATGACCAGGCGGAAGGTCATGATGTTGTCGGCCGTCGAGAGGGCGTCGGCGTAGCGCAGGTCGATCTCCTGCTGGCCGGGGGCGCCCTCGTGGTGGCTGAACTCGACCGAGATGCCCATGGATTCGAGCATCGTGATCGCCTGACGGCGGAAGTCCATGCCGACGTTCTGCGGGGTGTGGTCGAAATAGCCGGAGTTGTCGGCCGGGGTGGGCCGGGTGCCGTCCAGCGGCTTGTCCTTCAGCAGGAAGAACTCGATCTCCGGGTGGGTGTAGAAGGTGAAGCCCAGGTCGGAGGTCTTGTTCAGGATCCGCTTGAGGACGTAGCGCGGGTCCGCGTAGGAGGGCGAGCCGTCCGGCATCAGGATGTCGCAGAACATCCGCGCCGTTCCGGGGGCCTCCGCGCGCCACGGCAGTATCTGGAAGGTGCTCGGGTCCGGCTTGGCGATCATGTCGGACTCGTAGACCCGCGCGAACCCCTCGATCGCCGAGCCGTCGAACCCGATGCCCTCGTCAAAGGCCTGCTCCAGCTCCGCCGGCGCGACCGCGACGGACTTCAGGAAGCCCAGTACGTCGGTGAACCACAGGCGCACGAAGCGGATGTCGCGCTCCTCGAGCGTCCGGAGGACGAATTCCTGCTGCTTGTCCATAGCTTCATCCTCGCAGTTCAGGCGGCCTGTGCACCACTGCCGCGAGGGCATGGGCACAGTCGGGCCGCCCCAGTATCGCCAGCGGTGGTTTCCGCCAGATTACGCACCCCGGAAAGCCGGTGGCACCCCCGCACTGACCTTGGGCCGGTCATGAGCATTACCATCGGCGCCCATGGGGGGCCATGCGCATGACGAGCAGGGACGTCGGAGACGTCCGCTGCTTCGGCGTGCCGTCCTCCTGATGGCCTTCGGGGTGCTGGCGGGCACGGCGTTCCTGTGCCGGACGGCCTGGGACGGGGATCCGGCCGCCGCGGGGACGGTTCCGCGGGCCGGGCACGCCGCGCACGCTCCCGGCGCGCAGCGCGCCGTCTGCGTGGCGCCGTACGACCGGCCCGGCTGCTCCCCGCTCTCGCACGTTCTCCCCGGGCTGCTGCCCCCGGCGCCGCCCTCGGTCCTGGTGGCGGGCGCGGTGCCCGCGGCCGCCGTGCGTCCCGGGCCGGCGGCGGGGATCCGGCCTCCCTCGGCGCTCGCGCGCGGCCCCGACCTGTACGCCCTCCAGGTGCTGCGGACCTGACCGGTCCCGGCTCGACGGCGCTCAGGCAGCGCGTTCTCCACTCCACCCCCCTCAGCACGAAGGATTCAGGGCCATGGCCAGCAGGAAGTCCGAAACCAACAACTCCCGCCAGGCGCGGATAGCCGAGATGCGCCGCGCCGACCAGTCGCGCGACCGGCGCAACAAGGCCATCGCGATCACCGCGTCGGCCGCCATCGTCACCGGCCTCATCGGGTTCGGCGCGTGGGTGATGATCGACCAGCAGAACAAGAAGGAAGCCGACGAGGCCAGGCTCAAGGCGCCGGTCGCCGGCGAGCAGACCTGGGACGCGAAGAAGCTCGGCCGCAACCACGTCGAGACCCCGGTGAAGTACGAGATGAACCCGCCGGTCGGCGGGGACCACAACCCCCGCTGGATGAACTGCAACGGCGACGTCTACAAGAACCCGATCCCCGAGATCAACGCCGTCCACTCGCTGGAGCACGGCGCCGTCTGGGTGACGTACAACGAGAAGGCCGCCGCGGCCGACGTCGAGAAGCTCGCCGGCAAGGTGTCCAAGACCCCGTACACGCTGATGAGCCCCGTCAAGGAGCAGTCCGGCGCGATCATGCTCAGCGCGTGGGGCAAGCAGCTGACCGTGGACAGCGCGGACGACGCCCGGGTCGCGGCCTTCCTCACCAAGTACGTGCAGGGCACGCAGACCCCCGAGCCGGGCGCGGCCTGCACGAACGGGCTGGCCGACAAGTGACCCGTACGGCCGGCAAGGGTTCCGCGGCCCGTACGTACTGGGTCGCGGGCTCGGCCGTGGGCCTCGCGCTGCTCTTCGCGGTGGGGGCCACGGTCGCCACCGCGGGGGGAGCCGATTCCGCTCCCCCTTCCGCTACGCCCGGGCTCTACTCCGCCGACGCGGGCTTCGCCCGGGACATGGCGGTGCACCACCAGCAGGCGGTGGAGATGTCCTTCATCGTGCGCGACCGCACCAAGGACGAACCGGTGCGGATGCTCGCCTACGACATCGCCAACACCCAGGCCAACCAGCGCGGCATGCTGTTCGGCTGGCTGGACATGTGGGGCCTGCCGAAGGTGGTGGCCGACGAGCCGCCGATGTCCTGGATGGGGAGCGGCGGGGCCGGGCACGGCATGGAGGGCCATGCCATGGGCGGGGCCGGGGCCGTCACCAAGCCCGGCGCGCTGATGCCCGGCATGGCCACCAAGGAGGACCTGGCACGGCTCGGCTCCGCCGAAGGCCGGGACGCCGAGGTGCTCTACCTGCGGCTGATGACCGAGCACCACAAGGGCGGCGTCGCCATGGCCCAGGGCTGTGCCGACGCGTGCGGGAACCCGGCCGAGCGGGCGCTCGCCCAGGGCATGGTCGAGGCCCAGCAGTCGGAGCTCCAGCTGATGGCCGACATGCTGAAGCAGCGCGGAGCGGATCCGCTGGCCGCGGGGTAACCCGTAGCCGCGTGCGGCACCGTCGCCTGGGGCTCCGCCCCCGGACCCCCGCGCCTCAAACGCCGGCGGGGCTGGATTTTCCAGCCCGCCGGCGTTCACGTGCGGGCGACGTAGGCCGATCCAGCCTCGCCGGCGTTTGAGGCGCGGGGTCTGGGGCGGAGCCCCAGGGGGTCCGGGCACAGCCCGGGGAATGGGCGAAGGGCGGGTAGGGGACTTCGCCCCGCAGGGCTCCGCACCGCACAGCCGCGCCCTCACCCGTTCGGCCCCCATCTCACCCGTGTGGAGTCGCGGGGGCCGAACGGGCGAATGAGGATGAGGACGCCGAGGCCGGCGCACCCGCGCCCGGCCGCTACGGCGTGCTCAGGAGGTTTACGCGATGACCACCGCCGGAGAGATCATGCACCCCGGGGCCCAGTGGATCCCCGCCACCGAAACCCTGGACCGGGCCGCTCAGCTGATGAGCCGGCTCAACGTGGGCGCACTGCCCATCAGCGACTCCAACGAACGGCTCTGCGGCATCCTGACCGACCGCGACATCGTCATCGGCTGTGTGGCCAAGGGGCACGACCCGTCGAAGATCACGGCCGGCGACATGGCCCAGGGCACCCCGCGCTGGATCGACGCGGGCGCGGACGTCTCCGAGGTGCTGGAGGAGATGCAGAGCCACCAGATCCGCCGGCTCCCCGTCATCGACAACAAGCGGCTGGTCGGCATGATCAGCGAGGCCGACCTGGCCAAGCACCTGTCGGAGGAGCAGATAGCCGGCTGGGCCGAGAAGGTCTACGCCCGCCGCTAGAGCGCCCCCGGAGTCGACGGAGCCTCCGGTCCCACCGCGTACAGGACCGCCCGCGCCACTTGGTGCGGGCGGTCCAGCATGACCAGGTGTCCGGCCGGCTCCGCGACCACGAACCGGGCTCCCAGCGCGTCGGCCAGCGCCGCCTGGCGGGCCAGCCAGCGCAGGTCCGGGCGGCGCGCGCCGGGGTCGTGGCCGGCCAGGACGGTGGCGGGCGCGGTCAGCGGCAGCTCCGCGCGCAGCGCCAGCACCTCGGCGGCCGTGTCGGGGTAGGCGGCGTTCTCCAGCAGGGCCCCGCGCCAGAGCCGGCCGGTCCGGTAGCAGCGGCGTACGAGGTCCCGCGCGGCCGGGTCGTCCGCGCCGCCCGCGCGGGATGCCCGTACGGCCGTCCGCCGGGCCCAGGGGCCCAGCGCGGCGGGCAGCCCCGCGGCGGTCACGGCCCGGCCGAGCACCCGGGCGGCGCCGGTGCGCACCCTGGCGGGCAGGACCGTACGGGGCCGCTCCTCCACGCTGCCGTCGACCAGCACCACGGCGGCGGTGCGCTCCGGGTACAGCCGGGCGAAGGCTTCGGCGTGGAAGGCGGCGATGGAGTGCCCGGCCACGGTGACGCGCTCGGCGCCCAGACCGAGCGCGTCCAGCAGTCCGGCGATCCGGTGCGCCTCCCCGGCAGCGGACGGCGCCCGCACGGCGGGGGCGCTCAGCCCGTGCCCGGGACGGTCGAAGCGGATGACGGTACGGCCGGCGGCGACGAGCAGCTCCGCCACGGGATCCCAGTCGAACCAGGCCATGGCGAGCCCGGCGCTGAGGACGACCGGAGGGCCGGAGCCCTCCACGAGGACGTGCAGCGCGACCCCGTCGGCGGCGGGGCCTGCGGATCTTGCGGGTCCTGCGGGGAGGCGTACGAACCTCCCGGGTCCGCTTCTACTCATGTACGGCGTTCCCGGTGGACGGAGTACGCGAGCAGGCCCAGCCAGACGGCCACGAACAGCACCTGGAGCCGCTGCCCGGCGCCGAGCGCCCAGGTGCCGTGCCCGGCGGTGAACAGGGCGATGGAGACCAGGGTCCAGGCGGTGGCGAACAGTTCGAGCACGACGAGCACGGGCCCGAACCGCGCGAGCGGGGCGAGACGGCCGTAGCGGCGGGCGGCGAGCGTGAGGGCCACGATCCCGACGAGCGCTCCCGTCATGGCGAGACTGCTGCTGACGGCGTGCGCCTGATGGGTGGCGGGGACCAGCCCGGCGGTCTCCCGCGCCGCGCATTCGGGGTCCACGGTCGGCGTGCAGCTCAGCGGCAGCCAGGCGTCCGCCGCGGTGGCGGCGCCGAAGAGGGTGACCCCCGACCAGCCGGCGACGGACCAGAGGCGGCGGGCTTCGACGCGGCGTGCGAGGCGGACCAGGGCCAGGAGGCCGCCGAGGAGGACGAGGAGGCCGGCGGTGAAGTCGGTGGCCCGGAACAGGCCGCCGAGCGGCTGGTCCTGGGCCGCGAGCTCGCTGACGTACGTCTCGATGGGGTTGAGGCCCGTGGAGAGGACGACTTCGAGGACCCACGCGGTGTAGGCGGCGGCGCCGAGCCCGATGAGGAGGGCCACGGAGCGGGCGCCGGACCCGGCCGTCGGGGCGGGATCCGTCTCGACGGAGGGGCCGGTCACGGACTTCGGGTCTTTTATGGACATAGTGCTACTAATCCTAAACGCGGCCGGGCCCGGTCCTCCGATCGGATACCCACCCCGGGTAGGGTTCTTCCCATGACCCGCCCAGCCTCGCGCACGCAGCGACCAGCAGTCCGGTGGACCCGGCTGCTGCTGTTCGCCGCACTGCTGCTCGGCATCGCGGGCATGCACACGCTGGGCCATCCGACGCCGGCCCACGCCATGGAGGACGTACCGTCGGTCCGTTTCGTTCCCGGAGCCGGCCATGCGCCGTCCGGGGCGGCGCACGGCGGCCGACCGGTCGGGGCGATGCCGGACACGGCGGCCCCGGCCGCCACCGCCGTCGCCGCCGCTGTCGAGGCCCCGCGCCCGCAGCACACCGGCATGGATCCCATGTCCGTGTGTCTCGCCGTGCTCGGCGCCCTCACCCTGCTGGTCCTCGGAGCCGGACTGGCCGGCCCGCGCCGTGCCGCGCCGCTCGGGGGCGCGGCACGCGGGCCGGGCCGGTCCGGCGGTCCGGACCCGCCGCCACCCCGCGAACTCCTCACCCTGCTGGCGGTGCTGCGCGTATAGGCCGGGCTCCGTCGTCGCCCCCGCATGCCTCCGGGGCGGCGGCAGACGGTGCCCACCTGCCTGCCTCACACCATCACGAGGTGTTCCACCATGCGCTCTTCCGCTTCTCCCTCCCCGTCCCGCCCCTGGTCCTCCCCCTCCCGCCGCGCCGTCCTCGGCGCCGGCGCCGCCCTCGCCGGCTCCGGGCTGCTCGCCGCCTGCTCCGGCGGCTCCGGCATGGCCGGCATGGACCACGGCGCGGGCGCCACGGGCAAGGGGGCCTCCTCCCCCGCCCCCGGCGGCTACGTGGACCCGGCCGGCGCCGAGGTGCAGGCCGCCGAGGCCGCCCGCAAGGCCACCGGCCCGCTCACCGAGGTCCGGCTGACGGCCACCGCCACCCCGCTCGACCTCGGCGCCGGCCGCTCCGTCCGCTCGTGGGCGTACGGGGACAAGCTTCCCGGCCAGGAGGTCCGGGTCACCGCGGGCGGCACCCTCGCCCTGGCCCTGGCCAACAACCTCCCCGAAGCCACCTCCCTGCACTGGCACGGCCTGGCGCTGCGCAACGACATGGACGGGGTACCGGGGCTGACCCAGCGGGACATCGCGCCGGGCGGCTCGTTCACGTACAAGTTCGCCGTCCCGCACCCCGGGACGTACTGGTTCCACCCGCACTCCGGGGTCCAGCAGGACCGCGGGCTGTACGCGCCGCTGATCGTCGAGGACCCCAAGGAGCCGCTCTCCTACGACAAGGAGTGGGTGGTCGTGCTCGACGACTGGCTCGACGGGGTGGACGGCTCCACCCCCGACGCCGTGCTCGGCGAACTCCGCAAGGGCATGAACATGAGCCCGGGCGGCGGCGGCCACTCGGGCCACGGTTCCGGTTCCGGTTCCGGCTCCGGCTCCGGCTCCGCGGGCACGCCCGCGCCCGCCGCGAGCGGCGGCCCCTCCCGGGTCCTCATGGGCGGGGTCAGCGAGGTCCTCGGCAACGACCCGGGCGATGTCGCGTACCCGCACTACCTGGTCAACGGCCGCACCCCCGAGGACCCCTCGGTCTTCACCGCCCGCCCGGGCGACCGGATCCGGCTCCGGATCATCAACGCGGGCGGGGACACCGCCTTCCGGATCGCCCTGGGCGGCCACGAGTTCACGGTCACCCACACCGACGGCTTCCCCGTCGAGCACGCGGCCGCCCGCTCACTGCTGCTGGGCATGGGCGAGCGCTACGACGTCCTGGTGACGGCGGGCGACGGGGTGTTCCCACTGACCGCGCTCGCCGAGGGCAAGGGGGACGCGGCCTCGGCCCTCGCGGTGCTGCGCACCGGTGCGGGGGCGGCGCCGACCGCGGCGACCCGGCCCGCCGAGCTGTCCGGGCGGCCGCTGACGGCGGACGCCCTGAAGGCGGCGGAGCCGGTGGCCCTGGCCGCGCGCGAACCGGACCGCACGGTGCGGATCAAGCTGACCGGCGGGATGGCGGCGTACGACTGGGCCTTCGACGGCAAGCCGTACGCCCCTGACCAGCGGCACCCGGTGAAGGCGGGGGAACGGGTCCGGCTGGAGTTCGACAACTCCACGACGATGTGGCACCCGCTCCACCTGCACGGGCACACCTTCGCCCTCGGCGGCCGGCCGGGCGGGGCCCGCAAGGACACCGCGGTGGTCCTGCCGAACGGGAAGCTGACGGTGGACTTCGACGCCGACAATCCCGGTCTGTGGATGGTGCATTGCCACAACGTCTACCACGCGGAGGCCGGGATGATGACCGTGCTGGGCTACCTGCGCTAGGCCGGACCGGGCTGCCGACGCGCCGCGTTCCGCGCGCCGGCGGCCCGGCCGCGGGCGGCCGGAGGGGGCCGAAATGCCCGGCGGGGCGGCCGAATTCCATGACAGGCTGGTGATCGTCACGCGCCGATTGCGACCTGAAGGACTTCCCGCCGGTATGAGCACCCCGCCGAACCCGCCCAGCACCCCGTCCGGCCCGCCGACGGAGCCCGCGGGCACCCCCGCATCCGAGGCGGCTCCCATACCGGCACCCGCGCAGCCCCTGTCCCTCGACAAGGCTCCGGCCGTGACACCGCCTCAGTCCCTCACCCCGGCCCCGACGACCGACCCGGCCGATCCCGCGGACACCGTCCCCGCGAACGCCGAGCCCACGGACGCCGAGCCCACGGACGCCGTCCCCGCGAACGCCGTCCCCGCAGGCACCGCCCCGGCCGCCGCCGTCCCCGCGGACGCCGCCCCCGGTTCCTTCGCCCCGGTCACCCCCGCCCCGGCGGCCGCCGCCGCTCCCCCGGCGCCGGCGTGGGGAGCCCCGTACGGTGCCCCCGGCACCCCCGGCGCCCCCGCGCCCGGCAACCCCTGGGCGACGCCCCTCGGCGGCCCTGCCGGCGGTTACCCCGGCGGCCCGCAGGCGCCCGGTTTCCCGGCGCCCCCGCCCGCCTCGAACGGCCTGGCCGTCGCCGCCCTGCTCCTCGGGGTGTTCGGCATCTTCGTCGGCCTCGTCCCCTTCTTCTTCTGGGCCGGCGCCCTCCTCGCGGTGACCGGCGTCGGCATCGGCATCGCGGCCGTCCTCAAGTCCCGTCGCGGCGCCCCCCGCGCCACGCTGGCCGCGGTCGGCACCGCCCTGAGCGTCCTCGCCCTCGGCGCTTCCGTCGGCGGCTGGTTCATCACCGCGGCCGTCTTCGACAGGATCGACAGGAACGTCACCGCCAACCGCTCGGACGACGAGTACGACTACGGCTATGACGAGGACTACGAGTCCCGCGCTCCGAGCGCCCCCGCGAGCCCGACCCCCAAGCCCTCGCCCTCCGACGTCCCGGGCAAGACCTCGGCCCTGGCCTGGGGCAAGCCCTACACCTACGAGGACGGGGTCCAGGTCACCGTTACGGGCGCGACCCCGTACAAGCCGTCCTCGACGGCCTACCCGCCCGAGGCCCGCAACGGCAACGCGGTCAAGGTGACGGTGAAGATCGTCAACAACTCGGGGGCCGCGCTCGACGTCAGCCTGGCCCTGCCGCACGCCCGCGACGACCAGGGCACCGAGGCCGAGATGGCCTTCGACGGCTCCGTGCCGAAGATGTTCAAGGGCTCGGTCATGGCCGGCGAGTCGATGACCGGAACCTTCGCCTTCGTCGTGCCCGAGGGCACCAAGAGCCTGCACTTCGAGATCGCGCCCGGCACCAAGTACGACGACGCGATCTGGAGCGGTCCGATCGGCTGAACCGGCGGCTCCGGCGGCTCCGGAACCCCCTCCGGACACGGCGGCTCCGGCAACTCCCAGGACATCGCGTCAGAAAGACGATTAGACTGGGCCGCGTGCCTCAACTACGCCTCGCTCTGAATCAGATCGACTCGCAGGTCGGCAACATCGCCGCCAATGCCGACTCGGTCGTCCACTGGACCCGGCACTCCGCCGAACAGGGCGCCCACCTGGTGGCGTTTCCGGAGATGGTGCTGACCGGGTACCCCGTCGAGGACCTCGCCCTGCGCGGCTCCTTCGTCGAGGCCTCCCGTACGGCGCTGCTCGAACTCGCGCGGCGCCTGGCGGCCGAGGGCTTCGGAGACCTCCCGGTCGTCGTCGGCTACCTCGACCGTACGGAGAAGGCCGCGCCCCGGCTCGGCCGCCCGGCGGGGTCCCCGGAGAACGCGGCCGCCGTGCTGTACGGCGGGCAGGTCGTCCTGCGCTTCGGCAAGCACCACCTCCCCAACTACGGCGTCTTCGACGAGTTCCGGTACTTCGTGCCGGGCGACACCCAGCCGGTGATCCGGGTGCGGGGCGTGGACGTGGCCCTGGCCATCTGCGAAGACCTCTGGCAGGAGGGCGGCCGCGTCCCCGCCACCCGCTCCGCCGGGGCCGGGCTGCTGATCTCGATCAACGCGTCCCCGTACGAGCGCAACAAGGACGACCTCCGGCTGGAACTGGTGCGCAAGCGCGCCCAGGAGGCCGGCTGCACCCTCGCCTACCTGGCGATGATCGGCGGCCAGGACGAGCTCGTGTTCGACGGGGACTCGATCGTCGTCGACTCCGCCGGCGAGGTCATCGCGCGCGCCCCGCAGTTCTCCGAGGGCTGCGTCCTGGTCGACCTGGACCTGCCCGCGGCCTCGGACACCCCCGTCGAGGGCACCGTGGACGACGGCCTGCGCATCGACCGCGTGATCCTCACCGAGGAACCGGTGGAGCCGTACGAGCCGGTCGTGACGGGTGGCTACGCCGACCGGCTGGACGACGACGAGGAGATCTACGACGCGCTGGTCGTGGGTCTGCGCGCGTACGTGCGGAAGAACGGGTTCCGGTCGGTCCTGATCGGCCTCTCCGGGGGCATCGACTCCGCGCTCGTCGCCGCGATCGCCTGCGACGCGATCGGCGCGCAGAACGTGTACGGCGTCTCGATGCCGTCCAAGTACTCCTCGGAGCACTCCCGGGGCGACGCGGCCGAGCTGGCGGCACGAACCGGCCTGAACTTCCGGACCGTGTCGATCGAGCCGATGTTCGACGCCTACATGGGCGCGCTGGGCCTGTCCGGGCTCGCCGAGGAGAACCTCCAGTCCCGGCTGCGCGGCACCCTGCTGATGGCGCTCTCCAACCAGGAGGGCCACATCGTGCTGGCCCCGGGCAACAAGTCGGAGCTGGCCGTCGGCTACTCCACCCTGTACGGGGACTCGGTGGGCGCGTACGGCCCGATCAAGGACGTCTACAAGACGGACGTCTTCCGCCTCGCCGAGTACCGCAACCGGGCGGCGGCCGAGCGCGGCGAGACCCCGCCGATCCCGGAGAACTCCATCGTCAAGCCCCCGAGCGCCGAACTGCGCCCGGGCCAGGTGGACACGGACTCGCTGCCGGACTACCCCGTGCTCGACGGGATCCTGGAGCTGTACGTGGACCGCGACCAGGGTCTGGAGGCGGTCGTCGCGGCCGGCTACGACCGCGAGCTCGTCGCGAAGACCCTGCGGATGGTGGACACCGCCGAGTACAAGCGCCGGCAGTACCCGCCGGGCACGAAGATCTCCGCGAAGGGCTTCGGCAAGGACCGCCGGCTGCCCATCACGAACGGCTGGCGCGAGCAGGCGTAACGCCCGCGCGGTTCCGGTCCACGGCGCCGGTCAGGGGAGTGTCGCAGCGGCGGTCCTACGGCTTGACGGTGACGCGGGCGGCGATCGGCAGGTGGTCGCTGCCCGTGCGGGGCAGGGTCCAGGAGGCCTCGGGGGTGACCCCGCGGACCAGGATCTGGTCGATGCGGGCCATCGGGAACTGCGCGGGCCAGCTGAAGCCGAAGCCGTCGCCGGACGCGCCCTGGGTGGAACGCAGCTGCGAGGTGACCTCGGACAGGGCCCGGTCGTTGACCGTTCCGTTGAGGTCGCCGAGCAGGATGACCCGGCGCAGCGGTTCGGCGGCGAGCGCGGCGCCGAGGGCGTCGGCGCTGTTGTCGCGCTGGTTGGCGGTGAAGCCGGCATTGAGCTTGACGCGGACCGAGGGGAGGTGGGCCACGAAGGCGGCGACCTCTCCGTAGGGGGTCTTGACCGTGGCGCGCATGGCCCGGGTCCAGCCCATCTTGATGTCGACGGGCTGGCTGGCCACCAGCGGGTACTTGCTCCAGAGCCCGACGGTGCCTTCGACCGAGTGGTACTTGTACGTCGCCGCGAGGGCCTTCTCGTAAACGGGGACGACGCTGCCCTTGAGCTCGGTCAGGGCCAGGACGTCGGCTCCGGCCTTGGCGACGGAGGCGGCGGTGCCGGCGGGGTCGGCATTGTCGGCGTCGACGTTGTGGGTGGCGACCGTGAGGTTGCCGCCGGCCCGCGCCTTGTCGGTGACCAGGCCCCCGAAGAGGTTCACCCAGACCGCGGCGGTCAGCAGTATCGCGATGAGCGCGGTCGCGGACTTGCGGAAGAGCGCGGCGGCGAACAGCACCGGGACGGCCAGGCCCAGCCAGGGCAGGAAGGTCTCGGTGAGGCTGCCGAGGTTGCCGATGTCGTTGGGCAGCTCAGCGTGCAAGATCATGACGAGCGAGATCAGCACGGCGAACGCGGCGAGCACGATCCCGCGGCGCCAGATGCCCGGATCGCGCCGCAGCTCGGCCAGCCGGCGCCGGAGACCCGCTCGGGAGGGCTCGGGCTCCGAGCCGTCGCTCCCCGTCTCCGTCATGTACGCCTGTGCCATGCCACTGCCCTCGCTGCCGTGCTCGCGCTCCGTCCCCGCCTCTTGACCCTAGGCGATATACGGAGGGTTCCGCGCCGATTGTGTCGGCCGTACGTCCGGGAGGACGAACGGTCAAGCGGCCGGAGTTCCGCTTGTCACCAAACGCGCACATTGGGCCGTGGTGCGCCCGTCGCGGGGAACCGTGTCCCGTGCCACTTCCCGCCCGGGCCCCGAGAGTGCCACCATGGTGATGAGTCCGGGGACGCCGTAAGGGCGCCTCGAGATGAACATCAAGGAGCAGTTGCAATGACGCATGCCGTTTCGCCTGCCCGCGAAGCCTCCTCCCCCACCCTGTACGGAGGCTCGGGCACCCGGCGCATCACCGTCCGCGACCTCACCCTCGCCAAGGAACGCGGCGAGAAGTGGCCCATGCTCACCGCCTACGACGCCATGACGGCGTCCGTGTTCGACGAGGCCGGCATCCCGGTCATCCTCGTCGGCGACTCCATGGGCAACTGTCACCTCGGCTACGACACCACCGTCCCGGTGACGATGGACCAGATGACCATGCTCTCGGCTGCCGTCGTACGGGGCACCAGGCGGGCCATGGTGATCGGCGACATGCCGTTCGGCTCCTACCAGGAAGGCGCCGTACAGGCGCTGCGCAGTGCCACCCGGCTCGTCAAGGAGGCCGGGGTCGGCGCGGTGAAGCTGGAGGGCGGCGAGCGTTCGCTGGCCCAGACCGAGCTGATCGTGCAGTCGGGCATCCCGGTCATGTCCCACCTGGGCCTGACCCCGCAGTCCGTGAACGCCATGGGCTACCGGGTACAGGGCCGCAGCGACGAGGCCGCCCACCAGCTGCTGCGCGACGCGAAGGCGGCGCAGGACGCGGGCGCCTTCGCGGTGGTGCTGGAGCTGGTCCCGGCCGAGCTGGCCGCCGAGGTGACCCGGTCCCTGCACATTCCGACGGTCGGCATCGGCGCGGGCGCGGAGTGCGACGCGCAGGTGCTGGTGTGGACGGACATGATGGGGCTGACCGGCGGCAAGATGCCGAAGTTCGTCAAGCAGTACGCGAACCTCCGCGCGACCATGGGCGACGCGGCGAAGGCCTTCGCCGAGGACGTGGTCGGCGGAACGTTCCCGCAGGAAGAGCACGCCTTCCACTAGTCGGACGACGCGCCGACAGCCGTCCGCGGGCGGCTGTCGGCGGTCTGTAAGTACGGTCTGCGGTCTGTAGGTGGCCTGTAGGCGGTTTGTCAGTGCCGTCTGGTCCCATGGTGGACATGACGCGAAACGACAAGAATCCCCTGAACGGCTCGAACGCCGTGGAGGTCCGGGGGCTGGTCAAGCACTACGGCGAGACCAAAGCCCTCGACGGTGTGGACCTCGATGTCCGCGAGGGAACCGTCCTCGGGGTCCTCGGCCCCAACGGTGCGGGCAAGACCACCCTGGTCCGCATCCTCTCCACCCTGATCACCCCCGACGCCGGCACCGCCCGGGTCGCCGGCTTCGACGTGGTCCGCCAGCCGCGGCAGCTGCGCCGGACCATAGGCCTGACCGGCCAGTACGCCTCGGTCGACGAGAAGCTCTCCGGCTGGGAGAACCTCTACATGATCGGCCGGCTGCTGGACCTGTCCCGCAAGGACTCCCGCAGCCGTGCGGACGAGCTGCTGGAGCGGTTCTCCCTCACGGACGCCGCCAAGAAGGCCGTGATGACCTACTCCGGCGGCATGCGGCGCCGGCTCGACCTGGCCGCCTCGATGATCGGCAGCCCGGCCGTGCTGTACCTGGACGAGCCGACCACCGGTCTGGACCCCCGCACCCGCAACGAGGTGTGGGACGAGGTGCAGCGGATGGTCGCCGAGGGGGCCACCGTCCTGCTCACCACCCAGTACATGGAGGAGGCCGAGCAGCTCGCCAGCGAGCTGACGGTCATCGACAAGGGCAAGGTCATCGCCAACGGCAAGGTCGACGAGCTGAAGGCCCGCGTCGGCGGCCGGACCCTGCGGATCCGCCCCACCGACCCGTCCGACCTGCCGGGCATGGCCCGCTCCCTGGCCGAGGCCGGTCTGGACGGGATCGCCGGCTCCCAGGCCGTCCCGGACGAGGGCGCCCTGCTGGTGCCGATCCTGGCCGACGAGCAACTGACCTCCGTGGTGGGCCTGCTGGCGGCCCGCGGGTACGGGATCTCCGACATCAGCACCTACCTGCCCAGCCTGGACGAGGTGTTCCTGTCCATCACCGGACAGAAGCCCACCGTCGAGGACTCCATCCCCAACCAGCAGACCGAGGAGGTCGCGGCATGAGCACCGTAACCACGACGAAGCCCAGCCCCACCGCGGCCGCCCCGGCCGGCGGGCCCGTCCTCGCGGACGAGGGCCGGATCGGCCTGCGGGGCAACCTGCGCCACATCGGCGCCCTGGCCCGGCGCAACGTCCTGCAGATCAAGCAGGACCCGGAGTCGATGTTCGACGTCCTGTTCATGCCGATCATCTTCACGCTGCTGTTCGTCTTCGTCTTCGGCGGCGCGATCTCCGGCAAGGGCAACCAGGACGAGTACGTCAACTACGTGGTCCCGGGCCTGATGGCGATGATGGGCATGAACATCGCCATGGGTGTGGGCACCGGAGTCAACGACGACTTCAAGAAGGGCGTGATGGACCGCTTCCGGTCCATGCCCATCGCCCGCTCCTCGGTGCTCATCGCCAAGATCGTGGTCGAGCTCGGCCGGATGATGGTCGCCATCGCGATCCTGCTCGGCATGGGCTTCCTGCTCGGCCTGTCCATCAAGGGCTCGATCCTGGACCTGTTCCTGTCCATCGGGCTGTCGGCGGTCTTCGGTTCCTCGCTGATGTGGATCTTCATCCTGCTGGGTCTCACCATGAAGACCCCCCAGGCGGTCCAGGGCATGGCCATGCTGGTCCTGATGCCGCTGCAGTTCGGCAGCTCGATCTTCGCCCCGCCGACGACGATGCCCGGCTGGCTGCAGAGCTTCACCGACGTCAACCCGCTGTCCAACCTGGCCGACGCGGCCCGCGCCCTGATCAACGGGACCCCGCTCGGCAACTCCGTGTGGATCACGCTGGCCTGGTCGGTCGGCATCACGCTGGTGACCATGCCGCTCGCCGTGCGCAAGTTCCGCCAGAAGACCTGATCCGCGGGCGGGTCCGCTCCGGATCGCGTCCCGGGCGGACCCGGACGAGGGAACCGGGTCAGATGAGGGCGGTGGCCTCCTCCAGGGTGAGGCCGCCGCCTTCGGCGTACGCCGCCTCGTACGCGGCGTCGCCGAGCGCCGCCCGGGCCAGGCGCTCGGCCAGTTCGGCGTCCGCCCGCTCGATGGCCACCTGGACGTGCTCGGGCGGAAGCAGCGCGCGGTAGGCGCCGAGCAGCCGCGCGGCGTCGTACTCCCGCTCCGGACCTCCGAGCCGGGCCAGGGAGCGGGCCCCGGTCACCAGGAACGCGGCCGGGAGGTGCGGGGCGACCATCAGGGCGAGCGGGTCCCGTACGGCCTCCATGGCCTGCCGGAGCACGGTGAGCGAGTTCTCGTACTTGCCCTCCTCGTTGTCCAGCCAGGCCATCGAGCCGAGCAGGAAGCCGTCGAAGATGGCGAACGCGCCGAAGGAGAACTCGTCGCGCAGGTACTGGAGCTGGACGCGGGCCTCGGGGATGCGGCCGGTGCGGCCGTAGACGGTGGCGAGGAACATCCGGGCGGCGGGCAGGGCCTCGTTGCCGAACTGGCGCATGGTGCCGGCGAGCAGGCCGGTGAGGAGTTCCTCGGCCTCCTCCAGGTGGCCGTCCTCGGCGAGGGTTCCGGCCATCCGCACCTGCAGCACCGTGACCTGGGCCTCGGCCCCGAGCCGCCGGGCGTATTCGATCGCGGCGCGGAAGTCCTGGGCGGCCAGGGCGTACTCGCCGCGCTTCTCATGGGTCTCGGCGCGGGCGGAGAGCGCTTCGGCGCAGCCCCAGTCGTCGCCGAGGGAGGCGTAGAGGGCGAGGCTCTCCTCGGCGTCCCGGGAGGCGTCGCCGGCCCAGTCCGCGCGATTGGCGAGGATGTTGGCGCGGAGCTGGAGGGCAGAGGCCAGCTCCCAGCGGTAGCCGAGGCGGCGGGCCGTCTCCACGGTCTCCTCGGCCACCCGGCGGAGCAGATCGGGGTCCCCCCAGATCATGACGGCGTAGATCCACAGGGCGGAGGGGGCACGGCAGATCTGCGGCAGCCCGGGACTGTAGGCGGCGATCATGCCGTCGATCTGGTCGCGGGCCTCGGGGCTGGACCAGGTGTCGCTGGTCTGGTCCCGGGAGGCCAGCACCATCATCCGGATGCCGCGCCAGGCCTCGGTGAGCAGTTCGCCCTCGTACGGCGGCGGCGTGTCGACGATCCGCTCGTAGACGGGCTCGGCGGGGACCACGGGCGCGGCGAAGGGGTCCGGGCCGAGGGCGGCGGCGGCACCGGCCCAGTGGCGGGTCTCGGCGCGCAGATCGTGCATGTGCCAGTACCAGACCAGGGAGTGCAGGAGGCACAGGACCTCGCCCACGTCCTTGGCGGCGACGGCCCGGCGCAGGGCGGTGCGCAGGTTCTCGTACTCGGTGGCGAGCCGGTCGGCTGCGGCGCGCTGGCCGTGGCCGCGCAGCAGCGGCTCGGTGGTGCGGGCGAGCTCCCGGTAGTGGGTGAGGTGGCGCCGCTCGGTCTCCGCGCGGTCCTCGCCGGCCTCCGCGAGGCGGTCGGCCGCGTACTCGCCGACGGTCTCCAGGAGGCGGTAGCGCATGCCTGCGGGGCCGTCGGGGGCGGCGACGACGAGGGACTTGTCCACGAGGGATCCGAGCAGGTCGGCGACGTCCGCGCCGTCGAGCCGGTCGAAGGACCCCCCGCCCGCGCAGACCGCCTCGGCGGCGTCGAGGTCGCAGCCGCCGGCGAAGACGGACAGCCGGCGCAGGACGGCCCGTTCGGGCTCGTCGAGCAGGTCCCAGGACCAGTCGACCACCGCGCGCAGGGTCTGCTGGCGGGGCAGATGGGTGCGGGCACCGCCGGTCAGGAGCCGGAACCGGTCGTCCAGCCGGTCGGCGATCTGGCGGGGGGTGAGCAGCCGCAGCCGGGCGGCGGCCAGCTCGATGGCGAGCGGCATCCCGTCGAGCCGGCGGCAGATCTCCACGGCCGCGGCCGGGTCCTCGTCCACGGTGAACCCGGCCCGGGCGGCGGCCCCGCGGTCGTCGAGCAGCCGCAGCGCGACGGGGTCGGGCAGCGGGTCCACCGGGCGCAGGGTCTCCCCCGGCACGCCGAGGGGTTCGCGGCTGGTGGCCAGGATCTGTACGCCGGGGCAGCGCGCGAGCACTTCCTCCGCGAGGCGGGCGGCGGCGGCGACGACGTGCTCGCAGTTGTCGAGGATCAGCAGCATCCGGCGCCGCGCGCAGTGCTCTGCGAGGCGGTCCAGGGGGTGGTCCCCGCGCTCGGTCAGCGCCCGCATCTCCTCGGCGGAACCGCCGCGCAGCTTGGTCTCCCGGGCCCCGAGCGCGGCGAGCACGGCCTCGGCGACGTCCTCCGGGTCGTCCACGGGAGCCAGCTCCACGAACCACACCCCGTCGGCCCAGGCGGGGGCGGGGGCGGGGGCGGGGGCGCCCGGGGCGCCGGTGTGCACGTCCCGCATGCCGCGGCCGGCCCGTGCGTGGGCCTCGGCGGCCTCCTGCGACAGCCGGGTCTTGCCGGCGCCGCCGGGTCCGAGCAGGGTGACGAGCCGGGCCCGGGCGAGGTCGTCGCCGATGACCCGGATGTCCTCCTCCCGCCCGACGAAGGTGGTCAGCCGCATCCGCAGATTGCCCGCACCCGGCCCGTCGGGCACCGTCCCGGCCCCGGCGGCCGTCCGGGCCCCGGACGGCACGGAGGCGGACCGCTGCGGCTCGGCCGGAGAGGCGGAACCACCCGGCATCCCGGCGGGCACACCGGGACCGGCCGGGGCGGCGGTGGGACCTTGCGGGGGCGCGACGGGGACGGGTGCGGCCCCGGCGGGGACTGGCGTGGTCCCGGCGGGGACCGGCGTGGTCCCGGCGGGGACCGGCGTGGCCCCGGCAGAGACCGGCGTGGCTCCGGCCGGGAGCGGTGCAGTCCCGGCAGAGACCGGCGTGGCTCCGGCCGGGAGCGGTGCAGTCCCGGCAGAGACCGGCGTGGCCCCGGCCGGGAGCGGTGCAGTCCCGGCCGGCGCGGCGGGGTCGGCCGGGGTCGCTCGGTCTGTCGGTGTCTCGGCGGGGTGGCCGGGTCCGGCCCGTCCGGGGCGGGTGGGTTGCCGGTCGGTCCCGGCGAGGGGCTGCGGCTGCCCGGTCGCGGTGGTCGGACCGGACCGGGCCGGACCGCTCGGCGCCAGCCCGGATCCGGCCGTCGGGGCGGGGCGCGGGGTGGGGGTCAGCAGGGCCGTGTGGAGGGTGCGGAGAGCGGGGCCCGGGGTGGTGCCCAGGCGGGTGGCCAGCTCCCGGCGGACCTCGTCGTAAGCGGCCAGCGCCTCCGCCGGGCGGCCCGCGTCGCGCAGCGCCCGGATGCGGAGGGCCTGCAGGGGTTCGTCCAGCGGCAGCCCCGCGCACAGCGCGGTCAGCTCCGGCAGGACCCGCTCCGCCTCCCCCAGCGCCAGCGCCGCGTCCAGGCGGCCCCGGCGCGCGTCCAGCCGTAGCGCCTCCCAGCGGGCGGCCTCCGGCCCGCTGCCCGGCAGGGAGCTCAGCGGCTCACCCCGCCACAGCGCCAGGGCCTCGTCGTACAGGGCGGCCGCCTCCGCCGGGGAGGCCTGCGCCGCCGCCCGGGTCAGCCGCTCGAAGCGGTACAGGTCGATGTCGTCCCGGTCGGCGACGAGCCAGTAGCCGCCCTCCCCGGACCCCACCGCCTCGCGCCCCAGCACCCTCCGCAGCCGCCCCACGAGTGCCTGGAGCGCCGCGAGGCCGTCCGCCGGCGGGTCGCCGTCCCAGACCTCCTCGATCAGCGAGGCCGCCGGTACGGCCCGCCCCGGCCGCAGGGCGAGCGCGGTCAGGAGCGCGCGCAGCCGCGCACCGCCGACGGGTGCGGTGCTCCCGTCGTCGCGGATGGCCTGGGTGGTGCCGAGCATCGCGTAACGCACCGGCCCATTGTCTCCGGCCCGGGGCCCCATCGGGCGCCGCCTCCGGGATAGGTTCGCCGCATGGGTTTCCAGGGCAGTCAGAACCGTAGCCACCCCCGCAGTCACGACCGCGGCGACCGGCGGATCAGTCCGGTGTTCATCGGCATCTTCGCCGTCATGGCGGTCACGGGGTGGGCGGTGTGGACGGGGTACTCGACCAGCACCGGGCTGGCCGTCTTCCTCTTCGTCACGGCGGCCTGGATCGTCTCCCTGTGCCTGCACGAGTACGCGCACGCCCGCACCGCCCTGCACAGCGGCGACCTCAGCGTCGACGCGAAGGGCTACCTGACGCTGAATCCCCTCAAGTACACGCACGCGCTGCTCAGCATCATCCTGCCCGTCCTCTTCGTGATCATGGGCGGTCTGGGTCTCCCCGGCGGCGCGGTGTACATCGAGCGCGACCGGATCGAGGGCCGGTGGCGGCACAGCCTCATCTCGGCGGCCGGCCCGCTGACGAACGTCGCGTTCGCGGCCGTCTGCACGGCCCCGTTCTGGATGAACGCCCTGGACGGGGTCCCGATCCCGTTCCGCTTCGCGCTCGGCTTCCTGGCGCTGCTCCAGGTGTCGGCGGCGATCCTGAACTTCCTGCCGGTCCCGGGCCTGGACGGCTACGGCATCATCGAGCCCTGGCTCTCCCACCGGATCCGCCGCGAGGTGGCCCCGCTGGCGCCGTTCGGCCTGCTGGCCGTGTTCGCGCTGCTGTGGATCCCGGAGATCAACGCGTACTTCTTCGACGCGGTGTACGGCGTGCTGTCCGCCCTGGGCGTGAGCGAGCTGGAGGCGTATTGCGGCCGCGACCTCTACCAGTTCTGGCAGGACACCAACGGCTTCTGCCAGGCGTCCTAGCCCGCGGTGCGGGCCGCTGCCGCGGCCTTCTCGATCTTCGCCTTGCGCACGTAGAACCACGCCATGTTCGAGGTGACGCCCGCCATCAGCACCCAGGCGATCCCGAGCAGGCTGCCCTCGACGAAGGAGACCACGGCGGCGGCCACGGCGAGGACGCAGAGAACGACGGCGAACACGGCAAGGCGGGGCATGGTGGGGGCTCCTCGAAGACACTGAAGCGGTTCAAGCTCCTCCAGTGTCCCCCATGCCCCGGCGTGCTCCCGTCCGGCTGATTTCCCCCATCCCGTGATCTTTTCCTCCTCCCGCCGCTACGGTTCGCCGAAGACGCACCGCGCACGGGGGTGCGGAAGGACCGGGGGGAAGACATGCAGGAGATCCCGAAGGGCGCGAACGTCAGCCTGACCGCCCTCAGCGAGGACGCCGGGGCGGTCGTCGTGAGCCTGGGCTGGAGCAGCGCTTCGGGGGCCGGCGACGCCGACGTCTCGGTGCTGCTGCTGGACGAGAACGGCAAGGTCCGCGACGAGAACGACTTCTACTTCTACAACAACCCGGCGGCCGCGGACGGAAGCGTGCAGCTGCTGGGCAAGGTGCCGGCCGACAACGGCGACGAGGACCGCATCAGCCTGGACCTGACGGCGGTCCCGGAAGGGGTCGCGCGGATCGTCGTGGCGGCCAGCCGGTACGCCGGCGCGCGCTTCGGGGACCTCGACGACCTGCGGATGACGGTCGCCGACCGCTCCGGGGAACCGCTGGTCGGCTACTCCATCGACGACGCGGGCGTGGAGACCGCCTTCATCTTCGGCGAGCTGTACCGGCGGGGCGAGGAGTGGAAGTTCCGCGCGGTCGGCCAGGGGTACGAGACCGGCCTCGCGGGACTGGCCACGGACTTCGGCATCCCTGTGCTGGAGGACTCCGAGGGCGCCGAGGAACCGGAGGGGGCGGAGGAAGCGGAGCTCGCGGGTGAGGGGCGGCCGGCGGAGGCCACCGCCCCGGCGGAACCCGCGCAGGACCCAGGAACGGCCGTCGCCGCGGCGGACGCCCCGGCCGCCGTGCCCGTCGCCGAACCTCTCGCCGGGGCCGCCGCCGAGGCCGCAGCCCCCGGCGCCGTACCGGCGCAGACCCGCGGCCGCAGTCCCCGTACGACCAGGAAGAAGGTCACCCTGCCCAAGGTGGCCAAGAAGTCCCTCGCCGAGAACGAGTCCTGGAGCCAGGCCCGCCTGTTCCCCGTCCCCTCCCTCAAGAGCGACCGGGAGCGGGAGGTGCGCGCCACCTCGGTCCTGCTGTCGGTCATGGCGCAGGTGCCGGAGTTCGGCCGCCGCCTCACCGCCGGGTTCGGCGCGCCCGCCGGCCGGATGCAGACCTTCACGGAGGTCTCCCTCCCCCACGGGGACGCCCCGCGGCGCCCGGACGGGGTGATCCGGGTGGAGCGCGCGGGCAAGCTGTGGACGGCGCTCGTGGAGACGAAGACGAACGGCAACCCGCTCAAGGCGGAGCAGGTCCAGGCGTACATGGACATCGCCGCGCGCCGCGGCTACGAGGCCGTGATCACCCTCTCCAACGACGTGGCCCTGGAGGGCCGTCCCATGGTGGAGGTGAAGGTCGACGGCCGGCGCAAGCACAAGGTCAGCCTCTGGCACCTGTCCTGGGCCGAGGTCGCCCACCAGGCGCAGATGCTGATCCGCCACGAGGGCGTGGGCAACGCCGCGCACGCCTGGCTCCTGCAGGAACTGCTGGAGTACCTGCGGCACGAGCAGTCCGGCTGCCACGGCTTCCAGAACATGGGCGCCGCCTGGGTGCCCGTACGCAAGGGCATCGAGGACGAGACCCTCGGCCTCGGGGACGCCCGGACCGTGGAGGTCGTGGAGAGCTGGGAGCGGCTGATCCGGCAGGTCTGCCTGCGGCTCGGCGGGGAGCTCGGGCAGAAGGCGCTGCCGGTGCAGCGGGCCCGGCGGGGCAGTGATCCGCAGGCCCGGCGGGTCGCGGCGGCGGACCGGCTGTGCGCGGACGGAAAGCTCTCCGCGGAGCTGCGCGTCGACGGGACCAGCAGTGTCATCGCGGTGAGCGCCGACCTCAGGACCTCCAAGGTGCGGACGTCCGTGGAGGTGCCGGCCCCGGAGGGCGCGTACCCACTGGTGATGGTGAAGCGGCTGCTGAAGCTGCTCGACGGGGCTCCGGCGGACCTGCACGTGGAGAGCCTCTTGTCAGCAGCGCCGGGCACGGGGCCGGGCGCCGGGCCGGGGAGCGGGCCGCGCGGGACGCTGGAGCGGCTGCGGCCCGAGCCGGGCGATCTGCTGCCCGCGGACGGCTCGGCCGTCGTCGGGTTCCGGCTGTCGCTGCTCAAGGGGATGGGGAGCACGCGGGGGAACACGGAGTCCGGGTTCATCCGCAGCGTGGACGATGCCGTGGAGCGCTTCTACCAGGGTGTGGTGGCGCAGCTGGGCCCCGTCGAGGGGCGCGGCGGGCGGCGCGGCTGAGGGGGCCGGCCGGTCCGCCCGGTCCCGAGTGGGCCGGGCGGACGGGCGGGGCTGGTGGCCTTGGTGGGCCTGGCCGGTCAGACGTCCGTGATGCGCAGGCCCGCGTGGGCCTTGTAGCGGCGGTTGGTGGAGATGAGGTTGGCCACCAGGGATTCGACCTGGTGGGCGTTGCGCAGGCGGCCCGCGAAGACGCCGCGCATGCCCGGGATCCGGCCGGCGAGGGCCTGCACGATGTCGGTGTCGGCGCGGACCTCGCCGAGGACCATCACGTCGGTGTCGATCTCGTCGATCGACTCGTCCTGGAGGAGCACCGCCGAGAGGTGGTGGAAGGCCGCCGTGACGCGGGAGTCCGGCAGGAGGGCGGCGGCCTGCTGGGCCGCGCTGCCCTCTTCGACCTGGAGGGCGTACGCGCCCTGCTTGTCGAAGCCGAGCGGGTTGACGCAGTCGACCACGAGCTTGCCGGCGAGGTCCTCGCGCAGCGATTCCAGGGTCTTGGCGTGGCCCTCCCACGGCACCGCGATGATCACGATGTCGCTACGGCGCGCGCACTCGGCGTTGTCCGCGCCCTCCAGCCCGAGCAGGCCGCCGCCGAGCTCGTCGGCGGCGGTCCGCGCGCGGTCGGCGGCACGGGATCCGATGATCACCTTCTGGCCGGCGCGGGCGAGCCGGTAGGCCAGCCCCCGGCCCTGGTCGCCGGTGCCGCCGAGGACGCCTACGACGAGGCCGGAGACGTCGGGAAGGTCCCACGGGTCCTTGGCGGGGGCCTTCGCGGGGGCCTGCGCGGGCTGCTGCGTGCTGTCTGTGGAGGTCATGGGGGCGAGGGTAGCCGCGAGATCGTCAGAGGCGAATGCGCGGACGCTGTGAGATGCCCCAGTCGGCCGGAGATGCCGAAGCGGTCGCGGGGCGGGGCGCAGGTGGGGTGGGAGATGGGGGGAACGGCTCCCGTTTGTCCCTTCCATGCGGCAGGATGCCGATATGGACGCCGTGAGAGTCGCGCTGCTGCGCGAGGTGCTCGCCGGTACGGAGTGGCCCGGCGCCGCGCGCCGGTTCGCCGGGACGTTGCGGCGGTCGGTCGTGCCGGCCGGCGGGAACCTGCTGCTGGTCGGGACCGAGCAGTACGAGCCCTGGCACCTGGCGGCGCACCTGGTCGACGAGGCCGCCTGGTCGGGGCTGCCGGAGCTGGCGCCCACGCTCGTACGCCACCAGGTGCTGCCCGGTGACGCCCCGCACCTGTCGGTCGGCCTGAGCCGGCTGGAGGCGGCCCGGCGCGGTCACACCCTGCTGGTGGTGGCTCCGGAGCAGCCCGGGGACGGGCTGCTGGAGCGGGTGCACGGCGCCCGGCGCGCGGGGGCGACCGTACTGTCCCTGGACGGCGGGGACCCGGATCTCGGGACGCTCGCGCACGAGGTGCTGTCCGTACCGGACGGGACCGCCGAGCTGGACCTGGACACCGTGCAGCACCTGGTCAGCGCGGCGGCCGGGGAGAACAGCCTGCCGGTGCAGCGCGGGCCGAAGCGGTTCCGGGACCGGCTGGCGCGGCTGGCCGACCAGCTGGCCGCGCCGCCGCCCAGCCGCTGGTAGCTCTGGTGGCTAGGGGGTGCCGGTTCCCTCTTCGGTTTCGCGCGTCTTGTCGTTCCATTTGGGGTCGTTCTGCCATTCGAGATTGCGCTCCTGCGCCGTCTCCATGGCGTGGTTCGCCTCTTCGGGTGTCGCGTAGGGGCCGAAACGGTCCTTCGCCGGGCACTCGGGGCCTTCCTCGACCTTCTTGTGGACCAGGCAGTAGTACCACTCGCCCGCTTTGCCCACCTGGCGCTTCTTGAACAGGGCCATCGTCAGGCTCCTCTCTCTGTCGCCATGCTGCCCCATACCCGCTCGATACACTCGCTCGTATGTCTGGCCAGTCGCTGCTCGTACCAGGCGAGCTCACTCCCGTCCGTTCCGTTCCCGGAAACATCCGCCGGCCCGAGTACGTGGGCAAGCCCGCGCCCACTCCGTACACCGGACCGGAGGTGCAGACGCCCGAGACCATCGAGGCCATGCGCATCGCCGGCCGGATCGCCGCCCAGGCGATGGAAGAGGCCGCCAAGCTGATCGCGCCGGGGGTGACCACCGACGAGCTGGACCGGGTCGCCCACGAGTTCATGTGCGATCACGGCGCCTACCCCTCGACGCTGGGCTACCGCGGTTTCCCCAAGTCCCTGTGTTCCTCGCTCAACGAGGTCATCTGCCACGGGATCCCCGACTCGACCGTCCTGCGGGACGGCGACATCGTCAACCTCGACGTGACCGCGTACATCGGCGGGGTGCACGGCGACAACAACGCCACGTACCTGTGCGGGGACGTGGACGAGGAGTCGCGGCTGCTCGTGGAGCGCACCCGCGAGGCCCTGAACCGGGCCATCAAGGCCGTCAGGCCGGGCCGGCAGATCAACATCATCGGCCGGGTCATCGAGTCGTACGCGAAGCGCTTCGGCTACGGCGTCGTCCGCGACTTCACCGGTCACGGGATCAACTCGTCCTTCCATTCCGGCCTGATCGTCCCGCACTACGACAGCCCGCACGCCACCACCGTCATCGAGCCCGGGATGACCTTCACCATCGAGCCGATGCTGACCCTGGGCACCCACGAGTACGACATGTGGGAGGACGGCTGGACGGTGGTCACGAAGGACCGGAAGCGGACCGCGCAGTTCGAGCACACACTGGTGGTCACGGACACCGGGGCGGAGATCCTGACGCTGCCCTGACCCGGCACCGGTCCGAGGAAATCGGCTCGCGGAGGTTTTTACCGACAAGGCGTCGGGAACACATTGACTTAGGTAAGCCTAAGTAGGAAGATCGGGTGTGGCGGCGCGGCCGCCACGCCCGGCACCCCTTTCTTCCGATTTCTCGGAGGTCCGCCTTGGACGCCTTCTCCACCGTCATCCGTGTCGCCTCGCACGAGCAGCACACCGAGGCAGAGACCTCGACGTTCATGAGCGACCTGCTCGGCGGCCGGCTCGGGGTGGACGCGTACACGCGTTACACCGAGCAGCTGTGGTTCGTGTACAAGGCCTTGGAGGACGCCGCGGAGGCCCTCAAGGACGACGCCGTGGCCGGGCCGTTCATACAGCCCGAGCTGATGCGCCTCGCCGAGATCGAGCGGGACCTGGCCCACCTGCGGGGTCCCGCATGGCGCGAGACCCTGGTCGCGCTGCCCGCCACCGAGGCCTACGCGGCCCGCGTGGCCGAGTGCGCCGCCTCCTGGCCGGGCGGGTACGTGGCCCACCACTACACCCGCTACCTGGGCGACCTCTCCGGCGGCCAGATCATCCGCGACAAGGCGGAGCGGACCTGGGGCTTCGAGCGCAAGGGCGACGGCGTGCGCTTCTACGTCTTCGCGGACATCTCCAACCCGGCCGCCTTCAAGCGGACCTACCGCGAGCTGCTGGACACGATCGCCGCGGACGATCTGGAGAAGCAGCGCATCATCGACGAGTGCAAGCGCGCCTTCGACTACAACGGCGCGGTCTTCCGCGAGCTGGGCGAGCAGTTCCCGCTGAGCGCGTGACGCCTGCGGCGGGCTGAACGGGGAAGGGGGGTGGGCCCGACGGGCCCACCCCCCCTTCCGGGCTTCGCCCCCCGGGGCGCGGCGGCCTGCGGCGCGGCCCGCACCGCGGCCTGGGGTGCAGCCCCCAGAGCCTGGGGCTGCACCCCGAAACCCGCGCCTCACACCCCGGCGAGGCTGGATTTCGCGAAGCGGACGCGGCCGCCGATTTCCACGGTGCCGTCCGGGCCCGGGGCCGTGAGGATCTGGGAGCCCGCGCCCTGGGTGATGTTCAGGGCGCGGTTCAGTTCGGCCGTCAGCAGGATCGCCGCCGAGCCGGTGGCCTCGTCCTCGACGATCACCCCGTCGGGGCGGCGCGGGAAACCGCGGGCCCGGATCCGGCCCGCGGCCTCGTCCTCCCACGCCCAGGCGTACAGCCAGCCCTCGCCCGGGGGCGGGCCGGGCAGCGCATCGACCGCGGCGGCGTCGGCGTACTGCTCGGTGCGCTTGCCCTCGACCCACTCGGGGCGGGCGGTGATCCAGGTGAACTCCCCGTCGTCGCGCGCCCATACGGCGCCCGCCGGGGGCTGGAGCTCCTCGATGTCGAGCAGCCACGCGACTCCGACCAACGGGTGCCCGGCGAAGGACATCCGGGTGCCGGGGGTGCGGATGTCGACGATCCCGCGCTCGGGATCGTCGACGAACACCGTCTCGCTGTAGCCGAGTTCGGCGGCCAGCGCCTGCCGGGAGGCGTCGTCGGGGCAGGACCGGCCGTCGCGTACGACGCCGAGCGTGTTGCCGTGGCTGCCGTCACCCGCGCAGAAGACCCTCAGGACGTCGAGATCGTTCACGCCGGAATTGAAGCACGGGTGGCCAACTTTTGATGCGGTTGTTGGTCATGGTTGATCATCGGCGGACTCGTGCGGGTGAACGCGGGGTGCTATCGGTACGTGGTCCTGGTCGGGACGCCAGTGTGAGTGGGGAACGTTAGTGCCGCTGGGTGGATCGGGAGGGGGTGGCTGGTGGCGCGGGGTAGGGGTCGGCGCAAGCGTGCACTGCGAATGCTGGCCGCTACGTTCACTGTGTCGGCTCCCGCGGGTGCGCGTATCCGGGATCGTCTGCGCCTGTCTGCCCGTGATGTTGAGATTGTGCGGATGGTCGGTGAGCATCTTGGCCGGTGGGCCCGTGCTGATCTGGCCGAGCGGGTGCGTACCGGCAGGGTTCCGGTGAAGGAGAACCGGCGGGCAGAACGTAAACGCGCGCTGACGGCAGTCTCATCGTCCCGGTGGGCGGGAGCGATGACTCGCGTGTCAGAGGACCAGTACCAGTTGTCTCTGCGGTGCCTGTTCGACGAGTGGACCTCGCTGCGCCGGACCATCGCAAAGATCGGCAAGCGCCTGGCGGTGCCGTGCGGTCAGCAGGTGGATGGTGTCCGGGGTTATCCGAGCCAGGCCGAGCGGACACAGAAGCAGTGCCGGTTGCAGGTCCTCACCGCACGCCTCGCCGAGGTGGAGCGGCGGATCGAGGCCGGGCACCCAACCGTAGTGGTCGGCGGCCGCTGGCTCGCAAAGGTTAGGCACAACCTCGCCGAAGCCGGTCTCACCGAATCCCGCTGGCGGGAGCGGTGGGATGCGGAACGCATGTTCCTGACCGCTGACGGGGAGTCGGGGGCGCCGTACGGGAACTACACGATCACGGTTGACCCGGCTGACGGTACGATCACTCTCGTCCTGCCCGAACCCCTCCGGCACCTCGCCAACGCACCGCGGGGCCGCTACCGGCTCGCCTGCACCGTCACCTTCAACCACCGCCAAGGCGAATGGCTGGACCGGACTACCGCCAACCGCTCGGTGCGATACGACATCGTGTGCGACCCCGAACGCGGCCGCTGGTACCTCGACGCCTCCTGGTCCACCCCGGCGACAGCCCTCCCCACGCCCGCCGAGCTGGCCGCAACCAGCGTCCGGCTCCTCGCGGTCGACCTCAACGCCGGACACCTCGCCGCCTGCATCATCGACACCCACGGCAATCCCGTCGGCGAACCCTTTACTGTGCCCACCGACCTGACCGGCCCCACATCCCAGCGCGACGGACGCCTGCGCGCCGCGATCAGCGAACTCATCCGCCTCGCACACCAGCACGGCTGCGCCGGTCTGGCGATCGAGAATCTCGGCTTCACCGACGCCCGGGCCACCGGCCGCGAGACCATGGGCCGCGGCAAACGCGGTAAGACGTTCCGCCGCACCGTCGCAGGCTTGCCGACCGGACGATTCCGCGACCGACTGTCCGGCATGGCCCACCACGCCGGACTCGTCGTCATCGCCGTCGACCCCGCCTACACCAGCCGCTGGGGAGCCCAGCACTGGAAGCAGCCGCTCCAGCAGCAATCCAAGACCACCGTCGTCACCGGCCACCACGCGGCGGCCGTGGCGATCGGCAGACGCGCCCTCGGACACGGGACACGGCGTCGGCCAGGTGTGACCGCACACGACCAGAGGATCGTCGCGCGGAGAGCTACCGGCCAGACCGTCACCGCACCGAGGGCACGCGGGACCGCGAGCCCGCCAAGGACCACAGGCACACCCAACGAAGGTGGCAAGACCTGCCGGGACCGAAGCGACCAGCTCACGCTGTTCCCCGTCTCCCAAGACCGTTCGGGGAGACAACCGGCTAGCCCGGCTTACAGCGATCCGGCCATTAGCGGCCAACATCGCTAGGAACGGTCAGTTCTGGGCCGTGCGGCGCCTGCGTGCGACGTAGACCGCACCCGCGCCCGCGGCGACGATGAGCGCGGAGGAGCCGAGCAGCGTGCCGGCCGGGATCTCGGCGCCGGTGGCGGCGAGGCCGCCTCCGACGGTGCCGCCGCCTCCGGTGGTGCCGGTGCCTCCGGTGGTGCCGGTGCCGCCCGTGCTGCCGCCCGTGCCGGCCGGGCTCGTGGGCAGGACGGCGCCCTTGGTCACGGAGACGGTCAGGTTGACGTCGTCCGCCCGGGTGCCCGGCGGGTACATGGAGCCGGTGGTGTCGTTGGCGAAGGCGGCTGCGCCCTCCGCGGTGAGCGCGGTGCGCACGGCGTTCAGGGTGAGGACGCCGCTCTTGGTCTTGTACGCGGCCTTCGAGAGGTCGAGCGTGGCGAAGGGGATGTTCGCCTTGACCCCGGCGGCCGTCTTCACGTCCAGGATCAGCGTGCCCTTGGCGCCCTCCGCGTTGACGCGGATGTTGCCGAAGGTCATGTCGATGCCGTGGGCCGCGTACTGGAAGCGGAGGTTGCCGGCGAAGGTGGCGTTCAGCTTCCGCGCCTTGGTGTCGAGGGTGCCCTTGCCTCCGGCGAAGGCGAAGCTGTCGCCGTTCGCGACCGCGCCGTCGGTGGGGGTGACGGTGCCGCCCGCGCGCTGCACGTACTGGCGGAAGGACTCCTTGACGCCCCAGGCCAGCTTGCCGTCGAGGATCTGCTGCGGGCCGCCGGTCGCCGGGGAGCTGGTGGAGGCGGAGGGGGTGGCCGGCTTCGACGGGGAGGGCGACGCCGAGGCCGAGGCCGACGGGGAGGCCGACGGGGAGGGGCTCTGCGAGGGGGACGGGGAGGTCGAGGCCGAGGCGGACGGGGAGGGGCCGTGGGAGGGCGGCGGCGGGAACTCCAGTACGGCCGTCAGCGGGTCGCCCGCCTTGTCCTTGTAGCCGTCCGAACCGAGGAGCTTGGCGGCATCGGCGGTCAGGGTGGTGGCCAGGCCGGACATCGACGGCCCGGTGAAGGCGACCTTCGCGAAGCCGACGTCCTTCGTGAGCGCGCCGTCCCGGGTGACGTCGACGATCAGCAGCTTCTTGCCGGTGTCGATGCGGAGGTTCGCGAGCTTCACCTCGAAGTGGTGCGCGGCCGACGTGAAGGTGACGCTGCCCTTGAAGCCGGCGGTCACGAGGTGGGTCGCCGGGTCGTACTGGCCGGTGGCCGAGACGAAGGTGAAGCCCTTGGCCGTCTTCTTCGCACCGTCCGCGACGGTGATCCGGCCCTGGGCGATGGTCGTGACGTAGGTGCGGTAGCTCTCCAGGACGCCCCAGTCGAGGGTGCCGCCGAGGACCGGGATCGTCGCGGGGGCGCCCTGCGCCGCGGCGGCGGGGGCGGCGGGGGCGCTGCCCGCCGCGGTGGCGGGCAGGACCAGCGCGGTGGCGCCGATCGCCACGGCGGTGGCCACGGCGACCGCGAGGGCGAGGGGACGGCGGGTCGGTGACATGGCGGGTCTCCTGTAACGGGGGTGGAGGGGGCGGAAGGCGTGTGGTGCGGGGCCTGCGGGGGCAGGGCGAAGCCGAGCCCCGGCGGTGCGGGGCCCTGCGGGGCTTGTACGGGTGTACGGGGCGTGCGGGCCGGGCGGTTCGGGCGAGCCCGGGCCCGCACTGCGGAGGTGTCGCGGGGGCCCGGCGGATGCGGGCCGTAGGGGGCCCTGTGCAAGGGCCGGGCGGGCGGGAGGGGTTCGGGGCGCGGATCAGCCGCGCGGGGCGGCCCCGTCGCCCCCGGAGGGACCCGGGGAGTCGGAGGAGTCGGCCGTCCCGGCTGCCGGGGCGGCCGGGGCTTCAGCACCCGCGGCCGGGGCCGGAGTCTCGGCACTCGCGTTCGGGGCCGGAGTCGGCGTGGGGGCCGTGTGCGGGGCTTGGTTCTTGCGGTTGCGGAGGGTCAGGAAGGTTGCTCCGCCTGCGAGGACGAGGACGGCTATCGCCAGGGCGGCGTACAGGCCGGTGTTCGAGGAGGACGGCGCGGCCGGCTGTGCGGCGGTGGGCGGGGACGGGGCCGACGGGGTGGCCGTGGAGCCGAGGTTCGGGAGGGCCGGGAGCTTCGCGGTTCCGTCGAGGGCGACCGCGAGGGAGACGGGGTCCATCTCGGTGCCGGCCTTGTACATCGAGTTGAAGGCCTGGGCTCCGCCCTCGGTCAGGGTGGCCGGGGCTTCGGCGAGGGTGGCGAGGCCGCCTTCGGCCGTGAGGCCCTTGGCGTCGAACTCGACCAGCGGGACGGCGGGCTTGGTGTCCGTGCCGGTGGTGACGTCCGCGGACAGCACGCCCTTGCCGTTCTCCACCTTGGCCGTGATCTTCGCGAGCTTCAGGTCGAGGTGGGCCCCGGTGAAGTGCACGGAGCCGGCGAAGGCGGCGTCGAGGGTGCCCTTCGCGCCGTCGTAGGCGCCCTTGCCCTGCGGGAAGCGGAACAGCGCTCCGCCGTCCTGGGCGCCGTCGGCGAGCTTCCACGCGCCCTGGCCGATGGAGCCGGTGACGTACTCGCGGAAGGTGCGCCGCACCCCCCAGTCCACGGCCGCGTCGGTGAACTGCCCGGCGGCCTGCGGGGACGGGGAGCCGGCCGGAGTGCTGGGCGAGGCCGCCGGCGAGGCGGGCTGTTCGACCGCCGCCGCCTTGACGTCCACGGAGAGCGAGACCGGGTCGAGCTGCGCGCCGGCCGCGTAGTAGCCGGCGAAGGCCTTGGCCCCCTGGTCGGTGAGGGTGGCCGGGACGTTGGCGAGGGCGACGGGGCTGGTGCCGCCCTTCATGTTCACCCCGCCCAGGTTCAGCTTGGCGAAGGGCACTTGGGAGGCGGTGGTGACCGCTCCGCCCTCCTTGGCCTTGCTGGAGACGTCCACGTAGAGCGTGCCGCTGCCGCCGCCGATCTTGACGGTGGGGCGACTGACGCTCATGTCCAGTTCGTACGTGCCGTCCGCCTTCTGGTGGCCCTGGAAGGTGACGCCGCCGCTGAAGGAGGCCTCCAGGGAGCCGCCGTCCGGGTCGTAGGAGCCGCTGGCGGAGTGGAAGCGGAACAGGCTGCCGCCGGCCGTGGCGGCTCCGTTCTTCAGCTTGAACCCGCCTTTTGCGACCGGCCCGGTGACATAACTCTGGAAGGAGGATTTGATGCCCCAGTCGAGTCGCCCGCCCTCCACGGTGCGGCCCGCGGCCTGGGCGGCGGGCGCCGGGAGCAGGACGGCTCCCAGGGCCGCCAGGGTCGCCAGCACGGCGACGGCGGACGCGCGGACGGGGCTAGCGGACATGAATGTCCCCTCCAGGGTCTAGCGAGCAAGGTTAGGCTAACCTAAGCTACGTTCCGCCGGGTGTGAAACCCCCCTGGCACCCGGAACCTCGAACCGGGTCTCCACCCCCAGCGAACCGGGTCCACCACCCCAGTCGGACGATCAGGACGGTGCCTTCGTGCCTACGCCCGCCGCGTCAACCCGCATGTCCCGCTTCGCCGTCGCCCTGACCTCCGTGGTCCTGGCACTCGGCGTGAGCGCCTGCGGAGGCACGGCCGCCCCCTCCCCCGCCACCGGAGCCGGAGCCCCGGCCCTCCCCGACCGGGTGGAACCCCTCGCGCAGGCGCCCGTACCCGCGCTTCCGGCGACCGTGGCCTCGGCGGACGGCGTCCAAGTGACCGTCACCTCGGCGGACCGCGTGATCCCGCTGACGGGCGGCCTCAGCGAGATCGTGTACACCCTCGGACTGGGCCCCAAGGTCGTCGCCAAGGACATCACCGCCACCTTCGAACAGGCGGCGGAGCTCCCGGTGGTGACGCGGGGCCACGAGGTCTCCGCCGAGAGCGTGCTGTCGCTGCGTCCGACCCTGGTGCTGGCCGAGACCACCTCCGGCCCCGCCGAAGCGCTCGCCCAGATCCGCGACGCGGGCATCCCGCTGCTGGTGGTGGCCCCGGCCAAGTCCCTGGACGACGTGGCGAAGCGGACCGACGCGGTCGCCGCCGCGCTCGGCGTCAAGGAGGCCGGTGCGCAGCTCAACCAGCGCACCGCCGACCGCATCGCCGCCGCCCGCAAGACCCTGCCCGCCTCGGGCAAGAAGCCCCGCGTGGCCTTCCTCTACCTGCGCGGCACCGCCTCCGTGTACCTGATGGGCGGCTCCGACTCCGGCGCCGGTTCCCTGCTGGAGGCGGCCGGCGCGCTGGACACGGGCCCGGAGTCCGGGCTCGGCAAGGACTTCACCCCGATCACCAGCGAGGCCCTGGCGGCCGCCGCGCCCGACGCCATCCTCGTCATGTCCAAGGGCCTGGAGTCCGTCGGCGGCGTGGACGGGCTGGTCAAGATCCCGGGCGTGGCCCAGACCCCGGCGGGAATGGACCGTCGGGTGGTCACGGTCGACGACGGGGTCCTGCTCAACTACGGCCCGCGCACCGACCAGGTCCTGGCCTCCCTCATCACCCAGCTCTACGGCAAGGCCTCCTGACGTGCCCCTCTCCTACGAAGCCCCCGGGACGCCGCCCCGAGCGGACCCCCTTCCCGCTCCCGAGCGGGCGGCGCCCCGGGCCGCCCCCACCGCCGCCGGCGCACCGCCCCGGCGGCGGTGGGGTTCCGCCTGGCTCACCGGCGGACTGGTCGCCGTACTCGTGCTCCTCGTGCTGGTCTCCGCCGGAGTGGGCGCCTACGAGATCCCGCTCGGGGAGGTGGTCGGGTCGGTGCAGCACCGCCTCGGCCTCGGGGGCGCCGCCCTCGACCGGGTCGGGGAGAGCGTGCTGTGGAACGTACGGCTGCCGCGCGTGGTGCTCGCGCTGCTCGTCGGGGCCAGTCTCGGCTGCGCCGGGGCGCTGATGCAGGGTGTGTTCGGCAATCCCCTGGCCGAGCCCGGGGTCATCGGGATCTCGGCGGGCGCGGCCGTCGGCGCGGTCGCCGCGATCGGGCTGGGCCTGACCTTCTTCGGCAACTGGACCATCACCGCCTGCGCGTTCGTCGCGGGGCTGGTCACCGTCGGCGCCGTGTACCTGCTGTCCCGCAACGGCGGGAAGACCGAGGTCGTCACCCTCATCCTGACCGGCATCGCCGTCAACGCCTTCGCGGGCGCGCTGATCGGCCTGTTCGTCTTCTTCGCGGACAGCGGCCAGGTCAACCAGATCACCTTCTGGCAGCTCGGCTCCCTCGCCCAGGCCACCTGGCCCAAGGTGCTGGCCGTACTCCCCTGCGCGCTGGCCGGCCTGCTGGTCGCCCCCTTCTACGCGGGCAAGCTGGACCTGCTGTCCCTCGGCGAGCGTCCCGCCCGCCATCTCGGCGTCGACGTGGAGCGGTTGCGCCTCGCGCTGATCCTGGTCGTCGCGCTGCTCACCGCGGCGGCCGTCGCCGTGGCCGGGATCATCACCTTCGTCGGGCTGCTCGTGCCGCACCTGCTGCGCATGGCCAACGGTCCGGGCCACCGCTTCCTGGTGCCCGGCAGTGCGCTCGCCGGAGCCGTGGTGCTGGTCGCCGGGGACCTGGCCGCCCGGACCCTCGCCCAGCCCGCCGAGCTGCCGCTCGGAGTCCTGACCGCCCTGCTCGGCAGCCCGTTCTTCTTCTGGCTGCTGCGCCGCACCCGTCGCAAGCAAGGAGGCTGGGCATGAGCGTCCGGTTCCGTTACGGCCTCACCGCACTCCGCCTCGGCAGGAACAAGCGCACCGTTCCCGCCCGGCCGGCCCCCGGCGCGCCGCTCGCCGAGGTCACGGACCTGCACGTACGGCTCGGTGGGCGCGAGGTGCTCGCCGGGATCGGGCTGACCGTGCGGGCCGGGGAGGTGCTGGCCCTGGTCGGGCCGAACGGCGCGGGCAAGTCCACCCTGCTGGCGGCCCTGTCCGGGGACCTGCCGGCCGGCTCCGGGGAGGTGCGGATCGACGGGCGCCCTGTGGGCGGCTGGCCGGCTCCCGAGCTGGCCCTGCGCCGGGCGGTGCTCCCCCAATCGGCCGAACTGGCCTTCCCCTTCCCCGTGGAGGACGTCGTACGGATGGGCCGCGCCCCCTGGGCGGGCACCGGGACGGCCGACGGCGACGAGGAGACGGTGGCCGCCGCCATGGCCGCCACCGAGGTGACGGGCTTCGCGGCCCGCCCGTTCTCGGGGCTCTCCGGCGGCGAGCGGGCCCGGGTCGCGCTGGCCCGCGTACTGGCCCAGGGGGCCCCGCTGCTGCTGCTCGACGAACCGACGGCGGCCCTGGACCTGCGCCACCAGGAGCTGGTGCTGCGGATCTGCCGGGAACGGGCGGCTGCCGGGGACGGGGTCGTGGTGGTCCTGCACGACCTGGGCTTGGCGGCGGCGTACGCGGACCGGGTCGCCGTCCTGCACGACGGCCGGATCGCGGTGGACGGCCCGCCCGCGGAGGTGTTCGAGGACGGGCTGCTGAGCCGGGTCTACCGCCAGCCGGTGGAGGTGCTCCCGCACCCGCGCACCGGGGCACCGTTGGTGGTCCCCGTAAGGGACGGCGGGCCGGAGCAGCCCGGAGGGGAGCGTTTCGCAGTACGGAACGGCCAGCTGGGTTTGACCTCCGCTTGACCCGGCCATGGGGCTGGCGTGGGGCACCCGTGACGGCCCCGTGTCCGGTGTCCGAAGGTGTGGGCTGAATCACTGGACGTGCGGGTATGGGTCAGGTAAGCCTCGGTTAAGTTAGGTCCGCCTCACCGGCTGCCCCCACCCGATCGGGGCGGCCGTCTGCCGAACGCCAGACTGCCAGGAGCCCCCTATGCGCCCCGTCCGCCTCACCGTCGCCACCGCGGCCGCCGTCGTGGCCGCCCTCACCGCGGTCACCGGCTGCTCCGAGAAGAGCGACGCGTCCGGCGACGGCACCATCAAGGTGGCGGCCTCCGACTCCTCCTGCGAGGTCTCCGCGAAGGAGTTCCCCGCGGGCAAGGTCGCCTTCGAGGTCGAGAACAAGGGCTCCAAGGTCACCGAGCTCTACATCCTCTTCCCCGACGACCGCATCGTCGCCGAGCGCGAGAACATCGGCCCCGGCACCAAGGCCACCATCACCGCCGAGCTCAAGGCCGGCGACTACGAGATCGCCTGCAAGCCCGGCATGAAGGGCGACGGCATCCGCCAGAGCGTCAAGGCCACCGGCTCGGGCGCCGCCGTGAAGCGCAGCCCCGAGGCCGACGCCGCGGTCGCCGCGTACCGCAAGTACGTGCAGGAGCAGGCCGACGAGACCATCCCCAAGGCGCAGGTCTTCGCGGACGCGGTCAAGGCCGGCGACGTCGAGGCCGCGAAGAAGGCGTACGCCCCCTCGCGCATCGGCTGGGAGCGCACCGAGCCGGTCGCCGAGTCCTTCGGTGACATCGACCCGAAGGTCGACGTCCGCGAGGACGGCCTGGAGGCGGGCCAGGACCCGGAGAAGGACTGGACCGGCTGGCACAAGCTGGAGAAGTCCCTCTTCGAGGGCAACAAGATCGACGACAACGACAAGAAGCTCGCCGAGACCCTGATGGCCGACCTGGCCGTGTGGCGGAAGAAGGTCGGCGAGGCGGAGATCACCCCCACCTCGATGGCGAACGGCGCCAAGGAGCTCCTCGACGAAGTCGCCACCGGCAAGGTGACGGGCGAGGAAGAGCGCTACAGCCACACCGACCTGGTCGACTTCAAGGCCAACGTCGAGGGCGCGGAGAAGGCGTACGAGCTGCTCAAGCCGGTCACCTCGAAGACGGACCCGGCGCTCACCGCCGAGCTGGACAAGCAGTTCGCCGCGCTGAACAACCTGCTGGAGAAGTACCGCCCGAACAAGGCCGCGTACGAGTTCGTCTCGTACGACAAGGTCGGCGAGGCCGAGCGCAAGGAGCTCTCCGACGGCGTCAACGCGCTGGCCGAGCCGCTCTCGAAGCTCGCCGCCGCGGTCGCGAAGTAACTCCGGAACAGCAGAGCAGGCGGGAGATCCTCACATGAGCGAGTCGGTGTCCGGGCAGGAGCCCGCACAGGACGAGGCCCAGGGCGCGCCGGAGCAGACGGGCGCGGGCACGGGTGCAGGTGCGGGTGCGCCCTCGCGCCGGACCGTCCTCGGCTGGGGCGGCGCGGGCCTCGCGCTCGGCGCGGCGGCGGCCGGCGGTACGGCCGCCGTCCTGAACTCGGGCCCCGACATGGTCTCGGCGGCCTCGGCCGGCGCGGCCGTGCCGTTCCACGGTGAGCACCAGGCCGGTATCGCCAGCGCCGTCCAGGACCGCCTGCACTTCGCTGCCTTCGACGTGAAGACGAAGGACCGCGCCGAGCTGATCCAGCTCCTGAAGGACTGGACCGCGGCGGCCCGGCTGATGACGGCCGGCCAGCCGGTCGGCGAGGGCGGCTACGGCGGCCTCCCGGAGGCCCCGCCGGACGACACGGGCGAGGCGCTGGGCCTGAAGGCCTCCCGCCTCACCCTCACCATCGGTTTCGGGCCGGGCCTGTTCGCCAAGGGCCGCTTCGGCCTGGAGGGCAAGCGCCCCGGCGCCCTGATCGACCTGGAGCTCTTCCCCGGCGACAACCTCGACCCGGCCCGCTCCGGCGGCGACCTGTGCGTGCAGGCCTGCGCCGACGACCCGCAGGTCGCGGTGCACGCCATCCGCCAGCTCGCCCGCATCGGCTTCGGCAAGACGGCGGTGCGCTGGTCGCAGCTGGGCTTCGGCAAGACCTCGTCGACCACGCCCGACGAGCAGACCCCGCGCAACATGATGGGCTTCAAGGACGGCACCCGGAACATCTCGGGCACCGACAAGGCCGCCCTGGAGAAGCACGTGTGGGTCGGCGCCGACGACGGCAGCGACTGGCTGACCGGTGGCTCGTACCTCGTGGCGCGCCGGATCCGGATGAACATCGAGACGTGGGACCGCACGCCCCTGGGCGAGCAGGAGGACATCTTCGGCCGCGACAAGGGCGAGGGTGCCCCCGTGGGCAAGTCCAAGGAGCGCGACGAGCCGTTCCTGAAGGCGATGAAGCCCGAGGCACACGTCCGCCTCGCGCACCCGGACACCAACAACGGTGCGACGATCCTGCGCCGCGGCTACTCCTTCACCGACGGCACGGACGGACTGGGCCGGCTCGACGCGGGCCTGTTCTTCCTCGCCTACCAGCGCGACGTGCGCACGGGCTTCGTGCCGATCCAGCGCAACCTGGCGAAGTCCGACGTCCTCAACGAATACATCCAGCACGTGGGTTCGGCCGTCTTCGCCGTCCCGCCGGGCGTCCGCGACAAGGACGACTGGTGGGGCCGGACGCTGTTCGCGTAAGGGACCGGGAGAACCGAAGTGTTCAGCAATTATCTGATCGGGCTGCGCGAGGGGCTGGAAGCCAGCCTCGTCGTCTGCATCCTCATCGCCTACCTGGTCAAGACCGGGAACAAGGACAAGCTGGCGCCGCTGTGGCTGGGCGTCGGCCTGGCCGCCGCCCTGTCCCTGGCCTTCGGCGCGGGCCTCGAATTCGGCACGCAGGAACTGACCTTCAAGGCGCAGGAGGCGATCGGCGGCACCCTGTCGATCGTCGCGGTCGGCCTGGTCACCTGGATGGTCTTCTGGATGAAGCGCACCGCGCGGCACCTGAAGACCGAGCTCCACGGCAAGCTCGACGCGGCGCTCGCGATGGGCACCGGCGCCCTGGTGGCGACGGCGTTCCTGGCCGTCGGCCGGGAGGGCCTGGAGACCTCGCTGTTCGTGTGGCGCTCGGTGCACGCGGCCGGTGACGGCGCGGGCCCGCTGATCGGCGTGCTGCTCGGCATCGGCTCGTCGATCCTGCTGGGCTGGCTGTTCTACCGGGGCGCGCTGAAGATCAACCTGTCGAAGTTCTTCACGTGGACCGGCGCCATGCTGGTCGTGGTCGCCGCGGGCGTGCTCGCGTACGGCGTCCACGACCTCCAGGAGGCCGACTTCCTGCCGGGGCTGACCACCAAGGCCTTCGACATCAGCTCGGCGATCCCGCCGGACAGCTGGTACGGGACCCTGCTCAAGGGCACCCTCAACTTCCAGCCGGACCCGACCGTGCTCCAGGTCATCGTGTGGGCCCTGTACCTGGTCCCGGTGCTCGCCCTGTTCCTGGCCCAGGCTCCGGGCAACCGCACCAAGCCGAAGGCGGAACCGAAGCCCGAGCCGGAGCCGAGCGGCTCCTGACTCACCACAGCCTGTCGATCGTCCCCGGGTAGAGGGGGACACGGATGCCGGTGAAGGCCGCGCGGACCCGGTCCGCGCGGCCTTCGTCGTCCGCGGCGCCGGTGCGGAACGCCCCGAGCACCGTCTTGTCGAGGCCCGGGGCGTCCGTGGCGAGGGGGTCCGCGGGGGTGCCGCCGACCAGGACCGTGCCGGGCAGCACCTCGAAACCGGCCGCCTCGTAGAACGGGACCAGTTCCCGGTCGCAGCTGAACAGCGCCAGGTCCACCCCCGGATCGGCGGCGAGCAGGGCGCGGGCGGCCGCGACCAGCCGGCCGCCGTACCCGCGGCCCCGGACGTCGGCCCGGGTCACCACGCCGCTCAGCCCGGCCGCGCGGTACGTACGCCCGTCCGCGAGCCGGACCGGCTTGTGGAGCAGCGCCAGGCTGGCGGCGACCCGTCCGTCGGCGTCCAGGAGCAGGACCGCGCGCGGGGCGAGCGCCGGGTCGTGCCCGGGGGACGACCCGGGCCATGCCTGCGCCTCCAGGGCCGCCACCTGCTCGGCGAGCCCGGAGGGCAGGGCCTCGTACTCGATGGCCCCCTCGATGGCCCCGACGGGCCCCTCGTCGGCCCCCTCGATCCGCACTACGGGATCAGCGCCCCCGCGCCGCCCACCCGGACCCGGGAGTCGCCGGACCGGAGCTCGACCGTCAGGACGCCGGGGCGGCCCATGTCCTCGCCCTGGTGGAGGGTCAGGACGGCGTCGGCCGGGACGAGGCCGAGCTCGCGCGCGTACGCCCCGAAGGCGGCAGCGGCGGCGCCGGTCGCCGGGTCCTCGACGACTCCGCCGACCGGGAAGGGGTTGCGCACGTGGAACTCCGCCGGGCCCGCCCGGTACACGAGCTGTGCGGTGACCAGGTCGAGGCGGCGCATCAGCGCCTCCAGCCGGGCGAAGTCGTAGTCGAGGTCCGCGAGCCGGGCCCGGGTGGCGGCGCCGAGCACCAGGTGGCGGGCGCCGGCGTAGGCGATCCGCGGCGGGAACGCCGGGTCCAGGTCGGCGGCCGGCCAGTTCAGCGCCGCCAGCGCCTCGGCGAGGTCGGCCGGGTCCAGGTCCTCGGTGTGCGGCTCGACGCTGGTCAGGGTGGCGCGCAGGCCGCCGGCCCCGTCCTGCCGGGTCACCGACACCGGCACCGTGCCCGCGCGGGTCGCGAAGAGCAGCTCGCCCGGGCCGATCCGCTCGCCCAGCGCCACGGCGGTGGCCACGGTGGCGTGCCCGCAGAAGGGGACCTCCACCTTGGGGCTGAAGTAGCGCACGGTGAAGGCCCGGCCCTCCTCGCCGCCCAGGCCCTCGGGCGGGGCGGTGAGGAAGGCCGTCTCGCTGTAGCCCAGGTCGGCGGCGATCTTCAGCATGGCGGCCTCGTCGAGGCCGCCTGCGTCGATGACGACGCCCGCGGGGTTGCCGCCGGCCGGGTCGTCGGAGAACGCGGTGTAGCGCAGTACTTCGTTCGTCATGACCGGCTCAACTCCCGAGTCGCGAAGATCATTCCCCGGACCGGGAACCCTCAGCCCCGCCCGATGTACGGCATCGCCGTCGCCATCACCGTCGCGAACTGCACGTTCGCCCCGAGCGGGAGCTCCGCCATGTGCAGCACGGTGCGCGCCACGTCGGACGCGTCCATGACGGGCTCCACCGCGAGCTGTCCGTTGGCCTGCATGATCCCGGTCTGCATCCGCTCGGTCATCTCGGTGGCCGCGTTGCCGATGTCGATCTGCCCGCACGCGATCCCGTACGGGCGCCCGTCCAGCGACAGGGACTTCGTCAGGCCGGTCATGGCGTGCTTGGTCGCGGTGTACGCGATCGAGTTCGGCCGCGGCACGTGCGCGGAGATGGAGCCGTTGTTGATGATGCGGCCGCCCTGCGGGTCCTGGGCCTTCATCACCCGGAAGGCCGCCTGCGCGCAGAGGAAGGAGCCGGTGAGGTTGACGTCGACCACCGAGCGCCAGGCCTCGTAGGAGATGTCCTCCAGTGCGACTCCGGCCGGGCCGAAGGTGCCGGCGTTGTTGAAGAGCAGGTCGACCCGCCCGTAGCGCTCGCGAACGGTCTCGAACAGCGACGCCACGGCGTCCGGATCGCTCACGTCGGCCGGGACGCAGAGCACCTCGGCGTCCGGGTGGGCCGCCCTGGCGGCCTCGGCGGTCTCTTCCAGCGGTCCGCTCCTGCGGCCGGCCACCGCGACCGCCCATCCGGCGGCGGCGAGGGTGAGGGCCACGGAACGGCCGATCCCGGATCCGGCTCCGGTCACTACGGCGATCTGCTTCACACGTGCGTTCATGGGGCCGCAGGTTACGTCACATGCGGCTCCCGTCCCGGAACGTTCCGATTGCTGAGAGCATGGGGCGGCAGGGGTGCTGAGAAATGACGATACGACTGGAGTGTCCGCATGCCGGAGAGAGGCCCCGCGACAGCGCCCTCGAACACCGCGCCCTCGAAAGCCGAGTCGCCTTCGACCCCCTCCCCTTCCGCTTCCGCTTCCCCTTCCGCTTCCCCCACCGCACCCCTGACGGCCGCCCGCCGGACGGGACTGCTCGTCACCTTCATCCTCGGCGGGCTCACCGCACTGCCCCCGCTGTCCATGGACATGTACCTGCCGGCCCTGCCGACGGTGACCACGGCCCTGAACAGCCCGGCCGCGACCGTCCAGCTCACCCTCACCGCCTGCCTCGCCGGCATGGCCCTCGGCCAGCTGGTGATCGGCCCGATGAGCGACAAATGGGGCCGTCGGCGCCCCCTGCTCATCGGCATGGTCGTCTACGTCCTCGCCACCGCCATCTGCGCCTTCGCCCCGACCGTCGAGCTGCTGATCGCCTTCCGGCTGCTCCAGGGCCTGGCCGGCGCGGCCGCGATCGTGATCGCGCGGGCCGTCGTGCGCGATCTGTACGACGGGGTCGAGATGGCCCGGTTCTTCTCCACCCTGATGCTCATATCCGGCGTGGCGCCGATCATCGCCCCGCTCATCGGCGGCCAGGTACTGCGCTTCGCCGACTGGCGCGGGGTGTTCGTCGTCCTCACCGTCGTGGGGGCCCTGCTGACCCTCCTGGTCTGGCGGAAGCTCGGCGAGACGCTGCCGCCCGAGCGGCGCCAGACCGGCGGCGTCGGCGCCGCGCTGCGGACCATGCGCGGGCTGTTCGCCGACCGGGTCTTCGCCGGCTACACGCTGGCCGGCGGCTTCGCCTTCGCGGCGCTGTTCGCGTACATCTCCGCCTCCCCGTTCGTCGTGCAGGAGATCTACGGTGCTTCGGCCCAGACCTTCAGCCTGCTGTTCGGCGTCAACTCCCTCGGCCTGATCGCGGTGGGCCAGATCAACGGCAAGCTGCTCGTCGGCCGGGTCAGCCTGGACAAGGTCCTGGGGTACGGGCTCGCGGTCATCGCGGCGGCCTCGGTCGCCCTGCTCCTCATGACCGCCGGGGTCTTCGGCGAGGTCGGGCTCTTCGCGATCTGCGCCGGGCTGTTCGTCCTGATGTCCGCGATGGGCCTGGTGCTGCCGAACACCAACGCGCAGGCCCTGATGCGCGCCCCGCACGCGGCCGGCTCGGCCTCCGCCCTGCTCGGCACCTCCTCCTTCCTGGTCGGAGCCGTCGCCTCCCCGCTCGTCGGCATCGCGGGCGAGGACACGGCGGTACCGATGGCCCTGGTCCAGGCGACCTGCTCCTTCCTGGCGGTCTTCTGCTTCGCCGCCCTGTGCCGTCCCTGGCGCGGCGGCGACCGGCCGACGGCGACCTGACCGGCCGGGGCCGGGCCGGGGCTTCTTCCCCGGCCCGGCCCCGCCCCCGGCCCCCGTAAACTTGGCGGGTGAACGACACCGCCACCACCACCGCCGAAACCCTGCGCAGCGCCCTCGCCGGGCTGCTCGAAGGCCTCCCGCAGAAGCAGGCCACGGCCGCCGTGGAGCGGCTGATCGCCAACTACCGCGGCACGATCCCCACCAACACCCCCGTCCTGCGCAACCGCTCCGACGTGGCCGCGTACGCGGCGTACCGGATGCCCGCCACCTTCGAGGCCGTACGGTCCGCCCTGGACGGGCTCGCCGAGGCGGCCCCGGGCTGGTCCCCGGCCTCGCACGTGGACGTGGGCGGCGGCACCGGCGCGGCGGCCTGGGCCACGGACGCCACCTGGGGCGGGCCGCGCGAGACGGCCGTACTGGACTGGGCGGATCCGGCGCTGCTGCTCGGCAAGGAGCTGGCCGCGGCCTCCTCCTCCCCCGCGCTGCGGGCCGCCGAGTGGCGGCAGAGCGTCATCGGGGCGGGGATGACGCTGCCCGGGGCGGACCTGGTGACGGTCTCGTACGTCCTGGGCGAACTGACCCCGGAGGCCCGCCGCGAGGTGGTCGCCGAGGCGGCGCGGGCCGGTCAGGCCGTGGTGGTGGTCGAGCCGGGCACGCCGGAGGGGTACCTGCGCATCCGCGAGGCCCGCGACCAGCTGATCGAGGCCGGGCTGCAGGTCGCCGCCCCGTGCCCGCACGACGGGACCTGCCCCATCGAGGTCGGCAAGGACTGGTGCCACTTCTCGGCCCGGGTCAGCCGGTCCTCGCTGCACCGTCAGGTCAAGGGCGGCTCCCTCTCCTACGAGGACGAGAAGTTCAGCTACGTGGCCGCCACCCGCTTCCCGGTGGAGCCGGCCGCCTCCCGGATCACGCGCAGGCCGCAGATCCGGAAGGGGCTGGTCCAGCTGGAGCTGTGCGGACCCGAGACCGAGGGCCAGACCCGGGTCAACGTGACCAAGCGCCACGGCGACCTGTACAAGGCCGCGCGGAACGCCGACTGGGGCCAGGAGTGGCCGCCCCCGCAGGAGTCCTGAGCCCCGGGGGGCCCGAGACGGCAGGGCCCGGGCCGGCCGGGGCCCGAGCCCGCAGGGCCGGCCCGGGCCCGTCGGAACCCGCCGCCGGCTAGGGCCTCAGCTCCTGCGTGCAGCACTTCACGCTGCCGCCGCCCTTGAGCAGCTCCCCCAGGTCCATCGGGACCGGCTCGAACCCCCGCGCCCGCAGGGGTGCGAAGAGCCCGGTCGCCTCCTGCGGGAGCAGCACGTGCCGGCCGTCCGAGACCGCGTTGAGCCCCAGGGCGGCCGCGTCCTCGGCGTGCGCGATCAGCGCGTCGGGGAAGAGCCGGCGCAGCACCGCACGGCTGCCTTCGGAGAAGGCCTCCGGGTAGTACATGACCTCGTCGCCGTCGAGCACGGACAGGGCCGTGTCCAGGTGGTAGTAGCGCGGGTCGACCAGGTCGAGACCGATGACCGGTCGGCCGAAGAACTCCTGGGCCTCGTCGTGCGAGAGCGGGCTGGAGCGGAAGCCCCGGCCGGCCAGGATGTAGGTGGCGGTGACGGCGAAGTCACCCTCGCCCTCGTTGACGTGGGACGGCTCGTGGACGTCCTGGAAGCCGTGGTCGCGGAACCAGTCGAGGTGGATCTCCGCCTCGGCGGCCCGTTCGGGGTAGGCGAACCGCGCGCCCAGCACCCGGCCGTCGACGACGAGGGCGCCGTTCGCCGCGAAGACCATGTCGGGCAGTCCGCGTTCGGGGACGAGGGTCTCGACGGTGTGGCCGAGGGCCAGGTAGCGGTCGCGGAGGTCCTCCCACTGGGCCATGGCCAGGGGCAGGTCCACCGGTTTCGTGGGGTCCATCCACGGGTTGATGGAGTACGTGACCTTGAAGTGCGCGGGTGGGCACATCAGGTAGCGCCGGGGTGTGGCGTCTCTGCGCAATGAGGGCTCCTCACGGTGATGAGAAGAGAATCGTCTCTCCTCGGCGGGAACCGCGCAGTGAACTGATTGGGTGGTTTTCCGAACGGCTGAAAGACGAGCGGTTCACGGTTGATAAGTTGCCGAAATGAGCTCCAGTCCCCTCCCCGCTCCCGACGCCGGCACCGGCCCCGCCGCCGCTCCCCGGTCTCCGGACGCCACGCGCCGCAGCGACCGCTCGCGGCGGGCCATCCTGGACGCGGCGCTCGATCTGGTGGGGGAGGTCGGCTACAACAAGCTGACCATCGAGGCCATCGCCGCCCGGGCCGGAGTCGGCAAGCAGACCATCTACCGCTGGTGGTCGTCGAAGGCCGCGGTCCTGCTGGACGCCTCGCTCGCGCTCGCCGGGGACGCGCAGCCCGAGGGGGTGTGGGCCTTCCCCGACACCGGGGACCTGGCCGCTGACCTGAAGTCCGTCATGCGGGCGACGGTGGACGAGTTCGCCGACGAGCGGTACGCGGCCCCCGTGCGCGCCCTGACGGCGGCGGGCGCCACCGATCCCGAACTCGGGGCGCGCTTCACCGAGCGGCTGCTGGAACCCCAGCTCGCGCTGTACGAGGACCGGTTGCGGTCGGCCCGCGAGGCCGGGCAGCTCCCGCCGGACACCGACCTGCGGTTGACCGTGGAGATGCTGGTCGGACCGCTGACGTACCGCTGGCTGATGCGCACGGCGCCGCTCACGCACGCGTACGCGGAGGCGCTGGTGGACGCGGTGCTGGGCGGGGCCGGGGCGGGGTGGGATAAGTCATGACCCCCTGATGGCCGAGAACATATGGCCGATTTCTGTGGTTATGTGGGAGCCCTGGTCAGGGGGTGCGGTCACCCGGCGACCAGGATGGTGGGAACATGTGAGGGTCTACCGGGGCAACGGTGTAGGTGAGGGGATAGATGGGGTCTGAGTCGGGCCGCGTCGCACGCGGCGAGCAGAGCAGGATTTCCCAGTGGCTGCGCCGCAAGCCCAAACCCGACGCCGAGGACCCCGCACGAGAACGCGAAGCCCTGCTGCTGGCCGTCGCCGCGGCGGGCCTGCCGATCTCGCCCGCCGCGCATCCGGCCGGTTATCGGTGTTCGTGCGACCGGATCGGCTGTCCGACGCCCGCGCGACATCCCGTCTCCTTCGCCTGGCAGACGCAGTCCACGACGGACCGCGCGCAGATCGAACGCTGGGCCCGCAACCAGCCCGCGGCCAACTTCATCACCGCGACGGGCATGGTCCACGACGTCCTGGACGTCCCCCTGGAAGCCGGCCACAGCGCGCTGGAACGCCTGCTGGCCGCCGGCATCGAGGTCGGCCCCGTCGCCGAATCCGGTGGTACGGGCGACCAGGCCCGGATGCTCTTCTTCACCGCGACCCGGGGTACGCCCGAGGACGAGGACGAGTGGTGGCCCTGCGAACTGGACTGCCACCCCGAGACGATGGACGAGCACCCCGGACTGCGCTGGCACTGCCGGGGCAGCTACGTACTGGTCCCGCCGGCCGCGCTGCCGGGGGACCTCGCGGTGACGTGGCTCCGCGGCATGGAGCATCCGCTCGTCGATCCGCTGACCCTGCTGGAAACCCTCACGGACGCGTGCGCCACCTACGCCGGCGCCTCGGACCGTGCCCCCGCCACGGTCGCCTGGCCCCTGGGCCGCTGACCCCCTGGGGCTCCGCCCCGGGCCCCGGTCCTCACACGCCGGACGGCTGAAAAGACCCGCTCCGTCAGTGGATCTGGGTGACGACCACGTCGAGGGACCAGGCCTTGCCGGGCTTCGCGGGGGCCTCGGCCTCCACCGTGAAGCCCAGGTCGCGCAGGGCCGTCACCAGTTCCGCCGGGGACGCGGGGACCGCGCCCGCCGACAGGAGGTCGCGGACCAGGCGGCCCTTGGTGGCCTTGTTGAAGTGGCTCACCACCGACCGCTTCTCCACCCCGTCCACCATCTGGGAGTGCAGGACCCGGACCGTGGCCGTGCGCCCCGCCACCTCCCCCTTCGGCTTCCAGGCGGAGGCGTACGCCGAGGACCGCAGGTCCAGGACCAGGCCCTGTCCCGCCGCCTCCGGCATCACCGAGGCCATCGGTTCGCGCCAGAACGCGCCCAGCGCCCCCAGCCCGGGCAGCTTCACGCCCATCGAGCAGCGGTAGGAGGGGATGCGGTCCGCGATCCCGACCGCTCCCCACAGGCCCGAGAAGACCAGCAGGGATTCCGCCGCCAGGGACGCCGCCGCCGGCGTGAGGGTCGACAGGCCCAGCGCGTCGTACAGGACGCCCGTGTAGATCTCCCCGGCCGGGCGGGCGACCGCCGTCCGCAGCTCCGCGTTCTTGGCGACCTCACCGCGCAGGCCCTCGCTCAGGCCGAGCACCTCGCGGGCCTTCAGCTCGTCGCCCACGCACAGCTCGACCAGCTCCTCCAGCACCGCGGCGCGGGCCGCGGCCAGCCCCGGCAGCGAGAGCGTCTCCGGCTTCAGCGGTGCGCCGGAGCCGCCGGCGGCCTTTCCTTCGGACGGCGGCAGCAGGACGAGCACGGTGGTTCTCCTATCGACGGGCACGGCACAGCGGCGGGGGTGCGGCCCCCGACCAGGGTAGACGGCTCGCCGCGCCGCCCGGGCCCACCGGCCATAGGCTCGGCTCATGCCACGCCGTCATATGATCATGACCGGCGCAGACGGGGCTGCTCTGCGGGCCGCGCTGCGTGAACTGCGGACGAAGCTGGAGGTGCCGGAGGAGTTCCCGGCGCCCGTACTCGCCGAGGCCGAGCGGGCCGTGCGCAGCCCCTGCCTGCCGGAGTTCGACGCCACCGACATCCCCTTCTTCACGATCGATCCGCCGACCTCGCGCGATCTGGACCAGGCCATGCACCTGGCGAAGCGCCCCTCCGGCGGTTACCGGGTCCACTACGCCATCGCCGACGTCGCCGCCTACGTCACCCCCGGCGGCGCCCTCGACGCCGAGGCCCACCGCCGGGTCACCACCCTCTACTTCCCCGACGAGAGGGTCCCCCTGCATCCGGCCGTGCTCTCGGAGGGCGCGGCCAGCCTGCTCCCCGACCAGACCTGCCCGGCCCTGCTGTGGCGGCTCGACCTGGACGCCGAGGGGCGGGTGGAGGGGACGGAGGTGCGCCGTGCGCTCGTGCGCAGCCGGGCCAAGCTCGACTACGAGGGTGTGCAGAAGTCCATCGACGGCGGCAGCGCCGAGGAGCCGCTGGCCCTGCTGAAGGACATCGGGCGGCTGCGCGAGGCGTTGGAGGCGGAGCGCGGGGGGATCTCGCTGAACGTGCCCGATCAGGAGATCGTCGAGCACGAGGGCTCGTACAGCCTGGCCTACCGGGCCCCGCTGCCGGCCGACGGCTGGAACGCGCAGATCTCCCTGATGACCGGCATGGCGGCCGCCGAGCTGATGCTCACCGCCGGGACCGGGATCCTACGGACCCTGCCGACGGCCCCCGACGGAGCCGTCGGGCGGCTGCGCCGGGCGGCGAAGGCCCTGCGGATCGAGTGGCCGCACCACGTCCCGTACGCGGAGCTCGTGCGCGGGCTCGATCCGCACCGGCCCGCCCACGCCGCCTTCCTCCAGGAGTGCACGGCCCTGCTGCGCGGCGCCGGCTACACCGTCTTCACCGGCGGCCGGACCCCGGACCCCGTCCTGCACGCCGCGGTCGCGGCCCCGTACGCCCACTGCACCGCGCCGCTGCGCCGGCTCGTCGACCGGTACACGGGCGAGCTGTGCGTGGCGGCCGTCGCCGGGACCGAACCCCCCGGGTGGGCGCTGGAGGCGCTCGACGCCCTGCCGAAGGAGATGTCGGACGGGACCCGGCTGGCGAACTCGGCGGAGCGGGAGTCCGTGGACCTGGTGGAGGCGGCGCTGCTCAAGGACCGCGTCGGGGAGACCTTCGAGGCGACGGTCATCGACGTCAAGGACCGGGAGCCGCTGGTCGGCACGGTCCACCTGGAGGAGCCGGCGGTGATCGGCCGCGTGGAGTCCACGGCGCAGAAGCTGCCGCTGGGCGACCGGATCAGGGTCCGGCTGACGGAGGCGGACCCGGGGCGGGCCAAGGTGCTCTTCGCACCGGCCTAGAGGGTGTGTGGGGGGCGGGGCGCCGCCGGGCGACGCCCCGCCCCTGGTTCCGGGCGCAGGTCAGCGGTGGCGGAGCCAGAAGCTGACGGCGTTCAGTTCCGCGGGTTCCATGGACCAGGCGCCGGGCGCGTCGATCAGCAGGAGGCGCGGGCCCGGAGGCAGCGTGGCGATGCCGCGGCCGCGGTCACGGCGGTGGAAGATGCGCTCGCGGTTGTCGTTGTTCCGGGCGGCCAGCACCTCCATGTGACCCCGTTCCTCCTGCTTGCCGAGGTTCCTGACTTTGACGTCGAGGACGTACTGGCAGGCCAGTACGTCCGGGCCGTGCCCCTCGATCCGGTCGTGGACGAGTTCGGGGACGACCGTCACGGGCCGCAGGGTGACCGTCCACGCGCACCGGGTGTCCACCTCCAGCCGCAGCGGGAGGTCGCCCAGGTTCCGGAAGACGGCCCGGCCGTGCAGATCGTCGATCCGGCTGGCCATGATCTCCGTCTTCCGGCGGCCGTCGCCGTCGGGCTTCAGGAGGGCCACCTTCACGGACCCGACGCCCTCCTTCACCACCTCGACCACCACGAAGCCGTGCGGGATCGGGGTGTCGATCTCCACGATCCCGTGGCCCAGGCCGGACCGCCGGATCGGCTCGAACTCCTTCCCGAACTCGAAGGGGAGCGAGTTGAGCCGCCCCGACGGCACCCCGGGCGGCGGCGCGGCCGAGACCGGCACCGCACCCGAGGCCTTCACGACGACCCGGGGCTCCGGAGGCTCGGGCGACGGCGACGGCGACGGCGACGGCGACGGCGGCTGGAAGGGCGGCGGCACCGGAACCGGCGACGGCGCGGACGCGGAGACGGGCTCCGGCAGCGGCGGCGGGAGCGGGAGCCGGTCGGGGAACGGTGCCGGGGCGGCGGGCGCCTCGTCCGGCACCGTGAAGCCGAAGTCGGTGGCCAGGCCCGGCAGCCCGGACGCGTAGCCCTGTCCCACCGCGCGGAACTTCCATCCCCCGTCCCTGCGGTAGAACTCGCCCAGCAGGATCGCGGTCTCCGTCGTCGCCCCCTCCACGGCGTACAGCGCGAGCTGCTCCCCCGTGGCCGCGCCGACCGCCCGCAGGTACAGGTCCTCGACCTCGCCGAAGGTCCCGCCGTCACAGGACGCCGCGACCACGATCCGCTCCACGCACGGCTCGACGCGGCCGGGGTCGATCTCCAGCCAGTCCGCGGTGACCCCGCCCTCGCCCCGGGCATCGCCCAACAGCCGTACGGCGCTCCCCGCGTGCTCGGGCTGGTTGTAGAACACCAGGTCACCCCGGCCCCTGACCTTGCCGTCCGCCCCGACGAGCAGTGCGGCCGCGTCCACCGCGGGCGAGCCGGGCCCGTCGTCACGGCGGACGACGGCGACGCGCATCGACTCGCCGCTGAGCGGAAGGTTTCCCCCCTTGATGATCTCTGTCATGCGCGCATCCTGACATCACGGCCCGGCCCGCCGGCAGGTGCGGCGGACCGGATCCGCTGCCGGACCTCTCTGGCCATCGTGCCCCGTGGCCTGCCATCATCGGCCGACCGCGCGGTATCACCGGCCGCGCAACAGCGGGGAGAGGGACCGGACATGGGATCGGTCGGCACCTTCGACGTATGCACCGTTCCTGCCGCCGCCACGGGCAGCAGATCGGCCCGCCGCCGCCCGCCGGCCGCCGCATTGAGACCGCTGATCATCAACTACACGGGATTCCACACGGAGTTCACCGCCCCGAGGCGCCGCCTGGAGCTGCCCACCGGCTGCGTGACCCTGGTCTTCAGCTTCTCCGAGGGCCTGTGGGTCTCCCGTACGGAGGACCTCGCCGGGGCCCGACTGCGGCCCGCCGCCCGGGCGATGATCAGCGGCCCGCGCACGGTGCCGGCGATCGGCGTGCACTCGGGGGTCGTGCACGGGCTGGAGGTGAACATGACCCCGCAGGGCTGCTACCGGCTGTTCGGCATCCCGATGTGGCACTTCGAGGACGCCCACGTGGACCTGGTGGAGGTGCTCGGACGGCAGGGCCGCCACCTCTGCGAACGGCTCCAGGCGCTCCCCTCGTGGACGGAGCGGTTCGCGCTGCTCGACGCACTGTTCTGCGCCCGCCTCGACGGCGGCCCCTCCCCGGCGCCCGAGGTCGACGGAGCCCTCGCCGGGCTCTGGGCGAACACCCGCTCCCTGACCCGGGTGAGCGCCGCGACGGGGTGGAGCGCCCGTACCGTACGGGCGCGGTTCCGCGAGCAGGTGGGCCTGTCCCCGAAGGCCATGGCCCGGGTGTTCCGGCTCCAGCACGCACTGCGGATGCTGGCGGCGGGAACGGCGGCCGCGCAGGTGGCGGCGGTGTGCGGCTTTCACGACCAGGCGCACCTGAGCCGCGAGGTGAAGGCGATGACGGGGCTGCCCCCGTCCCGGTTCGTCCTGCTGCGGGGCGGGCTGGCGCCCGGTTCGGCACTGGACCGGATGGCGGGCCGCGTCAGCAGCGTGCTGCTGACCGGCTAGCCCGGCCACGGGCCGCGCCGGATCCCTGGCCTTCGCCGGATCGCGACCCGGGGCGCGCCTCGGATCGCGTCCCGGGTCGCCGCCGGACCGTACTGCCCGGCGGCGGCTCCCCCGTTGGAATTCCGCCGGACCCCGACGACAGGCGTCGGCTCCCGTCGTCGAGCGGTTCGCCCGCCCAGGGCTGAGGACCCCCGTACCCCAGCCCACGAGCGAGCGCTCCGACCCCCCTGGTCCCGCACCTGGAGCCTGCCGCCGTGACGGCATTGCGGCTCCTCCCCCTTCCGCCTTCGCCCACCGGCTCGGCCGCTCAGTCGGCTAGACGCTGTGCGTCGAGCGGTTGAGCGCCGAGCCGTCTAGCGCGCTAGACGGCTGGACGAAGATACGCCGCCGCACGCATGCCCTGTCAAGGTCCTGCGGGGCGCCCTGGGGGCAATATGGCATGGGTCACATTCCGCTGGGTCCGCTAGCTGGGTAGACGCAGTTCGTTGCACTGTGTGGCGAAAGCCATCTAGGCAGGTAGATAATGGTGGCGATGATTTAGTACTGGACTATGAGATCCAGCAGGAGACGGGAGCAGTGACGGTGATGGGTGAGGAGACCCCCACCGGCCGGCGGGACACCATGGGCGACCGCCTCGGCTTCTTGATCGAGACGATCCACCCTGCGGGCCGTGGTCCGTACACGTACCAGGAGATCGCCGAGGGCACCAAGAAGCTGTCCGGCCCCTCCGTCTCGCACGGCACGGTCCAGACCATCCGCCTGAACAACAACCCGAACCCGGGCATCGACTCGATCCGCGCCATCGCCAACTTCTTCGGCGTCACCGTCGGGTACCTGGCCGACGGAGAGAACGCCCAGGCGATCGAGCAGCGGATCGAGGAGCGGATCGCGCGGCTGCGCGAGGAGATGGGCAAGGCCGCGGCGGCCGACGAGTTCGCCCAGGTCCTGGAGGACGAACAGGTCAAGGCCGCGGCCTTCCGCCTGAGCGGGCTGTCCGCCGGTTCCATGCGCTCCGTCACCGGCTTGATCAAGCAGCTCCGGAAGGCCGAAGGGCTTCCGGATGTGAAGCCCCGCCGTCGCCGCGGCAAGGAGTCCTGAGGCGTAAATCAGCCACGCGCCTCGCCTGGCAGCCGTATTCCGGCCACCGATACGCCCTCAGTAAGCCCCTGCTGCGCTTCCGGTTACTCTCAAACCCGATCGGGTGTGCGGACTGGAGCGACGACGGGCGGGGAGGGCGACCATGCGCTGGTGGAAGCGCGCCGACTCGGAATGCGCCGCCGTCGCCGACCGGCTCGTCATCCCCCGGCCGTTCGACCTCGAAGCCTTCTGCGAGGGGATCGCCGCACAGCGCGGCCGGCCGCTGATCCTGCTGCCCCTCGACGGACCCCCCGACCCGGCCCTGCCCTGCGGGATCTGGCTCGGACTGGACGTCGCCGACCTCGTCTTCTACGACGCCGTCGCGGCCGAGATCCTCAAGGTCCAGATCGTCCTCCACGAGATCTCGCACATGCTGCTCGGCCATGTCGCTCCCGAACTCGACATCCCCGAACAGCCCTCGGACCGGGAGATCGCCCGGGCCTCCGAGCACTTCCAGCGCCTGCTGACGCGTACGCACACGGCAGTCTCCGGGATCGACCGCCCCGAGCTGCCCGTGGCCTCGATCATCCGCACCGAGGCGGCCCGGATCCGGAACGTGGCCCGCATGACCGAATCGATCGACGAGGAACTCGGCCTCGACATCGACCGCCTGGCGCACCTCATGGGGCGGAGCAAGTTCGCCAGCCCGCAGGAGCGGCAGGCGGAGACCCTGGCCACGCTCATCCACGAGCGGGCCGGCCGCTACAACACGACGCAGTCGACCTCCAGTGACAGCGAGGCCGAGGACCGTCTCGTACGCCTCCATGACGCCCTCGGGCACCCCGTTCGAAACACGTGGTCGTGAAGTGAAACACCTCGAAATCGCCATCCTGGTCATGCTCTGGACGGTGACGGTCTGGCGTGCTCCCTCGGCCGTCCGGTCGGTCAAGCAGCGGGCCCTGTGGACGGCGTTCGCCGCCCTGACCGTCTCCATGACGCTCCGCCTCCCCGGCGTGATGCGCACCCTGGACGACTGGGCGGGGGTCAACAACCTCTCCACCCTCGTCAAGCACTGGCTGGGCATGATCGCGGCCGGCGCGGTCGTCGACTTCGTCGTCGCCATCGCCCGCCCGGAGACCGGCCGCCGGCTGCGGGCCCGCCACTACGCCGCCCTGACCGCGATGACGGCCATGGCGGTGCTCTTCGCGTTCTTCGTCCCGCGGCCCCACGAGATGACCGACTTCTTCGAGGAGACCGCCGGCAACGGCTGGGCCACGGCCTACTACCTCCTCTTCGTCGTCTACCTCGGCATCGCCATGGCCACCGCCACCTGGCTGTTCTGGGGCAGCGCCCGGCACGCCAGCGCCCTGTGGCTGCGGACCGGCGTCCGCCTCATGGGCATCGGAACCGCCGTCGGCGTGCTCTACACCCTGCTGCGGGCCGGGTACATCGCGACCCGCCTCGCCGGCCTCACGGACGACACCAGCGACATCGCCGTCGACAACGTCACCGACGCCCTGAAGTACCTGGCGATCGGGTTCATCCTGATCGGGAGCAGCATCCCCGCCTTCGGCGTGGCCTGGCGCACCGTCCAGGACGGCCGCCACCACCGGCAGCTCCAGCCGCTCTGGCAGGACCTGACCGCGGTCACCCCCGACATCGTCCTGAAGACCGGCCTCCTGCGCAGCCCGCGGCTGCGGCTGTACCGGCGGGTGATCGAGATCCGTGACGCCGCCCTGACCCTGGACGCCTACACCGCCAACGACGTCCGCGAGCGCGCGCACCGCGCCGCCCTGGCGGCCGGGTTCGACCCGGCGACGAGCCCGGCGGCCGAAGCCCTCTGGATGCGGGCGGCCCGCGAGGGCAAGGCCCGCGGGGTCCTGCCGCTGCGCGGCGCCCAGGAGCCCGCGGCCACCGTCGGGATCGACGACCTCGACTTCGGCACCGAAGTGCTGCGCCTCATCCAGCTCGCCCGGATCTACCACTCCGCCGTGGCCGACGAGTTCCTCACCACGACCAGCCAGGAGGCCACGGCGTGACCGCCACGCTCACCCAGCCCACCGAGTCCCGATCCGCCCGCCTGATCACCGACGGGCTCGATCCCAAGACCTGGATCATCGCCGATACCCTCCTGATCGGCTGGCACACCGCCGGCCTCGCCGGGATCGGCTGGGGGCTCCTGGGCTGCCTGTTCGCCGCCGTCATCCCGCTCGCCTTCATCAAGTACGGCATCCGGCGCGGCCGCTGGGCCGACCGGCACGTCGGCCAGCGCCAACAGCGCATCGTCGTGATGGTGTTCATCATCGGCTCGGTCGCCACCGGCATCCTGCTGATGGCGCTCCTCGGCTCCCCCCGCACGATGATCGCGCTGATCGCGGCCATGCTGGTCACCCTCGCGGCCCTGCTCGCCGTGACCCCCGCCTGGAAGATCAGCGTGCACGCGGCCGTCTCCTCCGGGAGCGTCGCCATGCTCGCCATGACCTACGGGCCCTGGCTGCTGCTCGCCTACCCGCTGGTCGCCGTCGTCGGCTGGTCCCGGGTCGAGCTGAAGGACCACACCCTCGCCCAGGTCCTCGCGGGCACCGCGGTGGGCGCGGCCGTGGCGGCCACCACCTTCGGGCTGATCCGCTAGGGCCTCTCCCCCACACCTCCCCCGTCCCGTCCGTCCCGCCCGTCCCGTCGGCGGCGTCGTTTTCCAGCCGTGCCGTTTTCGACAAGACAAGCGCGCACCGGCTTGTCACGCTCGGCGCACACCGTCGGCACGGCGGCAGCCCGTCACGGGGGTGCGGGCTGCCGCAGTGCCGCGACCAGCGCGCGGGGCTCGTCCGCGTGGAAGCGGACGACGCGGGCTTCGGCGCGGGCGCCGAGCGGGCGGCGGAAGACGAGCGGGCGGCTCAGTTCCACGGTGACGGTGGTCTGGCTGCCGACGATCAGGTCGAGCACTCCGTCCTCGGAGAGGGTGACGAGCCGTCCCTCGGGGTAGCGCCGGTCCACCCGGACCGAGGCCACCGCGTCCGGCGGGACGGTCAGGTCGAAGAGGGCTCCGTAGCGGATGCGCAGGGTCCCGTCGGGCCGTACGACGTGCGGCCGGGTCACGCATGCGGCGTGCAGGGCGAGCATCAGCAGCACCCCGTACACGTCGAGGACGAGCACCACCCGGTGGACGGCCGGCCAGGGGATCAGGACGGCCAGCGCCACCGTCTCGATCAGCGACACGAAGACCAGGCCGTACATCATGGCCGTCTGCGGTCCGGTGTACGGGGCCGCGTGGTCTCCGGGGCGCACCCCGTGCGGGGGCCGCCGCAGCGCCCAACGGGCCAGCGCCGCGGACGCGCGCAGCTCGTGCAGCACGAGGCGGCGTACGGGCACGGGCACCACGGCCCGTACGGCCTCGCGGCGGGCCGCGGCGGGGGCGGCGCCGCGGGCGCGGGCGGCGGCGTACAGGGAGTACAGGACGCGGGCCTCCAGGAGGAGGACGCCCAGCACCATGACCTCGGCGACGGCGAGGGCCCAGCCGGGCGGGCGCACTCCGGCGGCCACGCACACCACCAGCGCCAGCTCCATGGGGAGCACGGCGGCCACCCCGATCCGTGCCGCGCGTATCGCGCTCATTCCCGGCCCCTCCTCGTCTGCACCTTCGTCTGCGCGGCCCACGTGTCCGTGAAGGCCTCCGTCACCCGGCGGACGACCTCCGCCTGCGCCGGGGCGTACTCGGCGAGCAGGGCCTCCAGGAAGCCCGGCAGCTCCTGCGGCCCGCCGGCCCCCTCCGTGGCCGCCGCCGTCGCCATCGCCGCGAACGCCTCGGCGGGCACCGCGGCCACCAGTTCCGCGGCGAGCGGCCCGATCCGGGGATCGTCCCCGTCCGCGTCGGCGAGCTCGTCGAGCCGCTCGTACAGCGCGAGCACGGCCGGATCGGCGGCGACCGTGCCGAGCACCGCGTAGAGCTCCTCCCCCACGGCGCCCGAGGCGTCCAGCAGGCTCAGGTGCTCCCGGTCGAGCGCGGCCGACGGCGAACTCGTCGCGGGCGCCTTGGCGAGCAGCTCCGCGAGTGCGGGCGAGACCGGCTCGGCCTCCCCGGGCGGGGCGGCGAGCAGGACGGCGAGGCGCCGTCTGCGCTCGGCCAGTTCGGCCTGCTGGCGGGCGAGGTCGGCGTCGAGCTCGGCCAGTACCTCGGCCAGCTCGCGCCCCGCGTCGTCCGCGAGCACGTCGCGCACCTCGTCGAGGCTCAGCCCGAGCTCGGTCAGCCGGCGCACCCGGGCCAGCCGGACGGCGTCGCGCACGCTGTAGGCGCGGTAGCCGTTGGGGCGCCGGTCCGGCTCGGGGAGCAGGCCGACGTGGTGGTAGTGCCGGATCGCCCGGGTGGTGACCCCGACGAGCGCGGCGATCTCTCCGATCCGCATGGGTTCCAGTAGAAACCCTGCCGTTGCGTCAAGGTCAAGCCGTGATGACGCAGCCGGTACGATGGGCGGCACGACAGACGAGTCGGCCGGGCGGCCGCGTCGGGGTCCCCGGATCCCGCCGAGGAACGTCCGGGCTCCACAGGGCAGGGTGGTGGCTAACGGCCACCCGGGGTGACCCGCGGGACAGTGCCACAGAAAACAGACCGCCTGGGGCTTCGGCCCCCGGTAAGGGTGAAACGGTGGTGTAAGAGACCACCAGCGCCTGAGGCGACTCAGGCGGCTAGGTAAACCCCACCCGGAGCAAGGTCAAGAGGGGTCGTTCTCGGACGGCCCTGCGCGAACGTTCGAGGGCTGCTCGCCCGAGTTCGCGGGTAGACCGCACGAGGCCGGCGGCAACGCCGGTCCTAGATGGATGGCCGTCTCCCCGGCGACCGCGAGGTCACCGGGTGACAGAACCCGGCGTACAGGCCGGCTCGTCTGCCGCTCCCGCTTTGGCCCTGGTCAGAGCGGGGGACCCACTCTTCCCGGCACGGCGGGGGCATTTCGGGGGCGTCTCCGGTACGTGCGGCGCGGCTGAGCTGGCGCGGCGGCAGCGTCCCCGCGACCTCCTCGCCACCCTCGCCGATCTGCCCCAGCTCTACATCGCCGCATGAACCGCCAGCGCCACCAACGGCCAGCTGACCGCCGATCTCGGGCCCCTCCGCCCCCGAACACCTTCGACAGCTACCACTGCGTGCAGTGCGGCTGTCTGGGTCCGAAAAACGGAGAAGCCTCCGCTGCCGGCTGGGGCGCCGGAGCGGGGGCTCCTTGCGTGGTCAGGCGACTACTGGTCGCCGTTCTTGTTGGCGGCGAAGATCGCTATGGTGATGGCGCGGGTGAGGACGGTCAGCAGGAGGCAGAAGATCCCGAAGCTGATCAGTCCACCGCCGATGAATCCGGCGGCCGGGTCGTAGGTGTCGTCGTAGTCGAGGGTGGTGGTGCCGCCGTCGTCGTTCCCGGCGAAGGCTATGAAGATGCCGATGACGACCAGCGCGCCGCCGGTGAGGGCGATGTTGCGGATCAGCTCGTTGGAGTGCTTCTCGGGGTCGTAGACCCGCGGGACGGGCGGACGGGTCGGGCGGGGAGGGGGCGTCGTCACTTCTGAGCCTCGATTGTGATCTCGGCCGCGTTGGCCTCGGACAGGTCGCTGATCCGGACGCGGATCGGTCCGGCGTCCAGAACGGCGGGCTTGTTCCCGGCGGTGGACTCGAGCAGGGTGCGTGCGTTCTGGTCGATGAACGCGTTGAGCTTGGCGGCGTCGAGGCCGGAGACGTTGATGGCGGTGGTGCAGGCCTTGAAGAAGGCGATGGCCTTCGACTCCTCGGCCGCGGACTTCTGGACCTTGCAGCGGACGCTGCGAATCGCGCCGTCACTGGCGTAGGTACCGACCTGCGCCTTGAGGAAGATGCCGTCTCCTTGGGAGGGGCGCCGGTTCTCGCCCTTCCAGTCCTTCATGTCCTCGGTCTGTCCGCCGGGCGGGGTGAAGACGGACCCCTTGTCCTCGAACTTGATCCCCTGCGCGAGCATCGCGGTCTCCCAGGCGGGGACGTCGCCGCCGGGGAGCGGGACGACGAGCCGCGGCAGCTTGCTGGGCCCCTCGGCCTCGGACTTGGGCGCTTCGGTGGTCTTGGCGACGGCGGGCGCGGTGGTGGCAGCCTTGGGGGCGTCGGCCTCGGCCTTTTCGTCCTTGGGCGCGTCGGGCAGGCAGGCGCCGAGGATGATGATGAGGCCGAGGAAGCCGCCGCAGCCGATGCCGATCTTCTTACCGGTCTTCATCTTCGGCTTGTGGGGCTCGGGGTACTCGGACATGACGAAGTCTCCTGGGGCGTGGGAATGGCGCTCACCGCACAGCGGGAGTCCACCCGCCGTACAGAGGTCAGCGGGGGCGTCCAGGAGGCGATCCTTCGGCGGGGCGCTCGCGAACTATAGATCTTGAACGAAGGTCAAGCTAGGTCGGTCCAGTACGTGAAACAGCCCCCGCCGGCCGGACTGTTGCCGGGGGCGGGAGTTTCTGGGTCGGGGTCACCACCAACCGTTCCGGCTCCTCCAGATCGGCACTTGCCTGCCCGTCCGGTGTCGATAGATGAGCACGCCCGCGACGTAGAAGGATTTGAACATCCACCAACACACCCATGCCTCGGCCACGAGCAGGTAGAACATCAGGTGGATGCCACCGGTGAAGAGGAGCGTCAGTGATCCGGACGAGCGCCCGCGGTAGCGGCGGCGGCCTCCGATCCTTGCGCTGTAGCTGAACGGACCGGGCAGCGGTACGCGAAGTCTCAGGGCCACGGTGCTCTACTCGCAGCCCACGCCGTCGCCGTCGCGGTCGAGGTGCCGGCCGTAGCCGGGGTCACCGCGGCGGACCGGAGCCGCACCGGCCGCGCGGGCAGCGGCGCAGTTCTTGTAGTAGGCGCTGCCGCCACCGCCGGTGGAGGAGGATCCGCCGGAGGAGCTGCCGGAGTCGTCATCGTCCTCGGGCTCGGGCTCCGGGGCGGGCGGGGGCGTCGGCTCCGGCGTCGGCGTCGGCGTCGGCGTCGGCGTCGGCGGGTGAAGGATTGCATCCTTGACCGTGGGGCACGGCACACCCCGCTCGGCCAGGTGCACCGCCATCGGTGTCACTGGTAGCGGCTCGCCGGGTGCCACGCTCTGGAAGCAGACGGTCCAGCTGCCGTAGCCCCATCCGAGCTTGACGTCCTGGTAGGCGCTGACGGCGGTTATCGAGCGGCCGGGAAGGCGCTTCTCGGCGTCCGCGAGGGAGCTGCCGTAGAGGTTGGGCATCTTCGGTTCTTCGCTCGGCGTCGGCGTGGGGGTGGGCGTCGCGGTGGTCGGCGAAGACGCCGGGGTGGTGGGCTCCGCGCTGACTGTGGGCTGCGGCTTGGCGGTGGCTGCGGCCTTGCCGTCGGCGTACCCCTTCTGGCCGCTGCTGGTCATGAAGGGGAGCAGGAACCAGAGTCCGGCGAGGACGGTGGCGAGGATCTTCTTGCCGGTGGTCCACTTGCTCAGCCAGGCGAGGACGATTCCTGCGGGCGGCAGGATGACCAGGAGGGTGACGATGAGCGCCGGGTGGGTCCACCAGGGGCGGGGTTCGGCGGGTGCGGGTGGGTAGGAGTACGGGTGTGTCACGGGGTGTCCTTCTAGCAAAATGTGTCGGGGGCCCGCGAAGAGTAGACCTTGAACGTCGATCAATCTAGACAGGTCCAGAACGTGAAACAGCCCCCGCCGGCCCGGTGTTGCCGGGGGCGAGGGCTTCGTCGTCGCTACTCGGATTCCAGGACGAGCAGCAGGGCGTCCGTATGGTCCCTCAGATCCCTTACCCGGTCGATGCCGCCGAACTCCTTGATCTGTTCGGGGGTCTACTTGGTCAGCAGGGTCAGGACGTGCAGGTCGGCCATGCTCAGCCGGCTCTTGATCTGCCTCTCGGGAGAGTTGCGGAGCTCCTGGACGCGCTTGTGGGCCGCTTCGTGTTTCGGGTCCCAGCGGAACTTCGCATGGAGGCCGGTGATGCTGCCGTCGGGGTTGAAGGTGACCTTGGTGCCGTTCACGTTTCCTTCTTGCGCAGTCAGACTGCGGCCTGCTCGCACGGGCAGGGCTCGGTGTACGGCGTGCCGTCGCTGTAGGTGGGCCGGGCGGCCTGGTCCCAGGCCAGGGAGTCACACGTGCGCTTGGTGTGACAGTCGCAGCTAGGGCAGTCCTCCGGGGGCCTTTTCGTTTGTCCGGGCGGTCCCGTCGCCTTCCGCGTGAGCTACAACCCTGGGGCGTTCGGGGGCATTCGGGGGTGTGAACCTCCGTGATCCTCCGTGCGCCTCTGTGCGCCTCTGTGACCTGTCCTTGCAGGTCACACCCGGTCTGCTTCCCGTTTGTGCCGCTCAATGCGGGGGCGGCTTAAGAACCCGGCGTACAGGCCGGCTCGTCTGTCGGCGAACAGCCCCCGCTGACCCGTTCGTTCGGGGCGGGGGCTTCGTCGTACCGCGGTGGCGGTCAGCAGTCCCAGTGGGCCCCGTAGCGGGGCCGGTAGGGCTCGATGGCCGTCTCCGGGGCGTTCAGCGCGGCGCGGCAGGCCGCACGGGACCGGGCGCGGGCGGCCCGTTCCGCGAGGCGGGCGGGTTCCGAGAGGGAGCCCCCGAAGGCACAGCAGTACCTCCAGCTGTCGAAGGCGCGGCGGACCTCCCGCGGCTGCGGGCGGCGGACCTCCTTCGCCGCGGTGCGGAGCTCGGCGGCGGAGTAGCGCAGGCTGCGCAGGTCCACCCGGCGCCAGGGACCGCCGTAGGGGCTCCGGCCGAGGACGTCGAGCTCCTCGCGCCGCCGTGCGTCGAACGGGGTGCGCGGGGCGGGGATGTGGTGGGCGGTGCGGGACACGGAGAGCCTCCAGTCGCACCCCAGGGCCTTCCTGGGGGTGCTACCGGAAGCCGGACGGGTACGGCGGCACGGCGGATCCCTCCTCCTGTCCTCCTCGGCCTGTCCTCACGTGCCCCCTTTCTACCGACCGGCGGCGCGCCGCGGCCCGGGGATTACGGAAGGCCCCCCGCCCGGTCGGGGCGGGGGGCCTTGTCGTGCGGCCGGGCGCGGTGGCTCAGCGCAGGTGGGACGTGTCGTTCAGGAGGCGCACCGAGGCGTTGCCGTCGGCGTAGTAGGCGACCGCCGACAGGGAGGCCGCCGACAGCTCCATGCGGAACAGCGCCTCCGGCGGGGCGCCCAGCGCCAGCCGGACCAGGATCTTGACCGGCGTCACGTGCGAGACCAGCAGGACCGTGCGTCCCGCGTGCTCGGCGAGCAGCCGGTCCCGGGTCGCCGAGATCCGGCGGGTGGCCGAGGCGAAGCTCTCGCCGCCGCCCGTGGGGGCGGCCTTCGGGGAGTCCAGCCACGCCTGGAGGTCCTCCGGGTGGCGCTCGCGCGCCTCCGCGAAGGTCAGCCCCTCCCACGCCCCGAAGTCGACCTCGCGCAGCCCCTCTTCGACCGTGACGGTGAGCCCGAGCCGGTCGGCGACGGCCTGCGCGGTCTCCCGGCAGCGGCGCAGCGGCGAGCTGACCACCGTCTCGATGGTGCCGCGCGCAGCGAGCGACTCCGCGACGGCGGCGGCCTGGCGGCGGCCCGCCTCGGAGAGCTCCGGGTCGCTGCCGCCGCTGCCGGAGAACCGCTTCTGCGGGGTCAGCGCGGTCTCTCCGTGACGCAGCAGCACGAAGGTCGCCGGGGGCCCCATGTCGGGTCCCCAGCCCTGCCCCGCCGCGGGGGCGGCCGCGGGCGCGGCGCCGGTGATCGTGGGCGCTGCCGTGCCCGGCCCGGAAGCCGGGGCCGGCGAGCCCGCCGGGGCCGCCTCGTCGGCGAGGTCCGCCGGAGCCGCCGGGCCGGCGAGGTCCGCCGGGTCGGCGAACAGGGTGTCGGCCCCGGCCTGCGCGGAGCCGGCCCGGGCAGCCGCAGCGGTGCCTGCACGCGTCCGCGTACCACCGCCGGAGGCCAGCGCGGCGCGCACCGCCGCGGCCCCCTTCGCCGCGTCGCCCGGAGGGCCCTGCGGGGCCGCAAGGGTGCGGGCCGCCGAGGCGTCCAGGGCGGCCGAGGAGTTCGCGGGCTCCCAACGCTCGCCCCGCTTGCCCGCGTCCATCGCCTCGTTCGCGAGCCGGTCCGCGTGCTTGTTCTTCTCGCGCGGGATCCACTCGTACGTCACCTGCGCGCGCGGCATGACCTTCGCCGCCTCCGCCGCGAGCGGCTTCATGTCCGGGTGCTTGATCTTCCAGCGGCCCGACATCTGCTCGACGACGAGCTTGGAGTCCATGCGTACGAGGACCACCGCGTCCGGGTCCAGCTCGCGGGCGGCCTTCAGCCCTGCGATGAGGCCCTTGTACTCGGCCACGTTGTTCGTCGCGACGCCGATGTACTCCGCGCGCTCGGCCAGCGTCTCGCCCGTGGCCGGGTCGAGGACGACGGAGCCGTAGCCGGCGGGCCCCGGGTTGCCCCGGGAGCCGCCGTCGGCTTCCACAACGAACTTCGGCATCAGATGCCCGAGTCGGCCATGCGGACCAGGATGCGGCCGCAGCTCTCGTGCCGGACGACCTGGTCGCGGGCGGCGGCCTTGATCTCGTTGACCTCGGCGAGGTCGAGCTCCAGGCGGCAGCCCTCGCAGCGGCGCTGCGACAGGCGGGCGGCGCCGACGCCGCCCTGCTTCACGCGGATCTTCTCGTACAGGGCGATCAGCGCGGCCGGCATCGTGGTGACGATGACCTCGCGGTCCTTGGCGATGCCCGCGACCTCGGCGTCGATCTCACCGGTGGCGGCGTCGCGGCGCGCGGTGGCGTCGACGAGCTTGGTCTCCAGCGAGGCGACCCGGTCGGTGAGCTCGGTGACGCGCTCCTGCGCACCCTCCAGGCGCTCCATGACCTCCAGGACGACGTCCTCCAGGTCACCCTGGCGCTTGGCGAGGGAGACGACCTCGCTCTGCAGGTTGGCCAGGTCGCGGGCGGAGATGCCCGCGCCCGAGTCGAGGCGGGCCTGGTCGCGGGCGGCGCGCTGGCGCACCTGGTCCACGTCCTGCTCGGCCTTGGTCTGCTCGCGGGCGGCGTCGGTGGCCTGCGTCTGGGCGGCGACGAGGAAGTCGCGCTGCTGGGCGAGGTCGCTGGTCAGCGCGTCGACCTCGGCGTGCTCGGGGAGCATCTTGCGCTTGTGGGTCAGCTGAGACAGCCGGACGTCCAGGGCCTGGACGTCGAGAAGTCGGATCTGGTCGGCGGGCTCGGCGTTCAGTTGGGGGCTCCAGGGTGAGAAGGGGATGTCACGGACGGCGCGTGCGCCGTCCACGGGTCGGTGGCCGTGCGCGAGACGTGGGTCCGCAGACCCCAGCCGTTGCGCTCGGAGATGGCGTCGAGCTGGGCGGCGGCCTGCTCGCACCAGGGCCATTCGGTGGCCCAGTGGGCGGCGTCGACGAGGGCGAGCGGGCTCTGCTCGCGGGCCTCGGACACCGGGTGGTGGCGCAGGTCGGCGGTGACGTACGCGTCGACACCGGCGGCCCGGACCTGCGCGAAGAGGCTGTCGCCGGAGCCGCCGCTGACGGCGACGGTTCGGATCATCGCGTCGGGGTCACCGGCCACCCGGATGCCCTGGGCGGTCGGCTGGAGCCAGGCGGCGACGCGCGCGGTGAACTCGCGCAGCGTCTCGGGGCGGTCCAGCTCGCAGAGCCGGCCCAGGCCCCGGCGGCCCTTGGGGTCGGTCGGGTCGGGGACCAGCGGGCCGGTGACGCGCAGGTCGAGGGCGCCGGCGAGGGCGTCGGAGACGCCTGGGTCGGCGGTGTCGGCGTTGGTGTGGGCGACGTGCAGCGCGATGTCGTTCTTGATCAGCGTGTGCACGGCCCGGCCCTTGAAGGTGCCGGCGGCGACGGTGGTGGTGCCCCGCAGGTAGAGGGGGTGGTGGGTGACGAGCAGGTCGGCACCCAGCTTCACCGCTTCGTCGACGATCTCCTGGACGGGGTCGACGGCGAACAGGACCCGGGTGACCTCGGCGTCGGGGTCGCCGCAGACGGTGCCGACGGCGTCCCACTCCTCGGCCCGCGAGGGGGGCCACAGAGCGTCCAGCGCGGCGATGACTTCAGAGAGACGGGGCACAGGCCAAGGCTACCGTCCGTGGCGACCGGCCAGACGCTCCGAGCCCGCCCGATCACGGGCGGGCTCGCGGGGCGGTCGGTACGGCCCGCCGGGCCGCTTCGCCGGGCCCTTGCTCGATCAGTCCCCTACTTGACCAGGAAGGTGCGCAGATCGTCGAGGACCTTGTCGGCGGCGGTCACGCCGAGGCCCAGGTACCAGGTCTCGTCCGGGACGTCCTTGGCCTGCCCCTGCTTGACGGCCTCCAGGCCCTTCCACAGCGGGTTGTCCTCGGCGGAGTCGCGCTTGGTCTTGTCCTTGGCCCCGTAGACGCCGGTGAAGATCCAGTCGGCGGCGGCCTCGTCCATGCGCTCCGGGCTGATCTCCACCGCGAGGTCCTCGACCTGCTGGTTCTGCGGGCGCGGGATGCCGGAGTCCTTCAGGATCGTGCCGATGAAGGAGGCGCCGGCGTAGAGCCGGGTCTTGCCCGGCATGTAGCGCAGCATCGTGACGGTCGGCTTCTTCTCCCCGAGGTCCGCGCCGAGCTTCGCCGCCTTGGCCTGGTAGGCGTCGAGCTCGGCCTTGGCCTCGGCCGTCTTGTCGAGGGCGGCGGCGTTGAGGAGGTAGTTCTCCTTCCACGGGAAGCCGGGGCGGATGGAGAAGACGGTCGGGGCGATCTTCGAGAGCGCGTCGTACTTGTCCGCGGAGCGGAGCTGGCTGCCGAGGATCAGGTCGGGCTTGAGGGCGTTGATCGCTTCGAGGTTGAGGTTGTTGATGGTGCCGACGGACTTGGGCTCGCCGGCGTCCTTCTTCAGGTAGCCGGGGATGCCCTCGTCGCCCTCGGTGGGCGCGTAGCCGACGGGCTGCATGCCCAGCGAGACCACGTTGTCGAGCTCGCCGACGTCGAGGACGACGACCCGCTTGGGCGCGGTCTTGATCTCGGTGGAGCCCATGGCGTGGGTGACCGTGCGCGGGAACTGCCCGGCAGCCGCGGTGGTCCCGAAGGCCGCCGTCTTCTTCGCCGCGTCGGAGAAGTCCTTGCCGCCCTGGGCGGCGGTCTTCTTCTCGGTGCCTCCGGCCGGGGCCTCCTTGCCGGGCTTCGCGGCCTTGTCGTCCTGGCCCCCGCAGGCGGTGAGGACGAGTGCGGCGGCAGCGGCCAGGGCGACGGCGGCGAGGGAGCCACCTCGGGGCGTGCGGCGTCGGAGGGACATGGAACGTCTCCTGAGGGTGGGGAGCGGGCGAAACACTAAAAGATCAGAAAAAGCGGGTTAGGTGCACCTAACCAGGCTCCTCACCCTAAACGCCCTGATATCGCACAGCACAATCGCCTCCTCCTCCACAGCCGAATCGCCGCCCCGCCACCCGTATGTGTGAAGCGGGGATTGTCGCGTTGTCCGGAGGGAAGCGCGATCACTACGTTCCTCGGCGGAGGTATCCGCTGATGACTGCCTGTGCCATCGAGAAGACCAGCGCGACCCCGTTCACCATCGCCGCGGACGGGTCCTACGCCGCCCGGCTCGCCGGGGACGGCGAAGCCCGCTATCCGGAGCGGTGGACGCTGACCGGTCCCGAGCCGTACGCGGTGCCCCTGCCCCTCGCCCAGCCCGAGGACGCCGCCAGCGAGGTGCTGCCGCTGACCGACGGGCGGGTCCTGATCCACCGGCGGGTCGCGGACCGGCACGCCTTCGCGCTGCTGTACCCGACGGGCGGCGGCGAAGCGGGCGCCGGGCCCCGGACCGGCGAACTGCAGCTCGGCGGGATCCCGGCGGCCGACGGCGTACGGGTCACCCTGCTGCCCCCGTCCCCCGACGGGCACGGGGCCTTCGCCCTGGCCGTGGGGCCCGCCTCGACCACGGTGTGGCAGGTGGCCGGGGTCCCCTTCGGGCCGGAGCGGGTCGCCCGGATCCCGGGGCGCTGTTCGGGCGGGGTCTGGCTGGACCGCACGGGCCGGCTGCTGGCCCTGGACCGCGAACTGGACGGCCCCGACGGGCCGGTGACCAAGGCGGTGGCCGTGGACCTGCGGCGGGCCGGGGAGGTGTCACCGCTGCTCCAGATCGCGGAGGCCAGCAACGACCGGCTGCTGCTGGCCGACACCGACAGCGGACTGCTGCTGATCCGCTCGGACGCGCCGGGCGAAACCCGGCTCGGCTGGGGGGTGCTGGGCAGCTCCCGCCCGGTGCGGTTCCCGGAGTGCCTGCGGGCCGTCGGGGCGACGGCGACGCCGTTCGCGGTGCAGCCGGGGCAGGTGCTGATGCCGGAGAACTGCGGGGTGGCGCTGCGGGTGGACGAGGCCGGCGACGGCTACGGCGGCTCCGTGGCCGGGCTGGCCCTGTGGCGCCCCGCCGACCGGCACGTGTTCCGGCTCGGCGCCCCGGCCGGCTGGCTCGGCGGAACGGGCCGCTGGACCCAGGAGGGCCGCCTGCACCTCCCGTACGCCACCCCCGAAGTACCGTGCGGCCTCCTGGGCATGACCCTCCCGGTCTCCCCGCCGCCGCCCATCCGCCTGGACCCCATCCCCCTCCCACCGGCCCCGGCCCGCCCGGTCCCCTTGCAGCAGGCCCCCCTGGGGTGAGCGGCTCCCGCTTCCGGACGTCTGCTATCCAGGCCGGGTGACGAACTCCAAGCCCTACGACGCGGTCCTCTGCGACCTCGATAACGTGATCCGCTTCTACGACACGGCACACGTGACCGCACTGGAGGCCTCGGCCGGCCTTCCCCGGGGCACGACCTCGGCCGTCGCCTTCGCTCCCGCCCTGGACGGGCCGCTGCTGCTCGGGCTCACCACTCCGGACCAGTGGGTCCACGCGGTCGCGGCCGAGCTCGCGAAGGACGGCAGGCTGTCCCCGGCCCGTGCGGACGAACTGGCCCGGGCCTTCGCCGGGTCGCCGTTCTCGGCCGACGGGACGGTGGTGGCGATGCTGCGCCGGGTCAGGGAATCGGGCACGCCGCTGGTCCTGGTCACCAACGCGACCCTCGACCTCGAGGACGACCTGGAAGCGCTGGGGCTGACGGACCTCGCCGATCACGTGGTCAGCAGTGCCCGGGTCGGCGTGGCCAAACCCGACCGGGAGATCTACGAGATCGCGGCCCGGCGCGCGGGTGCCGCTGTGGACCGGTGCCTGTTCATCGACGACCGGCTGGAGAACATCGAGGCAGCCGTCGCGCTGGGCATGACCGGCGTGCACTTTCGGGAGCCGGCCGACCTGCACGAGCCGCTGGCCTTCGCCCTCGCGCGGTGAGGGCCGTCCGGGCAAGCCGGTGGGGGCGGAGGGCCCGAAGGTCCGCCGCCCCCACCGGGGTTGTTCGTACAGGTCAGCCGTCGTGCTTGAGGCCGAGCACCTCCACCGCCGCGAAGGTTTCGTTCGCGGGGCGGGAGTCGTAGTGCGGGGTGAGGAGCTCATCCAGCTCCTCGTAGGAGAAGGACTCCTTGGTGGTGTCGAACTTCGCCGCCACCTTCGGGCGTTCCATGACGACCACGATGCCGCCGTGGACGACGAACAGCTGCCCGTTGGCCTTCGCCGAGGCCGGGGAGGCCAGGTAGCCGACCAGCGGGGAGACGTGCTCGGGGGCGAGGGCGTCGAGCTTGCCCTCCTCCGGGACCTGGAAGCCCGCGAAGACGTCCTCCGTCATACGGGTACGGGCGCGCGGGCAGATGGCGTTGGCCGTCACCCCGTACTTGGCCAGGGCCAGGGCGGTGGACGTGGTCAGGCCCACGATGCCGCCCTTGGCCGCCGCGTAGTTGGGCTGGCCGGCCGAGCCGCCGAGGAAGGCCTCGGAGGAGGTGTTGATGATCCGGCCGTAGACCGGCCCGCCGGCCGCCTTGGAGCGTTCGCGCCAGTGCACGGAGGCGAAGTGGGTCGTGTTGAAGTGGCCCTTGAGGTGGACCCGGATGACCGAGTCCCACTCCGACTCCGACATCGAGAAGACCATCCGGTCGCGCAGGATGCCCGCGTTGTTGACCAGGATGTCGAGCTTGCCGAAGCTGTTCACCGCCAGCTCGACCAGCTCGCGCGCCTGCTCGAAGTCGGCCACGTCGCCCAGGTGCGCCACCGCCTGTCCGCCCGCGGCGCGTATCTCCGCCGCGACCTCCTCCGCCGGTGCGGCCGAGGCCTCGCCGGAGCCGTCGCGGCCGGGCTGCCCGAAGTCGTTGACGACCACGCTCGCGCCGAGCCGGGCGAGTTCGATCGCCTCGGACCGGCCGAGGCCGCGGCCCGCCCCGGTGACGATGGCGACGAGTCCCTCAAGTGGCAGTGACATCCGTACGGTTCCTCTCGAAACGGGTCAGAGTTCGATGCAGGTGCGCAGGGCCACGCCCGTACGCATCTGGTCGAGCGCGTCGTTGATCTCGGCGAGCTGCACGCGGTGCGTGATCAGGCCCGCCAGGTCCACCCGGCCGGCCCGCCACAGCGCGATGGTGCGCTCGTAGGAGCGGAGCACGTCGCCGCCGCCGTACATCGACGGCAGGATCTTCTTCTCGTCGAAGAAGAGGGAGAACATGTTGATCGAGTAGTTGTCGTCGAGCGCGCCGGCGCCGACCACGACGACGGAGCCGCCGCGGCGGGTCATGTCGTAGGCGGTCTTGGTGGTCGCGGACTTGCCGACGACCTCGAAGACGTAGTCGAAGCCCTCGCCGGCGGTGATCCGGTTCTTGGCGTCGGCGAACTCCTCCGGGGAGACCGCCTCGGTGGCGCCGAAGCGCAGCGCGGCCTCGCGCCGGGAGGCGACCGGGTCGACGGCGATGATCTGCGCCGCGCCCTGCACCTTGGCGCCCTGGATGACGGAGATGCCGACGCCGCCGCAGCCGATGACCGCGACCGAGGAACCGGCCTCCACGTTTGCGGTGTTGATGGCCGCGCCGAGGCCGGTGGTGACTCCGCAGCCGATCAGGGCGGCGATGTCGAAGGGCACGTCGTCGGGGATGGGTACGGCGCATCCCGCCGGGACCACCATCTCCTCGGCGAAGGTGCCGGTGCCCGCGAAGCCGAAGATGCTGCTGTCGCCGCGCTGGAAGTTGGGGGTGGCCACGTTGCCGAAGGCCTCCAGGCACAGGTGGCCCTGGCCGCGCTTGCAGGAGGGACAGTGCCCGCAGGGCGGGAGCCAGCAGACCAGGACCCGGTCACCGATCTTGTGGCTGGTGACCCCGTCGCCGACGTCGGTGATCACGCCGGAGCCCTCGTGGCCCGGGATGAAGGGGGCGGGCTGCGGGAGGACGCCGCTCATCGCGGAGAGGTCGGAGTGGCACAGGCCGGTGGCCTTGATGCGGATCTTCACCTTGCCGGGGCCGAAGCCCACGGCCTGCATGTCCTCGACGACTTCGAGCTTGTCCTGGCCTATCTCGCTCTGGAGTGCTGCGCGCACGGTGCGGCTCCTTCTGTGTGTCTGCGGCTGCGGGGTATCTCGCGTGCTCCGGCTGCGGCTTCTGCTGCTGCGTCCGCTCAGCCGTGTTCGACGACGGTGTCGGCGAGGACGGGGGCGTCGTCCCGGTCGGCGGCGCTCACCGTGACGAGGACGCGGCCGGGCTCCTGCCACATCCGGATCCGCAGGGTCTCGCCGGGGAAGACGATCCCGGCGAAGCGGGTGCGGTAGGCGCGGACGCGGGACACGTCGCCGTCCAGGACGGTGTCGACCACGGCCTTCAGGGTCATGCCGTACGAGCACAGGCCGTGCAGGATCGGCTGGTCGAAGCCGGCCAGCTTGGCGAACTCGGGGTCCGCGTGGAGCGGGTTCCAGTCGCCGGAGAGGCGGTACAGCAGCGCCTGCTCCTCGCGGATCTTGCGCTCCTCCACCCGGTCGGGCGCCCGCTCGGGCTGCTCGGCCTTGACGGAGGGGCCGCGGTCGCCGCCGAAGCCGCCCTCACCGCGTACGAAGATCGACGCGTCGGAGGTCCACAGCGGCCCGTCGGCGTCCGCGACCTCAGTGCGCAGGACGATCACCGCCGCCTTGCCCTTGTCGTACACCGCGGCCACCGTGGCCGTGGAGGCGGCCTCGCCCTTGACCGGGATGGGCCGGTGCAGCTCGATGGACTGGCTGCCGTGCAGCACGTTGGCGAGGTTGACCTCGATGCCGGGTGCGGCGAGGCCGCCCATCATGGCCATGCCGGCGCCGGCGACCGTCGCGAAGCTGGGGAGCACGTGGAGCTTGGACTCCAGGGTGTAGCGCAGCTCGTCGGGGTCGGTGGCGGCCCCGGGGTTGTTCGGGGAGGTCCCCGCGCCGAGTCCGAGGTGGTAGAGCTGGATGTCCTTGTGGTCCCAGGCGATGTTCCCCTTGCGGGGTTCGGCGGCGAGGGCCTTGGCGGCATCGATCGGCATGGGCGTGCTGCTCCCTGTGTTGGAAACACCGTCTTCGGGGCACCTGCTGTGAAGCACCGGCTGTGGAAGCGCGGTGCCTTGGAAGACCTCGGCGCGGCCGTCCGCACCGTCGGCCGCACCGAGGTCGTATGCGGGACCCGGCACTCTAGAACGCGTTCTAGGTTGCCCGGTGAAGGAATGTATAACGCACGCCCCAGCACTTGGGAAGACTCCTGACTATCTGTCAGACTCACTTCATCCGCGGCGCGTTGCGCGGGTGCGGGACGCTTCGCCCCTACCCTGGCCGGGTGGATGAGATGCCCGTTCCCCAGCGCCCTGCCCGATCCCTGCGGGTGCTCCTGGACCCGCCGAACCCGGCTCTGGCGGTCCTCCTCGGCCTCCAGCCGGACATCGAGGTCGTGGCTTCGCCGCTGGCCCGCCCGGCGGTGGCGCTGACGGAGTCGGTGGACCGCGTCCCCGAGCTCCTGGCCGAGGATCCGGAATGCCGGATCCTGGTGCTGACCGGCTCCGCCCATCCGGGCCTGCCGGAGGCCGCCCTCGCCGCCGGCGCGGCCGGCCTGGTCCTGCGGGACGGCCCGGTCGAGGACCTCGCGGACGGCATCCGCCGCGCCTCCCGGGGGGAATCGGTGGTCGACCCGGCGCTGGAGGCCCCGCGCGGCCCGTAGGCCACGTAGGGCCCGGAGGCCACGTAAGGCCCCTGATTCCCGTGAACCGCACCGGACATGCGCCCGCCCCGCGGATCCTTCGGGAGGATCCGCGGGGCGGGCGTGGTGTGCGGACCGGACGTCAGCCGGAGGCGGTCGCCGTCCAGTCGTCGACCGTCCGCGACGGGTCCAGGGCGACGGGCAGCTTCTCCAGCCCGCGGAAGGCCGGGAAGGGCCCCTTGAGCCACTCCTCGTGGCCCGTCTCCGGGGTCGCCAGGACCATCTCGGGGAACCGGTCGAGCAGGGCCGTCAGCGCGGTCTCCAGCTCCATCCGGGCGAGCGGGGCGCCGAGGCAGTAGTGGGGCCCGTGACCGAAGCCGAGGTGGGTGCTCTGCAGCCCCTTGCGCGTCACGTCCAGGGTGTCCGGTTCCGCGAACTTCTCCGGGTCCCGGTTGGCGGAGGAGATCGCGATCTGGACCAGGGACCCCTGCGGGATGGCCACTCCCCCGATCTCCACGTCCTCCAGGGCGTAGCGGAACGTGGAGGTCTCCACGGAGCACTCGAACCGGACGAGCTCCTCGACCGCCTGGGGCAGGAGCCCCCGGTCCGCCCGGACGAGCGCCAGCTGGTCGGGGTGGGACAGCAGGGAGTAGACCGCGTTGCCGATCTGGTACGTGGTGGTCTTGTGGCCCGCGAAGAGCAGGACCCACATCATCGAGACGAGTTCGTCGTCGGTCAGGGCCCCGTCCTCGTGCTCCGTCTGGATCAGCACGGTGAGGAAGTCATCCGCGGGTTCCGCACGCTTACGGGCGACCAGGCCGAGGAAGTAGTTCCGCAGCCAGTGCTCCGCCTCGGCCAGCTCGTCGCCCATTTCCTTGCTGAACCGGGAGCGCGTCACCTGCCCGAACCACTTCAGGACGTCGTTCCGCTCGTCCCCGACGATGCCGAGCAGCTCGCAGATGACCATGACGGGCAGCGGCAGGGCGAAGGCGGTCATCAGGTCGACGGGGGTGTCCGTCGGACACTTGGTCAGCAGTTCGTCGGCGAGCTGCTCGATGCGCGGGCGCAGCAGCTTGACGTGGCGCGGGGTGAAGGCCTCGTGGGCGATGTGCCGCAGCCGGGTGTGCCGAGGGGGGTCGGCGAAGATCAGGTTGTCGTCGAGGGCGTCACAGGTGTCCCCGAAGACCGCGTGGTAGATCTCGATGCCCTCGTGCATGTCCTTGCCGATGCGCGGATCGGACAGCGCGAGCCGGGCGTCCTCGTACCGGGTGATGAGATACGTGTCCACCCCGTGGCGCGTGGTCAGCTTGCAGACGGGGGCCTGCTCGCGCAGCGATTGGTAGACCGGGTAGGGGCACGTACGGTACTCCGGCGTGCCCATGGACACGGCCGCCACGGCTTCGGCTACGGGAAGGCCGACGGGAACCCCGTCACTCACTGCCACTGCGGGTTCGGTCGTCACGGCTCAGACCTCTCGTGGGGGCTCGACTGTCCAGCCACCTCACTCCCTCGGCCCGCGCCCCGCGTAACCTCCGTTACCCCGTTCGGGCCCGAAACTACGCCCTCCTGAGCGGATCGGCCGGATCCCCGAGCCGTCCCGCGGCCACCCGCGCGGTACCCGCCCTAGGGTCCGCCTCATGCCGGACATCGCACACCTCGACCTCGCCCCGCCGGACGACGGCAGCCGCAGCAGGATCGACGTCCACCACCACTTCTGCGCCCCGGAGTGGCTGGAGTGGGCCGAAGGCCAGGGCCTGGCGCACCGCAAGGCCCTGCCGCCGTGGGCGCGCTGGGATGCCGCGGCCGCCCTGGACCTGATGGACCGGGCGGGGATCGCCACCGCCGTGCTCAAGCCGATGCTGCCGGCGCGCTACGCGACGTCCGCGCAGTTGCGCGAGGCCACGGCCATCACCCTGCGGGCGGCGGCGGAGGTCGCGGACGCGCATCCGGGCCGCTTCGCGTTCCACGCCCCGCTCTTCCTCGACGACCCGGAGGTCGCGCGCTGGGCGCTGCGGAGCGGGCTCGACGAGCTGGGAGCGGTGGGGGTGAACGTGACGGCGAACTACGGCGGCATCTACCTCGGCGACCCCTCCTACGACCCCCTCTTCGCCGAGCTCGACGAGCGCTCCGCCGTCGTGGACACGCACCCGCACAACCTCCCTGGGGTGGGCCTCGCCGGGGGAACGCCCCCGGGGGCGGGGCCCGGAGCAGGCGGCGGGCCGGGGCCGAATGCCGGGCCCGGCGCGGGCCACGGACCGGGCCCCGGAGGCGGACCCGGGGCGGTGGCCGTTCCCGGGATCCCGCACTTTCTGTGCGACTTCCTGCTGGACACCACGCGGGCCGCGCTGAACATGATCCACAAGGGCACGCTGGACCGTTTCCCGAACCTGTCGGTGATCCTGCCGCACGCGGGCGGCTTCCTCCCCCACATCGCCACCCGGGTCCAGGCTTTCGCGGGGGCGCTCACCCCGCCCGTCGACCCGGCGATGGTCCGGGACCACCTGCTCCGCTTCTACTACGACACGGCCGGGCCGATGTCCCCGGCGGGGACCCTGCTGGCGATGGCATCGCCCGACCGCATCCTCTTCGGCAGCGACTGGCCGGCGTGTCCTTCGGAGATGGTCGCGGACATCGCCCTGCCGGCGCTGGCGGACGACCCCGCGCTGACACCGGCGCACCAGCGGGCGATCAACCGGGACAACGCGGTGCGCTTGATGCCGGCCCTGGCCGCCTCGGCTCCGGCGCCGGTCCGCGCCTGAGGCACGCCGCCCGAGCGTCCCGGCCGCTGCGCGGGGCCGAGTCCCCTACCCGCCCTTCCACCGTTCCCCGGGCGCTGCCCGGACCCCTTCTGGGGCTCCGCCCCAGACCCCGGTCCTCAAACGCCGGACGGCTGAAGGATCACGGGACGGCTGAAGTACCGCCGACGGGGCCGGAATCGGCCCGGGTCGGGGACGGGGGCGGGGTGGGGACGGGGGCGGGGTGGGGACGGGGGCGGGGTGGGGTGTTGGCCGGGACGTAAAGCGTGATTTGTGGCGCGAGAACACCCTTCGCCCTGTCGGAGTAGAGCAGGGGGCGCCTAAATCATGCAGTCCAGGCCGACACCCCACCCCGCCCCCTGCACCGACCCACCACCCGCAGCCAGCGCCGGCCGCCGACCGCCGGCCACAACCCAACCCAACCCCGCCAGGGCTACCGCCGGAGGAGGGTGACCACCGCCGCGCCGCCCAGGCCGATGTTGTGCGCCAGGCCGACCCTCGCTCCCGAGACCTGGCGGGGGCCCGCCGTGCCCCGGAGCTGCCAGACGAGTTCGGCCGCCTGCGCGAGGCCCGTCGCGCCCAGGGGGTGGCCCTTGGAGATGAGGCCGCCCGAGGGGTTCACCACCCACCGGCCGCCGTACGTCGTCGCGCCCGACTCCACCAGTGCCCCGGCGCCGCCGTCCTCGCACATGCCCAGCGCCTCGTACGTCAGCAGCTCGTTGATCGAGAAGCAGTCGTGCAGCTCGATGACGTCCACGTCCCCGATCCCGAGTCCCGACGCCGCGAACACCGCCCGCCCCGCCGCCGCCGTCATCGGCTTGCCGACCACGTCGATGCAGGAGCCGGAGGCGAAGGACGCCTCCGTGTCCGTGGTCATGGACTGGGCGACGATCTCCACCGCCCTCTCCCCCAGACCGTGCTGCTCCACGAAGCGTTCCGATACGACCACCGCCGCCGCGGCCCCGTCCGAGGTCGGCGAGCACTGGAGCTTGGTCAGCGGCTCGTGGATCGTCTTCGCCGCGAGGATCTCCTCCACCGTGTAGACGTCCTGGAACTGCGCGTTCGGGTTGTTCGCCGAGTGCCGGTGGTTCTTCGCCCCGACCGCCGCGAGCTGCGCGGCCGTGGTCCCGTAGAGCTTCATGTGTTCCCGCGCCGCGTTCCCGAAGATCTGCGCGGTCGGCGGCGACATCTCGAAGCCGTGCCCGGCGGCCATGATCCCGTAGTGCCGGGCCACCGGCGAGGTCTTGAAGTCCCCGCCGTCGGCTCCGCCCCCCAGCGCGCCGCGCTTCATCTTCTCGAAGCCCAGCGCCAGCACGCAGTCGTTGATCCCGCCCTCCACGAACTGCCGCGCCATCATCAGCGCCGTCGAGCCCGTCGCGCAGTTGTTGTTGACGTTGTAGACGGGGACCCCGCTCAGCCCCAGTTCGTACGCCGCCCGCTGGCCTGCCGTGGAGGCCTGGAAGCAGTAGCCCACCGGTACCTGCTCGACCAGCCCGTAGTCGATGCCCGCGTCCGCGAGCGCCGCGTCGCCGGCCTCCTTCGCCATGTCCCAGTACTGCCAGTCCCTCGACTCCGGCTTCTCGAACTTCGTCATGCCGACGCCCACGATGTACGACTTCATGCGTGTCCCCACTGCCCTTCGGTTCAGTTCGGTTCGGTTCGGTCAGTCCCTGGGAAGGCCGAGGATCCGCTCGGCGACGACGTTGAGCTGGACCTGCGTGGTGCCGCCGGCGATGGTCAGGCAGCGGGACATGAGCATGCCGTGCACCGCCCGCTTCCCCGCCCCCTCGCTCACCGCACCCGCCGGGCCGAGCAGTTCGAGCGTGAGCTCGGCGGTCTTCTGCTGGTGCGGGGTCTGGACGAGCTTGCGTACGGACGCGCCCGCGCCCGGCTCCAGTCCGGAGACCTGCTGGAGCGTGGTGCGCAGCCCGATGCAGGCCAGGGCGTGTGCCTCGGCGGCCAGGGCCCCGATCCGGACCCGGTACCCGCCTTCGAGATCGGCGGAGCGGGCGAGTAGCGCCTCCAGGCCGGTGTCGAAGGTCATCTGGTCGGCCATGTGGACGCGTTCGTTGCCGAGGGTGTTGCGGGCGACCTTCCACCCCCCGTCCTCCGCGCCCACCAGGGCGTCCGGCGGCAGCGGCACGTCGTCGAAGTAGACCTCGTTGAAGAGGGCCTCGCCGGTGATCTCCTTGAGGGGCCGGATGTCGATCCCGGGGGTCTTCATGTCCACGATGAAGTAGCCGAGCCCCTTGTGCTTGGGGACGTCCGGGTCGGTGCGGGCCAGCAGGATCCCGTAGTCGGCGCTCCGCGCGGAACTCGTCCACACCTTCTGCCCGTTGACGATCCAGCCGTCCCCGGAGGGGCCGCGCTCCGCCTTGGTCCGCAGCGAGGCGAGGTCCGAGCCCGCCCCCGGCTCGGAGAAGAGCTGGCACCAGGTGACGTCCCCGCGCAGCGTGGGCAGCAGGTAGCGCTCCTGCTGCTCGGGGGTCCCGTAGGCCAGGAGCGAGGGCACCACCCAGGTGGCGATCCCGAGGTCGGCGACCTTGACCCCGGCGGCCTTCAGTTCCTGCTGGACGACGAGCTGCTCGACGGGACCGGCGCCGAGCCCGTACGGGGCCGGCAGATACGGGGCCGCGTACCCGGTGGGTGCCAGCACCCGGCGCGCGGTGGCGGGGTCGAGCCCGGCCGCGTCCGCGATGGCGGTACGGGCCTTCGCGCGGTGGGTCTCGGCCCGCGCGGGCAGCTCCAGGCGCAGTTCGCGCCGGGCGCCCGCGGCGGCGAGCCGTACGGCCCGGACCCGGTGGCCGTCGCCGGAGCCGAGGAGCTGGCGGGCGACGAGGGACCGGCGGAGGTAGATGTGGGCGTCGTGCTCCCAGGTGAAGCCGATGCCGCCGAGCACCTGGACGCAGTCCTTGGCGCAGGAGTACGCGGCGTCGAGCGCGGTGCCGGCGGCCAGCGCGGCCACCAGCGAGCGCACCTCGGCCGGTTCCTCGGTGGCCTGGGCGGCGTCCCAGGCGAGCGCCCGGGCCTGCTCCACGCGCACCAGCATGTCGGCGCACAGGTGCTTGATCCCCTGGAACTGCCCGATGGGCCGCCCGAACTGCTCGCGCACCTTCGCGTACTCGGCGGCGGTGTGCAGCGCCCAGGCGGCGGTGCCGCAGGCGTCGGCGGCGAACAGCACGCAGGCGAGGTCCCGTACGAGCGCGGCGTCGAGTTCCAGCAGGGCCCCCGGCCCGGCGGTGACTCCGCGGGCGCGGACCTCGGCGGTGGGCCGGGTGGGGTCGGCGCTGTCCTGGGTACGGACGTCCAGCGCGGCGGCGTCGACGGCGAACCAGCGGGTCCCGTGCGCGGTCTCGGCGGCGAGCAGCACGAGGTCGGCCTCGCCCGCGCCCAGCACCGGCGGGGCGGTCCCGTCGAGGAGGTAGCCGCCCTCCACGGCGACGGCCGTGAGGTCCCCGGGTCCGAGCGCCACGGCCCCGACCCGCCCGCCGAGGGGCTCGGCCCCGGCCCGGTCCAGGAGGACGGAGGCCAGCACGCTCGGCAGGTACGCCCCGGGCAGCGCCGCCCGTGCGGCCTCCTCCACCACGACGGCGAGGTCGAGCAGGGTGCCGCCCTCCAGGTGCGGTTCCAAAAGCCCGGAGGCGAGCAGCCCGTCCCAGTAGGCGGGCCGCGCGCCCGTCTGCGGCGGGGTGTCGAGGAGCTTGCGGACCTCCTCGGGCGGCACGGCCCGCGCGACCCAGCCGCGAACGGCTTCGGCCAACTCCCGCTGTTCCTTTGTGATTCCGATGCCCATGCGCGGCAGAGTAGAACACGTTGCATTCTGACGGAAGGTCATAACTGGAACGTGTTCTCACTTTGGCGCGGCGCCGCCGCCCGGCCGGAGCGGGTGTCAGGCGGCGACGAGCCGGCGGTCGGGCGCGGCGGCACTCCGGCGGCGGTGATAGGCCACGGTGACGACCGCCAGCAGCGGCCCCCACGCCACCAGGGGCAGGTAGCAGGCCGTCATCACCCAGTACGCCACGCCCGTGGGGGAGCCAGGGGCACCCATGTTCCCCGGGTCGTTCCAGCCGATGACCCCCAGAACACCCAGCAGGGTCAGCGCGGCGGCCCCCAGACCGGCGGGGATCACGGCGGCGAGCGGCGGGACGGCCCTGCCGCCGATCAACGGCAGCCGGCGCGGGACGACTTCGCCCCAGCGCCTCACGAGACCCAGGGCGAGGAATCCCAGCATCTCGGCGAACACGCTCAGGCCGATCAGATAGAGCGAGAACCCGCTGCCGAACCTGACGTCCGTCAGTGGATCGTCCCCGGAGAAGCCGAGCGGCACTCCGAGCGCTCCGGCGATCCGCCACAGCGCCGTGGGCAGCGGGGCGAGCGCGGCGAGGTGGGCGAGACGCACCACGCGGCGGCTCGGTTCGCGCTCCACGACGGCTCTCATGCCTCGCTCTCGGCGCTCTCGGCGCTCTCGGTGTTCTCGGTGTTCTCGGCGCTCTGCGTGTTCGCCGACGGGTTCGGCGGGAGCACGTGCACGACCTTGAAGTCGCCGCTCTCGACGGTCTCGTACGGCGCGGCGCTGAGGCACTTCGGCACTTCCAGCCCGTCGAAGCCGGACACGGCCCAGCTGTAGCCGACCCGGTCCTTCTTCCCGTCGCCCTTCCCGTCGTAGACGGTGAACCCGACGCGCTTGCCGATGACACCCGGGGGCAGATCCGAGCTCGTGATGATGCCGGTGGCGGTCGCGACCGGGCCGCCGGTCAGAAGGCAGTCGATACGGCCTTCGGCGTAGGCGCCCTGCTTTCCGTCGGCGGTGTAGTGGCTGAACCGGAAGGTGCCGCGCGAGGTGCCGGCCGGGGCGTCCGGCTCGTCGGGCTCGGCCGGGGCGAAGCCGTGTGCGTCGAAGGAGAAGCGGACCTGCTGGCCGTCCGCCCGGTACATCTTGGCGAAGCCGGTGAGACTCGATTCCTTCGGCGCCTTCCTCGCCTCGTCCGAGGTGGATGCGGAGGCGGAGACGGCAAGGCCGCCGATGACCGCCAGTGCGGTGAGACCGACGAAGGACGTACGGAGAGTGGTGCTGCGAAGCATGGTGAACTCCAAGTTCCTGGCGGCTGGTTGAGCCGCTCTTCGGTGTGGCATCAGCCTCCGCCACCGGCCCGGTCCACGACCATCGGCCGATCGGGAGATCCACTCGGGGCCTGGCGAACCCCTCTATGCCGTTCGGCAGAGGACTCCCGCCCGGGACGGCGCCTAAGGTCGTGGAGGTGAAGATCATGGGCATGGCACACCAGGACCGGGCCGTCATCGGCATCGTGATCGCAGCCTGCTGCGCCGCCACGGCCTTCCTGGGCGTACGGCCGCTACCGACGCTCGTCGCCGCCGGAATCGCCCTCGGCACCTTCGGCTGCCTGCCCCGGTCGCGCCGGTGGACCGGGGCCGCCACGGGCGCCGCCGGTGTCCTGCTCCTGCTGGCCACCTTCGCCTGGCCCGGACACGGAACGGCCGGGGGGTCGAAGTGGCACCTGCTGGCCGTGGGAGCGGTACTGCTGCTCCTGGCTGCCGCGGTGCGCTGGTCGCCCCGGCACCGGCTCCTGGCGGGCGGCGGGCTCGGCGCCGCGGCCGTCGCCGTATGGACCGTCCCCCTCGTACCGGACGTCTCCTTCTTCGAATCGCTCGGCCTGATGGCGTTCTGGTCGGCTCCGGTCCTCGTGTCGGTCGTCGTCGGCGGCTATCCGCGCCTGATGGAGGACCGCAGCCGGCAGGCGGTCCTTGCCGCGCGCCGCGCCCAACAGCTCGAACTCGCCCATGACCTGCACGATTTCATCGCCCACGACGTGAGCGGCATCGTCGTCCAGGCCCAGGCGGCCCGGTTCGTGGCCGAGCACGATCCGGCGGCGGCGGTCCGGGCGCTGGAACGGATCGAGCGGGCCGGACTCGCGGCACTGGCCTCGATCGACCGCACGGTCGGGATGCTGCACGCCGCCGACGAGAGCACTGGCGGCGGCAACGGCGACGATGACCGCGGCGCCCGTACGGTCCTCCCCGGCGTCGGCCAACTCGGCGAGGTAGTCGACCGGTTCGGCGAAACAGGACAGGTCCGGGCCCGGCTCGACCTGGCCCCGGGCGTCACCGACGCGCTCTCCCGCGAGGGCGCCGCCACGGTCCACCGGGTCGTGGTGGAGGCGCTCACCAACGTACGCCGTCACGCCCCGGGGGCGGCCGCCGTCCACGTCGCGCTCAGCACCGACCGTACGACCGTCGAGGTCAGCGTGACCGACGACGGCGGCCGCGGCCGCTCTTCGCACCTGCCCGCACTCCCCCGCCTCGACCGGGGCCCCAGGGGCGGCGGCGGACTGCTCGCGCTGGCCGAGCGCGTCCGCGCCGGCGGCGGCACCTTCGCCTCGGGCCCCCACCGGGACGGTTGGCGCGTGACCGCTACCCTTCCCGCCGCCGGACCGCAGGCCACGGCACCACAGGCCGCCGGACCGCACGACGCCGGGCCACAGACCACGGCATCATGATCCCGTGACCACCCGCATCCTGATAGCCGACGACCAGGAAGACGTGCGCAACGGCTTCCGCCTCATCCTCGACTCGCAGCCGGACATGACCGTCGTCGGGGAGGCCGCCGACGGCGCGACCGCGGTGGAACTCGCCCGCTCGCTGCGGCCCGACCTCGTACTCACCGACATCCGGATGCCGGGCCTGGACGGCCTGGAGGTGACCCGGATCCTGGCGGGCCCCGCCGCCGAACACCCCGTCCGCGTGGTCGTCGTCACGACCTTCGACCTGGACGACTACGTGCACACCGCCCTGCGCAACGGCGCCTGCGGTTTCCTGCTGAAGCGGTCGGGTCCCAACCTGTTGATCGAGGGCGTACGGGCCGCGATGGCCGGGGACACCCTGATCAGCCCGCAGCTCACGGTCCGGCTGCTGCGCAGCCTGTCCGCGCCGCAACCCCGGCCGCAGACCCTGCCGCAGCCCGTTCCCGAGCCGCGCACCGCGACCGAGGACCCCCTGACCGCGCGGGAGCGCGAGATCGCCCTGCTCGTCGCACGCGGGCTGACCAACGCCGAGGTCGGCGCCGAACTGTTCATCTCGCCGGGCACCGCCAAGACCCATGTCGCCAACATCCAGGCGAAGCTGGCGGTGCGCAACCGGGTGGGCATCGCCGCGTGGGCCTGGGAGACCGGCCTGGCGCACGGCACCTGACACCCGGTGCCCGACATCCGGTGCCCGACACCGCACGGGCGTCAGGACTTCTCGTAGTAGTAGCCCTCGCCGTGCGAGGGGCCCACGTTGTGCTGGAGGCCGGCCGGCAGGCTCTTGGTGAAGAAGGAGGGGTCCAGGACCCCGCAGAACTGGCTGGTGGACTTGGACTTGTCCACCGCGGCCGCGCCGATGTTGATCCGGGTCCCGCCGGAGGCCAGCGAGGTCACCTTGGCGATGTTCTCGCAGTGGCCCATCTGGGAGTCGTTGATCAGGCGGACCGCCCCGGACCGGGTGATGATCACCGTGCCCGGCTGGCCGATGTTGAAATCGCCCTTGTAGGTCCAGGTCCCGGCGAAGTACGCGGGCACCGCGTCGCCGCCGCCGGAGCCGCCACTGGGCGAGCCGCCGCCGCTCGGGGAACCGCCGCCGCTCGGAGAGCCCGAGCCCCCCGGGGTGGCGCCCGGGCTGGTGCCCGTACCGGTGCCTCCGCCGGCCGGGCCCCCGCCTCCGCCCTGGGTCGCGCTGCTGCCGCCCGGGGTGCCGGCGCCCCCGCCGGGGGTCCCCGCGCCCGCCGCCGCACCCTGTCCGGCGGCGACCTGGCCGTCCAGCGCCGGTACGGGCGGGCTCTGGGGGGCCTGGGGGCTCTCGGAGTTCGGCGCGCCCGGCGCCGGTGAACCGCTCGCCGCCGAAGGGGAGCCGGCGGAGGCGCCGGGCACCACGGGCGCACTGCTCGCCGGGGGCGAAGCCAACCGCCCGCCGCCGTCGCCGCCGAACGGCTGGAGCAGGGCCACCGTGCCCCCGCCTACGGTGAACACCAGGACGGCCGGCACCGCGACGGTCAACCGCCGCCGCGCCCGGCGCCGTTCCCGCGGCGCGGCACCGCCTGCGGTGGACGGCCCGGCTGCCGGCCCGGTCGCCGGATCAGCGCCCTCGACGGCCTCGACGACCTGCTCGCCGGACTCCCCCGCCGCTCCTGCCGCCCCCGCCGCTCCCGCCTCCGGGCGCAGACCGAGCGTCCCCCGGTCGGGGGTCTGCGCCGCGGCGGGCGCGGGCGCGGGCACCGGTACGGGTACGGGTACGGGCGCCTCGGCCGCCGGTGCCGCCTCCGCGTCGAGCAGTCGCGCCGCCTGCCGGGCCAGCCGTTCCACCACGCCGGGCGGCAGCCACGCCCCGCCGCGCGCCGCCGGGAGGACCCGCTCGGGGTCCGCCAGCAGCTCGTCCACGCCCGGCCGTTCCTCCACTCCCTTGACCAGGCAGCGGCCGATGAGCGCGCGCAGGGAGGCGTCCGCCACCCGCTCCAGGGCCGGTTCGCCCTCCACGATCTGGAACATCACCGCGTGCTGGTTGCTGGCGCCGTGCCCGAAGGGCAGTTCGCCCGTGACCGCGTACATCAGGACGCAGCCGAGCGTGAACACGTCGCTCTTCGCCCCGGCCCGCAGCCCCCGCACCTGCTCGGGCGACATGAACCCGGGGGAGCCGACGACCATGCCGGTGCTGGTGAGCAGCGATTCGACGGAGGTCTCCAGGGCGCGCGAGATCCCGAAGTCGATGACCCGGCTGCCTTCGACGGTCAGCATCACGTTCGACGGCTTGAGGTCGCGGTGCACGATCCCGGCGGTGTGGATGTCCTTGAGCGCGTGCAGCAGCCCGTCCGCGAGGGCGTGGACGGAGTCCACGGGCAGGGGGCCGTACCGGCGCACGATCTGCTCCAGCGAGAGCCCGGGTACGTATCCGGTGGCCACCCAGGGCCGTTCGGCGTCGGGGTCGGCCTCCAGGACGGGGGCGGTGTACCGCTCGCCGACCTTCCGCGCGGCGTCGATCTCGCGGCGGAAGCGGGCACGGAACTGCGCGTCGGCCACGTGTTCCTCGTGGACCACCTTCACCGCGACGGTGCGTCCGCCCTCGGAGCGGGCCAGGAACACCCGGCCCATCCCGCCGGCACCGAGGCGCCCGAGCAGCAGGTACGGCCCGATCCGGCTCGGATCACCGGCCGCGAGCGGCTTTATGCCCCCGTCGGCGTTGTCGTCGTCACCCTTGCGCGCGCTGCTCATACTGCCCGTCCCCCGATGGTCCGCCGCGGCCGGCCGGACGGGCGTGTCCGGCCGAACCCGCATCAGGGTAAGGGCAGTTACGTTCAGGATGAAGCTACGCCCCGACGGCGGCGGTGCAGACGACCCAGGCCGAAGCGGTGTTGCTCTGGCCGGTGTCGGTGTTCTTCACCCCCACCGTCCAACCCGAGGGACTGGGCAGGGAGTCGGTGAGGAACGTGAGCGTGCTGCCGGTCTGACCGCCTCCACCGGTGGGCACCATGCCCGCCGGACAGCTCACGTGCGCGAAGGCGAAACCGCCGGCCGGGATGGAGACGTTGTCGCCCCGGTACTGCGGGTGCGCGCTCTGCGGCGCGACGACACCGGGGTCGGTGGGGGGCGCGGGCTTGGGCGGATCGTCTCCGGAATCCCACGCGCTGGCGGAGAACGCGCTGCCGGCGAGGAGCACGATCGAGGTCACGGCGGCCAGGGCGAGGGAGCGGGCGGGTTTCATGTCGGCCTTCCTTTGCACACGCGGGTCCGGGTCAGCCCTGGACTTCCCCCCGATCCCGCGGGGCGATCCACCCGGCCACTCGTCCGGCGCAGGAAGAAACGTATGTGCGCATGCCGAACGAGTGACCCGACCCCCGAGGAGCCGCCCCCTCCTCAGAGGCTCCGCACGAACTCCGCGAAGGCGTCCGGCGCGACGTGGGAGCTCGACGCCCAGGCCGATGCCGCGGAGCTCGCGCTCACCGAACTGGTCGCCACCGTCGTGCGTCACGTCCCCGGGCGGGGCTGCACGGTCCTCATCCTGTGCCGGCCCGCGGGGCTGCGCGTGGAGGTCTCGGACGGCTGTCCGGCGCCCCCGCTCGCGGCCCGGGTCCCCGGCCCTCTGGAGGAGGGCGGGCGCGGCCTGCTCCTGGTCGAGGCGGTGACCGACCGCTGGGGCACGCACCCGAACTCCACCGGAAAGACGGTCTGGTTCGAGTGCGATGCCCGTCGGCCCGTCACGGGGTGACGACGACGCGTACGGGCCCGTCGTGATCTCCGAGCCGCACGGGCTCCTTCTTCGTGAGGGTGGCCGGGGCGGTCGCCCCCCGGCCCCGCGCGGGCGGGACGGCAAAAGGCCCGCTGGAATCACATCCAGCGGGCCTCCGCCGCTAAGCGGCTTCGACTGCATGCATTACATGGGGCTGCCATCCGGCACCACAGACCGGACACGCATCAACGAACTCGTGTTCGCGGAGCCGGTTCGCGATGTCCCCCAGCAGCGGGGTCCCCGCGTCGGCCACGACCGCGAGGAAGTCCGTACCGCACGTCCGGCAGCGAAGATCCATGTCACCGCCGGCGAGTGCGCCGTCGAAGGCCCTTTCACAGGATTCGCCCTCGGCGATCCTCCTGTCGAGGTCCTCCAGATCCGTGCCGTCGCTCCAGTGCAGGAACAGCCGGTAGGACCTGCCACTCGGAAGCGGCATGACGATGCGCCGCAGCCGGTCGGACCGAACGAGAGACTGCTCCCGGCCCTCGTCCTGGCCGGGGAGGAGATCCCCCTTGCCCAGTGCGCCCGACCGAGGGTAATAGCGCACCGGAAGCGGGCCGAGAACAATCTCTACGTACATCTACAGCCTCGTCACGGCAATCATGTGCGGGACAAGCACCTCTGCTTCACCCGCACCCGGCAATGTCTGCATGATCATTTGGCTTCTCGGAATCCTCGCCGCGTAAATGGTGCCACCGAAGCCCCGCGCGACATTGATGTCCGTGGTGAACGACATCATCGACCGAGGGCCGATCTGCGCCATCTCCGTACCGAATGACCCGTGCGCCTGAACATAGTCGTCAAGAGAGCCCCAGGCGGCGAGCGCATCGCCGTGAGCCTGCTGCGACGCCCTCATCGCTTCGTCCATCGAACCGGTTCCCGCATAAGTGCTGCGCGCAGCATCACTCATGAGGTGACCCGACTCTTCCGCGATCATGTTTTCCAGTCCCTGGTCGGTGCCTCGATAGACCGTGACCAGATCATCGTCACCACCACGCGATCCACAGTTGTGAACGAGGACCGGCGTGGCCTCCGCCACCACGTAGTACGTGTGGAGGTTCGACACCGTGAGGTTGTGGACGGTGGCGTTCGCCGCGGTCCACGGCTCGGCTGCGGTGACCTGTACGCGGGTGCCCGCGCCGGTCTGGAGCCACTGACCGGGCTCCAGGTCGGTGGCGTCGATCCACTCGCGCAGCTCGGGGACCCAGAACGGGTGCCCGTCGGTCGCGGTGACCTCGGCCGTCTTGGAGCCCGACGTACCGTCGACGTCGATCGTGATCTTGACGAGGTGCTTGAGGCCCTCGCCCTTGATTTCCGCACTGACCGTCTCGACGCGGGTCTCACCGGTCTTGGGGTCGGTCGCGAGGATCTTGTCGCCGGTCTTGACCTTCTCGATCGCCTTCGCGGAGCCGTCGGCCATCAGCACCTTCGTGCCGGGCGCGAAGCTGTTGCCGGCGGTGGAGCAGGATCCGCCGCTGCCGCCCTCGGTCTTGCCCGAGCCGCCGCTGCCGCTGGATCCGCCCTTGCTTCGGGCGGAACCGCCGGAGGAACCTCCCGGCTTGGCCGCGCCGGCCTTGCTTCCGCCGCCCTTGCCACCGGACTGGGTGGAAGCCTTCGGGGCAGCCTTGACCTGGGCCTTCTTCTGGACGGCGTTACCCGTCTTCTTCTTCGCCGCGGCTGCCGCGTCGGCCGTTCTCTTGGCGGCTTCGGCCGCCTTCTTCTTGGCCCGTTGCGCGGCCTCCTTCTTGGCCTTCTCGATCGCGGCCTTCTTGGCCTGTAGCGCTGCCGCCTCGGCGGCCTTCGCCGCCTTCAGCACCATCTCGGCGGCCTTCTTCGCCGCCTTGAACGCCTGGATGGCGTTGATGGTGCGGTTGACGGCCTTGATGACCGAGGGGATCTTGCCGAGCTTCGTCCACGGAATGGCCCCGATGATGAGGCTGCCGCAGGACCACATGTCACCGCCGAAGCAGCCCATGGCGTCGTTGATCCCGATGAAGTCCTTCAGCGTGTCCCACGCCACGGCGAGGATGACGGAGGTGAGGGACTTGCCCTGCATCGCCTCGGCCTGGGAAACCTGCGCCGCCGACAGACCCGCGCCCGCGAGGGCCGCCGCGCGCTCGCTGGCGGTCAGGCTGATCGACAGACCCGTCGGGTCCGAGAACGTCATCGGGTTGTTGTGCGCGTAGGCGTACCCGTTGGACTGCAGTGGGTCGTTCAGATCGAGGATCGGGTCGGCCGAAAGGAAACGGCCGACGAGCGGGTCGTAGAGACGGGCGCCCAGCGGCTGGAAGCCGGAAGCGTCGTCGCGGTCCTTGCCCAGGAAGCCCTTGTGGCTCTGGACGTTCTGCCCCGCCGTGTCAGCACCGCGCTGGTTGCCGAACGGGTCCTGCTTGCGGACCCGGACCGGCTGGCCGGCGGTGAGGGCGACCTCGGCGTAGATGCTGCCCTGGTGATCCATCGCCAGGGCCGTCAGGGAGTCGCCGGCGCTGCCATTGGCGTAGCGCAGCACCGCGCCGCCGGGGGCGGAGTAGGTGCGCTCGGTGCGGACGAGGACGCCGCCCGGCTGGACGGTGACCTGTGCCTCTCCGAGGTTCAGGGTCGCCTGCTTGCCCTGGATGGTCAGCAGGCTCGAACCGTCGGGACCGTAGATGTGACGGGTGTCGTTCTGCGGCAGCCACTGCTGGGCGGCCTGCGCCGCGTCACAGGTGGCCAGGACGATCGGCGTCGAGTTGGCGTTCGTCCCGCCCTGGACCGCGAGGCACAGACCGGACGGGGCGTGGGTCAGCTGACCCGAGGCGTTGCGCTTCAGCTGCTGCGCGGCGGAGCCGTCGCACTTCTGCACCTGGGCCGCAGCGCCCGCCGTGTTCGAGGCCGGCTGGATGCACCAGGTGTCGTAGACCTCCAGGGTGCCCAGCTTGGCGTCCGCCTGGCCCGGGACCGGGTCGAAGTGCCATGCCTGGGCCACGGTGCCGTTGCACTGGTACAGCTGGATGGCGTTGCCGGCGCTCGCGAGCCCGGACTTGAGGTCGAGGCACTTCTGGCCGAGACCCACGTACGGGCTCTTGCCGCCCGAGCCCTGGCCCGTGATCCGGTCGACCTTGCCGTCGTAGGTCCAGGTCAGGTCCTGCTTGTCGCCGTTCTGGACCGACGTGACCGACTTGGTCTCGCCGGTCAGCTCGTACAGGCGCGTGGCCTCGGCCGTGATCTGCGCGCCGGCCGGCGTGACGTACTTCTTCGTCACCTTGGTCAGCGTGTGCGGCTGGTCCTTCGCCGCGTTCTTACCGTACTCGTAGGTGCTGACGGCGTCCTTCGCCGTGTCACCCGCGAGGTTCCGCTCGGTCAGCTTGGTGCGATTGCCGAGGAGGTCGTACTCGTACTCCTGCCAGTAGCCGGAGCCGTCCTTGCCCGCGACGACGTTCATGGTGCCGTCGGTCTTCTTCGGGGTGGTGCAGGCGGTCTGGTCCTTGGAGGTCCAGGCCGACTTCAGCTGACCCAGCGGGTCGTAGGAGAAGCACTGGCGCTCCTCGATCCCGACGGACTTCTCCTGGACCGAGGTGACATTGCCGGCCGGGTCGTAGCTGTACGCCCGGTTGGAGACCAGGTTGCCGCCGACGAGACTGGCGGTGTTCTGCTCCCGGTAGACCGCCTGCTCCTTCAGCTCACCGCTGGACTCGTCGAAGGAGCTCTGCGTCCAGACGCGGTACGGCTGGGCGCCCAGGGTCGAACGGAGCACCTGGCCGTACGGGGAGTAGACCGTCTCGGCGCCGTACCAGTCCTTGCCGGAGACGGAGAGCGGCTGCCCGTTCTTGTCGTAGCGGACGACCAGCTTCTCGGCGTCCAGCGCGCCGACCGCCGGGAGCTGCGCGTCCTCCAGCCTGCCCGTGTCGCTGTAGTTGTAGCTGTAGTTGTAGTCCTTGGCGAAGCCCCAGGTGTCGACCATCTGCTGCGGGAGCGACAGGGTGGTCGAGGTGGGCTGGTAGTCCTTCGTGTAGCCGTTGACCTTCTGGGTGTAGGCGAGGCCATCGGTGTAGCGGGTGGCGCCGGCGGGCATTCCCTTGCCGCCCGGGGCGCTGTCGTACGAGAAGTCGGCCAGCAGCGTGCCGTTGGCGTCGTTCATGCGCTGCTGCTTCGGCCGCGACAGCTGGTCGTACTCGTTCCACACCTTGACGCCGCGGGCGTTGGTGCTCGTGACGACCCGGTCGAGGTGGTCGAACTCGGTGCGGCTGACACCGGCGTCCGGGTCGGTCGTGGAGTCCATCCGGCCGCGGTGATCGTACGTCCAGGTCCACGGGTGCGTCGGGTCGGCCGAGTTGGTGGCCTTCACCCGCTGGCCGCGGGCGTCGTACTCGTAGGAGACGGACGTGTAGCCCTTGGGTGCGGCGGAGTTGAAGCTGTCCGTGCGCACCGTACGGCCCAGGGCGTCGGTGTAGACCCGGTAGGACGAGGCGCCCGCCGGATTGATGATCTTTGACCAGTCCTGGCCGTACTCGTAGCGGGTGGCTCGTTCCGGGTACGCCTTGGAGGAGGTCTGCTGGGTCTGGGGGTCCACGTACTTCATGTACGGGGTCTCCGCCAGGACGCGGCCGAGGCCGTCGTAGGTGTAACGGGTGATGTTGGGTATCGCGGTGTCTGCGAGCGGCGTGAACAGCTCGCCGATCTTCGCTTCCTTGGTCAGGTAGGCGTTGTTGGTCTGCCACACCTCGCCGGAGCTGTTGTACAGGGTGTCGGTGACCAGGTAGCCGTCACCGCTCTCCGGCTCCTCCAGGGACTGACGCTCGCGGCCGAGGCCGTCGTAGAGCGTCACCGAGGTCTCGATCCGGCCCCCGTCGCCCCGGGAGTACGTGGTGACGAACGGAGGCTTGCGGATCTTGAGGGTGGAGTCTTGCGGGTCGGTCTCCTCCGGCGGGATCGTGTACTCGGCCCGGAAGTCGGGCACCGCGGACGCGGAGGGAGTGCGGCCCGCGGCCCACGCCTCGGAGATCCGGCCCAGCGGGTCGAACGCGGCTTCGCTCACCAGGCCGTTGGCGTCGGTCGTCTTCAGAGTGACCGCGCGGCCCGGCTCCAGCTCCTGCACCTGGGTGTGGCCGAGGCTGTTCGACTGCGTGACCTTGAAGACCTGGCCGGTCGGCGGGTCGAAGCTGATCGTGGAGGACTTGCCGTCCGGGTCGGTCCCCCGGATGACTCGGCCGATCGCGTCGAAGCCGTTCGTACCGCTGCTCTGGAAGCCGGTGCCCGCGCCGTTCAGCGACCAGGACTCGGTCGCCAGACCACGGGTGGTGCCGGCCAGGGCGGTGCCGTAGGCCGTGCCGTCGTAGGAGGTGCGGGAGGCGCCGCTCAGCGTCGACAGGTCGGTGAAGTTCGCCGCGGCGCAGGTGGTCGGGGAGACCAGGACCTGCTTGGAGAGACCGATGATGTTCTTCGCGGTCTGGTGCAGGTACTCCGACTTGGTGCAGGACTCGTCACCGGGCTTGCCGGTGTCGCCCAAGGACTCCACCAGAGTCGGCAGGCCGTACGCCGACTCGTAGGTGGTCTTCGTACGGACCTCGCGGAGGGTGCGCGGGTCGTCCTCGTTGGTGCCCGAGGACTTCGTGTACGCGATCTCCTCCGGCTCCGTGACCCGCCAGGCCTTCAGCGGGTCCAGGCCGTCGTCGCGGTTCCGCTTGGCCAGCTCCGTGGCCTCGGGGATCGTGATGCTCCGGGACAGCCAGTCGGTGTCGGCGTCGGTCGCGGTGCTGTAGCTGAGTTCCTCGGAGACGCGGCCGGCGAAGGCCTGACGGTCGTAGACGGTCGAGCCGTCCGCCCCCTTGACGACGTTGCCGTGGACGTCCTTGACCGGGACGGCGTCGCCCAAGCCGCGGAAGTACCGGGTGACGGCCTTGGACTGCTTGCTGCCGATGGCCGGATCTTCGGTACCGGTGATGACGGTGGTCTGCTCGGCACCCGCGAACTGCGAGTACGTACGCGTCGACTTCTTGGTGAACTCGGTGTCGGCGAGCTTCCAGGCCGGGTTCTTGTACGTGTAGGCAGTCTTCGTCCCGTACGCGCCGTCGACGTTCGGGAGCTCCTCGATGGACTGGACCACGTACTTGTGGAACCAGTCGATGTCCTCGACCTCGGGGTCCGGGTTCCAGAAGGACGGGTAGCACAGGCGGTCGTTGGACTTCAGCGCCGCCGTATCGGTCTTGCCGGGCAGCGGGCCGGAGAGGCAGGAGCCCTCGATCGGCTTGTACGTGACGACGGTCTCGCCGCCGTACTCGTTGATGACGCGCGCGATGCGCAGCCGGGAGAACCCGGGGCGCTGCGGGTTGACCGCGAGGACGCGGTTCGGCATGTCCTCGGTGTTCGACTCGAACCGGACCGGGCTCAGTGCCACGCTGGCGTCGGTGGAGCCGTTGCGGGCGTAGCCGGTGCGCTGGATGGACTCCAGCCACAGGGCCGTATTGGGACCGGTCTTCAGCTCGGCGAAGCTCTGCTTCAGCTGGTACACGTCCACGACCTGTCGGGCGGTGGTGTCGGTACGGCGCTGGGCCGAGGTCGTGATCTTGTCGAGGCGCTTGCGGGTCCAGAAGGTCGGACCGGCGTTCCAGCACTTCTTGCCGGACTCGCAGCGCAGGTCGGCCGGGGTGTCGAACCAGGGCCGGTACTGGCCGGGGTCCTTCGACTTGAAGTTGTCCTCGGTGCAGGCGACGCTGCCGACGGTGTAGCAGCGCTCGGCGACGCTGAAGCCGATGCGTGCCGGGGCCTCGGTGCTGAAGATGGTGTCGCGGCGCTGGCCGTAGTCGATGCGCGACAGGTAGCCGTCGCGGTCGTAGACGACCGGCGCCTTGAAGTTGAAGTTGCGGGCGTAGTAGTTCTGGTCCTTCTTCCACCACAGCGACATGGCGTTGCCGTGGAGGTCCTCGACGTAGTCGAGGCTCCAGCGCCAGCCCTGCGTGCAGTAGGAGTTGGCCCAGTCGCCCGCCTTGTAGCAGTCCTCGCCCGGGTGGTTGCCGTAGACGGGAACCGTGAGGACGGAGTCCGTGGTCGGGTCGTCGGCGGCGGAGCCGTGGTCGGACCAGCCGGGCAGCTTGTTCAGGCCGAAGTGGTACCTGGTGCCATCCTTGGTGGTGACGACCCAGTACTCGCCGTCCTTCGCGCCGTTGCCCGTGGCCTGGCCGGTGAGGCGCTCGACCTTCGAGCCGTCGCCGTTGGACGTGAACCACGTGCCCTTGGCTGCGTCCCACACCAGCTCGGTGGTCATGCCGCCCAGCGAGAGGGTGGCGTTGTCCGAGCCCCAGCACAGGTCCGCGGTGCGGTGCGTGGCGTTGTTGGAGCCGGCCTTCTTCGAGTCCTCGCGGCAGTTGGCGTACGTGCGGGTGATGGAGCCCGCGTTGTAGTCCCAGCCGTCACCGATCCAGGAGGCCTGGTTGTTGGTCGAGGAGGTGCGGCCGTCGACCGACTGCGAGGAGTAGGACAGGTTGACCTTCGGCATCAGGCCGCCGGCCGTCTCCGGGGTCTGCACCTGATACCCGTAGGTGAAGGCGCCGGAGGAGGAACCGGCGGACCAGTCACCGGAGGACAGCAGCGGGGAGGCCGTGAAGTCTCCCTGCACCGAGGAACCGGTGTCGAGCATGCCGACCGCCGAACCGCCGGCGGCATTGGCGACGGGCTGGACGCCCTCGCTCAGCGAGGCGTTGACAACGGGTCGGCCGTCTTCGCCCAGCAAGGCGTTGACCGGCTTGGCGGAGCCGGAGCCGTCGCCGAGCAGGCGCGCCACTGGCAGGGTGCCGGTGAGGACCTTGCGGGTCGGGGATCCCTTCGCCGCCGTGGTCTTGGTCGGAGCGTCCTTCGCCGGCACCGTCTCCACGGTGGAGCTCAGACGCTCGATCTTGTCTGCCTCGCCTGCCTTGTCCGGGTCCGACGTGAGAGACATGGCCTGCATGCCGCCGTCGTCCGCGCACTCGCCCGCGTTCGGGGAGGAGTAGACGCACTCGGGCAGCAGCACCAGGCCGAAGCGGTCGGCGGCCTGCGGGCCGTAGAGGTCGGCGAAGCCGGTCGTGTCGACACTGAGGGACACCTCGGCGGCCGGGTCGACCGTGGCCGGCGGGGTCACCTTCATGACCAGACCGGACACACCCGCGTCCTGCGAGGTGGCCGGAGAGGCGAGCTCGACCTTCCAGTCACCCGCGACGGTGGCCGGGTCGGTGCCCTCGGGGACGCCGAGGGCGATCGGCAGGCCGTTGGTGACCGGGACGGTGGCGCCCGGCTGGGTGGCCGCCGACAGCGTCGCATTGCCCGTGCCCGCGGCCCACGCGGCGGTGGCCTTCGGGTCGTAGGGGTCGACCGGCACCTCGCGCGCCGTGGTCAGCGCCTTCTGCGCCCCGCCGTCCCCGTCGAGCTCGGTCGCCTTCGGCAGGTCCGGGAGGTCGACCGTCGTGGTCGACTCCTCACGGTCCATGCCCGGCCCCGGGATGGCGAGCGCCTCCCCGCCCAGGCTCATCACCGTCAATACCGATGACAGCAAGATGACGGTCGCCGTGCGGCTTCGCCGCCGGCGCAGTCGTTGTGACTCCGTCACGGCTGGGCGTCCCCGCCCCAGCCATGACAGCGGACCTGAAGCACGCATGTGCGTCGACTCCCACCCTGACAATTCAGACACCAGTGAGGTGCGGAAAACCAAAAGGCACACGCCTGGCTCAGGCGCGTGCGTGCGAACTCTCCGTCATGGGTCACACAGAGGCAAGAACGTTTGCTTCCGCTTGTGCATCCGCGAAGTGAACTGACTCACGCACCATGCCGTCATGAACGGGGACCAGCGAGCACCATCCGGGAACAGTGGTCAATCCGGACATCCACGGCTCCCAAGGTGCCCTAAAAGACCGCAAGCCGGGGCATGGGTGACGGATGGTCAAGGAAATCCCCATACCGAGTAACGGTCTTATAAAATTCTCATCAATGGACGCTCCGCGGGGACTGTGTGATCGTGTCTCCGCTCTCTGCCCCGCGGCCTGTCGTCAGGGGCTGGTTGTGCTGCCCTCAGTCCGTCTGGTTCCCACGGGAGTAGACCGCCGTGCCCGCGTCGCCCTATATCAGCCCCTTCGTGCGCACGCGCACGCGGCTGTCTTTGACCATCGGCCTCTTGCTGGCCTCCCTCACAGCTGCCCTGTTGACCTGGTGGCAGCCCGACTCCGCTCCTGCGACGGCCGGCGGCAAGGCGGGTGACGCCCAACAGGCGTCCACCCGCCCGAAGGACGAAGCCACCGCGGTGGACGAGGCCGTTCGCAGTGGCAAGCAGGTACTCATAGACACCGTCACCACGGCCACCTCGCTGACCTGGGCGCTGCCCAACGGCCAGCTGCGTTCCGAGACCCACGCCGTCGCGCAGCGCGCGAAGGACGCGGAGGGCCGGTGGGCGCCGATCGACAACGAGCTCAAGCGTTCCGCCAAGGCCCCGCGCGGGCTCGGCGTTTCGCCCGTCAACGCGGCCCTGCCGGTGCGCTTCGCGAGCGGCAGTGCCCAGAAGGCGCGCGCGGACCGCTCGTTCGCCCGGGCCGAGGTGCCCGGTGAATCGCTGCTCGCCGAGGTCGAGTTCGGCGGTCACACGATCGCCTACACCTGGCCGGGCGCTCTGCCCGAACCGGTGCTCGACGGCCCGCGCGCCCTCTACTCCGAGGTGCTGCCGGGCGTGGACCTGCTGCTCGTGGCCCGCGAGGAGGGTGGTTTCGCCCAGGTCCTCATCGTGAAGACCCCGCAGGCCGCCCAGAACAAGGCCCTCGCCGACGTCCGTTACGGGCTGCGTTCGGCGACCGCCACGTTCCAGCACGACACCGAGGGCAACCGCGTGGCGGTCCTCGACAAGGACGCCGCCGAAGTCGGTTCCATACCGACCCCCTTCGCCTGGGACTCCAGCGGCCGCGATCCCGAGCTGCCCGAGGGCACCGCCTCCCGCACCGCCGCCTCCACGTCGGCGGACGTCCTGAAGCTGTCCGGTCTGAGCGGCATCGAGCCCGGCGCGAAGTCCGCCCAGCTGCCCATCGCCCTGGAGGGCGACAAGACCGGGGCCGCGCACATCGCACTGAACGTCGCCGGCACGGGCCTGCTCGCCGACCAGGCTGTGAAGTACCCGGTCTTCATCGACCCGACCATGAACGCCGGCTGGCAGGCGTGGACGACGGCGTACCGCCCGTACCCGAACTCCAGCTTCTACAACGGCACCAACTTCTCCTCCGGCACCTCCGACGCCCGCGTGGGCTACGAGTCGGACACCGGCGGTCTGGGCCGTTCGTTCTGGCGGATGGGCTTCGACCCGAAGATGAAGGGCGCCAAGGTCACCAGCGCGACCTTCAAGGTGCAGAACAACCACTCCTGGTCCTGTACCGACCGGGAGTTCCAGTTCTACCTGACCGGCTCCATCTCCTCCGGTACGACGTGGAACTCGCAGCCTTCGTGGTCGACGCTGCTGCAGAAGAAGTCCTTCGCGCACGGCTGGTCCACGTCCTGCCCCGACGAGTACGAGGCGTTCGACAACTCCGGTGTGCTCGGGGCCGCCCAGAAGGGCGCCGACAACGGCTGGACGAACATCACCTTCGGCATGCGCGCCACCAGCGAGTCGGACACGCAGACCTGGCGCAAGTTCCGTGCCACCTCCGCCACGTTCGTGGTCGACTACAACCGCCCGCCCTCCGAGCCGACCGCCGGCAGCTCCACACCCGGCGGCGCCTGCGTGCCCGGTCCGGGCGGCGGTGTGACGATCGGCAAGACGAACATCGTCCTGAAGGCCACGGCCAAGGACGACGACGGCAACCTGTCCAAGGTGCGCTTCCGCTTCTGGAAGACCGGCGGCACCGTCCCGGCCGGCACCCTCGTCTCCGCCCCCGCGGGCGGCGGCACCGTCTCACTGACGATCCCGGTCACGTTCCCGCTCGAGGACAAGGTCACGTACTCCTGGGACGCCATGGCGCAGGACGCCGTGGGTGCCACCTCGTCGGTCTTCCCGCCCGGTACGGAGCCCTGCCGGGTCACCGTCGACGGGTCCGCGCCCCCGCCGCCCACCGTGGACGAGGCGACCACGCCGTTCAAGCGGGCCACGTCCGACGGCGCCACGTGGGCGACCGTGAAGTTCGGCGAGACCGGTCCCCTGACCTTCGCCTCCGAAGGCGCCGCGAAGTTCCGCTACGGCTGGGAGGGCGTCTACGTCGACGTCAACGCGGTCAACGGCGCCTTCACCGTCCCCGCGCTCAAGCCCCCGCACGCCGGCCCGAACTGGCTGCACATCTTCTCGCTGGACTCGCTCGGCAACGTGAGCGCCCGCACCGACTACGCCACCTACGTGCCGCCGCGGGACTCCGCCGACGGCCCGGGCGACGTCGGCGGCGACGGCATCGCCGACCTGATGATCATCGACGCGAACGCCAACCTGTTCTCCTACCCGGGCAGCCCGGGCGGCGAGCTGTACGGCGGCCTGACCGGCTCCTACACCATGGGCCCGGACGGCAAGCCCGTTCTCGCGCCGAAGACCCCGTGGTGGAACGGCACCAAGGCCGCACTGATCTCCCACTACGCGGACGTGTACCCCGGCGACGGGTCCACCGACCTGTTCGCCGTCGACCCGGACGGCACGTTCTACCTCTACCCCGGCGACGGCTACGGCACCTTCAACGTGGGCCAGCGGCTCGCGATCCGCCTCCCGTCCAACACCCCCGCCCCGAGCACCTGGGTGTCGATGAAGGCGATCGGCGACATCACAGGCGACAAGCTGACCGACGTCACCGTGAAGGTCGGCACCCAGTTCTGGCTGCTCTCCGGCTACACCGGAGCCACCTTCCAGACCGCGACGCTGATGGAGGGCTCCGCCTGGGGCCCCCGTGAGATCGTCAACATCGCCGACATCGACCTCGACAACACGCCCGACCTGCTGTGGCGCAGCCTGGACTCCGGCACCCTCTACCTCCGCCACGGCAAGCCCGGATCCGTCGCGGGCAGCGTCGACATCAACTCGCTGAAGGTCGCGGCCAACTCGCGCGAGGGTGCCGACACCCCGTACGGGACGAACTGGACGACGACGAACATCACGGCGATCATCGCCATCCCGGACGTCAGTGGAGACCGGATCCCCGACCTGTGGGTCCGCTACGCCGACACCGGCAACATGAAGCTGTACTACCCGTCCGCCACCAACACGAACGCAGCCGTCAAGACGGTGCTCGCGGTGGACTGGCGCGGCATCAAGTCCTTCGGCTGACGCCGGGGGCCGCCCGGCCCGCATGACGCCGCCCTCCAGGACCTTCCCGTGGTCCTGGAGGGCGGCGTTCTTCGTTCCTCGTCGTCACGGGGTGACGACGACGTCGTCCACGCGGCTCGACGAGACGTAGTGCGCCGCGTCCGTGAGCTGGTAGCGGGCGGACCAGGAGCCGCTCTGCGTCGCGGTGTACTTCCTGGTGAAGGTGCCGTCGGCTCCGGTGATCGAGTAGCCCACGGGCTTCCACTCCGTGCTGCCGGCGGGCCGGAAGTAGTAGTGGACGTACTGGCCCGCGAGGGGCTTACGGGCCGGGTCGGCCAGGGTGAGCTTCCCGGTCAGCGTGATCGGCTTGCCCTTCTTGACCGGCTCGGGCGCGGCGTTGAACCCCGGGATCGCCGTCTCGGTGCGCGGCGCAACCTTGACGGTGGCCGAGACCGAACCGTTGATGGCCGGGGTGCCCGCGTACCGCATCCGGACGAATCCCGGTCCCGGGTAGGGCAGCGCGGTCCTGATGCTGTGCACGCCGTTCACGGGGTGAGCGATGAAGTCTTGCACCTTCTGGCGAGTGGTCCAGCCGCTCTTGCCGTCCGCCGAGTACTGGACCTCCAACGTGATCGAGGTGATGCCGGCCGGGATCTGACCGCGCTTGAACTCACCTCCCAGCCTCATGATCCTGTTGTGGTCCACCCTGGCGTTGAACGAGGGGAAGGAGGTCCCGCCCGTGACGTCCACCTTCACGTCCTGTCGTGCCGCGGACACCCAGGCGTTCCACTCGTTGATGCCCCACGAGGTGTCCTGCGTCAACTCGCCGGACCAGGTGAACCGGCCCACGGTGTCGGTTTCGACGCGGTCGCCGTCGATGGCGATCGGCATTCCGGCGGGTACCGGTTTCCAGGTGCCGTCCGCTGCCTTCCAGGTGAAGGAGCCGCTGACCTTGCCCTGCGTCGCGTACGGGCCCGTCACGGTCTGTGCATCCAGCGCGATACGTGCCTCCACCGCCGCTATCGGGACGGCTACCCTCCCCTGCTCCTTCTTACCGTTCGCCTCGGTCGAGAGGCTGATGGCCGTCTCCCGCACGGGCGCGTTCTCGCCGCTGGGGTCCGCGACCTCCGTGCCGGCGATACCGGGGACCGTCACGTTGGACTCGAAGTGACCCTGCGCGTCGGCGACCAGCGGTGTGGTGACACCGCCGCTCTCGACCCTGAACGCGCCGCCCGCGTACGGCTTCTGCGAGCCGTCACGCGGGTCGTAGAGCTTGATGTCACCGGAGATGGCGGTGTCCCGCCGGTCGAACGAAACCGCGTTCGCGGACTTCAGGCTGGAGAAGACCGGCCGCACCTGGTAGTTGAGCGTCGCCCTGTCCTTGTGCAGGATCCGCTCGGCCGGGGTGCCGGTGTACTCCACGTCCACGGTGTACTCGCCGAGCGCGGCGAGCTTGGGCACGTCGGCCCGGAGGGCGTAGTGGACGTCGGGGCCGCAGGCGGGCGCGCAGCGGTCCAGTGAGGTGAGCTCTTCGAACTTGGTGAGGGTGGCCACCCGGGCGGTCCCGCCCTTCCTGCGCAGGTGGACCTTGAGGTTCTCGGGCAGGGTGTCCTCCGCACCGAAGTACACGTCCACCGTCTCGTTCCCCGCGCTCGCGGCGACCCCACTCGGGAAGGGGTCCGCGGCGTGGGCGGCCGTGGGCACGGCCAGTACGGCAGCCGTGGCCGTCATCGCCGTCATGGTGCAGAGCGCAGCACTGATGCGCTTGTTCATCGATCCCCCCGTGATTCGTTCAGCGAACACTCAGAGGACCCCCAGACCCGCCCGGAGGTTGTACGGGCGGGTTTGGGAATGCGGACGGGGTTGCGCGCCTTCCCGGGTGCGCGCGTGCTCGACGGCCGCCGCGGCCAGGCCCGTGACGATCGGGTGGGCGCGGGTGCCGTCGCCGTCCAGTTCGGGCTGGAAGAGGGTGGCCAGGAAGAAGGGGTGCTCGGCCAGTTCGGCGATGCGGATGTCGCCGGATTCGTCGGTGCCGGTGAAGGTCATGCCGTGGGCCCGGAGCAGGTCCAAGTGGAGCGGGTTCGGGCCGTAGTTGCAGTGGTACCGGGCCTGCGTGCGGTCCGCGCCGAGCAGCCGGGCGGCGCGGGATCCGGGGGTGACCCGTACGGTCCCCTCGTGTCCCACGAGCGAGCAGGCCAGCGGGACGACCACGGCGTCCGCCCCGGCGGTCGCGGGGTCGTTCTCGGCGTGGGCGGCCCGGTCCAGGCCGCAGACCGTACGGGCGAACTCCAGCAGGGCGTGCTGGAAGCCTCCGCAGGTGCCGAGGAAGGGGATGCCGTTCTCGCGGGCGTCCCGGATCGCCGTGAGCACGCCGCCCTCGCTGCGGTAGGGACTGCCGGGCAGCACCCAGACGGCGTCGAAGCCGTCCATGCCCTCGCCGGCTTCCTCGGTGGGGATCCAGTAGGCGTCCAGGTCCAGGCCCTCGCGCAGGCGCAGCGCCTCCAGCAGGCCGGGGACGCGGGCGTGGGACCGTACGGCGTCGGAGCGGTCCGCGATCAGGGCGATGCGGGCGGTGGGTGCGGCGGTGTGGTTCGCGTTCATGACGACCATCCTCCGAGCCGCCTGCCCATCACGTCCAACGATGATCCGCACTACCCGTATAAGCGATGCTGATGCCTGAGCGATACTGATGCCCATGGATCCGCATCTCCTCCGCACCTTCGTCGCGGTCCTCGAACACCGCTCCTTCTCCACCGCCGCCTCGGTCCTCGGCTACACGCAGTCGGCCGTCTCCCAGCACATCGCCGCGCTCGAGGCCGACTTGGGCGCCCGGCTGGTCGAACGCCGGCCCGTCGCCCCCACCGGGGCGGGGGTCCGGCTGATGGAACACGCCCCCGCGCTGCTCCTGCGCCTGGACGCGGCCCGCGCCGACATCGCCCGCCTGCGCCGGGCCCCGGACGCCCGGCTGACGCTGGCCTGTTCCCCCGCGGCCTTCGGTCCGGAACTCGCGCGGGCCCTGGCCGGGCTCCGTGCCGCGGGGCCGGTGGAGATCGACCTCCACGTCCTGGGGCGCGAGGCGGTGGTCGAGGCGGTCCTGACCTCCCGCGCCGACCTCGGCCTCGTGGACGGGGTGGCCGCGCCCAGCGACCCCCTCCCGCTGCCGGACCTCGGCCCCACCGTCACCCTCGCCGTCACCGAGGAGCCCCTGGCCGTGCTCTTCCCGCACGCCCACCCCCTGGCGCGGCGCCGTTCGGTCCGGCTGCCCGACCTCGCGCAGGCGCAGTGGATCGACGCTCCCGACGCGGCGGTCCCCCTCGCCCGGCTCCGCGAGGTCAGCCACACCGCCGGCTTCCACCCCCGCATCCGCCACCACGGCACCGACCCGCACGCCTTGGCCGCCCTGGCCGCCGCCGGCCACGGCCTGACCGCCCTCCCCCTCTCCCTGGCCACCACCTTCCCCGGCACCACGGCGGTCCCGGTCCACGCCCCCCGCCTGGTCCACCGCACGGAACTCCTCCACCCCACGGACCCGACCCCGCACACGACGGGGCTGGCGTCCATCCTCACGGGCGCGGGGTAGCCCCGGCCCGTCCGGACGGGTTCTCCGGGGCCGCGGCGGGGATTCGCTGCGGTGCGGCCCCGGTCCCGGTGCGTTCCTTCGAGCGTGCAGGCGACCAGGGAGCCGCCGCCCTTCAGCCGGAACACCGGCAGCTCCTCCCCCACCGGCCGGTAGGAGAAGCTGCGTTGCACGCACCCCACTCCCGCCCACGCCCACGCCCACGGACGACCAGCCCCCGCTCCCCCGTCGGCCCGTCAAGATCGACGTGATCGTAGAGTGCGGGGGATGACCGCAGGGGCTCCAGGACAGCCCCCGGCCCCAGTGATCGACCGGAGAACTCCATGACCTTGCAGCAGATGCCCGTCGACCGTGAACCGGCCGCGGGAGCCCTGCTCCTGACCGGTATCCCCGGGAGCGGGAAGTCCACCGTGGCCGCCGCGCTGGCCGCTCGGCTGCGGATGTCGGCCCATGTGGAGGTGGACGCACTCCAGGAAATGATCGTCAGCGGTGGGCAGTGGCCGTCCCCGGACGGGAACGCGGAGGCCGACCGGCAGATCTTCCTGCGGGCCCGCAACGCCTGCCTCCTGGCGGGCAGCTTCGCCCGGGCCGGTTTCGTCCCGGTGCTCGATGACGTCGTGGTGCGCCGTTCCCACCTGGACTTCTACCGTGCGACGCTGACGGCCGTGCCGCTGCACGTCGTCGTACTGGCCCCCGGCCCGGCGGTCGCGTGGCAGCGCAACCAGGCCCGCGAGAAGGCCCTCTCCGTGGACTGGTCCCCGCTGGACGAGGCGCTGCGCGCCGAACTCGGGCAAGAGGGGACGTGGATCGACAACGCCGCGCAATCGGTCGAGGAGACCGTCGAGACGATCCTCTCCGCAACCGGCCTCGGGACCGAGGTCCGCCCCGCGGACAGCGCCGAGGGCCTCGCCCGCTAGGGCCTGTCGTCAAAATCCCGTCGTCGCCCGAAGGGCGGCCGCGCGGCGTCTGGTGCGTGCCAGGCGTCGCGCGGCAGACGGGAGTTTGACGACAGGACCTAGGGGGTGTCCGCACCGCACGCGCCGTCCTCGTGACCGGGATCCCGGTGTCGAGTGGCGCGCGGACACCCGGGCTGCCGGAGGACCGGCAGCCCGTGGATCCGGTGGAGCGGGCGAGGGAGGTCGCCGAAGCCCTCCTGCGGCTGCCCCGGCTGAGCGGGCGACGCACGCGCCCTCAGGAAGCCGCCGGACCGGTGGGTTCGGGGCTGCCCAGGAGGAATTCGGTGGCCCGGGCGATGGCCTCGGCGTACGTGGGGTGCACGGCCTGTGACTCCTCTTCCCGTCCGTCCGCGGCTTCGGCGGTGTACCACCAGGCGTCGGCGTCCGGGTCGTGGTGGATGACGGCGGTGCCTCCCGCGTAGCGCAGCGGGATGGACTCGCTGGTGGAGCGCTTCGCCACCGCGTGGGGCCACTTGAGGCGGGCGGACTGGCGCTTGATGCCGCCCCAGGCCGCGCCCAGCTGCGCATAACTGGCTCCGCTGCGGCCGGCGACGGTCGCGGCGCTCTCCGCCATCCGGTCGACGGACCGCTTGGCTTCGTACAGCGCCCGCAGCAGGGCCAGTTGCACGTCGGGCGCGGCCATGAGGGCGGCGTCGAAGGGCTTGCCGGCGGTGCGGTAGGCCTGTGCGCGCGTCGAGATGCGCTGGGCCAGCGGCCGGACCGCGTCGAGCACCTGGTCGTCCATGGCGAACGCCTCGTCCTCGGCGGGCTCGCTCCAGGCCGGCTCCACCAGGGCCGTGACGGTGGCCCAGAAGTCCTCGTCGTTCCTGTCGGGGGTCGGGATCGATGCCGAATCGTTCATGTGACATGTCTACCTGTCGAGAGACTGAATGACAAGTAAAACTGTCAACAGGCCGGGTGGGTCGCTCATCGCCCGCGGCCCCGGGCATGGCGTCCTACCAGCGGGTAAGGCAGCATGGGCCGCCGACGTGCGCCGACGTACGCCGCATCCCGCATGCCGCCCAATCCGCAGGAGGAACACCATGGCCAGCCCCAAGCCGGAGACCCTCGCCGCCTTCGAGGCCGCCAAGGGGTTCATGCCCGTGGGGGAAGGCCTCGCGCTGTACGAGGCGGCCGCTTCCGCGGCGCGGCTCGGGCTGCCGCTGCTGGAGGTCGGGACCTACTGCGGGCGCTCCACGATCCTGCTCGCCGACGCCGCCCGCGAGGCGGGGGTGAGCGCGCTCACCGTGGACCACCACCGGGGCAGCGAGGAGCAGCAGCCCGGCTGGGAGTACCACGACCCGAGCGTCGTGGACCCGGAGATCGGGTTGATGGACACCCTGCCCACCTTCCGCCGGACCCTGCACAAGGCCGGTCTGGAGGAGCACGTCATCGCGATCGTCGGCCGCTCCCCGCAGGTCGCCGCGGCATGGGGCGGCAAGCTCGGTCTGGTCTTCATCGACGGCGGCCACACCGACGAGCACGCCACCGGCGACTACGAGGGCTGGGCCCCGCACGTCGCCGAGGGCGGCACGCTGGTGATCCACGACGTGTTCCCCGACCCGGCCGACGGCGGCCAGGCCCCGTACCGCATCTACCTGCGCGCCCTGGCCTCGGGCGCCTTCGAGGAGGTCTCGGTGACCGACTCCCTGCGCGTCCTGCGCCGCACGGGCACCGGCATCTGACCCCAGCCAGCCTCCGGAACCCGTCGGCGTCAGCCATGTCCAGCCCCGCCGGCGCGTGAGGCGCGGGGGTCCGTAGGCAGCGCCCCCGGCAACGGCGCCGCACCCGCACACGGCGCTCACGCCCCGGGGGTGCACCAGGTCAGCGGAGCATATAACCGCACCGCGCCCCCGGATGGCCCACGGTCCGTACACCCGACCGACCTCCGGTCTAGCATCGCCGGGTGCGCTACGACGAAAGCTCCCCGCCGCTCCCCGAGTCCGCGAGCTCCATCAGTCCGGACCGGCCCTGGTACGCCCGCCGGTCGACCCTGGTCGTCGCGGCGGCCGCGATCGCCCCGGCCTGCCTGGCCGGATGGGTCCTGACCGAGGTGCTGGGCGGGGGCGCGAGCGACGACTCGCGGCCGCCCCGGATCGTGATGCCGCTCTCGACGTCGGCACAGCTGCCCTCCGCGGCGCCGACACGGCCGCGAACCCCGCCGCGAGCCCGACCGGCCCCACCCCCGGCGCGACCCCCGGAGGGACCGCCCCCGCCGGGGCGAACGCCCTCGCCGGCCGTACCGTCGTCATCGACCCCGGTCACAACACGGGCAACTTCAAGCACACCACCGAGATCAACCGCCAGGTGGACATCGGCACCAACCGCAAGGAGTGCGACACCACCGGCACGACCACCAACTCCGGCTACATGGAAGCCGAGTTCAGCATGGACGTGTCCCGCCGCCTGCGCACCGTCCTGGAGGCCAAGGGCCTCAAGGTGGTCCTCACGCACGAGGCCGGCAAGGAACGCCCCTTCGGCCCCTGCATCGACGAGCGCGCGCGCATCGGCAACGAGGCCGCCGCCGACGCCGTGGTCTCCGTCCACGCGGACGGGGTCTCGGCCGGCAGCCGCGGTTTCCACGTCATCCTCCCCGCCAAGGTCAAGGGCGGCGGCGCCGACACCGCGAAGATCATCGAACCGTCCCGGCAGCTCGGCGAGCGGATCGCCGGGAACTTCGCCCGGACCACCGGTTCCGCCCCAGCCAACTACCTCGGCAGCGGTACCGGATTGGTGGTCCGCGACGATCTGGGCGGACTGAACCTCTCGACCCGCCCCAAGGTGTTCATCGAATGCGGCAACATGCGTGATGCCAAGGACGCGGCACAGCTGTCGAGTCCGGAGTGGCGCCAGAAAGCGGCCCAGGGCATCGCGGACGGCATCGTCGGCTTCCTCGGCGGGTAGGGCCACCAGGACCGTCCCTCCGGACGGCCCGCAGCCCCGATCCTCTCGGCCGCGGCGAAGCTCCGTACGATGGTGCCCGCCCGCCACCTGCGTCACGGCGGGCACCCACGGCACCACGAGACGACGAGACCGAGAAGGACACCTAAGACGTGAACATCCGATCCCTCACTCGAGGCGACGGCGTGGTGATCGGAGCAGCGGCGTTGCTGTTCATCGCCTCGTTCCTCGATTTCTACTCCGCGCCCGGTGTCGACGCACCGAGCGCATGGGACACCGACGTGTACCGGCTGGCGCTGCCGAGCATCTTCCTGCTCGCGTTCATCGCCGTCGGCCTGCTCGTCGCCGCCCGCCTGCAGCCCGCCGGGCGCCAGCTCCTGGGCCTGCCCTTCCAGGCCTGGGGCACGGTCCTCTCCGTCGCGGCCGCCTGGTCCGCGCTCTGGGGACTCATCACCTGCCCGACCGGGGCCGACCTCGGCGCGGGCGCCGTCATCGCCTTCCTCGCCACCGCGGCGCTGGCCGGCGTGACCCTCTTCGGCGCGAAGGTCCCGGCGCTCGCCGGGCAGCTCGTGCCGGACCCGAAGCCCGCCACCACCGCCGTCCCGCCGTACGGCCAGCAGCAGCCGGGCGCCGGGTACGGATACCCGGGCGGCCAGGAGCCGCAGCCGTACGGGGCCGCCCCGCAGCCGGTCCCGCCCTACGGCGGCGGCCAGGAGCAGGCCCAGGCTCCGCAGGACCAGACCCCGGCCCCGGCCCCGGCGGCGGACTTCACGCCGTTCTGGTTCGCCGTTCCGGTGGCCCGCCCCCTCTTCGCCGAGGACGGCAGCCCCGCCCCGATCGCGGAACTCGCGCCCGGCACCTGGTACCTGGCCGTGGAACAGCGCGGTCCGGCCACCCTGATCGCCCAGACCCAGGACGGCCGCCGCGGCGTCCTGAACGACACCTCGGGCATCCAGCGCGGCTGATCCCGGGCACGCTCACGCACAACGGCCCCCCACCCTTCCGGGTGGGGGGCCGTTGCCCTACAGTCACCTGACGCATCGTCAGATTCGTGGAGGGGACCGTCACATGCGCCTCGGACTCGCACTCGGCTACTGGGGCCGCGGCCCCAATCCGGACCACCTCGACCTCGCCGCCGAAGCCGAGAACCTCGGCTACGACTCCGTCTGGACCGCCGAAGCCTGGGGCTCGGACGCCTTCACCCCGCTCACCTGGATCGCCGCGCACACCTCGCGCATCCGCCTGGGCACCGCCATCGCGCAGATGGCCGCCCGCACCCCGACCGCCACCGCCATGCAGGCCCTGACCCTGGACCACCTGTCCGGCGGCCGGATGATGCTCGGCCTCGGCCTGTCCGGACCGCAGGTGGTCGAAGGCTGGTACGGGCGCCCCTTCCCCTCCAGCCCCCTGACGGCGACCCGGGAGTACGTGGACGTCATCCGCCAGGTGCTGCGCCGCGAGGCGCCGGTCGCGCTGGACGGCCGCTTCCACAGCCACCCGTACCGGGGCGCGGACGGCACCGGCATCGGCAAGCCGCTCAAGCCCATCACCCACCCCCTGCGGGCCGACCTGCCGGTCCTGCTCGGCGCGGAGGGGCCCAAGAACATCGCCCAGACCACCCGCATCGCGGACGGCTGGCTCCCCCTCTACTGGTCGCCGACCCGCACGGACGTCTACCAGGCCTCGCTGTCCGAGCTCCCCGAGGGGTTCATGATCGCCCCGATGGCGCGCGCGAAGGTCTGCGACGACGTCGCGGAGGGACTCCTCCCGGTGAAGGCGATGCTGGGCTTCTACATCGGCGGCATGGGCCACGCGGCACGCAACTTCCACGCCGACCTCATGGGCCGGATGGGCTACGAGGAGGAGGCGCACCGGATCCAGGAGCTGTTCCTGGCCGGGCGCAAGGAAGAGGCCGTCATGGCCGTCCCGGACGCGTTCGCGGACGAGATCTCCCTGGTCGGGCCGCGGGAGCGGATCGCCGAGCGCCTCGAACTGTGGCGCAAGGGCCCGGTGACCGACCTCCTGCTGACCGCCCCCGACCCGCACACCCTGCGGGTCCTGGCGGAGCTGAACAGCTAGCGGACCCGCTCCCCCTCCGGCCCCGGCCCCGGCCGCCGCCGCACTCCCGGCCGGCGCGTCCGGGTCCGCGGGGCGGGGACGGGGACGGGGACGGCGCCCTCCTGGAGCACCTCCCGCGCGACGGCCACGAGGGCGACCACCGCCGCCCAGAACGGGGCGTAGCACTCGTTGAACCGCTGGATCGCGTCGGCATCGCCCCCGATTGAACGGCGGCGGTCGTCTCGGCCTGGATCCGGGCGGCCCGGGCCGTACCCCGGCTGGTCACCCAGCTCGCGACCACCGCCGTGCCCGCGGTGAGCACGCCCACCCAGAGTGTGTTGTCGGCCATGGCGCCCATTGTCGGGCTGGGCCGAAGGTTTGCGCAGGGCGCGTCCCTTGGAACCCCGGAGCCCCCGGACCGGCGGCCCGCGGCCCGGTCCGCCGGGGTGCGTCGGGGCTATCGCGGCTCGGCGCCCGGGGGTTCCTCCGCAAGCGGCTCCGGGAGGGATGCCGGAGGCGTCTCCGGGAGGGCCGCCAGCAGCTCCCGCAGGTCCAGTGGCATCACGGCGATCTCCATGGCGCCGCCGGCGCCGTCGCCGCCGTCGCCGCTGCCCTCGGGGAACTCGCAGGTCACGATCCGCGAGCCCGGGTTGATGGAGATGCCCTCCTTCACGGAGGGGGCCCGTACGCCGGTGGCCCGGGCTCCGGTCAAGGCCACGGGCTCGCCCCGGCCGGGCACCCAGCGGGCCGCGCCCTGGTCGGCGTACACCCGGCCGCTGCGCCAGCGGCCGCTGCCCGCGGGCCGTCGCGCCATGCACGGGATCCCGGGCACGGGCGCGCCGGCCTGGCGGCTGCGGTGCTTGCGGCGCATCAGCCAGGCGGTTGCGGCGCCGGCGCCGGCGAGGACCACGTACTCGATCACCCACCCATTCAAACAGGTGAAACGGGCACGCAGCAGGCCGGACCGGAATGCTCCGGTCCGGCCTGCTGCGAGAAGAGGGGTCTCAGCCGGTCAACCGGTCAGCTGGCCCGCGCTCGGGACCTTGTCGGTCACCGTGGCGCCCGCGCTCTTGCCGGCCTCCTTGACGCTGTTGATGACGTTCTCGAAGGCGCCGATGTCGGCGTCGCCGGCCTGGCCCTTGCGCAGCTTGGTGCCGAGCCCCTTGAGGGAGTCGATGCCCGCCGTCAGCGGGCCCACGGCCTTCGACAGCAGCGGGTCGCCCTTGGCGTTCTCGCTGGCCGCCTTCAGCCGGTTGTAGGCGAAGGCGCCCGCCAGGCCCGCCTTGACCAGGGCGAAGGTGCGGCCCTTGGCGCCCTTCTTGAACTTGCCGTCGCGGTAAGGCTTGATGATCCACTGGTACGTGGCTCCGGCCGCGAGCCCCGCGTTGGCGACGAAGCGGGTCTTGGCGAACTTCTGCTTCTCTTCCGGGCTACTGGGCGAGGGAGTGGCGGCGGCCGCTTCCGCGTCCTCTGCGGAGGCCGCCGCGTCGGCCTCGGCGAACGCGGCCATGGCCACCGAAACCTCGTCGGCCTGACCGGCGGCGACCTTGTCGCCACCGCCCGAGCCGCAGGCGGTGGCACCGCCGAGCAGGGCGCAGGACAGGAGCACCGCCGTGAGGGCACGGCGGAAGCGGACGGCTGTGGTGGGTAGGGACACGGGTTTCCTCCGGGGACTGAGGCGTCCTCCGCAGCCTCACCCCGGTCATCCGGCTCCGCCACCCGGGGGACCCGTTCGGGTTTACCCGGTGGGTTTATCCGGCCGGAAAGCGGCCAGAAGCGCGGCATGCCCACACACACGCGAGCACGCACCAGAGGAAGCAGCCAGGCGGGCCGCGCCGTCGCGGTCGTGGCGGACGTCATGGCCTTCGTGATCGGCCTGTGGATCCTGCTGTACCTGCTGGACGCCAACCAGGGGAACGCACTGGTCGACTTCATCCACGACGCGGCGAGCTGGCTGGCCGGCTGGTCCTACGACCTGTTCACCTTCCACCGCGACTGGGTCCAGGTGGTGATCGGCTACGGCATCGCGGCCGTCGCCTACCTGGTCATCGGCCACGCCGTGGCGGGCCGCCTCTACCGCCGCTAGGCCGTCTTCCCGTCAGTCGCCGAGGCCGGTGGGCCCCGCGCACGTCATCCATCGCTCGCCCTCCCGTCGACCGGAGGGCGAGCGTCGCCATGTCGTCAGCGGCCGTGCGCTTCCTTCTTTCAGAAATTCCGGCATGCGAGGGCAACCATCCGTGCCGGCCGCGGGTCGTACGGGCGAGAGTTGATCGATTGGACTTCGCCCGGGGGGGCTCTTTTGAACACGAACACCGCGACGCAGGCGGCTGTGCCCGCCCACTCCGCGCCCCATCTGGCGGCGCCCGCCGCCAGCTCAGCCGCCGCACCGGCCCAGGTGCCCGCGGCCCCGGGTGAGCCCCGCGGCGTCTTCCGGTTCACCCTCTCCACCGAGGAGCGGACGCACCACCGCGAGGACTACGCCCCCGTGCGCTGACTCCTGCGCCGCACGGACGGATGCGGGGCGGGCGAGGCCGGTACGGGGGTCCCGCCATGCCCGCCCCGCAGAAGCGAAGACAGAACAGGACACCGGGCAGGGCCGAGCCGACCCTGCCCTCGGACCATCATGAGACGGGAGGGCATCCACCGATGTCCGCCAGGACAACTCGTACGGCAACGGCTCTCGTTGCCGCCTTCGGCATCGCGGCGACCATGGTCGCCGCCGCACCGGGAAGCGTCGCCGCCACGGCCGCCGACGCCTGTGACGTGGTCGCCGTGACCGATCTCGCGGACGCGGCCCGGGTACAGGTCGACGCCTTCGGCGCCCTGAAGGACCTCCGGGTCGACGTGCGCGCGCCGGGCACCACGCAGGTGCTGGCCACCGCGGGGGGCTTCGAGTCCACGGCGCGGCCCGGCTTCGGCGTGCGACACCGCTCCGCCGCGCTGCCCGCACTCGCGTCCCTCGGCCGCTACGCCCTCGACGTCCGGTACACCGATGCCGCCGGCAAGGCCGTCACGTGCGCCGACAGCGGCGAGCTGCGCTACCTGCCGCACCCCGTCATCGCCCTGGACCCGGCGACCGCACCGGTCTCCCTGGAGAAGCCGACGGCGACCGTCACCGGCAAGCTGACCCTGCGCAATCCCCGCACCCGCGTCGAGACCCCGCTCAAGGGCCGCCAAGTGGAGCTCACATTCGCCGGCCATTCCTTCCAGGAGATACCGCGGTGGGTGGTCGCCGGGAGCGACGGCACGTTCTCCGCCTCCTTCACCTACGGCGCGCGGAACACCAGCACGGCCGTGAAGGTGGAGGCCGCGGGTGCCGCCCAGGTCGCAACGGAACTTCCCGTCGAAAAGCGCAAGGTCGTCATCGCCCTGGACACGCCGTCCACGGTGGCGCCGGGATACGAAAGCCGTTTCCGCATCTCGGGCAAGGTCTTCTACCGGGGCGCGGACGGCGAACTGCACCCCCTCGATGACAGCGGCCTCATGGGAGCGGCGGACCCCTGCGAAGGCTGGGACGTCAACGGCTCGAAGTGCGGACGCATCGTCACGCCGTATGGGGAACGCACGTTCGTCTGGGACCGGTACACCCTGCACGGAGACACCGTGCTGGCGGTGACCCACCAGCCCGGAGCACTGCTCGACGGTGTCACCCGGGCCCCCATCACCGTGAAGGTCGACCGGACCGTGGCCTTCTGGGGTCTGAAGGCCACCAAGGACGCGAAGGGCCGTCTGACCATCGAGGGCAGCAAGCGGCTCGGGTACGGCACGAACATGGAGGAGGACGTGTACCGCATCCAGCACTCGGCCGACGGCAAGACGGGCTGGAAGACGTACCGGAGCTCCCTCCTCCGGCGCACCGGGCCGATCCTTCGCACGCTGGAGCCGGGCACCTTCCCCGAGGGCGGAACCTGGCGCATCCACTTCGAGGGCGCCAAGGGACTCGAGCCCGTCACCAGCCCCACCTTCACCGTGGTGACCCCGTGACACCCACACACATGCCGCCTCCTGGGGGATCGTTGAACAAGTTGATGACGTCGCTCGGCATCGCGCTGGCCGTCACCGCGGCCGCGTCCGGCCTCGGGCTCGGGTCCGTGGCGCAGGCCGATGACACCGACTCCCCGCCTTGGGTCCGGGTGATCCAGTCCGGCGGTGAGTTCCGCGTTCGGGTCGTGGCCGATCAGGTGCCCGGAGGGGACACGGTGGTCCGGATCCGCCCCAAGAACGGCGAGACGGCCGTGGCCGAGGTCGGCGGGTTCGGCGACTGGACGTGCATACCCGACGACGAGTACCCCTGCCCGTCCGTGCAGAACGACTCCGCCCCGTTCGTCCTCGACGACATGGGCATGTACGACCTCGACGTCGTCCTCCGCAAGGGACGCGAGGACGAGAAGGAGTACGTGGAAGCCGGACGGAACTTCGCCTACGCGCTCAACCCCCGGTTCAGCTCTCTGGAGTCCAGCAACCCGGTGCTCTCCTACGAGCGGCGCGGCGGGAAGGCCTCCGGCACCCTGCTCGCCGAGCACCCCCGTACCCACGAGGTGAAGCCGCTGGCGGACGCCCCGGTGCACCTGGTCCGCCGGTCCGCCTGGGGCAGCCATGCGACGGAGCGCCTGACCACCGACGGCGCGGGCCGCTTCGCAGCCCTCTTCCAGTACGAGGGCTTCGAACCGAAGCCCAACCTCCAGGTCACGGTCGACCCTCAGTGGAGCATGGCCGGTGTCCTGCCTCAACGGACACTGGACCTCGACGTGCGGGCGACGCCCGCCCAGGTCACCGTCCGGCAGCCCGCCGGAGGGATCGTCGGGCGTTACGGCAGCACGGTACCCGTCAAGGGAGCGGTGACCTGGACCGCCTCCGACGGCACCGTCCGGCCGCTGCCGGACGCAAGGGTGACCGTGTCCACCGAGGGGTGTGAGGCGTACGGGTGCGGGCTGAGCCGGAACAGTGACACCACCGGTGGTTTCGACGTCCCCCACTCCGTCAAGCGGGACGGATACGCCCGCGTGGAACTGCCGTCCGACTCCAACAACGGGTGGTTCACCGGCAGCCTCTCCACCCGCCTGTCCGTGGACGCCACGCACACCACCCTCTTCTCCCCGTTGAAGGTGACTGCGGACCAGAACCGGACGATCACCGTCCTCGGCCAGCTGGCCGTCCAGCAGGGGTCCGCCCCCGCCGGCGCCAAGGCCACGGTCGACGTGCAGCTCTCCGCGGACGGCAAGACCGGGTGGAAGACGGTGAAGACCTTCACCACCCCCTTCGGGACGGCCTTCAGCCAGCAGCTGAAGCACACGCCCGAACAGGACGGCCACTACGTCCGCCTGCGCTACGCCGGCACCGCCGACATCGGTCCCGCCGCCCCGACGGTCCGGCTGACCCGCAAGACGACCCGGATCGTCCGCGACAACCTGGCCCCCGAGCAGGTCCCCGCCGGGACCAGGATCACTGCCAGCGGAGTCCTCCAGCAGGAGTCCATCACCGCCGCCTGGCTGCCGCTCGCCGGCCAGAAGGTCCGCGTCTACTTCAAGGCCAAGGCTCCCGGCTCCGCCTGGACCTACCAGGGCGCCGCGACGACCGCCGCGAACGGCTCGTTCAGCACGAAGGTCACCGCCCGCAGCGACGGCTCCTGGCAGATCCGCTACCTCGACGTCACCGCGCCGTACTACGTCGCCATCGGACGCGAGGACTACGTCGAAGTGATGTAGAGCAGGTCGTGAAACGGGAGTGGGCACGGGCCGCGTTGGCGCCCGTGCCCACTCCCTTTGAGCTTCAACCGTCAGCCGCAGCAGTCCGGTTCCAGGCCGGACGGCAGGGTCAGCCCGCCGAAGACCGTGCCCGTGGCCTCGTCGCCGCCCAGGGCGGCCACCGCGAGGAGCAGCGAGCCCGCCGTCCAGGTGGTCTGCTCCACGGGCCAGACCTGACGGTCGTCGAAGACGTACCCGGTCCAGTACATGCCGTTGTCGGCCCGCAGGTGGCCGATCGAGCGCAGGATCTCCAGGGCCCGGTCGGACTCCCCCGTCGCCCACAGCGCGAGCGCCAGTTCGCAGGACTCCCCGCCGGTCACCCACGGGTTCGGCAGCACGCACCGCACGCCGAGGTCGGGGACGACGAACTCCTCCCACCGCTCCTCGATCCGGGCTTTGGCCTCCGCGCCGGTCAGCGCCCCGCCGAGGACCGGGTAGTACCAGTCCATGGAGTAGCGGGACTTGTCGAGGAACCGCTCCGGGTGCCGGCGTATCGCGTGCCCGAGGGCTCCCGCGGCCAGTTCCCAGTCCGGCTGCGGATCGCCCCGGTACTCGGCGATGGCCAGCGCGCAGCGCAGCGCCTGGTGGATGGAGGAGGAGCCGGTCAGCAGCGCGTCGGCGACGGCCTCGCCCGAGGCCTCGCGCTTCCAGCCGATCTCGCCGCCCGGCTGCTGGAGCCGCAGGACGAACTCGACGGCCGCGTACACGGCGGGCCACATCCGGTCGAGGAAGGCGTCGTCCCCGGTGGACAGGTGGTGGTGCCAGACGCCGACGGCGAGGTAGGCGACGAAGTTTGTCTCCCGGCTCGCGTCCTGCGGCTCGCGGGTGTCGACGCCGTCCTCGCGGTCGGCGTAGGCCGCGTACCAGGAGCCGTCGTCGTTCTGGTGGCGCACCAGCCAGTCGTAGGCCCGCTCGGCGGCCTCGTGCTCGCCGGCCGCGTCGAGGGCCATCGCGGCCTCGGTGTGGTCCCACGGGTCGAGGTGGTGCCCGCGGAACCAGGGTATGGCCCCGTCGGCGCGCTGCGCGGCGAGGATCCCGGCGACGGTGGCGGCGGCCTGATCGGCGGTCAGCACACCGTCCAGGACCAGGTGTTCGGGTGCGGTGCGCCCGGGAGAGCTCACTGCGCGGCGCCCACGGGCTCGGCCGCGGCCGCGTCCACGGGAAGGTGCGGCTTGGTGGCGTAGGCGACGAAGCTCTTGCCTATGACCGGGTTCAGGGCCTGCTCCGCGAGCCGCGTGACCAGCGGCTTCTTCATGATGTCCCAGACCAGGAGCTTGTGGTACGCCTTGACGGGCAGCGCCTTGTCGTTGTCCACGCCGAAGGCGCACTTGAGCCACCAGTACGGCGAGTGCAGGCCGTGCGCGTGGTGGGTGCCGTACGGCTTGAGGCCCGCGGACTCCATCTTGCCGAGGAGCTCCTCCGCCTTGTAGATGCGGATGTGGCCGCCCTCGACCTCGTGGTAGGCGTCGGACAGCGCCCAGCAGATCTTCTCGGGGCCGTAGCGCGGCACGGTGATGGCGATGCGTCCGCCGGGCTTCAGGACGCGGACCATCTCGGCGAGGACGCCCTTGTCGTCGGGGATGTGCTCCATCACCTCGGAGATGATGACGACGTCGAAGGACTCGTCGGGGAAGGGCAGCGCGAGGGCGTCGCCCTCCATCGCGGTGGCGGTGGCGCCGGCCGGGGCCTCGCCGGCCTCCTTCATCGCGGCGAACCACTTGGCGACCTCGCGGATCTCCTCGCCGTTGCGGTCGAGGGCGACCACCTGGGCGCCGCGCCGGTAGCACTCGAAGGCGTGCCGGCCTGCGCCGCAGCCCAGATCGAGTACGCGGTCGCCTGCGGCGAGCGGGAACCGGGAGAAATCGACGGTCAGCACGTGGTCCTGCCTTCGCGGTCGCGGGGTGGGGAGGGGAAATGCATCGGACGGAAGGTGGAGGTCACCGGGTCGTGGTCGTTGCGGCCGTCGGGGTCTGCCGGTTCCGCGGGGCCTTCCCGCCCGCCGCTGCCGCCCGCTCGATGGCGGCGCGGTAGTGGACGACGGTGCCCTCGGCGGCCTTGGCCCAGGTGAAGCGGGACAGCACCCGCTCGCGGCCGGCGGCGCCGAGCCGGGTGCGCAGTTCGGGGTCGCCCAGCAGCCGGCCCAGCGCGGCGGCCAGCGCGCCCGCGTCGCCGGGCGGCACGGCGAGACAGGACTCGCCGTCCGGACCGGTCACCTCGGGAATCGCGCCGCCGGTGGTGGCGACCAGCGGGGTGCCGGTGGCCATGGCCTCGGCCGCCGGGAGCGAGAAGCCCTCGTACAGGGAGGGGACGCAGGCGATCTGGGCGCTGCGGACCAGGTCGACGAGCTCGGTGTCGGTGATGCCCTTGACGAAGCGGACGGCGTCCTGGAGTCCGTACGTCTCGATCGCGCGGGCCACCGGGCCCTGTTCGGCGCGCTTGCCGACGACGACGAGATGGGCGTCGGGCTGTTCGGTACGGAGCTTCGCGAGCGCCTCGACGAGGTGCACGAGCCCCTTGAGCGGGACGTCGGCGCTCGACGTGGTCACGATCCGCCCGGGCACCTCGGCCACGGAGGCGTCGGGCGACCAGAGGTCGGTGTCGGCGCCGATGTGGACGACGTGGATGCGCTCGTCCCGCACGCCGAGGTGCTCGGCGATCTCCTTCTTGGAGGAGCCGGAGACGGTGAGCACGGAGGCCAGTCGCCGGGCGACGCGGCCCTGCATGCGCGTGAACCCGTACCAACGCCGTACGGAGGCCCGCTTCCTGCGGTCCTTCGCGGCGGCCAGGTCCAGCTTGCGGTCGACGGTGATGGGGTGGTGGATGGTGGTGACCAGCGGGGCGCCGAGGTCGGCCAACAGCCCGTAGCCGAGCGTCTGGTTGTCGTGGATGACGTCGAACTCGCCCGCCCGCGCCGCCAGATGCCTGCGCGCACGCAGCGAGAAGGTCAGCGGTTCGGGAAACCCGCCGGTCCACATGGTGGCGACCTCGACGGCGTCGATCCAGTCGCGGTACTCGTCGCGCTTGGGGGTGCGGAACGGGTCGGGGCTGCGGTAGAGGTCCAGGCTGGGCAGTTCGGTGAGGGTGGCGCCGGCGCCGGTGAGGGCGTCGGTGTCGAGCACCGGGTAGGGCTGCGCGCCGATGACCTCGACGGAGTGGCCCAGCTTCACGAGCTCGCGCGCGAGGTGGCGGACGTAGACGCCCTGGCCACCGCAGAACGGGTTCCCCTTATAGGTGAGGAGTGCGATCCGCAACGGGCGGCTGTCGTCGGCTTCGGACCCCGTGAGAGGGCTCGTCACCATGGCCTCTGCGGTCACTCTCGGCCCCCTTCTCCCTGCACTTTCGCCGGAGCGTAACCGCTCGGATAATGTAGAACAAGTTTCAGACTTGATCCGCTGAAGAGCATTGAATCTACCGGCCGGAAACCACACCGTAAGAGGGGTGGCAGGTGATTCGCGCCACGGATCGGGCGCCTGCCATGCTGGGCGCGCGACGGCCCGGGGCGACTCCCGCGGCCGCCCCGGCACAGACATGAGCGCCACAGACATGAACGCCTTGGAACTGGAACGCCTCGGAACCGGAACGGGACAGATGACAGCGGAAGCGAAGGCCGTGCCCCCAGCCGTCACCACACCGGCGTCTCCGCCCCTGACGGAGCGCCAGGAGGCACGGCGCAGGCGAATCCTGCACGCCAGCGCCCAGCTGGCCAGCCGGGGCGGCTTCGACGCGGTGCAGATGCGGGAGGTGGCGGAGTCCTCCAGCGTGGCCCTGGGCACCCTCTACCGGTATTTCCCCTCCAAGGTGCACCTGCTCGTCGCGACCATGCAGGACCAGCTCCAGCACATGCACGGAACGCTGCGCAAGCGCCCGCCGGCCGGGGACGAGCCCGCGGCCCGCGTCGCGGAGACCCTGATGCGCGCCTTCCGCGCGCTCCAGCGGGAGCCGCACCTGGCGGACGCGATGGTCCGGGCCCTCACCTTCGCGGACCGCAGCGTGAGCCCGGAGGTGGACACGGTGTCCCGCCTCACGACGGCGATCATCCTGGACGCGATGGGACTGGAGGCCCCGCCGACGGCGGAACAGCTGTCGGCGGTCCGCGTCATCGAGCACACCTGGCACTCGGCCCTGATCACCTGGCTGTCGGGCCGCGCCTCGATCGCCCAGGTGAAGATCGACATCGAAACGGTCTGCCGCCTGATCGACCTCACGGCCCCGCAGTCCCCGCAGTCCCCGGCCGAGCCCTCTCCGCAGCCGCCTCCGCCGCCCGCGAAAAAGTCCTGATCTGGCTGTTCGCCCGGGAGGGCCTGCGGGCTCAGTGCACGCAGAGGCAGAAGGGATGCCCGGCCGGGTCGGCGTAGACCCGCCAGTTGGCCTCCGGACGGAGCTGGTCCGTCCGCTCCAGCACGGTCGCCCCGAGGGCGAGCGCCCGCGCCTCTTCGCCGTCGAGGTCGTCCACGTCGAAGTCGAGGTGGAGCTGTTGCGGACGCTCCCGGCCGGGCCATTCGGGCGGCCGGTAGCCGTCCACCCGCTGACAGGCGATCGGGATCCCCTCGAAGCCGTGCACCTCGACCCAGCCGGAATCCTCGGCATCCACGACGATCCTGCCACCGAGCAGATCGGCGTAGAACCGCGCGAGACGCACCGGATCGGCACAGTCCAACGCGACGGCCTGCAGCTTGCGAATCACTTCCGCCACTCCTCCGCCATGAGGCACTCCCGTACGTGCCTGCTCGTACCCGCCTGAGCAAGGCGCAAGCACGACGGCCTCGAAGAGGTCCGGGGCGGTCCCGGGAGCGGCACCGCACGCGGAGCCGGGGCCGGGGATCGCTCCCCCGGCCCCGACGCCGGTCCCGACGCCGGTCCCGACGCCGGTCCGGCCCGCTCACTCCTCCGGAGGAAACACCGCCTCGCCGCTGCCCAGGAGGGTGATCGCGATCGCTTCGACCGGGCATCCCTCCGCCGCCGCGAGCACCGGCTCGCTCGCGTCCGTCTCCGCCGCCCGCGGATGCGACTGCCGTGCCGAGTCGAGGGCGAAGCCGTCCGGGGCGTGGTTCACGCACATCCCCGAGCCGATGCAGACGCCGCGGTCCACCTCGACGTGCCAGCGGTCACCCATCACGCACCGGCCGCGGGGGGTACGTACCCTGCCGGGAGGTGGATCATCTTGTGCTCCAGGTACTCGCTCAGCCCCTCCGGGCCGAACTCCCGCCCGACGCCGCTGTTCTTGTAGCCGCCGAACGGCCCGAGCATGTCCAGGCTGAAGGTGTTCACGTTGAAGGTGCCGGTCCGCACCTGTCGCGCGAAGTCGATGCCGTGCTCCACGTCGCCGGTCCAGACGCTGCCGCTGAGCCCGAACTCCGAGTCGTTGGCGACCCGTACGGCCTCCGCCTCGTCCCCGTACGGGATCAGGCAGACGACCGGGCCGAAGATCTCCTCGCGGGCGATCCGCATCGAGTTGTCGACGTCGCCGAAGAGGGTCGGCTCCACGTACCAGCCCTGGTCCAGGTCCGAGGCGGCCGGACGCCCGCCACCGGACAGGACCTTGGCGCCCTCCTCCTGGCCGATCCGGATGTAGTCGAGCGAGCGCTGCTGCTGCCGCCTGGCCACCAGCGGGCCGAGCTGCGTGGCGGGGTCCATCGGGTCGCCGACGACCAGCGCCGAGGCCGCGGCGGCGAGCGCTTCGGCGATCTCCTCGTAGCGGCTGCGCGGGGCGAGGACGCGGGTCTGGGCCACGCAGGCCTGGCCGTTGTTCATCCAGGCCGCGGGGACGATGCCGGCGATGGCGGTGTCGAGGTCGGCGTCGGGAAGGATGACGGCCGCGGACTTGCCGCCGAGTTCGAGGGTCACGCGGGTGAGGTTCTTGGAGGCGACCTCCATGACCCGCCGGCCGGCGCCCACGGAGCCGGTGAAGGCGACCTTGTCCACGTCGGGGTGGCCGACGAGGTACTCGCTGACCTCGCGGTCGGCGGGCAGGATCGACAGCACGCCCTCGGGCAGCCCGGCCTCGCGGGCGATGTCGGCGAGGATGTAGGAGTCGAGGACCGCCTCGGGGGACGGCTTGAGGATCACCGTGCAGCCGGTGAGCAGCGCGGGCGCCAGCTTGGCGGCGGCGACGAACTGCGGGACGTTCCACGGGATGACGGCGGCGACCACGCCGACGGCCTCGCGCCGGACGAGGATCGGGCCGAGGACGCCCTGGCGGTACTCCTCGTACGGGTAGTCGCGCGCCACGGTGATCGCGGCGTCGTAGACCATCATCGGGCCGAGGGCCTGAGCGAGGATGCTCCAGGAGTACGGGGAGCCGTTCTGGGAGCTGATCGAGCGGGCGATCTCCTCGTGGCGGACGGCTATGGCGTCCTTGATCCTGGTCACCACCGCGATCCGCTCTTCCAGCGTGGTGCGCGGCCAGGGGCCTTCGTCGAAGGCCTTGCGGGCCACGGCGACGGCCCGGTCCACGTCCGCCTTCGAGGCGTGCGGGACGCTGCCGATGACCTGCCCGGTGTGGGGCGAGACGACCTTGATCGTGTCGGTGCCCAGCGGATCCGTCCACTCACCGCCGATGAACAGTTTTCCGTGTTCCACGAGCTCGGTCATGGCTGATGCCTCCTGCGGCTTGGCGTTCCAGAACTGATACCAGTTCTAGTTCTAGGAGTCCACGGAGCTGACCGAACCGCCTCGTACAACACATCGAAGATCCAACGACTAGTCAGATCGCCCCGAAGATGGTCGACTTGGGCTACTAATGCAACACGTTCTCGTGAGAGTGGAGCCCTTCATGGCAGAGGACACGACACAGGGCACCCCCCACGTCACCGATCACGGCGGCGGCGTGTGGGGCATCAAGGTCCCCATCCCCGACAACCCGCTCGGCCACACCCTCGTCCACGTCCTCGACACCGACCGCGGCCCGGTCCTCATCGACACCGGCTGGGACGACCCCGAGTCCTGGGACACCCTCGTCGCCGGCCTCGGCGCCCTCTCCCTCGCCATCGCCGACGTGCACGGCGTGGTCATCACCCACCACCACCCCGACCACCACGGCCTGTCCGGCCAGGTCCGCGAGGCCTCCGGCGCCTGGATCGCCATGCACGCCGCCGACACCGAGGTCGTCGTACGGACCCGGGCCTCCGAACCCGGCGTCTGGTTCGACTACATGAGCGAGAAGCTGGCCACCGCCGGAGCCCCCGAGGAGCACATCGCCCCGCTGCGGGCCGCCCGCGCGAGCGGCCGCATGCGCACCCTGCCCGGGCTGCGCGCCGCCGTCCCCGACCGGGAGATCGTGCCCGCCGAGCTGCTGCCGCTGGCCGGGCGCCGGCTCCGGGCGATCTGGACCCCCGGGCACACCCCCGGCCACGTCTGCCTGCACCTGGAGGAGAAGCATCCGGGGAACCTGCCCGGCAACGGCCGCCTCTTCTCCGGGGACCACCTGCTGCCCGGGATCTCCCCCCACATCGGCCTCTACGAGGACCCCTCCTCCGAGCGGGTCACCGACCCCCTCGGCGACTACCTCGACTCCCTCGAACGCATCGGCCGCCTCCAGCCCGCCGAGGTGCTCCCGGCCCACCAGTACGCCTTCACCGACGCGCAGGGCCGCGTACGGGAACTGCTGGACCACCACGAGGAACGGCTGACCGGGCTGCGGGAACTGCTCGCCGCCGAGCCGCTGACCCCGTGGGCGCTGGCGGAGCGGATGGAGTGGAACCGGCCCTGGGAGCAGATCCCGTACGGCTCCCGCAACATCGCCGTCTCCGAAGCGGAAGCCCACCTGCGGCGTCTGGTGAAGCAGGGGCGCGCGGAGGCGGTGCCGGGCAGCGACCCCGTGACGTACCGCGCCGTGTAAGGGGCGCGGGTGGGCGGCGCCACCCGGCACCGGAGCTACGGGCCGGTAGAGTATGGGCGTCGTCCACACTTCCGTACGGGGGGAAGCCGGTGCGAATCCGGCGCTGACCCGCAACCGTGACCCGCCCCGGCAGCATCGGGGGCGGGGAGCCGGATTGCCCCGTGCCGGAGGTGCGCGGCTCGTGCCGCCGGGTCCTCCGGCGGCCGGCACCGTCGAGGTAAACGGAGCCGGAGCCCGGTACCAGCCTCCATCGCTGTGCTGCCTGCCTCCCGGTTCCCCAGCACGAGAGGCACCCGCCCCGCATGAACGTCCGCCGCAGCGCCGCCACGCTCGCCGTCTCCGCCGTGCTCTGCGTGGGCTCGGCCCCCGCGGCCCTCGCCGATGTCGCCACGCCGTCCCCTTCGCCCGTCGTCCCCTCCGGTCTCTTCGGCAAGGGCGACCCCACGTACGACGGGGTGTGGCGGCAGTCGTTCGCGCTGCTCGCCCAGACCACGGTGGGCGAGAAGCCCGCCCTGCAGGCCGTGGACTGGCTGGTCGGCCAGCAGTGCGCCGACGGCTCCTTCGCCGCCTTCCGCGCGGACACCGCCAAGCCCTGCGACGCCTCGGCGTACATCGACTCCAACGCCACCTCGGTCGCCGTGCAGGCCCTGGCCGCGGTCGGCGGGCACACCGACACGGTGAAGAAGGCGGTCGGCTGGCTGAAGTCCGTACAGAAGGACGACGGCGGCTGGAGCAGCAACCCCGGCGGCGCCATGGACAACGGTTCGGACGCCAACTCGACCGCCCTCGTGATCCGCGCCCTGGAGGCGGCCGGCGAGAAGCCGGCCGAGGTCAAGTCGAAGGCGGGCAAGTCTCCGTACGAGGCCCTCCTCACCTTCCAGCTGGGCTGCTCGGCCGAACCGGCGGCCGACCGGGGCGCCTTCGCGTTCCAGCCGGCCGGCGGCAAGCTGTCCGCCAGCGCCGACGCGACGGCCGCCGTCGTGGTGGCCGGACTCGGCATGGGCCCGGTCGTCGCCCCCTCCCGCACGGACACCCCCGCGGCCCCGCTCGCCTGCCCGGCGACCGCCGGCGACCCGGTGGCGGCGGCCCAGGGCGGCGCCGGGTACCTGGCGGAGGCCCTGAAGAAGGACGGCCACCTCACCGCCCTGACCCCGGGCGCCGACCAGTCGACCGCGGACCACGGCAACACCGCCGACGCGGTCATCGCCCTGGCCGCGGCCGGGCACAAGCAGTCCGCGGCGGGCGCCCTGGAGTGGCTGAAGACCAACTCCGCCGAGTGGTCCAAGGGCAACCCGGCCGGTCTCGCCACCCTGATCCTGGCCGCGCACGCGACCGGCACCGACCCGAAGTCCTTCGGCGGCACCGACCTGGTGGCGGCGCTGAACGCGACGGGCCCGGCCCCGCAGGGCGCGTCCGCGAGCGCGTCGGAGCAGCCGGCGGAGAAGAAGGACGAGAAGAAGGACGAGGACTCCGGCGGCGGCAACGTCTGGTGGATGATCCTCGCGGGCGCGGCGGCCGGCATGGGCATCGGCATCGTGCTGAGCGGCCGCCGGAAGAAGAACCAGCTCTGATGCGCGGTCCCCGCCCGGTCCGTCCGGCCCTGTCGGCCCGGCCCGCCCCCGTCGCCGGCGTCATCGGCATCGTCCTGGCCCTGGCCGTGACCCTGCTCGCCGCGTCCCCCGCCCTGGCATCGACCTACCGCTACTGGTCGTTCTGGGACGGGTCGGGCGGCACCTGGGCGTACGCCACCCAGGGCCCCTCCTCGCTGCGTCCGGCGGACGGCTCCGTGCAGGGCTTCCACTTCGTGGTGAGCAAGGACGCGGCCGACCAGGCCGCCCCGCCGCGCACGGCTCCCGACTTCGCGTCCATCTGCTCGGCCACCGCACCGGCGGCGGGCAAGAAGCGGATCGCGCTCGTCATCGACTTCGGCACGCCCGCCGAAGCCCAGGCGGGCGAAACCCCGCCGCAGGACGCTCCGCGTACGGCGTGCGCGCAGGTCGGCCCGGACGCCACGGCGGCCGAGGCGCTGGCGGAGGTGGCCAAGCCGCTGCGCTACAACAGCGCGGCACTGCTGTGCGCGATCTCGGGCTACCCGAAGCAGGGCTGCGGCGAGCCCCTCGCGGACACCGTCACGCCCACGGGCACGGCGACCGCCCCGGCCGAGCCCGCCGCCGACGCGGCCGCCGGCTCCGACGGCGGCGGGCCGTCGGCGGGCCTCCTCGCGGGCATCGCAGCGGTGGCCGCCCTGGGCGCGGCCACGTTCTGGCAGTCCCGCCGCCGCCGCACCCGATGACGGTGGTGGGCGGGAGCGGCGGGACGGGCGCCGACGGCGGGCAACCGCCCACCGGGGCCACCCGCCCCTCCCCCCGCACGGGTGGTACGGGTGGGAACCCCGCCCGGCCGCAGGCCGGGCGCACCCACCACGGCGCGGCACGCGACGTCCCCACCCCGGCCGGCCCGAACGCCGCCGACCGGGCAACCGGGAGCCCGCGGGTGCCGACGTACAAAAGATGGCGTGCTCCCGAGGCCACGCGTGGCAACGCCCTGCACGCGGGTGCCTGGTGGCTGTGGGCCCTCGGGCTCGCGACCGCCGCCTCCCGCACCACCAACCCCCTCCTCCTCGGCCTGATCGTCGGCGTCGCCGGTTACGTGGTCGCGGCCCGCCGTACGGACGCCCCCTGGGCGCGTTCCTACGGGGCGTTCGTGAAGCTCGGCCTCTTCGTCATCGGCCTGCGCCTCGTCTTCTCCATGCTCCTCGGCTCCCCCATCCCCGGCGTGCACACCCTCTTCACCCTCCCCGAGGTCCCGCTCCCGGCCTGGGCGCAGGGCATCCGGCTCGGTGGCCGGGTCACCGCGGAGCAGCTCGTCTTCGCCTTCTACGACGGCGCGAAGCTGGCCACGCTCCTCATCTGCGTCGGCGCCGCCAATGCCCTCGCGAACCCGGCGCGGCTGCTGAAGTCGCTGCCCGCGGCCCTGTACGAGGTCGGGGTCGCCGTGGTCGTCGCGATGACCTTCGCGCCGAACATGGTCGCGGACGTGGTCCGCCTCCGTACGGCCCGCCGGCTGCGCGGCCGTCCCACGGGCGGGATCCGGGCCGTCCTCCAGATCGGCCTGCCGGTCCTGGAGGGCGCGCTGGAACGTTCCGTGGCCATCGCCGCCTCGATGGACGCCCGCGGCTACGGCCGCACCGCACGGGTTCCCGCCGCCGTCCGGCACACCACCAACGTGCTCACCCTCGGCGGGCTGCTCGGCATGTGCGCGGGGACGTACGGGCTGCTGGCGGCGGAGGGCGCCGGCTACGGCCTCACCCTCCTCCTCGTCTCCCTCCTCCTGGCCCTGGCCGGGCTGCGCCTCGGCGGCCGCCGGTCGATCCGGACCCGGTACCGGCCGGACCGGTGGGGCGTACGGGCCTGGCTGGTCGCCGGGTCGGGCGCGGCGGTCGCGGCGCTGCTGATCCGGGCCGCGTCCCTGGACCCGGAGGCCCTGCGCCCCGGCGTCGTCCCCCTCGTCGCCCCGACCCTCCCGCTCTGGCCGGCGGCGGCGATCCTGATCGGCCTCCTCCCGGCCCTGGTGGCCCCGCTCCCCCCTTCGCTCCCCTCTCAGGAGGCGTAAGCAGCCCCCATGATCCACTTCGAAGACGTATCGGTGACGTACGAGGGCGCGGCCGCCCCCTCCCTCGCCCACGCCGACTTCGCCCTCCCGGAGGGTGAGCTGACCCTCCTGGTCGGCCCCTCCGGCGTCGGCAAGTCCACCCTCCTCGGGGCGGTCTCGGGCCTGGTCCCGCACTTCACCGGGGGCACCCTCAAGGGCCGGGTCACGGTCGCCGGCCGGGACACCCGCACGCACAAGCCGCGGGAACTCGCGGACGTGGTCGGCACGGTGGGCCAGGATCCACTGGCCCATTTCGTGACGGACGTCGTCGAGGACGAGCTCGCCTACGGCATGGAATCCCTGGGCCTGGCGCCCTCCGTCATGCGCCGCCGCGTCGAGGAAACCCTCGACCTCCTCGGCCTCAACGACCTGCGCGACCGCCCGATCGCCACCCTGTCCGGGGGCCAGCAGCAGCGGGTGGCGATCGGTTCGGTGCTGACCCCGCACCCGAAGGTCCTGGTCCTGGACGAGCCGACCTCCGCCCTCGACCCTGCGGCGGCGGAGGAAGTCCTGGCCGTCCTGCAACGCCTGGTCCACGACCTGGGCACGACCGTCCTGATGGCGGAGCACCGCCTGGAGCGCGTGGTCCAGTACGCCGACCGGGTCCTGCTCCTGCCTTCCCCGGGCGCACCCGCCGTCCTGGGCACCCCCTCCGACATCATGGCCGTCTCCCCGGTCCACCCCCCGGTGGTGGCCCTGGGCCGCCTGGCGAACTGGTCCCCCCTCCCCCTCTCCATCCGCGACGCCCGCCGCCGCACAGCCCCCCTCCTCACCCGCCTGACCCAGGCGGGGTCCGGGGCGGAGCCCCCGGCGGGGTCCGGAGCGGAGCCCCCGGCCGGTCCCGGGGCGGAGCCCCCGGCGGGCTCCGGGGCACAGCCCCAGACCGGTCCCGGAGCGCAGCCCCCGGCGGGGTCCGGGGCGGAGCCCCGCGAGGGGTCCGGGGCGGAGCCCCGGGGAACGGGCGAAGGGTGGGTAGGGGACGGCCGCCCGCAGGGCCCCCGCACCGGCCCCGGCCCCACGCACCGCCCCGGCCTGCTCGCCCGGCTGCGCCGCCGAGGCCGCCCCACCTCCCAGCCGACCCAGCCGACCCGGGCAATCGGCGAGGCCCCGGCCACGGTCAAGGTCCCGGCCACGGTCAAGGCCGTCTCCCTCCGCCGCGGCCGCGCCGAAGTCCTCCGCGACATCAACCTCAGCGTGGCGCAGGGCGAGACCATCGCCCTGATGGGCCGCAACGGCGCCGGAAAGTCCACCCTCCTCGCCACCCTCATCGGCACGCTGGAGCCCACCACCGGCCAGGTGACCGTCAGCGGCCGCACCCCCCACCGCACGCCGCCCGCCGAGATGGTGACCCGCGTCGGCCTCGTCCCCCAGGAGCCCCGCGACCTCCTCTACGCCGACACCGTCGCAGCCGAGTGCACCGCCGCCGACCACGACGCCGGCCAGGCGCCCGGCACCTGCCGTGCCCTCGTCGCCGCGCTCCTCCCCGACGTCCCCGACGACACCCACCCGCGCGACCTGTCCGAGGGCCAGCGCCTGGCCCTCGCCCTGGCGCTGGTCCTGACCGGCCGCCCGGCCCTGCTGCTCCTCGACGAGCCGACCCGCGGGCTGGACTACGCCGCCAAGGCCCGCCTGGTGGAGATCCTGCGCGGGCTCGCCGCCGACGGCCACGCCATCGTCCTGGCCACCCACGACGTGGAGCTCGCCGCCGAGCTGGCCCACCGCGTGGTGATCCTGGCCGGCGGCGAGATCGTCGCGGACGGCCCGACCGCCGAGGTCGTCGTCTCCTCCCCCGCCTTCGCTCCACAGGTGGCCAAGATCCTGGCCCCGGGCCACTGGCTCACGGTCTCCCAGGTCGAGGCGGCCCTCTCCGCCCGGGGCGCCTCATGAGCCCCCGCGGCGACGCGGCCACCCCCCGCACCCCCCGCCCCCTCCGCATCGGCCCCCGCGCCGCCGCCGCCCTGGTCCTCGTCACCCTCATCGGCATCGCCGCCTTCGGCTGGCCGCTCCTCGCCGACCGCCAGTCCGGCTTCGCGCACGCCCAGGACGCCCCCTGGCTCTTCGCCGCCCTGCTCCCGCTCCTCGTCGGCGTGGTCGTCGCGACCATCGCCGACGACGGCATGGACGCCAAGGCCGTCGCCATGCTCGGCGTACTGGCCGCCGTCGGGGCCGCGCTGCGCCCGCTGGGCGCCGGTACGGCCGGCCTGGAGCCCATGTTCTTCCTGCTGGTGCTGAGCGGCCGGGTCCTCGGCCCGGGCTTCGGCTTCGTCCTGGGCGCGGTCACGATGTTCGCGTCGGCCCTGCTCACGGGCGGTGTCGGGCCGTGGATGCCGTTCCAGATGCTGGCCATGGGCTGGTTCTCGCTGGGGGCCGGGCTGCTGCCGGGTCCGGACCGGATCCGGGGGCGGGCCGAGCTGACGATGCTCGCGCTGTACGGGTTCCTCGGCTCGTTCGCGTACGGCACGATCATGAACCTGCAGGGCTGGGTGATCATTCAGGGCATGGGCCAGGGGATCTCCTTCCACCCCGGGGAGCCGCTCCCGGCGAACCTCGCGCGCTTCGTCTCGTACTGCCTGGCGACCTCGCTGGGCTGGGACCTGGGCCGGGCCGCGCTGACCGTCGTACTGACCCTCACGCTCGGCGCGACCCTGCTGAAGGCATTGCGGCGGGCCACTCGGAAAGCGGCGTTCGACGCCCCCGTGGCCTTCGATCCGGGGACGGAATCGACCCGCCCGCCTTCCCCTGAGAGGGACATGACCCGCCACGCACAGTGAGATTCGGGGCTGTCGGCGGTGACCCGCCCCACAGGACCTTGGTCACATACGAGGCGGGATAGTAGTCCTTAAACGGCCCCTACCCACCCCCTCACGCCACCCCCCACCTGCACCGATACCCTCCCGCCCCCAGAGGGGTCGTTGCGCCTCGGCTGCGAGGGCCACTAGTAAGAGGGGTCGTTGCCAGGCGGGCTCTGCCCCCGTAGAACTGGATGTGTCGCAAGGCGGACGGAGTTCCCCCGGGTTCTCCCGCTCCCGCCGACGATCCCCTCTCCCTCGCGTGAGTGGCTCACGCACGTCTTCGGCGTGTCTGCGACTGCCCTTGTTCCCTTCGGAAGGTTCGTCCGTGTCCAACGCCGTCATCCGCCGCATCGCCGCTTCGAAGAAGACCCTCGCGGGTACCGTCCTCGCCCTGGGCGTTGCCGGTTCCATGCTGGCCGCGGTTCCCGCGCAGGCCGCCCCGATGAGTGCCAAGGCGATCGCCCAGCAGATGATCAAGGACCCGGCGCAGTTCGCGGCGTTCAACAACATCGTGTCCCACGAGTCCGGCTGGGACTACACCGCCACGAACTCCGCTTCCGGCGCGTACGGCCTGGTCCAGGCCCTGCCGGCGTCGAAGATGGCCTCGGCGGGCTCGGACTGGAAGACCAACCCGGCCACCCAGATCAAGTGGGGCCTGGACTACATGAACTCCCGCTACGGCAGCCCCGCCGGCGCCTGGACGTTCTGGCAGAACAACCACTGGTACTAAACCACCAGCGGAACCAGACGAAGCAGGACCGGAGCAGGACCGGAGCAGGACCGGAGCAGGATCAGAGCAGCACCGCAGCAGTACCGAAACAGCACATGCGAAGGCCCCGGCAGCCGACCTCCCCAGGTCCGGCCACCGGGGCCTTTGCGATCCCATCCCACAGGGTTCGAAGGCGGCGCAGCAGTGCTACAGCCGCTGGATGATGGTGCCCGTCGCCAGCGCGCCGCCCGCGCACATGGTGATCAGCGCGAACTCCTTGTCCCGGCGCTCCAGCTCGTGCAGGGCGGTGGTGATCAGGCGGGCGCCGGTCGCGCCGACGGGGTGGCCGATCGCGATGCCGCCGCCGTTGACGTTGACCTTCTCCAGGTCCTGGTCGAAGACCTGGGCCCAGCTGAGGACGACGGAGGCGAAGGCCTCGTTGATCTCGACGAGGTCGATGTCCTTGAGGGACATGCCGGCCTTGCCCAGTACGGCCCGCGTGGCGTCGATCGGCCCGTCCAGGTGGAAGTGCGGGTCGGAGCCGACCAGCGTCTGGGCGACGATCCGGGCGCGCGGCCGCAGCTTGAGCGCGCGGGCCATCTTGCGCGAGGCCCACATCACGGCGGCGGCGCCGTCGGATATCTGCGAGGAGTTCCCGGCGGTGTGCACGGCGGTCGGCATGACCGGCTTGAGCCGGGCGAGGCCCTCCATGGAGGTGTCGCGCAGGCCCTCGTCCCGGTCGACCAGCCTCCACATGCCCTGGCCGGCGGCCTGCTCGGCCTCCGTGGTGGGCACCTGCACGGCGAAGGTCTCCCGCTTGAACCGCTCCTCGGCCCACGCGGCGGCGGCCCGCTCCTGGGACAGGACTCCGAGGCGGTCCACGTCCTCGCGGGTCAGGCCCCGGCGGCGGGCGATGCGCTCGGCGGCCTCGAACTGGTTCGGGAGGTCGACGTTCCACTCGTCCGGGAAGGGCTTGCCCGGTCCGTGCTTGGAGCCGGAGCCGAGCGGGACGCGGGTCATGGCCTCGACCCCGCAGGCGATGCCGATGTCCATGACACCGCCGGAGATCATGTTGGCGACCATGTGGTTGGCCTGCTGGGAGCTGCCGCACTGACAGTCCACGGTGGTCGCGGCGGTCTCGTACGGGAGGCCCATGGCCAGCCAGGCGTTGCGGGCCGGGTTCATCGACTGCTCGCCGGCGTGGGTGACGGTGCCGCCGACGATCTGCTCCACGCAGTCGGGCTGGATTCCGGTGCGGGCGAGGAGTTCGCGGTAGGTCTCGCCGAGGAGGTAGGCGGGGTGAAGATTGGCGAGCGCGCCCCCGCGCTTGCCGATCGGGGTGCGTACGGCTTCGACGATGACGGGTTCCGCGGCCATGAGCTCGTCCTCTCCTGCTCCTGCGTAGCGCACAGCGCGCATCGGCTAGCGCGCCTCAGCTGACGGGCAGGCCGTCCCGGCGCCCCACCCGAACTAGTACGCGTTCTAGTTCTCCCCGCAGTCTTATGACCAGAACACCCGGTACGCAAGGGTCTTGCACGCGGCTTACACGGATTCCACACGCAACAGTTGGCGCGGGGCCCCTTGTCACTTCTAGAACTCGTTACTACCTTCAAGCCAACTTCTGATGGGCCGTCAGACTTTGGAGTCGCCCGATGACCTGCCCCGCGCTGCCCGAAGGCTTCGACGCCACCGACCCGGACGTCCTCCAAGACCGGGTCCCCTACCCCGAGTTCGCGCAGTTGCGGCAGACCGCACCCGTGTGGTGGTGCCCGCAGCCGCGGGGCGTCACCGGCTTCGACGACGAGGGGTACTGGGCCGTCACCCGGCACGCGGACGTCAAGTACATCTCCACGCACCCGGAGTTGTTCTCCTCCACCACGAACACGGCGATCATCCGCTTCAACGAGCACATCCAGCGCGAAGCGATAGATGCCCAGCGACTGATCATGTTGAACATGGATCCGCCGGAACACACCCGCGTACGCCAGATCGTGCAGCGCGGCTTCACCCCGCGGGCCATCCGCGGACTGGAGGACGCCCTGCGCGACCGGGCCCGCAAGATCGTCGCGGAAGCCCTCGAAGCCTCGGCGGACGGCAGCTTCGACTTCGTCACCCAGGTCGCGTGCGAGCTGCCGCTCCAGGCCATCGCCGAGCTGATCGGCGTACCGCAGGAGGACCGGTCCCGGATCTTCGACTGGTCGAACAAGATGATCGCGTACGACGACCCGGAGTACGCGATCACCGCCGAGGTCGGCGGCAACGCGGCGGCCGAGATCATCGGCTACTCGATGAACCTGGCGGCGGAGCGCAAGGAGTGTCCGGCCAAGGACATCGTCACGCAGCTCGTGGCGGCCGAGGGCCAGGGCAACCTGGGCTCCGACGAGTTCGGCTTCTTCGTCCTCCTCCTGGCGGTCGCGGGCAACGAGACCACCCGCAACGCCATCAGCCACGGCATGCACGCCTTCCTGACCCACCCCGAGCAGTGGGAGCTCTACAAGCGCACCCGGCCCTCCACCGCCGCCGAGGAGATCGTGCGCTGGGCCACCCCGGTGGTGTCCTTCCAGCGCACCGCCACCCAGGACACCGAACTGGGCGGGCAGAAGATCAAGGCGGGCGACCGGGTCGGCATGTTCTACTCCTCCGCCAACCACGACCCCGAGGTCTTCGAGAACCCCGACGTCTTCGACATCACCCGCGACCCGAACCCGCATCTGGGCTTCGGCGGCGGCGGCCCGCACTTCTGCCTCGGCAAGTCGCTGGCCATCATGGAGATCGACCTGATGTTCAACGCCCTGGCCGACGCCCTGCCCGACCTGCGCCTCGTCGGCGAGGGCCCGCGCCGGCTGCGCGCGGCCTGGCTGAACGGCATCAAGGAACTGCGGGTCAGCCACGGCTGACGCCCACCAGCCGACACCCGCCGGCTGACGTCTGACCCGCGATCCAGGACGGCAGGGGCCTCACCTCCCACGCCCGGCCCCTGCCGTCCCTCGGTTGTTACTCGCCGGTCACCGGTCGTTACCGTCTCGCCGCCTTTGGGATCATTGCCTTGGCGGCGGGCCGGACCCCAGACTGCCCGGATGAACCTCGATGACCCCAGCGCGAGACGGTGGCAGCGACTGCCCACGACGTGGCAGCGGATGGTCGATCTCAGCGGCGGGTCCGAGCCCATGAGCCAGGGCGTCCTGGCCCTCATCGAGGCCGCCCGCGAGGAGCCGGAACTCCGCCGGCTCTACCCGTACACCAGCCACTTCACCCTGTGGTTCAGCGCCTCCACGGGCCACCCCTTCGCCGTGACCGCCCCGGCCGTGGAACCCCTCCCCGACGGTCGCTTCCGCGTCCGAGGCCCCCGCCAAACCACCGTCCTCGGCGAAGCCGACACGGCCCGCGCGGCCATAGCCCTGGTCGTGGCCAACCTGCCGGCCGAATAGCCCGGCCAAACCCAGCCCCGCCGACGTTTGAGGCGCGGGGGCCCGGGGGCAGGCCCCCGGCAACGGCACCGACGGGCGGGGCCCGGGGCGCAGCCCCGAAGGGGTCCGGGGCGCCGCACGGACGGGGTCCGGGGCACAGCCCCGAAGGAGTCCGGGGCGCCGCACGGACGGGGTCCGGGGCACAGCCCCGAAGGGGTCCGGGGCGCAGCCCCGGGGAACGGGCGAAGGGCGGGTAGGGGACAGCCCCGCAGGGCCCACCACACCCCACCGCCCCGCCGGCCCCCGCCCCGAGTGGCGGAAGCCACCCCGCGGGCGGATCCTGGCAGAACGCGGCGATCCATCGCGAAGGGGTGCCGGGGCGGGCTGCTACACCGCCCCGGCACCCCTTCGTCACCGCGCGCAGGCCGCGCAGGCCGCGCAGGCCGCGCAGGCCGCCTAGGCAGCCCAGGCCACCCCGATCAGGCCCTCGTCCGCTCCGCGGACCCCGCTCCGACCCGCTCCGGCCTCCGAGGCCGCGGCACGGCCACCCCGGCGGGCACCGCATCGCCCCGGGGCCCCGACAGCACGTAGACGAGCCCGAACCCGGCCCCGACGACCACCGCGCCGCCGACCGCGTCGAGCACCCAGTGGTTGGCCGTCGCCACGATCGCGCACACGGTGATCGTCGGATGCAGCGCACCGAGCAGCTTCTGCCACCCCTTCGGCGCGAGCGTGACGATCACGACCCCGCACCACAGCGACCAGCCGAAGTGCAGCGAGGGCATCGCCGCGTACTGGTTGGAGATCGCCGTCATGGCCCCGTAGCTCGGGTTCGCCAGGTCCTGCACCCCGTGCACGGTGTCGACGAAGCCCAGCCCCGGCATCAGCCGCGGCGGCGCCAGCGGATACAGCCAGAAGCCTATGAGCGCGAGCACCGTCGCCAGCCCCAGCGAGGCGCGGGCCCACCGGTAGTCCTTGGGCCGGCGCCAGTACAGCACCGCCAGGATCCCGAGCGGGACCACGAAGTGGAAGGAGGTGTAGTAGAAGTTGAAGAACGCCTCCAGCCAGGGCGTGTTCACCACCGCGTGGTTCACGGCGTGCTCGATGTCGATGCCGAGCGCCTTCTCGATCCCGTGGATCTGGCTCCCGTTGCCCTCCGCCAGACTCCGGCTGGTGGGTGCCGCGGCCCGGATGTGCGAGTACAGCGAGTACCCGACTCGTATCAGGAGCAGTTCCAGCAGCAGGTTCGGACGCGACAGCACGCGCCGCCAGAACGGCAGCAGCGGGACCCGCGCCCACCGCGCTGGCGCGGGCCGCCCGTAGGCGGTGGGGACCGGCTCGCGCCAGTACGGGGAGGAGCGCGGCAGGAACGGCACCGCGCAGGCCGCCGCGAGGGCGGCCAGCAGCAGCACGTTGTCCCGTACGGGGGCCAGCGCGACGAGGTTGGGCAGCAGTACGTCGCTCGGCAAGGTCATGGCGAGCACCACGGCCACCGGCCACACCGGCCGGTCCGCGGCCCGCTTGCCGACCTTGCCCGCGACCGCCAGCAGTACCCACAGCAGCTGGTGGCGCCAGCCCGTCGGGGACACGGCGACGGCCACGCAGCCGGTGATCGCGACGGCGAGCAGCAGCTGGCCGTCGCGGGCGTAGCGGGCGGCGCGGCGCAGGCCGATCCAGACGATCGGGGCCGCGAGGGCGACGTAGAGCAGGACCTCGCCGGGGCCGGAGAGGCCCAGGCGCAGCAGGGCGCCGTGCACGGACTGGTTGGCGAGCCCGTCGGGTGCGCCGCCGAGGCCGGTGCCGGCCAGGTGCTGGACCCAGTACGTCCACGAGTCGCTGGGCAGGGCCGCCCAGGACAGGGCGGTGGCGCCGGCGAAGGTCACGGCGGCGGAGCGCGCGGTGGCCCGGCGTCCGGACAGCCACAGCAGGGGCGCGAAGAGCAGCAGCGCGGGCTGGAGGGCTGCGGCCAGGCCGATCAGGAACCCGGAGGGGCGCTCGCTCGGGACCCGGAACACGGCGAGGAGCACCAGCAGCACCGGCAGCACGGCGGTCTGCCCGGGCAGCGCGGCCTCGCGAACGGGCAGCGAGACCATCATCAGCGCGACCAGCACGGGCGCGGCCAGCAGCGCGGTGCGCCGCGGCACGGGGTCGGGCAGGGCGCGCGCGGCGACCAGCCCGACGGCGGCGACGAGCAGCAGGGTCACGCAGGTCCAGGCCACCTCCAGGGAGGGCGCGGCGAGGCCCAGGAGCGGCTTGAGGACCAGCCCCGCGAAGGGGGTCCCGGTGAACTGGCCGTTCGTGTAGAGCGAGCCCGCGAGGCCGCTCGGGAGGTGGAAGCCGCTGAGCCACTCGCCCGGTGGCACGCGCAGCACGACCGCGGCCTGCCTGACGGCGAGCAGCAGGGCCAGCGCCCACAGCATGAGGCGTGCCGCCCCGAGTCTGCTTCCGCTACCGCCTATGACCCCGGCATGTCCGTTCGCACCACTGTGCTCCGCCGCGTTAGCCACGCCTCGCCGGCCTCCCGCCCTGTTGACTGCAACCCTGACTTCGCCTGGCTGCCGCGTTTCGTACTGCGTTTCATACCGCGCGCTTCATTTACCCGGACGACGATATCTCCCGCGCGATACCTAGGATGGCGGGCATGAGCATCGTGAAGATCAACGCCCTCACCGTCCCGGACGCGCAGCGAGAGGTTCTGGAGCAGCGGTTCGCCTCCCGTGCGGGCTCCGTGGAGAGCTCGGACGGGTTCGAATGGTTCGAGCTGCTGCGGCCCGTCGAGGGCACGGACCAGTATCTCGTGTACACGCGGTGGCGTTCCGAGGAGGACTTCCAGGCGTGGATGGAGGGGCCCATGAAGGCGGCCCACCAGGGTGGCGGTCAGGCGGGCGCGGCAGGCGGTCCGGCGGGTGCCGAAGGCGGCGCGGAGCGGCCGAAGCCCGCTGCCACGGGCTCGTCGGTGTGGTCGTTCGAGGTCGTGCAGCAGGCGGCGCCGAAGCAGGGCTGAGCGTCGGAAGGGCCCGGAGCCGCGGCTCCGGGCCCTTCTCGCATTCCTCTTGCTCCCCCTCAGGCCCCTTTGGACCCTCAGGTCTCGGGCCTTACGCCCAGAAGCTGTCGCTCTCCTCGATGTCCTCGGTGCAGACGTCGAGGTCGCTGATCTTTCCGGCGACGATCGTGAAGAAGATTCCCTCGTGGATCTCGATCCCGCGGTCGCCCCGGTCGGCGCGTGCTGTGTGGAAACTCATGACGTGGCCGCGGCCGTCGGCGAGCAGTTTGTCCAGATGTACGTTGAACGTTCCGTTCGTCTCTTCGCCGAGCCGGCGATAGAGGTCGAAGACGGCTTCCCGCCCCTTGTGGTGCCCCGAGAGGGGGCCGCTCCCGGGCATGTGCTGGATGACGTCGGCCGTCATCATCGTGCTCAGCTTCTCCATGTCGCCCTGGCCGAAAGCCTCGTAGCCGCGGCGGATCAGGGCACAGTCAGGATGCTCCGACATGACGGTCACGCCCTTCGTGGGTACGTTTTGCCCTTTTCCCTATCATCGGCCCGGTCCTGTGGATATTCCAACGCGGGCAGCGGGACGGCGCCCCACAATGACGCCATGACCACCAGAGAGACGCTCCCCACCCCCACGACCACCCCCTCCTCCACCCCCACTCCCACCACCACTCCCCCGGCCGGGAGCTGGCAGGTCGCCACCGAACCGTTCACCACCCCGGACGCCACGCTGCTGCGCCGCGCGTACTACGCGGAGGTCGCCGGCCGGTACTGGGGGCGGTCCGTCACCGAGGCCGAGATCGACCAGGGCCTCCTGGACTTCCCGGACGACGAGCTCACGGGGCGGACGGGCCGGTTCGTGGTCGGCCGACTCGACGGCCGCCCCCTCGCGTGCGGGGGGATACGCCTCCTGGACCCCGCCACCGCCGAGCTCACCCGGGTGTACGTGGACCCGCGCGCCCGCGGTACGGGCGGCGGGGCGGCCCTGCTCCGGGTCCTGGAGGACGCGGGCCGCGCGCTGGGTGCCGAGCGGGTCCGGCTCGACACCCGGTCCGACCTGGTGGAGGCCCGCGCGTTGTACGCGCGCCACGGGTACGCGGAGATACCCGCGTACAGCTCCGGCCCCTACGCCGAGCACTGGTTCGAGAAGCGCCTGGTCTGACCGGCAGGTCGGCGGACCGTTCACCTCGCGGTCCTGGCGGGGCCGTTCACCTGGCGGGGCCGTTCACCTGGCGGAATGGTCCCGTCGGGGCAAGGTCTCGTAGGGCTCCTCGTCGACAGAACCGCAGAGCTCCGAGTTGATCTCCGCAACGAGCTCGGACAGGTCCGTCGGTCGGTCCGCGGTCCACCAGTCGCCGAGCAGCTCGGCGAGCGACTCCTCCCGCGCGGCGGACAGCTTCAGCGCGCTCTCACGGCCCTTCTCCGTCAGGACCAGCGGCAGCCCCTCGCGGACGGCCAGCCCCCGCTCCTCGATCTGGCGGCCCGCGTCCGTGATGGCCCGCAGCGGCACCATGGTCTTCTCCGCCAGCACGGCCGGATCGACGGTTCCGTACTTGTTGATCCGCAGCAGCATCCAGCTGGCGGCGGGCAGCAGGTCGTAGCCGGCCTTCGCGGTGATCTTCTCGTAGACGTGCTTGCGGCCCTGGAGGGTCCCGAGCACCGTCAGGGCGCGGGCGACCTCCTCCCGCGAGGAGCGCTGGACGGGGTTGGAGGCGAGGGTCTCGGTGACATCGGGCGCCGTCACCGAACCGCGCAGCTTGTCCTCCTTCAGGAACCAGGACACGACGAAGGCCACCAGCACCACGGGCGCCGCGTAGAGGAAGACGTCCGTGATGGAGGTGGAGTAGGCATCGAGCACGCGCGGTCGCAGCACCGCGGGAAGCCCACCGATGGCGCGCGGGTCGGCCTCCAGCCGGCTCGCATCGACCCCCGGCGGCAGCGGGATCCCCTTGAGCGCACCGGCCAGCTTGTCGTCGAGCCGGTTGGTGAAGATCGTGCCGAAGATGGCGACGCCGAAGGAGGCGCCGATGGAGCGGAAGAAGGTGGCACCCGAGGTGGCGACACCGAGGTCGGCGTAGCCGACCGAGTTCTGCACCACCAGGACGAGCACCTGCATGACCAGTCCGAGGCCGGCGCCGAAGACGAAGAAGTAGAGGCTCATCTCCCAGGTGGAGCTGGTGCGCTCCAGCTGGTGCAGGAGCAGCAGCCCGACCGCGGTCAGTGCCGTACCCGCGATCGGGAAGACCTTCCAGCGCCCGGTACGGCTGACGATCTGGCCGGACACCGTGGAGGTGATCAGCAGTCCGAGCACCATCGGCAGCATGTGGACGCCCGACATGGTCGGGGAGACGCCCTGGACCACCTGGAGGAAGGTCGGCAGATAGACCATCGCACCGAACATCGCGAAACCGACGATGAAACTAATGAGCGAGCAGAGGGTGAAGGTCCGGATCCGGAACAGCTTGAGCGGGAGCACCGGCTCCACGGCCCGCCGCTCGACGAGGACGAAGCAGACCAGCAGGACGAGCCCGAGCACCGCGAGCCCGACGATCTCGGGCGAGCTCCAGCCCCACGTACCCCCGAGCGAGGCCACGAGCACCAGGCAGGTCGCGACGGAGGCGATGAGGAAGGTGCCGAGGTAGTCGATGGTGTGCTTCTCGGTCCGTACCGGGATGCGCAGGCTCGTGGCGATGACGACGAGGGCGACGAGCCCAATGGGAAGGTTGATGTAGAAGACCCAGCGCCACGACAGGTGGTCCACGAACAGTCCGCCCAGCAGCGGACCCAGCACGCTGGTGGCGCCGAAGACCGCGCCGAAGAGTCCCTGGTACTTGCCGCGTTCACGCGGCGGGACGATGTCCCCGACGATCGCCATCGACAGCACCATCAGCCCGCCGCCGCCCAGCCCCTGCAGCGCGCGGAAGCCGATGAGCTGCGGCATGTTCTGCGCCAGCCCGCAGAGGGCGGACCCGATCAGAAAGATCACAATGGCGGACTGGAAGAGCTTCTTGCGCCCGTACTGGTCCCCGAGCTTGCCCCACAGCGGTGTGGCGGCCGTCGAAGCGAGCATGTAGGCCGTGACCACCCACGACAGGTGCGACATCCCGCCGAGATCGCTGACGATCGTCGGCAGGGCCGTCGACACGATCGTCTGGTCGAGCGAAGAGATGAGCAGCCCCAGCAGCAGCGCACCGATGGAGACGAGCACCTCACGTGAGGCGTGTTCGGCGCTGGGGCCGGATGTCCGCTTGCGCGGGTCGGGCTCCGTGGTCACGTCCTGCACCATCGGCTCCTCCTCGGGCCTGATCGTCTCCTCCATCCTGAGCGGTGTGTCCCGTTATGGCCTCTCGGGCGGGTTGGGCGGGTTACCGGGGGTCTGCATAATCGCTGGCAGCGGCCAGCGGAGGGATTCGAGTGAGCACTGAGCACTGTCCGGATTGCGGCACGACGGAAGGAACCTGCGACTGCACACCAGGCTTCCAGCCCTTGCGCGTCCGCCCGTACATCACCCTCCCCAACCCCACCCCGCCCCCGCCGCCACACCCCGGCCCGGCGGGCACGACCCCACCCCACACACCCGGACCGGACACCACTCCGCCACCTCCTGGCCCGCCGCGCACACCACCGCCCCACATAGCCCGCCCGGACACCACTCCGCCTCACCCCGGCTGGACGGGCACCACCTCCGCACGCCCCGGCCCGGCCGCCGCCCCGCCGACGCACACCAGCCCGTCAGCCACCACGGCGCACCACCCCGACCTGGCGGGCACGACACCACCGCACGCAGGCATACCGGACACCGCTCCGTCGCAGCCCGGCCCAGCGAGCACCACCCCGCCACACCCCGGCCCGTCAGCCATCCCGGCGCGCCACCCCGGCCATGCGGCCACGACACCTCCCCATGCAGCCCGACCGGGCACCACTCCGCCGCCGCACGGCCCGGCAGACACCGCTCCGCAGCCGAACCCGGGCACCACTCCACCGCACCCCGGCGGGACGGGCGCCGCGTCCGCGGGCCCCGGCCGGGCCGACGCCTCGACGGCGCACACCAGCCCGGCTGGCACCGCTGCGGACACGCCCCCGACGGCCGGCCTGCCACCGCACACCCACCCGGCGGGCACCCCTGCGCACCCTGTCTCCCCACACCCCGCACCGCACCCAGGCCGACCGACCGGCCTGCCGGCCTACCCGGGACCGATGGGCACCGCATCGCCGTACTCCGACTCGACCGGCTCCACTGCGCGGCAAGACTCACCCGGGTCCGCTCCGCACCCGGGCCGGGCGCCCGGCCTGCCCTCACACCCCGGCCAGGCGAACACCCCCGCACCCCCCACCGACCCGGAGGACGCCACCTCGGCGGGCTCCGGCCCGGCCGGCGCCCCGCCAGCGCACACCAGCCCGACGGACACCGCTGCCCGCCAGGGCCAGACAGCCGACCTGCCGCCCTACCCCGGCAGCCCGGCAGGCACGGCTGCGCACTCCGGTTCGTCCCACACGGAGGCCGCGGGCACCGCCGCGCACTCCGGCCCGACGGCCGTCTTCCCGGCCTACCCCGGCCCGGCGGATCCCGCGTCGCCGCACTCACCCGCCACCAGCCCGACCCGCGCCGCGCCGCTGCCGCCCGGGGCTGAGACTCCCGCGTACGGGACACCCGTAGCGTCCCTGCCCGAAGAAACGATGCAGCTGCGCCCGGTCCCGCCGTACGACCCGTACGCCACGCCCGGGCCCCACAGCTCGTACGGGTCACCCGCGGCCCACCCCGGGGGCATGGGCGGCCCTCCGTACGGGGCACACGGGATGGACGGGGCGGACGGGGCGCACTCCCCCAGACCCCCGCGTCGCCGCATCCGCCCGCTCGCAGTCATCGCGGCCGCCGCCGTCGTGGTGATCGGCGCGGCCGTCCTCGCCCTGCGAGCCACCTCGGGACCCGCCGCGCCGGAGGCCACCCTCGCCGACGCGAAACCCTCCTCCCCCCTGACCAGCCTCACCCAGGTCGCCCCGTCACAGGCCCCCGCGAGCACCGGCCCGACCCCGTCGCCAGCCCCCACCACCAGCCCCTCCCGGTCCACTTCCGCCTCCGCCTCGGCGTCCCCCTCGCCCTCCCCCACCCCGAGCCGTTCGTCGACCCCGTCGGCCGCCCCGTCCCCCACCCCGAGCCGCACTTCCCGACCGACCACGCGGCCCCCCACACAGGCACCGACCCTCCGGTACGGGGATTCGGGCCCCGAGGTGGAGAAGCTCCAGCGCCTGCTGGCAGCGCAGGGCATCTACCACGGCAAGTACGACGGGCGGTACGGAGCCCGTACGGAATCGGCGGTCTCGACGTTCCAGGCGTACAACGGCATCGATGAGGACCCTTGGGGCGTCTACGGTCCGGCGACCCGTCGCGCCTTGGAGGGATAGAACACACCGCATCAGGTGGCGAGCACCCCTCCACGTTTTGTATTGTTCAGGAACAAAGTGGTTCCGTCCTCACTCCCTGACCGGTGGACGGAACCACTTGTTCTCTTTTCCCGTCCCGTCTGGAGCCCCTCCGATGCCGGCCAGCACCACCACCGCCCCCGCCGTCCTGAGCGCCAAGGCCCTGCTCCTGGACATGGACGGCACCATCGTCAACTCGGACGCGGTGGTCGAGCGCTGCTGGCACGACTGGGCCGTGGCCCACGGCCTGGATCCGGAGGAAGCCCTCAAGGTGGTCCACGGCCGCCAGGGCTACGCCACGATGGCGATCCTCCTCCCGGACCGCCCGATGGAGGAGAACCTCGCCGAGAACGCGGTGATGCTCGCCCGCGAGACCGCCGACACCGAGGGCGTGGTCCCGATCGGCGGCGCTCCCGCCTTCATGGCCGCCCTCAGCACCCTCCCGCACGCCCTGGTCACCTCCGCCGACGCGGCCCTGGCCACGGCCCGGATGACGGCCGCCGCCCTGCCGATGCCCGAGGTCCGGGTCACCGCCGAGTCCGTGCAGGCCAGCAAGCCCGACCCGGAGGGCTTCCTGATGGGCGCCGCCGCCCTCGGCGTGGACCCGGCCGACTGCATCGTCTTCGAGGACTCCGCCGCCGGCATCGCCGCGGGCCAGGCCGCGGGCATGCGGGTCATCGGCGTCGGCCCCCGCGCCGCCGCTCACGGCCCCACCGCCCACGTCCTCGACCTCACCGCCGTCGCCGTCACCACCTCCCCCGACGACTCCATCACCCTCACCCTCGAAACGGCCTGACCAAGCCCACCCACCGGACGGCCAACAGCCCGCAGGACGGCCCCCGGGGACAACCGGACAGGCGGCCTTCTCGGAGCAACCCGAGAGGCGACCCACCCCGGGACAACCGACCAGACGCCCCGCTCCAGACAACCTGGCGGATGGCCTCTCCGGGCAACCCGACCGGCACCCCACCCGGGGACAACCGGACGAACGGCCTGCTCGGACAATCCTCCAGACGGCCCACCCCATGGCGGCCCCACCCCACGACGGTCAGGTTCAGGGTCGCGGCGGCCCGCGGCGCCCGAAAGGCGGCCGGACCGAGATGCCCCAAACCTGGTGGCCAGATCCGGCAGCCAATCCAGGCAGCCACCCCCCAAGGCGCCAGGCGCAGCAGCCCGCCCCGGCCAGGTAGGCCCCCGCCACCTAACTCACCCCGCCCACCCCAGCCGCGCAACCCCCGGCCGCCGAACTCGCCCAACCCACCCCGGTCAGGCAAGCCCCGGCTGCCGAACTTGCCCCGCCCACCCCAGCCGGGCAGGCTCCGGCCGCCGAACTCGCCCCGCCCGCCCAGACGGACCAGCCCTCAGCAGCCGGACGCACTCCAAGCGACGTGCGCCGAGGCGGACCGACCCACCAAGCACACCGGGCCACCCGCCGGCCAGGCCCCGCCCCGCCTTCGGGCTCACCCAGAGGCAGACCGGGCCCACCCGGCCAAGCACCACCCCCGCCCCCGCCTTGCGGACCTGCCCACCCCAGAGTCAGATCCGGGCCACCAGCCCCGAGCGGCCAAACTCGCCCCGCCCGCCCTAGGGGGTGTCCGAACCTCGACAGCCGGACGCGCACCGACCCAACCGCCCTGCCCGAGCATCCCCAACCCAGCCAGCGCACCCAGGCCCACCCGCCCGGCCGAGCCCCATCAGCCGAGCCCCTCCCCACCCTTCGGGCCCACCTCCACGGGCACGACCAGCCAGGCCAAGCCGAACCCACTCGGCCGCCCCACCCCGCGGCCCACCGCAAGGGCCACCCCGAGTCCCGGGCTCAGGCGACGCAGAACTCGTTCCCCTCGGGGTCCTGCATCACCACCGCGTAGTGCGTCTCCAACTCGTCCAGCACGCGCAGCACAGTCGCCCCCGCACCGGTGAGCCGCTCCACCGTCTCGTCGACCCGCCGCCTCCGGAGCCCCATCGGAACCCCGCGCCCACCGCTGACCTTCAGATCCAGGTGCATCCGGTTCTTGCCGGCCTTGGGCTCCGGGACCTGCTGGAACCACACCCGGGGCCCCCGCCCGGACGGATCCACGATCGACTCCGGCAACTCCCCCACCCCCTCGGGCAGCTCCTCCGCCGGCACCCCCATGCCCTCCCAGTACGCCCGCCAGGTCGCATGCCCGTCCGGCGCCGGCTCCGGCACGTAACCGAGCGCTTCGACCCAGAACGTCACCATCACCCCCGGATCGGCGCAGTCGATCGTCAGTTGCAAGGTGGTCTCCATGACCTCACCCTCGCAGGAAGGTCTGACAACGGGAGGTACGGTCGACCGTGGCGCACCGGATCGCCGGATCACCGGAGTACGCAGGCCGAGAGCGTGACCACGGGGGAAACGTCATGACCGAACTGATCGTCCTTTTCAGCCTGATGGGGCTCGCAGCGCTGTACCTCATCGCCAAGGTTCTACGCCGGGAGAACCGCCGCCGCTCGGTGGCGTCGGAGGGAATCCTGATCGAGCTGCAGCGCACCGAGCAACTCCGCAAGGACCGGATCACCTACCACTCCAACGCGGTCCACAACAACCCCTTCACCACCGGACTCTGATTCCAGATCACGGCGCCGCCCCCGGAACGACCGGGCGCGGCGCCGTTGCCATGCCCACTCCCGCCACCACCTTCACCACCACCGAGACGAGCACAGAAGCAGGCCCCGGATCAGACCCTGCCCCCGCCCCAGACCCGGACCCGGGCCCCGAACCAGACCCGGGCCTCGATCCGGACGCGGAACATTAGCCCCACCCCCACCCAACCCACCCCGGAACCCCAACTCCCCCCACCCCCAGGCCCGTCACCAACCTCGCCATGACATGCTCATGCCTCCAGACTGTCACTTCGCGCCCATCCCCCCGAAACCCGGCGCGGCCAGCATGGCCACGCCGCACCACACGCCCACACCACACACCCGCACCCGCACCCGCACCCGCACCCGCACGCTCAGCGCCTCCCGCGCCCACCACCCCTGCCCCCACCCAGGAGCCCCCATGTCCTCCACGCCCTCCAGGACTTCCACGCCCTCCGTCTACGCGCGTCGACTCGGCACGCTCGCCTCCATACTCGCGGCAGCCTCCCTGACCACCCTCCTCAGCGCCCCCACCGCCGCCGCCTCCCCTCCCACCCCCATCAGCGCCGCGGCCGCCCGCTCGTACCTCGCCACCGTCACCCCGAAGACCGAAGGCTCCACCAGCGGTTACAGCCGCGACCTCTTCCCCCACTGGAGCACCGTCTCCGGTACCTGCAACACCCGCGAGACCGTCCTCAAGCGCGACGGTTCGGGCGTGGTCCAGGACTCCGCCTGCGCGGCCGTCAGCGGCAGTTGGTACTCCGAGTACGACGGCGCCACCTGGACGGCCGCCTCCGACATCGACATCGACCACATGGTCCCCCTCGCCGAGGCCTGGCGGTCCGGCGCCAACTCCTGGACCACCGCCAAGCGCCAGCAGTTCGCCAACGACCTCACGCGCCCCCAGCTCATCGCGGTCACCGACAACGTGAACCAGGCCAAGGGCGACCTCGACCCCGGCAAGTGGCTGCCGCCGCGCACCGCCTACCGCTGCACGTACGCGCGCATGTGGGTCGAGGTCAAGCAGTACTGGGCCCTGAGCATGGACTCAACGGAGAAGACGGCCCTGGTCAACGTCCTCAACGCCTGCTGACGCCCCACGCACGCCCATTCCGCCCCACCCCGCCCCACCCCTGGCCATGGATCTTTCCCCCGCCAGGGGGAGGTGGACCACCCCCTCCCCGTCGTACGGTGATCGAACGGCAACGCCGGACGAACGCCGGACGAAGGAGGGGGAGTTACATGGGGGCATTGCGCCTGGGACCACTGCTGCGCCACGTCGACTGGGACGCGGGCGACTCCGCCACGCTGTGGATCGAGGCGGACCGCCCGTGCACCGCCGAGGTGCGGTGCGCCGACGGTTCCGGCGGGAGCGTCCACACCTTCCAGATAGCCGGCCACCACTACGCCCTGATCACCGTCACCGGCCTCACCCCGGACTCCACCACGGCCTACGAGGTCCTCCTCGACGGCCTGCGGGTCTGGCCGCTGCCCGACAGCCCGTTCCCCGCGAGCACCATCACCACCCCGCCCGCGGGACGGCGCGGCTCCACGACCGCTCCCGACCTGCGCCTGACCTTCGGCTCCTGCCGCCAGGCCGCCCCGCCGGCCGACCGGCGCGGACCGCACGGCCCCGACGCGCTCGACACCCTCGCCGCCGATCTGGCCGCCGACCCGGCGGCGGTGCGGCCCGACGTCCTGCTCCTCCTCGGCGACCAGGTGTACGCGGACCAGCTCTCCCGCTCCACCCGCCAGTGGCTGGCGGCCCGGCGGGACCTCCGCGAGGCCCCCGGCGCCCAGGTCGCGGACTTCGAGGAGTACACCCGGCTCTACTACGAGTCCTGGCTCGATCCGGAGATCCGCTGGCTGCTCTCCACCGTCCCCAGCCTGCACATGTTCGACGACCACGACGTCATCGACGACTGGAACACCAGCGCCGCGTGGCTGGCGGAGATGCGCGCCACCCCGTGGTGGCAGGAGCGGGTGGTCAGCGGCCTCATGACCTACTGGGTGTACCAGCACCTCGGCAACCTCTCCCCCGCCGAGCTGGCGGCCGACCCCGTGTTCGAGGCGGTACGGGCGACCCCCGACGGCACCGACGTGCTACGGGCCTTCGCCACCTCGGCGGACGCCGACCCGACCACGGTGCGCTGGAGCTACCGCCGCGACTTCGGCCGGTCCCGGCTGCTGATGGTGGACACCCGGGCCGCCCGGGTGCTCGCCGAGGACGGGCGGGCCATGCTCGACCCGGCGGAGCAGCAGTGGCTCCGCGAGAACGCCCTGGACGGACACGGGGCGTACGACCACCTCCTCATCGGCTCGTCGCTGCCCTGGCTGATGCCGCCGCTCGTGCACGACGCGGAGGTGTGGAATGCCGCGCTGTGCCGCGGGGAGCGGGGCCCGAGGTGGGCCCGGATCGGGGAGAACCTGCGCCGGCGGAGCGACCTCGAGCACTGGGCGGCGTTCCCGGCCTCGTTCGCGATGCTCAGCGACCTGATCGAGGAGGTGGGCACGGGCCCGCGGGCGCCGGCGACGGTGTGCGTGCTCTCGGGAGACGTGCACCACGCGTATGTGGCCGAGCCCCGAATACCCAGCACGGCGCAGGTGTTCCAGCTGACGTGCTCCCCGGTCCACAACTCCATCCACACCGCCGTGAAATGGGGCTTCCGGCTGGGCTGGTCACGACTCGGCCGGTGGCTGGGCCGGGGTTTCTCCCGGCACGGCCGGACGGGCCGGCCTCCGCTGAGCTGGCGGCGTACGGGCGGCCCGTTCTTCGGCAACCAGCTCATGACGCTCGCGCTGTCGGGGCGCTCGGCGCGGCTGCGCCTGGACCAGGCCCGCAAGGGGCCCCGCCTGGTGACGGTCCTGGACCGCGACCTCACGCCGCCGCGCTGACGCACGGCGGGGCGACCCGTCACGCCGGAGCACCGACCCGGGCGTCCGGTCCGTGGACACCCGGCGTACGCTGTTCCGCTGTCAGCCGCCCCTGCCGCTCCCCGCGACGTCGCGGCGCCTCACGCCGAGGCACGTCAACCGGACTGGGGAGTCCCGTTTTGCTTGAGACTCTGGGCTCGATGACTTCGAGCCCGTGGATCTACGCCCTCGTGGCGCTGTCCATCCTGCTCGACGTGTTCCTCCCGGTGCTGCCGAGCGGGGTGCTGGTGGTCACCGCTGCGGCGGCGGCCGCTGCGGCAGCCGGAGCGGCGGGACCCGTGCCCGTGCAGTCCCAGGTGCCGGACATCCTGGCGCTGCTGGTGACGGCCGTCACCGCCTCGGTACTGGGTGACATGGCCGCGTACCGGCTGGCCCGCCGGGGCGGGGCCCGCCTCGACCGCGCCATCGCCCGTTCCCGCCGGCTCACCCGGGCCCACGAGCGCCTCGGCACCGCTCTCGCGCGCGGCGGCGGCGCCCTGGTGGTGATCGCCCGCTTCGCCCCGGCCGGCCGCTCGGTGGTCTCCCTCGGCGCGGGCAAGACCCACCGCAAGGTCCGGGAGTTCCTGCCCTGGTCGGTCCTGGCCGCCATCACCTGGGCCGGCTACAGCATCGCCCTCGGCTACTTCGGCACCCAGTGGCTGGGCACCACCTGGCTCGGCACCGCGATCTCCCTGATCGCCCTCTTCGCAGCAGGCTCCCTGGCAGCCTTCGTAGTCCGCCGCCCCACCCCGACCCCCACCGCCACCACCTGACCCACCGCGCCGCCAGCCGCTGCACCAACCACCGCCAGCCCCGAAGCACGCCCCGCCCTGCCCGCCCACGGAACGACGCGCCTCACCGCAGCCACCGCCGACACCCCACCCCACACGTGTGCCTGTCGTGCTGCCCCCGACCGGTCCACACTCACCCCTCCCGCCCACACCCCGGCCGGTCCGCGCCCACCACTCCCGCCCACACCTCGGCCAGACCCGACCGGCCCGCACTCGCACCATCGGCCCAGACCCGGACCGGTCCCCCACTCGCACCATCGGCCCGGCCCCCGACCGGCCCTCACTCCCCCCTCCGGCCCGACCCCCGGCCGTCCCAGACCCCGGCCGCCCGCCGCGCCCCTCCAGCCCGGCCTCCCCGACCGGCCCGCGCCCACCCCGCCAGCCAACCGAGCGGCCAGCCCGCGGCTCACCCCTTCGGCCCGGCACCACGCCCTCGACGGCCCCCTCGGGATCCCGGGCCCAGGGCCCGACCGCCCCCACCGCCCCACCCACTACTCCCGCCTCCCCAGCGGATCGGTAGCTCAGCCGTTCACCCCGCAGCGATCGCCACGGCCATGCACCCCCGCGCCACCCAGCCGCCCAGCCGCCCAGCCCCGGCTCACCCCTCCGCCCGGGCATCACGCCCTCTACGCACCCCTCGGGATCCCGGGCCCAGGGCCCGACCGCCCCACCCACTCCTCCCGCCTCCCCAGCGGATCGGTAGCTCAGCCGTTCACCCCGCAGCGATCGCCACGGCCATGCACCCCCGTGCAACCCAGCCACCCAGCCCCGGCTCACCCCTCCGCCCGGGCACCACGCCCGGCCCGCCCGCGCCGCCCCACCCGCTCCTTCCGCCGCCCCCGGCGGGACCGGCGGGACCGGCGGGACCGGCGGGACCGGCGGGACCGGCGGCTCAGCCGTTCACCCGCAGCAATTTCCACGGCGGTGCACCCCGGGACCACCCCCGGCTCACTCCTACGCCCCGGCCTCACGCCGTCGGCGCGCCGCCTCGGTGCCCCGGGCACGAGGCCCGAACCGGACCCCGCTCCCTCGTCCATTCCTCCCCGCCGCTCCTCCCCGCCGCCTCCCCGGTGGACCGGTAGCTCAGCCATTCGCCCCGCAGCGGTCCCCGCGGCCACGCACCCCGGGCCAGCCCGGGGCCGGCCCCACCCCGATCCCCCCCGACTCCCTCGCCCGCAACCCGGTTCCGGCCCCACCCGCTCCGCCCCACCTCCCCCGGGCGGAGCAGTGGCTCACCCGTTCACCCGGCAGCGATCGCCCCGGCCGCGCCGGGCTCCTAGCGTCCAGAGAACGGTGCGCACCCGAATCCGCGCCGCGCAGTTCCCGGAGCCCGAGGAGTCCTCTCCATGCCCGCCACCCCCCACAGCCCCCGCCGGTACCGCCCCCTCCCCCGCCTGCTCGCCGTCGCCGCGGCGACCGTCGCCTTCGCCGCAGGCGCGCCGCCGACCCTCGCCCAGGCCCAGCCCTCCGGCAGCGTCTCCCCGACCAACGTCGCCCCCGGGGACCGGGTCAGCCTCAACGTCACCGGCTGCGGCACCCGCACCGGCAAGGCCACCTCCCGCGCCTTCGGCGACGTCTGGCTGACCCCAGGCAACGCCGAGGCCACCAACCTCTTCGGCTCCGCCACCACCTCCCGGAACATCAGCGCCGGCTCACATCCCGTCACCTTCGAGTGCGGCGGCCCAGGCGGCGAACGCGTCACCGTGGCGCTGAACATCACCCCGGGCGCCGCCCGCGGCGGACTCGGCGGCAGCGTCGACTCCATGAGCCCGGGCCAGATCGCCATCGGCGGCGCCCTCGTAGCCGGTGCGCTGGGTGCCGGCGCCTGGATCCTGCGCCGCCGCACGGGCCACGCCTCCTGACCCGACCCGCCGCCCCACCCGCCGCGCCCCACCCCGAACCCGTACTCCCCCTCCCCCTCCCTCCCCCCGACGGGAGTGGCCGATGGTCCCGCCGCACTCGGGACCTTCCCCACTCCCGCCCGGAGCCCCCTCCCGCAAGGCTGAGTCCACGCACCGCTGCCCCTCAAGGAGCCCGCCATGGACCAGAGCCCGCGCCCCGTGATCGCCGCCGTAGACGGCTCCGCGAACGGCAACCGGGCCCTGGAATGGGCCATCTCCCAAGCGCTGATGGCCTCCACCCCGCTGCGCATCGTGCACGCCCGCCTCTACATGAACACCATCGGTGCAGCCCTGTCCGGCGCCTTCACCGAGCCGGGCCTCGACGACGACCCCGTACTGATCCGGGTCCGCGAGGCACTCGACGGCCGCGCCGGCCTCCCCCCGATCGAGTACGCCTCGCACCCCGGCGCCCCCGACCAGGTACTCCCACGGCTGGGCGAGGACGCCCAGGTGATGGTCCTCGGCTCACGCGGCCGCGGCGGCTTCGCCAGCCTGCTCCTCGGCTCGAACGGCATCGCCTGCGCGAGCCGGGCCGCCTGCCCCGTGGTGGTCGTCCCGCGCGCCGAGCCGCCCCTGCACGACCCGTACGGTCAGGTCGTACTCGGCCTCAACAGCGCGGCCCCCGACGCGAGCACCACCTCCTTCGCCTTCCGCGAGGCGGCCCGGCGCGGGGCCCGGCTCCAGGTCGTCGTCGCGCACGCCTGGCCCGGCCGGACCTTCACCGCCGCTGGCGCCATCGCCTCGGCTGCGCACGAGGAGACCGCCAACGCCCACGAGGTCACGGCCCTGTCCGCCGCGCACCTGCGCCCGTACGCCGAGCAGTACCCGGAGGTGGAGATCGAGCAGCTGTCGGCGCCCGGCGACGCGGCCGGCCACCTGGTCGCCGCCTCCCAGGCCGCGGACCTGATCGTCCTCGGCCGCCACCGCAAGCGCCCGCTCTCCCCGCGCCTGGGCTCCGTCACCAACGCGGTACTGCTCCACACCGGCTGCCCGGTCGCGGTGGTCCCCCTGGAGGAGGACGCCGTCCCGGCAGCCGCCTGACGTCCGCCCGGCACCCCTCACCCGGCCGCGGCCGCCCCCGCCCCCCTGACGTGAAGCCCGTCCAGCAGGTCCCTCGTCGCCTCCGCGACCGCGTCGACGGCGGCGTCGAAGACCTCCTGGTTGTGCGCGGCCGGCGCCCTGAAGCCGGACACCTTCCGCACGAACTGCAGGGCGGCGGCCCGGATCTCCTCCTCGGTCGCCTTCTCCGGAATGGCGGGCGGACGCAACGTCTTGATCGATCGGCACATACCTCCACTATCCCGCCCCACGAATACCACCACAGCAACAACAACATGAAAGGGATCCGAGCCCCCCGTTCCGGCCGTCCGTCCCGCTGATCGCCTCCTTCGCTCTGCAAGCTCACCCAGGCGCCCCGCACCGACCGATCCGAGGTCGTGAACCCCCTGCATGACCACCCGGAACCGTCAGTGTGCACCCGCGTTGATGTCACCCATGGACGTCAGAGGCCACTCACCACCAGCCCCATTTCTTCTTCCGCGGCCCCTGCATCTTGGCCTTGGCTTGCTTTGCCTCCGCCTGCGCGTTCCCCTGTCGAGTCCAGCGCCCCTGGTGCTTGGCGCACTGGCCGCTCCCGACGATCGCCTTGTTTCGACACCGACCTCCGCGCTTGGTCACCGCGCCGCACCTCGGTTGCGTCGCCCCGCCCCGCCCCGTCCCTCCCGCTCGCGGTTCGACCAGGCCGAACCGGCGCGAAGCCCGCTCGGCTCCCCGCCACTGGCTGAGATCTTGGGGCAAGTTGCAGGATATCGGACAGGCCTCCATGATGTCTGGGTGTCCCATTCATTCTGGAGTGAACTGATCAGCATAATTCCAGAAACCATGTGGGTGGCATTCGCCACCCTTGCCTTTCTGACACTTCGGAAGCCGATCATTCGGCGCTTCCTCGACCGCCCCAGAGAGAGCATGGAGACGACTGTCGGCGGGGGAGGCGGGAAGGGAGAAATCCGGCGATGGGATCACGCGGCAGAATCCCTACGCGGTGGCAGAATCCTCTGGGTTGACGATAACCCTCCAGGGAACAGCGAACTGATCAAACTGTTCCGCTCGGCTGGCATGACCGTAGACACGGCCCCGTCAACCGAGGATGCCCTTGCGTACGTAGAGCAGGGTGGATACGACATCATCCTCAGTGACATAAAGCGGAATGGCGACCCGCAGGCAGGAATCAAGATGCTGCGGGAACTGGAGCTTCATAAGATCCCGACCCCAGTGGTAATTTACGCGATGTCATTCAATCCGGAGCTGGGTGTCGACCGCCGGATCTTTGGAGGCACGAACGATCCTCGCGACGTTGTTCACTATGTGATCGACCTAATGGAGCGGGCCAGAATGAGTCTTGGATGACCATTCTCGCCGTTAAGTGCCATTAGCGTGATGTCGGAGCGCACGCGGCACAAGGTCGGCAGAGCGGCTTTGTCCTGTGCCATGCCCGGGTTGGGGTCGAGCCTGATTAGGGGGCCGCACGCTGGTCGGCAACTCGGCCAGCCCTTGGGCCTGACCGTTCCCATTGGCTTCGGGGCGCGATGTCAGGGGGCGGCATGGGCGAGCTGAAGGTTTCACGGTGGCGCAAGCCTGGTCATGACCGGTGGTACGTGAACCTCCCGGATGGGACCGCCGTCGCGTGGGCGGACGTTCGGACCGGCAAGGTGACCATATTGGTGGAGGAGCGGCGGGCTGAGGCGGTGGCCGTGCTTCGGGCTCACTTCGCCGAGCAGCCCAAGGTGCCGGAGCAGCCGGGCAAGTCGCCCGAGCCGGAGGCGCCTCCACGCCGCCCGGATGGAGCGCGGGCGCGGGTCGTGGCGGAGCTTCCTGTGCTGACCAAGGAGAACGATCTAGCCCGGAACCGGCCCGGGGCTGAGGTGCGCGACCTGCTGGCGGCTCAGGGGCCCAGGCCGGTGGAGCCGGTGGTCAACCGGTTGTTGCGAAGGAAGAACCGGTGGGACTCGTGGTCCAGGGGCCTGGTCGGTGAGCGGAAGACCGGCGCCGAGCTCGGGCGGCTGACCCGGCACGGGTGGAAGGTGTTGCACTCGATCCGGCTCTCACGCGGAGGGGACGTAGACCACCTGCTCATCGGGCCTGGCGGGGTGTTCACGATCAACACCAAGAACCTGCAAGGGAAGTCCGTGTGGATCGGTGACGACGTGGTCAAGGTGGACCACGGCCCGGCCCGCCCGTACCCGGCCAAGAGTCGGGCCGAAGCGAAGTACGTGCGCGGGGTGCTGGAGCGCTACTGCGCCTTTCCCGTTCCGGTCGAGCCCGTGCTCGTCTTCGTCGGCGCGCAGGACTTGCCTCGGGTCCCGACTCAGCTCGGTGTCCGGATCTACCGGGAGCGGGAGGTCTCCGTCCTGGGGCCGCTCACCGGCAAGCTCACGCACGAGCAGGTCGAGGCCGTCTACGCCGTGGCCCGGCATCGCGGAGCCCGGCTGGGTTCGTAGGTCGGCCGGCTACGAGGATGAGGTCGCGTACGACTGCCCCGGCGGCTACGTGGGTGTGGGGACCTCTCGGGAGCGAGTTCCTCGGCGCGCAGGAAGCTGTCCAAGGCGTCTCCGAAGTGGCGTCGTTGGGCGTGGGACGGCCGAGGTCCACGAGGAGGCGGGCCTGGCCCTACGAACCCTCGCCGAGGCGGATCCGTGGCGCTCCCCCAGCGTCGGCACAGGGTGCGGCAGGCCGTCGTGCGCGAGGCGGTCGGGCTCGTGGATCGGCTGCTCGGGACCCGCCGCGCGGTCGTTCCCGGCCGTCCCCGTTGGTGTCGGATGGGGACGTCGAAGGCCCCCAACCATGATCGGTTGGGGGCCTTTGTGCTGGTGGGCGCGGACGGTTTCGAACCGCCGACATCTGCTTTGTAAGAGCAGCGCTCTACCCCTGAGCTACGCACCCGTGGATGAGTGGACAGCCTACATGCAGGGCACACCCCCCACGCAAACCCGTTCCTGTGGGGGAGAATGGACCGGGGCAGGGGACATGCGGACCGGGTACGGGAGAGGCGACTGTGACGACGGCACCCCGGCGGTGGTTCGGCGGCGGGCGGGACGAGAGTCGGCGGGCGGACGCGCAGGCGGCGAAGGACGCTGCCGCGGCGGCGTTCTACGAGCTGGACACCGCGCAGCGGGATCTGCGGATCTCGATCGAGACGATCGCGGCCGCGGACGGGTCGCCGGAGGCGCGTCGGGTCGGTGAGGGGTTCGCCGCGCTCGGGCAGCGGATCGACCAGGTGAGTCATGTCTATATCGATGCCGTCGACGCGCACGATCTCGATCGGGTGGAGTTGGATGCGTCCGCCGCGACGCGCGCCCGGGACGAGCTGACGCGGGCCAAGGAAGAGCTGGTACGGGTCAAGGGCGAGCTCGACCGGTTCGCACACGGGCTGCAGCCGCTGCTGGACCGGGCCGAGACCCAGCTGGCCCGGGTGGCGCCCGCACGGGAGCGGGCCAGGGCCGCGCTGCTCGCGGCGAGCACGGCGCTGGACGAGGTGCGCGGCAAGGGGATCCGGGCCGACGACCTGGCCGCCCGGCTGGCCGCGCTCGGGCCGGAGCTGACCAAGCTGAACCAGGGCGCCGCGCAGCACGGCGTGCAGGAGACCGTGCAGCGCGCCGACCGGATCCTGCGCGACGCCGAGGGGATACGGGCCGAGGCGGCGCGGCTCCCGGAGCGGGCCGCGGAGATCGACCGGCGGCTGGTGAGCCTGCGGACCCGGGCGCAGGCCCTGCGCAACCGGGCGGACCGGGTGGATCCGGTGCTCAGCGAGCTGCGCCGGCGTTTCAGCGCGGCCTGCTGGCAGGACCTCCAGCAGGTCCCGGAGCAGGCGGTACGGGACGTCGCGCAGGCGGAGGACCGGCTCGCGGAGGCCGGCCGGGCCCGCGACCAGCAGCAGTGGGCCGTCGTGGCGGCCCTGGTCGAGGCGGTGCGGGCTTCGCTGGACGCCACCGACGAGGCGGTGTCGGCGGCGCAGGACCGGCTGACCCGGCTGGAGGCGGTGGCACGGGATCCGCAGGCGGAGGTGCAGCGGACCCGGTTCGCGATCCGGGACGCGCAGCGCCTGGCGATGGAGGGCCGTACGGTCCCCGAGGCCCGGCACGCGCGCCCGCTCGACGACGCGGTGGCCCGGGTCGCCCGGGCGCTGTCCGCGCTGGAGGACCGCCACCCCGACTACTGGGCCTTCCTCCAGGAGATGGAGGCCGTACGGTCGTCCGTGCAGCGGGTCGTGACGGACATCCGGACCGAGCGCGGCCACGCCTGAGGGGGTTCCCGGTCCGGACTTGTCCGGGTGGGGGCACCGGCGGATGCTGGAGGGGCCACGAACGGAGCAGAGGAGGGCGCCATGGCCGCCCACGCTTCTCAGGGACACCACCACAGGACTCACGGACTGCGCAGGCCGCACAGACCCCGTTGGTCCCGGGCTTCCCGTTCGCCCCAGGCGTCTTCCGTGCCCCATGCGCCGCAGGAGTCGTACGCGCCACACGCCCTCTACGGGTGCCACGAGCCCCATGAGCACTACGCGCCCTACGTGGCCCACGAGCCGTACGCGACGGCGGCACCGCCCCGGAGCTCCCCCGGGATCCTGTACCGCATGATGCGTCCCGTGAACGCGAGCCTCGACGAGCACCTGCCCGGAGATCACCGGCTCAGCAAGGTCTACCGGGTCGGCGCCGGGCTGACCGGACTCCTGCTGGTGGCCTTCGGGATCCTCGGGCTCATCGACCGGATCGGGTTCTTCGACACCGGCGGGGACACCGTGCTCGCGCTGAACACCAACGGCGCGCTGAGCGTGCTGTCGATCTGCATCGGGCTGTTGCTGTTCATCGGGATGGTCATCGGCGGCACGTTCGCCTCGACGCTCAACATCGTGCTGGGCGTGCTGTTCATCGCGAGCGGGTTCGTGAACCTCGCGCTGCTCGACACCAAGATGAACTTCCTGGCCTTCCACATCCCCAACGTGCTGTTCAGCTTCGTGGTCGGCGTGATGCTGATGTGGTTCGGGATGTACGGGCGGGTGGGCAGCGCCCTGCCGCACGACAACCCGTACTGGCGCGCCCGCCACCCCGAGCAGGCGGCTCGGGAGCAGCGGGCACGTACGAGCGCGAGCGGGAGGCCGCCCGTCGGCAGGCCTGCATAGGCGCGGTGAGGCCTGCGTAGGCGCGGTGCGACGGCCTACGCCTCGATGCGTTCGACCTTGTCCACGAGGAAGAGGAAGGACAGGGCGCCGCCGATCGTGATGCCGCCGATCAGCATCAGCGGGAGGGCGAAGGAGCCGTCGCCGCCGCCGATCATGTAGCCGATGACGATCGGTACGACGATGCCGGCGAGGTTGCCGAAGACGTTGAAGACCTCCAGGCGAAGCCCGAGAAGAGCCAGCCCATCGTCTCGGGCGAGATGCCGAGGTCCCTGGAGACGTCCGGCGCCACGATCGACGCTGCGGTCCAGCTAGTTGATGGCGGTACTGACGAAGAGCACGGCGAGGATCGCGAAGCGGTACTTGCCGATCCGGCGCTTCGGCAGGCCGGACGACGGGGCGGACGGGCCGGGCACCGGTGCCCGGCCGCGTGGTCGCGGCGGCCGGGTCGTGGCTGAGGGGCATCGGTGTCCCCCGGGGGCTTGTGAGGAGCGCCCAGCAGCGCGGAGAAGCTGCGCGGAGCGGCCGGAATCAGATGTTCCGGTAGTGCGACTCGATAATTGCTAATTAACGATTACTTGTGCAAGTCTTTGCCTTGCCGGGGGGCACGTAGGGGAGCAAGTAGGGACCAAAGCCCCGACGGGGAGAGGGGAAACCGGAATGGGCAGCAGCGAGGCCGCGTACGCCGGCCGCGGGGTCCACAAGGCGGCGGTGGAAGAGCTGGCCCGCCGGATCTTCGACGGCACGTACGACGAGGGGGCCACCCTCGACCTCCCCCTCCTGATGGAGGAGCTCGACGTCAGCCAGACGGTGCTCCGCGAAGCCATCAAGGTGCTCATGGCCAAGGGGCTGGTCGACGCCCGGCAGAAGCGCGGCACCTTCGTGCGCCCGCGCACCGACTGGAACCTCTTCGACGCCGACGTGCTGCGCTGGAAGCTCGCGGCCGGCGCGCCCGACTGCTTCTTCTCGGACCTGCTCGAACTGCGCCGCTCGATCGAGCCGGCCGCCGCCGCGCTGGCCGCCGTACGGGCCACCGAGCAGGACCTCGCCGCACTGGACGCGGCGCTGACCGCGATGGCGGCGAGCGACTCCGACCCGATGCCGCACGTGCGGGCGGACGCCTCGTTCCACCTGGCGCTGCTGACCGCCTCGCACAACCTGTTCTTCGCTCAGATGTACCGGGTGATCATCCCGGCCCTCGTGGAGCGCGACCGCGCGGTGCACAAGGGGGACTTCGAGCACCCGCACGCGGTGCACCGGGCCGTGGTCGACCAGGTCCGGGCCGGGAACCCGGACGGGGCGCAGCGGGCCGTGCTCGACCTCCTCGACATGGCGCAGCGCGACCACCCGTAGGACCCCAAGGACCCGTAAGACCGCAGGACCCGTAAGACCCGTAAGACCCGTAGGACCCGGGGTATCGGCCGGCGCCCGCAGCGCCGTCCGCCGCCCCGGCACTACCGCAGATCAGATCCCCTCCTGCCACCCCACAAGGAGAGGACACCGTCAGCCGTGAAGATCACCCGCATCGAGACGTTCATGGCCCCGCCGCGCTGGATGTTCGTCCGCGCAGAGACCGACGAGGGCGTCGTCGGCTGGGGCGAACCCGTGGTCGAAGGGTGCGCCGAGCCGGTGCGCGCGGCCGTGGAGGTGCTGTCCGAGCACCTCGTCGGCCGGGACCCGATGCGGATCGAGGACCACTGGCAGGTCATGACCAAGGGCGGTTTCTACCGCGGCGGCCCTGTGCCGTCCTCCGCCGTCGCAGGGCTCGACCAGGCACTGTGGGACATCAAGGGCAAGGCGTACGGGAAGCCCGTGCACCAGCTCCTCGGCGGGCCGGTGGGGGACCGGATCCGCGCCTACGCCTGGGTCGGCGGCGACGAGCCGCACGAGATCGAGGACGCGCTGCTCCGGCAGATCGAGGCGGGCTTCACGGCCGTCAAGATGAACGGCTGCGGCCGCATGAGCCCCCTCGCGACCCGCTCCGAGCTCCGCGAATGCCTCCGGCGCGCCGAGACGGCCCGCGAAGTCCTCGGTGACGAACGCGACTTCGGGCTCGACTTCCACGGCCGGGTCTCCCCCGCCAACGCCCGCCGGATCCTGCCCCTGCTGGCCCCGCACGACCCGGTGTTCGTCGAGGAGGGAGCCGGTCCTCTCCGAGCACATGCAGGCCGTCCCCGATCTGGTGAACGCCTCCAACATCCTCCTCGCACTGGGCGAACGGCTCTTCTCCCGGCGGGAGTTCCTCGCCCCCCCCTGCAGGCCGGCGTGGCGATCCTGCAGCCCGACATCTCGCACGCCGGCGGCATCTCGGAACTGCGCCGCATCGCCTCCCTCGCCGAGGTCGGGCTCCCTGGTCCGCACCGAACGGCCGGGCCTCGGCGTCGAGGTCGACGAGGCGGCCGTCCGCGCCGCCGACAAGAAGGGCCACGCCTGGCGCAACCCGGTGTGGCGCCACGAAGACGGTTCCTTCGCCCAGTGGTGAGCCCCCACCACCACCCGGCAGCCTCCCCCACCACCGGCAGCTCCCCCACCACCGACAGCTTCCCCCCACCCCCCACATCAGAAGGCAGGCATTCCCATGGAGTTCGGCGCAGCGCTGCGACAGGAGCGGCTCGTCGCCATCGTCCGCGGCCGGGACGCGGAGGCGTCCTTCCGCACCGTCATGACCCTCGTCGAGGAGGGCGTCCCGCTCATCGAGGTCTCCCTCAGCGGGACCGACGCGCTGGACGTCATCGGCCGGGCCCGCAAGGAGCTCGGCGACGGGGCCTGGCTCGGGGCCGGTACGGTCCTGACCGCCGAGGACGCCCAGCGGGCCGCCGACGCCGGAGCCAACCTGATGGTCACCCCGGGCCTCGGCGCCGGCGTGGACGAATCCGTCCGGCAGGGGCTGCCGGTACTGGCCGGGGTCATCACCCCGACCGAGGTCATGGCGGCCGACGCGGCGGGGGCCTCCGCCCTCAAGCTGTTCCCGGGCACGATCGGCGGACCGGCGTACCTCCGGGCCCTGCGCGCCCCCTTCCCCGACCTGCCGTTCGTACCGGTCGGCGGGGTGGACGCGGCCGCCGCGGCCGAGTACCTGTCCTCCGGCGCGGTGGCCGTCGGCGTGGGCTCCCCGCTGATCGGCGACGCGGCCGACGGCGGCGACCTGCTCGCGCTGCGGCGCCGGGCGGCGGAGTTCAAGGCGGCCTGCGCGTGACCGGGACCGTGACCGGGACCGGGACCGTCACCGCACCCGAGGTCCTCACCTTCGGGGAGACGATGCTCGCCCTGCGCGGCAGCGGCCCGCTGCGCCTCGGCGGGTCCATGGAGGTCTCCGTCGCCGGCGCCGAGTCGAACGTCGCGATCGGCCTGGCCCGGCTCGGGCACGCGGTCCGCTGGGCGGGTGCGGTCGGCGAGGACGAAGCCGGCGAGCTGGTCCTACGGACCCTGCGTGCCGAGGGCGTCGACGTCTCCGGAGCCTCCCGCGACGACGGCGGCGCCCCGACCGGGCTGATGATCGCGGAGCCCAGGCTGCCGGAGGTCACGCGGGTGCACTACCACCGCGCGGGCTCGGCGGGCTCCCGCCTCAAGGCGTGTTCCCTGGAGCGGGCCTTCACGGCGGCCCCGCCGAAGGTCCTGCACCTGACCGGGATCACCCCGGCGCTCTCCCGCTCGGCCCGCTCGGCCTGCACCCTCGCCCTGCGCCTCGCGGCCGAGCACTCGGCGCTGGTCTGCCTGGACGTGAACTTCCGGTCCCGGCTGTGGTCCTCGGAGGAGGCTGCGGAGGTGTTGCGCGGGTGGGCGCCGTCGGTGGACGTGCTCATCGCCTCCGACGACGAACTCCCCCTGTGCCTCCCGGCGGAGACCCCGGCCGACCCGGCCCTCCGGGCGAAGGAGCTGCTCGCCCTCGGAGTCGGCGAGGTGGTCGTCAAACTCGGCGCCGCCGGCGCGACGGCCTACACGGACGACGGCCGGACGGTCCACGCCCCGGCGCGGGCCGTCCGTGCGGTCGACACGGTCGGTGCGGGTGATGCGTTCGTCGCGGGCTACCTCTCGGCGTTCCTCGACGGGTCGACCGCGGAGGCCCGCCTGGACCGCGCGGTCACCACGGGCGCCTTCGCGGTGGCCTCGCGGGGCGACTGGGAGGGTGCGCCGACCCGCGCGGAACTCGGCCTCCTGTCCGCCCCTGCGGGCACGGTGGTCCGCTGAGACCCCGGCGGGGTCGGGGCGACACGGGGGTGTGTCCCGGCTCCGCCGGTTCCGGGGGCCCTGCGGGGCAGAGTCCCCTACCCGCCCTTCGCCCGTTCCCCGGGCGCTGCCCGGACCCCCTGGGGCTCCGCCCCAGACCCCGCTCCTCAAACGCCGGCGAGGCTGGATGTGCCCGCCGCCGGCGAAAATCCAGCCCCTCCGGCGTGTGAGGAGCGGGGGTCCGGGGGCCGGCCCCCGGCAACGGGTCCGGGCGGAGCCCGGGGAACGGTGGAAGGGCGGGTAGGGGACCCAGCCCCGCAGGGCCGGCCCACCCGCGCCGCGGATCCGGCGCGCGGGGGATTCCGGTGGCCGGGCGGGACTGCGTAGCCTGTCCGCATGCCCCGTTATGAATTCCGCTGCCGGACCTGCGAAGACGTCTTCGAGGTCAGCCGGCCCATGGCCGAGTCCTCCGCGCCCGCCGACTGCCCCGCCGGGCACCCCGATACCGTCAAGCTGCTCTCCGCCGTCGCCGTCGGCGGGACCAGCGCAGCCCCCGCCGCGCCCATGGGCGGTGGCGGAGGCTGCTGCGGCGGTGGCGGCTGCGGCTAGCGCTTGCGGGACAGGGTGATGCCGTCGGAGATCGCCAGCAGCACCGACTCCATGCGGGGGTCCGCCACGACGTGGTCGTTGTAGGCCTGGACCCCCGCCGCCCCACCGGTCGCCGCCGGGTCCAGCACCTGGCCGTGGTACAGCGTGTTGTCCGTGACCAGGAGGCCGCCCGGGCGCAGCCGCGGGACGAGCTCCTCCCAGTAGGCGATCTGGCTCTGCTTGTCCGCGTCCATGTACGCCATGTCGATGTGCGGCTCCGCCGGCATCGCGCGCAGCGTTTCCAGCGCGGGCGCGATCCGCAGGTCGATGCGGTCCGCGACCCCGGCCTTCGCCCATGCCTCGCGCGCGTACGCCGTCCACTCCTCCGAGACGTCGCAGGCGATGAGGCGGCCGTCCGCCGGCATGGCCTGCGCCATCGACAGGGAGGAGAAGCCGGTGAAGGTGCCGATCTCCACGATGTGCCGCGCGCCGGTCAGCCGGACCAGGAAGGCCAGCAGCGGCCCCTGCTCCTCCGCCGACTGCATTCCGGCCGCGTCCGGGAACACCTCGTACGTCGTCGCCACCAGCCCCCGCTGGACCTCGTCCAGCGGGGGGTTGTGCGCGAGCATGTACTGGTAGAGCTCGTCTGTGATCTTGGTGCTGTTGCCCTTGGTCATGGGCCCAGTGTGCCCACGATCAGGCGGCGGGTGTGCCGAGTCGCGCCACTTCGCGGGTGAACGCGCGCACGATCTCCTCACCGGCCAGCACGCCCGCCTGCGCCAGCGCCGTCACGTGCGGCGCCGTCCAGCCCGCGTCGGCCAGCTCGCCGTGGCCCGGCCGCCAGGCCGTGTCGGCCGCGAGCAGGAGGTCCGCGTCGAGCAGCGAGTCGCCGGCGGCCAGCGTGCTCGTGGCCCCCGTACGCCGGGCCACCTCCTGCATCGCCGCGCTCTTGGTCAGCGGCCGCGGGACGGCGTAGATCTTCCGGCCCTGGAGCGAGACGGTCCAGCCGCGCGCCTCGGACCATTCCGTCAGCGCCTTGATCCACTCCGCGGGGACCAGCGCCCGCTCCACGACCAGGTACGCGAACAGGTCCTCGGCCACCCGCGCCTTGCGCAGCCACGCCGGGTCGGCCACGGACAGCAGGTGCGCGTTCATCTCCTCCAGCGGCACGGACTCCGCGGCGAGCCGCGCCGCGACCTGGCGGCGCCAGTCCCGGTCCGGGACCCCGTCCACCAGCAGCTGGCCGCCGTTGGCGCAGATCGCGTACTTCGCCGGCCGGCCGGGGAAGCGGATGCGCTGGTACTGCTTGCGGGTCCGGGTGGTGGTCGGGACGAACACCGCTCCCGGGTCGGCCGACAGCTCCGCCAGCAGGCCCGCCGCCGTCTCGGTCACGTACGACAGCGGCTTGCTCTCGTGCACCTCCACGCACAGCAGCCGCGGGGCCACCGGGTCGGGCATGGTCAGGCCGAGCGCGGCCGTCGAGTAGATGAGCGTACGGTCGAGGTCACTGGCTACGAGGACGGTCACTTGGCGGCCACAGCCTTTCCGTCGGCGCCCGTGGCGCCGCGCGTGAAGCGGGGATGGATGAGTCCTACGCAGGTGTAGGGGAGCCCGTCGACCTCCTCCACCGGCACCCCCCGCTGCTCCGCGAGGAGTCGTACGTGGTCCAGGTCGGCCCCGGCGCCGCGCTGCGCCAGGATCTTCCACGGCACCCGGCGCAGGAGCACCCGCGTGGTCTCGCCGACGCCGGGCTTGACGAGGTTCACGTCGTGGATGCCGTACTCCTCGCTGATCCGCTCCACCGCCCGCCAGCCCACCCAGGTCGGCGTGCGGTCGGCGGCGAGGAGCTCCTTGACTTCGGCGTCCACGGCCTCGGCCACCTCCTCGAAGTGGGCGGAGACGGTGTCGACGAACGCGACGGAGACATCGGCCCCGGCGAGCTCGCGGTAGAACTTCGCGCCGTGGAAATCGGCGGGCCCGACCAGGTCGGACCTGAGAACCGTACGCGAGACGAGCCCGGAAACGGTGGAATTGAGACAGGCGGAGGGGATCAGGAAGTCCTCGCGCGTGCCGTACGTCTCCACGCACGAGCCGGGGTCGGCGAGCACCACGATCTCCGGGTTGAAGCCCTCGAACTCGCCCAGGGCCTCGCGCAGTTCGCGAGTGATGGCGCCCTTGCCGGTCCAGCCGTCGACGAAGACCACGTCGGCCGGGTCGTGGTGGGCGGCCAGCCAGCGCAGCGCGTTGGCGTCGATGCCGCGGCCGCGCACGATGGAGACGGCGTAGTGCGGCAGGTCCAGGCCGTGCCGGGCCTGCGCCCAGCGCCGCATGAGCACGCCCACGGGGGTGCCGGCGCGGGCGAGCGAGACGAGGACGGGAGACGGTGAGCGCTCGGCGAGGACCGTCTCGGTGACGGTGCCGACGGCGCGGGCCATCCGGGCGGCGGAGGCGGTCAGCGCGCTCTGGTAGAGCTGCTGGTACTCCGGGGACGGCTGGAACTCCACCGGCAGCGATTCCGCGTAGTGGGCGCCGCCCGCCTGGATGGCTTCCTCGCGCTCCTCGGTCGGGGCCTCCAGCTCGACGTCGGAGAGGTCCTGGAGCAGCCAGCCGACGTCCTCGGCGGCGTAGGAGGAGAAGGCGGGGCCGCGCAGTGGTTCACCCAGGGGCCCGTGCTGGGGCTCGGTCATGATCGGCTCCTGCCGGTCGGGTACGTACGAAGGTATGACCGCCAGCAGGACCCGGCCGGTGTGCGGGGCGAGGGCCGCGAGCAGGCCGGTACGGAGCTCCGCGGTGTCCCCGGCCGAGTCCACGACGGCGACCACGGCGTCGAAGCCGGCGCCGGCCGTGCTGTGGACGTTGTAGGCGTACCGGTCCCCCGGCCCGTCGGCCGGGGCGTCGTGGGCGGGGAAGACCAGCCGGGTGCGGATGGCGTAGCCGGGGTCGTCCACGGCGAGCACCGGCGAGCGGGTGGTGGTGGAGAAGCGCACCTCGACCGGCGCTGACGCCGCGCCGGACGCCTCCAGGGCCTGCGCGAGGCGCAGCGGGGCGTACATCAGCTCCTCGTTGCCGAGTACGAGGACCCTCGTCGGGCGGTCCCCCAGCGCGGCGGTGAGCCTGGCGGCCATGTCCGGGAGGGCGGCCTCCAGGGCTGCCCGGTGGGCCGGGGTGAAGCCGTGGCGTCCGCCGTCGGGTATCCCGGCCGGCCAGTCCAGATCCACCCGCGTCCAGCCCGGATTCAGCCCCTCCGGCCTTTGAGGAGCGGGGTCCGGGGCGGAGCCCCGGGAGGCGGCAGCCGCCTCGTACTGCTCGACCAGTGCCTGCCCCTTCGCCAGGACCCCCTCCGGGAGGGAGACCGTGCCCGAGGCCAGGGCTATGAGGTCCACGCGGGCGCCCAGCCCCTCCGCGAACGCGACGAGGCGGTCGCGGTCGGCCGGGGAGCGCATGTCGACCAGGGCGACGACCACGTAGTGGCCGCGCGGGTGGCGGGCGTGGAGGTCGGCGATGGTGTTCAGGACGGTGTTGCCGGTGGAGAACTCGTCGTCGACGAGGACCAGCGGGCCCGAGCCCGCCAGCAGCTTCGGGTCCTCGGGCAGCAGCAGGTGCGAGGTGGCGTGCGAGTGGGCCTCCTCGAAGCCGCCCGCGGCCTCCACGCCGTGCACGGGGCGGCGGGTGGAGTGCAGGTACGGGGCGCTGCCCAGGCCGTCGGCCACGCAGTGGCCCAGCCCGGTCGCGGTCTCCGCGTATCCCAGGACCACCGCCGAGGCAGCCTCCTCGTCGCCCAGCAGCTCCCGGACCCGCTCGCCGAGCCCGTACCCGGCGGCGTACACGGCCGCCGGGGACTGCGGGACGTGCTTGCCCAGCACCCGCGACACGAGCAGGTGCGCCCGCTTGGGGTTGCGCCGCAGCGCCAGCCCGAGGAGCTCTTCCAGCGCCGGCCCGCCGGTTCCGGTACCCGTCCCGTCCTCCAGGCTCACGCCCAGCCGGTCCGCGACCCACGTTCCCGACCACACCGCTTCGATCGTCTTGCCCTTCTTCGCAGTCAACGGCCCGCTCACACCTGGAGCCCGGCCGTGAGGAGATCGACGAAGCCGACCTCCTCCTTCGCCACACCGAAGACCTCGGCGCGCAGCATGGTGCGCTCGGCCCAGGCCCGGTGGGGCTTCACCTCGTTCATCTTGTTCGTGTAGGCGGAACGCATGACGCCGCCGCCCCCGCGCTCGGGGCGCAGGATGTCTTGAGCATCGCTGAACTCCTCGTGCGACACCACCGAGAGCGCGTGGACCGGGGTGACGTGGGCGGGGTGGATGCAGGTCTTGCCCAGCAGCCCGTTGGCCCGGTCGAGCTCGATCTCGCGCAGCAGCCCGTCCAGGTCGTGCTCGATCAGCGCGGTGCGCAGCTCCTCGACGCCCTCCTCCAGGAAGGGGCTGCGGCGCAGCTGCGGCTTGAAGAGTCTCTGCTGGCTGCGGAAGTACTCCCACACGGGCCCGGTGACGGTGAAGCCGGTGCCGTCGGCGCGGCTGAGCACGTTGACCACGTCGGCGATCACCCCGGCGACGATCTGGACGTCGTAGGCGGTCATGTCGGGGGTGCGGCGCAGCCCGTAGGCGGAGCAGAAGTCGGTCACGCCGAGGCGGAGCGCCAGGACCCGCTCGCGGTACTTGTTGACCGTGCGGGAGATCCCGGCGAGGGCCTCGACCCGGGTCTCCAGGTGGAGCAGCTCGGGGGTCTCCAGGACGGGCATCGCGTACAGCCGGGGCAGGCCGCTCGCGGCTTCCGCCTGCGCGACGGCGTCGAGGAAGGCGATCCCCCGGCTCTCGCTGAACTTGGGGAGGACGAATCCGGCCAGTCGCGCCGCCGAGCCGCCGAGCCGGTGCACGAGGTCGGGGATCTGCTCGGGTTCCCGGACGCGGATGAAGAGCAGCGGGAGCTCCGCCGGGTCCTCGTGGAGGGCGGCGAACTGCCGGACGAGGTTCTCCTCGCCGCCCACGACGTCCGCGTCGCTGATGGAATCCTCCAGGCAGAGGACCATGGAGACGACCCCGAGTCCGGCCTGCTTGCGGATGTCACGGGCGAGCTGGGGACGGGTGGCCGGGCTGTAGAGCGTGGCTCCCAGCGCGGCCGCGAGCGTGGCGGAGGGAGAGGCGGCGGTGAACTCTGCCGGCTCCTGGTGGAAGAGGTCCTTGCGGACGGTGGGCGAAATGTGCCCGAAGTGACGCATGTGCTTCCCCCGTACAGGCTCTGCGGCCGATCTGGCGTGGCCGGTAATAGTACGTACGAACGTGAGTCAAAAATTCCTCAAGCACATGAAATCCAGGTAACCCTCTTGCACCATGCCCAGGTCTCGCGATCCGGACAAGGTCTACGGGGGGCCGCATTGTCCCGGTCCCGCCCGGGAGGGCAGGATGACCGGCATGACGCACGCGATGCAGAAGGGCTCCAACATCCCCGTGGCCGCCTTGGCGGTCCGCGCGGTGCTGCGCTGGACCGCGGGGCCCGACGTACCCGACGTGGACGCCTCGGCGCTGCTCGTGGGGGCTGACGGGCGCGTGCGCTCGGACGAGGACTTCGTCTTCTACAACCAGCCCCGGCACCCCTCCGGGGCCGTCTGGCGGCTCGGGAAGAAGCAGCTCGGCGACGGGATCACCGACGCCGTCCAGGCGGACCTGCGGGCCGTCACCCCGGCCGTGGACCGGATCCTCGTCGTCGCCTCCGCCGAGGACGTCCCCTTCGAGCGGGTCCACGACCTGCGGATCCTCCTCTACGACGCCACCGCGACCGGCGGCTCCGAACCGCTGGCCTACTTCGACGTGCGGCCGGAGACGGGCGCCGAGACGGCGCTGATCTGCGGCGAGCTGTACCGGCGGGCGGACGCCTGGAAGTTCCGCGCGCTCGGCGAGGGCTACTCCAACGGGCTCGTCGGCCTGGCCACCGACCACGGGATCTCCGTGGACGAGAACGCCCCCGAGGCCCAGGAACAGGTCCAGGGCCCGTCGGGCTCCCCGGCGACCCCGGCGCCGCCCACCCAGGCCCCGCCGGTAGCCCAGCCCGCCTACGGCTACCCGCAGCCGGTGGCGCAGGCCCCGGTGCCGGCTCCGGGCGGGGACCCGTCCTTCCGGCTGCCGGCGCAGGGCCCGCAGTTCATCCGCCGGTGACCGGCGGCCGGCGGCCGGACCGGGCGGACCGCCTGGACCGCCCGGACCGCCTGACCGGGCCCCCGGCCGGCCCCGTCAGGTCTTGGTCTTGTAGCCACGGCCCCACTGGAGGCCCCACCCGTACAGCCGGTCCAGCTCGGCCTGGAACCCGTACACGAAGGTGACCTCGCGCCGCACGATCAGCTCTCCCTTGACGTTCTCCAGGGAGACGACCGCGCAGGAGCGGGCGTGCGGGTGGCGCTCCTCCAGGGGGATCTCGATGCGCGGCCCGGTGATCGGGTAGAGGGTGACCAGGGCGTGCGTCCGGTCGAAGGCCGGGGTCTGGTCGTAGATGTAGACGAAGACCAGCAGCCGTTTGATCTCCTCGGCGTGGTCGAGATTGACGAAGATCGTCTCGCCGGAGGGCGCTCCGAACCGGTCGTCCCCGCTGAGCTTCACGTACGGCGGGCTGTTGATGTCCCCGTGCAGGTTCCCCAGCGGCTGGACGACGCCCCGGGTTCCGTCGGTCAGTTCGTAGAGGCAGCCGATGTCGAGGTCGACGTTGACCATGCCCTGGGTGTGCGCCTGCACCATGTCCGGCTTGAACAGCTTGAACGGATGCCGGAAGAGCTGCCCGCTCTGGCCGGTGCTGCGGCCGCCGATGTCCGAGGTGCGCATCCGCCAGGAGAGGTTCACGCGCAGATTGCCGTGCACCGCCCCCTGTTTGGTGAGCGACACCGTCGGATGGCGTTTGGTCAGCTCGATCGCGTTCGACGAGGCACTGCCCGACTGGAACTGCGTACCGCGACTGCCCCTGATGCCGTCGAAGAATCCCATCCCCACAACCCCCCTTGTCCCTTGGCGCGCTCGGCCCCCTGCCGGCACGCCGACGTCCCGGCATGCGGACGGGGCGGCCCGGTGGGTCCGTGGACCCGCCGGACCGCCCCGCACTTGAGCGTTCCGCATTACCGCCGCGATCATGCCTCGGCGGTGGAACCCTCCAGTTCCAGGCGCTTGTTGCGGCGCACCGAGGACCAGAAGGACCATCCGATCAGCACGACGCCGACGAGGCCGGTGATGACCTCGTTGATCTCGTACTGGATGGTGACGAGCAGGATGACGGCGAGCGCGCCGATGGCGTAGTGCGCGCCGTGCTCCAGGTAGACGTAGTCGTCGAGGGTGCCCTGGCGGACCAGGTAGACCGTCAGCGACCGGACGTACATGGCACCGATACCGAGGCCGAGGGCCATGATCACGATGTCGCTGGTGATGGCGAAGGCGCCGATGACCCCGTCGAAGGAGAAGGAGGCGTCGAGGACTTCGAGGTAGAGGAACATGAAGAACGCGGCCTTGCCGGCCATGGCGACGGCCGAGACGGGCTTGCCGCTCTTCTTGGCCTCCTCCTCGATCTCGTGTTCGTGCTCTTCCTCTTCCTCCAGCTTGTTCTCGAAGTAGCCGGAGAGGCCGCCGACGATCATGTAGGTGATCAGGCCGAGGACGCCGGAGATCAGGACCGTCTGCGCCTTGTCCACGTGCGTGCCGCCGTGCTGGTGGGCGTTGACGGCGAAGGTCATCGAGGTGATGACCAGGACGATCAGCGCGATGCACGCCGACAGCATGTCGATCTTGCCGAGCTTGGCGAGCGGGCGTTCCAGCCAGGCGAGCCACTTGATGTCGCGGTCCTCGAAAATGAAGTCGAGGAAGATCATCAGCAGGAACATGCCACCGAAGGCGGCGATGGACGGGTGGGCGTCCGTCACGAGCTGCTTGTACATGTCCTGGTCGCGCACCGCGAGTTCGACGGCTTCGATCGGCCCGATCTTGGCGCTGATCGCCACGATCACGATCGGGAAGACCAGGCGCATGCCGAACACGGCGATGAGAACACCGATGGTGAGGAAGATCTTCTGCCAGAAGGCATTCATCTTCTTCAGGATTCCGGCGTTGACCACCGCATTGTCGAAGGACAGCGAGATCTCCAGGATGGACAGGATCGCAACGATCCCGAAGGCCTCCCACCCCCCGTAGAGCACCGCTGCGACCAGTCCGAGCGCAGTGACTGCGAACGACCAGCCGAAGGTTTTCAGAACCACTGGCATCCCATCGTGTTGTACGGCTTTACGAAACGTTGACCCCGAAGTCTAGAGCGATGCCGCGGAGCCCCGACGCGTACCCCTGCCCCACTGCGCGGAACTTCCATTCACCCCCGTACCTGTAGACCTCGCCGAAGATCATCGCGGTCTCGCTGGAGGCGTCCTCGGAGAGGTCGTAGCGGGCGAGTTCCTGGCCGTCCGCCTCGTTCACCACGCGGATGAAGGCATTGCTGACCTGGCCGAAGCTCTGCCTGCGGGCCTCGGCCTCGTGGATCGAGACGGGAAAGACGATCTTGTCCACGCCGGCCGGGACCTTGCTGAGGTCGACGATGATCGACTCGTCGTCGCCTTCACCCTCGCCGGTGAGGTTGTCCCCCGTGTGTTCGACGGAGCCCTCGGGACTCTTCAGGTTGTTGTAGAAGACGAAGTACTCGTCCCCGAGCACCCGGCCGTTGCTGCACAGCAGTGCGCTGGCGTCGAGGTCGAAGTCGGCGCCCGTGGTCGAGCGCGCGTCCCATCCGAGGCCGATCAGAACCCGGGTGAGGTTCGGTGCGGCTTTGGAGAGGGAGACATTGCCCCCCTTGGCGAGTGTGACGCCCATGTTGTGGTCCTCCCCGGACGACGATGGCGATGTGGCGAAGTGGCGGTGCGACCGTACGGCGGTGCGACGGTACGGCGGGTGTGGCCGTAAAGCCGGTCCGGCGCCGTACACACGAGTGCACGGCGCCGGACGGATGGAACGACTGCTCTGGCGGAGCAGGCTCAGACGTTGACGCCGAAGTCCTGCGCGATGCCGCGCAGGCCCGAGGCGTAGCCCTGGCCGATGGCGCGGAACTTCCACTCCGCACCGTTGCGGTAGAGCTCGCCGAAGACCATGGCGGTCTCCGTCGAGGCGTCCTCCGACAGGTCGTAGCGGGCGAGCTCGGCGTTGTCGGCCTGGTTCACGACGCGGATGTACGCGTTGCGGACCTGGCCGAAGCTCTGCTGGCGGCTCTCGGCCTCGTAGATCGAGACCGGGAAGACGATCTTGGCCACGTCGGCGGGCACGCCGGCGAGGTTGACCTTGATCGCCTCGTCGTCGCCCTCGCCCTCACCGGTGGTGTTGTCACCGGTGTGCTCGACCGAGCCGTCGGGGCTCTTCAGGTTGTTGAAGAAGACGAAGTTCGCGTCGCTGGCGACCTTGCCCTGGTCGTTGGTCAGGATCGCGCTGGCGTCGAGGTCGAAGTCGACACCGGTGGTGGTGCGAGCGTCCCAGCCCAGTCCGACGATGACCGCCGTCAGGTTCGGCGCGGCCTTGGTCAGCGAGACGTTGCCGCCCTTGCTGAGGCTGACTCCCACGGGTCCTCCATAAGGTTTTGTGTGGGGCGGGGCCCCGTCGTGCGGTTGCTACCGGATCAACGTTTCGATCCTAGTGACGGGTTCCCGCCTGTACGGGCTTATTCCAGGCGAACGGGCCCGTGTGCCTGTCGGCACCGTGCCCACGAGCCTGCGGCACGGACTCAGAGGCTGTCGAGGGCCTTGATGTACTCGTTCAGGTCACGGGCGTCGGGCAGCCCGTTGACGACGCTCCAGCGCACGATGCCGTCGCGGTCGATGACGAAGGTGCCGCGCACCGCGCAGCCCTTCTCCTCGTCGAAGACCCCGTAGGCGCGGGAGGCCTCCCCGTGCGGCCAGAAGTCCGACAGCAGCGGGTACTCCAGCCCCTCCTGCTCGCCGAAGACGCGCAGGGTGGGTACGGAGTCGTTGGAGACCGCCAGGAGCTGCACGTCGTCGTTCTGGAAGCGCGGCAGCTGGTCGCGCAGCTCGCAGAGTTCGCCGGTGCAGACGCCGGTGAAGGCGAAGGGGTAGAAGAGCAGCACGACGGCCTTCTCCCCCCGGAAGTCGGAGAGCCGCACGACCCTGCCGTGGTTGTCCTTGAGCTCGAAGTCCGGGGCCTTGCTGCCGACCTCGATCGCCATCTGTCGCATCCCTTCGTCCCGCATCCCTGCGTTGGGCTGTTCGGGTGATCTCACCTTATGGCTCCTGCGCGCGCGTCCGGCTCCGGCCCGCCCGCGAAACGCACGCACCCCGCCCACCGGGAAGCTTCCGGCGGGCGGGGTGCGTGTGTCCGCATGACTGCGGGGCGCGGCTCAGCGCTTGGACTTGGCCGTCTTCGGAGTCGCCAGCTTGGTGGCGGTCCACTCCTTGCCGACGGGGGCTCCCTTGGCCAGCGAGAGGCCGGCCGTCTCGGCGGCCTCGCTGATGTCGCTGGCCTCGACAAAACCGTCCTTGCCGGTCTTGGGGGTCACCAGCAGGATCAGTGCGCCGTCCTCGACCAGCTCGGTCGCGTCGACCAGGGCGTCCGTCAGGTCGCCGTCGTCCTCCCGGAACCACAGCAGAACCGCGTCTGCGACATCGTCGTAGTCCTCATCGACGAGTTCGGTGACGTGATCCTCTACGGCATCACGGAATTCCTGATCGACGTCGTCGTCGAAGCCGATTTCCTGGACCACCTGTTCGGACTGGAAACCCAGCCTGGCGGCCAGGTTCTCCGCGTGGTCCGCGGTCGCGCTCACGGGGTGCCTCCTGCTCATGTTCGGTGAATGTTCTTCGGCGGCGCGCGTACGCGCAGCATGGGCGTAGTCCACACGGGCGCGGCGGATCGCGCAAGTACCAGGCCGTCGAGACCGTCGAAACGGTGACGATTGCGGCCGTCTCGCCGCAACTTTCAGCCCTTCTGCATGTACCCCTGGTGATTCATCCCACACCATTCCACCTCATTCGGCACGCCCCCGGGACTTTCGCACCTGTTTGAGGGACGAACGGCCTTGCGAAGGGGGTGATCGACATGGGCGTAAGGTTGCGGTTTGGGCGTTGTCGTCGCCGCAGCCAGCACAATCCCGCCACCTCCAGGGATTACCCAACGGTAAAGATGACGATTTCTGCCGAGCGTAAGACCATGGGAGGCGGCGAACCCCAGTTACGGCTTCAGCACGACTCCCCCGACAGCGAAGGAACAGCGTGGCTTCCGCATCCGATCGCAATCCGATCATCATTGGTGGCCTGCCGAGTCAGGTACCGGACTTCGATCCGGAAGAGACGCAGGAGTGGCTCGACTCCCTGGACGCGGCCGTCGACGAGCGGGGCCGCGAGCGCGCCCGCTACCTGATGCTGCGGCTGATGGAGCGCGCCCGCGAGAAGCGCGTGGCCGTGCCCGAGATGCGCTCCACGGACTACGTCAACACGATCGCCACCAAGGACGAGCCGTTCTTCCCCGGCAACGAGGAGATCGAGCGCAAGGTCCTCAACGCCACCCGGTGGAACGCGGCCGTCATGGTCTCGCGCGCCCAGCGTCCGGGGATCGGCGTCGGCGGTCACATCGCCACCTTCGCCTCCTCCGCCTCCCTCTACGACGTGGGCTTCAACCACTTCTTCCGGGGCAAGGACGAGGGCGACGGCGGCGACCAGATCTTCTTCCAGGGCCACGCCTCGCCCGGCATCTACGCCCGCGCCTACCTCCTGGACCGGCTCTCCGAGCAGCAGCTCGACGCGTTCCGCCAGGAGAAGTCGAAGGCCCCGTACGGCCTCTCCAGCTACCCGCACCCGCGGCTCATGCCGGACTTCTGGGAGTTCCCGACCGTCTCGATGGGCCTCGGCCCGCTCGGTGCGATCTACCAGGCCCGGATGAACCGGTACATGGAGGCCCGCGGGATCGCGGACACCTCCAAGTCACACGTTTGGGCGTACCTGGGCGACGGCGAGATGGACGAGCCCGAATCGCTCGGCCAGCTCTCCATCGCGGCCCGCGAGCACCTCGACAACCTGACCTTCGTCGTCAACTGCAACCTGCAGCGCCTCGACGGCCCGGTCCGCGGCAACGGCAAGATCATGCAGGAGCTGGAGTCGCAGTTCCGCGGCGCCGGCTGGAACGTCATCAAGCTGATCTGGGACCGCTCCTGGGACCCGCTGCTGGCCCAGGACCGCGACGGCATCCTGGTCAACAAGCTGAACACCACCCCGGACGGCCAGTTCCAGACGTACGCCACCGAGACGGGCGCGTACATCCGCGACCACTTCTTCGGCGGCGACCACCGGCTCCGGGCCATGGTCGAGAACATGACCGACCAGCAGATCCAGCACCTGGGCCGCGGTGGTCACGACCACAAGAAGGTCTACGCGGCGTACGCGGCGGCCAAGGCCCACAAGGGCCAGCCGACGGTGATCCTGGCGCAGACGGTCAAGGGCTGGACCCTCGGTCCGAACTTCGAGGGCCGCAACGCGACCCACCAGATGAAGAAGCTGACGGCCGACGACCTCAAGCGCTTCCGCGACCGCCTGCACATCCCGATCACGGACGCCCAGCTGGAGGACGGCGCGCCGCCGTACTACCACCCGGGCCGCAACTCCCCCGAGATCCAGTACATGCACGACCGCCGCAGCGCGCTCGGCGGCTACGTGCCCACCCGCGTGGTGCGCGCGAAGCCGCTCCAGCTGCCGGGCGACGCCACCTACGCGGCGGCCAAGAAGGGCTCGGGCCAGCAGTCGATCGCCACCACCATGGCCTTCGTCCGCATCCTGAAGGACCTCATGCGGGACAAGGAGATCGGCAAGCGCTTCGTGCTGATCGCCCCCGACGAGTACCGCACCTTCGGCATGGACGCGTTCTTCCCGAGCGCCAAGATCTACAACCCGCTGGGCCAGCAGTACGAGGCGGTCGACCGCGACCTGCTGCTCGCGTACAAGGAGTCCCCGACCGGCCAGATGCTGCACGACGGCATCTCGGAGGCGGGCTGCACGGCTTCGCTGATCGCCGCGGGTTCGGCGTACGCGACGCACGGCGAGCCGCTGATCCCGGTCTACGTCTTCTACTCGATGTTCGGTTTCCAGCGCACGGGTGACCAGTTCTGGCAGATGGCGGACCAGCTGGCACGCGGTTTCGTCCTGGGTGCGACCGCCGGCCGGACCACCCTGACGGGTGAGGGCCTGCAGCACGCCGACGGCCACTCCCAGCTGCTGGCCTCGACGAACCCGGGCTGCGTGGCGTACGACCCGGCGTACGGGTACGAGATCGCGCACATCGTCAAGGACGGTCTGCGGCGCATGTACGGCCCCGACGCCGAGGACGTCTTCTACTACCTGACGGTCTACAACGAGCCCATCCAGCACCCGGCCGAGCCGGCCGGCGTGGACGTGGACGGGATCCTCAAGGGCATCCACCGGATCTCGCAGGGCACCGGGGGAACCGTCGGGGCGCAGATCATGGCCTCGGGCGTGGCGGTTCCGTGGGCGCTGGAGGCGCAGCGGATCCTCGCCGAGGAGTGGAACGTCAGGGCGGACGTCTGGTCGGCGACCTCCTGGAACGAGCTGCGCCGCGAGGCCGTCGCCGTGGAGGAGCACAACCTGCTCCACCCGGAGGAGGAGCAGCGCGTCCCGTACGTGACGAGCAAGCTGTCCGGTGCGGAGGGTCCGTTCGTGGCCGTCTCCGACTGGATGCGGGCGGTCCCGGACCAGATCTCGCGCTGGGTGCCCGGCACGTACACCTCGCTGGGCGCGGACGGCTTCGGCTTCGCGGACACGCGCGGCGCGGCCCGGCGCTTCTTCCACATCGACGCGCAGTCGGTGGTCCTCTCGGTGCTGACCGAGCTGGCCAAGGCGGGCAAGATCGACCGCTCGGCGCTGAAGCAGGCGATCGACCGGTACCAGCTGCTGGACGTCCGGGCGGCCGACCCGGGCGCGGCCGGGGGCGACGCGTAGCCGTCACTCGTCCGTAAGGGGCGCCGGGACACCTGTCCCGGCGCCCCTTACGCGTTCTTTACGATGCTCCGCATGAAGCAAGCCTCCCCCCAGGCCCGATGGGAACGCCGGACGCAGACGCCGCTGCTGGTGCTCGCCCTGGGATTCGCCGTGGCCTACGCGGTCCCGATCGTCCTGCCCGACGCGAGCCCGGCGGTGCACGCCGCCTGCAAGCACGCCGAGTGGGTGGTGTGGGCCGCCTTCGCCGCCGACTACCTGATGCGGCTGGGCCTGGCACACTCGAAGAGGGCCTTCGTCCGGACCCACTGGCTGGACCTGGCGGCGGTGGTGCTGCCGATGATCCAGCCGCTGCGGCTGCTGCGGGTGGTGTCCACCCTGATGCTGGTGGGCCGGCGGGCCCGGATGGCCCCGCAGATCCGGCTCACCACCTACGTGGCGGGCTCGGTGGTCGGGCTGCTGATGTTCGGCTCGCTGGCGGTGCTCAGCGTGGAGCGGGACGCCCCCGACGGCAACATCAAGAACCTCGGGGACGCGCTGTGGTGGTCGGTGACCACGATGACGACGGTCGGCTACGGGGACCACTCCCCCACCACCGGACTCGGACGGCTGCTGGCGGTGGGGCTGATGCTGTCCGGGATCGCGCTGCTGGGTGTGGTGACCGCCAACATCGCGGCCTGGTTCATCTCCCGCTTCGAGCGCGACGACCTGGTGGAGCTCGCCCAGACGGCGGCGATCACCGAACTGACGGCGGAGGTACGGGCGCTGCGTGCCGAGGTCGCCCGCCTCGGCGGGATCCCCGCGACGGCAGGGGCCGCCGGGGCCACCGGGGTCACGGAGGCCACCCGGGAGCCCGGCCCAGGCGCCGGTGTCGGCGCCCAGGGCGGGCCGGTCCAGGCGGGCGGCGGGGCCGTCAGCGCTCCCACACCTTGAACGCCCTGACCTGGTACGGCGACTGGGGCAGCCACACCCCGTCGCCCGGGTAGGTCTGGAACTCACCGGTCTCGGCGCACTCGGCCGACTGGTAGGTGGTGACCGGCCGGCCGGTCCGGTTCGTGAGGGACTGGGCGGTGGTCCCGGCGGGCAGGGCCGTGCAGCTGTTGATGTCGAGGGTGCTCAGCTCGTGGGTCGTGCGGGCGCCCTTGAACTCCGGCTTGGCCCACAGGCACAGCTGCCCGGTGGCGCAGGCCCCGAGCACCGGCGGCCCGGCGGCCCGGCCCTTCGTCTGCCCCTTCGCCCGCCCGGAGGCCCGTACCGGAGCCGCGGCGTCGGCCCGGGCCCGTACCGGCGCCTGGGGCTGGGCCTGGGCAGCGATCAGACCCGGGGCGCGGCTCGCCGCGTGGGCGGATTCCGCGGTGGTCGGGATCAGCAGGGTGGCGGCGAGAACGGTGGCTGTGGCGGCGGTGCGCCCGGAGAAAGTGGTGCTCCACGTACGCATGACGGGTCAACTCCTGGTGGACGTGCGGGCCCCGGACCGATTCCGGAGCTCCGTCGGCACCACGCTGACCTGCGCGGACGGGCCTGCGGAAGGGGCCGGGAACGGGTCCACCCTGATAGGCGACAGCCCTGCCGGAACCGCCCGGCAGGGCTGTCGTACGCACGGAGTTGACGCCTCCGTGGCCCCTTCCGATCGGCGGCGGACGGGGCCGCGGAAGCGCGGGAGGCGCCGCCCGGGCCGCAGCGGGCGGCTCGGGCGGCGCCGGTCCTGGGGGGCCGCGCAGGCGGCCGGTCCGGCCTAGATGTGGGCCGCGCCCGCCCCCGCCGCCGCGTTCTCGCCGCGCTTCGTGAAGCCGGCCACGACCGCGGCGAACACCGCGACCACGCCCGCGACGGTGAAGGCCGTGCTCATCCCTGACACGAACGTGTCGTGCGCGACGCCCGTGATGGTCGCCGCGAGCTGCTCCGGAGCGCCCGGCGGGATCGGGGCGATGCCGACCTGGATGCCCTTCTCCGCGAGGTCCGCCTGCTCCGGGGTGAGCGGCGGCAGGCCGGCCCCGGCCCAGTTGTCCTCGAAGACGCTGCCGACCTTGCTCGCCATGACCGCGCCGAGCACGGCGGTGCCCAGGCTGCCGCCGACCTGCATGGCGGCCTGCTGGAGCCCGCCGGCCACGCCCGAGAGCTCCAGCGGGGCGTTGCCCACGATGACCTCGGTGGCGCCGACCATGACGGGCGCGAGCCCGAGGCCCATCAGGGCGAACCAGAACGACATGGTGAGGGTGGAGGTGCCCGGGGTCAGCTGGGACATCCCGAAGCAGGCGGCGGCGGTGGCGACCATGCCGGCGACCAGCGGCAGCCGCGGGCCGACCTTGGTGATGGCCAGGCCCGCCAGCGGAGATCCGACGATCATCATGCCGGTCAGCGGCAGCAGGTGCAGGCCGCTGTCGACGGGGCTCATGCCGTGGACGTTCTGCAGGTAGAAGGTGACGAAGAACAGCCCGCCCATGAAGGCGAAGGCCATCAGGACCATCAGGACCGTGCCCGCGGACAGCGGAAGCGAGCGGAACATCCCGAGCGGGATCAGCGGCTCGGAGACGAAGTTCTCCCAGAGGGCGAAGGCCACGAAGCACACGAGGGACCCGCCGAGGAAGGCGAGGGTCTTGGTGTCGCCCCAGCCCCATTCCGAGGCCTTGATCAGCGCCCAGATCAGCGAGAACATCCCGGCCGACAGCAGCAGGATGCCCGGGACGTCGAAGGAGCGCGGGGCGTTCTCGGCCCGGTGGTCGACCAGGATGAACAGGCCGAAGGCGAGCGCGACGATGCCGACGGGCACGTTGATGAAGAAGACGGACTGCCAGCTCACGTTCTCGACGAGCAGGCCGCCGACGATCGGCCCGGCGGCGGTCGAGGCGCCGATGACCATGCCCCAGATGCCGATGGCCATGTTGAGCTTCTCGGCCGGGAAGGTCGCCCGCAGCAGGCCCAGCGCGGCGGGCATCAGCAGGGCTCCGAAGACGCCCTGTGCGACGCGGAAGCCGATGACGAGCTCGACGCCGCCGGAGAGGCCGATGGCCGCCGAGGAGACGGCGAACCCGGCGATGCCGATGAGGAAGGTCTGGCGGTGGCCGAAGCGGTCGCCGAGCTTGCCCGCGGTGATGAGGGAGACCGCGAGGGCGAGCAGGTAGCCGTTGGTGATCCACTGGACGTCGGCGAGCGAGGCGCCGAGGTCCTTCTGGATGGCCGGGTTGGCGACGGCGACGATCGTGCCGTCGAGGGTGACCATCATGACGCCGATCGCGACGGCGAACAGGGTGAGCCACGGGTGGCCCCGGAGGCCCGTACGGGCCGGTGCGGGGCCCGGTTCCTTGGTGAGCGAGAGTGCGTCCCCGCCGTCGACGGTGATCTGACTAGTCATGCGAACAGGTTAGTGACAGCGACTGACACTTCACAGACCGGTTCGTCAGACAGCCACTGTCAGGTCGGTCACAGGTACCCTGACCGCCGTGATGACCGATCAGCGGCCCGCGTCCGCACCGCCGGCCGGACTGCGCGAGCGCAAGAAACAGCGCACGCGCGACGCACTGCTGCGCGCGGCCCTCCTCCTCTTCATCGCCCAGGGGTACGAGGAGACGACCGTCGACGAGATCGCCGACGCCGTGGACGTTTCCCAGCGCACCTTCTTCCGGTACTTCGCCAACAAGGAAGAGGTCGCCTTCGCCGTCCAGGACCTGGTCGAATCGCACTTCGTCGCGGCGCTGCACTCCCGCCCGCCCGCCGAGGGCCCCTTCGAGGCGATGCGCTCGGCCGTGCTCGCCGCCTGGGACACCGTCGAAGAGGCCATTTCGGACCTGGTCCCGCTCGACCTGTACATGCGCAGCTACCGGCTGATCGAGTCCACCCCGGCCCTGCTCGCCGTGCACCTGCGCCGCTCCACCGAGCTGGAGGAGCGGATCGCCCGGCTGATAGCCGAGCGCGAGGGCCTGGACGTGGACGTCGATCCGCGCCCGCGGGTCGCCGTCGCCGCGTTCACGGGCGTGATGCGCGTCACCGGCCGGCTCTGGGGGCAGGGCGAGGACACGAGCGTGGCCGCCATCCGGCGGATGACCGAGGTCTACCTCGACCAGATCGGCCCTGCGCTGGCCGCCGACTGGCGCCGACCCGTCTGACCGGCGCACTTTCCGCCCGGACCGGCCGACCGGGTGCGGGCCGGACGAACCTGGACGAAGTCCCCGTACGGGTCGGGGCGCCCGCGCACCCGGGTCCCGTACGGGAGCACCCGCCGACGGGGCGTCCCACGGTCGGCGGTGACTCCCGTCACCCGGCGCGCAGGCACCCGCAACGGTCTCCTAGGCTGGGCGCAGTGAACCTGCCCGGCCCCGCCCACACCCCCTCCGCCGACGCCCCCGCGCGTCCGGCCGCCCTGCGCGCCCTGCTCGCGCTGGCGGTGGTCTTCCTGATGCTCGCGACCACGGGCTGGACTGCCGTCTACCGGCCCGCGAGCGAGGCGTCCCCGCGCGACGCCGCGCTCGCCTCCTGGGCCGCGGCGCGCTTCGAGGGCCGGGCCCTGCCCGCCGCGGATGCCCCGGCACCCGTGGTGGCACGTTTCTTCGCGAGCCTCGACGGCGCCCAGCGCGCCCGGCTCACCGAGGGCCACCCGCTGGTGGTCGGCAACCTCGACGGCGTGCCGCCCGGCGTCCGCTACCGGGCCAACCGGATGGCGCTGAAGCAGGCCGTGCGGATCGAGGACGCCCGCGCGCACGACAGGACGCTGGCCCCCTCCGACCGCGCGACCGCCGCCCGGCGCGCCCACCGCTTCGAGTCCCTCGCCGAGCCCGGCCGGCAGATCCTCGTCTTCGACCCCACCGGCAGCGCCCTCGTCGCCGAGGTCTTCGGCGACCTCGGCGAGGCCCGCCGCGTCTCGGTGATCGTCCCCGGCGTGGACACCGACGCCCTCACCTTCGAGCGCACGATGCGCCGGCTGACCGCCCCCGTCGGCATGGCGGAGTCGCTGTACGCGGCCGAGCGCACGGCCGCCCCGGGCAGCCGGACGGCGGCCATCGCCTGGGCCGGCTACACCGCCCCGACCGGCGTCGGCATGGACGCGGCGACCGGGCGACTGGCCGTGGACGGCGCGGCCCGACTGCGCTCGCTGACCTCCGCGCTGCCCGGGCGGGCGAGCGTGGCGCTGTTCTGCCACAGCTACGGCTCGGTGGTGTGCGGCGTGGCCGCCCACGAACTGCCGCCCCGGGTCACGGACATCGTGGTGGCGGGCAGCCCCGGAATGCGCGCCGCGAACGCCGCCGAGCTGGACACCTCGGCGCGGGTGTGGGCGATGCGGGACGCCGGTGACTGGATCGCCGACGTGCCCCACCTGGAGTTCGGGGGCCTGGGCCACGGCTCGGATCCGGTCTCCGAGGAGTTCGGCGCGCGGGTCCTGTCTGCGGCCGGAGCCAAGAGCCACACCGGCTACTTCGAGCCAGGAACCGAATCCCTGGACAACTTCGCCAAAATCGGAACCGGTGCGTTCGGTTCCACGGTGTGCGCCGCCGGGGACGACACGTGCCGACGCGGAACATCCGGGACGGACGGTCCCTGACCGCTCGGCCGACCCGAAATCGGACCTCACAGCAGGGGGACGCACGGGGGTGCGTCCCTTTACGATGTGCCGCATGGGTGACGTACTGGCCGGAAACCATGCCGTCTGGGAGTTCGACCGCACCACGAACTCGCTCATCATCCGCTTCGCACGGGGGATGCGAACGCCAAGACTCTGGCACGCCCTGGGGGAACGGCGGGTTCCCCTCGAGGCGCTGTCCGGGGTGGGCCTGACCGCGGGACGGCGGGACACCCTGGTGCTGCACGCCCGCGTACGGGTGGGAGCGGACCCGCTGATGGAAGCCGCGGCGGGGCAGTTGCGAGAAGCCTGCGATCCGTACCGGCTGGTGCTGCCGGGTGGTGGCGCCGGGTCCGGCCGGGCGGCGGCCTTCACCGAGGCCCTGCACGAGCGGCTGGGTCCGGCCGGTCCGGCGGAACGGTTCCTCGTCTCCGTCCCGGAGCCCCCGGCCACGCTGAAGGCGTACGACGCCCGGCTCGCCTTCGACGGCGGCGCCGTCACCTTCCACTGGTCGCGCACCGGGGCCACCAGCACCAAGTGGAAGGCGGGCGACCAGCGGTATCCGCTGGCCGGCCTGGCCGGGCTGGTCTGGCACTCCCCGGAACGGTCCGGCGGGCACCTGCGGTTGCTGCCCCGCGAGGGCGCCGGCGATGCTCGGCCGGACCACGATCTCGCCTCCGCGGTCTTCGGGGTGGGGTACGGGGCCGTGCACGAGTCCCTGCCGTTCGCGGCGGCGGTGCTCGCCGCCCTGCGGGCACGCAGCCCGGTCGCCGCCGTGCCCCCGCAGCGGTCCTGGGAGCGGATCCAGCATCTCGCCGAGCTGCACGATGCGGGGCTGCTCACGGATGCCGAGTACCGGGCGCTACGGGACCGCTTCACGGCCGGGGCCTGACCCCGCGGGACTCGGGCCCGCCCCTGCGGGGCCGTCCCCTACCCGCCCTTTCACCGTTCCCCGGGCTGCGCCCGGACCACTCCTGGGGCTCCGCCCCGGACCCCGGTCCTCAAACGCCGGACGGCTGAAAGAGCTAGCCCTCGCGCGCCGCCGAGGTGTGGCTCATGTCCGGGTAGCGGTCGCCCGCGACCCCCGCGGCGATGGGCTCCAGGAGGGACAGCTCCGCAGGCGTCAGCGTGATGCGGGTCGCCTCCGTGTTCTCCGCGAGGCGGGACGGCTTGCGGGTGCCCGGGATCGGGACGACCGTCAGGCCGTGCACCGCCGCCCGCTGCTGCACCCACGCCAGGGCGATCTGCGCCGGCGTGGCCCCGCGGGCCTGCGCGATCTCCCGTACCGGCGTCAGCAGCGCCCCGTTCGTCTTCGCGTTGTCCCCCGTGAACCGGGGCTGGTACTGCCGGAAGTCATCGGCCGTCAGCTCCGCCGACGCGTCCGCGAACGCCCCGGTCAGGAAGCCGCGCCCGAGCGGGGAGTACGGCACGAAGGCCACGCCCAGCTCCGTCGCCGCGCCCACCGCGCTGCGCTCCACGTCCCGGCTGAACAGCGACCACTCCGACTGGAGCGCCGCGATCGGGTGCACCGCGTGCGCCTCGCGCAGCTCGGCGCCGGTCACCTCGCTGAGCCCCAGGTGGCGCACCTTTCCCTCCTGCACCAGCTCCGCCATCGCGCCCACCGACTCGGCGAGCGGAACGTCCGGATCCCGCCGGTGCATGTAGTAGAGGTCGATCACGTCGGTGCCCAGCCTGCGCAGGCTGTCCTCCACCGCGCCGCGGATGTAGGCGCGGTCGTTGCGGACCCCCCGGTACAGCGGGTCGTCCGTCCGCTCGATGGCGAACTTCGTGGCGAGGGTGATCCGGTCGCGGTGCGCGGCCACGAAGGGCGCGAGGAACTCCTCGTTGGCGCCCCGCCCGTAGACGTCGGCCGTGTCGAAGAGGGTGACCCCGGCCTCCAGCGCGGCGTCCAGCGTCTGCCGGGCGGCCGCCTCGTCGGTGTCCCCGTAGAACTCGCTCATGCCCATGCAGCCGAGCCCCTGGACGCCCACCAGCGGGCCGCCCCGGCCCAGTTCGACCTGCTCGATCCCTGCCGTGTTCCCGGTCATGTCCGGTCTGCCTCTCCCGCGACGGCCCCCGCGACGGCGGTGCACATCGCATACGTATCGATCTTGTAGTCCAGCACGGCGAGCGCGTCGGTCAGTTCCGCGATCCGGGTCCGCACCTCGTCGCGCGTGCGCTCCAGCAGTTCGCGCCGGTCGTCGGCGGTGTGCGGGCCCTCACGGACGAGTTCTGCGTACCGGACCATGTCCGCCACCGACATTCCGGTGGTGCGCAACTTGCCGACGAAGCCCAGCCAGTCGAGGTCCTTGTCGGTGAACCGCCGCTGCCCCGAGTGCGAACGGTCCACGTGCGGCATGAGGCCGATCCGCTCGTACCAGCGCAAGGTGTGCTGGGTGAGACCGGTCCGTGCCTCGACCTCGCTGATCGTGTACCGCGTCTGCGTCTGCAGGGGGGTCTGGGTCAGGCTCATGGCTCCACGCTAAATCCTTGGAGTGCACTCCAAGCAAGTACCCTCGGCCGCATGGAGAGCTTGCAGAGTCTGCGCATCATCGAGAACTGGCCGGTTCCGACCGCCGCCGCGGCCGTCGTCCACGCCGACGGGACCGTGCTCGGCTCCCACGGCCCGGTGGACCACCGCTTCCCGCTGGCCTCCGTCACCAAGCCGCTCGCCGCCTACGCCGCCCTCGTCGCCTACGAGGAGGGCGCGATCGAGCTGGACGAGCCGGCCGGGCCCGAGGGCTCCACCGTGCGCCACCTGCTCGCCCACACCAGCGGCCTGGCCTTCGACGAGCACCGGGTGACGGCCCCTCCCGGGCAGCGCCGGCTGTACTCGAACGCCGGTTTCGAGGAACTCGGCGACCACATCGCGAAGGCCACCGGGATCCCCTTCGCCGCGTACCTGGCCGAGGCCGTCTTCGAGCCGCTGGGCATGGCGTCGAGCAGCCTGGAGGGCTCCCCGGCCAAGGACGGCGTCTCCACCGTCTCCGACCTCCTGCGCTTCGCCGCCGAGCTCCAGCAGCCCCGGCTGCTGGACGTCCGCACCGTCGCGGAGGCCACGGCGGTGGTCCACCCCGGGCTCAAGGGCGTGCTGCCCGGCTACGGCCACCAGTCCCCCAACGACTGGGGTCTCGGCCTGGAGATCCGCGACGGGAAGGCCCCGCACTGGACGGGCGCCGGTTCCTCACCGCGCACCTTCGGGCACTTCGGGCAGGCCGGGACCTTCCTGTGGGTGGACCCGGACGCCCGCGCCGCCTGCGTGGCGCTGACGGACCGCGCCTTCGGGCCGTGGGCGGTCGAGGCCTGGCCGCCGTTCACCGACGCGGTGCTCGCCGAGCTCAGGACCCGCTGAGGCTCCTGCCCGCGGGACCTCGCCTACGCAAACTCCCAGATCAGCACCTCGGCCGGCGATCCGGCGATCAGCTCCAGCTCCGGCTCGCCGGTGATCCGCGCCGAGTCCCCGGGCCCGAGCTCCGCGCCGTCCAGTCGGAGGTCTCCCCGTACGACGTGCAGGTAGACCCGCCCGGCGGCCGGTACGGCGACCCGCTCGCCCGCGCCCGGACGCCGGACGTGCAGGACGGCCCCGGCCGCGGGCACGGCGTAGGGCGTGCTGTCGGCGATCCCCCGGACCAGCGTGTACGAGGGCTCCCCGGCCGGATCGGCCGGGGCCAGCCACATCTGGACGAAGCGCAGCGGCACGGAGCCGTCGTTGCGTTCCACGTGCCGGGTCCCGGACGCCGCGGCGAGGTGCTGTACGTCCCCGGGCCGCACCAGGGTGGCCGCGCCCGTGGCGTCGCGGTGGGTGAGCTCGCCCTCGGCCACCCAGGTGACGATCTCGGTGTGGCTGTGGGGGTGCTCGTCGAAGCCCGCACCCGGGGCGAGGCTCTCCTCGTTGCACGCCATGACCGGGCCGAACCGCAGGTTGTCGGGGTCGTAGTGCGGGCCGAAGGAGAAGGCGTGCCGGGTGGTGATCCCCGTGGCCGGACCACCCGCCGCAACGTCGGCGTCCGCTCCCTCGTACCGGTCGGCGCCTCGACGTACATCAATCATGGGGGCCACCGTAGCCCCCGGGGCGCGGCCCGGGACGGGACCGGACTCCGCGCAGCCGTCCCGATAAGGCAGTCTTGTCACGTGCCCCAACCCGAACGTGAGCATTCACCCGCGGTCCACCCCGCGCATCCGGCTCCGCCCCATCCGCACTCCGCGACGCTGCGCCGGCTGGAGAAGTCCTCCGGCCGGCTCGCCGCCAACGCCATCGCGCGCATGGACGAGACGCTGTCGTGGTACCGGGCGATGCCGCCGGAGAACCGGTCCTGGATCGGCCTGGTCGCCCAGGCCGGCATCGCCGCGTTCACCGAGTGGTTCCGGCATCCGGAGACCCCCCAGGCGATCTCCACCGACGTCTTCGGGACGGCTCCGCGCGAGCTGACCCGGGCGATCACCCTGCGCCAGACCGTCGAGATGGTGCGCACCACGATCGAGGTCATGGAGACCGCGATCGACGAGGTCGCGGCGCCGGGCGACGAGTCGATCCTGCGCGAGGCCCTGCTCGTGTACGCCCGGGAGATCGCCTTCGCGACCGCCCAGGTGTACGCCCAGGCCGCCGAGGCGCGCGGTGCGTGGGACGCCCGGCTGGAGTCCCTCGTGGTCAACGCGGTGCTGTCCGGGGAGGCCGACGAGGGCGCGCTGTCCCGGGCAGCGGCCCTCGGCTGGAACTCCCCCGAGCACGTGTGCGTGGTGCTGGGCACGGCTCCGGAGGGCGACAGCGAGCTGACGGTCGAGGCGATCCGGCGGGCCGCCCGCCACCACAAGCTGCAGGTCCTGACGGGCGTGCTGGGCGACCGGCTCGTGGTCATCGCGGGTGGCAGCGACAATCCGATGCAGGTGGCGAAGTCGCTGATCGGGCCGTTCGCGGCGGGTGCGGTGGTCGCCGGACCGGTGGTCCCGGACCTGCTGAACGCCACGAAGTCGGCTCAGGCCGCCGCTGCCGGGCTCAAGGCCTGTACGGCCTGGCAGGACGCGCCGAGGCCGGTGCTCGCGGACGATCTCCTGCCCGAACGCGCGATCGCCTCCGACCCTGCGGCCCGCGAGCAGTTGGTGGAGGAGATCTACAGACCGCTCGAAGAAGCCGGCTCGGCCCTGCTGGAAACGCTGAGTGTCTACCTGGAGCAGGCGAGCAGCCTCGAAGGTGCCGCCCGGATGCTGTTCGTGCACCCCAACACCGTGCGCTACCGGCTCCGACGTGTGACAGACGTCACCGGCTGGTCGCCCTCGGATGTCCGCTCCGCGTTCACGCTGCGGATCGCCCTGATCCTCGGGCGTCTGGCCGACGGCGATCCTCAGTCCTAAGCTTTTGTCGGACATCAACAATTACCCCGATGGTTCTTCGTCCCTGTCCCCACGGGCGGCGCGGACCGAACACAAGAGAGAGTGTGAGGGTGCTCGTACTCGTCGCTCCCGGCCAAGGCGCACAGACGCCCGGCTTCCTGACTCCCTGGCTCGAACTGCCCGGCGCCGCTGACCGCGTCGCCGGCTGGTCGGATGCCCTCGGGCTCGACCTTGCCCACTACGGCACGAAGGCCGACGCGGACGAGATCCGCGACACGGCCGTTGCACAGCCCCTGCTGGTGGCCGCCGGCCTGCTCGCCGCGGCCGAGCTGACCTCCAAGGTCGGCCCGGGCTCCTTCGGCGCCGTGGCCGGCCACAGCGTCGGCGAGATCACCGCCGCCGCGTACGCCGGGGTGCTGTCCGACAAGGACGCGCTGTCCTTCGTACGCACCCGCGGGCTCGCCATGGCCGACGCCGCGGCGATCACCGCGACGGGCATGGCCGCCGTCCTCGGCGGGGACCCGGACGTCGTCGTCGCGCACCTGGAGAAGCTGGGTCTGACCCCGGCCAACGTCAACGGCGCGGGCCAGATCGTGGCCGCGGGAACCATGGAGCAGATCGCGGCCCTGGAGGCCGAGAAGCCCGAGGGTTCCCTGAAGGTCGTCGCCCTCAAGGTCGCGGGCGCCTTCCACACGCACCACATGGCTCCGGCGGTCGCCGGTCTGGAGGAGGCCGCTGCGGCGCTCTCCCCGGCCGACCCGGCACTGACCTACGTATCGAACAAGGATGGTCAGGTCGTGACCACGGGCGCCGATGTCGTCGCCCGGCTGGTGGGCCAGGTGGCCAACCCGGTCCGCTGGGACCTGTGCATGGAGACGTTCGCCGCTCTGGGCGTCACCGGGATCGTCGAACTGTCCCCCGGTGGCACCCTGACGGGTCTGGCCAAGCGCGCGCTGAAGGGCGTACCGAGCGTGGCGCTGAAGACCCCGGACGATCTCGACAAGGCTGCGACGCTCGTATCCGAGCACGCGGTCTGAGAGAAGGAGCCCATTCAGCATGTCGAAGATCAAGCCTGCCAAGGGCTCCCCGTACGCCCGCATCCTCGGTGTCGGCGGCTACCGTCCGATCCGCGTGGTGCCGAACGAGGTCATCCTCGAAACCATCGACTCCTCCGACGAGTGGATCCGCTCCCGTTCCGGTATCGCGACGCGGCACTGGGCCTCTCCGCAGGAGACCGTCGCCGCGATGTCGGTGGAGGCCTCGGGCAAGGCCCTGGCCGCCGCCGGGATCGCTCCGGAGAAGATCGGCGCCGTGATCGTCTCGACGGTGTCGCACTTCAAGCAGACGCCGGCCGTGGCGACCGAGATCGCGCACCGCATCGGCGCGAACAAGCCCGCCGCCTTCGACATCTCCGCCGGCTGCGCCGGGTTCGGCTACGGGCTGACCCTGGCCAAGGGCCTCGTGGTGGAGGGTTCCGCGGAGTACGTCCTCGTCATCGGCGTGGAGCGGCTCTCGGACCTGACCGACCTGGAAGACCGCGCGACGGCCTTCCTCTTCGGTGACGGCGCGGGCGCCGTGGTCGTCGGACCCTCGGACGAGCCGGCCATCGGCCCCACGGTGTGGGGTTCGGAGGGCGACAAGTCGGAGACCATCAAGCAGACCGTGCCGTGGGACGAGTACCTCGGCAAGGACGGCGGCGAAAAGTTTCCCGCCATCACGCAGGAGGGCCAGGCGGTCTTCCGCTGGGCCGTCTTCGAGATGGCCAAGGTGGCCCAGCAGGCGCTCGACGCAGCCGGGATCACCGCCGATGACCTGGACGTCTTCATTCCGCACCAGGCGAACATGCGGATCATCGACTCGATGGTGAAGACTCTGAAGCTGCCGGAGCACGTCACGGTCGCCCGTGACATCGAAACCACCGGCAACACCTCGGCCGCCTCGATTCCGCTCGCAATGGAGCGGCTTCTGGCGACCGGTGCGGCGAAGAGCGGCGACACCGCGCTCGTCATCGGCTTCGGGGCGGGGCTCGTCTACGCCGCCACGGTCGTTACCCTCCCCTAGGGCCCGGGATCCACATCCCGTGCTCCGTTTGACCCCCAGCTAGCTATAGAAGGAGCGCCATCATGGCCTTCACCCAGGAAGAAATCGTCGAAGGTCTCGCGGAGATCGTCAACGAGATCGCCGGCATCCCGACCGAGGACGTCCAGCTCGAGAAGTCCTTCACCGACGACCTGGACGTCGACTCGCTGTCCATGGTCGAGGTCGTCGTCGCCGCCGAAGAGCGCTTCGAGGTGAAGATCCCGGACGAGGACGTCAAGGGTCTGAAGACCGTCGGCGACGCCGCGAGCTACATCCTCAAGCACCAGGCCTGAGCCTGACGAGCGTTTGTCGCCACCTGGCGGTGGCGCCGTGACAATTCACCCCCTGAAACGTGGAGAAAGAATTCCTGTGAGCCCGACCAATCGCACCGTGGTCGTCACCGGTATCGGCGCAACCACTCCGCTGGGTGGCGACAGCGCTTCGACCTGGGAAGGTCTGCTTGCCGGCCGTTCCGGCGTAAAGCCCCTCGAGGGTGAGCGCTTCGCCGAACTCCCGGTCCGCATCGCCGCCACCGTCGCCGTGGACCCGAGTGAGGTCCTCCCCCGGCCGCTGGCCCGCAAGCTTGACCGCTCGGCCCAGTTCGCGATCATCGCGGCCCGCGAGGCGTGGGCCGACGCCGGTTACACCGCCCCGGCGGGCGAGGACGCGTCCATCGAGCCCGAGCGCCTGGGCACCGTCATCGCCTCCGGCATCGGCGGCGTGACCACCCTGCTCGACCAGTACGACGTACTGAAGGAAAAGGGTGTGCGCCGGGTCTCCCCGCACACCGTCCCCATGCTCATGCCCAACGGCCCGTCGGCCAACGTCGGCCTGGAGGTCAACGCCCGCGCGGGTGTGCACACTCCGGTCAGCGCCTGCGCCTCCGGCGCCGAGGCCATCGGCTACGCCGTCGAGATGATCCGTACCGGCCGTGCCGACGTGGTCGTCGCCGGCGGTACCGAAGCGGCGATCCACCCGCTGCCGATCGCGGCCTTCGCCAACATGATGGCGATGTCCAAGAACAACGAGAACCCGACCACGGCCTCCCGTCCGTACGACAAGGCCCGCGACGGCTTCGTCCTCGGCGAGGGTGCGGGCGTCGTGGTCCTGGAGTCCGCCGAGCACGCCGCCGCGCGCGGCGCCCGGGTCTACTGCGAGGTGCTGGGCCAGGGCCTGTCCGCGGACAGCCACCACATCGCGCAGCCGGAGCCCACCGGCCGCGGTGTCTCGGCCGCCCTGCAGAACCTGCTCGACAACACGGGTCTGGACCCGGCCGAGCTGGTCCACGTGAACGCGCACGCCACGTCCACCCCGCAGGGTGACACGGCCGAGCTGAAGGCCCTGCGCAAGGTGCTGGGCGACGACCTCGACCACATCGCGATCTCGGCCACGAAGTCGATGACCGGTCACCTCCTGGGTGGCGCGGGCGGCATCGAGACCGTCGCGACCGTGCTGGCGCTGTACCACCGGCTCGCGCCGCCGACGATCAACCTCGACGACATCGACGACGACATCGACGCGGACATCGTGCGCGACGAGCCCCGCAAGCTCCCGGCGGAGGGCCCGATCTCGGCGATCAACAACTCCTTCGGCTTCGGCGGCCACAACGTCTCCCTGGCGTTCCGCACCGTCTGAGTCACCGCACGCGTGAAGGGCCCCGCTCGGCATCTGCCGGGCGGGGCCTTCTGCGTGTGCTCAGACCACCTGGTGGAGCCAGCGCACGGGGGCGCCCTCGCCCGCGTAGCGGAAGGGTTCGAGCTCGTCGTCCCAGGGTTTGCCGAGGAGTTTGGCGATCTCCGCCTCCAAGTCCGTCTCGCCGTGCGCGGACCGGGCGAGGGCGGCGCGCAGCCGGTCCTCGGGGATCAGGATGTCGCCGTGCATGCCGGTGACGGCGTGGAAGATGCCCAGCTGCGGGGTGGAGCTGTAGCGCTCGCCCTCGGCGGTCGGACAGGGTTCCGCGGTCACTTCGAAGCGGAGCAGGTGCCAGCCGCGCAGGGCGGAGGCGAGTTTCGATGCGGTGCCCGCCTCGGCCTGCCAGGAGAACTCGGCTCTCCAGGTGCCCGGGGAGGCGGGCTGACGGATCCAGTCGAGGTTCACCCGCACCCCGAGCACCCCCGCAACAGCCCATTCCACGTGCGGGCAGAGCGCGCGCGGTGCGGAGTGCACGTACAGGACTCCACGTGTCGTCACCGGGACCTCCAGTGTGGGACGAGGTCGGGAATAAACTCCAGAAAACGGACAGTATGTGACGTGATGTAATGTAACGGAAATTATTTGACATTGCGTTGCGGGACTTGCGGCCGAAACGCCACGGGAAAAAGCTACCGTGCGCCGGGGGTCATGGTGTGACGTACGGTCGCTCCGAGGCCCGTAAACACAGAGCATTCACTCAGCAGGACGCCCCCGAATGATGTGGGGACGACGAGGAGGGACCTTCCGCATGCGCACCACCGCCCCACGCCGCCGCGCGCGTCGGACCTCTGCGGGCGCGGGCGCGGGTGCCGCGGCCGCCCTGCTGCTCCTGGCGGCGGGTGCGCTGACCGGGTGTTCGGCGGACGGGGCGCAGGCCGGGGGCGAACGCGGTGCGCAGGCGGCCCCACGGTGGAACATCGCACCGGCGTCGGTCGCCGCCGTGGGCGACTCCATCACGCGCGGTTTCGACGCCTGTTCGGTGCTGGCCGACTGTCCGGAGGCCTCCTGGGCCACCGGTGACGACCCCGAGGTGCGGTCGCTGGCCGCCCGGCTGCTCGGTGAGGCCGAAGTGCCCGCGCTCAGCTGGAACTACGCGGTGACCGGCTCCCGGATGGCGGACCTGCCGGGTCAGCTCGCCTCGGCTGCCGCGCACAAGCCGGGCCTGGTCACGGTGATGGTGGGCTCGAACGACGCCTGCCGGCCCTCGGCTTCGTCGATGACTTCGGTGGCCGCCTTCCGCTCCGGCTTCGAGAAGGCGCTGGCCGGCCTGCGGGCGGCCTCGCCGGCCTCGCAGGTGTACGTCTCCAGCGTCCCGGACCTCCAGCGGCTGTGGGAGCAGGGCAAGGACGACCCGATGGTGCGCCAGGTGTGGAAGCTGGGCATCTGTCAGTCGATGCTCGCCGATCCGACCTCGGCGGCCGCCGGTGCGACGGCCCGGCGGGAGCAGGTGCGGGCGCGCGTGGTCGAGTACAACGAGGCGCTGCGCGAGGTCTGCGCGAAGGACGAGCTGTGCCGCTACGACGGCGGCGCGGTGTTCCAGTACCCCTTCTCGGCGGAGCAGTTGAGCCGCTGGGACTGGTTCCACCCGGGCAAGGACGGACAGGCTCGGCTCGCGGAACTGGCGCACCGACAGGTGACCTCCGCCGAGCCTCCGCGTTGACGCGGTGAGCGGAACGGACCGGGGGCGGGTGTCAGGGCCCGCCCCCGGTCCAGCGTGTGGATCACCTCTGCATGGGGTGATTTCCGGCCATTACAGGTCGAGGGCCGCCGTCAGCCGCGTGTCGCCGTGCGAGCGGCCCGCGCGGACCTCGTAGCCGCCGCCGATCCGCTGCCAGGAGTGCGCGGGCTCGTCCCAGATCTCGAAGGCGCGCTCCGGCAGGGCGATCTCCACCTCGACGCTCTCGCCGGGTCCCGCGGTCACGCTCGCGAAGCCCGCGAGCCAGCTCGCCGGTCGCTCCACGGTGTCCGCGACAGGCGCCAGGTAGACCTGTACGGTCTCGCGGCCCGGCCGGGTGCCGGTGTTGGTGACGCGGACCGTCGCCCGCGTGGGGGTGACCTCCAGGGACTCGTAGGCCCAGTCCGTGTAGCCGAGGCCGTGCCCGAAGGGGAAGGCCGGGGCGATCCCGTGCTTCTCGTAGGCCCGGTAGCCGATGAAGAGCCCCTCGGTGTACTCCAGGCGCCCCTCGGTGGGGGTGACTTCGGTGACCGGCGCGTCGGCGAACTCGGCGGGCCAGGTCGTGGGCAGCCGCCCGCCCGGCTCTGCCTCGCCAAGGAGTACGTCGGCCAGCGCGGCCCCGCCCTCCTGCCCGGGGAACCAGGTCAGCAGGACGGCGGCCACCTCCTCGCGCCACGGGAGTTCCACCGGGGAGCCGGCGTTGACGACGACCACGGTGTTCGGGTTGACCGCGGCGACGGCGCGCACCAGGTCGTCCTGGCGGCCCGGGAGGGTGAGGTCCTTGCGGTCGAAGCCCTCGGACTCCACTCGTTCGGTGGTGGCGACGACCACGACGGCGGTGTCGGCGGCGCGGGCCGCCTCCACGGCCTCGGCGATGAGCTCGTCGGCGGAGCGCTGCGGGCCGAGGTGGAGGAAGGAGAACATGATCGCCTTGAGCGGCAGGGCCGTCACGTCGGGGACCTGGTAGGTCAGCGAGACCTCGACGGCCTCGCCCTCGGTGAGGGTGAGGCGGGCCCGCTCGTTGGGGGCGCCGAAGAAGGCCTCGAAGGGGTCGGCCTCGTTGCCCATCTGCTGGACGCCGTGCCAGCGGACCTCCCCGCCGACGGCGAGGCTGAAGGCGCCGAGCCCGCGGGTGCCGAAGGCGTGCTCGCCGCTCTCGCGCGGGACGAACGTACCGACGACCTCGATGCTCGCCATCGTCTCGTACGTGACGCCCTCGGGCAGGTCGTCTCCGATCCACTGGAGCTGCCCGGTGGGCAGGGAGCCCGTGCCGAGGACGGCCCCGGAGGCGTCGCGGCAGATCGCGCGCAGCTCGAAGCCCTTGTCGGCGGGGGTCAGTTCGTCGCTGGGGTCGGCGCCGACGGCGAAGGTCAGCGTCCCGTCGGGCAGGGCCTCGGTGAGCCCGTCCAGCGGGGAGACGATCCGCTCGGGGAAGACGGTGGCGGAGCCGCCGCCGAGGACGCGGGCGTCGCGGGCGGCGGCGCCGATGAGGGCGACGGTGCGGCCGGCGGACGCGTCGAGCGGGAGCACCGGCCCCTCGCCGGACACGGCCTCGTTGCGTACGAGGACGAAGCCGCGGGCGGCCAGCTCGCGGGCCAGCGCCTGGCCGTCGACGGGGGCGGGGGCCTCGCCGACCACGGCGGGGGCGCCCTCCAGGATGCCGACGCGGGCGGCGAGGCGCAGGACGTTGCGGACGGCGTCGTCGACGGCGGACTCGGGGACCTCGCCCGAGCGGACGGCTTCGGCGAGCGGGGCGCCGTAGACGGAGACGGGGCCGGGCATGACCACGTCGAGGCCGCCGAGGATGTCGCCGGTGGTGGAGCGGGCGGCCATCCAGTCGGAGACGTTGGCGCCGTCGAAGCCCCATTCGGCGCGCAGGACCTCGTTGACGAGGTGGGTGTTCTCGCTCATGAACACGCCGTTGACCCGGTTGTAGGCGGTCATGATGCCCCACGGGTGGGCGTTGGCGACGATGGCCTCGAAGGGGGCCAGGTACAGCTCGCGCAGCGGGCGCGGGGCGATGACGCTGTCGACGGTGAACCGCTCGGTCTCGGCGTCGTTGCCCACGAAGTGCTTGACGGTGGTGCCGACGCCGCCGTCCTGGACGCCGTTCACGTAGCCGCTGCCGACCGCGCCGGTGAGGTACGGGTCCTCGGAGTAGCACTCGAAGTGCCGGCCGCCGAGCGGGGAGCGGTGCAGGTTGACGGTGGGCGCGAGCAGGACGTGGACGCCCTTGCGGCGGGCCTCCTGGGCGAGGAGGCGGCCGGCCCGGCGGGCCAGCTCGGGGTCCCACGCGGCGGCGAGCGCGGTCGGGGAGGGCAGGGCGATCGACGGATCGTCGGCGGTCCAGCGCACCCCGCGCACCCCGATGGGGCCGTCGGAGAAGACCAGGGACTTCAGCCCGATCTCGGGGACGGCGGGCAGGGACCACATGTCCTGACCGGCCAGCAGCCGGGTCTTGGTGTCGAGGTCGAGCTTGCCCAGGGCCGTCTCTACGGCGTCGTTGCGGACCTGATCGGCATCGGTCACGGCCATGCCTCCTCGTTGGGTGCGGGTGCGCGGTGCGGCGCGGTGACCCCATGGTGGACCCGTTCCCTGTAGAGCGGTAGGGTTCGTAATCCGTTCGTGATACTTCGGATGGTTGGTGCCACGGAGATGCCGTACGGTCCTGCTGGCAGGTGCGGAACGGAGAGGTGGCGGGGCGATGGTCAGGGCCAGGAGTGAGGAACGGCGCGTGGAGATCGTCCGCGCGGCCCTCGAAGTGATCGCCGAGCGCGGCTACCGCGGCGCGGCCCTGGGCACGGTCGCCGAGCGCGTGGGCCTGACCCAGCAGGGGCTGCTGCACTACTTCCCGACCAAGGAGGCCCTGCTGGTCGCGGTCCTGGAGGAGCGCGACCGCTGGGACACCGGCGGCGGCACCCGCGCGCTGGCCGACGCCTGGCGCCCGGACCTGCTGGCCTCGCTGGTGGAGTACAACGCCATGCGCCCGGGCATCGTGCAGACCTTCTCGGCGCTGCTCGGCGAGAGCGTCACCGACGGCCACCCGGCCCGGGAGTTCTTCGCCGAGCGGTACGCACAGGTGCGCTCGGCGATGGCGGACGTGCTCCGCGCGGAGTACGGCGACCGGCTCCCCTCGGGCCTCACCCCCGAGCAGGCGGCCCCGCTGCTGGCCGCCGTGATGGACGGCCTCCAGTACCAGTGGCTGCTGGCCCCCGAATCCGTGGACATGCCCGGCGCCTTCCGGGCCTTCCTGGACCTGATCCAGGGGCCCCGGGCCTGACTCGGGGCCCGGCGCCGGGCCTGACCGCGGTCCTGATCGCGGGGCTGGCATGCTGGGCCGGGTGAAGATCGCTGCCGCGCAGCTGAGCTGCGCCCCCGCCGACGTGGCCGCCAACGCCTACCGGGCGGCCGCGCTCGCCGTGCGGGCCCGTCAGGAGGGCGCCGGGCTGGTGGTGTTCCCCGAACTGACCCTGACCGGCTACGAGCTGGCCGCGCTCGGCGCCGACCCCGGTCTGTGGCTGGCCGATGCCGAGGATCCCCGGCTGGACCCCGTCCGCTCCACCGGGATCGCCACCGCCGTCAACGTCGCGCTGCGCACGGACGGCCCCCGGCCCGTCATCGCGACCCTGGTCCACGACGCGGACGGCGCGCACGTGACCACGTACGCCAAGCAGCACCTGTTCCGCCACGAGCAGGAGGTCTTCGCCGCGGGGACGGTCCCGGGCCGCTTCGAGCTCGGCGGGATCCGCTTCTCCCTGGGGATCTGCTTCGACAACCACTTCGCGGACGTGCCCGCCGCGGGCGCGGCGGCCGGCTGCCGGGTCCACCTGGCGAGCTCGCTCTACGGCACGGGCGACGGCGTCGCCGAGCGGGCGGCGGTCCACCCGGGGATCGCCCGGGACTTCGGGATGTACGTGGCCCTCGCCAACCACGTCGGACCCGCCGGACCGTGGACGGGCTGCGGGGGCGCGGCCGTATGGGCGCCGGACGGGACCCTGCTGGCCGAGGCGGACGCGCACACGCCCTCGGTCGCCGTGGCGGAAGTGCCGGTGGAGGTACCCGCGGAGGTCCCGGCGGGGGGCCGGGACGGGGGCCACTGACGGCCGCGGCCCCGGCCCGGCGGGGCGTCCGAGGACGCACCCGCCGGGCCGGGGCCGACAGTTCAGCGGTTCAGCAGTCCAGTGGTTCAGTGGACCTGGGTCACCCGTGGGTGGTGGTGGGCTTCGGCGCCCGGCTCCGGAAGGGATCCGGAAAGGTCCGCCGGGCCAGGCACCCCGTCGGTTCCGGGCAGCGCACCGGGCGGTGCGAGTACGGGCGTCCCGTCGGCCACGCGGTCCCGCATCAGTCCGGGCACCACGAGGGCGAACGCCGCCACCGTGTAGGCGCCGGTCCAGAACACCCAGCCGCCGGGCGGGGCCCAGTGCGCGGCGTACGGGATCACCGGGCCGCTGATCCCGACGGCGAAGCGCCGCAGGGTCCAGTAGAACGCCGCGGCGTTGCCCAGGGCGAGCAGGGGCAGGGAGTAGCCGACCAGCCTGCGCAGGGGGAAGCCCTTCTCCGGCATCCGGCGCGCGAGGATCAGCACCGCCATCAGCGGCAGGCCGACGGCGAACGGCAGCAGGTAGCGGCCCTGCCAGACCAGGCCGATCTTCGACGCCTGCGAGGTCTGTCCGACCACCGGCACGATCACGATGGCGATCAGCATGCCGAGCAGCGCCACCGTCTCGCGCTTGCGGCCGTACATCAGCCCCAGCACGGTGAGCACGGCGATCACGCCGAGCCAGACGTACCAGGTCACGAGCGGCGCCGGGGTGTCCAGCCAGCCGAAGTAGCCGAGCATCTGCTGGACGTACATCTCGCTGGCCCCGAGGGTGCGGCGGGCCGCTTCCGTCGTGGTGAGGTACTTGGGGATCTTTATGACCGAGTTGTCGGGGTGCGCGGCCGCCCACGCGAGCGCGCCGACCGTGGCGAGGCCGAGCAGCCCCGTCCAGAGCCACATCGCCTTGCGGCGGAGCACCGAGCGCAGCACGCCGCGCTCGGCCAGCAGCAGGCCGAAGCAGACCGCGCCGGCGAACCAGATCAGTCCGAGCGGCCTGATGTTGATCAGCACCAGACCGCCGATGCCGACCCGGGCCAGCCTGCGGTTCAGCAGGTGCGGATCGGGCGACATGAGGATCGACAGCAGGCCCGTCCACACCAGGATTCCGGCGGCGATCTCACCGCCGCTGGGGTTGACCATGCCGGCCATGAACAGGGCCATGGGCGTGGCCGCCGTGAAGACGCCGAGGAGGGCCAGCGAGCGTCCGCGCCGCCATTCGGAGGCCGTCACCACGGCACTGGCCAGCAGCAGCGAGCAGAACAGCGCCGACATCAGGCGCATGAGGTAGAGCCCCTTGGTGCCCTCCACGAGCAGGCTCGGCCAGCCGGTCATCAGGTAGTACGCCGGGTGGTAGCGGCCGGCGGCGGTGGGGACCTCGACGATGGTGTCCGAGGTCCCGATGGCGGGCGCGCAGGAGGCCGGGGTGCCCGCGTGCCAGGAGTAGCACTCGTGGTGCTTGGGGAGGTCCGAGTACCACTCCGGGAGCTGCACGCCGGTCTCGGCGAAGTCGCCCTTGATGCCCGCGACGATGTGCGGAACCATCACCTCGGAGCCGTTGATCTGCCCCCGGGCCACGGCCGCCGCCCGGATGAAGTGGGCGTGCTCGTCGGGCGAAGCGCCGAGCGGTGTCGCGGCCGACCAGCTGGCCGCGATGGTGAAGAAGAGGACGAAGCTGACGGCCCAGAGCCTCTTGGGGGTCCGGGCCGACCAGTCGGCCAGCCGCGTCAATGCGGAGATCATGTCGTCCTCGTGATCATCTGATGTATGTCAGCCAAGTCTGATCGCCGTCCTTGGAGCACTTGTGCTCGGGGGCGAATTGGGGGCACTTTCCGTTCATCTGCCGAATCGTGTGCGACACGTAGGGCAGGATCCGGTAGGTCCCGTCCTGGGCCGGCATGTACCGGTCGGCCATCGAGGACGACACCGTTCCGAGCAGGAGCAGCAGGGCGCACAGGGTCCCGATGACGGCCCCCTCCCGGCCCGGCAAGCCCCGGCCCCGTACAGCCGCGGCGTCACCATTGTCCAATGTGCGCCGTTCGGCCAGCCGCTGCGACACCAGGTGGGCGACGAGTGCGGCGAGGATCAGCCCGCAGTAGAGCAGCTGGTTGTTGGTGCGTGTGTAGAGCTGGACGGTCTGCGTCTCGTACATGTGCGAGGCGATGTACATCCGCATCAGCCAGGCGGAGACGAACATCGCGGTGATGGTGACCACCATCGGCTTGCGCAGGCCCAGCCAGATCGCGACGCCGAGACAAATGAAGGTCACCAGGGCGAACAGGCCGACCCCGCCGAACTCGCCGGGCGGCGGCCAGTCGCCGACCTTGCCCGGCATGTCCGTGCGCCACATCAGGTAGTAGGCCGGGTCGGTGAAGGTGTCGAAGCGGAAGTTGAAGTCCTTGGTCTCCTGGCCCTCGGTCAGCATGACCACCAGGTACCGCCCGGCCACCGCCATGAAGGCCGCCAGGGTGACGCCCAGGAACGCGGCGCCCTTGGCCCGGTCGGTCTTCCAGGGGAAGTACAGGGCCGCGGCGAAGAAGACGCCGGCCGCGCTCCACAGGAACCAGCCGGAGTACGTGAGGAAGAGCACACCGATCAGCGCGCCGAAACCGGCCGCCTTGAGCAGCAACGGCCGCCAGTTCTCGGTACCGCTGCGGCGCAGCGCCACCACCAGGGCCACCAGGACCGGGACCAGCACCACGAGGACCGTCTGGGCGTACGGCTTGTACGCGTCGATCAGCGCGAAGGCCGGTACGACGCCGAAGGCCAGCGCCCGCAGCGGGCTCAGCAGCAGTCGCCAGGCGAAGTAGACGAACGGCCCGAAGAAGGCGGCCCCGAGGATCTGGAGGTCCTTGAAGGCGTAGGCGGTGTTGCCGCCGTGGAACCACTCCGCGTAGTACCCGAGGGTGTAGAGCGGTGCCGGCGGGTAGACCGGGGAACCGGAGGGCTGCCCGTTGGCGACCGCGTGGGCCCACTCGACGATCCGGCCGCTGTCGCCATTGAGGCCGAACATCGGCCACGGCGTGCCGTGGAGCGCGACCACCGCTCCCGCCGCGACGAACCCGCTGGCGAGGCCGGCGAGGGCGGCCGCGGAGATCCGGGTGGTCAGATCGAAGTGGCGGCCGCCGCGCAGCCGCATCGCGAGCACGACCGCGGCGATGAAGAGCAGACCGATCAGGGCGAACCGGAACTGGATCGCGGCCAGGCCGCTGACCTGAGCGATGCGGTCCAGCGGATCGAGCTTGAAGCCCACGGCCATCATCGGGAGCGCGAGCGCCCCGGCGAAGGCCACGACGGCTTCCAGGAGCAACAGGGCGCCCCGGGAGCGGAGCACTCCACGTGCGGGACCCGAAACGGGCCGGGCGCGCGTGGCAGGCCCACTCGCGGGACCCGAGCGCACAGGCTCCAACCCCTCGGTACTGACTCTCACGTGAAGGATGTCCCTACTGCTGGTCGGTGCACAGCGCTGTGGCCGGTCGTCTCTCAGCAAGGCACTGTCCGGCTCGGACCCCGAACGAGATGCTCCGGACAAGGGCGCGGGCTCTAGGACGGTGGGGACAGCTTTGAATCTTGCCGCTTGTCATCCTATCGGGTGGCGCAGGAGCCCTGCGGAGTCCCGGGAGATGCCTCGGGCCATCGGGCAGGGTCGCGTACGGGAGGACAGGGCTCCGGAACCCGTACGGAAACAGGGCCCGGAGCAGCCGGAAAAGGGCCCGCCAGGGCCCTGGGCGAGGCCCTGGACCGCCCGGCCGCCCCACCCCCGGGGGCGGGGACCGGCCCGGCCGTGACGAGGCCCCAGAAGACCCACCAAGCCTCCTCCGCACCCCATCTGACCTGGGCTTTTCTCTTGATCACCGATAAAATCGGGGACAGCTGAAAGGGGTTCGAATGGACCGGAACATACGCAGTGTCGACGACGTGCTCGCCCTCATGGACGGCCTCTTCGCACCGGAGGCCGACCGCTGGACCGCCGGCGGCTCCGCCTGGTGGGACGGCTTCTACGCGGACCGCGCGCGGCCGGTGCCGTTCTTCGCGGCGAAGCCCGACGAGAACCTCGTCTCCTGCCTCGACCGCGGACTGGTCCCCGCGGGCGGCCGCGCCCTGGACCTCGGCTGCGGCCCCGGCCGCAACGCCCTGCACCTGGCCGCCCGGGGGTTCGAGGTGGACGCCGTCGACCTTTCTCCGACGGCGCTGGCCTGGGCCGAGGAACGCGCCCGCGCCGCGGGGGCCCGGGTCCGCTTCCACCAGGGCGACGCCTTCGGCGCGGCCGGCGCCGGGCTCGTGGGCCCGTACGACCTGATCTACGACTCGGGCTGCTTCCACCACCTGCCGCCGCACCGCCGGGTCAGCTACCTGGACCTGCTGGACCGGCTGCTGGCCCCCGGCGGCCGCTTCGCCCTGACCTGCTTCGCCTCGGGCGCGATGGGATCCGAGCTGTCCGACGCGGAGTTCTACGGCCGGGCCCGCCTCGAAGGCGGGCTCGCCTACACCCCGGAGGCGCTGCGCTGGGTCTTCGACGGCCTCACCGAGGTGGAGCTGCGCCGGATGAACGACGAGCCCGAAGCCTCCGGCTCCTTCGGCGAGGCCTTCCTCTGGACGGCGCTGTTCCGCCGCCCGGAGTGAGGGCCCGGCCCCTTCCTCACATCGGGACCGGCTGGGCGGCGTCGGTGAGCAGGTGCTTCGTGCCCCACGCCCCGAGGGCCTCCAGGGCCCCGTTCAGCTCGTGGCCGAGCGGGGTCAGCGAGTACTCCACGCGTGGCGGGACCTCCTCGTAGACCTCGCGGTGGACGATGCCGTCCGTCTCCAGTTCGCGCAGCTGGGCCGCGAGCACCTTCTCCGAGACCCCCGGGACCAGGCGGCGCAGTTCGCCGAAGCGGCGCGGGCACTGCTCCAGTTCCCACAGGACCGACACCTTCCACTTGCCGTCGATCACGGACATCGCCGCGGCGATCCCGCAGTGATCCGCGCCCGGCCGCTGAGTCAATGCCATCACGCACCCCTCCCCACCTGTTCGCTCACCTCGGGGTAACCACCCACTCCGAAGTGCGTACTTGAGCACCCGACGGCCCTGAACCAGGCTAAACGGCATGACCGACACCAGCACGAAGACCAGCACCAAGACCCCGCTCACACTCCTCGGACTCGGTGCGATGGGCACCGCCCTCGCCCGCACCTGGCTCGCCGCCGGGCACCCCCTCACCGTCTGGAACCGCACCCCCGCCAAGGCCGAGGCCCTCGCGGCCGAAGGCGCCGTCGTCGCCGCGAGCCCCGCCGAGGCGGTGGCCGCGAACGGCCTGATCGTGGTCTGCCTGCTGGACCACGCCAGCGTGGGCTCGGCCCTGGAGGGCCTGGACCTCACCGGCAAGGACCTGGTCGACCTGACCACCGGCACGCCCGCCGACGGCCGCGCCCGGTCCGCGTGGGCCCGGGAACGCGGGGCCCGGTTCCTCGACGGCGGGATCATGGCCACCCCGTCGATGATCGGCGCCCCCGCAGCGGGCGGATACGTCTTCTACAGCGGCTCCCCCGACCTGTTCGAGGAGCACCGCAGCGCACTGGAGGTCCCGGCCGGCGCCCGCTTCGTCGGCTCCGACCCCGGCCACGCGGCCCTGCACGACGTGGCCCTGCTGAGCGCCATGACCGGGCTCTTCGCCGGGATCTCGCACGCCTACGCGCTGATCGAGGGCGAGGACATCTCCCCGAAGGACCTGGCTCCGCTGCTGACCGAGTGGCTGGGGGCGATGGGCTTCTTCGCGGGCGCCGCCGCCGAGCGGCTGGTGTCGGGGGACTTCACCACGGGCGTCGAATCGAACCTGGCCATGCAGGTCACGGCGAGCTCCACCTACCTGCGGACCGCCGCGGAGCAGGGGGTCAGCCCCGAGCTGATCAGTCCGTACCTGGACCTGATGCGGGAACGGCTGGCGGCCGACCCGGCGGCCCACGCCGGCGAGGACACCGCCGGGGCGATCACCCTGCTCAGGCGCTGAGCCGCTTGCCCGCCGCCTGCGCCTGGCCCTGGGGCCGGCCGCCCTGGCTCTGCCCCTGGGTCTGAGCCTGGGTCTGCCCCTGATCCTGGCTCTGCCCCTGCTCCTGCTCGTCCGCCTGCTCCGCGTCGTCGCCCACCAGGTCCCGGACCATGAGCGTCGCCCCGGCCACCGCGCCGGGCATCAGGAACACGGCGACGAGCGGCACCAGGAAGGAGAGCACGAGCGGCACTCCGAAGCCGAGCGCCAGCATCCGCCGCCGGCGCAGCAGCGCGAGCTGCTCGGTGAGCTGGACCCGGCGGCGCATCAGGGCGACGGAGGTGAGCTCCTGGGCGAGGAAGAAGCCGGAGACGCAGAAGCCGAGGACCGGGACCACGGTCTGTCCGATCACCGGGACGAAGCCGAGCGCGAAGAGCAGGATGCCGAAGAGCAGCACCCGGCCCAGGATCCGCAGGCTGTCCCGGGCGGAGATCCACAGCTCCTGCGCGAGGGTGAGCCCCGACTCCGGGACCTCGCCGCCCTCGGTGCGGTCGACCTGCTCCGAGAGGGACTCGTAGAACGGCTGGCCCACGAGCAGGGTCACGGCGGTGAAGGTGATCACCGCGAGGAAGAGCCCGAGGCAGAAGACCAGGGCGGTCAGGAAGCCGCGGAAGAGCCCGAGCCACGGGGAGGACCAGTCGTCGGCGAAGGGGGTCGCCCAGGCGGTCAGGTCGTCGGCGCCGTAGCCGAGGCCGATGAGCGCGCCGGCGTACAGCACCAGGGAGACCAGTCCGGGCAGCAGCCCGAAGCCCAGCCACCTGCCGTGGCGCAGTACCCATCGCTGTCCGGCCAGCAGATAGCCGAATCCCCCCGCAAGATCACGCATGCTGCCAGTTTAGGGCGGGCGCCCGGGGCGGGGGACGCCGGGCATGCCGAAGGCCGCACCCCGGTGCCTGGGTGCGGCCTTCGATGTACGGACGTACCGGATGAACCGGAACGAGCCGGTCGAGCGGGTCGGAGATCAGACCGCGAGCTCGACCGTGATGTTGCCGCGGGTCGCCTTGGAGTACGGGCAGACCTGGTGGGCCTTCTCGATGAGGTCCTTGGCGGTGGCGGCGTCCACGTTCGGGATGGAGGCCGAGATCTTGACGATGATGCCGAAGCCGTCGTCGTTCTTGCCGATGCCGACCTCGGCGGTGACCGTGGAGCCGGAGATGTCGGCGTTCTCGTTGCGGGCGACGACGCCGAGCGCACCCTGGAAGCAGGCGCTGTAGCCGGCGGCGAACAGCTGCTCGGGGTTGGTGCCCTCGCCGCTGCCACCGAGCTCCTTCGGCGGGTTCACGACGACGTCGAGGCGACCGTCGTTGGTGGCGACGCGACCGTCACGGCCGTTCTCGGCGGTGGCAACAGCGGTGTACGCGACGTCGGACTGCTGGATGGACATGTAAGGAAATCCTCCTGGTAAATCGCCGGGACTCGCGCCCACGCGTCACGGCGGTGTGGAGTGAGCCTAACCGGTGAAAGAAACGATCATCTTTCCGGTGTTGTCACCGCGCAGCATTCCGAGGAAGGCGTCGGCGGCGTTCTCCACGCCGCGGACGACCGTCTCGTCGGCGACGAGCTGCCCGGAGCGCAGCCAGCCGGCCACGTCCTGGACGAACTGCTGCTGCAGTCCGGCGTGGTCCCCGACCAGCACGCCCTGCAGGCGGAGCCGCTTGCCGATGACCAGGGCGAGGTTGCGCGGGCCGGGCACGGGCTCGGTGGCGTTGTACTGGGCGATGGCCCCGCACAGGGTGGCCCGGCCGTGGACCTTCAGGGAGGAGATGGCGGCTTCCAGGTGGTCCCCGCCGACGTTGTCGAAGTAGACGTCGATGCCCTCGGGGGCGGCGTCCTTGAGCTGCTCGGCGACGGGTCCGCTCTTGTAGTTGAAGGCGGCGTCGAAGCCGTACTTCTCCGTGAGGAGCGTCACCTTCTCGTCGGAGCCGGCGGAGCCGATCACCCGGGAGGCGCCCTTGATCTTCGCGAACTGGCCGACGAGGCTGCCGACCGCTCCGGCGGCGCCGGAGACGAAGACGGAGTCGCCCTCCTTGAAGGAGGCCACCTCGAAGAGCCCGGCGTAGGCCGTCAGGCCCGGCATGCCGAGGACGCCGAGGTAGGAGGAGAGGGGAGCGAGCGAGGCGTCCACCTTGGTGGCGTGCTTGGCGTCCAGCTCCGCGTACTCGCGCCAGCCCAGACCGTGCAGCACGTGGTCGCCGACCGCGAAGCGCTCGTCGGCCGAGGCCACGACCTCGCCGACCGCGCCGCCGTCCATGGGCCGGTCGAGCTGGAAGGGCGGGATGTACGACTTCACGTCGTTCATCCGGCCGCGCATGTACGGGTCCACGGACATGTGGAGGTTGCGCACCAGAATCCGGCCGGCGGCGGGCTCGGCGTTCACCGGTACCTCGCGCAGGGCGAAGTCCTCGGCGACGGGCCAGCCCTGCGGGCGGCGGACGAGGTGCCACTCACGGCTGACGGCGGGGATCTCGGACATGGCGTCACTCCTGGGGAGGGGAAGAAGTGCAAAATGCTTCAGGACGTGAAACAACCATGCGCCTGGATATTTCATGTTGTCAAGTAAATGGGTACGCTGGATCCATGCCCAGCCGTCGCGCAGACCCCCTGACCCTCGAGGTCGTCGAGCTCATCGGCGACGTCGTGACCCGCTACCACCAGGAGTACGAGCACGCGGCCTCCAGCCACCAGCTCACCGGTGCCCAGGCCCGCGTGCTGAACCTGCTCTCCCTGGAGCCGATGCCGATGCGCAAGATCGCGCAGAAGCTGCGGTGCGAGCCGTCGAACATCACCGGCATCGTGGACCGCCTGGAGACCCGCGGGCTGGTCGAGCGGCGCCCCGACCCGGCGGACCGCCGGGTGAAGCTGGCCGCCCCCACCGAGGAGGGCCTGCAGACCGCCGACCGGCTCCGCGAGTCCCTGGACTTCGCCCGGGAGCCCCTGGCCGGGCTCTCCCCGGCCGAGCGCGCGGTCCTGCGGGACCTGCTCAGGCGGATGCTGGGCTGAAAGCCCGGGCGGCCCGCGGGGCCGTCCGCAGGCCGTCAGGGCCTCAGGGCCTCAGGGCCTCAGGGCCTCAGGGCCTCAGGGCCTCAGGGCCTCAGGGCCTCAGCAGAAGATCCACCAGCAGTCGGGCGTGGCCGTCGGGGTCGGCTTCGGATTGGGCCTCGGCTTCCCTTCGGGCTTCTTCGTACCCGGCGGCTTTCCGGGCGTCGCCGCACCGCTGGAACCCGATGGGGTCGGAGCAGCGGACGTGGGAGTCGGGGAAGCACTCCGCGACGGCCCCGTCGATCCGGAGGCGGAGGCGGAGGTCCCGGTCCCGCCGGTGCTCCGCCCGGTCCCGCCCGGCTTCGCACCCCCGGCCGTGGCCTTCGTCGAGCCGGTGCCCTGCCCCTTCGTCGAGGCCGTCCCCGTGGGCGCGGCCGGACCCTCCGTCAGGCCCGGCAGCGGAGCCGGCTCCGCGGGACCCGCGTCGTCGGTCAGCACCACCGTCGCCGCCCGGTCGGTGCGCTCCCCGTCGGCCGCCAGCCGGGCCAGGCCCAGGGTCGCGACGGCGGCGAACATCAGCCCGAGGCCCACGGTGAGCGCGGTCCGGCGGCGTCGGCGGTGCCCGGCGCGGCGGCGGTCTGCGGCGCGGCTCCGGGCCCGGCCCCGGCCGTCTCCACGCTCCCCGGACAGCACGACGAGGGAATCGGCGTACACGTCGGCGAGCGCGGCCGGGTCGCTTCCGAAAGCGTCGGCGGAGCCCGGGGCGGGCGCGGCGGGCGCGGCGGATATCAGGCGTTCGGCCGGGGTCCCGCATCCGGCGCACGCCAGCGCGCCGTTGAGGTACCTGCGGCAGGCGATGCAATAGTCCATGGCGCCCCGCAGGCTACGCGTTCGCTGACAACGGCCGTGTACCGGGATCGTGAGGATCCTGTGTGGAAGGGTGGCGTTCCATGACGAGGACGCCGGGGACACCGCACCCCGCCCCGGGCCCCTTCGGCCCCACGGGCTTCCAACTGGTGCTGCTGCGCCGGATGGCGGACTTCCAGCCGGGCCTCGCGGAGGAGGCCCGCATGCGGCTCGGCGCCTCCCTCGCCGAGCAGCGGGAGGCCAACAAGCGCTGGCAGGCCATGGTCCGTTCGCCGCGTTCGCGGGGCGCCCTGGCCCGCTACCGCTCGGTCCTCGGCCCGCCCGAGGCCGTCTCCTCCCGCACGATCGGCGATCTGACGTGCGAGGCCCTGCTGTGGCCGGTGCCGCTCTGGCCCGGCCTGCGCTTCGAGGTGCTCGCCGCGCCGGACGGGGCGGTCTGGAACGAGTGGCTGGTCCGGGCCCCGGGTGCGCCCGGGCCCGTACTGGAGTCGCCGGAGGACCTGCTGCCCTGGTCGGCGACGGTCGACGAGGTGGCGCGGGCGTTCGCCCCCGTCCGCCCCATGGAGGGCACCGCCCCGACGCGGTGGCGGCTGGCGTTCACCGCGTCGGGGCGGGCCTGCGTCGCGGAGTTCACGTACGGCCTGCTCCAGGAGGTCTCGGTGGCGGAGCCGCCCCGGCCGGCCTGACGGATCAGGAGCGCAGGAAGGCCCGTACGCCCGCCGAGGTGGGGTCGTCCCCGAGCAGGTCGTTGTGCTTGAGGCAGCCGACCGGGGTGTTGGCCGCCCCGGTGAGCGGCACGCTGTCGTCGGGGTTGATGACCTCGTCGCAGTTCGACCAGAAGGTGGCGTACCGCACCGTGCCGGGGGTCTCGTCACCGGAGTTCAGGTTCTTCACCACGTAGGAGCCGGGGGTCATGTCCCGGCAGGCCTGGTCCCACAGGGCGCAGGCCCAGGCGGTGGAGGTGCCGCGGTTGGGGCCGGCGAGGGAGACCCAGCGGTCGACGTAGGGGCCGCCGCCGCCGAACTTCACGTACCAGCGGGTGACCAGCGAGCCGAAGGAGTGGGCGACGAGGTCCACCCGGGCGGCGCCGGTCTGCCGGCGCACCTCGGCCACGTAGGCGGCGAGCCGTCCGGAGAGGACCTCGTTGACCGACTGGTGGGTGTCGTAGCCGAAGGAGAAGAGCTCGGAGTCGGCGTATCCGTCGGCGCGCAGGTCCTCGCGCAGGGAGCCCCAGACGCCGGGGTCGGCGTTGTAGCCGTGCACGAAGACCACCGGATTGCGCGCACCGGCCTCTCCGGAAGACGCACCGGCCGGTCCGGCGGGCGCACCGGAGGCCTGGGCCGGGAGCGCGGGCGCCACGAGCAGCGCCAGGCAGAGCGTCAGCAGCGCGAGCAATCGCTGGCGGACCGTCAGCATCGAGTCCCCTTTACCTTGTTACGCACGAGTAGCACGATCGGTGCGGGCATGGTCGCGCCTGGCGTCGCAGAATTCCACCCCCGTGCAGCACTCACCGGCACCCCTCGTGACCCTTCCGTATCTCAAGACACCCCCCACCCGGAGCATCAAATCGGGCAATACGGGTAATTCACCCGAGAAGATACGAAGTGTGACCGGCACCCGCCGGTCTTCTTGCGTCAGCGCTCTCGGGAGGATCTGCCGTGACCGTCAGTCTTGAGCAGTTGCGCCGCTGCCACGTGGCCGTCGACCTCGGAGCGGCCAGGACCCGCGTCTACGTCAAGGGCGTCGGCCTGGTCGTGGACGAGCCCAGCGTCGCCGCAGTGAACACGCGGACCGGCGCACTCATCGCCGTCGGCACCTTCGCCGAGCGGATGACCGGCCGCACGCCCGACTACATCAGGGTCGTCCGCCCCGTCTCCGGCGGCACCGTCGTGGACATCGAGATGGCCCAGCGCATGCTGCGCCACCTCCTCGGCGAGAAGCTGCGGCGCGCCCTGCGCCGCAAGCCCCGGCTGCGGGCCGCCGCCTGCACCCCGCACGATGCCGACCCGCTCGCCCAGCGCGCGGCGGTGGAGACGATGGTCGGGCTCGGCGCCCGGCGCGTCGAACTCGTCGACACCCTGATCGCGGCGGCCGTCGGCTGCGGACTGCCCGTGGAGCAGCCGACCGCGACGATGATCATGGTGTGCGGGGCCGCCGCCACCCAGGTCGCCGTCCTCTCCCTCGGCTCCATCGTCACCGCCGTACGGATCCCGGTCGGCGGCGAGGCCATCGACCACGCCGTCGTCCAGCACCTGCGCCACGCGCACGAGCTGATGCTGCCCAGCCAGGCCGTCCGCCCGCTGCAACTGGCCCTGCACGGCAACGGCATCACCGCCGGCGGACCGACCTCCACCCTCATCCACGGCCGCGACGTGGCCACCGGTCTCGCCCGCTCCGTCCACGTGGACACCGCGGCCGTCCGGGACGCCATCCACACCCCGCTGACCGCCGTGCTCGACGGCATCGGCAAGGTGCTGCGCGACTGCCCGCCGGACCTGGTGGCCGATCTGACCGACCGAGGGATCATGATGGTGGGTGGCAGCGCCCTGCTGCCGGGCCTGGACCAGATGCTGCGCGATGCCACCGGAATGCCCGTGGCCATCGCAGAACGTCCGGACGTCTGCGCGGTACTGGGCCTCGGCATGATGCTCGAAGGGAAGATCGCCCCCATGGTTCTGAACCCCCTGGCCGAATGACGCACGCCGAGTCCTCCACTCCGCCACCCGGGGACGGGACGGGCGTCGCCGCCCGCCAGGCCGCGAGCCTGCCCGTCCTCCTGGAGGCGGTCCTCAGCGTCGGCTCCGAACTCGAACTGCGGACCACCCTCCAGCACATCGTGGATTCGGCGACCGAACTGTGCGCGGCACGCTACGGAGCGCTCGGGGTCGTCGACCCCGAGCGCGCCCGGCTGACCGAGCTGTTCACCTCCGGCATGACCGAGGCCGAGAAGGCCGCGATCCCCCACCTGCCGGACGGCCGTTCCGGCCTGCTCGGCGCCCTGATCACCGACCCGCGCCCGCTCGTGCTGGAGGACCTCGGCCAGGACCCCCGCGCGGCGGGCTTCCCGCCGGGACACCCCCCGATGAAGGGCTTCCTCGGCGTCCCCATCCGGGTCCACACCGAGGTCTTCGGCAACCTCTACCTCACCGACAAGCAGGGCGGCGGCCCGTTCACGGACGAGGACCTCGCGCTGGTGCGCGTCCTGGCCTCGCAGGCGGGGATAGCGATCGGCAACGCCCGGCTGTACGAGACCGCGCGCCGCCGGGAGCGCTGGATCGAGGGCGCCGCCGCCGTGACCACCACCCTGCTGGCGGGCCGGCCGGCCGCGGACGCGCTGATGTGCGTGGCCGAACGAGCCAGGCTGCTGGCCGACGCCGCGGCCGGGGTCGTCCTCCAGCCGACCCCCGAGGGCGGCATGGAGATCGTGGCCGCATCCACGCACGGGGACCCCGGAGACCTGGTGGGCACGGCCATCGCCCCGGGCTCGGCGGTCCTGGAACAGCTCCTGGGCGGGGAGCCGGTGTTCATAGAGGACTCGGCGACGGACCCCCGGATGACCACCCACGTACGGGAGCGCTTCGGCCCCAGCATGATGCTGCCCCTCCAGAGCGGCGGCCAGCTCATCGGCACGCTCGCCCTGCCGCGGGTCCGCGGCGGCCCCGCCTACGACGCGGTCGACCGGCTGCTGGCCTCGCAGTTCGCCTCCCAGGCCGCCCTGGCCCTGGTCCTGGCGGACGCGCAGCACGACCGCGAGCAGCTGGCCGTCTACGAGGACCGGGACCGCATCGCCCGCGACCTCCACGACCTGGTGGTCCAGCGGCTGTTCGCGACCGAGATGATGCTGGAGAGCACCCGGCGGCGCTCCTCCAAGTCGCCCGCCGGAGACAACGTCGGCGAGGAACTGGGCCGCGCTGTGGACGAGCTCGACTCCACGATCCAGGAGGTCCGCACGGCCATCTTCGCCCTCCAGCAACCGCCGACGGACGCCCCGACCACCTTCCGGGGCCGGGTCCTGCGGGAGACCGGCGGGGCGGCGGTCCTGCTGGGCTTCCAGCCGTCGGTGCACTTCGCGGGGACGGTGGACGCGCTGCTCCCGGACCCGGTCGCGGGCGACCTCCTCGCCGCCCTGCGCGGCGCGCTGGCCGCGGCGCACCGGCGCGCGGAGGTCACCTCCATCGAGGTCGAGGTCGACGCGGTCCCCGCCCGGGTCCGCCTCACCGTCTCCGATGACGGCCGCACGGAATCGGGCACCCGAGGCACCACCCTGACCTGGGAAGCCCCGCTCTGACGCTGCGCGGGCGGGTGCGGGTTGCGCCCTGCGGGGCGAAGTCCCCGACCCGCCCTTCGCCCGTTCCCCGGGCTGCGCCCGGACCCCTCCTGGGGCTCCGCCCCAGACCCCGCGCCTCGAACGCCGGCGAAGATCCAGCCCCCTCCGGCGTTTGAGGAGCGGGGTCCGGGGCGGAGCACCGGGGAACGGTGGAAGGGCGGGTAGGGGACCCCGCCCCACAGGGCCGGCCCACCCAGCCCGCGGCACGCGAGCCGCACACCAGTCCGCGCCCCGTACGCTGGCGGCGTGACGACCCGCCCCTCGGCCCGCGCCGCCATCGCCTCAGCCACCGACCCCGGTAGCTTCACCGAACTCCCCGCCCCGCCCGGGGACTCCGCCCCCGACGGCCCCCTCGGCTGGGCCGGCTACGACGACTCCCGCGCCCGCGCCACCGCGCGGACCGGCGAGGACGAGTCCGTCGTCACCGGCACCGCCCGCATCGGCGGCCGCGAAGCCACCGTGATCGCCTTCGAGTTCGGCTTCCTCGGCGGCTCCCTCGGCCACCGCACCGGCGACCGGCTGGAAGCGGCCTACACCCACGCCCGCACCCACCGCCTCCCCCTGGTCTCCCTCATCGCCACCGGCGGCTCCCGCATGCAGGAGGGCATGCTCGCGCTGACCCAACTGCAGCGCGTGGCCCGCCAGTCCGCCCTCACCCGCGCCGCAGGCCTCCCGCAGATCGCCGTGCTGCGCGACCCCACGACCGGCGGCGGCTGGGCCACCCTCGGGGCGGGGGCCGACGTGATCCTCGCGCTGCCCGGGGCGCAGGTCGGGTTCGCCGGGTCCCGGGTGCGGCCGCCGGACGCGGATCCGGCCGCCTACACCGCCGAGGGGCAGTACGCTGCCGGGCACGTGGACGCCCTCGTCCCCGCCCTCCAGCTCCCCGCGACCCTGGCGGCCTGGCTCCGGGTACTGGCCGCGCCGCGCTCCGCCGAGCCCGTGGAACCCCCCGCCGCGCTGGCCGACGTAGAGCTGCCGGCCACGGGATGGGACGCCGTCCGGCAGGCCCGTCACCCCGGGCGGCCGCGCGCGGAGCAGTACCTGGACTCCTACTTCGAGCTCCGCCTCCACCTCTCCGGCGACCGGGCGGGCGGCACCGACCCCGGGATGCTGTGCGGGTTCGGGCTCCGGGAGGGCCGGGCCGTGGCCTACGCCGCCCAGTGCGGCACGGCCACCCGCCCGGCCGGGTACCGTACGGCGGCCCGCGTCGTCCGGCTCGCGGACCGGCTCGGGATCCCGGTGCTCACCCTCGTGGACACCCCCGGCGCGGCCAACGACGCCGCCGCCGAGCACGCGGGCGCGGGCGCGGCCATCGCCGACGCCTTCGCGGCGCTCGCCTCGGCCGCGGTCCCCGTCACCACCCTGCTCATCGGCGAGGGCGGCTCGGGCGGCGCCCTCGCCCTGGCGGCGCACGGCAACACCTGGGTCACCCCGGACAGCTACTTCTCGGTGATCGCCCCCGAACTGGCGGCGGCCATCCTCAAGCGCCCCGCGGAGTCGGCGCCGGCGACGGCGGACCAACTGCGCGTCCGCCCCCAGGACCTGGTCGCCCTGGGGGTCGCCCGCGGCATCGTCTCCCCCGCGAAGGAGGGGCCGCGCTGAGGCGGGACTTCGCGGACGCCCCCTAGGGCCTGTCGTCATCCGTGACCACCATGCCCTCGACGTTGTCGACCAGCGGGTGGTTCTGCGGCAGCCTGGACGGCGCGCCCAGCGTCGGGCAACCGTCGAGGTCGCCGATCGGCGTCTTGCGCGCGGTCCGCAGTCCCGGCCCCTCCTCCAGCGCCGCCACCTTCGAGGTGTCGGTGGCGCCCAGCGGGTCGGCGACGTACAGCCGCACCGTGATCTTGAACTGCTGCGTGAAGCCGCGCTCCAGCACGATCAGCCGGCCGTCGCGCGTCGGCGCGAGTTCCACCAGCCCGTGTCCGGCGTCCACCGGGTACGCGTACTGCCGCCCGAGGACGAACTCGCCGTCCCGGCCCCGGCGTTCCCAGGTCTGGATCCGCTGGAGGGTCCGCCCCTGCGCGTCCTTGCCGTCGCCGGCCAGCACTCCCTCGACGCCGGCGACGAGGGTGTGTCCGCCGGGCAGCAGGGTCAGGGACTCGAAGGTCTGGTTCACGGTGGCCCGGCCCTCGGGCGCGAGCTTGAAGCCGCCGGGGATCGGCAGCGAGCCCAGTACCTCACCGGTGCGGGAGTACCGCCGGATCGCCGGAGCGTTCTCGTCCGTCACCAGGTAGGTGCCGTCGCGGTCGACGACGATCCCCTCGGAGTCGAGGGCCTTGCCCGCGCCGTCGGTCAGCGCCAGCCGCGCGGCGGCCGTCGCCGTCGGGGTGTCGCCGCGGCCCACGTTCAGCCTGTACAGGGCCGACTTGTCGGAGATCGCGGCGACCGTGCCGTCCCGGTCCACCGCGAGTCCGGAGAGCCCGCCGACCAGCTTGGAAGCCCCGGCAACGCGACGGCAATGAACCCGCCAACTTCCCTTCACATCCGTCCGGATCGGGCGAACCGCGCCGGACTGATCCCCACGTGCCGCCCGAAGTGCCGCGTCAGGTGCGCCTGGTCGTAGAAGCCCGCCGCCACCGCGGCCTCGGCCGGCCGCATCCCCGCCAGCAGCAGTCGCCGCGCCTTCGCGACCCGCAGCCCGGTGAGGTAGGCGTGCGGAGGGAGCCCGAACGCCTGCCGGAAGCTGCGGATCAGGTGGGTGGGATGGGCGTGTCCCAGAAGCGCGGAAGCCTCCTCCAAGGTGATCCCGCCGAGGACCCGCGCGTCGAGGAGCTCGCGCAGTCGTACGGCCGTATCCGGGCCCGGAGCCCCGTACGGGACCACCGGGCGCCCCTCCAGCCACGTGCGCAGCCGCTCCTGGACGAAGGCGAGCCGCGACTGCGCCTCCAGGCGCTCGACCGCACCGGCCGGCAACTCCCGGACGCCCAGCGCGCGGTGCAGTCCGTGCACCCGGTCCCGCAGGGCGGCGTCGAGCAGCAGCGGCGCGTCCACGGCGGCCCCGGTCAGCGACTCCGGGAGCACGGACGCGTCGAGGTACAGCACCCGCTTGCGGAAGCCCGCCTCGGTGACGGTCCGCCCGTCGTGCACCACCCCGGGCGGCAGCAGGGCCACCGTGTCCGAGCCGCCCACTCCGTGCCGTTCGCGGTCGAGCCCGAAGTCGACGCGGCCGCCGTCGAGGATCATCAGCGTCCACGTGTCGTGGACGTGCGCGGGGTAGGCGTGATCGGTGAACCGGGCGTGGAACACCTCGGCGATGCCCGGCACCGGCGGCTGCCAGGCCGAGACCGTGCTGTGCGGACGTATCGCAGCTGACATGTCAGGAACGTACAAGACCGTCGGCCCGCACCCCGGCAGCCTGTCCGCATGACGACACCCGAGAGCACGCACGAGAACGCCCGCCCGGCGGCGGCCGTGGTGAACATCGCGGAGAAGCTGACCGGTTTCACCGAGCAGTGGGCCCCGCACCGGATCGCCCGGGTCAACGACTACGAGGTCAAGATCGCCAAGATCCAGGGCGAGTTCATCTGGCACACCCACGAGGACACCGACGAGCTCTTCCTCGTCGTCAGCGGCACCCTGACGATCCGGCTGCGCGCCGGGGACGTCGTACTGAACCCCGGTGAGATCTACGTGGTCCCGCGCGGGGTGGAGCACTGCCCGCAGGCCGACGGGGAGACGGCGATCCTGATGTTCGAGCCCGCCGGCACCGTCAACACCGGTGGGGAGGTCAGCGACCGCACCCGCGAGCCGGTGGACGCGTAGGGGTCGGCGCGGCGACGGAACCACGAGGGCCCGCAGGGGCGTCTCTCACGGGACACGCGGGAGGCGTGGGCCGTGCGCGCTTCCGAGGAAGGCACCAACGGCAAGGGGCGCCCGGCAGTCGCCTATGGGCGCCGGCGCTTGCGAATCTCCTGATCAGTGCCGCGAGCGGCGATCCGCAAGCGGACGAACCTGCATTCCCCCTGATGTCGATCGGCACACTCGGTGGCCTGGTCGTCCCGGGGCTGATTCTGGTGGTGGACGTCCTCATGCCACGGCAAGAGGGCTGGCGACCTCACCGATGGCTCGGCATGGCCGTGCCGGTCCCGGTCCCGGTCCCCTTCGCCGTCGGCCAGGCTCTGGGCTGGTTGTGGCAGCTCCTCCGCCGGGCCCGTGCCCGAGCCCCCACCGCGCCCGCCCGTGCCCCTCAGGCCTGCGGCGTTCGCGCGTCGTACCGGGCGAAGCCCCGCCACCGCGCGGCCAGCAGCGCCAGAACGAGGACGCAGCCGAGCCCGCCGCCCGTGATCGCGACGGTCGGGGAGGTGAGCTCGGCGGTGGCCCCGGCGAGGAAGTCCCCGAGCCGGGGCCCGCCGGCGACGACCACGATGAAGACGCCCTGCAGACGGCCCCGCATGTCGTCCGGGGTCGCGGCCTGCATCATGGTGGTGCGGAACACCATCGAGATGCTGTCGGCGCATCCGGCCAGGGCCAGGAAGACCAGCCCGAGCCAGAGGTCCCGGGTCAGCCCGAACACGGCGATGGCCAGCCCCCAGGCGGCGACGGAGAGCAGGATCGCCGCCCCGTGCCGTCGGATCCGCCCCTGCCAGCCGGAGAGCAGCCCCCCGAGCAGCGCCCCGACGGCCGGGGCGGCCACGAGCAGCCCGACCGTCTTGGCGTCGCCGCCGTACCAGAGCACGGCGACGGCCGGGAACAGCGCCTTCGGCTGGGCCAGCACCATGGCGGCCATGTCGGAGAAGAAGGTCATCCGGATGTTCGGCCGCGTCCCCAGGAAGCGCAGACCGTCGAGCACGGAGGCCCGCCCGGTGCGGCCGCCCGCCCCCTCGGGCTTCATCGTCGGCAGCCGCCACATCGCGTAGAGGGCGGCGACGAAGGTGAGGGCGTCGATCAGGTAGGCGGCCTGGTAGCCCCACCAGCCGACGATGACCCCGCCCAGCGCCGGGCCGGCGGTCATCCCGAAGGTCCACGTCATGGAGTTCAGCGCGTTGGCGGCGGGCAGCTGCTCCGCGGGCAGCAGCCGCGGGATCATCGCGGACCGGGCGGGGCCGTTGAGGGCCCCGCAGACGGACTGGAGCGCGACGATGGAGTACAGCAGCCAGACCCGGTGGTAGTCCAGGAGTGCGGCTCCGGCCAGGGCGATGGAGAGCGCGGCCAGGCCGAGCGCACTGACGAGGCCGAGCTTGCGCCGGTCGACGGTGTCGGCGACGGCCCCGCCGTAGAGCCCGAAGGTGACCAGCGGGACGAGCGAGCAGAGCCCGACGAGTCCGACGGAGAAGCTGGAGCCGGTGATCTCGTAGACCTGGAGCGAGATGGCCAGGGCGGTCATCGCCTGGCCGAGCGAGGAGACGGTTCCGCCGAACCACAGCCGGCGGAAGTCCGGAGAGGTCTTCAGCGGGGTGGGGTCGGCCCATATGCGGCGCCGGGGGCGGGTGGACGGGGGTGGAGCCGTCGTACGAGTCACATCGGATGATAAGCCGCCCCTGCTCGGGCCCCGGCCGTCCCCGGTCGAAGTCCGGTCGAGCGGGCTCCGCATTTTCCGCACGGGCACCACTCACCCCACCCGGAACCCGAGCCCCGCCGCGGCGCATTCCTTGCCGCTAACTCGCCACTATCACCGGACATTTGACCGAATAGACGTGCGCTCCTCGCCTGGAGTTCAGCTCATGATGAAAAGACTCGTATGTCCAGGGAGGCGCAGTGATCGAACCTGGCACCAGCACCACGAGCACCGGCACCACGACCACGGGCACCACGACGACGGGGCCGAAGACGCAGGGACCGCGCGCGACCGGTCCGGTCTTCCCCCTCACCCTGGGGGTCGAGGAGGAATTCCTCCTCGTCGACGCCCGCACCCTGCGGGTGGTCCCGGCCGCCCCGCTCGTCCTGTCCACCGCCGCGGGACTCCCCCACGAACTGCACCCCGAGGGCACCCGCTACCAGGTGGAGATCTCCACCCCCGTCGCCGACTCGGCCGCGATCCTGCGCAGCGAGCTCGCCGGCTTGCGGCGCACCCTCGCGCGGGCCGCCCGCGCCCACGGCTGCCGGCTGCTGGCCGCGCCCTCGCCGGTGGTCGCCCTGGAGGGCCCCCTCCACCTGACCGACGACGAGCCGCGCCAGCGCGAGCAGGCCCGGCGTTTCGGCGCGCTCACCGACACCCTCGTCAGCTGCGGCCGGCACGTCCACATCGGCACCCTCGACGTGGACACGGCGGTGGCCGTCTCCAACCGGATCCGGCCCTGGCTGCCCACGCTGATCGCACTGGCGGCCAACTCCCCCTTCTGGGGCGGCCGTGACACCGGTCACGCCAGCTGGCGGGCGATGGCCTGGGCGGGCTGGCCCTCGGCGGGCCTGCCCCCGCACCACACCTCGACGGCCCACTTCCGGCGCTCCGTGCAGACCCTGCTCGGCTCCGGGGCGGCCCTCGACACCAAGATGGTCTACTGGGACCTCCGGCCCTCGGGGAACTGGCCGACGCTCGAACTCCGGGCCCCGGACATGTCCCCGGACATCGACTCGGCCATCCTCCAGGCCGAACTGGCCCGCGCCCTCGTCGCGACGGCCCTGCGCGAGATCGCCGAGCAGCGGCCGGATCCGCCCGTACGGGACGACGTACTGCGCCTCGCGCGCTGGCGGGCGGCCCACGACGGCCTGGAAGGCTTCGGGCTGGACCCTTACACGGGCGTGGAACTCCCGGCGGCGGACCTGGCGGAGGCCCTGCTCGACCTGGTGGCCCCCGAACTGGCCGCGTCCGGCGACCTCGACCACGCGTCGAGAACCATGGCCGGGCTCCTGCGCGACGGTTCGGGCGCCCACCGCCAGCGCACGGCCTTCGCCCGCCGCGGCGACCTGAAGGACGTTTTGCGCCACCTGGTGGACGAGACGGAGGCCTCCTGACACCGGCGGAAGCCCGCAGCAGAGCACCGAAGCCCGCCGGACCACTTCGGACCCCGCCCCAGGAAACGCCAAAGCCGCAGGCGAGATCGTTTCTTCACCTGCGGCTTGCAGTGGGGCGGGTGGGACTCGAACCCACGGCCGACGGATTATGAGTCCGCTGCTCTAACCGGCTGAGCTACCGCCCCTTCACGGCGTGGCGCGTACATGTGTGCGCGCCGTCTGCCGCAGCATAGCCGCTCATACGATCTCCTGCCTCGGATGCCTCGCATGATCGGCTTCGCCTGCCCAGAGAGACCGCGCCGGGCCCTGCCCGGTTGCGTGAGGAGGGCAGAAAAAAAGAAAAAGGACCCACCTGGGGTCCTCATTCCTTCTTGCTCCCCCGACTGGACTCGAACCAGTAACCTGCCGATTAACAGTCGGCTGCTCTGCCAATTGAGCTACAGGGGACCGCGCTCCCCCGACTGGACTCGAACCAGTAACCTGCCGATTAACAGTCGGCTGCTCTGCCAATTGAGCTACAGGGGATTGCTGCGTTGCACCGAACAGCCCACCTCCGGCCTTGGCCAGGGGGCGAGCGCCCGTTGCGAGTCATAGATTAGCGCAAGCAGGGGGGTGCTCCGCCAATCGGTATCGCCAGCGGGCCGGGCACCACACGACGAAGGGTGACAGGCATGCGGTACAAGGTCACGTTCGCGGTCGGGCTGGCCCTCGGGTACGTGCTCGGAACCCGGGCCGGACGCGAGCGGTATGAACAGTTGAAGAAGTCCGCGCGCGAGTTCGCGCAGAACCCCGCGGTCCGCAACGCCGCCGAGAGCGCCGGTCAGACCAGCCGGGAGTTCGCCGGCAAGGCCTTCGCCGCGGTGAGCGACAAGGTGGGCGACGCGGTGCCGGACGCCCTGGCCGGACGCGTACGGGGCTTGCGGGCACGGGTCGGCGGCAATGGCGCGGCCGAGGACGACTGGGGCACCAGCAACACCTGACCGGCCCGGGGCCGGAGCGAGGGGTCCTCGGGCGAGGACCCCTCGCTCCGGCCTCCCGCCCGGTCGCCTCCGGCCGCCCGCACGGGGCTCCGCATAAGGGACGGCGCCCGTCCCGCGCACTCCGGGGCGGTCGAGACCGCCCCGCGTGCGGCAGAATTCTCCGCATGGGGATAGTCGCCGGGCTGGACAGCTCTTCCGCGTTCACACGCATCGTCGTCTGTGACACCGAGACGGGCGCCGTGCTGCGCCAGGGGTACGCCCCTCATCCGCAGCCCACCGGCGAGGCGGTGCCGCACGAGACCGATCCACAGGCCTGGCTGCTCTCGCTCGGCGAGGCCGCCGGCGGCGGGCTCCTCGAAGGGGTGCAGGCCATCGGGGTCTCCGCGCAGCAGCACGGGCTGCTGCCGCTGGACGCGCAGGGCGGCCTCGTCCGTCCCGCCCTGATCGGCAACGACAAGCGCGGCCAGGCCGCCGCCGCCGACCTGATCGAGGCCTTCGGCGGCCGCCAGGCCTGGGCCGAAGCCGTCGGCTCCGTCCCCCACGCGGCGCAGCCCGTCGCGAAGCTCGCCTGGCTGGCCCGTACCGAGCCGGAGGCGGCCCGGCGGGTGGCCGTCCTGATGTCCCCGCACGACTGGCTGGTGTGGCAGCTGCTGGGCCGCCCGGCCCGGCGGACCACCGACCGGGGCGGCGCCTCCGGCACCGGCTACTGGTCGGCCGCCTCCGGCGCCTACCGCCCCGACCTGGTCGAGCTCGCGCTGGGGCACCGGGCGCTGCTGCCCGAGGTGCTCGGCCCGGCCGAAGCCGCCGGGACCACGCCCGAGGGGCTGCTGATCTCCGCGGGCACCGGGGAAACCATGGCGGCCGCGCTCGGGCTCGGCATGGGACCGGGCGACGCCGTGGTCTCGCTGGGCGCGTCCGGATCGGTGATGGCGGTGCACCACGAGGCGCTGTCGGAGCCGGGCGGCCTGATCACCTCCCTCGCCGACGCCACCGGGCTGCACCTGCCGGTGGTGAACACGCTGAACGCCGTACGGGCCCTGCGCGGCACCGCCGAACTGCTGGGCACCGATCTGGAGGGGCTGAGCGAGCTCGCGCTGAAGTCGACCCCGGGCGCGCACGGACTCGTACTCCTGCCGTACCTGGAGGGTGAGCGGACGCCGAACCTGCCGCACACCGCCGGAACCCTGTCGGGGCTGCGCCGGGACTCCATGAAGCCCGAGCACCTCGCGCGGGCCGCCTTCGAGGGCATGCTGTGCGGGCTGGTGGACGCGCTCGACGTGCTGCGCAGCCGCGGTGTGGAGATCCGCCGGGTGTTCCTGCTCGGCGCGGCCGCCGAGCTGCCGGCCGTACAGGCCTTCGCTCCGGGACTGTTCGGTACGCAGGTCCTCGTACCGGCGCCGGCGGACTACGCGGCCCTGGGCGCGGCCCGGCAGGCCGCCTGGGCGCTCGGCCTGGCGCAGGGCGGCGCGGCCTCGAACACCCCGCCGGTGTGGCCGGCGCCCGCGGCGCAGCTGTTCGAGCCGGACGAGGAGTACCCGGCCTGGCAGGGCGCGCGCCAGCAGTACGTCGCGACCCGGGACCAGATCCACCCGGGGGCGTTCTAGGGCCTGTCGTCAAAATCCCGTCGTCGCCCGAAGGGCGGCCGCGCGGCGTCTGGTGCGTGCTCTCGGCGTGCCGGGCGGAAGCCCGCGCACTGGACGTACTTGGCTCCGTCCGGTGCGGCGAGAGCGCGTGCCAGGCGTCGCGCGGCAGACGGGAGTTTGACGACAGGCCCTAGGACAGCTGCGCCTTCACGTGCTCGACCACCGCCTGGAATTCCTCCGTCGGTGAGAAGTCGAGGTACTCGGTGTCCTCCAGGGCTACCGGGGCGTGTCCGGGCGCCCAGTAGCAGGCCTCCCCGGCCGAGTAGACCTTGTCCCCGTCCTTCGTGTGCATCTTGATCCGGCCCTTGAGCACATAGGCGTAGTGCGGGCACGGACACAGGTCGTCGGGCAGGCCCTTGAACGCCGGGGTCATGTCGACGCCCTTGTCGAAGCGCCCGAAGGCGACGGAGAAGCCTCCGCCGAGCTCCAGCACGCGCAGTTCCGCGCCGTTGCCTTCGAAGAGGACGGGGATCTGCTCCCGTGTGGCTGCCGTCATGGTTCCTCCACGGCCGATCCGTCCCGAGATTCCCCCTCCGGCTCCATCTTCCTCTCCATGCCCTCCGTCCGCACAGCCGCCGGGGAGGCGGTCGGGCCCTGGACTTGGAGCTGCCCCCGGCCCGGCCTACTCCTTTTGACCGGGCTTTACGAAATCCGGTGGGTTCCGGCCTCCCGTTGGCAGAAGATGGAGTGAATCCCCTCGATCATGCCGACCGGAGCCTGCGCGTGCTCATACGACTTCTGCGGACCCACTTGGGCCCGTACCGGAAACCGATCTCCGTGCTGGTCCTGCTGCAACTGCTGCAGACCAGCGCGAGCCTCTACCTGCCCACGCTGAACGCCGACATCATTGACAACGGTGTCGTCAACGGCGACACCGGCTACATCCTGCGTTTCGGCGCCCTGATGCTCGGCGTCTCGCTGATCCAGCTCGTCTGCAACGTCGGCGCCGTCTACTACGGGGCCCGTACCGCCGCGGCCTTCGGCCGGGACGTCCGGGCCGGCGTCTTCGACCGCGTGCAGAGCTTCTCCGCGCGTGAGCTCGGCCACTTCGGCGCCCCGTCGCTGATCACCCGTACGACGAACGACGTGCAGCAGATCCAGATGCTCGTGCTGATGACCTTCACGCTGATGGTCTCCGCGCCGATCATGTGCGTCGGCGGCATCTTCATGGCGCTCTCGCTGGACGTGAAGCTCTCGGGCGTGCTGCTCGCCGTGGTCCCGGTCCTCGGCCTGTCGGTCGGCGCGATCGTGCTGAAGACCCGCCCGCTGTTCCGTGCGATGCAGACGCGTCTGGACACGGTCAACCGGGTCCTGCGCGAGCAGATCACCGGCAACCGGGTGATCCGCGCCTTCATCCGCGACGACTACGAGAAGGAGCGCTTCCGCGAGGCCAACGCCGACCTCACCGGCGTCTCGCTGGCGGCCGGCAAGCTGCTCGCGCTGATGTTCCCGACCGTGATCGTGGTCGTGAACATCTCCAGCGTCGCCGTCGTCTGGTTCGGCGCGATGCGCATCGACGCGGGCGGCATGGAGATCGGCCAGCTGACGGCCTTCCTCGCCTACCTGATGCAGATCGTCATGTCCGTGATGATGGCCACCTTCATGTTCATGATGGTGCCGCGCGCCGAGGTCTGTGCCGAGCGCGTCCAGGAGGTCCTGGACACCGACTCCAGCGTGATCCCGCCCGCCGACCCGGTCCGCAAGCTGCTCCACCGCGGCCGCCTGGAACTGCGCGGCGCCGACTTCCGCTACCCGGGCGCCGAGGCCCCCGTGCTGCGCGGGGTCGACCTCGTGGCCCGCCCCGGCGAGACCACCGCGGTGATCGGCTCGACCGGCAGCGGCAAGTCCACGCTGCTGGGGCTGATCCCCCGGCTCTTCGACGCCACCGGCGGCGACGTGCTCGTCGACGGCGAGGACGTACGGCGCCTCGACCCCGACCTGCTCGCCAAGACGGTCGGCATGGTGCCGCAGAAGCCGTACCTCTTCTCCGGGACGGTCGCCAGCAACCTGCGCTACGGGCGCCCCGACGCCACCGACGAGGAGCTCTGGCACGCGCTGGAGGTCGCGCAGGCCAAGGGCTTCGTGTCCGAGCTGGAGGGCGGGCTCGCCGCGCCGATCACCCAGGGCGGAACCAACGTCTCCGGCGGCCAGCGCCAGCGGCTCGCGATCGCGCGCACGCTCGTACAGCGCCCGGAGATCTACCTGTTCGACGACTCCTTCTCGGCCCTGGACTACGCCACGGACGCGGCGCTGCGCTCCGCGCTGGCCCGCGAGACCGAGGAGGCCACCGTGGTCATCGTCGCCCAGCGGGTCTCCACGATCCGCGACGCGGACCGGATCATCGTCCTCGACGAGGGGCAGGTGGTGGGCGAGGGGCGCCACCACGAGCTGATGGCCGGCAATGAGACCTACCGGGAGATCGTGCTCTCCCAGCTGACGGAAGCGGAGGCGGCGTGAGCGGGCCCGGAGGACGGATGATGATGGGACCGCCGACCACGCGGTCCATGGACTTCAAGGGCTCGGGCAAGCGGCTGCTGAGCGCGCTGGCGCGCGACCGGGCCAAGCTGTGGGGCATGATCCTCGCGGTCGTCGGCAGCGTCGCCGCGTCGGTGACCGGGCCGAAGATCCTCGGCGAGGCCACCGACCTCGTGTTCGCGGGGATCGTCGGCCGGAACTTCGACAAGGGCCTCACCAAGCAGCAGGCGCTGGACGCTCTGCGCGCCAGGGGCGAGGGCGGGATGGCGGACATGCTGTCCGGCACCGCCTTCACCCCGGGCAAGGGCATCGACTTCGGCGCGGTCGGGGCGGTGGCGCTGTGGGCGCTGGCCGTCTTCACGGTCGCCGGTCTGCTGATGCTGGTCGCCACACGGCTGTCGAACCACATCATGAACGGCACCGTGTACCGGATGCGCGAGGAGCTCCAGGCGAAGCTGTCGCGGCTGCCGCTGTCGTACTTCGACCAGCAGAAGCGCGGCGAGGTGCTCAGCCGGGCCACGAACGACATCGACAACATCGGCCAGACGATCCAGCAGACGATGGGTCAGCTGCTCAACTCCCTCCTGACGATCGTCGGCGTGCTGGCGATGATGTTCTGGATCTCGTGGGTGCTGGCCCTGGTCGCGCTGGTGACCATCCCGGTGTCCGCGTACGTGGCCGCGAAGATCGGCAAGAAGTCGCAGCCGCAGTTCGTGGCGCAGTGGAAGTCCACGGGCGCCCTGAACGCGCACGTCGAGGAGATGTACTCGGGCCACACCCTGGTCAAGGTCTTCGGCCGGCAGAAGGAGTCCGCGGCCCTGTTCGCCGAGCAGAACGAGGCGCTGTACCGGGCCTCCTTCAAGGCGCAGCTGGTCAGCGGGATCATGCAGCCGGTGATGCTGTTCATCTCGAACATCAACTACGTGCTCGTCGCGGTCGTCGGCGGTCTGAAGGTGGCCTCGGGCACCCTGTCGATCGGTGACGTCCAGGCCTTCATCCAGTACACGCGCCAGTTCTCGATGCCGCTGACGCAGGTCGCCTCCATGGCGAACCTGGTGCAGTCCGGCGTCGCCTCCGCGGAGCGGGTCTACGAGCTGCTGGACGCGCCGGAGCAGGAGGCGGACGCGGAGGTCCCCGAGCGTCCGGAGAACCTGCGCGGTCAGGTCACCTTCGACAAGGTCGCCTTCCGCTACGAGCCGGACAAGCCGCTGATCGAGAACCTCTCGCTGAGCGTCGACCCGGGTCAGACGGTCGCGATCGTCGGCCCGACCGGCGCCGGCAAGACCACGCTGGTCAACCTGCTGATGCGGTTCTACGAGGTCACGGGCGGGGAGATCGCCCTCGACGGGGTGGACATCGCCAAGATGACCCGCGAGGAACTGCGCAGCGGCATCGGCATGGTGCTCCAGGACACCTGGCTGTTCGGCGGCACCCTCGCGGAGAACATCGCCTACGGGGCCACGCGCGAGGTCACGCGCGCCGAGGTCGAGGAGGCCGCGCGGGCGGCCCACGCCGACCGGTTCATCCGCACCCTGCCCGAGGGCTACGACACGGTGCTGGACGACGAGGGCGCCGGTGTCAGCGCGGGCGAGAAGCAGCTGATCACCATCGCGCGGGCGTTCCTGTCCGACCCGGTGATCCTGGTGCTCGACGAGGCGACGAGCTCGGTGGACACCCGTACCGAGGTGCTCATCCAGAAGGCGATGGCCCGCCTCGCGCACGGCCGTACGTCCTTCGTGATCGCGCACCGGCTGTCCACGATCCGCGACGCGGACCTGATCCTGGTGATGGAGAGCGGCTCGATCGTGGAACAGGGCACGCACGAGGAGCTGTTGCTCTCGGGCGGCGCGTACGCGCGGCTGTACGCGGCGCAGTTCGCGCAGGCGGTGGCCGAGGTCGACTAGACCGGTACGGCCGTGCGGAAAAGGGGCGTCCGTCCGGGCGCCCCTTTTTCCGTCAGTCCAGATAGCCGCGCAGCTGGTCCGCGAAGGCGTGGTCGCGGAGCTTGTTGAGGGTCTTGGACTCGATCTGGCGGATCCGTTCCCGGGTCACCCCGAAGATCCGGCCGATCTCCTCCAGGGTGCGCGGCCGCCCGTCGGCGAGCCCGTAGCGCAGCTGGACCACCTTGCGCTCCCGCTCCCCGAGGGTCGAGAGCACCGCTTCCAGGTGCTCGCGGAGCAGGAAGAACGCGGCCGATTCGACCGGTGAGGCGGCGTCCCCGTCCTCGATGAGGTCGCCGAGCGCGACATCGTCCTCCTCGCCCACGGGGGCGTGCAGCGAGACCGGCTCCTGCGCCAGGCGCAGCACCTCCAGGACCCGCTCGGGGGTCAGCTCCAGGTGGACGGCGACCTCCTCGGCGGTGGGTTCGTACCCGCGCTCCTGGAGCATGCGGCGCTGGACGCGCACGACGCGGTTGATCAGCTCCACGACGTGGACGGGCACCCGGATGGTGCGGGCCTGGTCGGCCAGCGCCCGGGACATGGCCTGGCGGATCCACCAGGTGGCGTAGGTGGAGAACTTGTAGCCGCGGGCGTAGTCGAACTTCTCGACGGCGCGGATCAGTCCGAGGTTCCCCTCCTGGACCAGGTCGAGCATGGTGAGGCCGCGGCCGACGTAGCGCTTGGCGACGGAGACGACGAGCCTCAGGTTCGACTCGATGAGACGCCGTTTGGCCATGCGGCCCATGACGACGAGCTTGTCGAGGTCGAGCGTGAGCTGCAGGTCGAGCGGGGCTCCGCTGCCGAGCTTCTCCTCCGCGAACAGGCCCGCTTCCACGCGCCGCGCGAGCTCGACCTCCTCGACGGCGGTGAGCAGCGGGATCCTGCCTATCTCGCGCAGGTACTGCCGGAAGAGGTCGGCGGACGGTCCCGCTCCGCCGGAGCCCTCCGCCGTGCGCTTGCGCGGCGGGGGCACCTTCTCCAGCAGCTCCGGGCCCTCCAACTCCGCAGCCTCGTCGGCCTCCTCCTCGTGCATGGCGTCGGCCTCGGCCTCGGGCTCGGGCTCTTCGGCCGCGGGCACTTCGGCGGGCGGGCTGACGGTGACGGTCAGGCTCTGGGTCTGCACGGGGGCGACCTCCACAGGGCTCCGAGGACGGGTGCACCGCACCTCAGTGTGGGGTACGACACATCGCTGCCACGAGGGGCGTGCGACCACTTTCTGGGTCCGGTGCGTGACCGATGGTTACCCCCGGACCAGAACCCCGATGCGGATCGGACGCATGTCCGAGAGGATCGCGGTCATGTCTGTGTACGAAACGCACGTCACTGTGCGCTGCGCCGGTCCGGCGGAGCTGGCCCGGCTCGAATCATGGTCGGCTGAGCGGGAGTTGAAGGTCACGCACATCGTGCTGGCCCGGGGCCGGATGGTCTCGCAGCCGATGCTGACGCTGCCCGACCGGGACGGGCACGAGGTTCTGGTGCCCCGGCTGCGCGCGGCCGGTTTCGACCCGGTCCGGGTCAAGGTGGAGACGGTCCCGTGGACCGCGGAGCCCCCGGGGCCCGGCGGCGGGTACTTCGAGCACCATCTGAAACTGCGCCTCCCGGCCGGCTGGGACCGCCCGGCCCTGGAGTCCCTGGCGGTCCGGCACGCGGCGCACGTCTCGTGGAACGCCCGCCGGGTCCTGCCGGGGGCGCGGCAGGAACGTTTCGTGACCCAGCGCTGGCGGGGTACGGCGACGGAGGCGGGGGCGGCGTGCGATGCGCTGGTCGCGGCGCTGGCCGGGGCCGGGTACGAGATCCGCTCGGAGGAGCGGGAGTTCGTGCTGTACGACAGTGACCTGTCGGTGGACGACGGGTGGATCGAGGAGGGGGACGCGCGATGAGTGGCCAGGAGTGGAAGCCGTCGATTCCGGGAGGTCCGGACGACCCCGCGGAGCCGGCGGCGGAGCGGTTCCGACGGAGGGACGAGCTGCCCCGGACCATGAGGACGGGCGACAGGGGTGATCCGACCGCGGTGGCCTTCGACCCCGCCCTCAAGCACTTCTCCGAGGCGTACCGGCCGCTGGATCCGGTGATCTCGGAGCCGGCGGCACGAACGGCCTGGCGGGCGGCCCGGCGGGCGGCGATGGACGTGGCGTTGCGCGCGGTCGGGGCCTCGGGCGACGCCGATTCGCTGGTGCTGCGCGGCAGCATGCTGATGTCGCAGTGGTTCGGGGAGATCGCGCGGGAACCGCACGACCTGGACTTCGTCGTGGTCCCCGCGGACTGGATGATCGAGGAGGACCGCACCGGGCGGATGCTGGACGCGATCGCCGCCGGGGCCGAGCGGCTGGCCCCGTACGGCGGCCTGGTGATGCCCGCGTCGGAGGCGGTCTCCGAGTACATCTGGACGTACGAACGCGTTCCGGGGCGCAGGCTGGTCCTGCCCTGGTCCGCACCGGGGATGCGGGGCGGGCAGGTCCAGTTGGACTTCGTCTTCAACGAGCACCTGCCGGTCGCGCCCGAGCCGGTGGAAGTGGCGGGGGTGCCGCTCCTGGGGGCCACCCCGGAGCTGTCCCTCGCCTGGAAGCTGGTGTGGCTGGCCGGGGACACGTACCCGCAGGGCAAGGACCTCTACGACGCGGTCCTGCTGGCGGAGAGCTGCGCCCTGCCGTACCCGCTGCTGGCGGAGGTGTTCCGGCTCTCCGGCGAATTCGAGGTCGGCGGCGGCGGTCAGCAGCCGCCCTCCCCGGAGGTCTTCGAGGGGTTCGCGCAGACGGACTGGGACACGTTCCACAAGGAGTACCCGGGGATCCCCGGCTCCGCCGAGTCCTACGCGAACCGCCTGCTGGCGGCCCTGGCTCCCACCTTCGCCGGAGCTCCGGAGAACGGCTAGGCCGGTTCCACCCGGACCGCGCAGACCTTGAACTCCGGCATCCGGGACGTCGGGTCCAGCGCCGGGTTGGTCAGGGTGTTGGCGCGGCCCTCGCCCGGCCAGTGGAAGGGCATGAAGACGGTGTCCGCGCGGATGGAGTCCGTGATGCGGGCCGGGGCGACCGCGCGGCCGCGGCGGGAGGTGACCGCGAGGGGGGCTCCGTCGACCGCGCCGATGCGGGCCGCGAGGCGGGGGTGGAGTTCCACGAAGGGGCCGGGGGCGGCTGCGTTGAGCTCGTCCACCCGGCGGGTCTGCGCGCCCGACTGGTACTGGGCGACGACCCGGCCGGTGGTGAGGAGGAGCGGGTACTCCGCGTCCGGGACCTCCGCGGCGTCCCGGTGGGTGACGGGCACGAAGCGGGCCCGGCCGTCCTCGGTGGCGAAGCGGTCCAGGAAGAGCCGGGGGGTGCCGGGGTGGGGCTCCGGCTCCGGGCCGGGCTCCGCCGGGGCTGCCTGGGCTGCCTGGGCCGGCTGGCTCGGGGCGGGATCCTGTGCGTCGGGCTCCCCCGTCCGCGGAGCCGCGGGGCAGGGCCAGAAGACGCCCTGTTCGGCTTCGATGCGGGCGTACGTGATGCCCGAGTAGTCCGCCGGGCCGCCCGCCGAAGCGCGGCGCAGCTCCTCGAAGACCTCCTCGGGTTCGGTCGGGAAGGCCTTCGGCATGCCGAGGCGGGTGGCGAGGCCGTGCAGGACCTCCAGGTCGGAGCGGACCCCCGGCGGTGGGGTCAGGGCCCGGCGGCGGAGCAGGACGCGGCCCTCCAGGTTGGTGGTGGTGCCGGTCTCCTCCGCCCACTGGGTGACCGGGAGGACCACGTCGGCCAGGGCCGCCGTCTCGGACAGGACCACGTCGGCGACGGCCAGGAAGTCCAGGGAGCGGATGCGTTCCTCGATGTGGGCGGCGCGGGGGGCCGAGACCACCGGGTTGGAGCCCATCAGGAGCAGGGCCTTGACGTCCGAACCCAGGGCGTCGAGGAGTTCGTACGCACTGCGGCCGGGCCCGGGAAGGTCGTCGGGGTCGATCCCCCAGACCCCGGCGACGTGGGCCCGGGCCGCCGGGTCGGTCAGTTTGCGGTAGCCGGGGAGCTGGTCGGCCTTCTGGCCGTGCTCGCGGCCGCCCTGGCCGTTGCCCTGGCCGGTGAGGCAGCCGTAGCCGGAGAGCGGGCGGCCGGCCCGGCCGGTGGCGAGGCAGAGGTTGATCCAGGCTCCGACGGTGTCGGTGCCCTTGGACTGCTGCTCGGGGCCGCGTGCGGTGAGCACCATCGCGGATTCGGGGGCGCAGAACATCGCCACCGCTTCGCGGAGTTTGGGGACGGGTACGCCGGTGATGCGCTCCACGAGCTCCGGCCAGTGCGCCATCGCGCCCGCTCGGGCCTCCTCCCAGCCGGTGGTGCGCTCGGCGATGAACTCCTCGTCGGTGTGCCCGCCCGCGACGACGAGGTGCAGCAGGCCGAGTGCCAGTGCCAGGTCCGTGCCGGGGCGCGGGGCCAGGTGCAGGTCGGCCTGTTCGGCGGTGCGCGTGCGGCGCGGGTCCACCACGATCAGCGTGCCGCCGTTCTCGCGGAGTTCCCGGAAGAAGCGGAGGGCGGGGGGCATGGTGTCGGCGGGGTTGGAGCCGACGAGGATGACGCAGCCGGTCCGGGGGATGTCCTCCAGCGGGAAGGGCAGCCCCCGGTCGAGCCCGAAGGCCCGCTGGTGCGCGGCGGCGGCCGAGGACATGCAGAACCGGCCGTTGTAGTCGATCTGCGAGGTCCGCAGGGCGATGCGGGCGAACTTCCCGAGGGCGTAGGCCTTCTCGTTGGTCAGCCCGCCGCCGCCGAACACCCCGACCGCGTCGGCCCCGTACGACCGCCGCGTGCGGGCGAGGCCCTCGGCGACGGCGTCGAGGGCCTCCTCCCAGGTGGCCGGCTCCAGCCGCCCGGCGTGGGTGCGGACGAGCGGCTCGGTGAGGCGCACCCGGGAGGAGAGCACGGCGGGGGCGGTGCGGCCCTTGCCGCACAGCGCGCCCAGGTTCACGGGGAAGTCGGCCCGCTCCTCCACCGTCACGCCCGCGCCGCCGGGCTCGGGGCGGAGGTTCATGCCGCACTGCAGCGCGCAGTACGGACAGTGCGTGGCGGTGGCGGAGCCCGAGGTGTGCATGGAGCCCAGCGTGCGTCGGCGGTGTTACACGGGCCGCCGCCTCCCGTTACAACTCCGCGTGCTCCACCTCAGCGCCCCCGGCCGGCTCCGGTGAGGCCCTGCGCATCGGGGCGCGGTCGAGGATCTCCACGTACACGATCCGGCCGTCGACGGCGTCGACGGCCGGGGCCGGGTCACTGGCCGGTCAGGTACTTCACCGTGAGGCCGGCCGTCCAGCCGCCGTCGACCGCGAGCTCGGCGCCCGTCATGTAGCTCGCGGCGTCCGAGAGGAGGAAGGCGACGGCGGCGGCGATCTCCTCGGGGAGGCCGACGCGGCCGAGGGGGGCGCCGGGGTAGTTGCCCTCGCCGGCCTGGATGCCGACCGGGGCCGTCATGGGCGTGAGCGTCATGCCGGGGTGGACGGAGTTGACGCGGATCCGGGACTCGGCGAGCTCGACCGCGCCGATCTTCGACAGGCCGCGCACGCCCCACTTGGAGGCTCCGTAGCCGGCGGTCAGGGCGAGGCCGGTGAGGCCGGCGGCGGAGGAGATGTTGACGATGGAGCCGCCGCCGTTCTCGCGCATCAGCGGGATCGCGGCCTTGATGCCGATGAAGACGCCGACCAGGTTGATCTCGACGACCTTGCGGAAGTGCTCGATGCTCTCGTGCTCCAGGAACGCGCCGGAGGCGATGCCCGCGTTGTTGACCAGGCCGTCGATCCGGCCGAACTCGGCGAGGGCGAAGGCGAAGGCCGCGTCCCAGTCTGACTCGCTGGTCACGTCGTGGCGCAGGAAGCGCGCCGCGTCGCCGAGCTTGGCCGCCGTCTCGGCGCCCTCGGCCTCCAGGACGTCGGTGATCAGCACCTTGCCGCCGCCGTCCACGACGGCCTGCGCGGCCGCCGCGCCGAGGCCGCGGGCCCCACCGGTGATGACGACGACCTTGCCGCTCAGATCCACAACAGCCACGGTTCCACACCCCTGACGCGCACGGCGGACATAGCCCTAAGAGCTATATGACTAATCGGAATACTCCGATCGCGGCGTCAGTCTGCCAGAGAGGCCAGCGCCCGCGACACCCCCTCCTCCTTCGGTCCCAGGAACCGCGGCTCCGGCTCGAAGACCGCGTCCAGTGCCGCCTTGCCCGTCGCGAAGACCTCGCGGGCCCCGCCGTAGTACCAGGTCGCGTCGTGCACGTCGGACACCCCGACCCCGTACGAGTCCACGCCCGCGGCCCGGCACAGCGCGACGGCCCGGCGGATGTGGAAGCCCTGGCTGATCAGCACCGCCCGGTGCACGCCGAAGACCTCCCGGGCCCGGACGCAGGAGTCCCACGAGTCGAAGCCGGCGTAGTCGCTGACGACGCGGGCGTCGGGCACCCCGTGGCCCGTCAGGTACGCGCGCATCGCGTCGGGCTCGTCGTAGTCGGTCCGGCTGTTGTCGCCGGTGACCAGGACGACCTTGACCTTCCCCGCGCGGTAGAGCTCGACGGCGGCGTCGAGGCGGCGCGCGAGGTACGGGGTCGGCCGGCCGTTCCACAGCCCGGCGCCGAAGACCACGGCCACCTCGGCGGCGGGCGCATCCGCGGTGGTCCGCAGCCGGGGCCCGGCGGACGCGTGCGTCCACGCCGAGGGCAGCAGGGCCAGCACGCAGCCCGCCATCACCAGCTGCACGGCCCGCCGCCGGGCGGGTACGGTCCGGGGCACCCCGATCCGTACGGCCTTCAGCTGCTCCCATGCCGCCCCCGGCAGAACTCGTAGCCGACCTCGTAGCCCTGCGCGCCTCAATGCGATCCCCTTGTCGGTGCTGCTGGTGGTCCTGCCGTGGTCCTGCTGTGGTCCCGTCGTCTACGGACGCGTGTGCGGTCCCGCCGGTTTCCCCCCCGGCCGGGGGCTCGACTCAGGGCAGGCCCCGCACCGCGGCGTACGCCGCTGCGCGCCCCAGCGCCGGAAGCAGGCAGGAGACCCACGCGAGCGCGCCCGCCACCGGGTGCGGGTGCCCGTACAGGGCGCGCAGGTGCAGGGCGAGGGCGAGCAGCCGCGCGGCCGGGAGGAGCGCCTTGCGCGCCTCGTCCGCCTGCGGGAACGGATCCCAGGACCCCGGTCCCGTGCCCGATCCCGCGGCCACGGACCGCAGGTCCTTGCGCGCGTCCACCCGGCCCTCCAGGGCGGGCCGCGAGGGCGCGTACAGGAGCAGTACGCGGTCTCCCGCCTTCGGCTCCTCATAGGTGTAGGCCGACGCCCGGACCGTCTCCGCGCTTCCCGGGACGGTCAGTTCGAGCCGCGAGGTCCACCCCTGCACCCGGCCCTCACTGGTGTGCGGGTGCACTCCCGAGGGTGCGCGCGCCACCACGGCCGTCGCCACCGCCGCCCCGGCCCGCCGCAGTTCGGGCTCGGCCTCCCGGTGGTGCTGCTGGAAGGAGGCGACGAGGAGCGCCGCGGACGCCAGGGCGATGAGCAGCCAGACCGCCGCCTCGCGCGCGCACGCCGAGCGCCCGGGGAGCGGGGCGGTTCGTGCCCGACCGGCCCCCGGACTTCGGGCCGGGCGACCCCCGCCCGCCCCCGCCCGGTGCGACGGCCGCCGGACAGCCACGCGCAGCCGCGGTCCGCCCACTTCGAGAACCCGCCCATGTGTCCCCCACCCCGTCCCGCCCCCGCGTGTTCCGGGCACAGGGGAGCACGGCCCGAGCCCACCCCCGCCGTCCACCCCCCTGTGAGCAGGTGGAAAACACCCGTCACGCCCGCGCAACGCACCGGCAACCTGCCGCGCGCAGGATCGGTTCATGACGGAGCCGGCGCACCCTCCCGAGTCCCTGTCCCATCCCCTTCCGCAGTCGCTGCCCCATCCCCCGCCCCTCCCACCGCTTCCGCCCGCGACCACGGCGGAGCTGCTGACCCGGATCACCGCCCAGCTCGGTACGCAGCTCAGCGGTCTGCGCCCCCGACACCACGCAGGAGTCCTCCCATGCAGCAGCCCGCCCTCGTCGCCGTGGCCCACGGCAGCCGCGATCCGCGCGCCCTCCACACCGTCGAAGCCCTGCTCGAACGGGTCCGTGAGCTCCGTCCCCGCCTCGACGTCCGGCTCGGTCACATCGAGCTGAACCACCCGCTGCTGGACCACACCCTCGAACGGGCCGCCGGAGCCGCCGTCCTGGTGCCGCTGCTGCTCGGCCGCGGGACCCACGTCAAGCGGGACCTCCCGGCCGCCGCCGCCCGCGCCGGGCACCTGCTGACCCGTGTCGCCGCCCCGCTGGGCCCGCATCCGCTGCTCGTCGAGGCCCTGTACGAGCGGCTCGTGGAGGCCGGCTGGAGTGCCGGGTCGGCGGTGGTGCTGGCCGCCGCCGGGTCCCGCGACCCCGACTCCGCCAGCGATGTGCGGGCCACCGCCGACCTGCTCTCGGAACGCCTCGGCGGGGTGCCCGTGGTGGCCGCCTACGCCTCGGGCACCGCGCCCTCCGTGCCCGCCGCCGTACGGACCCTGGCCGCGCGGGGCCTCCACCGGGTCGCGGTCGCCTCCTACTTCACCGCCCCGGGCCGCTTCGCCGCCGCGAGCGCCGCCGCCGCGCCGGGCCCGGCCGCCGCTCCGCTGGGCGCGCATCCGGCGCTGGCCCGGCTGGTGCTCCAGCGCTACGACGAAGCCGCCGCCGCGCTCGCAGGACCCGTAGCAGGACCCGTGGGAGGGGAGCAGTCGCGGGAGCAGCCGCTCGAACTGGCCACCGCGTAACGGTCGGGTTGGTTCCCAAACGCTCGGATTGCTCCTCTTGACTCGTCTTGTCGGTTCGTGCGGTTACCGTTTGACCATGGAAGGCATGGAAGGCACCACCGCACCTGTCCGACCCGGCCTCGATCTGCCCGGCGAGCCGTACGAGCCCGCCGATACCGAGCGCTGGGCCACCGAGCCCGACAAGCGGCCCGGGCGGACCGCCTTCCAGCGCGACCGCGCCCGCGTGCTGCACTCCGCCGCGCTGCGCCGGCTCGCCGGGAAGACGCAGGTGGTGACCCCGGGGACGCGTTCGTACGACTGGGACGCCAGTCCTCGTACGCGGCTGACGCACTCCCTCGAATGCGCCCAGGTGGGCCGCGAGCTCGGCGCCGCGCTCGGCTGCGATCCCGACCTGGTCGAAGCCGCCTGCCTGTCGCACGACATGGGGCACCCGCCCTTCGGCCACAACGGCGAGGAAGCGCTCAACGAGTTCGCCAAGGACTGCGGCGGTTTCGAGGGCAACGCCCAGTCGCTGCGCCTGCTGACCCGGCTGGAGCCCAAGCGGTTCGTCCCCGACCCGGTGACCGGCGAGCTCGTCAGCGTCGGGCTCAACCTCACCCGGGCCTGCCTGGACGCCGCCACCAAGTACCCCTGGGCGCGCGGGGACCACCCCACCGACCCGGGCTCGGTGAAGTTCGGCGCCTACGAGGACGACCTGCCGGTCTTCGCGTGGCTGCGCCGCGGCGCGCCCTCGGACCGCAAGTGCTTCGAGGCGCAGGTCATGGACTGGTCGGACGACGTGGCGTACTCCGTCCACGACTTCGAGGACGGCCTGCACGCCGGCCACCTCGACCCGAACCTGCTCTTCGCCGAGCCCGAGCGCACCGAGATCTGGCGGGTGGCCATCGGCCGGTACGTGCCCGCCGACACCGCGCCGGAGGAACTGCGCGAGGCCCTGGACCGGCTGATGGAGCAGGAGTGGTGGCCGCACGGGTACGACGGTTCGGCCGTGGCCCAGGCCCGGCTGAAGGATGCGACGAGCCAGCTGATCGGCCGTTTCTGCCTGGCCGCCGAGGGCGCCACCCGGCAGGCGTACGGGACGGGCCGGCTGACCCGGTACGCGGCGGAGCTGGTGGTGCCGCGCGAGGCCCGCAACGAGTGCGCGGTGCTGAAGGCGGTGGCCGACCTCTACGTCATGCAGCGCGACGAGCAGGAGCGGATCCGCGCCGATCAGCGCATCGTCCTGGCCGAACTGGCGGAGGCCGTCAGCGCCCGCGCGCCCGAGGGTCTGGACCCGCAGTTCCGTGCGATCTTCGACGAGGCCCCGGACGACCGGGCCAGGAAGCGGGCGGTCGTGGACCAGATCGCGGCCCTCACGGACGCCTCCGCGCGCTCCCTGCACGCCCGCCTCACCCAGCGCGCGCGACGCGCCGACGGGTGAGCCGATCGGGCCACTCCCCCTTCACGCGGCAGGCTCGGTGCGGGACGCTCGCATGTGGTCGCATGTGGCGCAGAGGTTATGAGGAGGCATCAGGTGGTCGACGCACACCGGACGTTCGTCATCGTCGGCGCAGGGCTCGCCGGGGCTAAGGCGGCCGAGACGCTGAGGTCCGAAGGGTTCACGGGGCGGGTGATCCTCATCGGCGACGAGCGCGAGCATCCCTACGAGCGCCCCCCGCTCTCCAAGGGCTACCTGGCGGGCAAGGAGGAGCGCGAGAGCGTCTTCGTCCACGAGCCGTCCTGGTACGCGGCCTCCGACATCGAGCTGCACCTCGGCCAGCCCGCGGTCCACCTCGACCGGGACGCCAAGAAGGTGGTCCTCGGCGACGGCACGGCGCTGCCCTACGACAAGCTGCTCCTCGCCACCGGCGCCGAACCGCGCCGGCTCGACATCCCGGGCACCGAGCTGGTCGGGGTGCACCACCTGCGCCGGCTCTCGCACGCGGAGCGGCTGCGCAAGGCGCTGGCGGGGCTGGGCCGGGACAACGGGCACCTGCTGATCGCGGGCGCCGGCTGGATCGGCCTGGAGGTGGCGGCGGCCGCCCGCGGGTACGGGGCCGAGGTCACCGTGATCGAGCCGGCGCCGACCCCGCTGCACGCGGTGCTCGGTCCGGAGGTCGGCCGGCTCTTCGCCGACCTGCACACCGAGCACGGGGTCCGTTTCCACTTCGGGTCCCACCTGACGGAGATCGTCGGGCACGACGGCATGGTGCTGGCGGCCCGTACGGACGACGGGGAGGAGCACCCGGCGCACGCGGTCCTCGCGGCGATCGGCGCCGCCCCGCGGACCGCGCTGGCGGAGACCTCGGGCCTGGCCCTGGTGGACCGGGAGCACGGGGGCGGGATCGCCGTGGACGCCTCGCTGCGCACCTCCGACCCGGACGTCTACGCGGTCGGGGACGTGGCGGCCGCGCACCATCCGGTGCTGGGGGCCCGGCTGCGGGTGGAGCACTGGGCGAACGCGCTCAACGGGGGTCCGGCCGCCGCCCGGGCGATGCTGGGGCAGGAGGTCTCGTACGACCGGGTTCCGTACTTCTTCTCCGACCAGTACGACGTGGGCCTGGAGTACTCGGGGTACGCCCCGGCGGGCGGCTACGACCAGGTGCTGATCCGCGGGGACGCGGGCAAGCGGGAGTTCATCGCCTTCTGGCTCTCGGACGGCCGGGTGCTGGCCGGGATGAACGTGAACGTGTGGGACGTCACCGAGGACATCCAGGCCCTGATCAGGTCGAAGGCGCCCGTGGACCGCGAGAAGCTGGCGGATCCCTCGATTCCGCTCTCGGCCCTGGTTCCGGCGGAGGGGGCCTGACGGGATTGTCTCCGCCCGGCCGTAGACTTCACGCGTGGCAGGACGGATCAACGACGACGACGTGAAGGCGGTACGGGACGCGGTCCCGATCGACGCCGTGGTCTCGGAGTACCTCCAGCTGCGCAACGCGGGCGGCGGCAACCTCAAGGGCCTCTGCCCCTTCCATGACGAGAAGTCCCCGTCCTTCCAGGTCAGCCCCAGCAAGGGCTTCTACCACTGCTTCGGCTGCCAGGCGGGCGGGGACACCCTCGACTTCGTCATGAAGATCGACCACCTCTCCTTCTCGGAGGCGGTGGAGCGGCTCGCCGGCCTGGCCGGCATCACCCTGCGGTACGAAGAGGGCGGCTACACCGCCGGCACCAGCGGGCGCGGCGAGCGCATCCGGCTGGTCGAGGCGCACAAGGCCGCGGCCCAGTTCTACATGGACCAGCTCGGCAGCGCCGAGGCGGAGATCGGCCGCAAGTTCCTGGCCGAGCGCGGCTTCGACCAGGCCGCCGCCCAGCACTTCAGCGTGGGCTACAGCCCGGCCGGCTGGGACCACCTGACGCGCTTCCTGCGCGGCAAGGGCTTCAGCGACAAGGAACTGATCACCTCGGGCCTGGCCCAGGACAGCCGCAGCGGAAAGCCCATCGACCGCTTCCGCGGCCGGCTGATGTGGCCCATCCGCGACATCAGCGGCGAGGTCGTCGGCTTCGGCGCGCGCAAGCTGCGCGACGACGACAACGGGCCCAAGTACCTGAACACCCCCGAGACGGCGATCTACAAGAAGTCCCAGGTGCTGTACGGCATCGACCTGGCCAAGAAGGAGATCGCCAAGACCTCCCGGGCCGTCGTGGTCGAGGGCTACACCGACGTCATGGCCTGCCACATGGCCGGGGTCACCACCGCGATCGCCACCTGCGGCACCGCCTTCGGCGGCGACCACATCAAGATCCTGCGCCGGCTGCTCATGGACAACGCGACCGCCGAGGTGATCTTCACCTTCGACGGGGACGCGGCCGGGCAGAAGGCCGCGCTGCGCGCCTTCGAGGACGACCAGAAGTTCGCCGCGGAGACCTCCATCACCATCGCCCCCGGCGGCATGGACCCTTGCGACCTGCGCCTGGCCAAGGGCGACGCGGCCGTGGCGGACCTGGTCGAGGCCCGCACCCCGCTGTTCGAGTTCGCGCTGAAGCACATCGTGGCCCGGCACAACCTGGAGAACCCGGCGGGGCGGGCGGCCGCGCTGGAGGAAGCCGCCCCGATCATCAAGAAGATCAAGAACGTCGCGATCCAGCACGAATCGGCGGTCCAGCTCGCGGGCATGCTCGGCATGCGCGACGAGCAGTTCGTGGTCAAGCGGATCGCCCAGCTCGACCGCTGGGCCCGGGAGCGCGGCAACCAGCCCCAGCAGCAGCGCCGGGGGCAGGCCGGCGGTTCCGGTGGTTCGGGCCAGTCCGGCCGCTCCGGCCACTCGTACGAGGACATCCCGGCGCCGTCCGCCACGCCCACGGGCCCCGCGCTGAACCTGCGCAGCCCCGCGCACATCACCGAGCGCGAGCTGCTCAAGCTGGCGCTCCAGCGCCCCGCCCTGGTCTCCCCCGCCTTCGACGCGTACGGGATGGACGAGTTCACCGCCCCGCCCTACGCGGCCGTCCGCCAGGCCATCCTGGACGCCGGCGGCGCTTCGCTCGGCACCGAGGACTACCTGACCCGGGTCCGGGACGCCGCGCCGAACGACACCGTCCGCGCGCTGGTCACCGAGCTCGTCGTCGAGGCCATCCACGCGAAGACCGTGGACGAGGTCTACGCCGGGGTCCAGCTGGTCCAGGTCAGGCTCCGCGCGGTCGACCGCCGGGTGCACGAGATCCAGGGCACCCTGGCCCGCCTCGGCCACCAGGACGCCCCGGAGCAGCTGGCGGCGGTCCAAGAAGAGCTGTGGGTGCTCCAGCAGTACGGCCAGCGCCTGCGCAACCGCGGCGCGGAAGGCCTGTAGGACTCCGACGGGGTTCCGCTGTCCGGCGGGCCCGGTCAGGGGCGTCGCGCCCGTCCCGCCCGGTCTCATCGGTGACCGTCACGCGCCTTCTCCGCGCGCGGCCGCCACGGCCAGCGCGGCGATGCGCGGCACGAGGGCCGGAGTCGGCGGCTGGGCCAGCAGGAACACCCAGGCGAAGGCGGTCCCGAGCACTGCGGCGTGAACCAGGGCGGGGTCTGCCCGCGCGGCCAGTTCGCCCCGCACGAAGGCCCGTTCGAGCAGGTCCGCCACCTGCACCCGCTCGCCGGCGATGAAGGTTTCCTGGAAGCGCGCGGCGATGTCGGGCTGCTGCTTCAGGTCCGCGAGCAGGCCGGGGGTCGCGGCGGCGACCACCGGGTCGGAGAAGACCCCCAGAGTCAGCTGCACCAGGGCGGCGAGGTCTCCGGACAGCGACCCGGTGTCCGGCAGCGGCTGCGGTTCCAGCCCGTGCACGAGCGCGGAGAAGACCAGCTCGCCGCGCGAGGCGTGGCGGCGGTAGATGGCCGCTTTGCCGACGCGCGCTCTGGCGGCCACGGCGTCCACGGTCAGCGCGGCGTATCCCACGTCCCGCACCAACTCGCGCACCGCGTCACGGATCGCGTCGTCCACGCGGCTGTCCCGCGGCCGGCCGGGGGGTTGCTTCGAAGGCTCCACGGGGCCACTATACGGAACCATGAGTATCGGAACTAGGAGTACCGTAACCACACCCGGCGTCGGCGCGGCCACCGCCGGTGCGGCCCGCGCACGCACCCTGACCCTCTGGGCGGGGCGCAGCACCGTGTTCATCGGCCTCGGCCACATCGCCTTCCTCGCCGCCCAGACCCGGTCGAGCTGGGGCGACTGGCTCTCCGGCGCACTGCACGGCAGGGCCGCCATCGAGGATCCCGCCAACGCCGACGCGCTCCGCACGTTCTGGGCCCTGCCCGGCAGCTTCGCGGTACCGCTGATCCTGCTCGGCCTGCTGGTCGTCCGGATGGCCCGCACCGGCCAGGAGGTCCCGCGCTACCTGGGCTGGACCCTGGCGGCGTGGGTCCTCCTCTGCGGCTGGATCCTCGAACCCTCCGGCTTCCCCCTCGGCCTGGTCCCGACCGCACTGCTCCTCCTCGCGCACCGCGCGCGCCCGGAGGTCCGGCCCGATCCGAAAGACACGCCCTAGCGGCGCAGCCAGTCGCCGCCGGGGATGGGTGTGCCGGAGCGGGCGAGGTGGTGGGCCAGGGGCGGGGCGGCCAGGTAGACCCAGGCGCGGACCGGGGTGCCGTCGGGGCGCAGGGCCTCGCGGGCGGTGCGGTCGTAGATGTTGGCGGGGTGTCCGGGGCCCGCGTACTCCTCCAGCAGGTCGAGCGCCACGAGGAGTTCCCCGTAGGCCCCGGCGGCCGGGGTGATCAGTTCTCCGGCTATCGCGGAGCCGGGGCGGTCCACGGCGTACGGGTATCCGGGGCCCTCGTACAGGGCCGCGTCCGGGAGGCGGGCAGGCTCCTCGGCGGCCGTTCGGCCGCGCAGGAACAGGTCGTGGTTGACCTCTCCGGGGCGCAGGGTCCCGTAGACGAAGAACGGGAGCTCCTCGCCCCGCGGAATCGTTCCCTCGCCCCGGCCTTCCGGCCGATCGGCCGATGTCATGCGGGCCTCCCTCGCTTCAGACTGAGCTGCTGACCGGTCTCCCACCGGCCGCGGTCCGGGCCCAAAGTCCCGACTTCGGCCACGGAAGCCCGCCTACGCACGGCTGTTACACGACCGCCCGGTCCCTGTGACCGACGCCGTCTACCGTCAGTCTGCCTCCCCGCACGCCGCCCTCCCCACCACCCGACGGTTCCGCCTTCCATGACTCGACCGACCCTCCGCAGCATCGCCGCGGCCGCCCTGCTCTGCACCGGCCTCGGCGGCTGCGGCGCACCCGGGGGCCTCGGGCCCGACGAGGTCGCGCCGCCCGTGTCCTCCCAGCCCCAGCCGAAGCCGCTCTGGCCCTCGTGGACCGAGTCCCCGAGCTCCGGCGGTACGGCGGTGGCCGGCCGGGTGCCGCCGCCGCGGCCGCTCGACGACGCCCCCGCGGTGGGGCCGGAGGGGATCGAGAAGGTCGACGTGATGACCGTGGTCCGTGCGGACAAGGCGATGAAGCGCTTCAGCGAGGGGAAGCAGATCCAGAGTCCGGGCAAGGCCGGGCTACGGCCGGCCCGTTACGCGGACCTGACGGGCGACGGACACCACGAGCTGATCGTCGCCGCCGACACCCAGACCGGGCGTTCGGTGCTGAGCGTCTACACCGCGGCCGACGGGAAGATCGTTCCGATCCTGTTCACCAGCGGCCGGCGGCTGAGCGCCGAGACCGTCGGAACCGATCTGCTGGTCCGCACCACCGACGAGGACGGATCCGCGCACGACATCCGCTACCACTGGGACGGCCAGCGGATGAGCGTGCTCAGCGACGAGCACAAGTTCGGCAACGCCATCTCCGCACCGAGCTCCGGCACGTGCCCGGCCCCGCTGCCGGCCGGCTCCGAAGCACCCGCACCCGCGAACCGGGGCGGCCGGTGAAGCGCTTCCTGCTCCGCGGCCGCCGCCTCCTGCACTCCCTCGGCCTGCGCTGGAAGATCGCCGTCCTGCTCGCCGCCGGCTGCTCCCTCGTCGCGCTCACCATCGGCGTCCTGATCCACGAGGCCCGCGCCGGCCAGGTGGCCGACGCGGCGCGCAAGAGCGCCCTCGCGCAGCTCGTCCGGGTGCGCCAGGTGTACGAGCTCACGGGCCAGCTCGACTTCGACAAGGTCGGGGAGGCCGACGCGCGCCTCGACTGCCCGAGCCTGCCGGAACCCCTGCGGCAGGCCGCCCTGGCCGGGCAGCGCACCACCTACCTCGACCTGCGCGGCCCCCACCCGGCGGTGTGGGCGGCCCGGCCGGTCGGCGGTGACCAAGTGCTCTCCGTACGCCAGTCGCTGGCGGAGGAGCAGTCGGAACTGTGGGAACTGGACCAGAAGTTGATGGCCTTCGGGGTGGCCGTCGTCACCCTCGCGGCGATCGGCGGGGCGGCGCTGGCCAGCCGGCTGAGCAAGGACCTGCGGTCCGCGGCCGAGACGGCCCGGCGCATCAGCACGGGCGAACTGGACGCACGGATAGGCCCGTCGGGCGTGCCGGGGACCCGGAACGAGGTGGCCGAACTGTCCGCGGCCGTCGACACGATGGCGGCGAGCCTGCAGCGGCGGCTGGTGGCGGAGCAGCGGTTCACGGCGGACGTGGCGCACGAGCTGCGGACCCCGCTGACCGGTCTGCACACCGCCGCCGAGCTGCTCCCTCCGGGGCGGCCCACGGAGCTGGTGCGCGACCGGGTCGCGGCCCTGCGCAGCCTGACGGAGGACCTCCTGGAGGTGGCCCGGCTGGACGGGGACCGGGAGGTGGCCCAGCTGGACGTCCACCTCCTGGGGCCGCTGGTGGAGGCCGTCACCCGGCGTTCGGGGGTGGAGGCGCAGGTCCTGGGCGCCGCCGACGGCACGGCCCGCGTCCGCACGGACGTCCGGAGGCTGGAGCGGATCCTGACGAACCTGTTGGTCAACGCCCGCAGGCACGGCGGGGACCCGATCACCGTGACGGTGACCGGGAACACGGTGACCGTACGGGACCGGGGCCCGGGCTTCCCGGAGACGCTGCTGCGGGACGGACCGCAGCGGTTCCTGACGGGCGCGACGGAACGCGGCCAGGGCACGGGCCTGGGCCTGACCATCGCCCTGGGCCAGGCACACGTCATCGGCGCCCGCATCACCCTCACGAACCCCGCCCCCACCGGGGCCGCAGCCACTCTCACCCTCCCCCCGGCCTGACCCTCCCCGGGGCCGAGCCCGACGCCGCCCGCACCCGCGAGGCCGCCGTCACCCGGACGGGGTGGGGCCCCGCAAATGCCCTCTCACCACACCCCACCTGCGAGAACACCCCGCCACCCCATCCCCCCGGCACCAATCTGACACTGCATCAGCAGGCGCCCGCCCAGCCGCCCGGGTTACCTCGGAGACACGACCCCGTGTCCACAGGAGACCCCCCATGCGCCGACGCACCGCCCACGTGCTCACCGCCACCGCGCTGACCGCCGTCGCGTTCGCCGGCCCGGTGGCCGGCGCGGTCGCCGCCGCGGACCTGGGCATGACGGGCTTCGGCATGACGGGCTTCGCGGCCGGGGACTTCGCCCCGCTGGAGATCTGGCCCAAGTCCGCAGCCCCCGGCACCACCGTCACAGTGAACACGAAGGCCTGCGGTCCCGGCAGCCACGCCGAGGGCGACGCCACCACCGTCGGGGGCGGCCGCTTCAAGCTGGCCCCGGGCACCCACAAGGAGGTGGTCGTGGGACAGTTCCAGGTCGCCCGCGGAGCCCACCCCGGCACCCACGCGATCGGCGCCACCTGCGCGAACGGCAAGTTCGCCACCGGCGACCTGATCGTCACCGAGCACGACCGGGCCCCCCAGGGCCACGTGCGCACCGGGGTGGGCGGTGGCACGACCACCACCACCGACCCCGCCAAGATCGCGGCGGGAGCGGCAGTGCTGGCCGCCACCGCCGTCGGCGGTACCTGGTTCCTGCGTCGCCGGGCGAGCGGCACGCGGAACTGACGGACGCCCACCGCGGCTCCGGCCGCGGTCCGACCGGTACCGTCCCCCGTCGCCCGCCCCGCGAGGTCCCCCCCGTTCGCGGGGCCGGGCGACGGCCAGTCACCACGTTCGCGTCAGACGTCACCAAGCCGAGGGGGCCGCATGGAGGCAGAGGCACGCCGCGCCCGCGCCCGCGCCGGTGGGCTCGTCGCGCTCGCCACCTGCATCGGCGTCTGGCTCATCGGCAGCGGCTCGGGCGAGCCCGTCCGGCCTCCGCTGCCCTCCCCCGGTGAGGCGCTGAGCGCCCAGGCCCGGTTCCCCGGGGCCATCGCCGCGCTCCCCGGCTCCCCTCCCACCCGGATCCGGATCCCGTCCATCCGGGTGGACGCCCCGCTCACCGGGCTCGGGCTGCAGGCCGACGGCAGTCTCGAAGTACCGCCTCCCGCCCGCCGGGAACTGGCGGGCTGGTACCGCGAGGGCACCACCCCGGGCGCCACCGGCACCGCCGTGGTCGCCGGGCACGTGGACAACGCCACCGGCCCCGCGGTCTTCTACCACCTCGGCGCGCTGCGCCGCGGCGCCCTGATCGAGATCGCCCGCGCCGACGGACGTACGGCCGTGTTCACCGTCCACGCGGTGGAGGTCTACGACGCCAAGGCCTTCCCCGACTCCCGCGTGTACGGGTCGTCGCCGCGCGCCGAGCTCCGCGTCATCACCTGCGGCGGGGGCTTCTCCCCGCGCACCGGCTACCAGGGCAACGTGGTCGTCTTCGCCCACCTGACGGGCACGTACTGAACGCGCACGGGTTACTTGGTGCGGACGACGGCCTGGTCGCCGTGGGGGCCGAACAGGTGCAGGATCTCCACCACCTCGCCTTCGGCGGGGCCGAACCAGTGGGGTTCGCCGGTGTCGAACTCCGCGACCTCGCCGGGGCGCAGGGTGAGGCTCCGTTCGCCGATGACGAGGTGGAGCTCGCCGGCGAGCACGTAGAGCCATTCGTAGCCGGCGTGGGTCACCAGTTTCGGCTCCCGGTACGCGAGCACCTGCTTGAAGACCTGGACCCGGCCGGGGTACGTCGTCAGGGGGACCAGGATGCTCCCGTCCCTGCGGAGGGGCTTGAGGTGGACGCGCGCGTCACCGGTGACCGGGGCCGCCACGAGCTGGTCGAGGGCGACGCGGTGGGTTCGCGCGAGCGGGATGAGCAGTTCGAGGGTCGGACGCCGTTTGCCCGACTCCAGGCGGGAGAGGGTGCTCACGGAGATCCCGGCGGCCCGGGAGAGGGCTTCCAGGGTGAGGCCGCGCTCGCGCCGCAGCGCCCGCAGGCGCGGGCCGATGGCGTCGAGGGTCCGCGTGAGTTCTGCGTCTTCGGCGTCTTCGGCGTCTTCGGCGTCTTCGGCGTGTTCCGCGCGATCGGCGTGTTCGGCGTGTTCGGCGTCCCTGTCCATGGGGTCATTTTGCGGTATCGGCAAATTTCCTGGGCCGCGGCAGCCGCCCGGTCCGAGCATGGGCCGACATCCGAAGCCGGCGGCCGACAGGCCGTCGCGGACCCGAGGCGGACCCATGACCACGACGATCCCGGCCGGAGCGGCCTCAGGGCCGGCCCTCGGTGCGCGCCGACGGTGGACGGTACTGGCCGTCTGCGCGCTGAGCATGTTCCTCATCGGAGTGGACACCACCATCGTCAACGTCGGCCTGCCCGCGATCGGCCGGGGCCTGGGGACGGACACCCGCGGTCTGGCATGGGTCGTGGACGCCTACACCCTGGTCCTCGCCAGCCTCCTCATCGCCTCCGGCGCCCTCGCGGACCGCTTCGGACGCCGCCGGGTGTTCCGGTGCGGGCTGGCCGTCTTCGGTCTCGCCTCCCTCGCCTGCGCCCTCGCTCCGTCGCTCGGCCTCCTCGTCGCGGCGCGCGCCGTCCAGGGGGTCGGGGCCTCGATGCTGAGCCCGGTGGCCCTGGCGATCGTCGTCAACGCGATGCCGGACGCGCGGGAGCGGGCCCGGGCCATCGGCATATGGGCCTCGGTCTTCGGGCTCAGCATGGCCGCGGGTCCGGTCATCGGCGGGTCCCTCATCGCGGCGTTCGGCTGGCGGTCGGTGTTCTGGATCAACGCCCCGGTGGTCGTCGGCGCGCTGGTCCTGGTGGCGGTGTTCGTGCCGGAGTCCCGCGGACAGCGGGCCCGGCGGCTCGACCTGCCCGGCCAACTGCTCCTGACGACGGCCCTGTGCGTCTCGGTCGGCGTCCTGATCGAAGGCCCCCGCATCGGCTGGGCCTCCCCCGCCGCCCTGGCCTGCTACGCCGTCGCCGCGGCGGCCACGACCGCATTCGCCCGGGTCGAGGTCCGCAGGACCGAGCCCCTGATCGACCTCCGGCTGTTCCGGCGGCCGCCCTTCGCCTCGGCGGTACTGGGCGCGGTCGCGGTGTTCGCCGCGCTGAGCGTGAGCCTGCTGCTCACCACCTTGTACCTGCAGGACGCCCGCGGCTGGACCCCGCTCGCGGCCGGTGCCGCGACCCTGCCCCTGGCGCTCGGGGCCACCGTGTGCGCGCCCTGGTCGGGAAGCCTGACGGGGCGCCTCGGGCCGCGGCGACCGCTCCTCCTCGCGGGCGGGTTCACCGCGGCGGGCGGGCTCTGCATGGTGGGCCCGGGCCCGGACACGAGCGTGCCGCTGCTCCTGTCGGCCTACCTGCTCATCGGCATCGGGTTCGGCTTCGCCAACGCCCCGCTGACCCACACCGCGGTCGGCGGACTCCCGCCGTCCCGCGCCGGCGTGGCCGGGGCCGTCACCTCCACCGCGCGCCAGGTCGGATCGGCGGTGGGCATCGCCGTCGCGGGGGCCCTGGCAGCGGGCGTCGCTCCGGACGGCCTCGCCCGGGCCTCCCGGCCGGGCTGGCTGCTCGTGACGGCCTGCGGACTGTTCCTCTTCGCGGTGGCGCGGGCCTCCACGAAGGAGCCGGGGCTACGCCCGCCTCGATCTGCGGACACCCCCTAGTACGCCGGCGCGTACCAGCGGCGGTGGACGTACGGCTCGACGCACAGGACCGCGGCGCCCGCCACGGATCCCACCAGGAGCGAGGTCCAGCCGCCCCCTGCGACGAGCGCACCGGCGCAGGCGGCGGCCACGACCAGGGGGCGGGCCAGGGTCAGCGGGCCGAGCCCGACGACCACGGCGAGGGTGCTGGCCCGGAACGGCAGCGCGAGGTAGGCGGCGAGGGAGAACACGACGGCGAGGGCATAGGCCCCGAGCGGGACGAGGAAGCCGACCCCGCCGTCGGCCAGGGCCCCGTAGGCCCGGTCCGGGTCCTCGGCGAGCAGCAGGACGGCGCCGGCCGTGAGGGCGGGGGCGAGCAGCAGGACGGCGCCGACCGACAGCCCGCGCAGGGCCGCACGGACGACGGCACGGTGCTTGCGGATCCGGGCGTCCCGGCCGGCGTAAGCGCGGAAGCCGCTGAACGCCGCGTCGACGAGGCCGAGGGCGGCGAGTGCCCAGGCCGGGTTCATCGCGCGGCCCCGGTCCCGGCGGTGGCGGACCAGGCCGCGGGGTCGTGCCCGGGCGGTCCGCCGCGGGTCAGCTGCTCCGCGCCCACGAGCCGGCGGGAGGCGCGGCCCATGGCCTGGCGCAGCGGGTCCTCCAGGTAGGGCCGGATGCCCAAGACCGGGCGCAGGGTGGTGCAGAAGGGGTTCGACAGACCGCGGGGTTCGTAGAGCAGCGGCCGGATGCCCGGTACGGTCGCCGCGCGCAGCAGGGTTTCGTCCGAGTGGGCGCGCCGGGCGGAGGCGACCCCGTCGTGGCGGCCGAGCGGATGGCGCATGCGGGCACGGTGGAACATCCAGGCACCCACCGGTGCCAGCCGGGTGGCGGCGATGTCGAAGTGGCAGAAGGCGAGTGCCTGGGAGTCGGCCTGGGCCTCGAAGAACTCCGCGAGCGCGGGGCCGCGGAAGTGGTGCAGCACCCCGGTGGAGACGTAGACGGTGGCGACCTCCGGCAGGTCGAAGGCGTTGCCGTGGACGAACCGGCAGTCGAGCCCCTCGGCGCGGGCCAGCCGGTCGGCTTCGGCGACGAGCGCGGCGTCGAGGTCGACGCCGATCAGCTCGACGTTGGGGCCCAGGGCTCCGGTGGACGCCAGCCAGCGGACGAGGTAGCCGAGCCCGGATCCGATGTCGACCAGGCGGAACCGGCCGCGGCGGCCCGCGATCTCGCGGATGGCCTCGAACAGCGGATCCAGTACGTCCACCAGCCGTTCCCCGACGCGCAGCTCCTCGCTGAGCCGCTGCAGCTCGGTGTGGACGCCGATCATCAGCCGGTCCACGGCGAGCGGGTCGAGCACGTCGTCCGGGCCGGCCGGCAGTCCGGCGACGATCCGGGCCGCGCGCGGATCCCCGGCCTCGTCGAGCCGACGGACCACATCACCCCGGCGCACCGGCAGCCGCGCCCCGCTGAGCGGATCGGTGACGGTGATCAGGTCGGATATCTCAAGGTGGGGCACGCTCGCAACTTTATCCCCCGCGGGCCGGTCCACCGCAGGTCAGCCCCATTGTTCGAGGCCCAGCTTGACCACCAGGGCTCCGACGACCGTCAGGAGGACGCCGCGGACGAAGCCGCTGCCCTTCCGGAGCGCCATCCGGGCGCCGATCATGGCACCGGCCAGGTTGAACACGGCCATCAGCGCGGCCAGTTGCCACAGCACCATGCCCTGGTAGGCGAACATGGCGAGCGCTCCGGCGTTGGTGCACACGTTGACGATCTTCGCCGTGGCGGAGGCCGTGACCAGGTCGAGGTGGAGGAGGGCCGTCAGCGCGAGGACCAGGAAGGTGCCGGTGCCGGGGCCGATGAGCCCGTCGTAGAAGCCGATGCCGAGGCCGGCCAGCGCGATGGTGAGCAGGACGCGCCGGCGGCCGACCGGGGCGGCTCCGGGAGCGACGCCGAAGGCGGGGCGGAAGAGGACGAACGCAGCGACGACCACCAGGACCGCCATGATCAGCGGGCGCAGCGCGTCCTTACTGATGCCGCCGGCCAGGGCCGCCCCGCCCATCGAACCGGCGAGCGCGGCCAGACCGATGCGGACGGCGAGCTTCACGTCCACCGGGGTCTTGCGCAGGTACGACACGGCCGCGCCCGAGGTCCCGACGATGGCCACGGCCTTGTTGGTGCCGAGGACGGTGGCGGGGTGGGCGTTCGGCAGGCCGAGGAGCAGGGCGGGCAGGAGCAGCAGCCCGCCGCCGCCCACGACGGCGTCGATCCAGCCGGCCGCGGCCGCGGCCACGCACAGCACGATGATCATGTTTGTCGATATGTCAGGCACGGCCCGACCCTATGGAGCAGATGGCTGCACCGGCCATCAATCCCCGGAAACTTGCGCAAAGGTTGAGCTTCGCCCGGCCGGGGCCCGGTCCGGGGCCACAGGAGCCGACGGATCCACGGTCACCGTCAGCACGCTCGCGGCCAGCACACTGGCCAGCCCGAGCCCGGCCGCGAGCCGCCTGGCCGGCGGTACGGAACCCAGCGCGACCAGCACCGCACGCGCCGGCGAGCTACGGGGCCTGCGGTGCCGCGCCGCAGCCAACCCCAGCCCCTCCGGCGTTTGAGGAGCGGGGTCCGGGGCGGAGCCCCGGGGAACGGGCGAAGGGCGGGTAGGGGACACGCCCCGCGCAGCGGCAAGGGACACGGGCAGGGTGACGTGCAACGGGTGACGCACGGGGCGGCGACCTCTCGGGTGCAGGGGCGGGGACGGGGACGGAATCGGGCGCGGGCTCAGAGTCCGAAGCACTCCGCGTGGATCCGCCCCACCGGCACCCCGACCCGCACCAGCGCGGCCATCGTGGCGTCCGCCATCCCCCGCGGCCCGCACAGGTACACGTCGTGCTCGGCCAGCCCCGGCACCAGCGCGGCCAGCGCCTGCGGAGCCAGCGGGTCGAAGGCGGCGCCCGACGGCCCGAGCAGGTAGTGCAGTCCGGCCTGCCGTTCGGCGGCGATGGCCTCCAGCTCGGAGCGCAGGACGAGGTGCTCCTCGGCTCCCGCCCGGTAGAGCAGGGTGATGTCCCCCGGCCCGCCGGGCAGGGTCTCGAACAGGGCCCGCATCGGGGTGATCCCGACCCCGCCGGCGATCAGCAGCACCTTGGTCCGGGTCCGCCGGGCCGCGGTGAGCGCCCCGAAGGGCCCGGTGGCGAGGACCCGGGTGCCGGGACGCAGCCGGCGGATCCGGCGGGAGTGGCCGCCGAGGGCCTTCACGGTGATGCGCAGGGTGTTCCCGCGGACCGGCGCCGACAGCGAGAACGGCAGCGCGGTGTGCCACAGCCTGCGTTGGAGGAACCGCCAGCGCAGGAACTGCCCCGGCTCCGCGCGCAGCTCCGCGAGGTGTTCCCCGTAGACGAGGACGGAGACCACCCCGGGCCCCTCCACGCGGACCTCGGCGACGCGCAGCGCGTGCCGCAGGGCCTGGCGTACGGGGACCACGGCCCGGTACCAGAGCAGCAGGACGGCGACCACCGCGTGGGCGAGGGCCCAGAACCAGGCGACGAGGGCCAGGTCGGGCCCGGCGAGCTGGTGCCCGAAGGCGAGGGCGGCGGCGAGGTATACGAGGAGGTGGACCCCCCGCCAGGTTTCGTGGCTGACCCGGCTGCGTACGGAGCGGGCGGAGGTGATGCCGACGGCGACCAGGAGGACGGTCCCGATCGCCGCGGCGGCCAGAGCCGGGTAGCCGAGCAGCTCCCGGACGGCGGAGAGCACGTCGACCCCCTCGTGCACGGCGTAGCCGCAGAGCGCGAAGAGCGCGTGCCCGAAACAGAGCAGCAGGACGTGGCGGCCGCCCAGCGCGTGCCAGCGGGCGAGCCGGGCCGCGCCCACCCCGTGCTCGACGGCGGGGACCCGGGCCATGAGGAAGAGCAGGACGAGCACCCCGTACCCGGCGAGCAGGCCGGACAGGTGCGCGGCGGTCGCGAACAGCGCGTCGAGCCGGGCCGAGGGCCGCACCTGGGCGGCCCACAGCAGGGCGACGGTCCCCGCCCCGCCGAGCATCCCGCCCTTGACCCGAACCGCCATGTCTCGCTCTCGCATGCGGCCACGCTACGGGCGCTCGGGCGGCCCTCCCGACCTCCCGGTGATCCTTAAGGCGGCCTTGAGGAACGCCTCACGAGCCCTTAACCCGCACGCTGAGGTCGGCGTTCCGTCGGGGAAACAACGGCGATGCCGTGGGGAAACAGCGACCGCGCACTCTCGTGTCATGACCTCGGAACAGCAACGCGTGGTGGTGATCGGCGGCGGCCTCGCGGGCCTGCGGCTCGCCGCCCGGCTGGGCGGGGACGTGCGCGTCCTCGGCGAGGAGGAGCACGTCCCCTACAACCGGGTCCTCCTCGCGGAGGTCCTGGCCGGCCGGTACGCGCCGGAGGTGACGGCCCTCCCGGCCCCCGGCCCGGCGCTGCGCCGGGGCGTGCGGGCGGTACGGATCGACCGGGCGGAGCAGGTGGTGCACTGCGACGACGGAACGGTCGAGCGGTACGGCACCCTCGTCCTGGCCACGGGGTCGAACCCGGTCCTCCCTCCCCTCCGCGGCCTGTTCGAACCCGAAGGCCGGGAACTCCCCGCCGGGGTGCACGCGTTCCGCACCATGGACGACTGCCTGGCCCTGTCGGCGGCCGTACGTCCCGGCGTGCGCGCGGTGGTGATCGGCGGCGGCCTCCTCGGCGTCTCGGCGGCCCGCGCCCTGGCCGAGCGGGGCGCGCAGGTGGTCCTCGCCCAACAGGGCGAGCGCCTGATGGAACGCCAACTGGACGCGGAAGCCTCGGAGCTCCTCCACGCACACCTCACCGGCATGGGCGTGGAGATCCACACGGAGTGCCGCGTCCGCGGCCTGTCGACGACGCCCTCAGACCCGGGGGCGTCCCTGCGGGCAACCCCGCCGCACCCTGCGGGCGGCACCAGCCAGAATCCAGCCCCTCCGGCGTTTGAGGAGAGGGTCCGGGCAGAGCCCGGAACGCCCCGCAGGGTCCCTGCCCCCACCCAAGGCCCCCGCCGGGTCACCGGAGTAGAACTCGCCGACGGCTACCGCCTGGACGCCGACCTCGTCGTACTCGCCTGCGGAGTACGACCCCGCACCGGCCTCGCCCTGGCCGCCGGCCTCGACGTCCGTACGGGCATCCTCGTCGACGACGAGCTGCGCACCAGCGACCCCCGCATCCACGCCGTCGGCGACTGCGCCGAGCACGCGGGCCGGGTGTACGGCCTGGCCGGCCCCGCCCTCGAACAGGCCGACGCCCTCGCCGGAGTCCTGCTCGGCACCGGCAAGGGACTTGACCAAGATCCCGCCTACAACGGGACCCGCGCCCTGACCCGCCTCACCCTCACCGCCGGCGGTGACCGGCCCCTCGACCTCGCCGCCTTCGGCGAGACCACCGCGCGCCCCGGCGACGACGTGGTCCGGCTCACCGACGCCACCCGCCGCACCTACCGCAAGGTCGTCATCCGCGGCGACCGCCTCGTCGGCGGGGTCCTGCTCGGCGAACTCTCCAGCGTGGGCGCCCTCGCCCGCAGCTGGGAGGACGGCGCCCCCCTCACCGACCAGCACGGTCTCACCGACCTGCACCACCTGCTCACCGACGACGGAGGCTCCTGATCATGGCCGCAGCCACGCCCCACCCCGCCCCGGCCACCGCCCAGGCCACCGCCACCACCCCCGGAACCCGGCCCGCCCTCGTGCTCATCGGCCACGGCATGGTCGGCCAGCGCTACCTGGAGGCGCTCGCCGAACTCGGCGCCACCGCCACGCACACGATCACCGTGCTCTGCGAGGAGCCGCGGCCCGCCTACGACCGCGTGCACCTGACCTCGTACTTCTCCGGCAGCACCCCCGAGGACCTCTCCCTCACCCCCGCCTCCTTCATGGAGGAGCACGGGATCGCGCTGCACCTCGACGACCCCGCCGAGAGCATCGACCGCGACGCCCGCACCGTCACGTCCCGCTCGGGGCAGGTGTTCCCGTACGACGTGCTCGTCCTCGCGACCGGCAGCTACCCCTTCGTGCCGCCGGTCCCCGGCAAGGACGCCCCGGGCTGTTTCGTCTACCGCACCATCGAGGACCTCCTCGCGATCGAGGAGTACGCCAAGACCCGGACCACCGGCGCCGTGGTCGGCGGCGGTCTGCTCGGGCTGGAGGCCGCCGGCGCGCTCAAGGGACTCGGACTCGCCACCCGCGTCGTGGAGTTCGCCCCCCGGCTGATGCCCGTCCAGGTCGACGAGGGCGGCGGCGCGGCTCTGCTGCGCACCATCGAGAACATGGGGCTCACCGTCCACACGGGCGTCGGCACCCAGGAGGTCCTCACCGGCGAGGACGGCTCGGTCAGCGGCATGAAGCTGTCCGACGGCTCCAGCGTCGACACCGACCTGGTCGTCTTCTCCGCCGGTGTCCGCCCCCGCGACCAGCTCGCCCGCGAGAGCGGCCTGACCGTCGGCGAACGCGGCGGCATCTCCGTCGACTCCCGCTGCCGCACCTCCGACCCCCACGTCTACGCCATCGGCGAGTGCGCGCTCGCCTCCGACGGCCGCGTCTACGGCCTGGTCGCCCCCGGCTACGAGATGGCGGAGACGGCCGCGGCCGATCTGCTGGGCCGCGAGAAGGAGTTCACCGGCGCCGACCTCTCCACCAAGCTCAAGCTCCTCGGCGTGGACGTGGCCTCCTTCGGCGACGCCCACGGCGCCACCGCCGGCTGCCTCGACGTCGTCTACTCCGACTCCCGCTCCGGCGTCTACAAGAAGGTGGTCGTCTCCGCCGAAGGCGTCCTGCTCGGCGGCGTCCTGGTCGGCGACGCCGATTCCTACGGCCTGCTGCGCCCGCTCACCGGCTCCGTACCGCCCGTCACCCCCGAGCAGCTGGTGCTGCCCGCCGGCGCCGGCGCACCCGTCTCCCTCGGCCCGGCCTCGCTCCCGGACGGCGCGGTGATCTGCTCCTGCCACAACGTCACCAAGAAGGCGATCACCGCCCACACCACGGTGCCCGAGGTCAAGAAGTGCACCAAGGCGGGCACCGGCTGCGGGAGCTGCCTCAAGGTGATCGGCCAGCTGATGCCGCCGGCCGCCGACAAGGGGCTCTGCGACTGCTTCTCCTTCACCCGCGCCGAGCTCTACGAGATCGTCCGCACCCTGCGCGTGACCTCGTACGAGAAGCTCCTCGACAGCCACGGCCGCGAGGAGGCGCGCGGCGGCGAGGGCTGCGAGGTCTGCAAGCCCACCGTCGGTTCGATCATCGCCTCGCTGGCCCCCACCCTCGGTGCGAGCGGCTACGTCCTGGACGGGGAGCAGGCCGCCCTCCAGGACACCAACGACCACTTCCTCGCCAACATGCAGCGCAACGGCTCGTACTCGGTCGTCCCGCGCATCCCCGGCGGCGAGATCACCCCCGACAAGCTCATCGTGATCGGCGAGGTGGCCCGCGACTTCGGCCTCTACACGAAGATCACCGGTGGGCAGCGCATCGACCTCTTCGGCGCCGCCATCGACCAGCTCCCCCTCATCTGGGCCCGACTCGTCGAAGCCGGCTTCGAGTCCGGGCACGCGTACGGCAAGGCCCTGCGGACCGTGAAGTCCTGCGTGGGCCAGACCTGGTGCCGCTACGGGGTCCAGGACTCGGTACGGATGGCCATCGACCTGGAGCTGCGCTACCGGGGCCTGCGCGCCCCGCACAAGCTCAAGTCGGCGGTCTCCGGCTGCGCCCGCGAGTGCGCGGAGGCGCAGAGCAAGGACTTCGGGATCATCGCGACGGCGAGCGGCTGGAACCTCTACGTCGGCGGCAACGGCGGGGCCACCCCGCGCCACGCCGACCTGCTGGCGCAGGACCTGTCCGACGCCGAACTGGTCCGGCTCATCGACCGGTTCCTGATGTTCTACATCCGCACCGCCGACCGGCTGGAGCGGACCTCCACCTGGCTGGACCGGCTGGAGGGCGGCCTCGACCACCTGCGGGACGTCATCGTGCACGACTCGCTCGGGCTGTGCGCGGAGCTGGAGTCCCTGATGGCCGACCACGTGGCGCACTACCGCGACGAATGGGCCGAGACCCTGGACGACCCGGAGCGGCTGCGCCGGTTCGTGTCCTTCGTCAACGCCCCCGGCGCACCCGACCCGAGCGTGAAGTTCGTCCCCGAGCGCGGCCAGGTCAAGCCCGACCTGACCGTTCTGACCCTGGAGCCCCTGGGAGGCACCCGATGACCGTGGAACTGCAGGTGGCGGAGGGATGGCTCACCGTGTGCGAGCTGTCGGCGCTGATCCCCGGGCGCGGGGTGGCGGCGCTGCTGCCCGACGGGAGCCAGGCCGCCGTGTTCGTCGACCGCGCGGGACGCCCGTACGCCATCGGGAACCGGGATCCCTTCACCGGGGCGCAGGTGCTCTCGCGCGGGCTGGTCGGCTCGGCCGCGGGACGGCTCTTCGTGGCCTCGCCCCTGCTCAAGCAGCGCTTCGACCTGGAGTCGGGGCACTGCCTGGACGACGAGGAGGTGGCGGTCCGTACGTACCCGGTGCGGACCGCCGCGACCTCCGGCTGATCCGCTGATCAGCCCTGGACCATCGCCGGGTCCATCCACATGATCTCCCAGGTGTGCCCGTCGAGGTCCTCGAAGGCACGGCCGTACATCGTGCCGTAGTCCTGGGCGGCGCGGGGCTCCGTGGCGCCGGCGGCGAGGGCCGTGTCCACGGTCTCGTCCACCTTGGCGCGGCTCTCGGCGCTCAGACACAGCAGCACCGAGGTGCTGGTGGCCGTGTCGGCGATGGCCTTGTGGGTGAACTCCTTGAAGCGCGCCTCGGACAGGAACATCGCGACGATCGAGTCGGTGATCGGCATCGAGGCGGTCGTCTCGTCGGTGAACTGCGCGTTGAAGGAGTAGCCCAGCTTGCTCCAGAAGGCCTTGGTGGCCTCGAGGTCCTTGACCGGCAGGTTGACGAAGATCATGGTGGAGGACATCGGGGTCTCTCTTCTCTCGGTGCTTTCGGAGTGCTTCCGCGTTGCTTTCGAGAGGTAGACCGCCGGACCCCGGGGAACTCATCGCTCCCGGCGAAGTTTTTTCGACATTTCTTCGACGCGCTACGAACCTGCAGGTCAGACCGTCATCGAGCGCAGCTCAAGGGCCGCCAGCGGTACGAAGCCCACCGTGCCCTCACCGCGCAGCAGCTCCGGGTCGGCGCCGGCCAGCCGCTTGTGCAGGGTCAGCGCGATCCGCTCGCCCTGGGCCTTGGCCCGCTCCGCGTTCGGCCCCCGGTGCAGTCCGTCGATCGTGGCCCGCCACAGCTGCACCCAGCGGCCGAAGTCCTCGGCTGTCATCTCGCGGGCCGACTGGAGGGCCGCGTGCGGGGCGAAGGCGTTGCGCCGGTAGTCGGCGCTGCGGAAGAGGGCCCGCTCCCAGAAGTCGGTGATCCGGGGCAGGTGCACGTCGAGGTCGGTGCCGGCGATCTCCGTGAAGAAGGGCCCGATCCGCGGATCGGCGAAGGCCGCCGTGTAGAAGCGGCGCAGCACGACGTCGAGGTCGGCGCGGCCGGTGATGTCGAAGACGGGTGCCTGAGGGCTCATGGGTCCACCATCCTCCCGCACCGGGGCCCTCCCCAGGGCAGAAAGTCCCGCAATACGTCGTCCCGGGCGTCTCGATATCCCGAAAATCCCTCCAGACGGATTGACCCCGAGCCGGTCGCTCCCTCTTCATATGGAATTGACGTCAAGTCAACTCAACACTTCTAAGTTCCTCGACGCGTGTGCGACTCCGTGTCCGACCGGGCGCGGAGCCTCCTCCTCCCACAGGAGTGACCGTGGAACGTCGTACCTTCCTTCGCGGGGCCGTCATCGGCTCCTCGGCCGCCGCCTTCGGCGGCACCTTGATGCACGGCGCGGCCTACGCGGCTCCCGCCCAGCCCGGCGCCGGCCCCTACGGGTCGCTCGGCTCGGCCGACGCGAACGGCATCATGCTGCCGGCCGGCTTCACCAGCCGGGTGATCGCCCGTTCCGGCCAGAACGTCGGCTCCACCACTTACAAGTGGCACAGCGCCCCCGACGGCGGTGCCTGTTTCGCCGACGGCACGGGCTGGATCTACGTGTCCAACTCGGAGATCTCCTCCACCGGCGGCGCCAGCGCCGTGAAGTTCAACTCCTCGGGCTCGATCACCTCCGCCTACCGGATCCTGTCGAACACCAACCGGAACTGCGCGGGCGGCGCGACCCCCTGGAACACCTGGCTGTCCGCCGAGGAGGTCAGCCTCGGCTACGTCTACGAGACCGACCCGTGGGGCGTGAACGCCGCCGTCCGCCGCTCCGCGATGGGCCGCTTCAACCACGAGGCCGCCGCCGCCGACCCGGTCCGCAAGGTCATCTACCTCACCGAGGACGACTCCAGCGGCTGCTTCTACCGGTTCGTCCCCACCACCTGGGGCAACCTCTCCACCGGCACCCTCCAGGTCCTCAAGGCCGGCACGGCCACCTCGGGTTCCTTCACCTGGGCCAACGTGCCGGACCCGGACGGCTCCCCGACGGTGACCCGCAGCCAGGTCTCGGGCGCGAAGAAGTTCAACGGCGGCGAGGGCTGCCACTACGCCAACGACACCGTGTGGTTCACCACCAAGGGCGACAACCGCGTCTGGCAGCTCAACGTCGCCACGAACACCTACGAGCTGGCCTACGACGACTCCCTCGTCCCCAGCGGCACGGCCCCGCTGACGGGCGTGGACAACGTCACCGGCTCCTCCTTCGGCGACCTGTACATCGCCGAGGACGGCGGCAACATGGAGATCTGCGTGATCACCCCGGACGACGTGGTGGCCCCCTTCCTGCGGATCACCGGCCAGTCCTCCTCGGAGATCACCGGCCCGGCCTTCTCCCCCGCCGGAAACCGCCTCTACTTCAGCAGCCAGCGCGGCACGAGCGGCAGCTCGTCGGGCGGCATCACGTACGAGGTGACGGGCCCCTTCCGCACCTGACCGCAGCCCCGGCGGGGCCACGTCCGGCCCGCGCCGCACCGCACCGCACCGCACCGCACCGGCGACCGCACCCCGACGGGTCACGAACCCGTCGGGGTGCGGCCCGTCACGACACCACGGCCCCACCCTTGAGCAGCGCGGCTCCCAGCGGCGTCACCGTGTGCAGCACGGCGTTGCCCCGCCGCAGCGTGGTGACCAGTCCGGCCTCCCGCATCACCCCCGCGTGCTGGCTCGCGGAGGCCAGCGAGACCCCGGCCCTGCGCGCCAGCTCGCTCGTGGTGGCCCCGTCGCCGATCGCCTGGAGCACCACCGACCGGGTGTGCCCGACGAGCTTGCCCAGGGTGTGCTGGCGGTGCCGGCGCCGCTCCTCCGCGGGCCGGGCCGCCTCGCCGCCGGCCTGCGCCGAGGAGGACTCGGCCGCCGCCGGATACACCAGCACGGGCGCCAGCTCCGGATCGTGCAGGGTCACCGCCGTGCGCCGGCAGAAGAAGGAGGGCTGGAGCAGCAGCCCGCGCCCCCGTAGCCGTACGTCCCTGTCCACGGGGTAATCACACTCCAGCACCGGAGCCCGCCACCGCAGCATCGGCGGCAGCGAGGCCAGCAGCTCGTCCGCGCCCCCGTCGAGCAGCGCCCGCCCCCGTGCGGCCCGCTCGGCCTCGATCTGCGCCTGGATGTGGCTCCAGTACGGCTCCACGGCCGCCCGGTGGTACCCGCGCAGCTCCCCCAGCAGCCGGGGCAGGTGCGCGGTGTCGCCCTCCATGAAGTCCCGCAGCCGCCTGGGGACCAGGGCCTCCGGGCCTCGGTACGCGCTCCCGCCGGCCGCCCCCGGCATCCCGAAGGCCGCGGCCATGCCGGAGCCCGCTTCCACGCCCCGGCCGAGCAGGACGAGCTCGCGGCGCAGCCGCTCGGGGCGGATCCCGCGGAGGGCGTCGAGGCCCACGTCCCACCCGTACTGCCCCTCCGTGGGGGTCAGGAAATCGGGGAAATACCCGCGGCTCGGTATCAGCGCACCGAGAAGTCGTGTTTCACCATTCAACCTGGTGCGTGTTTCCGCACGCCAATCGCCGAAGAGGCGGGTATCCCGCCGGTCTCGTAAACGGTGAAAACTCAGAATCGTTTCCCACAACGCATCCGGACGCCCTGCCATCCTTACGCGCGCGAGGTCCACTCCAGTGAAATGGATACGCAGCACCCGAACCCCCACCTGTGCAACCGCAATCCCCCCGCCCCTCGAGTATGCACGCCGTCACACGTGGTCACCATGGCCTTTCAGCCACAGTTGAAACCCCTTTCGGCGAAGGCGTGACAACCGAAATCCTGTACTCCGCCGGGCACACTCCGGCGCGACCGAAACGCTCCGCGAAGGCCGTGGGGGGCTTTGCGGGGCCTGGCGGTCGGTCGCACCGGGAAGCGCCGACGTGTCCGGCGGATTGGCGACAGGCGGTGGACGGGTGGGGATCCGTCCACCGCCTGTTGCCGTTAAGGCATCTGGAACAACATTGAACCAATACTGAGCCCCGGGAACGCCGGGGAACGCCGCCGGGGAACGCCCTCGAACGCCGGGGAAATAGACGCGCCTGCCACCGGACGTCAGGGAACCCGGGGGCAGGCGCGGTCATTGGGGCCCCTGCAGCGGGGCCGTGGAGGGGTCAGCGGCTGTCGCTGCCCTTCGCCTCGGCGGCGGCGCGGCCGGCCTCCAGGCGCGCGACCGGGATCCGGAACGGCGAGCAGGAGACGTAGTCCAGACCGACCTCGTGGAAGAAGTGGACGGACTCGGGGTCGCCGCCGTGCTCTCCGCAGACGCCGAGCTTGAGGTCGGGGCGGGTGGCCCGGCCGGCCTCGACGGCGCTGCGGACCAGCGTGCCGACGCCGTCCCGGTCGATGGTCTCGAAGGGCGAGACCCCGAAGATGCCCTTCTCCAGGTAGGCGGTGAAGAAGCTGGCCTCGACGTCGTCGCGGGAGAAGCCCCACACGGTCTGGGTCAGGTCGTTCGTGCCGAAGGAGAAGAACTGCGCGGCCTCGGCGATCTGGCCGGCCGTGAGGGCGGCGCGGGGCAGCTCGATCATGGTGCCGATGGTCAGCTTGAGGTCGGTGCCGGTGGCGGCCTCGACCTCGGCGATGACCGCGTCGGCCTCCTCGCGGACGATCTCCAGCTCCTGGACGGTGCCCACGAGCGGGACCATGATCTCGGCGCGCGGGTCGCCCTTGGCGTTCTTGCGCTCGGCCGCGGCCTCGGCGATCGCCCGGACCTGCATCTTGAACAGGCCGGGGATGACCAGACCGAGGCGGACTCCGCGCAGACCCAGCATCGGGTTCTGCTCGTGCAGCTTGTGCACGGCCTGGAGCAGGCGCAGGTCGTTCTCGTTGGCGTCCTTGCGGGACTCGGCGAGGGCGACGCGCACCGACAGCTCGGTGATGTCGGGCAGGAACTCGTGCAGCGGCGGGTCGAGCAGGCGGACGGTGACGGGCAGCCCGTCCATCGCCTCGAACAGCTCGACGAAGTCCTTCTTCTGCAGCGGCAGGAGGGCACTGAGTGCCTCCTCGCGCTCGTCGTCGGTGTCCGCGAGGATCAGTCGCTCCACCAGTTCGCGGCGCTCGCCGAGGAACATGTGCTCGGTGCGGCACAGGCCGATGCCCTGGGCGCCGAAGCGGCGGGCGCGCAGTGCGTCCTCGGCGTTGTCGGCGTTGGCGCGCACGCGCAGGCGGCGGACGCGGTCCGCGTAGGCCATGATCCGGTGCACGGCGGCGACGAGCTCGTCGGCGTCGTCGGCGCCGGCGTGCATGCGGCCCTCGAAGTACTCGACGACCGGGGACGGTACGACGGGTACCTCACCGAGGTAGACCTTGCCGGTGGAGCCGTCGATGGAGACGACGTCGCCCTCTTCGACGACCGTTCCGCCGACCGTCATGCGGCGGCGCTTGGTGTCGACCTCGAGGTCCTCGGCGCCGCAGACGCAGGTCTTGCCCATGCCGCGGGCGACGACGGCCGCGTGCGAGGTCTTGCCACCGCGCGAGGTCAGGATGCCCTCGGAGGCGATCATGCCGTCCAGGTCGTCGGGGTTGGTCTCGCGGCGGATCAGGATGACCTTCTCGCCGGAACGGGACCACTTGACGGCCGTGTAGGAGTCAAAGACGGCCTTGCCGACGGCCGCGCCCGGCGAAGCGGCGATGCCGCGGCCCAGCAGCGTGGTCTTGGCGCTCTCGTCGAAGCGCGGGAACATCAGCTGCGCGAGCTGGGCGCCGTTGACGCGCTGGAGGGCCTCGGCCTCGTCGATGAGGCCCTGGTCGACGAGCTGGGTGGCGATGCGGAAGGCGGCGCCGGCGGTGCGCTTGCCGACGCGGGTCTGGAGCATCCACAGCTGGCCGCGCTCGATGGTGAACTCGATGTCGCAGAGATCCTTGTAGTGGGTCTCCAGCGTCGTCATGATCGTCATGAGCTGGTCGTACGAGACCTTGTCGATGGTCTCCAGGTCCGCGAGCGGCACGGTGTTGCGGATGCCCGCGACCACGTCCTCGCCCTGGGCGTTCTGGAGGTAGTCGCCGTAGACGCCCGCGTGGCCGGTGGCCGGGTCGCGGGTGAAGGCGACGCCGGTGCCCGAGTCGGGGCCGAGGTTGCCGAAGACCATGGAGCAGATGTTGACCGCGGTGCCCAGGTCGCTCGGGATGCGCTCCTGGCGGCGGTAGAGCTTGGCGCGGTCGGTGTTCCACGAGTTGAAGACCGCTTCGACGGCGAGGTCGAGCTGCTCGCGGGCGTCCTGCGGGAACTCGCGGCCGGCCTGCTTGGCGACGATCTTCTTGAAGCGGGTGACCAGCTTCTTCAGGTCGGCGGCGTCGAGGTCGGTGTCGACGGTGACCTTCTTGGCGGCCTTGGCCTCGTCGAGGGCTTCCTCGAAGAGCTCGCCGTCCACGTCCAGGACGGTCTTGCCGAACATCTGGATCAGGCGGCGGTACGAGTCCCACGCGAAGCGCTCATTGCCGGCCTGGGTGGCGAGACCGGCGACGGACTCGTCCGAGAGGCCGATGTTGAGGACCGTGTCCATCATGCCCGGCATGGAGAACTTGGCGCCGGAACGCACGGAGACCAGCAGCGGGTCGTCCGACTGGCCGAGCTTCTTGCCCATCTTCGCCTCGAGGGCGGCGAGGTGCGCGCTGACCTCTTCGCGCAGCTCGGCCGGGGCCTCGCCGCTGTCGAGGTAGACCTTGCAGGCCTCGGTGGTGATGGTGAAGCCGGGAGGGACCGGCAGACCCAGGTTGGTCATCTCGGCGAGGTTGGCACCCTTGCCGCCGAGAAGGTCCTTGAGGTCGCGGTTGCCCTCCGTGAAGTCGTAGACGAACTTCTGATCTTTGTTTTCCGACACGGGTCTCGACTCCTCGAGGCTCGGTGGCTGCCCTGACGGCCAGGAACATACCCAGATCGAAGGCTTATGGGTACGTCCACTTGGCGGTCATGTGGCCGTAACCACCTGGGTGCCAGCCAATCGAATGTAACTGGCGAGTAGCCGAAACATACGAAGAGCCTTCAGATCCCGAAGGATGAGGTGCCCACTGAGGCCTGTTTCCGCTCCGATGAGCGATCATCGATACATTTGCGTTCAACACTTGAACGAACAAAGGGTGGCACCCAGTGCCACCCTTTGAAAGTCTTACCCGTGACCATTGCGCTCATCTGAGCGAAACCTCACCCATGCGTGGCGTATGTCACGCCACTCACGGCACGTTTTGCCACCCGATTCTCAGCCTCCGGACGTGTCCAGTTCGGCTTCCTCGCTCACGCCCGCGCAGTCGTACGGATCCTTCAACCAGCCCTCGGGCAGGACAACCCGGTTGTTTCCGGACGTACGGCCCCGCGGACCGTCCGCACTGTCCGGCCACGGCTGGTCCAAGTCCAGCTCGCTCAGATGAGCGTCCAGCTCGGCCAGGGAGGAGGTGACGGCGAGCTTCTGCCGCATCTCCGACCCCACCGAGAAGCCCTTGGTGTACCAGGCCACGTGCTTACGGAAGTCGATCACCCCGCGCGCCTCGTCGCCGATCCACTCCCCCAGCAGCTGGGCGTGGCGGAGCATGGTCTGCCCGACCTCCCGCAGCGTCGGCTTGTGGAAGTCCTCCGGGCGCCCCTCGAAGGCCGCGACCAGGTCGTTGAACAGCCACGGCCGCCCCAGGCAGCCGCGTCCCACGACCACCCCGTCGCAGCCGGTCTCGCGGACCATCCGCAGCGCGTCCTCGGCACACCAGATGTCGCCGTTGCCGAGCACCGGGATCTCCGGCACGTGCTCCTTGAGCCGTGCGATGGCATCCCAGTCGGCGGTGCCGCCGTAGTGCTGCGCGGTGGTGCGGCCGTGCAGGGCTATGGCGGTGATGCCCTCCTCGACGGCGATCCGGCCTGCGTCGAGGTAGGTGAGGTGGTCGTCGTTGATGCCCTTGCGCATCTTCATCGTCACCGGCAGGTCACCGGCGCCCGCGACAGCCTCGCGCAGGATCGCGCGCAACAGGTTGCGCTTGTACGGCAGGGCCGAGCCGCCGCCCTTGCGGGTGACCTTGGGCACCGGGCAGCCGAAGTTGAGGTCGATGTGGTCGGCGCGGTCCTCTTCGACGATCATGCGGACCGCCTTGCCGACCGTCGCGGGGTCGACTCCGTACAGCTGGATCGAGCGAGGCTTCTCGGTCTCGTCGAAGTGGATCAGCTGCATGGTCTTCTCGTTGCGCTCGACCAGGGCCCGGGTCGTGATCATCTCGCTCACGAACAGCCCCTTGCCGCCCGAGAACTCGCGGCACAGCGTACGGAACGGGGCATTGGTGATGCCGGCCATCGGCGCGAGCACCACCGGGGGCTGCACGGTGTGCGGGCCGATCGCGAGAGGCGGGGGGAGCGTGGTCATCCCCCCATTGTGGCTCAGCCGCGCCGTTGATCGCATGTCGTTAGTTAGCCGTACTATCGTCCCCATGGACGAGCTGACCCAGCGGCGGCGCCTGCTGATCCTGACGATCTGCTGCATGAGCCTGCTCATCGTCAGCCTCGACAACACCGTCCTGAACGTCGCCCTCCCCTCCATGCGCCGCGATCTGGACGCCTCCGTGGCCGGCATGCAGTGGACGATCGACGCGTACACGCTGGTCCTGGCCTCGCTCCTGATGCTGGCGGGCTCCACCGCGGACCGGATCGGCCGCCGCAAGGTCTTCATCGCCGGTGTCGTGCTCTTCACCGCCGGCTCGGTGCTCTGCTCGCTCGCGCCGAGCCTGGGCTGGCTGATCGCCTTCCGGATGATCCAGGCCGTCGGCGGCTCGATGCTCAACCCGGTCGCGATGTCGATCATCACCAACACCTTCACCGAACCGCGCGAGCGCGCCCGCGCCATCGGCGTCTGGGGGGCGGTCGTCGGCATCTCCATGGCCGCGGGCCCGCTGATCGGCGGCCTGCTGGTGGACTCGGTCGGCTGGCGGTCGATCTTCTGGATCAACCTCCCCGTCGGCATCGTCGCCCTCGTACTGACCCTGCGCTACATCCCGGAGTCCCGGGCCGACCACCCGCGCCGCCCGGACCCGGTCGGACAGCTGCTGGTCATGGGGCTGCTCGGCTCGGTCACGTTCGGGATCATCGAGGCCCCCGCCGCCGGACTGCGCTCCCCGCTGATCCTGGGCTGCGCGCTCGTCGCCGTCCTGTCCCTGGCCGGGCTGCTGGCCTACGAGTCGCGGCGGGCGGAGCCCCTGATCGACCCGCGGTTCTTCCGTAGCGCCCCCTTCAGCGGGGCCACGGTGATCGCGGTCAGCGCCTTCGCCGCGCTGTCCGGGTTCCTGTTCCTGAACACCCTGTACCTCCAGGACGTACGGGGCCTCGACGCCCTGGACGCCGGCCTGTACATGCTGCCGATGGCGGCCTTCGCCTTCCTCTGCGCCCCGGTGTCGGGACGGCTCGTCGCCACCCGGGGACCGCGGCTTCCGCTGCTGGTCGCGGGCGTGACCATGGGGGCGAGCGGGCTGCTTTTCGCGGCGTTCTCGGCCGAGAGCTCGACGCCGATGCTGTTCTGCGGGTACGTGCTCTTCGGCATCGGGTTCGGCCTGGTCAACGCGCCGATCACCAACACCGCCGTCTCCGGGATGCCCCGCGCCCAGGCCGGCGTGGCCGCCGCGGTGGCCTCCACCAGCCGGCAGACCGGCGGGGCGCTGGGCGTGGCGATCGTGGGCGCGGTCCTGGCCGCCGGAATGGCCGGCGCGGCCGGCGGATCCGGTTCCGCCGCCGCGTTCGTGGACGCGGCCCGGCCCGCCTGGTGGATCATCACGGCGTGCGGACTGCTCGTCCTGTGCGTCGGCTTCGCCACCAGCGGCGGCTGGGCCCGGGAGACGGCCCTGCGCACGGCCCGCGCCCTGGAGCCGCAGTCCGGCCCCGCGCGTACGGACGCCGCACCGCGGCGCTGAGGCGGGGCGCCTGCGCCTCCTCGCCCGCTCCTCCTCGCCGGCTCCTCGCCCGCGCGCGCTACTCGCCGCAGGCGAAGTCGTCGCTGTGCGAGTCGATCCGGTCGAGCAGGCCGCGCAGCGCTTCCTGGTCCCGGTCCGAGAGCCGGGCGAACAGTCCGAGTTCCACCGCGTCGAGGGCCGCGTTCGTCTTCGCGAGGGCCGCGGTACCGGCGTCGGTGATGGCGACGTTGTGGCGGCGGCGGTCGGCCGGGTCGCGGCGGCGCTCGACGAGTCCGTCGCCCTCGAGGTCGTTGAGGATCCCGACGAGCACGCTCGGGTCCACCTCCAGCCGCTCGGCCAGCGCGCGCTGGCCGATGGGCCCGCCGTCCAGGTGCGTCAGGGTCATCGCGTGGCGCGGGGTGAGCCCGGCGGCGCTGAGCGCGTTCTTCATGCGGGTCTGGGTGACCGATCCGTGCCAGGCCAGCAGCATGCCCAGCCGCTGCGGCGGGTGCGTGGGGTCCTGAGGCGCCGTCATGTCCACATCGTAACAACCAAGAAATGATTGCGCCCTGCCGATCGTTGATGGTATTCAATGATTCTACATCGCCGATCGTTGGAGCCCATCATGTTCATCGCCTACGCCGTCGTCGCCGGACTGCTCACCCTCACGCTCGCCGCGTCCGCGACCTTCACGCTCCAGCGCAACCCCGCGATCATCGAAAGCATGGGAAAGGTCGGGGTGCCCGACTCCTGGCTCCCCCGTCTGGCCACCCTCAAGGCGGCCGGCGCGATAGGCCTGGTCGCAGGCCTGTGGCTGCCCCCGCTGGGCATCGCCGCCGCCATCGGCGTGACCCTCTACTTCCTCGGCGCGATCCTCACCCACCTGCGCGCGAAGGACTACAACTTCGCCCCCGCGGCCGTCCTCACCCTGGTCGCGGTTGCCGCCCTGGTCCTGCGCGCGGCAGCCTGACGCGCCCCGCACCGCGACCCTCGCCCCGTCCGCCTTGCGGGCGGGGCTTCCTTGCACGAACGAGTGACAGATATTGAAATCTGTCAGCCGTCATGCCATTCTCGTTCCATGACGACGAACCAGAGCACCTCACAGGCCGGCACCGCTCAGACCGGCACCGCGCAGACCGGCACCCGCACCCTCGGCAGCACCGGGCCCGGCGTCTTCCCGCTGGGGCTGGGCTGCATGGGAATGTCCGCCCTCTACGGCGAAGCCGACCGGGCGGAGTCCCTCGCCACCATTCACGCCGCCCTCGACGCCGGGGTCACCCTCCTCGACACGGGCGACTTCTACGGCATGGGGCACAACGAGCTCCTCATCAACGAAGCCCTGCGCACCGCCCCCGCCGCGGCCCGCGACAAGGCGCTGACCAGCGTGAAGTTCGGCGCCCTGCGCACGGTCGAGGGCGGCTTCACCGGGTACGACGGGCGGCCGGAGGCCGTCAAGAACTTCCTGGCCTATTCGCTCCAGCGGCTCGGCCGGGACCACATCGACGTCTACCGCATCGCCCGGGTGGACCCCGACGTGCCGATCGAGGAGACCGTCGGTGCGATCGCCGAGGCAGTCGCCGCCGGGCACGTCCGGCACATCGGGCTCTCCGAGGTCGGCGCGGACACGCTGCGCCGGGCCGCCGCCGTGGCCCCGATCGCCGACCTCCAGATCGAGTACTCCCTCATCTCGCGCGGCATCGAGGAGGAGATCCTGCCGACCGCCCGCGAGCTCGGCATCGGCGTCACGGCGTACGGGGTGCTGTCCCGCGGCCTGATCAGCGGCCACTTCACCCGCGACCGGGCGCTGGCGCCGGGCGACTTCCGCGGGATGAGCCCGCGCTTCCAGGGCGGCAACCTCGACCGGAACCTCGACCTGGTCGACGCCCTGCGCAAGGTCGCCGACGAGAAGGGCGTCACCGTCGCGCAGACGGCCATCGCCTGGGTGCTCTCCCGGGGCGCGGACATCGTGCCCCTGGTCGGCGCCCGCACCCGCGACCGGCTCGGCGAGGCGCTGGGCGCCCTCCAGGTCACCCTGACCCCCGCCGACCTGGCCGCCATCGAGGACGCGGTCCCGGCCGGTGCGGCCGCTGGCGAGCGGTACCCCGCGGCGCAGATGGCCCACCTGGACAGCGAGCACTGATCCGGCTGTACGGTCGTACTCATGCCACCCGCAGCCGCCGAGCCCCTCACCCCCGAGCGCATCCTCGAAACCACCGAGGAGGTGCTGCGCCGCTTCGGCCCGACCAAGGCGACCGTGGTGGACGTGGCCCGCGCCCTGGGCGTCAGCCACGGCAGCGTGTACCGGCACTTCCCGTCGAAGGCCGCGCTGCGCGAGGCCGTCACGGACCGCTGGCTCGCCAAGAGCGTGGTCATGCTGGAGGAGATCGCCTCGGCCCCGGCCGAGCCCGCCCCCTCCAAGCTGGAGTCGTGGCTGGAGGCGCTGTTCGAGGCCAAGCGCCACAAGGCGGGTGACGACCCGGAGCTGTTCGCGACGTACATCGTGCTGCTCGACGAGAACAGCGGCGTGGTGGAGCAGCACCTGACCGAGCTGATCGAGCAGCTGTCGCGGATCATCGGCGAGGGGGTCGCGTCGGGCTCGCTCAGCGCGCCCGACGTACCGGCCGCCGCGCGTGCGGTGTTCGACGCCACCGGCCGTTTCCACGATCCGCAGTACGCGGCGGACTGGCTCACGCCGACCATCACCGCCGAGTTCGAGGCGGTCACCGCCCTGGTGATCCGGGGCCTGCGCGCCTGACCCCTGGAACCGGCCGCTCCGGACAGCTTGATCATCATTTGGGACGGCGGGCCCTTGCCGCGCACCCGCCGTGTTCCTACGTTCCCCCTTACCCGCACACCATCAGGTCCGTTCCAGGGGGAACCTTGTCCACTCAGCAAGAACCGGCAGCACCGTCCGGGCCGCCGGCCCGGTCCGCAGGCGCCGCCGCGATCGGCTGGTTCCTGACCATCGGGTTCAACGTGGTCGCGCCGATCCTCACGTACAACATGCTCACCGACCGGGGCTGGAGCGAGTTCGCCGCGCTCCTGGTCAGCGGTATCTGGCCGGTGGTCGACTCCCTCGTCCATCTCGCCTGGCGCCGCAAGGTCGACGAGTTCGCCGTGGTCACCCTGGTCTTCCTGGTGATCACCGCTCTCGTCGCGCTGATCGGTACGCACTCGGCGCGCGCCCTGCTCATCAAGGACTCGGGCGTGACGGGTCTGTTCGGCGCGCTCTGCGTGGCCACCCTGTTCACGCCCCGGCCGCTGATGTTCTACTTCGGCCGCAAGTTCGGCACCGACGGGACCAAGGAGGGCGTGGCGTACTTCAACGGGCTCTGGCAGTACCCCGACTTCCGCAAGGCGATGCGGCGGATGACCACCGTCTGGGGCGTCGCGTACCTGGTGGAGGCCGCGCTGCGGGTGGTGCTGGCGTACACGCTGAGCGTCGACACGATGGTCTGGGTCAGCCCCGTCCTGATCTACGGGTTCCTGGTCTCGCTGATCTTCTGGACCATCCGCTTCTCGAAGCGCAGCCAGGCCGAGGGCGAGGCCAGGGCCGCGGCCCTGGCGGCGGCCGCGGCATCATCGGAGACCGGCAGCCCGGCGCCCGCGTAACCGGTGCGCGATACGGCAGTGGCCCGGTGCGCGATGCGCACCGGGCCACTGCCGTATCTGCGGCGCGAACCTAGCAGCCGAGCAGACGGCTGCCGAGGTAGGTCTGGATCTGGTCCAGGGAGACGCGCTCCTGCTTCATGGTGTCGCGCTCGCGCACGGTCACCGCGTTGTCGTCCAGGGTGTCGAAGTCGACGGTGACGCAGAACGGCGTACCGATCTCGTCCTGGCGACGGTAGCGGCGGCCGATGGCGCCCGCGTCGTCGAACTCGATGTTCCAGAACTTGCGCAGGTCGGCGGCGAGGCCCTTGGCCTTCGGCGACAGCTGCGCGTTGCGGGACAGCGGCAGGACGGCGACCTTGACCGGGGCCAGGCGCGGGTCGAGGCGCATCACGGTGCGCTTCTCCATGACGCCCTTGGCGTTGGGAGCCTCGTCCTCGTTGTACGCGTCGAGCATGAAGGCGAGCATGGCGCGGTTGACGCCGGCCGCCGGCTCGATGACGTACGGGGTGTACTTCTCCTTGGTCTCCTGGTCGAAGTACACGAGCTCCGAGCCGGAGGCGGCGGAGTGTGCCTTGAGGTCGAAGTCGGTGCGGTTGGCCACGCCTTCGAGCTCGGAGAACTCATTGCCACCGAAGTTGAAGCGGTACTCGATGTCGGCGGTGCGCTTCGAGTAGTGGGACAGCTTCTCCTTCGGGTGGTCGTACCAGCGGATGTTCTCCTCGCGGATGCCGAGGTCGCGGTACCAGTTCCACCGCTCCTGCATCCAGTACTCCTGCCACTGCTCGTCCTCGCCCGGCTTGACGAAGAATTCCATCTCCATCTGCTCGAACTCGCGGGTGCGGAAGATGAAGTTGCCGGGGGTGATCTCGTTGCGGAAGGACTTGCCCACCTGCGCGATGCCGAAGGGGGGCTTCTTGCGCGAGGTGGTCATCACGTGGGCGAAGTTGGTGAAGATGCCCTGGGCCGTCTCGGGGCGCAGGTAGGCCTTGGATCCGGTGTCCTGGGTCGGGCCGAGGTGGGTCTCCAGCATGCCGGAGAACTGCTTGGGCTCGGTGAACTGGCCCTTCACGCCGCAGTTGGGGCAGTTGATGTCGGCGAGACCGTTGGCGGGCACCCGGCCGTGCTTGGCCTCGTACGCCTCTTCCAGGTGGTCGGCGCGGTGGCGCTTGTGACAGGAGGTGCACTCGGTCAGCGGGTCCGAGAAGGTGCCGACGTGACCGGAGGCCACCCAGACCTCGGGGGCCAGGATCACGGACGAGTCGAGGCCGACGATGTCCTCACGCCCGGTGACCATCGCCTTCCACCACTGGCGCTTGATGTTCTCCTTGAGCTCGACACCGAGCGGACCGTAATCCCAGGCAGCCCGAGAGCCGCCGTAGATGTCACTGCACGGGAAAACGAAGCCACGGCGCTTGCTCAGGCTGACGATGGTTTCGATCTTGTCGGCGGCCACGGTGCTCTCTTCATTTACGAGGACGAACGGCGAAGCCTCAAGGTTACCGGCGCCCGCACCCCCCCTTTCAAATCGGGACCCCCCTCCTCAGGCCCTCCGCACCCCTCCCACCAGGGTTTTTGACAATCGTTTCCATCTTTGATGAAAATGGATGTCATGAACGTACGACGACGCCTCATACCGACCGCCGCCCTCGCCGGAGCCGTGGCCCTCGCCGCCACGGCGCTCACCGCCTGCTCGGGCACGGCCGGAGCCGCCGGAGCCAAGGACGGCAAGCTCGACGTGATGGCGTCGTTCTATCCGATGCAGTTCCTCGCCGAGCAGATCGGCAAGGACCACGTGAAGGTCGACACCCTCACCAAGCCGGGCGTCGAGCCGCACGACCTGGAGATCACCCCGAAGCAGACCGCGCAGCTCGGCGAGGCCGATGTCGTCCTCTACCTCAAGACGCTGCAGCCCGCCGTCGACAAGGCCGTCGCCCAGTCCGGCGTCAAGAACATCGTCGACGCCGCCACCCTCACCAAGCTGGAGGTGCACGGCACCTCCGGCCACGACGACCACGCGGCCGAGGAAGGCCACACGGAGGGCGACGGGCACGACCACAGCCACGGCGAAGCCGGCGAGGACCCGCACGTCTGGCTCGACCCGGTCAAGTACGCGGAGATCGCCAAGGGCGTCGGCGCGGCCCTGGAGAAGTCCGACCCCGACCACGCGGCGGACTACAAGAAGAACACCGACGAGCTCGTCGCCAAACTGGGCACGCTCGACACCGAGTTCAAGGACGGCCTGAAGAACACGGCCTCCAAGACCTTCATCACCACCCACTCCGCCTTCGGCTACCTCGCCGAGCGCTACGGCCTCGACCAGGAGGGCATCTCCGGCGTCGACCCCGAGTCCGAGCCCAGCCCGGCCCGGATGAAGGAGCTGCAGACCCTCTCGAAGCAGGACAATGTCTCGACGGTGTTCTTCGAGACCCTGGCCAGCGACAAGACGGCCAAGACCCTCGCGGCGGACACCGGCCTGAAGACCGACGTCCTGGATCCCCTGGAGGGAATCACGGACAAGTCCCAGGGCGCTGACTACTTCGAGGTCATGCGGGCCAACCTGAAGAACCTGCAGAAGGCACTCGGCACCAAGTAATGGCAACAGCAGTAGCGGCATCGGAGGCGCGAGCCATGGAGTCCAAGCCCGGCCAGGCCCTGGACCAGCCCGTCATATCCCTGCGCGGGGCCACGGCCTCGCTCGGCTCGCGCCCCGTGCTGCGCGGCATCGACCTCACCGTCCGCAGCGGTGAGGTCGTCGCCCTGCTCGGCGCCAACGGCTCCGGCAAGTCCACGGCCGTCCGCGCCGTGGTCGGCCAGGTCCCGCTGAGCGACGGCGCCCTCTCCCTCTTCGGCACCGACTTCAAGCGCTTCCGCGACTGGTCGCGCATCGGGTACGTGCCCCAGCGCACCACCGCCGCCAGCGGGGTCCCCGCCACGGTCCGCGAGGTCGTCTCCGCCGGCCGGCTCGCCCGCACCCGCTTCGGGTTCCTGCGCAAGGCCGACAAGGCCGCCGTGGAGCGCGCGCTGGACCTGGTCGACATGGGCTCCCACGCCGACGCCTCGGTCAACGCCCTCTCCGGCGGTCAGCACCAGCGGGTGCTCATCGCCCGTGCGCTCGCCGGCGAACCCGAACTGCTGATCATGGACGAGCCGATGGCCGGCGTGGACCTGGCCAACCAGGAGGTCCTCGCGAACGCCCTGCGCAGCCAGGTCGCCGCCGGCACCACCGTGCTGCTGGTCCTGCACGAGCTGGGCCCGCTGGAGCCGCTCATCGACCGCGCCGTCGTCCTTCGCGACGGCTGCGTCACGCACGACGGCCCGCCCCCGGAGGCCCTGGGCCAGCACGCACTGCCCGGCCACGACCACGTACACCCCCACTCTGCGCACGACGCCGAGCCGCTCCGGACGGGACTGCTGAGCTGATGGACCTCCTCGACTACGCCTTCATGCAGCGGGCCCTCATCGCCGCCGCCCTCGTCGGCATCACGGCCCCCGCGATCGGCACGTACCTCGTGCAGCGCCGCCAGGCCGTCATGGGCGACGGCATCGGGCACGTGGCGATGACCGGTGTCGCGCTCGGCTTCCTGCTCAACACGAGCCCCGTGTGGATGGCCACGCTCGTCGCGGTCATCGGCGCGGTCGGCATGGAGCTGATCCGCTCCCGCGGCAAGACCAGCGGGGACATCGCGCTGGCCATGCTCTTCTACGGCGGCCTGGCCGGCGGCGTCATGATCATCAACCTGGCTCCGGGCGGCTCGACGGCCAATCTGACCAGCTACCTGTTCGGCTCCATCACCACGGTCTCGGCCGAGGACATCACCGCGGTCGTGATCCTCGCCCTGTTCGTCGTCGCCGTCACCCTGGGCCTGCGCCGGCAGCTGTTCGCGGTCTGCCAGGACGAGGAGTTCGCCCGGGTCACCGGCCTGCCGGTGCGCTTCCTGAACCTGCTGATGGCCGTCACCGCGGCCGTCACCGTCACCGTCGCGATGCGCATCGTCGGCCTGCTCCTGGTCAGCGCCATGATGGTGATCCCGGTCGCGGCCGCCCAGCGCGTCACCCGCGGGTTCACCGCCACCCTGACGGTGGCCATGGTGATCGGCGTACTGGTCTCGCTGTCCGGCACGGCCGCCACCTACTACATCGACGCACCGTCGGGCGGCACGATCGTGCTGCTCGCCATCGCGGTCTTCATGGTGATGACGGCGGTGTCCACCCCGCTGGCCCGGCGCCGGGCCAGGGCCGCCCGCGCCGCCGAGGAAGTCTGTACGCGGGACGACGTAAAGGTCTGAAGACCTCGGGCGGTCGGCCGCCTGGCACAATGGGCCGCAGCCGAGACGAGGAGGAACCGGTGGCGACTGCGCCTGGCGAGATGAACACCGCGCCAGTACGAGGACGATCCACCCGGCAGCGGGCCGCCGTGGCGGCAGCGCTGGACGAGGTGGACGAGTTCCGCAGTGCCCAGGAACTCCACGACATGCTCAAGCACCGTGGCGATTCCGTGGGCCTGACCACCGTCTACCGCACCCTGCAGTCCCTCGCGGACGCCGGCGAGGTCGACGTGCTGCGCACCAGTGACGGCGAGTCCGTCTACCGGCGCTGCTCCACCGGGGACCACCACCACCACCTGGTCTGCCGCAAGTGCGGCAAGGCCGTCGAGGTGGAGGGCCCGGCGGTGGAGAAGTGGGCCGAGGCCATCGCCGCGGAACACGGCTTCGTGAACGTCGCCCACACGGTGGAGATCTTCGGCACCTGCGCGGACTGCGCGGCCGCCGGCTAGAACCGGCGCAGCTTGCCGTCGAGCAGGGCCCGTACGCGCGCCGCCCCGGCGGGCCCGGACGCGCCCCGCTTGGGCAGCGCCAGGACGGCGCGGCCCCGGCGTGCTGTCAGTACGAACAGCTCGGGCGTCTCGCAGTACCCGGCCAGGGCCTGCCAGTCGACGGCCGAGCGGCCGGGCCCGGTCCCCGTGGTGGTGACTCCGGTCTCGCCCAGCACCGTCCGGCAGTCACCGTACGGCTCGACGTCCGCGTAGCTCTGGCGGGCGATCCGGCGCCGGGCCCGTACCGTTCCCGTCACCGCCACGAGGAACACGACGCCGCTCGCGATGCCGGTGATGCCGGGATCGAAGCCGCGCAGCCAGGCGTAGACCACCACACCGGCCAGTGCCATCACGGGGGGCAGGACCAGCTCCCGGCGCCCGGGCCAGGTCCCGAAGGTCCAGGCCCGCAGCGCCGTGCGGTAGTCGTCGGGCGTCGGCCTGTAGTCGAGCGCTATCTCCCCGGTGTCCATGCCCTGGAGGCTAACCGGCGGAGGCCGGGCCCTCCCCCTGGTTCGGGACCGCGCCGCCGAAGCGCCGGTCGCGCTGGGCGTACTCGTAGCAGGCCTGCCAGAGGTTGCGGCGGTCGAAGTCGGGCCACAGGACGTCCTGGAACACCATCTCGGCGTACGCGCTCTGCCAGATCAGGTAGTTGGAGGTGCGCTGCTCGCCGCTCGGGCGCAGGAAGAGGTCCACGTCCGGCATGTCCGGGTAGTACATGTACTTCGCGAAGGTCTTCTCGTTGACCTTCGACGGGTCCAGCTTCCCCGCCGCCACATCGCGGGCGATCGCCTGCGCCGCGTCCGCGATCTCGGCGCGGCCGCCGTAGTTGACGCAGAAGTAGAGGGTCATCGCGTCGTTGTCGACGGTCTGCTCCTGCGCGACCTGGAGCTCCTGGACGACCGACTTCCACATCTTCGGCATGCGGCCGGTCCAGCGGATGCGGATGCCCAGCTCGTTCATCTCGTCGCGGCGGCGCCGGATGACGTCGCGGTTGAAGTTCATGAGGAAGCGCACCTCGTCGGGCGAGCGCTTCCAGTTCTCCGTCGAGAAGGCGTACAGGGAGAGGTTCTTGACGCCCATCTCCAGGCAGCCCTTGAGCACGTCGAGTACGACACCCTCGCCCACCTTGTGGCCCTCGGTGCGCGGCAGCCCGCGCTCCTTGGCCCAGCGGCCGTTGCCGTCCATGACGATCGCAACGTGGTTGGGGATGAGGTCACCGGGGATCTTCGGCGGACGCTCACCGGAGGGGTGCGGCTCGGGAACCTTGTACTCGCGGCGAGAGCGTCCCAGAATCCCGCGTCGTGCCATGTGCCCAGCTCCTATTTCTCGACGTATCGAAGGGAGCGTAGCCCGCGCTCCAGATGCCAGTGCAAGTAGGCGGAGACCAGCCCGCTGCCCTCCCGCACGTGACGCGCCTCGCACGCGTCGGCATGTCCCCAGTCGCCCGTCAGCAGCGCGCTGAGCAGGGCGATGGCTTCCGACGAGGGTACGACGCTGCCGGGAACGCGGCAGTCACCGCATATGACCCCACCCGCGGCGACGGAGAAGTGCCGGTTGGGGCCGTGGAGTCCGCACTTCGCGCAGTCGTCGAAGCTGGGCGCGTAGCCGTTGACGGCGAGGGAGCGCAGCAGGAAGGCGTCGAGGATGAGGTTGGGGGCGTGTTCGCCGCGCGAGAGGGTGCGCAGGGCGCCGACGAGCAGCAGGTACTGCTGCACGGCGGGCTCGCCCTCGTGGTCGGTGAACCGCTCGGCGGTCTCCAGCATCGCGGTGCCGGCGGTGTAGCGGGCGTAGTCGGTGACGATGCCGTTGCCGTACGGGGCGATGATCTGGGTCTGCGTGCAGAGCGGCAGGCTGCGGCCGATCAGTTCGCCGCTGCGCGAGAAGAACTGCACGTCGGCGTGGGAGAAAGGTTCCAGCCCGGCGCCGAACTTGGACTTGGTGCGCCGGACGCCGCGGGCGACGGCCCGGACCCGGCCGTGGCCCCGGGTCAGGAGCGTGATGATGCGGTCCGCCTCACCCAGCTTCTGGGTGCGCAGCACGATGCCGTCGTCGCGGAACAGACTCATGGGCTCATTGTCCCGTACGCCACCGACAGGACGGACTCCCGGAACAGGCTCCCCGAACCGGGCTCCCCGAACGGCAGCGACCCCCGCCGGGCACGAGGCCCGGCGGGGGACACCCCTTGGGAGGATCAGGCGGTCGGCGCCGGGGCGGGCTCGCCCTCGCCCGACTGGGCCGGAATGGCTGCCGTGGGCTCGTCGTCCGCCGCCGCGGCCACCGCCACCGGGGCGTCGGCCTTCGGGGCGTCGGCCTTCGGGGCGTCGGCCTTCGGGGCCTCGGCCTTCGGGGCCTCGGCCGGGGCGTCGGCCAGGGCCTCGGCCGGGGCGTCCTTGCCCAGACCGTTGAAGATCAGGTTCAGGACGATCGCGGCCGTGGCACCGAGCGTCACACCGCTGTTGAGGAGCGAGGAGAGGTCAGCGTCCATGTGGTCCTTGAAGAGGACCGGGACGGTGGCGGGGAGCAGCGCGAAGGCCAGGGAGACACCCACGACGAGCGCGTTCTTCTCCTCCTTGAGGTCGACCTTGGCCAGGGTCTGGATGCCCGCCAGGGCCACCATCGCGAACATCACGGTCGCGGCGCCGCCGAGCACTCCGTGCGGGACCGCGGCGACGATCGCGGCGGCCTTGGGGATCAGGCCGAGCAGGATCATGAAGACACCCGCGGCGACCACGACGAAGCGGCTCTTGACCTTGGTCATGCGGACCAGGCCGACGTTCTCGGCGAAGGCCACGTACGGGAAGGAGTTCAGGACACCGCCGAGGGCGGTCGCGGCACCGTCGGCACGCAGGGCGCGGGCCACGGTCTCGCTGTCGATGTCCTTGCCGACGATGTCACCGACGGCGTAGGTGTCACCGGTGGTCTCGACCATGGTGATCAGCATGACGATGAGCATCAGCACGATCGGGAACCACTCGAACTTCGGCGCACCGTAGTAGAACGGGGTGGTGATGCCGATCCAGTCCGACTTGCTCACGTCGCCGAACTTGGCGTCACCGAGCAGGAAGGCGACGGCGGTGCCGCCGACGAGGCCGAGCAGGATGGAGATGCTGTTGAGGAACGGCTTGCCGAGCTTCATCAGGATCAGGATGAAGAGCATCGTGCCGCCGGCGTAGGCGAAGTGCTTCGGGTCACCGAAGTCGGGGCTGCCGAGGCCGCCCGCCGCGTCGTTCAGACCGACCGGGATCAGCACGATGCCGAGGACGGTGATCACCGTTCCGGTGACGACCGGCGGGAAGAGCCGCATGATCGTCCGGAAGGCCTTGGGGGGCAGCCAGGCGAAGGCGAAGGTGGCGATACCGGCCGTGATGACCGCGCCGTAGATGACGAGCAGGCCCGCCGTCCCGCCGCCCGCGCCGAGACCGATGGCGATCATCGGGGACACGGCGGTGAAGGTGACGCCCTGGATCAGGGGCAGCCGTGCACCGATCCTGCCGATGCCCCACGCTTGGATGATCGAGGCGATACCGCAGGTGAAGAGGTCGGCATTGATCAGGTAGACCAGCTGCTCGGTGGTGAGCCCGAGGGCGCCACCGACGATGATCGGAACGATCACCGCACCGGCGTAGAACGCGAGTACGTGCTGGAAGCCGTACAGCGCGAGCTTGGGGAGGGGGAGCACCTCGTCGACCGGGTGCGTGCTCTGCTTTCCGGTGGCGGAAAGCGGTGCGGCGACACGTGCCATCTCTGCCTTGCCCTTCAATGAGGTAGGTAACTGAGAGGAAGCTGAAGGAAGCTGGTTGTCCCTGGCCGAAGTGGGTCGTTAACCCGTTGATCCGTCAGGGCTGTCGTTGCGTCCACGTGAATCGAAGCTCCGCGGTGTTACCGGCGGCGTCTCCTCGTGTGACCGGAATTGAACGCCTGTGGGGCCGCTCACAGATATCGTCGACTTCTACAAAATGTTGACCACGCGGCGTGCGGGATCTGGAGATTTCTCCAGTGGCGGAGACCCCCGGTGTCGACTATGGCCAACGCTTCGCGAAATCGGCGCTTCCGGCTGCGCGAACGCGAAGGACGTAAGCGGTGACGTGCGGGTTAACACTCCGCAGGCCGTTCGGCCGCGCAAAGAAGAAGGCTCCGCTCCGTCCGTCCACCTGGCGGAAACACCCCGTACGGATGGCGCGCCTCCGCGGTTCACAGCACGCGGAAGGATCTCCGAATCGGGGGTGCGAGGCCCGATCGTTACCTCGGATTGTGCCGTTTTCGCCCACACCCTGAGACGCGGCCACGTCCGAAACCACCAGTGCCGCCGAAACGATCGCCTGCGCCGCCGTCGCCGCGGCGAGCACCGGATCCGTCCGGCGGTGGGCGCGGCCCGCCGCTCACCGACCCGGCCATCCGCCGCGACCTCGCCCTACGCCGCTTCGTCGCGGCGCACCCCGCCCCGGTGGTACGGGGCGCCGCCTGAGGCCCGTACGGACCCCTACGGCGCCCGGACCGCCGACAGCAGCCGCGCGACCTCGTCCGCGTCGATGCGCAGCGCCGAGCCCACGGTCGCCAGCACCTCGCGCTCCGCGGGGATGTACGGGCCGTCCGCCAGCGCGACGCGCGCGCCCTGCAGCAGGATCGATTCGCGGCCCGGACCGGCCAGGTGCGGGGCCAGCGGCTCCAGGGCCTCGTGCAGTTCGATCGAGAGCGCGGCGCCGTAGCAGTCGGGCCCGTCGTAGAGCCCGAGCCGCCCCTCTTCGGCGGCCAGCCCGTCGACGAGGGACTCCAGCTGCTCCTCGGTGCAGTCCTGGAACCCGGCGGACCGTACGGCGCCCACGGCGGCCTCCAGCGCACTGCGCGAGGCCGTCCCGCCGGCGGCCAGCACGGCCAGCGTCACGGTGTGCACGGCGTCGCGCAGCAGCGTGGAGAAGCGGGTGGTGGTGAGGTGGTCCAGGACCTCGGTGCCGAAGCGCTCGCGGCAGCCCTGGCACTCGACGACGGGACCCGCCTCCCCGCGGGGCAGCAGCGGCACGCCGAGGACGGTGAAGCGACGGCGCCCCGTGCGCCGGCGGTAGTTGCGGTCGCCACCGCAGTCGGGGCAGAAGAACTCCCCGTCCCCCACGGTGCTCCAGGTGGTGCGGATCCCCCAGACCATCAGCTTCCGGCCGTCCCCACCCCGAACTGGCAGCACGTCGCACCTCCGTAACCTTCCGGCAACATCGCCGGGTTGGCGTGATGTTAGCCACATCGGTGAGGATGCGTCAGTCGTGTGACAAGACAACATCGCGCGGCCGCCGTACTTGGCCGATCTGCGCCCCTGCCTCCGCCCGGCCCCGCACCCGGCCCCACCTGCGCGCCCGTCGTCCACGAACGCCCCTCGGCTTCCCTACGCTCGGCCGCATGAACGAGAAGTCCTGTCTGGTGACCGGCGCCGCGAGCGGCATCGGCCGGGCCACGGCCCTGCTGCTGGCCCGCTCCGGGGCCCGGGTGACCGCGTCCGACGTCAACGCCCCCGGCCTGGAGGCCCTGCGCGCACGGCTGGCCGGTGAGGGGCACGAGGTCACCGTGGTGACGGGTGACGTGTCCGATCCCGGGGCCAACCGCGCGATGGTGGAGGCCGCGGTCGACGCGTACGGGCGGCTCGACGTCGCCGTGGCGAACGCCGGAGTGCTCCCTCTTTCGGATGTACGGGAGACCAGCCCCGAGGACTGGGACCGCGTCATGGCGATCGACGGCCGGGGCATGTTCCTGACCTGCAAGTACGCCATCGAGGCCATGACCGCGCAGCCGACGCCCGGCGGGGCGCTGGTCTGCGTGTCCTCGATCTCGGGGGTGGCCGGCCAGGCCCGGCAGGCCGCGTACGGCCCGGCGAAGTTCGTGGCCTCGGGGCTGACCAAGCACCTGGCGGTGGAGTGGGCGGCGCGGGGGATCAGGGTCAACGCGGTGGCCCCCGGGACCATCCGTACGGAGCGGGTGCTGGCGCTGACGGACGAACCGGGCGGGCCCGAGTACCTCGAGGAGATCGCGGCGGCCCACCCGATGGGCCGGCTCGGCGAGCCGGAGGAGGTGGCCCGCGTCATCGCCTTCCTGGCCTCCGACGCGGCCTCGTTCGTGACGGGCGTCGTCCTGCCCGTGGACGGCGGCTACCTGGCGCGCTGAACCCCCGGGAACGGCGCAACCCCGCCCCTCCCGAAGGGGAGGAGCGGGGCTGCGTCGCGTACGGTCAGCGGCCCGCGCGGTTGACGGCGGAGATGACCGCCTTCAGGGAGGCGCGGGTGGTGTTCGCGTCGATGCCGATGCCCCACAGGACGCGGCCGTCGATCGCGCACTCGATGTACGAGGCGGCGACCGCGGAGGCGCCCTCGCTCATCGTGTGCTCGGTGTAGTCCAGCAGGCGGGCGTCGATGCCGATGGCGGCCAGCGCGTCGAAGAAGGCCGAGATCGGACCGTTGCCGGTACCGTCCAGCACGGTCTCCGCACCGTCCACGACCGCCTCGACGGTCAGCGTGTCGGTGCCGTCCTTGTCGGTGGTGGTCTGGCCGGAGCGCAGCTGGATGCGACCCCACGGGTTCTCCGGGTTGGGCAGGTACTCGTCCTGGAAGACGTCCCAGATCGCCTTCGGGGTGACCTCGCCGCCCTCGGAGTCGGTCTTGGCCTGGATGATCCGCGAGAACTCGATCTGCATGCGGCGCGGCAGGTCCAGCTTGTGGTCGTTCTTCAGGACGTACGCGATGCCGCCCTTGCCGGACTGCGAGTTGACCCGGATGACCGCCTCGTAGGAACGGCCGACGTCCTTCGGGTCGATGGGCAGGTACGGGACCGCCCACTCGATGTCATCGACGGTCTTGCCCTGGGCGGCCGCGTCGGCCTCCATGGCGTCGAAGCCCTTCTTGATGGCGTCCTGGTGGGAGCCGGAGAAGGCGGTGTAGACCAGGTCGCCCGCGTAGGGGTGGCGCGGGTGGACTTCCATCTGGTTGCAGTACTCGCTGGTGCGACGGATCTCGTCGATCTGCGAGAAGTCGATCTGCGGGTCGATGCCCTGCGAGAACAGGTTCATGCCCAGCGTGATCAGGTCGACGTTGCCGGTGCGCTCGCCCTGCCCGAACAGGCAGCCCTCGATGCGGTCGGCGCCGGCCATCAGGGCCAGCTCGGCGGCCGCCACGGCGGTGCCGCGGTCGTTGTGCGGGTGCACGGAGATGCAGATGTGCTCGCGGCGGGTCAGGTTGCGGGCCATCCACTCGAAGCGGTCCGCGTGGGTGGAGGGCGTCGAGCGCTCCACGGTGGCGGGCAGGTTCAGGATGATCTCGCGGCCCTCGGACGGCTGCCACACGTCGCAGACGGCCTCGCAGACCTCCAGGGCGAAGTCCAGCTCGGTGTCGGTGAAGATCTCCGGGCTGTACTGGTAGCCGAAGACGGTGTCGGCGCCCAGCAGCTTGTCGGCGTACTCCATGACCAGGCGGGTGCCGTCGACGGCGATCTGCTTGATCTGCTCCTTGGAGCCGCGGAAGACGACCCGGCGGAAGGTGGGCGCGGTCGCGTTGTACAGGTGCACGGTGGCGCGCTTGGCGCCGACCAGCGACTCCACGGTCCGCTCGATCAGGTCCTCGCGGGCCTGGGTCAGTACGGAGATGGTCACGTCGTCCGGGATCGCGCCCTCTTCGATGATGGAGCGCACGAAGTTGAAGTCGGTCTCACCGGAGGACGGGAAGCCGACCTCGATCTCCTTGTAGCCCATGCGCACCAGCAGGTCGAACATCTCGCGCTTGCGGGCGGGGGTCATCGGGTCGATCAGCGACTGGTTGCCGTCGCGCAGGTCCGTGGACAGCCAGCGGGGCGCCTTGGTGACGCGGGCTTCGGGCCAGGTGCGGTCGGGGATGTCCACCTGCTCGTACGAGCCGTACTTGTGGATGGGCATCCCGGAGGGCTTCTGGGTGTGGGTCGCGTTCGTGATGGGCGTGGGGCGACCGACAAAAGTGTGCTGGCTCATGACGCTGGGCTCCTCGCGTGTCCGCGTGTAGTTCGCTGGGACGGCCGACGGACGGTCGCAAAACCGCAACACCAAACTCCGCGGGGAGGGGGTCGGCCTACGACTACAGGCCCTCGCCGCGGCAGCTAAGGAGGAGCAGCCCGAAACGCATGATGGGCCGAGCCTAACCGAGCCGCCCCGAATTGCGGGGGCTGTTTCAGTATGCAAGACCGGCAGGTCCGTTTTGCACCCTTTGTGAGCTAAGCCTCTTTACCTCTTGCCCGTCCGGCCCGATGTCCGGTTGATCCGTCAATGCACCGCGACCACTTTCAGACGACCGAATGAATCATGGTCGCCCCTAGTGACACAGCCGTCACGCACTGCCACATTGCCGGGCATGGATGCCTTCTTCGTTCGCCGTCACCCCGTCTTCTGCACCGTGGTGCCGCCGCACCTCCTCGACAAGATCGCCCGGTCCGAGGACCCCGCCCGGGCCGCCGCCGCGCGGCGGACCCTCGAGCTGGACGCCTCCCATCGGGTCCGGCGACTGATGGCGGTGCTCCCGCCCGCCGTGGAGACACCGTCCGAGACCCCCGCGCGGACCATCTACGACGCACAGCACAAGACCCGGCTGCCCGGGAAGAAGGTGCGCGGCGAGGGCGAGGAGGCCGGCCAGGACGCCAGCGTCAACCGTGCCTACGCCGGGCTCGGGGCCACCTTCGAGCTCTTCCTCAAGGGCTTCGGCCGCCACTCCATCGACGATGCCGGCCTGCCGCTGGACGCCAGCGTCCACTACGACCGGCTGTACAACAACGCCTTCTGGGACGGCAGCCAGATGGTGTTCGGCGACGGGGACGGGGACCTCTTCCTCGACTTCACCGTGTCCGTGGACGTCATCGGGCACGAGCTGACCCACGGTGTCACCCAGCACACCGCCGACCTGGAGTACTACGGCCAGTCCGGCGCGCTCAACGAGTCCATGTCCGACGTCTTCGGCTCCCTCATCAAGCAGTACTCGCTGGACCAGACCGCCGAGGACGCCGACTGGCTGATCGGCGCCGGACTCCTCGGTCCCTCCGTGGACAGCGGTTTCGCCCTGCGGTCGATGAAGGCGCCCGGGACGGCGTACGAGGACGACGAGCTCGGCAAGGACCCGCAGCCGGCGACCATGGACGACTACGTCCGCACCTCCCGCGACAACGGCGGCGTGCACATCAACTCCGGCATCCCCAACCACGCCTTCTACCTCGTCGCCACCGAGCTCGGCGGCAAGGCCTGGGAGCGGGCCGGACGGATCTGGTACGACACCCTGACCGGCGGGGAGCTGGGCCCGAAGGCGGACTTCGCCCGGTTCGCCGCCCTGACGACCGCCGCGGCCGTCACCCGGTACGGCGACGGCGGCGCGGAACACCAGGCGCTGCAGAAGGCTTGGTCGACGGTCGGCCTGGGGTAGGAAGCGTGGGCCCGACGGCCCGGGGTAGGAGGGCGGTCATGCGGATTCAGGTGGTGCGGACGGGCGGCTTCGCGGGGATCGAGCGGCGGGGCGAGGTGGACACCTCCGGCCTGCCCGACGAGGCCGAGTGGCAGGCGCTGGCACAGCTGGCCCTGCGGCCCGGCCTGCCGCGCGATCCGGCGGACCGGATCCGGGACGGCTTCTCGTACCGGATCACGGTGGACGGGCGGACGGTGCTCTGCCAGGACCCGAACCTCTCGGACGCGCAGCGCACGCTGATCTCACGGGTTTTGAAGGAAGGCGCCTGACGGACGGCGCTCGAAAGAAGGTGCCCGGCCAGGGCCCATTTGCTTGGATGGCCGGATGATCACGTCTTCCGACATGCTGCCCGCGCTCGAGCGCTACTACGACACCGCGCCCCGGGCGGGAGGGGCTCGGGCCGAGGACTTCGGCCCGCTGACCCTGTTCGTCCAGGAGAGCGACGGCTGGCCGTACTACGCGCGGCCCGCGCTCGGCGCCGCCTCGGCCGAGGGCGTCTCCGCGGCCGACGTGGAGCGGGTGCTGGCCCGGCAGCGGGAGTTGAAGATCCCCGAGGCCTTCGAGTGGGTGGCCGAAACCACCCCCTCGCTGCGGGCCGCCGCGGAGGCCGCAGGGCTGAACGTGCACGCGCATCCGCTGATGGTCCTGGACCCCTCGGCGGTACGGCTCCCCGCGCATCCGGACGTACGCGTACTCGGCGCGGCCGACCCGCTGCTGCGCGCGGCCGTGACGGTGCCGATGCTGGCCTTCGCCGCTCCCGGTACGGCGGTGGGCGAGGCGGGCCCGGCGGAACTCGCGGCGGCGGAGCGGGACCCGGCCTCCGAAGGCCGCCGGATCCGGGTGGCGGGGATGATCGAGTCGGGCCGTACCGCCCTGGCGGCGGCCGTGCGCGACGGCGTGGTCCTGTGCTCCGGCCAGTACGTCCCGGTCGGTGACGTCGCCGAGGTGGTCGGTGTCGGCACCCTTCCCTCGGCCCGCCGCCAGGGCCTGGCCCTCGCGGTGACGGCGGCCCTGGTCGCCGACGCCCTGGCCCGCGGAGCCCGCACGGTCTTCCTCTCGGCGGGCGACGAGGACGTGGCCCGCCTCTACGCCCGCCTCGGCTTCCGCTCCGTGGGCACGGCCCTGATCGCCGACCGGCCGCTGTGATCCGCCGCGTGCGCCGACGGGCCGGGAGCCGACGGGCCCGGGGCTGACGCGCCGGAGGCGGCTCGCGCAATTCCGGGCCCGTCTTTTTGCGGGAACGGCAAGGGCGCTTGGCCCGTGCGCGGGTCCGGGCGGAGCATCGGAGGCGCGGGCACCCGTACCCGTACCGAACGGAAAGAGGCCGCCATGGCGCACGCGCACAACCAGCACTCCCCCGGGACCGAGACCGGGACCGACTTCGTGGGCGAGGAGTTCTGGGACTCCCGCTACCGCGAGAGCGAGAGGATCTGGAGCGGGGACGCCAACGCCGTGCTGGCCCGGGAGGCCGCCCCGCTCGCGCCCGGCCGGGCCCTGGACCTCGGCTGCGGTGAGGGCGGCGACGCCGTGTGGCTCGCGCGGCAGGGCTGGTACGTCACCGGGACGGACATCTCCGGGGTCGCCCTGGAGCGCGCGGCGGTCCACGCCGCCGAGGCCGGGGTCGCGGACCGCACCGCGTGGGAGCGGCACGACCTCGCGGAGTCCTTCCCGTCCGGGGAGTACGACTTGGTCTCCGCGTGCTTCCTGCACACCTTCGGGGAGTTCCCGCGGGAGCGGATCCTGCGCCGGGCCGCCGCGGCCGTGGCCCCCGGCGGGATCCTGCTCGTCGTCGGACACGCCGGCTGGGCGTCCTGGCAGGAGGACCGCCCGGAGGTGGACTTCCCGACCCCGGACGAGGTCCTCGCCCAGCTGGAACTGGAGGCCGGCGCCTGGGAGGTCCTGCTGGCCGAGGAACACGTACGGGTCCAGAACCAGCCTGACGGCCGGCCCGGGACCCGTACGGACAATGCGCTGAAGGTGCGGCGGCTTCCGTAGAAGCCTGCTGCTAGAACCCCAGCTTGCGGAGCTGCTTGGGGTCGCGCTGCCAGTCCTTGGCGACCTTCACGTGCAGGTCGAGGAAGACCGGGGTGCCGAGCAGCGCCTCGATGTGCTTGCGCGACTTCATCCCGACCTCCTTCAGGCGGGCGCCCTTCGGGCCGATGATGATGCCCTTCTGGCTCGGCCGCTCGATGTAGAGGTTGGCGTGGATGTCCAGCAGCGGACGGTCCGCCGGGCGGTTCTCCCGGGGGATCATCTCCTCGACGACCACGGCGATGGAGTGCGGGAGCTCGTCCCGTACGCCTTCCAGCGCGGCCTCGCGGATCAGCTCCGCGACCATCACCATCTCGGGCTCGTCGGTGAGGTCGCCCTCCGGGTAGAGCGGCGGGCTCTTCGGCAGCATCGGCGCGATCAGGTCGGCCAGCAGCTGGACCTGGGTGTCGCCGACCGCCGAGACCGGGACGATCTCGGCCCACTCGAAGCCCAGCTCCTCGGCGAGCTGGTGCACGGCGAGGAGCTGCTCGCCCACGACCTTGGACTCGACGAGGTCGGTCTTGGTGATGATGGCGATCTTGGGGGTCTTCTTGATCCCCGCGAGCTCCTTGACGATGAACTTGTCACCGGGGCCGAGCTTCTGGTCCGCGGGCAGGCAGAAGCCGATCACGTCGACCTCGGACCAGGTCGCGCGCACCACGTCGTTCAGCCGCTCGCCGAGCAGCGTGCGCGGCTTGTGGAGGCCGGGCGTGTCGACCAGGACGAGCTGGGCGTCGGGGCGGTGCACGATGCCGCGGACGGTGTGGCGGGTGGTCTGCGGCCTGTTGGAGGTGATCGCGACCTTGGTACCCACGAGCGCGTTGGTCAGGGTCGACTTCCCCGCGTTGGGACGGCCGACGAAGCATGCGAAGCCCGCACGGTGCGGGCTGGTGGTCTCGGGGGAACGATCGCTCATACGGGCCATTCTCCCCGATGCGGCTCCCAGCGCCGACCAGGCCGCCGCCACGAGGGCGAGAGCGGCCGCGAGCAGGCCGTTCAGGGCGGGGCGCGCGGCGTGTCCGGCGGTGGCCCGGGCGGCCGCCCCGTCGGCCCGCGCCACCACCGCGACCTCGGCCCATTCCAGGGCGGGCGCGTCCGCCCAGTGCGCGGTGAGCCGGACCCGCTGGCCGGGCAGCAGCTCGGCGGGCAGGCCGGTGAGGGGGCGGGAGAGCAGACTCCGGCCGAGGGCCCCGGAGGCGGTCAGGGTGGCTCGGGGGCGCAGGGTGACGTTGCCGAGGTTGTGGAGCGTGTACGAGATCTCCGCGCCGGCCGCGCCGCGGCGGGTGGTGCGGAGCTCCTCGACGGCCAGGGCGGGGGCGGTGGGACCGGTGACCCGGAGGTAGATGCGGGCGGCGACGGCCTGCTGGATCCCGATCCCCCGAACCGCGGTGTCGGCCGGCCGGTCCTCCAGGGCGACGAGGGCTCCGGGATGGTCCCCGGGTTCGGCCCGGTCGGGGACGGTGAGGGTGAAGCCGACGTCGACCGCCGTCTTCGCCGGGACGGTGATCCGCTCCCGCGCCAGCGCCGTCCAGGCGCCGGTGGCGGTGCGTGGCTCCTCGGGCCCGCGCAGGGCGAAGCCGCCGTCGCGGGCGGTGTTGTAGGCGTCGGCGGCGTAGAGGCGGAAGGTGCGGGGGCGGTCGGTGCGGTTGGCGATGGTGACGGAGTCGGTCACGGCCTGGCCGGGGGCGGCGGCGAGGTAGAAGTACGGGCGCTGCCCGAGGGTGTTGGCGGCGGGCAGCACGGACCACTGCCCGTTGTCCGCGGCGCCGGCGGTTCCGGCTCCGCCGAGCAGGACGATGCCGAGCCCCATGAGCAGGGCGGTGGCCGTAGACGCGGCCAGGCGGTGCCATGCCCGGGCAGCCGGGCCCGGGGCGGGGGCCTGATCCGCTACCGCGCCCGCGGGGCGGCTCCGGGGGGTTCCTCTCCCCGCCCCGCCCTTCCTCCGTTCCCCGGGCGCTGCCCGGACCCCGGTCCTCAAACGCCGGACGGGCTGGGAGGACCCTGGGCTGCGCCCGGACTCCCTGGGGCTCCGCCCCAGACCCCGCGCCGCAGACGCCGGCGAGGCTGGAATTGCCCGCCGTCGGCCACAATCCAGCCCCTCCGGCGTGTGAGGAGCGGGGGGCCGGCCGGGCCGGGTCACGACAGGGTCAGGGTCAGCACCGCCGTGTAGGCGCCCGGCGGGGTGTACGGGGGCACCTGGAGGGTGACGGCCGCGTCGACGGTGAAGGTGCCGCCGACGAGGGCGGCGTCACCGGTGGAGGCCAGGACCGCCCCGTCCGGCCCGACGGTGCCCGCACTGCCCGGCGTGCACGCGCTGGGGCTGCCGGGCGCGGCCGCGCACGTCGGGGTCCAGCTCAGGGAGGCACCCGGGATGCGGACCCCGCCGGAGCCGGTGAAATCGGTGACCTTGCCGATCAGGGACCACCCCGCCGGCCCGCCGCGGGCGTCCTTGACGGTGACGGTGCCGATCCGGCCGGCCGCCGCGCCGCCGTCCCCGTACGGGACCGCGGCCAGGGTCACCGCGTCGCCCTCCTGGGTCATGCCGAGTTCCCCCGGCTGCACGACGGCGGTCACCGTCTGGCTGCCCGGCGGCAGCGGCGCGGCGACGATCACCGTGTACGCGGCCGGGCCGGAGCCCCGTTCCGGAGTCCAGGCGGCACCCTCGTACGCCACGACGGCGGTGGTCGCCCGGTCCGTGACCGGCAGCTCCGCGAGGACCACGCCGAGCTCGTCCGCCTTCGCGGTGACCCGGTCGGCGGTCTGCGCCGCACCCGCCCGGCCGGCCACGGTGACCTCGGCGCCGGGGACGAAGCCGGCTCCGGTGACCTTGACCGCGGCACCCGGACCGCCCGCGGCCGTACCGAGCGCGACGGTGCGCAGGTTGGCCGCCGGCAGCGGGCTCGCGGTGATGCGCCGCGCGACCGGGGCTCCGGCCGGGAGCGGCAACGGCGACGGCAGGGGCAGCACGCCCGGCGACGCGCCCGGCGACGACGTGGACGGCGACGGCACCGCAGGCGCGGACGCGGATGCCGACGCCGACACGGAGGGCTTCGGAGACGGATCCGGCCCCGGCGCCCCGCCCCCGGCGACCGCGCACACGGTGTCGAGTTCGAGCAGGTGGCCGGTGTGCAGGGTGTAGCCGCCCGGGGCCAGGGTGATCTCACCGGGAGCGGTGACGGTGAAGGTGCCGGTCATCGTCACGACGGGCAGGGCCCCGCCCGCCTCGACGGGGTCATTGCGTTTGGCTCCGACGACCGTGACCTCGCCCTGCTGCGCGCCCCCGAGGACGATCCGCCCCGTCGGGGTGAGGACGTCGGCGGGCAGGGCGACGGCCAGCGGGTTCACGGCCGGGGTCCGGGCCACCTGGTAGGTGACGGTGACGGTGTCGCCGACGCGGGGCGCGGAGTCGTCCACGGTGACCCGGGCGGTGGTGGGCCCGTCGGCCGGCGGCAGCCCGGCTTCCTGCGGAGGCAGGCAGTGCGTCGGGAACTCGACCTGCCCCGGAGGCGCCTCCCCCTCCGCCGCGGCGGGCGCGCTCAGCGCACCCCCGGTCGCGGCGGCCAGTACTGCCATGCCGACAGCCGCCGACCATCCTCTGTGCCGCGCCGAAGTCCGCACTGACCGCCCCCTGGGATCCCGTACCCCGCCAGGGGGCCATTCACGAGCGGGCGGGGGGATAAGTCAATGCACGGACCCGGCAGCATCTGATGTCCCATCAGGAGATGGCAGGGTGGTGCCCGGTGCGGTGGCACGGAAGGTCCGCCGGTAGGCCGTCGGGCTCACGCCGAGCGCCGCCTGGACGTGTTTGCGCAGGGACTGCGCGGTCCCGAAGCCCGCCTCCCGGGCCACGTGTTCCATCGGCAGGTCCGTCTGCTCCAGCAGCGCCCGGGCCCGCTCCACCCGCTGCCCGACGATCCACTCGCCCGGGCTGAGCCCCGACTCCTCGCGGAACCTGCGCGTGAAGGTCCGTACCGACATCGCTTCCTGCCGCGCCAGGTCGGTCAGCCGCAGCGGTTCGTGCAGCCGGTCCAGTACCCAGGCGCGGGCCGCCGTGGTGGCCGACCGCTGCGGCTGCGGCACCGGGCGCTCGATGAACTGCGCCTGGCCGCCCTCGCGGTGCGGGGGGACGACGGTGCGCCGGGCCACGTCGTTGGCGACGGCCGCGCCGTGGTCGCGGCGCACGATGTGCAGGCACAGGTCGATCCCGGCGGCGACTCCGGCGGAGGTGAGCACGTCCCCGTCGTCGGTGTAGAGCACGTCCGGGTCGACCAGTACGGCCGGGAAGGTCTGCTGGAAGTGCCCGGCGGCGGACCAGTGGGTGGTGGCCCGGCGGCCGTCCAGGAACCCGGCGGCGGCGAGGACGTACCCGCCCGTGCAGATGGAGACGAGCCGGGTGCCGGGCCTGATGTGCGCGAGGGCGGTGGCGAGTTCGGGGGTGAGCCGGCCCTCGTCGTGGACCGGGCCCAGCTCGTAGGAGGCGGGGACCACCACCGTGTCGGCCGTGGCCAGCAGTTCGGGACCGTGCTCTACGTGGATGTCGAAGTCGGCGTCCGTGGGTACCCGGCCGGGGGCGAGCCCGCAGGTGAGGATCTCGTACAGCGGCCTCCCGGCGGGATCCTTCGCCCTCCCGAAGATCCGGTGCGGGATCCCGAGCTCGAAGGGCAGCAGACCGGCGAGGGCGAGGACGACGACACGGTGCGCGCGGGGCTCCATGGCCCGATCATATCGAAGCGTGTCGGTCAGGCCACTGTCGTACGGGACCCCGGCGGCCGGAAACTATCGGCGTGACGCAGACAGCCCCGGGCCCCGGCCCCTCCCCCGAGCCCTCCCCCGCACCGACGCCCGCCTCCGGCCCGGCGGCCGGCACCGACTCCACGGCCGGTGCGGCCCGCCCCGTCGTCCGCGTCCACCGCATCCACCGCGCCTGGTTCGTCGCGGCCGTCGCCTTCGTGACGATCATCGGAGCCGCCGCCTTCGCCTCGCTCCCCGGCCTGCTCATCGAGCCGCTGCACGAGGAGTTCGACTGGTCCCGGGGCACGATCGGCCTCGCCGTCTCCGTGAACCTCGCGCTGTACGGGCTCACCGCGCCGTTCGCCGCCGCGCTGATGGACCGCTTCGGCATCCGCAGGGTCGTCGCCCTCGCGCTGACCGTCATAGCCGCCGGCTCGGTGGCCACCGTGTGGATGACCACCTCCTGGCAGCTGATCCTGTACTGGGGCGTCCTGGTCGGGCTGGGCAGCGGCTCGATGGCCCTGGCCTTCGCCGCGACGGTGACCAACCGCTGGTTCGTCGCCCGGCGCGGCCTGGTCACCGGCATCCTGACCGCAGCCGGGGCCTCCGGCCAGCTGATCTTCCTGCCGCTGCTGGCCTGGCTGGTCGAGAACCACGGCTGGCGCCCGGCGGCGGTCACCGTCTCGCTGGCGGCCCTGGCCGTCGTGCCCTTCGTCTGGCTGCTGCTGCGCGACCACCCGGCGGACATCGGGACCACCCCGTACGGGGGCGCGTACACGGCCAAGCCCGCCCCCGTCCCGGGCGCCGCCCGCAGGGCCCTGGGCGTCCTGGCCAAGGCGGCCCGGACCGGCCCCTTCTGGCTGCTGGCGGGCACCTTCGCGATCTGCGGGGCCTCGACGAACGGGCTGGTGAAGACCCACTTCGTCCCGTCGGCCCACGACCACGGCATGCCGGTGACGGCGGCGGCCGGACTGCTCGCCGTGATCGGCGTGTTCGACGTGATCGGCACGGTGTTCTCCGGCTGGCTGACGGACCGCTTCGAATCGCGCCGCCTCCTCGCCGTCTACTACGCCCTGCGCGGGGTCTCGCTGCTCTTCCTCCCCATGCTGCTGGCCCCGACCGTGCACCCGCCGATGGTGTTCTTCATCGTCTTCTACGGCCTGGACTGGGTCGCGACGGTCCCGCCGACGATCGCCCTGTGCCGCGAGCACTACGGAGAGGACGGGGCCATCGTCTTCGGCTGGGTCCTGGCCTCGCACCAGATCGGTGCCGCGCTGGTGGCCTTCCTCGGCGGCCTGGCCCGCGACGCCTTCGGCTCGTACGACCCCGTCTGGTACGCCTCGGGCGCCCTGTGCGCGATGGCCGCCCTGATGGCGATGGTCATCCGCCGCCGCTCCGCATCCGGGGACGGAGCCGGAGCCGTCACGGCCTGACGATCCGCCACGGGCGGTCACGGGCCACCACGGTCCGCACTGCCAGGATGTCCCCGTGGACGACACGGGCGGGATGGCGGCGGCGGAAGAGACGGATGACGCGGAAGAGCTGGTACGGGCGGCGGAGGCCGGGGACGAGGCGACCGTCTCGCGGCTGCTGAGCCGGGGCGCCGCCGCGGACGCGCGGGACGCCGAAGGGCGCACGGGGCTGGACCTCGCCGTGCGCGAGGGCCGGGACGGCGCGGTACGCGTCCTGCTCGCCGCCGGCTCCGATCCCGAGCAGGTCACGGGCCCGTACGCCGAGGAACTGCCGCTGGTGCAGGCGGCCACCAGGGGCCACACCGGCATCGTGCGGCAGTTGCTCGCCGCCGGCGCCGACCCCGACCGCGCCAACGGGCTGCGCGCCACCGCTCTGGGCCGCGCGGGGGCCGAGGGCCACACGGAAACGGCCCGGGTCCTGCTGGAGCACGGAGCGGATCCGCACCTCCGCTGGAAGACCCTGCCCCCCGCCGAGTGGGCGGCCCGCTTCGGCCACACCGGGACGGCGGAGTTCCTGCGCACGTGGTCCGCCGGGCCGGGCGGCCCGGTGGCTACGGCTTAGGCCCCGGCCGCGGTGGTGGACTTCAGGGTGCCGTCCGGGCCCGCCAGGAGGACCGGGGTGTCCGGGCCGCCGAGGTCACGGACCGCCGCGCGGTCGGCGTCGGAGGGGGCCTCCGACGCGCTGACGACGGCCGCCGCCTCCAGGGACTGGGCGCCGCTGGCCACGGCCATCGCGACGGCCGTCTGGAGCGCGCTCAGCTTCAGGGAGTCCAGAGCCACGGTTCCGGCGACGTACGTACGGCCGGTCTCGTCCCGGACCGCCGCCCCCTCGGGCACGCCGTTGCGGGCCCGGGCGCTGCGCGCCAGCGTGATGATCTTGATGTCTTCGGGGTCGATCCCGGTGCTGTCGGTCATAGCCCGAAGCATATGGAGCGCGTCTGCGGGGCCGCACGACGGCCCCGCAGACGCGCTCTCCCCTCCACCCCCGGTGTCCCCCCGAGATCTTGGTGGCGCAGGGATAAAACTAAGCGCTGCGTAAGCGGCCGGGCGGCCCCGAAGGTCCCGTGATCGATGACCTTGGACCCCTCCCGGATTCCACGACCAGGAACGCGGGGAGCACCGGACCCCATCCGCTCCGGCCTCTCCGGCCGCCACGGCATCCCCTACGGCCGGTCGAGCCGCAGCCGCTCCGCCCTCGGCAGGCCCGCGACCACCAGGTCGTACGAGTCCTCGACCAGCTCCCGGACCAGCGCGTCGGACAGCGCCCCCGGCCCGCCCGCGGTCACCGTGTTCCAGTGCCGCTTGTTCATGTGCCAGCCCGGAACGATCGCCTCGTGCTCCGCCCGCAGCCGCACCGCCTGCTCCGGATCGCACTTGAGGTTGACCTTCAGCGGGTCGCCGTCCAGCGCGCTCAGCGCGAACACCTTCCCCAGCACCTTGAACACCGAGGTCTCCGGGGTGAAGGGGAACTCCTCCACCGCCGCGTTGAACCCCAGGCAGAAGTCGCGCAGCTCCGCCGGCGTCACTCCGTCTCCCCGTCCTGCTCCTCCACCGGAGCCACCGGCTCCACCAGCACGGTCACGATCTTGTTCCGCCGTCCCGCCGGGGACTCCGCCGTCAGCCGCAGCGGCCGCCCGTCCGGCAGGTCCACCACCGCCGAGGCGCCGGCGATCGGCACCCGGCCCAGCGCCTTGGCGAGCAGGCCGCCGACCGTCTCCACGTCCTCGTCGTCGAAGGAGTCCACCTTGAACAGTTCGCCGAGGTCGGTGATGTCCAGCCGCGCGGTGACCCGGTAGCGGTCCCCGCCCAGTTCCTCCACCGGCGGGAGTTCGCGGTCGTACTCGTCGGTGATCTCACCGACGATCTCCTCGAGGATGTCCTCGATGGTGACGATGCCCGCGGTGCCGCCGTACTCGTCGATGACGACCGCCACGTGGTTGCGCACCGACTGCATCTCGCGCAGCAGGTCGCCGGCGTTCTTGGTGTCCGGCACGAACACCGCGGGCCTTATCGCCGTGGAGACCAGGTCGCTCTCCGCGTCCCGGCTGATGTGCGTCTTGCGGACCAGGTCCTTCAAGTACACGATGCCGACGATGTCGTCCTCGTTCTCCCCGGTCACCGGGATGCGCGAGAAGCCGGACCGCAGCGCGAGCGTGGTCGCCTGACGGACCGTCTTGTACCGCTCGATGCAGACCAGGTCGGTGCGCGGCACCATGACCTCGCGCACGAGCGTGTCGCCCAGCTCGAAGACCTGGTGCACCATGCGGCGCTCGTCGTCCTCGATCAGCGATTCCTTCTCCGCCAGGTCGACCATCGCGCGCAGTTCCGCCTCGGAGGCGAAGGGCCCCTTGCGGAAGCCCTTCCCGGGGGTGAGCGCGTTGCCGAGGAGGATCAGCAGCTGCGGGATCGGTCCCATGATCCGGGCGAGCGGTACGAGGACGTAGGAGGCCGCCGTCGCCGTGTTCAGCGGGTGCTGCCGGCCGATGGTGCGCGGGGACACCCCGACCGCCACGTAGGACACGAGCACCATCACGGCGATGGCCACGAGCAGCGCGGTCCAGTTCTCCCCGAACTCGTCGAGGCAGACGTACGTGACGAGCACGCCCGCCGCCATCTCGCAGGTGACCCGGACCAGCAGCGCGACATTGACGTAGCGGGTGGGGTCGCCGGCGACCTGGGCCAGTTTCGCGCTGCCGCGCCGGCCCTCCCGTACGGCCTGCTCGGCACGGAAGGCGGAGATCCGGGCGATCCCGGACTCGGCGCACGCGGCGAACCAGGCCACCACGACCAGCAGGACGGCCCCGGTGATCAGCTGGAGATCACCGGTCATGAGACGGTCGGCGCCGGGGACGGGCCGGTCACGCCGTTCTCGCCGCGCCAGCCGTCGACGATGGCCGCCTGGAGACCGAACATCTCGGCCTTCTCGTCCGGCTCCTCGTGGTCGTACCCGAGCAGGTGCAGCACCCCGTGGACCGTCAGGAGCTGGAGCTCCTCGTCCATGGAGTGCTGCGTCGGCGCGTCCTCGCCCTGCTTCTTGGCGACTTCGGGGCAGAGCACGATGTCACCGAGGAGCCCCTGCGGGGGCTCCTCTTCGTCCTTCGACGGCGGACGCAGCTCGTCCATCGGGAAGGACATGACGTCGGTGGGTCCGGGCAGGTCCATCCACTGGATGTGGAGCTGCTCCATCGCGTCCTCGTCGACGACGATGACGGAGAGTTCCGAGAGCGGGTGGATCCGCATCCGGGTGAGTGCGTAGCGGGCGATGTCGAGGATCGCCCGCTCGTCGACCTCGGTTCCGGACTCGTTGTTGACGTCGATCGACATGGTGCGCTGATTTCTACTTCCGCTGGAAGCCGTTCCGCGAAGGCTTCGCGTCCTGGCTGTCGTCGTACTTCTCGTACGCATCGACGATACGGCCGACCAGCTTGTGCCGGACGACATCCTCGGACGTGAGCCGCGAGAAGGCGATGTCCGGAACGCCTTCGAGGATGTCCTGCACCTGCCGCAGACCGCTCTTGGCGCCACCCGGGAGGTCGACCTGGGTCACGTCGCCGGTGACGACGATCTTCGAGTCGAACCCGAGCCGGGTCAGGAACATCTTCATCTGCTCGGGGGTGGTGTTCTGCGCCTCGTCGAGGACGACGAACGCCTCGTTGAGCGTCCTGCCCCTCATGTATGCCAGCGGCGCCACCTCGATGGTCCCCGCCGCCATCAGCCGCGGGATCGAGTCCGGGTCGATCATGTCGTGCAGGGCGTCGTAGAGCGGCCGCAGGTACGGGTCGATCTTGTCGAAGAGGGTGCCGGGGAGGAATCCCAGGCGCTCTCCGGCCTCCACCGCCGGGCGGGTCAGGATGATCCGGCTGACCTGCTTGGACTGCAGGGCCTGGACCGCCTTGGCCATGGCGAGGTAGGTCTTGCCGGTACCGGCGGGGCCGATGCCGAAGACGATCGTGTGCTTGTCGATCGCGTCGACGTACCGCTTCTGGTTCAAGGTCTTCGGGCGGATGGTGCGACCGCGGCTGGAGAGGATGTTCTGCGTGAGCACCTCGGCCGGCGTCTCGTCCGGCCCTTCCCCGTTGCCGCTCGACTTGAGCATGGCGATCGAGCGTTCCACTGCGTCCTCCGTCATCGGCTGCCCGGTGCGGAGCACCAGCATCATCTCGTCGAACAGGCGCTGGATCAGCGCGACTTCCGCCGCCGCGCCGATCGCGCTGACCTGATTGCCCCGAACATGGATGTCGGCCCTCGGGAAGGCCTTCTCGATCACGCGCAGCAGGGCGTCGCCCGAGCCGAGGACGGACACCATCGGGTGGGTGGCCGGTACGGAGAAATGGGCTCGCGCCTGCCCCGGCGCGGGGGTCTTGGCTGTCGGTGTCTGAGTCATGGGCCGGCACTGTGGCCTGCGCATACCTCCCACTGAGGGGCCGCGCCGATCGACGGCCACCGGACTTCCAAGCCTACGTCGCCACCCCGCCATCCCCGAGGGCTTTTACGGGGCTCCCGCTCGGGACCCCCCTCGGGGCGGCTCGGCGACCCGGCTGACCCTGGACGGACACCAAGGCCCTGCGGGGGCGCGGGGGCGGTCCCGGGGGCATGGGTGCCCGGCAGGCACGGACGGTCCGGGGGCGGGAGCGCGGCCCGGGCCGGGGCGCGGGCGCAGGGCCCCGCCCCCAGAGGGCCAGGGCCTACGCCGATTGGCGGAAGCCGATCGTCGGGACCGCGCGGCGGCGGCTGGCCGGGGCGGCGGTGCGCGGGACGAGGTCGTCGAGGAAGCCGTACCGCCCGCGCAGGGCCTCCGGGGCGGTGTGCCACCAGTGGGCCACCTCCGGCCAGCCGGGGGCCGACAGGGAGCCGCCGAACTCCTGCACCGACAGGGCGGCCGTCAGGCCCGCGAAGGCGAGCCGGTCCGCGAGCGGCCACTCGGCGAGGGTGCCGGTCAGGAAGCCCGCCACGTACACGTCGCCCGCCCCGGTCGGGTCCAGGGCGTCGACCGCGATCGCGGGGACCTCGGCGGTCTCCCCGGTTCGCCCGTCCACCGCGTACGAGCCCTCGGAGCCCATCGTCACCACCGCGATCGGCACCTTCTCGGCCAGCGCACGGGCCGCCGCGCGCGGGCAGTCGGTGCGCGTGTAGGCCATCGCCTCCCCCGCGTTGGGCAGGAAGGCCTCGCAGTGCTCCAGGTCGGCCAGCGCCTCCAGGTCCCACCGCCCGCTGTCGTCCCAGCCGACGTCGGCGAAGACCCGGGCCCCCCGCCGGGCCGCCGCGGCGACCCAGGCCTCGCCGCCGCCCGGTCCGAGCGAGGCCACGGCCGCGCGGGCCCGGGGCGGGCACTGGGGGAACGGGCCGGGGTCCGCCGGGAGCGGGGCCTCGTGGCCGTGGGAGACCATCGTGCGCTCGCCCTCGTACGCCATGGAGACGGTGACGGGGCTGTGCCACCCGGGCACGGTCCGCGACATCGAGAGGTCGATGCCCTCGCCCTGTTCGAGCGCGTCCCAGCAGTACTCCCCGTAGTGGTCGTCGCCGAAGGCGGCGGCCAGGGAGGTGCGCAGGCCGAGCCGGGCGAGGGCGGTGGCCATGTTGGCGACGCCGCCGGGGCTGGAACCCATGCCGCGCGCCCAGGACTCCGTGCCGCGCACGGGGGCCGAGTCGAGGCCGGTGAAGATGATGTCGAGGAAGACCGTGCCGGTCAGGAAGACGTCGCAGCCGGGTTCATGGGGGTCGCGCAGCGGACCGAGCGGGTCCACGGCGGAGTCGAGGCTGTCCCGGCTGCTGCGACTGGTCACGATGTACTCCCCGTTCGGTTCGGTTCGGGTCGGTTCGGGTCGGTTCGGGTCTGGTCGGTTCGCGTTCTGATCTTGGCGGGTCGCTTCTTCAATCGGCTTCTTCGATCGACTTCTTCCATGGGCTTCTCCGCTGGGCCCCTTCGCCGGGCTTCCCCATCGGATTCAACCCGCGTCCGCCGTCAGGCCCTCCCTGCCGGGCGGGCCCGGAATACAGTGTGACGCAGATCACCGCCTGAACGCCCTTCTCCGGGGATCGGGCCGCTTGATAGATATGAGCCCCGCGGCCTTGCGGAATCTCACGCTCCACCTGCACCACATGGAACACCCGTGCCCGACCGCACCCCCGCGCCGCCCGCCGCCTGGCCGCTCGTCGCGCTCTTCACCTCCGGTTACGTCGCCCCGTACCTGTTGCCGACCGTCGTCGGCCGGCTCGACGCACACCTCCCCCTGAGCCCCGCGCAGGCCGGTCTGATCGGCTCGGTCCTGCTGCTCGGCTCGGCCGCCGCCGGATTCACCCTGGCCTCCCGCATCCCGCGCTACGGGCCGCGCCCGCTGGCCCGGCTCGGGCTGCTGCTGGCCGTCCTCGGGTACGGCACGGCGGCCGCCACCGCGCAGCTCCCCCTCGTCATCGCGGGCGCCGTCCTCGGCGGCTTCGGCTCGGGCACGGCCACCGCCGTGGCCGCCTCCGGGATCGCGGCGCAGCGCGACCCGCACCGGACCTCCGCGCTGGGGCTGCTGTCGGTGTCGGCGACGGCCGGGGCCCTGTACCTGACCCTGCCCCGGCTCGGCGGCGGGCACTGGCTGCCGTTCGCGGCGATCGCCCTGGTCGCGCTGGTGTGCTGGCCCGCGACGGGGCGCCTGCCCGGGGCCGACCGCGCGGACCGTGCCGACGGCGCCGACCGGGCCGTACGGGCCTCCGTGCGGCTGCCCTACCCGCGTGCCGGGATGGCGCTCGCCGGGGCCCTGATGCTGTGGTCGCTCGCCCAGAACGCCCTGTGGGGCGTCAGCGGACGCATCGGCGCGCAGCAGGCGGGCCTGTCCGAGGTCACCCTCGGGATCGTCTTCGCGGCCGCGCTCGGTGCCGGGCTCCTCGGGGTCACCGCCGCCTCCGCGCTCGGGGCCCGGCTCGGGCGGGCGGTCCCGGTGGGCGTGGGCACGGCGGTCATCGCCTGCTGCGTGGTGCTGGCCTCGCACGCGCGGGGCCTGGGCTCCTTCGCGGCCGGGGAGATCCTGTGGAACGCGGTCTACCCCGTCGTGCTCTCCTACGCCATCGGCCTCGCCGCCGCCCTCGACCCGCGCGGGCGCTGGGCCGTCCTGGTCGGTTCCGCGTCCTCGCTCGGCGTGGCCTGCGGGCCCGTCACGGGGAGCCTGCTCGCCGAGGGTGCGGGGTTCCCCGGCATGGGGCTGGTCCTGGGGGGCCTGCTGCTCGCGGTGGCCGGGCCGATGGCCGGGGTCGCCCTGCACGTCGGCGGACGCCCGCTGACCCCCGGCTCGGTGCGGCGGCGCGGCGGGGCCCCGGCGGCCGTGCTCGCCGCCGGAGCGGGGACGCCGGCCGGATCGGTGCCGCGGGTCGGCGCGCAGGAACTGGAGGTCGTGGAACTCCCGCAGCTCCGCACCCGGCCCCCGCTGCGGGTGCTGCTGCTCTCCCCGGCGGCGGCCCGCCGCGGCCGGGACCGCGCCCGCAGGCGGATCCGCACCGGCGTCTAGGCCGCGGCCCGACGGCTGCAGCCCTGCGGGGCAGTCCCCTACCCGCCCTTCCACCGTTCCCCGGGCCCCGCCCGGACCCGCCCCCACGTGCGGCGCCGCTCCCGGGGGCCAGCCCCCGGACCCCCGCTCCTCAAACGCCGGAGGGGCTGGATTTTCGTCGGCGCGGCCTGGATTTGCCCGGTCGGATCCGGTTTGCCCGCAGGGCAATTCCAGCCCCGCCGGCGTTTGAGGCGCGGCGTCTGGGGCGGAGCCCCAGGAGGGGTCCGGGCGCAGCCCGGGGAACGGTGGAAGGGCGGGTCGGGGACTTCGCCCCGCAGGGCTGCGTGCCCGCTATGCGGCCCGCTTCGGCACGGGGACCCGTACGAGGTCGGCGGCGATCGTGAGTTCGCCCTCGAAGCCGGCCGCACGGGCCTGGCGCTCGAACTCCGACGGGTCGGTGTAGCGCTGCGAGAAGTGCGTCAGCACGAGGTGCCGCACGCCCCCGTCCCGGGCCACCCGGGCGGCCTGCCCGGCGGTGAGGTGCCCGTGGTCGGTGGCCAGTTGGACGTCCTCGTCGAGGAAGGTCGACTCGATCACCAGCATGTCGGCGCCCGCCGCGAGCTCCTCGACGCCCTCGCAGAGCCGGGTGTCCATCACGAAGGCGAACCGCTGCCCGGCGCGCGCCTCGCTGACCTCCTCCAGGGTGACCCCGCCGAGGCTGCCCTCGCGCTGGATCCGGCCCACGTCCGGCCCCTTGATGCCGTGCCGGGCGAGCAGTTCGGGCCGTATCCGGCGCCCGTCGGGCTCGGTGACCCGGTAGCCGAAGGACTCCACGGGATGCGAGAGCCGTACGGCGTCCAGGGTGTACGCGTCCCCGCGGGCCAGGACCCCGTCCTCGGCCACCGGCTCCTCCGCGAGCTGCACGGTCTCGCGGTAGGCCGTGGCGTACCGCAACCGGTCGAAGAACTTCTGTCCGGAGGCCGGGTAGTGGGCGGTGACCGGGTGCGGGACCCGGTCGAGGTTGATCCGCTGGATGACCCCGGCGAGGCCGAGGCTGTGGTCACCGTGGAAGTGGGTGACACAGATCCGGTTGATGTCGTGCGCGGCCACCCCGGCGCGGAGCATCTGGCGCTGGGTGCCCTCGCCGGGATCGAAGAGGATGCCCTCGCCGTCCCAGCGCAGCAGGTAGCCGTTGTGGTTGCGGTGGCGGGTGGGCACCTGGCTGGCGGTGCCGAGCACCACGAATTCTCGTACGGACACGGTTTATCCCGGGGGCCATTCGAAGCCACGGCCGCCGAGGACGTGCGCGTGGGCGTGGAAGACGACCTGGCCGGCCCTGGCGCCGGTGTTGAAGACGAGCCGGTAGGCGTGGTCGGCAAGCCCCTCGTCGACCGCGACGCGTCCGGCTTCGGTCAGGACGTCGGCAGCGATCCCGGGCTCCGCGGCCGCGAGGGAGGCGGCGTCGGGGTAGTGCACCTTCGGGATGACGAGGACGTGGGTGGGTGCCTGCGGATTGATGTCGCGGAAGGCGACGGTCGTGTCCGTCTCCCGGACGACCGTCGCGGGAATGTTCCCCGCGACGATCTTGCAGAACAGGCAGTCGGCCTGCGGTTCCCCGGCCATGTGCTGAGCCCTTCGTGACGGGTGATCGGTTCCGGCATCGTATCCACCGCCGTCGGCCGGACCGGTCAGGACCGGCGTCCCGTCAGGACCGGCGTCCCGTCACGACCAGCGCCCCGTCCTCGCCAGCAGCACCGCCGCCGCGGCCGTGCCTGCCGTGGAGGTGCGCAGGACCGAGCGGCCCAGCCGGTACGGGTGCGCCCCGGCCGCGGCGAAGGCGGCGAGTTCGTCCGGGGAGACCCCGCCCTCGGGTCCGACGACCAGGACGATGGAGCCTGCGGTGGGCAGTTCCGCGGTGGCCAGCGCGCCCGAAGGGGCGTCCCGGTCCTCGTGCAGGACCACCGCGAGGTCGGCCTCCGCGAGCAGCGCCGCGACCTGCTTGGTCGACAGCGCCTCCGCGACCTCGGGGAAGCGGACCCGGCGGGACTGCTTGCCGGACTCGCGGGCGGTGGCCCGCCACTTCGCCAGCGATTTGACGCCCCGGTCGCCGCGCCACTGGGTGATGCAGCGCGAGGCCTGCCAGGGCACGATCGCGTCGACGCCGGTCTCCGTCATGGTCTCCACGGCGACCTCGCCCCGGTCGCCCTTGGGCAGGGCCTGGACGACGGTGATCCGGACGGCCGGCTCCGGCTCCTCGAAGACCCCGGACACGGAGACGACGAGGCGGTCCTTGCCCTCGGCGGCCGTCACGACGGCCTCGGCCCAGCCGCCCCGGCCGTCGGTGAGCACGAGGGCCTCGCCGGGGGACAGTCGCTTCACGGAGACCGCGTGGCGGCCCTCCGAGCCGTCCAGGACGAACTCCGGCCCCGCGGGAACCTTTTCGACCACGAACACCGGGGCGGTCATGACGCACTCCTCATCTGCATTGCCTTCAACGCGTTCTGCGCCGCGCCGAGTTCCGCCGCGAGCACCTCCACCAGTTCCCCGGCCGGCAGGGCCCGTGCCAGCCGGTGGCCCTGGCCCGCCCACAGGGCCATGCCCTGCGGGTCCCCGGCCGCGGCGGCGGCCTTGCGCAGCGGCGCGGTCAGGTGGTGGACCTGCGGGTACGCGGCCGGGGCGTACGGGCCGTGCTCGCGCATGAACCGGTTGACCAGTCCGCGGGCCGGCCGCCCGGAGAAGGCCCGGGTCAGCTCCGTCCGGACGAACAGCGGGTCGGTCAGCGCCTTCTTGTGCAGGGGGTGCGCGCCGGACTCCGGGCAGGCCAGGAAGGCCGTGCCGAGCTGCGCGGCCTCCGCGCCCGCGGCGAGCAGCGCGGCGATCTGCGAGCCGCGCATCAGGCCGCCCGCCGCGATGATCGGGAGGGCCACGGCCTCGCGCACCTGCGCGACGAGCGCGAGCAGGCCGACTCCGGCCGTGCCGTCGCCCTGCGGGTCGTCGCGGTGGGTGCCCTGGTGGCCGCCCGCCTCCACGCCCTGGACGCAGACGCCGTCGGCGCCGGCCGCCTGGGCGGCGCGGGCCTCTTCGACGGAGGTGACGGTGGCGATGGTGTACGTACCGACCTTGCGCAGGCAGGTGAAGGCCGCGGGCGAGGGCAGGCCGAAGGTGAACGAGACCACGGGTACCGGGTCTTCGATGAGAATGGCCAGTTTGGCGTCGTAGCCGTCGTCGCTGGTGCCGATGATGTCCTCGTCGGCGAGGGAGATCTCGTACCAGGAGGCCTCACTGGCGAGGTGCCCGCGGTAGGCCTCCACGACCGCCGGGTCCACGTGGGAGGCCTGCGGCAGGAAGAGGTTGACGCCGAAGGGGCGGCGGGTGAGCGCGCGCAGCCGCTTGATCTCCTGGTACATGCCGTCGGCGGTCTTGTAGCCGCCGGCGAGGAAGCCCAGTCCGCCCGCTTCGCACACGGCGGCCGCTAGCGGCGGGCAGGACGCGCCGCCCGCCATGGGCGCCTGCACGATCGGGTACGTGAAGAGACCGTTCGGTGCGGAGGACATGAGCTGCATCGTGCCATGTCCCGCTCACGGGACCGAATCACGGCATTCGCCTGGCATAGTCCCCTTCACCGGGGTGCCCGAATACCGCCGCCGCCCCGTCTCCCCGTATGCCGCGAGCCCGGTCCGGGGATCCCCGGACCGGGCTCGCAGGTGTTCTCGTACGCTGCTCCGCGCGCGGCTCAGCGCCCGTTGAAGGCGTCCTTCAGGCGGCTGAACAGGCCTTGCTGGCCCGGCGCGAACTGGCCCATCGGCCGCTCCTCGCCACGCAGCTTGGCCAGCTGGCGCAGCAGGTCCTCCTGCTGCGCGTCCAGCTTGCCCGGGGTGGTGACCTCGACGTGCACGATCAGGTCGCCGCGCCCGCCGCCGCGCAGGTGGGTGACGCCGCGGCCGTGCAGCGGGATCGCCTGCCCGGACCCGGTGCCGGGCCGGATGTCGATCTCCTCCAGGCCGTCCAGCGTCTCCAGCGGGCATTTGGTGCCCAGGGCCGCCGCCGTCATCGGGATGGTGACCGTGCAGTGCAGGTCGTCCCCGCGCCGCTGGAAGGTCGGGTGCGGCAGCTCGTGGATCTCCACGTACAGGTCGCCGGCGGGGCCGCCGCCGGGGCCGACCTCGCCTTCGCCCGCGAGCTGGATCCGGGTGCCGTTCTCGACGCCGGCCGGGATCTTGACGGTGAGGCTGCGGCGGGAGCGGACCCGGCCGTCGCCCGCGCACTCGGGGCACGGGGTCGGGACCACGGTGCCGAAGCCCTGGCACTGCGGGCAGGGCCGCGAGGTCATGACCTGGCCCAGGAAGGACCGGGTGACCTGCGAGACCTCGCCGCGGCCGCGGCACATGTCACACGTCTGCGCCGAGGTGCCGGGGGCGGCGCCCTCGCCGGAGCAGGTGGTGCAGACGACGGCCGTGTCGACCTGGATGTCCTTGGTCGTGCCGAAGGCCGCCTCGTCCAGTTCCAGGTCGAGGCGGATCATGGCGTCCTGGCCGCGGCGGGTCCGCGAGCGCGGTCCGCGCTGCGAGGACTGGCCGAAGAAGGCGTCCATGATGTCGGAGAAGTTGCCGAAGCCGCCCGCTCCGAAGCCGCCGGCTCCGCCGCCGCCCGAGGAGGACAGCGGGTCGCCGCCGAGGTCGAAGACCTGCTTCTTCTGCGGGTCCGAGAGGACCTCGTAGGCGGCGTTGATCTCCTTGAAACGCTCTTGCGTCTTGGGATCGGGGTTCACATCCGGGTGCAGCTCGCGGGCGAGCCGCCGGAATGCCTTCTTGATCTCGTCCTGCGATGCGTCGCGGCGCACGCCGAGAACGGCGTAGTAGTCCGTGGCCACTTACGACTCCGCCAGGATCTGTCCGACGTAACGTGCCACTGCGCGTACCGCTCCCATCGTTCCGGGGTAGTCCATGCGGGTCGGTCCGACCACGCCGAGTTTGGCGACTGCTTCGCCGCCCGAACCGTAGCCGACCGAGACGACGGACGTGGAGTTCAGTCCCTCGTAGGCGTTCTCATGCCCGATCTTTACGGCCATTCCCGACTCACTGGCCTCGCCCAGCAGCTTGAGGAGCACGACCTGCTCCTCCAGCGCTTCGAGCACCGGCCTGATCGTCAGGGGAAAATCGTGTCCGAAGCGGGTGAGGTTGGCGGTGCCGCCGATCATCAGCCGCTCCTCCGCCTCCTCGACCAGCGTTTCGAGAAGGGTGTCGAGGACGGCACGCACCGTCACCCGGTCCTCGTTCTCGAAGGATTCCGGAAGGTCCTTCACCAGCGGCGGCACGTCGGTGAACCGGCGGCCGACCACACGGCTGTTGAGGCGGGCCCGCAGGTCCGCGAGCGAGCCCTCCCCGAAGGGGGCCTGGCAGTCGACGAGCCGCTGCTCGACCCGGCCGGTGTCCGTGATGAGGACGAGCATCAGGCGGGCCGGGGCCAGCGAGAGCAGCTCGACGTGCCGGACGGTGGAGCGGGTGAGCGAGGGGTACTGGACGACGGCGACCTGTCGGGTGAGCTGCGCGAGCAGCCGCACCGTACGGCCGACGACGTCGTCGAGGTCCACGGCCCCGTCGAGGAAGTTCTGGATGGCCCGGCGCTCGGGCGTCGACAGCGGTTTGACCCCCGCCAGCTTGTCGACGAACAGGCGGTAGCCCTTGTCGGTGGGGATCCGGCCGGCGCTGGTGTGGGGCTGGGCGATGTAGCCCTCGTCCTCCAGCACGGCCATGTCGTTGCGCACGGTGGCGGGCGAGACGCCGAGCCGGTGCCGCTCGGTGAGCGCCTTGGAGCCGACCGGCTCCTCCGTCCCGACGTAGTCCTGGACGATGGCGCGCAGCACTTCGAGTCTGCGTTCGCTGAGCATCGCGCGCACACCTCCATCGTTTCCGTCGTTCGCGGCTTCGGCAGGCCCTGCCTGCTGGCACTCTGAGCGTTCGAGTGCCAGAGATCCCCCGGTCAGTGTACGGCGGGGTGGTACACCCCTAGCAAGGGCGGCCCGCCAAGGTAGCGTCGCGGCATGGACGTGCGTTGGGAAGAGGCGGGCTGGGAACGGCTCACCGAACGGGTCGGCCGGCGGCGCCTGCCGGTGTGGGACTGCACCGTGGGACTGGTGGTGGGCGAGGATTCCGCCCTTCTGATCGACCCCGGGTCCTGCCTGCGGGAAGGAGCGCTGGTGCGCACCGAGGCGGAGCGGCTGGCGGGCCGGCGCGTGACCCATCTCGCATTCACACACGGACATTTCGACCACGTGTTGGGCGGTGCGGCGTTCGCGGGGACCGAGGTCTACGGTCCGGTCGGGCTGGACGCCCTGCTCTCCGTGAGCCGGGACGAGCTGCGGGCGGACGCGGTCCGGCACGGCCTGGCGGAGGCCGAGGCGGCCGAGGCGGCGGATCTGCTGGTGGTCCCCCGGCACCTGGTGTCGGGCGAGTGGACACTCGACCTGGGCGGGGTGCAGGTGCTGCTGGCGAACGTGGGCCCGGGGCACACCCGGCACGATCTGGCCGCCTTCGTGCCCGGTGCGCGCGAGGTGGTCTTCTGCGGCGACCTGGTCGAGGAATCGGGCGAGCCGCAGGCGGGGCCGGACGCGGTGCCGCGGCAGTGGCCGGCGGCCCTGGACCGGCTCCTCGCCCTGGGCGGGGACGACGCTCTGTACGTACCGGGTCACGGAGCGGTGGTCGACGCGGCCTTCGTACGTGCCCAACGCGACACACTGGCGGCCCGTTTCGGCGTGTCGGACACCTGAGACGGCCCGCTCTCCTACCCTCGGCCGGATGCGTGAGTACTCCCCCGACCTGACCCCGCAGTGGAAGCGCGCCAAGCCCGTGCCGGAGGTGCCGGCCGATCCCGATCTGGTGGTCGAGGTGGCGGGTACGGACTTCTGCGGCGCGGTGGTGGCCTGCGAGGCGGGCACGGTCACCCTGGAGGACCGCTTCGGCAAGCGCCGCGTCTTCCCCCTCGAACCCCGCGGTTTCCTCCTGGACGGCGCGGTGGTGACCCTGACCCGCCCGGCGCGGGGGCCGGCCGCCCCGGCCCGTACGGCCTCGGGTTCGCTCGCCGTCCCCGGGGCCCGGGCGCGGGTGGCCCGGGCGGGCCGGATCTACGTGGAGGGCCGCCACGACGCCGAACTCGTCGAACGGGTATGGGGCGACGACCTGCGCATCGAGGGCGTCGTGGTGGAGTACCTGGAGGGCATCGACGACCTCCCGTCGGTGGTCGCGGACTTCGCCCCCGCCGCCGACGCCCGGCTGGGCATCCTGGTGGACCACCTGGTCCCGGGCTCCAAGGAGTCCCGCATCGCCGCCTCGGTGACCTCCCCGCACGTCCTGATCGTGGGCCACCCGTACGTGGACGTCTGGCAGGCGGTGAAACCCTCGGCCCTGGGCATCCGCGCCTGGCCGGTGATCCCGCCCGGCCAGGACTGGAAGACGGGCATCTGCCGCGCCCTGGGCTGGCCGGAGAACACCGGAGCCGCCTGGCAGCACATCCTGTCCCGCGTGACCTCGTACAAGGACCTGGAGCCGACGCTGCTGGGCGCGGTGGAACACCTCATCGACCACGTCACGACGTAACCCCCCGGGCCCGAGGCCCTGCGGGGCTGTCCCCTACCCGGACGGGGCTAGTCCACCAGGTCCCGGACCACCGCGTCGGCCAGCAGCCGCCCGCGCAGGGTCAGAACGGCCCTACCGGCCGCGTACGGGCCCGCTTCCAGGAGCCCGTCCGCCAGGGCCCGCCCGGCCGCGGCAAGGCCCGCAGGGGCCAGCAGCGACAGCGGCACCCCGTCCACGAGCCGGAGCTCCAGCAGGATCCGCTCCACCCGCCGGTCCTCCTCCGAGAGGAGCTCCCGCCCGGCCCCGGGCGAGCGCCCCTCCGCCAGCGCCGCCGCGTAGGCGCCGGGGTGCTTCACGTTCCACCACCGCACCCCGCCCACGTGCGAGTGCGCTCCGGGCCCGGCCCCCCACCAGTCGGCGCCGCGCCAGTACAGCTCGTTGTGCAGGCACCGCCCGGCCTCGGAGGTGGCCCAGTTCGAGACCTCGTACCAGGAGTACCCCGCCTCGGCCATCACCGCGTCGAGGATCAGGTACCGGTCCGCGTGGACGTCGTCGTCCGTCATCGGGACCTCGCCCCGCCGGATCCGCCGCGCGAGCTGGGTGCCCTCCTCCACGATCAGCGCGTAGGCGCTGATGTGATCGGGCCCGGCGCCCAGGGCCGCCGACAGCGACGCGCGCCAGTCCTCGTCCGATTCCCCCGGCGTCCCGTAGATCAGGTCCAGGTTCACGTGCTCGAAGCCCGCCGCCCGCGCCTCCGCGACGCAGGCCTCGGGCCGCCCGGGGGTGTGCGTGCGGTCGAGCACCTTCAGGACGTGCTGCTTCGCGCTCTGCATGCCGAAGGAGATGCGGTTGAAGCCGCCCGCGCGCAGCTCGGCCAGGTACTCCGGGTTCACGGACTCCGGGTTGGCCTCGGTGGTGACCTCGGCGTCCTCGGCCAGCCCGAATTCCTCGCGGATCGCCGCGAGCATCCGTACGAGGTCGCCGGCGGGCAGCAGCGTGGGCGTGCCGCCGCCCACGAAGACGGTGCGTACGGCCCTGGGGTCGTCCCCGAGCACCTTCCGCGCGAGCCTGATCTCGTCGATCAGGGTGTCGGCGTAGTTCTCCCGGGAGGCGAGCACGCCGCCGGTGCCCCGCAGCTCGGTGGCCGTGTAGGTGTTGAAGTCGCAGTATCCGCAGCGCGTGGCGCAGTACGGAACGTGCAGGTAGAACCCGAGCGGCCGCTCCCCGGCTCCCGCCAGGGCGTGGAGCGGCAGCGAGCCGTCTTCGGGCATGGGTTCACCGTCGGGCAGTGCGGAAGGCATGGGCCCATTGTCCCGCACTGCCCCAAGGTCGTTTACGGTCCCGCGCGGCGCTCCGGGCCGCGCCCGGTGCTACGCCTCCCGGGAGCCCTCGTACATCTCGTCGATGAGGTGCTTGAACTCGCGCTCGACGACCGGCCGCTTCAGCTTGAGGCTCGGGGTGAGGTCCCCGTGCTCCACGTCGAGGTCGCGCGGCAGGAGGCGGAACTTCTTGACCGTCTGCCAGCGCTGGAGGCCCTCGTTGAGGGTCTGGACGTAGGTCTCGATGAGGCGGTTGGTCTCGGGGGCGGCCAGGACCTGGGAGTACGTCTTGCCCTCCAGGCCGCTCTCGGCGGCCCAGACCAGGATGGAGGGCTCGTCGAGGGCGATGAGGGCGGAGCAGAAGTTCCGGTCGGCGCCGTGGACGACGATGCTGGAGACGTAGGGGCAGAGCGCCTTGAACTGGCCCTCGATCTCCGCCGGGGCGACGTACTTGCCGCCCGAGGTCTTGATCAGGTCCTTCTTGCGGTCGGTGATGCGCAGGTAGCCGTCGGCGGAGAGCTCGCCGATGTCGCCCGTGTGCAGCCAGCCGTCGGCCTCCAGCACCTCGGCGGTCTTCTCGGGCTGCCCGTGGTAGCCCTGCATGATGCCGGGGCCGCGCAGGAGCACCTCGCCGTCGTCGGCGATGCGGACCTCGGTGCCGGGGAGCGGCTTGCCGACGGTGCCGGTGCGGTAGGCCTCGCCGGGGTTGACGAAGGAGGCGGCGCTGGACTCGGTGAGCCCGTAGCCCTCCAGGATGTGGATGCCCGCGCCGGAGAAGAAGTAGCCGATCTCGGGGGCGAGGGCGGAGGCGCCGGAGACGGCGGCGCGCAGGTTGCCGCCGAAGGCCTCGCGGAGCTTGGAGAAGACGAGCGCGTCGGCGATCTTGTGCTTGGTGGCGAGGCCCATCGGGGCGCTCTTCCGGCCGGTGCGCCGGAAGTTGTCCTGGGTGACCTTGGCGTACTCGCGGGCCACGCCGACGGACCACTGGAAGATCTTGTACTTGGCGCCGCCGCCGGCCCTGGCCTTGGCCGCGACCCCGTTGTAGACCTTCTCGAAGATGCGCGGAACGGCCGCCATGTAGGTCGGCTGGACGATCGGCAGGTTCTCGATGATCTTGTCGATGCGGCCGTCGACCGCGGTGACGTGGCCGACCTCGATCTGGCCGGAGGTGAGCACCTTGCCGAAGACGTGCGCGAGCGGCAGCCAGAGGTACTGGACGTCGTCCTTGGTGATCAGACCGGTCGCCACGGTGGCCTTGGCCATGTACGACCAGTTGTCGTGCGGCAGCCGCACGCCCTTGGGCCGGCCGGTGGTGCCCGAGGTGTAGATGAGGGTGGCGAGCTGGTCCGCGGTGATGGCCGCGATCCGTTCCTTGACCACCTCGGGGTGCTTGGCCAGGTACGCGCGGCCGCGCTCCTCCAGATCGGCCAGCGAGAGCACCCAGCCCTCGGGGTCGCCGTCGACCGGGACCGCGTCGGCGGCCTCGACGACCACCACGTGGGCGAGCTCGGGCAGGTCGGCGCGGCGCTCACGGGCCTTGGCCAGCTGCGCGGCGTCCTCGGCGATCAGGATCCGGCTCTCGGAGTCGGAGAGGATGAACGCCGATTCCTCGGCGTTCGTGCTCGGGTAGATGGTGGTGACGGCGCCGCCGGCGCACATCACGCCGAGGTCCGCGAGGATCCACTCGACCCGGGTGTTGGAAGCCAGCGCGACGCGCTGCTCCGGCTGGATCCCGATCTCGACGAGTCCGGCCGCGATGGCGAAAACCCGCTCCGCGGCCTGGCCCCAGCTGAGCGACTTCCAGTCGTCCGGGCCGCCCCGGCCGTCCGCGGCGGGCACCGGATAGCGATAGGCCTCGCCGTTCGGCGTGGCGGCGACGCGCTCCAGGAAGAGGGTCGCCACGGTGGGCGGACGGTTCTCGATCAAGGTCTGTGTGGCGCTCACGGACATCCTCCGGACCACTCGGCAGGGCCTGTTCATCACAGGGGCGGACTGACTGGGTGGTGGGTCAGGGTGGGTGGCTGAGTCAGGGCTTGGCAGCATCCGACCAAAAAAACTGGCGAGTAACCAACGAGCAGTGATCAGACTAGGGGCCCTCCGCCTGGCGCGTAAGAGGCCCTGGGGAGCCGATTCATAACGAAACAGGCCCCCGCGCCGGAGCACGGGGGCCTGCTGCACATCGGACGCCGACGCGGCGGCTACTTCTTCTTGCCGCCGGACTCGTCGCTGGAGAGGACGGCGATGAAGGCCTCCTGCGGGACCTCCACGGAACCGACCATCTTCATGCGCTTCTTGCCTTCCTTCTGCTTCTCCAGCAGCTTCCGCTTACGGGAGATGTCACCGCCGTAGCACTTGGCGAGGACGTCCTTGCGGATGGCGCGGATGGTCTCGCGGGCGATGACGCGGGAGCCGACGGCCGCCTGGATCGGGATCTCGAAGGCCTGCCGCGGGATGAGCTCGCGCAGCTTGGCGACCAGGCGCACGCCGTAGGCGTAGGCGGCGTCCTTGTGGCAGACGGCGGAGAAGGCGTCGACCTTGTCGCCGTGCAGCAGGATGTCGACCTTGACCAGGCTGCCGGCCTGCTCGCCGGTGGGCTCGTAGTCGAGGGAGGCGTAACCGCGCGTCTTGGACTTCAACTGGTCGAAGAAGTCGAAGACGATCTCCGCGAGCGGGAGCGTGTAGCGGATCTCGACCCGGTCCTCGGAGAGGTAGTCCATCCCGAGGAGGGTGCCGCGGCGCTGCTGGCAGAGCTCCATGATCGCGCCGATGAACTCGGAGGGCGCGAGCAGGGTGGCCCGTACGACCGGCTCGAACACGTCCCTGATCTTGCCCTCGGGGAACTCGCTCGGGTTGGTGACGGTGACCTCCTTGCCGTCCTCCAGGACGACGCGGTAGACCACGTTCGGCGCGGTGGCGATCAGGTCGAGGCCGAACTCGCGCTCCAGGCGCTCGCGCACCACGTCCAGGTGGAGCAGGCCGAGGAAGCCGACGCGGAAGCCGAAGCCCAGCGCCGCCGAGGTCTCCGGCTCGTAGACCAGCGCGGCGTCGTTGAGCTGCAGCTTGTCCAGGGCCTCGCGCAGGTCCGGGTAGTCCGAGCCGTCGAGCGGGTACAGGCCCGAGAAGACCATCGGGCGCGGGTCCTTGTAGCCGCCGAGGGCCTCGGTCGCGCCGTTGTTCAGGCTGGTGATGGTGTCACCGACCTTGGACTGACGGACGTCCTTCACGCCGGTGATGATGTAGCCCACCTCGCCGACGCCGATGCCGTCGGCCGGGGTCATCTCCGGGGAGGAGACACCGATCTCCAGCAGCTCGTGCGTGGCGCCGGTCGACATCATCCGGATGCGCTCGCGCTTGTTGAGCTGGCCGTCGACGACACGGACGTAGGTGACGACGCCGCGGTACGAGTCGTAGACCGAGTCGAAGATCATCGCGCGGGCGGGGGCGTCCTTGGGGCCGACCGGAGCCGGGACCGTGGCGACGATCTTGTCGAGCAGCACGTCCACGCCGAGACCGGTCTTCGCCGAGACGCGCAGGACGTCCTCGGGCTGGCAGCCGACCAGGTTCGCGAGCTCCTCGGCGAACTTCTCCGGCTGGGCGGCCGGCAGGTCGATCTTGTTCAGGACCGGGACGATCGCGAGGTCCTTCTCCATCGCCAGGTACAGGTTGGCGAGGGTCTGCGCCTCGATGCCCTGAGCCGCGTCCACCAGGAGGACCGTGCCCTCGCACGCCGCCAGGGAGCGCGAGACCTCGTAGGTGAAGTCGACGTGCCCGGGGGTGTCGATCATGTTCAGGACGTGGGTCTTGCCCTGGTCCTCACCCGTGTTCGGCGCCCAGGGCAGCCGGACGGCCTGGGACTTGATCGTGATGCCGCGCTCACGCTCGATGTCCATGCGGTCGAGGTACTGGGCGCGCATCTGCCGCGAGTCCACCACACCGGTGAGCTGGAGCATCCGGTCGGCAAGGGTCGACTTGCCGTGGTCGATGTGCGCGATGATGCAGAAGTTGCGGATCAGCGCCGGGTCGGTACGGCTCGGCTCGGGCACGTGGCTGGGGATCGCGGGCACGCAGTGTCCTGATTCTCGGGTCGCAGTCGGAACGAAGTGGTGGGCGTCGGTCTGCGTGAAATCAGATCTGGTCGGGTCTAGTCGGATCTATACGCAGACTCCCATGGTCCCATGAACCGGGGAGTGCGCTCGGTTTGGGCCGGTCGGACGGCAGCTGGTAACCTGAGCAGCTGTGTCTCGTGTGCCCTCTAGCTCTACGGGACGCAATCCGAAGATCAAATCTCTGAACCTGCAAAGGCTCTTTCGTGGCGAACATCAAGTCCCAGGTCAAGCGCAACAAGACGAACGAGAAGGCTCGCCTTCGCAACAAGGCCGTCAAGTCCTCGCTCAAGACCGCCATCCGCAAGGCCCGTGAGGCCGTCGTCGCCGGTGACGTCGAGAAGGCCACCGTGGCTTCCCGCGCCGCTTCCCGCGCGCTCGACAAGGCCGTCTCGAAGGGTGTCATCCACAAGAACGCCGCCGCCAACAAGAAGTCGGCGCTGGCGACCAAGGTTGCCTCCCTTCAGGGCTGAGCCCCTGATGTGATCGCCGGGCAAGGATCCAGCGGGCCCTCTCTCCCGCTCCCGACCGGCACTCCGCGCCGCACACGAAGCGTTCGCCACGCGGGTGCGGCGCAACCCGAGAAGTAACCGAAGGCCCCGGCCGCCTCCCTTCCCCAGGGCAGCGGCCGGGGCCTTCGGCGTGTGCGCTCAGGAGTGGCAGAGCACGTCGAGGACGACCGCCTCGGCGTCGAGATGGTCGAGATAGCGGTTGGCCTGCTCCCAGCGGCCCTCGCCCTCCGTGCGCGCGTCCGTCCACGCGCCGTCGAGGGTGACCAGGGCGAAGCCGGGCACCGCACACCGGACCGACCACAGCCGGGATTCCTCGTGCTCCTGGGCGAAGTACGCGACGGGGTCGTTGACCAGGAGCGACATCCCGAAGTGCGGGTCACCCGCGACGGCCCGCTGAGCCACGTCCTGCACCAGCGGCTGGGACAGATGGTCCTCCCGGGCCTGCTCCGGGGAGTAGCTCTCGGGATCGGCTTCGTGGCGGGCGAGGAAGTCCGTGAGCGGGCGGGCCGGCGGGTGTACCGCGCTCAGCTCGTTCCAAGCGTCGAGCAGGGCGTCGTACGAGCGCGCCGCGCGTTGCCGCATGCCGTCGAAGTCGAGCAGGCCCCGGGGCCCGCCGTAGCATTCCAGCGGCCCGAGGGGACCGAGATCGGCCTTCCTGCGCGGCACGGTCGAGGCCGTGACGAGGCGGCGGTCGCCGTCGTACTGGGGCAGCGCGAGGTAGGCGTTGCCCGCACCCGCGCGGATCGCCCACCAGTCCCAGCGCCCGACCGGATTCTGGTCGCGGCCGAGGTTGATGTCGTAGGGCGCCAGGGCGGCGGCCACTGCCTTCGGGATCTTCCGGGGCGCAGTCGGCGGCAGGCACACGGTGGCGTAGAACTTCGTCATGCCCGGGAGCGTAGGACCTGCGGCTTTCCGGCCCGCCAGGGGTCGGCCGGGACCTGGTGGGCTTCCCGGCAGCCGGCGGACCTACCCGGCAATCGATGACCCGCCCACCGCCCCGGGGCCCTGCCCGGGAGCCGGGGGACGTGCCCGGGCGCTGGGGGGCTCCCGGAAGCCGGTGGACGTGTCCGGAAGCTGGGGGCTTTCCGGGAGCCGGCGGACCTACCCGGCAATCGATGACCCGCCCGCCGCCCCGGGGACCTGCCCGCAAGCCGGTGGACGTGCCCGGGAGACGCGGGGCTTCCCGGTGGAGGAGTCAGCCGCGCTGGGGGCGGGCCGCACGCGCCACCGCCACGACCGCCTTCTCCAGCGCGTACTCCGGATCGTCGCCCCCGCCCTTGACCCCCGCGTCCGCCGCGGCCACCGCGCGCAGCGCGTCCGAGACCCCGTCCGCCGACCACCCCCGCATCTGCTGCCGGACCCGGTCGATCTTCCACGGCGGCATGCCGAGGTCACGGGCGAGGTCCCCGGGACGGGCCCCCCGCGGGGCCGAGGCCAGCTTCCCGATCGCCCGTACCGCCTGGGCCAGCGCGCTGGTGATCAGGACCGGAGCCACCCCGGTGGACAGGGACCAGCGCAGGGCCTCCAGCGCCTCCGCGGCGCGCCCCTCCACCGCCCGGTCGGCGACCGTGAAGCTCGAGGCCTCGGCCCGGCCGGTGTAGTAGCGGCCGACCACGGCCTCGTCGATCGTGCCCTCGACGTCCGCGCACAGCTGCGCGGCCGCGCTCGCCAGCTCCCGCAGGTCGCTGCCGATCGCGTCGACCAGCGTCTGGCAGGCCTCGGGCGTGGCCGAACGGCCCAGCGTCCGGAACTCTCCCCGTACGAACGCCATCCGGTCGGCCGGCTTCGTCATCTTCGGGCAGGCGATCTCGCGGGCACCCGCCTTGCGCGCGGCGTCCAGCAGGCCCTTGCCCTTGACGCCGCCCGCGTGCAGGAGGACGAGGGCGATCTCCTCGAACGGCGCGACGAGGTACGCCTTGACCTCCTTGACCGTGTCGGCCGAGAGGTCCTGCGCATTGCGCACGACGAGCACCTTGCGCTCCGAGAAGAGCGAGGGGCTGGTCAACTCGGCCAGGGTGCCGGGCTGGAGCTGTTCGGAGGCGAGGTCCCGCACGTCCGTGTCGGCATCGGCGGCGCGCGCCGCCGTCACGACCTCCCGCACGGCGCGGTCGAGCAGCAGGTCCTCCTGCCCCACCGCAAGGGTGATCGGGGCGAGCGGATCGTCGGTGGAATTCTTCCTGGTGGCCATCGCCTCCAGCATCCCACGCCGCACTGACAGACCCTCGCGGTCCGACCCCTTCCCCCGGCCCCTTCCGCGGCCCGCTTCCGCAGCCCGCTCCCCCATACCCGAGAATGTCCGGGTGAACGTGCGACATGTACTGGTCCTGCCCGACCGCGACGCCGCCGAGGAGGTGGCACGGGAGGTGGTCGACCGCTTCGGCCTCCCGGAGGAACCGCAGCTGGTCCGCGACGCCCTCGCTGGCGAGGACGACGCCGAGGACGCCCAGTGGCTGGTGGTCGTCGAGGACCCGCGCGAAGGTCTGGACGCCGCGGCCCTGGACGAGCTCGCCGCCGAGTACGACGGCTGGCTCGAAGCCCCGTAGCGGCCGGCCCCGCCCCGTCAGGCCTTGTGCACGACCTGCATGTCCAGGGCCACTTCCACGTTCGAGCCGATCGCCGCGATCCCCTGCGCCAGCATCGACTGCCAGTTCAGCGTGAAGTCCTCGCGGTTCAGTTCGGCCGTCGCCCGGCAGGCCGCCCTCGGCTCGCCCTCCAGGCCCGTGCCCAGGCCCAGGTACCGGGTGTCCAGGGTGACGGACCGGCTGACCCCGTGGAGGGTGAGGGCGCCCGCCACGGTCCAGTGACTGCCGCTGCGGTGGATGAACCGCTCGCTGTAGAACTCCACCGTCGGGTAGCGGGCCGCGTCCAGGAAGTCCGCGGAACGCAGGTGGTCGTCCCGCATCCGCAGCCCGGTGTCGATGCTCGCCGCGTCGATGATCACGCGCATGGAGGAGTCCTCCATGCGGTCGGCTATCCGGACCGCGCCGGCGAAGGTGTTGAACCGGCCGTTGATCCGGGCGAAGCCGATGTGCCGGGCCGAGAACCCGATCGACGAATGCCCCGGGTCGAGCTCCCAGTGGCCCGGCTGCGGGAGCAGCGGCGGATCCACCGAGTCCAGCACGATCTCGCCGGTACCGGGCTGCGCCGGGTCCCCCACCAGCGTCGCCCCGTGGAAGGGCGCGTACCCCTCGGCCGTGACGGCCAGCCGGTACTCGCCCGCCGGCACCGCCGCCGTGAACCCGCCGTACGGGTCGGTCTCCCCGCTGACGATCCGTCGGCCGATCGGGTCGGTCACCTCGAACTTGGCCTGCCGGACCGGCTGGTGGACCGTGTCGAGCACCCGGCAGCTGAGCAGCCGCGCGGTATGAGGAAGCGTCAGTGTCGCGGATGTCTGGGGACTGGCGCTTCCCGCCGTCTCCATCCCCCGTCTGCGACTGAACATGGTTTATGCACCCCCGTGCTGTGTGGGCTTGGACCGCTCTGGCGAAAACGCATTCGATCATGCTGTCGGGTTGTGGGCAAACGGAGTGGTCACTCCTGGTATGCCCGTGCCGGGTCCGTCGCCGAATGGCCGGGAACGCCCGCAGCCGCGGGCCGCTGCCGGTGACGGCGACCGAACCGTCCTCATCCGTGCGCAGCACGGCCGCACCCGACTCCCGCAGCCGGGCGAGCGTACCCGCCGCGGGGTGCCCGTACCTGTTCCCGGCGCCCACCGGGACGATCGCGAGGCGCGGCCGGATCCGCTCGTACAGTCCGGGATCCTGATGGGCGCTGCCGTGGTGGGCGACCTTGAGGACGTCGACCGGCCCCAGTTCCGGATGGTTCCTCAGCAGGGCCTGCTGGGAGCCCGGTTCGAGGTCGCCCAACAGGAGCAGGGTCAGGCCCGCGCCCCGCACCAGCAGGGCCACGCTCGCGTCGTTGGGACCCTCAAGTGCAGCGTCCCCGGCCGGCGGCCACAGCACCTGCCACTCCAGCGGCCCGGCCCGGCGCCGCTCCCCCTCCGCGGCACGGACGAGGGGAACTCCCGCGGCCGCCGCAGTCCGCCGTACGAACGCGGCCTGCCCGGGCGGTTCTTCCAGTCCGGTGACTTCCACCACACCCACCGAACGGCCCCTGAGCACCCCCGGCAACCCGCCCACGTGGTCGGCGTGGAAATGGGTCAGCAGGAGCAGCGGCACCCGGCTCACGCCCAGCTCCCTCAGGCAGGCGTCCACCGGCCCGGGCTCGGGGCCCGCGTCCACCACCACGGCCGTCCCCGGGCCGACCGCGAGCACGGCGGCGTCCCCCTGGCCCACCGCGCACTGGGTGTAGATCCAGTCGGGCGGCGGCCAGCCCTTGACCGTACGAGTGACCAGCGGCGGCCTCAGTACGGCGAGGAGCAGCACCACGGCCAGGGCGGAGGCGAGCCATCGCCCACGGCCGAACCGCCTGCCGAGCACCACCGCCGCGAAGGTGACCGTGGCGAGCAGCAACCCTCCGCCCACCCCGCCGGGCCAGCCCAGCTCCGCCCCGGGCAGTCCCGCACCACCCCGGGCCACGGCGGCGATCCACCCGGCGGGCACGCCCGCACACCAGGCGAGCACCTCGGCCACCGGCCGGCACACCGGGGCCGCCGCCAGCGCGGCGAACCCCAGGACCGTGGCGGGTCCCGCCGCCAGCTCGGCCAGCAGGTTGCAGGGCACCGCCACCAGGCTCACCCGGGCCGACAGCACCGCGACGACCGGCGCGCACACCGCCTGGGCCGCCGCCGCGGCCGCCAGCGCCTCGGCAAGGCGGGGCCGCATCCCGCGCCGCTGCAGGGCCTCGCTCCACCGGGGAGCCAGCGTCAGCAGGGCCCCGGTGGCCAGGACGGAGAGCAGGAAGCCGTAGCTCCGGGCCAGCCAGGGGTCGTAGAGCACCAGCAGCAGGACCGCGGCGGCCAGCGCCGGGATCAGGGATCTGCGCCGCCCGGTGGCGATGGCCAGCAGGGTGACCGAGCCGCAGGCCGCGGCCCGCAGCACGCTGGGCTCCGGCCGGCACACCACGACGAAGGCCAGGGTCAGCGCCACCCCGCACAGGGCCGTCGCCCGCAACGAGAGCCCCAGGCGGGGCGCCAGGCCGCCCCGCTCGGCCTGCTGCGCGCGGGCCGGGGAGCCGATGAGCAGGAAGAGCACCACGGTCAGGTTGGACCCGGAGACGGCCAGCAGGTGCAGCAGATCGGTGGCGCGGAACGCGTCGTGCAGATCGGGCTCCACCCGGGAGGTGTCCCCGACCACCAGCCCGGGCAGCAGGGCCCTGGCGTCCGGGGCCAGCCCGTCGGTGACCTCGCGCAGCCCGGCCCGCAGCCGCCCGGCGATCCGCTGCACGGCGTCCGGACCGCCGGTCACCCGCGGCGGGGCGTCCCCGGCCGGCCGGAGCAGGGCGACGGCCCGCTCCCCGTCCCGCGCCGGGGCCAGCCGGGCCACCACCGCGACCCGTGTCGAGGGCTGCAACCGGGCCCACCCCGGATGCCCCGCCAGCACCCGCACCGGAGTCGACACCCGGGTCCGGGCACCGTCGGCCCCGGTCACCCGGGTCACCACCGCGTCGAGCACCACCACCGGCGGCCCGCTCCCGGTCCGGGCGGTCCGCGGGTCGGAGTCCACGGTGAGATCCGCGAGCACCCGGGCATGCCCCCGGGCCAGCTCCGGGACCGGCCCCGCCCGCGCCTCGGCCCGCTGGAGCCCCGCCAGCCCGGCCCCGGCGGCCGCGCACAGCAGCACGGCCGCCACGGCCGCCCGGAACGGCCCGGAGCGCCTCCGGCCGACCAGCATCAACACCCCGGCCGCACCCACTCCCAGCCCCGCCGCCGCGACACTCCCTCCGACGGGCACCCCCAGCCCCACGGCGGCCGCCGCCCACACGGCAAGAGCCGGCCCCACCAACCGCACATCCAGAGGCCCCGCTTCCCCCACCCCCCGCTCCGGCCGACCCGAACCCCCCTCACCTCCACCCGGCTCGCTCGGATCCGGCACCCTCTGATCCCGCACGCTCTGATCCCGCACGCCAGGAACCCGCTCCGCAGGTTCCTGCTCGGCCGCAGCCCACGCAACCTGCCCGCCCGCCTCCGACACGTGCCGCCCGCTCCCCGGCGGGCCCGGGTCCGGGTCCAGGTCCGCCGGATCCCGCCCGGCCCGCCCCGGCGCAGCACGCTCGTGGCCGATCGAGCCCCGCCCACGCGGGCCCCGCCCCGCCGGTCCGCGCCCGCTCGGGGCCTGCCCGGCCGGACCCCGCCCCGGTCCGCCGTGCCGGCTCACGGTCGCACCAGCTCGCGCAGGTCGGCGAAGCGGCGCTCACCGATCCCGTTGACCTGCCGGAGCTCCTCGACGGAGCGGAAGCCCCCGCGTGCCGTGCGGAAGTCGACGATGTGCTGCGCGAGGACCGGGCCGACCCCCGGCAGGCCGTCCAGTTGCTCGGCCGTGGCCGTGCCGAGGCTCAGCGGCCCCGCCGCCGGAGCTCCACGGCCCGTCATCGGCGGCGGTGGGGCCGGAGCGCCCACCAGCACCTGCTCGCCGTCCATCAGGACGCGGGCCCGGTTCAGGCCGGTGGTGTCCGTCCCGGGCCGCACTCCCCCGGCGGCGGCCAAGGCATCCTCCACCCGCGAGCCGGGAGGCAGCTTGCGCACCCCCGGGTCACGGACCTTGCCGCTGACGTCCACCAGGATGGGACCGGAGCCGACGCCGGGGCCCGCCCGCGCCACGGTCGGCGCCGGCAGGGCGGCCGCCGCGGGTGCCACCACGGCGGGTGCGGTCACCGGCCGGGGCCGGGCCGCCCCGTACTGCTGCACGGCGAACCCGACGGCGACGACGAGCACCACCGAGACGGCCGCCACCGTGCGCGGCTCCACCCCGCAGCGGGTCTGCAGCCACACGGGCAGCCGCTCCCGCACCGCGGGCCACCGCAGAGCCCCGCCGGGCACCTCCCGACCCTCGGGCGGAGCCGTCGCCCCGCCCCGGGCGGGTTCATCGGATCGGGCAGGCTCATCGGCCCGGACACCCGGATCGGGCCAGACCAGTCGATCCGGCCGGGCCGCGGCCCCGGGCTCGGCCACCGCCCCGACGGAGCGGGCTCCCGGCGGAGCCGCCTCGGCCGAGGCGTCCCCGGTCGGAGGCGGCGGAGCGCCCGGAGGGCGGCCCGCTCCGAGCAGGGCCTCGGCCCGGCGCCGCACGACCGCGGGGTCGGGGCGGCCGGGTCGCTGTCCGCGGCGGTGCCGCAGACGGCCGTCGGAGAGGCGGGGACGGCCGGGGCCACTGGTGGCGCCGGCGGGACCTGACGTGCGCGTACGAAGAGTCATGCCACGACGGTAGGGCCGATCCGCGACACCCGTTCGGAAGCCTCAATTCCGGTGGATGGACCGGGCGTTGTGGATATCTCCGTCACTCGATCCAGTGATCAGCGCGGGGAGACGACCGCCGCCAGCAACCCCGGTCCGGTGTGTGCCCCGATCACCGCGCCGACCTCGCTGACGTGCAGCTCGACCAGCCCCGGGATGCGCTCACGGAGCCGCTGTGCGAGCTTCTCCGCGCGTTCCGGAGCCGCGAGGTGGTGCACGGCCACGTCGACGGGGCCGGAGCCGGCGCGCTCGACGGCCAGCTCCTCCAGGCGGGCTATGGCCTTGGAGGCCGTACGCACCTTCTCCAGCATCTCGATCCGCCCGCCGTCCAGCGTCAGCAGCGGCTTGACCGCGAGCGCCGAGCCGAGCAGGGCCTGCGCGGCCCCGATGCGGCCGCCGCGGCGGAGGTAGTCGAGGGTGTCGACGTAGAAGTACGCGGACATGCCGGCGGCCCGCTTCTCCGCGGCGGCAACGGCCTCGTCGAGGGACCCCCCGGCTTCGGCCACTTCCGCCGCGGCCAGGGCGCAGAAGCCCAGGGCCATGGCGACCATGCCGGTGTCGACGACGCGGACGGGCACCGTGGCGGTCTTCGCGGCGAGCACGGCGGCGTCGTACGTGCCGGAGAACTCCGCCGACAGGTGCAGGCTGACGATGCCGGTCGCACCGGCCTCCACAGCCGCCCTGTAGGCCCGGACGAAGTCCTCTGGGCTGGGGCGGGAGGTGGTGACCGAGCGGCGCTTCTGCAGGGCCAGGGCGAGGCTCCTGGCCGAGATCTCGGTGCCCTCTTCCAGGGCCTCGTCGCCGAGGACCACGGTCAGCGGGACGGAGGTGATTCCGTGCCGCGCCATGGCCGGTTGGGGCAGGTAGGCCGTGGAATCCGTGACGATCGCGACATGGCGGGACATGAGGCGGAGGTTACCGGCAGTGGGGGTGTTCCGGCAGCCCGGGTCTACCGGTGGCCCTCCGGCCACGCCTCCGGGTGACCTGCCACCGGGCCCCCGCCCCCGGTTCCGCCGGGCCCCGCCAAGGGGTTCCGCCGGGCCCCGCCAAGGCTCCGGCCGTCCGGCTGCTGCTGCCGCGGAGGCTGCGGGTGCCGCGGAGGCTGCTGCTGCCGCGGAGGCTGCGGGTGCTCGGCCCTGCGGGGCTGGGTCCCCTACCCGCCCTTCCACCGTTCCCCGGGCTCCGCCCGGACCCCGGTCCTCAAACGCCGGACGGGCTGAAAAGAAAGGGGCCCGGGCTGCGCCCCGGCCCCCTGGGGCTCCGCCCCGGACCCCGCGCCTCAAACGCCGGCGAGGCTGAGAGGGCTCCGCCTCAGGTCGTCGCCTCCGGGCGGCGGGTCTTCTGCCAGGGGTACTGGGGGGTCGGGGTGGGTTCCGAGAGGGCTGCGGGCTGGGGGGTGTTCCACATGGGAGCCGTGGGAGCCGTGGGAGCCGTGGGAGCCGTGGGAGGCGTCGGTGTCGTGGGCGCGGCGTAGGGGAGGTCGTCGGCCGGGGCGCGGTACCAGTCCCGCAGGGCGCCCGACTCGACGTCGATCTGGGCCGACAGGTGCGACAGGTCATCTTCCGCGAAGCGCCGCGCACGGTCGCGCGCCGCCCAGCGCAGCGAGTCCGAGGCCTGCGTGATCCGCGCCGTGCGCTCCCGCAGCTCCGGCAGGACCGCCGCGATCCGCTGCCGGTCGGGCTCCGCCTCCAGGCGCTTCAGCTCGTCGTCGAGTTCGTGCCCGTGCGCGCTCAGCCGCTCGAACAGCCCGATCGACTCCTTCAGCGAGGCGTCCGCCTGGACCCCCTCGTACAGCGCCTGCTGCGTCGCCCGCATCGAATTGCGCAGGTCCAGCCGCAGCGTGGCCAGCGCGCCCGGGACACCGACCTGGCCGAAGCTGCGGGCCTTCAGGGTGGTGTCCTCCACCGTGCGGCGGGCCTGGGTGATGGTCCGGTCCACGCCGCGCGCCGCGGCCTTGACCACCTTCGTCGTCACGTAGACACCGAGCCCCAGGAAGGCGAACAGCAGCACCAGGGCCACGATGATAAAAGCCGCCTCCATGAGGGTCCCTTCCCCAGCCGTTTACGTCCCTTCCACCGTAAACGCCACGGGCAGGCCGCGGGTTCCAATCGAACCCCCAACCTGCCCGTACGGGAATACCCCTAGACGCGCCCGCCGGGCACGCCTGCTGCGTCAGACGACGATGTTCACCAGCTTCGGCGCGCGCACGATCACCTTGCGGATCTCCGCCCCGCCCAGCGCCGCCACGACCGCCTCGTCGGCCAGCGCCAGCTGCTCCAGCTCGGCGTCGGAGATGGCCGGAGACACCTCCAGGCGGGCCTTGACCTTGCCCTTGATCTGGACGACGCACGTGACGCTCTCGTCCACGACGTACGCCGGGTCGGCGACCGGGAAGTCCTGGTGGACGACCGACTCGCCGTGGCCCAGCCGCTGCCACAGCTCCTCGGCGATGTGCGGCGCCAGCGGGGCCACCAGCAGCACCAGCCGCTCCGCGACCGAGCGCTCCAGCGGCCGGCCCGCCTTCGTCAGGGTGTTGTTCAGCTCGGTGATCTTCGCGATGGCGGTGTTGAAGCGCAGCGCGGCCATATCGGCGCCGACCCCGTCGATCGCCTTGTGCAGGGCGCGCAGGGTGGCCTCGTCCGGCTCCCCGTCGACGACCGTCACGGCGCCCGTCTCCTCGTCCACCACGTTGCGCCACAGGCGCTGCAGCAGCCGGTACTGGCCGACGACGGCACGGGTGTCCCAGGGACGCGAGACGTCCAGCGGGCCCATCGCCATCTCGTACAGGCGCAGGGTGTCCGCGCCGTACTCCTCGCAGATCTCGTCCGGCGTGACGGCGTTCTTCAGGGACTTGCCCATCTTGCCGTGCTCGCGCTTGACCGGCTGGCCCTGGTGGAAGTAGCCGCCGTCCCGCTCCTCGACCTCGGCCGCCGGGACGTACACACCGCGCGAGTCGGTGTACGCGTACGCCTGGATCATGCCCTGGTTGAACAGCTTGTGGAACGGCTCCACCGAGGAGACGTGGCCCAGGTCGAACAGCACCTTGGACCAGAACCGCGCGTACAGCAGGTGCAGCACCGCGTGCTCGGCGCCGCCCACGTACAGGTCGACGCCGCCGTGCGGCTGGCCCTCGCGCGGGCCCATCCAGTACTTCTCGATCTCCGGGTCGACCAGGGCCGAGCCGTTGTTCGGGTCCAGGTAGCGCAGCTCGTACCAGCAGGAGCCGGCCCAGTTCGGCATGGTGTTGGTCTCGCGCCGGAAGGACCGCACCCCGCGACCGTCGCCCAGGTCCAGCTCGACGTTGACCCATTCCTGGTTGCGCGACAGCGGGGTCTCCGGCTGGGAGGCCGCGTCGTCGGGCGCGAAGGTGCGCGGCGAGTAGTCCTCGACCTCCGGCAGCTCCAGCGGCAGCATCGACTCGGGCAGCGGGTAGGCGACGCCGTCCTCGTCGTAGACGATCGGGAAGGGCTCGCCCCAGTAGCGCTGGCGGCTGAACAGCCAGTCGCGCAGCCGGAAGTTCACGGTTCCCTCGCCGATGCCGCGCTCGGCCAGCCAGTCGGTGATCGCGGCCTTGGCCTCGACCACGCCCAGGCCGTCCAGCGAGATTCCCTCGCCCGTCGAGTTGACGATCGTGCCGTCGTACGAGGTGAACGCGCCCTCCCACTCCAGCGGGTCGGCGTCACGGTCGTCCGTCGGCGCTACGACGCAGCGCATCGGCAGCTCGAAGGCGCGCGCGAACTCGAAGTCGCGCCCGTCGTGGGCCGGGACGGCCATGATCGCGCCGGTGCCGTAGCCCATCAGCACGTAGTCGGCGATGAAGACGGGCACCTGGTCGCCGCTGACCGGGTTGGTCGCGTACGCGCCGGTGAAGACGCCGGTCTTGTCCTTGGCCTCGGCCTGCCGCTCGACGTCCGACTTCGCGGCGGCCTGCTTGCGGTACGAGTCCACGGCCTCGGCCGGGGTCGCGTTGCCGCCGGTCCACAGCTGGTGGGTGCCCTCGGGCCACTCCGACGGGACGATCTTCGAGACCAGCTCGTGCTCGGGGGCCAGCACCATGTAGGTGGCGCCGAACAGCGTGTCGGGGCGGGTGGTGAAGACCGTGATGGCTTCGCCGTCGCCGACCGCGAAGTCCACGCGCGCGCCCTCGCTGCGACCGATCCAGTTGCGCTGCTGCAGCTTGATGGCCTCGGGCCAGTCCAGCGCGTCCAGGTCGTCGATCAGGCGGTCGGCGTAGGCCGTGATCCGCATGTTCCACTGGCTCAGCCTGGACTTGAAGACGGGGAAGTTGCCGCGCTCGGACCGGCCGTCGGCGGTGACTTCCTCGTTGGCCAGTACGGTGCCCAGGCCGGGGCACCAGTTGACGGGCGCGTCCGAGGCGTACGCCAGCCGGTACCCGTTCAGCACGTCGGCCCGCTCGGCCGCGCTCAGCGCCGCCCAGGAGGCGCCGCCGGGCAGCTCACGGGAGCCGTCCTCGAAGGAGGCGACCAGCTCGGCGACGGGCCGGGCCTTCGCGGCGTCCGCGTCGTACCAGGAGTTGTAGATCTGCAGGAAGATCCACTGGGTCCACTTGTAGTAGTCCGGGTCGATCGTCGCGAACGACCGGCGCCTGTCGTGGCCCAGACCCAGCCGGCGCAGCTGGACCTTCATGTTCTCGATGTTCGCCTCGGTCGACACGCGCGGGTGCGTACCGGTCTGCACGGCGTACTGCTCGGCCGGCAGGCCGAAGGCGTCGAAGCCCAGGGTGTGCAGGACGTTGTGGCCGGTCATCCGCTGGTGGCGGGCGAAGACGTCGGTGGCGATGTACCCGAGCGGGTGGCCGACGTGCAGGCCCGCACCCGAGGGGTACGGGAACATGTCCATGATGAACTTCTTCGGGCGCGCGACGACCGCCGCGTCACCGGCCAGGTCACCGGTCGGGTTCGGGGCCTCGTACGTGCCCTGCGCGTCCCATACGTCCTGCCAGCGTGCCTCGATGTCGGCGGCCACGGCAGCCGTGTAACGGTGCGCCTCGGCCGCCTCGGGGGCCGGGGTGTTCGTCTCGCTCATGATTCCTGAAGCTCCATCGATCGTCTCTGCCGGTTCTGCTGCCCAAACGAAAAAACCCCTCGCACAGGAGGGGGCGCCGCGCCGGGCCGACCGCTTCGTGGGGTCGGAACTGTTCAGCGCGGCTCGGTAAGCAGAAGGCGTACGGCACGCATGGCGTCAGGGTACCGCAGCGGCCCCCAGCGGTGCTCTGCCCTTCCGGCCGGTGGACGCACGACGAGAAGCGGGCCACCCGTTTCCGGGTGGCCCGCTTCTTCACTGTGGAGCTATGGAGAATTGAACTCCAGACCTCCTGCATGCCATGCAGGCGCTCTACCAACTGAGCTATAGCCCCTTGTCTTGCCTGCCGCTTCGTGGCCCGTTTCCGGTTCCCCTTGGCGACATCCCAAACATTACACGGTGATGGCCCTGGTCCAAAAATCGGTTTCCGCGGATCCCGGGCCATGTCCGTTTCATGGCAGTTCGTCACATACCCTGACGAGCCGCACGTCTCTGGGTCACGCACGCGCAAACTGGTAGAACCGCTTCAGCGTGCAGTGCTCGTCGAGCAGCCGCCCGTAGATCGGCTCGCCCTCCAGCTCGCGGTACGTCTCGATCGGGTCGCCTTTTATGATCAGCGCCCGCGCACATTCCTCGCACCAGTACTGGTAGTCGGGATTGACCGGCTCCATGTCCCGCACGATCGGCGTGCCGTTGTTGCACCAGTCGCACCGCCGCCGGTGTGCACCCATCCGTCAGCGACTCCCTCCCGCGTCGGGCCGTCGTGTCCCCCTCCGGCCGTCCGATTCTGCCATGCCGGTGCTCGCTCGGGCAGCTGTGGACAAAAGCAAAGATCCCGCCCCCTGTTGGGGACGGGATCTTGATTGTGGAGCTATGGAGAATTGAACTCCAGACCTCCTGCATGCCATGCAGGCGCTCTACCAACTGAGCTATAGCCCCGCTCTCCGCGACGCTCCCCCCGTTTCCGGTGTTCTGCGCTGCGAACAAGAAGAACTCTAGCCTGTGACCAGCCGGAAAGTGAAATCCGGGTGGGAGCCGCTCCGAGGTGGGCTCAGTCGTCGTCGCCGAGCACCGGTTCGGGCAGCGTGCCGGCGTTGTGTTCCATCAGCCGCCAGCCGCGCGCGCCCTCGCCCAGCACGGACCAGCAGCAGTTGGAGAGCCCGCCCAGGCCCTCCCAGTAGTACGACTCCAGGCCCAGCAGACGGCCGATCGTCGTACGGATGGTGCCGCCGTGGCTGACCACCACGAGCGTGCCGCCGGGGGGCAGCCGGTCTGCGTGTTCCAGCACCACCGGCGCGGCCCGGTCGGCGACCTCGGTCTCCAGCTCGCCGCCACCGCGGCGGACCGCCTCGCCGCGCTTCCACGCCGCGTACTGGTCGCCGTACTTGTCCAGGATCTCGTCGTGCGTGAGGCCCTGCCATTCGCCGGCGTACGTCTCGCGCAGCGCCTCGTCGTGCGTCACCGCCAGACCCGTGACGGCCGCCAGCTCGGCAGCCGTGGCGGAGGCGCGCATCAGGTCCGAGGCGACGATGGCGTCGGGCTTCAGCGAGGCGAGCAGCCGGGCGGCACGGCGCGCCTGCGCCACACCGGCCTCGGTCAGCTCGATGTCCGTGGAGCCCTGGAAGCGTCGCTCCAGGTTCCAGGAGGTCTGGCCGTGCCGCCACAGGACGATCTTGCGGCCGGTCTTGCCGTTGCCGGTCTTGCCGCTGCCGGTCGCGGTCGTACCGTCGTTCGTCGCGCTCAGAACAGATCACCGTCCAGTTCGTCGTCGCCCTGCGCGGCGCGCAGCGCGGCGTGCTCCTCGGCCTTGCCCTTGGTGAGCTTGGCGTCCTCGGGGAGGTCGATCTCGGGGCAGTCCTTCCACAGGCGCTCCAGCGCGTAGAAGACGCGCTCCTCGCTGTGCTGCACGTGGACGACGATGTCGATGTAGTCGAGCAGGATCCAGCGGGCGTCGCGGTCGCCTTCGCGGCGCACCGGCTTGGCGCCCAGCTCCTTCAGGAGCTTCTCCTCGATCTCGTCGACGATCGACTTGACCTGGCGGTCGTTGGGCGCCGAAGCGAGCAGGAAGGCGTCGGTGATCGACAGCACGTCGCTGACGTCGTACGCGATGATGTCGTGCGCGAGCCGGTCGGCCGCGGCCTGGGCGGCGGCGGTGATGAGCTCGATGGAGCGGTCCGTGGCGGTCACTGGCCATGCTTTCGGGTTGGCGGGCAGATCCTTACAAGGGTCTCATGTACCGCCGACACCGCCCGCGCGCAGCGTGCCGCGCGGGCGGGGCCGTTCCCGACGGGGCCCACCGGAGTAGTCCGCAGTAGGCCTCGGAGGGCTCAGGACGGTTTGTAATCCTTGCCCAGGGTCACCACGACGTCCGCGTTCACCGCGTTCTCGGCCTTCTTCACGGCCGTCTCGGGCAGCCCCAGCGTCTTGGAGACCTCGATCGCCTTGTCCCGCTGCGCGTCGTCCTGGTACGTGATCTGCGACGCCGGAGCGGTCTTGTCGGCCTTGCCGCCGTCCACCAGGGTGTAGCCGCCGTTGAGCAGGGCCGCCTTCGCCGCCGTGTTCGTCTTCTCGTCGCCGGTCGCGTCCTTCAGGCCGACCCGCGGCAGGGCCCCGGGCTGGGCCTCCGTGACGGAGCCGCCGAGGACCTCCTTGACCACCTTCTTGTTGGCCTCGTCCGTGAGGCCGCCGTCCGGCTTCACCCCGAGCACGTCGGTGCGGTACGCGCCCACCTTGGCGTGCTCTCCGAGCTTGGACAGCAGCGCGCCCAGCGTCTGCGCGTTCAGCGCCGGGTCCAGGATCTGTCCGGTGGTCTCCACGGTCATCGCCGCCGACTTCGGATCGCCGGGCACCTTGCGCAGCAGGCCCAGCAGGACCTTGCCGAGGCGGTCCAGCTGCTTGGCCTCCGGCTCGCCCTGCGCCTTGTACGTGGCGTAAGCGACGGCCATCGCACCGCTGAGGCTCTGCTTCGGGCCCTGGCCGACGGCGGGCGCCTTCGCCGCGTCGTCCGCCGGGACGGCCACGTCGGTGTCGACCTCGATGCCGCCGACCAGCTCGACGAAGTTCTCCAGGAAGGGGGTGTCCAGCCGCCAGGTGCCGCCGATGCGGGTGCCGAAGACCGAGTCGAGGGATTCCCGTACGCCCAGACCGCCGTCCTCGACGGCCTTGCCCAGCTGTGCGGTGGTGCCGTCGTCCCTGGAGACGTTCAGCGTGTTCGGCACGAGGACGGTGGCGCCCTGCTTGGTGGTCACGTTGTCGACGAGCAGCGCCGTGGAGGTGCCGCCCTTCTTGGTGTTGTGCAGGTGCACGACGATCATGTCGCGCTTCTGCGGGCCCGTGGCGGACGCGCCGTTCGACGCCTTGCCGGGGCCCTCCAGGAACGGCAGCTTGCCCGCGTACCAGAGGTAGCCGAGGCCCGCGACGACGAAGACGGCCAGGACGACGATCAGCGCCACCACCCGGTTGCGGCCGCGCCGGCGGGCCTCCTCGCGGCGCTCGGTGCGGCTCTCGGTGAAGGCGAGCCAGTCGATGACGTCCTCGGAGTCCTCGTCCGGCTGGTCGATGAAGGCGAACTGCTCGGTGCGGTACGAGGGCCCCTGGCCCTGCCCGCCCGGAGCCCCGTCGGCCCGGCGGGGCTCCGGGACCTGCGCGGCGGCGGGACGGTACTCCGGCTCGGGCGCGGGGGCCCGCAGGGGCGCCTGCGCCGGGGCCTCTGGGGCGACCTGCTGCGGGATCCACTGCTGGGTGGCCTGGGTGTCGTACTGCTGCCCCGCCTGGGTGTCGTACCCGTACTGCGGGGCCTGGGAGGTCTGGGGGTACTGCTGCTGCGGCTGCTGCGGGTAGTACTGCGGAGCCTGCTGCTGGGGCTGCGGGGCCTGCTGCTGGCCGTACCCCTGGTAGTCGTAGCCGTAGCCCTGCTCGTACTGCTGCTGCTCGTAGGGGGGCGCCGGGTCCGTGGCGGGCTGCGCGGGCACCTGGCCGTACACCGGCCGCCCGTACGCGTCGTAGCCGACGATCTGCTGCTCCTGGCCGGCATACGGGTCGTACGGCTCGTGTCGGTCGTTCACCGCGGGGCCCCTCTCTCCGGAAGCTCAGGCTCCCCGGTACAGCTCACGCTTGTCGATGTAGCGGACCACGCCGTCGGGCACGAGGTACCAGACAGGATCCCCCTTGGCCACGCGTGCACGGCAGTCCGTGGACGAAATGGCCAGCGCCGGAACCTCGACGAGGGAGACGCCTCCCTCGGGCAGGCCGTCGTCGGTGAGCACGTGGCCCGGCCGGGTGACGCCGATGAAGTGCGCGAGGGCGAAGAGCTCCTCGGCGTTCCGCCAGGTCAGGATCTGCGCGAGGGCGTCGGCGCCGGTGATGAAGAAGAGGTCGGCGTCGTCGTTGAGGGCGCTCAGGTCCCTCAGGGTGTCGATCGTGTACGTCGGGCCGCCGCGGTCGATGTCGATGCGGCTCACCGAGAACTGCGGGTTCGATGCGGTCGCGATGACCGTCATCAGGTACCGGTCCTCGGCGGACGACACGGCCCGCTGCGACTTCTGCCACGGCTCGCCGGTCGGTACGAACATCACCTCGTCGAGGTGGAACAGCGCGGCCACCTCACTGGCGGCCACCAGGTGTCCGTGGTGGATCGGGTCGAATGTCCCGCCCATCACCCCGAGCCTGCGCTTGACCGGGCCGGTCGGCATTTCCTGCTCTCCCATGAGCGCAGAGCCTACTGGCCCGGTGACGCGGCAGGGACCCGCCTACGGGCGCGTACTCGGCGTATGACGGTTCAGCGGTCCCGGTTCATGCGCGTGGTGACCCACAGCATCAGGAAGAGGATGGCGAGGGCCGCACCGCCGGTCAGGTACGGGTTCAGGCTGTCGTGGTTGCCGCCGTGCTGCTCGGCTCCCTCGGAGGCGAGGACGACCAGGTTGTGGGCGGTGGAGGCGAGGCTCATCAGGCAGGTACCTATCGAGTCGGGGAGCGGGCGGAGATTTCGCTCACATCGTATGCGGGGGCCTGGGGCACGCTCACGTCGACTCAGGCGTTGGAGAGGATAGACGGGCGGCCAGCCGCACACACCAACGGGGAGGGCGCTATGACGGGGACGGGATTCGAGAAGGCACCGGCGCGGGACCGCAAGAGGTTCCCCGGTATTTCCTCACGGGCGTACGAGCATCCGGCGGACCGGTCCGCGCTCGTGGCCCTGCGCAAACTGACCGGCTTCGACACGGTCTTCAAGGCGCTCAGCGGGCTGCTGCCGGAGCGCAGTCTGCGACTGCTCTTCCTGTCGGACTCCGTCCGGGTGGGCGAGACGCAGTTCCCGCACCTGCACGCGATGCTCCTGGACGCCTGTTACATCCTGGACCTGGAGAAGGTCCCGCAGATGTACGTGCAGCAGGACCCGAAGCCCAATGCCATGTGCATCGGGCTGGACGAGCCGATCATCGTGGTCACCACGGGCCTCGTCGAGCTGCTCGACGAGGAGGAGATGCGGGCGGTGGTGGGCCACGAGGTGGGCCACGCCCTGTCGGGGCACGCCGTGTACCGCACGATCCTGCTGTTCCTGACGACCCTGGCGCTCAAGATCGCGTGGATCCCGCTGGGCAACGTGGCGATCATGGGGCTCGTGACGGCGCTGCGCGAGTGGTTCCGCAAGTCGGAGCTGTCGGCGGACCGGGCGGGGCTGCTGGTGGGACAGGACGTGCACGCCTCGATGCGCGGGCTGATGAAGCTCGCGGGCGGCAACCACCTGCACGAGATGAACGTCGACGCGTTCCTCGCCCAGGCCGAGGAGTACGAGCGGAGCGGCGACCTGCGCGACTCCGTGCTGAAGATCCTCAACGTGCTGCCCCGGACGCACCCCTTCACGACGGTGCGGGCGGCCGAGCTGAAGAAGTGGTCGCAGAACCGCGACTACCAGCGGATCATGGACGGCCACTACCCGCGGCGCGAGGAGGACAAGGACACCTCGGTGACCGACTCCTTCCGGCAGTCCGCCGCGCACTACGCCGACACGGTGCGCACCAGCAAGGACCCGCTGATGAAGCTGGTCGGCGACATCGCCGGCGGTACGGCGGACCTGGGCGGCAAGCTGCGGGACAGGTTCACGGGCTCGGGTAACAGCAGCAGCAGCGCCCCCGGCGGCGAGGACAAGAGCACGGGCACCGGCAAGGACGGTGCTACGGAGCAGGGCTGACCCCCTGCCCCGAGGCGGCCGGGGACGCCGGGGCCTGTGACTGCGGCGGCTCCGGCGGCTCGGGCGCGGTCGTCGGCGCGAGCACGCCGCACAGCCCGGCCGTGCGGCGCGGACTGCCGCTGGCGTACGGGTCGCTCGCGGCCGGGCCGGTGGTGGTCGGCCCGGCGCCGGCCGTCAGCGGGCGGAAACCTCCGGCCGGGTCGGCGGAACAGGCCTGCGGGCCCGCCATGACGTAGGCCGAGACGAGCTCCGCCCGCCGGGCCGTGAGGTCGTCTCGGTCGAAGCGCATCCGCAGCTCCCGGCGGACGGTGAAGAGCGAGGCCCCGTCCGCCGCGGCCGGCTGGCCGGTGGCCGGGCGCACGGCGTAGACGAAGGTGTGGTCGGAGGTCACCTCCAGGGCGTTCGGGGCGGTCTCCGCGGCGGCGAGCACCCCGCTGACCCGGACCCGGGTGTCGGCCACGACGGCGGTCGCCGGGTCGAAGCGGACGAGCCAGCCCGTGACGGCGTGCCGCCCGTTGCCGGCCGGGACGAGCATGCTCTGGTCGAACTGCGTCAGCTGGTCGGGGTCGAGCAGGACGCGCACCGGCCGGGATGCCTCGCCGGACAGCACGTCGGGGTCCAGCGAGGACTGCACCAGGTAGTCCTTGGCGATGGTCAGCGCGGTTTGGACCTGCTCCTCGGTGAAGTGGCGGGTACGGCGCACGGCGGGGAAGGTGATCCCGGCCGCCCCGATGCGGTACTGGGCCGCCGGACTCTGCGCGTACAGGTCGGCGGGCCGGCCGCCGGGCACGGGCGCGGAGGGCGCGAGCGGGACGACGGTGCTGCTCATCGCCTCGGCCGGGTCCCCGGCGGGCGGCACATAGGGATTGCGCAGCCCCATGTAGACGGCGCCGGCGAGCGCCAGGGCGATGCACAGCACGATGATCCGGCCCTGCCGGGCCGTACCGCCGCCGGAGCCGCCGCGGGGTCCCGGATGGCCTCCGCCGGTCGACCAGATCGAGCGGCTCCGTACGGCGCGGGCGTGCTCGCCCATGCGCTCCTGTGCGGAGAACTCCTGAAGCCGGGCAGCCCGGACGAAGTCCTCGTCGAACACCACCGACCGGTACTCGTCGGCCCGGAACTCGTCGTCGGCCCCGCCGGCACCCTCGGGGGTGCCGTTCGGCGGATCTCCTGGCATGGCCATCGCTTCTCCCCGCTGTCCCCGCTCCAGAGAAGCCCCCGGCTCCGGCGATGGGGAGCGGGGTCGTACCTTCAGGGTTGGCGGCTGACGCGGTCCATAAACGCTCCGGCGCCCGTGACTTCGCCCATCGGGGTGCTGGCGGGGGCCGGAGCCGGTTCCGCGTCGCTCGCCGCGCTGCGGTACACGGCGCTGAAGGCGAGCGCGATCATGCCGAGGCCCATCACGAAGGCGAGCACCCAGGCGACCGGGCGCAGCCACGGCGAGCGGCCGCGGTAGGGGCGCAGGCTGCCGCCGTAGGCCCCGTACGGGCCTTCCCCGTAGCCTGCTCCGTGGCCGTGGTCCCAGCCGGGATCGTCGGAGTGGTGGCCGTCGGCGCCGCCGTAGGCGTACGCGTCGTAGTCCTCGTCGCCCGTCCAGCCGCCGGCGAAGGCGGCGCGGGCGGCCTCGGCCGCCTCGGCGCGCGCCCGGTCGCCGGCCCGCTGGCGCTCTGCGGCGCTCGGTTCACGGATCTCGGCGTTCCGGACGAAGTCCTCGTCGAACACCACGGAGGCGAAGTCCTTGTCCGCGCCTCCGCGGTCGTCTGCATTTTCTTCGGGGGTCCCGTCGTCCGGGAACGGTTTGCCCCCCACGTCGTCCGGCACGGAACCAGCGTAGACCTGAGGGGCACCTTTGGGCAGGGTGTCGGCCGAAATCCGGCCACACCGTGTTCAGCGGGTGACTACCGTACGTGACCGTCGCCGGTGACGATGTACTTCGTCGAGGTGAGCTCGGGAAGCCCCATCGGGCCCCGGGCGTGCAGCTTCTGCGTGGAGATGCCGATCTCCGCGCCGAAGCCGAACTGACCACCGTCCGTGAACCGCGTGGAGGCATTCACGGCAACCGTGGTCGAATCGACCAGCTGGGTGAAGAGGCGGGCGGCGGCCTGCGAGGTGGTGACGATCGCCTCGGTGTGACCGGAGGTCCAGCGGCGGATGTGGGCGACGGCCTCGTCGAGGGAGTCCACGACACCGGCGGCGATGTCGTACGAGAGGTACTCGGCGGCCCAGTCCTCGTCGGTGGCCGGGAGGGCGGTGACCTTGGAGTCCTCCGCGTACGCGAGCACCCGGTCGTCGCCGTGGACGGTCACGCCGGCGTCGGCGAGGGCGTCCAGGGCGAGGGGCAGGAAGGCGTCGGCGATGTCCCGGTGGACGAGCAGGGTCTCCGCGGAGTTGCAGACGGAGGGGCGCTGGGCCTTGGAGTTGACGAGGATGTCCACGGCCATGGCCAGATCGGCCTGGGCGTCCACGTAGACGTGGCAGTTGCCGGTACCGGTCTCGATGACCGGGACGATGGATTCCTCGACGACGGTCTTGATGAGCGAGGCGCCGCCGCGCGGGATGAGGACGTCGACGAGACCGCGGGCGCGCATCAGCTCGCGGACCGAGTCGCGGGACTCGCCCGGCACGAGCTGGATGGCGTCGGCGGGCAGACCGGCCGAGACGACGGCGTCGCGCAGGATGCCGACGAGGGCGGTGTTGGAGGCGTACGCCGAGGACGAGCCGCGCAGGAGGACGGCGTTGCCGGACTTCAGGCACAGGGCGGCGGCGTCGACGGTGACGTTGGGGCGGGCCTCGTAGATGATGCCGACGACGCCGAGCGGGACGCGGATCTGGCGGAGGTCGATCCCGTTGGGGAGGGTGGAGCCGCGGACGACCTCGCCGACGGGGTCGGGCAGGGCCGCGACGTCGCGGACGTCGGAGGCGATGGCCGCGATGCGGTCGGGGGTGAGGGTGAGACGGTCGATGACGGTCTCGCTGGTCCCGGCGGCGGCCGCCTTCGCCGTGTCGACGGCGTTGGCCTCGACGATCTCGGCCGTACGGGCCTCCAGCGCGTCCGCGATGGCCAGCAGGGCCTTGTCCTTGGCGGACCGCGGGAGCGGGGCGATGGCCGCGGCGGCGGTGCGGGCGGCTTGCGCGGTGGCGATCACGGGCGAGGTCGTGGCATCGAGCGAGGTCATGCCGCCAGGGTAATCCCCGCCCACCCCCGGGCCGATGGGGTTCCACCCCGCGAGACGCCTTGCTGACGCACCGCTCACGCGTGCGGGTGGTTCGGCCCTGCGGGGCGGGGTCCCCTACCCGCCCTTCCACCGTTCCCCGGGCTCCGCCCGGACCCCTCCTGGGGCTCCGCCCCAGACCCCGCGCCTCAAACGCCGGCGAGGCTGGATTTGCCAGCCCGTCCGGCGTTTGAGGACCGGGTCCGGGCGGAGCCCGGGGAACGGGCGAAGGGCGGGTAGGGGACCTCGCCCCGCAGGGCCGGCCCCGACGCACCTGCCCACCCGCCCCGCACCAGGCGGCGGTGGCGCCTGCGCCGACCGGCCACCGCCGGACGGAGTCCGGCGCAGCGGTGCGAAGCCCGCGCAGCGGTGCGAGCTCCGCGTCTAGTAGGGGTGCACGCCCATGGGGTGGGCCGGGGGCGGGCCGTAGCCTTCGGCGACGCGTTGGTGGTAGGTGGCGCGGTCGATGACTTCGAGGCCGACGATCTCCCAGGGCGGGAGCTTCGCCGAGGAGCGGTGTTCGCCCCAGAGCCGCAGCGCCACGGCCGCCGCGTCGTGGAGGTCGCGGGCTTCCTCCCAGTAGCGGATCTCCGCGTGGTCGTCGGCGTAGCGGCTGGTCAGCAGGAAGGGGTGGTCGTGGGCGAGCTGCTCCAGCCCACGGCGTACGTCGCACAGCGGCGCGGGCTTCCCGGAGACGCTCAGGGTGATGTGCCAGAGGCGGGAGGCATCCCGTTCCTCCCCGCTCCCGCCGACGTCACCGTCCCCGGTGCCGACGCTGGTCAGCGCTCGTCTCACCAGCCGCCTCCTTGTCCTGCGCTACGCGTGTCCGCCCCTCACAGTTGACCAGTCCTCGGCTCACCGCGCGGCGGTTTTACCGAACCTCAGCCCTGCAGCAGGACCAGATCGTCGCGGTGGACGACCTCCCGCTCGTACTCGGGTCCGAGTTCCCGCGCGAGCTCGCGCGTGGAGCGGCCGAGGAGCTGCGGGAGCTCCTTGGCGTCGAAGTTGACGAGGCCGCGCGCCACCGCCCGGCCGTCGGCCGCGCGCAGTTCCACGGGGTCCCCTGCGACGAAGTCGCCCTCGACCGCGGCGATGCCTGCGGGCAGCAGCGAACTGCCGCGTTCGGTCACCGCGCGCACGGCCCCGTCGTCCAGGACGAGGTGTCCCTGCGGGGCCGACGCGTGCTGGAGCCAGAGCAGCCGGTCCGTCGAGCGGCGGCCGGTGGAGTGGAAGAGGGTGCCGGTCTCCCGCCCGGCGAGGGCGTCCGCGGCCTGGCTCGCCGAGGTCAGGACGACCGGGATGCCGGCCGCCGCGGCGATGCGCGCCGCCTCGATCTTGGTGGCCATGCCGCCGGTGCCGACGCCCGCCTTGCCGACGCTGCCGATGGTGACGTGGGCGATGTCCTCGGGGCCGCGCACCTCGTCGATGCGGCTGGTGCCGGGCTGGGAGGGGTCCCCGTCGTAGAGGCCGTCGACGTCCGAGAGCAGGACGAGGAGGTCGGCGCGGACCAGGTGGGCCACGAGTGCGGCGAGGCGGTCGTTGTCGCCGAAGCGGATCTCGTCGGTGGCGACGGTGTCGTTCTCGTTGACGACGGGCAGCGCCCCCATGGCCAGGAGCTGGTCCAGGGTCCGGTAGGCGTTGCGGTAGTGCGCGCGCCGGCTCGTGTCGTCGGTGGTCAGGAGCACCTGGCCGACGCGTACGCCGTACCGGGCGAAGGAGGCGGTGTAGCGGGCGACGAGCAGGCCCTGGCCGACGGACGCGGCGGCCTGCTGGCGGGCCAGGTCGGTGGGGCGGCGGCGCAGGCCGAGCGGGGAGAGTCCGGCGGCGATGGCTCCGCTGGAGACCAGGACGATCTCCTTCTCGCCGCCGCTGCGCGCCTTGGCCAGTACGTCGACCAGCGCGTCCACCCGGTCGGCGTCGAGTCCTCCGGCCGCCGTGGTCAGGGAGGAGGAGCCGACCTTGACCACGATCCTGCGCGCGTCGAGCACACCCTGCCTAGCCGCTGACACTTCTGTCCCCTGACCCTTGACCCTCGCCGAACACGAACCTGCGCCCCTTGGAAGCTTCGAGGCCGCCCGTTCAATCTACGGGGTGTCCGGGCGGGTCCGCCCAGGGGTTTCAGACCGTGGACGCGCTGTGGGTCTGCTCCGGTTCCGCGGCCTTGTCGCCCGTCCCCGGGATGAGGATCTTGCGCGAGAGGACGTAGGTGAACGGGATGGCCACCACGGCCGCGACCAGCGGCGCGATCTGGGTGTTCATGCCCGCCCAGGTGACCAGGGCGTACAGGCCCGCGGACTGGATCACGTAGTTGGTGATGTTGGTCAGCGGGAAGAGCAGGAACTTCTTCCAGGTCGGCCGCGTGCGGTAGGTGAAGTAGGTGTTCATGAAGAACGAGCCGATCATCGCCAGCACGAAGGCGATGGAGTAGGCGGCGAAGTACGGCATCAGGGGATGCAGGAGCAGGTAGATGGCGTAGAAGGTGCCGGTGTTGACTCCGCCCACCAGTCCGAAGCGGATGATCTGGGCGAGCTGGGCCTTGCGGTCCGGGGCCGGACGTTCGTTCGTCGTGGGCGGCATCAGTTGCTTCGCTCCGCAATCACGGCCTGGGCCTCGGGCAGGTCCCGGACGTCGGTGGACGTGGCCGGCCGGTCGGCGCCGTGCGCCTCCTTCACCAGGAAGTGCGGCCGGCGCTTGGTTTCGTAGTAGATGCGGCCGATGTACTCGCCGATCAGTCCCAGCATGATCATCTGGACGCCGCCCAGGCCCGCGATGAGCGCGACGATCGTGACGTATCCCGGGGATTCCACCCCGTTGGTCATCGCGAGGACGGCGATGACCACGGCGTAGAGAACCGTCAGGGCCACCAGCGACACGCCCGACCAGATGCCGATGCGCAGCGGCCGGTTGTTGAAGGAGATGAGCCCGTCCATGCCGTAGTTCAGCAGGGCGCCGAACTTCCACTTCGTCTCGCCGGCCTCGCGCTGCGCGTTGCGGTAGTCGAAGTGGACCGTGTCGAAGCCGATCCAGGAGAAGAGGCCCTTGGAGAAGCGGTTGTACTCGGGCAGCGACAGCAGTGCGTCCACGGCCGGGCGGGACAGCAGCCGGAAGTCGCCGACGCCGTCGGTGAGCTCCACGTCGACCCAGCGGTTGATGCCCCGGTAGTAGAGACGGCTCAGCGCCGTGCGGAGCTTCTTGTCCCCCTCGCGGGTGCGGCGGGCGATGATCTGGTCGTGGCCCTGCCGGTAGTAGTCGAGCATCGTGGCGATGAGCTCGGGCGGGTGCTGGAGGTCCGCATCCATGATGACCACGGCGTCGCCGGTCGCCTCGCGCAGACCGGCGAGCATGCCGGCTTCCTTGCCGAAATTGCGGCTGAAGGAGACGTAGCGGGTCCGGTCGGAGTGCTGGGCCGCGATCTTGCGGAGTTTGCCGAGGGTTCCGTCGCGGCTGCCGTCGTCGACGTAACAGACCTCGTACTCGACGGGAAGCGCGTCCAGGACCTTGCGGATCTCCGTGTCGAAGCTGTCGATGACGGCTTCCTCGTTGTAGCAAGGGACTACTACAGACAGCTTCATGAACACTTCCTGCGGTCCGAACGGGTGATTTACGGCGACCGGACCTGCCACTCACCTCTTCCTTAGAAGTATGCACGGCGGTGGTCGCCCTGCCTGGGGTGAGTGCGGCACACGGTAGCTTTGACGGGATAAGCGGAATGAAACAGAGGGATCGAGGTGCACGTGCCTGACGTCTCCGTGGTCGTCATCGTCTACAACGACGCAGAGCGTCTCCCGGCAGCCGTCCAGTCGGTTTTGGACCAGACCCTGCACGGGGTCGAAGTCGTGATCGTCGACGACTGCAGCAAGGACGGGTCCTACGCGGTCGCCCAGGAGCTCGAAACCGCGCATCCGGGGAGGGTGCGCGCCTTCCGGCTGCCGGAGAACAGCGGGGGCTGCGGTGCCCCGCGCAATCACGGCATCCAGCAGGCCACCGGAACCTACGTCATGTTCCTGGACAGCGATGACGTGCTGGAACGCAATGCCTGCCGCAACATGCTGGACGCCGCCGAGCGGACCGGGTCCGACCTGGTCTCGGGCATGTGCGTCCGGGTCCACCTCGACAACCGTTGGGGCAAGACCACCGAGTGGTACCCGTGGATCTACGCGCGCACCCGCACGCTGGAGTCGATCACCGAGTACCCGGACCTGCTGGTCTACGACACCCTCTCCACGAACAAGTGCTACCGGCGCGCGTTCCTGCTGGAGCAGGGCCTGGAATTCCCGGTGGGCATCCACTACGAGGACCTGCTCTTCTCCGCGCAGGCCTACGTCGCCGCCCGCCGCATCACGCTCATCCCGAACCACGTCTACTACTGGAACGTGATCGAGAAGGCCTCGGCGAAGTCGATCAGCAACCGGCGCCACGAGATCGAGAACTTCGTCCACCGGATGGAGATCCACCGCCGCGTCGACGAACTGCTGGCGGCCAAGGGCCACGCGGAGATCAAGTCCGCGAAGGACGCCAAGTTCCTCAAGCACGACCTGGTGCTCCACCTGCGGGACCTGCCCCTGCTCGGTGACGCCTACCGCCAGGAGTTCGCCCGGCTCGCCAACGGCTACCTGGCCGGCATCGACCCGGCCGCGTACGACAACGTCAGCAACCTCCAGGCCATCTGCGCCTACCTGCTCGGCAAGGAGGACTGGGACAACCTGCTGCCCGCCGCCGACGCCATGACCAACCAGGGCCGGCTCACCTCCCCGCTCGCCGAGCGCGACGGGCGCGTCTACTGGTGCGGCCGGCACATCGACGGCCCCGACGCCGAGGAGGCCCGCCGGATACTGGACGTCACCGACCAGGGCTACTCCGGTGCGCCGCTCACCTCCCTCACCCTGGGCAACCGCCTCACCGCGTACGAGGACGACGGCCGCGGCACGGTCACCCTCTCGGGTGCCGTGGTGAACCCGCTGGGCCGGATCCGCCCCGAGGCGGAGCTGAAGGCCTCGCTGGAGTTCCGGGCCCGCCGGCAGATCGGCGTCCGCTCCTTCAGCTTCCCGGTGGCAACCGTGCGCCACGCCGGTGACACGATCGAGTGGAAGGCCACGGCCGACATCGGCAGCACCGTCCGCCCGCTCGGCATCATCGACGCGGTCTGGGACGTACGCCTGAAGTTGACGGCCGGCGGCGACCGGCTCACCGCCCGCGTCTCCGTCGGCGGGGTCGACCTGGAGCAGGCCGCCCGGCTGCGCGTGCGCCCGAGGCTGACCCGGCTGGTCTCCGACCGCTTCGAGCCGGAGATGACCAAGAAGGGCAACCTCTCCTACGTCCTGACCGCCGAGGGCGCCGCCGCCGTGCGCACCCAGACGCTGATCAACAGCGCGATGCACGGCAAGGCCGCGGGCGTGGTCAAGCGGGGCTTGCGCAGGGCCCTGCGGGCCCGCCGCAACATCGGCTCGGGCGAGCAGAAGGTGAAGGTCTACCACGAGGTCTTCTCGAAGCTGCCCATCAAGAAGGGCACGGTCGTCTTCGAGAGCCACATGGGCAAGCAGTACAGCGACAGCCCGAAGGCGATCTACGAGGAACTGGTGCGCTCCGGCGTGCAGTTCCAGGCGATCTGGTCGTACGCGGGCGGCCGGCCCACCGGCTTCCCCAAGGAGGCCACCCTGGTGCGGCGTTGGAGCTGGGCCTACCTGCGGGCGCTGGCGCAGGCCGAGTTCTGGATCGACAACCAGGGCTTCCCGCTGGCGCTGGCCAAGCGCCCGGGGACCACGTACATCCAGACCTGGCACGGCTCGGCGCTGAAGCGGATGGGCTTCCACGAGCCCCGCACCAAGGCGCAGGACCGTGCGGGCCAGGCCCGCTTCCAGGCGGCCGTCGACCGCTTCGACCACTTCCTGATCCGCTCCGAGCACGACGCCCGCACCCTCGCCAAGGGTTTCCGGCTGCGTGACGAGGTGCTGCTGCGCACCGGCTATCCGCGCAACGACGCCCTGGTCGCGGCCCACCGCTCCGAGGCGAACAGCGGCGAGCGGGTCCGCGGCGCCCTGGCCGGCGAGTTCGGGATCGACCCGGAGAAGAAGGTGCTGCTGTACGCGCCGACCTTCCGGGCGAACGCGGACGGCGCGGTGGAGGGCTTCGAGTTCCCCTTCGACGTGGAGGAGTTCGCCGACCGGCTCGGCGACCGCTTCACGCTGCTGGTGCGCACCCACTACCTCAACAGCGTCACGCTGCCGCCGTCGGTCGCGGGCCGGGTCATCGACGTGTCCAAGCACCACGACATCACCCCGCTGCTGGCGCTCGCCGACGGGCTGATCACCGACTACTCGTCCGTGATGTTCGACTACGCGGTCCTGGACCGGCCGATGCTGTTCTTCGCGTACGACTACGAGAAGTACGCCACCGACATCCGCGGCACCTACTTCGACCTGAAGGAGAAGGCCCCGGGCCCGGTGGTGGCCACGGCGGACGAACTGCTCCAGGCCCTCGCCGCCTTCGACGAGGCGGATGCCAAGTACGCCGAGGCGCGCCAGCGTTTCCTCGCCGAGTTCGGCGAGTACGACCGCGGGGACGCGGCCCGCCGGATCGTCGAGAAGTTCTTCACCAGGAGCGGCAAGTGAGCCAGCAGACCGCCACCCCGGGCGGCCGTGACATCTTCCTCGTCTCCAACAGCGTGGACGAGCTGGGCGGCGTGACCACCTGGTCGCACCAGATGGCCCGGCTGTTCAGCGAACGCGGGCACCGGGTGCACGTCATCGGCATCGCCCCCGTCGCCGAGGAGATCCGCCAGCAGCTCCCGGCGGACCTCCCCTACGCGGTGACCACCCTGTACGAGGCCCACCCGCCGGCGGCCCGCCGGCTGCACGGCATCAAGGGCCGGCTCAACGCACCCGAACGGCGCCGTCAGGCGGCCCGCCGGGCGAAGATGCGGGCCAAGGCGGACCAGTTGGGCGAGCTGCTGCGCGCGGCCCGCCCCGGCGCCGTGGTGATCGTGACCCAGGTCTGGGCGATGGAGTGGGTGGCCCTCGCCGACACCAAGGGCTGCACCGTCATCGGCATGAGCCACGAGTCCTTCGAAGCCAGCAACAAGTCCACCCGGGGGCAGCGGGTCCGCCGGTACTACGGGGACGTCGACCGCATGCTCGTGCTGACCCCCGAGGACGCCGACCTCTGGATCCGCTCGGGCATGGAGAACGTCTCCAGCATGCCGAACCCGCTGCCGTTCATGCCCGCCTCCCCCGCCCCGCGCACCGAGAAGGTCGTGGCGAGCGTCGGCCGCCTCGCCTTCGAGAAGGGCGTGGACCTGCTGCTCGACGCCTGGGCCGACGCCTCCCCGCACCACCCCGACTGGGTCCTGCGGATCTACGGGGCGGGAGTGGAGGAGGCGACCCTGCGGGCGCACGCCGCCGGGCTCGGCCTGGAGGACTCCGTCGAGTGGATGGGCAGCACCGGCGACGTGCTGGGCGCGCTCAACGGAGCCTCCGTCTTCGCCCAGGCCTCGCGCGCCGAGGGCTTCCCGATCACGCTGCTGGAGGCGATGGCCGCGGGCGTGCCGGTGGCCGCCTTCGACTGCGCGCCGGGCGTACGGGAGATCGTGACGCACGGCGAGGACGGGCTGCTGGCCCGGCTCGGCAACACGATGGAGCTGGCCGGGCAGCTGGACCGGCTGATGGCCGGCCGTGAACTGCGCGACCGGCTCGGCGACGCCGCCTTCCGCAACGTGCAGCGGTACTCCAGCGCCGAGATCACCGACCGGTGGGAGGAGCTGTTCTCCTTCCTGGAGCGCTGAGCCCGACGCGCTGAGCCTGCGTCCCGCGTACGTACGAAGCCGCCCGCCCCGGAATCGACCGGGACGGGCGGCTTCTTCGTGGGCTCTACGGGCCTCAGGCCTTGCGGTGGGCCTCCCAGCCCTCCCAGGCCGAGGTGATCATGTCGCGGACGTCGTGGCGGGCCTTCCAGCCCAGCTCCGCGGAGATCCGGTCGGCGGAGGCGACCACCTTCGCCGGGTCGCCGGCGCGGCGCGGGGAGACCGCGGGCGCGTAGGCGGGATCGGTGTGCCCGGTGACCTCGTTCACCAGCTCGACCATCTCGCGGACGGAAACGCCCTCGCCGCGGCCGATGTTGACGGTGAGGTCCTTGTACTCGCCCTGCGCGCCCCATTCGACGAGCTTGCGGGCGGCCACCACGTGGGCCTCCGCGAGGTCGGCGACGTGGATGTAGTCGCGGATGCAGGTGCCGTCCGCGGTCGCGTAGTCGTCACCGAAGATCCGGGCGCCCTCGCCCTTGTCGAACCGCTCGAAGATCATCGGGACCAGGTTGAAGACCCCGGTGTCGGCGAGCTCGGGGGTCGCGGCGCCCGCCACGTTGAAGTAGCGCAGGCACGCGGTGGAGATGCCGTGCGCCTTGCCCGCGGCGCGGACGATCCACTCGCCCGCCAGCTTCGTCTCGCCGTACGGGCTGAGCGGCAGGCACGGGGTGCTCTCGGTGACGAGGTCCACGTCCGGCATCCCGTACACGGAGGCGGAGGAGGAGAAGAGGAAGTTGCGCACGCCCGCGGCGGCCACGGCCTGGAGCAGGACGGTGAGGCCGCCCACGTTCTCCTCGTAGTAGTGCAGCGGCTTCTCGACGGACTCGCCGACCTGCTTCTTGCCCGCCAGGTGGACCACGCCGGTGATCCGGTGCTCGGCGAAGGTCTCGTCGAGGAACTTCCGGTCCAGCACGGAACCGATCACCAGCGGAACGCCCTCCGGGACGCGGGCGGCCTTGCCGGTCGAGAGGTCGTCCAGCACCACCACCTCCTCACCCGCAAGCAGCATCGCGCGGACGACGTGCGCCCCGATGTAACCGGCCCCACCAGTGATCAGAAACGTCATGCGTGTCTCCCCAAATATCTTTCGTACGTCTCGTCCGGCGCCGGACCGTTCAGCCGCGTTCCGCTCTAGCCGCGCACTATGCGCGCCCGGTGGAACCGGTGACGGGCCAGGCTCATGACACCCGCGGCACCGGGCGCGAGCCGCAGCGCCAGGGATCCCCCGGTCGTACGGTACGGCTGCGCCAACAGCACACCGTACCGGCTGCTGGGCAGCACCCGTCGGTGCAGCAGGCGGCTGAGGGGGCGGGGGGAGGTGAGCACGGAGCTCCCGTCGGCGCACTCCACGTTCAGTTTCACGTCCCACGCCTGCAGGCCCCGCCTGCCCTCGCCCCGTCCGAGGCGCGCCAGCGTGGTGAGCCGGAAGGGCAGCTCGGCGGTCCACCGCCGGCCGTCCGCGGCGGGGGTGAGCTCCACCGGTTCGGCGACCAGCAGCTCCCCCAGGTCGCCCCGGGGCTGGAAGCGCAGCTGGACGGTGCGCGGGCCGGCCGCGGCGAGCCGCCCGTAGAGGTCGTGCACCTGGATCCGGAGTCCTGCGCAGCCGTTCGGCTCGGCGTCGATGGTGACGGGCAGGTCCGCCGTCTCCAGCTCGTCCAGCCGGTCCAGCTCGACCGGCAGCGTGTCGCTCCAGACCGGCGTCCCGGAGGGGCCGGTCGCGTACGGGGGCAGCAGGCGGGGCGGGTCGGCGGCGAAGCGGGTCAACCGCAGCAGGTCGGCGGGGGCTGGCGGCACCTCGGTGGCGCGCAGCACTCGTACGATCCAGCGGGCGTGCGCCCCGGCGGCCTCGATGTCGGCCTCGGAGAACCCGGCGACGTAGTCACGGGTCAGCGTCCACCAGGCGGCCTGGTAGTCGGGGTCCTCGCCGAGCTCGCGCAGGTACATGCGCAGGTCGTACTCCAGGAACTTCACCTGACAGGCCCGGCCCAGCTCGGGGGAGGACGCCTTCATCAGCCGGGAGGCCACGCGGTGGGCCTCCACGCGCGCGCTCCAGTTGCCGACGTCCTTGCGGTCCAGGGAGATGGAGACCTGGGCGGCGTTGCGGCGCACGTGCCACACGTAGACGAGGTCGCCCATCACCGCGATGCGGGGGCGGGCGGCCAGTACGCGGGCGGTGAAGACGAAGTCCTCGTAGATGAACCGGCCGTCCGGGAAGCGGATCCCGTACATGTCCAGGAAGGCCCGCTCGTACAGCTTGTTGACGCAGAGGGTGTCGCGGACCAGCTCCGGACGGTCCGCCGGGCGCTCGATGACCTCGCCCGGCGTGTACAGGCCGGGCACCCAGGGCACGTCACGGCTCTCGGGCAGTTCGCGGCGGACGCACGAGCCGACGGTGACCGGCGCCCGGTGCTCCCCGGCCGCGGACACCAGGGCCTCGACCGCCCCGCGGGGCAGGACGTCGTCGCTGTCCAGGAACATGACGTACGGGGCGGTGGCGGCAGCGATCCCGTCGTTGCGCGGGGTGCCACAGCCCCCGCTGTTCTCCGTGCGGTGCACGACCTTCACGCGGGGGTGGCGGGCCGCCAGCTCGTCCAGCACCTCGGCGGTGCCGTCGGAAGACGCATCGTTGACCGCGATGACCTCGGCAACGACCGGGCCTTGGGCGAGGGCCGAGGAGACGGCCTGACCGACGAGCGCGGCATCGTTGTACGCGATCACGACGACGGCAACTGTGGGGGTATGGGTGCTCGTCACTCGTGGATCCTAGGCCACTGGAGTAAACGTGGCCTTAAGACGGGTCACCCGAACGGGGGATAACCGGAATCCTGTGACGAGCCTGTGACGACGGCCGGGGACCCGGCCGTCGTCCTCGGTCACGGCCCGGTCAGAAGGGACGGAACTCGTCGTACTCCTTCTGGGCGGAATCCCGCTCGGCTTCCTTCTCCTTGCGGCGCGTGGTCGCCGGACGCGGCGCCTCCAGACGGTGGTCCTCACCGCGGCGGCCCAGCATCTCGGCGCCGGCCATCATCGTCGGCTCCCAGTCGAAGACGACCGCGTCGTCGTCGGAGCCGATGGCGACGCCGTCACCCGCACGGGCACCGGCCTTCTTCAGCGCCGCCTCGACGCCGAGGCGGTTGAGGCGGTCGGCGAGGTAGCCGACGGCCTCGTCGATGTTGAAGTCGGTCTGGCGGACCCAGCGCTCCGGCTTCTCGCCGCGCACGCGGTACACGTCCTCGGCCTCGTCGTAGGTGATGGTGAAGCCCGAGTCGTCCACGGCCTTCGGACGGATGACGATGCGGGTCGCCTCCTGCTTCGGCGTACGGGCGCGGAACTTCGCGATGACCTCGGCGAGGAAGTAGGACAGCTCCTTGAGACCCGTACGGGAGACCGCGGAGACCTCGAAGACCTTGTAGCCGCGGGCCTCGAGGTCCGGGCGGACGATGTCGGCGAGGTCCTGGCCGTCGGGGATGTCCACCTTGTTGAGGACGACGAGGCGCGGGCGCTTCTCCAGGCCGCCGCCGTAGAGCTTCAGCTCCTCCTCGATGGCGTCGAGGTCGGCGAGCGGGTCGCGGTCGGACTCCAGGGTGGCGGTGTCCAGCACGTGCACCAGGATCGAGCAGCGCTCGACGTGGCGCAGGAACTCCAGGCCGAGGCCCTTGCCCTGGCTGGCGCCCGGGATGAGGCCCGGGACGTCGGCGATCGTGTAGACCGTCGAGCCCGCGGTGACGACGCCCAGGTTCGGGACGAGGGTGGTGAAGGGGTAGTCCGCGATCTTCGGCTTGGCCGCGGAGAGCACCGAGATCAGCGAGGACTTGCCGGCGCTCGGGAAGCCGACCAGCGCCACGTCGGCGACGGTCTTGAGCTCCAGGATGACGTCGCCGCCGGTGCCGGGGACACCGAGGAGCGCGAAGCCGGGCGCCTTGCGGCGCGCGGAGGAGAGCGCCGCGTTGCCGAGGCCGCCGCGGCCGCCCTCGGCGGCCACGTAGGTGGTGCCCTGGCCGACGAGGTCGGCGAGGACGTTGCCCTCCTTGTCGAGGACGACGGTGCCGTCCGGCACCGGCAGGATCATGTCCTCGCCGTCCTTGCCGGAACGGTTGTCGCCCGCACCGGGCTTGCCGTTGGTGGCCTTGCGGTGGGGGCTGTGGTGGTACTCCAGCAGGGTGGTGATCGACTGCTCGACCACCAGGATGACGTCGCCGCCACGGCCGCCGTTGCCGCCGTCGGGGCCGCCGAGCGGCTTGAACTTCTCCCGGTGAACGGAGGCGCAGCCGTGGCCCCCGTTACCCGCGGCGACGTGCAGCTCGACGCGGTCCACGAAGGTGGTCATGGTTGTTCCTCCAGATACAGCGGGAATATCCCGGAAAGCCCGGGGGGTAGGCCTTGCTACCCATTAAACGTGTCTATGTGACAACGCGCCGAGGGCGGACCTCTCTTCCCGGCTGACGCCGGGAAGAGTTGAGATCCGCCCTCGGGGTGTTACGAACGCTTCAGATCAGCAGGAGCTGAATCAGGCGGCCGGAACGATGTTGACGACCTTGCGGCCACGGTGCGTGCCGAACTCGACCGAACCGGCCTGCAGCGCGAACAGCGTGTCGTCGCCACCACGACCGACACCCGAACCCGGGTGGAAGTGGGTGCCGCGCTGGCGGACGAGGATCTCACCAGCGGAAACGACCTGACCGCCGAAGCGCTTCACGCCGAGCCGCTGAGCGTTGGAATCGCGCCCGTTCCGGGTGGACGATGCGCCCTTCTTGTGTGCCATGTCTCAGTCCCTCTTACTTCGCAGCCGCGGGGATACCGGTGACCTTGATCGCCGTGTACTGCTGGCGGTGACCCTGGCGACGGCGGTAGCCGGTCTTGTTCTTGTACCGAAGGATGTCGATCTTGGCACCCTTGTGGTGGTCCACGATCTCGGCCTGGACCTTGATGCCGGCCAGGACCCACGGGTCGCTGGTCACGGCTTCGCCGTCGACAACGAGCAGGGTCGAGAGCTCGACCGTGTCGCCAACCTTGGCAGTGGGAATCTTGTCAACTTCAACGATGTCGCCGACAGCAACCTTGTGCTGGCGACCACCGCTGCGCACGATGGCGTACACGCGGATCTCTCTCTCACTCGAAATCGGGAACCCCTGAAGCCAGCCGGCCCCGCGTGAACCGCAGGCCAGCCTCCCCCGATCCAGCCGCGAGGCGGTTCGGGAGGTGAGGTGCTCAGTGGATTGGCGTGCGCATAGACACGCCAGCGACCTAGGTTACGGGGCCCGGTCGGAGGGGTCAAACCGGGGTCCCGGAGACGGGCTCGGCCACCCGTCCGGGCCGGTCGAGCCGGACCGCACGGTGCCACTGAGACCCCGTACGGGCCCTCCCGGCCGGCCTGGACGGCCACGTGTGTCCGTCGCCCCGCAGGGCCGCGGACACGCCTCCGCGCAGCTCTGAAGGCCAAAGCCCCCGCCCGGCGCCAAAGGGCGCCGGGCGGGGGCCGGTGGAACGCGACCCGCGGATCGGACTTCGGCGGATCAGGCTTCGGTCGGAGCCGAGACGGACGGCAGCGTCTGCTGCTCGGCCGCCGCGGTCTTCTTCGTCGCCCGCTTCGCCACCGTCTTCTTCGCGGCCGTCTTGGCCGTCGTCGTCTTCTTGGCCGCGGTCTTCTTCACGGCCGCCGCCTTCTTGGCCGGGGCCTTCTTCGCCGCGGTCGTGGTCGCCTTCTTGGCGGCCGTCTTGCGGACCGCCTTCTTGGCGGGAGCCGCCGGGGCGGCCTCCTCGACGACGGTCCCGGCTGCCTCGGCCGCCTCCGCGGGGGCCTGCACCGGCGTCTCGACCGGCGCCTCGACGACCAGTACGGCCGCCTCCGCGCCCGCCGGGGAACCGGCCGGAGCGGTGGCCTTACGGGTGGCACGGCGACGCGGACGGGCCGGCGCGGCCTCTACGGGCTCGGCCTCGGGCTCGGCCGGGGTCTCGACGACGACCGGCGCGGCCTCCACCACGACCTCGGGCTCCGGCTCGGCCACGGGGGCCTCGGCCACCGGCTCCGGGGCCTGAACCGGCTCGGCCGGGGCGCCCGCCGGAGCGGTCGCCTTCCGGGTGGCACGGCGGCGGGTGCGGCCCTTGGGGGCCTCCTCCGCGACCGGCTCCGCGACGACGGCCTCGGGCTCTGCGGCCTCGACGACCTCGACGAGCTCCACCTCGGCCTCGACCACCGGCTCGGGCTCGGGCTCGGCCACGGGGGCCGCGGCCGCCGGGGTACGGTCCGTCGCCGCACCGCGCGGGGCGCCCGCCGGAGCGGTCGCCTTGCGGGTGGCGCGACGGCGGTTGCGGCGCCCGCTCACTCCGGCAGCGGCCTCGGCCTCGGCCGGGCTGCTGTAGAGCTCCTCGTCGGCGACGAAGGAGGGCTCGGGCAGCGCCACGGGGGCGGCGACCTCGGCAGCCAGCTCCGCCTCGGTCTCGACCTCGTAGACATCGCCCTCGGCGGTGTCCACGGCCTCGATCTCGTGGTCGTGCTCGTGCCCGGCGCCCTGGCCACCGCGGCGCTTGGAGCGCTTGCCGTTGCCACCGCCGCCGACCACGGTCGGGGTGTCCATGTGCACGATGACGCCGCGGCCGTTGCAGTGGACGCAGGTCTCGGAGAAGGACTCCAGCAGGCCCTGGCCCACGCGCTTGCGGGTCATCTGGACCAGACCCAGCGAGGTCACCTCGGCGACCTGGTGCTTGGTGCGGTCACGGCCCAGGCACTCCAGCATGCGCCGCAGGACCAGGTCGCGGTTGGACTCCAGGACCATGTCAATGAAGTCGATGACCACGATGCCGCCGAGGTCGCGCAGCCGCAGCTGGCGCACGATCTCCTCGGCCGCCTCCAGGTTGTTCCTGGTGACGGTCTCCTCGAGGTTGCCGCCCTGACCGGTGAACTTGCCGGTGTTGACGTCGATGACGATCATCGCTTCGGTCTTGTCGATCACAAGCGAACCGCCCGAGGGCAGCCACACCTTGCGGTCGAGCGCCTTGGCGAGCTGCTCGTCGATCCGGTACGTCGCGAAGACGTCCACCTCGGAGGTCCAGCGCGACAGCCGGTCGGCCAGGTCCGGGGCCACGTGGTTCACGTAGCCGTGGATGGTCTCCCAGGCGCTGTCGCCGCTGACGATGACCTTGGTGAAGTCCTCGTTGAAGATGTCGCGCACGACGCGGACGGTCATGTCCGGCTCGCCGTACAGGAGGCTCGGCGAAGAGGTCGTGAGCTGCTTCGACTTCTTCTGGATGTCCTCCCACTGGGCCTGCAGACGCTCGACGTCGCGGCGCAGCTCGTCCTCGCTCGCGCCCTCGGCGGCGGTGCGCACGATGACGCCCGCGTCCTCGGGGACGATCTTCTTGAGGATGGTCTTCAGGCGCGCGCGCTCGGTGTCGGGCAGCTTGCGGCTGATGCCGGTCATCGAGCCCTCGGGCACGTAGACCAGGTAGCGGCCGGGCAGCGAGACCTGGCTGGTCAGGCGGGCGCCCTTGTGGCCGATCGGGTCCTTGGTGACCTGCACCAGGACCGACTGGCCGGACTTGAGGGCGGACTCGATGCGGCGCGGCCCGTTGGCCATGCCGAGCGCCTCGAAGTTGACCTCACCGGCGTACAGGACCGCGTTGCGGCCCTTGCCGATGTCGATGAAGGCGGCCTCCATGGACGGCAGCACGTTCTGGACCTTGCCCAGGTAGACGTTGCCGACGTACGAGGTGGCTTCTTCCTTGTTGACGTAGTGCTCGACGAGCACGTTGTCCTCGAGGACGCCGATCTGGGTGCGCTCGCCGGACTGGCGGACGACCATGACGCGCTCGACGGCCTCGCGGCGGGCCAGGAACTCGGCCTCGGTGATGATCGGGACGCGGCGGCGGCCCTGCTCGCGGCCCTCGCGGCGGCGCTGCTTCTTGGCCTCCAGGCGGGTCGAGCCCTTGATGGACTGGACCTCGTCGGAGGAGGTGGAGCCGACGAGGGCCTCCGCGCGCTCGCGCGCCGGGCGCGGCTCGCGGACCTTGACGACCGTGCGCACACCGTCGTCCTCGGCCGCGTCGGCGTCCGTGCCACCGTCACCGCTGCGACGGCGACGACGCCGGCGACGACGGCTGGAGCTGGAGCCGAGGGCCCCGTTCTCCTCGTCGTCCTCGGCCTCTTCGGTGTCCGCGTCTTCGGCGGACTCGGCCTCTTCGGCGGACTCGGACTCTTCCTCGGCTGACTCGTCGAGGTCGGCGGCCTCACCGCGACGGCGGCGACGGCCACCGCGGCGGCGACGGCGCGACGGGCGGCCGTCCGACTCGTCGAAGTCCTCCTCGGCGGAGCCTTCGAGCTCGGCCTCGGCCTCTTCCTCGACCAGCTCTACGTCGGCCAGCGTGACCGGGCCGGACGGCGCGGCGGCGGCCGGAGCCACGGGCGCGGCGGTCTCGGCGGCGGCACCGCGGCCACGGCGGCGGCGACGGCCGGCCGGCTGCGGGGCGGGGGCCGGAGCGGCCTCGACCTCGGCCTCGGTCTCGACGAGGTCGAGCTCCTCCTCCTCGAGCTCCTCGGCCGGGGCGGCGGCAGCGGCGGCAGCGGCCATCATGGCCGCGGTCTCCGGGGTCTGGAACATCGGCTCGGCGAACACCGGGGCCTGGAACACGGCGACGGCGGGGCGCCCGGCGCGGCGGCCGCGGGCCGGCGCTTCGGCGGCGGGAGCCGCCGGCTGCGCTGCCGCGGGAGCCACGGGCTGCGCGGCGGCGGCCGGGGCGGTGGTGGAACGGGTGGCGCGGCGGCGGCCGCCGCGCTTCGGGGAGTCCACGGCGTCGGCCACGGTGACGGTGGCCTTGGCGGCGGCGACCGGGGCCTCGGCCACGGCGGTGTCGGGGGTGACGGCCTCGGCGGCGGGCGCCTCCGGGGCGGTCACGGCGCGGGTGGCACGGCGACGGGCACGCGGGGCCGGAGCAGCGGGCTCCTCGACGGCCTCGGCGACCGGGGCGGCTGCGGGAGCCTCGGCGACCGGGGCCTCGACCACGGCGGCGGGAGCCTCGGGGGCGGTCACGGCGCGGGTCGCACGGCGACGGGCACGCGGCGCGGGAGCAGCGGGCTCCTCGACGGCCGGAGCGGCTGCGGCGACGGCGGGAGCCTCGACCACTGCCTCCGCGACGGGCGCCTCGGGGGCGGCCACGGCGCGGGTCGCACGGCGACGGGCACGCGGGGCCGGAGCAGCGGGCTCCTCGACGGCCGGAGCGGCTGCGGCGACGGCGGGAGCCTCGACCACGGCCTCGGCGGCGGACGCCTCGGGGGCGGCCACGGCGCGGGTCGCACGGCGACGGGCACGCGGGGCCGGAGCAGCGGGCTCCTCGACGGCCGGAGCGGCTGCGGCGGCGGGAGCCTCGACCACGACCTCGGCGGCGGACGCCTCGGGGGCGGCCACGGCGCGGGTCGCACGGCGGCGGGTACGGGCCGGGGCGGCGGCCGGGGCGGCCTCCTCGGCGGGAGCCGCGGCCGCCACGGGCGCGGTCTCGGCGGCGGCTACGGCGCCGCCGGGCGGGCCGGCCGGCCGGGACGCGGCACGCCGGCGCCTGCGCGGCGGCAGGTTGTCGCTCGGGCTGCCGGCGTCGGCGGCACCGTTGGTGGCGTTGTCATTTTCGTTGTTGAGCATGCGGGGTTTCTCCCGTCACGCTCCCGGGCGCCGCGGCTGACTTCCGGTCCGGCACGGTTCCGCGTAATGAGCGCGGAACCGGCCTCCGGGGCGCGTTCGCCACACGGGAGCTCAGTTCAATGGCCGCCGGTTCCGTACGTGTAGTCCGTACGGCCTGGCGGAAGTCTTCAAGTCTTCAGGTCTGTGCGCGGCCCGACCCAGGTGGCTCCCGAGTCCCAGGGCTGCGCGACGACGACGATCCCTACGCGGCGGGACCTTCCGGCGCCTTCGCGTCGGCGGTTACGGCCGCCGTGGGTGGGGCGGTCGTGACAGCCTCGCGGTCGGGCGCGAGCGGGTCGGTCACCGTGCCGGACTCCTCGTCGAAGAGCCCCTGCGCCAGCCTGGTCACCGCAGCGGGGACCGGCGGCGTTAGGTCGGCCACAGCTCGGAGACCGGACAGGACGTCGTCGGGTCGCACGGCAGGTGTCAGATGCCGAACAACCAGCCGCAGTATCGCACAAGCATTGTCCAGGGGCCTATCAGCCTCCGCGGTCCCCGTAACGGGAACCACTTCCAGACTGACCACGGCGCCACGCGTGTCGAAGGTCCGCATGCCGTTCTTGGTTCGGCGCTGGACCTCCACGGCCTCGGCCGCGAGGAAGGCCTCGACCGCCTTCTGCGCGTCCCCGGGCTCCACGCCGTCCAGGCGCAGCTCCCACACGGAGGCCGTCAGCCGGTCGGCGAGACCGGAGGTGTGCGCCTCCACGGCGTCGATGATGTCGAGGCCGACGGGCATCGACTCGTCGAGCAGCTCGCGCAGGACCGCGGGGTCGCGGGGCTCGGCGAGGGCGATCTCCAGGTACTCGGCCTCGCTGCCGGTCCCGGTCGGGGCGGCGTTCGCGTACGAGACGCGGGGGTGCGGGGTGAAGCCCGCCGAGTACGCCATGGGCACCTCGGAGCGGCGCAGGGCCCGCTCGAAGGCGCGCTGGAAGTCCCGGTGGCTGGTGAACCGGAGGCGGCCGCGCTTGGTGTAGCGCAGACGGATGCGCTGCACTACCGGTGCGGGAGGCGGGCCTTCGGGCTGTCGCTTGCCCAGTGGTTCATCTCCTTGTGCGGGGCTCCGCGGCTCGCGCGTCGCCCTGAGGTCTGTGGGGCCTGCCGGCCACGCCTGCCCTCCGGCTCACCCCTGCTTATTTGTGCAGGGAGATCTCGGGGGCGGGTGTGTCGCCTGCGGCTCTGTTACTACCCAGAGTACGCGCCCGTGACCTCGCCGGTTCCCGGGGCGGCCCCCCGAACAGCGCCCGCCGTACGTCGGCCCGCGCCTCGCGCACCGAGAGGCGGGTGGTCCGCCACACCTCGGCGACGGCACGGCCGACGGGAGCGATCGCCTGCCGGTGCACCGCGCGGACGCCGCGGCGGCCGACGGCCCACCCGGCGCGCAGCGCGTTCCCGACGGGGGTGACCACGTGCCGGCGCAGCCATCCGGCGGGCCGCACCACGGCCCACCGCCACAGCCACACCAGCCCGCGCCCCAGCGCCCGGCTGACCCGCCCCGCGAGGTGCCAGGCCGAGACGAGCAGTTGCCCGAGCGGCACGAACAGGTACGCCCACACCGCGCGCCCGACCGGAGCGAGCAGATACCGCCACGCTCCGCCCGCCACGGGCCGTACGACGTACCGCCACAGCGCAACCCACGGCCAGACGAACACCGCCTTGCCCGACCAGACCACACCGACCACGAGCACCCGCCCCAGCCACCGCAGGCCGTGCCCGACAGGGGCGAGGACGTAGCGGTACAGCGCGCCGCCCGGCAGGACGAGCAGGTACCGGACCGCGCCGGCGAGCAGCCATGCGATGCCCCGCCCGGCGGGCAGCAGCCCGTACTCCCAGACCGGGACCAGGAGGTACCGCCAGAGCCCCACGCCCGCCGGCCTCAGCAGATACGCGTACGCGGCCTGCCCCAGCGGGAGCACGACGTACCGCCAGAGACCCGCCCAGGGCCAGTAGAAGACCAGCTTGAACAGGACCCCGATCAGCCATCCGGTCCCCCGCAGCACCGGCAGCAGGAGCAGTTCGTACAGCCGGCGCAACCCCTGCCCCAGCGGCCCGAGGACCGTCCGGTTGAGCGTCCGCGCGAAGGCGACGAGCAGATCCCAGACCACCCGCAGGGGCAGCACGATCAGGACCGCCACGATCTTCACGGGGATCCGCACGACTCCGACCAGGCAGCCTTCTCCCCCGGGTGCGCGCGCCTCTTCCAGTTCCATACGGATAAGGACTCCGTAGGAGCCCCAGCCGTTGCGGCGAACACCCACGGGTCCGGACACGACGACGGCCCGCCCCCAGGTCGGGGCGGGCCGTCGTCGTCCGGTCAGGTCGCCAGCGGGTGTCCGCCGGGCGGGGTCCGCGCGGGCGGCGGGGCTGCGGTCACCTTGTAGGCACCGGGGAGGTAGCCCGGTGAGCGGGTGCCCCAGGTGTAACCGGGGGAGTCGAGCACCAGGTCGTAGGTGCCCGGCTCGATGCCGAAGGTGCTGAGCTGCACGACGAGCACGGTTCCCTCGGCGTTGACCGCCGTGGCCTTGACCGACCGGTCCGGGCTCGTGCTGCCGCCGTCGGCCCTCAAGACCACCGCGGTACCGAGGGTCAGGTTCTTTCCGCGCAAGGTCACCTTGGTGATGGTCTTGACGGGGCTCGTCGCCGGCGTCACCGAGGTGGCGTCGGCCTGCTTCGGCCGGGTGGTGCAGGGGAAGTCGCAGACGCCCTGCATCTGGTACTTGAGCGGAGTGGCAGCCGTGTACGCGCTCAGCAGGAACAGGTACTCGCCCTTCGGGGCGTCGGCCGAGGTCGTGCAGGAGAAGTTGAAGTCACCGATGTTCCGGTTGTCGCAATGGGCCACCGGGTCGTGGCCCGAGCCGGTGAAACTGGTGGGGGCCATCAACTCCGCGTTGGGATTCGTCGAGCTCGCGACGCTGTTGTCCGCGCCGTAGAGGTCGAAGCGCTGGCCGGGCTTCATGTCGGCGACGGCGCAGTAACCCGCCGCGTCCTCGGTCAGGGTGCCGCCGCGCACCGGAAAGTTCTCCGCCCCGATGCGCTTCGTGGTGCACTCCGGAGCCCAGCCGGCCGCGGTGGCGACCCGCCAGGTGTCGATGTGCGCCGCGATGGGCGTGCTGCCGTCGTAGCCGGAGGCCAGCACGTAGACGAGGTACCCCGTCGAGCCGGTGACCCGGCAGGCATAGCCCCATTGCCGGCAGACGGCCTTTCCGGTGGCGTCGACCACGACGAGCACCGCGCCGGTTCGGTACGCCGCTCCGGGGGTCCGCTTGGAGATCACCAGCTTGTCGGTGGTCGCCGTCTTGAACTGCACGCAGGTGCTGTCCAGGGCGGACTTGAAGGTGTATCCCGTGGACGCGCCGCCGACGGTCAGCGACTTGGGCGCGGGGCACTTCGCGGTCTGCGAGATGTCCCGGCGGACCAATTGGTAGCTGTCGGCGTAGCCGGTACCGATGAGCAGCGCCGGATAGGCGGAGGCGGCCTGGAGCACACAGCTGGTCGTGGTTCCGCCGACCGTGCTGCACACCGGGTTGCCGGCGGCGTCGTAGATCTGCACCGAGGCGTTGACCCGCTTGCTGGTGTTCGTGTAGTCGATCATCTCCGCGGTCGCGTGCTTGCCCACGGCGAGGGCGAGGCACTTGACCTGCCTGTCAGCGGTGAGATTGGCCCGGCTGCCCAGAGAGGGGCCGAAGGCGGCGCTGTTCCAGGTCGTGCAGCCGGCGGTGTTGCCGGTGCCGTGGATGGTCACCCGGTAGTTGCCGGAGGCGGGGCCGTTGAGGACCGCGCGGAAGGGGGCGGTGCCGGTCAGTTTGCAGACGTCGAGGACGGACGTGGCCTCGCACTGCTGCACGCCCTTGGCGTCGTAGACCGTGGTGTTCACGTCCGCGCCGCCGTCCGCCGGCGGGTTGTCGTAGAAGTACAGCCCCTTGCCGGTGGCCGTCGGCAGGGTCCGGCAGAGCCGCTGGCCGACTCCGGTGAAGGAGCCGGTCGCCGGGCCGGAGGCGAAGCCGTCGTCGCGTACGTCCGTGCAGCCGGCGGACTGGGTGGTTGCGTAGAACCAGAAGCCGTACGGGTCCGCACCGGTGCTGTTGGCGTCGCGCGCCCAGGTGTAGGAACCTGCGGCGAGGTTGCACGGCTTGAGGAGCTCGGGCGGGCAGGCCGGCGTTCCGTTGAGCCGGTAGAGCTGCCCGGACATCCACGAGGGGGTCCAGGTCGGGCCGAAGGAGTGCGGACCGGCGGCGGCCACGCGCAGCGTCCGGCAGGGCGCCTTGGAGGTGGCGTCGGGGACGGTGCCGTAGGCCTGCACGTCGACTACGGGGCAGCCGGCCCCGTAGGACAGGCGGGCGACGGTGAAGCCGTAGGCCGCGCTGCGTCCGTAGTCCTGGTTGATCAGGACGGTGTAGGGAGCGGTGCCCGTCAGCTTGCAGTCGAAGTCCTGCGAGCTTTGGACGCGGGTGGAGCAGACCTGCTTGCCGGAGGCGTCGAAGACGGTGCCCTGCACCTCGTACGAGGTCAGGTGCACGCGCAGGACGGAGTTGGTGACGATGTTCGTCGGCAGGCGGTGGCAGTCACCGGTGGAGCCGGCGGCCACGGTGGCCTCGAAGAGCTTCGGCGCCCCGAGGGCGACCGCGGACGCGGCCACCTTGGCACAGGTGGTGCTGGAGACCAGCGATCGGTAGGAGACCGAGAAGCCGTCCGAGGAGGAACTGACGTCCAGCGTGTACGCGCCCGCCTTGCTGGTCGGGCATCTCGTCTCGCCGTACGAGCCCTGCGGGCCGGTGCAGGTCACGGCTGATCCGTCGGGCCCGGTCAGTGTGGTGTACGCGGGTCCGCGGCCGTCGAGGTCGACGGCCTGGACGAGGACCAGGTCGGTCGCCGCCGTCAGGGAGAACGTGAACCGGAACGACCCCGTCCCCGAGGGCTTGGTGCAGGTGTGGACCGCGTCGGGTGCGAGGGCGCCCGAGCAGGTCTCGGCGGCCGCGGCACCACGGATCTCGCGCGCGGCCGCGGCCCGCTCGGCCGCGGGGTCCCGCGGCTTCGGCTCGGGCTCGGCGGGCGGCGCCTTGGGGGCGGGTGGGGCCTTGGGCGCGCCCTCGGCCGTGGGCCCGGCCGACCCGGTCGCGGGTACGGACGGAGCGGCGGCGGCCTGTCCCCCGTCCTGCGGTGCGGCGGCGGCCGTGGCCACGCCGGCGGGTCCGACGAGAGCGGCCAGGACGGCGATGATCAGGGCGACGAGCGCGACGACGCCTTGGCGTCCGCCTCTCGCTCGACAGCGGACACCCTTGAAGCGTTGTGGCAAGTGATCCCCCCAGGATTCACGCCCCCGCCTCGTGTCGATCACTGCGGCCCAGGAGCCAGCGGAGCCTAGCGAACCGTGTGGACACCCGTTCGCCATTTATGACGGACGGCACACCGGTCCGCCGGAACACCCGAAGGCCCGCCCCGATCACGGGGCGGGCCTTCGGCATGCGAACGGGGCTCGGAGGCGCTACTTCACGACCGACAGGGGTAGCAGCTTCTTGCCCGTCGGGCCGATCTGGATGCTGGTGTCGAGCTGCGGGCAGACGCCGCAGTCGAAGCACGGGGTCCAGCGGCAGTCCTCGACCTCGGTCTCGTCGAGGGCGTCCTGCCAGTCCTCCCAGAGCCAGTCCTTGTCCAGGCCGGAGTCGAGGTGGTCCCAGGGGAGGACCTCCTCGTAGGTGCGCTCGCGGGTCGTGTACCAGGCCACGTCCACGCCGTAGGCGGGGAGGGTTTTCTCCGCGGCCTGCATCCAGCGGTCGTACGAGAAGTGCTCGCGCCAGCCGTCGAAGCGGCCGCCCGACTCGTACACGGCGCGGATGACGTCGCCGATGCGGCGGTCGCCGCGGGACAGGAGGCCCTCGACGATGCCGGGCTTGCCGTCGTGGTAGCGGAAGCCGATGGAGCGGCCGTACTTCTTGTCGCCGCGGAGCTTGTCGCGGAGCTTGCCGAGGCGGGCGTCCGTCTCCTCGGCCGACAGCTGCGGGGCCCACTGGAAGGGGGTGTGCGGCTTGGGGACGAAGCCGCCGATGGAGACGGTGCAGCGGATGTCGTTCTGGCCGGAGACCTCGCGGCCCTTGGCGATGACGTTGACCGCCATGTCGCCGATCTGCAGCACGTCCTCGTCGGTCTCGGTGGGCAGGCCGACCATGAAGTACAGCTTCACCTGGCGCCAGCCGTTGCCGTACGCGGTGGCGACCGTACGGATCAGGTCCTCTTCCGAGACCATCTTGTTGATGACCTTGCGCATGCGCTCGGAGCCGCCCTCGGGGGCGAAGGTCAGACCGGAGCGGCGGCCGTTGCGGGTCAGCTCGTTGGCCAGGTCCACGTTGAAGGCGTCCACGCGGGTCGACGGGAGGGAGAGGCCCACCTTGTCGTCCGTGTAGCGGTCGGCCAGGCCCTTGGCGATGTCCGCGATCTCGGTGTGGTCCGCCGAGGAGAGGGACAGGAGGCCGACCTCCTCGAAGCCCGTGGCCTTCAGGCCGCGCTCCACCATCTCGCCGATGCCGGTGATGCTTCGCTCCCGCACGGGGCGCGTGATCATGCCGGCCTGGCAGAAACGGCAGCCGCGGGTGCAGCCGCGGAAGATCTCCACGGACATCCGCTCGTGGACGGTCTCGGCGAGCGGGACCAGGGGCTGCTTGGGGTAGGGCCACTCGTCGAGGTCCATGACGGTGTGCTTGGACACGCGCCACGGCACGCCGGAGCGGTTCGGGACGACGCGGCCGATGCGGCCGTCCGGCAGGTACTCGACGTCGTAGAAGCCCGGCACGTAGACGCCGCCGGTCTTCGCGAGGCGCAGCAGCACCTCTTCGCGTCCGCCCGGGCGGCCCTCGGCCTTCCACGCGCGGATGATCTCGGTCATGTCGAGGACGGCCTGCTCGCCGTCGCCGATGATCGCGCAGTCGATGAACTCCGCGATCGGCTCGGGGTTGAAGGCCGCGTGGCCGCCCGCGAGCACGATGGGGTGGTCGACCGTACGGTTCTTCGCCTCCAGCGGGATGCCCGCGAGGTCCAGTGCCGTCAGCATGTTGGTGTAGCCGAGCTCGGTGGAGAAGGAGAGCCCGAAGACGTCGAAGGCCGACACGGGGCGGTGGCTGTCCACGGTGAACTGGGGCACCTTGTGCTCGCGCATCAGTTCTTCGAGGTCCGGCCACACGCTGTACGTGCGCTCCGCGAGCACGCCCTCGCGCTCGTTCAGCACCTCGTACAGGATCATGACGCCCTGGTTGGGGAGCCCGACCTCGTACGCGTCCGGGTACATCAGCGCCCAGCGGACGTCGGCGCTCTCCCACGGCTTGACCGTGGAGTTGAGCTCACCGCCGACGTACTGGATCGGCTTCTGGACGTGCGGAAGCAGGGCCTCAAGCTGAGGGAAGACCGACTCGGTCATCACGCGACTTTCGTGAAGCGGGCAGGGGGCGACTCTCAAGCGTACCCCGGGGCCCGGAGCACCCCCGCCCGCAAGATCAGCCGCGCAGTGCGGCCGCCGGTCCCGCGGTCGCCGCCCACACCTGTGGCAGCTCCCGCTCGCGGCGCTCGGCCAGCGCCTCCTCGCGGGCGTAGAGCACGCCCCAGGTGAAGGCGGACTCCCCAGCGCCCGCCGCCTGGATCGCGAGTCCGCGCAGGGCTTCGCGGGCGACGACCCCGTCCTGGTGGTCGCCGAGCAGGGTCTGGACCGCCTTCACCGCCTTGGCCAGCTTGCGCGCGGGTTTGCCGAGGGCCGGGGCCGCCGCCTCGGCCGCGTACCGGGCGCGCTTCGCGGCCTTGCGCGCCTCGTGCAGGGCCAGGTCGCGGCCCTCGCCCGGGTCCAGGGACAGTGCGGCCTCGATCCGGCCGCCGAGGCGTTCGTAGTCCGCGAGGACCGCCGCGGGCAGGGCCGACTCCGCCGGCCGGCCTGCGGCCTTCTGCAGCGGCGGGTCGGCCAGCAGGGCGTCGAGGGCGTTCAGCAGGGCCACGTGGCGCCTGCTGTCGAGCGCGGCCAGCGCCGCACGGCGGGCACCGGTGCGGCGGGCGACGTTCCAGATCTTGAGGCGGCCGCGGACCGGGCCCAGCACGAGGGTGCGCGGGAGCTCGTCGAGCCGGGTCTGGATCCGTTCGAGCAGCACTTCCTGGTCGCGGTCGACTCCGAGCTCGGCGGCGAGCCAGCGCAGCTCCTCGCCGATCGGGCCGGTCTCGGCGGGGTCCAGGATCCGGCGGTGGGTCTTGAAGGCGCTGCGCAGGCGCCGGGTGGCGACCCGCATCTGGTGGACCGAGTCGGGCAGCCCGCGGCGTACGGCGGGGTCCTGGGCGATGAGGGTGTCGCGCTGTTCGCGCAGGTACGCGAGCACGTGCGCGCCCACCGTGTCCCCGGCGGGGCCGGTGTCGGCGCCGGGGATACGGGCCGGGGGTTCCCCGCCGGTCTCGGTCAGCGCCCGCGCGAGCTTCGAGGGGGCGTCGCTGACCCGGAGTCCGGCCTTGCGGAAGGTCTTCTCCACGGCGTCGAGCAGCGCCGGGTCGGCTCCGTCGGCGAGCTCGACCTCCACCTCGGTCCAGGCGGCGGTGGCGTCCGCGCGCTCGGCCCGCACCGCGTCCGTGGACAGCTCCGCGAGGAGGGTGCCGTCGGCGTCGAGGAGGTGGCTGACGTGGCGCGAGGACAGGAGCCTGACCTGCGGTTCCAGCGGGGTGTCGCGGACGCGGGAGCGCAGCAGGGCGGTCAGCGCGTCCGGGACGGTGTCGCCGAGGGGGGCGGTGATCTCGTCGCGCACGCCGGGGGCGACGGGCAGTTTGAGGTGCCAGCCCGCGTCCTTGCCGCCGGTGCGGCGGCGCAGGGTGAGCCCGTCGGCGGCGAGCCGCTGGTCGGGGGTGTCGTAGTAGACGGCGTCGAGCTCGGCCGTGCCCTGGTCGGTCACGGCCGCGATGGCGGCCGTGCCCGTCAGGTCGGGTACGCCGCGCCGTCCGGCCTTGGTGGTCCTGAACTCGAATTTGCGCTCGATCTCGCGCTTCGTGTCCGCCATGGATCGAACGTAGTCCTGAACGGAAGACGGCGGGAAGGAAAACGGCGGGGGCGGCGGAAAACCTGCCCGGGAACCGACGGATCAAGCCGCCCCGTGCCGGGCGGACCGGGGCCGGTCCGGCCCCGGTCCGGCGGGCATCAAGCCGACATCGGCCGCTGCACCCTGATCGACTGGAGCAGCCCGATGGCCACCCACACGGCGAACATCGAGGATCCTCCGTAGGACACGAAGGGCAGCGGGAGGCCGGCCACGGGCATGATCCCGAGGGTCATGCCGATGTTCTCGAAGGACTGGAAGGCGAACCAGGCGATGATCCCGGCGCACACGATCGTGCCGTACAGCTCGGTCGTCTCGCGGGCGATCATGCAGGCGCGCCACAGGATGACCCCGAGCAGCACCAGGATCAGCCCGGCTCCGACGAAGCCCAGCTCCTCCCCCGCCACCGTGAAGACGAAGTCGGTCTGCTGCTCCGGCACGAACTGGCCGGTGGTCTGCGAGCCCTTGAAGAGCCCTGAGCCGGTCAGGCCGCCGGAGCCGATGGCGATGCGCGCCTGGTTGGTGTTGTAGCCGACGCCGGCCGGGTCGAGCTCGGGATTGGCGAAGGCCGCGAAGCGGTTGATCTGGTACTCGTCGAGGATGCCGAGCTGCCAGATCAGGATGGCCCCGCCGACGCCCGAGCCGAGCAGGCCCAGCACCCACCGGTTGGAGGCGCCGGAGGCCAGCAGGACGCCGAGCACGATGACGACCATGACCATGACGGAGCCGAGGTCGGGCATCAGCATGATGATGCCCATCGGGAAGGCGGCCAGGCAGAGCGCCTTGACCACGGTGCGGTGGTCGGGGTGGGCGAGGTCGCCCGCGTCCACCCGGGTGGCCAGCAGCATCGCCATCACCAGGATGATCGTGATCTTCACGAACTCGGAGGGCTGGAGCGAGAAGCCGCCGCCGACCACGATCCAGGCGTGGGCGCCGTTGATGGTGGCGCCGAGCGGGGTGAGCACGGCGAGGATCAGGACCACGGAGAGCCCGTAGAGGATCGGGACGGCGCCGCGCAGGGTGCGGTGGCCGAGCCAGATGGTGCCGATCATCAGCACGAGGCCGATGCCGGTGTTCATGGCGTGCCGGAAGAGGAAGTAGTACGGGTCCCCGTTGTTCAGCGAGGTCCGGTTGCGGGTCGCCGACCACACCAGCAGGGCGCCGATGAGGGAGAGGGCGAGCGCGGAGAGGAGTATCGGCCAGTCGAGCCGGCGCACCACGGAGTCGCGGGCGGTGAGTTTGGCCATCGCTCCCCGCTGCTCCGGCGCGTACCGGGCCACGGAGAATTTGTTGGCGGTCTGCATGTCGGTCCTCGGTACTCAGTCGTGCTGCGCGGGGCGCTGGGCGGGCGGGCCGGCGAGCGCGGGCGGCGCCAGTTCTTCCGGGGACGGCGGTACGTACGGCCGGATCTCGGGGGAATCGATGCCGCCGTCGGGGCGGATCTTGGGCAGGTTCTTCTCCGGTCCCAGCAGGAGCGCCTTCTTCAGGTCCTGGTTGCCCGCCATGTCCAGGCCGTAGATGGCGTTGTAGATGTTGCGGACGGCGGGGCCGGAGGCTCCGGAGCCGGTGCCGCCCTGGGAGATGGTCATGACGATGGTGAAGTCGTCGGTGTAGGTCGCCAGCCACGAGGTGGTCTGCTTGCCGTAGACCTGGGCGGTGCCGGTCTTGGCGCGCATCGGGATCTTGTCGAGCGGCCAGCCGCCGAAGCGCCAGGCGGCTGTGCCGCCGGGTTCGACGACCATGCGCAGGCCCTTGTCGAGGTCCTTGACGGTCTTGGCGTCGATCGGCAGCCGGCCGTGCGGCTTGGGCTTGATCATCTGGACGTGCTTGCCGTCGGCGCTGATCACGGCCTTGCCGACCGTGGGGTCGAAGAGGGTGCCCCCGTTGCTGATGGCGGCGTAGGCGGTGGCCATCTGGATGGGGGTGACGAGGACGTCGCCCTGGCCGATGGCGAAGTTGATGCTGTCGTACGCCTTGAGCTGGTTGCCTTCGAGGCAGCTCTCGAAGGCGATCTGCTCGACGTAGGTGCCGCCCTTCTTGCCCTGCTTGCACCAGGAGTTCTTGTTGGCCGCCCAGAAGGACTGCTTCCAGTGGCGGTCGGGGATGCGGCCGGAGACCTCGTTGGGCAGGTCGATCCCGGTCTCGGAGCCGAGGCCGAACTCGCGGGCGGTCCGGTAGAACCAGTCGTGGGCGTCCTTCTTGGGCTTGAGCCCGCCGTCGCGCTGCCACTCCTTGTGTCCGAGGGCGTAGAAGACGGTGTTGCAGGAGAACTTGAGGGCCTCGCCGAGGGTGATGGGGCCGTGCCCCTTGGACTCGAAGTTCGCGAAGCTCCGGTTGCCCATGCTGTACGAGGCGCTGCAGTTGTACTTGTCGTCGAAGGCGTATCCGGCCCGGACGGCCGCGCTCGCCGACACCACCTTGAAGATGGAGCCCGCGGGGGCCTGGCCCTGGATGGCCCGGTTGAGCAGCGGGTAGTTGGAGGTGTCGCTGGTGAGGTTGGCGTAGTCCTTGGCGGCGATGCCGCCGACCCAGGCGTTGGGGTCGTAGTCGGGCTGGGAGGCCATGGCGACGACCCGGCCGGTCTTGGTCTCCATGACGACGACGGCGCCCGAGTCGGCCTCGTACTTGCGGCCGGTGATCTTGTCGGTCTCCTGGCGGACCGTCTTCATGGCCTGCTGGAGCTCGTACTCGGCGACGGACTGGACCCGGGCGTCGATGCTGGTGACGAGGGTGGATCCGGGCACACCGGCGTCGGATTCGGTCTGGTGCATGACCCGGCCGAGGTTGTCGACCTCGTAGGAGGTGACCATCGCCTTGCCGCGCAGGTACTTGTCGTAGGTGCGCTCGATCCCGGAGCGGCCGACCTGGTCGGAGCGCAGGTGCGGCGAGTCGGTGTCCTTGGCCTTCTGGATCTCGTCGTCGGTGACCGGCGAGAGGTATCCGAGGACCTGCGAGGTACGGGCCCCGCCGGGGGCCGGGTAGCGGCGGATCGCGACGGGCTCGGCGGTGATGCCGGGGAACTCCTCCGGGCGCTCGCGCAGCTGCAGGGCCTGCTGCGTGGTGGCGTCGAGGGTGATCGGGATCGGCTGGTACGGGGAGCCGTTCCAGCAGGGCGCGGGGGTCTGGGAGTCGCAGAGGCGGACCTTCTCCATGACCTCCTTGGGGGTCATGTCCAGGACGCCGGCGAGCCGGGTCATGACGCCCTTGCCGCGGTCCTTCATCTTCATCAGCGCCGTGCGGCTGGTGGAGACGACCAGCCGGGTCTCGTTGTCGGCGAGGGCGACGCCCCGGGCGTCGAGGATCGTCCCGCGCACGGCCGGCTGGACGACCCGCTGGACGTGGTTGCTCTTCGCCTCGTGGTAGTACTCCGCGCCGTTGCGGATCTGGAGGTACCAGAGCCGGCCGCCGAGGGTGAGGAACATCGAGCAGACGAGAACCTGGATGATCACGAGCCGGATCTGCACCCGGGAGGTACGGCCGGTCTCCGGAATGTTGGTCACGTGGACTCCTCCCTCACAGCTTCTTGACGCTCTTCACACCCTTGATTCCCTTGACGCCCTTTATCCGGCCGGCCCGGTTGGCCCGGCTGCGGGCGGTCTTCATCCGCAGGCCGCCGCGCTGGCTGCCGATCCGCAGCCCGGTGCCGCCGGCCAGCCAGCCGGAGGCGATGTCCTTGCCCGCGGGCGGACCGCCGTTGGCCTCGACGGCCATCGGGTCGTTCTCCGCGCGGCGGGCCAGGGCCATGATGAACGGCACGGTGAAGGGGGCGAGCAGCAGGTCGTAGAGGACCGCGGTGAAGACCAGTCCGCTCAGCCCCACGTGGCGGGCGGCGGTGTCGCCGACCAGGGCGCCGACGCCCGCGTAGAGCAGGGTGGAGACGAAGGCGGCGCCGACGACCGTGAGCATCGGGCCCCAGGCGGAGCGGAACCGCCCGGTGTCGGGGCGGACCAGGCCGGCGACGTAGCCGATGACGCACAGCACGAGCGCGTAGCGGCCGGCGGCGTGGTCGGCGGGCGGGGCCAGGTCGGTGAGGAGGCCGGCGGCGAAGCCGATGAGGGCGCCGCTGACGCACCCGTACACGAGTGCGAGGGCGACGACCGTGAGCAGGACCAGGTCGGGGACGGCTCCGGGGAGTTGGAGGCGGCCCAGGATGGAGACCTGGACGACCAGGGCGACCACGACGAGCGTGCCCGAGAGCAGGATCCGGTTGAAACGCATGATGATCGGCTCCTAGTCCTCGGCCGGCTTGCCGGACGCGGACGCGCCGGGCGACGGGGTGACCGTGACGGTGACCGTCGGGGTGGGCTTGGGTGCCTCGGGCTTGGGCGGCAGGACCGCGTCGCGCGGGTCTTCGCGCGGGGGCATGACCACGACGCCGACGATGTCCAGGCGGGAGAAGCCGACGAAGGGGCGGACCCAGATGGTGCGGGTCAGGTCGCCGCGCGAGGGGTCGACCTTGATCACCTCACCGATCGGGACGCCGGGCACGAAGGGCTTGTTGCCGCGCGAGCCGAAGGTGACGAGCCGGTCGCCGGTGTTGATCTTGGCCTTGCCGTTGAGCATCTGCACGGAGAGCTCCCGGTCGCCCTGACCGGTGGCGAAGCCGAGTTCGCCGGTCTTCTCCAGACGGGTTCCGACGGTGAAGTCGGGGTCGTTGGCGAGGACCACGGTGGCGGTGTCGGGGCCGACGGTGGCGACGCGGCCGACGAGTCCGTCCCCGTTGAGGACGGTCATGTCGCGCTCGATGCCGTCCTTGCTGCCCGCGTCGATGGTCACGGTCCAGGAGAAGCCCTGGGCCGCTCCTATGGCGATGACCTCGGCGCCCTTGATGCCGTACTGGCCCGCGCCCGCCCGCTTGAGCATCTCGTCGAGCTCGCGGATCCGGCTGCGGGTCTGGTCATCGCTGCCCAGCTTGGCCTTGAGCGCCGCGTTCTCGCGCTCCAGCGTCGCGATGCGGTTGTGCCGCTCGCCGGAGTCCCGTACCGCCCCTATGGCGTTGGCGACCGGGTCGACGCCCTTCGCCACGCCCTTCTCGACCGGCCCGAAGACCGCTGCGGCGGCCTGTCGGGCACCGTCGACCGGAGACTCCTCACCCGTCCTGATGTCCACCGTGATCAAAGCGAACGCGATGGCGATCAGAAGCACCAGGAGCAGCCGGCTTTCTCGTGTGTCCCTCACGTGCGGCGGCCGTGCCTTCCTCATAGTTACCCGTGCGGCCAGGTCGTCAGAGACGGTCTGGCCGCTCCGGCGGAGCCGGGGCTCGCACCGGACCTTGCCTGTATATCAACGATCCGCCGCACGGGCCCGGTAGCACCCGTACGGCGGATCATTTGTGTTCCACCGCCGCGCGGCGGGCCGGATCAGCGCCGCGGCTGGGCGTCCAGGACCTGCTGGAGCGCCTCGAACTCCTCTACGCACTTGCCGGATCCGAGCGCGACGGAGTCGAGCGGATCCTCGGCGATGTGGATCGGCATGCCCGTCTCGCGGCGCAGCCGCTCGTCGAGGCCGCGGAGCAGGGCGCCGCCTCCGGTCAGGACGATGCCGCGGTCCATGATGTCGCCGGAGAGCTCCGGCGGGCACTTGTCGAGGGTGGTCTTGACGGCGTCGACGATGGCGTTGACCGGCTCCTCGATCGCCTTGCGCACCTCGGCGGCCGAGATCACCACGGTCTTGGGCAGGCCCGAGACCAGGTCGCGGCCGCGGATCTCGGTGTGCTCGTCCTTGTCGAGGTCGTAGGCCGACCCGATGGTGATCTTGATCTGCTCGGCGGTGCGCTCACCGAGGAGGAGCGAGTACTCCTTCTTGATGTGCTGGATGATCGCGTTGTCGAGCTCGTCGCCGGCCACCCGGATCGACTGTGCCGTGACGATTCCGCCGAGGGAGATGACGGCCACCTCGGTGGTGCCGCCACCGATGTCCACGACCATGTTGCCGGTGGCCTCGTGGACGGGCAGGCCCGCTCCGATGGCGGCGGCCATCGGCTCTTCGATGATGTGCACCTGGCGGGCACCGGCCTGCGTGGACGCCTCGATGACGGCGCGGCGCTCCACTCCCGTGATGCCGGAGGGCACGCAGACCACCACGCGCGGGCGGGCCAGGTAACGGCGCTTATGGATCTTGAGGATGAAGTACCGGAGCATCCGCTCGGTGATCTCGAAGTCGGCGATGACGCCGTCCTTGAGGGGCCGCACGGCGACGATGTTGCCGGGCGTGCGCCCGATCATCTTCTTGGCTTCGGAGCCGACCGCCAGGATGCCACCGGTGTTCGTGTTGATGGCGACCACGGACGGCTCGTTCAGGACGATTCCCCGGCCCCTCACGTACACCAGCGTGTTGGCGGTCCCGAGGTCGATCGCCATGTCACGGCCGATGAACGACATGTTGTTCCCCTTGTTCCCCATGAGGAGCGTCTGGCCTTCCAGTTGATAGCGGCTGCTGTCAGGTCGGCGAGGTGGGTGTGTGGGTGGAGGCCCCATCGTAGTGCCGCAAGTACGGCCACCGCGCGACGGGACTCCGGCAAGCCCGCCGGAACGAATACCCGCCCCCATAGTGGTGACGTCGTGTCCTGTCTATGCGTTCCCGAAAGCGCCCGGTAATACCGGAGGGCGACCGAAATTACTTCGGTCGCCCCAGGTCATGAGCGCTATTCGGCTGATGTTGCGTCAGAAAAGAGTGATCACAGCGCCGGGAAGAACAGCTTCAGCTCCCGCTCCGCGGACTCCTCGGAGTCCGAGGCGTGGATCAGGTTCTCCCGGGTGACGGTACCGAAGTCACCCCGGATGGAGCCGGGCGCGGCGGCAATCGGGTCAGTGGGTCCGGCCAACTGGCGGACCCCCTCGATCACGCGCTCCCCTTCGACGACCAGGGCCACGACCGGACCGCTCGCCATGAAGCCCATGAGGGGCTCGTAGAAGACCTTGCCCTTGTGCTCGCCGTAGTGCGCTTCCAGGGTCTCCTGGTCCAGCGTGCGCAGCTCCAGCGCGGGAATGGTCCAGCCGGCCTTCCGCTCGATGCGGCCGACGATCTCGCCGATCAGGCCGCGACGGACGGCGTCGGGCTTGAGGAGGACGAGGGTGCGCTGGGTCATATGGGTAACTCCTTGCGGCATACGGGTGCGGTCCGACGAGGCTACAGGGGCCCGGGCCCCCGCCGTACGGGGCCTTCCCGGACCCCGCTCCGGCACCTCGGCGGGCTACGCCTCGGTCGGGGCGGCGGCCTGGGCCTCCGCCTGGGCGGCCCAGCGGGCCTTGATCACGTCGATGCGGCGGCCGTAGTGGATCGAGCACCACCACAGACCGGCGAACACCACGCCCAGGATGAACATCATCGGGACGACGAACCCGCTCAGCACGAGCCCGATCTGCAGGGCCCAGCCGATCTGGACGGCCCCGGGGCGCGAGAGCATCCCGCACAGCAGGACCGACACCACCATCGCGATCCCGCAGACCGTCCAGACGGTCGCCTGGCTCAGATCGCCCTTCATCGCGACCAGCCCGGCGAAGCCGATCACGAAGAACTCGGCGATCAGCGTCGAAGCACACAGCGTGCGCATCCCTCAGCCCCTCTTCAGCAGCAGGCGGGCCTCGCCCACCGTGATGACGGACCCGGTCACCAGGACCCCGGCCCCTCCGTACTCGGCCTCTTCCTCCGCCAGCGTGATCGCCGCCTCCAGGGCGTCGTCCAGCCGCGGCTCCACCTGCACCCGGTCGGCGCCGAAGACCTCGACCGCGACGGCCGCCAGTTCATCGGCGGAGCTCGCCCGGTGGCTGGTGTTCTCCGTGATCACGACCTCGGCGAAGATCGGCTCGAAGGCCTCGAGGATCCCGCGCGCGTCCTTGCCCTCGCTCGCGCCCACGACCCCGATCAGCCGGCTGAAGCCGAAGGCCTCGGTCACCGCTTCCGCCGTGACCCGCGCCCCGGCCGGGTTGTGCGCCGCGTCCAGGACCACCGTCGGGCTGCGCCGCACGACCTCCATGCGGCCGGGCGAGGTCACCGAGGCGAAGGCCTTCCGCACGGTCTCCACGTCCAGCGCCCGCGCGTGGTCGGCGCCGATCCCGAAGAAGGCCTCGACCGCCGCCAGCGCCACCGCCGCGTTGTGCGCCATGTGGGCGCCGTGCAGCGGCAGGAAGATGCCGTCGTACTCGCCGCCCAGCCCGCGCAGCGTCAGCTGCTGCCCGCCCACCGCGACCTCGCGGGTGACGACGCCGAACTCCATGCCCTCGCGGGCCACGGTCGCGTCGACCTCCACGGCCTTCTTCAGCAGCACCTGCGCCGCGTCCACCGGCTGCTGCGCCAGGATCACGGTGGCGCCCTTCTTGATGACGCCGCCCTTCTCCTGCGCGATCTCGCCGGTGGTGGAGCCGAGCCGGTCCGTGTGGTCCAGGCTGATCGGGGTGACCACGGCTACCGCGCCGTCGATCACGTTGGTGGCGTCCCAGGTGCCGCCCATGCCCACCTCGACCACGGCCGCGTCCACGGGAGCGTCCGCGAAGGCCGCGTAGGCCATGCCGGTGAGGACCTCGAAGAACGACAGCCGGATCTCCTCGGCCGCGTCCACCATGTCCACGTACGGCTTGATGTCGTGGTACGTCTCGACGAACCGCTCGGCGCTGATCGGCGCCCCGTCCAGGCTGATCCGCTCGGTGATCGACTGCACGTGCGGGCTGGTGTAGCGGCCCGTGCGCAGCTCGAAGGCGTTCATCAGCGCCTCGATCATGCGGGAGGTGCTCGTCTTGCCGTTGGTGCCGGTGACGTGGATGGAGGGGTACGCGCGCTGCGGCTCGCCCAGGACGTCCATCAGCGCGGCGATCCGCGTGACGGACGGCTCCAGCTTGGTCTCGCCCCAGCGGCCGGCCAGCTCCTGCTCCACCTCCCGCAGCGCCTGGGCCACCTCGGGGTCGGTGGGCTCTTCGGGTACCGGGTCGCCCTGGGGCGGACCGGCCTGCGTACGCAGGGTGCGGCTGCCCGCCTCGATCACCGCCAGGTCGGGGTCGCGGTCGGACTCTTCCGCCACGATCTGGTCGAACGCGTCGAAGCTGTCATCGTGGCTCTCGGGCTGCTGCTCACTCACGGGACCCAGTCTACGGACGAGGGCCGGGAGGACTTTCGGCCCGGTCGCATCAGGACCTTCGACCGGCAGAGCGACCGGATCGTTATGCAAGCCTTGCGGACAGGAGATTGGGGAACAAATGCCGCAGGCCAGCACCAACAAGACAGCTTCCAGCCGCGACATAGGGATAGACCTGGGAACCGCCAACACCCTCGTCTACGCACGGGGGCACGGCATCGTCCTCAATGAGCCGTCCGTGGTGGCCGTCAAGGCGGGCACCACCACCGCACTGGCCGTGGGTGCCGAGGCCAAGGAGACCATCGGCCGCACACCGGGCTCCATCACCGCGATCCGCCCCCTCAAGGACGGCGTGATCTGCGACTACGAGGCCGCCGAGGAGATGATCCGGCACTTCGTCCGCAAGGCCGTCCCCGGCCGCCGGGTCCGCACCCGCATGGTGATCTGCGTACCGTCCGGGGTCACCCCGGTGGAACGGCGGGCCATCATCCACGCCTCCACCCGGGCCGGCGCCAGAACCGTGCACCTGATCGAGGAACCCATGGCCGCGGCGATCGGCGCCGGGCTCCCGGTGTCCGAACCGCGCGGCTCGATGGTCGTCGACATCGGCGGCGGCACCTCCGAGGTCGCGGTCATCTCGCTGGGCGGCATCGTCACCTCCCAGTCGCTGCGGGTCGGCGGCGACCGGCTGGACGCCGCGATCGCCGACTGGGTCCGCAAGGAGCACTCCCTGCTCATCGGCGACCGCACCGCCGAGGACGTCAAGATCGCCATCGGCTCGGCGTGGCCGGTGCCGGACCGGCCGGAGCTGGAGACCGCCACCTTCACGGTGCGGGGCCGCGAGAAGGTCGGCGGCATGCCCCAGACGCTGCAGCTCGACGCCCGCGACGTACGGGCCGCGCTCGACGAGCCGGTCGAGGCGATCATCGCGGCGGTCCGCACCACCCTGGAGGAGTGCCCGCCCGAACTGTCCGGGGACGTCATGGAGCACGGCATCGTCCTGACCGGCGGCGGCGCGCTGCTCCCCGGCCTGGACCTGCGGATGGCCTCCTCGACGGGGATCCCCGTCTTCGTCGCGGACGACCCGCTGGACTGCGTGGCCCTCGGCTCGGGGCGCTGCGTGGAGGACATGGACGCGCTCAGCAACCTGCTGGCGCCGGCGCGGGCCTAGGGCCTGGCGTCAAAATCCCGTCGTCGCCCGAAGGGCGGCCGCGCGGCGTCTGGTGCGTGCTCTCGGCGTGCCGGGCGGAAGCCCGCGTACTGGACGTACTCGGGATTTCGCCCGGTGCGGCGAGAGCACGTGCCAGGCGTCGCGCGGCAGACGGGAGTTTGACGCCAGGCCCTAGGGCCTGTCGCGGGGCCGGGCGCCCGGACGGGCTCAGCCCTTCGGGAGGGTCGCGAGGACCTCGTACGCGTCCTGCGTGCGCGTCGCCGTCAGGGTCCCGCCCAGGCTGCGCACGCGCTCGGACATGCTCGCCGTGCCCGAGCCCGCCGAGACGGGGGCCCGGCTCGGATGGCGCTGCGCCAGCCCGTTGCGGACGGCGATCCGCAGTTGCGGCCCGTCCGCCGCGATGGTCACCTCGACGGTTTCGCCGCGCGCGTGCTTGGCGGCGTTGGTCAGGCATTCCTGCACCACCCGGTAGACCGCCGCCTGGCGCAGCGGCGACAGCCCGTGCACGGCCGGATCCAGGGCCAGCCGTACGGGGGAACCCGCGCGCCCGCTCTCCTCCGCGAGGGCCGCCAGCCCGTCCACGCCCGGGGTGGCCGCCCGCTCCCCGCGCTGCACGATGATCTCGTTGAGCACCAGGTGGGCCCGGCGGGCGGTGTCGGCGAGCTCCTCGAAGTCCTTCGCGTACGCCGTCTCGCGCGAGCGCATCGACAGCACCTCGGAGCGGACCGTCAGCAGGGTCAGCTCGCGCCCGACGAAGTCGTGGACGTCGCGGGCGACGGAGGTCCGCTCCTGCTGGACGGCCTGCAGGACGGCGGACTCCGCGCGCCGGGTGTCGAGCTCGCGCACCAGGTCGTGGCGGTAGGCGGCGATGCCCACGGCCGAGGCGAGGACCCCGATGGGCACGACGAGGCTGAGGAAGGAGCTGAGGGTCTCGGCCCGGGCCAGTGGCCAGCCCGGCACCCAGCAGAACAGGCACAGCGCGAAGGCGACGTAGCCCAAGGTGGCGAGGACACCGGCCCGGCGCCCGCGGAAGCGGCCCACCGAGTACAGCGCGAACTGGATCAGGGTCAGCTCGTGCAGCCAGCCGATGAAGAGCAGCGCGGCGAGGTACGAGACCCAGGGCATCCGGCGCCGCACCAGCAGCGTGGAGCAGCCGACGGCCAGGACGACCGCCGCGGCGGGCCCGCTCAGGGAGTTGTCGGCGGCCGCCAGGCCCGGCAGGTCGAGCGCCATCAGGCCCAGGCAGCTGAGGGCCGCGAGCACGTCCATCGCGCGCGGCGACCCGGCCCAGCCCTGCGCGAGCCGGCGGCCGAAGGCCAGCAGCCGGTGGGGCGCCGAGGGGGCGGGCGTGACGTGCATGCCCTCCATCATCCGTGCTCGGCACCCTCGGATCCCGGCCACCCGGACCCGAGAACGCGTGATTTAGGGCACTTCGGACAGGCCGGAGGTCCCTGCTCCCGGAGGCCTTCCGCTCTACCACGGGCCGCCGCCGCGCTCGTAGCGTCGGGAGAATGACCACCCAACGGGGAACGACCACCCACCAGGGCACGACCACGCCTCAGGGCACGACCACCCCCCGGGGCACCGCCCTGCTCCTGCTGATCGGCGGCCTCGTCGGCACCCTGGCCTCCGGCGTCCTCACCTACGACCGGATCCGCACCCTGGAGAACCCGCTCTTCACCCCGGGCTGCAACATCAACGTGGTGCTGAGCTGCGGCGACGTGATGACCACCTGGCAGGGCAACCTCCTCGGCTTCCCGAACATGCTGCTCGGAATCGCCGGCTTCGCGGCCCTCGCCGGACTGGGCGCGGCCCTGGTCGCCGGGGCGCTGCTCCCCCGGTGGCTGTGGCGCGGCCTGTGGTCCGGGATCGCCGCCGGGTTCGCCTTCACGGTGTGGCTGATCAGCCAGTGCCTGTACGTGATCGGGGCGCTGTGCCCGTGGTGCATGGTCGTCTGGGCGGTGATGATCCCGCTGTTCTGGTACGTCACCCTCCACCTGGCCCCGGCCGGCTCCCGGCTGCGGGCGGTCCCCCACTGGCTGGTGCCGCTGGCAGCGTACGGCGTGGTCGCGGCGCTCATCCTGACGAGGTTCGGCGCACAGCTGCTGTGATGCCGGGCCCCTCGCGGGGAACAGATACGGCGAAGGCCCCCACGTCGACCGACGGCGTGGGGGCCTTCGCTTGCGTCCTACGGGTGGGCTAGCCCTGGGGCAGCCCGGCCAGCTGGTCGGTGAGGCGGGCGATGTCCGCCTCGGCCTTGGTCAGCCGGCCCTTGATCTTGTCCACGACGTTGTCGGGGGCCTTGGCGATGAACGCCTCGTTCCCGAGCTTCGCCTCGGCCTGCTGCTTCTCCTTCTCGGCGGCGGCCAGGTCCTTGCTCAGCCGCTTGCGCTCCGCCTCCACGTCGATGGTGCCCGACAGGTCGAGCGCGACGGTGGCGCCGCCGACCGGCAGGGTCGCGGTGGCGCTGAAGGCGTCGCCCTCGGGCTGCAGGCGCAGCACCTGGCGGATGGCGGCCTCGTGGGCGGCCAGCGCGGTGGCGGAAAGGTCCAGGCGGGCCGGAACCTTCTGCTTGTCGTCGAGGTCCTGCTCCTTGCGGAACCGGCGGACCTCCCGGACCAGGGTCTGGACGCCCTCGATCTCGGCCTCGGCGGCCGCGTCGCGGAAGCCGCTGTCCTTCGGCCAGTCGGCGATCACGAGGGACTCGCCGCCGGTCAGCGTGGTCCACAGCGTCTCGGTGACGAAGGGGACCACCGGGTGCAGGAGGCGCAGCGTGACGTCGAGGACCTCGCCGAGGACCCGGGCGGACACCTTGGCCGGCTCACCGCCCGCGAAGAAGGTCGTCTTCGACAGCTCGACGTACCAGTCGAAAACCTCGTCCCACGCGAAGTGGTAGAGGGCCTCGCTGAGCTTCGAGAACTGGTAGTCCTCGTAGAAGGCGTCGGCCTGCGCGACCGTCGCGTTCAGCCGGGACAGCACCCAGCGGTCGGTCGCCGACATCTCCTCGGCCGACGGCAGGTCGCCCTCGATCGTGGCGCCGTTCATCATCGCGAAGCGGGTGGCGTTCCAGATCTTGTTGGCGAACTTGCTGGAGGCCTGGACCCAGTCCTCGCCGATCGGGACGTCGACACCCGGGTTGGCGCCGCGCGCCAGGGTGAAGCGGACCGCGTCGGAGCCGTACTTGTCCATCCAGTCCAGCGGGTTGACCGCGTTGCCGAAGGACTTCGACATCTTCTTGCCGCGCTCGTCGCGGACCATGCCGTGCAGGGCGATGGTGTGGAACGGCGGGGTGCCGTCCATCGCGTACAGGCCGAACATCATCATCCGGGCGACCCAGAAGAAGAGGATGTCGTAGCCGGTGACCAGGACGGCGTTCGGGTAGAACTTCGCCAGGCTGTCGGTCTGCTGCGGCCAGCCGAGCGTGGAGAACGGCCACAGGCCGGAGGAGAACCAGGTGTCCAGGACGTCCGTGTCCTGGGTCCAGCCCTCGCCGCTCGGCGGCTGCTCGTCGGGGCCGACGCAGACGATCTCGCCGTTCGGGCCGTACCAGACGGGGATGCGGTGGCCCCACCACAGCTGGCGCGAGATGCACCAGTCGTGGAGGTTGTCGACCCAGTCGAAGTAGCGCTTCTCCATCTCCTGCGGGTGGATCTTGACCTGGCCGTCGCGGACCGCGTCACCGGCGGCCTTGGCGAGCGGGCCGACCTTGACCCACCACTGGAGCGACAGGCGCGGCTCGATGGTGGTCTTGCAGCGCGAGCAGTGGCCGACGGAGTGCGTGTACGGACGCTTCTCGGCGACGATCCGGCCCTCGGCGCGCAGCGCGGCGACGATGGCGGAACGGGCCTCCAGGCGGTCCAGGCCCTGGAAGGGGCCGTGGACGGTGATGACGGCGTGCTCGTCCATGACGGCGAGGTTGGGCAGGCCGTGGCGCTGACCGATCTCGAAGTCGTTCGGGTCGTGCGCCGGGGTCACCTTGACGGCGCCGGTGCCGAACTCGGGGTCGACGTGCCCGTCGGCGACGACCGGGATGCGGCGGCCGGTGAGCGGCAGCTCGATCTCGGTGCCGACCAGGTGCTTGTAGCGCTCGTCGTCGGGGTGGACGGCGACGGCCGTGTCACCCAGCATCGTCTCGGCGCGGGTCGTCGCGACGACGATGGAGGCGTCGCCCTCGCCGTAGCGGATGGAGACGAGCTCGCCCTCGTCGTCCTGGTACTCGACCTCGATGTCGGAGATCGCGGTGAGGCAGCGGGGGCACCAGTTGATGATGCGCTCGGCGCGGTAGATCAGCTCGTCGTCGTAGAGCTTCTTGAAGATGGTCTGGACGGCCTCGGACAGGCCCTCGTCCATGGTGAAGCGCTCGCGCGACCAGTCGACGCCGTCGCCGAGGCGGCGCATCTGGCCGGAGATCTGGCCTCCGGACTCGCCCTTCCACTGCCAGACGCGCTCGACGAAGGCCTCGCGGCCCAGGTCGTGGCGGGACTTGCCCTCCTTGGCGAGCTCGCGCTCGACGACGTTCTGGGTGGCGATGCCCGCGTGGTCCATGCCGGGCTGCCACAGGGTCTCGTAGCCCTGCATGCGCTTGCGGCGGGTGATGGCGTCGATCAGCGTGTGCTCGAAGGCGTGCCCCAGGTGGAGGCTTCCGGTGACGTTCGGCGGCGGGATGACGATGGCGAAGGGGGGCTTGTCGCTCTTCTCGTCCGCCTCGAAGTACCCACGCTCTACCCAGCGCTCGTAGAGCTTCCCCTCTACATCGGCCGGCGCGTACGAAGTCGGCAGTTCGGAGTAGGGGCTGCTGGGTGTCTGCGTGTTCTCGGTCACGGGGCACAGTTTAGAGCGGTAACAGTCCAGTCATGAAACCGGCTTTCCCAGGACCCGGCGCCCTGAGCGCCTCCGGCTTCCGCCAGGATGTGTGGGACGCATAAACAACCTCATGGGGGGACGCGGGATGAGCTACAACCAGCCGGGACCGTACGGAGGCCAGCAGCCGCAGCAGCCGGGGCCCTACGGGCAGCAGCCGCAGCAGCCGGGCCCGTACGGGCAGCAGCCCGGGCCCTACGGACAGCAGCCCGGATACGGGTACCCGCAGCAGGCCCCCCAGGGCGTCCCGCAGCAGGGCTACCCGCAGCAGCAGCCCGGCTTCCCCCAGCAGCAGGCCCCGTACGGCGGCTACCAGCAGCAGCCTCCGTACGGCGGTACGCCCCCGAAGAAGTCGAAGGCCGGCGTGATCATCGCCGTCGTCCTGGCGGTGGCCGTGATCGGCGGCGCCGGCTGGTACTTCACGCAGGGCGGCGGCGCCTCGGCCTCGATCTCCGCGGACACCAAGGGCTACAAGCTGGTGGCCCCGGCGACGGTGGACGACTTCAAGAAGGACCCGAAGTACAAGGACCCCGACTTCAGCGACAAGGACAAGAAGGAAGCCGAAGGGGTCGGCATCAAGAACCCCACCCAGGTGGGCATGAACTACCAGGCCGGTGACCCGAAGAACCCGCTGACCACCAAGGGCCTGAACTTCTCGGGGCTCTACGGCGACGTCGCCGACCCGGAGAAGTCCGTGGACGCGTACTTCGCCATGGCCAAGCTCAACGCCTCCAAGGACGGGTCCACGAAGGTGGAGTTGATCGGAAGCCCCCAGGCGAAGACCCCGGCGGGCTTCAAGGGCGCGGTGATGAAGTGCCAGGAGATGAAGCTCATCAACACGAGCACCACGGACAAGGGTCCGAAGGAGTTCACCATTCCGATCTGCGTGTGGGGTGACTACAGCACCCTGAGCATGGTCGGCGCCACCGACGTGGCGTCGATCCTGGCCGGCAAGCCGGGCTACACCCTGGACCAGACCGCGGAACTCGCCGCGAAGCTCTACGACACCGCCCGCGTGAAGAAGTAGCGCTCCGCGCACCACATGAGGAAGGGCGCCCCCGCTCCGGGGGCGCCCTTCCTCATGCGTACTGCGGGTGCTACGCCGACTTCTCGTGCGGGCCCTGGTCCTTCGGGACGATCCGCGGGACCAGCGTCGGGTTGACGTTGGAGCGGACCACGTCCGAGGTGATGACCACGCGGGCCACGTCCTTGCGGGACGGGACCTCGTACATCACCGACATCAGGACCTCTTCCATGATGGCGCGCAGGCCGCGCGCGCCGGTCTGGCGGAGGATCGCCTGGTCGGCGATGGCCTCGAGGGCCTCGCGCTCGAAGTCCAGCTCGACGCCGTCGAGTTCGAACAGCCGCTGGTACTGCTTCACCAGGGCGTTGCGCGGCTCGATGAGGATCTGGAGCAGGGCCTCGCGGTCCAGGTTGTGCACCGAGGTGATGACGGGCAGACGGCCGATGAACTCGGGGATCATCCCGAACTTCACCAGGTCCTCCGGCATGACCTCCTGGAACTGGTTGCTCGCCTCGATCTCGCGCTTCGAGCGGATCGTCGCCCCGAAGCCGATGCCCTTGGCGCCGGCGCGGGATTCGATGATCCGCTCCAGGCCGGAGAAGGCACCGCCCACGATGAACAGCACGTTCGTCGTGTCGATCTGGATGAATTCCTGGTGCGGGTGCTTGCGGCCGCCCTGCGGCGGTACGGAAGCGGTGGTGCCTTCCAGGATCTTCAGGAGGGCCTGCTGCACGCCCTCGCCGCTCACGTCGCGCGTGATCGACGGGTTCTCGCTCTTGCGGGCGACCTTGTCGATCTCGTCGATGTAGATGATTCCGGTTTCGGCCTTCTTGACGTCGTAGTCGGCCGCCTGGATCAGCTTGAGCAGGATGTTCTCGACGTCCTCGCCGACGTACCCGGCCTCCGTGAGCGCCGTCGCGTCCGCGATGGCGAACGGAACGTTGAGCATCCGGGCGAGCGTCTGGGCCAGCAGCGTCTTGCCCGAGCCCGTGGGGCCGAGCAGGAGGATGTTGGACTTCGCGAGCTCGATCGCGTCGTCACGGCCCGTCCCGCCGCCGTTCTCGCCGGCCTGGACGCGCTTGTAGTGGTTGTACACCGCGACGGAGAGCGCCTTCTTCGCCGGCTCCTGGCCGACGACGTAGCTCTCCAGGAACTCGTAGATCTCACGGGGCTTGGGAAGTTCTTCCCAGCGAACCTCGGAGGTCTCCGCGAGTTCCTCTTCGATGATCTCGTTGCAGAGGTCGATGCACTCGTCGCAGATGTACACACCGGGTCCCGCGATGAGCTTCTTCACCTGCTTCTGGCTCTTTCCGCAGAACGAGCACTTGAGCAGGTCGCCGCCGTCACCGATGCGTGCCACGAGGTGCTTCCCCTTCGCCTGGGAGACGCCTGGTTCAGCGCTCCTGGTGCCTCATATCCGACGGTACCTTGCCGGGGGCCCCGTGCGGGGCCCCCTTGACGTGGTTCACATCGCCCAATCCGGCAATGTGCCCGCGCCAACTGGCGGCAAGGATCAGTTCGAAGTCTTACGGGTCGCCACGACCTGGTCGATCAGGCCGTACGCCAGCGCGTCCTGGGCCGTGAGGATCTTGTCGCGCTCGATGTCGTCGCGGATCTTCTCGATCGGGGTCGAGGAGTGCGTGGCCAGCATGGTCTCCAGCTGGTCGCGCATGCGCAGGATCTCGTTGGCCGCGATCTCCAGGTCGGAGAGCTGCTCACGGCCGGTGCCGCCCGAGGGCTGGTGGATCAGCACGCGGGCGTTCGGCAGCGCCATGCGCTTGCCGGGCGCGCCGGCGGCGAGCAGGACCGCGGCGGCGGAGGCCGCCTGGCCCATGCAGACCGTCGAGATGTCCGGCTTCACGAACTGCATCGTGTCGTAGATCGCCGTCAGCGCGGTGAAGGAGCCGCCGGGGCTGTTGATGTACAGGTAGATGTCGCGGTCCGGGTCCATCGACTCCAGGCACAGGAGCTGTGCCATGACGTCGTTGGCGGAGGCGTCGTCGATCTGCACGCCGAGGAAGATGATGCGCTCCTCGAAGAGCTTCGCGTACGGGTCGTACTCGCGGACGCCCTGCGAGGTGCGCTCCACGAAGCGCGGCACGACGTAGCGGTTGTCCACCGGCGCGCCGGTGTAGAGGCCGCTCGCGGGAGAAAGGTTGTTCATGTGCATCTGAGTGTTCACCGTCCTGGTGGCGTTCTGCGGGCTGAGGCTTGCCTGGTGCGGGCGGGCGTACGGGTCCCCGTACGGGATCCCGTACGCCGGGGCCGGGATCAGGCCCCGGTGCCGCCGCCGCCCGGGACCAGCGACGCGGCGGAGATGATCTCGTCGATGAGACCGTAGGCCTTGGCCTCTTCCGCCGTGTACCAGCGGTCGCGGTCGCCGTCGCGGATGATCGTCTCCACGGTCTGGCCGGAGTGGTGCGCGGTGATCTCAGCCATGCGCTGCTTCGTGCGCAGCAGGTACTGGGCCTGGATCTTGATGTCCGAGGCGGTGCCGCCGATGCCGGCGGAGCCCTGGTGCATCAGGATGTCGGTGTTCGGGAGCGCGAAGCGCTTGCCCGGGGTACCGCCGGTGAGCAGGAACTGGCCCATGGAGGCCGCCATGCCCATACCGATGGTGACCACGTCGTTCGGGATGTACTGCATGGTGTCGTAGACCGCCATGCCCGCCGTCACCGAACCACCGGGGCTGTTGATGTACAGGTAGATGTCCTTCTCCGGCTCGGCGGCCAGGAGCAGGAGCTGCGCAGTGATCTTGTTGGCGATGTCGTCGTCGACCTGCTGGCCGAGGAAGATGATGCGCTCGCCGAGCAGCCGGTTGTAGACATGGTCGCCGAGGCCGCCACCGATGGACGGCTCACCCGCGGCGTAAGGCTTCAGATTCGTCACGTATCCACCTGCTCGTCTCCGACGGCCATGTGCCGTCTCAGCGTCTCGTTCTGGGGCGCGGACCTGCCGTGCGGACGATGTCCGCCGGCGTCGGGTACTCCCGTGCCCTCGTATTCATGGACCCTAACGCGCAGCTACGACAACGCCATCCCGCTTCCCGAACTGTTCGCTCGGAGCGCAAGGTCAGAGGCCCCTCACGGAGGGTCCCGGGGAGGGTCTGCGCAGGGCGTCCCACGGGAGTCCCGCGGCACTCCCAGGGCACTCCCACGGGAAGGCCGAAGGGCCCGGACGCGATGGCGTACGGGCCCTCCGGGCCGTGCTCTGGTACTGCTCAGCGGGGGTACCCCGCTAGTGCCTGGCAGGTGTTACTTGGCCTCGTCGGCGGCGATGTCGCCGTCGGCCTCGACCACGTTCTCGGCGGCCTGCTCGAGCTCGTCCTCGTCGTCGGAGAGGTCGACGACCTCACCGTTGGTGTCGGTGACCTTGGCGGCCTCGACGACGGCCGCGAGGGCCTTGCCGCGGGCGACCTCGCCGACGAGCATCGGAACCTGGCCACCCTCGACGACGGCCTGGGCGAACTGGTCGGGGGACATGCCGGAGGAGGCGGCGCGACGCATGAGGTGCTCGGTGAGCTCCTCCTGGTTCACGTTCAGCTTCTCCTTGTTGACCAGCTCGTCGAGGACGAACTGGGTCTTGATGCCCTTGATCGCCTGCTCGGCGGTCTCGGCGTCGAACTCCTCGACCGTCTTGCCCTGGATCTCCAGGTACTTCTCGATGGTGAGGCCCATCTGGCCGAGCTGGTGGTGCTCGAGGTTGTGCTTGCGGGTCTGGACCTCGTCCGCGAGGAGCTTCTCGGGGATCGGGACCTCGACGAGCTCCAGCAGCTTCTCCAGGACGCGCTCCTGGGCCTGCGTGGCCTGGTCGTACTGCTTCATGTTCTCGAGGCGCTTGCGGCTGTCGGCCTTGAGCTCGTCGAGGGTGTCGAACTCGCTCGCCATGCCGGCGAACTCGTCGTCCAGCTCCGGCAGCTCGCGGGCGGAAACCTTGGTGACCTTGACGGTGACCTCGGCGTCCTTGCCCTCGGCGGAGCCGCCCTTCAGCTGGGAGGTGAAGGTGGCCTCGCCACCGGCCTCCAGGCCCTTGACGGCCTCGTCGATGCCTTCGAGAAGCTCACCCGAGCCGATGGTGTAGGAGACGTCCTGGGCGACACCGTCCTCCAGCACCTCGCCGTCGACCTTGGCCTCGAGGTCGATGGTGACGACGTCGCCGTCCTCAGCCGCGCGCTCGACGTCCTTGGTGGACGCGAAGCGGCCGCGCAGCTGCTCGACCGACTTCTCGACGTCCTCGTCCGAGACCTCGACGGCGTCCACGGTGACCTCGATGCCGGAGTAGTCCGGGATCTCGATCGCGGGACGGATGTCGACCTCGGCGGTGAAGGACAGCAGCTCGCCGTCCTTCAGCTCCGTGATGTCGACGTCGGGCTGGCCCAGCGGGTTCAGGTCGGCCTCGTTGACGGCCTCGGTGTAGAACTTCGGGAGGGCGTCGTTGACGGCCTCCTCCAGCACCGCACCGCGGCCGAAGCGCTGGTCGATGACGCGGGCCGGGATCTTGCCCTTGCGGAAGCCCTTCACCGTGACCTGCTGGTTGATCTTCTTGTAGGCCGCGTCGAGGCTGTCCTTGAGCTCCTCGAAGGGCACCTCAACAGTGAGCCGAACCCGAGTCGGGTTCAGGGTCTCCACGGCGCTCTTCACGGTTCGGTCTCCTTGTGGCTGACTGCTGGGGGTCTCTGCTCATCGCCGCGGTCTAGCGGTTCTCAGCGGATCGGGCCCGGTACATCAGACACACGGGCACGCAGCTTGCATAGTAGCCGCAAGCGGCAATCAGCCCACAACGCGATCATCGACGCGGTCTCGTAAGGACCCGAGGACCCGCGCGCTACTCCTGCTACTCCTGCTGGTCGGGGTGGCCGGATTCGAACCGACGACCTTCCGCTCCCAAAGCGGACGCGCTACCAAGCTGCGCCACACCCCGTCGGTGCGACACGTAGGGTACATGCCCGAAGACCCTCCGCCGTGCGGAGTTTCGAGGATGGAGCCGCCGATCGCCGCCGCGGCCACACGCGGGCGCGAAATGCGGTGTGCGATCCCCCGCCGGAACCCGCTAGGATGCTGTCCGTGCCGCGGTCCCCGGACCTGCGTCGCACGTGCTGCGGGTGTAGCTCAATGGTAGAGCACTAGTCTTCCAAACTAGCTACGCGGGTTCGATTCCCGTCACCCGCTCAGAGACCGAAAGGGCCAGGTCAGAGGATGTTTCCTCGACCTGGCCCTTCGTCGCTCCCGGGGCTGCGATCAGCTCCGCGTGCCCCCTGCGTGCCCCTTCCGTTGTGGATCTTCCTTCGTGCCCTTGGTGGCCGTCTTCCGACCCTTCTTGACGAGCCCGCTCAGCGCGTCGGCGATCAGCCGGTCCCGGTCGGCGCTGGCGTGCTGATAGATCAGCGCGGCGCGGGCGGTGCTGTGACCCATGCGCGTCATCAACTCCCGGGTACTGGCACCCGTCGATGCGGCGAGCGTGTTGCCCGTGTGCCGCAGATCATGGAAGTGCAGCCCTTTGACTCCTGCTTCCCGACACGCCTTGTGCCACAGCCGGTTGAAGTGATTCCGGCGCGGAGTCGCCCCCTTGGCCCCGACGAAGACACGCCCATCGGCGCCAGCCTCCGCGTACTTCTTCAGGTGCTCGTGCAGATCCGCGAGGATCACGCCCGGAACGGAGACCGTCCTCTTGCCGGCGGCACTCTTCGGCGCCTTGATCTCCCGCTGCCCGTTGCTCAGCTCGGCGACGGCCCGCCGGACACGCACGGTGCGGTGCTCCAGGTCCACGTCCCGCCGGTGGAGCCCGATCAGCTCGCCCCAGCGCAGCCCGAGGAATCCAGCCATGAGGACGAGCGCCCGAAAGCGCGGCTGGACCGCTTCGGCCAGCGCGTAGACCTCCTTGACCGTGGCGGTCGGCCGCTCCGGGGTGTGCACAGTGCTGGCGCCCTTGACCTGGCAGGGGTTCCGCCGGATCAGCTCGTCGGACACGGCCGTACCCAGGATGGCGCGGAGCAGGGCGTAGGCCTTGGCCACCGTGGTGGGCCCGGTGCCGGCGGCCAACTTGTCGGCGCGCCAACGCCGTACGAGGGGTGGCGAGATCTCCCCCAGGTTGACCCCGCCGAGAACCGGGTCCAGGTGGTGCTTGAGGAGCGAGCCGTATAGCTGCCGCGTGGTGCTGGTCAGCTCGCGCTCTTTGATCCAGGCGACGGCGTACGGCCCGAAGGCGACTTTCCCGGCGTCGGGATCGCGCCAGTCGCCTCGCCGCATCTCGGTCTGTGTGTCGGCGAGCCAGTCGTCCGCGTCTTTCTTGGTGCGGAAGGTCTCGGGCGCAGGGCGGAGCTGTCCGTCCGGGCCGAGGTAACGAGCCTGGTACCGACCGGAGGGCAACTTACGGACCCGGCCGAACGGGCGTCGCTTCCCAGCCATCAGGCAGCCACCCCCAGACGGCTGCGGCGGCGCGGTTCGACGGTGTGGGCGTCGATGTAGGCCCAGACGGCGCTCTCAGGGATGCGGACGTGTCGGCCCACCTTCACGTAGGTGATCCGCCGCTCCTCGATGAGGCGTCGGGGGAACCGCACGGTTGTGCCGAGCAGTTCGGCGACCTGGACGACGCTGAGGAAACGCTCATTCATGCTGCTCTCCTTGCAGGGCTTCGCGGGCGGTCTGGCGGTTGAGTTGGATATCCCGGGCGATGGTGGCGGCGAGGACGGACTCCCCCGGGCTGTGTCCGTGGCCGGCGTACTGCCAGGAGGCGAGGACGAGCACGGTGTCCGGCTCGATGTCGGTGAGGCCGCGGGCTTCGCGTTCTTGGGCGGCGCGGTAGTCGGCGCGGGTCTGGCGGAGGGCGCCGAGGGTGGTGGAGTACTGCCTCGACTTGGTGGAGAAGTGGCAGCGGAAGCCGAGCATGTGCGACCAGGCGGCGAGGCGGCGGTCCGGGTACAGCGGGTCGAGGTCGAGGCAGGCCTCGATCAATCGGGCGGTGTGGTCGGGGACGTCGAGGAGGACGAGGGCCTCGCGGTTGCCGATCCGACGGTCGAGGGTGCCGGTGTTCTCTGCTGCCTTGGTGGCGTACTTGGCCACGTACGAAGCGACCGCCTGCTCGGTGATGTCGGATCCGTCGCCAAAGGCCTTGATCGGGCGTACGTCGAGCTGGGTTCCCCACCGGAAGGTGCGGGCGGGCTCGTCAGCAGCGGCCGGGACAGTGATCGAGGTGTACGCGTGGGCTACGGCGGCCCGGATCGAGTGGTCGAGGAGCTCCGTGGTGGCCCAGGCCGGCGGAGGGCTGAGCGGGCCTGCGGGTCCGTCGATCCGGATCACAGCGTGGAAGTGAATGGCGCCGCGCTTCTGGAACTCGGCGACCTTGCCGTAGGAGACCCGCGCCTCCTCCTTCAGCTCGCGTTGGGTGAGGCCGGCGGAGGCGGCGATCTCACGGCGCAGACGGGTGGTGAAGCGCTGCCAGAGCTGTCCCGCGTGGTTGTTGAAGAGGACGGCGGCGGCATAGTCGTACGTGGCCGGGTCGAGGGCGGTACCGAGTTCGGGCGCGTCCTCCTGGTGGTGCGTGCCGCAGCGGCACGGGCGGCCGGTGGGGCGGTTGTGGACCGGGCCGAAGGACGGGGCGGTGAGCGTGGCGAAGACGCGGGGGTGTTCGCGGACCGTGGCGGGGATGTCGCGGCGGTCGTCGCCTGCCAGGCCTGCCCGAATGAGGTGGTAGGTGTCTCCGGCGTAAGTCCAGGCGCAAGCCGGGCACCGGGAGGCGCGGCGGTTGCCGCAGGCGATGCGGAGGCGGGCGCCGGGCTCGTTCTCGGTGGAGTAGCGGTGGAGGATCTCGCCCGAGGTCTTGTCCTTGGCGACGGTCCAGCCGGTGATGTGGATCGGGTCGGAGCAGCCGCCCGTGCGGTGGATCTGGTCTTCCCAGCGTGCGTAGCCGGGGGCCCCGGCCACCTTCAGCATGTCGTCGAGGGTGGCCGGGTCCAGGCCCGCGAGGGTCGCGGTGTGGGTCACGCGGTCACCGTCCAGTGGGGACGGCGGGTGGAGCGGCGGGTTCCGGTGCCGTGGCAGGTGAAGCAGTGGGCGGTGATCGTGCGGAGGTGGCCGTTGTGGTCGCGGCCGCCGAGGGTGATGGCGACGGAGGCGTGGCCGTCGCAGTTCCGGCAGAGCTCTCCCGGGGTGTTCTGCTTCATGATGGTGATTCCGTCCGGTTCGTTGGATCGGTCAGGAATGCGGCGCCGGGACGGCGGAGACTTGGCGGTTGAGGCCGTCCCGGGGCCGGTCAACGGCTCTTGAACTCCTGGCGCAGGGCGCGGACGAGGAAGAGCATGACGACGGCGCTGACGGACAGGGCGACGGCGGTGACCGCGACGGCCAGGAGCAGCGAGACGGCGACCGAGGCCAGCGCGAGGACTCCGGCGACTCCGCCGGCGGCGAGGGCGAGTGCGGTACCGGGCGAGCTCTGGACCAGGCCGCCGAAGGCACTCGGGGACTTCACGGGGACAGGCGCCGAGCCGGGCTCCGAGTAATCGACGGGCGCAGGGGTCGGGCGGATGGTCGCCGGGGTGTAGGTGTCGGGGCTGGGGTACTTGGGCTTGAACATGGCTGTTCTCCTTCCGGGGCGGGTTACTTGTTGATCGCGGTGTCGATGGCCGGGGCGAGGAAGCTGTCCGCGAGGAGGAAGCCGCCGATGAGGATCACGGCGACGAGCCAGAGCGGCGGGCGGACGAGCTTGTAGCCGAGGACACCGACGACCAGCAGGGCGAACCAGAGCGGGACGTCCATGGCGGTGGCCTTTCGGGTCAGGTGACGCGGCAGCGGTGGGAGCGGGCGGCGAGCTGGGCGGCGGTCGAGGAGTTGTAGTCCGAGGACCAGCCGCAGCCGTCGGTGGTGCAGACGGCGGTGTCCTTGTTGCGGCCGCGGTTGTCGCGGTAGGTGCCTATCTGGACGGGGCCGATCTTCATGAGCGAGCGGAAGTTGATCCGGGCGGGCATGGGATCTCCTCAGGCGAGTTGGGCGGCGATGGCTTCAGCCATCGGCGACGGGACGCCGAGCCGGGCGCGCAGGGTCTCGGTGTCGATGTCCGAGCCGGTACGGGTGCGGTGGTCGTCGGCGATCTTCTGGGCGTGAGCGACCAGGGCGGGCGGAGCGGTGACCGCCGTTGCGGGCACCGGGGCGGGAGCAGGCAGGGCGGGGAGCTCGTCGGCCTGTACGCCGGGTTCTGTCTCCCGTTCGACCACGGGCAGGGGCACCGGTTCCGGGCCGGGTTCCGGCGCGCTGGGCGGCGTAGGCCGGTGGACCAGGAGCGTGCCGCCGAGGAAGGCGAGTGCCGGCCATCCGGCGACGAGGATGCGGAGCCAGTCCGGGACGTCGCGGAGGTCGAGGAGGCCGGCGGTCGCGACGTTCGCGCCGAGCGAGGCCGCCAGGGCGACGGCGAACCAGGACCAGGCCGACCGCGAGGGCTCCCCCGCATCCCTTAGGGACCGGAGCCGGTGCCATGCGGCGACGAGGAGCAGGTCCACGCTGACCGGGTAGGCCCAAGCCTTCCAGCCGTCCTGTCCGGCGGCTTCGGCGAGGTCGTGGAGGTGGGCGAAGGAGAGGGCTCCGGCGATGACGGCCTGGACGAGGACGGCGTCCGGGCGGACCAGGCGGGTCATGGTGTTCACCTCGTTTCAGGCATGGGTGGGGTAGGGACTTGGCGCGATGAGGCCGCGCCGACCGGGTGGGGCCAAGCGCTTAGAAGGCACCTGCTGTAGCGGCCTTGGGCTGGACCTTGCCGACGAGGACGCGTACCGGGAGCGCGGGGCGGAAGGGCTCCAGCTCCGGGATGCTCGGGGTGCGGTGGGCCTGAGCGTTGCAGGTGTTCACGGCCTGGCGGAGGGTGGTGTGCGGGGCCCGGATACGGGACCAACCGCCGGAGGAGTCCCCGGCCACAGCCGTACCGGGGCGGTCCTTGTCGATCTGGACGGCGGCGAGGACGGCGTCCGGGGAGATGTCCCCGAAGGCCATGTTCGCCGAGGTCTCGTCGTTGACACGGTGGGCCGTACGGCCGGTGAGCTGAGCGCGGAGCATCGTGATGCCCTTGCCGAGTTCGGAGCCGAAGCGCTGACCGCAGATCTCCAGGTGAATGCCGGCGGCGCGGCCGAGCTGGGCGAGGCGGACCAGGTCGGTGACGATCTGGTCCCGTCGAGCCTCCTCCGCCTTACCCGCGGCGAGGGCAAGCTCCGCAACCTCATCCACCAGCAGCACGACGGGTACGGGGCGAAGGTGCGCGGGCAGGTCCCAGATATCGGCGGTGATCTCCGCATCCGGGAGGTCGATGCTGATCCGCTGCTCGGCCCGGATGACCTGGTAGACGCGGCCCATGTACTGAACGAGCGCGGCGAGCAACTCCGCTGCATCGTCCGGGTTGTCGGCGAGGGCAGTGAACCGCCGGGCCATCGGCGAGAGTTCCACGCCGTTCTTGCAGTCGATGCCGACGAGGGCGACGTTCTGCGAGGCCAGGCCAGAGACGAGCGTGCGTTGGTAGACGGACTTCCCTGATTTGGTCGCGCCGACGTTCAGAGCGTGCGGGACCTGCCGGTAGTCCCGGTGATGAACCTGCCCGTCCTCGCGCAGGGCCACCGGCACGCGGAGCGGTTGATCGGGCACGGCCGCAGCCGGCATGCGCACCCGCTTGAGGACGTCGTACCCCGTCATCCTCAGCTCGACGACGCTGGAGCGGATCTCGCGCGAGACGACGTTGTGGAGGGCGAAGGAGTGGCGGAGCCGGTCCGACGAGGCGGAGAAGTCGAACGCGTCTTGTCCGGGCCGGAGTTTCAGCCGTAGGACCAGGCCGGTCGAGGTGGGCCTCAGCCGCAGGATTCGAGGCGAACGAGCCTCAGGGGCCGGCCTGTTAGCAACCCGAGCGAGTGCTAGTTGCCAGCGGGAGGGCGGGACGGTGAGCCCGCATGCGTCCATCACCGAGCGATAGCGAATCAGGACGCGGATGGTCGCGAAGGTGACCCCGAAGGCCATCCAGTACCAGGTGGGCCGCTGCCAGCGCAGTACGAGCGCCAGGGCGAGGACCACCAGCAGCGTGACCCATAAGGCGTTCATGCTCAGCCCGCCTTGGCGGTGAGCGAGGTGACGGCGACGGCACGGAAGCTGATGCCGTGGCGCTTCTGGCCGTTGAACTCGTTCTCCCACGGGCGGGCGACGAGGCCGGTCAGCGCGACGGGGGTACCCATGACCAGCTCACCCGAGATCCCGGGCGCCGGCACGACCACCGACAGGACTTCCGCCTCCCCGTACGAGGCGAACAGCACGTCCACGGTCATCATCTGGGACCCGGTCTCGGGGTCGGTGGCGATCTCGCCGGTCCGACGGTCCTTGATCTTCACGGCCGGGGGCTGGGCGACCATCACCATGGCGGCCGAGGTGTCGACGGGAATCTGACGCACAGCAGATCACTCCTCTATAGATGCTGAACTCCGTCACTCATGTATAGGAGTGACATGAAGAAGAGTGCCCGACTCCTATACATGAGTCAACCCGCCACGAAGAGAAACTCGTAGCGGGCTGTAGGGAGTTGAGCGAGCGTCAGTCGCGCGCGGGGATCCGGTACTCGAAGACGAACTGGTCAGCGGCCATGAGGGTGTCGCACACCTCGACCACACGACCTTCCTCCGTGACCGCATCGCGGAGCAGATGCACCACGGGTGCGCCGGGGGTCAGCGACAGCTCGGTCGCCTCAGCCTTGGCGGCCGGCCGGGCCTGGAGCGTCTCCACGTACTCGGCGAAGACGTGGCCGTGATCCTCCAGCCGAGCGTAGATGCCGCCGGGCCCCGGATTCTCGGCGAACAGCTCCGGGATGTCCTTCACGACGTCCCAGGGCAGGTACGAGGTGGCCGTCTCCACGGGCGTCCCGTTCCGGAAGTACAGCCGACGCCGGGCCAGCACCTGAGTGCCCGCGCTGACCCCGAGTCGCGACGCGATCTCCTCCGGCACCTCCATGGGCCCGATGAACAGCACGCTCACCTTGGCCTCAGCCCCAGACTGTGCGGACTCCGCGAGATACGCGGCCCGACCCTCCTGCCGATGCGTACGCCGGAAGCGATCGGAGGACCGGTGCCGCACGGGCGGCCGAGCCTTCACCAGCGAGCCCTTGCCGTGCCGCGTCTCCACGAGCCCGCTCGCCCGAACCTCCACCATGGCCTTGCGAATGGTCCCGCCCGCGACGCCATAGCGCTCCACGAGCTCCGACTCACTCGGCACCATGTCGCCGGCACTCAGCACCCCGGCCCGGATCTGCTGAACGATGTCCTCGGCGATCTGCACGTACCGAGGCACGGCAGCCCTGCCACCTCCTGCTGCGGTTCCCATAGTCCTTCTCTTCCTCCTATGCTCCTGTACATGAGTACGGGTTCCACGGGAAGCAAGTCAATGCCACTCCACTCCGTGTCCGTAGCCGGGGCAGTGCTGCGCGAGGACGGCCGACTCCTGGCGATCCGTCGCGCGGACAACGGGACTTGGGAACTACCGGGCGGAGTCCTCGAACTCGCGGAATCCCCAGAGGCCGGCGTCCGCCGCGAGGTCCTGGAGGAGACGGGCATCAAGGTCGAGGTGGACGAGCTCACCGGGGTCTACAAGAACACCACCCGAGGCATCGTCGCCCTGGTCTTCCGCTGCAAGCCGTCCGGCGGCACCGAGCGCACCTCGGAGGAATCGACCGCGGTCGCCTGGCTCACCCCAGAAGAGGTCACTGCTCAGATGTCCGAGGTGTACGCGATCCGCCTCCTGGACGCCCTGGACAACTCAGGCCCCCACGTCCGCAGCCACGACGGCCGCCAGCTCACCGCAAGCACGTACTGAGAGAGACGCCCATGCCTGCGGACATCGCTCTGCACTTTGACCGTGTCCACACTCGCGGGGCCCACAAAGACCTCCGGCTACGTATCGGCTCCCACCAGCACTCATGCGATTCGTACTACCTGGCGCTCGATGACTCGGCGACTGCCCCAGGAGGCCTGGGCGCGCGGCTCGCTCGGCTGCTGGAGCAGTGGAGCGCACAGATCATCGGGCTCAAGGATGTAGGTGGCACCGCCTATCTGCCGTACGACTTCTCAGACCAGTGCACGGCCTGGCTACGAGTGACATCCACAGACGGACAGACTGCCCAGGTCCAGGCTGGATGGAGCCTGATCGAGGCCTGGCGGATCGCCCCCTCCAACTACCTGGCCACAGCAGCCGAAGTAGCGGACTTCGACCCGATCGCCAGTGCTCGCATCGAGTGCACACTCACGGAACTGGCGGCGCACATCAACGCCAACCGGGCCACCCTTGCAGCCACGGGACCGTAGCGCGGTAAGAGTTTCCCTACTTCATCAAGGGCGCTTCCGCCGCCAAGGCGGCGTCGCGCGCCCGTCGCCCCGAGCCTGCGCTCCTGTCTGCGCCCCGCTCCAGCCCGGACCGCCGGCCGCGCGCCACTATGGCTATGGGCTTGACGAGGTGAACCGGCCTGCGCGATCGGCTACCCGCTAGAACGATGCCTCCGGCGGGGGCGCTCAGGCTCCGGGATGCACGGGGCCCGTCCTGCGTCTGCCGGCCGGTACGTGGTGGGGGTGGGGAGCTGTCATCCCGTCTGCCGTCGACCCAGGCAAGCCATAGCAGACCAGGCTTCTGGGGCCCAGGTCATTCGTCCAGCAGGGCGCTCCACCTGGGCCCCAGAAGCCTGACCTGCTATCACACCGTGTGGGTCGACGGCAGACGGGATGACAGCAGAGGGCGCCGTGGCTTGGGAGCCTGCAGCCCGCGGTGCGGATTCCATAAAACGCACAACGTATACACCTCCGGACTGGCAAGATGCCGCCATGGCCGAACTGGACTCACAGCCGAAGTCAATCCAATCGCTCTACGCATGGTACGGCGAGAATAAACTCTGGGTTAATCGACGGTATCAGCGAAAGCTGGTATGGACCCTCGAAGAGAAGCAGAAGCTGATCGAATCGGTTCTGAAGCGATACCCAATTCCGGCAATCTTGCTGGCGGAACGCGACGGCGGCGACTATGAGGTAATCGACGGGCTCCAGCGGCTTCACACAATCATGTCCTTCATCGAGACAGCGTTCCCCACGCTCGACGGCAAGTATTTTGACGTCGATCAATTTGTGACAGCGAAGACGAGATCGATCGAAGAGGAGTCTTTCTCAGTTTCCGCGGGCGAGGTGATTTCGGCCCGCGAGGTGGGGACCATACTGGATTACACGATCGCAGTATCAGTCATGCGAGGCGCGACGGACGAGGAAATCGACGACGTATTTTCCCGAATTAACACGTACGGCCACCGGCTAAGCGATCAAGAGCGCAGGCAAGCAGGTGTGAGGGACGGCCTATCCACCCTGGTAAGGAGAATCTCGTGCGAAGTTCGCGGTGACTCCTCCACTGACATCCTCAGCCTCGAAAAAATGCCTGCAATCAGTATCGACCTACCCAAGACCAAGCACGGCTACAAAGTGGAGGCCGACACCGTCTTCTGGGTAGAGCAAGGAATTTTGACGGCAACAGACCTTCGAGACTCGATGGACGAGCAGTGCATTGCCGACATCGCCGTTTCAATTATCGGCGGCACGCTAATTGAGCGATCGAAGGCCGCACTCGACTCGCTCTACGAGAGGGGGACGTCTGAGAACGCGCGGATAATCGAGGCGCTTGACAGTTACGGTGCCGATAGGTTTTCGGCAGAATTTAAGTACTGCCTCGATGAAATTCGGGTCGTGTGTGGGAGGGGGGGTGGGCGCAAACTCCGGTCGATCATCTTCTCGAAAACCACCACAAACCCTTTCCCGGCAGTGTTCGCCGTCCTCTGTGTTGCGTTTCACGAGCTGTTCTTCACCGAGAATAAGAAGATCGCAGACTACGACGGCCTACAGAAGGCCCTCATAGACCTCGACAAGAGGATCGTCACCGGGAAATCGTCGACATCTGTCAGCGAGCGACGAAAGAACGTGGAAACTATCAAGGGGCTAATTCGCACCCACATGGTCGCGAGCGAGCATCGCGATATCTACGGAGAGCACACAGCGACCGACGTAGACAATGCGATCAGGCGATCTCAGATCGAAGCCCCTCATTACGAACTGAAGCAGGGGCTACTCCGCCTCGATAATTCTCGCAGCATCGATGCACACGTCTTGAACAGGATAATCAAGACCATTTGTGCGATCGCCAACAACGGCAAGGGGCGAGCCGGGACGATTCTCATTGGAGTTGCCGACAAAGAGGCAGACGCAAAGCGGGTTCGCGACCTTGATAACATCACCCCCCGCATGGTGTGCGAGGGACGCTTCGTCGTCGGCGTTCGCCGAGAGGCGTCAGTGCTCAAGGAAAGCGAGGAGCGCTACTTTGGACGCTGGAAGACCGGCATTAGGGCATCCGCGCTGCCACAGGGCCTGAAGGACGCCGTGCTTTCGAGCATCGCCTATTCGAGCTATTACGGGCTTGGCGTTATCATAATTCGCGTTCCGGAGCAGACCGCTGTTTCCATCTTGGATGGGAAAATCTATATCCGGGAGGGAGATGAAACGATTGAGGTTGAAACGACCGACGTGGCAAGAACTCTGGAAATCGGAAAGCGATTCCAGTAGGGCCTCAGACCCGCGGGGCGGCGCTTCTCATGGTGCGCAAGGCCCCGGATAGGCCCGACCGTAGGCCCCCAGGGGGCCTTCGGTGGCGTCGACGTGTGTTCTGTCGGTTCAGTGGACTCGACACCGGGGCAAGTCTCCGGCTGGTGGCGGTCGCGGCCTATTCGCAGACTGGCGAGACAGACCGGAGTCCATCCGAGCCTCTGACCTGCGGGGACTCATGCGACACACGGGGCCTCCGGAGCTGTGTGTCAATCGCAGTGACTCGAACGGTCTAGCCCCAGCGATCGGCTGGGGCTGCACTCTCGTTGGGGTCGGCGTCAATACTCCGCGGCCGCTGGCTGGCGAGGAGCTTCGGTCTGATCTTCACGGGTGTAGGGGGCTGGCATCGCTAGGCGGTGACCGCGACTGATTGCCACGCGGACGGCGTCCCTCAGGGCTCCGGTCAGGTCCGTTGCCAGGAAGCGGAGTTCATCAGGGTCAAGCTGCTCGCCCGCGAGAATTTCAAGGGCGTGGTGCAAGAGTTCGGAGGCTAAGCCGAGCTGCACTGCCTCTGTGTTGTCGGCAAGGCGGGATAGGTAGCCGGCATTGTCGTCGGCGCTCAGGAAACAGGGTTTGCCGTCGGGGCCCGACCACGGCAGCAGTCGTAGTTCGTTGTGGGGTGTCATCGTTCCGCCCCCTCGACTTCGGCCGTGTGGTGCGTGGTGAAGACTGCGTCAGCGCGGTCGCCGGGAAGCGCTAGGAGGGTCGCCTCGACTACGCGCCCGGTGGTGTCGGTTGCCACGCGTGTGATCGAGAGGATGGCCAGGGTCGGGCTGATCCGAAGGGTTGTCGCTTCGGCTGGAGTTGGGAGGCGGGTGCTTACCGTTTCCCGGACCACGGACAGTGATGGACGCTGGTCTGGCACTCGTGCGGTTAGCAGTCCTTCCGGGACATTGGCCGGCGCCAGGTCTCGGGGGACGTAGATGCGGGCCAGGCTGTGCGGTGTCTTCCCCTCGTGGCTAAGGCAGAGGAACTCCGTCAGGGGGCTGCGGGGCGAGACCTTGAGGAGGGCGGTCAGATGGCCGTGCGCTCGGAGGTTGGTGGCGCGGACCGTGGTGTGGAGCGCCTCCTCGGTCGGGGCCGGTGCGCTCGGCGTGTGTCCGCCGCCGACGTACATGGTTCTGCGGAGCGGGTGGCGGACGAAGTTGCCGCTGCCGTGGATCTTCTCTACTAGGCCTTCAGCCTGGAGGAGCGCGAGGGCGTTCCGGAGGGTGGGTGTGCTGACTGCGTAGTGGGCGGCCAGGTGGGCTTCGGAGGGGAGGCGTTCGCCGGCCTTCAAGTTGCCCTTCGCGATCTGGTTCCGGAGGTCTTCGGCGATGGCGTGGCGGCGGGACGGTGCGGGTTGGGTCACCAGTTCCTCCGGATCCGCAGGGCGATGAAGCGGGTTCGGGCGTGCATGGTCAGGAGTTCGCCCGACTCGAAGCAGAGTCGCTTCGCGCTGGCGGGGAGTTGGATCAGGTCGATGACGCGGCACGGTTGGCCACCGATCTGGATTACGTCGCCGCGTTGGACGGTGGTCGAGGTGATCTCGACGTTTGTGGCGAGGGCGCCGCTAGGGGTCCATCCGCTCACTGGGTCACCTGCCGCGGTTCGGGCCGGTCGTTTGGGGTGTGGCAGGGGCAGTCGCAGGCCTCGTAGATCACGGGGACGCCTACCGGACCCGTGGTGGGGGACGACTGTGCGCACTCGTGGTGGGTGCCGATCGTGCACGAGCTCGACCGGTAGGGGGTGGGGTCCGCGGCGGGCGGTAATGCCGGCCGGAGGGGGCGCCCACTGGTGCGCGCGGTTGTGGGGACCATACGGTTCGACATGCTGATCAGCTCCTACTGCTGTCGGCCAGGTCCTCGGACGTTGCCCGTCGCGGGGACCGCTTTGCGTACGGCGGCCCAGAGGGTGCGGCCGGTCAAGCTGCTGGCTAGGAGTCCGAAGCGGTCGGCCTCCGCTACCACTTCCAGGACCTCCCTCCAGGTGGAGGCGGGCAGGGCTTCTGGTACCTCCGCTTCGATCGACGTGTAGCGGGCTTGCTCCTCCACTCGCGTGGTCAGGCCCAGGGCGGACAGTCGGGCAGCGATGCTTTCGGCCCTTGATTCCGAAGCGGGCACCGAGGGCCTCCGTCGCCGAATGAACACGTTGAGTGAAGCTAGTTAACTAGGTTAGAGCTAGTGGACTAGATTTTCTACATGCCTGAGCAACCGCCTTATCTCCGTATCGCCGACGTACTCCGGCAGCGGATCGCGGAGCATGACTGGAACGTTGGTGACCGGCTCCCCTCGCGGACGCAGATCGCCGAGGAGTGTGGTGTCGGCGAGAACGTGGTGCGCCGGGCACAGGAGCTTTTGATCTCCCAAGGTGTGCTGGAGGGGCGAGCGGGCTCGGGTACGTACGTCGCGGAGCCCCGGCAGCGCGTGCGGGTCGTCCGGTCGTCAGCTCGTGAGCAGCCGGGTGGTTCTCCCTTCCGTGCGGACATGCAGGCCCTGGGCAGGCAGGGGAACTGGGAGAGTCGGACCGAGGCGAAGGTTCCCGCGCCGGCCGAGATCGCCGCGCGCCTCGGGATCCCGGCTGGGGAGCTGTGCGTGCGCACGGTGTACGAGTTCCTTGCCGATGGCAGGCCGGTGCAGTTGTCGACGAGTTGGGAGCCGTACGAGCTCACCGCCGGCACGCTTGTCGTCCTGCCCGAGGGTGGGCCGCATGCCGGTGCCGGCGTCGTGAACCGGATGGCCGTCATTGGGATCACGGTCAGCCACGCCGTGGAGCAGCCGGAGCCGCGGCAGGCCACGGCCGAGGAGGCGTCGCTTCTCGGGATCCAGAAGGCTGCCCTGGTGACCCACATTCGGCGGACCTACTACAGCGACCAAGGGCAACCCGTGGAGACGGCCGACATCGTCATTCCCGTCGCACTGTGCGAGGTCGTGTACGAGATTCCGATCAGGAGCTAAGGGCTGTCGCGTGGAGGGTCGGCGGCTGGGTCCGGCCCAGGGAGTCAGACCCGGACGGCATGATGTCCTCCGTGACGAACAGCGCAGACCTGCATCCTGACCGGATACCGGGGTACGACTTCGGCCCCCTCACGCACGAGGCCTGGTTCCTGGACGAGCCGTTGTTCTGGCTTGGACACGTCTCCTCGTGTGTCCATTCCGAGGAAGCCGCAGAACTGCTCTTCGGCGCTGACTACGACGCTGCGGGCGAGTTCCAACAGCGATTGTGGGAGCAGGCCACGTGGCCGACGTTCACCATCCCCCTTGCCGGCGAGCACCGTCTCCACATCGTCTATCGCACCCTCGCCGGCGAGGCCGGCATCGACTACCTCCTCCACCACCCCGACTGGGTGCAGGCCGAGCACCTCGCCCAGGACGACGGGCACTTCATGGGGCCGGGCCTGTCCTGGCCCGAGCTGGTGGCTGCCGCGGACAACGCACTGCCCGGCGGGAGCACCACCGACCCGCACGCTCGGCTGCTCCTACTGCTTCCCGCGTTGGGTGACGACGAACTACCCGACGATGCCGTGGGCCGTCTGACGGCCGCGCTGCGCGCCTGTGCGGGCGTGGAGGACCCCGAGGCCCTCGGAGTCGCCCTGCTGGACGCCCAGGGGGCGCCAGGCCCCGCGCACTGGACGACAGACGGCCGCGGTTGCTCCGTCAACGACGGCGGGTACTCCTGTCGCAACCCCGCCAACCACTTTGCGCTGCCGGCCGATCGACTGTCACGGGTGGCCGCCGCGCTCGCCCCTTGACCCGTGGACACCCTCTCCACACGGTGTCCTGGCTCGTGTCTCTCGCGTGCCCGATCGAAAGGGGTCGTTGAGGGCATAGCGGGGAACAGCAGCGAGAGAGCAGGGAACCGGCAGGTCAGTGGGTTGGCTGGCCGGGGTGGGGGCGGGTACGCGATCTTCCAAACTAGCTACGCGGGTTCGATTCCCGTCACCCGCTCAGAGACGTAAAGGGCCAGGTCAGAGGATGTTTCCTCGACCTGGCCCTTCGTCGTTCCCGGTGGGGGCGCCGCCCGGTCTGCGGGGGCCGGTCTGCGGGCCGATGGTGGAGGCATGAGGAACAGGCGCACGGGCTTCGCAGCCGGTGCTACGGCCGCACTCCTCACGGCCTGCGTGAGCGCCGCCGCCGCGGCGGGCACCACGGCGCCGTCCGCCCTGACGAGCAATCTGTCGCCGAACCTGGAGAGCATCTACAAGGCGGTCTGCGCCGGCGGAACGGCGTACATGGCCCACAAGCTGGGCAATCTCCACGCCTCGGGCGGCGCCCGCTTCCTCGACGCGTTCATCATGGCCGGTGCCGCCCTCGGCTCCCTCGCGGGCGATCAGTGCAGCGGGTCGCTGGAAGCCGTCACCGAGCTTCTGCAGTCGGCCAATTGAACGCGGCCACCGGGCGGGACGGGTCAGAGCTTGATGCCCGCGATGGTGTCCGCGAGGGAGTTCAGGAAGCGGTTGACGTCCGGGGCGATGGAGCTCGACGCGAGGAAGAAGCCGAAGAGGACCGCGACGATTGCGGGGCCGGCCTTGATGTGGCCTCCGCGGACGAGCACCACGAGGATGATCGCCAACAGAACCACTACTGATAGCGAAATGGCCACTTCTGATCACACCTTCGGTCGTCCCCTGGTCGGCCCGGGGCGCGGCCGTGCGCACCCCCACATGCTCCATCCTCCCACCAACGCGCCCCGGCTATCCGCCTCGTGACGAAGAGACGGTGGTGGTTTTGCGTCAGGGGGCGGTGAGGCCCAGGAGGGAGCGGACATAGGCGTACTTCCCGGACAGCCTGTCGCGGGTGGGGGCATCGAGGACCGCGAGGCGGGCGGGGTCCGCGTTGTGGGCCAGGTCGGCTTCCTTGATCAGGAGCGCGCCGGGGGTGGCGAGGATGCGGGCCGTGTACGCCTCGACCGGTTCGCCGGGGCGTTTGGTGACGGCCAGGACCATGTCCTTGACGGGCTGCGGGAGTCCGGCCGATTCCAGCCAGGCCGGGGTGAGGGCTTCGTCCTCGATCGCGTCGTGGAGCCAGGCCGCCGCCTGCTGTTCGGCGGTGCCGCCGCGGGCGCGGACGCCTTCGGCGACGGCGGCGAGGTGTTCGGCGTACGGGCGGCCGGCCTTGTCGGTCTGGCCCTCGTGGGCGGCACGGGCGAGGGCCTCCACCTCGATGAGGGTGAGCGGGTCGTTGGTCATCCGAGCTCCTTCGCCGCCGTGTGGAGGGCCTGTGCGGCCCGGCGCACGTCTGCCTGTGTGGTGCGCCAGTTGGAGAACGCGGCGCGCAGGGCGGGGGTTCCCCCGTACGTCGTGGGGGTGACGAACACCTCGGGTCCGGCCGCTTCGCGCAGGGCTGTCAGGCGGGCCGGGGTGGGGGTATCGGCGAGGGTGAAGCAGACGACGTTCAGGCGGACGGGGGCGAGGACGGTGAAGTACGGGTCCGCGGTGAGGGATTCGCCGAGGGAGCGGGCGCAGGCGATGTCCCGTTCCACGATCTCGCGGTGGCCCTCGCGGCCGTAGGCGTGGAGGGTGAACCAGGCCGCGAGGGCGCGCAGTCGGTGGGAGTTCTCCGGGGTGAGGTGCACCAGGTCGGGGTCGTCGCCCAGAGGGCCGAGGTACGCAGCGGCGTTCTGGAAGACGCGGGCCTGCAGGTCGCGGCGGCGGGTGAACTGGACGGCGCTGTCGTAGGGGACGTTGAGCCACTTGTGCAGGTCGACGCAGATCGAGTCGGAGGCGTCGAGGCCGGCGGTGAGGTGGGCGTGGGCCGGGGAGAGGGCGGCGAACGCGCCGAAGGCGGCGTCCGTGTGCAGCCAGAAGTCGTGGCGTTCGCGGAGGGCGGCGATGGCGCGGAGGTCGTCGAAGTCGACGGTGTTGACGGTGCCGGCGTTGGCGACGACCACGGCGGGCCGGCCGGGCGCGTCGGCGAGGGCGCGGTCCAGCGCGGCCGGGTCGACGGCCTCGCGGCCGGGCAGGGTCGGTACGGGGACCAGGGCGGCGCGGCCGAGTCCGAGCACGGAGAGGGCCTTGGCGATGGAGGAGTGCGGGGCGCCGGACAGGACGCGGACCGGGCCGAGCGCGGCCGCGCCGTCCTCGGCCGGGGAGACGCCGAGGCGTTCGCCGAGCCATTCCCGGGCGATGGCCAGGCCGGTGGTGTTGGACATCGTCGCGCCGCTGACGAAGGTGCCGGTGTGGGCGGCGGAGAGGTGGAAGAGGTCGCGGAGCCAGGTGACGGTTTCGCGTTCGAGGTCCTGGCCGCCGCCGTCCAGGGCGGAGTTGGAGTTCTGGTCGTGGGCCGCCGTGAGCCAGTCACCCGCGAGGGCGGCGGGGGTGGCGCCGCCGGTGACGAAGCCGAGGTAGCGGGGGCCGGCGGACGCCGACAGGCGCGGTGCCCAGCGCTCCGCGAAGGCCGCGAGGGCGGCCTCCGTGCCGGAGCCGTGCTCGGGGAGCGGCGGGGTCGGCGGTGGCGCTGCCGCCCCGGGTACGACGGGACGCGCGTCCAGTGCTGCGAGGGCTGCGGCGGCGGCGTCGCGGGTGGCGTCGAGGAGCTCGGGGAGGCGGGCCAGGTCGGCGGCGAGGGTGCGGTCCATGGGGGCACGGTAGGGGGCTGCGGGGCCCTGCGGACCGGCCAATCGGGAGCGAGTGGCCGGTGTCGCCGCCGGGCGCTGCGCGGGCGGGGCTGGACGGGGCGGGGGCGGGACGGGACGGGGAGGGGACGGGGGCGGGACGGGACGAGGGCGGGACGGGACGGGGGCGGGACGGGACGGGGGCGGGGCGGGGGCGGGACGGGACGGGGGCGGGGCGGGGGCGGGGGCGGGACGGGACGGGGGCGGGACGGGGGCGGGGGCGGGACGGGGGCGGGGGCGGGGGCGGGGGCGGCCCTGCGGGGCGAAGTCCCCTACCCGCCCTTCCACCGTTCCCTGGGGCTCCGCCCCAGGCCCCGCTCCTCAAACGCCGGAGGGGCTGGACAGGGCGCGGCGGGCCGGGAGGGCCGTGGCTGCCAGGGTCAGGGCGACGGCGGCCGCCACGAAGGAGCCGTAGACGAGGGGCGGGACGTACGGGGCGCTGCCCGTCATCGCCTTCGTCAGGGGGGTCAGCGTGGCCAGGGCTATCGCCGAGCCCAGGGCGATGCCCGTGCCGCTGACCAGGAGGGCTTCCCAGTAGAGCATCCGCAGGACCTGGCGGCGGGTGGAGCCGATCAGGCGGAGCATGTGGAGTTCGCGCCGGCGGTCCAGGACGGTCATGACCAGGGTGTTGGCGGCGGCGACGGCCGCGAAGCCGCCGAGGACGGCCGCCATGGTGGTGTTGGCCCAGGCGTTGAGCTGCCGGTCCACGCTCTGTTCGGAGGTCCAGGCGGCGGCCGACAGCACCGGGCCGAGGCCTTCCGGGGCCGGGCCGCGGAACAGGAGTTCCGTGGGGCGGCCGGCGGTGGTGCGGCCGGCCAGGTCGGAGGCCGGGAGGGTGACCTCGCCGAGGCCGAGGCCTCGGGTGTAGACGGCCACGATCTCGGGGGTGACGGGGGTCCCGTCGGGCAGCCGCAAGGGGATCCGGTCGCCGGTCCCGGTGTGGGTGGCCTCGGCCAGGGTGCGGTCGATGGCGACCGTGCCGGGGGCCAGCCGGGAGAGGTCCCCCGAACGGACGCCCAGGTCCTGGACCTTGGCGAGGTCTCCGGTGACGCCCTGCGCGGAGGCGGTGTGGAAGGCGCGGTCGCCGCCGGAGCCGACGACGGTGAGGACGGAGGTACGGGTGAGGGCGACGGCCCCGGCCGCGACCGCCCGGTCGACGGCCGTACGGTCCGTACCGCCGTGCGGGTCGGTGATGACGTGGTCGGCCAGCAGTCCGGCCTCCTGCTGCTGCCGTACGGCCCGGTCCTCGCTGGTGTGGAGGAAGACCAGGGTGGAGGAGAAGGCCATGGCGAGCACGATCGGGGTGATGGCGGAGGCGAGACGGCGGGCGTGGGTACGGGAGTTGGCGGCGGCCAGCCCGGCCGGCGCACCGCCCGCACGCAGCGGGAGTCCGAAGAGGGCGGCGCAGACGCGGGCGACCAGCGGGCCGAGCAGGGCGACGGCGAGCATGAAGAGCATGACGACGCCGAGGGCCGCGTTGGCGGCGTCCGGGCCACTGCTGGTGGCGGCCAGGGTCGCGCAGGCGGTCCCGCCGGCCAGGGCGGCGAGGCCGAGCGGGGTACGGATCCACCCGGGCCGCAGCCGCTCCACGGCGGCCGAGGCGAGGGCCAGGCCGGGGCGGATGCGGGCGGGGCGGCGGGATGCGGCCCAGCCGGCGATCAGTGCGGTGACCAGGGCGAGGCCGACCGCGGTGACGAGGGGGATCCAGGAGACGACGAGGTCGACGTCGGGCGGGACGGCGCCCTTCGCCTTGAGCTGCCCGAACCACCAGGATGCGAGGGCGATGCCGGGTACGCAGCCCAGCGCGCCCGCGACCGGCGCGACGAGCAGGGCTTCGGTGGCGACCGTACGGCGGATCTGGCGCGGGGTGGCTCCGACGGCGCGCAGCAGGGCGAACTCGCGGGAGCGCTGCCCGACGGAGAGGGCGACGGTGCCCGCGGCGGTGAAGACGGCGACGAGCGTGGCGATCCCGCCGAAGGAGCCGCCGAGGCCGGTCAGCACCTCCTGGGCTCCCGCGAGCCGCCCGTCGAGGGCGCGGGCGTCTCCGGTCAGCACCTGGGCGCGGCCGTCGACGGCGGCCCGGGCCCGCTCCGCGTCGGCCCCGAACAGCACGATGGCGTCGAGCGCGTCGGGGTGCCCGGACAGGCTGCGCGCCTCGGGGTCGGCGAACCAGGCTCCGGGCCGGTCTGCGCGGCCCACGACGCGGAACTCCCGGGGGCCGGCGGGGGTGTCGAGCGTCACCCGGTCGGGGCCGTCGGCCCCGCCCAGGACGACTTCGCCCGGGCCGGCCGGGGCGCGGCCGGCGCGGAGCTCCGTAGGGCTGAAGGCGGTGGAGCCCCAGCCGGAGGCGTCGAGCGTGCGGCCCGCCGGGTCCCGTACGGGGAACAGCACGTCGGGCACCGCCCGCCCCAGCGGAGCCAGTCGCTCCAGCAGGGCGGCGTCCACCCGCGCCCGGTCCGGGAGCGGCGCGGAGACCTCGTAGGCGCCGTCGCCGCTGCCCATCTGCAGGCGGGCCTGCTGATCGACGGCGACGACGACGGGGGCTCCGGCGTACCGCGTCGGCGGGGTGCTCGCGCGGGCCCCGGTCTCCAGCAGGATCCCGCAGGCGGAGACGATGGCGACGGCCAGGAACAGGGCGACGAAGGTGCCGGCGAAGGCGGCGGGCCGGAACCGGAGCACGGCGCGGGCCAGGCCGTTGGAACGGGGTCGGAGCGACATCAGGCGGCTGCTCCTGCGTAGCGGGGAGCGGCGGGCTTGGAGGGCGCGGTCAGCGCCGTCATGCGGGCGGCGATCGCGGTGGCCGGGCTGCGCGGGAGCCGGTCGCAGATGAGGCCGTCGGCGAGGAAGAGCACCTGGTCGGCGTGGGCGGCGGCGGCCGGGTCGTGGGTGACCATGACGACGGTGGCGCCGAGGGTGTCCACGGCGCTGCGGAGCAGGCCGAGGACCTCGGTGGCGGTGGTGGTGTCGAGGGCGCCGGTGGGCTCGTCGGCGAAGACCACGTCGGGGCGGGTGACCAGGGCGCGGGCGATGGCCACGCGCTGCTGCTGGCCGCCGGAGAGTTCGGCGGGGCGGCGGCCGCCCTTGCCCTCCAGGCCGACCCGGGCGAGCAGGTCGGCGGCGCGGGCCTGGGCCTGGGCGGCGGTGCGGCCGCGGGTGCCGGCCAGCCGCATGGGGAGCAGGACGTTCTGCTCGACGGTGAGGGAGGGGAGGAGGTTGAACGCCTGGAAGACGAAGCCGAGGCGGCTGCGGCGCAGTTCGGTGAGCTGGTTCTCGTTCATGCCGGTGATCTCGGTGCCGCCTAGGCGGACGGAGCCCTCGGTCGGGAGGTCGAGCCCGGCGGCGCACTGGAGGAAGGTGGACTTTCCGGAGCCGGAGGGGCCCATCACCGCGGTGAAGCTGCCGCGGGGGAGGGTGAGGTCGATGCCGCGCAGGGCGTGGACGGTGGCGGAGCCGCGCCCGTACTGCCGGCGGACCGAGCGCAGCTCGACGGCGGGGGCGGCGTCGTGCGCCGCCTCCGGGTGGGCCGGGTGGGCCGGCTGACCCGGCTGGCCTGCGTGGCCCAGGTGGCCCAGATAGCCCGCGTGGCCCGCGTACTCCTGCTGGCCCGCCTGCCCCGGCTGCCCGGCCTGCTGCGTGTGCTGCTCGGCCTGTCGTTTGTTGCGCCGGAGCCCCATGGTCGTGCCGCCTTCCGTGCCGGTCGAACACCCGGTGGTGATCGTGTCTCCGACGCTACGGAGCGTGCGGTGGTCGGGACCATGACGGGAGCTGGCGGACCGGTGGTGGGGGTAACCCGACCATCGGCCCGGTCGTCGGACGGGGCGCGGCCCTGGCGGGCGGCACCGGCCCGGGCGCGGGCACGGGCGGGTGCCGACGCAGGCGTGGCAGGGCCGGCCGCGGCTTCGGGTGGTGCCCTGCGGGGCTGTCCCCTACCCACCCTTCCACCGTTCCCAGGGCTCCGCCCTGACCCGGTCCTCAAACGCCGGACGGGCTGGGAAGGGGTACCGGGCTGCGCCCGGACCCCCTGGGGCTCCGCCCCGGCCCCCGGCAACGGCGCCGCACCCGGCAACGGGTCCGGGGCAGAGCCCCGGGGAACGGGCGAAGGGTGGGGAGGGGACCCAGCCCCACAGGGCCCACCCAGCCGCACCCGCCCACCGGACCCCAAGCCGGGACGGCAGGGGCGACAGCCCCGACCGGCCACCGCCGGACGGAGTCCGGCGCAGCGACGCGAAGCCCGCGCAGCAGTGCGAGCGGCGCGTCGCGAAGGAGTGCGGCGCGTCGCGAAGGAGTGCGGCGCGTCGCGAAGGAGTGCGGCGCGTCGAAAAGATGCGCGGCGCGGCTAAAAAGGCGCGCGGCGGATCAAGAGGAGGGCTCGGTCGTCGTTGACGTCCTTGGCCACCTTTTCGATCAGGTGCCAGGTCGCACCCTCCCAGCCGGCGCCGACGTAGCGGTCGGCTTCGCCGGTGAGGCGGTCGATGCCCTCGCTGATGTCGCGGTCGGCCGTTTCGACCAGGCCGTCGGTGAAGAGCATCAGGACGTCGCCGGGGCGGAGGTTGCCGCGGGCCGGGGTGAACTCGGCTCCGTCGTAGACGCCGAGGAGCGGGCCCTCGCCGGTCTTCTCCTGCCAGCGGCCGGTGCCCGCGGAGAGCTGGAGGGCGGGCAGGTGGCCGGCGGAGAGGAGTTCGTAGTCGCCGGTCTCCAGGTCCAGGACGAGGTGGATGGAGGTGGCGAAGCCCTCGTCCCAGTCCTGGCGGAGGAGGTAGCCGTTCGCGGCGGGCAGGAAGCCGTGCGGGGGCAGCGCGCCCAGGAGGCCGCCGAAGGCGCCGGAGAGGAGGAGGGCCCGGGAGCCCGCTTCCATGCCCTTGCCGGAGACGTCGGTGAGGACGATCTCCAGGGTGCGGCCGCCGTTGGTGCGGGCGGCGACGACGAAGTCGCCGGAGAAGGACTGGCCGCCGGCCGGGCGCAGGGCCATCTCCCGGTGCCAGCCGCGCGGCAGGGCGGGCAGCTTGCTCTGGACCCGGATGCGTTCGCGCAGGTCGAAGAGCATGGTGCCGCCGCGCCGCCAGGGCACGCCGACGCGGCTGCGGAACTGGGCGATGACCAGGCCGAAGAACCCGCAGGCCGCGACGACGAGGACGGTGCCGGGGGTGACCCGTGCCGGGCCCTGGGTGTAGGGGCCGAGGACGAGGGCCTCGACGATGAGCGCGGCCGCGGAGGCGGCGTAGAGCGCGAGCAGGCTGGCGGGGCGGAGGAGCAGGCCGCCGGCCACGATCGGCAGGACGAGGGCGGCGGGCGAGAACCACACGGGCAGCATCAGCGTGCCGCAGGCGATGGCCGGGATGGTCAGGAGCAGGCCGCCGAAGGCCAGCCAGTCGGAGGCGTCGCCGCGGAAGTAGTCGACGGCGGATTTGCGCAGCGCGGTGCGCGCCCGGTGCCACATCATGCGGGACCGGGCCAGGAGGGACTCCACGTGTGCTCCGGCCATTGCTTCGGGACCCTATCCATCCTGGCTGTGCGCGCGCAGGGGTACCCCCTGAGATGGGCCCATCGGCGACCGAAAAGAGATCGACCGGGACGGATTGCCCTGATAGGGATGGCCGTATGGCTCTTGAGACGCGCGTATTGCAGGCGGATGAGTGGGATGTCTGGTATGACCAGTTGGAACTGGCGTTCGGCGGAGTGCCCGAGTCCCCGGACGAGCGGAAGCTCTACCGGTCGCTGACGGAGACGGAGCGCTCCCTCGGCGTCTGGGACGGCGGGACCTGCGTCGCCACGGCCGGGGCCTTCTCCTTCCGGCTCTCCGTGCCGGGCGGGGCGCTCGTCCCGGCGGCCGGGGTCACGATGGTGGGCGTCTCCCCCACCCATCGCAGGCAGGGCGTGCTCACCTCCCTGATGCGGCGCCAATTGGACGACGTCCGGGCGGGTGGTGAACCGATCGCCGTGCTGACGGCCTCGGATCCGGCGATCTACGGGCGCTTCGGTTACGGCACCGCCGCGTACTCGATGTCCGTGGAGATCGACAAGACCCGCGTACGGCTCTCCGTGCCGCCGGGGACCGACGACCTGCGGCTACGGCTGGTCGATCCGCACAAGGCCCTGGCCGACTGCGAGCGGGTCTACGCGGCGCTGCTCGCGGGCCGCCCCGGGATGCCGGCCCGGCAGCCCGGCTGGGAGCTGCAGGCGCTGCTCGACCCGGAGGCGACGAGGAACGGCGGGTCACCGCTGAAGTGCGTGGTCGCGGAGCGGGCGGACGGCGAGGTGGTGGGGTACGCCCGCTACCGGGTCAAGCCCGAATGGGACCTGACCGGCTCGGACGGCCGGGTGGACGTGGCGGACCTCGACGCGCTCGACCCGGCGGCGTACGCGGCGCTGTGGCGTTACGTGTTCTCCATCGACCTGACCTGGACCGTACGGGCCGTCAAGCGGCCGGCGGACGATGCGCTGCTGCACCTGGTCACCGATGTCCGGCGGACGCAGGTGCGGCTGCGCGACTCGATGCACGTACGGATCGTGGACCTGCCGGCGGCGCTGGCCGCGCGGTCCTACGGGGCTCCGCTGGACGTGGTGCTGGAGGTCGAGGACGCGTTCTGCCCGTGGAACGCGGGGCGCTGGCGGCTGGCCGTCGGAGCGGACGGGTCCGCGGTCTGTACCCGGACGGAGGACCAGGCCGACCTGGAGCTGTCGGTACGGGAGCTGGGCGCGGCCTATCTGGGCGGGGTCGCGCTGAACTCGCTGGCGGCGGCCGGCCTGGTGCGCGAGGTGCGGCCGGGTGCGCTGGCCCCTGCCTCCCGCGCCTTCGCGGGGGACGTGGCCCCTTGGCTGCCGCACGGGTTCTAGGCGGCCTAGGGCCTGTCGTCAAACTCCCGTCTGCCGCGCGACGCCTGGCACGCGCTCTCGCCGCACCGGACGGAAGCCAAGTACGTCCAGTACGCGGGCTTCCGCCCGGCACGCCGAGAGCACGCACCAGACGCCGCGCGGCCGCCCTTCGGGCGACGACGGGATTTTGACGACAGGCCCTAGAACGCCTGGCAGCCCGGGCACCAGAAGAGGTTGCGGGCGGCGAGACCGGCGGTGCGGATCTCGCCCCCGCAGATGTGGCAGGGCAGGTTCGCCCTCCTGTAGACGTACACCTCACCGCCGTGGTCGTCCACCCTCGGCGGGCGGCCCATGGCCTCGGGCAGGTGTTCGTCGCGGACGGTGTCGATGCGGTTGTTGCGCACGCCCTCGCGCATGAGGAGGACCAGGTCGGCCCAGATCGCGTCCCACTCGGCACGGGTGAGGTCCTTGCCGAGGCGGTACGGGTCGATGCCGTGGCGGAAGAGGACCTCGGCGCGGTAGACGTTGCCGACGCCCGAGACGATCTTCTGGTCCATCAGCAGGGCGGCGACGGTGGTGCGGGAGCGGGAGATCCGGGCCCAGGCGCGGTCGGGGTCGTCGGCGGGGCGCAGCGGATCCGGGCCGAGCCTGTCGTGTATCGCCTTCTTCTCGCCCTCGCCGATGAGCGCGCACGCGGTGGGTCCGCGCAGGTCGGCGTAGTGGTCCTCGTTCAGCAGCCGGAGCCGGACCGTTTCGGCGGCCGGCGGGGCCGGGGCGGGGCCGAAGCCGAGCTTCCCGAAGAGGCCGAGGTGGATGTGGATCCAGGCGTCGCCGAGTTCGAGGAACAGGTGCTTGCCGTGCGCCTCGGCGGATTCCAGCTCGCGGCCGTCGAGCAGGGCCGCGCTCTCGGCGAACCGGCCCTGCGGGCTGCTCACCCGGACCGGCCGGGCGGCGAAGCGCGCGGTGTGGTCCTCGGCGAGGCGGTGGATCGTATGCCCCTCGGGCACGGCGGTACTCCTCGAAGAAGCGGGCGGAGCGGGCGGAGCAGAGCAGGGTGGAGCGGGCGGTGCGCGCAGGAAAAGAAAAACCGGCCGCGCCGCCCCGAGGGCGCCGCGGCCGGAAGCGGGATCAGCCCTGCGGGTGGTGCGCCGGGATCGGGGGGAGCTCGCCGGTGGTCTCGTAGGCGGAGAGCATGTCGATGCGGCGGGTGTGGCGCTCCTCGTCGGAGTACGGGGTCTTCAGGAACGCGTCGATGAAGCTGACGACCTCGTCCTGGGTGTGCATCCGGCCGCCGACGGAGATGACGTTGGCGTTGTTGTGCTCACGGCCGAGCTCGGCGGTCTGGACGCTCCACGCGAGGATGGCGCGGATGCCCTTGACCTTGTTCGCGGCGATCTGCTCGCCGTTGCCGGAGCCGCCGATCACGATGCCGAGGGAGCCGGCGTCCGCGGCGGTCTTCTCCGCGGCGCGGAGGCAGAACGGCGGGTAGTCGTCCACCGCGTCGTAGATGTGGGGCCCGCAGTCGACGGGCTCGTGGCCGTTGTTCTTGAGCCAGTCCACCAGGTGGTTCTTGAGCTCAAAGCCGGCATGGTCGGATCCGAGGTACACGCGCATGGTCCGAGTGTGGCACGAGCCGGGCCGGGGACCCGCCGCGGGGTGTCGCGTAAGTCACTTCTAAAGCTCAAGTAAACCCAAAGAACGCAGATGGGACACCGCGGGACCAAGGTCCTGGACGTTCGTCCCGACGCAACGATCCGGATTGGGGTCTTCCGCCCTGCGTTCATCTCGGGTTTGAATGCCGGGGCTCGCCACCCGAGAACCTAAGGATCCGTTCATGAGTTCCACGACGACCCTTCAGAAGGAAGGCGCCCCCACCGGCAACCCCGGTGACGGCCAGCCCTCCGACGGCCTGAAGGCCGGTCTCAAGAACCGCCACCTGTCCATGATCGCCATCGGTGGTGTCATCGGCGCCGGACTCTTCGTCGGCTCCGGCGGGGGTATCGCCAAGGCGGGCCCCGCCATCCTGATCTCCTACGCGCTGGTCGGCGCGATGGTCGTCTTCGTCATGCGGATGCTGGGCGAGATGGCCGCCGCCAGCCCGAACTCCGGCTCCTTCTCCGCGTACGCCGACCGGGCGCTCGGCCGCTGGGCCGGTTTCTCCATCGGCTGGCTGTACTGGTTCTTCTGGGTCGTCGTCCTGGCCGTGGAGGCCACCGCCGGCGCCGTCATCCTCGAAAGCTGGGTCCCGGCCGTCCCGCAGTGGGCCTGGGCGCTGATCGTGATGGCCGTGCTGACGGTCACCAACCTCGGCTCGGTCGCCTCGTACGGCGAGTTCGAGTTCTGGTTCGCGGGCATCAAGGTGGTCGCCATCGGCGGCTTCGTGATCATCGGCATGCTGGCCGTCTTCGGCGTGCTGCCGGGCTCGGACAACCCGGGCGCGGGCTTCGCCCACCTCACCGACACGGGCGGCTTCATCCCGAACGGCTGGGGCTCGGTCCTCACCGGTGTGCTGATGGTCGTCTTCTCCTTCATGGGCAGCGAGATCGTCACGCTGGCCGCCGGCGAGTCCGAGGACCCGCGGCGCGCGGTCACCAAGGCCACCAACTCGGTGATCTGGCGCATCGGCGTCTTCTACTTGGGCTCGATCTTCATCGTGCTGACCCTGCTGCCGTGGAACGACAAGTCGATCACCGAGAAGGGCTCGTACGTCGCCGCCCTGGACTCGATCGGCATCGCGCACGCCGGCCAGATCATGAACGTGATCGTCCTGACGGCCGTGCTGTCCTGCCTGAACTCGGGCCTGTACACCGCCTCCCGCATGGCCTTCTCGCTGGGCGAGCGCGGTGACGCCCCGAAGGCCTTCGCCAAGGTGAACAAGCGCGGCGTGCCGGTGGCCGCGATCCTCGGCTCGGTCGTGTTCGGCTTCGTCGCCGTCTACTTCAACTACGCCTTCAAGGACACGGTCTTCAGCTTCCTGCTGAACGCCTCGGGTGCGATCGCGCTGTTCGTGTGGCTGGTGATCTGCCTGACCCAGCTGCGGATGCGCGGGATCCTCATGCGCGAGGCCCCGGAGAAGGTGACGGTGAAGATGTGGCTCTTCCCGTACCTGACCTGGGCCACCGCCGCGATGATCACCTTCGTCCTCGGCTACATGGTCTACGACAAGGACAACCGCGAGACCGTCCTGCTGTCCCTGCTGGTCGCGGCCTTGGTGATCGCGATCGGCGTGGCACGCCAGCTCCGCCGCAAGGCCACCCCGAAGGCCTCCGCGTAATCCCTGCGAAACCGACGGCAGCCCCGGACCGCGCACTGCGGTCCGGGGCTGCCGTGTGGAGCGTGTGGAGTACGAGCGCTCACGCGCGGCCGAGGAGCTTCCAGGCGGCCGGCAGCAGGCCCATCGCCAGCGCCGCCTTGAGCGCGTCGCCGATCAGGAAGGGCGTCAGCCCGGCGGCGACGGCCGCGCCGAAGGACATCCCGGTGGACAGCGCGAGGTAGGGCACGCCGACGGCGTATATGAGCGCGGAGCCCAGCACCATCGTGCCCGCCGTGCGCAGCACCGAGCGGTCGGCGCCGCGCCGCGCGAGGGCGCCCACGACGGTGGCGGCGAGCAGCATGCCGAGCACGTAGCCGAAGGAGGCGCCGCCCGCGCCGGAGCTGCCGCCCGCGAACCACGGCACGCCGGCCATGCCGACGAGGGCGTAGAGCGCCAGCGAGAGGAAGCCGCGGCGGGCCCCGAAGGCGGTCCCGACCAGGAGGGCCGCGAAGGTCTGGCCGGTGACGGGGACCGGGGAGCCGGGGACGGGCACGGCGATCTGCGCGGCCAGACCGGTGAGCGCGGCTCCGCCGGCCACGAGCGCGATGTCGCGGACGCGGCTCGCGGGCAGCAGGTCGGCGAGGACGGCGCCGGGCCGGAAGGAGACGGAAGCAGTGCTCATCGGGGACTCCGCAGGGGGTGGGATCGGCAGGGACGATCACCGACGTTAGTGCCGGGTCCGGGGCCGCAGCAGGGTGGCCCGGGACAAAGCCGTACTCCCCGGTTTGGTGGGGAGTACACAAAGACCCCGTCCAGCACCCCAGTTGGAGTGATCCGCATCACGGGCAATGACGGCTGACACGTCCGTTTTGCGCGGATGGGCGCTCTCCGGAGAGACTGTAGGGTCCCTCCAACTGTCGCGGAGCCCCCACCGCCGCCAGGCCATTAGAGAGTACGAGCACCCCTCATGCGCGACCTCCCGTCCGCCCCTCCCGGCACCACGGACGAGCTCCCACCGGAGCCCCTGAGCCACAGCCTCAAACAGCGCCACCTGACCATGCTGGGCCTCGGCGGCGTGATCGGCGCCGGGCTGTTCGTCGGCTCCGGCGCCGGCATCACCATCGCCGGTCCCGCGATCATCTGCTCGTACCTGCTCGCGGGCATCCTGGCGATGCTGGTGATGCGTGCGCTCGGCGAGATGTCGGCGGCGATGCCCGCCTCCGGCTCCTTCTCCGTCTACGCGGAGAAGGCGCTCGGCCGCTGGGCCGGCTTCTCGGCCGGCTGGCTGTACTGGTTCCTGCTCGTCGTGGTGCTGGCCGTGGAGGCGACCGCCGCGGCGAAGATCGCGAACGGCTGGCTGCCCTCGGTGGACCAGTGGGTCTGGGTGCTCCTCTTCATGGTGGTCTTCACCGTGAGCAACCTGGCCGCCGTGCGGAACTTCGGCGAGTTCGAGTTCTGGTTCGCCGCCCTCAAGGTCGGCGCGATCGTGCTGTTCCTGATCCTGGGCACGCTGGCGATCTTCGGCTTCCTCCCCGACACGGACCCGGTCGGCATGGCCAACCTGACCGGCCAGGGCGGCTTCTTCCCGAACGGCGCGAGCGGCGTGGTCGCCGGCATGCTGGCCGTCGTCTTCGCCTTCGGCGGCCTGGAGGTCGTCACCATCGCGGCCGCCGAGTCGGACGATCCGGCCCGGTCCGTGTCCCGCGCCGTGCGCAGCGCCGTCTGGCGCATCCTCTTCTTCTACGTCGGCTCGATGCTGGTCATCGTGACCCTGCTGCCGTGGGACTCGCTGACGCCGGGCCAGAGCCCGTACGTGGCCGTCCTCGACTCGATCGGCATCGCGCACGCCGGCCAGATCATGGACGTCGTGATCTTCGTGGCCCTGCTGTCGGCGCTCAACGCGAACCTGTACGGGTCCTCCCGCATGGTGTTCTCGCTGGCGGAGCGGGGCGAGGCGCCGAAGTCCCTGCTGAAGGTGTCGGACGGCGGGGTGCCGCGCCGGGCGGTCTTCGCGTCGGTGGCCTTCGGGTTCGTCTCGGTGGTGCTGAACCTGCTGTGGCCGGACACGATCTTCCTCTACATGCTCAACGCGGTCGGCGCGGTGCTGCTCTTCGTGTGGGCGCTGATCGCGGTCTCGCAGCTCAAGCTGCGCCGGAAGATCGAGCGGGACATGCCGGAGCGGCTGACGCTGCCGATGTGGCTGTTCCCGTACGCGACGTGGGCGGCGCTGATCGGGATGGCCACGGTGCTGGTCCTGATGCTGTTCGACGATTCGGCGCGGCCGCAGCTGCTGTGGTCCACGGGGGCCGCGGCCGCGGTGCTGGTGGTGGCGTGGATCCGCGAGCTCCGCGCCGCGAAGGCCTGACCGCCGGCCGGTCCCCCGCGAAGGCCCCCGCGCACGCCGCGCGGGGGCCTTCGTGCGTCGGGTGCGCAGGGCATCAGGTGCGCGGCGCGTCGGGTGCGCAGGGCATCAGGTGCGCAGGTACGAGGCTCCGTTGACGTCGAGGACGGCGCCCGAGCTCCAGCGCGCCGCGGGCGAGGCCAGGTGGAGCACGGCGGCGGCGATCTCCTGCGGGGTTCCCACCCGGCCGAAGGGGCTCTGCGCCCGGATCCGCTCGCCCTCCTCCTCCTCCAGCCGGCCGGCGACCCGCTCGGTGGCGACGAAACCGGGTGCGACGGAGGCCACCGCGATGGCGTGCGGCGCGAGGGAGACGGCGAGGGACTGGCCCAGCGCGTGCAGCGCGGCCTTGGTGGCGCCGTAGGCGGGGTGGTCGGGCTCGCCCCGGAAGGCACCGCGCGAGCCGATGTTGACGATGCGTCCCTCGCGGCCGCCGTCGATCATGCGGCGGGCCGCGCAGTAGGCCAGGTTGGCGGCGCCGAACAGGTTGACCGCGGCCGTGTGCTGCCAGGCGGCCTGCCAGTCGGCGTACGAGGTGGTGGGCAGCGGATGCGCGACCATCACGGCGGCGTTGTTCACGAGGACGTCGATCCCGCCGAGCGCCTCCTCGGCCTCGGCGGCGAGGGCTTCCACGCGCGCCGGGTCGGCGAGGTCGCCGGCGACGAGGACGTGCCCCTCGCCCGGCAGCTCCGCGAGGGTCCGCTCGGCGTCGGGCCCGCGGACGGTGCAGTGCACCGCGACCCGGTCGCCCTGCTCGGCGAACGCCGTGGCGATCGCCCGTCCGATGCCCCGCGAGGCTCCGGTGACGAGCACGCCCCGGCCCGTCGCGGCCAATTCCCTTGTGCCGTGGTCCATTCGGCCCTCCGTCGTGCGCTCCGGTCCGATGCGCCAGCGTACGGGGATGATCACACCCGGTCATCCGCCTGTCCGGATAACGGACACATAAGGTCCGGGGATCGGACACGGGTGAGACTGGGGCACTCCCTCCCGTCCCACCGCACACCGGACAGGCACCTCCCCATGAGCCAGAGCACCCTGACCCCGCCCGAGCAACAGGCCGCGAACCGGCCCGAAGCCGGATCGCCCCTCGGCAACGGACTCAAGCAGCGCCATCTCTCGATGATCGCCCTCGGCGGGGTCATCGGTGCGGGCCTCTTCGTCGGGTCCGGCGCGGGCATCGCGGCCGCCGGCCCCTCGATCGTGCTCGCGTACGCCGCTTCCGGGCTGCTCGTCATGTTCGTGATGCGGATGCTCGGCGAGATGTCCGCCGCGAACCCCGCCTCCGGCTCCTTCTCGGTGCACGCGGAGCGGGCCATCGGCCCGTGGGCCGGTTTCACCGCCGGCTGGATGTTCTGGACCCTGCTGTGCGTGGGCGTGGCCATCGAGGCCATCGGGGCGGCGCACATCATGACGGGCTGGTTCCCGGGCACCCCCTCGTGGATGTGGGTGCTGGTCTTCATGGCGATGTTCTGCGGCTCCAACCTGGCCGCCGTCTCGAACTTCGGCGAGTTCGAGTTCTGGTTCGCCGCCCTGAAGATCGGCGCGATCGCCCTCTTCCTGGGCCTGGGCGTGCTGGCCGTCCTGGGCGTGCTGCCCGGTACCGGCTCCCCCGGCACCGCCAACCTGCTGCACGACGGCGGCTTCCTGCCGAACGGCGTGGACGGGCTGCTGGTCGGCCTGCTCGCCTCCGTGGTCGCGTACGGCGGGCTGGAGACGGTGACCATCGCGGCCGCCGAGTCCGACAATCCGGTCCGGGGCGTCGCCAAGGCCGTGAAGACCACCATGTGGCGGATCGCGATCGTCTACGTCGGCTCGATGCTGGTCATCGTCACGCTGTTGCCGTGGAACGACCCGAAGGTCACCACCGAGGGCCCGTACGCGGCCACCCTGGACCACCTGGGCATCCCGCACGCCGGCCAGGTCATGAACGTGGTCATCCTGATCGCCCTGCTGTCCGCGATGAACGCGAACATCTACGGCTCCTCCCGCATGGCCTACTCCCTGGTCTCCCGCGGCCAGGGCCCCAAGGCGCTGGGCAAGCTCTCCGGCCGGGTGCCGCGCCGGGCGGTGCTGGCCTCCTCCGGCTTCGGCTTCGTCACCGTGCTGCTGTCGTACTGGTACCCGGACACCCTCTTCGCCTGGCTGCTGAACATGGTCGGCGGCGTCATCCTCGTCGTCTGGGGCTTCATCGCCGTCTCGCAGTTCGTGCTGCGGCGCCGGACGGAGCGCGAGGCCCCCGAGAAGCTGGTCGTGAAGATGTGGGGCTTCCCCTATCTGACGTGGGTCGCGCTGGCCGGACTCGCCGGTGTCCTGGTCCTGATGGCCATGGGCGACGACACCCGGATCCAGCTCGTCTTCACCGGCGGCCTGACCGTGGCCCTGGCCGCCACCGGCTACGCCGTCCAGCGCCGGGCGGCGGCGCGCGAAGCCGCGTAGCACCCGCTCAACCACCGCCCCGGAGGCCGGACTCATGCGATCGCATGGGTCCGGCCTCCGGCGTTTCGGAGGCCCCGACAAGTGAGGTGACCCTTACGGGAATCGTGGAATAGATACTGCTAGCGTGCAGTTGCGCATTGATTGCAATAAGCAGTTGGCACGCTGAGGGGACCGGATAACACGCATGGCCATTTACACGCTTCCTGAGCTTCCTTACGACTACGCGGCTCTCGAGCCGGTGATCAACCCGCAGATCATCGAGCTGCACCACGACAAGCACCACGCGGCCTACGTCACGGGCGCCAACAACACGCTGGAGCAGCTGGAGGAGGCGCGCGACAAGGAGAACTGGGGCGCGCTGAACGGCCTGGAGAAGAACCTCGCGTTCCACCTCTCCGGGCACATCCTGCACAGCATCTACTGGCACAACATGGCCAGCCCGAAGACCGGCGAGGGCGGCGGCGAGCCCACCGCGGCCGACGGCCTGGGCGACCTGACCGACGCGATCACCGAGTCCTTCGGCTCCTTCGCGAAGTTCAAGAAGCAGCTGACCTTCGCGGCCTCCGCGACCCAGGGCTCCGGCTGGGGCGTGCTGGCGTACGAGCCGGTCAGCGGCCGACTCGTCGTCGAGCAGGTCTACGACCACCAGGGCAACGTGGGCATCGCGAGCACCCCGGTCCTGGTCTTCGACGCCTGGGAGCACGCCTTCTACCTTCAGTACAAGAACCAGAAGGTGGACTTCATCGAGGCGATGTGGAACGTCGTCAACTGGCAGGACGTGGCCAAGCGCTACGCCGACGCCAAGGCGAACACCCCGCTGCTGATCCCCGCCAAGGGCTGATCGGCACCACCAGCCCGTCCGCCTCGTGATCGTCTTCTCAACCTTCGCGTGCGGGCGTGTCCACCAGAAGGCCCCCGTGAGGACGTGACTCGCGGGGGCCTTCTGCGTCCTGCGCGCCGTCCGCACTGTCGACCAGGCCGTCCACCTCGCCGACCACCGTGAACTCCCGCGCCAGACCGGTCTCGTGGAGCCGCGCGAACGGGGTGAAGGGGACGCCGAACTCCGACTCCCCCCGGTCGAAGTTCCAGCTCTTGTGCACCTGGAAGCGGTAGTCGCTCACCACGGAGCCGTCCTCGTGGACCCGTACCGTGCCGCTGATCCGGTACTGGGCCCCGCGCAGCGCCAGCCACCAGTCCGCGCTGCCTCCCTCGCGGGCGCGCCGGGTGATCAGCACCCCGCGCCAGCCGCTGTCCGCCGCGTACGCGCCGGGCTCGCCGAGCGACCGCGCGGCCTCCCGCCACTCGGCCAGGCGCCGGTCCACGTCCGCCCGTACGGCGGGCACGGCGAGCAGCGCCCGCGCGTCGACCCGGTACGGGCGGCCCGTGCCCCGGAGGTAGTGGCGCAGGGTGCCGGCGGCCTGCCGGACCCCGAGGGCCGTCCACAGCGGGGGCACCGCGACGCAAGCTGCCCGCAGCACCCGGTCTCGGGGGCGTGCGGGCAGGCTGGCGTGCGCGGCGTTGTCGTTCGGTATCGCGGGCTCCGCCCGGCCGCCGCTGCGGCCGAGCGGTTCCTCGCGCGTGCTTTCGTGCGTCGGGCTGCTCCCCATACGGGGACGTTAAGGGAGGAAGGGGACGCCCGCCTCCCGAGAGGGGCCAGTCGAACTAGTCGAAGATCGGGCCCTGCGTACGGGTGCGCTTGATCTCGTAGAAGCCGGGGGTGGAGGCGACGAGCAGGGTGCCGTCCCAGAGGCGGGCCGCGGCCTCGCCGCGCGGGGCGGGGGTGACGACCGGGCCGAAGAAGGCGACCTCTTCGCCGTCGGCGCCGGGTACCGAGATGACCGGGGTGCCGACCTCCTGGCCGACGCGGTTGATGCCGTCGTTGTGGGAGTCGCGCAGGACCTCGTCGTACTCGTCGGAGTCCGCGTAGTGGAGCAGCTCGGCGGGCAGGCCCACCTCGTCCAGGGCCTCGGCGATCGCCTCGCGGGTCGGGCCCGCGCCCTCGTTGTGGAAGCGGGTGCCGAGTGCGGTGTAGAGCTTGCCGGTGACCTCGTCGCCGAACTTCTGCTGGGCGGCGACGACCACGCGCACGGGGGCCCAGCCCTTGGGGCCGAGCAGTTCGCGGTAGCGCTCGGGCAGTTCGTCGAGCTTGTTCTCGTTCAGGACCGCGAGGCTCATCACGTGCCAGCGGACCTCCACGTCACGGACCTTCTCGACCTCCAGCATCCAGCGGGACGTCATCCAGGCCCAGGGGCAGAGCGGGTCGAACCAGAAGTCGACAGCGGTCTTCTCGCGCACCTGGGTGTCAGCCATGTCTCTCCTCAGATCGGAACGTTCCTCCCCGCCCAACCGCTCCGACCGCACACGCATTCCCCCGTGGGAGGATTCGGTCAGGTATCGCGATCACGCACGAAGGAGTGCACGTGCCCGGAGAGAATCTGTCCCGTGACGAGGCCCGCGAGCGGGCCGAGCTGCTGTCCGTCGACGGGTACGAGGTGGTCCTCGACTTGAGGTCCGCGGTGGACGAAGCCGAACCGGCCGACGGCCCCCGGACCTTCCGCTCGGTGACCACCGTCCGCTTCCGCGCCGCCGCTCCGGGAGCATCGAGCTTCGCGGACCTCATCGCGCCCTCGGTGAACAGCGTGACCCTCAACGGGCGCGAGCTGGACCCGGCCGTCGTCTTCGACGGCGCGCGGATCGCCCTGGACGGACTGGCCTCCGAGAACGTGCTCGTGGTCGACGCCGACTGCGCGTACAGCCGGACCGGCGAGGGCATGCACCGCTTCGTGGACCCGGAGGACGGCGAGGTCTACCTCTACACCCAGTACGAGCCGGCCGACGCCCGGCGGGTGTACGCGAACTTCGAGCAGCCCGACCTCAAGGCCCCGTACCGCTTCGAGGTGACCGCGCCCGAGGGCTGGCAGGTCTGGAGCAACGGCGCCGAGGAGTCCCGCGAGGGGCAGACCCGGCGCTTCGCCGAGACCGCGCCGATCTCCACGTACATCACGTGCGTGGTGGCGGGTCCGTACCACTACGTCACGGACTCCTACACGCGCGGGGACCTGACGATCCCGCTCGGCGCGATCTGCCGCAAGGGGCTGGCGAAGCACTTCGACGCGGACGAGGTGTTCCTCGTCACGAAGCAGGGCTTCGACCTCTTCCACGAGATCTTCGACTACCCGTACCCCTTCGGGAAGTACGACCAGGCCTTCGTGCCGGAGTACAACCTGGGCGCGATGGAGAACCCGGGGATGGTGACCTTCCGGGAGGAGTACATCTTCCGCGGGAAGGTCACGCAGGCCTCGTACGAGCGGCGCGCGAACACGATCCTGCACGAGATGGCGCACATGTGGTTCGGCGACCTCGTCACCATGAAGTGGTGGGACGACCTGTGGCTGAAGGAGTCCTTCGCGGACTTCATGGGCTCCTTCGCGCTGGTCGAGGCCACCCGCTTCGACCAGGCCTGGGTCACCTTCGCCAACAGCCGCAAGGCGTGGGCCTACCGGGCCGACCAGCTGCCGTCCACGCACCCGATCACGGCCGACATCCGTGACCTGGAGGACGCGAAGCTGAACTTCGACGGCATCACCTACGCCAAGGGCGCGGCGGTGCTCAAGCAGCTCGTGGCCTACGTCGGCCGGGACGCCTTCCTGGAGGGCGCGCGGCGCTACTTCAAGGCGAACGCCTACGGGAACACCACCCTGGACGACCTGCTGTCGGTGCTCGCGGAGGTGTCCGGGCGGGACATGGCCGAGTGGTCGCGGGCCTGGCTGCAGACGGCCGGCGTGAACGCGCTGACCCCGGTGGTGACCTGCGACGCGGGCGGCCGGGTGACCGAGCTGGCGGTGGTCCAGGACGGCGACGAGCTGCGTCCGCACCGGGTCGCGGTGGGCCTGTACCGGCTGGACCCGGACGGCGCGCTGGTCCGCTACGCGCGGGCCGAGGCGGACGTCGCGGGGGTGCGGACGGTCGTCGGCGAGCTGACCGGGCAGGAGAAGCCCGCGCTGGTGCTCGTCAACGACGAGGACCTGACGTACTGCAAGATCCGCTTCGACGAGGCGTCGCTGGCCACGCTGCGCTCGCACCTGGGCTCGGTGACGGACCCGCTGAGCCGCGCGCTGTGCTGGTCGGCGCTGTGGAACCTGACGCGCGACGGGCTGATGCCGGCGCGGGACTTCGTCTCGCTCGTGGTGGCCCACGCGGGCCGGGAGACGGACGTCGGCGTCCTCCAGATGCTGCACGCGCAGGCGCTGACCGCGGTCACCCGCTACGCGGCGCCCGACTGGCGGGAGCAGGGCGGCAAGGTGCTGGCGGCGTGCGCGCTGCAGGAACTGCGGTTCGCGGAGCCGGGGTCGGAGCACCAGCTCACCTGGGCCCGCTTCTTCGCGGCGGGCGCGGCGACCGAGGGCGACTTCCAGCTGCTGCTGGGGCTGCTGGAGGGATCGGCGCGGATCGACGGGCTGGAGGTGGACCAGGAACTGCGCTGGGACTTCCTGCTGCCGCTGGCCGCACACGGGGCGATCGGCGAGGAGGTCCTCGCGGCCGAACTGGCGCGGGACGACACGGCGTCGGGCAAGCGGCACCAGGTCCGGTGCCTGGCGGCGCGGCCATCGGCGGCGGTCAAGGACCAGGCGTGGGCCGCGGTGGTGGAGTCGGACGCGCTGTCGAACGCGCTGGTCGAGGCGACGATCGCGGGGATGCAGCAGTCTTCGCAGCGGAAGCTGTTGGCGCCGTACACGGAGCCCTACTTCGCCGTGATCGAGCGGATCTGGGCCGACCGGTCGATCCAGATCGGCATGGATGTGGTGCGGGGGCTTTACCCGTCCCTCCAGGACTCCCAGGAGACCCTGGACGCCACCGACGCGTGGCTCGACGCCCATGCCGATGCGGCGCCGGCGCTGCGACGCCTGGTGCTGGAGTCGCGGGACGACCTGGCCCGTGCGCTGCGGGCGCAGGCCTGCGACGTGGCGGCGGGCTAGCCCTGCGGGGCCGGCGAGGCTGGATTCTCCAGCCCCGCCGGCCCCCGAGCGGCGCATGCCATCGGCAGTCGAACGTCCGTACTTTAGCCCCGTCTTGTCCCGATTTGCCGACGGATGTGTAACAGGGGTTAGCGAGGCCATGGCCTGAGGGAATCTCAGCGTCATGAACCACAACGCACCCCTCCCCCTCGCCCACCTCACCGACAACCGCCCCCGCGTGCTGTCGCTGGCCCAGCTCCGCGAGCACGGGGTCACCGCCTCCGACGCCGCCGAGCGGTCCTGGCAGCAGATCCTGCCGGGGGTGTTCCTGCTCCATTCCGGGCCCGCGACGAGCGAGGAGCGGCTGCACGCGGCGCTCCTGTACGCCGGGCGCCGAGGGGACGAGGTCATGATCACCGGGCTGGCCGCCCTCGCCCTGTACCGGTTCTCCTCCACCCCCGCCCTGCTCGGCCTCCCCCAGATCGACGTGCTCGTCCCGAACACCCGCCGCCTGCGCTCCGCAGGACAGGTCCGCATCGTCCGGACGCACACCCCGCCCCGGCCCATGGAGGTCACCGGGCTCCCCGTCGCCCCCGTGGCCCGCGCCGTCGCCGACGCCGTCGCCCACCTCTCCGACGCGGGTACGGTCCGCCGCCTGCTCAGCGAAGCCGTCCGCGGCGGGCACTGCGAACCGGCCGCCGTGGTCCGGGAGCTGACGGTGGCCCGGCTGCTGAACCGCCCGCACGTGGTGGACGCCGTCGAATCGCTGCTCGCCGAGGGCCGGGCCATCGCCGAGGACCGGCTGTACCAGCTCGTACGGGGCTTCGAACTCCCCGAGCCCGTCTGGAACGTGGACCTGCGGCTGCCCGGGGGCCCGCACCTGGGCGGGGTCGACGCGTACTGGCCGGAGCAGGCGGTGGCCGTGGAGATCGACACCCGGGCCCCGCGCCAGGGCGAGGACGAGGCGTGGACGGAGTCCGTCCGCAAGCGGGAGACCCTGGAGCGGTGCGGGGTGACCGTCCTGCACGTCACCCCGCGCAAGCTCCGCGACTGGCCCGAGCAGCAGGCCGCGGTCGTACGGACCGCCCTGACGGCGTCCGCCGACCGCGAGCCCGCCGCCTACCTCGTCGTCCTGCCCAGGTGACGGCCCTACAGCGCCGGATTGGCCGGCGAGTACTCCGGGGCGCTCCACACCAGCCGCCCCGGGTGCACGCTCTCCACCACCGACTCGATCCGGAAGCGGACCCGCCGGTCCCCGCCCGCCCCGAACTCGGGGTCCGCCCGCCCGCTGAGCTGGAGCAGCGCCCCGCTCTCCCAGTCCGGGAACAACAGCCCGGCCCGCGGGTCCGCCAGCAGGTTCCCCAGCGTCAGGAACATCGCGTTGCCGGCGTAGTCCGGCCAGGCCAGTTCGGTCGAGGACAACACCTCGACGAAGCCCGGCATTCCGCCCCGGTGGCTCGCGTCGGCCCCGTCCGCTCCCGCGGAGGTGGCGACGAAGAAGGTGTCGGCGGCGCGGACGGCCCGTTCCTGGTCGGGGGTGAGCGCGTCCCCGCGCCGCACGACACCGGCTCCTTCGGCGACGAGCTGGACAGGCTGCCGCTTCTGGAGGTACTTGGGGCAGTTGGCGAAGACCCGTTCGGCCGACAGCGCGAACCCGCCGGGGGTCACCTCCAGGGTTCCGCCCAGCCGCATCCGGCGCCGGGTGCGCGGGTCGAGGGAGATGGTCCCGACCCGGGTCCCGGCGGTGGCCAGCGCCTCGGCGAGCGGATCGCCCTCGGGGATCCCTCCCTTGACCGCGATCCGGTCCGGCCCGGTGGCCCGTACGAACCCGGGGGCGCCGGTCAGCAGTGAGGCCCAGAGCAGACCTCCGGGATCGGCCGCGCCGACGACCAGGTGCGGCTGCAGCCCCAGGAAGGCCGCGGCCACGTCCTTGATGTGCGGGGTGATGGACTGGCCGACGTGCACGGCGTGCTCGCGGACACCGACCCTCTCCTGGATGGCCAGCGAGCCCCAGTGGTACCCGGACATTAGAAGAACCCGCAGGTAGGTGCCCCTGCGACGGGAGCCTCGGCGTCTTCGGCGCCGCTCGGCACGGAGATCTCCAGCCGGGTCCCGTCGGGGTCGTGGAAGAAGATCCCGCCGGAGGCCGCCCCTTCGCCGTGGGCGACGACCCCCTCGTAGGCGAAATCGACGCCCAGGCCGCGCAGCCGCTCCTCGTACTCCCTGACCTCCTCGATGGCGTCCGCGGACAGCGCGAGGTGGTGCAGTCCGGCCGCGCCGGGCGCGTAGGCCCCCTCGGCCTGCTGCCACAGGGCGAGCACGAGCTCGCCGTCCCGGCCGAGCAGGGCGAAGCGGCGGTCCTCTTCCTTGCCCTCGCCGAGCAGCTCGAAGCCGAGGGCGTCCCGGTAGAAGACGAGCGACCGGGCGAGATCCGTGACGTTAAGGCCCACGTGGCCGGTGCGCAGCTTGCTGATGGCGGTCGTCACAACGGTTCCTTCCCCAGAACTCTCTAATTTCTAACCTTCTAAATCGAGATTAAGGGTTAGAGCGTGAGGAGTCAACCGCTCACGTACTCTTGAGGGGTTAGTGCCACGAGGAGGCGGACATGACGACGACGGACCCACGACCCCTGACCGGGGAACCGGTGGCCCTGGACCTGCTGAACACCCGGTGGGTCCAGGAGGGGGAACCCCTCGACCTCTTCGCCGGGGCCTTCGGACTCACCCGCGTCGAAGGGCTCGCGATCTGGCTGGAGAGCGCCGGCCTGGCCGGCCGCTTCCGCGCCGACGCCGCGACCCTGGTCCACCTGCTCACCGCCCGCGAGGCGCTGGCCCGCGCGGTCGCGGATCCGACCGACGAGAGCGCCCGCACCCTGGTCGACGCCGTCCTGGAGCACGGCCGGATCCGGGCGACCCTGACCGCCGAAGGGCCGGGCGAGCGGACGGAGTTCGACGACCCGACCTGGGGTCCGGCCTGGACGGCCGCCCGCGACTACCTGGAACTGCTGGGCTCCGACCCCGGCCGGGTCCGCAAGTGCGCCTCCGAGACCTGCGTGCTGCACTTCCACGACATCTCGCGCAACGGCACCCGGCGCTGGTGCTCGATGTCGGCCTGCGGAAACCGGGCGAAGGCATCCCGCCACTACGCGCGCACGCGCGAGCGCTGAACACGCCGAAGTTGTCACACCCGATCTGAGACCGGGGCCCGCCCGAGCCCTGACGCGCGGTCGGGAAGTCTACAAATCCATGTTCCACCCCGAAGGTTCGCACCGGTTCGGTCCGGTACGGGCCTTCTGGCGTATGCCCCGAGCTGGCGGGAGTCCGCCACGGTAGGTATCGGTCCGTGACAACTCTCCCCAAAGAGCTGTCACTTACGCGAGGCTGACCGGTCATCCGGCACCGAAATCCGGACCGTACCTTTCACTTAGCCAGGGATGCTGATGACCCTCGACTCCCCCAGCTCCATATCCGGGGCCCGGCGCGCCGCGCGCGTCGCGGCCGCGGCCGGCCTGGTGGCCGCCCTCGCGGCCACCGGCGCCATGCCCGTCTTCGCGGCGACCGGCACGAATACCCCCGCGCCCAGCCCTGCGGTGAAGTCTGCCGACGAGAAGCTCGGCTCGGCCGACGCCGAACTGCTCCAGGAAGCCAAGACCAAGGGCGAGAAGACCGTCACGGTGATGGTCGCGACGGCCCCCGGCGAGACCCAGCAGGTGGCCAAGCAGCTCGACGACGTCCAGGGCGCCTCGGTGGGCCAGACGTACGACAAGCTCGGCTACGTGCGCGCCACCCTGCCGACCGACAAGGCGGAGGCCGCGCTGAAGGCGGCCGCCAAGCTGTCCTCCGTGCACGGCATCGACCTGCGGCACGAGATCCAGCTGCCGGACCCCCGTCCGGACGCGGACCGCGAGACGGGGACGGTGAAGCGGACCGCCGCCGAGACCTACCCCGGTCCGGGCAAGAACACCCCGGCGAAGAACCCGTACAACCCGTCCTTCGAGACCGGTGCGCTGGACTTCCTCAAGAAGAACCCGACGGCCGACGGCCGCGGCGTGACCATCGGCATCATGGACTCGGGCGTCGACCTCGGCCACCCGGCGCTCCAGAAGACCACCACCGGCGAGCGCAAGATCGTCGACTGGGTCACCGCGACCGACCCGATCACCGACGGCGACGCCACCTGGCGCGCCCAGATCACCCCGGTCGCCGGTGGCACCTTCACCGCGGGCGGCGGGAGCTGGAAGGCTCCCGAGGGCTCGTTCCAGTGGAGCCGTTTCACCGAGTCGATCACCGCGAACGGTGACATGAAGGGCGACGTCAACCGGGACGGGGACACCACCGACCGGTTCGGCCTGCTCTACGACCCGGTCGCCGGGACCGTCCGCGTCGACACCGACCAGGACAACGACTTCACGAACAACGAGCCGATGAAGCCGTACAAGGACGGCTACCAGATCGGCTACTTCGGCACGGACAACCCGGCGACCGAGGTCGCCGAGCGCATCCCGTTCGTGATCGAGATCCGCAAGGACGTCCCGATGGACCCGCTGGGCGGTGACTGGGTCGGCAAGAAGGCCGACTTCGTCAACGTCGGCATCATCGAGTCCGAGCACGGCACGCACGTCGCGGGCATCACCGCCGCCAACGGCCTGTTCGGCGGGGCGATGAACGGCGAGGCTCCCGGCGCCAAGCTCGTCTCCTCGCGCGCCTGCTCCTGGTCCGGCGGCTGCACCAACATCGCGCTGACCGAGGGCATGATCGACCTCGTCGTCAACCGCGGCGTGGACATCGTCAACATGTCGATCGGCGGCCTGCCGGCCCTGAACGACGGCAACAACGCGCGCTCCGAGCTCTACAAGAACCTCATCGACACCTACGGTGTCCAGCTCGTCATCTCGGCGGGCAACGAGGGCCCCGGCATCAACACCATCGGCGACCCCGGTCTCGCGGACAAGGTCATCTCCGTGGGTGCGGCGGTCTCCAAGGAGACCTGGGCGGCCAACTACGGCTCCGGCGTGACCAAGAAGTACAACATGTTCCCCTTCTCCTCCCGCGGTCCGCGCGAGGACGGCGGCTTCACGCCGACGATCACCGCCCCCGGCGCGTCGATCAACACCATCCAGACCTGGCTGCCCGGCGCACCGGTGAAGGAGGCCGGCTACACCCTGCCGGCCGGTTACGGCATGCTCCAGGGCACCTCGATGTCCTCGCCGCAGGCGGCGGGCGCCAGCGCCCTGCTGATCTCGGCCGCCAAGCAGCAGAAGATCGCCCTCACCCCGGCGAACCTGCGCATCGCGCTCACCAGCAGCGCGAAGAAGATCGATGACGTTCCGGCGCACGCCCAGGGCGCGGGCCTGATCAACATCCCCGGCGCGTGGGAGTCCATCCAGCGCGGCGCGAAGGCCAACGACTTCACCGTCAAGGCCCCGGTCGACACCGCGATCGACCAGTTCCTGAAGACCCCGGGCTTCGGCACCGGCGTCTACGACCGCGAGGGCGGCCTGAAGGTCGGCCAGAAGAAGGTCTACGACGTCGTCGTCACCCGCACCACGGGCGTCAAGTACGGCACCCTGCACCAGCTGAGCTGGCGCAACAACGACGGCACGTTCAAGGTCCTCAGCGACTACGGCTACGTCACCCTGCCGCTGAACAAGCCGGTCACCATCAAGGTCGAGGCCAAGGCCAAGACGGCCGGCGTCCACAGCGGCATCCTGCAGCTCGACGACCCCTTCACCGAGGGCGTCGACAAGCAGATCCTCTCCACGGTCGTCGTCTCGACCCCGCTGGCGAAGCCCTCGTACAGCTACTCGGACACCTCCTCCGTGCAGCGCAACAGCCACAAGTCGTACTTCGTGACCGTCCCGGCGGGCGCGAAGACCCTCGAGGTCGCCCTCGGCGGACTCGCGGCGGGCAGCCAGACGCGCTTCATCTCGATCCACCCGTACGGTGTGGGCGTCGAGGACAGCGCGACGACCCAGTGCTACCCGAACTACGACAACCCGGCCAACCAGTGCCGCCCCGACCTGCGTTCGTACCCGAACCCGCAGCCGGGCGTCTGGGAGATCGAGGTCGAGTCGCGCCGTACGTCGCCGCTGCTCGACAACCCGTTCAAGCTGGACGTCTCCGTGCTCGGCGCGGCCTTCGACCCCGCGGTCAAGGTCCTGCCCGAGGTCAAGCAGGGCACCCCGGCGCCGGTCCAGTGGACCGTCAAGAACGACGGGGCCGCCATCTCCGGCGGAAAGCTCCAGGGTGGTCCGCTCGGCTCCGCGAAGGTCGCCAAGCCGACCATCGCCGCCGGTGAGACCCACACCACCGAGGTCACGATCGGCGAGGGCGTCTCCCGCCTCGACATCGCGATCGGCAAGGTGTCCGACACCGCCGCCGACCTCGACCTGGACGTGTACAAGGACGGCGTCAAGGTCGGCTCCTCCGCCGACGGCGACTCCGAGGAGGCCGTGAGCCTCGTCAACCCGGCCGCGGGCACCTACACCATCGAGGTGTTCGGCTACGCGATCCCGTCCGGCTCCACCACGTACGACTACCGCGACGTCTACTACTCGGCCGCCCTGGGCACCGTCCAGGTCGACGAGGCCGCCGCGGTCAACCTCGCCAACGGCGCCTCGGCGACCGTCTCCGCGAACGTGCTGGTCAACAGCGCCGCTCCGGAAGGCCGCCAATTCTTCGGCGAGGTCAAGCTGCTCAACGCCCGCGGCACCGCCGCCGGCACCGGCAGCGTGCAGATCGAGAAGGTCCTGCCGTAACCCGGTAGGAGCCTGAACACAGCGGGGGCGGTGCTCTGACGAGCACCGCCCCTCCTGTTTCCCCCCTCGGGGACGGGACTACTTCCCCTTCCCCAGCGAGCTCAGGTCCTGGGCGTACGTGCCCACCGCGTGGGCGATCACGTCCAGGTTGGTGTCGAACGCCTTGAGGTCGATGTTCTTCAGGGTGTCGCCCGCCCCGTGGTAGTTCGGGTCGTACGGGGCCCCGGCCGTGCCGCCGTACCGCTTGGCCTGCTCCGGCGTCTTGATGCCCTCGGCTCCGGTGAAGGTCCCGCCCGCCGGGATGCCGTTCGCGATGAAGGGGCCGTAGTCGGAGCGGCCGTCGAAGTCGCTGCCCTCGTGCGGCTTGCCCTTCTTGTCGAGGAAGCCGTTGATCAGCGCCTCGATCTGCGCCGAGCCGGCCGGTCCGGCGCCCTCGCCGGTCTTGTCCGGCGACCGCCGTGCAGCTCTGAGGGTGCCGCAACCCTCAGGCCGGGGAGGAATCGGACTCACATCCAGTTGGGCGGGGAGCGGTCTTTCACCCCCAGGGCGATGCTCCGCCGGATAGCAGTGTGTGTCGTGCGTTGCGAAAACCAAGCGCGTACGACGTGTTGAGCGAGAACCAAGCCAACACAGCACCGCCACAACTTCATACACCCGGGCTGGTTTCAACCCGGCTGGTGTTGATCGCGGAAGACTCGGTCGCTCGCTGAGCGACCGAGCGGCGTGAGTCAGGAATCCCCCTGCTTCGGCTGGGGGAGGATTCAAGTGCTCCTGGTCCAGCTCCAGGCATACGGTCCGTCATCCCGGGCGCCGGGATCACCCTCACCAATGGAGGGGTGATCCCGGTGCCCGGGGTGACGCCGTCCGAGGGCTAGGAGAACGCGCCCGGACCGGGGTGGTCCTCCTGTGGTTGTAAACGATCGCGCCCGCCGCGGCGGCGGCCCGCTGCTTCTCCACGAAGGTGCAGGTGCCGCGCTGGACCAGGGCGATCTTCCCGGCGAACGCACCGGCCGCGTAGTCGTCGGCGTCGCAGCCGGGGCTCTCGTCGACCCGGGCGAGGGCGAGCGCGGCGGTGAGGCCGCCGGCCGGGGTCGACTTGGTGAAGGTGAAGGCGGCGGTGGCCAGCTCCCGGGACTCCGCGCCGAGGACGGTGGTCTTCTCCGTCCTCGTGTGCGCGTCGTAGATGTCGAAGTCCTGGTACAAGACCTGGTACCCGGCCTTCTTCAGGGTGTCGTGGACGTAGGCGGCGGAGGCCGCGTGGCCGGGCGTGCCGGCGGCGCGGTTGCCCCCGTTGGCGTCGGCGATCTGCTGGAACCTCGCCAGGTGGCGGTAGGCGCCGCGGGCGGTGACCTCCTCCACCAGCTCCTTGGCCAGCCGGCCCTCGCGCGGGTGGGCGGCGGCCGCGAGGGCGGCGAGCGCCGGTATGGACCGGCGGCGGTGGCGGAAGGCGGGCACGGTGATCTACCCGAGGTTCGACATACGGAACAACTTTCCGGATCACGGACATGGCAGACGGGACCGTAAGCGGCTTCGACCAGGCGAAACGCCCATCGGGCGGCGGTGCAACACGCTCGCCACGGAGTTGTCACGCGGGTTCACGGGAAGAACACCGTCCGCTCCTCGGACAATGGATTGGACAAGGCTCGTGGGGTCGAACGCATGATGGCTTCACGCGCGCCCGCGTCGTACGTACCAAGAGGAGTCACCGTGAGGGTCGGAATCGTCGGAGCCACCGGACAGGTCGGCGGAGTCATGCGCGGCATCCTGGCCGAGCGCAAGTTCCCGGTGGACGAGCTGCGGCTGTTCGCCTCGGCCCGTTCGGCCGGCTCCACCCTCGAGTGGGAGGGCCGGGAGATCACCATCGAGGACGCGTCCACGGCCGACTACTCCGGCCTGGACATCGTGCTCTTCTCCGCGGGCGGCGCCACCTCCAGGGCCCTCGCCGAGAAGGTCGCCTCGCAGGGCGCCGTCGTGATCGACAACTCCTCCGCCTGGCGCGGCGACCCCGAGGTCCCCCTCGTCGTCTCCGAGGTCAACCCGCACGCGATCAAGAACCGCCCGAAGGGCATCATCGCGAACCCGAACTGCACCACCATGGCCGCGATGCCGGTGCTGCGCCCGCTGCACGACGAGGCCGGTCTGACCGCGCTGATCGCCACCACCTACCAGGCCGTGTCCGGCTCGGGCCTGGCGGGCGTCGCCGAGCTCAAGGGCCAGGCCTGCGCCGTCTCCGAGGCCGCCGACCAGCTGACCTTCGACGGCGACGCGGTGGAGTTCCCGGCGCCCGCCGTCTACAAGCGTCCGATCGCCTACAACGTGATCCCGCTCGCGGGCTCGATCGTCGACGACGGCTCCTTCGAGACCGACGAGGAGCAGAAGCTCCGCAACGAGTCCCGCAAGATCCTGGAGATCCCGGAGCTCAAGGTCTCGGGCACCTGCGTGCGCGTGCCGGTCTTCGCGGGCCACTCCCTCCAGGTCAACGTCCGCTTCGACCGCCCGCTGAGCGTCGAGCGCGCCTACGAGCTGCTCAAGGACGCCCCGGGCGTCGAGCTCTCGGAGATCCCGACCCCGCTGCAGGCCGCCGGCAAGGACGCCTCGTACGTGGGCCGCATCCGCGTCGACGAGACCACCGAGAACGGCCTCGCGCTGTTCCTCTCCAACGACAACCTCCGCAAGGGCGCCGCGCTGAACGCGGTCCAGATCGCGGAGCTGGTCGCGGAGGAGCTGCGCGGCTGATCCCGCTCGCACGGACGGAGGGCGGCACCGTCACGGTGCCGCCCTCCGGCGTTCCCGCCCTCGGGGCAGAGCCCCTATGCCCGGCGGACCTCGAAGAGGTAGCAGCCGAATTCGGCCGAGCGGACGTGGACGAGCGCGGTCCGCGGGTCCTCGAAGGCCTCCGTCAGCGCCTGCCCGACCACCGCGTCCGGGTCCTCGGAGAGGTCGAGCACCCGCCCGCCGAGGATGTGGCCCGCCGCGTCGTAGCGGCGGGCCGTGCGCAGGGCACCCGGGTGGGCGAAGGGGAGGCCGGACTCCGGGGCCGGTCCGCCGCAGTCGGCGGCGTGGACGAACACCGGGCCCTGCTCGTCGTAGGCCCCGGGGTCGGCGCCGGTCGCGGCGGCCCAGCGGCGCAGCGGGGCGTACGAGACGAGGGCGATCCGCTCTCCGGGGACGCTGCGGCGCAGGCAGCAGCGCAGCGGGGCGCCGCCCTCCGGGTCCTCGTACGGCGTGCAGGGCCGACCGGCGTCGTCGAGGGTGCGCAGGCGGGCGAGGACGGGAGGGGCGATGGCGAGCACGGTGTGGGTGGTCATGGGGTCCAGGGTGCTCCCGGCGGACCGGTCGGAGCTGGCGGAAATCGGACGTCGCGTTTCGCCCGTGGATGACTCCGGCGCGGTGGCGCGGCCCGCGTGGAAGGATGGGCCGGAACGTCACCATCGAAGGAGATGACCGCGTGCCAGGCACGAATCTGACCCGTGAAGAGGCTCAGCAGCGGGCAAAGCTGCTCAGTGTCGACTCGTACGAGATCGAGCTCGATCTCAGCGGCGCGCAGGAGGGCGGCACGTACCCCTCCGTGACCACCGTGCGCTTCCAGTCCGCCGAGGCCGGCGCCGAGACCTTCATCGACCTGGTCGCTCCGGCCGTGCACGAGGTCGTCCTCAACGGCAAGTCGCTCGACGTGGCCGCCGTCTTCCGGGATTCCCGGATCGCGCTGGCGCACCTCGCCGCCGGGGACAACGAGCTGCGCGTCGTTGCCGACTGCGCCTACACCAACACCGGTGAGGGTCTGCACCGCTTCGTCGACCCGGTCGACGAGCAGGCGTACCTGTACACCCAGTTCGAGGTCCCGGACGCGCGCCGCGTGTTCGCGAGCTTCGAACAGCCCGACCTGAAGGCGACGTTCCGGTTCACCGTGACGGCTCCCGCGGGCTGGACGGTCATCTCGAACTCCCCGACGCCGGACGTGCCCGCCGACAACGTCTGGCGCTTCGAGCCCACCCCGCGCATCTCCACGTACATCACGGCCCTGATCGTCGGCCCGTACCACGCGGTGCACAGCTCCTACGAGGGCGCGGACGGTCAGTCCGTCCCGCTCGGCATCTACTGCCGTCCCTCGCTCGCCGAGTTCCTCGACGCCGACGAGATCTTCGACGTGACCCGGCAGGGCTTCACCTGGTTCCAGGAGAAGTTCGCGTACGACTACCCCTTCGCGAAGTACGACCAGCTCTTCGTGCCGGAGTTCAACGCGGGCGCCATGGAGAACGCGGGCGCGGTCACCATCCGCGACCAGTACGTCTTCCGCTCGAAGGTGACGGACGCGGCGTACGAGACGCGCGCCGAGACCATCCTGCACGAGCTCGCGCACATGTGGTTCGGCGACCTCGTCACCATGGAGTGGTGGAACGACCTGTGGCTGAACGAGTCGTTCGCCACCTACACCTCCATCGCCTGCCAGGCGTACGCGGAGGGTTCGAAGTGGCCGCACGCCTGGACCTCCTTCGCCAACTCCATGAAGACCTGGGCGTACCGGCAGGACCAGCTGCCCTCCACGCACCCGATCATGGCCGACATCCGTGACCTGGACGACGTCCTGGTCAACTTCGACGGCATCACGTACGCCAAGGGCGCCTCGGTGCTCAAGCAGCTCGTGGCCTACGTCGGCCAGGACGCCTTCTTCAAGGGCGTGCAGGCGTACTTCAAGGCGCACGCCTTCGGGAACACGCGCCTGTCGGACCTGCTGGGCGCGCTGGAGGAGACCTCCGGCCGCGATCTGACCGCCTGGTCGAAGGCGTGGCTGGAGACGGCCGGCATCAACATCCTGCGCCCGGAGATCGAGACGGACGAGAACGGCGCCATCACCGCCTTCGCCATCCGTCAGGAGGCTCCGGCACTGCCCGCCGGCGCCAAGGGCGAGCCCGTCCTGCGCCCGCACCGCATCGCGGTCGGCCTGTACGAGCTGACCGACGGCAAGCTGGTGCGCGGCGACCGGATCGAGCTGGACATCGACGGCGACCTCACCGCCGTACCGGAGCTGATCGGCCGGACCCGTCCGGCCGTGGTCCTGCTGAACGACGACGACCTGTCGTACGCCAAGGTCCGCCTCGACGAGGTGTCCCTCGCCAACGTCACCGCGCACCTGGGCGACTTCACCGAGTCGCTGCCGCGCGCGCTGTGCTGGGCCTCGGCCTGGGACATGACCCGCGACGGCGAACTGGCCACCCGCGACTACCTCGCCCTCGTCCTGTCGGGCATCGGCAAGGAGTCGGACATCGGCGTCGTCCAGTCGCTGCACCGCCAGGTCAAGCTGGCCGTGGACCTGTACGCCGACCCGGCGTGGCGCGACCAGGGCCTGGCCCTGTGGACGGAGGCCTCGCTGGAGCACCTGCGCGCGGCCGAGCCGGGCAGCGACCACCAGCTGGCGTGGGCCCGCGCCTTCGCGGCGACGGCCCGCACCGAGGAGCAGCTGACCTACCTGTCGGCGCTGCTGGACGGCTCGGCCGAGGTCAAGGGCCTGGCCGTGGACACCGACCTGCGCTGGGCTTTCCTGGAGCGCCTGGTCGCCACGGGCGTCGCCGACGAGGCGGCCATCGCGGCCGAGCTGGAGCGGGACAAGACCGCGGCGGGCGAGCGGCACGCGGCGACCGCCCGCGCGGCGCGTCCGACGGCGGAGGCCAAGGCGGAGGCGTGGGCCTCGGTCGTCGAGGGCGACTCGCTGCCGAACGCGGTGCAGGAGGCGGTGATCGGGGGCTTCGTCCAGACCGACCAGCGCGAGCTCCTCGCCCCGTACACGGCGAAGTACTTCGCGGCGGTCAAGGAGGTCTGGGAGACCCGCAGCCACGAGATCGCCCAGCAGATCGCGGTGGGGCTCTACCCGTCCCTCCAGGTCTCCGCGGAGACCCTCGCGGCGACGGACGCCTGGCTGGCCTCGGCCGAGCCGAACGCGGCCCTGCGGCGCCTCGTCTCCGAGTCCCGCGCGGGCGTGGAGCGCGCGCTGCGCGCCCAGGCGGCGGACGCCCAGGCGTAACCCCGCGGGTCCGCTCCCGGGGCTCCGCCCCGGACCCCGCGCCTCAAACGCCGGCGAGGCTGAGATGTACCGCTGCGCGGCACATTCCAGCCCGTCCGGCGTTTGAGGACCGGGTCCGGGCAGAGCCCGGGGAACGGTGGAAGGGCGGGTAGGGGACTTCGCCCCGCAGGGCTGCCCACCCCGCGCGGCGGCTACGGCCGGGCCGTGGCGACGGCTCGTAGGGCCGCCAGGACGTGGGCCACGGCAGGGGCCGACTCCGAGCCCCGCCGCAGGGCGGCGATGACGTGCCGGGTGGGCCGGTCGTGGGGCAGCCCGCGGACGGCGACGCCCGCCGCGCGGCTCGCCACCATCCGGGGCACCAGCGCCACCCCCATGCCCGCCTCGACCATGGCCAGGATCGCGGTCCAGCCGGAGGCCGAGTGAGCCTGCTCGGGCACGAACCCCGCCGCCTCGCACGCGTTGCGGGTGATCTCCGACCAGGGCCCGGAGCCGCCGTAGATCCACGGATCCCCGGACAGGTCCGCGAGCCGCAGCTCCGCGGCTCCGGCCAGCGGGTGGTCCGGGGGCAGGGCCACGTCGAGGGGGTCCTCCAGCAGGGTCCGGCGGGTGAAGCGGGGATCACGGGCGGTCGGGGCGTGCGCGGCGAGGGAGAGCGCGAGGTCGACGACCCCGGCGGACAGCAGCTCGTAGGACTCGGCCGCCTCGGTCTCCCGTACGCGGACCTCCACCCCGGGGTGCGAGCGCCTCAGGGCGGCGACCGCCGGGACCACGAGGACCGGTACGGCGGTGGAGAAGGCGCCGATCCGCACCTCCCCCGCCTCCCCCGCGAGGTATCCGGTGAGTTCCGCGTCGGCCCGCTCCAGCTGCGCGAACACGGCCTCCGCGTGCCGGAGTACGAGGTGTGCGGCGTCGGTGAGCCGGACCCGGCGGCCCTGGGCCTCCAGCAGCGGGACCCCCAGCATCCTGGCCAGGTTGGTCAGCTGCTGCGAAACGGCCGAGGGCGTCATGTGCAGCGCCTCGGCCGTCGCGGTCACGGTCCCCTGTTCGGCGAGGGTCCGCAGGATCCGCAGCTTCTTGATGTCCCACTCGATCATGGGACCGAACTTACCGCCGGGCACCCAGACCCACGCCGCCCAGGATCAGCGCCATGCAGAGGAGCTGCGTCGGGCCGGTCGTCTCGCCGAGGAGCAGCAGGCCGAGGCCCGCGACGCAGACAGGCTGGAGGTAGTAGACGACTCCGGCGCGGGCGGCGCCGATCATCGCGACGGCCTTGTTCCAGGCGAAGAAGGCGACGGCGGAGGAGAAGACGCCGACGTACAGGAGCATTCCGGCGGTGGAGGGAGTGACCCGGAAGCCGCCCTGGACGCCGACGGACACGGCGTAGGCGGGGGCGAGCATCAGGGCGCCGAGGACGAAGGTGGTGAGCAGGAAGGCGAGGCCGCCCAGTTCGGCGGACTTGCGCTTGAGGAGCGCGCTGTACGTGGCGAAGGACAGGGCGGCGCCGAACATCCACAGGTCGCCGGCGGCGAAGTCGAAGCGGATCGATCCCTTGCCGACCAGGAGGAGCACGCCGAGGGCGGCGAGGGCCAGGCCGAAGGTGCGCCGGGCGCCGAGCCTTTCGCCGCCGAGCCGGGCGTACAGGGCCATGATGACCGGCGAGGCGGCCATGATCATGCCCATGTTGGAGGCGGAGGTGGTCAGTCCGGCCTGGTGGACGAGCGTGTTGTAGAGGGTGACGCCGAAGAGGGTGGCCAGGGCGATGTAGCCGAAGTGCCTGCGGATCAGGGCCCGCTGCTGCCAGGCCTGCCGGGCGGCGAAGGGGGCGACGGCCACGGTGGCGATCACCCACCGCCAGAAGACGGCCTGGACGGGCGGGATGCTGTCGGCCATGCCGCGGGTGGCGACGAAGCTGCCGGACCAGACGACCGTCGCGAGCAGGGCGAGGAGGATGCCGAGACCGGCGGCCGCCTTCTTCGCCTTGCCGGGCAGTGCTTCCTGCGGGACGGTGCGGACTCGGTCCATGACGGCCACGGTGTGTCTCCCCCTCGGGGTTCGGAGTGTCGGTTCGTTGGTCTACCGTCGCACCGGGTCACCCGTCAGGTCCATCGAAACATTTCGATCGGTCTCTTCAGCAGAACTGAACGATCCGGCCTTCGGTCGCGCCGCAGCCGTCGCGCCAGCCCTCCCCGCCGCGAGCTGCCCCGCGATGGTGGCGCCGAAGGCGATCACCATGCCCAGCACCTGCACCGGCGACAGCGCCTGCCCCAGGGCGGCCCACCCGATGACGGCGGCGGTGAGCGGCGAGAGAGGGCCGAGGAGGGTGACCGACGTGGCGCTGAGCTGCCCGATGCCGCGGATCCAGAGCCAGTACGCGATGCCGGTGTTGATCAGCATCATGTAGCCGTACCCGAGGAAGGCCTTGCCGTCGAGGGCCGGCGGCGCCCCCTCCACCAGCGCGGCGACCGGAATGATGATCAGGCCGCCCGCGGTGAGCTGCCAGCCGGTCATGGCCAGCGGGCCGACACCCTCCGGGCGCCCCCACCGCTTGGTCATGACGGTGCCCGATGCCATCGAGGCGGAGGAGACGATGCCGGCCACCACCCCGACCAGGTCGAGCTGCGCCTCGGCGGTCAGCACCACCATGCTGACGCCGAAGGCCGCCGCCACGGCGGCGAGCACGGTCCGCAGCCGGGCCCGCTCACCCAGGAGGAGGGCGGCGAGCCCCACGACGAACAGCGGTCCCGCGGAGCCCAATACGGCCGCGACCCCGCCGGGCAGGCGGTAGGCGGAGAGGAACAGGAGCGGGAAGAAGGCGCCGATGTTGAGTCCGCCCAGGACGGCCGCCTTCCACCACCACCGCCCCGTGGGCAGCTTCCGCGCGAGGGCGGTGAGCAGGAGTCCGGCGGGCAGGGCGCGCATCACGCCGGTGAACAGCGGCCGGTCGGGCGGCAGCAGCTCGGAGGCCACGAAGTAGGTGGAGCCCCAGGAGATGGGGGCGAGGGCGGTCAGGGCGATGGTGGCGATGCGCTTCACGGCGGTGCTCCTCCGGCAGGGACGAGTAGCTCGAGCGAGCGGTTCGAGAGAGTAGCTCACTTGGAAGTAGCTTAGCACTAAGCTACTTTCCTGCAAGCAACTTTCTTGCGAAGGAACAAGTGGAAGCCGGATACTGCGCCTATGACCGACAAAGCCCCCGTCGACGCGGTCGACGCGATCGCGGACCAGTGGTTCGCGGTGCGACCCGATCTGGACACCGCACCCATGGCCGTCTTCGGCCGGATCTACCGGATCTCCAAAGCCATGGGCGACGCGATGGAAAAGGCCTACGCGCGCTACGGAATCTCGCGCGGGGAGTTCGACGTCGTGGCCACGCTGCGCCGGAGCGGAAGCCCGTACACCCTCTCGCCCCGCCAGCTCTCGGCCACGCTGATGCTCACCACGGGCGGGATGACGGGACGGCTGGACAAGCTGGAGAAGGCCGGGCTGCTGCGCCGCAGCCCCGATCCGGACGACCGGCGGGGGCTGCGGGTGACCATCACCGACCGGGGCCTCGCGCTCATCGACGAAGCGGTCGCGGCGGGTCTGGAGGTGCAGCGGGAAGCGCTCACCGGGCTGGACGAGGCGGAGATCGCGACGCTCACCGGTCTGCTGCGCAAGGTGATGGCAGGGACCCCCTAGCGGACCCCGGCCTGCGGAGCCGGGCCCGGCGAACCGGGCCCGGGTACGACGAGGCGCCGGGGGTCCTCAGGGACCCCCGGCGCCTTCGTTCGGTCTTCGGTCAGCCTTCGTTCTGCGCCTTGCGCGACTTGTCGCCGACCATCACCAGACCGGCGATGACCAGGAACAGCACGATCGGCGCGGCCACGTAGAGGCCGAGCGTCTCGGCGACGCTCAGGCCCGGACCCGGGTCGTCGCCGTCGTCACGGGTGACCGCGAGGGCGGGAGACGTCATCAGCAGCATCATCAGCGTCGATCCGGCCGTGACGGCGCCGGCGCGCAGAGCGTTCTTCTTGTCCACGGTGCAAACGTAGCGAACACCTAAACGCCGCGCGCGCCCGGGGGTGCCGTACGGGTTCCCACCGCCCCCCGCACCGCCCCCAGCAGGGCGTTCGCCCGCGGCGAGGCGGCCAGTGCCTCCAGGGTCAGCGGCCGGCCCTCCGCGTCGGCGACCGGGAGCCGCCAGTTGGGGTACTGGTCCCAGGTGCCGGGCAGGTTCTGCGGCCGCCGGTCCCCCACCGCGTCGGGCAGCCAGACCCCGACCAGCCGGGCCGGCGTGCGCAGCAAGAACCCGTACAGGGCCCGTACGGCGGCCTCCTCGCCCTTGGTGTCGAGCCCGAGGTCCTCCAGTACGTCCAGCCAGCGCGCGGTGTCGGCCGCGTCCTCGGCGCGCTCCCGCTCGGCCGGGCGGGTCAGCAGGCCGAGCCGGTCGCGCAGTTCCACGTGGGAGCCGGCCAGTTTGGCGGCCGTGGGCGGCAGATCGTGGGTGGTCACGGTGGCCAGGCAGTCGGCCCGCCAGCGCTCCGGCTCCAGCGGCTCGCCGTCGCCGCCCCAGTCCCGCTCGAACCACAGCACCGAGGTGCCCAGCACCCCGCGCCGGGCCAGCGCCTGACGGACCCCCGGCTGCACGGTGCCGAGGTCCTCGCCGATGACCAGGGCCCCCGCCCTGTGCGCCTCCAGGACCAGCAGGGCGAGCATCGCCTCCCCGTCGTACGCGACGTACGCGCCTTCGGCGGGCGGGGCCCCTTCCGGGATCCACCAGAGCCGGAACAGTCCCATGACGTGGTCGATGCGCAGCGCGCCCGCATACCTGAACACCCCCCGCAGCAGAGCCCGCAGCGGCGCGTACCCGGTGGCGGCAAGCCGGTCGGGCCGCCACGGGGGCAGCCCCCAGTCCTGGCCGCGCGCGTTGAAGGCGTCCGGCGGGGCCCCGACCGAGACGGCCCGCGCGTAGTGGGGGGCGCCGGTGGCGTCCGAGCCCTCCGGGTGCACCCCGACGGCCAGGTCGTGCACGATGCCGACCGCCATCCCGGCCTCCTTGGCTGCGCGCTGGGCGGCGGCGAGCTGGGCGTCCGTCAGCCAGACCAGCCAGCGGTGGAAGTCGGCCCCGGCCTTCGGGTCCTCCCCGGCGTGCCCGGCGCACCAGGCGGCGTGCCGGTCCAGCTCCGCGCCCTGCTCGGCGCGGAACTCCCCGTAGGCCGCCTCCCGTTCGGGGCTCCGCGGGACGGCGTACAGCAGCTCCAGGGCGGCCCGCTTGAGGGTCCAGACGGCGTCCCGGTCGATCAGCGCCCCCTTCTCCAGCACCTCGCGCCGCAACTCCGCCCCCCGGTCGGCCAGTTCCGCGAGGGCGGCCCGGTCGGGGCAGTCGGCGTACTCGGGGACGTCCTCGATCCGCAGGTGCACCGGGTCGGGGAAGCGGCGCGAGGACGGCCGGTACGGGGAGGGGTCGGTCGGGGTGCCGGGCACGGCCGCGTGCAGCGGGTTGACCTGGACGAAGCCGGCTCCGTGGATGCGTCCCGCCCAGCGCGCCAGCTCCGCGAGATCGCCCAGGTCGCCCATGCCCCAGGAACGCTCGGAGAGCACCGAGTAGAGCTGGACGAGCAGCCCGTGGGTGCGTTCGGGCGCCGCCGGAGCCCGGTCGGGGGCAACGATCAGGGTGGCGGTGGCGGTGCGGCCGTCCGGGGCCTCGGCGTGGATCCGGTGCACGCCGAGGGGCGGCTCCCCCGCGTCGGCCGCGCTCCAGGCCGCAGGCGGCTCCTGGCGGACCGCACGGCCCGCCGCCTCCGACGGCCCGGCCCCCTCGGCCTCCGCCTCCAGCAGCGTCCGGGTCCCCGGCGGCAGCGCGCCCAGCTCCACGGGCGGCCGGGATCCCGCCCACCACACCAGCACGCGGGGCAACAGCCGGTGCGCCGCGTCGTGTTCGGCGGTGGCCAGGTGCGCCCGTACGGACTCCGGGGTGTCCGTGTCCACCCCCAGCTGCCGCAGCACGGCGGCGATGGTGGCCTCCGGGACCCGGAGGGTGACGTCCTCGGCGGGCTGGTAGGTGGTGGCCACTCCGTACAGGGCCGCGAGCCGGGCGAGGTCGTCCATCAGGTTCCTTCTCGTCTAGTCACCCGCGGCGGCCGCCGCGGCATGGGTGGTCGGCTCGCTGGTCAGCGGGGCCTCGCAGGCGAGCGGGGGCTCACTGGTCAACGGCGCGTGCGCGGCGTCGGCGAGCGACGGCTCGCTGGTCAGGGGCCGCTCGTCGGGTCCGGCCTGCGCCGGCAGGTGGGCGAGCGGCGGGATCCGTTTGGGGCCGGATATGGCGGTGGTGGCGCTTCCGGCGTTCGCGGCTTCGGTGGTTGCAGCCTTGGTGTTCGCAGCCTTGGTGTTCACCGGCAGGCACTCCTTCGTGCGTGAGGATCGGTCAGGACCCGTGGATGGCTCCCACTGTGTCGGTCCGCGCACCGTCCGCGCACCACCGACAGCGGAAATTCTCCTGCGCGGGACGTGAATCCGTACAGACGTGCCTGTGTTCGCTCCGCGCACGAGAGGTGTTGCGGAGCTCCGCGGCGGTCGCCACGCGTGCGGAGCCATCGGCCCTGGCGTGCGGGAACGTCGGGAACACCCTCCGGTGCGCGGTCCGGAGAACATCCCAGCCATACCCAGTCGGCCGCACCGCATTCATGGCCGATCCAGGTCAGATCACCCGCCGACGTTGACACCCCGGCCGTACGGATGGTGGGCTCTGGCTCGTTCGTACGAGCGGGGGACGACTCGGGACGGGGTGGCTCCGTGCAGACCAGGGGCAGCAAGCGGGTCACGGCCACGGCTGCGGCGGTCGCCGTCATCGGCGCACTGCTGGGCGGCTCGGCGGTGGTGGGTCCCCCCAGCGCCTTCGCCTCGCCGACCGCGCCCGACGCGCCGGACGGACCCGCCGCGCCGAACGCGGGCGCGGCACCCGCGGTGGTGCCCGCGGCACTGCGCGACCCGGCGCCCGTTCCCGTGCCCGCCCCCGTGCTCGACCCCGGCTCCGATCCGGCGCGCGCCGCCGACGGGGGGCTCGCGGTGTGGCCCCGGCCGCAGTCGATGGCCGCCGACCCGGCGCGCGCGGTGCCGCTGGGCCCCGAGGCCGTGCTGGTGCTGCCCGCGGGCGTGGACGCGTACGCCGCCCAGGTGGTCCGCGACGCCCTGCACGGGGCGGGCGTACGGACCCTGCACGAGCGGGCCGACGGGGAACCGCTGCCCGACGCCGTCCCCGTCGTACGGCTCCAAGGCGCCGATGCCGAGCGGGCGCTGCACGCCCTGGGCTCGGGCGCGGCCGGCGACCTCCCGGCCGGCGGCTACCGGCTGGCGGTGGGCCGCGTCGAGGGGCGGGACACGGTCGCGCTGGCCGGCACCGGCGACGACGGGCTGTTCCACGCGGCACAGACGCTGCGTCAACTGCTGGCCCAGGGCGGCGGGAAGGTGCCGGGCGTCCTCGTACGGGACTGGCCGACCGCGCCGGTGCGCGGGATCACGGAGGGGTTCTACGGGACTCCGTGGACGGCCGCCCAGCGGCTCGCGCAGGTGGAGTTCATGGGCCGCACCAAGCTGAACCGGCTGCTGCTGGCGCCCGGTGACGACCCGTACCGGACCACGGAATGGCGCCGCGACTACCCGGCGCCGCGGGCGGCGGAGCTGCGGGAGCTGGCCGACCGGGCGCGCGCCAACAAGGTGGTGCTCGCCTGGGCGGTGGCGCCCGGGCAGTCGATGTGCCTGGCCTCCTCGGCCGACCGGGCGGCGCTCGCCCGCAAGCTGGACGCCATGTGGGACCTGGGGTTCCGGGCGTTCCAGGTGCAGTTCCAGGACGTCAGCTACACCGAGTGGGGCTGCCGGGCCGACCGCGAGCGGTACGGCAAGGGCCCTGCGGCGGCCGCGAAGGCGCACGCGGAGGTGGCGGGCGAGCTGGCCGCGCACCTGGCCCGGCGCTATCCGGGGGCGCCCGCGCTGTCGCTGCTGCCGACGGAGTACTACCAGGAGGGCGCGACGCCCTACCGGACCGCGCTGGCCGAGGCCCTGGACGAGCGGGTGGAGGTGGCCTGGACCGGCGTCGGCGTGGTGCCGCGCACGATCACCGGGCAGGAGATGAACGGGGCGCGCTCGGCGCTCGGCCGGCACCCGCTGGTCACCATGGACAACTACCCGGTCAACGACTGGGATCCGGGCCGGATCTTCCTCGGCCCGTACGCGGGACGCGACCCGGTGGTCGCGGGCGGTTCGGCGGCCGTGCTGGCCAACGCCATGCCCCAGGGCACGCTGTCGCGCATCCCGCTGTTCACCGCGTCGGACTTCACGTGGAACCCGCGCGGCTACCGGGCCGCCGACTCCTGGGCGGCGGCCGTGGCCTCGCTCGCCGGACCCGACCCCAAGGCCCGCGAGGCCCTGGCCGCGCTGGCCGGGAACAACGCCTCTTCCGGCCTCGCCCAGCCGGAGTCCGCCTACCTGGTCCCGCTGATGGAGGAGTTCTGGCGGGCCCGCAGCTCGGGCGACCCGGCGGCGGGCGACCGGCTGCGCGCCGCCTTCCGCGTGCTGCGCGAGGCCCCGGACCGGCTGCCCGCGCTCGCGGAGGAGGCGGGGCCCTGGCTGTCGCGGCTCGCGCGCTACGGGGCGGCCGGGGAGCTGGCCCTCGACGTCCTCCAGGCGCAGGCCCGCGGGGACGGGGCGGCGGCCTGGCAGGCCTCGCAGGCCCTCACCACCGCCCGTGCGGCGCTGTCCGGGGCGGAAGCCGCCCGGGTCGACAAGGCGGTGCTGGACCCCTTCCTGGCGCGGGCGGCGGCCGAGGCCGACGCGTGGACCGGCGCGGCCCGCGCGCCGGGCACGGTGACCCGGCAGGCCGACGCGTGGACGGTCCAGCTGTCGGATGCCCGGCCGGTGTCGGTGGTGACCGTGATGACCGACCCGCTGCCGCCGGGCAGCCGGGGCGCCGTGATCGAGGCCCACGTACCGGGAGAGGGCTGGCGCAAGGTCGCGGAGGCGGCGCCGTCGGGCTGGACCCAGGCGGACGTGGGCGGCCTACGGGCCGACGCGGTCCGGCTCGTCTGGTCGGGCCCGGCTCCGGCCGTGCACGGCGTGGTCCCGTGGACGGCGGACGGGCCGGAGGCCCGCTTCGAGCTGGCGCAGACCGTGGACGCGGAGATCGGCGGGGCCGCGCAGCGGATCCCGGCGCAGCTGTCCGCGCTGCGTCCCGGCGAGGTCCGCGGGCCCCTGTCGGCGACCGCGCCGCCGGGGATCTCGGTGCGCCTGCCGGAGACGGCCGCGGCCGCACGCGGTACGACGGCGACCGTCCCGGTCGAGGTCGCGGTGGCCGCGGGCACGGCGCCGGGCACCTACGAGGTCCCGGTCACCTTCGGCTCCGAGACGCACACGCTGAAGGTCCGCGCCCATCCGCGGACGGCCGGCCCGAACCTGCTGCGCTCCGCCGTGGCCTCCTCCTCGGCCGACGAGACCCCGGCGTTCCCCGCGTCGGGGGCGCTGGACGATTCCCCGGCCACCCGCTGGTCCTCGCCCGCGGCCGACGGGGCCTGGTGGCAGGCGGAGCTGCCGGCGCCTGCGCGGATCGGGCTGCTGCGGCTGCGGTGGCAGGAGGCGTACCCGTCCCGGTTCCGGGTGGAGACCTCCGCGGACGGTGTCGGCTGGCACCCGTCGGCGACGGTCGAGTCCCGCGGCGGAGTGGACTCCGTCCACCTGGACCCGGCGGCCGGGCCGGCCCGCTTCGTCCGGGTCACCTGCGAGACCCGCGCCACCCGCTACGGCTGCAGCCTGCTCGGAGCCGAGGCCTTCGCGGTGGCCGCCCCGTAACCCTGCGGGGCAAGTCCCCTACCCGCCCTTCCACCGTTCCCCGGGCTCCGCCCGGACCCGGTCCTCACACGCGAAATCCAGCCTCGCCGGCGTTTGAGGCGCGGGGTCCGGGGCGGAGCCCCGGGGAACGGGCGAAGGGTGGGTAGGGGAACTCCGCCCCGCGCAGCGCCAAGGGTCGCTGCGGGGACACCGGCCCCGCGCAGCGGCACACCCGCAGCCGGGGCCCGGCTCAGGGGGCTACGACGCGACCGCCGCGGCGGCCACCGGGACCCCGATGCGATCCAGCGCATCCTCCGCCCCGTACGGCTGGAGGTACGGCATCCAGCACGGATCCCGGTGCCCCGTCCCGATGATCCGCCAGGCCAGCCCCGACGGCGGAGCCGGCTGGTGCCGCAGCCGCCAGCCGAGATCGACGAGGTGCCGGTCGGCCTTGACGTGGTTGCAGCGGCGGCACGCGGCGACGACGTTGTCCCAGGCGTGCTGCCCGCCCCGGCTGCGCGGGATGACGTGGTCGACACTGGTGGCGACGGCCCCGCAGTACATGCAGCGGCCACCGTCCCGGGCGAACAACGCGCGGCGGGTGAGTGGAACGGGCCCCCGGTAGGGGACCCGCACGAAGCGCTTGAGCCGAACCACGCTGGGAGCGGGGACGGCCCTTGTCGCGCTGTGCAGAAAGGCGCCGGATTCTTCCAGGGAGACGGCTTTGTTCTCCAGGACGAGGACGAGCGCGCGACGGAGCGGTACGACGCCGAGGGGCTCGTACGACGCGTTGAGGACCAGGACGTGCGGCACGGACTGCCTCCTATAACGCCGGCGGCGCGTGGCTCGCGCCGGGACGATCTGCTTTCCAGTCTCCCCTTACGGCTGGTCGAAGCGCCACCACGCGCCCGTAACGGGTCCGAGGTGTTTTCGACCACACCCGCTTCCTCCCCGCGTGAGTCTGGTCTCTCCCTCGAACACGGCAACAAGTCAGGCCTAATGCCCCGTTAGGGTGGATGGTCTGCCCGCCCCACCCCTTCCGCGGGCAGGACGCTACATCTGGAGGTTCCCGCCGTGCCCTGGCCTGCCGCCCTGCTCCCGCTCGCAGCCGACAACCCGGACGCGTCCGAAACGATCAGAGAAACGCACGAGAGCGTCACGAACGCCGCCAGTTTCATCGAGGAGAACTGGGCCGGATGGCTGGCCCTGGGCCTGCGGATCCTCCTCATCCTGGTCGCCGCCTTCGCCCTGCGCTCGGTGGTCCGCAAGTCGCTGACCAAGCTGATCACCCGGATGAACCGCGGCGCCGACGCCGTCGAGGGCACGGCCCTGAGCGGCCTGCTGGTCAATGCCGAGCGGCGCCGTCAGCGGTCCGAGGCCATCGGTTCGGTGCTGCGCTCGGTGGCCTCGTTCCTGATCCTCGGCACGGCGGCCCTGATGGTGCTCGGCGCGCTCGACATCAACCTGGGGCCGCTGCTGGCGAGCGCCGGTGTGGCCGGTGTGGCCATCGGTTTCGGCGCCCGGAACCTGGTCACGGACTTCCTCTCCGGCGTGTTCATGATCCTCGAGGACCAGTACGGCGTCGGCGACAAGATCGACGCCGGGGTGGCCTCGGGCGAGGTCGTCGAGGTGGGTCTGCGCGTCACCAAGCTGCGCGGCGACAACGGCGAGATCTGGTACGTCCGCAACGGCGAGATCAAGCGGATCGGCAACCTCAGCCAGGGCTGGGCCACGGCGAGCGTCGCGGTGCAGGTCAAGCCCACCGAGAGCCTGTCCCGCATCCGCGCGGTGATCAAGGACATCGCCGACACCATGGCCAAGGAGTCCCCGTGGGACGAGCGGCTGTGGGGTCCGGTGGAGGTGCTGGGCCTGGACGAGGTGCTGCTGGCCTCGATGTCGGTGTCGGTGTCGGCGAAGACGATGCCGGGCCAGCAGTTCGCCGTGGAGCGCGAGCTCCGCTGGCGGATCAAGGACGCCTTCGACGCCGCGGGCATCGGGATCGTCGGGGGCCTTCCGGCGCCCGAGGAGGATGCCGCTCCGGCCGACCCCGCGGCCGCCGTGGCCCCGCCGTCGGCGCTCGCGAACCCGACGTCCCCGCAGTCCCTGGCCACCGCGGAGATCCCGCAGCCGGCCGCGGGCGGCTCGGTCTCCGGCCCGCGCATCACGAAGTAGCGCCCGCCCCGCTCCGCCGGGCACAGCCCGGCCCCGCGCACAGACACACCGCTGCCCCCGTAGGTCCGACCTGCGGGGGCAGTGGTGTACGCAGTGCCATTGACACGAGCGACCCACCAATAGGAAACTTACCTAACAGTTCACCTCGGTGAGAGAGAAGTCACCCCATGCCCGCCACCCCCGGTACGCCCAGCCTGTTGCGCGCCCTGAACGACCGGGCCGCGCTCGAGCTCCTGCTGACGCACGGTCCCCTGTCCCGGACCCGGATCGGGCATCTCACCGGCCTCTCGAAGCCCACCGCCTCCCAGCTCCTGGCCCGGCTGGAGTCCGCCGGGCTCGTCGTCGCCACCGGCACCGCCACCGGCCGCCCCGGCCCCAACGCGCAGCTCTACGCCGTCAACGCGCGGGCCGCCTACGTCGCCGGGCTCGACGTCACCCCGGGCCGGATCCTCGCCTCCGTGGCCGACCTGACCGGCGAGGTGATCGGCAGCCACGAGCTCCCCTACGCGGAGTCCGTCGGGCCGGTCGAGCACGTCACCCGCGCCCTCGGCGAGGCCGTCAAGGACGCCGGGCTGCACCTCGCCGACATCCACCGGGTGGTCATCGCGACCCCCGGCTCCTTCGACCCCCGCACCGGGGTGCTGCGCTACGCCGACCACCTGGTGGGCTGGCAGTCCCCCACGCTCCTCGACGAGCTGGCCGCGGCCCTGCCGATGCCGTTCGAGTACGAGAACGACGTGAACCTCGCCGCCGTCGCCGAACAGCTGCTCGGCGCCGCCCGCGGCCACGAGGACTTCGTCCTGCTGTGGAACGAGGAGGGCCTCGGGGCCGCCCTCGTGCTCGGCGGCCGGCTGCACCGCGGCTGGACCGGCGGCGCCGGGGAGATCGGTTTCCTGCCGGTCGCCGGGCACCCCCTGGTCCGTCAGGTCACCCAGGTCAACTCCGGCGGCTACCAGGAGCTGGCCGGCGCACAAGTACTGCCCGCGATGGCGGCCCGGCTCGGCGTCGACGCACCGCCGGCCGCCGCGGCCGGGGCCGGCTCGGTGCACGGCGCCGTGCACGGGGCCGAGTCCGGGGCCATGGTCGAAGCGGCGGCCGCGCTGCTGGCCCAGGCCGCCGCCGCACCCGAGGGGCCCCACCTGGACCTCCTGCGGGAGTACGCCACCGCCCTCGCCACCGGCCTGGCCTCGCTGGTCGCCGTACTGGACCCGGAGATCGTGATCCTCTCCGGCGCCCTGACCATCGCGGGCGGAGAGCCGCTGCGCGAACTCCTCGAAGCCGAGCTCGCCGACCTCGCCCCGTCCCGGCCCCTGCTGGTGACCGGCGAGGTGCGGGAACGGCCCGTACTGCGCGGGGCGCTGGAAAGCGCCCTCGCCGCCACCCGCGACGAGGTCTTCGACACCTCCCGCCGCTGAACCGCACCACCCGGCACGACCGCACCATCCGGCACCACCTCGCACCACCGGCACCTCCCCGCACCACGGCACGCATCCCCCTGCACCACCACCCCTCCAGGAAGTCCCCCCGCGCAGAGAGTGACTCCGCCATGCCCGGAATCCGCCGCCTGACCGTCGCCGCAACCGCCGTCGCCGCGATATCCGTACTCGCCACCGCGTGTACGGGCTCCGCCTCCAACACGGCCGCCGACGACCCGAACAAGGACGTCACCCTCAACTTCTGGCACGGTTGGTCCGCCCCCAGCGAGATCAAGGCCATCGAGGACAACATCGCCCGGTTCCAGAAGGCTCACCCGAACATCAAGGTGAACGTCACGGGCAACATGACGGACGACAAGATCAACCAGGCGCTGCGCGCCGGCGGGGAGAAGGCCCCCGACGTGGTCTCCTCCTTCACCACCGACAGCGTCGGCAAGTTCTGCAACTCCGGCGCCTTCGCCGACCTGAACCCGTTCCTGAAGAAGTCCGGGATCGACAAGGAGAAGGTCTTCCCCAAGACCCTGCTGGAGTACACCCAGTTCAAGGGCAACCAGTGCACGCTGCCGCTGCTGAACGACGCGTACGGCCTCGTCTACAACAAGACCGCCTTCGAGGCCGCCGGGATCACCGAACCGCCCAAGACGTGGAGCCAGTTCGTGGCCGCCGCGCAGAAGCTGACGATCGCCAAGGGCGATTCGTACGAGCAGCTCGGCATCATGCCCACCTACCACGGCTACGAGACCGCCCCCCAGCGGCTGGCCGCGCTGTGGAGCCCGTCGTACTTCGACGCCGACGGCAAGTCCAACCTGGCCAAGGACCCGGGCTTCGCGCAGATGCTGACGGCGCAGAAGGACCTGGTCGGCAAGCTCGGCGGGTACGAGAAGCTGGAGAAGTTCCGCACCACCTTCGGCGACGAGTGGAGCGCCGAGCACCCCTTCCACCTCGGACTGGTGGCCATGCAGATCGACGGCGAGTGGCGGGCCCCCATGGCGAAGGAGGCCGGGGTGAAGTTCGAGATCGGGACCGCGCCGATGCCCGTCCCCGACGACCGGGTCTCCGAGTACGGCAAGGGCTACCTCGCCGGCACGATCATGGGCATCGCCTCGGGCAGCAAGAAGCAGAACGCCGCCTGGGAGCTGACGAAGTACATGACGACCGACACCGAGGCGGTCGTGGAGTTCGCCAACGCCATCCACAACGTGCCCTCCACGCTGGCCGCCCTGGACTCCCCCAAGCTCCAGGTGAGCCCGGAGTTCAAGACGTTCATCGACATCGCCAAGCACCCGAAGTCGACCACCACCCCGGCGCAGGCGGACGGCGGCACCTACCAGCTGACCTTCACGGACTTCGCGTACGCGGTCGAGAAGGGCGAGGTCACGGACATCCCCGCCGGTCTCGCCAAGACCGACCAGCAGATCGACACGGACATCGCGAAGGCGAAGTAGCCCGATGGCCGGCACCCTCTCCCCCGAACTACGCGCCAGGCGCCGCAGGTCGACGCTGCGCACGGCGGCCTTCATGTCGCCCTGGCTGATCGGGTTCAGCGTCTTCTTCGCCTACCCGCTCGTCTCCACCGTCTACTTCTCCTTCACCAAGTACGACGGCTTCCGCCCGCCCGTCTTCAACGGGCTGGACAACTGGACCTACGTCTTCTCCGACCTCCCGATGTTCTGGCCGGCGATGCGCAACACCCTGTGGCTGGTCGTGATCATGGTCGCCTGCCGGGTCGCCTTCGGCCTCGGCATCGGCCTGCTCATCACCAAGATCAAACTGGGCACGGGCGTCTTCCGCACCCTGTTCTACCTGCCCTACCTGGCCCCTCCGGTCGCGGCGACCCTCGCCTTCGTCTTCCTGCTCAACCCGGGCACCGGCCCGGTGAACACCCTGCTGGACGCCGTCGGAGTGTCCGGACCCGGCTGGTTCACGGACCCCGCCTGGTCCAAGCCGGCACTGACCGCGCTCGCGGTGTGGGGGATCGGCGACCTGATGGTCATCTTCATGGCCGCGCTGCTCGACGTACCGCGCGAGCAGTACGAGGCCGCCGAGCTGGACGGGGCCGGGGCGCTGGCGCGCTTCCGCCACATCACCCTGCCGAACATCTCGCCGATCATCCTGTTCGCGGTAGTCACCGGGGTCATCCAGGCGATGCAGTTCTACACGCAGCCCCTGGTGGCGGGGAAGGTGGCGTCCGGCGTGATGGGCGGCTCGGGCCAGCAGTTCGAGCCCGGGTACCCCGACAAGTCCACCCTGACCCTGCCCCAGGTCATCTACAACGTCGGCTTCCAGCGCTTCGACTACGGCACCGCCTGCGTGGTCGCCCTGGTGCTGTTCGCCCTCTCCATGGCCTTCACCGCGCTGCTCATGCGGCGGCGCGGCGGGCTGATCGAGGCAGGTGACTGAGGATCATGAGCCAGACCATCACCCGCGGCGCGCGGCCGAGCCCGCGTCCCGCCGCGCCCGGCACCCCGGACTCGGCCCGGGTCGTGCGCACCGCCCGCCGCAAGGCCGCCCTGCACTGGGTGGCCGTGCACTCCCTGGGCGTCGCGGCGGCGCTCTTCTTCGTCCTCCCCTTCGTGTTCCTCTTCCTGACCTCGGTGATGAGCGACCAGCAGGCGCTGACCCGCGACCTGTGGCCGCGCACCTGGGAGTGGGGCAACTACGCGAAGGTGTGGGACACCCCCGGCTTCCTGACCTGGTGGCGCAACACCCTGATGTACGCGGGCCTCGGCACCCTCCTGACCGTGGTCTCCTCGGTGCCGGTCGCCTACGCGCTCGCCAAGTTCCGCTTCCGCGGCCGGCGGCTGTCGCTGCTGCTGGTGATCGCCATGATGATGCTGCCGCCCCAGGTGGTCGTCATCCCGATGTACCTCTTCTGGGCCCAGCAGCTGGACCTCTCCGGCACCCTGTGGCCGCTGATCATCCCGATGGCCTTCGGTGATGCCTTCTCCATCTTCCTGCTGCGCCAGTTCCTGCTGACGATCCCCGACGAGTACCTGGACGCGGCGAGGGTCGACGGCTGCGGCGAACTGCGCACCATGCTGCGCGTGGTCCTGCCGATGGCGAAGCCCGGGATCGCGGCCGTGGCGCTGTTCCAGTTCTTCTGCGCCTGGAACGACTACTTCGGCCCGCAGATCTACGCCTCGGACAACCCGGCCGCCTGGACGCTCAGTTACGGACTGGAGTCCTTCAAGGGCGCGCACCACACCAACTGGAACCTGACCATGGCGGCGACCGTGCTGGTCATGGCCCCGGTGATCGTCCTCTTCTTCTTCGCCCAGAAGGCGTTCGTCGAAGGCGTCACCCTGACCGGAGTGAAAGGCTAGTGACGATGAAACTCGCAGTGGTGGGCGGCGGTTCCACCTATACCCCCGAGCTGATCGACGGGTTCGCCCGACTGCGCGACACCCTGCCCATCAGCGAGCTGGTGCTGATCGACCCGGCCGCCGAGCGACTGGAGCTGATCGGCGGCCTGGCGCGGCGGATCTTCGCCAAGCAGGGGCACCCGGGCCTGATCACCACCACCTCCGACCTCGACGCGGGCGTCGCGGACGCGGACGCGGTCCTGATCCAGCTGCGCATCGGCGGGCAGGCGGCCCGGCTCCAGGACGAGACCTGGCCGCTGGAGTGCGGCTGCGTGGGCCAGGAGACCACCGGGGCCGGCGGTCTCGCCAAGGCGCTGCGCACGGTCCCGGTGGTCCTCGACATCGCCGAGCGGGTCCGGCGCTCCAACCCGGACGCGTGGATCATCGACTTCACCAACCCGGTCGGGATCGTCACCCGCGCCCTGCTGCAGGCCGGGCACAAGGCGGTCGGGCTGTGCAACGTGGCCATCGGCTTCCAGCGCAGGTTCGCCGCGATGCTGGACCTGACGCCGGCCGACATCCACCTCGACCACGTGGGCCTCAACCACCTCACCTGGGAGTTGGGGGTGCGCAAGGGCGGCCCGGAGGGCGAGAACCTGCTGCCGCAGCTCATCGCCCGGCACGGCGACGCCATCGCCGCGGACCTGCGGCTGCCGCGTGCGGTGCTGGACCGGCTCGGCGTGGTCCCCTCGTACTACCTGCGCTACTTCTACGCCCACGACGAGGTGGTCCGGGAGCTCGGCACCAAGCCCTCGCGGGCCGCCGAGGTCGCCGCGATGGAGAAGGAACTGCTCGGCCTGTACGGGGATCCCGCGCTGGACGAGAAGCCGGAACTGCTCGCCAAGCGGGGCGGCGCCTTCTACTCGGAGGCGGCGGTGGACCTGGCCGCGGCCCTGCTGGGCGACGGCGGGAGCGCCGTGCAGGTGGTCAACACGCTGAACAACGGCATCCTGCCGTTCCTGCCCGACGACGCGGTCGTCGAGGTGCAGGCGCGTGTGGACCGCACCGGGCCGTCGCCGCTGGCCGTACCGCGGCTGGACCCGCTGTACTCGGGGCTCATCGCCCACGTCACGGCGTACGAGGACCTCGCGCTGGACGCGGCGCTGCGGGGCGGCCGCGAGCGGGTCTTCAAGGCGCTGCTGGCGCACCCGCTGGTGGGCCAGTTCGACCTCGCCGAGGGGCTGACGGACCGGCTCCTCGCGCACAACAAGGAGCACCTGGCATGGGCGTGAGCCGGCCCGTTCCCCCGCCCTCGGCCGCGGCGGTCCTCGCCGTCGACGCGGGCAACAGCAAGACGGACGTGGCGCTGATCGCCGCGGACGGCCGCGTCCTCGGCACCGGACGCGCGGGCGGCTTCCAGCCCCCGCGCGTCGGGGTCGAGGCGGCGGTGGACGTCGTCGGGCGGGCCGTCGCCGAGGCGGCCGCGGCCGCCGGGCTGCCGGAGCCCGCGGCCGGAGCCCCGTACGCCGTCCGGGTTTCGGCCTGTCTGGCCAACGCGGACCTCCCGGTGGAGGAGGCCCTGCTCGCGCAGGCGATCGACGCGCGGGGCTGGGGCACGGCCACCGAGGTCCGCAACGACACCTTCGCGATCCTGCGGGCCGGCCTCGGCGAGAACGCCGGGGGCCCGCGCGGGGTCGCGGTGGTGTGCGGAGCGGGCATCAACTGCGTGGGCATGCTGCCCGACGGGCGCACCGCCCGGTTCCCGGCCCTCGGGCAGATCTCCGGTGACTGGGGCGGCGGCGGCGGACTGGCCGCCGAGGCCATGTGGTGGGCGGCGCGCGCCGAGGACGGGCGCGGCGGTCCCACCGAGCTCGCGACGGCCCTGCCGCGGCACTTCGCGCGGGATTCCATGCACGCGCTGATCGAGGCGCTGCACCTGGGCATCGTCGAGCCCGTACGGATGCACGAGTTGGTGCCGGTGCTGTTCGATGTGGCCGCGGCCGGCGATCCGGTCGCCGCGGCCCTCGTCGAGCGGCAGGCCGAGGAGGTCGTGGCCCTGGCCTCGGTGGCGCTGGAGCGGCTCGGGCTGCTGGCCGAGGAGGCGCCCGTCCTGCTGGGCGGCAGCGTCCTGGCCGCCCGGCACCCGCGGCTGAACGGCCGCGTGGAGGCCCTGCTGGCCGAACGGGCCCCGCACGCCCGGGTCTCGGTGGTGACGGCCGCGCCGGTGCTGGGCGCGGGCCTGCTGGGTCTGGACGCGCTGGGGGCCGGGCCCGAGGCCTACGGGAAGCTGCGCGCCCATTTCGGATGAACCGCTTCGGTTGAACCGTTTCGGATGAACCGCGCCCGCACCGGAACCATCACGGCCCCCTGGGCGTACTGACGGTGAAGGGGTGGAGCGGACGGGGGGACCGGCCGGGGCAGGACCGGGGACGGATCGGGGCGGATCGTGCCTGATCCCGGACCGGGTGCTGTGGAGGACCGCCACTAAGGCCATACTGCTGCGAAGCACGAAGGACCGAGGGGGAGGTCAGGGTGGCCATCACATCACGCGCGCCCGCGCCCGGCGGCGTCTCGGCGCCCTCCGGGCCGCCGGCGCCGCCGCCCGACGGGCTGCCCCGGCGGGGCACCGCCTGGGCGGAGGGCGTGGAGCGGCTGCGCGCGGCCGCCACCACCGAGCCCGGCCGGCTGCGGATCGTCGGCGCGGCCCTGGCCGCACTGGTCCTGCTGTTCGGCGCGGTGGCCGTCTGGGAGATCTCCGGCCGGGTCACCGCGGCCGACGACGTCGTGGGCCGCAGTCAGCCGCTGAGCGCCGACGCGGCCAGCATCTACCGCTCCCTCGCGGACGCCGACACCGCCTCCTCCAGCGGTTTCCTCGCGGGCGGCAACGAGCCCCGCGAGGTCCGCAGCCGGTACGAGAAGGACATAGCCAACGCGTCCCGGCTGCTGGTGAACGCGGCCGCCAGCACCACGGCCGGCGACGACTCCCGCAAGCAGATCACCCTGCTGAGCGAGCAGCTCCCCCGCTACGCCGGCCTGATCGAGCAGGCCCGGGCCACCAACAAGCAGGGCCTGCCGCTCGGCGGCGCCTACCTCCGGTACGCGAACGAGCAGATGAGCACCCAGCTGCTGCCCGCCGCGCAGCGGCTGTACGAGGCGGAGACCGGCCGGCTCTACACGGACTACGACGAGGCCCGCGCGCTGCCCCTGGCCTCGCTCGGGGCCGGTCTGCTCGCCCTCGCCGCCCTGCTCTGGGCCCAGCGGCGCAACTACCGGCGGACGAACCGCGTCTTCAACCACGGGCTCGTCGCGGCGACCACCGCCTCGCTGGTGCTGCTGCTGTGGCTGGCCGCGGGGCACACGGTCGCCCGGTCGGGGCTGAGCGAGGCCCGCACGGACGGGCAGGAGTCGCTCAAGGTGCTCAACGACGCGCGGATCGCCTCGCTCCAGGCGCGGGCCAACGAGAACCTCACCCTGGTGTCGCGCGGAGCCGTCCTGGCCGAGGACAAGAAGTCCGACAAGTACGACGTGGACTTCTCGAACGACATGAAGGACCTGGACGCGGGCCTGGCGACGGCGGCGAAGCTGGCCGACGACACGGCCGGCCGCGATCCCGTGGCCCGCGCCGCCGAAGGCGTGCGGCAGTGGAAGGGGCTGCACGCGGCGGCCCGGCAGACCGACTTGACGGGCGACTACCAGGGCGCCGTCGGGCAGGTCATCGGCGACAAGGACCACCCGAAGCCCACGGGCACCGCCTTCGACACGGTGGACGCCTCGCTGGAGGAGGCCGTGCTGCACGAGCAGCGCGAGTTCACCCGGGCGGCGCGGGACGGGCTCGGGGCGCTCGACGGTTTGGTGACGGGAACGGCGGCCCTGGCGGTCGTCGGCGCGGTGGCCGCCCTGCTCGGCATCGGGCGCAGGCTTTCGGAGTACAGGTGAGAGCGATGCCGGGACGGGTGAAGCGCGCGGGCGAGGGTTCCGAGGGGTCCGGGGGCACCACGACTCCTGCGCTGGCCCCGGAGGCCATCGTGGCCTCCGGGGAAGGCACGGCGGAGCCCGCGGAGGGCGCCGCCGAGGTCCGGGACGTACGCGGCCTGCGGCGGCTGACGGGCCGGCTGCGCGGCTGGGGCGGGGTCGGTGCGATGGCCGCGGCCTGCGCGCTGACGGCGGCGGCCGTGCTGCTGCCCCTGGCCCAGGCGGCCCCGGGAGGCTCGGGAGCCTCCTCGCTGGTGCGCGAGCCGGCCAGGATGGCCGTCGCTCCGCAGACACCGGCGGACACCTGTGAGAACCCGGAGGCGAGCCTGCGCCCCAACGGGCTGGACGGCTCCGCGATCCAGCGGATCCGCGCGGCGGGCCACCTCGTCGCGGGCGTGGACCAGAACAGCTTCAAATGGGGCTACCGCAACCCGGCCGGGGAGCTCGACGGCTTCGACATCGCCCTGGTCAAGGCCATAGCGAAGGACATCTTCGGCGAGGACGGCAAGGTCATCTACCGGGCCATCCCCACCAGCCAGCGCATCTCCGCGCTCAAGGACGGCACCGTCGACATCGTCGTGCGCACGATGACCGTCAACTGCAAGCGGCTGGAGGAAGTCGCCTTCTCGACGGCGTACTTCGAGGCCGGGCAGCAGGTGCTGGCCCCCAAGGGTTCGACGATCACCGGTTACGACGCTTCGCTGAAGGGCCGCCGCATCTGCACGGCGGCAGGCTCCACGGCCGAGTCGGCACTGGCCGCCCAGTCCTACGGCGCCGTCCCGGTCAGCGTGTCCAACCAGCTCGACTGTCTGGTCCGGCTGCAGCTGGGCGAGGTGGACGGCATCATCACGGACAACGCCCTCGCCGCCGGCCAGGCCGCGCAGGACCCGTCGGTCGCACTGGTGGGCTCCCCGTTCACCAAGGAGTTCTACGGGGTGGCCATGAACAAGGACGCCGGCGACCTGGTGCGCCGGGTCAACAAGGTGCTGGAGGACTACCGCGCGGGCGGCGGCAACAGCCCCTGGATGAAGGCCTACAGGGACCACCTGGAGCCCGTGCTGCCCGGCGTGGGCGGCCCGCCCGTTCCCAAGTACCGGGACTGAGGCCGGTGTCGGATTCTGAGCCCGATGTCACAAGACCGGAGGCGGGATCGGTGGAGGCACATCCTTTGGGGGCGCAGCCGGCGGTGATGGACCGGGACGGCGTGGACCGTGCGCTGGCCCGGCTGGGTGCGGAGCACGAGGCCGTCGAGACCTCGCTGCTCGCGCTCCAGGACCACTCCGGCCGACGGCTCCTGGAGGGCGCCGGGCTGACCGGGGTCACCAAGGAGCGGTGGGCCGAGGCCGATGCGGCCATCACCCGGCTGTGGCGGTACTTCGACGCCTACAGCGGGGCGCTGGGCGCCGCCCGGGAGATCCGCGAGCGGCGGCGCTGGCCGAGCCGCGAGGACCTGGTCGAGCTGACGGACCGGCTGCGCGGGCCCGGGGTGCTGATCTCCGGTGCCGCGGTGGAGGGGGCCCCGCTCGCGGAGCGGTTCTCCCTCGCCGAGCTGGTGTCCCGCATGAACGAGCTGTACGCGAGCTCCCTGGACGTGGTGGTCGCCGCGGACTCCGTCTGGTCGGCGCTGCCCGCCCGGATCGACCTCCTCGCCGCCGAACTGCACCGCACCCGCGCCCTCGCCCACTCGGTGGGGGTCCGGCCGGGGGAACATCCCTCGGGGGACGACCTGGAGGCCATCACGGCCGAGCTGGCGGACCTGCGGGCCCGGGTGATCGAGGACCCGCTGGCGTTCTGGTGCGCGGTCGCCGGGAGTTCCGCGCCGGGTGGCGGCCGTCCGGACACCGGGCGCTACGACCGGGCCGCGCGCGCCCTGGAGGACGTACGCCGGGAGGTCGAGGCGGTACTGACCGTCCGGCAGGACGCCGAGCAGCGGCTGATCGGGCTGCGGGACGTGCTCTCGCGGGCCGACCGGACCCTGGCGGAGGCCCGGGTGGCCCGCGGCGAGGTGCTGGCGAAGATCGCGGCGTCCGAGGTGCCCGCGGTGAGCGGCCCGCCGACGGTGCTGCAGGAGCAGCTCTCGGCGGCGGCCGAGTACCGGCGCCGGGCCCAGTGGCACCGGCTGTCGCCGCTGCTGGAGTCCTTGGAGGAGCGGGCCGAGGAGGAATTGCGCCGGGCCCGCGAATCGTTGACCGCGGTGACGGCTCCGCTGGCCGTGCGCGCGGAGCTGCGCGGACGGCTCGACGCCTACCGGGCGAAGGTGGCCCGGCTCGGCATGGCGGAGGATCCGCTGCTGATGGAGCGGTACGACACCGCCCGGCGGATGCTGTGGAGCGCTCCCTGCGATCTGCGGGCCGCCGAGCAGGCGGTGCTGCGCTACCAGTGGGCCACGGCCGAGGCGCTGCCGTCACCGCAGCAGGCCCAGCAGGACCAGCAGGATCAACAGGGGCACCGACCGGTGCGCGAGTGGCCCGACGGGCCGAGGGAGGGGGACGCGTGAGTCTGATCGGAACGGCGTGCATGCGCCCCGGCTGCCCGGGGACGTACGAGGACATGGGCGGCGGCGAGGTCTACTGCGGCACCTGCGGGCTGGCGCCGGCCGGCGCCGTCGCGGCGGGCGCCGAGGAGCTGGTGTCGGTACCGACGGCGATGACGAGCGCCGCCCGCCACGGGGACTCCGAGTGGTCACAGGGCTCGCACGGGTCCCAGGGCTCGCACGGGTCCGGGCGGTCCTCGTCCTCCTCCTCGCGGGCTTCCCGCTCCTCGCGATCGTCTTCCTCCCGGCGCTCCGTGTCGGGACGGCTCTCGCGCGCCCTCTCCGGGGCCGCGTCCACCCGTTCGGTGTCGGTGCGCAGTTCGGGTTCGGCCGCCGCGGGTTCGGGCCGCAGCCGCCTGGGCGCCGGGCTGGTCAACGTACCGGAGGTGCCTCGTCCGGATCCTTCGGCGGCGGTGCTGGAGAACCCGGAGGTCCCGGAGCGCAAGCGGTTCTGCTCGCGTTCGGACTGCGGTGCGCCGGTGGGGCGGGCCCGCGGGGAGCGGCCGGGCCGGACGGAAGGTTTCTGTACCAAGTGCGGGCACCCGTACTCCTTCGTGCCCAAGCTGCGCGCGGGCGACCTCGTCCACGGCCAGTACGAGGTCGCGGGCTGCCTCGCGCACGGCGGGCTGGGCTGGGTCTACCTCGCGGTGGACCGGGCCGTGTCGGACCGGTGGGTGGTGCTCAAGGGCCTGCTGGACACCGGGGACCAGGACGCGATGGCGGCCGCGATCTCGGAGCGGCGCTTCCTCGCGGAGATCGAGCACTCCAACATCGTGCGGATCTACAACTTCGTGGAGCACCTGGACCAGCGGACCGGTTCGCTGGACGGGTACATCGTCATGGAGTACGTCGGCGGCAAATCCCTCAAGGAGATCGCCAACGAGCGGCGCAGGCCGGACGGCCGCCGGGACCCGCTGCCGGTGGAGCAGGCGTGCGCGTACGGCATCGAGGCGCTGGAGGCGCTCGGCCACCTGCACACGAGGAACCTCCTCTACTGCGACTTCAAGGTCGACAACGCCATCCAGCAGGCCGACCAGCTGAAGTTGATCGACATGGGCGCGGTCCGGCGGATGGACGACGAGGAGTCGGCCATCTACGGCACCGTCGGCTACCAGGCGCCGGAGGTGGCGGAGGTCGGCCCGTCGGTCGCCTCCGACCTGTACACGGTGGCGCGCACGCTGGCCGTGCTGACTTTCGACTTCCAGGGCTACACGAACGTGTTCGTGGACTCCCTGCCGGACCCCGAGCACATCGAGGTGTTCGGGCGGTACGAGTCCTTCTACCGGCTGCTGGTACGGGCCACCGACCCGGATCCCGGACGGCGGTTCGCGTCCGCCCAGGAGATGGCGGACCAGCTGACGGGGGTGCTGCGGGAGGTCGTCGCGCTCCAGACGGGCCGCCCGAGGCCGCAGGTCTCCACCCTCTTCGGCCCCGAGCTGCGGGTGCCGGACGACCGGCTGTTCATCGACGACACGTCCGGCGGCCACGTGTCCCGGCTGGGCGAGCGGCCCGTGAAGCGGCGGCGGGCGGGCCGGGCCCCGGCTCCGGCCGCCGTCCCCGCGCCCGTGCCCGTTCCCACCCCGTCTCCCGGCGCCGCCGTGTCCGCGGGGGCTCCGGCCGCGCCTCCTTCGACTTCGCCGATCACGGGGTACGGCACGACCGGGCTGGTCACCACGGCGACGCACCGGGCCGCCGGTCCCGGCGTACCGGCCCCGCGGCCGGCGCCGACGACCGCACCGCTGCCGCCCGTCGGGATCACCGCCGCGCGGCGGCCCGAGCCGTCCACGCTGGACACCCGCGAGGCCGCGCTGGCGCTGCCCGTGCCGCTGGTCGACGCCGGGGACCCCAACGCAGGTTTCCTGGCGGGTCTGCTGGCCTCCGCGCCGGCCGACCTGCTGACCGCGCTCGGCTCGGCGCCCGCCGAGTCCGCGGAGCTGCGGCTGCGGGAGCTGCGGGCCCGGCTCGAACTGGGCGGCGCCGACGCGCCGCTCGTCGCCGACGCGCTGGCCCGGCTGGAGGCGCAGCACCCCGACGACTGGCGCGTGGTGTGGGCCCGCGGCATCTCCTCGCTGGCCGTCGGGGAGGACGAGACGGCGGCCCTGTCCTTCGACGCCGTCTACGACGCCTTCCCCGGCGAACCGGCGCCGAAGCTGGCGCTGGGGCTGTGCGCGGAGGTGCTGGGGCAGCTGGACAACGCCGCCGAGTACTACCGGCTGGTGTGGGCCACGGATCCGGGGTTCGTCGGGGCGGCGTTCGGGCTGGCCCGGGTGCAACTGGCCACCGGGGACCGGGCCGGAGCCGTGCGCACGCTGGAATCCGTACCGGAGGCCTCGATCCACCACACCGCCGCGCGGGTGGCGGCCGTACGGGCACGCCTGCGCGACCGGTCTCCCCAGGAGGCGCTGCTTCCCGATCTGACGGCGGCCGCGGCGCAGGTGGAAGCCCTGGGACGGTTCGGCCTGGACTCGGTGCGCCACGAGCGGCTCAGGGCGGAAGTTCTGGGCTCGGCGCTGGACTGGGTACTGTCGGGTAGCCGGGGTTCCGACCCCGGCCCTGCCTCGCTCCTCGGCTGCCAACTGGACGAGCGGGGGCTGCGCTTCGGCCTGGAGCGCTCGTTCCGCGTGCTGGCTCGGCTGGCGCAGCGGGGCGAGGAGAGGATCGAACTGGTGGAGCGGGCAAACCGTTTCCGTCCCCGGACGTGGGTGTGATTGATGTCGATGCATCGGCTGTCGGGCTGCCCCAGCTGCGCGGAACCGCTGGAGGAGGGTGACCGTTTCTGCGGCCTCTGCGGCTACGCCCTCACCACCTCGGCCCCCACGGAGCCCGGCCCCCCGCAACGAACGACCCCACCGATGGGCACGACCCCGGCCGCGCCTGCGTTCCCGCCGGGCGCGACCCCGGCGACCCCGGCGGCGGATCAGGCTGCGGCCGCTCACACGGGTACCACCCCGGCCGGTGGGATCCCGGCCGCGCGCGGGCTCCCGTCGTCCGACGAGGACCTCGCACCCCAGTACTCCGGCGGCTACGCCGAACCGGCGGCCCCCGGGTACGCCGGCGAGGCCGCCCCCGGCTGGGGCAGCGTCTCCACCGCGGCCCCCACCCTGGTGTCGGGCTCCACCGGCTGGTCCGACCCCGGACCCCTGGGCGACCCCCACGGCACGCCTCCGGCCCCGGAGAGCCCGTACGGTGCGCCCCCTCAGGGCCGGCACCCCGCGGACACCGCCCCCTACGGAGCGAGCACGCAGGGCACGGGTTCCGCGGGCGGAGCCGCGCACGGCGGGCACGACGCGTACGGCACCCCGGGCCCCGGCGAGCACGCCTCCCACTACGACCACCCCGCCCAGCCGGGGCAGCACCCCGGCGGCGAAGCCCCGTACGGTGGCGGCCCCGCCGAGCAGGGGCCCGCCCCGCAGGGGGACGGCGGGGGGAAGACCTGTGTGGCCTGCCGGGCCGGGCGGGTGGACACCGACGGGTACTGCGAGCACTGCGGCCACGCGCAGCCCCGGGAGCGGGACCACCTCGAAGAGGAGCTCGGGAGCGTTGCCGCCGTCAGTGACCGCGGGCTGCGCCACCACCGCAACGAGGACTCCTTCGCCGTCGCGGCGACCGCGCTGCCCGACGGCTCCGCCGCCACCGTGGCCATCGTCTGCGACGGCGTCTCCTCCGCCAGCCGCCCCGACGAGGCCTCCGCGGCGGCCGCCGGAGCCGCCAACGAGGCGCTGCTCGACGCCCTCCCCCGCGGCGCCCACCCCCAGGAGGCCATGCACGAGGCGATCCTGGCGGCGGCCGCCGCCGTGAACGCCCTCGCCCCCGAGGTGCCGGGCGCCCAGAACGCCCCCGCCTGCACCCTGGTCGGCGCCGTGGTCAGCCGCGGCCTGCTGACCATCGGCTGGGTCGGCGACAGCCGTGCGTACTGGGTCCCCGACGACCGCGCCGCCCTGCCCCGCCGCCTCACGGAGGACGACTCCTGGGCCGCCCAGATGGTCGCGGCGGGCCTGATGGGCGAGGCCGAGGCCTACGCCGACGTCCGCGCGCACGCCATCACCGGCTGGCTCGGGGCCGATGCGTACGAGCTGGAACCGCACACCGCCACCTTCAAGCCCGACCACGACGGCGTGGTCGTGGTCTGCACCGACGGGCTGTGGAACTACGCCGAGTCCGCGCGCGACATGGCCCAGGTCCTCCCGCAGGACGCCGCCGTCCGCCCCCTGCACAGTGCGCAGGTCCTGGTGGGGCACGCCCTCGACGGCGGCGGGCACGACAACGTCACCGTGGCCGTCGTCCCCTTCGCGGCGACCCCGGCCACCCCGCCCGCCGGCGCCGTAGGCACCGCCGCCCCGCAGCCCCAGGGCTGATCCCCGTCCTCGAGGAGTAGCGACCGATGGCGAACTTCGCCAAGCCGAGCGCCCCCCGCTTCAGCGTGGAGGTGTACCAGAACGAGTTCCTCGCCGAGGGCGCCCGCGACGTCCACGCGATCGTCACGGTCACCTCCACCGGCGGAGCCACGGCCACCCGGACGGCCGTCGCCCCGGGCGGCGCCGCCGTGGTGATCATGGTCGACTGTTCCGGCTCCATGGAGTACCCGCCCGACAAGATGCGCGGTGCGCGCGAGGCGACGGCCGCCGCCGTCGACACCCTCCGCGACGGCACCGCCTTCGCCGTGATCGCCGGTACCCACGTGGCCAGGGAGGTGTTTCCCCGCCGGGGCCACCTCGCCATCGCCGACGCGACGACCCGCGCCCAGGCCAAGGAGGCCCTGCGCGGCCTCTCCTCCGGCGGCGGCACCGCCATCGGCACCTGGCTGCGCCTCGCCGACGGCCTGCTGCGCGGGTCCACGGCGGCGATCCGGCACGGGATCCTGCTCACCGACGGCCGCAACGAGCACGAGGACCCGGCCGTGCTCCGGGCCACGCTCGACGCCTGCGCGGGCCGTTTCACCTGTGACGCCCGCGGCGTGGGAACCGACTGGGAGGTCAAGGAGGTCACCGGCATCGCGAGCGCGCTGCTCGGCACGGCCGACATCGTGGCCGATCCGGCCCGGCTGAGCGCCGACTTCACGCACATGATGGAAAAGGTCATGGGCAAGGAAGTGGCGGACGTCTCACTGCGCCTGTGGACCCCGGTCGGCGCGGAGATCCTGTACGTCAAGCAGGTCGCCCCCGCCGTGCAGGACCTGACCGGCCGCCGCACGGAGGCGTCCCCGCGGGCCGGGGACTATCCGACGGGTTCCTGGGGCGACGAGTCCCGCGAGTACCACGTGTGCGTACGGGTCCCGGGCGCGGCCGTCGGCCAGGAGATGCTCGCCGCCCGCGCCGCCCTCGTCATGCCGGGGGCTCCCGGCGAGGACCCGGCCGTTCTCGCCCAGGGCCTGGTCCGCGCCGTCTGGACGGACGATCTCGCCGCGTCCACCGCGATCAACCCCCAGGTGGCCCACTACACCGGACAGGCGGAGCTCGCGCAGGCCATCCAGCAGGGTCTGGAGGCCCGCAAACTGGGGGACGTCGGCGGCGCCACGGCCAAGCTCGGCCGGGCCGTGCAGCTGGCGAGCTCCTCGGGCAACGCCGACACCGCGAAGCTGCTCGCGAAGGTGGTGGATGTCGTCGATGCGGCGGCGGGTACTGTGCGACTGAAGGCAAAGGTCGCCGACGCGGACGAGATGACACTAGAAACGCGTTCCACTCAAACCGTTCGAGTGCGAAAATCTTGACGTAAAGCTTGACGCTCTGATCAGCCGCGAACCAGACGCCGATCAGCCGCCGATCAGCCGCACAGAAGAAGCAGCAGAAGCAGACCCTGCCTCGTTGACGCAGGAAGAAGGAGGAAGCGCCGCGATGCCGACCTGCCCGAACGGGCACCAGTCCGCCTCCGACGACTGGTGCGAGGTCTGCGGCCACCGCATGGCCGCCCCTACGGGCACCCCCGGGGCGCCCTCCTACGGCTACGGCTACCCTCCGACCGGCGAGCCGACGGCACAGGCCGAGCTCTGCCCGCAGTGCCGGACCCCGCGCGAGGCCATGGCCCCGTTCTGCGAGGAGTGCCGGTACAACTTCCTGACCCGTACGGCGACCTCGTACGCACCGCTCTCCCCGGACATGCCCCCGCCGCCGCAGCCCCCTTCCCCGGGCGCGCCCGCGGCCCCGCCGGCGTACTCCCAGGACCACTTCGACTACCAGGGCTCGCGGCCCTCCCGGGTCAACCGCCCGGCCGAGCCGCTGCAGCGCGAGGACGACTGGATGCTGCCGCCTCCGGCGCGCCAGGACTTCCAGCAGCCCCCGTACCAGCAGCAGCCGCCGCCCCCGCAGCAGCACCAGCAGCCGCAGCACCAGGCGCCTCAGCAGCACCAGGCACCGCAGCCTCAGCAGCAGCACCAGCCGCCGCAGGCACAGCAGCCTCCGCCGCCGTACTTGCAGCAGCCCTCCCGGACCGGGCAGTACCAGCCGCCCCAGCCGCCCCCGCACCACCAGCAGCCGCAGCAGCAGCAGCAGGCGCCGCAGGCCCACCCGCCCTACCAGCAGCAGCCCTACCAGCCCCAGGGCGGCGGGGCCTGGACCGCGACCATCGGTCCGGACCGCACGTACTTCATGGCGATGATGCAGCGCAGCGGCCCCGAGGCGGCCGGGCTCGACCTGCCCGCGTACTCCCCCGAGCAGCACCTGCCGCTCGCCGGCGGCCAGATCACCATCGGCCGCCGCCGCGCCTCGACGGGCGAGTCCCCCGACATCGACCTCTCGGTGCCCCCGGAGGACCCGGGCGTCTCGCACCAGCACGCGGTGCTCGTCCAGCAGCCGGACGGCAGCTGGGCCGTGGTGGACCAGAACTCCACCAACGGCACCACGATCAACGGCGGCGAGGAGTCGATCCAGCCTTACGTGCCGGTTCCGCTCGCCGACGGCGACCGCGTCCACGTCGGCGCCTGGACGACGATCACCGTCCGGCGCGGCTGAGGTTTCTCGAAACGCGACGAAGGCCCCCGGTGACACCGGGGGCCTTCGTCGCGTTCGGACCGCTGTCGGCCGACCCGGCCCGCCTAGCCGCCGACCAGCGGGTCCCGCGCGCCCCGTCGGCGCCGCACGCTCACGACCACGGCGGCGACCAGCAGCAGGAGCAGCAGAACGGTCAGCGCGAGCGGGAGCAGGGTCCCGGGCATGGCGCCGAAGTACAGGAACGGCAGTCCCGCGAGGAGGACGGCCGGCGCGGTGCGCAGCCGGGCGAACGCGTGGCGTCCGGCCAGCAGCAGTCCGGCGGCCACCGGCACGACGAAGCGCAGCTGGGTGGAGGGGTACACCAGCGGGAGCAGCATCACCGCGCTCGTCAGCACCAGCGTCCACGCCATCACCGCGAGCACTCCGGCCCGCGTGCGGACACGGGGAGCGGGCCTCAGGTCCGGCGGACAGGCCACGGCCACCAGGGCCAGGACGAGCATCGGCCCGGTGGTGAGCGCCGAGAACCCGATGGAGGCGAGACCCATCCGGACCGCACCGGCCGCGAGCACCACGACCGCTCCCGCCAGCACGGTCCAGCTGCCCGCCGCCCAGCGTCCGGCCAGCGCGAGGAACACGCCGCACACCATGGCGAGGTAGGCCGCCACCAACCCCACGAATCCCGGACCGATCCCGTCCAGTGGCACGACGAGGAAGACGTTGCGCATCACTCCGGCCCAGCTCGACGCGGCGGCCCCGACGGCGACCAGGGCGAACGGCGCCAGCGCCGCCAGGAGCCGGCCGGGGCGTCCGGCGGAGCCCAGGCCGAGGCGCATGCGCAGGGCGTGCCCGGCCACGTCGGCCCCTTCCCGCACCCGGGCGGGCGTCCCCGCCCCTCGCGTTGCCTCGTGGTACGCGTCGGCGATCTCGTCACCGAACTCCCGCCGGTATGCGGCGGGATACAGCTTCAGCAGCGCGCTCACGTGCCCACCGCCGTGCCGCCGACGCGGAAGGAGGCGCCGAAGGAGGCCCCTGCCCCACCGAGCCCCAGCCGCCGGGTCGCCTCCTGCGCGGTGCGCGCGAGCCGGGCCGCCTCGGCGGTCAGGACCTCCCGCCCGCGCGGGGCGAGCGCGTAGCTGCGCCGCCTGCGTCCGTCGACCACCTCTTCCTCGTGGACGGCGATGAGTTCTTGTTCCAAGAGCCGCTCCAGGGCACCGTAGAGCGTTCCGGTGCGCATCTTGGTGCGGCCTTCCGAAATCTTCTCGACCTCCTGGGCGATCGCGTATCCGTGCCGCGGGGCATCGGCGATCGCCGTGAGGATCAGCAGGGTCGGCTCGCGAAGAGCTTGATCATTCACACCCGCACCATAGCTCGGCAGCCGACATATGTCGACAGCCGACCTATGCAGGTGCGGGCTCCCCCAGGGGCCACACGTAGGGCCCCTGGGGATCATCGAGCCAGGACCACTGCCCCTCGGGGCCGACCGTCACCCCGAAGCGCTCGCGCGCCGGCCGGCCCTCGCGCCGCCACAGGTCCAGCGCCTCCCGCGGGTGCAGGGCGCCCGAGGTGAGCACGAGCATGAACTGGAACCGCTCGTTCTCCACCAGCTCGTACGGGATCCCCTGCGACATCCCGTACGTGCCCGGCGGCGCGGCCGTGGCCCCGCGCAGGGGCACGAAGTAGGCCGAGGTGTGCAGGAAGCGGCCCTCGGCGAACGCGGCGTCCCGCACCGTGAGCGCGATCAGCCCGGTCGACAGCGGGGCCAGGATCCGGGCCCCGGGCCGGCACTGGCCCAGCCAGGCGGGCGGGATCAGCGGGATCGTGCAGGTCACCAGGATCCGGTCGAAGGGGGCCCGGGCGGGGCAGCCGCGCGCCCCGTCACCGGTGACCACGGTCGGGTGGTAGCCGAGCCGGTCCAGGTGTGCGCGCGCCGACTCGGTGATCTCCTCGTCCAGGTCCACGCTGGTGACCAGGTCGTCGCCGAGCCGGTGGCAGAGCAGGGCCGCGTTGTAGCCGGTGCCCGCGCCGATCTCCAGCACGTGGTCCCCGTCGCGCACGTCCAGGGCCTCCAGCATCTTGGCCATCAGCGAGGGCTGGCTGCTGGAGGAGACCAGTTCGCCGTCGCGCAGCCGGGTGGCGAGCGGGGCGTCGGTGTAGACCCCGCGCAGCCAGCGGGCCCGCTGTTCGGGGTCGGGGTCCTCGGCCCAGAGCCGCTCGTGTCCGGCGCCGCGGCCGGTGTAGTAGTACGGCACGAACACGTGCCGGGGCACGGCGGCGAAGGCCGCCCTCCAGCGCGGATCCTCCAGCGCCCCGGCTGCGGTCAGCTCCCGCACCTGGGCTGCGTGCGCGGTCTCCCGCATGTCGCGTACCTCGGCGTGTGCGCCCATGCCTCCACTGTCCTGCAGACGCCGCCCGGGTGCGACCGCGCTGCGGTCGCAGCGCGGTCGTGCGGGGCAGGGTCCCGGAGGTCCTAGGACCGGGGTCCTCCGTCCGGGCGTCTGAGACGATGGTCGGGTGAATGAGATTCCGCGGGGCACGGTCCAGGAGCAGACCTTCTACGAACTGGTGGGCGGCGAGGACACCTTCCGCCGTCTGGTCCACCGCTTCTACCAGGGGGTCGCCGAGGACCCGCTGCTGCGCCCGATGTACCCGGAGGAGGACCTCGGTCCCGCCGAGGAGCGGTTCGCGCTGTTCCTGATGCAGTACTGGGGCGGCCCGAACACCTACAGCGAGAACCGCGGCCACCCGCGCCTGCGCATGCGGCACGCGCCGTTCCAGGTGGACGCGGCCGCGCACGACGCGTGGCTGGCGCACATGCGGGTGGCGGTGGACGAGCTCGCCCTCGCGCCGGAGCACGAGGCGCAGCTGTGGCGGTACCTGACGTACGCCGCCGCCTCGATGATCAACACCGCGGGCTAGACGGCCCGTGCGCGCCCCGGCCCGTACGCGGCTGGCTAGATCGGGCGGACGAGCAGGGTGCCGAGACCGCCCGGGCGGCGCAGGGCCACGGAACCGTACGGGGTGCGCAGCCGCAGCCAGCCGCCCGAGGCGAACAGGGCCACCGGCTCGGGGGCGCCGGGCTGGGTGGGTGCGGCGGGCACGGTGGACCGTACGGGCCGCAGGAAGCCCAGGGACTGCGCGGCGTGCACGGCGCGCAGCGGAAGTTCGGTGTCCCCCAGCGTGCGGGACCAGATTTCGCGGCCGATGCGGTCGCGCTCGGAGCGGGTCCGGTGCTGCGGGGGCAGGGCCTCGTCGCGGGCCCGGAACTCGGCGACGGCTGCCGCCAGGGCCTTGGCCATCGCCTCGGGACCGGGCAGCCCGGCCACCGGGGTCCAGCCGCCGCGGGGCGGGAGCAGGCCCGCCCAGGGCGGTCCGGTGACGGCCGCGGGGACGACGGCGCCGGCCGGCTCGCCCTCGTCGACGGACTCCAGCAGCTCCCCGGCCGAGACGGTCAGGTCGAGCGGAGCGGAGAGGGGCGCGGCGAGCCGCACCGTACGGACGGCCAGGACGTCGAAGGACGGCGGCCGCCCGAAAACGGCGACCGCGCCACCGCCGGCCTGCGCCTGCAGGCGGACGGCGGCGGCGCGGTCGTAGTGCACCAGCCGGCCCAGGAAGGCGGCGAGGTCCGCCGCCTCCCCGGAGTCGGCGAAGTGCAGCTGCTCGTTCATGCCGCGATGCCCCCGGCGGGAGCGCCGGTCTTCGGCTGTGCCTTCGGCTCGTCCAGGTACTCCTCGAGGAAGAGCTTCTCCTCGGCCGTGATGCGGCGGGGCCGCCCCTCGGCGAGGTTGTAGGGCACGACCACGGTCTCGGCGCGCACGTACACCGTCTCGGGCGCGTCCTCGGTCGCCTCGTCCTTGACCTCGTAGCGGATGGTCAGGGACGCGGCGCCTATCCGGGTCACCCAGGACTCGATGAGCACCGGCTCGTGCCGGTGCACGAGGGGCAGCTTGTAGTCGATCTCGTGACGGGCCACGACGGAACCGCCCGTGAAGGACTCACTGCCCTCCCCCGGCGCGAGGCGGAACATGAAGTCGATCCGCGCCTCCTCCAGATAGCGGAGGAAGACGACGTTGTTGACGTGCCCGAAGGCATCCATGTCCGCCCAGCGGAGGGGGCATCGGTAGTGGTGTCTGGCCATGGCCCGTTTCCTCGGCCCTCAGCCTCGGGTGAGCTTCTTGTAGGTGGCACGGTGCGGACGGGTCGCGTCCGCGCCCAGGCGCTCGATCTTGTTCTTCTCGTAGGACTCGAAGTTGCCTTCGAACCAGTACCACTTGGAGTCGCCCTCGTACGCCAGGATGTGCGTGGCGACCCGGTCCAGGAACCAGCGGTCGTGGGAGATGACCACGGCCGCACCCGGGAATTCGAGGAGCGCGTTCTCGAGCGAGGACAGGGTCTCGACGTCGAGGTCGTTGGTGGGCTCGTCGAGGAGCAGCAGGTTGCCGCCCTCCTTGAGCGTCAGCGCCAGGTTGAGGCGGTTGCGCTCACCACCGGACAGGACGCCGGCCGGCTTCTGCTGGTCCGGGCCCTTGAAGCCGAAGGCGCTGACGTACGCGCGGGACGGCATCTCGACCTGGCCGACGTTGATGTAGTCCAGCTCGTCCGACACGACGGCCCAGAGGGTCTTCTTGGGGTCGATGTTGGCGCGGGACTGGTCGACGTACGAGATCTTGACGGTCTCGCCGACCTTGATGGCGCCGGAGTCCGGCGTCTCCAGGCCCTGGATCATCTTGAAGAGCGTGGTCTTGCCGGCGCCGTTGGGGCCGATGATGCCCACGATGCCGTTGCGCGGCAGCGTGAAGGACAGGTCGTCGATGAGGACCTTGTCACCGAAGGCCTTGGAGAGGTTGTTGACCTCGACCACGATCGAGCCCAGACGCGGGCCCGGCGGGATCTGGATCTCCTCGAAGTCCAGCTTCCGCATCTTGTCCGCCTCGGCGGCCATCTCCTCGTAGCGGGCGAGGCGGGCCTTGGACTTGGTCTGACGGCCCTTGGCGTTGGAGCGGACCCACTCCAGCTCTTCCTTGAGGCGCTTCTGGCGCTTCTCGTCCTTGCGGCCCTCGACCTTGAGACGGGTGGCCTTCTTCTCCAGGTACGTGGAGTAGTTGCCCTCGTAGGCGATGGCGCGGCCGCGGTCGAGCTCCAGGATCCACTCGGCGACGTTGTTCAGGAAGTACCGGTCGTGGGTCACGGCGATGACGCAGCCCTTGTACTGCGAAAGGTGCTGCTCCAGCCAGTTCACCGACTCGGCGTCGAGGTGGTTGGTGGGCTCGTCGAGGAGGAGCAGGTCCGGGGCCTCGATCAGCAGCTTGCAGAGCGCGACGCGGCGCTTCTCGCCACCGGAGAGGTTGGTGACGGGCCAGTCGCCGGGCGGGCAGCCCAGGGCGTCCATGGCCTGCTCCAGCTGGGCGTCGAGGTCCCAGGCGTTGGTGTGGTCCAGGATCTCCTGGAGCTTGCCCATCTCGTCCATGAGCGCGTCGGTGTAATCGGTCGCCATTTCCTCGGCGACCTCGTTGAAGCGCTTCAGCTTGGCCATGATGTCGGCCGCGCCGTCCTGGACGTTCTCCAGGACCGTCTTGGACTCGTCGAGCTTGGGCTCCTGCATGAGGATGCCGACGGTGAAGCCGGGAGACAGGAAGGCGTCGCCGTTGGACGGCTGCTCCAGCCCCGCCATGATCTTGAGGACGGTGGACTTACCGGCACCGTTCGGGCCGACCACACCGATCTTCGCGCCGGGCAGGAAGTTCAGGGTGACGTCATCAAGAATCACCTTGTCGCCGTGCGCCTTGCGCGTCTTGCGCATGGTGTAGATGAACTCAGCCAAGAGAAACCGTCCGGCAGATCGATGGGTGGGCAGATACACCCCATCTTGCCTGACGTCCATCCCCGGGGGGAAACCCGTTCGGCCCCGAGGCCACCCGACCGGTGCCTCCGAAAGCCCCCCGAGGCCTTGTCCCGCACGGCAAGATGCCACCGAGGAGGGCGCGGCCGGGGGGCTGCGGCCGAGGTGGGGGGACGTATGGACAGCGGACTGATCGCGCTCGGCGCGGCCGTGGTCGGTGTGGCCGGGACGTTGCTGGCGACGGTGCTTTCGCAGCGGATGCTGGCGCGGGTGCAGGCGGCGCAGTTCGAGCGGGAGCAACGGGTCGCGCAGCTGGGGTGGGCCCGGGAGCAGCAGCTGGCGGAGCGCGACCGCAGGCGGGAGTGCTACGCGGCGACGAACGCCGCGTACCGGCGCTACCGGATCGCGCTCATGTCCTTCCTCTGGCTCGTCCACAACGCGCAGGACGATCCTCCAGTGCCGCCCGCACCCGCACGGGCGGCACTGGAGGAGGCCCGGGGAGGCCATCACGCCGCCTTTGCGGAGGCACAGATGATCGCCTCCGCCGCCGTCCTTGCGGAGCTGGACTCGATGACCCGGGGCATGGCGGGGGCCTACGCCCGCACGATGCGGCTGGCAGAGGGCGCTCCGGGCCCTGACTGCTCCTTCGAGGAGATCCACGCCGAGCTGCTCAGGCTCACGGAGCGCTCGGACGTGATGCGGGGCGCCATGCGTGCGGATCTCGGCATGGTCTGAGCGGGCACGGCGCCGGGCCCCGGGCGACATGGATTCCCGGGCGACACGGGTTTCCGGGCGACACGGGTTTCCGGGCGGGGCTCAGCGGGGGCGGTAGACGGTGAGGGCGTCCGGGAGGTCGTCCAGGACCAGGGCGGTGGGGGCCTGGGCGTACTCGCCGTCGTAGGCGAGCGGGGTGCCGGCGGGAATGTCGCTCACGCGCAGGCTGCGCAGCCGGGTGGCGACGTGGACCGGGGAGCGGGTCAGCGGGCCCGCGAAGGCGGCGGCGAGCAGGCGGGGGCCGGGGCGGCCGCCGCCGTGGACCAGGCGGACGTCGAGCAGGCCCTCGCCGAGGCTCTTGCGGGAGCGGGGCGCCGGACCCGTGCCCTGGTAGGTGCCGTTGCCCGCGAAGAGCAGCCAGACGCTGCGCGGCTTCCCGGCGAGCTTGAGCCGTACGGGGCGCTCCGCGCGCAGCACCCGGTACGCCGCCAGCAGGGCGGCGGGGCCGCCGCCGATCCGGGGGGCCCAGCGGAGCCGGTGGCCGAGCAGCTCCGGGTAGGCCCCGATGCTGAAGTTGTTCAGGAAGTACCCGGCCCTGGTGTCCTCGGGGTCCGGGCCGGGACCCGGGGTGAAGCGGCCGACGCCGATGTGGACCGCGTGACCGGCCGCCACGGCCCGGCAGGTGTCTTCGGCTCCCGCGAGGCCGAGGTCGAGCGCGAAGTGGTTGAGCGTGCCGCCGGGGAACACCGCCAGGGGGATCCCGGCGCGCAGCGCGGCGGTGGCGGCGGCGTTGACCGTGCCGTCGCCGCCGCACACCCCGAGGACGGTGGCCCGCTCGGCGGCCGAGGCCAGTTCGGCGGTGAGCTCCGGGCCCTCGCACAGGACGAGCTCGGCCTTCGGCAGCCGCTCGCGCAGCAGTACGTCGAGCCCCGCCGTCGCGGCCGTGCCCGACCCGGTGTTGACCACCACCGTGAGCCCGGCTCCGTCGGGCAGCGAGGGCACCCCCGCGGCGGGCCGCTCGTCGCCCGGCGTGATCCGGGCTTCCACGGCGTCCCGGGTGAGGCGGCGCACGACGAACCCGGCCGCCACGCCGAGCGCCGCGCCCGCGAGTACGTCCGAGGGGTAGTGGACCCCCGTGTACACGCGGGAGAAGGCGACGGAGACGGCGACGGGGGCCAGTGCCGCGCCCAGGAGCGGGGACTCCAGCGCCACCCCGGCGGTGAAGGCGAACGCGGACGCGGCGTGCCCCGAGGGGAAGGAGGTGGTACGCGGCTGCGTGCTGAGCTGCCGCGCGGCGGGCACCCCGTCCAGCACCGGGCGCGGCCTGCGCACGGACCATTTGCCGACGGTGTTGATGGTCGCGGAGGCCAGTGCCAGCGACACGGCCCCGCGCACGGCTGCCTTGCGGGCCCCGGCCGAGCCGAGGACGGCGATCCCCGCGGCGGCCCCGCCCCACAGCAGCCCGTGGTTCGCCGCCCGGCCGAGCCGCGGCAGCACCCGGTCGGCCCCGGGCCAGTGCCGCCGGGCCACGACGTCGAAGAGCAGCCGGTCCCCTCGTGCGACCGCGCCCCGCCAGGTCAGTTCTTGATCAGCCATCCCCTGCCTCTACCCGGCCCCTGACATCCGAATCAGTCCCACCCCGGGACGCGCGCTCCGGGCCGGGCATCGGCCCCGTGGTCCCGGGCGGGGTCCGGCCGGGCCCAGCCGGGGAGTGCCGGCTCCCCGGCCCGGTCCTACTCCGGGTCCGGCGTCCGGTCCGGAGCGGGGCCGTCCTCCAGGGGGCGCTTGCGCAGGAGGAGGACGACCAGGCCGCCCAGGACGACCAGGCCCACCGCCAGGGAGGCGATCACCGGGGTGGCCGCCGAGCTGCCGCTGGCGGCCAGCCGCTCCTCGGAGCTGTCCGAGTCCAAGGGCGAGGCGGGTTCCGACAGCGCGCCCAGCGCCGTCATCGCCCCGCCCGACGCCGCCGCCGCGTCGTCGGCCGGCTGAGCGACGGGGAGCCGCGGCCAGGTCGCCTTCGCCGTGGCCACCGCGGCGGACTCGCTGGAGCCGGCCACGATCTGCACCTGCGCCGGGACCCCGCTGGTGAAGACCCGCCCGACCGGCACGCGGGTGGATCCGCGAAGGGTGATCTCGACGCTGCCGTCCGGTGTCCCTTCCGGCACCTCGAAGAACAGCTTCCCCCCGTTGACCGCCGAGGTGACCGGCAGGCCCTGGGCGTCCACCACCCGCACCCCCATGGCCACGGCCGCCGCGTCCGGGGTCACGCTCACGCTCTGCGCACCCGTCCGCACGGTGACCGGCCCGATCCGGGTGCCCAGCGGCCCCGACACCTCGCCGGGATCCACCGCGAGCGACGCCGGCGGTTCGGGCAGCCGGCGCGCCTCCCGCTGCAGGTAGTCGGCCAGCTTCTCCGCCTGCGGGTCGACGGCCTCCACCCGTGCGCCCTCGGCCAGACGCCAGATGGCCACCTGGGTCCCGGCCGCCGCGTTCTCCGCGGTGAGCGCCGCGGCTCCGGCCGCCTTGGCCAGTCCGGCCAGATCGTTCAGCTGGGGGTAGGAGTGCTCCAGCACCCAGCGGATCCGGCCCGCCTCGCCGTTCCCGGCGAGCGGCGTGCCGCTCCAGCCGATCTCCGTGAACCGGGCCTGGGGCTGCGCATCGCCCGCGACGCCGACCCCGTACGTCTGGAGCATGCCGCCGCCGTCGACCCGCATCTCGTACAGTCCCGCCGGGATCTGGCGCGCTGTCCCGTCCGTGCCGCGCAGGACGGCCTGTCCGTACGTCTTCAGCCCGTCCAGGACGGCGCTCGCTCCCTCCGGCGTCCGGGGTGCGGCCGGGCCGGCGTCGGCGGCCGCGATCGCACCCGGCGCCGCGGCCAGCGCGGCGGCGAGCAGGGCCACCGCGATCGGCCGCCGCACGGAGCCCCGTATGGCCGCGGCGGCCGTGGTGCGGGTCGCTGGTGCGTCGCAGGCCTGCCCGGCAGGGGGAAGCGGAGCGCTGCCAGGAGTGCCGACAGGAGCCATGCCCATGGCGGCGGTAGGAGCGGAGGGTGCGGGAACGGCAATCGACACAGTCTTCCCCTTCGGGCCGAAGGCCCAGGTGCCCGTGAGTACCGGGGAATCCTAGCCTCCTCGAACACTCAGACCACCGCCGCCTTCTGAGGGGCCATCAGGGGTACGTCCGTCCTGACCACCCGCCGGAAGGCCGCCGTGCCGCGGTTCAGGTCGTGCCCGATGGCGGTCGCGTCGATGTCGGCCGAGAACCACCGGTTGCCCTCCCCGTCGGGCGGGTCCTCCCGCACCCGCAGCCTTCCGTGGACGACCAGCGGTTCACCGACGGAGACCGATCCGGCGAGGTTCACGGCGAGGCCGCGCCGGGCCCACACCGTGTAGAAGCTCGTGGGCGCGTCCGCCCAGGTCTCCTTCTTCCGGTCGTAGTACCTCGGGGTGACCGCGAAGCGGAACCGGGCCGCCGGGCCGCTCGCCGTGTCCTTGTAGTCGATCTGCGTGGCCACGTAGCCCACCAGCGTCACCTGGGTGTCGTTCATCCCGGCCGCCCTTCCGGGGTCCGGCGGCGCGCTCGACCGCGCACCGCTGCGACCCGCATTCCGTACCCGCCCGGCCCATCCGCGCGGGGTACGACCATGCTGGCCCGGGCGGCCGGAACCCGTCGGCGCCTGTGGACTACTGACGGCTTGTGGACAACTTCGCCACCGTCGCGTACTGCTCGCGCACCTCGCGGTAGCGCAGCAGCTCCGCCGCCACCGGCTCCAGCACCCGGGCCCGGCCGCAGCCTGCCGCCGCCTCGCGCAGCCGCCGCTCCGCGTCCTGCCCGTAGCGTCGCGCCGGACCCCTGGCCCCGATCGAACAGGCCCACTCCACGAGGGGTCCGCCGATGATGCCGGCCACCATCAGCAGGACCGGCGGCATCAGGCTCGGCTCCAGCACCCCGGCGATCTGCCCGACCAGCCACAGCCCGCCGTAGATCTGGAGCAGGGTCATGGCGGCCTGTGCCAGCACCGCCGCCGGCCACCACGAGGGCCGCGGCGGGCGGGTGCTGGGCACCGCGACGGCCGGCCCTAGGGTCACCGCGATCTCGTCCAGCGCCTGGGGGAGCCCTTCGGCGCCGCGGACCGCGGTCTCCCGTACGGCCTGTGCCCAGGGGTCGGGCAGCCCGCGGACCGCCTCGTCGGCGACGGTCCGTACGGCCTGTTCCACCCGCTGGCGGGCCGTCACCTCTTCCTCGACCGGCACTTCGGACGCCATCGGGGAACGCCCGATCGCCGCCAGGGCGGCGAGGCCAGCCAGCGAGCGTGGTGAGCGCCGGCTCTCGTACCACCGCCACAGGCGCAGCCACGGGGTGCCGCAGGCCTTTCCGGCGTTGCGCCGCCAGGCCCGCTCGGCGGCGAGCCCGGCCGCGTACGCCCCGACCGCTTCTGCGAGTCGGTCCTCGAACTCGGCGCGCGCGGTCTCCCCGATCTCCGGCCCGGCGTGGCCGTCGGCCACGTAGAGCGGCCGCAGGCGGGCCGCGGCCTTGTCGACATCGGCGGAGATGCGGCGGGTCGCGGCGCCCTTCTCCTGGGTGAACTGTCCGAGCATCTCGCGCAGTTCCCCGACGCCTTCACCCGTAAGGGCGGAAAGTCCGATGACGGTGGCCCCCGGCTCGCCGTGTTCGCCGAGTGCGATCCCGTCGTCGTCGAGGAGCCGGCGCAGGTCGTCCAGTACGAGATCGGCGGCCTCTCCCGGCAGCCGGTCCACCTGGTTGAGCACGACGAAGGTCACCTCGGCGTGCCCGGCCAGCGGGCGCAGGTAGCGCTCGTGCAGGACGGCGTCCGCGTACTTCTCCGGGTCCACCACCCACACCACCGCGTCGACCAGCGCCAGTACCCGGTCCACGTGGTCGCGGTGGGCTCCGACGGCCGAGTCCAGGTCGGGCAGGTCGACGAGGACCATGCCGCGCAGCACCTCGGCCTCCGAGGTCTCTCGGGGGCGGCGGCGCAGCCGTCCGGGGATCTCCAGCCGGTCCAGCAGTCCCGCGGCGCCGTCGGACCAGCTGCACGCGATGGGCGCGGCGGTCGTCGGCCTGCGCAGCCCGGTCTCGGAGATCTGGACTCCGGCGAGTGAGTTGAAGAGCGTGGACTTGCCGCTTCCGGTGGCTCCGGCGATGGCGACGACCGTGTGCTGCGCCGACAGCCCGCGGCGCGCGGCCGCCTCGTCCAGGACGCGTCCGGCTTCGGCGAGGGTCTTTCCGTCGAGGATCCTGGTCCGGGACAGCCCGATGAGCTGGCGCAGCGCGTCGAGGCGGACCCGCAGGGCCTGCGCCTCGGGGCTGAGCGGGGGCGCGGGGGCCTTGCCGCCGTCGCTTCCGGCGCCGGAAACCGCCCGTACGAGTGCTTCGTCGCCCTCCTCGTCACCGCTCGCGGGCCAGTCGTCCTCGCTGGTCCGGGGGCGCGAGCGGGCGATCAGTCCGTCGTCCCAGCGGTCGTCGGTGCGGTCGGTCAGGGCGGTCACCGCGTCACCTCTCCTTCTGCAGTACGGACAGCGCGGCGATCAGCTCGGCCTGGGGTTCGGGACTCACTTCGAGCGCTTCGATCGGGGCGAGGCGGCGGTCGCGTTCGGCGCGCAGCACCTGGTCGAGGTGCTCGGCGACGAGCTCGCCGCCCCGGTCGCGCAGGCGTACGGCGGCCTGTACTCCGATCCGCTCGGCGAGCTTCTCCCCGGCCGGCCGGGCCCGCTTGCCGCCGAGGAGGGCCGCGACCAGCAGGGCGGCGACCCCGTCGGGGTCGGGCGCGGGCTGCTTGTCGAGCCGCGCGACCTCTTCCTCGGCGAGTTCCTCCAGCACGCGCCGCCAGCGGCGTACGGCCATGCCGATACGTTCCGCCGCCTCCCGGTCGGGGGCCGGCAGGGACACCGCGCCGGCGGCGGGCTCGCGCCGCCAGGCCTCCGCGATGCGTTCGTCGGCGGCGGCGACGGCGCACTGGAGCAGCGCCGCGAGGGATTCCGCGAGGGAGTCGAGCAGTTCGTCGGCGCTGGTGTCGAGGGGGTAGCCGCGCCAGCGGGTCAGTGCGTCCCCGGCGAGTACGGCGCCCCGGTCCAGGCGGCCCCGGACCCGCTTGCCCTCCCGCTTGTAGGCGTCCTCGACGGCGAAGGTCAGCCGTACGGCGGCGGCGTGCTGGGCCGCGACGGCCGAGGCGAGCTCCGGCATCCGGCGCCCGAGGGAGTCGAGCGCGCCGAGTGCGGTGCGCCCGACGGCGTACTGGCGGGCGGCCGGGTCCTGCGCGTGGTGCGCGAGCCAGGCGAACAGCGGGGCCACGGCGCTGGCGGGCAGCAGCCCGCCCCCGCCGGCCGATTCGGGCAGCTCGGGCACCGTGAACCGGGGCACCTCGCCGAGCCCGGCCCGCGTGAGCAGGGCCCCGTACTGGCGGGAGACCTCGGCGAGCACCTGGTGCGGGACCCGGTCGAGGACGGTGACGAGGGTGGCCTTGTACTGCTTGGCGGTGCGCAGGAGGTGCCAGGGCACGGCATCGGCGTACCGCGAGGCGGTGGTGACCATGACCCAGACGTCCGCGGCGCAGATGAGCTGGGCGGCGAGGGTGCGGTTGTCGACCACCAGGGAGTCGATGTCGGGGGCGTCGAGGATGGCGAGGCCGCGGGGCAGGGTGGAGACGGTCTCGATCCGCACCTCGCGGGGGGTGGGCGGGTACCCACGCCCGTGCCGGTCGCCCGGCCGGTGTGCGGACTTGCGGGCGGACACGGGGGTGTCCTCGTCGTCCTGGGGGGCCCAGACCCGCATCAGATCGGGCAGCACCCGCACCCCGGCGAACCAGTGGTGGTCATCCGGATGGCAGACGAGGACGGGGGTGCGCGTCGTGGGCCGGAGCACTCCGGCTTCACTCACTTGGCGCCCCACGAGGGAATTGACGAGGGTGGACTTACCGGCCCCGGTGGACCCGCCGACGACGGCGAGCAGCGGCGCCTCCGGCGCCTTCAGCCGGGGTACGAGGTAGTCGTCGAGCTGCGCGAGCAGCTCCGCTCTGGTCTGGCGGGCGCGGGGGGCGCCGGGCAGGGGCAGCGGCAGACGCACGGACGCGACCCGGTCGCGCAGGGCGGACAGGGCATCGAGCAGCTGAGGCCGAACATCCAAGGTCACCACATGCGAAGAATGCCCAATTTAGGAGCATTTTTGAAGCTTATACGTCCTCTGCGCGCCGAGCGCTACTCCAGCGGCACATCCCGGACACAGCGGACGAGTGGGGCGCAGGCATAACGAGTGCACAACACCCAGGGCGCCACGGCGCAAAAGCGGTGCGAGAATCGCACCTGCCTGCGATTATCGGGACCGCTTCACCGAACCTCCACATCGTGGCACGCGAGTGAAGCAACCGGGACAAGGCAACCGGAGCCCTATCCTTGACCCGGCACGGACCACAGCCCCACCCCCATCCCGGGGCTCCAGGCCACCACGGCCACCTTCCGGCCCCCGTAGCTCAGTGGATAGAGCAGGTGCCTTCTAAGCACTTGGCCGCAGGTTCGAGTCCTGCCGGGGGCACTTCTTTCCCACCATCCGGAGGACTGTCTCCCCGGAGGGCTCCCGCCCAGGTCAGCGGCACTTTAGCGCGACCTCCGTAGCGTTGACGTAAGCCCCATCGCCACCCCTTGACCCCCTCACCACCCCTTGCGGCGGGGTCGGAGGTCCGGCCGAACGGCGAGGCGGCGGTCAGGCGTTCACCCCCGGCGCGGTCGGGCGTGAGCGGGCCAGCACGAACGCGGCCCACACCAGCCATGCCGTGCCGCCGAATCGGACGACGGGCAGCAGGTAGCTGAAGCCGAAGACGATGAGCGTGAGGGCGGCGGCCAGTCCGGCGGCGGCGATGACGAGCCCGGTGGCGACGCAGGCGCGTGGCAGGAGCCCGCTCCCGCGGGCCGCCAGGCAGGCACCTCCCGCCAGGAGGGCGAAGGACACGGCGTACCCGAGACCACCGGCGAGGAAGGAAAGGTCCGCCAGGGTGCGGGCCAAGGCCGCGGGCGCCTCTTGCGGAAGCCGGCCGAGGGTCCAGCTGAGCGCGGCACTGCAGGCCAGCGCGCCACTGGCCAGCAGTCCGCCGGCGAATGCCGTCGCCGGGGAGGCGCCTTGATCCTGCCCCGGCCCCTGCCCCCGCCGCACCAGCCGGGCCAGGATGGCGGCGGCGGGCACCATGAGCGCGGCGGCGACGAGCAGCAGGAAGGCTCCCAGGTCGATCGCTGCGCCGTGGTCGCGCACGTACTGGCTCAGGATGTCGCGGCCGGGGGTGCCGGGCCGCGGGGCGGCGCGGTTGGTGACGACGTACACAGCGGTGAGTGCGGCGTAGGAGAGCGAGACGGTGAGCAGCGCGACGGCGCCGCGCGGGCCCGGGGCCGCGCCCCGGAGCGGGGCCGCGTGGGGCTCATGCAGTGATGTGGACATGACGGCTCCTGGGTCATCGGTGAAGTCGGTGAAGGGCTTCGGCGTGGGACACCTGCGGGCGGTGCGGGCAGGGGCCCCGGTGACAGTCAGATTGCCGCCGCGCAGCGCCGTGGTCGTCCGGCGGCGGGAGGCGGTGCCGCTGCTCTGCGGGGAGTACCCGCACCGGGACGGGCGCGAAGTCCCGCAGCAGCCACCCCGGTTCCGCGGGGTGGCCCTCCACTGCGGCGGGGCAGCCGTCAGGCCGCGGGCGCTACGGGGAGCGGCGAGCCCGCCAGGGGGGTGGAGTCGAGGTATCTGACCTCATAGACGCGCTCGGCGAACTTCCAGCCGCCGGGGGTGCGCTGGTATCGGTCGTGGTACACGGCGAAGTTCGAGTGTGAGCTGCCGTCGCGCATGCGCCCGAACTCCTGGACGTACGCACGACCGACCGCGGTGTCACCGTCCAACTGGACGGTGCCGGGGTGGACGTTCTGCACGAAGAACCCCCAAAGGCCCTGCCCCCACTCGATCCCGTCCCGGATCTCGTCCCGGCCGACGAACTCCTTGCCGATGTGCGGCCACCGCAGTGCGCCGGCGGGTGTGAACAGCGATGCGACGCGGTCGTAGTCGCGCATCATCACCGCATCGCTGAGCTCGCCGCGCAGCGCTTCGATCTCGAAGCGGTCAGCGATGGCCGGAGGGATGCTCATCGGGTGGCTCGGGTTGCTCGTCGGCTTGCTGATCGGAGTGCTCGTCGGCTTGTTCATCGGGGTGCTCGTCGGCTTGTTCATCAGTCAGGCCATCAGCAAGCAGGAGCGGCGCATCGGCGCGGCACTGTTCGACCGCACCAGCCGGCGCGTGGCCCTGACCCCGGTCGGCCGACGCCTCCGCGAAGATCTGCAGGAGGCCCACGACCTCCTCCAAGCGGGACTCGCCCGCGCCGGGGCGGCCGGTTTGGGCGCGGGCCGGGTGCGGCTGGGCGTCATCGGCATGCTCGGCTACGAACTGCGCCCCCACCTCGACGCGTTCCGCAGCCGCCATCCCGGCAGCGACGTGCAGTTCACCGAAGTCGTGGGCAGCGACCCGTTCACCTCCCTGCGCACCGGAGAGACGGATGTGAACGTGCTGTGGCTGCCCGTGGCCGAACCGGACCTCACCATCGGCCCCACCGTGGCCACCGGAGGCCGCGTTCTGGCCGTGCCGGCAGGGCATCCACTGGCTGGTCTCGGCGCTGCGTCCCTGGAAGATCTCGCCGACAACCGCGTCGCCGACCTCGGCCCCGACGCACCCGAGTACTGGATCGCGTCCATGGTCCCCACACGCACACCGCTCGGCCGCCGGATCCCCCGCGGCCCCGCCGCGCACACCTTCCACGAGATCCTTGCCCTGGTGGCCGCCGGACTGTGCGTCCACCCGCTGGGCGTGCTCGCCGCTCGCTACAACACCCACCCCGGCATCGCCTTCGTGCCCCTCCACGACGCCCCCCGACCTCCAGTTGGCCCTGATCTGGCGCTCCACCGCCGACAGCCCCACCATCCGCGCACTGGCCCGGACCGCCGCTGACGTCGGCCCCATCTCACTGTGACCACACCGGACGACGCCGGTGGCTCACGCCCTGAGGGCTACTCGAAGGCCTTGACAGCCTGGTAGTAGGTCCACGCGGTGCCCTCGCACGAGGCCTTGCGGGCGCCCGAGTAGCGGGCGCAGACCCGCTTCAGGTCGGCGTGGAACATCTCGTCCAGCCGGGGCTTGGCCGCCTGGAACTCCCCCGCCGCCTTGTAGTTGCGGTAGCCGAAGTCGTGTCGTGCGCAGGCCGTTCGGAAGGGGAACCCGAAGGGGTTGTCCGGGGACGTGGTGCAGTAGTCCGTGGACCAGTCGAAGCCGTACGGATCCCACTCGGCCCGGTTGTCGCGCGCCGCGGTCCAGGCGTCCTGGCTGGCCGCGCCCGGCTGCGTCCAGCCGCTCAGCACCTGCGGCTTGTCCTGCGGAACCAGCGGGGCCTGCCGAGCCGCGAACGCCGGTGGCGCGAGGGCCAGTACGGCGGCCACGGCGCCGGAGACGAGAGCGGACAGGCGGGCTCCGGTCCGGGTGGGGGTGTGGGTGCGGGCGGGGGTGGGGGCCGGTGCGGCGGGGGCTGGGGCTGGGGGGTGGGGCACGCGTCCTCTAACGAGGCGCGCCATCACGGGTGTCGGGGCGGTACGCGCGGGCGCCCGGTATCCGTCTCGGGAGGGACCCGTGGCTCGGCCGGAGGGCCGGCGGAGGCCCGGACCGGGACTCAGGTATGAGCCGATGTCACTCTTCCGGCAGAGATTCGGTTCAGCCTCGGGAGGGACGCGGACTACGGCCGTCGCCGCGAATACTCGTAGACATGAACCGCCGCCCTCTCGTCATCGCCGCCGCCACCGTGGGAGTCCTCGCCACCGCAGCCATCGCGCTGCCCAACCTCCCGCCCAACCCCCTGACCGACACGATCAACGACCGGGTGTTCAAGGAGAAGGGCATGCGCTTCGCGACGGCCGCCGACGCTCCGACGCGTGCGGAGTCGGGGCACGGGGAGCCGGGGCGCGGGAAGTCGGGGCGCGGGGAGGCGACGTGGGTGCTGCCGCGCTGGGTGCCGAGGGACGCGACCGACGTGCGAATAATGGCGCGCACCGACGGCAAGGCGCGGCTGCTCCGCTTCACGCTGGGCGCGACCCCGCTGGACGGCCCGCAGTGCTCGGCGGGCACGCCCGGCAAGCACGCGGGGACGGCGCTGGAGGCCCAGTGGTGGCCGGCGGGCACCAGGGCCGAGGAGCGGCCCGAGTGCCGTGGCGACCTCCAGTACCAGGTCACGGTGCGCGGCAAGGAGGTCTACGCCTGGACCGACGGCACCCCGTCTCCGGGAGCGGGGGCGCAGGACGGCATCCCGGCCCGGCAAGTGTCGGCCCCGGCCCCCTGATCCGGGCCCGCCGGGCGGGTTCAGCGGCGCGTACGCAGCTCGCGGGCCGTCGCGAGTTCCGCGAGTCCGGCCCAGTGGGGGCGCAGCCACTCCTCCGGTGAGGTGGCCGTGGGCAGGCCCGGCGGCAGGCTGTCGTGGAAGGCGGCGGTCTCCGGTTCGACGGCTCGGTGGTGGGTCAGGATCTGCGGTTCCTCGGAGCCCTCCGAGGCCGATGCAACGCTCCGCAGGAACATGGCATTGGCCACCAGCAGCCAGTGCGGCCGGCCCGGGTCGGCGTCGGATCCGGCGCCGTTGCCGCTCGACAGCGCCCACGGGTCCGGGGCGAGGTACCGGACTCGCCCCACGCCGGTGAACTCGGCTGCGGCAGCGCACATCGAGCACGGCTCCTGGGTGCTCCACAGCGTCGCCGTGCCCAGGTCCCAGCCCGTACGGGCGGCCCCCAGCGCGTTCATCTCGGCGTGGGCCAGGGGTGTGCCGCGCAGCGGCCCGGCGCCAGGGCCGTCCTCGTACGCCTCGTTGCGCCCTTCGGCGACCGGCTGCCCGTCGGCGTCCGTCAGCACCGCCCCGACCGCCAGGCCCCCGGCCGCGAGCGCCTCGTAGGCGAGGACGAGCGCCCTGCGCAGGGGCTCCGGCGCAGCACGCCACTCCGTGTCGAAGCCATGCTCCCCGTTGATCATCCAGCCATTATCGCCGCCACCTCCGCCACACCCCCCGGCACCGCCTTCACCACTGCGCCACAGCCCCTGCCGCAGCCCTCATGCACCCCCGCCTCGGCCCACCTTCGCCCCGCCTCTTCTCGCCGCTCCGGGCACTGCCTTCGGCACCGCTCCCCTCGTGCCCGCCCCCATCGCTCTCGCCACCGCCCATGGCAGCGCTCTCCTACGCCGCTCCCGGCAGCACCCTCTTCGCCACCCGGCACCACGCTCGCCATCGCCTTCGGCAGCGCTCTCTTACGCGGCTCCCGACACCGTCGTCCTCACCAGTCCCTGCACCACCAGCAACACCGCCCTCCTCACCGCTCCCGCCAGACCCTCCTCAGCACTCCCGGCACCACCCTCCTCAGCACTCTCGCCATCGCGCTCGGCAGCGCTATCGTCGCCGCCATGGACATCCGCCCCGCACGCACCGTCGCCGAACTCCTAGCCGCCGAAGCCCTCTTCGACGGGCCCGCCCGCGCGGACTGGTCGGAGCGGTTCCTCGCCTCACCGGGGCACCTGATGCTGATCGCCTACGTCGACGGCGTACCCGTCGGCATGGTCTCCGGCATCGAGATGGTCCATCCCGACAAGGGCACCGAGATGTGCCTCTACGAGCTCTCCGTGGACGAGGCCCACCGCCGGCGCGGCCTCGGCCGGGCCCTGACCGAGGCACTCGCCACCGAGGCGGAGTCGCGTGGCTGCTACGGCATGTGGGTGGGTGTCGACACCGACAACGAGGCCGCGCTGGCCACGTACGGGGCGGCCGGCGCCCGCGACGAGGGGGTCTTCAGGATGCTCGGCTGGCCCGTCACCCGCTAGCGGGTGCCTTGCGGATCGGGCCGGACCGGGCAGCGGCGACCGGTGCCGTGCTCCGCAAGGCGGAGGAGGGAGTCGACGCGAAGGGGGCCTCCCCTGCTCGAGTGTTGCCGAGAGCTCGGGAAGTCGGCGACCGACGACAACGCGGCCAAGCTCGCGGTACCGGGCGCCGCGCCCCTGCCTGATCGGCAGGACACCCCGCTAGGGCCTGTCGTCAAAATCCCGTCGTCGCCCGAAGGGCGGCCGCGCGGCGTCTGGTGCGTGCTCTCGGCGTGCCGGGCGGAAGCCCGCGTACTGGACGTACTTGGCTTCCGTCCGGTGCGGCGAGAGCGCGTGCCAGGCGTCGCGCGGCAGACGGGAGTTTGACGACAGGCCCTAGGGCCTGTCGGGTCGGCCCGGATCAGCCCGTGCCGTCAGGCACCCGGGGGCGCGAGCCCAGACCGAGCGGCCGCCCGGTGCCGCCCCGTTCCGGGGACTCGGGCCCCGCGCCGGGCACGGGCGCCCGGATACGTGGGGGCTCGGTTCCGGACCGACCGGGCACGGACCGGGCGGGCCCGAACCGACCTGGTCCGAACCGACCCGGACCGGGTCGTGGGAAACCCCCCGGACGGTCGGCGCCCCCAGGGGCGGCGTGTCGTGGGGCCAGTCGGCGCACCCTCCGCGCGGGCGCGGCGTGCCTCGCCGAGCATCGGCGGCATGACCGCATTCACCGCGCTGCTCCCGGCCGCCGCCCTGCTGGCGGCGGCCACCGCCCTGCCGCCGCACTCCGCACACGCCGCAGCCGCCGCCTCCGACGCCCCCACGGCCCCCTACGTCGTCGTCCTCAAGGACGGCGTCACCCGTGCCTCCGCGGCCGCCGCCACCCGCGCCCTCGCCGCCGAGGCCGAGGCCTCCGGCGACACCGTCGGGGACGTCTACGACACCGCCCTGAGCGGTTTCGCCGTCCGCACCACCGCCGCCCGCGCCGCCGAACTCGCCGCCGATCCCCGGGTGGCCTCCGTGGAGCCCGACGCGCTCTTCCGGATCGACGACACCCCCACCGGCAGCACCCCCGCCGTCGACGTCCCGCTCGTCCAGACCCCCGCGCCCTGGTCCCTGGACCGGCTCGACCAGAGCGAGTTGCCCCTCGACGGCTCGTACGCGTACCCGGCCAAGGCCGAGCGGGTCACCGCGTACATCGTGGACACCGGGATCAACACCCTGCACCAGGAGTTCGGCGGCCGGGCCCGCTGGGGAGCCAACGCGGTGTTCATGGAAGGCGCCACGGACTGCAACGGCCACGGCACGCACGTCGCGGGGACCGTCGGCGGAGCCACCTACGGGGTGGCCAAGGGGGTTTCGCTCGTCGCCGTGAAGGTGGCGGACTGCCGCGGGGACGCGACGCTGTCGGCCATCACGCGGGGCATCGACTGGTTGGTGAAGGACGCCCTCAAGTCGCCCGCCACCCCGGCCGTGGCCAACATGAGCCTGGGCGGCGGCCACAGCTTCGCGCTCAACCGGGCGGTGACGCGGGCGATCGCGTCGGGGATCACCTTCGCCGTGGCGGCGGGCAACTCGGGCGAGAACGCCTGCACCGGCTCCCCCTCCGGCGTCCCACAGGCGCTCACGGTGGGCGCGACGGACGCACTGGACCGGCGAGCCTCCTTCTCCAATCACGGCGCCTGCGTGGACCTTTCCGCACCCGGGGTGGCCGTCACCTCCGCATGGAAGGGCTCCGCCACGGCCCTCGCCCGCGCCTCCGGCACCTCGATGGCGTCCCCGCACGTGGCGGGCGCGGCCGCGCTGGTGCTCGCGCGGGGCCTGGCGGCCGGGAGCCCGCGCCAGACGCCGGCCCAGGTGGCCGAAGTCCTCGTACGGGACTCCGTGCGGGACCGGATCACCGCCCTGCCGGCCGGGACCCCGAACCTGTTGCTGCACGTCCCGACCGCCAAGCAGCCCGACAAGCCGACGGACGAGCAGCCCGTCAAGCAGCCCGACAAGCCGGCGGACGAGCAGCCCGCCGAGCAGCCCGTCAGGTAGCCCCTACGGGACCCTCCGCCGGCGGCGCCACCCCGCCCCGGCGGACCACCCGCAGACCCCACCCGCCCCACCCGCACTGCGCACCCGACAACAGGTATCCGCCCCTCCGCTCCACCCGGCCTGATGGCACATCAATTTCTGTGTGCTTCGGGCGAAAGCAAGTCATTGACTTCTCAATCCCGCGACGCGTCAATGTCGGCCACCGCACCGGCTCGACCTCCCCCACACAGCGGGTGGGGGGAGGGTTCGTATGACGAAGGAGTCGCGACCCAGTGAGTACAACGTTTCGACGAAGAGTTCTGGCCGGGGCTGGCGCTCTGTCCCTGGCCCTGACGGGCGCCGTGGTGGGTCTGTCGGGCACCGCGCAGGCCGCGACCAAGACGACGCCCGTCCAGATGGACTGCGTCGCGCCCGCACCCCAGCCGGGTGGTTCGGGCGCCCAGAACTACACGATCACGCTGCCCGACAGCGCCAAGGCCGGCGACGTGGTCCCGATCGCCATCGACCCGGGTCCGAGCCCGGTGGTCCCCGGCTTCGCGGTGAAGACCACCAACGTCTCGAAGATCACCCTCAAGGTCGGGTCCACCCTCCAGACGGTGGTCAGTCCGCCCGAGACGGTCGACGTGGTGCCGGGCGTGCCGCTCGACCCCGCCGGCTTCTCCGGCACCATCAAGATCCCGGACGGCACCGAGGGCACCACGGTGAACGTGGCCCTGGACCTGGCGGTGACCGACGCGAGCCTCATGGGTTCGGTCTTCACCACCACCTGCACCCCGAACCCGCGTCCGAGCGCCTCGCTCGGCTCGGTGGCCGTGGAGGCCCTGCCCAAGGACCCGATCACCACCAAGCTGACGCCCAACAGCGGCAAGGCGGGCCAGGAAGTCGTCGTCACGGGCGCCAACTTCCCGGCAGGTGCGGTCACCTGCTCCGCGCTCAAGAACGGTACGGCCACGGGTGACACGGGTACCGGCACGGCCACCGCGGCCGGCGTCGCGACCTGCACCATCGTCGTCAACCAGCCTGCCGACAAGATCCGGATCGACGGCGCGGTCCTCCCGTACAAGGACTACTCGTTCATCGTCGAGCAGCCCGGTGTGCAGAACCCGGTCGACGTAGAGGTCCTGCCCGGCCCGCTGGCCATCGGCCCGCAGGGGGGCAACCCCGCCGTCGACTTCGGTTCGGTCACCATCAACGGCAAGTCCCAGTCGGTCGTCGGTCAGTTCACCGCGATGGCCGTCCAGGACTTCCGCGGCGGGACCCTCGGCTGGGACGTCTCGGCGACCCGGACGCCGTTCCTGAACTCGGTCACCGGACACTCCATGGCCACGGCGCAGATCGGCATCCAGCCGACCTGCAAGGTGACCAACCCGGCCAGCCCGAGCGCCTGCACCGTCGGTGCGCCCGGTGCGATCTCCGACGTCCCGCTGAAGGTCGCCTCGGCGGCCGCGGGCGGTGACGAGCTGACCGGTGGCGAGTTCGAGATCGGCGGAGCCGGAATGATCCAGCTCCCGCCGTTCATGTTCGCGGACAGCTACCAGTCGGTCGTCACCTTCTCGATCGCCTGACCCGTACGACCCCGCTCCACCCGGGTGGTGCGGCGCTCCGGCGCCGCACCACCCTTCCGCACATCCCCTCCCCCGCTGCACCCCACCAGCGATCCCCTTCCCCGTCCGGCCCGACTGGAGAACCGCCCATGCGCACCCGCACCCTCCTCCTCGGCCTGCTCCTCGGCCTCGCCGCCCTGCTGCTCCCGGCCCTTCCCGCGACGGCCGCGGACAACGGCACCTGGGGCGTCTTCCCGACACCCCCGGCCGGTGCGGCGATGACGGACCGGGCGTACTTCTTCCACCAGGGCGAGGCCGGCACCACCATCAGCGACAGCGCGACGATCGTGAACTCCTCCGACAAGGAGCTGACGTTCCAGATATTCGCCACCGATGCCGTCAACACCCCGGTGGGCGGCGGGTTCGCGCTGCTGCCGGTGGAGACGAAGCCCAAGGACGTGGGCACGTGGGTCGTGCTGCCGCCCGAGGCCAAGACGACCGTCACCGTGCCGCCCAAGGGCCGCAAGGACTTCCCGTTCTCCGTGAAGGTCCCGGCGGACGCGACGCCCGGTGACCACGTGGGCGGGATCGTCGCCCTCAACACCGAGGTGGAGGGCATCCAGCAGGAGGGAAAGGTCCAGGTCGGGGTGAAGCGCCAGGTCGGCGCCCGGATGTACTTCCGGGTTCCGGGGCCGGTGACCCCGGGGCTGAGCGTGGAGGACGTGAAGGTCAGCCGGGCGGCGCCGCTGCTGCCCTGGGTCAAGGACGCCCGCGCCAAGATCACGTACTCCCTGGTCAACCGGGGCAACGTGGTCGTCGAGCCGAAGGTGACGGTCTCCGCCGAGGGGCTGTTCGGCCGCCGGGTGCTCGACCGGCCGTCCCGTGAGCTGAAGCTCGTCCTGCTGCCGGGCCAGCGGATCGAGCTGACCGAGGAGTGGGCGGACGCACCCCAGTCGGACTGGGTCACCGTCGACATCACCGCCGGCGCCTCCGCCTACCCCGACCTCGTCTCCTCCTCCGCTACGGGGTTCCTCGCCGTGCCGTGGACCGCGCTCGGCGCCCTCCTGGTGCTGGCCGGCGCCGCCATCGCCGCCCGGGTGCTGCGCCGACGCCGCCGAGCCGCCGCCGAACGGCCGGAACCGGCACCGGACTTGGCTGAAGCGCGCTGATCGGCAAGGGTGTCCCCAGGTGACGGCATCCGGCCATCGCCGGGCAGGCAACGGCGCCGGGGGGCACCACACATGGCACGACAGCACGGCGAAGCGGGGCCCGGCCGGCCGGCGCACGGAACCGTCCCCGCAGGTCCTCCGGCGGACACCGCCACGGCGGGGATCGGGCTGCTGACCCTCGTCGAGCGGACGCTGGGCACCGGTACCGCGGTGTACGTCCCGGGGGACGGCTGGATCCGGCTCACGCTCCCGCTCGACGACGGCGGTCCGGCCCCGGTCGCGGTAGACGTGGTCGCGGACACCCGGCGGACCCCGCACGGGATCGCGTACCTCCTGCCGGGCGCCGGACTGAACTTCGGCTCCGCCTTCTTCACCCCCTCCGACCTGAACCTCGCCCACCGGCTGCGCCGCGAGGGCCTGCTCGTCGTCGGCGTCACCCCGCGGGAGGACGCCGCGGCCGCGGAGGACATCGGCCCCGACCTGGGGCTCGCGGCGCACCACCGGGATCTGGCCGCGGTCGTGGAGGCGCTGGACGGGGCGCTCGGGCTGCCGTACCAGTACGTCGGCCACTCCGCCGGGGCCCTGCTCGCCCTGGACGCGGCCGCGCACGACGACTCGCCCCGCCTGACCCGGGTGGTGGCCCTGGACACGACCGGCCCCTACTCCGGCGACCTGGCCGTACGGGCGGCCCAGACCCGGGACGCGTACGAGGCCCTGATCGAGCGGGGTGCGTACGCGACGGACCCGGGCCTGGCGGCGCTGTTCGCCCGGGCCGTCACCGACCCGGCGGGCTCCTCGGAGGTCCCCTGGCCCCCGGATCCCGGGCTCCGCTTCACCCATGCCGGGCTCGCCCACTTCGCGCTGGTCCGCACCTCCCTGCTGCCCGGCCCGGCGGACTGGATCCACACCCAGGGCCACGCCGCGGGCTCCTACTCCTTCGGAGCCACCCCGGCCGGGGACCGCTTCGGCCTCACCCACACCACGCTCGCGACCTGGCACGCGGCCACCGCCGGCCTGGGCAGCGGGCTCATCCCGAACGCGCTGGCGCGGGACCTGGCCGCGGTCTGGGCGGGCGACGAGAAGACGTACGCGGTCGACTGGGAGCGGATCTCCGCCGAAGTGGTGTGGATCAACACCGAGCTGGGCCGCGGGGACCACACGCGCGGCCCCCGGCTGATCCGGGCGGGCGGCAACCCGCGGGTCCGCTTCAGCGTCGTCCCGGGCTACGGGCACGGGGACCCCGTCTGGTCGCAGACGGCGGCGGCCGACGTCTGGTCGCTGCTCTGAGCGGAGGCGCTCCGGGCCGGGGGCGGACCGGAAACGGGCTCGCCCCCCGCGGTGAGGGTTGCGGGGGGCGAGCGGTCGGGCGGTCCTGCGAGTCGGTCAGTGGTTCCGCGGGAACCCGAGGTCGACGCCGGCCGGGGCGTCCGACGGGTCGGGCCAGCGGGTCGTGACGACCTTGCCGCGGGTGTAGAACTGGATGCCGTCGTTGCCGTAGATGTGCAGGTCGCCGAAGAGCGAGTCCTTCCAGCCACCGAAGGAGTGGTAGCCCACCGGCACCGGGATCGGCACGTTGACGCCGACCATGCCCGCCTCGATCTCCAGCTGGAAGCGGCGGGCGGCGCCGCCGTCACGGGTGAAGATGGCGGTGCCGTTGCCGAACGGCGAGGCGTTCATGAGCGCCACGCCCTCCTCGTAGGTGTCGACGCGCAGCACGCACAGCACCGGGCCGAAGATCTCGTCGCGGTAGGCGTCGGAGTCGGTCTTGACGTTGTCCAGCAGCGAGAGGCCGATCCAGTGGCCGTTCTCGTTGCCCTCCACCGTGTAGCCGGTGCCGTCCAGGACCACGTCGGCGCCCTGCGCGGCCGCGCCCGTCACGTACGAGGCGACCTTGTCGCGGTGGGCCGCGGTGATCAGCGGGCCCATCTCGGAGGTCGGGTCGTTGCCGGGGCCGATCTTGATCTTCTCGGCGCGCTCGCGGATCTTGTCCACGAGCGTGTCGCCGATGGAGCCGACGGCCACGACCGCGGAGATGGCCATGCAGCGCTCGCCGGCCGAGCCGTAGGCGGCCGAGACCGCGGCGTCGGCGGCGGCGTCCAGGTCGGCGTCCGGCAGCACCAGCATGTGGTTCTTGGCGCCGCCCAGGGCCTGGACGCGCTTGCCGTTGGCGGAGGCGGTGGCGTGGATGTGGCGGGCGATCGGGGTCGAGCCCACGAAGGAGACGGCCGCGACGTCGGGGTGCGCGAGGAGCGCGTCGACGGCGACCTTGTCACCGTGGACGACGTTGAGGACGCCCGCCGGCAGGCCGGCCTGGCTCGCCAGCTGCGCCAGCAGCGTGGAGGCCGAGGGGTCCTTCTCGCTCGGCTTGAGGATGAAGGTGTTGCCGCAGGCCACGGCCAGCGGGAACATCCACATCGGCACCATCGCCGGGAAGTTGAACGGGGTGATGCCCGCGACGACGCCGATCGGCTGGCGGATCGAGGAGACGTCCACGCGGCTGGACACCGAGGTGGACAGCTCGCCCTTGAGCTGCACGGTGATCCCGCAGGCCAGCTCGACGATCTCCAGGCCGCGGGCGACCTCGCCCAGCGCGTCGGAGTGCACCTTGCCGTGCTCGGCGACGATCAGCTCGGCGATCGCGTCGCGGTTGGCGTCCAGCAGGGCGCGGTAGGCGAACAGCACCTTGGTGCGGGCGGCCAGCGAGGACTGTCCCCAGGACAGGAACGCCTCCTTGGCGACCCGTACGGCCGCGTCGACCTCGTCGGCGGACGCGAGGGCGACCTGCGTGGTGACCTCGCCGGTGGCCGGGTCGGTGACCGGGCCGTAGTTGCCCGACGCGCCCTCGACGGTCTTGCCACCGATCCAGTGGTTGACGGTCTTCATGCCTAACTCCTTCACAGATGGCGACGTCGCTGCGCGGCTTGCCGGTCGTACTCTTCTCGGGCCAGGGCCGCCGACGCACGGGTCGCGGTCTCGGCCACAGGGACATCCCACCACGCCTGTGCGGGGGGCGGGCCCGACACAGTGTCGGGTGTTCGGGTCTGCACGTAGACACATGTGGGACGGTCCGCATCCCGCGCCTGAGCGAGGGCTTTGCGCAGGTCACCGATGGTGCGGGGGCGGATGACGGCCATCCCGAGGGAGGCCGCGTTGGCCGCCAGGTCCAGCGGCAGCGGCGCACCGCCGTACGAACCGTCCTCCGCCCGGAAGCGGTAGGCGGTACCGAACCCCTCGGCTCCCACCGCCTCCGAGAGGCCGCCGATCGAGGCGTATCCGTGGTTGTCCAGGATCACCAGCCTGACCGGGATCCCCTCCTGCACGGCGGTGACGATCTCGGTCGGGTTCATCAGGTACGTCCCGTCGCCGACCAGGGCCCACACCGGCCGGCCGGGAGCGGCCAGCGCGGTGCCGATCGCGGCGGGGATCTCGTAGCCCATGCAGGAGTACCCGTATTCGACGTGGTACTGGTCCGCGGAGCGGGCCCGCCAGAGCTTGTGCAGGTCCCCGGGGAGCGAACCGGCGGCATTGATCAGGATGTCGTCACCGTCGACGAGGCCGTCCAGCAGACCCAGCACCTGTGCCTGCGTCGGGACGGAGTCCTCGTCGGGAGCCGCGTAGGCCCCGTCGACCAGCCGCTCCCACGCCCTCTTCCCTTCTTTGTACGCCGCCTCGTACGGGGGGTCCACCCGGTACCCGGCGACTTCCGCCCCCAGTTCCTCCAGGCCCGCCCGCGCATCGCAGACCAGGGGGCGGGCGGCGAGCTTGTGGGCGTCGTACGGGTCGAGGTTGAGCCCGAGGAACCGCACGCCGGGGTGCTGGAAGAGCGTCGCGGAGGCGGTGGTGAAATCGGTGAGCCGGGTCCCGGCGGCGATCACCAGATCGGCCTCGCGGGCCAGCGCGTCGGCGGTGGCCGTGCCGGTGTGCCCGATCCCGCCCACATCGGCGGGGTGGTCCCACGGCAGGGCCCCCTTGCCCGCCTGGGTGGAGGCCACCGGGATCCCGGTGGCCTCGGCGAACTCCGCCAGCGCCGCGCCCGCCGCGCTGTGCCGGATCCCGCCGCCGGCGATGATCAGCGGCCGCGCGGAGCCCCGTACGGCCCGGGCGGCGGCCGCGAGCTCGGTGCGGTCGGGCCGGGGCCGGCGTACGCCCCACACCCGCTCGGCGAGGAACTCCTCCGGCCAGTCGTACGCCTCGGCCTGTACGTCCTGCGGCAGCGCGAGGGTGACGGCGCCGGTGCTCACCGGGTCGGTGAGGACCCGTACGGCCTGGAGGGCGGCCGGAATCAGGGCCTCGGGGCGGGTGATGCGGTCGAAGTGGCGGGAGACGGGGCGCAGGGTGTCGTTGACGGAGACATCACCCGCATGGGGGACCTCCAGCTGCTGGAGCACGGGGTCGGCGGGCCGGGTCGCGAAGGCGTCCCCGGGCAGCAGCAGCACCGGGATCCGGTTGATGGTGGCGAGGGCGGCCCCGGTGACGAGGTTGGTGGCGCCCGGGCCGATGGAGGTGGTGACGGCGTGCGCGGACAGCCGCCCGCTCTGCCGCGCGTACCCGACGGCGGCGTGCACCATGGCCTGCTCGTTGCGGCCCTGCAGGAACGGCATCTCCCCGCGGCCGCTCTCCAGCAGGGCCTGGCCGATCCCGGCGACGTTCCCGTGGCCGAAGATCCCCCAGGTGGCGGCGATCAGCCGCTGCCGGTGCCCGTCGCGCTCGGTGTACTGCCGGGCGAGGAAGCGGACGAGGGCCTGCGCGACGGTGAGCCGGACGGTGTGCGGCTGCGGCTGTGCCTGCTGCGGTGTCATGCGGGGTCCTCCGCTCGGTCGTGGAAGGGCAGCCGGGGGTCGATGTCCTGGCCGGTCCAGGTGGAGCGGATCCACCCGTGGTCGGGGTGGTCCCGGATGAGCCACTCCCGGGTCGCGCCGGGTCCCGCCATGACGTTGAGGTAGTACATGTCGTGGCCGGGCGCGGCGATGGAGGGACCGTGCCAGCCGTCCGGGATGAGGACCGCGTCACCGGTCCTCACCTCGGTGAGGATGTCGGTCTTCCCCGCCGGGGACGGGCTGACACGCTGATAGCCGAGGCCGGGCGTGTCCCCGTGCGGGGCGATCTCGTAGTAGTAGATCTCCTCCAGCCGGGATTCCTCGCCGGGGTGGTGCTCGTCGTGCTTGTGGGGCGGGTACGAGGACCAGTTGCCGCCGGGGGTGAGGACCTCCACGGCGATGAGGCGGTCGCAGTCGAAGACGCCGGCGGCGGCGAAGTTGTTGACCTGGCGGGAGCACTGTCCGCTTCCGCGGAGCTCTACGGGGACCTCGGCGGCGGGCCCGTACCGGGCGGGCAGCCGCTGCTCGCAGCGGGCGCCGACGAGCGCGAAGCGGCCGCCTGCGCCCGACCGGATCTCGGCGCTTCCGTCCCGGGGTAGGTAGGCGAAGTCGGCGGGGCCGTCGAACACCCCGCGCCGCCCCCGAAGCCGAAAGACCTGCGGCCCGCTCCCGGGGCGCCGCCCCGGACCCCGCTCCTCAAACGCCGGAGGGGCTGGATTGCGGCCGGTGTCGGCCTGCGCGTGCGGGCCCGCGGGGGCAGGTGGCGCGGAGGGGAGTTGCAGCCCCGCCGGCGTTTGGGGTGGGGGGCCGGGGGCCTCGCCCCCGGTTTCGGGAAGGAGCGGGGTGGGGGACGGCTCCGCGCAGCGGACCTCGCAGCCGCCCGCCAGGGGGAGGACGATCCACTCCGATTCCGCGCACTCGTGCGCGTACACCTCCCCGGGCGAGAGGTCGAGCACGAGCAGCCTCGTCCATTCCATCGCCCACTCAGACACCATCGGCACGACCGAGCACCTCCTCCACTTCCTCCGCGAACGGCATAGCCGTCGAGCACGCCAGCCGCGAGGCCACGATCGCCCCGGCCGCGTTCGCGTAGCCGATCACCCGCTCCAACTCCCATCCCGCGAGGAGCCCGTGGCACAGCGCCCCGCCGAAGGCGTCCCCCGCGCCGAGGCCGTTGACGACGGTCACCGGTACCGGGGGGAGCTCCGCCACCGTCCCGTCGCGGTGGACGGCCAGGACTCCGGCCGGGCCGCGCTTGACCACCGCCAGCTCCACCCCGGCCGCGAGCAGCGCCCGCGCCGCCGCGTACGGCTCGGTCTCGCCGGTGGCGATCGCGCACTCCTGTGCGTTGCCCACGGCCACGGTGGCGAGGGACAGCGCCCGGCGGTACCACTCCCCCGGCCCGGCGTCCCGACCTTCGGACACCGGCCCGGCCTCGGCTCCGGCCACCGGTCCAGCGGTCCCGCCCTCGGGCACCGCTCCGGCCCCGGCCCCCTCGCCGGAGGGCCACAGCATCGGGCGCCAGTCCAGGTCGAACACCGTGAGGGGGCTCCTGCCGCGCGCCTCCAGCGCGGCCAGGGTGGCCGTCCGGCTCGGCTCCGCGCTGAGCCCGGTACCGGTCATCCAGAACACCCGCGCCGCCCGCACCGCGTCGAGGTCGAGCTCGTCCGCGGCGATCTCCAGGTCCGGCGCCTTCGGGTAGCGGTAGAAGTACAGCGGGAAGTCGTCCGGCGGGAAGATCTCGCAGAAGGTCACCGGCGTCGGATAGGCCGCCACCTCCCCGGCCCACCGGTCGTCCACCCCGAACCCGCGCAGTTCCGCCCGGAGATACGCGCCGAAAGGGTCCGCGCCGGTCCGGGTGATCACCGCCGTGCGCCGGCCCAGCCGGGCCGCCGCGACGGCGACGTTGGTCGGGGAACCCCCCAGGAACTTCCCGAAGGTGTCCGCCTCGCCGAGCGGTACGCCCGTCTTCAAGGGGTAGAGATCCACCCCGATCCGGCCCATCGTGATCAGGTCGAACGCCAACGGATCCGCAGCCATCACCACACCATTCCTCCCGACCGAGTGCTCCCCGTACCCAAGAGCCTCGCACCCTAAGGTGGCCGTATGACGTCCTCACCACCCGCGTTGACCCGTATCCGCGTCGGCTCGGCTCCGGACTCCTGGGGGGTCTGGTTCCCCGACGATCCCCGGCAGACCCCGTGGGAGCGGTTCCTCGACGAGGTCGCCGAAGCCGGGTACGAGTGGATCGAGCTCGGTCCCTACGGCTATCTCCCCACCGATCCCGTCCGGCTCGCCGACGAGGTCGGGGCGCGCGGCCTGCGGGTCTCCGCGGGAACCGTCTTCACCGGACTCCATCACGGGCCCGCCGTGTGGGAGGACACCTGGGAGCACGTGTCGCGGATCGCGGAGCTCACCCGGGCCGTGGGCGCGGCGCACCTCGTCGTGATCCCGTCCTTCTGGCGGGACGACAAGACCGGCGAGGTGCTGGAGGACCGCACCCTCACCCCGGAGGGCTGGCGCGAACTGACCACGCAGACCGAGCGGCTGGGGAAGCGGGTCCAGGACGAGTACGGGCTGCGGATCGTCGTCCACCCGCACGCGGACACGCACATCGACACCCCCGAGAACGTGGCGCGCTTCCTCGACGCCACCGATCCCGCGCTGGTCTCCCTCTGCCTGGACACCGGGCACTACGCGTACTGCGGCGGCGACAGCGTCCGGGCCGTCGAGACGTTCGGCGAGCGGATCGGCTACCTCCACCTCAAGCAGGTCGATCCGCGGATCCTCGCCGAAGTCGTCCGGGACCAGGTTCCCTTCGGGCCGGCGGTGGCCCGCGGGGTGATGTGCGAGCCGCCGGCGGGGGTGCCCGCGCTGGAACCGGTGCTGGCGGCCGCCGAGCGGCTCGGCGTGGACCTGTTCGCCATCGTGGAGCAGGACATGTACCCGTGCCCGCCCGACCGTCCGCTGCCGATCGCCCGCCGCACCCGCGCCTACCTGCGCTCCTGCGGCGCCCGCTGAACCGAGTCCCCCGGCCGCACCTGCCGTACGAACCCTCGTGGAGGAACAGAACATGACCAGCACGCTCGGCATCGCCGTCATCGGTACCGGGAAGATGGGCTCCGACCACGTCCGGCGCTTCGGGCGGACGGTCGGCGGGGCCCGGGTGGTGGCCGTGGCCGACCCGGACGGGGACCGGGTCAAGGAGGTCGCGGCCGGTCTGGAGGGGGCGGGTGCGCACACCGATCCGGCGGCCGCGATAGCGGCGCCCGGGGTGGACGCCGTCCTGATCGCCTCGCCCGGGCCCGCCCATGAGGAAGCGATCCTGCACGCGCTGGAGCGGGGGCTGCCGGTGCTCTGCGAGAAGCCGCTGACCCCCGATCCGGCGGGCGCCCTGCGGATCATGGAGGCGGAGGCGCGGCTGGGCCGCCGGCTCGTCCAGGTCGGCTTCATGCGGCGCTACGACGCCGAGTACGCGCGGCTCAAGGAGCTGCTCGACGCGGGCGGCATCGGGCGCCCGCTGTTCCTGCACTGCCGGCACCGCAACGCCGCCTCGCCGTCCTTCTTCACCAGCGACATGCTGATCAGCGATTCGGTGGTGCACGAGGTGGACGCGGCCCGCTGGCTGCTGGGCCAGGAGATCACCGCGGTGACCGTGCTCTCCCCGACGCCGTCCTCGGCCGCCTCGGCCGCCCGCGAGGGGCTGCGCGATCCCCGGTTCGTCCTCATGGAGACCTCCGGAGGGGCCGTGGTCGACGTGGAGATCTTCGTCAACTGCGGCTTCGGCTACCAGGTGCAGTGCGAGGCGGTCGGCGAGTCCGGCACCGCCCGGATCGGCGACGGCCACGCGATGGTCGTCCAGTCGGCGGGCCGGTGGGGCGGGGAGATCGACCAGGACTTCACCGTGCGGTTCGCCGACGCCTACGACCGCCAGCTGCGCCGCTGGGTCGCCGCGGCCGCGCTGGGCCGCGTGGACGGTCCCGACGCGTGGGACGGCTATGCGGCGGCGGCCGTCTCGGAGGCGGGCCTCACGGCTGCCCGCAGCGGCGTACGGACCCCGGTGGAACTGGCCCAACGCCCGGCCCTCTACAGCTGATCCGACCGCCCCGGCCCCCTCAGCCGGGGCGCCGCCCCGCCCTGCGTGCCGCCTGTGTCACATGTGTCACCTGTGTCACGAGCGTCGTCGGGATGTCACGCATGTCCGCATTACGCGGGTCTTCCGTCACAGCCGGACGACAGCCCCTCCCCTGACCTCACCCCGCGTCGTTCCCCGGGCACAACGTGAGTGATCGTCAGTGTCCACGCGCCGGCTCCCCCGACGGCCTCCCGGCCGGCCCCGCGGCGTGGACGAGGAGGTGTCGAGGATGAGCGACCGACAGCTGTGGTCGTACAAGGAGATCGCCGCTCACATCCGGGTCCAGCCGGACACGGTGCGCTCCTACCGCAAGCACGGGCTGCTGCCCGCACCCGACCACGTGGAGGGCGGCAAGCCCTACTGGTACGCCGACACCATCCGCGCCTGGGTGGCGCGCCGGCCCGGCAACCGCGGACGCCGCGAGGACTGACGCGGCATCCGGTCCAGGGACGGGACCCTCCCGGGCCCCGTCCGCTAGCGGCTCCCTGCGGGCACGGGCGCGGGACCGGGCTCGGACTGCTCGGCGGTCGGCGCCGGCTCCCCCTCGCTCAGCCCGAAGCGTTCGTGCAGTCGACGCAGCGGCGCCGGCGCCCACCAGGTGGCCTTCCCGGTCAGCTTCATCACCGCCGGCACCAGCAGGCTCCGCACGACCATCGCGTCCATGAGCACGGCCAGCGCGATTCCCAGGCCCAGCATCTTGGTGTTGGTCACCCGCGAGCTGCCGATGGCGACCATCACCACCGCCAGGATCACGGCCGCCGCGGTGATCAGTCCGCCCGTGCGGGTCAGCCCGGCGCGCACCGCACCCTCGTGGTCCCCGGTCCGGTCGTACTCCTCCTTGATCCGGGATATGAGGAACACCCCGTAGTCCATGGAGAGTCCGAAGGCGATGCAGAACATCAGCACGGGCAGGGTGGTCTCGATGTCTCCCGTGGAGGTGAAGGACAGCAGTCCGGAGAGGTGGCCCTCCTGGAACACCCACACCACCGCCCCGAACATCGCGGTCAGGCTCAGCGCGTTGAGCAGCACCGCCTGGATGGGTATCAGCAGGCTCCCGGTGAGCAGGAAGACCAGGAGCAGGGTGGCCAGCACCACGACGGCCAGCGCCAGGGGCAGTTTCTCGGCTATGGCGTCGCGGGCGTCGACGAGCACCGCGGCCTGTCCGGTCACCGCCCTGTCGAAGGGCGCGTCCACCGCCCTGACCAGGCCCACCAGGTCCTGGGCCTCCTGTCCCACTTCCTCGCCCTGGGTGAGCACCGAGAAGTAGGCGTATCCGGTGCCGGAGGCCGAGCTCACCGGCCCTTCCACCCCCAGCACTCCGGGCAGGGCTGCCACCCGCTGCTTGTAGGCGTCGAGATCGGCGGCGCCGGAGGCTCCTTCGGTCAGTACGGTCAGTGCCCCGCCGGGGCTGCCCGGGAAGCCTTCGCGGATGTGCTGCTGCACCACGTGCGATTCGGCGGTCACCGGTAGCTGCCGGTCGTCCACGGTGCCGAACTTCACTCCGAGGAAGGGCAGTCCGAGCAGCAGCAGTCCGGCCGTGGTGGCCACGGCGAACACCGGGGCGCGGCGCATCACCAGGTCGGTCAGCCGGGCCCAGCCGCGCCCGCCTCCGGCCCGTCCCGGGTCGCTCCCGGCCGGCCCGGCGCGGCGCCACAGCCGGCGCAGGTCGAAGGAGTTGACCCGCTCCCCCAGCAGCACCAGTGCCGCGGGCAGCACGATGAGCGCGGCCGCAGCGGCGAGCAGGACGACCGCGACGCCGGCGTAGGCGAAGGAGCGCAGGAAGTACATCGGGAAGAAGAGCATGGCCGAGAGGGCGACGGCCACGGTCAGTGCCGAGAACAGGACCGTCCGCCCGGCGGTCCGCAGGGTGACTCCGACGGCCGCGACCGGGTCGCGCCCGGCGGCCAGCTCCTCGCGGAACCTCCGCACGATGAACAGGGCGTAGTCGACGGCGAGGCCGAGCCCGAGGGCGGTGGTCAGGTTCTGCGCGAAGACGGAGACGTCGGTGAACTCGGTGAGTCCGCGCAGCACGGCATTGGTTCCGATGATGGCGACGATGCCGACGCCGAGGGGCAGCAGGGCCGCGACGGCGCTGCCGAAGACGAGGACGAGCAGGACGAGCGTCACGGGCAGGGCGATCAGCTCGGCGCGCAGCAGGTCCTCCTGGATGGTGGAGGTCACCTCGCGCTGGACGGCGGCCGGGCCGCCGAGGGACACCTTCAGCGGTCCATGCTCGCCGCGGTAGCTCGGCACGATCCGGTCCAGGACGGCGTTGGCCGTCTTCTCGTCGCCGAGCACCCGGGCGGCTATCAGGGCCTGGCGGCCGTCCTCCGAGCGCAGGGTGGGCATCTTGGTCCGCCAGTACGAGCCCACGCCGGTCACCCCCGGCTCCGCGGCGAGCCGCGCCGTCAGCCGCTCGGCCTCGGCGGCGACGGCGGGGTCGTCCACCCCGGCCGCCCCGGCGGCTCCGGCGGCCCCTGTGTCGACCAGCAGCAGCAGATTGGGCTGGGAGCCGGGGAACTCGCGCTCCAGCGCCTTGGTGGCATAGGTGGAGCCGGCGCCGGGGTCCTCCCAGCCCCCGCTTCCGAGCCGGTCGGCGACGCCTCCGCCCGCGAAGACGGCCAGGGCCGTGACCACGAGGGCGAGCAGCAGTGAGAGCCTCGGCCGTGTGGTGACGAACCCGGTCCACCGGCCGCCCTCCCCAGGCGACGGCGGTTTCTTGACTTGAGACATGGCTCGGTGTCCCCTTCACCGTGATTGCCAGGCCACTTAGACTGGCAAACACGAGCAGTCGCTCGCGTTTCTCAAGAATGCGAGCGACCTCTCGCGTTTGTCAATCACCCACGGGAAGCAACGGGAAGCAAGGGATTGGACATGCGGGAGACCTCTCGGACCAAAAGTCCGGACAAAGCGGGAGAACCGACCGCGGAGGCCACGGCAGCCGCCGAGGCCACCGGGGCCGCGAAGGCCACGCCGGAAGCCGCCCCCCGGCGCCGCCAGGCCCGCGGTGAGCGCCGGATCGCCCAGCTCCTGGCAGCCGCCGCCGGGGTGTTCTGCCGTACGGGTTACGCGGCGGCCAGCACCAACGCCATCGCCCGCGAGGCCGGCGTCTCCCCGGGCACGCTCTACCAGTTCTTCCCGAACAAGGAGGCCATCGCCGTAGAGCTCGGCGGGCACCTCCTCCAGCGCGCCCACGAGGCGCACGGCCGGGCCTTCCTCCCCGAGAACCTGAACCGGCCGCTGCCCGAGCTGCTCGACGCCGTCCTGGATCCGGTCATCGCCTTCAACTGCGAGAACCCGGCCTTCTGGGCGCTCATGCACGGCGCCGGCATCCCCGGCATCTCCCAGGAACACGACGAGCTGCACGTCGGGATGCTGACCCGCGTCGAGGAGGTGCTGCGCGCCTGCGTCACCCCCGGCGGCGACGGCGCCCCCGCCACCGAAGCCGAGCTCACCCACATCGCCCACATGGTGCTCGGGATCGTCAAGACCGCGCTCGAACTGATCCTGGCCAGCGAGGGCGCGGATCGGGCCGCCTACGTCACGGAACTGAAGACCGTCCTGTTCCGCTACCTGGACCCGATGTTCACCACGCTTCCTCCTCACTGACCATCCGCCCGGCGTCCCCGGACCCGGATCCCGGCCCGGCGGCTCCGGATCCCGCCCCGGACCCGTCACCGGACCCCGCCCGCAACCGCAGCCCCACCAGCGGGAAGACCAGGACGGACACCATCCCGGCCCCGACCAGCGCCGCGGCCTCCCCCGACCCCAGCTTCCCCTCCTGCACGCCCAGGGTGGTGATCGCCACCACCAGCGGCAGCGCCGTGGAACCGAACAGCACCAGCGCCGACCGGTCCCGGCGCCCGAGGTCCCGGGGGGCCAGCAGCCACATCGGGAGCCCGCGCACCACGAGGAAGAGCAGCAGGAACACCGGCAGCAGCAGGAGCACCCGCCCGCCCCCGAGCAGGGCGGCCAGGTCGAACTCGATCCCGGTGACCACGAAGAACAGCGGCACCAGGAAGCCGAATCCCATGGCCTCCACCTTCGACAGCACGACCTCGCTGCTCTCCGGGGCGGCCCCGTGCAGCACGAGCCGGGTGATCAGCCCGGCGGCGAAGGCGCCGAGCAGGACGTCGAGGCCGAGCACTTCGGAGAGCGCCAGGAACGCGACGAGGATCAGCACCACCAGGCGCACCGCGAACTGCGCGCTGCTGTGCAGGGTCTTGGCGATGACCCGGGCGAACCAGGGCGGCTTGGGCCGCATCGCCCAGAACACGGCGGCGGCGGTGAGCACCGCGAAGCCGATCAGCAGCGCCGCCGACTGCCCCGGCGCCCGCCCGCTGAGCAGCAGGGCCATCGCGATGATCGGCCCGAACTCGCCGACCGCGCCCATGGCCATCATCACCGAGCCGAACCGGCTCTGGAGGTCCCCCGAGTCGCGCAGGACCGGCAGGATCGTGCCGAGGGCGGTACTGGTGAGCGCGGTGCCGATGTAGACGCCCTTGTCGAACCCGCCGCCCGACAGCAGCAGTCCGAGCCCGAGCCCGAGCGCGAGGGCGGCCACCCAGGCCCACACCGACCGTTTCAGGGTGTCGCCCTTGACCTGGGCGAACTGGATCTCGTAGCCGGCCAGGAAGATCAGCATCGCGAGCCCGAGCTCGCTGAGCACGTCGACGACGTCGGTGGAGTGCGCCCAGCCGAGGACGTCGGGTCCGACCAGGACGCCCAGGACGATCTCGAAGATCACCAGCGGTACGGGGAGCCAGCGCGAGACCCCGTACGCGAGCAGAGGCGCGAGCACCGCGATCGACATGATCAGGATGAGAGTGGTCCCCGAATGCGCCATAGGTGCCATTTACATACGCTTCGCGCGGATTGTCCACCGCAAAAGATCTCGTCGAATGCTCGCATCGATACCCCCTAGGGGTATAGTCTCGAGGTGTCGGGATGAACGGTGGACTCCTTACGGGCGATCCGCCGCCCCTTCCGGCCCCCCGGACACGCCCTTGAAGAGGAGAACGACATGAGCGCCGACACCGACACCCAGACCACCACCGTCTACCGGGTGACCGGCATGACCTGCGGGCACTGCGAGGGCGCGGTCACCGCCGAGCTCTCCGCGCTGGCGGGCGTCAGCTCGGTCAAGGCCGTCGCCGCGACCGGCGAGGTCACCGTGGTCTCGGCCGCCCCGCTCGACGAGGCCGCCGTGCGCGCCGCCGTCGACGAGGCAGGCTACGAGTTCGCCGGCCAGGCCTGAGCACCTCCTCTCCGGCATCACCCGCTTCGGCAGTACCAGCAGCACCCCGCCGGGCCGTACCGGCCAGCTCATACTGGTTCCGTACGGCCCGGCCCTCCCCCTGGAGCCCGGATCATGAGCAGCAGCACAGTGCACGACGGACCCATGGCGACCGCCGAGGTCGAGCTGACCATCGGCGGGATGACCTGCGCCTCCTGCGCGGCCCGCATCGAGAAGAAGCTGAACCGGATGGACGGGGTCACCGCATCGGTGAACTACGCCACCGAGAAGGCCAAGGTCTCCTACGGCGCCGACGTGCAGGTCACCGACCTCATCGCGACGGTCGTCAAGACCGGCTACACCGCCGAGGAGCCCCCGCCGCCGGAGCCCGAGCAGGTCGAGGAGGATCAGGCCCCCCAAGAGGCCCACGACCCCGAACTGGCCGCGCTGCGCCAGCGCCTCCTGGTCTCCGTGGTGCTCTCGCTGCCCGTGGTCCTGCTCGCGATGATCCCGGCCCTCCAGTTCGACAACTGGCAGTGGCTCTCGCTGACCCTGGCCGCCCCCGTCGTCGTCTGGGGCGCCCTCCCGTTCCACAAGGCCGCCTGGACCAACGCCCGGCACGGCGCGGCCACCATGGACACCCTGGTCTCGGTCGGCACCGGAGCGGCCTTCCTCTGGTCGCTGTGGGCCCTGTTCTTCGGCCACGCCGGAATGCCCGGCATGCGGCACGGATTCGACTTCTCCGTCTCCCGTACGGACGGCTCCTCGGCGATCTACCTGGAGGTGGCGGCGGGAGTCGTCAGCTTCATCCTGCTCGGCCGGTACCTGGAGGCCCGCTCGAAGCGGAAGGCCGGCGCGGCCCTCAAGGCCCTGATGCGGCTCGGCGCCAAGGACGTGGCGGTCCTGCGCGGCGGGACCGAGGTGCGCATCCCCGTGAGCGCGCTCGCGGTGGGCGACCGGTTCCTCGTCCGGCCGGGCGAGAAGATCGCCACCGACGGCACCGTCGTCGAGGGCAGCTCCGCCGTGGACGCCGCCATGCTGACCGGTGAATCGGTCCCGGTCGAGGTCACCGTGGGCGACACCGTCACCGGAGCCACCGTCAACACCTCCGGCCGGCTCGTCGTCGAGGCCACCCGCGTCGGCTCGGACACCCAGCTCGCCCGGATGGCCAAGCTGGTCGAGGACGCGCAGAACGGCAAGGCCGAGGTGCAGCGCCTCGCCGACCGGATCTCCGGGGTCTTCGTCCCGGTCGTACTCGTCCTGGCCCTGGGCACCTGGGTCACCTGGCTGCTGATCACCGGCAACCCGACGGCCGCCTTCACCGCCGCCGTGGCCGTGCTGATCATCGCCTGCCCGTGCGCCCTGGGCCTGGCCACTCCGACCGCACTGATGGTCGGCACCGGCCGGGGCGCGCAGCTCGGCATCCTGATCAAGGGGCCCGAGGTGCTGGAGTCCACCCGCCGCGTGGACACCGTCGTCCTGGACAAGACCGGCACCGTGACCACCGGCCGGATGACCCTGGCCGGCACCCACCCCGCCGAGGGCGTGGACGCCGCCGAACTGCTGCGCCTGGCCGGGTCCCTGGAGCACGCCTCCGAGCACCCGATCGCCCGGGCCATCGCGGCGGGCGCCGCGGAACTCCCCGGCGGCCTGTCGGTTCCCGAGGGCTTCGAGAACCACGGCGGCCTCGGCGTCCAGGGCGTGGTCGACGGACACGCCGTCCTGGTGGGGCGCGAGAAGCTGCTCGCCGAGTGGTCGATCGCGCTGCCCGTCGCCCTCGCCGAGGTCAAGGCCGCCGCCGAGGCCGAGGGTTCCACCGCCGTGCTGGTCGCCTGGGACGGTGAGGCCCGCGGCGTGCTGACCGTGGCCGACGCGGTCAAGGAGACCAGCGCCGAGGCCGTGTCCCGGCTGCGGGCGCTGGGGCTGACCCCGGTCCTGCTGACGGGCGACAACCAGGCCGTGGCGCAGACCGTGGCCCGCGCGGTGGGCATCGACGAGGTCATCGCCGAGGTCCTCCCGCAGGACAAGGTGGACGTCGTGCGCCGGCTGCAGGCCGAGGGCCGTACGGTCGCCATGGTCGGCGACGGGGTCAACGACGCCGCCGCGCTGGCCCAGGCCGACCTGGGCCTGGCCATGGGCACCGGCACCGACGCGGCGATCGAGGCGAGCGATCTGACCCTCGTACGGGGCGACTTGCGGGTCGCGGCCGACGCGATCCGGCTCTCGCGCCGGACCCTGGCCACCATCAAGGGCAACCTCTTCTGGGCCTTCGGCTACAACGTCGCGGCGCTGCCGCTGGCCGCCGCCGGACTGCTCAACCCGATGATCGCGGGCGCCGCGATGGCCTTCTCCTCGGTCTTCGTGGTCACCAACAGCCTGCGGCTGCGGTCCTTCCGCTAGTGATCACCCTTCACGCCTCGCGCACATCCCCTTCACACGAGACGCAGATCACAGGGGCCCCGACGTAACCTTCGGGCAGGCCCGTGGGTCTAATGGGGCGATGCCGAAAACGTGTTGGGACGACTACACGTTTGCTCGGCACGCAGACACCCGGTCCGGGTCCCGTGGGGGGAATCCGTTCCGGGGTAAGGAAAGCGCCCCGACCTTCGACCCGTGGGGGGATCGATGGCGGGGCGCTTTTCCTGTACCAAGCGTCCTACTGGTCCTGCGAGTCCTGCGGTTGCTGCGGCTCGACCCTCGGGTCAGCGGGACTCGACCGGAACGAAGTCGCGCAGGACCTCGCCGGTGTAGATCTGGCGCGGGCGGCCGATGCGGGAGCCGGGCTCCTTGATCATCTCGTGCCACTGGGCGATCCAGCCGGGCAGCCGGCCGATCGCGAAGAGCACGGTGAACATCTCGGTCGGGAAGCCCATGGCCCGGTAGATCAGGCCGGTGTAGAAGTCGACGTTCGGGTAGAGGTTGCGCTCGACGAAGTACTCGTCGGCCAGCGCGTGCTCTTCCAGCTTCAGGGCGATGTCGAGGAGCTCGTCGTCCTTGCCGAGCGCCGAGAGGACATCGTGGGCCGCCGCCTTGATGATCTTCGCCCGGGGGTCGAAGCTCTTGTAGACGCGGTGCCCGAAGCCCATCAGGCGGACGCCGTCTTCCTTGTTCTTCACCTTGCGGATGAAGGCGTCGACGTCGCCGCCGTCGTTCTTGATGCCCTCGAGCATCTCGAGGACGGACTGGTTGGCGCCACCGTGCAGCGGGCCCCACAGGGCCGAGATGCCGGCGGAGATCGAGGCGAACATGTTCGCCTGCGAGGAACCGACCAGACGCACGGTGGAGGTGGAGCAGTTCTGCTCGTGGTCCGCGTGCAGGATCAGCAGCTTGTCGAGCGCGGCGACCACGACCGGGTCCAGGTCGTACTCCTGGGCCGGCACGGAGAAGGTCATGCGCAGGAAGTTCTCGACGTAGCCGAGGTCGTTGCGCGGGTAGACCACCGGGTGGCCGACCGACTTCTTGTACGCGTACGCGGCGATCGTCGGGAGCTTGGCCAGCAGCCGGATCGTCGAGAGGTTGCGCTGCTTCTCGTCGAACGGGTTGTGGCTGTCCTGGTAGAACGTCGACAGCGCGCTGACCACGGAGGACAGCATCGCCATCGGGTGCGCGTCGCGCGGGAAGCCGTCGTAGAAACGCTTGACGTCCTCGTGCAGCAGCGTGTGCTGGGTGATCTCGTTGCGGAACGACGCGAGCTGGTCGACGGTCGGCAGCTCCCCGTTGATCAGCAGGTAGGCGACCTCGATGAAGGTCGAGCGCTCCGCCAGCTGCTCGATCGGGTAACCGCGGTAGCGCAGGATGCCCTGCTCACCGTCGAGGTAAGTAATGGCGGACTTATAGGCGGCGGTGTTTCCGTAGCCGCTGTCCAGGGTGACCAGCCCGGTCTGAGCCCTGAGCTTCGAGATGTCGAAGCCCTGGTCACCGACGGTGCTCTCGACCACCGGGTAGGTGTATTCACCGTCCGCGTACCGCAGTACTACAGAGTTGTCGCTCACGTCATCCCTCACCGACGTAGTGCCTCTTCTTCGAGGTGCCCTGACTGCCTCTACCTTCCCCCATTTGGCGCAGGTGAGTGCACTCGGGGTCGAGCTTTGGTGTTTTTGACGGCACTCAGTGCCGCCAGCGTGCACATCCTGCCCCCTCCGCAACCGTTGTAGGAACCCCAAATGATCGATCATCTAGGTGATGTTTCCCACCGGTATGCGGCCGGACAGCCTGGGTGCGACGGCCGTGTACCTCCTGCCTGCGGAAACGGTACGCACCGCCTGAGCGAGGGCTCTGCGGGACCCGACCAGGACGACCAATTTCTTCGCCCGGGTGACGGCCGTATACAGCAGGTTCCGTTGGAGCATCATCCAAGCGCCGGTGGTGACCGGGATCACGACGGCCGGATATTCACTCCCCTGGGAGCGGTGAATGGTGACGGCGTACGCGTGGGCCAGCTCGTCGAGCTCCGCGAACTCGTAGGCCACTTCCTCGTCTTCGTCCGTGCGCACCGTCAGCCGCTGTTCCTCCAGGTCAAGTCCGGTGACCACGCCGACCGTGCCGTTGAAGACGCCGTTGGCGCCCTTGTCGTAGTTGTTCCGGATCTGCGTGACCTTGTCGCCGACGCGGAAGACGCGGCCGCCGAACCGCTTCTCGGGCAGGTTCGGCCGGGCCGGCGTGATGGCCTGCTGGAGCAGCGCGTTGAGGTTTCCGGCGCCGGCCGGACCGCGGTGCATGGGGGCCAGGACCTGGATGTCCCGCCTAGGATCGAGGCCGAATCTGGCCGGAATGCGACGGGCGGCGACGTCTACGGCGAGCTTTCCGGCCTCCTCGGTGTCCTCCTCGGGGAAGAGGAAGAAGTCGGGCAGCCCGTCGGTGATCGGCGGCAGGCCCGTGTTGATCCGGTGGGCGTTGGTCACCACCCCGGACTGCTGGGCCTGCCGGAAGATGGTGGTGAGCCGGACGGCCGGAACCGGCCCGCCCTCGGCGAGCAGATCGCGCAGCACCTCCCCCGCCCCGACCGAGGGCAACTGGTCCACGTCCCCGACCAGCAGCAGGTGGGCACCCGGTGCCACGGCCTTGACCAGCTTGTTCGCCAGCAGCAGGTCGAGCATCGAGGCCTCGTCCACGACGACCAGGTCCGCATCCAGCGGCCGCTCCCGGTCGTACGCCGCGTCCCCGCCCGGTTTGAGTTCCAGGAGCCGGTGCACGGTGGAGGCCTCGGCCCCGGTGAGCTCGGCCAGCCGCTTCGCCGCCCGGCCCGTGGGGGCGGCGAGGACGACCTTGGCCTTCTTGGCCCGGGCCAGCTCCACGATCGAGCGCACGGTGAAGGACTTCCCGCAGCCCGGCCCGCCGGTGAGGACCGCGACCCGGCGGGTGAGGGCGAGGCGGACCGCGTCCCGCTGCGCGGGGGCCAGCGTGGCTCCGGTCCGGCCGGCGAGCCAGCCCAGGGCCTTGTCCCAGTCCACGTCCCGGAAGGCGGGCAGCCGGTCCTCGTCGGCGTTCAGGAGGCGCCGCACCTGACCGGCCAGGGACAGCTCGGCGCGGTGGAACGGCACCAGGTACACGGCGGTGAGGGGGTCCGGGCCGCCCTGCGGGTCCGGCACGGATTCCCGTACGACCCCTTCCGGATCGGCGGCGAGCTCGGCCAGGCAGTCGATGACCAGCCCGGTGTCCACCTGGAGCAGCTTGACCCCGTCGGCGATGAGCCGGTCCTCGGGCAGGAAGCAGTGCCCCTGATCGGCGGACTGGGACAGGGCGTACTGGAGGCCGGCCTTGACCCGATCCGGGCTGTCGTGCGGGATCCCGACGGCCTGCGCGATGCGGTCGGCGGTGAGGAAGCCGATGCCCCAGACGTCGGCGGCGAGCCGGTACGGCTGGTTCTTCACCACGGAGATGGAGGCGTCGGCGTACTTCTTGTAGATGCGCACCGCGATGGAGGTGGAGACGCCGACCCCTTGGAGGAAGACCATGACCTCCTTGATGGCCTTCTGCTCCTCCCAGGCGGCGCCGATCAGCTTGGTCCGCTTGGGGCCGAGGCCGGGCACTTCGATCAGCCGCTTCGGCTGCTCCTCGATGACGTCGAGCGTGTCGAGGCCGAAGTGCTCCACGATCCGGTCGGCGATCTTCGGGCCGATGCCCTTGATCAGGCCGGAGCCGAGGTAGCGCCGGATCCCCTGGATGGTCGCGGGCAGCAGCGTCGTGTAGTTCTCCACGGTGAACTGCCTGCCGTACTGGGGGTGCGAGCCCCAGCGGCCCTCCATGCGCAGCGATTCACCCGGCTGGGCCCCGAGGAGGGATCCGACGACCGTGAGCAGGTCGCCGGCGCCACGGCCGGTGTCCACCCGGGCGACCGTGTACCCGCTCTCCTCGTTGGCGTAGGTGATGCGCTCCAGCACCCCCTCGACCACCGCCGGTGCCACGGCCGCATTCGTCGTCATGGCCCGAAGCTACAGCCCGGGTGCGACAGTTCCGCCGGGCCTGTGGACATCTCGGCGGCCAACCAGAAGGGGGTCCCGCCTTTCGGCCGGACCCCCTCACGGTTACCCCTCCCTCGTCGGACTTCCCGATCCCCCCGGATCCCCCCCGGAAGTCCCGACGCACCATACGACCCGCGACCCCTGCCCGTGGTTGCACGCGGATCCGGAACTTTACCTTTCCATTACCCAATCGGGCTCCGGACGCCATCCGAGGTGCCGCCCAATCACCACAGAAGTAGCGTTTCAGGCATGAGCGAACCTTCCTTCCAGGACGACGTGCTGACCGAACTCGGCGACGAGAAGCTGACCGAGATCGCCGGCCTCCTCGGCACCGACACGAACGGCGCCCGTGACACCGTCGCGGCCACGGTCGGGGCGATGACCGGCGACCTCCAGCAGAAGGCCGACGCCGATGACGACGACGGCAACGAAGTCCGCCAGGCCTTCGCCGAGGTCACCCAAGCCCCGCTGGAAGGCGTGGCCACCCTCGGCGGCGGCCTGGGCGGCCTGCTCAGCGGCGGGATGATGGCCGGGGTGCTCGCCAAGGTGAGCAAGCCCGTGGCCAACGCGGTCTCCAAGAAGACCGGCATCCCCGCGCCGACCGTTGCCCGGGTCATCGAGATGCTGATCCCGGTCCTGCTGGCGGTCTTCGCCAAACGCGCGGCCGGGAAGGCCGGAGGCGCAGGTGCGGGCGCCGGGGCGCCGTCGGCGGCAGGTGCCGAGTCCCCGATCCCGTCGCCGGGAGCGGTACCGGGAGCGGCGGGCGCGGCCCCGGGGGCCGGCGGCGGCCTCGGCGACCTGCTCGGCCAGATCCTCGGCGGCGGCAAGAAGTAGCCGGGTTCTTCCGGCAGCACCTCACCCGTTCGGCCGAAACGGCCCCCGGGTCGGGTCCGGACCGCCCCCAGCGGTCCGGACCCGACCCGGATGCGGCCACCGGCCAGTCGGATCGGCTGTCAGATCGCCGGACGGAAGAAGAAGGTCTTGCGGCGCTCGATCCTGCCGTCGCGGACGAGGTAGGTGTCGGCGAAGGCCTCGTCCAGAGCCGTGCCGTCCTTGTCGGCGCCCTGGAACCGCCCCCAGCAGGCGGCCGCGGCGAGGCCCCCGGTCACCTGGCTCACCTCGTGGGCGCCCGAGCTGATGATCCGTTCGTGCTCGTAGAACCGGCGGATCCGGTCGAGACCTTCCAGCGCCGGGTAACCCGGCCGTTCGTACACGGCGTCCGGCGCGAAGACCTCGCCGAGCCGGTCCCACGAGCGGGTGTCGATCACCTGGAACAGCCGGGCCACCAGGGATTCGGCGGTCACCGGTGCGGGCGACGTCGTTGTCACGGCCTTGCTCCTTAGGGGTGTGGACGGAAAGACGGAAACGAGGGGGACGGGAACACGCGGGACGGGAACGAGAGGGACGGAAGACGGGTCACGGCCCGTCTGCGAGTGCCTTCTCCCAGGCCGTGGCCAGCCGCGAAACCCCTTCCCGGCGCTGCGCGTCGTCCAGGGAGGCGAAGGACAGCCGCAGGACCCGCGAGCCGTCCTCCTCGATGCAGAAGGGCGTACCGGGCACGATGGCCACCCCCTGCGCCAGCGCGTGCGCGTACAGCGCGTCGGAGCCCACCCGGGAATCGGTCAGACGGCACCAGAAGAAGAGCCCGCCGCGCGGCCGCTCGAACTCCAGCCAGGGCAGCCGCTCGCGCAGCAGGGTCTCCATGGCGCGGGCCCGGCCGCCGTACAGCGTGCGCAGGCCCGCCAGATGGGCCGGCAGGAACTCCGGGTCCCCCAGCAGATCGGCCAGCAGGTACTGGCCGAAGGTGTTGGTCTGGAGGTCCCCGCACTGCTTGGCGGCGACCAGTTCCCCGATCAGCTCGGCCGGGGCGACCAGACCGGCCACCCGCAGGCCCGGGCAGACCGTCTTGGAGAGGCTCATCAGCCGGACCACCCGCCCGCTGTGGACGTCGGTGGACGGCAGCCGGCTCCCCTCGAAGGCCAGGTCCCCGTACGGGTCGTCCTCGACGACGAGGAAGCCGAACCGCTCGGCCAGCGCGGCCAGGTGGCGGCGCCGTTCCTCCGAGAGCACGGCTCCGGTGGGGTTGTGGAAGTGCGGTACGACGTAGACCAGCTTGGGCCGTGCCCCGGCGAGGAGGCGCTGCTCCAGTACGTCGGTGCGCATCCCGTCCGCGTCGCCGGGCACCGGCAGCAGCCGGGCGCCGGCCCGCCGGAAGACCTGTACGGCGCCCAGGTAGCTCGGGTCGTCCAGGGCCACCTCGTCGCCCTCGTCGATGAGGGTCTGGGCGACGAGGTCCAGGCCCTGCTGGCTGCCCGCGGTGACCATCACCCGGTCGGGGCCGACGGGGGCCCCGGTCGCGCTCGCCCGGGCCGCGATCACCTCGCGCATCGGGGCGATGCCGTCCGTGGGGGCGTACTGGAGGGCCCGTACAGCCGACCCGGCGAACAGCCGGTCGGTGGCCTCGGCGAGCCGGGCCACGGGGAAGCTGTCGGGGGCCGGGATCCCGCCGGCCATCGAGAGCACCCCGGGGGCGGCGGCGGCCGCCAGGATCCGGCTCACCGCGTCGGAGCGGCCCCAGCCGGTCCGGCGGGCGAGCAGGCTCTCGATGGAAGCGGGGGCGGCGGCTTCGGCGTGCGTTTCGGGGCTCACTTCGCGTCCGCCTTCCGCGGCTCGGCGACGATCTGCGGCGGGAACTCCTTGAGCCGCCACACCGGGGACTTCAGGACGACCAGGACCGCGGTCAGGAAGAGCGCCGCGGTGACGAAGAGCGTTTCCCGCAGCCCGATCAGGTCGCCGAGCCAGCCGCCCAGCAGGGCGCCGAGCGGGAGCGTCCCCCAGGAGACGAACCGGTACCCGGCGTTCATCCGGCCCAGCAGCTGGTCCGGGGTCATGGACTGGCGCAGGCTGATGATGTGGATGTTGGCCATGGTGCCGCCGGCCCCGATCAGTCCGAAGGCGGCGACGAACAGGGCCAGCGAGAGCACCCCGTTGTCGGCGGGGGCCGCCGGGATGGCCGCGGGGGCCAGGCAGCACAGCAGCAGGGCCGCCAGGATGGCGCGGCCGAGACCGATCTTCAGCTTGAGCCACTGGGCGAGCATCGAGCCGACCAGGGAACCCACCGCGCCCGTGCCCAGCAGCAGGCCGATGCCGCCGGGCGAGATGCCGAGCGTGCGGGCCGCGTAGAGCACGAACACCGTCTGGAGGGACATCCAGCAGAGGTTGTACAGACCGGACTGGAGGGCGCAGGCCCGCAGGTGGGCGCTGTCCCAGATGATCCGGATGCCCTCGGCGATGCTGGTCCGGATCCCGGTGCGCTCCTGCTGGGGCACCGGCTCCGGCTCGACGCGCCGTACGGCGAGCAGCGTCAGCACGGAGACGAGGTACGAGATCCCGTTGATCAGCAGCGCGTAGGGGGCGGTGACCCAGCCGATGAGCAGACCGGCCAGTCCGGGCCCGCCGATCTGGGCCAGCGAACTGGTGCCCTGGAGCTTGCTGTTGCCCTCGACCAGGTGCTCCTTGCCGACCAGGGTCGGCAGGTACGACTGGTAGGAGACGTCGAAGACCACCGTGAGGGTGCCCACGAGCAGCGCGGCGATGTACACGTGCTCGATGCGGAGCAGGTCGAGCACGGCCAGCAGCGGCACCGCGCTGACCAGCAGGGCGCGCCCCACGTTGGCCATGATCATCAGGGGCCTGCGCCGCACCCGGTCGACCCACACGCCGACCAGGAGGGTGACCATCAGGAACGGGGCGTAGGAGGCCGCGTTGACGAAGCCCACCTGGGAGGAGCTGGCGTCGAGCGTCAGCACCGCGGTGAGCGGCAGCGCCAGGGTCGTGACCTGAGCCCCGACCTGCGAGATCGCCTCCCCGGACCAGAACTTGAGGAACTCCGGGTCCCGCCAGAGCGTGGCGGGTGCGGCGGCGGCCGCGGGTACGGCCGCCGTCTCCTCCACCGGCCCGGCGGCCCCGCTCCCGATGTCGGTCACTTCTCTTCAACTCCCTCGGCGGCCGGGTCGACGTGGAACGCGCAGCCGATCTGGGCGCCGCGGAGCATGCTCACGATGCCCACGGCCGGGTCGGTGACTCCGCGGGCCAGGGTGCCGGCGTAGCGTCCGTCGACCATCAGCGTTCCGTAGGCGACGGCCATGTCCTCGCAGGTCTCGCCGTCCTCGGAGAGGAACCGCTCGGTGGTCGGCAGCAGGCGGTGCTGGAGGACGTACGGGCCGTCGACGGCCTGGCGGAGCTTGGCGACCCATTCCTTCTGGTCGGTGGTCCAGCCGGGGGTGACGCCGACGCCGCCGTAGAGCAGGGTGGGCTTGAGGACCAGGTGGTCCTTGTTGGCGATGGCGTAGGGCAGCAGGTCGATCTTCTCGCCGCCGAAGGTGACCTTCTCGTCGCGGACGAAGCGGGTCCAGGGCAGGATCCGGTCGATCAGCTCGCGCTCGGCCTCGGTGAAGACGGCGCGGTTGCGCTCGTCGCTGAGCATCGCGAGGCTGCCCTTGTTCCCGTACAGCTCGCAGTCGAGCGGGGCGAACAGTTCGACCGTGCCGGCCTCGACGGCGTCGAGCAGCGGGTTGACGAGGTCGTAGGTGCGGGGCTCGTCGGGCATTTCGCCGGGCAGGAACATCCGGTAGACCACGTCGACCTTGCGGCCCTGGTGGAGGACGTTGCCGTCCTCGTACGCGAAGTCGCCCAGGTGGCAGACGACGGTCTCGAAGCCGAGGCGTTCGAAGGCCGGTACGACGAACTCCATCCAGCACTTGGACTTCTCGAAGCCCTCGGGCCAGTCGGTGATCGCCAGGTACGGCCGCTCGATGCCTTCGAGGGAGGGGGCCTGGCGGCGCAGCACCTCGGTGATGCGGGCGAGCGGGTCGGGGTAGACCAGGCCCTCGGTGGCCGCGAACTCGGCGAACTCGGCGTCCTGGATCAGGGCGCGGGCGAACTCGCCCATCTGCCAGCCGCCCAGCGAGGAGCCGGTGTTGAGCTCCATGACGCGGAAGCCGCCGGTCTCGCGGTACAGGTCGGCGCGGGAGAGCGGGGCGAGCTCGTCCACGGAGCCGCGCAGGACCAGGTCGGCCTGGGTGGGGGACATGCCGACGGCGGTGGCGAAGGCGCGCAGGTCGCCGCCGAAGAGCCGGGCGGGCACCGCCTTGATCAGTTCGAAGAGGCCGTTCAGGTCGTTCTCCAGGCCCGTGACGTCGGCTTCGCTGAGGAAGACGGGGCGGTTGAGCCCCTCGCCGCCGCCGGCTCCGTAGCGGAACCACTCCACGCCCCGGACTCCGGAGACGGTCTGGCGGGCCGCGGTGCGCTCGTGGTCGAAGAAGCGGCGGGTCACGGCGTTCTCGACGCGGGCGCCGAGCCGGTGCGCGGCGACTCCGGAGACCTCCGTGCGGGAGAGCGCCTCGGCGCGGTCCAGGGCGCGGCGGGTGCCGGCCGGGGTCTCGCTGACGGCGATGAGCGCGGCGGAGCGGGGGGTCAGGCCGCGGGGCGGGAGCAGCAGCTCGTCGCCGGGCTCCACGAGGGCGACGGCCTCGGCCAGGTCCTCGACGTCCTCGGGGGCGGGCAGGACGACGCGGTCGACGGCGCCGTCGTAGGCCGGGTAGAGGAAGCGGACCTCGGCGCTGAGGGCGCGGGTCGGGGTGATGTCCGGGGTCTCCTCGAAGGCGATCCGGGCGGCGGCCAGCGGCAGGTCCACGCCGGTGGCGAGCTTGTTCAGGTGCGGGATGAGGTCGCCGCCGAGGCGGCCGTTGAGCTCGATGAGGCGGGGGCCGTTCGCGGCGACGCGCAGTTCGGTGTGGGTGACGCCGTAGTCGACTCCGGCGGCGCGGTGCGAGTCCTGGACCAGCTGGGTGACGGCGTCGGCCCAGGGCTCGTGGCGCCAGTCGGTGACCAGGTGCCCGACTTCCTCGAAGTACGGGTGGGCGCCGAGGCGCTTGCGGGCCACGCAGACCGGGGTGGCCACGCCGTCCACGACGACGCTGTCCACGCTCAGTTCGGGGCCCTCGATGAACTCCTCGATCAGGACCGAGGCGGTGGTGCCGGCGCCGCGCAGCCGGCTGGTGGAGGCGAGCCGGAAGGCCCGGCGCAGGCCGTCCACGTCGCGTGCCATCATCACGCCGAAGCTGCCGCCGAGAGTGCGGGGCTTGACGACGACGGGGAAGCCGATGGACTCGGCGGCGGCGACGGCCTCTTCCTCGGTGGTGGCCGGGACGTACCGGACGGCGGCCATGCCGGCCGCTTCGAGGGCCTGGCGGGTGGCGTACTTGTCGCGGCAGATCTTGGCGGCCGCCGGGTCCATGGCCCGCATGCCGAGCTTCTTGGCGACCGAGGACACGGCGACCAGCGACCACTCGTCCCAGGTGACGATCGCGGCGTCGGCGACCTCGCCGCGCAGGTCGGCGACCGGGGCGTAGAGCTTGGCGGCGTCCGTGGTGTCGGCGATCCGGTGGGTCTCCACGTAACGGGCCTGCCAGGTGGGGGCCTCCGGCGCGACGAGGGTGACCTCGTAGTGCTGGGCGAGGGAGGCCAGGGCGTATTCCCGGTACTGCTGTATGCGGCTGCCTACGAGGATGACGCGCTGGCGTTCGGAGGTCATGACGACCACGGTGGGTTCCTTTCCGATACGGGGCGTGGAGCGGGTTCGCCCCGAAGAACAGGGGGTGCGAGAGGGCGTACGTGAGGTGTGGTGGGTCAGCCGCCGGCGGCGGGCGGGGCGCCGACCGGGACGCAGGTCAGCCGGAAGGAGTTCGCGGACTCGGTGATGGCGGCCTCGACGTCCCGGGTGGTGGCGCCGCGGAAGCGGAAGCGGGTGCCGACGTGCTCGTAGCCGCTGATAGCGGGAGCGGTGGAGCCGACCGGGGTGTGCTTGACGGCGTACGGGAGCCGGCCGGGCGCGGGTTCCCGTACCCAGCCGGCCGCTTCGACCCGGCAGGGGGCGGGGACCGGGAGCGGGAGCAGCAGGTAGCCGCCGACCTCGCCGGTCTTGAGCGGCGGCAGGACCGGGGTCAGGCCGAGCTGGATGTCCACGGCGGCGGACATGAGGTCGACGCCGTGGACGTCGCGCCAGGTGAAGGGGATCTCTCCGCCGCCCACCCGGGCCCCGCACTCCAGGAAGACCAGGGCGGGTCCGCCGCCCGGCGCCGGGGTGACGAAGGCCTCCAGGTGGAAGACCCAGGGCTGGGAGCCGCCGAGGGCGGGTCCGACCGCGGCGGCGAAGGCCTCGACCGCCTCCAGGAGCGCGGGGTCGTCCTCCTCGACGGAGCCGAGCCAGGTGCCCTGGGTGAAGTCGGCGCAGGTGCCGCCCACGTAGCGCGAGACGGTCCAGCTGCCGAGGGAATCGCCTTCCCACAGGCCGTCGATGTGCAGGATCGGCCCGTCGACGTAGCTCTGGACGAGGTGCGGTTCGGCGGCCAGGGCGGCTGCCAGGTCGCCGAGCTCCGCCAGTTCGCCGGCGGAGTCGATCTGGACCACGCCCCGGCTGGCGGTGCCGCGGTGCGGTTTGACGACCAGCGGCCAGCCATGGGCCTCGCCGAAGGCGAGTACGGCGGCCGGATCGGGCGCGGGGGCGAAGGCGGGGACCGGCAGTCCGGCTGCCTCGGCCGTGCGGCACATGGTCAGCTTGTCGCGGAACACGGCCAGTTCGGCGGTGTGCTGGCCGGGGATCGCGAACTCCTCGCGGATCAGCGCGGCCGTGTCCAGGTCCCCCTCGTTGAGGGCGATCAGCCGCGCCGGGGCGCCGAAGCGGGCCACGAGCCCGGTGACGGCCGCGCGGACGGCGGGCAGGTCGTCGGTCAGGGCGACGGTGGTGACCGCGGCGGCGGTCTCGGGTAACGAGGCGCGGCCGAGCCCGGTGCTCACGTAGGTGACGTGGGCGGCGGCGTGGTCCAGGTAGTCGGCGTAGTGCGCGTGGGTGTCCCGCCAGCGGTGCAGGACGATGATGTGCGGCCGGTCGGCGCTCATGCCCCCTCGCCCCCCTCGCCCGCGTCGGCCGCGCCGTCGGCGGCGGGAGCGAGCCAGGGCAGTGCCGCCGTGGCCATCGTGCGGACGCCGATGGAGAGCGCGGGTCCGGCGACGGGCGCGAAGGTGGAGGAGTGGTTCTGCGGGAGCTCGTCCAGCTTGCCGGCCGCGAAGGCCTCGCCGAAGGCCTGCGGGTCGAGGCCGCCGTAGAACCAGTACACCGAGGGGACTTGGGCGGCGGCGGCGAGGAGTCCGAAGTCCTCGCTGGCGGTGGTCGGGCCCATCGTCATGACGGCGCCGTCCCCGAAGTGCTCGCGGTGGGCGTCGGCCACCCGCTCGGCGGCCGCGGTGTCGTTGACGGTCATCGGCAGGTGGTAGACGGAGGTGATCTCCGGGTCGGCGGTCGCGCCCGCGGCGGCCGATTCTGCGCGCGCGAGCCGCTCGACGGCCGCCAGGACCTTCTCGCGGACCGGGGCGGAGCTGGTGCGCACGTTGATGCCGAGCTCGGCCGTGTCGGGTATGACCGCGGCGGTGGTGCCGGCGTGCAGTTTGCCGACGGTGACCACCACCGGTTCCTGGGCGGCGATCTCGCGGGAGACCACGGTCTGGAGCCGCAGCACGAGCGAGGCCGCCATCACCACGGGGTCGACGGCCGCCTCGGGCTTGGAGCCGTGGCCGCCGCGGCCGAAGAGCTTGACGGTGATCGAGTCGGTGGCGCCCATGACCACGCCGGGCAGGGTCGCGATGAGCCCGGCCGGGCCGGGGCCCACGTGGGAGCCGAGGATCACGTCGGGGCGCGGGAAGCGCTCGAAGAGGCCGTCCTCGACCATCTCGCGGGCTCCGTAGCCGCTTTCCTCTCCCGGCTGGAAGACGGCGACGACGGTGCCGCGCCAGGCCTCGCGGTTGCGGGCGAACAGCGCGCAGGACCCGATCAGCGCGGCCACGTGCAGGTCGTGGCCGCACGCGTGCATCACCGGGACCTCGGCGCCCGATTCGTCGGTGGCGGTCTCGGTGCTCGCGTAGGGCAGCCCGGTGGCCTCCTTGACGGGCAGCGCGTCCATGTCGGCGCGCAGCATGGCGACGGGTCCCTCGCCGTTGCGCAGGACGGCGACGACGCCGGTGCGGCCGACGCCGGTGGTGATCTCCCAGCCGCCCTGGGCGGCGAGGCGCTCGGCGACGAGGGCTGCCGTCCGCTTTTCCTGGAAGGCGAGTTCGGGGTGGGTGTGCAGCTCGCGGTAGTCGGCCTCCAGGGCCGGCATCAGCGAGTCGAGACCTTCGAGCAGTGCAGTCATGGCGTCCTTCTCAGGCATGAGGGGTTACGGACACGGGGTGTTCGCGACCGGGGTGTTCGTGTACGGCCCACGAGGCGGCCAGCGCCGCCGCGGCGGTCAGTGCGGGCCACCACGGCAGCCAGGCGTTGTGGCCGGCCGACCTCAGGAGTTCCGCGAGCATCGGGAACGTGCCGCCGAAGAGGCTGATCGCGGCCGCGGTGGGCAGCCCGACGGCGACGGCGCGCACGGCGGGCGGGAACAGCTGCCCCGCGAAGACGTTGCTCACCGCGAGCGGGAGGCCCAGCAGGAAGAGCAGGACCACGGTGACGACGGGGACGGGGACCCGTCCGGCGTTCATGGCCATCAGCAGCGGCACACTGCCCAGGGCGAGCCCGGCGAAGCCGAGGCGCAGGACGGGCAGGGCGCCGATCCGGTCGGCGGCCTTGCCGCCGCCGAGCATGGCCGCGAGCAGCGCCACCATGCCGAGGAGCAGTGCGGCGGAGGTCTCCTCCTTGGTGGCGGCTCCGGCGCTCTCGGCGTACGAGGGGAAGTCGACGGTGACGAAGTAGAAGGCGGTGGTGGCCCCGGAGGTGATGGCGAACACCACGGCGAGCTGCCCGAGATGGGCCCGCAGCACCGGCCAGGGGCTGGGTGCCTTCACCACCGGCGCCTTCACCACCGGCGCCGCCTCCGCCTCGCCTGCCGCCGCTCCCGCTCCCGCGGGCAAGGCCGCTCCCTGCGCGGCCTCGCCCACGGCGGCCGTGAAGACCGCGCTCTCCGCCGCGCCGCGCCGGATCCACAGGGCGGTCAGCCCGAGCAGTCCGCCGAAGACGAAGCCGTAGCGCCAGGCGCCGTCCTCGACTCCGCTCTCCCCGAACACCCCGAGCAGGACGTTCACGACGATGAAGGAGAGCGCGCTGCCCAGCACCACACCCCCGTAGGAGACGGCGCTGTAGAAGTAGCGGCGGCCGGCCGGCGCGGTCTCGGTGACGTACGCGGCCACGCTCGGGTTCTCCGCCCCGACCGACAGCCCCTGCACCAGCCGGGCCCCGACCACCAGGAGCGGAGCCGCCAGCCCGATGGAGGCGTAGCCGGGTACGACGGCCAGGAACAGGGAGCCGGCGGCGATCAGGCCGACGGTGAGGGTCAGTCCGTAGCGCCGGCCGCGGGTGTCGGTGAGGCGGCCGATGAGGACGCTGCCCAGTGGCCGGACCAGGAAGCCGAGGGCGAAGCCGAGGTAGGCGGCGATGAGTTTGGCGGTGGGCGAGGTGCCGGGGAACAGTGCCTCGGCGAAGTAGGGGGCGAGGATGCCGTAGATGGTCCAGTCGTAGGCCTCGACGACCGAGCCGACGGTGGCGGCGGCCAGTTCCCTGCGGGGGCGCCGGGCCGGTGCCGGTGCCGGTGCGGCGGCGACCGCCGCCACACCGGCCTCTGAGAGGCCCGCTTGGTCAGTGCTGGTCATCTGTGACTCCGTAGACCCTGATCAATGAGGTGTCCTGCCCGGGGAAGGGCACGGCGTGCAGTCGGACCCCGGTCGCCGGGAGGGCTTCCAGGCCGGTCAGGCCCGTGAGGGCGGGCAGGCCGGCGGCCGCGAGCGCCGCCGCCACCGGCCCGTTGCCCTCGCGGCTGTCGGTGGCGACGAGGAGTGCGCCCTGCCCGGCGAGCAGGTCCACCGCGTCCTCGGTGAGGTACGGGCCGGCCGCGCGGCCGGTCTGCACGACCACGGCGTGCCCCGCGAGGTCGAAGGGCGCCAGTGCCAGCCGGTCGGCGACGGGCTGCCCGGCTCCGAGGAGCCGGACCAGGACCACGGGAAGGTCCACCAGGCCGGCCAGGCCCGGTGCGGCGCCGCCCGGGCCCGTCGGCCAGGCGGCCCGGGTCGCGGGGCCGGTCAGGTCCGTCGTGGTGCGGCCCGAACCGGCGGCACCGGTGTTCCGGGAGCCCTTGTGCGGCTCCTGGAGCAGCTCCCGGCGGGTGATCTTCGTACTGCCGACCATCAGCAGTCCGAGGTGGCGGACGATCAGTTCGCCCAGTTCCCCGTCGGCGATGTCGTCGCCGGGGATGTCCAGGCGGAACCCCTGCATCTGCAGGGCGCCTCCGTTGCTGAAGACGACCTCCGCGTCGAAGTCGACCCGCCACTCACCGCTGTTGTTCGTTCCCGTGGTCATGTTCCGTGTCCTCTTCTTCGTGGCTCCGCGGATCCGAAGCTCCGTGGATCCTTGCTCCGTCGTGCCGAACCGGCTCTCCGGTTCAGGCGCAGTCGATCAGAGCTTTCTCCAGGGCCGCCGCCATCTCGTGGATCTCCTCGTCGGTGATCACCAGTGGCGGGAGCAGCCGGAGCACGGCCCCGTGCCGGCCGCCGCTCTCGAGCAGCAGCCCGTGGTCCAGGCAGGCGCGCTTGATGCGCTTGGCCCGGGCCCCGTCGGCGGGCAGCGAACCGAGCCGGTCGGCCGGGCCCGCGGGGTCCACGATCTCGATGCCCCACATCAGTCCCCGGCCGCGGACCTGGCCGATCTCGGGGTGGCCGGCGGCCAGCCGGCCGAGCAGGGTGGCGATCAACTCGCCCTTGGCGGCCGCCTTTTCGATGAGTCCCTCGGACTCCGTGACCCGCATGGCGGCGAGTCCCGCGACCAGGGCGATCTGGTTGCCGCGGAAGGTGCCCGCGTGGGCTCCGGGCGTCCAGGCGTCGTACTTGCCGTGGTAGAGCAGCAGCGAGAGCGGGAAGCCGCCGCCGGCCGCCTTGGACACGAGGACGGCGTCCGGCTCGATCCCGGACTCCTCGAAGGCCCACATGGTGCCGGTGCGTCCGAAGCCGGCCTGGATCTCGTCCAGGACCAGCGGGATGTCCAGCCGGGCGGTGATCTCCCGCAGCCCGCGCAGCCAGGCGGCCGGCGCCGGGATCACCCCGCCCTCGCCCTGGACCGCTTCGACGAAGACGGCGGCCGGCTTGGTGATGCCGCTCTCCGGGTCGGTGAGCAGCCGCTCGATGTAGGTGAGGCCGGCCCGGATGCCCGCCTCGCCGCCGATGCCGAAGGGGCAGCGGTAGTCGTAGGGGTAGGGGAGGTGGTGGACGTCCGGCATGAGGGAGGGCACGGACTCCTTGGCGCCCAGGTTGCCGGTGAGGGCGAGGGCGCCCGCGGTCATCCCGTGGTAGGCCCCGTGGAAGGAGATCACCGTGCGGCGGCCGGTGGCGATCTTGAAGAGCTTGATGGCGGCTTCGGTGGCGTCGGTGCCCGCCGGTCCGCAGAACTGCGTCTTGAAGGTGTCCGCCATGGTGCCCGGGAGCTTGGCGTACAGCGCCCGCAGGTACTCGTACTTGGCCGGGGTGGTCAGGTCCAGAGCCTGCTGGACCTGACCGGAGGTGAGGTACTCCCCCACCGCGGCCAGGACGTCCGGGTGGTTGTGCCCCAGGGCGAGGGTGCCCGCCGCGGCGAGGCAGTCCAGGTACCCGCGGCCGTGCCCGTCGCGGATGCGTGCGCCGTGTCCTTCGGCGAGGAGTTTGCCGAAGGCGTTGGCGTAGGTCCGGGCGCCCGATTCGCGCGCCTCGACGAAGGTGTACATCTCGTCCGGCGTGAGGGTGGTCACGTCGTCACTTCCTCAGGTGTGAGCGGGCGTCGGCGACCATGACCTGACCGAGGGCGATGCCTCCGTCATTGGTCGGAACGAGCCGGTGGACATAGGTGTCGAAACCGTCGGCGGTCAGCCCGGTCAGACAGTTGAGCAGCAGGAACTCGTTGAGGAACACGCCTCCGGAGAGGGCGACCTGGTTGACGCCGGTCTCCTCCCGCAGGGCCTTGCAGCGCTCGCGGACCATGTCGACGACGGCCGTGTGGAACCGGCGGCTGATCCGGTCCACGGGCAGTCCGGCGGCGATGTCCCCGGCCATGGCCCGGATCACGGGCCGCGGGTCCACCTCGGTCAGCCCGTCCGCCTCGTAGGACCCGAAGCGGTACGAGGCCTGCGGCTCTCGGGTGGCGTCGCGGTCGAGCAGGCCCTCCAGCTCGATCGGGCCCTGGGCCTCGTACTCGGCCTTGGCGCAGACCCCGGCGAGGGCGGCGACCCCGTCGAAGAGGCGGCCCATGCTGGAGGTGGGCGGGGAGTTGATCCCGCGGGCGGCCATCGTCGCGAAGACCTGGCGGCGCTGCCCGTCGAGGGCGGCGAGGGCGGGGAAGCCCGCCAGGGCCCGGCCCCCGTCCCCGTCGAAGGCGTCCAGGGCCAGTGCGTACCCGGTGCGGATGGGTTCGCGCACGGCCTGGTCGCCGCCGATCAGCGGCAGCCGGCGCATCCGGCCGACCCGGCGGTAGGCGGCGAAGTCCCCGAGGAGGAACTCCCCGCCCCACACCGTGCCGTCCTCGCCGTAGCCGAAGCCGTCGAAGATCACGCCGAGGGTGGTGCCGCTCACGTGGTTCTCCGCCATGCAGGAGGCCATGTGGGCGTGGTGGTGCTGGACTTCCACGGTGGGCAGCGCCGGGCCCGTGCCGTCGTCGTCCAGGGCGGCCCGGGTGGAGCGGAACTGCGGGTGCATGTCGTGCGCCGTGACCTCCGGCTTGAGCGCGTACAGCTGCGCCAGGTGCCGGGCGGTGCGGTGGTGCGCGGCGAAGGTCTCGTCGTTCTTGAGGTCGCCGATGTGCTGGCTGAGGAAGACCTGGGAGCCGTTGGTGAGGGCGACGGTCGTCTTCAGTTCGGCGCCGAGGGCGACCACGGGGGCCACCTCGCGGCCGACGTCCACCGGGTAGGGGGCGTAGCCGCGGGCCCGCCGGATGAACTGGAGCAGCGGCTCGTCGAGTTCGGGGTGGTCGGAGAGGCGGACCACCGAGTCGTCGACGCGGATCTCGATGTCGCGGTCGTGGTAGAGGATCACGTCCGCGATCTCGAAGAGCTGCTCCAGGGCCTCCTCGTTGCGGTAGGCGATGGGGTAGCCGGAGATGTTGCCGCTGGTGGCGACGAGCGCTTCGAGGCCGGGCTCGTCCAGCAGCAGGTGGTGGTGGGGCGCCGAGGGCAGCATGATCCCCAGGTTGGGGTTGCGCGGGGCCACGGACTCCGGGAGGGAGCCCGCGCGCTTGCGGGCCAGCAGGATGGGCCGGGCCGGCGAGCGCAGGACGTCGATCTCCGACTCGGAGAGCTCCACCAGGCCCTGCGCCGTGGCGAGATCGCGGACCATCACCGCGAACGGCTTGGAGTCGCGGCGCTTGCGGCTGCGCAGCAGGGCCACGGCCTCCGCGTTCGTCGCGTCCACCACGAGGTGGAAGCCGCCGACGCTCTTCATGGCCGCGATCCCGCCGTCGGCCAGCACCCGGGCGGCCCGCAGGAGGGCCTCGTCCCCTTCGGCCGTGCCCCCCTCGCGGTCCCGGAGCAGCAGCCGGGGGCCGCAGTCCGGGCACGCGTTGGGCTGCGCGTGGTAGCGCCGGTCCATCGGGTCCTCGTACTCGGCCTTGCAGTCCGGGCACATGGTGAAGGTGGCCATGGTGGTCATCGGACGGTCGTACGGCAGGTCCTGGATGATGGAGTACCGGGGCCCGCAGTTGGTGCAGTTGATGAAGGGGTAGCGGTGCCGGCGGTCCTTCGGGTCGCGAAGTTCCGCCTGGCAGTCGCCGCATACGTGGGTGTCCGCCGGGAGCAGCGCGGACCGGGCTCCGGTGTGCTCGCTGTGCACGATGGTGAACGGGCCCGCGGGCACGGTGCCGCGGTCCAGTCCCCGGGTCGGCCGGACCTCGTCCACCCGGGCGAGCTCGGGGGCGCGGCCGCTGAGGCCCGCCGCGAACTCCTCCAGGGCGGCGACCGGTCCGGACGCCTCCACCAGCACGCCTTCGGGGTCGTTGCGAACCCAGCCGGAGAGGCCGAGTTCACGGGCCAGCTTGTAGACGAACGGCCGGTAGCCGACGCCCTGGACCACGCCGGTGACGCGGATGCGCCACTCCTCGGGCCGTTCCGTGACGGTCTGCTCGGTGCTGCTCATGGCGGTTTCCTCGGTCCTTTTCTCAGCAGAGCCGGGGGAGTTCGGCGCCGAGGAGTTCCTCCAGCTGGGTCTCGCGGCCGTCCGTGTCGCGCAGCAGCACCAGGCCCTCGGTGTCCTCGGAGATCTCGCCGATGGTCACCGCGTCCTTGCCGTAGGGCTGGGAGCGCAGGGCCGCCAGCACCTCGGCCTCGGCCGCCGGGTCCACGAAGAGCGCCAGGCAGCCCTCGTTGGCGCAGTGCAGCGGGTTGATCCCGAGCATGTCGGCGGCCATGGCCGTCTCGTGCTGGATGGGCAGGTCGTCCTGGGTGACGCGGATGGTGCGGCCGAGCTTGCCGGCGTACTCGTGGAGCACGGCCGTCAGGCCGCCGCGGGTGACGTCGCGCATCGAGCGGACGGCGCCGGGCACCGTGTTCGACAGGACCGTGTCGACGAGGCCGTTGAGCGGGGCGCAGTCGCTGTCCACGCGCTGCTCGAAGCCGAGGCCCTCGCGGATGGAGAGCAGGTGCACCGTGTGGTTGCCGATGGGCCCGCTGAGGATCACCTTGTCGCCGGGGCGCACGTCGGTCATGGTGAGCGGCTCCCGCTCGAAGACCCCGACGCCCGCGGTGTTCAGGTAGATCTGGTCGGCCTCGCCCTTGCGGACCACCTTGGTGTCCCCGCCGACGATCTGTACGCCGGCCTCGCGGGCGGTGTCGCGGATGGACTCCAGGGCCCGGACCAGCTTGGCGATGGGGAGCCCGGTCTCCAGGATCATCCCGAGGGTGAGGTACTTGGGCCGGGCGCCGGCCACGGCCAGGTCGTTGACCGTGCCGCAGACCGCGATCTTGCCGATGTCCCCGTTGCCGAAGAACGGCGGGTCGACCACGAAGGAGTCCGTGGTCATCGCGATGCGGTCGCCCTCGATCTTGAGGATCGCGCTGTCTTCCATGATGCCGATGTAGACGTCGCCGAGGGTCGACGCGATCACCTGGAGCAGGTCCTGGCTGAGCTTCGCGCCGGTGCCGTGGTCGAGGACGATGAATTCGGTGGGATCCACGCTCGTGGTCATGCCGGTTCGTTCCTTTCAGGGGTGGGGCCGGAACGGGTCGTTGCGGGGAGGGGCGTGGTCACGGGGTCTTGATGTTCTTGCGGGGCAGCCCGCCCTCGGCGTCGAGGACGCGGATGACCTCGGCGGAGTCGGTCACCGTGGCGCAGTAGCCCTCCAGCCAGTCCAGGGCGCGCTGCTTGTCGTCCAGGCGGGCCGAGACGACGCAGTCGGAGGGGACCCAGATGTTGTAGCCGCGGAAGAAGGCGTCGGCGGCGGTGGTCTGGACGCATATCTGCGTCTGCATGCCGGTGATCAGAACGGTGTCCACGCCGAGGGCCTGGAGGCGGTCGTGCAGGTCGGTCTCGTAGAAGCCCGAGTCCTTGCTCTTCTCCATGACGACGTCCTCGGGGGCCAGGAAGGCCTCGATGATGTCGGCGCCGTGGGTGCCGCGCTGGACCGGGAGGTAGCCGTCGTAGCGCTCGGCGTTCGGGTCGTCCGGGTCGTTGACGAGCTGCAGGTGGAAGATGTGGTGGCCGCGGCTGCGCATCTCGTCGAGGAAGCCGGTGAAGTGCGGGGTCGCGGCCTCGACGGCGGCGACGCGCTCCGGGTTCTTCTCGACCAGTTCGTACTGGAGGTCGTTGGTCAGGACGGCGATCTTGGACATGGCTGTGCCCTTCGGTGGGGTGGTGTGGTCCCGGGGCCCGTCCGGCGCACGTCGGCGTGCGCCCCGGCGGGCGGTGGGTGAGAGGGGGAAGCTGCGCACCGGCCGGTCGGCCGCGAAGGGCCGTACCGCACGGGCGGATCGGCCCGGGTCGGTGTACGGCGTGCTCGGTGCGGGGGCCTGCGCGGCCCGGGCGGGCGGCGCGGCGGTAGGGAGGGGCGCGGATGCGGGTGCGCGGGAGGGCGTCGGGCGCGGTGCGCGTCAGGCGTGGGGTGCGTCAGGCGTGGCGCGCCCGGGGCGCGGTGTGCGCACGGCTCGGTGCGCGTAGGGCCTGACGGTGCGTACGGCCCGGTGGTGCGTACGGCCCGTCGGTGCGGGGGTCAGCTCGCGACCGCGACGCGGTCGGACTCGAGCTCGTGCAGCCAGGTGCCGGTGGCCTCGAAGTGGGCCGTGATGTCGGCGAGCCGGGCGTGCATGTAGAAGCCGGTGACGGGGCGGCCGTCGGCGCGGGCGTAGTCGGGCAGCCGGCCGTACTCGCGGAAGCCCAGGCGCTGCCAGAGCACGGAGGGGCCGTCGTCGCGGACTTCGAGGGTGATGACGTCGCAGCCCATCTCGCCGACCTTGCGCAGGGCCTCGGCCCAGCCCTCCAGCAGGAACTGTCCGCGGTAGTCGGGGGCGACGACGCAGCGGCGCATCTCGACGATGTGGCGGCGGGCCGGCAGCGGGGCCCGGGCGAGGGTCACCATGCCGACGATCTGGCCTTCGTCGGTGCGGACGTGGAGGAGGTCCACGGCACCCTTCTGCAGATCGGCCTCGAAGGCCCGCATCAGCGGGAGGCCCTTCTCCAGTCCCACGGGTTCGTAGAAGCCGAGGGTCCTCTCCTTGACCGCTACGGCGTCCATCAGTTCGATCATTTCGCGCATGTCCTGTTCGGACAGTTCGCGAGGCCATGAATAGTGCATCGTCTTCCTTGGTGAGTAGACGGTGGAGCAGCCGGACCCCGGACATCGCGGCGCCGCCCCCGTGGGGGCTGCGCGGCACATCTGGAACGCAATGCCCGGGATCGCCGGACTGCGGGAGTGTCGGCCCTTCGGCCCCTCGGAGCGTCGGCACTTCAGAGCGTCGGCTCTGCGGAGCGTCGGCCCTTCAGGGCGCCGCCGGCGGGTGTGGGCCGGCCGGTCAGACCGAAGCGGTGGCCTTCGTCTGCAGGTTGGTCTGTACGGCGGCGGCCGGTGCGGCCTGGGTCAGCAGCGAGGCGTCCGCGCCGGCACCGAGCACGGTGGCCGCGTAGACCTCGACGAAGTAGGACACGAACAGCGAGTTGATCTTGATGAGGTGCTCGACGAAGCGCTCCTCGTCGGCCTCGTCCTTGATGACGCGCATGATCAGGTTCCAGACCATGTCGACGTGGTCGTCATCGTCGTCGAGGGCCAGGTGGGCGCGGGCGCCCTTGGTCTTGTCGGCGCCGACGTGCTGCTCCATGATGTCCAGCCAGTCGGGCTGCGTCTTGCCCGCGATGTACTCCAGGTAGAACCCGCTGATCATCGCGGCCAGCGGACCCTCCGTGGCCATCGTGTAGTAGAAGTAGCCGTTGAGCAGCTCGGTGGCGAAGGTCGGACGGATCGCGTAGATCTCCTCGTCCGTCATCCCGATCTTGTGCAGGTCGCCGGCGAACATGCGGTCGTGGCGGCCCTCCTCCGCGCCGTAGAGGCCCCACTCCTTGCAGAGCTGCGGGTCCCGGGTGGCCCAGTAGTTGGCGATGAGCGGGTCGACGGCACGCTTGAGGCCGATCCGGATCATCGTCTCGACGTTGTGCCGCTTGTACAGCTCGAGGTCGAACTTCTCCTTGTCGAGCATCCCGTCGGCGCCCGCGCTGCGCTCGTAGAAGTCCCGCTCGAACTTCAGCAGGAGCTCGTCGACGCGCTTGCGGAACTCAGGGCGCTGCAGGTTGGAGTACGTGTTGTACGACTTACTTCGAGGCATCTCATCCCCAGCCGAGATCGTTGACTACCTGACCCGGACCAGTGGGGGCGGCGATGTTCGCCGCACCACTCGTCGACGGGGCGAGGAAGACGGTCACCGCGAAAGTTGCCGCAATGGCGATGAGGAAACTCGCTATACGTGGCATGCTTGCCTGCCCCTCAAGATGTCTTGCGGTCCGGATCAGCTTCGGCTTCATCCTGTCCGTTCGACGACATCCGGAGCCATCCCTTTCTGGGATCATGTTGCCGCTGGCGAAAACATGACAGGGGGATGAATTGAACTCAATCAGACAAGTCCATCCTTTTACAGTGCCCCGGCTCACCCACGCCGGTGACCGTCTCTACCGGTTCGTCACCCGAACACCGGGTACAACGTGCGAAACAGCCGCCCTGGCTCTGGACATGAGCACTGCGGCGGTGCAGGAAGCCGCGGACGCGCTCGACGATCTGGGGCTGCTCAGCAAGTGCCCCGTGACGGGCATCTACACCCCGTACCCCGTGGAGCACGCACGCATCAAGGTCCTCAACCCGGCGCAGCACAGCCTGAACGAGAGCCAGTCCTTCCTCGATCAACTACGCGGAGAATTAGATGAGTTGACCATGAGAACCGCGGACATCCAGGACGACACCTCCCTGGAGGTCGTGCCCGGCCTGGGCGATGTGCGCAAACTCATCGCCGGGCTCGCGGACGGCTGCCGCACCGAGGTGCTCACCTCCCAGCCCGGCGGCGCGCGGGACGAGGAGGTGCTCTCCGAGAGCCTGGAGCGGACCGAACGCCTGCTGGGGCGGGGGGTGCGCATGCGGACCCTCTACCAGCACACGGCCCGGTTCAGCCCGGCCACGGCCTCCTTCGTGGGGCGGGTGACACCGCTCGGCGCGGAAGTGTGCACGCTCGCCGGCGGCTTTCCGCGCTGCATCATCTTCGACAAGGAAGTGGCGATCATCGCGCTCTCGGACGGATCGCACGGGGCGGCGGTATCGAGAAATGGCCACCTTGTCTCGTTCCTTTCGGAGGCCTTCGAGCGGGCCTGGAGCGGAGCCGAGAAATTCGCCTCGGAAAACGACCGACCTGCACGCGCCGCGATTACCTCCGACATTCAGCAGACCATCGTGGCGCTGCTCATTCAGGGCGAATCGGACAACAGAATAGCCCACGTGGTCGGTATTTCCTTGCGCAATTGTCAACGCCACATTGCGAACATCATGAAGAGCATCGGCGCCCGCAACCGGCTCCACGCCGGATATCTGCTGGCGAAGGAGCCCTTCACCGGCGGCTGACCTGCCGACAGCCCGCGCCGCGAGCAAGCGGCCCGGGCTGCCGGGGTCCGCGGCGGACGGCTCCTAGCGGCCCCCCGCCGCCGGAAGCGGAACCACCGCGGGCTCGGGCGCGGCGCCGGGATCGGCCTCCGCCACAGGCTCCGGCGCGGGGCCTGGATCGGCCTCCGCCGCGGGCGCCGTGCCCGCCTCCGCCACCGTCGGCCGGGGCTTCGGGGGGACCAGCGAGGTCACCGCCACCCCGCCGACGAGCAGGACGGCCGCCACCCAGCGCAGCCCGCTCACTTCCTCCCCCAGCACCAGAGCCGCCGAGCTCATCCCGAAGACCGGCACCAGCAGCGAGAAGGGCGCCACCGAGGAAGCGGGATAGGTGCGCAGCAGGAACCCCCACGCCCCGAAGCCGAACACCGTGGTGATCCAGGCGAGGTACACGATGACCCCGACCCCGCTCCAGTCGAGCCCGCGCAGCGCCGCCAGGTCCCGCTCGGGGCCCTCGATCAGCAGGGACAGCCCCGCCAGCGGCAGCACCGGCACCACGCTCACCCACACCATGAAGTTCAGGGCGTCGGGCGGGGACGCCTTGCGGGTCAGCACGTTGGACACGCCCCAGCACGCGGCGGCCGCGATCACCATCGTGAAGCCCAGCACCGGCCCGGAGGCCCCCTCGTCCACGGCGGCCACGGCGATCCCCGCGAAGGCCACCGTCATGCCCGCGATCCGCAGCCGGCCCGGCCGCTCCTTGAGCACGACGGCCGCGAACACGGCCGTGAACACCGCCTGCGCCTGGAGGACCAGCGAGGACAGCCCGGCGGGCATCCCGTTGGCCATCCCGGAGAACAGCAGCCCGAACTTCGCGATGCCGAGGACCACACCGACCGCGATGATCCACTTCCATGCCACTTTGGGACGCCCGACGAAGAACACCGCCGGCAGGGCCGCGACCAGGAAGCGCAGGGCGGACAGCAGCAGCGGCGGGAACGATCCGAGCCCGAACTCGATGACGACGAAGTTGAAACCCCAGACCGCGGCTACGAGAACCGCCAGGGCGGTGTGAATGGGTCGCATGCTCCGAGCATCGACTCCTCAACCATTTAGCACCAGCGCGGATGTCTTCAGGGTCGGATGTAGCGTTGCTTCATCCACCGGCGCCGCCCGCGCCCTAAGCTCCCTGGCATGCTCGACCTCTCCCGGCTGCGCGCCCTGCACGCCGTCTCCGTCCACGGCTCGGTCGGCGCGGCCGCGGCCGCCCTCGGGTACACCCCCTCCGCCGTCTCTCAGCAGATCGCCAAGCTGGAACGGGAGACCCGCACCACCCTGCTCGAACGCCACGGCCGCGGTGTCGCCCTCACCGAGGAGGCCAAGCTGCTGGCCGCGACGGCCCAGCAGCTGATGGACATCTCGGAGCGGGCCGAGACCGCACTGGAGGAGTCCCGCGGCCAGCCCGTCGGCCGGCTGCGGGTCGCCGCCTTCGCCTCGGCCGCCCGCGGCCTGCTCCCCGGGGTCCTCGCCGACCTGGCCCAGCGTCACCCGGCCCTGGAAGTACGGCTCACGGAGATCAACCCGCACCTGTCGATGGACCTGGTCTCGCGCGGGGTCACCGACCTGGCGGTGACCCACGACTGGGACATCGCCCCGCTGCCCGCCCCCGAGGGCGTGGAGCAGGCCGTGATCGGGGACGACCGCTGCGACTTGGTGGTGCCCGCCGGGCACCCCTTCACCTCCCGCGCCGTCATCCACCGCTCGGACCTGGGCGGGCAGCGCTGGGTGTGCCAGCCGCCCGGCCGGGTCTGCCACGACTGGCTGGTGCGGACCCTGCGCACGGCCGGGTTCGAGCCCGACATCACGCACGTCGCCGAGGAGAACCACACCATCGTCTCGCTGGTCGCCGCCGGGCTCGGGGTGGCCGTCGTACCGCGGCTGGGGACCGGGACGCTGCCGGCCGGCGCCGTGGCCGTACCGCTGGAGCCGGGCCCCGTACGCCGGTTGTACGCCCTGTGGCGGACCGGGGCCGCCCGCCGGCCGGCGATCACCGAGGCCGTACGGACCCTGCGCGAGCACTGGCCCCACATCGCACCCCGTACGGGGGACTCCGCGAGTGTCCCCCGCGCCGAAGGCCCCGCCCCGCAGTAGCGTCCGGCGCGTGCCGAACCACGCCTCCCGCCGGACCCTGCTCACCGTGGCCGCCGTGGCCGCCGTCACCGCCGCGGGGGCCGCCTCCGCCGCGGTGGGCACCGCCCGGGACCCCGACGGCCCGGCCCCCGACGACTCCCGGCCGGGCGACCGCGCACCGGGGCGCTCCCCCGCCCGTCAGTCGCCGGGGGCCGGGCCGCGCGAGACGATGGAGCGGATGAGCCTGGCCGAACTGGTCGGGCAGCTCTTCGTATCGCGGGCGTACGGGCACGCGGCGACCGAGCCCGACTCCGAGGACGTCGCGCTCAACCAGAAGGCGTTCGGGGTGCGCACCCCCGCCGAGCTGGTCGCCCGCTACCACCTCGGCGGGATCGTCTACTTCGGCTGGGCGCACAACACCCGCTCCCCGCGCCAGATCGCCGAGCTGTCGGCCGGCCTCCAGCGGGCGGCCGCGGATTCCGGTGCGGGCGTCCCGCTGCTGCTCTCCATCGACCAGGAGCACGGCGCCGTCGCCCGCGTGGGCCGGCCCGCGACCCTGCTCCCGGGGGCCATGGCCCTGGGCGCCCTCGCCCTGGGGACCGCCGGGTCCACCGCGGAGGCCCGCCGGGCAGCACGCATCGCGGGTTCCGAGCTGGCGGCCATGGGCATCCGGCACAACTACGCCCCGGTGGCCGACGTGAACGTCGATCCCGCCAACCCGGTCATCGGCGTACGGTCCTTCGGCGCCGACCCGCAGGCGGTGGCGGCCCTGGTCGCCGCCCAGGTCCGCGGCTACCAGGGCGCCGGGGTGGCCGCCACGGCGAAGCACTTCCCGGGGCACGGGGACACCGGCACCGACAGCCACGTCGGGCTGCCGCTGATGACCCACACGCGGGCCCGGTGGGAGGAGCTGGACGAGCCGCCGTTCCGGGCGGCCGTGGAGGCGGGCGTCGACGTGGTGATGACGGCGCACATCGTCTTCCCCGCGCTCGACCCCTCGGGGGATCCGGCGACCCTCTCGCGGCCGATCGTCACCGGGATCCTGCGCGAACGCCTGGGATTTCGCGGGGTGGTGGTCACCGATGCCCTCGACATGGCCGGGGTCCGCCAGAAGTACGGGGACGACCGGGTCCCGGTACTGGCCCTGAAGGCGGGCTGCGACCAGCTGTTGAACCCGCCGGACCTGGGGCTGGCCGTCCGCAGCGTGCTGGCCGCCGTGGAGTCGGGCGAGCTGACGCGGGCCCGGATCGAGGAGTCGGTGCTGCGGATCCTGGAACTGAAGGCCCGCCGGGGCCTGTTCGACGCGGCGGCACGGGCCGTGGATCCGGCGCGGGCCGCGGACGCGGTGGACGCGGCCGTGGGCATCCCGGCGCACCTTGCGGCCGCCGGGGAGATCGCGGACCGTACGACGACCCTGCTGGCCAATCCGGTGGGGCTGCTGCCGCTGGATCCGGCGGACCGGCCGCTGCTCCTGGTCACCGGGACCGACCCGGTCTCCCCCACGGGTACGACGGGACCCCCTACCGCGGTACTGGCCCGGGAGCTCTCCGCGCTGGGCTGCCGGGCGACGGCCCTGCCGCCCGCCCGCGCGGTGGCGGCCGCCCCCGGCAACGCGGCCGTGCTCGTGTGCACGTACAACGTCCCCGAGGGCGAGAGCCCGCAGCGCGAGCTGGTCACCCGGCTGCTGGCCACCGGGGTGCCGGTGGTCCTGGTGGCGGTCCGCAACCCCTACGACCCGGCCCGGCTGCCGGCCTGCGCGGCCGAACTGGCCACCTACACCTGGACGGACGTGGAGCTGCGGGCGGCGGCCCGGGTGATCACCGGGACCGTACGGCCCGTCGGGCGCCTGCCCGTCCCGGTGCCGGGCCGCTACCCGCTGGGCCACGGGCTGGCGTACGGATAAGTCCCCGCACCCCTCCCGCGGCCCCTTCCCGGGTCCTCCTGCGGGGCTACGGGCGCAGCATCGGCTCGCGCTCGATGTCCTGCTGGTCGAGCTGCGCGTCCGGCTTCGCCAGCGGCGCGGCCTTCGCGGCGCCGGTGGGCGCGGCGGCCGGGGCCACTCCGGCCCACTTGAGGATCTTCTCGGTGGCCAGCGCCTTCTCGGCCTCCATGAGCTTGGAGACGTTGGCTCCGTGGTTGGCGCCCGGAGCGGTCATCACGTAGCTGTCGCGGGCCCCGTAGCCGAGGTGGAACGGTTCGGCACCCCACGGGTCGTTCTGTCCGTAGACGAAGAGCATCTGGTTCGCGTTGTTCTTCACCCAGGTGTCCACGTCCCGCATCGCCGCCGGCTGGAAGGTCATCGGGATGTCGCGGGGCACGAAGTTGCGCGGCGGCTGGTAGCCGTAGCGGCTCAGGCCGTCCAGGTGGGACTGCTTGATGTCGGGGGAACCGAGCTGGGTGCCCGCCTGGTAGTAGTACGGGGTGTACGTCTCCAGGCCCTGGTCGGCGTAGGCCGAGAAGCCGGAGATCGCGTCGACCGTGTCCCAGATCTCCTGGTCGCTCGCGGTGGCGGCGGCCGGGATGGCAGCGCAGTCGGCGAGCAGGCTGTACTGCCAGAAGGCCCACGTGTAGTCGAGGACGACGGCCTCGAAGGCCTTGTCGAGGTTGCCGACGGTGGTGAAGGTCCAGCCGTTCTCGGCGGCGGCGGCCGCGTACTTGGCCTCCAGCGGCTCGCGGCGCACGAGCGCCTCGCGCTGCACCGCGTTCAGCTTGTCGCGGCACTCCTTGGTGCCGACCTTGGCGAAGAACCGGTCGTAGGCCGAGTCCTCCTTGTTCACCACGTCGTTGGGGGCGACGTACGCGACGACGCCGTCCATGTCGCGCGGGTAGAAGCGCTCGAAGTAGGTGGCCGTCATGCCGCCCTTGCTGCCGCCCGTGGCCAGCCAGTTCTTCTTGTAGATCCTCTTCAGGGCGGTGAAGACGCGGTGCTGGTCACTGGCGGCCTGCCAGATGTCGAGGTTCCCCCAGTTGGCCGGATCGGGGCGGGAGGGGGTGAAGAAACGGTACTCCAGCGACACCTGGTTGCCGTCGACTATGGTCGTCGGCTCGCTGCGGCGCGGGTTGGTGTTGACGTTGTAGCCGGAGGTGAAGAACACCGTGGGCCGCGTGACGTCCTTGTGCAGCAGGGTGATGCGCTGCTTGAAGGTGCCCTTCCACGGCGCGCGGTGGTCCACCGGCTGCTCGTAGTTCAGTACGAAGAAGCGGTAGCCGGGGTACGGCTTCTCCTCGATCAGGCTCATCCCCGGGATCGCGAGGATCCGGTCCTTGATGTCTTCCGTGGCGGCCTTGGCATCCGTGGCGGTGGCATCCGTGACGGCGGACGGTTCCGCGGCGGTGGCCGCTTGCGCCGTGGTGCCGGCCGTACCCGCGGTGCCGATCAGCACCGCGAGCGACAGCAGCCATCCGAGCTTCTTGCGCATTCACACTCCCCATGAGTTCACATCGGTCGCCGTGAACCTAGCCGGGAGAACATGCGGCTGAACAGACCTAGTTGGGCCGCTCCATCAGCAAAGGATCCAGCCGGAATCGACGGATCCGGCCCCCACGCTCCCCCTTACATACACGCAGCGGTTGATCGCGTGGACGGTGACGGGGCCGGCGTACCGGGTGAATTGCCCCGCATCGCGCACCGGGTAGCCGCCGCGCGGCTGGATGCTCACCGACATCGCCCGCCGCTGTCCGGGCTCCCGGGCGACCGCCACCGCGCAGGCCCGGTCGCGGGTCTTGTAGACGCGCACCTCACCCGTGGAGAACGGCAGCGTCCGCACCAGGTTCCCCGCGCACCCGCCGGTCGCCGCCTGGGCGGGCTGCGCCGTCAGCAGTCCGGCCACGGCCAGCCACAGCGTCATGGTGATCACGCCCGCGCAGGCGGCCCATCGCCTGCGCGGGTTCCGCGCCTTCAACACCCTGTCCCCCATCGGTCGTACGTACAACGTGCGTACGTTCGTACGACGCCAGGTCGCCCCGATTGGTTGCTCGGAACAAGAACTCAGCCCATGCAAGCCGCCGAGCCCGCCGCCTCCGCCGGTCCCGCCCCGCAGGCCGCCGCGTGGTCGAAGACCGACTCCCGCGGCCGGACCAGGGTGGCGACGGCGATCGACTGGAGGTGGGTGGTGCGCACGGCGGGCATGTTGGCCTCGCCGAAGATCCCGCCCGTGGCTCCCGTGCCGCCGTTGTACGGGACCGAGGGCAGGCAGCCGATGTGCGAGTCGTTGACCTTCAGCATGCCGCCGTTGACCACCTCCTCGCAGAACCGCTCGACGACCCGCTCGTCCTGGGTCCACAGGGAGTTGCGCAGTCCGTAGCGGTTGGCGTTGAGGAAGCCGATCGCCTCCTCCAGCCGGACCGGTGCCTCGGGCACGACCACGCACAGCAGCGGGAAGAAGGTCTCCTCACGGAAGGCGCGCAGCCGGGCGGCCGCGGCCAGCCCGTCCACCCGGACGACCGCCGGACGGATGAACGGTCCCGCCGACGAGGGCTCGTCGTCCACGTCGACGAACTCGCCGCCGCACAGCAGCTCCCCGCCGGCCGCCAGCACCTCGCCGACGAACTCGGTGAACTCCGCCCGCTTGACCACCGGGCTCAGCACCGTGCGCGGATCCTCCGGCAGCCCGGGCCGGATCTCCCGCACCTGCTCCATCAGCTCCTTCAGCAGCCGGTCGGCCACCTCCGGATGGACGATGGCGAACTTCGGGGTCATGCAGATCTGCCCGGAGCCGTAGTACCGCTCGCACAGGGCCCGCGCGGCGAGGTCGACCTCGGCGTCGCGCCACACCAGCACCCCGTCGTTGCCCGAGAGTTCGAGTACGGGCTTCTTCCCCGCGGCCACGCACTCCCGCTCCAGCTTGAGGCCCTGCTCGGAGCCGCCGAAGAAGACGAGGTCGTCGCAGTCGGGGCTGTCCAGCCACTGGCGGACCACGGCGCGGGCGTGCGTGCAGACCACGTTCAGGGTGCCGGGCGGGGCGCCGAGCCGTTCCAGGAGCGGGGCCACGAGCTCCCGGTAGACGAAGCTGACGCCCAGCGGGGCAGTGGGCGGCGCGTTGACGACCAGGCTGTTGCCCGCGGCGAGCGCCAGCGCCCCGTAGAAGGAGTTGGAGGTCGGGGCGTTGCGCGGCGGACTCAGGCACACCACGCCGTCCGGCTTGCGCACCATGCGGGTCCGGCGGCCGGCCGAGGTGCGCTCGGGCTCCCGCAGCCGCGCGGCGAAGTCGGCGACGGAGTCCGGGTGGAAGGAGGCGGTCACGGAGTCCAGCTCCCAGGCGGCCAGCCGGACGGGGTGGCCTTCGGCGACCAGCAGCCCGGTCAGCTCCTCGCGCCGCTCGGCGACGGCCCGGTGGATGCCGTGCAGCAGCTCCATCCGGTCCGCGAGCGGGACCGCCGCCCATCCCGGCTGCGCGGCGCGGGCGGCGGCCAGGGCGCGCAGACCCTGCGCGGGGGCGGACAGGGCGACCCGGCCGGCCAGCAGCCGGTCGTCGTAGGGAAGGTCCTCGCCGCGCTCCAGCCGGGCCTTGAGCCCGAGCACCTCGAACGGCTCGCGCAGGAGTTGACCCACCCGCGGCCAGTAGACCCATCGGGTGCCGGGCTCCTCGACGCCGTTGACCCATACCTCGTAAGAGTGCATCCACAACTTCCTAGCGGGATAACGGGAGTTCGTGATCACGCAGGAGATTACGCTAGGTGAACGCGGGACCCCGCACCGTAGCCGTGAAAGGCACTTGAAATGACGAACGACCTGCTCGACCGCAAGCTGGACCGCGCCTTCGCCCACCTCGACGTCAACGAGGACCAGGTGATCGACGAGCACGACATCATCGGGCTCGGTTCCCGTCTGCTGTCGGCCCTCGGCGAGCCGGCCACCTCCCCCAAGGCGACCCAGGTGATGGGCGGGCTGGTCGACTTCTGGCAGGAGCTCTTCACCGAGCTGGACATGGACCGGGACGGGAAGGTCACGCCGGAGGAGTACAAGCAGGGCATGACGCGCCTCTTCCAGGACGACGGCGCGGCCTACGACAGGTCGTTCCGGCCGATGGCGCACGCGATGCTGCTGGTCGTCGACAAGGACGACGACGGGCGGATCAGCCCCGAGGAGTTCCTGAAGGCCCAGACGGCCTTCGACACGAAGCTGAGCCGCGAGGACGCGGAGGCGCTCTTCGCCCGGATCGACGCGGACCACGACGGGTTCCTGTCCGTGGACGAGCTCCTCGGCGCGGTGCGGGAGTACTACACCGGCACCGCGGAGGACGCCCCGGGCAACCTGCTCTTCGGCGAGCTCTAGCCCTGAGAGCGGCCTAGCCGGGGCGCCGGATTCCGTCAAGCCGCGAGATTCCGGGGCGTGACACCGCTCGGGTGGCGGGGCGTACTGGGACGAAACCCCGTCCGCCTCGCTCACCAGAGGAGAGCAGTCATGAACCACGTTTTCAGGAAGCCGCGCCTCGTCCTGTTCGCCGCATCGGCGGCCATCGTCGCGGGCGGCGTGCTCGCACCCGCGACCGCACTCGCCGCCACACCCGCGCATTCGCACGCGGTCAGGGCTGACGACACCACCGGCAACGAGTCCACCCTCCTGCACCGCAGCGGCCCCGACGACACCGTGATCCGCACGGACCCGCCCGCCGAGGACACCCCGGGCAAGTGGGGCAACGGAAAGCCCGGCAAGCGCCCCGGCAAGCACGACCCCGTACGCCCCCCTGTCTTCCAGGCTCCCGACAAGCCGGAGTGGCAGTGCGTAAGGGCCCCCTGCGGGCCTCCCGAAGAGGTTCTCGAAGGAGAGTTGTTCGGCGGAGCGGCGAACGACCTCCCGAATGTGTCCAACCACGCGAGGACCTGAGGATCGACCGCGATCCCTACCGCCCGCGAGGGACACCACCCCGGAGCCCCGGGTCCGTACGACGGACCCGGGGCTCCGGTGCGTGTACGAGGAGACTCGAACAGCGCTTTTACAAGAAGGGGCTCCCTGCGTCAAGCCCCGAATGTGAGTGGCGTGACGCGCATCCCGCCATCGGGTTTATTTGAAGTACGCCCTCACCGGGAAACACCGGAAGAACCAGAGGGCAGGAAATCGCCCCGGATCCTTTATCCGGACGATTCTCGAATCCCCTCCCTTTCCCTTCCTTTCCCGAATGGAGAACGACCATGTTCAAGATCCTGTCTACCCGCCGCATCGTCCTCGCTTCCGCTTCCGTCGCCCTGCTGGGTGGTGGCATAGCCCTCCCCGCCACCGCAATGGCCGCCCCCGCCACCGCCCCGCACCACGCGGTGTCCGTCCTCCAGGACGACAGCGCCGACGGCATCGGCACCGGCGGCGACGCCAACGCCGAGAACACCACCGTCGGCGGCGACTCCCGCGGCGGCGACGCCAACACCGGCGTCGGCAACTGCAAGGGCAAGTGCGACATCAACACCGGCGACGCCCGAGGCGGCGACTCCAGCGCCGACGCCGTCAACACCGGCGACGCCACCGCCGTCGGCGGCGACGGCAACGGCAAGGGCGGAAACCTGAACAAGGTCAACAAGCAGACCTTCAAGAACCAGCTCAAGAACAAGCTCGGCAACTAAGCCCACCAAGCCCAGCCACCCCACACAACGGCGCCCCCGGGAATCCCCGGGGGCGCCGTCGCGCGCCACGGACGCCGGAGAGGCCCAGCCCCTCCGGCGTCCGCCCTGTGCTCCCAATCGTCAGGCGTTCGCCCTCGGTATCAGGCGTTGCCGCCCGTGGCGGTCGCGTCGCCGCTCACCGCGGTCGCGTCACCGGTGTTGATCGCGTCGGCGCTCGCGTTGCCGCTGGTCGCGTTCCCGGTGGTGATCGTGCACCGGCCGATACAGGTGCCCACACCGGAAGCGGCGGAGCCCGAGGTGGCCGTGCCGCCGACGGTGGTGTTCTCGGCATTGGCGGAGCCGCTGACTGCGCTGGCGTCACCGCCCCTGCGCTCGCCCCCGCCTCCGTCCCCGCCCCGCACGGCCTTTCCGGTCGAACTCGAGGCCACGTGGCTGCTGCGGCTCAGAACGTCGGCGGTCACGGCCGTGTTGACGCTGTCGAAGCAGAGGCCGTTGCACCGGTTGGAGGCGCCGTCGCCCACGGCGGTGTTGGTGCTGGTGCCGCAAAGGCCCGTGCACTCGTTGTACGCACCCGCCCCGACCGCGGTGGTGGTGCTGTCGCCGCACAGGCCCGCGCACAGGCCGGAGACGCGCTCCCCCACGGCGGTGTTGGTGCTGTCGCGGCACAGGCCCGTGCAGCTGCCGGAGACGCCGTCGCCCGTGGCGATGTTGTTGCTCCCCTCGCAGAACCCTTCACAGGCTCCGGGGGAAGCGTTGCCCGCGAGGGCGCTGATGCTGCTGTGGCCGTAGTACGGGGCTGCGGGTGCGGCCATCGCGGTCGCGGGCAGGGCGATGCCGCCGGCCAGTGCCACGGATGCCGTGGCCAGCACGATGCGACGGGTCCAGGAACGCTCGTTCATGGGAAATTCTCCGGGGTTGTCGTGCGGAGCAATTCGACTGCGGCCAAGCGTGCGCGCGCCGAGGCCGCCGATCAGATACGTCCGTGAGATACGGACGCGGGGATCCCCTGGGGTTTGATCGGGGCCGACGCTATCGCGCGGATACGGTCACCGTACGGATGCGTCCATGCACGGCGTGTTGTCACGTCCTCGAGGTCTTACGCGGGCAGCCCGGGGTTCCCGGGGCGGGGCGACCGGAATTACCAAGATCGACCCTGAGCGTCAAGCCCCGAATGTGAGTGGCGTGACGCGATTCCCGCCATCGGGTTTATTTGAAGTACGCCCTCACCGGGAAACACCGGAAGAACCAGAGGGCAGGGAATCACCTCGAATCCCCTCCCTTTCTTTCCTTTCTTTTCCGAATGGAGAACGACCATGTTCAAGATCCTGTCGACCCGCCGCATCGTCCTCGCTTCCGCTTCCGTCGCCCTGCTGGGTGGTGGCATCGCCCTCCCCGCCACGGCGATGGCCGCCCCCACGACCGCCCCGCACCACGCGGTGTCTCTCGTCCAGGACGACAGCGCCGACGGCATCGGCACCGGCGGCGACGCCAACGCCGAGAACACCACCGTCGGCGGCGACTCCCGCGGCGGCGACGCCAACACCGGCGTCGGCAACTGCAAGGGCAAGTGCACCATCAACACCGGCGACGCCCGCGGAGGGGACTCCAGCGCCGACGCCATCAACACCGGCGACGCCACCGCCGTCGGCGGCGACGGCAACGGCAAGGGCGGAAACCTGAACAAGGTCAACAAGCAGACCTTCAAGAACCAGCTCAAGAACAAGCTCGGCAACTGAGCCTGGCAAGCCACCCAGAAAGCCGGCGCCCCGGACACTCCGGGGCGCCACCGCACCCGGCGGGCGCCGGAGAGGCCGAGCCTCTCCGGCGCCCGCTCGTGCGCTCGGACCCGTCCCGTCCTACGCCACTGCGGCCGGCTCGTCCTCGCCCGCGAAGGTGCGCCACAGCTCGGCGTACCGGCCGCCGCGGGCCAGCAGCTCGGCGTGGGTGCCGTCCTCCGCGACCCGGCCGCGGTCCATGACCACGACCCGGTCGGCGCGCGCGGCGGTGGTCAGCCGGTGCGCCACGACCAGGGTGGTGCGCTTGCCCGCGAGCCGGTCGGTGGCCTGGTTGACCAGGGCCTCGGTGGCCAGGTCGAGGGCGGCGGTGGCCTCGTCGAGCAGCAGCACGTCGGGGTCGACGAGCTCGGCGCGGGCCAGCGCGATCAGCTGGCGCTGGCCGGCCGAGAGGTTGCGGCCGCGCTCGGTGACGGTGTGCAGGTAGCCGCCGTCCAGGGTGGCGATCATGGCGTGGGCGCCGACCGCATGGGCGGCGGCCTCCACCTCGGCGTCGCTCGCCTCGGGCCGCCCGTAGGCGATGGCGTCGCGGACCGTTCCCGGGAAGAGGTACGGCTCCTGCGGGACCACGCCGAGGCGGTGGCGGTAGCCCGTCAGGTCCAGCTCGCGCAGGTCCACCCCGTCGGCGGTGACCCGGCCGGAGGTCGGATCGTAGAACCGGGCCACCATCTTGACCAGCGTGGACTTGCCGGCTCCGGTCTCGCCGACGAAGGCGACGGTCTGCCCGGCGGGGATGCGCAGGCTGATCCCGGTGAGCGCCGGTTCCTTCTCCCCGCGCTCCTCGGCCGTGCCGTACGAGAAGTGGACCCCTTCGAAGGCGATCTCGCCGCGCAGCTCGGGGACCGGCCGGGGGTCGGCCGGGCGGGGGGTGCTGGTGGGCTCGCGCAGCAGGCCCTGGATCCGGCCGAGGGAGACGGTGGCCTGCTGGTAGCCGTCGAAGACCTGTGAGAGCTGCTGGACGGGGGCGAAGAACAGGTCGATGTAGAGCAGGTACGCGACCAGCGCGCCCGTGGTGAGCGTGCCCGCCTCCACCCGGCCCGCGCCGACGATCAGCACGGCGGCCGCGGCCCCGGAGGACAGCAGCTGCACGAAGGGGAAGTAGACCGAGATCAGCCACTGGCCGCGGACCCGGGCCTCGCGGTACGAGTCGCTGCGCTCCGCGAACCGGACGGCGCCGGAGCGCTGGCGGCGGAAGGCCTGGACGATGCGCAGTCCGGCCACGGACTCCTGGAGGTCGGCGTTGACCAGTCCGACCCGGTCGCGGGCGAGCTCGTAGGCGGCCACGGACTTCCGGCGGAAGAAGACGGTGCCGATGATCAGCAGGGGCAGCGTCGCGAAGACGATCAGTGCCAGCTCCACGTCCAGGACGAGGAGGGCGACCAGGATGCCGAAGAAGGTGAGGACCGAGACGACGGCGGTGACGAGCCCGGTCTGCAGGAAGCTGGACAGGGCGTCCACGTCGGTGGTCATCCGGGTCATGATCTTGCCGGTCAGCTCGCGCTCGTAGTAGTCGAGGCCGAGGCGCTGGAGCTGGGCGAAGATCTTGACGCGCAGGGCGTAGAGCACGCGCTCGCCGGTGCGGCCGGTCATCCGGGTCTCGGCGAACTGCGCGGCCCACTGGGCCAGGACCACGCCGAGCGCGAGGAGGGACGCCGCCCAGACGGCGCCGAGCGCGGCCGCTTCGACGCCCTGGTCGATGCCGTGGCGGATCAGGATGGGCAGGAGCAGTCCGGAGCCGGCGTCGAGGGCGACGAGGCCGAGGGATATCGCGAGCGGGGCCCAGAAACCGCGCAGCAGGCGGCCCAGGTTGTAGCTGTCCTCGGAGGACGCGGCGCGGGTCTCGTCCACGTCGGGGGTGTCGTCGGCGGGCGGCAGCGCGGCCACCTGCGCGAGCAGTTCGGGCGTGGCGGACATCCCCGCGGGGGCGGTGGTCTTGTCGTCCGCCTCCTCCTGGCGCTGCCAGAGCTCGGGGGTGATCCCGCCGGCCACCCGGCGCTTGGCGTTCACCGGCTCGGAGTCGATCTCGGCTTCGAGCTCGATGTCCCGCTCGATGTCGCGCTCGATGTCGCGCTCGAACTCCTCCATCAAGGGCGCCTCGGGCGTCCGCGGGGAGCCCGCGCCCAGCGCGTCCGGGTCGGTGAGCAGCCGCCGGTACAGGGCGGAGCGGCGCTCCAGCTCCTCGTGCGTACCGACATCGGAGAGCCGCCCGTGGTCCAGTACGGCGATCCGGTCGGCGAGCGCGAGCGTGGAGCGGCGGTGCGCGATGAGCAGGGTGGTGCGGCCGGCCATGACGGCGCGCAGCGCCTCGTGGATCTCGTGCTCGACCCGGGCGTCGACGGCCGAGGTGGCGTCGTCGAGGAGCAGCAGGCGGGGGTCGGTGAGGATGGCGCGGGCGAGCGCGATGCGCTGGCGCTGGCCTCCGGAGAGGGTCAGGCCCTGCTCGCCGACCTTGGTGTCGTACCCGGCGGGGAGGGCCTCGATGAACCCTTCGGCCTGGGCGGCGCGGGCGGCGGCCAGGATCTGGTCCTCGGTCGCGCCGGGGTGGCCGTAGGCGATGTTGGCGCGGATGGTGTCGGAGAAGAGGAAGGAGTCCTCGGGGACCAGTCCGATGGCGTCGCGCAGCGAGTCGTAGGTCAGCTCGCGCACGTCGTGGCCGCCGACCCGGACGGCGCCGCGGTCGGCGTCGTAGAAGCGGGGCAGCAGCAGCGAGACGGTGGACTTCCCGCTGCCCGAGGACCCGACGAGGGCGACGGTCTCCCCTTCGGCGATCGACAGGCCGAACCCGTCGAGCACGGGCCGCTCGGGGTCGTACCCGAACCGCACGTCGTCGAACTCGACGGTGGCGGGTGCGTCCGCGGGGAGCTCCTTCGTCCCCTCCCGGATCACCGGCTCGGTGTCGATGAGCTCGAAGACCCGCTCCACGCCGGCGCGGGCCTGCTGGCCGACGGTGAGCACCATGGCGAGCATGCGGACGGGGCCGACGAGCTGGGCCAGGTAGGTGGAGAAGGCGACGAAGGTACCGAGGGTGACCTGCCCCTTGGTGGCCATCCAGCCGCCGAGGGCCAGCATGGCGACCTGGCCGAGGGCCGGTACGGCCTGCAGGGCGGGGGTGTAGCGGGAGTTCAGCCGGATGCCGCGCATCCGTCCGGCGAACAGCCGGCGGCCGGCGTCGCGGAGCTTGCCGGTCTCCTGCTCCTCCTGGCCGAAGCCCTTGACGACGCGGACGCCGGTGACGGCCCCGTCGACGACGGTGGCGACGGCGGCGGCCTGGCTCTGGGCGTACCAGGTGGCGGGGAAGAGCTTCTTGCGGCTGCGCTTGGCTATGAACCAGAGGGCCGGGGCCATGAGCAGGGCGACGACGGTCAGCAGCGGCGAGAGCCACAGCATGATCCCGAGGGATATCCCGAAGAGCAGGAAGTTGCCGATGGTCATGGGCAGCATGAAGAGCAGCCCTTGGATCAGCTGGAGGTCGGTGGTCGCCCGCCCGACGACCTGCCCGGTGGACAGCTCGTCCTGACGGCGGCCGTCCAGCCGGGCGATGGTGTCGTACATGTCGGTGCGCAGGTCGTGCTGCACGTCGAGGGCGAGCCGGCCGCCGTAGTACCTGCGGATGTAGGTCAGCACGTAGACGAGGACCGCGGCGCCTATGAGCATCAGGGCCCAGGGCCCCATGGGCTTGCTCTGGTCGCCGATGACGTCGTCGAGGATCACCTTGGTGACGAGCGGTACGAGCGCCATGACGGCCATGCCGCCGAGCGAGGACCCGAGGGCCAGCAGCACGTTGACCTTGTACCGCCAGGTGTAGGCGGCGAGCCGCCTCCCCCACCCCTGTTTGCTTCCAGCCGCCGTTTCCGCCGTCGCCGTAGCCACGTACTGCCTCCCCGTTCGTCCTGCCCTACCGGAAGCCCCAACGCTCCGACCGGCGGATTTCATCCCGCCGCAACAATTCGAACTGGGTTGCGCGGGTTCCGCGCGCGGGGTTGCGCCTACGGGGGCCGGGGAGGCCTACGGGGGCCACGGCGTCGGCAGGGCCGTCCGTGCCGGGGTCAGGACTTGGGCGTCGGCGTCGGCGTCGGCGTGGGCGTGGGCGAAGGCAGCACCTTCACCACGGGCGCCCGCTTCAGCGGCTTGTTCTCGCAACCGAGGGCCTCGGCGACGCGGCGGGCCATGAGATAGGTGAGGGACGTCTGCCGGTCCCGGTCCGCCTGGGTCATGTTCGGCCGGGGGGCGCCGATCCTGAAGGATTCCTCCACCGCCAGCAGGGCGTTGTCGGACTGGCCGCGGAGGTCGCCGGGCATGTCGCAGCGCACGCGCAGCTGCGACCCGGTGTCGCCGGCCCAGCCGACGGCCCCGTTCGCCTCAACGGGCACGGTGCCCTGCGGGTTCTGCTCCTTGGACTCCCGGTACAGCCAGCGGACCTGCAGTTGTACGCGGCTCGCGTCCTTCCCCTGGGTGGGGACGTACCCGCACATGAGCCACGGCGTCGACGGCAGCGACCGCAGGTCCCCCTTGAGGCTGTCCACCAGGTGCGCGGTGGTGGCGTTGACCCGGGTGTCGAAGTCGCCGGACCCGGTGATCTGCTTGATGAGGTCCCTCTCGGCCGACGGATCGGCGATCGCGCACGGGTCGGCGGCGCGGGGCCCTGCTTGCTCGGTGGAACATCCGGCCGCCGCCACCAGGCAGACGAGGGCGAGGACGGACCGCTTGGCCGCGGTCGAGATGGCGTTCACTGGGTGTCTCCCGACTTCACCGCGGGAGCCTGCTCCAGCGGCTTGTTCTCGCAGCCCAGGGCGTCGGTGACGCGGCGGGCCATGAGGTAGGTGAGGGTGGTCTGCCGATCGCGGGCCGCTTGGTCGGCGGCCGTCGCGGTCGAACTGATGGTGTGCTCGAAGGTGTCCGCCGCGATGACGTCCTTCAGGAGGACGCCCTCCTCCGATGAAGGGCTGATCCCGTCGAACGACACCGCTCCCCCAGAGATCTGCGACCAAAGACTTGCGACCGGGACTGATCGGTACCAACCTAACCCGGCCCGCACACCCCTCAGACGTGGGTGGGGGCGAACATCTTCGGCGTGGCCGGAAGGACCAGGAGCGAAGGGCCGGGGGTCTTCAGGGACCTGGCCAGGTCCTCGCGGAGGGATTCCGGGGTGGTCGTGGTCGCCGGGACGTCGAAGGCGGCCGCCAGGGCCACGAAGTCGGGCCGGGTCAGGGTCGTGCCCGTCTCGCAGCCGTACTCGCGCAGGATGCCGTAGCCGCCGTCGTCCACGATCAGCCAGGTGACGTCCAGGTCGTGCTGGCGGGCGGTGGCCAGGTCGGCGATCGAGTACATCGCGCCGCCGTCGCCGGAGACGGCGAGGACCGGGGTGTCCGGCTCCGCCACGGCCGCGCCGAGGGCCGCCGGGAAGGCGTAGCCGAGGCCGCCCGCGCCCTGCGCCGAGTGCATGGTGTTGGGGTGCTTGGGGTCGAAGGCCGACCAGGCCCAGTAGGACAGGATCGTCATGTCCCAGAACGACGGGGAGCGCGGGGGCAGGGCCTGCCGGATCGAGGTCAGGAGCTGTTGCTCCAGGGCCAGGTCCTGGGAGGCCAGTCGGGCCGCGATGTCGGCGAGGAGCAGGCGGACGCGCTCGGGGGCCTGCGGGTCGGGGCGCTCGGCGACCGTTTCGAGGAGGGCCTGCAGGGCGAGCCGGGCGTCCGCGTGGATGCCGAGGCCCGCGTGGTTGGACTCCAGCTTTCCGAGGTCCGCCTCGATCTGGACGACCCGGCCCTCCGGGAAGAACGTGTGGTAGTTCGAGGACAGCTCGCCCAGGCCCGAGCCGACCACCAGCAGGACGTCGGCGTCCTCGAGGAAGTCCGTCATGTGGCGGTCCTCCAGCCAGGACTGGAGGGACAGCAGGTGGGTCCAGGGGAAGGCGCCCTTGCCGCCGAAGGTGGTGACGACGGGGGCGTTCAGGCGTTCCGCGAGCTGCTTCAGCTTGCCCGCGGCGTCCGAGCGGATCACCCCGCCGCCCGCGATGATCACCGGGCGTTCGGCGTTCTCCAGCCAGTGCGCGGCCAGCGCGGTCAGCTCCGGGCGCGGGGCCAGTTCGTGCGGGGTCGCGTCCATGCCCGTGACCTGCGGGACGACGGTTTCCGCGCGCAGCACGTCTTCCGGGATCTCCACCCACACCGGCCCGTGCGGGGCGGTCAGCGCCGATTCCCAGGCCTCGGCGATCACGGACGGGATCTGGGAGGGGGTCCGGGCGGTGTGCACGGACTTGACCACGTCCCGGAAGGAGGCCGCCTGGTCGCGCAGCTCGTGCAGGTGACCGCGCCGGCCGCCGCCCAGGCCCGGGGTCGGGACCTGCGAGGAGATCGCCAGGACGGGCGCGGACGCCGCCGCCGCCTCGGCCAGGGCCGGGAGCGCCATGAGCGCGCCCGGGCCCGTGGACAAGAAGAGGGGGGCCGCCTCGCCGGTCATCCGGCCGTACGCGTCGGCGGCGAACCCGGCGTTGTTCTCCGTACGCAGGCCGACCAGGCGCAGGTCGGATCGGCCGACGGCGTCGAAGAGGCCGAGCGCGTGCTGGCCGGGCAGCCCGAAGACCGTCGTCGCGCCGAGCGAGCGCAGCGTCTCCACGACCAGGTCCCCGCCCGTGCGCCCCGGCGGCGGCGCGAGCGCGGCCGCCTTCTGGGCTTCGGTGGGGCGGAGTACCAGGTCGTGGTCGTGCGTCACTCTTGCGTGCCCTTCGGGTTCGCCTTCGCCTGCGCGCTGTGCCTAGCCGGCGTTGCGTGCCGCGGAGATCTGGCGGCTCATGATCGTGGTCAGCTCGTACGCGGTGTGCGAGGCCGCGACCGAGGTGATCTCCGCGTGATCGTACGCCGGGGCGACCTCCACGACGTCCGCCGAGACCAGGTTGCAGGAGGAAAGCCCGCGGATGATTTCCAGCAGCTCGCGGGAGGTCATGCCGCCCGCCTCCGGGGTGCCCGTACCGGGGGCGTGCGCCGGGTCCAGCACGTCGATGTCGATGGAGATGTACAGCGGGCGGTCGCCGATGCGCTGGCGGAGCTGGTCCGCGACCTCGTCGGCGCCGCGCCGGTAGACGTCGGCCGAGGTGACGATGCCGAAGCCCATCTTGGCGTCGTCGTCCAGGTCCTGCTTGCCGTACAGCGGGCCGCGCGTGCCGACGTGGGACAGGGCCTCGGTGTCGAGGATGCCCTCCTCGACGGCGCGGCGGAACGGGGTGCCGTGCGTGTACTCGGCGCCGAAGTAGGTGTCCCAGGTGTCCAGGTGGGCGTCGAAGTGGAGCAGCGCGACGGGGCCGTGCTTCTTCGCCACCGAGCGCAGGAGCGGGAGCGCGATGGTGTGGTCGCCGCCGAGGGTCATCAGGCGGGAGCCGTTGCCGATCAGCTCGTCGGCGGCGGCCTCGATCGTGTCGACGGCCTCGTTGATGTTGAAGGGGTTCGCCGCGATGTCGCCGGCGTCGGCGACCTGCGCGAGGGCGAACGGGGAGGCGTCCTGCGCCGGGTTGTACGGGCGCAGCAGGCGGGAGGCCTCGCGGATGGCGTTGCCGCCGAAGCGCGCGCCGGGGCGGTACGAGACTCCGGAGTCGAACGGCACGCCGACGACGGCCACGTCGGCCTTGCCGCCGACCTCGTCGAGGCGGGGCAGCCGGGCGAAGGTCGCGGGGCCCGCGTAGCGCGGGATGCGGGAGGAGTCGACGGGGCCGCGCGGCTGCGTGCTCATGAGGGGCCTTCCGGGGAGGTGTGCGGTGCGGTCCTTCGAGCGTAAACGGACACCCCGGGCACGCGAAGTGTACGTTTCATCCATCGAGCTCCCCCGACATGTACGGAGTATCCACCCCATGGAAGCCCCGCCCACCCCGCCGGTCGCACTCGGCCGGCTGCTCGCCGACCACGAGCTGGGCCTGCGCCACCTGGCGGGCCCCACCGAGGCCGAACTGCACGGGGTGCACGCCTCCGAGATGGCCGACCCGTCCCCGTACCTCCTGGGCGGCGAGCTCCTCCTCACGGCGGGGGCGGGCCTGGTGGGGGCGGGCCTCGCGGGCACGGACCTCTCGGGCCCCGGGCCGGGACGCAGCGATGCCGGGCCGTACGTGGCCGGGCTGGTCCGGGCCGGGGCCGGCGCCCTCGGCTTCGGGGTGACCCCGGTGCACGAGACCGTGCCGCAGTCCCTCGTCGAGGCCTGCGACCGGTACGGGCTACCCCTGGTCGAGGTGCCGCCCGGGACCCCCTTCACGGCGGTCGGCCGGAGCGTCTGGCGGCTGATGGCACGGGCCCGGACGGCCGAGCTCCGCCGGGTGACCGAGGCCCAGCAGTCCCTGGCGGCGGCCGCCGCCCGCCCGGACCCGGTGCCCGCCGTCCTGCGCCGGCTGGCCGCCACCCTTGGCGGGTCGGCCGGTCTCCTCCCCGCCGACCCGCCGGAGGCACCCGCACCGGCCGGACCGGCCGACGGGCCCGGCGACTGGGCCGGGCCCGTGCCGGATGCCCCGGTGCTGGACGCGCTGGGGGCGCTCGCGCAGCGGGTGGGAGAAGGCGTCGCGGTCACCGCCACGGGGGCGTACGGGGAGTTCCACCTCGCAGTCCACGCCCTCGGCGGCGGCCGGGTCCTGGCCCTGGCGACCCCCTCGCGGGCCCCCGGGGACCACACCGTCGCCTCGGTGGCGGCCGTACTGCTGACCCTGCTCACCGCGCGCCGCCCGGCCGGGGCGGAGGCCGCCCTGACCCGGCTGCTGCTCGGCGGCGATCCGGCCGGGGCGCTGGGCCCCGGCCCCTGGTACGCCGTCCACGCCCGCGGCACCGGGGACCCGCGGGCCCTGGCGGCCGCGCTGGGCACCGTGCTGCTGGACCCGCGCGGGGACTCCGTACACGAGGACCCAGCGCACACGGGCCCCACGCACGCGGGCCCCACGCACGCGGACGCCGTACGGCTGCTCACCGACCGCGAGCCCGGCCCGCAGCCCGGGTGGCGGCTCGGGGTCAGCGCCCCGACCCGGCCCGAGGACCTGCCCGGCGCCGACGCGCAGGCCCGGCGGGCCCTGGAACGCGCCGAAGCGGCCCGCACCCCGCTGGCCCGCCACACCGAGCCCGGCCTCGCGGGCCTGGTCGGCGCGGCCGAGGCCCGGGCCCACGCCGAGGCCCTGCTCGGCCCCCTCTCGCCCGCCCTGCGCGACACCCTGCGCGCCTGGCTGGCCCACCACGGCAGCTGGGACCGCAGCGCGGCCGCGCTCGGGATCCACCGCAACACCGTCCGCCAGCGCATCGCCCGCGCGGCCGCACTCCTGGGCTCCGACCCGGACGATCCCGACACCCGGATGGAGCTGTGGTTCGCGCTCCGGCATCTCGACGGCCCGGACGCCCCGTAGGGCCCGGCCACGGGACCGGGCCCGGGCCCGGGCCCGTGGCCGTCGTCAGCCGTGTCGCGGCGGGCGACGGGCGGGGCGACGCTGAGGACATGAACCCGCCGGACAGCTCCCCGGAACCCTCGGGACCCTCAGAACCCTCGGGCTCTTCGGAGCCCCCGCGCTGGGGACCGCGCCCACCCCAACACCCACCCCAGCAGCAGCCTCCGCCTCCGTACCCATATCCGTACCCCCCGCCGCCCCGGCGCCGCCGCCGCTGGCCCTGGGTGCTGCTCGGCCTGCTCCTCCTGCTGCTCGGCGGCTGCGCCGCCCTCTTCGCCGTCTTCGTCGGCGAGGTGTCCGAGGAGGCCGCGCGGCCCGCCCGGATCGCGTACGCGGCCACCGGGAGCGCCTCGGGCGTGGCCATCACCTACTCGACCTGGCGCGACGGGAACCTGTCCACCAGCCAGGTCGGCGACCGGACCCTGCCCTGGACCAAGGAGATCACCACGAAGGGCTTCGTCAAGGGCGGCTCCCTCGTCGTCACGCTGGGCCCCGACGGCGGCACCGCCACCTGCTCGGTGACGGTGGACGACTCCGCGCCGATCACGGCGACGGCCACCGGCCCCTTCGCCTCGGCCGTCTGCAACGGTTTCTGAAGGACGGCCGAGGGACGCGGCGGAGAGGGACGCCGAGGGAGTTCGGACCGACGTGCCCCACCTCACTCTGGACAGCGAGACCAACTCGCCGGTAACTTAATCTGAGCAAGCGCTTAGATTGGGCGGCTGACTGCCGCGACGAAGGGAGTCGGCCGTGCGCCGTACGGTGTTCAACGAGGACCACGAGGCGTTCCGCGAGACCATCCGCGCCTTCATCGAGGCCGAGGTCGTCCCGGTCTACGACGAGTGGTTCGCGGCCGGCCAGGCCCCGCGCGAGTTCTACTACAAGCTCGGCGAGCTGGGCATCTTCGGGATCAACGTCCCCGAGGAGTTCGGCGGCGCGGGCCTGGACACCCACAAGTTCGAGGCCGTCCTCTACGAAGAGACCTCCCGCGCGGGCGTCAACTTCGGCGGCTCCGGCGTGCACGTGCTGCTCGCCCTCCCCTACATCAAGATGCTGGCCGACATCGAGCAGAAGAAGCGCTTCCTGCCGAAGTTCGTCTCCGGCGAGGAGATGTGGGCCCTGGCGATGACCGAGCCGGGCACCGGTTCCGACGTCGCGGGCATGAAGACCACCGCCAAGCTCTCCGAGGACGGCACGCACTACGTCCTCAACGGCTCCAAGACCTTCATCACGGGCGGCGTGCACGCCGACCGCGTGATCGTCTGCGCCCGCACCTCCGCCCCCAGCGAGGACGACCGCCGCTTCGGCATCTCCCTCTTCGCCGTGGACACCAAGTCCGAGGGCTACTCCATCGGCCGCAAGCTCGACAAGCTCGGCCTGCGCACCTCCGACACCGCCGAGCTGGCGTTCGTCGACGTGAAGGTCCCGGTCGAGGACCTGCTCGGCGAGGAGAACAAGGGCTTCTACTACCTCGGCGCCAACCTGCCGTCCGAGCGCTGGGGCATCGCCTTCGGCGCGTACGCGCAGTCCAAGGCCGCCGTCCGGTTCGCCCAGCAGTACGTGACGGACCGCACCGTCTTCGGCAAGCCGGTCGCGCACTTCCAGAACACCAAGTTCGAACTGGCCGCCTGCCAGGCCGAGGTGGACGCCGCCGAGGCCGTCGCCGACCGCGCCCTGGAGGCCCTGGACGCCGGTGAGCTCACCGCCGCCGAGGCCGCTTCCGCGAAGCTGTTCTGCACCGAGGTCGCGCACCGCGTCATCGACAAGTGCCTCCAGCTGCACGGCGGCTACGGCTACATGAACGAGTACCCGATCGCCCGCCTGTACGCCGACAACCGCGTGAACCGCATCTACGGCGGCACCAGCGAGGTCATGAAGTCCATCATCGCCAAGTCGATGGGCCTGTAAGCGTCTTACGCTTCCCCCCATGAACGAGGCACTGACGACGCTCCTCGATCTGCTCGACCTGGAGCAGATCGAGGAGAACATCTTCCGCGGTACCAGTCGTTCCGCGCTGGTACCGCGGGTCTTCGGCGGTCAGGTCGCGGCCCAGGCCCTGGTCGCGGCCGGCCGTACCGTGCCCGAGGACCGCACCGCGCACTCGCTGCACTCGTACTTCCTGCGCGCCGGTGACCCGGGCGCGCCGATCGTGTACTCGGTCGACCGGATCCGCGACGGACGCTCCTTCACCACGCGCCGCGTCGTCGCCGTCCAGCACGGCCAGCCGATCTTCCACCTCTCCGCGTCCTTCCAGACGTACGAGGAGGGCCTCGACCACCAGACCGCGATGCCCGAAGCCCCCGATCCGGAGACCCTCCCGACGGCCGCCGAATCCCTCCCGCTCTACCGGGAGACCTTCCGCGACCCGGGCACGGTGGAACGGCTCATCGAGGCGCGCGGCGCGGTGGACCTGCGGTACGCGACCGTCCCGCCCTGGGGCAGCGTCGGCGAACCGGTCGAACCGCGCTCGCAGGTGTGGTTCCGTACCGCCGGCAAGCTGGAGAGCGACGACGCGCTCCTGCACACCTGCCTGGCCACGTACGTCTCCGACATGACCCTGCTCGACTCGGTGCTGCTCGCGCACGGGAAGGGCGGGTGGGCGGTCGGCGACGTGGTCGGCGCCTCGCTCGACCACGCGATGTGGTTCCACCGGCCCTTCCGCGCCGACGAATGGCTGCTGTACGACCAGGAGTCCCCCTCGGCCGCCGCCGGGCGCGGTCTGGGCCAGGCCCGGATCTGGACCCAGGACGGCAGGCTCGCCGTGACCGTCATCCAGGAGGGCGTGGTGCGCGTCCCGCGCGCGTAGTCCGGCCGTCCGACATAACGTCGCACCATGTCCAGCAGCGATGCGATGGTGAACGGAACCGGAAGCGGCGGCCCGGAGGGAAGCCCCAACGGGGGACCGGGCGAGGACGAGAGCGTCGGCACGGTCGTCGTCGCCGTGGTCACGAACCTCGGCATCGCCGCCGCCAAGGCGGTGGGCGGGGTCATCAGCGGATCGAGCGCGATGCTCTCCGAGGCGGCGCACTCGGTGGCCGACACGGTGACTGAGGTGATGCTGCTGACCGCGCTGAAGCGGAGCGCGAAGCCGGCGGACGAGGCGCACCCGCTGGGGTACGGACCGGAGCGGTACATCTGGGCGCTGCTGGCGTCCATCGCCACCTTCGTCGGCGGCGCGGTGTTCGCCGTCTACGACGGCATCCACACCCTGATGCACGGGGAGGACCCCGGGAACCCGACGCTGTCCTACATCATCCTGGCCGTCGCCGCCGTCCTGGAGGGCTACTCCCTGCTGGTCGCCTGGCGGCAGGTCAAGGGCGAGGCGGCGCGGATGAGCGCACCTCTGGGGCTGTACGTGAAACACACCCCGGACACGGCGGTGAAGGCCGTCCTCCTGGAGAACGTGGCCGCCCTGATCGGGCTGGCGCTGGCCGCGGGCGGGCTGCTCGGGGCGCAGCTCACGGGATCGGGCGTGTACGACGGGGTGGCCTCGCTGTTGATCGGACTGCTGCTGGTGTGGGTGGCGTGGGAGCTCGGCCGCTCGAACGCGCAGTACCTGATCGGGCGGCCGCTGCCGGAGGGGATGCGGGCGGAGGTGCGGGAGGAGCTGCTGTCGGTGCTGCACATCGAGGGCGTGCTGGAACTGACCACGCTGGTGCAGGGGCCGTCGGAGGTACTGATCGCCGCGAAGATCGACTTCCACGATCTGGCGTCCGCGGCGCAGGTGGAGGCGGCCTGCGAGATCGCCGAGGAGCAGCTCCGGGACCGCTTCCCGGCGATCCGCCGGGTGTACTTGGACCCGACCCCGTCGTCTCCTCCCTCTCCTTCTTGACACACGAGAACGGCGCCCCGGGGGTCCGGGGCGCCGTTCTCATGGGCTGAGCTCAGCCGAGCTTGGCCTTGAGGTCCTTCTTGAGCTGGTTCTTCACCGTCTGCTTGTTGACCTTGTTCAGGTTCCCGCCCTTGCCGTTGCCGTCGCCGCCGACGGCGGTGGCGTCGCCGGTGTTGATGGCGTCGGCGCTGGAGTCCCCGCCTCGGGCGTCACCGGTGTTGATGGTGCACTTGCCCTTGCAGCTGCCGACGCCCGTGTTGGCGTCGCCGCCCTGCGAGGTGCCGCCGACCGTGGTGTTCTCGGCGTTCGCGTCGCCGCCGGTGCCGATGCCGTCGGCGCTGTCGTCCTGGACGAGAGACACCGCGTGGTGCGGGGCGGTCGTGGGGGCGGCCATCGCCGTGGCGGGGAGGGCGATGCCACCACCCAGCAGGGCGACGGAAGCGGAAGCGAGGACGATGCGGCGGGTCGACAGGATCTTGAACATGGTCGTTCTCCATTCGGAAAAGAAAGGAAAGAAAGGGAGGGGATTCGAGGTGATTCCCCGCCCTCCGGTTCTTCCGGTGTTTCCCGGTGAGGGCGTACTTCAAATAAACCCGATGGCGGGAATCGCGTCACGCCACTTACATTCGGGGCTTGACGGAGATGGCCGATCTTGATAGCCCCCTCCATCCAAGCCCTGAATCGCGGCGGACGCCGGAGGGGCTGGGCCTCTCCGGCGTCCGTGGGCATGCGACGGCGCCCCGGGGATTCCCGGGGCGCCGCTGTGTGGGGTGGCTTGCTGGGCTCACTTGCCGAGGTTGGCCTTGAGCTGGTTCTTGAAGGTCTGCTTGTCGACCTTGTTCAGCTTCCCGCCCTCGCCGGTGCCGTCGCCGCCGACGGCGGTGGCGTCGCCGGTGTTGATGGCGTCGGCGCTGGAGTCCCCGCCTCGGGCGTCACCGGTGTTGATGGTGCACTTGCCCTTGCAGTTGCCGACGCCGGTGCTGGCGTCGCCACCGCGGGAGTCACCGCCGACGGTGGTGTTCTCGGCGTTGGCGTCGCCGCCGGTGCCGATGCCGTCGGCGCTGTCGTCCTGGAGGACGGACACCGCGTGGTGCGGGGCGGCCGTGGGGGCGGCCATCGCCGTGGCGGGAAGGGCGATGCCACCACCCAGCAGGGCGACGGAAGCGGAAGCGAGGACGATGCGGCGGGTCGACAGGATCTTGAACATGGTCGTTCTCCATTCAGAAAGGAAAGGGAGGGAATTAGGGGAGATTCCCTGCCCTCTGATTTCTTCCGGTGTTTCCCGGTGAGGGCGTACTTCAAATAAACCCGATGGCGGGAATCGCGTCACGCCACTCACATTCGGGGCTTGACGGAGACGGCCGATCTTGATAGTTCCCGTTCATTTCCCGGCGCGGGCCCGATGGGCGGCTGCGAAGGTGCGGCCCTGCGGGGCGAAGTCCCCTACCCGCCCTTCCACCGTTCCCCGGGCGCTGCCCGGACCCCGGCCCTCAAACGCCGGACGGGCTGGGAAGGGGTACCGGGCTGCGCCCGGACCCCCTGGGGCTCCGCCCCGGACCCGGGAACGGCGCCGCGCGCGGAAACGGGGTCGGGGCGGAGCCCCGGGGAACGGGCGAAGGGCGGGGAGGGGACTCGGTGCCGCGCAGCGGCCTGGCCGGGGTGCCGTCGGCACGCGCGCCGGGCAGGGACGGCCGCCGGCCCCGTCGGCGCGTGAGGCGCAGGGGGCCGGGCCGCGTACGGGCGGCGGTGCCGGCTAGAGCAGGCCCGCCCCCGCGAGGAGGTACGCGACCATCGGGTCGTAGAAGCGGGGGTCACGGACGTGGTCGTCCAGGGGCACCGCCACCTGGAGGGTGCCTTCGGCCTCGGCCAGGAACAGCGCCGGGTCGTTGCAGTCGGCGTAGCCCACCGCGTCCAGCCCGCGCTGCGCCGCGCAGCCCGCCCAGCCGTGGTCGGCGACGACCAGGTCGGGCTGGGGGCGGCCGTGGGCCGCCAGGGCGTCCAGGATCGCCGCCATCGGCTCCGGGGAGTGGGTGTGCCACAGCGTGGCGCCCCGCTCCAGGACCGCGACGTCCGCGAACTGCCACACCGAACCCTCGTCGGCGACGAGCCCCGGCGGGATCACCACGATCTCGCAGCCGGCAGCACGCAGCGCATCGGCCGTGGCCCGGTGCACGTCCAGCAGCCCGCCCGGGTGCCCCGTGGCCAGCAGCACGCTCTGCCGGTCCAGCGCGGCCTTGCGCAGCCGCGTCGCCATCCGGTCCAGGGCGGCCACGGTGAGCTCGGGGTCGATGGTGTCCTGGCCGACGCGGTGCGCGGGGTCGTCCACGACGCCGCAGCGCTCCGCCATCACGGCGAGCACGTCCTGCTCGTCCGTCCAGCGGTCGCCCAGCTCCAGGCCCAGCCAGTAGTGGCGGTCGCCGTTGGCGAGCTTGCGGTAGTGGGAGAGGTTGTTGTCGCGCGGGGTGGCGACGTCTCCCGCGATCCGCGTGCGGACCAGGTGGTCGACGAGTTCGGCTCGGCTGGGGACAGGCGTCTCTATCGGCTTCGGCATGCGGCCCATTCTGCCGCCGCGCGCCCGGAGCCGTCCCTTCCATCCCGCCCCCCGGACACCCCGGCCGCCGCGCCTCATCCCGACAGCGCCCCGAAGGCCCCGTTCGCGAGCCGCCGCAGCAGGGACTCCGTCGCGTCCCGGCCGAGCGCCGCCAGGTGCGGGGTGGAGTTGAGCAGGCCGAAGACCGCGTGCACGGAGACGCGTACCTCCGCCTCGCCCACCTCGGGGTGCAGCTCCCGTACGACGTCGACCCACAGCTCGACGTACTTGCGCTGGAGCTGCCGTACGAGCTTGCGGTCGGCCTCGCGCAGCCGGTCCAGCTCCCGGTCGTGGAGGGTGATCAGCGCCCGGTCGTCGAGCGCGAAGTCGATGTGGCCGTCGATGAGGGAGGCCAGTACGCCGGACGGGTCACCGGCCGCCTCCTCCACCCGGCGGCGGCCGCCCGTGAGCAGCCGTTCGCTGATGCCGACGAGCAGCTCGGCGAGCATCGCGTCCTTGCCCGCGAAATGCCGGTAGAGGCCGGGGCCGCTGATGCCCACCGCGGCCCCTATCTCGTCCACGCCCACGCCGTGGAAACCGCGCTCGGCGAAGAGGCGCGCAGCCTCGCCGAGGATCTGCTCGCGCCGGGTCGGGGCGGCCGCTCTGGTGCTCATGGGAATCCATTCTAGACAGGGCCGTTAGCGGTCGTTAACCTAAGGCCCACATGCGTTAACGCTCATTAACCGAATGAACCAGAGCGCACCGAGCAAGGGAGCTCGACCGATGCAGCAGGCACCAGTGCTGACGAGCGCCGCCGACCCGGCGTCCGACGCCTGGCGGGCCAACGAGGCCGCCCACCGCGAGCTCTCCGAGGGCCTGCGGGCCCGGCTGGAGGCGGCCCGGCTCGGCGGCGGCGAGAAGGCCCGCGCCCGGCACACGGCCCGCGGGAAGCTGCTGCCGCGCGACCGCGTGGACGCCCTCCTCGACCCCGGGTCCCCCTTCCTGGAGCTGGCCCCGCTGGCCGCCGAGGACATGTACGGGGGTGCGGCCCCGGCCGCCGGGGTGATCGCCGGCATCGGCCGGGTCAGCGGCCGCGAGTGCGTCATCGTCGCGAACGACGCCACCGTCAAGGGCGGCACGTACTACCCGATGACCGTGAAGAAGCACCTGCGCGCCCAGGAAGTGGCCCTGGAGAATCGTCTCCCCTGCCTCTACCTGGTCGACTCGGGCGGCGCCTTCCTCCCCATGCAGGACGAGGTCTTCCCCGACCGGGACCACTTCGGCCGCATCTTCTACAACCAGGCCCGCATGTCGGGGGCCGGCATCCCGCAGATCGCCGCCGTCCTCGGCTCCTGCACGGCGGGCGGCGCGTACGTGCCCGCCATGAGCGACGAGGCCGTCATCGTCCGCGGCCAGGGCACGATCTTCCTCGGCGGCCCGCCGCTGGTGAAGGCCGCCACCGGCGAGGTGGTCACGGCCGAGGAGCTCGGCGGCGGCGAGGTCCACTCCCGCACCTCCGGCGTCACCGACCACCTCGCGGAGGACGACGCCCACGCGCTGCGGATCGTACGGAACATCGTGGCGACCCTGCCCGAGCGCCAGGCCCTGCCCTGGTCGGTCGAGGCCCCCGAGGAGCCCAAGGTGGACCCGTACGGCCTGTACGGCGCGGTCCCCGTCGACTCCCGCACCCCCTACGACGCCCGCGAGATCATCGCCCGGATCGTGGACGGCTCCCGCTTCCAGGAGTTCAAGGCGGAGTTCGGGCAGACCCTGGTCACCGGCTTCGCCCGGATCCACGGACACCCGGTCGGGATCGTCGCCAACAACGGCATCCTGTTCTCCGAATCCGCCCAGAAGGGCGCGCACTTCATCGAGCTGTGCGACCAGCGCGGGATCCCGCTCCTCTTCCTCCAGAACATCTCCGGCTTCATGGTCGGCCGGGACTACGAAGCGGGCGGCATCGCCAAGCACGGCGCCAAGATGGTCACGGCCGTGGCCTGCACCCGGGTCCCGAAGCTCACGGTGGTGGTCGGCGGCTCGTACGGCGCGGGCAACTACTCGATGTGCGGCCGGGCTTACTCCCCCCGCTTCCTGTGGATGTGGCCCAACGCCAAGATCTCGGTGATGGGCGGCGAGCAGGCGGCCTCCGTCCTGGCCACGGTCAAGCGCGACCAGATCGAGGGCGCGGGCCAGGAGTGGCCGGCCGAGGACGAGGAGGCCTTCAAGGCCCCGGTCCGGGCTCAGTACGAGGAACAGGGCAACGCCTACTACGCCACGGCGCGGCTGTGGGACGACGGGGTCATCGACCCGATGGAGACCCGGCAGGTGCTGGGACTGGCCCTGACCGCGTGCGCGAACGCCCCGCTGGGCGACTCGGGCTTCGGCATCTTCCGTATGTGACGTGAGGACCTCACTGATGTTCAGCACTGTTCTGGTCGCCAACCGGGGCGAGATCGCGGTCCGCGTCATCCGCACGCTGCGGGAGCTCGGCATCCGTTCCGTGGCCGTCTTCAGCGACGCCGACGCGGACGCCCGGCACGTACGGGAGGCCGACACGGCCGTCCGCATCGGCCCGGCGGCGGCCGCCGAGAGCTACCTGTCGGTGGAGCGGCTGCTCGACGCGGCGCGCCGCACGGGCGCCGAGGCCGTCCACCCCGGCTACGGCTTCCTCGCGGAGAACGCCGCCTTCGCGGCCGCCTGCGCGGACGCGGGCCTGGCCTTCATCGGGCCGCCGGCCGCGGCGATCTCCCTGATGGGCGACAAGATCCGCGCCAAGGAGACCGTCAAGGCGGCGGGCGTGCCCGTGGTCCCCGGTTCCTCGGGCAGCGGGCTGTCCGACGCCGAACTGGTCGCCGCCGCCGAGAAGATCGGCATGCCGGTCCTGCTGAAGCCCTCGGCGGGCGGCGGCGGCAAGGGCATGCGGCTCGTACGGGACTCCGCGCTGCTCGGCGAGGAGATCGCGGCGGCCCGCCGCGAGGCGAAGTCCTCCTTCGGCGACGACACCCTGCTCGTGGAGCGCTGGGTGGACCGGCCCCGGCACATCGAGATCCAGGTGCTGGCGGACGCCCACGGGAACGTGGTCCACCTCGGGGAGCGCGAGTGCTCGCTCCAGCGGCGCCACCAGAAGGTGATCGAGGAGGCGCCGTCGGTCCTGCTGACGCCGGAGCTGCGGGCCTCGATGGGCGCGGCGGCGGTGGAGGCGGCGCGGTCCTGCGGGTACGTCGGCGCGGGGACGGTGGAGTTCATCGTCCCGGGCGGGGACCCCTCCTCGTACTTCTTCATGGAGATGAACACCCGGCTCCAGGTGGAGCACCCGGTGACCGAACTCGTCACCGGACTGGACCTGGTGGAGCAGCAGCTCCGGGTCGCGGCGGGCGCGGAGCTGGGCTTCGGCCAGTCGGAGGTCCGGCTGACCGGGCACGCGATCGAGGCCCGCGTCTGCGCGGAGGATCCGGCGCGGGGCTTCCTGCCGTCCGGCGGCATGGTGCTGGCCCTGTCGGAGCCGGACGGCGGCTCCGTCCGTACGGACTCCGGGCTGGCGGCGGGGGTCGACACCGGCTCCACCTACGACCCGATGCTGTCGAAGGTCATCGCCTACGGCCCCGATCGGGCGGCTGCCCTGCGGGTGCTGCGGGGTGCGCTCGCGGACACCGTGATCCTGGGCGTGCAGACCAACACGGGCTTCTTGCGGCGCCTGCTCGCGCACCCGGATGTGGTGTCGGGCGACCTCGACACCGGCCTGGTGGAGCGGGACCTGTCGCAGCTCCTCCCCGACGGAGTCCCGGACGAGGTGTACGCGGCGGCCGCGCTGCTTTCCTTCCCCCACCCCGCCCCTTCCCGAAACCCTGCCGGGGGCTGGATCGACCCGTTCGACTCCGCCAACGGCTGGCGCCTCGGCGGCACCCCCGCCTGGACGGTCCACCACTTCCGCCTCCCGGGCCAGGACCCGGTCACGGTCCGCACCCGGCCCGCCGGTTCCGGCCGGGACACGGAGCTCCTCCTGGCCGATCCCGCACCCGACGGCGGCGCCGGGCCAAATTCAGCCCCGCCGGCGTTTGAGGCGCGGGGTCTGGGGCGGAGCCCCAGCACCCCGGCCCGGGGCCGGATCGTGTCCCGCACCCCTGAACACCTCACGGTCGAACTCGACGGAATCACCCACCGGTTCTCCTACGCCCCCTCCCCGGAGGGGACCTGGCTCGGCCGCGACGCGGACAGCTGGCACGTCCAGACCCACGACCCCGTCGCAGCCCGAGGCGCGGCCAGCGCAGGGGCCGACACCCTCGCGGCCCCGATGCCCGGCACCGTCACCGTCGTCAAGGTCGCCGTCGGCGACAGGGTGGCCGCCGGCCAGAGCCTGCTCGTCGTCGAGGCCATGAAGATGGAACACGTCATCTCCGCCCCGCACGCCGGCACCGTCACCGAACTCGACGTCACCCCCGGCACCACGGTCGCCATGGACCAGGTACTGGCAGTGGTCACCCCGGACGAGGAGGAGAAGGACGCATGAACGGGCTTCCGATGAGCTTCCCGTACGAGGGCCTCCCGGCCCGGGTCCGGATCCACGAGGTGGGCGCCCGCGACGGGCTGCAGAACGAGAAGACGGCCGTCCCGACCCACGTGAAGGCCGAGTTCGTGCACCGGCTGGCCGCCGCGGGGCTCACCACCATCGAGGCCACCAGCTTCGTGCACCCCCGGTGGGTCCCCCAGCTGGCCGACGCCGACGAGCTGTTCCCGCTCCTCGCCGACGTGCGGGCCGCGCTGCCGGTCCTGGTCCCCAACGAGCCCGGCCTCGACCGCGCGCTCGCCCTAGGGGCCACCCGGATCGCCGTGATCGGTTCGGCCACCGAGACCTTCGCCTCCCGCAACCTCAACCGCACCGTCGCCGGGTCCCTCGCGATGTTCGAGCCGGTCGTGGCCCGCGCCAAGGACCACAAGGTGCACGTCCGTGGCTACCTCTCCATGTGCTTCGGCGACCCCTGGGAGGGTCCGGTCCCGGTCCACCAGGTGGTCGGCGTCGCCAAGGCCCTCCTCGACCTCGGCTGTGACGAGCTGAGCCTCGGCGACACCATCGGCGTCGCCACCCCGGGTCACGTGCAGACCCTCCTCTCCGCGCTCAACGAGGAGGGCGTGGGCACCGACCGGATCGGCGTGCACTTCCACGACACCTACGGCCAGGCCCTGTCCAACACCCTCGCCGCGCTCCAGCACGGCGTGACCACCGTCGACGCCTCCGCGGGCGGCCTCGGCGGATGCCCGTACGCCAAGAGCGCCACCGGCAATCTCGCGACCGAGGACCTCGTCTGGATGCTCGACGGCCTCGGCATCGAGACCGGGGTCGACCTGGCCGCCCTCACCGCCACGAGCGTGTGGATGGCCGAGCAGTTGGGGCGCCCCAGCCCCTCCCGTACCGTCCGCGCCCTCTCCCACAAGGAGTAACGAAGACCATGGCCCTCGACCACCGGCTCACCCCCGAGCACGAGGAACTCCGCCGCACCGTAGAGGCGTTCGCGCACGATGTGGTGGCGCCCAAGATCGGCGATCTGTACGAGCGGCACGAGTTCCCGTACGAGATCGTCCGCGAGATGGGCCGCATGGGCCTGTTCGGCCTGCCCTTCCCGGAGGAGTACGGCGGCATGGGCGGCGACTACCTCGCCCTCGGCATCGCCCTGGAGGAGCTGGCCCGCGTCGACTCCTCGGTCGCCATCACCCTGGAGGCCGGCGTCTCGCTCGGCGCGATGCCCCTGTACCTCTTCGGCACCGAGGAGCAGAAGCAGCAGTGGCTGCCGCGGATGTGCTCCGGCGAGATCCTCGGCGCCTTCGGCCTGACCGAGCCCGGTGCGGGCAGCGACGCGGGCGGCACGCGCACGACCGCCGTCCGGGACGGCGACGAGTGGGTGATCAACGGCTCCAAGTGCTTCATCACCAACTCCGGTACGGACATCACCGGTCTGGTCACGGTGACCGCCGTCACGGGCCGCAAGGCGGACGGCCGCCCCGAGATCTCCTCGATCATCGTCCCCTCCGGGACCCCGGGCTTCACCGTGGCCGCCCCCTACTCCAAGGTCGGCTGGAACTCCTCGGACACCCGCGAGCTGTCCTTCGACGGCGTACGGGTCCCCCTGGCCAACCTGGTCGGCGAAGAGGGCCGCGGCTACGCCCAGTTCCTGCGGATCCTCGACGAGGGCCGCGTGGCCATCTCGGCGCTCGCGACGGGCCTGGCGCAGGGCTGCGTGGACGAGTCGGTGAAGTACGCCAAGGAGCGGCACGCCTTCGGCAAGGCGATCGGCGACAACCAGGCCATCCAGTTCAAGCTGGCGGACATGGAGATGCGCGCCCACATGGCGCGGATCGGCTGGCGCGACGCGGCCTCCCGGCTCGTGGCCGGGGAGCCCTTCAAGAAGGAGGCGGCCATCGCGAAGCTGTACTCCTCGACGGTGGCGGTCGACAACGCGCGCGACGCCACGCAGATCCACGGCGGCTACGGATTCATGAACGAGTACCCGGTGGCCCGCATGTGGCGCGACTCGAAGATCCTGGAGATCGGCGAGGGCACGAGCGAGGTGCAGCGCATGCTGATCGCCCGTGAGCTGGGGCTTTCGGGCTGACGGCACTCGGTGGTGCGGTACGGGGTCCTCCGCGAGGAGGGCCCTTTGTCGTTTTCAGCCAAGGTTAGGCTAACCTTCCTACCGAACGCCCGAGCCACCCAGTACGCACGAAAGTGGACACCCCATGCCCAAGTCCCGCTCCTCCCTCCTCACCCGCCGCGGCCTGATCGCGGCAGGCGGCGCCCTCGGCCTCGTGGCCGCGCTCACCGCCTGCGGCGGCAGCGACTCCGCGAAGGACGGTTCGGGCGACAAGGGCACGGGCGGCGCGGCGGCCTGGAGCTTCAAGGACGACATGGGCAAGGACGTCACCGCCAAGTCCACGCCGAAGAACATCGTCGCCTTCACCGGCACCGCGGCCGCGCTCTACGACTACGGGGTCGGCGTCAAGGGCGTGTTCGGCCCGACGAAGACCGCCGACGGCAAGGCCGACGTGCAGGCCGGCTCGATGGACGTCTCCAAGGTCGAGATCATCGGAAACGTCTACGACGAGTTCAACGTCGAGAAGTACGCCTCCCTGCAGCCCGACCTCCTGGTGACCAACACCTGGGAGAAGGACAGCTACTGGTACCTGCCGGAAGCCTCCAAGGACAAGATCCTGAAGCTGGCCCCGGCCGCCGCCATCGGCGTGGGCGGCGACGTCACGATGGACAAGGCCCTGGCCCGCACCGCGGACCTCGCCAAGTCCCTGGGCGCCGACCTGAACGACAAGAAGACCGTCGACGCCAAGGCCCGCTTCGAGGCCGCCTCCGCGAAGCTCCGCGAGGCCACCAAGGCGAACCCCGGCATCAAGGTGCTCGTCGGTTCCGGCGCCGCCGACCTGTTCTACGTCTCCACCCCGGCCACCTCCGCCGACCTGAAGTACTTCCAGTCCCTCGGCGTCGAGTTCGTCACCCCGGACAAGGTCGAGGGCGGCTTCTTCGAGAGCCTCAGCTGGGAGAACGCCGGCAAGTACCAGGCCGACGTGATCCTCCTCGACAACCGCACCGGCACCCTCCAGCCGGAGGAGCTGAAGGCCAAGCCGACCTGGGCCGAGATGCCGGCCGTCAAGGCCGGTCAGATCACCCCCCGCGTGACCGAGCCGATCTACTCCTACGAGAAGTGCGCGCAGATCGTCGAGGAGCTCACCAAGGCCGTCCAGAACGCCAAGAAGGTCAGCTGACCCCTGACCGTCCGGCCCCGGCGCCTCACCCAGGCGCCGGGGCCTTCTGCTTCGCCCGTCATCGCCGATCCCAGGGGGGACCCTCCGCATGACCGCCGCCAACGCCAACACCGCCGCGACCGCACCCGCACCCGCACCCGCACCCGCACCCGAGGCCGAGATCCCCCACTTCCGGTTCTTCGAGCTCGAAGTGCTCCGCACGCGCCGCCTCGGCCGCTCCTTCCTGCGGATCACCTTCGGCGGCGCGTCCCTCGCCGGCTTCCGCTCGGGCGGCTACGACCAGAGCCTGTCCCTCTTCCTGCCGCCCGCCGGCCGGGAGCACACGGTGCTGCCCTCCACGGGCGAGGACACCTGGTTCGCGGACTGGCGCGGAATGCCGGACGAGGAGCGCCCGGTCATGCGCTCGTACACGGTCCGCGAACAGCGCCGGACCTCCGGCGGCGTGGACGAGGTGGACATCGACTTCGTCCTGCACGGCACCTCCTCCCCCGCCTCCTCCTGGGCGGGCCGCGCGGTGACCGGCCGCCGGATCATGGCCATCGGTCCGGCCGTCGCGGAGAACAAGTCCGTACGTTTCCAGCCACCGGCCGCCACCGACGCCGTCCTGATGTACGCCGACGAGACCGCCCTGCCCGCGGCCTCCGCGATCCTGGACCGGCTCCCCGAGGGCACCCCGGTCAGGGCCTGGTTCGAGGTCCCGCACGAGGACGACCGGCTGTACCTGCCGACGTCCGCCGACGCGGACGTCACCTGGGTCGTACGGGAGCCGGGCGCCGGCCGGGAACGCACCGACCGGGTGCTGGAGGCGCTCCGCGCGGCCGAACGGCCCGCCGCCACGTCCCCGTACGCCTGGATCGCGGGCGAGTCCGCGACGATCCGCGCGGTCCGCAGGCACTTCGTCCAGGACTGCGGCATCGACCGCCGCGCGGTCCGCTTCACCGGCTACTGGCGCCTCGGCGCAACGGAGGACGACCTCCTCGCCGAGGCCTACGCAGGCCAGTCCCCCGACGAGGACCCGACGGCGGCACTCTGACCGGCCGCGCAGCACCGGCGCAGGGGGGTGCCGCGTTCCGGCAGGCCCTCACCGGCCCCACGGGACGTCCGGCGCCGGGTAGAAGGTGACGTCCTGGGCGTCCAGGCGCGGGCCCTGGGCCGACAGGCGTCGGGCGTACGAGGGCCAGTCGTGGGTGGTGGGCGGGGACCAGCCCAGTTCCGCCAGGCCCAGGACGCGGGGGAAGGCCATCAGTTCCCAGTCACCCCGCGTCGCGATGGTCTCCGTCCACAGCGGGGCCTCCACGCCGAGGACCGCCGACTCCGGGAGGCCCGGCAGGTAGGTTCCCGGGTCCCAGTCGTAGGCGCGGCGCACCGGCACGTACCCGGCCCAGGCCAGTCCCGGCTTCGTCTCCTTGTCGTACTTCATGTCCAGGTAGAGCCGGTCCGCCGGGGACAGGATCACCGGGCTGCCCGCCTTGGCCGCCGCGGTCACCGCCGCCTTCTCGGCCGCCGCCGTGCGGTCGTGGCCCCAGTACTGGAGCACCGCCCCCGGGGCGGGGCGGGCCGTCGCGAGCTGGTGCCAGGCCACCACCGTCTTGCCGTGCTTGGCCACGACCGCCTGGGCCCGGTCCATGAAGGCCGCGTAGTCCGCCGCGGGCGTGGAGTGGGCCTCGTCGCCGCCGATGTGCAGGTACTTGCCCGGGGTCAGCTCCGCGAGCTCCCCCAGCACCTGGTCGATGAACTCGTAGGTCCGCTCCTTGCCCACGCACAGCGAGCTGAAGCCGACCTTGATCCCGGTGTAGCGCTCGCGCGCCGTGCCGTCGCAGTTCAGCTCCGCGTAGGCGGCCTGCGCGGCGTTCACGTGGCCGGGCATGTCGATCTCCGGGACCACGTCCACGTACCGCTCCGAGGCGTACGCCACCAGGTCGCGGTACTCGTCCTTCGTCCAGTGCCCGCCGGGGCCGCCGCCGACCTCGCTCGCGCCGCCGTACTCCGCCAGCCGCGGCCAGGAGTCGATCGCGAGGCGCCAGCCCTGGTCGTCGGTCAGGTGCAGGTGCAGGGTGTTGACCTTGTACTGCGCGAGCTGGTCGACGTACCTCTTGACCTGCTCCACCGTGAAGAAGTGCCGGGCCACGTCCACCATCGCCCCCCGGTACGCGAAGCGCGGCGCGTCCGTGACCGTGCCGCCCGGCACCGTCCCCGGCCCGGACACCGGCAGGAGCTGGCGCAGCGTCTGGCCGGCGTGGAAGAGGCCCGCGGGCGTGCGGGCGGTGAGGGTGACCCCGCCGGGCCCGGACTCCAGCCGGTAGCCCTCCTCCCCCGCCCCCTCGGCCTCCCCGTCGATCCGCAGCCGGATCCCGTCGCCCTCCACGCCGTCGACCACGGGCAGCGGCAGCCCGCTGGGGCCGCGCAGCTGCTCGGCGAGGAGTTCGCCGACCCTGCGGACCTCCTCGTCGTCGGTGAGGCCCGTACGGATGACCGTGCCCGGACCGAAGGCGTACCCCGGCCCTTCGGCCCGGGCGGAGACGGGCGCCGGCAGGAGCCGTTCGTAGGGCGCGAGCGCGGCCGGGGGCTCGTCGCCCGGCCGGGCGTCGTCCCCCCTGGCGGCGCTGCTGCAGGAGGCGGCCGCGGGGACGGCGGCGAGGACGAGGAGGGCGGCGAGCACGCGTCGCGGGACTCTCATGCGCATAGGTATAGGCCAACCGGGCCCGTGGGGCCGATGCAAGAATCCAAGGATGGCGGAAATCATCCAGAAGGACGGCACATGGACCTTCGACGGGGACGCGGTGCGCATCGTGCCGGGCCGCGACAAGGGGGTGGGCCTGCTGCGCCAGACGCTGGGCGAGGTGCTCGTCCCGCTGCGCGCGCTGGCCGGGATCTCGTACGAACCGGGGCGCAAGGCGGGCCGGCTGCGCCTGCGTCTGCGTGACGGCGCCGACCCGCTGCTCCAGGTGACGGGCGGCCGGCTGCCGGAGGCCTCCGATCCGTACCGGCTGACCGTGGAGCCGGACCGCGGCGGGGTGGCGGAGTACTTCGTGGACGAGGTGCGCAACGCCCTGCTGCTGGACCGGGTGGACCCCGGGCCCGCCGACTCCTACCTCCTGCCGGGCCCGGCGGTGCCGATCACGGTCGGCGCGGGCGACGGGACGGCGGCCTTCGACGGGGACCGGGTGTCCCTGGAGTGGAACTGGACGACGGAGGAGGCGAAACGGTCCGGCGGGGCCCGGGAGTTCCGGGTCGCGGACCTGCGGTCGGTGGAGTGGGCCCCGTCCCGGGGGCTGGAGAACGGGTGGATCCGCTTCGCCCTGGCCGGCGCCGGCCAGAGCGCGGCGCCGAAGTACGACCCGTACACGGTGGAGCTGTTCGGCTTCAAGAAGGACCCCCTGATGGCGCTGGTCGCGGCGGCGGTCGCGGTGCGCATGCCGCACCCCGCGGCGCTCGCCTCCTCGCCGGAGCTCACGTCCGGGGCGGGCGCCCGGCCGGAACCGGAGCCGAAGCCCGCCGCGGCCGGAGCCCTGGCCGGATCCCCGACCGCAGCCCCTGCGGAGGACCACGACGCCCTGCTGCGCCGGCTGCGCGAGCTGGGGGAGCTGCATCAGGCGGGGATCCTCACGGCCGAGGAGTTCACGACGGCGAAAGCGGCGATTTTGGGTCGTTTCTGACCACCAAAGACCGGAATTCACCCTTCCTCTGGTCCAGACCAGCGCGATCCTGCCCGATTTCGGGCAGGATTTTTGCGTTCTGCCGCTCGTACCGCCAATATCGACGGATGCCCGACCGCCGCCCGTCGCACGAGGACCTCGTCGACCACTTGGTGCGCAGCACCTCGCTCCAGCGGGGCGAAGCCGCCCGAGTGGTGCTCGACGTCCTCGCGTACTTCGACGAGAGCACCGAGGAGTTCGTCCGTCGGCGCCACCGTGAGCTCCAGTCCGGGGGCGCGGTCAACGCGGACATCTTCGAGCGGATCGCGGCCGAACTGCCGCACCGCGCGGTCGCACCGCCGGAGCTCTCGCTCCGGCAACTGCGCCGCATCGTCTACGGCTGAGCATGACCCCGGCCACGCGCCGGGGCGCTGCAGGGGCAGCGGCAAGAGCAACCGAACTTCAGGAGGGGAAAGACCTTATGTGCGGAATCGTGGGTTACATCGGCAAGCGTGACGTGGCACCGCTGCTGCTGGAGGGCCTGCAGCGGCTGGAGTACCGCGGGTACGACTCCGCGGGCATCGTCGTCAACAGCCCGAAGGCCGCGGCCCTGAAGGTCGTCAAGGCCAAGGGCCGCGTACGCGAGCTGGAGTCCCGGGTACCCAAGCGCTTCGCCGGCACCACCGGCATCGCCCACACCCGCTGGGCCACCCACGGCGCCCCGAGCGACCTCAACTCCCACCCGCACCTGGACGCCGACAACAAGGTCGCCGTCGTCCACAACGGCATCGTCGACAACGCCTCCGAGCTGCGCGCCAAGCTGGAGGCCGACGGGGTCGTCTTCCTCTCGGAGACCGACACCGAGGTGCTCGTCCACCTCATCGCCCGCGCCCAGGCCGAAACCCTGGAAGAGAAGGTCCGCGAGGCGCTCAAGGTCGTCGAGGGCACCTACGGCATCGCCGTCATGCACGCCGACTTCCCCGACCGCATCGTCGTGGCCCGCAACGGCTCCCCGGTCGTCCTCGGCATCGGCGAGAAGGAGATGTTCGTCGCCTCGGACATCGCCGCGCTCGTCGCCCACACCCGCCAGATCGTCACCCTCGACGACGGCGAGATGGCGACCCTGAAGGCCGACGACTTCCGGACCTACACCACCTCCGGTACGACGACCACCGCCACGCCCGAGACCGTGGAGTGGGAGGCCGCCTCCTACGACATGGGCGGCCACGACACGTACATGCACAAGGAGATCTCCGAGCAGGCCGACGCGGTCGACCGCGTCCTGCGCGGCCGGATCGACGACCGCTTCAGCACCGTCCACCTGGGCGGCCTGAACCTGGACCCGCGCGAGGCGCGCGGCATCCGCCGGGTCAAGATCCTGGGCTGCGGCACCTCGTACCACGCCGGCATGATCGGCGCCGGCCTCATCGAGAGCCTGGCCCGCATCCCCGCCGACGCCGAGCCCGCCTCCGAGTTCCGCTACCGCAACCCGGTCGTGGACCCCGACACCCTCTACATCGCGGTCTCCCAGTCCGGTGAGACGTACGACGTGCTCGCGGCGGTGCAGGAGCTCAAGCGCAAGGGCGCCCGCGTCCTCGGCGTGGTCAACGTGGTCGGCTCCGCGATCGCCCGCGCCGCGGACGGCGGCGTGTACGTGCACGCCGGCCCCGAGGTCTGCGTCGTCTCCACCAAGTGCTTCACCAACACGGTCGTGGCCTTCGCGCTGCTCGCCGTGCACCTGGGCCGCATCCGCGACCTGTCCGTCACCGACGGCAAGCGGATCATCGACGGCCTGCGCAAGCTGCCCTCGCAGATCCAGGAGATCCTGGACGGCGAGGAGGACATCAAGAAGCTGGCCGCCGAGTACGCCGAGGCCAAGTCGATGATGTTCATCGGCCGCGTCCGGGGCTACCCGGTGGCCCTGGAGGCCTCCCTGAAGCTCAAGGAGATCTCCTACATCCACGCCGAGGCCTACCCGGCCTCCGAGCTCAAGCACGGTCCGCTCGCCCTCATCGAGCCCTCGCTCCCGACGGTCGCGATCGTCCCGGACGACGACCTGCTGGAGAAGAACCGCGCGGCGCTCGAGGAGATCAAGGCCCGCAGCGGCCGGATCCTCGCGGTCGCCCACACCAAGCAGGAGAAGGCCGACCACACGATCCTCGTGCCCAAGAACGAGGACGAGCTGGACCCGATCCTGATGGGCATCCCGCTGCAGCTGCTGGCGTACCACACCGCCCTCGCCATGGGCCGGGACATCGACAAGCCGCGCAACCTGGCGAAGTCCGTCACGGTCGAGTAGGTCTCGCACACGCAAAAGCCCCCGGGGATCCCCCGGGGGCTTTTCCGTGCGGTGCGTGAACCGTCAGCTCGCGGCGACCGCGCCGCGCGAGCCCTTCCCGAAGGCCATCGGCCAGCTCGCCAGCGCCGCGGTGGCCCCGTACCAGGCCAGCAGTCCGGAGAGGGCCGCCACCCAGCCGGCCGCCTTGGCCAGCCCGTCGTTCTCGGCGAAGGTGCCTATCGCCAGGAGCAGCAGGGAGAGGGTGAACAGGCCGTACACGCCCTGGCCGAACAGCCCGCTCGAGGCCGCGACGGTGAGGGTCAGTGCCAGCATGGCGAAGAGCACGAGGAACATTCCGGCCGCGTCTGCCGAAACCTTTCCGTCGGCCCCGTTGGCCCAGATGAACCAGAAGGTGCCGAGGCCCGCGAAGGCCGTGCCGTTGAAGCCGTTGCCGCCGCGGTATTCGAGGACTCCGAGGACGAACAGGGCGAGTCCGCCGAGGTACATCGCGAGCGACACGGAGTTGGCCGCGGTCACACCGTCGATGACGCCGGTGTTGCCGATACCGAATGCGAGAAGGGTGAGACCCAGGGCGATGTGCCCGAGGGTCGAAGTCGAGGCCGTGCTTCCCGCAGAGACACCATTGTCCACGGCGGGCTCCCTTCGATCTGCAGTTGTTTGCTGCGTCCCAGCAGCCTTTATCTACCCCTTACATGGGGGTGCACAACCGCACAATCGACATACAGTCGGTTACGGGATGACAACGACGGGTCGCTGCGCCCGCTTCGCCAGCCGGCCCGCCACCGATCCGAAGATCCGGCCGACGATCCCGTGCGTGGAGCCGACCACGATGGCGTCCGCCGAGTACTCCCGGCCGACCTCCTCCAGCTCGTGGCAGATGTCCCCGCCCCGCTCGACCAGGATCCACGGAACCTCGGACAGGTAGTCCGCGCAGGCCAGCTCCAGCCCCAGCACCTCGGTCCGGTGGTCCGGCACGTCCACGAAGACCGGCGGCTCGCAGCCGGCCCACACGGTGGTGGGCAGCCGGTTCGCGACGTGGACGATGATCAGACCGGAGCCGGAGCGACGGGCCATGCCGATCGCGTACGCGAGGGCGCGCTCGCTGGACGTGGATCCGTCGAAGCCCACCACGACCCCGTGCCGGAAGGCCGGGTCGCAGGGATGACGTGGTTGTTCCACCGCGCGCAGGTCGGCCGATTCTGGGTCGGCGAGGCGTTTGCGCTTGCGGTCCGCGGGTTCGGAGAATTCGTGACCGGCCATGGGTGTCTCGGCGAAGAGGTCCTCAGGGGAAGGGACAAGGGGGCGGGGCGCCAATAGGCGGAAGCGACGATTCAAGCGGGACGATTCCAGAAAACGACAACTCAGTGTGACCGAGCTCTGTCCGGGAAGCATCTTCCCAAGCCCATACCCACCAGGGTACGGCGACACTCCTGTGCTGCACAGGTCATGCCGCCCTTGGAGAGCGTCCCAGGGAGCATGCCGCAGCCACGCCGCCTTGGCAATGTCCGCTGCCCCCTACAGCCAGTGACGAGGTGCACCCCATCGGGTGGGCGCCACCCGTGCGCGCAGTGACCGAGCCGCGCCGCACGCCGTTGGACACGAGTCCGACCGTCCAGGAAGAGCCCGCAGGGAGCACGCCGTGCCCGGCCATCCGGTTCACCCCGTCCAGCCCGCTCAGTCGCCCGCTCAGCCGACGCAGTCCGTCCACATGCCAACCCCTCCCCTTCACTCGTCCGTGCAGGCCGCCCGGCGGCCCCACGAGGACCCCGCGGGTGACGTGGTGCGCTGGGCGGCCTTCAGCTGCCTGCTCGTCCCCGTGGTCCTCGTCGTCTACGGGACCTCCTTCGGCGGGGCCGCCGTCGCCACCCTCGGCCTGGCGGCCGTCACGGCGGCCTGCCGGGTGCTGCTGCGCCATTCCGAACAAGCGGAGCGGAATGGCGCCCGGGTCCTCTCGGAGGACCGATTGACGCCCGTGCACCGGGGCCGGCACTCGCGTGCCGGGACCGGAAGCCAGCGCGGATGTCAGGTTTCCGGCGGGATGTCCCCTCACGACTGACCGATTCGCACATCCACACCCGCATGTTTTCAGCCAACTTCCCGGCAGGTCGCCCCCCTTGCCGGAATGTCCCCCCACCCCCCTCACCATCAGCGACTACGGCGCCACAAGGGGTCTTTGACCCTACGAGTACTGGCCATGGCCGGACAGTGCGCTTTCCCCCCGGGTAGCGGAGTGGAACGCTTCCTGATCGAATGCTTTTCGCCAAGTTGCCAAGTCGACATAGCGCTGCGTGCTGAACTTGTCACGCCGACACCACGGGACGCAGTAGATTCGATCATGTATTTACGGCGGGGGAGCCACGTGCAAGGCCGAGGGGATACGTGCAGGTGCGACCAGACCAAGGAGTCGCGACACCCAAGGGGGGCTTAGCGCCATGAGCCAGGATTCCACCGCCGTCGTCGTTGACGGCAGGAAGCTCGCGGGGCGTCGCCGCAGGGAGATCGTCGCGGTGCTGCTCTTCAGCGGCGGACCGATCTTCGAGAGCTCCATTCCACTTTCCGTGTTCGGCATTGACCGGCAGGACGCGGGAGTTCCACGCTACCGACTGCTCGTGTGCGCCGGTGAAGACGGTCCGTTGCGGACCACCGGCGGACTCGAACTGACCGCGCCATACGGGTTGGAGGCGATCGCCCGGGCAGGCACGGTCGTCGTGCCCGCGTGGCGTTCCATCACCTCACCGCCGCCGCCGGAGGCGCTCGACGCGCTGCGTCTGGCGCACGAGGAGGGGGCCCGGATCGTCGGACTGTGCACGGGGGCATTCGTGCTCGCCGCCGCCGGTCTGCTGGACGGCCGGCCCGCGACGACGCACTGGATGTACGCACCGACGCTGGCCAAGCGCTACCCGTCCGTCCACGTCGATCCGCGCGAGCTGTTCGTCGACGACGGCGACGTGCTGACGTCCGCGGGCACCGCGGCCGGAATCGACCTGTGCCTGCACATCGTGCGCACGGACCACGGCAGCGAGGCGGCGGGTGCACTGGCCCGCAGGCTCGTCGTCCCGCCGCGCCGCACGGGTGGCCAGGAACGCTATCTCGACCGGTCGCTGCCGGAGGAGATCGGCGCCGACCCGCTGGCCGAGGTCGTCGCCTGGGCACTGGAACACCTCCACGAGCAATTCGACGTGGAGACGCTGGCGGCGCGCGCCTACATGAGCAGGCGCACGTTCGACCGGCGGTTCCGCTCGCTCACCGGCAGTGCGCCGCTGCAGTGGCTGATCACCCAGCGGGTGCTTCAGGCGCAGCGGCTGCTGGAGACCTCCGACTACTCGGTCGACGAGGTCGCCGGACGCTGCGGGTTCCGCTCGCCGGTCGCACTGCGCGGGCACTTCCGCCGCCAGCTGGGGTCCTCCCCGGCCGCCTACCGCTCCGCCTACCGGGCCCGCCGCCCGCAGGCGGACGTGGTCCAGGTGGCTCAGCTGTCGGAGTCGCCGGTCCCGCACCAGCGCACTCCGCAGCCGCAGCGTGCGGCCGCGGCGCTCGCCGCGGCCGGTCCCACGGTGACGGAGCTGTACGCCCCGGGCCGGGTGCTGCGCGAGCACGCGTAGCGAGGTCCCCGGAAGGTCCCCCGCATCAGTGGTCACCTCGGTGGTCACCGATGCGGGGGACCTTCCGCATAAGGTGGGGCGCATGAACGATCGCATGGTGTGGATCGACTGCGAGATGACCGGGCTCTCGTTGACGGACGACGCACTTATCGAGGTGGCCGCACTGGTCACCGACTCGGAGCTCAACGTGCTCGGCGAAGGCGTGGACATTGTGATCCGCCCGCCGGACGCGGCCCTGGAAACCATGCCCGACGTGGTGCGCGAGATGCACACGGCGTCCGGCCTGCTCGACGAGCTGGCCGGCGGGACCACCCTCGCGGACGCGGAGGCACAGGTCCTGGCCTACGTACGGGAACACGTGAAGGAACCCCGCAAGGCCCCGCTCTGCGGAAACACGGTCGGCACCGACCGCGGCTTCCTGCTGCGCGACATGGCAGCGCTGGAGGGCTACCTGCACTACCGGATCGTGGACGTGTCCTCGATCAAGGAGCTGGCACGCCGCTGGTACCCGCGCGCCTACTTCAACAGCCCGCCGAAGAACGGCAACCACCGGGCGCTCGCGGACATCAAGGAGTCCATCGCCGAGCTGCGCTACTACCGGGAGGCCGTCTTCGTGCCGCAGCCCGGTCCGGACTCGGACACGGCGCGCACCATCGCCGCCAAGCACGTGGTCCCCGGCGCCTGACACCCACCGGAGAGGGGTGCGGAACAAGGGGGGAGCGAGCACCCTCCCGGACCCTGTACCCTTTTCTTCGGCCGGTCGGTTTTCCGACCGGACATGGTGGGTGTAGCTCAGTTGGTAGAGCACCTGGTTGTGGTCCAGGTGGCCGCGGGTTCAAGTCCCGTCACTCACCCTGCACAAGGGCCCCGTTCCGCGAAAGCGGACCGGGGCCCTTTGCCATTCCCCGGGAAGACGGCCCTAGGACCGGAAGGCGTCCGCGTGGTCCGCGGACCAGGTCTCGAAGGTGCGCGGAGCGCGGCCCGTGAGCCGCTCGAGGTCATCGGTGAGGTCGACCGGGAGGCCGTCCGAGGCGGACCAGAAGTCGAGCAGTGCCTCCGCGTACGGGCCCGGTATGTAGCCGTCGACCTCGGACTTCCACTGCTCGCGCGAGACGGGCTCGAAGGGTATGGGGTGACCCACGGCCTCGCCCAGTAGGGCCAGCTGCGCGGCGAAGGTCAGCGTCCGCGGCCCGGTCAGGGTGTACGCGCGACCCCCGAGCGAGGGCTCGGTGAGGACCGCGAAGGCGGCTTCGGCGAGGTCGGTCTCGTGGACCGGGTCGCTGTACGCACCCGGGTACGGCAGGTGCACCGGGTGGCCCGATTTCATCGCCCAGGCCCAGCCGAGAGCATTGCTCGCGAAGGATCCGGGGCGCAGCAGGGTCGTGCGCAGCGGGGAGGCGAGGAGGGCCCGTTCCACCGCGAGGTGGGAGGCGGCGAGGGGGCTGTCTGCGGCGTCGGGGGCGAGGACCGAGGAGGAGGACAGGAGGACGACGTGGTCGACGCCGGCACTGACGGCCTCCTTCACGAAGGCGTCGATGGCGGCGGCCTCGGCGTAGAGGAAGACGGAGCGGACACCCGCGAGGGCTTCGGGGAAGGTCGCCGGATCGGTGAGGTCGCAGTGGACGGTGCCGGGTGTGTCCGGCTCGCGGGATGCGAGGCGGTGCGGGACGCCGTGGGCGGCGAGGAGCGACGAGAGGCCGCGGGCGACGGCGCCACGGCCACCGGTGACGAGAACCTTCGACGTGCTCGACGTGCTCGACATGTTCGACATGGCGGATTCCTGCTCTTCCTGCTCTAGACTGAATACGTGACACAGATTCCGTGTGACGCAATCTCTGCGCCACACAGACAAATTTGGACCACGGAGAAGCCGATGTCAACGGATTACGCTCGTTCGAGTGATGAGTGGACCCGCGCCGAGCTGCTCGCGCGCATCGTCACCGAGAGCCAGCGGCACTACGCCGACTACTCGCTCTTCAACCAGGCCCTGGCCGACCACGTCGGCCTGCACCCCACCGACATGCAGTGCGTCGCCCTCCTCGACATGGAGCCCGAACCGGTCAGCACCGGTGACATCGCCCGGCTCACCGGCCTGACCTCCGGCTCCGCCACGCGCCTGGTGGACCGCTTGGTCAAGGCCGGCATCGTCGAGCGGCACGCCGACCCGAACGACCGCCGCCGCTCCCTCGTCGCCCTCGCCCCCGCCGCCCGCGACCGGATCGGCGCCGCCTGGGAGACCCCGGGCCGCGCCTTCGGCGCCGTGCTGGCGAGCTACTCCGACACCGAACTCGCCGTCATCGCCGACTACCTGCACCGCGCCGCCGAGGTCGGCCGCGCCCAGGCGAAGCGGCTGACCTCGGGGGACAGCGGCTGACCACCCCGCACGGGCCCTACCGAACCGGCCGCTCCCGCGCTAGCCTCCCGCCCAACGGGCAACAGCGCGCGCCGGAGAAACGGGAGGGTCGGCGTGCGGCTGGAGGTTGTCCATGCCCACGCCGGCCCCCAAGCCCGCCCCCGTGCCCAAACCCATGCCCGCCCCCGCCCCCGCCGGCTTCCGCGGGGTGTTCGCCCTCGGCGGCCGCGCCCTCCCCGCCTACGGGTTCCTCGCCCGCCTCCCCGCCGCGCTGTGCCCCATCGGGACGCTCCTGCTCATCAACGAACGCGACGGCATCGGCGACGCCGGAACCATCGCCGCCGCCCTCTGGCTCGGCCAGGCCCTCGGCGGGCCGGTCATCGGCCGGCTCGCCGACCGGCGCGGCCACCGGCCCGTCCTGCTGGTCGCCTGCGCCGCGAACGCCGCCGTGCTCCTCGCCCTCGTCGCCGCCGTCCTCGGCGGGCTGCCGCTCGGCGCCCGGATCGCGCTCGCCGTCGCCGCGGGCCTCACGGCCGCGCAGGTCGGGCCGCTGGCCCGGGCCCGGTGGGCGCGGCTGGCCGGAGAGGACAAGGCCCTGGTCGGGGCGGCGCTCTCCTTCGACACCACCCTCGACGAGGTCGGCTTCATGGTGGGGCCCGCGCTGGCCGGGATCCTCGCGGTGACCGTCCACCCCGCCTCGGCGCTGCTCCTCGCGGCCGCCCTGGGCCTGGTGTTCGGGACGCTCTTCGCCCTGCATCCCACGGCGCCCGGGCCGACGGGACCAGGCGCCGCCGCGCGGGGCGACGTACGACTGTGGTCTCCGGGGCTCGCCCTGCTGTTCGTCGTGGCCGTCCTGCAGGGTGCCTCGTGGAGCGGCGCCAATACGGGGGTCAACGCGCTCGCCGTGGCCGTCGGCTCCCCCGGGGCCGCCGGGCTCGTGTGGGCCGGCATGGCCGTGACCAGCTCGGTGGCCGGCTTCGTGATCGTGACCCGGCCCGGAACGGCCGGCCTGACCGTCCGGCTGCGCAGGACCATCGCCGCCCAGGCACTGCTGACGCTGCCGCTGCTCGCCGTCTCCGGCCTGTGGGGCGCGGCCTTCGCCGTCGCCGGGATCGGGCTGGCGGTCGCCCCGCACCTGATCGCCCTGTTCGGCCTCGTGGAACGGGCCGGCCCCGCACGGCGGATGGGCGAGGCCATGACCCTGGCCGGCAGCGGTCTGATCATCGGCCAGGCGCTGGCCGCCGCCGTCTCCGGTCCGCTCGCCGCGGCCTACGGGTACCGGGCGGCCTTCGCCGTCTCGTGCGCGGCCGCGGCCGCCTCCGCGGTACTGGCGTGGGCGGCCGCCGACCGGGTCCTGGGGCCGGCCCTGGGGCCGATCCAGGATTCGGTCCCGGGGCCCGTCCAGGAGCCGGCCCCGGAGCCGGCCCCGGAGCCGGCCCGGGTGCCCGGCCTCAGCCCGCGCTCTTCATCGCCGCCAGCCCCTTCGCCAGGTCCTCGGCGTTCATGACGGGGCCGACCTCCAGCTCGGCGTTGAACTGCAGGAACAGGTCCTCCATCAGGGCCGGCATCCGGGAGCTGTCGTCGAGGTCGAAGACCATCCAGCAGGAGCGGACGCCCTCGTGGAGGCCGAAGTAGGCGGCCTCCGGCTTCACCGTGTCCATGAGCTTCTTCATGGCCGCCGGGAGGGCGCCGCTCTTGATGCCCTCGTTCGTCGCCGCCGTGTCCAAGTGGGCCCTGAGCATGACTCTCATGCGCGGCTCCTTTCGTCACGGCCACCCTGGGCTCGGGTGCGGGAGGCGGCAACATCTCCGCCTCCGTCCGGGCGCGGTGCTACTCCGTCCGGTTCGCACCCTGGATGTGGAAGTTGAAGTCCGTGTGCCCGAGGGTCCCCATCAGCCGGAGCCAGATCGGCAGCAGCATCTCCGTGCCGCGCGCCGTCTCGATGCCGCCCAGGTCGATGACGGTGTGCTCGCGCCAGTCGAAGGAGTACAGGAGTTCCCGTACGGCCTTCTTGGCCTCGGCGTCCTCACCCGAGAGGAAGACGGTGTGGTCGCCGGGGACCCGGGCCGGATCGACCATGACCTGGCAGTTCATCGTGTTCAGCGTCTTGACCACGCGCAGCCCCGGGAAGGTCCGCTGGATCAGCTCGCCCAGGCTGTCGCTGTCCACCGGTTCGAGCCCGGGCGGGAACCCGCGCGAGAAGTCCAGCGGGTTCGCGATGTCGATCAGGATCTTGCCGTCGAGGTGCGCGGCGTCGGCGTCCGTCAGGGCGGCCACGCTGACCTGCCCGCCCGTGGCGTTGACGAGCACCTCGCCGAGCCGCGCCGCCTCCGCGAAGGGCGCGAGGCCCGCCGCCGCGTGGGCCTGCTGCCACGTGGCGTACTCGGTCCGCTCGAGGGTGGCCGCGGGGTCCCGGGTGCCGATGACGACCTCGTGGCCGAGGGAGAGCAACCGGGCGGCCACCGTACGGCCGACGATCCCGGTGCCGAGGACTGCGTAGCGCATGACGGCGTCCCATCGCGTACGGAAGGAATCAGGAAAGGAACCCAGCAGAGGAGGAGGGCGGACCCACTCAAGCAGGTCGTACGGATTCCCGCGCGCGTGGCGTCGACTCCGCGCCAACCTCAGCTAGTCCAGGATCCCCACGTCGTAGAAGAACTGATAGCGCGTCGGGTCGTCCGGCAGGAACCAGTGGAAGCCCTCCTCCAGGAAGACGGCCACGAGGTTCACGGCGAGCACCAGCCCCAGGAACCACAGCGCGAGCATCCCCACCGTGCGGTACGCCCCCGGGTCCTGCGCCGGGACGGACCGGTCCGCGGTGGCGTGGGCGAAGGCCAGGACGATGCCCACGGCGACGACCGAGGCCTGGAAGAGGATCCACGCCCAGACGTAGAGGTGCAGGCCGAACACCTCGCTCCCGTACCCCTTGTCGCCCGGCAGGACGTGCAGCATCGTCTGCCGCCACGAGGCGAACGAGCCGGCGACCACGGCGACCAGGGACAGGCCCCAGCCCATCATGTAGTCGCGGCCGGTCACCGCCCCGCGCGTCAGCGCCGTCCGGACGATGTGGGCCGCCCCCATGGCCGCCAGCAGCATGAACATCCGCTGCACGATGCAGAGCGGGCAGGGGTACTCCCACAGCCCGAACTGGTAGAAGAGCCCGCCGCACACCACCCCCGTCCAGCCGATCGCGAAGGCGCACGCGAACCAGAACTGGACCCGGCCCAGCAGGCCGCCCTCCAGCGACGGCTCCGGGAGGAGGCTGGACATCGCGGCCACGGTCAGTAGCTCAAGGTGAGGGCGAGGCTGCTGGTGATGTGGTGCGCCATCAGCAGGATCACGGCGAGGAGCATGAGCCACCAGGCGCCGAGCACGACGAACCGCGGGGCGTCCCGGTACATCGCGATCAGCGTGGCGAGGAGGCCGCCGAAGATGAGGGTGTCCATGGCGCGGACCGTACCGACAGAGGGACATACCGGGCGCGCGGCGCGCCCCCGCCCGCCCCAGGGTTACGTCAGTTGCGTCGCCGCTTGCGTCGGCCGCGGCCGGTGCGGGCGGACTCGCCCCGCGCCCGCCCGTCCAGCGCGATCCACACCCGCACCTCGGTGCCGCCGAGCACCGAACGCCCCAGCCGCACGTCCCCGCCCGTCGACTCCGCGACCCGCCGGACGATGTCCAGCCCCAGGCCCGTGGACCCGTCGCGGCCCCCGTCGTTGCCGCGCCGCAGGGCCGCGTCCGGATCGGCGATGCCGCCCCCCGCGTCCGAGACGAGCACGATGACCGCGTCCCCCGCGTCGTGGACGTCCACCGCGAAGGGGGTGCCCTCGGGGGTGTGCCGGAACACGTTGCCGAGCATGGCGTCCAGCGCCGCGGCCAGCTCCGGCCGGGCCACGGGGATCCGTACCGTACGGTCGACCCCCGCGAGCCGCACCTCGCGGCCCTCGTCCTCCGCCAGCGCCGACCAGAACCCCATCCGGTCGCGGATCACCTCGGAGGCGTCGCAGCCGGCGCCCGGCCCCTGCGCGGCGGCCGGGCGCTGCTCGCGGGCGGTACGGATGATCGTGTCGACCTCCCGCTCCAGCTGCTCCACGGCCGCCCGGGTCTGCTCCGCGGCCGGACCGTCGCCGAGGGAGGCCGCGTTGAGCCGCAGCACGGTCAGCGGGGTCCGCAGCCGGTGCGAGAGGTCGGCGGCCAGCTCCCGCTCGTTGGCCAGGAGCTCCACCACCTGGTCCGCCATCGAGTTGAACGCGACGGCCGCCGAGCGGAGTTCCTTCGGCCCCTCCTCGGGGACCCGCGCCCCCAGCCGCCCCTCGCCCAGCCGGTGCGCGGCGTCCGCGAGCCGCTCGGCCGGCCGCACCAGACGGGCGCCGAGCCGGTCCGCGACCGCCACCGAGCCCACGATCAGGGCGAGGCCGACGCCCGCGAGGACCACCCAGGCGGTGGCGACGCCGTTGCTGACCTCGCTCTCCGGCACGTGGATCTCCACGACGGCGATGTCCCCGGAGCCGAGCGCCACGGGCTGGAGCAGCGCGAAGCCGCCGCCCGCAACCGGGGCCGTCGCGGCCCGCCCGATCCGCCGGACCTCGGAGACGGCGCGCTCGCCGGCCCAGCCGTCGCCGATGTCCACGCGCGGGTCGTCCCCGATGGCCGGCACGTGGACGGCCATCCGCCGGTCGGCGCCCATCTGCGTGGACTCCACGGCCTTGCGCAACTGCACCGGGTCGGTGGTGATGGACAGCGTCGGCCCGATGGTGGCGGCCTGCCGCTCGGCGTTGGAGAACGCCCGGTCGCTGGCCATCTCCTGGACGACCAGCCCCAGCGGTACGGCGAAGGCCACGACCACCATCACGGTGACCGCGAGGCACACCTTGACCAGGGCCCACCTCATCCGCGCATCACTGCGGCGGCTCCAGCTTGACCCCGACCCCCCGCAGCGTGTGCAGGTAGCGCGGACTGGCGGCGGTCTCGCCGAGCTTGCGCCGCAGCCACGACAGGTGGACGTCGATGGTCTGGTCGTCGCCGTACGACTGCTGCCAGACCTCGGCGAGCAGCTCCCGGCGGGCCACGACCACGCCCGGCCGCCCGGCCAGGAAGGCCAGCAGGTCGAACTCCCGCCGCGTGAGGTCCAGTACGGCCCCGTCCAGCTCGGCCTGCCGGCGCAGCGGGTCGATCGCGAGGCCGCCGACGCGCAGCACGCGGGAGGGAGGTTCGGCACCGGCGGCGGAACGGGCACGGCGCAGGACGGCGGCCATCCGGGCGGAGAGGTGCTCCACGGAGAAGGGTTTGGTCAGGTAGTCGTCGGCGCCGTCGTTGAGCAGCCGGACGATCTCCGCCTCGTCGTCGCGGGCGGTCGCGATGATGACGGGCACGTCGGTGATCCCGCGCAGCATCTTGAGCGCCTCGGCCCCGTCCAGGTCGGGCAGGCCGAGGTCGAGGATCACCACGTCGAAGCGGTTGTGGGCGACCTCGCGCAGCGCCTCCAGAGCGGTGCCGACGCTGCGCACCGTGTGCGAGGCCTCGGTCAGGTGCCGGATGAGGGCGGAACGTACGAACTGGTCGTCCTCGACCACGAGCACACTTGCCATGGCCCGCACCGTAGCCCATTCGGGGGATGCCGAGGGGTGGCGGGCCAGGTCTGGGACGGGTGGTGCAGTATGTCCCCCGATGCGAAGAGGACATGTCGGTAGAGCGGTCGGCCACGCGGGGGCGTGGCTGCTGGCGACCGGGGCGGCGGTGACGCTGTCGTGGTGGGGCGTGCACTCGGTCATGTCCGGTACCGCCTACGATCCGCCGCTCGCGCTGCCGTTGGCCGTGCAGCCCCTCTCCTCCTCCACCCACCGGGCGCAGCCGCCGGAGCCGACGCCCTCACCGGCGCCCTCGCCCTCCGCGTCCGCGTCCACCGCGCCGGCCTCTCCTTCCTCCTCCGCCAAGCCCTCCGCGCCGCCCACCCCCCAGCCGCGGCGGCAGGCGCCCCCGAGCGAGAACGTGAAGGCGTACAGCGTCTCGGGCGGCCGGGTCGTCTTCGATCTCGGCGCCACCTCCGCCGAGCTGGTCTCGGCGACCCCGCTCGCCGGCTGGCGGATGCAGGTCTGGAAGCAGCCGTCCTGGATCCGCGTCACCTTCACCCGTGACGGCCGGGAGGTGTCGGTGTTCTGCACCTGGCACGACCACCCGCCGCTGGTGGAGATCGTCGACCCGTAGGGCCCGTCCTGCGGATCGGGACCGCCGGATACCGTGGCGCCATGAGCACCGGCGCGCGCTACGTCACCGACCTGATCGACGCCTGCGAGCGGTACGCGGACCGCCCCGCCTTCGGTTCGGGGGCCTGGGTCCTGACCTACTCCGAGGTGCTGGACCGGACGTACCGGCTGGCGGGCGCCCTGGCCGACCTGGGGATCCGGCGCGGCTCCGGGCTGGCCTGCGTCACGGCCGGCAACCCGCCCGAGAGCCTGCTCGTACGGCTGGCCGCGCACGTGCTGGGGGCCCGGCTGACCCACGTGTGCGTCGGCCCCACGACCCACGGACTCGACCACCTGCTACGGGACTGCGCGCCCGCCCTGGTGGTCCACGACACCCCGGTGCCGCCGGGCCCGGGGGCCCGCACCGGCCTCGCCGCACTGCTGGAGTCGGCCTCCGCCCGGGAGGCCCTGCCCGTCGAGGTGGCGGCGCGCGACGAGGACGTGGCCCGGGTGACCTACACGGGCGGTACGACCGGCCGGCCGAAGGGGGTGGCCTCGACCTTCGCCGCGATGGCGGCCCGTACGGCCACCCGCACGGACGCCCCGGGCTCCGGCCCGCTCACCTTCGTGTCGACCGACTCCCTCTCCCAGCGCTCCGGCGGCCGGTGCCTGGAACAGCTGCGCGTCGGCGGCCGCTCCGAGATCCTGCACCCCTTCGGCACCCGGGAGTTCGCCGAGGCCTGCCGGCGGCTCGGGCCCGCGGCCACGTACCTGACGCCCTCGATGCTGTACCGGCTGCTCGACGACCCGGAGACCGCCGACGGCGTACCCGGCCTGGTACGGGTCTCCTACGGCGACTCCCCCGTCCACCCGGAACGGCTGCGCCGGGCCCTGACCCGGTGGGGTCCGGACGTGCGCTGGACCCAGGGCTACGGGATGAACGAGGCCGGGGTGCTCAGCCGGCTCTCCCCGGCCGACCACGACGCGGCGGCCACCGACCGACCCCACCTGCTCGGCTCCGTCGGCCGCCCGGCGCCCGGGGTGGAGGTCGAGGTGCGCGGGGCCGCGCCCGGGGCCACCGGCGAGGTGTGGGTGCGCTCCCCCATGGTCATGGCCGGCTACCGCAACCAGCCCGCCCTGACCGCCGAGGTCCTGCACGACGGCTGGCTGCGCACGGGTGACGTCGGGCATTTCGACGCCGACGGGTACCTGTACCTCGACGACCGGGTCAAGGACGTGGTCATGGTGCACGGGGCGAACATCTACTGCGGCCCGGTCGAGACGGCCCTGACCCGGCACCCCGCCGTGGCCCGGGCGGCCGTTGTCGGGCGGACGGACCCGCTCACCGGGGAGGCGGTGTGCGCCTTCCTCGTCGCGGCCCCCGGGCACGCCCCGACGGAGGAGGCGGCGGCCGAGGCGTGCGCACTGGTCGCGGCGGAGCTGGCGCCGGGGCAGCGGCCGACGGCGGTGTTCTGGCTGCCGGCGCTCCCGCTGACGGACCGCGGCAAGCCCGACAAGCGGCGCCTGCGGGAGCTGGCTGCGGCTTCTCAGGAGCAGGAGCAGGAGCCGAAGTAGGAGCCGCGGGTCAGCGGAAGACCGACGGCGGGGGCTCCGGCGAGGCCACCGCCGAGGCGTCCGAGACCGGGGCGGCTCCGCCCGCGAAGTCGATGAGGGCGCGGCCGTGTTCGACCCGGCCGGGGTGCGGGTCGCTCGCCACCCGGCGGGTGAACTCCGCGACCGGGAGCGCGCGGTCGGCGGCCACCAGCACGGCATTGCCGAAACGCTTCCCCCGCCACACCACGGGGTCGGCGGCCAGCGCCAGTTCCGCGAACCGGGACGCGGCCGTGGCGATCTGCCCCCGCAGATGGGAGAGCGGCGGACCGTCCGCGAGGTTCGCCACGTACCAGCCGCCCGGCGCCAGGGCCCGGCGTACGTCGTCCAGGAACTCGGCGCTCGTCAGGTGCGCCGGGGTGCGGGCCCCACTGAACACGTCGGCGATCACCAGGTCGGCCCAGCCGTCGGGGACCTTCGCCAGCCCGGCCCGGGCGTCGACCGCGCGGACCCGGACCCGGGCCTGCGGGTCCAGCGGCAGGTGTTCCCGTACGAAGGCCACGAGCCCGGCGTCGATCTCGACGATCTGCTGCGTCGAGCGGGGGCGGGAGGCGGCCGTGTAGCGGGCGAGGGTGAAGGCGCCGCCGCCGAGGTGGAGCACGTTCAGGGGCTGGCGTGCGGGGGCGAAGAGATCGATCAGGTGGCCGATCCGGCGCTGGTAGGAGAAGTCCAGGTGGCCGGGGTCGTCCAGGTCCACGTGGGACTGCGGGGCTCCGTCGATCAGCAGGGTCCAGGCGCGCGACCGCTCCCGGTCGGGCTCCAGCGCGGCGTGGCCGCCGTCGACCGGCCCGGCCGGCGCCTCGGCGGTCTCGCGCCCGCGCCGCTTGTCACTGCCCTTGTCGTTGCCCTTGCCCTTGCCCTTGCTCGCCACGCCCTCATTATGGCTGGTCAGGGCCCGACAGGTCCTAGCGGCAGTTGTCGGCGGCCTCGATCAGCCGGGCCGCCTCGCCGAGCGCCGCCCGCAGCACCTCCGGGTCGGTGACCGGCCCGACGGCCTCCGGCGGCAGCAGCCAGCCGGTGTCGCCCGCGGTGGGCGAGCTGTCGCCGAAGCGCATGCCGCGCCCGTTGGTGTGCGTACAGGCGCTGCCCGGGAGGTCCCAGGCGTCGGCGGTGCCGGGCGGGACGAGGAAGCCGAGGGTGCTGCCGGAGCCGTCGTGCAGCACCGGGCCGACGCCGCACGCGTGGCTGGCCTGGCCGGCGGCCCGCTGGATGATGTCGACGGCCTCCAGCCCCTGCCGGGTGGGCACGGTGACCAGGTCCGGGGCGCCCATGAGGAGGGCCGCTCCCGGCTCGGGCGCGGTGTTCACATCCGTACTCTCCATGCCGCCCTCCACCAAGGGAACCCCTCCTCGATCCGCGTACGAGCATCGCGGGAGCGGTCGCGGAAGCCTGCGGGCTTCCTCCCACTCCGCACGGGTTCAACGCACGGGAGCGTCAACAGGTGCGGCGGCAAGACGCTGCAAAGGATGGCAGTTCATGGCGGATCGCGGGTGAGATATCCGTTTTGTAGCCAAACACCGCGTCAACCCTCCGTCCCTGGCGGTACGTTCGTGCCCGCCGGGCAGCGCGTCACACAGGCACCACCGCTTCACCGCACAGGCACCGGCAGCGCAATCACTTGCCCAGAGAGGCCACGTCCATGGCGGCGTCCCCCCACTCACCCAACACCCCCTTCCGGCGGCTGCGCGGCCAGCATTCCCCGGCCGAGTTCGCCGCGATGGTGCGCAGGGCGGCGAAGGAAATCGGAGAAACGGTTTCCTGCGACGCCCGTTACATCGGCCGGGTCGAGTCCGGCGAGATCCGCTGCCCCAACTACGCCTACGAGCGGGTCTTCCTCCACATGTTCCCCGGCCGCACCCTGGCCGACCTGGGGTTCTCTCCGCGCGAGACGGTACGGGGCCGGCTGGCGCAGCGCGAACAGGCCGCCCCCCTCTCCGCCTTCGCCCCACGCCCCCACCCCACCGGCTGCCCCGCCCCTTCGCGTTCCAAGGAGAGCGACGTGTTGCGTCGCGCGTTCATGGCGGGGGGCTCCGCGACCGTGGCGGCCGCGACCCTCAGCCTCACCCTGCTCGGCGACACCCGCCGGCTCCCCTCCCGCGCCGGCGAGTCCGAGGCGGCCGCCGTCGAGGACGCCGTACGCCAGATCCGGCTGCTGGACGACCGGCACGGCGCCGACGCCCTGTACCGGCGGGCCGCGGAACCCCTGCGCACCGCCTACGCGTTGCTCGACGCGGGGGCGACCCGGCAGTCCACCGAGGACCGGCTGCACGCGGGCGCGGGCGAGCTGGCCATCTCGGTGGGCTGGCTCGCGCACGACTCGGGCCGGTTCGACGACGCCCGCTCGCACTACGCGGAGGCGCTGGCCACGGCCCGGGTCTCCGGGGACGCCGGCCTGGAGGCGCACGCCTTCAGCAACATGGCGTTCCTCGCCCGGGACTGCGGGCGCCCCCGCGAATCGGTACGGGCGGCCCAGGCGGGCCGCCGCGCCGCCCGTTCGCTCGGTTCCCCGCGACTCCTGTCGCTGCTCGCGCTGCGGGAGGCCGGCGGCTGGGCGGGACTGTCCGACCGCAAGGCCTGCGAGGAGGCGCTGACCCGGGCGCACACGGAGTTCTCGCGCGGCGAGGCGGGCGCGGATCCGGAGTGGATGTCCTTCTTCGGCGAGGCCGAGCTGGAGTCCCTGGAGTCCCGCTGCTGGGCCGCGCTCGGCGAGCACGCCCGGGCCGCCCGGCACGCCCGCCGGGCGGCGGACCTCCAGGACCCGCACTTCGCGCGCAACGTCGCCCTCTACACCGCGGAGCTGGCCGACAACCTGGCCCACGCGGGCGCCCCCGACGAGGCCGCGTGGGCGGGCGGCCGGGTGCTGGAGCTGCTGGACGAGGTCCAGTCGACCCGGATCCAGTCGATGCTGGCGGCGACGGCCCGCACGCTGGTTCCGCACCAGCGCTCCCCGCGCGTGGGCTCGTTCCTCGCCCGACACGCGTCGGCCTGACCCCTGCGGGGGGGGCTCTGGCAGCCGGAGTGCGCTGCGCGCGAGGCACCTGGGGCTCCGCCCCAGACCCCGCTCCTCAAACGCCGGAGGGGCTGGATTTGGCCGACGCCTGATGAGCACGCGCCGGTTATGCGTCCAGGTGCCCCGTGTCGTTCCAGCGTTCCAGCGCGGGGGCGCCGTACGCCCACCCCAGGACCGACAGGGAGGTGGGCTCCAGGCGGATGCGGGCGCCGAAGGAGGCGTCGAAGCCGAGCCAGCGGGCGGCCAGGGTGCGCAGGATGTGGCCGTGGGCGAAGACGAGGACGTCTCGTTCGGCCGAGCGGGCCCAGGTGACGACCTCGTCGGCGCGGGCCGAGACGTCCGCGACGGACTCGCCGCCCGGGACCCCGTCCCGCCAGATCAGCCAGCCGGGCCGGATCGCCTGGATCTCGGCCGGGGTCATGCCCTCGTAGTCGCCGTAGTCCCACTCCATCAGCGCGTCCCACGGCTCCGCCTGCATGCCGAAGCCGGCCAGGTCGCAGCTCTCGCTGGCCCGCACCAGGGGGCTGGTGCGCACCTCCAGCCCGCGCAGGCTCGCCCACGGGTCACGGGCGAGGCGCTCGCCGAGCAGCTTGGCACCGCGCTTCCCCTCCTCCAGCAGGGGCACGTCCGTGCGTCCGGTGTGCTTGCCGAGCTGGGACCACGCCGTCTGGCCGTGGCGGGCCAAGAGGATGCGGGGGGCCATATGAGTTCTCCTGGTCGAGGGGACGAGTTCGCACTGCTTTGCGGGGGTTCCGTCGCCGCTCCATCATCCATCAGGTGAACGCCACGCAACCCTTGCGTCTTCACGCACGTCATACGCCGTATGACTAATAGGCGGCAGCCTCCGCGATGGTGGGCCGAACTGCTGCTCCTGGGACTCGTCTACGCGGCGTACTCGGGTGGCAGACTCCTCGCCCGGGGCGACGTCGGGCTGGCGGTGGACCACGGGCTCGCGATCCTGCGCATGGAGGAGCTCCTGGCCCTCGACCTGGAGCGGCCGCTCAACCGGCTCTTCACCGGGCAGGCGGTGCTCGGCATACCCGCCGACTTCGTCTACGCCTCGCTGCACTACCTCGTCACCCCCGCGGTGTTGGTCTGGCTCTACCGGCGCCGCCCCCAGCAGTATCGTTTCGCCCGCACCTGGCTGATGGTCTCCACCCTCCTCGGGCTCATCGGCTTCGCCCTGGTGCCCACCTGTCCGCCCCGGCTGCTCGACGCCTCGTACGGGTTCACCGACACGATGGCCCACTACAGCGCCTACGGCTGGTGGGGCGGGGAGGCCAGCGCACCGCGCGGGCTCGGCTCCTTCACCAACCAGTTCGCCGCCATGCCCAGCCTGCACGTGGGCTGGGCACTGTGGTGCGGGGTCGTGCTGTGGAGCTGCGCGCGTCGGCCGCTGGTCCGGGCGTTGGGCGCCGCGTACCCCGCCGTCACCACCGTCGTGGTCATGGGCACGGCCAACCACTACTTCCTCGACGCCGTCGCAGGTGCCGCCGTGATGGGGGCCGGCTACCTCGCGGCCCGCGCCCTGCCCGCCGGGATCACCGGGACCGCCCGGGCCGCCGGGGCCGGACTCCCCGCGTCCGGCGGGTCCGCCGAGCCCGCCCCGCACACCACCCGAACAGCCGGTTTCCGCGGTAAGTCCACGATTGTCAGTGGCGGATGGGAGACTTCCGCGGGTGAGCTCCTACCCGTCCAGCGGTCAGCCGTCGCAGACCCCGCCGCGGTCCCCCGGACCGGCGGCGCAGCCGGCGGCCCGGCAGCCCGCGCAGACCGCGCAGCCGACGAATCCCCCGAGTCCCCCGAAGACGCTGCGGCAACGGCTCGCTGACCTGCGCGGCCCCGCCGTCGCACCGCGCCCGCTCGACGCCCGCGCGCTGGCGGCCCTCGCCGCCAACCCGGGATGCGGCAGACGGGCCCTGCTCGACGGCGCCGGCGTGGACAAGACGGTCCTCGCGGCGGCCCTCGGCTCCCCCGCGGCCTTCGGTCAGTCGCAGTTCGCCATAGTGCGCGGCAACTCCTTCGAGGCCAAGGTCAAGGGCGACGGCGGGGCCGAGCTCCTGCGGCTGGTGTACGAGCACCTCGGCGCAGGGTTCGATGACGCGGGGCCCGGCGGCGCGGCCGGCCCGCCCGGACCGGACGCCCTCACCCCCGACCTGACCGCCGCGGGCCCCCAGGGCCGCGCCGCCCGCACCGCGCTCGCGCTGCGCGAGGCGACCGCCGCCGGGGCCTGGACCCTGCTGGACCACCCCATGCTCGCGCTGGAGGTGGCCGGCTCCCCCGCCTACCTGGAGCCGGACGCGGTCGTCGTGCACCCCGACGGGCGCTGGACCGTGGTGGAGATCAAGTCGTTCCCGATGATCGACGGAGCCGCCGACGCCGCGAAGGTGGGCGCCGCCGCCCGGCAGGCCGCCGTCTACGTGCTGGCCCTGGAGACGACCGCCGCGAAGGTGGCCGGCGCCGAGGTCGGGCACACCGTGCTGCTCGTCTGCCCCAAGGACTTCTCGAACCTGCCCACCGCGGCCCCCGTCGACATCCGCCGCGAGCGCTCGGTGACCCGGCGCCAGCTGGAGCGGCTCACCCGGGTCGAGGAGCTGGCCGGGGCCCTGCCCGAAGGCCTCACCTTCGATCCGGCGTGCTCCGCCGAGGAGCTGACCGAGGCCGTGTCGGCCGTGTCCGCCGCCTACGCCCCCGAGTGCCTGGCCGCCTGCGAGCTGGCCTTCCACTGCCGGGAGCGGGCGCGCGGGGCCGACGAGGTGACCGCGCTCGGCCGCTCCGTACGGGGTGAGCTGGGCGGGCTGACCACGGTCGAGGCCGCCCTCGCGGCGGCCGCGGGCCACGGAGCGCCCGGCAGCACCGGCCCCGACGGCACCGGCCCCGGCCCCGCTTCCGACGTTGCCCTCGACGTGGCCTTCGACGATCCCACCGCGGCCGCGCTGCGGTACGCCGCCCGGTTGCGCGCCGAGGCGCTGGAGCAAGCCCCCGCCCGCATCCGCCCGAAGGCCGTCGCATGTCCCTGCTGAACACCCTGGCCCGGCTGGAGGCCGTCCGCGCCGGGCGGGCCCAGCCGCTGGCGACCGTACGGCACCGGCATCTCGGTGAGCAGCCGCTGGTCTTCGTACCGCTGACGACGGCGGGCGAGGCCGGGGCCCCGCTGGGCGCGATGTTCGGCACCGACCCGCAGGACCCCCGGATCCTGGTCGTGCCGCAGCCGCGCGACCGGGACATGCGGTGGGAGTTCCTGGCCGAGCTCGCCCGGAACCTGATGCCGTACATCGACGGGTTCGCGGACGCCGTCGAGCCGGTGGAGCGCACCGAGACCGACCCGGAGACGGGCAAGCGGGTCAAGGTGGAGGCCGAGCTCTGCCTGGACGCTCCGCAGCTGATCGTGCCGAGCCGCGCGGGCATCGAGTACGTACGGCTGCTGGGGCGGTCCATGCGGTTCCGGCGGACCGCCGAGGAGGACCCCGAGAACCCGTATCCGGTCCCCACGCAGGTGCCCCTGCTGGGCCGCTGGTTCACCCACTTCGCCGAGCGTTCCCGGGTACCGGGGTCCTCGCTGCTGATGTCGGCGACGGACCTGCTCTCCCGGCACTGGGCCACCGGCCAGAGCAACCTGGAGGACCAGCACCTGCAGGCTCTGCTGGCGTGGATCGACCCGGCGGAGGGGACCTCCGGCGCCGAGCAGGCGCTGCGTGCCGAACTCGGCCGGGACGAGCACGGCCAGTTGCTGCTCCCCCCGGCCGGTCCGGCCACCGATCCGGCCTTCGACAACAAGCTGCTGGCTCCGGCGATCGCGAAGTTCGACGCGGCGCGCATGGCCGAGCCCGGGGACGGCGACGGTCCGCGGTTCGCCGAGCGGGCGGTCCGGCGGCTGGTCGTGGACCAGATGCAGAGCACCTGGTGGGCCGTGTGGCACGCGCTGGACCTGATGCGCGAACTACCGGCGGGCGAGCGGGCCGAGGACCGCTGGACCGGCGACCGCTGGTCGTACACCGGCCACCGGGACCGGGTCCGGGCGGGCGAGGGCCCGCAGCCGCGCCGCGACGACGCGGTGACGGCCGCGCGCAAGCTCGCGGCGCGGGAGACCGAGCAGGTGCGGCTCGACGCCCAGGAGGCGCTCGACGACCTGCTGGTGATGGCGGGCCGGCGGCTCTCGGGCGAGGCCTTCGCCGGCGAGGTCACCGAAGTGGTCATGGAGTGGACGGAGTCGAAGCGGCCGAGCCCGCGCCCGCTGGTGTGGGTGGCCACGGAGGACCGGCCGCAGCTCACCGAGGACGACGGCGGCGGCGCGGGTCCCAAGGTGTACCGCTCGCTGGACGGGCGCCCGCAGAGCGCGCAGTTCGTGCGGTGGGAGGAGGACGGCCGGCTCGTGCTGCGCGTCCTCGACAAGATGGGCCGCGGCAAGGACCCGGAGCCGGGCTCGGTGCCGGAGAAGGGCGACCGGGTGTGCTGGACGCTCTTCGAGCACGATGCGCGCGGCGGCCCGAAGCTGCCGGATCCCGAGCAGACTCCGTGGACCCATGGCGGTCCGCCCGCGCACCTGACCGGCGACGCTCCCGTGCTGCCGCTGCCCGACCCCGTGACCGCCGAGGACCTCCTGTGAGCACCGCGAGCACCGCTTTCGATCCGGGCGCGGCCGCCGGCCGGGCCACCGACGCCATCCTGCGCGACACCCTGCACGGCGGGGCCCGGGGCGTGGTCGTCGACTCCCCGCCCGGGGCCGGGAAGTCCACCCTGGTGGTGCGGGCGGCCCGGGACCTGGCGGCGGCCGGGCGCCGGCTGATGGTGGTCGCCCAGACCAACGCGCAGGTCGACGACCTGGTGCTGCGGCTGCACGCGAAGGATCCGGAGCTGAAGGTGGGCCGGCTGCACAGCAGCGAGGGCGACGCCTACGATCCGGCGCTGCGCGATCTGGACTCGGTGGTCCTCTCCGCGAAGCCGGGGGACCTCGCGGGGCTGCCGGTGACGATCTCGACGGCGGCCAAGTGGGCGTGGGTCAAGGACGTGGAGCCCTGGGAGCACGCCATCGTGGACGAGGCGTACCAGATGCGTTCGGACGCGCTGCTGGCCGTGGCCGGGCTGTTCGACCGGGCGCTGTTCGTGGGCGACCCGGGGCAGCTCGATCCCTTCAGCGTGGTCGGGGCCGAGCAGTGGGCGGGCCTGTCCTACGATCCTTCGGCGTCGGCGGTGTCCACCCTGCTGGCGCACAACCCGGACCTGCCGCAGCACCGGCTGCCGGTGTCCTGGCGGCTGCCGGCTTCGGCCGCGCCGCTGGTCTCCCGCGCGTTCTACCCGTACACGCAGTTCCGCAGCGGTACGGGTCCGGGCGAGCGGCGGCTGTCGTACGGGGTCGCGGGCGACGGCTCGGGCCCCGACCGGGTACTGGACGAGGCCGCCGAGTCGGGGTGGGGGCTGCTGGAGCTGCCGGCCCGGCACACCCCGCGCACCGACCCGGAGGCGGTGCGGGCGGTGGCCCTGGTCGTGCGCCGGGCGCTGGACCGGGGCACGGTGACGGTGGACGAGCACGCGGGCGGCCCGTCCCCGCTGACGGCGGACCGGATCGCGGTGGGCACCGCGCACCGGGACCAGGCGGCGGCGGTCCGGGCGGCGCTGTGCGCGCTCGGGGTCACGGGGGTCACCGTGGACACGGCCAACCGGCTCCAGGGCCGCGAGTACGACCTCACGGTGGTCCTGCACCCCTTGTCGGGCCGCCCGGACGCGACCGCCTTCCACCTGGAGACGGGCCGGCTGTGCGTCCTGGCCTCCCGGCACCGGCACGCCTGCGTGGTGGTGGCCCGGGCGGGGATAGCGGAGCTCCTGGACGCCCACCCGTCCTCGGAACCGGTGCAGCTGGGCGTGACGATGAAGTTCCCGGACGGCTGGGAGGCCAATCATTCGGTGCTGGCCCACCTGGCGGAACACCGGGTGGTCTGGCGGCCGTAGCCGGGCTCAGCGGGTCTTGCGCTCCACGCCGAGGCGGGTGCGGAGCAGTTCGCCCACCTCGGCGAAGGTGCGCAGCTGTTCCGGGGTCAGGATGTCGATCAGGTGGCGGCGCACCGATTCCACGTGGAGCGGGGCGGCCGTCATGATCGTGGTGACGCCCTGCTCGGTGAGCACCACTTCGGCGCCGCGCCCGTCGTCGGCGACCTCTTCGCGGCGGACGATGCCCCGCTGCTCCATGCGGGTGAGCTGGTGGGAGAGCCTGCTGCGGGACCACTGCATGAGGACGGCGAGGGCGCTGATGCGCATGCGGTGGCCGTCGGTGGAGCCGAGGACGGACAGGACGTCGTAGTCGGCTTCGGAGAGCCCGCTGTCCTGGGTCAGATCGCGTGCGATATCGGCGTTGACCAGCGGAAACATCCGCCGCCAGGCGTACCAGGCCTGCTGTTCTGGCTCACTGAGCCAGCGCGGCGCACTCTCGTTCCCCGTCTCGTTCTCGGCCATGGTCGGAGTCTAGACCGGTACGTGACACGTCAACTACCTAGTTGACACGTCACCCACTCTCCCGCTCTCATAGGTGACACGTCAACAACATCACCCCGGCCGCGAGGAGCCCCACGTGAACCCGAACCCGGTCCGCCTGCACGTCATCTCCGCCTCCGTCCGCCCCGCCTCCGCCGCGCGCCCCTTGGCCCACTGGGCCGCCACCCAGGCGCGGGCGCGCTTCGAGGTCACCCCCGTCGACCTCGCCGAGATCGCCCTGCCCTTCCTGGACGAGCCCGAATACGCCTCGACCGGCATCTACGCCCACGCCCACACCCGTGCGTGGAGCGCCCTGGTCGACTCCGCCGACGCCTTCCTCTTCGTCCTGCCGATGTACAACGGCGGCTTCACCGCCCCCTTCAAGAACGCCATCGACTTCCTCTACCGCGAATGGCAGGGCAAGCCCGCCGGCCTGCTCTCCTACAGCGCGGGCGGCTCCGGCGGCGCCCCGGCCGGCCGGATGCTGCGGCCGGTGCTGGAGTCCGTCGGCATGGTGCCGGCCGAGGCCTCGGCGGCCGTCCCGGGCATCACGGGGCTGGTCACAGCCGACGGGTTCCGGGCCCCGGAGGGCCTCGCGGGCGAGCTGGCGGCCGTACTGGAGGAGCTCGCCGCCCTGGCGAGGACGCCGGTCAGCGCGTGACGAGCGACCCGGCCAGGTGGTCGTACGCGGCGTGCGCGTGCAGCCGTACGCCCGTGATCAGGGTGGCGTCGTCGGCGTAGAAGCCCGGGTGGTGATTGCCCACCAGGCCCCGGCCGCCGGAGACGGGCACCGGCTCGCCGCCCGCCGGGTCCAGGGCGGTGTCCTGGACGCCGAGCATCACGTACAGCCCGCCGAAGCGGGTGATGAGCTCGGAGACGTCGTCGTAGCCGAGCGTGCCGCCGACCTCCACCACCCGTTCCGCGCCCGCGACCCGGCGCAGGGTGGGCAGCGCGGCCTCGACCCAGGCCGCGTCGTTGCGCACGGCGGGCACGTCCTGGAGCAGCTCGACGGCCGCGGAGGCCCCGTAGGCCTCGGCCGTGTGTTCGGCCAGCGCGGTCAGCCGGCGCTTGACCTCGGGCATGTCCCGCTCCTCGGCGCAGCGGATCGTGCCCCACAGGGTGACGGTTTCACCGATGACGTTGTACCGGCCGACGTCCTCGATGTGGCCGATGGAGACCGTGACCGGGGAGAACGCCGACACCTGCCGGTAGAGCTGGCCGATCCCCGTCAGCAGCGCCCCGACGGCGGGCATCGGGTCGACGCCGTACCAGGGCGAGGAGGCATGGGCCTGCCGGCCGGTGACGGTGACGCGGACCAGGCAGGAGGCCCCGTACATCGGGCCGGACTTGTAGCCCACCCAGCCCTTGGGGTGCGGGGTGACGTGCATGCCGAAGGCCATCGTGGGGACGGGGTCAGCGAAGGCCCCCTCGGCCACCATCAGGCGCGCCCCGCCCTCCTCGTCCACCGGCGGGCCCTCCTCGGCGGGCTGGAACACGAACAGCACGGTTCCCGGCAGCCGCTCCCGCACCCGTACGTCGGCCAGTGCGCGCGCGGCTCCGAGGAGCATCGCGGTGTGGCAGTCGTGGCCGCAGGCGTGCGAGGCCTGCCCGGTGGCGGCGAAGTCCGCGCCGCACCGGTCGGGGACGGGCAGCGCGTCCATATCGGCCCGCAGCGCCGCCACCCGGTCCCCGGGCAGGCCGCCGCGCAGCACCCCGACCACCCCGTGCCCGGCGATGCCGGTCCGCACCTCGTCCAGTCCGAACCCGGCGAGCTCCCGCGCGACGAGCCGCGCGGTGGCGGCCTCGCGGTTCGGCAGCTCCGGATTCCGGTGGAGGTGACGGCGCCAGCCGATCACCTGCTCGATGCCCTCGTCGCAGAGCTTGTCCAGCGTCTCGTGCACACCATCGGTCATACGCACGTTCTAGCCCATGCGCCGCGGCCCTCGGGCACCCTTGCGCGAAGCTGGACAATGGACGGTGGCCCGGAAGCTTTTCTCACGTTTCTCAACTCCAGCAGGAGGACACGCATGGCAGAGCCCGAGCGGACCGAGCGGAGGCTGCGGCCCGCGCAGTTGCTCTTCGAGCCGTCGGAGACCGTCACGGACCCGGAGCACTTCTTCGACCTCGAATCGATAGACGACCCGCGGGAACTGCTGGTCCGGGCGACGGAGCTGACCCTCGCCTTCCGCGCCGCCCAGGAGCGGGCGGTGGAGTTCCAGGCGGTGGCGGCGGCGCAGCTCGCGGACCCCCGGCGGTTCGACCGGCTGTCGGCGGCGGCGATCGCGGAGCAGGCGGAGTGGACCGAGGACTACGCCCGCAAGATGATCGAGTTCGGCGAGTCCCTGCTGCGCGGCACCGCTCCCGAGGGCGCCTGAGGGCGCGCCCGGCCGCGACCACTGGCATATGCGGGGCGCAACATACCCCAATCCCACCCGGCCTGTCCCGGTTTCCCGTAACTCCCGGAGATCGGCCCGCTACCGCGGGTAGACCTGGACGCATGACGACGCTGACCAGCTGCCCCGCGCTCGACCCGCGGCCGACGACCGCCTCCGCGACCCACGTCACCCCGGCCGGCGCCGCCTGGCTGGCCTCGGCCTCCGCCCAGCCCGGCGGCACGCTGACCGCCTGGCAGGCCCGGCCCACCGCGCCCGCCGTGCTGCCCTGCGGGACCGCCTTCGACGTCGTCAACGTCCCCCTCGTCCTCGGCCGCCGGATGCTCGACCTGCTCTGGGCCGAAGGTCCCGGCTCCGGGCCGGCCGCCGTGCACCGCGGGCGGACCCTGCTCTTCGCCGCCCCCGGCACGGCCCACCGGCTCCCGGCCCTGCTGGCCTGGGAGGAGTGGAGCACCCCCGTCCCCGCACCGCTCTGCCACGGCCCCGGCGACGCCGTGACCGTGCCCCCGCTGGCCGCGGACGGCGGGCCCTCGCGCTGGCTCGTGGCGCCCGATACGCGGCTGCCCTGGCTGCCCGGACCCGAGGCGCTGCTGTGGGCGTTCGTCCGTGCCACCCGAGCTGCGGGTATCGATTTTTCCGATCGCCGCCCGGGGTGCTAATGTCTCTCTCGTCACCAAGCGCCGCTAGCTCAGTTGGTTAGAGCAGCTGACTCTTAATCAGCGGGTCCGGGGTTCGAGTCCCTGGCGGCGCACAGACGGAGAAAGGCCCCCACTCACGTGGGGGCCTTTTTCGTCGTGTCGCGCGCGATCGTGCCGCTGCGCGGACGGGCGGACCGGCACGCCCCCACTCCTAGGCAGATTGGTCCAGACCTTCTAGGGTGAGCGTTCGTCAAGTCCTTCCGCACGCAGTCGCCTTGGGGTGGTTGATGGTCACGCGCCGGTCCCTCCTGATTCTCGCCGGATCGAGCGCGGGGGCGGTCGCCCTGCCCGCCGTGCCCGCGCGGGCCGCCGGGCACGGCGGGCAGGTCATCGACCTGCCCGCCCCCACCTCCCGGAGGCCGGTGGGCACCATCGACCTGCACCTGGTCGACCACGACCGCGACGACCCCCTCGCGCCGGACCGCAGGCCGCGCGAACTCATGGTCCAGCTCTGGTACCCCGCGCTCACCACCACCGGCTTCCGCCGGGCCCCGTACACCACGGGCCGCGTCGCCGCCGCCCTCGAGACGGGCCTGCCGCTCAAGGCGGGCACCCTGGGCGCCGTACGTCCGCACGCCCGGACCGGTGCACCGGCCGTGCCGGGCGCGCTGCCGCTGGTGCTGCTCGGGCACGGGCGCAAGGGCGGCCGCAGCAATTGCACCGCCCTGGCCGAGGAACTCGCCTCGTACGGGTACCTGGTCGCGGGCATCGACCACACCTACGACGCCGCGGTGGTGGAGTTCCCGGACGGCCGGGCCGTCCACAGCGTGCTGCCCGAGGAGTCCGACGACTGGGACCGCCAGGAGCGCCTCGAAATAGCCGCGCGCGTCGGCGACCTGCGGTTCGTCGCCACGACCCTGACCCGTCGGCGGCGGTCGCCCTGCGCGGACCCCCGCCGGATCGGCGTCGTCGGACATTCCATGGGCGGGGCCGCCGCCGCCGAGCTGCTCCGGGTGGACGACCGCTTCGCCGTCGGGGTCGGCCTCGACGGCGCCCTGTTCGGCTCCTCGGTGGCCGACCTCGGGCTGGACCGTCCCTACCTGCTGCTCACCGCACTGGAGGACCACGACACCTGGCGGCGCTGGCGCGAGCACCAGCGCGGCTGGGGCCGCCAGCTGCGGGCGCGCGGCACCGGCCACCTCACCTACACCGATCTGCCGCACTTCGCCGTACCGGGCGGCCTGGCGGAGGCCTGGCCGACGGACCTGTACGCCGAACTGCTCGGGACCCTGGACCCGGCCCGCTCGACCGAACTGATCCGGACGTACACCCGGCTGTGCCTCGACCGGTTCCTCAAGGGCCGGCCGTCGCCCCTGCTGAACGCTCCCTCCCCGCGCCACCCGGAGATCGACTTCCGCTGGACCCGCGGCTGACGGCGACGGCCGCACCGACGCCCGCCACCGATACCGCCGCCGCTCCTGCTCCTGCTCCTGCTCCTGCTACCGCTCCCGCGTGATCTTCACCGTGTACGCGCCCGACTGCGTGCGGTCCGCCACCTCCACGGTGATCCGCTCCTCCGGGATGGTGAACGTCTCCCCCACCTCCAGGGGGGCGTCCGCCAGCGGCGGGTACACCGACCGGTCCCAGCAGGCCTCGGTGTCGGGGTGCGCGTCCACGACCTCGATCGGCCCGCCGCCCGAGGCCGCCTCGTTGCGGACCCGGTAGATGAGGACCCCCTCGGTGCAGGTGTCCCCGTCGTTGCCGGCGGAGCCCCGCGCCTCGACCGCGATCGCGCTGCCGGGTCCCGTACGGACCACCGCGAGCCGGGTGCCGCCCGTACCGCCCGGCCGCGGGGCCTCGGACAGCGGCTGGAGGGTGTGCAGGGAGGAGCCGGATCCCACGCAGTCCACCTGGGAGGCGTCCAGCCAGCCGAGCTTCCACTTCTGCCAGGCGAAGAGGTCCGGGGCCATGCCGAACTGGCTCCCCATGACGTCCCAGTCCCCCACGTAGGTGTCCCAGTCGCCCTTGCCGTCCGAGGGGCGGTGGTAGAGGTCCGGCAGGTCGAAGACGTGCCCGGTCTCGTGGGCCAGCACGTTGCGGTCCGGCGGGTGCTTCTCGAAGACCGTGACGATGCGGCGCAGGTCGGCGCCGTCCGCCCGGATCGGCTGCTCGAAGTTGACGACCTTGGTGGCATCGGAGTCGACGCCGGGCGCGTCCGGGTCGGCGACGAAGTAGACGACGTCGTACCGGCCGAAGTCCACCGACGGGTCGGCGCCGGCCACCGCGTCGCGCAGGTAGGCGGCCCGGTCCGCCGGGGCCCAGTCGCGCCGTATCCCGTAGGCGACGGACGGCTTCGGCATCTGGATCCACTGCTTCTGCGGGTGCGGTACCAGCCGGAAGCGGCCGTAGGAGGCTCGCTCGAAGAACTCGCTGGTCGCCGGGAAGTAGTCGGCGGTGAGCTCGTCGGTGGTCAGGGTGGTGCGGTGGTCGGGGAAGGAGAGGAAGACCATGACCGCGTTGAGGGTGCGCTCGGGCTTGGGGTAGGCGCCGTTCCAGGTGTCCAGGCCCAGGGAGTGGTGGGCCGCGGTACGGGTCAGCGCGCAGGGTCCGGCTCCGGGAGCGGCGACCGCGGGTCCCGCGACGAGCGACATGGCGGCGAGCGCCGTCAGGGAAGTGAGCGCCGCCGCCGTGGTTCGCATGCGGGAGCGGTCCACTCCCCCGGGTGTCTGCTGTCGCGGCACATCGACCTCCGGTGGTGGATTAGTACCTCTTCATCCACCTTGGGGCGATTGTCTTACTAATGCCCTGTTCCGCTGCCCCACACGAGTGAGCACTAGGGCAAGCCGGTGACGCCGGGTTTCGCACATGCGCCTACGGAAAGTCACGACCGATCAGGTCGGGTCAGTGGTGGGCGTCGGATGCTCACAGCCGTGCGGAAACGATCATTCGCCGCCAGGTCGACGATCCGTCATCACGCCGAACTCCCGCGTCCCACACGGCGTCGCCGCTGGATAGGGCCGTCCGTGAGCCTCTATGATCGGCACACTTTCCTGCACGGACACTCACACGCACTGCGGGAGCCAACGGTGAGCGGAACCCCAGATGGAACCGGTTCGGCGGCCGACAGCATCCGACCGGCCATGACGCAGCGTCACCCGGCGACGCCGGCGGCGACGGCAACCCCGGACCGTGCCGACCACCAGGCCGAGCACCGGACCGACCACCAGGCCGACCGACAGGCCGACCGACAGGCCGACCACCGGGCCGACCACCGGGCCGATTACCGGGCCGCCTTCAACGCGGCCCACCTCCCCATGGCCGTCGTCGACCGCACCGGCCACATCGCCGGAGCCAACGAGGCCCTCGCCGCGCTCCTCGGCTCCGAGCCCCACCTCCTCGCCGGGCAGTCCGCCGCCGACCTCGTCGACCTGGCCTCCGAGGCCCGGACCTGGCAGGCCTACCAGGAGGTGCTGCGCGGCCGGCAGGCCCGGCTCCGCTGCACGCGCCGCCTCAAGCACCCCGACGGGCACTCCCTGTGGACCGAGATCACCCTCGGCCCCGTCCCCGGGACCGACACCGGTGACGTACTCCTCTCCGTCGCCGACATCAGCGACCGGCGCGACCTCCAGGCCCGGCTGCGCCACCTCCAGATGCACGACCCGGTGACCCGGCTGCCCAACCGGGCACTGTTCTTCGAGCGGCTCTCCGCCGCCCTGGAAGCGTCCTCGTACGGGCAGAGCGGGACGGGCCGGATCGGCCTGTGCTACCTGGACCTCGACGGGTTCAAGGCCGTCAACGACACCCTCGGCCACCGGGTCGGCGACCGGCTGCTCACCGCCGTCGCCCAGCGGCTCACCCAGTGCTCCGACCAGTCCGGCTACGGGCGCACCGGCGGCCACCTGGTGGCACGGCTCGGCGGCGACGAGTTCGCGCTGCTGGTCGAGGACTCCACCGGCACCGAGCAGCTCGCGGACCTGGCGCGGAGCGTGCTGGCCGCCGTACAGGAGCCCTTCGACCTGGCCGGTCAGCGGCTGGCGGTCTCCGCGTCGATCGGGGTGGTGGAGCGGGCGGCCGCCGGGACCTCGGCGACCGGCCTGATGCAGGCCGCGGACACGACCCTCTACTGGGCCAAGGCGGACGGCAAGGCCCGCTGGACCCTCTTCGACCCGGAGCGCAACGCGCACCGGATGACCCGCCAGGCCCTGTCATCGACGCTGCGGCCGGCCGTGGAGCGCGGCGAGTTCATCGTGGAGTACCAGCCGCTCGTGGACCTGGAGAGCGGGGCGGTGCGCGGGGTGGAGGCCCTGGTCCGCTGGAACCACCCGCAGTTCGGCACGCTGACGCCGAATCGGTTCATCGGAATTGCCGAAGAGGACGGTTCCATCGTCCAGTTGGGCCGATGGGTGCTCCAGACCGCCTGCCGTCAGGCCCGGCGCTGGCAGATCGAGCAGCCCAGCGACTCCCCCGTCTTCGTCTCCGTCAACGTGGCCGTGCGCCAGGTCTGGGACTCCGACCTGGTCGGCGACGTGGCCGAGATCCTTGCGGAGACCGGCCTCGCACCCCAGCTACTCCAGCTCGAACTGACGGAGTCGGCCGTCATGGGCTCGGCGGGCCGCCCGCTCCAGGCCCTCCAGGCCCTGAGCGACATGGGGGTGCGGATCGCCATCGACGACTTCGGCACCGGCTACTCGAACCTGGCCTACCTCAGCCGCCTGCCCGTCTCCGTCCTCAAACTGGACGGCTCCTTCGTCCGCGGCTTCCGCTACGAGGAGGGCTCCCACCCCAACCCGGCCGACGAGACCATCGTCGAGGCCCTGGTGCAGCTCGCACACCGGCTGGGCCTGACGGTGACTGCCGAATGCGTGGAGACCGCCGGCCAGGCGGCCCGCCTGCGGCGCGTCGGCTGCGACACCGGCCAGGGCTGGCTGTACTCCCGGGCGGTGGCCCCGGAGGAGATCGCCGCCATCGTCAGCCGCCAAGCCGCTGCCGCACAGGCCGTGGGAACAGGTGCAGACCCCGGGCAGCCGGAGGGGCCCGCCCCGCACCCCGAGGTCTGAGCTTGATCAGTTCACGGCAATGGCGGGGGCGGCACTGCTGGCCGGCTCGTTGAGCACCTCCCCCGCTACCGCTGCGGCCGCGGCGGGGGCGGAGGAGTTCAAGGCGTTCAGTCTCTGGTTCGACGTCGCCGAACTCTCCAACACCAACGCGTGCTCCCCGGCCTGGGTGACGGCCCGCTACAGGGACGCGTCCGGCAGCGACACCTGGACCAGGCTGGTGCGCACCACCTGCTGGCCGGCCCCAAGCCGGCGAACCACTTCGTCTGGAAGGACCTCACCAGTCTGACCCTGACGGTGACCACGCCGAACACCCCTCCAGGGCGTCAGAAGAACGTGAAGATCACCCGGGAAGAACTCTGGGCCCAGGACACCAACAACAACTGGCACAAGCTTTTCGACAAGCCCTACACGTACGTGTTCGCCGACGGATACAACGACTTCGAGATGTTCGTCGACCACTGAGTTTGATGGTCAACCCTCACCCGGCCGGTAGTGCTCGGCGAACAGTCGCGCGACGAGTTCGCCCCGGGTGGAGACCTCCGCCTTGCCGAAGACGGCCTTGATGTGGTCGCGCACGGTGTGCGGGGAGATGAACAGCGCCGAGGCGATCTCGGTGGTGGGCAGCCCGCGCGTGATGAGCTGGGTGATCTCCAGCTCGCGCGGCGTCAGGCCGTACGCCTCGGCGATGAGGACCGCCCGGTCGGCAGCGGCCGCCGGCTCGATGACGAGTGCCACGGGACCGGGTTGCCCGGCGGGGCCGCTGAGGCAGGAGGCGTGGCAGGTCAGCCAGCGGCCGTCGACGGTTCGGATGCGCACTCTCGCGCCGCCCGCTCTGTCGCGGCCCTGGGCGATCGCCCGTGCCTGGAGCGCGGCGGCAACCACCCAGATCGGCAGCCTCAGGCCCAACTGCGAGGGTACGGATGGACCTTCGGGGAGCTGCGCGAGGTACTGCCGCGCCTCCTCGTTGATCGACGTCGGCTCGCCGGCGGGATCGAAGAGCACCAGTCCGGGCGCGGGTGCGTCGGCTGCGCCGGTTGCGCCGCCGGACGCGGAGGGACGGGCGAACCGGCGCACCCGAGCGGCCAGCGGACCCGACAGACCGGCGAGCAGCGTGGTCTCGGCCGGGCCGAACGGGGGGCCGCCGCGCATGCGGAACAAACTCACCACGGCCCACGGCCGGTCGCCGACCCGCAGCACGGCCCGGAGTTCGTCATCCACGCCCTGGCTCCCGAGGAGCCGGCGGAAGCGTGCGCTGCGTGCGGGCAGGTCGCCGGTGGCGGCACGCAGGCCGGCCGCCGGGACGGAGGCGCGGGCGAGGTCCCGGAACGGGAGGACGTTCTCCTCCAGGAGTTCGCTCTCCCAGTAATCGGCGCACCTCTCTCCGGCACCGAGGTTCTCCACCAGCATCGGCGCGGTGACGAGGCCGGTCTCCGGGTCGGTGGCCGCCCATACGGCCGAGTCGAACGGCAGGAGCCGTCGCAGGTGGGTGGATGTCCGGTGGAAGAGATCGCGCGTGTCGGTGGGGCCCCGCACGGGCGGCGGCGAGGCTCGAAGAGGCCGCGGCTCCTTTCGGCGGCGGCCCGGAACACGAAGGGAAGAACGAACATGGACATCGCCATCGTCGGAGCGGGTGCCGCCGCGGTCGGCCTGCTGGACGCGCTGGCGGCCACCGCCGACAGCCCCGGGACCCTCACGGTGTTCGAGCCGTCCCCGCACCTGTGGCGAGGCCGCCCGTACGGCCCCGACCTGGACTCGGTGCTGGTCAACGCACCACCGGCCGTCATGTCGATCCGCCATCGGGACTTCGGGCACTACGCGGCCTGGCTGGGCCCGCGCGGCACCGCCCACCTCGACGAACGGCTGGACCGGCCGCTGGTTCCCCGCGCGCTCTACGGCGCCTACCTGACGCACACCGCCGAGACGGCGCTCGCCACCCTGCAAGAAGACGGCTGGCGGGTCCGCATCGTCACCGCCCGCGTCACCGGGGCGGCCCGGTCCGGGGCCGGCTGGTCGCTGCGCACCGAGGACGGACGCGGGTACGAGGCCGACCACCTGGCACTGTGCGTGGGCGGGGGAACGCCTCCGGACCCCTACGGTCTCGGCGGCGCCCGCGGCTTCGTGCGCGACCCGTACCCGCTGGCACGCACGCTCGACGGCGTTGCCCCCGGCAGCGGCATCGCGGTCATCGGGAGCGGCCTGACCGCGGTCGACGTCGTCGTGTCGCTCGCCGCGCACGGGCACACCGGGCCGATCACCCTGCTGTCCCGCAGCGGTGTGCTGCCCCACGTCTGGCAGCGCCCCGTCGACCACCGGCCGCGGCACGTGACCGCCGAGCGGGTGGCGGCGCTGCACCGGCAACACGGTGCCGTGACCCTCGACGACCTCATCGGGCTGCTGCGCGCGGAACTGGCGGAGGCGGGAGAGGACTTCGGAGCCTTCGCCGCCGACCTGCTTGCGGCCCGGACCCAAGACCCCGTCCGGCGCTTGCGGGCGCAGCTGGCCGCTGTCGACGACTCCGCGATAGGCCGCCGGGTCCTCCAGGAGACGGCGCACAGCGTGGGCCCGTACGCGTGGCGGCTGCTGCCCGAGCCGGACCCCATGCGGCTGCGGCGTCACTTCCGTCTGGCCACGAGCGCGGCCTCACCTATGGTCCCGGTGAACGCCGCAACGATGCTTCGGCTGTTGGACTCGGGGCAGCTCGCCGTCGCCGCGGGCGTCCGCGGGATCGAGGCAGCGGACGGGGCATTCCGGCTGCACGGCGGCGAAGGCACCTTCGACGTCGTCGTCAACGCCGTGAACCCGCCGCCGCGCGCGATCCCCCGGGCGGCCGGCCTGCTGGTCACGGCGCTCATGGCCGACGGCGCGGCCGAGCTGCACCCGGCCGGGGGCCTGGCCGCTGCCGACCCACGCCTGCACGTGGTGGGAGACCTCGCCGGGGGCGGCCCGTTCATCACGTCGAGCATCGCGGGCGTGGACGCGCAGGCGAACCTCGCGGCTCAGAGGCTCCGGACGAAGGCCCCGAACGCTTCGGGCCTCACGGTGAAGGCGGGGCCGTCGGGCCGCTTGGAGTCGCGGACGGCAACCCGGCAGGGCTGAGCAGTGACCTCGACGCAGTCGCCGCCGCTGGAGCCGCTGTACGAAGCCTTGCGCCAGGCGGCGGTGCCGAGGGGGGCGCACTCGACGCAATCGCCGCCGGTCGTCCCGCTGTACGACGACTTACGCCACAGCGCGCCCGCCAGGTTCTGGTTGCTTCCCATAGCGTTCCTCCATCACCCGAGCGATCAGCGCCGCCGAGCGTTCCGGTGAGAGCGCCTCGGCTTGCAGCCGAGCGTATCCGACCGAACGCTCCCTGATCACTGACGGATTGGCAGTCATGTATCCCTGCGCATAGCCCTCTTCGTAGATCAGATCCGGGTCCTTGTCGAAGCGGAGGAGGTTGAACGACCCCTGCATCCCCGTGTGTGCTCCGGCCGAGAAGGGCAGCACCTGGATCTGTACCCAGGGCCGGTTGGCAAAGCCCAACAGGTGGGTGAGTTGGTTCCGCATGACCTCGTGGCCGCCGACCTCTTGGTGCAGTACGGACTCGCCGAGGACCACCCACAGCGCAGGTGGCTGCTCGCGCTCCAGGATGAGCTGCCTCTCCATGCGGGCCGCCACCAGCTCGTCGATCTGGTCGGGGCGGTCCACACCGATCAGGGCGCGGGCGTACGACTCCGTCTGGAGGAGCCCGTAGACCAACTGGCACTGGAACGTGCTGATGTACTCGGCCCGGGCCTCCATCTCCGCGTACGCCTGGAACCAGTGCGGCAGCTGGCTGCGCAGGACCAGCCCCACCAGGCGGGAGAAGTGCCCATCCGTACCCAGCGCAGCGTCCACCCGCTCGGAGAAGTCCCGGGTCGGCACCCGCTTCGTGTTCTCGATCATGCCGATCAGCGAGCCCGAGCAGTAGATGATGTCGCCGAGCTGCGCCTGTTTCAGCCCGGCCGCCTCGCGCAGGCGGCACAGCTCGTACGCGTAGTAGTCCAGCGGCGAGGCGCTGGGATCGAGAGCGCGGATGTTGACCATGGGACGGTCACCCCCATGAGGACGCGTGCGGATCCAACTCGTCGCCGAGCGTAGCGACCACCGCACGCTCCGGTACGGGGAATCCCGCAACCATGTCACACAGCAGCCCCCGCCCCCTGGGAGGAGGGGACGGGGGCTACCGGCGCTCGGCGCGGGGTGGGGGGATCAGCAGGCGCCGAGGTCCTTCCAGACACCCCATTCACCGGTGGTGCCGGGCACCTCGTTCTGCGTCCACCACTGGGCCTTGTACTTGCGGCCGTTGTACGAGACCTCGCTGCCGCCGGTGTAGACGGTGCCGTGGACGTAGGCCGCCGCGCCGCAGCCCGTGGTGGGCGTGGCGGTCGGGGTTGCCGTCGGCGTGGCGGTCGGCGTGGCCGTCGGGGTCGCGGTGGGCGTGGCAGTCGGGGTGACCGGAGGCTGCGTGGTGCCGCCGAGGGAGTCCGAGATCTGGTTCAGCAGGGTCGCGTTGGCGTCCAGGCCGAGCAGGGAGTACATCATCGCGCCGGCCAGGCCGCGCTGCTTGCCGTAGTCGACACGGGCCTGGATGGACTTCTGGTTGAGGCCGGTGAAGAACTCGCCGTCCTTGTAGAAGTACGAGGCCTTGGCCTGGTCGTCCCAGAAGGTGGTCGCCGGGTTGTCGACGATGCCGCCGAGCTCCTTGTAGAGCGCGATGCCGGCCTGCTGGCTGGTCGGACGGGCGGCGGAGGCCAGGGTGGCGGGCTGGGCGAGACCGTTGGTGGTGCCGGGCTGCACGCCCTTCCAGCCGCGGTAGTAGAACTCGTAGCCCAGGACCAGCTTGTTGGCGGGGAAGCCGCCGGTGATGCCGTAGGCCGCGTTGCCGTCGATCCAGGAGTCGATGGCGTTCTTGATGCTGTACTTCTCGGTGCCCGGGGCGATCACGTCGGTCGGGTCGGACGACGAGGGCAGCAGCGGGGACTGGTGGTACGTCGGACCGTCCGAGTCCCAGGCGCCGTGCATGTCGTACGTCATGATGTTCGCGTAGTCGAGGTACGCGCCGATCTTGTCCGTCTCGATGTACTTGATCTTGTCCTGGCCGGCCGGGAGGGCGGACGTCAGCAGGTACTTCTTGCCGCCGTTGGCCGCGCCGTGGGCGTCGAGCTGCTCGCGGAACTCCTTGAGCAGGAGCGTGAAGTTCTGCTTGTCCTCGGGGGCGTAGTGGTTGCCGAGGTGGCCGCCCGACGAGCCCGGGTACTCCCAGTCGATGTCGATGCCGTCGAAGATGCCGGCCGCGCTGCCCGCGCCGCCGTAGCCGCCCTCGACGGGCAGGTTGCCCTTGATGTACTGGTCGATGCAGGAGGAGACGAGCTTCTTGCGGGAAGCGTCGGTCTTGGCCGCGTCACTGAAGTACTTCGAGTAGGTCCAGCCGCCGAGCGAGATGTTGATCTTCAGGTTCGGGTACTTCGCCTTGAGCTGCTTGAACTGGTTGAACACGCCGACGATCGGCTGGTCCCACTTGTCGGCGACGCCGCTGACGCTGTCGGCCGCGCTGAAGGACTTCTGGTAGTCGGCGTACGAGTCGCCCGCACCGTCACCGGCGTTGGGGTTGTTGTCGTCGCCCGCCGCCTTGTTCGCCTCGAAGCAGGTGAGGTTGGTGGGGTGGATGTTGCCGAACGAGTAGTTGATGACGTCCAACTTGCTCGCTATGCCACGGGTGTCGAGGTGCTTGGGATAGAAAGCGTTCCCGTACACGGACCACTGGTCGTAGTAGGCGATCTTGACGTTGCCGGCCGAAGCGGTGGTCCCGGCCTCGGCGGCCGAGGCGGTGGTGAGTCCCGCGAAGGCGGCCAGCGTCCCGCCGGCCAGCGCGGCCGTGGCGGCGGCCGCGATGAGGGATTTACGGATGTGCATGAACTGCCTCCGGGGAAGTGGGAGGGGAAGGCAAGACTTCAGGTGGGGATAGTGATAGCGATCACTCCGGGCCCGAGTCAATGGTTTGGACCAAAGAAGGACTAGACCACTCGCAGCCCAGAACCCCACGTCAGCGACGTGGACCCCCACCAAAAATCGCCCGCCACCCATGGTGACGAGCGATTTAAGGCTGCCTTCATTCACGCTCTGGCAAGGTTTCGGCAACAAACCAGCCAAACTCCGGATGCCGGCCCGTGCGGGGCCCTCCGGGCTGGCTGTACACCCGTGAACCCCTCCGGGAAGGTCCGCGTCGGCGGCAGAATCGCGGGATGATCGGCAACCGGATCACCCATCGCGTCGTGGACGGCGTCCACATACCCGGCACTTGGCGGCCCGCCTTCATCCGCAACGGCCGCTACTTCCTGACCGACCTCTTCATCTACGCCGACGGGCTCGTCGACTGCTGGGGCCTGGTCACCCTTGAGGAGTTCGAGGAGAAGGTACGGACCGGCTGGGTGGCCACCACCCTCCCGGAGGGTGCCCCGGCGTCCATCCACGGTCTGGCGCGCTGGAAGTTCGGCGAGCCCCGGAACCAGCTCACCCCCGATCTGCTGGTCGCCGAAGTCCGCGACACCGTCGACCGGCTGAACAACCGGCCCGACTCGGCGGGTCGCTGCATGGCCGCCGTCAGGGCCTTCCTCGCCGACCGGACGGAGGAGAACCGGGCCGTGGCCCGGGCCGCGTTCCTGGCCGTGCCGGTCTCACGGCGGCGTGCACTGGGCGACATGGACAGCAAGGACTGGAACCTGCGGGTCCTGGTGGCCGGCCCCGGGGGCCGGACGTACCTGGCGGCGGACCCGCCGGTCACGCAGGAGGCGTACGAGAGGGCCGTCGCGCACTTCGAGCAGCAGGCCGACCGGCTGGCGGAGTTGCGGGTGCGCGCTTCCGCAGACGGACCCGTGACTTCGTACGCTCCGGCGGTCCACCTTTATCCCTGGATCTCCAACGATACGGTGGCCGAACCCGGTCGGCGCGGACTGCACAACGCATACCCCGCCCCCATCACCGTGGACAAGGCCGACTACCCCTCGGTCTCCCATGCCTACTGGGCCCTGTCGGCCGCTCAGCCGGAGGTCCGCGCCGCGATCGCGGCCGCGGCCACCCCTTCCGCGGCACTGGACCTCGCGGTCGCGACACCGCGCCGCGAGGGCTGGGAGCACGTCCGGGCCGCCGTCATGACCAGCCTGCTGCGAGCCAAGTACGACCAGCATCCCGAGCTGGCCGAGATCCTGCTGGCGACAGGTGATGCCATCCTGATCTACGAAGACGTGGACTCGGCCTTCTGGGGATCCAAGGCCGGCCAGGGTCGCAACTGGACCGGCCGGCTCCTCGAGCTCGTCCGCTCCGAACTGCACATGCGGCGGGCCGGGTTCCCCGGGCCCTGACCTGGCCGCCGGCTCAGGCGCCCAGGTCCGGCATGCCGTACGCGTCCGCGACGAGGGCGTACGAGCGGAGGCGGGCCTCCCCGGAGTGGGCGTTGGCGGTCAGCATCAGTTCCTCCGCGCCCGTCCGCTTCGCCAGGTCGTCCAGGCCCGCGGTGACCTCGTCGGGGGTGCCGTGGACCACGCTCGCGAGCCGGTCGTCCACGAACTCCCGTTCCAGCGGCGTGTACGGGTACGCGGCCGCCTCCTCGGGCGTCGGGACCAGCCCCGGGCGCCCGCTGCGCAGCCGGAGCATCGACAGCGCGCCGGTCAGCACCTGCGCGCGGGCCTCCGCGGCGGTGTCGGCGGCGAGGGCCGCGACGCCGATGACGGCGTACGGGGCGTCCAGGACGGCCGACGGGCGGAACGACTGCCGGTAGAGGTCGAGGGCGGGCAGGGTCCCGGCCGGGGAGAAGTGGTGCGCGTAGGCGAAGGGCAGCCCGAGTCCGCCGGCGAGGCGGGCGCTGAAGCCGGAGGAGCCGAGCAGCCAGATCGGCGGCCGCCCGGCGGGGCCCTGGACCGGGCCCGGCACGGCGTGCACGCGGGCGTACGGGTGTCCGTCGGGGAAGTCGTCGTCGAGGAAGCGGATCAGCTCCGCGAGCTGCCGGGGGAACTCGTCCACGGCCTCGTCCCGTCGCCCGGGCCCGCGCAGCGCGGCGGCCGTCTGCCCGTCGGTGCCGGGTGCCCGGCCGAGGCCGAGGTCGATCCGGCCCGGGGCCAGGGCCTCCAGCGTGCCGAACTGCTCGGCTATGGCGAGGGGGGCGTGGTTGGGCAGCATCACCCCGCCCGAGCCGAGCCGTATCCGGGAGGTGTGGGCGGCGAGGTGGGCCAGGATCACGGCCGGGGAGGAGCTGGCGACCCCGGGCATGGAGTGGTGTTCGGCGACCCAGTGGCGGTGGTAGCCGCGGGATTCGGCGAGCCGGGCGATGTCGACGCTGGTGCGCAGGGAGGCGTGGGCGGTGCTGCCCGCGCCGACGGTGACGAGGTCGAGCACGGAGAGCGGTACGGGCGCCCGGCCGAGGGCCGCCCCGTGGATCTCGTGGGTTTCCCGGGTTCCGGGGGCTCCGTGGGCCGGGTGGATCCCCTGGGCTCCGGCACCCGGTCCGTCGGCCGGTTCGGCACCCGGTCCGTCGGCCGAACCGATGCCCGGACGGACGTCTCCCCGTCGTCCAGCGTCCCCGGCGTCTCCCGTGTCACTCATCGTCTCTCCCGCTCCGCTCGCCCGTCGGTCCTCGTCCCTACGAAGAACCCGAACCGCGCGGCCGGTCCGGGCATTCCCGGCACTCTCGGACACCGTCCATGACCTTGGCATATGCCGCTGGAGTAGATCCAGGCAGACCGGTGTGATTGAGCCATCAATCTCACCAACAGGCGCTCCACACGGCCCTCTTGATGGCTATCGTGTGAGAGCAAGCGGTAACAACCTGCTAGGGGGAAACCGTGGCGCTGAAGCCCGAGCCGACCGCGCCGTTCCACTCGGTGCAGTACGCCCTGCGCGTACTCGAAACGGTCGCCCGCCATACCGGCGGCGTGACCGACATACAGATCGCGCGTGAGACCGGCCTGCCCGCGGTCCACCTCGCCCCCATGCTCCTCATGCTGCGCCGGGAGGGGTACGTACTGCAGGTGTCCGACGGCGCCTACGCCATAGGGGACTCGCTCGTCCTCCTCGGCTCCGGCGTCGACCGCCAGCAGGCGCTGCAGGACAAGCTCCAGGACACCCTGGACCGGCTGCGGGACTCCGTCGGCGCCGCGGTCTACATCAGCCGGTACGTGGACGGCGAGGTCCGGATCACGCAGTTCGCGGACAGTCCGCGCACCCCCAAGGTCCACGAGTGGGTCGACTTCCGCTCGGCGGCGCACGCCAGCGCGGTCGGCAAGTGCCTGCTGACCCAGCTCGACCTGGACGGCCGGCGCGACCACCTGTCCCGGCACAAGATCGCCCGACTGACGTCGAAGACCATCGTGAACGAGCGGATCCTCTTCTCGAAGCTGGACAGCCAGCCGGCCACGGTGCCCACGCTCGACCTGCAGGAGTACGCCGTCGGCACGGTCTGCGCGGCCGTCCCGATCACCGCGGGAGCCTCGGTGGGCTGCCTGGCGCTGTCGCTGCCCGTGGAGCACGCCCACCGACTGCGGGCCGCGGCCGACGTACTGAACCGCAAGGCCGCGCCGCTGCTGCTGTCGCTCACCCTCTGAGGGGTGGCGGGGGCCCTGCGCAGGGCCCCGACGGCCCCCGGACCGGCCCGGAAAACACTTCGGGCGGTTCCCGGTGAGACCGGAAACCGCCCGAAGGACAGGTGCGCCGCCAGGGACTCGAACCCCGGACCCGCTGATTAAGAGTCAGCTGCTCTAACCAACTGAGCTAGCGGCGCCTGCTGACAGAGAAAATACTACCTGCTCCTCCGGAGTGCTCAAAACCGCTTCCGGATCCGGGCGGAACCGGCCTTCAACGGCCCAGCAGATCGGCCCGCCCCTGGGCCTCGTAGGCGGCCAGGAGCCCCGCCAGGTCGTCCGCCTCCAGCAGCCGGTACGCGTCCTCGCCGCGCGGCCGCCACCAGACCGGGTCGGTGGTCTGGAAGGCCTCGCCGCGCAGGGAGACCCGGTGGACCTTGTTGGTCGCCGTGGTCGGCATGGCGCCGACGACGCGTACGTAGCGCGGGGCCATCTTCGTGCCGAGGTCGGGCTGGGCGGCGAGGAAGGACGCGAACCCCTGCGGGGAGAAGACGGCCCCCTCGCGCAGGGCAACGGCGGCCATGACCTGGTCGCCCGCCACCTCGTCCGATACGGCGTACACGGCGACCGCGGCCGCCCGCGTCCAGCGGGCCAGGATGTTCTCGATCACGGCTGCGGCCAGGTTCTCGCTGTCGACGCGCAGCCGGTCGTCGGTGCGGCCGGCGAAGTAGAGGAAGCCGTCGGGGTCGCGGAAGAAGAGGTCCCCGGTCCAGTACCAGCCGTCGCGGGTGCGGGCGGCCTCCGCGTCGGGGTTGCGCCAGTAGCCCTCGAAGAGGCTGCGGCCCTTGTTGACCAGCTCGCCGATGGCCTCGGAGCCGTTGAGGAGGCGGCCCTGCGGGTCGAGGACGGCCGGCGGGCACTCGCGGCCCGTCTCCGGGTCGATGACGGCCAGGTCGTCGCCCGCGCCGGCCCGGCCCAGGGCGCCGGGCGGGGTGTCGGGGGTGCGCTGGACGGAGGCGCCGCCCTCGGTGGCCCCGTAGCCCTCGACGAGCCGGACCCCGAAGCGCTCGGCGAAGCGGGCCGCGTCGACGGCGCCCGCCTCGGTGCCGAAGCCGAGGCGCAGGGTGTGCGCGCGGTCGTCGGGGCGGGGCGGGGTGGCGAGGAGGTACTGCACGGCCCGGCCTACGTAGGTGAAGTACGTCGCCTCGTAGGCCCGTACGTCGTCCAGGAACGCGGAGGCCGAGAAGCGGCGGCGCAGGGCCACGGCGGCCCCGCCCGCGAGGGCGGGGAGCCAGTCGGCGATGACGGCGTTGCCGTGGAAGAGGGGCATGCAGATGTAGTGGACGTCGTCCGGGGTGACCGAAAAGTGACGTGCGAGCGAGGCGCCGGCACCGGCCAGGCGGCCCTGGGTGCAGATGGCGGCCTTGGGGGCTCCGGTGGAGCCGGAGGTGAAGTAGAGGAGCAGCCGGGAGGACGGGTTCGGGCCGGGGCCGAGCGTCGCGTCGCCGGGCTTCGCGCCCGCGTACGGGGCGAGCAGGGCCTCGTACTCCTCGGTGTCCGTGACGAGCAGGTGTACGCCGGGCAGGTCGAGGCCGCGCAGGAGCGGGAGGTGGGTCCGCTCGGTCACCAGGATCCGGCAGTCGGTGTGCAGGATGTCGCGGGCCAGCTCGGGGCCGCGCCGGGTGGGGTTGATCCCGGCGACGGCGGCCCCGGCGAGGGCCGCCGCGCCGAGCCAGAACGGGAACTCGGGAGTGTTGTCGAGCAGCACCCCGATGTGCGGCTCCGCCCCCGGCGGCAGCAGGTCGACGAGGAGCGCGGCGCGCGCCGCGGCCTCCCGGGCGGTCCGGTGGTGGCTGAGGACGCCGTCGGCGTACTTCAGACCGGGCCGGTGGTCGCCCCATTGGCTCGCGATGAGCTCCGCGACGGTTTCGGGTGTCGTCGTCCGCATGCCGCCGGAGGATAGCTGACGTTCCGTCAGAAATGAACGTCGGGCCGGGAGCCGGTGGTCAGAACTGGACGTCGGAGCAGGAGTAGAAGGCCATCGGGGTGTCGTTGACGGTCCACACGGCGAGGATCAGGTGCCGGCCGGTCTTACCGCTCGGCATGGTGCCCTGGTGGACGGTGGTCATGGCGGGGCGGGCGCCGTTGTAGGCGACCGCGAGGAAGGGCTGCGGGTCGAGGGCGGCGCGGGTGAGCGGCTTGGTGGGGTCCCAGCCGTTCTTGGTGACGTAGTACCGGAAGTCGGTGGTGGAGTGGTTGGCGGTGAACTGCCAGCGGAAGCTGTAGCTCTGCCCGCTGGTCACCGGGGTGGCCGGCCAGGCGCCGCCGCGCGGGTCGTCGAGCTGGGCGAACTCCGAGTGGTTGCCCGCACATATGCGGCCGTCGGCGGGACCGGCCGCGGGGAAGCCCTTGAGGCCCTCGACGCTCTGGGGCTCCCACTGGATGGGGCCGCAGTCGGACACGGTCTTGTTGGCACAGAGCTTCTGGCGGCTGATCGGGGTGTCGGTGTACCCGTGGCTGCTGGCCGTGGGGGCCGTGACGAGCGCGAGGGCAGCGACGACTCCGAGGCCGACGGTGGTGGCGGTGGCCGTGGCGGCGGCCCGCTTGGTTCTGGGCATGCGGAAGGAACGCATGAGGCTGGTGCTCCTTGAACGTGGGGGGATGTCCGGAGAGAGCGTGCGCACGCGTGGGGATGGGCCGTACCGGTGTCGGCGGCACGGCCCGTTCACGAGCTCTGGTTTTAGGTCTAGACCAAGTCCCACAGTATTGACGGGAGTTGGCCATGTCCAGACCAAAGGAAAAACGGGTGGTCCGGACCAACCGGATTCCACCCGTTCTCCATCGGTCCGGACCAGGCCGCTGCGGGTTACTCCGCGCGGCCCGTGTAGAAGGCGACCGTCAGGTCCTTCACGAGGGCCTTGCGCTCGTAGTCGTCGAGCTCCACGATCCCGCGCGAGGTGAGGCGGTGGACGGTGTCGTCCACCGCGTCGACCACGGAGGTCAGGACGGTGTCCCGGTGCTTCGCGTCGATCGCCGCGACCCGGCGCCGGCGCATGGCGTCCGCGACTTCGGGGGCGTACTCGATCCGGGTGGGCTGCGCCGAGAACACCTCCACGCCGACCGCCTCGGTCTCGGAGGCCAGCATCCGGGTCAGCGCGTCGCCGACGGCTTCGGCGTCGCGCAGGGTCGGGGCGTCCTCGTGGAAGGCGTCCGCGGGGAGCTGGGACAGGACCCGGGCCATGGCCGATTCGACCTGCTCGGCGAGGTAGTCGACGTGGTCCTCCACGGCCAGGGTCGCCCGGGCGGTGTCCTTGACCTGCCAGACCACCTGGACGACGACCTGAAGGGCGAGGCCGCCGGAGTCCACGGCGGGCATCGGGTCGCTGCGCCAGTGGCGCAGCCGGACGTCGACCCGGCGGCGCAGCAGCAGGGGGCTGATCCAGGTCAGGCCGGTACGGCGGACGGTGCCGCGGTAGCGGCCGAAGAGGGTGAGCACCCAGGCGTGGCCGGCGCGGCCCCGGCCCAGACCGCCGAGGGCGAGGAGGGCGACGACCCCGAGGAAGGCGAGCGGGGGCCAGAAGCGCGCCTGCAGTCCCCGGTAGGGGCGGGGCTCCGCACCGAACGCCAGCGCGAGGGAGTCCGGGACGGCCCCGGCCCGCCAGAGCACGACGGCGCAGCCGGCGAGTGCGATGCCGCCCACGGCGACCGCGATCCAGCCGGGCAGTACCGGGCCGCGGTGCTCGTGGAGCCGGTCGTCGCCACGGGGCACGCGGCGTCCGGGGGCGGACCGGGTGGGGGCGGCGGCCTTGGCCTTCGGCTCGCTCCCCTTCGGCTCCGGCTCCGGCTCCCGCTTCGGCTGCGGGTGGGCCGCGCCGCGGAACGGCAGGTGCACCGGCACCTCGGTCACCGCGACCCCGCGTGCCGCGGTGACCCGGGGCAGGTCCTGCGTATCGTCCTCGGCGATCCGCGCCACGGCTCGCGCGACGACCTCGGTGATGCCGGCGCCGTCGGCGCCGTCGGGCCCGGGCGCGATGCCGTGGCCGGTCGGCGCGCCCTGCGGGTCGAGCGCGGCTTCGCGCTCGATGGCGGCTTCGCCGCCCGCGATCCCGCTGCCCGCGGTCGCGAGGGTGGCGGGCTCACCGTCCGCAGCATCGCCGGTGGCGGTCTCGAAGCCGACGGCCTCGCCGTCCGTAGCCCCGCCCGAGGCGGTCGCGCCGGTGGCGGACTGCCCGTCCGTGGCCTCCCGTTCGGGTCGGCCGTTCCCTGCGGGGTCGTTGTCTGCAGGCCCGTTGCCTACGGGGCGGTGGCCTACGGGCCCGTTGCCCACAGGGCCGTTGCCGACAGGGCTGCTGTCGCTGCCCACGAGGCCGGCGTCCCCGGCGGTGCCCGGAGCGGGCACGGACCAGGTCAGCTCCCGCCCGTCGGCCGGGTCGGCCGGACCGGCGTCTCCCGGCTCGGGCAGGTCCCGTACGGGGTACGGATCCGCGTACTCGGCCTCCGGGGCGGGGCCCGGGACCGCGTGCTGCGGGGCGCGGCCCTGCTCGGCGGAGGAGCCGCCCTGTCCCGGCAGGTCCCAGGCAGCGGGCGGACCCGCGTGCCGCGGGGCGTGCTCCGCCCTGGCGGTGGCGGCGGCGAGGGACACGCCCGCGGGCCAGGCCTCGTCCTGCGGGTGCGGGCGGGCGGTTTCGGCGTCGGGGTTCCGCAGCCGGAGCGTGGCCGCACCGGCGTGCGCCGCCTCGTCCTGGGGATGCGGGATGTCCACTCCCGGCTCGGCCTGGGCCCGCGCCGCGGGTACGTCGCTGCGCGCGGCCTCCCCGACCCGTCCGACGGGCTCACCACCGGAAGCCTGCGCCGCCCTACCCACGGCGACGAGTCCGTCGGCTTCCCGGCCGCCCCCGGCCACGCCGTGCACGGCCCCGGAGCGATCCGGGGCCGGCGCCCAACCGGTCGACCCGGCCCACTCGGTCACCGCCGCGGGCGGTGGCGGCACGGAGGACGCCTCCGGCGCAGGCGCCTCGACCGACACCCCCGCAGAGGCCCCGCCCCACCCGGCAGCCACGGGCTCGGGCGCGGGCGCGCCCCGCTCGGTCCCGGCCTCGGCTGTGAGCCACCCGGCGGCGACCGGCACGGGCGCGGCCGGTGCAGGTACCGCGTCCCCGTGCGAGCCGTGCTCGGCACGGGCCCCGGCTGCTGCCCACCCGGCGGCAACCGGCACGGCTGCGACCGGCGCGGGCACGGCCGGGTCGGGCGCGGCCCCCACGGGCGCAGCCGTGCCGGCGTCGGCCCCGGCCGCTGCCCACCGGGGCGTGGCCGCTACCGGCGCGGCGCCGCCCGGTGCGGGCTCGGGGCGGGGCTCCGCGGGGTGTTCCGCCGCGGGGGAAGCAGCGACCTCCGGCGCCGGGGGCGTCGCTCGGGGGGTCGGGTGTGGGGGGATTTCGAAGGTGCCTGTGGTCGATGTGGTGCGCGTGGGGTACATCGTTGCCTCCGTCATGCGAACAGCCGGCGCCAGGTTTCCGGGCCCGGGTAGCCGTCGGCCTCGGCGCCGCGCCAACCCTGGGCGCGCTGGAACGCCTCGACGTTGCGGCGGTCGGCCTCGCCCCAGCGGGGGCCCGGTCCGGACAGGTAGTGCTTGCCGAAGCCCTTCTTCACCAACTGGCGACCAAGGGCGGTGATGGACGGGTGGGACGCGCCCGGCCGGAAGAAGGACGCCCCGGGGTAGGCGGGCTTGCCCGCCGGGCCCGGTGCGCCGCCCGTGGTCGGCGGGATGTCCTTGCCCTGGTGCTGGGCGAGCAGCCGCCAGGTGTGCGCGCCCGGGATGCCGTCGGCGTCCGCGCCCGTCCAGCCCTGGGCGCGCTGGAAGGCCTCGGTCGCCCGCCGGTCGGCGTCGGTCCACTTCGTGCCGACGCCCTTCGGGTAGAAGCGCAGCCCGCCCCGGTCGGACAGCATCCGGCCGAGCTGGGCGATGTAGGCGTTGTCGGCGCCCGGCCCGAACTTCGACGCTCCGGGGAACGTGGCCGAGACGCCGCCCGTGCCGCCCGGCGCGGGCGGCTCGCCCGTGACCGGGGGCTCGGGAACGACTCCGCCGGTCACCCCGTTGAAGCGGTACGGGATGTACTTCACCGCGTTGTTCCAGTAGCCGTACGGCGTGGCCTGCTTCCGCGTGATCGGCCGCGTCTGCTCGTAGGCGACGTAGTGCGTGCGCGTCTCGTCCACCCACCCGCCGAAGAGCACGACGTGCGAGCCCTTGTTGGGGTCGGCCGGGTTGTGGAAGAGCAGCATGTCTCCCGGGAGCAGCTCGTCCTTCGTGATCCGGGTCGCGAACTTGTCGAGGCTGCCGGTCCATTCGTTCGTGCCGAGGTTCCACGCCATCGAGACGAAGCCGGAGCAGTCCTGCCGGTACCCGTCCGACCAGTACTCGGCCATGCTGTACGGGACCTGCGCGTCCAGCCACAGCTTCGCCCGGTTGATGATCGTCGCGCGGTCGGTCCGCCGGACCGCCGAGGGCGCTCCGGGCAGTCCGGCGGGTTTCGCGGGGTTGCCCTTGGCCCCCTTCGGCCCGTGCAGCGGGGCCCGGCCGCCCTGCGGCGAGCCCGGGTCGTCCAGGGCCACCCGGCCGCCGGGGCCCGGCGTGGCCGCGGCCACCCCGGCTCCCCCGCCGCCGCCGAGGACCACCCCCGCAGCGGTGGCCAGCACCAGCGCCCGGCGGGCTCCGCGCGCGGCGGGGTGTCCGCCGTCGCGCAGCGGTATGGCCCGGGCGCGCGCGAGCGTGCGGCGGCGCTGGGCGCAGCCTCGGCACGGGCAGTCGCCGGTCGGTTCGTACTCCTCGAAGGAGGGCAGCGGCATCGGCGGCATCGCCTCGGCCATCGGCGTCACTTCGTACACATGCGTCGGAGGCTGCATCGTCATGCGGTTCCGTCCACTCCCCTGCTCGTCGCTGGTCGGCCCGGACCGCATCTGGCGGGGCATCAGATCCGGCCTGGCCCAGACATATCGTGCACGACAAAACCCCCAAACATGGGTTAATCGGACAGAACGCGCGCGGCTTGTCACGAGCACCCGCAGCGGTGGGGTAGAGTTTTCCCTGTCACCAAGCGCCGCTAGCTCAGTTGGTTAGAGCAGCTGACTCTTAATCAGCGGGTCCGGGGTTCGAGTCCCTGGCGGCGCACAGACGCAAAGAAGCCCCCCGCAGCGAAAGCTGCGGGGGGCTTCTTCGTTTCGCTTCGTTTCGGTCAGACCGCCGTTCCCGGGCGGACCCCGACGCCGGTCAGGTACGCCGACACCACCACGTTCGCCGAGTACTCCTTGGCCGCCTTGTCGTAGGTGCCGCCGCAGGTCACCAGCCGCAGTTCGGCCCGGCCGCGGACCTTGGGCCCGTACGCCTTGGCGGGATCGAAGTCCGCGCGCTCGTGGACCCGTACGTCCTCGATCGTGAACTCCGCCACCGAGCCGTCGGCCCGCACCACACGGATCTTGTCGCCCGTCTTCGCCGAGCTCAGGCCGTAGAACACCGCGGGCTTCGACCGCGTGTCCACGTGCCCGACCAGCAGCGCGGTCCCGGCCGTGCCGGGCTGGGCGCCGCCGCGCCACCAGCCGACCGTGCCCGGGTTCTCGTACGGGGGCGGCTCGATCGCCCCCTTCGCGTCCAGGTCCCGGACCATCACCGGGGCCTGGACCCCGAGGGACGGTACGTCGACCCGCGCGGGCGCGGCCGGCCCCAGTGGGGTGTGCGCCGCGGGCAGGCCCGGGGCGGCCGGTCCGCCGGCCCGGCCGGGCAGGGGTATCGCCACGCCGGTGATCTCGCGGCCCCACAGCCACAGGCCGAGGACCAGCACCGACCAGGCCGCGAAGGTCAGCAGCCGGGAGCCGCCGGAGCTCCGCTGCTCCGCGCTCACCCGATCACCCGGTCACTCGCCGCTGCGGCGGCGGCGCAGGGTCAGCGCACGGCCGGCGACCGCGAGGGTGGCGGCGGCGGCGAGCACGGCGCCGATCACCGTGTGTGGCAGGCCCGGGCCGTCACCCGCGTGGCTCTTCTTGGCCGCCGCGGCGAGCTGCTCGGAGTCGGCGGACCCGGCCTGCCCGGCGGCCTTGGCGGCCTCCGCCGCGGATGCCGCCTTCGACTTCGCGGCGATCTCCTCGGACATGCCTCCGCCGCCCGCGTGGACCGGCCAGACGGGGGTGTGGTGGGGGTTGGGGCGGTGCTCGCGGCGGCGCTCGATCTCGATCGTGCCCCACTCGCGTTCGCCGCCGCGGCCGCCGCACTTGATCTTGATGTCGTGGCGGCCGGGCTCGGCCCAGGAGCGGATCATCGCGTCGCCCCACAGGGTGCGGCGGTCGTCGCGGCCGGTGGAGAGGCGGACCTCGGAGACGAAGACCACGGACTGGGCGACGGCCCAGTCGTCATCGCAGCCGCGGACGCGCAGTTTGACCTGCGCCCCCGGCTCCGCCGGATTGGGGTCGGCCGAGACGCTGCCGCGGTCCCGGTTCCAGTCCTCCTCCCCCGCGAAGGCGAAGGGAGCGGTCACGGCGGACAGGGCCGTCAGGGCGACGGCCACCCCGGTGACACGGAGAGCGATCAAATCACTGCGCATGGTGAACCTCCTCAACAAGGAGATTCACGCGCGGCGCGCCGCTCCGCATCCGGAGCGGCGCCCTCTTGGCCCGTACGTGTCAGCCGTACGCGCTAAACCAGATCGACCAGATCAGCGATGGAGTCGAACGTGTGGGTCGGCCGGTAGGGGAACTTCTCGGTGTCCTCGACCGACGTCAGACCGGTCAGCACGAGGAAGGTCTGCATGCCCGCCTCCAGCCCGGCCAGGATGTCGGTGTCCATCCGGTCGCCGATCATCGCGCTGCTGTGGGAGTGCGCGCCGATGGCGTTCAGCCCGGTCCGCATCATCAGCGGGTTGGGCTTGCCGGCGAAGTACGGCTTCTTGCCGGTCGCCTTGGTGATCAGCGCGGCGACCGCGCCCGTGGCGGGCAGCGGACCCTCGGCGGAGGGGCCGGTCTCGTCCGGGTTGGTGCAGATGAAGCGCGCGCCCGCGTTGATCAGGCGGACGGCCTTCGTCATGGCCTCGAAGCTGTACGTCCGGGTCTCGCCCAGGACCACGTAGTCCGGCTCGTGGTCGGTCAGGATGTAGCCGATGTCGTGCAGGGCGGTGGTCAGGCCGGCCTCGCCGATCACGTAAGCGGTGCCGCCCGGACGCTGGTCGTCGAGGAACTTCGCGGTGGCCAGGGCCGAGGTCCAGATGTTCTCGACCGGGACTTCCAACCCCATCCGGCTCAGGCGGGCCTGGAGGTCGCGCGGGGTGTAGATGGAGTTGTTGGTCAGCACGAGGAAGGGCTTGCCGGACTCGCGCAGCCGGTTGATGAAGGCGTCGGCGCCGGGGATCGGGATGCCCTCGTGGACGAGGACCCCGTCCATGTCGGTGAGCCAGGATTCGATCGGCTTGCGCTCTGCCACTGGACTGTTCTCCGCTCTCGGTGGCGTCTGACCTCTGTGTCCTCTGGTCTCTACCACCTTATCCGGGCCGGGCCGCGGACGCGGTGGGCGTCCACGGCCTGGACCGTACGGTGGAACGGGCGGGTGCGAAGGTCCCGTCAGCCGAGCTTGACGTTGTCGACGGTCCAGTACCAGTTGTTGCTGCCGGCGTAGCGGAAGCGGACCTGGACGTCGGTGGCGCCGGCCGGGACCTGGAGCGCGATCGACTCGGAACGGGCGACCGCGTCGGCGGTGTAGCTCTTGACGACGGCCGGGGTGCCGCCGTTGTAGGAGACCAGGACCTGGGCGGTCTGGCCGGCCTCGTGGCGGTAGTGCGTCTGGAAGGTCAGGTTCCGCGTCGTGCCGCCCGTCACCGCCCACTTGGGGGTGACGAGCGTGGAGTCGTAGGAGCCGGTGTGGCTCTTGTCGTCCCACTCGTCGGAGTCGGCGACGGCGAACACGTCACGGGAGCGGACGTTCAGCTCGCGCCACTGGTCGCGCTGCGCCTGGCTCCAGAACTCGTCGGTCGCGAAGGCCCATCCGGCCCACTCGGTGACACCGCCCGTGCCCATCTTGGAGTTGTCGACCGACCAGCCGGCCGGCGGGGTGTGCGTGAACCCCTTGGTGCCGGCCGGGATGCCCGTCTCGTCCACGCGCGCCTGGAGGTTGGGGCGCAGGGTGTCGAAGGGGTCGTCGTCCGGGGCGTTCAGCGGGACGCCGTCCAGCCCGGTGGCGGGGACGCCCACCTGCTGGAGCGCGGTCGCCGCCACGTCCACCAGCTTCACGTCGTCCCGTACCGAACCGGCGGGGATCCCGGCGCCCTTGGCGATGACGAAGGTGCCGCGCTCGGCGATGCTGGAGCCGCCGTGGCCGCCGGTGCTGGTGTGGCCGTGATCGGTGGTGACCAGGATCTTCCAGTTCTCCTGGGCGTACGTCGGGCGGTTCTGGACGGCGGTGAGGAGCTGGCCGACCAGCGCGTCGGACTCGGCGATGGTGTTCAGGTACTGCTGGCTGCCCGCACCGTAGGAGTGGCCGGCGTGGTCGATGTCGCCGAAGTAGACGAAGGCGGCATCCGGGTTCTGGTCGCGGAGTTCGGCGGAGGCCGCGGCCGCGATCTTCGGGTCCTCGGTGTGGTAGCCGTCGCGGTCGCCCTTGAGGGAGAGGCGCTTGTCGACCTTGGCCGAGAAGATCGGGCCGTTCTGGTCGGTGGAGGTGATGGGCTCCCAGTCGGCGGCCGCGTACGTGTTGAGCGCCGGCTTGGCGTTCTCGATGCGGGTCAGGAAGTCCGGGTAGGCCGTGTAGTTCTTGCCGGTGAAGGAGTTGTCCTTCACGCCGTGCTTGTCGGGCCAGACACCGGTGGCGATGGTGGACCAGCCGGGGCCCGAGGAGGTGGCGGCCATCGGGTTCGCGTAGAGGGTGCTCTTCGCGGTGAGGCCCTGGGCCATCAGGCCCTTGAGGATGGGGGCGTTGGCTGCCTTGATGCGGTCGAGGACGGCGCCGTCGAGGCCGATGACCAAGACCTTGTCAGTGGTGGCGGCGGCTTCGTCGGCGGTCGCGGCGTGGGCGCCGAGGCCGGTGGCGAGCAGGGCGGTGGCGGTGGCCGCCACGGCGAGGGTCCGTCCGGACAGGACAGTGGGCACGTACTCCTCCGGGAGTAATCGTGGGGAAGGCGCAGGGGACGTACGGGACATGCGGTCGTACGCGGCGTGCGGTCGTGCGGGCATGCCGTCGTGCGGGCGTACGGTCGTGCGGCAACGCGAGCGAGCGTACGGCGGGCCCGGACCGAAGGCGAGACTCGGTCCAGACCCGTTATCTATGCGTCACTATCCCGGTCGTGGGTGGCCGGGAGGCGACCGGTCAGCTTCCGGTGGCCGACTTCCACGCGTCGACGTAGGAGGTGAGGTTCTTGTCGATGTCGGCCCAGTCCGGCTCGAAGATCTCGACTCCGGTCATGAGCTTGGTGAGCTCGACGGCGTTGGCATCGGTGGGCTTGACGTCCGTACGGGCCGGGAAGCCGCCGCCGACGCCGCTGACCAGCTTCTGGGCGTCCTCGCTGAGCAGGTGGTCGAGGAGCTTCTTGCCGTTCTCGGTGTGCGGGGCCTTGTCGACGAGGCCGGCCGCGTACGGGAGGGAGAAGGTGGTGGGCTTTCCGCCGTCCTTGGCGGGGAACCAGATGCCGAGGTTCGGCATGGACTTGGACTGCGCGAAGTTCATCTGGACGTCACCGTTGGCGACGAGCAGTTCGCCCTTGTCGGTCTTCGGCGCGAGCTTGCTGGTCGAGGAGGACGGGCCGACGTTGTTGGCCTGGAGCTTCTTCAGGTACTCGTTCGCCTGGTCCTTGCCGCCGAAGTCGTGCATCGCCTTGATGAGCACGGCGGTGCCGTCGCCCGCGACGCCCGGGGTGGAGTACTGGAGCTTGCCCTTGTACTTGGCGTCCAGCAGCTCTTCCCAGGTCTTGGGGGCCGCCGGCAGCTCCTTCTTGTTGTAGATGAAGCCGAAGTAGTTGTTGACGACCGAGGTCCACTTGCCCTCGGAGGACTTGTTCGCTCCGTTGACCTTGTCGGCGCCCTGCGGGGTGTAGGCCTGGAGGAGGCCCTTGCCGTCGGCCTGCTGGATGAAGGGGGGCAGCGTGATCAGGACGTCGGCCTGCGTGTTGGTCTTCTCCCGGACGGCGCGCTGCACCATCTCCCCCGAGCCGCCCTCGACGTACTTGACCTCGATGCCGGTCTTCTTCGTGAAGTCGGCGAAGACCTTGTCGTACCAGCCGTCGCCCTTGTCGCTCTTGAGGCCGTCGGCGCTGTAGACGGTGACGACCTTCTCGCCGCCGTCCTCGGAGTCGGTGGCGGAGGAGGAGCCACCGCAGGCGGTGAGGCCGGCGGTGAGGGCGAGGCTGCCGGTGACGGCGGCGGTGATGCGGAGGAGTCTGTTGCTGGGCATGGAACTTCCTTACGGCGAAAGGGAGTCAGCAGGGGAATCGGCGGGGTGCGGCAGTGGGTCTGGCGGTACGCGGGTCCAGCGGCACGCGGGTCTAGCGGTACGCGGGTCCAGCGGTACGCGGGTCCAGCGGTACGCGGGTCTAGCGGTACGTGGCCCTGGTGCGGATGCGGGAGACGGCCAGTAGGACCAGCAGGGTGGTGGCCATGAGGACCACGGCGACGGCGGAGCCGCTGAAGAGCGAACCGCGGTCGGTGGCGGTGAAGATCCGGACCGGGAGGGGCATCCAGTCCGGCGGGTAGAGCATCATCGTGGCGCTCAGCTCGCCCATGGACAGGGCGAAGCAGAGCCCGGCTGCCGCGGTGAGCGACGGCAGCAGGAGGGGGAGCTTGACCCGCCACAGCACGTACGCGGGGCGGGCGCCCAGGGAGGCCGCCGCCTGTTCGTACGCGGGGTCGAGACGCACGATGGCAGCCGAAACCGACTGGTAGGCGAACGCCGTGACAAGAATCGTGTGCGCCAGGATCACGATCGAGCTGGTGCCGTTGAGGAGCAGCGGCGGCTTGCTGAAGGCGACGAGCACGGCGAGGCCGACGACCACGGACGGCACGGCGACCGGGAGCATGAACAGCGCGTCCAGGGAGCTCTTTCCGCGTTTGCGCAGACCGGCGGCGGCGAGCGCGGCCCAGGTGCCGACGGTGAGCGCGATCAGGCTGGCGGCCAGGGCGGTGAGCAGCGAGGTGGTCAGCGCCTGGAGGGATTCGCCCCGGACGGCCGCGGCGTAGTTCTCGGTGGTGGGGCCGGAGGGGAAGGCTCCGGACCAGTGCGTCGAGAAGGACGCGGCCACCACGACGAGCAGCGGCAGGGCGAAGAGGGGCAGGAAGAGGATGCCGAAGAGGCTCCAGGCGGCCCAGCGGCCGCCCTTGCTATGCACCAGCACGCTTGCTCACCACCCGGTAGAGGCCGAACAGGCCGACGGAGATCACGATGTTGACGACGGCGACCACGCAGGCGGCCGCGTAGTCGGATTCGAGGATCGCCTTGCCGTAGATGAGCATCGGGAGCGTGGTGACGTCCTTGGCTCCGGTGAACAGGACGATCCCGAACTCGTTGAGGCACATGACCAGGACGAGGCTGCCGCCGGCGGCGAGGGCCGGGAGGGACTCGGGGAGGATCACCCGGCGGATGATGCGGCCGGGCTTCGCGCCGAGCGAGGAGGCCACCTCCAGCTGCGCCGTGTCCAGTTGGGAGAAGGCGGCGAGCAGCGGGCGCATCACGAAGGGCGTGAAGTAGGTGATCTCCGCGAGGAGGACGCCCCACGGGGTGGTCAGGAAGTGGAAGGGCCCCTCCGCGACGCCGAAGGTGTCGGTCCACAGGCCGTTGGCCATGCCGACGGTGCCGTAGACGAAGAGGAGGGCGAGGGTGATGAGGAAGGAGGGGAAGGAGAGGAAGACATCGATGAACTTGGCGACGGCGCGGGCCCCGGGGAACGGGACGAAGGCGATGACCAGCGCGAGCGCGAAGCCGAGGACCAGGCAGCCGACGGTGGCGCCGACGGCCAGCCAGACCGTGGTGCCGAGGGCCTCGCGGAAGGAGTGCGAGGCGAACACCGAGGCGTAGGCGTCGAAGGCGCCGCCCCCGTTCTCGGGGGACAGCGACTGCTGGACGACGAGCGCGAGGGGGTAGAGGAACACCACCGCGAGCACGGCGACGGGAGGCACGGTCCACAGCCAGCCGGGGACGCTACGGGGAGCACGTGCGGGCCCCTCCGGGGTGGTGGTGCCGGGGCGGGCCTGCTCCGCCGGGCCGGAGGCTCCGGACGGGTGGTCCGCCCCGGGCGCCTTGCCGGTCGTAGTGCCGGGTCCGGGTCCGCCTTCGCGTGGCCCGGCCTGCGAGGCGCCGCGTGCGGCGGGCTCGGCGGAACTCTGGGCCGGGACGGCCGCCGTGCGCGGCGCCGCCTCAGCCATCGGAGACCCCTGCGGACAGCAGAACGGCGTCGCGCGGCTCGAAGTGCAGGGTGACGTGGTCGCCCAGCGCCGGGGTTTCGCGCAGTTCGGGCAGGTCCGCCTTGACCCGGTGGCCCTCGACGTCCACGTAGAGCCGGTGCGTCGAACCGCGCCACTGGACCTCGGTGATGGTCCCGCTCAGCGCGTTGGGGCCGGCGCCGAGGCCGAGCAGGTGCGGGCGTACGCACAGGGTGGCGCCGGCGCCGACGGCCGCACGGCCGGGGTCGAGGGTCAGGGGGTGCCCGGCGAAGAGCGCGCCCCCGTCGGCGACGGTGACGGGCAGCAGGTTGGCGTTGCCGACGAAGGAGGCGGTGAACTCGGTGCGCGGGGCCCGGTACAGCTCCTGCGGGGTGCCGCAGTCCTGCAGGCGGGCCTGGTCCATGACGGCGATCCGGTCGGCGAGGGTGAGGGCCTCCACCTGGTCGTGGGTGACGTAGAGGATCGACACGTCGGGGAGTTCGCGGTGCAGCCGGGCCAGTTCGGCGAGCATCCCGGAGCGCAGCTGCGCGTCGAGCGCGGACAGCGGCTCGTCGAGGAGGAGGACCCCGGGGCGGATGGCGAGGGCGCGGGCGATGGCCACGCGCTGCTGCTGTCCGCCGGAGAGCTCGCGGGGGTAGCGCTTGGCGTAGGCCGCCATCCCGGTCATCTCCAGGGCCTCGGCGACGCGGCCGGGGATCTCCGCCTTGGGCGCCTTCTGCGCGCGCAGGCCGAAGGCGACGTTGTCCTCGACGCGCATGTGCGGGAAGAGCGCGTACTGCTGGACGACCATGCCGATGCCGCGCTTGTGCGGCGGGAGCGCGGTGACGTCCCGGCCGCCGATCAGGATCCGGCCCGAGGCGGGCCGGACGAAGCCGGCGACCGCGCGCAGGGCCGTGGTCTTGCCGGAGCCGGAGGGGCCGAGCAGCGCCATGACCTCGCCGGGCTCGACGGTCAGGTCGAGGGAGTCCAGGACGGTGTTGCCGCCGTAGGCGACCGAGACGGAGTCGAAGCGGATGCCGCTCACGCGCCGGGCTCCCGCTCCTGGTCCGACCGCGCCAGCAGGGCGGGGAGGTCGGCGACGGAGGCCAGGACGTGGGTGGCGCCGTGCTCGGTCAGGGCCGCGCGGTCGTGGGCGCCGGTGAGGACGCCGGCCACGATCCCGGCGCCGGAGCGGACGCCGCTGAGCATGTCGTACGCGGTGTCGCCCGCGACGACGGTTTCGCGTACGTCGGCCACGGCGCCGGTGCGCAGGAAGGCGGCCAGCACCATGTCCGGGTAGGGCCGGCCGCGGCCGCCCGCGTCGGCGGGGCACAGGGTGAGGTCGGCCAGGCCCTGCCAGCCGAGGGCGTCGAGGATGGCGTCCTGGGTGACGCGGGCGAAGCCGGTGGTCAGGACCACGGTGCGGCCGTCGGCGCGGAGCTTTTCGACGGCCTCGCGGGCGCCGGGGATCGGGGCGATGAGGCCGCCGTCGACGAGTTCCCCGTAGGCCTGCTCGAAGGCGGAGTTGGCGCGCTGGGCGAGCTCCTCGGTGCCGAAGAGGTGGCGGAAGACGGAGATCTTCGACTCGCCCATGGTGTCGCGGACGTACTGGAGCTTCGCGGCGTGGTCGGCGCTGCCCGGCTCGACGCCGAGGCGCTCGGCGGCCCGCTCGAAGGCGCGCTCGACGAGGCCGCCGTCGGCGACGGTGGTGCCGGCCATGTCGAGGACGATCAGGCGGTGGTTGTTCATGTCGGTCTTGGTGTCGGCCTTGGTGTCGGCCTTGGTGTCGGTCATGGTGCTTACCAGCCCAGTTCGTTCGCGGTGGTTTCGGCTATGGCGGGCGAGCAGGTCATGCCCCGGCCGCCGGGTCCGGTCACCAGCCAGACGCCGTCGGCCACCTGCTGGCGGTGGACGACGCGGGTGGTGTCGGTGCACTGCGCGTACACGCCCGCCCAGCGGCGGCGGATCTGCGGCAGCGGGCGGCCCAGGAAGGACTCGACGACCTCGGTGAGGTGCGCGTACGGGTCTTCGAGGGTGTCGAACGCGAAGGGGTGCTCGTACTCGTGGGTGTCGCCGATGGTCAGTCCGCCGTCCTGCCGCTGCACCATCAGGAGCTGCATCTTGTGCGCGGCGGCGATCGGCGCCTGGGCCTGCTCGGCGTTGAGTTCGTCGAGGGCTTCGCTCTTGTAGGCGGGGTAGTAGCGGAAGCTGTCGGCGTCGGCGACCGAGGTCGTCAGGGTCTCGCCGAGCGGGACGGTCTGCATCATCTGCAGCCGGACGCGGCGCACGGGCAGGTCGGGGACCAGTTCGCGGACCAGGCCGGAGAGCCAGGCACCGGTGGCCAGGATCACGGCGTCGCCCCGGTGGACGTCACCGTGGTCGTCGCGGACGGCTCCGTTCCCCACGACCTCGCGCACTTCCCGTCCCGGGAGGAAGGTGTAGCGGCCGGACGCCTTGAGGGCTTCGCGCAGGTGGAGCTGTGCGGTGCGCGGTTCCACGGCCGCGTCCCGCTCGCACCACAGGGCGGCCTCGAACGCGCCGCGCAGGGCGGGGTTGATCGCCCTGGCCTCCTCGGCGGTGACCAGCTCGTAGCCGCGGGCGGCGGCGTCGGCTCGGGCCACGGCGGCCTCGGCGACGGCGTGCTCGCGGGAGTTGCGTACCGGGGTCAGGGAGCCGATGGCGCGGAAGCCCAGGCCGGGCACCCGCTCACCGATCGCCTCCCAGAGCTCGCGGGCCCGCAGGGCGGTGTCGAGCTCCTCGCCCCCGGCCCGGCCACTGACCCAGATCTGGCCGAAATTGCGCAAGGACGCGCCGCGGGCCTCCGCTTCTCGCTCGATCTGGACGACCTCGTGGCCGCGTTCCACTGCTTGCCAGGCGTGCATGGTGCCTACCACGCCGCCTCCGACGACTATGACTCTCACGTGCTCCAAGGTGACGGCGGCCAGTGACCCGGGAGGATCCCCCGGGCGACGCTCCGGTGAACAGCCTCCAACGCTTGGACTAGACCCGTTACCGTTCCGTGATGCGAGTACGCCCCTTTTCCTCCCTTACAGGAGCTTCGGGCGGGACTATTCGGGCTGCAGGTGGGTCGTGAAGCTGAACCGGTCACCACGGTAGAGAGAACGCACCCGCTCCAGCGGCCTGCCGTCCTGATCCCGGGAGAAGCGGTGGATGAGGAGCATCGGGAGCGCGGGCGGGGTGCCGATCAGCAGGGCTTCGCGGGGGGTGGCGAGGACCGTTTCCAGTTTCTCGTCGGCGTCGCCGAAGGAGATTCCGAGGCTGTCGTGGAGGTACCCGTAGAAGGAGGAGTCCGGCTGGAAATCGATGTCGAGGCGGGGTGCGCGGGCGACCCGGACGTACGTGCTCTCCAGTCCGACCCGCTCCTCGTCGGCGAGCAGCACCCGCTCCAGGTGCCAGACCGGCTCCCCGGGCTCGGCGCCGATGCCGGGGGCCACCGGGGCCGGGCAGGGGAAGCGTTCGAGTCCGATGAGGTGGCGCCCCGGGGTGCGCCCCTGGCGGCGTACGCCCTCGGTGTAACTCGCCAGCGACAGGGGCTGTTCGAGCTTCGGCCCGGCGGCGACGGTGCCGCGGCCCGAGCGGCGCAGCCGGCCCTCCAGCAGCAGCTCGCGCAGGGCCTGGCGGACGGTCTCGCGGGAGACCTCGTACTGCTCGGCGAGATCGCGCTCGGTGGGGAGGAGTCCCCCCTCGCCGAGCTCGTCGAGCAGCCCGGCGATGCGGGCCTTGACGGCGTAGTACTTCGGGATGCGGCCGTGCTCGGGGATGCCGGAGCGGACGGGCAGGCCGGGCTGGTGGTGGTGCGCGTAGGCGGTCGGTTCTTCCACCCTCGGACTCTACGTGGCCTGCGGACCCGGCCCCTTGCGCAGTCGGCGGGCCCCGAGCAGGAGTCCGCCGCCACCGGCCACGGCGGCCGCGGCGCCGGCCCCGTACGTCCAGGGCGCCGGGGTGCGGCCGGTCTCGGCCAGCGCTCCGGCCTCGCCGGTCTCCGCGCCCGGGCCCTGGATCTCGAACCGGTAGCCGCCCGCCTCGCCGATCCAGTCGCCGTCGTCGCCCTTGCGCTGGACCAGCGCGGCGTCGGCGACGGCTTCGCCGCGCGGGGTGCCGGAGGCGAAGGCGAGCCGGACGGTGACGGTCACGGAACCGCCGGGGCCGACGGTGAAGCCGGAGAAGGCGTCACCGCCGTCGAAGACGGCGACGATCTCGTCCCGGTCGGTGCGCTCGAGGCTGACGGGGAGGGCATGGCCGGAGGCGGGGGCGCCGGGGGCGTCGAACTCCATCCGGAAATGGGCGGGTCGCAGGGCGCGGGCCGGGTCGGTGAAGACCACGACGGGGTGGATGGCGGTGCACTCGGTCGTCGTGGTGTTGGTCAGATCGAGGTACCAGCTCTGCGCCTCGCCGCCGGTCCGGTACACGGCCGGGCCGCCGCGGATCCGGGCCCCGATGGGGAACTGCGTGCTCTTCCCGTCGCCGCAGATGGCCTCCACCCGCGAAGGCAGCGCGGGCGCGGGCCGGGCTCCGCCGCCGTTGCCGATGTCCGCGGACGCGGTGGTGACGGCGGTGGCGGTGGCGGCCACGAGGACGGCTGCCAGGGCAAGGGCTTTGCGCAGTCGCATGGAGAACCCCTACTCGCCGACGCCAGAACAACCCACAACCGAACGACCCACCAAACGATTGCCACACAACCCGACAATCACCCCGGCCTTGCCCCGCACCCTCCCACGCACGCCCGACCCCATGTCCAGCACCACGCCCAACATCTCCCCATTTCCCCCCATTCGGCGGACACCAACCGAAAGCACCCTCCGGGGCCACTTCAGCCGTCCGGCGTTTGAGGACCGGGGTCTGGGGCGGAGCCCCAGGGAGCCCGGGCGCAGCCCGGGGCCCTGCTTCAGCCCGTCCGGCGCTTGAGGACCGGGGTCCGGGCAGAGCCCGGGGAACGGTGGAAGGGCGGGTAGGGGACTCCGCCCCGCAGGGCCACCCCGCACGCACCCCCGGGGCCGGGCCGGGGGCCGGGGCCAAGGGGCCGGGCCCCCTACTCCCCGCGCCCGAACAACGGGCCGAGCACCAGCTCCGCCGCCCCCTCCGCCACACCCCCCTCCGCAAGCCCAACCCCCACCGCACCCCCCACGAACGCCCGCGCCCCCAGAACCTCCCGCACGCCCGCCAGGAACACCCCCGGCGCAGCCGCCACCACTCGCCCCCCGAGCACCACCCGGTCCACGTCCAGCAGCGCGACCAGGTTCGCCGCCGCCTCCCCCACGATCCGCGCCGCTTCCTCCAGCCGGCCCCCCGCCACCGCGTCGAGGCACAGCACCTCCGCGCACCCGCGCCCCCCGCACCGGCAGGCCGGCCCGTCCAGTTGCAGCACCTGGTGCCCGAACTCCCCCGCCGCGGAGCGCCGCCCCCGGTAGACCTCTCCACTGCCGGCGAGCCGGAGCCCCGCTCCCAGTCCGGTGCCGACGTGCACGTACGCCACGGTCTCCCCGGAAGCGGCCCCTCCGAAGGCGACCCCCGCGTTGGTGTCCTTGTCCACCCGCACGGGAACCCCCAACCGTCCCTCCAACACCTCCCGCAACGGGAACCCCTCCCATTCCGGGAACCCCGTCACCCGCCCCAGCACCCCGGTCCGCCAGTCCAACGGCCCCGGCGCGGCCACGCCGACGCCGAGGAGCGGCCGGTCGCCGCACACCCGCGCGACCGCCCGTACGGCCTCCTCGACCACCGCCTCCGGACCGGCCCCGAAGTCCAGCGGAACGCGCCCGTCGGCGACGACGCGGCCCGCCAGGTCTACCCGTACCGCCGTGAGCTCGTCGCGGTCCAGGTGCAGCCCGACCGCGTACCGCGCCTCCGGCACCAGCCGCAGCAGCGTGCGCGGCTTGCCGCCGGTGGACGCCTCGCGGCCGGCGTCGGCCACCAGTCCCTCGTCCCGGAGCCGCGCCGCGATCTTGCTGACCGCCTGCGGGGTGAGACCCGTACGCGCGGCGAGGTCTCCGCGGCCGAGGCCGGCCGGGCCGGCTCCGCGCAGGAGGTCCAGTACGAGCGCGTCGTTGTGCCCGCGCAGCACCGGAAGATTCACGCCGCCACCCGTACCGCCCCTGCCACCCCTGCTGTCCACCTGCCCATTGTCCCCCCTCCTTGCACTTAAGCAACACTGTTGCCAAAGTAGAACCATGAACGCCCCCGCCCCCGCCCCCGCCCCCCTCCGCGTCGGACTCGTCGGCTACGGCCTGGCCGGTTCCGTCTTCCACGCCCCGCTCGTCTCCGCGACCGAGGGCCTGGTCCTCGACACCGTCGTCACCTCCGACCCGGGCCGCGCCGCCCAGGCCCGCGAGGCCTACCCGGACGTCCGGATCGCCGCCACCGCCGACGAGCTGCTCGCCCAGAGCCCCGCCCCCGACCTGATCGTCATCGCCTCCCCGAACAAGACGCACGTCCCGCTCGCCACGGCCGCCCTCACGGCCGGCATCCCGGTGGTCGTGGACAAGCCGCTCGCCGCCACCGCCGCCGAGGCCCGCGAGCTGGCCGCGCTCGCCGAGCGGACCGGGACCTTCCTGTCGGTCTTCCAGAACCGCCGCTGGGACAACGACTTCCTCACCCTGCGCCGCCTCCTCGCCGACGGCGAGCTGGGCGAGGTGCAGCGCTTCGAGTCCCGCTTCGAGCGCTGGCGTCCGCAGCTCAAGGGCGGCTGGAGGGAGTCCGGCGCCCCCGAGGAGATCGGCGGTCTGCTGTACGACCTCGGCAGCCACGTGGTGGACCAGGCGCTGGTGCTGTTCGGTCCTGTCGTACGGGTCTACGCGGAGACCGACGTGCGCCGCCCGGGCGCCGAGGCGGACGACGACACCTTCATCGCCCTCACCCACGCGAGCGGGGTCCGCTCCCACCTCTACGTCAGCGCGACCACGGCCCAGCTGGGCCCGCGCTTCCGCGTACTGGGCTCCCGCGCGGGCTACGTCAAGTACGGCCTGGACCCGCAGGAGGGGGCCCTGCGCGAGGGACTGCGCCCCGGCGACCCCGAGCGGGCCTGGGGCGAGGAGCCCGAGCACCTGTGGGGCCGGCTGGGCTCCGGGGAATCGCCGCTGACCGGCGGGGGCACGCCGGTCAAGACGGCACCGGGCGACTACCCGGCGTACTACGCGGCCGTGGCGGCGGCCCTGCACGACGGCGGCCCGGCCCCCGTCACGGCCCTGGAAGCGGCGCACTGCCTGGACGTACTGGAGGCGGCCCGCAGGTCGTCGAGGGACGGGGTGTCGGTTGACCTGTGATCCATCGTGTCCGATCCGCAATCAGAACCGGGCTGTTGCGGTGGGGGCCGGCTCTATGGTTTGCATGAGTAAAAGATCATCGCAGGTGTAATGAATGGTGCCTTTGTGAAGCTGCCCCGTCTCGCGTCGGCCATCGCCGTCGGCGCGATAGCCCCGGCCGTCCTGTTCTCCTCCCCGGCGTTCGCCGCCGATTCCCCGTCACCCGCCGCTCCCCCGGCGCCTTCCGCGCCGGACTCCGTACCGGGTTCCGGGGACCAGGGCGCGCAGGAGGACGAGGGGCAGGACGGCGGACAGGACCACGGGCAGGAGGCGAAGGACCGCAAGAAGATCGAGGAGATCCTGGCGGATCCGGCGTCCGGCCCCGGCGTGCGGGAGGCCGCCGAGAAGGCGCTCAAGGGAACGGCCGCGGACATGCGGCACTTCCTGGAGGTCGTCTGGGCGGCGCAGACGCACTCGGACAACCGGGTGAGGGTCGCCCAGATCCACCACGCCGGTGGCGTCGCCGTGAAGCGCGAGGCCGTGAAGGCACTCCGGGACGGGACCCCGGCCGTGATCGCGGAGTTCCTCAGGGAGGGGCAGCATGTGGCCCGCCTGGAGGACGACACCTTCGCGATGCTGCAGATGCTGAACGGCGCGGGCCGGGGCATCACGGAGCGGGTCAACCACCTGCTCAGCCACGGGACCCGGGAGGAGATCCGCGCGTTCGTCGCGACGGAGCAGCACACCATCCGCGCGGTCGACGACCGGGTGGCGATCTTCAGCATGCTGAGCAACGCCGGTCCGGTTCTGAAGGAGGCGATCCAGACCTTCCTGCGCAGCAACCCGACCCCCGCGCAGCTGCGGGAGTTCGTCACGACCACGCAGCACGTGCACCGCGACAACGACAACCGGGTCCTCATCACCCAGATCGCGAGCGTGGGTGGCCCCGAGGTCGTGAAGGCCGCTCGGGCTGCGCTGAACGGTACGCCCGAGGACCGCGTCGAGTTCCTCAAGACCGGCCAGCACGTGGCACGGGAGAAGGACAAGGCGGCCGAGGAGGCCGGGAAGCCCGACGACAAGGGCGAGGACGCGGGCGCGGGCGGCGGCAAGGACGAGGGCGGCACGCCGGGCACCGACGACAAGGGCACGGGGACCGGTACCGGTACGGGGACCGGCACAGGCACTGGTAACCAGCCGGTCCCGGCGGGCGGGAACTCCGGCAGCCTCGCGACCACGGGCGCGGGCGCGGAGAACGTCTGGATCGCGGGCGGAGCCTCCGCCGCGTTCGCCGCGGGCGCCGGTCTCCTGATCGCCGGCCGGCGCCGCCGGGCGTCGGCCGAAGGCTGACGGGAAGAACGGGAAAGGGGCGGCGCCGTCTTCCGACGGCGCCGCCCCTTCTCTTGCGCTACGCGACTACGCGTCCTTGAACTCCTGGCGCTGACGGCCGAGCCCGTCGATCTCCAGCTCCACCACGTCGCCCGCCCGCAGGAACGGCTTCGGCTCCGGCTGGCCCGCGGCCACGCCGGCCGGGGTGCCGGTGACGATGACGTCGCCCGGGTACAGGGTCATGAACTGGCTCACGTACCGCACGACCTCGCCGACCGGGAAGATCTGGTCGGACGTGTTGCCGTCCTGCTTGAGCTCACCGTTGACCCACAGCTTGACGTCCAGCACCTGCGGGTCCGGGATCTCGTCCGCGGTGACCAGCCAGGGGCCGAGCGGGGTGAAGGTCTCGCAGTTCTTGCCCTTGTCCCAGGTGCCGCCGCGCTCGTTCTGGAACGCGCGCTCGGTCACATCGTTGACCAGCACGTACCCGCCGACGTGCGCGAGGCCCTCCTCGGGGGAGGCCAGGTAGCGGGCGGTGGCACCGATGACGACGCCGAGCTCGGCTTCCCAGTCGGTCTTGACGCTGGTGCGCGGGATCAGCACGGTGTCGTCGGGGCCGACCACGGTGTCCGGGGCCTTGAGGAACACGATCGGCTCGGCCGGCGCCTCGGCGCCCACCTCGGCCGCGTGCCCGTGGTAGTTCAGGCCGATGCCCACGACCTTGCCTATGCGGCCGACGGCGGACCCGATCCGCAGACCCTCGGCGTCCAGCACCGGGAGCTCACCGGATCCGGCCGCGTCCCGTACTCGGGACAGCACGGAGTCGTCGGCGAGCAGGGCGCCGTCCACATCCGTGATCAGGCCGGACAGGTCCCGCAGGGTCCCGTCCTGGTCGAGCAGCGCGGGGCGCTCCGACCCGACGGGTCCTACACGCAGCAGCTTCATGGGCATTCTCCCGTGGTCGAGGGTGGTCGGCCCATGGGCATGCCCCGGGCCGGACGATGGGTTGCGGCCATCGGAGGATTGGTCGATCCTCCAAGATGTCGGCCTCATCCGCAAGACCCTGTTCACATGGCGGAACGCTCTGCTCCGCTGACCGCTCCCTCCGCACGCTCCGCCCGGTCCTTCCGGTACTGGAGCCAGGCGCGCTCGGCGACCGACCACGCGGTGGTCGTGACCAGGTACAGCCCGGCCGCCAGCGGCACCAGGGCGGCCGTGATCAGCGTTCCGAAGGACAGCAGGGGCAGTACGCCGCCCACCTTGCGCATGAGCTCCTGCTGCTCCGCGGTCAGGGCGACGGCAGCTCCGGCGGCCTTGGCGCCGGCGGCCTTCCCCTTGGCCCCCTTGCCCCCGGCGGTGGCGGTGGCGGTGGCGCCGGCAGCGGAGGCCATCAGCGCCGCCGTCTTGCGTGCGCGCGCCGCACTCCACGCGGCCACCACCGCGACGACCGCGAACAGCCCGAGGAACACGAGCCCCCGCTCGCCGAAGAGGCCGCCCTCCCCGAGCGCCTCGCCCCACCGGTCCCCGAGCGGCGCGGCGAACAGCCGGTGGCCGAGCAGCTCGTTGGCGGCCCCGCCGATCTCCGCCGAGGAGAACGCCCGGTACATCAGGAAGAACACCGGCAGCTGGAGCAGCACCGGCAGGATGCCCGCCACCGGGGTCGCCCCGCGGAAGGCGGCCCGGCTCAGGGGGTGCAGCGCGAGCCGCACGAGAACGGTGAACAGCACGATCGCGGCAGCGGTCGCGGACTCGGCCAGCACCGGCTCCAGGAGTCGGCCCAGCAGAGCAACAAGATCGATGAAAACGGACACGTGGGCCCTCCGAAGGGACTCGTCGAACGTCGAAAGAGATGCGTTTCGGCGTGACGACCCGCGAGGGGCGGCAAGGTGTGGCGATCAGAAGCGATCGGGAGGAAGGAGCTGCGCGCCCCTACGCGGCCGTCGGAAGGGAACGGCCGGGCGCCCTGGGCCGCGACCGGCCCGAAGCGTCGGGATCGCGCTGCGGCAGGAACGCCGTGCGCTGCTCGCGATCACGGATCGCGGTACGTATGCGGTGCGGCGGCACCGGCCGGACCAGCCGGGCGGCCAGGACCGAGGCACCCACGGCCAAGGTCGCCGCGAGGACCACCACGACCGCGCCGAGCCCGCCCTCCCCGGCGAACAGCCCGAGGAAGCCTCCGAGCACCAGGAGGGAGGCCAGCAGCGCCACCAGTCGCGCGGACGGCGCCGTGAACCGGAACCGCACGGGGCGAAGCCCGCTGTGCTCTGCCATACGAACCGCCCCCTCCCGCTGCTCCCGCGCGCGAACTCCCGTAAGAGATCCGCGACTCACACCCGCACACGTAACTCGTACTCGCGATCGATACTAACCGCGCGCACTGACAACGGACGGGATCTCGTTTTCGTCCCCGGCCCCGGCCCCGGGCAGCGGATCGCGCGCCAGCACCTCCTCGTCGGGCCGGGGGTCCCCCGCCCCGCTCCGCGCCCCCTCCCGCGGGCCGAGCCAGCTCACCGTCAGCGCGACCGCCAGGTTCACCGCGAGGGCGACCATGCCCGCGTTCACGCCCCACACCGGGTCGTGGCCCGTGAAGACCAGCCCGCAGACCACCGCGACCCCCGCGGCCAGCCCGCACACCGCGGCCGCCGTGGTGAGCCTGCGCCACACCAGACCCAGCAGCAGCATCGGCACCAGTTGCGCCATGCCCTCGTAGGACACGAGCGAGAGCCTGACCAGCGTGTTCGGTGCCGTGTACGTCATCACCAGCGCGATCGTCCCGGCCGCCACCACGACCACCTGCGAGGCGAGCTTCTGCCGCTCGCCCGAACTCCAGCGCGGCAGCAGCGAGAGCACGCTGCGCCCCCACATCGTGCCGATGACCAGCATGAACACCGCCATCGGCACGATCGACGACAGTGCCGCCGCCACCCCGATCACCCCCACCGCCCACGCGGGCAGGGAGTCCACGACCAGCTTGAACAGCGCGAGGTTGGACTCGGCGCCCGCCAGCCCCGGTACGACGAACAGCGCCGCCATGCCCAGCAGCATCGGCACGAAGAGCAGCACGTTGTACGCGGGCAGCAGGATGGCGTTGCGGCGCAGCGCGTCGGCGCTCCGCGCGCCCAGGTACCCCGCCACGGTGGTCGGGAAGATGACGACGGTCAGCGCGTTCAGCACGGTGGTCGAGGCGAACCACCCCATCCCCAACTCGCCCCGGCCGCCCTCGCCGCTCCCGGCGCCCGGGAGCGTCAGCCACTGCGGGCGTTCGGCCGTGAGCCGCTCGAAGAGCTCGCCGTAGCCGCCGAAGTAGTGCAGGGGCACGTAGCCGGCGAGGAACCCGAGGGTGCCGATGACCAGCACGTCCTTGAGTACGGACACCCACGCGCTGCCGCGCAGCCCGCTGACGACGACGAAGGCGGTGGTGACGGCGAAGGCGATGAAGTAGGCCCATTCCAGGGACACCGCCCCGTAGGTGACCGTCGAGACCACCACACCCATTCCGGTGATCTGGAGCTGGATGTAGGGGAGCAGGAAGACGGTCGCGAGCACCGCGACCGCGGCGCCGAGCCAGGGGCGCCCGTACCGGTGGCTCACCATGTCGGTGATGCCGACGAGGCCGTGGCGGCGCGCGTAGTCCCACAGCACGGGCCCGACGACGTAACCGACCGCGTAGCCGCAGGACATGTACGCGACCACGTACATCACGGGGGCGCCGTAGTTGTAGCCCCAGCCGGCCGCGCCGAGGTAGCTGAAGCTCGTGTACCCCTCGCCCGCCATCAGGACCCAGATGAACACGGTGCCGAGCGAGCGCCCGCCCACCGACCACTCGGCGAGCCCGCCGCCGCCCCCGCCGCGCCCGCGCACCGCGAGCAGCCCGAGCGCGACGGTGGCCACCATGAACGCGCCGAAGACGGTGGTCGCGACGGCCGCCTGGCTCATCGGTGATCACCGCGCCAGGTCAGCCAGACCGCGAGCGGGGTCAGCAGGGTCGCCCCGATGAACCAGAGGAGCAGGAACGGTACGCCGCCCAGCGCCGGCTCCACTCGGTTCGCGAGCGGCAGCGCTGCGACGAACAACACGAACGGCACGGCAAGCCACACCAACTGAGGACGTTTCACCCTTTTCCGACGCACCGCCCCACCCTACGGTCCGCCGGCCCGTCCACCCGTCAGCGCTTGAGGGTCCCCCACACCACGAGCCGGTACTTGGAGCTGTACTCGGGCGTGCAGGTGGTCAGCGTGATGTACGCGCCGGGCTCGCTGTACCCGGCCCCCGGCGTGACGGTGCTGCGCGGGACGGGCGCGATCACCCCGGTGTCGCGCTCGGTCGTCTCCGCCAGCGTCTGCCCGACCAGGTACACGTACCGCTTGCCCCGCACGTCCACGATCAACTCGTCCCCCGGCCTGAGCCGGTTGATGTACCTGAACGGCTCCCCGTGCGTGTTGCGGTGTCCGGCGAGTGCGAAGTTCCCCTCGGCCCCGGGCTGCGCGGTCCCGGCGTAGTGCCCGGCGTACCCCTTGTCGAGCACCGACCGCTTGTCCACGCCTCGCGCGACGGGCACGGCGACGCCGAGGCGCGGAATGCGCAGGATGCCGTACGCGGACTCCCGCGGCGGCGGCTTGGCGGGGCGCGGCGCGGAGTTGCCCGCGGACGCACTGCCCGAGGACCCGTCGCCGTCCGCCCCGTCGGAACCCTCGACAGCCGGCTCCCCTTCCCCTTCCCCCTCCCCTTCTCCCTCCCCCTCCGTCCCGGAGGTGGAGGCACTCTCCTCCAGCTCCCTCACCACCTCGTGGGCGGCACTCAGCGCCTGCCGGTTGGTCCACCACACCTGGTGCACCACCAGCAACATCACCACCACACCTACGGTGACGGCGAGTTCACCGGCCGCCCAGAGCACCCCCGCGAGACCGACCCGGCGCGCACGCCACGCCCACCGGCCCCTGCCCTGGCCCCTCCCCTGCACCACGACCCGCACGCGATCTCGCACGGGCGGCACCCTAAGTCCTCCCCCCTCAACTGACCAGCGGCAGTACGCTGCAAACCATGCGCCCCGACACGCCTGCCGAGCACATCGCCGAAGCCGAGCGCCTCATCCGCACGGCGACCCGCTACCCCGAGGACCAGGAGCCGTTGCTCCTCCAGGCCGCGGCCCACCTCGAACTGGCCGACGAACGCGAGCGGGCGAGCGCCCTCTACGACCAACTCCTGGCCGCGGACACGACGGACGACCCGTCCCTCATCAAGGCCCTCCAGGCGGCCAACCTCTGGGAGTACGGCCACGAGCCCGAGGCCCGCGCCCTCATCCAGGGCATCCGCGCGGCGGCCCCCTCGGACCCCGCCCCCTGGGAGGTCATCGCCGAGGCCCTGGAGGCCCACGACGAACTCGAGGCCTCCCACGAGTGCTTCACCGAGGCGGCCACCCTCCTGGCCCCGGACAACACCCCCCTCACCCCGGCCACGACCGCACTCCTCACGGGCCGCCACCGCGTACGCCGACTCCTCGGACTCCCCCACGACGACTGGGACATGGTCGCGGACACCCGCCACATCGGCCCGATCCCGCTGGACGAACTCCACGACCCCAAGCGCATCTGGGCCCTCGGCTCCGACGACCCCGCCGAACTCCGCGCCGAGATCGCCCGCCTGCGCGCCGAACTCGGCGACCGCCGCGCCGCTCTCTCCCGCCCCTTCCCGGTGGCCATCCTCCACTGGCCGGCCCGCGAACTGGCAGAACTCCTCACGTCGTACCCCACCCTGTCCGCGGAGTACCCCTCCCACGACGCCCACCTGGCCCAGGTGGAAGCCTCCCTCCGCACCCTGGCCGCCTCGGGCACCACGAACCTCGGCATCGTCACGGCCAGCGTCCCTTCATACGAAGCCTTCGCAGCCTCGGAGAAAACCTCCCCGTCCTCCCCGTCCCTCCTGGCGGAATACGCCACCACCCTGGCCGCCCGAGGCAAAGCCACCCCATGGCCCCCAACCCCGACGACCCCGTGCTGGTGCACCTCGGGCAGGCCTTACGGGGAATGCCACGGCTAGGAACCTGCTCGGTCACCAGCGTCGGGGCCCGAGTGCCCCGACAGCTACTTTCCTGGCCGGCCTCCCTTGAGGGAATCCCACCAGTCCCGCTGGTAGGTGGCATAGGCCGGGTGAAGGCCGTGGCCCTTCTTCAGCAGGATGTGCGGCAGCGTCGTGCGCGGCCCGGCGGACGGGACACGCTCGATCACACTCCAGTCCTCGCCGATCGAAATCGCCCCGAGGTCCAATCGAACATGACAGTTCGGGCACAGGCACAGGATGTTGGGCTCGACATCGGGGCCCATGTGGGGTGCCCCCAGGGGCTTGAGGTGGGCCCCCTCGCAATACGGCTGCGCACGGGCGCCCACCAGGCGGATGCCACAGACCTGGCACTGCCCACCGTAGAGATCCTTGATACGGCGGGCGGCCGCCGTATCGCGGATCACGCGCTGGACCTGAAGCGTCCGCGTCTCCGGCACCCGTTCTTCGACTTCTTCGAATCCGGCCAGTTCACCCAGAGCACTTTCCAGCGCCGTGGGTTCCTGGTCCGATTCCGGTAGACGCTCAAGAACGAACTGGCAGATGGCAATCGGCTCGCCGGACAGGCCCGGGGTGACGGACGTGCCCGTGCGTGCCTGGGTGATGCGATAAAGGCCGTCGTACCGATATCCCTCACGGGGGGAGTATCGAGCATCGCCCTCATGCCCACGAAGAATCCTGATCGGATACCCACGCTCAAAGCTGAGCTTCAACGCGGCATTGTCCGCATAGGACCAACTCTGATCCGCCTTGAGTTGCTTGGTTTGCGGATCGCGATCCACAGCGGGAGAGGCTCCCGTATAGAGGATCTCGTGCCAAGAATCGTCATCGTCGAGATATCCACCGTTGAGGACGATCGCATCGGAGACGTACGCGCCGTCCGAATCCTTCAGCTTCGAGATTCCCCGCTGGAGATCACTGTGGAGATGCGCATCAAAGACGTCCCTGCGACGCCGAAGAACAGAACCGAGCCCAGTTCCGACAATATGACCTACAACTCGCTCACTCGTCATCACGTCAGCATAGTCACACTCGATCAATGTCGGTCTTTTTTAGCATCAACTACAGCGGGAGGACGAGCTGTTGGTGGCCGCGGGCCAGGGCTGTGGGTGGGGTGGGGCGGGTGGTGGTCAGGGTGAGGAGAGTGCGGAGGGCTGCGATGACTTCCGACGGGGTGTCTCTGATCATCGAGGGGGTCGCGCTGACCACCAGGATGCCGTGGGACTCCAGGCGGAGGCGGCGGTGGAGCGTGGCGTGCCAGGAGTCGCGGGTGTAGTGGTACTCCGCCGAGTCGATCTCCAGGGCCACGCCCTCGTCGGGCCAGTAGGCGTCCGGGCTCGCCAGGAACGTGCCGTCCGGGGTGTGGAGACGGGCGTTCCAGAGGGGGGTGGGAAGGTCCGTGGTGGAGAGGACGTCGCGGGCCTGGGCCTCGGCCACCGAGCGGACTCCGGCGAGGAGTTCCCCGGCTGCCGCGCGGATCGCGGGGCGGGTCAGGAGGCGGGCGGCGCGGAGTTCGGTGTGCAGGTCGTGTGGGTGGCACCAGCCGGACTGGACGACCTGGGCGAGGACCGAGCGGATCCGGTCCGCCGGCTCCTCGGTCCGGGCCGCGAAGTCCGCGGCCGCGCGCACCGGGCGGGTGCTCGGGATGCCGGAGACGGTGATCGTGCGGGGCCAGCGGGTGGTGGGGTACGGCCGTACCTCCGGGGAGCCGGCGAGTTTGCGCGGGGCGCGGATCAGGACGTCGACGGGCGTGTACGGGGCTTCGCGGATCCCGAGTAGTGCGAGGGCCGCGCCGCCGGTGAGGGCGGCGGTGTCGCCGGAGAGCGGGTCGGAGCCGGGCTCGGCGGCGTAGAGGACGGCAGCGAGGGCGCGTTGACGCTGGTCCGGGGGGCCGGTCTGGAGGAGGTAGACCCGGGGCAGCAGGCGCTGCCAGGGCCCGCCGGGGCGGGTGCGGGAGGTGATCGTGCCGGGTGGGACGCCGGCGGCGGTGGTGAGTTGGTGGCGCGTGGCGAGGTTGAGCTGGCGGCGGGCGGTGGAGGTGGCCTCGCAGGCCTGCCTGGGTCGGGTGGCCGGCCTGGGCTGCACCGGGTGTGCCGGGTGTGCCTTGTCTGTGGCGACTGCCTGGCGTGCCGGGCGTGCCTCGTCTGTGGCCGGCGCCGGGTAGGCCGAGTGCGGGGCGGGCCTGGCGTGTGGTGTGCGTGTGGTGCGTGTGGTGGGGTTCATGGGCGCGGTATGCCCCGCACGCGTGGCTCGAACGCCCCGTTGGGCGATGTTTCGCAGCAGGCCTTGAGCGCTGTCACGGTGTGCCCTGCGCCCTCCGATGGCTCTTCGCATCGCGAGACCCGTCGCTCGCGTGGCGGGCTGGGAGGAGGAACACGTCGGCCGGTGCCCCGAGTGTCCCCGGATCCCGGCCGGTGGGCTGGTGAGCCGGTCGGCCCGTGGCCCGGTCGGCCCGTGTGGCCCGGTGGGGCCGGTCGGCCCATGAGCTGGCCGGTCTGTCGGCCTGATGGGCCGGTCGGCCTGGTGGGCCTGATGGTCCGGTCGGCCCGGTGGTCCGGTGGTCGGCCAGGCGTGCGGGACGTGCCCGGGTGCTCGCGACGGCGGGGGCGCCTCTCGGCGGTTGCCGGGCGGATGCGGGCCGGTTCCGGCGGGCGGTGGGCTGGCGGGCGACGCCGCCCGGTCCGGGACTGGCGGGAGCGGGAGCGGGGGCGGGGGCGGGGACCCGAGTCGACGAGGCCGTCTCCGCGTCGCGCGGGGCCCGACGGGCTGCCGCCCGATGCGGGAAGAGCGGGGGCGGGGACCGTCGACGAGGCCCATCTCCGTGCCGGGCACGGCCCGGCGGGCGGCCGACCGCCCCGCTACGCCGCCCGGTTCGGGTGGTCCGGGGACAGGAAGACGATGACGCCCGTCTCCGTGCCGGGCAGGGCCGCGACCTCGTGCCAGCCCAGGCGGCGGTACGTGGCCACCGTGTTCTTGGCCAGGCGGCTGGTCAGCAGCCAGGCACGGCGGTCCGGGGCATCGGTGGTGATCTCGGCGAGGAGGTCCCGGGCGGTGCCGCGGCCGCGCGCGTAGGGGCGTACCGCGAGTTCGTCTATCTCCAGCGCCCCGGTGAGGAGTTCCTTCACCCGGGCAGACCCGAGCTGCGCCGCGACCTGGGCGTACGCGCGGTTCTTCGGGAAGGCCGCCGGGGTGATCCAGCCCGTGGCGAAGCCGTCGATGCCGGTGGCGGACTGGATGAAGGCGGTACGGAAACCACGGCGCCGGGCGTCGGCCGGGAGGCGGGTGGCGAACTGGCGAATGGTTTCTTCGTCTTCGTTCCACGGCGGGGCGGAGAAGACGTCGGCGTAGGCGTCGACCAGTTCGTCCGCGAGGTCGAGGACGGCCTGTCCGTAGCAGATCACGATGTCCTGGCTCCTGATGTGGGTGGGGTGGGAGGGGGGCCGGTGGGCGGGAGGGGGCTAGGTGGTTTGCCCCTTTGGGTGGGAGATTGAATTTATGCCCATCGGGTTCCCTCAGCAGACATCGCGCGGATCCGGCGAGTGTGCGACAAATCCCCTCGGCCCGGTCCGTGTCGGGCGGCCGGGCGGTCGCGTTGAGCAGCACGTGGACAGACTGCTTCGGGCCGCCGGCGGGGCCGGGCTCGCGTTTCTGCTCGTGTTGGGCGTGGTGGCGGTGCTGCCGCGCGGTGTGCGGGACGCGGTGCCGGAGTCGGTGATCGGCGGGGCCGTACTGGTGTTGGGCGCGGTGGGGGCCCGACGGGTGGTCAAGGGGTCGAGCTAGCCTCGGCGGCGAGTAGGTGTGCGCGTATGAACCGATGAACCGATGACGTGAGCGTGAGCGTGAGGGAGTTGGACAGCATGGCACGGGTACCGAGTTCTGCAGTGGCGGCCGCCGGTCTGGTCGGCGGTTACGCCGTCGCGCGGTGGACCAAGAAGCGGCCGCTCGGCGGTGTCGTGCTCGGCGCCGCGGGCATCGTCGCCGGGCGGGAGTGGCACAAGCGCGGCGGCGCCCCCGCCGCGGCCGGGCTCGGTGCGCTGTACCTCGCCGGGTTCGCCGGCGCGCACCCGCTGGCGAAGAAGGTCGGCGCCTGGCCTGCCGTCATCGGCGCCGCGGGCGTGGTCGCCGCCGCGTCCTGGGCCGTCGCCGACCGGGGCTGACTGCCCGCCCGGGTCGTACGGGTCCCGAGCGGGTTCCGTACGGGTCCCGAGCGGGCTCCGTACGGGACCCCGCCCCGGACCCGTACGCGACCTGCCGCGAACCCACCCCGGACCCGGGCCGCGTACGACGCCCCGCCGGTACGGCCCCGCGCGGTGCCGGTTCGTGCCAGGATTTCCGGCATGCCCGATCGTGCACTGAGCTTCGGCGTGATGGCGGAAGCCTACGAACGGTTCCGGCCGGGGTATCCCGCGGAGCTCGTGGACCTGGTGGTGACGTACGCGGGCCGTCCGATTCCGAGCGCCCTCGAGATCGGTGCCGGGACGGGCAAAGCAACCCGGCTGTTCGCCCGGCAGGGGGTCGCCGGCACCGCGACCGAGCCTGACGGAGCAATGCTGGCCGAGCTGCGCAAGCACGTGCCGGCGAGCGTCAGGACGGTGCAAGCCGCCTTCGAGGACGTGCGACCGGGCCCGCGGTACGGCCGGCGGTACGGGCTGGTCTATGCCGCGGCCGCGCTGCACTGGACCGACCCGGAGGGCCGGTGGGCGCGTGTGGCCTCCCTGCTGGAGCCCGGTGGCGTGTTCGCCTCGTTCGGCGGGCCGGTGCGGCCGGCCGACCCGGCGGTGGAGGAGGTCGTTCGTGCGGCGCGGGCGCCGTTCTTGGAGAGCGACGAGATTCCGTCCCCGGACGGGACGCCACCCGGGTACGACGTGCAGTGGCCGGGTACCGAGCTCCAACGGTCCGCCTGGTTCACCGGTGTTCGGCAGGCGGTGATCGACCGCCGCCTGACCATGAGCGCCGGCGACTACATCGGGCACCTCTCCACCGTCTCGGCCTATCTCGTCCTGCCGGCCTCGGCCAGGGAGCAGGTGTTCCGCCGGATCTCGCAGGTCCTGCCGGAGAGGGTCGAGATCGCCGCCGACATCACCGCCCATCTCGCGCGGCGGCGCTACGAGCCGTAGCACCGCCGCGAGGGCCCGACGCCCCGCGCCGCTACCCCGCTACCCCGCTACGCGCCGAACGCGCGCGACAGGGTGTAGATCAGGAGGCCCGCCAGGGCGCCGACCACCGTGCCGTTGATGCGGATGAACTGGAGGTCGCGGCCGATGTGGGCCTCGATCTTGCGCGAGGTGTGCTCCGCGTCCCAGCCCGCCACCGTGTCGGTGATCAGCGAGGTGATCTCCGTCCGGTACGTGGTGACGACGTAGACCACCGCGCCCTCGATCCAGCCCTCCACCTTGGCCTGGAGGCGGCCGTCCGTGGCCAGCCGGGCGCCCAGGGACATCAGCGAGGAACGGACCCGCAGGCGCAGTGCGCTGCGCTCGTCCTCCGCCGCCGAGATGATCATCGAGCGGACCGCCGTCCAGGTGGAGGCGATCACGTCCTGGATCTCCTCCCGCTGCAAGATCTCCGACTTCAGGCGCTCCACCCTCGCCCGCGTCTCCGTGTCCGACTGGAGGTCCGCCGCGAAGTCCGCGAGGAAGCGGTCCACCGCCCCGCGCGCCGGGTGCTCCGGCATGTCCCGCATCTCCTGGACGAAGCGGAGCAGTTCCTTGTAGACGCGGTCGCCGATCTTGCGGTCCACGAACCTCGGGGTCCAGCCCGGCGCCCCGCCCTGCACCGCCGCCTCCACCGAGTCGGCGTGGGTGACCAGCCAGTCGTACGCCCGCGCGCACACCAGGTCCACGACCCGGCGGTGGCCGCCGTCCGCGACGACCTTCTCCAGCGTCTTGCCGATGCCCGGCGCGATCTCCGCCGTCTCGGCCCGCCGCGTGATCGCCTCGCCCACGACGGCCTGCACGTCGGAGTCCCGCAGGACCGTCAGCGCCCCGCGCAGGGCCGTGGCCAGCTCCGCCGTGACCCGGTCGGCGTGCGCGGGCTCGGCCAGCCAGGCGCCGAGCCGGCCGCCGATGCCCAGCGCGTGCAGCCTCGTGCGCACCACGTCGGCGGAGAGGAAGTTCTCCCCGACGAACTCCCCGAGCGAGACGCCGAGCTGGTCCTTCTTCGTCGGGATGATCGCGGTGTGCGGGATGGGCAGGCCGAGCGGCCGCCGGAACAGGGCGGTGACCGCGAACCAGTCCGCGAGCGCGCCCACCATGCCCGCCTCGGCGCCGGCCGCGACGTACCCGGCCCAGCCGCCCGCGCCCGCGTTCTCCGCCCACTTCGCCGCCACGTAGATCAGCGCGACCAGGACCAGCAGGCCGGTGGCGGTCCGCTTCATCCGGCGGACGCCGCGCCGGCGCTCCTCGTCCGCCTCGCTGAACACGAAGCCGCCCCGTGCCGTAGCTGTGGCCGTGGCCGTGGCCGTAGCCGTCGTACTGCCCTGCTCCACGTGCTCCTGCCTTCCCCCGGGCGACGGTTTCGTCCGCATAGCATCCGACTCCCGGGGCGCTCGGGGAGTTCCCGGCGCGCCGTACTGGTCCCCCGTACTCGTTCCCCGTACGGGTCCCCCGTACTGGTCCCCGTCCGTGGACCGCGTCGCCCTACAGCTCCTTGCGCGGCTTCTGCTTCGTGACCGCCCGCTGCTTCGGCGGTTTCACCTTCACCTCGACCCCGCCCCAGAAGGCGAGGCCCGTCACGACCACCCGCGGAGCCCCCGGCTCCACCGGGCCGGGGCTGTCCGTCTGGTCGAAGCCGCCCATCACGCCGATCCCGCGTACGTCGAGCTCGACGCCCGGCGGCACGATGATCTGGATGCCGCCCATGATGGCGACACAGTTGATCACGACCTCCCGCTCCGCGAAGTTCGCCTCGCGCAGGTCGAGCTCACCGCCGCCCCAGAACGCCACTGCGTGCAAGCGGGCGGGCACGGTCCAGTTGCCCTTGCGCTGGAAGCCCGACATGATCGCCACGGCCATGGCCGGACCGCCCGCCGTGCCTCCGCCGCCCACGATCCGGGCCGGCCAGGCGGCTTCCGAGCCCGCCGGTACCGCCTTCGTCAGCCCGACCGGAGCCACCGGGGCGGCCGCGATCGGAGCCGTCGCGCCGGGCGCGGGCAGATCCCGCGTGAGCGGTTCGAGCTCGGCGTACGTACGGGACCGGTAGGCCGCGTCCAGCCGCTCCTCGAACTCGTCCATGTCGAGCCGGCCCTCGGCGACGGCGTCCCGCAGCCGGTCCACCACCCGCTCCCGGTCGGCGTCCGAAGCCCTCAGCTCCGGCAGCAACGGCTTCTCGGGCCGCGGCGTCTCGGGCCTCTCATCACTCATGCGGACCAGCCTATGCAGTCACCGTTCCTAGCCGGTAGGCATGAGTGAGTCTTGGACCCATTCATGCCTACTGGGTGCATCCCGAACGGTTTTGGATGCACTGGGTCCCCGCGTTCTCTTCCCACTCGGCGACGGCCCTCCAAGGGCACGGTCCGTTGCGGACGGGCGGTTTCCGTCACGCCTGCGGCTGCCTGGTCCGGCCTGGACGGTCCGATGCCCCACACGATCACTCCGGTCGTGTGGGGGCGGTGCCGTCCGTCGCCGGATCGGGTGTCCGAGGGCGCGTCGTCCGATCGCGATACCGGCGGCATCGTGACGGGACACTCTGCGGCGCGGGGTGACCAGCGGCTTCTGCCAGTGCCGGCCTCCCCACTGGGATGTGTAGGCGGGATCGACTGCGACGATGGCGAGGCCGTGTCCGCCGGCCATCGAGGCGAGTCGGGCTTTGAGTTTGCCGGTCGGGATGCCGGAGATGAGTTGCCGGAACCGTTTCCTGCTGCCGTGCTTCTCCCGGGTCTTCTCGGTGGTGAAGTCGAGGTCTTCGATCGCGATGGCCTTGACGCCGACACTTTTCGCCCAGTGCAGCAGCCTGGTGATGGCATGGCGGATCTGCGCATCGCGGTGATCTGCGGTGCCGGACAGGTCGTAGGGGAAGCGCTGCGGGTCACCGACGGGGTTGCCGTGTCGGTCGACTCGGTAGGCGGCGAAGTGGTCGGCGTTGGTATCGACACCGACCACGCCCTTCGCACGGGCGGTGGCCAGCGGGACCGTCTGGATGACAGGGCGTTGCCAGGCTGCGGTCAGATACCAGCGACCTCGTGTGACGTCCAGGTGGATGCGGTAGGCGACGGCCCGATTCGCTTCGATGCGGTCGGCCCATTCCGCGCCCCGGTGCGCGAACGCGATCCGGCAGGCCAGGACGTACCGGCCATGCTCGGCGTTGGCCAGGTGCGCGAGCGGGGCCGGGAGCTTGATGCTGACCTCGCCGTCGGGGGTGACTCGGATCGTCTCGTTCCCGAACCCTTTCCCGGACTCGCCATCGGCGGCGAGAAACCAGCGTTCGGCTTCCCAGCGGGCACGCCACTGCTCCTCCGTGAGCTCGGCCGCGGCCAGATGGTGCCGGGTGTTCGCCAGCCGCTTCCCACCCCGAACCACTCGGACCCGGCCCGCCCGCCAATCGGCCACAACAGCCGCATGCCGCTCTTCTAGAGCGGCGAGACGCCGGGACTTGCGAAACCACTCGCTCCTGGAGCGGTAGCCGCCCGCAGCCCGCTTGGTGCCCTTCTCCCCGATCGGGAGAGCGAGGCGGTGGCGCAGTGTCCGGATGCCGGCGTCCAGGCTCTGGATGTGCGCAGTCTGGCATCGCCGGGCCAGGGCCCACTGATCGTGGCTGGCCTTGGTGATCGCCCCGGCGATCCGCGACGACGACTCCCCCGTCAGCCCCCGCTTACGGGCCGCCCACGTGTCGGTGGAGTGGTCGGGGCCGTCCGCGCACCGCTGCTTGAGGTCGCGGGAGGCCAGAGCGCCCTGATGCGCGCCGACCAGCCGCAGGACTTCCTCATCCCCGACACTCAGGCGCTTGAGACGGTCACGTACCGCCACACCGGCCGGACCAAGCGCCACAAAGGAGGGAGCGATAGTGCGCAATCTCTTGACCGGCTCAGCCATCGCCGACCGCCGCGGACAGAGCCCTGCACGCCCGCATCTTCGGGGAGCGCCGTCCGTACAAGCTGGCACAGAACACTGTCAGCCAACTGTCCTCACGGAACCAGCGATACGCACCTTGGGGACGTACACCCCGCGCACTCGCCGACACCTTGAGATCCATACAGGCGACCGTAACGACACTCACCCAAATGGACCATCACTCACAAGAGTGGAACAAAGAACCAGCAGTTCCCAACCCCGCCCCGCTGCCTCCACACCGGCTCCCCTACCCCCGCCCCGCGTACATCCGCGCGATCACGTCCTCGATGTCCGGCTCCCGCACCGACAGGTCCAGCAGCGGATACTCCGCCGCCACCGCCGCCACCAGCGGAGCCGCCGAAGCCCGCGCCGGGAACGCCAGCCACTGCCGCGCGCCCTCCACCTTCACCACCCGCGCCCCCGCCACCTCGATCGGCGGGAGCTCCCGCTCCAGGTCCACCACCAGCGTCCGCTCGCTCGCCGCCGCACCGTCCGCGGCGCCCGCCGTGTGCAGTCCGCCCAGCGAGCCGTCGTAGACCAGCCGCCCGTGGTCGATCACCATCACCCGCTCGCACAGTTGCTCGATGTCCTGGAGATCGTGCGTGGTCAGCAGCACCGTGGTGCCGAGCTCCTCGTTCAGCTGCCGCAGGAAGCCCCGTACGCTCGCCTTGCTCACCACGTCCAGCCCGATGGTCGGCTCGTCCAGGTACAGCACGTCGGGGTCGTGCAGCAGCGCCGCCGCGATGTCCCCGCGCATCCGCTGACCGAGCGACAGCTGCCGTACGGGTACGTCGAGCAGCTCGGCGAGGTCGAGCCGGTCCACGCAGCGCTCCATGTTCTCCGCGAACCGCGCCGACGGGATCCGGTACATGCGCCGCATCAGCGCGTACGAGTCCTTCAGCGGAAGGTCCCACCACAGCGTCGTGCGCTGCCCGAACACCACGCCGATCCGGTGCGCGAGGCGCATCCGCTCCCGCGCCGGGTCGATGCCGGCGACCCGCAGCCGGCCGCCGCTCGGGGTGAGGATGCCGGTCAGCATCTTGATCGTGGTCGACTTGCCGGCGCCGTTGGGCCCGATGTAGCCGACCATCTCGCCCCGGGCCACCTCGAAACTGATCCCGTCCACGGCCCTGACCTGCCGTTTCTCCCGGCGCACCAGGCCCACCCGGCGCCGTACGTCGAAGACCTTCTCGACCTCGTGCAGTGAAATCAACGCATCCGACATCAGCGCATCCGCCACGACTAGCTCCCCGTACTGCGGTACGAACGGACCCCCGCGCGCCAGGCCAGCGACGCGGGGAGGAACACCACGAAGGCCACCAGCGGGCTCGCGTACGCCACCCACCCCGGCAGCCCCAGCGGATCGGGCCGGCCCAGCACGTACAGGGCGGGCAGCCAGTTGACGAAGGCGAGCGGCACGATGAAGGTGACCCCGCGCAGCAGGTCCTTCGCGAAGACGGTCGGCGGGTACTGGAGCATGGTGCAGCCCCCGTAGGTGAAGCTGTTCTGCACCTCCGCGGCGTCCCCGGCGAGGAACTGGAAGGCCGCGCCGCCCACCATGACCGCGCCGAAGATCGCCGCCCCGGCGGTGATCATCACGGGCAGCATCAGGGCCTTCCCGACCGTCCAGTGCACCTGGTCCAGCTCCGAGACGGCCCACCCCAGGACCACGAGCCCCTGCGCGATCCGCCCCAGCCGGCGCAGTGCGAACCGGTCGGCCGCCACCTGGGCGAGCACCGGGACCGGGCGGACCAGCATGGTGTCGAGGGAACCGTCGCGGATCCGCGAGCCGATCCGGTCGGTGTTGCCGAGCAGCAGGTCGGCCAGGCCCAGGGAGGCCGAGCAGGACCCGTACAGCAGGGCGATCTCGGGCAGCGTGAAGCCGCCCAGCTCGTCCACGTGCGAGAACATGATCATGATCGCGACGAAGTCCAGGAGCGTGATGGCCGCGTTGCCGAAGGTGGAGAGGAAGAAGGACGTGCGGTACGTCATCGTCGACCGGATCCACATCGCGGCGATCAGCCCGTAGCCGCGCAGCCCTTCCAGGACCCGGCTGCGCTCCGGGACGAGGAGCCCGGGCTCGCCCGCCCTGCCGGCCTGGACGGCCGCCCGGTCCCTGCCCTCCGCCACCCGCTCAGCCACCCTGGACCACCACCTTCCGCGTCGCGGCAGCCTGCAGCAGCCGGCCCAGCCCGAGCAGCACCACGGCCCACGCGGCCTGGAATCCCAGCCACCCCGCCGTACGCGCGGCCCCGGCACCCTCTCCCAGCAGCACGTCCACCGGCACCTGGAGCATCGCCGCCCAGGGCAGGAGCCGGACGAACTCCCCGAAGCCGCCCGGGAACACGGTCAGCGGCAGCAGCATCCCGGAGAAGAAGATGGAGACGACCGTGGCCATCATGTTGATCCCGGCCCCGTCCATCAGCCAGAAGGCCGCCAGCCCCAGCAGGTAGCGCAGCGCGAAGCTCACCACCAGCCCGAGGAGCACGGAGACGAGGAAGAGCAGCCAGCGCAGCGGAGCGGTGGGCAGCGCCAGCTGGAAGGCGAGCCCGCCGACGACCAGCGGTACTACGCCGCGGCCCAGGAGTTGAAACCCCGCACGGCCCAGATCACCCGCGAGCCACCACGCCTGGAGATCGGCCGGACGGTACAGGTCGACGGCGATGTCACCCGTACGGACGCGTTCTTGGAACTCCTCCTGGAAGCCTCCGCCGATCAGCGCCCCGGCGGCGAGCAGCGCCTGACTGACCCACATGAACGTGAGGGCCTCGGACTGGTCGTAGCCGCCGAGCCCGGGCCGCTCGTCCCAGAGCGCGATGTAGGTGTAGGCCAGGATGAAACCGAACACGGTGTTGGTGAACACCCCCGCCGCGGTGGCCGTCCCGTAGGTGGCGTACCGGCGAAAGCCCCCGGCCGCGACCGCTCCGTAGAGCCCGGCTCGCCCCACCACCGGCTGGCGCACCTCATCCCCTCCGTTTCCCAGGTCGTTGCTGCGTCGTTCCTGTGTCGGCCAAAGCGCGCGAGCTTAGTGCGGAGGGGCGATCCACGCGAACGAATTACGCCCGTCCGGAGCGGAAGCGGCGGCCATCGGGTAGACAGCATGAGGTACAGATGTGGATATTTCGTACGGCGCCGAGGAGTCCCGGAGATGAGCGACCCGTCACCACCGCCCGGCTGGACGCCTCGCGATCCCGACACCCCCGACGGGCAGCAGGTTCCGGGCGCCGACGCGCGCCCGCCCTCCGGACAGCCGGCCCCGCCCCAGAGCGCCAAGGAGGCCAAGCGGGCGGAGAGACAGCGGGCGAAGGCGGCGAAGAAGGCCAAGCGCAAGCGCACCGGCTGGCGGCGCCTCTTCCCGACCTGGCGCATGGTCCTGGGCGCGTTCCTGCTCCTCGCCCTGCTCGTCTGCGGCGGCCTCGTGGCCGGCTACCTGCTGGTCCACATCCCGCCCGCCAACGCGGCCGCCACGGCGCAGTCCAACGTCTACCTCTACACCGACGGCACCCAGCTCGCCCGCGACGGCGAGGTCAACCGCGTCAACGTGCCGCTCTCCCAGATCCCCCTGACGGTCCAGGAAGCCGTACTGGCCGCCGAGGACCGCGACTTCCACTCCGAACGGGCGGTGGACCCCGCGGCGATGCTGCGCGCCGCCTGGAACACCGCGACCGGCAAGGGCACCCAGTCCGGATCGACCATCACCCAGCAGTACGTCAAGAACTACTACCTGGGCCAGGAACAGACGATCAAGCGGAAGGTGAAGGAGTTCTTCATCGCGATCAAGCTCGGTCGCGAGAAGTCGAAGAACTACATCCTCGAGGGGTACCTGAACACCAGTTACTTCGGCCGCAACGCCTACGGCATCCAGGCCGCCGCCCAGGCCTACTACGGCAAGGACGTCGGCAAACTCACCACCGCCGAGGGCGCGTACCTCGCCACCCTCCTCAACTCCCCCAGCGCCTTCGACGTGGTCGCCCACCCCCAGGGCCGCGGCCGCGCCCTCGCCCGCTGGAACTACGTGCTCGACGGCATGGTCAAGAAGGGCTGGATGACGCCCGCCGAGCGCGCGGCCACCCAGTTCCCCGAGCCCGGCAAGGTCCGCCCGGCCGCCGGCCTCTCCGGACAGCGCGGCTACCTCGTCGAGGCCATCAAGGACTACATCGTCGAGAACAAGATCCTCGACGACAAGACCCTCGCCGAGGGCGGCTACCGCATCACCACGACCATCGACAAGGCCCGCCAGACCGCCATGGTCGACGCCGTCAACGACAAGATGGTCAGCAAGCTCGAACCCGACACGCGCAAGGCGGACCGCGTCGTGCGCACCGGAGCCGTCTCCATCGACCCGGCCACCGGCAAGGTCGTCGCCATGTACGGCGGCATCGACTACACCAAGCAGTACGTCAACAACGCCACCCGGCACGACTACCAAGTGGCCTCCACCTTCAAGCCGTTCGTCTTCGCCTCCGCCGTGCAGAACGACTCCCACACGCAGGACGGCCGCACGATCACCCCGTTCACGATCTACAACGGCGACAACAAGCGGCGCGTCGTCGGCACCCGCATCCCCTACGCACCGGAGAACGAGGGGCAGGTCAGCTACGGCAACATCACCGTCAACACGGCCACCGACCTCTCCGTCAACACCGTCTTCGCCCAGATGGTCGTCGACGTCGGCACGGACAAGGTCAAGCAGACCGCCATCGCCCTCGGCATCCCCGAGAACACCCCGAACTTCGACCCGGGACCGGCCATGGCACTGGGCACCATGCAGGCCAGCGTCCTGGACATGACCCAGGCCTACGCGACCCTCGCCGCCCACGGCCGCCACACCCCGCACACCTTCGTCGAGAAGATCACCAAGGAGGGCGACACCATCGCCCTCCCGGCGCGCGACCCGGCCCAGGCCGTCAGCCGCGAAGCCGCCGACACCACCACGTCCATGCTGGTCAGCGTCGTGGACAACGGAACCGGCACGGCCGCCCTGGCCGCCGGCCACCCGGCCGCCGGCAAGACGGGGACCGGCGAACTGGACCGCTCGGCCTGGTTCGCGGCGTACACCCCGAACCTGGTCACGGTCGTCTCGATGATGGGCCAGGACCCGGACACCGGCTCCCTGGAATCCCTCTACGGAGCCCTGGGCGAGGCCCGCATCGGGGGCGGCGGCTACCCGGCCCGGATCTGGGCCCAGTACACGAAGACGGCCCTGGCGGACAGCGACCCCGTGGACTTCGACCTGGAGCTCATGCCGGGTGCGAACCGGCCCCCGCAGCCCCCGCCCACCGACCCGAGCCCGGACCAGTCGCCGGAGGAAACCCCGGGCGACCGCCCCTCGGGCCGGCCGGGCCGCCCGACGCGGACCCCGTCGACGGGCGGACAGACGAACGGAGGCCAGACGACGGGCGGACAGACCACCGGAGGCCAGACGAACGGGGGCCAGACCACCGGAGGCCAGACCACGGGCGGCCAAACCACCGGGGGTCAGACCACCGGAGGCCAAACCACCGGCGGCGAGACCACCGGCGGCCAGACCGACGGCGGCACCACGACGGGCCCCCAAGGCGGCACCACCGAGGGCCTACGCCCACCGGCGGACCTACTGGAGTAACCAGGCCAGCACGGTCCCTCAGTGACTCAGTGACTCAGTGACCGGAGGTCGCCTTCAACCCCACGACGGCGGCCAGCAGCAGACAGATGAAGAAGATCCGGGCGGCGGTGACGGGCTCCCCCATGGCGACCATCCCGACCACCGCCGCACCGGCCGCGCCGATGCCGACCCACACGCCGTACGCCGTACCGATCGGCAGGGTCTTGACCGCGATCGACAGCAGCACCATGCTCGCCACGATGCCGGCGCCCGTGAACACGCTCGGCCAGAGCCGGGTGAATCCATCGGTGAACTTCATGCCGATCGACCAAGCGACTTCGACCAGACCGGCGACGATGAGCAGAACCCAGGCCATGACAGGCACCTCCGGGACGAGAGCGGAACGGGGTGCGTCGTCTTGTCATGCAGCCACTGGCCACTGGCCAAGGGCGACCCGGTACGGCGCGTCTCGTCGGGGGTTCCCCACCACCGTAGCAAAACCGAACGGAAAGGGCCGGTGACCATGGTCACCGGCCCTTTCCACAGTCCTCGGGGCTAGAGATAGAGCCCTGTGGAGTCTTCCGACCCCAGCCGCTCGGAGGCCACGGCGTGCAGGTCCCGTTCCCGCATCAGCAGGTACGTCGCCCCGCGCACCTCCACCTCGGCCCGCTCCTCGGGGTCGTACAGCACCCGGTCCCCCGCCTCGACCGTCCGTACGTTCTGCCCGACCGCGACCACCTCGGCCCAGGCCAGCCGCTTGCCCACCGCGGCCGTCGCCGGAATCAGGATGCCGCCGCCCGAGCGGCGCTCGCCCTCCGGCGAATCGGATTTCACGAGCACGCGGTCGTGCAGCATGCGGATGGGCAGCTTGTCGTGGGTGGTGGTGTTCTCGCTCACGCCCCGAACCTACCCGCCCACACCGGCCCCAGACCCCGCAGGGTCATCAGTCAGTGCTTGCGTCGCGCCGACATCACCAGCACGCCCACGACACCGGCCGCGAGCAGCGCGACCGGCACGATCCGCTCGACGCGCGGGGCGCCGTCCTCGTGGCGCAGCCCGTCGCGGGCGTCGGTGACGAGGCGGTTCACCGTCGCCACGGCGCGGCCGACGACGTGGTCGATGTTGCCGACCATCTTCGCCTTGGCGTCCCCGACGATCGTTTTGGGGTGCATGCGCACCCCGATCTCGTCGAGCGCCTCGGCGAGCTGCTCGCGGCGGCGGACGATGTCCGCCTCGATCTGTGCGGGGGTCCTGGCTTCCGGCACCGCGCTGCCTCCGTCGTCGTGGTCGGTCCCTTGGCGGGTGTAGCCCACCATGAACAGTCTGTCAGCAGCTTAGTCTCGACACCGTACCGATCCCCTCCCGAGGAGACTGTTGAGATGAGCGAGCGACTTGAGCCGGGCGACATCGCCCCCGCCTTCACCCTGCCCGACGCGGACGGCAACGAGGTCTCGCTCGCCGACCACAAGGGCCGCAAGGTGATCGTGTACTTCTACCCGACCGCCCTGACCCCGGGCTGCACCAAGCAGGCCTGCGACTTCACGGACAACCTGGCCGTCCTGGCCACGGCCGGCTACGACGTCATCGGCGTCTCCCCGGACAAGCCGGAGAAGCTGGCGAAGTTCCGCGAGCAGGAGCACCTGAAGGTCACCCTGGTCAGCGACCCGGAGAAGGAGACCCTGACGGCGTACGGCGCGTACGGCGAGAAGAAGCTGTACGGCAAGACGGTGACCGGAGTCATCCGCTCGACGGTGATCGTCGACGAGGAGGGCAAGGTCGAACGCGCCCTCTACAACGTCAAGGCCACGGGCCACGTAGCCAAGATCATCAAGGACCTGGGCATCTGACCCCGCCCCCTCCTTACGGAACGGCCCGCACCCCACAAACGGTGCGGGCTGTTCCGTTTATCGGACGAAAATCGGCCGTAACTGTCCGACTATCGGTCCGTTACTCCATGCGAGGGCCGCACATGCGGCCGGGAAATGGAGGGGCCGATGCCGATCAGCCCGTACACGAGGGAACGCCTCACGGAGGCGGCGGAGGGGTCACGGACGCTGTCCGAGGCGCTAGAGAGGCTGGGGGTGGACCCGAAGAGTCCGACGAGGCGGTACCTGCATGACCGCATGCGGAAACTGGGCGTGGACGTCTCACACTTCGAGCGGGAGGAGGCCCTCAAGTGGACGAAGGAGATCCTGGCAGAGGCCGTCGCCGCATCCACGAACATGTGCGAGGTACTGAGGCGCCTCGGCCTCGAAGTCGTCGGCGGCCATCACACCCACATCAGCCGGCGAGTGAAGGCGTTCGGCATAGACACCTCTCACTTCACACTGCCTTCTACGGCGGGGCGCCCCAAGGTCCGGCGCACACCAGAATCGATCCTGGTCAGGCAGGACGGCACCGACGCCCGCCGGATGCAGAGCGAGCACCTCAAGTCCGCGCTGGCCTCGCTCGGGGTTCCCGAGCAGTGCGCGATGTGCGGCATCGAGCCGACCTGGCAGGGTTACCCGCTGCCGCTTGAGGTGGACCACATCGACGGCGACTGGCGCAACAACCAGCCGGACAACCTGCGGCTGGTCTGCCCGAACTGCCACTCCACGACGGACACGTACCGCGGGCGCGCCAAGAGGCGCGGGTGAGCGAGCGACGGAGCTACGTCAGATGCGTCAAGCCGGACGGACCCACTCTGCGTGACGCGGTCGCGTCATCACACTCTCTGGCCGAGACCCTGCGGCGCCTCAGCAAGCCTGTGTCCGGCAGCCACCACAAATCGCTCAAACAATGGATCGACGAGGACAACCTCTCGACAGCCCACTTCCTCGGACAGGCCCATCAACGCGGCAAGAAGGGTCCCACGCCGGTGAAGACCGCCGAGGACATCCTCGTGAAGCACGACGGGCAGCGCCGCACCCGCACCCAACTCCTGCGGCGCGCGATGCGGGAGATAGGCGTCCCAGAGTGTTGCGACATGTGCGGGACAGAGCCCAGGTGGCTCGGGCGGCCCATGACTCTGGAGGTCGACCACATCAACGGTGACTGGAGCGACGACCGCGCGACGAACCTCCGGCTGCTATGCCCTAACTGTCACGCCGTCACCAGCACCTGGTGCCGCGGAGGCCGTCGCCACCGGTAGAGCCGAATCTCGGCCCGCAAAGCGCCGCGTTCCGGCTAGGATTGTGGCGCGCGCGGCCGTTGCTGAACGGTATAAGCGGAGGCTTTAGGTGCCTCTGGACGAAAGTCCATGTGGGTTCGAATCCCATCGGCCGCACGGTCATGGAATCGAAGGCCCGGCTCTGAGAGCCGGGCCTTCGGCATGTGACGGGCCGGGCTCAGCCCAGCAGTTCCCGGACCACCGGGACCAGGGCTCGGAAGGCCTGGCCTCGGTGGGAGATGGCGTTCTTTTCTGCCGGCGTGAGTTCCGCGCAGGTGCGGGTGTCGCTGGCCGGCTGGAGGATCGGGTCGTAGCCGAAGCCGCCCGTGCCCGACGGGGTGTGGCGGAGGGTGCCCAGGAGGCGGCCTTCGACCACGCGTTCCGTGCCGTCCGGGAGGGCGAGGGCGGCCGCGCAGAAGAAGTGGGCGCCGCGGTGTTCGTCGTCGATGTCGCCGAGCTGGGCCAGGAGCAGGTCCAGGTTCGCCTTGTCGTCGCCGTGGGTGCCGGCCCAGCGGGCCGAGAAGATGCCCGGGGCGCCGTTCAGGACGTCCACGCAGAGGCCCGAGTCGTCGGCGACGGCCGGCAGGCCGGTGGCTTGGGCGAGTGCGTGCGCCTTGAGCAGGGCGTTCTCGGCGAAGGTGACGCCGGTTTCCTTGACGTCCGGGATCTCCGGGTACGCGTCCGCGCCGACCAGCTCGTGCGGCAGGCCGGCGGCGGACAGGATGGCGCGGAGTTCGGTGACCTTGCCCGCGTTGCGCGTGGCGAGGATCAGGCGGCTGGGCGTCGCGGAGGGCTGCGTCGAGGTCATGCAGCCATTATCCGGGCCGCCGCCCGAGCCCCCCGCCGGGCCCTCGGATCGCGCCTTGGACCCCGTCCGGGCCCGCGCCCGGGACCGCGCCCGCGCATCGGCCTGCTCGCCGGCTCAGCCCGGGGTGCAGACCTTCGAGATCTCCTTCGCCGCGTCCGCGACCGGGGTGACGTCGGGAGTCGTGGTGCCGCTCTCGATGGAGGTGCGGACGTTCTGGACGGCCGTGTTCATCGAGGAAATGGCCTTGCTCAGGTCGGCGTTGTCCGTCTGGTCGCCGACCTTCTTGAGGTTCTCCTCGATCGCGTTGAGCGCGTTCTGGGCGTCCTGCGGGCTGTTGCCGGCCTGCGAGACCGCCTGCTGGAGGTCGTTCGCGCCGTCCGTGATCGCGACGGCCGTGCTCGCGCAGTCCATCGCCGTCGAGATCGCGTCGCAGGAGGTGATCGCGGGTATGGCGAGCGCTGCCGTCAGGGCGACGGCTGCCAGGCGGTACTTCGACTTCACTTCGGCCCCCAGGGGGATTCGGTACTGCGAGCAGAGGATGTGGGTACGTGGACGGGCGCACGGCTTCGACGCCGTGCACCCGTATCCACACAGACGCGCGGACCGGCCGCGCGGTTGCCGGCAGCGCTAGAGCGTGAGCTCCAGGGCGCCGAGCTGGAGGGCTTCCAGGTCGGCGCAGCCGCCGGCGGCCAGGTCGAGGAGGGCGTTGAGTTCCTTGCGGTCGAAGGGCTCGCCCTCGGCCGTGCCCTGGACCTCGACGAAGCGGCCGTCGCCGGTGCAGACCACGTTCATGTCGGTCTCGGCGCGCACGTCCTCCTCGTAGCAGAGGTCGAGGAGCGGGACGCCGTCGACGATGCCGACGCTGACGGCGGCGACGGTGCCGGTCAGGGGCTTGCGGCCGGCCTTGATGAGCTTCTTGCCCTGGCCCCAGGAGATCGCGTCGGCCAGGGCCACGTAGGCGCCGGTGATGGCCGCGGTGCGGGTGCCTCCGTCGGCCTGGAGGACGTCGCAGTCCAGGACGATGGTGTTCTCGCCGAGGGCCTTGTAGTCGATGACGGCGCGCAGCGAGCGGCCGATCAGGCGGGAGATCTCGTGGGTGCGGCCGCCGATCTTGCCGCGTACGGATTCGCGGTCGCCGCGGGTGTTCGTGGCGCGGGGCAGCATCGAGTACTCGGAGGTGACCCAGCCTTCGCCGCTGCCCTTGCGCCAGCGCGGTACGCCTTCGCTGAAGGAGGCGGTGCAGAAGACCTTGGTGTCTCCGAAGGAGACGAGGACGGAGCCCTCTGCGTGCTTGCTCCATCCGCGTTCGATGGTGACCGGGCGGAGCTGTTCGGGCGTACGGCCGTCGATGCGAGACATGGCACCGAGCCTAGCCGGTACGAGGGAACGAGAAGACCCCGTCCGGGTGCGTCCGGTCGGGGTCCTGTCGTACGTACGGGTGCGCGCGGGGGCGCGCGTGGGAGCCGGTGGGCTCAGCTCACATCATGTCTTCGATGTCGGCGGCGATCGGGTCGGCGTCGGTGCCGATGACGACCTGGATCGCGGTGCCCATCTTGACGACGCCGTGGGCGCCGGCGGCCTTCAGCGCGGCCTCGTCGACCTTGCTCGGGTCGATGACCTCGGTGCGCAGGCGGGTGATGCAGCCCTCGACCTCTTCGATGTTCTCGATGCCGCCGAGCCCGGCGACGATCTTCTCAGCCTTGGTGGCCATGTGTTTCTCCCTGAGTTCTACGAAGAACGAGTCCGACTGACATCCGGCGTCCGGCGCCTGAACGCCCGCCGCCCGATCGACCGACCCACCAGGGCGGTCCGCTTCGTCACGGTAGCCCACGATTGGCCCAGCTACGCGGGCACATGCCCGGTATCTGCCGAATGATGATGATCAGCACCAACCTGCCCTAAGGCGGGTGAAATGCGACCGCAACACAAGTGGTCTACACCAGTGTGCCGCAAGTGTCGCGACTGCCAAAAACGGGCCGGTCAGGGAGGACGCGGATGAGCGCGAGCAGCGCCGCAGCAGTGCCACAGCAGAAGTGGTGGAACGGCTTGTTCCAAGGGCTGCAGAAGATGGGCCGGAGCCTCCAACTGCCGATCGCCGTACTCCCGGCGGCCGGCATCCTGAACCGGCTGGGCCAGGACGACGTGTTCGGCAAGGACGGCCTGGGCTGGACGAACGTCGCCAAGGTGATGGCCTCCGCGGGCGGCGCCCTGCTCAACGCGGACCTCGGCCTGCCGCTGCTCTTCTGCATCGGCGTCGCGATCGGCATGGCCAAGAAGGCGGACGGCTCGACCGCGCTCGCGGCGGTGGTCGGCTTCCTCGTCTACCGGAGCGTGCTGCGCGCCTTCCCCAAGGACTGCCCGACGGGGACGACGGACGTCGGCGGTGGCTGCTTGGGGCCCGATCAGACCTTCGCCGAGTACACCTTCCAGAACCCGGGGGTGTTCGGCGGCATCATCATGGGGCTGCTGGCCTCCTGGTTCTGGCAGCGCTACCACCGGGTCAAGCTGGTGGACTGGCTGGGCTTCTTCAACGGCCGCCGTCTGGTCCCGATCATCATGACCTTCGTGGCGATCGCCTTCGCCGTGCTCTGCCTGTGGATCTGGCCGCCCATCGGCAACGCGCTGGAGAGCTTCTCGGACTGGCTGATCGGCCTGGGGTCGCTGGGCGCCGGCATCTTCGGCGTCGCGAACCGCGCGCTGCTGGTGATCGGCCTGCACCAGTTCCTGAACGTGCCGGTGTGGTTCCAGTTCGGCAGCTTCACCAAGCCTGACGGCACGGTCGTCCACGGTGACATCCCGATGTTCCTGAACGGCGACCCCGAAGCCGGGCAGTTCCTCACCGGCTTCTTCCCGATCATGATGTTCGCCCTCCCGGCGGCGGCGCTGGCGATCACGCACTGCGCGAAGCCGGCCCGGCGCAAGGAGGTCGGCGGCCTGATGCTGTCGGTCGGCCTGACCTCGTTCGTCACCGGCATCACCGAGCCGCTGGAGTACTCGTTCCTCTTCCTGGCGCCGGCGCTGTACGCCGTGCACGCGGTGCTGACGGGTGTGTCGATGGCGGTGACCTGGGCGTTCGGGGTCAAGGACGGCTTCAGCTTCTCGGCGGGGCTGATCGACTACCTCATCAACTGGAGCCTGGCGACGAAGCCCTGGATGATCATTCCGATCGGACTCTGCTTCGCGGTCGTCTACTACGGCATCTTCCGCTTCGCGATCACCAAGTGGGACATCAAGACGCCCGGCCGGGAGTCCGACGAGGAGATCGCGGTGATGCAGGCGGAGAACACCAAGGCGTGACGCCGCAGGTCGCGAGTCCGCCCACGGGGCGGGCGAACGCCCCTCGGACGGCTCGCCGAACGCACCGCTCCGGGGCGCCGTAAGCCCCGCTCCGACCACCCGACTACACGCGAGGCCTTCGGACCCACAGGGTCCGAAGGCCTTTGTCATGTATGCCCAACTGTGTCCTCCCCCACGGAAATGACGGGTTCCTTACGCCGACCTCACCGTGCTACAACTGGTCTACACCACTGAGTGGTGTAGACCACGTAGGGCTTTCGGCCCCGGGGTCCCCCGTTCCGAGACGCTGCCAACCCCCCGTTTTTCCACGTCCTGGCAGAGCCTTGTCCACTGGAGGAAGACCATGTCCACAGCCACAGCTGCGGAAAAGAAGAAGGGCGCTGGCGTGATGGCCGTCATGCAGCGCATCGGCCGGAGCCTCATGCTCCCCGTTGCGGTGCTGCCTGCCGGCGCGCTCCTGCTCCGCCTGGGCGCGGACGACATGCTCGGCGACAAGGACGTCTTCCCGACGTTCGTCCTCAAGATCGCCGGTTACATGGCCGCCGGTGGTGGCGCGATCCTCGACAACATGGCGCTGCTGTTCGCCGTCGGCATCGCGATCGGCTTCGCCAAGAAGTCGGACGGTTCGACCGCCCTCGCGGCCGTCACCGGCTACCTGGTCTTCCAGAAGGTGCTCGCCACCTTCACGGACAGCAACCTGCCGCAGGTCGCCAAGGTCGTCGGCGGCAAGATCGTCATGCTGGACGCCCCGGTCAACGCCGGTGTGCTCGGCGGTGTCGTGATGGGTGTCATCACCGCGCTGCTCTACCAGAAGTTCTACCGGACCAAGCTGCCGGACTGGGCGGGCTTCTTCGGCGGCCGCCGCCTCGTCCCGATCCTCTCCGCCCTCGCGGGTCTGGTCACGGGCATCGTCTTCGGTCTCATCTGGCCGGTCCTCGGCTCGGGTCTGCACAGCTTCGGTGAGTGGCTCGTCGGTTCCGGCTCCGTCGGCGCGGGCATCTTCGGTGTCGCCAACCGTGCGCTGATCCCGATCGGCATGCACCACCTGCTGAACTCCTTCCCGTGGTTCCAGGCCGGCTCCTTCGAGACCCCGACCGGCGCCGTCCACGGCGACATCGGCCGCTTCCTCGCCGGTGACCCGACCGCCGGACAGTTCATGACCGGCTTCTTCCCGATCATGATGTTCGCCCTCCCGGCCGCCTGCCTCGCGATCGTCCACTGTGCGCGCCCCGAGCGCCGCAAGGTCGTCGGCGGCATGATGTTCTCCCTCGCGCTCACCGCCTTCGTGACCGGTGTGACCGAGCCCATCGAGTTCACCTTCATGTTCATCGCCCCGGTCCTCTACGCGATCCACGCGGTCCTGACCGGTGTCTCCATGGCGCTGACCTGGGCCCTGGGCATGCGTGACGGCTTCGGCTTCTCCGCCGGTGCGGTCGACTTCGTCCTGAACCTCGGCATCGCGAACAACCCGTGGGGCCTGGTCGGCATCGGCCTCTGCTTCGCGGTCGTCTACTACTTCGTCTTCCGCTTCGCCATCACCAAGTGGAACCTGCCGACGCCGGGCCGCGAGTCCGACGAGGAGCTCGCCGAGCTGCTCAAGGCCGAGGCCAAGTAAGCACGTAGGTCCGTACGACGAAGCCCCCGCTCTCCCGGAAGGGAGGGCGGGGGCTTCGTCGTGAGCGTCGGCTAGACCTCGTACACCGCGCCCGTGTACGCCAGCTCGACCGGGCCCTCGTAGACCGCGCGGGCGTCGGCCAGGTTGCGTTCGGCGTCCGTCCACGGCGGGATGTGGGTCAGGACGAGCCGTCCGGCGCGGCCGGCGCGGGCGAACTCTCCGGCCTCGCGGCCGTTGAGGTGGAGGTCCGGGATGTCCTCCTTGCCGTGCGTGAAGGAGGCCTCGCACAGGAAGAGGTCGGTGTCCTCGACGAGCAGGCCCAGCTCGGGGCAGACGCCGGTGTCACCGGAGTACGTCAGCGAGCGGCCGCCGTGCTCGACGCGGATCCCGTAGGACTCGACCGGGTGGCAGACCTTCTCGGTGCGGACCTGGAACGGGCCGATCTCGAAGGAGCCGGACTTCAGGGTCCGGAAGTCGAAGACCTCGCTCATGGAGCGCTCGTCGGGGACGTCCTCGTACGCGGTGGACAGCCGCTTCTCGGTGCCCTCGGGGCCGTAGACGGGGATGGTGCCGCAGCGGCCGCCCTCGTGGCGGTAGAAGCGGGCGACGAAGTACGCGCACATGTCGATGCAGTGATCGGCGTGCAGGTGGCTGAGGAAGATCGCGTCGAGATCGTAGAGCCCGATGTGCCGCTGGAGCTCGCCGAGGGAGCCGTTGCCCATGTCGAGGAGCAGCCGGAAGCCGTCGGCCTCGACGAGGTAGCTCGAACAGGCCGATTCCGCGGACGGGAACGAGCCCGAACAGCCGACGACGGTGAGCTTCATGGAGCGTGAACCTCCGTGGACGGTCCGTGGACGGAATGCGGGCCGTGCGTGGGTCGAGCGTAAGGCGCGAAACGTCCGGTCGCTCCTCCGCGGCGGGCCGTTGTGGGGCGAATCACCTGAGCTGTCACCCGGGGGAGCGACGGGGCGGACCCGCGTTGCCGCGCGGGGGCCGTGCGAGGGCCGTGCGGCTTCGGTACGAGCGCGGTGCGGTGGGCGTGCCGCTGCCATGCCGGGGGCGCCGGGCAGGGCTACGGTCGGAGTATGGACACGTCCTGGTGGCCGGCCGTCGCCGCGGTGCTGGTCGTGATCCTGCTGGTGCTCCTCCCCCGGCGGGCGCGGCGGGTGCGGCGGGCCGCGGATCCGCCGCACGGACCCGGACCGCTGCCGCGGCCGGAGGCCGGCGAGCTGTGGTCCCTGGAGGACGGGCGGCCCGTCCTGGTGCTGGGCGTACGGGGCCACCGGGCGCGGATCGCGCGGATCACCGGGAAGTACGACGACCGGAGCGCCGGGGTGATTCCGCTGCCGCCGGGGGTGGTGGGGGCGCGGGGCGGGTTCCTGGAGGCGGACCGGGTGGTGGAGGTGTCGGTATGGGAGTTCGCGAGGGCGCGGCCGCTGGGGACGGTGGATCCGGCGGTGTGGGACGAGGTGAAGGGGCTCGGGGGGCTCGGGGGACCCGGGTCGTCCGGCTGAAGCGGGTCTACGATCCCCCGGAACCGGAGCTGGACGGGGTCAGGGTGCTCGTGGACCGGCTGTGGCCGCGCGGGCTGTCGAAGGAGGCCGCGGGGGTCGACGAGTGGGCGAAGGCGGTCGCCCCGTCGGGGGAGCTGCGGAAGTGGTTCCACGCGGGTGGGTCCGTGGCGGAGTTCCGGGAGCGGTACGCGGTGGAGCTTCGCTCGGAGGAGGCGGGGGCGGAGCTGGATCGGCTGCGGGCCGTGGCTGCGGCCGGGCCGGTCACGCTGTTGACTGCCGTCAAGGATCCGGGGGCGAGTCACGCGGGGGTGCTGGCCGCGCTGTTGGGCTGACCCGGCTGGGGCTGCGCGCGGGGCGCGGTCCCGTGGTGCGCCGGGTCCCGCCTGAGGGTGGCCGCTTGGGGCCGCTGCTCGGGCGTGCCCCGGCCGGCCGGCATGGCTGCGGGTGTGCCGCTGCGCGGGGCGGAGTCCCCTACCCGCCCTTCGCCCGTTCCCAGGGCTCTGCCCTGACCCGGTCCTCAAGCGCCGGACGGCTCGAGGGGTACCGGGCTGCGCCCGGACTCCCTGGGGCTCCGCCCCAGGCTCCGCGCCTCAAACGGCGGCGGGGCTGGAATGCCCTCCGGGCAATCCAGCCCCGCCCAAGGCGTGCACGTGCAGGCCGACGTCGGCCAAATCCAGCCCCTCCGGCGTTTGAGGAGCGGGGGCCCGGGGGCTGGCCCCCGGGAACGGCCCCGCCCCCGGGCGGCCGGGCCGCGATCGCGTCACCTCCGCCGCCGGAGGCTACGCCCAGAGCTGGCCCTGGAGGACTTCGATGGCTTCTTCGGTGGTGGCCGCCGTGTAGACGCCCGTCGACAGGTACTTCCAGCCGCCGTCGGCGACGACGAAGACGATGTCGGCCGATTCGCCCGCCGCCACCGCCTTGCGGCCGACGCCGATCGCCGCGTGCAGGGCCGCGCCCGTGGAGACGCCCGCGAAGATGCCCTCCTGCTGGAGGAGCTCCCGGGTGCGGGTGACCGCGTCCGCCGAGCCCACCGAGAAGCGGGTCGTCAGGACGGAGGGGTCGTAGAGCTCCGGGACGAAGCCCTCGTCGAGGTTGCGCAGGCCGTAGACGAGGTCGTCGTAGCGCGGTTCCGCCGCGACGATCTTGACGCCGGGGACGTGTTCGCGCAGGTAGCGGCCCACGCCCATGAGGGTGCCCGTGGTGCCCAGGCCCGCCACGAAGTGGGTGATCGAGGGGAGGTCCGCGAGGATCTCCGGGCCGGTCGTGGCGTAGTGGGCACCCGCGTTGTCGGGGTTGCCGTACTGGTAGAGCATCACCCAGGAGGGGTTCTGCTCCGCCAGTTCCTTCGCGACGCGGACGGCCGTGTTCGAACCGCCCGCCGCCGGCGACGGGATGATCTCGGCTCCCCACATGGCCAGCAGGTCGCGCCGCTCCTGGGAGGTGTTCTCCGGCATGACGCACACGATCTTGTAGCCCTTGAGCTTCGCGGCCATGGCGAGGGAGATGCCCGTGTTGCCCGAGGTGGGCTCCAGGATCGTGCAGCCGGGATACAGCCTGCCGTCCTTCTCGGCCTGCTCGACCATGTGGAGCGCGGGGCGGTCCTTGATCGAGCCGGTCGGGTTGCGGTCCTCGAGCTTCGCCCAGATGCGGACGTCGTCCGAGGGCGAGAGCCGGGGCAGGCGTACCAGCGGCGTGTTGCCGACCGCGGCCAGCGGGGAGTCGTAGCGCATTACTTCGATCCGCCGGCTACGGCCGGGAGGATGGTGACGTTGTCGCCGTCCTTGAGGGCGGTGGAGATGCCGTCGAGGAAGCGGACGTCCTCGTCGTTGAGGTAGACGTTGACGAAGCGGCGCAGCTCGCCGCCCTTGGCCTCGTCGACGATGCGCTCCTGGATGCCCTTGTGGCGGGTCTCCAGGTCGGAGAAGAGGTCGGCCAGGGTGGCGCCCTCACCGGTGACGGCCTTCTCGCCGTCGGTGTAGGTGCGGAGGATGGTGGGGATGCGGACCTCGATGGCCATGGCAGGCTCCAGTCAGGATGGTGAAGGGAAGGCGGGGAAAGCGAAGCGGAGCAGGCGCGAGCCGCGCGGCCCGCGAGGGGGCCCTCGGGACTCAGGCGGCAGTACAGATGGCGCTGGCGAGGCGGCACAGGTCGACGTGCAGCCGCGCCACAAGCAGCAGCCTGCCGGGCGTCTCGATGCTCACGTCGTGGGAAACCATGCGGTCATGTTAACGATTCCCGGTCCCTGGTTTGGAGTGTGATTTCACATCGTGGACGGATATCGCTCACATGGTGAGAAAGGGTCCGGCGCGACGCCTCAGTAGGCAGCGACGACCTGCACTTCTTCTTCCGTGATCACGCCTTCGATGATCTTGTACGACCGGAACTGGAACTCCCCCAGGCCGTCCTCGTCCGCCGTGGAGACCAGCACGTAGTGCGCGCCGGGCTCGTTCGCGTACGTCACGTCCGTGCGCGAGGGGTAGGCCTCGGTCGCGGTGTGCGAGTGGTAGACGATGACGGGCTCTTCGTCCCGGTCGTCCAGTTCGCGGTAGAGCTTCAGCAGGTCCTTCGAGTCGAACTCGTAGAACGTGGGCGACCGGGCCGCGTTCAGCATCGGCACGAAACGCTCCGGGCGGTCCGTGCCCGCCGGGCCGGCCACCACGCCGCAGGCCTCGTCGGGGTGGTCCTGACGGGCGTGCGCGACGATCCGGTCGTACAGGTCCTGGGTGATGGTCAGCATGAGCGACAGGATAAGCAGACGGGCCCTCCCGTACCGAGGAGTGGTACGGGAGGGCCCGGATGCTGGACACGGTCCTTGCGGCGCCTCAGGAAGCCTTGGTGAAGGCGGCGCCGCGCGGGTCGCGGGACTTCATCACCAGGTAGGAGACGCCCAGCAGCAGACCCCACAGCGGGGCGCAGTAGAGCGAGACCCGGGCGTCCTTGTCGACGCCCATCATCACGATGACCATGCCGATGAAGGCCAGGGCGAAGTAGCTCGTGAACGGGGCGCCGGGGGCGCGGAACGGCGACGCGGGCAGGTCGCCGCGGTCGGAGGCGGCGCGGTAGCGGAGCTGGCAGACCAGGATCATGATCCAGGCCCACATGCCGGAGATGGTGGCGAAGGAGACGACGTAGTCGAAGGCCTTGCCGGGGGCGACGTAGTTGATCCAGACGCCGACCAGCATCAGCGCCGCCGAGAAGGTGGTGCCGATCAGCGGGGTGCCGCTCTTGGTGAGCTTGGTGAAGAACTTCGGGCCCTGGCCGTTGAGGGCGAGGTCGCGCAGCATGCGGCCGGTGGAGTACATGCCCGAGTTGCAGGAGGACAGGGCCGCGGTCAGGACGACGAAGTTGACGATCGCGGCGCCGACGCCGAGGCCCATCTTCTCGAAGGCGGCGACGAAGGGGCTGACGCCGGGCTGGAACTCGCGCCACGGGACGACCGACAGGATCATGATCAGCGCGCCGACGTAGAAGACGGCGATGCGCCACGGCACGGTGTTGATGGCCTTGGGCAGGGTCTTCTCGGGGTCCTTCGACTCGCCGGCGGTGACGCCGACCAGCTCGACGGCGAGGAAGGCGAACATCACGATCTGCAGGGTCATCAGCGTGCCGCCGAGGCCCTTGGGGAAGAAGCCCCCGTCGTTCCACAGGTTGGAGACGGTGGCGGTGTCCGCGGCGTCGGAGAAGCCGATGGTGAGGATGCCGGCGCAGATCAGGATCATGCCGACGATGGCGGTGACCTTGACCATCGAGAACCAGAACTCCAGCTCGCCGAAGAGCTTCACGGAGATCAGGTTGGCGCCGTAGAGGATGACCGTGAAGATCAGCGCGTACGCCCATTGCGGGAAGCTGTCGTGGGTCCAGTACGACATGTACTGCGCCGCGGCGGTGACTTCGGTGATGCCGGTGACCACCCAGAAGAGCCAGTAGGTCCAGCCGGTCACGTACCCCCAGAAGGGGCCGAGGAACTCCCGGGCGTAGTCCGAGAAGGAGCCGGACACCGGGCGGTACATGAGCAGTTCGCCCAGGGCCCGCATGATGAAGAAGATGACCAGGCCCGCGATGGCGTAGGCCAGGATCAGGCTGGGGCCGGCCTTGGAGATGGCCTTGCCGGCTCCCAGGAAGAGGCCGGTGCCGATGGCGCCGCCGATCGCGATCATCTGGATCTGGCGGGCGCCGAGTGCGCGGTGGTAGCCGTCGCCCTCGGTGGTGTCGTGCTGCTGCTCGTCGACCTGTACGGAGGTCATGTCTTGGTGCGCCTTTCTCCACGCCGACCCGCGCCATGACTGGCAGCGGATCGGGTCCTCGATCCCCCCGGATACGGATGGAGTTGCACGCCGGCGGTCAGCCGGTTCAAGCAGGCCGCGGGGCATGGGTGGCGCCCCGTCGGCGGTCGTGAAGATTTATCACGTGCTTACGGGTGCAGGAGGGCGGAAAATGTGACGCAGGGCGCAAAAAAATCTGGGCAAAGATCCTGAAACAGGTCAGGTCACCACATCGTGGTGACCTGATCGTTATCCGGATTTGAGCGTCCGCTGAGCGAACGGCCGACTTACTTGAGGATCTTCAGAGGGTGTCGCTGAGCGTCTCGACGAGGGTCTCCTGGAGACCGCCGAGCCAGAGGTACGCCATCACCATCGGCTTGCGCGGATCGTCGTCCGGCAGCCGGAACAGCACCGCGCTCTCGTCGTCCTCCGTGATGTCGAGGCGGGCTGCGATGGTGAGCCGCAGGTCGTTCAGGGCGCCCAGCCAGCGCAGCCGCAGCTCCCCGTCGACCTCCAGGACGGCCGCCCCGTCGCCGGCCGGGCTCAGCCCGTCCAGGCTGCGTACGACGGCCAGCGCGTCCTCCCGCTTGCGGGTGCGCAGGTCGTTCTCGGTGAAGCGGCGGAATTCGGCCGAGTGGGCCCGCAGCTCCTCCGCGTCGGCGTCGGGCCCGGTCTCCGGGCCGCCGTAGGCGTCGGGGAAGAGCCGGGCCAGGGCCGGGTCGGAAGGGGGCTCGGTCGGGCCGTCGGAGGCGGCGAAGAGCGCGGCCAGCGGGTCGGCGTCCGGATCGGGCTCCGGCTCGCCGGGGCCGATGAGCTCCAGCAGCTGCACGGCCAGGGAGCGCAGGATCGAGATCTCGATCTCGTCCAGCGCGATGGCGGCCCCGCCGGCCTTCAGGGGCTCGAACACGCCGCCCATCAGTTGCGGTCCTGGGACATGGTCGCCCAGAGGCCGTAGCCGTGCATGGCCTGCACGTCCCGTTCCATCTCCTCGCGGCTGCCGCTGGAGACGACCGCCCGACCCTTGTGGTGGACGTCCATCATCAGCTTGTTCGCCTTGTCCTTGGAGTAGCCGAAGTACGCCTGGAACACGTACGTCACGTAGCTCATGAGGTTGACCGGGTCGTTGTGCACCAGGGTCACCCACGGGACGTCGGGTTCGGGGACCGCGAAGGTCTCTTCGGCCGATTCGGTGCGTTCGATCTCAATGGGAGCAACACTCACTTGTCCCATGCTGCCACTGACAGGGGTCCGTCGCACAAACGGGCCCCTACATCTCGTCACTTTGACGAGATGTGCGCTAGCATCCGTCGCATGAACCCTGCGGACCTGGGCCTGCCGGTGGACGTGCCGTCGACAGCGCTCTTCACGGACCATTACGAGCTCACGATGTTGCAGGCCGCGCTGGCCAACGGCACGGCCGACCGCCGCTCGGTCTTCGAGGTGTTCACCCGGCGGCTCCCCGAGGGGCGCCGCTACGGGGTGATCGCGGGGACCGGCCGGGTGCTCGACGCGGTGGAGAACTTCCGCTTCGACGGCGCGGTACTGGAGTTCCTGCGCGAGCGGGCCGTCGTCGACGCCCGCACCCTCGACTGGCTCGCCTCCTACCGCTTCTCCGGCGACATCTGGGGCTACCCGGAGGGCGAGGTCTACTTCCCCGGCTCGCCGGTCCTGCGCGTCGAGGGCAGCTTCGCCGAGTGCGTGCTGCTGGAGACCGTGATCCTGTCGATCCTCAACCACGACTCCGCGATCGCCGCCGCCGCCTCCCGGATGTCCTCGGCCGCCGGTGGCCGCCCGCTGATCGAGATGGGCGCCCGGCGCACGCACGAGCTGGCTGCCGTCGCCTCGGCCCGCGCCGCGTACGTCGGCGGTTTCACCTCGACCTCGGACCTGGCGGCCGGATTCCGGTACGGGATCCCGACGGTCGGTACGAGCGCACACGCCTTCACCCTGCTGCACGACAGCGAGCGGGACGCCTTCACCGCCCAGGTCGCCTCGCTGGGCAGCGGCACCACGCTGCTGGTGGACACCTACGACGTGGCGGAGGCGGTCCGGACGGCCGTGGAGGTGGCCGGGACGGACCTGGGCGCCGTCCGGATCGACTCAGGGGACCTGCTGCTGGTCGCGCACCGGGTGCGGCAGCAGCTCGACGAGCTGGGGGCGACCGCGACGAAGATCGTGGTGACCTCGGACCTGGACGAGTACGCGATCGCCTCGCTGGCGGCCGCCCCGGTGGACGCGTACGGGGTCGGCACCCAGCTGGTGACGGGCAGCGGGCACCCGACGTGCTCGATGGTCTACAAGCTGGTGGCGCGGGCGGCCTCGGCCGATCCGAAGGCCCCGCTGGTGTCGGTGGCGAAGAAGTCCTCGGGCGGCAAGACCTCCGTCGGGGGGCGCAAGTGGGCCGCCCGGCGGGTCGACTCCGAGGGGGTCGCGGAGGCGGAGGTCGTCGGGACCGGGCCGGTGCCGGCCGCGCTGGCCGACACGCAGCTCCTGGTCCAGCTGGTCAAGGCGGGCGAGGTCGTGGCCCGCGAGTCCCTGGAGACGGTCCGCGACCGCCACCGCGAGGCCCTGGCGGGGCTGCCGCTCTCGGCGACGCAGCTGTCGCGGGGCGAGGCCGTGATCCCGACCGAGTACGCGTAGGCCCCTGGGGGGAGGCGCGGGGTGCGGGGCGGAGCCCCGCGAAGGGGGCTGGGGGCGGAGCCCCCAGTTTCGGGAAGGGGCGGGGTGGGGGAAGAGCCCCCGCAGGGTCCCCCGCCCACCACACACCAAGCCGAAGGGCACCGGACATGCACCGCGCACTGATCGTCGTCGACGTACAGAACGACTTCTGCGAGGGCGGCAGCCTCGCGGTCACCGGCGGAGCCGACATCGCCGCCGCCATCACCGAGCTCATCGGCCAGGCCACCGCCGGCTACCGGCACGTCGTCGCCACCCGCGACCACCACGTCGACCCCGGGTCCCACTTCGCGCACCCCCCGGCCCAGCCGGACTACGAGACCTCCTGGCCGGTGCACTGCGTCGCCGGGACCGAGGGCGTGGGCTTCCACCCGAACTTCGCGCCCGCTGTCGCCTCGGGGGCCGTCGCCGCCGTCTTCGACAAGGGGGCGTACGAGGCCGCGTACAGCGGCTTCGAGGGCGCCGACGAGAACGGCCTCGGGCTCGCGCAGTGGCTGCGCGACCGGCAGGTCACCGAGGTCGACGTGGTCGGCATCGCCACCGACCACTGCGTCAAGGCCACCGCCCTGGACGCGGCCCGCGCGGGGTTCCGCACCCACGTGCTGCTCGACCTGACGGCCGGAGTGGCCCCGCACACCACGACCCGCGCCCTGGCCGAGCTCCGGGAGGCCGGGGTGGAGCTGAGCGGGACCCCCGTGGTCACCCCAGCAGGGCCCTGATCGGGTGCCACAGCTCCGCCGCCCGGTCGGGCGCGGAGCGCCACAGCAGGCCGTCGGGGTGGTGCAGGACGGCGGTGATCTCGTCCGGGGTGGGCGGCTCGGCGTTGCCGCGCAGGTAGACGGCTCGCAGTCCGAGGTTCCGCAGCCTGGTCAGGGCGCGGGCCCGGTTCACCGCGTGCACCAGCACGCGGACGTTTCCACCTTCGGTGCCGCCTGTGACACCGCCCGCGATACCGCCGGCGACGGGCCCCTTCAGGAGCGGTCTGGGCAGCGTGAGCGCGACGACCACGCTGCCGCCTGGCAATCGGACGAAACCTCCACCGGGCATGTCTTCATCTCCCCCGTCAATAAGAAACTCAGCTCACGCATCTAAACGCGAACGGCCGCCGCCCGCTAGAGGGCGACGGCCGATCATGCTTTGACCTGCGGTTTTGCTGAATTACTTAACGGAGGGGCCGACCTCGACCGTCATGACGAGACCGTCGTAGGTCTCCTTCAGGATCTTGATCTTGGTGTTGGTGTCAGTGACCTTCACCGAGCCGGTCGGGTTCTCGTCGTAGTAGTACTTGCCCTTGTGGTCGTCGAAGACGAGCTGCGCGGGCTTCGGCTTCAGGAAGAGCTCCTGGCCGTTCTTGTGCAGGGTGATCGCGTCCGTCTTGTACGCGCTGAAGGCGGCGTCGTACGGCTGGATCTTGTTGCGCAGCAGGGTGCCGTCCGACCACTTCATCGGCTTGGCGTTGGCGTCGATCGGAAGGATCAGACCGGAGCCGGGGTGCTGGCTGGTGTTGTTGTCCTTCTGGGAGGTGTCCCACTGCCAGATCAGGAGACCGTCCTGGTAGGCGTAGTGCTCGACCCAGTTCGGCTTCGTGTTGGCGAAGCCGAAGTTGTACGGACCGACCTTGAGGGTCTTGTCGTACGAGACGTAGCGGCGGTTCTCGGCCAGGTAGTACTGGGCGTACTCCTTGGTGAAGCCAGCGCCGATGCGGGAGAAGCCCTTGCCGGTCCAGCCGTTGTCGCCGTTCTCGGCATTGTCGGTGAACAGCGTGGCGCCGTCCGCCGTGATGCTGAGCGCGTCGCCCGTGAAGCCCTTGCCGCCCGCGCCGCCGTCCGTCTGGTAGCGGAAGCGGAGGTCGACCTTCTTGCCCGCGTAGGCGTTCAGCGAGTAGTTCAGGTTCTTCCAGGCACCCGAGACGCCGGTGAGCGACGGGCTGTTGGAGGCGTCGACCGGGATGGCCACGCCGTCGGCGGTGCCGGCGAGCGCGGTCCAGGTGGCGCCACCGTCGGTGGAGACCTCGGTGTACAGGAAGTCGTACTCCGCCTCGATGTCCCACCAGCCCTTGAGGGACAGGGCCGCGGAGGACTTGCCGGTCAGGTCGACCGAGCGGGTGAGGGTGTTCTTGAGGTCGTCACCCATGTTGCTCCACCACTGCGACGCGCCCTCGGCGGGAGCGACGATGTCGGTGGTGACCTTCTTCTTGGGAAGGTCGACGAGCAGCGCCTGCTTGTCCTTGGTGTTGTACTCCGAGACGCCCAGCTTGTGGATGGACTTCGTCGCGGCCTTGGCCTTGTCGTAGTTCAGCCAGCCCAGCTGGAACTTGTCCCAGGCGGTCATGTCGCCCGGGAGGTCGCCTATGGAGTCCTTGCCGTTGCCGAGCCAGGAGCCGGCCGACATCAGGGACCAGAAACCGACCGAGTTCTCGCCGCCACCGGAGGTGTCGTAGAGGTCCGGCAGGCCCAGGTCGTGGCCGTACTCGTGCGCGAAGACGCCGAGGCCGCCGTTCTCGGGCTGCATCGTGTAGTCGCCGACCCAGATGCCGGTGTTGCCGATCTGGGTGCCGCCGGCCTTGTTGTTGGCCGGGCCGCTCTTGCCGGCCTCGGTGCCGTAGGCGTACCAGCGGTGGGCCCAGAGGGCGTTGGTGCCCTGCACGCCGCCGCCGGCCGACTCGTCCTCGCCCGCGTGGACGATCTGGAAGTGGTCGATGTAGCCGTCGGGCTCGTTGAAGTTGCCGTCGCCGTCGAAGTCGTAGCGGTCCCAGAGGTCGTACTGGGCCATCTGCGCCTTGATCTGGGCGTCGGTCTTGCCGGCCTTCTTCTGGCCCTCGGCCCAGGCGGTCACGCCGTCCTTGACCGTGTCCCAGACGTTGGCGCAGTTGGTCTGGCCGCAGTAGTTCGAGCCGTAACGGGCCTCGTTGTACGGAACCTTGACCCAGTCGGCCACCTCGCCCTCGACCGAGTAACGGCCCGAGGAGGTCTTCTCGTAGTAGGTCTTCAGCGAGTGCTTGCCGGCACCGGTACCGAAGTACAGGTCCTGGAAGTACGCGCGGTTGAAGTCCTTGCGCCAGGCCGTGCTGTTGTTGACCGCACGGTCGGGCTGGGCGATCTGGTTGTGCAGCGGGCCCGGGTTGCCGCCGTACTTGGGCACCGGCGGCTTGGGGCCGGGGCCGTCCGGGTCGAACGTGGTGGTGTTGTCCACCTGGTCGCCGAAGTCGACGAGGATCGTGAAGATCTTGTCGGTCTTCTCGCGGCCGAGCTCGACGTACTTCTTCTCGTCGAGCTTGACGACCTTGGAGGCGCCCCGCTGCTCGACGTCCTTCTTGCCGCTCAGCACCTGCTCCAGGGCGGCCTTGCGGGCCTGCTCCTGCTGCTTGCTGAACGGGCCCTCGAGGTTGTGCTTGACCTGCTCCTTGGAGGGAGCGGTCGGGTCCTGGCGGTCCGCGGCAGACACCCTCGCACCCGGGTCTGCCGTGGCCATCGTGAAGGCGGCGCCGGTGGCCGCCGTCGCTGCCAGGGTCACGCCGATTGCGGCGGCGCGCAGCGCTCGTCTTCTGGCCGAGTTGCTGGTCACTTGATGTCGTTCCCCTCCCGCGGCCGCGAAGGTGGTGCGGAACTTCTCCGTAGGAGTGGGGGGTTCCGTGCGGCGCGCGTCTCAAGTGACGACATTTGACCGGACAAGCGCAAGAAAAGACAGACCTTGACTTGTTCCTTACAACTGCACTATGCGGTCACTGAGTTCCGCTATTCGGACGTTCCGCGGCCATAGCGGACGAAGGGGACTTCCGCCCCCTCAACGGACCCTCGGCCGCACCCGCTCCTCCCCACCCCACGAACCCCAGCGGTGCCCCCCGTGCGCCCCCCGTGCTCCGCTGCTTCCCCTCCCATGGGTGAGGTCGTGCTTACCGACAGTTCCGCTCGGGCATCCACCGTCGTAGAGTCACTCGACGCCAGACCTGGTCGAGCCGACTCCCCCTCCCGCTTCGAGGACGGATATCGCCATGCCGCGTCCGACTGCCGCACAGCTCGCCTACGGGTCCGCCACCGTCATCGTGTCGACGATCGCCATGCTGCTGCTCTCGCAGACGCGTACGGGTCTCGGCGTCGCGGTCATCTCCGCCGCCGCCCTCGCCCTCGGGCTCCTCGTCGCACTCACCGTCCCGCTGCCCCGCCGGCGCGGGCGGCACGCGGCGACCCGTACGAGGACCGCCGCCCTGCATCTCGGGGGTCCGGACACCGTGCCGCCGGACGTGGCGGCCGCCGGCGCCCCCGCACCGGCCCCGGTGGAACACCCCGTACACCACTGACACCGCGCGCACCGTGCACACCGCGGCGCGGGCGGCCTCCCCCGTGGGGAGACCGCCCGCGCACCGGACTGCGCAGCTCGGTGGCCTTCTAGGTGGCTTGGACCACCACGGTCTTGGCCACCTTGTCGTGCAGACCCTGCTTGTAGGGCTTGTCGACGAGCATCGAGATGACGAGTGCGATCGGCCACAGGCAGAAGCAGCAGATCAGCGTCGGCAGCCAGAGCACGGCGGAGCGGGAGAGCGCGGCGTTGGACTGCGGGACGCTGCCGTCGTTGAGCATCGCGACGCGCAGGCCCATCCACTTCTTGCCGAGGGTCTGGCCGTTCTTCTTGACGAACCACCAGTCGTAGCCGACGTAGGCGACGATCGAGATCAGCGTCATGACCAGACCGCTGCCGCTGTAGGACTTGGTAATGACCTCGGTGACGTCCTCGCCCTTGTTCGTCTCGACCGTGTAGCGGTTGCGGTCACCGGCGAAGAGCTGGATGACGAACAGCGGGACGGCGATGATCAGCAGGTCGATGACGCGGGCGGCGAGCCGCTTGCCGAAGTCTGCGAGCGGCGGCATCCCGGCGAGCGGGTCGGGCATGCCGTAGCCGCCGCCACCGCCGTACGGGTCGCCACCGCCGGGGCCTCCGTACGGGGGCGGCGGGGGCGGGTAGCCGCCTCCCCCGGGCGGGGGCGGCGGAGGGTAGCCCCCTCCGCCTCCGGGCGGGGGCGGCGGGAAGCCTCCGCCGGCGCCTGCGGGCGGTGATCCGTACGGCGAACCACCCGACGGCGGAGGCGTCGGTTCCTGGGGCTTCTTGAGGAACGGGTCGTCCTCGGGCGGCTGGCCCGGCGGCGGCTGGTCGGTGCTCATGGCCCGAGTCGAACCCGGCCCGGAGCGGCCCGCAATTGGGACGCGTCCATTCGGGGGACCGAGCGTCGGGAGAGGGCCTAGCGAGCCACGTACGTGCGTGCGGCGCGGTCGTGGAGGGTGCGGCGGCGCTGGCGGTCCGCGAGGGCCCACAGGGCCCCCGGGAGGCCCAGGAGGGCGTACACGAGCCAGCGGCGCAGTGCCGCGCCGAAGCGGGGCGGGCGCAGCGTGGCCGTGGCCAGGACCCGTACGCCGAGCAGCTTCTTGCCCGGGGTGCGGCCCCAACGGGCCGTGGGCAGGGCTTCGTAGAAGACGCCGAAGAGGAGGACGGCGCCCAGGACGAGGCCCAGCGAGCCCGCGATGGTCCCGTCGAGCAGCCACACGGTGGTGGTCCGGCCGCCCGCCCGGGCGGCGTCCACCTTGGCCTGGAGGTGTGCGGTCGCCCCGGGCACGAGGGGCAGCGCCACCCCGGTCGCGACGGCGGCGTACACGAGGAAGTCCAACAGCCGGGCCGTCGCGCGGCGCACGAGCCCGGCGGGGCGCACGGCCCGCTCCGCCATCCGCTCGAACACCGCGCGGCCGGTCCTCTCGGGACGCGGAGCCGGGGGCACCGCGGCCTCGGCCCGCTCCGCACGGTCCGCCGGCTCTACGGGGGACACGCGCCGGGCGGGCTCCGCCGGGACGGCCGGGGCCGGGCGCTCCGGGCGCCGCACGCGCTCCGCCGGCTCCGGGTCCGGGCCGGGCGACCCCGGGGCGGCGGGCCACACGGGGGCGGGGGCGGGGGCCGCCGCGGGGGCATGGGCCGCGACCGGGGAGGGCGCCGACAGGATGCCGAGGCCGCCCGGGGCGGCGGAGCCGGACACCTGCGCGGGCAGGGCGGCCGACACGGCGTGCGGGGCCGAGTGCCGAACCGGGGCCTGCGCAGAGCGGTGGGCCTGGCCCTGGGGCGCTGCCTGGGCCGAGCGGTGAGCCGGCGCCTGGGCCTGGGCGGGCGCCTGCGCCGAGCGGTGAACCGCCGCCTGGGCCTGGGCCGGTGCCGGCGCCTGGGCCTGGGCCTGGTGCGGCGTCGGGGCCGGGACCGGCGGGCGGGCCAGGGAGATTCCGGCGGGGCGGGCGGCGGCCTCCTCCTCGTGGCCCCAGGACACCCGGTGGTCGCGCGGCCCGCCGAAACCGGACTGGTGGAGCGGATCGGCCTGCCATTCCACGGCCTCGCCCCCTTGCCCCGACCCGATCCCGGGCTCGGACCCGATCCCGGACCCGGGCTCGGACGGCCCGGCCCCCGGCCAGGGCTCGAAATCCGACCGCGAAGCGGACTCCGACCAGGACTCCACCTCGGACCGCTCGGCCGGAGCCGCCGCGGAGCCGGCGGGCTCCGGCCAGGACGCGGGAGCCGGGGCCGCCGCCGGGGCCGGTGCGGGAACCGGCGCGGGGGCAGGGGCCAGCGCGGGGCGCGGCTGCGGTCGGTGTTCCGGCACGCGCAGCGCCTCGCTCACGCCCGTCTGGTCGAGGAACACGGGACCCGTCTCGTCGGCAGGGGCCGCCGGGCGGCTCGTACCGGGAACCCAGTTCAGGCCGTTCCAGAACCTGACGTACCCGGGGATGGACGGATCGGGGTAGTAGCCCTCGCGGGCCGCGTGCTCGCCGTCACCAGGGGAGGCCGTCAATGTCCCCAACTCCGATCGTGGCTTGAGGCTTCTTGCAGGGGTGGACCATAGCCAAGAACCGCCCCCCGACAGGTCCGGTAACGGGAGAATCCAAGCGATCGGGCGAACGCAGACGATCGCCGACGCACACAGACGCACACGGACGAGCACGGCCTCGTACGCATGATTTCGGTCAGGCGATTGATTTCGGCCAATCCTCGAAGTGCCTCGCGAAGTCGCGTCATACCCGGGCACTTCGGCGCTCTCTCCGGGTGTGGGCCGCCGGAAGGCCCCGCGCACCACCCGAACACGTACCCCGTACCGAAGTGAGGCCGCCATGCACCACCCCGTCGTCGAGCGCGAGCTGGAACTGAAGCTGGTCCTGTCCCCCGAGCGCAGCGTCCCCGTCCCCGCCCGCCTGCTGTACCTGACGGACGACCCGTACGCCGTGCACATCACCTTCCACACCGGCTCCAGCACCCCGGTCAACTGGACCTTCGCCCGGGAGCTGCTGGTCGAGGGGGTGTTCCGTCCGTGCGGCCACGGAGACGTGCGGATCTGGCCCACGAAGGTCGGCCAGCAGGCCGTCCTGTGCATGGCGCTCAGCTCCCCCGACGGCGACGCCCTGCTGGAGGCGCCCGCCGTGTCGGTGTCGGCCTGGCTGGAGCGGACCCTGCGGATCGTGCCGCCCGGCACCGAGGCCGACCGGCTCGGCCTGGACGCGGCGCTGGCCGAGCTGCTCGCCCCGACGCCGGCCGACGAGCTGTGGATGCGCGACCCGTGGCCGTCGGACGAGTCGGCGGACGGGGAGCTGTGACTCAGAAGAGCTTGCCCGGGTTGAGCAGTCCCTCCGGGTCGAAGGCGTGCTTGACGGCGCGCTGCATCTCCAGGCCCACCGGGCCGAGTTCGCGGGCGAGCCACTCCTTCTTCAGGACGCCGACCCCGTGCTCCCCCGTGATGGTCCCGCCCAGTTCGAGCCCCAGCGCCATGATCTCCTCGAAGGACGCGCGGGCCCGCCGGGTCTCGTCCTCGTCGGCGGGGTCGAAGCAGACGATGGGGTGGGTGTTCCCGTCGCCGGCGTGCGCGCAGACCCCGATGAGCAGGTCGTGCGTACGGGCGATGGCCGCGGTGCCGTCCAGCATCTCGGCGAGCCGGGTCCGCGGTACGCACACGTCGTCGATCATCGTCGCGGGCCGCAGGGCCTCCAGGGCGGGCAGCGCCATCCGGCGGGCCTGGAGGAGCAGTTCGGACTCGGCCGCGTCCTCGGCCGGTACGACGGCGCTCGCCCCGGCGGCGGTGCACAGCGCTCCCACGGCGGCCAGGTCCTCGGGCGCGTGCGGGGTGTCGAAGGCGGCGAGCAGCAGGGCCTCGGTGGTCTCGGGCAGGCCCATCTTGCCCAGCGCGTTGACGGCGCGGACGGTCGTACGGTCCATCAGCTCCAGCAGAGAGGGCGTCAGGCCGGCTTCCATGACGGCGCAGACGGCTGCGCAGGCGGCCGCGGCGGAGGGGAACTCGGCGGCGAGCGCGAGCTGGCGGGGCGGGGCCGGGCGCAGGGCGAGGACGGCCCGGACGACGACGCCGAGGCTGCCTTCGGAGCCGACGAACAGGCGGGTGAGGTCGTACCCCGCGACGCCCTTGGCGGTGCGCCGGCCGGTCTGCAGGAGCCTGCCGTCGGCGAGGACCACGTCGAGGCCGAGGACGTACTCGGCGGTGACCCCGTACTTGACGCAGCACAGACCGCCGGCGGCGGTGCCGATGTTCCCGCCGATGGTGCACTGCTCCCAGCTGGAGGGGTCCGGCGGGTAGTGCAGGCCGCGCTCGGCGACGGCGCGCGAGAGGACGGCGTTGACGACGCCCGGTTCGACGACGGCGATCCGGTCGACGGTGTCGATCTCCAGGATCCGGTCCATCTTCACGAGGGACAGCACGATGCAGCCGTCGGAGGCGTTGGCCGCGCCCGACAGACCGGTACGGGCGCCCTGGGGGACCACGGGCACGCGCAGCGCGTGGGCGGTGCGCAGGACGTGCTGGACCTGTTCGACGGTCCGGGGCAGGACCACCGCGGCCGGGGTGCCGGCGGCGCAGAAGCTGGCCATGTCGGTGGCGTAGGAGGCGGTCACCTGGGGGTCGGTGAGCAGGGCCGCGGGCGGAAGTCCTTCGAGGAGCCGCTCGTGGAGCAGCTCGTGGAGTTCGCGCGACCCGTCATCAACTTCGTCAACATCGTCAGCCATGGGGCCAGCGTGGCACCCGGGGCCATCGGTGTGAACACGCCCGCGACGTTCTTCGGACACCTCGGCGAGCTCTTCATATTGACGCACAGTGACCCCATGGACCCTCTGCGCGACGCATTCGTCTCCCAGGAGAGGCAGCCGCAGGCTGCCCCGCCCGTGACCTTCACCGGCCGCAAGACGCTCGTGGCAGCGGCGGCCCTGGTGGTCCTGATCGCCGGGGCCCTGCTGATCCGCCCGGCCCGCACGGGCGACGACGCGCGCCCGCCGGGGCCCAGCGAGCGGGCCCGCGCGGCGGTCGGCATGGGTGCGCCGGTGGCGGCGGTGGACCTGTCGGCGCTGGTCGCCGACCGGGAGAAGTGGGTCGCGGAGCACCCGAAGGACGAGGCCTCGTGGGCGGTGCTGGGCTCCGCGTACCTGGAGCAGGCGCGGCGGACGGCCGATCCCGCCTGGTACCCGAAGGCGGAGGGCGCGCTGAAGCGCTCGCTGGAGCTGCGCCCGGCCGAGAAGGGCAACTTCGACGCGATGACGGGCATGGGCACGCTGGCCAACGCCCGACGGGACTTCGGGACCGGGAAGAAGTGGGGCGAGCTGGTACGGGCGCAGGAGCCGAAGCGGTGGACGGCGTACCCGGTGCTCGTGGACGCGTACGGCGGGCTCGGGGACTACAAGGCGGCGGAGAAGGCGATGGAGCGCCTGGTCGACATGCGGCCGGGACTGGCGGCCTTCATGAAGGCCTCGCAGGTGTACCGGGACCGGGGCTGGCGCGAGGACGCGGCCATGTCGATGGAGCACGCGGGGGGCGCGGCGAAGGCCCCGGCGGAGAAGGCGTACGTGCTGTTCCGGCTCGGGGAGCTGGCGTGGGAGCGCGGTGACGACGCGCAGGCGCTGAAGCAGTACGAGGCCGCGCTGCGCACCGATCCGGGCCAGGCGGCGGCGCTGGGCGGGCGGGCACGGGTGCTGGCGGCGCTGGGCCGGGGCGGTGAGGCCGTACGGGACTACCGGCTGGCGCTGGGCCGGGCCGCGGTGCCGGCGCTGTCGCTGGAGCTGGGCGAGCTGCTGGAGTCGCTGGGCCGGGGCGACGAGGCGAAGGCGGTGTACGACGGGATCCCGGCGCAGGCCGCCCGGAGCGGGGTGAACGAGGAGCTGCTCCTGGGCCGGTTCGAGGCGGACCACGGCGACCCGGCGGCGGCCGTACGGCGCCTCACGGCGGAGTGGGCCCGGCACAAGAGCCTGCCGGTGGCGGACGCGCTGGGCTGGGCGCTGCACAAGACGGGCGACGACGCGGGGGCTCTGGAGTACGCGAAGAAGGCCACGGAGCAGGGGCTGCGGCTCGCGGAGTTCTCGTACCACCGGGCGGTGATCGAACGGGGCCTGGGCGACGTGGCCGCGGCGCGGCGGCACCTGGAGGAGGCCCTGCGGACGAACCCGCGGTTCTCGCCGGTCCGGGCCCCGCTGGCGAAGGAGGCCCTGGCGACGATCGGCAAGCCCCCGGCGGGCGGCCCGGAGAACATGCAGCCCACCAAGCCGTGGGTGGCCCCGGAACTCCCGAAGGCGAAGCCCGTCCCGAAGCCGAAGCCGAAGCCGTAGCGGGGCCCATCACGTGAACGCCGGCGGGCTGGAAATCCAGCCTCGCCGGCGTTTGAGGCACGGGGTCCGGGGCGGAGCCCCGGGAGCGGCGCCGCAAGGGCCCCGCAACCCGGCCGACGCAACCCCCTAGAGGTTGCCCCGCTTCTCCTGCTCCCGCTCGATCGCCTCGAACAGGGCCTTGAAGTTGCCCTTGCCGAAGCCCATGGAGCCGTGGCGCTCGATCATCTCGAAGAAGACCGTCGGGCGGTCCTGGACCGGCTTCGTGAAGATCTGCAGCAGGTAGCCGTCCTCGTCGCGGTCGACGAGGATCTTCAGCTCGCGCAGGGTCTCGACCGGCACCCGGGTCTCGCCGGCCCACTCGCCGAGCGTGTCGTAGTACGAGTCCGGGGTGTCCAGGAAGGTCACGCCCGCCGCCCGCATCGCCCGCACCGTGCGGACGATGTCGTTCGTCGCGAGCGCGATGTGCTGGACGCCGGCGCCGCCGTAGAACTCCAGGTACTCGTCGATCTGCGACTTCTTCTTCGCGATCGCCGGCTCGTTGATCGGGAACTTCACCTTGAGGGTGCCGTCCGCGACGACCTTCGACATCAGCGCCGAGTACTCGGTCGCGATGTCGTCGCCCACGAACTCCTTCATGTTCGTGAAGCCCATGACCTTGTTGTAGAAGGCCACCCACTCGTTCATCCGGCCGAGCTCGACGTTGCCCACGCAGTGGTCGATGGCCTGGAAGGTGCGCTTGGCCGGGGGCTCGACCATCGGGTCGACGGAGACGAAGCCGGGCAGGTAGGGGCCGGTGTAGTCGCCGCGCTCGACCAGGGTGTGCCGGGTCTGGCCGTAGGTGGCGATCGCCGCCAGCCGCACCGTGCCGTGCTCGTCGGTGAGCTCGTACGGCTCGTCCAGGCCGCGCGCGCCGTGCTCGACGGCGTAGGCGTAGGCCGCCTTGACGTCCGGGACCTCGATCGCCAGGTCGACGACGCCGTCGCCGTGGTCGGCGACGTGCTCGGCGAGGAAGCGGCCGCGGTCGGTGGAGGCCTTGATGACCGAGGTGAGGACGAACCGCGCGGCGCCGTTGGTCAGGACGTAGCTGGCCGTCTCGCGCGTGCCGTTCTCCGGTCCGGAGTAGGCGACGAGCTTCATGCCGAAGGCGGTCGAGTAGTAGTGCGCGGCCTGCTTGGCGTTGCCTACGGCGAAGACGACCGCGTCCATGCCCTTGACGGGGAAGGGATCGGCCTTGGCGGCGGTGCGCGGTGCGGTGTCGAGCGGCTGGGTCTCAGTCATGACCGCAGAGTCCCGCCGTTCCACAAGCTGCGCAATAGTTTCCATTTCTGCTGTACAGACTGACCAGTCTCAGCCCACCATGGCTGGGATATCTGTGCACTATGACCACCGACCGACCACCCCGGAGGCACCCATGGGAATCGACGAGCTCGACGGCCGGCTCATCGTCCTGCTCGCCCGCGAGCCCCGCATAGGAGTCCTGGAGGTCTCGCGCCGGCTCGGCGTGGCGCGCGGCACCGCGCAGGCCCGGCTGGACCGGCTTCAGTCGAACGGAGTCATCCGCGGTTTCGGTCCGCAGGTGGACCCGGCGGCCCTGGGATACCCGGTGACGGCCTTCGCCACGCTGGAGATCAAACAGGGTCAAGGCGCGGACGTACGGGCCCACTTGGACGGGGTCCCGGAGGTACTGGAGCTGCACACGACGACCGGGCACGGGGACATGCTGTGCCGGCTCGTGGCCCGCTCCAACGCGGATCTCCAGCGGGTGATCGACCGGGTTGTCGCGTTTGATGGCATCGTGAGGGCTTCAACGGCGATTGTCATGGAAAATCCCGTACCTCTGCGGATCATCCCCCTGGTCGAACAGGCGGCCGAGGACGACTGATCCGACCGACCCGCGGCAACGACGGACGAGAACGACGGACGAAACGGACGAGGTGACGTGGCGTGAGTTTCTGGGCCTACCTGTCCAACCGCCACCAGCAGCTCCTCACCGACGCCTTCCAGCACGCCAGCGCCGTCTTCCAGTGCATGGTGATCGCGACCGCCCTCGGCGTCGCCATCGGCGTCCTGACCTACCGCAGCGGCTGGGCCGGGAACCTCGCGGTCACCTCCACCTCCACGGTGCTGACCATCCCCTCCCTCGCCATGATCGGCCTGCTGATCCCGATCGTCGGCCTCGGCGTCGCACCGACCGTGATCGCCCTGACGCTGTACGGGCTGCTGCCCATCGTCCGCAACTCCATCGTGGGGCTGCGCGGGGTTGATCCAGCCCTGGTCGATGCCGCCAAGGGCATCGGGATGTCGCGCAGCGCCCAGCTGCTGAAGGTGGAGCTGCCGCTCGCCTGGCCGCCGATCCTGACCGGCATCCGGGTCTCCACGCAGATGCTGATGGGCATCGCGGCCATCGCCGCCTACGCCTCCGGGCCGGGCCTGGGCAACGAGATCTTCCGCGGGATCGCCTCGCTCGGCAGCGCCAACGCCATCAACCAGGTCCTCGCGGGGACGCTCGGCGTCGTCATCCTCGCCCTGCTCTTCGACGCCGCGTACGTCCTGCTCGGCCGTCTCACCATCCCGAGGGGAATCCGTGTCTGAGCCGACGTCCGCGCCGACGACGAGCCCGCAGCCGGAGGCGAGCCCGCAGCCGGCCGCCGCCTCCGGCGCCACCATCCAGCTGGAGAACCTCACCAAGCGCTACCCCGGCAACCCCAACCCCTCCGTCGACGACGTCTCCATGGAGATCAAGGCGGGCGAACTGGTGGTCTTCGTCGGCCCCTCCGGCTGCGGGAAGTCCACCACCCTCAAGATGATCAACCGGCTGATCGAGCCCACCTCCGGCCGGATCCGCATCGGCGACGAGGACGTCACCGACATGGACCCGGTCAAACTGCGCCGCAAGATCGGGTACGCGATCCAGTCCTCCGGGCTCTTCCCGCACATGACGGTCGCCGAGAACATCGCCCTGGTCCCGAAGATGACCGGCTGGTCCAAGTCCCGCGCGAAGGACCGGGTGGAGGAGATGCTCGACCTGGTCGGCCTGGACCCGCGCGAGTTCCACGGCCGCTACCCGCGCCAGCTCTCCGGCGGCCAGCAGCAGCGCGTGGGCGTGGCCCGGGCGCTCGCCGCCGACCCGCCCGTCCTGCTGATGGACGAGCCCTTCGGCGCCGTCGACCCCATCACCCGCGACCACCTCCAGGACGAGCTGATCCGGCTCCAGCACGAGCTGCACAAGACGATCGTCTTCGTCACCCACGACTTCGACGAGGCCATCAAGCTGGGCGACCGGATCGCCGTCCTGCGCGAGCGCTCGCACATCGCGCAGTTCGACACCCCCGAGGCGATCCTCACCAACCCCGCCGACGACTTCGTCTCCGGCTTCGTCGGCGCCGGGGCGGCCCTCAAGCGGCTCAACCTGACCCGGGTGCGGGACGTGGAGATCGCCGAGTTCCCGACCGTGTCCGTGGACGACCCGCTCCAGCAGATCTTCAACACCCTGCGCGCCGGCCAGGGCAACGAGCTGCTGATGCTGGACCGGCGCGGCCGCCCGTACAAATGGCTGCGCCGCGGCGACCTGATGCGCGCCAAGGGCTCCCTCGCCCGGGCCGGCCAGCTCGTGCACGACACGGTGACCCGGGACGCGACCCTGCACGACGCCCTGGAGGCCGTACTCACCGACAGCGGCGGCCGGGTGGCCGTCACCGGGCGGCGCGGCGAGTACATCGGCGTCGTGGACATGGAGACCCTGATGAACTCCGTGCACGAGATGCTGGAGGCCGACCGGCTGACGGCGGCCGAGCACGCGCACGACCTGGAGGAGCTGCGCCACCACCGCGTCGAGCGGGACCTGGAGGGGCTCCGGGACGGTTCGGAGGGCTCATGAGCCCGCGGAACCCGGTCTCCCCCGAACGCCCGCCCGGCGAGCACGAGCTCAAGGGCCACGTCTTCCGCGATCCGGAGGAGCCCGAGCCCGGCGAGGAGGTCATGGCCTCCATCGCGCCGCCCCGCCCCGGGCGCCGGCTCACCTGGGCCCGGCTGGTGACGCTGCCCATCGTGCTGGCGCTGGTGCTGCTGGCCACGTACCTGTGGATCACCAACGCCACCCTCGACACCATCGCCGAGAACTCCCTCGCCGACGGCAACGTCGAACTCCGCCTGTGGCAGCACGTCCAGCTCACCGCGATCTCCACCTTCTGGGTGCTGATCATCGCGATCCCGCTCGGCATCGCCCTCACCCGCCGCGGCCTGCGCCGGGCGGCCCCGCTGGTCACCGCCGTCGCCAACATCGGCCAGGCCACCCCGGCCATCGGCCTCCTGGCCCTGCTGGTCATCTGGCTCGGCATCGGCCCCTCGACGGCGATCATCGGCATGGTCGCCTACGCCGTCCTGCCCGTGCTGTCCAACACCGTCGCGGGGCTGCGCGGGATCGACCCTCAGCTGGTGGAGGCCTCGCGCGGGATCGGGATGTCCTCCATGGGAACCCTGATGAAGGTGGAACTGCCGCTGGCCGTCCCGCTGATCCTGGCGGGCGTACGGACGGCCCTCGTCCTCAACGTCGGCACCGCGACCCTGGCCACCTTCGGCGGCGGCGGGGGCCTCGGCGACCTGATCACCTCCGGGATCCAGACCCAGCGGATGCCGGTGCTGGTGCTGGGCTCGGTGCTGACGGTGGCGCTGGCGCTGTTCGTGGACTGGCTGGCCTCCCTGGCCGAGACGGTCCTGACCCCGCGCGGGCTGGAGGCGTAGATGGGCAAGCTCGCCCTACGGACGACCGCGGCCTGCGCTGCCGCCTTGCTGCCCCTGCTCGCGCTCGCCGGCTGCGGGCTCAAGAGCGGGTCCCCGATGGTGGACGACGTCCTGCCGGGCTCGGTCGGGCAGGGGCAGCCCCTCAAGGGCGCCTCGCTCACGGTCACCTCGAAGAACTTCAGCGAGAACATCGTGCTCGGCCAGATGATCGGCCTGATCTTCAAGGCGGCCGGCGCGGAGGTGCTGGACCGCACCAACCTGCCCGGGTCGATCAGCGCCCGCGAGGCGATCATCCAGGGCGACGCGGACGCCATGTACGAGTACACGGGCACGGCGTGGATCACCTACCTCGGCAACGACGAGCCGATCACGGACCCGTACGAGCAGTGGGAGGCGGTGCGGGACGCGGACGTGAAGAACGGCGTGGCGTGGCTGCCGCCGTCCACGCTCAACAACACCTACACGCTGGCCATCAGCAAGAAGAACAACGCCAAGTACGGCCTGAAGACCCTGTCGGACGTGGCGGAGCTGTCGCGGCGCGACCCCAAGGCGGTGACGGTCTGCGTGGAGAACGAGTTCGCCTCGCGGGAGGACGGGCTGCCGGGGATGGAGAAGGCGTACGGGATGAAGATCCCGGCGGGCAACGTCATGAAGATGGACGCCGGAATCATCTACACGCAGGTCTCGAAGTCCGATTCCTGCCTGCTGGGCGAGGCGTTCACCACGGACGGCCGGATCAAGGCCATGAACCTGGACACCCTCGCCGACGACCGGCACTTCTTCCCCAACTACAACGCGGCGCCGGAGCTGCACGCCAAGACCCTGGAGAAGTACCCGGCGATCGCCGGCCTCCTGGACCCCCTGTCGAAGCGGCTGACGACGGAGACGGCGCAGCGGCTCAACGCGCTGGTGGACGTGGAGGGGCAGGACCCGCACGACGTGGCGAAGGAGTGGCTGGTGGCGGAGGGGTTCATCAAGGAGGGCTGAGTCCGGGCGAGTTCCAAAGGAACGGATGCAAAGAAGTAGTTGCAAAGAAACTCTTGCAGAGACTTCTTTGCAACTCTACTGTTGAGGCATGCCCGAGAACGAGAAGCCCGCCGCACCCCAGCTCCGCAAGCTCGACGCCCACTCCCTGCGCGGCCTCGCCCACCCGCTGCGCATCCGCCTGCTGGGCGACCTGCGCCTGCACGGGCCGGCCACCGCCTCGCAACTGGCGGAGCGCCTCGGGGAGTCGAGCGGTGCCACCAGCTACCACCTGCGCCAGCTGGCCGCGTACGGGTTCGTCGAGGACGCCCCCGAGCACGGCAAGGGCCGTGAGCGCTGGTGGCGGCCGTCCCAGGACGGCACGATCTTCGACGAGGCCCTGGTCTACGACACCGACCCGGCCACGCGCGGTGCCGCGGAGGTCTTCCTCGCGGAGGTCGTGAAGATCCACGAACAGGAGCTGTCCTCCTGGCTGGGCGAGGCGCACACCTGGTCGCTGGAGTGGCGCCGGAGTTCGGAGCTCAGCGACTTCTCGCTCCAGCTGACCCCCGAGCAGAGCCACGAGCTGGTCCTCAAGCTCCACGACCTGATCAACAGCTACCGCGACCTGCCGCCCTCCGAGGACACGGAGACGGTCCGCTTCCACACCCACGCCTTCCCGGTGCGCACCAAGTAGCGCCACCGAGCAGCGCCCCTCTCACCCCCTTTCGCAGAAGGAGTCCTGCCGTGCACGCCTTCAGCCATGCCCAGAACCACGCCGCGATCCACGCCACCCGCACCGCCGAGGCCGCTGCCTGGCGCCGTGCGCGGGCGGCCGCACCGCACCTTTGCCACCACCCGGCCTCCGCCCTGCGCAACCGGGCCGGCGAAGCCCTGATCTCCGCCGGCATCCGCCTGATCCAGCCCGCCCACCTGCAGGCGCGCATCACCCGCAGCACCCCGCTCTCCCGCCCGCACGGCGGCATCGCGTGAGCCGTCGCCCCTTCACCGCCGTCCTGATCGCCAACACCATCTCGATAGCCGGGAGTTCACTGACCCTCATCGGGGTCCCGTGGTTCGTGCTCCAGACCACGGGCAGCGCCGGCCGGGCCGGGATCGTCGCCTTCTGCGCCACCCTGCCCGTCGCGATCGCCGCCCTCGTCGGGGGCCCGGTCATCGACCGGATCGGGCGCCGCCGGGTCTCGGCCGTCTCCGACCTGATCTGCGGGCTGTCCGTGGGCGCGATCCCGCTGCTGCACTACGCCGGGCTGCTGGAGTTCTGGATGCTGTGCGCGCTGATGGCCGTCGGCGGCCTCGTGCACACCCCCGGACTGGCCGCGCGCTACGTCCTACTCCCCCATCTCGCCGAGCACGCCGGCACCACCGTCGCCCGCGCCGCCAGCCTCTACGACGCCGTCTCGCGCGGAGCCCGCATGATCGGGGCCGCGCTGGCCGGCGTACTGATCGCCACGGTCGGCGCCGAGTCGGTCCTGCTCCTGGACGCTGCCACCTTCTGCGCCTCCGCAACTCTGGTCGCCGCCTTCGTCCGCGGGATACCGGCCGCCGAGCCGCAGCGTGCCGCCGGGAAGGTGTCACTGGCCGGCTACCGGGCCGAACTCGCCGAGGGCATGCGGTTCCTGACCCGGACCCGGCTGCTGCTGGGCGTCACGGTGATGGTGATGATGACCAACGGCCTCGACCAGGGCTGGTCCTCGGTCCTGCTGCCCGTGCACGGCCGCGAGGCCCTCGGCGGAGCCACCGCGCTCGGCTTGCTGGTCGCCCTCTTCGGCGGGTTCGCGCTGCTGGGGGCCCTGCTCTACGGAGCCTGGGGCGAGCGGTTCCCCCGTAGAACCGTCTTCGCCGCGGCGTTCCTGCTGTGCGGGGCACCGCGCTACGTGGTCGCCGCCTTCACCGACACCTCACTGCCGCTCGCGGTGACGATGGCCCTGTCCGGGCTGGGCGCGGGCGTGCTCAATCCGATCCTGACCACCGTGATGCTGGAGAAGGTGCCCGACGCGCTGCGCAGCCGGGTCTCGGGCGTGACCCAGGCGGGCTGCGAGCTGACGATGCCGCTGGGCGGTCTGGCCGCCGGGCTGCTGATCGACGGGTTCGGGGTGACGCGGGCGCTGCTGGTGTTCGGCGGGATCTACTTCCTCGCCACGCTCTCGCCGCTGGTGTTCCCGTCCTGGCGCAGCATGGAGGCGGCGCCGGCGGCCCCCCTGCTCAGCAGGACGGAACCGATTCGCCCTTCTTCTGCAGAGCCCGCAGCGCGTCAACCGCATCCGTCAGCGAAGTGACGGGGACCAGCCGCAGCCCCTCGGGCAGTTCGGACTTGGCGTCCGAACACTCCGCCGCCGGTACGAGGAACACGCTCGCCCCGTCGCGCCGCGCGGCCTGAGTCTTCAGGGCCACCCCGCCGACCGCGCCGACCTCGCCGGACGCGGTGATGGTGCCCGTACCGGCGATGGTGCTGCCGCCGGTGAGATCGCCGCCGCTGCCGTTCCCGTCGAGCTTGTCGACGATGCCGAGGGAGAAGAGCAGTCCGGCGCTCGGACCGCCGACGTCGGCGAGGTTCAGCTCGACCTTCACGTCCTTCGGGTCCTTGTGGAGGTAGCCGAGGGCGGCCTCGGAGGCCGTCGACTGCGACTTGGTCATCTCCTCCAGGTTGTGCTCCTCGATCTCCTTGTCGCTTCCGCCCGACGGGTACACCGACTCCCTGGGCATGACGGCCCGGGAGGTGTCGAACCAGTCGCCGACCAGCTCGGGGAGGGTGACGGAGGTGGACGGGCCGGTCGCCTGGATGGTGGTCATCCGCAGCTGGCCCGTGGTCTCGCGGGTGGGCGCCCCGGTGATGGCGATGACCTGCTTGCCGTCGCGGGAGCCGAGCACGTCGGCCGTGAGGCCCGGCTGCGCGATCACGAAGGGCAGCGGGGCGAAGGCCGCGACGGCGAACAGCGCGAGCACGGGCACGGCGCAGACGGCGAGGGCGGCGGGACGCGGCAGACGTGTGAGGCGAGAGAGCACCGGGCCAATCTAGCGCGGGTGCCCCCGAACGGGTCGAGCCGCGCCCCCGGCGGTCGGGGGCGCGGCTCGGTGTCCTGCTGGACGTCCTGCCGGATGTCCTGCTGCGCGGCTCAGCGCAGGGCGTCGGCCACCTCGCGGGCGGCGTCCACGACGCGCGGGCCGACCCGCTCGGGCACGGCGTCGGCCAGCATGACGACGCCCACGCTGCCCTCCAGCCCGGTGATGCCCACGAGGGGCGCAGCAGCGCCGCTGGCGCCCGCTTCGAGCTCCCCGTGGGTGAGCGTGTACCCGGGCTCGATGAGCGTGCCCTGACGGGCGGCCAGGATGGCCCGGCCGGCTGCCCCGCGGTCCAGCGGATGGCGGAAGCCGGGGCGGTAGGCCACGTGGTAGTCGGTCCAGGTCGGCTCGACGACCGCCACGGCGAGCGCTTCGGTTCCGTCCACGAGGGTCAGGTGCGCGGTGGCGCCTATGTCCTCGGCGAGGGAGCGCAGCGCGGGCAGCGCGGCCTCGCGCACGAGCGGGTGCACCTGGCGGCCCAGGCGCAGCACCCCGAGCCCGACGCGGGCGCGGCCGCCGAGGTCACGGCGGACCAGGGCGTGCTGTTCGAGGGTGGCCAGGAGGCGGTAGACCACGGTGCGGTTCACACCGAGGCGGTTGGAGAGCTCGGTGACGGTCAGACCGTGGTCGGTGTCGGCGAGCAGTTTGAGAACTCGGAGTCCTCGGTCGAGAGTCTGGGAGGTTTCCGCGGTCACGACGCCTCTCCCTCTTTCGGTGGGCGGCGGTGACTCTCTGGGGATAGCGCCGCCGGTCCCTCGGCGACGCACGGAGAGGCCGCCGGTAGCGGCCATGGCACCGGCTGCGCTCCCGCAGCGGCGCTGCCACGGGGCGTTCGATGCGGGGACACTAGCGAGCGGGTCCGCTCAGCGGAAGGGCTCGTCCAGAATCCGGGCGCCTACTGCCCTTTTATGCCGGTTGAAAACGCGCATCGCCGCCAATTCGTGACCTTCGGCCCCTGGCCTCGGCCCGCGGTCCCGGGCGGTCCCGCGCGGCCCCGCAGGGCCTCCCACCACGGGTGCGGCGCGACCACTACGACGCCCCGGGCGGGCGGGGACCGTACAAATCTCTCCCCGCCGCCCGTGCCGTATTCCGTAGGAAATCACCGCATCCGGGTGGCCCACTCCTGGACCTTCTTGATCCGCTCGCGCAGCTGTCCCGCCGTGGCTTCCGCGCTCGGCGGTCCGCCGCACACGCGGCGCAGTTCGGTGTGGAGCACCCCGTGCGGTTTGCCGCTCTGGTGGACGTACGCACCGACCATCGTGTTCAGCGACTTCCGCAGCTCCAGCAGTTCCTTGTGGGAGACCACCGGGCGCCGGTCGGCCGGCAGCTCCAGCAGGTCCGCCTCCGAGTCGGGCTTGCGCTTGCTGTGCGCGATCTGCCGCGACTGCCGCTTCTGGAGCAGCATCTGCACCTGGTCGGGCTCCAGCAGCCCGGGGATGCCGAGGTAGTCCTGCTCCTCCTCGCTCCCCGGATGCGCCTGCATGCCGAACTCGGCGCCGTCGTACAGCACCCGGTCGAAGACGGCGTCGGACTCCAGTGCCTCGAAGGACATCTGCTCCTCGTCGCCGGTGTCCTCGTCCTCCTGCTTGTTCGCCTCCTCCATCTCCTTCTCGGAGTCGGCGTACGGGTCTTCCTCGCCCTGCTTCTTCGGCTTGTCGAGGACGTGGTCGCGCTCGACTTCCATCTCGTTGGCGAAACCCAGCAGGTAGGGAATGGTCGGCAGGAACACCGAGGCCGTCTCGCCGCGCCGGCGCGAACGCACGAAGCGCCCGACGGCCTGCGCGAAGAACAGCGGGGTCGAAATGGTGGTGGCGTACACGCCCACCGCGAGCCTCGGCACGTCGACGCCCTCGGACACCATGCGGACGGCGACCATCCAGCGGTCGTTGCTCGCGGCGAACTCGTCGATCCGCTTCGAGGCGCCGGTGTCGTCGGACAGCACGACGGTGGCCTTGGTCCCCGTGATCTCCCGGATCAGCTTGGCGTAGGCGCGCGCGGAGTCCTGGTCGGCGGCGATGACCAGCCCGCCCGCGTCCGGGATGCCCTTCCTGACCTCGGTCAGCCGCTGGTCGGCGGCGCGCAGCACGTTCGGCATCCAGTCGCCGCGCGCGTCGAGGGCCGTGCGCCAGGCCTGCGAGATGGCGTCCTTGGTCATCGGCTCGCCGAGGCGCGCGGCGATCTCGTCGCCCGCCTTGGTGCGCCAGCGCATGTTGCCGCTGTAGGAGAGGAAGATGACGGGCCGCACGACCCCGTCGCCCAGGGCGTTCCCGTAGCCGTAGGTGTAGTCGGCGGAGGACCGCCGAATCCCGTCGTTCCCCTCTTCATAGGCCACGAAGGGAATGGGATTGGTGTCGGACCGGAAGGGCGTGCCGGTGAGGGCGAGCCGCCGGGTCGCCGGGTCGAAGGCCTCCAGACAGGCCTCGCCCCAGGACTTCGAGTCACCGGCGTGGTGGATCTCGTCCAGGATCACCAGGGTCTTGCGCTGCTCGCACCGGTTGCGGTGCAGCATCGGGCGCACGCCCACACCCGCGTACGTGACGGCGACCCCGTGGTAGTCCTTGCTGAGCGGGCCGGCGGAGTAGTCCGGGTCCAGCCGGATCCCTATCCGGGCGGCGGCTTCCGCCCACTGCTTCTTCAGGTGCTCGGTGGGCGCGACGACGGTCACCTGCTGCACCACGTGGTGGTGCAGCAGCCAGGACGCGAGCGTCAGCGCGAAGGTGGTCTTTCCGGCGCCGGGGGTCGCGACGGCGAGGAAGTCGCGCGGCTGGGTCTCCAGGTACCGGTCCAGCGCACCCTGCTGCCAAGCTCGCAGGGCGCTGGCGGTACCCCACGGCGCGCGGCCGGGGAAGGCGGGTGAGAGGTGGTGGGAGGCGGTAGTAGTCACGGTCTCCGGTTCGGGCTCTCGGCGGCGTATCCGTTCCGGGCGTGCATTCCGGGCATCGGTACGGCCAGCGGTACGGGCAGTCGTACGTAGGACAACCGGGCCACCTTACCGGCCCGGGCCCGCCCCTCGCGGAGGGACAGGCCCGTGACCTCGGCGCGTGCGGCGAGCGTCACATTCGCGGGTTCAGCCCGCGCAGCCGCTCCGCGATCCGCCCGATGTGCTCCTCGTCGCCCGACGCCACGTCGATGACCAGGTCGTACGCGGCGTCCTCGTCGGCGTCACCGAGATCGACTCCGTTGAGGGCGAGGAAGGTGGCGGCGGCGAGCCAGGCGGTGCGCTTGTTCCCGTCGACGAGGGGGTGGTTCGTCGCGATCCCGTGCAGCAGGGCGGCCGCCTGCTCGAAGGTGTCCTCGTACGCGGAAGTCCCGAACATCCGAGCCCGCGGCCGGTGCACGGCCGACTCCAGCAGCCCGGGGGCACGCAGCTCGACGGGCTGGTCCTGGGCGAGACAGGCGTGCCGCGCAAGGTCGAGGACCTCCCGGAGGGCGAGGTACCTGGTGCCGATGCCGTCCATCCCGCCGATTCCGTCCACTCCGCCGATTCCGCCGGTCCCGCCCATTTCGCTGATCCCGCCGGTTCCAGCGATCCCGCTCATTCTCCGAGCCGCCTCAGCAGCCCGGCGTGCCGCCCGGCCAGTCGCAGGGCCTCGCCCCCGGCCCGCTCCCGCTCCCCCCGTACCCAGCCCCGCACGGCGGCCAGCACGGCCTCCTCGACGCTCTGCCCGGTGGCATCGGCCAGATCGGCCAGCTCCGCCCGCTCGGCGTCGGGCATGTCGATGATCAGCTCACTCATCCCCGGATGCTAGCCAGCCCCACCCCGGGCATGCGCCCGCTTTACGACGCCGCCCCCACCCCGCACGCGCAGTCCGACGCCGGCCACATCCCGCACGCGCAGTCCGACGCCGGCCACATCCAGCCCCGCCGACGTTTGAGGCGCGGGGTCCGGGGGCTGGCCCCCGGCAACGGCGCCGCACAGGCCCACAGGCCCGGGCCCGCACCCGCAGGGCCGACACCAGCCCACATCCAGCCCCGCCGGCGTTTGAGGCGCGGGGTCCGGGGGCTGGCCCCCGGCAACGGCGCCGCACAGGCCCACAGGCCCGGGCCCGCACCCGCAGGGCCGACACCAGCCCACATCCAGCCCCGCCGACGTTTGAGGCGCCGGGTCCCGGGGCTGGCCCCGGCAACGGCGCCGCACCCGGCCAGCGACCCTCAGCCCCGCGCGGGCTCCGCATCCAGCCGGGTGGCGACCCACGCCCCCACCAGCGCCACGCAGGCCATCGGCAGGAACACCACGACGAACGCACCGGGGTGCGAAGCCCCGGCCCCCTCCGCCACGGAGTGCGCCGCCCCCACCGCTCCCCCGCCCAGCGCGGCGAACGCCGCCCCGCCCGCCGCCAGCAGCACCACATTCGCCAGCGCGTCCGAGATCTGCAGCGAGGCGGAGTTCGCCCCCGCCTCCTCCGGCGCCGACAGCTTCAGCAGCAGCACGCTCGTGGAGCCGATGACGAGCCCCATCCCCAGGCACCCCATCGCCCACACCAGCGCCAGGATCCACACCGGCACCCACTCCACGAGCACCGCCGGCACCCCGGCGATCGCCGCGGCGACCATGATCATGCCGAGCACCATCAGCCGTTCCCGGTACGGCGCCACCCGCCCCTGCGACTGCACCCACGAGCCGGCCGCCCACGTCACCCCGCCCAGGGCGAGCGAGAACCCGGCCATCGTCGGGCTCAGCCCCCGCTGGGTGACCAGCATCAGCGGTACGAAGCTCTCCGCCGCGATGAACGACCCCGCGGCCACGCCCCGCAGCAGCACCACCGACGGCAGCCCGCGCCGCGCCAGATAGGTCCCGCGCGGCAGCAGCCCCAGCACGGCGGGCACCAGCAGGGCCGCCCCCACGAGCCCCGGCAGCAACGACAGCCACCGAAGATCCTGCGCGGCGTACTGCAGCAGCCCCGCACCGACCGAGATCCCCAGCGCCAGCCGGATCCGCCGCCGGTCGAACGCCACGGGCGGAGCCTCGGGGTCCACCGGCCCGGAGGCGTTCCGCCGGATCGCGGGCAGCGCCACCGCGAGCGGTACGAAGACCAGCGCGGGTATCCCGAGGAAGACCCAGCGCCACCCGAGGTGCTCGGTCACGGTCCCCGCCGCCAACGGCCCGACGATCGAGGGCACGACCCAGCTCGCAGCGAAGGCCGCCATGATCGCGGGCCGCAGCCGCTCCTCGTAGGCCCGGCTGACGACCACGTAGAGCGCGACGATGACCAGCCCGCCCCCGAACCCCTGCACGGCCCGCCCGAGCACGAACATCCACATCGCCCCGGCGGTCCCGGAACACACCAGCCCCGCGGCGAAGGACCCGATCCCCACGGTCAGCGGCCGCAGCGGCCCCTGCCGGTCGGCCCACTGCCCGGAGAGCACCATGCCGAAGAGGCTGGTCGTGAAGTAGGCGGAGAAGGCGAAGGCGTAGAGCGCGATCCCGTCCAGCTCCCGGGCCGCCACCGGCATGGCGGTCCCGACGGCGGTGGCCTCGAAGGCGATCAGAAAAATAACGGAGATGATCCCGATGCTGAGCGTCCGGTACGCGGACCCGAAGATCCCGCCCTTCGGGTCGTCGGGTATCACTTCGGCGGGTGCGGCAGCAGCTCTCTGCGGGAGGACGCTCATCGCCCCAGAGTAAGGCTCGAACTGCTCTTTCGGCCCTGTCATTCCGACCGATCCCACCCCCTCCCCCAGCCCTAGGCCAAAGGTCCCGACCACCCGCTCCCCGCCCCCTCTGTGAACGCGGCATGGCAGTCGCATTGCACGCCCCGCGTACCCCTTCCCCACCCTCCCGCACCCTCGTACGGTCATACACATCACCACCACCCAGCCGTGTGCCCGAGTGGTTGAGGGACTCGCCTGCAAAGCGAGTTACGCCGGTTCGATTCCGGTCACGGCTTCTACGGCGAAGGCCGGTCAGGGGAAGGCCTTCCCCTGACCGGCCTTCGCCGTCCGTCCCTGCGAGGGGCCGCGATCAGCCGGCCGGCAGCGCCGAGGCCTGCTCGGGGAGCCCGCCACCGTCGCGGCAGCCCAGCTCCTTGGCCAGCGCGCGTGCGGCAGAGTGAGCGATGACGAGGTAGTCGTTCGCGAGCTTGGTCTCACCCTCGCTGTCCCACTGGTCCTCGAAGGCGACGCTGAGCCGCACGGAGCCCGCGGCCCCGGCCCGGGCGCTGACGCAGTCGAACGCCACCGCCCTCTGCTTGTCGGCGCGCACCACCCGCACCCCGCCCCCTGCGGCACCCTCCACCGACGGCCGGACCTCCGCGACGCGCTTCCCTGACCCGATCCGGCCGGTCACCACGCATGACGGCACAGCCCGGGCCTCCCCCACGGCCTTGGCCATGGCCGCGGCTCCCACGGCCCCCTTGGCGTCCGGGACCAGGTACCAGGACTGCAGGACCCGCCCCAGCGCGTCCGCGCCCGCCTCCCCGAGGAGCCCGGAACACGCCTCGGTCGCCGCGACCTCGGGATTCTTCACGGCAGGAGCCTTCACCTCAGGGTCCGAACCCCCGCATCCGGCCACGAACACCAACCCCGCCACAACCCCCGTGACGCGAACCGCCTGCACCCACGCCATCACAGCGTCCCCTTCACGTTTCGAACCGGCAGCATCGAATCCACCGTTCACGACCGACTTGCCGAAGACGCCACGAGATCCCGGCCGACGGAGTGGCCGACGGCGGACTCCTTGGACGCGGCCGTCGCCAGCGTGTCGACATCCGCCGCCGACATGCCCGACCCGGCCGCCGCGTGGTGGACGGCGGCGTCCGCCGCCCTGCTCGACCTCTCTTCGGCAGCGGCGTACATCGTGGCCACCTTCTTCTCCGTCTCGGCCGTCTTGTCCTCGCCCTCCTTCTTCGCATCCTCCACGAAGTGCTCGGTGACGTCCTCCTGGACCCACTCCAGGACGTCACCGGCGAGCGGTACCAACTCGACGTACTTGCCGCCCGCCGCGGTGATACCTCGGTTGATCCACTTCGCAGTGTCCTCGACGCCCTTGACGTACTCCTCGTTGCTGTGAGCGGTCTCGGAGTGCATGTTCTGGGCCCGGGCCTCCGTCAGCATCCCGGTGATCTGCCCACCCGGGAACACTGCGTTCTCAATCGCCGTGTCCAAGTGCCCGTGCTCCGCGCGGTGCACGATGACGTCGTTGACGAGAACCCCGGTGAAGGCCTGGTTGGCGTTGACGATCGCTCCGTACGCTCCCGGATCCTGGCCGACCGCCCCCAGGAAGCGGGCCATGTCGGCCTTGTTGAACTCCGCCATCTCACCGCTCACCTTGATCTGTGCGGAATGGTGGGCGGCGGACGCCTGCAGGTCGGGTACGTATTCGGCGGCCATCTGGCCGAACTGGCCGGACAGCGCGGCCAGCGGGGCCTTCTCGTCCCCACCCGGCTTCGCGGCGACCAACTCCGGGTTGTCGCTGATCTTCGCGACGACCCGTTCCATGACATCCGTCATCGGGCCGGTGTGCGGTACGGGCTTCGCGTCCTCGTCGCCCGCCGCGCGACCCGACACGGCCGCTTCCAGGGCGCCGCCGAGCGCCTCCTGCGCCGCGTGCGGGTCGCCGGCCCTCGCCATGTCGAAGCCGTCCGCGTACGGCTTCTTGTCGAGCATGTAGTCGACCATGCCCTGGTCCTTGCCGTGCTGACCGCCGACCGGCTTGTCGTCCTTGGTGACGATGCCGTCGCCGTTCGAGTCCTCGCGGACCGGCTCGTTGAAGAACGCGGTCGCCGCGTCCGGGTGGTTGCCGAGGGCCTCCATCAGACCCGTCAGCGGGTAGAAGCCCCGGCCTCCGCCCTCGCCCTGGTTGAGGACCGAGTCCAGGCCGTACGGGGTGTGGTACTCCCAGGCCTTCGGATCCTTGCGGTCCATGGCGACCATGTCGCGGCCGACCGAGGTCAGGAACTCCTTGTCGTACGTGCCCTCGCGGATCAGCGCACCGAGCGCCTGGTAGCCGTAGATCGTCGTCACACCGCCGGTGACCTGCATCTCCTTGCGGCCGGCCTTCATCAGCTGGGTCGTCCACGCAGCGTCGAGGTGGTTCGGCACGTCCTTGTGCGTCGCCAGGCCGAGCATCGCGCCCATGTCGCTCTGGATGTTCGCGACCGTCAGCGCGCGGTCCTTGCCCGCGGCGCCGAGGCTCGTGGCGTCCAGGGACATGGTGGCGTACATCTCCAGCGTGCCCTCGGCGCCGATCGTCCGGTAGAAGCCCGTCGCGAACTCGGGATCCTCGCGGTTGTCGTCGAGCAGGTCCTCCAGCTCGCGCAGCGCCTCGGGGTTGCGGGCCGTGCCCCCGTCGCCGGTGACCTTCTTCATCAGGTCGGCAGCCCGGTCGACTTGTTCGGCATCGAGGGTTTCGTACTTCGGCGCGGTGAAGTTGTTGTCGTCCGTGACATTGGCCTGGAGCGCGCGCACGAGGGAGTCGTCCGCGTCCTGGGCGTCCTCCACGGCCCGGTTGACCCGGTCCTGCCACAGGCCCCGGTTCCTGCGGAGGCTCTCCTGATAGTCCGGGTCGTGCTGGGCGGCGTAACGATCCTGCGGGTCGGAGAGCGGTATGGCCGACACCCGCCCGGTCTCGTCTATGCGGAACCCGGCGGCCGGCGCGTCCGCGACCAGCTTCTTGATCTGCTCCTGGACCGCCTTGAGGGTGGCGTGCCCGTCGGTGAGCAGGAGGTGGATGCCCTTGGCCTCGCGGGCCGCGTCGTCGAACTCCTTGGCCGTCTTGTCGACGAGGGAGCGGGCGACGCCCGCGGTGACGCCGCTCCACTGGGCCTTGTCCGACTTGGCCTTCATGCCGTCGCGGGCCGACTCCGCCAGTTCGTCCAGCTTCTTGACCATCGCGGCCCAGTCGGTGATCGCGGTCTGGAGCGGGCCCAGGGGCGCGTTCATGACGTTCTCGTACGTCAGCACGTGTCCGCCTGCCTTCGCTACTTGAGGAGCTGGTCGATCTTGGATGCAGTGAAATCGGCGTGCAGCTGCTGCTCTTCCTTGGCGTGGGAGGAGAGGGAGTAGTTCAGGCCGTTGGAAATGTTCGCGCAGGCGGCCACGAGGGTCTTGAGCTGGCTCTCCCAGCGCGTGTTGACCTTGAGCAGGGCCGCGCCGCTCGCGAAGCCCTCGCGCGTGAGCGCGCCGGCCGCCTCGGCGGTGGAGGCGGCGGCGTGCTTGCCGTCGGTGGAGAGCCGGGTGTGGAGCTTGTAGGCCTCGGATCCGACCTCGCCGATGTGGTCCTGGTTCAGCTCCAGATCGGCGCTGCCGCCGCCGGGGCCGGGCGCGGCCGGCACGCTGTTGAGCCGCGTGGAGACGTTTGCGGCGGCGCTCCGGGCCGTGGACCATTCCTCGTCGAACGACATGGAGCAGCCTTCCCTTCTGACTCTGACGGTCGTGGTACGCGGTTCAGCGGCTCCGGCGCCGGACGACGACCGCGGTGACGGCCCCGCCGATGAGCAGAGCCGCCCCGAGGCCGAGCGCGAGCCCGACGTAAGGGAGATGGCTGCCGCCGACGCCGTCGTCCTTCTTCACGTCGGCCTGAGGAGCGGGGGCGGAGGCGGAGGCCCCAGGGCTGGACGGGGAGGGGGCCGAGGGGGCCTTCGTCCCCGTCCCTCCGCCGGCTGCGGCGAGATCGGGGAGCGGGTAGACGTCCGCGGGGCCGGGGTCGCCGGGGTTGGGTACCGCGATGCGGGGGCGGACGGTTCCGTAGCCGATGAAATCACTGCGCTCGGCGCCGTCGACGGGCTTGCCCGCGGTGTTCATGAGGACTCGGAGTACCTGGTTGTTGGTCCAGTCGGGGTGGGCGGACCAGATCAGCGCGGCGGAGGCGGAGGCGAGGGCGGTGGCGTCACTCGTGCCGTGGTTCTTGCACAGTTTGGTATCGCTGGCGCAAGCAGTAACGATGTCGGCACCCGGGGCAGTCAAGTCGACCTGAGAACCGTGCTGTGATTCCGCAGTTGCTTTCCCATTTTTGTCGACGGCACCAACCCCCACCACTCCTGGCGTTGCAGCCGGGTAGAGGACCCGGTTCCCCGCATCCCCGTTGTTACCCACACCAGCAAAGATCAGCTTCCCCTTGGAGAGGGCGTACTTCACCGCATCAACGCGTGCCGGATCTTCTACCGATGTAGCCATGGAGATGTTGATGATCTTTGCGTCCGAGTCGGCCGCATACCGAATCGCTTCGGTCCAGATCGGATTGGCTGCGTTCTCCCCCTGCGGCACACGAATCGGGAGAACCTTGGCTCCAGGCGCGAGTCCGAACGATCCATCGCCACTGGGATGTTTCCCAGTAGCCGCGATAATCGCGGCCATGGTTGTGCCGTGGTTGTTCCAATCCGTTCGCTCATCACCCTTGTAACTCGTGGCGTAGTCCTTGCCCGGCAGAACTTGGCCTTCCAGCTCTGGGATGGGGTCAACACCGCTGTCAATGATGGCGACCGTGACACCTTTTCCTGTGCTGGTCTTCCAGATGTCCTCTGCCTTCATCGACGTGAGATGCCACTGCTGCGACCGAATTGTCTCCGCGTGGGCGGGGGTCGCTGCGACCCCCGCCAGCAGGAAGCCCGCCAAGACCGCGCTCGCCCTACGCATACGCATACGCATCCCGTGCAACGTCCGCTCCACTCAGTCGATCACCGGCGGGACGACACGAGCATCGCCCTGCCACGTCTCTTCGTCCTCAGCCAGGTAGTCAGGGCGCTCGCCCTGCCGACCATCTCCCCGTCGGCCCGGCGCATGCGCACCAGCACCGCCGTGACCCATGGGCCCGCCTACCGGACCAGCGCCCGAACCGCCGCGAACCAGTCCGGAGCCGCCCTGCGTAAACGGCTGACCGCCAGTGATGGAGCGACCACCCGCACCCGGCTGCCCTCCACCGAAGGCGCCACCCGGTTCAGTGGCGAGACGGCGTCCTGCCATGGGATTACCAAGACCGCCGTGCGCTCCGCCACCACCCATACCCATGCCACCGCCCATGCCCATGCTGCGACCGCCCGCCTGGGCGCCCTCCGCACCGATGACCGTGCCGCGTGGGATGCTCGCGCCCGGCCCGCCGGGCGTGACCGGTCGGCCACCCGTAATCCCGCTGTCGCGCGGGGGCAGCCCGGCAACACCGCCCAGTCCACCGCCCTTCCCGCCAACCCCGCCGGGCCCGGGAATGGTCCCGCCGGGGCCGACACCGCCGATCGGCTTCGGTACGCCGACTCCCGGCGGAAGCGTCAAGGGCGGGACGAACCCGCCAGGGGTGACACCCGGACCGCCACCGCCGGGTCCGACAGGATTCGGGCCTCCGGGTACTCCCGGGGCCGGGGGAAGGGTCGTACTCGGCGTCGGTCCGACAGTGTCGAGACCAGTACCGATGCTGCGGTCCGGGGGTACCGGAACGGGGCCCGGTGTCGGGGTCGTCTCACCCGTCGATGTACCGCCCTGCCCTGCTGGCGCCCCGGAAGGTGGGCCAAAGCCCGACGATGAGCCGCTGGGACCTGGCGTCACTGGCGCGTATGAGGACTCCCCTGCACCAGAGGAACCACCAGGCCGCGCCATCGTCTCGGTACCGTCGACATGCGGTGGGACGAAAGGTTCTGGCAGCCGGGGAAACGTCGGAACCTCCGCCATCTCCATCCCAGTAGCCGAAGCCTCATACCCCTGCGCCAGCTTCGTCATCTGCTGGATCGCCAGCTGCCGGTCGCCGCTCAGCTTCGAGTGGGCCTGCTGGCCGATCTGCTGTGCGTCGGGGTCGTTGCGGTACTCGCGGGACGCTTCGAGGTTGGCGGCTGCCGCTGCGTCGTAGGTCGGCATGTTGGCCTTGACCTCGATGACGACCTGGCCGGCCTGCGTCAGCTGCTTGCCGCCCTCGGCGCTGTACTCGCTCAGGCGCAGCGTCGCGTTGCCCGTGCGGCTGACCCAGTCCTGGAAGGCCGTCGCCGATTCGCCTTCCCAGCCGGTCACCCGGTGGTCCTTGAGGCTTTCGCCGATCTCCTTGATGGTCGCCGCGGCGTCCGTCAGCTGGGCGCCGCGCGCCTTGAGGGTCTCCGCGTTCGCCGAGGCGAGCATGGCCAGCAGCTGCTGGTGCGTGTGGCTCTCGAAGTTCGTCGCCATCAGAAGCCCTCTCCCTGAGTTCCGGCCGACGAACCACCCTGCGAAGCCGAACTGTGCGGGGGCGGAGGCGCCAACGGGTCACGTTCCGGGACGTAGTTCGCGTCGGCCTGCTTGCTGATCGCCAGCATCCGCCGCTTCGTTTCCTCGTCGACGCCCTCGAAACCACGGCCGCTCGTCTGGATCGCGATGCTGAGCCCCTCGATCTGGTCCGCCAGCCCCTTAGACAGCGCAAGCAACTGCGTGTGCACAGTCGAGTAGGCCGTGAACAGCCGCTTGGCCTCCGCGAAGCCCTCGCCGAGGGAGTTTTCCGGGAGGGTGCCGTCGGCCAGTTTCTTGTCGCTCGCCGGGGAGCCGTCCAGCTTCTCCAGCAGGCCGTCGACCCGCTTCTTGTAGTCGGTCAGCGATTCGTATTCGACCTGGAGCGCGCCCAGAGCCGCCGGCGAGGCCACGCCCACGCCGTAATCCAGCCCGAACACGCCCGGCCCATAGTCCACTGCCACGATGGCCTCCCCGACTCCCCGTCGTCCCCGTTCGCACCCGCTTCGCGCGGCATTCGCACACGCATGTCGCCAGTGTCCACAAACACTCTATCGACAGAGGCCGACAGGCCCAAGTTCCGGGTTGCAGGTGCAATCAGGGTCACAAGGTTACGAGTTGGGCGCCGACACCGCCGCAGATGGCCGGATCGGGAGCCTGTTGACCGGGCGGCCCGTGGCCGCGCGGACCGCCGAGGCCACTGCCGCCGGGGCCGTGACCACCGGGACCGCGCTCGCCGGCTTCGCCCCGAAGGGGGCCACCACGTCGCGTTCTTCGACGAGTTTGACGATGCGGACCGTCGGGGCGTCCAGGGAGGTGGGCAGGGCGTAGCCCGTGAGGTCGGGGTGGCGGATCAGGCCCGCGGCCGTACGGAGGTTTTCCGTCAGGGCCGCGCCCACGCCCTGGATGACGCCCGCTTCGATACGGGCTTCCAGCTGGCGGGGGTTGAGGATGCGGCCCACGTCCTGGGCGACGGCGAGTTCGACGACGCGCACCGAGCCGAGCTCGATGTCCACGTCGACCACCGCGCGGATCGCGCAGAAGGCGAGGCCCACGAAGGCGTCGCCCTGGCCGTCGCCGTCCAGCGGCTCCGTGGGGTGCGGGCGGCACTGGGCCGTGGCCCAGAGTTCCTTGCCCTCCATCGCCTCCGCGACCGTCGTGGAGAAGGCGCCGTCGTACGACGTGATCCGGCCATCCGCGATCTGGAGGAGTTCGGTGGACATGCCGAGTTTGTGTGCCATCGGCTGGAGGAGCTGCGTACGGACCATCTTCGCGGCGCGTTCCACCGCGCCGCCCGAGACCCAGGTGTGGCGGCCGTGGGCGGAGGGGCCCGCCGGCGGCTGGTCGGTGTCGACGGGGGCGGTGACGACCTCGTCGACGCCCAGGGTCTCCTGGACGATCTGGCGGGCGAGCGTGGAGAAGCCCTGGCCGGTGTCGACGGCGGCACAGATGACCGTCGCCGCGCCGCCGACGATCTTCACCGTGGCCGTGGACACCTCGTCGGTGCCCTCGGCGCCGAGCATGTGGACCATGCCGACCCCGTACCCGACTCCGCGCCGTACCGCGCCCGGCTCCCCCGCGCCCTCCAGGCCGCCCGGAAGCAGCCAGTCCTCCTCCGGGGTGTCCTTCGGGAGGGCGGGCAGCTCGTGGTCGCGGACCGCGCGCAGGAGTTCCGCCACGGGGGCGGGGCAGGTGACCGTCTGGCCCGTCGGGAGCAGGTCGCCGGTGGCCAGGACGTTGCGCAGGCGAAGCTCGGCGCCGTCGATGCCGAGGGCGGCCGCCAGCTTGTCCATCTGGCCCTCGTAGGCCGCGCAGACCTGCATCGCCCCCTCGCCGCGCACATGGCCCGACGGGGGGTTGTTCGTACGGACCGCCCAGCCTTCCACGAAGGCGTGCGGGACCACGTACGGGCCGCCGGCGAAGGCCACCGCCGCGGCCAGGGACTCCGAAGAAGCGTCGGCGTACGCGCCCGCGTCCATCAGGATCTGGGCCTCGACCTTGACCAGCCGGCCGTCCGCGTCCGCGTGGTGGCGGTAGCGCAGCAGCGTCGGGTGGCGGTGGGGGTGGCCGAGGAAGGACTCCTCGCGGGTGGCGGCCAGCTTCACCGGGCAGCCGGTGCGCAGGGCGAGCAGGCCGAGCGGGAGCTGGAACGCGGCGTCCTCGCGGTCGGCCGTCGCGCCCGGGACCCCGGTGACCACGACCCGTACGCGGTCCGGTTCCAGCCCGAAGCAGGCGGCGGCCAGGTCGCGGTCGGTGTGCGGGTCGGTGGAGGCGGTGTAGATCTCCACGCCTCCGTCGGGGCGCGGCACGGCCAGCCCGGCCTCGGCGCCGATGGGGGCGGGGTCCTGGCGGCCGATGCGGTAGAGGCCCTCGACGACGACGTCGCCGGTGGCTTCGGGGTCGCCGTAGCGCAGCGGGATGTGGCGGATCAGGTTGCCGTCGGGGTGCAGGTCGGGGGCGCCGAAGGCCTGTTCGGGGTCGGTGACCGGGTCGAGGAGCTCGTACTCGACGGCGATCGCGGCGGCCGCGAGGCGTGCGGTGTCCGGGTGGTCGGCGGCGACGGCGGCGATGGGCTCGCCGTGGTGGCGGACCACGTCGTGCGCGAAGACGGGCCGGTCGGCGATGCGGCGGCCGTGCGTGGTGGCGCCGGGGACGTCGGCGTGCGTGACGACGGCCCGCACGCCGGGCATTTCGGTGGCGGCGGAGGTGTCGATGGACAGGATGCGGGCGTGGGCGTGCGGGGAGCGCAGGACGGCGGCCCAGAGGAGGCCTTCGGCCCACAGGTCGGCGGCGTAGGGGAAGGTGCCCTCGGTCTTGGCCCGGGTGTCGGTGGCCGGGACGGACGCGCCGATGCCGCGCGGGACCGCCGACTCCGACGGCTCCGTGCCCTCGGAGACCGGTGCCGAGACCGTCACCGGGACCGTCGCCGCGTCGTGGGCGCTCACGCCGTGCCCCCCTCGTGGTTGCCCTGGCTGCCCTGGTCGCCCTGCATCCCGTGGTTCCCCTGGTTCCCCTGATTGCCCTGCATCCCGTGGACGCCGCCCTCGCCCGGCAGGGCCTGGTGCGGGATCCGGGCCTCGGCCGAGGCCGCGGCGGCCGCTTCCGCCGCCGAACCGCGCTCGGCCACGACCTCGCGCACCGCCTCGATGACGCCGGAGTACCCGGAGCAGCGGCAGAGGTTGCCGCACAGCGCCTGGCGGGTCTCCAGCTCGCTGGGGGCGTGGTTGCCTTCCAGCAGATCGTGGATGGTCATGGCCATGCCGGGCACGCAGAACCCGCACTGCACCGCACCCGACCTGCACAACGCCTCTTGTACGTCCGACAGTTCCCCGTCGGTCGCGAGACCTTCCACGGTGCGGACCTCGCTGCCCGCCGCGGTGGCGGCCGGGACCAGGCAGGAGGCGACGAGCCGGCCGTCGACCTGCACGGCGCAGGCACCGCATTCGCCCTGCGAGCAGCCGTCCTTGGCGCCGGCGAGGCCGAGGCGCTCGCGCAGCACGTAGAGGAGGGACTCGCCGATCCACGCACCGGTGACGGGGCGGTCGGCCCCGTTGACGCGCAGGACGTAGGAGGCCGACGGGTGCTCGTGGTGGGCGACGGCCGCGGCGTCCGCTCCGTCGGCGACCTCTTCCTCGTACGTCGCCCCCTCGCCCGGAACCCCTTCGGCCGTCCCCGCCGGAGCCGTCTCGACAGCGAGGTCGGCGTCGTCCGCACCCGGCGCGGGCGCGGCCCCGGCTCCGCCGGCGGCCGGCACGGCTCCGCCGTCACCCTGCTCCGCCTCCACGGCCCCGGCTCCGGACCCGCCCCGGTCCTCGTGCGCGCCCTGATCCCCGGCTTCGGCCGATCCGCGGTCGTCGGCGGCCTCGGCTGCGGCCTCACCGCGGGCTTCGGCCTCACCCCAGGGTTCACTCTCACCGCGGGCTTCGCCCGCGCCCCGGGCTTCGGCCTCCACCCGGGCTTCGACGCCATCCCGGGCTTCGACGCCATCCCGGGCTTCGACGCCATCCCGGGCTTCGCCCTCGTTCCCCGGATGCTGCCGCTCCCCCGAGTCCGGGACCTGCGCCGGCCCGTGGGCGGCCTCGATGTCGTGCGGGGCCGGGTAGCCCGGCTCCCCGTCCAGCGGGGTGCCGACTCCCGGGCCGCCCAGCACGCGCGGTCCGCGTCCCGGGGTCGAGCCGAAGGATCCGACGGCCGGTGCGGACACCCCGGGGAACACCCCGGAGCCCAGCGGGTCGGCACCCGGCACGGCGAAACCCTGCCCGTCGGAGCCCGCACCGTCGGAACCGGGCTGCTGCGCCACGTACCCGCGCGCACCCTCGAAGTCCGGATGGGTCGCCCACGGGGCCGCGGCCCCGCCGGGCAGCGTCGCGGGGGCCTGGCTCCAGTCGGCCGCGGCCGCGAGCTGCCCGAAGCTGCCCGTGTCGCCGGCGCCTCCCGGGGTCCACACGTCGCTCGCCGCCGCCTCGGGGAACCGCCACTCGGCGGTCGTCCCCGACTCGTGCGCGGCCGCCCGGTCCCCCGCGAAGGGCTCGGCGAAGGACTCGGCGAAAGGCTCAGCGAAGGACTCCCCGAAGGACTCCGCGACGGGCTCGGCCACCGGCTCCGCCGCCGGTTCCGCGAACGCCGCGGCCACCGAAGCCGGAATGGGCACCGACGCCGGGATCGGCGCGCGCGCCGCGGCCCCCGAAGCCCCCGCACCGGTGTCCGCCGGGGCCGCCGCGCCCGCCTCCGGCCACTGCACCGGGATCGTCCACGTGCCCGTGGCCGCAGGATCCGTACTCCCCGTACCGAGCGGCACGATCATCGGGGGCGGCACGTAGCCGTGCCCGGGGGCCGCGAGGGGCTCCCCGGTGCCGAGCGCGTCCAGCATGTCCTGCGGCAGTTTCACGAAGGCCGTCGCGTCGGAGTCGTACTCGCCGCCGTGCGGCACCGGCTCCCAGCCCCAGTTGGGTCCCGTGGACCCCGCCGGACCCGCGGTACCCGTGTTCTCGTTCTCACTCATGAGCTCAGTGCCCTCCCCAGGGCCCTCCGTGCCAGCACGGCCACCGTCCGCCGCAAATGCAGTACTGCGGGAGCCACCGGCTCCCCCTGGTCGGGCACGCAGGCCGCCGCGACGTAATCGCCGAAGGCTTCGAGCGCCTCGGGGGCCAGACTGCGGTCCCCGTCCCAGTCGATCAACGAAGCAACCCACTGCTCGGCTTCCAGCGGCCGCAGCGGCATCGGGGCGACCGCGCCGATCGCGCAGCGCACACCCCGGCGCGCGGGGTCCAGTACGAGCCCCACGGACGCCGTCGCGCGCCCCGGCCCCGTACGGCCCGTGGCCTTGAGGAACACCTGCGGCGCGTGCAGCAACGGCACGCGCACGAAGCCGATCAGCTCTCCGGGGCGGAGCATCTCCCGGCCGGCGAGCAGGTGCGAGACCGGGATCTCGCGCCGCGATCCGCCGGGCCCCACGATGACGAGCACGGCCTCCAGCGCGGCCAGCACGGGGAGCGCGTCACCCGTCGGCGCGGCCGTGGCGATGTTGCCGCCGAGCGTGCCGGCGTTGCGGATCTGCGGCGGGCCCGCGGCGCGCGCGGCGGCGGCCAGGGCCGGGATGAGGGCGGCGAAGTCCGGTCGGCCCATGCGCGCGTGCGTGAGCCCGGCGCCGAGGAGCGCGTGGCCGTCCTGGTACTGCCAGCCGCGGATCTCGTTGATCCGGCCGAGGCCCACGAGGGCGGCGGGGCGCAGGAGTCCCGCGTTGACGGCGGCCATGAGGTCGGTGCCGCCCGCCACGGGGACGGCGGCGGGCATGGCCGCGAGCGCCGCCACGGCCTCGTCGAGCGAGGCCGGCAGCGTCACGGACTGCGCCGCGTTCCCCGCCCGCGGGTCGCTGCGGGGCCCCTGGGACGAGTCCCGTGCCTGCGGTGCGTGCGGTGCGTGCGTGGTCAACCCAGCTGCCCCTTCCCGATGTCCCGGTCCCGGCGCTCACGCCTGTCCGCCGTACGGTACGTGCTCACCGCCGGGACGTGGCAACTCTGGCACATCTTCCGGAGCACCGGACGCGAGGGTCCACCGCCCGCGCACCACCGGCGCACCACCCCCGCAAGAGCCCACGCACGGCCCCCCGCACGGGCCCCGCGCCTCCCGCGCGATCCCGCCGTGATCCGGCCGCGATCGGGCCGTGACCCGGTCTCGCTCCGGCCTCGATCCGGCTTCGATCCCGCGCCGGCGGCGCCCCGTTCCCGACCCGGCGCCGCCGCTCGATCCCCTCCGCACGGGGAGCTCGCGCTCACCCCGCAGGGGGCTCGTCACACGTTCGGGGGCGCTCCCTCGATCGGGCGGCCGAGCACCCCGGGCCTGCGCTGCCACGGCAACGGGCCACCGGGCGGCCGGTAGTCGACCCCGAGGGCGTCCAGGCGGCGGTAGTGCGCCGTCATCCGCGCCTCGAAGTCCGCGTGGTCGCGCTCCTCGGGCAGCGGCAGCCGGGACCACACCACCTCGGCGAAGGCCGCAAGGCGCGGGAACACCTGGTAGTCGACGCGGCTCTGGTCCTCCATCACCTCGGTCCACACGTTGGCCTGCGCGCCCAGCACGTGGGCGGCGGCCTCTTCGGACAACTTCGGCGGTACCGGCTCGAACCGGTACACGTCCTCCAATGTCCTGACGTACCCGATGGGCATCGGCTCGTCCTCGCCGTCCGTCTGACGGTGATCCAGGTACACCTGCTGCTCGGGGCACATCACCACGTCGTGGCCGGCCTCGGCGGCGGCGATGCCGCCCGCGTAGCCGCGCCAGGAGGACACGGCCGCTCCGGGGGCCAGTCCGCCCTCCAGGATCTCGTCCCAGCCGATGAGCCGGCGGCCGCGCTCCGCGAGCCAGCCGTCGAAGTGCCGGATGAACCAGGACTGCAGACCGTCCTCGCCGCCGACCCCCAGCTCCGCGATCCGCGCCTGCGCGACCCCGGAGGCCTTCCACTGCGCCTTGGGGCACTCGTCCCCGCCCACGTGCACGAAGGGCGAGACCTCCGCCGGGAACACCTCCAGCAGCTCTTCGAAGACCCCCTCGTAGAACCGCAGGACCGCCTCGGTGGGAGCGAGCACGTTCTCGTTGATGCCCCAGTCGTCCCACACCTCCAGCGCCGCCGTGTCCACCACGTCGGTGTTCCCCAGCTCCGGGTACGCGGCGATCGCGGCCTGCGAGTGCCCCGGCACGTCGATCTCCGGCACCACCCGCACGTGCCGCTCCGCCGCGTACGCGACGATCTCGCGCAGGTCGTCCTGGGTGTAGAAGCCGCCGTGCGGGGTCTCGTTCCACAGCGGGGAGGCCCGGTGGCCCCACCGGCTGCGGGACCGCCACGCGCCGACCTCGGTGAGCCGCGGGTAGCGCTTGATCTCGACCCGCCAGCCCTGGTCGTCCGTCAGGTGCAGGTGCAGCACGTTGAGCTTGTGGGCGGCGAGCAGGTCGACGTACCGCAGCACCGCGTCCTTGGGCAGGAAGTGCCGGGCCACGTCGAGCATCAGCCCGCGCCAGCCGAAACGGGGGCCGTCGGCGATGTCGACGTACGGCAGGCTCCAGGTCCGGCCGGGCAGCGGGGCCTTCCGGTAGGCGTCGGGACCCAGCAGCTGACGCAGCGTCTGGGCGCCCCAGAACAGTCCGGCCGGGCTCGCGCCGGTCAGCTCCACGCCGTCGGCGCCGACGGTGATCCCGTACGACTCCGGCCCCAGTTCACCGGCACGGTCGGGGTCGATCCGCAGCCGTACGTCGGCGCGCGCGCCGGCCGCGGCCGGCGGCAGGCTCCAGCCGGTGGCGGACCCCAGCTCCCTGCGCAGCCACCGGGCGACACCCTCGGTGCCCGGTCCGGTGTCCAGCACCGGCCCGGGCCCCAGGACGAGGCGGCGGCCGTCCCCGTCCGGAACCGCGACCTGGGGTACGGGGATCAGGTCCATGCGTCAGCCCTTCACAGCAGCCAGCCTGTTGCACAGTGCGCAACGCCCGTTCCGCACCGTGCTCGTCGCGGCCGACCCTAGCCCGCCCCGAGGGCACGGAAAAGGCCCCCGGTACGCAAAACCGCGCACCGGGGGCCCTCCTGAAGCGGGACGAAGGACTACTTCCCGTCCTTGCCGCCCTTGTCCTTGTCCCCGCCGGGGCCCATGGACTCGTAGATCTCCTTGCACATGGGGCAGACCGGGTACTTCTTCGGGTCCCGGCCCGGCACCCAGACCTTGCCGCAGAGCGCGACGACGGGGGTGCCCCCGAGCGCGCTCTCCATGATCTTGTCCTTCTGGACGTAGTGGGCGAAGCGCTCGTGGTCGCCGTCGCCGTGGGACACCTGCGGCGTCGGCTCTACGAGGGTCCCCGTACCAGTCCCGCGATCGGGCTCAAGAGTGCTCATGACTGCCAGGGTACCGAGTCCCTCGCGCGCGAGGGATCCGCACCGGCCGGCCCGGCCCCGGGCTCAGTTCAGCGACGGGTCGTCCGCGTACGTGGCCACCATGGCCAGCTCGCTGCGCTGGCGCCGCAGCACGGCGCGCCACAGCCGCTGCGGATCCGGGAAGGAGACGTCGCCCGGCTCGGAGTCGACGACGTACCAGGCGCCCACACCCAGTTCCTCCTCCAGCTGCCCCGGTCCCCAGCCGGAGTACCCGGCGAAGATGCGCAGGCCCCCCAGGGCCGCCGCGAGGAGTTCGGGCGGGGCCTCCAGGTCCACCAGACCGATCGCCCCGTGCACCCGGCGCCAGCCGAGCGGCCCCTCCTCGCCCGGGATGACCGCCAGCCCCAGCGCGGAGTCCAGCGCCACCGGGCCGCCCTGGAAGACCACTCCGGGATCCTTGGCCAGCGGAGCCCACGGCAGCAGGACGTCACCGACGCCCACCGGGGTGGGCCGGTTGAGGACAACGCCGAGCGAGCCCTGCTCGTCGTGGTCGAGCAGCAGCACCACCGCGCGGTCGAAATTCGGGTCCGCGAGGGCGGGGGTGGCCACGAGCAGCCGCCCTGTGAGGGAGGACACCTCGGTCATGGCGCCATGATCTCGCACATTCGCCCGTGAGGGGGAGTGGGCGGCGCATCCGGACCGTACGCAGCTCAGGGCGCACCGCGGCAGTACGGGGCGCGCACGGCTCCCCGGCCGGACCCCAGCCGGAAGGAGACGCTCCGCCACCTGGCGGGCACCCAGGGTGTTGTGCCGAATTCATGACAGTCCTACGGCCCCGTCAGCCTTACGAACAGGGGGGTCATGCCCCTTACCCTTTTCACTGGCCCCCTGCCCACCCCTCTCCGGAACGCGAGATTCATGACCGGCATCAGTGACGATGTACTGCTTGTCCACGGCGGAACTCCGCTCGAGGGCGAGATCCGTGTCCGCGGCGCGAAGAACCTCGTACCCAAGGCGATGGTCGCGGCCCTGCTGGGCAGTGAGCCCAGTCGGCTGCGCAACGTTCCGGACATCCGGGACGTCCGGGTCGTGCGCGGGCTGCTCCAGCTGCACGGGGTGACCGTCCGCCCCGGTGACGAACCGGGCGAGCTGGTGCTCGACCCCTCGCACGTCGAGAGCGCGAACGTCGCCGACATCGACGCCCACGCGGGCTCCTCGCGCATCCCGATCCTGTTCTGCGGTCCGCTGCTGCACCGCCTCGGCCACGCCTTCATCCCCGGCCTCGGCGGCTGCGACATCGGCGGCCGGCCGATCGACTTCCACTTCGAGGTGCTCCGCCAGTTCGGCGCGACCATCGAGAAGCGCGAGGGCGGCCAGTACCTGGAGGCCCCCCAGCGCCTCCGCGGCTGCAAGATCCGTCTGCCCTACCCGTCGGTCGGCTCGACCGAGCAGGTGCTGCTGACGGCCGTCCTGGCCGAGGGCGTCACCGAGCTCAGCAACGCCGCCGTCGAACCGGAGATCGAAGACCTCATCTGCGTCCTGCAGAAGATGGGCGCGATCATCTCCATGGACACCGACCGGACCATCCGGATCACCGGTGTCGACCGCCTCGGCGGCTACAACCACAAGGCGCTCCCGGACCGGCTCGAGGCCGCCTCCTGGGCGTCCGCGGCGCTGGCCACCGGCGGCAACATCTACGTGCGCGGCGCGCAGCAGCGTTCGATGATGACCTTCCTGAACACCTTCCGCCGGGTCGGCGGGGCGTTCGAGATCGACGACGACGGCATCCGCTTCTGGCACCCGGGCGGCCCGCTCAAGGCCATCGCACTGGAGACCGACGTCCACCCGGGCTTCCAGACCGACTGGCAGCAGCCGCTGGTCGTGGCGCTGACCCAGGCCACCGGCCTCTCGATCGTCCACGAGACGGTCTACGAGTCCCGCCTGGGCTTCACCTCCGCGCTCAACCAGATGGGTGCGCACATCCAGCTCTACCGGGAGTGCCTGGGCGGCAGCGCCTGCCGCTTCGGCCAGCGCAACTTCCTGCACTCGGCCGTCGTCTCGGGCCCCACCAAGCTCCAGGGCGCCGACCTGGTCATCCCCGACCTGCGCGGCGGGTTCTCGTACCTGATCGCGGCGCTCGCCGCCGAGGGGACCTCGCGGGTGCACGGCATCGACCTGATCAACCGGGGCTACGAGAACTTCATGGAGAAGCTCGTGGAACTGGGCGCCAAGGTCGAGCTCCCGGGCGGCGACCTCGTCTGACCGGCGTTCCGGTCCGCCGGCACGCCGGAGATCCGCACAGACCGACCCAGAACGCCCCCACAGGCCCCGTACAGGGCCTGTGGGGGCGTTCTGGCTCCCGGGGGCCACTCGCGGCCCCGGGAGCGCCGAGAGGCGGCCACCCGGTGCCGGGTGGCCGCCTCTGTGCTTGTCGAAGTACTTACGTACTCCTGCCGTCCCGGGGGCCTGTGCGGCCCTCGGCACAAGGGCGGACTACTTGCCCTTGGCGGCTTCCTTGAGCTTGGAGCCCGCGGAGACCTTCACGCTGTAGCCGGCCGGGATCTGGATGGGGTCGCCGGTCTGCGGGTTGCGCGCGGTGCGAGCGGCACGGTGGGTGCGCTCGAAGGTCAGGAAGCCGGGGATGGTGACCTTCTCGTCGCCCTTGGCGACAATCTCGCCAACGGTCTCGGCGAGCGCGGCCAGAACGGCGTCGGCGTCCTTGCGGGTCACCTCGGCGCGCTCGGACAGAGCGGCCACCAGCTCACTGCGGTTCATGTTGTACTCCCGTGTTCAACGTGCCTTAGAGGCGTGAGATCGAAGCCGATGCTGCCAGGGCCCTAGGACAGTCCCCGGACCCGGGTCTGACGTCAGACCCTCTCGCCCGGTTACGCATCCTGCCCCCACCACCGGCGGGAAAGCCAATCCGGCACCCGCCGGGGTCACACGAAAAGCGCCACAGTCACGCCGCGGTGACGCTCCGTCCGCACCGGAAGCCGTCCGGAGGGTCTCCGGATGACGTCCGTCAGACGCGGACCGCGGGCCACGCGGGCATCCCCGCAACCCTATGGGCGGCCCGGGGGGCCCGCATCCCGCGACGCGCCGGGGATCAGACGGAGGTGGGCGCCGTCACGGCCGCGGAGGCGGCCTTGCGGACGGCTCCGGCGACCGCGCCGGCGACCTTGTCGTTGAAGACCGACGGGATGATGTAGTTCGCGTTCAGCTCGTCCTCGCCGACCACGTCGGCCAGGGCGCTCGCGGCGGCCAGCATCATGTCGGTGTTCACGGTCCGGGACTGGGCGTCCAGCAGGCCGCGGAAGACGCCCGGGAAGACCAGCACGTTGTTGATCTGGTTCGGGAAATCGGAACGGCCGGTGGCCACGACGGCGGCGGTCTGGCGGGCGATCGCCGGGTCCACCTCGGGGTCCGGGTTCGCGAGCGCGAACACGATCGCGCCTTCCGCCATGGCGGCCACGTCCTCGCCGGACAGGACGTTGGGGGCCGAGACGCCGATGAACACGTCGGCGCCGACCACGGCCTCCTTCAGGGTGCCCGTGTAGCCCTCGGGGTTGGTGTTGTCGGCGATCCAGCGCAGCGGCGAGTCCGCGGCCGCGTCGACGAGGTCGGGGCGGTCCGCGTGCACGACGCCGTGGATGTCGGCGCTGACGGCGTTCTTGACGCCCGCGGCGAGGAGCAGCTTGAGGATGGCGGTACCGGCGGCGCCGGCGCCCGACATGACCACCTTGACGTCGCCAACGGCCTTGCCCACCACGCGCAGTGCGTTGGTGAGGGCGGCGAGGACCACGATGGCGGTGCCGTGCTGGTCGTCGTGGAAGACGGGGATGTCGAGGGCCTCGCGCAGCCGGGCTTCGATCTCGAAGCAGCGCGGCGCGGAGATGTCCTCCAGGTTGATGCCCGCGAAGCCCGGGGCGATCGCCTTGACGATGGCGACGATCTCGTCGGAATCCTGGGTGTCGAGGCAGATCGGCCAGGCGTCGATGCCGGCGAAGCGCTTGAAGAGGGCCGCCTTGCCCTCCATGACGGGCAGCGCGGCCATCGGGCCGATGTTGCCGAGGCCCAGCACGGCGCTGCCGTCCGTCACGACTGCGACGGAGTTGCGCTTGATGGTCAGGCGGCGGGCGTCCTCGGGGTTCTCGGCGATCGCCATGCACACGCGGGCCACGCCCGGGGTGTAGATCATCGAGAGGTCGTCCCGGTTGCGGATGGGGTGCTTCGACTGCATCTCGATCTTGCCGCCGAGGTGCATCAGGAAGGTGCGGTCGGAGACCTTGCCGAGGCTGACGCCCTCGATCCCGCGGAGCTTCTCGACGATCTCGTCGGCGTGCGCGGTGGACGTCGCCGCGATGGTCACGTCGATGCGGAGCTTCTCGTGACCGGATGCGGTCACGTCGAGGCCGGTGACCGAGCCACCGGAGGACTCCACGGCGGTGGTGAGCTGGGAGACCGCGGTTCCGCTCGCGGGCACTTCCAGGCGGACCGTCATCGAGTACGAGACGCTGGGCGCCGTTGCCATGGCCGTGTTCCTCTTCTGTCCCTGGTTCTTTTTTACACAGGGCCCAGCTCTGCTCCGGCCGAAACGTGGCAGGTGCGGCAGGACCTGTTGTCCGATCGTCCCACCTACCAGCCGGTACAAGGTAACCAGCTACAAATTTCGGAAGAACTCTTCCACCATACGAGATAAGTGGCGCCCGGGGAATGGGTGGCCCATACAAAAAAGGTCCGCGCCCTCCACTGAGTGAAGGGCGCGGACCTGGTGCTTCCTACGTCTATGACACCGACCCGCCATGCTCGCCTCGCGGCAAGTGGTCGCTCTAGGCGACTAAGGTTGGGCCCGGGGGCTTGGATCGAGTCGGTGCCGTAACCCAGGCTAACAAAGGTTCGCGCGAAGTGATCCCCCCACCGGCGACCGGTTGCGGGACCACGCCGTTGGCCGCCGACCAACCGGCCCTATGCCCTGTGCCGGGCCTACGGCTGCAGCAGCGCCGCGACCCCCTCGGCGTCCGGGGCGTCCCGGCCGGTGGAGATGACCGTCAGCTGCTGGGTCGCACGGGTGAGGGCCACGTAGAGCACCCGCAGGCCCGCCGGGGACTCGTCCGCGATCTCCGCCGGGGAGACGACCACCGTGGCGTCGTACTCCAGGCCCTTCGCCTCCAGGCTGCCCAGGGCGACCGCCCGCTCCCCCAGGTCCGCGAGCCAGCCCGCGGCCTCCGCGCGCCGGTCCATGGCCACGACCACGCCGACCGTGCCGTCCACCTGCTCCAGCAGCCGCCGGGTCTCCTCCACGACGGTGGAGCGCAGGTCCCCCTCGGGCGCCACCGCCGTGAAGCGCGGCTGCAGGCCCGTGGAGCGCACGGCCGTCGGCGGCTCCGTGCCCGGCGCCGCCAGCTTCAGCACCCGCGAGGCGACCTCCGCGACCTCGGCCGGGTTGCGGTAGTTCACCGTGAGGGTGAACTTGCGCCGCGGCCGCGTGCCCAGCGCCTCGTCGCGCGCGGCGGCCGCCTCCTCGGGATCGGTCCACGAGGACTGCGCCGGGTCGCCGACCACGGTCCACGTGCCGCCCCGGCCGCGCCGGCCGACCATCCGCCACTGCATCGGCGTCAGGTCCTGCGCCTCGTCGACGATGACGTGCGCGTACTCGGTGCGCTCCGCCGCGAGCCGCTCGGCCCGCTCCCACTGGGTCTCCTCGCGGGTGGGCATCAGCTCCTCCAGCCCGCTCAGCTGGTCCAGCGGGTTCAGCTCGCGCTTCCGCTTGGGCCGCGCGGGCGCGCCCAGCAGCTGCTGGAGCTCGTCCAGCAGCGCCACGTCGTGCACCGACAGGGCGCCCTTGCCGTCCGGGCCCACCCGGCGCAGGGAGCGTGCCACCTGCCGGGTCTCGCGCGGGTTCAGGTCCCGGCGCGACCAGCGCGCCAGGCGCCGCTCGTCCGCCATGGAGGCCAGGACCCCGCGCGGGGTCAGCTCGGGCCACCAGGCGTTCAGGAAGTCGATGAACGCGTCCTCCGTCGAGATGTCCTCGTCGAAGGCGGAGCGCAGCTCGGCGGCGAGCTCCGGGTCGCTGTGCCGGCCGGCCCCGCCGGACTTCGAGTACAGCGCGTCCAGCAGGAGCTTGCGGGCGCGCGGGCGCAGCAGGTTGACCGGGGCGGTGCCGGACAGGACGTTCTGCCGGATCCGGTCGAGGTCGGGGGCCTCCAGCTCCTGGCGGCGCCCGAAGGCCACCACGCGCAGCCGGTCGGGAGCGGGGGCCCCGCCGGGACCGCCGAACTCCAGGGCTCCGCGCACGGCCTTGCGCAGCACCTTCAGCATCCGGGACGAGCCCTTGATGCGTGCGGTGGACGGGTCGTCGTACGTGGTCGCCTCGGCCCCGTCGACGAGCGAGCCGAGCGCCCGGATGGCGACCTGGCCCTCCTCGCCGAGGGAGGGCAGGACGCCCTCGGTGTAGGCGACCAGGAGCGGGGTCGGGGAGACGATCAGGATGCCGCCGGAGTAGCGCCGCCGGTCCTGGTAGAGCAGGTAGGCGGCGCGGTGCAGGGCGACGGCGGTCTTGCCGGTGCCGGGTCCGCCGGCGACCTCGGCGACCGAGGCGGCGGGCGCCCGGATGACGAGGTCCTGCTCGGCCTGGATGGAGGAGACGATGTCGCGCATCGAGTGGGTGCGGGCCCGGCCGAGGGCGGCCATCAGGGCGCCGTCGCCGATGACCGGCAGCTCGTCCCCGTCCAGGAAGGCGGTGACCTCGGGCCGCATCAGGTCGTCCTCGACGCCGAGCACCTTGCGCCCCTTGGAGCGGATGACCCGGCGGCGCACGACGCGGCCGGGCTCCTTGGGGGTGGAGCGGTAGAACGGCGCGGCCGCGGGGGCGCGCCAGTCGATGACGAGCGGCGCGTAGTCGGAGTCGAGGACCCCGATGCGGCCGATGTGGAGCGTCTCGGCGATGTCGGCCGTGAGGTCGGTGCGGATCGCGTCGTCGGCGGGCTCGACGGAGGTGAAGGCGCCGTCGGGGCCCCGCTCCCCGTCCTTGCCGAGGACCAGGTCGATGCGGCCGAACAGGAAGTCCTCGAACTCGTTGTTGAGACGGTTGAGGTGGATCCCGGCGCGGAACACCTGCGCGTCCCGTTCCGCGAGGGCGCCGGGCGTGCCGACCTGGCCACGCTTGGCGGCGTCGTTCATCAGGAACTCCGCCTCGTGGATCTTCTCCTCAAGGCGTCGGTACACGTGATCGAGATGCGTCTGCTCGACCGCGATCTCCCGATCGCGGACGGAATCCGCCGTGCTGTCGACAGCGGCATTCTGCGCGGCCACCAAGGCCCCTTTCTGACGTGCATGGGCAGCCGTCAACCGTACGCGAAGGGGCCCGTGTGCGCACGCCCCTTCCGGGACGGCTCGCGGATCAGGACGAAGATCACGCCCGGCGGGTTCCTCGGGCGGGATCAGCCGGGGCGGGATTCGAGGACGCGCCGCCGGTGCCGGGCCACGCGCTCGCGGTTGCCGCAGAGCTCGCTGGAGCACCAGCGGCGGCGGTGGCCGCGCGAGGTGTCGAGGTAGACGCGGGCGCAGCCGTCGCCCTCGCAGGCCCGCAGCAGTTCCCGTTCGCCTGGGTCGGTGAGCAGTTCGACGGCGTCCCGGGCCACGGCGGCGAGCAGGCCGGCGCATTCGACGCCGCCGCACAACTCCCGTACGAGGTGACCTTCTTGGTCCTGCACTGCACACAGTCCCGGGGGTGGACCGGCGGCCGCCGCGTTGACCCGGGCCAGCGCGGGCCCGGGCGGCGCGGCGCCGGCCAGCTCGGCCCGTACGAGGCTCTCGACGTCGGCGCGCAGCACCCGGAAGGCGTGCACCCAGTCGTCCCCGACCCGGGTCAGCGGCGTCCGGTCGGGCACCAGCCCGGCTCCGGTGAGCCACAGGCACAGCCCGTCGCCGTCACGGATGCCCTCGGTCTTCGCGAGAGGCGCAAAAGTAGCCACCAGGTCCAGGCAGACCCGCCCGGAGTCGAACCACATGCCCGTCACCGCCTCCCTCTCGGGGCGTGCCCCCAGAGTGCCCGTCTCCGGGGCCGGCGGCTAGAGGGCGCGCAGCCGGGCGTGCGCTTACAGGGCGGGCGGCTCGTCGTTCAGCAGCAGCTGGAAGAGGCGGTGGTCCTGCCAGTCCCCGCCGACGTGCAGGTAGCGGGGCGCGAGCCCGTACTGCTCGAAGCCCGCCTTCGCCAGCACCCGCTGCGAGGCCAGGTTCTCGACCCTGGTGCCCGCCTCGACCCGGTGCAGCCCCACCTCGTCGCGGGCGATCCGGCAGAGCTCCTCCAGCGCGGCGGTGGCCACCCCCCTGCCGGCCCAGGCCTGGTCCACCCAGTAGCCGATGGCGGCGCTGCGCAGCGCCCCGAGGACGATGGTGTTCAGGGTGATGGCCCCGATCGGCACCCCGCCGCCGATCAGCACGTACGGCCGCACCCGTCCGCCGTCCCGGTCCGCGAGCAGCGCCTCGATCCGCTCCAGCTGCCCGGCCGCGGTGTAGAACCCCTCGTCCCGCACGGGCTCGTAGGGGGCCATGTACGCCCGGTTCCGGTCCAGCACTTCGGCGAGCCCGGCGGCGTCCGCCTCCCGGATCTCCCTCATCTCCACACCGTCAACGATCATCCCGGCACGCTAACCGACGGGTCCGGGCCCCGACCAGGCCCGTGCCCTCCGGCCGGCGCCCCTCAGTCGTCCCCGTACTTCGTTTCGGCGGCCGCGTCCAGGGAGAGCCGGTAGCCGCGCTTGACGACGGTCTGGATCAGGTTGGGGGCGCCCAGGGCCACGCGCAGGCGGGCCATCGCCGTTTCCACCGCGTGCTCGTCGCGGCCCGCGCCCGGCAGGGTGCGCAGGAGTTCGGAACGGGCCACGACCCAGCCCGGGCGCCGGGACAGGGCCCTGAGCAGGGCCATGCCGGCCGGCGGTACGGGCCGCAGCTCGCTGTCGAGGAGGACCGCGTGGCCGCGCAGCTCCAGCCGGTGTCCGGCCACCGGGAGCACGCGGGCCCGGCCCGGGAGTTCCTGGCACAGGAGCTGCACGAGGGGTCCGAGCCGGAAGCGCTCGGGCTGCACCGTGGGCACGCCTTCCGCCTGCAGGGGCAGGGCCGTCACCGGGCCCACGCACGCCGACAGCACCGACCCGCCGGTCAGCGCCGCGAGCACGGGTTCCCGTACGCCCCGCTCCGCGGCCCGCGTCAGCAGGGAGGCCGCCGCCGGTGCGGAGGTGAAGCTCACCGCGTCCACCCCGCCCGCGGCCACCGCGTCGAGCAGCCGGTCCAGCGGCCCGAGGTCCTCCGGCGGCATCCACCGGTAGACGGGTACGCCGACCACCTCGGCCCCGCCCGCCCGCAGGGCCTCGATGAACCCGGGCAGCGGCTCCCCGTGCAGCTGGAGGGCGATGCGCCGGCCCGCCACCCCGGCCGTGAGCAGCCGGTCCAGCACCTCGGCGAGCGACTCGGAGCGCGGGGACCAGGTCTCCACGAGCCCGGCGGCCCGGATCGCCCCCTTCACCTTGGGTCCGCGCGCCAGCAGTTCGGTCTCCCGCAGCCGCCCGAGCAGTTCCTCGCCGAGCCCCCACCCGTCGGCGGCCTCGATCCAGCCGCGGAAGCCGATGGCGGTGGTCGCCACCACCACGTCGGGCGCGCAGCCGATCAGCTCCTTCGTGGCGGACAGCAGTTCGGCGTCGTCGGCGAGCGGCACGATCCGCAGGGCGGGCGCGTGCAGCACGGTGGCCCCGCGGCGGCGCAGCAGGGCGATGAGCTCGTCGGCCCGCCGGGCGGCGGTGACCCCGACGGTGAATCCGGCGAGCGGTCCGGCCGGCGGACCGGTGGGGGTGTCGTGGTCGTGCATGGTGACCTGCCTCGCGCAGTGGTCGGGTCCGGTGTCGGGGTCCGATATCGGGGTCCGGTGTCGCGGTCACCCGCATGCGTGACGTTCGCGTGAACCGAGCCTGCCCTGGGGGCGTATCAGGCTCGGTTCACGCGTATTTCGGTGCCGTTAACCGACGTGTGCTCGCCGTTACACCGAGGTGAGCTGCGGCTTCGCCTCCGCACCGGCCGTGGGGATCATCACCTGGGCGGGCCGGCGAAGGTATACCGCCCAGGTGACGGCGCAGCACACCGCGTAGAAGCCGAGGAAGGTCACGAAGGCCGCCGTGCCCGAGCCGGAGCTCAAGAACGCCTCCCGGAAGACCAGGTTGATGCCGAGTCCGCCGAGCGCGCCGACCGCGCCGATGAGTCCCATGGAGGCGCCGGACAGCCGCCGCCCGTACGCGGCCGCGTCCTCGCCGCTCATCCCGCGGGCCAGCGCCTTCGCCTGGAAGATGCCGGGGATCATCTTGTAGGTGGAGCCGTTGCCGAGTCCGCTGAGGACGAACAGCCCCACGAAGCCGACCAGGAACACCGGCAGGGATTCCCGTACGGAGGCCAGGATCACCACTCCGGTCGCCGCGGCCATCGCCACGAAGGTGCCCAGGGTGATCCGTGCGCCGCCGAAGCGGTCCGCGAGGGCCCCGCCGACGGGCCGGATCAGCGAGCCGAGCAGCGGTCCGATGAAGGTGAGCGAGGCCGCCTGGAGCGGGGTGCGGCCGAACTGCGTCTGGAGCACCAGGCCGAAGGCGAAGCTGTAGCCGATGAAGGAGCCGAAGGTGCCGATGTACAGGAACGCCATGATCCAGGTGTGGCCGTCGCGGGCCGCGTCCCGTACGGCTCCGGTGTCGTTGCGCACGGGCGCCAGGTTGTCCATGCGCAGGGCGGCGAGCGCCGCCGCGATCACGATGAGCGGGATGTAGGCGCCGAGCAGCATCCGGGGGTGCCCGGCCCCGGCCGTGCCGATGACCAGCAGGGCGACGAGCTGGACGACGGGGACGCCGATGTTGCCGCCGCCCGCGTTGAGGCCGAGCGCCCAGCCCTTCTTGCGCAGCGGGAAGAAGGCGTTGATGTTCGTCATCGAGGAGGCGAAGTTGCCGCCGCCGACGCCGGTCAGCGCGGCCACCAGCAGGAAGGTGTTGTACGAGGTCCCGGGCTCCATCACCAGCCAGGCGGCGACCGTCGGCGCGAGCAGCAGCAGGGCGCTGACGACCGTCCAGTTGCGGCCGCCGAAGCGGGCCACGGCGAAGGTGTAGGGCACGCGGACCAGGGCGCCGACGCAGGTGGCGGTGGCGATGAGGAAGAACTTCCCGGCGGGGTCGATCCCGTACTTCGGGCCCATGAAGAGCACCATCACCGACCACAGGGACCAGATCGAGAACCCGATGTGCTCGGAGAGCACGGAGTAGATCAGGTTCCGGCGGGCGGTCTTCTCACCCGTTTCCCGCCAGAAGGTCTCGTCCTCGGGGTCCCACCGCTCGATCCAGCGGCCACCCTTGCGCGGTGCGGTCGTACTGGTCATCACACGCCTCCACAGCTGCTGCGATCACGTCGCGCTCGTCGGCCTGGCGGGCCTGACAGGCCTGCCAGGCCTGTTCGGGCTCGTCGCGTCTCGTCCGTGGTGACGACCGTAGGAAGGGCTCGTTTCGGCCCCGGTCCCCGCCGGATGACCGTCGGGAAACCTTGCACTCACCCGCCGCCCGGGTCGGGTGTGAGCGCGGGCAGCCAGCTGTCCGGGGGCACCTCCAGCCAGCCGTGCCCCGCCCCGAGCTCCGCGGCGGCGCGGCGCAGCGCGTCCAGCCCGGGATGGCTCGCCCCCTTCCGCCACACCATGGACAGCGGCGACAGCGGTACCGGGGCGGTCAGCGGCCGCTTGACGCAGCCGGGCATGTCGACGAAGCCCACCGTGGCGAGGACTGGGCAGCCCGTTTTGGCCATGACCCGGCGGAACTCCTCCTTGCCCACCGCCACCGGCGCGGGGGGCGCGGACTTGATGCCCCGCCCGGCGAACAGCTCGCGCGCCAGCCCGGTCCACTCCCGGGTCCGCGGGTTCCCGGCCCCGGTGTAGACCGTCTCGCCGCGCAGCGCGTCCAGCGGTACGGCGTCCAGCGCGGCCAGCGCGTGCCCCTCGGGCAGCAGCACGGCGAGGGGCTCGTACCGTACGGGCGTCCGCGCCAGGCGGGACCGCAGCGCCGGGTCGAGGCCGTCGGCGTACCCGAAGGAGACGTCGAGGCGGCCCGCGGCGATCTCGGCGGCGGCGTGGGTGAGCCCGGACTCGAAGCGGGCCATCAGCTCGCAGTCGGGGGCGAGTTCGCGGGCCCGGTCCAGGACGGTGCGGGCGGTGCCGGGGCCGTCGGTGTTGAGGTCGACGAGCAGCGGCCGGGGCCCCGCGAACGCCCCGGCCAGCTCCTCGTGGGCCCGCAGCACGCCCCGGGCCAGGGGCAGCAGCCGCTCCCCGTCCGGGGTCAGTTCCACGGCGCGGGTGGTACGGACGAACAGGGGCGCGCCCAGGGTCTGTTCGAGCCGGCGCACGTCCCGGCTGAGGGCCTGCTGGGCCACGTAGAGCCGGGCGGCGGCACGGGTGAAGTGCAGCTCCTCGGCCACGGCGAGGAAGGCGCGCAGCAGGCGGGGTTCCACGTCTCGGGGCGTCACCTGCGGAGACTAACAACAGGAAGCGGTGAATGGCCCCCGAACAGGTGTTGGACCGCGGACGGGCCCCGGCCCGAGCCTTGCCCCATGCCCACCACGTCCACGCCGTCCGCCACGCCGTCCGCCACCCCGCCCACCGCGCCGGTCGCCGCCGGGCCGTCGTCCGCCCGGTCCGCCCGGTCCGCCCGACCTGCCCGCCGCGCCGACCCGGCCGCGTCCGCCCCGCTCATGGCCGTCACCGGCACCACGCTGGTGCTCGCCGCCGCCCCGGCGCGGCCGGCCCGGGCGGCGTCGCGGCCGACCCGCGCCCCGGGCCCGTACCGCCGGCTCTTCGCGCTCCCCGGTACGCGCGGCTTCACCACCGGGAACCTCATCGCCCGGCTTCCCATGGGCATGTTCGGGATCAGCGCCGTCATGATGATCGCCGGCCAGCGCGGCTCGTACGCCCTCGCCGGCGGGGTCGTCGCGGCCGGTCTGGCGGCCACCGCGGTCGTGGCCCCCTGGACGGCCCGGCTGGTCGACCGGCACGGGCAGGCCCGCGTCGCCGTACCCGCCACCCTGATCGCCGTACTCGGCTCGCTCTCGCTCGTCGCGTGCGTCCGTACCGAGGCCCCCGCCTGGACCCTCTTCGCCTCCTACGCCGCCACCGCGACCACCCCCAACATCGGCGGCATGTCCCGCGCCCGCTGGACGCACCTGCTGAAGGGCGACCCCGCGGCGCACCACACCGCGATGTCCTTCGAACAGGCCGCGGACGAGCTGGCGTTCATGCTCGGACCGGTGGTCGCCGCGTTCCTGTGCACCACCGTCTTCCCGGAAGCGGGCACGCTCGCCGGCGCCGCGCTGCTCCTGACCGGGATGCTGGTCTTCACGGCCCACCGCGCCACGGAGCCCCCGGCGGCGGTCCCGGTCCGCGGCAAGTCCCCGCTGCGGGCCCTGGGACGTCTCCTCCCCCTCTTCTTCGTCCTGGGCACGATGTTCGGCTCGCTGGAGATCACCTCCGTCGCCCACCTCGGCGGCCACGGCCTCGGCGCGCTCTCGGGCCCGGTCATCGCCCTTCAGGCGGCCGGCTCCTGCCTGGCCGGCCTGCTCTACGGCACCCTGCGCCCGCGCGGACTGCCGGCCTGCCTGGCCGTCCTGGCCGGGGCGATGGCACTGCCCTGGGCCGCGGCGGCCACCGGCTCGGTCCCGGCCCTCGCGGCGGCCCTGCTCACGGCCGGCATGGCCACGGCCCCGGTCATGGTCACCGCGATGTCCCGGATCCACGCCGTGATCCCGTCGGGCCGGCTCAACGAAGGAATGACCCTGGCCGTCACCGCGATCTTCGCGGGCATCGCGCTGGGCTCGGCGACCGCCGGCTCCGCGATCGACCACCTCGGCACGACCGCCCCGTACGCCCTCCCGGCGGCGGCAGCCCTATTGGCCCTCCCCCTGGGCAGCGGGCGACTCGTACCAGTTTTCCGTACGAGACCGGTACGGTAGTCAGGTACCGTCGAGAATGGAGTGACGCCATGTCCATAAGCGCCAGCGAGGCCCGAGCGACCCTGTTCCCGCTCATCGAGCGCGTCAACACCGACCACACTCCGGTGCGCATCACGTCCAAGAGCGGCGACGCCGTCCTCATGGCCGCAGACGACTACGACTCCTGGCAGGAGACCGTCTACCTCCTCCGCTCGCCGGAGAACGCGAAGCGCCTGACGGAAGCCGTGGCCCGCGACCGCGAGGGTGCGGCCACCGTCGCCAGGACACTGGACGAGCTGAAGGAGATGGCCGGGGGCGAGGAGTGAGGAGCGTCCGCTTCGACCCGGCGGCCTGGGACGATTTCCTCTTCCGGCTTGCATCGGACCGGAAGACGGCCCGCAGGATCACCCGCCTGATCGGCGAGATCCAGCGGGACCCGTTCGGCGGGATCGGCAAACCCGAACCCCTGAAGGGCGAGCTCTCGGGCTACTGGTCCCGCCGGATCGACGACGAACACCGGCTCGTCTACCGGGCGGACGAGAAGGAAGTGAAGATCCTCAAGGCCCGCTACCACTACTGACAGGGCACGACAAAGGCCCCGCAGCCTGACGGCCGCGGGGCCTTCACCCAACATGGGGGTTGTGGAGATGGCGGGAATCGAACCCGCGTCCAACGGTGCAGAAGTAGGGCTTCTCCGAGCGCATTCCGCTGCGCTTTTCTCGGCCCCGGAGATCACACGGACAAGTCTCCGACGGGCTCAGTCACTGTTTGATTTCCCTCTATCCCCCGTGACCGGAGTTAGAGGTTTAGATCCCTAATTGACGCCAGGATCCGGACCGGGACCACTTCCGGGCTGACGCTCCTCACAGAGGCTTCAGCTCACTGTTATTAGGCAGCGAGGGTGAAGCGGGAGTTATCGCTCTTGGAGTTGGCGATTATTGTTTGCGACATATGGTTAACGAGATCATTGCCGCTTTCTCGGCTCGCTTCCCCTACATCGACATCCGCTGTCGAAACCGATCATCCCCATGTTTCACGCTGTTCAGTTATGAGATCCGCCGGCGCTCTCCATGCGTTCCGACCGACCGGCACCACCCGCAAGCGCGTGGTGCTGACGCCATGGTACGCGAAGTGGACCACCGCGTGCCAGGACATTAAAGCTGGCCGCGCTCCTTGCGCTTCACGGCCGAGATCACCCGGTTCGTCTCGCGCGTGTCCTGCTTCTCGCGCAGCGCCTGCCGCTTGTCGTACTCCTTCTTGCCCTTCGCCAGCGCGATCTCGATCTTCGCCCGGCCGTCCTTGAAGTACAGGGCGAGCGGCACGATCGTGTTGCCGGTCTCCCCCGTCTTCGAGTCCAGCTTGTCGATCTCCTCGCGGTGCAGGAGGAGCTTGCGCTTGCGGCGCGCGCTGTGGTTGGTCCAGGTGCCCTGGCTGTACTCCGGCACGTGCACGTTGTAGAGCCAGGCCTCGCCGCTCTCCACCGACACGAAGCCGTCCACCAGCGAGGCACGGCCCTGACGCAGGGACTTGACCTCGGTACCCGTGAGCACGAGGCCGCACTCGTAGGTGTCGATGATCGTGTAGTCGTGCCGCGCCTTCTTGTTCTGGGCGATCAGCTTGCGCCCTGTTTCCTTAGCCATAGTGCGGTCATTTTCGCACTACGGACCCACTCCGATGCCACTCAATACCGTGCGGGCCCGTTCCTCGACCCGGTCCGCCGCGGCCAGGTCCGGGGTGATGCCCGCGCCGTCCAGGCTGCGGCCCGCCGGAGTGCGGTACGTCCCCACCGTCAGCTCCGCCACCGAGCCGTCCGGCAGCTCCGTCGGCATCTGCACCGAGCCCTTGCCGAAGGTGCGGGTGCCGACCGCCACCGCGCGGCCGCGGTCCTGGAGGGCTCCGGTGACCAGTTCGGCCGCGCTCATCGTGCCGCCGTCGATCAGCGCCACCAGCGGCCGGGCCGTATCGCCGCCCGGGGTCGCGTAGAGGGCGCGCTGTGCACCGCGCACGTCGTACGTCGCCACCAGCCCGCCGTCCAGGAAGGCGGAGGCGGCCGTCACGGCCTCGGTGACCAGGCCGCCGGTGTTGCCGCGCAGGTCGAGCATGACCCCGCCGCCGGCCGGGGCCGCGCGGACCGCGGAGCGCACCCGGTCGCCGGAACCCCGGGTGAAGGAGGCGACCTTGATGACCGTGATCCCGCCGGGCAGCTCCCGTACCGTCACGGACTCGCTGCGCAGCTTCTCGCGCCGCACGGTCTCCGTGACGTCGGCCCCGCCGCGGGTCAGCTTCAGCTCCACGGGGGTGCCGGCCTCGCCGCGCAGCAGGGCCACCACCTCGGCCACCTTGAGCCCGGTCACGCCCTGCCCGTCGATGCTGAGCAGCCGGTCCCCGGCCCGCATCCCGGCCCGCGCAGCGGGGCTGTCGGGCTGCACCCGGTCGATCTCGATGCGGCCGTCGCGCAGCCGCCCGGCCCACAGGCCCACGCCCGTCCACTGGCCGTCCAGGTCGTCGGCGAAGGCCTCGTACTCGCCCTGGTCGTACACCGCCGCCCAGCGGTCCCCGCTGCGGCTGACCACGTCCTGGGCCGCCGACTTGGCGGACTTGCCCTCGGCGACGGCCTCGGCGGCCGCGCGGGCCACCTCGTCCCGGTCGGCGGTGGCCGCCCGGCGGTGCGCCTGCGCCGGCGCCCGCGGCCCGGGCACGGCCGCGGAGGGCTCCGTACCGACCAACAGGGCGGCGGGCCCCGCAAAGGGCTCGGGGCCGGAGTGGCCCCAGCTCCCGGTGCACGCACCGGCCCCCACGGCGGCGAGGAAGACCAACGTCAAAACGGCCCCGCGACGCACGTCGCGGGGCCGGAGACAGGAGGCGGGAATACTCGGCAAGCCCAGCATGGCGCCGAGTCTAGGACAAGGCCCGCAGCGGTACGGGTGGTTGGCCGTACAGCTCGCGGGGCGCTCGTCACACCTTCAGGTACTTGCGCAACGCGATGAAGGCGGCCAGCGAGGGCATCAGTACGCCGATGACCAGGACGAGCGGCAGCTTCGTGAGGACCGAGTCCCAGCCGATGAAGTTGATGAGCTCCATCTTGTCGCGCAGTGCTGCGCCGTGGTCGATCACGAAGTACTGGCCCGCGCCGAGCATCCCGCAGGCGAGCAGCGCGCCGATCAGACCGGCGAACGCGGCCTCCATGATGAACGGCACCTGGATGTAGAAGCTGGAGGCGCCCACCAGGCGCATGATCCCGGTTTCGCGCCGACGGCTGAAGGCCGAGACGCGCACCGTGTTGACGATCAGCAGCAGGGCCACGACCAGCATGATCAGCATGATGCCGAGGGCGGCCCAGTTGAGGTAGCCGAGGAGTCTGAAGAGGTTGTCCAGCACGGTGCGCTGGTCCTCCACCGACTGGACCCCGTCGCGCCCGGAGAAGGAGGTCGTGATGACCTTGTACTTCTCCGGCTGCTTGAGCTTCACCCGGAAGGACTCGGGCATCTGGTCCGGGGTGATGGACGCGGCCAGGGCGGTGTGCCCGAACTGCTCCTTGTAGTGCTTGAAGGCCTCGTCGGAGGACTCGTAGGTGACGGCCTCGACGAGGTCCATGCCCTTGAGCTCGGTCTCCAGGGCCTGCTTCTGCTCCGGGGTCACCGCGCCCTTGGAGCAGGAGGCCCCGTTGGTCGCCTCGGCGTCGCTCTTGTTGCAGAGGTAGATGGAGACGTTGACCTTGTCGTACCAGTACCCCTTCATCTTGCTCACCTGGTCGCGCATGAGCAGGGACCCGCCGAACAGGGCCAGCGAGAGGGACACGGAGATGATGACCGCGAAGGTCATGGTCAGATTGCGGCGGAGACCGACCCCGATCTCCGACATGACGAACTGGGCGCGCATCGCGTCTCAGGAGCCTTTCAGTGCTGGTAGCCGTAGACGCCGCGCGACTGGTCGCGGACGAGACGGCCCTGCTCGAGTTCGATGACGCGCTTGCGCATCTGGTCGACGATCTGCTGGTCGTGGGTCGCCATGATCACGGTGGTGCCGGTCCGGTTGATCCGGTCCAGCAGCTTCATGATGCCGACGGAGGTCTGGGGGTCCAGGTTGCCGGTGGGCTCGTCCGCGATCAGCAGAGCCGGCCGGTTGACGAAGGCACGGGCGATGGCCACGCGCTGCTGCTCACCGCCGGAGAGCTCGCCGGGCATCCGGTCCTCTTTGCCGCCGAGGCCGACGAGCTCCAGAACCTGGGGAACGGCCTTCTTGATCTCGCCGCGCGGTCTGCCGATGACCTCCTGGGCGAAGGCCACGTTGTCGGCCACCGACTTGTTGGGCAGGAGTCGGAAGTCCTGGAATACGGTCCCCAGCTGGCGCCGCATCTGCGGAACCTTCCAGTTGGAGAGCTTGGCGAGGTCCTTGCCCAGGACGTGCACCTGGCCGTGGCTCGCCCGCTCCTCGCGCAGGATGAGCCGCATGAAGGTGGACTTGCCGGAGCCGGAGGAGCCGACCAGGAAGACGAACTCGCCCTTCGAAATGTCCAGGGAGACATCTCTGAGTGCCGGGCGGCTCTGCTTCGGGTAGGACTTGGAGACGTTGTCGAATCGGATCACGGGTGCACCACGGTCGCCGGGAGTAGGTGTGCGTGACCATACGCGAACAGGCGCGAGGTGTGGACCCGGCGTCCGGAGTTGCCCGATATATCCCCTGGTCCGAGAGGTGCACGACCGCGATTGCCCGGAGGGGCCGCGCCGAATGTCATCGAAGCTGGCACAGTGGGAGGGGGAACGGACCGGTTCCCGCAACCGTTGTAACCGAGGGGACGAGAGGAGGAGCGCATGACATATGACCGGCTCGTGTGCGCGAACTGCGCCGGACCCGTCAGTCAGGGCCGCTGCCGGGTGTGCCGGGCGAACCGGGAGCGCCTCCAGCAGGAGGGCCCCTTCTCCGGTGGCATCAACCCGGTGGCGCTCGTCGCGCTGCTGGTGATCCTGGTGGCCGCGCTGGCACTGGTGGCTCAGCAGACGGCGTAGTTGCAATCGGCGTAGTTTCCTCAGCCGCCACGTCCCGATCAGACGCAGAAGAGCACGAACGGAAGGGCCCGGACACCTCACGGCGTCCGGGCCCTTCCGGCTGTTCTACGTGCCTACGCGGTCTGCTCCTGCTGCTTGCGCCAGCGGATGCCGGCCTCCAGGAAGCCGTCGATCTCGCCGTCGAGCACCGCCTGCGGGTTGCCGACCTCGAACTCCGTCCGGAGGTCCTTGACCATCTGGTACGGGTGCAGGACGTAGGACCGCATCTGGTTGCCCCAGGAGCTTCCGCCGTCCTTGAGGGCGTCCATCTTGTCCTTCTCCTCCTGGCGGCGCCGCTCGAGCAGCTTGGCCTGGAGGACGTTCATCGCGCTGGCCTTGTTCTGGATCTGCGAGCGCTCGTTCTGGCACGAGACCACGATGCCGGTCGGCAGGTGCGTGATGCGCACCGCGGAGTCGGTCGTGTTGACGCCCTGGCCGCCGGGGCCCGAGGCGCGGTACACGTCGACGCGCAGCTCCGTCTCGTCGATCTCGACGTGGTCGCTGGTCTCGACGACCGGCAGCACCTCGACGCCCGCGAAGGAGGTCTGGCGGCGGCCCTGGTTGTCGAAGGGCGAGATCCGGACGAGGCGGTGGGTGCCCTGCTCGACGGAGAGGGTGCCGTAAGCGTACGGGGCCTTGACCACGAAGGTGGTCGACTTGATGCCGGCCTCTTCCGCGTACGAGGTCTCGTAGATCTCGGTCGGGTAGCCGTGCCGCTCGGCCCAGCGCAGGTACATGCGCTGCAGGCGCTCGGCGAAGTCGGAGGCGTCCACGCCGCCGGCCTCGGCACGGATGTTGACCAGCGCCTCGCGCTCGGCGTACTCGCCGGAGAGCAGGGTGCGGACCTCCATCTCGTCCAGCGCCTTGCGCACGGAGATCAGCTCGGTCTCCGCCTCGGCGAGGGTGTCCGCGTCGTCCATCTCCTGGGCGAGGTCGAACAGCACCGCGAGGTCGTCGATGCGCCCTCGCAGGCTCTCGGTCTTGCGGACCTCCGCCTGGAGGTGCGAAAGCTTGCTCGTGATCTTCTGGGCGGCCTCCGGGTCGTCCCACAGGGACGGCGCGGCGGCCTGCTCCTCGAGCACGGCGATTTCTGCCCTCAGCTTGTCGAGGTCCAGGACGGCCTCGATCGACCCCATGGTCGAGGAGAGGGACTTCAGCTCTTCGGAAACATCGACGACTGCCACGGGTCCAGCGTAGCCGGTCCCCGGGGGGCGCTCTCCGGGCAGGCCGAATCACCCGTACTAATGGCGGGTCGGACGGGCGTACGCTCACGATATGACCGTCTTCCTCGTCAAGCGCCGCCATGTGGACCACATGCGTGTCACGACGACGAGCTGTCCGCCGCCGGACCAACCCCAAGCCTGATCCACCCCGATCCGACTTGGTCCTGTACGCGGCCTCGCGGTCCCGGCGCCAACCCTGCCGGCGGCCCTCCCCGGCCGCGGCCCCCGCCACCCCTGGGGACAGGACCCCGTGACATCCCGAAACGGAGCCGTCATGCCGTCCGCGCACCCTTCTCCTTCTTCTCCTTCTTCCTCCGCTTCTCCCTCCGCGTCCTCCTCCTCCGCTTCGCCCGAGGCCCCCTCCCTCCCGGTCCTGGACCTCTCGCAGGCCGACGATCCGGCGCTGCGCGATTCCTTCCGCAAGGACCTGCACGCGGCCGCCCGGGACAGCGGTTTCCTGCACCTCGTGGGGCACGGGGTCACTGCCGCCGAGACCGCCCGCATCCTGACGCTGACCAGGGAGTTCTTCGCCCTCCCGGAGGCGGACCGGCTGGCCGTGAGCAATCTCAACTCCCCGCACTTCCGGGGGTACACGCGCATCGGGCACGAGCTGACCGGCGGCGCCTCCGACTGGCGCGACCAGCTCGACGTGGGCGCGGAGCGGGCAGCGCGGGACGTGGGACCGGACGACCCGGCGTACCTGTGGCTGGAGGGCCCGAACCAGTGGCCCGCGGCCCTTCCGGAACTGCGGGACGCGGTGCTGGAGTGGCAGTCCCGGCTGGCGGCCGTGGCCCACCGCCTGCTCCGGGAGCTGCTCGCCTCGATCGGCGCACCGGCGGACTTCTTCGACGACGCCTTCGCGGACCGGCCCCACCTGCACACGAAGCTGATCCGCTACCCGGGATCCGCCCCGACGGGCACCGACCAGGGGGTCGGGGCCCACAAGGACTACGGGTTCCTGACCCTCCTCCTCCAGGACTCGGTGGGCGGGCTCCAGGTGGTCCGGGACGGGGCCTTCCTGGACGTCCCCCCGATGCCGGGGGCCTTCGTGGTCAACCTGGGCGAGCTGCTGGAGATCGCGACGGAGGGGTACCTGACGGCGACGGACCACCGTGTGGTGAGCCCGGCGGGGAGCGTGGAGCGGTTCTCGGTGCCGTTCTTCTACAACCCGCGCCTGGACGCCGTCATCGAGACGGTCCCGGGCGACTACCTGGAGGCGGCGCCGGGGATAGCGCACGACGCGTCGAACCCGCTGCACGCGGAGTACGGCCGCAACGAGCTGAAGGGCTGGGTCCGCGCCCACCCGGCGGTGGCGCGACGCTGGCACCCCGAACTGACCGGGGCGTAGCCCCGAAGCCCCCGGGGGGGGCGGTGGCCGGGCGGCCCCGGGGGGCCGTGGCCCCGGGGGCGGAGCCGGGGAGCCCTGCGGGGCTGTCCCCTACCCGCCCTTCCACCGTTCCCCGGGCTCCGCCCGGACCCCCTGGGGCTCCGCCCCAGACCCCGCGCCTCAAACGCCGGCGAGGCTGGGTTTATCCAGCCCCTCCGGCGTTTGAGGAGCGGGGGTCCGGGGGCCGGCCCCCGGGTACGGCGCCGCACGCGGTAACGGGTCCGGGGCGCAGCCCCGGGGAACGGGCGAAGGGCGGGTAGGGGACCTCGCCCCGCGGGGCACGGCAGCGCCAACGGTTACGGGGTCGTCGAGCCCGACTGCTTGTTGTCCTGGGGCGGCGCCGAGTCGGAGGAGACGGCCAGCCAGCTGCCGACTCCGACCGCCGCGACCAGCGCCACCGCGGCAGCGGACAGCGCGAGCCGCCGCTTGCGGACGGTCTCCGCCCGGTGCCGGGCCGAGCCCGGCCGGTGCCCGCCCGCAGGGCGCGGGACCCGCGCCGTGCCCAGGGCTCCGCCCGCCAGCTCGTCCGGCCCCGGCACCCGCATCGAGGTGTGGGTGTCCCGGTTGGAATCCGTGGAGGAGCCGGGGACCAGCGGAACCACGCCCCGCCGCCGCACCGGATCGGCGACCGCCTCCGGTTCCGCGAACTCCGCCTGCTCCGGTTCGTCCGGCTCGTCCACGTCCAGCGGCGGCATCCCCGCCAGCAGCGGCAGCAGGTCCCGCAGCCGCAGGGAGAGCTCGGAGGCCCGCAGCCGCGAGGCGGGGGCCTTCGCCAGGCACTGGACCATCAGCTGCCACAGCTCGTCGGGGATGCCGGGCAGCGGTACGACGGTTTCCGTCACGTGGCGCCGCAGCACCGCCCCGGGATGCCCGCCGCCGAACGGCGTGAAACCGGCGAGCAGTTCGTACAGCACGGTGGCCAGGGCGTAGATGTCCACGGCCGCGCGCGGCGGCAGCCCCTCCACGATCTCCGGCGCCAGGTAGTCGGGCGTGCCGATGATCCGGGTGGTGGGGGCCGAGGCCCGGCCGCCGGTGGAGCGCCGCGGCGAGTCGATGAGCTTGGCCACGCCGAAGTCGGTGAGCAGCGCCGGGTGCGCGCCGCCCGGTCCGAGCGGGCCCTGCATGTCGAGCAGGACGTTCTCCGGCTTCACGTCCCGGTGCACGACCCCGGCCGCGTGCGCCGCGGCCAGCGCGTCGGCGACGTCCGCGACGATGGCGACGGCCGCCTCGGGGGCGAGCCGCCGCTCGCGGTCGAGGCGCGTGCGCAGGTCCGTACCGCGGACGAGGTCCATGACGAGGGCGAGGTCGTTGCCGTCCACGACGAGGTCGCGGACGCAGACGACGTGCGGGTGCTCCAGGCCCAGGAGCGCGCTGCGCTCCTGGACGAACCGTCCGACGAGCTCCTGGTCGGACGCGAGGTCCTCGCGCAGCAGTTTGACGGCGACGGGGCCGTCAGGCCCCTCGCCCAGCCACACCGTGCCCGCGCTGCCGCGTCCAAGGATCTGGTGCGCGGTGTACCGGCTGCCGATCTTCCGTGCCACAACTGCTCCCTCAGCGGCTGGCGTACGCACCAAAGCTACGCGGCCAGGTGGGTGTTGGAGTCCACGGATCGCGGCGACCTTCACTTCTGCGGGCGAAATCACGTCCTGGAAGTCGACAAATCCACGAAGTCACCGGTACAAGGCCCGGTTCGAGCGGATTGCGCCGGTACGGCGTTCCCGGCCGAGGGGGGAAGGGATCAGGAGCCCGTACCGCCCGCGGCGTCGCCGATCGTGGTGACCCAGTCCACGGCGTCCGAGCCCCAGGTCCACACCTGGTCCCACCAGCCGCGTCCGGTGCCGACCCACTCCTGGAGTCCGCTGAACTCCCAGATCAGCCAGCCCGCGACGAAGAACAGCACGATCATGACGAGGCAGCCCTTGAGGCAGCCCAGCCCCGGGATCTTGATCGGGTTCGCGCTGCGGCGCGGCTCGCGGGGCGCGCGGGGCTCCCGCCGCTCCGGCTGGCGGCCCGGCGGCGGACCCTGAGGGGGCTGCTGCTGGGGCGGCGGCTGGGGCTGGCGGTACTGGGGCTGCCCCTGAGGCTGCTGGTACTGCTGGGGGTGCTGCCCCTGCGGCTGATAGTGCTGCGGCGCGTACTGCTGCTGCTGGTACTGCTGAGGCTGCTGGTACTGCTGCGGCGGCGGGGCCTGCCGGTACGGCTGCTGCTGCGGAGGCTGCTGCGGTCGCTGTTGCGGCTGCGGGGGTCGCTGCGGCTGCTGGTACTGCTGCTGCGGCGGCGGGCCCTGGCGCTGCGGCCGGCGGCGCAGGGGGTCCTCGCTCGGGTCCAGGTAGTGCATCTGCGTCTGCTCGTTGCGGTCGCGGGCCGCCTGCATCTGCGACTGCCACGGGTGCGGCTGGTCCGGCCGCTGCACGGGCGGCATCACCGAGGTCGGGTCGGCGCCGGGCGCACCGGTGCTCGGGAGCACGGAAGTGGCGTCGGCCGCGCCGACCGGCGGCATCACGCTGGTCATGGCGTTGGGGTCGTAGGCCCCCATCGGGGAGGCTCCGGGCCGGCCGGGCAGCATCTGCGTCGCATCCGCGGCGCCCGGGGTCTCGGGCACCGGCGCGGGCGAGGGGTCGGGCGCGAGGAGCGCGCCGACGCCGAGGGCGGCCTCGACCTCGGCGGCCGTGGAGTGCACGCCGATGCCGGAGGCGACCACGCGCAGGCCGCGCGCCAGGGTCTCCGCGCTCGGGCGCTCGTAGGGCTCCTTGCGCATGCAGCGCTCGATGACCGTCCACAGCGGCTCGGGCACGTTCGGCGGGCGCTGCGGCTCCTCGCTGAGGTGGCGGTGCAGGACCTCCAGCGCGGTACCGCCGGCGAAGGGCGGCCGGCCGGTGAGGAGCTCGTAGAGCAGGATGCCGGCGCCGTAGATGTCGACGGCGGAGGTCTGCGGGCGGCCCTCGGCGGACTCGGGGGCGACGTAGGCCGGAGTGCCGACGAACTCGTGCGTGCGCGTCAGGCCCGGGGAGTCCGCCAGGCGGGCGATGCCGAAGTCGGTGAGCATCGGCTTCATCTGGCCGTCGCGCTCGTCGACGAGGACGTTGGCGGGCTTCAGGTCGCGGTGGACCACGCCGTCGGCGTGGCTGGCGGCGAGCGCGTCCGCGATCTGGGCGGTGAGCAGGCTCGCGGCGACCGGGCTGAAGGGGCCGTTCTCGCGCAGGTACTTGTGCAGGTCCGGGCCGTCGATGAGGTCCATGACGAGGGCGAGGAGATCGCCCTCGACGACGAGGTCGCGGGTGCGGACGATGTTGGGGTGGGTCAGGCGCAGCAGGACCGAGCGTTCGCGCAGGAAGCGCATGACGATGTCGGGGTCCTGGGCCAGCTCCTCCTTGAGGACCTTGATGGCCACGGTCTCGCCGGGGTGGCCGGCCACCGCCGCCTCCGCACCGGCCGCCTCACGCTGGCGGGCGCGCCAGACGGTGCCCGTGGCGCCGCGCCCGAGCGGCTCCTCGAGCAGGTACTTGCTGCCGACTGGCCGCACGTCGCGCGCTCCCTGCTGTCGTCGATTCCGGCGAGTGGTCCACGCATGATCCACACGTGATCCAGGCCTGATCTGCGAAATGGTTTTCCGGCCCACTCTAGGGCTTGTCCCGAGGGAAGACGCGGGGTGAGGGAGGTTGGTTGCCGCACATATGCACGAAGGGTGATGTTTGCGGCGTATGCCGGGGGCGATTTTCGCCGCCATCCTGTCGGAATCCGATCGGCCCGCTTGCAGGTCCGGCGCCGGACCGCGACCGATCAAGATCACTTCCCGGTGGGTGGCGGGCGTGTTGAGGACGACAGGTGCGAGGATGCACCCGTACGGAACGGCCGGGACGGGAGCCCCGCCTTCCGGGCAGACCTGACCGGACGACGCGTCCGTGCCGGGTGGGGGCGGACGGGCGGGCACCGCGTGCGAACGGGCACGGGTGATCCGTCCCGCAGGTCCCTGCCGGGCGCACACACCGCGCACCGCGCAGAAGGGACCGCTGACGGCGATGCAGATCCGGCTGACCGTCCTTGGGTCGGGGTCGCGCAGCGGCCACCAGACCGCCACCGCGACCGCCTCCGGCGGGGGTACCGGCGGAGGAGGCGCGCCGTCGAGCTGTGACGTGCTCGTCACCGCGCCCGCCGGTACCGCCCTGTCCGCGGTGGCCTCCGGGCTCGCGGCGACCGTCGGCGGACCCGACACCGGTGGCACGGTCGTGCTGTACGCCGGTACGGAGCGCCTGGACCCCGCGCGCTGCGCGCTCGGCGAGCCGCCGCTCGTGGACGGGGCGGTGCTGTCGCTGAACGTGCCCGGCCCCGACGTACGGACGGACGGGACCGCGGCCGCCCTCGGCGACGGGCCGCAGCTGCACGTCGTGGCCGGGCCGGACGCCGGCGGGGTGCACCTGCTGCACCCCGGGGCGATCCGGATCGGGCGCTCGGCCGACGCGGACGTCCCGCTGGACGATCCCGACGTGTCCCGCCTGCACTGCACCGTGACGGTGCTCCCCGACGGGCGGGTGGCGGTGGCCGACCTCGGGTCGACGAACGGCACGACGCTCGACGGCGCGGTGGTCGGCGCGGAGCGGGTGGCGCTCGCGCCGGGGGCGCTGCTGCGGGTCGGCGAATCCACGCTCCGCCTGGCCATGGGTCCGGCCCCCGTCCCGCTCCCCCTCACCCCGGACCTGGAGGGCCACCTCTCGGTCTCCCTCCCGGGCCACCCCGCTGCGGGGTCGCACCCCGAAGGCGACGCCGACGGGGCGTGGGCCGGCGCTACGTCGGGCACCGCGGCCGGTTCGCACCCCGGCGCCCCTGGCGAAGCCCGGAGCAGCGCCACGCCCGACACCGCGGCCGGGTCGCACTCCGACGGCGGCACCTCCGGCGGAGCCTGGACCGGCGCTACGTCGGGCACCGCGGCCGGGTCGTACCCCGACGCCCCTGGCGAAGGGTGGACCGGGGCTACGCCCGGCAGCCCGGCCGGGTCGCACTCCGACGGCGGCGACCGGAGCCGTGGGGCGTACCCCGGTGGGCAGAGCCTGGGAGCGCAAGGGCAGATCCCCCACCCCGCCCCTTCCCGAAACGGGGGCTCCGCCCCCGACCCCGTCCGGCCCGCGCCCGGGGCGCACCGGGACGGCGGCGCCGGAGTGGTCCCCGCCGCCCGGGGCACCGAACACCACGCCGGAGGCGGCTGGAACGCGTCCGGCTCCGCCTCCCCGGACCCCTGGCCGTACGGCGAGGCCGGCCAGGGCGGCGAAGCCGACCCACTGCGCGCCGGCCGGATCGCCAGGCCCGGATCAGGGTCCGGGTCCGGGTCCGGAGCCCCGGGCGCCGGACACCACCCGGTCCCCGACCGTTCCGGCGCCGCCGGCCAGTACGGCGTACCGGCACACCCGGGCGTAGCCCCTGGAGCCACGGGCCCCTACGGCGGACCGGCACACCACCCCGGAGCAACCCCGGGGCGGCACGCCGGAGCACCGCACGCCGACCACACCCCTGGGCAGCACCCCGCTGCGGCCCCCGGTCAGCACGCCGACGCGGCACACCCCGCAGCAACCCCCGGGCGGCACGCCGGAGCACCGCACCCGGCCGGAGCCACAGACCCGTACGCGGGAGCGGCCCACGGGGCCGGAGCCGCAAGCCCGTACACCGGAGCAGCCCACGGAAGCGGAACCAAGGACCCGTACGCCGGAGCACAGCGCGGAAGCGGAGCCGCAGGCCCGTACGCCGGAGCGGCCCACGGAGGCGGAGCCGCCGACCCGTACGGTCACGGCGGGGCCGGGCCCGGGGCCGTGCAGCGGACCGGGGTCGAGCATCACGGGGCCGGCGGCTGGGAGGAGCCCGAGGCGGCCCGCGAGGCCGAACCCCGGCGCGCAGGGCGTCGCGGCATCGGCGCCTGGGCGCGCAAGTGGGTGCGCGGGGCGGATGCCGCCGAGGTGGAGGCGGTCGCCGAGCCCGCGGCCGCCGTCGTGGCGCGGCCCGGCTCCGACGATCCCGCGGCCCTGCTGCTCACCGCCCTCGGGCCGGCCCCGCGGCTGTGGGCCGGGCCCGCCGGGCTCCACGTCACGCTCGGCGCGGGCAGCGAGGTCGCGCTCCGCGAGACCGGGGCGCTCGGAATCGCCGGACCCCGGGCCCGGCTGACCGGTGTGGCCCGCTCCGTCATCGCACGGCTGGCGGCCCTGCACGCCCCCGGCCAGCGCCTGGAGATCGTGCTGATCTCCACCGACCGGGCCCGCCCGCTCGCCGAGCGCCGCCGCGACTGGGGCTGGCTCGGCTGGCTGCCCCACGTACGCCCGGCGCACGGGCAGGACTGCCGGCTGCTGCTCGCGTACGACCGCGATCAGGCGGCCGCCCGCGCCGGGGAGCTGACCCGGCGGCTCGACGACGGCCCCCTCGGCACCCACTGGGCCACGGCAGGCCCGGACGCGGTGCGCGAGGCCTCGTCCGCCTACCGGGGCCCGTACACCCTCCTGGTCCTCGACGGGGACCCAGGTCCGGGGGCGCTCCGGGACATCACCGGCCGGCTGACCTCGCACGGGCCGGCCGCCGGGATCCACGTGCTGGTCCTGGCCGAGGCGCCGGCCGCGACGCCCGCGTCGCCCGTCGCCGAGACCTACGAGGCGGCCTGCGCGGCCGCCCCCGCCTTCCGGGACTGCTCGACGGCGGCGCTGCTCAGCGGTGATGTGGCCACGACCGTACGGACCTTCGCGGTCTCGGGCGGCACACCGACCGGGTCCGGCGGTACGGCCACGGCGGACGCCGTTTCGGCGGCCTGGGCGGAGCGGTTCGCCCGCGCCCTGGCCCCGCTGAAGGCGGACTCCCCGGTCGCGGAGGGCGGTTACCGGCCGGCTGCCGCCAACCTGCCCCAGACCGCCCGGCTGCTGGACGAGTTGGGCCTGGCCCGGGCCACCCCGGCTTCGCTGATGGCCCGTTGGGCCGCCGCCACCGACCAGGGGCAGCGCGTCGGCGGGCTCGCGGAGATAGTCCTGGGCACCGGCCGGCGCGGGCCGGTGGGCGCCGAACTGGTCACCGACGGGCCGCACGTGCTGATCGAGGGGCCCGCCGGCAGCGGCCGTACGGAACTGCTGCGCTCCGTGGCGGCCTCCCTGTCGGCGGCCGCCCGGCCCGACCGGCTCGGCCTGGTCCTGCTCGACGGGGCCGGCGGCGAGCGCGGCGACGGCCTGCTGCCCTGTACGGAGCTGCCGCACGTCTCGGCGCACCTGGTCGCCTCGGACCCGCTGCGGATGCGGGAGTTCGCGCAGGCGCTGGGCGCCGAGCTGAAGCGGCGGTCCGAGCTCCTGGACGGGGTGCCGTTCTCCGAGTGGCACGCCATGTGCGAGGTCTCCGACCGGATGGTCTCCCCCCGCCAGCCCACCCCCGGCGAGCTGCGCGGCGATCTCGAACCCCAGCGTTCCGGCACCCTGCGGCTGCGCTCCTCGGCCACCCGTACCGATCCGGCGGCCGGGCCCAGCCCGCTGCCCCGCCTCGTCGTGCTCGTGGACGACTTCGACGCGCTGGTCGCGCCGGGCCTGGGCAGTACGGGCCGGCCCGCCGCCGGTTCGGTGGTCCGCGCGCTGGAGGCGGTGGCCCGCGAGGGAGCCCGGCTCGGGGTGCACCTGGTGGCCACCAGTGCCCGCCCGGACCGGACGGCCGACACCGAGCTGGCCCGGCTCACGACCCTGCGCGTGGAGCTCGACGCCCCCGACCAGCCGGGGCCGGGCCGGGGCGTGCTCCGGTACGCCGACGGGCGCGCGGTTCCGTTCCAGGGCGGCCGGGTCACCGGCCGGATCCCCCGGACGGCCACGCTGCGGCCGACGGTGGTGCCGGTGGAGTGGGAGCGGATGGGCGATCCGCCGGCCCGTCGCCCGGTCCGCGAGCTGGGCAACGGCCCGACCGACCTGGCGCTCCTGGCCAGCGCCCTGGACCGGGCCTCGCACCTGGTGTCGGCGGTACCGGTGCTGTTCCCGCCGGCGCCCTGAACCGGCCCCCGGGCCGTCCCTGACCGGCCCCCCGAGCGGTCCCCCGCCCACCCCCGTACGCCGCGAGGCGGTATTGCGGGGGTGGGCGGGGCGGCGTAGACCTTGTGGCACGGGACACACCATCGCCAGCGAGGCATCGGGGGCACCGCCATGCGCACGCACGGAACGAGCCGCACGACACTCCGGACATCCCAGCGCCGACGGCACACGTGGGCCGCTCTGGCCGTGGTGGGCGCGCTGGCGCTCAGCGCGTGCGGCGGCGACGGCAAGGAGCCGGCGAAGGGCACGGACGGCCCCGACACCTCGGGCGGGCCGTCCGTCGCGTTACCCCGTCTCGACGGGGAGAAGCTGGAGGTCGCCGCCGTCTGGACGGGCGCGGAGCAGGCGAACTTCGTCAAGGTCCTGAAGGAGTTCGAGCGGCGTACGGGTGCCACGGTCACCTTCGTCCCGGCGCAGGACCCGATCGTCACCTTCCTCGGCTCCAAGATCGCGGGCGGCGCCCCGCCGGACGTGGCGCTGCTCCCGCAGGTCGGGGCGCTGGTCGCGGCGGTCAAGAACAAGTGGGCGCAGCCGGTCGGCGCCGACGCGCAGGCCCAGCTGGACCAGAACTTCTCGCCCGGCTGGAAGAAGCTGGGCGCGGTCGACGGCACCCAGTACGGCGTCTACTACAAGGCCGCCAACAAGTCGCTGATCTGGTACAACGCGAAGGCCTTCGAGGCGGCGGGCGTCCGGCCCCCGGCGACCTGGAAGGAGCTGCTGACGGCCGCCGACACCCTGTCCGCGTCCGGTACCCCGGCGGTTTCGGTGGCGGGGGCCGACGGCTGGACCCTGACCGACTGGTTCGAGAACGTCTACCTCTCGCAGGCGGGCCCGGAGAAGTACGACCAGCTGGCCAAGCACGAGCTCAAGTGGACGGACGACAGCGTGAAGCAGGCGCTGACCTCGCTCGCCGAGCTGTTCGGCCGCAAGGACTTCCTGGCGGGCGGCCAGAGCGGGGCGCTGGCGACCGAGTTCCCGAAGTCGGTGACGCAGACCTTCACCGGCGGCGACCGGCCGGCCGCCGCGATGGTCTACGAGGGCGACTTCGTGGCGGTCAACATCGCCCAGACGGACGCGAAGCTGGGCACGGACGCCCTGGTCTTCCCCTTCCCGGCGGTCGGCGCCAAGGCGCCGGTGGTCTCGGGCGGGGACGTGGCGGTCGCGCTGAAGGCCTCGAAGGGCGCGCAGGCGCTGCTGACGTTCCTGGCCTCGGTGGACTCGGCACGGATCCATGCCCGTGAGGGCGGCTTCCTCTCCCCGAACAAGGCGCTCGCACCGGACGCGTACCCGAACGACATCCAGCGCGGCATCGCCGAGGCCCTGATCGCGGCGGGCGACAACTTCCGCTTCGACATGTCGGACCAGGCTCCGGCGGCCTTCGGCGGGACCCCGGGCGCGGGCGAGTGGAAGGCGCTCCAGGACTTCCTGGCGAACCCGGCCGACATCGCGGGGACGCAGGCGAGGCTGGAGGCGGACGCGGCCAAGGCCTACGGGAACTGATCCCGATGGCCTCCCCCGCGACCACCCCGGTGGCGGGCCCCGCCACCGGCCCCCGCTCCCCGAAGGGCAAGGAGACCCGGCGCCGCCGGCTGACCGCCGCGGCGTTCCTCCTCCCCTCCCTCGTCCTGCTCGGCGCGCTCGTCGTGCACCCCATCGGCTACTCGCTCTACCGCAGCTTCTTCGACCGCTCCGGCGAGGAGTTCGTGGGCGCCGGGAACTACGGGGAGATCCTGCGCGACGACACGATCCGCACCGCGCTCGGGAACACGGCGATCTGGGTGGTGCTGGCCCCGGTCACCGCCACCGCACTCGGTCTGCTCTTCGCCGTGCTGACCGAACGGGTGCGCTGGGGAACGGCCTTCAAGCTGATCGTCTTCATGCCGATGGCCATCTCGATGCTCGCGGCGGGCATCATCTTCCGGCTCGTCTACGACGCCGACCCCGACCGGGGCGTGGCCAACGCCGTCTGGGTCGGCGTCCACGACACCTTCGCCGAGTCCTCCGCCTTCCCCAAGGCCCGCCCCGGCCGGGACTCGCCGCTGCTCCCGGCCGACGGGGGCGCGTACGTGACCCGCGATCCGGTACGGGCGGGCGTGCCGGCGCTCCTCCCGCTGGTCGGGATCGCCCCGGAGGCCCTGCCCGAGGGCACCGCCACGGCGAAGGCGGCAGCCCCCGGCCCCGGGAAGGTCACCGGCACCGCCTGGCAGGACTTCACCCGGGGCGGGGGCGGTACGACGAACACGGTCGACCCCACCGAGTCCGCCCTGTCGGGGCTGCGCGTCGAGGCGGTCAAGGACGGCCGGGTGGTCGACTCGGCGCGGACCCGGGCCGACGGCACCTTCACCCTGTCCGCCGCGGCCGACGGCGCCCTGCTGCGGCTGCCCGCCTCGAACTTCCGGGAGGCCTACGGGGGCGTGGAGTGGCTCGGCCCGACCCTGGTGACCCCGGCGGTGATCGGAGCCTACGTGTGGATGTGGGCCGGGTTCGCGATGGTGCTGATCGGGGCCGGGCTGGCCGCCGTACCGCGCGAACTGCTGGAGGCGGCGCGGGTGGACGGGGCGAGCGAGTGGCAGGTGCTGCGGCGGATCACGGTGCCGCTGCTGGCGCCCGTCCTGGCCGTCGTGCTGGTGACCCTCGTCATCAACGTCATGAAGGTCTTCGACCTGGTCTTCGTGATCGCCCCGGGCGCCGTGCAGGACGACGCCAACGTCCTGGCGCTCCAGCTGTACCGGACCTCCTTCGGCACGGACGCCGATCCGGGGCTGGGCAGCGCCATCGCGGTGCTGCTGCTGGTGCTGGTGGCTCCCGTCATGGCCTACAACATCCGCCGGATGCGCCGGGAGGCCCGCCGATGAGCACACTGCCCACCGCGCGTTCCCTCGCCTCCCGGGCGGCCGGCGGGGCGCTGCGCGTCTTCCTGGTCCTGGCGGGCCTGTTCTGGCTGCTGCCCACGCTCGGGCTGCTGGTCTCCTCCTTCCTCTCCCCCACCGCGCTGAACGACGGCGGCTGGTGGCAGGCGCTGACGGCGCCCTCCCGGCTGACGGCCGACAACTACGAGCGGCTGCTGGCCAACGAGACCGTCACGGGCTCGCTGATCGACACTGCGGCCATCGCCGTTCCGGCGACCCTGCTCGTCCTGGCGCTGGGGGCGTTCGCCGGATACGCGTTCGCCTGGCTGGAGTTCCCCGGCCGCGACTGGCTGTTCCTGATCGTGGTCGCGCTGCTCGTCGTACCCGTCCAGGTGGCGCTGATCCCGGTCTCCGAACTCTTCGGCTCCATCGGCCTGTTCGAGACCACGGCGGGCGTGGTCCTCTTCCACACCGCCTTCGGGCTGCCGTTCGCCGTGTTCCTGCTGCGCAACTTCTTCGCGGAGATCCCGCGCGAGCTGCTGGAGGCGGCCCGTCTGGACGGGGCGGGCGAACTGCGGCTGTTCGCACGGGTGGTGCTGCCGCTGGGCGGTCCGGCGATCGCCTCGCTCGGCATCTTCCAGTTCCTGTGGGTGTGGAACGACATGCTGGTCGCCCTGGTCTTCGCGGACTCGGCGCACCCGCCCGTCACGGTGGCGCTCCAGCAGCAGGTGCGGCAGTTCGGGAACAACATCGACGTGCTGGCGCCCGGCGCCTTCCTGTCGATGGTGGTGCCGCTCGTCGTCTTCTTCGCCTTCCAGCGGCAGTTCGTCTCGGGGGTGATGGCGGGAGCGATCAAGTAGAGCGGTGTGGATCACGGCATTGACGTGCGTGGTTGACGCTCCGTAACCCGAATGCCGCACCCTGCGTAACCCGATCACCACGCCGGGGGTTCCTGGGCCATATGCCCGCGCCGACCCCTGGATGTGCCGTGCCCCGGTTCAGCGTCATCGTGCCCGCGTACAAGGTCCAGGCGTACCTCCAGGAGAGTCTGGACTCGGTCCTGACCCAGTCGTACCCGGATCTCGAACTGATCGTGGTCGACGACGCCTCCCCGGACGCCTGCGGCTCGATCATCGACGAATGCGCGGCCCGCGACCCCCGGGTCACCGCCGTGCACCTGGCGCACAACCTGGGCCTGGGCCCGGCCCGCAACGCGGGCCTGGCCCGGGCCACCGGCGACTACGTGCTCTTCCTCGACGGCGACGACACCCTGGCCCCCGGCGCCCTGCAGGCCATCACCGACCGGCTGAAGGCCACCGGCTCCCCGGACGTCCTGGTCTACGACTACGCGCGCACCTACTGGACCGGCGAGCTGGTCCGCAACAGCCAGTCCCACCGCCTCTCCGAGGAGGGTCCGGCCAGCTTCCGCCTCGCCGACCGCCCCGCCCTCCTCGGCATGCTGATGGTGGTGTGGAACAAGGCCTACCGCCGCGAGTACGTGGAGCGCGAGGGCCTCTCCTTCCCGCCCGGCTTCTACGAGGACACCCCCTGGACCTACCCGGCGCTCCTGGCGGCGGAGTCGGTCGCCGTCCTCGACCAGGTCTGCGTGCACTACCGCCAGCGCCGCACGGGCTCGATCCTGACCACCTCCACCCGCCGCCACCTGGACGTCTTCGACCAGTACGACCGCGTCTTCGGCTACCTCGCCACCCGCCCCGAACTGGAGCGCTGGCGGCCCGCCGTGCACCGGCGGATGGCCGAGCACTTCTGCGCCCTGTACGCGGACCCGCGCCGGCTCCCGCGCGCCGCCCGGGCCGAGTTCTTCGCCCGGGCCTCGGCCCTGCTGCGCCGCTACCGGGTGCCGGGCCCCCGGCCGCTGTCCCTGAGCCGGACGGACCGCACCCGCCACCTCCTGATGCGGCTGGGCACGAGGCGCGCGTACCGCGTCCTCTCCCTGCTCCGCTCGGCCTCGCTCACCGCGGGCCGCGCCGGGGGCACCCTGGGCCGGGGCCTGCGCGAAACCGTCCTGCGCCTGCACTACCGCGCGCAGCGCCTGCTCCCGCTCCGCCCGGAACTGGCGGTCTTCTCCGCGTACTGGCACGGCGGTTACGCCTGCAACCCGGCGGCGATCGAGGCCAAGCTGCGCGAACTCGCCCCGCGCATGCGGACGGCCTGGATCTGCGATCCCGCGCACGCCTCGACCCTGCCGCGCGGCACCACCCCGCTCCGCCCGGGCTCGGCGGCGTACTGGACGGCCCTGGCCCGCGCCACCTACCTCGTCACGAACGTCAACTTCGAGCGTGCGCTGGCCAAGCGGCCCGGCCAGATCCTGGTCCAGACGCAGCACGGCACCCCGCTCAAGCGGGTCGGCCTCGACCTCCAGGACCGCCCGGCGGCCACGCCCACCACGGACTTCGCGGGCCTGCTCCGCGGCGCGGACCAGTGGGACTACCTGCTCTCCTCGAACCGCCACTCCACGCTCGTCTGGGAGAAGGCGGTCCCGTCCTCGTACACCACGCTCGAGTACGGCTACCCCCGCAACGACGTGTTCCACCGGGCCACCCAGGCGGACGTCCTGGAACTGCGCGAACGCCTCGGCATCCCGCCGGGCTCCACGGCGATCCTGTACGCACCGACCCACCGCGACTACCGGCGCAGCCGCCCGGCCCACCCGGACTTCGACCGCATCCTGCGCGACCTGGGGCCGCGCTACACGATCCTGACCCGCACCCACCTCACGTACGCGGGCTCACCCGCCCCCGACCCCCACCCGCGCCTCCTCGACGTCTCCTCCCACCCCTCGGTCGAGGAACTCTGCCTGGCCTCGGACGCGTTGGTGACGGACTACTCGTCGCTGATGTTCGACTACGCGACCCTGGACCGCCCGATCGTGATCCACGCGGACGACTGGGAGGCGTACGAGGCCTCCCGCGGCACGTACTTCGACCTGCGGGCCTTCCCTCCGGGCGCGATCGCCCGCACCGAGGACGAGCTGGTGGACATCTTCTCCACCGGCCACTGGCAGGGCTCGCGCTCCGCGCAGCTCCGCGCGTCCTTCCGGACCCGGTTCTGCACGCACGACGACGGCCAGGCGGCCGAACGCGTGGTCCGCCGCGTCTTCCTGAGCCAGCCCACGGCCCCCATCACCCCTCTGGAAGACCGCCGCCCCACCCCACCGGCCCCCTCCGCCACCCCGGAACCCACCCTCGCCCACCTGACCACGTCGCGCTGGCCCTAACCAGCCTGCACCAATCCAGCCGTCGCCAAATCCAGCCTCGCCGGCGTTTGCGGCGCGGGGTCTGCCAAATCCAGCCTCGCCGGCGTTTGAGGCGCGGGGTCTGCCAAATCCAGCCTCGCCGGCGTTTGAGGCGCGGGGTCTGGGGCGGAGCCCCAGGGGGGTCCGGGCACAGCCCGGGGAACGGGCGAAGGGCGGGTAGGGGACCTTGCCCCGCGCAGCGGAGCCCTAGGCCGGCCCGGCCGTCAGCCCGGCGACCACCGACCGCGCGAGGTCGTCCAGGTATCCCCCCGGGACGGCGTCCCGCACGACCACCTGCCGCCAGTACAGCGGCCCGATCGCCAGATCGAGCGCCCTCCCCGCATCCACCCCCACGGGAAGCTCGCCGCGCGACACCGCCTCGGAGATGATCCCCTCCGCCATCCGCCGCTGCCCCTCCAGCAGAGCGCCCCGCACCGCATCCGCGATCTCCGGATTCCGCGCCGCCTCGACCAGCAGGTCGGGGATCACCGCCGAGGCCACCGGATGCCGCAGCACGTGTGACATCACCTCCAGCAGGGCTCGTACGTCCCCGTAGAGCGACCCGGTCGACGGCACCGGCAGTCCCTCCACGGCGAAGGCGCCCACCAGGTCCAGCACCAGGTGCAGCTTCGACTTCCACCGGCGGTACACGGCCGTCTTCCCGACGCCCGCACGCCGCGCGATGCCCTCGATCGACATCCGCGCGAAGCCCACGGTGGCGAGCTCCTCGACCACGGCCGCCCGGATCGCCTCGGTCACGTCCTCACGGAGAACGGCGGCCCCGGCGGGGGCTCTACGGGCGGCGGGGGCAGGGGCGGCGGCAGCAGGCTCAGGCGTCATAAGCAGAGCATAACCCGAGACGACGATACGGTTGCGTTCCGACGTCGAACGACCTAACCTCACCGTAGCGACGATACGGACCCGTCCCATCGCCAGCGACGCCCCGACCCCGTCGAAAGCGACTCCCGTGACAGTGACCACCGCGCCACCGGCCCCCGCTCCGGCGAAGCCCAAGAGCAGCGCCAAGGACAAGGCCCCGGACCCCATCGCCGAACTGGCGGCGGCCCACGACCTGACCCTCAGCGGCGCCCGCCCGACCCTCCCCCGCTACATCGCGCAGCTCTGGGGCCGGCGCCACTTCGTGACCGCGTACGCCACCGCCCGGATGCACGCCCAGTACAGCGAGGCCAGCCTCGGCCAGGTCTGGCACCTGGTGACGCCGCTGCTCAACGCGGCCGTCTACTACTTCATCTTCGGCATCGTCATGCACGCCAGCCACAACGTGCCGAACTACCTGCCGTTCCTGATCACCGGCGTCTTCGTCTGGGACTTCATCGGAAGCTGCATCAACGCCGCCACCCGTTCCGTCCAGTCCAACCTCGGCCTGGTGCGCGCCCTGCACTTCCCGCGCGCCTCCCTGCCGCTGTCCACGGTGGTCCAGCTCTTCCAGCAGCTGATGGTCACGATGGGCGCGCTGATCATCCTGCTGTTCGTCTTCGGCCAGACCCCCACCCTGAACTGGCTGCTCGCCTTCCCCACCCTCCTCCTCATGGCCTCCTTCTGCGCCGGCTGCGCCATGATCATGGCCCGGATCGGGGCGAAGAGCCCGGACGTCAGCCAGCTGATGCCGTTCGTCCTGCGGACCTGGATGTACGCCTCGGGCGTCATGTGGTCGATCGACCAGATGCTCCGCACCGACCACCTGCCGCAGTGGGTCTCGACGGCCCTCAAGCTCAACCCCGCCGCCGTCTTCATCGACCTGATGCGCTTCGCGCTCATCGACACCTATACGGCGAGCCAGCTCCCGCCGCACGTCTGGCTGATCGCCCTGGGCTGGGCCCTGGTCGTCGGCGTCGGCGGGTTCGTTTTCTTCTGGAAGGCAGAGGAGGAGTACGGCCGTGGCTGACACCGCAACCGCCATCGAAACGCGGGTCCCGACCGTCATCGCCGACGAGGTCCACGTGATCTACAAGGTGCACGGCTCGGGCGGCCGCAAGGGCGGCGCCACCGCCGCCCTGAGTCGGCTCTTCTCCCGCAAGCCCGCCCCCGGCATCCGCGAGGTGCACGCCGTCAAGGGCGTCAGCTTCACCGCGTACAAGGGCGAGGCCATCGGCCTGATCGGCACCAACGGCTCGGGCAAGTCCACCCTGCTGTCCGCCATCGCCGGCCTCCAGCCGGTCGCGCGCGGCCGGATCTTCTCGCACGGCCAGCCGTCGCTGCTCGGCGTGAACGCCGCCCTGATGAACGACCTGACCGGCGAACGCAACGTGGTCCTCGGCGGCCTCGCGATGGGCATGACCAAACAACAGGTCCGCGAGCGCTACCAGGGCATCGTCGACTTCTCCGGCATCAACGAGAAGGGCGAATTCATCTCCCTGCCCATGCGCACCTACTCCTCCGGCATGGGCGCCCGGCTGCGCTTCTCCATCGCCGCCGCCAAGGACCACGACGTCCTGATGATCGACGAGGCCCTGGCCACCGGCGACGCCGCCTTCCAGCGCCGCAGCCAGGCCCGCATCGAGGAGCTCCGCGAACGGGCCGGCACCGTCTTCCTCGTCAGCCACGGCATCGGCACGGTCCGCGAAACCTGCGACCGCGCGATCTGGCTCGAATCAGGCGTCCTGCGCATGGACGGCCCCTCGGAAGAGGTCTGCGACGCGTACGAGCAATTCACGAACAGCCGCTGACGGCCAAATCCAGCCCCTCCGGCGTTTGAGGAGCGGGGGTCCGGGGGCTGGCCCCCGGCAACGGCGCCGCACCCGCCCACGACGGACCGGAACACGAACGGGCCGGGCCCGGAACCCCCAAGAGGGTCCCGGGCCCGGCCCGTTCCGTCAAGCCGGCCCGCCAGGGCTACGCGTGCGCCCGGAGCAGCGACCGCATCGTCCGCATGGCGACGGACAGGTTCGCCAGGTCGAAGTCGTCCGACCCCTGGATCTCGTCCAGAGTCGTCCGCGCACGCCCGATGATCGCCGCGTTCTTGTCCTCCCACGCCTTGAAGCGCTCCTCGGGAGTCGAGGTCCCGTTCCCGACCGCCAGCACGTCCGCGGTCAGCGCCGCGTGCGCCGAGAACAGGTCCTCGCGGATGGACGCGCGGGCCATCGACTGCCAGCGGTCGGCCCGCGGCAGCTCGATGATCCGGTCCATCAGCTGGGTGATGTCCAGCCGGTCGGCGAGGTCGTAGTACACCTCGGCGACCGCCAGCGGATCGACACCCGTACGGTCCGAGATCGCGACGATGTCCAGCGTCGGGAAGGCGGAGGAGAACCCGGCCACCTTGGCCGCCAGCTCCTCCGGCACGCCCTCGCCGATCAGCTCGGCCATGACCGCCTCGTACCACTCCAGGTCCGCGCCGCGCACCAGCTTCGGCAGGTCCGACCAGACCTGCTCCACCCGCTCGGCGAAGAACTCGATGGTCTCGGTGATCTGGAGCGGCTGCGGCCGGTTGTTGAGCAGCCAGCGCGTACCGCGCTCGACCAGGCGCCGCGAGTGCAGCCGGATCCGGGTCTGGACGTCGGCGGCGACCTCGTTGTCGAGGTCCTCGACCGAGTCCCACACGCCGGCCAGGCCGAAGATCTCGCGGGCCGCGAGCTGCGCCCGGACGATCTCCTCCAGGGAGGCTCCGGTCTCCTCGCGCAGGCGGTGCAGGAAGGTCGAGCCACCGCTGTTGACGGTGTCGTTGACCAGCACCGTGGTGATGATCTCGCGGCGCAGCGCGTGCCCGTCGACCTGCTCCGGGAACTTCGCGAGCAGCGCGCCCGGGAAGTAGGCGTGCAGCAGGCGGTCGAGGTACGGGTCGTCCGGGAGCTCGGTGTGGATGAGCTCGTCCGCCACCGTGATCTTGGTGTAGGCGAACAGGACGGCCAGCTCCGGCTGGGTCAGGCCCCTGCCGTTGTTGAGCAGCTCGCGGATCTGCCGGTCGTTGGGCAGGAACTCCAGGGCGCGGTCCAGCAGGCCGTCACGGCCCAGGCGGCGCATGAAGCGCTGCTGGGCGTGGAGCAGGCTGGGGGCCTGGGCGGCGCCGTTGGCCAGCGCCACGTTCTGGGCGTAGTTGTTGCGCAGCACCAGACGGCCGACCTCGTCGGTCATCTCGGCGAGGAACTTGTTGCGCTGCTTGACGGTCAGGTCCCCGTCGGCGACCACCGAGTTCAGCAGGATCTTGATGTTCACCTCGTGGTCGGAGGTGTCCACGCCCGCGCTGTTGTCGATGGCGTCGGTGTTGACCTTGCCGCCCTCGCCGCCGGCGCCGACGTGCGCGAACTCGATGCGGCCGAGCTGGGTCAGGCCCAGGTTGCCGCCCTCGCCGATGACCTTGGCCCGCACGTCGGAGCCGTTGACGCGGATGGGGTCGTTGGCCTTGTCGCCGACGTCCGCGTGCGTCTCGGCCGTCGCCTTGACGTACGTACCGATGCCGCCGTTCCACAGCAGGTCCACCGGGGACTGCAGGATCGCCTTCATCAGGTCGGCCGGGGTCATCTTGGTGACGCCGGCCTCGATGCCGAGGGCTTCGCGGACCTGCGCGTTGACCGGGATGGCCTTCGCGCTGCGCGGGTGGATCCCGCCGCCGGCCGACAGCAGGGAGCTGTCGTAGTCCGCCCAGGAGGAGCGCGGCAGGTCGAACAGGCGCCGGCGCTCGGCGTAGGAGGTCGCCGCGTCCGGGTTCGGGTCGATGAAGATGTGCCGGTGGTCGAAGGCCGCCACCAGGCGGATGTGCTCGGAGAGCAGCATGCCGTTGCCGAAGACGTCGCCGGACATGTCGCCGACGCCGACGACCGTGAAGTCCTGCGTCTGGGTGTCGTGGCCCAGCTCGCGGAAGTGCCGCTTGACGGACTCCCAGGCGCCGCGGGCGGTGATGCCCATGCCCTTGTGGTCGTAGCCGGCCGAGCCGCCGGAGGCGAAGGCGTCGCCCAGCCAGAACCCGTAGGACTCCGCGACCCCGTTGGCGATGTCGGAGAAGGTCGCGGTGCCCTTGTCGGCGGCGACGACGAGGTAGGTGTCGTCCTCGTCGTGGCGGACCACGCCCTTGGGCCGCACGACCTCGCCGCCGACCATGTTGTCGGTGATGTCGAGCAGCGCCGAGATGAAGATCTTGTACGAGGCGATGCCCTCGGCGAGCCAGGCGTCCCGGTCGACCGACGGGTCGGGGAGGTTCTTGGCGACGAAGCCGCCCTTGGCGCCCACGGGCACGATGACGGTGTTCTTGACCATCTGCGCCTTGACCAGGCCGAGGATCTCCGTACGGAAGTCCTCGCGGCGGTCGGACCAGCGCAGGCCACCGCGGGCGACCTTGCCGAAGCGCAGGTGGACGCCCTCGACGCGCGGGGAGTAGACCCAGATCTCGAAGGCCGGACGCGGCGCCGGCAGGTCGGGGATGGCCTGCGGGTCGAACTTCATCGACACGTAGGAGTGCTGCTCGCCCGCGGCGTTGAGCTGGAAGAAGTTGGTGCGCAGCGTCGCCTTGATGAGGGTGAGGAAGGACCGCAGGATCCGGTCCTCGTCCAGGGAGGCGACCTGGTCCAGGGCCCCGTCCAGCTCCTCCAGCATCGCGTCGACGAGCTCGGTGCCCGCGGACTGGCGGCCCGGCGACATCCGGGCCTCGAAGAGGGAGACCAGCAGCCGGGTGGTGTGGACGTTGTTGCGGAGGGTGTCCTCCATGTAGTCCTGGCTGAAGGTGGCCCCGGCCTGGCGCAGGTACTTGGCGTACGCGCGCAGGACCACGGCCTGGCGCCAGGTCAGTCCGGCGCCCAGCACCAGGGTGTTGAAGTTGTCGTTCTCGGCGTCGCCCTGCCAGACCGCCGAGAAGGCGTCCTGGAACCGCTCGCGCGCGTCGTCGCCGAGGTAGTTGGCGGTCCCGGCGGAGTCGCCGTTGCCGCTCGCCAGCGGCATCCGCAGACCGAAGTCGTAGATCCACGCGTTGGTGCGGTCGGTGCAGCGCAGCTCGTACGGCCGCTCGTCGGTGACCTCGACGCCCAGGCGCTGGAGGACCGGCAGGACCGCGGAGAGCGAGACCTGCTCGCCCGTGCGGTAGATCTTGAACCGGCGTTCGCCGGGGCCCGCGCCGACCGGCTCGTACAGCGAGAGCGCGAACTCGCGGTCGCTCGCGGACAGCCGCTCCAGGTGGCACAGGTCCGCCACGGCCGAGCGCGGCGAGTGGTCGGCCTTGTAGCCCTCGGGGAAGGAGTTCGCGTACTTGCGCAGCAGCTCCGCGGCGCGTTCCTCGCCCAGCTCCGCGACGAGCGCCTCGCCGAAGCCGTCGGCCCAGGAGCGGGCGGCCTCGACCAGCCGGCCCTCGATCCGCTCGACGTCGGCGTCGGTCAGCACGGGCAGCTCGGTGCCCTGCGGGACGCGGACGACGAAGTGGATGCGGGAGAGGATCGACTCGGTGTTCCAGGCGGTGAAGTCGACGCTGATGCCGTCGAGCTCCTCCTGCAGGATCGCGATCAGCCGCAGCCGCACGCCGGTGGTGTACCGGTCGCGCGGCAGGTAGACGAGCGCGGAGTAGTAGCGCCCGTACTCGTCCTGGCGCAGGTACAGCCGCAGCCGGCGGCGCTCCTGGAGGTACAGGACGGAGGTGGCGATGGCCTGGAGCTGGTCGACCGGGGTCTGGAACAGCTCGTCGCGCGGGTAGGTCTCCAGGATCTGGAGCAGGTCGCGGCCGTCGTGGCTGGACGGGGCGAAGCCGGCGCCCTCGAGGACCTCGGCGACCTTGCGGCGGATGACCGGGACCCGGCGCACCGACTCGGTGTACGCGGCGGAGGAGAACAGGCCGAGGAAGCGGCGCTCGCCGACGACGTTGCCCTCGGCGTCGAACTTCTTGACGCCGACGTAGTCGAGGTACGAGGGGCGGTGCACGGTGGAGCGGCTGTTGGCCTTGGTCAGCACCAGCAGGCGGTGCTCGCGGGCCTTGGCACGGGCGTCGGCCGGCAGCCGGTTGAAGGACGGCGAGACGGGGTGCGCCTCGTCCTGGCCGTGGTGCACCGGGTCGGAGCGCAGGATGCCGAGGCCGGTGCCGGGCACGGCGGCCAGGGCGTCGCCGTCGACGAGGTTGTACTCGCGGTAGCCGAGGAAGGTGAAGTGGTCGTCGGCGAGCCAGCGCAGCAGCTCGCGGGCCTCTTCGAGCTCGTACTCGCGCAGGTCCGGGGCGGTCGGCTCCTCGGGGAGCTCCTGCGCGATGCGCAGCGCCGCGTCGCGCATCTTCTCCCAGTCCTCGACGGACTCGCGGACGTCGGACAGGACGCGCTGCAGATCGGCGGTGATCTGCTTGAGGTCGGCCTTGTCGGTCTCGCGGTCGATCTCGACGTGGATCCAGGACTCGACGAGGGAGTCGTGGGGGCGCGCGGTGCGGGGACCGTGAGCGTCGCAGTCGGGGCCGAGGATCTCGATGAGCTTGCCGGTGACGTCGCGGCGGACGACGACCTGCGGGTGGATCACGACGTGGATGCCGCGCCCGTGGCGGGACAGCTCGTTCGTCACGGAGTCCACGAGGAACGGCATGTCGTCGGTGACCACCTCGACGACGGAGTGGCTGGAGGTCCAGCCGTTCTCCTCCACCGTGGGCGTGTGCACCCGCACGTTCGCGGTGCCCTGCGGACGGTTCTCCGCGAGCCGGTAGTGCGAGAGCGCGCCCCCGAACACGTCGACCGGGTCCCGGTCGAGCAGGTCCTCCGGGGCGGTGTGCAGGTAGTAGCGCTGGAGGTAGGCGAGAGTCGTGTCCCGGTCGGGACGCTCCCCCTGCTCGGACCCAGTCGGAAGTAGCCCCCCGGCCGGGCTGTTCTCAGCTACCCGTGCCGCCCGCGCGAGCAGCTCGGCCTTTGCTTCGTCCAGCTTGGTCTGCATGTCCTCTGGCTCCTGTCGCGCGCCATTGCGTGACGTAGGTGAAGGAAGGAATGGCATAGCACCGCGAGGCGGGGTTTCGGTGTCCGTTCGGGATCGACGCTATGCCGTCGAGAGAGCCCACCGGGAGGAAATCGGCCATGATCGGCAGGAGGTCCCGGGGGCGGGGATCAGCGAGGGCCCGGGCACCGTGGTGCGCCGGGCGCCGGGCGGAGGCTTCGGTGCCTCCGAGAACTATCGCGCTGATCACGGGTACCAGGCTATCTCGCTCCACCCCCGGCTCGTCATGAGCTGTATGTGTACAAAAGAGGGGGGGTAACTTTGACACTCTGGACAGGGTCCGGCCCGGTCATGCGTGCCAGGCCGGTGCGCGGTCGCTCTCCGCTCATGCCCCGGTCGCTATCCGGCCAGCTCGCGAGCAGTGCGTACGGCCTCCGCCAGGCTGTCCACGACGGGGACACCGGCTGATTCCAGACTGCCCCGGCTGTGCGAACCGCCCGTGTAGAGGACGGCCCGCGCGCCCACGTGCGCGGCGGCCAGCGCGTCGTCCACGGCGTCCCCGATGAGGACCGTACGGCCGGCCGTCACTCCCGTCCCGTCCAGGGCCGCCAAATGACGTACGAGATGTCCGGCCTTGGTGGTGTGGGAGGGCCCGGTACGCCCGTCGACGCGCAGGAAGTGCGTGTCGATCCCGTGCGCCCGGACGAGCGGCACGAGCTTGTCGTGGGGCGCGAGGGACAGCAGGGACTGCGTGAGCCCGTCCTGCTGCCAGTCGCGCAGCAGCTCGCGGGCCCCCTCGGCGAGCCCGGCGTCCTCGGCGGCCACCCAGTAGTGCCGGTGGAAGGCCTCGTCCATGACCAGCCATTCGGCGTCCGTGGGGAGCCGGCCCATCAGGCGCTCGTAGAACTTCGGCACCGGTACGACGTACAGCTCGCGGTACCGCTCCAGCGTGATCGGCGCCAGGCCGAGCTCGGCGAAGGAGGCGTTGGTGGCGGCTATCACGGCGTCGATGTCGTGGAGCAGCGTGCCGTTCCAGTCCCAGACGATGTGCGGGGCCGCGGGCGCGGGGACCGGTGCGGCCGGGCCCACGGGCGCGGCGGTCACGGGCGTCGGGCCGCGAGCGCGGGGCCCTCGGGCGTCGGGACCACGAGCGGCGCGCCCTCGGCTGCGGGGTTCTCGGGTGCCGCGCTCACTTCAGCAGCCCCGGGATCTCCTGGACACCGAACCACAGCAGCTCGTGGTCCTCGGCTCCGTCGACGGTGAAGCGCGCGTCCTCGTCGCCCCCGTCCGCGGCGGGGACGGCCGCCACGGCGGCGCTCACGTCCTCCAGGGCCTCTTCGGCGTCCACGTGCACCGCGGCCGCCACCGAGAGCCGTACGGCCCCGGCCAGGGCCACCTGGCCCAGCGTGGCCTCGTCGACGCCGGGGGTGGCGGTGGCGGCCTTGTCGTCCACGTCCACGGCCACCACGACCCGCTTGCGGGGCGCGGCCCCGTCCTCGGCGATCATCCGCAGCGAGGCGGCGGCGGCCCGGGTCAGGGCGGCGTACTCCAGCTCCTCGATGTCGTCCGACACGTACCACTCGCGCAGTCCGGGCGTGACGGCGTACGCCCGCAGCGGAGCCGGGCCCAGCTCACCCGCCTGGTGCGCCTCGGCGAGCCCGGGCAGGGTCAGGGGGACGTACACGCGCATGGCCGGCTGCTTTCGGTAGTCGGAAACGCCCCCAGGATACGACCGCGGCCCGCCTCCCCTCCTCCCCGATGCCCCCTTCGCCCGAGTCCGCCCCGGGGTCCCGGGCCGGACTCCGTCCGTGACGGCCCGCGTCCCCCTTCGGGGTGCCGCGGCGGGGCCCGGCGGCGTCCACCTCGCTCCCGGCGGGATCCGGGGCGGGGCCCGGCGGGGCCGGGGGCCGACCCGGATAGGTGAAGGCGGGACGGGTGCGGGGGCGCCCCGCGGCGCCGTTGCGGAGCGTGTTCGCAGCCCCGTAGAAGTCCCTACGAAGTTACCGCCCGGTACCAACCCGGGCACGACCCCAGGGACGGCCGCGATGCCCACCAGCACACCCCGCACCACCGAGAGCGCCACCGAGAGCGCCACCGGAAGCACCACCACCGACCCCGCGCGGCCCACGAGCACCGCACCCACCGGGGCCCGGCCCGGGAACGGGGCCGCCCGGCGCCCCGGAACCACTGGGAGCGGGCGCGGTGGCGGGACCGGTGGCGGGAGCGGGAGCAGCGCCGGCACCGGCCCCGGCCGCGGCTCCGCGAGGCCGACGGGCACCGGCCCCGGCCCCGGCGCCTCGCGGCCCGGCCGCCGCCACGACCGGCGCCGGCCGCCCACCGCCGTCCACCGCGGCAGCGGCCCGCACCACTGGTTCGCCGAACGGCTGCTCGCCGTCCTCAGCGGACGCCGCCCCGTGCACTCCCTGATCGGCCACACCATCGGCCCGGCCTACGACCAGCTGATCACCCTCGCCCCCGCCGACCCCCCGCACGAGCACGCGTACGACGCCCGCCGGCTCAGCCCCGTCCTGCACGGATGCGGCCGCTTCACCCCGGGCCCCGGGGTCATCGAGGCCTTCGCCCGCATCGCGACGGGCGACCGCCTCACCGCGCTGGCCTTCCGTCTGGAACAGGGCCCCGACCTGCGCTGGCGCTGCGCCGCCGTGGAACTCCACGGCCCCCGCCCGTGACCCGGGCCCCCGCCCCCGAACGCCGCCGGGGCCGGACCCCACGCACAGCGTGGTGTCCGGCCCCGGCGGTGATCCCGCGAACGGCGCGGGTTACTTCTTGCGGCGACGGCCGCCCGTGGCCTTCGCGGCCTTGCGGCGCTCCGCGCGCGTCATCCCGTCCGAGTCGTCACCGGAATCCGATTCGAAGTCGCCCTCGACGACGCCGCCCTCACCGTCGACCGTGGGCGCGGAGAAGTGCAGCCGGTCCGGCCGCTGCGGGGCGTCCAGACCCTTCGCCCGGATCTCCGGCTTGGTCAGCGACGGACCGGCGTCCGCCGAGACCGGGACCTCCTCGACCTGCTGCTCGACCTGGACCTCCAGGTTGAACAGGTAGCCGACGGACTCCTCCTTGATGCCCTCCTGCATGGCGTTGAACATGTCGAAGCCCTCGCGCTGGTACTCGACCAGCGGGTCCTTCTGGGCCATCGCCCGCAGGCCGATGCCCTCCTGCAGGTAGTCCATCTCGTACAGGTGCTCGCGCCACTTGCGGTCCAGCACCGACAGCACCACGCGGCGCTCCAGCTCGCGCATGATGTCGGAGCCGAGCGTCGCCTCGCGGGCCTCGTACTGCTCGTGGATGTCGTCCTTGACGGACTCCGCGATGAACTCGGCGGTGATGCCCGCGCGGTCGCCCGCGGCATCCTCCAGCTCCTCCACCGTGACCTTGATCGGGTAGAGCTGCCGGAAGGCGTTCCACAGCCGGTCCAGGTCCCACTCCTCCGCGAACCCCTCGACCGTCTCGGCCGTGATGTACGCGTCGATCGTGTCGTCCATCATGTGCCGGATCTGCTCCTGGAGGTCTTCGCCCTCCAGCACCCGGCGGCGCTCCTTGTAGATGACGGTGCGCTGGTTGTTCAGCACCTCGTCGTACTTCAGGACGTTCTTGCGCGTCTCGAAGTTCTGGGTCTCGACCTGCGACTGGGCCGAGGCGATGGCCCGCGTGACCATCTTGTTCTCGATCGGCACGTCGTCCGGCACGTTCGCCATCGACATGACGCGCTCGACCATCTGCGCCTTGAACAGGCGCATCAGGTCGTCGCCGAGCGACAGGTAGAAACGGGACTCGCCCGGGTCGCCCTGTCGGCCGGAACGGCCGCGCAGCTGGTTGTCGATGCGGCGCGACTCGTGGCGCTCGGTGCCCAGCACGTACAGCCCGCCGAGGTCCTTGACCTCCTCGAACTCCGCCTTCACGGCCGCCTCGGCCCGCGTGAGCGCCTCGGGAAGGGCGTGCGCCCACTCCTCGATGTGCTCCTCCGGGTCCAGGCCGCGCTGGCGCAGCTCGGCCTCTGCGAGGTCGTCCGGGTTGCCGCCGAGCTTGATGTCGGTACCGCGACCGGCCATGTTCGTGGCGACCGTGACGGCGCCGCGGCGGCCGGCCTGGGCGACGATCGAGGCCTCGCGCTCGTGCTGCTTCGCGTTCAGCACCTCGTGCGGGATGCCCCGCTTGGAGAGCTGCTGCGAGAGGTACTCGGACTTCTCGACCGACGTCGTACCGACGAGGATCGGCTGGCCCTTCTCGTGCTTCTCCGCGATGTCGTCGACGACGGCGGCGAACTTCGCGACCTCGGTGCGGTAGATCAGGTCCGCCTGGTCCTTGCGGACCATGTCGCGGTTGGTCGGGATCGGGACGACACCGAGCTTGTAGATCTGCTGGAACTCCGCGGCCTCGGTCATGGCCGTACCGGTCATGCCCGACAGCTTCGAGTACAGGCGGAAGAAGTTCTGCAGGGTGATCGTGGCGAGGGTCTGGTTCTCGTCCTTGATGTCCACCCCTTCCTTCGCCTCGATCGCCTGGTGCATGCCCTCGTTGTAGCGGCGGCCGGCGAGGATGCGGCCGGTGTGCTCGTCGACGATCATGACTTCGCCGTCGATGACGACGTAGTCCTTGTCGTTCTTGAAGAGTTCCTTGGCCTTGATGGCGTTGTTGAGGTAACCGACGAGCGGGGTGTTCACCGACTCGTAGAGGTTCTCGATGCCGAGCCAGTCCTCGACCTTCGCGACACCGGACTCGTGGATGCCGACGGTGCGCTTCTTCTCGTCGACCTCGTAGTCGCCGGTCTCCTCGATGCCCTTGAGGGGCTGGCCGGGCTCGCCCTTGGTGAGGCGCGTCACCAGCTTCGCGAAGTCCGCGTACCACTTGGTGGCCTGGTCGGCCGGGCCCGAGATGATCAGCGGGGTACGGGCCTCGTCGACGAGGATCGAGTCGACCTCGTCGACCACGGCGAAGTTGTGGCCGCGCTGGACGAGCTCGTCCTGCGACCACGCCATGTTGTCGCGGAGGTAGTCGAAGCCGAACTCGTTGTTCGTGCCGTACGTGATGTCGCTCGCGTACTGCTCGCGGCGCTGCGCCGGCGACATGTTCGCGAGGATGCACCCGACCTGCAGGCCGAGGAACTTGTGCACCCGGCCCATCATCTCGGAGTCGCGCTCGGCGAGGTAGTCGTTCACCGTGATCAGGTGGACGCCCTTGCCGGACAGCGCGTTCAGGTACGCCGGCAGCGTGCCGACGAGGGTCTTGCCCTCACCGGTCTTCATCTCGGCCACGTAGCCGAGGTGCAGGGCGGCGCCGCCCATGATCTGGACGTCGTAGTGACGCTGGCCGAGGACGCGCTTGGCGGCCTCGCGGACCGTCGCGAAGGCCTCGGGCAGCAGGTCGTCCAGGCTCTCGCCGTCCTGGAAGCGCAGCTTGTACTCGTCCGTGAGCGCACGCAAGTCGGCGTCGGAGAGGTTGACGAAGTCCTCTTCGATGGAGTTGACCTGGTCCGCGATGCGGTGCAGTTTTTTGAGGATCTTGCCTTCGCCTGCACGCATGAGCTTGTTGAAGACGGACACCGAGGTTTGTCTCCTTGCCGGTCGGGCCTGGCACTGTTTTCGTGCACGGGCACGGAGGGTGGGCCCCACCGCAACGGCCATCGTAAGCGAGGACGCGGTCGCGTCGGGAGGTCCGCACTGCCGCGGGGCTGGACTGCCCGGAAATGAGAACGTGTGAGGGGCACGGAAGGTGCCGGTATGGGCGGTCCCTCTTCCGGAAATCCGCTTCGCCCCCGCCGTCCTCCCACAGCAGAATCTCCCCATGGAACCGATCACGCTGACCACCGAGCGCCTCGTGCTGCGCCCCCTCGACGCCTCGGACGCCGACGAGGTGTACGCGGCGCTGCAGGACCCCGCGATCCAGCGCTGGATACCGGTCTCCGTCCCGTACGAGCGCACGCACGCCGAGTCCTTCGTGACCCGGGTCCCGGGCGGGCAGACCGGCTCGGAGTACAACTTCGGGATCCGGCTGGGCGCCGGCGGCCCGCTGGTCGGCTGCGTCGGGGTCGCACCGGAGGGCGAGCACGCGCACGAGCTCGGCTACTGGGCCGTCTCCGAGCACCGCGGCCTCGGCTACCTGCCCGAGGCACTGCCCGCCGTCCTGCGCTGGGCCTTCACCGAGCTCGGCTGCCCACGGATGATCTGGCGCGCCGGGGTCGGCAACCACGCCTCCCGCCGGGTCGCCGAGAAGGTCGGCTTCGCCGTCGAAGGCGTGGCGCGCGCGGGCATGGAACACCGCGGGACCCTGCGGGACTGCTGGACCGGCGCCATGCTCCCCTCGGACCTGGGCCTGCCCTCCCGCCTCCCGTACCTTCCCTCGCCTGTCAGTGCCACGCCCTAGGGTTCCGCCATGACGACCGCGCCCACGCCCACACCCACGCTGTCCCTGTCCGCCGACGAGGCCCGCCGCATCGCGCTGCGCGCACAGGGCTTCCTCGGGGCCCCCGACCGGCGCGGTGGTGTGCGGGGCGTCCTGCGCCACCTGGGCGCCGTGCAGCTCGACACCATCTCCGTACTGGCCCGGTCCCACGAACTCGTCCCGTACGCGCGCCTCGGCGCGGTCGGGCGCTCCGCCGTCGAAGCCTCGTACTGGTCGGAGAACCACGCCTTCGAGTACTGGTCGCACGCGGCCTGCATCCTGCCGATGGAGGAATGGCCGCACTTCGCCTTCCGCCGCCGGGCCAACAAGGCCCGCGGCCACCGCTGGCACATCCTGGAGGACAAGCGCCACTCCACGAAGACGGTCCTGGACCGCCTCGCCACCGAAGGCCCTCTGACCTCGACCGAACTGGGCGGCGCCAAGAACGGCGGCGAGTGGTTCGAATGGTCGGAGACGAAGATCGCGGTGGAGTGGCTCCTCGACGTCGGCGAGGTCGTCTGCACCGAGCGCCGCGGCTGGAAGCGCGTCTACGACCTCCCCGAGCGCGCGGTCCCCGCCGCCCTGCTCCACGACGAGCTGGACGACCGCGAGTGCAAGCGCCGCCTGGTGGCCCTCGCGGGGCAGTCCCTGGGCGTGGGCACGCGCTCCGACATCGCGGACTACCACCGCCTCAAGAAGCAGGACTTCGACGAGGTGGTCGAGGACGCGGGCCTGGTCCCGGTGGAGGTGGAGGGCTGGGACAAGCCGGCCTGGGCGGACCCCGCGGCCCTGGCGTCCCTCCCCCGGGGCCGCCACCGCACGACCCTCCTCTCCCCGTTCGACTCCTTGATCTGGGAGCGCCCGCGCACGGAGCGGATCTTCGGCTTCACCCACCGCCTGGAGGCGTACGTCCCCAAGCCCCGGCGGATCCACGGTTACTTCGCGATGCCGCTGCTGGCCGGAGGCCGCCTCCAGGGCCGCGTGGACCCGGCCCGCGAGGGCACCACCCTGGTGGCCCGCCAACTCTCCCTGACCACCCCGAAGGCGGCCCGCCCCATGGCCGAAGCCCTCCGCGAAGCCGCCACCTGGGTCGGCTGCGACACGATCCGCATCGACCGCGCGAGCTCTCCTGCGGAAGCGGAAGCAGTCACGGCGGAACTGTCCACCCTCTGAACCGGGGACAACCCCAGCCTCGCCGGCGTTTGAGGCGCGGGGTCTGGGGCGGAGCCCCAGGGGGTCCGGGCAGCGCCCGGGGAACGGTGGAAGGGCGGGTAGGGGACAGCCCCGCAGGGCCACCCACCCGCACCCGGTAACGGGACCTAGGGGACCCACCGGATGGGGACCTACCGGATCTCGAGGATCTTCTCCCGCATCGCGTACACCACCGCCTCCATCCTGGAGTGCAACTGCAGCTTCTCCAGAATGTTCCGCACGTGGTTCTTCACGGTGTTCTCGGAGATGAACAACTCCTTCGCGATGTCGCGGTTGTTCATCCCGGTGGCCACCAGCTTCAAGACCTCGAGCTCCCGATCCGTCAGCCGCGGCGCCGGCACCAACCGCCGCTCGTCCGTCCGCTGGATCATCGACTTGAATTCCGTCAGCAGCTTCGACGCCATCGACGGACTGATCTGCGACTGCCCGTCCGCCACCGCCCGGATCGCCGTGGCGACCTCGTCCGTGGAGATCTCCTTCAGCAGGTACCCGGTGGCCCCCGCCTTGATCGCGTCGTAGAGGTCCGCCTCCTCGTCGCTGATCGTCAGCATGATGATCTTCGCGGAGGGCGCCACCTCCTTGATCGAGGTGCACGCCTCGATGCCGCCCCGGCGCGGCATCCGCACGTCCATCAGCACGATGTCGGGCAGGAGATCCGCCGCCTTGTCCACGGCCTCCGCCCCGTCACCCGCCTCGCCGACGACCTGGATGTCCTCCTCCTGTGCGAGGACGATCTCCAGCCCGCGCCGGAAGAGCGCATGGTCGTCGACCACGAGCACCCGGATCGGCTCTGCCACCCGGTCCTCCTCACGGCAGCCCGCACCGTTGTCGTCGCGCACCGGCCCGAAGCTGTCGGCCATCGTTCCTCCCCCTGCACCACGGTGCTGAGCTGCTGGGTCAATCCGACGAGAGCGGCCGCCGGCTGACTGCCCGACATGATTCCATGCCCGAGTAACCGAACGGGGGCCGACGGTTACCGGCCGACCCATACAAGCCACCGCTTCGCAGCCGTCACCTCACACGAGTGCCCCCGCGCCCGCCTGGGCGAACGCGGGGGCACCACACCGGCACCGCACGAACCTCCGGATCCAGCCCGGAATCAGTCCGGAATCAGTCCCGAATCAGCGGCTCAGCCTCCGAGCGCGCCACCCGCTCCCGCGCCGTCGAGCCCACCTGAGCTGGAGGCGGCGTCGGAGGCGTTGAGGTGGATCACGCCGTAGTCGTAACCGTGGCGCCGGTAGACGACGCTCGGCATCTTGGTGTCGGAATCGACGAACAGATAGAAGTCGTGACCGACCAGTTCCATCTCGTAGAGGGCCTGGTCGAGCGACATGGGTGCGGCCGAGTGGGTCTTCTCGCGAACGATGAGCGGGCCTTCGCCCTGCACTTCCAGCGATCCGATCCGGATGGTCGGAATCGCGTCCGCCTTCTCGCCGTTGACGGGCTCACCGTTGCCGTTCAGGGTTGCGGCGTCCGGTACCACGTCGGCGACCTCGGCCGCCGAGATGCGGCCCGCTCCACGGCGGGTGTAGCGCTTGTCGTGCTGCTTGCGCAGCCGGGCCTCCAGCTTGTCCTGAGCGAGGTCGAGCGCCGCGTATGCGTCGGCGGCGGAAGCCTCGGCACGAATCACCGGGCCCCGCGAACGCAGGGTGATCTCCACGCGGTCGGAACGGTCGGCCTGGCGCGGGTTGTGCTCCTTGGACACCTCGACGTCCAAGCTGATCACCTTGGCGTCGAGCTTCTGGATCCGCTCCGGATTCAGCTTCTCGGCGACGTGCTTGCGGAACCGGTCGGGCACCTCGGTCTTACGGCCCTTGACGACGATGTCCACGCAGAACTCCGTTCCCGGATAGCCACGCCCCAGGGGCGAAGCGTCTCCCTTTCGCACCAGACCCCGGTGAACACCGGAGCCTCGGACTTGGCGACTTCCACCTCCTCCTCCCCCATCGGCAAGATCTACACCCCACCGACTTCGGAGTCGAGGGACAACCTCTGACACGAAGTTTCCGAAACGTACAGACGCTCGAAACGTGCGCTCCGATGCGTGGGGCCCAAGGTTCGCCAATTCCTTACAACCGAACATATCCCTCTATGCCGGTTGTCGGCACCCGCTACCGGAACGTACCTCCGTTCAGGTGGCCGTTCCCTCTTACTACCTGCAACGATGCGCCTTCCCTTCCAGTTCCAAATCTATTCACACGTTTTTTGGTCTGTACGAGTTGCACCCGGGCCGCGGCGCACGAAGGAGTCCGCCGGCGCCGCCACCACGGCGGCCACCAGAGCCGCAGCCCCGGCCGCCCCGATCCCGGCCGCGCGCAGTGCCCGCGCCGCCTCCGCCAGGGTCGATCCGGTGGTGACGAGGTCGTCCACGATGACGATCCGGGCCGCCCACCCCGTCACCCGGCCGGCCCCGGGCCGCGCTTCCAGGGCCCCGGCGAGGTTCTCCCGGCGCTGTACCGCCCCCAGGCCCGCCTGGTCGGCCACCGCACGCCGCAGCCGCAGTACGGGCGTCACGCGCGCGGGCACGCCCTCCCGCCGCAGCCGCGCCGAGGCGGCCAGCGCGATCCTGCGCGCCGGATCGTGCCCGCGCGCCCGCACCCGGTGCCGCGCGGAGGGCACGGGAACCAGTGCCACGCCCCCTCCCCCCGCCCCGCCCGCGCGGACCGCGGCCGCCAGGGCGGCGCCGAGGACGGCGGCCAGCGGCAGCGCGCCGCGCTCCTTGTGGGCCAGCACGACGGCTCGTACGGCCTCCCGGTACGCGGTGGCCGCATGGACCACGGGCAGCCCCGCCGGGCACGGAGACGGCCGTACCGGGCCCGCCCCGGCCCCACTGAGCGCCGACCGGCAGGCTCCGCACAGCACCGCGCGCCCCGCACCGCAGCCGGCGCACCCGACCGGCAGCACCAGCCCGGCGAGCTCACCGGCCAGCACCCGCCACCACTCCCGCATGGCATCCACCCTGCCGGGCGCGGGCGGCACCCCACCACCCCTGTGGACAACCACGGAAGACGCGGTTCACCCCGGTCCGGGGTCCGGCCCGCCGCCCGCCGCCGTCAGCCCGGGTAGATCGGAGCCCGTCCGCCGGCCACCACCGTGCGCCACTGCGCCCCCGGCGGCAGCCACACGATGCCGTCCTCCAGCGACTCGGCGACCACCGGCTTCTTCTCGTCCTCGCTCGCCGCGACCGCCACCAGCCCGGTCGCCCCGGGCAGCCCGCCCCCGACCATCGAGCCGTCGGCCAGCAGGTAGCGGGCCTGCACGACCATGCCGCTCTCCCGGCCCACCACCAGCAGGCGGCCGCGCGGCGCCCAGCTCATCGCCGTCACGTCCGCCAGTTGCGGAGCGGCCGGGCGCAGCTCGCGCACCGAGACCGCCGAGGAGTCGCCCTTCCCGTCGGGCCGCTCGATCCGCCCGGTGTACAGGGACTTGCGGCTCTCCTTCGCCACCACCAGCGCGATCCGCACCCCGTCGGGCGAGGCCTTCACCCCGGTGATCCGCCCGCCGGCCAGCCCGGACACCTCGACCCGTTCGGGTGCCCCGGTGCCGTGGGGGATCCGCCACAGCGTCGGGTCCTGCGGGTCGGGGTCGGCGACCCACAGGTCGCCCGCCGCGTCCCACGTCGGGGTGGCGAGCCCGTTGGGCTTGGCCCCCTTTCCGGTCAGCAGCGGCGGCGGCATCGCTCCGGCGGTGGTCAGGTTCACCACGTACAGCCCGTGCCCGTCCTCGGAGACCACCGCGGCACGCTTCTCGTCGTAGGACACGGCCGCGGAGCCCACCTTGAAGGCCGGGTTCCCGGACAGCGGCCCGGGAACCGGTGTCGGCGGGTCCTGCTGCTCCTCGCGGTTGGGGTCCAGTTGGAGCCGCTGGAGCCGGTCCTCGGCGTCCACGTAGTACTGGTGGCCGGGCGAGGGCGGCCGGTTGGCGATCGTGGCCGCGGCCACCTCGGTCACCTGGCACAGCGTGGTGCCGTCGGAGCGCAGGAGGTCGACCCGGTCGACCCGGGAACCCGTCAGGTCCTTGACCGTGTACAGGATCTGGGTGGCCATCCGCTGGCACAGCGGCTCCGGGGTGTCGTCCACCTGCTTGCTCAGCGGTACCCGCAGCGTGTTCTGACCGTCGACCGACAGGGATTTGGTGCCCTCGCGCAGCTCGGTGCCGGTGGGGAAACTGGAGGTGACGACCGGCCCGAGCCACTTGGAGGGGCCGTTCAGCAGCGAGGTGACGGTCTGGGTGGTGGGGTCCATCCGGGAGTCGGGGTCGCTGCGCTGGCGCACGTAGACGGGGTCGGCGACGAGCGTGGAGCCCGCGAAGTAGTACTTGTTGACGGGCCGGTAGATGCGCTGGAAGTCGGACTCGCTCAGCACCAGGCTGCTGGGCGGGGTCGCGATCCGCCACTGGCCGTCCTTCTGCTGGAGCTGGAGGAACTCCTCGTAGCGCCGGTCGCCGGTTTCCGGCTGGTACGCGCTGCGCTCGTCCACCGTGGCCAGCATCTTGCCCGTGATCTTGAACCGGGGCGCCGCCGGGTCCTTCTCGCCCTGTACGGAGAACCGGTCGAGGCCGGCGGCGAGCACGGTGACGGCCGCTCCGGGCTTCCAGTTCTTCGCCGCGTCCTCGGTGAGGTACTTGCGGGCGGTCTGCAGCTGCGGATCATCGCTGGTCATGGCCTCCAGGAAGCCGTCGACGATCTCCTGCGGACTGGCCTTGTCGGCCGGCGGCACGCCGAACACGCGGACCTGGGAGTCGACGCCCTGCGAGGCCTCCACGGGACGGACCTCGCCGTGGTCGGGCATCGAGGCGCAGCCGGCGAGCAGCAGCCCTGCCGCCCCGAAGGCGCAGGCCCTGAGGGCGCCGAGGGCGCGCGGCGCGAGCCGCCGCGACCGGCCCGGCTCAGCGCCCATGCGATCCACCCGCTCCGCCCGATCCGCCTGATCCACCCGCTGCGCCCGCTCCACCCGATGCGCCGGTTCCGCCCGCTCCACCGCTGCCACCCTCTCGGTCGGTTGCTCCCGCCGTCCCGCCGGACCCCGTGCCCGCCGCCCCGCCCCCGGAACCGTGTCCCTGCTCCGCCGGCCCCGGCCGGGTCACGACCCGTGCCCCGTTGCCCGGCAGTGCCGTCGGGTCGGCCGGTACCGGCACCGCACCCGCAACGGGCGACCTGGGCGGCATCGGCGCCCGGTCACCGCGCCCGGCCGCCTGCTGCGCCTCCTGCGCCCGCTGTCCGGCGGCCGCGGAGCCCTCCGCCGCGGCCCTGGCCCGGTTGGCCCGGGAGTCCTCGGGCTCCAGCGGGATCGGCGACCCGCGCAGCGGCTCGTCGGCGGTGCGCGGCAGCGTCAGGCGGAACTGCGAGCCGCCGCCGGGCTCGCCCCACGCCTGGAGCCAGCCGCCGTGCAGCCGGGCGTCCTCGACGGCGATGGACAGGCCGAGGCCGGTACCGCCGGTCGTGCGCGCCCGCGCCGGGTCCGCCCGCCAGAAGCGGTTGAAGACGCGGGTGGCCTCGCCGGGCTTGAGCCCGACTCCGTAGTCCCGTACGGCCACGGCCACGGCCCCGCCCGCCGAGGCGAGCCGGACGACCACGTCGCGGCCCTCGCCGTGCTCGACGGCGTTGACGACCAGGTTGCGCAGGACCCGCTCCACGCGCCGGGCGTCGGCCTCGGCTATCACCGGCTGGGTGTCTCCGAGGACGCGGATCCGGGTGTTCTTGTGATCGGCGAGCGGCTTGGCCGCGTCGATGACCCGGTGCACGACGTCCCGCAGGTCGATCGGCTCCGCCTCCAGGGCGGCCGCGCCCGCGTCGAACCGGCTGATCTCCAGCAGGTCGGCGAGGAGGGACTCGAAGCGGTCGAGCTGTCCGGCGAGGAGCTCGGCGGAGCGCGCGGTGACCGGGTCGAAGTCGGCGCGGGCGTCGTGGATGACGTCCGCGGCCATGCGTACCGTCGTGAGCGGGGTGCGCAGCTCGTGGGAGACGTCCGAGACGAAGCGGCGCTGCAGCCGGGAGAGGTCCTCCAGCTGCTGGATCTTGTTCTGGAGGTTCTGGGCCATCTTGTTGAAGGCCTCGCCCAGGCGGGCGATGTCGTCCTCGCCGGTGACCTTCATCCGCTCCTGGAGCCGCCCCGCCGAGAGCCGCTCGGCGATCCCCGCGGCCATCCGGACGGGGGTGACGACCTGGCGCACGACCAGCCAGGCGATCCCGCCGAGGAGGACCACGACGAACAGCCCGGCGGTGGCGATGGTGACCTTGACCAGGTTGAGGGACTCCTCCTCCTGGGTGAGCGGGAAGAGGTAGTACAGGTCGTACGGGTCGCCGTTGATGTCCGTGAGCCGCTTGCCGATGACGAGCGCGGGCTCGGGCAGCTTGTCCCCGGCGTCGGTGTAGCGGATCTGCGAGAAGGTCTTGAAGGCGCCGGTCGCGTGGTTCACGTTGCGGCGCAGCCCCAGCGGCACGCTGGCGTTCGGGTCCACGTTGCCGGAGGCGCGTGCTCCGCGGACGCCGCCGAGGGCTCCGCGGGCCGGCCGTTCCTCGCCGGTTCCGCTGCCGGCGCCCAGCGCCGCCACCTCGAAGGCGCTCTGCCCGCCACTGGCGAGCTGTTTGACCAGGGAGTTCATCCAGGTACTGGCGTCCCGGCCGACCTTGTTGTCAGAGGCGTCGGGCCCGTCCGCCGTATAGGGCGTGTTGGCCTTCTCCTGTGCGACCGCGAAGCCGCCCGCGGCCTGGCTCTGCGCGGCCTCCTCCTTGGCGTCGAGGAGGCCCTTGCTGACCTGCGCGATGACCACGAACCCGAGGGCGAGGACCACGGCGAGGGAGATCAGCAGGGTGGCGGCGACCACCCGGAGCTGGATGTTGCGCCGCCACAGCCGGACAGCCGGAAGCAACGGCCGACGCACGAGGCGTACGAACAGCCGCAGCACGGGGCCGCCGGGCGCTCCTACCGTGTCGAGACGGAGCAGCCGACCGCCCCGCAGCGCTCCCCAGCGGGAGCGGCCACGGGGCTTGCCGGGTGTCATGTCAGCTCGGTCCGGCCTTGTAGCCGACCCCGCGCACGGTCACGACGATCTCGGGGCGCTCCGGGTCCTTCTCGACCTTGGAGCGCAGTCGCTGGACGTGCACGTTGACCAGGCGGGTGTCGGCCGCGTGGCGGTAGCCCCAGACCTGTTCCAGCAGCACCTCGCGGGTGAAGACCTGCCAGGGCTTGCGGGCGAGCGCGACCAGCAGGTCGAACTCCAGCGGGGTCAGGGCGATCGAGGCGCCTTCCCGCTTGACCGAGTGCCCGGCCACGTCGATGACCAGGTCACCGATGGTCAGCTGCTCGGGCGCGGGCTCTTCCGAACGGCGCAGGCGGGCCCGGATGCGGGCCACCAGCTCCTTCGGCTTGAACGGCTTGACGATGTAGTCGTCGGCCCCGGACTCCAGGCCCACGACCACGTCCACGGTGTCGCTCTTGGCGGTGAGCATGACGATCGGTACGCCCGACTCGGCGCGGATCAGCCTGCACACCTCTATGCCGTCCCTACCGGGCAGCATGAGGTCGAGCAGCACGAGATCCGGCTTCGCCTCCCGGAAGGCAGCCAGTGCCTTGTCGCCGTCCGCTACGAACGACGGCTCAAAACCTTCTCCACGCAGCACAATGCCGAGCATCTCGGCCAGCGCGGTGTCGTCGTCGACGACAAGGACGCGTCCCTTCATGGTTGACATCATCCCATTAGCTAATCGTTACCCGGCGGTGAGCTGTCCCACAGCCAAAGGGGCTGGAAATCGTCCCTCGGACCTGCGTGGAGATCAGGACGCCCAGTGTGCCCCGGATCCGGCCGCCGTACGAAGGCACGAACGTCCCGGTATGCAGGAGACCCCCTGGTCCGTTCGGGACGTCTGGTCCGTTCGAGGTTGTCACATGGCACGATGGCAGCCGTACCAAGCGCCCCGTACCCCGCAGTGCACGTGAAGGAGCGACGATGAACGACTCTCCGGGCTGGGCTACGCCCGGATCCTCCCCGTCCGACGGTGAGGGCTCCCACGGTACGCAGCCGCCCGCGGGCGGTTCCGGCGATTCCAAGTGGTCCGCCGAGCAGCCGCCCCCCGGTCAGTGGTCGAGCCCGACCCCGGGCCAGACCCCGCCGAACCCGCAGCAGCCGCCCGCGGCACCCCAGCCGGGCGCGGGCTGGGGTGCGCAGGGCGGCGGCAACCCCGGCGGCTGGGGCAACCAGCCCCAGGCGGTGAAGCCCGGCGTGATCCCGCTGCGCCCGCTCGGGATCGGCGAGATCCTCGACGGGGCCGTCACCACCATGCGCAAGCACTGGCGCGCGGTACTGCCCATCACCCTGGCCGTGGCCGTCGTCGTCCAGGTGGCGAGCGTGCTCCTGCAGAAGTACGCGTTCGGCGACGTCGTACTGGACCAGTCGAGCGACGCACCCCTGGACGAGCAGATCGACGCCCTCGGCTCCCTCGTGGGCGTGTCCGCGGTGGACGGCTTCATCCAGCTCATCGGAGCCATCGTGGCCACCGCGATGCTCACCATGATCTTCAGCCGTGCGGTGCTCGGCCACGCCTCCTCCATCGGCACCGCCTGGCGCGAGGCCCGCCCGCAGCTGGCCCGGCTGTTCGGCCTGACCCTCCTCCTGGGCCTCGGCTCGGCCCTCGTCTTCGCCGTGCTGGTCCTGCCCGGCGTCCTCGCCGGACAGGCCGCCCTCGCCGCCCTCGGCGGTCTCATCGCCCTCGGCCTGATCGTCTGGCTCTGGATCAAGTTCTCCCTGGCCTCGCCCGCCCTGATGCTGGAGCAGGCGACGGTGCGCAAGTCCCTCGTCCGCTCCTCCAAGCTGGTCAAGGGCTCCTGGTGGCGGATCTTCGGCATCACCCTCCTCACCGGCATCATCACGACCTTCGTCGCGGGCCTGATCGTCCTCCCCCTCACCCTCGTCGGCGGCCTGGCGTTCGGCGGCGGCCTCGAAGGCATGGCCGACGGCACCGGAACCACGAGCTGGGGCTACCTGATCAGCACGGCCATCGGCGGGATCATCGCCCTGGCGATCACCATGCCGATCCAGTCGGGCGTCACGGTCCTCCTCTACGTCGACCAGCGCATCCGCCGCGAGGCCCTCGACCTGGAGCTGGCCCGGGCGGCGGGCATCGAGAACTACGGCACGACCACGCCGCCGACCGGAGGCTGACGCGGGAATGAGGAGCACGGGGGGCCTGCTCACACCACCACCCACCCCACCCGTCACCATCGGCCGCGAGGCCGCCCGCGAGGCGGCCCGCGCCGAGCTGGCGGAACCCGCGTACCACCAGAACGACCCGGGGCTGTTCGAAAGGGCCCTGAACCGCTTCTGGGACTGGGTCGGCGACCTCTTCGACCGCGCCTCCGGCGCGACCCCGGGCGGAGCCCTCGGCCTGCTGGCCGTCGCCGTCTTCGCCCTCCTCGTCATCGCCGCCCTGTGGTGGCGCCTGGGCGCCCCCCGCCGTACGGCCACCCGCGCCGCGGGCACCCTCTTCGACGACGGCATCCGCAGCGCGGCGGACCACCGCGCCACCGCCGAGGCCCTGGCCGGCGCGGGCCGCTGGAGCGAAGCCGTCCAGGAGCGCATGCGCGCCGTGGTCCGCTCCCTGGAGGAGCGCACCCTCCTCGACCCCCGCCCGGGCCGCACCGCGGACGAGGCGGCGGCCGAAGCGGCCGTCTCCCTCCCGTCCCACGCCGCGGCCCTGCGCACGGCGGCACGCACCTTCGACGACGTCACCTACGGCGCCCACCCGGCCACCCCCGAGATGTACGCCGCCCTCACCACCCTGGACCAGGCCCTGTCCCACACCAAGCCCCTCCTACCGGACCCCACCCCATGACCGCCACCCCGAACCCGAACCCGAACCGGAACCCGGACCCGAACCGGAACCCGGACCCCAACCGGAACCCGGACCCGGACCCGGGCACCGGCACAGGGACCGGTGTGGGCACCGGTGTGGGCACCGGTGTGGGAACAGCCCCCGGCACCGGCGCGGGAACAGCCCCGGGCACGGTCACAGGCCCCGGCACCGGCGCGGGCGCGGCCCCGAGCACGGTCACAGGCCCCGGCACCGGCGCGGGCGCGGCCCCGAGCACGGTCACAGGCCCCGACGCCGGCGCGGGCGCAGCCCCGGGCACCGGCGCAGGCCCCGGCACCGTCCCGGACATGGGAGCGGACGCCCCGGGCACCAGTGCGGCCCCAGGCGCAGCCTCCGGCCCCGGCCACCCGACCCCGGGCGCAGCCCCGGCCCGCTGGGACGGCGGCGCAGAAGCGTCCGCCGGAGTCCTCGCCGCGGCGTCCGGCGGGCCCGCCGCTCCTCCCCGTACCACCGCCGGAGGCGCATCGCCGCGGGACCTCTGGACCCGCTCCCGCGGGTTCCTCCTCGCGCTCGCGGTGCTCCTCGCCGCCGGGCTGGCCCTCGCCGCCCTGAACTCCGGTGCCCGGCACGGCTACCTCGACCCCCGCTCCGCCGACCCCTCCGGCAGCCGGGCCGTGGCCGAGCTGCTCAAGGAACGCGGGGTCACCACCCGGGTCGTCACCACCGCCGCGGAGGCCGCCGACGCCGCCGGCCCCGACACCACCCTGCTGGTCACCGACCCCGACCGGCTCGGAGAGACCCAGCTCCGCGACATCCGCACCGCGATCGACCTCTCCGGCGGCCGCACCGTCCTGCTCGCCCCGAGCACCCTCAGCCTCCCCGCCCTGGCCCCCGGCACCCGCATCGACGGCGACTCCCCCGCCCCGGACGCGAACCTCGACCCGGGCAGCACCTGCACCCTCCCCGCCGCCACCACCGCGGGCCGCGCCGCCACCGGCGGCGGCCACCGCTACACCACCAGCAGCACCGGAGCCACCGGCTGCTACCCCAGCTCCGGCCACCCCACGCTCCTCGTCCTGCCCACCGGCATCCGCGGCGGCGACACCGTCCTCCTCGGCTCCGAGGGCATCTTCCTCAACAAGACCCTCGCCCAAGAGGGCAACGCCTCCCTCGCGCTCCAACTCCTCGGCTCCCGCCCGCACCTCGTCTGGTACCTGCCGTCCCACGCCGACAGCAGCACCGAAGGCGACCGCACCGGCGAGGAACAGAGCTTCCTCGACCTGATCCCCGCAGGCTGGAGCTGGGCCCTGCTCCAGCTGTTCCTGGCCGCCGCCGTCGCCGCCCTCTGGCGCGCCCGCCGCCTCGGCCCGCTCGTCACCGAACGCCTGCCCGTCCTCGTCCGCGCCTCCGAGGCCACCGAGGGCCGCGCCCGCCTGTACCGCAGGGCCGGCGCCCGCGACCGCGCGGCCACCGTGCTGCGCGCCGCCGCCCGCGAACGCCTGGCCGCACTGGTCGGCGTACCGGCCGCCCAGGCACACGACCCCGCCTCCCTGGTCCCCGCGGTCGCGGCCCGCCTCACGGCCGGGCCCCCGCAGGACCCGGACCCGGCCACCCTGCTCTTCGGCACGACCCCCACCACCGACGCGGCGCTCATCGCGCTCGCCGACCACCTCGACGCCCTCGAAAGGGAGGTCCGCACCTCATGACGGCCACCACGGACAGCGCCCGCTCCGCCCTGGAGGCGCTCCGCACCGAGATCGGCAAGGCCGTGGTCGGCCAGGACTCCGCCGTCACCGGTCTCGTCGTAGCCCTCCTCTGCCGCGGCCACGTCCTCCTCGAAGGCGTCCCCGGCGTCGCGAAGACCCTCCTCGTACGGGCACTCGCCGCCTCCCTCGCACTCGACACCAAGCGCGTCCAGTTCACGCCCGACCTGATGCCGAGCGACGTCACCGGCTCCCTCGTCTACGACGCCCGCACCGCGGAGTTCTCCTTCCAGAACGGCCCGGTCTTCACCAACCTGCTCCTCGCCGACGAGATCAACCGCACGCCCCCCAAGACCCAGTCCTCCCTCCTCGAAGCGATGGAGGAGCGCCAGGTCACCGTCGACGGCACGCCCCGCAAGCTCCCGGAGCCGTTCCTCGTCGCCGCCACCATGAACCCGGTCGAGTACGAGGGCACGTACCCCCTCCCCGAGGCCCAGCTCGACCGCTTCCTCCTGAAGCTCACCGTCCCCCTCCCCTCCCGCGAGGACGAGATCGGCGTACTGACCCGCCACGCGGCCGGCTTCAACCCCCGCGACCTGCACTCCGCCGGCCTCCGCGCCGTCGCCGGCCCCGCCGAACTGGAAGCCGCCCGCAAGGCCGTCGAGGCCACCGCCGTCTCCCCGGAGATCACCGCGTACGTCGTCGACATCTGCCGCGCCACCCGCGAATCCCCCTCCCTCACCCTCGGCGTCTCCCCGCGCGGCGCCACCGCGCTGCTGGCCACCGCCCGCGCCTGGGCCTGGCTCGTGGGCCGCGACTACGTCACCCCCGACGACGTGAAGGCCCTCGCCCTGCCGACGCTGCGCCACCGCGTCCAACTGCGCCCCGAGGCCGAGATGGAGGGCGTCACGGCCGACGCGGTCATCACCGCGATCCTCACCCACGTCCCCGTCCCGCGCTGATGGCGTTCACCGGACGCGCCGCCCTGCTCGCGGCCCTCGGCAGCATCCCCGTCGGCGTCCTCGGACCGAGCTGGACGGGGATGCTGGCGGTCAACGCCCCCATCGCCCTGGCCTGCGCGATCGACTACGCCCTCGCGGCGCCGGTCCGCCCGCTCCAACTGGCCCGCTCCGGCGACACGTCGGTACGCCTCGGCGAATCCGCCGACGTCCACCTCACGATCACGAACCCCTCCCCCCGTACGCTCCGCGCCCGGATCCGCGACGCCTGGCCCCCGAGCAGCTGGCTGCAGGGCACCGAAGTCGCCGCCTCCCGGCACACGTTGACGGTCCCGTCGGGCGAACGCCGCCGCCTCACCACCCGGCTGCGGCCCACCCGCCGCGGCGACCGCCAGGCGGCCCGCGTCACGATCCGCTCGTACGGCCCGCTCGGCCTGCTGGCCCGCCAGGGCCACCACACCGTCCCCTGGACGGTCCGCGTCCTGCCGCCCTTCGCGAGCCGCAAGCACCTCCCCTCCCGCCTCGCCCGCCTGCGCGAACTCGACGGCCGCACCAGCGTCCTGACCCGCGGTGAGGGAACGGAGTTCGACAGCCTGCGCGACTACGTACCGGGCGACGACACCCGTTCCATCGACTGGCGGGCCACCGCCCGCCAGCACAAGGTCGCCGTCCGGACCTGGCGCCCGGAACGCGACCGCCACATCCTGATCTGCCTCGACACCGGCCGCACCGCGGCGGGCCGCGTCGGCGACGCCCCGCGCCTCGACTCCGCGATGGACGCGGCCCTGCTCCTCACCGCGCTGGCCACCCGCGCGGGCGACCGCGTGGACCTCCTGGCCCACGACCGCCGCCCCCGCGCCCAGGTCCAGGCCCGCTCGGCGGCCGACACCCTGCCCGCCTTCGTGAACGCGATGGCCACCCTCGAACCGGAACTGGTCGAGACGGACACCCGCACCCTGGTCTCCACCATCCTGCGCAGCGCCCCGCGCCGCTCCCTGGTGGTCCTCCTGACCAGCCTGGACGCGGCCCCCGTCGAAGAGGGCCTGCTCCCGCTCCTCCCCCGCCTCACCCAGCGCCACACGGTCCTCCTGGCCTCGGTCTCCGACCCCCACGTGGCGGAGATGACCACCGCCCGCGGCACCGTCGAAGCCGTCTACGAAGCCGCCGCGGGCACCCAGTCCCAGTCCGCCCGCCGCCGCACGGCCGAACAGCTCACCCGCCACGGCGTCCACGTGGTCGACGCCACCCCGGACACCCTGGCCCCGGCCCTGGCAGACGCCTACCTGGCCCTCAAAGCCGCCGGCCGCCTCTGACCCCGGCCGTCTCTCCACGGGGACGTGCCGTCCCGATCTGGATACGCTGGGCGCGGCACCCACCAGGAGGACATCATGGCCGACCTCACCCCGGAGCAGATGCGCCGCATGCACGACTTCGCGGAGCAGCTCTCGGAGCTGGCCGAGCACCAGGAAGACCAGTGGAAGGTGCAGACGACCGAAGGCCAGATCTCCCTAACCATGATGAGCCCCACGGCTCCCCACGGGCTGAACGTGGTGCGGCTACGCCGTCAGATCGAGGCCCAGACGCCCGAGGTCATGGCCCTCAACGACACGAGCATGGGCGATCCCGTGACAGGCCTGACCAAGGTCCCCGACCTCATGGTCATCGCCGAGGAAGACACCGACGACACGGCGAAGGTGGTCAACTCGCGCGATGTCCTGATGGTGGTGGAGGTCGTCTCCCGTACGAATTCCCTCACCGACATCCGCGACAAGCTTCACGACTACCCGAAGATGGGGGTCCCGCTCTACGTCGTGGTGGACCCCCGCAAGGACAAGAAGACCGCCACGGTGCACAGCGACCCCTCGGAAGGACCCGACGGCATCCGTTACCGCAAGACGGTTCCCTACTCCTTCGGGGACACCGTCGCCGCCGGCCGCTGGACACTCGACACCAGCACCCTCAAGAGCTACCCCGCCGACTGGTAGGAGGCCGGCCCCGGCCGAATCCGCAGGGGGCCGGGTCCCGAAAGGCCCGTAAACGCAGAAAAGCCCCGCACCGAACCCGTAAGGGCTGGTGCGGGGCTTTCCCACAATGATTGTTCGGCGGCGTCCTACTCTCCCACAGGGTCCCCCCTGCAGTACCATCGGCGCTGAAAGGCTTAGCTTCCGGGTTCGGAATGTAAACCGGGCGTTTCCCTAACGCTATGACCACCGAAACACTATGAAGTTAACCAACCGGATATGAACACAGTTCGTTACTTCAGAACTAACACAGTGGACGCGAGCAACTGAGGACAAGCCCTCGGCCTATTAGTACCAGTCAGCTCCACCCGTTACCGGGCTTCCACATCTGGCCTATCAACCCAGTCGTCTACTGGGAGCCTTACCCTCTCAAGGAGGTGGGAATACTCATCTTGAAGCAGGCTTCCCGCTTAGATGCTTTCAGCGGTTATCCCTCCCGAACGTAGCCAACCAGCCATGCCCTTGGCAGGACAACTGGCACACCAGAGGTTCGTCCGTCCCGGTCCTCTCGTACTAGGGACAGCCCTTCTCAATATTCCTACGCGCACAGCGGATAGGGACCGAACTGTCTCACGACGTTCTAAACCCAGCTCGCGTACCGCTTTAATGGGCGAACAGCCCAACCCTTGGGACCGACTCCAGCCCCAGGATGCGACGAGCCGACATCGAGGTGCCAAACCATCCCGTCGATATGGACTCTTGGGGAAGATCAGCCTGTTATCCCCGGGGTACCTTTTATCCGTTGAGCGACGGCGCTTCCACAAGCCACCGCCGGATCACTAGTCCCGACTTTCGTCCCTGCTCGACCCGTCGGTCTCACAGTCAAGCTCCCTTGTGCACTTACACTCAACACCTGATTGCCAACCAGGCTGAGGGAACCTTTGGGCGCCTCCGTTACTTTTTGGGAGGCAACCGCCCCAGTTAAACTACCCATCAGACACTGTCCCTGATCCGGATCACGGACCGAGGTTAGACATCCAGCACGACCAGAGTGGTATTTCAACGACGACTCCACAACCACTGGCGTGGCCGCTTCAAAGTCTCCCACCTATCCTACACAAGCCGAACCGAACACCAATATCAAACTATAGTAAAGGTCCCGGGGTCTTTCCGTCCTGCTGCGCGAAACGAGCATCTTTACTCGTAGTGCAATTTCACCGGGCCTATGGTTGAGACAGTCGAGAAGTCGTTACGCCATTCGTGCAGGTCGGAACTTACCCGACAAGGAATTTCGCTACCTTAGGATGGTTATAGTTACCACCGCCGTTTACTGGCGCTTAAGTTCTCAGCTTCGCCACACCGAAATGTGACTAACCGGTCCCCTTAACGTTCCAGCACCGGGCAGGCGTCAGTCCGTATACATCGCCTTACGGCTTCGCACGGACCTGTGTTTTTAGTAAACAGTCGCTTCTCGCTGGTCTCTGCGGCCACCCCCAGCTCACGGAGTAAATCCGATCACCAGGACTGGCCCCCCTTCTCCCGAAGTTACGGGGGCATTTTGCCGAGTTCCTTAACCATAGTTCACCCGAACGCCTCGGTATTCTCTACCTGACCACCTGAGTCGGTTTAGGGTACGGGCCGCCATGAAACTCGCTAGAGGCTTTTCTCGACAGCATAGGATCATCCACTTCACCACAATCGGCTCGGCATCAGGTCTCAGCCTTATATGAGGGACGGATTTGCCTACCCCTCGGCCTACACCCTTACCCCGGGACTACCACCGCCCGGGCTGGACTACCTTCCTGCGTCACCCCATCGCTTACCTACTACAAGTCTGGTTCGCCGGCTCCACCACTTTCCTTTCCCCGAAGGGTCCGGAACGGCTTCACGGGCTTAGCATCGCCTGATTCGATATTGGGCGTTTCAAAGCGGGTACCGGAATATCAACCGGTTGTCCATCGACTACGCCTGTCGGCCTCGCCTTAGGTCCCGACTTACCCTGGGCAGATCAGCTTGACCCAGGAACCCTTAGTCAATCGGCGCACACGTTTCTCACGTGTGTATCGCTACTCATGCCTGCATTCTCACTCGTGAACCGTCCACAACTAGCTTCCGCTGCTGCTTCACCCGGCACACGACGCTCCCCTACCCATCACAGCAGGCGTTGGCCCTATTGCTGCAATGACACGACTTCGGCGGTACGCTTGAGCCCCGCTACATTGTCGGCGCGGAATCACTTGACCAGTGAGCTATTACGCACTCTTTCAAGGGTGGCTGCTTCTAAGCCAACCTCCTGGTTGTCTCTGCGACTCCACATCCTTTCCCACTTAGCGTACGCTTAGGGGCCTTAGTCGATGCTCTGGGCTGTTTCCCTCTCGACCATGGAGCTTATCCCCCACAGTCTCACTGCCACGCTCTCACTTACCGGCATTCGGAGTTTGGCTAAGGTCAGTAACCCGGTAGGGCCCATCGCCTATCCAGTGCTCTACCTCCGGCAAGAAACACGTGACGCTGCACCTAAATGCATTTCGGGGAGAACCAGCTATCACGGAGTTTGATTGGCCTTTCACCCCTAACCACAGGTCATCCCCCAGGTTTTCAACCCTGGTGGGTTCGGTCCTCCACGAAGTCTTACCTCCGCTTCAACCTGCCCATGGCTAGATCACTCCGCTTCGGGTCTAGAGCGTGCAACTCAATCGCCCTATTCGGACTCGCTTTCGCTACGGCTTCCCCACACGGGTTAACCTCGCTACACACCGCTAACTCGCAGGCTCATTCTTCAAAAGGCACGCAGTCACGACTGTATGTGCAAGCACATACAGCGACGCTCCCACGGCTTGTAGGCACACGGTTTCAGGTACTATTTCACTCCGCTCCCGCGGTACTTTTCACCATTCCCTCACGGTACTATCCGCTATCGGTCACCAGGGAATATTTAGGCTTAGCGGGTGGTCCCGCCAGATTCACACGGGATTTCTCGGGCCCCGTGCTACTTGGGAGATTCTTAAGCAAGCCGCTGATGTTTCGTCTACGGGGGTCTTACCCTCTACGCCGGACCTTTCGCATGTCCTTCGACTACATCAACGGTTTCTGACTCGCCGACCGGCCGGCAGACCGATCAAAAGAATTCCCACAACCCCGCATGCGCAACCCCTGCCGGGTATCACACGCATACGGTTTGGCCTCATCCGGTTTCGCTCGCCACTACTCCCGGAATCACGGTTGTTTTCTCTTCCTGCGGGTACTGAGATGTTTCACTTCCCCGCGTTCCCTCCACACTGCCTATGTGTTCAGCAGTGGGTGACAGCCCATGACGACTGCCGGGTTTCCCCATTCGGACACCCCCGGATCAAAGCTCAGTTGGCAGCTCCCCGGGGCCTATCGCGGCCTCTCACGTCCTTCATCGGTTCCTGGTGCCAAGGCATCCACCGTGCGCCCTTAAAAACTTGGCCTACAGATGCTCGCGTCCACTGTGTAGTTCTCAAGCAACGACCAGCCACCCATCACCCCACCAGACAAGCTGGCGAGTTCACTGGGGCCGGCATCGCGAAGATAAAGCCTTACGGCCGTACCCTCAGATACCCAACAACGTGCCAAGCACGATCCCCGCCACTCAAACCGTTTTCCACGCCGAAGCAGTACTCACAGAAGGTTTTGGAAACCGTGCCAACTAATCAACGTTCCACCCTGAGCTGACCGTGCAGAACGTTTGTCTGCAATCGGTACTGTGCTCCTTAGAAAGGAGGTGATCCAGCCGCACCTTCCGGTACGGCTACCTTGTTACGACTTCGTCCCAATCGCCAGTCCCACCTTCGACAGCTCCCTCCCTTACGGGTTGGGCCACCGGCTTCGGGTGTTACCGACTTTCGTGACGTGACGGGCGGTGTGTACAAGGCCCGGGAACGTATTCACCGCAGCAATGCTGATCTGCGATTACTAGCAACTCCGACTTCATGGGGTCGAGTTGCAGACCCCAATCCGAACTGAGACCGGCTTTTTGAGATTCGCTCCACCTCACGGTATCGCAGCTCATTGTACCGGCCATTGTAGCACGTGTGCAGCCCAAGACATAAGGGGCATGATGACTTGACGTCGTCCCCACCTTCCTCCGAGTTGACCCCGGCGGTCTCCTGTGAGTCCCCATCACCCCGAAGGGCATGCTGGCAACACAGGACAAGGGTTGCGCTCGTTGCGGGACTTAACCCAACATCTCACGACACGAGCTGACGACAGCCATGCACCACCTGTATACCGACCACAAGGGGGGCACTATCTCTAATGCTTTCCGGTATATGTCAAGCCTTGGTAAGGTTCTTCGCGTTGCGTCGAATTAAGCCACATGCTCCGCTGCTTGTGCGGGCCCCCGTCAATTCCTTTGAGTTTTAGCCTTGCGGCCGTACTCCCCAGGCGGGGAACTTAATGCGTTAGCTGCGGCACCGACGACGTGGAATGTCGCCAACACCTAGTTCCCAACGTTTACGGCGTGGACTACCAGGGTATCTAATCCTGTTCGCTCCCCACGCTTTCGCTCCTCAGCGTCAGTAATGGCCCAGAGATCCGCCTTCGCCACCGGTGTTCCTCCTGATATCTGCGCATTTCACCGCTACACCAGGAATTCCGATCTCCCCTACCACACTCTAGCTAGCCCGTATCGAATGCAGACCCGAGGTTAAGCCTCGGGCTTTCACATCCGACGTGACAAGCCGCCTACGAGCTCTTTACGCCCAATAATTCCGGACAACGCTTGCGCCCTACGTATTACCGCGGCTGCTGGCACGTAGTTAGCCGGCGCTTCTTCTGCAGGTACCGTCACTTTCGCTTCTTCCCTGCTGAAAGAGGTTTACAACCCGAAGGCCGTCATCCCTCACGCGGCGTCGCTGCATCAGGCTTTCGCCCATTGTGCAATATTCCCCACTGCTGCCTCCCGTAGGAGTCTGGGCCGTGTCTCAGTCCCAGTGTGGCCGGTCGCCCTCTCAGGCCGGCTACCCGTCGTCGCCTTGGTGGGCCATTACCCCACCAACAAGCTGATAGGCCGCGGGCTCATCCTTCACCGCCGGAGCTTTTAACCCCCGCCCATGCAGGCAGGAGTGTTATCCGGTATTAGACCCCGTTTCCAGGGCTTGTCCCAGAGTGAAGGGCAGATTGCCCACGTGTTACTCACCCGTTCGCCACTAATCCACCCCGAAGGGCTTCATCGTTCGACTTGCATGTGTTAAGCACGCCGCCAGCGTTCGTCCTGAGCCAGGATCAAACTCTCCATGAATGTTTACCCGTAATCGGGTGCACACGCACTTAGAGCGGGACAGTCATGTCGGAATAAGACCGACCGTCCACTGCGTCCTCGCTGTGTAATTGCCTGCAAGCACCACAGCCGAAGCTGCGACCTCACAGGTCTTTTTCAAAGGAACCTCATCCACCGAAATGGACGGGGTATCAACTTTTTGGCGTTGATTTTTGGCACGCTGTTGAGTTCTCAAGGAACGGACGCTTCCTTTGTACTCACCCTCTCGGGCTTTCCTCCGGGCTTTCGTTCTGTTCTGTTCTTGCGTTTCAGACTCTATCAGAGTCTGTCTCGCTTTTTTTCCGCCTTCCAGTTCTTCGCTTTCGCGTTTCCCTTTCCGGCGAGTCCGACTCTATCAGAAGTTTTCCACCGGATTTCCCGGCTTCAGTTTCCTGAATGAAGAGTTGGGTGTGCCCGCTTGGAATTCAATTCCTGGGGGCGAGAAAGACTTTAAACCATCACTGCCGAACTTGTCCAGTTCGAGGCAACCGTTCGAATCTACCTCCCCGCAGCCGCCGTGTCAACGGTGTTTGCGGGACGACGAGGAGACTAGCAGCTCAGCATGCTCGTACGCACATCAGGCCGCGGTGGGCAGCGTCGCCGTCTGGTCGGCCCGTTCGACGTCGCCCACGTCGCCGGCGCGGGCCGCGCGGCCGCCCAGGACGTAGACGTAGAGCAGGAAGGCCGCCTCGGCGGCCACGCCGATGGTGATGCGGGCCCACGTGGGCAGGCCCGAGGGGGTGACGAAGCCTTCGATCAGGCCCGAGAGGAACAGGACCGCGGCCAGGCCGATGGCCATGCCGAGGGCCGCGCGACCCTGCTCGGCCAGGGCCACGCGGCGGGTGCGGTGGCCTGGGTCGATGACCGTCCAGCCCAGGCGAAGGCCCGTACCGGCGGCCACGAAGACGGCCGTCAGTTCGAGCAGGCCGTGCGGAAGGATCAGGCCGAGGAAGACGTCTAGGCGGTCGGCCGAGGACATCAGGCCGATGCCGACGCCCAGGTTCAGCATGTTCTGCCACAGGATGTACAGGACCGGCAGGCCCAGGAAGCCGCCCAGGACCAGGCAGATCGCGGCCGCCTGGGCGTTGTTCGTCCAGACCTGGGCCGCGAAGGAGGCCGCGGGGTGGCTGGAGTAGTACGTCTCGTACCCGCCGCCCGGCTTAGTCATCGCCTTCAGGTCCTCCGGAGCGCCGATCGCGTTCTGGATCTCCGGATGGGTGGCTATCCACCAGCCGACGAGCACGCCGACGGCGGTGGAGATCAGTGCCGTGGGTATCCACCAGCGGCGGGTGAGGTAGACGGCGGCCGGAAAGCCCGACGTGAAGAAGCGGGCCGCGTCGCGCCAGCCGGAGCGGCGGGTGCCCGTCACCGTGGCGCGGGCGCGGGCCACGAGCTGGGTCAGGCGGCCCGTGAGCATCGGGTCGGGGGTGCTGGACTGGACGAGGGAGAGGTGGGTGGCCGTGCGCTGGTAGAGCGCGACGAGCTCGTCGGCCTCGGCTCCCGTGAGGCGGCGGCCCCGGCCCAGGAGCTGTTCCAGGCGGGCCCACTCGGCCTGGTGGGCCGCAACGAAGACGTCGAGATCCATGCGGTTGGCGCTCCCCTGCCCCTGGTCCCTACCGGTTTCTCCTACTGCTTGCTTCGTCAGCTTGGCAGACTGGAGGCCGATGGGGCGGGGCAGGTCACGTGAACGTGAAGGGGTGTGTGCGTCGGTGAGCGATCTGGTGACGGGGGACGCGGTGGTCCTGGGGCTGCGGCCGGCGAGGCTGCCGAGCCGGGCGCTGGCGATCCTGCTCGACCTGGTCGTGTACGTCGCCGGGTACCTGCTGATCTCCGTCGGGCTGGTCCTGGCCACCGCTTCGCTCGACGGGGCGGCCCGGGCGGCCGTGTCGGTGGCCTCGTTCGTCCTCGTCCTGGTCGGCGTGCCGATCGCCGTGGAGACGCTGAGCCACGGGCGGTCGCTGGGCAAGCTCGCGTGCGGGCTGCGCGTGGTGCGCGACGACGGCGGGCCGATCCGGTTCCGGCACGCGCTGGTGCGCGGGGCCTTCGGGGTCTTCGAGCTGCTGATGACCCTCGGGTCGGTGGCGTGCATCGCCTCGCTGTTCTCCGAGCGCGGGCGGCGGCTCGGGGACGTGTTCGCGGGGACGCTGGTCATCCGGGAGCGGGTGCCGGGGGCTCGGGTGATGCCGGTGCCTCCGCCGCCCCCGTGGCTGGCCGGGCGGTTCGGCGGGCTGGATCTGTCCGCGGTGCCGGACGGGCTGTGGCTCGCGATCCGGCAGTACCTGACGCGCATGGACCAGCTGGATCCGCAGGTGGGGGCCTCGATGGCGGCCCGGCTCGCGGACGACTTGGTGGCGCGTACGGGGGCTCCGCCGCCGGTCGGGGTGCCCGCCGCCGCGTTCCTGATGGCCGTGGTGCACGAGCGGCAGTCGCGGGACGCCGCGCGGGCCTTCCGGCAGCAGCCGGCTCCCGGGGCGGCTCCCGTTCCGTACGGTCGGCCCGCGCCCGTGGTGATGCCGGCGGTGGCGGAGCCCGCGGTGGTGCCCGTCGCGGCGCCCGCGGCTCCGGTGGCTCCCGTACCGGTACCGGTACCCGTGGAGCCGCCGAAGGCGACCGGGTTCGCGCCGCCCGCCTGACCGGCTAGTCGGGGAAGGCCGACGGCGGGGTCTCCAGGTGTTCGAGTTCGATGCCGGGAGCCGAGAGGACCACGTCCCCGGCGATGTGGACCGTGCGGACCTCGCCGGTGTCCAGGGCGGTGACCCGGTACTCGTCGACCAGGAGCGGGCCGCTGTCCGTGGGGTGCTCCGCGCGGTCCAGGAGGGCCCAGGCCTGGTCGGTCGTACGGGCCGCCAGGACGGGGTCGGTCAGGGCGACGAGGCGGACGCGGGTGGCGGGTGCGCCGGGGGTCAGGCGCAGCAGCCGGGCCGTGGCGACGAGGAAGGCCGGGGAGGTGCCGGTGAAGCCGGCGGCCCCGGGGACGTTGCCCTCGGTGGCTTCGGCTCCGGCGGGGTCGGTGCGGACCCAGGTGATCCCGTCGATGGCGGCGCCGCGGACCTGCCAGCTGGAGGCGTTGACCTCGAGGCGGATGGGGCGGCCCAGTTCGTCGACGGCCAGGTCGACGGAGCCGCGGTGCGCACCGTCGGGCGCCGTGAGCTGGGAGACGTAGCGCCAGCCGGAGGGGCCCGGGGCGCAGTGGAAGTGCTCCTCGCCGAGGGGGGTGTGGTCGTGCGGGTCGTGGAGCGCGTAGCGGCCGCGGGGCATGGGGCGTCTTCCTGGGTTTCGGGCGGGTACGGGGCAGGCCCCCGGCACGGATGCCGGGGGCCTGACCTGACGCGTGGGTGCCGCTGATCCGTGGGGATCAGTAGCGGTAGTGGTCCGGCTTGTACGGGCCCGCGACGTCCACGCCGATGTAGGCGGCCTGCTCCGGGCGCAGGGTGGTCAGACGGACACCGAGGGCGTCGAGGTGCAGACGGGCCACCTTCTCGTCGAGGTGCTTGGGAAGCACGTACACGTCGGTGGGGTACTCGGCCGGCTTGGTGAAGAGCTCGATCTGGGCCAGGGTCTGGTCCGCGAAGGAGTTCGACATCACGAAGGACGGGTGACCCGTGGCGTTGCCCAGGTTCAGCAGACGACCCTCGGACAGGACGATGAGAACCTTGCCGTCGGGGAACTTCCACGTGTGGACCTGCGGCTTGACCTCGTCCTTGACGATCCCCTCGATCTTCGCGAGACCCGCCATGTCGATCTCGTTGTCGAAGTGACCGATGTTGCCCACGATGGCCTGGTGCTTCATCTTGGCCATGTCGGCGGCCATGATGATGTCCTTGTTGCCCGTCGTCGTGATGAAGATGTCCGCCGTCGCGACGACATCGTCGAGCGTCGCGACCTGGTAGCCGTCCATCGCCGCCTGCAGCGCGCAGATCGGGTCGATCTCCGTCACGATGACACGCGCACCCTGGCCGCGCAGCGACTCCGCGCAGCCCTTGCCGACGTCGCCGTAGCCGAAGACCACGGCCGTCTTACCGCCGATGAGGACGTCCGTGGCACGGTTGATGCCGTCGATGAGGGAGTGCCGGCAGCCGTACTTGTTGTCGAACTTCGACTTCGTCACGGCGTCGTTCACGTTGATCGCCGGGAACAGCAGCGTGCCCTCCGACATCATCTCGTACAGACGGTGAACACCCGTGGTCGTCTCCTCCGTGACACCGCGGATCTCCGACGCGAGCTGCGTCCACTTCTGCGGGTTCTCGCCCAGGGTGCGGTTGAGGAGGGTGAGGATGTGGGCGTACTCCTCGGAGTCCGCGGTGGACGGGTCCGGGGCGGCGCCGGCCTTCTCGAACTCGACGCCCTTGTGGACGAGGAGGGTGGCGTCGCCACCGTCGTCGAGGATCATGTTCGGGCCGCCGGTGGGGGTGTTCGGCCAGGTCAGCGCCTGCTCCGTGCACCACCAGTACTCTTCCAGCGTCTCGCCCTTCCAGGCGAAGACGGGGACGCCCTGCGGGTTCTCCGGGGTGCCGTTCGGGCCGACCGCGATGGCGGCGGCCGCGTGGTCCTGGGTGGAGAAGATGTTGCAGGAGGCCCAGCGGACGTCGGCGCCGAGGGCGACGAGGGTCTCGATGAGGACGGCGGTCTGCACGGTCATGTGCAGGGAGCCGGTGACGCGGGCGCCGGCCAGCGGCTGGGTGGCCGCGTACTCCCGGCGGATCGACATCAGACCGGGCATCTCGTGCTCGGCGAGGGTGATCTCCTTGCGTCCGAAGACGGCGAGGGAGAGGTCCGCGACCTTGAAGTCGGTGAAAGCGGCAGTCATGTGGGTGCTGCTCCTCGTGCTGTAGAGAGGTGGGTACGGCTGAGCTGTGCACCGTCGTCAAGACGTCGCACGTGGCGCTCAGTCCGTCGGGGGTCCTCTCTCCCCTCGGCCGGTCTCGAAGACCGCCCGACCGCCATCAGCAGCGACGCCTGACACTGATGACGAATCTACACCGATCGGCGGAGCGCGGCCCAGGTGATCTGAAGGCAAGTCGGCTCCGGGGTTCGGGGCCTACGGCGAAGGATTCAGGGCCTTTCGGACTTTTGATCCACCCCTTACATGCGCGACGATGCCGTTGGGTCGGGTTGTACGCGCGATCCCGGCAGGACAACGCACGTGTCGTGAGGAGATTCCAGTGACCAGTCCGGCAGGCCCTCCCGAAGGCGGGGACGCGAGCGGGCGCAAGCCCGTGAAGATCGTCGCCGTTACCGCGTGCCCCACCGGGATCGCGCACACGTACATGGCCGCGGAGAAGCTCCAGCAGGCCGGCGACCGTCTCGGCATCTCCATCAAGGTGGAGACCCAAGGCTCGATCGGAGCCGAGAACGTGCTCTCTGACAACGATGTCAGGGAAGCGGACGCCGTGATCATCGCCGCCGACAAGGAAGTCGACCTCGACCGGTTCGCCGGCAAGCGGGTGCTGTCCACGGGCGTCGCGGACGGCATCCACAAGCCGGAGGAACTGATCCGGCGCGCGCAGAGCGCGCCGGTGCAGGCCGGAACCTCGGCGGCGGCGGGCAGCGGGGGCGCCGGTGGCGGTGGCGGTGGCGGTGGCCACCAGCGCAGTCAGGCCTACAAGGCGCTGATGAACGGCGTCTCCCACATGATCCCGTTCGTGGTCGTGGGTGGTCTGCTGCTGGCCGTCTCCCTGTCGCTCGGCGGGCACGCGGACGCCAAGGGCGGGCTGGTCATTCCCGACGGGACCTTCTGGTTCTACGTCAACAAGCTCGGCGTGACCGGCTTCTCGCTGATGCTGCCGATCTTCTCCGGCTACATCGCCTACGCGCTGGGCGACCGGCCGGCCCTCGTACCCGGCATGATCGGCGGCTTCCTCGCCGCGGACGCCGTGCACATCTACGGGGCCGATGCGAACGCCGGCTTCCTGGGCGCCATCGCGACCGGCTTCCTCGCGGGCTATCTGGTCATGTGGATCAAGAAGGTCAAGGTCCCCAAGGTCATCCAGCCGATCATGCCGATCATCGTGATCCCGATCGTGTCGACCGTGGCGCTGGGCCTGTTCTACATCTACGTCATCGGGCGACCGATCTCCTGGGTCTTCACCCACCTGACCAGCTGGCTGAACGGGATGACCGGCTCCAGCGCGATCGTGCTGGGCACCATCATCGGCCTGATGATCGCCTTCGACATGGGCGGTCCGGTCAACAAGACCGCCTTCCTCGTCGCCGTCGGCCTCATCGGCACCAACAACCACGTCATGGGCATGGCCGCCGCGGCCATCCCCGTCATGCCGCTCGGCCAGGGCCTGGCCACGCTGCTGCGCCGCAAGCTCTACAGCGACGAGGAGAAGGAGACCGGGCTCGCCGCCCTGTTCATGGGCTTCTTCGGCATCTCCGAGGGAGCGATCCCCTTCGCCGCGGCCCGGCCCGCCCAGGTCATCCCCGCGAACATGCTCGGTGGCGCGGTGGCCGGTGCGATCGCCGGTGTGGCCGGGGTCCAGGACTCGGTGCCGCACGGCGGTCCGATCGTCTCGCTGTTCGGTGCGATCAGCGGCGTCGCGATGTTCTTCGTGGCCATCGCGGCCGGTGCGGTCGTGACCGCGCTGACGACCAACGCGCTGATCGAGTTCAAGCAGCGCCGGGACGGCGTGGCCTCGGGCGCCGGCACCGGCTCCGGGGGCCTCGCGCCCGAGCCGGCCCTGGTCGGTGCGGGCGCCCCCGTGGGCGGCGGCGCGGCCGTGGGTGCGGGAGCAGCCGGGACGGCCGTACGGGCACCGCAGCCGGCCGCGGCCGCGGTGGCCTCGGGCGGAGCGCCCGAGGTGCTGTCCGGGTACGTCACCGAGCAGACCGTGAAGACGGAGCTGGCCTCTGGCTCCAAGGAGGCGGCGATCCGCGAGATGGCGGAGATGCTGGCCACGACCGGCAACGTCACCGACGTGGACGAGCTCGTACGGGTCGCCCTGGCCCGGGAGGCGCAGGGTACGACCGGCCTCGGCGAATCCATCGCCATCCCGCACGCCAAGACGGACGCGGTGACCCGCCCGACGGTGGGCTTCGCCCGGTCCGACGAGGGCATCGAGTGGGGCGCGCTGGACGGGACGAAGGCCCGGCTGGTCTTCATGATCTCCGTACCGGAGGCCGCGGCCGGGGACGAGCACCTGCGGATCCTGGCTCTGCTGTCGCGCAAGCTGATGGACACCGGCTTCCGTGAGCGCCTCCAGGCCGCCCCCGGCAAGGCCGAGATCCTGGACGTGCTGCGCGAGATCCAGTAGCCGCGCCTCCTCTCGGAAACGTGTCGGGCCCCGTACCCCACCTCGGTGGTACGGGGCCCGAGTGCGCTGCGTACGCTTCCCGGTCCGGACACGGTGGCGTGGGGAGAGGGGAAGCGCATGGGGCGGGATCGGCGCAGGCCAGGGCGGCGGCGGGGGATCTGGGCACTGGTCCTGGTCGTGCTCGGCTCGGTGTTCCTCGTGGGGGGAACCGTCCTGGTCGTGGTGCTCGGGGGCGACGGCTACAGCAAGCGGTCGATCTCCTCGGAATCGATGGCACCGACGTACGACCGCGGGGACCAGGTGTGGTTCGCGCAGGCGGTGCCGACGCAGGTACGGCGTGGGGACCCCGTGCTCGTCACGCCGCCGCCCGCCTGGGAAACCGGCGGGGACGTCCTCAAACGGATCATCGCCGTCGGCGGCGACCGCATCTCCTGGTCCGCGGGCGATGCGGCACTGAAGCTGAACGGGAAGCCGCTCACCGAGCCGTACCTCAAGCACCCGGCGGTTCCGGCGGTGGCGCCCTTCGACGTCACGGTGCCCGAGGGCCGGATCTTCGTGATGGGCGACAACCGCACGAACACGTTCGACTCGCACCTGAGGACCGGCGACGGAAACCACGGAACCCTGCCGGTCTCGGCCGTGCAGGGGGTCCCCGTCGCGACGCCGACGGCACTGGTGGCCGCAGCGACGGTGTGCGTACTGGGCCTCCCCGTCTTCCTCACCGGCGGCGGGCTCGGCGTCGGCGCACTGGTGGCCCGGCGACGGGCGGCGAAGGCCGCGCAGGGCACGCCCGTCGCCGGGCACGCCGCCTGGGCCCACCAGGCTCCGGGCCACTGACCCCGCTCCGGGAGCGCCAGAGGCCCCCCTGCGTACGTGCAGGGGGGCCTCTTCGTGTCCGGCGCGGGGTCAGTGGCCCGGGTTGGTGCCCTTCGCGGCGGCCTCGGCGTTGTAGATGTCCGGCTCCAGGTAGATCACGCGGGCGATCGGGACCGCCGCGCGGATGCGGGCCTCGGCGGCGTTGATGGCGTTGGCCACCTCCGTCGCGGTGTCGTCGCTCTGGACGGAGATCTTCGCGGCGACCAGGAGCTCCTCGGGGCCGAGGTGCAGGGTGCGCATGTGGATGATGCCGGTCACGACGTCCCCGTCGACGACGGCGGCCTTGATCTTCTCGACGTCCTCGGTGCCGGCGGCCTCGCCGAGCAGCAGGGACTTGGTCTCGGCGGCGAGCACGATGGCGATGATGATGAGCAGGACGCCGATGCACAGGGTGCCGATGCCGTCCCAGACGCCGTTGCCGGTCAGCAGGGCGATGCCCACGCCCGCGAGGGCGAGGACGAGGCCGATGAGGGCGCCGAGGTCTTCGAGGAGGACCACGGGGAGCTCGGGGGCCTTGGCGCGCTTGATGAACTGGCCCCAGGTGAGGCTGCCGCGGATCTCGTTCGACTCCTTGATCGCGGTGCGGAAGGAGAAGGACTCCGCGATGATCGCGAAGACGAGGACGCCGACCGGCCAGTACCAGTGCGTGATCTCGTGCGGGTTGTGGATCTTCTCGTAGCCCTCGTAGATGGCGAACATGCCACCGACGGTGAACAGCACGATGGAGACCAGGAAGGCGTAGATGTAGCGCTCGCGCCCGTACCCGAAGGGGTGCTGCGGAGTCGCCTCGCGCTGGGCCTTCTTGCCGCCCAGCAGGAGCAGGCCCTGGTTTCCGGAGTCCGCCAGCGAGTGGACGCTTTCCGCGAGCATCGACGACGAGCCACTGAAGACGAAGGCCACGAACTTGGCTACCGCGATGGCCAGATTGGCGGCGAGTGCCGCCACGATCGCCTTGGTACCGCCCGACGCGCTCATGGTTGCGATGTATCCCTTCCTCGGTGCGGCGCCCCGGGCCGGGACGCCGCGCTACGGCCGCAGATTCTCACAGCCACCGAGAGGGACGGTACGTCAGACCACCACGGTGGCACGGAAGACGGTGCCGGTTCCGGACAGTTCGACCTTTTCGCCGGCCGGGACGAAGACAGATTCGCCGGGTGTCAGGGCCAGTTCGCCGGACTTCGGGGAGTTCGCCTTCGGGGAGCCCGCCGTGCACAGCAGGATCTGCGCGGTGCCGTCGGGGAGCACCCGGGGGGCGCCGCCTGCGGCCAGGACGAAGCGGGAGAGCCGGAACTCGTCGATGGGGGTCTCGTAGACCTCCTCGCCGTTGCCCTCCGGGCGCAGGATGCCGGGGTCGCCGGGCTCGAAGAGGGTGACCTTCAGCAGCTCCGGCACGTCGACGTGCTTGGGGGTGAGCCCGCAGCGCAGGACGTTGTCGGAGTTGGCCATGAGTTCGACGCCGAGGCCGTCGAGGTAGGCGTGCGGGATGCCGGCGCCGAGGAACATGGCTTCGCCGGGCTGGAGTTGCACGTGGTTGAGGAGCATCGCGGCGATGACGCCCGGGTCGCCCGGGTAGTGGTGGACGAGTCCGGCGTACGGGGCGTACGCGCCGCCGAGCCGCTCGGCGGCGGCAGCGGCCTCGGTGACCGTACGGGCCATCTCGGCGCGGTCGGCGGTCAGGACGGCGGTGAGCACCTCGCGCAGGGCCGCCTCCTCGGGGTGTGCCCGCAGGAGGTCGGCGTAGGGCTTCAGGGAGTTGACGCCGAGGCCCTCCAGCAGGGCGGCGGCCTCCAGCGGCGGGCGGAAGCCGGACAGGCCCTCGAAGGGGGTGAGGGCGCAGACCAGCTCGGGCTTGTGGTTGGCGTCCTTGTAGTTGCGGTGCGGTGCGTCGATCGGGACATCCCGGCGCTCCTCGTCCTCGAACCCGGCCTTCGCCTGGGCGAGATCGGGGTGGACCTGGAGGGAGAGCGGGGCACCGGCGGCGAGGACCTTGAAGAGGAAGGGGAGCCTGGGGCCGAACTTGCGGACGGCGGCGACTCCCAGTTCGCCTTCGGGGTCGGCCGCGATGACGTCCGAGAGGGCGCTCTCGCCTGCTCCGCGGTCTAGGCGGGAGGGGGCGCCGGGGTGGGCGCCCATCCACATCTCGGCCTGGGGTTCGCCGGTGGGGGCGACTCCGATGAGTTCGGGGATCGCGGTCGTCGATCCCCAGGCGTAGGGGCGGATCGTGTTCGTGAGGCGGTCCATCGGTCGTCTTCCTGGGTGAGAGGCGCGCGCGTGCTGCGCCTCAGCTGTGTCCCCCGGAGGCCAACGCCAGGTAGGCGGTGGCGAAATCCGTGACGGCGAGGAGTTCGGCGAGCTGTTCCAGCTCGGTGCCCTCCTCCGGTGCGAGCTCGCTGATGGCCGTGTCGTGGCTGAGGGCGAGCTCGCGGGCGGCAGGGGCGGCTGTCAGTCCGCCTGCGGGCCGGTCGCGCAACAGGACGATGCGTGCGCGAAGGGCCTGCGGTTCTTCCACTCGGTCGCGGAAGAAGTCGTCGGGGTCGGCGCCGGCGGCGAAGTCGCCGGAGAGCAGGACCCCGTGGGCCGGGAGGGCCTCGGGAAGGTCGGCGGCGAGTGCGGGTCGGCCGGCGAGTTCGGCGAGGGTGGCGGCGAAGCGGCGCCCGGCGGGTCCGGCGGCGGCGCCCTCGCTCCAGATGAGCGGGAGGGAGTCGGCGAGCTCGGCGGCGAGGGTCTTGGCCGGGTTGGAGTAGGTGGCGATGGCGGGGCCGCAGCGTTCGGCCGTGCGGTCGAGCCGGTCGGCGACGAGCTGCAGGGTGTGCGGGGCGGCGGTGACCAGGCCGACCCGGTCGAGGAGCACCAGCAGCGGGGTCAGCAGGGCCCAGAGGGCGCCGGGGCCCGCCGCGGCCGACTCGTCGTACTCCTGGTACGGGGCCTTGGCCATCGGTACGAGGAGCCCGTGCGCGCCGTCCACCGCTTCGCTCAGCGGCGAGCGCTCCGGGGCGACGGCCACCACGGTGCAGCCGCGCCGGTAGGCCTGCTCGGAGAGGACCGCGAGGCCGGGCTCGGTTCCGTCGGTGGTGGCGATGAGCAGCAGGTCGACGGGGCCGGCCCAGCCGGGCAGGGTCCAGCGCAGGGCCCCGGCGGCGTGCGCGACGCCGGTCGGGTGCAGCCGGATGACGGGCGCGGAGGCTCCGGCGAGCGCGCCGAGCAGGTCGGCGACCCCGGTGGCGGCGGTGCCGGGCCCGGCGATGAGGACCGCGCGGGGGCGGCCGTCGGGGCGCAGGTCGCCGAGGCCGGCCTCGGCGGCGTGCCGGGCCGCGGTGCGGACCCGTGCGCCGGCGTCGGCGGCGCCGCGGAGCAGGCCGCGGCGGTCGGCGCGGGCGAGATCGTCAGGTGCGTCGAGGAGCGACTCGTCGAGCATGGCGGCCTCCGGCTGTGTCTGTGACGGAACCTGTGTGGGACGGAACCAGTCTCGGCGCTTGCGCGGGGTGGCGGTAGGAGGCTCAGGCGGGACGGCGTGCCTCGTCGACGAGGAGCACCGGGATGCCGTCGCGGACCGGGTACGCGAGACCGCAGTCCTGGCCTCCGGTGCAGATCAGCTCGGGGGTCTCCGCGTCGGCCGACTTGTCCTCGAGGGGCGAGTGGCAGGCGGGGCAGGCGAGGATCTCCAGGAGGCCGGCTTCGAGCGGCATGTGCGGTTCCCTTCGGGGATGCGGATGTGGCCTGGTCAGCGTACCGCCGAGTCACCTTCGGTGGCGGGTGGAGCCGGTGCTCCACTGGCACTGGGGGCGGCTCGGCGGTACGCGGGGATCGGGTGCGGGTGCGCTGCCGGGGCTCCGCCCCGGACCCCGCGCCTCGAACGCCGGCGGGGCTGATTCTTTCCCGCCGGCGGGGCTGATTTTGCCCGGCCGAGCCCGAATGTGCGGGCGGCCGGGGTGTGCACGCCCCGGCCGTCCGCGGTACTACGCGCGGATGAGCGCCAGGACCTCGTCGCGGACCTTGGCGAGGGTGGTCTCGTCGCGGGCTTCCACGTTCAGGCGGAGCAGGGGCTCGGTGTTGGAGGCGCGGACGTTGAACCACCAGTCGGCGGCGGTCGCGGTGAGACCGTCCAGTTCGTCCAGGGTGACGCCCTCGACGGCTCCGTAGGTCTCCTTGACGGCGGCGAGGCGGCCGGCCTGGTCGGCGACGGTCGAGTTGATCTCGCCGGAGCCCGCGTAGCGGTCGTAGGAGGAGACGAGGTCCGAGAGGGGGCCGTCCTGGCCTCCGAGGGCCGCCAGGACGTGGAGCGCGGCGAGCATGCCGGTGTCCGCGTTCCAGAAGTCCTTGAAGTAGTAGTGCGCCGAGTGCTCGCCGCCGAAGATGGCGCCGGACTTGGCCATCTCCTCCTTGATGAAGGAGTGGCCGACGCGGGTGCGGACCGGGGTGCCGCCGTTCTCGCGGACGACCTCGGGCACGGACCAGGAGGTGATCAGGTTGTGGATCACGGTGCCGGTGCCGCCGTTGCGGGCCAGTTCGCGGGCCGCGACCAGGGCGGTGATGGCGGACGGGGAGACGCCCTCGCCCCGCTCGTCGACGATGAAGCAGCGGTCGGCGTCGCCGTCGAAGGCGATGCCGAGGTCGGCGCCCTCGGACAGCACGCGGGCCTGGAGGTCGACGATGTTCTTCGGGTCGAGGGGGTTGGCCTCGTGGTTGGGGAAGGTCCCGTCCAGTTCGAAGTACATGGGGACCACGTCCAGCGGGAGGCCCGCGAAGACGGTGGGGACGGTGTGCCCGCCCATGCCGTTGCCCGCGTCGACGACGACCTTGAGCGGGCGGATGCCGGTGAGGTCGACCAGGCCCTTCAGGTGGTCGGCGTAGCCGGTGAGGGTGTCCTGCTCGGTGACGGTGCCCGGGACGGTGCCGGCGGGGATCGCCGGGGCGCCCTCGTCGCTCCACTTCTCGGCGAGCTCGCGGATGGTGGAGAGGCCGGTGTCCTGGCCGACCGGGGCGGCGCCGGCCCGGCAGAGCTTGATGCCGTTGTACTGCGCCGGGTTGTGCGAGGCGGTGAACATCGCGCCGGGCAGGTCCAGCTTGCCGGAGGCGTAGTACAGCTGGTCGGTGGAGCACAGCCCGATGAGGGTGACGTCGACTCCGCGGGCGGCCGCGCCGCGGGCGAAGGCGGCGGACAGGGCCGGGGAGGAGGGCCGCATGTCGTGGCCGATGACGATGGCCGAGGCGCCGGTGACCTCGACGAAGGCGGCCCCGAACAGTTCGGCCAGGTGCTCGTCCCACTCGTCCGGCACGACGCCTCGTACGTCGTACGCCTTGACGATGTTCGAAAGATCGGTGGCCACTGCCTGCCCTCCGTAAGGTGATGTGCGGTGAAGCAAACCTACCGTGGACGCAGTGCGGCTTTTCAGATCGAGTGAATGTCAGGAGTCCGGCGAACGCAGGACGCGCAGGTGTCCGCGACGGGTCTCCCCGGGGGTGGAACCGCCCTGACCAGCGCCACCCGCTCCGGCCGCGCGCTCCGGCGGGCGGGCCGCCTCGCGGACGGCGTTGGCGAGGGCTTCGAGGTCGTCACCAGTGGGACGCGAGGGCGCGGACCCGTCGGTGAGGCGTACGACGTCCCAGCCGCGCGGGGCGGTCAGGCGCTCCGAGTGCTCGGCGCAGAGGTCGTAGCAGTGGGGTTCGGCGTAGGTGGCGAGCGGGCCGAGAACTGCGGTCGAATCGGCGTAGACGTACGTCAGAGTCGCGACGGCAGGGCGGCCGCACGCGGTGCGCGAACAGCGACGTACAAGGCTCACGACGTTGGACGGTACCGCACTCTTGACCGGGCCGCGACGACTCGCCCCCCGGCCGCTCCCCCGTGTCGTCCGATCTCCCCCGCCCCGGCGGGGATGTGCGGGCTACCCTGCGGGGGTGACGGACAGCGCTCTGCCTCCCCCTCCCGCTCCCCCGGCCGCCTCCCTGCCCGGCGGGTCCCCCTCCGGTGAGCCGCGGGTACGCAAGCGCGACCGGCACGGGCGCGGGATGCGCGGGCCGGTGGCCCCTCCGCAGGTGCCGCTGTCGGCGAGCCGGGGGGAGCTCTTCGGGGACCTCGTACGGGACTCCGTGGAGCGGCTGGAACGGCGTTGGCCGCAGCTGGCCGAGGTGGAGTTCATGATCGGCGACGTGCCGGGGCCGCCGGGGGGCGCGGAGACCGGCTGGAACGACGAGGCGGTGCAGCTGGGGGCGCTGGTGGAGGCCGGGGGTGGGCGGGCGGCGCGGATCGTGGTGTTCCGGCGGCCCGTGGAGATTCGGGCGAAGTCTCGGGATGAGCGGGCGATGCTGGTGCACGAGATCGTGGTGGAGCAGGTCGCGGAGTTGCTCGGGCTGTCGCCCGAGACGGTGGATCCGCGGTACGGGTCGGACTAGGGCCCGGCCCGCTTCGGCCCTGGCAGGCCCGCTTCGGCGCTGCCCGGCCGTGTCGGCGCTGCCCGGCCGTGCCGTTCCGGCCCCCGGTGCCCGCCTGCCCCGCGGCGGCGGTGCCGGGAGGGGGCCCTGCGGGGCTGTCCCCTACCCGCCCTTCCCCCGTTCCCCGGGCTCTGCCCGGACCCGCGCCTCAAACGCCGGCGGGGCTGGGTGTGTGCCGGGCTGCGCCCAGACCCCGCGCCTCAAACGCCGGCGGGGCTGGGTGTGTGCCGGGCTGCGCCCGGACCCGCCTGGGGCGCCGGGCGGCTGAAGATTGCTTACTGGGTCAGGACCGAGAGGTCCTGGGTGGCCTTCGGGACCGAGACCGTGGAGTGGTCGTCCGAGAGGGTTTGGGTGGTGAACATCGGGATGCCGTCGCGCGGGATCGTCAGGGTGCGGGACGCGTGGACGGGGCCGCCGGAGATGGTTTCCACCGTGAGGGCGTAGGCACCCTTGCCGCCCGCCGGGGCGAGGGTCAGGGTCTGTGTGGTGCCGCCCTTGACCGTGACGTCCTGGGAGGCGGGTTCGCCGCCGTCCGTGCCCGGTGAGGCCGTCACCTTGACCGTCGCGTCGGCTCCGGGCGGGGCCGTCAGGGACAGCAGGGTGGCGTTCTCCTCGGGGCGGTTGTCCGCGATGGTCGCCCGCGTGCCGACGGGGGCGGCGGCCTGGATGAAGCCGGTCTCCTGCTTGGCTCCGCTGCCGCGGACCACCCGGAGGGCGGCGACCACCGGGACGACGGGCTTCTTGTCGTCGGCCGGGGACAGGACGAGGGAGCCCGGCTCGCCGCGGGTGACGTCCTTGAGGTCGATGCTCGCGGTCATGCCGGCCTTGACGTGGAGCTGCTCGCTGCCCGCGGGGCTGATCGAGCCGGTCGGCCCGGCCAGCTTCACCTTGAGGTCCGCGTCCTCGTCGCCGGGGGCGAAGGCGACCAGCCGTACGGAGGTGGCGTCCGCCGGGATGCCGGGCAGGACCAGGGTCCCGGCCGGGTCCACGGAGGCGGGCAGCCAGTCGGAGCCGACGCCTTCCTCGCCCGCCTGGGCGGTGGCCCCGACCCGGCCCGCGCGGGTGGTCACGTGGGCGGTGACGTCCGCGAGCTGGGCGCCGGGGGCGAGGGAGGCCAGGGAGATGGCCTTGCTGGACTTCGGGTCGATGCGGATGTTCTCGCTGGTGCCCGCTTCGGCCTTGACCACGCCGTCCGGGCCGAACAGCTTGATGTCCACCACGGCCGCGGTGTCGTCCGGGTTGGTGAGGTGGACGTAGTCCTCGCGGCCCTTCGCGGTGCTCACGCCGGGGAACCAGAAGTCGGTGCCGGGCGGGGTGCAGCCGACGCCGAGCAGGCCGCGGGTGCGGCCGACCGAGACCACGGTGGTCTGCTGCGCGCTCCAGCCGGGGGCGAGGAACCCGTCGGCGACGCCGCTGAGCGCGGGGGCCTCGGCGCCGGAGGCCTTGGCGCCCACGGGCTTGCCGGGCTCCTTGAGTTCCAGGACGGGCTTGGCTTCCTTGGTCGCGCCCAGGAGCCGGGCCGTGCCGGTGCCGCCCGCGGCGGCCGCGCCGGGGGTGATCGCCGTGTACAGGGTTTCGGCGATGTCGGAGGTGCTGGGGGCGGGGCACACCAGCAGGGACCGCTCGACCGGCATCCGGGCCGCCGGCTTGCCCGCCGCGGCGGCGGAGGCCCCGCCGGCGGCGGGTGCGGTGAGGGTGGCGAGGCCGGTGACGGCGGCCAGTGCGGCCGTGACGGCGGCGAGCGTGAGGGGTACGCGCTGCTTCACTGCTGGGGGCTCCCGTCCGGACGCGGGGCGTGCTGCCCACCCTGCTGTCCGTCGTGCTGGCCGTAGGTCTCGTAGCCGGTCTGGGGATCGGGCTGCTGCTGGTAGGGCATGTACGGCTGCTCGTACTGCTGATCGGGCTGGTACGGCTGCTCGTACGGGGTGCCCGGGTGGCCGGTGTACTGCTGCGGCTCGTAGGAGTACTGGTCGTACTGCTGCGGCTGCTGCTCCTGGCCGCCGTAGGCGTAGCCGCTCTGGTCTCCGTACGCCGGCTGCTGGTAGGCGTACGCGTCGTCGCCGTACGCCGGCTGCGCCGGGATCTGCGCGTACGGGTCGGCCGCGACGGCCGCCTCGGCGGGGGCGGACTCGGACTGCGTTTCCTGCTCGGACTGCTCGCGCAGGCGGCGGGCCCGGCGGCCTTCGCCGGCCTCCTCGGCCGCGGGGGCCTCCTCCTCGGGGAGGTCGTCGTCGAGCCGGGCGCGGCGGCCGGGCAGGGCCATCACGAGGAGCACGAGGGCGAGCAGGCCCTGGACCCCGTGCCAGGCGGTCCGGGTGAGGGCGTCTTCGTGGACGAGGTCGAGCTCGCCGGCGTCCGCCGGGAGTTCGAAGCCCTGGGCCCAGCCGTCGAGCGTCTTGGCCTTGAGCGGCTTGCCGTCGAGGGTGGCCTGCCAGCCCGGGTCGGCCTGGTCGGCGATCCGCAGGACGCGTCCGGCCTCGCCCGCCGGGATCTTGGTGTGCGCCTCGACGGGGCCTGAGGCGACGGGGATGGGTGCCTCTCCGGGCTTGCCGGAGACGATGACGGCGCGGGCGACCTGCCGGTCGACGCGCCACAGGGCGCTGCCTTCGAGCTTGCTGAGGCGGCTGAGGCCGGGAGTGGCGTCCAGGACGCGGCCGATCTCCTGGGGGGCGCCGTCGCGGACCAGGACGTAGCGGATGGCGAAGCCGCCGAGCTGGTCGGTCTGGTCGGCGCCGGAGCCGGCGACGAGGCTGGAGACGACCTTGTCGAGGCGGGCGTCGCTGCCGGCCCGGGCGGCGAGTTCGGAGTCGCCGAGGCGGCCGCCGGAACCGCGGACCAGGCTGTACGAGAGGGCGGCCGGGGAGTCCGCGCCGATGACGAGGGTGCGGGCCTGGTCGCGGGTGCCGCTCTCCTCGGCGACGAAGGCGGGGACCTGGACGGGGTCGCGGCGCTCCAGCGGTCCGGCGGCTCCGCTGAGCATCCAGCCGGCCGCGCCGGCGAGCGGGCCGACGGCGGCGGCGAGCGCGATCAGGGCGGCGAGGGGCTGGCGCCAGCCGAAGCTGCGGGCGGCGACGCGTTCCTTGGCCCCGTCGGCGCCGATGACGGCGGCGGCCAGCAGGGCGAGTCCGTAGACGAGGGTGGCGGGGCCGGCCCAGGTGGTGCGGTTGACGAGGACGGCCAGGACGAGCGCGGCGAGCGCGGCGGCCCAGGCGGTGCGTACGGCGAACTGCCGGTCGGCGCGCAGCAGGGCGGCCAGGGCGGCGAGGACGACGCCGAGGAGGATCAGGCCGCCCGCGGTGCGGGGGCCGCCGGGGCTGATGCCGAGCAGGTCCAGGGCGGTGGCCGAGCCGGCTCCGTAGGGCAGTCCGGCCTCGCGCAGGAAGTTCCCGGGGTGGGTGAGCAGGCTCAGCGACCAGGGGGCGAGGACGAGGAGGGGTACGCCGAGCGTCGCGATGAGGCGGGGTCCGTACGTCTTCCAGTGCGTGCGGCGCAGGACCAGCGCGGCGGCTCCGAGGAGGGCGGCGAGCGGCCAGACGACGGGGGTGAAGGCGGTGGCCAGGGTCAGCAGGAGGGTGTAGGTCCAGGCGGAGCGCCAGCTGCCCTCCCCTTCGCCGAATCCGAAGGCGGTGACGGCGGAGCGGGCGATGAGCGGGAGCAGGATCGCGAGGACGGCGGTGCCGAGGCGGCCGCCGGCGAGGGCTCCGGTGACGGCGGGGAGGAAGGCGTAGGCGACGGCGGCCCAGGCGCGCAGCAGCCGGGATTCCACCAGCGGCCGGGAGGCGAAGTAGGCGGTGAGTCCGGCGAGCGGGACCGAGCAGACGAGCAGCAGGGTCAGGGCGGCGTCGGTGGAGCCGAGGAGCAGGGTGGAGAGGGCGCCGAGGACGGCGAGGTAGGGCGGTGCTCCTGCGGTGGTGCCGGTGCCGACGGGCTGCCAGTCGTCGCCGTAGACGCGCCAGAGGTCGAGTCCGCCGTCGGGGGCGGGGAGCAGGGCTCCGCCCATGAGGGAGCCGCCGCCGAGGAGGGAGCGGCAGGCGATGACGGAGACGAGCAGGAGGAGGGCGAAGAGGACGGGCGCGGGCTTGCGGGCGATCCGCTTGAGGCGCGCGAACTGTTCGATCTCCAGGTAGTCGGCGTCGTCTCCGCCGGGTCCCGATTCGACGGCTCCGCCGTGCCGTCCGGCGGTGGCGGCCTCGGTGTCGCCGTCGGCGCCGAAGTAGCCGGCGAGCTGTTCGGCGTTGGCGCGCAGGCTGGCGCCGGCCGGCGGGAAGAGGGGGCGCAGTTCCTTGGCGGGGACGGCCGGGCGGCCCCTGCGGCGGCGGGCTCCGAGGATCCGGCCGGGGCGGAGCAGGGTGGCGAGGAGGCCGGTGATCTCGTCGACGGCCTGTCCGGGGGCCTTGCCGACGAGGTAGGCGAGGGTGCGCAGGACGGTGCCGAAGAGGATGCGCAGCAGGACGTACGGGAGGGCGCGGCCGGGGCTGTTGGCCAGCATCGTGTAGACGGCGCCGGCTTTGTCGACGCGGTGCGGGCTGGCTGCGGAGCGGCCGACGCAGTCGACGGTGCGGCGTTCGCGGGCGGAGGCCTCGGCGTGCCGCAGGACGGCGTCGGGGGCGATGAGGACGGTGTGGCCGGCGCTCTGGACGCGCCAGCACAGGTCGACGTCGTCGCGCATGAGGGGCAGTCGGCGGTCGAAGCCGCCGAGGGCGTCGTACACCTCGCGGCGGATCAGCATGCCGGCGCTGGAGACGGAGAGGACGGGCTGGACCTGGTCGTGCTGGCCCTGGTCCTGTTCGCGCCGGTCGAGGCCGGTCCAGCGGCGGCCGCTGCGGGCGATGGTGACGCCGACTTCGAGGAGCTGCTTCTTGTCGTACCAGCCGCGCAGCTTGGGGCCGATGACGGCGGCGTCGGGGTTCTCGTCGGCGACGCGCAGCAGTTCGGCGAGGGCGTCGGGCTCGGGTGCGCAGTCGTCGTGGAGCAGCCAGAGCCATTGGACGGGTTCGCCGTGGGGCAGGTCGGGGAGGTCGTACGTGTCGTCGCGCCAGGTGCGGCTGACGGGGTCCCAGCCGGAGGGGCGCTTGAGGTACGGGAGTTCCTCGGGGGTCAGGGTGCCGGCGGAGCGGGCGGCTTCGTCGACGGCGGCGCCGAAGCCGGTGCGGCGGGCGAGGTGCAGGACGCGGTCCTCGCCGAGGGCCTCGCCGAGCAGGCGCGCGGAGTCGTCGGCGCTGCCGGTGTCGGCGGCGATGTGGCTCTGGGCGGGGCGTTCCTGGCCGAGGAGTCCGGCGAGGGTCCGGGGCAGCCAGCGGGCGCCGTCGTGGGCGACGAGGACCGCGGTGACGACGTGCCGGGGGAACTGTGGTGCGGCGGCAGCCTGGTGGGAGGCGCTCGACTGGCTGTGCAGGGACATCGCGGTACGGGCCCTCCGGCCGGGGGTCCGGGGGTGGTGTGCCCTCGGAGGCTGCTGGACAGCGCCCCACCCTAACGGCTGGGAACACAGCGGTCCGCCTCCTGCGGGGAAGGTGCAGGAGGCGGACCGTTTGCTCTGCTCGTTGCCGTGCGGGTCGTGCCGTTCGCCGTGGTGCGTTTTGTGCCGGTGCGTGCACTTCGGCCGCTGCCGTGCGTGAGGCCGGGTGCACAGGCGGCTATGCCGTCGGGTCTGCCGCTGGATATGTCGCCGGATATGTCGTGGGCCGTGCCGCGGGCCGTACCGCGGGCCCTGCCGTGGGCGCCGTTCGGTGCGCGCCTTGGGCGCTTCAGACGGCGGCCTTCTTCAGGCGTCGCCGCTCGCGCTCGGACAGGCCGCCCCAGATGCCGAATCGCTCGTCGTTGGCGAGGGCGTACTCAAGGCATTCCGAGCGGACCTCGCAGGCGAGGCAGACCTTCTTGGCCTCGCGGGTCGAGCCGCCCTTCTCGGGAAAGAAGGACTCGGGGTCGGTCTGGGCGCAGAGAGCTCGCTCCTGCCATCCGAGCTCTTCGTCCGCCTCCTCGACCAGCAGTTCCTGAACCAGCTCGGTCATGTGCGCCCCTCGCTCTGTCTGTGCGTCCCCGTGGTCATGTCGTCACTCATCGCTACGTAACGACACGAGTGAAATTACAAGTGCGGGGCTCCAGCGCAGTCAAGCCGAGATCTGCTATTGGGCCCCTTATTCACTCTGCGGAACCAAGCCTATGCAGAAAGTGTTCATATCGCCAAAAATCGTGACACTTGCCACACGTGTCACATGCGGGACTCCCTCCCCCGTAGTCGACGCGTCACTCTGTGGTGGGGTTCCGATCCGGCCGAAGAAGCGGCGCAGATCACATTTCAGCCACAGAGGGACATCGCACGGCTTTACGGGTTTGAGAGCCGTCGCAGCGGCTGCAGCTCGACTCGCAGCGCCACATCCCCTGGTACCGACTGCACAAACCTTTCTCCGGGCACGGTAACCGGATGAGGTGAAACTTTTCTACCAAATCGGACATTGGGTTGACAGTCCGGCCTCCTACCCGTTCTTCTTGTACGCATGTCAGCGCCCTCAGCAGCCACCCGGACCCCCATTCGTGGGTTCCTGTGCGCTGCCCAGGTTCGCTGTTGCTGTTGCAGCTGTTGATGCCTCGGGAGCTCCGGCTCCCCTGAGCTCCAGCTCGCCCCCCACAGCAACCGCCGCATGACTGACATCCGTCGAGGAACCCCCCGATGAACAGCACCAGCACCCTGAACGCCACCCCCACCGCGGCCACCGCCCCGGCGCCCGTCGAGAGCGACCTCCAGATCGCCGGCGACATCCTCTCCGTCCAGCACCTCCTGCAGCCCGCCCGCGAGCACCCGGCCACCGTCGCCGAGTTCGTGGGCCTCGCGCGTTCCATCGCCGCCGACCGCTCCGAGTGGGAGCACCTGGTTCAGTACGACGCCACGACCCGCTGGTACCACCGGCTGCGCACCGGCCCCGGCTACGAGGTCTGGCTCCTCAGCTGGGTCCCCGGCCAGGGCAGCGGCCTGCACGACCACGGCGCCTCCTCGGGCGTGCTGACCGTCCTGGACGGGGAGCTCACCGAGCACACCGCCCGCGGCCCGCTCACCCTCGGCGCTGGCTCCCAGCGCGTCTTCGCCCCCGGCTACGCCCACGAGGTGCAGAACGACAGCCTCGACGGGGCCGTCAGCCTGCACGTGTACTTCCCCGGCCTGACCCAGATGCCGATGCACGGCTGCTCTCCGGCCCGGCCCGAGGCCCTCTCCGTCTGATCCCGGACGCCGCCCGAGAGTCCCGCCCGCCGCCCGACCACCACCCCTCAAGGGATCGGCCTGCGGCTGACAGACTGTCCCGCATGCGCATTGTTGTTCTGGCCGGCGGCATCGGCGGCGCCCGTTTCCTCCGAGGTCTCCAGTCCGCGGTTCCCGACGCGGACATCACGGTCATCGGCAACACCGGTGACGACATTCACCTGTTCGGGCTCAAGGTCTGCCCCGATCTGGACACCGTGATGTACACCCTCGGCGGTGGCATCAACGAGGACCAGGGCTGGGGCCGCACCGACGAGTCCTTCACCGTCAAGGAGGAACTCGCCGCGTACGGGGTCGGACCGACCTGGTTCGGCCTCGGTGACCGCGACTTCGCCACCCACATCGTCCGTACGCAGATGCTCGGTGCGGGCTACCCGCTCAGCGCCGTCACCGAGGCCCTCTGCGACCGCTGGCAGCCCGGGGTCCGGCTGCTCCCCATGTCCGACGACCGGGTCGAGACCCACGTCGCGATCACCGACTCGCAGACCGGCGAGCGCCGGGTCGTCCACTTCCAGGAGTACTGGGTCCGCATGCGCGCCGCGGTGGACGCCGAGGCCGTCGTACCCGTGGGTGCCGAGCAGGCCAAGCCCGCGCCCGGCGTCCTGGAGGCCATCGCGGCCGCCGACGTGATCCTCTTCCCGCCGTCCAACCCCGTGGTGTCGGTGGGGACCATCCTCGCCGTGCCCGGCATCCGCGAGGCCGTGGCCGCCGCCGGGGCGCCCGTCGTGGGGCTCTCCCCCATCGTCGGGGGCGCCCCCGTGCGCGGGATGGCCGACAAGGTGCTCGCCGCCGTCGGCGTCGAGTCCACCGCCGCGGCCGTCGCCCTGCACTACGGCCCCGAACTGCTCGACGGCTGGCTCGTCGACACCGCCGACGCGGAGGCCGTCACCGAGGTGGAGGCCGCCGGCATCACCTGCCGGGCGGTCCCGCTGATGATGACCGACCTGGCCGCCACGGCGGAGATGGCGCGGGCCGCGCTGGAACTGGCGGAGGCCTCCCGGTGACCGCCGCGCACGGGCCCTCGTACGAGGTCCGGGCACTCGGCGGGATCCCGGAGGTGCGGCCGGGCGACGACCTTGCGGCGCTGATCGCGGCCGCCGGACCGGAGCTGCGGGACGGCGACGTCCTGCTCGTCACCTCGAAGATCGTCTCCAAGGCGGAGGGCCGGATCGTCCGTGCCGATTCGCGCGAGGAGGCGATAGACGCCGAGACCGTACGGGTCGTCGCGCGCCGCGGGACGCTGCGGATCGTGGAGAACCGGCAGGGCCTGGTCATGGCGGCGGCCGGGGTCGACGCCTCGAACACCGAGGCCGGCACCGTCCTGCTGCTGCCCGAGGACCCCGACGCCTCGGCCGCCGCGATCCGGGCCGGGCTGCGGGAGCTGCTGTCCGTGGACGTGGGCGTCATCGTGACGGACACCTTCGGGCGGCCGTGGCGCACCGGGCTCACCGACGTGGCGATCGGCGCCGCCGGCGTACGGGTCCTGGACGACCTGCGCGGGGGCACCGACGCCCACGGGAACCCGCTGAGCGCGACGGTCGTCGCGACCGCCGACGAGCTGGCCGCCGCCGGCGACCTGGTCAAGGGCAAGGCGGAGGGCCTGCCGGTGGCGGTGGTGCGCGGGCTGGCCCACGTACTGGGCGAGGGTTCCTCGGGGGCCGACCTGGTGCGCTCCCCGGCCGACGACATGTTCCGGCTGGGCACCTCGGAGGCGGTACGGGAAGCCGTGACGCAGCGGCGTACCGTACGGGCCTTCACGTCCGAGCCGGTGGACCCCGGCGCGGTCCGGCGCGCGGTGGCGGCGGCCGTGACGGCCCCGGCCCCGCACCACACGACGCCGTGGCGGTTCGTCCTGCTGGAATCGGCGGGCGCGCGGCTGGAGCTGCTGGACGCGATGCGGGACGCCTGGGTCGAGGACCTGCGGCGGGACGGGAAGTCCGAGGAGTCCATCGCGAAGCGGGTCCGGCGGGGCGACGTCCTGCGGGCCGCGCCCTACCTGGTGGTGCCCTGTCTGGTCACGGACGGCGCGCACGACTACGGGCACGCGCGCCGGGACGCGGCGGAGCGGGAGATGTTCGTCGTGGCGATGGGCGCGGGCGTGCAGAACTTCCTGGTCGCGCTGGCCGGGGAGCGGCTGGGCTCCGCGTGGGTGTCCTCGACGATGTTCTGCCGGGACGTGGTGCGCAAGGTGCTCGGGCTTCCGGAGGACTGGGACCCGATGGGTGCGGTGGCCGTCGGGCACGCCGCGGTCGCTCCGGCGGAGCGGGCGGGGCGGGCGGCGGAGGAGTTCATCGAGGTCCGGTGAGGTCCGCGGGCCGCGGAGTGGCCCGGGTCAGAGCCTGCCGATGTCGCCCCGGGGCATCCGGGGGGCCCGGCGGGGCGGGGCGGCGCCGGCCAGGAGGACGAGGCGGGCCGCCCGGTGGCGCTGGCCGGCGTAGGGGGCCAGGAGCTCCAGCATGGCGGCGTCGTCGGCGTCCCGGTCCCCGGCCAGGGCGTAGCCGATGATGCCGGGCAGGTGGAGGTCGCCGGTGGTGACGGCGTCGGCGGCGCCGTTGCTGCGCTGGAGGGTTTCGGAGGAGGTCCACGGGCCGATGCCGGGGATCGCCTCCAGGCGGGCGGTGGCCGCGGGCAGGTCCATCGCGGCGGCCTCCTCGAGGCGGGCGGCGAGGCGGGCTGCGCGGACGATGGTGGCGGAGCGTTTGGAGTCGACTCCGGCCTTGTGCCAGTCCCAGGAGGGGATGAGCGCCCAGGTGCGGGGGTCGGGCATGACGTAGAGGTCCGGGACGGGGGCCTGGCCCATGCCCATGCCCGTGCCCGTGCCCGGAGCCGGTTCGCCGTACTGGCGTACGAGGCGGCGCCAGGAGCGGTACGCCTCGTCGGCGGTGACCTTCTGTTCCAGGACCGTCGGGATCAAGGACTCCAGGACCAGGCCGGTACGGGTCAGGCGCAGGCCGGGGCGGCGGCGGTGGCTGGCGTGCACGAGCCTGTGGCGGGGGACGAAGGCGGCGGGATCGTCGGCGGCGCCGAGCAGTTCCGGCAGGCCGTCGAGGATCCAGTCGGCGCCCGGGCCCCAGGCGGTGGCGGTCACCCCGGGCCCGGCCCCGTCCCGCGCGACCCGGAGCGTGGCCGGGCCGGCGGGGGTGCGGGTGGCTCGCCAGACCGTGCCGGGGGTTGTGCGGAAGGTGGGGTCGGCGGGTCCGCGCCTGAGGGGGCCGAGGACCAGGCCCAGGTCCAGGGGGCCGGGTGGGGTCCAGGTGCGGGTGCGGGGGCCTGGGCCAGCGGCTTTCGTGGTGCCGGTGCCGGTGCCGGTGCCGGTGCCGGTGCCGGTGCCAGTGCCAGTGCCGGTGGCTGCGGGTGCGCCCGTGCCGGGGGTTGGCGTGCCCGTGGTCGGGGCCGGGGGCACGGGGGTGCGGCCGCCGCGGATCGCGGTGCGGGTGAGGGGGTCGTAGCGGCCAGCCATGCCTTGAGCGTAGCCCTGCGGGGCCGTCCCCTACCCGCCCTTCCCCCGTTCCCCGGGCGCCGCCCGGACCCGGTCCTCAAACGCCGGACGGGCTGAAAGCAGGGCCCCGGGCTGCGCCCGGACCCCCTGGGGCTCCGCCCCAGACCCCGCGCCTCAAACGCCGGCGGGGCTGGATCTATCAGCCCCTCCGGCGTTTGAGGAGCGGGGGCCGGGGGCCGGCCCCCGGCAACGGCGCCGCACCCGGCAACGGGTCCGGGGCGCAGCCCCGGGGAACGGGCGAAGGGTGGGTAGGGGAACTCGCCCCGCAGGGCCCATCCAGCCGCACCCGCCCACCGGACCCCAAGCCGGGTCGGCAGGGGCGACAGCCCCGACCGGCCACCGCCGGACGGAGTCCGGCGCAGCGGCGCGAAGCCCGCGCAGCGGTGCGAGCGGCGCGTCAAGAAGGAGTGCGGCGCGTCATGGAGGGGTGCCTCAGGGGCGGCCCTGGAGTTTGGCCGAGGCGGTTCGGGTGGGGGGGAGTTGGCTATAGAGGTGGCGGCCGGGGCATTCCGTGGCGAAGCCGTCGCGGTGGCCCGAGATGACGTTCAGCTTGACGTTGCTGCCCTTCGCGTAGAGGTTGCCGCCGCCCGACTTGAGGGTGGTCTTCGCGCGGGGGTCCGCCCCGAAGAGGCCCAGCTTCCAGGCCGTGAGGCGGGCCACCGCGTCCACCGCGGCCTTGGGGGGAGCCGTGGAGGCGAAGGTGCCGATGACCGCGACGCCCATGCTGTCCGTGTTGAAGCCCATGGTGTGCGCGCCGAGCACCGCCTTGGCGACTCCGCCCGCCCGGCCCTCGTAGACGGTGCCGCACTTGTCGACGGCGAAGTTGTAGCCGATGTCGCGCCAGCCGCTGCTGACCACGTGGTAGCGGTACAGGCTGCGCAGGACGGCCGGGGCGTCCTTGCAGGCGTAGTTGTTGCCCGAGGCGGTGTGGTGGACGAAGGCGGCCTTGACCCTGTTCGTGTAGACGAAGCCCTTTTCGCGCAGGCTCTCGTCCGCGCCCCATCCCAGCCGGGTGACGATCTTCGGGCGCGGGCCGATGTACGGGGCGGCCGCGAGCGCCTCGTCGGCGAGGACCGCGTCGGCCGTGGAGTCGGCCTTGTTGAGGGCGGGGATCTCCTTGGCTCCCAGGGGGGCCATCGGGACGTTGACGGAGGAGGACTCCGCCATCTCCATCGTCATGCCGGGGAGGGCGGCCAGCTCCCCCTTGTCGTCGTCGAGGACGGGCGGGGCTTCCGCGGTGCCGTTCTTCGCGTCCGACTGGGGGCGGGTCGTGTCTCCCGGGTCCACCAGTTCGATGCGCATGCCCGTCGGGAGCCCGCTGCTCACCACGCGGCCGCCCGGTTCGGCCTGGACCCGGACCTCGATGCCGTCGGACTGCCCGACCCACAGGGGGGCGGTGCTGCCGCGGACGCGGCCGGTGCCCCGTTCCGCGGTGTCGGGGTCGGCGGCGTGTTCGCTGTTGTGGGTGTCGACGTCCTGCCACTCGGACCAGGTCGAGGTGGCCACGGAGCGGGTGCGGACCTGGACGCGGCCGTCGAGCTGGGTGCTCGCGTCGTCCCAGACGACGCCGACCAGCGAGAAGGTCTTGACCTCGCGCGCGGACAGGCCCTGCGTCTCGGGCAGCCGGGGCGAGGTGCTCATGCCGGGTACCCCGGGGGTGCGGTCCGCCGCGGGTCCCACGGGGACGAGCGGCAGGGATTGGGTGGATCCGGCGGGGGCCGAGGACGCCGCGGGGGCTGCCGCTGCCGGGTGTGCGAGGGCCGTGGAGGAGAGCGCGAGCGGCAGGGCCAGTGCGGCAGCCGTCGCGACGCCGATCGAGGAAGCAAGGAATGCACGCATGGAAAGGATGGTGTGGAGTCCCGGAGGCCGGCGCCATCCGAGAACTGACGTACCGTCCGGTCGCGGTACCGATACCCCTCCTCCGTACGGGGGATCGTGCTGCGGCCGTACGGAGGAGGCGCGCGGGTCCCCCCGCGTAGGCTCTGGTCCGTGAACGCCACTGACCGCACCCCTGCCGACCTGCTGCGATCCGCGCTCGCCGCCGATCCCGGCCGCCCCCTCGTCACCTTCTACGACGACGCCACGGGCGAGCGCGTCGAATTGTCCGTCGCCACCTTCGCCAATTGGGTGGCCAAGACCGCCAATCTGCTCCAGGGCGACCTGGGCGCCGAGCCCGGCGACCGGCTCGCCCTGCTGCTCCCCGCGCACTGGCAGAGCGCCGTGTGGCTGCTCGCCTGCGCCTCCGTCGGGGTCGTGGTGGAGGTGGGAGGGGATCCGGGCGATGCCGACCTGGTGGTGAGCGGGCCGGACACCCTGGAAGAGGCCGCGGCGTGCTCCGGCGAGCGGGTGGCGCTCGCGCTGCGGCCGCTGGGCGGGCGCTTCCCGCAGCCGCCGGCCGGGTTCGCCGACTACGCCGTGGAGGTGCCGGGGCAGGGCGACCGCTTCGCGCCCTTCCAGCCCGTGGACGCGGACGGCCCGGGCCTGGTGGTCGGCGGCGAGGAGCTCTCGTACGCACGGATCTGCGAGCGGGCCCGCGAGGACGCGGCGAAGCTCGGCTTCGGCGAGGGCGCCCGGGTGCTGTCCCGGCAGGGCTACGACAGCTGGGAGGGGCTCTCGGCCGGGCTCTACGCGGCCCTGGCCACGGGCGGCTCCGTGGTGCTGTGCCGCAATGCCGAGGGGCTGGCGGAGGGGGCACTGGCCCAGCGGATCGAGAGCGAGCGGGTCACCCACACGGCCTGACCCCGCCGTCACCCGGACCGCCCAATGCCGGATCTGGGCTATTTGTCACCCACATGGCCCTATACGGGGCCGCGCCCCCGGGCCGCATCGATCACCCGGGGGCAGGATCGGCACAGGCCGTACTCACCCGTACGGCCCGTACCGGTTCGGGTGAGGGGACGGAACGCGAGTGACGGACAGCGCAGGCATACCGGGCGGCACCGATGCGGCCGGAGGCGCGGAGAAGCCTCCGAACGGCCGCAGGCGGCGCCGGCTGCTGCGCTGGATCGGGCTCGGGACCGGCCTGCTGGCCGTCGTCGGGGCGGGCACGGGCTGGTGGATCTACTCCAAGCTCGACGGGAACATCGACGAGGACACCTCCGCCGCCGCCGAGCTGCGGCGCTACGACAAGGAGCGCCCGGCCCACCTGGCGGGCGGCGCGCAGAACATCCTGCTGATCGGCTCGGACTCGCGCACCGGCGCGGGCAACGCCCCGTACGGGCAGGACGAGGGCACGCAGCGCTCGGACACCACGATCCTGCTGCACCTGCCGGCGGACCGGAAGAGCGCGACGGCGGTGTCGATACCGCGGGACCTGATGGCGGAGATACCCGCGTGCCTGAAGGCGGACGGGAGCCGCACCAGCGAGCAGTTCGCCCAGTTCAACTGGGCCTTCGAGTGGGGCGGGACCGCCTGCACGATCCGTACGGTGGAGGCGATGACCGGGATCCGGGTCGATCACCACATGGTGCTGGACTTCAGCGGGTTCAAGAAGATGGTCGACGCCATCGGCGGGGTGGAGGTGTGCCTGCGCCGACCGGTGGACGACGCCGAGGCCAAGCTGAAGCTGCCGGCGGGCCGGCAGACCTTGCAGGGCGAGCAGGCGCTGGGCTTCGTCCGGGCCCGCTACAGCCTGGGCAACGGCAGCGACACCGAGCGGATGGAGCGCCAGCAGGCGTTCCTCGGGTCGCTGGTCAAGAAGGTGCAGAGCAACGGGGTGCTGCTCAATCCGGCCCGGCTGTACCCGCTGCTGGACGCGGCGACCTCCTCGGTGACCACCGACCCGGGGCTGGCCTCGCTGCGGGGGCTGTACGAGCTGGTCCGGGGCGTACGCGACATCCCGACCGACCAGATCAAGTTCCTCACGGTGCCGCGCCGGCCATACGCAGCCGACGCGAACCGGGACGAACTGCGCCAGCCGGACGCGACCCAGCTCTTCCAGCGGCTGCGGGCGGACCAGCCGCTCACCATCGCCCCGCCCGCGGCCAAGGCCACGGCCACGCCCGCTCCGGTCGAGCGGCCGGACGGGGCCCGGGACGAGGCGGCGGCCGACGACGAGGCGGACCGCACCCAGGACAGCACCCAGGGCAGCACCGGGGACGGAACGGGCGACGGCCCGGGAACCGCGGAGCCCTCGACTCCCGTCCCCACCTTCACCGGCACCACGGCCGGTGTGGCCGACTGCCGGTAAAGCAATCCCAAAAGCCGGTGCCCGGGCCGAGCTTGTTGGGGCGATTGCCCCGTTGTAAGTGCGTGGAATTCATCACCAGCATGGTTTGCGGCGAACCTGTCCGGATAAGGTGAGCGATCCGGCGCCCGGCCAGCACAGAGGCCGTGCGCCAGCAGCCGGATCGTTGACCGTGCGCCTGGGGGAGGCGCGTCGCGAAGCACCGACGGAGGATTCGAGCAAACCGTGGATGCGCAAAGCCGTGGACGGGCCGACGAGATCGACCCCGCAGATCAATGGGTACTCAACCCCCGCACCGGCAACTACGAGCTGCGACTGGAAGACGCCTCTGCGCAAGCACCGTCGCAGCGGTCCGCCCCCCGCGCGGCGCCCCGCAGAACCCCCGTTCCTCCCCGCTCCCCCGCCGCCCCCTCCCCCGCGGTTCCCGGACCGCGCCGCGGTGACGCTCCTCCCCCCGGCGGAGGCCGGCGCGGCGGGCGTTCGCGCAAAGTGGGCGGTGGCGGTCGCAAACGCGCCCTGACCATCACGGGTGGAACCCTGGCGGTGCTGCTGATCGGCGGCTCCGTGGCGGGGTACCTCTATTACCAGCACCTGAACGGCAACATCGTCGTCACCGACGTCGGCGACGCGGGCACCAGCGGCGGTTTCAAGAAGGACCAGCCGATCAACATCCTGGTCATCGGCACGGACAAGCGCAGCGGCGCGGGCAACGAGGGGTACGGGGACGCCGGCAGCGTCGGCCACGCCGATACGACGATCCTCTTCCACGTGTCGAAGGACCGCTCCAACGCCACGGCGCTGTCCATCCCGCGCGACCTGATCACCACCCTGCCGGTCTGCCCCACGAAGCAGCCCGACGGCTCCACGAAGGACATCCCCGGCGAGCGCGGTGCCCGCTTCAACACCAGCCTCGGACAGGGGGGCCGCGACCCGGGCTGCACGATGCGCACGGTCAGGGAGCTCACCGGGATCCAGGTCGACCACTTCATGATGGCCGACTTCAACGCGGTGAAGAACCTGAGCACGGCGGTCGGCGGGGTGCCGGTCTGCGTGGCCAAGGACGTCGACGACAAGGACTCCAAGCTCAAGCTGACGGCGGGCGAGCACCGGCTGGAGGGCGAGCAGGCGCTGGCCTTCGTACGGACCCGGCACGCCTTCGGCAACGAGAGCGACCTCGACCGCATCAAGACGCAGCAGCAGTTCCTCGGTTCGATGATGCGTGAGATGAAGTCCAAGGAAACGCTCACGAGTCCGAAGAAGTTCTTCTCCCTCGCGGAAGCCGCCACGAAGTCGCTGAGCGTGGATTCGGGGATAGGGTCGATCGGAAAACTCACCGAACTTGCAGGCGAGTTGAAGAACATAGACCTCAAGAACATCACCTTCACCACACTTCCGGTGCTCGACAATCCGGCGGAGAAGGTCAAGGCCACCGTGGTCGTCAACCAGGCCCAGGCCGAACCGCTGCTGCAGATGATCCGCGGGGACGTCTCCCTCACGGAGGTCGAGAAGAAGGAACAGGCGGCGAAGGACGCGGCGGACGCCGACGCGAAGGCCAAGCTCGACGCCCTCCTGCAGGGCGCCCGCGCGGAGGCCAAGGACGTCCGGGTGGACGTCTACAACGGCGGCGGCCCGACCGGATCCGCGTCCGGCACGCTGAACTGGCTGCAGAACACCAAGGGGGTGCCGAGGTCCAGCAACCTGGGCAACGCGCCCGCCAAGGTGGACACCACGCAGCTGGAGTACGCGCCCAACCAGGCCGACCAGGCCAGGACGTTGGCGGACATGATGGGTCTGCCGGCGACGGCGCTGAAGATGGGTACGGCCGACGCCGCGCCCAAGACGCCGATGAAACTGACGCTCGGTGCCGACTTCAAGGGGGCGGGGGTCTCCATGACGGCGCCTCAGCAGGCGCCCGAAGGCATCCAGCGGGTCGAGGCGGACAAGCCCGTCTGCGCCAAGTGACCGACAGGGGGGCCGGCCGGCCCCCCGCGGTCACGACATGACCTGCCGGAACCCGTCGGACCGGCACAATACCGACTCAGAATGATCGTAATGGGGGACGCGTGAGGCACAGCAGCGTGCAAGGGGAGGGGGCGCCGGGCCGGGCCGGCGACGGCATATCCGGCTCCGGCACCCGACCGACGGCCACCAGTGCCGTACCCGCACCGAGGTCCGGCTCCGGCCACCGCCGCGGCGGTGGCAGCGGGGGCGGCAAGCGGCCGACCCGGCGGGGGCGGCGCCGCATACTGCGCTGGGCGGCCTCCATCGTCGCGCTGCTCATACTCGGGACGGCGGCGGCCGGTTACCTCTACTACCGCCACCTCAACGGCAACATCCGCAGCGGCCAGCGCCTGAGCGGCGACAGCGGGGTCGCCAGGGGCGAGGCCGACGCCGCGGGCCGGCGCCCGATCAACATCCTGATGCTCGGCTCCGACCTGCGCGACGAGGCGAACGCGAAGCTGGGCGGTGGCTGGGACATGATCGGCGGCCCCGTGCGGGCCGACGTGCAGATGCTGGTCCACGTATCGGCCGACCGGAAGAACGCCTCGATCACCACCGTTCCGCGCGACACCATCGTGGACATCCCGGAGTGCACCGACCCCGCGACGGGCACCAAGTACAAAGCCACCAAGACGATGATCAACGAGAGCTTCGCCCGCGGGGGTCCCGGCTGCACCCTGGCCACCTGGGAGAAGATGACCAACGTCTACATCGACCACTGGATGCTGATCGACTTCACCGGTGTCGTGAGCATGGCCGACGCCATCGGCGGCGTCGACGTCTGCGTCAACCAGAACGTCTTCGACCAGTCGAAGCCCGGGTCGGGGACGGGCGGTTCCGGCCTCAGGCTGACGGCGGGCACCCACAGGGTCCAGGGCGAGCAGGCGCTCCAATGGCTGCGCACCCGGCACGCCTTCGGCAGTGACATGGGCCGGGCCAAGGCGCAGCACATGTACATGAACTCGATGATGCGCGGGCTCAAGAGCCAGAACGCCTTCACCGACCTCCCCCGCCTCACGGGCCTGGCGGAGGCGGCGACGAAGGCGCTGAAGGTGTCGGAGGAGATCGGGTCGGTGAAGAAGCTCCTCGACCTGGCCCTGCTGCTCAAGGACGTGCCGGTCAACCGCATCACGTCGGCCACGATCCCGGTGCTGCAGGCTCCGAACGACGAGAACCGGCTGGTCCTCAACCCCGCGGACGCCCCCAAGGTGTGGGAGATGCTCCGCAAGGACGTCGCCATGGACAAGAACGGCGACCCGGCGCCGACCGAGAGCGGCCAGCCGGGCGCAGACCCCTCGGCCCCCGCTACGTCGACCGAGCCGACCCCGCAGACGTCCTCCGCGCCGCCGGCCTCCAACCCCGCGAAGCTCGCCGTGCAGGTGGTCAACGGCACGGGTGTCGGGGCACCGCCGGTGGGCAAGCGGGCCACGGCCATCGCCGGCGAGCTGGTCGCCAAGGGGTACTCGCTGGCCAAGGCGGACGGTGCGCTGACCCCGGAGAAGGCGACGGTCGTCCGCTACGCCACCGACGCCCAGGCGGCCGACGCGCAGAGCGTGGCCGCGGCGCTCGGGATCCCGGGCACCTCCGTGCAGAAGTCGGCCGCGGCGACCAAGATCACGGTCCTGGTGGGCGCGGACTGGCGCGAGGGCGCCACCTACCCGGTGCAGGCGCCGCCCGAGGCCGGTTCGGTCCCGGAGTCGGCCGACGTGCTCAACGGCACGGACACCAGCTGCATGGACATCTACGCGCCGTTCCAGTGGAAGTGAGACGCCGAAGGACGGGCTCGCCGAAACGCTGACGCCTTCAAGCACCGAAAGGGGTGACCCGGTCCGCCGAGGACCGGGTCACCCCTTCGGTGTGCGTACGCGGGCTCAGGCCTCGGCGGGGTCCCGCCGGACCGACGGGCGGCGGCTCGCGATGACCTTGGCGGCGAGCGAGCGCGGGCTGGTCAGGAAGCCGTAGCCCCAGCACACGTGCATGGTCGCCAGGGCGACGGGGATCCGCAGCCGGGCCTTGAGCGACAGCCCCTTGCCGGCCGGGACGGAGCCGACGGTGATCGCCGCGAGGTAGCCCGCCGGGAGGACGAAGGCCCACGGGGTGACGGCGGCTCCGACGACCACGCCGGCGGCGATCGCGCAGACGGCGGCCGGTGCGGCGAGGTAGCGCAGGTTGATGGAGCCCGAGTGGTACCGGGCCACCACGTGGCGCCAGCGCCCGTAGTCCTTGTACTGCTTGGCGAGCGCCCGTACCGAGGGGCGCGGGCGGTACTGGACCTTCAGCTCCGGCGAGAACCAGATCAGCCCGCCGGCGTCGCGGATGCGGAAGTTCAGCTCCCAGTCCTGGGCGCGGACGAACTCCACGTTGTATCCGCCGGCGGCCTCCAGGGCCTCCCGCCGGAACACCCCGAGGTAGACGGTGTCGGCCGGGCCCGCCTTGCCACCGGTGTGGAAGGCGGCGTTGCCGACGCCGATGCGTGAGGTCATCGCGGCGGCGACGGCGTCCTCCCAGGGGTTCTCGCCCTCGGCGTGCATGATGCCGCCGACGTTCTGCGCGCCGGTCTCCTCCAGGAGGCGGACCGCGGTGGCGATGTAGTTCGGGGAGAGCATGCCGTGGCCGTCCACGCGCACCACGATCGGGTGGCGCGAGGCCTGGATGGCCGCGTTGAGGGCGGCGGGGGTCCGGCCGGTGGGGTTCGGGACGGTGTGGACCCGGGGGTCCTCCCGTACCAACTCTGCGGCGATCTCGTCGGTACGGTCCCTGGACGGCCCGAGCGCGATCACCACTTCCATCTCACCCCCGTACTCCTGTCCGAGGATGTGGTGGACCGAGTTGCGCAGATGGCGCTCCTCGTTGAGTACCGGCATGATCACCGAGACTGCGGGCTGCTGGGCGGGCATGTGGTCCTTCAAGGTCGGGTATCGGTGTCACGTTACCGCGTACGGGGGAACCGGGTGCGCGCCGGATGAGCAGTAAGGACAACGGCTGATCGTATGGACCTACTGTTCTGACGAATCTGCCGAACGTGCGAGGTGTCCCCCGTGCCCCAGCCGCACCGTCCCACCCGACCCGCCCTGCCCGCCCGGTCCGCCCGGCCGTCGCAGCGCGCGCCGCGGCCAGGCGGTCCGGCAGGGCCCCGGGCCGGCGGGAACCGGCCGGCGGACAGACCCCGCTGGGGGGTCCGGCTCGCCGCGGGGCTCTCGGTGCTCGTCCTGGGCTCGGGGGCCCTCGGGCACGCCGTGATGACCGGGCTGGACACCGGGATCCAGCGGGTGGACCCCTTCAAGGACATGAAGAACCGCCCGCAGGCCGGGCACGGGGTCAACTTCCTGCTCGTCGGCACCGACGGCCGCGACAAGATCACCGCCGAGGAGAAGCGCGAGTACCGCCTGGGCGGCGCACCCTGCCACTGCACCGACACCGTGATGCTGGTCCACCTCTCGGCGGACCGGTCGCGGGCCAGCGTGGTCAGCCTCCCCCGGGACAGCTTCGTGGAGCTGCCCGCGCACGTGGACGGCTCCAGCGGCAAACCGCACGGGCCCCACCCCGTGAAGCTCAACGCCGCCTACGCCGAGGGCGGGCCCCAGCTGACCGTGCGCACCGTCGAGAACATGACCCGCGTGAAGATCGACCATTACCTAGAGGTCGACTTCACCAGCTTCATGAAGACGGTCGACGCCATGGGCGGCGTGGAGATCTGCACCGCCAAGACCATGCACGACCCCAACACCGGACTGGACCTGCTCCCCGGCACCCACCGGCTCAGCGGCGGCCAGGCCCTGCAGTACGTGCGCTCGCGCCATGTCGACGGGGCCTCCGACCTGGGCCGGATGCAGCGCCAGCAACGGTTCATCGCCGCCCTGATCAAGCAGGCCACGGGCGGCGGGGTCCTGCTCAACCCCGTCAAGTTCAAGCAGGTCAGCTCCACCCTGCTGAGCTCGGTCCGGGCCGACCGGGGCTTCGGCTCGGAGCAGATGCTGGCGCTCGGGCAGGCCATGCGCGATTTCACCCCGTCCTCCTCGGAGTTCGCCTCCGTGCCCGTCGGCAACCCGTCCTTCCCGGTCAAGGGCATCGGCTCCACCGTGAAATGGGACGAGGGGAAGGCCGCGAAGCTCTTCCAGGCGCTGCGCGAGGACCGGCCGATGGCCCCGCCCCAGGCCCCCGCCCCCGGCAAGCCGGTGCGCCGGCAGCCGGCGGTGCCGGTGGACGTGCCCCCGGGGCAGGTCCGGATCCAGGTGGAGAACGGCACCCGGATCGACGGGCTGGGCACCCGGGTGGACTCGGCGCTGCGCGCCACCGGCTTCGACACCACCCGGGCTCCGGGGAACGGCGCGAGCCGGGACGTCAAGCGCACGGTGATCACGTACGACCCGCGCTGGGACCGGTCGGCCCGTACGGTGTCCACCGCGCTGCCCGGCAGTGAGCTGCGGGCCGTGCGGGGGCAGGGGCGGACCGTGGTGGTGATCGCGGGCGCCGACTACCGCAAGGTGGTGCCGGTGCGCGCGGAGGACCCGTACCAGGGCGAATTCGGTGTGGTCACCGGTGACCAGGTGGTCTGCGGCGGCTCCTGACCGGAGCGGGTACGGCCCTGACCGGAGCGGATACGGGTGCGGCTCCGGGTGCGGCCCTCAGCCGAACCAGCCGTCGGAGCGGGCCTGCTCCAGGGCCTCGAAGTAGGCCTCCGCCACCTTCTCGTACCCGCTGTCGTTCGGGTGCAGGCCGTCGGCCAGCTCGGCCGGCATGGACGCGTCCGCCCGGTCCGCGGGGGTCAGCCACGGGGGCTTGACGTACCTGAAGTGCCGGCCCGAGCGCTGCTGCAGCTCCGCTTCCATCCGCTTGAGGCGCTGGTTGTACACGGCGATGGGCCCGGTGAGGTCCAGGCCCCGGGAGCCGGGGGTCGAGGGGACCAGTCCCTGCTGGATGACGGTGGCCTCGGGGAGCAGGCCGAAGATCCGCTCGACCAGGTCCTGCGCCTGGTCCGCAGCGTGCTCGGGGTCGTCGCCCTGGTTCAGGTCGTTGAGACCGGCCGAGAGCAGGACCACGTCCGGCCGGGCCGTCCTGATCCACCGGTCCGCTCCGGCGCGTATCCGGTCGATGGTGTAGCCGGGATGGCCTTCGTGCTGGTTGTCGGTCATGCGTCCCTGCTCCTGGGAGCCGACGAAGTCGACGGTGTACCGGGACTGGCCGGAGAGCAGCATCTCCAGGGGCAGGCGGTAGCCGGCGCGGCCGGAGCTTCCCGAGCCGGCGGCCGTCGAGTCGCCGAGGGGCATGAGGCGGATCTTCCGGGGCCGCCCCGTGCCGGAGGAGGGCTCCGGGGAGGCCTCGGGGGACGGCTCGCCCCCGGCGGGGGCCTGGGGGGAGTCCTTCGTCAGCATCGGGACGGCGGCGGCGAGGCCGGCGATTCCCGCGAGGCCGGTGAGGCCGGCGAGCACGGCCGAGCGGCGGTTCATGGAGCCTTCCGGGTGGAGCGGGGCGGCAGGGCCGCGTGCAGGAGCGGGTGCGGGTGCGGTGGGTCGGGGTGCACTAGGGGGTGTCTTTCGGATCGGGCCGGATCAGGGAGCGGCGGCCGGTGCCGTGCATCGCAAGGCGGAGGAGGGAGTCAACGCGGAGCGTTGGCGACCGACGACAACGCGGCGAGGCGCGGCACCGGCCGCCGCGAGCCCGGCCTGATCCGAAAGACACCCCCTAGACGTCGGCGTCCAGCCCCTGCGCGGAGCGCTCCTCCCGCAGGTCGCGGATGGCCTGGCGGCGGGCGAGCCGGTGCGTGCGGCGGATCTGGGCCTCCTGGTAGCGCCGCTCGTCCCGTTCGGTCTCCCGGATCACCTGCGGGACCTCGCGGGGCTTGCCCTCGGCGTCGACCGCGGTGAAGACCAGGTAGGCGCTGCCGACCTGGGTGGCGGGGGTGGACTCGTTCCACCGTTCCGCGAGGACGCGTACGCCGATCTCCATGGAGGAGCGGCCCGTCCAGTTGCACTGGGCCTTGACGTGGACGAGGTCGCCTACCCGGACGGGCGCGAGGAAGGCCATCTCGTCCATGGAGGCGGTGACCGCCGGGCCGCCGGAGTGGCGGCCGGCCACGGCGCCGGCCGCGTCGTCCACCAGCTTCATGATCACGCCGCCGTGCACCGTGCCGAGGAGGTTGGTGTCGTTGGCGGTCATGATGTGGCTCAGGGTGGTGCGGGAAGCCGAGATCGGCTTTCCGCGCAGCTCGCCCGGTATCTCTGTCATGGAGACAGCTTAAGTGCGGCTTGCGGGCATCAGCTCTGCAACAGCACCGGTACGAAGAGCCGCCGGGGGTGTTCCGCGGCCGTCCCGGCCAGGCATTCTTGGGCACATGAGTGACTGGGACGGGTGGAGCGGCGAGCAGGACCAGCGCGGCCGCCGCGATGACGGGTACGGCCGCGGCAGCGGCCAGGCGGAGCCGGAAGGCGCACGGCGGATGAGGCACGTCCAGCGGCCCGGCCCCGGCCCTCAGGCGTCCCGGCAGCCGCAGCAGCCCCAGCAGCCCCAGCAGCCCCCGCGCCGCCCGGCTCAGCCGCCGGCCGGGCCCGCTTACGTGCCTCCGCAGCAGGACGGCTCGTACAGCGGCGGCAGCTTCGACAGCGGCTACAACACCGGCCAGGTCTACGGCGGCGGCAGCGGCCGCCCGCCGGCGGGACCTCGCGGACAGGGACCGGGCGGCCCCGGCGGCCCGGCCCGGCCGGCGGGACCGGCCCCGGACTGGCGCAAGCGGATCAAGATCGGCTCGATCGTGCTGGTCGGCGGCCTGCTCGTGACGGGCATCGGCACCTACTTCTGGGCCGACTCCAACGTGCGCCGCGAGGTCGACCTCTCCAAGGTCATCGAGCGCCCGAAGGAGGGCGACTGCACGACCTACCTGATCGTGGGCTCCGACAGCCGTGAGGGCATGTCCGCCGAGGACAAGAAGAAGCTCCACACCGGCTCGGCCGAGGGCAAGCGCACCGACTCGATGATGATCCTCGCCAAGTGCTCCAGCGGGAACACGATGATCTCCCTGCCGCGCGACTCGGACGTGGAGATCCCGTCCTTCGTCGGCTCGGAGTCGGGCAAGAAGTTCGCGGGCCAGGGGCGCCGGGTCAAGCTGAACGCCGCGTACGCGGAGGACGGCCCGGAGCTGCTGGTGCGGACGGTGGAGTTCAACACCGGCCTGCGCATCGACCACTACGCGGAGATCGGCTTCGCCGGCTTCGCGAACATCGTGGACGCGCTGGGCGGGGTGGAGCTGAACATCGAGAAGGGGTTCAAGGACGAGAAGTCCGGGGCCGACTTCAAGGAGGGCACCCAGACGCTGAACGGCGAGCAGTCGCTGGCCTACGTACGGACCCGCTACGCCTTCGCCGAGTCGGACCTGCAGCGGACCAAGAACCAGCAGAAGTTCCTGTCGGCGCTGGCCAGCCAGGCGGCGACCCCGACGACGATCATGAATCCGTTCACGCTGTACCCGGTGCTGGGTGCGGGTCTGGACACGCTGATCGTGGACAAGGACATGGGGCTGTGGGACATGGGGTCGATGTTCTTCGCGATGAAGGGCATCAGCGGCGGTGACGGCGTGTCCATGAACATGCCGATCTCCGGTCAGCGCGGCGGCAACCTCGTCTGGGACAAGGCGAAGGTGCAGCAGCTGGTGCAGCAGATCCAGAAGGACGAGAAGGTCACCGTCCGCGGGAACTGATCACGGCGCCTGATCACGGCGCCTGATCACGGGCGCCCCGGCCAGGGGCGCCCGCCCGGCTCAGGCGTCGGAGGAGAAGCGGATCGCCGCGTCGGGCAGCCGCGCCCCGCACCAGATCCGGGCTCCGGCGCGGAGCTCGTTGTCGGCCCCCACGACGGCCGCGTCACCGATGACGGCGGCGTCCAGTACGGTCCGTGCGCCCACCGAGGCGCCGGCGCCGATCAGGCTGGCGGACACCTGCGCGTCGGGCCCGACGACCGCGTCCCCCAGCACGATGGAGCCCTGGACGACCGCACCCGCCTCGATGCGGGCTCCGGCGCCCACGACGGTGCCCCCCGACAGCTTGGCCCCGGCCGCGACGTGGGCTCCGGGCAGGACGAGGGACTCGCCGCGGCGTCCGGGGACGGCCGGGGAGGGGACCACGCCGCGGACCAGGTCGGCGGAGGCCTGGATGATCGCCTCCGGCTTGCCGAGGTCCATCCAGTACGTGTTCTCGGTGACCCCGTGCAGGGTGGCCCCGGAGGCGAGCAGGCCGGGGAAGGTCTCGCGCTCCACGGAAACGGACCGGCCGGCCGGGATGGTGTCGATCACGCTGCGCCGGAAGACGTAGCAGCCGGCGTTGATCTGGTCGGTGATGATCTCCTCGGGCGTCTGCGGCTTCTCGGTGAAGGCCAGCACCCGCCCGTGGGCGTCGGTGGGGACCAGGCCGAAGGCGCGCGGGTCGTCGACCCGGACCAGGTGCAGGGAGACGTCGGCGTCGGCCGCCTTGTGCGATTCGACGAGCCCGGCGATGTCCAGGCCGGTGAGGATGTCCCCGTTGAAGACGAGCACCGAGGAGTCCGGGCCGCCGGTGAGCAGCCGCGCCGCGTTGCGGATGGCGCCGCCGGTGCCGAGGGGCTCGTCCTCGACCACGTACTCCAGGTGGACGCCGAAGGCGGACCCGTCCCCGAAGTAGGGCTCGAAGACCTCGGCGAGGTAGCAGGTGGCCATCACGATGTGCGTGACGCCTGCCGCGGCGGCCCGGGCTATCTGGTGGGCGAGGAAGGGAACACCTGCCGTGTGGACCATCGGCTTCGGCGTGTTCACCGTGACGGGGCGCAGTCGCGTCCCCTGTCCGCCGACCAGCAGGATCGCTTCCGTCATTTGCGTTCTCCCCAACCGGTTCCGGCGTACGAAGGTCCAAATTTAGCCCATCCGGGGGGTCCCCAGGGGGCTGGTGCCCGATGTGTGCGGTCGTCTTCGCCGCAGGCCAGGGCCTCAGGCGGTGAACGGGTTGGCGTGGCCGGGCAACTGCTGCCCCGGGCGCAGGAATCGCCGGCGGCCCTGCTCGTCAAGCACCTCGTGGAACCCGGCGGCCGTCAGCCGCTGTGTGATCTTCGCTCGGCGGATCACGCCCACCTGGAACGACACGGTGGCGAGCAGCGCGGCCAGCCCGCCGGAGAGGAACGCCTCGACCGGCGACTTGTCGTCGATGAGCATGAGGACGGGCAGGACCGCGCAGAGGAGGTAGCACACCACCTTCTGGCGCCGGTCGCCGACGTACAGGGCCATGACGTCGAAGGTGACGAGGTCCTTGAGCACGGCCACGGAGTCGGCCGCCTCGGGGAGCGGCTTCAGCGAATCCTGCGCCAGCCCCGGCACCGTCCCGCCGTTGCCGGCCTGTGGATGGGCGGTGATGGTGGCCGCCTCGCGGACGCGCGCTTCGGGCCGCGGGTCCCGGTGCATCCGGACCTGGACGAGCGAGTTCTTGAAGCCGGTCCGGTAGGCGGTGCCGTACGTGTAGCCGTACTGCTCCGCCACGTGCGCCAGGGCGGCCGCCTTCTGCGGGGTGCCCTGCGGGGCGATCTCGACGATTTCCTGCTGACGGGCGATCTGCTGGAGCATCCCCGCCGTGTGACGTTCTACGGACATCCTGTTCCCCGCCCCCTGCGACCCCGTCCCCGCAACCCCGCGCCCGGGGCCGACCGGCGCACAGCCTAGGGGGTGCCCCGCCGGCCGGACCACGCGAGGTCCCCCGACCGTGGATCGGGGGACCTCGCGTCCGGTGGGGTCGTGCCCCTACGGCAGGTTGCGCGCCATGACGATGCGCTGGACCTGGTTCGTGCCCTCGTAGATCTGCGTGATCTTCGCGTCGCGCATCATGCGCTCCACCGGGTAGTCCCGGGTGTAGCCGTAGCCGCCGAGGAGCTGGACCGCGTCGGTGGTGACCTCCATGGCCACGTCCGAGGCGAAGCACTTGGCCGCGGCACCGAAGAAGGTGAGGTCCTCGTGCGGGCCGCCGCCGGAGACGCGCTCCGAGCGGGCCGCGGCCGCGTACGTCAGCTGGCGGGCGGCCTCGATCTTCATGGCCATGTCCGCGAGCATGAACTGCACGCCCTGGAAGTCGCCGATCGGCTTGCCGAACTGCTTGCGCTCCTGGACGTAGCCCTTGGCGTAGTCCAGCGCGCCCTGGGCGATGCCCAGCGCCTGGGCGGCGATGGTGATGCGGGTGTGGTCGAGGGTCTTCATCGCGGTGGCGAATCCGGTGCCCTCGGCGCCGATCATGCGGTCGGCGGGGATCCGGACGTTGTCGAGGTAGACCTCGCGCGTCGGGGAGCCCTTGATGCCGAGCTTCTTCTCCGGGGCGCCGAAGGAGACGCCCTCGTCGGACTTCTCGACGACGAAGGCGCTGATGCCCTTGGAGCGCTTCTCCGGGTCGGTGACGGCCATGACCGTGTAGTACTCGGAGACGCCGGCGTTGGTGATCCAGCGCTTGACGCCGTTGAGCACCCAGAAGTCCCCGTCGCGCACGGCGCGGGTCTTCATGCCCGCGGCGTCCGAGCCCGCGTCGGGCTCGGAGAGGGCGTAGGAGAACATCGCGTCGCCCTTGGCCAGCGGGCCGAGGTACTTGGCCTTGAGCTCTTCGGAGCCGGAGAGGATCACCGGGAGCGAGCCGAGCTTGTTGACCGCCGGGATGAGGGAGGAGGACGCGCAGACGCGGGCCACCTCCTCGATCACGATCACGGTGGCGAGGGCGTCGGCGCCCGCGCCGCCGTAGGTCTCGGGCACGTGGACGGCGTGCAGGTCGCTGGCGACGAGGGCGTCCAGGGCCTCCTGCGGAAAGCGGGACTCCTCGTCGACCGCGGCGGCGAAGGGCATGATCTTCGCCTCGGCGAGCGCGCGGACGGACTCGCGGAGCATGTCGTGCTCCTCGGCCGGGCGGTACAGGTCGAAGTCGGCAGAACCCGCCAAGATCTCTCACTCCCCAGGTGGTGCGTGGTGTTAACTACCGTTAAGTAGCCCAAGCTTAGTGTCCGCGCGCCGACCGCGACACGGGCGTCGCACGTGAGTTGCATGACAGCCGGCCCGGCGCGGGCATCGGGCGGGCGGCTACGGTGTGGCCACCGGGTGGCGGACGGGTGACGGACGCCGGAATGCATCCCCGGTCACCGGCCCGACTATGCTCGGTTGCCGCGAACGGCCCAGCACCTCCAGGAGCACTCATGGCCCCCCTCAAGATCACTGTGATCGGCACCGGATACCTCGGCGCCACGCACGCCGCGGCAATGGCGGAGCTGGGGTTCGAGGTGCTCGGACTGGACGTGGTGCCGGAGAAGATCGCCCTGCTCGCCTCCGGCCGCGTACCCATGTACGAGCCGGGACTGGAGGAGCTGCTCTCCGCCCACGTGGCCGGACTGCCGGGCTCCACGGGCCGGCTGCGCTTCACCACCTCCTACGAGGAGCTCGGCGCCTTCGACGCCGACGTGCACTTCGTCTGCGTGAACACCCCGCAGAAGCACGGCGAGTACGCCTGCGACATGAGCTACGTCGACGCGGTCGTGGAATCGCTCGCCCCACACCTGACCCGGCCCGCCCTGGTCGTCGGCAAGTCCACCGTGCCCGTCGGCTCCGCCGAGCGCCTCGCCGCGAAGCTGACCGCGCTCGCCCCGGCCGGCGAGGAGATCGAGCTCGCCTGGAACCCGGAGTTCCTGCGCGAGGGCTTCGCCGTCCAGGACACCCTGCACCCGGACCGGATCGTCATCGGGGTCACCACCAACAGCTCGGCGCGCGGCGAGAAGCTCCTGCGGGAGGTCTACGCGACCCCCATGGGCGAGGGCACGCCGCTGGTCGTCACCGACTTCCCCACCTCCGAACTCGTCAAGACCGCCGCCAACTCCTTCCTCGCCACGAAGATCTCCTTCATCAACGCCATGGCCGAGGTCTGCGAGGCCGCCGGCGGCGACGTGGTGAAGCTGGCCGAGGCCATCGGGTACGACGAGCGCATCGGGAAGAAGTTCCTGCGCGCCGGCATCGGTTTCGGCGGCGGCTGCCTGCCCAAGGACATCCGCGCGTTCATGGCGCGGGCCGGCGAGCTCGGCGCCGACCAGGCGCTGACCTTCCTGCGCGAGGTCGACTCCATCAACATGCGCCGCCGCGGCCACATGGTCGAACTGGCCCGCGATGCCGTCGGCGGCTCCTTCCTCGGCAAGCGGGTCGCCGTGCTCGGCGCCACCTTCAAGCCGGACTCCGACGACGTCCGCGACTCCCCCGCGCTGAACGTGGCCGGCCAGATCCACCTCCAGGGCGGCCAGGTCACCGTCTACGACCCCAAGGGCATGGACAACGCCCGCCGCGTCTTCCCCACCCTCGGGTACGCCGACACCGCCCTGGACGCCGCCCGCGGCGCCGAGGTGGTCCTGCACCTCACCGAGTGGCGGGAGTTCCGCGACCTGGACCCCGCGGCCCTCGGCGAGGTCGTCACCGACCGGCTCGTCCTCGACGGCCGCAACGCCCTCGACCCCGCCCTGTGGCGCGCCGCCGGCTGGACCTACCGCGCGATGGGCCGCCCGCGCGCCTGACCTCCGGATCCGCCCCCGGCGGACCTTGATCCGCTTCGTTCCGGAATGCGCGGTTTCACATCTCGTCACCGGATCGTTGGCGGCAGCCGCCGGGCCGCGCGCAATGGATCGCTAGACTCACCGCCGATGACCAGTACGAGCACGACCATCGACTCCGCACTCCGCGGGCGCGCCGGCCGCCTGGCCATGGCGGGGTTCTGGCTGGCCACCCGGACGCTGATGGTGGTCCTCCTGGTGGTGAACCTGCACGGCACCTCGTCGGTGCGCGTGGAGATCACCCAGACCTACAACAACTGGTACGACGTCCTCGTCACGGGGACCATGCCGCACGACGACGTCATGTGGCAGTACCCGCCGGCCGCGGCGGCGATCTTCCTGTCGCCCGACCTGCTCCCCTTCCTCAGCTACTTCCAGGCCTTCGTCGCCCTGACCGTGGTCTGCGACGCGCTGATCGCCGTCGGCCTGGTCCGCGCCGCCCGGCGCGCCGACGGCAGCCTGGCCGGCGCCGTGCTGTGGCTGACCACGCTGCCGCTGCTGCTGTCGCTGCCCTTCGGCCGCTACGACCTCCAGGTCACCCTGCTCGCCGTCGGCTCGCTGCTGTGCCTGCGCTTCCGCCGCAAGCTCGGCGGCGTCCTCGCCGGAGTCGGGGCCCTGGTCAAGGTCTGGCCGCTGCTCACGCTGATCGGCACCCCGCGCGGCCGCACCACCCGCGACGCCGTCGTCTCGGCCGTGGCGGCCGGGGCCGTACTGCTCGCCGTGCTCGCGCTGTTCTTCCGCGACACCCTCGGCTTCCTGGGCAACCAGGGCAACCGCGGCATCCAGGTCGAGTCCCTCGGCGGCTCCGCCCTGATGCTCGGCAAGCTCGTCGGCGCCTGGTCCGGGAAGGTCGAGGTCCGCTACGGCGCCTACGAGTACCTCGGCCCGTACGTCTCCAGCGTCGCCCTGGTCTCCGTCGGCCTCACGGTCGTCGGTTTCGCCTGGCTGCTGCTGTGGCGGGTGAAGGCCCGGCGCTGGACGACCGCGACCCCGCTGGACGCCGCGCTGTGCGCCATCCTCGTCTTCACCATCACCAGCCGCGTACTCAGCCCGCAGTACCTGATCTGGCTGGTCGGCCTCGCGGCCGTCTGCCTGACCTGCAAGCACACCACGCAGCGGCCGGTGGCCTGGCTGATCGTCGCCTCGACCGCGCTCAGCACGGCGATCTACCCGCTCACCTACGGCTCGGAGATCCTCCCGGGCACCGGCTTCGGCACGTTCCTCCTGGTGCTCCGCAACGGCCTGCTGGCCTGGGCCGCCGTCTGGTCCTGCCTGCGCCTGTGGCGGGCCAGCGTGAGCCCCGTGCCCGCGAGCGGGTCCGTGAACGGGAAGGACGCCGGGACCGCGGCGGCCCCGGCGTCCAAGGCCGGGTCCGAGGTCCCGGCGCGCGTCTGAATCCCGCTCAGGACGCCCTACGGTGCTGCGCCGCGCGGGCCGTGAACTCCGCGTCCCGCACCACCCGCTGGGCGTTCCCCCAGGTCAGCAATGCCAGGTCGGTCTCCGGCCAGCCCCGCTCCAGCAGTTCCGCGATCAGTCGCGGATAGCCCGAGGGATCCGTCAGTCCCGTCGGCCGGGGGACGCCCGGCTCGGCGCCGAAGCCGGCGCCCAGGCCCACGCAGTGGGGGCCCGCGACGGCTCGTACGTGGTCCACGTGGTCCGCCACCGCGTGCAGGGAATCCCCGGTCAGCACGCTGTCGAAGCCGACCATCGCCAGGCCGTTCGCCGCGCGCAGCGCGAGCAGCACCTCGTCGGTCACGTTGTCCGGGTGCGGATTGAGGGCGGCCGCCCCGGTGTGCGAGATGATCACCGGCGCCTTGGAGGCCGCGGCGAGCTGGCAGGCCGGCGCGGGCGGGCAGCCCCGGAGGTCCAGCAGCATCGCCAGCCGGTTCATCTCCTTGACCACCTCGTGGCCGAAGGCGGTCAGCCCCTCCATCGCCCACGGCGCTCCGGCCGGCGCGAGGATCCGTACGCCCAGCGCGTGGAAGGCGCGCAGCACGCCCAGCGAGTCCGTCAGGGTGCGGCCGGGCACGGGGCCGAGGAGGGAGGCGATGCGGCCGCGGTTGCGGGCGTCCGCCAGGTCGTCGGCGGTCAGCGCGAGGCAGAGGCCGTCGGGGTAACGGCGCATCAGGGCCAGCGCCACGTCGATCTGTTCGAGGGTGTCGGACACCACCTGGTCGGTGGCCCCGGCCTCGCGCGGCATGAGCAGCGACCAGAACTGGGCGCCCACTCCCCCGGCGCGCAGCCGCGGGATGTCGGTGTCGACGCCCGCGTCCGAGGTCTCGATGTCGTGGTAGGGACTCTCGCGGAGGGTCCAGACGAGGGTGTTGCAGCCATCCACGACGGGATGGACGCTCAGCAGTGCGGCAGCCCGGTCCAGGGCGCCCGGGAGCAATGCGCCGGTGGGATCCTCGGCTCCTAGGGAGCCGGGGCCCACGGGGGTCACCGGGTTCGTGTGCGGTTCGTCCTGCAGGTCGGCCATGGCGTGCGCTCCGGTCTCGGCGGCTGTGTCGGTGCGAAAAGCAGCGGGAGAGAAGCAGGGAAGATGGTGCCACCGTGACATGTGGGACGCCGGGGGCGCCCGGCGGATGTGGCGTTCGGGTGTAACCGGCAGGATTTCGCTGGTCACAGCCCGTGCGCCGGATCCGCCGGGCGGGCCGGTCAGGAAGCGGCGGGCACCGGGAGCACCGCGTTGGACGGGCCCCGGGAGGCCGACTGCTCGCGCGCCACCGCTTCGGCGTCGCGCAGCGTCCGTACCGCGTTCGACCAGGTCAGCTTGGCCAGGTCGGCCTTCGACCAGCGGCGTGCCAGCAGCTCGGCGACCAGGTTGGGGTACCCGGCCACGTCGTCCAGCCCGGCCGGGGTGAAGGCGGTGCCGTCGTAGTCCCCGCCGATGCCGATGTGGTCGACGCCGGCCACCTCGCGCATGTGGTCGAGGTGATCGGCGACGGTCGCGGCCGTGGCCACCGGGCGCGGGCGCGCCTCCTCGAAGGCCCGGTGCAGGGCCATCGCCGCGGGGGTGGTGTCGAGGTGGTGGTAGCCGTGCGCGCGCAGGTTCTCGTCGGCGGCCAGGGTCCACTCGACGGCTGCCGGGAGGATGAACTTGGGCACGAAGGTGGCCATCGCGACCCCGCCGTTGGCCGGCAGCAGCGCCAGCACGTCGTCGGGGATGTTGCGCACGTGGTCACAGACGGCCCGGGCCGAGGAGTGCGAGAAGACCACCGGCGCCGCCGTGACCGCGAGCGCGTCGCGCATCGTGGTCGCGGCGACGTGCGAGAGGTCGACGAGCATGCCGATCCGGTTCATCTCGCGGACGACCTCGCGGCCGAACTCGCTGAGGCCCCCGTGCCGGGGCTCGTCGGTCGCCGAATCCGCCCAGTCGATGGTGTCGTTGTGCGTGAGCGTCATGTACCGCACGCCGAGCTGGTGCAGGGCGCGCAGGGTGGCGAGCGAGTTGTTGATGGAGTGCCCGCCCTCGGCGCCCATCAGCGAGGCGATCCGGCCCTCGGCGCGCGCCGCCTCCATGTCGTCGGCCGTCAGGGCCCGCACCAGGTCGTGCGGGTAACGGTCGATCAGCTGGGCGACGACGTCGATCTGCTCCAGGGTGGCGCTGACCGCCTCGTCGCCCGCGTAGTCGGAGCGCACGTAGACCGACCAGAACTGCGCGCCGACCCCGCCGGCGCGCAGCCGGGGGATGTCGGTGTGCAGGTGGCCCTTCTGGTCGCGGCCGATGTCCCGCCGGTCCAGGTCGTAGCGCACCGTCTCGCGCAGGGCCCAGGGCAGGTCGTTGTGTCCGTCGACGACCGGGTGCTCGGCGAGCAGTTCGCGCGCCGCGTCCAGGTGTCGGGCGGCTCCCGTCCCGCCCGCGGCGTCGACGGGGGTCATTTGCCGAATCCGAACGACTCCTGGCCGGCGACCTTGTTGCGCAGCCGCTTGCCCTTCTCGGTGGCCTGGTCGTTGAGGTCCTGGAGGAAGTCGTTCATGCGGGCCCGCAGCTCCGGGTCGTGCGCGGCCAGCATCCGTACGGCGAGCAGCCCGGCGTTGCGGGCGCCGGCGATCGAGACGGTGGCGACGGGGATCCCGGCCGGCATCTGGACGATCGACATCAGGGAGTCCATGCCGTCGAGGTACTTCAGCGGGACGGGTACGCCGATGACGGGCAGCGGGGTGACGGAGGCGAGCATGCCGGGAAGGTGGGCCGCCCCGCCCGCGCCCGCGATGATCGCCTTCAGGCCGCGCGCGTCGGCCCGCTCGCCGTACGCGATCATCTCGCGCGGCATCCGGTGCGCGGAGACCACGTCGACCTCGTAGGGGATCTCGAACTCGTCGAGGGCCTGGGCCGCGGCCTCCATGACGGGCCAGTCGGAGTCCGATCCCATGACGATGCCGATGACGGGAGCTGCTGCGGAGGTGCTCATTCGGTGATGGATCCTCTGAGATAGCCGGCTGCGTGACGTGCTCGCTCCAGCACATCGTCCAGATCGTCGCCGTAGGTGTTGACGTGGCCGACCTTGCGGCCCTGTTTCACGTCCTTGCCGTACATGTGGATCTTCAGCTGGGGGTCGTGGGCCATGCAGTGGAGGTACGCCGCGTACATGTCGGGGTAGTCCCCGCCGAGCACGTTCGCCATGACCGTCCAGCGGGCGCGCGGGCGCGGGTCGCCGAGGGGGAGGTCCAGGACGGCCCGTACGTGGTTGGCGAACTGGGAGGTGATGGCACCGTCCTGCGTCCAGTGGCCGCTGTTGTGCGGGCGCATCGCCAGTTCGTTGACCAGGATCCGGCCGTCGGTGGTCTCGAAGAGCTCCACGGCCAGGTGGCCGGTCACGTCGAGCTCCTTGGCGATGCGCAGGGCCAGGGCCTGGGCCTCGCCGGCGAGGGCCTCCGAGAGGTTCGGGGCGGGGGCGATGACCGTGTCGCAGACCCCGTCCACCTGGATGGACTCCACGACGGGGTAGGACACGGCCTGGCCGTGCGGGGAGCGGACGATGTTGGCCGCGAGCTCGCGGACGTAGTCCACCTTCTCCTCGGCCAGGACCGGGACGCCCGCCTTGAACGGGGCCTCGGCGTCCGCCTGCGTGCGGACGAACCACACGCCCTTTCCGTCGTACCCGCCGCGCACCGTCTTGAGGATGACGGGGAACCCGCCGACCTCTTCGGCGAAGGCCGCCGCGTCCGCCGGATCGCTCACGATCCGGTGGCGGGGGCTGGGCGCGCCGATCTCGTCGAGCCGGGCGCGCATCACCCCCTTGTCCGCGGCGTGCACCAGCGCGTCGGGTCCCGGGCGGACGGGGATGCCGTCCGCTTCCAGGACCCGCAGGTGCGCGATGGGCACGTGCTCGTGGTCGAAGGTGATCACGTCACAGCCGCGCGCGAAGGCGCGGAGGGTCTCCAGATCGCGATAGTCGCCGATGACGACGTCGCTCACGACCTGGGCCGCCGAGTCCTGTGGGGTGTCACTGAGGATCTTGAATCTGATGCCGAGGGGGATACCCGCCTCGTGGGTCATGCGGGCGAGCTGTCCGCCGCCGACCATGCCGACTACCGGGAACGTCACTCCTCCAGGGTATCCGGCGGTATTGCGCCATCCGGACCCGCATGGGACGCCCCTGGCCGGTACCCGGCGGTCGGGTGTGGCGGATGTGCCGTGTGTCGCACGGTGTCCGAAGGCGCAGACGTACCGATGGGGCGACACTTAGCATGGGCGCGCACGGGTCGACGTGTGGAGTAGACGTGTGACGCCTCATACGGGGGCCCCGAAGACAGGACTGAGCCTCATATGAGCAAGCCGGAGAACGGATCCGTCCTCGACCGCGTGCGCGGGCTCGCGCGCGAGATCGCCAGGTTCGGGGCCGTCGGCGGGCTGGGGGTCCTGGTCAACCTGGGCGTCTTCAACCTGATCCGGCAGGTCACCGATCTCCAGGTGGTGCGCGCGAGCGTGATAGCCACCCTGGTGGCCATCGTCACGAACTACCTGGGCTTCCGCTACTTCGCCTACCGGGACCGGGCCGACCGGACCGGAGCGGGCCGCACCCGTGAGCTCGGACTGTTCGTCGCGTTCAGCGCGATCGGGCTCGTGATCGAGAACGGCATCCTGTTCACGGCCACCTACGGCTTCCACTGGGACGGGCCGCTCGCCTCGAACTTCTTCAAGTTCACGGGCATCGGCATCGCCACCGTGTTCCGCTTCTGGTCCTACCGCACGTGGGTCTTCAAGGCCCTGCCCGCGCCGTCCGCGGCCTCGCTGGTCGTCGAGCAGCGCGACGGCCAGGCCCCGGCGGCCCACGTGGCCCCCGCGTCTCCAGCGGACGCGCAGGCCGCGGCGGCGCGGACCCCGGAGACCGCCGCGAACTGAGGTTCCCCGCCCGCGGCCGCCCTCAGCGGACCGTCTGCTCCGGCTCGGCGCGCTCCGGCGCGGTCCGGCTGAGGAACAGGGCGAACACCGGCGGGCGGGTCTGGAGCAGCTCCAGGCGGCCGCCGTCTGCTTCCGCGAGGTCCCGGGCCACGGCGAGGCCGATGCCGGTGGAGTTGCGGCCGCTGATGGCCCGCTCGAAGATCCGGTTGCCGAGGTCCGGCGGGACGCCCGGTCCCTCGTCCGTGACCTCCAGTACGGCCTGGTTGCCGATCACGCGGGTGCGCAGGGCCACGGTGCCGCCGCCGTGCATGAGGGAGTTCTCCACCAGGGTCGCCAGGACCTGCGAGACCGCGCCCGGGGTGCCCACGGCGCGGATGCCGGTCTTCCCGGAGCGGACGACGGCCCGGCCGGCGCTGCGGTAGGCGGGGCGCCACTCCTCCAGCTGCTGCTTGACGACCTCGTCCAGGTCGAAGGGGACGGCCGAGCCCGTGCGCGGATCCCTGGAATTCGTCAGGAGCCGCTGGACCACGTCCGTGAGCCGCTCCACCTGGGTGAGGGCGATCGTCGCCTCCTCCCGTACGGTCTCCAGGTCGTCGGTGACGGTGATCTCCTCCAGCCGCATCGACAGGGCGGTGAGAGGGGTGCGCAGCTGGTGCGAGGCGTCCGCGGCCAGGCGCCGCTCGGCGGTGAGCATGCGGCCGATCCGCTCGGCGCTGGAGTCCAGCACGTCCGCGACCCGGTCCAGCTCGGGAACCCCGTACCGCTTGTGGCGGGGCCGCGGGTCGCCCGATCCGAGGCGCTCGGCCGTCTCGGCGAGGTCGGTGAGCGGGGAGGCCAGCCGGTTGGCCTGGCGTACGGCGAGCAGGACGGCCGCCACGACGGCGAGCAGGGCGACGGCGCCGACCACGGCCAGGGTCCGGCCGACCTCGCGGGTGACGGTGGAGCGGGACTCCTCGACGACCACGGTCTCGCCCTGCTCCCCGCGGGCGGTGCCCCGGATGACGCTGTCGGTGATGCGCGTCCCGATCTCGACCGGTTCCCGGCCGGGGATCGCGATCCGGGCGTACCGGCCGGCGTCGAGCTGTTCGGCGAGCGCTCCGGCGTCGACCGGCTTCTTCTCCAGGACGTCGCTCTCGACGATGCCCACCAGCCGCAGCGCCTCGGACTCGATGCGGTCCTGGGCGCTGCTGGTGATGGTGCGGGTCTCGACGATGACGAGGGAGACCCCGAAGACGGCGATGACGACGAGCACCACGGCGAGCGTGGAGTTGATCAGGCGGCGGCGCATGGCTCCGAGAATGCCCTAGATATACGGTCCCGGGTGGTTGCAGCTCTTCGCGGAGGCGCTCTCAGCTCTTCTCGAAGCGGAAGCCGACCCCGCGCACGGTGGCGATGTAGCGGGGGTTGGCCGCGTCGTCGCCGAGCTTCTTGCGCAGCCAGGAGATGTGCATGTCGAGGGTCTTGGTGGAGGACCACCAGGTGGTGTCCCAGACCTCGCGCATGAGCTGGTCGCGGGTGACGACCCGGCCCGCGTCGCGCACGAGGACGCGCAGCAGGTCGAACTCCTTCGCCGTGAGCTGGAGCTCCTCCTCGCCCATCCACGCGCGGTGCGATTCGACGTCGATGCGCACCCCGTGGGTGGCCGGGGCCTGGGAGGCCTCGTTGGCGCCGCGCCGCAGGAGGGCCCGCACGCGGGCGAGCAGCTCGGCGAGCCGGAAGGGCTTGGTCACGTAGTCGTCGGCGCCGGCGTCCAGACCCACGACCGTGTCGACCTCGTCGGCGCGGGCGGTGAGGACCAGGATCGGGAAGCCGTGGCCCTCGGCGCGCAGCCGGCGGGCGACCTCCAGGCCGTCCATGCCCGGCAGGCCCAGGTCCAGCACGACGAGGTCGATGCCGCCCTGCAGTCCCGCGTCCAGGGCGGTGGGGCCGTCCTCCCGGACCTCGACCTCGTACCCTTCCCGGCGCAGGGCGCGGGCCAGGGGTTCCGAGATGGATGCGTCGTCCTCGGCGAGCAGTACACGCGTCATGTGGGTGATGGTAGTCCGCGGCGGGGGAAAGAAGAGGCCCGCCGACAAGGCCCTGTCTATCTGGGCTTATGGAGCCCTAACGGCCTTCGAATGTGGCCAGTTGGTTCCACCTCAGCCTGTGATCCATATCTCAAGTACTTTCATATGCGGCACTGTCGTGTCGTATGGTGTCGAGACGCCTGATGCACTACCTCCAAGAGACTTTCGAGCCAAAACCAGCCGAAAGTCTCTATTTCTGCCCTGATCGGGCAGGCATTGTTGTCGCACCGCCCGTTCCGGGCAGATGACAGTGAATGACCTATGGGCCGGGCCCTTCGCGCGATGGAGCGCGACAGGGCGTGGATCCCGGTTGTGGATGTTCTTTCGTCTTCGCCCCCGCGGAGCGAACCCCCGGGCGTGGGGTCCGGAACACCCGTAGCCGGTACCGGCCACCCCTCACCGGGCGCCGTTGTGCTCACGAAGCCGCGCGTCCCGAGCAAGCAAGGATCGACCATGGCTTCCAGCCTGACGAAGGACTCGGCGGACCCCTCCACCGAGAAGACCTTCTTCGGACACCCCCGTGGCCTGGCCACTCTGTTCATGACCGAGATGTGGGAGCGGTTCTCCTACTACGGCATGCGCGCCCTCCTCGTGTACTACCTGGTCTCGGGCGGCGCCGACGCCGCCACGGGCAGCCAGGGCGGCGGCCTCGCGATGACCGCGGCGACGACCACGGCCATCTACTCCGTGTACGTCTCCATGGTCTACCTGATGGCCATGCCGGGCGGATGGTTCGGTGACCGCGTCTGGGGCGCCCGCAAGACGGTCGCCATCGCCGGCTTCGTGATCATCGCCGGTCACGTGTCGCTGGCCGTGCCGGGCCAGGCGATGTTCTTCGTCGGTCTGATCCTCGTCGCAGCCGGTTCCGGTCTGCTGAAGGCCAACATCTCCACGATGGTCGGCCACCTGTACGACGGCCCCGAGGACCCGCGCCGTGACGGTGGCTTCACGCTCTTCTACATCGGCATCAACCTCGGTGCCTTCGTCGCCCCGCTGGTCGTCGGTACGGTCGGCAAGGAGCACAACTGGCACCTGGGCTTCGCCCTCGCCGCCGTCGGCATGGCCCTGGGTCTGGCCCAGTTCCTGCTCGGCACCAAGCACCTGAGCCCGAAGAGCAGCCTGGTCCCGAACCCGCTGTCCCCGGAGGAGCGCAAGGCCGTCCTCACGAAGGTCGCCCTCGCCGTTCTCGGTGTCGCCGTCTTCTACGGCGCCGTGGTCGCCCTGGGTGCCTACACGCTGAACTGGGCCCTGGTCCCGCTGACGCTGGCCGGCCTGTTCATCCCGATCGCCGTGCTGACGCGCATCAAGCGCGACAAGGACCTGTCGGTCACCGAGCAGTCGAAGATGACCGCGTACATCTTCTTCTTCATCGCCGCCGCCGTCTTCTGGATGATCTACGACCAGGGTGGCTCCACGCTGTCCCTGTTCGCGGACGACAAGACCGCCGACACCGTCTTCGGCCTCGGCTTCTCGGCCACCTGGTACCAGTCGCTGAACCCGCTGTTCGTGATGGCCCTGGCCCCGGTCTTCGCCTGGCTGTGGCTGTGGCTGGCCCGCAAGAACCAGGAGCCGAACACCATCGTGAAGTTCGCGATGGGTCTGGTCCTGATCGGCGCCTCGTTCTTCGTCTTCATCGTCCCGATGAACATGGCGGGCGGCGACGTCAAGGTCTCCCCGATGTGGCTCGTCTCGATCTACATGATCCAGACCATCGGTGAGCTGTGCGTCTCCCCGGTCGGCCTCTCCGTCACCACGAAGATGGCCCCCCAGAAGTACGCCTCCCAGATGATGGGCGTCTGGTTCCTCGCGGTCACCGCCGGTGACTGCATCACCAGCCTGCTCTCCATCGCCAAGGTGGACCTGAACGGCACCTGGATCATCGGCTTCGAGGCCTTGGCGGCGGTGGTCGCGGGCATCGCGGTCTACTCGTACCGCAAGAAGGTCCAGTCGCTGATGGGCACCGTCCACTGACGCGTCCGACCCCGCGGAACGGCCCGGCACACCCAAAGGTGTGCCGGGCCGTTCCCGTTCCCGTTCCCGGGTGCGGTCGCCTATCCGTTACCGCTGGCCGCGCAGGCGGCGCCACGGGGTGAAGGTGAAGACCGCCGCGCCGAGCAGCATGACCGTGCCGGCGACCAGGGCCAGGGCCTTGATGCCGCCGTCGTCCGACGCTCCGGTCTGGGCGAGGCCGCCCGAGGTGCTGCCGGAGGTGCCGCCCGAGGTGCTCCCGCCCGAGGTGCCGGAGCCGCCGGGCTGGGCGGCGGTGTCGAGCGTGAGCGAGACGGCGCTCTTGGTGGCGGCGCAGGGCACCACGATCGGGGCGGCGCCCGGAGCCATCACCACGTTGATCGTCAGCTTGTCCGGGGTCAGCGTGGTCTTGCCGGTCTTGCCCGGCTTGTAGGTGCCCTTCATGTCACTGAGGCTGACCGGGGTGCCGGCCTTGATCGGCGCGGGGTTGCCCGGGCCGCTGACCTTGACGATGCCGCTGTCGGCGCCGCCGAGCTTGATGTCCAGCGCGGGCTGGAGCGCGCCCGCCGGAAGGTCCGCCGGGCTGTTCATCACGCCCTTGGCGGTCGTGGCCGTCAGGTCGTAGCTGCCGCCGTTCTTCTTCGCGCTGATCGTCACCTTGCCGTTCAGGGGGCCGTTCGGCATGAAGGTCCCGCAGTCGAAGGTGACGTCGACGGGCTGGCCCGGGAAGTCCGTCTGGCCCCCGCCGGTCGGGGAGGGCCCGGGGCTGGTGGGCGGAGCCGTGGTGGGCGGAGGGGTGGTCGGGGGCTTGCTGGTGGGCGGCGGGCTCGTGGGCGGCTTGCTGGTCGGCGGCGGACTGCTGGGCGACGGGGAGCCGCCGCCGGCCGTCACGTCCAGTTCGAGGGAGGGCCCGGGGTTGTTGCCCGGGGTACAGGTCGTGGTCGTACCCATCGCCTTGATCAGCAGGACGCCGGCGGTGAAGGTCACCTTGCCCGACTTCTTGGGCGTGTAGGTGCCCGTCAGGTCATTGATCTTGATGGGCGTGTTGGCGGGGATCGGCTCCGCGTTGGGCGCGCCCTGCACCGCGACCTTCCCCTGCTCCGCGCCGCCGAGCACGATCTCGGCGCTGGGAGTCATCGCGCCCGCGCCGAGCTCGATGGGGCTGGAGGAGACACCCTTCTGGAAGGACATCGTCAGCTTGTAGCCGCCGCCCTCCTTGACGCCCTTGATGTCGATCGGCGACACCGCCTCCTTGTCGCCGATGGGCGTCTTGCACTTGTACTGCACGTCGACCACGGCCGCCTGAGCCGGCGTGGCCCCCATGGCGATGCCCGCGCCGCCGAGCAGCAGCGCGACCGCGGCCGCGCTCGCCCTCCGTTGGGTTTTCACTGAAGTCCCTTCGTCGTCGGACTGTTCTCAGACGGTGCGGACGTCTGTGGTGCAGGTGCTTCTGTTTCCTGTGTCCCCGGCGCGCTGTCCGGGGTGAACCACGGCAGTGCCGCCGTGGTGGTCTGTGGGGGTTCGGCCGGCTGGCCGGAGCGGGCCAGCGGTCCTCGTACGGGGCCCCGCGCGGGCCCCCGTACCGCCGGGATCCGGGGCAGCCGGGCGGTCACGGCCGCCGCCGGGTCGGGCTGCGGCCGGGGGCCGCGGTGGCGGCCGCTCGCCGCGAGACCCGCGCGCGGGCGGACCTTGTCGACGACGGCCATGCCGATCCGGAAGATCGCGGCCGGGATCACCAGCAGGAGCAGGCCCCAGAACAGCAGCACCCCGTACGGGCGGGCCACGCCCCAGGGCTGCGTGGCCAGGACCGTCTCCCCGTACTTGAGGGAGAGGGTGTAGTCGCCGTGGGCGCCGGCCGGCAGGGTGGCGTCGAGGGAGACCTCCGCCTTGCCGCCGGGCGGGACGGTGCCCTTCCAGCGGACCTCTTCCCAGGTCGGCGCGAACACCCCGTGGGCGGTGCCGAGCTGGAAGACCGGGTCCTTGACCGCGGCGGAGCCGAGATTGCCCACGGTGACCGTGAACTTCCGGCCGGCCGGAGCACCGAACCAGGTCAGCACCCCGTCCCCGCCCTTGAGCCGGACCCCGGTGAGCAGCGCCAGCCGGGCCGTGCCGCCCTCGGCGGGCAGGTCGGCCACCGGGTGGTCGGTGATCTTCAGCGGGGCCCCGACGGTGGACTGGTCCCCGTTGACGGAGGTCACGTTGACCACGCAGGGGCAGGGCTTGGGCGGGGCGACCACCGGGAGCTGGGCGGAGAAGTGCCCGTCGTCGGCGACCGAGACGGCCACGCCGTCGGCGTTGGCGCAGCTGTTGGTTCCGCCGATCATGTTCTGCCCGCAGACCAGCAGCATCACCATGGTCTTGGCCCGCCAGCCCGTTCCGGTGACGGCTATCTCCGTGCCCTTGGCGGCCTCCTTGAGCGAGAGGGCCACGGCGGGTTTGGCCCCGTCGTCCGCGGCGGCCGGGGCCGCGGTGAACAGCGCCAGCGCGCACACCGCCAGCCCCGCCGCCAGCCCCGCGCGTCCCGCGGCGACCAGGGCCCTGACCTTGCCGCCGTGTCTCCCACCGGCCTTGGCGCTCACCTGGGTGCTCCCGTCAACTCGTGTTCCGGCGCTGGGGCTTCTTCGGGTACGGCGCTCCCGTGCGGTGCGGGCCCGGATCCGGGTCCCTCTCCGGACCGGGTCCGCCGCTTGCGTTCCAGGAGCAGCGCGGCCGCCGCGACGGCGCCGAGGCCCAGCAGCCCGAGGCCGGTCGCGCCCGCGATGCCCCAGGGCACGAACCAGGCCGAGGTGCTCCCCGTGGCGCGGGCGCCGCCGGGGGCCGTGACGGTGAGGGTCAGGGCGACCCGGTCGAACACGGGCGCGCCGGGCCAGGGTTCGGTCAGCTCGACGCGCTGGCCGGGCAGCACCTCGACCGGCAGGCTGCGGATGCTGCGGCCCGCGACCTTGCCGAGGGTTCCCTCGGCGCTGATGGCGAGCTCGGGCGCGAGGGCCACGTTGCCGCGGTTGACCAGCGTGTACGTGACGCGCGCGGTCGCGCCCTTGCCCCGTACGGCGACGTCCTCGACCGTGAGCGCCGCCAGCGCCGGGCCGTCGACGCGCAGGTGGACCCGTACGCCCACCTCGCGCCCGGCCTCGGTGGCGACGACGGCGGCCGGGTGGTCCCCGGGCGCGGAGCCGGGCGGCACGGTCACGGTGAAGGGGACCACGGCGCGGGTGTGCGCCGGGACCTTGACCGTGGTGACCGCGCCGAAGCTGATCCAGAGGCCCGCGCCGGTCGACTCCCTGGCGGAGCGCACGGCGAAGGCGCCGTCCGCCGTGTTGTAGGCGTCGGCGCCGCGCAGGGTGATGGTGTGCTCCTGGTCGCTGGTGTTGGCCAGGGCGAGGCGGTCCTCCAGCACCGTGCCGGAGGTACCCGAGAGGTAGAAGTACGGGCGGGCCCCGGACTTCGCCGCCGCCGGCGCGCTCCCGGCGACGGGCTCGGCGGTCCAGCCGGGCTCGTCGGCGGCGGCCGGGGCCGCCATCGCGCAGGAGAGCACGGCGGCGGCCACGGCGGCGAGGGCTGCGCGGAGCAGCCCGCCGGGCCTTCGGGGCGAACGGAGCACGGACATGACCGGGTGCGCTCCGTTCAGGACCGGGCCCGCTGGCCGCGGCGGGTCAGCCAGAGCACGCCGGCCGCGCCGGAGAGGATCACGGTGGCTCCGAGGGTTCCGAGGGCGATGGCGGAGTCCTCGGGGCCGGTCTGCGGGAGGCTGTCCCCGGTGGATCCGGTCGATCCGGTGGAGCCGGTGGCGCTGCCGCCGCCGGGGGCCGTCACGTCGAGTTCGAGGGACGGCTTGGGGCTGTTGCCCGGGGTGCAGGTGGTGGTCGTACCCATCGCCTTGATCGTGAGCACACCGGCGGTGAGCGTGACCTTGCCGGACTTCTTGGGCGTGTACGTGCCCGAGAGGTCGCTGATCTTGATGGGGGTGTTGGCGGGTACGGCCTCGGCGTTGGGCGGACCGGAGACCGGTACCGACGCTTTCTCCGCTCCGTCGACCATGATCACGGCACTGGGCGTCATCGCGCCCTTGCCGAGCTCGATGGGGCTGGAGGAGACGCCCTTCTGGAAGGACATCGTCAGCTTGTAGCCGTTGCCCTCCTTGACTCCCTTGATCTCGATCGGCGAGACCGCCGATTTGTCCCCGATGGGGGTCTTGCAGTCGTACTGGACGTCGACAACGGCCGCATGGGCTGCGGGGGCGGCCAGCAGTACCGCCGCCCCCGCCAGCGCGGAGGCCAGCGCGAGCGCGGTGGAGCGTTTCCGGTCGGACACCTTCGTCTTCCCCTCGAACCTTGGGCCACAAGTTACTGACGGCACATCAGATTGGTGGCTCAAGGTAGCCCCGGGGCCCTACGGAGGGAAGACAAAGGACAGGGCCGTATCAACAGTCCGGATTCAGCCTGTTTCAGGCCGTCTTGAGGCCCTTCTGCCAGACGGCCGAGACCAGCGGAACGCCCGGCCGGTAGGCGAGGTGGACGTGGCTGGGGGCGTCGAGCAGGGCCAGGTCCGCGCGGGCGCCGGGGGTCAGGACGCCGATGTCGGTGCGGCGCAGGGCGCGGGCGCCGCCGGCGGTGGCGGACCACAGGGCCTCGTCCGGGGTCATCCCCATGTCGCGGACGGCGAGGGCGATGCAGAACGGCATCGAACTCGTGTAGGAGGAGCCCGGGTTGCAGTCCGTCGACAGCGCCACGGTGGCCCCCGCGTCCAGGAGCCGGCGGGCATCGGGCCACTGCGCGCGGGTGGAGAACTCCGCACCGGGCAGCAGCGTGGCGACGGTGGTGCCGGCCGCCTGGGCGAGGGCGTCCACGTCGGCGTCGGTGAGGTGGGTGCAGTGGTCGGCGGAAGCGGCTTCCAGCTCGACGGCGAGCTGGACGCCGGGGCCGTACGAGAGCTGGTTGGCGTGGACGCGCGGGATCAGCCCGGCGGCGGCGCCGGCGGTGAGGATCGCACGGGCCTGGTCGCCGTCGAAGGCGCCCTTCTCGCAGAACACGTCCACCCAGCGGGCGTACGGGGCGCAGGCGGTCAGCATCTCGCCGGTGACGAGCTCGACGTAGCCCGCCGGGTCGTCGGCGTAGTCCGGGGAGACGATGTGCGCGCCGAGGTAGGTGACCTCCTCGGTGTGCGCGGCGGCGATGCGCAGGGCCCGTGCCTCGTCCTGGACCGTGAGGCCGTAGCCGGACTTGGTCTCGAAGGTGGTGGTGCCCTGGCGGCGGGCCTCGTGGAGGTGGCGCACCAGGTTCGCTTCGAGCGCGGCGTCGGAGGCGGCGCGGGTGGCGGCGACGGTGGTGCGGATGCCTCCGGCGGAGTAGCTGCGGCCGGACATGCGGGCGTTGAACTCGGCGGTGCGGTCGCCCGCGAAGACGAGGTGGGAGTGGGAGTCGACGAAGCCCGGGATGGCCGCCCGGCCCTCGGCGTCGTACGCCGTGTCCGTGGCGGGGGCCTTGTCGGCGGGGCCGACCCAGGTGATCCTGTCGTCCTCGATGACGACTGCGGCGTTCCCGATGAGGCCGAGGGGGGTGCCGTCGCCCAGGGCGGGGTCGTTGGTGACGAGGCTGCCGATGTTGGTGATGGTGGTCGTGGCCATGGTTCCTCGGGGTGGTCGGGACGGTTCTTTCCCCCACCCCGCCCCTTCCCGAAACCGGGGCTCCGCCCCGGGCCCCGTTCCGGGCGCTTCGCGCCCGGTGCGCTCAAACGCCGCGCGGGCTGAAAGTCAGCCCCGCCGGCGTTTGAGGCGCGGGGGTTCGGGGACGGAGCCCCCGGTTTCGGGAAGGGGCGGGGTGGGGGAAGACCCGCCGCAGGCGGAGACGTTGGGCTGAGGCGTTAGCCGCGGAGGGCGGCGATGGTGGCCGCCAGGGTGGACGGGACGTCCTCGATCAGGGTGTGCGACCCGTCGCGGACGATGTGGCGGCCTCCCACGACCGTGTGGCGGACGTCCGCCGCCGAGGCGGCGAAGACGGCCGTCTCCGCGCCGAGGCGGGGCAGCGCGCCGGCCGTGCGGACGGAGTCGAGCGCGATCGTGGTGAAGTCCGCGAGCGCGCCCGCCTCCAGGCGGCCCGCCTCCGACCAGCCGAGGGCGGCGTGCCCGTCCTCCGTGGCGGCGGTGAGCAGGGCGTTCGCCGTCCAGTGCCCCCGCGTACGGCTGCTCAGGCGCTCGTTCAGTTCCATCGCCCGCGCCTCTTCGAGCAGGTCGATCACCGCGTGGCTGTCGCTGCCCAGCGAGAGCGGACTGCCCGCGCGCTGGAGGCGTACGGCCGGACCGATGCCGTCGGCGAGGTCGCGTTCGGTGGTGGGGCACATGCAGGTGCCGGTGGTGGTGGAGCCCAGGAGCGCGATGTCCGCGTCGGTGAGGTGCGTGTTGTGCACCCCGGTGGTGCGCGGGCCGAGCACCCCGTGCTCGGCGAGCAGTTGGGTCGGGGTCAGGCCGTGGGCCGCCAGGCAGGCGTCGTTCTCGGCGGTCTGCTCCGAGAGGTGGACGTGCAGCGGCGCCCGGCGTTCGGACGCCCAGGCGGCGACCGTGGCGAGCTGGTCCGCCGGTACCGCGCGGACCGAGTGGATCGCGGCGCCGATCAGGGCGTGCTCGCGGGGCTTGAGGGCCGAGGCCCGCTCCGCCCAGGCGTCCGCGGTGCCGTCGGAGAAGCGCAGCTGGTGGGGGTTGGGTGCTTCCCCGAAGCCCGCCGACAGGTACGCCGTGTCGAGGAGGGTGATGCGGATGCCGGCCTCGGCGGCGGCCGCGATCAGGGCCTCGCCCATGGCGTTGGGGTCGGCGTACGGGACTCCGCCGGGGGCGTGGTGGACGTAGTGGAACTCGCCCACCGCGGTGATGCCGGCCAGCGCCATCTCGGCGTAGACGGCGCGGGCGAGCGCGAAGTAGCTGTCGGGCGTGAGGTTCTGGGCGACCTTGTACATGAAGTCGCGCCAGGTCCAGAAGGTGCCCGAGCCGACCTGCACCGTCGAGCGCAGGGCCCGGTGGAAGGCGTGGCTGTGCGCGTTGGCCAGGCCCGGGACCGTCAGGCCGCGCAGGACCTCCGCTCCCGGGGGCGGGGTCTCGGCCCCGGTCCGCAGGGCGGAGATCCGCCCGTCGTCCGCTACGTCCAGGGCGACGCCCGGCTCGACATGGGTGCCGAGCCAGGCGTGCTCCAGCCAGTACGTCTTCAACACGTGCCCCTTGAACCGCATGCCAGGCCTTCCAGTACGTCGGCGAGGGCGAGGACGCCCGCCACGCAGTCGTCCTCGGCGGCGAACTCCCGCGGGGAGTGCGAGACCCCGGTGGGGTTGCGCACGAACAGCATGGCGGTCGGGACGGCCGCCGAGAGGATCCCGGCGTCGTGTCCCGCACCCGTGCCGAGCACGGGGACGGACCCGCCGAGGATCCGGTTCATCTCCTCGCGCAGGGCGTGCTCGAACTCGACGACCGGGGTGAAGGACTCCCGGACCACGTCCAGGTCGATCCCCTCCGCGTCCGCGCGCTCGCGGGCGGCCTTCTCGATCGCGGTCACGACCGTGTCGAGGGTGGCCTGGTCGGCGGCGCGGGAGTCGAGCCAGCCGCGTACCAGGGAGGGGATGGCGTTGACCCCGTTGGGCTCGACGGCGATCTTCCCGAAGGTGGCCACGGCCCCGGCGAGGGCCGCCTCGGCGCGGGCCGCGAGCACGGTCTGCGCGTACGTGAGCATCGGGTCGCGGCGGTCGGCCAGCCGGGTGGTGCCGGCGTGGTTGGCCTCGCCGCGGAAGTCGAAGCGCCAGCGGCCGTGCGGCCAGATCGCGGAGGCGATGCCGACCCGGTCCCCGGAGAGGTCGAGGGCGCGGCCCTGTTCCACGTGCAGTTCGACGAAGGCGCCGATGCGGGAGAGGCGTTCGGGGTCGGCGCCGATGGTCTCGGGGTCGTAGCCGGCCGCCTCCATGGCCTGCGGGAGGGAGATCCCGTCCGCGTCGCGGAGCTCGTACGCCTTCTCCTTGGTCAGCTGCCCGGCGCTGAGCCGGGAGCCGACGCAGGCGAGGCCGAAGCGGGCCCCTTCCTCGTCACCGAAGTTGGTGATGGCCAGGGGCCTGGAGAACTCCGCTCCCCTCCTGCGGAGTTCGTCCAGGGCCGCGAAGGAGGACACCACCCCGAGGGGGCCGTCGAAGGCCCCGCCGTCGGGGACGGAGTCCAAGTGGGAGCCGGTGACGACGGCGTCACCGGCTTCGGGGTCGCCGAGCCAGGCCCACTGGTTGCCGTTGCGGTCGGTCTCGTAGGCGAGCCCGCGCTTCTCGGCTTCCGCCTGGAACCAGGTCCGGCAGTCGGCGTCCGCGCCGGTCCAGGCGTGGCGCCGGTACCCGCCGGAGTCCGCGTGCCGGCCGATGGGTGCGAGGTCCGCCCACATGCTGTGGAAGCTGGATTCTCCCCGCCCCGCCCTTCCACCGTTCCCGGGGGCTCCGCCCCCGGACCCCCGCGCCTCAAACGCCGGCGAGGCTGAAGGTGTCACGCCTGGTCACCCTCGCGCATCGGGATGCGGACGCCGCGCTCGTCGGCGACCGTCTCGGCGATGTCGTAGCCGGCGTCGACGTGGCGGATGACGCCCATGCCCGGGTCGTTGGTCAGGACGCGGCGGATCTTCTCGCCCGCGAGCTTCGTGCCGTCGGCGACCGTGACCTGGCCCGCGTGGATGGAGCGGCCCATGCCGACGCCGCCGCCGTGGTGGATGGAGACCCAGGAGGCGCCGGAGGCCACGTTGACCATGGCGTTGAGCAGCGGCCAGTCGGCGATCGCGTCGGAGCCGTCGAGCATGGCCTCGGTCTCGCGGTACGGGGAGGCCACCGAGCCGCAGTCCAGGTGGTCGCGGCCGATGACGAGGGGGGCGGCGAGGGTGCCGTCGGCGACCATCTCGTTGAAGCGCTCGCCGGCCTTGTCGCGCTCGCCGTAGCCGAGCCAGCAGATGCGGGCGGGCAGTCCCTGGAAGTGGACGCGCTCGCCGGCCATCTTGATCCAGCGGTGCAGGGACTCGTTCTCGGGGAAGAGCTCCAGCATCGCCTTGTCGGTCTTGTGGATGTCCGAGGCCTCGCCGGACAGGGCCGCCCAGCGGAAGGGGCCCTTGCCCTCGCAGAAGAGGGGGCGGATGTAGGCGGGGACGAAGCCGGGGAAGGCGAAGGCGCGGTCGTAGCCGGCGAGCTGGGCCTCGCCGCGGATGGAGTTGCCGTAGTCGAAGACCTCGGCTCCCGCGTCCATGAAGCCGACCATGGCCTCGACGTGCGTGGCCATGGACTCGCGGGCGCGGGTGGTGAACCCGGCCGGGTCCTTGGCGGCGTAGGCGGCCATGTCGTCGAAGTCGACGCCCACGGGCAGGTACGCGAGCGGGTCGTGGGCCGAGGTCTGGTCGGTGACGATGTCGATCGGCGCGCCCTCGGCGAGCATCTGCGGGAGCAGCTCGGCGGCGTTGCCGAGCAGCCCGATGGAGAGCGGCTTGCGGGCGTCGCGGGCCTCGACGGCGAGCTGCAGCGCGTGGCGCAGGTCGTTCGCCTTGACGTCGAGGTAGCGGTGCTCGATGCGGCGGTCGATGGCGCGCGGGTCCACGTCGACGCAGATGGCGACGCCGTCGTTCATCGTCACGGCCAGCGGCTGGGCGCCGCCCATCCCGCCGAGGCCGGCGGTGAGGGTGATGGTGCCGGCCAGGGTCCCGTTGAACTTCTTGGCGGCGACGGCGGCGAAGGTCTCGTAGGTGCCCTGGAGGATGCCCTGGGTGCCGATGTAGATCCACGAACCGGCCGTCATCTGGCCGTACATGGTCAGGCCCAGGTTCTCCAGGCGGCGGAACTCCTCCCAGTTGGCCCAGTCGCCGACCAGGTTGGAGTTCGCGAGGAGCACGCGCGGGGCCCACTCGTGGGTCTGCATCACGCCGACCGGGCGGCCGGACTGGACGAGCATCGTCTCGTCCTGCTTGAGGGTCTGGAGGGTGCGGACCATCGCGTCGTACGAGCGCCAGTCGCGGGCGGCCTTGCCGGTGCCGCCGTAGACGACGAGCTTGTCGGGGTGCTCGGCGACCTCGGGGTCGAGGTTGTTCTGGAGCATCCGCAGCGCGGCCTCCTGCTGCCATCCCAGGGTGCTCAGCTCGGTACCTCGTGCGGCCCGTACGGGGCGGGGTCCTGACATGGCGGTGCCTCCTCCGTTGTTGGTCTATCTATTCACATCCTTGCGTCCTGAATAGATTCAGTCAACAGCTGCGGGGGGACGCGCCGGGTGATGGGATGGCGGACATGGCAGTCGACGCACACGCGCACGCCGCCGGAGGCTCAGCCGAGGACGGCTCCGAGCGCTCCGCCCGGCGGCGGGACCTGGCCGTACGGGCCGCCGTGGAGCAGGGTCTGATCGACGAGGACGCACCCCTCGTGTGCCTGCTCGACACGGCCGGCATCCGCGCCTCCGCCGCCGCCCTGACCGGCGCCTTCGCCCGGGCCCTCGCCCCCGGCACCCCCGTCCTGCACGCCTTCGCCGTCAAGGCGGCCCCGCTCGTCCCGGTGCTGCGGCTGCTCGCCGACACCGGGCTCGGCTGCGAGGTGGCCAGCCCCGGCGAGCTGGCCCTGGCCCGCGCGGCCGGGGTCGCTCCGGAGCGCATCGTCCTCGACTCCCCCGCGAAGACGGCCGCCGAGCTGCGGGAGGCCCTCGCCCTGGGCGTCGCCCTGAACGCCGACAACCGCCAGGAGCTGGAACGCCTGGACACCCTCGTCGCGACGGCGCCCACCACCTCCCCGATCGGCGTACGGATCAACACCCAGACCGGTGCCGGCACCATCGACGCCCTCTCCACCGCCACGGCCACCTCGAAGTTCGGCATCGCCCTGCGCGATCCGGGCGCGCGCGAGTGGCTCGTACGGGCCTACCTGGACCGGCCGTGGCTCACCCGGCTGCACACCCACTCGGGCTCCCAGGGGGTACCGCTGGCCCTGATCGCCGAAGGGGTGCGGGAGCTGTACGCGCTGGCCGAGGAGATCAACGCGGCGGCCGGGCGGCGGCAGGTCGACACCCTGGACATCGGCGGCGGGCTGCCGGTGAACTTCGCCTCGGACGCGGCCACCCCCACCTACGAGGACTACGTGAGCGCGCTGCGCTCGGCCGTCCCCGGGCTCTTCTCGGGGGCGTACGGGCTGGTCACGGAGTTCGGGCGGTCGCTGACGGCCAAACACGGGCTGGTGCTCTCACGGGTGGAGTACACGAAGACCGCGGGCGGCCGGGCGATCGCGCTCACGCACGCGGGGGTCCAGCTGGCGACCCGTACGGTCTACGCCCCCGCGGCCTGGCCGCTACGCATCCTCCCCTACTCCCCGAAGGGGACTCCGCTGACCGGACCCCCGGTCGCCCAGGACATCGCCGGACCGGCGTGCTTCGCGGGTGACCTGCTGGCGGCCGCGCGGGAGCTCCCGCTCCTGGCCCCGGGAGACCTGGTCTGCGTCCCCGACACGGGGGCATACGCCTTCACCGCGCACTACGGCTACAACAGCCTGCCCCGCCCGGCGGTACACGGCTACACGGTGACCCCCTCGGGGGTCCGCTTCACCCTGGCCCGCCCAGCCCAGCCCATCCCCTCCATCCCCCCAGAAGCGGGCGCATCCACCCCGGACGCCCTCCTCTAACCCCCGTGGCCGCCCGAACCCACCCCGGCGGGCCCACCCGGGGACCCGACCCTGGGGCTACGCCCGGGAGCCCGCCCCTGGGGCTACGCCCGGGAGCCCGACCCGGCGGCTGCGCCCGGGAGCTGCGCCCCCGGGAACCCGCTGCGCGGGGCGAAGTCCCCTACCCGCCCTTCCACCGTTCCCCGGGCTCCGCCCGGACCCGCGCCTCAAACGCCGGCGAGGCTGGGAGTGTCCCCGGGCGCTGCCCTGACCCGGTCCCCAAACGCCGGACGGCTGAACTTGCTGCGCCCGGGCGGCTGAAAGACTCGCCGCCCGGCCGGGGTCGGAGGGCGGCGGCCCGGGGCGGGGACGGGGACGGGGTGGGGTGTCGGCCTGGACGTAGAGCGTGATTTGTGGCGCGAGAACACCCTTCGCCCTGTCGGAGTAGAGGACAGGGCGCCTAAATCATGCAGTCCAGGCCGACACCCCACCCCGGCCCCGGCACCGACCCACCCGACGCAGCCCGCAGACCCCCACCACGTACAGGCAGACGCCGACCCCAGCCCTACTCCACGAACAGCCCCCGCGCCGCAGCCCTCGCGTCGAAGGCCTCCAGGCGGGCCTGGGCGTCCGGGAGGGCGTCGGCCATGGCCTCCAGCAGCACCCGCCCCAGCAGCATCGGCGCGCACGCCGTGTCGAAGGCCAGGCCGGTGCCGACGGGTGCCGGGATCAGCAGGTCGGAGTGGCGGGCCACCGGCGCGAAGGCCGAATCGGCGACGGTGACCACCGTCAGCCCGGCCCCCCGCGCGTGCGCCAGCGCCTCGGCGACCTCCTTCGGATGGCGCGGCAGCGCGAAGCACAGCAGGGCCGAGGCCCCGGCGCCCGCGGCCGCGTCGATCCGGTCGGCGAGCATCGAGCCGCCCTCGTCGAGCAGCCGGACGTCCGGATGGACCTTCGCGGCGAAGTACGCGAACCCGCGCGCCTGCGAGGAGGCCGCGCGCAGCCCCAGTACGGGCAGCGGGCTCGACCCTGCCAGCAGCCGCCCCGCCTCCCGCACCGGCGCCGGGTCGGCGAGCATCGCGGAGAGCTGCCGCAGGTTCTCGATCTCGCCCTGTACGGCCTGCTGGTACTCGTTGTACGCGTCCTCTTCCCCGCCCCCGGCCCGCTCCGCGGGGGCCACTTCGCGCAGGTGCCGGCGCAGCGCGGGATAGCCGTCGAAGCCCAGCGCCACCGCGAACCGGGTCACCGACGGCTGGCTCACCCCGGCCAGCTCGGCGAGCTCCACGCTCGACAGGAACGGCACCTCCGCCGCGCCGCGCACCATGCAGTGCGCGATCCGCCGCTGGGTCGGCGTCAGCCGGTGCCCTTCGAACAGCTTCTGCAGCCGAGCCGCAGGGCTCTCGCTCATCCCGTTCCCCTCCGTCCCGTCCACCCGGCGGCCGGGCGGCCACCGACGGGATATTCAGTCACCGAGCACTCTGCATGCGGCTATGCAGGACGGCAACCCGATCCCGTCATCCGAGACCTCCCGGCGCCGCCGCGGCCCCTGGGCAATTCGCTTGACCGGCCCGCCGAAGGCGCTTGATCCTCAAGGGCCGGCCGCCGAGATCCACCCGGTCAACCCCCCACCGAATTCAAGCGAATTGGCCCCCATGGTGTCTTCGTCCGTCTCCGCCCCACCGCTGCCCGCAACCCGCCTGTGGACCAGGAACTTCGGCCTGTTCTTCACCGCCCGCATCGTGTCGATGCTGGGCGACACGATGATGCCGGTCGCCCTGGCCGTCGCCATGATCTCGCTCGGCTACGGGGTGAGCGGCATCGGGTACGCGCTGGGCGCCTGGATGGGGTCCTTCGCCCTCTTCATCGTCTTCGGCGGGGTGATCGCGGACCGTTTCCACCCCCTGCCGCAGATGATCGGCGCCGACGCGGTCCGGTGCGTGGCGCAGGGCTCCCTCGCCGTCTACCTCTGGCTCGGCCAACCCACCCTGTGGTTCGTCATCGGCGGATCGGTCCTCGGCGGCATCGCGACCGCGATGTTCCAGCCGGGCACCTCCAGCCTCGTCCCCCAGGTCTCCACCGACCCCACCCAGGCCAACGGGGTGCTGCGGGTGAGCCAGGGGATGGCCACGATGGCCGGGCCGGCGCTCGCCGGCGTGCTGGTCGCCGCCACCTCGACGGCCTGGGTCTTCGTGATCGACGCCGCCACCTTCGCGATCAGCGGGGTCTGCCTGCTGGCGCTGCGGCTCCCCCGCTTCGCACCCGACCGCTCGCAGTCCACCCTCACGAACCTGCGGGAGGGCTGGGACGAGTTCCGCTCCAGGTCCTGGCTGTGGGCGGTGATCCTGATCTGGTGGGTGCTCGGGGTCTTCGTCTGGGGGCCGCTCACCCCGCTCGGCGCGGCCTCGATCATCGCCGAGCACGGCAAGGCCGCCTTCGGGTACGCGGAGGGCGCCTTCGGGGCCGGCTGCGTCCTCGGCGGGCTCGTCGCGATCCGCATCCGCCCGGTCCGCCCGCTGCTCGGCGGCGGCTTCGCGATGTTCCTGTTCCCGATGATGCCGCTGGCCGCGGCTCTGGTCCCGGCCCTGCCGCTGCTCATGCTCGGCTACGCGATCAGCGGTGTGGGCTGGGCGTTCTGGGGCGTGCAGTGGTCCACCACGGTGCAGACCCAGATCCCCGAGGACCGGCTCAACCGCGTGACGGCGTACGAGGTGGGCGGTTCCATCCTCGCCATCCCGCTCGGCCAGGTCCTCTCGGGCCCGGCGAGCAGCCTCGTCGGCGTCCGCCCGCTCCTGCTGGCCGGCGCCGCGATCAGCCTCGGCTGCGCCCTGGCCCTCGTCGTCGTCCGTCCCGTCCGCGGGCTCGTGCGGCGCGATGCGGGGCCGTCCCGCGATACGGGGGCTAGCCCCAGTGCCTGCGAGGACGGCGGCTCCTAGGGTGACGGGATGGAGTCGCAGGAGCTGAAGAAGGAACTCTCCGCCACGCTCGACGCCCGGCGGGAGCTGGGGTCGGAGTACGAGGCCGCGCTGGTGGATTCGTTCGTGGAGAAGGTCGACACGCAGGTGCGCCGGCGCCTCGCGGAGGAGCGGCTCTCCGCGGCCCGCGGCCCCCATCCGGGCGCGGCGGACTCCCTCGAGGGCAACTTCGGCGAGCGCTTCGGCTTCGCGATCATCACCCTGGTGCTGGCGATCCCGCTCTCCGCGATCGGCGCCGCCCAGGCCCATCTCAGCGGTCTGATCGTCGCCTGGCTCGGCATCCTGGGCGTCAACTACGTCCACGCGGCGAAGTTCCGCCGCCGCCACCTCGGCGAGCGCGGTACCGACGCGCTGGACTGACGGGCAGGCAGCAGGGGCGGCGGCCGGAAGGGCCCGAAGACACGCCCTGGGTCCCCGCGCACATGTTTATGCGCGGGGACCGCCGCACCCCGGTTTCCCGGGGGCGGGACGACGGCGGTCCCCGCGCAGGACACGGGCCGGGTCAGGGCCGTCCGCGCGTCCATGGCGTCCAACGCGGTCCGGGAGCCGCTCCGGAGGTGCGCCGACGCCGTTCGTGGTGCCGGCCGGGTCCCGGTTTCCCGGGCTTCCCTGCCGACAACCACCACTGTGCCGGAGCCTTGTTAAGCGGGTGCTGCCGTCACGTGTCGGGCCCGTACCGTTTGCGCGTCGTCCGCGCGCACGCACCCGTACGGCCTACTCGGCCACGGACTACTTGGCGCCCTTGGCCAGGAACGCCAGCAGGTCCTGACGGCTCACCACACCGGTCGGCTTGCCCTCGACCAGCACGATCGCCGCGTCGGCCTCGCCGAGCACCGCCATCAGCTCGGAGACGGGCTCGCCCGATCCGACCTGCGGCAGCGGCGCGCTCATGTGCTTCTCCAGCGGGTCGCCGAGCGAGGCGCCGCCGGCGAACAGCGCCGCCAGCAGCTCCTTCTCGACCACCGAGCCGATGACCTCGGCGGCCATCACGTCGGGGTGACCGGCGCCCGGCTTGACGATCGGCATCTGCGAGACGCCGTACTCGCGCAGCACCTCGATGGCCTCGCCGACGGTCTCCTCGGGGTGCATGTGGACCAGGGAGGGGATGCCGCCCGCCTTGTCCGCGAGCACGTCCCGGATGCGGGCGGAGGGGCCCGTGTCCTCCAGGAAGCCGTGTCCGGCCATCCACTCGTCGTTGAAGATCTTGCTGATGTAGCCGCGCCCGCTGTCCGGGAGCAGGACGACGACCACGTCGTCCGGGCCGAGGCCCTCGGCCGCCCGCAGCGCCGCGACGACCGCCATGCCGCAGGAGCCGCCGACGAGCAGGCCCTCCTCCTTGGCGAGGCGGCGGGTCATCTGGAAGGAGTCCTTGTCGGACACCGCGATGATCTCGTCGGTCACGTTCGGGTCGTAGGCGGTGGGCCAGAAGTCCTCGCCGACGCCCTCGACGAGGTACGGGCGGCCCGAGCCGCCGGAGTAGACCGAGCCCTCGGGGTCCGCGCCGATGATCTTCACGCGGCCGTCGGAGGCCTCCTTGAGGTACCGGCCGGTGCCCGAGATCGTGCCGCCCGTGCCGACGCCGGCGACGAAGTGGGTGATCTTCCCGGCCGTCTGCTCCCAGAGCTCGGGGCCGGTGGTCTCGTAGTGCGAGCGCGAGTTGTTCGGGTTGCTGTACTGGTCGGGCTTCCAGGCGCCCGGGGTCTCGCGCACGAGGCGGTCGGACACGTTGTAGTACGAGTCCGGGTGCTCGGGGTCGACGGCGGTCGGGCAGACCACGACCTCGGCGCCGTACGCGCGCATGACGTTGATCTTGTCAGCCGAGACCTTGTCGGGGCAGACGAAGATGCACTTGTAGCCCTTCTGCTGGGCCACGATGGCGAGTCCTACACCCGTGTTGCCGCTCGTGGGCTCCACGATGGTGCCGCCGGGCTTGAGTGCTCCGCTCTGTTCGGCGGCCTCGATCATCCTGACGGCGATCCGGTCCTTCACGGATCCGCCGGGATTGAAGTACTCGACCTTGGCAAGGACGGTGGCCTGGAGGCCTTCGGTCACACGGTTGAGCTTCACCAGCGGGGTGTTGCCGACGAGGCTGATCATCGAGTCGTGGAATTGCACCATGTTCTCCAAGGAGGGGACTCCACGGGTTCTCCGGGAGGCACCGCCAGACTATGCGGAAAGGGATTGGCCGACCGTCCGTACGGGGCAGGTAGGTCAACAGGACGGCGGGGTCTGCAGGGACGGCGCAGGGATCCGGCCAAAGGGACCGAGAAGGTGGCTTGAAGGGTGTCCAGGGCGAGGACGGCCCGCCGCATCGCGGCGGGAGCGGCGTACGGCGGTGGCGGGCTCGGGCTCGTAGGAGCCGCCGCGGTCGGGCTGGTGGTCGCGGAGATGCAGTTCGCGAAGCGGACGGTCGGCACCGGCCTGCCGGATCCGCCGCGCGCGGACGGGCTGTACGGGAGCGAGTTCGGCGGCCCGGAGCTGAGTCCGGGCCCGCTGCGGTTCGGCGTACTGGGTGATTCCACGGCCGCCGGGCTGGGGGTGCGGCGGGCCCGGCAGACTCCGGGAGCCCTGCTGGCCTCGGGGCTGGCGGCGGTGGCCGAGCGGCCGGTCGAGCTGCGCAACGTGGCGCTCTCGGGTGCCATGTCGGACGACCTGGACCGCCAGACGGGGCTGCTGCTGGACGGCGACGGCCCGCCCCCCGACGTGTGCGTGATCATGATCGGCGCCAACGACGTGACCCGCCGGATGCCGCCCACCCAGTCGGTGCGGCTGCTGACCGCGGCCGTACGCCGGCTGCGGCTCGCGGGCTCCGAGGTGGTGGTCGGCACCTGCCCGGACCTCGGCACCATCGAGCCGGTCTACCAGCCGCTGCGGTGGCTGGCCCGCCGGGTCTCGCGCCAGCTCGCGGCCGCCCAGACGATCGGAGTGCTCGCACTGGGCGCCCGTACCGTCTCGATCGGCGACCTGATGGGGACGGAGTTCGCGGCGAACCCCCGCGAGATGTTCGGACCGGACTCCTACCACCCGTCGGCGGAGGGGTACGCGACCGCGGCGATGGCCATACTGCCGACCCTGTGCGCGGCCCTGGGCGTCTGGCCCGAGTCGGACCGGCTGGACGTCTCGCGCAACGAGGACATGCTCCCGCTGGCCAAGGCCGCCTCGGCCGCGGCGGGCCAGGCCGGCACCGAGGTGACCGGGGCCCGCGGCGCGTGGGCGCTGCTCAAGTACCGGCGCAGGCGCCGGGTGCCGGGCGAGGACCTCACGGAGCGGACCGGAACGGAGCAGACTGGAGGAGCCGGGCCGGACGGCGCGCCGGACGCCCCGGCGGGCGGTGCGGCGGATGCGCCCAGAGCGACCGGAGTCACATCGCAAGGGCAGTGACCTCGACGGTACGGGGCGGTAACTTCGCATGCGGTCCCGGTACGACACCACCTCCCTTGGAGCCCCGATGCCCGAAGCCGTCATCGTTTCCACCGCCCGTTCGCCGATCGGTCGCGCCTTCAAGGGATCCCTCAAGGACGTCCGCCCGGACGACCTGACCGCCACGGTCATCCAGGCCGCCCTCGCCAAGGTTCCCGGGCTGGACCCGCGCGAGATCGACGACCTGATGCTGGGCTGCGGCCTCCCGGGCGGCGAGCAGGGCCACAACCTGGGCCGGATCGTCGCGGTGCAGATGGGCATGGACCACCTGCCCGCCACGACGATCACCCGCTACTGCGCCTCCTCGCTCCAGACCTCCCGGATGGCGCTGCACGCCATCAAGGCGGGCGAGGGCGACGTCTTCATCTCCGCGGGCGTGGAGATGGTCTCCCGGTCCGTGAACGGCTCCTCCGACGGCATCCCGGGCACCCACAACCCGCTCTTCGCCGAGTCCGAGGCCCGTACCAAGGAGGTGGCCGAGTCCACCGGCTCCACCTGGCACGACCCGCGCGAGGACGGCCGCACCCCCGACGCGTACATCGGGATGGGGCAGACCGCGGAGAACCTGGCCCGCCTCAAGGGCGTGACCCGCGCCGACATGGACGAGTTCGGCGTGCGCTCGCAGAACCTGGCCGAGGAAGCCATCAAGAACGGCTTCTGGGCCCGCGAGATCACCCCGGTCACCACCCCGGACGGCACGGTCGTCTCGCAGGACGACGGCCCGCGCGCCGGGGTCACCCTGGAGGCCGTCCAGGGCCTCAAGCCCGTCTTCCGCCCCGACGGTCTGATCACGGCCGGCAACTGCTGCCCGCTGAACGACGGCGCCGCGGCGCTGGTCGTCATGAGCGACACCAAGGCGCGCGAGCTGGGCCTGACCCCGCTGGCCCGGATCGTCTCCACCGGCGTGACCGGCCTCTCCCCCGAGATCATGGGCCTGGGCCCGGTCGAGGCCTCCAAGCAGGCGCTGAAGCGGGCGGGTCTGACCGTCGGCGACATCGACCTCTTCGAGATCAACGAGGCCTTCGCGGCCCAGGTGATCCCCTCCTACCGGGACCTCGAGATCCCGCTGGAGAAGCTGAACGTCAACGGCGGGGCCATCGCCATCGGTCACCCCTTCGGGATGACCGGCGCGCGCATCACGGGCACGCTGATCAACAGCCTGCAGTTCCACGACAAGCAGTTCGGCCTCGAAACCATGTGCGTCGGCGGCGGCCAGGGCATGGCCATGATCATCGAGCGTCTCAGCTAGTCCGCGGCTAGCAGGGCCGTCGGGATCAAGAGCCGAGGCCAGACGCCGTAAGGGATCCGCTTGATCCCATACGGCGTACTGACACCAAATCTAATCCTCTCGCGGCCATTCTGTGACCAAATGTCCCCCAGGATGTGACCTTAGTCCTGGGGGATCCTTGTTTTCGCAGGTCAGGCCTGGTTCGGGTGGGGCTCTCGGGACGAAAGGCCTGTCCAATTCATGACGTAATGCACTGCAAGCCATTCCCAGGGCAGGACAAGCTGATGTAGGAAGTCGGGGGATCGAATCAATCAGGAGTTAGTCAGTGAGCGCCATGTCTCTTGCCCTACTGCTGACCACGGCCGCTGCCACGGCCGTCGGCGCTGCTGCGCTGCACGCCGTCCACGGCCTGCGCAAGCAGGTCACCGCACTGCGCGGTGAGCTGACGGTTTCGCACCCCCGTGGCGCCACCGTCCCGCACGCCCGCAGCGCCGTGGAGTCCCCCGCCGCCGAGATACGAGCCGCCGTCGCCGAGGCCCTGGCCGAGGAGCGCGAGCGCGAGCTCGCCGAGGCGCGCGCCTTCTGGGCCGCCCAGGAGGCCCGTGACGCCGCCGACGCCCCCTCGCTGCTGGGCGGCCTGTCCGGCCTCGGCGAGGAGAGCCCCGTCTTCCTGCCCCGGCAGGCGGACATGGTCGGCCTGGAGCCGCTCCCGGGCGACGACGCCGAGGACTACCAGAGCTACCCGGAGGACTCGCCCGAGCTGGCCGCCGCCCGCCGGCGCCACCCCTCGCACCCGGACTTCGTCCCCGTGCAGGCCTCGCACCCCGGCGCCGACCACGAGCGCACGGTCAACCGCCTGGAGGAGCTCGCGGAGGCCCGTACGGCCCTCGCGGACGTCCGCCCCGGCCCGCTGGGCACCCTGGACGTGTACGTCTTCACCGACGGCACCACGCTCTGCATGACCCCGGGCCACCGGGAGACCGCCGAGCGGCTCGCCGACGCCCTGCGTTCGGGCAGCGCACCGGTCCTGCTGGGCGGCTCGGGCATCTCCGGCGCCTACGCCCTGACCTTCTCCTGCGGCGACTCCGAGGACCCGGACAGCAACGTCTACATCCTCGCCGACCGCGTCATCGCCTCGCTCTGAGTCCCCGCATCGCTCCGCGTCACCGCAGCGCCCTGGCTTCCGCCTGATCCACCAGCCGAACGGCCTCGTCCAGCTCCTCGGACGGGGCCTTCGCCGCATCCGGACCCGGGGCACCCGCGGGGCCCGCCACCGCGGCGTGCAGGGCCTCGGCGAGGTCCAGCCCGGCCACGGCCAGCTGGTCGCCGACGACGAAGATCCCGGCGTCGGGCATCGTCCGCGCCGGAGCCGCCCCCGCCGCGTCCCCGGCGCCCGAGGAGGCCGCCTCCAGCCGCTGCGCCCTCAGCGAGAGCTCCCGGGCCAGGTCCAGCGCCACCTCGGCGGCGCCCTGCTGGAGCCGGCTCTGCGGCGCCGCCCGCAGCCGGTCGGCGAAACGTTCCACGGCGGCGGTCAGGGGTGAGGTATCGAGCACCCGGCCGACCTTACGCGCCGCCGCGGCGCCATTGCCAACGGGCGAACTCTCCGGCACGGTGGCGTGAAGAGAACAGCACAGCACGGCGATACCCCCGGAGGCGCCCATGTCCGTCGAGTTCTCCGAACAGACCCACCGCAACATGATCGACAGAATCCCTCAGACCACCGGTCGTGAACTCTCCGACTGGCTCCGGGCCGTGGACGACGGCCCCTCCCTCGTCCGGTTCGAAGAGAAGGTCAGCTGGCTGCTCGGCGCGCACGAGCTGTCGTACGGCCAGGCCAAGGCGATCATCCACGAGTACGACCTGCGCAGGGCCGCCCGCAAGTTCGGCTGACCCGGCCCCCGCCCCCGTCCGTAGCCCCCGACATGCGGGAAGGCCCCGCGAGCGCTTGCTCGCGGGGCCTTCCTCAGCTCAAGCAGTGCGTACTAGTCGCCCTTGAGGATGGAGATCAGGCGCAGCATCTCCATGTAGATCCACACCAGGGTCATGGTGAGGCCGAAGGCCGCCAGCCAGGACTCCTCGCGGGGGGCGCCGTAGGTCACGCCGTCCTCGACCATCTTGAAGTCCATGGCGAGGAAGGCGGCACCGAGGATGATGCCGATGACACCGAAGAGGATGCCGAGGCCGCCGCTGCGGAAGCCGAGGCCGTCGCCGCCCGCGAAGACCGAGAACAGCAGGTTGACGACCATCAGGAGCATGAAGCCGATGGCGGCCGCCGTCACGAAGCCGACGAAGCGCCGGTTCACGGTGATCCAGCGCATCTTGTACGCGATCAGCACGCCGGCGAAGACGCACATCGTGCCCATGACGGCCTGGACGACCGTGCCGGGACCGACGTAGGTGCTGACGGCCGAGCTGATGACGCCGAGGAAGACGCCCTCGAAGGCCGCGTACGCCAGGATCAGCGCCGGGACGGGCTTGGCCTTGAACGACTGGACCATCGCGAAGACGAACGCGATGAGCGCGGCGCCGATGGCGATGCCGTACGACTTGTTGATGTTGGCCGGGTCGACCGGAAGCGCGATCCAGGAGACGGCCGCCGTCAGGATGACCGTGCCGAGCGTCAGAGCCGTACGGCTCACGACGTCGTCGATGGTCATCGCGTTGCCGCGGACCGGAGCCTGCGGCATGCCCGTGGCCGGGTCGGTCGCGTAGGGGTTGGTCGCGTACGGGTTGGTGGCGGTCCCGGCCTGGGCCTGGGGCTGCTGCGTGCCGAAGCCCGCATAAGCACCGTTGTCGCGGCTGAACCCCCGTCGCGAGAAGACCGGGTTGCTGCTCCTCATCTCACTCCTCCATGGCCACCGTGCGCGGCCTTGGAATCAAGAGTAATGCGAACGCAAAGAAATCGCCCTACTGCTGGAGGAGGATCTTTCCCCACTGGTACGGGACTGGTACGGGCCCCGCTCCGCGGGACGGGCGGGGGCACTCGTGGCGCCCCCGCCCTCCGCGTGTTCCGGCCTGAAACGGAACATCCTCACCATCAGCGTGCCCGAAGCCGGACTTGAACCGGCACGACCCGAGGGTCAGCGAGGTTTAAGCTCGCCGTGTCTGCATTCCACCATCCGGGCAGGGCGTAGCGGCCCCGTAGGAAAAGCCTTGAACGCTACGCCGAGCCTATCCGGAACGCTTACGCCCCCACCTGGGCGTCTCGCCGATGTTGTCTGATTTTATTGGCGCTTGATGGCTCGTCAGGGGACAGAAGCCACGGTCGGTACGTTCCGGGCGTCGATCATGGCCGCCACGGGATTGACGGGATTTCGATGGCCCGCGCCACCCCGCACGCCACCCCGTGCGCCACCCCCTCGGCCCGGCTCCGCTTCCGGGCCGTTTCCACCTCCGGTTCCACCCCGTTTCCGGCTCCGTCTCCGGCTCCGCTCCGCCGCGCGCCCCGGCTTCCGCTCCCCGCTCCCGCGCCGCCCGCCCGGCGGCCTCCCCCGCCCCTCCCCCGGGCTGCCGTCATACCAAAGGAGGAGGCGCGGCCCTCCGTGGTCAGTCTCCGGTGGACCGGAGAACGGGCATCACGGCTGATCCGGAGCGGGGGTGGGCGCCGCGACGATGGAGGAGTCCCGCCAACCGCGGACCGTGAGCCCGGTCCGCCCCTTGAGGAGTCGCCTCCGTGACCACCATGAACTACGCCCCGCACACCTCCCAGGCCGTCGCCGCGCGCGCCACCGGCCTCTCCAAGGTGTACGGCCAGGGCGAGACCCAGGTGGTCGCTCTGGACAACGTCTCCGTGGACTTCGCGGCGGGCCAGTTCACCGCGATCATGGGCCCCTCGGGCTCCGGCAAGTCCACGCTGATGCACTGCGTCGCCGGCCTGGACACCTTCTCCGCCGGGTCCGTCCGCATCGGCGAGACCGAGCTGTCCACGCTGAAGGACAAGCAGCTCACGCAGCTGCGCCGGGACAAGATCGGCTTCATCTTCCAGGCCTTCAACCTGCTGCCGACCCTGACGGCCCTGGAGAACATCACGCTCCCCATGGACATCGCCGGCCGCAAGCCCGACCGGCAGTGGCTGGACGCGGTGATCAACATGGTCGGCCTCTCCGACCGCCTCTCCCACCGCCCCACCCAGCTCTCCGGCGGCCAGCAGCAGCGCGTGGCCGTGGCCCGCGCCCTGGCCTCCCGCCCCGAGATCATCTTCGGCGACGAGCCCACCGGAAACCTCGACTCGCGCTCCGGCGCCGAGGTCCTCGGCTTCCTGCGCAACTCCGTGCGCGAGCTCGGCCAGACCGTCGTCATGGTCACCCACGACCCGGTCGCCGCCTCCTACGCGGACCGCGTCATCTTCCTCGCCGACGGCCGCATCGTCGACGAGATGATCCAGCCCACCGCGGACGGCGTGCTCGACCGCATGAAGGCCTTCGACGCCAAGGGCCGCACCAGCTGAGGGACGCACCCTCCCCGTCCCCGCTGACCCCCGAACACCCCTGGGATTCCTCCACCATGTTCCGTACCGCCCTGCGCAACGTGCTCGCGCACAAGGCCCGGCTGCTGATGACGGTGCTCGCCGTCGTCCTCGGCGTCGCCTTCGTCTCCGGCACGCTCGTCTTCACCGACACCGTCGGCAAGGCGATGTCGAACCAGTCCGCCAAGAGCTTCGACGGCGTGGCCGTCTCGGTCACCTCCTACGGCGCCCCCCGCAACGACGAGGGCGTCAAGGAGGGCGAGCCGGGCATCAGCCAGCAGACCCTGGACAAGGTCAAGGCCCTCGGCGGCGTCGACTCCGCGTCCGGCCGCGTCCACGGCTTCGCCGCCGTGGGCGACCAGGACGGCAAGCTGATCGGCAACGGCTGGTCCAACACCGGCGCCAACTTCGTCCCCCTCAAGGACGGCAAGGACCCCCGCTACGCCTTCACCGAGGGCAACGGCCCGGCCAAGGCCGGCGAGATCGCCCTCGACCAGGAGACGGCCAAGCGCGGCAAGTACGAGGTGGGCGACAAGGTCCGGGTGGCCGACAACGGCCCGGCCAAGGAGTACACGCTCACCGGCGTCTTCACCACCGAGGACGGCGCGGTCAACGCGGGCGGCTCGCTCGTCCTGTTCGACACCCCGACCGCCCAGCAGCTCTACCTGGAGCCGGGCTACTACGACGAGCTCGCGGTCAGCGCGAAGGCCGGCACCTCCGCCGACCAGCTGCTCACCGAGATCAAGCCGCTCGTCGGCAAGGACGCCAAGGCCCAGACCGGCGCGGCGCTCGCCGCCCAGCAGGCCAAGGACATCGAAGCCGGCATGAACAGCATGAACCAGATGCTGCTGACCTTCGCGCTGATCTCCCTCTTCGTGGGCATCTTCCTGATCTACAACACCTTCACCATGCTGGTCGCCCAGCGCACGAAGGAGCTGGCCCTGCTGCGCGCCGTCGGCGCCAACCGCGGCCAGGTCAAGCGCTCGGTCCTGGCCGAGGCCCTGGTCGTCGGCGTGATCTCCTCCGCCATCGGCCTGATCGTCGGCGTCGGGCTCGCCGTCGGCATGCGCTCCGCGATGAACGCCTTCGACGTCAAGATCCCGGCCGGCCCGCTGGTCGTCGCCCCCGTCACCATCGCCGCCGCGATCGTCATCGGCGTCGTCGTCACGATGCTCGCCGCCTGGCTGCCCGCGCGCCGCACCGCCAAGATCTCCCCGGTCGCCGCCATGGGCAGCGCCCACCTGCCGGCCTCCTCGAAGTCCCTGGTGCTGCGCAACAGCATCGGCGGCGCCGTCACCCTCCTCGGTCTGCTGGGCATCCTCGGCGGAGCGATGAGCGGGAAGGACGGCAAGATGCTCATCGGTGCCGGCGCCTTCCTCACGATGATCGGCATCATCATCCTGCTGCCGGCCCTCTCCCGCCCGGTCATCGCGGCGGTCCGCCCGCTGCTGGAGAAGGTCTTCGGCGTCGCCGGCAAGCTGGCCGCGCAGAACGCGGTCCGCAACCCGCGCCGCACCGCCGTCACCGCCGCCTCGCTGGCCATCGGCCTGACCCTGGTCACCGCCCTGTCGGTACTCGGCATCACGATGGGCAAGGCCATCGACCGGATGACGACGGACAACCTCAAGGCCGACTACAAGGTCTCCATGGGCGAAGCCTTCGGCAGCATGGACCCCTCCGTGCTCCCCGCGCTGGAGAAGGCCCCGGGCGTCAAGGCCGTCTCCCCGCAGCAGGCCGGCAGCATCCGGGTCGGCGACGACTACCGCTCCGTCTCCGGAGTCAACCCCGCCACCATCGGGCAGCTCCTCAACTTCGACGTGGTCAGCGGTCAGCTCACCAGCCTCGCCAAGGGCGAGGTGGCCGTCGCCGAGAAGACCGCGAAGGAGCAGGGGCTGTCGGTCGGTTCCCCCCTCAACGCCACCTTCGGCGACAACAAGAAGGCGGACCTGAAGGTCGGCGCGATCTACAAGGACATGGAGGGCATGCTCTCCCCCTACGTGATCGACTACAAGATCCTCACCGAGCACAGCGAGGAGCCGTACATCCGCGAGGTCTTCGTCAAGGTGGACGGCGGCGCCTCCGAGAAGGGCGAGAAGGCCCTCGTCGACGCCCTCGGCAAGAACCCGGCGATCACCTTCGCCACCCAGCAGGACATCCGCAACGAGATGGGCGGCATGATCAACACCGCCCTGAACATCATGTACGGCCTGCTCGCCATGGCACTGATCATCTCGGTCCTCGGCGTCGTCAACACCCTGGCGATGTCCGTGTACGAGCGGACGCAGGAGATCGGCATGCTGCGGGCCATCGGCCTGGACCGCGGCCGGGTCAAGAACATGATCCGGCTGGAAGCCATCGTGATCTCGCTCTTCGGCGCGGTGATCGGCGTGGCCCTCGGCACCTTCATCGCCTGGGCCGTGGGCGAGACCATCAAGGGCTCGATCCCGAACTACGCCCTGGTGATCCCCTTCGACCGGATCGCGATCTTCATGCTGCTGGCCGGCATCGTCGGCGCCCTGGCGGCCATGTGGCCCGCCCGCAGCGCGGCCCGGCTGAACATGCTGACCGCGATCAAGACGGAGTAGCAGCCGTACGAGCACACCCGCACGAAGCCGCAGGGCCCCGCGACATCCCGTCGCGGGGCCCTGCGGCGTTTCCCGGCCCGTACGGGCTACACCGGCCACTCCCGGGCGCGCAGCGGCATCCCGGAGGCCGAGCGGGTCCCCGTGTGCACCGCGAGCACCTGGTTGACGCCGAGCCGGTTGTGCTCGAAGGCGAGCGCCGAGGCGGCCATGTACAGCTGCCAGACCCGGGCCCGCCCGGGCGAGGTGAGCCGCTGCGCCTCCTCCCAGTGCTCCTCCAGCCGGGCCACCCAGGCCCGCAGGGTGAGCGCGTAGTGCTCGCGCAGCGCCTCCACGTCGCGGACCTCGAAGCCGGCCCGTTCCAGCTCGCCGACGGTGGTGCCCAGCGGGGACAGCTCCCCGTCGGGGAAGACGTAGGCGTCTATGAACGCGTTGATCCGGTACGCCTCCTCATCCGGCTCGGGGCGCCGCGCGATCTGGTGGTTCAGCAGCCGCCCGCCCGGTCGCAGCAGGCCGTACAGCGTGCGGGCGTACGTGCGGTAGCGGTCGGCGCCCACGTGTTCGGCCATCCCGATGGAGGAAACGGCGTCGTACGGGCCGTCCTTGACGTCCCGGTAGTCCTGGACCCGGATCTCGACGAGGTCGGCCAGGCCCTCGTCCGCGACCCGCTTGCGGGCGTAGGCGGCCTGTTCGCGCGAGAGCGTGATCCCGGTGACCTTCGCCCCGTACTCCCGGGCCGCGTGCAGGGCCATCGAGCCCCAGCCGCAGCCGACGTCCAGGAGCCGGTCCCCCGGGCCCAGGGCGAGCTTGCGGCAGACCAGGTCCAGCTTGTCCCGCTGGGCGTCCTCCAGGCTCCCGCCGGGGGTCCAGTAGGCGCAGGAGTACACCATCGACGGGCCGAGCACCCGCTCGTAGAAGGTGTTGCCCACGTCGTAGTGGTGGCTGATGGCCTGCCGGTCGCTCCCCTTGGTGTGCCGGGGGCCACCGCCGCGGCGGTGGGCCTCCTCGGGCGGCGGGGCCGGCTTGGTCCACGGCCGCGCCAGGCCCACGAGGCCCCGTACGGCGGCCCGGGCGCGCGGATCGCGCAGCCGGGCGGCGGGACCGGCGGCCTTGGTCTTGGCGGTCTTGGCTGCCTTGGCTGCCTTGGCGGCCTCCTCCGCGGCGGGCTCGCGGTCCCGCTCCCAGAGCAGCCCGCCGACCCGGTCCAGCAGCTCGAACAGGTCACCGTCGACGGTGAGGTCCCCGGCCACCCAGGCGCGGGCCAGGCCGAGCTCGCCCGGCTTCCACAGGATCCGGCGCAGGGCGCGGCGGTTGTTCAGGACCAGGATGGGACCGCCGAGCGGGCCGGCCTCGCTGCCGTCCCAGGCCCGGATCCGGACGGGGAGAGGGGCTCCCAACAGGGTTTCGGCTAAAGCGGCCAGCCGCGGCGCGGCGTCGTTCATGCGGGACCCTCCAACAGGCTCCGACGAGCTCCGATAAGTTCCGACCGCACGGCATACCCGGATCCGGTCCCGAATATGCCGAAGGGACCGCCCGCACCACGGATGGCGGGCGGCCCCTTCGGGACACGCTGGGTCGAACTGGTCCTACTGGCCGAACTGGTCCTGCCGGTATCGCTGGTCCTGTCGGCCCCTACGGGGTCAGGAGGCCTTGGCCTTCTCGGCCGGGGCCGCGACGGCCGGAGCCGGCGCCGGCTTGGCGGCCTCGTAGAACTCCTCGCGGGGGGTCTCCAGCGCACCGAGGGAGACGACCTCGCGCTTGAGGAACATGCCGAGGGTCCAGTCGGCGAAGACGCGGATCTTGCGGTTCCAGGTCGGCATGGCCATGCCGTGGTAGCCACGGTGCATGTACCAGGCGAGCCGGCCCTTGAGCTTGATCTTCATCCCGCCCATGACGATCATCGCCACGCCCTTGTGGAGGCCGAGGCCCGCCACCGCACCCTTGTTGGAGTGCGAGTACTCGGTCTGCGGGAAGCCGCGCATGCCCGAGATGACGTTGTCGCCGAGGACCTTGGCCTGGCGCAGCGCGTGCTGGGCGTTCGGCGGGCACCAGGCGTTCTCCACGCCGGCCTTGCGGGCGGCGAGGTCGGGCACCTGGGCGTTGTCGCCGGCGGTCCAGATGTAGTCCGTGCCCTTGACCTGGAGGGTCGGCTCGGCGTCCACGTGGCCGCGGGGGCCCAGCGGCAGGCCGTAGCGGGCCAGCACCGGGTTGGGCTTGACGCCCGCGGTCCACACCAGGGTGTTGGAGTCGACCTCGAGGCCGTTCTTCAGCACCACGTGGCCGTCCACGCAGGAGTCCATGGAGGTGTTCAGGTAGATCTCGATGCCGCGCGACTCGAGGTGCTCCTTGCCCCAGGTGCCGAGCTTGGGCCCGACCTCGGGAAGGATCTTGTCGGCCGCGTCGACCAGGATGAAGCGCATGTCCTCGCGCTTGATGCTGGTGTAGTACTTCGCGGCGTCGCGGGCCATGTCCTCGACCTCGCCGATCGTCTCGGCGCCGGCGAAGCCGCCGCCGACGAAGACGAAGGTGAGCGCCTTGCGGCGGACGTCCTCGTCCGTCGTGGACTCGGCCTTGTCGAGCTGCTCGAGTACGTGGTTGCGCAGGCCGATGCCCTCTTCCACGCCCTTCATGCCGATGCCCTGTTCGGCGAGGCCGGGGATCGGGAAGGTGCGGGAGATGGCGCCGAGCGCGATCACCAGGTAGTCGAAGGGCAGCTCGTACGCCTCGCCGACCAGCGGCGTGACGACGGCGACCTTGCGGTCCTGGTCGATGTTCGTGACCCGGCCGGTGAGGACCTCAGCCTTCGGAAGCACGCGTCGCAGAGGTACGACTACGTGCCGAGGCGAGATGCTGCCTGCGGCCACTTCGGGGAGGAAGGGCTGGTAGGTCATGTACGAGCGCGGGTCGACGACCGTGACGGTCGCCTCGCCGTAACGCATCTTCTTCATGATGCGCTTGGCTGCGTACAGGCCTACGTACCCACCTCCTACAACGAGGATCCTGGGACGCTCCGTGGTGCTCATGGAACGAGTATCCAGCACCCTCAGGGGTGACGCTCGTGAGCCCCTTCACAAGGACCTCGGGCCCCTCTGCTACACTCCGCCGCCCACGTGACCGAGGTCATGGCGCGGGGCGGGAACCAGGGTGTAACGGGAGTCGTTGAACACCAGTCCTGAACTGGCCTCCAAGCCCTCAAGCGGAGTAGACCACCGCCTTCGTGGATACCTACCGCCAGAGGTGCGCGAGGTCCGGCAATCGCACGAACGCGAGCAAAAAGAAGGCCCAGGAGGCTCCGGACTCGCCCAAAAGGCTCCTCCAGAGCCCTCACAGGCACCTTTTCCTTGTGAAGAACTTCACGAAGTTCATGTGGACGACGGGACCTAAGGCCCCCGAACGACCCTCCGAGAGCCCTGGGGACCCCTACCGCCGACCCCTGCTGTTGACCCTCGACCTGGTCGAGGGAGCAGTGTGCGGGGCGTGGAGAACGAGATGCGCAGTATCGGCGAGACCGCCCGCGACAGCGGCCTGAGCGTGAGTGCCCTGCGGTTCTACGACGGGGCCGGCGTACTGGTGCCCGTCCTGGTCGACCCGGCGAGCGGGTACCGCTGGTACGGGCCCGAGCAGGTCGAGGAGGCCCGGCTGCTGGCCCGGCTCCGGAGGGCCGGCATGCCCCTGGCGGACATCCGGCTCGTCCTGGCCGGCTGGGCCGGCGCGGATACCGATCTGGTGCGCGCCTGCTCCGGGCGCACCTGCTCCGGCTCGAACGGGGCCTGTCCGATGCGCGCAGCGAGCTCTCCGCGGTCCACGCACTCCTCGAACACAGGGAGAACCCCATGAGCACGCCCCTCGCCACCGCCGCCACGACCGCCCGGCTCACCCTGGCGGCGCCCGAACTGGCCGCCGCCCTGGACGCCGTCCGGTTCGCCGTCGGCTCCGACCCCGAGCTGCCGGTCCTCGGCGGCATCCTGTTCGACATCGAGGGCGGGGCGCTGCGCGTGGTGGCCACCGACCGGTACCGCCTGGCCGTCGCACGCGCCGGGGCCACCGGACACACCGGCCCCCGCCTGCAGCTCCTCGTACCCGCCCCGCTCGCGGACGCGATGCGGGCGCTGCTGAGCGAGGACGCCCCGGTCCTGCTCACCGTGGACGGAGACCGCGTGGCCCTGGAGACGGAGACGGCGGACCGCCAGGCGGCCGGCCGCTGCCTGGGCCACGAGTTCCCCGACTACCGCCGCCTCGTCAGCCTGCCCGCGGGGCGCCGGGTCCTCGTCGACGTGCCGGCCTTCCGCGAGGCCCTGGAAACGGGTCCCGTCCGCCCGGCCGAACGCGAGCAGGACGGCGCGACCGGCGACGTCAGCGTGCTCAAGGTGACCGACGGGGACGAGGTGTCGCAGGCGTCGCAGGTGGCCCTCTGCGGCGACGAGGACGACGACCCGACCAACGTCGGCCTGAACCGCGCGTTCCTGCTGGACGCCCTCGCCGCCGGGGACCGCGACCGGCTGATTCTGGAGCTCGGCGCCCCCAAGGCCCCCGTGGTGGTCCGCCGCCCCGACGACGAGGAGACCTTCTCGCTCCTGATGCCGGTCCGGCTGGACGCGTAGGCGCCCCCGCACACGATGGTGCCCCCGGCGGGATGGATCCGCCGGGGGCACCGGGCCGTGCGTGTGCGACGGGCGTCAGGCGATGGACCAGGCGATTCCGTCGAGGATGTCGTGCTCCGAGACCACGACCTCCGAGGCGCCGACCCGCTCCATGATCGCCAGCAAGACCAGGGCGCCCGCGCCGATCACGTCGACCCGTCCCGGGTGCATCACGGGGATGGCCGCGCGCTCGGCGTGCGTCAGCGTCAGCATCCGCTCGCTGACCTCGCGGACCGTCTCGTACGGGATCCGGGAGTGGTGGATCCGCGCCGAGTCGTACGCCTCCAGGCCCAGCGCGATCGCGGCGACCGTGGTCACCGACCCGGCCAGGCCCACCAGGGTGCGCGCCTCGGCCAGCGGAACCGTCTCGGAGGCCAGGTCCAGCCCGGCCTCGATGTCGGCCCGTATCGCGGCGATCTGCTCCGCGGTCGGCGGGTCGGTGACGACCCCGTCCACCGTCAGGTGGCGCTCCGTCATCCGGACACAGCCCACGTCGACGGAGCGGGCCGCCCGCACGTGTTCGGTGCCGACCACGAACTCCGTGGAGCCGCCGCCGATGTCCACGACCAGGAAGGGCCGCTCCAGGTCGGTGCGGCCGGTCAGCTCGCCGGTGGCACCGGTGAAGGAGAACTCGGCCTCCTGGTCCCCGCTGATCACCTCGGGCTCGACGCCCAGGATGTCCAGGACCCCCCGGACGAAGTCGTCGCGGTTCTCGGCGTCCCGGGAGGCCGAGGTCGCCACGAAGCGCACCCGCTCGGCTCCGAGCTCCTTGATGACCGCCGCGTACTCGCGGCAGGCCGCGAAAGTGCGCTCCAGCGCCTCCGGGGCCAGCCGGCCGGTCTTGTCGACGCCCTGGCCGAGCCGGACGACGATCATCCGGCGGTCCAGCTCGATCAGCTCGCCGGTGGCGGGGTCGAGGTCGGCGACGAGGAGCCGGATGGAGTTCGTACCGCAGTCGACGGCCGCGACGCGGGTCACGCGCCCGCCTCCGCCGCGGAGGTCTCTTCGGTCTTCGTCTCCTCGGCCTTCTTCTCCTCGGCCTTCTTCTCGCCGCACGGGGTGACGCAGGCGCCCTTGGCCCACCACTCGGGCAGCATCGCCAGGGCCTCGTCGCCGAACGGGTTCACGCCCGGGCCCGCGGCCAGGGAGTGGCCGACCAGCACGTGCAGGCACTTCACCCGGTCCGGCATGCCGCCGGCGCTCGGGAAGCCCTGGAGCACCTCGATGGCGTCGCGGCGGGTGATGTAGTCCTCGTGCGCGGCCCGGTAGGCGGCGGCCAGCTCCGGGTCCACGGCGAGACGGGCCTGCATCTCCTTCATCACGCCGTTGGCCTCCAGCGTGCCGATCGCACCGGCGGCCCGCGGGCAGGTCAGGTAGTACAGCGTCGGGAAGGGGGTGCCGTCGGGGAGCCGCGGTGCGGTCTCCACCACGTCCGGCTGCCCGCAGGGGCAGCGGTGCGCGATGGCGCGGAGCCCGCGCGGGGGGCGGCCGAGCTGCTGTTCGAACGCCTCGATGTCGGCGGCGGTCGGCTCGGTCCGGTCGGTCTGGGGCGGGGGCGTCTGCATGCCTGGAGGAAGTCTTTTCGTTCTCGTGGATGGGTGGGACTCAGTCGCCCGGGCGGTCGGCCTTGTCGACGCCGTCCCAGACGTTGGAGTACCAGGGCCGGTCGGTGGCGGCCTGTCCGCTGCGGCGCTGCTCTCCCGCGGCGGCTCCGGGGTCGGTCATGATGTAGCTGATCTCCCCCGGCCGGACGAAGTGCAGGTGCTTGCGCGCCTGCTGCTCGGCGTACGCGTTGTCCTGCCAGCGGGCCTTCTCGTCGCGCAGCCGCTCCAGCCGGTCCCGCGCGGAGACGGCGTCCTTCTGCTGCTTCGCGATCTCCGAGCGCTGGGAGACGTACTGGCGCATCGGATACGCGAGCGCGACGACCAGGGTACAGAGGACGAGGACGAGCAGGGCGGCCCGGCCGGTGAGCCGGCTGCGGCGGACCTGCCGGCGGGACTGCGAGCGGTACACGTGCGCCGCGGTCCGCTCGCCGAGCTGCTTGAGCCTGGTCGCGGTCGAGAACGTGGCGAACCGGTCCCGGTTCCCGGCCATTGATCCGCCTCCCCTATATGCGCACGACGCACTACGTCCCCGCACACGGTACGGGACCGAGTGCGGGGACGTAGGGAGGCTTGCGCCCTAAAGGACTGATCAGCCCTTGAAGCGCGGGAACGCGCTGCGGCCCGCGTACACCGCGGCGTCGTCGAGGATCTCCTCGATGCGCAGCAGCTGGTTGTACTTGGCGACGCGGTCCGAGCGGGCCGGGGCGCCGGTCTTGATCTGGCCGCAGTTCACGGCGACCGCGAGGTCGGCGATGGTGACGTCCTCGGTCTCACCGGAGCGGTGCGACATCATGCACTTGAAGCCGTTGCGCTGGGCCATCTCGACGGCGTCCAGGGTCTCGGTCAGCGAACCGATCTGGTTCACCTTGACGAGCAGGGCGTTCGCCGAGCCCTCTTCGATGCCGCGGGCGAGACGCTCGGGGTTGGTGACGAAGAGGTCGTCGCCGACGATCTGGACCTTGGAGCCCAGGCGGTCGGTGAGGGTCTTCCAGCCGTCCCAGTCGTCCTCGAACAGCGGGTCCTCGATGGAGACCAGCGGGTACGCCTCGACGAGCTCGGCGTAGTAGTCGGTCATCTCGGCGGCCGAGCGGGACTTGCCCTCGAACTCGTAGTTGCCGTCCTTGTAGAACTCGGACGCGGCGACGTCGAGCGCGAGCGCGATCTGGGTGCCCGGGACGTAACCGGCCTGCTTGATGGCCTCGACGATGAGGTCGAGCGCGGCGCGGTTCGACTCGAGGTTCGGCGCGAAGCCGCCCTCGTCGCCCAGACCGGTGGAGAGGCCCTTGGTGTGCAGGACCTTCTTGAGGGTGTGGTAGACCTCGGCACCCCAGCGGAGGGCCTCGGAGAAGGACTCCGCGCCGATCGGGGCGATCATGAACTCCTGGATGTCGACGTTGGAGTCGGCGTGCGACCCACCGTTCAGGATGTTCATCATCGGAACGGGCAGCAGGTGCGCGTTCGGACCGCCGAGGTAGCGGAAGAGCGGGAGGTCGGAGGCCTCGGACGCGGCGTGCGCGACGGCGAGGGAGACACCGAGGATGGCGTTGGCGCCGAGGGAGCCCTTGTTCTCGGTGGCGTCCAGGTCGATCATCGCCTGGTCGATCAGGCGCTGCTCGGTGGCGTCGTAGCCGACGAGCTCCGGGCCGAGCTGCTCGATGACGGCGAGGACCGCCTTCTCGACGCCCTTGCCCATGTAGCGGTTGGGGTCACCGTCGCGGAGCTCTACGGCTTCGAACGCTCCGGTGGAGGCGCCGGACGGGACTGCAGCACGGCCGGTGCTGCCATCGTCGAGGCCCACCTCGACCTCGACCGTGGGATTGCCTCGGGAGTCCAGGATTTCCCGGGCTACGACGACGTCGATGGACGGCACGAGCATCTCCTTCTGGGATGTGACGCTGGGTGTGCGGTGGCGTGTCAGGCCGTGGGATGGCCTTGCCGCTTAGAGCCTAACCGCCTCCGGGCACTCGGCCAGCCGACCGCCCGGTCCCTGGGACGAAAAAGGGCCTGAATGCCCCTCTTACAGGACATAGGACCCTTGATCATCGGGATTCCGGAGGGTCAGTCAGGCCAGATGCGCCCGCGCACAGCACCGCCCGGCGCGAAGGGGGTTGCGCGCCGGGCGGTGGAATTGCGTGGTGGATCTACGCGCCGGAATTACTGCGCGTCGCGAAAACGGCCGCGGCCGTTCTCAGAGCTTTCGACGGGGGTTCAGCCGAGGTTCAGCTTCTGACCCGGGTAGATCAGGTCGGCGTCCGAGACGATGTCCTTGTTCAGCTCGAAGAGCTTCTCCCAGCCACCGGACACCTTGTTCGCGTCGGCGATCGCACCCAGCGTGTCGCCGGACTTGACCTCGTACGAGCCGTTGCCCGTCTTGGGGGCCTCGGTCTTCGGCGCGGCAGCGGCGGCCGGACGCTCGGAGCGAGTGGTCGGAGCCTCGACGCGCTTGGTCTCCTTCTTCGACTCGGCCTTCTTCTCCTGCTTCGGCGCCGGCTTCGGCTGGGTCTTCGGCTTGGAGGGGGTCTCCGCCGAGCCACCGGTGTAGGAGGAGTTCGACAGGCCGACGCCGCAGGACGGCCAGGCGCCCTTGCCCTGGCCCTTGAGGACCTTCTCGGCGATGGCTATCTGCTGCGACTTGGAGGCCTGGTTGGCCTGCGCGGCGTACGCCTTGCCGCCGTACGCGGCCCACGTGGAGGACGAGAACTGCAGGCCGCCGTAGTAGCCGTTGCCCGTGTTGATGGACCAGTTGCCGCCGGACTCGCACGCGGCGACGCGGTCCCATTCACCGGCGGTCGCGGCGGAAGCGGTGCCCGCGGCCATCAGCGGCGCGGCCACGGCGACACCTGCGACACCTGCGAGCGTGACGATGCGGACGGCCTTGGAGCCGCGACGGTGCTTGCCCTTGCCCGAAAGCAGCATGGAGTTCTCCTCACCGACGCCTACGAGGTGAGCTGTCGGGTTCGGGCGAGTGAGTGCCCGGCCGAGCGACCTAGCGCTTGGCTTAACCCCTAGCCGGTTCCGTGACCGTCTCTCAACGGCCGGTTCCGGCGCCTACCTTGGTTCCCCCGCTCCTGCCTTCGGCGCTTTACGCGACGAGTGTTCCCTCCGTCCGCCGGCAGGATTCGGCGATGCGGTCGAAGGAGCCCGCGGTGGCGAGCGATTCAGAAGGTAGACAGGTCTCCCCCCGATGTTCAACGAGGGACATCGGGAGGAAACGGTGCCTACTTGCGCCCTCCGGAAGGACGTTTGCGCAGGTGAGGGCGGGGTTTGCGGAACCGTCCGGGCCAGACACGCCAGTTGACCTGAAGAGACACATGTCTCACTTACAGAAAACGGACAATCAGCTGGTTCCGGACGCCTTAAGTGCCCTTATTGGTGCGTTAGATCCAGGTTCTGGCCGGGCTTGATCAGGTCCGCATCTCCGCCGATGACCTGCTCGTTGGCCTCGTAGAGCCCCTTCCAGCCGCCCTTCACGCCATTGGCGTCCGCGATCTCGGCGAGGCTGTCGCCCGCCTTCACGGTGTACGTCGGCTCCGACGCGGCATCAGATGCGGCGGGCGTTTCGACCGCGGCCTGGCCGCGGTGCTTGCCGCCGCCCTCGGTCGAGCCGGGGGTCGCCGGAGCGCTCGGGGCGGCGGAATCGCCGGGTGCGGCCGGAGTCGTCGGGGCCGTGGGGTCAAGCGGGTTGACCGGAATGACCGGGTTCGCCGAATCGCCGGGGATCACTGGATTGCCCGGGTTTATCGGGTTCGTGGCGTCCCCCGGGCCGGACGGGGGCACGGGAGCCGTCGGGTCCACCGGCACGGTCGGGTCCACGGACGGCGGCGCCGGAGTCGTGGGGTCCACCGGGGCGACGGGGCCCACCGGGGCGGTGGGGTCCAGGGGGCTCGTGGGAGCCGTCGGGTCGCCCGGGAGTCCGGGAGGCGGCGTCTGGAGGTCCGGCGCGGGCATGACGGGCAGTTCGCCGGGCACGCCGATCGGGTAGTCGGGCAGCGGCGATTCCGACGGAGCCGGGCTCTTCGGCGTCGGGGCCCCGAAGTCCGTGGACGGCTCGCCCGAGCCGGCGTGGGGCACGGAGTCGTCCGGGCGGGACGGGGCGGGGGTGGCGGATCCGGAACCGCCGGGCAGACCCGGGTCGACCACGGCGGCGGGCGCGTCCTGCGTCAGCCCGGCCGGCACGCCGCACAGCGGCCACGCCTGGGGGCCCTGGGAAGCCAGGACCCGTTCGGCCACGGCGATCTGCTGGGAGCGGCTGGCGAGGTCGGCGCGCTCGGCGAAGTCGAGCCCGCCCGCGTTCTTCCACTGCTCCTGGCTGAACTGCAGCCCGCCATAGGTGCCGCCGCCGAAGTTGGCACTCCACGTGCCACCGCTCTCGCACTCGGCGACCTTGTCCCATGTGGAGGTCTCCGCAGCGCTCGCGCCGGTGGCCGCGAGCAGCGGCAGGGCGAGTGCGGTGCCGGTGACTCCGGCGGTGACGACAAGTGCGGGCACTTGTCGGGGGCGTCTGTGGCGGCCGTTCCCGGAACGCATGAGGCTGCACCTTTCGCATAACGGCGGGGTAACGGCAGAACCTAGCCGCCTTCGAACGCCTGTCACAAGTTTGGGCAGTCAACTGACTTCAGGTCAGGCCGGTTTCAGGCGTTTTGGGCGGTGGATTCGGCAGTGAAGCGGACCGGGAGCGTCCGCAGCCCCCGCATGATGAGCCCACCGCGCCACCTCAGCTCCTCGGGAGGCACTGCCAGTTCCAGGTCGGGCAGCCGCGTCAGCGGGGTCGCGAGCCGGAAAGCGGTCCCATGGTCTCGGCGCCGCGCACCGTCACGCGCAACGGCGGGATGGTGGGGCGGACGTACACGGGCGTCCCCGCACACCGCTCGTTCAGCCACGCCACCAGCAGCGGCCATGCCCCGCGCTGCCACCACGACAGCTGTCGCTCACGGACGCGCTGCGCCGGCCCGAATTTCGCGGGGATCTCCGTCCAGGTGATCCCCGTACGCAACCGGTGCAGCATGCCGTTCAGCGCCAACCGCAGGTCGATCTTGGTCTTGGTGAACGACGCAGGCGGGTAGATCGCTTCCAGGACGCTCCGCACGCCGGCCCACTCCTCCTCCGCCACATCAGCCGGGCCTGACTTCTTCTTGAAGCGGTGATTCTCGGCCTCGACCTGCACATCGAACAGGCTGAACAGTTCCGCCTTCTCCTCCAAGCCGGGAGCCCCCGGGCTCAGCCGCCTGCCGGAAGGCCACTCCTGGAAGCGCTCCTCGCCAAGGGACTCAGCGAGCTGTTCCCAGACCTCGCTCTCGACCTCGTCCGCGTTCAGGTAAACGTCGTCACATCCACGGACGTTTCCCTTGCAGCGGTACAGGCGTGTCTCTCGGCCTCGGCCCCCTCCGCCGGTGTAGACCTCACCGCAGTTGCCCTTGATCCGCGTGGACAGGGGGTACAGGGAGTTCTCACGACGGGACTCGAGGCTAAGTCCTTCCACGGCGGAACGGAGCTGCGCGCGACGTGCCGCGTCGAAGACCTCCGGCATGGGGATCTTGACGGCATCTCCGTACTTGCGCTGTCCGTCCTCACCGACCGCTGTCTTGCCGCCTTCCTTCCGGTAGGTGACGCAGAGGTCAAGGACGGGCTCACTGCCGAGACGCTTGATGAGGTTTGCGACGGTCCAGGGACGCCCGCTACGGGTGACCCTGTTGTTGCCATTGAGGTGCGCGCAAGTCTCGGAGTAGTTCAGCTCGAGATCGATCAGGCAGTGCGCTGCCATGCCCAGAGTCCGGACTTCCTCCTCGCACAGAACGATGGTCGATCCGCGCCGCCCCTTGTTCAACAACTCGAAGCCGTACGGCGGTGGCCCACCTGCCCAGCCGCCCGCCTGTAGCTTCCATTCCCTGCCGCTCCAGGTCCTCGAGAAGATCAGCTCGTGTTCCAGCTCGGCGAGGTGCGCCATGTCGGCATGGCGACCTGGAACTCGAGTGCGTCGTCCGAATCGATCCGGCCGTCCGAGGTGACTACGCGGGTGCCCTTGTCGACCATCTCCCGGACCCAGTCACGGATGACCCGGGCGGTGCGGCCGTAACGGTCCAGCTTCTGCGCGATGGCCAGATCGACCTTTCCGGCCCGGACGAGACCTTCGATGAGCGCCTTGTCATCGCGCTGATCGAGCTTTCCGGAGACACCGTCCGCGAAGACGCCGACGATCTCGTAGGGGGCGTCTCGCAGATGGCTGTCGAGCCACGACCGGCAGTCCTTCTCTTGCTGCTTGAGTCCGGACCTGCTGATCGACCTGGAGGGCGCCGTTCCTGGCCTTGCCGGTCCTGACTCCACTTGCTTTGCTCTTCTTGGGCAGGGTTGAATCACGCACGGTCAGTCCTTCCCGACTGGCAAGTCAGACCCTGGAGCCTTCTTAGCGGGACGCTCCGGGGTCTTGGCGTTTCCAAAGCGTAGGCGCCTCGGAAGCTGCCCGTGGGGGAAACCCGGCGCTTCGCCCGTCCGGGAAGGCGATGACTTCCAGGCCGCTGCCGACCACCGCCTCAGCAAGAGCCCGTCAGCGGGCCTTTCGCGCCTCCAGGACAGGGCTGGGCGTGAAGCGGACCGGCAGGGCGCGCAGGCCGCGCATGATGAGCCCACCACGCCAGCGCAGTTCTGACGGGTCCTCGGCGAGTTCCAGGTCCGGCAGCCGGGTCAGCAGCTCAGCGAGGGCTGTTTGGCCTTCGAGACGAGCCAAGGGTGCTCCCAGGCAGTAGTGAATGCCGTGGCCGTACCCCAGATGCTGGTTGTCGCTCCTGGCAAGGTCGAGCGTGTCCGGTTCACTGAACCGCTCCGGGTCGCGGTCGGCTGCCGCGAGAACGACGAGAACGGGGTCGCCGACCGGGATGTCCTGGCCGCCCAGAGTCAGCGGCTCCGTCGCGTACCGCCAGGTGGCCATTTCCACGGGGCCGTCGTAGCGCAACAGCTCCTCGATACCGGTTTCGAGCAGGTCGGTCTCTCCCGCAGCGAGGGAAGCCTGGAGGCGTTCACGCTGGTCCGGGTTCTGCAGCAGGGCGTAGGTCCCGTTGCCGATGAGGTTGATCGTTGTCTCAAACCCGGCGAAAAGTAGCACGAAGCACATGGCGGCGGCCTCGTTCTCGGTGAGGTGCTCGCCGTGGTCGCTCGCCCGGATCAGTCCAGAGATCAGGTCGTCGCCCAGGTCGTCGCGCTTGCGGCGGATCAGTTCGACGAGGTAGCTGCGGATCTGCTTGACCGCGCGAGCCACGCCGCCGCGCGGGCCACCCGCGTGCCGGATCATCATGCCCGCCCAGTCGCGGAAGTCGTCCTGGTCCTCTCGCGGTACTCCGAGCATCTCGCAGATGGCGTAGATGGGGAGCGGGAAGGCGAACTCGTGGATGAGGTCGGCCTCCCCCTTCTCACAGAACTGATCGATGAGGTGGTCGGTCAGTTCCTGCACCCTCGGGGTGAACTCGGCGACCCTGCGCGGGGTGAACGCCTTCGACACCAGCCGGCGCAGCCGGGTGTGGTCCGGCGGGTCGATGTTGAGGAGGTGGGTCATCAGCTCCGCCTTGCGCTCCCCCGGGATCCCGGTCCGGCCCTTGGCGTGTGCGGAGCCCTCGTGGTGGGCCGGGTTCTTGCTGAGCCGCTGGTCGGCGAGGGCCTGGCGGGCGTCGGAGTACCGGGTGACGAGCCAGGCCTCGACCCCGCTGGGGAGCGTGGTGCGGTGCACGGGCGCGTGCTCGCGCAGCCAGGCGTACGCCGGGTACGGGTCGGTCGCGAACTCCCAGTCGAACAGGGTCGGCGGTGGGGCGGATCCGTCCGCGGGGTCTGCGGATCCGCCCGCGGATGCGTCCACGGACTGGTCGGCGGCGGGCTCTTCGGGGACTGCGGGGGTCTGCTCGTGCACCCGGAGACCGTATCCCGCCCTCCACCCGTCACCCCATATGGGTCGGTTGTCGCGGCTGTCCGTAGATCGTCTCTGGCTTGACCTCACGTTGCCCGGCGTTCCTACTTTCGGTTTTGTGGATGTGAGGATCTTGAAAAGCAGCTTCGCGGTGGTGGAGAGACGGGCCGAGCACGCGGTCAAGTTCTTCTACTCCCACCTCTTCTGGCACAACCCCGGAGTCCGTGATCTCTTCCCGGCCTCCTTCGAAGACATGGAGCGACAGCGGGACCGGCTCTTCGCCGCGCTCACCCATGTGATCGCCCACCTGGAGAACGAGACGCTCGTCCCCTATCTGCGCGACCTCGGCCGCGACCACCGCAAGTTCCTGGCGGGGCCCGAGCACTACGCGGCCGTGGGCACCAGCCTCATCGCCGCGCTCGCCGAGGCCTCCGGGTCCGCCTGGCACCCCCAGGCGGAAAAGGCCTGGTCAGAGGCGTATCAGGTGATCGCCGACGCGATGATGGCGGGCGCCGCCGCCAGCGACGATCCACCTTGGTGGGACGCGGAAGTCGTACGCCACCTGCTGTACGGGGAGGACATCGGCGTCCTCACCCTCCGCCCGCACCAGCACTTCCCCCACCTCCCCGGCCAGTACACGAGCGTGAGCAGCGACCGGGTGCCGACCACCTGGCGCACGTACTCCCTGGGGAACGCCCCCCGCGCCGACGGGACGCTCGACCTGCACGTCAGCCGGATCGAGGGCGGCCGCCTCAGCACCGCCCTGATCCGCGAGACGCAGCCCGGGGACGTACTGCGGCTCGGCGCGGCCGGCGGACAGATGACCTTCCGCCGCGAGGACCGCCCGGTCAGCTTCATAGCCGCCGGCACCGGCTGGGCCCCGGTCCGCGCCATGCTGGAGGACCTGGCGGAACACCCTCCCGATCAGGACGTGCGGCTCTTCGTGGTCGCACGGGACGCCGCGCACCTCTACGACCGCCCGCTCATCGACGCGTACGCGGACTCACTCGGCTGGCTGAGCGTCACCTACATCACCCCAGCCCCCGGCCAGCACCGCAACCAGGCAACCGACCGGCTGGCCACCGCGCTCAGCAACCGAGGGCTCTGGCCCGACCAGGACGTCTACCTGAGCGGTCCGCCGCAGTTCATCCGGGAGACCTCGTACCTCCTGGAGGAGCTCGGCGCGCGCCCCGACCGGATTTTCTACGACTCCGTACCTGCCAGTGGCAAGAGCCAGGACGACGGAAGCCGCCCGATGGGCTTCGGCGAGTGGTTCCTGAACCGCCCCGACCCGCACTGGCACAACCCGTCCGGCCGCGCGCCCCGGGAGTATTGAGAACATCGCTGCCTGACGCCGTTGCGGGACCTCCCGCTGCTGAGGGCTACTCGCCGACGCCCTCGGCCGCACGGATCGCGTCCCGGTAGGTCCGGGCCGCAGCGCGCAGCGCGGTCTCGGGGTCGGTCCCCGCCGCCTCGGCGCGCGCCGCCAGCTCCAGCAGTTCGTACCCGACGCCCTCTCCGCGGGGCAGTTCCACGGGCACCGCCCCCGCACGGGCGCGGCCCGCCAGCTTGGACGCGAGCGCGAGACCGGGCTGGCCGAGCGGGATCCCGTCGGTCACCGACTCCCGCTGCTTCTCCACCTGCTTGGTGCGCTGCCAGTGTGCGTTCACGTCCTCCGGGGTCTTTGCCGTGGCGTCGCCGAAGACGTGCGGGTGCCGGTGGATCAGCTTCTCGACGAGGGCCCCGGCCACGTCGTCGATGGAGAACGGCTCGTCCTCTTCACCGGGACCGCCTTCCTCCGCGATGCGCGCGTGGAAGACCACCTGGAGCAGGACGTCCCCGAGTTCCTCGCGCAGTTCCTCGCGGTCCCCGGCCTCGATGGCCTCGACCAGCTCGTAGGCCTCTTCGATGGCGTACTTCGCCAGTCCCTCGTGGGTCTGCTCCGAGGTCCAGGGGCATTCGCGCCGGACCCGGTCCATGACCTGGACGAGGTCGAGCAGGCGTGCGCCGGGCAGGTCGTACGAGCCCGGCAGCAGCTCCAGGTCCGGTACGGCGAACCGGCCGGAGCCGGCGAACCGGGCCAGCCCGTCGGTGAGCCGCCGGTCCCCCTCACCGCCGAGCAGGACGACGACCGTGTGCCCGCCGGCGCACTCCTCGATCAGCGCCTGGGCGTCGGGGGCCTCCAGGGCCACCTCTACGCCCGCCTCGCGGAGGTAGGGGAGCTGGACGTGTGCCGGGTCGGCGCACAGCACCCGGTCGGCGGTCCGCAGGGTCTGCCAGGCAGGCCAGGACAGCACGCCGGGGGCCACCCGGTGGCTCGTGGTCAGCAGCACGATGCGGCCGGTGGGCTCGGAGGACACGTCGTCAGTCACCCTCCGAACCTACCTCCCCCGGGGGACGGCCTAGGCGCCGGTGGGGGGCTGCTCGGGCCGGGTGACCTGGGTGATCCACGGGGTGGAGTGCTCGCCGAGGGTGACCCGCTGGGGGTCCCAGACGCCGTACCGCGGGTTGACCTCGATGCCGAGCCCGGCCGCGGCCTTCGCGGCGGGTTCGGCGAGCTTGCCCTCGCCGTACTTGGCGTTCAGCTTCTCGAAGAGCACCTGGTCCCGCACCCAGCGCTCGATCTGGTCGGGGGCGACGGCGGCCTTCTGCAGGATCGCCTCCTCGAAGGCGGCGGCCCCGCGGTTGCCCTCGTCGTAGGCCTTGCGGGCGTCCTGGAGCTCCTTGGGGGTGACGGTGATCCCGGCGTCCTTCGCCATCCGGTCGAGGATGCGGCTCTGCAGCATCGTGCTGAGCTTGACCCGGTCGAGCTGGGGGACGGCCGCGATGAGCTCGGCCGCGTGTTCGGAGCGGTTCTGTGCGGTGCGGACGTCGTTCACCTGGGCCTGGAGCGCGGAGGTGGTGATCCGTTCGCCGCCGATCACGGCCGCGGTGCCGGGGCGGGCTTCGCCCGAGCACGCGGACAGCAGAGGGGCCGCCAGGAGCAGGGCGGCGGAAACGGAGAGCGCTGTGCGACGGTGCAAAGGAGCCTCCAGGGCCGGGAGATTGTGCTTCGGTGCACAAGGGCCGTGCGGTGATCGATGTTATGCAGTCGAGGTGATCAGAGCCACTGGTTCGACCAACGATTCCGGGGGTGTTGGGGTTCGCGTCCACCGATGGCCATCCTTCGGCCCACCGGGAGTGCCAGGGTCGGCCCACCATGTCGACACCGCACCGCTCCCCGCGTCGCCCCGGTCTGCTCGGCTCGGCGCTCGCCGCCCTGGTCACGGTGGTGGCCGTGGGCGCTGGAGACGCCGTGGCGCGCGTCTTCCCGTACGGGCCCCGCCACCGCAGCGTCAACGACCTCGGCAATCAGTTCGTGCCCTTCCACGCGCACCTGTGGGACCTGCTGCACGGACGCGCCGGGGGCGGGCTGCTGCTGAACTGGCAGTCCGGCTACGGCACCAGCTTCCTGCCCGACTTCGGGACCTACCTGACCAGCCCGTTCGCGGTCCTGGTCGGGCTGTTCCCGCGGCAGGACATCGACCTCGCGGTGTACGTGGTCACCGTGCTCAAGACGGCGGCCGCGGCGGCGGCGATGGCCTGGCTGCTGCGCACCCAGCGGCGCGGGCCGGTGTGGGCGGCGGGGCTGCTCGGGGCCTCGTACGCCCTGTGCGGCTGGTCGGTGATCGAGGCCTCGTACAACCCGATGTGGCTGGACGGGCTGATCGCCTTCCCGCTCCTGTGTCTGACGGGTGAGTGGGCGCTGCGCTCGCGCCGGCCGGCGGCGGCCGTCGTGGTGGTGGCGCTCTGCTGGACGGCGAACTTCTACACCGCCTACATGGCGACGCTGGGCGCGGTCCTGGTGCTGCTGGTCCGGCTGCTCCTCACCCGGGAGGGAGCGGGAGCACGGGTACGGGTCCTCGCGCGGGCGGCCCTGACCACCGTCCTGGGCGTCGCCCTGTCGATGCCGGTGCTCCTGCCCCTCTTCCTCAGCTCGGAGCAGGCCTACCCGGGGTGGTTCAAGCCCTTCGTGCCGGTGGCCACCGAGGATCTGCTGGCCCGGCTGCTGCCCGCCACCTACTCCTTCTCCTCCCCCGCCCTGTTCGTCGGCACCGGGACCCTGCTGCTCGTGGCGGCCCTGCCCTTCCACCGGGCCGTGCCGGGGCGGGAGCGGCTGGTGTGGACGGGGCTCGTCCTGCTGGTGCTGCTGTCCTTCCAGTGGATGCCGACGCACCTGGCCTGGCACCTCTTCGCGACGCCCAACGGCAGCCCGTACCGGCAGACCTTCGTGCTGGCCGGGATCGTGGTGATGGCCGCCTGGGCGGGGCTGTCGGCCGGCCCGCCCCGGCCGTGGGCGCTGGCGGGCGGTGCGGCGGTGCTGGCGGCCGTCCTGCTCGCGGCGAGCGGGAGCCGGCTCGCGACCCCGTGGGGACTCGCCCTCTTCGGCGGCGGGCTGGCCCTGGCGGGCGCCGCCTGGTGGGCCCTGCGCCACCGGCGCCTGGTGCTGCCGGCGGCGGCCGTGCTGGCGTTGGTCCTGCTGGCGCAGGCGGCGGCGACCACCGCCCACGGGGAGCGGGGCAAGCTGGCGGGCCTGGACGACTACCCGGTGTGGGGGGCGGCGCACACCGCGCGGGCCGATGCACTGAAGGGCGCCGAGGGCTGGCCCGCGTACCGCACGGACGCCGGGCGGCCCGCGCTGACCGGCAACGACCCGATGCTGCTGGGCGGGGAGGGCGGCGCGTACTACAGCAGCCACACCCCGGACCTGTTCACGCGGACCATGGTGGCCCTCGGGGCGGGCTGGACCTCGCGCGGCCGCAACGTGCAGAGCCTCGACAACCCGGTGACGGACGCCGTGTTCTCCGTCGGCGCCCGGCTGCGGCCCGACGGCACGGTCGCGCGGGCCGAGGTCCCGCCGCTGGTCACCGTCCGCCCGCCCGGCGCGCAGCCGGCGTACGGGGCCTCGCCCTTCGCCAACCAGGAGCTCCTGCTGGGCGCTCGGGTGTACGAGGATCCGCTCTCCCCCGGGGTCTGCCGGGCGGGGACGGAGGCCTTCCTGTCGGCCCCGGAGTACAACGGGACGGCCCGCCTCGCGGACGGACCGGCCTTCCGGCTGAACGCCAACCCGCCGCGCAACAGGGCCGCCCTCCAACCCTTGGGGGTCTCCCGCGGCCCGGTCTCGGCGCTGGTCTTCGAGCAGGCGGCTCCGGCGCACTGGCAGCTGTCCTGCCTGGACCGCTCCCTGCTGACCGCGGCCGTCGCCCGACTGCGCGCCACGGCGGCGGTGTCCGTACGGGTCGGCTCCTCGGGCGTCCGCGCCGTGCTCCCGCCGGGCAGCACGGGCACGGCGGTGCTCGCCGCCCCCGCGATCGCGGGCTGGACCTGCAACGGCCGCCCGGCAGCGGGCCGGCTGGGCCTGGTCGCGGTCCCGCTGGACGGCCGCACCACCAGCATCGGCTGCACCTTCCGACCCCCGGGCCTCATCCCGGGGGCGGCGGTCGCGGGGGCGGCCCTGCTGGTCCTGGCGGTCCTGCTGGGACTGCCGGGCCGGCCCGGCGCGCTCGCGGCCGGCCGGCGGCGTCAGCGGACCTGACCCAGCCAGAGCAGGGTGCGGCGGACCTCCTCGGTGAAGGGGTGGTTCGGGCCGTGCAGGCGTTCCGCGTCGAAGAGGAGGCGGGCCAGGGTGTCGTGGGCCGCCGGGCGGTCGCCGAGCGAGAGCAGCAGGTGCGCTATGCGGCGGCGGACCTCCAGCGGGAGGCCCGGGTCCGGGTTCGCGTAGTGGTTCTCGAAGAGCGGCAGGAGCGCCCGGTACTCGGCGAGGGCGGCCGCCGGTTCGCCGAGCTGTTCCAGGCACTGGGCCGCGTCGTAGCGGAAGCGCAGGGACTGCGGGTCGCCGGCCGGGAACTCCTCCGCGAGCCGGCGAAGTTCGGGCAGGGCCCGGCGGTACTGACCGTCGTCCATCAGCGTGGCCGCGTACTGCTTGCGCAGGGAGCGGACCACCGGCGAGTGCGCGCCGTGCTGCTCGGCCGCCGCCGGGAGGATGCCGCCGAGGATGTCCACGGCCTGGGTGAGCATGCCCTGGTCGAGGAGCTTCTTGGCCTCCTCGACGGCTGCCGGGACGTCCGGCCTGGGCGGCGGGGGCGGGGTCGCGGGCCGGGGCGGGATCACGGTGGCGCGGTCGGGCCAGGGGGCCTGCGGGCGCAGGAAGGGGCGGGTCGGGTCGAGGGGGCCGGTGGGGGCGCCCGAGCCGTGGTGGGGCAGCAGCGGCGCGAGGGCCGCGTACACCGCCTGCGCGGAGGCGGGCCGGTCCTGCGGGTCCTTGGCCAGCAGCTTCAGGAGTACGGCTTCCAGCTGCTGCGGGACCTCGGGGCGCAACTGGCGCACCGGGAGCGGGGGTTCGTACAGGTGCCGGTGGAGCACCCCGAGCGCCGTGGAGCCGGCGAAGGGGACGTTGCCGGACAGCAGCTCGTACAGGACCACGCCGAGCGCGTAGAGGTCGGTGTGCGGGCCGACGGCCCCGCCCATGGCCTGTTCGGGGGCCATGTACGCGGGGCTGCCGATCGGCGAACCGGTGCTGGTGAGGCGGGTGGTGTCGGTGTCCATCACGGAGGCGACACCGAGGTCGAGGACCAGCACGGTCCCGTCGGGGCGGACCATGACGTTGCGCGGCTTCAGGTCCCGGTGCACGATCGGCACCGCGTGCACGGCCGAGAGCACCGAGCACAGCTGCGCGATCACCGAGACCGCCCACGGCCACGGGTAGGGGTCGTGCTCGGCGAGGTGGTCCGCGAGGTCGGCGCCCTCCACGTACTGCATGACGAGGTACAGCTCGTCCCCGTCGCTGCCCGCGTCGTGCACGGTGACCAGCCCGGGGTGGTCGACCTGAGCGGTGACCCGGCATTCGCGCACGAAGCGGCGGCGCAGCTCCTCGGCCACGGAGCCGGGGCCGGCCACCTTGTCGGGGCGCAGCAGTTTGACCGCGACGCGGCGGTCCAGGCGCCGGTCGTACGCCGTCCACACCTGGCCCATGCCACCTTGGCCCAGGATGGTGGCGAGCTGGTAGCGGTCCCCGATGAGCCGGTCCGTCACGGGCGGGGGTCCTCGCCCTGGGGCGGCTGCTGGCGGCGCAGGAGTTCGCTGAGCTCGTCGAGTTCGGCGCGGACCTGCCCGATGCGCGGGGGCGGCGTCGGGGCGGGCGCGGGCTCGGGGGCCTGCTGCGGCGCGGGCTGGTGGTGCTGGTGCTGGTGCGGCTGCGCGTGCTGCTGCGGGCCGGTCTGGGCCACCGGCGGGTATCCGTAGGCGGGCCCGGCCTGCTGCTGGGGCGGTACGTAGGGGGAGGCGGGCGGCGGGTACCAGCCGGCCGCGGCGGGCCCGGCCTTGAGCGCCTCGAAGTGCCGGATCTCGGCGACGAGGTAGTAGATGCACACCGCGAGGCCGTTCAGGAGCGTGCCGAAGGCCCCCGTGTTGCCCTGCCAGCCGCTGGCGTCCGGGGTCGGGTCCTCACCGATCAGCGCCAGGAACGCGACCTCGGCCACGCCGGAGGCCGCGAGCAGCCACCAGTCCCGGCTCTTGCGGGTGACCAGGGCGAGCCGCAGCATCGTCCCCCAGGCGAGGAACCCGCAGCTCAGGATCGGCAGCAGCGCGAACAGCACGCGGAGCGCCACCACGCCCCCGGTGCTGGGCTGGTGACCGTGGGGCGGCGGGGTGCCGGGGCCGTGCATCGCTGCTCCTGACGGGCCGTGCGGAGGGAGGGTGAAGGATTCAGTGTTTGGGGGTATGAGGGTATACAGCGTTCCCGGCCGGGAGTGAGGGGATGCACTCAACCGTTGTACGGTCGCAGCCCGGCCGGGCCCCGCAGGCTCATTCGGGCCGGACCGTGCCGTCCGACAGTCCGTCGTACAGGCCCTGGACGAGCTGCTCCCCGAGCCGGGCGGCCAGCCTCAGGGCGTCCTCGAACTCGGCCAGCGCCCGGAACCGCGCCCCGTAGACCTCCTGCTCGGTCCGTGGCAGCCGGGGCAGTTCGAGGCGGCGCACGTCGAGCCGGGTCGTGGTGGAGGCGTGGCTGCTGGCGCGGCGGTTGTTGGCGGTGGCGCGCAGGAACCCGGCCAGGAACCAGGGGTCCAGCGCGGCCTGATCGGGCCGCAGCAGCTGCAGGCCCCGGCCGAGCGCCGCCCCGGCGGTGGCCGCGTCGACCACGCGGGCCACGCCGGCGCCTCCGGTGAGGGGGACCACCACGTCACCGGGTGCGGTCAGCAGGGGCTGCTCGGCGGCGGCGGCCAGGGTGCCGGACGGCCCGGTGCCGGCGCTCACGTCGTACTCGGTCAGGACGGGGGCCCGGCCCGCTCCGCTGCCCGTGCCCGTGTACAGGAGCAGGGCTCCGGCGCGGGCGAGTTCGCCGACGGTGGTCAGCGGCAGCCGGGCGGGCGCGGCGGCGGGCCGGTCCTTCGCGTCGGCGGGCGGGGCGGGCGGGGTGAGCCGGGCCGCACGGGTCAGCGTCGAGTCCAGCCGGTCCCGTACGGCGGTCAGCTCGGCCAGGCCGCCGCCCGCGGCGGGCGGCGGCAGGTGGCGGGCCGGGGTCAGGTCCACATCGTCGTCGAGCAGGTCCACGACGGGCACCACGCGGCGCACGCCCGGGACGTCCGGGGCCGGTCCGCCGCGCTCGTACGCCGTCCAGGCCTCCTCCACCGCACTGTGCACGGCGGCCCACCCGGCCCGCCCCGGGCCCTGCCCGGGCCCGTCGGCGAGTGCGGCGGTGTCCACGAGGAGCAGCCCCGCGGGGGGCGCCGCCTGCGGGGCAGGCCTGCGCAGCACCCACAGGTGCAGCGGGATCCCGTACGGGGGCGCGGCGCCGGCCGGGAGGGCGACGACGGCCCGCAGCGCGCCCCGGCGGAGCAGGTCGGCCCGGATCCGGCGGCCGGAGCGGCGGGCTGCGGCGGCGGGCGGCATGAGCAGGACGGCGGTGCCGCCCTCGCGCAGGTGGGCCAGGGCGTGCTGGACCCAGGCGAGTTCGGATTCCGCGCGGGCCGGCAGTCCGTACTCCCAGCGCGGGTCGTAGGCCAGCTCCTCGTGGCCCCAGTTGCGTTCGTTGAACGGCGGGTGGCAGAGCACGGCGTCGACCGGTTCGGCGGCGGGCCGCGCGAAGGCGTCGGCGCGCAGGCTGTCGGCGGCGGCGGCGCGGACCGGGGCGTCCGACTGCAGGGCGAGGCGCAGGGCGGCGAGGGAGGCGAGCTCGGGCGAACTGTCCTGCGCGTAGCGGATGGTGGCCCCGGGGAGGGCCCGCAGCAGGGTGCCGGTGCCGCAGGCCGGGTCCAGGACCGTGAAGGGCACGGCGCCGGCCGCTCCGGAGGAGCCGGGGCTCGCGCCGGAGACGGGGCCGGCGAGGGCGGCCATGAGGAGGGCGAGGCCGTCCGGAGTGAGCGTGTACTGGCGGGGGTTGGCTTCGAGATGGCGGCCGAGCAGGAACTCGAAGGCTCCCCTGGTGCCGAGTTCGGCGGCGAGCTCGGCCGCGGCCCGCAGGAAGGGCACCGAGGCGGCCGGCAGCGGGGCGGTGGCTCCGAGCGGGTGCGCGGGCCCGAACCGCAGGGCGAGCACCCGGTCGAGGGCGGGCGCCAGCAGGGTGGCCATCCGCTCGTCGGAGACGGCCGCGGCCTCCAACCACTCCCTGGGCCGGTCGCGTACGAGGAGCAGCGCGCTCCCGGCTTTGACGAGCGCGGCCACGGAGCCGCCGGGGTGGGCGGTCACGTACTGCCAGACGCGCTCGCGCAGCGGGACTTCGGCGAGCTTTCCCTGGGCCCGGAGCCAGTCGGTGACCTGCGCGAGCGCGAAGGAGGGACTGGTCTCGGTGCCGCCGACGGGGCGGGGGAAGTCGGCGTGGCGGCGGCGCCAGTTGCTCACGGCGGCGCGGCCGACTCCGGCGAGGCGGGCGATCTCCGCGGCGGTCACCTCGGGGGCGACTTCGGGGGTGGCGACTTCGGGTGATTCGCGGGCTTCGGGGGCGGTAGGGGCTGTGGGGGTGGCTGGGGCCGCGGTGGGGGGCTTCTGCTCCGGCATGTGCGCGAGCATACCGCTGCAAAGAGGAGAGACCCATTCACAGCGTGAATTTAACAGCCCCTCAAAAACTCGTTGACTCGGTTCACAGGCTCTGCTGTGATGATCACACCGAACAGGCCGTCAGATCAGGTAGGAGCCACACGCATGTCCCAGACCACGCGCACCAGTTGGATCGCCCGCACCACCCGCACCAAGGTCCTGACGAGCTGCGGCGCGGCCATCGCCCTCGTGACGCTCAGCGCGTGCAGCGGCGCGGACACCACTGCCGACAAGGGCGCCGACGCGGCCGCCTCGAAGCCGGCGGCGGCGAGCAGCGCCCCGGCCCCCGACGCGGGCAAGGCCAAGTCGGCCATCAAGGGCAGCGGCACCTTCCAGGTCGGCTCCGACGTCCAGCCGGGCCTCTACCGCTCGACGGGCAACAAGGCCGACGACAACTGCTACTGGGAGCGCGCCAAGGACTCCAAGGGCGAGGCGGAGTCGCTCATCGACAACGCCAACGCCGTGGGCTCCACGTACGTGGCCATCGCCGCCACCGACAAGATCTTCAAGACCGAGGGCTGCAAGGGCTGGGAGCTCGTGGACCCGAAGGCCACGGGCACCCCGAAGGCCGAGATGTCCGGCAAGGCCGGCATGCTCAAGGTCGGCGTCGACGTCGCCCCGGGCACCTACAAGTCCGCGGGCTCCACCGAGGACGGCACCGGCTGCTACTGGGAGCGCACCAAGGACGCGTCCGGCAGCGTCGACACGATCATCGCGAACGAGAACCCCGAGGGCCAGGCCGTCGTGACGATCGAGGCCGGGGACGGCTTCTTCACGACCGTCGACTGCCAGGACTGGAAGAAGGCCTGATCACAGGCCTGATGCAGGGGGTGGTCCGGGCCCGACCCACGGGGTGGCCCAGGACCTGATGCAGGGGGGTGGTCCGGGCCCGACCCACAGGGCGGCCCTGGACCCGACCCGGGGGTGGATCAGCGCAGCCGTTCCGGCGGGCGGGTGGGGTTGCCCCCGGTCGGCAGGCGCTCCCCGGGGCAGCCGGTCAGCACGCGCTTCATCGCATCGCGCTCACCGGCCGTGACCCACAGACCGTACTTCCGCTTGACCGCGATCTGGGCAGCGACGTAACGGCAGCGGTACCCGCGGTCGGGCGGGAGCCAGGTGGCCGCGTCGCCGTCCCCCTTCTTGCGGTTGGCCGCGGCGTCGACCGCCAGGAGGTTCAGCGGATCGTTGGCGAAGGCGATCCGCTTGCCCTTGTCCCAGCCGCCGGCCCCCTTCTGCCAGGCGTCGGAGAGGGCCACGATGTGGTCGATGTCCACGCCGGTGCGGCCCCGTTCGTGCGTGATGCGGGCCCCGGTGTAGGGGTCCTTCTCCAGCACCCCGGTCAGCACCTTGCAGCCGTCCTTGAACGTGGTCCGGGCGAGGTCCCGCTTGAGGATGTCCTCGCGGGTCCCGCAGCCGCTGCCGTCCGTGTCCAGCCAGCCCTTGCCGAACTGCTCGCGCGCGTACCCCGTCTTCGGCGCCCGCCCCTTGACCGCGAGCCCGTCCACCGAGGCCAGGGCCACCGGGCCGTTGGCCGGGCCTGGGGCGTTCGCACCCGCACCGGCGCCCGGCCCGGGGAGCACCGTGCAGCCGGAGAGCGCGACGGCGGAGGCGAGCAGCAGGGCGGGAAACAGCAGGTGGGGACGCATAGGACAAGATCATAAACTCCATCCCTTTACGGGACGTTCCGACTCTCCAGCGAGCGAACCACCTCAAACGGGCGTAGCGTCGCAAACGGGATTACGGAAGGAGCCGGAGCATGGGGATTTTCGACAGGTTCAAGGACAAGGGCAAGGACATCTCGGACAACCTCGAGCAAGAGGTCAACGAGAAGACCGGCAACAAGTACGCCGACCAAGTCGACAAGGCACAGCAGCAGATGGAAGAGAAGCTCGGCATCGACGACGACCCGAACAAGTAACCCCAGCGGGAACGCGAACGGCCGCGACCGGGGACCGGAAGGTCACCGCCGCGGCCGTCGCCGTGTCGGGGCGTCAGTACACGCCTACACGCCTACACGCCTACGAGCCGAGGATCGTGGCGAGGAACTCCCCGGTCCAGCCCAGCAGTTCCCGTCCGACCAGCGGCTTCCCACCCACCCGGGCGGTCTTCGGTCGCGGCACCAGCACCTGCGAGGCGGCCGGCTTGATCACCGAGCCCGGGTAGAGCCGCTTCAGCCGCAGTTCCTGCGATTCGCGCAACTCCACCGGCCCGAAGCGGATGTTGGGCCCCTGGAGGGTGATGTCGCCGACCCCGCAGGCACGGGCGAGCATCCGCAGTCCGGCCACCAGCAGCAGGTTCTCCACCGGCTCCGGCAGCTTGCCGTAGCGGTCGGTGAGCTCCTCGCGGACCGCCTTGACGTCCTCCTCGGAGTTGGCCGCCGCGATGGACCGGTACGCCTGGAGGCGCAGCCGCTCGCCCGGCGCGTAGTCGTGCGGAACGTGCGCGTCGACCGGCAGCTCGATCTTGACCTCCAGCGGCGGCTCCTCCTCGACCCCTCCGTCCACGGCCGACCGGTAGTCGGCAACGGCCTCGCCGACCATCCGGATGTAGAGGTCGAAGCCGACGCCCGCGATGTGGCCGGACTGCTCGCCGCCGAGCAGGTTGCCCGCGCCGCGGATCTCCAGGTCCTTCATCGCCACGTACATGCCCGCGCCCATCTCGGTGTGCTGGGCGATCGTCGCGAGCCGCTCGTGCGCGGTCTCGGTCAGCGGCTTCTCCGGCGGGTACAGGAAGTACGCGTACCCGCGCTCGCGGCCACGGCCCACGCGGCCGCGCAGCTGGTGGAGCTGGGAGAGGCCGAAGTTGTCGCCGCGCTCGACGATGAGGGTGTTGGCGTTGGAGATGTCGATGCCCGACTCGACGATCGTCGTCGAGACCAGGACGTCGAACTTCTTCTCCCAGAAGTCCACCACGACCTGTTCCAGGGCCTGTTCCGACATCTGGCCGTGCGCCGTCGCGATGCGCGCCTCGGGCACGATCTCGCGGAGCTTGGCGGCCGCCCGGTCGATGGACTCGACCCGGTTGTGGATGTAGAAGCACTGGCCCTCGCGGAGCAGCTCGCGGCGGATCGCGGCGCCGATCTGCTTCTCCTCGTAGGGGCCGACGAAGGTCAGGACCGGGTGGCGCTCCTCGGGCGGGGTGGTGATCGTGGACATCTCGCGGATGCCGGTCACCGCCATCTCCAGGGTGCGCGGGATGGGGGTCGCGGACATCGTCAGCACGTCGACGTTGGCGCGCAGCTTCTTGAGCTGCTCCTTGTGCTCGACGCCGAACCGCTGCTCCTCGTCGACGATGACCAGGCCCAGGTCCTTGAACTTGGTCTCCTGCGAGAACAGCCGGTGCGTGCCGATGACGATGTCGACGGAGCCCTCGCGCAGGCCCTCCAGCGTCGCCTTGGACTCGGTGTCGCTCTGGAAGCGCGACAGCGCCTTCACCTTGACCGGGAACTGTGCGTACCGCTCGGAGAAGGTGCCGAAGTGCTGCTGCACCAGCAGCGTGGTCGGGACGAGGACGGCGACCTGCTTGCCGTCCTGGACGGCCTTGAAGGCCGCACGCACCGCGATCTCGGTTTTGCCGTAGCCGACGTCGCCACAGATCAGGCGGTCCATGGGGACCGACTTCTCCATGTCCTCCTTCACCTCGGCGATGGTGGTGAGCTGGTCGGGGGTCTCCGCGTACGGGAAGGCGTCCTCCAGCTCGCGCTGCCAGGGGGTGTCCGGGCCGAAGGTGTGGCCGGGGGCCGCCATGCGGGCGCTGTAGAGCTTGATCAGGTCGGCGGCGATCTCCTTGACCGCCTTCTTCGCGCGCGCCTTGGTCTTGGTCCAGTCGGCGCCGCCGAGCCGGTGCAGGGTCGGGGCCTCGCCGCCGACGTACTTGGTGACCTGCTCCAGCTGGTCGGTGGGGATGTAGAGGCGGTCGCCGGGCTGGCCGCGCTTGGCCGGCGCGTACTCGACGAGCAGGTACTCGCGGGTGGCGCCCTGCACGGTGCGCTGCACCATCTCGATGTAGCGGCCGACGCCGTGCTGCTCGTGGACGATGTAGTCGCCGACCTCCAGGGTGAGGGGGTCGATCGTCTTGCGGCGCCGGGTCGGCATCCGGCCGAGGTCCTTGGTGGCGGTGCGCTGGCCGGTCAGGTCGGTCTCGGTGAGGACGGCGAGCTTGAGGACCGGGTCGACGAAGCCGTTGTCGAGGGAGCCGCACGAGACGTGGACCAGCGAGGGCTCCAGGACGGTGACGTCCGCCTCCAGGCGGGCCGCGATGCCCTCGCCGCCGAGCACCTCGACGGTACGGGCGGCCGGGCCGTGGCCCTCGGTCAGGAAGACGGTGCGCCAGCCGTCGGCGATCCAGGCCTTGGTGTCGGCGAGCGCCCGGGCGGTGTCGCCGCGGTAGGCCTCGGGGGCGTGCATGCCGAGGGTGAGGGTGTCTCCGTGGACCGCAGCGTCCTCGTCCGCCGCGAACGGGGACACCGACCACCACATCATGCCGAGCTCGCGCGCGTGCTCCCGTACGTCGGCGATCCCGCGCAGCGAGGCCGCGCCCACGTCGATGGGGGCCTCTCCGCCGCCGGCGGTGGCGGCCCAGGAGGCCATCAGGAACTCCTGGGAGGTCGCCACCAGGTCCGAGGCGCGCGTCCGCACCCGCTCCGGGTCGCACACGACGGCCATCGACCCGGCGGGCAGGACGTCGATCAGCAGCTCCATGTCGTCGACCAGGACCGGGGCCAGGGACTCCATGCCCTCGACGGCGATCCCTTCGGCGATCTTGTGCAGCAGTTCGCCGAGCTCGGGGTGGAGCTCGGCGAGGGCCGCGGCGCGTTCGCGCACCTGGTCGGTGAGGAGCAGTTCCCGGCAGGGCGGGGCCCACAGGCCGTGCTCGGCGATCTCCAGGGAGCGCTGGTCGGCGACCTTGAAGTAGCGGATCTCCTCGACCTCGTCGCCCCAGAACTCCACGCGCAGCGGGTGTTCCTCGGTGGGCGGGAACACGTCGAGGATGCCGCCGCGCACCGCGAACTCGCCGCGCTTCTCGACGAGCTCCACGCGGGCGTACGCGGCCGCGGCGAGTGCCTGCGTCACCGCCCCGAGGTCCACGCTCTCGCCCTGCCGAAGGCTCACCGGCACCAGGTCCCCGAGCCCCTTGACCTGCGGCTGGAGCACGGAGCGGATCGGGGCGACGACCACGGAGACCGGTCCCGCGGCGGGGTCGTCCTTGCTCGGGTGCGCGAGCCGGCGCAGCACCGCGATCCGGCGGCCCACGGTGTCGCTGCGCGGGCTCAGCCGTTCGTGCGGGAGCGTCTCCCAGGACGGGTACTCGGCGACCTCGTCGGGGTTGAGCATCGAGCGCAGTGCGGCGGCCAGGTCCTCCGCCTCCCGCCCGGTGGCGGTGACGGCGAGCACGGTGCGCCCGGTACGGGCGGCCAGCGCGGCGATGGCGAAGGGCCGCGCGGCAGCCGGGCCGACGAGGTCCACGTGCATGCGGTTGCCGTCCCCGGCCGCGGTGACCGCCTCGGCGAGTGCGGGGTCCCGGGTGACGGCGTCGAGCAGTCCGTGCAGGCTCATGAAGGCGGCTTTCCATCCGATGAGGTGCGGTGCGTCCCCGCGAGGCGGCAACGCGAAGGACCCGACACGTCGAACGGGCCGGGGGTTCCCACCCTACGACGCGGGTCCGACACCCGCGCGTGGGATTCGAGTCCCGTCGCCACCGGCAAAGGGGTCATCATCAGCAAGGCCGGAGAGCCGGTGGCCGAGGTCGTCCCGCTCGCGGGGAAGGTCCGGCGGACAGGGACCCTCCGACCGAAACGACCCCGGCCCCGCCCCACCCGAACGGGTGAGGCGGGGCCGGGTCTTCCCCCGTACGACCGGCGGCGGCTACTCGCTGGCGATCGCGTTCAGTACGTTCATCCGGCCCGCCCGGAAGGCGGGGACCAGGGCGGCCAGCAGGCCGACCAGGGCGGATCCGGCGAACACGCCGAGGATGGTGGGCCACGGGATCTCGAGGATCTTCATGCCCTCCAGTGCGAGGAGCTGGTGGGCGGTGGCGCCCCAGCCCATGCCCAGACCGAGGCCCAGCAGGGCGCCGAAGAGGGCGATGACCACGGACTCCAGGCGGATCATGCGGCGGAGCTGGCGGCGGGAGAGGCCGATGGCGCGCATCAGGCCGATCTCGCGGGTCCGCTCGACCACCGAGAGGGCCAGGGTGTTCACCACGCCCAGGACCGCGACGATGATCGCGAGGGCGAGGAGGGCGTAGACCACGTTCAGGAGCTGGCCGACCTGGTCCTTCAGCGCCTGCTTGTAGTCCGTCTGGTTGAGCACCTGGTACTGCGGGTACTCGGCCAGCGTCGACTTGACGGCCGCGTAGGCGGCGTCGTCCTGGCCGTCCTTCGCGGTGGCCAGCACCATGAAGGGCCGGGGCATCTTGTCGGCCGGCAGGTTCGCCTCGGCGACGGCGGTGCTGACGTACTTCATGCCCTTGTCGAGGTTGCCCTCGTCGCTGGTGATCGCCGCGACCTTGAGCTTGGCGGTCTTGCCGCCGGTGAAGGCGACCGTCAGCTCGTCACCGAGCTTGACCTGGTGCTTGGTGGCGTATTCGGAACCCACCGACATCGAGCCCGGCTTGTACGCGTCGGCGTGCTGGCCGGCGGTGGTCTTGCGGCGGACGTCCTGGGCGTAGGTGGGGTCCTGGACCCCGAGGCCGTCGGACTCGGTGCTGCCGTCGGGGGCCGTGATCTTGGCGTCGACCTCCCGGTAGGCGGTGACGTGTGCCAGGCCCGGCGTGGCCCGCAGCGCCTGCTCGGCCTGCGGTACGACCGGCTGCCCGGTCTGGGACTGGACGATGAAGTCCGCGCCGACCGACTTGTCGAGCTCGTCGGTGGCCGAGGCCACCATCGAGGAGCCGACCACCGACAGGCAGGCGACCAGCGCGAGGCCGATCATCAGCGCGGCGGCGGTGGCGCCGGTGCGGCGCGGGTTGCGCAGCGCGTTGCGCTCGGCGAGGCGGCCTATGGAGCCGAAGGGCCGAAGCACCGGGGCGGACAGGGCCCGGACCACGACGCTCGCGAGGAGCGGGCCGATCACGATGAACCCGATGAGGGTGAACAGCACGCCCAGACCCAGCCACTGCGCTCCGGTCCCGGCGGCGTCAGCGGTACCGGCGAGGTACAGGGCCGCGGCGCCGATGCCGGTGAGGCCCAGGCCCAGGGCGGCACGGATCCGGCCCGCCTTCTTGTCGCCGGGGGTGCCGGACTCGCGCAGGGCGGCCATCGGGGAGACCTTGCCGGCCCGGCGGGCCGGTATGAAGGCGGAGACGACGGTGACGACGACGCCGAGGACAATGCCGATGACCGGGGTGGTCCAGGCGATGGTCAGGTCCTCGGTGGACAGGCTCATGCCGAGCTGGCTCATGAGCTGCATCAGGCCGACGGCCAGTCCGATGCCGGCGGCGACGCCGAGGATCGAGCCGACCACACCGAGCAGGAAGGCCTCGATGACCACCGACTTGAGGACCTGGCCGCTGTCGGCGCCGATGGCCCGCATCAGGCCGATCTCCCGGGTGCGCTGGGCGACCAGCATCGAGAAGGTGTTGAAGATCAGGAAGATCCCGACGAGGAAGGCGATCGCGGCGAAGCCGAGCATCACCCACTTCATGATGTCGAGGAAGTCCATGTTCTTGCGGTTGTCGTCCGCGGCTTCCTTGGCGGTCTGCAGCTTGTAGGTGTCGGCGCCGAGCGCGGAGGCGACGTTCTGCTTCAGCTGCGCGTCGCTCACCCCGTCCTTGGCGGTGACGTTCACGTGGGTGAAGGTGCTCGGGGCGCCGATCAGCTTCTGCTGCGCGGTGGCGGTGTCGAAGTAGACGACGGTCGCACCCGGGTTGGTCACGGTGAAGGCGGCGATGCCGGTGATCTTGGAGCGGATGTCACCGGTGACGGCGATGGTGCGGATGTCGTCGCCGAGGTTGAGGTGGTGCTTCTTCGCCGTGTCGCTGTCGATCATCACGTCGGTGGGGCCGCGCGGGGCCTGCCCCTCGATGATCTTCATCGACCGCAGCTCGTTCTCGGTCCAGTTGCCCGCGAAGGTCGGGGCTCCCGTGGTCGAGCCGAGGTTCTCGTTCTTGGAGTTGACGACGGTGACCGCCATCGAGGACACGCCGCCCTCGGCGGACCGTACGCCCTCGGTCTTCTTCACCTGCTCGACGACCGAGGCGGGCAGCGCCTGCGGCTTGCCGGTGTCGGGGGTCTCCCCGGTGTCCTCGGCCTCCTTCGGGGTGATCGTGACATTGGAGTTGGTGACCGCGAACAGCTTGTCGAAGGTGGTGTTCATGGTGTCCGTGAACACCAGCGTCCCGCAGACGAAGGCGACGGAGAGCAGGACGGCCACGGCGGAGAGCGCCATGCGTCCCTTGTGCGCGAAGAAGTTGCGCCGCGCGGTCTTCATGACGGTCATGACGTCCGCCCACGGGCGTCGAAGTCCTTCATGCGGTCCAGGACCTGGTCGGCGGTGGGCGTGTACATCTCGTCCACGATCCGGCCGTCCGCGAGGAAGATGACGCGGTCCGCGTAGGAGGCGGCGACCGGGTCGTGGGTGACCATGACGATGGTCTGGCCCAGCTCGTTCACCGAACGGCGCAGGAAGCCGAGGACCTCCGCGCCGGCCCGGGAGTCGAGGTTTCCGGTGGGCTCGTCGCCGAAGATGATCTGGGGCCGGGAGGCCAGGGCGCGGGCGACCGCCACGCGCTGCTGCTGGCCTCCGGAGAGCTCGGTCGGCCGGTGCTTGAGGCGACCCGCCAGACCCACGGTCTCCACGACCCGGTTCAGCCACTCCGCGTCGGCCTTGCGGCCGGCGATGTCCATGGGGAGCGTGATGTTCTCCAGGGCGTTGAGCGTCGGCAGCAGGTTGAAGGCCTGGAAGATGAAGCCGATCCGGTCGCGGCGGAGCTGCGTGAGCTTCTTGTCCTTCAGACCGGTGATCTCGGTGTCGTCCAGGAAGATCTGGCCGCTCGTGACCGTGTCCAGACCGGCCAGGCAGTGCATGAGCGTGGACTTGCCGGAGCCCGAGGGCCCCATGATCGCGGTGAACTGGCCGCGGTGGATGTCCACGTCCACCGCGTCGAGGGCGACGACCCGCGTCTCGCCGGAGCCGTAGGCCTTGACGACCTTCCGTGCCCGCGCCGCGACGGCCTCATGCCCTCCAGTACCCCCGTGCCTGGTTTCGGTCATAGCCGTTGTCACGGTGTTTCCCCTCGTTCTGATGCGTCTGGTCGTCGGTGCGTGCGCTGTGATGCGCTTCATTCGAAGTCTGTCGGGAGGGGTGCCGCGGCGCGCTGGTGCCAATCGCCGTATCCATAGGGGTGCTAGCCCTACCCCCCGGACTCCCGCCCTGTAGTGACCAGTTAAGGACGGCCACCGCCTTTCCTCGTCCTCCCCCGGGACGAAGCGCCCCTGGACCCTTATGAGGACCAACCCCTAGGGGATCTCGCCCGTTGGGACGAGGCGCCCTCGGGGGATACCACCCCGTAATGCCGCAGTGAGAAGGTGTCCGCGCAGGTAAGCACGGGGTGAAGGGTTTTTCATGGGCTCAGGGGAGAGCACGGGCGCGAGTACTGACGACAGTGCCGGTGGCATACCCGAGGATGACCGGGCCGACCGGGCCGACCGGGCCGGATCCGGAAACCAAGCCTCCGCCAAGGCGGGCGCGGATACCGGCACGGGCGCGGGTACGGGTACGGGTACCCGCACGGGCGCGGGTACGGGAACGGGTCCGCAGGCGGCATCCCCGCCCGGGCGGCCCCGCAAGGCCGTCGTCGCCGCCCTGATGCTGACCATGGGCCTCGTCGCCCTCGACGGCGCCATCGTCGCCACCGCCGTCCCGCAGATCGTCGGCGACCTCGGCGGCTTCGCCGTCTTCTCCTGGATCTTCTCCGGCTACATCCTGGCCGGAACGGTCACCCTGCCCGTCTACGGCAAGCTCTCCGACACCTACGGCCGCAAGCCCGTCCTGCTCCTCGGCATCAGCCTCTTCCTCCTCGGCTCCCTGCTGTGCGCGGCCGCCTGGAACATGGCCGCCCTCATCGCCTTCCGGATCCTCCAGGGCCTGGGCGGCGGTGCCCTTCAGGGCACCGTGCAGACCCTGGCCGCCGATCTGTACCCCCTCAAGGACCGGCCGCGCATCCAGTCCCGGATGTCCGTGGTCTGGGCCGGCTCGGCGCTGGCCGGCCCCGCGCTCGGCGGGCTGATCGCCTCGTACACCGACTGGCGCTGGATCTTCCTGCTCAACCTGCCGCTGGCCGCCGCCGCCCTGTGGATCATCAGCCGCCACCTGGTCGAGCCCACCCGGCCCCCCGGCCGCACCGGCCCCGTCGACTGGCCCGGAGCCGTGGCCGTCTTCGCCTGCGGGGGGCTGCTGCTCTTCGCGCTCGTGCAGGGCGGGGTCGCCTGGCCCTGGCTGTCGGCGCCCTCGCTGGTCCTGCTCGGAGCCGCCGCGGCGCTGGGCGTGCTCGTCGTCCGGATCGAACGCCGGGCCGAACAGCCCATCCTGCCCGGCTGGGTGTGGCGCCGGCGCACCATCGCCGCCGTCAACCTGGCCATGGCCGGGCTCGGCCTGCTGATGGTCGCCCCGATGCTGTTCATGCCGACGTACGCCCAGTCCGTACTGGGCCTCGGCCCCACCGGCGCCGGCCTGGTCGCCTCCGCGATGACCCTGAGCTGGCCCATCAGCGCCGCCCTCGCGCAGCACGTCTACCGGCGCATCGGCTTCCGCAACACCGCCGCCACCGGGGTCGGGCTGGCCGCCCTGATCCTCGGCTCCTTCGCCCTGCTCCCCTACCCCGCCGCGGCCTGGCAGCCGGTTCTGATCATGCTGCTGCTGGGCGCCGCCCTCGGCCTCTTCCAGCTCCCGCTGATCGTGGGGGTCCAGTCCACGGTGGGCTGGGAGGAGCGCGGAACCACGACGGCCTCGGTGCTGTTCTGCCGCAACGTCGGGCAGAGCGTCGGAGCGGCGCTGCTCGGGGCCGTCGCCAACGCCACCATCGCCTCCCGGCTGTCGCAGGCACCGGTGCCCGGGCTCCCCTCGAACCTGGACGACGTGTCCAGGGCCCTGAGCCACCCCGGCCTCCTCCCCCCGGAGGCCGCCGAGTACCTGCGCCGGGCGGTGGCCGCCGCCGGGGACCACATCTTCCTCGGCGCGAGCCTGGCGGCGGCCGCGTCGGCGCTGGTGCTGCTGCTGGTGGCGCCGCGCCGGTTCCCGGTGCTGCCGGAGCAGCGGGAGGGCTGAGGGCGGCGGTGCGGGCGGGTGCGGCCGGGTTGGCGCGAAGTCGCTGCCGCGGAGGGGCCGGGAACTTGTCATGCTCGGGCTGAGTCGGTAACCCTCTGCGGAGACGCCGCACTTCCGGGGGGACCACACATGACGTCCGCGCTCTTCGCACTCGCCTTACTCGCCGCCCTGGCGGGCCCGATCGTCCTGCGCCTGCTCCGCCACCCCGGCTTCGTCACCGGCCGCGACGGGCGCCTCTCCACCTCGACCACGCTCGCCCTGGCCTGGACGGTGATCCTGGTCTGGCTGCTCCTGGCGACCCTCGGCTACGGACTCACCGCGGGCGGCGGCGTCGACTGGTTCCAGGGCCCCGAGGGGCCCCTGTCCGCCCTGACGACCGTCTACCTCCCGCTGCTCGGAGGCCCGTACGCCGCCCTCATCGCGGCGAAGGCGGTGGTCGGCATGCGGGTGGAGCGGGGCTCCATGGCCAAACCGGCGCCGAAGGGCACGGAGCGGCGCCCGGTGCACGACCTGATCTCGAACGACGGCGGGCGGACCGACCTGGTCGACCTGCAGTACGTCGCCCTCAGCGCGGTCACGATGCTGTACGTGGTGGCGTTCTTCCTGACGGACGTGGGCGGCGGGCTGCCGAAGCTGCCGGCGGAGATGTGGGCGCTGACCGGGGCGCCGGCCGGGGCCTACCTCCTGAACAAGATGGCGGTGCGGGGGAATCCCGTGATCACGAGGGTGTCCGTGACGGACGGTCTCCTGACGGTCGAGGGCGGCGGCTTCGGGGACAACCCGCGGGTCGAGGTCGACGGCACGGCCCTCCCGACGACCGTCACCCCGTCCGGGGCCCTGACCGTGGCCCTCCCCGCGACGGCGCCGCCCGCCTTCGCGGTGGTGGTCACCGCCCACGGCCTCCGCAGCGACCCGGCGCCGTACGCCCCGCTGCCCGAGCAGCCGTCCGCCCCGCTGCCCGAGCAGCCGTCCTGACGGGTCCGCTGCGCGGGGCGGAGTTCCCCTACCCGCCCTTCGCCCGTTCCCCGGGCTGCGCCCGGACCCCTCCTGGGGCTCCGCCCCAGACCCCGCTCCTCAAACGCCGGAGGGGCTGGATGTGGCCGGGCGCAGCCTGCATGTGCGGGCACGTACAAAATCCAGCCGGACGCCAGCGAAAATCCAGCCCCTCCGGCGTTTGAGGAGCAGGGGTCCGGGGACTGGTCCCCGGCAGCGGCGGCGCGCGGATCCGGCCGGGTCAGCCCTCCGCCGGGGCGCGGCCCGTCAGGGCGGCCAGGCTGGAGCGGACGTGGTTCATGTGGGCCCGCATCTCGTCCTGGGACTCCCCGTGCTCCCGGAGGATCCGCTCCGTCTCCCGCCCGACCCGCTCCTCCCGGACCCGCGCCTCCGCGATCAGCTCCGCCGCCCTCGCCTCCGCGTCCTCCTGACCGTGCCGGGCGGTCTCCTGGGCCTGCGCGAAGGCCCGCTTCGCCTCCGCCAGCCGGGATTCCGCGTACCGCTCCAGCTCCGCGTGCCGGGACGCCAGCTCCGCCTCCCGCGCCGCCAGCTCCCGCTCCGCCGCATCCCAGCGCTCCGCGTGTTCCTGCTCGCGCTCCGCGAGCAGCGCGTCCGCCCTGCGGGCCGTGTCCGCCAGCACCGCCTGCGCCTCCGCCCGCCAGGCCGCCGCGTCGTCCCGCGCCTCGGTCCGCGCGTCGTCCGCCTCGCGCCCCGCCCGCAGCAGTGCCTGCCGGGCCCTGACCTCGGTCTGGTCGCGCACCGCCGCCGCGTCGCCGCGCGCCAGCTCCGCCACCCGGTCGGCGTGCGCCTCGGCGGCGCCCGCCGCCGCCAGCGCGTCCGCCCGCGCGTCGCCCCGTAGGGTCTCGGACTCCTCCTCGGCCAGCAGCAGGATCCGGCGGGCGCGCTCGCCGAGCTCCTCGTACGTCTGCGGGGCCAGTCCGGAGACCTCCACGCGCAGCCGCTCCGCCTCCGCCTCCATCTGCTTGGCCAGCACGGTCAGCCGGGCCACCCGCTCCCAGGCCTCGTCCCGGCTCCCCGACAGCCGGGCGAGGTACCGGTCCACCTCTTCCGCCCGGTAGCCACGGCCACGCACGGTCGTAAAGGGTGCACTCATCCTGGAAGCGCCTCTCTCGCGGGGGTTCCTGCCAAGGATGCGTCATTTGCTCACAGAAGCCCGAATGGCCGGGCCGAGACCCTGTTCGAGGGTCGCGACCCGGCCATCCGGATCAGCGGAAGATCCGCGCGAGATCAGCAGAATCCGGTCAGAGGAGCCCGTCCCACATCTGCTCCAGCAGCACCGACCACCAGTTCTCCGGCGACGCGAGCGCCGCACTGTCCAGCCCTGCCAGATTCGCCTGGAAATCGACGGTCCAGCGGCCCGCCTGCTCCGGCGTCAGATGCTGGCGCAGCCGCCACATGTGACCCAGCATCGCCAGGGAGCGTACGAACTGCGGCAGCGAGGAGTTCACGAACTGCGGGGGCACCGGCGCCCCGCCCGGTCCGCTCTCCACCGGCACCGCCACGATGTGCGCGGTCCCGTACTGCACGCACAGCGCCTTGCCGAAATCGCTGCCCACCACCAGGTACGAGCCCGCGTCCGAGGCCGGCTGCACCTGTCGCTGCGCCGCCAGTTCGGCCAGCGTCGGCAGCGGGGCACCCGGTACGGCCTGGGCCCAGAAGAACGGCCCGAAATCGACCGGCAGTCCGGACCACATCAGCGTCTGCGCCACGATCTCCGGCACGCCCTGCCGGGACACGGCGCGCTGCTCGAAGCGGAACACCCCCTGCGGACCGAACGCCCCCGCCAGCTCCTGCGCGATCGCGTCCAGCGGGATCGCCGGCTGCAAGGGCACCTGCGGCAGCGGTGCGCGCACCGGCGCGGGGCGCGCCGGTCCGTCCGCCACCTGGTGCAGTTCGCCCTGGTGGGTCAGCAGGTGCCGCATGCCCTGCTGCCGGCCCGCGTGGTCCGTCCCGTACGGGGCCACGCTGGTGATCCGGACCTGCGGCCAGGTCTCGCGGATCATGCGCGCGCAGTAGCCGCCGGGCAGCTCGCACGAGGCCAGCTCGGTGTGCAGCTCCAGTACCTGCTGCGGGGGCACGTTCATCGCCCGCAGCTCGTACAGGATCTGCCACTCCGGGTGCGGGGTGCCGGGCGCGGAACGGCGGATGAGCTGCTGCTCGGAGCCGTCGGGCGCGCGGTAGCGCAGCACGGCCTGGTAGCCGGGGCCGACCGTGGGGACCCCGGGGGCGGAGGCCTGCGGCGCGGGTGCCTGCGGCGCGTGTACGGGTGACTGCGGCGCGGGACCGGGAGGCGCGGGCGGCTGCCCCGCACCCGGAACACCGGGCGGACCGGGCGGACCCGGCTGCTGCGGCCCGCCGGGACCGGCCAGCATGGTGGCCGCGTACGCGTCTCCGCGCCCACCGGACGCCCCGGGAGCCCCCGGCGGACCGGGAGGCGCGGGCTGCCCCGACACGGCCGGACCCGCCAGCATCGTCGCGGCGTGGTCCAGCCCGCCACCGGGAACGCCGGGGGGACCGGGCGGCGCGGGCGGCTGCCCCGCACCCGGAACACCGGGCGGGCCGGGCGGACCGGGCGGCTGGGGTACGCCGGGACCGGCCAGCATCGTGGCCGCGTACGCGTCTCCGCGCCCACCGGACGCCCCGGGAGCCCCCGGCGGACCGGGAGGCGCGGGCTGCCCCGACACGGCCGGACCCGCCAGCATCGTCGCGGCGTGGTCCAGCCCGCCACCGGGAACGCCGGGCGCACCCGGAGCTCCGGGCGGACCGGGCGGACCCGGCTGCTGCGGCCCGCCCGGACCGGCCAGCATGGTGGCGGCGTACGAAGGCGACTCCGCGCCGCCGCCCGGCGCACCGGGCGGACCCGGCGGGGTCACGGGTGCGGGGGCCCCGGGCCGGTTGACCCGGGCCTTGCTCGTCGGCGCGTCGGCGATGTCCCCGCCGGACACCGAACCGGAAGCGGAACCGGACGACGGGCCCTGACCGGACGCCGGCCCGGGACCGGACGCCTGACCCCGCCCCGACCCCGACTGCGGGTCCAGCGCGGGCACGACGGCGGTCTTCGGCAGTTCACTGCCCCTGGGCATCAGGGTCGTGCGCGCCTCCGGCCCCGGCCCCGACGGCGCCGGGGCGTCGTCCAGGTCCGACCCGGAGAGCGGCGGCGCGAACACCGTCGCGGGCAGCGGTACGGACACGGAGTCCGCACCGGGGTTCACGTCGGTCCCGGCCCAGGGCGTGGCCCCGGTCGGGACCGCGGCGGGCACCCCGTCGTTGGCGGTCGGCTCGTAGGGGACCTCTCCCCCGCGCCGCAGCGGCACGGGCTCCGGATCCGGCTCCGAAGAGCCCGCCCCGGAAGCGGCCGGAGCCGCCTGCCCGACCGGCGCCGAAGAAGCCGCCGGAACCACCGGAGCCACCGGGTTCGCGGGAGCAGCCGAAGCCGCCGGCGCAGCCGGGATCCCGGCCCGGTCCGCCGCCTCCTGGAGCCACTCGGGCGGACTCAGCATGAACGAGGTCTGCTCCGAGTCGATGCGCGGCACCGGCACCGAAGCCTCGGCCTGCGCGGCCGACGCCCCGTACTCCTCCTCGTATCGGCGGATCACCTCACCCACCGGCAGGCCGGGCCAGAGCGTCACCTCCCCGCTGTCCCGCGCGATGACGAGCCGCTGCCGGCCGCCCCCGGACACCGGGCCCGCGGGGCGGTCTTCCGCCCACACCACGAAACCGAGTCCGAACTCCCGTACGCGCACCTCGCGGTGCTGGTACGCGGGCACGTCCCCGTTGATCCATTCCTCGGCGCGCTCCTGCGCCTGCGCAAACGTCACCATCGCGCCGTCACCCTTCCACCGGTGCCGCTGCCGGCCCGGCACCCGGAACCGAACGCTCCGCCGAACCCGCACTCGAACCCGGACCCGAGCCCTGCCCCGTCACGGGAACCGAGCGCGCGAATCCGCCGTCCACCATCAGACCGGCCACCGTTTCCAGCTCCGGCGGATTGCCCGCCAGCCGCTCCAGGAAGGCGTCGAAATCCGTACCGCACGGCAGCAGCAACCGCTCCACGCGTTCCTGCACCGACCAGCCGTCCTGGTCGCGCGCATCGTCGTACGGAGAGAACCAGACCGAACCGACGGCGTCCCCGCGCACCTTCACCGCGAGCAGCCCGCCCTGGGCGAAGGCCACGCACAGGTAGTCCTTCGTCAGGTGGTCCCGCAGGCACTTGTTGACGTAGACGAGGTCGTTGACCGCCGCCTCCTCGCGCACCGTGAAGAACGGCTGGTCCACCAGCAGTCCCAGCTCCACGTCGAGCCCCGTGCCCACCGGCGCGCAGCCGCCCGCCGCCTTCAGGAAGGAGCGGTACGCCTCCGGGAGCCGGTAGCCGAGGTCCTCCTCGACGCCCTGGACCTGCTGCTCGGACACCGAGACCACCGTCTTGGGCAGTCCCAGGTGCACCGGGCGCACTTCCTGCAACGGCCGCGTGCCGCGCTTGCCGTGGTCCACCGCCGCCGTGGCCAGACCGGCGTGATGCCTCAGCAGGCACTTCACCTCGACGGGGACCAGCTCCATCCGGCGCGTGCCGGACACGTGGTGCCAGGTCCAGCCGTGCGGGGTCGACACCGGGCCGACCGTGTCCCACAGTTCGTGGCCGGTCGCCCGCATGGCCGCGTTCGCGGACACGCAGTCGGTCAGGCGCAGCTCGTCCACGCCGAAGCCCTCCGGGGGTTCGGCGATCTCGACGGCCGCGCGCGCGTACGGCGCGAGGTCGGGATGTCCGTTCGCGTCGATGCGGACTCCGTGGGGATGGCGCGCGGCCCGGACGGGGTCCGGGAAATGCACGACCTGCCCCGAGTAAGCGGCGTTGGGTGGCGCGGCCTGATGCCCGAGCCGACCTGTCGTCATGGCGGTAGCCCCCTGCTGGATCTGGCTGGTTCACCACAGCCTATGTGCTCCGGCGAGGACGTCACCCGCACGTGTGCGGGGACCCCGCGGGACGGCCGGGAAGATCCGAATTGATACGAATATTCGACCCCGCTTCCACAGGCGAGGAGACATTTGACAGGCTGTCCCCACAGCACGGGGGCGTGCGCGACAGCGGTCAGCACCGCGGCCACGGGAGGGAAAGCGCAACCATGCAGAACACGGCAACACGCACAGCAGCGGCCGACGCCCACTCAGGAGGCGCGGGAGCCCGGGGATCCGCGAACCCCGCGGGCCCTGCGGGGTCCGGCGACGCCGCCGGAACCGGCGGCCCGGAGGCCGTCCCGGCGCAGCCGGGCGCTGCTGCCGACCAGGGTGCGGGCGATCCCCGCCTGCGCTGGGGCGGCGGCGGGGACGGCCGCCCCGCCGTGCCCACGCTGCGCTTCCGCCGGGACGGGATCCTGCCCACCGTGGCCGCCGCCCTGTCCGTACGCGGCGAAACCCTCACCGGCACCGCCGGCAAGGCCGACCAGCCCCCCGTACTGCACGCCCTCGTACAGGATTTCCTCGACACCCTCACGAGCGGCCAGCGCGAACGTTTCACCGGCCGGTGTCCGGAGGCGATCCTGCTCTCCCGCCACCTCGCCACCGTGGAGGGCGCCCGCAGCAAGCGTGCCTCGCGCAAGCCCCTCACCCCCAGCGAGGCCCGCCGCTCGCTGAAGCACTCCAAGATCACCGCCCGCCGCATCCGCGAGGACGGCGACCCGCTCCACGGCAGCTACGCACCGCCCTGCCGATCCTGCGAGGCCCTCCTCACCCACTTCGGCGTACGCCCCGTCGACCTCTCCCCCCCCGAGTAGCCGCCATGACCACCGCATCCGCTTCGTACGCCCGCTCCTCGGCCACCCGTTTCCCCGTCGCCGTGGACTCCGCCCTGCGCACCGCAGGCTGGGAGCCGGGCCGCTGGGACATCAAGCAGGCCGAGTACTGGGCCGACGCCCTGCGCGACCACACCACCCCCGCCGGGCACCGGCACACCGTCTTCCCGGCCGCCGTCGAGGCCTGGGCGGAGTTCGGGAACCTCACCGTCACCGCCCCGGGGCCCGGGCGCCAGATCGCGCCCACCGCGGTCCGCATGGACCCCCTCACGGGCCTCCACCTCGCCCGGACCTTCGCGGACCTCGGCCGCGCCCTCTCCACGCAGCTCTGCCCGCTCGGCGTCGAGGCGGACACGCACCTGGCCGGCGGGGGCTCGCACCTCGCCCTCGACCGCGAGGGCCGCGTCTACTGCGTGGACCACACCGGCGACTGGTACCTCGGTGCGAGCCTCGACGAGGCCCTCACCCTCCTCCTGACCGGCCTCCAGCCGACCCGCCTGACGACGGGCTAGGGGGTCCTAACCGAGCTCGGGGAGCCGCTCCCCGGCCACCGGGTAGCGGCCCTCCTCCAGCCGGAAGAGGTAGGCCCGCAGATCGGCGGCGAGCCCGCCCTCCAGGTAGGCCCGGAACTCGCGCGCCCCCACGGCGGCGTCCCGGTCGGCGGGATGGACGCTGTCCCCGTACTCGGCCAGCGTGAGCGCCAGGTGCTCCTGGACCCGGCCGCGCCCGGCCCACCACCGGCGCACCGTCTCCGGGGTCCACCAGCGGTCCCCGTCGTACGCGTACTCCTGGAAGGGCTCCTCGTCCGCCGCGTTCACCACCTCGCGCACCTCGGCCGGGTTCCGCGGCTGTCGGAAGACGTACTCGAGGGTGCCCTCGGTGCTCGCCGCGTACATCACGTTGCCGGGCGCGTTCAGCCGCCCGGTCCAGCACGTGTCCGTCTCGCCCGTGTAGAAGGGCCCCGGCACGTTCAGCCAGAGCCGCTTCTCCCACCGCCCCTGAAACAGCTTCCGGTCCTCGTCCGTCAGCTCCGCCACCGGATCCCAGCCCACCGTCATCCCGCTCTCCCCCTCTCCGCCGCGCCTCACAGCTGCGGCAGCCGCTCCCCGGCCTCCGGGTACCGGCCTTCCTCCAGCCGGAAAAGATACGCCCGCAGATCGACGGCGAGGCCACCGTCCAGATACGACCGGAAGTCCCGTACGCCGGCGGCCGCATCGGCGTCGGCAACCGAGCCGCCCTCCCCGAAGTCCACGAGCGACTCGGTCAGATGCAGGGCGACCCGCCCCCGGTCCGCCCACCACGCGCGCACGCCGGCCGGAGTCCAGCGCAGGTCGCCGTCGCAGTAGTACTCCCCGTAGGGATCGGCCCAGGCCGCCTTGGCCACCGCCCGGACCTCCGCAGGATCGCGCGGCTGCCGGAACACGTACTCCCTGCAGTACGCGCTATCCGCCGCGTACAGCACGTTGTCCGGGGCCTCCATCCGGCCCGTCCAGCAGTTGTCCGTCTCGCCCGTGTAGAACGGCCCGGGCACGTTCAGCCACAGCCGCTCGGCCTCTTCCCCGGGCCTCACGAACCTCTTCCGGTCCTCGTCCGTCAGCGCCGCCACCGGATCCCAGGCCATCCCCGCTACCCCCGTCCGCTCGGCAGGACCGCCGAGACCTTGAAGCCACCCTCGTCCGTCGGGCCGGACACGAACACCCCGCCCAGGCCGAGCACCCGCTCGCGCATGCCGACCAGGCCGTTCCCGCCGCTCGGCAGCCCCGGCTCGGCCGCCTTGCCGTCGCAGGGGCCGTTCTCCACCTGCATGGCCACCTCGCCCTCCCGGTGCGCCAGCCGTACGACGACCCGTGCGCCCGGAGCGTGCTTGTGGCAGTTGGTCAGCGCCTCCTGCACCACGCGGTAGGCGGTCTGCTCCACCTCCGCCACGTACGCGGAGCACTCGCCGCGCACGTCGAGCTCCACGATCATCCCGGCCGCCCGCGACTGCCCGACCAGCACCTCCAGCTCGGCCAGCGTCGGCCCGTCGTCGAAGCTCCCCACCAGTGCCACCGGCGCCGTCACGGCCGCCGGCTTCGGCGCCTCCGCCCGCAGCACGCCGAGCATCTCGCGCAGCTCCGTCAGCGCCTGCCGTCCCATGTCCCCGACCAGCGCGGCGTTCTTCGCCGCCTTCGCCGGGTCCTTGGCGGCGATCGCCTGGAGCGCCGCCGCGTGCACCACCATGAGGGACACCCGGTGCGCCACGACGTCGTGCATCTCCCGCGCGATCCGGGTCCGCTCCTCCGTACGGGCCCACTCGGCCCGCTCCTCGGCCCGGTCCGCGAGCAGCGACAGCTCCCGCTCCAGCGAGTCCGCCCGCTCCTGCAGGCTCTCCATCAGCCGTCTGCGGGCCGCCGTGTACAACCCCAGCAGCACCGGCGGCACGGTCAGCGCCACCGCCACGAACACGGACAGGGTGATCACGAGGGTGCGGCTGACCTCACCGTCCACCGGGGTCCGCACGTACATCACCACGAAGGTCGCGGCCAGCGACATCGACGCCAGCGTCGCGGTGATCCGCCGGGGCACCTCGGAGGCGGCCAGCGTGTACAGCCCGACCACCCCGAGCAGGAAGCCCATGGCCGCCGGCGACACGGCGATGCCGACGAGCACCACCACGATCGGCCAGCGCTGCCGCAGTACGAGCACCGACCCGATCAGCAACCCGAACAGCACTCCGGCGAAGACCGGGATCCCGGCCTCGCGGGCGAACCCGACGCCCTCCACCCCGCACTCGACGGCCGAGACCGCGCCGAGCCCCACGTCCAACACGGCCGACCTGCGCCGCTCCCACCACAGGGGCCCGTCCCGCCCGGCCCCCGCCTCTCCCTGCTCTTCCCCCGTACTGGTCATGCGGTCCAGCCTACGCAGCGGCCCCGGTCCGGAGGCGACCGGAAATCCCGCTGAAGGGCTCGGATTTGTACCGTCGCATTCAGGGCGCCTGGTGCGGCATAGTAGGTCCCGTCGGCTCGACCACCAGGGCTTAATGTCCGGTTCAGTCGATTAATCCCCTGTGGTGTAATTGGCAGCACTGAGGCTTTTGGTGCCTTATGTTCGGGTTCGAGTCCTGACAGGGGAGCCCACGGTCCGGGTCCTGACTTCGCAGTCGGGACCCACCCTCGTTTAGGGCCTTAAACCCACCGGTATCCTTCACGGGTCCACCACCCGAAGCCGAAGGGCACACCCGTGAGCGCCAACCGCCCGGCAGCCGTCGTCGTACTCGCAGCGGGTGAAGGCACCCGCATGAAGTCGGCCACACCCAAGGTTCTGCACGAGATCAGCGGGCGCTCGCTCGTCGGTCACGTCGTCGCCGCCTCCCGCGAGCTGGACCCCACCCACCTCGTCGTCGTCGTCGGCCACGCCCGCGAGCAGGTCGTCGCGCACCTCGCCACGATCGACGCCGACGTCCGCACCGCGGTCCAGTACGAGCAGAACGGCACCGGGCACGCCGTCCGGATGGCCCTCGAAGAGCTCGGCGACCGGCCGACCGGCACCGTGGTCGTCGTCTGCGGCGACACCCCGCTGCTGACCGGCGAGACCCTGGCCGCACTGACGGCCACGCACGAGGCCGACGGCAACGCCGTCACCGTGCTGACCGCCGAGGTGCCCGACTCCACCGGCTACGGCCGGATCATCCGCGGCACCGACGGGGCGGTCACCGCCATCGTCGAGCACAAGGATGCGACCGACGCCCAGCGCGCCATCCGCGAGATCAACTCCGGGGTCTTCGCCTTCGACGGCGCCCTCCTCTCGGACGCCCTCGGCAAGGTCCGCACCGACAACAGCCAGGGCGAGGAGTACCTCACCGACGTGCTCGGCATCCTGCGCGAGGCCGGCCACCGCGTCGGCGCGGCCGTGGGCGCGGACCACCGGCAGATCCTCGGGATCAACAACCGGGTCCAGCTCGCCGAGGCCCGCGCCCTGCTGAACGCCCGCCTGCTGGAGCGCGCCATGCTCGCCGGCGTGACCATCGTCGACCCGGCGAGCACGCTCGTCGACGTGACGGTGACTTTCGGCCAGGACGCGATCGTGCACCCCGGCACCCAGCTGCTCGGCACCACGCACATCGCCGAGCAGGCCGAGGTCGGCCCCAACACCCGCCTGAAGGACACGCACGTCGGTGCGGGCGCCCGGGTGGACAACACCGTGGCGGACACCGCCGTCGTCGGCGCCTCGGCGAGCGTCGGCCCCTTCGCGTACCTGCGTCCGGGCACGAACCTGGGCGCGAAGGCCAAGGCCGGTACGTACGTGGAGATGAAGAACGCCACGATCGGCGAGGGCACCAAGGTCCCGCACCTGTCCTACGTCGGCGACGCGACGATCGGCGAGTACACGAACATCGGCGCCGCCAGCGTGTTCGTGAACTACGACGGTGAGCACAAGCACCACACCACCGTCGGCTCACACTGCAAGACGGGCTCGGACAACATGTTTGTGGCTCCCGTCACCATCGGGGACGGTGCCTACACGGCCGCCGGCTCCGTGATCACGAAGGACGTGCCGCCCGGCGCCCTGGCCGTGGCCCGTGGCCAGCAGCGGAATATCGAGGGCTGGGTGGCCCGCAAGCGTCCGGGAAGTGCCGCCGCAACGGCGGCTCAGTCGGCGGTCCACGAGGACTCCGACGAACGCTGAGGTGAACTGACCGGAAACGGCTACGCCCGAGACGGCGTACCGTGATAGGTGAACGCAATTCGGCTGGCTCACCGTGTGCGGGACGGACGCACATGGGGGCGAGCAGCTTTCCCACGTCTGAGGAGACAGTGCTGTGACCGGGATCAAGACGACCGGCGAGAAGAAGCTGATGCTCTTCTCCGGCCGCGCCCACCCCGAGCTGGCCGAGGAGGTCGCGCACCAGCTCGGTGTCGGCCTCGTGCCGACCAAGGCTTTCGACTTCGCGAACGGCGAGATCTACGTCCGCTTCCAGGAGTCGGCGCGTGGCGCGGACTGCTTCCTGATCCAGAGCCACACGGCTCCGATCAACAAGTGGATCATGGAGCAGCTGATCATGATCGACGCGCTCAAGCGCGCGTCGGCACGCTCCATCACCGTGATCGTCCCGTCCTACGGGTACGCCCGCCAGGACAAGAAGCACAAGGGCCGCGAGCCGATCTCGGCCCGCCTGGTCGCCGACCTGCTGAAGACCGCGGGTGCCGACCGCATCCTCACGGTCGATCTGCACACCGACCAGATCCAGGGCTTCTTCGACGGCCCGGTCGACCACCTTTCGGCCCTGTCGGTCCTCGCGGACTACGTCGGCGCCAAGGTCGACCGCTCCAAGCTGACGATCGTCTCCCCGGACGCCGGCCGCGTACGCGTCGCCGACCGCTGGTGCGACCGCCTGGACGCCCCCCTGGCGATCGTGCACAAGCGCCGCGACAAGGACGTCGCCAACCAGGTGACCGTCCACGAGGTCGTCGGTGAGGTCAAGGGCCGCGTCTGCGTCCTGGTCGACGACATGATCGACACGGGTGGCACCATCTGCGCCGCCGCCGACGCGCTCTTCGCGCACGGCGCCGAGGACGTCATCGTGACGGCCACGCACGGCATCCTGTCGGGCCCGGCCGCCGACCGCCTGAAGAACTCCAAGGTCAGCGAGTTCGTGTTCACGAACACCCTGCCGGACCCGTCCGACCTGGAGCTCGACAAGATCACGGTGCTGTCCATCGCCCCGATGATCGCCCGCGCCGTGCGCGAGGTCTTCGAGGACGGCTCGGTCACCAGCCTGTTCGAAGAGCAGCAGTAAGCACGCCCGCAGCACGTTAGATCGTTTTTGGGTACGGCCTCCCCGCCGGGTACACTCCTTGAGTTGCTCGGCGAGGGAGGCCGTACCCGTTTTCAGGCGGGTAGGGATGCTCCGTTATCGACGCGCTCTTCGTAGCAGGCCGTGTTCCGGCCGGGTGACTGTCGTCCATTTCCGTCACCCCACGAGGAGTGAGCATGTCCGAGATCAAGCTTTCCGCGAAGGTCCGCGAGAACTTCGGCAAGGGTTCCGCCCGTCAGGCGCGTCGTGACGCCCTGACCCCCGCGGTCATCTACGGCCACGGCACCGACCCGAAGCACGTCAACGTGGACGCCCACGCGCTCCAGCTGGCGCTGCGCACCCCGAACGTCCTGATCTCCCTGGATATCGCGGGCGCCGGCACCGAGCTGGTCATCCCGAAGGCCGTTCAGAAGCACCCGCTGAAGCGTTCGATCTCCCACGTCGACTTCCTGATCGTCAAGAAGGGCGAGAAGGTCACCGTCGACGTCGCGATCGTCACCGAGGGCGAGCTGGCCCCGGGCGGCAACATGCTGGAGACCCTCCAGAACACCATCTCCGTCGAGGCCGAGGCCACGCACATCCCGACCGAGGTCACCGTCTCGATCGCGGGCCTGGAGGCCGGTGCCACCATCACCGCCTCCGACCTGGTCCTCCCGGCCGGCACCACCCTGGCCGTCGACGGCGACATCGCCGTCCTGCAGGTCATCGGCGCGGGCGCCGAGGAGCCGGCCGCCGAGAGCACCGAGGCCTGAGCCTCACCGCTCACCTTCAGCACTTGCTGAACGACCGCCGTCCGGCTCCACTGGAGCGGGACGGCGGTCGTCTTCGTATAAGGAGCTTTTGATGTCGGACGACGCGGCGCCCTGGCTGATCGTGGGTCTCGGGAACCCGGGTGCGGAGTACGCGGGCAACCGCCACAACATCGGTTTCATGGTCGCCGACCTGCTGGCGGAGCGGATGCGCGGCAAGTTCAAGGCGCACAAGGCCCGCGCCCAGGTGGTCGAGGGCCGGATGGGCCCGCCGGGACCGCTGAACCGGCGCGTGGTGCTGGCCAAGCCCATGTCGTTCATGAACCTCTCCGGCGGCCCGGTGACGGCGCTGCGGGACTTCTACAAGGCGCCCCTGGACCGGATCATCGCCGTCCACGACGAGCTGGACATCGACTACCCGACGCTGCGGCTGAAGCTGGGCGGCGGGGACAACGGCCACAACGGGCTGAAGTCGATGACCAAGGCGATGGGGCCGGACTACCACCGCGTGCGCTGCGGCATCGGCCGGCCGCCGGGCCGGATGCAGGTCGCGGACTTCGTGCTGAAGGACTTCTCCTCAACGGAGCGCAAGGAGCTGGACTGGTTCGTCGACCGTTCGGCGGATGCCGTGGAGTGCCTGATCCAGGAGGGCCTGGAGCGCGCGCAGTCCACCTACAACAGCTGACACGGCCGACGGCTGCCACGGCCGGTACGGGCAGAGGGCCCGCACGCCTTGCGGTGTGCGGGCCCTCTGCCGTGCCGTACGAAACCTCAGCCGGTGTTGCGCAGGCCGGCCGCCACGCCGTTGACGGTGAGGAGCAGGGCCCGGGACAGGATCGGGTCCGCCTCCTCGCCGCGCTCGGCGGCCGCCCGCTGGCGGGCCAGCAGGGAGACCTGGAGGTAGGAGATCGGGTCCAGGTAGGCGTCGCGGACCGAGAAGGTCTGCTGGAGGACCGGGTTGGAGTCGAGGAGCTTCTCGCCCCCGGTGATCCGCAGGACCTCGCGGACGGTGAGCTCGTGCTCGGCCTCGATGCGGGCGAAGACGTGCTTGAGCTCGTCGGGCACCAGGGTGTCGACGTAGTGGCGGGCGATCCGCAGGTCCGTCTTGGCCAGCGTCATCTCGACGTTGGACAGGAAGTTGCGGAAGAAGTGCCAGCGCTCGCCCATCTCGGCCAGCGCGTCGCCCTGGCCGGCCTCGCGCAGGGCCTTCAGGCCCGAGCCGACCCCGTACCAGCCCGGGACGATCTGGCGGGACTGGGTCCAGCCGAAGACCCACGGGATGGCGCGCAGGCCGTCGAGGCCGGCGCCGGAGTCGGGACGGCGCGAGGGGCGCGAGCCCAGGTGCAGGTCGGCGAGCTGGTCCACGGGGGTGGCGGCGAAGAAGTACGCCGGCAGGTCCGGGTCCTCGACGAGCTCGCGGTACGCGTCGTGCGCGGCGTCCGAGACCGTGTCCATGGCCGCGTCCCAGCGGGCCAGGTCCTCGTCGGACTGGCGCGGGGCGGTGTGCAGGGCGGAGGCCTGGAGGGTGGCCGCGACGGTCAGCTCCAGGTTCTCGCGGGCCAGCGACGGTACGAGGTACTTGTCGGAGATGACCTCGCCCTGCTCGGTGACCTTGATCTCGCCCTCCAGGGTGCCCCAGGGCTGCGCGAGGATCGCGTCGTGCGAGGGGCCGCCGCCGCGGCCGACGGTGCCGCCGCGGCCGTGGAAGAGGCGCAGGCGCACGCCGTAGCGGTGGGCCACGTCGCGCAGCCGGCGCTGGGCGCGGTGGATCTCCCACTGGGAGGTGGTGATGCCGCCGAACTTGGAGGAGTCGGAGTAGCCGAGCATGACCTCCTGGACGTCGCCGCGCAGCGAGACGAGGCGCCGGTAGGAGGGGTCCGCGAGCATCTCGTCGAGGATGACGTCGGCGGCCTTGAGCTCGTCGGTGGTCTCCAGGAGCGGCACGATGCCGATCTTGGCCCAGCCGCCGTGCAGGTCGATGAGGCCGGCCTCGCGGGCGAGGACGGCCGCGGCGAAGACGTCGTCGGCGCCCTGGCACATCGAGATGATGTAGGACTCGATGACCTCGGGGCCGAACTTCTCGAAGGCGTCCTTGATCGCGCCGAACACGCCGAGCGTCTTCTGGCCGGCCGCGTCGAGCGGGGCCGGGGTGGGCGCCAGCGGGCGCCGCGAGCGGAGCTCCTTGGCCAGGAGGCGGCCGCGGTAGTCGCGGGGCATGTCCGCGTAGCGCCAGGACTCCTCGCCGAGCCGGTCGAAGAGCTGGCCCAGCGCGTGGTGGTGGGCGTCCGCGTGCTCGCGCACGTCCATCGTGGCGAGCTGGAGGCCGAAGGCGGCCAGCGTGCGGATGGTGCGGTCCATGCGGCCGTCGGCGAAGAGCGCGCCGCGGTGCTCGCGCAGGGAGGTCTGGATGAGGGTGAGGTCGGTGAGCAGCTCGGCGGTGCCGAGGTAGTCGCGGCCTTCCTCGTGCGGGGTGCCCTTGGCGAGGCGCTCGCGGGTGTTGAGGAGCTTCTGCCGGATGCAGGTGGCCTTGAGGCGGTACGGCTCCTCGGCGTTCAGCCGCTTGTAGCGCGGGCTGATCTCGGGGAGGCGCTCCAGGTCGGCCTGGAGGGAGGTGAGGAGTTCCTCGGTGGCACCGGTGTAGCGGATGGAGTTCGACAGCAGTCCGCGCAGGAAGTCGATGAGTTCCAGGGCGTCGGTGATGCCGTGCTCGTGCTGGAGGATCAGCACGTCCCGGGTCACGTCGGGGGTGACGTTGGGGTTGCCGTCGCGGTCGCCGCCGATCCAGGTGCCGAAGGTGAGCGGGCGGGTGCCGGCCGGGATCTCGATGCCGACGCGCTGGAGCTCGGCGGCGAGGTCCTCGAGGACGTCGCCGACGGCGCCGGCGTGCAGCTCGTCGAGGTAGTAGATCGCGTTGCGGGCCTCGTCGGCGGGCTCGGGACGGACCACGCGCAGTTCGTCGGTCTGCCAGACGAGGTCGATGTTCTCCGCGAGGCGCAGGTCGTGGCGGCGGCGCTCGCCGGCGCCCGCTACGGGCTCCTCCAGGAGGGCCGCGATGCGGCGCAGCTTGTTCAGGACGCTGCGGCGGGCGGCCTCGGTCGGGTGCGCGGTGAAGACGGGGCGGACGTTGAGGTTCTTGACCGTCTCGCGCAGGTGCTCGGGGTCCGCGTCCTTGAGCATGTCGGCCGTGCGGGCCAGCAGGCCCCCCTCGGCGGCGCGGTGGGCGCGCAGCTCCTTGCCGCGGTGCACCTGCTCGGTGACGTTGGCGAGGTGGAAGTACGTGGAGAAGGCGCGCACCAGCTTGGCGGCGGTCTCCAGGTCGGTGTCGCCGAGCAGCTCGGCGGCGGCTTCGCCGTCCGTGCGGGTCAGGGCGCGCACCTTTTCGACTAGGTCGAGGAGGTCCTGGCCCTCCTGGCGTACGAGGGTCTCGCCGAGGAGGTCGCCGAGGCGGCGGATGTCCGCGCGCAGCTCGGCGTTGGCCGCGCCGGCGGGGGTCGTCGCCGGGGCGGTGGTCGAGTGGGCCTGGTCGGCACTGCTCACAGGTGCGGCTCCTTGCAGTGTTTCGAGCGCTACTGGGAGGTGGGCCCCGGATACGCGCGGTGGTGCCCGCCCGGACCTGGGTCCGGCGGAGCCACCGCTCCTGATGCGCAGCTCGGGCTGCCCGTGCGGACCGCGCTGTCCGACGACACCAGGATAGGTGGCCCGTACCGGTGACCAGGTCCCTGTGTCACCAGGCGGGACGACGGCCCTGCGACTCGGGCCGATCGGCCCCCGCGCGGCGCCGCGGGACACGGTGCGCGGGCCCGCGCACACCGGGACCGGGCGCGCTCCTCTTGCCGCGCGGAGGACCTTTGCCATACTTACGTTGCCGTAGGTTACGCACCCGTAGGGATGTGTGGCCGGGCGGCGCGCCTGCCGACTCCCTCACCCTCAGGGGACACATCTATGACCATCAGTCCCGACGTGATCGAGGACGCCTCGGCGTCTTCCGGCGCGTCCGTGCCGTCCGCGACCCTCGGCGGTGAGAACAAGCGGTCCGTGGAGCAGATCGCGCTGCTGCTGTTCATCACCGCCCCCTTCCTCGCCCTGCTCGTCGCGGTTCCGCTCGCGTGGGGCTGGGGGGTGAGCTGGCTGGACGTGGGCCTGATGGTCTTCATGTACTTCCTCACCTGCCACGGCATCACCATCGGCTTCCACCGCTACTTCACGCACGGTTCCTTCAAGGCGAAGCGGCCGCTGCGCATCGCCCTGGCGGTCATGGGCTCGATGGCGGTCGAGGGCCCCCTGGTGCGCTGGGTGGCAGACCACCGCAAGCACCACAAGTACTCCGACCACGAGGGCGACCCGCATTCGCCGTGGCGCTTCGGCGAGACGGTGCCGGCCCTGATGAAGGGCCTGTGGTGGGCGCACATCGGGTGGCTCTTCGACGAGGAGCAGACCGACCAGCAGAAGTACGCCCCGGACCTGATCAAGGACCCGGCGATCCGTCGCATCTCGCGCGACTTCATCTTCTGGACGATGTTCTCGCTGGCGCTGCCGCCGCTGGTGGGCGGTCTGGTGACGATGTCGTGGTGGGGCGCCTTCACGGCGTTCTTCTGGGGCTCCCTGGTCCGGGTCGCGCTGCTGCACCACGTGACGTGGTCGATCAACTCGATCTGCCACGCGGTGGGCAAGCGCCCGTTCAAGTCCCGCGACCGCTCCGGCAACGTGTGGTGGCTGGCCGTGCTCTCCTGCGGCGAGTCCTGGCACAACCTGCACCACGCCGACCCGACCTCGGCCCGGCACGGCGTGCTGCGCGGCCAGGTCGACTCCAGTGCGCGCCTGATCCGCTGGTTCGAACAGCTGGGCTGGGCGTCCGACGTCCGCTGGCCGTCCGAGGCCCGCATCGACGCCCGGCGCAAGGAAGAAGTGTCGAACGCGGCATGATGGGGGGCGTGGGAAACGACGGCAGCAGTTCCAGCAGCGAGAAGCCCAGGCGCAGCCGCCGGGTCCGGATGACGGGCGCCGAACGGCGTCAGCAACTGCTGGACATCGGCCGCGCCCTGTTCGCCGAGAAGGGGTTCGAGGGCACCTCGGTGGAGGAGATCGCGGCGAAGGCCGGAGTCTCCAAGCCGGTGGTCTACGAGCACTTCGGCGGCAAGGAGGGCCTCTACGCGGTCGTCGTGGACCGCGAGATGCGCCAGCTCCTGGACGGGGTGACGGGCGCGCTGACGGCCGGGCACCCGCGGGAGCTCCTGGAGCAGGCGGCCTTCGCGCTGCTGGACTACATCGAGAACTACACGGACGGTTTCCGGATCCTGGTCCGGGACTCCCCCGTGGCCCAGTCGACGGGCACCTTCGCCTCGCTGATCAGTGATATCGCCACGCAGGTCGAGGACATCCTGGGCCTCGAGTTCAAGGCCCGCGGCTTCGACCCGAAGCTGGCCCCGCTGTACGCGCAGGCGCTGGTCGGCATGGTCGCGCTGACCGGGCAGTGGTGGCTGGAGACGCGCCAGCCGAAGAAGGCCGAAGTGGCGGCGCACCTGGTGAACCTGTCCTGGCACGGACTGGAGAACCTGGAGGCGAAGCCGAGGCTGGTGGGCCACCGCAAGAAGTGAGCCCCCGTACTGCGTGCAGGTACGACGGCGCCCCGTCACCGGAGATCCGGTGACGGGGCGCCGTCGTGTGTGGCGTCGGGCCCTGTCCGGGCCGTGCCTCTGCTAGCCGTGCTTCTCCAGGAACTCGATCCGGTTCCCGACCGGGTCCTGCGAGTAGAAACGGCGGTGTCCCGGCAGGTCGTCGTCCCAGACGACCAGGGCGCCGCACGCCTCCAGTCTGTGCGCGTAGGCCTCGATGCCCTCGACCCTGAGTCCCGGGTGGGCCTTGCGGGCGGGGCGGAAGTCCTCCTCCACGCCCAGGTGGAGCTGGACGGGCCCGGCGGCGAACCAGCAGCCCCCGCGCGCCGCGAGCACCGGCGGCTTGGGGATCTCGGTCATGCCGAGCACCTCGGTGTAATAGGCGCGGAGCCGCTCCTCCGAGCCGGGAGGTGCGGCGAGCTGGACGTGGTCGACTCCGGCGAGCATGGTCAGGCCTCCTTGCGGGCGACGGCGAAGATCCGGCGGAACGGGAAGACGGTGCCGCGGGGGCCCGTGGGGTAGGCGGCGCGGAGCAGGGCCCGGTACTCGGCGAGGAAGGCCTCGACGGCCTCCTCGTCGTCGGCCAGCGCGGTGAGCACGGGCCGCAGTGCGGTGCCCTTGACCCAGTCCAGTACCGGGTCGGGGCCCTGGAGCAGCTGGTGGTAGGTGGTCTCCCACACGTCGGCGGCGCAGCCGAGCTCGGTGAACCGCTCCAGGTATCCGGAGGGTTCGAGGATGTGGATGTAGCGGGCTCCGTGTCCGGCGAGCCGGGCCCGCCAGCGCGGGGTGTCGCACAGGTCGGCGAGGATCCGGTGGCTGGGGGCGGTGAAGTTGCCGGGGATCTGGAAGGCGAAGGTGCCGCCGGGGCGCAGTCCGTTGATCCAGGGGGCGAAGGATCCGGCGTGGCCGGGGACCCACTGGAAGGCGGCGTTGGAGACGATCAGGTCGTAGGGCTCCTCCGGGAGCCAGTCGGCGAGGTCGCCGTGGCGGAACTCGAGCGTGCCACCGCCGCCGGTGGGACCGGCGTACTCGGCGTCGGCGCGGTGGAGCATCTCCGGGGAGAGGTCGTAGCCGGTGATGTGCGCTTCGGGCCAGCGGTCCGTGAGGAGGGCGGTGACGTTGCCTGGGCCGCAGCCGAGGTCGGCGATGCGGGCGGCCCGGGTGGGGAGCTCGGGTATGCGGGCCAGGAGGTCGAGGAAGGGCCTGGCCCGGTGCCCTGCGTGCCGGAGGTACTGCTGCGGGTCCCAGGTGGGGGCGGACGGCGCAGTGGGCGCGTCCGTGGGGGATGCGGATGCCGGGGGCGCCGTCGTGGTGGCGCTGCCGGTGGTCGACGCCGGAACCCTGGCCGGCGCGGTATCGGAATGCATGTTCGAGCCTCCCTGCTGGCGGTGCGGTCGGAAGCGGAAGCTGCTCCGGCCCCCTCCATGCCCCATGGTGGCGGAAAATATATCTCGATGTCAAGATACTCGAGATCGAGATGCTCGATTTAAAGAGACTTCACGTCGACAGACCCTTTACACTGATCCGCATGGAGGACGAGGTCGACCGACTGGTCGCGGCATGGCGGCGGGAACGCCCTGACCTCGACGTGGAACCGCTCGAGGTGCTCAGCCGCGTCAGCAGGCTCGCGCGGCACCTCGACCGTGCCCGCCGGCTGGCCTTTTCCGAGCACGGCCTGGAGCCCTGGGAGTTCGACGTCCTGACCTCGCTGCGGCGAGCCGGCGCGCCCTACCAGCTCTCCCCCGGCCAATTGCTGACGCAGACCCTGGTGACCTCCGGGACCATGACCAACCGCATCGACCGGCTCGCCAAGAAGGGCCTCGTCGAACGGCTGCCGGACCCCAACGACCGCCGCGGGGTCCTCGTGCGCCTCAGCCCCGAGGGCCGCGACCGCGCCGACCAGGCGCTCGCCGGCCTGCTGGCCCAGGAACGGGCGATCCTGGCCCAGCTCTCACGGACGCAGCGCGGCGATCTCGCCGGCCTGCTACGCCAGTTGACCGCTCCGTTCGACAACATCCCCGGCTAGTCCCTGCCCCGGCAGTCCCGGCAGGTCGGCGGGCCGTACGCCGGCCCGCCGGGCCAGGGCCACCGCCGCGAGCGTGGAGTGCACGCCCAGCTTGCCCAGCACGTTCTGCATGTGGGTGCGGACGGTGTGCGGGGAGAGGAACAGCCGCGCGGCCACGTCCTTGCGGCCCAGGCCCGCCACCATGCAGCGCAGCACCTCGTGCTCCCTGGGCGTCAGGGACTCCACCAGCCGTTCGCTGTCGGTACGGTGCTTGCGCGCCGCGGTCAGCTCGCGGAGCACTCCGGTCAGCAGCGCGGGCGGAAGGTGCGTCTCCTCGCGCAGGACTCCGCGGATGACGGCCAGGAGCCGCGAGAGCGAGCAGTCCTTCGCCACCCAGCCCGAGGCGCCCGCCTGGAGCGCCAGCGCGGCCCGGCGCGCGTCGTCTCGCTCGGCGAGCACGACCGTACGGAGTTCGGGATGGGACACGCGCACGCCCGCCACCAGCGCGATGCCGTCGGCGGCGGGCGGGGCGGAGCCGGACTCCCGCTGGGCGGGGACGCCCGCGGGGACGGCGACCAGGTCGGAATCGACCAGCAGGACGTCGAAGCGGCGGCCCTCGGCCGCCGCCCGTTCGAGGCAGCGCAGCGCGGCGGGGCCGCTGCCGGCCGCGGAGACGTCCACGTCCGGTTCGGCCGCGAGCGCGGCGGCGAGAGATTCGGCGAAGATGCGGTGATCGTCGACCACGAGTACCCGGATACGGACCACAAAACCCCCAAGGGTCGGGGAACGGACGACTGCGGGTACGACGCCCGGACCGGGTGATCCGCAGGCGCCGCGGCCGCCGCCGTGACATCTCTGCACTACCCCGGACCGGACGTCGTACCCGACTTGTCTCGACCCCTGAATCAACACCGGCCCCCACCGGTGTCACGCATCAGCGTAGGGCCGGGGTCGGCTCGTGGTTGGCCGAATTGCAGAAGTTTTCCGAGCGATTTTCCGGCGAGGCGCTTCCGGAGGCGCTCCGGGATGGCTTGAAATCGACTCCTTCCTGCCAGCGGAAGTACCGTTCCGCCCGGTGGTGTGCCGCGGGCAGTTGCACGGGGGGTATTTCACTCGGCGTGCGCACGCCGGGCGCCCGCGTGCAGCGCCCGGCGAGGGCGCGCCCGACGCGCACGCACGCCCCCGCCCTGAGGGGTCGGGGGCGCGGGCGTGACAGGGGTGGGGCGAGTGGTGCCGGTGGGCTCAGCCGCGCCGGGCGCGGGTGAAGTTCCAGGCGTCCGTCACGATGCCCGTGAGGTCCGAGCGGGTCGGGGTCCAGCCGAGGCGCTCGTGCGCCGTGCGGGCGGAGGCGACGAGGAAGGCCGGATCGCCGGCCCGGCGGGGAGCCACCACCTCGGGAATCTCCTTCCCGGTGACCTTGCGGACCGTCTCGATGACCTCGCGGACCGAAAACCCGCTGCCGTTGCCGAGGTTGCACACCAGGTGCTCTCCCTCGGCGGCGACCCGCAGCGCGGCCAGGTGGGCCTCGGCCAGGTCGGCGACGTGGATGTAGTCCCGTACGCAGGTGCCGTCCGGGGTCGGGTAGTCCTCGCCGAACACCGAGATCGACTCCCGCTCGCCGAGGGCCACTTGCAGCACCAGCGGGATCAGGTGGGTCTCGGGGTCGTGCAGCTCGCCGAACTGCCCGTAGGCACCTGCCACGTTGAAGTAGCGCAGCGAGACCGCCGCGAGGCCGTGCGCCGCGCACTCCCCCGCGATCATGTGGTCGACGGCCAGCTTCGAGGCCCCGTACGGGTTGGTGGGCGCGGTCACCGAGGACTCGGTCAGCGGCCCGTCGCCCGGCTCCCCGTAGGTCGCCGCGGTGGAGGAGAACACCAGCCTGCGCACGCCCGCGCCGCGCATCGCGGCCAGCAGGGCCAGGGTGCCGCCGACGTTGTTCTCCCAGTACTTGCCGGGGTTCACCACGGACTCGCCGACCTGCGAGGAGGCCGCGAAGTGCAGGACCCCGTCGTAGGAGGGGTCCAGGTGCTCGGCGGCGTCCTGGATGCGGCCCTCGACGAACGCGGCGCCGGCCGGCACCCCCGAACGGAAGCCGGTGGATAGGTCGTCGAGGACGGTGACCTCGTGGCCCGCCTCCAGGAGGTGCGCCGCGACCACCCCGCCCACGTATCCGGCTCCGCCGGTGACCAGATACTTGGAGGCCTTGGAACCCTTGGAATCCTTGGAAGACCGCGCAGCCTTGGAAGACGCCGTCTCGCTCACGTGACTACTGCCTCTCGCCGGGGAAAGCACGCACCGTGCGCGTGCTGGTCACCGGCATACCCGAATCCGCGCCGCCGGGGAAATCCCCGGCCCCGATCAGGGCCGGGCACCCCCGGACGGCGGCAGTCCGGCCCGGTCGAGCAGACCGGTACGGGCGGCCAGCGCGGCCGCCTCCAGCCGCGAGCCCACGCCCAGCTTCATCAGCACCCGCTGGACGTGCGTGCGCGCGGTGCTCGGCGCGATGGCCATGCCGGCGGCGATGAGCCGGGTGTCCTCGCCCTCGGCGACCCGGACCAGCACCTCCACCTCGCGCGGGGTGAGCAGCCGCAGCAGCCGGCTGCCCTCGTCGTCGGGCTGGGCGGCGGGGTTGAGCAGCTCCGCGAAGGCTCCCTGCAACAGCTGCGGCGCGATGGCCACTTCCCCCGCCCGGGCCTTGGCCAGGGCCCGCTCCACGCCCTCGATGCGCTCGTCGTGGCGTACGTACCCCGAGGCGCCCGCCGCGAAGGCGGCCGCGATCCCGCGCGGACTCGGCACCGGGCCCAGCACGACCACCGCGATCTGCGGGCGCTCCCGCTTGATCCGGACGATCGGCTCGAAGACCCCGGGCTCGGCGGGCGTGGCGGTGCCCAGCAGGCAGACCTCCGGGGCGCGGCTGATGACCAGTTCGGCGGCGCCCGCGGCCGGGGCGGCGGCCGCCAGCACCCGGTGGCCGCGCAGCTTCAGGGCCGAGGCGAGCGCCTCGGCCAGCAGACGGTGCTCGTCGACCACCATGACCCGTACGCCCATTGAGGTACCCACCCCCGCCCTTCTGACCCGGCAAGCTACACGCTTGTTCGACGACGCGGTGGGGATACCGCGCAGAAGCCCCCGGAAGGACGGACCTTCCGGGGGCTTCGGGGCTTTCGGGGCTTTACTGAGGCGCTGCGCGGATGCTGCTGCCGGTCAGCCCGTCGTGAAGGAGACGAAGTTGTAGTACGGGTCGGTGCTCACGGAGGACTTGCTGTGCACGGCGTCGCGGGCGATGAAGAGCTTCCCGTTGCCGTAGCGGTACTCGGCGGCGTTCGGCACGTACTGGGTCTCGGCGCGCTGCGACTCCTTGGTCGCCGGGTTCTGCATGAGCACGGTCTGCTTCATGGTCTTGCCGTCGACGGAGACGATCTGGCCGCCGCCGTCGTAGGGCGGGACCTTGTAGACGATGAGGTTCGAGCCGTCCATGCGCATCGGGAACACCGTGTGGCGCTCACCGGCGTCGGCGCGGTCGGTGGTCAGCTTGCCGGTCTCCAGGTCGAAGGAGACGATCTCGTTGGTGCGGCCGGACTCGCTCGTGCCCTTGTGCTCCTCGGTCGGCATGTAGATCTTGCCGTTGCCGACGACCATGTGGGTGCAGTCCTCGACCTCGGTGGCCCCGCAGTCGGGGCTGTAGTTGCCCGAGGTGAGCGGGATGCGCGCCTTCAGCTGACCCCCGTCGTCGAGGACGAAGAGGTCGCTGATGCCCGTGGCGTTCTTGGCGGTGTCGTTGACGTTCGCCGCGACGATCAGCGGCTTGCTGGAGACGATCTGGGCGAAGTCCAGGCCCGCGGGGAGCTTGTACGAGCCCTTCGGCGCGCCGGTGACCGGGTCGAGGCTCTGGGCCGACAGCACGTAGTTCGGGGACTGGCCGCACCGCCGGATCACGGCGAGGGCCGGACCGCCGGCGTAGCCGAGGTCCGCGCACCGGTCCGCGTCGGTCTTGGCCGACCACAGGACCTTGCCGTCGGCGAGGTTCCAGGCGGCGCCGCCGCTCAGGCTGCCCGCGGCGACGGTCTGGCCGCTGACGGTGACCTCGGAGAGGTTGATGGGCTTGTCGCCGCCGGTCTGGGACTTGGCGTTGGCCTTCCACAGGAGCTTGCCGGCCTCCAGGTCGATGACGCCGACCTGGTTGCACGGCTGGTACTTCTTCTCGGGCGTCGGCAGGGCCTCGTCGAAGAGGATCGCGGTCTTGTTGTCCGAGGCCCAGCGGCTGGCCCCGCAGACGTTGGCGCCGAGCGGGATCTCCCACTTCTTGGAGCCGTCGGTGAGGTTGTAGCCCACGACCTTGCCCATGTCGGACTTGGCGTACGTGGTGTCGGTGAGCCAGGAGCCGGGGATCTGGACGATCTCGGCCGAGTCCGGCATCGGGACGTTGACCAGCGTCTTCGACTTGGTCTTGGCCGGCACCTTCTCGGTGCCGCCGCCGCCCGGGGCCTTGTCCCCGCCGGTGCCGGGGCTCGCGCTGCCCTCGGCCACGGGCTGGTTGCCGGAGCCCTTGTCGTCGCCGGAGACGTACCAGAGGCCGCCGCCGACGATGAGGGCGATGGCCAGGAGGGCCGCGCCGACGATCATCAGCTGGGTGCGGACCTCGTTGCCACCGCCACCGCCACCGCCACCGGCGGGGACCGCCGGGCTCTGGGCCGCGTACATGGGCGTGGTGACGGGCTGCGGCTGCTGCGGGTAGCCGTACGGCTGCTGCTGCTGCGGCGGGTAGCCGTACGCGGGCTGCCCCGAAGGCTGCCCGGCGGGCTGCCCGGCCGGGACGGTCGGAGGCTGGGCCGTCGGAGGCTGGGCCGGGGGCGGCGGCGGGGGGCCCGCCGGCATGGCCGGGGGCACCGGCGGGGGTCCGCCGAAGCCGCCGGGCGGCTGCTCCTCGGGCTTGCCGAAACCGCCCGGCGGCGGGTCCTGCGGCGCGCCGAAGCCGCCGGACGGCGGCTGGCTGGGGGGCGGCGGGGTACTCATCGGTGCTACTGCCTCTCGGTGGGCGGCTCGGCGGACTGCGCGGTGGAGTGCGCGGTGGACTGCTCGTTCTCGGGGCGGTCGCTCACTTGCCGAAGACCATCAGGAACTTCTCGCTCTTGTTCTGGGCCTGCAGATGGGATGCGGAGACGAACAGCCGGCCGTCCACGTAGTCCACGTTCGGGGAGAGGAAGGAGCTCTCCACGGGGGCCGCGGAGCCGGACGGGTTGCGCAGCACCGCGGTGGGCGTGCCACCGGCGGCCGGGATCGTGAGGACCTCGCCGCCCTTGTCGTTCTCGGCCTCGCGGTAGACGACGACCTGGCCGCCCGCCGCCTTCAGCGGGGTGAGGGTGCGCCCCTCGCCGGCCGGGGTGCGCCACTTCACCTTGCCGGTGCCGAGGTCGAAGGCGACGATCTCGTTCGGCTTGCCGACGTCGGCCTTGGTGGGCAGGTAGAGGGTGTTCGCGTCCACGTAGGAGGAACCGCAGCTCTGGAGCGAGCGGTTGAAGAGGCCGCCGCAGCCGACCGGGAAGCTGCCCTCGCCGGAGACCGTGGCGCGCTGCTTGCCGTCGGGTCCGAGGACCACGATCGAGCGCTCCTTGGCCTCGTTGCCGAGGTCGAGGACGATCGGGTCCAGCGAGTAGACGTTCTTGACCTGGAAGCCCTTGGGGAGCTTGTGGATCCAGGTGTTCTTGCCGGTCGCCGGGTCGGCGTCCATGACCTGGACGGTCTTGTCGACGTCCTGGCAGGTCGCGACGGAGAGCATCTTGCCGTTCATGGCGACGAAGTCGGTGGGCGTGCAGCCCTCTTCGCGCTTGTTGGTGAAGAGCTTGTCCCCGGTGCTGACCTTGAAGGCGCTGCTCGTGCCCATCCGGTTGACGACGAGGGCGTCACCGGTGAGGGCGAGGTCGGGGGTGGTCATGATGTCGAAGAGGCCTTCCTTCGGGACCTCCTTCGACCATCCCTCCTTGCCGGCCTTGAGGTCGATCAACCGCATCTGGTTGCAGTCGGCGTCCTTGGACTCGCCGTTCTCGTACATGACCACGGTCTTGCCGTCCGCGGTCATGTCGGTGACCCCGCAGATCACGGCGGGGAGGGTGAGGGTCCACTTCTGCTTGCCGTCCTTGACCCCGTAGGCGGTGACCGTCTTCCAGAGGGTCTTGACGACGGTGTCGCCGACGATCCACTGCCCCTTGGAGTCGACGCCGGAGCCGGGGCCGTCGATCGTGCTGCTCTTGAACCAGAGGACCTTGTCCTCGCCCTGCTTGCGGCCGGCGTTGAGGTCTTCGTTCTCGTCGCCGCCGTTGCCGCTGCCGTCGCCCTTGTCCACGGAGGCGGAGGGCGAGGCCTTGTCGTCGACGGGCGGCGGCGTGGTGTCCTGCCCGATGGCCTTGTCGGAGCCCTTGTCCTTGCCGGCGAAGAACGCGAAGTAGCCGCCGGTGCCCAGGACGAGCACGCCGGCGACGGCGGCCGCGATCAGCACGGCGAGCTTCTTCTTCGGCCCGCCGGGCGGCACCGGCGGCATGCCGGGGGCGCCGGGGGGCATGTGCGGGGGCTGGGGCGGGAAGCCGTAGCCCCCGGGCGGCTGCTGGCCGTACGGGCCCTGCGGCTGCTGGCCGTACGGACCCTGCGGCTGGGGCTGCTGCGCGTACGGGTTCTCGCCCTGCGGCGGGAACCCGTAACCGGGCTGCGGGGGCCCCGGCAGGTGCCCGTAACCGGAGGGGTTCGGCGGCTGGTTCGGCGGCTGGGGCGGCTCGGTCATCAGCGCATACCTTCGGCTTCGGGTGTGGGAGGAAGCCCTTTCTATCACTGACGGCGTGAGCGGGCCGGGCCGGTCCGACCCCTGTTCCCAAGGGAGGACCGGCCCGTGATGCCGCCGTTATCGGCCGGTCAGGGCCCGCGGGCCCTGCCTGGTCGGCAGGACACCCCCTCAAGGCCCGGCGCGACCTACGCCTCTTCGGCGAGCTCCAGCCAGCGCATCTCCAAGTCGTCCCGGTCCGAGATGAGTTCCCGCAGTTCGGCGTCGAGCTTGGCGACCTTGTCGAAATCGGTGGAGTTCTCGGCGATCTGGGCGTGCAGGCTGCTCTCGCGGTCCGTCATCTTGTTGAGCTGCCGCTCGATCTTCTGCAGCTCCTTCTTCGCGGCGCGCGCGTCCCCGGAGGACGAGGACTTGGCGGCGGCCGGGGCGGGCGCCGGAGCGGCCGCGTCGATCATCTTCTGACGGCGCTCCAGGTACTCGTCGAGGCCGCGCGGCAGCATCCGCAGGCTCGCGTCGCCCAGCAGGGCCATGACCGTGTCGGTGGTGCGCTCGATGAAGAACCGGTCGTGCGAGATCACGATCATCGACCCGGGCCAGCCGTCGAGGAGGTCCTCGAGCTGGGTCAGGGTCTCGATGTCGAGGTCGTTGGTGGGCTCGTCGAGGAAGAGGACGTTGGGCTCGTCCATGAGCAGGCGCAGGATCTGCAGCCGGCGCCGCTCACCGCCGGAGAGGTCGCCGACGGGCGTCCACTGCTTCTCCTTGGTGAAGCCGAACTGCTCGCACAGCTGCCCGGCCGTCATCTCGCGGCCCTGACCGAGGTCGACCCGGTCGCGCACGCGCTGGACGGCCTCCAGGACCCGCAGCGACGGGTCGAGTTCGCCGACCTCCTGCGAGAGGTAGGCCAGCTTGACGGTCTTCCCGACGGTCACCGTGCCGGCGGCCGGCTGGACCTCGCCCTGGGTGCGCGCGGCCTCGCCGAGGGCGCGCAGCAGGGAGGTCTTGCCGGCTCCGTTGACGCCGACGAGACCGACGCGGTCGCCGGGGCCGAGGTGCCAGGTGAGGTGCTTGAGGAGGGTCTTGGGGCCGGCCTGGACGGTCACGTCTTCCAGGTCGAACACCGTCTTGCCGAGGCGGGCGTTGGCGAACTTCATCAGCGCGGACTTGTCGCGCGGCGGCGGCACGTCGGCGATCAGCTCGTTGGCGGCCTCGATGCGGTAGCGCGGCTTGGAGGTACGGGCCGGGGCGCCGCGGCGCAGCCAGGCCAGCTCCTTGCGCATCAGGTTCTGCCGCTTGGACTCCTCCGTGGCGGCGATGCGGTCGCGCTCGGCGCGGGCGAAGACGTAGTCGCTGTAGCCGCCCTCGTACTCGTGGACGTCACCGCGCTGCACGTCCCACATGCGGGTGCAGACCTGGTCGAGGAACCACCGGTCGTGGGTGACGCAGACGAGCGCGGAGCGACGTGCCTGGAGGTGCTTGGCCAGCCAGGAGATGCCCTCGACGTCGAGGTGGTTGGTGGGCTCGTCGAGTACGAGGAGGTCCTGGTCGGCGATGAGGAGCTTGGCCAGCGCGATGCGGCGGCGCTCGCCACCGGACAGCGGGCCGATGACCGTGTCCAGGCCCTGTCCGAAGCCGGGCAGGTCCAGCCCGCCGAAGAGGCCGGTCAGGACGTCGCGGATCTTGGCGTTGCCGGCCCACTCGTGGTCGGCCATGTCCCCGATGATCTCGTGGCGGACGGTGGCCTTCGGGTCGAGGGAGTCGTGCTGGGTGAGCACGCCCATCTGCAGGCCGCTGTTCTGGGTGACCCGGCCGGTGTCGGGTTCCTCCAGCTTGGCGAGCATGCGGATGAGGGTGGTCTTGCCGTCGCCGTTGCGGCCTACGACACCGATCCGGTCCCCCTCGGATACGCCGAGGGAGATGCCGTCGAGCAGGGTACGGGTGCCGTACACCTTGCTGACTGCCTCGACATTGACCAGGTTGACGGCCATCAGGAGCGCTCCAGGGAAGGGGTGTGGATCAGCCCCTCAGCCTAACCCTCCGCGAAGTGCCGGACCGTTCCACCAGCAGCCAGCCGCCCAGCGCCATGCCGATCGCGGCGGGCGCGGTGACCGGGAGCGCGATCAGGGTGGCGCTGTGGCCTTCCAGGAGCCCGCCGAGGCCGGTCGTGGAGAGCCCGAGGACGCCGAGGAGGCAGAGTGCGGTGCCGAGGGCGGCGCGGGGGCCGGAGCCGCGGCCCGGGCCCGGCCCGGGGGCGGGGCGCGCGCTGCTCCCGACGGGCGACTCGAAGCGCCGGAAGGCCGCGACGAGCACACCGGTCAGTGCGGCGGCGGCGAGGAACCGGACCGGGACCTGGGCCCACCAGGCCGCCCCGGCGGGCTCGGGCAGGGCGATGCCGAGGCCGAGCTGGGCGGCGTACACGGCGAGCATCGCGGTGAGGTGCCAGAGGAAGGCCGTCATGGCGACCTCGTTGGCGGCGACCACGCCGCGCCAGACCCGGGGCCGGGCCAGCCAGGCGCTGGCCGGGGTCCTGAGCAGCTCCACGGCGCCCACGAGCCAGATCCCGTGCGCGAGCAGGGCGAGGGTGGGCGGGGCCATGTTGGAGACCTTCTCCCCCGGCATCCCGACCATGGACAGCGGGTACGGCCCGTACGCCACCAGCGCCACGGCCCCGGCGAGCCCGGCGGCGGCGAGGGCGCCGGGGCGGCGGAGCTGCCCGTCGGCACGCAGGAAGCCGAGCTGGTGGACGGCGAGCCAGACGAAGGCGAAGTTCAGGAACTCGGCGTACGGGACACCGCCCGCGAAGCGCAGCAGATCGACGGCGGCCGCGGCTGCGGCCAGCGCCCCGAAGGCGGCCCAGCCGTGGCGCTCGTGCAGTTTCAGCAGGGGCGGGGTGAGGGCGACCATCGCGAGGTAGATCCCGATGAACCACAGCGGCTGCGTGACCAGCCGGAACGCCGCCCCGGACAGGCGCCCGCCGCCCCCGCCGAGGAGCTGCGCGGTGAGGGCCACGGCGGTCCAGACGGCGACGAACACGAGGGTGGGCCGGAGCAGCCGGCGGAGCCGGGCCCGCAGGAAGGCGGCGTAGACGGGGCCGTCGGTGCGGCGTGCGAGGGAACGGTAGGAGAGGGCGTGCGAGAACCCTCCGACGAAGAAGAACACCGGCATCACCTGCAGGGCCCAGGTGAGCACCTGGAGCGGCGGCACGACGGCGAGCAGGTTCCCTATGCCGTCGGCGCTGACGGCGGCCATCAGCCAGTGCCCGGCGATGACGGTGCCGAGCGAGGCGACCCGGAGCAGGTCGACGTAGCGGTCCCGCGAGGCGGGGGTGACGGCGGCGATGTCGCTTGCGCTGGCTCCCATGGGCCCTAAGCTCCCGCGCGGGCCCGCTGGGCAACAGGGCGCGGGTACTCACTCCCCACCTAGGTACCCCGGAGCGTCACCCCGGGCCCTTCCGCTGCGCGGGGCGGAGTCCCCTACCCGCCCTTCGCAGCGGCACGCCCGCGCCCCGCCGGGCCGCAAGCCGCCGGTTCAGAGGAGGGTCGCGCCCGGGGCCGGGCTGGTGGCCGTGTGGGTGCTGCGGCAGGTGCCGGAGGCGTTCAGGGCGGCCGCGACCTTCGTCGCCGACTCCGCGTCGCGGACGAGGAAGGCCGTCGTGGGGCCGGAGCCCGAGACCAGCGCGGCCAGGGCTCCGGCCTCGGTGCCCGCCGCGAGGGTGTCGGCGAGCGACGGCCGCAGCGAAAGGGCCGCGGGCTGGAGCCCGTTGGCCAGGGTGGCGGCCAGCGCGTCCGGGTCGCCGGAGGCCAGGGCCGCGAGGAGGGCCGGGGAAGCCTGCGGGACGGGGACCTCCGTACCGGCGGTGAGCCGGTCGAACTCGCGGAACACCGCCGGGGTGGAGAGGCCGCCGTCGGCCACCGCGAACACCCAGTGGAAGGTGCCGGCCGGGACGGGGGTCAGGATCTCCCCGCGCCCGGTGCCCAGCGCCGCCCCGCCGACCAGGCTGAACGGCACGTCGCTGCCCAGCTCCGCGCAGATGGCCAGGAGTTCCTCGGCCGGGGTCTTCAGACCCCAGAGCGCGTCGCAGGCGAGCAGGGCCGCCGCACCGTCCGCGCTGCCGCCCGCCATGCCGCCCGCCACCGGGATCCGCTTCTCGATGTGGAGGTGGACGGCGGGGGCCAGCCCGGCCCGCTCCGCCAGGATCTCCGCCGCCCGGGCCGCGAGGTTGGTGCGGTCCAGCGGGACCTTGCCGGCGTCCGGCCCCGCGCACGTCACGGTCAGCTCGTCGGCCGGGGTCGCGGTGACCTCGTCGTAGAGGGAGACCGCGAGGAAGACGTTCGCGAGGTCGTGGAAGCCGTCCGGCCGGGCCGCGCCCACCGCCAGCTGGACGTTGACCTTGGCGGGGACCCGTACGGTGACCGTGTCGCTCACAGCGCGGGCCTTTCCGCGGCGGGCTTGTGCTCGGCGATCGCCGCGAATTCCTCTACGGTGAGGGATTCGCCGCGGGCCTGCGGGGAGACACCGGCGGCGACGAGCGCCGCTTCGGCACCGGCCGCGGATCCGGCCCAGCCGGACAGCGCCGCGCGCAGCGTCTTGCGGCGCTGCGCGAAGGCCGCGTCGACGACCGCGAAGACCTCGGCCTTGGTCGCGGTGGTCTTGACCGGCTCCGCCCGGCGGACCAGGGAGACGAGTCCGGAGTCGACGTTCGGGGCGGGCCAGAAGACCTTGCGGCCGATGGCGCCGGCCCGCTTGACGTCCGCGTACCAGTTGGCCTTAACGGAGGGGACCCCGTACACCTTGTTGCCGGGCTCGGCGGCCAGCCGGTCGGCGACCTCGGCCTGCACCATGACCAGGGTCCGCTCGATGCTCGGGAAGCGGTCGAGCATGGTCAGCAGGACCGGCACGGCCACGTTGTAGGGCAGGTTCGCGACGAGCGCGGTCGGCGGCGGCCCGGGCAGCTCCTTGACCAGCATCGCGTCGGAGTGGACCAGCGCGAAGCGGTCCTTGCGCTCCGGCATCCGCGCCTCGATGGTGGCGGGCAGCGCGGCGGCCAGGATGTCGTCGATCTCGACGGCGACGACCCGGTCGGCGGCCTCCAGCAGCGCGAGCGTCAGCGAGCCCAGCCCGGGCCCGACCTCGACGACCACGTCGTCCGGCCGGACCTCGGCCGTGCGCACGATGCGGCGCACGGTGTTGGCGTCGATGACGAAGTTCTGGCCCTTCTGCTTCGTCGGCCGTACGCCGAGTACGGCGGCCAGCTCCCGGATGTCGGCCGCGCCGAGGAGGGCGGAGGTCTCGGGCGCGGACGTCTCGGGCGCGGAGGTCTCGGGTGCGGACGTCTCGGGTGCGGAGGTCTCCGGCACGGTGCTTTCGGGCTGCTGCTCTGCGGTGCTCACCGATAAAGGGTACGGCCGCAGTGTGGCCAGGGACTCGCCCCCCGCTGGACGTACAGCTTCTTCGCCCGGTACGTCTGTTCCGGGCCCGGAGCGTCCTGGGGGCGGCCGCTGCCGCCGAGGGCCTGCCAGGTCTGTACGTCGAACTGGTAGAGCCCCCCGTACGTGCCCGAGGGGTCCGTGGCGCCGGGCCGGCCGCCCGACTCGCAGCGGGCCAGCGCGCCCCAGTCGAGGCCGTCCGCGCCCTGCACGGAGGTCGGCAGCGGCTTGGTGCCGACCTTGACGAGCTGGCTGACGGGCTCGCGGACGGTCTCCTCGGCGACCCGTCGGGCCTTCTGCCGGACCCCGTTGACGGTGCGCAGACTGTACGTGACCCTGCGCGCCCCGGGCCGGCCCGAGCGCTCGACGACTTCGGTTCCGGCGAAGAGGGCGGGGTCCTTGACCCGCTCGATCGCGTACGGGATGCGTTCCTCGCGGATCTCGCGGGTGCCGGTGATGCGGAGCACCGTGACGGTCTGGCCGTCGCGCGGGAAGGAGTCGGCGGGCACGGAGGTGGCGTCCTGGCCGTGGAGGGTGATCCCGGCTTCGTCGAGGGCCTCCTGGACGGTGGCGGCGTTGGTGCGGATGGTCCGCTCGCGGCCGTCGGCCATGAAGGTGATGCTGCGTTCGGTGCGGACGGCGAGGGTCAGGCCGGTCCGGGGGACGGCGGCGGTGCGGGGTGCGGAGAGGTAGGCGCCCTCGGCGCGGATGCCGAACTGGCGCAGTGCGCCGTCGACGGTGCGGGCCGTGGTCCACACCTCGCGCCGCTGTCCGTCGAGGGTCAGGCTCAGCGGGCGGCCGTAGCGCAGGACGATCTCGTCCCCGTCGTCGAGGACCTCCGCCCCGGCCGGGGCGACGAGGTCGTGGGGGCCGACGCCGAGTCCTTCGGCGGCGAGCAGCTCGTCGACGTCGTCGGCGAAGGTGTGCAGGGTCCGCGGGACTCCGTCGACGGTGAGGCGTACGGCCTTGTCGGCGGCCACGAAGGCGGTGGTGCCGCCCGCCAGGAACGCGACGACCAGGGCCTGCGGCACGATGCGCCGCCAGGTGTCGCGGGAGGCGGGGGCGGCGCTCCTGCGCCGCCTCGGACCGGGGGCGGGGCCGGCCGGCGCGGGCACCGTGCCGAGTCCGCCGCCCCGGCGCCGTCCGGTCCCCGCGGGGACCGGTCCGGCCGGGGCGGGCGCGGTGTCCGGGAACGCCAACGGCGCGGTGCGGCGCCGACGGCCGGTGGCCGGTGGCTCCGGCTCGGGAGCGGGGCCCGGTGCGGGACCGGCCGGGGCGGGGGCCCGGCCGCGGGCCCGGCGGCCCGCCCCGGGCTCGACGGCCGTCCGCCGCCGCCCACCGCCCCGCGGCGCCGGCACCGCGGGCTCCGGGTGCGGCCCGGGGGCGGAATCCGAGGCTGTCACCCCCTGCCCCGGGAACGGGCCCGGGCCCACCCCCGAGCCCGGGAACGAGTCGGGGTCCGCCCCCGGGCCCCGTGACGGGTCAAGGTCCGACCCCGAGCCTAGGAACGGGTCCGGGTCCGGCTCCGGCTCCGGGCCGAGGAAGGGGTCCGCCCCCGGGTCCCGATACTGGTCCACGTCCCCGTAGGGCGTCGCGCCCGGGTCCGGGTACGGGTCCGCGTACGGATCCATCAGGTCCTGATCCGCGCCCGGGGCGAGGAACGGGTCCGGGCGGGTGCCCGGTTCCGCGGTCGGGTCCGGGGCCACGGCCCAGGGATCGCGTCCACCGGCCGGCCAGGCCACATCGCTCATCGCGCTCGCTCCACTGGTCCGTCCGGCTGCTTCGGGCACGGCACCCTAGCGGAGCGGCCGTCACGCTACAAAGCGGGGCGACTACGGAACGTGGCGAACGGGTGAGGGTGTCCTCGCGGCGTCCTCACCGGGCGATCAGTAGGCGAAGGCGCGGGCCGTATTGGCCGCCAGGGCCGTCGCCATGGCGTCCTCGTCGATGCCGCGGACCGCGGCCATGGCCCGTACGGTCAGCGGAATGAGGTACGGCGCGTTGGGCCGTCCGCGGTACGGGGCCGGGGTGAGGTACGGGGCGTCCGTCTCCACGAGCACCAGCTCCAGCGGGGCCACCGCCAGGGCTTCGCGCAGCGGCGCCGCGTTCTTGAAGGTGACGGTCCCGGCGAAGGACATGTAGTAGCCGGCGGCCGCGCACTCCCGGGCCATCTCCGCGTCTCCGGAGTAGCAGTGGAAGACGGTCCGCTCGGGGGCGCCCTCCTCGCGCAGGACGCGCAGCACGTCCGCGTGGGCCTCTCGGTCGTGGATGACCAGGGCCTTGCCCTGCCGTTTGGCGATCTCGATGTGCGCGCGGAAGGAACGCTCCTGCGCGGCCATGCCCTCCTGGCCGGTCCGGAAGTAGTCGAGTCCGGTCTCGCCGACCGCCTTCACGTGCGCGAGGGCCGCCAGGGCCTCGATCTCGGCGAGCGCGTCGTCGAGCGCGGCCTCGCCGCCGCCCGTCCGGGCGCCCTGCCGCGACCAGCCGTCGGGGTCCCCGTGGACGATCCGGGGGGCTTCGTTGGGGTGCAGGGCCACGGCAGCGTGGACGTTCTCGTACGCGGCGGCCGTCTCGGCGGCCCAGCGGGAGCCCTTCACGTCGCAGCCCACCTGGACGACGGTGGTCACCCCGACGGAGGCGGCCTTGGCGAGGCCCTCCTCGACGGTGCCGGACTGCATGTCCAGGTGGGTGTGGGAGTCGGCGACCGCCACCCGGAGCGGTTCGGGCAACGGGGGCGGTGCGTCGTTCGACGTACTACGGCTCATACGGCCGATCTTATGACCGGCGGAAGAACCCCAGCAGCCGGGCCATCAGGCCGGGCCGTTCCACCGGGACCGGTCCGGGGCCTTCGTGCAGGGCTGCCTTGCGGGGCTTCGGGGCCTTCGCGGTGTACCCGGCGGGCACCGGTCCGGCGATCCCCGGGGCCGCGCGGTGGTGGTAGAGCTGGTCGAGCATGCCGATGACCGACTCGACCTGGCCCTCCCGCATGATCCGCACCACGTGACCGCCGCAGTTCATGCAGGTCGGGTTGGACAGGGGGGAGGGCACGCGCTCGCCGTCGGCCGTGTAGACGATGAACGGCAGGCCCCTGCCGTCGGTGTGGTGCTCTATCTCGTACCCCTGCTCCCAGCCGTAGCCGCACTTCATGCAGGCGAAGGAGTACGCCTCGTGCACCGTCGGTACGGCGGTGGGAGCGGGCTCCGTCACGGGGAGGGGTCGGGGTTCGGCGATCTCACTCATGCCAGCTCCTCTTGTTCCACTGCTGCCATTGCCAGTGGACGCCTCTTCGGGCGGGAGCGCATCAGGCCCTGTCTAGTGTTGGACGGTCCTTGGGCTAGTCATGCCCAAAGCGCCCGGTGCGCGGTCTGAGCTTTGCTTTTCAGGTTAGCTCTTTACCGACTCACGGCGACTTTTGTGCCGCGTTCTTTGCCGCCACCACCGCGTCGAACACCTCGCGCTTGGGTACCCCGGCCTCGGCGGCGACCGCCGCGATGGCCTCCTTGCGCCGCTCCCCCGCCTCCTCGCGCACCCGTACCCGGTTCACCAGCTCCTCGGCGTCCACATCGCCGGGGGCCGCGGCCGGGGCGCCCTCGACGACCACGGTGATCTCCCCGCGCACGCCTTCGGCTGCCCAGGCGGCCAGCTCGCCGAGCCCGCCGCGCTTGACCTCCTCGTAGGTCTTGGTCAGCTCGCGGCAGACGGCGGCCCGCCGGTCGGCGCCGAAGACCTCGGCCATGGCGGCCAGGGTGTCGTCGAGCCGGTGCGGGGCCTCGAAGTAGACGAGGGTGCGGCGTTCGGCGGCGACCTCGCGGAGCTTGCCGAGGCGCTCGCCGGCCTTGCGCGGCAGGAAGCCCTCGAAGCAGAAGCGGTCGACCGGCAGGCCGGAGAGGGCGAGCGCGGTGAGGACGGCGGAGGGCCCGGGTACGGCCGTGACCTTGATGTCCTTCTCCACGGCGGCGGCGACGAGCCGGTAGCCGGGGTCGGAGACCGAGGGCATGCCTGCGTCCGTGACCAGCAGGACGCGCTTGCCGGCCTCCAGGGCCTCGACCAGTTCGGGGGTGCGCGCGGACTCGTTGCCCTCGAAGTACGACAGGACGCGCCCGGTGGTGTACACGCCGAGGCCCTGCGTCAGCCTGCGCAGCCGCCGGGTGTCCTCGGCGGCGATCACGTCGGCCCGCTCCAGCTCGGTGGCGAGCCGCGGCGGGGCGTCGGCGAGGTCGCCGATGGGCGTCCCGGCGAGGACGAGAACGCCTCCCGCGAGTGCGTCGGAGGGGGCCGGGGAGGGGGCTTCGGCGGAGCCGGGCTGGTCAGTGGTCACCGCCCCATCCTCTCAGCCGCCCCCACCGGTACACCCCGACGCTCCCGTCCCCCTGGGTTTGGCACAGGCTCGTTCCCTACGATGTGCCGGTGACCAGTACCGCGACGCCGCCGCCCAGCCCTGCGGGGGCCCCGCCCGCCACCGAGGCCGGGTCCGGCCCGGACCCCGCCGACCAGCCGTCCGCCTGGCTGCGCCGCCTGCGCGGCTTCGGCTACGTGCCGCCCGCCGGGGCGAAGCGGCAGTCGGACGTCCGCACCCGCCTGGTGCCCCCGTACGCGCGGCCGTCCGCGCAGCTGTGGGCGCAGATCGGGATCGGGCCGGCCGCGGCGGAGCGCTGGGAGCGGGTGCTGGCGTGGGCCGGGCCGCTGCTGGTGGCGCTGGTCGCCGGGGTGCTGCGGTTCGTCCACCTGGGCACCCCGAAGGCGGTGATATTCGACGAGACGTACTACGCCAAGGACGCCTGGGCCACGGTCAAGCAGGGCTACGAGGCGAGCTGGCCCAAGGACATCGACAAGTCGATCCTCGCCAACCCCGACGGGGTCCCGCTCCCGCTGGACCCGGGCTACGTCGTGCACCCGCCGGTCGGCAAATGGGTGATCGGGCTGGGCGAGTGGATGTTCGGCTTCGACCCGTTCGGCTGGCGGTTCATGACCGCGCTGCTCGGCACCCTGTCCGTGCTGATGCTGTGCCGCATCGGCCGGCGGCTGTTCCGCTCCACCTTCCTGGGCTGCCTGGCCGGGCTCCTGCTGGCGGTGGACGGCCTGCACCTGGTGATGAGCCGGACCGCCCTGCTCGACCTGGTGCTGATGTTCTTCGTGCTCGCGGCCTTCGGATCGCTGGTGATCGACCGGGACAAGGTGCGGGCCCGGCTCGCGGCGGCGCTCCCGGTGGACGAGGAGGGGCGGACCCGGCCGGACGCCCGGATCGCGGAGACGCTGAAGCTGGGCTGGCGCCCGTACCGGCTCCTGGCCGGGGTCTGCCTGGGCCTGGCCTTCGGCACGAAGTGGAACGGCCTGATCGTGCTGGCCTTCTTCGGCGTGCTGATGGTCATGTGGGACGTGGCCGCGCGCCGCACGGCGGGCGCGGGGGCTCCGTACGCGGCGATGATGCGCCACGACAACGTGCCCGGCTTCCTCTCCCTCGTCCCCGTGGCGATCTCCGTCTACGTGGCCTCGTGGCTCGGCTGGATCCTCTCCCCCGACAACGGCAAGGGCGGCTACTTCCGCGACTGGGCCGCCAAGAACGACCAGCACAGCTCGCTGTCGTTCCTGCCGGAGTGGCTGCGGAGCCTGTGGCACTACGAGACGGAGGTCTACAAGTTCCACGTGGGCCTGACCTCGGGCCACACCTACGAGTCGAACCCGTGGAGCTGGCTGGTCCTGGGCCGTCCCGTCTCCTACTTCTACGAGTCCCCCGCGCCCGGCACCGACGGCTGCCCGGCGACGGAGACGGCCAAGTGCGCGCGCGAGGTGCTGGCGCTCGGCACGCCGCTGCTGTGGTGGACGGGCTGCTTCGCGCTGCTGTACGTGCTGTGGCGGTGGTTCTTCCGCCGCGACTGGCGGGCGGGCGCGATCGCGTGCGCGCTGGGCGCGGGCCTGCTGCCCTGGTTCAACTACCAGGAGCGGACCATCTTCTTCTTCTACGCGGTGGTCTTCGTCCCGTACCTGTGCCTGGCGGTGGCCATGATGATCGGCGCCCTGCTGGGCCCGGCAGGCTCCTCGGAACGCCGCCGCGCCCTGGGGGCGGTGGCGGCGGGCGTGCTGGTGCTCCTGATCGTGTGGAACTTCATCTATTTCTGGCCGATCTACACCGGCCAGACCATCCCGATGGACTCCTGGCAGAACCGGATGTGGCTGGACACCTGGGTGTAGCGGCCGGAGCACGCGGTCACGGGGGCCGCTACCCTCGTGATCCACGTCGACTCGGGGGAGTTCCAGGATGCGAAGTGCCGTCGTCACGCCGGAAGGCGACCGGATCCGCTGGGTGGAACTGCCCGGGGCCGAACCGGCCCGGGTCTACCTGCACGGGCTGGGATCCACCTCGCCCGCCTACTTCGCGGCGAGCGCCGTTCATCCGCTGCTCGCCGGGCGGCGGTCCCTGCTGATCGACCTGCTGGGGCACGGGCACAGCGACCGGCCCGAGGGCTTCTCGTACACGCTGGAGGCGCATGCCGACGCCCTCGCCGCGGCGCTGGAGCAGGCGGGCACCGGCGCCGCCGAACTGATCGCGCACAGCATGGGCGGCGCCGTCGCCATCGTGCTGGCCGACCGGCACCCCCACCTCGTCTCCCGGCTGGTGCTGGTCGACGCCAACCTCGACCCGGCCCCGCCCGGCCCCGCCCCCGTGGGCAGCAGCGGGCTCGCGACCTACACCGAGGAGGAGTTCCTGGCCGGCGGCTGGGCCGAGGTGCGCGACCGGGTCGGTGCGCACTGGTGGTCCACCATGCGGCTGGCCGGCCGCGTCGCCCTGCACCGCAGCGCCGTCCACCTGGCCGCGGGCACGACGCCGACGATGCGCGAGCTGCTGCTGGAGCTGAAGATCCCGCGCAGCTACCTGTTTCCGGCCGAGGACGGCCGCGTCCCCGGAACCGAGGCCCTGGTGGCGGCCGGGGTGGCGGTCGTCCCCGTCCCGGAGTCGGGGCACAACATCATGCTCGACAACCCCGAGGGCTTCGCCCGGGCCGTGGCGGACGCACTGGTACCGGGACAACCAAAGCCCTGAGTCGTTTGTCTGTTCGACGTAGGGTCTACCCCACGGGCCACTTGAACGCGTTCAGCATTCAAGGGCCGGGGGTCGGACACACGCGAACGGGGAGAAGGAATGAACGGGGCTGCAAAGGGGGCCGTCGTCGGCGGGGCTTTCCTCGCCATGCTCGGCGGGGCCGTGTACGGGGTGTACGCGCTGGTGGGGGACGGCGGTGACGGCGACGCCAAGAGCACGAGCGCGACCGGCCCGGCGGTGCCCGCCAAGGGCAGCGGGCCGGTCAGCGACAAGGATGCCGCGGCGACCGCCCAGGCCTTCTTCACCGCGTGGGCGGCCGGGGACGCCCGGGCGGGGGCCGATCTGACGAACAATCCGGCGGAGGCGCAGGGCGCCCTCGGCGAGTTCACGACCAAGGCCTACGTGTCCAAGGTCGCGATCACCCCCGGCGCGCAGACCGGGACCACGGTGGCGTACTCCGTCGCGGCGGAGGTCACCTACGAGGGGGTCACCAAGCCCCTCGCCTACGAGTCCAAGCTGACCGTGGTCCGCGGCAACACCACGGGGCTGCCGCTCGTCGACTGGCAGCCCTCGGTGCTCCACCCGCAGCTCCAGAAGGGCGAGAAGCTGCGCGGCGGCGCGCCCGCCAATCCTCCGGTCAAGGCCGTCGACCGCAAGGGCAGGGAACTGACGGCGGAGAAGTACCCGTCGCTGCGCCCGGTCCTGGACAGCCTGCGCAAGACGTACGGGGAGCGGCAGGGCGGTACGAGCGGCGCCGAGCTGTGGATCGAGCCGGTCGCCCAGGAGGCCCCCCGGCGGACCCTGCTGACGCTGGTCGAGGGAAAGCCCGGGGAGATCGAGACCGTCCTGGACGCGGACGTCCAGGCGGCGGCCGAGCAGGCGGTCCTGAAGTTCCCGCAGGCCTCGGTGGTCGCCGTCCAGCCGAGCACGGGCAACATCCTGGCCGTCGCCGACCACCGCGGGGACGGCTTCCCCGCATCCCTCAGCGGCGCCCGCGCGCCCGGCTCCACGATGAAGATCGTGACCGGCGCGATGCTGCTGGACCGGGGCCTGGTGGCGGCGGACAAGGTCGCCGAATGCCCGGCGGAGGTGAGTTGGGGAGGCAAGACCTTCACGAACCTCAAGGGCTTCAAGCTCGACGGCGAGACCTTCGCGACGAGCTTCGCCCAGTCCTGCAACACCGCCTTCATCAAGCAGATCAAGCCGGTCGACGACGACGACGCGCTCCCCAAGGAGGCCCGTGAGGTCTTCGGGATCGGCGCCGGCGTCGAGTGGAAGGTCGGCGTGCCCACCGTCGACGGCAAGGTCCCGGACGCGACCGGTCCTGCGGCGGCCGCCGCGTACATCGGCCAGGGCCAGATCCAGATGAACCCGCTGACGATGGCCTCGGTCACGGCGACCGCCCGGACCGGGGTGTTCCGTCAGCCGGTGGTCGTCAAGGCCTCGCTGGACGGCCGCGAGATCGCGCAGGCCGCCCGGAAGATGAAGCCCCCGGTGGCGGCGCAGCTGGTACGGATGATGAAGCTGACGGCCACCTCGGGCACCGCCCAGGGTGCGATGTCCGCGGTCCGCGGCTCCGACAAGGGCGCGAAGACCGGCTCGGCGGAGGTCGACGGGGCGCAGAACCCGGACAGTTGGTTCACCGGTTTCAGCGGCGACGTGGCGGCCGCGGCGATGGTCGAGGGCGGTGGCCACGGCGGCGACGCGGCGGGCCCGATCGTGGCGGCCGTCCTGAACGCGGGCTGACCGCGGGGCCCGGCCCCGCCCGGCCGTATACGACGCACGAGAGCCGTACGGGTAGATGCCGCATCACAGCGGCATCGGACCCGTACGGCTTCTTCATGTCGCCGCCCGGCCGTCCCCGCTCTCGCACACCAGGCCATTACTCGGGAGTAGCGCACCACGTACTGGGCGGTAGATCGTAGGGTCGCCCTATCTTGGGACCACAGGACCGAATCAGGAAATGCGGCAGAACACGGGGGCGGCACCCAGATTCTTGCCCGTTGCGGTGATCCCGGCGCGACCCCCGGGATCACCGCACCTTGGCGGAGCAACGGGTGCGGTGGTAGTGAGCGGCAGGCCGGGTGGCCCTGCCGGGCATATCAATCAATTGCTTCCACTTTTCGGGGGGCAAGGGGGATACGTGGAGAAGCGACTGACCTTCAAGGTATTAGGGCCCCTGGAAGTGACGTCCGGGGTCGAACAAGTATCCGTGGGAGGGCCGCGGCACCGGACCATTCTTGTCGCGCTGCTGCTCAGCCCGGGCAGGATCGTCCCCGTCGACACCCTGATCGAGGCCGTGTGGGGCGACCGCCCCCCGGCCACCGCCCGTACCCAGGTGTCCATCTGCATCGCCGCGCTGCGCAAGACGTTCAAGGCCGCGGGCTTCCCCGGAGAGGTCATCGTCACCGCCCATCCCGGCTACCTCCTCCAAGTCGGCATGCACCGGCTCGACTCGGAGGAGTTCTCCGGACTGGTCGCGGCGGCCGAGCTGGCGGTCAGGAACAACCGGCTCCCCGAAGCCGCCCGTTGCTATACGGACGCTCTGAAGCTGTGGCGCGGCCGGCCGCTGGCGGGCGTGACCGGCCGGCTGGTGGAGGACGAGGCGCAGCGGCTCGAAGAGCTGCGCCTCGACACCTACGAGAACGCAACGGCCGTGCACCTGCAGCTCGGTGACCACCAGAAGATCCTTCCCGATCTGGCGGCGATGGTCCGCGAGCATCCGCTGCGCGAGCGGGCGCGGCATCAGCTGATCACCGCCCAGTACCACTCGGGCCGGCGGGCCGAAGCCCTGGAGACCTTCCGGGACGGCCGCCGCTGGCTCATCGACGAACTCGGTCTGGAACCGGGCCCCGCCCTGTCCGAGCTGCACAACGCGATCCTGCAGGACGAACCCTCGCTGACCGTGCGCGGTCTCGAGGGCGGGGGCGGCGACCCGTTGCCGTCCAAGCCCGTCGGCGACCCCCTGGAGCTGCCTCCCGACGTGACCGAGCTGGCCGGCCGCAAGGAGGAGCTGGCCCAGCTCGACGAACTGCTCGAACTCGGCGCCGACGCGCGCGGCCCGGCCACGGGGCTGATCACGGGGGTCGGCGGCGTCGGCAAGACCTGTCTGGCGGTCCACTGGGCCCACAAGAACTGCGACCGCTTCCCCGACGGCCAGCTCTTCGCCGACCTCCGCGGCTACGACGAGCACCTGGAACCCACCACGGCCGGGGAGATCCTCGGCCGGTTCCTGCGTTCGCTCTCGGTGCCCATCGGCCAGATCCCGGCCGAACCCGAGGAACGCGCCGCCCTCTACCGCAGCCTGCTGGCCGACCGCCGCGTCCTGGTGGTGCTCGACAACGTGCGGACCTTCGCCCAGGTACGTCCACTGCTGCCGAGCAGCGGCGGCTGCTGCGTCCTGGTCACCAGCCGGGAGCAGCTGTCCGAGATGGTCGCCCTGCCGCCGCAGGCCTGGGTCCGCCTCGGCCGGCTGTCGTCGTACGAGGCGGTCGACCTGCTCGGGAAGATCGTCGGGGAGGAGCGCATCGCCGCCGATCCGCCGTCCGCCGCCCGACTCGTGGAGCTGTGCGACCTGCTGCCGCTCGCCCTGCGGATCGCCGGGGCGAGGCTCGCCTCCAAACCGCACTGGACCGCGTCGCGCCTGGTGCGCCGGCTGAGTGACGAGCGGCTGCGACTGGACGAGCTCAGCTCGGGAGAGTCCCAGGTGCGCGCGAGCTTCACCCTGACGTACCGCGGCCTCTCGGCGCCGACGGCGCTGCTGTACCGGAGCCTGGGGCTCCTCGACGTACCGGATTTCGGCGCCTGGGTCGCCGCCGCGCTCCTGGACACGGACCTGCTCACCGGGGAGCGGCTCATAGAGCAGCTGGTCGACGCCCAGTTCCTGGACGTGGTCGGCCTGGACGCGACCGGGCATCCCCGCTACCGGTTCCAGAACCTGCTGCGCCTGTTCGCCCGCGAACGCGCCGAAGCGGAGGAGACCGCCGAGGAGCGGCAGGCCGCGCGGCAGCGCGCTTTCCGGGCCTACCTCTCGCTCGCCGAACAGGCTCACCGACGCGCCTACGGGGGCGACTTCAGCATCATCCACAGTGCGGTGCCCCGCCATCCGCTGCCCGACGAGCTCAGTGCCGGGCTGCTCACCGCCCCGCTGGACTGGCTGGAGACCGAGCGGCTCTCCCTGGTCGCGGTGGTCGACCAGGCCGCCTCGCTCGGCATGGACGAGCTCGCCTGGGACCTCACGATGTCCATCGTGGTGCTCTTCGAGACGCGCAACTACCTCGACGACTGGCGCGAGTGCAGCGAGCGGGCGCTCGCCGCGACCCGGGCGGCCGGCAACACCCGGGGGCAGGCCGCGATGCTGCACAATCTCGGCGCCCTGCAGATGCGGCAGCGCAACTTCGGCGAGGCGTACGCGTCCTTCACCGAGGCCCTCGCACTCCACGAACGGGCGGGCGAGGAACACGGCCACGCCCTCGTGCTGCGCAACATGGCCATGGTCGACGAGATGCGCGGGGACCTGGACACCGCCATGGACCACAGTGCGCAGGCCCTGGCGACGTTCCGCGCGGTCGGCGATCTCTCCTCGGAAGCGCACGTGCTGAACAACATGGCGCAGATCGAGCTGGACCGCGGCCGTACGGACTCGGCGCAGCATCTGAGCCTGGAGTCCTTGCGGGTCTCCACGACGATCGGCGAGGGCGGAGCCCGCAGTCTGGCGCTCGGGACCCATCGGCTGGCCCGGGTGTACCTCGCGCAGAACGAGTACGGCCTGGCTGAGGAGGCCTTCCTGCGGATGATCCGGATCGTCCGCGCCCAGTCCGACATGCTCGGTCTGGCCCACGGGCTCCTCGGTCTGGGCGAGGCCAGGCTGGGCGCGCGGAGCTGGGGGCAGGCCCGGGCGACCCTGTTGCACGCCCTCGAAATCGCCGGACTGGTCGACAGCGCTCTGGTCGAGGGGAAAATCAAACTGGCCCTGGGTGAGGCGTGCTGGAAATGCGGGGACCACTCCGCCGCCCGGCGGTACTTCGCCGACGCGCGGGCCGACTTCGCCCGGATCGGTGTCGAGACGTGGGTGGACCGGGCGAATCTGGCACTTGCCAGAGACATTCCACGGGAAGAGCCTCCGGCATTTATCTGATGGTTCGTCAATTCTAGAGGAATCGGCCCTACGGAACCATGTGATCCCTTTCTGCGATATCGGGCCGCCCCTCGCACCGAAAGCGGAGCGATAATGAGCCGAAGCCCTTGCGTCATACCGTTCATCACATAGCAGGATGACGACATGGGGGAAAACATGCAGAACGCCCGTCACACCATCGCCACCGTCACGGCCACCACCGTTCTCGTGGGTCTGTGCGCGTTCGTCGGCACCGTGGCCACGACGGCCGCCCATCCCGGCAGCGGGCTCCTCGTGTCGGCCGCCGGTGTTTCCGCCCCGGTCGCCGCCGGCACGGATGACGAGAGCTGGCACTGATTCGTCCGAGGCCGGCCCCGTACGCCAGGCCTGCACAGGTGAACAGCGGGCGCCGGGCCTCCCGGCGCCCGCTGCGCGTTTCCGCTCCCGGTGCCCCTTCCGGCGCCCTGGGCGGCGGAAATATAACCGCTATATACGGGGGCGGTACGGTTCGCGCCACGCAGCCACCAGCCGAAATGACAGAGAGTGCCCATGGCGCCCCCATACAACATGTTCGAGAACGTCGGCGGCCGCGGGGCCGAGGACCGCCCGGCGGCCCTGTTCCGATCGCTCCGCGCCCGTGGGGACACGCACGTCTGGTGGTGGCTCCAGCCGTGGCGCACCGACCCCGCCGACCTCGCCCTGCTCAACACCGAGGAGTTCCGGCAGGCCCTGCGCCTCCATTCGGAGCGGGATGCCGCGGCGTACGTCCACACCAGGGCGACGGCCCGCAGGGCCATCGGGGAGCTCCTCGACGTCGCGCCCGAGGACGTCGACATCGACAGGCCGCCCTGTCCGGTCTGTGCGGACCCCGGGCACGGGCCCGCGCGGCTGAACCACCCCGAAGTGTCCCTGACCATCAGCCTGGCCCGTACCGGCGGTCACACCGTCCTGGCGGTGGGAACCGGAGCCGCGATCGGCGTGGCCGCGGAGCGTCTGCTGCCCGTGCGCCAGGACGTGCTGACCGAGTCGTGGCTCACCGCGGACGAGGCGCTCCATCTGCTGGAGCTGCCACGGGGCGCTGCCCGGGAGGAGGTCTTCTACCGGTGCTGGACCCGGAAGGAAGCCGTCCTGCGAGCGCTCGGGCACATACCGAGCGGAATCCGGCCGGACCAGATCGAGTCCTACCCCGCCGCAACGGACACCGTGCTGATGCACTGTCCCGGCAACCCCGACGCACGCCATCCGGAGGGACGCACCGCCTGGCTCGTACGGGATCTGGCGATCTCCGGACGCGCGGCCGCGGCCGTCGCCCAGCCGGCCGAGACCGAGCCGGCCTGCGGCCCGGTCCGGATCCACCTGCCCGGCGGCCGGACCGGCCGGGACCTACCCTGCGAGCCGTGACACCGCGCGCAACGTGACACTGCGGGGCCCGTTCATCGGGCGGCAGTGGTTTCGGGCTGTCCGCAGTGCGCCGGGTCCTTCAGCAACCCGGCGAGGAGCAGCACCAGTTCGTGGAAGCGGTAGAGCGGCCTGCCCTGCCGGTCGACGCCGCAGATGTCGAGCAGCGCGCCGTCCACCAGCTGTTCGAGGCGCTGCTCCGCCACCGGCTCCCGGGTCCCGAGATACATGGCCGCCCGCTGCGCCGGGAACGAGTCCACGCCGATGCCGGCCAGCCGGATCAGGGTGGTCCGCGCCTGGTCGAATCCGGGCAGCTGCCGCAGCGCCTGCATGAGCGCCCCGGTCACACCGCTCCCGCCGAAGGACAGCTCCCGCAGACGGGTCTCCGGATCCGCCAGCCGGTCGGCCAGCCGGGCGACCGGCCAGTAGGGACGCGCGGCGAGCCTGCTGCCGGTGATGCGCAGCGCCAGCGGCAACCCCGCGCAGTAGGCGAGCACGTCGTCCGTCGCATCGGGCTCGGCCAGCAGCCGTGCACGGCCCGCGGACGCGGCCAGCAGGTCGAACGCGGCGGCGTCGCCGAACGGGGCGAGCGCTGTCGTTCTCGCACCCGTCACCTGGGTGAGCCGGGTGCGGCTCGTGATCAGCACGACGGCATCCGGCGACCCGGACAGCAGGGGGTCGAGACCGCGGCTGCTGACAGCGCCGTCGAGGACGACCAGGAGCCGTCTGCCCGCCGTGCGCGCGCGGTAGAGCCGCACCAGCTCGTCCAGCTCCACGGGCCCGTCCGCACCGCCGCCCGTACCCCCTCTGCCGACGTGTTCGCCCAGCCCGCGCAGCAGGGTCGTGAGGACCTCCGCGGGAGGCTTCGGCCGCCCGTCGGGCTGTGCGATCTCGGCGAAGAGGCAGCCGCCGGGGTAGCGCGCGGCACTCGTGTGGGCGGCGTGCAGGGCCAGCGCGGTCTTGCCCACGCCCGCCATACCGGTGACCAGCAGATGGCGCGGGCCCCGGCCGGTCGCGGAGTCCGCCAGCTGGGCCCGCAGGGCGGCGAGTTCGGCCTGCCGCCCGATGAACTCCTCGGTGTCCGGGGGCAGCATGGCCGGGACGTCGTCGTCCTCGTGCTCGTACCGCTCGGGCTGCCGGATCCTGCTCCCCGGCCCGGGTCCCCGGCTGCCGGCGAGCACGGCCTCGTACGTCGATCCGAGGGCCTCGCCGGGGTCGATGCCGAGCTGGTCGGCCAGCAGGCTGCGGCCCTCGTAGTAGCTCTGCAGCGCGTCGCTCTGGCGCCCGCTGCGGTAGTACGCCGTCATCAGCTGCGCCCGGAGCTTCTCCCGGAGCGGGAACTGCGCGACGAGTCCGGTGAGTTCCGCGGCCAACTGCTCGTGCCTGCCGAGCGCGAGGTCCGCCTCGATCCGGCTTTCGAGCGCGTGCATCCGCGCCTCCTCCAGCTGGGGGAGCTCGACGTCGGCGAGGTGCTCGGTGACGTTGGACAGCGCGGTTCCCCGCCAGTGCTCCAGCGCCTCCGTGAGCAGCGCCCCGGCCTCGCCGAAGCGCTTGCGGCGCAGCGCCTCGCGCCCCTGCTTGTCCAGCCGCTCGAACTCCAGGAGGTCGAACCTGCTGTGCGGCGCCTGGAGCAGGTAGCCGGGCTGGCGGCGCTCGATCCTGACCTCGTCGCCCAGCAGTTTGCGCAGCCTGGACATGTACGTGTAGATCTGCGCGCCGGACGTCGCCGGCGGCTCCCAGCCCCACAGGAGCGTATTGAGTCGGGCATCGGACACCACGCGGCCCCTGGCGAGCAGCAGAGTCGCGAGCACCGTGTGCACCTTGGAACCGGACAGCGCAACGCGTGCGCCGTCCTTGTGAGCTTCAACCGGGCCGAGGACTCGGAAGTCCATTCAGCACCCCCCGTATGTCTCATGCAAACCTGTGCTCGCTGCAGAAGCTATGGGGGGGCCTTATTCGCGGGTTATTCGTTGGGTAACACCGAAGCCTCCCGTCCGTGACACGGGGGTGAAAGCCTCGTCCCCCGTGCCCTGCCCCGGTACGGGGACGGGCCGCGGGGCGAACCCACGGCCCGTCACATCGGGCGCCCTACCTGCGGTTCAGCCGGCCGTGATGTCCACATCGCGGCCGAGGAGGGCCGCGACCACCTTGTGCACGTGCTTGCCGTTGTCGGAGTTGGTCATCACCACACAGCCGTTGCCGGAGCGCAGTTGCAGCGAGGTCAGCGCCCGGAATCCGGCCGTCTGCCCGCCGTGCCCGAACTCCAGGTCCGCCATCGAGCCGTCGACCACGGTGCCCAGACCGTAGAAGCTCCCGGGGAACTCCTCCGTGAGCATGACGCCGGCGGACTTCGCGGACAGCAGGTCCGAGAAGCCCCGATGGGCCTGCCGGATCTCCACGGCCAGCTGGGCCAGATCGGAGGGCGAGGACCACAGCCCGCTGCCCGCGAGCACCGGACGCACCCGGAAGCCGTCCAGGAGCGCACTGCCGTGCTGGTCGTGACCGTCGGCGACGTCCCGGCCGGCGGCGTGCGGGTCCTCGGGCGCCAGGAAGGAGCTGTCCCGCATGCCCAGGGGCCCGAACACCAGCTCCGCCGCCAGCTCCTGGAACTCCTGTGCGGTCACGTCGATCAGCAGTTGTTCGATCACGGCCCACTGGCTGCCCGCCTTGCGGAACAGCGCCCCGGGCTCGTGCTCGGCCTCCACCTCGTCCAGTACGGCCGCCAGCTTCGGCATGGCCTCACCGGGCCGCCACCAGGTGGCGGACGTCTGCGACAGGCCGGCCGTGTTCGACAGCAGGTGCCGCAGCGTCAGCGGACTGCCGCCGGGCGCCCTGGGGGCGCGGCGGCCGGTCAGATAGCCGTCGACGTCCGCGTCCAGATCGAGCACGCCCCGGTCGACGAGGCGCAGCGCGGCGAACGCCGTGACGTGCTTGCTGATCGAACCGGCCTGGAACCGTGTCCGCAGCGTCACCGGGGCACCGGTCCCGGTCGCCCTGATCCCGTAGGCCTGGACCCCGACCAGCTGGCCGTCCTTGAGGAGCGCGACGGCGGCACCCGGCACACCGTGCGCCTCCATCGCCCCGGCCACATCGGCCGCGTGCCGCGGCCCTCCTGCGATGGCAACCGTCATCGGCCTGCCCGCCCCCTCGTCGGTCGTTCCGGTCGGCTCGGTCTGCCCGGTTCCGGGCTTCGCGGCGTTGTCGATCGTCAGCGCGAGATCCTCGATGGTCTCGCTGTCCAGCAGCATGCGCAGGGTGAGGTCGAGCCCGGCCTTCCGGGCGGCGGCCATCACATGGACGATGCGCATCGAGTCGGCTCCCAGGTCCAGCAGCCGGTCCCGTACGCCCACTTCGGGCACCTGGAGCACCTCGGCGCAGGTCTCCACCAGCAGCCGCTCGGTCCTGTTGCGCGGGGCCACGTACTCCCGGTCGGCGACCAGCGCCGTACGACCGGGTGCGGGCAGTGCCTTGCGGTCCACCTTGCCGGATGCGTTCAGCGGCATCGCGTCGAGCAGGACGAACGCGGCGGGCACCATGTACGAGGGCAGCGAGGCGTCCAAGTGGGCCCGCAACCGTGCCTGTTCGACGCCCCCGTCGGTGACCGCGTAGGCGACGAGCAGCTTCTCGCCGTTGCCGTCCTCGCGTGCGATCACGGTCGCGTCCTTGACCTCGGGATGGGCCAGCAGCACTTCCTCGATCTCGCCCAGTTCGATGCGGTAGCCCCGTATCTTCACCTGGTTGTCGATCCGGCCGAGGCACTCCAGCTCCCCGTCCGCCCTGAACCGGGCCAGGTCGCCGGTCCGGTACATCCGCGAACCCGGCCGGCGGCCGAACGGGTCCGGGAGGAACCGATCGGCCGTCAGCCCCGGCCGGCCGACGTACCCGCGGGCCACACCGGCGCCCGCGATGTACAGCTCCCCGACCACGCCCACCGGTACGGGCCGCTGTACGGCATCCAGCACATAGGCCCGGTAGTTGTGGATGGGGCGCCCGATCGGCACGCTGCCGGCGTCCGGCGCGACCTCCCAGGCGGTGGCCCAGACCGTCGTCTCGGTCGGACCGTACTGGTTGACCAGCCGGTCCACCCGGCCGCCCAGATCGCGGGCCAGCGCGGGCGGGCAGTCCTCACCGCCGGTGATGGCGGTGAGCGGACCCCGGCCGAGCCCGGCGGCGATGAGGACCTTCCAGCCCGCCGGGGTGGCCGCCGCATGGGTGACCCCGGCGGATGCGATCAGCCGCAGCTGCGCGGCCGCGTCGTGTGCTTCGTCGTCATCGGCGAGCACCACCCGGCCGCCCGTGATCAGCGGCAGGTAGAGCTCGGTCGTCGAGACGTCGAAGGACAGCGACGTGAGCCCCAGCCAGACGTGCTCCGGGCTCGCCCCGTACCGCTCCCGCATCGAGAACAGGACGTTCAGCAGGGAGAAGTGCGCGATCTGCACCCCCTTGGGGCGTCCGGTGGAGCCGGAGGTGAACAGCGTGTAGGCGAGCCGGTGCCCGCGGGACGGGTCCTTCGGGTCCCGGTCCGCCGACGCGTCCACAGCGCTGCCCGGACGGGCCTCGATCAGGGCGCGGTCGCGGTCGAGATCGACGACCGCACCGTCGTAACCGCCACCGAGGCGCTCGTACAGGCCTCCTTGTGTCACGACGAGCCGGGCTCCCGCAGCGTCCAGCATGTAGTTCAGCCGGTCCGCGGGCAGCACGGCGTCCATGGGCAGATGGGAGCCGCCGGCCTTCCAGATCCCCAGCAGACAGGGCAGCAGGTCCGGCCCGCGGTTCAGCAGGACACCGACCACGGACTCGGGTCCCACCCCGGCGTCACGCAGCTGGTGCGCGATCCGGTTGGCCCGGACGTCGAGCTCGCGGTACGTGAGGGTTTCGGCGCCCGCCTGCACGGCGACCGCATCGGGGGTGGCCGAGGCGGTCGCCTCGATCACCTCGTGCACGTATCTGCTCATCCCCACTCCACATCGGTGTCGTTCCAGTCCTCGAGCACCTGGGTCAGCTCTGCCGTGGACAGGAGTGCCGCGTCCGCGTCTCCGTCGGGGTCGGCCGCCATGGCCTCCAGCACCGCCCGGTACATGCCGGCGAGCCGCTGGGCGTTCGCACGGTTCAGACCGGTGCTGACCGCCCTCAGGACCAGCCGTCCCGGTACGTTCGCGATCGACAGGGTGAACTCGTTGGAGCTGTCCCCCGCACCGCCCTGGACGTCGACCGTCCCGGTGTCCACCTGGTGGAAGTCCTGGTAGCGGTACATGATGTCGAACAGCCTTCGCCCGCCCGCCAGTCGCTGCACCGCGGGAAGCGGATGGCGACGGTGGCCGTACACCTCGGCCTCGCGGTCGAAGACCTGACGGACCAGCTCGCGCCACGTCCTTGCCGTGCGGTCGTGGGCGAACGGCAGCGTGTTGAGGTACATGCCGTAGACCCGCTCGGCCCCGGGAACCTCCGGGCGTGCGCTGTACAGCACTCCCGTGTGGAAAGCCGGCTCGTTGGTCACGGTGCCGAGCACCTTCAGGTGCGTGGCCAACAGGACCGCCTTGAACGACGTGCCGCTGGACGTGGCCAGCGCACGCAGAGCGGGCTCGATGTCGCGGAACTCCACCGACAGCTTGAAGTCCTCCCGGGGGGCGCCGTTGCCGTCGCCCCAGTCCGCGGGGAGCACGCACATGGCGTACCGGTCGACGATCCCGCGCCAGTAGTCCCGGTCCTCGTCCGACTCCAGGGACTCCTGTTCCGCAGCGATGAAGTCGGCGTAGCGAACGGCCGTCGGCTCCGGCCGCTTGGGCTCCTCACCCGCGGCGTACGCGTGGTAGAGGTCGAGCACCTCCATCAGCAGCGACTGCTGACTCCACCCTTCGGTGATGGCGTGGCAGTGCGTGAAGCCCAGGTGCCAGGCCTCCTCGGACTCGACGAGTGCGGAGATGCGGAGCAGCGGAGGCCGCCCGAGCTCGAACAGCTCGGCACGTTCTGCCGCGATGTGCGCCCGGCGCGCTTCCGCGAACTGCTCGGCGTCGAGGCCCCGCAGATCCTGCACGGCCACCGGAATGACGGCGTTCGCACGCACCAACTGGAGGGGGATGTCGAACTCCTCCAGGGAGAACGACGTACGCAGCATCTCGTGGCGTTCCACGATCGCCTGCCCGGCACGGCGCAGGGCGTCGGCGTCGAAGGGCCGACCGTCCTTGATCCGGAACGTGGACGTGTTGTGGTACTTGTTCAGCCCGTCATCGGCGAGCATCTCGACCAGCATGCCGAGCTGCACCTTGGAGATCGGGTACGCGTCCACCAGGCCGGCCGGGAGCGTCGCGCGGATCTCCTCCGACACCTGGGCGAACGGTGCGACCGCCACGTCCTCCCGGCCGGGCTCCGTCCCGGCGAGCGCGGAGGCGAGTCCGGCGACCGTACGGTGCTGGAAGACGTCCCGTACTCCCGCCTCGAAGCCCTCGGCGCGCAGGGCGCCGACCAGGGCGATGGCCTTGATCGAGTGGCCGCCCAGGTCGAAGAAGTTGTCCTCCACCCCGACCCTCTCCAGCCCCAGAACCCGGCGCCAGACGGAGGCGATGCGTTCCTCGGTGGGCGTGCGGGGAGCCACGTAGCTGTCCTCGGCCGATCCCTCGGGATCGGGGAGGGCACGACGGTCGATCTTGCCGTTGGCCGTCAGGGGAAGCGCGTCGAGTCCGATGAAGACGGACGGGACCATGTACTCCGGCAGCGAAGCCGCGAGCTCCTCGGCCAGCACGTCGGTGCTGCCGACGACGTAGGCGATGAGCCGCTGGTCCTCGGAGACCACGACCGTGGCGTCGGTGACCTGCGGGCGGGCGATCAATGCGGCACGGATCTCGCCGAGCTCGATGCGATACCCGCGCACCTTGACCTGGTCGTCGATACGGCCCAGGAACTCCACCGCACCATCACTGCGCCACCGCGCCAGGTCACCGCTGCGGTAGAGACGAGCACCCGCCGGCCCGAACGGGTCAGGTATGAAGCGTTCGGCCGTCGCCGCCGGACGGAACGCGTAACCACGCGCCACACCCGTACCGCCGACGAACAGTTCACCCACCGCACCGACCGGGACGGGCTGCAAACCCGCATCCAGCACACGCATGATCATGTTCGGCAGCGGACGCCCGATCGGCACCACACCCTCGAACGCCTCGACCAGCGGGAACACACAAGTCCCCACCGTGGCCTCGGTCGGACCGTATTCATTGAGTACGCGACCTTCGCCGAGCAGCACCCGCCACCGTTCCACCAGACCGCCCGGCAGAGCCTCGCCCGCAACCACCACACGTGAGGTCAGAGCCTGAATCTGCTCGTCCGACAACTGGCCGGAGATCACTTCCAGATGCCCGGGAGTCAGCTTCATGAAGGAGAACGGACCCGCCGCCGCGAGGCTTTCGCCCAGCTCGGTCAGCTCGCCGTCCCACAGCCACGCACGCTGACCCGCAGCAAGCGGAGCCCACACATTGGGCACCACCAGGTCGAACGCCACCGACGAGAACACCGGCGCACCACCCGACCCCGAAGCCACCAACTCCCGTACAGCCCAGTCCACATGGTTCACCAGACTGCGGTGCGAAACCTGCACGCCCTTCGGCCGCCCCGTCGAACCCGACGTGAACACCGTGTACGCCACCGAATCCAGATCCACCACCACAGCCGGTGCAGACTCCGGGAACGACGACACGTCGTCGGCGGCCAGGATCGTCTCCACACCCGGGAAACGATCCGCGTACGCAGCCGAGGTCACCGCGACCGTCACCCGGGCGTCCTCGACCATCCCCGCGATGCGACCCGCGGGCAGCACCGGGTCCATCGGCACGAACCCGCCGCCCGCACGCCACACCGCCAGCAACGACACCACCAGATCGATCGAACGATCCAGCAACACCGCGACCGTCGACTCCGGACCCACACCAGCCGCCCGCAAACGATGAGCCAGACGATTCGCCCGCACATCCAGCTCCGCGAACGACAACGACCGGTCGCCGGCCTCCACCGCCACCGCATCCGGTTCCGCGGCAACCCAGAGCCCCACCATTTCGGGCACCGAGATCTTCGGCACCATCGCCGCCGAATCGTTCCACCCGGTCAGCACCTGCTCGCGCTCACCACCGGGCAGGAACACCTGACGGGCATCACCCTCCACATCCGCGGCCATCGACTCCAGCACCGACCGGTACATCGCCGCGATCCGCTGTGCGCCGGCGGCGCCGAGCACCTGGGGGTTGACCGTGAGAAGCAGACCGCTGCCCCGGGCGGCGACGGCAAGACCGAACTCCGTGGCACCCTCGCCGTCCCCGGAGTCGGTGTCGACGAGGTCCGTCTCCGCCTGGGCGTCCGCCAGGTCGAGGTAGCTGAAGCGCACGTCGAGGAGTCGCGTGCCGTCGCTCAGTTCGCGCTGCATCACCGGCATCGGGAAGCGCCGGTGCGGCCAGAGCGCGCCTTCCTGGTCGAAGACCTGGCGGATCAGCTCCCGCCAGGTCCGCGCGCCGCGCTCGTAGGCGAACGGCACGGTGTTGAGGTACATGCCGTAGACCTGCTCGGCGCCCACCACCTCGGGCCGGCCGCTGGAGACCAGGCCGGTGCAGAAGGAGTCCTCGGCGGTCAGCTGGCTCATCACCTTCAGGTGCGCCGCGTGCAGCACGGCCTTGAGTGACGTTCCGGTGCCGCTCGCGGCAGCTCGGAGCGCCGGGGTGAGGTCGCTGAGCGGCACCTGCACGGTGTGCGCACGGTGTCCCGGCTCGGGGTCGCCCCACCCGGAGGGCAGCTCGAACTTGGCGTGCGAGCCGAGTACGTCCCGCCAGTAGTTCCTGTCCTCGTCCGAGGCCAGCGACGCCAGCTCGGCGGCCACGAAGTCCGCGTACCGCACGGCGGGTACCGCGAACTCGGGCAGGGTCTCGCCGCCGCGCACCCGCAGGTAGCCCTCGACGATGTCGCTGAGCAGGGAGCGGTGGCTCCAGCCCTCCGTGATCGGGTGGCAGACACTCACCGACAGCCACCAGGCCTCGTCGGACTCGACGAGTGCGGAGATGCGGAGCAGGGGGGCGCGGGACAGGTCGAAGGTCTCGGCCCGCTCGGCGGTGATGTGCGCCCGGCGTGCGACTGCCTGCTGATCGGCGTCGAGTCCTCGCAGATCCTGCACGGTCACCGGGATGACGGCGCTCGCGTGGAGGAGCTGGAGCGGAACGGAGAAGTCTTCCAGGTCGAAGGACGCGCGGAGCATCTCGTGGCGTTCGACCACGGCCTGCCCGGAGCGCCGCAGGGCTTCGACGTCGAACGGGCGACCGTCCTTGATCCGGAACGCGGTCGTGTTGTGGTACTTGTTCAGGCCTTCGTCGGCCAGCATCTCGACCAGCATGCCGAGCTGCACCTGCGCCAGCGGGAAGGCGTCCACGAGGCCCTCGGGCAGCTTCGCCCTGTCCTCGTCCCCGATCAGCGCGAACGGTGCGACCACGGCGGACTCGGTGACGGGTTCCGTCCCGGCGAGCGCGGAGGCGAGTCCGGCGACCGTACGGTGCTGGAAGACGTCCCGGACACCGGCTTCGAAGCCCTCGGCGCGCAGGGCGCCGACCAGGGCGATGGCCTTGATCGAGTGGCCGCCCAGGTCGAAGAAGTTGTCCTCGACGCCGACCCTCTCCAGTCCCAGGACGCCGCTCCACACTGCGGCGATGCGTTCCTCGGTGGGCGTGCGGGGAGCCACGTAGGTGTCCTCGGCCGATCCCTCGGGATCGGGGAGGGCACGACGGTCGATCTTGCCGTTGGCCGTCAGCGGGAGCGCGTCGAGTCCGATGAAGACGGACGGGACCATGTACTCCGGCAGCGAGCCGGCCAGCCAGGACGACAGGTCATCGGCGCTGCCGACGACGTAGGCGATGAGCCGCTGGTCCTCCGACACCACCACGGTCGCGTCGGTGACCTGCGGATGCGCGATCAGCGCGGCACGGATCTCGCCGAGCTCGATGCGATACCCGCGCACCTTGACCTGGTCGTCGATACGGCCCAGGAACTCCACCGCACCATCACTGCGCCACCGCGCCAAGTCACCGCTGCGGTAGAGACGAGCACCCGCCGGCCCGAACGGGTCAGGTATGAAGCGTTCGGCCGTCGCCGCCGGACGGAACGCGTAACCACGCGCCACACCCGTACCGCCGACGAACAGTTCACCCACCGCACCGACCGGGACGGGCTGCAAACCCGCATCCAGCACACGCATGATCATGTTCGGCAGCGGACGCCCGATCGGCACCACACCCTCGAACGCCTCCACCAGCGGGAACACACAAGTCCCCACCGTGGCCTCGGTCGGACCGTACTCATTCAGTACCCGGCCCTCACCCAGCAGCACCCGCCACCGTTCCACCAGACCACCAGGCAGAGCCTCACCCGCAACCACCACACGAGACGTCAGAGCCTGAATCTGCTCGTCCGACAACTGGCCGGAGATCACTTCCAGATGCCCCGGGGTCAGCTTCATGAAGGAGAACGGACCCGCCGCCGCCAGACTCCCGCCCAGCTCGGTCAGCTCACCGTCCCACAGCCACGCACGCTGACCCGCAGCAAGCGGAGCCCACACATTCGGCACCACCAAGTCGAAGGCCACCGACGAGAACACCGGCGCACCACCCGACCCCGAAGCCACCAACTCCCGTACAGCCCAGTCCACATGATTCACCAGACTGCGGTGCGAAACCTGCACACCCTTCGGCCGCCCCGTCGAACCCGACGTGAACACCGTGTACGCCACCGAATCCAGATCCACCACCACAGCCGGTGCAGACTCCGGGAACGACGACACATCCTCCTCGTCGACCCGCACCACGGCCACGTCGAAGCGGTCCGCATACGCACCAGAGGTCACCGCAACGCTCACCCGAGCGTCCGCCACCATCCCCGCGATCCGGCCCGCCGGCAGCACCGGGTCCATCGGAACGAACCCACCACCCGCACGCCACACCGCCAGCAACGACACCACCAGATCGATCGAACGATCCAGCAACACCGCAACCGTCGACTCCGGACCCACACCAGCCGCCCGCAGACGATGAGCCAGACGATTCGCCCGCACATCCAACTCCGCGAACGACAACGACCGCCCACCAGCCTCCACCGCCACCGCATCCGGCGACTCCACGACCCGCCGAGCCACCAACTCCGGCACCGACACCTCCGGCACCACCACCGCCGAATCGTTCCACCCGGTCAGCACCTGCTCGCGCTCACCACCGGGCAGGAACACCTGACGGGCATCACCCTCCACATCCGCGGCCATCGACTCCAGCACCGACCGGTACATCGCGGCGAGGCGGTTCGTGCCCTCCCTGCCGATGAGGTGCCGGTTCGCGGTGATGACCATGAATCCGGCGCGGGTGGAGACACCCAGCGGGAACTCGGTGGGGCTGTCGTCGAGCGTGGCCGGGTAGTCGACCAGCTCCTGGTCGACCTGCCGGAAGTTCTGGTAGCTGAAGCGGACGTTCACCAGTCGGTCGCTCGTGCTGAGCTCGCGCTGCATCACGCCCAGCGGGTACCGGCGGTGCGGCCACACCTCGATCTCCCGGTCGAAGACCTGGCGCACCAGGTCGCGCCAGGTTTCGGCGCCACGGGTGAAGGCGAAGGGCAGCGGGTTCAGGTAGACCCCGTACACCCGCTCGGCTCCCACGGCCTCCGGCCTGGCGTTGGTCACCAGGGCGGTGAAGAAGGACTCCTCCGGTGTGAGCTGGCTCATCACCTTGAGGTGCGCGGCGTGCAGGACGCTCTTGATCGGCACCTTCGCCTTGCTGGCCAGGGTCCGCAGCCCCGCGTCCAGGTCGTGGTACGGAACCCAGGCCCGGTGCAGTCCGCGCGGCGTCTCCTCGGGGTCGTCGCCCCAGCCGGCGGGCAGCTCGAAGGAGGCGTTGTTCTCGAGGATCGTCCGCCAGTAGTCGCGGTCGTCGTCCCCGGCCAGGGAGACGAGCTCGGCGGCGACGAAGTCCGCGTACCGCACGGCGGCGGGTTCGGGCCCCTCGACCGGCGACCCGTCGCGCAACGCCCGGTAGGTCGTGGCCAGTTCCATCAGCAGCGAGTGGTGGCTCCAGCCCTCGAGTACGGCGTGGCACTCGGTCAGGGTCAGCCACCAGGCGCCGTCGTCGCAGGCGTGCCCGGTGAAGCGGATGAGCGGGGCGCGGGTCAGTTCGAAGAGCTGGGTGCGCTCCTCGGCCATGAAGGCGCGCAGCGACGCTTCGACGGCGTCGGCGTCGAGCCCCCGCAGATCCCGGGCCTCGACCGGCGAGCTGACCTCGGACGGGGCGTGGACGAGCTGGAGCGGTACGGAGTAGCCCTCGATCTCGAACGAGGAGCGCAGGATCTCGTGCCGGGCCAGCACCGTGTCCACGGCCTGCTGGAGCAGCTCGGGGTCGAACGTCTGGTCGTCGAGGATCCGGAAGCAGGTCGAGTTGTGGTAGTGGTTGCGGCCGTCGTCGGCGAGCATCTCGACGACCATGCCGAGCTGTACCTGGGCCAGCGGGTAGGCGTCGACCAGGCCTGCCGGCAGCCGGTCGAGGTCCTCCTGGGCGAGCAGGGCGAAGGGCTCGACGGCCGGTTCGGCCTTGGCGGGAGCGGGGCGTCCGGTGATGAACGCGACGAGTTCGGCGGGGGTCCGGTACTCGAACACGTCGCGGACCGTCACGTCGTACTCGCCGTCGCGCAGGGCGCCGACCAGCGCGACCGCACGCAGCGAGTCGCCGCCCAGGTCGAAGAAGTTGTCCTCGACGCCGACCTGTTCGACCCCGAGCACGTCGCGCCAGACCGCGACCATCTCCTCCTCGGCGGCGGTGCGCGGCGCGACGTGGGTGGTCTCGACACCGAGTGCGCTGCGGTCGGGGGCGGGCAGTGCGGACTGGTCCAGCTTGCCGTTGACGGTCAGCGGGATCCTTCCGACGACGAGGAAGGCCGTCGGGATCATGTAGTCGGGGAGCGACCGGGCCAGTAGGGTCCGCAGTTCGCTGGGCGCGGCGACGGCATCGCCGGTGGGTACGACGTACGCCACGAGCCGGCGGTCACCGGGGGTGTCCTCCCGGGCGACGACGACGGCGTCCCGTACGCGCGGGTGGGTGGTCAGCGCGGCCTTGATCTCGCCCAGTTCGATGCGGTGACCGCGGATCTTCACCTGGTGGTCGATGCGGCCCAGGTAGTCGAGGCTGCCGTCGGGGCGCCTGCTGGCGAGGTCGCCGCTGCGGTACAGCCGGGAGCCCGGCTTTCCGTACGGGTCGGGCAGGAACCGTTCCGCGGTCAGGCCCGGCCGGTTGAGGTACATGCGGGCGACGCCGGGACCGCCGACGTAGATCTCGCCGGGCACTCCGACGGGCACCTGCTCGCCGTGCGGGCCGAACAGGTGGACCTGCAGGTCGCGCAGCGGCAGCCCGATCGCGTTCCCGGTCTCCGACTCCAGGTCGGACTCGGTGAGCAGGTGGTACGTGGTGTGGACGCAGGTCTCGGTGATGCCGTACAGGTTCGCCAGTGCCGTCCGTTCCAGTCCGCGGCGGGCGACCCAGGGCTTCAGGCCCGGTATGTCCAGCCGCTCCCCGCCGAACGCCACGACGCGCAGGGCCAGGTCGTCGATGAGCCGATGCCCGTCGGCGGCGAGGGAGACCAGGCTGCGGAAGGCGGACGGGGTCTGGTTGAGGACGGTGACCCGCTGCTCCGCGAGGAGGCGCAGGAAGTCCTCGGGGGCGCGGGCCACGTCCGGCGGGACGACCACGATGCGGCCGCCGTAGGCGAGGGCGCCCCAGATCTCCCAGACCGACATGTCGAAGGCGTAGGAGTGGAAGAGCGTCCACACGTCGTTCTCGTCGAAGCCGAAGTGTTCCTCGGTCGCGGTGAGCAGCCGGAGCACGTTCGTGTGGCTGAGGCCGACGCCCTTGGGGCGGCCGGTGGAGCCGGAGGTGTAGATGGTGTAGATGAGGTCCTCGGGCACCGCGCCGGAAGCGGGGTTGCCGTCCGGAGCCGCGGCCAGGTCGGCGGTCTCCTTCTCGCCGTCCAGCACCACGAGCAGGCCGTCGACGACTCCGGTCAGGTGCGCGGCGTGCGCTCCGGAGGTGACGACGATCCAGACGCCCGCGTCCTTGAGCGTGTAGCTGATGCGGTCGGCCGGGTGCTCCGGGTCCAGGGGCAGGTAGCCGGCCCCCGTCTTGAGCACGGCGAGCAGGGTCGGCACCAGGTCGAGGTTGCGGTCCAGGCTGACGCCGACCAGTCCGCCGGGGCGTGCGCCGTGGGCCCGCAGGTAGTGGGCGAGCCGGTTGGCCCGTGCGTTGAGTTCGGCGTAGGTGAGCTGCTGGTTCCCGAAGACGAGGGCGATCGCGTCGGGGGTGGCCGCCGCCCGGTCCTCGACGAGCTCGTGGATGCAGCGGTCGGGGGCTTCGAAGAAGTGCGGCTCGGGCAGCAGGACGGCGAGGTCGGACTCGTCCAGCATGTCGAGGCGGGAGAGCCGCAGGTCCGGGTCGGCGACCGCCGATGCGAGCAGACGCACGAAGTGCCGGGCCATGCGCTCGACGGTGGTCCGGTCGTAGAGGGCGGTGCTGTACTCCAGCGTGCCCCGGACGCTGCCGTCCTCGGACTCGCTCAGCTGGAGGGTGAGGTCGAAGCGCGAGACGCGCGAGGTGGCGTGCAGGGTCTCCGCGTCGACACCGGGCAGCCGGAAGTCCCGGGTGCGTTCCCGGTGCATGGTGAAGGCCACCTGGCACAGGGGCGTGCGGGACATGTCCCGGACCGGCACGAGTTCGTCCGCGATCCTCGCGAAGGGGAACTCCTGGTTGTCGAAGGCGTCCAGCACGGTCGCGCGGGCTCCGACGAGCAGGTCCAGGAACGTCGGGTCGCCCTGCCACCGCCCGCGCAGGACGAGGGTGTTGATGCCGTAGCCGATGAGCTGTTCCAGTTCGGGACGGCTGCGGCCCGACACCACGGTGCCGACCGCGATGTCGTCGCGCCCGGTGTACCGGGAGAGCAGCGCCTGGTAGCCGGCGAGCAGGGTCTGGAACGGGGTGGCGCCGTGTGCGGAGCCGAGCGTGCGCAGCTTCTCCGCCAGCGGGGCCGGGATCTCGACGGTCACCGCGTCGCCGTCGTAGCTGCGGAAGGCGGGGCGGCGTCGGTCGGTGGGCACCTCGAGCGGGGTGCTGCCGGCGAGCTGACCGCGCCAGTAGTCGAGCTGCTTGGTCAGGCCGTCGCCGGCGAGGCGGGTGTGCTGCCAGGCCGCGTAGTCGGCGTACTGGACGGCCAGCGGGGCCAGGGGTGACGGCTTGCCCTCGGCGAACGCGCCGTACACGTCGGAGAGTTCCGACATGAACAGGCCGACGGACCATTCGTCGCAGGCGACGTGGTGGAAGACCACGACGAGCAGGTGGTCGTCGTCCGCGATCCGGATGAGCCGGGCCCGCAGCGGCGAGCCGTTCTCCAGGTCGAAGGGACGGCCGGGCTCGGCCTCGGCCAGTGCGAGGGCGCGCTGTTCCCGCTCCGCGGCGTCCGCCGTGCCCGTGACGTCGTCGACCGGGAGGCCGAACGGGGCGGGAGGGTCGATCAGCTGGACCGGCTCGGCACCGTCGAGCCGGTACCGGGTGCGCAGGATCTCGTGCCGCGCCACCAGTTCCTCGAAGCTGCGGCGCAGCACCGAAGCGTCGAGCGGTCCGTGCAGCCGCAGTGCGACCGGGACGCTGTACTCCCAGCTGTCCGGGTCGAGCCTGCTCAGGAACCACATCTGCTGCTGGCCGTGGGAGAGCGCCAGCGGGCCGCCCCGCTCGACCGGCACCACTGCGGCACGCCGGCCGCTGCGGCCTCCGGCGAGTCGGGCGCGCACCAGTTCCTCGCGCCTCTCCTCGGCCTGTCCGCCCGTGCGAACTTCGCCAGTACTCATGCTGAGCGCCCCTCCCGACCTTCGTTCCGTACGTCTCACTGGGTCTACTGCGTGGTCCTGCCGCCGGCCCTGCCGGCGGCCCTGCTCAGGCGCCGGACGTCTCCATGCGGCGGCGCAGGCTCGCGGGTCGCATGTCCGTCCAGACCTCTTCGATCCGGTCGAGGCAGACCTGCCGGGCACCCTCGGTGCCCTCGGTGTGCCAGCCGGCCGGCAGCTCCCGGTCCGCGTCCCAGATCGAGTACTGCTCCTCGTCGTTCAGGACGACTCGGTAGACGCGGTTGTCGGTCTGCTCGTCAGCCATGTCGGTTTCCCTTCGGTGGTCGGATTCGCCTTCAGCTTCGGACGCCCGCCTATACCGGCCCTCTACTGGACACATCCGCATGCACGCGCCCACAACGCAGCACGCGGCCCGGTCCCGTCGGGGGAGGCGGGACCGGACCGCGTGGGTCTCGGGGTGGTACGGGTGGGGCGCCCTGGTGCCGGCGTCCTGGTGCCGAAGCCGTCGGACGTCCCCTACGGGCGTGGCGGGGCTACTCGCGCGAGCCGAGGAACTGGACGGTGCGCGCCCTCAGCGCCGCACCGACGGGCAGCACCGTGCCGATCACGGCGAGCAGCGTGGACACCACGGCGACGGCGATGACGATCAGGTACGGCACGACGATCGGTGTCGTGCCGAACAACTGGAACAGCGCTCCCCACAGACCGGCCAGGTTGACCGCTGTGGCGGCCAGTGCCAGCACCACCCCGATGGCGGAGACCAGCAGGGACTCGGCGACGAAGAACCGGACGACCTGTTTCGGCGTGGCCCCTGCCATCCGCAGCACCGCGAGGTCGCGACGGCGGTCGGCCGTCGCCATGAGGAGCGTGTTGAGGATCGCGATGAAGCAGAAGAGCATGATGATCGCCGCGGTGGAGCGCTGTCGCACCTCTGTGAGATGACGTGCGTACGCGCTTTCCGACGCGACGAGCTGGTCCCTCGTCATGAACGCCGCTCCCCCGCCGGCCACCGCCTTGCGGATCTGCGCGGTGACCGCGGCGTGATCGGCACCGGAAGCCAGCGTGATGTAGGCGCGCCGGGCCAGTCCGTCCCGGGCGTAGACGGCCGAAGGGGCGAACCGCTGCGGCAGATAGGCCACGTCCTCACCCCGCAGCGCCTTGTAGGTCGCCGCGATCCGCAGCTCCACCTTCTCGCCGTCGGGCATCTCCACGGCGAGCTTGGAGCCGACGTCCATGCCCCACAGGTCGGCCACGGCCGTGCTGTTGTCGTCGAGATCGTCCAGGGACCCTTCGAGGACCTTGAGGTCCATCGTCTTCTTCAGCGCGGCGGGATCGACCACGAGCCCGTCGTTCTCCTCGTACCGGTCCTCGTCCTTGGTGTAGATGGTGGTGAGGATCGGCGCCGCGATGTGTACGCCCGGGATGGCCGCGACGCGCTCGATCACCTGCGGGCTGATGCCCGGCGTACCCTCGGGCGCGAGCGCGTACTGCGAACTGACCCGGTTCTGGAGGCCGTTGTCGCGCGCGGCACCGAGCGAGTCGGTGGCGGCGAGCAACGAGAAGGAGAGCCCTACGGTGAGCAGGACGGGCGCCGCGGTGGCGGCCGTACGCCGCCGCGCGGTCAGCGCGCTCTCCCGCACCAGCATCGCGGTGGGCCCCGACGCGCCCCGGAAGGGCAGCATCAGCAGCTTGGTGAGCGGCCCGACGACCAGCGGTGCGAGCACCGCGGCGGCCAGGACCGGCACCATCAGGGACACGACGTAGACCGTGGGCGAGAGCACGCTCGTCGGGGACGCGACGGCGATCCACGCCGTCCACCCGACGCCGCCCACCAGGGCGATGACACCGAGCAGCGCCCGGCCGGGCGTCACCCCCGAGTCGTCGACCGAGGCCTCGCGCAGCGCCTCGATGGGACGGATGCCGCCGGCCCTGCGGGCCGCGGCCGCCGCACCGCCGACCGCCACCAGGAGGCCGACGAGGAAGGCGGCGGCGAGCGGCGCCAGGATGGTCCAGTGCAGCGAGGGTTCCACCGTGAACCACTCCGGCGAGATGTCCATCGCGATGAGCATGTCGGCGAGCAGCTGCGCACCGAGCAGGCCCAGGACCGTGCCCACCGCGGAGGCGACGATGCCGACGAGCAGCGCCTCGTTGCGGACCATCTTGCGCACCTGCTTGGGGGTGGCGCCGACCGTGCGCAGGAGCGCGACCTCCCGGCGGCGCTGGACGACGGCGAAGGCGAACGTGGAGGCCACCACGAAGATCGCGGTCGTACCCGCCACGCTGGCCATCACCGGAACCAGCGTGATGGTGTTGTCCAGCGTCTCGCGGTCACTGGCCTCGCTGGCGTCCGCCTTGTGCCGGTCCTGGCCGGTGAGCACCGCGGCGCTGTCGCCGACGGCGGCCCGCACAGCGGCCACCGGGCCGAGAGCCACCAGGGACTCGATGCGCGGGGAGAGCCGGGCGGCCTCCGCGTCGGTGAAGAACACGGCGTCCTCCCAGCCGACCGGGGTGACCGTGCCGCTGACCGTGTACTGCGCGACGCCCGAGGCGGTCAGAACCGTCACCTTGTCGCCGGTACGGGCCCGGTCGGACGGGACCACGACCTCCTCGGCACCGGACGGCTCCTTGCCGTCCGTCAGCTTGTAGCCGCCGAACCGCGCCACCGGCCAGGGGTGGCCCACCTGGCTCTCGGGGCCGCCCTCCAGCTGGGCGTAGAAGGCGCGGTCGACCACGGTCTCGCCGGTCGCGGCGACCTTCTCCCTCAGTTCGGACGAGATGCCCCGGGCGGCCGCGAGCGACCGGATCCCGAGGTCGTGATGGGCCGGGTCCCAGTCCGGGTCGGACGCCTGCACCACGGCGGGCGCCCCGGCGAACCGTTCGACCGGCCGGTCGGGCAGATCGAGCATGGTCATGATGAGTACGCCCATGGCCGCGACCTGCGCGACGCCGAGCACCAGCGCCACGACGGTGCCGAGGAACGACACCCACCGTGCGCGCAGGGTCTGGAAGGCAACCCTGATCACCGCGACACCGCCAGGGCCGTCATCCGCGCGGCGACCGCCTCGGCGGTGGGCGAGCGCAGCTCGCCGACCAGGCTGCCGTCGGCGAGGAACAGCACCCTGTCCGCGTACGCGGCCACGTTCGGGTCGTGCGTGACCATCACGATCGTCGTGGTCACGCGCCCACCGTGACCGGGGGCGGGCACGAGGGCGGGTGCCTGCACGGACGCGCCGGCCAGCTGCCGCAAGGTGTCCAGCAGTTCGCGTCCCGTGGTGAGGTCGAGTGCGCCGGTGGGTTCGTCGGCGAAGAGCACCGCCGGCCGGGCCACCAGCGCGCGGGCGATGGCGACCCGCTGCTGCTGGCCGCCGGAGAGCTGGCTCGGCCTGCTGCCCGCCTTGTTCTCCAGCCCCACCTGGGCGAGCGCCTCCTGGACGGTCCGGCGCTTGGGCTTGCGCCCGGCCAGACGCATGGGTAACGCCACGTTCTGCTCGGCAGTCAGCGAGGGCAGCAGGTTGAAGGCCTGGAAGATGAACCCCGTGGTCTCGCGCCGCAGTTCGGTGAGCTGGGTCTCGTTCAGTCCGACGATGTCCTTGCCGTCGATGAACACCCGGCCCGATGTGGGCCTGTCGAGTCCGGCGGCACACTGCAGAAGGGTCGACTTGCCGGATCCCGACGGGCCCATGATGGCCGTGAAGCTCCCCCGGGGAAAGGACAGATCGATCTCGCGCAGCGCCGTCACCGCGCTGTCCCCGGATCCATAGGTCTTGGTCAGCGACTCGAGCCGCACTGCGTCATCCATCGATTCTCCGCAATTCCAGGTTGGTGAGGGGATCGGCCGCCGCCCCGTCCGCGGGGGCAACCGGCGCGGGCTGTGGGGGCGATGCGCCTTCCTGCCGGTCCTCGAGCGCCGCACCCGGTCTCGTGAAGACCACGGCAGCGACCAGGGCGAGCACCACCATCACCATCGACACGACCACGAGCGCGTGCCGGGTGCCGACCGCTTCCACCAGAAACCCGGTACCGAGGGCACCGAGTGAACTCGCCCCGGAAACAAGGAGCATGACGACACTGCCCACCCGTCCCTGCATGTCGTTGGGGGTGATGCGCACCTGGTAGGACATGCCGGAGACAGTAACAGCGGCTCCTATATGAGACGTTATGAAGAAGAGAACACCGAGTGCCACGGGTTGTCTGAAAAATACCGCTGCGGGCATGACCAGCGCCCAGGCCACATGCGCCGTGATCATGATCTGGCGCATCGCCAGCCGCTGGTTCAGCCAGCCGCCGGCCAACGCCCCGAGCAGCCCACCCATACCCCCGGACGCCATGATCAGTCCGACGGTGCCCGCAGCGCCGCCGTCCTCCCTGACCACGACGGCCACGGTGAGGACGAGCCCCTGGAAGACCAGATTGCTTCCCGCGATGATCAGCAGTGCCATGCGGAAAAAGGCGCGATCCCATACCCACCTCAGCCCGACGGCGATGTCGGCCCGCATCCTGCGGCGCTTCCTGCCGGGCCCGGGCGGCGGATCCTCCTCGCCCCGCAGCCGCACGATGGTGATCAGGGAGAGCAGGTACAGCCCGACGCTCGACATGAACGGCAGCCACGCCGAAAGGCCGAACATCGCCCCGCTCATCGGATGCCCGACGAAGTTGACCGCCCGTGACCGGGCCTCGTTCGTCGCCATCGCCACCCCCAGCTGGCTGGGCGGCACCACGCTGCGGACCATGGCCCGCTCGGACAACTGGTAGAAGACCGTCATGCTGCTCTGGACGAACGCCACCGTCGCGATGTGCCAGACCCAGACGGTGTCCCCGACCAGCGACACGGCCACGGTGGCGACCGCCACCATGCGCACGACGACGCACGTCATCATGACCCGCCTGCGGTTCAGCCGGTCCACCAGGACACCGGCCGGCAGCTGGACCAGCAGCGCGGGCAACAGCCCGGCGAAGCCCACGAGTCCGGCCGCGCTCGCCGATCGGGTGTCCCACAGCACGAGCAGCGTGAACGCCATGCCCGAGCAGCGCTCCGCCATGACGGCCATCGCGGAGCCGGTCCACAGCAGCCGGAAGTCACGGTAACTGCGCAGCGTCCGCAGTGCCGGGCTGCCCGTTCGCCGCACTCTGTCTCCCCCGTCGTCACTCATCGCCGATCGGCCCAGCACCACTCCAGGACAGCCATCGCGCTGTGCAGCTTGTGCGTCGCCTGGGTGAAGGCGATGCTCGCCGGACCGTCCAGCACCTCGGCGGTGACCTCCTGGCCGCGGTGGGCGGGAAGGTCGTGCAGGAAGACCGCGCCCGGGCTCTCCTCCCACAGCTCACGGGTGACCTGGAACGGTGCGAAGACCTCCCGCCAGTCGGCGGTCGGCTTACTGGTTCCGGTGGTCTGCCAGCGCGTGGTGTAGACGGCGTCGACACCCGAGGGCAGGGCAGCCATGTCGTGCTGCTCGGACACCTTCGATCCGCTGCGACCCGCCTGTTCGGCGGCGGTGGTGAGAATCTCCGGCGCCAGCCCGTAGCCGGGCGGGGTCCGCAGCTCCAACTCGGTCCCGGGGAACCGGGTCAGGGCGAGCGCCAGAGCCGCGGCGCTGTTGTTGCCCTCGCCGACGTACAGCACCCGCAGTCCCTCGACGCGGCCGAAGTGGTGCTGCAGCGTCGTGAGATCGGTGAGCCCCTGGGTGGGGTGCTCCTCCGTGCTCATCGCGTTGATCACGGACATCCGCCCGCCGGCCGCCCAGGTCCGCAGCTCCTCGGTGGCGTCCGCGGTACGGGCCACCAGCAGGTCGAGCATGCCGGAGAGCACCCGGCCGGTGTCCTCGGTGGTCTCCCCGGTGTTCAGCTGCAGATCGTCGGGACCGAAGGTCACCGTCTTCGCGCCGAGCCGCAGAGCGCCACTGGTGAACGCGGTACGGGTACGGGTGGACGTCCGCCGGAAGTAGATCCCGACGACGGCGTCCTCCAGGGACTTCGCCCGGGCCCCGGCGGCGAACTCCGCCCCCCGCTCGACCAGGTCCCGCAGGTCGTCGTCGGTCAGGTCGCCGATGGAAATGAGGTGTCGCATGGCACGTCCTTCGTCTCGACGGAATCAGTGGGCGTCGCTGAGCACGGCGTCGATCTCGGCCCGGATCCGGTCCTCGATCTCGACGGCGAGCTGCGCGATCGTCGGGCTCTCGAAGGCGACACGCATCGGGAGGTCCAGGTCGAACTCGTTCTGCAGGCGCGAGACCAGCCGGACGGCGAGGATGGAGTGTCCGCCCAGGTCGAAGAAGCTGTCCTGGGTGCTCGCCTCCTTGCCGAGCAGGTCACGCCAGATGCCGGCGATGCGTTCCTCGGTGGGGGTGTGGGGAGCGATGAACGCGTCTGCGGCCGTGGCCTCGGGGTCGGGGAGAGCACGCCGGTCGATCTTGCCGTTGGCCGTCAGGGGAAGCGCGTCGAGTCCGATGAAGACGGACGGGACCATGTACTCCGGCAGCGAAGCCCTGAGTACCTCTGCCAGCGCTTCTGTGGCACCGACGACGTAGGCGATGAGCCGTTGGTCCTCCGACACCACCACGGTCGCGTCGGTGACCTGCGGATGCGCGATCAGCGCGGCACGGACCTCGCCGAGCTCGATGCGATACCCGCGCACCTTGACCTGGTCGTCGATACGGCCCAGGAACTCCACCGCACCATCACTGCGCCAGCGCGCCAGGTCACCGCTGCGGTAGAGACGGGAGCCGGCCGGCCCGAACGGGTCAGGTATGAAGCGTTCGGCCGTCGCCGCGGGACGGAACGCGTAACCACGCGCCACACCCGTACCGCCGACGAACAGTTCACCCACCGCACCGACCGGGACGGGCTGCAAACCCGCATCCAGCACACGCATGATCATGTTCGGCAGCGGACGCCCGATCGGCACCACACCCTCGAACGCCTCCACCAGCGGGAACACACAAGTCCCCACCGTGGCCTCGGTCGGACCGTACTCATTCAGTACCCGGCCCTCACCCAGCAGCACCCGCCACCGTTCCACCAGACCACCAGGCAGAGCCTCACCCGCAACCACCACACGAGACGTCAGAGCCTGAATCTGCTCGTCCGACAACTGGCCGGAGATCACTTCCAGATGCCCCGGGGTCAGCTTCATGAAGGAGAACGGACCCGCCGCCGCCAGACTCCCGCCCAGCTCGGTCAGCTCACCGTCCCACAGCCACGCACGCTGCCCCGCAGCAAGCGGAGCCCACACATTCGGCACCACCAGGTCGAACGCCACCGACGAGAACACCGGCGCACCACCCGACCCCGAAGCCACCAACTCCCGTACAGCCCAGTCCACATGATTCACCAGACTGCGATGCGAAACCTGCACGCCCTTCGGCCGCCCCGTCGAACCCGACGTGAACACCGTGTACGCCACCGAATCCAGATCCACCACCACAGCCGGTGCAGACTCCGGGAACGAGGACACATCCTCCTCGTCGACCCGCACCACGGCCACGTCGAAGCGGTCCGCATACGCACCAGAGGTCACCGCAACGCTCACCCGAGCGTCCGCCACCATCCCCGCGATCCGGCCCGCCGGCAGCACCGGGTCCATCGGAACGAACCCACCACCCGCACGCCACACCGCCAGCAACGACACCACCAGATCGATCGAACGATCCAGCAACACCGCAACCGTCGACTCCGGACCCACACCAGCCGCCCGCAGACGATGAGCCAGACGATTCGCCCGCACATCCAACTCCGCGAACGACAACGACCGCCCACCAGCCTCCACCGCCACCGCATCCGGCGACTCCACGCCCCGCCGAGCCACCAACTCCGGCACCGACACCTCCGGCACCACCACCGCCGAATCGTTCCAGACCCGCAGAAGCCGGTGCTCGTGGACCGACGTGATGTCGATCGCCGACAGCGCCACGTCCGGCGCCGCCACGACACCCTCGACGAGCCTCACGAAGTGGTCGGCCATGCGCTCCACGGTCGACCGGTCGAACAGCGAGGTCGCGTACTCGAGAGCACCGTTCAGCGAGCCGTCGGCCTGGCGCCACACGAACATCGTGAGGTCGGTCTTGGCCACCCGCCAGGCGCCCTGGAAGGCGTCCATCAGCACCCCGTCGGCGGCCACCGACGTGGCGCCCTCGTCCTGCAGGTCGAAGGCCACCTGGTACAGCGGGGTCCGGGACAGGTCGCGGACCGGCTGCAGCTCGTCCACAAGCCGCTCGAACGGCAGCTCCTGGTGGGCGAAGCCGGCCATGGCCGTGTTCTTCGTACGCCCCAGCAGCTCACCGAAGGTGGGGTCGCCGGTCAGGTCGCAGCGCATGACGAGCGAGTTGAGGAAGAAGCCGACCGTACCCTCGGTCTCCGGCCTGAGCCGCCCGGTGACCGGGCTCCCGATGCCGAAGTCGTCCTGCCCGCTGTGCCGTGAGAGCAGCGCCGCGAAGATGGCCAGCAGGGTCGCGTACTGGGTCGCGCCGTGCTTCCGTCCGATGCCGCTGAGGGCGTCGGCGAGACCGGCCGGTACCGAGAAGCGCACGCCCTGGCCCTGCCCGTCGCGCCGGGCCGGGCGACCCCGGTCCGTGTGCAACTGCAGCTCGGGCATGCCGCGCAGGGCGTTCTTCCAGTAGTCGAGTTCGCGGTCGAGGACCGCGCCGTCGGACCGGGCGGCCTGCCAGGCCGCGTAGTCCGCGTACTGCACCGGAAGGTCGGCGAGTTCCGGTGTGCGGCCCTCGGCGGAGGCGGCGCACAGTTCGCGGAGCTCCCGGTCCATGAGCACCGTCGACCAGCCGTCGCTGGCGATGTGGTGCGTCGTCACCAGCAGTACGGGGCCGCCGACGGGAACCCGTACCAGCAGGGCCCGCCACAGCGGCCCGTCGCTCAGGTCGAAGCCCCGGGCGAACTGCTCGCGGAACAGGCCCTCGATCTCCGCCTCGCTCGCGTCCACCACGCGCAGCTCCACCGGCTGCGCCGCGGCCACCACCTGCCGGGGCTCCTCGCCCTCGAGGACGTACCGGGTGCGCAGGGACTCGTGGCGGACCTCCAGCGCGTCCAGGGCGGACTGCACGGCATCGGCGGCCGTGCCGGCCGGGAGCCGCAGGAACAGCGGCGCCACCCATTCCGGACTGCCCGGGTGCATGCGGTCCAGGAACCACAGCCGGTGCTGCCCGGAGGAAAGCGGCAGCGGGACGTCGCGCCCCACCGGCACCACCTCGGGCACGGCGGGCCGCGCCTCCTGCAGGAGCTTGGCCTGGGCTTCGACCGTGGAGGCAGCGAAGAGACCGCGCAGCTGGATGCTGTCGCCGGAGGCCCTGCCCAGGGCGTCCGCCAGCCGGGTCAGGACCAGGGAGGAGCCTCCGAGGGCGAAGAAGTCGTCGTGCACGCCGACCCGCTCCACCTGGAGCAGCTGCTCCCACACCTCGGCGACGAGGCGTTCCTCGACGGTGCGCGGTGCCGTGTACTGCGGGCCCTCCCACGGGGTCCCCGTGCCCGGCTGCTCGGGGTCGGGCAGGGCTTTGCGGTCGATCTTGCCGTTGCTGGTCAGCGGGAAGGCGTCCATCGGCACGAAGAGGGCGGGGACCATCGGCTCGGGGAGCCGCTTGCGCAGGAAGCTGCGCAGCTCGTCCCGGGGTATGCGGCGGGCGGTCACCAGATGGGCCACCAGCCGCTTCCCGGCGCCGACGGTGTACGCGCCGACCACGGCGCCCCGGATGTCGGGGTGCGCGTTGAGCGCGGCCTCCACCTCGGCGGGCTCGATCCGGACGCCGTTCACCTTGACCTGGTGGTCCACGCGGCCGAGGTAGGCGAGCGCCCCGTCGGAGCGCCAGCGCGCGAGGTCGCCGGTGCGGTACATGCGGCTGCCCGCCGGGCCGTGCGGATCCGGCACGAAGCTCTGCGCGGTCTGCGCCGCGTTGCCGACGTAGCCGCGGGCCACGCCGATGCCTCCGGCGTACAGCTCGCCGACGACACCGATCGGGACCGGGTCGAGGTCCTCGTCGAGCACGTACACCCGCATGTTGTCGATCGGCCGGCCGATCGGGACCGCCTCGGTGTGCAGCTCCGGGTCGAACTCCTGGCCCGTGACGTCGATGGAGCATTCCGTGGGGCCGTAGGTGTTCCACACCTTGGCACCGGTGGGTTCGCCGAGCCTGCGGCACAGCTCGGCGTCGAGCGCCTCGCCCGCGGACAGGACGAGCCGCAGCCCGGTGCACTCGGACCAGGCGGGCTCCTCGGCGAGCAGCCGCAGCACGGAGGGCACGCCCTGCAGGACGGTGACGTGCCGGTCGGCCACCGTCCGTACGAGGAGCGCGGGGTCCGATTCGGCACCCTCGGGGGCCATCACCACGGTGCCGCCCGCCACGAGCGGCGCGAAGAGTTCCAGGGCCGCGGCGTCGAAGGTGAGGACGGTCTTCTGCAGCACCCTGTCGTCCGGGGTGAGGCCCTGCCGGGCGACCGACCAGGACACCCGGTTGGCGATCCCGCCGTGTTCGACGAGCACGCCCTTGGGGCGGCCCGTCGAGCCCGAGGTGTACGTGATGTACGCGGCGTGCTGCGGGCCTGTCGCGACGGGTTCGGCGTCGGCCTCGCCGCCGGCCGCGTCGAGCAGGACGACGCCGTCGGGTACGACGCCGTCCAGAGCCCCGGCCGACGCGCCGACGGTCAGCACCGTCCGCGCCCCGCTGTCCGAGACCATCCAGGCGATGCGTTCGGCCGGGTGGCTCGCGTCCAGGGGGACGTAGGCCGCGCCGGCCTTCCAGACGCCCAGGAGCGCCGCGAGGAGCTCCCGCCCGCGCGGCAGGCAGACGGCCACCCTCGACTCGGGGAGGACGCCGCGCCCGCGCAGGAGCCGCGCGATGCCGTTCGCGCGGCGGTCCAACTGCGCGTACGTCATCGACCCTTGGGCGTCGTCGACCGCGATGGCGTGAGGGGTACGGACGGTCTGCTGGGCGATCAGTTCGTGCAGCGGGACAGACATCTCTTCTCCAGAGGTGTTGATCAGTTGCAGCGTTCGGTGGGGGTGCCCCGGGCTCGCGGGACGGCCTAGAGCGTCGGCGCCGGCAGGAATCCGTCGATGCGGGTTCCGGTTCCGCAGCGTCGTGCCTCGTCCCGGACGAACCGGGCCAGCGCCAGGTCCAGGACTCCCAGTCCGAACGGGGAGTACACGAGCGGCCGTCCGGCTTCCGGTGCCGGCCGGGCGGTGCCGCGCAGCAGCGCGCCGATGGAGGCGTCGACGAACTCGCGCCCGCCGGTCTGCTGCTCCGCCAGGTGCAGCGAGGTCTGCTCACGGCATACGTGGTCGGGGTCGTCGACGATGTTGTACGCCCCGAGCACGGCGGGCACCGTGAGGTCGCGCAGCGAGAGGTGGAGCACCACGGTGCCGGGCGGGCAGGCGTCCAGGCCGGTGTACGGCGTGGCCGCCGTCGTCGCGAAGGACACCAGGTCGTGGGCGGCCAGTGCCTCGTCGAGGGTGGTGCAGTGGCGGATCTTCGCGCCGGGCAGCAGCCTGGCGTGATCGGCGGTGAAGCGTTTGGCCCGCTCCATGTCCGTGTCGTAGACGGCGAGGGAATCGAGCTCGGGCCGCTCGGCGGCCAGGAAGCGCAGCACCTCGCGGTTGATGACTCCGGTGCCGATGAGCGTGATCCCGGAGGGCCTGCGGTCGCCGAGGAGCATCCGGGCGCCGAGCGCGGCCGAGGCCGCGGTGCGCCGGGCCGAGATCAGCGAGCCCTCGATGAGCGCCTCGGGGTGTCCGGTCTCCAGCGAGTTCAGCAGGACGGCGGCGCTGGCCCGCTGAAGTCCGGCGGCGACGTTGCCGGGGAAGGAGGAGATCCATTTCATTCCGGCGACCTCGGCGTCGCCCCCGAGATAGCCGGGGAGGCCGATGATCCGGTCCCTCGGGCGGTCGGGGAAGCGCAGGAAGACGGAGTGCGGCAGGACCGTGCGGCCCTCGTCGTGACGCCGGTAGGCCTCGTCGACGAGATCGATGATCTCCTTCTCGCGTCCGGCCAGCATCCCGGCCACTTCACCGTGCTTGATGATCAGCATGCGCCCACCGCCAATGTGTGTTCGGGTTCGTTCCACAGGTGCGAGACCTCTCCGAAGTGGGCGCGCACCCAGTCGTCGGAGTAGATGGTGTCGAGGTAGCGGTCGCCGCGATCGGGGAAGATCATCACGCAGTTGCTGCCGGCCGGAATGCGGTCGGCCATCTGCCCCAGTGCGGCGGTCACCGCACCCGACGAGCCGCCCGCGAGGATCGCCTCGCGGTGCGTCAGGGTCCGGCAGGCGACGACGCAGTCGAGGTCGGAGACGAGCACGACCTCGTCGGCCAGTGCCGGATCGAACAGCGGGGGCTTGATCGCCGCCCCGTGTCCGGGAAGCAGCCGCGGGCCCGAAGGGCCGCCGAACAGCACGCTGCCCATCGCGTCGACCCCCACCAGCGTGGTGGTGAGCCCGCGCTCCCGGATGTACTGGGCGCAGCCGGTCATGGTGCCGCCGGTACCGGTCGAGCAGAACAGGTAGTCCACCCGGTCGTCCAGGGCCTCGGCGATCTCCCGCATGGTCTGGACGTGGGCCCGCGGGTTGAGCGGGTTGGCGTACTGGTTGGGCCAGTACGCGCCGGGGATGGCGGCCAGCAGTTCGCGTACCCGCGCGAGACGGGCCGGCAGGAAGGCGCGGGTGTCCGGGTCCGCCTCGGTCACCATTTCGACCGTGACCCGGTAGGCCCGCAGGATGGCGAGGTTCTGCTGGGTGGTCTTGGGGTCCACCACGCAGATGAAGTCGATCCCGAAGTACCGGCAGATCTGCGCGATGCCGATCCCCAGGTTCCCGGAGCTGGATTCCACGACCGTCGACCGCCCCGGCACCAGTTCCCCGCTGCGGATCCTGCCGAGCAGCATCGACAGCGCCGACCTGTCCTTGACGCTGCCGCCGGGGTTGAAGGCCTCGAGCTTCGCGAAGACGCGGGACCCGAAGCGGGGCAGCAGCCCGCCGAGTTCGACGAGGTGGGTGTTGCCCACGCCGTCGAGGATGCCGCGGAGAACGGGTTGCTTCATGATCCGTCGCCGGCGTTGCTGCCCAGGGCCAGCAGCGAACGCTTCTCGGCGGCGTCCGTCAGCGGGATCCGGGAGACCGGGCGCTCGGGTGTGTCCGCGGCAGCGGCCATGAAGCGGATGAGCTGGTCGAGCAGCCGGTCCATGGTGTCCCGCTCGAAGAGTGCGGTGTCGTAGCGCAGGGCCAGAGTGAGCCCCTGCACGTCGCGGGTGACTTCGAAGGTGATGTCGCACTGGCCCTCGAGGTGCGGGATCTCCAGGTACGTGGTGGTCAGACCGGCCACGTCGAGGGGTACGCCGGCGGCCGCACCGGCCATCTCGGAACCGAAGCGGTCCGTGGTGACCATGGTCATGGAGATCCGGAACAGCGGCCCGGCCCCCGGCGCGGCCTGCGCGACCAGCGGGAACGGGTACGTGGCCCGCGCGGTCGCCTGCCTGAGCCGATCGTTGGCCGCGGCCGTCACCTCGCCCAGCGGGGCGTTCCTGTCGAACACGGCCCTGACCAGCACCGGGTTGACGTAGTAGCCGACGACGTCCTTGGCCGCCGAGCGGCGCACCGATGCCGGGCAGGCGATGAGGAAGTCGGTCTGTCCGGTCCAGCGGTTCAGCAGGGCCTGCAGGGAACCGAGCGCCAGGGCGAACTGTGAGATCTCCTGCTCGGCGGCGGCGCGCTTGAGCCGCTCCGAGAGCTCGTCGGGCAGCCGTCGCAAGAGGCTGGCACCGGTGAACGACGCGACGGCCGGGCGGGGCTTGTCGGTCAGCAGCTCGGCGGGTGCGGAACCCGCGCACTGCTCCTGCCAGAACTCCGCCTGGCGCCGGCCGCGCGAGGAGTCGATGAGGGCCCGCTCGCTCTCGACGAAATGGTCGTACTCGACGACGACGGGAGCCCAGTCGGGTTCCTTGCCCTCGGCGAACGCCTCGTACGCGCCCAGGAGATCGCGCCACAGCAGCCACTGGGAGATGGCGTCGGTCGCGATGTGATGGGTGAGTGCCAGCAGCACGGCGTCGGCACGGCGGCGCCACAGCACCACCCGGAACGGTCCCTCCTCCGACAGCCGGAACGGGGTGGCCGCCTCCGCCGTGACGAGCCGCCGCAGCTCGGCGTCGTCCGCGTCCGGTACGTCACGCACGACGAGTTCGCCGATCTCGCCCGGATTCTTCACCAGCCGGCGGGGATTCCCGTCGACCTCGACGTACACCGAACGCAGCATCGGGTGGCGCCCGGTGAGCGCCCGGGCCGCCCGGGCCAGGACCTCGGGGTCCGGCCCGGGCTCCATCCGGACACCACCCGCGAGGTTGTAGGTCGCGCTGTCGGGAGCCAGCTTGTGGAGCAGCCATAGCCCCTCCTGGCCCACCGACAGGGGCATCGCCCCGCCTATGGGGTCCGTGTGGCCCATGGGTCAGACTCCTGCCTTGTTTGCCGTCAGGAAGTCCGCGACGTCGGAAATGCGCAGCAGGTCACCGACCCGCTCGTCGGGAACCGTTTGGTTGAAGGCCTTCTCCACGGCGGCCAGCAGGTCGATGCGGGTGAGGGAGTCCATGCCGAGCTCGTCGAAGCTGGACTCGGCGGTGACCTCGCCCTCCAGGTCCGGCGCCGTGCGCAGCGTGAGGTTGATGATCTCGACAATCAGTTCGTCTCTGGTCATGGTCTTCGTCTCTCCATGGGTGGGTGAGCGTGGATGTGCGTGCGGAGGGCGGTGCGGTGGGGGGTCGTGTGCGCCGGAGCCGGTTACGGCATCCGGATCACCTGGCCGGCGTAGGTCAGGCCGGCGCCGAAGCCGAGCAGGAGGACGTTCTCGCCGGGGGTGCTGCGGCCGCTCTCCTTGAGCCTGCTCAACGCCAGCGGCACCGAGGCCGCCGAGGTGTTTCCGGTGTCGACGACGTCGTTGACGACGCGGTCCGGCGGGAGGTCGAGATTGGCGGCGAGCGTCTTGATGATCCGGTTGTTGGCCTGGTGCGGCACGAACCAGTCGATGTCCTGCATCGTGATCCCGGCGGCGGCGCACGCCCGGTGGGCGACGTCCGGCATGGTGGCCGTGGACCACTTGTAGACGAGCGGGCCGTTCATGGTGACGTACTCCCGGCCGTCCGCCTTCTCGGTGATGCCGAGCACGTCGTGCCGTGCGCCGTCGCTGCCCCAGACCGCCGGGCCGATGCCGGGCTGGTCCGAGCGGGACACCACCGCGGCTCCGGCGCCGTCACCGAAGATGACGAACGTGTCGGGGTCGGTGGGGTCGATCCAGTCGCTGGTCCGCTCGACGCCGACGACCAGGACGTTGCGCGCCTCGCCGAGCCGCACGGCGTTGGACGCCATGGCCAGCGAGTAGGTGAAACCGGCACAGACGGCATTGAGGTCGTACGCACCGGAGTTGGGCAGTCCGATGCGGGAGGCCACCTCGGGGGCGATGCCGGGCATGCGGACGCGGCGGGTGGCGCTGGCGACGATCGTCAGGTCCACCTCCCCCGGGTCGATGTCGGCCGAGACGACGGCCTTCTCGCCCGCGGCCGCCGACATCGTGACCAGGTCCTCCTCCTCGGAGGCGTGGTGGCGGGTCTTGATGCCGGTCCGGCTCTCGATCCACTGCGGCGAGACCGTCGTCAGTGGTGCCAGTTCCTCGTTGGACACCAGCCGGGCCGGCCGGTACACGGCCAGTCCGGAGATGCGTGATCCATACGTCTCGAACATGTCTGCCTCAACTCCCCATAGATCCGGCAGCCGTCGGCCGTCAGGCGTCGGACGGCTCTGCCATGGCCACGGCGATCCGCCGCGGTCCGGTGAACGGCTCGCGCGCGTGCGCGGCCAGCATGTTGTCGACGACCAGGACGTCGTCGCGCTGCCAGTCGAAGCGGACCGCAGCCGACCGGTAGGCGGCGCGCAGGTGATCCGTCACCTCGTCGGGGATGACCCCGCCGTCCCCGTAGAAGGTGTTCGTGGGCAGGTCCTCATCGGCGAAGATGGCGCGCAGACCGGAGCCGACCTCCGGAGCCAGGGTGCTGACGTGGAAGAACGTCGCGTGGTTGAACCACACTTCCTCGCCGGTGACCGGATGACGGTGCACCGCCTGCCGCACCGCGGTGGTGCGCAGACCGCCGTCGGGCCGCCACTCCGCCTCGATCCTGCGTTCCTTGCAGTACGCCACGACGGCGTCCTCGTCCGAGGTGTTGAAGGCCTCCTGCCAGGGCACTCCGAACCCGGCGTGGAAGTTGCGCGTGACCTGCCAGCCGCGCGCCTCGAACTCGGCGCGGACCTGCGGGTCGATGGACCTGAGCACCTGGCGGATGTCGGCGAGCGGGGTGGCCCCCTGGGTGACGGCCGGCTCGACGCAGTAGAAGTACAGCGTCCGCGGCCAGACCGCCTGGTAGGAGTTCTCGTTGTGGAGGAAGATCTCCTCGTTCTGCGGATAGTCGGTCGAGGTGTAGACCTGCCCCTTGATGGTGCTGCGGGGCGAGGAGCGCTCGGCGTACGCCAGCGGCGGCGCGGCGGAGAACGCCCGGACGGTGCCGTCGAAGCCGTCGACACCGCCGACCTCGAATCCGCGCAGCAGCAGGGCGCCGCGCTCGGTGAGCAGCTCGCGCAGCTCCGCCCGGTTCTCGGTGATGTAGCTGTGGATGCCGGTGCCGGGGGCCACGGGACGTCGCATCCCGGGCACGGTTCCGCTCCCCACCCAGCCGGCGGGTGTCTCTTCCGAGGTGATGGTCATGGTCAGCTTGCTCCGTGGTCGAAGAAGTCGGGGCACAGGGCGCGGTGCGACCGGCCCGCCGGGGACGGCGTCAGTCGGACATCGCCACGAGGACGCGCCGGTCCCCGGTGAACGGCCGCCGGCCGTGGGCCAGCAGGACGTTGTCGATGAGCAGCAGATCGCCCGTGCGCCAGTCGACGTCCACGGCGGCCTCCAGTCCGCGGTCGCGGACCTGGGCGACGTACTCGGCGGGGATCGGACTGCCGTCGGCGAACCGCACCGACTGCGGCATCTCGTCCTCGGACAGGATCTGGGCGAGCTCGGCCGCGGTCTCGTCGCCGAGGCCGGCCGGGTGCCACTGGTCGGCCTGGTTGAACCACACCTCGACGCCGGTGACGGGGTGCCTGGTGGTGGACGGCCGGTGGGACTCCACGCGCAGACTCCCGTCGCGCCGCCACTCCCACTCGGCTCCGGCGTTCTTCAGGAACGCCTCCACGTCCGCGCGCTCGCCGGTCTCGAAGGTGTCCTGCCAGCTCTTGCCGAGGCCGTAGCCGTCGTGCAGGTTCTGCACGTAGCGCACGCCGCCGGCGAACGCCTCGCGCACCTCGGGGTCCAGGACGGCGAGCCAGCGCTCCGCGTCCAGCACCGGGGTGGCCCCGCCGCTGCCCGGCTGCACCTGGCAGAAGAAGGCCAGGCGGGACGGCCACGCGTGGGCGTAGCTCATCTCGTTGTGCATCGAGATGGTGAATTCCTGCGGGTACTCGGTCGAGGTGTAGACGTTGCCGCCGACCTTGGTGCGCGGCGAGTTGCCGTGCACGTACGCCAGCCGGTTCGGCAGCAGCCGGTCCAGCGCCGCGTCCAGCGTCTGCGGGGTGATCCCGAAGCCGCGGAAGACCAGCGCCTTCTCCTTGACCAGGGTCGCGGCCAGGCCGAGCTCCAGTTCGGCCAGGCGGCTCAGCAGTTCGCCGGTCCCGCCCTCGCCCTTCGCTTCGATCTCCAGTGGTGCCCAGGACGTCGGACTCGTCACGGCGTCGCTCCTCTCGCTGTTGTGGTGAAGCCTTCGGCTATCCGGCCCGCAGGCCGGACGGGATACGAGCCAGCCGCCCCGCGATGTCCGCGGTCAGCTCCGCCTCCCGGGGGGCGAGGTAGAAGTGGTCCCCGGGGAACGACCGCACCTCGAAGGCCCCGGTCGTCAACTCCCCCCAGGCCAGCAACTGTTCGTGGGAGGTGCCCGGATCCCGGTCGCCCTGGTAGGCGACGATCGGAGCGCGCAGCGCCACCGGGCCGTGCGGGTGGTAGGTCTCGATGAGCTTGTAGTCGGAGCGCAGCACGGGCAGCAGCAGCTCCCGCAGTTCCGGGACCGCGTACGGGTCACCGCCCAGGGTGCCCAGCCGCGACACCCCGGCGACCAGTACGTCGTCGGCGGCCTTGTGGAGGGTCGTGGGAGACGTACGGTGCGGGGCGTTGCGCCCCGAGAGCAGGACCCGGACCGGGCCCTCACCCGCACCGGCCTCCTGCCGCACCGCCACCTCGTAGGCCACCGCGGCGCCCATGCTGTGGCCGAAGAGGGCCATCGGCAGGTCGCCGTACGCGACGAGCGCCTCGGAGATCCGGTCGGCGAGCTCGTCCATCGACTCGATGCACGGCTCGGCCATCCGCTCCTGCCGGCCCGGATACCGGACGGCGAGCACCTCGACATCGGCGGGGAGCCGCGAGGACCAGCCGTGGAACAGCTGGGCGTTGCCGCCGGCATGGGGGAAGCAGACCAGCCGCAGCCGCGGCACGCCCGTCCGCGCGTACCTGCGGAACCAGATCTCCGAGGACGCACTCACAGCGCCATGCCCCCGTCGATCCGGACCACCTGGCCGGTGATGTACTCGGCCTGCGGGGAGGCCAGGAAGGAGACCAGCGAGGCCACTTGCTCGGGAGTGCCGAAGCATCCCATCGGGATCCGGGTCAGGGCGTCCTTCGCGACGGCCTCCGGCACACCGGCGACCATCTCCGTGTCGATGAAGCCCGGTGCGACCGCGTTGGCACGCACCCCGTAGCGGCCGAACTCCTTGGCCAGCGCCTGCGTCAGTCCGATGATCCCGGCCTTCGAGGCCGAGTAGTTCGTCTGTCCCGCGTTGCCGACGACTCCGGCCACCGACGAGAGGGTGACGACGGTGCCCGCACGGCGCCGGATCATGGAGCGGACCACCGAGCGCAGCAGGTTGTACGTGCCGTCGAGGTTGGTGCGCAGCACCGAGTCCCACTCGTCGTCCGACATCAGTGCCAACGGCCGGTCGCGGGTGATCCCCGCGGAGGTGACCACCGCCGACACCGGTCCCAGCCCCGCCTCGACGTCCGCGACGAACGACCGGACACCGACCCGGTCGGCGACGTCGACCCGGCGGATCAGCGCACGCCGGCCCGCTGCCATGATCTCCTTCTCGACCTGCTCCGCCGCCGCGTCGTCGGAGCGGTAGCAGATGGCGACGTCGAAGCCATCGCGTGCGAGCCGGGTGGCCACCGCCCGCCCGATCCCGCGCGACCCCCCGGTCACCAGTGCCACCTGTGCCTCTTGGTCCGGCATGCTGCCCCCATCCGTTCGAATGAGTCGAGCGTGCGTTCACCGGCTATATCTGGCCTATACGGCATCCAGCGGCGCTCCGGGCCGGGCGCCGGACCCCGGTACCGTGACCGTCCATGACGTTGCTTCCGGCCGGCGGCCCGGCTCCCGCGGGGTTACTGGCCCCGCTGCTCCCCCCGCAGGTGACCGCCGTCGACACCTTCCACGACAGCGCCGAACCCTTCCTGTTCCCCGAGGAGGAGGCACTGGTCGCCAAGGCCGTGTCCAAGCGGCGGCACGAATTCACCACGGTCCGCCAGTGCGCACGCGCCGCTCTGGCCGGATTCGGCTTGCCGCCCGCACCGATCCTCCCCGGCGCCGGTGGCGCGCCCCGCTGGCCCGGCGGCATGGTCGGCAGCCTCACGCACTGCGACGGATACCGGGCGGCGGCCGTCGCCCGGGACACGACGGTGGCCTCCCTCGGCATCGACGCCGAACCGGCCGAACCACTGCGGGGCGAGGGCACGCTGAACCTGATCACCCTCCCCGCCGAACGCACCGCGCTGCGCGAGCTCGCCGCCCACCGCCCCGGAATCCCCTGGGACAGGCTGCTGTTCAGCGCGAAGGAGTCCGTCTACAAGGCCTGGTCCCCGCTCACCGGCCGCCCGCTCGGCTTCCACGACGCACACGTCACCCTGCGCCCGAACGGCACCTTCGCCGCCGCCCTGCTGGTCCCGGGCGCCACGACGGCCGGCCCCCCGCTGACCGGCTTCGACGGCCGCTGGCAGGTGCGCGACGGCCTCGCGCTCACCGTCGTCGCCGTGCCCCCGCACGGGCGCACCGGCCCGGCGTGCTGACCGCGGGCCGACCGGCGGCAGCCGGCCCCTCAGCTCTCGCGTACGTCGGCCAGCGCGGCCCCCGCGTGCCGGATCAGCTCGCGCGGATCCATCGGGAACACCGTGTGCGGGGTGCCCGCGGCGGCCCAGACCACCTCGTGGGACAGCAGGGAGCGGTCCGCGAGGACCCGGGTGCGGGTGCGGGTGCGGTGCCCGAAGGGTGGCACCCCTCCGATGGCGTAGCCCGTGGTCTCCCGGACCAGGGCCGCGTCCGCCCGGGTCACGGCGCCCGCCCCCAGCTCGCGGCGCACGGACTCCACGTCCACCCGGGAGGCCCCGTCCATCAGGACCAGCACGGGAACCCCGTCGGCCGCGAAGATCAGCGACTTCACGATCTGGCTGAGCTCGCAGCCGATCGCGGCGGCCGCGTCGGCGGCCGTCCGGGTCCCGTCGGGGAAGCTCCGTACGTCCGGCTCCAGCCCCAGTGCGGCGAGGGCTTCGGCGAAGAGGGGATGCGTGGTGGTCGTCATGACGGCACGCTAGCGCTCCCCGCCCCGCCCGTGCGACACCCTTTCGCGGGCCCCGCTACAGCGCCGAGCGCAAGGCCCGGACCAGGGCCTGGGCGCGCGGGTCGGCGGTGACCGACTTGGCGTGGGCGTTGGTGACGTAGCCGAAGCCGATGCCCGCCTCCGGGTCCGCGAAGGCCAGCGAGCCGCCGCGACCCGGGTGCCCGAAGGAAGCCGGGGACAACAGCGGGGACGCGGGGCCGTGCAGCATGTAGCCGGGGCCGAAGCGCGTGTTGACCACCAGCACCCGGTCGGGTCCCGAGGAGAACTCCTTGCCGGCCAGCGCGGTGGTGGCCGGGGTGAAGATCCGTGCGCCGTCCTCCACCACGCCGATGGTGGCCGCGTAGAAGCGGGCCAGGGCGCGGGCGGTACCGATGCCCGCGGAGGCCGGCAGCTCGGCCGCCCGGTAGGCGGGGTCGTTCTCGTCGGGCAGCGGGTCGATGGCCGCGAAGGCGCGGCGGGTGAGGGAGTCCGGATCGGCGTAGGCCGCGGAAACGTTCCGCTTCGGCCGGGTCCTGAGCGTGCCCGCGCTCTCCGGCGGATCGACCGGCGCCACCCGGCCCACCCGGTGCTCCTCGGACTCCGGCAGGCCGATCCAGAAGTCCAGGCCCAGCGGCTCCGCGATCTCCTCGGCCAGGATGCCCCCCAGCGAACGGCCGGTCGCCCGCAGCACCAGCTCGGACAGCAGCCAGCTGAAGGTCTGCGCGTGGTAGCCGTGCTCGGTGCCGGGCTCCCAGAAGGCCCGCTGGGCGGCGACCGCACGCGCTCCGGAGACCCCGTCCGCGGCCTCGGCCACCGTCAGCCCGCGGTCCAGGGCCGGGACGCCCGCGCGGTGCGCGAGCAGGTCGCGGACCCGGGTCCGCTCCTTGCCGCCCGCCTTGAACTCCGGCCAGTACGAGCTCACCGGCGCGTCCAGGTCCAGCAGTCCGCGCTGCTGGAGCAGCAGCGGTACGGCGGCGGCCACGCCCTTGGTCGCGGAGCGGACGATCTGCGCGGTGTCCTCGGCCCAGGGTTCGGTGCCGTTCGCGTCCTTGGTCCCGCCCCAGAGGTCGACGACCTTGCGCCCGTCCCGGTACACGGACACCGCCGCGCCCCGGTCCCCGAGCACCTGGAAGTTGCGTACGAACGCGTCCCTGACGGGCTCGAAGCCCTCCGCCACCACACCCTTGATGTCCACGGGGTGTGCAACAACCTCTGACCGGCGCTTATGCCACCGATACGGAGCGCGGGTCGAATCCGAAGGGCAGTTCCAGCCGGTGCGCCCGCATCAGCGGCTCGTCGCAGAGCACGTCCTGGGTCCTGCCGTCGGCCACGATGGTGCCCTCGCTGAGGATCACCGCGCGCGGGCAGAGCTCCAGTGCGTACGGCAGGTCGTGCGTCACCATGAGCACGGTGACGTCCAGGGAGCGCAGGATGTCCGCGAGCTCGCGGCGCGAGGCCGGGTCCAGGTTGGAGGACGGCTCGTCCAGGACGAGGATCTCGGGCCGCATGGCCAGCACGGTCGCCACCGCGACCCGGCGGCGCTGCCCGAAGGAGAGGTGGTGCGGGGGCCGGTCCGCGAAGGCGGCCATCCCGACCTGCTCCAGCGCCTCGCGCACCCGCTCCTCCAGCTCGGCGCCGCGCATCCCGGCGGCGGCCGGGCCGAAGGCCACGTCCTCCCGGACGGTCGGCATGAACAGCTGGTCGTCGGGGTCCTGGAAGACGATCCCGACCCGGCGGCGGATCTCGGCGAAGTTGCGCTTCTCCACGGGCAGCCCGGCCACGCTCACGGTGCCGACGCCGCCGGTCAGGATGCCGTTGAGGTGCAGCACCAGGGTGGTCTTGCCGGCGCCGTTGGGACCGAGCAGCGCCACCCGCTCCCCGCGCCCGACGGCGAGGTCGACCCCGAAGAGGGCCTGATGGCCGTCGGGGTAGGCGTAGGCGAGGCCGGAAACTTCCAGCGAGGGCGGAATCGGGGCCGGGGCCGGGGCTGCGTTCACAAGGACCATCCGATCAGACAGACGGCGAGTGCCGTCACCGGGAGGGCGGCCGCGTACGCCCACTGCGTGCGGGTGGCCGCCACCTCGTCGATCACCGGCATCGAGCCGGCGTAGCCGCGGCTGACCATCGCGAGGTAGACCCGCTCGCCGCGCTCGTAGGAGCGGATGAACAGGGCTCCGGCGGTCTTCGCGAGGACCCCCCAGTGCCGGATCCCGCGCGCCTCGAAGCCGCGGGAGCGCCGGGCGATGGACATCCGGCGCAGCTCGTCGCTGATCACGTCCCCGTACCGGATCATGAAGGAGGCGATCTGGACGAGCAGCGGCGGCAGCTTGAGCCGCTGGAGGCCCAGCAGCAGGGCGCGCAGTTCGGTGGTGGAGGCCAGGAGCACGGACGCGGCCACGCCGAGGGTGCCCTTGGCCAGGACGTTCCAGGCGCCCCAGAGGCCGGAGACGCTGAGCGACATGCCGAGGAACTCCACCCGCTCGCCCTGGGCCACGAAGGGCATCAGGACGGCGAAGGCGACGAAGGGCACCTCGATCAGGAGGCGGCGCAGCAGGAAGCCGAGCGGGATCCGGGCCACGGCGGTGGCGGCCCCGATGAGGACGGCGTACAGGCCGAAGGCCCACACCGCCTCGCGCGGTGTGGACACGACGACGGCCACGAAACCGAAGGTCGCGGCGAGTTTGCAGTGCGGCGGCAGGTCGTGGACCGGCGAGCGCCCCGGCCGGTAGAGCTTGTGGGCGTGGCCCGCGCCCATGTCAGGCGGCCGGTACGGCCGTGGAGGCGGCCGTCAGGTCGGCGCTGCGGCGGCGGCGCACGGTCCAGAACACGCCGGTGCCGACGAGGACGGTCGCGCCCACGCCGATGACCCCGGCGAGGCCGCCGGAGAGGCGGGCGTCGGAGACGTCCTTGACGCTGTAGTCGGCGAGGGGTGAGTCGGCGGCCGCGTGCTCGGTGACCTTCTGGTCGATGCCCTTGTCGGCGGCGACCTTCTCGAGTCCGTCCGGGCTGGAGGAGGCGTAGAAGGAGACGATGCCGGCCAGGGCCAGCGCGGCGACCAGGCCGGTGATCCACACGGGCTTGGTGGAGCGGGCGGCGGCCGGCACGCCGGCGGGGGCGGAGGGGGCGTCGACGAGTTCGCCGCCGACGCGCAGCTTCAGCGGGGCGGACAGGCCGCGGGCGCCGTGGACGAGGTCGGGGCGGACGGCGATCACGGCGCCGACGGTGGCGGCGGTGATGACGGCCTCGCCGATGCCGATGAGGACGTGGACGCCGACCATGGCGCCGAAGACCTTGGCGATCGGGACGTCGGTGGTACCGCCGAGGGCGTAGAGGAAGGTGAAGAAGGCGGCCGCGGCGGGCACCGAGAGCAGGGCTCCGGCGAAGGCGGCGACGGTGACCGAGCGGCGGCTGTCGGGCAGCAGCCTGACCAGCCCGCGGAAGACGGCGTAGGCGACGACCACGGTGACGACGCCCATGGTGACGATGTTGACGCCGAGGGCGGTCAGGCCGCCGTCGGCGAACAGGAGGCCCTGCATGAGCAGGACCACGGACACGCACAGCACACCCGTATAGGGGCCGACGAGGATCGCGGCGAGCGCGCCTCCCAGCAGGTGGCCGCTTGTTCCGGCCGCCACGGGGAAGTTGAGCATCTGCACGGCGAAGATGAAGGCGGCGACGAGGCCGGCGAGCGGCGCGGTGCGCTCGTCGAGCTCCCGGCGGGCGCCTCGGAGGCTGACCGCCACGGCTCCGGCGGCGGCGACACCTGCGGCAAGGGAGACGGGGGCATCGATGAAGCCGTCGGGCACATGCATGGTTCTGCTCCGCTTCCTGCGGTCCGGCGAGCGGTCCGTTGAACTGACAAAGTCTTTAACCGTTCAAGAATAGGGCCTTCTTGCGAATGCTTGGCAAGAGCGGTGGCGGCACAAATAGCCCCGTGCGGATTCGTGGGAATGTGCGAGGCTGGGGGCAATACGGACTCAAATGTTCCGATTCGAGGAGTCTTGTCGATGTCAGCCGCCGCCGAGAATCCATCCGCAGGTGCCACCGCCACCCGGGCCGCGACCGCCACGGCTCCCCTCGTCGAGGCTCCTTTCGCCGAGGCCCCTTTGATCGAGGAGCGCGTGCGGGCCCGAGTGATCACCGACGATCCCCTCTACCGGGCCATCCCGGTCGCCCTGCGCTTCGTCCCCGACGAGCCGCTGGCCGTACGGATCGTGTTCCCCGCCGGCCTCTCCCCCGAGGGCACCGACAACGAGTGGGTCTTCCCCCGCGCCCTCCTGGAAGCCGGCCTCCAGGCCCCGACCGGGACCGGCGACGTACGCGTCTGGCCCTGCGGGCGCGTCCAGGCGGTCGTCGAGTTCCACTCCCCGGAGGGCGTCGCGGTGGTCCAGTTCGACATCGCCGCCCTGCGCCGCTTCCTGCGCCGTACGTACGCGCCCGCGCCCGCGGCCACCCGTTAGGCCCAGCCGGACCCGCCCGATCCCACGAGAACGGCCCCGCACCTCCCGGTGCGGGGCCGTTCTTCTTCCTACCCGGTGCCTGTCACCGACCGAGGGGTCAGACGCCTGCCAGTTCGCGGTCCTTGTCGGGACCGGAGCCGTCCGAGGAGTCGTCGAGGTGCTTGCGCAGGCTCTCGCCCTCCACGTCCACGTTCGGCAGGATCCGGTCGAGCCACTTCGGCAGCCACCAGGCCTTGTGGCCGAGCAGCGCGAGGACGGCCGGAACGATGGTCATGCGGACGACGAAGGCGTCGAAGAAGACGGCGATCGCCAGGGCGAAGCCGATCATCTTGACCATCTGGTCGCTGGCGCCCATGAAGCCGGAGAACACCGCGATCATGATGACGGCCGCAGCCACGACCACCCGGGCGCTGTACTGGAACCCGGTGACGACGGCCTGGCCCGGCCGCTCCCCGTGGACGTACGCCTCACGCATGCGGGTGACCAGGAAGACCTCGTAGTCCATGGCCAGACCGAAGACCACGCCGACCATGAAGATCGGCATCATCGACATGATCGGACCGGTCTGCTCCACCCCGAAGAGCGAGCCGAGCCAGCCCCACTGGAAGACCGCCACGACGGCGCCGAGGGCGGCGACCACCGAGAGCAGGAAGCCGAGCGCCGCCTTGAGCGGGACCAGGATCGAGCGGAAGACGAGCATCAGCAGCAGGAAGGCGAGGCCGACGACGAGCGCCAGGTAGGGCAGCAGCGCGTCGTTCATCTTCTGCGAGAAGTCGATGTTCATCGCGGTCGCGCCGGTGACGAACACCTTGCCGCTGTCGCTGCCGTCGCGGATCTCGTGGACCAGGTCCTCGGTCTGCACGGAGGACGGCCGGTCCTTCGGGACGACCGTGATGACGGCGGCGTCCTTGGCCTCGTTCTGGGTGGCCGGCATGACCGCGGCCACGCCGTCCAGGCCCTTGATCCGCTCGACCGTCGCGTCGGCGAGCGCCTTGTCCCCGTCCACGACGACCATCAGCGGGCCGTTGAAGCCGGGACCGAAGCCCTCGGAGAGCAGGTCGTACGCCTGGCGCTGGGTGGTGGACACCGGCTGCGCGCCGTCGTCCGGCAGGCCCATCTCCAGCTTGCTGGCCGGGACGGCGATGATGCCGAGTCCGATCACGCCGGCGAGCAGCACCATGACGGGGCGGCGCAGGACGAAGCGGGCCCAGCGGGTGCCGCCGTTGGGCTTGGCGTCGGCGCCTTCGGCGGCGGGCTTGCCCTTGCCGAAGATGCGGGACTTGGTGCCGGCGGGCAGCACCTTCTTGCCGGCGAAACCGAGCATGGCCGGGACCAGCGTCAGGGCGACGAAGACGGCGATGACCACGGTGCCGGCGGCGGCGAAGCCCATCTTGCTGAGCATCGGGATGTTGACGACGGCCAGGCCCACGAGGGCGATGACCACGGTCAGTCCGGCGAAGACGACGGCGGAACCGGCGGTTCCGACGGCCCGGCCCGCGGCCTCGTCGCGCTCGCGGCCCTCGGCGAGCTCCGCGCGGTAGCGGGAGACGATGAAGAGGGCGTAGTCGATGCCGACGGCGAGGCCGATCATCATCGCGAGCGTGGAGGTGGTGGAGCCGAGGTCCAGCACGTTGGCGAGCGCGGTGATGGAGGAGATGCCGATGCCCACGCCGATGAGGGCGGTCAGCAGCGGCAGGCCCGCGGCGATGAGCGAGCCGAAGGTGATGACGAGGACGATCGCGGCGATCATGATGCCGATGATCTCGCCGGAGCCCGTCTCGGGGGCGGCCTGCAGGGCGTCGCCGCCGATCTGGACGTTCAGGCCGTCGGCCTTGGCGGCGGTGGCGGACTCCGTGAGGGCCTCGCGGGTGGCGTCCGTCAGCTCCATGCCGCTGACCTTGTACTTGACGCTGATGTAGGCGGTGGAACCGTCCTGGCTGACGGCCTGGGCCTCGTACGGGCTGGTGACCGAGGAGATCTGGTCCTTGCCCGGACCGTCCTTCAGCTCGCTGACGATCTTCTCGACCTGAGGCTTGACGGCCTCGGAGTCGACCTTCTCGCCGGCCGGGGCCTTGATCACGATGCGGGCAGTGGCGCCGTCGGCGGCCATCCCCGGGAAGCGCTGGTCCAGCAGGTCGAAGGCCCTCTGGGCCTCCGTGCCGGGTATGGAGAACGAGCCTGAGGTGGGTGCGGACGCGGATGCCGCGCCGAAGCCGGCGACGAACAGCAGCGCCACCCAGACGAGGGCGACGAATCGGCGGCGCCGGAAGGCGCCCCTGCCGAGTCGGTAGAGGAAGGTGGCCACGTCGGTGGTTCTCCCGTTCGGGTCGTGGGATGGATCAGGGCATGAAATGCCGTTCCGACGACGAGAGCGGCGTGTCAGGAGCAGGCAGGAATCAAGCGCGGGGACAGCGCGGGCGGGCGGCTGCCGGGTGAGCAGCCGGGCTGGTGAAGCCGGGCAGGATCAGACGCCGAGGGCGGGGAAGACCACGGCGTCGATGAAGTCACCGAGGAAGGTCCGGTCGACGGGCCGGTCCTCGATGAGCGGAAGGGCGATGAACGCCCCGATGAGCATGTGCGGAACGAAGGCCAGGGCCGGACAGTCCGGGGCGATCTCGCCCCGGTCGACCGCTCTCTGCAGCATCTCCTGCAGACCGTTGATCTCCGGATCGACCAGCAGGTCCCGCAGCGCCTTGTGGAGCTCGGGGCTCTCGTGCACCGCATGGGTCAGGCCCCGCATCAGCGCGGTGTCCTTCGCCATCTGGGCATCGTCGGAGTTCTCGATCATGACCCCGAAGTCACCGCGGATGCTGCCCGTGTCGATCTCCCGGAGGGAGACCGGCTGGGTGCAGCGCAGGGCCTTCGCGACCAGCTCGGGCTTGCTCCCCCACTGGCGGTAGAGGGTGGCCTTGCTGGACTTCGTACGGGCGGCGACCGCGTCCATGGTCAGCGCCTCGTACCCGACCTCGCGGAGGAGGTCGAGGACCGCACCGTGCAGTTCGGCTTCCCGTTCGGGGGTGATCCGGCTGCGACGCGACATGACCTCTTCGACCATCTCGGCATCTCCTCCCGACCTTGCCCAAGCGAACGAAACCGTTTCGTACGGATCGACCATACCCCGGCCCCAAGCGAAACGAAACCGTTCCGTTTCGCTTGGGGCGTGGTGTCGGTCACGCACCCGAGGCGTCCCGCACCCCCCACGGGAAGCCGCATGGATCACCTGTACGAGTTGCCAGCCCCCCTCCGCGCGGAAAGCATTGGGGGGTGAGTCACGACGCGGCGTACCTCCGGTTCCCCCATCTCCACGACGATCTGCTGTGCTTCGCCACCGAGGACGACCTCTGGGTGGCGCCCCTGGTTCCTCCCGGAGAGCCCGCGGGCCGGGCCTGGCGGATCACCGTCGACCGGACCCGGGTGGGCCACCCCCGGTTCTCCCCCGACGGCAAGCACATCGCCTTCACCACCTGGCGCAGCCTCGACCCCGAGATCCACCTCGCCCCCGTCTCGGGCGGCCCGGCGCGCCGCCTCAGCTACTGGGGAGCCACCGACACCCGGGTCTGCGGCTGGACCCCGCCCGACAAGGACGGCCGCAGCGACATCCTGGCCGTCTCCTCGCACGGCCAGCCCTTCTCCCACTTCGCCTGGGCGTACACCCTCCCCACCGACGGCAGCCCCGGCGGCCGGCTCCCCTGGGGGCCCGTCTCCGACATCGCCGTCCACGATGACGCCGCGCGCCCTGACGCAGACGCGGAGGAGCCGGGCGAGCGGCGCACCCTGCTGCTGACCGGCAAGCCCCCGCACGAGCCCGCCGCGTGGAAGCGCTACCGCGGCGGCGCCACCGGCCGGCTGTGGCTGCACGGCGAGCGGCTGCTGGAGGGCATCGAGGGCCACCTCGACTCGCCGATGTTCGTGGACGGCCGGATCGCCTTCCTCTCCGACCACGAAGGCATCGGCAACGTCTACTCCTGCCTGCCCGACGGCACGGACCTGCGCCGGCACACCGACCACGAGGAGTTCTACGCCCGGCACGCCTCCAGCGACGGCTCCCGGATCGTCTACCAGTGCGCCGGCGACCTGTGGATCGTGGAGTCGCTGGCCGAAGGCGCCTCCCCGCGCAAGCTGGAGGTCCGCCTCGGCGGACCCCGCGCCGGCCGCCGCACCTACCAGGTCCCGGCCGCCAGCCACGTCGACTCCCTCTCCGTCGACGCCACCGGGCGGGCCAGCGCCGTCGTCGTGCGCGGCAGCCTGTACTGGCTCACGCACCGCGACGGGCCCGCCCGCACCATCGCCGACACCCCGGGCGTACGGGTCCGGCTGCCCGAGATGCTCGGCAGCGGCGGGCAGGTGGCGTACGTGACCGACGCGGAGGGCGAGGACGCGATCGAGATCGCCTACCTGCCCCGCGCCTCGGGCGACCGCGAGCCGCGCCGGCTCGCCTCGGGCGCGCTGGGCCGCGTACTGGAGCTGCTCTCCGATCCCGACGGGGAGCGGCTCGCGATCGCCTCCAACGACGGCCGGCTGCTGCTGATCGACGCCACCGAGGAGTCCAACGGGGAGGCCAGCGAGCTGATCCGGTCCGAGAACGGGCCCGTCACCGACCTCGCCTTCTCCCCCGACGGCTGCTGGCTGACCTGGTCGCACCCGGGCATCGGCCGCTCGCTGCGCCAGATCAAGATGGCCAAGATCGCCGGACCCGGCTCCCCCACGATCGTGGACGTCACCAACGGCCGCTTCGAGGACGAGAACCCCGTCTTCACCCGGGACGGCCGCTACCTCGCCTTCCTGTCCTGGCGCGGTTTCGACCCCGTCTACGACGTCCACACCGGCGACCTGTCCTTCCCGCTGGGCTGCCGCCCGTACCTGGTGCCGCTGTCCTCGGCCACCCCCTCCCCCTTCGCCTTCTCCCCCGACGGGCGCCCGGCGGCGGGCGGACTCGACCCGGTCGAGGGGGACTCGGAGTCCGGCGACGGCGCGGTCACCGTGGAGGTGGAGGGACTGGAGAGCCGGGTGACGCCCTTCCCGGTGTCGGCCTCCAAGTACTCGGCCCTGTACCCGGTGCACGGCGGCGGGCTGGTGTGGCTGCGCTGGCCGATCTCGGGCGCGCTCGGCGAGACCTTCGCCAATCCGGCCGACGTCAGCGGCAAGCCGACGCTGGAGTACTTCGACCTCACCAAGGCCCGCAAGACGGAGTTGGCCTCCGGGCTGGACTGGTTCGCGGTCAGCGGCGACGGCACCCGGCTCGTGGTCAACGAGGACGGCGACCTGCGAGCCGTCCCGGCGACCGAGTCGGGCGACAGCGACTCCACCGTCTACCTGGACCTGCGGCGCATCCTGCACGAGGTGGACCCGGCGGCGGAGTGGCGCCAGGCCTACGAGGAGGCGGGGCGGCTGATCCGCGCCTACTTCTGGGAGCCGAAGATGTGCGGCATCGACTGGGACGGGGTGCTGCGCCAGTACCGCTTCCTGGTCGAACGGGTCGCCTCCCCCGACGAGTTCGCCGACCTGATGCGCGAGGTGCTCGGCGAGCTCGGCACCTCGCACGCGTACGTGTCCCCGGCCCGCCGCAACGAAGGGCCTCCGCACTACCAGCGGGCCATCGGCCTGCTCGGCGCCAACCTCTTCCCCCGCGACGGGGCCTGGGTCGTCGGCCGGATCCTGCCCGGCGAGTCCTCGGACTCCAAGGCCCGCTCCCCGCTCGCGGGCACCGGCATCCGCGAGGGCGCGGTCCTCACCCACGTGGACGGCCGGCCGGTGGACCCGGTCACCGGGCCCTACCCGCTGCTGTCGGCGGCCGGCGGCACCACCGTGGAGCTCACCTTCGAACCCGCCGAGGGACAGGGCCGCGCGCGCCGCGTCGCGGTCGTCCCCCTCATCGACGACCGGCCGCTGCGCTACCAGGACTGGGTGGCCAAACGCCGCGAGGTGGTCCGGGAGGTCAGCGGCGGGAAGTGCGGCTACCTGCACATCCCCGACATGGGCGGCTCGGGCTGGGCGCAGTTCAACCGCGACCTGCGCGCCGAGATGTCCAAGCCGGCCCTGCTCGTGGACGTGCGCGGCAATGCCGGCGGGCACATCAGCGAGCTGGTGGTGGAGAAGCTGACCCGCTCGATCCTCGGCTGGGACCTGACCCGCAACGCGCAGCCCGTCTCCTACGCCTCCAACGCGCCCCGGGGCCCGATCGTGGCCCTGGCCGACGAGGCGACCTCCTCCGACGGGGACATGATCACGGCCGCCTTCAAGCTGCTGGGGCTCGGACCGGTCGTCGGCCAGCGCACCTGGGGCGGGGTGGTCGGCATGACCGGCCGGCACACCCTCGGCGACGGCACGGTGATCACGGTGCCGATGAACGCGGCCTGGTTCCCCGAGTACGGCTGGTCCGTGGAGAACCACGGCGTGGAGCCCGACCTGCCGATCCTGCGCACCCCGCTCGACTGGGCGGAGGGGCGGCACGCCCAGCTCGACGACGCCGTGCACCTGGCGCTGGAGCTGCTGGAACAGGACCCGGCCGCGGTGCCGCCCGGCTACACGGACGTACCGGACCGGCGCCGGCCGAAGCTGCCGCCGCGGGGGTGAGCGCAGGGCACGCAAGAGGGGTGCGACCCGGGACGGCGGGTCGCACCCCTACGCGTTGCTGGGTACCGCTACTTGTCGAATTTCTCGGCGGTCCCGCCGAAGGAGTCGCGGGCCCTGTCCTTGGCCTGGTCAGCCGCCTGCGAGGCCCGCTCCGAGACCTCGTCCTGCTTGCCGGAGGCCTTCGCCCGCTCCGCGAGTTCCTTGGCCTTGTCCTGGAACTGGTCCTTGATGCCCATGTGTCCTCACTCCTGCAACGGTGTTCGGTAAGGGGAACCCGACCAGTCTCGCCCAGATGGACATTCAGCGCATTCCGGTCAGCCGTTCCGGCTGCGCTCCTGCTCGTCCGCGGCCCCGCCGGCCCCCACAAGCCCCTTGGAAACACTGGCCAGTCGCGGTTCGAACCGCTTCATCTCGCGCTGCCCGACTGCCGAGATGATCCCGGGCAGGTACCCGCGGACCCCCTGCATGCCGCGCAGCCACCACTGCGCGTAGACGTGCGCGGAACGCCGCTCGATGCCCGCCACGATCCGGTCGACGGCCGGCCCCAGCGGGTACGTCTGGTTCGACGGCCACGGCAGCCGCTGGCGCAGTTCGCGCATGACCTCGTCCTGGTCGGCGCCGCGCACCATGTCCGTGTCGGTCCAGGACAGGTAGCCGACGCCCACCTTGACCCCCTTGTAGCCGACCTCGGCGCGCAGGCAGTGCGCGAAGGCCTCGACCCCGGACTTGGAGGCGCAGTAGGCGGTCATCATCGGCGCCGGGGTGATCGCCGCGAGGGAGGCGATCTGCAGGAAGTAGCCGCGGCTCTCCATCAGTACGGGCAGGAAGGCGCGGGCGGTGACGGCGCCGCCGATGAGGTTGACCTCGATGACCCGGCGCCAGGCGTCGGGGTCGGAGTCGGCGAAGGGCCCGCCGGAGGCGACGCCGGCATTGGCGACGACTATGTCCACCTTGCCGAAGCGCTGCTTGACCTCCTGCGCGACCCGGGCCATGGCCTCGTGGTCGGTGACGTCGGCGTACCAGTGGTCGCTGTCGGTGTGCAGCCGCCCGGAGACCTCCTTGAGGGCCTCGGGCTCCAGGCCCACGAGGGCCACCTTCGCACCGCGGGCGGACAGTTTGCGGGCGAGCAGCTCGCCGACCCCGCGCGCGGCCCCCGTGACGACGGCGACCTGTCCTTCCAGACTCCTGCGAGCACTCACGGGGTCTTCTCCTTTGCGGGTTCGTTGACGTCGGATCGGCTGACGTACACCTCGGCGAGCTCGCGCACGGCGGCGGTGACGGCCTCCGGGGCCTCGATCGGGCTCATGTGCCCCACCCCGGTCAGTTCGGTGAGCCCCACGCAGTTCGGCAGCGCGGCCGCCAGCCCCCGGGCGTGCACGATCGGTGTCAGCCGGTCGCTCTTGCCGCCGATGACGGCGGTGGGCACGGTGAGCGCGGCCAGCTGCGCGTCGAGGTCCAGGGAGGCCAGCACCCCGGACCAGGCGTGCCGCACCGGAGTGGGGCAGGCGTGGACGATCCGCGCGCAGGCCTCGACCTTGTCGGGCGCGGAGCCGGGGCCCATCGTGGCGTACTTCAGCACCTTGCGGGCGACGGGGGTGACGGGCCCGAGCGGGGCCCGGGATCCCAGGACCGCCCCGGTGATACGGGTCCTCGCGCGGCCGGCCCGCCACGGCAGGACCTGCGACTCCTCGACCAGCCGGGCGCTGCCGGTGCTGCACAGCAGCGCGGCGGCGACGTACTGGGCGAACTCCGGCCGGGCAGCGGCCGCCATGACGGTCATCCCGCCCATGGAGTGGCCCGCGACGACGGCCCTCTCGCCGGGGGCGAGGGTCGCCCCCAGGACCGCGACGAGGTCGTCGGCGAGGGCTTCGGTGCCGTAGCCGGACACGGAGCCGGCGGGGCTGCGGCCGTGGCCCCGCTGGTCGTAGGCGATGACCCGGTGCCCGGTGGACAGGGCCCGTACCTGCGCGGCCCAGAAGGCGGTGGAACAGGTCCAGCCGTGGGCGAGCACGACGGCCGGGGCTCCGTCCTCGCCGTGCACCTCGACGTGCAGGCGCGCACCGTCGGCGGAGGTGGCGACCAGCTCCCGCCGGGCGGCGGGCGGCGCGTACGGCCCGGCGGTCACGTGCGTCAGCCGGCTCACGCGGCCCCCTCCTCAGCGGCAGATCCAGCCCCGCCGGAGGCGAACTCAGCCCCGCCGACGGCAGCCACCCGCTCGCGCTCCCGGTGGCGTACGACCTCGTACTCGCTCAGGTCCACGCCCAGGGTCTCCTTGCGGAACTCCCCGGTGGTGCCCGGCCAGACCGTGGTGTTGCGGCCCTGCGCGTCCAGGTACCAGCTGGTGCAGCCGCCGGTGTTCCACACGGTCCGCTGCATGCGGGTCTGGACCTGCCGGTTCCAGGCGTTGACCGCGGACGGCCGCGCGGCGAGGGCGACCTTCCCGCCCAAGAGGCCGAGCTGGCGCATGTAGTCCGCCATGTAGTTCAGCTGCGATTCGATCATCAGGATCATCGAGCTGTTCCCGAGCCCGGTGTTCGGCCCGATGATCGTCATCCAGTTCGGGAAGCCCGCCGCGGTGGCCCCGCGCAGGGACTGCATCCCGTCCTTCCAGACCTCGGCGAGGGTCTTGCCGTCCACGCCCACCACCCGGTCGGCGATCGGCATGTCCGTGACGTGGAAGCCGGTGCCGAAGACGATCGCGTCGGCCTCGGTCTCGGTCCCGTCGGCCGCGACCAGCACCGAACCCCGGATCTCCTTCAGCCCGGAGGCCACGAGGTCCACGTTGGGCCGGGCGAGCGCCGGGTAGTACTCGCTCGACAGCAGGATCCGCTTGCAGCCGATGCGGTACGAGGGCGTCAGCTTGGCCCGCAGCTCCGGGTCCTTGATCGAGCGCGCCATGTTCGCCTTGGCGAGGGACTCGATCAGCCCGAGCTGGTTGGGCCGCTTGGTGAAGGCGCTGACCTGGAGTTCCCTGATCCCCCACAGCAGCCCGCGGCGGGCCGCCCGGGTGAAGGGGAGCTGGCGGTGCAGCCAGCGCTCCACCGAGGTGATCGCCCGGTCGGTGCGCGGCATCACCCACGGCGGGGTGCGCTGGAAGAGGGTGAGCCGGTCCACCTCGGGCGCGATGGCGGGCACGATCTGGATGGCGGAGGCGCCCGTACCGATCATGGCCACGCGCTTGCCGCGCAGGTCGTAGTCGTGGTCCCAGCGGGCCGAGTGGAAGACCTTGCCGGGGAAGCCGGCGAGTCCGGGTATCTCCGGCATCTTCGGGTCCGACAGCGGCCCGGTGGCGGAGACGACCACGTCGGCGGTGAAGTCCCCGGCCGAGGTCTCTATCTCCCACCGCATCGCGTCCGCGTCCCACCGCATCATCAGGACTTCGTGGTTCAGCCGGATGTGGCGGCGCAGTCCGAAGGTGTCGGCCACGTGCTCCAGGTACTCCCTGATCGCGGGCTGGCCGGAGAACGTGCGGGGCCAGTCGGGATTGGGAGCGAAGGAGAAGGAATACAGGTGGGAGGGCACGTCGCAGGCGCACCCGGGGTAGTTGTTGTCCCGCCAGGTGCCGCCGACGGAATCGGCGCGCTCCAGGACGACGAAGTCCGTGATCCCCTCGCGCCGCAGCCGCACCGCGGCGCCCAGCCCGCCGAACCCTGACCCGATCACCGCCACGCGTACGTGTTCGCGTTCCTGCTCGCGCCCGTCCATGCCACCGCCCATGCCAGCCACCTTCGGATGCCGATGCCAACGCCCATTCAGATGCTGCCAGCAATCACTGGCACAATCGGGAGAGTAGAGCAGCCCCGTACTCATGGGTAGGGGTCGCGCCGGGAAAGTTACCGGGAGTACGCCCTAGGCTGCGCACGTGCCGCACAATGCGACGCAGGACGCGGCACACCCCCCATCCGAACCGCAGAAGCGACAGGGGCAAGGACCACAGTGCGCGAATACCGCACGGAAGAGCTGGCCGAGGCCGCCGGCATACCCGTACGCACCCTGCGCTTCTACCGTGAGCGCAAGCTCCTGCCGCCGCCGCGCCGCGAGGGCCGCATCGCCTGGTACGACGACCAGCACCTGGCCCGGCTGCGCACCATCGCCGCCCTGCTGGAGCGCGGCCACACCCTCGGCGGGATCGCCGAGCTGACCGTCGCCTTCGAGAACGGCCGCGACGTCGGCCAGCTGGGTGAGCTCCTGGGCATCGACCGGTCCGAGGAGACCCCGGTCCGCCTGACGCCCGAGGCCCTCGCCGACTACTTCGAGGGCGAGGTCACCCCGGAGAACCTGGCGGCCTCGCTCGACCTCGGCTACCTCGCCACCGACGGCGAGGAGATCGTCCACGTCAGCCGCCGGCTCCTGGACGTCTCCTCGGCCCTGGTCCGCGAGGGCGTACCGCTCTCGGCCGTCCTGGAGGCGGGCCGCCTGGTGCGCGAGCACGCGGACGCGATGGCGGCCCTGTTCGCGGACCTCATCTCCACCCACATCTCGGAGGAAGCCGTCCCGCGGCTGCGCCCCCTGGCCAAGAGCGTGGTCGAAGCGGAACTCACGATGGCCATGGAGCGCCTGCGCCCGCCGGCCGCGGACCAGGCGGCTCAGGTGCCTCAGACCCCGAGCTCGTAGACCACGGTCACGGGCGCGTGGTCCGACCACCGCTCGGGGTGCGTCTCGGCCCGCTCCACGAACGCCTTGACGGCCTTGGCCGCCAGCCCCGGCGTCGCCACCTGCAGGTCGATCCGCCAGCCGGCGTCGTTGTCGAAGGCCCGCCCGCGGTAGGACCACCAGGAGTACGGCCCCTCGGTGTCCGGGTGCAGGCTCCGCACCACGTCCACGTACCCGGCGGTGTCGTACACCTTCCCGAGCCACTCGCGCTCCTCGGGCAGGAAGCCGGCGTTCTTCCGGTTGGTCTTCCAGTTCTTCAGGTCGGCTTCCTGGTGGCAGATGTTCCAGTCACCGCAGACGACGACCTCGCGCCCGTCCGCGGCGGCCCGCGCCTTGAGCTCCTTCAGATAGCCGAGGAACTCCTCCATGAACCGGTACTTCTCGTCCTGCTTCTCGGTCCCGGCCTCCCCGGAGGGCAGGTAGAGGCTGGCGACGGTCACACCGGGCAGATCGATCTCCAGGTACCGCCCGCTGTCGTCGAACTCGTCGCTCCCGAATCCGACCTGCACCCGCTCCGGCTCCCGCCGCGTGTAGAGCGCGACCCCGGCCCGCCCCTTGGCGGCGGCCGGAGCGAACACGGTGTGCCACCCCTCGGGCGACCGCACCTCCTCCGGAATCTGCCCCTCCTCGGCCCGCACTTCCTGCAGGCAGACGACGTCGGCATCCGACCCGGCGAGCCACGGGGAGAACCCCTTCTTGGCGGCGGCGCGGATCCCATTCACATTCACGGAGGTCACGGAGAACATCCCTGCACGATAGCCGGAGCGTTCCGTAGGCTGTTCCGATGTCTCAGGAGATCCAGCTCCGCGCCGTGTCGTACGACGACCCGGACGCGGTCAAGCTCAACGACCAAGTACAGATCGAATACCAGGAGCGCTACGAGGGCGAGGGCGACGAAACGTTCCTCGACCCGGCGATGTTCGTCCCGCCGAGGGGCCTCTACCTCCTCGCCTACGACGCTTCGGGCGCACCGGTCGCCAGCGGCGGCTGGCGCAGCCACGAGGCGAACGACGAGGGCTACGCCGACGGCGACGCCGAGCTCAAGCGCATGTACGTGATCCCCGAGGCCCGCGGCCTGGGCCTGGCCCGCCGCATGCTCGCCGCCCTCGAAGCGGACGCCCGCGCGGCCGGCCGCCTGCGCATGGCCCTGGAAACCGGCGACCAGCAGCCGGAAGCCATCGCCCTCTACCTCTCCGAGGGCTACACCCTGACGGACGCCAAGTTCGGCCACTACCGCTTCCACGACTCCAGCCGCTGCATGACGAAGCCGCTGAACCCTGCGTAACCGAACCCGGAAGATCCCGCCCGGCCTTCCGGACGGACGGGAATCCGACCACTGTCCACTTTGGGGGAGTCCCGTGCGCCGTGATCAATCCATATCCGGAGCCTCTGCAGGGTCCGACACGTCCCGTCATCCGCCGGATCCGGTGAGCCGGCGTTCCGCGCTGCGTCTGGCCGGCAAGGGTGCGCTCCTCACGGCCGGCGGCGCACTGCTCACCGTGCCGGCGCAGCCCGCCACGGCCGGCGCGGGGGCCGGTGAGATGAGCGTCACGGGCGGGCAGCTGGCCGAGGGCCTGACGACTCCGTCGTTCGCGCCGACGGGCCGCCGCCCCAAGTACCGGCGGGCAACGTGGTCCCAGCAGTTCCAGGCGCAGCACGGCTGGACTCCGGCTGGTGCCGGCACGGCTTCGTCGGACGTGAACGACACGGCGTCCTTCGTCCGGGGGACGCAGTCGGTGCGGGTGACGACGAACGGCACGGGCAAGCAGTCGTACGTACGCAAGGTCGGGCTGCCCGCGATGGACCTGACCGGAAAGATGATCAGACTCGTCTTCCGTGTGACGGACGTGGCCCACCTGGCCAAACTGGATTTCTATGCGGGCAGTGGCTCCCTGGCGAACCACTTCGTCTGGCAGTTCCACGCCCACTCCAAGACGTCGGCCAATTACGTCCAGTCCGGGGAGTGGGTGACCGTCCATCTCCAGTGGGCCGACATCGCCGGCGCCTCGGGTGCCTACTCGATTTCGCCCTCCGGTGTGCCGTCCACGAGAACGGGCATCACCGATCTTTCCTTCGCGGCGTACGACGACTCGGCCGGCCAGGTGACCTACCACCTCCAGGCCGTCGAGCTGGTTCCGGACACCAGCTCGGTCTTCCCGAACGGCGCGGTGTCGATCACTTTCGACGACTCCCACAAGTCGATCCACGACTTGGCGCGGCCCGCGATGGACGCCCACGGATACTCCGGCACGGTCTACAACATCGCCGATGCGATCGGCACCAAGGACTTCCTCACAATCGACCAGATGCGGTCGATGCAGGACACGTCCGGCTGGGAGATGGCCGGTCACTCGTACGCGACCGCCACTCACACGGCGAGCTACCCCAAGCTCACGGCGCAGCAGGCGGACGACGACTTCCGTCGCCTGCGCGAGTGGCTGGTGTCCAACGGTTTCACCAGCGAGCACTTCGCGTACCCGCACGGGGCGTTCCAGAAGACGTCCGACGGCGTCCCGGTCGACCTGCTCGCGAGCCGGCACTTCAGCACGGCTCGCTCGATCATCTCCGAGACGATCGAGTCGTACGCCCCGGCCATGCCGTACCGCCTCAAGGCACTCACCGGTATCAATGACGGTGCGGGGATCGGTGGTACGCAGCTGTCGAAGGTGACGGGCCTCGGCGGCAAGCTGGACCGCTGTGCGAAGAACGGTGACTGGCTCATTCTCTGCATGCACAAGATCGTCGAGGGCGCCCCCGCATCCAGCACGGAGATCAGCCGGAAGGGTTTCGACGCGATGATGAAGGAGATCGACGCCCGCGGGATCCCCGTGGTGACCGTCGCGGAGGCGATGCAGTACTACACCTGAGCCCGGCCGCGCCGCGCATGCGAACAGGGGCGGTCCGCACCGAGAGTCTCGGTGCGGACCGCCCCTGTTCGCATGCGCGGCTACCGGCCGCCCTGGTCCCGGAGCCAGTAGGGATCGATGGAGTGGTCCTGGGCCTGACCGCCTTGCGCCGGCCAGCCGAGCCACTCCTCCTGCCCGTTGCCCTGCGGCTGCGGGTACTGCTGATGCTCCGGTTCCCCGTACTGCGGCTGACCGGCCTGCTGCTGGAAGCCGACGGCCCGCGGCTGGACCGGTTCCTGGTTTCCCCAGGAGACCGGCTGCTGGGGGACGGGGGCGTTCCAGCCGGCCTGCTGCCGCCCCTCGGCCTCGCCCCAGGCCGGCTCCGCAGCGTACTGCGGTGTGACGTGCGCCTGGAGGACGGCCGTCTGCTGCGGTGCCACGGCCTGGTGGGACTGGGTGAGCCGGTTGAGCGCCTTGCCTCCCAGGCGCATCATCTGCAGCGTCTCGGTCACCTTCGGGCTGGAGTACGGGTCCTCCTCCTCCCACACGGAGGCGACCTCCCCTTCCTGGCCGCCCGCCACCGAGACCTCGACACCCGCCTGCCGCGTGCCCCAACTGCCCTTGTGCAGGGTGAACAGGGCGTAGAAGCGCAGCGGTGTGAGCAGCGTCAGCTGGATGACACCGTAGAGCGGAGCCAGCAGGAACATTCCGAACCGCTTGACCAGCCCCATCCCGCGGCGCGGGAAGTCGAGATAGCGGACGTTGCGCAGGTACCCCATGAGCACCATGAACATGAGGTAGTCACCGATGTGGTTGACGAACCTCTCCGGGTGCATGATCGGCAGGATGACCATGGAGTAGAACATGGCCGAGCCGAAGACCAGCCACAGCATCAGTTCCATGGTCGTCAGCCAGAACGCGGGTCGCCACTTCTTCTGCTTGCGGAACGCCCACAGCGACTCGCGGAAGAACGACTTGTTCCAGCGGACCTGCTGGCGCAGGAAGTGCGGCAGCTTCTCCGGCACCGCGGTGTAGCCGACCGCGGTCTCCTGGAAGACGACCTGGCCCTCGATGAGGCAGTAGTTGGTCATGCGGCGGTCGTCGCCGAACACCGCGGGCTTGCCCAGGAACTGCTGGTTGAGGAAGTCGTCGAGGTACTTGCGCACCAGCGTGCCGCGGTAGACGGACAGTGCTCCACAGCAGCAGAGCACGGACTTCAGCCGCGAGTAGGCGGCCCGCTCGAAGAGGAACGAGTTGCCGTACCGCAGATCCTGCAGGCGCGTGAAGATGTTGCTGTCGTGGTTGAGGGCGAGGACCATGCCGGTCGAGGCCATGATCTTCTCGTCGGCCATGGGCAGCAGCAGTTCGCGGACGGTGTCCCGGGACAGGATCGTGTCCGAGTCCACGCACAGGAAGAGGTCGGTGTACGGAGCCGCCACGAAGCCGCGGGCGAGCGCCTCGCGCTTGCCCTTGTTCTCCGGCTGCACGCTGACGGTGTACTTCACCCCGCGCGCCTCGAACTCGCGGCGCATCTTCTTGGCCGCACGGATGCCGCCGGGGTCCGCGCTGCAGTCGTCGATGATGTGGACCTCGTTGGGGAGCCGGCTCTGCGCGAGCAGGCTGCGCATCCCCTGCTCGAACATCACGGGGTCCTCGTTGTAGATCGGGATGACCGCCGTGACCCAGCGGCTCTCCAGGTACTCCAGCTGCGCCTGGTCGGCCTTGGCCGGCCGGTAGAACAGCGCCCCGAACATCTTCAGCGACAGCAGGCCCAGCGCGCCGAGCGAGTAGAGGTGCAGCGAACCGGTGTCGAGCCGGGTCGCGATCAGCGCGGCGAGGCCCGCGAAGACGAAGTAGGAGACCTTCAGGTGTCTGCGCTTGCGGTGCTTCTGGTGGCCGCCGGAATCGACGGCACCCGCCACATAGGTGTCCCGGGTGGTCACAGCTTGACCACGCAGGGGTGCGCCTCGGACTTGCCGCTGGTGTCGAAGAGCGCCTGGGCGCGGTCGGCGAGCAGGCCGAGCTCGATCTCCCGGTGGGGCTGCAGCAGGATGGTGAGGTCCGCCTCCTCGGCGCCCGCGAGGTAGTCCTCGACCCGCTCGACACGCAGCCCGTCCACGGTCCACTCGTCGACGCGCGGGTCGAAGTAGACGAGTTCGGCACCCTTCGCGAGCAGGTTGTGCGCCACGGCCCGCGCGGGGCTCTCCCGCTGGTCCGAGATGTCCGGCTTGTAGGTGACGCCGAGCAGGAGGACGCGCGCGCCGCGCACGGCCTTGCCCTGGTCGTTGAGGAGGTCGGCGGCCCGGGCGACCACGTGTACGGGCATTCGCTGGTTGATCTCCTGAGCCAGTTCCACGAAGCGGAACGGGATCCCCAGCGACCGCACCTTGTACGAAAGGTAGTTGGGGTCGATCGGTATGCAGTGGCCGCCGACTCCGGGGCCGGGGAAGAACGGGGCGAACCCGAACGGCTTGGTGGAGGCGCAGTGGATCGCGTCCCAGAGGTCCACGCCGATCTCCCGACAGAACATCGACATCTCGTTGACGAGGGCGATGTTCACATGCCGATAGGTGTTCTCGAGCAGCTTGGCCATCTCGGCCTCGCGCGTGCCCTTCGCCTCTACGACCCGCCCCACGAAGCGCTCGTAGAGCCCGCGCGCCGCCTTGGTGCAGTCGGGCGTGACGCCTCCGACCACCTTGGGCGTGTTCTCCAGGCCGTACGTGGGGTTGCCCGGGTCGATGCGCTCGGGCGAGAAGGCGAGGTGGAAGTCCTGGCCCGCGCGGAGGCCGCCGGCTTCGAGCCGGGGCCGCACGACCTCGTCAGTGGTGCCCGGATACGTCGTGGACTCCAGGACGACGAGGGTGCCCGGGGCGAGGTGGGCCGCGATGTCGTCCACCGCGGCGTCCACCGCTCCGAGATCAGGGGCACCGTGCTCGGTCAGCGGGGTGGGTACGCAGATGACGACCGCGTTGGCGTCGGCGATGACGCCCGCCTCGTCGACGGCCCGGAACCCCCGGCCGAGCATCGCCTCGACATCGGAATCGGTGATGTCGTCGACGTGTGAACGACCGGCGTTCAGACCGTCGACGACACGTCGGCTGCGGTCGAGGCCGACCACTTTCAGGCCGGCCGCAGCGGCTGAACGGGCGAGCGGCAGCCCTACATACCCGAGCCCGACCACCACGAGATCGATATTTTCAGTCTTGTTCACAAAAATCATTCCCCGCCCCAGCCCCCGCCGCGGACGCCATGGTCCACCCGGACGACGGCACAAACCTGAATTGGTCAAATAGGGTCTGAATGCTAACAACAGATTTGCAACCGAAATAACTGCCCGGATCGGTGTTTCATCTCACTCGATCCCGCGTACAACCGTAGGCCCGGTTCGACTGTCTCGGGCCCTTCACCTCCCCCGCCTCGGCCGCGAAACCCCCTGGCCCGACTGGCCCTTGAAGGCCGGACCGATGGGCCGTACGACATGACGGACCTTCTTCCGCACACAGAGTGAAGTCTTGGGGTTAAGATCGCCGCAATTCACTCACGCGTTGTGCTCATCCGGGCGATCCAGGCGATCGAACGAGCCCCTCAGCGCGGCCGAAACCCCCTGCCGAGGAGTTTTTCCCGTGTCGACAGACCGCCGTACCTCTCCCCCTATGCAGCGCCGCCGCATCTGGCAGCCGATCGGAGCACTGCTCATAGCGGGCACTGTCGTCGGCGGTGGCATTGCGTTCTACTCGACGGGGAATCCGACAAAAGAATCGGACCCCTCTGAGATTATCGTCCGATACCGCACCGATACTGTTTCGGAAGATTTGGTGAAGCCTTCACTTGAGGTTTTCAACACGTCCAAGGAGCCGGTGCCCTTGGGTGACGTGCGGCTTCGGTACTACTTCACCGCGGACACGGACACCCCGTACGCCTTCAACTGCGTGCAGGCCGCGGCGGGCTGCTCCAAGGTCACCGGAACCGTCGTCGCCCTGGACAAGCCCACCGACACGGCCGACCACTACCTGGAGGTCGGCTTCACCGCGGACGCAGGCACCCTCGAACCGGGCGCGAACAGCAACGGCATCGACCTGCAGCTCTACCGTGCGGATCACGGGAAGTTGAAGCAGTCGAACGACCGCTCCTTCGACGGGGGCAAGACCACGTACAAGGAATCGAAGACCGTCACCGCCTACAAGCGCGGCGCTCTCGCGTGGGGGGAGGAACCCGAGGGCGGTGCCGCGGCAGCCCCGGGCGGGGCCACCGGCTCCCCGCCGGCCCCGGCGATCCCGGCGATCCCGGCCGGGGTCATGTTCGACGACTTCAACTACCGCGGTCCTCAGGACCCCGCGCTCTTCAAGCACGGCTGGCTGGTGCGGACCAGCAAGGGTGGTCCCGGCATCGCGAACACCTGGTCCGCGGACGGGATCAGCTTCCCACCCTCTCCGGACGCCCTGGGCGCGCAGGTGCTCCAGCTGCGCGCCCAGACCGACGGCACGCCGGCCGGTACCCGGCAGGCGGCTCTGGGAACGCTGAAGCAGAAGTTCCGCACCGGCACGTTCGCCGCACGGATCCACTTCAGCGACAAGCCCACGAGCGGCAGGAACGGCGACCACGTCAACCAGACCTTCTTCACCATCGGCGGTAGCGGCTCGAAGTACAGCGAACTGGACTACGAGTACATGCCCAACGGCGGTTGGGGTGCACCTGGCCCCAAGCTGGACACCACGAGCTGGCACGACGCCGACAAGAACGACCGCGTCACCAGCAAGTCGGAGAAGAGCCTGGAAGGGTGGCACACGGTCCTGCTCACGGTGACGGACGACTCGGTCACCTATCAGGTCGACGGCCGGAAGCTGTTCACCAACAACAAGAAGTACGCCCCGCGCGCCGACATGTCGGTGCACTTCAACACCTGGTTCGTGGACCTGCCGTTCAAGGGGGACCGCGCGTGGGACATGCAGATCGACTGGGTCTACTACAACGCCGCGGGCGGCCAGTCCACGCAGGAGGTCGAAGCCGCTGTGAAGGGGTTCAGCGACGGCGGTCGGCGCTACTTCGACACGGTGTCGGCGCCGGCTTCCTGATCGGCCGTCCCCTTGAGGTCACCGGCGCTCCGCCGGTGACCTCAAGGACGCCACAAACGCCGAGATCCCGCCCAGTCTTTCGACTGAGCGGGATCTCATGACGTTCTCGGGAGCAACCCGTGAACTGTCGTTTGTGGACCTGTGGGGATTTGAACCCCAGACCCCCTCGATGCGAACGAGGTGCGCTACCAGACTGCGCCACAGGCCCTTGCGACGTGTGAAACATTAGCATCCCCTCGCGGGTGCTCCAAAATCGGTATCGGGGAGCGTCCGCGCAGGTCATCGATCACTCGTTCGCGGCGCGCGGGCGCTCGTCGCCCTCGTACTGGTCGAAGAGGGGCGTACGGGCCGCGTCGCGCGGGCGGGGGCGGGGCGACGGGGTGGACGGCTGGGCGCGCAGGCGGGGTTCCGTCGGCTCGGCCGTGCTGGAGCGGGTCGCGCTCCAGGGGTCCGGGGTCGCCGGGCCGGTGGCGCGCGGGGCGACCGGGGCCGTCACGTACGTCGGCAGCGGCACCGGGACGGGCTCCCAGCTGTCACCGCGGGCGGGTCCGCGCTCGCGTTCGCGCTGCTGGTCCACCCACTCGGCGTGGTCGGTCTGCTCGACCAGAGCGCGCCGGCCGGCCTCCTGCGGGGAGACGGGTGGCGCAGGGTCCGGGTCGGAGCTCGCGGCCTCGGTGCCTTCGGAGTGGCGTCGGCGCTGGTGGTTCTCGCGGAGCCGGCGGGCGGCCGCCTCGGCGCGCCGCCGGTCCATGGTGAACTCGTAGCGGCGCCGCTCCTGGACCCGCAGGTGCACGATGTACGTGCTCAGCAGCAGGGCGGGGACCGCCGGGGCCCACAGGTACTGGAGTCCGCCGACGGCGGCGGCGACCGCGCCGAGGGTGAAGATCAGGAAGAGCAGCGCGGTGGTGCGCCGGCGGCGGGCCAGGACGACGAGGCGCTGCTCGCGGCGGGCCCGCTCCGCGCGGTCGGCCCGCTCGGAGGCGGCCGATCTCTGCTCGGACCGGGTGGGCGGGGGCACGACGACGGCCCGGGCGTCGGCGGCGTCCACGGATTTCACCGTTTCCGTCGCGGCGTCCGGGTCCGCGGGGGGCTGGGGCTGCGCCTCCTCGTCACCGCGCTCACGCAGCCCCTTGGCGTAACGGCGCTCCATTCCCGCCCGGCCGGAAAGCAGCCGGATGGCGGTGGAGAAGCGTTCCGTCGGACGGGCTTCGTTCAGCTCGTCCTGCCTCCGGAGCCACATGGGCACCAAGTAGGCGGCCCAGGCCCCGACGATGACTGCGTAGATGAGGCCGCTGCTGCTCACACCCCACACCGTAGAGGGGCGCGGCCGGGGGAATCCGCCAATTGGGACGGCGTGTCGCACGATCTCGCTGATATCACGGACTTTTTTTGTGATTCTTCGGATCAGGTTATGGGCGAATCGGTCATCGAGCGAAGGAATTCGAACAAATATCGGATTTCTATTGTTCCGGCAGCTGCCCCGGCTCGGCGGGGCCGTGCGGATGGCGTTCGCGGTGCCAGCGGCGCAGCAGCCCCTCCCGCGCCTCCTCCGCCGTCAGCGCGTACACGAGGTGATCGCGCCAGGCCCCGTCGATGTGCAGGTACCGCGGGCGCAGACCCTCCTCGCGGAAGCCGAGCTTCTCCACCACCCGCCGGCTCGGACCGTTCTCCGGGCGGATGCACACCTCGATCCGGTGCAGCCCGACCTTGCCGAAGCAGTGGTCCACCGCGAGCGCGACCGCCGTCGGCATCACTCCGCGGCCCGCCACGTCCCGGTCCACCCAGTAGCCGACGTGGCCCGCGCACATCGAGCCCCAGGTGATCCCGGCGACCGTCAACTGGCCCACCAGACGCCCCTGGTACTCGACGACGAACGGCAGCATGCGCCCCGCGTTCGCCTCCGCCCGCAGATGGCGCACCATCTGGCGGTACGTCGGCCGCTGGATCACCGGCCCCCAGGGCGCGGGCGGCGGGATCGTCGCCTCCCACGGCCGGAGCCAGTCGCGGTTGCGGCGGTTGACCTCGCGCCAGGCGGCCTGGTCCCGGAGCTTTATCGGCCGGAGCGATACATCGCCGTCCGTCAGCACCACCGGCCAGGAGGGGCCGTTCAGCTCGCGCTCCCCGGCGGTCTGCCCTCGGGACGAGGGTGGTCGCCGCCCCGGATCTGGTCGACGGCGTGCAGCAGGACCCGGGACAGGACCGCGAGCCCGTCGCGGACCCCGCCCGTGGAACCGGGCAGGTTCACGATCAGGGTGCGGCCGGCCACGCCCGCCAGCCCCCGGGACAGGGCCGCGGTGGGCACCTTCGCCAGGGACTCGGCGCGGATCGCCTGCGGGATGCCCGGGATCTCGTAGTCCAGGATCCGGGCGGTGGCGTCGGGGGTCCGGTCGGTCGGCGAGATGCCGGTGCCGCCGGTGGTCAGGATGACGTCGTACCCGGCGGCCACGCCCTCGCGCAGGGCCGCCTCCACGGGGTCACCGTCGGGGACCACGCGCGGGCCGTCCACCGCGAAGCCGAGCGCGCTCAGGCCCTCGGCGAGCACCGGGCCGCCCTTGTCCGCGTACACGCCCTGCGAGGCCCGGTTCGAGGCCGTGACGACCAGCGCGCGCAGCGCGGGGGCCTGGGAAGTCACCGGCTCCGGCTCAGGGGCGTGGGCGTGGCTGTGGACCTCGCCGCCGCGCGGGGCGTTCACGAGCGCGCCCAGTCGCCGGACTTGCCGCCCGTCTTCTCCTCGACCCGCACGTCGGTGATGACCGCGCCCTTGTCGACGGCCTTGACCATGTCGATGACGGTGAGCCCGGCGACCGCGACGGCGGTCAGCGCCTCCATCTCGACGCCCGTGCGGTCGGTGGTCTTGACGGTGGCGAGGATCTCGACGGCGTCGTCGGTGACCTTCAGGTCCACCTTCACCCCGGAGACGGCCAGCGGGTGGCACAGCGGGATCAGGTCGGGGGTCTTCTTCGCCCCCATGATCCCGGCGATCCGCGCGGTGGCGAGGGCGTCGCCCTTGGGCACGCCCTCGCCCCGCAGCAGTTCGATCACCCGGGGAGAGACGAGCACGCGCCCGCTGGCCCGCGCCGTCCGGGTGGTGACGTCCTTCGCCGAGACGTCGACCATCCGGGCCGCCCCGGCCTCGTCGATGTGCGTCAGCCTGGTGCCGGCGGCGCCGCCGGCGCTGCTCTGCGTACTCATATCTGCGTGCCGCTCCCGTCCGGGCCCCGCAAGGGCCTGTGTGGTGCAACACGCTACCCGCATCGGGCGGACCTCAGCCGAGCAGGACCACTTCCAGCTCGGCCCCGGGCTCCACCGAGGTCACGTCCTCCGGTACGACGATCAGCGAGTCGGCGTGCGCCAGCGCGGCGATCAGGTGCGAGCCCGCTCCACCGACCGGGCTCACCGTGCCGCTCTCGGCGTCGTACTTCCCGCGCAGGAACTGGCGGCGGCCCGCCGGGGAGCCGACGGCCTTGTCCGACTCGAGCACCGCGCGCACGCTCGGCCGGCTGACCTCGGAGGCGGGCAGGCCCATGAGGGCGCGGATCGCGGGGCGCACGAACAGCTCGAAGGAGACGTAGGAGGAGACCGGGTTGCCGGGCAGGGCCAGCAGCGGGGTGTGGTCGGGGCCGATGGTGCCGAAGCCCTGGGGCTTGCCGGGCTGCATCGCGAGCTTGCGGAAGTCGATGCCCGCGCCGTCCACATCGTCGTCGCCGGTGGCGACGGCGGTGAGGGCCTCCTTGACCACGTCGTACGCGCCGACGCTGACCCCGCCCGTGGTGACGAGCAGGTCGGCCCGGATGAGCTGGTCCTCGATGGTGGAGCGCAGGGTGTCGGCGTCGTCGGCGACGGCGCCGACCCGGTAGGCGATGGCTCCGGCGTCCCGCGCGGCGGCGGCCAGGGCGAAGCTGTTGGAGTCGTAGATCGTGCCGGGGGCCAGGGCCTCGCCGGGCTGGACCAGTTCGCTGCCGGTGGACAGGACGACCACGCGCGGGCGCGGACGCACCCGTACGGTGCCCCGCCCGATGGCGGCCAGCAGGGCGATCTGCGGCGGCCCGAGGACCGTGCCCGCGGCGAGCGCCAGGTCCCCGGCCTGTACGTCGCTGCCGCGCGCGCGGACGTGCGCCCGGGCCTCGGCGGCACGGTGGACGCGCACCTCGCCCGCGGCGCCCTCGGGCGACTCGCTGGCGGGGGTCATCCCGGAGGCGGCGCCGCCGCCCGTGCCCCCGTCGGTCCACTCGACCGGTACGACGGCTTCCGCGCCGGGGGGCAGCGGGGCGCCGGTCATGATGCGGGCGGCCTGGCCGGGGCCGACGGTCGGCAGCTCTCCGCTGCCGGCCGCCACGTCCCCGATGACCGTCAGCACCGCGGGGAACTCCTCGCTGGCGCCCTGGACATCGGCGGTCCGGACGGCGTACCCGTCCATCGAGCTGTTGTCGAAGGGCGGCAGGGCGACGGGCACGGTGACGTCCTCGACCAGGACGCAGCCCTGGGCGTCCAGCAGCTGGAGCTCGATGGGCTCCAGCGGCCGGACCGTACCGAGGACGTCCGCCAGGTGCTCGTCCACCGACCAGAGGCGCTGGGAGTGACCGTCCTGCGGTGCGTCGGGCTTGCTCAAGGTCCTACATCTCCTCCGTGACGTAATGGTGAAGCCAGGTGCGGAACTCCGGGCCCAGGTCCTCACGCTCGCACGCGAGTCGGACGATGGCCCGCAGGTAGTCCCCGCGGTCTCCGGTGTCGTAGCGGCGGCCCCGGAAGACCACGCCGTGCACCGGGCCGCCGACGGTCTCGTCGGCGGCCAGCTTCTGCAGGGCGTCGGTCAGCTGGATCTCACCGCCGCGGCCCGGCTCGGTCTCCCGCAGTATGCCGAAGATCGCCGGATCGAGTACGTATCGTCCGATGACCGCGTAATTGCTGGGTGCGTCCGCGGCGTCCGGCTTCTCCACGAGACCGGTGATGCGGACCACGTCCGCCTCGTCGGTGGGCTCGACTGCGGCGCAGCCGTAGAGGTGCACCTGGGAGGGGTCGACCTCCATCAGCGCGACGACGGTGCCGCCGGCGCTCTGCTGGATCTCCGTCATCCGGCGCAGCAGGGGATCGCGGGGGTCGATGAGGTCGTCGCCGAGGAGGACGGCGAAGGGTTCGTCGCCGACGTGCGGCTCCGCGCACAGCACGGCGTGGCCCAGGCCGCGGGGGTCGCCCTGGCGGACGTAGTGCATGGTGGCCAGGTCGCTGGACTCCTGGACCTTCTTGAGCCGGTCGTCGTCGCCCTTGGCGATGAGCGCGGACTCCAGCTCGTAGTTCCGGTCGAAGTGGTCTTCGAGAGCACGCTTGTTACGGCCCGTGATCATGAGAATGTCGTCGAGACCGGCCGACACGGCCTCCTCGACGACGTACTGAATGGCCGGCTTGTCCACCACAGGAAGCATTTCCTTGGGTGTGGCCTTGGTTGCGGGAAGGAACCGAGTGCCGAGGCCCGCGGCCGGGATGACGGCCTTTTTGATCACGGGGTGCAACTGAGTCATGAGCGGAACGATAGTCGCTCGTGCTGTGAGCCACGTGTGCTTCAGATGAACATGATCAGGTATACCCCCATAGAAAGTGATACGAGCCAGCCGTGACAGAGAACCAGCCTTCGAGGGCCAAGACGGAGCTGCGCCGGGAACTCCTCGCGGCCCGCCGCGCCTTGTCCGACGACACCCTGCGCACGACGGCCGAAGCACTCTCCCGCTCGGCCCTGGAGCTACCCGAACTCGGCTCCGCCCACACCGTGGCCGCCTACGTCTCCATCGGCTCCGAACCCGGCACCCGCGAGCTGCTCGACGCCCTGCGGGCGGCCGGCACCCGGGTGCTGCTGCCCGTCCTGCTGCCCGACAACGACCTCGACTGGGCGGCGTACGAAGGCCCCGGCAGCCTGGCCGAGGCCGCGCACCCGGGGAAGATGCGGCTCCTGGAGCCCGCCGGTCCCCGTCTCGGCCCGGAGGCGGTGACCGGCGCCGACGCCGTCCTGCTGCCCGGACTGGCCGTGGACCGGCGGGGGATGCGGCTCGGACGGGGCGGAGGCTCGTACGACCGGGTGCTGGAGCGGCTGGAGCGCGCCGGGGCGCGTCCCGCGCTGATCGTGCTCCTCTACGACGACGAGGTGGTCGCGCGGGTCCCGGAGGAACCGCACGACCACCCCGTCCGGGCGGTGGCCACCCCGTCGGGGGTGATCCGCTTCAGCGTTTAGACCCTGCGGTCAGGAGCCCTCGGGCCGGAGGGTCAGGGTGTCGGCCGTGGCCTTGTCCACGGCTTCCTTCCCGAAGGGCCAGTCCAGCAGTTCGCCCTTGGCCCACAGCGTCGTCTGGTCCGTGTAGTGGTCGTGGTACGCGTGCCCCGAGGCGCCCGTCAGGTTGATCCAGCGGGACTTGTCGAAGTCGGCGAGGTTCACGACCATCCGCATCGACGGCACCCAGGTGACCCCGTACCCGCTGGAGGCGTTCCAGCCGGTCGCGTTGACGGTGGCCTCGCCGCCGCCCAGGTTCCAGGGGCCGCGGTTGAGGAGCCACTGGAGGTAGCCGGGGCCCTCGGTGCCGATCGTCTGGTTCTTCAGCATCAGCTGGTGCATGCGGCCCCAGCTCCAGGTCGACTGGTCCTTGCCGAGCTTGGCGGTCAGCTCCCAGCGGGCGTCCTTCATGGCCCGCGCGAACAGCTGGTCGCGGGTGGTGGTGGCGGCCACGGTGCGGCCGACGGCGGGCGACTGCCACCAGGCCGAGTTCTCGTCCTTGACCAGGCGGCGGACCACCTCGAACCAGCGGTCCCCGCCGTCCGGCTGCGCCGAGTCGGAGCCGCGCTCACCGCATTCGCGGACCATCTTGGCGAGGTCGTCGGCCGGGCCGGTGGTCTGCTCGGGGACGTTCATGCAGCTGCCCTCGACCCGCAGCTCCTTGGGCAGCTTGTCGCCGAAGGCCAGCTTGAGGATGTTGCGCCAGACCGCGTTGAAGTACGCGGCGGCCGCCGAGTCGGGCTCCTGGGTGTAGTTCCAGCCGTCCAGCAGCTTCTGCGCGGAGCGGACGTCCGGGTCCGAGACGTCGAGCTTGGCCAGCATCGGGGTCAGCAGCGCGGCGATCTCGCTGCTGTTGTCCATCTGCATGGTCCGCATGTCGTCGGTGGAGATCTTCCCGCTGTCCTTGATCTTCGCCTCGATGAGGTCGTTGATCCGCTGGCTGCGGGCGCCGTAGCCCCAGTCGGTGGTCAGCACGTACGGGTACTTGCCCTGGCCGCTCTCGGCGACGGCCTGGTTCGCGGTCACGATGAACCCGCGGTCCGGGTTGTAGGCCCACGGCATCTCGTCCTGCGGGACATAGCCGGCGTTGCCGTCCTTGCCGCCCTTCCAGGCGTACTTGGAGTCCCAGCCGGGGGCGGGCATCTTGCCGTCGCCGGTGGTGCGGATCGGGATGCGGCCGGGGGCCTGGTAGCCGATGTTGCCGTTGGGGCCCTTGTTGTCCGCGTAGATCAGGTTCTGCGAGGGGACCTCGAAGTCGCGGGCCGCGGTGCGGAAGTCCTGGAAGTTCTTGGCCCGGTTGATCTTGAAGACGGCGTCCATCGACTTGCCCGGGTCCAGCGCGGTCCAGCGCAGGGAGACCCCGTAGCCGTTGCCGCGGTCGGGGGCGGCGCTGTTCACGGGGGCGCGGGCGCCGACCGTGGCGATCTCGTCGCTGCGGTCGGAGATCAGCGGGCCGTTGTTGGTGGACCGGACGGTGATCTTCTTCTCACCGCCGCCGGCGATCTTGATGACCTCTTCGCGGGTGGTGAAGGGGAGCACCTTGTTGTCGTAGACGTAGCCCTCGGGCTTGACCTGCTCCAGGTAGAGGTCGGTGACGTCGGCGCCGAGGTTGGTCATGCCCCAGGCGATGTCGGCGTTGTGGCCGATGACCACGCCCGGCATGCCGGAGAAGGTGTAGCCGGCCACGTCGTACTGGCACGTGGTCGAGGCCGCCCGGCAGTGCAGGCCCATCTGGTACCAGACCGAGGGCAGCTGCGGGGAGAGGTGCGGGTCGTTCGCGAGCAGCGGCTTCCCGGTGGTCGTGTACTTGCCCGCGACGACCCAGGAGTTCGAGCCGATGCCGCTGCCGGCCGGGCCGAGGATCGCGGGGATCTCGTCGAGGGTGTCGGCCAGCGCGCCGAGCTGCGTGCGCAGCCCCACGGTGGCGCCCTGGGCGGTGGCGTTGCCGGCCAGCCCGGTCAGCGGCTCGGCGCCGCCGGTCTGGGCGGAGGCCTGGGAGCCGGTGGCGCCGCCGGAGCCCACGGGGCTGCCGGAGCCGGGACCGGCCGCGGGGGTGTACTTCCCGCCCTTGACGGTGCCGCCCTCGACGATCGGACGGTTCCGGTCGAAGGGGTACGGCGGGTAGAGGTCGTCGATCTGGGTCTGCGAGAGCTTGCCCGTCATCAGCGCACGGTCGATCTCGTCCTGCATGTTGCCGCGCAGGTCCCAGGCCATCGCCTTGAGCCAGGCCACCGAGTCGACCGGGGTCCACTGCTCGGGCTGGTAGGAGTCGCTGAGCTTGAGGGCGGCGTGCTCGACGGAGAGGTCCTTGCCGGACTTCCCCTTCAGGTACGCGTTGACCCCGTCGGCGTAGGCCTGCAGGTACTTCTTCGTCTCGGCCGACAGCTTGGTGTCGTACTCCTGCTGCGCGACCTGGCGCCAGCCGAGCGTGCGCAGGAAGGCGTCCGTCTCGACCTGGCCGGCGCCGAACATCTCCGAGAGACGCCCGGAGGTCATGTGGCGGCGTACGTCCATCTCCCAGAACCGGTCCTGCGCGTGCACGAAGCCCTGTGCGCGGAAGAGGTCCTCGTCGGAGTCGGCGTACAGCTGGGGGATTCCGTTGGCGTCGCGCTTGACGTCGACGGTCCCGGTCAGGCCGGGCACCTTGAGGGAGCCGGTGGTCTGCGGGAACGAGGCCCGCACGCTGTCCACGCTCCAGTACGCCCCGTACCCGAGGCCAGCGAAGAGCGCCAGCACCAGGACGAGCACGATCAGACGGGCGCGTCGTCCCTTCTTCTTGACGGAAGGGGCGGTTTCGTTGGCGGGCATCGCTGTCCTTAGAGGGGCAGGGTGGTCCTGGGAGTGCTGGGAGCAACCATAGGCGCAGGACCGGGTGCGTTGATCCGTCAGGGGTCGAGCTCATGACGACAGGTCATGAGGACAGAGCCCCTCAGGCGTTTCACAATGTGGCTATCGAGTAAAGGGCGCGTCAAAGATTAGGTAAGGTAACGAAGTACTTGCCGTCCGTGCCCCTGCCGGAACGATGCGTCAGTCCGACGCGCCTCGTTCCGTCATCGCAGGCACGTCGAGGAAAGGGCCGCCCGCTGACTGTCCACACGCTGAATGAGCTCCTGCTGGTGTGCTCGCTCGTGCTGCTCGTCGCCGTGGCGGCGGTACGCGTCTCTTCGCGCAGCGGCCTCCCCAGCCTGCTCATTTACCTCGGCATAGGTGTTGCGATAGGCCAGGACGGCATCGGCAACGTCGTGTTCGACAACGCCGAGCTGACCCAGGTGATCGGCTATGCCGCGCTCGTGGTGATCCTCGCCGAGGGTGGTCTGGGCACGAAGTGGAAAGAGATCAAGCCGGCCCTGCCGGCCGCGATCGTGCTGTCGCTGGTCGGCGTCGCCGTCAGCGTGAGCGTGACCGCGGCGGGCGCGCACTACCTGGTCGGACTCGAATGGCGGCAGGCCCTGCTGATCGGCGCGGTCGTCTCCTCGACCGACGCCGCGGCCGTCTTCTCGGTCCTGCGCAAGGTCCCGCTCCCCTCCCGGGTCACGGGTGTGCTGGAGGCCGAGTCCGGCTTCAACGACGCTCCCGTCGTCATCCTGGTCGTGGCCTTCGCGACCGTCGGACCGGTCGACGAGTGGTACGTCCTCATAGGCAAGATCGCGCTGGAGCTGGCGATCGGCGTCGCCATCGGCCTGGCGGTGGGCTTCCTGGGCTCGTACGGGCTGCGGCACGTGGCACTGCCCGCCTCGGGCCTCTACCCGATCGCGGTGATGGCGATCGCGATCACCGCCTACGCGGCCGGCGCCATGGCGCACGGCTCCGGCTTCCTCGCGGTGTACCTGGCGGCGATGGTGCTCGGGAACGCGAAGCTCCCCCACTGGCCCGCCACCCGGGGATTCGCGGACGGGCTCGGCTGGATCGCCCAGATCGGCATGTTCGTCCTGCTGGGCCTGCTGGTCACCCCGCACGAGCTGGTGCACGACTTCTGGCCGGCGGTGATCATCGGGCTGGTGCTGACGATGGTGGCCCGGCCGCTGGAGGTCTTCGTCTCCCTGCTGCCCTTCCGGCTGCCCTGGCAGGAGCAGGCGCTCATGTCCTGGGCGGGCCTGCGCGGGGCCGTGCCCATCATCCTGGCGACCATCCCCATGGTGTCCGGGATCGAGGGCAGCGAGCGGGTCTTCAACATCGTCTTCGTCCTGGTCGTCGTCTACACCCTGGTCCAGGGGCCGACCCTGCCGTGGCTCGCGCGCAAGCTGAAGCTGGGCAACAGCGACGAGACCGCCTCCGACCTCGGGATCGAGTCGGCGCCGCTGGAGAAGCTGCGCGGGCACCTGCTGTCCTTCGCGATCCCGCCCGCCTCGCGGATGCACGGCGTCGAGGTGAGCGAGCTGCGGCTGCCGCCGGGGGCTTCCGTCACGCTGGTCGTACGGGACGCGCGCAGCTTCGTACCGGCGCCGTCGACCGTGCTGCGGCGCGGGGACGAGCTGCTGGTGGTGGCCACGGACCCGGTGCGGGACGCGGCGGAGGCGCGGCTGCGGGCGGTGGCCCGGGGCGGCAAGCTGGCGGGCTGGCTGGGGACGGGCGGGGACCAGGGCCCTGCGAAGCGCCCCAGGAAGGGCTAGAGCGCCGTTAGAGCGTCGCTCTAATTCAGTATTTTCGATGACTTTTGTCCACATTCACCCCTGTTTGAGTGGGGCTTGAATGCGAAATTCCAGTTAATCGCAGGTGAAGACACGCCTTGTAGCCCGAATCACAGGGTGTATCGGTCGATCTACCTGTACGATTAAGGAACAACACATCGAACCAACTCTGCCTGACGCAGAGCTGGCGCGACCGCAAAGCGGCCGTGGCACCCTCCCGCAGTGGGCGCCCAGGTATCACTCGGTTTTGCGCAAGAGGACAGCTCTCGGGGCTCCCACATGTACGGGTGCGATCGCTCACAAGGCGCCGCATCGTCCGCAGACGGGGAGTTCTACCAGGCAGCGGAAAGGCCAGGCCGTGACATCCGCGGTCACGACCGACAAGTCCGCCACGTCCACCCGACCCGGCTACGGGCAGCTCCTGCGCACGCCCGGCGCCCTCGGCTTCGTTCTCCCGGGATTCGCCGCGCGACTCCCCTTCGGCATGCTGACGATCAGCATCCTGCTGCTGGTCCAGCACACCACCGGTTCTTACGGAAGCGCCGGCATCGTCGCCGCCTTCACCGGTATCTCCATGGCCGTGTTCGCCCCGGTCATGGGCAAGCTCATCGACCGCCACGGCCAGAGCGCCGTCCTGGTCCCGGTGGCCCTCGTACACGCCACCGCCGTCAGCTCCCTGGTGGCGTTCGCGCTGCTGGGTGCGCCCGTCTGGGCGCTCGCACTGGCGGCCGTCCCCGCCGGTGCATCCGTCCCGCAGGTCGGACCCATGGTCCGGTCCCGCTGGGCGGCCAAGCTCGAGGGCTCCCCGCTGCTGCCCACCGCCGCCGCGTTCGAGTCCGTCACCGACGAGTTCACCTTCGTCGTCGGCCCGGTGCTCGCCACCGCGCTGTGCACCGGCATCAACCCGGCGGCCGGTCTGGTCACCGAGGCCGCGCTGACCCTGATCGGCGGCCTGCTCTTCGCCGCCCAGCGCGCCACGCAGCCCAAGCCCGTCGCCCGCCCGGCGCACGGCGAGAAGCACGCCCCGGCCCTGTCGTTCCACGGCCTGCGCGTCCTGATCGTCGCCTTCATCGGCATCGGCGCCGTCTTCGGCGGCATGCAGGTCTCGCTCGCCGCCTTCTCCGAGGAGATCGGCAACCCGGGCGCCAACGGTCTGCTCTACGGCGTCTTCGCCGCGGGCAACATGATCGCGGGCATCGCCTGCGGTGCGATCGCCTGGAAGATCGGCCCGCGCCGCCGCCTGATCCTCGGCTACATCGGCCTCACCGCGGCCGCCTCGGTCCTGTGGGCCGCGAACTCGATGATCCTGCTCGGCGCGCTCGGCCTGGTCGTCGGTCTGTGCATCGCCCCCGCGCTGATCACCGGCTACACCATGATCGAGCAGCTGGTCCCGGCCGCCTCGCGGACCGAGGCCTTCACCTGGCTCACCGGAGGCGTCGCCTTCGGGCAGGCCGGTGCCGTGACCCTGGCCGGCCGTCTGACGGACGCGCACGGGTCCTCGTACGGGTTCCTCGTGCCCATGGTGGCCACCGCCCTCGCCCTGGCCATCCTGCTGGCGCTGCGTGCGAAGCTGGCCCCGAAGGCCCCGAGCCGGATCGTCAGCTCGTCCAAGCCGGCCGCTTCGGCCACCTCCGCGGCACCCGCCGCGGGTGTGAACGAGCGTGGTCTGGGTCACCGCGTGCCGGTGACGGTGGACTGATCCGCCGGAATACGTCACCATGGAGCGTCGTTAGCACTCATTGAGTGAGAGTGCCAGGAGGAAATTCGTGCCGACCTACCAGTACCAGTGCACCGAGTGCGGTGAGGGCCTTGAGGCCGTGCAGAAGTTCACCGATGACGCGCTGACCGTGTGCCCGAGCTGTGACGGACGCCTGAAGAAGGTGTTCTCCGCGGTCGGCATCGTCTTCAAGGGATCCGGTTTCTACCGGAACGACAGCCGCGGCGCTTCGTCGAGCAGCACCCCTGCCTCGAAGCCCTCGTCGACGCCGGCCGCCACCCCGGCTGCGTCCTCGTCCTCGGCTTCGTCGTCCTCGACCTCGACCTCCTCGTCGTCGTCGAGCTCGTCGGCCGCCTGACGCGCTCCAGGCTCCACCCGGCTCCATCCGAGGCTCTGCAAGTCCCCACGGGACAGCGGGGCCTTCGGCATGCCCCGTTAGGGTGGCGGCATGGCGAATGCAGAGATCGGTGTCATCGGCGGATCGGGCTTCTACTCCTTCCTGGAGGACGTCTCCGAGATCCAGGTGGAGACGCCTTACGGGCCCCCCAGCGACTCCCTCTACCTCGGCGAGCTCGCCGGCCGGACCGTGGCCTTCCTGCCCCGGCACGGCCGTAGCCACACCGTTCCCCCGAACAAGATCAACTACCGGGCCAACCTGTGGGCGCTGCGCTCCGTGGGCGTGCGCCAGGTGCTGGGCCCCTGCGCGGTCGGCGGCCTGCGTCCCGAGTACGGCCCGGGGACGCTGCTCGTTCCCGACCAGCTGGTCGACCGTACGAAGTCCCGCGCCCAGACCTTCTTCGACGGGGAGCCCCTCCCGGACGGCTCGGTCCCCAACGTCGTGCACACCACCTTCGCCGACCCCTACTGCCCGGTGGGCCGCTCGGTGGCACTGGCCGCGGCGCGCGGGCGGGACTGGGAGCCGGTGGACGGCGGCACCATGGTCGTCATCGAGGGGCCCCGCTTCTCGACCCGCGCCGAATCGCAGTGGCACGCCGCGGCCGGCTGGTCGGTGGTCGGCATGACGGGCCACCCCGAGGCGATCCTCGCGCGCGAGCTGGGGCTCTGCTACACCTCGATGGCGCTGGTCACGGACCTGGACGCGGGCGCGGAGACGGGCGACGGGGTCTCCCACACGGAGGTCCTCAAGGTCTTCGGCGAGAACGTCGGGCGGCTGCGCGAGGTCCTCTTCGACGCGGTGGCCGCCCTGCCCCCGACGGAGTCCCGCGACTGCCTGTGCACCCACGCGCACGACGGCTGGGACCTGGGCATCGAGCTGCCGTAGCCGAGCTGCCGCAGAAGAAGTTTCCGGACGGTGTCACGTTTCGCGGGGCCTGCCGGTCTCAGTTGGTGAAGGCCGGGCGAAAGGCGCCCGGCCGGACCCGGCTCCAGGAGGCACCCGCCATGGCACGCATCTCGCTCACCCCGCCCCGCACCCTCCTCAACCGCTTCGGCGCCTGGTACTCGCGCCGCGCCTACGGCAAGGTCCTCGAACCGGGACTGGCCTACGGGCACAACGGGCGCGTGCTGTTCACCTACGTGCGCCTCGAACAGCAGGCGGCGAAGTGGAACGCCCTCGACGGCGGCCTGAAGCACCTCGCGGTGATGGCCGCCGCCGCCCGCATGAACTGCTCGTGGTGCATGGACTTCGGGTACTGGGAGGGCCAGGAGAAGGGGATCGCCCCGGAGAAGGTCGAGAAGGTTCCGGTGTGGCGCGAGGCCAGGGAGGCCTTCACTGAGCTGGAACTGCTCGTCATGGAATACGCCGAGGCCATGACCGAGACCGAGCCGGCCGTCACGGACGAACTCGCCGCCGAACTGATCGAGCGCCTCGGCGAGGCCGCCTTCGTCGAACTCACCGCCATGGTCGCGCTGGAGAACATGCGCTCGCGCGTCAACAGCGCCTTCGGCCTGACCAGCCAGGGCTTCAAGGAGTCCTGCGAGATCCCCGCCGAGCGCTGACCCCGATCATGGGGGCCATGGACAGCAGACAGGTGATCGTCGCCCTCGACTTCGACGACCGGCGGGCCGCCGAAGCCCTCGTGGCGCGCCTCGGGAGCGCCTGCGGCTTCTACAAGGTGGGCCTGGAGCTCCTGACCGCCGCCGGGCCGGACCTCGTGCGCGGGCTCGTCGATCAGGGCCACGAGGTCTTCCTCGACCTGAAGCTCTTCGAGATCCCGAACTCCGTGGCCGGCGCCGTCCGCGCCGCGGGCGCCCTGGGCGCGTCCATGGTGACCGTGCACTCCATGGGCGGTACGGGCATCATGACGGCCGCCGTGGACGCCGCCCGGGAGTTCCCCGGGCTACGGGTGCTCGCGCTGACGGTGGTCACGAGCATGACCGGGAGCGACCTCGCCGACATCGGGATCGGCGCGGGCACCGACGCGCAGGTGCTGCGGCTGGCCCGGCTGGCGGCGGATGCCGGATGCGACGGGGTCGTCGGATCACCCCGGGAGGCCGGCCCGCTGCGGAAGCTGCTGGGGTCGGACCGGCTGATCGTCACGCCGGGGGTGACGCTGCCGGGTGGGGAGACGGGCGCGGAGACCGGTACGCCGACGGGTGCGCAGACCGGTACGCCGACGGGCGCTCAGACCGGCGGGCACGCCCGCTCCGATACCCCGTGGGCCGCCTTCGCGGCCGGGGCCTCGCACGTCGTGGTGGGACGGTCGGTCACCCGGGCGGCGGATCCGGTGGCGGCACTGCGGCGGATCGGGGCCGGGCGGCCCTTGTAACTCCTGCGGGTGAGGGAGATATCCACAAGCTGGGGACGGTCCACAGGTCCGAGCGGGATCCGGCGGGGCGGCGGATCGTGTGGGGTGTCCGGGCGCCGGGTCCGGGCATCGGATCTCGCTCCGTCTGGTGGTGGCCCTCATGACCGCGCACTCCCGCGTCCCCTCCTTCTCCTCACCCCACGTCCACACCCCCGCCCGCACCTCCCCCGTCCCCCGCCCCTCCCCTTCCGCTCCGTGTCCCCCGGCACGCTCCGTTCCCCTCTTCGCCCCGCTCCGCGTGGGGCGGGCCGGGGACCGGCTGCGCAGGGCGGTGCGGCGCCGGCGGCGCGGGGCCGCGGCCGGGCTGGCCGTCGTGGCGGCCGTGCTGGCCGTGGGCGGCACCGAGGCGCGTGCCTCGCGCGGCTCCGCACCTCCGCCGGCACAGCCCCCTCCGGCGGCGGTGCGGCTGGTGTCGGCGCCGGTGCGGATCGCGGACGCGGCGACCGTACGGCTGCTGCGCCCCGGGGACCGGGTGGACGTGGTCGCGGCGGAGCGCGGCGGGCCGCCCCGGGTGGTGGCGGCGGGGGCCCGGGTCGCCGAAGTACCCGCTCCGGAGCCGGGCGTTGGGGACGGCGGGGCGCTGGTGGTGCTGTCCGTGCCCCGGGACACCGCGCGGGCTCTCGTGGGAGCGGGGACCGTGTCCCGACTGGCGGTGACGTTGTGTTGAATCGCACGAACGTGCAGTCAAGTCACCTCGAGGTGGGGGTCGATTGGACACCCCGGGCCCAAACTGCCGTAGCTTTCGGAACCGTTGGCTCCATGTTCGGCAGATGCGAAGAAAGGCTCAGTGGTGAGCGAGAAGAAGAAGGAGAGCATCCTGGCAGGCTTCAAGGCCTTCCTGATGCGCGGCAACGTGGTCGACCTGGCGGTCGCCGTGGTCATCGGTGCCGCGTTCACGAACATCGTGAACTCCGTCGTGAAGGGCCTGATCAGCCCGGTGATCGGCCTCGTCGGCACGCAGAGTCTGGACGCCTACAAGAGCTGCATCAAGGACCCCTGCGGGATCGGCGCGGACGGCAAGCCGACGGGCGTGGAGCTCCTCTGGGGCTCGGTGCTCAACGCCGCGCTGACCTTCCTGATCACCGCCGCGGTCGTCTACTTCCTGATGGTCCTGCCGATGGCGAAGTACCTCGCCAAGGTGGAGCAGCGCCGCAAGGCGAAGGAAGGCGTCCAGGAGACCATGGAGATCACCGAGCTGGTGGTCCTCAAGGAGATCCGCGACGAGCTGATCGCCCAGCGCGGCGCGGGTGGCGGGAACGTCCACTCCGACGCTCCGAGCCCCGGCTCTAGGCGGGCCCTGCGGTCAGACGTGGTGCGGAGGCTTCTCGTCGAGGAAGCGGGCCAGGTCGGCCGCGCTTCCGCCGGCGGGCGGCCGCTCGCCCCAGCCCCGGTCGGTGTCGTCCGAGGACTGCTGGTCCAGCGGGTCGCCGAAGTCCAGGCGCGGCTTCGGCCGCGACTTCGGCTGGGATTCCGGGTCGGTCTTCGGTGCGTGCGGGTCGGTGGCGGGGGCGTCGCTCATGCCTCCAGGGTACGGCCGCCCCCGCCGCCGGCCCCGCTCAGCTGGGAGCCTCGGCGCCCTTGCGGGCGTAGAACCACCAGCACACCACCAGGCACGTCGCGTAGAAGCCGATGAAGATCCACAGTGCGTTGGTCACGGCCATGGCCGCGAACATCGCGGGGATGAAGAAGAAGCCGTAGGCCGCGATGGCCGAGGAGAAGCCGGTGACGGCGCCCGACTCCATCTCCGACTGCTTGAGCGCCGCGGCCTGCGCCTCGGGGCCCTTGCCCTCGGCCTGCTTCATGTGGTGGTCCCGGAAGATCACCGGGATCTGCCGGAAGGTCGAGCCGTTGCCCAGGCCGGAGAAGGCGAAGGCCACCAGGAAGCCGATGTAGAAGGGCCAGAAGTCGCCCTCCTGTCCACCGGACGGCAGCGCGAAGATCACCACGACGAGGGCCGCCGCCATGCCGATGAAGGACAGGATGGTGACCCTGGCTCCGCCGATCTTGTCCGAGAGCCAGCCGCCGCCCCAGCGCGTGAGGGCCCCGATGAACGGGCCGATCCAGGCGTAGGTGGTGGCCTGGTAGCCCTGCCCCTCGAAGTTGTTCTTGATCAGCAGCGGCAGGGCGGCCGCGAAGCCGATGAAGGACCCGAAGGTTCCGACGTACAGCCAGGTCATCAGCCAGTTGTGCTTGCGCTTGAAGATGATCTTCTGCTGGCTGAAGGGGGCCGCGGCCACCTTCAGGTCGTTCATCAGGAACCAGGCGGCGAGCGCCATGATGACCAGCAGCGGCACCCACAGGAAGGCGCCGTTCTGCAACCAGACGTCGGTGTTCTTCTTCGCGTCGTGCTGGGGTCCGCCCGCCGGGGCGCCCAGGACGGCCGCGGTGACGACCAGCGGGGCGATCAGCTGGACCACGCTCACGCCGAGGTTGCCGAGGCCGCCGTTGAGGCCGTTGGCACTGCCCTTCTCCCGCTTGGGGAAGAAGAAGCCGATGTTCGCCATCGAGGAGGCGAAGTTCGCGCCGCCGATGCCGCACACGGCCGCGATCAGGGCCAGCTCCCAGTACGGCGTACCGGTGTCCTGGAGCGCGAAGCCCAGCCACAGCATCGGCGCGATCAGGATGATCGTGCTGAAGGCGGTGAACTTCCGCTCGCCGAACATCGGCCCGATGAAGGTGTAGAGGATCCGGAAGGTGCCGCCGGTGATGCCGGGGATGGCGGTCAGCCAGAACAGCTGCGACTTCGAGAAGCCGAAGCCGACGTCGTTCAGCCTGACCACGGTCACCGACCAGACCTGCCAGACCACGAAGCCGAGCATCAGGGCCGGGATCGAGACCCAGAGGTTGCGCTGGGCGACCCGGTGGCCTTTGGACTGCCAGAAGCCCTCGTCCTCCGGCCGCCAGTCGGCGATGGTGGCCCCGGGCTTGTAGCTCTCTGCGCGGTGGCTGCGCGGCGCCGACGAAGTCGGCGTGGGTATCGACATGGTCATCGGTCCTTCGGGTCGAGGAGCCACAGTCCGATCACGACGAGGAAGGACAGGATCAGGAATCCCGCTCCCCACCAGGCCGTGCCGGTGTTTCCCTTCATCCACTCGTTGACGGTCACGGTGAGCGCCCAGAGCTGGCCGATCACGACCGTGAGGGCCAGGGCGAGGCGTGCGTTGAGCCGTGAGGAGCGCTCGGGCTCCTGCTCGGTGCCGGCTCCCGGGCCCGGGCCCGTGCTCCGGATCCGGGGGTCCCCGTACCCGCTGGTGGAGCGGATCTGCGGGTACCTCTCCTGCACCGGGCGGTTGAGCCTCGGCTGGGCACTGCCCGGGTGGTACTCCGGGCGGGGCGGCAGCGGTGTCTCGCTCATGTCGGCCTCCTCTCGGTGGATCCCGCCCTGGCCGAGCCGGGGCAGCCCAGGCGGGCGGACTCCACGGGGTGGGAGTCGCCGAACTGCCGGCAGAGCGCGTCCTTGGCCGGCTCGCCCGACCGGGCGGTGGCGACGGCCCAGACGCTGCCGTCGGCCTGCTCGGTCAGGTAGATCCTCGGCAGCGGGCGCGGCGGCGGACCGGCCGTCACCTCGCCGGTGCGGGCGTCGAAGACACCCTCGTGGCAAGGGCAGTACAGCTCCCCGTCGGGGCCGCGGTCCTTGCGCCACAGCACGCCGCAGGCCAGGTGGGTACAGACGGCGGAGTAGCCCACGAGGGAGCCGTCCCCGAGGCGCACCGCCAGGGCCCGGTCGTCCTCGCCGGGGAACCGGAAGGCCACGGACTCGCCGGGTGCCAGCCGGTCGGCGACCTTCTTCGGATCGGGCAGGCCCTCGTTGTCCCCGTGCCGGTGCAGGATGCCGGCGGCGACGCCGACACCGCCGATGGCCAGGCCTCCGGAGACGGTGGCGACGATCCGCAGGTAGTCCCGGCGGGTGGTGAGGGAGTCGGCGCTGATCCGGTCGCGCAGCTGCTCGATCGCGGCGTCGGCGGCCGCTCCGCCGTCGGGTGCCGGACCTGGGTGTGGAGGGGGCTGCTCGGTGACGCTCATCGGACGTCCCTTCCGTTGATCTCGACGACGGGCAGGCCGCCGGGGACGGGCCACTGGACCTTGTCGGCGGGGACGACCATGGCCACGCCGGTCTGGACGACGACGTCGCCGAAGACGAAGGAGTCGGCCACCTGGACGCCGGGGCGCTCGGCCTGGAGCTCTTCGAGGGTTCCGTAGAAGAGGGCCCCGGTCGGGCAGACGGTCGCGCACATCGGGGCGAGGCCGTAGGCGGTGCGGTCGTAGCAGAGGTTGCACTTCATCTGCAGCTTCGCCTGGAGGTCGATCTTCGGGATGCCGAAGGGGCAGGCGTTGACGCAGTTGGAGCAGCCGATGCAGCGGGTGGTGTCGGCCTGCTGGACCACCCCGTCGGCGGTCACCAGGATCGCGTCGGCGGGACAGACCTCGGCGCAGGGCGCGACCGGGTCCTCGCAGTGCATGCAGACGCTGGGGAGGGAGGCGACGGACATGCCGGGTTCGGTGTAGTCCAGGTGGATCATCGATTTGCCGCGGTGCGAATCGCACTCGCGGCACGCCGAGACGCACGCCTGGCAGCCGATGCAGCGACCCGGGTCGATGAAGATCGTGCGGCCCATCATGGCGGGTCAGCTCCTCTCTGCCGTGCCACGGCCCTGCGGGGACGTGGGGGGCAGGGGGTCGGTGCGGGAGACCTGGGCCTCCGGATAGGCCTCACGGCCCGGCGGGGTGGGCGGCGCGGGCACCTCGTCGACCCGCTCGGCGGCCTCGATCCGGGCGGCGCAGACCTTGTACTCGGGGATCTTCGAGCGGGGGTCGAGGGCGTCGATGGTCAGGGCGTTCGCGGCCGTCGGGACGGGCCAGTGGTACGGGATGAAGACGGTGTCGGGGCGGATCGCCTCGGTGACCAGGGCCGGGAACACCTCGCTGCCGCGCCGGGTGACGACCCGGACCGGCTCGCCGTTGCGGAAGCCGTGCGAGGGGTGGACCTCCACCCAGGGGCGGGGGGTCTGCTCGACGAGGGCGCCGAGGCGGCGGGTCTGGTTGCCGGAGAGGAAGTGCGCGACGGTGCGGCCGGTGGTGAGGGAGAGGGGGTACTCCTCGGTGTAGGCGTCCATGGGCGGATGCCATTCCACGACCTGCATGTGGATCTTGCCGTCGGGGTGGTAGGTCCGGCCGTCCTCGAACAGCCGGGGGGTGCCCGGGTGCTCGGTGGAGGGGCAGGGCCAGACGATCCCGCCGGTCTCGTCGAGGCGGTCGTAGGTGATGCCGTAGTAGTCGTTGACCGTGCCGGCGGAGGCGACGCGCAGCTCCTCGAACACCTCGCGGGAGCCGGGGAAGTCGAAGTGCTTCCCGGCGCCGAGCCGTCGCGCGAGCTCGCAGATGACCCAGGTGTCGGTGCGCACTCCGGCCGGGGGCTCCTGGGCCTTGTTGTGCTTGACCACGCGGGCCTCGGCGTTGGCCATCACACCCTCGTCCTCGGCCCAGGTGGTGACGGGGAAGACCACATGGGCGTTGGCCGCGGTCTCGGAGAGGAAGAAGTCGAACTGGGCGTGGAACTCGGCGGTGTCGTAGCCGTCCTTGACCACCGCGTAGTTGGGGAGGGAGACGAACGGGTTGTTGCAGATGCCGATGAGGCCGCGGATCTCCCTCCGCTGCATCTGCCAGACCATCTCCATCATGGAGGTGCCGGCGCCGGGGAGTTCGGACTCCTCGATGCCCCAGATCTGGCAGATCTGCTTGCGGTGCTCCGGATTGGTGATGGAGCGGCCGCCGGGCAGCAGGTCGGACTTCTGGCCGTGCTCGCGGCCGCCCTGACCGTTGCCCTGGCCGGTGATGGTGCCGTAGCCGGCGCCGGGCTTGCCGATGTGGCCGGTGGCCACGCAGAGGTTGATGACGGACAGGCAGTTCTCGACGCCCTGGGAGTGGTGCTCGATGCCGCGGGCGTGCCAGGCCATGGCCTTGTCCGCGCCGGCGAAGACGCGTGCCACCTGGACGATCTGCGAGGCCGGTACCCCGCAGATCTCCGCGGACCGGGACGGCGGGTACTCGGCGACGGTCTTCTTGACCTCGTCCCAGCCGGTGGTGTTCGCGGCGATGTAGGCCTCGTCGGTGAGGCCTTCGGCGATGACCACGTTCAGCACGGCGTTGAAGAAGGCCGAGTCGGTGCCCGGCTTGATCGCGACGTGGATGTCGGCGGTGCGGGCGATGGCCGTCTCGCGCGGGTCGATCACGATCAGCGAGGCGCCGCGGTCCCGTGCACCCCATAGGTACTGGGTCATCACGGGGAAGCACTCCCCCACGTTCGACCCGGCGATGAGCAGGCAGTCGGTGAGGAGGATGTCGGAGAAGGGGTTTCCGGCCCGGTCGATGCCGAAGGCGAGCTTGTTGGCTCCGGCGGCGCTGACCATGCACAGGCGGCCGTTGTAGTCGACGTGCTTGGTCTTCAGCGCGACCCGGGCGAACTTGCCGACCAGGTAGGTCTTCTCGGAGAACAGGCTGGCCCCGCCGAGCAGCCCGAAGGCGTCGTTGCCGTGGGCCGCCTGGATGCGCCGGATCTCGGAGACGGTGAAGTCCAGGGCCTCGTCCCAGGAGCACTCCTTGAACTCCTCGTCCCGGGAGCGCCGCATCAGCGGGGCGGTCAGCCGGTCGGGGTGGTTGACCTGCTGGTAGGCGTTGATGCCCTTGGGGCACAGCCGCATCCGGTTGATGTCGTGGTTGCGGGGCTCCACGCCGAAGACCTTGCCGCCCTTGTCCACGCGCAGGTACATCCCGCACTGCACCCCGCAGAAGCAGCAGTGGGTGGGGACCAGGGTCTCGCCGTTCTGGTCGGCGTGCCACTGGTCGGCGGGGATGCCCCCGGCGTCGCGGAAGTTGCGGGTGCCGGGCGGTGCGATGGAGGGGTCGATGGAGACGCGTACGGGCCGGGACGCGGCCTTGGCGGGGTCGGTCGCGGTCACTTGAACCCTTTCTTGACGTGGCTCAGGTAGGCGTTGCCGCGCAGGACCCGCTTGCAGCGCGGGCAGTATTCGACGAAGGCGTTGAAGTCGAGGTTGAGGTCCTGCATGGTGCCGCGCAGGTTCTCGACGTACGGGGTGGTGTCGATGGGCTCCTCGCAGCGCTTGCAGAGGAAGACCTGCTCGTCCTGGCGGGCCGTGTACTTGAAGAGCTGCATGCCGACGGCGGCCGGGCGCTGGACGATGTGGAAGAACTTCCCGAACGGGATGTAGATGAGGGTGAACACCACCGACACCATGTGCAGGATCGCGAGGAACTCGTATCCGCCGCCGTGCAGGAAGATCGAGGAGAAGGTCAGCAGCAGACCGGTCACGGAGATGACGATCAGGCAGATCAGCGGCAGCAGGTCGTAGGCGAAGCGCTGGCCGGTCATGGCCCCGCGGTCCCTCATCCGCCGGTACAGGAAGTACGAGGCTCCGGGGATGACGAGGACGGCCGCGATGTCCAGGCCGTGGAACATCAGCCAGCCCAGGATGTTGAGGGAGTTGAATCCGAGGACCTTGATGCCCCAGATCCGCATCTCGTACCCGGGGCCCGTCGCGCTGTCGCCTGTGAAGGTGAACCAGCCCCAGGTCAGCGGGAAGGTGATCGCCGCAGCGAGCAGGCAGCCCCAGAACATCAGCTGGTGGGCGATCCAGCGGGGGCGCGAGCGGGCACCGAGGAACTTCTGGAAGCCGAGGTAGGTGGCGATCATCTTCGGCACGGCGGTGGGCGCCTTGCGGAAGTTGTCTGCCGAGAAGAAGCTGCCGAAGCCCTTTTTGAACAGGCGGCGCGCGCCGGGGGCCGAGACCCACACGGTGTACCGGTAGGCCACGCCGAAGGCCAGGAAGACGGTGGCGACGGCGTAGGGAAGCAGGGCCGAGTCGAAGTCCCGCAACAGTCTGCTGCCGAGCACGATCGCGACGATGAGCAGGAGCGAGACGACGGTGCCGGCCAGGGTGGCCCGTGCGGTGACGGACCGCCCGGCCGGCGGCGGGGTCTCGGGCGCCGGTGGGGGCGGCGCGGCGTCGATGACATCTGAGGGCTCGGACACAGCACCACGCTAGGTGGTCTGTACCGATTTGGCCCGTTATATGGAGCGTACCGGTGCGCCGTTCGAGTGAAGGCTCGGGCGGGCCCGCGCGCGGGCCCCCGACCCTCAGACCGCGTGCAGTCCCTGCGCGGCGAATACCGCCTTCGCCTCGGCGACCTGTCCGGCGGTCGGCGACGGCGTGTCGTGGAGGGTGAACTTCATGTCGAGCGCCTCCCACTTGCTCTCGCCGAGCTTGTGGAAGGGCAGGACGTCGACCCTCGAGACGTTGCCGAGGGTCCCGGCGAAGGCGGCGACGCCCTCGACGTTCTCCCGGGCGTCGGTCAGTCCCGGCACCAGCACGAACCGCAGGTGCACCTCCTTGCCGAGGTCGGCGAGGCGGCGGGCGAAGTCGAGGGTGGGCTCCAGCGGGCGGCCGGTCACCTTCTTGTACGTCTCGCGGTCCCAGGACTTGATGTCGAGCAGGACCAGGTCCACGTCGCGCAGCAGCGCGTCGGTGGCGCGGGCGCCGAGGAAACCGGAGGTGTCCAGCGCGGTGTGCAGTCCGAGGTCGTTCTTCATCCGGTGCAGCAGTTCGCCGGCGAAGACGGGCTGGAGCAGCGGTTCGCCGCCCGAGATGGTGGCACCGCCCCCGGAGGCGGCGATGAACTTGGTGTACTTGCGGGCCTCTGCGATGACGTCGTCGGCCGAGGTGCGCTTGCCGTTGCGCATCCGCATGGTGTCGGGGTTGTGGCAGTACAGGCAGGTCAGCGGGCAGCCGGACAGGAAGGTCACGAACCGGGTCCCGGGGCCGTCGACCCCGGTGGACAGGTCCCAGGAGTGCACCGTGCCCTCGCTCGGCCGCTGGGTCGCGGCGGCGGCGGGCGTCTGGCCGGCGCTGAGCTGGCCGGGGCCCACGCTGATCGCGTTGGCGTGGCCGACGGGGAGGCTCGTACCGAAGAGGACGGTCATGGCAGGTGCTCCAGCTTCCAGATTCCGTGGGCTGATCTGGTGACGCGCGGTCCCGGGGCCGGGTGACGGCCGGCCCCGGGCCGCGCGTGCTCGTGGATCTCTCGAAGGTCAGAGAGAACCGTGGAAGGTGCGGTTCAGCACGTCGAGCTGCTGAGCGCGCGTGAGGCGGACGAAGTTCACCGCGTATCCGCTGACGCGGATGGTGAGCTGCGGGTAGTTCTCCGGGTGCTCCATGGCGTCCATGAGCGTGTCGCGGTTGAGCACGTTCACGTTCATGTGGAAGCCGTCGACCGCCATGTAGCCGTCGAGGACGCCCGCCAGGTTCTTGATCCGCTCCTCGGGGGTGCGGCCCAGGCCGTCGGGGGTGACGGTGTTGGTCAGCGAGATGCCGTCCTCGGCGTCCTCGTACGGGAGCTTCGCGACCGACAGCGCCGAGGTGACGTAGCCGTGGGTGTCGCGGCCGTTCATCGGGTTGGCGCCCGGGGAGAAGGGCTCGCCGGCGCGGCGTCCGTCCGGCGTGTTGCCGGTCTTCTTGCCGTAGACCACGTTCGAGGTGATGGTCAGCACCGACTGGGTGTGCTCGGCACCGCGGTACGTCGGGTGCTTGCGGATCTTCTTCATGAACTCCTCGACCAGCCAGACGGCGATCGAGTCGACACGGTCGTCGTTGTTGCCGTAGGCCGGGTAGTCGCCCTCGATGGTGTAGTCGGTGGCGAGACCGGTCTCGTCGCGCACGGCGGTGACCTTGGCGTACTTGATGGCGGCCAGCGAGTCGGCGGCGACCGAGAGACCGGCGATGCCGCAGGCCATGGTGCGGCGCACGTCGCGGTCGTGGAGCGCCATCTCGATGCGCTCGTAGGCGTACTTGTCGTGCATGTAGTGGATGACGTTCAGGGCGTGCACGTAGGTGTCGGCGAGCCACTCCATCTGCTCGTCGAACTTCGCCATGACCTCGTCGTAGTCCAGCACCTCGGAGGTGAGGGCGCCGGTGGACGGGCCGACCTGGGCTCCGGACTTCTCGTCGCGGCCGCCGTTGATCGCGTAGAGCAGGGTCTTGGCGAGGTTCACGCGGGCGCCGAAGAACTGCATCTGCTTGCCGACCGGCATGGCCGAGACGCAGCAGGCGATGGCGGTGTCGTCGCCGAAGCGCGGGCGCATCAGCTCGTCGGACTCGTACTGCACCGAGGAGGTGTCGATCGAGACCCTGGCGCAGAACTCCTTGAAGCCCTGCGGGAGCTGGGGCGACCAGAAGACGGTCATGTTCGGCTCGGGGGCCGGACCGAGGTTGTAGAGGGTGTGGAGGTAGCGGAACGAGGTCTTGGTGACCAGCGGACGGCCGTCCTCGCCCATTCCGGCGATCGACTCGGTGACCCAGGTGGGGTCGCCGGAGAAGAGCTCGTCGTACTCCGGGGTGCGCAGGAAACGGACGATGCGGAGCTTGATGATGAAGTCGTCGACCAGCTCCTGGGCCTGCTCCTCGGTGAGGATGCCGGCCTCGATGTCGCGCTGGAGGTAGACGTCGATGAAGGTGGAGGTGCGGCCGAGCGACATGGCCGCGCCGTTCTGCTCCTTCACGGCGGCCAGGTACGCGAAGTACAGCCACTGGATGGCCTCGCGGCCGGTGGCGGCCGGGCCGGAGATGTCGTAGCCGTAGGAGGCGGCCATCGCCTTGAGCTCGGCGAGGGCGCGGATCTGCTCGGAGAGCTCCTCGCGCAGGCGGATCGTCTCCTCCAGCGAGCGGTTGCCCGCGGGGAGGGAGTTGATCTCCTCCTTCTCCTCCTTCTTGACGGCGATGAGGCGGTCGACACCGTAGAGCGACACGCGGCGGTAGTCGCCGATGATGCGGCCGCGGCCGTAGGCGTCCGGCAGGCCGGTCACGATGCCGGCCTTGCGGGCGGCGCGGATGTCGGGGGTGTACGCGTCGAAGACACCGGCGTTGTGGGTCTTGCGGTACTCCGTGAAGACCTTCTCCAGGTCGTCGGAGACGGGGTAGCCGTAGGTCTCCAGGGCGCCGGCGACCATGCGCCAGCCGCCGTAGGGCATGATCGCGCGCTTGAGCGGGGCGTCCGTCTGGAGGCCGACGATCAGGTCCTTGTCGCGGTCGATGTATCCGGGGGCGTGCGCGGTGATCGACGACGGGATGTCGTACGCGACGTCGTAGACGCCCTTCTCGCGCTCCTCCGGGAACTTGTCCGTGATCGCCTTCCACACGGCGGTGGTGCGCTCGGTGGGGCCGGCGAGGAAGGTGTCGTCACCCTCGTACGGCGTGTAGTTCTGCTGGATGAAGTCGCGGACGTCGATGGCGTCGCGCCACAGACCGCCCTTGAAGCCGTTCCAGGCCTCGCCGTTCTTCGTGGTTTCCGCAGGGGTGGCAGTCATCGCCCGCACCTTCCGAGTCGCCTCATTGCTTGTATCCATTGCACGCCTTTTGATCGATCATTTGGCGCCGCGTTGGTCCCGAGCTGGGGCCCGAAAGTCCCCTGATCCCCGACCCCAAGGGTCTCCCATCACGCCTGACCTGGCACTTTGAGCAGGCCAAAGGTCCATCGTGCGCTTGTGAAAACTTTCACAAGATTCTGTGGGGTGTACCGGAGCAGGCCGGAAAGGGGCGGAACCGGTCAGACAATCCGAACCAGAGCGAAGCCTGTGGATACCGCGACGCACGTGGTGATCAGGCCGGGCAGCATGAAGGAGTGGTTGACGACGAAGCGGCCGACGCGGGTGGTGCCGGTCCTGTCGAAGTTGATCGCCGCGATGAAGGTGCCGTAGGTGGGGAGCAGGAAGTAGCCGTTCACGGCGGGCCACATCGCGATGAGGAGGGGGGCCGGGATACCGAGGGCGAGCCCGAGGGGCATCAGTGCCTTGGTGGTCGTGGCCTGGCTGAACAGCAGCGCGGAGAGGAGCAGCAGCATGATCGCGAAGAACCACGGGTGGTCCTGTGCGACCCCGCCGAGCGCACCGGTGATCCGGGCCTCGTTGGCGCCGATGAAGGACAGCCCCAGCCACGACAGCCCGAAGACGCCGATGACGGCGACGAGCCCGGACTTGGCCACGTCCGTGCCGGGTATCCGCTTGGCGTCGACCTTGCACAGCAGCAGGATCAGCGCGGCCACGGCCATCATCAGGATCTCGATGGTGGCGGGCATCGAGAGCGGGCCCTTGGCCGTCTCGGGGCGCAGGGCCGGGAAGAGTCCGCTGAGGACGACGGCGATGGTCCCGCCGAGGAAGAGGTACGCGGACCAGCGCGCCCGAGGCCGCAGCGGCGGGGCGGCCTCGGCCGGCGCAGGAGCCTCGATCTCACCGGCGGCCAGCCGGCGCAGGTACTCGGCGTCCTGGCCGAGCTCCCTGCCGATCCGGGACTGCACGGTGGCCGCGACGAGCACGCCGAGCAGCGTGGACGGCACGGCGACGGCCATGATCCGGGGCAGGTTCCAGCCGTCCCCGTCGAACATCACGATCATGGCGGCCATGGCCGCGGAGACGGGCGAGGCGGTGATACCGAAGGTGGCCGCGATGGAGGCGACCGCGATGGGCCGCTCGGGCCGGACGCCGCCTTCGCGGGCCACGTCGTGGATCACGGGGAGCAGGGGGTAGAAGACGTGGGCGGTGCCGGCGCCCAGGGTGAAGGCCCAGGACACGAGGGGAGCCACGTAGACCACCCGGCTGGGCTTGCGGCGGATCGCCTTCTCGGCCAGTCCGACGAGGTAGTCGATGCCCCCGGCCGCCTCCATCGCGGCGGCGGCCATGATCACCGCGAGGATGATCAGCATGACGTCGACGATGCCGGAGGTGTCGGCGGGGGTGACCCCGAAGAACGTCGCGAGCACGAAGACCCCGACGGCTCCCCAGAGCCCCATGGCCACCCCGCCCTTGCGGGACCCGAGAGCGATGGCCGCCACCATGACGGCGAGTTGCAGGAACATGCCGATCACTGCGTGGCCTTTCAGTCTCTACGGAAGCGCGGAGGGGCGAGGCGCGAAGGGGCCGGGCGCAGCCCAATCCAGCCCCGCCGGCGTTTGAGGCACGGGGTCTGGGGCGGAGCCCCAGGAAGCCCGGGCGCAGCCGGGTGCTGCTCGCGCAGCGACCCCGCACCCGGGCTGACCAGCCGGGGGCTCCCGGTTAGCTGGGCGCCTCCGCGCCCTTGCGGGCGTAGAACCACCAGGCCACGACGACGCAGCTGGCGTAGAAGCCGACGAAGCCCCACATCGCGCTGGTCACGGCGAAGTTGGCGAACATCGCCGGGATGAAGAAGAAGCCGTAGGCGGCGATGGCCGCGGTGAATCCGGTCACCGCGCCCGACTCGATCTCGGCCTGCTTGAGCGCCTTCGCGTACTGCGGGGTGCCCTCCTTCAGGCCCGCGAGGTGCTGGCCGCGGAAGATGACCGGGATCTGGCGGAAGGTCGAGCCGTTGCCGATGCCCGAGAAGAAGAACGCCGACAGGAAGCAGAAGAAGAAGCCGTAGAACGAGCCGGTGTCGGAGCCGGCCGGCAGGAAGGTGATCACGCCGATGATCGACGCGCCCATGCCCACGAAGGACAGGATCGTCACCCGTGCGCCGCCGAACTTGTCGGCGATCCAGCCGCCGGCCCAGCGGGCCAGCGCGCCGAGCGCCGGGCCCATCCAGGCGTAGGTGGCCACGGAGTACGCCGGGAAGGTCGTCTTGATGAGCAGCGGAAGCGCCGCCGCGAAACCGATGAAGGAGCCGAAGGTGCCGACGTAGAGCCAGGTCATCAGCCAGTTGTGCTTGCGCTTGAAGATGATCTTCTGCTGGCTGAAGGGGGTGGAGGCCACCTTCAGGTCGTTCTGGCCGAACCAGGCGACGGCCGCCAGGACGATCAGGACCGGCACCCAGACGAACGCGGCGTTCTGGAGGTAGATCTCCGAGCCGTCCGCCTTCTTCTGGCCCGAGCCGATCGCCAGGACCGAGGTGGTGATCAGGATCGGGGTGAGCAGCTGGACCACGGAGACGCCCAGGTTGCCCAGGCCGCCGTTGATTCCGGTCGCGTTGCCCTTCTCCTGCTTCGGGTAGAAGAAGCCGATGTTGGCCAGGGAGGAGGAGAAGTTGGCGCCGCCGATGCCGCAGAGCGCGGCGATGGCGACCAGCGTGGTGTAGGAGGTGGTGGGGTCCTGCACCGCGAAGCCCAGCCACAGCAGCGGCACGATCAGCACGACGGTGGAGATCGCCGTGAAGCGGCGCTGGCCGATCATCGGGCCGATGAAGGTGTACAGGATGCGGGCGGTGCCGCCCGTGATGCCGGGAACGGCGGTCAGCCAGAACAGCTGGGACTGGGAGAAGCCGAAGCCCACGTCCTTGAGGTTGGTCGCCGTGATGCTCCAGACCTGCCAGACCACGAAGGCCACCAGCAGGGCCGGTACCGCGATCCACAGGTTGCGGGTGGCGACCTTCTTGCCCGTGGTCTGCCAGAAGGACGGGTCCTCCGGCGTCCACTCCGTGATCGTGCGACCGGGGCGGTACTGCGCCGGATCGGGCGCCTGCACTCGGCCGGTCGCCGCGCGCGCGTCCTGCTTGGCGGAACTCATGGCATGTCCTGAACGTTCGAAGGTGTTGAGAAAAATGAAGCTGAATGCCCTGACCTTCTTAGGGTCCGCCGACAGGGGCGCCCGGCATCAGGGGAGAACGTCGCGTGGGCGACGGGACAAGGTCCCCTCGCCCACAGTGCGTTGGTACGGCGGCCGCGGAGCCCTAGGGGGTGTCCGCAAAGTCCCGCCTGCCCCGCGGCGCCTGGCACGCGCTCTCGGCGCACCGGGCGAAATCCCGAGTACGTCCAGTACGCAGGCTTCCGCCCGGCACACCGAGAGCACGCACCAGACCCCGCGGGGCCGCCCTTCGGGCGGCCGGCGGGACATTGCGGACACCCCCTAGGGCTTGAGCTCCACCAGCGGCAGGGACACCTCGGGGTCGTCCAGACAGATGCCGGTCCGCAGGTCGAAGACCTGCTTGTGCATCGGCGAGGCCACGACCGGCACCCCGTCGCGCGAGCCCATGATGCCGTTGGCGATGACGTCGGCTCCCGAGAAGGGGTCCCGGTTGCCGACCGCGTAGACCTCGCCCGCGCGGTCCTTGAAGACCGCGGCCTCGGTGCCGTCCGGCAGCACCGCGGTCCGCCCGCGGCCCGGCTCCAGCGCCTGCGCGGCGTCTTCGGCGCCTTCGGCCGCACCGAAGTCCACGGTCCCGAAGCGCTCCAGCGCCGCCGGGTCCTCCAGGACCGCGGACCACTCGTCCTCGTACGCCGTCACGTGGCGCTCCATCTGCGCCTCCAGTTCCGCGCAGATGCCGAGCGAGTCCTCGATCAGGACCGCCTTCAGGTGGTCCAGGCCCGCGGTGCTGCCGCCGAGCCGCTCCAGCCAGGCCGCCGTCCGCTCCAGGCGCTCGCCGGTGCGGATGTAGTACATGAGGAACCGGTCGATCAGCGCGAAGAGTTCGGCGGTGTTCAGGTCCGAGGCCAGCAGGTCGGCGTGGCGCGGGGTCGCGCCGCCGTTCCCGCTGACGTACAGGTTCCAGCCGTTGGCGGTGGCGATGACGCCGATGTCCTTGCCCCGCGCCTCCGCGCACTCGCGCAGGCAGCCCGAGACGCCGCCCTTGAACTTGTGCGGGGTGCGCAGACCCCGGTAGCGCAGCTCCAGGTCGATCGCGAGCTGGATGGAGTCGCCCTGCCCGAAACGGCAGAAGCGGGCTCCCACGCACGACTTCACCGCGCGCAGGGACTTCCCGTACGCCTGCCCGGACTCGAATCCGGCGCCGCCGAGCCGCCGCCAGATGTCGGGCAGCTGCTCCTTGCGGACCCCGAAGAGGCCGATGCGCTGAGCTCCGGTGATCTTCGTGTAGAGGCCGTAGTCCCTGGCCACCTCGCCGAGGGCGATGACCTGCTCAGCCGTGATCTCGCCGCCGGCCACGCGCGGGATGACCGAGTAGGTGCCGTCCTTCTGGAGGTTGGCGAGGAAGAGGTCGTTCGAGTCCTGCAGGGCCGCCTGCTCGCCCGCCAGGATGTGTCCGAGGCCGAGGTCGGGGGCGAGGGTGCCCAGGACGTTCGCGACGACCGGCTTGCAGACGGCGCAGCCCTCGCCGCCCTCGCCGTAGGACTCCAGCAGTTCACTGAAGCTGCGGATGCGCTCGGTGCGGATCTTCTCGTAGATCTCGGCCCGGGTCAGGGTGAAGTGCTCGCACAGCCCGCGCGGCTTCTCGATGCCCGCCGCGGCCAGTTCGGCGTCCAGGACCGCTTGCAGCGTGCCGATGCAGCCGCCGCAGCCCGTGCCGGCCTTGGTGCACTTCTTGATGCCGCCGATGTCGGTGAGGGACTCCGCGACCACCGCCTCGCGCACGCGGCCCTTGGTGATGTTGTGGCAGCTGCACACCACGGCGTCATCGGGCAGCGCGTCCGCGCCGGGCAGCGCCACGCCCTCGCTCGACGGCAGGATGAAGGCCTCCGGCGGAGCCGGCAGCTGCCGGCCGGCGTGCGGCTTCAGCGAGCCGTACGCCTCCGCGTCGCCGACCAGAATGCCGCCGAGCAGCGCGCCGTCGGGGCCCAGCAGCAGCTTCTTGTAGACGCCCTCGCGGGCGTCGGAGAAGACCACCGAGACGGCCCCGTCACGGCCCTCGGGGGCGAAGGGGTCGCCGAAGGAGGCCACGTCGGCGCCCATCAGCTTGAGCTTGGTGGAGGTGTCGGCCCCGGTGAAGGTCAGCTCGCCGGCGCCCGCGAGGGCTTCGGCGACGGTCTCGGCCATCTGGTAGCCGGGCGCGACCAGCCCGTAGACCTTGCCGTCGACGGTCTGCGCGCACTCGCCGATCGCATAGACGTACGGGTCGCTGGTGCGGCAGTGGCCGTCCACGACGACCCCGCCGCGGTCGCCCACCGCGAGCCCGCACTCGCGGGCCAGGCGGTCGCGCGGCCGCACACCGGCCGAGAAGACCACGACGTCGGAGCCGATCTCCTCGCCGCTGGTCAGCCGGAGCGCCTGCGCCCGCCCGTCGGGGTGGATCTGCACGCCGGCCGCGCCCACGCCCGTGTGCACGGCGACGCCCATGGACTCGATGGTGGCCCGCAGGGCGGCCGCGCCGCCGTCGTCCACCTGCAGCGGCATCAGCCGGGGCGCGAACTCCACGACGTGCGTGGCCAGTCCGAGCGTGCGCAGCGCGCCCGCCGCCTCCAGGCCGAGGAGCCCGCCGCCGATGACCACACCGGTCCGGACGTCGGCGGCCGCGGCGTACGCGGTCAGGGCCTCGACGTCCTCGAGCGTGCGGTACGTGAAGCAGCCCTCCGCGTCGGCGCCCTCGATCGGCGGCACGAAGGGGTAGGAGCCGGTCGCCAGCACGAGCGCGTCGTAGCCGATCACGTCGCCGGAGCGGGCGGTGACCGTACGGGCGGTGGTGTCGATCAGCTCCGCCGGGTCGCCGAGGCGCAGGTCGATGCCGTACTTCTCCAGGAAGCCGGGCGCCACCAGGGACAGATCCTCGCCGGTGGAGCCGGTGAAGGCCGCGGACAGGTGCACGCGGTCGTAGGCCGGGCGCTCCTCCTCCGCGAGGACGGTGACCTGCCAGCCGCCGCGCTCGGGGCGGGTCGGGTCGGCGAGCGCGTCACGCTCGGCGAGCGCCTCCAGCAGGCGGTGCCCCACCATGCCGTGGCCGATGACAACCAGCGTCTGCCCCATCGATCTCACTCCGTGTGTCCCTGTGCCGCGCGGTCCCCGGGAGGCCAAGGCGGCCGGGCGGGGACCTCGTGCGTGCAAGCGTTCCGACCCTTCGACGGTAGGTCCGCACCGCGGCCCCGAACGCCCGAAAAGGACCCCTGGGGACGGGGAAACGACCCTTTCCGCACAGGACCTCCGGCCCCTCTCACGGGCCCTTGGCCAGGCTCCCCCGGGCCCGCGCCGCGCCTAGCGTGGGAGGGGGGACCCGGGGCCGGATCAGGGAGGCAGACCACATGCTCGTCATCGCCGTCCACGGCAGCGCGGTTCCGGAGGCCGCCGCTACCATCGAGCGGCTCGTCGCCGCCGTCGAGGCCATCAGCGGGGTGCACGCGCTGGTCGGGCACCTCGACGTGCAGCGCCCCTCGCTCGCCGAGGTCGTACGGGAGCATCCGTCCGCCGTGGTCGTCCCCCTGCTGCTCGGCGACGGTTTCCACCGCCGCGTCGACATACCCGCCGTCCTGGAGGGCACCGGCTGCGTGCTCACCGGGGGCCTCAGCGGCGAGCGCGACATCGCCCGCGCTCTGCACGGCCGCCTGCGCGAGGCCGAGCGCCGCCGCGGCCCGTACACCCGGGCCGACGCGGTGGTGGTGGCCGGCGCCGGCTCCTCCCGCCCCGGCGGCAATGCCGGTACGGAGGCCTGCGCGGCCCAGCTGTCCGCCCTGCTGGAGTACGACGACGGCGCCGCCCCCGTCCCCGCGGTACCCGCCTACCTCACCTCCGCCGGGCCGACCGTCGCCGAGGCCCTGGACTCCTTCCAGGCCGCCGGATACCGCCGGATCGCGGTGGCGACGCACCTGCTGGCCCCGGGCCGCTTCACGCGCGCCCTGAACGCCTCGGCCGCCTGGACGGTCTCGGAGCCGCTGGCCGACCACCCGCGGCTGGCCCGGCTCGTCCTGCGCCGCTACGAGTCCGCCCGGGGCACACGGGCCCTGAGGGCAGCGCGCCTCGCCTGCTGAGCCCCGTAGGGCTGCTGTCCTGGACGGTATGGCTCTGGCTTACGTACCCATGACCGCCCGCAGCCGGGACGAGGGCCACCGCGCCGCGACCCCGCTGGAGCTGTTCTTCGACCTGTGTTTCGTCGTCGCCATCGCGCAGGCGGGCGCCCAGCTCGTGCACGCGCTGGCCGAGGGCCACCCCGGCAGCGGGGTGATCAGCTACATGTTCGTGTTCTTCGGCGTGTGGTGGGCGTGGATGAACTTCACCTGGTTCGCCTCCGCCTACGACTGCGACGACGTGCCCTACCGGATCGCGACGCTCGTCCAGATCTCCGGCGTTCTCGTCTACGCGGCCGGCGTGAGCCGGGCGTTCGACCAGAACGACTGGACGGTGGCCGTCATCGGCTACCTGATCATGCGCGTCGCGCTCACCGCCCAATGGCTGCGCGCCGCCTCCGGCGAACGCGGCGAGGCCCGCGCGGCGGCCCTGAAGTACGCGGCCGGGCTGGTCCTCTGCCAGGCCGGCTGGGTGGCCCTGCTGTTCGTCCCGGACGGCGCCAAGCGCTGGCTGTTCCTGATCCTGGTCGTCGCGGAGCTGATGGTTCCGGTGGTGGCCGAGCGCGGCCACCAGACGCCGTGGCACGCCCACCACATCGTGGAGCGCTACGGCCTGTTCACGATCATCGTGCTCGGCGAGACGATCGCGGCGAGCACCGTGGCCGTGAAGTCGGCGCTCGACGAGCACGAGGCCCTGGGCGAGCTGCTGCCGATCGCGGCCGGCGGGCTGCTCATCGTCTTCGCCGCCTGGTGGATCTACTTCGCGGTGCCGATGCACGAGCACCTGACCTCCAACCGGGAGGCGATCCCGTGGGGGTACGGCCACCTGTTGATCTTCGCTTCGGGCGCGGCGATCGGCGCGGGCATCGAGGTCGCGGTGGAGCACGCGGTCGGCAAGGCGCACGTCTCGCAGCTCTCCGCGAACGCCGCCGTCACCGTCCCGACCGCGCTCTTCCTGCTGATGGTCTGGCTGCTGCACTCCCGCCACTTCAAGAGGGGCCTGGCCCAACAGTTGACCCTGCCGGTCTCCGCCCTCGCGGTGCTGGCCTGCACCTGGACGGGCCCGTACGCCGTCCTCTACGCGGGCCTGGTCGCGACGGCCACGGTGGTGGTCGGCCTGACCCTGGCCAACCACGCGCCATCCGATCCCGCCCAATCCAGCCCCGCCGGCGTTTGAGGCGACTCTCCAGCCCCGCCGGCGTTTGAGGCGCGGGGGTCCGGGGGCGGAGCCCCCGGCAACGGCGCCGCACGGGCCCGTCACCCCCGCGCCCCCGGCGCCGTTTTCAGGCCATGACACTCCCCGCACAACGCCCCGGCCCGGCCCCCGGCCAAGACCCCGGCAGGGAATTGGCCGACCCGGCCTTCTGGCAGGCTCCCCCCGCCCACCGGCTGGCCGCCTTCGCCCGCCTGCGGGCCCTGGACTCCCCCGTGTTCGTCCCCGAAGGCAGCGGGCACTGGGCCCTCGTACGGCACGCGGACGTGCAGGAGGCGAGCCGGCTGCCCAAGGTGTTCGCCAGCGCGCCCGGGGTGACGACGCCCGAGCCGGCCCGCTGGGTGCGGGCGCTGTTCGGGGACTCGATGGTCAACCTGGACGGCGCCGAGCACGCGCAGCTGCGCAAGATCGTGCAGCGGGCCTTCACCCCCCGGCTGCTGGCGGCCGCCGAGGAGGACATCCACGCGGTGGCGGCCCGCATCGTGGACGACGTACTGGACCGGCGGCCGGACGAGTTCGTCGAGGCGGTGGCCTCGAAGCTGCCCCTGGAGGTCATCTGCAACATGATGGGCATCCCGGAGCGCTACCGCGCCGAGATCGCCGACCGCGTCAACCACGCCTCCGAGAACATCGGCGTCGAACGGGGCCTGACGGCCCGGCTGCGGATGCCCGGGCGCGGACTGCGGGCCCTGGCCCGGATGCAGCGGATGGTGGCGGGGATCGGGCGGGAGCGGCGCGAGAACCCGACCGACGACCTGATCTCGGCCCTGGTCTGCGCGAACGTGGACGGTGAGGCGCTCGGCGCCCGCCAGCTCGGCGCGTTCTTCTCCCTGCTGATGGTGGCCGGGGTGGAGACCACCCGCAATGCCATCACCCACGGCCTGACCCTGCTGACCGACCACCCGGACCAACGCGACCTGCTGGTCGAGGACTTCGAGGCGCACGCGGACGGCGCGGTGGACGAGATGATCCGCCACTCCACGCCGATCATCCAGTTCCGCAGGACCGTCGCCGCCGAACACACCCTGCGCGGCCACGCGTTCGTCCCCGGCGACAAGGTGGTGCTGTACTACGCCTCCGCCAACCGGGACGAGGAGGTCTTCCCCGATCCGGACGCCTTCGACATCACCCGCTCCCCCAATCCCCACCTGGGGTTCGGCGGCGGCGGACCGCACTTCTGCCTGGGCGCCCACCTGGCCCGGGTGGAGATGAAGGCGCTCTTCCGCGAGCTGCTGACCCGCCCGGTGGGACTGCGCGCGGTCGGACTCCCGGACCTGGCCGGGTCCAGCTTCGACAACCGGGTCCGCTCGCTGCGCTTCGCCTTCGAACAGCCGTAGGCCGACCGGAGCATGACCCGTAGGCCGGCCGGAGCATGGCCCGGAGCCCACCCGGGAGCGTGGCCCGGAACGGGCGGACCGGCCACCGGGCAGGCTGGGAGCCCGGCGGCCGGAGCGGAGGCCGACGCACGCCGTGCGCGCGAAGGATGCCTAGCGCTGCAGGCGCCGCACCGCGAGGACGGCGTGGGCGCTGTGGTTGAGCACCTCGGTGTCGCCCGCGAACGCCTGCAGCGTCTCGGCCGAGACCGGCTGTCCGGGCACCGCCTCGGGCCAGGCGCGGGTGGCGAAGAGGAAGTACGCCTGCCCGCTGTCGGCCGCGGCCTTGACCCACTCCGGCGGGGCGATGCACTTCGCGTTCATGCCCGGCAGGGTCAGCGCGATCTGGTTGCCCTCCAGGAGGATCTGCACCGGGAAGGAGGACGGGTTGCGGACGCCGTCCATCACCACGTCGCCGATGGGCAGGCCGATCTCCTCCAGGAGCCCGCGGGCGGCCGCCTCGCTCGCCGCGGGACCGTCGGGACCGTCCCCGAGGATGTAGGCGAGGAGATAGGGAATGTCGTGGGCCTCTTCGGGGTCGCCGATCCACGCGAGCACCGAAAGGGTGCCGAGCTTGGATCGGTCGAGTTCGGCCTGGGTAGAAGTCATGCGCCGCACCTTAGTGGTCGCCGACCCGGCCCTTTGACGCCGTTTCACCCGGGCGGGCTAGACCGCCCAGAATCCACCTCCGGAATTCGCCACCATGTTCGCGTCCTGGTACTGGAGCCGCACGATGCGCGCGTTTTCCGGAATTTCGAACACCACCCATCCTTCGGCCCGCTCACCGACCGCGAGCGAATCGAAGACGAGTGGTTTGCCGGTCGTGAGCTCCCCCGTGGGCACCACCGGATGGCGCTGCCCCGCGCCGTCGAGCGCCCACATGCGCCCGAGAGCCCCGTACGAGGCCCCGCCGACGTTGACGAAGGACATCGAGGCCGCCACCCAGCGCTTGCCCGCCGCCGGGGCGAAGTTCTTCTCGACACTGACCGCCGGGTCGACGTAGGCGCCCAGCACCACCTGGAGGTGGCGGCCCACCTCCCGGCCCCTGACCCGTACGGAGTCACCCACACGGGCGTCCTTCGCAGCGGCCCGCGCCACCCCGTCCCGCTCGGCCGCGGGATCGTCCCCGGCACCCGGCGCGCCGTCGTCGACCGGCACGGCGGGCACCGCGGCCGGGGCGAGCGCGGCCCCTTCGGGGGCGCCGGAGCAGGCCGTGGCACCGAACAGCAGGATCGGGAGGAGGGCGGCCGTGACAAGAGCGGGCTGACGCATGCGGGATCCCTTCGGGGATCTTCGGGGACGTATTCCGGTCAGTCTCACGCGCCCGAGCGGGCAATTGCACACACCGACACGAGTCCGCGGAACGCATTGACCTCCATATGCCAGCACAATGCGTTCCGGCGGAATTCCGCAAACCCCTGCACCCCTCGTCCAACAGGAGGAACGATGGCCACGACCGGCCCCCGCATGGCCTTGGCCGCACTCGCCGCACTGGGCGCCACGGCGGTATTCACCGCCCCGGCGAATGGCGCGCCGCACGGCAGCGCCCCTTACGGAAATGACATTTACGTATCTTCGGAAGCCCGCATCGCCCCCGACGGCACGATCCACCTTTTCGGTGAGTACCACTGCTCCAAGCCGTCACCCTCGGGAACGGTTCAGATCAAGGCGACCATCGAGCAGGAGGACGTCCGCCTCAGCATCGGCGGCGGCGACGCGCAGTGCGACGGCGAGGTGCACGACTGGTCGGCGCACGGCACCCTCCGCCTCACCCCGACGGTGCACGCCGGCGAGGCGCTGGCCAAGGCCGAGCTGCAGGAGATCCGCTTCGGCGGCGGACTGCTGCCCCGGTCGATCGACACGGTCGCGCAGGACGCCCGCCCGGTCCGGGTGATCGACCACCGGTAGCCACCGCCCGCGGCGCGCGCGTACGCCCCTCCGGTAGCCGCCGCTACCGGGACCCGGGCGTCGGCCGCAGCCGCGTGTCGGCCGCGAACGGGTGTCAGCCGAAGCCGGGCACCGGCCGCAGCCACGTGTCGGCCGAGGCCGGGCCCCTCAGCGGGACCGGCCCGTCACCGGCACGCGGGCGCCTCGCCCGTCATCGACATGAAGGCCACCGTCTGACACCCCGGGTCCGTGTCCGGACGCCCGGTCGACCAGTCCACCGCCGTCGCCGCCCCGGCCGCGCACAGCAGCAGGGCCAGGACGCCCGTCACCGCGCGCTTGCTCAGCCGGCGCACGGGAGGTTCCACAGAAACCGTTCCATGGCGGCATCATCGCCCCGCCCCCACCACCCCACAACTCGACGTGAGCGAGCGGTCACGGGGCGCGCGGTCACGGGGCGCTCCGCGCCGCGCTGCCCGCCGCGGAGAACTCGCACCACACCGCCTTGCCGTCGCCCCGGGACTCCACCCCCCAGTGCGTGGCCAGCGCGTCCACCAGCAGCAGCCCGCGCCCCGTGGTCGCCGACTCTCCGGGCGTCCGCCGCCGCGGCCACACGCTGGAGCGGTCCTTGACCCACAGCCGGATCCGCCGGACCGGCTCCGGCAGCACCTCCATCGTCAGCACCGCTCCGCCGTCGGTGTGCAGCAGGGCGTTGACCAGCAGCTCTCCCGCCGCCAGCTCCACGTCGTCGGCGAGCTCCGGCATGCCCCAGTCGCGCAGCGCCTGCCGCAGCGCGTAGCGGGCCTCCGAGAGCCCCTCCGGGTCCGCCTGGTGGACGTACTGGTGGATGCGCGGTGCCCGGTGCGTGCCCGGGTCGGGAGCCCGGCGCAGCACCAGCAGGGCCACGTCGTCGCCGGAGCCCCAGCGCTCCCACAGCCGGTCCGAGAGGTGGTCGGCGAGCGCCCCGGCCGCCTGCGGGCCGCTGCGGACCGCGTGGGCGAGGGCCTCCATGCCCTGGGTGATGGCGGTACCGGGCTCCTCCACGAGCCCGTCGGTGCACAGCACGAGGGTCTCGCCGGGGACCAGGTCGAGCCGGGTCTCGGGGAACTCCTCCTGCTCGAAGACGGTGGCCAGCCCGAGCGGCAGGCCGCCGCGCACGTTGGGCCAGCCCGTTCGCCCGTCCGTGTGCCGGATCAGCGGTCCGAGGTGGCCCGCGCGGACCGCTCGTACGCCTCCGGTCTCCAGGTCGACCTGCGCGTACATGCAGGTCGCGAACCGTTCGGTGTCCAGCTCGGCCAGGAAGCGGGACGCGCGGGCCAGCACGGTGGAGGGCGGATGGCCCTCGCCCGCGTAGGCCCGCAGTGCGATGCGGAGCTGGCCCATGATGGCGGCGGCGTGGGTGTCGTGGCCCTGCACGTCGCCCACGACGATGCCGACGCGGTCGCGGGGCAGGGCGATGACGTCGTACCAGTCCCCGCCGACCTCGCGCCCGCTCCAGGCCGAGTGGTAGCGCACCGCGATCTCCCCGCCGGTGATCTCGGGGATCCGCCGCGGCAGCATGGCGGCCTGCAGCATGGTGGCGAACTCGCGCTCCTGGTCGAAGAGGAGCGCCCGCTGGAGCGACTGGGCGACGATGCCCGCCAGGCCCAGGCAGAGGTTGCGCTCCTCGGGGCTGAAGTCGGTGCGGCGCCGGTAGAAGAGCACCAGTCCGCCGATGGCCTCGGCCTGCGCGATGAGCGGGAGGTAGGCAGCCGCGTCGTACTGGATGCGGTTCAGGTAGTCGGAGAGCAGCGGGAACTCTTCCGCCAGCTCCGCCAGCGAGGTGACGAAACGTGCCTTCCGGCTGAGCACCGCCTGCGAGAGCGGCAGCGAGCCGTCCAGCCGGGTGAACTTGCGCTCGCTGAGGATCTCCAGGGTCTCCCCGCTGAGCGCGATGATCTTGATGTGGCCGCCCTCGACCAGCCCCAGCGCCATTCCGTCGACGCCGAGCCGTTCCAGCGCCCCCGCGCCCGTCAGCATGGCCGTCACGTCGTCGACCGTCACCGCCCGCGACAGGGCCTCGGTGGTCCGCTGCACGATGGTCGCCTGCTGGGCGCGCGCCGACTCCAGCTTGCGCAGCACCGTGAGGTGGGCGAGCTCGGCCGTCGCGTCCCGGACGATGCCGACGATGCGCACCGGGCGCCCCTCCGCGTCCCGCAGGACCCGGCCCTGGGTGTGCGTCCACTGGTCCCGGCCGTCGCGCCGCTGCACCGTGAAGTACTGGCCGTACGTCTCCTCCCCGCTGTCCAGGACGCCCTGGACGGTGTCCCGGAGCCGCGCGGCGTCGTCGACCGGGATCCGCAGCCCCAGGCTGTCGGGGGTGCGGTCGTACTCCTCCCCCTCCAGGTCGAAGACCGCCATTCCGGCCTCGTCCATGTCCAGGGTCCCCGCGCCGAGGTCCCACTCGAAGCTGCCCATGCCGTTGAGCGCGAGCCGCTCGCCCGGGCCGATGAGGGGGCGCCCGTCGTTCCCGGCGCTACCCGGGCTCCCGGGGGCGTCCGGTCTCTTGTCGCGTCGCTCCGCCGCTGCCACGAGACTCACACCACCTAACGGCCGGGCCAGCACGGCTGGGAAATGAGCCGCTCCCACTCCTCGTCAGGATGCCCCGGAAGGGTGCGTCCGGCCTCCTGCCAGCGCTTGACGAGGGAGAGGTAGATCATCGAGGGGTCGTACGGGGTCTGCGGATACGGGGCCTGCGCGTGCCGGCCGTGCGCGTACGGAGCGTGCGGGTCCGGGTCCTGCGAAGACGCGTCCTGCCCGGAGGACTGCCCGTACGGAGACTGCCCGTACGGAGACTGCGCGTACGGGGACTGCGCGTACGGAGACTGCCCGTACGGCTGCGGGGGCGCCGCCCTCGTCGTGCCGGGCTGCTCCGCACGGCTGGCCGGGATCCTCACCCAGCCCCGGCCCTGTGCGCGCTCATCGCTCATCGCGACACCTCTCACGTGTGGTGACTGGCTCTCACGCTCTGTGCCCGGCAGCGGGAGCCCGGTCGGCCCGGGGCGCACCGGTGGAACCCGTCAGCGGGCCCCGGGCCCCCAGACGCTTGCGGACTCCTGACACCAGTCTCCCCGCCGTGAAGCCGGCGCCGTGCACGAATCGCATGGAAGGGCCGAATGAGGGAGCGGTCACCAGCCCCGCGAAGAACAGCCCCGGCCACGAGGACTCGAAACCCGGACTCAGCTCCGGCGTCCCGCTCTCCCCTACGGTGACCAGCGCGGCCCGCAGCCCCGCGTCGAGCAGCTCCAGCCGGGCCAGGTCCGGGGTGAAGCCGGTCGCCGCGATCACGTGCGCGGTGTCGAGGACGACGGACTCCCCGGCGGGGGTGGACAGCCCGAGCCGGGTCCGCGCACCCGCCGGGACCGCACGCTGCAACTGGTGCCCGAGCAGCACGGGGACCCGCCGCTCGAAGCGCTCCCGCAGCCACCAGGCTCCGGCCGGGCCCAGCGCGGTCGCCGCGATCCGCTCCCGGGTGGGCGCGGGCAGCCGGCGCACCGCCCAGGGCAGCTCCGACCAGGCCCAGCTGCGCCAGCCCGTACCGAGGCCGCTGTGCGGATCGCGCAGGGCGCGCAGCGGGGGCCGGCGCAGCGGCTGCGGGACGGTGTTCCAGTTGAGCCGGGAGCGCCGGGCCACGAGGCACGGCCGGGCCCCGTTCTCCGCGAGCAGGGCCGCGGTCTCCAGGGCCGCCTGCCCGGCGCCGAGCACGGCGACCTCGCGGCCGGCGAAGCGGGTCAGGTCGCGGTGGCCGCTGCTGTGCGAGTAGTGCGCCGCGGGCAGCTCCCGTAGCGCCTCGGGGTACCGGACGAACGGCATCACGCCCACGGCCAGCGCGACCGTCCGCGCGAGCAGCGGCGGCCCTTCGGCGGTGCGGATCAGGAAACCCCCGCCCTGCGGGGTGACTTCGGTGACGGTCGCCTCCTCCACCGGGGGTGTGGCGTGCCGGGCGAACCAGAGCCCGTACGCACTGAACGTCCCGATGGGCAGCGGAGTTCCGTGTTCGGCGGCGATCCCGCGGCCCGCGCAGTACTCGGCCAGCGTGTAACGCCCGCCGGGCGCCGACAGGTTGGAGGACCACGGCTCCGACTTGAGGTACATGCCGTCGGGCATGTGGTCCCGCCAGGAGGCCATGGGCCGTCCGAGGATCCGCACCTCGAGCCCCGCACCGGCCGCGTGGGCCGCGATCGAGAGCCCGTAGGGCCCCGCTCCGACCACCACGAGGTCGTCCATCCGTGTCACCGCAGTCCCTCCAGCCTCATGGTTCGTCCACTGCCACCTGCGCCCCGCGACGCCCTGCACCCCTGCGGCTCCACCGTCTTCCGACGTCACCGCGTCCCTACGTCACCGCGTCACCGCGTCACCGCGTCACGAGCTCGTCCGGCTCCGCCGGGGCCTCCGGCGGGGCGGACCGGGTGCCGGATCCGGCCGATCCGCCGGAGGCCCCGGCCCCGGCGGGCGGGGGCAGCTCCCCGCCCCGCTGGTGCGGGGCTCGGACCACCGCCCGGGCCGTCCGGCGGCCCTGCCCGGGGACCCCGCGCAGCACCCGCAAGCCCTTGAACGCGCCCCGCCCCAGGAAGGCGGCGAGCATCGCCAGGAACGGCATCGGGTCGTCGGCCGCGAACCACGCCGCCTCCACCTGCCCCCGCTCCCGGCCCCGGCGCGCGGGGGCGGCCGCGGCGCCCGCCCCGGGGGGCGGAGCCGGGGGACGGCGCGGGAGCGAGCGGCCGCGCACCGCCGCGAGCAGGGCGTAGTTCTCCGCCACGAACACCCGGCCCGGCCCGCCGGACGGCTCCGGGACCCGCTGGCCCGTCAGGTCCAGGTACATCGCCTGGACCACGTCCAGGCCGCCCGTGTCCGTGAACAGCCTGAACTGCGCGCCCGGACGCGGGTTGAAGTCCACCAGGCGGAAGACGCCCTGCTCGTCCCGGCGGAAGTCCAGGTCCAGGATCCCCTGGTAGCCGAGCCGCTCGGCGAGCCGCAGACCCGCCTCCTCCACCGCCGGATCCGGCAGCCACCGCCCGACCGCCGTCAGCCCCGTCCGCACCGGCCAGGACATCTCCTTGCGCCCCGACCCGGTGATCAGCGGACGCCCGCCCCGGGCGAACGCGCCGTGGAAGAACCAGTCGGTGTCCGGCCCGGCCGGCAGGAACCGCTGGAGAAGCAGCCGGCTCCCCGCCTCGTCCGAGCGCTCGTACAGCCGCCGCGCCTCGGCGGCCGCGTGGAGCAGGGTGGTGCTGCGCAGGCCGGTGCCCTGGGGCAGCAGCCACGGCCGGCTCCACTTGGCGATCACCGGGAGCCCCAGCCGCCACGCGGCCTCCGCCGCCTCGGCCCCGCTCGCCGGGATCACGGTCTCCGGGTGCGGTACGTCCCACCGGGCGCAGAGCCGCGACAGCTCGGCCTTGTCGGCCACCCGCGCCGGCAGGTCGTCGGGCTGATGGGGGATCCGGAAACGGTCCGTCAGCATCGGTGCCACCCGCGACACCGCGATCGCGCTGAGGTCGTCCATGGCGATGAGCACCGCCGGGCGGCCGATCTGTTCGGAGACCCCGGTCAGACACTCCAGCAAGGCTTCGGGCGCCTCGGGGTCGAGTCCGCCGGACGGTCCGGGATGCACGGCACGCAGGTAGCGCGAACGCCCCATGGGACCTCCCCCGGCCTCGACGACGGCATGGACCTCCACACCCGCGCGCCCAAGGGATCTGACGGCGCCGAGGGTTCCGTGGTGGAACGGATTCCGATCGAGTCTGAGCAGAACTGCGGGCACTTGGCTGGGATGCGCGTGCATGGGAACGGTGTCTTTCACCTAGTCGGACCAAGCGGGGAGGGTGCGCAGGTGCGAATGGCCTATGCAGAGGTCACCGGACAGGCCATTCGTCAGATGTGATGCCTAACGTCTTTGGTAAGCACACCGATTCAGGAAAGCTCGGGAGACGCCATGCCCAGACCACGCCGCCGACTGGCGAGCACCTGCATCGGAACGGTGACGGCCGGACTGCTCGCCACCGGGGCCGCCCTCGCGGCCCCCGAGGAGCAGAGCTCTCACTCCGACATCGCCATGGGTGCCTACCTCGACTACGGGCCGCCCGGCGTGGCCCGCATCCCGTTCCTGTCGAACTGGCTGGGCGGCAAGGAGATCCGGGTCGGGCACACCTATCTGCCCGGTGACCAGTGGGCCGGCATCGAGGGCAACGTCAGCTTCCTGGACGACTGGGCGCAGTGGCGGCGCCAGCGGACCGACCGGTTGTTCGTCCTCAACGTGCCCATGCAGGAGCGGAACGAGGACCGGGTCCCCGACCGCCAGGTCGCCCAGCTGATCCGGGCGGGCGCGGAGGGCCAGTACGACCGGCACTTCAGGAAGCTCGCCGAACGACTGGTGGCGCTGGGCGTCCCGGACACGGTGATCGTGCTCGGCTGGGAGATGAACGGGGTCACGTACACCCACCGCTGCGGACCCGACCCGGAGAACTGGAAGGCGTACTGGAAGCGCATCGTCAACACGATGCGCTCCGTGCCCGGCCAGAAGTTCAAGTTCGATTTCACCCCGAACCGCGGCACGGACGCGATCGGCTGGACCAAGTGCTACCCGGGCGACGACGTGGTCGACATCGTCGGGATGGATTCGTACGACCAGGGTCCCGGACGGACCTTCGACGACCAGATCAGCCAGCCGTACGGGCTCCAGCAGCACGTCGACTTCGCGCGAGCACACGGCAAAGAGATCTCGTACCCGGAGTGGGGGCTGTTCCGCAACGGGGACAACCCGGAGTACGTGCGGCGCATGCTGCAGTGGATCGAGAAGCAGAAGCCGCTCTACCACACCATCACCGACTACTGCCCGCACGGCGTCTGGCAGTGCAAGCAGAACCCGGCCTCGACGAAGGTCTTCCGCGAGGCGCTGACCCCGCAGCGACCCGACCCGGTCATCCCGACCCCGATCGTCCCGACCCCGGTCATCCCGACCCCCGTGGTGCCCACGCCGGTCATTCCGACCCCGCAGGTCCCCACGCCGGAGATCCCGACGCCGGTCGTCACCCCGCCGGTCGTGCTCCCCAGCCCGGAGATCCCGAGCCCGGTCGCCCCGAGCCCCGTCGAGCCCAGCCCGGCCGAACCCAGCCCGCTGGTCCCGAGCCCGGTCGCCCCGAGCCCGGTCGAGCCCAGCCCGGTCGCCCCGAGCCCCGTCGAACCGACGCCCTCGCCCGTGGTCCCGAGCCCGGAGATCCCGGTCGAGCCCAGCCCGGCCGTCCCGAGCCCGGTCGTCCCCAGCCCGGTCGAGCCCAGCCCGCTGGTCCCGTCCCCCGAGGTCAGCCCGGTCGTGCCCGAGGTTCCCGTGAGCCCGACCCCGAGCGCCAGCCCGAGCCCGGTCGTGCCCAAGCCGAGCCCCGAGGTCCCGTCCCCGGTGCCCTCGCCGGTCGTACCGAAGCCCGACCCCGAGCCCTCCCAGCCGCCCAAGCCGACGACACCGCCCGTCAACAGCACGGAGTGGTGCGTGCCGATCAACTTCGGCGAGTGGCTCTCCAAGCTGGTCGGCAAGCAGTCGGTCTGCATCAAGGTCGACTGGGGCAAGGAGACCGGCTTCTGGCCCTTCTAGGCGGAGCGTTCGGGTCATCGGACCCGCAGTTCGTTGAGCCGCGCCCGCCAGTCCCTGGCGGCCGGCAACGCCTCCCGCAGTACGTCCACCGCCCGCTCGCGCCCCGTCACCTGCGACTCGTGCAGTCGCAGCAGGGGCGCGAGCGCGGTCGTGGCCAGCAGGAAGCGCTGGTTGACCACCGTCCGCGGCCGCCAGTGGTTCTTGTACGGTTCGTTGCCGCGCAGGAAGCTCACCACCGGGCGGCCTTCGGCGAGCGCACGGGTGGTCTCGTAGCGCAGCAGCAGCGTGGCCACGTCCACCTTCCGGTCGCGCAGGTCGGGATCGGCGCCGTAGAGGTATCCGCCGCTGAGCGAGCCCGAGAGCAGGGTGAGGTTCGCGGCCACCACCTTCCCGTCGAGCCGGAACTCGGCCAGCCGCCCCTCCCCGGCGCGCACCATCCGCCGCGTGGCCCGGGTCAGGTGTTCGGCGAAGCGGGGCTTGAGGTGTTCGGGGGTGACCCCGCGGCCGCGCCACTGCTTCTCGTGGAGCCGCAGCAAGGTCCGTACCGCTCGGGGCACTTCCTGCTCGGTGACCTCGTGTTCCTCGATCCCCGCCGCGTCGGTCTTGCGGAGCTTGGCCCGCACCCGCTGAGCGCCGGAGGCCGGCATCCGCTTGACCAGCTCGTCGAAGGGCATGGACGGCAGCTCCATGCAGGTGGAGTCGGTGAGCTTGCTGCCGATCCCGGGCCATGCCGCGAACACCGCCTCGGCGGCGGCCCCGGGCCGCACCTCGCGCAGGTCGACGACGGCGCCCCGGGCGGCCCGGTGCAGACCGTTGGCCAGGGCCGGGACGACCTGGTCGGCGTGGTCCGCGGCCACGAGCACGTCGAAGTAGTCGGTGATGCCCCCGCCGAGCGGCACGAGCAGCGGCAGCGGCCGGTGTACGAGCATCAGCGCGGCCGCGCCGACCAGCTCCTCCCCGCGCCGCACCAGGACGATGCGGAGCCGGCCGTCCTTGCCGTAGGACAGCCACCAGGAGTGCAGCCAGGCGTGGCTCTGGAACGGAGTGGCGGTGGGACAGCCGCGGACGAGCCGGTTCCACGGCTCCTCCAGCGCGGCGAACTGCCGGGGATCGCGGCACAGCGTCACCGACAGGGGCCCGGCGGAGCCGGTGGTCATCGCACCGACTCCTTCTCCTTGGCCGCGGCGGGCTCGCCCTGCGCGGGCAGCGATGCGTACTCCTCGACGGTCTCCCCGGCGGGCTCTGCGGTGGTCTCCGTGATGCCCGCCGCGGCGGGACCCTCGGCGCGCCGCCGGGCGGCGGTGGGCCGGGCCAGCAGCCACAGCCCGCCCAGCAGCCCGCCGGCGCACAGGCCGACGGCCCCGCTGAGGGTGGGGGACGCGGAGGCGGGGTCGCTGGGCGCGACGGCCTGGTTGAAGAGGAGCAGCTGCACGCCGGTGTTCTTGGCGGCCTGGTTGCTGCTCAGCGACAGGGCGTCGGCGACCGCGTTGGCGATGTCGGCGGCCTCGCTCGCGCTCTTCGCGGTCCCGGTGATGGCGATCATCGGGGACTCGGGGGAGGTCTCGGCGCGGACCTGGGTCCGCAGCTTCTGCACGCCGATGCCCGCGCGGGGCTGGGCGTACGCGAGGGTCGAACTGCTGGTGGCGATGCGGGCGTAGGCCTGGGCGAAGCCGAGGGCGGTGGCCGGCTCGGTGGTGTCGTCGGGGACCGCGACCACGTAGCTGGTGGCGGCGTACTCGGGCGCCTTGAGCACCCCGTACGCCCCGCCCGCGGCGAGCCCCAGCAGCGCGGCGACGGGCAGCGGCCACCACGCGGGGGGCGGCAGCAGCCGTACCCGGCGCCGGTGGGTGGACTTCTTCTGGTCGGCGTTGTCCGCCATGTGCGTACCTCTTTCCTGGTGGACGGGTGCTTGCTTCGGGGCCCGGTGCGGGCCCCGACGGGCTCGGATCAGCCGGTGTCGCCACCGGGGGCGGGCAAACTCAGCCCCGCCGGGGGCACGTCCAGCCCCTCTCGGGCCAAACTCAGCCCCTCCGGCGTTTGAGGAGCAGGGGTCCGGGGACTGGCCCCCGGCAACGGCGCCGCACGGTCCGACCCCGCCGGGGCCAAACTCAGCCCCTCCGGCGTTTGAGGAGCAGGGGTCCGGGGGCCGGCCCCCGGCAACGGCGCCGCACCCGGACCCGCCGGATCAGCGGCCCGAGGCCCCCGGCCGGGACCGGGCAGCGCCACCGCCCCCCGGGACCCGGCCGGTGAGCCGGCCATCGCGTGGTCGTACACGTGCAGCAGCTGCCCCGCGCTCCGGGCGATGTCGTAGCGCCGCACCACCCCGGGCGGCGGCAGCCGCTTGGCGCCGGCCTCCATGTGCCCCCGCAGGGCCGCGACGAGTTCCTCCGTGCCGGTGCCGATCCGCCGCGCCCCCGGCGCCTGCGCCGCGGGCAGGTCGTCGATCGCCGGGCAGGTGACGTGCAGCACCGGCAGGCCCGCCGCCAGCGCCTCGATCACCGCCAGCCCGAAAGCCTCCTCGCGCGAGGGGGACACGAACACGTCCATCGCCGCGAGCAGCGCCGGGATCCCCGGAGTCCGCCCGTCGGTGGAATCGCCCAGCGGGTCTCGCTCCCCCAGCAGGTGGATCCGGCTCTGCGCCCCCAGTTCGGCGGCGAGCCGGCGCAGCGCGGCCCGCTCCGGCCCGTCCCCGGCGAGCAGCAGGTGCGCGCCGGGCAGCGCCGCCACCGCCCGGACCAGGACGTCGAAGCGCTTGCCCGGCACGAGCCGGCCGACGCCGCCGACCACGAAGGCCCGCTCGGGCAGTCCGGTCCGGGTCCGGGTGGCCCGCCGTACGCCCTCGTCGAAGCGGAACCGCACGGCTTCGATCCCGTTCGGCACCACGTGCACCCGCGCGGCCGGCACCCCCCAGGCCTCCAGGCGGGACGCCACCGTGTCCGATACGGCCACGGTCGCCGCGCCCAGCCGTTCGCTCGCCAGGTACAGGGCCCGTACCCCGCCCGAGAGCGGCCGGCCCTCGATCTCGCCCGCCCCCAGGGAGTGTTCGGTCGCCACGCTCACCCGCACGCCCGCGAGCCGGGCCGCGAGCCGCCCGTACACGCAGGCCCGGTACAGGTGCGTGTGGACCAGGTCGTAGCGGCCCCGCCGGATGAAGGTGGCCAGCTTCGCCGCCGCCCCCAGGTCGCGGTTGCCGCGCATCCCGAGGTGCACGACGCGGACCCCGTCCGCGCGCAGCCCCTCCGCGACCGGGCCGGGGTTGGTCAGCGTCAGGACGTCGCAGCGCATCGGCATGTGCCGCAGCAGCAACCGCAGTTGCTGCTCGGCGCCGCCGACGCCGAGTCCCGTGATGACGTGCAGCACCTTCTCCGGGCTCACAGGTGCACCACCCTGCGCAGCTCCCGCACCTGGTGGCGCACCTGCTTGATCCGCAGCCGCGGGCCGCCGTCGGCCTGGCTGATGTGCGTACGGGGCATCGCGTGGGGTCCGGCGAGGCGGCCGGGGTCGATGGCGCAGGCGTAGCCGTACCCGGCGTCCCGGGTCGCGGCGACGACCCGGGCGTCGAGGTGCCCGTACGGGTAGCAGAATCCGGCGGGCAGCGTCCCGGTCAGCTCCCGGATCAGCTCGCGGCTGCCGCGCAGCTCCTGCTGCAGTACGTCGTCGGGGGCCGCGGTGAGGTCCTGGTGGAGCAGCCCGTGCGAGCCGATCTCCTGTCCGGCGGCGGCGACTTCGCGGATGCCCTCGGCGGTGAGGAGGGGCTTGCGGGGGCCCAGCGGGTCCCAGACGTTGTCCACGCCGAGCCGCCCGGGCAGCACGAAGAGGGTGGCGGTGCAGTCGTAGCGGCGCAGCAGCGGCAGGGCGCGGGTCAGGAAGTCGGTGTAGCCGTCGTCGAAGGTCAGCCCGACCAGCCCGGCGCCGTGCCCGGCTGCGCGGGCGCGCAGCAGTTCGCCGACGGAGACCCCGCGCAGTCCCCGGGAGCGCAGCCACAGCAACTGGGCCTCCAGCGCGTACGGGGTGACGGTGATGCCGTACGGGTCCTCGGCGGGATCGGTGAAATCGGCGACGGAGTGGTACATCAGGACCCACGGCGAGCCGGTGCGGCGGGCGGGGGCCGCCGCGGCGGGGCGCGCCGTTTCGGTGTCAGCGGACATTGCGGAACCTCTGGGTGAGCTGGGTGAGCCGGTCGGTGAGGTGAGCGGTGAGCTGGGCGAGCTGGCCCGGCAGGGCGGTGACCTCCAGGGCCCGTATGGCCATGCCGGTGGCCCCGAACATGGCCGGGACCAGCAGGCAGCCGAGGGCGGCGCTGACCAGCGGGTCGGGGATCATCGGCCCGGCGATCCAGCCGGTGGCGCAGGCGGCGAGGGCCGCGACGGAGAGCCGGCCGATGCTGATGGCGACCCGGCGGACCTGGATGGCGATGATCCGCGAGCCGAGGCCGGTGAGCAGCAGTGCGGCGGTGGTGGAGATGCCGGCGGCGTTGGCGGCGGCGATCCCGTAGATCCCCCACCAGCCGACGGCGAAGGCTCCGGCGACGATGTTGACGAGGAGTCCGGAACCCATGGCGAGGGCCGGGAACCAGGTGGGCCGGGAGGTGGAGAAGAAGGGCCGCGAGAGCGCCCCGACGAGGCAGTGGCCGAGCAGACCGAGGCCGTAGACCCGCATCACGGAGGCGGTGGCCTCCGTGTCGGCGTGGGTGAACGCTCCGCGTTCGAAGAGGACTTGGATGATCTGGGGGGCGTACCCGATGACGAGTGCGGTGCCCATGAGGACGGCGAGCGAGGCGAGCGCGAGGTCCTGTTCGACCCGCCTGCGGGCCTTCTCCCGCTCCCCGCCGGCCATGGCCTGGGCGACGACGGGGAAGGTGACGGTGCAGATCATCAGGGAGAGCACCATCGGCATCTGCGCGACTTTTTGGGCGTAGTTGAGGTGCGAGATGGCGCCGGGCGGAAGCGAGGCGGCGAGGAACCGCTCGACGAGGACCTGGGACTGCCGGAACACGGCGAAGAAGATCACCGGGGCGATCACCCCGAAGGCGATCAGCGTCGGCCGGTCCCGGTCGCGCTGGCTGCGCGGGGCGCCCTTGGCGCGGGGCGGCCCGAAGCCCACGTTGCGGATGAAGGCGGGCAGTTGGACCAGGGCCATCAGAACTCCGCCGACGGCGACCCCGGCGGCGGCGGCGCGCACCCCCCACAGGGCGTGCAGGGCGACCATGGTCCCGATGATGCCGACGTTGTACGACACGTAGATGGCGGCGGGCGGCACGAAGGAGCGGTGCGCCCTGAGGGCGGCGCTGAAGTAGCCGGCGAGCCCGAAGGACAGCACGGTCAGGGCGGTCAACCGGGTGCATTCGACGGCGAGCCCGGGGTCGGGCAGCCCCGGCGCGAGCACGCCCACGACGAGCGGGGCGGCGACGATGAGCACGGAGGCCACGGCGGCCAGGAGCACCAGCAGCCGGGGCAGCGTGGCCCCCACGAGCAGCCGTACGGGGTCCTGCGCGCGGGCCTCCTGGCGGGTGAGCCCGGCCCTGCTGGCGGCCCGACGGGCCAGGGCGTGGCTGAAGGCGGGCACCATGAGCAGGGCCATGGCGTCCTCGATGAGCAGCGTCGAGGCCATCTCGGGGACGGTCCACGCGATGAGGAAGGCGTCGCTGTCGTGCCCGGCTCCGAAGAGGTGCGCGATGGTCTGGTCGCGGACCAGCCCGAACACCGCCCCGGCGGCGGTCAGCCCGGCGGTCACGGCGGCCGCCTTGGCGAGCGCCCCGCCGCTCCCCGACCGGGCCCCGTCGCCCGGGGCCTTCCCGCCTCCGCTCCGGCGCCCGCTGCCGACCGCCCCGCGCACGGCTCCGGTGGTGAGCGGTTCCACGTCCAGGGCCGCGCTCCCCGGGAGCCCGGTCGCGAAGGCCCCGGGCCCGACGGCCCCGGACCCCGCGGGCACCAGCCCCGGCGCGGCCGCGCCCCGGTCGAGGCCCGGCCCGGACCGGCCGGTGGCCACCACGCGGCCCGCTCCGGCGTCGCCGGAGCGGACGGGGATGCCCACGTGCGCGGCTCCGCGCCCGGCGGACAGCGGGCCGCCCGAGGCGGCCACCCGGCCCGCGGCCTCGGCCGGGCCCGTGGACGGCGCGCCGGCGGAGCCGGGGGCCGGGGGCGGGACGGGCGGGTGCGGCGGACGGCCCGCAGCCGCGGCGACCTCGGTCGCCGCGGCTGCGGGCCGCCGCCAGGGCGTCGTATCCGTCACCGGCCGGCCGCACCCTCAGGGGTCGCGGCCCGGGCGGGCGCGCCCGGCCCACGACCGGAGGCGGCCGCAGCGGCTCGCCCCCGTCCGCGCCGTCGACGGGCGTCGCCGGAGTCGAGCTCGCCCGTCCCTCCGCCGGAGGGAAGCGCCCACCAGGCCGCCAGGCCGATGATCACTCCGGTCAGGACGGTCGACGGGCCCCCGATGTCCGCGTAGAGGAAGTCGGTGAGCTGCCACACGAGCAGGCCGACCGCGACCAGTCCGCAGTCCCGCACCGCGGAGGGTCCCGCCAGACACCGCCGCAGGCCCGCCACCAGCAGGGCCAGCCAGCCGCCCGCCAGGGCGATGAGGCCGGTCAGCCCCTGCTCGCTCAGCACCAGCAGGTACATGTTGTGCGGGGACAGCAGCGGCTGGCGGATGTACCCCTGGCCCGCGCCCGCGGTGTCGCTGCCGGAGGACAGCGCCAGCCCGGAGTGCGAGTCCCGGTTGGCCGGGAACCCCTTCAGCCCCACCCCCACCACGGGCCGCTCGCGCCACATCGACCCGGCCGCGGCCCACATCGTGTAGCGGTCGGTGACCGACTGGTCGGGGGCGTCGGACACCTGCGTGATCGAGGTCAGCCGCTCCGCGACCATCGCGGAGCCGACGCCGAACCCGCCGACGAGCACCACCCCGGCGGCGGCCAGCGCCAGGAGCACCTTCAGGGCCCGCCGGATCCCGGCCATGGCCATCACCAGCCCGGCCGCGGCGAAGGTCGCGATCCACGCGCCCCGGCTGAAGGACAGCACCAGCGGGAGCACCAGGACCAGCGCCGCCGCGCCCGAGGCCCGCCGGACCCGCGCCGGCAGCCCCGGCGCCAGCGCACCGGCCGTCGCGACCACCAGGCCGTAGGCCACGACCGTGGCCATGCCCATGACGTCCCCGGGGCCGAAGGTGCCCACGGCGCGGATGTCCTCGCCCTGGTACGAGGCTCCGGTGTGGGTGGCGAACTGCACCACGCCCACCGCTCCCTGAACCAGCGCCAGCACCACGAAGCACCCCGCGGCCAGCCGGAACTCCGAGGCGTCCCGCACCAGCAGCACGATCGCCGCCGGGACCAGCACGAACACCTGGAGGTAGCGCACGAAGCCGGGCAGGGCCGCGTACGGGTCCCCCGCGGTCACCGTCGAGACGGCGAGCCCGACGGCCGGCAGGCCGAGGACGAGCACCCCCAGCGGGCTCAGCGGCCGGACCCGGCCCCGCAGGGCCTGGATCCCGCAGACGAACACGAGCAGCAGCGAGGCGGCGTCGCCCGGACCGACCTTCCCCGAGGCGGTCGCGTCACCGGCCGGGACGGGGATCAGGAGGGCCAGTACGGTCGCGGCGAGCGGCAGCAGCGGCCAGTGCCGGCGCAGCAGGTCGGCGGGGTCCGGGCAGGACCACGACGTCGGTGACGTCGGTGCGGCAAGGCTCATGCTTTAGCTGCCCCCCAGCCGGAAGCGGAAGAAGGAGGCCGCGGTGCGGGCCAGGATCCACAGGTCCTGCCACAGCGACCAGGTGTCGATGTAGTGGTTGTCGAAGCGGGCCCGGTCCTCGATGGAGGTGTCCCCGCGCAGCCCGTTGATCTGGGCGAGGCCGGTGATGCCGACGGGCATCCGGTGCCGGGCCTCGTACCCCGGGTGCACGCTGCTGAACTTGGCCACGAAGAAGGGCCGTTCGGGACGCGGACCCACCAGGCTCATGTCACCCCGGACCACGTTCCACAGCTGCGGCAGCTCGTCCAGCGAGGACTTGCGCAGGAAGGAGCCGATCGGGCTCATCCGGCAGTCGCCGGCCACCGTCCAGCGGGTGGCGGACTCGTGGGCGTCGGCGCGCAGGGTGCGGAACTTCAGCAGGGTGAAGGGGCGTCCGTAGAGGCCGACCCGCTCCTGCCGGAAGATCACCCCCGGCCCGTCGGAGATCCGTACGGCGAGCGCGCAGGCGCCCATCACGGGGGCGGCGGCGAGCAGGGCGATCGCGGCGAGCGAGGAGTCGATGACCCGCTTCGCGTACCGCTCGACCGGCCGGGCCGGACGCGGCAGCAGCGGCTGGACGGCGTACCCCCACAGCTGGTCGGCGGGCTGCGCCACGCGCATCCCGGTGACCTTGGCGGTGCCCGCCGGGTCGGCGAGCCAGAGCCGGCACCCGTGGTCGTGGAAGAGCCGGACCAGTGAGGCGGTGCGTTCGTCGGCCTCGGGCGGGCGGGTGAAGACGGCGTGCCGGACGGAGTTCTGGATGACGGCCCGCCGGATGTCCTCGTGGGTGGCGAGTACGGGCACTCCCGCCGCCGCCTCCTCGGCGGGCCCGGTGTCCGCGAGACCGACGGGGCGCAGGCCGTACTCGGGGCGCCCGTGCAGGGCTGCGGCCACCGCGCTCGCCCCGGCGCCGGGTCCGACGACCAGGGCGGAGGCGGGGCGGCGGGCACGGATGCGGCGGCGGAGCTGGTTGACGGCTCCGCGCCCGGCGCACGCCATGACGACCTGGACGCAGACCGCGCCGAGCAGCGCGCTCCAGCCCAGGGCGTCGCCAGGGGCGGTGGCGGCCAGCACGGCGGCGGCCCCGCACCACAGCGCGGCGGCCCGCCCGGCGAGCGCGGGCAGTTCGAGGAGCGCGGAGGGGGCGAGCCGGGGCCGGTACAGCCCGGCCTGTGCGTGCAGGGCGACCAGAGCCAGGGCGAGGGGAGCGGCCGCCCCGAGGGGCAGCTCCGCTCCGGGAAGCGCCGCCACCGTCGCCGTTGCGGCGAACGCGTCGGCGGCCAGCAGCGGGACGATCCCGTCCCGGCGGCGCACACGCTCGGGCCGTACGGCGGCCCGGGCGCGGTCGGCCTTGGGCCCGCGCGGTGGGTGGATGGCGGTCACGGAACGGCGCACGGCGGCGGCGCCGGCGGCGCTCGTGGTCGTGCTCGCGCTCGTGCTGGTGTGCGTGGTCCTGGTCGTACCGGTGATGCCGGTGATGCCGCCGGCGGGCCCCGTGCCGTCCTGCCCGGTGTGCCGGGCGGGTGCGCTGTCCATCGTCATCGGCTGATGCGCTCCTGGTTCAAGGGCCGGGGCCTGCCCAGCAGTTCGTGATACAGACCGGTGACCGCGTCCGTGGTGCGCCGCACGTCGAATTCCATCCGCGCGTGCCGCTCCGCCTGCTCCCCGAGTTCGGCGAGCAGCCGCGGCTCGGCGAGCAGCCCGCCCAGGGCCTTGGCCAGCGCCGTCGGGTCCTCCGGTTCCACCAGGCACAGCCGTCCCTGGCCGGGCGGGAGGCTCTCCCTGGCACCGCTGACGTCGGAGACCAGGACCGGGCGGCCACAGGCCATGGCTTCGAGCGGGGCGAGCGCCATGCCTTCCCACCGCGACGGCAGTACAACGAGATCGGCGGCCCGAAGCCACGGCCGGATGTCGAAGGCGGCCCCCGCGAAGTGGACCGAGGGCGGCGCCCCGCGGCGCAGCCGTTCCATGTCGGGGCCGTCCCCGACGAGCACGAGACGGGCCCCGGGAACGGCTCCGAGCAGCTCCGGCCAGGCACGCAGCAGGACGTCCTGCCCCTTCTGCTGGCAGAGCCGGCCGACGCAGACGGCGAGCGGCCCCTCCCCCAGGAAGGCGGCGGGCAGCGGAAGTTCGGCGCGGGCCCGGGCCTTGTCCTGGACGGGGTCCGGGGCGCCGGGGCGGAAGTGGGCGAGGTCGACGCCGTTGCGGATCACCGACCAGCGGGCGGCGATCCCCTCGGATTCGCCGGAGCGGCGCTCGGCCTCGCTGACGCAGAGCACCCGGTCGGCCCAACGGGCCCCGAAGCGCTCCCAGCGCAGCGCGAGCGCGGCGGTGGCCCCGCCCACGGCGTCGAAGGACCAGGCGTGCGGCTGGAAGACGGTCGGGACGGCCCCGCGCACGGCGAGCCGCCCGGCGAGTCCGGCCTTGGCGCTGTGGGCGTGCAGGAGGTCGGGCCGGACGCGTCCGATCAGGCGGCGCGCGCCGAGCACTTCGGCGGCCAGGCCCGGCCCGGGAGCCCGCCCGGCACGCCAGGTGAGCACCTCGGCCCCGGCCTCGCGGGCGGCGTCCGCGAGCTGTCCGCCGCGCGGGCAGCCGACGTAGGTCCGCAGGCCGGCCGCGGACTGGGCGCGTACGAGGTCGACGACGACGCGGGCGACCCCTCCCTCGACCGGCTGGACGAGGTGGAGGACGACCGGAGGCCGGTCAGGAGAGGGGGAGGGGAAGGAGAGGGTGAAGAAGGCTGCGTCGGCACGTGGAGTGGTCTCCTGCGTTCAGCGGCGCGCGTCTGTCTGAACGAAGAGCACACCGAGGAAATGACCCTGCTTTTCGCCCGTGAACCCGAAGGTCAGGCTGCGGGCGCCACCGGACAGGGCGGGGCTCAGATCGAACACGTCCGCGTCATATCCGAGGTTATTCATATGTTCGGGCTGTCGCGCGAACGAGTGATCTCCAAATTCCGTGATCGTGGAATTCATAACATCATTAAAAGGATTTTCTCCGTCACTGAGACTGATCCGGCGCCCGCTGTCGGCGGTCACCGTGAGTGAATCCCCGAGCGTTCCGCGGTCCCCGTCGTACGCGACCACCCCGACCCGCCCCTGCGCGCCGGGCGCTGCGTCCAGACCCGTGAGGTCCACCGTCCCGTCACCGGCCCCCGCGGCCAGCCCTTCGAAGCCGTCCCAGACCGAGACCCTGCGCACCGGCTCCTGCGGGTGCTCGTAGGCCACCACCAGCGTCCAGCCGCCCCAGGCGCCCATGTCCGAGTGCCCCATGGCGACGTTCAGCTGGGCCACCGTCCACATCCCGGCGCCGCCCTTGCGGACCAGCGGGGTCACGTCGGCGGAGGCCTGGTAGGCATCGCCGGCCGCGTCGCTGCGGTGCCCGATCACCGTGTCGGCCAGCACTTCCTTGTACGCGCCGCCCGGCTCGGCGACGAGCACCCGGCCGTTGTCCTCCGGCGGCTTCTGCTCGCCGACCCGCAGGTTCCCGCCCCAGTACAGCCGGGCGTACGAGACCTTCGCGCCCGCCGGGACCTTGAGCTCGGCCCGGGTGGAGTTGTAGGTGTCCGGGTCCTTGTCGACCTCGTCGTAGAACATCTCGTAGTCGCCGTTGGTCCCGGCCGCACCCTTGTTGACCGCGGCACACGGCTCGGCCTGCTCGGACTCCTCCTTGCGGCACCCGATGGACGAGTTCGAGGCCCGGACCAGGCCGCCGTGCTGCACGGCTTGATAACGCTGGGTGAACGGGACCCGGGGAGCTTCCTTGACCAGCGGAGCGAGCGGACTCCGCGCACCCGGCGGGGCGGCGGCCCCGGCAGCCGCACCGGCAAAGGGCACGTTCACCGAAAGTGTGAGGCAGGACAGCAGACCGAGCGTGCCGAGGATTCTGCGGGAGGAACCCATGACCCTGTCTCCATTTTCGATCAAGGGGACAAAACAGGAGTGAACTTTGTCAGAAATCAGGAGGGAAATCACGCCGGACTCGCTCATACGGCCTTTTGGGCGATAGCACGCACCCTGGAGACGGGCGCGTCGTTATGGCTTGCATCGTTGTTCGAACCGAAAGGAAAAACGGAGATGAAGAAGAGGCTGGTGCGCGGCACCACCCTGGCGGTCGCGAGCGCGGCGCTGCTGATGGGCGGCGCGGGCCTCGCCTCCGCGCACGGCGGCGACGGCGCGACGGCGAACGGCTTCACCGGCGAGTCCCCCGGCGTCCTGAGCGGCAACCTGCTCCAGGTCCCGGTCGACGTCCCGGTCAACGTCTGCGGCAACACCGTGAACGTGATCGCCCTGCTGAACCCCGCGTTCGGCACCACCTGCGTCAACGCCTGACGTCAACCGTGCAGTCCGAAACTTCGGCATCCGAGTGAAGAGACGCAACCCAAACCGCGGTAGCGCCGTTGATCCGAGTGCTTGAGTACCGGGCAATCCTGCAAAAAAGGGACCATCATGATCAAGAAGTTTGCGGCCGGCGCAGCGGTTGCCGCCTCGTTCGTCGGTCTGGGTGCCGCCATGGCCCCGCAGGCCATGGCCATCGGCAACGACCACGGCATCAACACCGTGAACGGCAACGGGGCCTCGCAGATCTACGGCAACCAGGCCACGTACGGCAACATGAGCCCGCAGATGGCGCTCATCCAGGGCTCGTTCAACAAGCCCTGCATCGCCCTGCCCGCCAAGGCCAACGTGCAGTCCGTCCTGGCTCTGGTCAACGTCGGCGTCCAGGACATCCCCGTCCTGTCCAGCCCGCAGAACCAGCAGTGCACCGAGAACTCCACCCAGGCCAAGGGCGACGAGGCTCTCTCGCACATCCTCAGCAACATCCCGATCCTGTCCGGCAACGCCTCCGCCGGCAGCTGACCGCGCCGCGCCAGCTGACACAGCACCGCACCAGTGGGGCCGTCGCACCTTCGGGTCGCGGCGGCCCCGCCGCATGTCGGGACCCGAATAAGGACCCCGAAGCGAACCGAGGCAACCGAACAATCAGGCCACAATTCAGGGCGCACAGGCATGTGAGTGAATTGGCCGGAGGCGCGCCGAAATTCCCGGTTTCTTTTCCCGGACCCACTCGTTGTTATTTCTGCAGCGGATAGACCTCTGCGGGAAGGAAACGAAAACAAATGACGTACAAGAAGGCAGTGGTGCTGGCCGCCGGCGTTCTCATGGCCGCCGGTGCCGCCTCCCCCGCCATGGCCGACGCGGCGGCGGACGGCAAGGCCGTCGGCTCCCCCGGCGTCCTGTCCGGCAACGTGCTCCAGGTCCCGGTGCACATCCCGGTCAACGTCTGCGGCAACACCGTCAACGTGATCGCGCTGCTGAACCCCTCGTTCGGCAACACCTGCGTCAACGCCTGACGAAGCGCCTGTGCCCGCAAGGGCAGACCTCCTCGGGGTGGCCTCGGAGTGCACGGCGGTGCACTCCGAGGCCACCTTCGATTCAGCACCGGCCGCAGGGCCGGTAGACAGGGAAGGACCCATGCGACAGGTACTGAGCCGACAGGTACTGGGCAAGGGGGTGCTCACCGCGGCCGCCGCGTCCAGTCTGCTGTCGATCGCGACCGGCGCGGCCTACGCACAACCCGGGGCGATGGCCGAGGCCTCCCATTCACCGGGCGTGCTGGCCGGCAACAGCGTCTCGGTACCGATCACCTTCTCGCCGAACGCGTGCGGCAACACCGTGGACGCCGGAGCGGGCCTCAACCCCGCCATGGGCAACAACTGCGCCACCACGACCGGCTCCGACGGCGGACACGACTACGAGCGCTACCTCAGCCCGCAGCAGGCGGAGCAGGTCCGCCGGTACGTAGACCAGCACGACCGGGACGACCGGCGCGAGGACCGCGAGGACCGGCACGAGCAGGGCGGCTACGGCGACCGCGGACCCGAGCAGCAGGGCGGCTACGGTGACGACGGACCGGAGCAGCAGGGCGGCCACGAGGATCACGGGCCCCAGCAGCCGGGCGGCCACGAGGATCACGGACCCGGGCCGCAGGGCGGCTACGGAGACTCCGGTGGCTCCGGCACCTCCGGCGAGGAGGAGTGCGACGACCACCCCGCCCCGGAGAAGCCCGAGCCGCGGCCGCAGCACCCGCCGGAGCAGCACGCCGAGCACCCCCCGGCCCCGCAGCACGCGCCCCCCGCGCCGAAGCCGCTGCCCGCGCCCGAGGCGGAGCACCCCACTCCCGTAGAGCAGGCGCCCGCGCCGCAGCCCGAGCCCGTACCGGCACCCGTGCCGGCACCGGCACCCGCCCCGGTCGAGGAGGCCCCGCAGCCGCTTCCGGCGCCGGCCCCCGGGCCCGCTCCCGTAGTGGAGGAGGCTCCGCACACGCTCCCCGCTCCGGCGCCCGTCGTGCAGGAGGCTCCCGCGCCGATGCCCCCGCACGGCAGCCAGGTCGTCGAGCACCCGGCTCCGGTAGTGCCCCCGGCCGACCAGCCGCCGGCGGCCCCCGCCGGTGACCTGCCCGTCCCGCTCCCCCCGGCACCGCTGCCCGCCCCGGCTCCCGCCCCGGCCCCGGTTCCCGCGCCGGCCCCGGCCCCCGCGCCCGAGGCCGTTCCCGTCGCGGCGGCCCCCGCGGGCCCCACGCGGCAGGAACTGGCCGCGACCGGTGCCGGCCAGCCCGGCGCCGCGGCGGCGCTGGCCTCGGCCCTGATCCTGGGCGGCGCGATTCTGTACCGCAGGTCCCGTAACGCCGCCTGACGGCAATAACGGTAATCGGAAGAAATATCGGCCGGAGAATCCCTTGTCGGATTCTCCGGCCGTTGCCGTGTTCGGTTCCGCGTTTCCGCGGCGCCGGGTAATCGTTAACCAGGTCGAAAGTGGCGCGACGGTCGCCACTGGGCACCCCTAGAAAAGGATTCAGACAATGAAGCTCTCGAAGGTCGCCGCAGTCGTCGCCGGCTCCGTCGCCGCCCTCGGCGCCGCCTCCCCCGCCTTCGCCGTCACCGAGGCGCCGGCCGTCCCCATGAGCCTGACGAGCGGGCTGACGGCCGTCACCGACTCGGTCAACCCGGTATCGGCGGCGCTGCCCCAGACCGTGGGCAACGGACTGGCCGAGCAGGGCGAGAGCGTCCAGAAGGTCGTGACCACCGTCCAGAAGGTCAACGAAGTCCGCAACGATGCTCCGGCCGAGGTCATGAGCCTCGCCAACGGGGCCACCCAGGCCTCCCCGCTGCTCGGCGGAGTGAAGCTCAACGGTGGCGGCTCCAAGCACTGACGGGCCCGGCCCGTTCTGCCGCCGACATGACTGTGGGCGCCCCCGGCCTCGCCGGTGGCGCCCACAGTCACGTGTTGCGTCGAACGTCAGTCGTTGACGCAGACGTTGCCGAACGCCGGGTTCAGCGCGCCGATCACGTTCACGGAGTTGCCGCAGACGTTGACCGGGACGTGGACCGGGACCTGTCCCAGGTTGCCCGAGAGGACACCGGGGGAACCCACGGCCGCGCCCTCGGCCTTGGAGTCGGCCATTGCGGAGCCGGCGGCACCGGCCGCAGCGAGACCAGCGGTGGCCAGGACCAGGGCGGCCTTCTTGGCAGTGTTCATGGGAAGTGCACCTTCTCTTCGATGTTCTGCCCCGATTCCGGGGCTCACATCGAGCGAAACGGTCCACCATCCCAGACGACACGGTTCCGCACGCGATCAGACCTGTTCAGCCCAATAGTCGTAACCGCGTGCGGGTCCGTGTACGGATCCGGGTCTCGTTCCGGCCCCGTCCCGGTTCCTAGGGAAGGAACTGGGCGAACGACGGGATCTGCGGGACGAGGCCCGTCGGCGTCCCGGGCACCGCAGGCGCGGCGGGCACCGAACTCGCGGGCGGGGCCGCGGGATCGGAGACCGGGAGCGCCGGGACGTCGGGGATCGGGACTTCGGGGATCGGGACGTCGGGGATCTCCGGAATTGCAGGGAGCTGCAGGTCGGGGAGCCCCGGGATCGCAGGGATCTCCGGCAGGGCAGGGAGCGCGGGGATCGCCGGCAGGGACGGGAGCGCGGGCAGTTTGATCTCGGGGATCTTGATCCCCGGCAGCAGCGTGCCCAAGCTCTTGGTCAGGTCCGCCAGGATCTTGGAGACCGCGGCGAGGGCGTCTTCGACGGGACCCGCCGCCGCCACCCTCTCGTTGATCTCCTCCTGGGCTGCCGCCACTCGGTTCGCGGCGGCCCCGGCACCTTCCGCGGCGCCCGCGGGAGCTGCCGCGCCGGTGAGTATGACGACCGCCAGGGCCGACGGGACGAGGACGCGGATGCGGGAGGCCTTGGTGCGGTGCATGGGTGTTCCTTCTGGTGGTCGCTCAGAAACGGACCCGAGCGATCCGCTTCCTTACCCACCGTGCGAAGGGGTTCCACGGAGCGCAACACGAGCACGGGGTCCCTTACGCCGCTGCGGGGTGCGTACGGGCTTCGCGCACGCGTCCGGGGGCGGCTCACCCCACCCGGGGAAAACCTGCACGCAGACAGGCCGTTTGAGTGAAGCAGCAGAACCAACCCTCGCGCGGGGCAGTTGATCAGGGCGCTCCACTAGCGGGCACTCGTGCGACAAAAGGATCAAGATGCTCAAGAAGATCATGACTGCTGCCGCGGTCACCGCCGCCGCCGTCGGCGCGGGCGCTGCTGCTGCCGCCCCCGCCATGGCGATCGGCAACGACAACGGGATCAACACCGTCAACGGGAACGGCGCCGTGCAGGCGTACGGCAACCAGAAGACCCACGGTGACATGAGCCCGCAGCTCGGAGTCGTCCAGGGCACCCTGAACAAGCCCTGCATCGGTCTGCCGGCCAAGATCAACGCGCAGTCGCTGGTGGCCCTGGTGAACGTCGGCGTCCAGGACATCAACGTCCTGTCCAACCCGCAGAACCAGCAGTGCACCGAGAACTCCACCCAGGCCAAGGGCGACGAGCCGCTCTCGCACATCCTCAGCAACATCCCGGTCCTCTCGGGCAACCTCTCCGCCAACAGCTGATCTCCGCTCCCGACCTACGGTCCGGGCCCTCCTGGTCCACAGACTCGGTGCCCGTGGAGCGACGCGTTCGAAGTTGCGGTGTGAAGTCGTGAAGTGACGAGGGCCCCGGCAGCGTCCAGCTGCCGGGGCCCTCTCATGTCGTCCGGCGGCCTCAGCCGGTCCAGAAGTCCCACCACCGGGTCAGGATCAGCATCCCGATCACGCCGGTGTGCAGCACGGGCGGGGCCCAGCCGAAGTCGGCGAAGAAGTTCCGTACGGGCGCGGGCGCGGGGAGGATCCCCGTCCGGACGGTGTGTGCGGTGACCGCCCAGAACATCACCAGGGTGGCCGCCCAGGTCAGGCAGCACCACAGGCAGAGCGCGTTGATCTCGTAGAGCGACTGGACCATGAGCCAGGAGCAGAATCCGACGCCGAAGAGCATTCCGGCGTTGAGGCCGAGCCAGAACCAGCCGCGGTGGCGGGCCCCGGCCAGCAGGCCGGCGCCCACGCACACGACCGCCCCGTAGGCGACCAGTCCCAGCATCGGGTTCGGGAAGCCGAAGGCCGCCGCCTGCTCGCTCTTCATCACGCTGCCGCAGGAGACCACCGGATTGAGACTGCAGGCGGGCTTGAAGTTCGGGTTCTCCAGCAGCAGGAACTTGTCCAGGGTGATGACCCAGGCGGCCAGCACTCCGGCGGCCCCGGTGATCAGCAGTACCCAGGCCAGCGCGCGGGGAGCTGCGATCGGTTCTGCGTCCTTGTGGTTCTGGGGGCGGCCCTGCTGGCGGGGGACGCCCACGGTATTTGTTGCCATACGGTCATGCTCCCGCCCTTGTGTCCGCAATCCGGCCCAACCATGCTCATCGACATGGAGGTTGACCTGAAGGGGTGGCTGGAACCCCTGACGCTTCCCGGACGTTTTACCGAACCCCGGACGTGATGTCAGACCCAGGGGCTACGTTGAGCTTCCGTGAAGTGACAAGCTGCGACGGCCTGGAGACCCACCTTGAGCGATCCGCACGAGACAACCGAGGCGCACCTCGAGCGACTCCTGGGCCGCGCCCTCAACTCCTTCGACCTGCCTGACGAATTGGTCGAGCGGCTGGGCACCGCGCTCGCCCACAGGTCCTCGCTCCACACCACCCGGCGCAGCCCGGCGGCGGGACCGTGGCGGGAGATACACCGGCACGCCTACCTGCTGTCCGACGGCGACTCCGTGGTCCTGTGGGAGCTGGCGCACCGTCAGGACGCCGACCTCTCGATACGGTACGAGGTCTTCGCGAGCAAGGCGGAGACCTGCCTCGCGGCTGCCCGGCTCTTCGGCGAGGTCCCCTCGCAGGTGGCGCGGGAGCTCGTGGAGGTGACGGTCGAGCAGGAGCCGGAGAGCGACATCGCCGTGCTGAGCTCGCTGTTCACCAACCCGACCCCGGCCCAGCGGCACCGCGAGTACGCGCTGGAGGAGTCCGCGGACCACGCCCGCCGGGTGCTGCGCCGTGCGGAGAACCCGGACCGGCCGGGCGAGCGGGTGGCCCTGCTCCTGCGCTCGGCCTACGCGCACCAGATCACCCAGGTGTTCGGCACCCGGCAGTGCCTGGCGGACGGGCGGGACGCCGGCTTCAGCCTGTACGAGCACTCCTTCGTCCTGCTGGACGGCAGCGAGTTCAGCCTGTGGGAGGTCGAGCACACGGTGACGCCGGACGGGCGGCACATGTGCGAGGTCTACGAGACCGAAACGGCCGCGCGCGGAGCCATGGAGCTCCGCGCGCGGGTGAGGTGACGGGGGCGGGTCGGGTCAGGCGGCGACGGTGACCTGCGCCGGCTCCGGCAGGGGCGCCGCTTCGGCGGCCCCCGCCTGCTGCCGCGGGGTCTCGTCCTGCTTGCGCATCCCCTTGAGGAGGATGACCAGGCCGGCGCTGGTGGCCGTACCCGCGGCGATGGCGACCAGGTAGAGCAGCGGGTTGCCGATCAGCGGGATCACGAAGATGCCGCCGTGCGGGGCCCGCAGGGTGCACTCGAAGGCCATCGAGAGCGCCCCGGTGACCGCGCCGCCCACCATGGAGGCCGGGATCACGCGCAGCGGGTCGGCCGCGGCGAACGGGATGGCGCCCTCGCTGATGAAGGAGGCGCCGAGGAACCAGGCGGCCTTGCCGTTCTCGCGCTCGGTCTTGGAGAAGAGCCGGCCGCGGACCGTGGTGGCCAGCGCCATCGCCAGCGGCGGCACCATGCCGGCGGCCATCACGGCGGCCATGACCTTGAGGCTGCCCTCGTTGGGGGTGGCGAGGCCGCCGATGGCGAAGGCGTAGGCCACCTTGTTGAGCGGGCCGCCGAGGTCGAAGCACATCATCAGGCCGAGGATGACGCCGAGGATGATCGCGTTGGCGCCGGAGAGGCCCGACAGCCAGTCGGTGAGGGCCTGCTGGAGCGAGGCCACGGGCTTGCCGACGACCAGGAACATCAGGAACGCGGTGATGGCGGAGCCGATGAGCGGCAGGACCACCACCGGCATGATCCCGCGCAGGGCGGTGGGGATCTTCAGCCGCTGGACGGCGAGGACGGTGCCGCCCGCGATGAGGCCGGCGATCAGGCCGCCGAGGAAACCGGCGTTGATGGTCAGGGCCACGGCGCCGCCGACGAAACCGGGGACGAGGCCGGGGCGGTCGGCCATGCCGTAGGCGATGTAACCGGCGAGGACCGGGACCAGGAAGCCGAAGGCGAGGCCGCCGGTCTGGAAGAGGAGCGCGGCCCAGCTGGCGGCCTCGGTCCAGACGAAGTGCTCGGCCACCGAGGGGGCGGTGTTGATCTCGTACCCGCCGATGGCGAAGGCGAGGGCGATGAGGAGGCCGCCTGCGGCGACGAAGGGGACCATGTAACTGACGCCGGACATCAGCCAGGTGCGGAGCTTCGCCCCGTAGCCGTCCTGGGGCTCGCCGGCCTCTTCGACCGGGGTCGGGGTGGTGGAGACCTCGCCTCGGGCGGCCTTGTCGCGGGCCTCCTGGAGGAGTTCGGCCGGGCGGTTGATGCCGGCCTTGACGCCCACGTCGACGGTGGGCTTGCCGGCGAAGCGGGCCCTTTCCCTGACCGGGACGTCGTGGGCGAAGACGGCCGCGTCGGCGGCGGCGATGGTTTCGGGGGTGAGCTTGGTGAAGCCGGCCGAGCCCTGGGTTTCGACCGTGAGCTCGATGCCGGCCTCGGCGGCGGCCTGTTGGAGGGACTCCGCCGCCATGTAGGTGTGGGCGATGCCCGTGGGGCAGGAGGTGACGGCCACCACTCGGAACGGCTGCCCTGCGGGGCTTTCCCCACCCCGCCCCTTCCCGAGACCGGGGGCTCCGCCCCCGGACCCCCGCTCCTCAAACGCCGGAGGGGCTGGATTGGGCTCGCCCGCCACCAGGGCCGCCGCTTCCGCCGGGGTCCGCGCCGCGCGGAGGGCTGCGACGAAGTCCGGGCGCATCAGGCGGCGGGCCAGGGTGGAGAGGATCGACAGGTGGGCGTCGTCGGCGCCGGCCGGGGCGGCTATCAGGAAGATCAGGTCCGCGGGGCCGTCCGGGGCGCCGAAGTCGATGCCGGAGGTGGAGCGGCCGAAGGCCAGGGTGGGGGTCGTGACGTGGGCGGACCGGCAGTGGGGGATGCCTATGCCGCCCTCCAGGCCGGTCGGCATCTGGGCCTCGCGCGCCGCCACGTCGGCCAGGAAGCCGTCCAGGTCGGCGACCCGGCCGAGCGCCTCCATCCGTTCGGCGAGGGCACGTGCCGCCCCCTCCTTGGACTCGGCGGACAGGTCGAGGTCGACCAGTTCGGCCCGCAGGAGGCTCTGCATCATCTCGCTCATCGCTCGTCGCTCATTTCGGACAGAGGGAGGTCCAGGGGCAGGTCCTGGGTGATGTGGACCGCGTCGGGGCGCAGGTCGGACGGGGCCGGCATGGCGCTGCCCGGAAGCTGGACCGCGGCAGCGCCGTGGGCCAGGGCGGAGGCCAGGGCCGCAGGGCCCGTACCCCCCGCGATCAGGAAGCCGGCGAGGGACGCGTCGCCCGCGCCGACGTTGCTGCGGACCGAGGAGACGGCCGCCGTGCCGTAGTAGGTGCCCTCCTCGGAGACCAGGAGCTGGCCGTCCGCGCCGAGGGAGGCCAGGACCGCGCCCGCGCCCAGCGAGCGCAGCTCGTCCGCGGCCTTGAGCACGTCGCCGAGGGTGGCCAGGGGCCGCCCGACCGCCTCCGCGAGCTCCGAGGCGTTCGGCTTGATCACGTCGGGGCGGGCCGGCAGCGCCGCGAGCAGCGCCGGGCCGGAGGTGTCCAGCGCGATGCGGGCGCCCGCGGCGTGGGCCCGGGTCACGATGTCGGCGTACCACTCGGGGCTCAGGCCGCGCGGGAGGCTGCCGCAGCAGGCGATCCAGGCGGCGCCGCCCGAGCAGGTGCGGACCGTTTCCAGGAGGAGCGCCGATTCCTCGGCGGTCAGCGCCGGGCCGGTGGCGTTGATCTTGGTGAGCGTGCCGTCCGGTTCGGCGAGGGAGATGTTGGAGCGGGTCTGTCCGGCGATGGAGACCGCCGTGACGTCCACGCCCTGGGCGCCGAGGAGTTCGGCGATCATCGTGCCCGGTGCGCCGCCGAGCGGCAGGACCGCCGTCGTACGGACGCCCGCGGCGGCCACCGCGCGGGAGACGTTCACGCCCTTGCCTCCGGGGTCGACCCGGTCGGTGGTGGCGCGCAGTACCTCACCGCGGTCCAGCGAGGGGACTTCGTAGGTCCGGTCGAGGGAGGGGTTGGGGGTGACGGTGAGGATCATACGAGCACAACTTCCGTACCGGCGGCCTCGATCGCCGCCTTGTGGGCGGGGCTGAGCCCCTGGTCCGTGATGAGGAGGTCGACGTCGGCGAAGGTGCCGAAGCACGCGAAGTGCTCCTGGCCCGCCTTCGCGGAGTCGGCGAGGAGGACGACGCGGCGGGCTGCCGCCATCGCGGCCCGCTTGACGGCGGCCTCGGCGAGATCGGGGGTGGTCAGGCCGCCCTCGGCCGTGAAGCCGTTCGTCGCGAGGAAGAGGACGTCCGCGCGGATCTCGGCGTACGCCCTCAGGGCCCACGCGTCGACCGCGGCGCGGGTGCGGTGGCGGACCCGGCCTCCGACGAGGTGGAGGTCGATGCCGGTGTGGTCGGCGAGCCGGGCGGCGACGGGCAGCGCGTGGGTGACCACGGTGAGCGCGGTGTCGACGGGAATGGCCGCCGCGAGGCGGGCCACCGTACTGCCCGCGTCGAGCACGATGCTTCCGCCGTCGGGGAGTTCGGCGAGGGCGGCGGCCGCGATGCGGTCCTTCTCGTCGGCCGCGGTGGCCTCGCGCTCGGTGAGGTCCGGCTCGAAGTCGAGGCGGCCGGCCGGTATGGCACCGCCGTGCACCCGACGCACGAGCCCGGCCCGGTCCAGGGCCTTGAGGTCGCGGCGCACGGTCTCGGCCGTGACCTGGAACTGGTCGGCCAGGGACAGGACGTCGACCCGGCCCGCCTCGCGGGCGAGGCGGAGGATCTCCTGCTGGCGCTCCGGTGCGTACATGTGGTTTCAGATCCGTTCGATGCCCGACTCTGTGGGTTCTCTCGTAGAGTACGCCCGCTTGCGCCCGAAAACAAAAGAAACGGGCATGTCCGCCAACAGATGCGGACATGCCCGTGAGTGAGGCGAGGCCTCGGTACTAGCCGGCGAACTCCGTGCCGCCCTCGCGCTCGGCCATGGGGACGGCCTTGCGCGGCAGCATGAACATCACGGAGAAGATCACGACCAGGACGGCCACGACCCACCACATGGCGTTGTGGAACGCGTCGACGTAGGGCGGTCCGAAGACCCGGTCGTCCTCGATGAAGCCGAAGTAGACGACGGAGGTCAGGCCCAGGCCCAGTGCGTTGCCCATCTGGCCGGTGGTGTTGATCAGCCCGGACGCCGAGCCGGCGTGCTCGCGCGGCACTTCGGAGAGCACGGTGTCGGTCAGCGGCGCGATGATCAGGCCCATGCCGATGCCCATGACGATCAGCGGGGCGGCCATCTGCCAGGAGGTGATGGTCATGCCGTAGCGGTCCGACTCCCAGATGTAGAGGAGCACGCCCGCGGCCATGACCAGCGCGCCGGCCTGGAGCACCTTGCGGCCGAAGCGCGGTACGAGCTTCTGTACGGACATGCCCGCGGCGGCCGAGACGGCGATCGAGAACGGGATGCCGGTGGAGCCGGCCTTCAGGGCGCTCCAGCCGAGGCCCATCTGCATGTAGAGCGTCCAGACCAGGAAGAAGATGCCGGTCGCGATGCCGAAGGTCAGCTGGACGGCGATGCCGCCCGCGAAGCTCTTGACCTTGAAGAGGGACAGCTCGACGAGCGGGGAGCCGTCCTTCTGGATCTTGTACTTCTCGTAGGCGATGAAGACGCCGAAGACCGCGGGCGAGGCGATCATGCAGACGAAGCCCCAGACGGGCCAGTCGTTCTCGCGGCCGTGGGTGAGCGGGAAGATCAGCATGACCAGGGCGAGGGTGGCGAGCACCACGCCCACCAGGTCCAGGCGCAGCGCCTTGGGGGCCTTGGACTCGGAGATGAACTTGCGGCCCAGGATCACGCCGGCGATGCCGACCGGCAGGTTGATCAGGAAGATCGGGCGCCATTCGAGACCGGCGATGTTCCACTCGGTGAGCAGCGCGCCGAGCATCGGGCCCGAGACGGCGCCGAGGCCGATGATCGCGCCGAACAGGCCGAAGACCTTGCCGCGCTCGTGCGGCGGGAAGGTGACGTGGATGATCGCGAGCACCTGCGGGACCATCATGGCCGCCATGCCGCCCTGGAGGATGCGGGCGGCGACGAGCACGTCGGGGTTCGGAGCGAGACCGCAGAGCAGCGAAGCCGCGGTGAAGCCGGATATGCCGATGAGGAAGAGGCGCTTGCGGCCGTAGATGTCACCGAGACGGCCGCCGGTGATCAGACCGGCGGCGAAGGCGAGTGCGTATCCGGCGGTGATCCACTGGATGGCGCTCGTGGAGGCGCCGAGGTCCGAGCGCATCCGGGGTATCGCGATGTTGACGATCGTGACGTCGACCAGGTCCATGAAGGCGGCGGTCATCACGATGGCGAGCGCGATCCAGCGGCGGCGGTCGGCGGGGGCATCGGGCTCGCCGGGCTCGCTGATGGCGGCGCCGTCGCCGGCCTTGCTGATCGAGGTGGTCTCTGCGGGAGGGTCGGTCCGCTCTTCTTGTACGGGCCCGTTCTTTCCTTCGGGCGATGACTGGGTCGTCTCGGTGCTCATGAAGAGAAACCTAGACGGCATGTAGGTCAGTTGGTGTCCTAATTGGCTGGCACCTTTGAACCATGACGGATACCCCGGCCCGCCTCCTCTCCCTGCTCTCCCTGCTCCAGACCCCGCGCGAGTGGCCCGGGAGCGAGCTGGCCGAGCGACTGCGGGTGAGTGCCCGCACGATCCGGCGCGATGTCGACCGGCTGCGGGAGCTCGGGTACCCGGTGGAGGCCACGCTGGGCGCGGAGGGCGGCTACCGGCTGGTGGCGGGGGCGGCGATGCCGCCGCTCGTCCTGGACGACGAGGAGGCCGTCGCGATCGCGGTGGGGCTGCGGGCGGGGGCCGGGCACGCGATCGAGGGCGTGGAGGAGGCCTCCGTACGAGCCCTCGCGAAGCTGGAGCAGGTCCTGCCGGGGCGGCTGCGGCGACGGGTGGGCGCGCTGCAGTCGGCGACGGTCGCGGTGGCGCGGGGCGACGGGGCGCGCGTGGATCCGCGGACGCTGACGGCGATCGCCTCGGCGGTGGCGGGTCCGGAGCGGCTGCGGTTCGCGTACCTGGCCGGGGACGGGGTGGCCTCGCGGCGGCTGGTGGAGCCGTACCGGCTGGTCAGCACCGGGAGCCGGTGGTACCTCGTGGCCTACGACATGGAGCGCGGGGACTGGCGGACCTTCCGCGTCGACCGGGTGAGCGAGCCGTACGCGACGGGGGTCCGGTTCGTGAAGCGGGAGCTGCCGATGGATGCGGTGGAGTTCGTGCGGCGGGGGCTGCGGGGTGGGGGGACCTACCTGGTGGATGTCACCTTCACGGGTGAGGGCGGGCGGGCGGATGCCCTGCCGGGGTGGTTGCGGGAGCGGGTGGTTCTGGAGCCGGGTTCCGGGGTGGCGGAATCGGGTGGGGTTCGGGTGCGGTTCGAGTCCGCGGACTCGCCCGAGTGGTTGGTGGCGCGGTTGGGGCTGGTGGGGGTGCCGTTCGCCGTGCACGGGCCGGAGGCTCTGGTGGAGGCGGCTCGGGCGTTGGGGGCGCGGCTGGTGGAGGCGGCGGGGGCGCAGCCGTAGCCGGGGCCCTGCGGGGCTTGTCCCCTACCCGCCCTTCCACCGTTCCCCGGGCTGCGCCCGGACCCGTAAAGGGCTGGGGCTCCGCCCCAGACCCCGCTCCTCAAACGCCGGAGGGGCTGGAATGGGCGCGGGCAAAGGGGAGCCCCCGGCGCCTGGGGGGGATAGGCACCGGGGGCTCGTACGGGGGGCTTCTTCTCGGGGCCGGTCAGGCCACCGCGTCGAAGCCGGTGTCGCGGGCCATCTTCTTCAGTTCGAGCAGCGCGTGCTTCTCGATCTGGCGGATCCGCTCGCGAGTCAGGCCGTGCTGCTTGCCCACTTCCGTCAGCGTACGCTCTCGACCGTCGTCGATGCCGTAACGCATCTTGATGATCGACGCGGTTCGCTGGTCCAGCTTGCCCAGCAGGTCCTCCAGCTCCTCGCTGCGGAGGAGGGAGAGGACGGACTGCTCCGGGGAGATGGCCGAGGTGTCTTCGAGCAGGTCGCCGAACTGCGTGTCGCCGTCCTCGTCCACGCCCATGTTCAGGCTGACCGGGTCGCGCGCCCAGTCCAGGACGTCGCCGACGCGCTTCTCCGTCGTGTCCAGCTCGGCGGCGATCTCCGCGTGCTCCGGGTCGCGGCCGTTCTCGCGGTTGAACTCGCGCTGGACCCGGCGGATCCGGCCGAGCTCCTCCACCAGGTGGACGGGCAGGCGGATGGTGCGCGACTGGTCGGCGATGGAACGGGTGATCGCCTGGCGGATCCACCACGTGGCGTACGTGGAGAACTTGAAGCCCTTGGCGTAGTCGAACTTCTCCACGGCGCGGACCAGGCCGGCGTTGCCCTCCTGGATGAGGTCGAGGAGGGGCAGCCCGCTGCGCGGGTAGCGGCGGGCCACGGCGACGACCAGGCGCAGGTTGGAGCGGATGAAGACTTCCTTGGCGCGCTCGCCCTCGGCGGCCAGGAGTTCGAGCTCCTCCTGGGAGGGCTTCTTGCCCTTGCGCTCTATCGCGCCGTCGAGGATCTGCTGGGCGTACACGCCCGCCTCGATGATCTGCGAGAGCTCGACTTCCTTGGCCGCGTCGAGCAGCGGGGTGCGTGCGATCTCGTCCAGGTACATGCCGACCAGGTCGCGGTCTGCGATCTCCCCGCCCACAGCGCGAGCGCTGCTCGTGGACTGACGACGGGCGACGGCGCGGGTTGCCATGCGTGCTCCCTTGCGATGAGTTCGGTCGCGGTGGTGCGGTGGTTCGGCTGCACTGGTGCGGCTGCCCGGACACTCTCCCGAGTGCCCGCTTCCGAAGGAAACAACGACTGGAATCGGGACAGAATTCCCACGTCGCTCCCTGTTTTTCGAGATCTTGCAGTATCCTGCCCCGCCATCCCCCGATCCGAGTGGATCGGCGACGCCGCCGGGCCTGAAGATCCGCAGGTCAGGGCGGGGATCGCGGCCGGCCCCAGAGGCCTGGCGGGCCACCCGGGGGAGGTGGCGATGAGACCACCGTCACACTTGACACGGCCGCCTTCGCCCCTGCCGCAGCGCCACCCCCGGCTGCACTCCCACCCCAGGAGACGAGCCCCGGCGGCTTCTGGTTGCCTCGTCCGGCGACGACCTCCCCGTCCGAGCGAACGTCCGGCATATTCCTGCGGCATGACCGGCCGCTCTCCGAGCATCGGAGAGTCGCTTGTGCCGTCCAGCCCAGGACGCCCACACTCAGAGGAGGTGCTGCACATGACCGCTCTCGCCCACGAGACGCTGGAGGCCGTAATGCCGAAGGTCGCGACTCCCCCGTCGGACCTTGACGACGCCCTGTGGCAGGCATGGAAAGCAATCGAACTCCCCGAGGGCTACCACGCCGAGATCATCGAGGGGCTCATCGAGGTGTCACCCACGGGTCGCTTGTCGCACAGCCAGATCGCCAACCGTCTTCGCCGTGCCTTGGACAGGTTCCTGGACCGGAGCGAGTTCGCGGCGCTCCAGGACACCAATGTCATCGAGGGGCGGAAAGCCTGGATCCCCGACGTCCTGGTGGCGCCCGAGGACACCGAAGAGCACGGCAGCGAGGACGGGATCGGCATCAAAGCCTCCGCCGTCCAATTGATCGTGGAAGTCGTCTCCCCCGGCAGCGACAGCGTCACGCGCGACCGCACCCGCAAGCGGCGCGAGTACGCGCGGGCGGGCATCCCCGTCTACGTCCTCATCGACGACCACGACGAGCACGGCATCGTGACCGTGCTGACCGCCCCCGATCCCGACCAGGCCATCTACGGCGACGAGGTCCGGGCGGGCTACGGCTCCACGGCCATCATCCCGAGCGGGCCCGCCAAGGGGTTCAGCATCGGCGAGGACATCACGGGGCCGCCCCGCGTGCCCTGACCAGGACGGGTGGAAACCTCGGGGCAGGCACGGCAGGCCGGTGGGCCCGACTGGGTCCACCACTTGCAGGCCGGGCGGAGGTGGCAGGGCGGGAGGGGGGACGGGGGGCTCGCGGTCGCCGTCAGGCGGGTGGCCAGGGTGCAGGTGTCGGCCTCGCGGTTGAGGCAGTGCGGAACGCAGTGGGAGGCCAGGCGGAGCAGGCGGCGCGGTTCCACCCCGTCGGCGAGCTCGGCCAGGGCTTCGGCCGCCGGGCGGGGTGCGGGGAGGTAGACCGGCGGGCCGTCGAGGCCGTCGCGGACCGCGAGGACGAGCGACTCCGGCGCGTACGCCGAGCCGCTGGGGCACCAGAGCCGCTCGCGGTCAGCCAAATTGCAGGGACCGCTTCGAGAGGCCCATCCAGAAGCCCGAGACCGGGGTGGAGGCGGTGGCGAGGTCCGCCTCGGCGGCGCCCAGGGTGACGAACAGCGGGGCGAAGTGTTCCGTACGGGGGTGGGCCAGGCGGCCGGCCGGGGACTTGGCTTCGAAGTCGAGCAGGGCGTCGATGTCGGAGGCGGCCAGGGCCTCGTGGCCCCACGCGTCGAACTCGGCGGACCACGACGGGACGCCGGGGCCGGTGTGGCGCAGGGCGGCCAGGTTGTGGGTGAAGAAGCCGCTGCCGACGATGAGGACGCCCTCGTCGCGCAGGGGGGCCAGCTTGCGGCCGATCTCCATCAGGCGGCGCGGGTCGAGGGTCGGCATGGATATCTGGAGCACCGGTATGTCGGCCTCCGGGAACATCTCCACCAGCGGGACGTACGCGCCGTGGTCCAGGCCGCGGTCGGGGATGTCCTGGACGGGGGTGCCGGGAGCCTTGAGGAGTTTGCGGACCGACGCGGCCAGCTCGGGTGCGCCCGGGGCGTCGTAGCGGACCTGGTAGTAGTGCTCGGGGAAGCCCCAGAAGTCGTAGACGAGCGGGACCGGCTCGGTGGCCCCGAGGGCGAGCGGGGCCTCTTCCCAGTGGGCGGAGACCATCAGGATCGCGCGGGGGTGGGGCAGGTCAGCGGACCAGGCGGCCAGTTCGCCGGGCCAGACCGGGTCGTCCGCGAGCGGCGGGGCTCCGTGGCTCAGGTAGAGCGCCGGCATCCGGGTCCGGTGGGGGGTCAGGGCTTCGGGCGTCGGCATCAGGGGCTCCAGGAATCGTCACGGCGGGCCGCCACACACAGACTAACCCCGCGTCGTTCAAATTTGAACAACGCGGGGTCATCAGTCATTCCCGTACTCCGGAGCGGGGTCCGCCCCCCTCTGGTGAGCCTCGGGTCAGTGGGCGATCACCGGGATCTTCATGTCGGCGTCCTCGCCCTCGGCGACCGGGTCGCCCGCGCCCGGCTTGCCGGTGGTGATGAGGGTCAGGGCGATGAGCGAGCTGGCGACCAGGATGCCGACCGCCCACCAGATCGCGGAGGAGTAGCCCTCCACCATGGCCTGGGCCTGGATCAGCTTCGCCGCCGGGCCGCCCGACGCGGCCTCGGCCGCGTGGTCGGTCAGGTACGCGGTCGTCGCGGAGGCGGCGATCGTGTTCAGCAGGGCGGTGCCGATCGCGCCGCCCACCTGCTGCGAGGTGTTGACCATCGCGGAGGCGACACCGGCGTCGGCCGGGTTCACCCCGTACGTGGCCAGGGACATGGCGGGCATGAACGCCGTACCCATGCCGAGGCCCAGCAGCAGCTGCGCCGGCAGGATCAGCGCCGGGTAGGAGGAGCCGACCTCGAGCTGCGTCAGCAGCAGCATGCCGCTGGCGGCGACCATGAAGCCGGGGCCCATCAGCAGGCGCGGCGGGACCCGCGTCATGAGGCGGGCGCCGATCTGCGTGGAACCGGTGATCATGCCCACGATCATCGGGAGGAAGGCGAAGCCGGTCGTGACGGGCGAGAAGCCCTTGACGACCTGCAGGTAGTAGGTGAGGAAGAGGAACAGGCCGAACATCGAGATGACGGCGAGGCCCAGCGAGAGGTAGACGCCGCCGCGGTTGCGCTCCAGCAGGACGCGCAGCGGGAGCAGCGGGTGGGCCGTACGGGACTCGACGTAGACGAACGCGGCGAGCAGCACGGCGGAGGCGATGAACATGCCCACGGTGAGGCCGTCGGCCCAGCCGGCCGACTCGGCGCGGGTGAACCCGTAGACGAGGGCGACGAGACCGGTCGTGGACAGCACGACGCCGGGGATGTCGAGCGGCGCGCGGTTACGGCCGCCGGCCGGCTCGCGGATGATCATCCAGGCGCCGACGGCGGCGACGATCGCGAACGGGATGTTGACGAAGAAGGTCCAGCGCCAGTTCAGGTACTCGGTGAGGACGCCGCCGAGGATCAGGCCCACGGCGCCACCGCCACCGGCGATCGCACCGTAGATGCCGAAGGCCTTGGCGCGCTCCTTGGCGTCGGTGAACATGACGGCCAGCAGCGAGAGCGCGGCGGGCGCGAGCAGTGCGCCGAAGGCGCCCTGGAGGGCGCGGGCGCCCAGCATCATGGCCTCACCCTGTGCGGCGCCGCCCAGCGCGGAGGCCAGGGCGAAGCCGATGAGGCCGACGATGAAGGCGTTCTTGCGGCCCCACTTGTCGGCGATGCGGCCGCCGAAGAGGAGCAGTCCGCCGAAGGCCAGCGCGTACGCGGTGATGACCCACTGGCGGTTGCCGTCCGATATGCCGAGGTCGGTCTGGGCGGACGGGAGGGCGATGTTCACGATGGTGGCGTCGAGGACGACCATCAGCTGCGCCAGCGCGATGAAGACCAAGGCCTTCCAGCGACTGGGGTCGGCGCCGGTCAGCTGCGGGTTCGCGGCTGTTTTTGACATGGGGGTACCCACTTCATGGTGCGAGATGACTGAAAAGTGACGATTAGGGCGGTCCTGCGACGCTAAAGGGCGCGACCCGGGGGCGTCACATGGGTTTCCGCCTCAAGTCCGCCAGCGTGGTCGCCGAGCCGGGCAGTTCGGAGCGCGCCGGCGCCCTCAACCCGTCGAGGAACAGCTGCAGATGACGGTGGACGAACACGTTCGCATCGAAGCAGCCGGTGCCCGGGAGGGGGCGGCTGAGCTGGGACAGCGCGATCATCAGGTCGCCGACGCCGATGTCCGCGCGCACCAGCCCGGAGGTGCGGCCGGCGGTCAGCAGGGCCTCGATCGTCTCCTCCAAGACCTCGCGGGAGGCGACCAGTTCGGGGTGGTCGTGGTCGAAGTCGCTGGCGAGCACGGGGCACAGGGCGCCGATCCGCTCGTCCGCCGCCGCGTGCGTGAACCGGCACAGTGCGGCGAAGGCGTCCGGCTCCTCGGCGAGCGAGTCGACGGCCAGAGCGGTCACCCGGTCCAGACCGAAGAGCACGACGTGGTGGATCAGGGCCGGGCGGTCGGGGAAGTGCCGGTAGAGCGTGGCGTTGCCCACGCCGGCCCGGCGGGCGATCTCGTCGAGGGGGGCGGCGGGGCCGAACTCCACGAGCACGTCGCGGGCGGCGGCCAGGATGCGCTCCCGGTTGCGGACGGCGTCGGCGCGCGGGCGCGGGACCGCGTCCGTGCCGGTACGGGCACGCTTGCCCGCGACCTTGCCCGCCGCCCTGACCGCCGCCTTGACCTTGCCCGCAGCCGCTCCCACGGCCGCGCAGGCGCCCGCGCCGGTGCCCGCACCTGCGCTCGTGCCCGTGCCCGTGCCCGTGCCCGCACCTGCGGCTCCGGCCGCGACACCCGCGGCCGGAGCCGTGAGGTCGAGGTCGGCCTCCGGGCCCGGTACGGGCAGGGCCGCCGGATCGGTGGTGGCGGGGCTCTTCATGGACGACTCCCTGGCAGGGTCACGCGTACTTCCGGGCGGGTTGCTCGCTCCTCGAAACGGGGAGCAGCTCCCCGGTTCATGGGGACTCTGGTTCAAACGGGGAGAGGGTCCCCGCTTATTTCACTCTTCCGTGTGACCTGGGTCACACCACTCCGGGCCTTTTGATCCCATTTGGCCTCTTCCGGCGCGCGGGCCCACTCCAGCCGTCGGAGGGTGGGCCCACAGAGCGCAGTCCGGACCCGGCCGGCTGCCGCGGACCCGAAGGCCGATCTCCATGTCGCAGACGCGCCACCGGATACGCAAGCCAAGCCGCACCAGCGTCTTCATCGGCATCACCGCGCTGGCACTCGGCATCACGGCGACGGCGAGCGCGGGCATATCCGGCCGCAGCCATTCGGCGGCCGGGCCGGTGGGCGCCACCAGCGCCGAGGCACTGCTCGCACCCTGCCGGATCTCCGGCGCGATGGGCGTGCAGATGTCCGAGGGACTGCCGACGGCGCCGGGGTACTCCCGCTCGACCGGCGAGGTCCGGGCGCTGAACCTGATGATCGACTTCCCCGACGCCAAGGGCGAGGGCACGGCGGCCGACCGGCTGGCGGAGTTCTTCCCGCAGACGTCCGACTGGTTCCGCACCAGCTCCTACGGGCGGCTGACCTACCGGGCCGAGGCGCCGATAAAGAACTGGCTGCGGATGCCGATGCCGTTCGCGGCGTACGGGATCGAGCGGGGTTCCGCGTACGAGCCCGGCTACCGCCAGCTCGTCGAGCACATCATCAAGACCTCCGACGCCGAGGTCGATTTCTCCCGGTATGACCTGATAAACATCCTCGTCACCCCGAACGCCGGCCCCTCCGCCCTCGACACCGTCCTCTCCGTCACCTTCTCGGGCAACGGCGAGGCCCCGATGGCGGACGGCGTCCCGCTCGCCAACACGTCCTTCGTCTACAGCCGCCAGGACGACGGCTCCGGCACCTACCGGGAGACCGGCTACCGCGTGCTCCCCCACGAGAACGGGCACGTCTTCGGCCTGCCCGACCTCTACACCGCCGACGGCGGCGGCACGGTGGGGCACTGGGACATCATGAGCGAGGACTGGGGCGCCAACAACGACCTGCTGGGCTGGCACAAGTGGAAGCTGGGCTGGCTCGACAGCAACCAGATCAGCTGCGCCGGGAAGTCCGGGGTCAGCGACCACGTGCTGAGCCCGCTGGCCGTGGAGGGTGGCACGAAGCTGGCCTTCATCCCCGTCTCGGAGAGCGCCGGGTACGCCGTGGAGGTGCGCACCCGTGCCGGGAACGACGAGGCCGTCTGCAAGCCCGGCGTGCTCATCTACAAGGTGGACTCCGAGGTGGACACCGGCCGCGGGCCCGTCACCGTCTCCGACAGCTCCGGCGCGAGCGGGGGCTGCACCCGGCGCTCCAACGTGCACGCGGAGCTCTCGGACGCGCCGTTCCGCCCGGGCGAGACCTTCACCGACGAGAAGTCGGGCATCAGCGTCTCGGTCGTCGGCGAGCTGCGCAACGGCAGCTACCAGGTCCGGGTCACCCGGCCGTGAGCGTGCGCTCCCCGGGTGGAACGGGGATGCGGCGGCGCGGGCGGGACGGGGATGCGGCGGTGCGGGCGGCGCCCGGCGCCCGGCCTCCGCGACGGCCCAACGGGGCGGTACGGGGCCCGGGACGGGACGAGCAGCGACTCGAAGTGCCGACCGTAGGCCCGCCAGGTCCCGACCTACGGCCCCCCGCCGGGCCGGATCCGTACCCGCATGGTTGGAAACCGGACCGTGTAACGACGTAGTGAGGAGACTCGTGAAGGCCTTCGCGCTGCGCCGTGCCGGCGAGCCGCCCGCCGTACTGGACCGGCCCGTCCCCGAACCCGGGCCGGGCGAGGTCCTCGTACGCACCACGGCCGCGCTCATCTGCGCCTGGGACGGGCACATCGCCAACGCGGCGCCCGGCGGGCTCGGCCACGAGGCCGTCGGCGTCGTCGAGGAAGTCGGCCCCGGGGTCTGCCCGTCCTACGTCGGCCGGCGCGTCGGCGTCGAGGGCCACGGGCGGCTCGCCGAGTTCTTCCGCGCCCCGTCGGCCGGGGCCGGGCTGATCGCGCTCCCCGACACCATCTCCGACCACCAGGCCCTCTACGCGGCGGGCGCGCTCCCCACCGGCTTCGCCGCCGCCGAGGAGTCCGGGCCTCCGCCGGGCGGCAGCGTCGTCGTCTTCGGCCAGGGCGCGGTCGGGCTCGGCGCGACCATCGCGGCCGGCCGGCTGCGCGGGGCCCGCGTCATCGCCGTGGAGCCGGAGATGAAGCGCCAGCGCCTCGCCCTGCGGTTCGGGGCCGACGTGGTGATCGACCCGGCCTACGAGGACACCGCCGAGCGGATCATGGAGCTGACCGGCGGCGCGGGCGCCGACCGCGCGATCATGGCGACGGCGGAGCCCGCCGCCGCGAGGGCCGCCCGCGGGGGGCTCTCGGAGAGCGGGAAGATCACGTACGCCCGCTGCCGGCCGCCACAGAGCAGCGGGGCGCGGCTCGCGCGCGCCCTGCACCTGATCGGGGACGGGCTGGTGGACCCGACGGTGATCACCACGCACGAATTCCCGTTCGACCGGGTCGGCGAGGCCTTCGGGCGGCTCGCCGCGAAGGAGCCGGGCATGATCAAGCCGGTCATCCTCTTCCCGCGCCCGAGCCCCTCCCCTGCCGGCGACCACAAGGAGATCCGCGCATGACCAGCACCCCCGAAGAGCGCCTCGCCGCCGCCGGCCTGAAGCTCCCGCCGACGCCCTCGCCGGTCGCCGTCTACGTGCCCGCCGTACAGAGCGGGCACTACGTGTACACCTCCGGGCAGCTCCCGATGGTCGACGGCGCGCTCCCCCTCACCGGGAAGGTCGGCGCCGAGGTCACCCCGGAGCAGGCCAAGGAGCTGGCGCAGCAGTGCGCGCTGAACGCGCTGGCCGCCGTCGCCTCCGTCGCCGGGGACCTCTCGGCGGTGAAGCGCGTGGTCAAGGTGGTCGGCTTCGTGGCCAGCGACCCGCACTTCACGGGACAGCCCGGCGTGCTCAACGGCGCGAGCGAGCTGCTGGGCACCGCCTTCGGCGACGCGGGCATCCACGCGCGCAGCGCGGTCGGCGTGAGCGTGCTGCCGCTGGACGCACCCGTCGAGGTGGAACTCCTCGTCGAACTGCACGCCCCGATGGGCCTCTAGGGCCTGTCGTCCGCGGGCACGGATCCCACGAACCGGGGCTCGCGAACTCACCCCGATTTCCGTCGAATTACCCCAACGTAAAGGCCTGACCTGGGGTTCAGCGGAAATCCGTCGCGATCGGGAACCCGGCGCCGCATGGCAAAGTGGGGTCATGAGGCTGCGTGATCTGCTGTCGTCCGAAGAGGCCCAGGCGCCTGCGGACCTGTGTCTGCTGCGCCTGTTGCGGCTGCCCGGCGGCGAGCGGGACCTCGACCGGCCCGTCCTCGGAACGGTGACCATCGACCTGCCCGACCCCGGTCGCTTCGTGTCCCCGGGGGACCTGGTGCTGTCCGGACTGGCCTGGCACCGGCAGGACGCGGGGGCCGGCCAGGACGCAGGGGCCGGCCGGTCCGACGCGTTCGTCCGCGTGCTCGTGGAGGCGGGCGCCGTCGCGCTGGGCGCGGGCGAGGCGCAGTTCGGCCACGTCCCCGACGATCTGGTGGAGGCCTGCGCCCGGTACGGGCTGCCGCTGCTCGCGGTGGGCGTGGAGGTGCCGTTCACCTCGGTCACCGAGTACGTGGCGCGCGGCCGCACCGAGGAGCGGATCGGCGGCCTCGCCGCGCTCGTCGACCGGCACCGGCGCTTCAGCACCCAACGGCAGGCCGGGGCGGGGGCCGAAGCCCTCCTCGAACTGCTGCTGGCCGAGTTGGACCTGCACGCGCACATCCTGTCCCCGACCGGCCGGCAGATCGCGGGCGCTCAGCCGCCGCTGCCGGAGAAGACGGCCTCCGCGCTGGCCGGGCGGTTCCTGGCCGCCGAACGGGCGGGCGAGCGGGCCCCGCACCGCACGGTCGCGCGCGGGACGGCCTTCTCCCTGTTCCCGGTCCGCTCCGGCACCGGGGACGGGGACTGCGCTCCCGGTGCGGCGCTGACCGACTGGCTGATCGCCGTCGAGGCCGACAGCGCCGACTGGAACGACGAACGCCTCGACCTGCTGGACCGGCTCGCGCGGCTGGTCTCGGTGGAGCGCGGCGGCCGCGAGACCGATCGCACGATGCGGCGGCGCGCAGCCGAACGGCTGCTGGCGCTGGTCGGCTCGGCCGCAGCCGTCGGGGAGGGCGGGCAGGCGCTCTTCGAGGAAGAGGAGGCGGCGGCCCGGCTCACGGCGGGGGACGCCGGGGCCGTCGGAGTCGCCGGGGACGCCGGGACCGCCGGGGACGCCGACTCGGAAGGCCGGCTGCTCTGGCAGGCCGTATCGGCCCGGCTGGACTCGAAGGGGGCGCACGGGTTCCCCGTACCGGCGTCCGTGCGCGACCTGCTGGAGGAGGTCCTGCTGCATCCGCGCTGCCTGGGGCCGGACGCCGGTCCGCGGATGGCCGTCACCACGGCCGGGGACGGGGCCGAGGCCGTCGCCTTCGTGCTCGTCGGGGCGGACGCACGGCTGACCCCCGAGGCGCTCGTCCGGGTCGCCGGCGGCTCGCTGCCGCGCGGGCTGCGGGCCGGGGAGCGGCTGGCCTTCGGCGTCAGCGACCCGGTGGGCGGGGCCGCGGAACTGCGGCACGCGCTCGCGCAGGCCCGTAACGCCCGTCAGGTCGCGGCCCCTTCGGAACAGGTCGCCGCCCGTGGGCCGGACGATCTCGCCGCGCACGTCATGGCGCTGCTGCCGCTGATCCCGGCCGAGGTCCGGCGGGAGTTCAGCCGCCGGCTGCTGGCCCCGCTGACGGACTACGACCGGCGCTACCGCTCCGACCTGGTGCCCACACTGCGGTCCTTCCTGGAACACGACGGCTCATGGGCGCGTTGCGGGGAGGCACTGCACCTGCACGTGAACTCGCTGCGCTACCGGATCAGCCGCATCGAGGCGCTGACGGGGCGCAACCTGAGCCGGCTCGAGGACAAGATGGACTTCGCCGCGGCCCTGCGGATGGGCTGAGCCGCCCGGGTAGCCTCTCGACCACAGGAAGATCATCGGTACGCACCGAGGGGATCCGCGCATGACCACGACCCGCCACATCGAGTTCGAGCGACTGCACAACTTCCGTGACCTGGGCGGCTATCGCACGCAGGACGGCTCCACCGTCGTGTGGGGCGCCCTCTACCGGGCGGACTCGCTCGGCAAGCTCGCGGGCGCCGACTGGGACCGGTTCCTGGACCTCGGCGTGCGGACGGTCATCGACCTGCGCTACCCCTGGGAGATCGAGGCGAAGGGGCGGATACCGGAGCCCGAGCGGTTCACGTACGCCAACCACAGCATCGAGCACCGGCCGTACGACCAGGCCGAGATCGACCCGGACACCGACCCGTGGCGGTTCCTCGCGGACCGGTTCGCCGAGGTCGCCGAGGACGGGGTGGCGGAGATCCGCGCCGCGATCGAACTGCTCGCCGAGGGCCCGGGACCCGCGGTCTTCCACTGCACCTCGGGCAAGGACCGCACCGGCCTGATCGCCGCGCTCGTCCTGACCCTCCTCGGCGTGGACGAGGAGCAGATCCTCGCGGACTTCGCCCTGACCGAGCTGGCCACCGCCCGGCTGACGGCCGACTGGCACGCCGCCCACCCGGGCCGCACCATGCGCTGGCCCTCGTACGGCCGCGCACCCGCCGAGATCCTGCGCCTGACCCTGGCCGACCTCGCCACCCGCCACGGCTCGGTCCACTCCTACCTGACGGACGAGGTCGGCATCACCCCGGCCACGACGGCCCGACTGCGGAACCGGTTCCTGACGCACTGAGGTCGGACGCACACCGTCACCCCTCCCACTTCCTCGCGTCGACCGCGACGACGAGCCCCCGACGCGCCCCGGCCGCTCCCCCGAGAACTGACCCGCGGAGCCCCGCCCTGATCCGCTACCCTGTCCCTGGGCTGCCCTTGTGACAGCCCAGGACCTTGCCGAGGCGAGCCGGACTCTCACGCAGAGCAGCCAGCCACGTTGCACGCAGGGCCCGCCTTCGTGGGATCTGTCGGAAACTCCATCGCCGCAGATCAAGCCCCGCGAGCTGAGAGCCGGCCAAACGCCTACCCCGTCGAACTCAAACGGCGTATTGGCGTTTCCGCAGGCCACGGCAGGTCGCGCACCCTCCTTCCCGCAGGCGATTCCCTGCTGTCCCGGTCCGGCCCCATACCCGGACCGGGACAGCAGGCTTCAGCGGTCATCGCCCATCCGGCAGCACATGGATTGCCACTTAAGTAGCATCATTGCAGTCTTGCGTCATGCCCGATTCACAAGTCCCATGGCCCCGGTCAGACCGCCTCGCGTACCTGCTCCTGCTCGACAAGAAGCGCCGGCTCCTGCTCTGCGGTGGATGCTGCGGCAGGTGGAGCGTTCCCCAGATCCGTGTCGGAGCCAGCACCGACTTCGAAGACGCTGCGACCAGGTTTCTGCTCGAGGAATGGCACGTACAGAATCCTCGGTTCGGCTCTGTCTACGGCACGTTCGAGTCGCGACTCGGGGAGACGTGGGAGTTCGACCGCGCTACGACGTCACGCGCTTTGATCATTCACGTCAGTGACGAGCAGGGCGAGCTGTTCGAAGGGAGTGCTCCGTCGCATGTGAGGTGGGGTGTTTCTGATCTGCGACGCCGACGGCGCGAAATCTCCCCCGAGGGGTTGGTTTCGCTCGTGACCGGATACGTGGAGGGCTGGATTCCCGACGGCCCGATCTCTCTCTTCTGAGTCAAGGACAGGCCGGGTAGTGGATCTTTATACGATCTGCACGCCGACGCCAGGGCGAGCTCTGCGCGGGGTTACTCGACTGAAGGGGTCAGGGTTCTCGTTTCTGGCGACAGCGAGTGCCAGGCCCTGGACAGGGTGGGGTCCAGGCTGAGGGATTCGCTGGGTGTGGACGTCGCAGATATCGACCTGGGGGACATCGCGTGCGCCGAACGGGGATTCCTCCTCCCCCTTCGCATCGAAGTCCCAGAAAGAAAGGGAGGGTGGCCCGGAACAGACCCAGATGTGTTCATGGAACGGGTCGTAACGCTGGCCCTGCCTCGAAGCCTGGGATGTCGTAGCTGATAGCCGCAACCCGTCATTCGAGATCCGTCGGACGCCGCGGCCGTGACGGCGGTTGCGTGAACGGCTAATCGGGGGGCGTCACCTTGGGCTGTCCTCCAATGAAGGGTGCGGGGCCTGGAAAATAGCATCGCCCCATAGAACCTAAACGTGTATGTGTGGCCTGCTTCCCCCTCCAGCTGACAGCGTCTCGCCCTGCTGGCCGGAAGAGCGGGGACGGGTCAGGCCGACGTCGATCATCGGCCCGGCATATCCAGACGACCATCACTGATTCGGGCATCGGCCGCTGAACCGCTGTCACCGTTCTCAGACTCCCCCTCTGCGAGCTCGTTATGTCAACGGAAACCGCAGGACCGGCCACCACGGCCTCCTCCCGTCGTGTCTGGCTTCTGCCGGCCAGCACGGCCTCGTGCGGTGCGGCTCGCCGTCAGGTGACGAGCCAACTGAATACGTGGCGCCTCTCCCACGCCGCGGACGATGTCGTGCTGATCGTCTCCGAACTCGTGGGGAACGCCGTCGTACGCGGCTCGGGGCCGGTGAGGGTGGCCCTGAGCGTCGAGTCCCGTGAACACGCTCACCATGTGCGCGTGGAGGTCAGAGACCGCGGGGTGGGCAGCCGCCAAAACAGTGCGTCGAGGACCACGTCAACGGGCGGGGCCTCTGGCTGGTCGACTGCCTGTCCGTGCGCTGGGGAACCATCCAGCACACACGTGGCCAGATGGTCTGGGCTGAGGTCGCGGCTGGCTAGGACTCCCCAGCCCCGAAGCGAGTGGGGAGATCTGGCCAGGAGGGGAAACGCCGCCTGGTTGTCCCAATGCCTCTGAACAGCGGCCATTGTGATCCCGCGCAACGGTGACGCCTCATGGCCGGCCCGGGAAGTGACTGGCTGAAAACTTCCCCCTCGTATCGGTATTCAGAGACCGCGACGTTCGCTGTGCACCCAGATGGTGCACAGCTGCACCCGCATGGCGGACAGGCGCTAGAGTCTTCCCCACCCACAGTCGAAGGGTGTGTTACCAGCGGTGACCGTCGCGCGCACTCCGGCGGCCATACCGTTAGAAGCAAGGGAGCGTCGTGCAACTCATCGGGCTCAGCGTCAGCAATTTCCGCTCCCTGGCGCACGTGCAGGACATCCCGATCAGGAAGCAAACGATCCTGGCAGGCCACAACGACTGCGGGAAGACCGCCACTTTGGATGCCCTGGCCTTTCTTCTTGGCGAGCGCGACATCCTGGAAAGCGATATCTCTCGTTTCGCGGTCGGGGTAGCCGAGCGGTCCGCGCTCCCGGCACTCGACGATGAGGAGCCGCCGCGCACGGTGACCGTGGAGGGAAGGTTCGAGCTCTCGGCTGGCGAGGCAAAGCTCCTCAACACCTCCTCCCCGGTTCGGATCCGTCGCCGGTTCGTGGAAGGGCAGGGAGCCCTCCTGGAGTGGGAGTCCTGGGTTCCCCAGAGCCTTGAGCTCAGGGATCTTCACGGACTCAGGGTCACTGAACTTCGTGATCTGGCCTCCAGCCTGGGTCTGAGCCTCCAGCCCGGCCAGACCAACGTCCGGGCGAGCTGGATGGAGGTCCTCGAGGAGCACGCGGCGTTGACCCCTCACATGACCGACTGGGCTGCGGCGCCGCCTGTGGTCAAGGACGCTCTGCCTCAGCTTCTCTACTTCAAGGGCGACTCCGCCGAGTCGCCGGAAGCAGTGGTCCGCAGCATCCTCACCGCGAAGCTGCGCGAGTACACCCTGGACGAGCCGACCCGGCAGAAGATCACCGGCCTGGAGGACGAGTTCGCCAAGCAGTTGCAGGAGGACGCCGACCACCTCCGCAAGCTCGTCTTGGAGCGCTGCGCTTTCGATGACTTCACCCTCGAGCCGCAGATCCAGTTCAAGCCGTCCGTCGTCAGCGTGGCTCTCGCGGCCTCCGCCAGCGGGCAGCAGACGGTACCTCTGTCAGCCGCGGGAGCCGGCCGGTCCCGGCGCGTCACCCTGGCACTGTGGGAGGCCAGCCAGCAGCTCCTCTCCGAGGCAACCGAGGACAGCGCGGGCGGCGGCGTCATCATCGTCTACGACGAGCCCGACACCCACCTGGACTACGACCACCAGCGGCGCGTCATGCAGATGATCAAAGCCTCGGCCAGCGGAGCCCAGTCGACCGTGGTCGTCGCCACCCATTCACTCAACCTGATCGACGGCGTGGACATCCAGGACATCGTCCACCTGCACAGCCGCAACGGCCGGGCCTACATCCAGTCCCTCACCAGCAACGACACGGATGCCGACACGCGCCGCTTCCTGTCGAACATGGCGACGTCCCTAGGGTTCCGCAACAGCGTCCTGCTGCACGAAAGGTGCTTCATCGGGGTCGAAGGAGCTACCGAGTACGCGGCGCTCCCGGCCCTGTTCAAGCTTGCCTTCGGCTACCCGATCCAGTCCGCCGGCATCGCGCTGTGGGCATGCGGAGGCAACGACGGGGCGCTCAATTTCGCCAAGTTCCTCAAGGAACACCACCGCACGGTGAAGTTCATGGTCGACGCGGACTCCCTCACGGACAAGCAGAAGGAGTTCAACATCGACCGGCTGAAGAAGCAGGGCTTCGCAGAGGACGACTGCATCTTCATCGGAGCCCCGAACGAACTTGAGGACGTGTTCGGCAGCGATCAGTGGGCGGACACCATGAATGCCCTGTGGCCGCGCAGTGACGAGCTGCAGTGGACGCCCGAGGACGTGGAGGCACTACGTTCGGAGGGCAAGTTCAGCAAGAAGCTGCACACTCTGGTTCGTGATCATTGTGCCGATGCGCCCCGCTCCAAGGAAGAAATGGTCGTGGCGCTTACCCGTCAGCTGCGGGGACCGTCGGATATTCCGGCTTCCCTCACCAAGGCCTTCGAGACCGCCATGAAGATCGCCAGTGATGCCGGGCAGCGCTATTGGCCCGCGGACGACTGAGAGATCCTACGTGAGCGGCGGGCCTTCATCCGGCTCAGGCGCTGAGCGCGCGTAGGGGCCACCCACGTGTGCATGCCCGCGGACGCAGCCCAGCGGTGTCCGTGGCTGCTTTGTTCCTCGCCGCACCATCTGCATCCCGAAGGAGCAGGCGGATCTGTATGCCGAACACGCACGGTCAATGCCCGCATGCCAATGCCCTCCGCTCGTTCCTGCCGGCTGCGTACTCACAGACTCGCATGCAGCACTGACAATGGACAGCTTGAGAACGGGACAAACAGGTCGTTGGGCTTTGGCGGTCCCCGCCATCTCCACCACTGGTGCACATGTGGACAGCGAGGCCTCCGCCAGGTCACGGGCTCCAGCTAACGATCTTGATTGGGGGCTCCGTACGCGATCGGCGTGACGGGCTCCAACGCCACCGCACCACCGGGAACACCGTTTGGACCCGCCGAACCTGAGCTGCCGGCCACAGGGCGGAGAGAGGGCTTTCCATCCCAGTTCACCCGTCCAAATGATCCACCCAGACGTCCCCTCAATCCCTATCGACCATTCGTGGAATTCACTCGGTGCTGTAATGAGGAGCGACATGCGGGGCCCGCACTAGGCGCTTCGAGGATTCCTACGGCCGCCGAGCACGGCCAACGGCCTCCGAGGCCGGAGAGGTCTCGGAGGCCGTCCTGCAGGTCTGGGGCTGGTCCTCCTTGTGGAGGCAGCGGTTATGGCCCGTCCGGCTTGATCGCAGAGGGTTGCTCCGCAGCGGTGTCCGCCCGCGGGACACCGTCCCTCCGGTGGCCTGCTGCCCGGTAATCGGCTTCGTCCGGATGGAGCCGTACCCGGGTCTGGCGCCAGGCCACATCGAAGGAAAGGTCCCCGCGGGAGGCCCGTACCGCCCGCCAGACGTGCCAGCTGGTCCGCGGCGACAGCAGCCACCGCCACAGCGTCGTACTCACGGGCACCACCAGCCGGACGCGATTAAGGCCAGCCGTCTGTTCACGGGCCACCTACCTGAGCCGGTTCGAGACTGCCGGCGAGTGCCTCCACGCGGTCTGCGTGGTCGTGGCGGTCCAAGGCGCGCATGCCTCCGGCCAGAATCGCGTGGATCATCACCTTCTGGGATGGCTCGGGAAAGGTACTGAGGAACTGGCGTACGACGTCGACCAGCGCATACTCCACACCGAGGTGCTCGACGGGCCGGTGCTCTGCCAGGCGCTGGGCCATCTTGGCGGTGTCTTCGGGCCTGGGTGCATTGGTCCAGTCACTGTCCTTTTCTTCGAGCCAGTGCGCGAGGAGCGTCGCAGGTTGTGAGAGACGCACGGCTAGCGCCTCGGCCCTCTGGCGGCGCAGTTCATCGGCGATGGTCTGCTGGCGCTGTGCCCCCAGAAGGGCCGATACGGCGGCGCGGTCTTCGGCGAGCAGCCCGACGGTGGCCTTCGCGGTGAACAGCAGGCGGGGAACAGCGGCGAGGGACCGTTCCCGTCCCAGCTCGGCCGCGCACACGTCCTGGACCGTGGCGAGGTCGAACGCATCACGGACCCGCAGGACGTCCGCCGCCGCATGCCGCAGTGTGTCCCGGATGCCGGCGATGGCCTGGACGGCGTCCATGTCGGCCGGCGGGTCACTGATCACAGTCGCGGTGATCACCACGTGGAAGCCGATCCCTTCGTGCCTGCTGGCCAGGCGCGCTTCGATGTGGGCGAGTTCGCTGTTCAGGCCCTTGCGGGAGGTACCAGGACGCCTGCTTTTGAACCACGCCATGTCACGACCCCGCGTAGCCGGAGCCGTGACTTTGCCAGGGCTGGAGCTGGGCCGGCATGCGAAGGGCCTTACGCAGCGAGACGACTGCCTCGTCGTAGGCGACTCCGGGTGCTCCGAACATGAGGTCGGAGATGGGCGAGCTACCCAGGTGGCGCTGGATGACCTCGTCAAGGATCTCCTTGACCATAGCCAGTTCGACATGTCCGTCGACGAAAGCGTGTGCCCAATTGTGGAGGACCTGGCGGGACTCGGCGTCGACCTTGGAGTTCCCAAGGGCGGCACTCCACCTGTCGATGAGCGCATCCTTGACGTCGGGGTGCTGCTCGGCCGAGGACAGCATGACCTGAAGGATCCAGGGGTCCTCCTGCGGGTCCACAAGCGCGAGGAAAGCGCGGTGGGCGGCCAGGTGGCGGCCTTCAGCAGACCATTTTCCCAGCGCCGTCCAGAACCGGGGCAGCTGGCCCCGGGCCCGGGCGGTCGTACGCAGGGCGGCCTCGGCAGTCTTGACGGCCTCGTCGTGGTCGGGGCGGCCCAGGACGTGCTTGAGGCGGACCAGCGCCTGGCTCGGATAGTGCTCGGCGAACTCTCCCTGGCAGACCAGAGCCACCACACGGGCCACCGACTCGGAGGACGTCTCCTGGGCCCAGTCCAGGAGTTTGGAACGGACCTGGGGTCCCAGAGCGGGGGCCTCGGCAGCCCGTGTGAGGACACGGGCGATCAGGTCGAGGTGCTCGTCCCTGCTGTCCTTCCCGATCCACTCCTTGATGGTGGTGATCGCCCTGAAGTCGTTCTCGGCGATCGCGAGTTCCACCAGCAGGTCACTGATCGTCCGCAGCCTGCCGGGGCCGGCCTCTGCGGTGACGAGCTGGTCGAGCCAGGCCAGCAGCGGCTTGTGGATGTCGGCCCGCTGGTGCCACAGGTGCACCAGTACCGCGCGGGCGTAGCCTGCCTTGTGGTCGAGGCTGACCTTGCGGCTCTCGACCTCGACCCCGACCTTGTTCAGGCGGCTCGTCAGGTCCGGGCCGGTGAGAATCTCCCTGACGCTCCCGACCTTGTCGTCCTTGAGGAGCGCGCGGGCCGCTTCCTGGACCGTGAGAGCGTCCTCGCCGTCGAGGAACAGAGCAGCGATCAGCAAGGCCCGGTCCTCGGGCTTGTCCTCCGTGGCCGTGAACACGTTCTTCACGTCCGTACGCCACTCCTGGAACGCCGACTTCGCCGTCTCCAACCCCTCGAGGGACTCCTCGACCGCGGCCAGTCTCGCGGCCAGCCGCACCGCATCCGCGGGAGTGGAACTCGCGCTCAGGAGCATCGCGGCCGGGCCGGGGCTGCCCACGATGGGCCGCTGCAGCCAGTCCGCGCAGACCGGCTTCCCGTACAGCGCCTTCAGGTGCGCGATGGCGATCTCGTGGGCGGACGGCCGGATCCGGGCGGTGACCAGCACACGGTCGAACGCACCGGACTGCTCGGCGGGCCACCCGTCCTCGTTGGCGATGACCACCAGGTACGAGCCGACCTCACGCAGCTTCTCGGCGTGCGCCAGAAGCTGTTTGGCCACGTCCCCCGGGGCCTTCCAGGCATCGATCTCAGACGCGACATCGAGGAGGTACCCGGTCGCCTCCGCCTTCGGCATGAGCTCGATGTCCGGGCTTTCGGGGCGCTCCCAGTCGGGGTGCACCTCCTGCAGGTCCAGCGGCTGCGCACCGTCGCGACGGCGTGCGTCGGACAGCTGCCACAGGGCACGGATGCCGGCGGTCCGCTTGCCCATGCCCGGCGCGCCCGCGACCACCGCGAGCGCCGGGCCCGGCCCGGCCATCAGCACCCTGGCGTCCTCGGCGGTGCTCACCCGCTCGTGCTGGTGCCCCGTACCCACCCAGGCCAGGCCGACTGCTTCGACCTCTGCGGACGGGATGGGCGTCACCGTCAGCGGGGGCTTGCTGTGCATCGTCACGTCGCGGCCGGCGATGACGATCTGAGAGTTCTTGTTGTCGCTGACCTCGACTCCGACCGGTTTCGCCTCGGCGGCAGGGTCAGGGTCCGGCTCGGCGGCCGGATCCTGCAACTCGGCCGCTGGCGGCTTGAGCACGGCAGGCGGCGGCGAGCCGAAGGAAGGCACCGCGGACGGCGAGTTCCCGGGCGCGGACGGCGTCCCGAGCCTCTGCGGTTCTCCCGGAAACCCGGCGCGGTGGTTGTCCTCGGTCACTGCTGGGCCTCCGGCCGGTAGTGGAGGGTGTTCCCGGTGATGGAGCCGCCCGAGACGACGATCTGGCTGTTGGTGTTGCCCCGCACGCTCAGCCGGCTGCCCTCTACCGGCCCGGACACCCCGGTGGTCTTCTCGATCAGGGCCTGGAACTCGGCGGCAGCCTCCGGCTGGCTCCGCAAGAACGCCTCCAGCTGGATCCCCAGCGTGGTCCGCAGGGCGTTCTCCGCTGCCGGCTGGTGCGCATCATCGGTGCGGCTCAGCAGCTCGTAGCCCGCATCGAGCTGGAGCACCTGCCCCGCCGCACCTTCCTCGTCCCTGCTGCCGAAGAACCGGGCCACAGCATCACGCACGCCCTGCCACGTGGACCTCGCCATCTCCGCGACCAGCGCCGCAGCCCCCATCGCCGCCAGATCCCCCGCACTCATGAGCTCGGACATACTCTCCCCCTGATAACTCAGTCGTGGATTTAATGGCCCAGAGTGCGATCCCTCCCCTTTCCCTGCAATCAGAATTGCAGTGTCGTCCGAAAAACAATGACGAAGTCACCGAGGGATTCAAGCCGAACCCAGGGAACAAGCACCTATAGATGATCAAGGAACGGGCAGATGACCCAGGTCAGCTGTTCGCCAAACAGGGGATTCCCGGCCGCAGGTGAAGACGAAAAGGGTTGGCCGGAACAACTTCCCGACCGGCGACCTCTGGCCAACGGATGCCTGTAGCAGACCCGCCTGCGCAATCGAAATAGTTGGCTATTCTCCGCGTGTCATCGCATCAGACCGAATTTACGGAGGCACATTTCTTCCCTTCGTAGTCACCGGGAGGGCCCCGGAGCGGGCCGTACGCCAAGGCGATTCAGGGCCAAAGCCCCGCCGCCCCGACTCGGCGCACGGGCACCGTGGAGGTACCTGCGGCTGTCGCATGAGCGGCAGATGTGGAGCGGTCGGGGCGCACGGTCCCCGATCGGTACCTTCGGGAGGACCGTCCCCATGGCCGACACCCCCGACGCCCCGCGCCCCCGCAGGCGAGTGCTCGTCACCGGCATCGGCATGATCACGCCGCTCGGCGGCGACACCGCCTCCTTCTGGCTCCGCTTCCTCACCGGCCGTAGCGCCATCCGTGAACTCGACGACAGGTTCGCCGACCTGCCCGTACGCATCGGCGCGCCCGCCGCCATCGAGCCTGCCGACTGTCTGCCCCGCGCCCAGGCCCGCACCATGAACCGGGGGTCCCAGTTCGCTGTCCTCGCGGCCTGCGAGGCATGGGCCGACGCGGGCCTGGACACTCCCGTCGTCGATCCTCACCCGGCCGGTCTCAGCGTCGGCACGATCATCGACGGGGCCCCCGCCCTCGTCGACGCCTCCCACCAGCTCCGCGACAAAGACCCCCGCCACGTTTCCCCTCACGCGAGCCCGATGACGGTCCCCAACGGAGCGGTCGCCCGCATCGCCATCGACCTCGACACCCGCGGCGAGGCACGCACCATCGTCTCCGCGTGCGCTTCGGGCACCGAGGCCACCGATCGGATCCGGGCCGGCCACATCGACGTCGCGGTCGGCGGCGGCACCGAGGCCGTCATCCACCCCACCGTGATGGCCGCGTTCGCCTCCCTTCGCGCCCTCGCCCGCGGCACCAGAAGTCCCGCGCACGCCTCCAAGCCGTTCGACGAACACCGCGACGGCTTCGTCCTGGGCGAAGGCGCCGCCTTCCTCATCCTCGAAGCCGAGGAACACGCCCGAGCCCGCGGCGCCCGCACCTACTGCGAAATCGCCGGCTGGGGCCTGTCCGCGGACGCTCAGGGCATCGATGCAGCTCAGGCGCCTACCGACGGCGCTGCAGGAAACTCCTCGCAGAGCCTGCGACTGTCACTTCGACTCGCCTCCCCTACACAGCCATTCCTCCGCCTTTACGAGACCCCCCGCCGACGCGGGGGCAGCGGCTTCGACGCGAGATCGTCCTCGTTAGCGGGTCGAGCGTGAGTTGCGGTCTGTCGGCATAGGAGTCCAGCCGAGCTTCGGCTTCGTTGCAGACGGCAGGTTCTTAGTAGCATCTTTAAGATGTTGCCCCCCCTCATATCCAGCCCGGCTCCCGAGGCTGATACCGCGCCCGCGCCTACGCCCGCGCCGGCCGCCCGGAAGCGTCCGAGGCTGGCCGCATTGGACGGGCTGCGCCTGATAGCCGCGCTCATGGTGGTCTTCCACCACTACGTTGGGTATGGGGGAGGCGCCACAGCTTCCGAGAACGCCTGGGCCAAGCCGGTAGACGTGGTCTTCCCCACAGCCTCCTGGCTGGGCTCGTACACGTGGACCGGGGTCGAGCTCTTCTTCATCATCAGCGGCTTCGTGATCTGTATGAGCAGCTGGGGCCGTAGTCTGGGCGACTTCTTCACGTCCCGCGTCGTGCGGCTCTATCCCGCGTACTGGTTCGCCGTCCTGGCCACCACGACGGTGGTCACTCTCTGGCCGGTCGTCGTACAGCCACTGGGCGCGAAGGACGTGCTCCTCAACCTCACCATGCTCCAGGAAGCCTTCAAGGTCAGCTCGGTCGATGCCGTGTACTGGACCCTCTGGGTCGAGATCCGCTTCTACCTGCTGTTCGCCCTGGTGGTGTGGAAGGGTGTCACCTACCGCCGGGTGATCCTCTTCTGCGTACTGTGGACCGTCGCCTGCGTACTGGTCACCGCCGGGCGGGCGCCGCTGGCCAACTACATCCTCATGCCCGAGTACTCGCCGTACTTCATCGCCGGCGTGGCGATGTACCTCATGTACCGCTTCAAGCCGACCCTGCTGCTCTGGGGCATCGTCGCGATCTCGTGGCTCTTCTCGGTCCGCCAGGTCACCCTCTACAGCGACGGCCTGGCCGCCAGCCTCGGCCGGAATATGGATGCTAAGCCCGCCATCGCGCTGATGACCCTCGGCTATCTGGTGATGCTCGCGCTCGCGCTCGGCAAGCTCTCCTGGATCCGCGGCAAGTGGCTCACCGTGGCTGGCGCCACCACGTATCCGCTCTACCTCCTCCACGAGCACATCGGCTGGACCGGAATCCGCCTGCTCCGCCACGACCTCTCCCCCTGGGCGCTGGTCGCCGTGATGACTGTGGGCATGCTCGCCGCCGCCTGGCTGGTCCACCGCTTCGTTGAACGCCCCCTTGCCGCCATCCTGAAGCGCAGCCTTACCCGAGGTCTCGAGCCCCTACGCCGCTCCTCCAGCACAGGAACGGGAACGGGCGCTTAGGGCAAAGAAGAGGGCACGCGAGTGAGGGGAGAGTCCGTACCGGACTCTCCCCTCACTGCGGTCTGGGGTCAGAGGATGATGTCGTAGCCGTTCCAACCGGTACCGATCAAGGTGCGACCGGCGGGGAGGAAGTCGTAGAGCTCACCGCTACGGGTCACGCCGACCTGCTCCGATGAGCCATCACTGTTGAGGTCGCTGGCGTACGGCGTCCAATCGGCGTTGGGCCAGCCAATGCCGACCACGCTCGGGTTACCGAGGCTCACTGATCCCTTACTCGTGTTCGGGTAGAGGTACAGATCGCCCGTACTGCGGTGCGCCAAGATGTCGACCTTGTAGTCGTTGTTGAGATCGGCGAATCGGAGGGTGGACCAGTCGGCGGACGACCAGCCGACGCCGATCGAGATCCGACCACCGAGCGACTGGGTCCCCGTGCCGCCTACATGCGGATAGAGCCACAGGCCGCCGCCGCTGTCCCGGCCGATGACGTCGGTCCGGCCGTCACCGTTGATGTCTCCAAAACCCAGGTCATAGATATTCCAGCCGCTGCCGATCAATACAGGGTTGGTGAGGGTGTTGGTTCCAGCCTTACCGGTACCCGGATACAGGTGTAGTTCACCGTGGAGGTTGCGCGCGATTACGTCGGTGTGGCCGTCATTGTTGAAGTCCGCGTTGTAGATGTTCGTCCAGTAGTCACGCTGCCAACCATGCCCGGCGGAGTACCGCGCGCCGAGAGTGCTCGTGCCTGTACCACCGGTGCCCGGATAGACCCAGAGAACACCGTGGACATCGCGAACGATGACGTCGGTGAAGCCGTCAGCGTTGTAATCGGGCCGGCCCTGACTTCCGCTGGTCCATAGGCTCTGCCCGGAGGCGTTGTAGAGGACAAGCACACCGCGGGGGTGGAGCACGGCGTAGGAGTAAGGGGTGGCTGTCTTACTGCTCCACAGGGCAGTGGTGCCGTCGGCCTTGTAGACGACGAGGTTGCCGTCGTTCTGCATCCGAGCCAGGGCACCCTGGTTGCCGTTGGTCCCGGTGGCCCAGACGGCTTTGCCCTTCGCGTACAGCACTAGGTTTCCGTCGGCCTGCATGACCAGCTTGGAGTTGCCGGAGACAAACTCCTTACCGGAAGACAACGTGGTACCCGCCGGGATCTTCGCACCGGGTACACCGTCGATCTGGAAGCGGGCCGAGAAAGAAGTGACAGTACCGCCTGAGGCCACACCGCCCCAGCCGACCACGGTGTTATCAGACTGCCGCGCCCACAAGTCAGCCACGCCGTCACCGGTGATGTCTCCGGCCGAGCCCAGGGACGGATAGCCGGCCTGAGTCACACCTGAGCCGACCTTGGTGCGGGTCTGTGTGCCCCAGGTAGCAAGGTCGACAATCTTGTTATCCGTGCTCTTCTTGCCGTAGCTGCGCAGAATATCGCCACTGGCGTTGTCACGTAGCCACAAGTCCGGAACGCTGTCGCCGTTGAGGTCACCAGGAGCGACGACGGTGTACTTGTCCCAGTCGGTGCCCCCCACGAGGACCGGCGCGCCATGCATGTCAAGGCGGTGATTGCGTTCACCGTAGTAGGCCCAAAGGCGGTTGCCCTGCTTGACCAACAGGTCGGATCGACCATCGCCGTTGAGGTCGCCCGGATCAACGATCTGGGAGGCTCCTTGCCAGTGGTCGTCTACCTCGAAGCAGCCTTCGTCCACGTTGACTTCAGCGCAGCGCACCCTAACCTGCGTACGCTCCCCTGCTTGGACGTATCCGAGGCCGTTGTTGCGGTAGGAATACAGCTTGTCGATCTTGTCGATGGAATCGGCCTCCAGGGTGAGAAGGTCGTTGTAGCCGTCCTGCCCCCAGTCGCCGGAGCTGATTGCGGCCCGCGCCGCGGTGAGGCTGATTCCGCTGTTGGTCACTGCAGAGAACTTGGAGTTGCCCTGCCCGGCGTAGGTGAGGAGGCTACCGAAGAGGTCTTTGTTCCAGATGTCCGGGAGCCCGTCGCCGTTGACGTCGCCCAACTCATCGCGCACGTTGGACCGACCCGCATAGAAGAGATAGGCAGTGGTGTCCGAGCGGTTGCCGGCTGCGTCCTGGCTGAAGGCGTAGACGAAGTGCGGGCCGGTGCCAGGCGGCGTGAGCTCCATGGTCAGCGGCGCAGCGGCGGCGACAGTGGCGCTCTTCACCTCGGGGTTCCAGTCGGTGTAGTAGCCGTACCAGACGACGTCCTTGATGCCGTTGGCTGAAATCGTGAACGATCCGGGGGTACGGGCCTTGCCTGTCACGGCAGGCCACCCCCCCTTACCGTCGGGGAAAGCGGCGGAGATGACCTTGGGCGCCTTGGCCGGCCTGGTCCGGTCCACAGTGAACTTGCAGGTCTGGGACCAGGCCGAGGTCACGTTCTCCTGGTCCTTGGCTCGAACCCTCCACGTGTAGCTGCCGCTGGGCAGGCTGGCATCGGGGACAAGCCAGGTGGCGACCCGGCCGTTGTTGGCAGGGAGGCTCTGGGTGAGCAGGGGGGCACTCTGACCAGCCTTGAACAATTCGTACTCGGCAGACAGATTGCCGCCGTCACGGTCAGAGATCATTGAGTAAACACTGACCGTCGTATTACCAACCACCCCTCCCTGAACGCAGGGCACCGACGGTGACGTCCCCAGACGGGACGGGGTGTCCGGCGGGTTGTTGTACTCCGTCTCCAGGGTGATCGTCTTGGGGTCGAAACGCTTCCATTGGTACTCGTCGGCCTCGTTGCTCGCCTTCAAGCCCAAGGTCACACTCGACCAGCCCTTGGACGCCGCTTCCTTCGTGGCCTCGGTAGCGTTGAACTCAAGGTTTCCGGCGGCGCATTCGGGCCGGCCCTTGGCGTCCGTGACAGTGTCGAGCCAGCGGCCTTGGCTGGGCCGCTTCTCCCACGTGGTCTGCGGCGAGATCGGCCCGGTGCTCCACAGTTCCACCGGAGTCTTGGTGCAGGACCAGGCCCAGGTCTCCCTGACACGGAACGTCGACTTGGATACCCGGGCGCCCTTGATGTTGGCGGTGTCGAGCTGGAAATAGGAACGGGAGAGACCGTTCGTCTTGGTCTCGAAGCCGACCCGAACATCCTCCTTCGTGTTCCAGTACGAGTTGGTGGGCCAGCTGCGGTAAGCCCACGCCCAGTTCTGCCGCTCACCCCAGGCGACCGAGGGGTCGATGTAGACGGGGTACGTCGTCGCGGCGCCCTTCAGTAGGGCCTGATCCGGTTTGATTTCGAGGCTGCCGTCTACCACGGCCGTGGGCATCTGGGCGTCCTTCGCCCCTGACGGAGCAATGAACGCGTCCGAGGGAGCCTCGCCGCCCTCGGCCGCGAGGGGCAAAGGCGCCGCTGCGGCAGCCGGGGCCACCGTTCCCGTCGTGGTGGAGTCCCACATCATCGGGGTGGAGGCGGTGAAGACCCTCTGCCCGACCGGGTTGGTCGCGCTGATCAAGCCGGTCGTCGGGTCAGTGGATACGTTCAGGCCGACGGTGTCCAGCTTGAACTTCAGCGTGGTCAGGTCAGGGTGCTGCGCCGCAGCGGCGGTCTTGACGACCAGTAGTTGCGAGAAGCCTTCGACTTCTGCCTTCAGCTGCAGATCCACGTCGGGCAGGACGTTCGCGTAGGTCGCCACATTCCCGGCAAGCGTCGGCTTCGGTAGCGCCTTCGGCCAGGTCAGCGACAGCGTCCGGCCATCCCGCACACCGGTCAGGAGGGGGCCTGTACCACCGCCGGAGAAGGTGACCTGTACCGCCGATGCCTTCGATGTGACTTTTCCATCGGTACCAACCACCAGCGTCGGGTCGGTACCGACCCACACACCGGCGCGTAGAACACGGACCGTTGTCCCGTGCTGCTTGACCGACCACTTGCCCGTCGGAAGCGCCCACGTGTCAGAAGTCTCGGTCCGCGCAGACGCCAGCTCATACGGCTGACCCGTTGCCTTGGCTTGGGCAAGCGCGAAATCCTCGGCGGTCATCGAGCCTTCCGCCACGGGATCGCTAGCTGCGACAGCGGCCCTGCCCGGAGGCAGCAGACTCAATCCGGCGGCAGCTATCGCACCCACCAAAGCCATGGAAATTATTCGATGAATCCCCCGCCCACCCGGCTTTCCGGATAGGACATCACTTCTCGTCACGCAAACTCCAAGTGTCTGATACTCGCGAAGACTCTACTCGGATCACCGAGAATAGGACACCCCTGACCTGCGCATTTATATCGATCTTAACCGAATCATCCCATTCGTTCCACAAGATCCACTTTGCAATAGTTAGCGATATCGACCCTCCAATTCAAGCCAATGGCCGAGTGTCAGATGTGCGAATTGGGCCTGTTAGTCTGCGCCGGTAAATTCCAAAGTTAGGTGGGGTGGGGTGTGAGAAGATCTCGCGGGCGATGGCTTTCTGCTGCACTGGCTGCAGCCGTCCTCTCAGGCATGCTGCCGGGGGCTGTAGCCGTAGCAGCCAGCAAAGACCGGCCGCTGCTGCCAGAGTTGAAGCAGCCGAATCCGGTGCCGGTTTCACCGGTCCGTACGGGTGGTTCCAGTAAGGCCGATGACAAGGCCGCGACTCCATGGAAAGCGCCGAAGGTCGTCTGGCCGACGGCAGGTTCGGCGGAGGTGGACCTCACCTCAGGTGCGGTCTCGAAGTCATTCCGCTCCCGTGCAACGCAGGGGCCGGCCGTCGGAGCAGAGGGACAGCGGGCCGGCAAGCTTCCGGTCTCGGTGTATCCCGCCCCAGGCAGGGCCAGTGCAGCCCCATCGAAGGTGCAGGTCACCGTGGCCGGCCAGGACGCGGCTCGTAAAGCTGGCGTTGACGGAGTACTGCTGTCCGTTGCCCGCTCAGACGGCAACGGACAGGTCGGCACCGCGGAGGTGGAGTTGGACTACAACTCCTTCCGCGGTGCCTACGGCGGCGACTATGCCTCTCGGCTGCATCTGGTAGAGCTTCCGGCATGTGCATTGACCACGCCGGAGCTTTCGGAGTGCCGAGCGCAGAAGTCTCTTGAGACCAGAAACGACACCAGGTCGGGCAAACTCTCGGCTCAGGTGGACACCCTGGGTGCAACCTTTCAGTCCAAGCCGGAAGGCGTAAAGGCCCAATCGGGCCCAGCTTCGGTGGGCGGCGCAACCGTCTTGGGCGCGACGGCGGACACAGCCGGCCCCACCGGCGACTACAAGGCAACCTCACTCCAGCCTTCGGGGTCATGGAGCGGCGGTGGGGCGTCCGGTTCATTCAACTGGTCTTACCCCATCGATATACCTAGCGTGCCGGGCAACACCAAACCGGGTATCGCCCTGAGCTACAGCTCCCAGGCAGTCGACGGCCTCACCGCAGCCTCGAACACCCAGCCCTCCTGGCTCGGTGACGGCTGGTCGTACGAGCCCGGCTTCATCGAGCGTCGATACAAGGCATGCAACGACGACAAGGTCGGTGCCACCAACACCACTAAAGTCGGTGACCAATGCTGGTACAACGACAACGCCACGCTGCATCTCGGCGGTAAGTCAACAGAACTCGTCTACCAAACAGGCAAGGGCTGGCACGCTGAGGACAACGGCGCCGAGAAGATCGAGAAGCTTACAGGTGCATCCAACGGCGATCAGGGCACGGCTACTGTCGACGGTGTCGGTGAGCACTGGAAGGTCACTACGCCTGACGGTACGCAATACTTCTTCGGCCTGAACCGGCTGCCGGGCTGGAAGGACAACGGCACAGCCGCTGACGATCCGGTCACCAACTCAACCTGGACTGTTCCGGTGTTCGGCAATCAGTCCGGTGAGCCCTGCTACAACGCGAACTTCGCCAGCGGTTGGTGTCAGCAGGCATGGCGGTGGCAGCTCGACTACGTCGTCGCACCCGGTGCCAGCGCCATGGCGTACTACTGGAAGACCGAGGGAAACAACTACGGTCGCAACGTCTCTGAGAGCACGGGCAAATCTACGGTCACCCCGTACATCCGGGGCGGCTGGCTCGACCACATCGACTACGGCTTGAGGCCGGACGCGGTCTATACCGGCAAGGCCATGGGCCAGGTCACGTTCGGAGTCTCTGAACGCTGCCTAACCAACTGCGGCACCTTCGACGAGATCAACGCGAAGAACTGGCCCGACAGTCCCTTCGACCTCCACTGTAAGAATGGCTCGGCCGAGTGCAAGGACCAGTACTCCCCGAGCTTCTGGTCCCGTAAACGGCTCACCAAAATCACTACCAAGCTGCTGAGCGACGGGTCGTACAAGGATGTCGACTCCTGGGCCTTGAACCAGGACTTCCTGCCTTCTGGTGACGGCATCTCCACGCCCATGTGGCTGATGTCGATCCAACGCACAGGCCTGGTGGGCGGGTCGCTGGACACTCCCCCCGTGACATTCGAAGGTGAGCAGAAGGCGAACCGAGTCGACAAGACAGGCGACGGCCTCGCAGCGTTCATCCGCCTGCGGCTTTACAAGATCACCACGGAGACGGGCGGCACCATCGGTGCCACCTACTCACAGCCGGATTGCACCGCTACCACGTTGCCGCCGGCCGACGGCTCGAACAAGACGCGCTGCTTCCCAGTGAAGTGGGCGTACGAAGGTGACACCGCGAAGCTCGACTGGTTCAACACCTACGTCGTCAACCAGGTCGTCGAGGGCGATAATCTGGTCGAATCCCCGGACAAGGTGACCTCGTACTCTTACCTTGACGGCGCCGCGTGGGCAAAGAGCACCGACGAGTTCACCAAGGCCGAGGACCGCGTCCACTCTGTCGCCCGTGGCTACGGGCGAGTACAGACTCGTACCGGCGCCGCTAGCGACCCGAGGACCCTGAACGAGACCCGCTATTTCCGCGGCTTGGACGGCCAGGAGGTCAAGGACTCCGCGGGCATCGCCGTAACCGACCGCGAACAGTTCGCGGGCATGTCCCGGGAAACCTCGACGTACAACGGCGACGACACCACGAAGCTCGTCACCTCTACCTCCTACACCCCGTGGCGCTCGGATGATGCCATAGCCACGCGTATCCGCACAGGCCTTCCTGCCCTGGTCTCATACCAGACCGGCACAAAACTGGAGTCAGCCCGGACCCCGGTCACGGGCGGCACTCGCACTGTCGAGGTTCTCCGGACCTTCGACGCCTACGGCATGGTCGCCACCGAGTCTTCTACCGGCGACAAGGACAAGACCGGCGATGAGACATGCACAACCACGAGCTATGCGCGCAACGACACAACGGGGATCCTGAACAAGGTCAGCCGAGTCAAGACCGTTGCCGTGAACTGTGGTTCGGCGTGGAGCCATCCCGTTGATGTTGTCGATGAGACCCGCACCTTCTACGACAATGGCACCCTGGGCACGGTTCCCGGCCAGGGTCTGCCAACCAAAACCGAGCGGATCAATGGGAAGGGCGACGGCTACGACGTCCGCACCACGATCCCCAGCATCTGCGGTGCAGACAGCAAGCAGCTCTGCGTTGACGCCCACGGCCGGGTCCTGAAGACTTCCGACGCCTACGGCAAGATCACGACGACGGCATTTACTCCCGCCACGGGCGAGGTCCCGACGAGCATGGTCGTCACGAACCCTCTCGGCCACGTCGTGACCAGTACTCTGGAACCGCTGCGCAGTCAGACAGTCCGACTCACTGATGCGAACAGCAAGATCTCGACGACGTCGTACGACGCTCTTGGACGGGTCACCAAGGTCTGGCTGCCGGCCCGATCAGCAGTCACGTACCCCGACTCGCCGAACTACGTTTTCGACTACCTGGTCCGCAACAACGGCCCGATCATCACGACAACCAAGGTCCTGACTCACGACTCCAAATACAAGGCGGCGTATGCCTTCGCTGACGGACTCCTGCGCCCGCGACAGACACAGGAACCCTCTCAAGACGGGGCTGGTCGGATCGTCTCCGAGACGTTCTACAACACACGTGGACAAGCGTGGCGCACCTCCGGTTCATACTTCGCGACTGGCGCCGCCGAACCCGTCCTGGTCACCGGCCAGGAGCTCAAGTACCCGGCGTCCGCGGATACTGCGTACGACGGAGCCGGCCGGGTCACAGCCGTCATCGCCAAGAAATTCGGTAGCGAGACCAAGCGCACCACCACCAGTTACACAGGTGACAGCACTACGGTGATTCCCCCGCAGGGTGGCACCGCGACCACCGCGGTCGTGGATGCTCTGGGCCGTACCGTTGAACAGAGGCAGTACACCAACGAGGCCCGGACCTTTTCGCAGTCCACCTTCTACGCCTACAACAAGGTGGGCAAGCTGTCGCAGGTGACTGACCCGTCCGGCGCGAAGTGGACGTACACCTACGACATCCGGGGTCGCCAGGTTCAGGTCGACGACCCCGACGAGGGGACCACCAAGTCCGTCTTCGACAAGGGCGACCGGATCACGGACATCACGGATGCCCGGCAGGTCAGCCTGCACTCGGACTATGACGAGCTGGGTCGGCGAACCGCCTTGAAGAGCGGCACGACCGCCCTCGCGACCTGGGAGTTCGACACCGTCGCCAAGGGCCAGCCGTCCAAGTCCACACGCTGGGTGAACGGCAAGGGGTACGAGAGCTCGATCACCTCGTATAACAGTCGTTACCAGCCGGTCGGCCAGCAGGTAACCATCCCGGACAGCGAAGGGGCACTTGCCGGTACGTACAAGTGGATCAACTCCTATAACCCCAACACCGGCCAGGTGATGTGGGTACGGCACCCCGCGATGGGCGGACTGTCACAGGAGGAGATCACCAACACGTACAAAGCCGAGTCTGGGCTCCTCGACACGGTCAGCGCGGGCGTGGACCCGATCATCTCGGCGAACACCTATGACCACTACGGTCGTAACATACGCCAGGAGCTCGGCGAGTTCGCCCAGCATATTTGGGTCAGCAAGGAGTACGACGAGCACAGCGGCGCTCTGAAGCGGAGCTACATCGACCGCGAGGTTGCCCCGCAGCGGGTCGAGGATTCCACGTACTCGTACGACGCGCTCGGCAACATCACCTCCATCGCCTCCGGCTTCGGGCAGGGAACGGCCCGGACCACCGACACCCAGTGCTTCGCCCTCGACGAGCTGCGTCGGATCACGGAGGCATGGACCAACACGGGAAGCGCCTGCGCTTCCAATCCCTCAGGCACCGCGGTGGGCGGCCAGGATGCGTACTGGACGACGTACACCTACGACGCCGTCGGCAACCGCAAGACCGAGACCAAGCACAAGACGCCCTCAGGGCCTTCGGCGGATACCACCCGCAGCTACGCCGACCCGACCTTGGGCAAGCACAACCTATCCAAGGTCACACAGACTGGGACCAGCCCCCGTGACGAGGTGTTCACCTACGACGCGGCAGGCAATATCAGAACCCGCAAGATCGGGTCGGCCGCCACGCAGACCCTGAACTGGGACGATGAAGGCCATCTTTCCTCAGTCGTCCAGGGCACCAACAACAACTCCTACCTCTACGACGCCGCCGGCCAGCGGCTGATTCGCAAGGACTCCACGGGTACCACACTCACTCTGCCGGGCGGCAACGAGCTCAAGCTCGACAAGGCTGGCACCACCGTTACCGGGACCCGCTACTACTCAGTCGCCGGCCAGGCGGTTGCAATGCGCACCAGTGGCAAGCTGACCTTCTTGCTCAGCGACCACCACGGCACAGGCACCACCCAGGTGTCGGCCGACGCCACGCAGACGGTAACCCGGCGCAAGACAGGCATCTTCGGTGAAGAGCGCGGCGCTCAGCCGACCGGCTGGGCCGGGGACAAGGGATTCGTCGGCGGCACCAAGGACACCGGCACCGGCCTGACCCATCTTGGTGCCCGCGAGTACGACCCGGCCATTGGCCGTTTCATCTCCGTCGACCCACTGATGGACCTGGCCAACCCGCAGCAGACACACGGGTACACCTATTCCAACAACAACCCGGTCGCGCTTTCGGACCCGTCCGGTCTCAAGCCCATCGAGTGCATCGAGCACGGCATCACCTGCTCGTACGAGGGTGGGGGTAGCTGGAACGTCGAGGAGCTGGACCCCTCTCGTGAACCCAACGGGTACACGAAGAAGTACGCCAAGGTGGACCACGAGCAGCGAAACGGACACTGGTCGAAGAAGACCCGCGACAACACTCGGAAGAAGCGGCTGGCATACCTCGCAGACAGTGACGAAGTCGATGTGATCATCAAGCTTCAGCAGAAGGAATGCGCCAAGTTGCGCGGGCTTGGCAGAGCCGCCTGCGGCCTCATCACCCAGTCGCAGCGCGAGATGCACGCGGAGACAATCTTCGGCGACGCTCTCGACCGGATCGACGAGGGCTGGAAAGACGGCGGCGAGGCTGCCTTCACTGAGGATGAGTTCAACCTCGCACTTCAACTGGCACGGGATGAGCACACGGTGACGTCCCGTGGGGAGGACATCCCTGCTCCAGGGGCCGAGGGCAACAAGAGGTTCGATGCCTGGGTCGACGGCATCCGCTCAGAGTTCAAGATCCTTTCGACGGACAAGCCGAGAAATGTGAGGGATCAGCTGTCCGACGCGAACAAGAAGGGCGCAGACGCCCTCTACATCAAGCTGAAGAATATCGATGTGGACGACGCCAAGGAGATCGTCAACGAGTGGGCCTCAGATAGCCGACGAACGGTCAACCTAACCTCGATCTATGTTGTGCACGAAGACGGAATTGAACCGATCCACTTCCGTTAGAGCAAGGAGGGCACACTGATGGAAGAGCAGGCGGCTGCGGCCAGGTTTCTAGCCGAAGAGAGCGAGGCCAACGGTCTCGCGCCAGGGCCGGTAGCCGTGGAATCCGCGGTTTCCGCGTCGGACATCGCACTCCACGGATTCCGTGTTGATCGCAGAACCGTCCGGTCCGCATGGGCATGGTGGCATGCCCAGCATGACCGGACTGGTCTGGTTCCCTTCGTAACCACACTGGGGCCGCGTGCCATGGTCGAGCACGACGGCGGTGACCAGCCGTGGTCCGGAGGGAGCAGGAAGCTCCTCGGCTCGGCTTTGCGGGCCAAGTCGTCGGAGGTGATGGCCGAATTGGTGGCCGCACGACTGCGGGAGATGGTCGACATCTACCTTCCCCCACGGAGTGAGGCAGACAGGTCGGAGATCGAGGAATACGAACGACTGTTCGACCCGATGGCACTTCAGGCAGAACTCGCACTCCGGCCCGATCCAACCCCGGAGTCTGCGCCACGGACTGAGCGAGAGGAGGGGCTCCTGTGGCTGAACTTCGTCCAGGCGAATGCCGGCTACGAGCTTCCCGCACTCTTCCCCGCACTGTTGCGGACGGCGAACTGGTCGGGCCATCCAGACCGGCTCCTACTGCCCGCCGACCACGTCGCGGTGCTCCGCCATTGGCATGACCGGTACGGAGCAGAGTTCCGCTACGCGGACTCGTCGACGCTGGAACTGGTTGTCAGCCGACCGCCTCGGACTCTCCTTGAGGTCGCCCAGGTCGGAGTGGAGCAGTATGCGTACTGCCCCGATCTCGGCGACGCAGCGATTGCTAGTGATCAGTCCCGGAGATCGGTATGGACGTTCTGGTGGGACTGACGGCCAACTCGCCACGGAATGAATGAGGCCGGTGCCCCGGCGGGCTCTCCCGCCGGGGCACCGGCGCGTCCGGGGCGGAAGCCCTCATACGGCCCGGTGGACACCTATGCCCGGCCGCTCGCCAGCCGCACCCTCTACGTGGCCCTCTCGAACCGAACGGCCGCCACGACCCGACATCCTCATCGCCCTCGACGGCGAAACGCCAGCATCGCTGCCCTTCATCCCAGGTCCGGTGCCACTGCTGGCCGCCCTCGCGATCCTCGCGGGAGGCGTCGGCAACCTCACGCTCCTGCAGGCCACGGCGGTCACCGATCGCTGGAGCACCACGCACTACGGCCGCCTCTCAGGGCTTCTCGGCGCACCCACCCATATCGCCGCAGCCCTCGCGTGCACCTCGGCCCTCGCGACGTTCCTCACCGCAGCTTCAGCGGCGAAACCGCACCCGGTCAGTGGTGCCCATCCGGGGTGAGCGTGATCCAGCCGTCCGGGATCCAGCCTTCGAGGTAGCCCTCCAGGAAGGGCTCGAGCTCCGGGATGCCGAGATGCCCCGCTTCCCCGAGCGCCTGGCGCCACGGGTAGGCCATGACGGGATCCGACCACGGCACCGCGGTGGGCGAGGACGCCCGCATCTCGAGGGAGACCATCCCTGCCACGATCTGGGTGTTGGCCAGGTCGAGCTTGCCGGTGTCGGGTGAGGTGTACTTGAGCTGCCAGAAGGGCTTGGCCTTCCACTGTGCGATGGTCTCGCTGCCGCTGGTAACGGTCGGCTTGGTCATCTTGGGGTTGGGGCCGCTGGCCGAGGCGTTGATGGAGTGGCTGAATTTTTGGTCGATCTTCCCCGTGGCCAGGTTCTCGCCGGCGACCGCCTTGGTGCGGATGTTCTCGATGCTGCTGGTGTAGTCGACGCGCCGGGATCCGTCGTAGGTGAAGCCGAGGATCCACACGTCGAACCAGAGCTCACCTCGCAGGCGCTTCTTGTCGTCGATGAGCTTGAGGAAAACGGGCAGGTGCACGCATGCCTCGAAACGGTTCTTGATCCACCCCTTGCGGGTGTTCGCCTCCTTGTGGGTGGCGCACTCGGTGCGTAGATCATCTTCCTGGGGACCAGGTACCGCCGTGGTGGCCGGCCGGCCCAACCGAAACACTGTCACCTGTACATCGGTGCCGGAGCCCGTTTCGGGTACCCCCGCCCCTCCGTTCTTCGGTTCGGACGAAACCCTGCGGCCGGTCGGACATCAGGTGTCGAGAGCCCCGTGATCCCGGAGTCATACGCGTCAATGATGCCCTCGCCGGGGGGTGTCCTTCCGGACAGCTCAGCCGAGGCCGTACCGTACGCCGCCGCCCACCAGCACCGGCCGCGCCGGCAGGCTGACGATGCCTGACAGGGAGCATGCGCCTGGCTCGCGCGGGGGAGTCACGGTGCCCACGTTCAGGGACGCCAGGGACCGTTTATTGCTTAACTCTGTGAATGCATCGTCCCTTTCGGTGGCTTTGAAAATCCACAGCCGTCACTGACCGGCGGTCTGCGAGGAGTGATGCCTCGCACGGGAGGGCGGCACAGAAACTGTTCGGGCCGGCAAGGGACGGGAGAACGTGCCATGGGCCAGTTGGTGGACTCCCGGATCGGCCTGGGCGAGCGGATCCTGTTCGAAGGCCGCGCGTGGACGGTGGCAGGTCTGCCGGGCGGGCTCGTGGAGCTCGTCGATGTCCTGGGCCGGCAGCTGGTGCGGTCGGTCTTCCAGCTCATCGGGTCGCCAGGGTTCGAGATCCTCGACCGTGGCCCCCTCACGCCGCCTCCAGCGGCGGTCGCGGGTCTCGGGTCGCAGGAGGAAGCCGAGCGGCAGGCACTGTGGTGGGAACAGCACATCGTGGAGGTCATCACCGGGCAGCGGCCCGGCGAGGGAGCCGTCGGGCCTCGCCCCGCCTTCGATCCGCGGGTACACGATCTGGCGGCCCGGGAGGCTGCCAAGGCCCGGGAACTGGCGGCCGCAGGCGTAAGCGGCGCCTCCGCCCGCACGGTGCGGCGCAAGCGCCAGCGCTACCAGGTCCAAGGCCGGGCAGGTCTCGTCGATGCCCGTACGCGGCGGGCGCCCGCGGCCGGCTCACGTCTTGACCCGCGAGTCGTGGAATGCCTCCTGAACCTGCTCTCCATGTTGGAGGGCCAGCCGCCCAGGCCGATGGACTACTACCAGAGCCGGACGCGCGAGATGTTCATCAGCCGGTACGGCGAGGACGAACTCGGGGTGATGCCCTCACGGACCACGTTCTACCGGCTACTCAAACAGCTCTCCCCCCTGCACGGTCGCGCGCGCGAGCAGCTCGTCCAGCGTGGGCGCCCGACAGCGATCGCCGGCGGGACGTGGCTGTCACGGCCCGGGCAGCGCGTCTTCCTCCACAGCCTCCAGGTCCGTATCGGATGCTCGGAGAACTGGATGGAGGTGACCGTCGCCCTCGATGAGCTGACCTGGTCGGTGTGCTCGGTCGCGGTCGACGCCCTCGGCGTGGTCACCGACAGCGGGTCCCTGCTGGAGCGCTGGTGGTCCTCGCATTCCCCTGGAGCGGGTCTGGCCGGGCGCGTCCCGTTGATCCTGCCGGAGTTCATTGCTGTGGAACCTCTCGGCCTGGGCCGGTCGAAGACGTTCTACGAGCAGCTACAGGCTCACGGTGTCGGCGTTGTGAACTCCAACCCCCTTCCCCCGCAGCCTGCGTCGGGCACATCGAAGGTCAGTCTCCTGTGCGAGATGTTCCACCAGTACCTGCTGGAGCGGGACGACGCCGCGGACGCGCCGTCCTGGACACCCGCCGTGGTCCAGGACCTGCTGGAGCGCTGGGTGACAGAGGTCTGGCAGCGGCGCATCCAGCCTCAACTGCTTCCGGTCGTCGGTCCGCAGGGCGAGCCCACACCCAACGGAGCCTTCGCCGCGTGTGTGGCCCGGCTGGGGTGGGTGCACCTGCCTCCTTCCGTCCGGCAGACCCCTGACCAGCACGAGACGGCATCCGAGGAAGCTCCGGCTGTCGGCCCGGGCCACAGCACCCCGGGAGCCGCGCCGCGGACCGAGCCCGCTTCACCGCCTGCTCGACCCCTGGGCCTACCTCAGCCGCGCTCCGCACCCAGCCCTTCCCAGCGCGTTCCTGCCATCCCGGCCACCTCCCGGCTCAGCCACGCTGCCACGCTCCGCCACTGGGGCAAGCCCCCCATGCCCGCATCGGCCAGCACAAAGCACAGACTGGCCCATCACGCAGCGCTCACCGCCGCAGGCAGCCCCCTGAGCGCAGAGGTACACGCCTGGGCAGAGCGGCTCCTCCTGCTCCGCGGACAGCCGGAGGAGAGCGCCCGCCCCCTGGTGGTGACCGGCCCTGCGCGCTCCGGGAAGACGGCGACGCTGCTGGAACTGGCACACCAGCCCCACGGGCAGAAGGCAGCACCCTCCGACAGCGAGGCCGTGTACATCCGGATCCCGCCCGGCGCAACGGCGCCGACCGCTCTGGGGCTGCTCGCCGACGCCCTGGGGGTGGACCGCCCCGGGGACCTTGTTGAACTGACGGACGCCGTCCAGGACGCACTGCTGCGTTGCGGCACAAGGATGGTCCTCATCGACGACGCGCACCATCTGCACCCGCACCCCTCACGGTCACAGCCCAGCGCTTGGGAAGTTCTGACCTATCTCGCGGACCAGGTCCCGTGCCTGTTCACCTACGCCGCCTGGGACAGCCGATTCACGATGACGGGCCAGGCCAGCGAAGCGCGACAGACAGCTCTTCTGCAGATCGGGCCCGTTGAGGACCCCGTCACCTGGAGCGTGCTGGTGGAGGGGCTGGAGCACAGCCTGAGCCTTCGCCGCCAACGGCCGGGTGACCTGCCGGCTGCCGCCGGGTATCTGATGGAACGCACCGATGGACGGCTCGGCGCCTTGGTCCATCTCGTCCGCTCCGCGGCCATCAAGGCCATCATGAACGGTTCCGAGCGTGTGACCGCCAAGACCCTGGCCGGTCTCCCACAGCCCCTCCCGGGGGCCAGTACCCACCATCCGCGGCACCTTGACAGGCCAGGGACCACACCGGACGGCACGTTCTGCCCACCGCGTGCTGTCCAAGAGCCAGGTTCAGAAAGGACATGCGGCGAGCCCGTAAGCGCACCCCTGCCCACACTCGAACAATTCGGCGAAGCGCAAACAGGGTGCGCACAGTCAACTTTTGAAATCCTGGACAGAGTTGATCACATCAACGCCGAGACAGAATCACCCTTTGGTGATTCGACTCGCAACCTTCTGCGGCCCTACCCTGTGCTCATGACGCCAAGCCCAAAGGGCGCTACGGAGACAGGCAGCGAAACAGGCTCGGCCGCCCCCACACAGTGGCTTCGCGTCTACATCCAGCAGTGCCTGGAATACGTCGATGCCTGCGACGTGAAACTTGAGCAGTTGCGGCTCGCCGTGGCTGCCGAGGAAGCCAACCGTGACCGTGTCTCAAGGACTCTGCTCGAGGCCCAGAGCGCACTCAAGAACGCGGAGGCCGTCGAGTCGCAGGTGCTGTTCCTGCAGAACGCCGCCGGCCAGACTCTTGGGACCGACCCCCTGCACACCGTCCCGGAACAGGGCCCCCGCCACGACCACAGCGACGACGCCGAGCCCGACCCCCCGGCCCCGCACCCCGCTCCGGCCGCCGAAGAGACCGCTGGCGCCCCGGTGGACATCACCGGCGAGCGCGCCCGGCTGCTTCTGGAGGTCCTGGCCAGCGATCCGGACCGTGAGTGGAGCGCCGCCCAGATCGCCTCCCAGCTCGACGAGCCCGAGGCCGGCAGTCTGAAGCGGGTTCGCACCGGCCTGGACTACCTATGCAGGAAGGGAATCCTGGAGAAGAACCATAGCCAGGGCCAGCTCAGGTTGGGTGTTGCTGGCGATTCCCGCGTCACCTATCGGGTCGTCAGGACGTGGAGGCTGAAATGAGCCTGATATCCAGCTGTCCGTAACGGACTCCGTGTGGACCACGGACGTAGTAGCCGCCGCCCTGCACAACGAACGGCAAATTCTAGTAGCCGGGCGGCGGCCTGCGCTCTGTGCCCACGTAACGGCCGAGCACCACCGACTTTAGCGTCTCCTCGCGGGGGCGCCGTCCGTGCTCGGCCTAATTCACTCTGCCCACGTAACCAGAGGTCGAACACGCATGCCTTCTTTGTGCTGCCTTTCGAGAAAAACTCGAACACGAGCACCCTCGCCGTTACTCGGAGAGCGGTTCGAGTGCCTCGCCCTGCGGATTTCGCGGCCAGGCCACGTGCTGGGGCCACAACATCTCGTCCAGCACCTCTTCCAGGTCCGCCAGAGTCACCGTGTCGATCCAGACCTGACCCGCCAGGATGTTCGCGATGACCTGCCGGTTGACGCCGCTGGCCTTGGCCAGGGCGTTCGCGCTCAGCCCCTGACGGGTCATCGCTTCGGCGAGCCTGCGGCTGACCGTCTGAGCGATCTGCGCCGCCCGCCTCGACTCGATCACCGCGTTCGGCCACGAGCCGTGGATGACGTATTCACTGGGCTTTTTCGCACGTCGCGTTCCTCCGGGCATGGGGACAGTGTGGCGGAGGGGGTGCCGGGATGCGCACTCCATCCAACCATGCTACTTATCCAGCATGGGGTTGTGGAGGCGTTTCTCCGCACGACAGCCCTTCGGCCATCGGACACCGGCCCGGCAGGCCCCGTGGACATGGGAGGTGCACGTTGACAGCACGTCAGAACAGTCGGCCGCGTCCTGCGCGTCCACTGCCCACCTACCGGACCCCCTCGCACGCGTACCTGGCCGTCGCCAAGGGGATCTGCCTCTCGGACGGCCCCTTCACCGCGCGGGAACTTGAGACGGTGTGCGGGGTGCGGGCAGAGCGGATTCAGCTGACGCTGGCGTTCTGGCGCTCGTGCGGCCTGGTCGAGCGCGTCCCCGGGCGGGGCATGTACCGGGCGACCCAGGTGGCCACGTCCGCCGCCCGCGCCTGGCGGACAGGAGACGTGCAGGGCCGCGCGGCAGTACGCCACGTGCTGAAGACCGAGTGGTTCGCGCGGTCGGTCAAATCCCGGCTGGCTGCGGGACCGGGGCTGCGGACCGGCGTGATCACCAAGCTGATGCGGCTTGCCCAGGTCGGGGACGAATACCGGCGCGATGTCGAGATGCTCGTGGACCTTATGGTCGCCGTGGGGATGCTCTCTGCGCAGTCCGACGGATATCTGAGCTGGAACGGCCACACCCCCGCCCCAGCCGCGGTCCCCGCGCAGGCAGCGCCACCCACGAACAGGCCGCCTGCCGAAGCCGGCAGCGTCCCCTCCGACACCGCCCGCGCCAAGCCGCCGCTGCCCGCGCAGAAGCCTGGGGCAGGCGCGGGCCCGGACAAGTGCGCCGTCCGCCAGATCCCCTCACCCGTGGCTTCGGCCGACGACAGCGGTGTCGAGGACCTGGTGGCACTGCTGAGTCAGCCCGTACGACTGGCCGACCTGGCCCGGCTTTCCCCCGAAGAGCTTCTCTCCCTGCACGGCCACCTGGCCGGGCTATCCGCCACCGCCACGAAACTCAGGAGCCGCCCCACACCCGACCCCTGAACTGACCCGCTGAGCAAACGGGTCCGGCAGCGCCCACTTCCTGGCCGGAGAAGCGCTGCCGGACCCCTCACCTCCACCCCACGCGCACACGCGGACACATCCGCGAGCACGACAGAAGGGCTTCGGCATGCCTGCACACCACAAGGCGGCCGGCGCTGCTCACCGTAGCGCCCCCGCATCCCCCCACCACCCCGAAGCAGTCCATCACCACCCGCAAGCGGTACGCCCCGCTCCCATCAACCTCATCTCCTGGCTGAAGTCCGGCTCCGACCGCGCCACGAGCCCCACCATCGACCTCTACACGCAGACCCTCGTAAGCCAGCTCCGTTTCGCCGCCATCCACGGCGCCATCCAGACGGACGCGTCCTGGGCAGGGAGCGACCGTGGCTAAGCGCCTTCACATCCGTACCGCTCTGCCGCACATCACCCGCGCCTGGCTCAAGCGCGCCGCAGCAGGCGGTATGAGCTTGGAGACCGTCGACCTGTACACCCAGATCGCCGAACGCATGGAACGCTTCGCCTCCATGCACGGCACTCAGCGCCTGGACGAGGTCACCCAAGCCCTCGTCATCGCCTTCCTCCAGGCACCGGGACACGACCGCCATCAGGGCATCATCCTCAACCCCGCGCCAGGTACCCAGCGTCAGCGCCGTGCCGGCCTCGAAGCCCTCTTCAGCGAAGCCCGGGCCCTCGGCCTGACGACCGCCGCCCCACTTCTCGACCTGCCGCCCATCCCCCGCAGTCCCCGCAAGACCGGAACCGCCCTGGACGCAAAGGACATCGCAGCGCTGCGCTTCCAGGCGGAGCGCGGCATGCCCGCCACCCGGCACGCCTCGATCCTCGCGCTCCTGCTCGCCGGACTGCACAGCGCCGAGATCGCCAAGGCCACCACCGACGACCTCGACCTGGCCGGCGCCAGCATCTGGACCTCGGGGGCCACCCGTACCTACGGACGCCACTGCCCCCTCGACGAGTGGGCCCTGCCCGTCCTCGCCATGCGCTCCACCCACCTGCTGCGCGCCGGCGAGCCCGGCCTGCCACAGCGCCTCACCACCGGGGCCTCGTCCGCCTACCGGGCCCAGGCCAGCGTCTGCTCCGGCTTCGGCGACATCGCCCGCCGCAGCGGACTGGCCACCAGCCGCAGCAGGGTCGAACCCCGCGACATCACCCGCTACGTCGCCCGCACCGTCCTCACGGAAACCGGACGGCTCTCCGACGTGGCACGGCGCCTGGGCTACTCCTCCCTCGACAGCGCGGCCGCCCTCGCCTCGCTCCACTGGCTCCCCGAGAACGGCGAAGCAGCATGAGCACCCCCAAGCGGAGCCGCCGCACCCCTCAGAAGAAGGCCACCGAGGGCAAGAACTGGCTGCTCGGACCGGCCCCCGACGACGCGTTCGGCGCCGCCGCCGACCTTCCGCCCAAGCACGGCCCCGAAGCGCCACACCTCACCATCGACGAACGCTTCGAGTACCTGGTCACCAACCCCGACCTGTACGCCGTGGCCCAGCAGGCCCTCCCCGCACCGCGGGACGGACAGGCCGGACGTCCGCTGACGTTCCCCCCGTACATCTTCTTCGTGTTCCTGTGCGCGATCTCGGTGTTCGGCTCGGCCCGCGGCACCGCCGCGTGCCTCGCCCGTCCGCTGTGGTGGGAGCCGGTACGCAGGGCCGTCCGCGAGTTCATCGGCTCCGATGCTGCCGATGCCCTTCCCGACCGTGGTCCCACCCGCAGCCAGTGGAACTACTTCTTCCAAAACCATCTCAAGAAGGCTGTCGGCGATGTCCGCGATGCAAGCCGCGATGCCTGGATCCAGCAGGCCATCGCACAAGGAATGATGACCGGAAAATCCCGCGGAAGCTGGATCTACCCTGAGCGGGAACAGGTGATTCACGGCGACGCGACCGTCGCCTCTCCGCCCTCGGACCACACCGAAGAAACCACCGTCAACACGGAAACCGGGGAAATTCGCCAGCACCGTGTCGACCCCGACGCCAGCTACACCACCGAAGGCGGGGGACGGAAAGTCTACGGAAACAAGTTCCTCTCGGTCGCCGTCCGTATCGCTAACACCCCGCACAGCCGGGTCATCCTCGCCCTGGAGTCCGTCCGGCACAAGTCACGAAAGAGGGACCCGCTCCGCGAAGACGAAGGCACCGCCACGGTTAGGCTCGTCAAGTACATCATGAGCAAGGTCGACAACCTGCGAGCTTTCACCTACGACACCGCGCTGCGCGGAGTGCACCGCGCTCCGCTGATCGCCGCGGGCCTCGTCGTCTACACCCCCCACCACAGCGGAAATGAACCCCAGCCGCTCTTGAAGTACGACGGCGGAGACGGCCTCTGCAGCCACGTCCTCTACGCCGCAGCAGGCCGCGTCTGCGAACGTCTGATCGCCGTTGACGGTGAAACCCTCTACACACCGCTGCCCGTCCAAGAGCTGGAGTGCCGAAAAGGCACGCAGACCCGCTTTTATCAGCGAATCGAAATTCCCTGCCCGCGCGGAAATCACCACACACGGATCCGTGTCGACGAGACCAATGAAGACCGCGAGATCGACCCCTCCACAAAAAGGCGGCGATTCAACCGGACTGAGCACCTGAGGCAAATCGCCCCGGGCACACCTGCCGGAAAGCGACTGAAGGGATTCCGGCAGGACAGCGAATCCCAGCACTCCCGCTTCGACCAGGCGTACCACCTTGAGCGGGTCCCGGCCTACGGCGCCGTCGGAGCCCTCCTCATCTACCTGGGCTACGCCTGGGTGAACAACTCGATCGCACGCGCCGTCGGCGGCAGCAAGACCTGACCCGGCCCGCACGGTTGCGGCAGGTACAGAGGGCCTGCCGCAACCACACCCCAGACCCGACGTCCGGACAACAGCCCGCCGGTTAAGCCGGCCGCCTCGACTGATCCACCCGCTACACTGTCCAGCGATGGCGCAGCCTCGCAGGCAGCACCACCACCCCACTGTCGGGGTCTCAACTGAATGGATTCGTCTACCTTGAGGCGAATTTCAGACACATTTTCCGACAGATCCCCGCCTTCGTAGCTCAGGGGATAGAGCACCGCTCTCCTAAAGCGGGTGTCGCAGGTTCGAATCCTGCCGAGGGCACAAGACAAAGGCCCCCAGCCGATCTTGGCTGGGGGTCTTTGGCGTCTGGTGCTGGCCCCGGTGACGGGGAAGGGTGTGCGGCTTGTTTGGGCTCGCAGCGGGGCTCCTGGGCGTGCCCGAAGGCCCCCGGCCGGGTGGGGCTGGGGGCCTTCGGTGTGCCTGTGGGTTAGAGGTGGTTGATCAGGCGGTGGAGGTTGGTGCTGGGGGCGTGGGGGGTGTTCGGGAGGTAGATGACCTCCACGCCCAGGGTGCCGAAGTCGCTTTCCCAGCGGTCGGCTCGGGGGGTGCCCCGCCAGTCGTCGCCCTTGAAGAGGCGGTGGAAGCCGATCTGCTGCCAGGCGTCCAGGTTCTCCAGGGTGGGGTCCACGATGGCCTCGTCCACGCAGCTCATCGAGCGGACGACCTCGATCCGCTCGTGGAGGGGGATCGCCGGGGGGAAGCCCTTGTGGCAGGAGGCCTCGTCGGTCAGTACGCCGGCCACCAGGTAGTCGCACTGGGCCTTGGCCTGCTTGAGCAGGTTGAGGTGGCCGATGTGGAAGAGGTCGAAGACGCCTGACGCGTAACCGATGAGCTGAGACACGGGGGTCCTCCCGGAGGCGCTGTAGCGGCCGGATCGTGGTGAGGGCGGATTGGGATGGGCGGGGCTGGTGGAGCGGTTGAGGCGGGGTGGCAGCGATCTTGCACTATCGCCGGGGGTTGGTAAAGGCCCAGTTCAAGGGCCTGGGGTGGGGCCACCGCCACCCGGGAGGGAGGGGTGATCCTTCCCTCCCTCCCGGGTGGCGATGCGTGGCCCGGGGGGCCTGGTCAGGCGGTGGACCAGCCGAAGGCGGTGCCGCCGGCCGGGAGGCCGTTCTGGCCGGGCTGGTGGGTGGTGACGGTGCCGGCTGCTCCGGTGCGGCCGGCGGTCGTGTTGCCCCACGGGAGGGCGTGGACCGCGCCGGACGGCGTCGCGTTCGGGACACCGATGCGCAGGGCCGAGGTGGTGGCTCCCAGGTGCGAGCCGATGGCGTGGCCGGCCGTCGGGGTGCCGCCCAGGCCGGAGGCGTCGCCCGCCTGGATCCACTGGTCGGTGTCGCCGGGGGCGCCGAGCGGGTCGAAGGTCTGCACCGCGCCCGCGTCGGCGGCGCCGCCGATGTCCTTGCCCGGGATGCCGACCGCGAGGACGAGGGTCGCCGGGGTGGCGGGTGCCTCGGGGGCGAGGTTGACCAGGGACACGCTCTGGCCGAGCTGGTCACCGGCGGCGGCCGTGCCGGTCACTCCGGCGACCTCGGCGGTGATGGAGGCGACCTTGGTGATGGCGCCCGCACCGGTGATGCGGAAGGTGTAGGCCTGGCCGGCATGGTCGACGGGGGCCCCGGCGACCGTCAGGCCTTCGCCGGGCACGCCCACCGCGAGGAGGGTGTCGGTCGAGGCGGTCGCACCGGACGGGGTGTAGGCGACGGCTGCGAGGGAGCCGCCGAACAGGTCACCGGCCTCGGCGAGGCTGGCGACGAGCGGGTCGTTCTGGTTGAGACCCGCGAGGGGGGTCGGCAGGCCGCCGGCGTTCAGCTCGTGGGTGAGCAGCTGGATGTTGCCCGCGTCGGCCGCGGTGCCGATGGCTTCGTTCGGGGTGCCGATGACGATGTGGTTCGCGGAGGCGGCGATGGTCGAGCCGAACCGGTCGCCGGTCTCGATGTCGCCGTCCATGGCGGGCTTGTTCTGGTCGGTCGCCACGTTGGTGGTCCCGCGCAGGTAGTAGACGCTGCCGGCGTCCTTGACGGCGCCGATGTCCTTGCCGGGCGCGCCGATCAGCAGGTAGGGGCCCTGGGCGCTGTGCCCGGCGGCGACGGCGTGGCCGAAGCGGTCCTCGGCGACGGAGGCCGCGGCCTTGACGGCGCCTTCGCCCGTGCCCTGGACCAGGTTGAGGGCGGCCTTGCCGGTGGTCAGGCCGCCTGCGGCACCGTAGAGGACGTTGACGGCGCCGGCGTCGGCGTCCGTGCCGATGTCCTCGCTCGGGATGCCAACGACGAGGTCGGAGCAGCCGTCCTCGTCGTGGTCGAAGGTGGCCAGGTTCTCACCGAAGGAGTCGCCGGCTTCGGCGTCGTCCGGGACGGTGGCGAGGTCCTGGTGGAACTCGGCCGTGCCCTTGCCGCCGCCGTAGACCACGCGGACCACACCGGCGCCGGCGTCGCCGCCGACGGTCGCCTTCGGGTCACCGATGACGGTGTCCTCGATGGTGTCGCAGTTGAAGTCCGTGAAGCGGGGGCGCTGGGGTGCCGCCGGGACCTCGACCTTGAGGCGGGGGGTGACCCCGCCGGTGTAGGTGATGGGCGTGCCGCCCTCCTTCAGGAGGGTCTCCAGCTCGGCAAGGGTCTTGCCGGGGTGGGCCTGGCGCAGGATCGCGAGGGCGCCGGCCACGTGCGGCGCGGCCATCGAGGTGCCGTTCTTGGAGGCGAAGGCGCCGCCGGGGACGGAGGAGGTGATGGCGGTGCCGGGGGCGAGGATGTCCAGGAGCGGGCCGCGGTTGCTGAAGCTGGAGAGCTGGTCGTCGTCCGTCGTCGAGCCGACGGTCAGGGCCGAGGGCACGCAGCCGGGGGAGTTGACGGCGTTTGAGTAGCCGTTGTTGCCGGCTGCGACGACGGTGGCGACGCCCTGGGCGAAGAGGGTGTCGATGATCGGCTTACGGGCATCCGTGTTGCAGGCGGCCGTCCAACGACCGCCGCCCAGGGACATGTTGGCAGCGATGATGTTGGTTCCGGCGCTCTTGAGGGCCGAGACCTTCTCCAGGGCCTTGATCTGCGAGCTGGTGAAGCTCAGGACGCAGGGGCTGGCGCCCGGGCCGCAGTAGGAGTCGGAGGTGAACTTGGAGAAGACCTGCATGGCGATGATGTCCGCGCCGGGCGCGACACCGCGTGCGGGGGCTCCGGTCACGCCGGCTCCGTTGCCCGCGGCGATGCCCGCGACGTGGGTGCCGTGGGAGCAGCCGGCGCCGACGGTGGTGCAGGGGCCGCTGTCGGCGTCGGCACTGCCGGTGCCGTGCTGCTCGGTGGTGCCGTCGGGGCACAGGCTGGTGGCGCCGTAGGCCTCGTCCGTGACGGAGAAGCATGCCTCGGCCTTGACCCGGCCGGCGAGGAAGGGGTGGTTGGTGGCGACACCGGTGTCGAGGATCGCGATCGTGCTGCCCGCGCCGTTCTTCCCGGCGGCGACGGCCGCGTCACTGCCGATCTTGGCGGTGGACTCGTTCAGCGTCGCCTCGACGGGGATGTCCTCGGTGACGCTGACGACGCCCGCCATCGCGCTCAGCGAGTCCAGGCCGGAGCGGTTCACCCGGAGGGTGACCATCGGCAGGGTCTCGTAGGAGACGAGGACCTCGCCCGCTTCGGAGGCGGAGGAGAGTTCCGACCGGCCGTCGAGGACCACGTTGACGCGGACGGTGCCGCCGTCCTGGGTCTCGTCGAACAGCGGCGGGTCGATGGCTCCGTTGTCCGCGGCGAACGCCGGGCCGGTGCCCGACACGGGGTTGAAGCCGACCGGTACGGCGGTGAGAACGGCGGCTACTGCCGAGGCGGCGAGCACGACCCGCATGGATCTCTTCACTCGTGGCTCCATGGGAGGGGTGGGGAGGGGGACGGGACTACGGGACTACGGGGCGCGGCCGGGGCGGAGGCCAAGGGCGCGGGGTGGGACGGAAGTTCAGGGGGAGGAGCGGGAGCGGGCGCATGAGCGGGGGCCGGGAAGGCGAGGGCTCAGGGGGAAACGCAGGCTCCGGGTGACTCCGGCGGGCTCCGGGGGCCGAGGGCTCCGCGGGCCGGGGGCCAGGGGCTCCGGGGGGCCGGGGGCCCAGGGGGTTCAGGGGCCGGAGGGCAGGGGCTCCGGGGGTTCGGGGCTCCGGGAACTCAGAGGCTCCGGGAACTCAGGGACTCCGGGGTTTCAGAGGCTCCGGGGACTCAGGGGCTCCGGGGGACGCAGGGGCTCAGGGGCTCCGGGAACTCAGGGACTCCGGGGTTTCAGAGGCTCCGGGGACTCAGGGGCTCCGGGGGACGCAGGGGCTCCGGGGGACGCAGGGGCTCCGGGGGACGCAGGGGCCCGGGCGCCGGACGGGTCGGGCGCCCGGCCCCTGCGTAGTCCTTCGAACGGTTCCGTCCGGGCTCTTCAGTCGGACGGTTCCATCAGGTGGTGCGGTCGGACGGGTTCAGTCGGACGGTGCAGTCGGACGGTTCCGTCAGATGGATCGGCGGGCCGATCAGGTGGCGTTGGCACCGTTCCTCGGGTGACCGTACTTGTAGACGAAGGCGTAGTAGGTGGCGGCCAGGTTCTTGCAGGTGCGCTGCGTCCACGAGGCATAGGCCGGGCAGGTGTTGTAGCGCAGCAGGTTGTAGAACGCGGCGTCGGCGTTGTAGCCCTGGTTGGTGTCCAGGTACCAGCCGTAACCCTTGTAGCGGTTGCCGATGGTGCCGTAGGCGTAGTCGTGCGCGTCACACGCGGCGCGGAAGTCGAAGCCGTACGGGCGGTCGACCGAGGTGGTGCAGTGGTCCTCGTAGATGCCGCGGACCCAGTAGCCGGTGGGCGTCTGCTTCCAGGACGGCCACTTCCAGCCGTAGTGGGCGACCACGGTCGAGCAGTTGCCCCAGTACCGGATCCACGACTCCGGGGAGGAGCAGGCGCGCGGGTAGGCCTGCGGGTCGGTGATCTCGCCGTCTACGAAGTTCTCGGAGGGCGGGGCCACACCGTCGGGGTGCTCCTGGCCGCCGGCCACGATGGAGCCAGCGTCGGGAATGCCACCGCCGGTCTCCTGGGCCTGCGGGGCGGCGGCGTCGCCCGTGAAGGTCAGCTGCCAGTCGCCGCCGTCGCCGCTCGTCAGGGTCGAGAGGCGGTCGGCGCCGTCGTAGGTGTAGGAGTTGAGCTCGCTGCCCGCGGCCGGGTTGGTGACCTCGCGGAGCAGACCGGAAGCCTCGTAGGTGTAGCGGGCCAGCGTCTCGACGGTCTGGCCGGTGGTGACCGTGATGTCCTTGACCTGGCCGGCCACGTCACCGAGGGTCGTGCCCGCCGCGGTGGTCGCGGTGGCGTAGTTCAGGGTGAGGGACCGCGCCGGGTGGTCGCCGCCCTCGGGCTCACTGACGGTGGCCACGCGGCCCTGGGCGTCGTAGGAGACCTGGGTGGAATTGAGCGCCTTGGTGCCGACGCTCGTGACGCGCCAGGTGTCACCGGTGCCGGACACCTGCTTCCAGGTGTACGTGGGGTGGAGGTCGGCCTCCGGGATGGGGGCGCCGTTCTCGCCGACGGGGCCGCTGTCGCCCTCGAGCGCGGCGCCCATGCCGATCTTCAGCGTCTCGGTGATGTTCGACTTCATCTCACCGGCGAGGTCGTCCCACGTCACGTTCTCGACGATGGTCGAACCGTCGGACGAGGTGTAGGTGTTGACGCTGCCGCCGCCCGGAGCCTCCAGGGAGTCGGTCATCTCGTAGCGGACGGACTCGCTGTTGTCGAGGTCGGTGGTGACGATCGCACCCGACTCCTGGACCAGCTTGCGGTTCAGCTGGCCACCGACGAACTCGGCCTGCCAGCTGGGACCGAAGACTCCGAGGTCTGAGCGGGTCTGGGGGGCGTCCTGGGCCTGCGAGACGCCCACCGCCTGTCCGGTGATGGTGTGCTTGCGGCCCATGAGGCCGGCCGCGACGTCGCTCTCGAAGACCCGGTAGCTGTCGTTCGCGGACGTGTAGAGGCCGGGGCCGATGTTCGTGACATCGCCCGCGCTGAGAGGTGCGCTGGGCGCCTCTTCGGCGGCGGAGGCCGAGAAATTCTGCGGGAGCAGTAGGGCCATGGACATGGCCGCGACGATGGGGAGCGCGGATCTGCGCACGGTAAACCTCTCGATGGGTGTTCGGATGGAGTGCGAAAGTCTGTGCCTGCCGGTGCCGGTGGGCAGGGCGGGCGGGGGCGGGGCTCTGCCCCGGGGCATGGCTGTGCCACGGGAGTGGCGGGGGCAGGTGAGGGGGTCAGGTGAGGGGCGGGCCTGCGGACCCTGACCGGAGGGGGCCGGGGTGAGCGGCTCGGTCAGGCGACCCGGGCCTGGGACCGGGCGGCGGCCTGCGTACCGGCCTGGGTACGGGTCTGCGTACGGGCCTGCGTGCGGGTCTGGGCCTGGATGTCCGTAGGGGTCGTACGGGCCGGGCGGTCCCTGAGGTCCGTACGGGCCGCGAGACCGGGTCGGTCCGTGAGCTCGGTGAGGTTCGTGAGCTCGGTGAGGTTCGTGAGCTCGGTGAGGTTCTTGAGCTCGGTGAGGTTCGTGAGGTCCGGCCTGCGGGACCGGGCCGCCTCGGCGACGCGTTCGGCCCAGTCGCGTACCGGTGCGGAGATGTGGGGCGTGGCCCGGGCGGTGTCCGCCATCCGGTTCCACAGGTCCTCCTCGCACCACTGGCCGAACCGCCGGTGGGCGTTCTGCCAGGAGACGGGGAAGGACTTCGGTAGTGCGCGCCAGGACTCGCCGCTCACCAGGATGTACAGGACCGCTGCGAACACGGCCTCCTCGTCCGCCCTGCGGGTGCCGCCTCCTTGGGGGCGGACCGTACCGGTGGCGAGCAGGTGTCGTGCCAGTGGCCAGAGGGCCGTCGGGGACAGCCAGGCGAATCGGCCGGTGGTGCGGGAAGGTGCTCCCCGCCGGGCCGCTGCGGTCACCATCGGTGCCTCGCGGACCCTGTTCCCCCCGGACCGGAGGCCGGTGCTCAGCTGTCCGCTCCGTTGCCGATGACCGGGGCGGGGGAGTCCCAGCGCCAGTCCGCCTGGTGCGTCGCACCGTCCGGACCGGTGATCTGCGCGGCCACTCCGGTGACGGCTCCGGTGAGGAGCGCGGTGGCGGTGACGGCGACGAGCGTGGCGGCCTTGAGACGACTAACCATGACTGGATTCCCCCGAGTTGAGCGGCGTTTCCTGCTGACGTGATCAAGGTTGCCGCAGGTGGAGGGGGCTATCTAGGGGTCTTGGCTGTCCTGGACCCGACATGTCTTACACCGGACAGGGTGGCCTCGGAAGCACCTGTCGGGGCGGTCGCCAAGCGGCCGTCAGGCCGGTTGTCAGGTAGTCGCCAGGCCGGTCGTCAGGTAGTCGTCAGGCCGACTCGTCGAGGACCAGCAGCGGTACCTCGGCCTTCAGCAGGGTCCACGCGCCGGCCCCGGACGTCCGGCGCACGGCGAGGTGCCAGGCCACCGCCGCCCGCTGCTCGGCGGTGTGCAGGTCAGGGGCCTTGAGGTAGACGCCGAGCACCGGCTCCCCGTTCGCCCGCACGTGCCTGACGGCCATTTCGACCGTCGGCTCGACCTCGGAGAGGGCGGCCTCCACACCGGTCGGCAGGTCGCCCGCCCCCGGAGGGGCACTCAGATACAAGTGGACGAGATACATGAAACCTCCTGATTCGGTGTCGTTTCCTCATCAAACGTGCTTCGCCGGCGGGAATTCGACCGCCCCGGGCGGAGCAGGGGGAGAACCGGACAACCGGCATGGCCGCATTCGTCAGATCGGCCGGATATCTCCATCGGATTCCGTGCCGAGCACCCTTCGATCGGGCGGCCGATCAAGCTAGCCTGACGCACGTAAACAGGGCATGTGAGCTGCACCGATATGCCATACATGGTCTTCCAGGGGGTGGGCGGCAATGTTCGGTCGACTAGAACTCGATGACGTGACGGCAACGGTCTATCGAAGCAAACTGGCCAATCCCCAGGACGGTGTTCTGGAGCTGGCGGAGCGCCTCGGGCTGGCCCCGGAGGACGTACGCCGCTCACTGGCCCTGCTCAGCGAGATGGCGCTGCTGCGCGGCGGCGGGGGCGATCCCGAACAGGGCCGCGCCATCGATCCGCAGCTCGCCCTCCAGCTCCTCCAGGCCCGCCAGCAGGCCGAACTCGCCGCCCAGCAGCAGCGCATGGAGGCCACGCGGGCCGCCGTCGTCGGCCTGATGGCCGAGATCGCCGACTCCTCGTCGCAGGAGTCCTCCAGATCCGGGATCCGGTACCTGGAGGGCATCGACGCGATCCGGGACCAGATCGAGCTGCTGTCCGCCGGGACCCGCTCCGAGGTGCTGTCGTTCGCCCCCGACTCGCAGATGTCCCAGGCGAGCATCGAGGCGGCCCGGCCGCTGAACCTGCGCAACGTCGAGCAGGGCATCGTGATGCGGACCATCTACCTCGACAGCATCCGCCACGACAACCACGCCCGGGAGTACGCGACGTGGCTGGAGAGCGTCGGCGCCCACATCCGCACCAGCCCGGTCCTGCCCAACCGACTCACCATCGTGGACCGCCGCAGCGCCCTGGTGGCCGTCGACGAGAAGAACACCGCGGCCGCGGCGGCGCTGGTCACCAGCCCGGGCCTGATCTCCCTGCTGGTCACGCTCTTCGAGCACATCTGGGAGGCCGCGAGCCCCCTCGGCCCGACGGCGGCGCCCTGCGAGCCGGAGCTCCTCACGCGCCAACAGGCCGCGGTGCTGCAGCTCATGGCCGAGGGCCGGACGGACGAAGCCATCGCCCACAGCCTGGGCGTCTCCACCCGCACCGTGGGCCGGGTGATCACCGGGCTGCTGACCCACCTGGGCGTCCGCAGCCGGTTCCAGGCGGGAATGCGCGCGGTCCAGTACGGATACCTGTCGCACTCCTCCCACTGACACCAAGGCACCGCCTTCCTCGTCCTGGTCACTGCCGGCCGCCGACGATAGGCCCCGGCCCCGCCCGCGGGTCAAGGAACTGTCTCGGGTGGTCGCGCGAAACGGCCGGGATCGGGCGGGGTCAGGCGGGGTCAGGCCGGGTCAGGAGAGGCCGGGAGAGATCGGGCGGGCTCAGGCCACCAGGTCGGCGTAGAGGATCACGTTGTTGGTGCGGTGGCCGTTCTTGATCTCGCCGCCGCAGGTCAGCAGGCGCAGCTCGGGGCGGTTGGTGTCCCCGTAGACCTTGTCGGTCGGGAAGTCCTTCTTCGCGACGTCCTCGATCTCGCGGATCGCGAACCTGGCCGTCTTCCCGTCCTCGCGCGGCACCTCGATCAGGTCACCGAGCTTGATCTTCTTGACGTTCTTCATCACCGCGGGCCCGTACTTCGTGTCGAAGTGCGCCACCAGGACGGCCGCCCCCTTCTCGCCCGGAGTCACGCCCTGGGTCCACCAGCCCGGGTTGTCCGCGTCGGTGTCCGCGTTCGGCACACCGAGCTCGCCCGTCGCCGGGTCCACCGTGAGGTCGACCATCTTCTTCGCGTCCACGCCCGCCGCGGCGATCTTCATGCCGGTCGGCTTCGACCCCGGGAGGGCGGGCGCCGCCTCGCCCGTGCGAGCGGGGGCCGCCGTGCTGCCCACCCGGGGGTCCGGCGGCAGCTTGGTCCCGCCACCGGTGCCGCACGCCGTGAGGGTCCCGCATGCGGTGAGGGTGGCGAGCGCCGCGACGGCGGCGGTACGGACGGTGGCGCGCATGAGTGCTTCCCTCGGGTCGGCGTCGCCTGCGGTGGCGACGACCACGACGTTACGAGGGCCAGGTCAGGGCCGTCCGTCGGGAACGTAACAGCCGGCCGGACGCCACCCCGCGAAGCCGTTAAGGAAGCCGTCAAGGAGGCCTTCAGAGGCCGTCAAGGCAGACGAAAGCCCTTCCGGCCGGAGCCGGAAGGGCCGCATCACGACAGGGGGCGGGGCTCAGCCCTCGGCCCCGTCTTCAGCTGAGGCCTCTGCTGCGCTCTCCGATGCGGTCGCCCTGCGGGGTCCCTGCCCGCTTGAGTTCCGCCTTCGTGTGCGCTCCGCCCTTGACCTTGCTCCGGATCGGACCGGAGAAGCCGTGCGCGTGCTGCACGGTGCGGGGCAGGTTGGTCGCTTCCGCGGCCTTCGCGACAGCCGCCTGGAAGTCGTGCTTCTGCTCTTTGCTCATCCCGTCGTCACTCCCTAACAAGACTCGGGGCACCCAATCGGACTACTGGGATCGTATGCACATATAGACCCCAACGCACCCGGACCGGACGTAAAGAATGGTCGATCAAGGTCGGCCGAGATCCGGCCCGGGTCGGCCCGAGATCCGGCCCTGGCCGGTCAAGGGCGCGGCGGAGACGGCCGCTGCGGCGGCCCCAGCACCTCGTAGAGCAGCTCGTCCGGACAGGGCGTGCCCCGCGGAAGCTGGTACTTCGCCGCGATCCGGTACTCCCCCGGCGCCGGGACCAGCAGCTCCGTCCACTCGTCCCCGGTCCCGTCCGAGGGTGCCTTGAACAGGCATCCCGCGGTGTTCGCGTAGACCTTGGGCGGGGTGACCGAGCCCTTCGGCACCGCCTTCGCGGCGGCCTTCGAGGCCTCCGTCTCCTGCGGCGGCTCCACCGGCTTGCCGGCGCCGTCCACCAGGCCCAGCCACGGGGAGTGCGGGATGCGCACCAGCACCCGCCCGGCCTGCTTCACGTCGATGACCAGCTGGTCGGCACTGGCCCGCACCACCGTCGCGGGACCGGCGACCAGGTTCGTCGGGTTCGTGACCTTGAAGAGCTGCCAGTTCGCGTCGCCCCAGATCTGCTGGAGGTACGGGAGCCCCTCGCGCACCAGCTTCGCCTCGTCCCGCCCGCCCTCATCGGGTTTGTCGGCGGGCAGCACCACGTAGTGCACGGCCCAGCGGTCCAGCCACTCGCGGTAGCTGTCGGCCGTCAGGGTGTCGTCGTAGAAGACCGGGTTGCGCTCCAGATCGGCCTGCCGGTTCCAGCCGCGCGCGAGGTTCACGTACGCGGGGAAGGCGGAGGACTCGCGGTGGCTGCTGGCCGGGACCACCTCGACGCGCCCCCGGTCGGCGCCCGCCTTCTGGAGCTGGTCCACCAGCGGGGCCAGCTCCCGGCTCCAGGAGGCCAGCGGGGTGGTGCGGACGATGTCGGTGACGCTGTTGACGGTGATCCAGGCGGTCACTCCGGTCAGCGCGAGGAGCAGCCCGTACCAGCGGCGCGTGCGCGGGGCCTCGTACGGGAGGGCCGCGAGCAGCACCACCCCGCCGAAGAGCATCGCCAGCCGGGTCACGTTCGAGCCGACCTGGGAGTCGACCGCCCAGGTCACCGCCACCCCGAGGGCGTAGATCGCGGACGCGGTCCGGACCGATTTCCAGCTCTTCGGCACGAGGAACAGCGCGGCCAGCGCGCAAGCGAACGGCAGTGCCGCGGAGATCAGCTTCATCGGCTGGGTCCCCGAGAAGGGGAACAGCCAGGAGGACAGCCCGACCACCGCGGCCGGGGCCAGTCCCAGCGCGTACGCCCCGGGGCGCCGGCCGTTCAGGAACAGCGCGGCCGCGATCACCCCGAGGAAGAGCCCGGCGACCGGGCTGGAGGCGGTGGCGACCGCCGCGAGCGGAGCCGCCACGGCGGCCTTCGCCCAGCGCCGCTCGGCCCATTTGCGGGGCCAGCAGAAGACGGCGGCGACGGCCCCGAGCGCGAACATCGCGCCGAGCCCGAAGGTGACGCGGCCCGACACGGCGTTGCACAGCAGCCCGTACACCCCGGCCAGGGCGGGCCACAGGGGCTCGCGGACGGCTCCCCGGCAGCGGGTCAGGATCATCGCGAGCAGCCCGGCCGAGACCGTGCCGGCGATCATCATCGTGGTGCGGACGCCGAGCACGTGCATGACGTACGGCGAGACCACGCTGTACGAGACCGGGTGCATGCCGCCGTACCAGGCGAGGTTGTACGCCGAGTCGGGATGCCGGCCCACGAACTCGGCCCAGGCGTCCTGCGCGGCGAGGTCGCCGCCGCTGTTGGCGACGGCGAAGAACCAGATCAGGTGCAGCAGCCCGGCCAGCGCGGTGGCCACGGCGACGGGGTGCCTACGGGCCCAGCCGAGCGCACGACCGACCGGCCCGGGGGCGGCCTGAGGGCCGGCCTGCGGGCTCGGGGCAGCCGGGGCAGCCGGGACCCGGGGCGGAACCCCGCCCCGGCCACGGGCCTGCTCCCGGCCCTGTTCCTGCCGCTCAGCGGTGGTCACGCCGACGTACTCCCCACTCCGGTCCCTCGGGTGCGTCCCTCGGGTGCGTCCCTCGGGTGCGTCCCTCGGTTCGTAGACGCGGTCCGGCACCCCGGGGTTGCCCCGGGGTGCCGGACCCGCTCCGCGCTCGTCAGCCGACGCGCGTCAGCTTCTTGCCGATGCCGGGTGCGGTGAGGTCGCTCTGCAGCGCCACCGGCACCTTCACCTGGCTGGCGCCCTCGCCGACGGTCAGCATGCCGATCTCCGAGCCCGCCTTGGCGGTCTGCGGGAGCTGGGTGGCCCCGTCGGCCAGCTTGATGGCGATGGTGAGGGTCGGCCAGCCGACCGCCTCCACGTCGGCGGTGGCCACGACCGGGACCCGGGTGCCGAGGCCGTCGTCCACGTAGCCGACGACGGAACCCTTCTTGACGACGGGCGCTGCCGTGAGCATCTTCTGCGTGGCCAGCATGATGTTCTTGCTCGCCGCGATCGCAGTGCCGAGGATCGGCACGCCGTGCTGGCCGAGGACCGCTCCGACGATCAGCTGGTTGGTCTTGCCGACCTTCTTCTCGGCGGCGAAGAGCAGGTTGCCGCCGGCCTTGGTGGTGGAGCCGGTCTTGATGCCGAGCGAGCCGTTGAACGGAACCAGGTCGTTGTAGTTCCGCCACTCCTTGCCCGTGGGGTCGATCCACTTCGGCTTCTTGGTGATCGCGATCAGCTCGGGCATCTCGACGATCTTGAGGCCGAGCTTGACCTGGTCCTCGGCGGTGCTGACCGTGGTCGCGTCCAGACCCGAGGGGTCCGTGTACGTGGTGTTGGTCATGCCGAGTTCCTTGGCGGTGTCGTTCATCTTCTTGACGAACGCCTCCTGCCCGCCGTCGAAGCGCGCGAGCAGCCGCGCGACGTTGTTGGCGGACGGGATCATGATCGCGGAGAGGGCGTCCTCCTGGGAGATCTTGTCGCCCTCCTTCAGGTTGTTGACCGTGGACTCGCCCTCGGTCTCCTTCTTGCCGTCCTCGACCGCCGTCTTGTCGACGGGGATCATCTGGCCCTTCTCCCCCTTCTTCATGGGGAAGTCCTTGAGGAAGACGTAGGCGGTCATGGCCTTGGCGACACTGCCGATCGCCACGGGCTTCTGCTCCCCGAAGCTCCCGACGGGGCCGAGGCCGGCCGCGGCCATGTAGGCCTGGCCCTCCTTCGGCCACGGCAGGGACGGGGCTCCGCCCTCGAAGGTGTACGAGGTGTTCGCGGTCACCTTCAGCGTGGGCTTGGGCAGCGGCCGCACGAGCTGGACGACGGCGAGCACCACCGCGAGGAGCACCAGGATGGGCGCGTAGATCTTGAACCGCCGTACGGCGGTCCGGGCGGCGCTCGGCGGCGGGGGCGGGTTGTTGGTGAGGTCCGCCAGCATGTCGAGCGGCGGCTTGGGCGGCAGCGGCTGCTGCGTGGTCCGCTCCGGGGACTCCCGCGTCACGGGGGTCCGCACGCCGGGATCGATCGGAGTCCGCACCGGCGGCGCGGGGGGCGTGCCGGGCACGCCCGTGGAAGGCCGCACGGGCGGGGTGTCGTCGCTCCGCAGCGGTACGAAGGTGCTCGCCCGCTCCGCACCGACCGGCGGGACCGGGCGCTGGCCTGCGGCGCGCTGGCCTGCCGCGCCGGGAGTGGCCGTGCCCTGCCCGGCTGCGCCGGGGGTGGGGGCGGCCGGGCTGGCGGTGCCGGGCTTGATGGCCCGGAACACGGCCGTCCGCTCGCTGTCGACGGGCTCGTCGTCGGCCGGGGCTGCCGGAGCCGGGGGCTTCACCGCCCGGAACACCGCAGTCCGCTCGCTGTCCTCCGCCGCACCGCCTTCGCCGGCCCCGGGCTTGACCGCCCGGAACACCGCGGTCCGCTCACTGTCGACGGCCCCACCGGCGGCGGGGGCGCCGGGGGCGCCGGGAGGAGTCTGGGCACCCGAAGGCGCCCGAGTACCCGAAGAAGCCGGTCCGCCGGAAGCCGCCGAAGCGCCCGAGGCGGGCCGGACACCCGACGAAGCCGGGCCGCCAGAGGTTGTCTGACCGCCCGACGCAGCCGAGGCATCCGGGGACGGCCGAGCACCCGACGAAGCCGAGCCGCCGGAAGCCGCCTGGCTGCCCGACGCTGCCGGAGCGCCCGAGGCATTCGTGGACGGCCGGATACCCGACGAAGCCGGGCCGCCGGAAGCCGCCTGGCCGCCCGACGTCGCCGGAGCGCCCGAGGAACCTTCGGACGGCCGAGCACCCGACGAAGCCGGGCCGCCGGAAGCCGCCTGGCTGCCCGGCGCAGCCGAGGCGCCCTCGGACGGCCGAGTGCCCGGCGCAGCCGGAGCACCGGAAGCCGTCTGGCTGCCCGACGCTGCCGGGGCGCCCGGGGTAGCCGGGGCGTCCGCGGACGGACGGGTACCCGACGGAGCCGGAGCATCCGAAGCCGTTCGGGCGTCCGGCGCAGCCGAAGGGGCCGGGGCGCCCGGCGTGCGGAACGCGGCCGTGCGCTCGCTGTCGGTGGGGTCGGTCGGCGCCGAAGCGGAATCCGTGGGGCGCGCGGTGGCGGCCGGCGGCGTGAGCGTACGGAACACCGCGGTGCGCTCGCTCTCGACCGGGCCGGAGTCGGCCGCGGGCTCGTCCGAGGTGCCGCCTGCCGGTGCGGGGGCCGAACCGGAACCCTTGGGCGGAGTCATGCGGAACGACGCCGTGCGGTCGCTCTCGACCGGCGCGGCGCCAGCCGCAGGCTCGCCCGAGGCGCCAGAACCGGAACCCGTAGGAAGGCTCGTACGGGTGCTCTCGACCTGCCCGGCGGTAGCCCCGGGCGCACCCGAAACGGAACCCGCAGAGCGGTCCGCGTCGGTCGGCGGCGTCGCAGCGCGGAAGGCGGTCGTGCGGTCGCCGCCCGCAGGCGCGGCCGAGGCATCGCCCGCGGAAGCGGAACCAGGTGCAGAACCAGGTGCGGAATCAGGAGGCGTGGGGCGGTCGGCGGCCGCTGGAGGGGTCTCGGTACGGGACCCGGCCGCGGGCCGGGCGGCGTCCGGGCCACCCGTACGCGCGGAAGCGGAATCACCGGAAGCGGCAGCCGGAGGCGACACCGCGCGCTCGCTCCCGGCCGGCGCGGCAGCGGACTCGCCGCCTCCGGACCCCGAAGCCGAAGCCGCCTCCGGCGGCAGCGCCTCGAAGACCTCGGTCTGCGCACCCGGTGCACTCGGCGCGGCCGGCGCGTCGGACGGCTCGTCCTCCGCCGTGGCCACCCACGCGGCCACCGCTTCGCGCAGCGGATCGCGCTCCGCGGACCCGTCCTCCGAGTCCCTCGGGCGGAACAGCGATGCCCTCGGGTCACGCCCCTCGGACGACTCCGCCGTCCCCGACGTTCCTTCATCAACCGACTTGTCGGGGGACTCGCCCGCCACCAGTTCCTCCTCGTTCGCCTTCACGTCCGGCTGTCCGAATGTCTAACAGTGTCCCGTCTAGGGGGCATCGCCCCCGTGCTAGACGAGAACGACATAGCTGACGGTTCCCCCACAAAGCGGCCAGGCACTCTCGACAGATGAATGTGAGAGGCGTCACCCTGTCACTCATCCACGCGGGGAGGCATGGATGGGCAAGAGCCGCAGAACGATTCCGGAGGAGCTTTTGCTGCTCGCCTTGGACCCGGCCACGGGTACCACGGCGCAGCCGCAGTCGCTCGACCTCGGCCTGGCCGGGGCACAGCTAGTGGAGCTGGCTCTGGCAGGACGGATAGCCCCTGATGGGGATCGTATCGCCGTGGTGATGCCACGGCCGACAGGAGATCCGACTCTGGACTCCGCACTGGAACTGCTGCGCAGGCGCGGCAGCCCGGTTCGGGCGGTCCACTGGATCGGCGGACCCCGACTGGGGCTCCGTCAGATTTACCTCGCTCACCTGGAGCGTTGCGGCATGGTGCATGCCGTCGCGGGCCAGATGTGCGGGGTGCTGCCGACGACTCGCTACCAAGCGACCGACACAGCGATCAGCCGGGAGATCCGTGGCCGGCTGGACAGTGCGATCCGCACCGGCGTACCGCCGGACCCGCGGACCGCGGCGCTTGCCGCACTGGCCCACGCGGTCGGACTCGGCAAGCACCTGTACCCCGGCAACGAGGGGCGGTCGTCCAGGTCCCGGCTCCGGGACCTGATCCGGCACGACCCGATGGGCGGACTGGTGGCTCACGCCGTCATGGACGTCCAGAACGGCGTGGCCGCACAGCCGCGCCGCGACCGGGCACCGGCCCAGCCCGCCAGGGCAACGGCGGCAGCCGTTCCGCTGCAGCCGCGCCGGACCGGTGCGATGGCCCGCGCGGCCGCGCACTGATCCACCGGCAGGACACGCAGGACACGCAGGGCAGCAGTAATCGCAACCGCCTACGCGCGGGGCGACGGGGCCGGTACGCCGGCTCCGTCGGCCCGCGCGTTTGCTTTTCCCGTCCGTTCCCCAGCGGGGTCGCGTGTTTCGGTGGCAGTCTGCTCACCAGCAGACACGCAGAGAGACAGCAAAGCGACAGCAACAGAAGAAGGCGGAGGTGCCGTTCACGTGGCGTCCAATGTCAATCCCACCGTCCGACGCCGCCGACTGGGCATGGAGTTGCGCAAACTGCGCGAGGACAAAGGCATGACGGCCGAGCAGGTCGCGGAACGCCTGCTCGTCTCCCAGTCGAAGATCAGCCGGCTGGAGAACGGCCGCCGTTCCATCAGTCAGCGCGACGTCCGCGATCTGTGCGACGTCTACGAGGTCGAGGACCGCCGGCTCGTCGACTCCCTCATGCAGATGGCCAAGGATTCCCGCCAGCAGGGCTGGTGGCACGCCTTCGGCGACATCCCGTACAGCGTCTACATCGGCCTGGAGACGGACGCCGCCAGCCTGCGCACCTACGAACCCCTGGTGATCCCGGGGCTGCTCCAGACCCCGGAGTACGCCCAGTCGCTCGTCCGCGGCGCGTGGCCCGAGACGGCTCCGGTCGACGTGGAGAAGCGCGTCCAGGTCCGGATGCACCGCCAGAAGCGGCTCCACGAGACCGAGAACAGCAATCCCGAGATCGGACCCCTGCGCCTGTGGGCGGTCATCGACGAGGCGGCCCTGCGGCGGCACGTCGGCGATGCGCAGCTCATGATCCGCCAGCTCGAGTTCCTGATAGAGCAGTCGGAGAAGCCGCACGTCACGGTCCAGGTGATGCCCTTCTCGATGGGCGCCCACCCGGGCGTCAACGGCCAGTACGCCATTCTGGAATTCCCGGACGCTTCGGACTCGACGGTCGTCTACATCGAGGGCGTGACGAGCGACCTGTACCTGGAGAAGGCCAATGACGTCCAGAAATACAGCGTGATGTACGAACATCTGCGCGCACAGGCCCACAATGTGGACCAGACTCGGCAGTTCATCGCGCAGATCATCGAGGACTTCGCGGGCAAGGGGAAATGAGGGACGACGAAAAGGCCGGTACGGTACACCGTCACTCCCCGGGCGCAGAAGACCTGAATGGAATATGCCACTCGGTCGGGTGAACGCCCCCTTCGCGCAACGGGAGCTGCGGGTAGCGTCGATCACGTCAGCCGGAGCAATGGCCGACATGACACCGGAACCACTCGCTGAACCGGAGAGAAACATGGCTATTCGTCAAGGCGCAACGGAAAACTGGACCAAGTCCTCGTACTCCGCCAACGGTGCCTGCGTCGAGGTCAAGTCCCCCGTCGTCGAGTCCATCGCGGTCCGCGACTCGAAGGTGCAGGACGGCCCGTCCCTGACCTTCGCGCCCGGCTCCTGGACCTCCTTCGTCGCCGATGTGACCGAGGGCCGGCTGGGACGCCTCGTCTGAACATCGAGGCGACCCTTACGGCCAGAAGCAAGAGCACAACCAGCATCACCTGCACTACCTGCACCACTGACTGGAGCCCTCTCGACCGGCCCGCCGTCGCCTGCCGAGGGGGCTCGGCCACGTCCGGGCCCCGGACCCCCGGCCCGGGTCCCGAACCGCGGCCCCCGGGCTACCTCAGCTGATCCACGTACCGGTCCGTCCCCGGCACCGTCGGGATGAACGGCGCCACCAGCTCCACCCGCCCCAGCCCCGATTCCGCGACCTCCGCGTCCAGCCCCTGGAACCGGTCCCAGCAGCTGCGCGGGTCGGCCTCCAGGAACCACAGCAGGGTCAGCCGGGTGTCGACCCCCTCCACCTGCTTCACGTAGGTCATCCGGTCCCCGGGCAGCGGCGTCGGCCGGAAGACGGTGACCAGGGCGGCCGGTGAGCCGGCCAGCCGCTTGGGCAGGGCGCGCGAGCGCAGCCACTCCAGCAGCTCGGCCCGCTGCTCCGGGCCCTCCGCGTCGATGACCTGGACCACGAGCCCGCCGTACGGGTGGTCGAGGGCGTGGAAGTCTCGGGGGCCGGCGGCGCCGTCCCGGTAGACGGTGGCCTCGTGGTCCTGGAACGCGGTGAAGACGTGGGTGCGGTCCTGGTAGACCCGGCCGTCGCGGTTGAGGCGCTTGTTGATGCCGACGGTCCACTTCATGTGCTCGTCGTAGCGGCCCTCGGTGACCCAGTAGGTGGAGATGTAGCACCCGGCGGTCACGGGCTGGGCCACGGCCGACTTCTCCGGGTAGCGCAGCTCCTGGAGCTCGCGGGTGGCGACCCAGCGCCGGCCGGCGTACATCCAGGGCATGGCCATGGCGCCGGCGTAGTAGTGATCGTCCTCGTACCAGCGGTTGTACGCGAACTCGTGGCCCGGGTGCGGTTCGACCATGGTGATCAGCGCATGGCCGGGGTGGACTCCGTAGGGGCCGACCGAGGCGAGCTCGGCGTAGTCGTCGGCCCGGGTGTTCCGCTCGTCTGCTGTCATGGAGACGGTCTAGCTGATGCGACGTCAGATGGGGAGTCCCCAGGGGCCGTTCAGCATCCGATACATAGATGCCATCTACACCTTCCCGCGGCTACGATGCGCGCACCCGCCTCCCGAAGGAGCTCACGTGCCCGCCTCAGCGCCCGCCTCCGCCCTCACTCCCCCGCCGGCCTTCGCCGCCCGGATCCGTACGACCGCCCCCTCCGCCGTACGCGAGATCCTGGCCGTCACCGCCCGGCCCGGCATGATCTCCTTCGCCGGCGGCCTGCCCGCACCCGAGCTCTTCGACACCGAAGGCCTGCGCGCCGCCTACGACTCCGCCTTCGCGCGGTCCGCCCGCCGCGCCCTCCAGTACTCGACCACCGAGGGCTCCCCCGAACTGCGCGCGGCGGTGGCGGCCCGGCTCGACGGGCAGGGGCTGGCGACCACCGGGGACGACCTGCTGATCACCACCGGATCACAGCAGGGGCTCGGCCTGATCACCACCGCGCTGATCGAGCCGGGCGACACGGTGCTCGTCGAGAACCCCACCTACCTGGCGGCGCTCCAGGGGTTCGAGCTCGCCGGCGCCCGGGTGGTCCCCGTGCCGTGCGACGACCGGGGCATCCTCCCGGACGCGCTGGCCGAACTCGTCGCCCGCGAACGCCCCAAGCTGCTCTACACGATCCCCACCTTCCAGAACCCGACCGGCCGCACCCTGCCCGCCGGCCGCCGCGCCGAGATCGCGGCGGTCGCGGCCCGGCTCGGACTGTGGCTGCTGGAGGACGACCCGTACGGGGAACTCCGCTACGAGGGCCGCGCACTGCCCCGGCTCGCCTCCCACCCGGGGGCCGAGGACCGCACCGCGCTCCTCGGCAGCTTCTCCAAGGTCATGGCCCCCGGGCTCCGGCTCGGCTGGCTGCGCGCGCCGGCCGCGCTGCTGCGCGGGGCGGTGCTCGCGAAGCAGGCGGCGGATCTGCACACCTCGACGGTGGACCAGCTGGCGGTGGCGGAGTACCTGCGGGCGGTGGACCTCGACGCGCACGTGGCGCGGGTGCGGGATGCGTACCGGATCCGGCGGGATGCGCTGCTGGCGGGGCTGGCCGGTGCGCTTCCGGCGGGGTCCACGTGGAACCGGCCCGAGGGCGGCATGTTCGTCTGGGCGCGGCTGCCCGAGGGCCACGACGCGACGGCCCTGCTCCGCGCGGCCGCCTCCCGGGGGGTCGCCTTCGTTCCCGGGGCCCCGTTCTTCGCGGCGGCCCCGGATCCGCGGACCCTGCGCCTGTCGTTCACGACGCACACCCCGGAGGAGATCGCGGAGGGCCTCCGCCGCCTGGCCGCGTAGCGCGGGGCGGCCCTGCGGGGCGAAGTCCCCCACCCACCCTTCCACCGTTCCCCGGGCGCCGCCCGGACCCTCGCCTCAAACGCCGGCGGGGCTGGGAAGGGGCCCCGGGCCGCGCCCGGACCCCTGGGGCTCCGCCCCAGACCCCACGCCTCAAACGCCGGCGAGGCTGGATTGTGCGACCCCGCCCGAACCGGGATCCCGGGCTCCGCCCGGACCCCTGGATTTGCCCGGCGCCGGCCGTATTCAGCCTCGCCGGCGTTTGAGGCGCCGCCGGAGGCAAATCCAGCCCCTCCGGCGTTTGAGGAGCGGGGGTCCGGGGGCTGGTCCCCGGCAACGGTGGCGCACCGGGGACTTCCCTCACCGCGCCCCGCGCCGTAGCCTGACGCCCCGTCAGATTCATCGGGCCGTCAGGAGACCCCCACCATGTCGCTGCTGCTGCAAGGCAAGACCGTCATCGTCTCCGGCGTAGGGGCCGGGCTCGGTCACCAGGTGGCCGCCACCGTCGTCCGCGACGGCGGCAACGCCGTGCTCGGGGCGCGGACCGAGGCCAACCTCGCCAAGTCCGCCGCCGAGATCGACCCCGACGGCACGCACACCGCGTACCTGCCGACCGACATCTCCGACGAGCGCCAGTGCGAGGCCCTCGCCGCCCTCGCCCAGGAGCGGTTCGGCGGGGTCGACGCCGTCGTCCACGTCGCCGCCTGGGACTCGTACTTCGGTGGCCTCGAAGACGCCGACTTCGGCACCTGGCAGCAGATCCTCGACGTGAACCTGCTCGGCACGCTGAGGATGACCCGCGCCGCACTGCCCGCGCTGAAGCGCTCCGGCGGCAGTGTCGTCATCATCGGCACCCAGTCCGCCATCGCCTCCCCCAACGAGGTGCAGCAGGCCGCCTACGCCGCCTCCAAGGGCGCGCTGACCTCCGCCATGTACTCCATGGCCCGCGAACTCGGCCCGCACCGCATCCGCGTGAACACCGTGCTCCCCGGCTGGATGTGGGGTCCCCCGGTCCAGGCCTTCGTCACCTTCACCGCGCACACCGAAGGCGTGCCGGAGGCCGAGGTCCACGCCCGGCTCACCGACCGCATGGCGCTGCCCGACCTGGCCACCGACGGGGACGTCGCCGATGCCGCCGCCTTCCTAGCCTCGGACCGCGCACGGGCGATAACCGGCCAGTCTCTGCTGGTCAACGCCGGGGAGCTGATGCGATGAGCCCCTCCTTGCGCGCGCGAGCGGATCGTATGCTCGGGCCATGACCACTCCGAGTGACGCTCCGACCGAGAACTCGATGCGCCGGGCGCTCCGTCGCGCCCGCGACGGCGTCGCGCTCGACGCGACCGAGGCGGCCGTGCTCCTGCAGGCGCGCGGGGAGGCCCTGAAGGACCTCGCCGCCTCCGCCGCCCGGGTCCGGGACTCCGGCCTCGAAGCCGCGGGCCGGCCCGGCGTCATCACCTACTCGCGCAAGGTGTTCATCCCCCTCACCCGGCTGTGCCGGGACAAGTGCCACTACTGCACCTTCGTCACGGTCCCCGGCAAGCTCCGCCGCGAGGGCCACGGCATGTACCTGTCCCCCGACGAGGTCCTCGACATAGCCCGCAAGGGCGCGGCCATGGGCTGCAAGGAAGCCCTGTTCACGCTCGGCGACCGGCCGGAGGACCGCTGGCCCGAGGCCCGCGAGTGGCTCGACGCTCACGGCTACGACGACACCCTCGCCTACGTGCGCGCCATGGCCATCCGCGTCCTGGAGGAGACCGGCCTCCTCCCCCACCTCAACCCGGGTGTCCTGTCCTGGTCGGACCTCCAGCGGCTCAAGCCCGTCGCCCCCTCGATGGGCATGATGCTGGAGACCACCGCCACCCGGCTGTGGTCCGAGCCCGGCGGCCCCCACCACGGCTCCCCCGACAAGGACCCGGCCGTCCGGCTGCGCGTCCTGGAGGACGCGGGCCGCTCCAACGTCCCCTTCACCACCGGGGTGCTGATCGGCATCGGCGAGTCCTACGCGGAGCGCGCGGACGCCTTCTTCGAGCTGCGCCGGATCCAGCGCAGCTACCACGGCATCCAGGAAGTCATCGTCCAGAACTTCCGGGCCAAGCCCGACACGGCGATGCGCGGCATGCCCGACGCGGAGCTGGAGGAGCTCGCGGCGGCCATCGCCGTGGCCCGCCACATCCTCGGCCCGAGCGCCCGCATCCAGGCCCCGCCGAACCTGGTGGACTCCGAGTACGCGCTGCTCATCGGCGCCGGCATCGACGACTGGGGCGGCGTCTCCCCGCTCACTCCCGACCACGTGAACCCCGAGCGCCCCTGGCCGCACATCGAGGAGCTGGCGCGGCGAACCGCCGACGCCGGCTTCGAGCTCCGCGAACGCCTCACCATCTACCCGGAGTTCCTCCAGCGCGGCGAACCCTGGCTGGACCCGCGCCTGCTGCCCCACGTGCGCGCACTGGCCGACCCCGAGACCGGGCTCGCGGACGAGTCCGCGAGCGTCGAGGGCCGGCCGTGGCAGGAGCCGGACGAGGGCTTCGCCTCGTTCGGGCGCACCGACCTGCACACCACCATCGACACGCAGGGCCGTACCACCGACCGGCGCGACGACTTCGACGAGGTCTACGGCGACTGGGAGGCCCTGCGCGAGGCCGCGGCCCCCGGCATGGTCCCCGAGCGCATCGACACGGACGTACGGGCGGCGCTCGCGCAGGCCGCCGACGACCCGACGCGGCTCACCGACGAGCAGGCGCTCGCCCTGCTGCACGCGGACGGCCCCGCGCTGGACGCCCTCTGCCGGATCGCGGACGACCTGCGCAAGTCCGTGGTGGGCGAGGACGTCACGTACATCGTGACCCGCAACATCAACTTCACCAACGTCTGTTACACCGGCTGCCGCTTCTGCGCCTTCGCGCAGCGCCGCACGGACGCGGACGCGTACACCCTCTCGCTCGACCAGGTCGCCGACCGGGCCGCCCAGGCGTGGGACGTGGGCGCGGTCGAGGTGTGCATGCAGGGCGGCATCCACCCGGACCTGCCCGGGACGGCCTACTTCGACATCGCGCGGGCGGTGAAGGAGCGCGTCCCCGGCATGCACGTGCACGCCTTCTCCCCGATGGAGGTCGTCAACGGCGCGACCCGCACGGGAATGTCGGTACGGGACTGGTTGACGGCGGCCAAGGAGGCCGGCCTCGACTCCATCCCCGGAACGGCGGCGGAGATCCTGGACGACGAGGTCCGCTGGGTCCTGACCAAGGGCAAGCTGCCGACGGCCGACTGGATCGACGTCGTCTCGACGGCGCACGAGCTCGGCATCCGCTCCTCCTCCACGATGATGTACGGCCACGTGGACCAGCCCCGCCACTGGCTGGGCCACTTCCGCACCCTGGCGCGCATGCAGCAGGAGGCGCGGGCCAAGGGGGTGGAGGGCTTCACGGAGTTCGTGACGCTGCCGTTCATCCACACCAACGCCCCCGTCTACCTGGCGGGCATCGCCCGCCCCGGCCCGACGGTGCGCGACAACCGGGCGGTGACGGCGATGGCCCGCATCCTTCTCCACCCGCACATCACCAACATCCAGACCAGCTGGGTGAAGCTGGGCTCGGACGGCGCGGCCGAGATGCTCCGCTCGGGCGCCAACGACCTGGGCGGAACCCTGATGGAGGAGACCATCTCCCGGATGGCCGGGTCGAGCTACGGCTCGTACAAGTCCGTCCAGGACCTGATCGCCGTCGCCGAGGCGGCCGGGCGGCCCGCGAGGGCCCGTACGACCCTCTACGGCGAGGTCCCGGAGGAACGCCAGGCCGCGGCCCGCGCCTCGGACGGGCACCTGCCGGAGCTGCTGCCGGTCCTGGACTGACACCAGGGCTTCCGGCTTCCGTACGTCCCCGTACAACCCTGGGACGCGTTCGGCGGTCTCATCAGAGATCGTCGAACGCATCTCCGGGGGTTTCATGAACAACCGCATCAACGCCGTGCTCTGCACAGCGACCGTCCTGGGACTGGGGGCCGCCGCGCTGGCCGTGCCCACCACGGCCGCCCAGGCCGCCGCCGCCTTCAAACCGCTGCAGTTCAGCGCAAGCGTGGTGCACGAGCGGGTCATCCTGGACTTCGGCACCGAGCCGCTGCCCAAGGACCTCAAGGTGCACCTGCGCAAGAAGGGCACGACCGCGCGGGTCGCCACCGTCACGGGCTTCACCGCCGCCCCCGAGGGGGTCCAGACCGCCCCGCTGAAGCTCGCCGCGCTCGGTGAGTACGCCGTCGACGTGGAGTACGACGGCCCCCAGGGCGAACCCGTCTCCCACAAGGACAAGACCAGCCTGAACTACCAGGTGCGGCCGTCCTTCACGAACCTGAAGGCCTCGAAGCCGGTGTCCCTCGCGGACCCGCAGACGGTGGTCTCGGGTGACATCAAGCTCTACGACCCCCGCAACGGCGCGCTGAAGCCCTATCCGGGCACCTTCACGGCCCGGACCGGCACGGTCACCACACCGGTGACGCCCGACGCCCAGGGACACTTCGCGTCGAAGATCACGGTCAACGGCGCCGAGTCCGGTGCGAAGGCGGTCGACCACGACGCCACGTACGTCCACCTCGCGGGCGAGGCGAACGGCATCAAGGACCAGGAGTCCCTGCCGGTGGCCGTGACGTCGGCCGCGACGGCACGGATCACCCCGGACTCCCCGGACCTGACCGGCCCCTTCGGCACGAACGCCAAGGTCGGCGGCACCGTCACCTGGAAGGCCCCCGACGGCACGTGGAAGCCGGCACCCGTCGGCATGAGGATCGCCGTCGACCGCGGCTCCGCGCCGGCCGCGTACGTGACGACGGACGGCGCGGGCCGGTTCGAGGGGTCCTTCCCCTTCCCCGCGAACGACGACGACCCGTGGCGGGTCCGCACCGACTCGCCCTGGGCGTCCGCACCCGAACAGAGCCTGACGGTGAACACCACGGGCGGGACCTCCTTCTCCGACTTCACGGCCAACTTGTACGCGTCGGGGGCCGTGTTCCTGAGGGCCAAGCTCAACCTCGTCGAGATCCCGTCGGGCACCGCCAGGTGGGCGGACGTGGACATCCAGCACTCGGCGGACGGCAAGACCGGCTGGACCACGATCAATTCGGCTTCGGTCCGCGTCGAGTCCGGCAACAGCACGGAGTACCTCAACCCGACCATCCGCAACCCCGGACCGGGCTTCCTGCGACTGCAGTTCGCCGACACCCCGGACATCCGCGGCTCGGTCACGCCCGCCGTCCGGCTGCTCGACCGGAAGGCGACGGCCATCTCGGACTTCAACGCCGCGCCCGAGCCGGTCAAGAAGGGCCAGCCGATCACGGTCACCGGCAAGCTCACCGAAGCCGACGCCGCCCGGAAGCCGGTGGTCGGCGCGACCGTCCACTACTACTTCAAGGCCTCCGGAACCACGGCGTGGAAGGCCATGGGCTCCACCAGGACCCTTGCGGACGGCAGCTTCTCCAGGAAGTTCCCCGCCAACGTGACGGGCACCTGGATCACCCGGTACGTGTACGTCACCACGCCCCACTTCTACTCGAGCAGCCGCGAGGACGAGGTCGTCGTCACCCCGTGACCCACGCCGGACGGGCGCGGGGGTCCGCGCCCGTCCGGGAAGGGCTTCCTAGCCGACCAGGAGGTCCTTCTTCAGCTGCTTCAGCTCGCGGCCGTCGATGCCGAGGCCGCTCTCGAGGTACTCGTCGAAGCTGCCGAACTTCGACCGGACTTCCTCGTAACCGGCGTTGAGGTACTCCGGGCGCACGTCGAGCATCGGCTTGTAGACGGCGGCCTGGGCGGCCGGCAGGTGCGAGAGGATCGCGTCGTTGGCGGCCTTGCGGTAGTCGTTGCTGGCCAGGTAGTCGGCCATCACGGTCTCGCTCGGCACGCCGAGGGCGGTCAGCAGGGAGGCGTTCGCCCAGCCCGTACGGTCCTTGCCCGCGGTGCAGTGGAACAGGACGCCGCGGTCGCGGTCGCGCTCGAAGCCCTCGAAGACCTGGGTGTACGCCTTCTTGCCGCCCTCCCCGCTGACCATCGCCTTTTCGGCGTCGACCATGGCCTTGACGGCCTCGTCGGGGGTCCTGGGCATGGCCTGGAACGAGCCGGAGCCCGCGAAGACGTCGGCGACGACGTAGTGCGCGCCGGCCGGGACCTTGTCGGCGTCCTTGGTGCGCTCGCTCTCCATGCGGAGGTCGAAGATCGTCTTGACCCGGAGGCGCTGGAGCTTGGCGAGGTCGTTGTCGGTGAGCTTGTTCAGGGCGTCGGAGCGGTAGATCTCGCCCATCTTGACCCACTGGCCATTGGTGGTGCGGTAGCCGCCCGCGTCACGGAAGTTGACAGTGCCTTCGAGCGTGATCAGCCGGTCGGCCAGGCGCAGCCCCTCACCACGCTCGGGCTCGAAGTCGAACCACTGCCGGTCGGCGGCGGGCAGCCCGCCGACCACGGCCTCGCCCTGGGCGCCGCCCTTGGCGACGACCTTGCCGTTCGCCTTGATCTCCACGCGCTTGGTGCCCTTGGCGTTCCACTTCAGCGTGTACGCCCCGTCGGCACCGGCGGTGACGGTGGCCTCGGTGAAGGGGATGGAGGAGTGGCCGTGGTGCCGGCCGCCCCAGGGGAGGTCCCACCCGGAGGCGGAAGCGGAGGCGGTGGGGGCCGCGACGAGGGCGACGGTGAGCGTGGAGGCGACGACGGTCGCGGCGAGCAGTGCCTTCTTCATGCCCCGAGGCTCTTGGCCCCCGACGAACGCCACGTGAACACGGCATGGCCGAAACCGCCCGGCGGGAAGGCAACTGTCAAAACGTGCCACCCGCCTGGCCGGCGCGGGAACGGGGGAACCGGGCCGCGCCCCGTACCCGCCGCTTTGCAGCGCGGCGCCGTCGCCGGGGACCAGCCCCCCGGACCCCCGCTCCTCAAACGCCGGAGGGGCTGGATTTGCCCCGGCCCGGGCCCTTCCAGCCGTCCGGCGCTTGAGGACCGGGGTCTGGGGCGGAGCCCCAGGGGGTCCGGGCAGAGCCCGGGGAACGGTGGAAGGGCGGGTAGGGGACCCCGCCCCGCAGGGCCGGACCACCCGCACCCGCCCACCGGCCCCCCGCCGGGACGGCAGTGGCGGGCACCCCGACCGGCCACCGGCGGAATCCGGCCGTTCCGCGTCTCCATACGGCCCCCGTGACCGACTACTTCCGGACCCGATCGGTACTGTCCACTACAGTGCCCGCCAGAACACGCGCGGGCAGTCCGGGGGGATCGAAATGGACACGGCGACGACGGAAACGTCCGGGGAGCAACAGAGCAGGCCCGGGGCAGCCCAGCCCCTCCAGCCGGCGCTGCCCCCCGCCCCCACCGGCGGAGCCACCAGCCTCGGCCCCGCCACCGGCCCCGCCGCCGGCGCGACCATCGGCGGCCGCGCCGCCGTCACCACCGGCCTGTGGGGCCGCACCGAGCAGCAGGACTTCCGCAGCCGCGTCAGGGGAACCCTCCTCGGCTCCGCCATCGGCGACGCCCTCGGCTCGCCCGTCGCCCCGCTCTCCCTCCCCGAGCTCCTCGAAGCCCACGGCCCGGCGGGCCTGACCGAGCCGACCCCCGGGGCCACGGTCACCGCCGCCACGCAGCTCGGCCTCTTCACCGTGGACGGCCTGATACGGGCCCACGTGCGCCGGGACACCGGCGCCTGGCACCCGCCGACCGACGTGCACCGCGCGTACCTCCGCTGGGCCCTCACCCAGAGCGACTGGGGCCCCGACGAGCGCCGCGAGGACAACGGCTGGCTCGCCCAGGAGGAGTGGCTCTACGCCCGGCGCTCCCCCGACCGCTCCTGCCTGACCGGTTTCGCCGACGGAGTCCTCGGCACGCTCGCCCAGCCGAAGAACCCGACCGCCCTGGACCCGGCCGCCGCCACCCGTTCCGCCCCCTTCGGGCTGCTGGTCGGCTGGGAGCCGGCCCTGGTCCTCCAGCTCGCCATCGAGTGCGCCGCGCAGAGCCACGGACACCCCACCGCGTACCTGTCGGCCGGCGCCCACGCCGTCATCGTCCACGGTCTGACCCGCGGCGAGTCCCTCGACGCCGCCGTCCAGCGCGCACTGGGCCTGCTCGGCGTCCGCCCCGGCCACCAGCCCGTCACGGACGCCCTGCAGCGCGCGCTCGGCGCCGTCACCACGGGCGCCCCGTCGCCGCAGACGGTCGAGGGCCTGTCCCCCGGCTACGGCCGCTACGCCGAGGAGGTCCTCGCCATCGCCGTGTACTGCGCCCTCGTCGCCGAGAACGTGGCCCACGGCCTGCGCCTCGCCGTGAACCACGGCGGCGACTCCGCGGCCGCCGCCGCCCTGTGCGGCTCCCTGCTCGGCGCCCAGCACGGTGAGACGGCCCTCCCGGCGGCCTGGCTCGCCGGCCTCGAAGGCCGCGCCACGGTCCTGGAACTCGCCGACGACTTCGCCCTGGAGATGACCCAGGGCCCCGCCCTCCACGGCCCGACCGCCACCTCCACCAACTGGCTGACCCGGTACCCGCGGGGGTGACCACCGCCACGGCCGTGGCCGACGCACGCCCCTGCCCTCCGCACGCGCGAAGCCGTACTTTGGCCCTCCCCAGACCACGGAGGTGTCAGCGCACATGCGGATCGCCACGACCGTCTTCCTGACCGACCGCACCATCGCTCCCGTCCCGCTCGCCCGCGCACTGGAGGAACGCGGCTTCTCCGGCCTCTACCTCCCCGAGCACACCCACATCCCGGTCAGCCGCGTGACCCCCGCCCCCATGGGCGGCGAGCTCCCCGACTGCTACGGGCGCACCCTGGACCCCTTCGTCGCCCTGGGCCAGGCCTCCGCCGTCACCGAGCGGCTCCACCTCGGCACCGGCATCACCCTCGTCGCCCAACACGACCCCATCGACCTCGCGAAGCAGGTCGCCACGCTGGACCACCTGTCCGGCGGCCGCGTCACCCTCGGCATCGGCTACGGCTGGAACGTCGAGGAGGCCGCCGACCACGGAGTCGAGTGGCGCACCCGCCGCGAACTGGTCCGCGACCGCATGGCCCTGATGCGGACCCTGTGGTCCCCGCACCCCACGGCGTACGTGGGCCAGTTCTCCTCCGTCCAGGCCAGCTCGGCCCACCCCAAGCCGGTCCAGCCCCCGCGCGAACTCGCCCCGGGCGTCCCCCTGTACGGCCCCCGCACCCTGATCGGCGGCCAGGCCGGCCCGAAGCTCTTCGCGGCCATCGCCGACCACAGCGACGGCTGGCTCCCGATCGGCGGCGGCGGCCTGACGGAGTCCCTCCCCGCGCTGCGCCAGGTCTGGGAGGCCGCGGGCCGGGACCCCAAGTCCCTCCAGGTGGTCCCGTACGCCGTCCAGCCCACCCCCGGCAAAATGTCCCACTACGCCGACCTGGGCATCGAGGAGGTCGTCCTCCAGCTCCCCTCGGAGGGCGAGCCCGCGATCCTGCGCGTCCTGGACGAGTTCGCCCAGTACCTGTGAGAGCCACACAGGCACATTCATGCACATTCGGTACATTCACTGCATGAGTGAGCCTGTGATCGAGTCCATGATCGAAGTGGGCAGCCACCTGGCGGGCGCCGTGGACCGCGCGCACCGCGAAGGCGTCCCCACGATCATCACGCGCGACGGCACGCAGGAAGCCGTCGTGATCGGCATCGAGGAGTACCGGCAGCTCCGCCGGCTCGCGGACGAGGCCGAGGACGCGTGGCTGAACAGACTGGCCGACGAAGCCGAGCGCGCAGGGGCCGCAGGGGCCGCCACGCTCGACGAGATGGCCGCCGTCCTCCGCCACGAAGAGTGCTGACCGATGGGATCGATCGCCTACGTCGCCCGCCTCACCCGCCACGCACAGCGTGACCTGCTCGGAGTCCCCCGCCCTGACGCCCTGCGCATCCTGCAACGGCTGACGGAGTTCCAGAACGCCCTCACGGCGGGGGACACGACGGCCTTCGACACCAGGGCCCTGCACGGGAACCCCTCACGCCGGTGGCTCCGCCTCCACGTCGGCGACTACCAGGCCGTCTACACGATCGAGGACGGCCGGCTCCTCATCTGGGTGCTCGCCTCCGATCACCACCGTCCAGGGGGCCACTGACGGCGCCCGCACCGCCGGCTCCGCCCAGACCGTCTTCCCGACCAGCCGGTCCCTGACCCCCGAGTCGGCGGCGACGGCCTCCACGATGCGCATGCCGTAGCCCGCCTCGGCCCCGTACGCGGGCCCTGAGCTGCGGATACTCCGTAGAGCCCCCTCCGCTCCCATCCCCATCCCGATACAAGCCGAACACGCGCCGGGTGATTAAGTAGGGATCTTCAAGGTGTGGAGAATGATGGGGAGTTCAGAGTGAAGTCCGTTGTGCGGGGGACCGCGTGTGCCGTGGCGCTGGTGGCGGCGCTGACCGGCTGTGGGAGTGACGGGGACGCCGCGGATTCGCCCGTGGGCGTCGTCGGGATCGGAAGCGGCGACGGGAAGGGCAAGAAGTCCGGCACCCTGTCGGTGGACCAGGTGCGGGCGGCGCTGCCGACCAACGAGGTGCTGGGCGACGTCTTCGTCGGCGACGACTTGGCGGCGATCGAGGGAGAACCGGCGCGCAAGCAATGCGAGAAGGACACCAACACTCCCTGCACCGGCTTGGTGGCCGCAGGCCACAAGGAGGCCGCCGTGAGGGGCAATGCCGACGACGACGAGGTCGAGTTCACCCTCTTCTCGTTCGATTCGAAGCAGGCCGCGAGTGCCGCGGTGAAGGGCATGGCAGCCAAGATAGCGAGCCTTGAGCCCGCACCCGAACCGACCAAGCTCACAACCGGCGCGGACGAAACCGAGTCGTTCGCCATCAGCGAGTCCAGCGCCCGTACCGTCATGCGCGTCGGCAATGTCGTGGCGTACGTCCAGGCGGGCATCTACGACACCAACAACAGGAACCGCATGTCCACGCTGCAGGTCGAACTGATCAAGAAGGCCGGCTGAGGGTCCTGACGGCCGGACGCGGGCCGCGCTCCCTCACAGCCCGGTGGCCAGCCAGAGGGTCACGGCAGCGGTGGTGACGAGCCCGACGTTGAGTGCGATCCGGCGGTCTTCGCCCGTCAGGTGGACGGCAATCGCCCCTGCCTGGAGGAGGACGAAGCCGCCGGCCGCTGCCGCTGCCAGGGGGAGCGCGATCCCCGTCAGCGGCGGCAGGATCAGGCCGGTCGCGCCGAGCACTTCGACCGTGCCGAGGGCCCTGAGGGCGGGCAAGGGGATGCGGTCGACCCAGGACATCATGGGCCGGAGCTGATCAGGGGTTCGGATCACCTTGAGCGTGCCCGCGTAGAGGTAGAAGAGGGCGAGCGATCCCGCGAGGATCCAGTAGGCGATGTTCATGGCGGCGGTCATGCCCACCAGTGCACCGCCGGGGGCAGGGCCGCGTCCAAGACCCATCGCGCCGCGCCGATACCCGATGGGTATCGTTGCAGCGTGGAGCTACGGACCTTGCGCTATTTCGTGGCCGTCGCCGAGGAACTCCACTTCGGCCGGGCGGCCACCCGGCTGCACATGAGTCAGCCGCCGCTGAGCCGTGCGATCAAGCGGCTGGAGGGCGACGTCGGGGCCCTGCTGTTCGCCCGCTCGCCCATCGGCGTCACGCTCACTCCGGTGGGCGCGGTGCTGCTCGACGAGGCACGGGCCCTGCTCGACCACGCCGACCGCGTCCGTGCGCGCGTGAGCGCGGCGGCCGACGGCGCGACCCTCACCGTCGGCATCCTGGGTGACGGCACCGACCCGGGAGTGGCCAGGCTGGCCGCCGCCTACCGCCGAGCCCACCCCGGCATCGACATCCGCATCCGCGAGACCGATCTGACCGACCCGACGTGCGGGCTGCGCTCCGGACTGGTCGATGTCGCCCTGACCCGGGCGCCGTTCGACGAGACCGCCCTGACCGTGCGTACGCTGCGCGCCGATCCGGTCGGCGTGGTGCTGCGCGCCGACGATCCGCTGGCCCGCTGCGACCGGCTGCGGCTGGCCGATCTGAGCGACCGCCGCTGGTTCCAGTTCCCCCGGGGCACCGACCCCGTCTGGCAGTCGTACTGGAACGGCAGCACGCCGCGTGAGGGCCCCGTGGTGCGCGCCGTCCAGGAATGCCTGCACGCCGTGCTGTGGAACGGCACGGTCGGCCTGGCCCCCCTCGGACACGACCTGCCCGCGGAGTTGGCCGTGGTGCCGCTGGTCGACATGGCGCCGAGCCGCGTGGTGGTGGTGTGCAACGAGGACGACACCAACCCGTTGATCCGTTCCTTCATCGGGATCGCGGCAACCGCCTACCGTCACTGATCCGGAGCGGCCTACCTCCGTGCGCGGGCCTTCTTCGGCCGGCGGCGGTAGAACTCCGCGAGGTCCTCCAGGGCCCGGGCGGCGCGGGCGGTGAGGTCGGCGTAGGAGACCTCGTGGTGGGCTGCCGGGAACCAGACCGTGCCGGGCTTGGCGTCCCAGGTGAAGACGTCCGGCGCGGGCAGGCGGAGGTGGCAGATGGTGCCCACCGGGTTGGTGTCGAAGGCGAGTTCGAGCTCCGGGAAGTCCGTGCGGCCGCCGCTGGGGTCGGTGAGGAAGACGGGCTGGAACTCCTCCGCGATCTGCTCGGAGTCCTTGATCTGGTCCTTGACCAGGTGGGAGTGCCGCTCCAGGTAGCCGAGCTCGCCGAAGGCGTCGAGCACGGCACGGACGGCGGGCAGCGGGTCCACGTGCAGGAAGTCGGTATCGGTGAGCACGGTCTTCGCGCCGTCCTTCGCGTCGTCGCCCAGGACGATCCTGGTCCGCAGCGAGAGGTCGATGCCGAGGGCCCGGCCGGCGAAGTCGGTGAACGGGACGCTCCAGGGCAGCCGTCCGGTGACCGGCACCTGCCGCTCGGTGCCGGCCGGCACGTCGAAGCGGGACACCCCGGCGTGGAAGTACGCCAGGTGGTCGGTGATGACCTCGCCGTCCGACCGGTACATCGTGGCGACCGGCCGGAGGACGATGTCGGCGATCCGCAGGTCGGCTCCGCCGGCGCGGATCAGCAGCCGGCCGCTGACCTCCGTGCCGGGCCGGAGGGTGAGGGTACTGATCCGGGTGTCGATCTCGGGCGGCTCGACGGGCTCCGTGCCCTCGCCACCCTCGTCCCGAACCGTCCCGAACAGTTTGCGGAACGCCATCGTCGGCCCCCTCCCCCACGCCACGTGGCACGAGCCTAGCCGGAGGCCGTTCAGCCGCCCGGGGTTAGGCTGTGCCTGACTTTCCGGGGGAGGAACAGGTGGGTCTGCGCAGGCTCTTCGGCTTCGGGCGCGGTGGCGGCGGGAGTGCCGGTGTCGGCGCCAGTACCGGTGCCAGGTCCGGTTCCGGTTCCGGTTCCGGTTCCGGTGACGTCGAACCGCCCGAGATCGACGCCGTCATCACCACGGTGGACGCGCAGCCCGGTCAGTGGCTGAGGGGCGAGGTGGCGTTCCGCGGCGGTGGTACGGGGCTGAAGGTCGACCGGTTCGACGTACGGGTCATGGCCAAGTACATGACCTGGCAGGGCATCTCCCGTGAGGACGAGGTGGCCCGGCTGACGCCCGTCGCCTACGAGACCTCGGCCGAGGTCGCACCCGGCGCGGAGCACCGGATCGGGTTCCGCGGACGGCTGCCCTGGGAGTGCCCGATCACCGAACTCGGCGGCCGGTCCACGGGCGTCGACCTCTCGGTGGTGACCACGGTCGAAGCCGGCGGAGCCGACGTGGTGCGGGACATCGACTTCCTGCACGTGGCGGCGCCGCCGCTGCACGAGGCGGTGATGGACGCCTTCTTCGCCGAGGGGTACCACCGCGTGGAGGCGGAGCTGATCGGCGACTCCGTCCCGTACGTCGAGCAGCGCCGCAGCTACCTGCAGACGTACTACCTGGAGGACTCCGGGCGGAAGGCCGACGACCTCGCCCAGATCGAGGCCACCGTCCTCAACAGCCAGGTCGGCGCGCTGGTCTTCGTCCGCCGCGGGGACCGGGACAGGATCGGCTGGTACGAGAAGCCGCCCGCGCTGTCCTTCCCCGTCGCCCATCACGAGCTGGGCGAAGCCGACCTCGGCAGCCGCGTACGCGAGGCGCTGGCCGACCTGCCCGGCCTGGACCGCCTCAGACGGTGACGGCCGGCTTCCAGTCCCGGGCCAGGAGGCCGTACAGGACCTCGTCCAGGAACTCGCCCATCACCCAGGCCGAGGAGCGCAGCACGCCCTCGCGGACGAAGCCGTTGCGCTCGGAGGCGCGGATCATCGGAATGTTGTCCGCCAGCGTCTCGATCTGCAGCCGGTGCATGCCGCGTACGACGAAGCCGTAGTGGCACAGGACCGCGACCACGTCGGTGCTGTAGCCCTTGCCGCGCGCGGACGGCAACAGCCCGAGGCCGACGTGCGCGCAACGGTTGTGGTTGTCGATGCCCCACAGCGTCGCGGTGCCGACCAGCGCTCCGCTCTCCAGGTCCACCACGGAGAACGGCACGTGGCCCTGCTCCTTGTCGTCCACCTGGAACGGCAGGGCCTCCGAGCCGGCCGTGAGCGGCCGCCACGGGTTCGCGGTGGCCCGCGAAGCGGTGACCACGTCGTCGTGCAGACCGGCATGGAGGAGGGGGATGTCGTCCTCGTGGCGGGCCCTGAGCCCCACGGTGTTGCCTTTTAGCATGCGAGCTTCCTATCCGACCGTCCGGTCGGCGGCAACTCGATTGTTGCCGGAGCGGCCCCGTCCGCCCGCCCGCCTGCTCGCCTGCCCGCCCGCCCGTCCAATAATCCCTTCCCCTCCCCCCACCCGTCCGGAACGATGACGCGCATGGTGTCCACTGACCGGCTGCTGGCGTTCGCCGCCATGTCGTTGCTCTTGATCCTCATCCCCGGGCCGAGCGTGCTCTTCGTCATCGGTCGGGCGCTGTCCCAGGGGTGGCGGGCCGCGCTGATCACGGTGGCCGGGAACACGCTCGGGGCGTACGTGCTCGTCGTCGCCGTTGCCTTCGGGGTGGGGTCCGTCGTGGAGCGGTCCGTGCTCGTGTTCACGGCGCTCAAGCTCGCGGGGGCCGCGTACCTCGTCTACCTGGGGATCAAGGCCTTCCGGCAGCGGCATGCGCTGCGCGCGGAGTTCGGGGCGGGCGCAGCCGCGTACGGGAGCTGGCGGTCGCTGTGGGAGGGGTTCGCCGTCGGGGTGGCCAATCCGAAGACGATCGTGTTCTTCGCGGCCGTCCTGCCGCAGTTCGTGGACCGCGATCAGGGGCACGTGACGGCCCAAATGCTCACGCTCGGCCTCGTGTTCAACCTGATCGCCGTAGTCTGCGACAGTGCCTGGGGCATGGTTGCCGCAACCGCCCGGAGCTGGTTCTCGCGGTCGCCGCAGCGGCTCTCCGCCGTCGGCGGGGCCGGCGGGCTGGCGATGATCGGTCTGGGTGTGACCGTCGCCGCGACCGGGCGCAAGGACTGATCCGGAGCCCGACCCGAAACCTTCCCAGGGGGAAGCATGCGCGTCCGCTTACCGCTCGTGCCGCTCGTCACCGTCGGCGCCGTCGGCGCCGCCCTGCTCACGGGATGTGCGGGGGAGCCCGAGATCACCCCGCCGAAGACGAACGTGAGCTTCAAGCCCGCGCCTACCTTCACCGCCCCGACCCCCAGCGCCACGGGGCCGGTGGACCCCGGCCCGGGCGTGATCCAGTGGTACGGCACCGGCGGCGAGAAGCTGCTCCACGGGCTGATCTTCGAGGCTCTCAGAGCCCAGGGCCAGCACGAGGACGGCAAGATCGTCATCGACCTGGGCCCCCTGTCGGCCCGGCTGGAGGAGGCCCGGGGGTACACCGTCGCCTACATCCCCGAGCAGAAGACCCAGGACACCTGGACCAAGGCCCGCGAGCGCCTCTCCTCCGGCATGGCGACGGTGCTGAACGCGTCGGGCCTCGCCGTCTCGCCGACGAACAAGGAGAAGGCCGCCGAGGCCGCCGCCATCGGCTGGGCGGAGATCGGCGAGGGGATCCAGGGGCTCAAGGAGACCGACGACCGGCTCCGCGCGCTGGGCTGCATGCCGACCAAGGACCCCTGGAAGTAGCGGAGTTTCGGCAGGGCCGGATGATCTACTGAGCCGACGACCGGTCGGGGACTCAGCACGGGGGTATGGGCGTGGGCGCGGACGGAAACGCGGACGTGAACGCGGACGTGGACGTGAGCGCGGACGTGGACGTGGAGACGAACGCGGGCGGCGACGGGCACGCGGACGCGCACGCCGAAGCCGACGTGCACGCCGACCCGGACGCGCAGCGCCTCCTCACCCTCCGTTTCGAGGAGCACCGTTCCCATCTGCGGGCCGTCGCCTACCGGATGCTCGGGTCGATCGGTGAGGCCGAGGACGCGGTCCAGGAGGCCTGGCTGCGGTTGAGCCGCTCCGACGTCGGTGACGTGGAGAACCTGGGCGGCTGGCTGACGACGGTCGTGGCCCGGCTCTGCCTGAACGGGCTGCGCGCCCGCGCGACCCGCCGGGAGGACTCCCTCGACGACCGGCTGGACGGGGCCGGCCGTGCTCCGCGGATGCCCGACCCCGTCCTCGCCCGGGAGGGCGGCGTGGTCGACCCCGAGCAGGAGGTGCTGCTCGCCGATTCCGTCGGGCTGGCGCTGCTCGTGGTGCTCGAATCCCTCGCTCCGGCGGAGCGGCTGGCGTTCGTGCTGCACGACATGTTCTCCGTGCCCTTCGACGAGATCGCCCTGATGATCGACAAGACGCCGGCGGCCACCCGGCAGCTCGCCAGCCGTGCGCGGCGCCGGGTCCAGGGCCGGGCTCCCGCGCCGGATCCGGACCTGGCCCGGCAGCGCGAGGCGGTCAGCGCGTTCTTCGCGGCCACCCGCGACGGGGACTTCGACGCGCTCCTCTCCCTGCTCCACCCGGACGTCGTCCTGCGGTCCGACGGCGGCGTGGCCCGTGCCGGCCAGTCGGTGGTCCTGAACGGCGCCCGGATCGTGGGGTCCCAGGCGGCCCTCTACAGCGCCCTCGCGCCGTTCGTCCGCCCCGTGCTCGTCAACGGAGCCGCGGGCGTGCTGTGCGTGGTCGAGGGCCGGCTGATGTCGGTGATGGCCTTCACGGTCACCGACGGCCGGATCACCGCCATCGACGTGCTCACCGATCCCGACCGGCTGGACCTCGTCGACCTCGGCCCCCTCACCTGACGCACCCGTACCCTCTCCTTCATGATCGACTCACGTGCACACGTCCGGATCGCCCGGCCCTCGCTCGACCTGGCCGCCGCCGAGCGGTTCTACGTGGGAGGGCTCGGGCTCGCCGTGCAGTGGCGCTCCACCGAGCGGGTCTCCGGGAAGCACGACCTGCTGATGGTCGGGCCCCTCGGGGGCGGCTGGCACTTCGAGCTGACCCGCGACCCGGAGAACCCGGTGGCCCCCTCCCCCACCCCCGAGGACCTCTTCGTCGTCTACCTCGGCGAGGCCCCCGACGAGGCCCTCGTGGCCCGGCTCGTGGAGCACGGCGGGACCCGTACGCCCGCCCACAACCCGTACTGGGACACCTACGGGGTCACCGTCACCGACCCCGACGGCTATCAGCTCGTCCTGTCCTCCCGCACCTGGGGCTGAACGCGGGGCGGCGGCGGGGCTGCGCGCATCCGCCCCTACCGCCAGAACTGCGCCAGCGCCGCTTCCTTGTACGGCGCCGGGCTGACGCTCAGTTCTCCGGCGAAGGGCCGGTCGAGGGCCATCACCAGCAGCAGGCTGAAGCCGATCAGCCCCGCCACCGCCGAGACGAACAGCAGCTGCATCTTCAGGCTCCGCAGCCCGAAGAGGAAGGTGAGCGGGAGGATCACCAACGCTCCGCCGTACACGAGCACTTGGAGCAGCGGCGGCAGCGAGGTCTCGGCCATCGTCACGCGCGCCCGGCGCTGCGCGGCCACGTCGTTGAGGCGGACGACGGCCTCCCCGTAGAAGGTCTCGCTCCGGGGGCCGGAGGGCTCGTAGGCCTGGAGGGCGGTGTACAGGGCGTGCGTCTGGTCGGCGGTGGCCTCGTAGCTGGGGCGGCCCTCGCGCATGAGGGGCCACTGGATCTCGACGACGGCGTGGACGTACTCCCCCACCGCCCGGTCCACGCGGGCGCGTTCGGCCGGCGGGAAGGCCTCGGCGCTGCGGACGACGAGGGCCAGGTCGGTGGCCTCGGTCGCGACGATGGTCTGGGTGTTCTCCAGTTGCGTCCACAGGGTGACGACGACGAAGGCGAGGATGATGCCGTAGATCGCGCCGAACATCCCGAGGGCCACCCCGACCATCTCGTTGTGGTCGCCGTCCGCGAGGTGCGGGAAGCGGCGGCGGGCGGCCAGGCTGCCGCCGATGGCGAGGGCGACGAAGCCGCCGACGAGCAGGACGCCGAGGACGAATGTGCTGAGGTGATTGAGCAACCAGAGGATCATGTCCTGCCCAACGAGCCCCCCGCCTCCCGGGCGTCGAGCAGTTCGTCCCAGTGCTCCCGCGTCCACTCGCACGCCGCGTCCAGGGGGCCCAGCAGGCCCCGGCCGAGCGGGGTGAGGGCGTACTCGACCCGGCGCGCCGGGGCCTCGTACTCCGTGCGCACCACGAAGCCGTCGCGCTCGAGCCCGCGCAGGGACTGGGTGAGGGACTTGGCGGTGATCTCGCGCAGCGGGACCTTGAGTTCCGAGAAGCGGCGGGGGCCGTCCTGGAGGCAGCGCAGGATCATCGTGGCCCATTTGTCGCCGATCCGGAACGGCACCAGCGGCGAGGGGCAGACGGGGTCGAACATCTCGGGGTCGAGGGGTGGGGGCGGCGGCGGCTGCGGCTGCGGCGACACCTGCTTCTCGGTCATGATCCACACGGTAGGGCGGTATCCGATCGGTAACCACCCCTCCCCCTAGGGTCCGTGACATGACGAACCAGGGGACCACCATCAAGATCATCGTCTTCGGCGGGGGCGGCCGCGTCGGCCGGGCCGTCGTCGCCGAGGCGCGGGCGCGGGGGCGGGGGCACGAGGTCACCGCGGCCGGGCGGGCGGACGGGGACGTCACCTCGGCGGCGGACGTGGAGCGGCTCGCCGCCGGGCACGACGCGGCGGTGGCGGCGGTGTACGACACGGGGGCCGTCCCCGGCGCCTTCTTCCCGGCGGCCGCCCGCGCGCTGGCGGCGGGGCTGGGCGGGGCCGGGGTCGGACGCCTGGTGTCCGTCGGGCTGGCGTCCGTACTCCCCACGGGGTCCGGGGAGCCGTTGATGGACACCCCGGGCTACCCGCAGGAGTGGCGGGAGTTCTACGTCGGCCACGGCGCCGGCACCGAGGCCCTGCGGGCGGCCGCACCGGCGGGCCTGGACTGGGCGGTGTTGAGCCCGTCGGGCGACTTCACGACGGAGGCGGCCGAAGCCGGGACCGCCGCCGAAGCCGAAGCCGGGACCACGACCGCCGCCGGAGCCGAGGCCGGGACCGCGACCGGAGCCGAGGCCGGGACCGCGACCGGTACCGCGACCGCCGCCGGGCGCGGCTACGCCTTCGCGCCGGCGAACGCCGACGCCCGGATCCGGCACGCGGACTTCGCCCGGGCCGTCCTGGACGAGCTGCTGGCCCCGACCGTGCACCGGACCCACGCGGGGGTGACGGGGGCATGACCGGCACCCTGCCCGCGATGCCCGCGCCGAAGGGCCCGGCCCCCACCGACAGCCCGAACCCCTGGGTGGCGGACCACATCCGCCGCTTCGAGGAGACCGGCGGGGTGCCGCGGCCCGGGATCCGCGACCTGCTGCTGACCACGCGGGGGCGCCGCTCCGGGGTGCCGCGGCGCACCGCGCTGGCCTACGTTCCCGACGGGGAGGCCGCCGACGCGGCGTACGTCCTCACGGCGTCCAACGCGGGGGCCGGGCACCACCCGGCCTGGTACCTCAACCTGTGCGCCGACCCGGCCGTCACGCTCCAGGTCGGCACCGAGGCCTTCCCGGCGCTGGCCCGCCCCGCGAGCCCGGCGGAGACGGAGCGGCTGTGGCCGCTGGTGGTGGCCGCGATGCCCTCGTACGCGGCCTACCGGGACACGGCCGCCCGGACGGCCGGCCGTGACATCCCGCTGGTCCTGGTCACCCGCACGGTCACCCGCACCGGCGGCTGAACCTCGCGCGGCGAGCGCTCAGGCACGCACCTTCGGCGGCTTCGGCAGCCCGGACGACAGCGCGGTCCCGGCTCCGCCGAGGGAGGCGTCGGTCGCCTTCGACGCGGACCCGGCGGCCGAGGCCGTGATCTCCACCGCCGTCTTCGCGTCCTTGACGGCGCCCCCGGGGTGGTCGACGATCTCGCCGACGCGCTGGGTGATCGGGGGCCCCTGGATGGCGGGCTCGTCGGCGGCGTGCGCGACGGCGGGGCTGAGGGCGAGGGCCGCCCCTCCGGACAGGACGAGGGCGGCAAGGCTGCGCTTGATGGCGTTCATGCCCGGCCCAACGACTCGCCCGACCCCTGGTCACTGACAACGCCCGCGGCCCCGGATCGGAGGATCGATCCGGGGCCGCGGGCGTGCATGACACAGCGGGGGGGGAGGGGCCGGGGCCCCGGGGTCAGTCCTCGACCACCAGGGACGGGGTGGACTTCGTCAGGACCTCGCCGCGGAAGAAGGCGGGGCTGCGGCGTTCGGTGACGAACATGACGACCAGGCCGAGAGCCAGCAGGCCGACGCCGATGACGAAGACGTTGCCGACGTCGAGGCCGGGGAGCGTGGAGCCCGAGCCGTAGGACGGGTCCCACGCGTCGTACAGGGTCTTGAAGAAGACCGAGGCCAGCAGCACGCCGCCGAGGACCGGGAAGACGCCCTTGAAGAACAGGTCGCGGGCGGACCTGCGCAGGTCGCCGCGGAAGTACCAGACGCAGGCGAAGGCCGTCAGCGAGTAGTAGAAGCAGATCATCAGGCCGAGCGCGAAGATCGTGTCGGTCAGGACGTTCTCGCTGACCAAGGTCATCACCGTGTAGAAGGCGCCGGTGGCGACACCCGCCATGATCGTGGCGCGGCCGGGGGTCTTGAACTTCGGGTGGACCTTGGCGTAGGAGGGCGGCAGCGCCTCGTACGTGGACATGGCCAGGACCGTGCGGGCCACCGGGATGAAGGTGGTCTGCAGGGAGGCGGCCGCGGAGGCCAGGACCGCGATGAAGAGCAGGACGCCGAGCGCCGGGCCCATGACCGGGCCGGCGAGGGCGGCGAAGACGTTGCCGGAGGTCTCCTCGTTGGCGAGGCCGAGGCCTTCGCCGCCGGAGCCGACGGCCATCTGGGCGGCGATGCCGGTGGCCAGGTAGGAGCCGACGAGGACGACCATCGCGATGAGCGAGGCACGGCCCGGCGTCTTGGTGGAGCCGGTGGTCTCCTCGTTGGTGGCCAGGCAGGCGTCCCAGCCCCAGTACATGAAGATCGACAGCGAGAGTCCGGCGGTGAAGGCCGCCATGGACTCGACCGCGAAGGGGTTCATCCAGGACCAGGAGAAGTCCAGGCCGGTGTCGAAGGTGCCCGCCGAGGCCTTCTGGAAGGCCATCGCGACGAAGATGGCGAGGACGGCGAGCTGGAGGCCGACCAGCGCGTACTGGACGCCCTTGGTGGCCGTCATGCCGCGGTAGCTGATGGCGGTCGCGGCGGCGATGAGGGTGAGGCAGGTGACGATGTGGACGAGCTTGTTGTCGTCCAGGGCGGCGATCGATTCGTTGCCCGTGACCTCGCCGGCCAGCAGCCAGAAGTAGGAGGTGGCGACGCCGGCCAGGTTGGAGAGCACGATGATCGTGGCGATCACCAGGCCCCAGCCGCACATCCAGCCGATCCGCGGGCCGAAGGCCTTCACGGTCCAGGTGAACGAGGTGCCGCAGTCCGGCATGGCCTTGTTGAGCTCGCGGTACGCGAAGGCGACCAGGAGCATCGGCAGGAAGCCCGCCAGGAAGATCGCCGGCATCTGCATGCCGACTTCACCGGCGGTGGAGCCGAGGGTGGAGGTCAGGCAGTAGACGGGGGCGACGGTGGAGATGCCGATGACGGCGCTTCCCACGAGGCCGACGGAGCCCTTGCCGAGGCCCTTGCCGCGCACGTCACCATCGGAGCCACCCCGGGGGGTGGCTCCGCTTACCGTGTCTCCGGCCTGGGGCCGAACGTCCAGCTGTGTCATACGTCAGGACGTTAGACGCTGCGTTTTCCACATGCGGAGGACAAAAGTCCAGTCCGGCACACGCCGAAAGCCCTTCGAATCCCGAGATCCAGACTCTCCACGAGGATGTAATACAAGGTTCACAGGCCCGCCGATCATCGTTTCGGCGGACCTGGACCTTCGGTTTCGCGATGCGGAAACCGCAGCACTGTCCGTTTTGACCCTTTTCAAACTTTCCGGGTCAACTTTTGGTCAAGTCCATGCGCTTTCGGTCAAGCCCAGACGATCGACTGCATCTCGCTGTAGGCGTGCAGTGCGTACGAGCCCACGTCCCGGCCGACCCCCGAGCGCTTGAAGCCGCCGAAGGGCGCCTCCATGTTCCGCCCGATGGTGTTCACGCCGACCCCGCCCGCCCGCAGCCGCCGCGCCACCCGGAAGGCGCGCGCCGCGTCCGCGGACCACACGTAGCTGATCAGGCCGAAGTCGCTGTCGTTGGCCAGCGCCACCGCCTCGTCCTCATCCCCAGCGGCTCCGTCGAAGGGCACCACCACGACGACCGGCCCGAAGATCTCCTCCCGCACCACGCGCATGTCGTTCGTGCAGTCGACGAGCAGCGTCGGGGCCACGTAGAACCCCTTGCCCGCCGCGGCGCCCTCGCCCACCACCGGACGCTCGCCGCCGAAGGCGATCCGGGCACCCTCCTTCTTGCCCAGCTCGACGTACGACTCCACGCGGTCCCGGTGCGCCGCCGAGATGACCGGGCCCACCACCGTGCCGCGCACCGACGGGTCCCCGACCTTCATGAAGGCCAGGTACCCCTGCAGCTTCTCCACCAGCTGCTCGTACACCGACCGGTGCACGATCACCCGGGTCGGAGCCGTGCAGATCTGCCCGGAGTAGAAGGAGAAGGTGGTGCCGATCCCCATCACCGCCGCGTCCAGGTCCGCGTCCGCCAGGACGATCGCCGCACCCTTGCCGCCCAGCTCCATCAGCTGCCGCTTCATCGTGCGGCCGCAGACCTCGGCGATGCGCTGCCCGACGCCCGTGGAACCGGTGAAGGACACCATGTCCACGTCCGGGGAGTCCACGGCCGCCTCGCCGACCTCCACCGAGGTGCCGGAGACCACGTTCACCACGCCCGCCGGGACCCCGGCCTCGTGCAGCGCCTCCGCCATCCGGAACACCGACAGCGGGTCCTGCGGAGCCGGCTTGACGACCACCGTGTTGCCCATGGCCAGCGCCGGGGCCACCTTGCCCGCCGGATTGGCCCACGGGTTGTTGTACGAGGTGATGCAGGTGACGACCCCGACCGGCTGGCGCACCTCCAGCGCCCCGAGGATGCTCGCCGCACCCATCGGGCCCGCCTCGGTGACCTGCGGCGGGAGCCCGCGCTCGACCGGTTCCAGCGCGCCCTTCGCGTACCGCCGGAAGCGGGCCACGCCCACCCCGACCTGCATGCCGCGCGCGATCCCGGTGGGGGCGCCCGTCTCGGCCTGGGCGAGCGCCGCCCAGGGCTCGTACTCGCGCTGGATGATGTCCGCGGCCCGGTCCAGGATCGCGGCCCGCTCCTCCGGCTTCGTACGGGACCAGCCCTCGAAGGCCGCGGCCGCGGCCCGCGCCGCGTCCTCGACCTGGCCGCGCGAGGCCTCGGGGGCCAGGCCGACGACGGACTCGTCGGCCGGGTTGACCACCTCGTAGTGCCCGCCCGCCGGCTCGACCCACTCGCCGCCGATGTAGAGCTTCTGGGGCGTCTCGGAGCTCATCGCGTGCTCACCGTCCTCGTGTCCCGGCCCGAACGGAGCACGATCCCCGGGATCGCCCCCGTGACCTCGTCGTCGCGGATGGTCTCCACGCCGTTGACGCGTACGGACACCATGCCGATCGCCCGCGCGTCCAGCCGCGGGCTGTCCCCGGGCAGGTCGTGCACCAGCGTGGCCGGTCCCGCCTCGATCCGCTCCGGGTCGAAGAGCACCAGGTCCGCGTGGAAGCCCTCGGCGATCCGGCCGCGCTCGCGCAGCCCGAACAGCTGGGCCGGGTCGTCGGTGAGCATCCGTACCGCCTGCTCCAGCGGCACCAGCTTGCGGCCGCGCAGGCAGTCCCCGAGGAAGCGGGTCGTGTACGGGGCTCCGCACATGCGGTCCAGGTGGGCGCCGGCGTCGGAGCCGCCGAGCATGACGTCCTCGTGCTGCCAGGTCTCGGCGCGCAGCGCCCAGCTCGCCGGGTCGTTGTCGGTCGGCATGGGCCAGAGCACCGTACGCAGGTCGTCGTTGGCGCAGATCTCCACCAGGCACTGGAAGGCGTCCTGGCCGCGCTCGGCCGCGATGTCGTTGACCACGCGGCCGGACAGGCCCTCGTTCGCCTCGCTGTAGGTGTCTCCGATGACGTAGCGGCCGAAGTTGGCCAGGCGCCGGAAGACCCCGGCCTCCTTGCTGGCCGCGCGGCGCAGCATCTCGGCGCGCACCTCGGCGTCGCGCAGCTTCGCGATGCGCTCGGGGACGGGCAGGCCCAGGATCTCGCCCCAGCCGGGGATGAGGTTGAGGGCGCAGAAGGTGCCCAGCGACATGTTCATGGGCGTCAGGATCGGCATCGTCAGCGCGACGATGCGGCCGCCGGCCTTGCGGGCGCGCTCGCTGGGGATCAGCTGGCGCGGCACGCGCTCGGGGACGGAGGCGTCGATCGTGAGCACGTTCCAGTTCAGGGGCCGTCCGGCGGCCGCGCTCATCTCGACGAAGAGATCGATCTCCTCGTCGGCGAACTGGTCCAGGCAGCCCGCGACGATCGCTTCGAGCTGGGTCCCCTCGTGTTCGGCGACCGCCCGGGAGAGCGCGAGGAGCTCTTCGGGCTTGGCGTGCCGGGAGGCGACGGGGGCGCCGGAGCCGTCGGAGTGGGTGGAGGACTGGGTGGTCGACAGGCCCCAGGCGCCGGCGTTCATGGCGTCGTGGAACAGGTCGAGCATCGCCTGCATCTGCTCTTCGGTGGGCTGGCCGCCGACGGCGTCCTCGCCCATGACGTGCCGGCGCAGCGCGCAGTGGCCGACCATGAAGCCGGCGTTGACGGCTATGCGGCCGTCGAGCGCGTCGAGGTACTCGCCGAAGGTGGACCAGGTCCAGTCGACGCCCTCTTCGAGGGCCTTGAGCGCCATGCCCTCGACCTTGCTCATCATACGGCGGGTGTAGTCGGCGTCCTCGGGGCGGGCCGGGTTGAGGGGGGCCAGGGTGAATCCGCAGTTGCCGCCCGCGACGGTGGTCACTCCGTGGTTCATGGAGGGGGTCGCGTACGGGTCCCAGAAGAGCTGGGCGTCGTAGTGCGTGTGGGGGTCGATGAACCCGGGGGTGAGGACGAGGCCGGTGGCGTCCTCGCTGGTCGCCGCGGATTCGGTGACGGTTCCCGGCTCGGCGATGACGGCTATCCGGCCGTCGCGCAGGCCGACATCCGCGATGCGGGCGGGGGCGCCGGTCCCGTCCACGACGGTGGCGCCCTTGATCAGGTGGTCGAGCATGACGTCCTCTCTGCCGGTGATTCGTCTTGCGGTCCGCGTCCTGGGGCTCCGCCCCAGACCCCGCTCCTCAAACGCCGGAGGGGCTGAATTTTCCAGACCGCCGGCGGTCACATACGGGCTGACGTCCGCCGAAATCCAGCCCCTCCGGCGTTTGAGGAGCGGAGGTCCGGGGGCTGGTCCCCGGCAGCGGCGCCGCACGGTGACCGCCCAGGGCCCCGGTCGGGGGTCTTCGGCCGGCCGCGGCCTCCGTACAACCCCCGGCCGGGGCCGGTTTCGGGGCGGCGGTCCGGGAAGACGCCGCCCCCGTTCCCCCGCGGGGCTACGCGCCTTCGCGGAAGCGCGTGGTGCGGTGCACCGGGTCGGTGTCGATGTGCGGGATGACGTGCTCGCCGATGAGCTTGATGGTGGTCATCGTGTCCTCGGGCGAGACGCCGGTCGGCAGACCGAAGGAGAGCTGGTCGGCGCCGGCCTCCTCCCAGCGCTTGCACTGCGCGCGGACCTCGGACGGGTCGCCGCAGATGAGCAGCTCCTCCTCGATCAGCAGCTCGACGATCTCCGCGTTGTACTCGGGGAGGATCTCGGGCCACTCGGGGATGATCTCGGGGCGCGGGAAGGTGTCGTGGTAGCGGAAGACCAGCGACTGGAAGCGGTTCATGTTGGCGTTGACGGCGATCTCGACGGCCTTGTCGTGGGTCTCGGCGCAGATCGCGGTCGAGGTGACCATGACGTTGTCGTTGACGAAGGCGCCGATGGCCTTCGCCTCCTGGATCGCGGTCTTGTACTGCTCCAGCACCCAGGCCATGTCGGAGACCTTCTGGACGCTGAAGCCGAGGACTCCGAGGCCCTTCTTGGCGGCCATGGCGTACGAGGAGGGCGAGCCGGCGGCGTACCACATGGCCGGGTGGGCCTTGCCGTACGGCTTGGGGAAGATCTTGCGCGGCGGGAGCGACCAGTGCTTGCCCTGGAACCCCTCGTACTCCTCCTGGAGGAACATCTTGGGGAACTCGGCGATGGTCTCTTCCCAGATCTCCTTGGTGCCGTTCATGTCCTCGATGCCGGGAAGGAAGCCGAGGATCTCGTGGCTGCCGGCGCCGCGGCCGGTGCCGAACTCGAAGCGCCCCTTGGAGAGGTGGTCGAGCATGGCGACCTTCTCGGCCACCTTGACCGGGTGGTTGACCGGGGCGAGCGGGTTGAAGATGCCGGAACCGAGGTGGATGCGCTCGGTGGCGTGAGCGAGGTACCCGAGGAACACCTCGTTCGCCGACAGGTGCGAGTACTCCTCCAGGAAGTGGTGCTCGGAGGCCCAGGCGTACTTGAACCCGGACTTGTCCGCCTGGATGACGTACTCGGTCTCCTCGATCAGCGCCTTGTGCTCTGCCTCGGGGTCGACCTTGGACCGTGCCTCAGGCACGTATCCCTGCACAAAGAGCCCGAATTCCAAGGGGATTCACCGTCCTTCTGTTTCTGACGTTGCGTCAGATTCGATGTCACGACTGTTCCATCGCGGGGGCGGGAGCGTCAATACCTGACGCTCCATCAGATACGGTCGGGCGGAGCTAGAGGATGCTGACGCCCGCCATCCAGCCCCCGTCGATCACGAACGGCTGGCCGGTGATGTAGGAGGAGTCCTCGCTGGTCAGGAACAGCGCCAGCTTGGCTATCTCCTCCGGCTGACCCACCCGGCCCATCGGCACCACGCGCTGGTAGAGCTCCGCCATGGCGTCCCTGGCCTCCTGGGGCAGGTCGGCCGGATTCGTGTTCCCGGGGGTGGCCATCGCGGTGTCCACGGCCCCCGGGCACATCGCGTTGACCCGGATGTTCTTCGCGGCCAGCTCCAGCGCGGCCACCCGGGTCAGGCCCAGGATCGCCGCCTTGGTCGCCGCGTACGTGCCCACGTACGCCATGCCCGTCAGGCCCGTGTACGAGGAGGTGTTGACGATCGTGCCACCGCCGGCCGCCTCGATCTCCGGGGCCACCGACTTGATGCCGAGGAAGGCGCCGACCTGGTTGACCTGGACCACGTGCTGGAACTCCTCCAGCGGGGTCGCGGTCAGCTCGTTGAAGCGCAGGATGCCCGCGTTGTTGACCAGGCCGTTGACCTCGCCGAAGGCCTCCTTCGCCGCCGCGATGGCGGCCGCCCAGTCCTCCTCCCGGCTCACGTCCATCCGTACGTACCGGGCCCGGTCCTCGCCGATCTCCCTGGCGACCGCCGCGCCCTGCTCGTCCAGTACGTCGCCGAGGAGCACCTTGGCGCCCTCGGCGGCGAAGAGGCGGGCCTCCTGCTCGCCCTGGCCGCGCGCGGCACCGGTGATGATGACGACGCGTCCGTCCAGCTTGCCCATGCCCGTAGCTCCTAATCGTTGAGGAGAGGGCCCACTTCGGACCCGAAAGCAGTGATCTGGTCGATGAGTTCGGCCCGGTCGCGGTTGCGGAAGCGGACCTGGATCTGGTCGATGCCGATCGCCTTGTACGCGCGCAGCGCCTCGGCGAGCGCCTCCGCCTTGCCGGTGAGGGTCCGGCGGCCGGTGTCCCAGCCGGGCTCGCCGACGTACAGCGGCGCGGTGATCGCGCCGAACTCCACGGGCCCGGCGACCCCCGCCTCGGCGCGGAGCTCCTTGATCCGGGCGATCTGCGCCGGGAGCTTGTCGAGCGGGTCGCCCTGCGGCAGCCAGCCGTCGCCGCGCACGGCGGCCCGGCGGACGGCGGCGGGCGAGGAGCCGCCCACCCAGACCGGGATCCGCTCCTGGACGGGGCGGGGCAGCTGCCCGAGGTCCTTGAAGGAGAAGAGCTCGCCCTCGAACTCCGGGTACTCCTCTGGCCCGAGGGCGGCGCGCAGCGCGTCGAGGGTCTCGTCGAGGACGGCGCCGCGGCGCGCGAAGTCCACGCCGAGCACCTCGAACTCCTCCTTCACGTGCCCGGCGCCGACGCCGAGGATCAGCCGGCCGCCGGAGAGGTGGTCGACGGTGGCGTACTGCTTGGCGCTGAGCAGCGGGTGGCGCAGGCCGAGGATCGCGACGTGGCTGAGCAGCCGCACGTTCTCGGTGATCCCGGCCAGGAACGAGAGGGTGGCTATCGGGTCGTACCAGATGGTGCTCATGGGGCCGGCCATGTGCCGCGGGATGGCCACGTGGTCGCAGGTGGCGACGTAGCCGAAGCCGGCCCGGTCGGCCGCGCGGGCGACCGCGGCGAGATCGGCCGCGCCGGCCGTCGCCTCCCAGGGCTCGGCATAGATGGTGCTCTGCGACTGGATCGGGAGCTGCATCCCGTAGACCAGCCGACCTTCCGGAAAAACGCGCGCCATGGGCCGTACCCGCCTCGTCCTCGACTGCCGATTCGTCATACCGGTGCGGGGGCCATCGTCGTAGCTGACGGGTCGTCAGGCAAGGGGTGGGTGCGATGCACCCGATCGGGTGTTGCGGGGTACTACCAATAGTGGGATCGTAGGTGCATGGGAACCAGAGCGCTCACACCCACGGAGGCCCGCATGTCCGAGATCACGGTGAAGAAGTCGGTGACCATACGGCGCTCCATCGCCGAGCAGATCGAAGAGCGGGCGGGCGCCGGCGGGTTTTCGAGCTTCGTGGACGCGGCCGCCGAGCACTGGCTGGCGCTCCTGAAGGCGCGGGAGATCGTCGAGGACTACGAGCAGGCGAACGGGCCGCTGCCCGAGGATCTCCTGGAGGAGGTCCGTCGCGAATGGCACGGCGAGTAGTACCGAGGCCTGAGCCCCTGAGCGTCAGCGCCACGCTCATTCTCGACGCCCAGCCACTGTCCCTGCTCGCCGAGAAAGACCCCCGCACGACGGTGCTGATCGAGGTGGCGCGCCGTGACGGCTACGCCCCGGCCATCAGCGCCGCCACCCTCGTGGAGGTACGCCGCCACGGCCAGGCGGGCCAGCGCCTGGCCTGGCTCAGGTCCCGGCTCACGGTCATTCCCGTCACGGAGCAGATCGCCGACAAGGCCGCCGAGCTACTTGAGGCGGCCGGGCTCGACGGACACGAGTGCGTGGTGGACGCGCTCGTCGTGGCCACCGCAGCGCTCTCGACCGGTCCGGCGAAGGTGGCGTCCTCCGACGGGTCCCACGTCCCGAAACTCTGCACCGCGGCCTCCCTCGGGCGACCGTCTCCGGTCCAGTGGGTGCGCGTATGACGGCGTCCGAGGACACGCGCCAGAGGCAGCTGGAGCGTGAGCGTCTCCGCGAACCGATCCAGGATTCCGAGGCCGTGAACGGGCCGGCCGACCCGGCTGCGGTCGAGGCGAAGCGAGCCGTCTTGCGCGGCAGGACTGCAGCCGGGTGACCGCGGCCGAGCCCGAAGGGATGTCTGAATCCCGGGTACCCCGCTAGGGTGCCGCCCGTGGATCTTTTTCTGACGCTGATCAGCGGGCTGGCCTGGACCCTCGTGTACGTCGAGGCGATCCGGGTGGGGCTGCGCGACCGGACGTACGCGATGCCGGTCGCGGCGCTCGCGTTGAACTTCGCGTGGGAAACCACCTACGCCTACTACGAGTTCCACAACTCCGGAGTCACGGCGCAGGCCGTCGTCAACGTGGTGTGGGCGGTCGCCGACATCGTCATCGTGTACACGTACCTGCGCTACGGGCGGGCCGAGTTGCCCGGCTTCGTGACCCGGCCGCTGTTCGCCGTCTGGAGCGTGCTCGTCTTCGCGAGCGCCTTCGCCGTGCAGTGGCTCTTCGTCGCCCACTTCGGCACGCACGACTCGAGCCGGTACTCGGCGTTCCTGCAGAACCTGCTGATGTCCGGCCTGTTCATCGCCCTCTACGCGAGCCGGGGCGGCCGGCACGGGCAGTCGCTCGTGATGGCCGTCGCCAAGTGGCTGGGCACGCTCGCGCCGACCTTGCTCTTCGGAGTCATCGAGGACGCACCGTTCATCCTCGGGCTGGGGCTGCTGTGCGCCGTGTTCGACCTGGCGTACATCGCCCTGCTGGCCCGCGACCCGGCGGGCGGGAAGGCGACGGCGGGCGAGGTGCCTGCCGCGAGCGAGCCCGTCAGAAGCCCTTCGGCCCCATCACGATGACCGGCTTGGCCGCCGGGTCGAGGGTCTCCAGGACCTTCTGCATCGCGGCCTTCGGGATGCCCACGCAGCCCTGCGAGGGGCCGTCGTGGTCCACGTGGAGCCAGATGTTGCCGCCCTTCTCCTCGCCCTCGGGCTTCGTCGGATCGAGCGGACTCACCCCCGTCTTGCGGTTGAAGTCGATGGCGACGACATAGTCGAAGGAGCCGCGCAGCGACTCCCCGTTGACCCCGCGGCCCGTCGCCACGAAGGAGCGGTCCTGGTCGTACGGGAACTTCGTGCCCGGCGGCTTCGCCAGCAGCCCGCCCGCGTCGGTGAGCGCGAACACGCCCTCGGGGGAGGTCAGGTCCCCGTACGTACGCTCCGTGGACCAGCCCTTGGCTCCGTTGCGCGCGGGCCAGCTGTCGCTCTTCGCCCAGTCGGCGCCGGCCGCCGGGCGGGTGTACAGGGCCGCGGTGGACTCCGAGGAGTCCTTCGCCTTGCCGGTGACCAGGATGAGCTGGCGGGCGTCCGCGGGGATCTTCGCCCGGGTCTGCTCGCTGACCTCGGGCAGGCCCTGGAGGGGGTCGCGCTCGGCCGCCCGCGCGGCCCGCTCCTGCGCCGGCGGCCGGGCGTCGGCCGCCACGCGGGCCGCGGCGTTGGCCGGCGGGTCGTGGGCCAGGTACACCCAGCCCGCGCCGAAACCGAGCAGCCCCAGGGCGGCCGCGAAGGCGAGCGGGCGCGAGCCGCGGGAGCCCCGAGATCCCCGGGAGCCCCCGTCGGCGCGCCGCGTACCGCCGGCGCGGGAGCGTCGGGACGGGCGGGTCGTACCGGGTGTGCGGGACGGGCGGGTCGCGCGGGAGCCGGCTCGGGCGTGCTTGCTCATTGACCCGACCGTACACAGCCGATCTTCATTTTGGTTGACCGGTCAAGCGCCCGGCGTTTCCCCGGCGGGTGGCGCAGCCGGTGACCCGGCCGGGAACCAGACCCGGACCATCAGCCCGCCGCCCGGCGCCGGGTTGGCCCGCGCCGTCAGTTCCGCGCCGTGCGCCCGCGCGATCGACGCGACGATCGAAAGCCCCAACCCGGCCCCCTCGCCCGCCGTATGCTGCCGCTCCGCCCGCCGCCGGAAGGGCTCCAGCAGCCGCGGCACGTCCCCCGGCTCGATCACCGGACCGGTGTTGGAGACCGTCAGCACCCCCTCCCGGGAGGTCGCCACCTCCAGGCGGCCGCCCGCGCGGTTGTGACGTACGGCATTGGCCAGCAGGTTCCGTACGAGGTGTCCCAGGAGGGTCCGGTCGCCCGCGACGGTCAGCGGCGCGAGGTCCCGTACCACCACCAGGTCCTGAGGGGCCGTCCCCTCCGTCCTCTCGAGTCCTGCCAGCTCCGCCTCCGCGAGCCCCGTCAGGTCCACCGGCTCCGTCGCCTCCAAGCCCTCCTCCGAGACGGCGAGCAGGAGCAGCGACTCGACGAGGTGCTGACTGGAGTCGGCGACCTCGATCAGCTTGGAGCGGATCCGGGCCACCTTCTCCGGCGGCGGGTCACCCGCCAGCCCGATCTCGGCGGCAGCCCGCTGGACGGCGAGGGGGGTGCGCAGCTCGTGGGCGGCGTTCGCGGCGAACCGGCGCTGCGCCCCGACCAGCTCCTCCATCCGGTCGAGCATCCCGTCGAAGGTGTCCGCCAGCCGCTTGAGTTCGCCGGGCGGGGCCTGGAGGCCGATCCGCTCGTGGAGGTTGGCTCCGGACAGCCGACGGGCCGTCTCGGTGATCACGCCGAGGGGGCGCAGGACGCGGCCGGCCATCCACCAGGCCAGCCAGATGGACAGGACGGCGAAGACGGCGAGGGCGACGAGGGAGACGACCAGCAGCTCGTGGAAGGTGGCCTGCTCGACGGCGGTGGTGAGGTTCTTGGTGGCCTGCCACTGAGCGAGCTGCTCGGGGGAGGGCGTGGCTCCGGGGTCGAGCCTTTCGGCGGGGACCGGCACGCGCTGGCCCGGGACCGCGGGCGGCGGGGTGCCTTCGAAGGCCGGGACGGTGGTGGTGACGGCCCCGCTGATGCGGGTGTAGAGGCCGTTGCGGAGCAGGATGTTGATCAGTGCGATGAGGCCGCCGCCCGCGAGGAGCAGCAGGGAGCCGTAGAGGACGGTGAGACGGGCGCGCTCGGAATGGAGCACTGCTCTCATCGCGGATCACCGATCCGGTATCCGGCACCCGGGACCGTCTCGATCAGCGGCGGCTCCCCCAGCTTGGCGCGCAGCTTGCTCAGGGTCACCCGTACCGCATTGGTGCTGTACGAGGTGTCCTCCTCCCACACCTGCTCGATCAGGTCGTCACTGCTGAGGACCGCGCCCTCCGCGCGCAGCAGCGACTCCAGGACGGCGAACTCCTTGCGCGAGAGCGCCAGCCGGCGCCCCTCCCGGGTGGCGGTGCGCCGCGCGACGTCCACGGCCACCCCCGCCCGCTCCAGCACCGGCGGCAGGGCCGGCTGGGCGCGCCGGCCGAGCGCCAGGACCCGGGCGAGCAGCTCGTCGTAGGCGAAGGGCTTGGTGAGGTAGTCGTCGGCGCCGAGGCCGAGGCCCTCCACCCGGTCCCGTACGGTCCCGGAGGCCGTCAGCATCAGGACGCGGGTCAGCAGCCGCTCGCGCACCACCTGGCGGCAGACCTCGTCGCCGTGCAGGCCCGGCAGGTCGCGGTCCAGTACGAGGACGTCGTACGCGCCCAGGCGCAGGCGGCGCAGGGCCTCCAGGCCGTCGCTCGCCTCGTCGACGGCCAGCGCGTCGCCGCGCAGCCCCTCGGCGATCATCTCCCGCAGGAACGCCTCGTCCTCCACCACCAGAACTCGCATGGCGTCCTCTTTACCGGAGCGGCGCATTTCGCCGTTGTAAGCACGAGCCGTTAGAGAAGCGAAACCCGCTGTTCGCGCAGGATCCGGCCCATGAAGCGATCTACGACCATGACCGCGGCCGCGCTCCTCACCGGCCTGACCCTCTTCGTCACCGCGTGCACGGGCGGCACCGGCGGATCGGACAAGAAGGAGGACGGCTCCTCGCAGTCCGGCGGATCCGGCGGCTCGGGCGGCGGCACGGACGCCGACAACGCCCTCAAGCTGCGCAAGTGCCTGCGCGACAACGGCGTGGACGCCCCCGACCCGAAGCCCGGCGAGGACCCGCGCGGCATGACGGTGGGTGCGGGTGCGGACCAGGAGGCGCTGAAGAAGGCCATGGAGAAGTGCGGGATGTCGGCGCCCGGCGGCGGTGGCGAGGTACCGCAGGCCGAGAAGGACAAGGCCCTCGCCCAGGCGAAGTGCATGCGGGACCACGGCTTCGACATGCCGGACCCGGAGTTCAACGGGAACGCGCGGACCGGGTTCTCCCTGCCCGAGGGGGCCGACAAGGACAAGTTCATGGACCAGCTCAACAAGTGCGGCGCGGACAAGTGAGCAAGCGCAGGAAATGGGTCCTGGGCTCGCTGTTCGTCGTACTCGCCGTCACCGGCGGCGGGTACGCGGTCGTGGCCCAGCCTGCGACCGACGGCAGCGGCTCGAAGCAGGACCGCTCGGACGGGCTGCCGGGTGCCACCTCGCCGGTCACGCGCGGCGACCTGAGCTCCGGGTTCAAGGCCGACGGAACGCTCGGCTTCGCGAAGGAACGCAAGCTCAACGCGGTGGGCGCGGACGCGCCCGGCGGGGCGGGCGGGACGGGAGGGGCCGGCGGCGCGGGAGGCGCCCCGGGAGGCGGCGGGGCGGGGGCCGGCTCCGGCTCCGGCTCCGCGACCCTGACCTGGGTGGCGCCCGCCGGCTCCTCCGTCGAACGCGACGGCAAGCTCTACGAGGTCAACGGCAAGCCGGTGCGCCTGATGTACGGCTCGACCCCCATGTACCGGTCCCTGAAGTCCGGGGACAAGGGCGAGGACGTCAAACAGCTCAAGCAGAACCTCCAGGCCCTCGGCTTCGGCACCGGTCTGGACACCTCGGACGGCACCTTCACCGACGGCACGGCCACCGCCGTCAAGCGCTGGCAGAAGTCCCACAAGGTGAAGGAGACCGGCGAGGTCGGCAAGGGCGACATCGCCTTCGCCTCCGGACCCCAGCGGATCCAGAAGAGCGACATGGCGGTCGGCGACGAGGCGGCCGCCGGCAAGCCCGTCATGACCCTGACCGGCACCGAGCGCATGGTCCGCCTGCAGCTCGACGTGGCCAAGGCGGGCAAGGTCAAGACCGGCGACCCGGTGACCGTGAGCCTGCCCGGCGGCGGCACCGCCAAGGGCAAGATCAGCTCGATAGGAACCACCGCCAACGGCGACGACCCGTCCTCGGGAGGCGGAGGCGGTGGCGGTGGCGGTGGCGGCGACAAGAAGCCGAAGGTCGACGTCGAGATCACCCTCGACAACCCCGCCGAGGCCACGGGCCCCGACCAGTCCCCGGTCTCGGTGGGCCTGACGGGCGAGGTCCGCAAGGGAGTGCTCTCCGTACCGGTCAACGCGCTCCTCGCCCTCGCCGAAGGCGGCTTCGGAGTCCAGGTCGTCGAGGACGGCAAGGTCCGCGAGGCCAAGGTGGAACTCGGCATGTTCGGCCAGGGCCGGGTGGAAGTGAAGGGGGACGCCCTCAAGGAGGGCATGCTCGTAGGAGTCCCCGCGTCATGAACCAACACGCCCACGCGGTCGTCGAACTGACCGGCGTCACCAAGGAGTACCCCGGCGGGGTCGCGGCCCTGCGCGGAGTCGACCTCACCGTCCTGAACGGCGAACTCCTCGCCATCGTCGGCCCGTCCGGCTCCGGAAAGTCCACGCTCCTGCACATCGTCGGAACCCTCGACCGGCCCACCGCCGGGCGCGTCGCCATCGCCGGGTACGACATCGCGAGCCTCTCCGACCGCTCCCTCTCCGCCCTGCGCTCCCGCCACGTCGGCTTCGTCTTCCAGTCCTTCCACCTCGTCCCCGGCCTCAGCGCCCGCGCCAACGTCGCCGAGGGCCTCCTCTACTCCGGCCTCTCCCGCGCCGAACGCGGACGCCGGGCGGAACGCGCCCTGGAGCGCGTCGGCCTCGGCGACCGCATGGACCACCGTCCCCACGAACTGTCCGGCGGGCAGAAGCAGCGCGTGGCGATCGCCCGCGCGGTGGCGGGCGAACCGGACCTGCTGCTCGCCGACGAGCCGACGGGCGCCCTCGACACGGCGTCCGGCGAGTCGGTGATGGAACTGCTGCACGAGCTCAACCAGGACGGGGCCACCATCGCCGTGATCACCCACGACAACGAGATCGCGGCGAGCCTGCCCCGGCAGGTCCGCATCCGCGACGGCGAGATCGTGGCCGACGTGTGGAACGCGGACGCGCTGGGGGTGGGCGCGTAATGGGTGCCCGTACGAAGTCCCGCGCGGCCGGCAAGCAGGCGCGCAAGCTGTCCCCTCCCCGGCTCGGCCCCCGGGACGTGTTCCACGTGGGATCGGCGGGGCTGCGCTCGCGGCCCATGCGCGTGTTCCTGTCCGCGCTCGGGATCGCGATCGGCATCGCGACGATGATCGCGGTCGTCGGGATCTCCTCGTCCAGCCAGGCCAAGCTGCTCCAGGAGCTCGACAAGCTCGGCACGAACATGCTGGTCGCGACGCCCGGCCAGTCGATGTTCTCGGGGCAGGACACCACGCTCCCCAAGGACGCCCCCGGCATGATCGCCCGGATCGACGGGGTCGAATCGGTCGGCACGACGGGCGACGTGAAGGAGTCCATCCGCCGCAGCGAGAACATCCCCAAGGAGGAGACGGGCGGCATCGCCCTCAAGGCGGCGAAGGACGAGCTCCTGAAGACCCTCCGCGCCCGGATGCGGAGCGGTACCTGGCTCAACGACGCGACGGGCCGCTACCCGTCCGTGGTCCTCGGCCACGTCTCCGCCGAGCGCCTGGGCATCACGGGACCGGGCGGGCAGGTGTTCATCGCCGGCCAGTACTTCACGGTCATCGGCATCCTCGACCCGATCCCCCTCGCGCCGGAGATCGAACGCTCGGCACTCATCGGCTGGGACGCCGCGCAGAGCCTCCTGGGCTTCGACGGCCATCCCACGTCCGTCTACGAGCGCTCCGCCGACGACCGCGTCCAGCAGGTCCGCAACCTCATCGCCAAGACGGCCAACCCCGAGAGCCCCACCACGGTCTCGGTCACGGACCCCTCGGCGGCCCTGCAGGCGAAGGCCGCCACCGAGGGCGCCTTCAGCACCCTCCTCCTCGGCCTGGGCGGCATCGCCCTGCTGGTGGGCGGGGTCGGCGTGGCCAACACGATGATCATCTCGGTCCTGGAACGCCGCCACGAGATCGGCCTGCGCCGCTCCCTGGGCGCCACCAAGGGCCAGATCCGCATCCAGTTCGTCACGGAGTCCCTGCTCCTGTCGGGCCTGGGCGGCCTGGCCGGCATCGCCCTGGGCGGCGCGGCCACGGCGGTGTACGCCCGAGCCGGCGACCTCCCCTGGGTGGTCCCCCTCTGGGCCGTCACCGGCGGCTTCGCAGCCACCCTCGCCATCGGCACGGTGGCAGGCCTCTACCCGGCGGTCCGCGCAGCGAAGCTGTCCCCGACACTGGCACTGCAGGCGGGGTAGGCGGCTCCGGGCCTGGGCGGTGCCGGGGGGCGCAGCACCGGGCACCGGGCGCGCGCCGACACACGAGACGGGAGGATCGGGGCATGGCGAGCACGTCGGACACGATCGAACTGAGCGAGGACGAGCTGCGGGAGATCACGGGCTACGCGGCCGACTGTGCGCGCAGGGTCCTGCCGGTCTTCGAGCAGGACCGCCCCGGCGATGCCCGCCCTCGCGAGGCCATCGAGGCGGCAGAGGCGTTCGCCGGGGGCGGCCGGCGCACGGCCGCTCTGCGGCAGTGCGCGTGGACGGCCTACAAGGCGGCGCAGGAAACCGGTTCGCCCGCGGCGATCGACGCGGCACGCGCGGCGAGCCACGCGGCCGGCGCCGCCTACCTCCACCCGAAGGCGAGCGCCCATCAGATCAAGCACATCCTGGGCGCGGCAGCGCACGCGGCACGCGCGGAAGAACTGTCGGCGGAAGCACGGGCAGCGGAGGAACCCGCAGCGGAAGGGACCACCCGGACCGCCGCGCGCACCCTCGCGTGGGCGAGCCGTCACGCACCCCCGGCCGTCTCCCGCGTCCTGGCCCGCATGCCCGCCCCACCCGCCGGAGGCGGCCGCGTGGGAGAGCTCATCCGCGCACTCGACACCGCCCTGAGACCCGCCCCCACGACAGACGGCCCCACGAACCGGACCTGAAGGTTGTTGCAGAACATCCGTGATGGGGCATTCCCCGACCGCGGACCCTGTCCGCCGCCGATGCGGCCCGCTACGGACCGGTCAACCGCCTCGCCCCCGAGGGCGGGGCCCTGGGAGCGGCCCTCGCCCTGAGCGCCCGCGCCCACTCCCCCACGCCGTCCAAGACCCTCTCAGCGCAACCGCGTTCACCACCTCCGCCGCCACGGAAGGCGCCCGGGCCTTCACCCGGAAACGCTCCCCCGCCTGGGACGGAGCTCCTGCGTTCCGCCGGCCCTGATCCCTCCGACCTCTCCCGCCCCCGGACCCCCCGTCGTACGCTGGTCTGATGCACACTTCACCGCGAACTCCTCGGCAGGCAGCCAGAATCGTCGTCCTCAACCCCGCCGGATCCGTGTTCCTCTTCCGCGAGAACAACGTGGAAGTCGGCATCCACTGGCTGCCGCCCGGCGGTGGCATCGATCCCGGGGAGACGCCCGAGGAGTGCGTGCGGCGGGAGTTGCGGGAAGAGACGGGGTGGACCGACCTGGAGCCGGAGCGGCTGCTCTGCACCTGGGAGCACGACTTCACCCACCAGGGCATCCCGGTACGCCAGTACGAGCACATCTACGTGACCAGCGGCCCGCACCGCGATCCCGTCCCGGAGTACCCCGAGGCCCACTGGCGGTGGCTGTCGCCGCGGAACCTCGCCACCCTCGGCGAGCCGCTGTGGCCCCCGCGCCTGGCGGAGCTGCTCGACGAGGCCCCCGCCGAGCCCGTGCACCTGGGCCTGCTCGCCTGATCTCAGCGCGGCATCCTCCCGGAAAGCTCCCGGGCGGCCGCGCGCAGCGCGTCCTCCGCGAAGGCCTCGTAAGAGCCCGGGAGCGGCGCTACCCGAAGGTCGCCCACCCCCGCCCGCTCCGCCAGGACCAGCACGGTGGCGACGAAGCCCTCCGAGAGGGCGCGGATGACGGCGTGGCCGGCGTGGCCGTGGCGGGCCACGAGGGCTTCGGTGAAGACGCAGAGAGCGGCCGGGTCGATCTGGCACTCGTCCATCTCCATCGGGCCGATGCCCGACGGGAGGCCGAGTTCCGCCTCGAAGAGGGCCACTTGGCGGTGGAAGAGCCGGGCGGCGCCGTTGGAGGGGTTCCAGAGGGTCTCCTCCCCGACGTCGTAGTACTGGCTCACCGGCCGCCGCCGGCCGCCCCGGTCCCCGCGGCCGTCGCGCGCGCGTACAGCTCCGCCGCGTAGCCGGTCAGGATCGTGCTCGTCGAGACGTCGTCCGTGTCCCCGCCGGTCAGGATGCCGATGATCTTCCCGTCGGCGGCGATCCACGCGCTGCCGCTCGTGCCCCCGGGGAAGTCCGCGCAGTCGAAGCGCTGTTCCGTGGCGCTGAGCCGCACCGCGCGGGACAGGCAGGTGCGCGGGACCTTGCGGTCCGACGGGTAGCCCGTCACCGTGACCTGCTCGTCCGTGCGGCCCGTGGTGTCCAGGACGGCGGCGCCGGTGACGTCCTCGATGTTGCGGCCCGAGGCGTCGGGGGCGAGGCGGGCGAAGGCCAGGTCGTAGTCGTCGTTCGTCCCGTCCGACCACCGCGGGTCCTCGAAGACCTCCGCGAGCTTCCAGGTGCCGTACGGGGCCCGCCCGTCCGCGTACGCGGGTGCGAAGGAGGCTCCACCCTCCCCGGCCCGGCCGGCGCGCAGGCAGTGGCCGGCGGTGACGATCAGGTTCCGCCCGGGGCTGTGCACGACGGTCGCCGTACAGAAGTGGTCGCCCGTCACATCGCCCTCGAACAGCGCCCCGGCGAAGGCGGTGGGCCCGCCCTTCGCGGAGGGCGAAGCCGGCGCGCCGGGGGTCTGAGCGGCGGACGACCGAGACCCTTCCGGCGCCTGCGACTGCGAACGCGACTGTGCTTGCGATTGCGACGGAGTTGCAGTGGGCGATGCCCCACGAGGTCCCGCCTTCGCCTGCCCCGGGGCCTTGCCGTCGTCGGCCGGAACCACCTTCGTCATGGCAGCGGACGCACCCAGCGCCGCCATCACACACAGCACCGCTGTCACCACGGCCCGCTTGTCCATCACCGACAACCCTCCCCGATTTGCTCCGGCGAAGCATGCCTCGCGCGCAGCGACCCTCGCAAGGGGGACCCCCGCCCGCAGCCGTTGACAGCGCCCCGATCACCCTCCACACTCATCTGCATCCACTGGAAACAGTTTACGGAGGACACGAAAATGATCGCCGCCGCTGCCATCACCGTCCTGGCCACCCCCACGGCCGCCCTCCTCACCCTCCTCACCCACCGCGCCCTGCGCCGCGCGCAGGCCGCCAAGACCCTGCGGATCGACTCCCCGCACGGCATCGACGAGCAGGGCTTCGTCCGCATCGGCGGCATCGACCAGTGGATCTCGGTCCGCGGCGAGGACCGGACCAACCCGGTCCTCGTCGAGATCCACGGCGGCCCCGGCGCCGCCAACTCCGTCTACACGGCCCGCACCCGCAGTTGGGAGCGGCACTTCACGATCGTCCGCTGGGACATGCGCGGCGCCGGCAAGACCTTCGGACGCGGCGGCCCGGAGGGCCAGGGCGAGGCGACCTTCGAGCGGCTCTACGAGGACGCCCTGGAGGTCACCCGGTACGCCCGGGACCTGCTGCGCGCCGAGCGGGTGATCCTCCTGGCCAACTCCTACGGCAGCGTCTTCGGGCTGCGCCTGGCCCGCAACCACCCCGAGCTCTACTCCGCCTACGTGGGCACCGACCAGAACATCCACACCGGCGGCCGCGACACCTCCGCCCACGACGCCCTGCGGGAGCGGCTGCGCACCGCCGGGAAGGCGAAGCGGCTCGCCCAGGTCGAGGCGATCGGGGCCGACCCGCACGCGTGGACGCCGCAGCAGCGGGCGACGTACGCCAAACTCAGCGCGCAGAGCGACCCGTTGACGCTGGCCACGCTCAAGAAGGTGGTCATGTGCTCGATGTGGCTGTCACCGCTGCACTCGCTGCGCGATCTGCGGGACTACTTCCGGGGGCAGTCCTTCTCCGAGCGGATCACCGAAGGGACCGCGGGGCTCGACGACCGGGCGGACGGCACCCGCTTCGAGATCCCGTTCTTCCTCTTCCAGGGCGAGCACGACGTCCTCACCCCGACGGCCTCCGCCAAGGCCTTCTTCGACGAGGTCGAGGCCCCGGTGAAGCGGTTCGCCCTCATCGAGGACTGCAGCCACTTCGCCTCGTTCGCCCGCCCGGACCGCTTCCTGGAACTCCTCCAGACCCACGTCCGCCCGGTGGTCGCGGGCAAGCGCGGCGCGGACGCCTGACGGGGGGGGGGCGGTCCGCCCTCAGTCGGCCGTACCCCGGGGAACGACCCAGCGCATCGGCTGGCCCGTGACCTCGGCGATCATGTCGTAGTCGCCGTCGTAGTGCAGGACGGTGGCTCCGTGCCGTTCCGCGGTCGCCGCGATGATCAGGTCCGGAAGGGAGAGCGCCTTCCAGTTGCCCCCCCTCGATGAGCTTCCTCTGCACATCCAAAGCCCGGTCCCACGTCTCATCGGGAGTGGGGAGCCAGTCGAAGGCGCCCATGCCCTTGCGGACCCGGTCCGCATCGGCCTTCGAGCGGGCGCTGTACATGACCTCCAGCTCCACGGCGCCGCACACGGCGAGGACTCCCGCCACGTGGAGGGGGAAGACGACCTTGTGCACAGTCGGCTTGGGGTAGCGCGCCAGCGCGGACTTGTCGATCAGGAAGCGCTCGGTCATGCCGCCCTGTCCCTCACGTGCTCGGCATCCGCGAAGGTCTCCTCGGCTGGATCGACCGGGCCCGTCAGGTCGGGCAGCCCGCCCTCGGCGATCCAGTTCAGGAAGTCTTCCCGCTTGCGCCGGTTGACCACGTCCTGAAGGGCGGCGTTCACCGTCGCCACCTTCGTCTTCGTACCGAAGAGCTCGGCGGCCTCCGCCAGCAGGGCGTCATCGACGTCGATCACGGTTCTGGCCATCGTGAGCCTCCTCAGCGGGGGCCGCTCGCCCCCTGTCCACTTAAACGATATCAAGATCGACGTCAAGAGATATCGTTTCTGCGGGCATATTCACGCGGCGGCCCCGGGGGAACTCCCCCGGGGCCGTCGGCCACTGCCCGCTACGCCCCCGGCCAGAGGCCTTCCGGGGTCAGGCCCAGCAGGTCGATCGCGTTGCCGCGGACGATGCGGTCCACCACGTCCGGGGCCAGGTGGCCCATCTGGGCCTCGCCGACCTCGCGCGACTTGGGCCAGGTGGAGTCGGAGTGGGGGTAGTCCGTCTCGTAGAGGACGTTGGCGACGCCGATGGAGTCCAGGTTCTTCAGGCCGAAGGCGTCGTCGAAGAAGCAGCCGAAGACGTGCTCCGCGAAGAGCTCCGACGGCGGGCGCAGCACCTTGTCGGCGACGCCGCCCCAGCCGCGGTTCTCCTCCCAGACCACGTTCGCGCGCTCCAGGATGTACGGGATCCAGCCGATCTGGCCCTCCGCGTACATGATCTTGAGGTTCGGGAAGCGCTCGAACTTGCCGCTCATCAGCCAGTCCACCATCGAGAAGCAGCAGTTGGCGAAGGTGATGGTGGAGCCGACGGCCGGCGGGGCGTCCGCCGAGGTGGAGGGCATGCGCGAGGAGGAGCCGATGTGCATGGCGATGACCGTGCCGGTCTCGTTGCACGCCTCGAGGAAGGGGTCCCACTCGTCCGTGTGGATGGAGGGGAGCCCGAGGTGGGGCGGGATCTCCGAGAAGGCGACCGCGCGGACCCCGCGCGCGGCGTTGCGGCGGACCTCGGCGGCGGCCAGCCGGGCGTCCCAGAGCGGGATGAGGGTGAGCGGGATGAGGCGGCCGGCGGCGTCGGGGCCGCACCACTCCTCCACCATCCAGTCGTTGTACGCGCGCACGCCGAGCAGGCCGAGTTCGCGGTCCTTGGCCTCGGTGAAGGTCTGGCCGCAGAAGCGCGGGAAGGTCGGGAAGCAGAGGGCCGACTGGACGTGGTTGACGTCCATGTCGGCGAGCCGGTCGGGAACCGAGAAGGAGCCCGGGCGCATCTGCTCGTACGTGATGACTTCGAGCTTGATCTCGTCGCGGTCGTAGCCGACGGCCGTGTCGAGTCGGGTGAGGGGTCGATGCAGGTCCTCGTACACCCACCAGTCGCCTATCGGTCCGTCGTCGCCCTTGGCTCCCATCACGGGGGCGAACTTGCCTCCGAGGAAGGTCATTTCCTTCAGGGGGGCGCGGACGACGCGGGGGCCGACGTCGTGGTACTTGGACGGGAGCCGGTCCCGCCAGACGTTGGGGGGCTCAACCGTGTGGTCGTCCACCGAGATGATCTTCGGGAAGGTCTCCATGCCCTCACGGTAGCGTCAATCTGACGAACCGTCAGCTAGTTGAGCGCTGCCGGATACCGGATCCGCGGTGATCGGCCGCCTGATCCGTACGGACCGGGCGTCGGATCCGTAAGGACTGGGTCCGTTACGGACTGACGTGTACGCGCAACACAGGGCAGACTGACCCTTACACCTATGGAAGGCAGGGGGGAGACCAGATGGACGGCACACCGGCCATCCCGCACCAGCGGAACCACCCCGAGTCCGGTGACACCGCCATGGCCGCAGCCCCCGGACCCGGAGTCGACGCAGCGCCCGCCGCGGAAGCCAGAGCCGGCGAAGCCGTCAACGGGACCCCGACCCCCTCCTCCGCCGGAGGCAACCGGTTCGCCGTGCTCGGCCCCATCCGGGCCTGGCGCGGCGGCGAGGCCCTGAGCTCCGGGACCCCGCAGCAGCGAGCCCTGCTCGCCGTGCTCCTGCTCCGCGAGGGCCGCACCGCCACCGCGCCCGAGCTCATCGACGCCATCTGGGGCGAGGACCCGCCGCAGCAGGCCCTCGCGACCATCCGTACGTACGCCTCCCGCCTGCGCAAGATCCTCGAACCCGGGCTCCTCGTCAGCGAGTCCGGCGGCTACGCGATCCGCCTGCCCCACCCCGAGGCCCTCGACCTCGGCATCGCCCGGGCCCTCGCCGCCGACGCCGAGGCCGCGCGCGCCGGGAAGCCCAAGCCGCAGGGGCGGACGCAGGCCCGGGCGCAGGCACACGGCCGGGCACAAGTCCGGGCACACGGCCGGCCACACGACCCCGCGCAGGGCGACGACACCACCGGGAAGGGTGCCCCCGGTACCCCCGGCGCCCCCGCCGCCCCCGCGGACAAGGGCGACCGCGAGCTCGCCCGCACCCTGCTGGCCCGCGCCCTGGACGTCTGGGACGGCGAACCGCTGGCCGGCGTACCCGGGCCGCACGCCGACACCGAGCGCACCCGGCTCGCCGAATGGCGCCTCCAGCTCCTGGAGACCCGCCTCGACCTGGACCTGGAGCTCGGCCACCACGCCGAGGCCGTCTCCGAGCTCACCGCCCTCACCGCCGCCCACCCGCTGCGGGAGCGGCTGCGCGAGCTGCTGATGCTCGCCCTCTACCGCAGCGGCCGCCAGGCCGAGGCCCTCGCCGTCTACGCCGACACCCGCCGGCTCCTCGCCGACGAACTCGGCGTCGACCCGCGCCCCGAACTCTCCGAGCTCCAACAGCGCATCCTGCGGGCCGACTCCGAGCTGGCCCGCGCCGAGGACCCGGCACCGGCCGCCGCGCCCGTCCACGTGAGGCCCGCCCAATTGCCCGCCACCGTCTCCGACTTCACCGGCCGCTCCAGCTTCGTCCGGGACCTCGGGGAGATCCTCTCCGGCGCCGAGGGCCAGGTGATGGCGGTCTCCGCCCTCGCCGGCATCGGCGGCGTCGGCAAGACCACGCTCGCCGTGCACGTCGCGCACGCCGCCCGCCCGCACTTCCCCGACGGTCAGCTCTACGTGGACCTCCAGGGCACCGAGGCCCGCCCCGCCGAGCCCGAAGCCGTCCTCGGCTCCTTCCTGCGCGCCCTCGGAACACCCGACGCCTCGATCCCCGACTCCCCCGCCGAACGGGCCGCGCTCTACCGCTCCACCCTCGACGGGCGCCGCGTCCTGGTCCTCCTCGACAACGCCCGCGACGCGGCCCAGGTCCGCCCGCTGCTGCCGGGCACCGCGGGCTGCGCCGCCCTCGTCACCAGCCGGGTCCGGATGGCGGGCCTGGCCGGCGCGCACCTCGTCGACCTCGACGTGATGAGCCCCGAGGAGGCGCTCCAGCTGTTCACCCGGATCGTCGGGGCCGAGCGGGTCGGCGCCGAGCGCCAGGCCGCCCTCGACGTGGTCGGCGCCTGCGGTTTCCTGCCGCTCGCCATCCGCATCGCCGCCTCCCGGCTCGCCGCCCGCCGCACCTGGACCGTCTCCGTGCTCGCCGCGAAGCTCGCCGACGAGCGCCGCCGCCTGGACGAGCTCCAGGCCGGCGACCTCGCCGTCAAGGCCACCTTCGAGCTCGGGTACGGGCAGCTGGAGCCCGCGCAGCAGCGGGCGTTCCGGCTCCTGGGGCTCGCCGACGGGCCGGACATCTCCCTCGCGGCGGCAGCCGCCGTACTCGACCGGGCCGAGCACGACACCGAGGACCTGCTCGAAGCCTTAGTCGACTGCTCGCTCCTCGAATCGGCCGCGCCCGGCCGCTACCGCTTCCACGACCTCGTACGCCTCTACGCGCGTGCCTGCGCCGAGCGCGACGAGCAGCCGCCGAGCGCGCGCGACGCCGCCCTCGACCGGGTGCTGGACTTCTACCTGGCCACCGCCACCGGGGTGTACGGCCTGGAGCGGCCGGGCGACCGGCTCGTGGCCCACCTGTCGGCCACCCGCCACCCGGGGCTGGTCTTCACCGAGTCGCGCACCGCGCAGGACTGGCTCTACGCGGAGGCCGACCCGCTGCTCGCGTGCGTCCGGCAGGCCGCCGTGCGCAGCCCCGGCCGGGAGGACCTGCTGCGCCGGGCCGTCGACCTGCTGCTCGCCGCCAAGGACCTCGCGGAGTCGGGGGCCAACTCCAAGCAGTACGAGTCGGCCGCCACCGCCGTCCGGGACGCCGCGCACGCCGCGCAGGACCTGTACGCCGAGGGCCGGGCCCGCACCACGCTGACCAACACCCACCTGGTCGCGGGCCGGTTCGCCGAGGCCGATGACGAGGCCCGCCAGGCCACCGTGCTGGCCCGCGCCGCCGGAGACCCGCTGTCCAGCTGCTGGGCACCGAACGACCGCGGCATCGCGGCCATTTACGAGGGACGCTACGAGGACGGCGAACGGTACCTCCTGGAGGCGATCGACAACTTCCGGGCCGACTCCAACCACGTGGGCGAGGCGAGCGCCCTGTGCAACCTGTCCCGCATCCACGTGGAGCAGGGCCGGCTGGGCAGTGCCATAGAGCTCGCGCAGCAGGGCATCGACATCTACGACCGGATGGGGCTCACCCTGCGCCTGGCCAACGGCCGCTACGCGCTGGGCATCGCCCTCACCCAGGCCGACCGGCTCTCCGAGGCGCACTCCCAGCTCAGCAAGGCGCTCTCGTTGTTCCACGAGAACCGGCAGCCGCTGTGGGAGGGAGTGACGCACTTCCGGCTCGCCAAGGTCCACTTGGCCGCGCGCCGCCCGACGCTGGCCGCCTCGCACGCCGAACAGGCCATCGCGCTGCGCGGCATCGGCGGCGAGTGGCGCCGCGCCACCGTGCTGACCGTACTGGGCCGGGCGCTGCGCCAGTTGGGGCAGCGGGACCGGGCGCGGGTGTGCTGGCGGGACGCCGAGGTGGTGTTCACGCAGCTGGGCTCGCCGGAGCTGGACGAGGTACGGGCGCTGCTGGCGGCGGAGATCGCCGCGTAGGGCTCCTCATCAGCTGAACGGCACGTTCATCGTTCGTTTATCGCCACCGGCCAGGATGGTGTTCATCGACTCGGCGTGTCGGGGGGCAGACCGGGTCGGCTGGAGACACCCGTTCGGCGGTCCGCGGGGGAATCGCCGAACGGGCCCGACCCACCCATCAGGAGATCCGATGACGACGAACGACAACACCCTGCCGACCGCCGCCGACCTCGCGTCGCTCGACGACCCGGCCGTCCCGGCCACGGCGCCCAAGCCGGCCGACAACCTCACCTCGGGCACGCCGGCCAAGCCGCTCGACAACCACGTCTCCGACGAGGACATCGTGACGCTGGACAACCACGTGTCCGGGCCGCCGCGCCCGTAAGCCGGACCACTGAGACGCGTACGACCCGGACCGGGGGGGGCCGGGGGGCCAGGGGCCCGGGTCGTACGGCACGACGTACCACGGGGGGACCGGGGGTCGCGGGGGGACCACCGGAGGTGCACGGGGGAACGGCGGCCGCGGTGGCCAGGAGGGGGACCACCGCGGCCGCCGTACGTGCATGTGGGGGCGGCGGGTCGGCGGGACGCCTCACCCGCCGAGCTGAAGCCGCCGCTGTACGCCCCGCGCGGCTTCCAGCAGCGCCGGCGCGAACCGCTCCAGTTCCGCCCGCGTGGTCAGGAAGGCGGAGGCGGTCAGACCGACCCCGCCCACCGGCACGCCCGCCCGGTCGAAGACGGGCACGCCCAGGCAGCGGACCGAGGGCTCGTGCTCCTCGTCGTCGACGGCGTAGCCGCGCTCCCGGACCGTGCGCAGTTCGTCCGCGAGGCCCTCCCGGTCGGTGAGGGTCCGCCGGGTCAGGGCCGGCATCCCGGTGGCGCGCAGGATGCCCTCGGTCTCCTCGGGCGGCAGGTGCGCGAGGACGGCCTTGCCCATCGCGGTGGCGTGCAGGGGGATGCGCAGGCCGACGCGCGAAGAGGTCGGGTGGGACCGGACGGCGCCCTCGATCTTGCGGATGTACGTGAGCGCGTTGCCGCCGCGCAGGGCCAGGTGGACGGTCTGGCCGGTGCACTTCTGGAGGAATTCGAGCAGCTCGACGATGCCCTCGGGCCGGTCGGCGCCGATCTCGGCGGCGAGGGTGCGCAGCCGCAGGCCGACGCCGTAGCTGCCCTCCCCGTCGGTGACGGCGTAGCCCTGCTCGACGAGGGAGACCAGGATCCGGTACGTGCTGGACTTGGGGACCCCGGCGGCGGCCGACAGTTCCGCGAGCCGGTGCGGGCCGCCGAACGCGGTCAGCGCCTCCGTGATCCGCAGGGTCTTCTCCAGGGCGCTGCCGCTCGTGGAGCTCCGGCCCACGCGCTGGCCCGGCACCTCACTTCGTATGGCATTGACCACGGAATCCCCAAGGGTTGGCAAAACACATCGCTTCACCCTACGTCACGCGATGCCCGTTTTGCCCGGGGCCGAAGGGCCCGAAATGCCGGGCGCCCGCGCCCGCGCTGACTAGGCTGACCGTGTGTTCACCTCCCAGGGCCCGACCCTCCGCGAACTTGCCGTACAGGGCATGTCCTCCATCGAGCGGGGCTACGACCTGCTGGCCCCGAAGTTCGACCAGACCCCTTTCCGCACCCCCGACCGGATGCTCGACGCGGTGGAGGAGACGCTCGCCCGCCACGAGGCCCCCTTCGATGCCGGGCTCGACGTGTGCTGCGGTACGGGCGCGGGCCTCGGCATGCTGCGCCGGCTGTGCACGGGGCGGGTGACCGGGGTCGACCTGAGCTCGGGCATGCTCGCCGAGGCCGGGCTCGCCCACCCCGAGGCGGACCTGCTGCGGGCCGACGCGCGGCACCTTCCCGCCGCGCTCGAGGACTCGTACGACCTGGCGGTCAGCTTCGGCGCCTTCGGCCACTTCCTCCCGGAGGAGCGGCCCGCGGTCTTCTCCGGGGTCCACGCGGCCCTGCGCCCCGGCGGGGTGTTCGCCTTCCCGATCGGGGCTCCGATCCCGCCGAGCCGCCCGGCGTGGTGGGTCGTGTCCGGCTTCGACGCGGCGATGCGCGTGCGCAATGCCGTCTGGCGCCCGCCGTTCGTCATGTACTACCGCACCTTCCCGCTGGGCGGAGTCCGTACGGACCTGCGCGCGGCCGGCTTCACGGTGGAGACGCTCCCCCTGGACCACTTCGGCCGCCGGCCGGACGGGACGCCGAGGTGGCGGCTGGTGCTGGCGCGCAAGGAGGGCTGAGCCCCAGGGCCCCCTCTCCTACTTCTCCGGCAGGCGGCCGATGTCGGAGACCGGGCCGAGGTGGCCGAGCTTGTCGGGGTTGGACACGGTGTGGACCGCCCGGACCACGCCGTCGGCGATGTCGAGCTCGACCACGCTGGCCACCCGCCCCTCGGCGTCGACGATCAGTGCGCCCGGCCGGCCGTTGATCAGGGCCGGGCGCAGCGAGGCGCCGAGGGAGCGCAGCCGGCGGAGTCCGCCGATGAGCAGCTGTCCGACGCGGTGCGGCTCGGTCACCGACTTCGCGACCGCCCGCGCCTTGCCGCCGCCGTCCCCGTGGTAGACGACGTCGGGCGCGAGCATGTCGAGCAGTGCGTCCATCTCGCCGCCCGCCGCGGCCTCGAAGAACGTACGGGCCAGCTCCTCGCCCTCCGCACGCCGGGCCGGGGGCGGCGGACCGTCGGCGGCGGGCCCCGCTCCATCCGCCCACCCTCCGGCGGCGATGCGCTTCCTGGCGCGGGCGAAGATCTGGCGGCAGTTCGCCTCGGACTTGCCGGTGCTCCGGGCCACCTGCGGGTACTCGTACCCGAACACCTCGCGGAGCATGAACACCGCGCGCTCCACCGGGGACAGGGCCTCCAGCAGGACGAGGAACGCCATCGACAGGGAGTCGGCCAGCTCGGCGTGCTCGACCGGCCCCGGCCGTTCGCCGGACACCACGACGGGCTCGGGCAGCCACTCCCCCACGTACGTCTCCCGCCGCACGCGCGCCGAGCTCAGGTGGTTGATCCCGAGCCGCGTCACCGACGTGGTCAGGTACGCCTTCGGCGCCGCTATCTCGGTCCCGGCCCGATGGGCCTTGGTGAGCCCGAGGAACGCGTCCTGGACGATGTCCTCCGCGTCACCCACCGACCCGGTCATCCCGTAGGCGATGGAGAACAGCAGCGGCCGGTACACCACGGCGTCCGCCACGCCCGTCGATCCCTGCGCCGTTGATCCCTGCGCCGTTGATCCCTGCACGAAACCCTCCCCCGATTCGCTGCGCGCCGTCCGGCAGGTTATCGGAGGGCATCCACCTTATCGATCATGAAATGCATCAGTGACCCAGGTCACATCCACCATCTGTCACAGGGCGCGGGGGCGCCGTGTCTTAGAGGGAGAACACCAAGACACACACCGAACGCTCCATCACAGCAAAGGAATCCGCCATGACCGCTCGCCTGAACCTCTTCGCCGACCCGGTCGCCGTCAAGGCGTGGAAGCACATCATCGCCGCGAGCAAGGCGCTCGGGGACTCGACCCTGCCGGCCTCGACCCGCGAACTGGTGATGCTCCGTGCCAGCCAGATCAACGGCTGCGCCGGATGCATCGACATGCACACCAAGGACGCGGCGGCGGCCGGGGAGACCGCGGTGCGCCTCAACCTGGTCGCGGCCTGGCGCGAGGCCACCGTGTACACCGACGCCGAGCGCGCGGCCCTGCTCCTGACCGAGGAGGCCACCCGCATCGCGGACGCGGCCGGCGGGGTCAGCGACGAGGTCTGGGCGAACGCCGCCAAGCACTTCGACGACGAGCAGCTGGCCGCCCTGGTCACCCAGATCGCGCTGATCAACGCCTTCAACCGCGGCAACGTCATGGTCCAGACCCCGGCGGGCGACTACCAGCCCGGCCAGCTCCAGCACTGACCCCACGCGCAGCACGGCTCCGGCCCCCACGCCGGAGCCGGCGCCCGGCCCCCTCCCCGCCCCTCCCCCTCCAAGGACCGAGGAGTACCCCCCATGAACATCGCGCTGTGGATCGTCACCGGACTGCTAGCCGTCGCCTACCTGCTCGGCGGCGCCTTCAAGGTGTTCACGCCGAAGGAGAAGATCGCCGCCAGCGGCGCCAGCGCGAAGTGGGTCGAGGACTTCGGCGCCGGTGCGGTGAAGGCGATAGGCGCCGTGGAGATGCTGGCCGCGGCAGGCCTGATCCTCCCGGCCGTCCTGCACACCGCCCCGGTCCTGGTCCCCCTGGCCGCGGTCGGCCTGGTCCTCCTCATGCTGGGCGCCACCCTCACCCGCTACCGCCGCCACGAGCCCGCATACATGGCGGTGGACCTGGCCTACGTCCTCCTGGCCGCCTTCGTAGCCTGGGGCCGCTTCGTCCCGGAGCCCTTCACGGGCTGACCCCGGTTCCGGCTCGCCGAGTTGGGTACACGTCGAGGAGTTGTGGGGTCGGGGACGCGACATTCGGGAGGTGGGCCGCGATGCCCAGGCGTGACTACGAGGACGACCCGCAAGCCCCCAAGGCGAACAGCCTCGTACCGGCCGCATCTGCCGTGGTCGTGGACGAGGCCGGACGGGTCCTCCTGCAGCGCCGGACCGACAACGGGATGTGGGCGCTGCCCGGCGGGAAGATGGAGGTGGGTGAGTCCCTCGGGGAGTGTGCCGTCCGGGAGACGTTCGAGGAGACGGGCGTGACGGTCGAGATCACCGGGATCGTCGGGACGTACAGCAACCCCGGCCACGTCTTCTCCTACGACGACGGCGAGGTGCGGCAGGAGTTCTCGATCTGTCTCCTCGCCCGGCCCATTGGCGGCACTCTGCGCGTGTCGGACGAGTCGACCGAGGTCGCGTGGTTCGCGCCGGAAGCCGTGGACGGCCTTCCGATGGTGCCGAGCATCCGCAAGCGCATCGACGACTGGCGGGCCGGGCGCGGGCCTGTCGTTCGGTGACTCCGGCGAGGTGGCTCAGCGGACCCTGGGCAGGCCGAAGGCGGACATCTGCTTCTCCTCGTAGGAGAGGAATCCGAGGGAGCGGTAGAAGGCGTGATTGCGGCGGCCTTCGGGGGTCGACTCGTGGTCGGTCGAGAGGAGGAAGAAGCGGCAGTGCGCGTACCGCTGCTTCAGGTGCTCCAACAGCCGCCGGCCTATACCTTGCCGATGGAACTTGGGGTTGACGAGCAAGTCCTGGACGTAGCAGACGCTTTCGTCGTCGGAAATCGTTCTGGCCAGTCCGAGGAGCGTGCCCGACTCGTCCCTCGCGGTGATCACCAAGTGCGAGTTCGCCAGACCGCGGCAGAGCTTGTCGACGTCGCTGGTGTAACCCGCCCAGTCGACCGAGTCGTAGAGCTCGAACATCTCCTGCGGGTCGAATGCGGACTCTTCTCCAATGGTCACCATGGGTTCACCCTATTTGAACGCGGGTGCGGGAGCGGATGATCACCGGGTCGCGGCCGGGCGCGTCCCGGTGGGGCGCGATGCTTCTTTTGGCTTGAGTACCTGGGGAAAGACCTCTTTCCAAACCCCACCAGCCTCCCGCTGCGCAGGCACTCACTCACACGGGTGAATCGGCCAACTGGGTTGGATTTCACCGTGGTTGTCTGGCATATGCTCGGCCCGACGACTTGGACATGAGACGGCCCCCGCCGGGACTACGAATCCCGATCGAGGGCCTGACCAACGAGGAAGTAGACGCTTCCCTATGGCTTCGGTGCACTTTACCGCGCCCTCGCGCGCGGCATACGGCGTTCGGCACTCCAACATCCGGCTCACCGGCCGGTTCACCGTCGTGAGCAACGATCTCATTCAGCATCCCGAAATGTCCTTCATCGCACGGATGTTGGGGATTTTCATCCAGTCGATGCCCCCCGGGACTCCCATCGGCATCAAGGACCTGGCCAAACGGCTTTCGATCGGGGAGATCTCGATCGGCAAGGCACTTCGGGAACTGGTGCGGTTCGGGTACCTGGAGCGGTCCTTGGAGAGCCTGCCGGGTGGGCGGATCGCCACCCGTACGGTGTCCTTCAACCATCCCCGGGCCGCCGCCATGGCGCGTTGCCGTACCGATCGCGCCCCTGCTGCTCAGTCCGTACCGGCGGTTCCCTCGGATGAGGCGCCTCCTGTCCCTCAGGCCAGTGATCCGGTCGAGCCGGCGCCCGTCGCGGCACCGCCGGAGGCAGTACCGGAACCGGAACCGGACCACGAGCCCGAGGCGGCCCCCGTACCCACCAGTGGGCTGCCCCGGCCCCGGGACCCCGACGACCCCGGGCGGCGGCGGCTCGCCCGTGACGTGCTCGCGGAGTTGCGGCGGGTCGATCCGCGGCTGTTGCTCGGGGAGCGGGACATCCGGTACCTCGCGGGTGGGGTCGAAGCCTGGCTGGAGCGCGGGGCGGGGGTGCAGGCGCTGGTCGGCGCGTTGTCCGCCCGGCTGCCGGAAGGGCTGCGCAATCCGGCCGGGCTGATCGCCCATCGGCTCACGGCCCAGTTGCCACCGCCACTGGCGCCGCTGCCCCGCGCGCCCGCCTTCGTGGCTCCGGATCCCTTCGTGATCTGCCCGGAGTGCGAGCGCGCCTTCCGCTGCCCGACGCCCGGCAAGTGCAAGGGCTGTAGCTCCCCTTCCGGCCCGGAGAGAGGCTGAGGTCGGGATCGGACCGGGGCCCGTGTGCCTGGTCGGAGGGGGTGGGTTGAGATACTCCGGCCATGGATGCCAGGGGGATGAGCGGTACGCGGGTGGACACGGCGGGCTGGGTGCTGCGTTCCGCGGTGACGGCGGACGTCGAGACGATCGCGGAGTTGCGGGCCACGGTCATGCGGGAGGATCTGGAACGTCTCGGGCGCTACGACGAGCACCGGGTGCGGCAGCGGCTGCGGGATTCCTTCTCCCTGCAGCACACGTCGGTCATCGAGATCGACGGCGCAACGGCAGGGTGCGTCACGGTCCGGCCCGCCGAAGGAAGGCAGTGGCTGGAGCACTTCTACCTGGCTCCGCACTGTCAGGGACGGGGGCTCGGCTCCGCCGTGTTGCGCACGGTGCTGGAGCGGACGGACGCTCGGGGCCTGACCGTGGGCCTGAACGTCCTGCAAGGCAGTGCTGCCCGTCGGCTCTACGAGCGTCACGGATTCGTCGTGGAAGCCCAGGACCCGATCGACGTCTTCATGGTCCGCCCGCCGGGGGCGAGCGCGGCTGCTGCCCCCGCCTGACCTGCGGCGATGCGCGGCCTCGGCCCGGTTCGCGACGTCCTCGCGCGCGAACCGAGCCGTCAGGGCACGCGCGTCAGCGCTCCAGGTCGATCGTGAAGCGCCTCTCGCCCGGAGCGGTCGTCTCGGCGTGGATCGAGCCGCGGGCACGGTCGTACTTCCCGGTGCCGCCGGTGATCGCGTTGTCGAAAGCGGGGGGAGGGCCCGGGACGAGGTGGCCGAAGACCATTCCCTGTGCGGTGATCTGGCCGCCCGGGAGGGTGTAGGTCACGGCGCACGTCTCCGCTCCGCCGTTGTCGACCCGGGTGGTCGTGCAGGTGCCGCCGGTCTCGCCGACCTGCTGGCCGTCCTTGCCGAAGAGGATCGAGCGGAAGACGGTCCGGTCGCCCTGGGCCGCGGCGCCACCCGGGTTGACGGGGAAGCGCGACTGCTCCGCGAGCCTGCCGGTCAGGGTGATGACCTGGCCCTTGCCCTTGCCCTTGTCGCCGGCGGAATCGGCGTCCGTCGCGACGGCGGACACGATGGGGGCGCAGGCGAGCAGGGCAACCAGGGCAGTGGCCGTGCCGAGACAGGCCGCTCTGATGGGGCGCATCGTGTGGCTCCAGAGGTTGAGACTCACGGATGGTCAGATGACCCATGCATAGCCTCGGCTCTGCTTCCCTACGGGGTGTCCCGGCGCGACCCACCAGCAGATCCGACCGATCGGACCAGCCCGGGACCGGGAACGGCGCTCGGGCCGCGGAAGGGGAGGGGGCGGCTGAGGACGAGGTTGGTGGTGGTGCTGCCGAACTGGGCCAGGGCGTCGACGATCTGCTCCAGTTGGCCCATCGAGGTCGCCGCCACCTTCAGGACGTAGCAGTCGTCCCCGGTGGTGCGCAGGCACTCCAGGATCTCCGGGCGTTCCGCGAGCAGCCGGTGCAGCGGCTCGTGGCGGGTTCCCGGGTACTTCAGGCGGACCACGGCCAGTGCCATGTAGCCGGTGCGCTCCAGATCGACCTCCGCGCGGTAGCCGGTGATCACCTGGGCCGCCTCCAGACGGCGTACCCGCTCCGTCGTCGCCGACGGGCTCAGGTTGACCCGGCGCGCCAGCTCCGTGAAGGCGATCCGGCCGTCCTGCTGGAGCTCGTTCAGGATCGCCCAGTCCGTCGCGTCGAGATTCTCGGTCATCCGGCGAGATTACCGGGGGATCCACGGCCGAACCGGCTCTGAACAGGGAGGAATCCCTTCAGGCGGGACGGGCCCGCTGGCTAGGCTCGACGGTGTGAAGATCGGAGTCAACATCCTCAACTTCGGCCCGGGTGCCGGCCCCGGAGCCCTTCGGGAAGCGGCCCTGACCGTCGAAGGTCTGGGCTTCGACCTGCTGATGGTCTCGGACCACATCGCCGTCACGCCCGACGTCGCCGAACGCTATCCCGCCCCCTTCTACGAGCCCTTCACCACGCTGTCCTGGCTCGCCGGCCTGACGAGCAGGATCCGGCTCGGCACGACCGTGCTCATCGCCCCGTACCGGCACCCGCTGCTCACCGCCCGGATGGCGGCCAATCTGGACCAGCTCAGCAGCGGGCGGTTCGTCCTCGGGGTGGGGGTGGGCTGGGCTCGGCAGGAGTTCGCCGCCCTCGGGATCCCGTTCGAGCAGCGGGGACGGCTGACGGACGACCACCTGCGGGCGGTACGGGCCGCCTGGAAGGACACCGCCGACTACGGGAACCTACGGATCCCCGTGTGGGTCGGCGGCAACAGCGACGCGGGGCTGCGCCGGGCCGTGCGGCTCGGCGACGCGTGGCATCCTCTGCGCCCCACGCTGCCGTGGCTGCGCGGGGCCGCGGGCAGGATGGCGGCCTACGCGGACGAGCAGGGCCTGCCCGTGCCCGCGCTGGCACCCCGGATCGCCCTCAAGGTCACCGCGGCGCCGGTCGAGGGGCCGCAGCGGATCGCCGGGGAGGGGACCATCGACCAGATCATGGACGATCTCGAGCAACTGCGGTTGCTGGGAGCCGAGTCCGTCGTACTCGACCACTACGGCGGCGACCCCGACGAGACGCGCCATCCTCAGGCGGGCCGGCAGGCACTCGCCACGGTGGCCGCACGCCTCGGACTCGCCGAGACCGGAGAAGACAGCGGAACGGAGTCGTCATGAGTGTCACGACCGGGGACCATGCCCTCCTGCGGCGGGCCATCGCCCTCGCGGCCGAGGCCGGCGAGACCGGCAACCCGCCGTTCGGATCGCTGCTGGCCGGGCCGGACGGAACGGTGCTGGCGGAGGAGCGCAACACGACCCTCACCGACCGGGACCTCACCGCGCACCCGGAGCTGAAGCTCGCACGGTGGGCCGCCCGGGAGCTGGACGCGGCCACCGCGGCCCGGAGCACGCTGTACACGAGCTGCGAGCCGTGCGGGATGTGCGAGCCGGTCATCCGGCAGGCGGGGCTGGGGCGGGTGGTGTTCGCCCTGTCCGGCGAACAGCTCCTGGACATCAGGCCGGGGAGCGGCCGGCCGGCCGTACCGCAGGACGGCCCCGCGCTGTACGCCGAGGTACGGGCCGCGGTGGAGCCGTACTACCGCTGACCGTCCGGGCGCGGTACGGACATCACCATCAGCTCCGGGTCCTGGGCCAGCAGCCCGCCTGGAGCGAGGGCAGCGCCCGGCCCGGCTCCACTCCCGTCTCGACGGTGACGCCGTGGCCGCCGACCCGTCCTCAGCGGGTGCGGAGTTCTCGTTTGAGGACCTTGCCGCTCGCGTTGCGCGGGAGTTCGGTGACGAACTCCACCTCGCGCGGGACCTTGTAGTTGGCCATCTCCCGGCGGGACCAGGCGATCAGGTCGTCGGCGGTGAGGACCGCGCCGGGGCGGCGGACCGCGTACGCCTTGCCGACCTCGCCCAGGCGCGGGTCGGGGATGCCGACCACGGCCACGTCGGCGATGTCGGGGTGCAGGCCGAGGAGTTGCTCGATCTCGGCGGGGTAGGCGTTGAAGCCGCCGACGATGAACATGTCCTTGATCCGGTCGGTGATGCGCAGGTTCCCGGCGGCGTCGAGGACGCCGACGTCCCCGGTGCGGAGCCAGCCCTCGGGGGTGATGGCCTCGGCGGTTTCGACCGGGTCCTCGAAGTAGCCGCGCATGACGTTGTGGCCGCGCACCCACACCTCCCCGGCCCGGCCGGCGGCCAGGGCCGCGCCCTCCGGGTCCGCGATCCTGACCTCGGTCCCGGGGATGGCCCGGCCCGAGGTCGACGCGATGATCTCCGCCGGGTCGCCGCGGCGGCACATGGTGACGATGCCGCTCGCCTCGGAGAGCCCGTACGCGGTGAGGACGGTGCCGATGTGCAGCTCGCCGCGGAGCCGCTCCACGAGCTGGAGGGGGACGACCGCGGCGCCGGTGACGACCAGGCGCAGGGCGGAGAGGTCGTGGTGGTCGCGCTGGGGGTGGTCCAGGAGGGACTGGTGCAGGGTGGGCGGGCCTGGGAGTACGGAGATCCGCTCGGCGGCGATGTTGGCGAGGACGGTGTCCACGTTGAACACGGGCTGGGGGACCATCGTGGCCCCGCGCATCAGGCAGGCGATGACCCCGGCCTTGTAGCCGAAGGTGTGGAAGAAGGGGTTCACGATCAGGTAGCGGTCGCCCTCGCGCAGTCCGGCGAGCTCGCTCCAGACCTCGTAGCAGCGCAGGGACTGGGCGTGGGAGATGACGGCGCCCTTGGGGCTGCCCGTGGTGCCGGAGGTGAAGATGATGTCCGAGGGGGCGGAGCCGGGGATCGCGTCCGTACGGGCCCGGACGGCCTCGGCGGTCACGGAGTCGCCGCCCGTCAGGAACTCCTTCCAGGTGCGGAAGGAGTCCGGGGCGTCCTCGGACAGGACGACCACCTGCTCCAGGTGGGGCAGGCCGGGCAGCGGCCCGGAACCCTCGCCCTCGGCGGCGGCGCGGCGCAGGGAGGCGACGTAGGAGGTGCCGAGGAAGGTGCCGGTGACGAAGAGGAGCCGGGCGCGGCTGCGCTGGAGGACGTAGGCGGCCTCGGAGCCCTTGAAACGGGTGTTGAGGGGGACGAGGACGGCTCCGGCGGAGACGGCTCCGAGGGCGGAGACGATCCATTCGAGGGTGTTGGGCGCCCAGACGGCGACCCGGTCCCCCGGTTCCACGCCGGCGGCCATGCACGCGGCGGCGGCGCGCTCGACGCGTTCGCCGAGCTGCGCGTAGTCGATCCGGACCCGCCCGTCGACGACGGCCTCGCGGCCGGCGTAGCGCGCGGCGGCGTGCCGGACGAGTCCGCCGATGCTGGTCCAGGCGAGATCGGCCCGTCCGTCCTCCGTCGTGTCCACGGCCCCGGCCTCGCGCGCGCGCTCGTCCTCGGTCATCGTCCGCCCTTCCCTGCAACACCAGTAGCTGACTATCCGTCAGATTAGCTGTAGCCTTCGCGGCTGTCAGTACTGGTGCACCCCGGAGGTGGCGATGGCGGCAACGCTCAAGGACGCTACGGCGATAGTCGGCATCGGGCAGACCGCCTTTGCCAAACAACTGTCGCAGTCCGAAAAGGAATTGGCCTGCCGGGCCATTCTCGCGGCACTCGACGACGCGGGCATAGACCCGTCCGAGGTCGACGCCTTCTCCTCCTACACCATGGAGGAGACCGACGAGGTCGAGGTCGCCAAAGCCATCGGCGCCGGCGACGTCACCTTCTTCTCCAAGATCGGCTACGGCGGCGGCGGCTCCTGCGCCACCGTCGGCCACCTGGCCGCCGCCGTCGCCACCGGCCAGGCGAGCGTCGGCGTGGCCTGGCGTTCGCGCAAGCGCGGCTCGGGGCCGCGGCCGTGGAAGAACACGGCCGTCCAGCTCCCCACACCCGGCCAGTGGACGCGCCCCTTCGGCCTGCTGCGCCCCGCCGACGAGATCGGCATGCTGGCCCGCCGCTACATGCACGAGTACGGCGCCACCCGCGATCACCTCTTCAACGTCGCGATGGCCTGCCGCAACCGGGCCAACGAGAACCCCGCCGCGATGATGTACGAGCGCCCGCTGACCCGCGAGATGTACATGACCGCCCGCATGATCAGCGACCCGCTCTGCCTCTTCGACAACTGCCTGGAGACCGACGGCGCCCTGGCCTGCGTCATCGTGAGCGCCGAGCGCGCCCGCGACTGCCGCCAGAAGCCCGTCTACGTCCACTCGGTCGCCCAGGGCCTGCCCTCCCAGCACCACGGCATGGTCAACTACTGGAACGACGACCCACTGTCCGGCCCCGCATGGACCGCCGCCCGACACCTGTGGAAGCAGGCCGACTTCGGCCCCCAGGACGTGGACGTCGCCCAGATCTACGACGCCTTCACCCCCCTCATCCCGCTCTCCCTGGAGGGCTACGGCTTCTGCGGACGCGGCGAGGGTGCCTCCTTCACCGAGGGCGGCGCCCTGGAGATCGGCGGCCGGCTCCCCATCAACACCGGCGGCGGCGGCCTCAGCGAGGCCTACGTGCACGGCTTCAACCTGATCAACGAGGGCGTCAAGCAGCTCCGCGGCATCTCCACCGCCCAGGTGCCCGACGCCGCGACCTGCCTGGTGACCGCGGGCGAGGGTGTCCCGACGTCCGCCATCCTGCTGCGAGCCTGAGGAGCCGCCGACCATGACGACCACCACCACGACCGCCGACGAGCTCCTCCTCCCCGTCCCCGACGGGGACGGCGCCCCCTTCTGGGAGTACGCGGCCCAGGGCGAACTCCGCATCCAGGCCTGCGCGGCGCCCACCTGCGGGAAGCTGCGCTTCCCTCCCCGCCCCTGCTGCCCGCACTGCCGGTCCTTCGACTCCGAGTGGCGCCTGATGAGCGGGCGCGGCCGGATCTGGTCGTACGTACAGCCGCACCCGCCGCTGCTGCCCGCGTACGCCGCGCAGGCCCCGTACAACGTGATCCTCGTGGAGCTGGCCGACGCCCCGCAGATCCGCCTCGTCGGCAACCTCGTCACCTCCGCCGACGCCCCGCTGGACTCGATGGACCCGGCGCGGCTGCGCATCGGTGCGCGCGTCCAGGTGGTGTTCACCGAGACGGGCGGGATGGCGGTGCCGCGCTGGGTGCTGGAGAAGTCATGACGGCCGACCGGGCCGCCGCCGGTCCGGGCCTGCGCGTCGAGCGCGACAAGACCACCGGGGTCGCGGTCGTCACCCTGGACCGGGAGCGCAAGCACAACGCGATCGACCTCGGGACGGCGGCCGAACTGGCGCGCGTGTGGCGGGAGTTCCGCTACGAGGACGAGGTACGCGCGATCGTCCTGACGGGCGCCGGGCGGGCGGCCTTCTGCACGGGCATCGACCGGGGCGTGGAGGTGCCGCAGCCGTCCTCGCCGTACTCGGTGGACGACCCGCTCGTCGCCATCGGGCCGAAGGCGAACGACCTGTGGAAACCGGTGATCGCCGCCGTCAACGGCATGGCCTGCGGCGGGGCGTTCTACCTGCTGGGCGAGTCGGAGTTCATCATCTCCTCCGCGTCCGCGACGTACTTCGACCCGCACACCAGCTACGGGATGGTCAGCGCCTACGAGGCGATCTACATGGCGCAGCGCATGCCCTTCGGCGAGGCCGCCCGGATGTCCCTGATGGGCACGACGGAACGGCTCTCCGCGCGGCGGGCGTACGAGATCGGCCTGGTCTCCGAGCTGGCGGAGCCCGAGGCGCTGCTCCCGGCGGCCCTGCGGGCGGCGGAGACGCTGGCCGGCTTCCCGACGGAGGGCGTGCAGGGCACCGTACGGTCCCTGTGGGCGGCGAAACAGGCCGCGCTCCAGCAGGCGCTGGCGCAGGCTCCGGGGCTGATCGCGCTGGGGAACCTGCCGCCCGAGCGGCAGGCGGAGCTGTTCGCCGGGCGGCGGAGCGGGGCGGGACCGGAGCCGCGGGTGCGGTGACGGCGACGGCGTGCGGGGGAGCCCGGCCGGTTCCCCGTACAACCATCGGGCAGGGTGCGCAGTCTCCCATGCGGTCAGAACGAAGGATTGATGGGGGACACATGAAGAAGCGAGTCAGTGCGGTTCTCACCGCGGCGATGGCCGTGGGCACCGTCTGGGCGGTGCCCACGGTCGCCCGGGCCGCCGACCCCTACCCGGATGTCATGACGGGCTCGTGGGAGGAGCGGGTCATCGTGAACACCTCGGACGTGGAAACGAAGGTGCCCCGAGGCCTCAAGGCGCACGTACGAAAGAAGGGGTCGCCCACCCGGCTCGCCACGCTCACCAGCTTCACGCGCCGGCCGGACGCCCCCTGCACGTGGGGGGACTACTGCGGGAGCGAGCCCTTGCAGCACTCGACGTTCCAGAGCGACCCGGTGAAGCTGCCCGAGATCGGGACGTACACCATCGACCTCGAGTACACCGGCACCACGGGCGAGACCGTGGTCCACGAGGACAACGGGGTCCTGTCCTACACGGAGCGCCCGGTCATCTCGAACCTGAAGTCGAGTGCGGTCTCCGTGGAGAACCTCGACACGGTTCTCTCCGGCGACCTCTCGGTCTACAACCCCCTCGACGGCTCGTCCAAGCCGTACGCGGGCGGCGCCTTCACGGCCAAGAGGGGCTTGGAGACCACCGCGCGGACCGCCGACGCGCAGGGTCACTTCGAGGCGAAGTTCCGGATCACCCACACCGATTTCCTCAAGGCCCCGGCCGACGGCCAGGTGAAGTTCAGCCTCGCGACCGAGCTGAACGGCCGCGGGGACATCGAGGGTGTGACAGTCCCGGTGGCACCCGTGGAAGCCGACATGGCACTGGCCTCCCCCACCGTGACCGGCGCCTACGGCACGGGCGCGAAGATCAGCGGGACCGCCACCTGGAAGTCCGCCGACGGCACGCGGAAGCCCCTGCCGACCACGATGCCGGTCATCGCGGGAAACTGGAACTCCGGCAGCACGGACGCGACGGGCCGGTTCACCCTCACCAGGCGGCTCACCGAGGACGGCGTCCTGAACGTCAAGCCCCACTCGGTCTGGTTCGACTCCAAGGCGACCCTGAAGGTGGACGTCACGCCCGGGACGTTCTTCCAGGGCTTCACGGCCGGGGCCGGGGCGGACAGGTACGTCTACGTGTCGAGCACGTTCTGGCGCGGCGAGTTCCCGGAGGGAACCACCTCGCTCAACGTCGACGTGGAGTTCTCGGCGGACGGCAAGACGGGCTGGACCAGCCGCAAGAGCGTCGCCGTCCCCACCAAGCCCGGTTGGAACGCCGGCGGCTACAAGATCGAGCAGAAGCTGCCCTACACGGGCCCCGGCTACGTACGGCTCCGGTACGCCGGCACCCCCTCCATCCCCGGCTCCGTGACGCCCGCCGTCCGGTTCGAGCGCACCAACACGGCCATCCCGGAGTTCAACGCCGCGCCCGAACCCGCCAAGAAGGGCACGCCGATCACGGTCACCGGCAAGCTCAACCACGCCGACCCCACCTGGAAGCCCCTCGCCGGCCAGCGCGTCGACTACTACTTCCGGCCTGCCGGAAGCACGGCCTGGACCTGGATGGGCTTGTCCACGACGGCCGCCGACGGCACCTTCAGGAAGAGCTTCACCGCGAACCGGACCGGCTCCTGGCAGGCCCGCTACGGGACCGCGGACAACCGGCACCTCAACGCCGTCAGCCGCGTGGACGAGGTCGTCGTCACCCCGTAGCCGGTACGGCCCGGCGGGTCAGCGGGTCTTCCTGGTGGACCCGGGCTTCGGCTTGCTCGTGCTGCCCGGGGTCTGGCCACCCGTGCTGCCGCCGGTGACGGAGGGCCTCGTGCTCCCGGAGCCGGAGGTCGCCGTCGGGGTGGGCGAGGCGGTCGAGACGGTCTGGATCGTGCCCACGGTGCAGCGCCGGACCTCGCCCGCCTTGGCCGCGTTCGTCATCGGCAGGTCGACCGTCCGGCTCTCGCCCGCCTTGAGCGCGAGCTCCACGGAGCCGGAGTCGACCCGGCCCGAGGCGCCTTCGAAGACCAGCGGGACGCGGAAGGTGTGCCCGGCCGCCGCGTCGGAGGTGACCTTGACGGTGGCCTTCGCCGCGGACGGGCCGGCGCAGGTGACGACCTCCGCGTGCGCGAGCGGCCGGGTCTCGGTGGGCGTGGCCGTCGGCGTGGCCGTGGAGCCGCCGCCGCTGCCGCCCGTACCGCTGTAGCCCTTCTTCTTCGACTTGCTCTTGGAGCTGGAGCACCCGCCTCCGCTGCTCTTGCTCTTGCTCTTCCCGCCGCTGCCGCCCGTCGACGAGAACCCCGTCAACGCGAGCACCACGCCCATCAGCACCGCCGTGAGCCTGACCCGCCGCCCCGTGACCACCATGGTCCGAACCCCTCCCCGTTGAACAACGGGCGGCACGCTACCAGGGGCGGGAAGGGCACGACGGCCGCACGGCCGCCCTGCCGGCCGAGGCGCCGGTGCTGCGGGTGTTCCCCCGGCGCTCCCCTCGTAGAACTCCGCATGCGGGACTCCGGGGGCGGGCGTAGCGTCGGGATCGAGATCCAGACCCACTCCCCCGGAGGGCCGGGCATGATCCGCAACGTACTCGGCTCGCTCCTGGGTCTGATCGGAGCGACGGCCGCCGTCTGGAGCCCCTTCCGTGCCTGGTACGACGGCCGTCACGGACGCGACTACCGCATCGAGGAGCTCTTCTCCTCCGCCGGGATCACCGACGACAAGGCCGCCCTGCTGGGCTCGCTGCTGCTGCCGTTCCTCTTCGCCGCGCTGCTCGCGCTCCTCGCGATCGTGCTCCGCTCCCGGCTGCTCATGGCCTTCTCCGGGGTCGTCGTCCTCGGCTTCGCCGTGCTGTGGATGGTCCGCCAGGGCCAGGCCGCGGGGAGCCTCTCGGTCGGCGGCGACGGCACGGGCCTCGGCAACGGGGTCGCCAACGCCTTCGGTGCCGGCGCGCTGCTCATCCTTGCGGCGGCCGTGATGAGCGGACGGCCCCGGCGCCGCGACCGGGTCGCCCGGGAGCCGGTCCCGGAGCCTCATCCGGCTCCGTATCAGGAGCCGTACCGGGAGCCGTACCCGGAACCGGTCGAGGACCCCGCCCGTCCCCCGTCGCCGTCGGCGTGGCCTCCCCCGCCGCAGGACCACTCGTAGCGCCTCGGGGCCGGCGGGCAGGTCCTCACGCGCGGGACGGCCGAACAGCCCCGGATCCGCGGGTCAGGGACCTCAGGGCGAGGGCGATCACGATGGCGGCGGCGGAGCACACGGCCAGGGCGAGGAAGCCGTTGCCGACGCCCGTGGTGGTCGCGTCCGCGACCGAGTCCCCGCCGTCGAGGCCGCTGTCCACCGAGGTCATGAGGATGGTGCCGATGACGGCGATGCCGAGGGCGGCGCCGGTCTCGTTGAAGGTGTTCAGCAGCCCGGATCCGACGCCCGACTCCTCCGCCTTGACGTGCGAGGTGCCGATGCCGAACAGCGGGACGAAGCAGGCCGGCAGGCCGGCGCCGATGACCGCCAGCGCGACGATGGTCAGCGCGACGCTGTCGCTGCCGGTCGCCAGGACGCCCGTACCGACGAGCTGCAGGGCGGCGCCGACCACGTACGTGCCGCCCAGGCCCAGCGCGTAGGACATGGCCGGCGCGACCATGGCGACGACGAGGGCCGCCAGGCCCATGGGGAGCAGCGAGAGCCCGGTGACGAAGGCGCTCATCTCGTGGACCCGCTGGAAGTACATGCCGGCCAGGAACGAGCTGCTGATCATGACGCCGGCGACCAGGAGCAGGCCGACACTGGCCAGCCAGTAGGTGGGCTTGCGCAGCAGGTGGAGCGGGAGCAGCGGGTCGGCCTGTCCGATCTCCATGAAGGTCACCGCGGTGAGCAGGACCACGGCGGCGCCGATGCCGGACCAGGCGGTCGGGTCGCCGAACCCTTCGTGCAGCCGGATCAGGCCGAAGGACAGGGCCGCGAGTCCGGCGGTCGACACGATCGCGGAGGGCAGGCGCAGCGTGCGGCCGTTGCTCGTGTCGAGGGCGGGCATGGCGCGCAGGGCGCCGATGAGGGCCGCGATGCCGACCGGGATGTTGATCAGGAAGGCCCAGCGCCAGCTGACGGCCGTGACGATCAGGCCGCCCAGGACCACACCGATGGTCGCGCCGATCACGCCCAGGCCGCTCCAGGCGGTCAGTGCGATCTTGCGCTGCTCCTCGTCCTGGTAGACCGCCAGGACGATGGAGAGGGCGGCCGCGGAGAGCAGTGCGGCTCCGGCGCCCTGGAGGGCGCGGCCCGCGACGAGGAGCTCCTGGTTGCCGGCGGTGCCGCAGAGCACGGAGGCCACGGCGAAGACCGAGAGGCCGGTGACGAAGGTGCGGCGGCGGCCGAAGACGTCGGAGACGCGACCGCCGAAGAGCAGCAGGCTGCCGAGCATCAGGACGTACGCGCTGACGGTCCACTGCAGGGCGGCCGGATCGGCGGGCAGCTGGGCCCCGATCGAGGGCAGCGCCACGTTCACGACCGTCGAGTCCAGCATGACCATCAGCTGGGCGACGCCGACCACCACGAGGGTGGTCCAGGGGGCTTTGCCGGGGGCCTGGGCGGGCGCTTCTTCCGCGTCCGGCCCGGCTTTCTGGGGTGCCAGCGTCTGCTCGGTCACCACGTCTCCTTCGTCTGGGTGGGTGTGGCCCTGGTGATCGATGCATGCGAATGCATCGATCTTGGTCCCGCACAGTACATTCATGCGCCTGCATCGACAAGGCGGGTTCGCGAACCTACGATGAGGGCGTGACAGAGACAGCACTGACCGATCGATGGGTGTCGGTGGCCCGCGCCTGCGCGCAGATCAATCAGGCCGCCGAACGCGTCCTGGCCGAGCACCACGGCCTGTGCGCCAGCGCCTTCGAGATCATGGACGTGATGATGCGCGCGGACGGCTGGATCCGTGCCGGTGAGCTCAGCTCCCGAGTATCGAGAAGCCAGCCGCAGGTCTCACGCCTGCTGGCCCAGATGATCGATGCCGGATACGTCGAGCGACGCCCGTGCTCCACCGACCGGAGGGGTTTCGACGCCCAGCTCACACCGGCCGGCCGGGAACTCTTCGCCCGGTCCTCCGCCACCATGGAATCGGTCCTGCGCGACATGACCGAAAGCAGCGAGGACGTTCGCAACGTGATGGGCGCTTCCGCCCGGACATGACGGCGGCCCCGTCCCCCTGAGGGGGCGGGGCCGGCCAGCCGTTGCGGGCGGGGTGGGGATCAGGCCTCGACGACGCCGGACGCCGCGATCTCGATCTTGCCGCGCGTGGCGCCCGAGGGAGTGCCGAGCTTCTCGATCTGGTCGACGAGCTCCTGGCCCGAGACGACCTCGCCGAAGACGACGTGCTTGCCGTCGAGCCACGGGGTGAGGACGGTGGTGATGAAGAACTGCGAGCCGTTGGTGTTCTTGCCGGCGTTCGCCATCGACAGCAGGTACTTGCGGTCGTGCTTCAGGTTGAAGTTCTCGTCGGCGAACTTCTCGCCGTAGATGCTCTTGCCGCCCGTGCCGTTGTGGTTGGTGAAGTCACCGCCCTGCAGCATGAACTGCGGGATGACGCGGTGGAAGCCGGAGCCGGCGTAGCCGAAGCCGTTCTGGCCGGTGCACAGCTCGCGGAAGTTCTGGGCGGTCTTCGGGACGACCTCGTCGAAGAGGTTGAAGACGATGCGACCGGCGTCCGCGCCGTCGATCTTGATGTCGAAGAATACGTTGCTCATGGGGTCCATCCTGTCACTCCTGGTGCGGTGCGCGACCCCTAGGGGGCCACGACCGGGCCCCCGGACGGCTCAGCCCCAGCTCAGGCGGCGGCTGAGCCGGGTCATCCGCCCGTACGGGTCCCCGTGCCCTTGGCGGCGTCCAGGGCGTAGACGCAGCGGTCCTTGCTGCACGCGTAGACCACGCCCGCCTCGGCCACCGGGGCGCCGGTGATCTCCCCGCCGGTGGCCAGCTTCCAGCGGAGCTGGCCACCCGCCGCATCGAGGGTGTACAGGCAGTGGTCGGCCGATCCGAAGTGGACGCGGCCGTCCGCGACCGCCGGGGAACCGGTGATCTCACCGCCCGCCGCGAACCGCCACTTCGGGGTCCCGGTGACCGCGTCGAGCGTGTACACGGCGCTGCCCGCGGCCAGGTGGACGTTGCCGGCGGCGACGATGACCGGGTCGGCGGACTGCCGGGGCTCGGTGGCGATGCGCCAGCGGTCCTTGCCGGTGGCCGCGTCCAGGGCGTAGACGGTGCCCAGGTAGTCCGCGAGGTAGACCCCGCCGCCCGTCACGGCCGCGCCCGGGGCGAAGGCCGGGGGCGCGAGGAACACGGCGGGGGCCTCGAAGTGCCAGCGGACCCGGCCCGAGGCCCGGTCGATGGAGATCACCCGGGTGCCGGCGGCGACGTAGACGTTGCCGTCGGGGGCGGGCGTGACCCGTACGGGCACGTTCCCGCAGGAGCCGGCGTCGCCGACCGGATACGACCAGGACTCGCGGCCGGAGCGGGCGTCCAGGGCGCGCAGCCGGGCGTCCTGCCACACGTAGACCGTGCCGTCGTGCAGGACGGGGGCCGCCTCGGTGGTCTCGAACTCGCTCTGCGCGCCGGACAGCTCCCACAGCTTGTGCCCGCTGGACGACTCCCAGGCCTGTACGCCGCCTCCGCGCGTGGCGGTGACGACGGTGCCCCGGTCGGCGCGCAGGGCGTACACCCAGGCATCGGCGGACAGCCGCCACCGCTCGGAGCCGTCGCCGGCGTCGAGGGCGTAGAGGGAGGGGCCGTCGGAGGCGTGGATGCGCCCGTCGGAGACGGCCATGGACCAGGCGACGTCCCGGGTCTTGAACTGGCGGCGGCCGCTGGCCACGTCCAGGGCGTGCACCTCGAAGGAGGTGACGTAGAGCAGGTCGCCGGCGACGGTCGGGGTGCCCCAGACCTCGTTCGACATCCGGAACCGCCAGGGCCGCCACCGGCCGCTGTCGGGGGCCGGGCCGGGGTTCGGTACGACGGCCACGGACGCGGGGGCCGCCACCGGGCCGCCACCGGGCGGGCGGATCCAGCCGGTCGCCGAGTCCGCGGCGGCGGCGTGGCCGGCCGGAGCCGAGGCGGAGGCCTGCGGGCCGGGGCCGATCGGCACCGGGGAACCGCCGAGCCGGACCGGCTCGCCCGAGGGTGCCATCGGGGGGTGCTCGGGCCGCTGCGGGACGGCCTGGCCGGTCCGCGGGTCGGTCCAGGGGTCGGCTCCGCCGCGCCGGCTGCGGTGCGTGGCGGGACCGGAGGCGGGACCGGACGCATGACCCGACGCGGGACCGACGCTCTGGATGGGCGCGGAGACTCCGGCCCGGGGAATCCCCGGCTTCGGCACCGCGGCCGCAGCCGCCGCGGCGGCGGCGTTGCGGTGGCCGGCCCGCCGGGCCTCGATCATCGCGACGGCCCGCTCGGGCAGCCACGCCGAAGCGGTACCGCTCTCGTCGCCGCCCTCGAAGAGGTGCGGGGCGAGCTGCGCCTGCAGGTCGGCCGGGGTCGGCCGCTGCGTGGCGTCCATCTGCATGCAGGAGTCGATCAGCGGGCGGAGCTCGTCGGGGAGCCCCTCCAGGTTCGGGCCCTCGCGGAGCAGCATGAAGACCGTCTCCACCGGGTTCGCCCCGTGGTACGGCGGGTGCCCGGTGGCGGCGAAGACCAGCGTGGAGCCGAGCGAGAACACGTCGCTGGCGCCCTTGACGCTGCGCGAGTCCTTCGCCTGCTCCGGCGACATGTACGCGGGGGTGCCGACGGCGACGTTCGTCATGGTCAGGCGGGTGTTGGAGACCCCGCTGGCGATGCCGAAGTCGATCACGCGCGGGCCGTCCTCGACGACGAGCACGTTGGAGGGCTTCAGGTCGCGGTGGACCAGGCCCGCCCCGTGGATCGACTGGAGCGCCTCGGCGATGCCCGCGGCGAGCCACCGTACGGCCTGGGCGGGCATGGGCCCGCACTCGTGGACGATCTCCTCCAGGGAGGGCGCCGGTACGTACGCGGTCGCCAGCCACGGCACGGCCGCGCGCGGGTCGGCGTCGACGACGGCCGCGGTGTAGAAGCCGGAGACGGCGCGGGCCGCCTCCACCTCACGGGTGAAGCGGACGCGGAACAGCTGGTCCTCGGCGAGCTCGGTGCGCACCGTCTTGATCGCCACCCGGCGTCCGGACGCCGACCGGGCGAGATAGACCAGCCCCATGCCGCCGGCGCCGAGCCGTCCCAGCACCTCGAAGGGGCCGATCCGTCTCGGGTCGTGCTGCGTCAGCTGCTCCACCACTCGCCTCCACACCCATCCCCGTACGGGGTCCCTCGCGGTCCCCGCTCTTCCAGCCATCGCCGGTGGCGTCGCCGTCATCGCCGTCACGTCACCGGATGCGCGCGAGCCGCCGCGGGTCCCTGCCCCGTGCAGCGTCTCACTCCGGGGGTCGGCCCGGGTCGCGCACCCCCGATTCTGTCAGGCCCGCGCCCGGTCCGGCCCCGGCACGGCGGGTGGTCGCGCACGGGGTGCGGGCAAAGCCGTACAACCCTTCGGCGATGCCGAGGGTCTAGCCCCCGTTCGTTTCGTCAACACCCGGGGGATCCATGCGCCACCGCCTGAGCTCAGCCATCGTCATCGCCGCGGCAGCACTCGGCGGGCTGTCCGTGCCGGGGGTGGCGCACGCCGCCGGTGCGAACTGTCTCCAGGGGATGGAGACCACCCGTGAGGGGGCCATTCTCGTCAAGGGCGTGTGGGACATGCCCAAGCCCGCCGCCGTTTACGTGCGGGACAAGAAGACGGGGCAGCGCATCGCGTCGGTCAGCAAGTTCCGCACGGAGCACCACCCGGACGGTGCGCCCGAGTGGGACCTGATATCCGAGCCCCTGAAGCTGTCCGCCCTCGGGATCTACACGCTCGAGGTCGGCGACGCGTCCTCCCCCGTCGTCTGCGGGGACTTCGACTACCGGCTCCGCTCGGAGATGACCGCGCCCACCGCGGGCAAGGTGTCCCTGGACAACCTGAAGACCACCGTGTCCGCGAACCTCACCACCTTCGACCCGCGGACCCAGACGGCCGCACCCTTCAAGAACGCCCGGGTCAGCCTCACCGGCGAGGGCATCTCCCTGACGGCCACCACGGACGCACAGGGCCGGCTGGCCGCCCCTGTCACCTTCCGCGGCACGGAGAAGTCGACCCTGCTGCACGTCAAGGTCGAGGCCACCCCGGAGATGGACCCGGAGGACCGCTTCCTGTCCGTGGCCACGGACCGCCAGAATGCGGAGATCGTCCTCGACCCCGCGTCGCAGAAGATCAAGGCCGTCTACGGATCGACGGCGAAGCTCACGGGCCGGGCCTCGCTGGTCGCCGCGGACGGCACGCGGAGGCCCGTACCCGAGGGCACGCCCCTCAACGGCGACCTGGACGGCAAGCCCGGGACGGGAGCGGACGGCCGGTTCGAGCGGCAGGTACGAGTCGCCCCCCTGGACGGCCAGTCGATCAAGACCACCTGGGCGAACAACAAGGCATATCCGTGGCTGTCAATCGCGTCGGACTCCACAGAAGTTCAGCTCTACGACACCACGTCCTTCACGAATTTCACGGCCACGATCGACGCAGCACGGCGGGTGACGTTCACCGGGTCCCTCATCCGGCAGACCGGCTTCGGAACCCTCGGCGTCGAGGCGCAGTACTCGGCCGACGGCAAGACGGACTGGAAGACGCGCAAGACGTTCAACGTGTACGCGAACAGCACCTCCCCGTTCAGGCTGACACTGCCGGGCGAGGCCGACGGCTACTGGCGCCTCCACTATCCCGGCACGACGAACACCCAGTCCGCCACCACGCAGCCCGTCCGCCTGACCCGCACGGCGACGACCTTCTCCTACTTCAACGCGGCCCCGGAACCGGTCCGCAAGGGCCAGACCTTCACCATCAAGGGCACCCTCCAGCACGGCACCCCGGCCAAGGCCTACGCCGGCCAGACCGTCCTGTTCTACTTCCGCCCCACCGGCAGCCAGGACTACACCTACCAGGGCCACTCCAAGACCGCCGCCGACGGCACCTTCGTGCACCCCTTCGAGGCCGACCGCACCGGCACCTGGATCGCCCGCTACCGCGACGCCGACGGCAAGCACTACAACGCCGAAAGCCGCCAGGACGACCTCACCGTCAACCCGTGACCCGCATCCCGTAAGGACGCCCCGCAGGTTCGGCCGACCGGCCCAACCTGCGGGAAGAGGCGTACAACCCATCGGGGGTTTCACGGGTCTAACAGCCGTTCAGCTCGTCAAAATCCGGGGGATTCCGTGCGTCACCGTTTGACCTCAGCCGTCGTCGTCGCCACAGCGCTGCTCGCGGGGCTGGCCGTGCCGGGGTCGGTGCACGCCGCATCCGATGCATCCCTCGCAACGAATGCCGCCGGCGCGGCCCCCTCTTGCCCGCCGGACATGTCCGCCACGCAGAACGGGTCCCTCGCCGTCCACAGCGCGCAGGACGGGACGGGCGTGCCCGAGGGGCTCGTCGTCCACCTGCGGGACAAGAACTCGGGGCTGCGCGTCGCCTCCGTCGGCACCTTCCGCAAGGTGACCGACCCGGACGGCATCCTCCCCGACTTCCAGCTGGTCTCGGAGCCGCTCAAGCTGGCCGCCCTCGGCATCTACGCGCTCGAAGTCGGCTCCGAGACCGACCCCGTCGAGTGCGGGGACTTCGACTACCGGCTGCGTTCGGTGGTCGGCAAGGTCGACGCGGCCGACGGGGTGTCCCTCGACAACCTCAAGACCAGCGTGTCGGCGGACGTCACCACCCTCGACCCGCGGACCGGGGCGACCGCCCCGCTCAAGAACGCCAAGGTCCGCCTCACCGCCGACCGCACCTCGCAGGACGCGACCACGGACGCGCAGGGTCACCTGTCCTCCCCGTTCACCTTCCGGGGTACGGAGAACGACACCGAGGTGCGCGTCGAGGTCCTGGACACCCCCGACGTCCGCGCCGGGGGGCGCGGCGAGACCGCCCGCGCGGTCCGTCAGAAGGCCGAGATCGTCCTCGACGCCGAGTCCCGGAAGATCAAGGCCCGCTACGGATCGACGGCCAAGATCACGGGCCAGGCCCTCAGGATCGCCGCGGACGGCGCGCGCAAGCCCGTCCCCCACGGCACGCCGATGCTCGCGGACCTCACCGGCGAGCCCAAGACGACGGCGGACGGCCGGTTCGAGCGGCAGCTGCTGATGTCCCGCAGCGGCCCGGTGAAGACCACGTGGGCGGGCGGCAAGTCCCCGTGGCTGCACTACGTGATCGCCAATACGGAGGCGGAGGTCGTCGAGGTCAGCTACTTCAGGGACTTCAAGGCCACGGTCGACGCCGCCGGAGTGAAGTTCACCGGGCGCCTCGCCCACAAGCCGCTCAGCCAGACCCCCACCCTCATCGAGGTGCAGCGCTCGGAGGACGGCAAGACGGACTGGAAGACGCGCAAGGTGTTCACCGTGGACTTCGCCACCGCCCGGTTCGACCAGACGCTCCCGGGCGAGGGCGACGGCCACTGGCGACTGCGGTACGCCGCCGCGCCGAGCATGCAGGGCTCCGTCACCGAGCCGGTCCGGCTTGACCGGACGGCGACGGCCTTCACCTACTTCAACGCCGCGCCGGAGCCGGTCCGCAAGGGCCATACCTTCACCATCAAGGGCGTCCTCCAGCACGAGACCCCGGCGAAGCCGTACGGCGGCCAGACGGTGCAGTACTACCTCCAGCCCGTCGGCAGCCAGGACTACGTCTTCCGGGGCGAAGCCAAGACCGAGGCGGACGGCACCTTCGTCCAGACGTTCACCGCCGACGAGACGGGCGCCTGGATCGTCCGCTACAGCGACTCCGACGGCAAGCACCTCAACGCCGAGAGCCGCCGCGACGACCTCGCGGTGAACCCGTAAGCCGTGACCCCGTGAGCGGGCCGCTCGCCGGCACTCGCACCGGCAGCCGTTCCGTCCGCTCGCAGGCCATCGTCGCGAGCAACCAGTCCTAGGGGGACCCTGTGAAGCACCTGCGCTACACCACCGCGCTCGCGGTCACCGCCGCCGTCGTCGGCGGCATGCTCCTCGCTCCGGGCACGGCGCACGCCGCCGACCAGGACTTCCACATCACGATCAACACGGAAGGCGTATGGATCGGCGTGGTCCGCGCCGAGGACATGAGCCCCGTGGTCCACCTGCGGGCGAAGGGCTCCGAGACCCGCGTCCTGACCATCAAGGACTTCTCGTACGAGGCGAGCGATTCTTCGTCGGGGGAGGGGTCCTTCACCTCCACCTCCGGCCCGGTGAAGCTCGACAAGCTCGGGGTCTACTCCGTCGACGTCGAGTACAAGGGCACCGAGGGCGAGCCGCTCGTGCGCAAGGACGCGACCACCCTCAACTACACGGCCGAGCCCGTGTTCGACGAGGTCACCACGTCCAAGGCGGTCTCCCTGGACAACCTGGGCACCACCGTCGAAACGGTCCTCAGGGGCCTTGACCCACGCGACGGGACCCTGACCCCGCTGGGCGGCGCGAAGGTTTCGATCAGCGCGGGAGGCAAGTCCACCACCGTCTCCACCGACAGCGTGGGCCGCCTGAAGGCACCTGTCGCCTTCACCGGCACCGAGCCCAGCGCGCGGATCCACATGGAGCACAAGAACGCCAGCGGCCTCGCTGGCTGGGTCGACACCGATGCCCCGATCGACAGGCAGCCGGTGCGGATCGAACTGGACTCCGCTTCCCGCAAGGTGTCCGCTCCGTACGGCAACGCCGTCCGCATCAACGGCACGCTGAAGCGGGTCGCGGCGGACGGCACGCTCAAGCCTGTGGCCTCGACCATGAAGCTGACCCGTACGGCAAGCAAGCCGGTGCTGTTCAACAGCAGCCCCGAGGGCCGCTTCTCCGTCAGTGCCAAGGCTCCGGAGGACACCACCTTCAAGGTCTCCACCGGCAGTCAGATGTGGCTCGACCAGAAGGCCTTCGCCCCCGTCGAGGTGGACATCACCTCGGGTGTGAGCTACTACGGCAGATCCGGCGAGTGGCTCGCCTACGGCAAGACCTCGATGGTCTATTTCGACTTGACGCCGAGCGCCGCGAACGTGGATCCGGGCAGGACGCCCCCGGCCGGCGGACCCTTCGAGATCCAGTTCTCCAGGACGGGCTCCACATGGACCACCCGCAAGACCTTCACGGCCGAGTTCGGCAAGGAATTCAGGCAGTCCCTTCCTGGGGAGAACGGCTACTGGCGCGTCCGGTACGTGGGCAAGGACCTGGGGCAGAGCGCGTCGGTGCCCGTCCACGTGTCGCGGGCCAAGACGGAGATCCACGAGTTCAACGCCCACCCCGAGCCGGTCAAGCGCGGTGGACAGCTGACCGTGGTCGGCAAGGTGCGGGAACTCGGCACCTCGACGCCGGCCCAGGGCCAGGTCGACATCTACTTCCGCCCGAAGGGCAGCACCCAGTGGATCCGTGTGGGCTACACGGGCACCGTGGACGACGGCACCTTCACCCGGAAGTTCACCGTCCAGCGCAGTGGTGACTGGAAGGCGGTGTTCTCGGGAGACCGCCACATCAACTCGGAGAGCCGCGTGGACTCCGTCGAGGTCACCGGCTGACCCGGCAGACGGGAGTTTGACGACAGGCCCTAGGGAGTGCCCGTCCTCGTCCGCGGCTCCGAGAGCAGGCCGAAGACGGCGCCCTGGTTGTCCGCCACCACCGCGATGCGCCCGTAGGGGGTGTCGAAGGGGTCGGCGGTGACCCGGCCGCCGAGGCGCTGCACCATCGCCACGGACTGGTCGCAGTCCGGGACGGCGAAGTACGCCAGGAAGTGCGCGGGCATGATCTCCGGGAAGGCGTCGGTGATCAGGCTGCGCCCCAGGACGGCGGTCTCCGAGCCGGCCGCTTTGCCGGGCGGGGACCAGACGCGGTACTCGATGCCCGACTCGTCGTCGTTCTGGTCCTCGGGGACGTAGCCGAAGACCTTGGCGTAGAAGACGTCCACGGCGTCGCGGGCCCGGGTGTACACCTCGGACCAGCAGTACGTGTAGGGCTCGTTCTGGGCGTCGAAGCCGTGGTGGGTGCCGGGCTGCCACAGGCCGAAGACGGCGCCGCCGGGGTCGGCGGCCATCGCGGCGGTCCCGTAGGGGCCGACCGGCATCGGGTCCATCACCATCTGGCCGCCGGCGGCGCGGATGCGCTGGGCGCAGGCGTACGCGTCGGTGGTGTAGAGGTAGATCCCCCAGACGGTCGGCATCCGGCCGTCGGGCTTGGGGGCGAGGGCGGCGACGTTGCGGCCGCGGCTGTAGGCCTGGGTGTAGTGGCCGTACTCCGGTCCCGCGCCCTCGGAGAAGGTCCACCCGAAGAGCTCACCGTAGAAGCGCTTGCCCGCTTCCACGTCCGGCAGGGAGGCGTCGACCCAGCAGGGTGAGCCTTCTGCGAATGCGGCCATGAGCCCGGTTCCTTCCGTTGTGCGGGGGTGTGCAAGGGTGTGCACCCTCCGCGCACGTTCCGCCTCGCTCGCCCAGCCGTGTCCTCCGGATCATGATGTGCCCGAAAACTTGTCCACAGCCTGTTGATAAGACTATTCGGGGGATAGGCTCCGAAGCCGGACGGCGCGCCCGGGGGGCGCACCCGGCCGGAATCGGTCGCGATGACGGGCCGGGACGGGCGTACGCCCAGGCCAGGCGTCCCGTCACCCCATTTGCAGGCGGCCGAATCGCGCGCGGATCACCCCTCGGTAAGCTGACGGCATGACAGGACAAGTACGCACCGTCGACGGCCGCGTTGCCGGCCGGCGCGGTCAGGCGACGAGGCAGAAGCTGCTCGACTGCCTCAGCGAGATGCTCAGCTCCTCGCCGTACCGCGACGTCAAAGTGATCGACGTCGCCCGCAAGGCCGGTACCTCCCCCGCGACCTTCTACCAGTACTTCCCGGACGTCGAAGGCGCCGTCCTGGAGATCGCGGAGCGCATGGCCAACGAGGGCGCACAGCTGACCTCGCTGGTCGAGGGGCGCGCATGGGTCGGCAAGGCGGGCTGGGCTGCGGCCGAGGAACTCGTCGACGGATTCCTGGAGTTCTGGCGGCGCAACGACGCCATCCTGCGGGTCGTCGACCTCGGTGCGGCCGAGGGTGACAAGCGGTTCTACAAGATCCGCATGAAGATCCTCAACTCCGTCACCAACTCCCTCACGGAGTCGATGAAGGAGCTCCAGGCCAAGGGCAAGGTCGACAAGGACGTGAGCCCTGCGGCGATGGCCGGTTCGCTGGTCGCCATGCTCGCGGCGGTCGCCTCGCACCAGAAGGGGTTCCAGACCTGGGGCGTGAAGCAGGCGGAACTGAAGCCGAACCTGGCGCTCCTGGTCCACCTGGGCATCACGGGCAAGAAGCCGACGAAGTAGGCGGCGGACCCGCACCGGGTCCGCCGCGCCTTCGGCCGCAGGGGTTTCGGCTACGGGACCTGCGGCTTACGGGACTTGCGGCTTACGGGATTCCGCCGCGATCAGCGACGCTCCAGGCGGAACAACCGGATCTCGCGCTCGATGCGCGCCTGGTACGTCGCGTACGGCGGCCAGAACTTCAGCACCGCCTGCCACGCCGCCGCGCGTTCCTCACCCGCCAGCAGGCGGGCGCGCACGGCGATGTCCTGACCCTTCCAACTCACTTCCGCGTCAGGGTTCTTGAGCAGGTTCCCGGTCCACGCCGGGTGTCCGGGGCGGCCGAAGTTCGAGCCGATCAGCAGCCAGCTCACCCCGTCCTGCTCCGGCATGCACGCGAGCGGGGTGGTGCGCGGTTCGCCGGTCTTGGCTCCCTTGGCGGTGAGGATCACGCCGGGGAGCATCTGGGCGCTGAGAATGACCTTGCCGCGGGTCAGCTTGTGCACCGCCTTGTCCATGGCGGGGATGAAGTGCGGTGCGATCTTGGCGAACAGCATGGTCGAGGAGACCTTCTGCATCAGCTTGACTCCGGGCGCCATCAGACGGCCACCTTCTCGTTCCGTGGGGCGGGGGCGGGGGCGGGGGCTGGTACGGATGCGGATGCGGATGCGGATGCGGATGCGGATGCGGATCCGGGTCCGGAGACCGCGGGGGCGAACAGCCCGGCGGCTTCGGCGGCGTGGGCGCGCAGCCGGTGGACGGGGCCGAAGAGCAGTTCGTCGGCGGCCGCCCGCTTGAAGTAGAGGTGCGCGTCGTGCTCCCAGGTGAAGCCGATGCCGCCGTGCAGCTGGATGGCCTCGCCGGCGGTGATCCGCAGCGCCTCCAGGGCCTGGGCCAGGGCGAGTCCGCCCTGCTCCGGGTCCCAGGCGGCGTAGTAGGCGGCGGAGCGGGCCGCCTGGACCTGGACGTAGAGGTCGGCGAGGCGGTGTTTGACCGCCTGGAACGAGCCGATGGCCCGGCCGAACTGCTCGCGCTGCTGTACGTACTCCACGGTGCGGGCGAGCGCCTGCCCGGCCGCGCCGACCGCTTCGGCGGCCAGGACTGCCGCTGCGCCGCGTCCGGTGGCGGCGAGGGCTCCGGCCACGTCCGCGTCCTCGACTCCCAGCAACTCCGCTTCGACATCGCGGAGTTGGATACGGCCCTGCGGGCGGGTCTCGTCCAGGGTGGTCTGCCGCGCCCGTACCAGGCCGGGCGCGTCCTCCCGTACGAGGAACAGCAGCGTGCGACTGCGGGCGAACCCTCCCGCGTGCGCGGCGACCAGCAGCAGCGAGGCGCTGTGCCCGTCGAGCACCTGGGCGACCTCCCCGTACAGCCGCCAGCCGCCGTCCACGGCGCGGGCCTGCACCCCGCCGGCCCGGCCGCCGCCGGCCCATTCGCCCGGGGCGTTGCCCCCGGTCAGCGCGAGGGCGGTGGCCAGGGCGGGGCCGGGCACGGCGAGCGCGGCCGTGAGCCCGCCCGCCGCGAGCGGCGGGAGCAGGGTGGAGCGCTGCTCGCCGGTCCCCAGGGCGGTGATCAGCGGTACGGCGAGCACGGCGGTGGCCAGCAACGGCGAGGGCAGCAGCACCCGCCCGGTCTCTTCGCAGGCCAGGACCAGGTCGGCGGCGGTGCAGCCGACGCCCCCGTACTCCTCGGCCACGGCGATGCCCGGCAGTCCGAGCTGCCTGGCGAGCTGCTGCCACAGCTCGCGGTCGTGTCCGGCGGCGGTGCGGACGGCGGCCTTGACCTCGTCCGGGCCGCAGCGTTTGCCCAGGACCTCGCGCAGGGTACGGCGCATCTCGTCCTGCTCCGCGGTGAAGGCGGCATCCATCGTCGGGCTCCTCCCCGTATCTGACGGGCCGTCATGTTAGGGCGGGCAGCGCCAGAAACACAGGGGGCGGACCTTCCGAAGAGGGCGGAGAGGGGCACCTCCGGCATCCCCGAGCGCCCACCGGGGCACCCCCGAGGCATCCCCGGGGCATCCCCGGGGCATCCTCTAGCATCTGACGGTACGTCAGTTGTACCGTCAGCTCCATGCCTGTCACACCTGGACCCCTCTCCGCCTCCGCCACCGCCACGTCCGGCCCTCAGGCCCGGCCCCGCCGGGTCGCCGTCGTCGGCGTCGCCCTCTCGGACTGCGGCCGGGTGGACGGACCCACCCCGTACGCCCTGCACGCGCAGGCCGCCCGCCGGGCCCTGGCCGACTCCGGCCTGGACCGGTCGGTGATCGACGGCTTCGCCTCGGCCGGCCTCGGCATCCTGGCGCCCGTGGAAGTCGCCGAGTACCTGGGCCTGCGCCCCACCTGGGTCGACTCCACCTCGGTCGGCGGCTCCACCTGGGAGGTCATGGCCGCCCACGCCGCCGACGCCATCGCGGCCGGCCACGCCAACGCGGTCCTCCTCGTCTACGGATCCACCGCGCGCGCCGACATCAAGGCCCGCCGCCGGACCTCGAACCTCTCCTTCGGCGCGCGGGGCCCCCTGCAGTTCGAGGTCCCGTACGGGCACACGCTGGTCTCCAAGTACGCGATGGCCGCACGCCGCCACATGCACGAGTACGGCACGACGCTGGAGCAGCTCGCCGAGGTGGCGGTGCAGGCGCGGGCGAACGCCGCCACCAACCCGGACGCGATGTTCCGCGACCCGATCACGGTCGACGACGTCCTGTCCTCCGGCATGATCGCGGACCCCTTCACGAAGCTGAACTGCTGCATCCGCTCGGACGGCGGCTGCGCGGTCCTGCTGGCCGCGGAGGACTACGTACCGGACACGGCCAAGGAGCCCGTCTGGATCCTCGGCTCCGGCACCGCCGTCTCGCACACCACGATGTCGGAGTGGGAGGACTTCACCGTCTCCCCCGCGGCGGTCTCGGGCCGCCAGGCCTTCGCCCGCGCGGGACTCACCCCGGCGGACGTGGACCTGGCCGAAATCTACGACGCCTTCACCTATATGACGCTGGTCACCCTCGAGGACCTCGGCTTCTGCGCCAAGGGCGAGGGCGGAGCCTTCGTGGAGAAGGGCCGCCTCCTGCGGGACGGCGAATTCCCGGTCAATACGGACGGCGGCGGACTCTCCGCCTGCCATCCCGGCATGCGCGGCCTGTTCCTGTTGGTCGAGGCGGTACGCCAACTGCGCGGCGAGGCAGGGGCGGGCCAGGTGCGCAAACCAGGTGGAACCCTCCCACAAGTGGCCATCGCCTCGGGTACGGGAGGCTGGTTCTGCTCCTCGGGCACCATCATTCTCGGACGGGACTGACTCCTTGTCGGCCGGGCTGCGTAAGCTCCCGGAGGGGCCGGCACCTCGGTGCCCACGGCCCCTTCGGGGAATCTCCAGCCATCACGGGAACTGACACTTGATATCGAACCTGCTGCGGCGCTCGCGCGCCGCTCTCGCCATCACCGTCGCCACCGGCGCCCTCATCGCGGTCGCCTCGCCCGCCCAGGCAGTCGCCGGACCGCCGACCCTCGCCAAGTCGGCCTTCCTCATGGACGGCACCACCGGCGCCACGCTCGCCAACAAGGCCGGCGACACCAAGCTCGAGGGCGCCAGCACCACGAAGATCATGACGGCCCTCGTCGTCCTCACCTCGCCGGGCATCGACCTCAACAAGAAGGTCACCGTCCAGCAGGAGTACCTGGACTACGTCGCCCGCGAGGGCGCGAGCACGGCCCGCCTGAAGGCCGGCGCCACCCCCACGGTCCGCCAGCTCCTCTACGGGATGATGCTGCCCTCGGGCTGCGACGCCGCCTACGCCCTCGCCGACACCTTCGGCTCGGGCTCGTCCCGGCAGGCCCGCATCCTGGACTTCATCGCGAAGATGAACGCCAAGGCGAAGACCCTCGGCATGACCAACACGTACTACGACGCCTTCGACGGCATCTCGCAGCACGGCAACAACAAGATCACCGCGCGCGACCTGGCGAAGCTCACCCGCGCCGCGATGAAGGGCTCGACCTTCAAGTCGATCGTCAAGACCTACTCGTACAGCACCGGCGGCACCTCCACCAGCGCCACCTGGACGAACACCAACCTGCTGATCACGCCGGGCCACGCCTACCAGACCCAGGGCGCCATCGGCGTCAAGACGGGCAGCGGCTCGGTCGCCGGCCAGTGCCTCGTCTTCTCCGTGACCCGCAACGGCAAGACCATCATCGGCGTCCTGCTGAACTCCACGGACCGCTACCCGGACGCCATCAAGCTCACCAACTGGGCCCTCGGCGCACCCGCCGGCGCGCCGGCGCTCCAGCGCAGCGCCACCGAGCCGATCCCGGACGTCCTCGACTGATGCAGTGACGTACTGACGTCCTGACGCATCCGGACATCCACGGGGGCGTCCCGCCCGACCGAACAGGTCGGCGGGGCGCCCCCGTTCCGCGTTGCCGCTCGTGCTGCTAGTACTGCCAGCGGGGCTAGGGCCTGTCGTCAAACTCCCGTCTGCCCACGCTCACGACTCACGTAAAGCACGTAAAACCCGCACATCGTAGTGACGGCCAAGCCGCGTGGTGTTCGATTGAGACATGACGAGCGACTTCGAGGACTCGAGCGACTTCCATACCACCTTGCACTCCCTGCGCGTCTGGGACGGCCCGCTGCCCTCCTTCGACACGGCCACCGCACCGGCCGAGCCGCTCGAGCTGTTCCGGGAGTGGTTCACGCACGCAGCCAAGGCGGGGCAGCCCGAGCCGCACACGATGAGCCTGGCGACGGTGGACGCGGACGGGCGCCCGGACGTACGCACGGTCATGCTGCACGACGCCGACGAACGCGGCCTGCACTTCGCCTCGCACTCCACCAGTACGAAGGGCCGCCAGCTGGCGGGGCAGCCGGCGGCGGCGCTGGGCTTCTACTGGCCGACGGTGGCCCGCCAGATCCGCATCCGGGGCCGGGTCACGGCATGCGATGCGGTGGAGAGCCGCGCCGACCTGGCGGCGCGCACGCGCGGAGCGCTGGCGGCGGCGCTGACGGGGCGCCAGAGCGAGGTGCTTGCCTCCCGGGAGGAGCTGGCCGCCGCCGCGGCGGTGTCCTGGGAACGGGCCGGCGCGGAGCCGGACGCCCCGGCGCCCACGTGGACCCGGTACGTCCTGTCCCCCACGGAGATCGAGTTCTTCCAGGGCGACGCGGCCCGCCTCCACACCCGCCTGCACTACACCCGCACCCCCACCACCCCGTGGACCCACCACCTCCTGTGGCCCTGACCCCCATCCAGCCGTCCGGCGCCTGAGGCGGCCCGGGGCATTTCAGCCGTCCGGCGTTTGAGGACCGGGGTCTGGGGCGGAGCCCCAGGGGGGTCCGGGCGCAGCCCGGCCCCCCCTCAGCCCGTCCGGCGCTTGAGGACCGGGTCAGGGCTGAGCCCTGGGAACGGTGGAAGGGTGGGTAGGGGACTCCGCCCCACAGGGCCGCGGCCGAGCCGCCGCAGCCGGTCAGGCCCCGCGCGGAGCGAACACCGCCACCCAGACACCCTCCGCCGCCTCCCGGAAGGTCACCTCCAGCTCCATGCCCACCCGCAGCCCCACCCCCGGCTCCGCCCCCTCCCCACCCACGACCTCGGTCATCATCCGCGGCCCCTCCGCGAGATCCACCACCGCCGCCACGTAAGGCACCCTCGACCCGAAGGGCGGCAGGTCGTTCCGGTGGATCACCGACCAGGTGTACAGCGTGGCCCGCCCGCTCGCCGTTTCCCACGTGACCCGGTCCTCCCCTGCCCAGCAGGCCGGGCAGAACTCCCGCGGGTAGTGGTGCGCCTTGCCGCACTCCCCGCAGCGCCGCAGCAACAGCCGCCCCTCCGCGGCCGCGTCCCAGTAGGGCCGCGTGAAGTCGTCGATCTCCGGCAGGTCGAACCGCGCAGCCGTACCGGCTCCAGTACTCACGACACCACTCCTCCGGACAGCACTTCATCTGACGTATCGTCAGTTCACCGGATCCCACCCCCATCCCACAAGTCCCCACTCCCCGTAATCGATCCGCAACCGATTCCCTCCTCGTCCGAGACCCACCGCCCCCGTACGGCGATACGCTCACACCTCATGCCCGCAGTCCCCGCAGCACCCGACCTGTCCACCCAGCCCCGCCCGGTCTACGTGATCGGCGCCGGCCCCGGCGGCCTCGCCGTAGCCGCCGCGCTGCGCGGCCGCGGGATCCGCGCGGTGGTCGTGGAGAAGTCGGACTCGGTCGGCAGTTCCTGGCGGCGGCACTACGACCGCCTCCACCTGCACACCACGCGCCGCCTCTCCGCCCTCCCGGGCCTGGCCATGCCGCGCCGCTTCGGACGCTGGGTGGCGCGCGAGAACGTGGTGCGCTACCTGGAGAAGTACGCCGAGTTCCACGAGCTGGAGATCGCCACCGGCATCGAGGTGACCCGCATCGAGCCCACCACGGACTCCCACCCCGAAGGCGCCGACGGCCCCGACGCCCCGGACACCCCCGGCTGGACCCTGCACGCCACCGGCGGCCGCGTCATGGCGGCCCGGGCGGTCGTGGTCGCCACGGGGTTCAACCACACCCCCTTCGTCCCCGACTGGCCCGGCCGGGACAGCTTCCATGGCCCCCTCACCCACGCCGCCGAGTACCGCAATCCCGCTCCCTACGCCGGCCGGGACGTCCTGGTCGTCGGCGTCGGCAACACGGGCGCCGAGATAGCCGTCGACCTCGCCGAAGGCGGCGCCGCCCGGGTCCGGCTCGCGGTGCGCACCGCCCCGCACATCCTGCGCCGCTCCACCGCCGGCTGGCCCGCCCAGCGGACCGGGATCCTGGTCCGGCGCCTCCCGGTCCGGCTCGTCGACCGGCTCGGCGCGATCATCGGCAAGGTCTCGGTCCCGGACCTGTCCGCGTACGGACTCCCGCGCCCCACCACCGGCCTGTACAGCAGGGTCAAGCAGGGGGCGATCCCGATCCAGGACGTCGGCCTGATCGACGCGGTCCGCACGGGCCGGGTGGAGCCCGTGGCAGCCGTGGCCTCCTTCGACGGAGCCGAGGTGGTGCTCGCGGACGGTTCGCGGATCACCCCGGACGCCGTGATCGCGGCCACCGGCTACCGCCGCGCCCTGGAGGGCCTGGTCGGCGGGCTCGACGTACTGGACGACCGCGGCCGCCCCCGTACGCACGGCGCCAAGACCCCGCCCGACGCCCCCGGCCTCTATTTCACCGGTTTCACCAACCCCATCAGCGGCAACCTCCGCGAACTGGCCCTGGACGCAGAGAAGATCGCCAAGGGCATCGCCCGCACGATCGGCGCGTAGCCGGTCTCCCACAGCACCGGGCCCGTTGTCAGTGGCCCGGTGCACCATCGGCACATCGGGCCCGCCGGGCCGTCGCCGAACAGGGGGGATCACCATGTCGATCACGAACCAGCGCGTGTCAGCCCGCGCCTTCCTGAAGCCGCTCTACGGGGACGCGTACTACCCCGATCACGTCCTCGACAAGGGCCGGGACATCCTGCTCCGCCTCTGCGCGCGCATCGAGGCCGAGCGGCCCGCAGACCTGGCCGGGCTGTACGTGCTGACGGGGGCGGCGACCGAGGAGTTCAACCTGCTGGAGGCGGAGTTCGAGGCCGCGGGGAGCGAGATCGAGACCGTGGCGCGCGAGGAGATAGCCGAAGACTTCGCGTTCGTAGCCTCCGCGTACGGATTCCCGGACGCGGACGTCGAGCAGCTCATCTCCCCCCGGGAGTGGTGAGCGCCCGGGGAGCGGCGCGACCCCCGGCCCGGCCCGGCGGCCGCCCCCGTGCGACCGTCCCGGCCCTCTGACCTCGGCCGAATACCGGTCTGGACCGGGCCCCCGCGATCTGAGACCGTTCCGTGAACGACCCCGCGAACCGACCCGCACACCACGCCGGGAGCCGGTCCGGGCGCACCCTCACGCCGTCCCGCGAGCGTTCCACACATCACCTCCACCAGCTTTCCTGTGCATCCCTGTTCCTGACGGCACGTCAGTTCAGTAATCTGACTACGCGTCAGTTATTGAGATTCGTCGAGGTTCATCGAGCAGGAGCGGGCGGAACGATGCTTGGATCTACTCACGGCACCCTCACCACCGACTTCCGCGCACGTGTCGAGGCCTGCGGGGAGACCCCCAGGACGGCCGTCCACTCCACAGCGGCTCCGTCCGCCGAGGACGCGGTCGCGCTGGACGTCAGCGGTCGGCCCCTGCACGCCGACGCTCCCGACCTGGACCGGTTCTTCCGGCCCGAGTCCGTGGCGGTCATCGGCGCCTCGGACGCCGAGGGCAGACCGAACACCGGCATCACCCGCCAGCTCATCGCCTGGGCGGAACGCGTCGGTGCCCGGCTGCACCCCGTACACCCCACCCGGGCCACGGTCTTCGGGCTGCCCTGCCACGCCTCGGTGGCCGACCTCCCCGAACAGGTGGACCTCGCCGTCCTCCTCGTGGCCGACCCGCTCCCCGTCGTGGAGCAACTGGCCGAAGCCAAGGTGAAATTCGCCGTCGCCTTCGCCTCCGGCTTCGCCGAGACCGGCGACGAGGGCGCCGCCGCGCAGGCCCGCCTGGGCGCCGCCGTACAGCGCTCGGGACTGCGCCTCCTCGGGCCCAACACGAACCTCAACGCCTTCGAGAAGTTCCGCGAGGACCTCGACGGCCCGGCCATCGCCCTCATCACCCAGTCCGGCCACCAGGGCCGGCCGGTCTACACCCTCCAGGAGCTGGGCATCCGCCTCTCCCACTGGGCGCCCACCGGCAACGAAGCCGACCTCGAAACCTCCGACTTCATCTCCTACTTCGCCGAGCAGCCCGAGGTCGGGGCCATCGCCTGCTACGTGGAGGGCCTCAAGGACGGCAGGCAGTTCCTCCTCGCCGCCGACCGGGCCGCCCGCAACGGCGTCCCCGTCGTCGCCGTCAAGGTCGGCCGCACCGAGACCGGCGCCCGCATGGCCGCCTCCCACACCGGGAAGCTGACCGGCGCGGACACCGTCGTGGACGCCGCCATGCGGCAGTTCGGCGTCATCCGCGTCGACGGCCTCGACGAACTCCAGGACACCGCCGCCCTCCTCGCCCGAGCCCGCAAGCCGCTCGCCGACGGGGTCGTCGTCTACTCCATCTCCGGCGGCACCGGCGCCCACTTCTCCGACCTGGCCACCGAGGCGGGGCTGATCCTGCCCACCCTCTCCCAGGCCAAGCAGGACGAGCTGCACCAGTGGATCCCGGAGTACCTGGGCGTCTCCAACCCCGTGGACAACGGCGGCCACCCGGTCGGCGACTGGCGCGGCCGCAAGATCATCGACGCGATCCTCGCGGACCCCTCCGTGGGCGTCCTGATCTGTCCGATCACGGGCCCCTTCCCCCCGATGAGCGACAAACTCGCCCAGGACCTGGTCGACGCGGCCGAGCAGACGGACAAGCTGATCTGCGTGATCTGGGGCTCCCCGGTCGGCACCGAGGAGGCCTACCGCACCACCCTCCTCGGCTCCTCCCGGGTCGCCACCTTCCGCACCTTCGGCAACTGCATCACCGCCGTCCGCGCCTACCTCGGCCACCACCGCTTCACCGCCGCCTACCGCTCCCCCTTCGAGGACGCCCCGCGCACCACCTCGCCCTCGTTCCGCAAGGCCCAGGCCCTCATGCGTCCGGGCCAGCAGCTCAGCGAGCACGCGGCGAAGCAGCTCCTGCGCGCCTACGGGATACGGGTGCCCCGGGAGCAGCTGGTGACCAGCGCGGCAGCGGCCGTACGGGCGGCCGGGCTGGTCGGCTACCCGGTGGTCATGAAGGCCTCGGGGCCGCAGCTCGCGCACAAGACCGAGCTGGGGCTGGTGAAGATCGGGCTGACCTCGGCGAGCCAGATCCGCGATGCGTACCGGGAGTTGACGGACATCGCACGCTACGAGAACGTCCCGCTGGACGGGATCCTCGTCTGCCAGATGGTGGAGCGCGGCGTCGAAATGGTCGTCGGTGTCACCCAGGACGAACTCTTCGGCCCCACCGTGACCGTCGGTCTGGGCGGGGTCCTCGTGGAGGTGCTGCACGACGTGGCCGTACGGGTCCCGCCCTTCGGGGAGGACCAGGCGCGGGCGATGCTCGGGGAACTCCGTGGGCACGCGTTGCTGGAGGGCGTACGTGGTGCGCCCCCCGCCGACGTCGACGCGCTGGTGGAGGTCATCCTCCGGGTCCAGCGGATGGCGATGGAACTGGGCGACGAACTGTCGGAGCTGGACATCAACCCGCTGATGGTCCTCCCACGGGGCCAGGGCGCGGTCGCCCTGGACGCCCTGGCCATCTGCCGCTGACCGGGGCCCTGCGGGGCGAGTCCCCGACCCGCCCTTCCACCGTTCCCAGGGCCGGCCCTGCCCCGGTCCTCAAACGCCGGACGGGCTGAAAGCGGGGTACCGGGCTGCGCCCGGACCCCTGGGGCTCCGCCCCAGACCCCGGTCCTCAAACGCCGGACGGCTGGAATTGCTGCGGCTGGCCGGGGCGGGGACGGGGACGGGGTGGGGTGTTGGCCTGGACGTAGAGCGTGATTTGTGGCGCGAGAACACCCTTCGCCCTGTCGGAGTAGAGGACAGGGCGCCTAAATCATGCAGTCCAGGCCGACACCCCACCCCGCCCCCGGCACCGACCCACCACCCGCAGCCCGCAGCCCGCCCAGCCACGAACAGGAGTTCACCCATGACCGGCACCCCCGAGGACGAAGTCCTCCACCGCTTCGAGAGCGGCGTCTCGTGGATCACCCTCAACCGGCCGGAGGCCATGAACGCGGTCACCTGGGACCAGCGCGAGCGCGTCATCGGGCTGCTCGCCGAAGCCTCCGCCGACCCCGACGTGCGGGCCGTCGTCATCACCGCCACCGGCAAGGGCTTCTGCGCGGGCGCCGACCTGCGCGGCGCACCGGCCGCCCCGGCGGAGCGGGTCGTCGGCGACGTGGCCCGCATGATCCGGCTCGGCGCCCAGCGGCTGATCACGGCCGTGCTCGACTGCGAGAAGCCGGTCATCGCCGCCGTGAACGGCACCGCGGCCGGCATCGGCGCTCACCTCGCGCTCGCCTGCGACCTGATCATCGCCGCCGAACCGGCCCGTTTCATCGAGGTGTTCGTCCGCCGCGGCCTGGTCCCCGACGGCGGTGGCGCGTACCTCCTCCCCCGCCTCGTCGGACCGCAGAAGGCGAAGGAGCTGATGTTCTTCGGGGACGCCGTCCCGGCGGCCGAGGCCGAGCGGCTCGGGCTGGTGAACAAGGTGGTTCCCGCCGAGGCGCTGGAGGAGACCGCCCGGGAGTGGGCGGAGCGCCTCGCGCAGGGCCCCACCCGCGCCCTGGCCCTGACGAAGCAGCTGGTCAACGCCTCCCTGGACGGTGACCGGGCGACGGCGCTCGCCGCCGAGGCCACCGCCCAGGAGCTGAACATGACCACGGCCGACGCGAACGAGGGGGTCGCCAGCTTCGTGGAGCGCCGCACCCCGAAGTACCTCGGCCGGTAGCTCCGCGAACCGCTCCGCCCGCTACATCCGCGGGTCCGGCGTGAGCAGCGCGAACACCGCTCCCGTCGGGTCCGCCGTCCACGCCATCCGCCCGACCTCCGGGACGTCGGCGGCGGGCATCAGCACCGAGCCGCCGCCGCCCCGGATCGCGGCCACGGTCGCATCCACGTCGGCGACGTTGAAGTACGGCACCCAGCGCGGGACTTCATCGCCCGCGCCGTCGCCCTGGGGTGCGACGCCGCCGAAGGAGCCGTCCTCCTGGTCCCCGTCGGCGATGCTCAGTACCCGGTACGTCATCCCGGGGGCTTCCATCTCGGCGGAGCGCCACCCGAAGAGGCCGGCGTAGAACTCGACGGCCGCGACCGGGTCGGGTACGTGCAGTTCCGCCCAGATCAGGGTGCTCACCTCGGAGGCCCGCCCCAGCCCGGCGGTCTTCCCCGGCTGCCAGCACGCGAACTCCGCGCCCTGCGGGTCGGTGAACTGAGCCAGCCAGCCCTCCCCCATCACGTCCCCGGGCTCCATGCGCACCACTCCGCCGCCCGCCTTGACGGCCGCCGCCGTCTCCTGGATGTCGGGGGTGTTGAAGTGCAGCATCCACGCCGGGGTGGCGCCCTCCTCGGTGAGCGGCCCGAGGGCGGCGACGGTCTTGCCGTCGACCTGGAAGAAGCCGTAGCCGCCCGCCTCCGGGCCGAGGGAGACGTACTCCCACCCGAAGACGCCGGTGTAGAACGAGACGGCCCCGTCGGTGTCGGGGCTCCCGAGGTCGAGCCAGTTGGGCGATCCCTTGCGGAATTCGGTGCCGAGCATGAGGGTCCTCCTGTGCGTGCGCGCTGCTGCGGGGTCGGGGGCCTGCCTCCGGTCCCCGACCCCCGCCACGATGCCGAGCCCGTACGGGGCCCGCGCCCCAGGGAGCCCCGCACGTCGGTGGAATCACCCGTACGGCCCTGCCCCCGCCCGCCCCCGCCCGCCCCGCCCGTGTCCGTATCTGTGGGATGTATGGCCCGACGGCCATGGCGCGAGCACGTGCGGGCCCCGAAGACTGGTGGGGACCCGCAGGGAGCCCACGAAGGGACGAGCAGACATGCCGACGAGCGACGCACTCACTGCCCACACGATCCCGGTACCGGTACCGGTACCGGTACCGGTACCGGTACCGGTACCGGTACCGGACTCACGGCTGGCGAAGGAGGCCACCGAGCTCGTCCGGGACGGCGTGAGCGAGCTGCTCTACGACCACTCCCGCCGCGTGTACTTCTTCGGCAGCCTCCATGGCCGGCGCCTGGGCATCGAGGCGGATCCCGAACTGCTCTACGTGGCTGCGATGTTCCACGACCTCGGCCTCACCGAGCCCTTCCGCGCCAGCGGCCGCCGCTTCGAGGTGGACGGCGCCGACGAGGCCCGCCGGTTCCTGCGGACCCACGGGGTCCCCGAGGACGCGGTGCGCCGGGTGTGGACGGCGATCGCCCTGCACACCACCCCGGGCATCCCGGAGCACATGGAACCCGAGGTGGCGCTGGTGACGGCGGGCGTGGAGTACGACGTGCTCGGCATCGGCTACCACGACCTCGCCGAGGCGGACCGCGCGGCCGTCGTCGCCCTGCACCCGCGCCCGCGGTTCAAGGAGCGCATCCTGCGCGCCTTCGCCGACGGCGTGGCGCCCAAGCCCGGCACGACCTTCGGCAACATCAAGGCCGACGTGCTCGCGCACCACGTGCCCGGCTTCGAGCGCGGGGACTTCGTCCGCGTGGTCCTGGACTCGCCGTGGGACGAGTAGCCGCGCGGCCCGCCCCGCACGGCATCGTCATCGTCGCCTTCGACGGCGTGCAGCTGCTCGACGTCACGGGGCCCGCCGAGGTGTTCAGCACCGCCAATGTCCACGGCGCCCGCTACGAGATCCGGATCGTCTCCCCGGACGGGGCCGACGTCCGCACCTCCTCGGGCGTGCGCATCGGCGCGGACGGCGGCCCGGACGGCCTGCCGGACCGGCCCGGAACGCTCGTCGTCCCCGGCCGCAGCGACTGGCGGCGGGCCGTCTCCGATCCGGCCCTGACGGGCCTGGTCGCCGAGCTCGTGCGCAGCTCGCGCCGGGTCACCTCGGTGTGCGCCGGGGCCTTCGTGCTGGCGGAGACCGGGGTGCTGGACGGGCGGCGGGCGGTCACGCACTGGCGGCTGGCGGCGCAGCTCGCGGCCGCGTACCCGCGGGTGCGGGTGGAGGCGGATCCGGTGTTCGTGCAGGACGGGAACGTCGTCACCTCCGCCGGGGTGACCTCGGGCATCGACCTCGCGCTGTTCCTGGTCGAGGAGGACCACGGCGCCGCGATGGCCCGGGAGGTCGCGCGGGAGCTGGTCGTCTTCATGGCCAGGCCCGGCGGGCAGTCCCAGTACAGCGCCCGCCTGACCCCGCGCGAGGCCGGGCATCCGGTCCTGCGCAGGGTCATGGACGCCATCGGGGCCGATCCCCGGCTCGCGCTCGACGAGGTCGCCCGGGACGCCGGGGTCAGCGCCCGCCACCTCGCCCGGCTGTTCCGCGCGGAGACGGGGATGACGCCGGGGCAGTATCTGGAGTCCGTCCGTCTCGAGGCCGCCCAGGCGCTCCTGGAGGCCGGTGACGACCCGGTGGACGCGGTGGCCGCGCAGTCGGGCTTCGGTTCCGCCGAGACGATGCGGCGCGTGTTCCAGCAGGGCCTGGGCCTCGCCCCGACCGCCTACCGCGCCCGCTTCCGCAGCACGCGCACGTCCCCTCCGTCCGGGTCGCCGATCAGCACGAACAGCTCCGGTTCCGCCGCGGTGCCCGCCAGCTCCCACACCAGGGAGGAGCCCTCCCCGCACTCCGGGACGGCCAGGACCACGCCCGCCCGGTAGAAGCGGTCCGCCTCCCGGGGCTCCCACGTGCCGTGCCCGGAGCAGCGGTCGACCACCTCGAACCCGTCGTCCACCGGTAGCTTCTCCGCCATCACGGCGCCCTGCCCGTCCAGTTCCAGGCGGACGCCGTCGCCGGTCCACACGCCGACGTAGTCGGCGCTCGCCAGGACCGGAGGCTCGTACGGCACGAACTGCGAAGGCCGGCTGAACCCGGCGACGAACGCGGCCACCACCGCGAGCACGGCCGGCCCCAGCATCCAGCGCCGTACCGAGGACTTCCTCCACTGCCGCATGCGCGCGCACACGGCCACCGTCACCGGGAGCACCCCGGAGGCCGCGATCCAGCCGCACGTGACGACGTACGGCGCGCCGGTCAGCAGGGCCACCGGGGCGGCGTACGCGGCGCCGAGCGCGGCGAGGACCGGCAGGGCCCACCAGGGTGCGGGGATCCGGGTGCGCACGCCGACGGCGTTCGAGAGCTCCATGACCGGGACGGTGACGAGCGTGCTGTGCAGCCAGCCCGCCACGAACGCGAGCAGCGGCAGGAGGGCGCAGCCGGCGACCAGCCAGAAGAGCACGGCGATGGCGCCGCCGTACCCCCGGCCGTAAGGGTCTCCCTCCACGACCGAGGTGAGCTGCCAGAACACCCCGGCGGCCGCGAGCTGCCCCGCGGCAACGGTCTCCGCGCCCGGCGCGAGGTCTCCTCCGTCAGGCCCTCCCGGCTTCCACGTCACCGGGCCCGCGACCACACCGCCACGCACGCCGTCACCCACGCCGACCTCCACGGCAAGCCCCCCAGCCCTCAATTGAACACGTTCAATCCACGGCGGACCCTACACCCCCCTTCCCATCTGACGAACCGTCAGCTTCAATCGGTGATGTGATGGGACACGCAGGGATGGCGGCCACCGTCGTCCGATACCTCAGATCAGTCGGCTCCCTCCCCTCCGCCGCCGCGGAGCCCGGGACCGAACCCGTCGAAGCACTGCCCCGCCCCGATCTGCGGGCCGTCGGCGAAGACGAGCGCGCGCCCGTCAGCCCCGCCGAATTCCGCGCCGTACTGGGGAACTTCGCCAGCGGGGTCACGATCATCACGTCCCCGCCCGGCGAGGACGAGGACGGCCCGGCCGGCTTCGCCTGCCAGTCCTTCGCCTCGCTCTCCCTCGACCCGCCGCTGGTCACCTTCATGGTGGCCCGTACGTCGACCACCTGGCCCCGCATCGCACGCTCAGGGGTGTTCTGCGTGAACATCCTCGGCGCCGAACAGGGCGACCTGTGCCGGGCCTTCGCCGTCAGCGGCGCCGACAAGTTCGCCGGCGTCGCCCACACTCCGGCCCCGGCCACGGGCTCGCCGCAGCTCGACGCGGTGCCCGCCTGGATCGACTGCCGGATCCACGCCGTTCACACCGGCGGCGACCACCTCATCGTCGTGGGCAAGGTCGAGGCCATGGGCGCGGCCGGCGAGGGCGAGCCCCTCCTCTTCCACAAGGGCCGCTTCGGCCGCTTCGCCGACTGACACCCGCCGCCGGGTCCCGCCGGCGCCGAGCCTCCCGGACGGACGCTCAGCGCCTCGTCTCGTACCTGGTCAGGATCACGCCGCAGGGGAGCGTCCGCGTCTCCACCAGGTTCAGGTTCACCCAGTTGTCCAACGCGGTGAAGAACGGCGTGCCGCCGCCCACCAGGACCGGTGCGGTGGCCAGCAGGTACTCGTCGACCAGCCCGGCCCGCACGGCCGCCCCGGCGAGCGTCGCGCCGCCGATGTGCATCGGGCCGCCGTCCTGCGCCTTGAGCCGGGTGATCTCGGCGACCGCGTCGCCGGTGACCAGACGGGTGTTCCAGTCGACCTCGTCGATCGTCGAGGAGAACACCACCTTCGACAGGTCCCGCCAGCGGCGCGCGTACTCGACCTCCGCCGGGGTCGCCCCGGGCTGCTGGTCGCCGGTCGGCCAGTAGGAGCTCATCGTCTGCCACAGCTTGCGCCCGTACAGCTCCAGGTCGATCGCGAGCAACTGATCGGACCAGAAGCCGAACAGCTCGTCGCTCGGCACGCTCCAGCCGATGTCGTCACCGGGCGCGGCGATGTAGCCGTCCAGGGACAGGTTCATGCCGTAGATCAGTTTCCGCATGGCGCCAGCCTTCCGTGAGCCGGTCTCACGTGTACAGACAGGCGCGCCGCGCACACCCCCCACACCCTCGCTATCCTGCGGTTCTCGAACAGGCGGGGGGCCATGGGAAACACGTACGAGCCGGGGCACAGCCGATGGACCGGCGTCACCGGCTGGCTGACGGTGGGCTGCGCGCTCGCCGCGATCCTCTGCGCGCTGCTCTCCGTCTCGCCCTACCCGCCACTGACGGCCGAGCTGTGCCTCGCCGGAGCCTCCGCCGTCTTCGCCTGCTGCTGGGTCGCGTCCTCGTACCGCGTCCGGGTCGGTCCGCTGGACAAGCCACGGCCGCTGCCCGGCAGCCGCCCCACGGACCGGGTCCTGAACTGGCTGTTCGCCTTCGGCATGCCGTTCGCGGTGGCCGCCGCCTGGATGGTGGGTGTCACCGGTTCCAGCGAGGCGGGGATGGAGCGCGAGCGCCTGGAGCGGATCGGCTACGAGCAGCGCGAAGTGGAGATCGTCCGGCCGGTCGGCGATCCCGCGTACAGCCCGCCCGGGGACGACACCGCGGGCTTCTGGACCGCCGACCTCCTCGTGCGCGTCCCCTTCATCACCGGCCCCCGCGAGCTGGTCCTGGAGGGGTACACCACCAGCCAGCGGCCCGCACAGGGGATGCGTGTGGACGCCTATTACGCCCCCGGCCACCCCGAGGAGGGCGCCTCGGAGTACTGGGACCTGGATTTCGGCCGGGCCTTTGCCTACTTCATGGCGGCAATCTTCGTACTGCCGTTCCTCATCGGAGCGGGCGCCTGGATCAAGTCGGAGACGTTCGACTTCCAGGTGGAGAGCCTGCGCCGGTTCCGCCCCGTCCTGCACCTGCCCGTCCTCGGCATCCTGCTGTGCGGGCTCGTCCTGCTGCTGCCCGTCGCCCTCGAATTCGAGGTCGCCGGCTACGACCGGCTGCCCGCCTTCCTCGCCGGCCTGACCCCGCTGCTGGCGCTGGCCTGGGTGGTCCGGGAGAACTGACCCGGTACCCGCCCGCGCGCAGCAGCGGCCGCCACGCTCAGCAGGCTCAGAACGTGAGGACCCCCCGGGCCACCCGCCCGTGGTGGGCGTCGTCCACGGCCTTGGCGAAGTCCTCGACCGGGTAGACCTCCGTGACCAGCTCGTCCAGCAGCAGCTTGCCCTGCCGGTAGAGCTCCGCGTACAGCGCGATGTCCCGCTGCGGGCGCGAGGACCCGTACCGGCAGCCCATGATCGTCTTGTCCAGGTACATGGACGAGACCTGGAAGGCCGCCTCCTCCTTGAAGCCGGGCACGCCGAGCAGCACCGCCTGCCCGTGCCGGTCCAGCAGGTCGATCGCCTGCCGGATCAGCTTGACGTTGCCCACGCACTCGAAGGCGTGGTCGGCGCCCGTGGGCAGGATCTCCTTCACGGCCGCCGTGGAGTCCGCCACCGCCGAGGCGTCGATGAAGTGCGTGGCGCCGAACTGCCGGGCCACCGCCTCCTTCGCCGGGTTCGCGTCGATCGCCACGATGGTGGTGGCGCCCGCGATCCGCGCGCCCTGGAGCACGTTGAGCCCGATGCCGCCGGTGCCGATGACGACCACGCTCTCGCCCCGGTCCACCTTCGCCCGGTTCAGCACGGCGCCCACGCCCGTCAGGACCCCGCAGCCGATCAGGGCGGCCGAGGTAAGCGGGATGTCCTGGGGGATCTTCACCGCCTGCACGGCCTTGACGATCGTCCGCTCCGCGAAGGCCGAGTTGGACGCGAACTGGAAGAGCGGCTTGCCGCCCCGCGAGAACGGCTGCCCCGGCATCCCGATCGCCTTGCGGCACATGGTGGGCCGGCCGCGGTCGCAGTCGGCGCACGCCCCGCAGTTGGCGAGCGTGGACAGCGAGACGTGGTCGCCGGGCGCCACGTGCGTGACCCCGGAACCGACCGCCTCCACCACGCCCGCACCCTCGTGCCCTAGCACCACCGGCGGCGGGAACGGGATCGTCCCGTCGATCACCGACAGATCGCTGTGGCACAGTCCGGCCGCCGCTATCGCGACCAGCACCTCCCCCGGCCCCGGGTCCCGGATCTCCAGATCGTCGACCACCTGGGCCTGCTTGCCGTCGAATACGACGCCTCTCACCTGGACTCCTTAGGCAGGCCGAGCACGCGCTCGGCGATGATGTTGCGCTGGATCTCGTCCGAGCCGCCGTAGATGGTGTCGGCGCGGGTGAACAGGAACAGCCGCTGCTCCTCGTCGAGTCCGAGTTCGTACGGGGTCCCCTGCGACCAGTGCCCCGGCCCGGCCGTGGCCACCGCTCCCCGGACCTCCACCGCCAGCTCCCCGAGCCGCCGGTGCCAGCCGCCCCACAGCAGTTTGGCCACGCTGGGCGCACCCGGGTCGGCGCCCGCCGCGCCCAGCGTCCGCAGGGCGTTCCACCGCATCGTGCGCAGCTCGGCCCACTGCCGTACGAGGCGTTCGCGCAGGACCGGGTCGCCCGCGCCGATGTCCACGTAGGCCCGGACCACCCGCTCCAACTCGGCCGCGAAGCCGATCTGCTGGACGAGCGTGGAGACCCCGCGCTCCAGCGCGAGCAGTCCCATGGCCACGGACCAGCCGTTGCCCTCCCCGCCGACCACCTCGGCGGCGACGGCCCCGTCGAAGAACACCTCGTTGAACTCCGAGGTCCCCGACATCTGCCGGATCGGCCGCACGTCGACCCGGCCCGGCTGGTCCATGCGGACCAGGAGGAAGGACAGCCCGCAGTGCCGCGCGGACCCGGCCTCGGTGCGTGCCAGGACGAAGCACCAGTCGGCGTCCTGGGCGAGCGAGGTCCAGATCTTCTGCCCGGTGACGCGGTACAGCCCGTCTGCCGCGTCCGCCACCGCCGTCGTACGGATTCCCGCGAGGTCGGAGCCTGCGCCCGGCTCGGAGTACCCCTGGCACCACAGCTCCTCGCCGCGGGCGATGCCGGGGAGGAAGCGGGCCCGCTGCTCCGGGGAGCCGTAGGCGATCAGGGTCGGTGCGAGGAGGTTCTCCCCGATGTGGCCGACCCGGGCCGGGGCGCGCGCAGCCGCGTACTCCTCGGCCCACACGACCTGCCCGGTGAGGGAGAGCCGCCGGTTGCCGTAGGCGTCGCCCTCCTGCGTCTCCCAGCCCTGGCCGATCCAGCCCGCCCGCCCCAGCTCCCGCTCCCAGGAACGCCTGACCTCGACCCCCTCGTGCTCACTGCCGGGCCCACCGAGGCCGACGGCCTCCTCGTACGGTCCCGTGAGGTGCTCCGCCAGCCACTCCCGGGCCTGGCTGCGCAGCTCCTCGTCCTCCTCGTCGAAGGCGAAGTCCATGGTCAGTGCCCCCTCGGGTCCTGTCCGGCCGCTGCGGCCGGTCTGTAGCGCCGTGGCACGCTCGCGCGCCCGTCCACCCTGAACGCCCGTCCAGCGCCTACGCGTTGGGGCGGTCCTTGGCGGCCGCCGCCTTGGCCATGGCTTCGAGCTGGGCGAGCATCGGCATCGGGTCGGTGCCGACGGTCCCGGGCAGGAAGTCGGCGATCTTCTCGGGGGTCCAGGAGCCCTCGGCGTAGCCGGCGCGCAGTTCGCGGGGCTGGGCCCAGACGGCGATCTTCGGACCGGCGATCGTGTAGACCTGCCCGGTGATCTTCTCGCCGCCGACGGCCACGGCCTTGTCGGAGAGCAGGTAGGTCACGAGCGCCGCCACGTCCTCGGGCTCGCCGATCTCCTTGAGCTCCATCGGCACGTTGGCCGACATGCGGGTGCGCGCGACGGGTGCGACGGCGTTGGCGGTGACCCCGTACTTGGCCAGGCCCAGCGCGGCGGAGCGGACGAGCGAGATGATCCCGCCCTTGGCCGCGCTGTAGTTGGCCTGGGCCACGGAGCCCTGGTGGTTTCCGCTGGTGAAGCCGATGAGCGTGCCGGTGCCCTGGCGGCGCATGACGGCGGAGGCCGCGCGGAAGACGGTGAACGTGCCCTTGAGGTGAGTGGCGACCACCGGGTCCCACTCCTCCTCGGACATGTTGAACAGCATCCGCTCGCGCAGGATGCCGGCGACGCAGACGACCCCGTCGATGCGTCCGTACTGGGCGAGCGCGGTGTCGACGATGCGCTGCCCGCCCGCCATCGTCGAGATGTCGTCGGCGACGGCGACGGCCTCCCCGCCGGCGGCGACGATCTCCTTCACCACCGCTTCGGCGATCTCGCTGGTGGGCTCGTTGCCCTCCATCCCCACGCCGTAGTCGTTGACGACGACCCTGGCACCCTCGGCGGCCGCGGCGAGTGCCACGGCCCGTCCGATGCCCCGGCCGGCGCCTGTGACGGCGACGACTTTGCCTGCCAAGAAGTTCCCCACGTCCGGCCCCTTCCCGCGTTTTCTGACGGTCCGTTAGATTCTATGGGCAGTCGGATGCGCGAGCACAAGCCCCAGTTCGCCACAGCAGTTCATTTCGCTTCGAGGAGCTGATGAGATCCATGGCCATGCCCGCCGAGTTCCACGACATCGCCAAGCGCGTCAACAACTGGGGCCGGTGGGGCGCCGAAGACGAGATCGGCACACTCAACCTCATCACCGACGAGGTGGTCCGCGCGGCGGCGGCCGAGATCCGCACCGGGCGCCGCATCCCCCTGGCGCTCCCCCTCAAGGAGGACGGGGTGCAGTCCGGCATGATCCCCGGCCGGATCAACCCGCTGCACACGATGGTGCAGATCAACCAGGAACTCTTCGGCCCGGGCACGGTGGCGTGCAGCGACGACGCGGTGACCTTCGGGCTCCAGGCCGGCACGCACTGGGACGCGCTCACGCACGTCTCCCACTCGGGGAAGATCTACAACGGCCGCCCGGCCGGCACCATCACGGCGCACGGGCGGGCCGAGTTCAGCGGCATCGACAAGGCCGGGCACATCGTCTCGCGCGGGGTCCTGCTGGACGTGGCCCGGGCCAAGGGCCTGGACCGGCTCCCCGGAGGCCACGCGGTCACCCCGGAGGACCTGGCCGAGGCGGAGGAGTTCGGCGGGGTCACCGTCCGCGCGGGCGACATCGTCCTGGTCCGCACCGGCCAGGTGCAGGTCTACCTGGCGGGCGACAAGCACGGCTACGGCTACCCGTCCCCCGGCCTGTCCGTCCGTACGCCCGAGTGGTTCCACGCCCGGGACGTGGCGGCCGTCGCGAACGACACCCTGACCTTCGAGATCTTCCCGCCGGAGATAGACAACCTGTGGCTGCCGGTGCACGCCCTGGACCTGGTCGAGATGGGCATGCACCAGGGCCAGAACTGGAACCTCGAAAAGTTGTCCACAGCCTGTGCGGAAGAATCCCGCTACTCCTTCCTCCTCTCGGCCATGCCGGAACCCTTCGTCGGCGCGGTCGGCACCCCGGTGGCCCCGGTCGCCATCCTCTGACCACCGAAAGGCGGTGGTTCCGGACCCGTCACGGGTCCGGAACCACCGCCTCGCACGCCTGCGGTCAGCCCTTGGCGCAGATCACGTCGTACGGACGGCCCACCGCCATGGTCAGCTGCATCGGCTCGGTGGTGCCGGACGGGCACTCGGCCTTCGTCTTGACCAGGCCGAGCACCTTGTACGCGCCCTGGCCGCCCGAGGCGCACGGGACTTCCCGGGCCTGGTCGGTCACACAGTCGCCCTGCACCAGCTGGCCGCCGCCGGCGCCCGCGTCACCGGGGTGCTCACCGGTCAGGTTGCGGCCGCAGACGGTGTTGGTGGGGATGCCGCCCGACTTGCTCGAACCGTAGGAGATGCTCACCTGGATCATCAGGTCGGTGCCGGGCGGGCACTGGATCGCGCCCGGCAGGATGCTGGCGTCCTTGATGTCGATCGCCTTGAAGGTGGCGCCGGACGCCGAGCACTTCTGCGGCCGGTAGCCGTCCGGCTTGTTGTCCGGGTCGGGACCGCCGCAGTCGCCCACCGCCCACGTGCTCGACGTGTCGGAGGAGGACTCCGGGTTCCCGGGGTCCTTGGACGGCTTGGCGGAAGCCGACGCGGCGGCGGATGCGGACGCGGAGGCCGAGGCCTTGGCGTCGCTCGTGTCGCCGTCCGCGCCGAGCCACCGGGAGGCTCCGTAGACGCCTGCGACGACCAGCACGAGGACGACGACGACGAGGAGGCCGGGGAGTCCGCCCCCGCGGCGCCTCGGGGCGGGCGGGGGCGTCACCTCGTACGGGTTTGCCATGTGCTCCTCCTGCGATGAGGGTGGACCTTCGGGGTGGGACGACGTCCCAGGAAACAGAGACACGTCATGGACACCTCATAGTTCCACGCGGACCACGACCACTCGGCCCGGGGCAGGCCGCACGCCAACGCTCAGTGGCAGGGCGGCGGTTCGTCCGCCAGGGGGCGGAAGGTGACCGCGAGGTCCGGGGCGTGGCGGACGAAGCGCGCCTCGACCGCCGAGACGAGCACCATCGTGCCCGCCGTGTACGGGTCCGCCCGGCGGCGCCCCGAAGGCTTCCCTGCATCGGTAGGAACGCCTTCCTACCGTGCGCTACGGTGTATGCATGACTGCACGCAAGCTGTCGATCTCAGTACCGCCGGAAGTCGAAGAGACCATCAAGGCGGCAGCGGCCGAGGAAGGCAAGCCGGTCTCCGCCTGGCTGGCCGAAGCCGCTGTCGAGAAGGCCCAGGTCGCAGCCCTGCGCGCCCAGGGCCGAGCAGCCGCGCGCGAGCTGGTTGCGGAGTACGAGAGCGAGCACGGAAAGCTGCCTGAGGAGTCGAGGCAGCGGGCCCGCCGGTTCCTCGTGGAAGCAGGTCTCCTGGACGACGAGTCGTGGCCGGCGGTCGGTTAGTGCGCACGATCGTCTACGACACGGGCGCGCTGCTGGCCGCCGAGCGCCGCAATCCGGACTTCCTCGCTCTGCACGACGAGCTGACCTCCGCGCACATCCGCCCCCTCGTCCCTGTCGTGGTCCTCGCCCAAGCCTGGCGCGGGGGCCCCCAGCACCAGATCTCCCGGGTGCTCAAAGGCTGCGACGTCCTTGCAGACGACCAGCGCACCGGCCGCGCCGCGGGCATCGCCTGCGGCGCCTCAGGCACCTCCGACGTCGTGGACGCGATCGTCGTTGTCACCGCCGTCCAGCACCAGGCCGCTGTGGTCACAAGCGACCCCGACGATCTAACCCATCTGGCCGACTCCCTCGGCGTCAGGCTTCGCCTCTTCGCCATCTGACCGGACCCGGCGCCACGATCCACGCCCGGGGTTCTGCGGGTGGCGGCGGCGCGCATGCACGCCCCGAGCGCGGCACGGCGGCCGCCACCCCACGACCCGCACTCGTCAAGGCAGGACTGACCCTTGGCGTCCCCTCGCGACGAATCGTTCAACACAAGAGTGATCACCAGTTGACGAACCGTCAACACCTCGTTAGAGGTACACGCGCGGTTCCCGGATCGCGCCCCGGATTTTCACCCCGTCCGGGGCCCCGTCCGCGAGCTTCCCCGCCGGCGTCTCCGCGGGCTCCTCCCCGATCCCCTCCGCGGCCTTCTCCTCGCGGTCGATCTCGCACCAGATCCGCTTGCCGGCGCCCTCGCGCTGCCAGCCCCAGCGGTCCGCCAGCCCGTCCACGAGTTCCAGCCCGCGGCCGCCCGTATCGTCGCCGGCGGCCTGCCGCGGGGACGGGGCCCGGTCGCTCGCGTCCGCGACCTCCACCCGAACCCCCGGCTCCCCGAAGAGCATGCGCAGCACGGCCGGACAGCCGGTGTGCACGACGGCGTTGGTGACCAGCTCGGAGATCAGCAGGATCAGGGTCTCGGCGAGCGGCTCGTCATCCCCTATGCCGCAGCCCGCGAGCCGGGAGCGGGCCCATCGGCGGGCCCGGCCGACCTCGGCGGGGTCGGGTCCTACCTCCAGCTGAACCTGAAGCACCTGCACCGCTCACACCATCCGAACCGGCGGACACTTCGCCTCGCGACAGGACGGGGTCACCGAGTGTGACCCCCTTGCGGAGCAGCATGGTTGACATACAGTCACCGCAACAAGCGCTTCGGGCATATTCCAGCGCGAAGGAGTAGGCGTGGTGCATACTGTGCGGCGCTCGCGCCGCTCAACCGCTCGCATTCCCGGGAGCGTACCGGAGCGGCCCCCCGCCTCCGGGCCGCAATGAGTCGGGCGAAGGACACAAACCGATATCAACTCTCTGTAATCGGACATGCGTCCCGCGCCGTCCCTCCCGTGCCCCTCCGTCACAGCGAGCGAGCACACGGCCGGGCACCTCCGTGGGCTCCGCCCGCTCCGCCCCCTCCGCCTACTCCGCCGCCGCCAGCAGATCCGCCGCCAGCGCCTCCTCCGCCTGCGCCGCCGTCCGCCACTGCTCCGCCCGCACCCACGCCCGCTTCAGGTGCAGGTGCACGTCCGCCTCCCAGGTGAAGCCCATCCCGCCGTGCACCTGCAGACAGTCCCGGGCATTGCGTACGGCCGCCTCGTCGGCCAGCAGCTTGGCTCCGGCCACCTCCGCCGGATCGGCCGTCACGGCGGCCGCGTAGACCGCCGTACGGGCCACCTCCGCCCGCACCAGCATCTGCGCGCACAGGTGCTTGACCGCCTGGAACGCCCCGATCGGCTGCCCGAACTGCTCGCGCTCCTTGGCGTACCGCACCGCCAGCTCCACCGTGCGCAGCGCGCTGCCGAGCTGCAGGGCCGCCGTCAGCAGCGCCCCCGCGTCCCGATAGGCACCGGCCGCAACCGGCTGCCCCGGCAGGGAGACCCGGACCAGCGGGGTCAGCGGGTCCGCGGAGCGCACCGGCTCCCCGGCGTAGTTCCAGCCGGCCGGATCCACCGGTTCCCCGTCCGTGCCGAGGACCGCGTCGGCCTCGCCGAGGTGAGCCACCAGCGGGCCTTCCATGTCGAAGGCCGTCACCACCGCCTCCCCCTCCGCGGCCCCCGCCACCAGCCCGGCGGCCAGGTGGGTGGCGACCAGCGGGCCGGGCAGCAGCGCCCGCCCGGCCTCCTCGAAGACCAGGACGGCTTCCGGGAGCCCGAGCCCGACCCCGCCCTCGTCCTCCGGGAGCCGCAGCGAGAAGAACCCGGCCTCGCCGAGCTCCCGCCACAGGGCCCGGTCCACGGACCGGCCCGTGGCGGCCGCCCCGTCCACCGAGGCGCGCAGCGCCTCGCGGTCGTAGCGGCCCGCCAGGAGGTCCCGTACGCCTGCCCGCAGGTCCCGCTGGTCCTGCGTCGGCTGGAAGTCCACGGAACGCTCACCTGCCCTTCGGAAGGCCGAGGATCCGCTCGGCCACGATGTTCTGCTGGATCTGCGAGGTGCCCGCCGCGATCGTGTACGAGAGCGAGGAGAGCCGGTCCAGGGTCCACTCCTCCTCCAGCGAGAGGGCCTCGGCCCCCAGCACCTCGGCGGCCGTGTCGTACAGCTCCTGGCGCGCGTGCGAGTACGCCAGCTTGAAGACGCTGCCGCCGATGCCCGGGACGCCGCCCGAGCGTTCGGACTCGCTGACGTTCCACTGGGTGAGCCGCCACAGGGCGCCGAACTCCCCGTACAGCCGGCCCAGCCGGCGCCGCAGCACCGGGTCGTCCCAGCGGCCGTTCGCCTTCGCGGTGCGCGCCAGTTCGCCCAGGGTGCGCCGGCAGGCGACGACCTCACCGACGAAGGCGGTGCCGCGCTCGAAGGACAGGGTCACCATCGTGACCCGCCAGCCGTCGTTCTCCGCGCCGACCCGGTTGGCGACCGGGACCCGCACCTCGTCGAGGAACATCTCCGCGAACTCCGTGGACCCGGCCAGGGTGCGCAGCGGCCGGATCGTCACCCCGGGCGCGTCCATCGGCATGGCCAGCCAGGAGATCCCCCGGTGCTTGGGGGCATCTCCGTCGGTGCGCACCAGCAGCTCGCACCAGTCGGACACCTCCGCGTGCGAGGTCCATATCTTCGAGCCGGTGATCACGTACTCGTCGCCGTCGCGGACCGCGCGGGTGCGCAGCGAGGCCAGGTCGGAGCCCGCGTCCGGCTCGCTGAAGCCCTGGCACCACATCTCGTCGCCGCGCAGGACGGGCGGCAGCCAGCGCGCCCGCTGCTCCGCGGTGCCCTCGGCGGCGATGGTCGGCCCGGCGTGCAGCAGCCCGACGAAGTTCGCGCCGACGTACGGGGCTCCCGCGCGCTCGGTCTCCTCCAGGTAGATCAGGTGCTGCGTGGGCGTGGCCCCGCGGCCACCGGCGTCCACCGGCCAGTGCAGTCCGGCGTACCCGGCGTCGTACAGCCGGCGCTGCCAGCCCGCGTCGTAGGCGCGGCGGCCCGGCCAGTCGTCGGGCGAGGGCCTGGGCGGCAGCCCGGGGAGCACGTGCGCGAGCCAGGCCCGCAGCCGGGCCCGGAACTCGCGCTCCTCCTCGGTATAGGTGAGATCCACTGCGCCTACCGCCCCGTCCGCCGGTCCTTGTCGAAGTCAAGTCCGAGCATACGGATGGCATTTCCGCGCATGAGCTTGTAGACGGTTTCTTCATCGAGACCCTTGACGTGGTCGAGGGCGACCTCCTTGGTGTGCGGGAAGGTCGAGTCCACGTGCGGGTAGTCGGTTTCGAAGGTGGCGTTGTCGCGGCCGACGACGTCCAGCGAGGCGATGCCGTGCTTGTCGCGGAAGAAGCAGCAGAACATCTGCCGGTAGTAGTAGGTGGATGGCGGCTCGGGGATCAAGTCCTTGACCCCGCCCCAGGCGCGGTGCTCCTGCCACACGTCGTCGGCGCGCTCCAGGGCGTACGGGATCCAGCCCATCTGGCCTTCGCTGTACGCCAGTTTCAGCGTGGGGAACTTGACGAGCACGCCGCTGAACAGGAAGTCCATCATCGAGGCCATGGCGTTGTTGAAGCTGAGTGCGGCCTGCACGGCGGGCGGGGCGTCGGGGGAGGCGGCGGGCATCTGGGAGCTGGACCCGATGTGCATGTTGACGACGGTGCCGGTCTCCTGGCAGACGGCGAAGAAGGGGTCCCAGTAGCCGGAGTGGATGGACGGCAGGCCGAGGTAGGTGGGGATCTCGGAGAAGGTCACGGCACGGACCCCGCGCGCGGCGTTGCGGCGGATCTCGGCGACGGCGAGGTCGATGTCCCAGAGCGGGATGATGCAGAGCGGGATGAGCCGGCCGCCGCTGTCCCCGCACCACTCCTCGACCATCCAGTCGTTGTACGCGCGCACGCAGGCCAGGGCGACCTCCTTGTCCTTCGCCTCGGCGAAGGTCTGTCCGCAGAAGCGCGGGAAGGTCGGGAAGCACAGGGAGGCCTCGACGTGGTTGAGGTCCATGTCGAGGAGGCGCGCCTTGGGGTCCCAGCAGCCGCGCCGCATCTCCTCGCGGGTGATGCCCTCCAGGGTCATCTCGTCCCGGTCGAAGCCGACGGCGGCGATGTTGCGCTTGTACGGGAACTTCAGGTCCTCGTAGATCCACCAGTCGGTCGGCGGCCCGTCGGGGTCCATGGTGATCACGTACTTGCCGCCGGTGTAGGCGAGCTCGCCGATGCCGGCGGTGAGCGCCTTGGGGCCGCGGTCGCGGTACTTGGCCGGCAGCCACACGTCGAAGAGGTGGGCCGGTTCGATGACGTGGTCGTCGACGCTGATGATCCGAGGCAGTTCCATGGTGTCCCCTCGCTGAATCCCGTTGGACCTGATCCGACATCCCGAATCTGATGGGGCGTCAGAAATCTGGAACCAAGCTAGCTCCCCACCCCTGGACCGACAAGCGTCCGCGCTCTACGCTCTGCGCTGGATCTGACTATCCGTCAGGTCATGTGGCGGCCAAGGGGAGGCGGGTCCGGGATGACGGACAACAGCACCGCAGTCGAACTCAGCCGGTCCCGCACGCTCTGGGACCTGATCACCCGCCGGGCCGCCATGACCCCCGACGCCCCCGTCCTCATCGAGGCCGCCGACGACCCGGCCGACGACCGCCGGCTGACCTTCGCGGAGCTGCGCGACCGCTCGGAGCAGGTCGCGGCCGGCCTGTACGGCATGGGCGTGCGCCCCGGCACGGTGGTCGCCTGGCAGCTCCCCACCCGCATCGAGACCGTGCTGCTCTCGGTCGCCCTCGCCCGCATCGGCGCCGTCCAGACCCCCGTCATCCCCTTCTACCGGGACCGCGAGGTCGGCTTCGCCCTGCGCGAGTCGAAGGCGGAGTTCTTCGCCGTACCCGGCACCTGGCGCGGCTTCGACCACACCGCGATGGCCCACCGCCTCGGCGCGCACGGCGTCTTCGAGGCCTACGCCTCCCTCCCGACCGGTGACCCCGCGGTGCTCCCCCCGCCCCCCGAGGAGGGCGTCGCGGTCCGGTGGATCTACTGGACCTCGGGCACCACCTCGGACCCCAAGGGGGTCCTGCACACGGACCGCTCCCTCATCGCGGGCGGCTCCTGCCTGGCCCACGCGCTGCACCTGTCACCGGACGACGTCGGCTCGATGGCCTTCCCCTTCGCCCACATCGCCGGCCCCGACTACACGGTGATGCTCCTGCTCTACGGGTTCCCGGCGGTCCTCTTCGAGAAGTTCGCGATGCCCGACGCCCTGGACGGCTACCGCCGCCACGGGGTCACGGTCGCCGGCGGCTCCACGGCCTTCTACTCCATGTTCCTCGCCGAGCAGCGCAAGGACCCGTCCGCCAAGCTCATCCCCACCCTGCGCCTCCTCGCGGGCGGCGGCGCCCCGAAGCCCCCGGAGATCTACCACGCGGTCGTCCGTGAACTGGGCTGCCAGCTCACCCACGGCTACGGCATGACCGAGGTCCCCATGATCACGATGGGGGCCCCGGACGACACCGCGGAGAACCTCGCCACCACGGAGGGCCGGCCCCCGCAGGGCATGTCCATCCGCATCACCACCCCGGAAGGCGCGCTCCTCCCCCCGGACACCGACGGGGAGGTCCGCCTGCGCGGGGAGGCGGTGTGCCAGGGGTACCTGAACAGGGATCAGAACACCGGCGTGTTCGACGCCGACGGCTATCTGATCACCGGCGACCTCGGCCACCTCACGAAGGACGGCTACCTGGTCCTGACCGGCCGCAGCAAGGACGTCATCATCCGCAAGGGCGAGAACATCTCGGCGAAGGAGATCGAGGACCTGCTCCACCGGCTCCCCGCCGTGGCCGACGTCGCCGTCATCGGCCTGCCGGACCCGGAACGCGGCGAACGCGTCTGCGCGGTCGTCGAACAGCCCCCGGGCGCGGCTCCCCTGACCCTGGCCGAGGTGACCTCGTACCTCCGCACGGAGGGCCTCTCCACGCACAAGCTCCCGGAACAACTGGAACTGGTGGACGCCCTCCCCCGCAACGACGCCCTGCGCAAGGTCCTCAAGTACAAACTCCGCGAACGCTTCGCGTAGCCCGCCTCGTCGGTCACCCGGCCGGAAGGGAAGCCGGCCGGGCCACGTCACTCTTCCGACCGGTCGGACGGGTCAGGGCCGGTAGTACCGCTCGCACTTGAGCGGGTTCGCGTTGGCGTCGTCCAGACAGACGATGACGTACGCGGCCCCACCGGGCACATCCGCATTGAGCAGGGTCTTGATCGGATACGTCACGTCGCACTTGGTACTGGTGCTCTTGACGTCGAGCTGGCTGTGAGAAGCGCTGTACGCGCCGAACCACGCCCTGCGGCAGCCGACGGCCCGGAGCGTTCCCTCGACCCCGACCGACCGGTTGTACCAAGTCAAGGTGCCGCGGACGTAACTGGCCCCGTAGGTCACGTCGAACGGGGTGGTCGGGTATGCGGTGGTCTGAGCGCTGGCGGCTGGAGCGCCCAGCAGGGCGCCCGCGGTCAGTACGGCGGACCCGACGACGGACCCGACGGCAGCGAGATGAGTCTTCATGCGATCTCCAGGGTGGGCTGGGACGAGCCGGTTGCGCTTCACATCGTGGGCGGGGCCGCCCCGTGCGGCCCAGCTCTTAAGTCACGGCTTAAAGGGGGGCCCGGACGGCGGGCGCGGGCCCTCACGGTTGGGTCAGGGCGCCGGTCCGCAGCAGGGCCGACCCGAGCGGGGTGATGAGGTGCAGCACGGACCCGCCGCGCCGGCTCGTGGTGATGAGGCCCGTGTTCCGCAGCACGGTCGCGTGCTGACTGGCCGCCGCGGCCGTGACGTGGAGGCGGCGGGCCAGTTCGCTCGTCGTACAGCCTTCCGCTGTCACCTGCAGGGCGGCAGCTCGCGTGCGGCCGAGCAGGGACTCCAGGCTCCGCATGGCGGAGCCGTCCACTTCTGCCGGTCCGGTACCGGTCAGCGGGCGGCGGAGGGCCGGCACGGTCAGTCGGGGTGGCTGGGCGGCATCGAGCGGGTCCCACAGAAAGCTCACCGGGCGCTTCGAGAACACCGTGGGCGTGATGATCAGTCCCCGTCCCTGGAGACGCACCTCGACCCGGCGCGGGTAGGGAGCTTCGAGCACCGGCGGGCGCCAGCGGACCAGTGGCGCGCAGATCGAACGCAGCAGCAGATCGATACCTCCCTCCAACACCAGGTTCGCGCAACGGGTGGACAGCGCGACCAGTTCGGACCGCCCTCGATCCCAATAGGGCTCCACGGTCAGCCGATGGCAGGCGCGCACGGCCTCGGCGAGCTCCCGTCGCGCCCCGCGGTCGCCCTCGGACACCCGTCGGGCCCATGGCAGGTGACCGGGGTGGAAGTCGAGCCCCTCGAACTCGCGTCGCAGCCGGGACACCGGGGCGTGCAGCAGGTTGTCCACGGCGTGGTCCAAAGAAGTCACGTCGCCCATCAGGGCCAGCAGGTCAAGCCCGGGACCGCGCACCGGAACCAGGGACGTCAGGGGCCTCGTGTCGGCCCCCATCCGGCCCGCGACCGCTGACCGCCACGTGCCGAAGTGAGGAAGGTCCCGCTTCTCCCGCAGGAGCTCCAAGCTGTAGTAGACCTCCGCTGCGACGCCAATCGTCGGAGCCACCCGTGTCCGGGCGAGGTCCTCCGCCGTGAAGTGAATGCGTAACACCGCCACGCCTCCTGCCACCGGAGCCCGCGCGCCCGATCCTCATCCCCGCTGCCCGTCTCACCGGAGTTCAACCGGCATCACCGAGCTTTGACGCGATGGACGTTCGTATCGGCCGGTTTTGAAGACCTGGCGTTCGGAAACGTGGCGGGATGACGGGCGGACACCGTGGCATCCAAGGAGCGCGCGCCCTTCGAACCAAGCCTGCATCACGCATAGTTGGCACCCGTGGCCACGGCTGGCATATGTCGGAAAGGGTGCGCTACGGTCCCGGATCAATACGAACTGACCACAAAGTCAGGTGACCCCGGCGGTGCGCCAACACCCCGGGGCCCGACACAAGAGACCGGACTGTCTCCGATGCGGATCCACCTTAGCCCCCGCAAGCGCGCTTTCACCGTCCTCGGCAACGAAGTCCTCCGGGACCGGCGCCTCAGCTTCACCGCGCGGGGCATCCTGTGCTATCTGCTCTCCCTCCCCGACGGCTCCCGCGAGGACGTCCGTACGCTCGCCGACCAGCACCCCGGGGTGGGGCGACGGGGAGTCTCCAAGGCGGTCGACGAGCTGGTGCGGTACGGGTACTACGCGCGCCGCACCGTGCGTGACCCGCTGACCGGGTACGTCCACACGCAGACCTTCGTGTCCGACACCCCGCACACGGAGGACTGGCCGCAGCCGCCCGGAGCGACCCCGGAGGAGGATCAGCCATTCACCCCTGAGAGCGATCCGGTCCCGGACCCGGGAACCGGTGAGGGGAGTACCGGAACGGCGGGAGCGTCCCCCCAGGGGACAAAGACTTCGGGGGAAGAACCCTCCCTCCCCGAAGCGCCCGGAACGCCGGGCAGCGCCCGTGGTGCCGCGCTGCTCGCACGTATCACCGCGTACGAACCGCGGCTCAAACTCGGCGTCACCGAGACGCTCGCGCTCGCCCCGCTCGCCCAACGGTGGCTGGAGCACGGCGTGTCCGAGCTGGAGGCCCGTTCGCTGCTGACCGACGGGCTGCCGCGGTTCGTCTACTCAGCCCGCGCCCTGCTGGCCGACCGCCTCGTCCGCAAGCTCCCCGCGAAGCGGGTCGCCAGGGACCCGGCAGCCCCCGCGGCACCGCCCGCCGAATGCGGCGTATGCCGCGATCCGCTGCCCGCCCCGGACGCCTCCTGCGGCACGTGCGCGGAGGCCCGTACGGCTCCTCGTGGCGGGCTGCCGTCTCCCGAGCGGGTGGCCTCCCTGGCCGACATCGCCCGCCGCGCCCTGCGCGGCATGCCGGCGCTCACGGCCTAGTTGGGCATCTGCCGGAGCTTGGTTACACCGGGGTCTGGGTCTTCTGCTCGAGGCGTTCCCCGGCCCGCCCACCCTGCACCAGTCCCTCCTGGACCACCCCCAGCGCGACCACCACGACCTCTCCGCCCTGCGCCTGGTCGTCACCGGCGCCGCGGTCGTCCCCCTCCAGCTCGTGGAGCGGCTCCGCGGCGACCCGGCGGAGATCATCGCGTCGACCTCGGGCCGGGCCATCCCCGGGACCGAGGTCAGGATCGCGGACCCGGAGGGCGCGGCCCTGGCCGCCGGCCGGGCCGGGGAGGCGTGGGTGCGCGGCCACAACGTCATGCGCGGCCACTTCGAGGACCCGGCCGAAACCGCCGGGAACCTGCGCATCACCGACCGGATCAAGGACATGTTCATCGTCGGCGGCTTCAACGCCTACCCCGCCGAGATCGAGCAACTCCTCGGCCTGCACCCCGACATCGCCGACATCGCCGTGGTCGGCATCCCCGACCCGCGCCTGGGCGAGGTCGGCAAGGCGTACGCGGTCCGCCGCCCCGGCGCGGTGGAGTTCGTCACCGAACTCCCGCGCAACGCGAGCGGCAAGGTCCTCAAACGAGAGCTGCGCGAAGCGAAGTAGGCCGTAAGAGGGAAGCGTCGGCAATGCTTGCCGCAGACGGCAGCCGATGACGCGTCCATCCGATAGATACCCGGTCGTGATCATCGGCTACTGCAGGACAACGACCGCCCGCTGCCGATCCGCCGGCGGGACCGTACTTCCGACAAGGGCTGAAGGGGGGAGCCCGTGTCGTCGAGACGCCTTCTCCGAGTGAACCGCAGTGTGATGCGTGCCCTACGCGGCTGGCCGCGCGCCCTGCTCCTCACCCTCGCCGTGACGCTCACCGTGGCCGCACCCGCGGGCGGGGCGGCCGCCGAGCCGCGTCCCAGCGCCCCGCCCACGGCGAGCAGCCCGTCGCTCGCGGACGGCGAGGGGAAGCCGTCGCGGGTCAAGATGAAGCGGCGCGTGGACGTACGGGCCCTGCCGCGGCCGAAGCGCACGGCCGAGACCCAGGTACAGCCGTACCTCGCCCCACCGAAGCGGACGGCGCCCGTGGGACCTCGGCGGCAGTCGAGCCTGCCGGTCACCGCGGCGGCCCTCACCCCGAAGGCCCCGACGGCCGGAGTGTCCCCGAAGGCGGTGCCGTCCACGGCCGTCATCCAGCGGCTGAAGACCTTCCCCACACTCGGGGACGTGGACAACACCGTTCCGTCCGACACCCAGCTCGCGGTCGGCCCCACCCACATCGTCCAGTTCGTGAACCGCTCGGGCCAGGTCTACGACAAGGCCGGCAACGCCGTCGGCACCCCATTCGACCTGGGTGCCTTCTTCGGCTTCGCGGCGAACACGGGCGGCGATCCGCGGGTGCACTACGACGCGGGGTCCGGCCGCTTCTTCGCCGCGTACGAGGGCCTTCTGACCGGCGGTGACGAGGTCGACGTCGCGGTCAGCGACACCTCCGACCCCCGCGGGAACTGGTCCGTCTACATCGCCGGCAGCAACACCTCGAACGTCCAGCACGACCGGCCGACGCTCGGCTACACCAACGACAAGGTCACGCTGACCTGGAACAACTTCGACCTCGTCGCACCCGGCAAGCCGTTCCTGGGCGAACAGACCGTGGTCGTCAACAAGGCGGACCTCCTGGCCGGTGCCGCCTCGGTCAGCCTCGCGACGTTCGCACAGGACAACACCAAGGCCGACGTCGTCCCGGCCACCTCCCTGTCGGCGATCAATGACCAGCTCGCGATGGAACACGCCGGCACCGACGTCGTGGTGACCACGATCACCGGCGTTCCCGGCGTCAGCGCGGTCAACCAGACCGAGAACACCATCGCCATCGGAGCAGCCGCCGAACCGCCGATGGCGGTCCAGCCGACGGGGGGTGACGCCACCATCAACACCAACGACAGCCGGATGCTGTCGGTCGCCTGGCAGAACAACCACCTGTGGGGCCTCTTCAACGTCGGCTGCACCCCCATCGGCGACACCGCGGTCCACTCCTGCCAGCGCTTCGTCCAGATCGCGACCGGCGGGGGCCAGAGCCTGGCCACCAACCTCGATCTCGGCCTCGTGGGAGGAGACCTCTACTACGGCTCGCTGACCCTGAACGACGAGGACGACCTGTTCGCGGGCTTCAGCGCGTCCTCGTCCACCATGTTCCCCACCGCGGTCGCGATCGGAGTGCCGGGCGGCAACTTCCCGGCGACGACGTTCGGCGACTTCTACGCCGCGGGCACCCAGGCCTACACGTGCAACTGCGGCACCCGGGTGCGCTGGGGCGACTACTCGGGCACCGCCCGTGACCCCAGCAACCCCAAGGACGTCTGGACGGTCCAGCAGATCGGCGGCCTCGCGGGCGGCAGCTGGGGCACCGCGATGGACCGCGTCACGCTGTCCCCGCCGACCGTCACGAGCGTCACCCCGAACCACGGGCCCGAACTGGCCCAGTGCGTGAACACGGTGACGGTGCGGGGCACGGAGTTCCCGACCAGCGGCGCCACCGTCAAGTTCGGCTCCGTAGCCGCCACGAGCGTGAACGTCACCGGACCGGAGGAACTGACGGCGCAGGTGCCCCCGCAGGCACGGGGCACGGTGGACGTCACCGTGACCACGCCGAACGGCACCAGCCCGATCACCAACGCCGACAAGTTCACGTACGACGCGGACACGTCCGCGCCGACCGCCTCCGCGAGCGTCTCGCCGTCGCCGAACGGCGCCGGCTGGAACAACAGCAGCCCGGCGACCGTCGACATCAGCGCCGGTGACGGGACCTGCGGCTCCGGCATCCAGAAGATCACCTACAGCGCGGCCGGCGCCCAACCGATCGCATCCACCGACGTGTCCGGCGCGAGCGCCGCCGTGCCGGTCACGACGGACGGCGTGACGACGGTGACCTTCACCGCCACCGACAACGCCGGCAACACGTCCGCGCCGCAGACGATCACCGTGCGCCTCGACACCGCGGCGCCGACGATCACCATCGTGCGCCCGACGGCCGGCACCTACCTGCTCAATGAGTCGGTCACGGCGTCCTACTCATGCGCGGACGCCACCTCCGGTGTGGCGAGCTGCGTCGGTACGGTCCCGAACGGCAGCCCGGTCGACACCTCGACGTTCGGCTCGCACACCTTCACGGTGAACGCCACGGACGTCGCCGCCAACCCGGCCACCAAGAGCGTCACGTACACCGTGGCGTACCGGATCTGCCTGCTCTACGACCCGAGCCGGCCGATCCGCGGCGGGAACAGCACGGCCCCGATCAGACTCCGGATCTGCGACGTCAACGGCGCCAACCTGTCCAGCCCCGGCATCACCCTCACACCCACCCAGGTCGTCGGCCCCACCACCAGGCCGTTCACGACCCCGTTCCGGTACGACGCCGGTCTGCGCGGCTACATCGTCAACCTCCCCACCAGGGGGCTGGCGGACGGCAGCTACAACCTGCAGTTCACCATCAGCGGAGCGGACACCACGACACACGTGGCACCCTTCATCCTGCGCTGAGCCGTATCGGCCCGCACCGGCCCGGACCCGACCTCGGGTCCGGGCCGGTGCGCGTGGCCGCCTAGTACTCCAGCAGTACTTCGTGGCTTGACCTGGGGAAACGCCTAGCGGTGGGCCCCTCCGTCGTCGCCTCGGCAGCCGACTTCTGAGCTCAGAGCCCGCCGTGAGAGCGCACGGGACCCGGCGTGCTGTCGCCGGGCCCGCGCCGCAGGCCTCACGCGTCCGGCGCGGCCACCCCGCAGTAGCCGGCGAAGGCCGCCAGGATCTCGTCCTCGGTGATGCGCCCGTCGCCGTCCGCGTCCAGCGCCGTCGCGACCGGGCCCGCCAGTTCCTCCGGCGTGCCCAGCACGCGCAGCACGCGCGCCGTCGCCCCCGGGGTCGCACCGAGGCCGTCCGCATCCGCCGCCGCGATCACCGCCCGCAGGAACGGCCGCGCGATCTCCGCGAACCGGTGCGGGTTGTCCCGCAGCCGCTTCGCCGCGCCCGTGACGAACTCCTCGCGGGACACCCGCTGGTCCCCGTCCACGTCCGCGATGCCGGCCATGCCCTGCCAGAAGGCCTCCGCGCCGGCGAAGACGGCCTGGCCCTTGTCGGACCGGGCCGCCACGGCGAATTCGGCCAGGACCGCCTTGGCCGCCGTACTGAAGTCCTCCCGGTCGATGTACCCGGAGCCGTCCTGGTCGAAGGTGGCGAAGCGGGCGGCGATCTTGCGCTCGTATTCTGCGCTGTCCATATTCGGCGTTCCGCCTTCACGTGTGCGGTGGGGTGCAGTTCAAGACAGGACAGGAGCGTAAGGCCTACGTGGCCTGCGCGTTAAGCGAAGCGGTCAAGGAGGTGGCCGCATCGAACCAGCGCACGAGGAGCGCGATGGGGCGCGTACGCCTGTACCCATCGTTTTTCCCAACAGCGGGCTCCGGGCAGCACGTCCGCGTTCACGCCGTGCGACGTCCCTATCACGCAGGGCGCACTTCCGGGACGAGGTTCTGGCAAAACGGGCACACACCGCTGGATGCCCACTACATTCGAGTGGTCGACACACGGCTGCGAAACCGGGAATCCCGGCTGGGGGCACGATGCCGAAGGACGCACCACCGCGCTGGGACCGCCGCATGCAACAACGCCTGGCCCGCGGCGAGGCCGCCGCGCTCGGCGAGCTGTACGACCGCTTCGCCTCGCTCGTGCACAGCCTCGCCCACCGGGTCCTCGGCGACGAGAAGGCCGCCGACCGCGTCACCCGCGAGGTCTTCGGCTACATCTGGGAGAACCCGGACGCCTACGACCCCAAGCAGGGCTCCATGCGCTCCTGGGTCGCCCGCATCACCCAGGGGCAGGCAGTCGCCCGCCTGCGCCAGGTCGAACTGGGCAACGGCTCCCGCGAGGAACTGGAACAGAAGGTGCGCACCGCCAACGCGGCGGCCCGCGCCGACTTCATCGTCACGTCGATGCCCGCACCCCTGCGGGCCGCGCTCGAACTCGCCTACTTCAAGCGCCGCGACTACCGCCAGGCCGCCGCCGACCTGCAGATCAGCGAGGACGAGGCCCGGCGCCGGCTGCGCCTGGGCCTGCAACTCCTGTCCACGGCCAACGCCGTCCCGCGCGACGACACGGTCCCGCCGGGATACGGCCCCTCCGGATATGGAACCACCCGATGACGATGCCTCCGAGCCCCTTCGGCGAAGAAGACGGCGAAGAGTACGAGCGGCACGAACCGCCCCCGCGCTCCGGCGGCCCGGCGCGCATACCGGGCCCGCGCGGGGCGGCCGACGACCTCGACCTCGCGCGGCCGGGGTACGCGCCGTCCGCGGAAGGGCCCCTGGACCCCGACGGGCAGGAGGACCCCGACGGGCCGGACGACCTCGTGGACCTCGATGCCCTGGACGACTCGGAGTACATGAAGTACCCCGAGATCTCCGCCCACCCCGCCGCACCGGCGCCCGCCGACCCGGAGCCCGAGCCCGCTCCCGTCCCGGCCGCGCCCCCGCCCACCCACGCCGTACTGAAGTCCCTGCTCGGCGCATGGGCCCTGGCGGCGTGCTCCGCGGAGGAGACCCAGGCCGTCGAGGACCACCTCACCGAATGCGCACGCTGCGCCGAGGAGGCGCTGCGGCTGCGCGACGCCGTGGGACTGCTGCACCCGGAGGAGAGCCTCGACCTGAAGCCGCTGCTCCGCTCGCGCGTGCTGGAGGACTGCCTCGGCAAGCGCCCGGCCCGCATCCCGGTCCCGGTGTGGGCGACCCCGTACGACACCGAGACGGCCCGGCTCGACGCGCTGCTGCGGGACTTCGGGGACTCGGAGTGGCACACCCCGGTCCGGCTGAAGTGGTTCGAGGAGGAACGCCGCCAGTCGCGCCGGACCACGGTGGCCGGGGTCATCGGGCACCTGCTGGCGGTGGACGGCCTCGTGGCGGCCGCGCTGGGCCTGGACGACCCGCTGGGCCGCGACGCGTCCGCGGATACCCCGGCCGAGCGCACGGAACGGTTCTGGGAGGACTCCCCGTACCCGACCACCCGCCGGGTCCGCGAGCCGTGGCGGGAGCAGGGCCACACCCTGGTCCGCACGGTGTCCTTCGCGGGCCGCGGCGTGGCCGAGCTGGACGTGGACTACGGCGCCTTCGCCCTGCCCCTCGGGGACGCCTTCCTGGAGCGGGCCTTCGAGTGCTGGGTCCACGCCGTGGACATCGCGGAGGCGGTGGACTACCCGTACGGGCCGCCGTCCGCACCCCACCTGAACCGGATGATCGACCTGGCCGCCCGGCTCCTGCCGGCGGCCCTGGCCTGGCGCCGGCGGGCGGGACTGGCGGCGCCGCCGCGCGGGCTGGTCGCGGCGGGGGCGCCGGGCCGGACCCTGCACCTGGAGATCGAGGGTGCGGGAGGCGGCGGCTGGGACATCGCCCTGGACTCCCCCGCGGCGAAGCCCTCGCCGGACCACACGGTGGCCCGGATCGCCCTGGACGGCACCGAATTCTGCCAGCTCGCCGCGGGCCACATCTCCCCCGAGGATGCCGCGCTCGGCCAGAACGGCGACCGCGAAGCCATCCGCGACGTCCTCTTCGCGGCAGCGTCCCTGAGCCGGATGTAGGGCCCGGGCCCTACCGGCCGGGGCCGTCCGAGGCCGGCCGGAGGGCTACGTGAAGACGACCGTCCGGGTCCCGTTCAGCAGGACCCGGTGCTCGCTGTGCCACTTCACGGCCCGCGCCAGCGCCTGGCACTCCACGTCACGCCCGATCGCCACCAGCTGGTCGGGGGTGACCTCGTGCCCCACCCGCTCGACCTCCTGCTCGATGATCGGGCCCTCGTCCAGGTCCGCCGTCACGTAGTGCGCGGTCGCACCGATCAGCTTCACGCCCCGGGCGTGCGCCTGGTGGTACGGCTTCGCGCCCTTGAAGCTCGGCAGGAACGAGTGGTGGATGTTGATGATCCGCCCGCTCAGCTCCTTGCAGAGGGTGTCCGACAGCACCTGCATGTAGCGGGCGAGGACCACGAGGTCGACGTCCTCGGCCCGCACCAGCTCCAGCAGCTGCGCCTCCGCCGCCGCCTTCGTGTCCTTCGTCACCGGGATGTGCACGAACGGAACCCCGTACGAGCCGACCAGTTCCTCGAAGTCGGTGTGGTTCGACACCACCGCCGCGATGTCCACCGGCAGCGCGCCGATGCGGTGGCGGAAGAGCAGGTCGTTGAGGCAGTGCCCGAACTTCGACACCATCAGCACGATCCGCATGCGCTCGTCGGAGCGGTGGATCTGCCAGTCCATCCGGAAGGTGTCGCCGATCGCGGCGAAGCTGGCCCGCAGCTTCTCCACGGTCACCGGAGCGTCGGCGGCGAAGTGGACCCGCATGAAGAACAGGCCGGTGTCGCGGTCGCCGAACTGCTGGCTGTCCTCGATGTTGCACCCGGTCATGAACAGATAGCTGGACACGGCGTGCACGATGCCCTGCTTGTCCGGGCATGAGAGGGTCAGTACGTACTGCTGCGTGGCCTGGGGCTGCGGGTCGTCGCTCATGACCCCACAGCCTTCCACATCACACCGCGCGCGTGAGGATCCTCAGGACGTCCAGTGAGCGCGGACGCGCGTCCGGGTCGTCCCCGTCCGCCGTCGCCAGCCGTACGTGGGCTTCGCGCGCGGCCCGTACCGCCTCCGGCCAGGCGTGGTGCTCCAGGTAGCCGGAGACCGGGGCGTCGGGGCCTATCTGGTGCATGATCCGCAGCACCCGCAGCACGGCGAGGTCGACCAGGGCCGCTTCCTGCGAGTCGCGGAAGATCGTGCCGACGTACTTCTCCGCGGACCAGCTGTCGAGCCAGGTGTCCTCGACGAGCCGGTACACGGCGTCGGTGACGTCCCCGTACCCTTCGGCGCCGGCCAGCCAGGTGTCCTCTTGGAACGCGGGGTCGGAGAGCATGTGCAGCGCCGAGCGCACGTTGCTGCGCCAGCGCCACCACGGCATGTCGTTGAGGGGCATGCCGCCCATGGTGGAGGAGCGGCCGCCGCGGCGGGAAGAGTTCTTCGAACCTTGGGCGAATGTCACGCTTTCGATCGTACGTTCCCGTTCGACGTGATCTTCAGGCGCCTGCGGCCGGGGGCCCGGACCCGCCCGGCGCTCACTCAGCGTGTGGGCGCCACCCGTAATTCACCTGGGTGTCACCCGATGTTGTGTACACCTCACACTTCAGTTACCCGGGGCGCGGAATGGTGCATGCACATGACCACCCTGCGATGCGCAGCAGCACTGTCCCGCACCTTTCTGGCCCGGACCACGGCCATGGCGATGGGCGCCTGTCTCGTCGCCGGCTGCGGGGCGCTCCCCGGAGGCTCGGGGGGCTCCGGGGGCGCCGACACCCTCACGGTCATGACCTTCGCCCCGGTGGCGTCCAAGGCGACCAACATGCCCGGCATGCCGGGCATGGCCAAGGCCTACGAGCGCTGGGTCAACTCCAAGGGCGGCATCAACGGCCGCAAGCTCCGCGTCCTGACCTGCGACGAGCACAACACGCCCACCGGCGCCGCCGACTGCGCCCGCAAGGCGGTCGCCGAGAAGGCCGTCGCCGTCATCGGCTCCTACAGCCAGCACGGACGCGCCTTCCTGGCCCCGCTGGAAGCCGAGGGCATCCCGTTCATCGGCGGGTACGGAGTCTCCGCGGAGGAGTTCCAGTCCCCGCTCTCCTACCCCGTCAACGGCGGCCAGCCCGTCCTGGTGGCCGGCGCCGGCCACCAGCTGGGGCGCGCCTGCGCCAAGGTCGCCCTGGTCCGCCCCGACACCCTCGCCGGCGACTCCCTGCCCCTCCAGCTCAACGCCGGCCTGAAGGCCAACCAGATGGGCCCGGCCAGCGACATCCGGGCCGCCGAGGACGCCGCGGACCTCTCCGCCCAGGCCAACGAGGCACTGGCCGCCTCCTCCGCCGGCGCCCCCGCGAAGGGCGGCGCGAGCTCCGCCAAGGACGGCAAGGACGGCAAGGAGAGGGGCTGCGTGGCCGCCGTGCTCGGCGCCCGCACCGAGACCTTCTTCGACGCCTTCCGCCGCGCCGACTCCCAGAACCGCAAACCGCAGGTCTCCTCCGTGCTCGGCTCCGTCAGCCAGGCCCTGGTCGACCGCACCGGCGGCAAGGAGAGCCCCTTCGAGGGCGCGTACGTCACGAGCTGGTACCCGGTCTCCACCGACCCCCTGTGGACGCAGATGCGCAACGTGATCTCGGACCACGCCTTCGGCGACAACGCCGTGGACCCCGACGACAGCGGCGCCCAGACCACCTGGATCGCGTACACGGTGTTCAGCGAGATGGTGAAGCGGTTCAAGGAGGACGAGGACCTCACCGGACGCACCCTCACGCGCAAGCTCAACCAGTCCGACCCCGTCAAGACCGGCGGCCTGACCCCCGACCTCAGCTGGCGCTACCAGGACATGCGCGCCGTCTCCGGTTTCCCCCGCATGGTCAACGGCCGGGTCGCCTTCCAGGTCGTCCAGCAGGGCCGGCTGATCGCGCAGCCGGGCGGCGAGCAGTCCATGGACATGACCAAGACCCTGGAACAGGCCCCCCGTTCGAGCTAGTCCGGGCCAGGGTGGCGTCTTGGGGCGTCTTGGGGCGTCTTGGACGCGCCCCTGACGCGCCGCTACAGCTGGCTCTTGTCCCGCTTGGTGAGGCCGTACTTGCCGGCGATGGTGTTCCACATCCCGGCCGCGTTCTCCTTCGCCTTGGTGGCGTCGCCGCTCGCCTTGTTCCCGTCCGAAGCGTTGCCGGTCGACTTGGCCTTGCCGTCCTTGCACTTGTCGCCGTCGGACTTGAGGTCGTCCGCCCAGGACGCGTAGCTGTTGTCCGCCTCTGCGGAGGACTTCCACGCCTTGGTGAGGGCCGCGGTCAGCTTCGCGTTGTCCGGGAGCTGGTCCACCTTGAGCTCCTGGAGCCGGGTCACCAGCTCCTCGCGCTGCCGGGCCGCGTCGCGCAGGTCGGTGGCCGCCTGGTCCAGGTTGCTGCAGCCCTTGATGTCCTCGACGGCCTTGATCACCGCGGCGCGGCTGTCGTTGCTGTCCGCGAGGAGCTTGTCGAGCTGGACCGCCTGCGGCTGCGCGGGGTCCAGCGGAGCCTCGCCGCTCTCCGCGGCGGAGCTGCCGGGCTTGGGGGTGGGCGCCGCGGCGGCCGGGTCGTTGTTCTGCGCCTTGCCGTCACTGAGCAGCGCACCGACCCCGAGCCCGACGACGGCCAGGCCGATGACGACGGCGGCGACGATCGCGGGCGAGACCCTGCGGGGCGCGGGTGCGGGGTCCTGCGGCTGCTGGAAGTGGGGCGGCTGCTGGAACTGCTGCGGCGGGTACTGCTGTTGCTGCGGGTGCTGCTGCATGTGCTGCTGGTACTGCGGCGGTTGCTGCGGATGCGGTCGCCGCGGCGGCTGCCGGCTGAGCACCGGCTCCTGGATCGGGGGCAGTTGCTGCGTGTGCTGCACGTCCCCCCGGAACAGCCCGTCGAACCCGGCTGCGGGATCGGCGGGCGCGGCCGGAACCGGCGGAATGTACTGCGTCGCGGCCTCGTCGTGCCCGGGGGCGGCGGGGACCGGCGGAATGTACTGCGTGGCGGCTTCGCCGTGCGCGGGGGCCGCGGGGACCGGCGGTATGTACTGCGTGGCCGCCTCGCCGTGCGCGGGGGCCGCGGGGACCGGCGGAATGTACTGGGTGGCCGCCTCCGGCAGCGGCGGGTAGCCGTAGCCGTGGGGGTCGCCGGGGCCCTCGTAGCCGGGGCCGACGACGTGACCCTGCGGGTAGCCGTAGGAGGGGCCACCGGGTGCGGGGTAGCCGTAGGAGGGCTGGCCGTACAGGTACTCCGGCTCCCCGCCGGGCTGCACGGGCGGCTGCGTCGGCGGCTGTGCGGGCACCGGCGGGCCCCACGGCTCGCCTCCCTGCGGGCTGCCGCCCTGTCCGCTCTCCGTCACCGGAACTCCCTCTCCGACCTGTCCGCGTCCGCGGAACCGTCGGCTCACGCTACCGTCCCCCGGCGAATTTTCCAGTGTCGGCCTCGCCGCCGGGGGCCGTACCGGCCATCGGGCGTCCGGTATCGGCGGGATGGGTGCCGTGGTCCGTACAACCCTTGGGGCGGGCCGTCCGTCAAACCCCGCAGCAGTCACATGGACGCACGGGGAGAACCGGTGAACAGCTTCAAGGGGACCATGACGGCCGTCGGTACGGCGGTCGTCATCGCAGCCGTGGGTGCGCTGGCGGCTCCCGCCGCGAGTGCGGCCGTACCGGCCGCACGGCAGACGGCCCTGGCGTCCGAGCTGGAGGCGAAGTCCGTGGCGATGTCGCTGCCGGCCGCCAGGGTCCGTCAGGACCCGAACAACACGTACATCGTCGTCGTCGACGCCAGCTCGCAGAGGCCGGACCGGGTCGAGGTGCGCCGGGCGGGCACCGACAAGGTCGTCGCCGTGGTCGACGACCTCAGTGACCACATCGAGTTCCCCGACGAATCGGGCGGTCCCTCTCAGTTCTCGTACGAGGGTGACAAGCAGCCGCTCGTCCTCGCCGACATCGGTTACTACGAACTGGACGTGTACGTCAAGGACGGCAACGGCAACGAACTGAGCCGTCGCAACGCCGGACAGTTCACCTACGCACTCGACGCCAGGATCGAGGCGAAGTCCAGCCAGCAGGAGTTCTCCCTGGACGACCTCGACACCCAGGTCACCGGCTCGGTCACCGCGGTCCACCCGCACACCGGGGAACGGCTGCCGCTGACGAGCGCGAAGGTCCGTGCCCGCCTCGGTGACGGCCAGGCCCACGGGGTGTCCGACGCCCAGGGCAAGTTCACCACCACCGTCGCCGCCCTCGGCACCGAGAAGACCCTGACCCACACCGTGGCCCTCGCGAGCGGGGGCACCGAGGTGCCCGTGACGACCCCGGCGAAGATCCGGGCCCAGAAGTCCACGCTGACGCTGACCCCGACGGCGCCCCTGACCGCGCGGTACGGGACCACCGTGCCCGTGCGGGGCAAGCTCACCCGCCTCGCGGACGACGGCACGGTCAAGCCCGCCGCCGGCCGGAGCCTCGCCGCCTCGGGAGCCGGGAGGGCGACGGCCTCCACCGGACCCGACGGGAGCTACACCCTGCTGCCCCCGATCCTCAGGACCGGCTCCCTGGGCGTGTCCGTCCAGGACGCCTGGCTGCTGGGTGACGGCACGCGCACCGCGACCGTCGCGAAGGTCACCCACACGACCAAGGTCGTCGAGGAGAAGCTGGTCTCCACCGACAAGTACGGCGGGCTCACCATCAGCGGAAAGGTCACCGTCGACGGCATCACCAGCCAGCAGGCGACGATCCAGATCCAGTTCCAGTACCGCCCGGGCAACTGGGTCACCCGTCAGTCCTTCACCGTGCCCTACAACAAGACGTTCACCGTGAGGGTGACCCAACCGGGCAGCCAGTATCCCTCCGACGGCTGGCGGGTGTACACGCCGGGCACCAGCAACATCGGCCCCAGCACGGGCACCCAGGTGCTCCGCCAGAACCGCGCCGAAACCCGGATCACCGGTGCACAATCCGGACCGACCCATAACGGCGAGGTGCAGCAGGTGTTCGTCTCCGGAGTCCTGAGGACCTCCACCCCCGGCGGGTTCGTGCCGTACCCCGGCCAGAAGGTCCGCTACTACTTCCGCCCCGAAGGCTCCACCGTGTGGGCGGAGATGGGCACGTCCGTCTCCGGGGCCGACGGAGCCGTGAGCAGGACGTTCACCGCGCAGACCAGCGGCTACTGGCGCATCCGCTTCGTCGACGCGGACGCCACCCACCTCATCAGCAACGGCGCCGAGGGCCGCGTCAAAGTCACGCGCTGAACGCGTACAACCTCCGGGGCCTGTCGGCCGTCCAACCCGTGCAGTCGATCACACGTGACGCACGGGGGATTCCGGTGAACAGTTTCAAGAGGACCATGACGGCCGTCGGTACGGCGGTCGCGCTCGCGGCGGTAGGAGCACTGACGGCTCCCGCCGCCCACGCCGCACCCGGGGCGGCGCCGGCCGCGCGGCAGGCGGCCCTGACGTCCGACCCGGAGACGAAGTCCCTTGAGGTCACGGTGGGGGACGCCAGCATCCGGCAGCGTACGGACAAGACGTTCGTCGTCCACATCGAAGGCGGCGAGAACGCGACACCGTACCGGGTCGATGTCCGGCGCGCGGGCACCGACAAGATCGTCGCCGTGGTCGACAGCCTGAAGTACTACAGCGACTACGACGAGGAGATGGGCTACGGCACCCGCCACTGGTACGTGGGCGACAAGCAGCCGCTGGTCCTCGCCGACATGACGGACTACGAACTGGACGTGTACGCCCGGGACTACAAGGGCAATGAACTGCCCCGCCGCAACGCCGGACGGTCCACCTACGCGATCGACGCCCGGGTCGAGGCGAAGTCCAGCCGGCAGGAGTTCTCGCTGGACGCCATCGACACCCAGGTCACCGGCACGGTCACCGCGATCCACCCGCGCACCGGAGAGCGCCTGCCGCTGGCGGGCGCCAGGGTCCGCGCCACCCTCGGCGAGGGCTGGGCCGACGGAGTATCCGACGCGCAGGGCAAGTTCACCACCACCGTCGCCGCCCTCGGCACCGAGAAGGCCCTGACCCACACCGTGGCCCTGGCCAGCGGGGACACCGAGGTGTCCGTGACGGCCCCGTCGACGATCCGGGCCCAGCAGGGCATCCTGACGCTGACCTCGACGGCTCCCCTCACCGCCCGCTACGGGACCGGCGTGCCCGTGCTCGGCAAGCTCAGCCGCCGGGCGGACGACGGCACGATCAAGCCCGCCGCCGGCCAGAGCGTCGCCGCCGCGGGAGCCGGGAAGGGGCAGGCCACCGCCGGCCCCGACGGCAGCTACACCCTCCTGCCTCCGATCTTCAGGACCGGCTCCGTGAACGTGTCCGTCGCCACCAGCAGCTGGCTGATGGGAGACGGCACGCGCACCGCGACCGTCGCGAAGGTCACCCACACGACCAAGGTCGTCGAGGACAAGGTGGTCTCCACCGACAAGTACGGCAGCCTCACCCTCGGCGCCAAGATCACCGTCGACGGCATCACCAGCCAGCAGGCGCCGGTCGAGATCCAGTTCCGGACCACGTCGGGTCAGTGGATCACCAAGACGTCCCTCGCCGTGCCCTACAACAAGCCGTTCACCGTGAAGGTCCTTCCGTCGCGCTGGTATTCCGCCACCGGATGGCGGGTGTACACGCCGGGCACCAAGAACATCGGCCCCAGCACGGGCACCAAGGTGCTCCTCCAGAACCGCGCCGGAACCCAGATCTCGGGCGAGCGCTTCGCACCGCTCCAGGCGGTCAAGGGGAAGCAGCTGTCCGTTTCCGCGGTCCTGAGGACCTCCACCCCCGAGGGCCTCGTACCGTATGCCGGCCAGAAGGTCCGCTACTACTTCCGGCCCGACGGCTCCACCGTGTGGAAGGAGATGGGCACCTCCGTCTCCGGGGCCTACGGAGCCGTGAACATGAAGTTCACCGCGCAGACCAGCGGCTACTGGCGCATCCGGTTCGTGGACGCCGACGCCAACCACCTCATCAGCATGGGCCGTGAGGGCCGCATCGAGGTCATCGGCTGAACCGACGGCATCCGCTGGACCCCCGGCATCGGCCGAACCGGCGGACCCGCCGCCCGACAGCCCTGGTTCACGGGGCCGGGCGGCGGGTCAGTGGACCGGCTCCAGGCGGGCCGTGAACTCCCGGGCCGCCGGTTCCTCCCGGTACGGGTCCAGGCGGGTGCGGAAGTCCTCCAGGTACACCGCCCCGCGGTGGGAGCGGATGCCCGACAGGGCCTCCGCCGCCTGCGTCGCCGTCTGGCAGGCGGCTTCCACCTCGCGCTGCTGCACCCGCGCCGCCGCCAGCAGGAGCAGACCGATCGCCCGGCGCCTCGCCTTGCCCGCCGGGAGGTCCCGTAGGGCCTCCTCCGCGCGCTTCGCCGCCGCGTCGGCCTGCCCCAGGTCCCGGTGGCAGTGCGCCAGTTCGTCCGCGAGGTACGCCTGGTCGAAGTGCCGGATCCACTCCGGATCGTCCCCCGACTCCGGCTCCGCCCGCTCCAGCGCCGTCAGCGCCCGCGAGGACAGCACCGCCGTCGACCGCGCGTCACCGAGGAGCGCGTGGCCCCGCGCCTCCGCCGCGTAGAACATCGCCTCCACCCGGGGGGTGACCTGGCCCCGCGTCCCCTCCTGTGCGGCTCTCGCCAGCTGCGCGATCTCCCTCGGGTTGCCCAGCTCGGCCGCGAGGTGGCTCATCGACGCCGCCAGTACGTAGCCCCCGTACGCCCGGTCGCCCGCCGCCTGCGCGAGCCGGAGCGCCTGGATGTAGTAGCGCTGCGCCAGTCCCGGCTGGCCGGTGTCCACGGCCATGTAGCCCGCCAGTTCGGTGAGTCGGGCGACCGCCGCGAACAGCGCCCGGCCGACCGGCTCCCGGTAGGCCCCGCCGATCAGGCCGGAGACCACCGAGTTGAGGTAGTGCACGACCACGGGGCGCACGTGCCCGCTGCCGAAGCGGTGGTCGAGGTCCTTCAGCGCCTGCGTGGTGGCCCGTACCGCCTCCACGTCCGACATCCCCACCCGTGAGCCGCCGCTGCGCGCGACCTGCGCGTCGGCCCCGGTGATGAGCCAGTCGCGGCTCGGCTCGACCAGCGCCGAGGAGGCCACGCTCGACCCCGACAGGAAGTCGCGCCGCCCCACGTCGCTCCGCCACAACTCGCTGACCTGCTCGATCGCTCCGATGACGGTCGGGGAGAACTGCAGGCCGACACCGGAGGCGAGGTTCTTGCCGTTGGCCATGCCGATCTCGTCGATGGTGACGGTCCGGCCGAGTTTGCGGCCCAGCGACTCGGCGATGATCCCGGGAGCCCGGCCGCGCGGCTGCTGGCCCCGCAGCCAGCGGGCCACGGAGGTCTTGTCGTAGCGGAGGTCGAGGCCGTGCTCGGCCCCGCACATGTTGACGCGCCGGGCGAGCCCGGCATTGGAGCACCCGGCTTCCTGGATGAGCGCCTGCAGCCGTTCGTTCGGCTGGCGGGCGACGAGAGGCCTGGCTGCCATGAAAACCCCCAGAGACGCGGGTGATCGTTCGAATGATCACTTCCCGCCTGATGTGCGGGGAATCTTCCCCCTTGCGTCCTGTCGCTACCCACCTACGGCGCCCCGGCCTCCCACGCGCCCCCCGCGATGCACCGATGCGCCCCGCATGCAGGATCGATGCTCCCGAGCCCGGCGGGTTTACGCCCGTAACCCCCGGTGACCGCAAGAGTTGTGTTGCACGTGGAAGAGACCATCGGAGTCACGGAGACCGCGCCCATCCCCCTGCAGCGCAGTGAGCCGCTGCTGGACCATGCCGTGCGGTACACGGAAGAACGGCACTGGGATGTCTTCGCCGGCACCTGGCTGGAGTCCGGCGACGGGCGGGAACAGTGCTCGTGCGGGGCCGCGGAGTGCCCGGTGCCCGGCGCGCACGCGGCGGGCAAGGAGTGGGCCTCCCAGGCCTCGGGCAGCGCGGTGCAGGTCAGGCGGCTCTGGGGCAAGAACCCGAAGGCCGCCATCCTGCTGCCCACCGGCCGGACCTTCGACGCGCTCGACGTCCCGGACGCGGCCGGTTTCCTCGCCCTGGCCCGGCTCCAGCGCATGCAGCGCACCCTCGGACCGGTGATCGCCAACCCGGCGGGGCGGATGCTGTTCTTCGTCCTGCCCGGCGCCGGGGCGAAGGTGCCCGACCTGCTGCGCAAGATCGGCTGGCAGCCGGCCCAACTCGACCTGGTCGCACGCGGCGAGGGCGAGTACGTGGCCGCGCCGCCGACCCGGATCGGCGGGCGCGGTTCGGTGCAGTGGGCGCAGCCGCCGACGGCCGCGAACCGGTGGCTGCCCGACGTGGAGGAGCTGATCGACGCGCTGGCTTACGCGTGCGGGCGCGAGGCGGCGGCGGAACGGGCCCGGCGCACGACCTGACCCACGGGGCCATGACCCACGGGGCCCTGCCCCTGCCCCTGCCCCTGCCCACAGGCTCTGACCAGCGGACATGTGCGTGGGGAAACTCATGACATAAGTAACTGCTCCGCCTCTCCCCCGCCTCCTATGGTGAGAAAAGCAGGACACGGGGAACGAAATCGAGAGGCAGGCGCATGCCGGACCAGGGCGTTGCGACGGGCGGAACGGACGGAACGGGCGGCGGTGTGCGACCCGCACCGTCCGCCGCACCCGCCGTGCGAGTTGAGGGATTGTGGAAGCGGTTCGGCGAGCAGGTGGCCGTGTCCGGGATCGATCTGGAGCTGCCCGCCGGGCAGTTCGTCGGCCTGGTCGGGCCGAACGGCGCGGGCAAGACCACGACGCTGTCCATGGTGACGGGGCTGCTGCGCCCGGACATGGGCCGGGTGATCGTCGCCGGGCACGACGTCTGGGCGGACCCGGTCGAGGTCAAGTCCCGGATCGGCGTGCTGCCGGAGGGCCTGCGGCTCTTCGAGCGGCTCTCCGGGCGGGAACTGCTCGGCTACATGGGCCGGTTGCGGGGGCTGCCGGGCCGCGAGACGGACAGCCGGGCCACGCAGCTGCTGGAGATCCTGGACCTGGCCGGTTCGCAGAACAAGCTGATCGTCGACTACTCGACGGGCATGCGGAAGAAGATCGGCCTGGCGGCCGCGCTGCTCCACAACCCCGAAGTGCTGTTCCTGGACGAGCCGTTCGAGGGTGTGGATCCGGTGTCCGCGCAGACCATCCGCGGAGTGCTGGAACGTTACACCTCCTCCGGTGCCACGGTCGTCTTCTCCTCCCACGTCATGGAACTCGTCGAGTCGCTGTGCGACTGGGTGGCCGTCATGGCCGGCGGCCGGATCCGGGCCGCGGGCCCGCTGGCCGACGTACGGGGCGACGCGCCCTCGCTGCAGGCCGCGTTCCTGGAACTGGTCGGAGCGCAGGGCCGGGCCACCGGCGAGTCCCTGGACTGGCTCGGCGGCGGGGCAGCGGCCAACGGCGGGAGCAACGGGGCGGGCGTCCGATGAACGCGCCCACGCCCACGCAGGCTCCGGCGCCCGCAGCCGGGTCCGCCGCATCCGCATCCGCACCCGCCTCCGCGGCCGCATCCGTGAACATCACCCCGATCTTCGTCCGCCTCAAGCTGTCCCTGCTGCGCAACGGACTCAAGGGCTCCTCGAAGCGCAAGGCCGCCTACTTCGGCGCCCTCGCCTTCGCCCTCGTCATCGCCTTCTTCACCACGCTCGGCCTCGCCCTGCTGCGCGGCAACGCGCACGCCGGGACGGTCGTCGTCCTGCTGGCGGCGATCATGGCCCTCTGCTGGACGTTCGTCCCGCTGTTCTTCCCCACCGGCGACGAGACGCTCGACCCGAGCCGGCTGGTCATGCTGCCGCTGCGCCCGCGGCCGCTCGTCCGGGCCCTGCTGGCCTCCTCGCTCGTCGGCATCGGGCCGCTGTTCACGCTGTGCCTGGCCGCCGGCTCGGTGATCGCCCTCGCGCGGGGCGCCGCGGGCGTGGTGGCCGCCGTCCTGGCCGTGCCGCTGCTGCTGGTCGGCTGCGTCGCGCTGGCCCGCGCGGTGGCCACGGCCAACGTCCGGCTGCTGACCAGCCGCAAGGGACGCGACCTCGCGCTGCTCAGCGGGCTGCTGATCGCCATCGGCGCGCAGGTGGCGAACATCGCCGGCCAGCGGCTGTTCGAGGTCGGCGGCCTGGAGCGGCTGGAGCCGGCCGAGGCGGTCGTGCGCTGGCTGCCGCCGGCGACGGCCGTCGGGATGGTGGACTCCGCGAGCGAGGGCTCGTACGGGATCGCGGCCGCCCAGCTCGTCATCACCGTGGCCGCCCTCGGACTGCTGCTCTGGTTCTGGGAGCGCAGCCTGACCAAGCTGATGGTCACCCCGGACGGTTCGACGATCGCGGCCGCCAAGGAGAAGAAGAAGCCTGCGAACGGCAAGGCCGGCAGCGGCTGGTCCCTCCTGCCGGACGACCGTACGGGCGCGGCGATCCAGCGTGCGCTGCGCTACATCGCACGCGACCCGAAGACCAAGGCCGCCTGGGTGTCGGCCCTGGCGATCGGCCTGATCATCCCCGTCGCCAACGCCCTCCAGGGCAGCGGCTCGGTGTACCTGTCCTGCTTCGCCTCGGGCATGCTCGGCGTCCAGATGTACAACCAGTTCGGGCAGGACACCTCGGCGTTCTGGATGGTCGCGCAGACCATTTCCAGCACCCGGGACGCGTACGTGGAACTGCGCGCCCGCGCCCTGGCCCTCGCGCTGATCACCGTGCCCTTCACGGCGGTGGTCGCGGCGATCACGGCCGCCCTGGTCGGCAACTGGGCCGGTTTCCCCGCCGCGCTGGGCCTGGCGCTGGCCATCCTCGGCTCGATGCTGTGCACGGGAGCCCTGGCCTCGGCCCGCTTCCCGTACTCGATCCCGACGGACGGCGCCTTCAAGAACGTCGCCCCGGGGCAGGGCGCCCTGGCATGGGCGGGCATCTTCGGCGGCATGCTCGCCTCGGCGCTGATCTGCTCCCCGATGATCGTCCTGGCCGTCTACTTCAGCGGGGCCGACCAGCACTCCCTGAGCTGGATCCTGCTCCCCCTGGGCGTGGCCTGGGCCACCCTGGCCACCTGGGCCGGCCTCCGCCTCGCAGCCCCGACGGTGGCACGCAAGCTCCCCGAAATCCTCCTGGCGGTCAGCAAGGGCTGACGCACTCTCACCACACCCCGGTCAGCCCGCCGGGACCCCGCGCACAGCTACGTTGGGGTGATCGAGCGAGGGGGTTCCGGGGTGGGATTCGACGAAGAGTGGGCTCAACTGCGGGCGGGGGCGGCCGGACGGGCGGCCTCCGCCCCGGCGGTGGTTCCCGTAGCGGAGTGCGATCCGGTGGCGGTTGCACGGGATGCGGCGCTGGAGCGGCTGACGGACTTCCGCGGCCGCGTGGTGCTGGTGCCCTTCGACGACCGGGGTGGCCTGTGGACGGCCGGACTCGGGGGCCTGGACTGGATCTGCGCGTTCACTAGCGAGGAGACGCTGGCCCGCTTCGCCGAGGCACGCGGCGAGGTCGGGCGGGAATGGCCGTACCGGCGGGTGATCGGCGCACGGCTGCTGGACGAAGTGGTGCCGGCGCTGGACTTCCCGTGCGGGATCGCGCTGGACGCGGCCGGTCCTGACGGCGCGGTCTTCCCGCCCGTACGCGGGATCGTGCCGGATGCGGCGGCGCTCGACGGGGAGGCGGCGGCATGAGCGGGGACGGTGCCGATCTCGACGCCTCGAAGGAGGCTCTGGGCCAGATCGCGCAGGGGATCACACAGACGCTCGCCGAGCTGAAGGAGCTCGGGCTGGTCGGTACGGCGAGCATGGGCCGCGGATTCTCCGGGCTCGCGCTCTCGGGGATGGAGACCGGGCACGAAGGCCTCACCTCCACCCTGGACACCTTCTGCGGGCGCTGGGAGTGGGGGGTCCGTTCCCTCGTGCAGGAAGGCAACGCCTTCGCGGCGAAGGTCGGGCTGTCGGCGGGGGCACTGCACGAGCAGGACCAGTACATCCAGGGCAGCTTCAAGGTGGTGGCCAACGCCGGGCTGGGCAATCCGTACGCGTCCGAGGCGGACGTCGTCGGCAAGGACTGGGGCGAGGTCCTCTCCGAGAATCCGTACACGCAGATCCGGGACGCGGACTACAGCCGGGAGTCCTACGACTGGGCCTCCGAGAACAGCGGGGAAGCCTGGAAGGGCACGATCCGGGACCTGAACGGCTCCGATCTGCTCCTGTCCAACCAGCTCATCGACGTCGCCGGACTCCGGGACGAGGCCGACAGGGCGGTCGACGACATCGCCGGCCCGGGCCCCGGACCACAGCCGGGCGGTGAGCACTGATGCCGGACTGGGGTGAACTCCTCGACAAGGGCGTCGAACAACTCGGCCGCGGGGTGGATTCCGCCAAGCAGGCCGTCGGTCACGGCATCGACGTGGCCACCGAAGTGGTCGGGGCGGACCTCGACCGCCTCGGCGCGCACGACTGGGCGGACAAGGTCGAGGGCTTCGGCGACGAGGTCGCCTCCGGCCTCGGGGTTTCGATACGCGAGAAGCAACTCGGACAGAGCGAGCTGGCCGACGAACTCGTCCACGGCAAGGCTGCCGCGATCCGCGAGTCGGCGGCGCATCTCATGGACTTCCGTACGGCCTTCGGCCGGGTCGGCCAGGGCATGAAGGCCCTGAACTCCGACCAGTGGAAGGGCGCCGCGGCCGACGCCTTCCGCGAGAAGTTCTCGATGCACCCGACGGACTGGTTCCACGCCGCCGACGCGTGCGAGGCCGCGGGCAGCGCACTCAACCGGTACGCGGAAACGGTCGAGTGGGCACAGGAACAGGCCCGGGGCGCCATCGAGCTCCACCGAGCGGCGGTCAAGGCACGCAAGGACGCCGCGGACACGTACGCCGATCAGGCCGAGGCCTTCAACGCGGCCGTACGGAGCGGAGCGGGCGACCCCGGCCCCCCGCCCGTCGAGTCCACCGTGGGCACGGCGGAGCTCAGCCGGGCCCAGGAGATCCTCACCGAGGCCCGCCGCCAGCGCGACGACGCGGCCACCACCGCCGAGCGGGCCATCGCGGCCGCCACCGACTCGCCCCGGCCGAGCCGACGACGCGGCAACGGGTGATGGCCGAGTTCCTCGACCAGGGGGGCGCCGTGGCCGTCGAACTCAACCACGTGGTGGGCGGCGCGGCCAAGGGCACGGCGGGGATGCTGAACTTCGCCCGCGGCCTCAACCCGATGGACTTCTACAACCTCACGCACCCGGCACAGTACGCACAGAGCGTCAGCACGTCCCTGGCCGGCCTCGTCTCCACCGCCGCCCACCCGGAGCGCATCCCGGGCGCCTTCATCGACAGCTTCAAAGACGACCCGAGCGAAGGCCTCGGCCGCCTCATCCCCGAACTCATCGGCACCAAGGGCCTGAGCGGAGCACGGGTCGGGGCCCGGGTCGGGAAGGAAGCGCTGGAGGCGGGTACCGAGGGCGCGGCAAAGCACACCGTGCACCCGGGAAGCACTCCTCACGGGGTACCCGACTGGAAGGACCTCGCCAAGCCCACGGATCAGGTATCCGAAAGAGCAATCCACGCAGATTCCGTCACACCCGAGGAAGCGCAGGGTTTTCTGGACGACCAGTATCCATGGCTCAAGGACATCAACAATACAAACGAGTACGGATACACCGATAACTGCTCACACAATGTAGTGACCGTGGATCGGAGATTGGATGGGGCGGAGGTCTCGACCTCGCCGAAGATTGACCCGGACCACGTCCCACCGAAGGAACTCGGACTAAAGGGCCGCGAGCCGGGCGACTACGACTGGGTGCACGGCTACGACGACATCATCCGCGACCTGGAATCGGCCGGAGGAGGCGCCCGGAGCGTCGTCTACATCGAGCGGGAAGACGGCACCGCCCACGTCTTCAACGCGGTCAATACCGACCATGGGGTAGTGTTCCTAGATGGCCAGAGCGGGACCCTGGCGAAACTGGAAGACGCTAAATATATCGGCCACATTCCCTACAAGAGGCAATAGATGACGCTCTCATCAGCTGACGCGTTCGCCGCCGCAGAGGCATTCTTGACGCGCGCTTTTGAGCACAGCCAGCGACGCTACACCATCGTCATTCAGCCGGACCTTTCCGAAGAATACGACATCGCCTGGGGTGTGCGCTTCGACTCTCGGGAACACCTCGATACCGGCGATCGAAAATTCGCTCCGCTCACACGCCTGGCCCTTGTCCCCAAAGATGGGACAGCACCGCACTTCCCACCGTCGCACACCCCTGTGGCGGAATATCTGGCCTATGCGCGGCAAGGGGGCTGGGTCGGTGCGAGCAAGGGCGGCACGGTGAAAGCCGAGCCGTGGCAGCGGGCGCTGAAGTGGCTGCTCGACACCTACCACGGGCTCGTCGAGCTGGTGGGAACCGATCCCGTCGCCGAGGACAAGGGGACCTGGCTGTTCGCCTGCCGGACCATCGAGCAGCCCGGGTACCCACGGACGCCGATGCTGGCCGCCTCGGTGGTGGTGCCCAAGGACGCCGGACGGCCCTTCCATCCGGCGGCGGACGATCCGTGGGGGGACGCGGCGGCCTACACACGGGCTCCCGCGTCCCGAGACCCGCAGACGCAGGCGCGACGGCTGAACTCGCGCGGGTGCGTGGTGACCATGGCGGCCGCACTCGCCGGGGCTCCGTCATCCCCCCTGCCGTGGCAGCCGACCCATGAGGCCCCGGGGTGGTGGGAGTTGCTGCTGCGGCGCTACTTCCCCGACGCCGAACAGCTGCTGTGCGGGAGCTGGGACGAAGTGATCCGGCGGGCCCGGGAGACCGGGCCCGACACACAAGGTGTGGTGTGGGTGCGCAGGACCGCCGGCGGGGCCGAGGCCAGCGGGCACCTCCTGTACGCGCACAACAACAACGGCAACGTGGTGTTCCTGGACGGGATGACCGGCGGTCTGGCGCGGCTGGACAGTGCCGGAGTGCTGGGGCTCGCCTTCGCCCGGTTCCGGCCGGAGGTCCCCCAGACGGCGAAGGACTTGGAATCCGCCCGGCGCAAGGCCGGGGAATGGCTGCGCAGGACCTACGAGGAGCCCATCGAGCTGGTGGCTCCGGACGCGCGGGACGAGACGGCGCGCGGGTGGCTGTTCGCCTGCGAGACCACCGTCGCGCTACGGGACGGGGACTGGCGCCATGCCATGGTCGACGCCGCCCTGGTGGTGCCGAAGGGCCCCGAGGCGCCCTTCCTGCTGCCCAACTCCGACCCGTGGGGCTTCTTCACGGCCTGGGACCGCGGCAACCCGGTGGGGCCCACACCCCGGCCGAGCAGAGCCTCCTGGTTCGCTTCCACGATGCGCGAGCTGGGCGACGTACTCGACGTGTCCGAGCACTCGACGATGACCGAGGCCGTGGAGGCACTGTCGGCTCTTCCGGCCGACGGGCGGGCACTCGTGTGGGTGCGGCGCCTCGACGGCCGGGGCCGGCCCTCGACCGGGCTGCTGCTCACCGGGTTCCGAACGACGAGGGGGCCGGTGGCGCTGGTCGACGGGGCGGCGGAAGAGTTCACCAGCCTCGACGGGCTGCACGAGTGCGGGGTGAGGGTCATCCGGTACCGCTGACCGACGGCTGCCGGTCAACGGGCCGGGGCCAGGCCGATGTCAGGGCGGTGTCCGCCTCGGCCAGGGCCGAGGCGCCCGCGCTCAGGGAGTCGTAGACGAAGTGGACGCTGGCCCCCTCGATGCCGCAGTACTCCGAGATCCCGACGCGGAGCAGGCGGTCCACCGGCCCGTCCCAGCCCAGCTCCTTGAACTTCGCCTCCGGGTAGCTCACCAGCGGGATCCAGACCATCCGCTTGCCCTTCAGGAGCGGGGTGCGGCGCCCGTAGGCGAAGCCGTTGTTCCAGACGCGGTCGATCCAGCCCTTCAGGATGGCCGGCAGGCCGAACCACCAGAGCGGGAAGACGACCACGAGGATCTCGGCGGCGGCGATCCGGTCCATGTGGGCCCGGGTCTCGGCGGAGTACTCCTTGTCGGGATCCGACCAGTCCGGCTCGTCCTCCGTGCCCATCCGGGGGTCGAAGCCCTCGGCGTGCAGATCGAGTACGTCGACCGTGTGGCCGTCGGCCTCCAGCCGGGCCACGGCACGGCGGGCGAGCTGGGCGGTGAGGGAATCGCCGCGGGGGTGGGCCAGGACGACCAGGGCGGCGCTCATCGGGCATCGGTGGTGGGCGTGGTGGTGGTGGGCGTGGTGGTGGTGCGCATGGTGGGCGTGGGCGCCTTCGCGGCGGTGGGTTCCGGGGCGAGGCGGACCAGCATCTTGCCGGTGTTCGCGCCGCGCATCATGCCGAGGAAGGCCTCCGGGGCCCGCTCGATGCCGTCGACGACGGTCTCCTCCGTGCGCAGGCTGCCGTCCGCCAGCCATCCCGCCGCCCGGCCGATCCACTCCGGGAACAGGTCGAAGTGGCTGGAGACGAGCATCCCGCGCAGGGTCACCTCGCGGGCCGCCGCCTGGAAGAGGTTGTCCGGGCCCACCGCCGGAGCGGTGGAGTTGTAGCCGCTGATCGCTCCGACCATGGCGATCCGCCCGCCCTGGCGCATCGCGCCGATGGCCGCTTGGAGGTGGTCGCCGCCGACCGCGTCGAGGTAGACGTCGATGCCCTCGGGGGCCGCCTCGACGAGCTGGCCGGCCAGGTCGCCCTGGCGGTAGTCGACGGCCGCGTCGTAGCCGAAGCGGTCCAGGAGCGTGCGCGTCTTCAGCGGGCCGCCCGCCGAGCCGATCACCCGGGAGGCGCCCAGGCGCCGCGCCAGCTGCCCGGCGACGCTGCCGACCGCTCCGGCGGCGGCGGAGACGAAGACCACGTCGCCCTCCTTGACCGGGGCGGTGCGGGTCAGCGCCGCGTACGCCGTCAGTCCGGTGGTGCCGAGCGGACCCAGGTACGCGGCCTGCGAGGCGGCCGAGGGATCCACGACGGTGGCGGCGGCCGCGTCGAGGACCGCGTACTCCCGCCAGCCGAGGAAGTGCGAGACGGTCGCCCCGACCGGCACCGCCGCGGAGCGGGAGGCGACGACCTCGCCGATCGCGCTGCCTTCGAGGGCCGCGCCGAGGGCGAAGGGCGGGATGTAGGACGGGGCGCCGTCCATCCGGCCCCGCATGTACGGGTCCACGGACATCCAGGTGTTGCGGACGAGGATCTGGCCCTCGGCGGGGTCCGGGACCTCGGCGGCGACCAGCTCGAAGTGGTGCGGGCCCGGCTCGCCTACGGGGCGGGCGGCGAGGCGGACCTCGCGGGAGAGGGTGCTCTTGGCGGGGGCGGCGGTGGTCATCTGAGTCTTCCTTCCGGTGTGTTCGGCGGCGGCGGCCGCTCGGTCGCGGTCACAGGAGCACCATGTCCGGGGCCGCGCACGGGCCGCGCACGCGTCACGCACGGGCCGCGCACGGGGCCGCGCACGGCGTCGTGCACGCCTGGACCGCATGCGGGCTGACGGTCAAGAAGTAACGTTGCGGCATGCGTTTCGAGGTGCTGGGGCCACTGACCGTCCGCACGGACGACGGGACGCCCGTGCCCGTTCGCGAGGCGAAGGTACGGGCCCTGCTCGCGGCCCTCCTGGTACGCGACGGCCGCCCCGTGCCGGTGGACCGGCTGATCGACGACCTGTGGGGCGAGGCCGGCGACGCCGCCCCCGGCAACCCGGGCAACACCCTCCAGACCAAGGTCTCCCAGCTCCGCCGGACCCTCGCCGGGGCCGAGGACGGCGCACGCGCCTTGGTCTCGTACGGTCCGGCGGGCTACGCCCTGCGCGCTCCCGCGCGGGCCGTGGACGCGGACCGCTTCGCGGAGCTGGCGGCGGCCGCGCGCAAGGAGGCGGAGCCGCGGCCCCGGGCGGAGCTGCTGGCCCGGGCGCTCGGGCTGTGGCAGGGGGACGCGTACGCCGACTTCCGGGACGCGGAGTTCACCCGGGCGGCGATCGCCCGGCTGGAGGAGCAGCGGATCACGGCGTACGAGGACCTGGCGGAGGCCCGCCTAGCCCTCGGCGAACACCGGGAGCTGGCGGACGAGTTGACCGGCCCCGCAGCCACCCACCCGCTGCGCCAGCGGCTGCGCGGCAGCCAGATGCGGGCTCTGTACCGCGCCGGCCGCCAGAGCGAGGCCCTCGCCGTCTACGCACACCTGCGCAACCTCTTCGCCGAGGAACTCGGCATCGACCCCGGCGCGGAACTCAGGTCCCTGTACGAAGCCATCCTCCGCCAGGACCCCGCACTGGCGGGGCCGGTCCCGGTGGCGGCGGGCGGCGCGGGGGCGGCCGCCACCGTTCCGGACAGCGCCGTCCCGGCCGCCGCAGGTGCGACCGGCGTGGTCCCGGGCGCCGCAGGCCCGGGCAGCGCAGGCACGGGCGGCGTGGGCGCGGCCGTCGCAGGCCCGACCGTCTCCAGCACAACGGTCTCGGGCCCGGGCGACGCGGGCCGGGCTGTCTCCGGCCCGACCAGCGCTGGCCGGGACGGCGTGGGCCCGGCCCTCGCGGTCCCGGACATCACCATTCCTGCCGCCGCAGGCCCGGCCATCGCGGGCGCGGCCGTCACGGGCGCGACCGCCGCCGTCCCGACTGCCGCCGTTCCGGGTGGCGCAGGCCCGGGTGGCGCAGGCCCGGCCGCCGCAGGCTCGGCCAGCGCGGTGCCGGCCGTCCCGGTGGCAGGCGTCGGACCGGTGCCGGGGCTCGGACCGGTGCCGGGGCTCGGACCGGGGGCCGTGGAGGGGGCTCGGGGGCGGGGGTTCGGGGGTGGTGGGAAGGTGCCCACCCCCGTCAGCTCCCTCGTGGGGCGCGAGGAGGCCGTCGTCCGGGTGTGCGCGGCGCTCGGGGACGGCCGGCTGGTGACGCTGTGCGGGCCCGGCGGCGTCGGCAAGACCCGGCTCGCGCTCGCCGCCGCGGCCCGGCTCGAGGAGGCCCACCCCGACGGGGTCTGGTTCGTGGAACTCGCCGGTGCCCACCACGCGTCGGTCGCCGAGGCGGTGGCGGCCGCGGTCGGGATGCGCGAGGACGACGCGGGCGGCGGCTCCGTAGAGGAGCGGCTCGGCGAGGCGTTGCGGCGGCGAGCGGCCCTGCTCGTACTCGACAACTGCGAACACCTCCTGCCCGCCGCCGCGGCCCTCACCGACCGGCTCCTGCGCCGCGCCCCCGGGCTCCGCGTCCTCGCCACCAGCCAGGAGCCGCTCGCGCTCTCGGGCGAGGTGATCGAGGCCGTCGCCCCGCTCGAGGAGGCCCAGGCCATGGAACTGTTCGCGGCCCGCGCGGCCGCCGCCGCCCCCGGCTTCGCCCTCGACCCCCGCACCGCCGAGGCCGTAGCCCTGATCTGCCGCCGGCTGGACGGGATCCCGCTCGCCCTGGAACTCGCCGCGACGCGGGTACGGGTCCTGGGCGTGGAGGCCCTGGCGGAACGGCTCCACGACCGGTTCCGCCTGCTCAACCAGGTGCGCCGCGACGCCCCGGCCCGCCAGCGCACGCTGCGCGCGATGATCGACTGGAGCTGGGAGCTCCTCTCGCCGGCGGAGGCGACGGTACTGCGCAGGCTGTCGGTGTTCGCGGGCGGATTCACCCTGGAGGCGGCCGAGGCGGTGTGCGCCGACGAAGGCGCGGACGGGGGTGTGGCCGGGAGTGTGGGCGAAGGCGCCGCGGGCCGAGGCATCCCCGGTCAGGACGTCCTCGATCTCGTCACACGGCTCGTGGACTGCTCGCTCGTGGTCGCCGCCTACGGCGACCCGTCGTACGGGGACGCGCGCCTGCGGCTGCTGGAGTCGGTGGCGGCGTACGGGCTGGAGCGGCTCGATGCCGCCGGAGAGACGGCCGCGACCCGGCAGCGGCACGCGGAGTACTACACCGGGTTCGCCGAACGCGCGGCCGGTCGTCTGCACGGGCCCGAGCAGGGCGAGTGGCTGCGGCGGCTCGACCGGGAGAGCCTCAACGCACGGGCAGCCCTGGAGCACACGGGGGCCGGGGAGTTGGGGCTGCGACTGGTCGGCGCGCAGTCCTGGTACTGGTTCCTGCGCGGCCGGATCCAGGAGGCCACCGACGCCACCGGAGCGGCGGGCTCGACGGCCCTGCACGCCGCCTTCGCACTGCTCGGCGGGGACGACAGCCACCTGGGCGGCGACTTCTCCGGCGCCGACCTGCGGGGACAGTGGCTGCTGACCTACGCCCGGTGCGGCTTCGGCTCCGGCGTACTCGAAGACGAAGTCGCCTCCCTGCCCGCCAAGTTCCGCGAAACCGGCGACCGCTGGGGCGAAGCGGTCGCGCTCCTCACCCTCTCGACGCGGGCCCTCTACGACGGCGACCTCGCGGAACTGCGCCGCAACGCGGAGGCTGCCGCCGCCGTGTTCACCGAACTCGGCGACCGATGGGGCCAGTTGCAGACCTCGGAGCAGCTCGGCATCCTCGCCGAGGTCACCGGGGACTACGCGGCCGCGGCGCGGCTCCACGAGGACGGCGTACGGGACGCGCAGGAACTGGAGCTGTGGACGCACGCCTCCTTCCGGCTGGCCCGGCAGGGCCGCATCGCGCTGCTCACCGGCGACCTCACGCAAGCATCCGCCCTGCACGAGCAGGCCCTGCGGCTGGCGGAGGAGCAATGCCACCGCCCGGCCGAGCAGTTCGCGGCGATCGGACTCGCCCTGGGCGCGCGGCGCAGCGGAGACCTGGACGCCGCCGAGGCCCGGCTGCGGCCGTGGCTCGCCTGGAACCGGCGGCTCGGGGTGGACTCCGGGGCGGCGCTGATCCTGGCGGAGCTGGGGTACGTCGCGGAGTTGCGGGCCGACCCGACCGCGGCGGAGTCCCTGCACCGGGAAGGCCTCGCGGCGGCTCGCCGCACCGGGGACCCCCGCGCGCTCGCCCTGGCCCTCGAAGGGCTGGCCGGGATACTCCCGCCCGCCCGGGCGGCCTCCCTCCTGGGCACGGCGACGGCGCTGCGCGCCTCGGCGGGCACCCCGCGCCCCCGGGCGGAACGCGCCGACACCGACCGGGCAACGTCCCGAGCCCGCGCGGCCCTGGGCCCGGAGGCCTTCGCGACCGCCTTCGCCTCGGGCGAAGCCCTCCCCCTGCCGGACCAGCTCGCCCTCCTGGACGGCGGCCCGTGACGGCCCCCACCGCGGCGGGCGGGCCACCGGGGCTGCCCTCCGATGTCACGGCCGCGCTGGACGTCCTGCTCGGGACGGAGGACGCGATCCACCGCGCTCTCCGCCTGCAAGTGCCGTACCTCCGGACGGCCGGACGCTGCTCGTGCGGCTGCGGTACGACGCACTTCGACCTGGACACGGAGAAAGTGGCGGCGGCGCCCCTGCCCGTCGGCACCGTGGTCGCGGCCGAGGTTCAGCTGTACGACACGGTCGAGGACTGCATCGGCGAGGTCCTGGCGTTCACCCGGAACGGCTTCCTGTCGTGGCTGGAGGTCTGCTCCTGGAGCGACGAGCCCGTCACGTTGACCGATGCCCTACGCATGCTGCGCCCCTAGGCCGTCTCTTTCGGATCTTGCCGGGCCCGCAAGATCCGAAAGAGACGGGGTCACGGCAAGGCCCCGTAGGGCCCCCACAGGGCCCGCAGGAGCGGGCAGGGGGACGGGGAGCGGGGCGCCCCGCCCGGCAGCCGCAGCCGCCCTCACCGGTCGGCCGGGGCCCGCGGGGGCCCCGGCAGGCCCGCCAGGTCCCCGCCGGCCCCTCACGCCGATGCCTTGATGCCCTCCAGGAACGGTTCCACCGCCGCGCGCCACGCCGTCGGGTGGTCGTAGTGGAGGTAGTGGCCGGCGTCCGGGATCTCGGCGTACTGGCCGGCCGGCAGGACGCGGACCATCTCCTGGGCCTCCGCCCGGCCCAGTTCGCCGTCCAGGCCGCGGACGACCAGCGTCGGGCAGCGGACCTGGGCGAGCTCCTCCCAGTGCGCGTCGTGCACCCATGTCTCCCGCGCGGTCAGCATCTGGCGGCGCGAGAACAGCGGGCGCCAGCCGTCGTCCGCCTGGTGCATGACCTCCGCGAAGAACTCGCCCCGGCCGGGATCCGGGCGCTCCACCCGCGGGTCGTCCTCGCCGAACCAGCGCCGCGCGGCGTCCTGCGTGGGGAACGGCAGCGGCCAGTGTCGGAACCATTCCTCCCACTCCTGCTGCGAGGCCTCGCCGAGGGCGGACGCCCTCATGTCGCAGATGACCAGGGCCGCCACGAGGTCGGGGCGGCGGGCCGCGAGCTGCCATGCCGTGAGGGCGCCCATGGAATGGCCGATCAGCGTCACCGGCGCGAGGCCGAGCTGCTCGACCGCGGCTTCGGCGTCGGCCACGAAGGCCTCGCGTCCGTAGGCGACGGAGCTGCCGGGCCCGGAGGTCGGGGGGCGCTCGCTCTGGCCGTGGCCGCGCTGGTCGAGGGCCACGACGCGGCGGCTCGCGCCGAGCCAGCGGGCGGTGCCCGCCCAGTGGAAGGCACGGCCCATCAGGCCGTGCAGTAAGAGGGCCGCGGGCTCACCCGACGGCGACTGCGACGGATCCGGTGTCGGCGCCGGTGAGGGCGATGGATCCGGCTCGCGCTCCGCGGCCGCTTCGCAGAACTCCCAGGCCGCCAGGCGTACGCCGTCGGCCCCCGTCACATCGAGGCGTCGTACCACCGCAGATGCACCCCCTTCGCTCCCGGCCACAGTATCGAACCCGTATTCGAAAACGGGGTTCTCGCCGCCAACACCGCTCTTTCGAGTGACCTTGCTCAAGGATTGACCGCCGCTGCCGATGGAGATCCTTTCAACAGGGAGGCGGGCCGCTCGGGGAAGACGGTCCGAAGGGATGACCTTGAGAGCTCGGGGCTCCAGGTCAAGCAGGGGAGGACCGGTCCCGGCGCCGTAAGGCGCCGGGACCATCCATACAGATCCGCACCGGTCCACATCGGCCGACACCAGCCGGATTCGCTCGCACTGACGACCCGATCGAACGTCCGTGCGTCAGCCTGACGAACCCTCGCCTGCCGAGCCGACGCCTGCCGAGCCGTCGCCTGCCGAAACCTCGCCCGCCGAACCGCCCCCTGCCCGTCCGTCAGCGCTTCGCCACGAACACGTGGGAGGCGATGTCCGAGTCCAGCTCCGCCGCCTCGCCCCCACTGCCGACCAGCACACCGCCGGGCGACTCGGTCACGCTGACCACCGAACCGGGCTGTACGCCCGCCCGGCGCAGCGTGTACATCAGCTGCGCGTCCGTCTGGATCGGCTCGCCGATCCGGCGGATCACGACGGTCTTGCCCTCAGCGCCCGGATCCAGCTCGGAGAGGCTGACCATGCCCTCCTCCAGGAACGGGTCGGCCTCGGCCTTCTCGCCCAGCTCCTCCAGTCCCGGGATCGGGTTGCCGTACGGCGATTCGGTCGGGTGACGCAGCAACTCCAGCACCCGCCGCTCCACCGCCTCGCTCATCACGTGCTCCCAGCGGCAGGCCTCGGCGTGCACCTGCTCCCACTCCAGACCGATGACGTCGACGAGCAGGCACTCCGCGAGCCGGTGCTTGCGCATCACGCGCGTCGCCAGCTTGCGCCCCTCGTCGGTCAGCTCCAGGTGTCGGTCGCTGGCGACGGCCACCAGGCCGTCGCGCTCCATCCGCGCCACCGTCTGGCTCACCGTCGGGCCGCTCTGGTCGAGCCGCTCGGCGATGCGGGCGCGCATGGGGACCACACCTTCCTCTTCCAGTTCGAGGATGGTGCGGAGGTACATCTCCGTGGTGTCGATCAGTCCGGACATTCGTGCCCCTCGGATTGCGTGCGCTGGCCCTGCCCCCAATTCTGACCCATCGCGCGGACAACCGTCCCGTGTAGGACGTCAAGGGCCGTTCCGGACCGCCTCGAAACGCCCCTCGCGCCCCCGTGGCCACCTCTCATTACGTCGCCCACCGGGCCTTTCGCCCCATGGATGGAAGTTCGTATTGACACGCCCTTGGTCCAGACCGCACGGTGAGCGGCGGACACGGACGACAACCTCACCCACTCCCACCCCGGAAGGCCATCGGCGTATGAGCGAGAGCAAGCTGGCCGGTCAGTTCTTCGACGCCGCGATCGGCCTGCTGGAGCGGGTACGGGACGAGGAGTCCGCACGCATCAACGAGGCCGGCACCGTCATCGCCGACGCCGTGGCCGCCGGGAACAAGCTCTTCGCCTTCGGTGCCGGGCACTCCTCGCTCCCCGCCCAGGACGTGGTCTACCGGGCCGGCGGACTCGCCCTGATGAACTTCCTCGCCGTCCCCGGCACCGCCGGCATCGACGTCATGCCCGCCACCCTCGGCAGCGCCCTGGAGCGCGTCGACGGCCTCGCCGGGGCGGTCCTGGACAGCAGCCCGGCCAGTGACGGCGACGTCCTCGTGATCATCTCCCTCTCCGGGCGCAACGCGCTGCCGGTCGAGATGGCCATGAACGCCCGCGCGATCGGCCTCAAGGTCATCGGCGTCACCTCGGTGGCCTACGCGACCGACACCAAGTCCCGCCACGTCTCCGGCACCTTCCTCAAGGACCACTGCGACATCGTCCTCGACAGCAAGATCGCGGTCGGCGACGCCGAGCTCACCCACGAAGGCATCGAAGCCCCCTTCGCCCCCGCCTCCACCGTCGTGACCAGCGCGATCATGCAGGCCGTCATGGCCGCGGCGGCCGGCGAGCTCGTCGCCCGCGGGGTCGAACCTCCGCTCCTGCGCTCGGGCAACGTCGACGGCGGCCACGAGTGGAACGGCCGCGTCATGCAGGAGTACGGCGACCGCATCTTCTTCCGCCACTAGGCACCCCCTGGGCACCAGGCACCCGGGGGCGGGCACCTCACCTCCCGGCCAGGTCCAGGTCCGCCGCGACGCGGGCCGCGACCTCCTCCGCGTACGCCGCGTCCGCGCGCTCGAAGGCGGGCCTGGACGGCCCCCGCAGGAACGTCAGCGTCCCCAGGCTCCGGCCCCGGCTGCGCAGGACCGTGCACAGGGCGTGCGCCGCCCCCTGGGGCCAGCGCCGGTTGCCCGCCCACGCCCCGTCGGCCTGCCCGTGCGGGGCGCTGGCCCGCACCGACCCGACCCGCTCCAGCGCCTGCAGCACCGGGTGCCCGGCCGCGTAGCGCACCGGGATCGCCCCGGGCTCGGGCAGCCCCGGCAGGCCGGGCGGCGACGCCGCCCAGCGCAGCAGCCGCACGGACTCCGGTTCCCGTAGCGGCTCCAGTACGTCCACCAGCGCGTGTTCGGCGAAGCCCGCCAGCGCGAACTCCAGCCGCACCGCCGCCGCCTCGGCCGGGTCCTCGCACTCGGCGGCGGCCCGCCCGGCCCGGTACAGCTGGTGGGACCGGAACCGCAGCTGCGCCGTGTCCAGCTGCGCCTGGCGGGCCTCGGTGACGTCCTGGAACAGCAGCGCGACCCCGAGCGGTACGGGTTCCTCCGCGAGCGGCGACGCCAGGCGCAGGAACCCGCACCGCCAGCACCGCCGCCGCACGCCCTCGGGGCCCCGTACGGACACCCACAGCTCCGCGGGCGCCGGGGGCGCGCCCTCGGCCAGCACGTGCTGCAGGGCCCCCTCCAGCTCCTCCACCCCCTGCGCCAGCAGCTCCCCCAGCGGCCGCCCGAGCAGCGTGGTGCGGCCGGACCCGAAGGCGCGGGCGGCATGGACGTTGACCACGGCCGGGCGCAGGTCCACATCCACGAGCACGACGCCCCAGGAGGCGTCCTCCATCAGCGCCTCGCTCAGGGCGATGGAACGCTCCAGGTCGATCTGCGCGTGCACCTCGCTGAAGGCGCAGTACACCCCGGCCGGCTTCCCGTCGGCGCCCGGCACCCCGGCGGACTGGGTCCGCACGAGCACCCGCCCGCCGTCCTTGGTCAGCAGCGCGAACTCGTGCACCTGCCGCCCCGGCACGTCCTGGGCGGCCATGAGTCTGTCCTGCACGTCCTGCGCGTCGGCGGCCCGCACGGCCCACCCCGCGAACCCCTTGCGCCCCACGGCCTCCCCCGCCGACCACCCGAGGATCCGCTCGGCCTCACGGTTCCAGTGGGTGATCACGCCATCGGCATCGAACGCGCACAAGGCCGCGTCCATCCCGTCCAGCAGCGCTGCGAGCAGATCGTCGGCGGTCTCGTCACGTCCGAATGCAGTCACCTGGGCCCCCTGCAGGTGTTCGCGTGTGCGGCACGTCACGTCATTGAACTGGAACGTGACGCAGCCCACACCCACTTCCCGCAATCATCCCGGTATGTCCGGGGCCGGGCCCGGATCCGGATGCCATCCGGGGCCGCGCAGGGCGGTCCACACGGACCGGATGAGGGCCACTTCGGTGCGGACCGCCTCGACCTCCCGGTCGTCCACGCACGGCAGCACGATCCGCTTGCCGTCGCGCAGGTAGGCGTACGCGCGGACGCGGGGCGTGCCGGGGATGGCCCGCGCCTTCTCGGGCCAGGCCTCGGCCCGGATGTCGTGCAGCTCCGCCCACTCCACCCGCCGCACCCGCAGGAGGTTCCGTACGGCGATCCCCCGCTCGTCGAGCGCCGTGAACCGACGCGGCCGGGTGTAGGCCACGAAGGCGATGAACAGGGCCGTCAGAACCGGCAGCCCCAGCCTCCACCAGGGCGGCAGGCGATCGGCGGTCGCCGACTGGTAGCAGCCCCACACCCAGACGAGACCCATCCCCACGAAGGCCCCGGCCCCCGATCCCGCCCTCGTCCGGTACTCGCGCGGCAGCGTCCTCTGATCCATGTGGCCACCCAGCCTCGGCGGCAAGGGTAGGCAGCTCCGGGATCGGATGAACACAGCCCGACCGCCGGCACCGCACAACCCGAGCGACCACACGTTCGAGTGAGTCCTGCCGATCCGTCGACGCTGCTCGGTCCGAGCTCGATAGCGTCGGCCGCATCACGAGAAGGGAGGTCACTCGCTCCCTCACCGAGTGACCAGCCCCAGTCATCACGATCCGCGGATCAGACGAGGTGCCTCGATGACTACGTTCTCCGCAGGTGAGCAGACCCACCAGGCTGTGCTTCCTCAGCAGCCTGCTCTGGAATCCGTGAGCGCAGACACCCCCGGGAGCAGGGACGAAACGGCTTGCGGACTCCCGGCCACTGAGCCGGGCACCGGCGTGGAACATGGGCGAGGGGAGACCGACGGGAACCGCACCTGGACCCGTCGGCGGAACGCCGGATCCGCTGCCACGGCAGCGGCCACGGCAGCGACCGGGAGCGGTGACGCTCCCCGCACGACGGCAAGCCGCGTGTTCGTTCTGGCGAAGGGGGGTGAACCGCTGATGCCCTGCCATCCTGCCCGGGCCCGCGAGTTGCTCCGGAGCGGCCGAGCGGCCCTGGCACGGCGAGCGCCCTTCACCATCCGACTCAGGGACCGGACCCGCGAGGGCTCCACCGTCACGGGCGTGCACGTGCGCCTCGACCCCGGGTCCAAGGCAACGGGGATCGCCGTGACCGACGAACTCCACCGCATCGGCCCGGAGGGCCGAACCTCCGTAGCGCGCCGGGGGCTCATCACCATCGAGCTCCGGCATCGCGGGCAGCAGATCCACAACGGCATGCTGCGGCGCGCGGGCTACCGTCGCCGCCGCCGCTCCTCGAATCTGCGGTACCGGGCTCCCCGGTCCGACAATCGCCGTCGGCCACCCGGCTGGCTCCCTCCGTCGACGCAGCACCGTGTCGACTCCACCATGTCGCTCGTGACGAAGCTGTGCCGCTATGCGCCGGTTGTCGAGATCCACGTGGAACAGGTCGCCTTCGATACGACTGCTCTCGCCCGAGCAGGGCAATCCGGCGTACGGGAGAACCTGGGGCCCACGCTCGCAGGGTTCGAAATCCGTGAGTTCCTCCTGGCCAAGTGGAACAGGTCCTGCGCCTATTGCGATGCCTCCGCGGTACCGCTCAACATGGAACACGTCCGCCCCCGCAGCCTCGGGGGCTCGGACCGGATTTCGAACCTCGTCCTCGCCTGCGTTCCGTGCAACCAGGCGAAGGGCACCCAGCGGGTCGAAGAATTCCTCGCCGACCGGCCCGCCCGGTTGAAAGCCGTGGTCGCCCAGCTCGGGAGACCGCTTCGGGACGTCGCCGCCATGAACGCCACCCAGCACCTGCTTGTGGAGACGCTGGCCACGCTGGGCGTGCCCGTGCACACCTGGTCGGGCGGTCGGACGTACTGGAACCGTGCCGTCATGGGGCTGCCGAAGAGCCACACCGTCGATGCCCTCTCGGTCGGGTTCCTTGCCCATGAGCGGGGGGACGAGCTCGTACGGGCGCCCGCACAGATCTTGGTGGTGACTTCGACAGGGCGTGGCGCGTACGCCAGAACCACCCCGGACCGCTTCGGGTTCCCCCGCTTGCGGCGGCCACGCGCGAAGATTCTCAACGGTTACGCCACCGGCGACCTCGTGCGAGCCGTGGTTCCCCGGGGGGCATGGGTTGGCACTTGGCTGGGACGGATCGCGGTCCGGACTAGCGGCCAGCATCGACTCACCACGCTGACCTGCCGTTTTGATGTCTCCTACCGGAATCTGACGCTGCTCCAGAGAGCGGACGGATACAGCTATGGATTCGCCCCGGAAATTCGGTTGAGCGCGATCCAAGGAGATGCCTACAGTGGCGTCACACGGAGAGGAGGTGGTTGCCGCAATGTACGGAAACCGGACGCGTGAGGTGGCTGCGGGCTAAAGCGCCCGCTGTCGCACGCACCCAGTGCGGTGCCAGGCGGAGTCGCCGGCGCCAATCCCAAGCAGTCACCCGACCCGCGAGCTCGCCGGTACGTCCGGCCGGCTTCCCCCACTGCAGGGGGGAATCCCGAGCTCGCGGGTCGCCTGCGTTTTCAGGGCCCGCATGGCCTGTTCGTGCAGGTTTGGATTCACCTCGGAAATTCAGTTGAACGCCACCGGCGGGGGTGCCTACAGTGGCGGCACACTGAAAGGAGGTGATCCCGGAAATGTATGAAATCCGGACGCGTGAGGTGACTGCGGGCTAAGCGCCCGTCGTCGCACGCACCCAGTGCGGTGCCCGGCGGGAACGCCTGGCGCCAATCCCAAGCAGTCACCCGACCCGCGAGCTCGCCGGTACGTCCGGCCGGCTTCCCCCACTGCAGGGGGGAATCCCGAGCTCGCGGGTCGCCTGCGTTTTCAGGGCCCGCGGGGCCTTACGGGCAGAGGCGTTCCACGCGCCAGGTGCCGGCCTCCAGGACGTAGCGGAGGCGGTCGTGGAGGCGGTTCTCGTGGCCCTGCCAGAATTCCACCGCGTCGGGGACCACCCGGATGCCGCCCCACTGCGGGGGAACCGGAACCTGCTCGCCCTCCGGGTAGCGGGCCTCCAGTTCCGCGTAGCGGCGGTCCAGCTCCTCGCGGGAGGCGATCACCGTGGACTGCTCGCTCGCCCAGGCGCCCAGCTGGGAGCCGTGGGGGCGGGAGCGGAAGTACGCCGCCGTCTCGTCCCGGCCGATGCGCGAGGCCGTACCGGTGACGATGACCTGGCGGGCGATGGGGTGCCAGGGGAAGAGCAGGGAGACGAAGGGGTTGGCGGCCAGTTCGCGGCCCTTGCGGGAGTCGTAGTTCGTGAAGAAGACGAAGCCGCGGTCGTCGAACTGCTTCAGCAGGACCGTGCGCGAGCTGGGGCGGCCCTCGGGGGTCGCGGTCGCGACGACCATCGCGTTGGGTTCGAAGACGTTCGCATCCGCCGCGTCCCGGAACCAGCGCGCGAACTGGCCCATCGGCTCCTCGGCGAGGCTCTCCTCGACGACGAGCTGGGAGCGGTACTGCTTGCGCATGTCGGCAGGGTCAAGGTGCTGATCGGTCACGCCGCCATCCTGCCGCAGTGTGGCGTCCGCGACTGTGCCGTATGTCACGCTTCCCCGCGCCAAGCGGAACGGACAAAATCTTGGGGCCGGTCCGACGGTCCCGAACGGATGACCATCGGCCGTGCCGGGCATCAACGGGGATGACCGCGCCGGACCGCGAATCACGCCGGGAGCCGCGCGTGTTCGCACTATTTGAGGAGCCGCCTGATGTCCGACTTCGTACCCGGTCTCGAGGGAGTCGTCGCGTTCGAAACGGAGATCGCCGAACCCGACAAGGAGGGTGGGTCGCTGCGGTACCGGGGCGTCGACATCGAAGACCTCGTGGGCCACGTCTCCTTCGGGAACGTCTGGGGCCTGCTGGTCGACGGTGCCTTCAACCCCGGCCTGCCGGCCGCCGAGCCCTTCCCGATCCCGGTGCACTCCGGTGACATCCGGGTCGACGTGCAGTCCGCGCTCGCCATGCTCGCCCCCGTCTGGGGTCTGAAACCGCTGCTCGACATCGACGAGCAGACCGCTCGTGACGACCTGGCGCGGGCGGCCGTGATGGCGCTGTCGTACGTGGCCCAGTCCGCGCGCGGCCAGGGCCGGCCGATGGTCCCGCAGAGCGAGATCGACAAGGCCGAGTCCGTGGTCGAGCGGTTCATGATCCGCTGGCGGGGCGAGCCCGACCCGAAGCACGTCAAGGCCGTCGACGCGTACTGGACCTCGGCCGCCGAGCACGGCATGAACGCCTCCACGTTCACCGCGCGCGTCATCGCCTCGACGGGCGCCGATGTCGCGGCCGCGCTGTCCGGCGCCGTCGGCGCCATGTCCGGGCCACTGCACGGCGGGGCGCCCTCGCGCGTCCTCGGCATGATCGAGGAGATCGAGCGCACCGGCGACGCCGTGGCGTACGTGAAGAAGGCCCTGGACAAGGGCGAGCGGCTGATGGGCTTCGGGCACCGCGTCTACCGCGCCGAGGACCCGCGCGCCCGCGTGCTGCGGCGCACGGCCAAGGAGCTGGACGCCCCGCGCTACGAGGTGGCCGCCGCGCTGGAGAAGGCCGCCCTGGAGGAGCTGCACGCGCGCCGTCCCGACCGGGTGCTCGCGACGAACGTGGAGTTCTGGGCCGCGATCATGCTGGACTTCGCGGAGGTTCCGGCGCACATGTTCACCTCGATGTTCACGTGTGCCCGTACCGCCGGCTGGTCCGCGCACATCCTGGAGCAGAAGCGCACGGGCCGCCTGGTCCGCCCCTCGGCCCGCTACACCGGGCCGGGCGTGCGCAACCCGCAGGACATCGCCGGATACGCGGACATCGCCTCCACCGCCTGAGCGAACGACCGCACCGGCTGCCCCCGCACAGGGCCGCCGCCGTGACGAAGGGCGCCGCATCCCCTCGGGGGTGCGGCGCCCTTCGCGTTGCGGGGGTCAGGGAGCGGGGGCGGTCTCAGCCCAGTTCCGAGTCCAGGATCCGGGCCCATTGGGCGACCACCCGCGCCCGGCGGGCGGTGTCGTCGGTGAGGACGTTGGCCAGGCCCAGCCCGCGGGCCATGTCGAGGAGGCCCTGCACGGTCTCCCGTACGCCCGGGACGGACTCGTCCGCGCCCAGCAGCTCCACGGCCATGCGGTGGGTCTCGCGGCCCACGCGGGCCTCCAGCTCGGCCACGCGGGGGCGCAACTGCTCCTCGTGGGAGGCCGCGACCCAGAGCTGGAGGGCGGCGCGGAACATCGGGCCGGTGTACAGGTCGATGAGCGCCCCGACCACGTCGGCGCGGGCCGCCGCGGCGCCGCCCTGCGGGAACAGGTCCAGCAGGGCCGTCGAGCGCACCTCGGCCATGTACTCGACCGCCGCCGTGAACAGTTCCTCGCGGGTGCGGAAGTGGTGCTGGGCCGCCCCGCGCGAGACGCCGGCGCGCTCCGCGACCACGGCGACGGTGGATCCGGCCCAGCCCTGCTCGGCGAGGCAGGAGACGGCCGCTTCGAGGAGGTGGCGGCGGGTGACCCGGCTGCGGGCCTGCTTGGGGGCGGTCGGGCCGGTCTGGTCCGTCGGGCCGGCCTGGCCGCCGGTCTGGCCGGTCGCGCCGGTCGCTCCGGATTCCGTGGTCACCGTAGCCATGACGGGTCCCGTCGCTCGAAGCGGGCGCTGATGCCCTCGCGGGCCTCGGCGGAGGCGAAGTGGCGGGCGGACAGCTCGGTGAGGGCGGCTCCGTCCCGCTCCAGGGCGGCCCGTACCGGGGCGGTGACCAGGCGTTTCGTCGCGGCCAGGGCCTCGGGGCCGGCCTTGAGGAGGCCTTCCAGTACGGGGGCGAGCACCTTGTCGACGTCCGCGTCCGGGGTGTGGAGGGTGAGCAGACCGATGCGGGTGGCCTCGACGGCGTCGAAGACCTCGGCGGTCAGGAAGTAGCGGGCCGCGGCGCGGGGGTCCAGGCGCGGGAGCAGCGGCGCGGAGATCACGGCCGGGACGACGCCCAGGTGCGTCTCCGTGAAGGCGTACGTGGACGCCTGCCCGGCGGCGGCGATGTCGCAGACGCCGAGCAGCCCGAGGCCGCCCGCGCGGACGTGGCCGGTGACCCGGGCGACGACGGGCTTGGGCAGTTCGGCGATCTCGCGGAGCAGGGCCAGGAAGTCCGCGGGGTCACAGGGGGACTTGAGGTCGGCGCCGGCGCAGAAGGTGGTGCCGGTGTGGGTGAGGACCACGGCCCGGGTGGACGGTTCCGCGGCGGCGGTGGCGAGGGCCGTACGGAGTTCCTCGACCAGGGTGGCGGAGAGGGCGTTGCGGTTGGCCGGGGAGTCGAGGGTGAGGGTGGTGAGGCCGGGCGTTCGCGCGGCGTGGACCAGTGGGGGCATGTCTCCTCCGGAGGGGGTGGTCGGTCGGTCGGGAACCCCTCCGGGGAGGGTATGCGGGTCGCCTGCGGCGGGCTCCGGTGGGCTGCCGGTGGGTGACCCTGCGGGGCGAAGTCCCCGACCCGCCCTTCCACCGTTCCCAGGGCCAGCCCTGACCCGGTCCTCAAACGCCGGACGGGCTGAAAGCGGGGCCCCGGGCTGCGCCCGGACCCCCTGGGGCTCCGCCCCAGACCCCGCGCCTCAAACGCCGGCGAGGCTGGATCTATCAGCCCCTCCGGCGTTTGAGGAGCGGGGGTCCGGGGGCCGGCCCCCGGCAACGGCGCCGCACCCGGCAACGGGTCCGGGCGCAGCCCGGGGAACGGGCGAAGGGCGGGTAGGGGACCCAGCCCCGCAGGGCCGAACCACCCGCACACGCCCACCGGCACCCGCGCCAGGCGGCAGGGGCGACAGCCCCGACCGGCCACCGCCGGACGGAGCCCGGCACAGCGACGCGAAGCCCGCGCAGCGGTGCGAGCGGCGCGTCGAAAAGGTGCCCGGCGCAGCGACGCGAAGCCCGCGCAGCAGTGCGAGGGGCGCGTTGAAAGGAATCAGTACGACTTGGGCAGGCCCAGGGTCTGGTGGGAGATGAAGTTGAGGATCATCTCGCGGCTGACCGGGGCGATCCTCGCCACCCGGGAGGCGACGATCAGGGCGGCCAGGCCGTATTCGCGGGTGAGGCCGTTGCCGCCCAGGGTGTGGACGGACTGGTCCACCGCGCGGACGCAGGCCTCCCCCGCGGCGTACTTCGCCATGTTCGCGGCCTCGCCCGCCCCCATGTCGTCGCCGGCGTCGTAGAGGTGCGCCGCCTTCTGCATCATCAGGCGGGCCAGTTCGAGCTCGATGTGCGCGGCCGCCAGGGGGTGGGCTATGGCCTGGTGGGCGCCGATGGGGGCCTTCCAGACCTGGCGGGTCTTCGCGTAGTCGACCGCCCGGGAGAGCGCGTAGCGGCCCATGCCGATGGCGAAGGCGGCGGTCATGACGCGCTCGGGGTTGAGGCCCGCGAAGAGCTGGAGCAGACCCGCGTCCTCGTCGCCGACCAGCGCGGAGGAGGGGAGGCGCACGTCGTCCAGGACCAGCTCGAACTGCTTCTCCGCCGCCTGGAGTTCCATGTCGATGGGGGTGTACGCGAAGCCCTCGACCTCGCGGGGGACGATGAACAGGCAGGGCTTGAGGCTGCCCGTCCGGGCGTCTTCCGTGCGGCCGACGATCAGGGTGGCGTCGGCGATGTCCACGCCGGAGATGAAGACCTTGCGGCCGGTGAGGACCCAGTCGTCGCCGTCGCGGCGGGCGGTGGTGGTGATGCGGTGGGAGTTGGAGCCGGCGTCGGGTTCGGTGATGCCGAAGGCCATGGTGCGGGTGCCGTCGGCGAGCCCCGGGAGCCATGCGCGCTTCTGGTCCTCAGTGCCGAAGCGGGCGATGACCGTGCCGCAGATGGCGGGCGAGACGACCATCATGAGGAGCGGGCAGCCCGCGGCGCCGAGTTCCTCGAGGACGATGGACAGTTCGGCGATGCCGCCGCCCCCGCCGCCGTACTCCTCGGGGAGGTTGACCCCGAGGTAGCCCAGTTTGGCCGCGTCCGCCCACAGTTCGTCGGGGTGGCCGCCCTCCCGGGCGATGCGGGCGAGGTACTCGCGCCCGTACTTGCGGCCGAGGGCGGCGACCGCCGCGCGCAGGGCCTGGTGCTCCTCTGTTTCGAGAAGCGTGGGGCCGAGGGTCGTGGTGCCGGGGGTGGAGCTCATGCTTCCTCCTGGACTACGGCGAGCAGGGCGCCGAATTCGACCTGTTGGCCGGTGACGGCGTGGAGCGCGGTGAGCGTGCCGGAGGCGGGCGCGAGGATGCGGTGTTCCATCTTCATGGCCTCCAGCCAGAGCAGGGGCTGCCCGGCGGTGACGGGGCTGCCGGGGGCGAGGCCCTCGGCGACCCGGACGACGGTGCCGGGCATGGGGGCGAGCAGGGAGCCCGGTTCGGTGCGGTCCTGGGGATCCTCGAACCGGGGGACGGCGGTCAGGGCGTGGGCGCCGAGCACGGAGTCCACGTACGTCGTGTTCGAATTTCGTTTCACGTGGAACAGCCGCCGGACGCCGTCCACTTCGAGGGTCACCAGGTGGCGCGCGGCGGACAGGACCCGGACACCGGGGTGGTCGAGGAGTTCCGGGGGTCCGCTGCGGGCCGGGTGGTACCGGACCTCGTACGCGCTCCCGCCGGCCGTGTAGCGGCGGCTCTGCGGTTGGGAGCGGAGGTTGCGCCAGCCGCCGAGGCGGGTGGCGAGGGGGGCGTCCGGATCGGGGGCGGCCTCGGCGAGGGCGGCGGCGAGCGCGCAGAGCGCGGGAGCCGGGTCGTCCGGGGCCGTCTCGGTGAGGGCGGGCAGGTGGCGCTCGTAGAACCCGGTGTCGAGCCGGGCCGCGGCGAACTCCGGGTGCCGCAGGGAGCGTACGAGGAGCTCGCGGTTGGTGGTCAGTCCGTGGATCCGGGCTCCGACGAGGGCGTGGGCCAGGGCGCGGACCGCCTCGGCGCGGGTCGGGGCATGGGCGACGACCTTGGCCAGCATGGCGTCGTAGTGGACGGAGACGGTGTCCCCGTCGGTGAAACCGGTGTCCACGCGGACCGTGGAGGGGACGTCGAGGGTGTGCAGGACACCGGTCTGCGGACGCCAGTCGGCGGCCGGGTCCTCGGCGTAGAGGCGGGCCTCGACGGCGTGTCCGGCGGGGGCGGGCGGCTGCAGGGGCAGGGCGGCGCCCTCGGCGATCCGCAGTTGCAGGGCGACGAGGTCGATCCCGAAGACCGCTTCGGTGACGGGGTGTTCCACCTGGAGGCGGGTGTTCATCTCCAGGAAGTACGGGCGGCCCTCGGCGGTGACGAGGAACTCCACCGTGCCCGCGCCCTCGTACGAGACCGCGCGGGCGGCGGCCACGGCGGCCTCGTGGAGGGCGCTGCGCAGGGCCTCGGGGAGGCCGGGCGCGGGGGCTTCCTCGATGACCTTCTGGTGGCGCCGCTGGAGGGAGCAGTCGCGGGTGCCGAGCGCCCAGACGGTGCCGTGGGAGTCGGCGAGGATCTGCACCTCGACGTGGCGGCCGCGCTCCACGTAGGGCTCGGCGAACACCTCTCCGTCTCCGAACGCGGACAGGGCCTCGGCGGAGGCGGCTTCGAGGGATTCCTTGAGGGAGTCGAGGTCCCGGACCACCCGCATCCCGCGGCCGCCGCCGCCCGCCGCGGCCTTGAGGAGCAGCGGGAGGTCGGCCGCGGTGGCCGCGTGCGGGTCGACGGGGTCGAGCAGCGGGACCCCGGCGGCGCGCATCAGCTCCTTGGCCCGGGTCTTGGAGGCCATGGCCTCCATGGCCCCGGGCGGCGGGCCGACCCAGATGAGCCCGGCGGCGCGGACGGCGCGGGCGAAGTCGGCGTTCTCGGAGAGGAACCCGTAGCCGGGGTGGACGGCATCGGCGCCCGCCGCGAGGGCGGCCGCGATGACCAGGTCGCCGCGCAGGTAGGTGTCGGCGGGGGCCGCCCCGGGCAGGCGTACGGCCGCGTCGGCTTCGCGGACGTGCAGGGCGTCGGCGTCGGGGTCGGAGTGGACGGCGACGGTGGCCAGGCCGAGCGCGCGGGCCGTGCGGAAGACGCGGACGGCGATCTCGCCGCGGTTGGCGACCAGGAGGGAGGTGAGGGGGGTCTGGGTCAGGGGCTGCTGGGTCGGATTCGTCATGTGCGGGCTCACATCCGGAAGACGCCGAAGCCGCCACGGGCGCCCTCGACGGGGGCGTTGTGGACGGCCGACAGGCACAGGCCGAGGACGGTTCGGGTGTCGCGCGGGTCGATGACCCCGTCGTCGTACAGCCGTCCCGACAGGAACATGGGCAGGGACTCGGACTCGATCTGCGCCTCGACGAAGGCGCGCATGCCGGCGTCGGCCTCTTCGTCGTAGGGCTGTCCCTTCGCCGCGGCGGACTGACGGGACACGATCGAGAGCACGCCGGCGAGCTGGGCGGGGCCCATGACGGCGGACTTGGCGCTGGGCCAGGCGAAGAGGAAGCGGGGCTCGTAGGCGCGGCCGCACATGCCGTAGTGGCCGGCGCCGTAGCTGGCGCCGATCAGGACGGAGAGGTGGGGGACCTTCGAGTTCGAGACCGCGTTGATCATCATCGAGCCGTGCTTGATGATGCCGCCCTGCTCGTACTCCTTGCCGACCATGTAGCCGGTGGTGTTGTGGAGGAAGAGCAGCGGGATGTCGCGCTGGTTGGCGAGCTGGATGAACTGGGCCGCCTTCTGCGATTCCGCGCTGAACAGCACCCCTTGGGCGTTGGCGAGGATGCCGACCGGGTAGCCGTGCAGGCTCGCCCAGCCGGTGACCAGGCTGGTGCCGTAGAGGGGCTTGAACTCGTCGAAGTCGGAGGCGTCGACGATTCGGGCGATGACCTCGCGGGGGTCGAAGGGGGTTTTCAGGTCGGCGGGGACGATCCCGAGGAGTTCCTCCGGGTCGTGGAGGGGTTCCTCGGCGCGCGCCGGATCGGGCCGGGCCTTGCGGTGGTTGAGGCGGGCGACGACGCGGCGGGCCTGGCGGATGGCGTCGTGCTCGTCGAGGGCGTAGTAGTCGGCGAGGCCGGAGGTCCGGGCGTGCATGTCGGCTCCGCCGAGGGACTCGTCGTCGCTCTCCTCGCCGGTGGCCATCTTGACGAGCGGCGGGCCTCCCAGGAACACCTTCGAGCGGTCCTTGATCATGATGGTGTGGTCGGACATGCCGGGGATGTACGCGCCTCCGGCGGTGGAGTTGCCGAACACGACGGCGATGGTCGGGACGCCGTCGGCCGAGAGCCGGGTGAGGTCGCGGAAGATGGCGCCGCCCGGGATGAAGATCTCCTTCTGGGAGGGGAGATCGGCGCCGCCGGACTCGACGAGGCTGATGCAGGGGAGCCTGTTCTGCCGGGCGATCTCGTTGGCGCGGAGTGCCTTCTTGAGGGTCCATGGGTTGGAGGCGCCGCCGCGGACGGTGGGGTCGTTGGCGGTGACCAGGCATTCGACGCCCTCGACCGTGCCGATGCCGGTGACCATCGAAGCGCCGACCGGGTAGTCGCTGCCCCAGGCGGCGAGCGGGGACAGCTCCAGGAAGGGGGTGTCCGGGTCGAGGAGCAGCTCGACCCGCTCGCGGGCGAGGAGCTTGCCGCGGGTCTTGTGGCGGGCGGTGTACTTCTCGCCGCCGCCGGCGAGGGCCGCGGCGTGCGCGGCATCGAGCTCGGCGAGGCGTTCCAGGGCGGCGGTACGGGCCTGCGCGTGCTCGGGGGCGAGCGGGTCGACGGCGCTCTTGAGGCGGGTCACGGGGTCCCCTCCGGGGCGGTGGTGGGTACGGGGATCTCCACGGGCGGCTCCGCGGGCGGCGCCAGCAGGGCTACCGGGATGTCCACGTGGCGGGAGCGGAGCCATTCGCCGAGGGCCTTGGCCTGGGGGTCGAAGCGGTGGCCGGAGGCTACGCCGTCGCCGAGGATCCGGGTGATGGTGAAGTTGAGGGAGCGGAGGTTGGGGAGGGGGTGGCGGGTCACCTCCAGGGAGGCGGTTTCGGGGAGCAGTGCCTTGAAGGCTTCGACGGTGAGGGTGTCGTGGAGCCACTCCCAGGCGGGGTCGCTCTCGGCCCATACGCCGACGTTGGCGTCCCCGCCCTTGTCGCCGCTGCGGGCCCCGACGATGGTGCCGAGCGGCACCCGGCGGGTGGGGGTGGTGGGCCCTGCGGGGCCTTCCCCCACCCCGCCCGTTCCCGAAACCGGGGGCTGCGCCCCGGCCCCTTCGGGGGCTCCGCCCCCGGACCCCCGCTCCTCGAACGCCGGAGGGGCTGGATTTTCCTGGCCCGCCAGGGTCTGGGCGGAGCCCGGGGAACGGGCGAAGGGCGGGTGGGGGACCGGCCCCGCAGGGCCACCGTCCGCAGCCACCCGGAGCCCCGTGCCGTCCGGGAGGACCGCCGTGTGGGGGACCTCCGCGGCGGGGACGGTGGTCGCGTCGAAGACTCCGTACGGCTGGGCCGGGGACGGAGGGGCCGTGACGTGGAAGCCCGGGTAGCTGGCCAGGGCCAGTTCGATGGCCGCCGAGGTCAGGGCGCGGCCCACCCGGTCGGGGGACGGGTCCCGGACGACCAGGCGGAGCAGCGCGCTCGCGGTCTCCTCCGTCTCCGCGTCCTCGTGGTCCGTACGGGACAGCGTCCAGGAGACCGACTCCACCGGCGCGAGCAGTGCGGCCAGCTGCTCCCGCACCAGCGCCGCCTTCGCGTCCACGTCCAGGCCCGTCAGGACGAAGACGACCTCGTTGCGCCAGCCCCCGATACGGGTCACTCCCACCTTGAGGGTCGCGGGCGGGGCCTCCCCGCGCGTGCCCGAGACCGCCACCCGGTCCGGGCCGGCCTGCGTCAGCCGGACCGTGTCCAGGCGGGCCGTCACGTCGGGGCCGAGGTAGCGGACTCCCTGGGTTTCGTAGAGGAGTTGCGCCGTGACCGTACCGACGGAGACGACTCCTCCCGTGCCCGGGTGCTTCGTGATGACCGACGAGCCGTCCTCCGCGATCTCCGCCAGCGGGAAGCCCGGGCGGGACACGTCGTGGCGGGTGAAGAAGGCGTAGTTGCCGCCCGTGGCCTGGGTCCCGCACTCCAGTACGTGGCCCGCCACCACCGCCCCGGCCAGTCGGTCGTGGTCGTCCGGCGCCCAGTCGAACCACCATGCCGCGGGCCCGCTCACCAGCGCCGCGTCCGTGACCCGGCCGGTCACCACCACGTCCGCGCCCGCCCGCAGGCAGGCCGTGATCCCGGCGCCGCCGAGGTAGGCGTTCGCGGTGAGAGCGCCCTCCCCGTACGGCAGCGGGGACGACGCCGCGGACGGCATCAGGTCGTCGCCCTCCACGTGCGCGACCGCGACGGGCACGGACAGCTTCGCGGCCAGCGCGCGGACCGCTCCGGCGAGTCCCGCCGGGTTCAGGCCGCCCGCGTTCACGACGAGCCGTACGCCCCGCTCGTGGGCGAGGCCCAGGCACTCCTCCAGCTGGCGCAGGAAGGTTTTGGCGTAGCCGAGTTCCGGGTTCTTCAGGCGGTCGCGGCCGAGGATCAGCATGGTCAGTTCGGCCAGGTAGTCCCCGGTCAGCACGTCGAGGGGGCCGTCCGTCAGCATCTCGCGCAGGGCGTCGAAGCGGTCCCCGTAGAAGCCCGACGCGTTCCCGATCAGCAGCGGGCGCCCGGTCACCGGGAGGCCCCCGGCGTACGGCCCGGGCCCGCCGGGCCCGCGAAGGCCTGGGCGATGTCGAGCCAGCGGTCGGCATCGGGGCCGGACGCCGTCAGGGCCAGGTCGGCGCGGTGGGCGCGCTGGGTCACCAGCAGGCAGAAGTCGAGCGCCGGGCCGGTGACCCGCTGCGGCGCGTCCTCGGGGCCGTACGTCCACACCTCGCCGGGGGCTCCCGGAACCGCCAGCTCCACCCGGAACTCCCCCACCGGCGCCGGCAGTCCCCGTACCGCGTACGCGTAGTCGCGCGCCCGCACTCCGATCCGCGCCACGTGGCGCAGCCGGGCCGTCGGCACGCGGCGCACGCCGAGCGCGTCGGCGACGTCCTGCCCGTGCGCCCAGGTCTCCATCAGGCGGGCACTCGCCATCGACGCGGCCTTCATCGGCGGCCCGTACCAGGGGAACTTGGCATCCGGCGAGGCCGCGGCCAGGGCCCCGTCGAGCGCGGTGCGACCCTCGCGCCAGCGGGCGAGCAGCTCGGCGGGGGCCAGCGCGGCGCCCTCCTCGGCGCCCGCGTCGACGAAGGAGTCGGGGGCCTTCAGGGCCTCCTCGACCAGCCCCGCGAAGGCGGTGGCGTCGGTGAGGGCGAGCAGCGAGGCCCGGTCGGTCCAGTGCAGGTGGGCGATCTGGTGCGCGAGGCTCCAGCCGGGTGCGGGCGTGGGCTTCGCCCAGTCGGGAGCGGGCAACTCCCCGACCAGGGAGTCGAGTTCCCGTCCCTCCTCGCGGAGATCGGCGAAGACGGCGAAGGCGTTCTCGACAGCGGACGGATCGGGCACGGGTGCGCTCCCCTTCTCGGCGTGAGGGGAAGCGTGGCAGCCGTCGGGAAAACAATCAAGCGTGCTTGCATTTATTTTTCGGAACGTGAACGGGGTGGGAGCGGAAGGGAATTGGACCGAGCGCCCCTGCCCCGGCGGGCGGGCCGGGGCTTGCGCCGGGCGCACGCCCACGGCGAGGATCCACGCCATGGCCGAGCGCGAGGAGGGGGACATGGGCGGCGACACGGGCGGCGACACCGGCGGCGATCTGGGCGAGGGCGTCCGCCGGGACACAGGCAGCGACAGGGACAGCGCCCAAGGCGTGCTCACGGGCTCCGTCAAAGGCGTGATGTTCGACTTCTCCGGCACCCTCTTCCGCGTCGAGCCCACCGAGGACTGGCTGCGCACGGTCGTGGCGGACGCCGGTATCGACCTGCCCGAGGCCGAACTCACCTCCCTGGCCACCCGGCTCGAAGAGGCGGGCGCCCTGCCGGGCGGCGCCTCGCCACGGCGGCTGCCGGCCCGGCTGGAGCCGCTGTGGCGGGAGCGGGACCTGAGCCCCGAGCAGCACCGGGCCGCCTACACCGCCCTCACCCGCGAGGTGCCGCTGCCCTCCCCGGAGCTGGCCGACGCCCTCTACGAGCGGCACTGGACCCCCGCGGCCTGGCGGCCCTACCCCGATACCGCGGCCACGCTCGCCGCCCTGCACGAACGGGGCGTCCCCGTCGCCGTCGTCAGCAACATCGGCTGGGACCTGCGCCCCGTCTTCCGTGCCCACGGGGTCGACCGGTTCGTCGACGCGTACGCGCTCTCCTTCGAGCACCGAGTCCAGAAGCCCGACCCCCGCCTGTTCCGGATCGCCTGCGAGGCGCTCGGGGCGGCGCCCGCGGGCGTGCTCATGGTCGGGGACGACGCCGTCGCGGACGCGGGGGCCGCGGCGCTGGGGTGCGCGGTCCGGCTGGTCGAGCACCTGCCGGTCGAGCAGCGGCCGGACGCGCTGAGCACGGCGCTCGGGCCGCTCGGACTCCTCTGAAGCGCGGCCGGGCGGAAGGGATCAAGCGGTGGTACCGGCCGCCCGGCGAGTGAAGTCCATCGTCCAGTTGTGGACCCAGCCGGTGCCCCCGTCGGCCGAAAAGAACTGCTCCCAGCGCGGGGAGCCCGTCTGGGTCCTCGACCACACGAACCGCACGAGGACGGCCTTGCCCTCGTAGGTGTCCTCGCCCTCGAAGACGCCCGTACCCGAGGCCGCGTCGAAGCGTCCGATGACGGGCGGGAAGAGCGTTCCGGTCCGGCGGCTGGCCCAGTTCAGGGTCCACTGCTCGCGCTCCGGGTCGTAGAGCCGCAGGGTCATGCCCGCGAACCCCTTCGTCGGAAACTCGATCTCGTCGAAGCTCGCGGCGCCGTCGAAGTGGCGGGTGGCCCGGGACACCGCCGGGAACTCCTCCCAGCCGCTGTCCGCGTCCAGGAAGTCGGCGAGCCACCGGTTGGTGACGTCCCAGGTGCCGGCGAAGAAGTCGAAGTCGTTCATGTGCGGTCTCCCCAACAACGGTGCTCTGCTGCTCTCTGCGCTGATGGGGGAACCGTAGGAGCACTCCACTGACATCCTGTGTCAGTGAAGTGCACGTGAAGTCCAGCCGACTGCTCTCGATCCTGCTCCTGCTCCAGACCCGGGGCCGGATGACCGCCGCCGAGCTCGCCGGGGAGCTGGAGGTGTCGGTCCGTACGGTCTACCGCGACGCGGAGGCACTGGCCGCCGCCGGCGTCCCGCTGTACGGCGACGCCGGACACAGCGGCGGCTACCAGCTCCTCGACGGCTACCGCACCCGCCTGACCGGCCTGGCCGCGGGCGAGGCCGAGGCCCTCTTCCTCACCTCCATGCCCGGCCCGGCCGCCGAGCTCGGCCTCGGCCGGGCCCTGTCCACCGCCCAGCTGAAGCTGCGCGCCGCCCTGCCCGCGGAGCTGCGTGCGCAGGCCGACCGGATGCGGCTGCGGTTCCACCTGGACGCGCCCGGCTGGTACGCGGAGCACGAGGAGACCCCGTACCTGGCGCGGGTCGCCGACGCGGTGTGGCGGGGGCGGGTCGTCGAGGTCCGCTACCGGCGCTGGAAGGCGCCCCACGAGGTGGACCGGCGACTGGCCCCGTACGGGCTGGTCCTGAAGGCGGGGCGCTGGTACCTGGTCGCGGCCACCGCGGCCGGTCCCGCCACGGCCACCGGCGCCGCTCCCGGCACGCCGGCCCCCGTCGGCCCCCCGTACACCTACCGGGTGGACCAGATCCTCGCGGTGCGCGAGACCGACGAGGAGTGCGTGCTCCCGGACGGCTTCGAGCTGGCCTCCCACTGGCGGCGCACCCAGGTGGAGTTCCACGAGCGGCTGTACCCGGAGGAGGCGGAGGTACGGGTCTCCGCGCGGGCCGCCGCCCGGCTGACCGGCGCCCAGGCCAGGGCCCTGGCCGCCACCGGGACCCCTGACCCCGAACTGCCCGGGTGGACCAGGGCGGTGCTGCCGATCGAGTCGCAGGACCACGCGGAGGCGCAGTTCCTGGAGCTCGGCGCGGAGGCGGAGGTACTGGCCCCACCGGCCCTGCGCCGGCGCATCGGGGCGGCGGCCGCCGCGACGGCGGCGCGCTACGGGGCTGCGGCGCTCCAGGCGGGGTGCGCGGACAAGAACGGTTGAGCCCTTCCCTCCGGTGCGGGCGACTGGAATGCTCCGCGCATGACGACTCGTCGGATGTACTTCGCGACCGCCGCCCTGAGCGCCCTCGCGCTGGGCGTGGCCATGGCCAGCGGCTGGGGCCAGGACTTCCCGGACGGGGGCTCCCCCGACTCCGGCTCCGCCGCCGGCTCCGGCTTCTCGCTCTCCGCCTGGGCGGCGGACTGGGTGACCGGCACGACGCACGTCGAGGCGAACGTCCAGCACGCGGACGTGACGCCCCGCCCGGCCGGCGACATCATCTGGAACTGAGAACTGAGAACTGCGGGCTGAGAACCGACCGGAACGGACCGCACCGGACCGGCGTGGCCTGAACTCGCCTCTCCTCTCCCCACAGCACCCCTCAAACCCCCCTGAAACAAAGGGAGTCGGTATACCGTCGTCGCCGACCACGACGGGCAAGAGGTACGGGGCACGGGGGCTGGAGCAACATGAGTGTCGACGTTCGCTATCGCGTGGAACGGATCGCGCTGGCCCTGATGTCCACATCGGGCGTCGTGGTACTGATCGCCGACCTCCTCGGGTGGCTCGACGCACTCGCTCCCGGGGGCGCGCTCCCCAAGGTCACCCTGCTCATCCTGAGCACGGTCACCGTGTTCCTCCTGCTGGAGATCGACCGCCTGCGCAAGCTCGACGTGGTCGAGGCCCAGGTCACCCGGCTCGACGAGACCCTCCGGACGCAGGTCGCCCGGCTCGACAGCAGCTTCCAGGCGCAGCTCGCCAAGCTGGACATCGACACCGTCGCGCAGCAGCTCAAGCAGGAGAACTACCTCGGCGTGATCCGGGTGCACGCGGAGTTCCCCGACGTGCAGTTCAACGCGTTCGTGGAGGGCGCCACCCAGGAGGTGGCCATCCTGCAGACCTTCATCCCCAACCTGGAAAACCTCCAGCCCGCGCTGGAGAAGGCGCTGGTGGACCACGGTGTCCCGGTGCGCATCATGCTCCTGTACCCGTCCTCCCCCGTGGCGGGCCTGCGCGACGAGGCACTGCGTTCCGTACGGGACCCCGCCCTCGCGCTGGACGTGAGAGCCCGGGTGGAGATGTGCCTGGCCGGCCTCGCGGAACTGCACAGGGCCGTCGGGCCGGCGGGCCGGGAGCTGCTCAGCGTGCGGGTGTACAACTCCCTGCCGTCCATCGCCGTGCACAAGGCCGACGAACACTTTCTGGTCAGTTCGTTCCTGCACCGCCAGCTCGCGATCAACTCCGCGCAGACCGAGATCGACGGCAGTGACACGACGATGGGCCGGCAGGTCCAGAGGGAGCTGGACACGCTGTGGTCGATCGGCCGCGACGTGGCCCTGTCCGACTGGCGCGAGTCGCTCAGAAACATCAGTTGGTGATCCGGATCCACGGAAAGGTACGGCCATGTACGACTTGGGCGCTCCGGGCCAGGGCCAGCACGACGGGCCGGCCGGGCCGGACGGACTGCACGAGCTGGACCGGTTCGAGAACGGGCTGATCGAACGCTTCGAGGAGCATCCGGTCCTCGCGAACATCACCCGGCTGCCCGACGAGGACTTCACCGCGCTCCTGCTCCAGCGGCGCTTCGTCTCGCTCGCCTTCACCCCGTCCTACGACCTGGCCATCGACCTGCTGCACGACGAGGAGGGGCTGCGGATCGCCCGGATCATCCTGCGCGAGGAGTACCCGGGCGCCCAGGGGCACGCGCCCTCGCACCGCGAGGACATGACCGAGGACATGCGCCGGCTCGGCGTGTCCAGGGAGGCGCTGGTGGCGTCGAGGCCCACGGCCGCGACGCGGCGGGCCATCACCGACACCCTCGAACTGATCGCGGACGCGGGCGGCCACACCGACGCCGACCTGCGCCTGCTGACCTTCCTCCGCTTCTGGGGCGAGGTGCTGGTCTCCGTCGAGTACGGGCGGCTGTGGGAGCGGATGGGGCCGCTGTTCACGGCCGAGGGCGGCGGCCGCAACCGTTCGCGCTTCTACCACCCGCACCTGGTCCACGACGCGAAGACGCATTCGCTCGCGACGGTGTCCCTGCTGTCCGACACCCACTCCGACCGGCTGGCCGCGCGGGTGACCGAGCTCCTCGCCCGGGCGGAGGGGGCGGCCGGGGCCGCCGGCTTCCAGGAGACCGAGGAGCGGGCGCTACGGCTCAAGGCCGGCTTCTACGATCAGTTCCTGCCCGCGCTGGACTCCTCGACGCCGGCCTGAACACCGGACGGCCGCGTACGGCTCTCCGGGCGGGCCTCCGTACGGCTCTCCGGGCGCTTCTCCCGGCGGCTCTCCCGGCGGGTCTGCGAGCGGACCGCGCCCATGCTCGCCACGATGACCAGCGCGATCGCCGCCGCGTCCAGCGCCGACAGCGCCTGGTTCAGGATCAGGAACCCGGCCGTCGCGGCGATCGCGGGCTCCAGACTCATCAGGATCGCGAAGGTCGGCGCCGGGAGCCTGCGCAGGGCGAGCAGCTCCAGCGTGTAGGGCAGGACCGAGGACAGCAGCGCCACGCCGAGGCCCAGGAGCAGGGTGCTCGGGCGCAGCAGGGCCGAGCCGGCCTCGATCACGCCGAGCGGCAGGGACAGTACGGCGGCCACGGCCATCGCCAGTGCCAGCCCGTCCGCCTGCGGGAACCGGCGGCCGGTCCGCGCGCTGAACACGATGTACGCCGCCCACATGCCGCCCGCCGCGAGGGCGAAGGCCACACCCAGCGGATCGAGGCCGCCGAGGCCGCCTCCGCCGTGGGTGGACAGCAGGACGACTCCGGCGAGCGCCAGCCCGGCCCACAGCAGGTTCAGCAGGCGGCGGGAGACCACGACGGAGAGCACCAGCGGGCCCAGCACCTCCAGGGTGACGGCGGGGCCGAGGGGGATCCGGTCGATGGCCTGGTAGATGAACCCGTTCATGCCGGCCATGGCCACGCCGAACCACACCACGGTCGACCAGTCCGAGCGGGAGTACCCGCGCACCTTGGGCCGGCAGACGAGCAGCAGCACCAGCGCGGCCGCGGCGAGGCGCAGCGTGACCACGCCGGCCGCGCCCGCCTTCGGCATGAGCATCACCGCGAGGGCGGCACCGAACTGCACCGAAACGCCCGCCGTGACCACCAGCGCGACGGGACCGAAGCGGGCCCGGAAGGAGCCGTCCGCGGGGGTGGTGGCCGTCGTCTGCGAGGGCTGGGTGGGCGTGGCGGTGCTCGTGGGCGAGGAGGGTGCGGGCATTTATCCAGATTAGGGGGTGAGTAAGGACCGTGCGTCCGTGTTTTGCCTTACATCCCGTCTACGTCCGGTTCCGGCAAGCCCTCCGCCAGTACCTCCGCCAGGTGGCGGGCCCGGCCGCCGGCCAGCTGCGCGATCTGCGTCCGGCAGGAGAACCCGTCCGCCAGCACCTCCGTCCCCGGTGCGGCCGCCCGCAGCGACGGCAGGAGCTGTTCCTCGGCGCAGGCCACGGAGACCTCGTGGTGCCCGGGCTCGAAACCGAAGTTGCCCGCGAGGCCGCAGCAGCCGCCGCTGAGCCCTCCCGTCAGCCCGGCGCGCTCGCGCAGCCGGCGGTCGGCGGCGTCGCCGAGCACGGCGTGCTGGTGGCAGTGCGTCTGGCCGGCGACCGGCCGGTCCAGGCGGGGCGGCTGCCAGTGGGGGGCGTACTCCTCCAGGGTCTCGGCGAAGGTTCGGACGGCCGCTGCGAGACGGGGTGCGCGGGGGTCCTCCGGGAGGAGGGCGGGCAGATCGGTGCGGAGCGCTGCCGCGCAGCTCGGTTCGAGGACGGTGACGGGTCCCTGGGGGTCGCCCACGGCGTCCAGGGTGCGGCGCAGGACCCTGCGGGCGGCGTCGAGGCGGCCGGTGGAGACGTAGGTCAGCCCGCAGCAGACGCGGCCCGTCTGCACCACGGGCGCCAGGCCTGCGGCCCGCAGTACCCGCACGGCGGCGTGCCCGACCTCGGGAGCGAGGTACTCCGCAAACGTGTCCGGCCACACCGTCACGACGGTCCCGAACGTCCCCTGCGGGGCTGGATCCCCTACCCGCCCTTCCACCGTTCCCCGGGGCTGTGCCCCGGACCCCCTGGGGCTCCGCCCCGGACCCCGCGCCTCAAACGCCGGCGAGGCTGAATTTCCCGGGCGGAGCCCGGGGAACGGGCGAAGGGCGGGTAGGGGACTCCGCCCCGCGGAGCGGGCCGCCGCGCGCCACCCGCGGGTGAACGGGGTCCGGGCCAGTCGGGGCAGGGGCCGGGACCGTTCCAGGCCCGGGATGCGGAGGAAGCGGGACACCAGGTTCAGCGGCCCGGTCAGGCGGAGCGCGGCGATCAGGCGGAGCCAGCCCGGCAGCCCGCCCAGGGCGTAGTGGGAGAGCGGGCGCAGCCGGCCCGCCCAGTGGTGGTGGAGGAACTCCGCCTTGTAGGCGGCCATGTCGACCCCCACCGGGCAGTCGCTGCGGCAGCCCTTGCAGCCGAGGCACAGATCGAGCGCCTCGGCGACCTCCGCCGAACGCCAGCCGTCGGTCACGACCTCCCCGGCCAGCATCTCGTGCAGCAGCCGCGCCCGCCCCCGCGTGGAGTGGCGCTCCTCGCCCGTGGCCCGGTACGACGGGCACATCACCCCCGGTCCCCCGACCTCCGTCGACCGGCACTTCGCGACGCCGACGCACCGGGCCACCTCCCCCGCGAAGGGCAGGGACGGCGGGAGGGAGGCGAAGCGGAGGTTCTCGTCGAGACGTGCCGGGCGGACCAGGATCCCGGGGTTCATGCCGCCCGCCGGGTCCCAGACCCGCTTGTAGGCCTCGAAGAGCCCGATCACCGAAGGCCCGTACATGCGGGGCAGCAGCTCCGCCCGGGCCTGCCCGTCCCCGTGCTCCCCGGACAGGGAGCCGCCGTGCGCGACCACCAGGTCGGCGAGGTCCGAGGAGAAGGCCCGGAAGCGCGCCACGCCCGGCGCCGTCACCAGGTCGAAGTCGATCCGCACGTGCACGCAGCCCTCGCCGAAGTGGCCGTACGGGGATCCGCGCAGCCCGTGCTCCGCCAGCAGGGCCCGGAATTCCCGCAGGTAGGCGCCGAGCCGGGCCGGCGGGACCGCGCAGTCCTCCCAGCCCGGCCAGGCCATGGTGCCGTCGGGCATCCGGGTGGCCGTGCCCGCCGCGTCCTCGCGGATCCGCCACAGGGCCCGCTGCGCCGCCGGGTCGGTGAGCAGCAGCCCGTCCACCGCGTCGGAGGCGCGGAGCAGGGCCCGGGCCGCGCCCTCGTCGCGCATCTCCACGAACAGCCAGGCCCCGCCCCGGGGAAGCCCGGCGGCCCCACCCACCAGGTCGGCCGCCATGCCCTCCACCGTCAGCGGCCCGTACCCGAGCAGCCCCGCCGCGGCCTGCGCGGCCGCGCTCTCGTCGGCGTACCCGAGGACGGCCAGCGCCGGGGCGGCCGGCAGCTCCACGAGCCGTACGACGGCCTCGGTGACCACGCCGAGCGTGCCCTCGCTCCCGCAGAACGCCCGGGCCACCCGGGTGCCCCGTTCGGGGAGCAGCGCGTCCAGGTCCCCGTAGCCGGAGATCCGCCGCGCGAAGCCGTCGGCCGCACCGCCCGCCATGCCGGTGCGCAGGACCGCCAGGTTCTGCGACACCAGCTCCCGCAGCCCGTCCGGCGCGCCCTGCCAGCCGGTGCCGAGCCGGTGCGAGGAGCCGCCGTACGCCGTCACCGCCAGCCCGGCGACGTTGTCGGCGGTGGTCCCCCAGGCCACGGAGTGGGCCCCGCAGGCGTTGTTGCCGATCATCCCGCCGAGCGTGCACCGGGAGTGCGTGGAGGGGTCCGGCCCGAAGGTCAGCCCGTGCGGGCGGGCCGCGTCCCGCAGCCGGTCGAGGACCAGGCCGGGCTGGACGACGGCGGTGCGGGCGGCCGGGTCCAGGGAGACGAGGGCGTTCATGTGGCGGGTGAGGTCCAGCACCACGCCGACGCCCGTGGCCTGGCCCGCGATGGAGGTGCCGCCGCCGCGCGGGACGACCGGGACCCCGGCCGCGGCGCACACCGCGAGCGCGGCGGCCACGTCCTCGGCGTCGCGCGGGGCGACCACGCCGACGGGGACGCGGCGGTAGTTCGAGGCGTCCATCGTCGTCAGGGCCCGGGCGGCGGCGCCGAAGTCGACCTCTCCGCGCAGGTTCTTCCGCAAGGTCCGTTCGAGTTCACCGGGTGACGTCACGGCGGACAGCCTCCCACCGGCTCCCGGCCTCTCCGAGCAGCTCCCACCTCTACGCGCGTCATCTCATCGGGTGGACGCGGTTCCAAAGCGTGGACCCGGACCCGATACGCTCCGCTTGTGGCCGAGATCCAGATTCCCGCTGACATCAAGCCCGCCGACGGACGCTTCGGCGCGGGCCCCTCCAAGGTGCGGACCGAGGCGCTGGACGCCCTCGCCGCCACCGGTACCTCCCTGCTCGGAACCTCCCACCGCCAGGCTCCGGTCAAGAACCTGGTCGGCTCCGTGCGCCAGGGCCTCCGGGACCTCTTCTCCCTCCCCGAGGGCTACGAGGTGATCCTGGGCAACGGCGGCTCCACCGCCTTCTGGGACATCGCGACCGCCGGTCTCATCGAGCGGAAGTCGCAGCACCTCACCTTCGGTGAGTTCTCCTCCAAGTTCGCCAGCGCCGCGAAGTCCGCGCCGTGGCTGGACGCCCCGTCGGTGATCTCCTCCGACCCGGGCACCCACCCGGACCCGGTGGCCGAGGCGGGCGTGGACGTGTACGCGTACACCCACAACGAGACCTCGACGGGTGTCGCGGCGCCGATCAAGCGCGTCGCGGGCGCCGATGAGGGGTCCCTCGTCCTGGTGGACGCGACCTCGGGCGCCGGCGGACTGCCGGTGGACATCACCGAGACCGACGTCTACTACTTCGCCCCGCAGAAGTCCTTCGCCTCCGACGGCGGCCTGTGGCTGGCGGCGTTCTCCCCGGCGGCCCTGGAGCGCGCAGCCCGCGTGCACGCCTCCGGCCGGCACATTCCGGAGTTCTTCTCGCTGCCGACGGCGATCGACAACTCGCTGAAGAACCAGACGTACAACACCCCGGCGCTCTCCACCCTCTTCCTGCTGGACCAGCAGCTGGAGTGGATGAACAGCCAGGGCGGTCTGGAGTTCACGACCGGCCGTACCGCGGCCAGCGCGGCCCACCTGTACGGCTGGGCCGAGGCGTCGAAGTACGCGAGCCCGTTCGTCGCGGACTCCGCGAAGCGCTCGGCCGTCATCGGCACGATCGACTTCTCGGACGACATCGACGCGGCCGCGGTCGCCAAGGTGCTGCGCGCCAACGGCATCGTGGACACCGAGCCGTACCGCAAGCTCGGCCGCAACCAGCTCCGCATCGCGATGTTCCCGGCGATCGACCCGGCGGACGTCCAGGCGCTCACCGCGTGCGTGGACTTCGTGATCGAAGCCCTCTGACCCAGCCCGTCCGACACGCTCCGGAGCCCCCGGTGACTTCTCGTCACCGGGGGCTTCCGTGTTGCCCACAGGTCCTGAGCCGGTCCTGAGCCGGTCCTGAACGAGCCCTGAAGAACGAAGTCCCGCGCGCGGCCCGGAACCCCGGGACCTTGGTCCCAAAAATCGGCGCAAAGAGCCCGCCAAGGGAAGATCCCCACCCCCGTCGCGGCCTGCGGGTTTATGTCGCGGGACCTTCGGCAGGGGCCTCCTCCGGCCCTTCCGAGGAGCGCAACCAAGCACCCCAGGATGTCCCTCATGTCTGGTGTGCCGGGAACGAACCCCGGCCCGTTCAGGAGGAACCCCATGCGCAAGGCACTTACCTTCTCGGCGATCGCCCTCGCCTCGTCTATGGCCCTGGCAGCCCCCGCCGTCGCGTTCGCCGCCGATGCCACCCCGACCGCGCACAGCAGCGCGAGCGCCGACGCCACGTCGGCCCCGGTGGCCCTGAAGCTGTCGGCCTCCTCCGGCAAGCCGGGCGACTCCCTCCAGATGTCCATGGAGGTCCCGGACGGCTCGACGAACCTGTCCATCTCCTCCAAGGCCCTGAACGACGTCAAGATGACCGACGGACGCGGCGCCACCGCCACCATCGCCAAGGTCGCCGACGGCAACTACGGCGTCTCCCTCACCGGCACGGGCCCCAAGGGCGAGAAGCTCCAGGCCACCGCCCAGCTCACGGTCAAGGACGGCAAGCCCGCCCCGACGCCGACCCCGACCCCGACCGCCTCCACGCTGAGCCTGTCCCAGGACCACGGCAAGCCGGGCGACAAGATCCAGGTGACCGTCAAGACGGCGCCGAACGAGAAGAGCGCGTTCATCAAGTCCGACGCCTTCGGCGGCCAGGTCAACCTGAAGAACGACGGCAAGGGCGTCTGGACCGGCACCGCGGTCGTCGCCAAGGACGTCAAGACCGGCTACTACGGCGTCGACGCCTTCGCGGGCGGCAAGAAGTTCGACACCGTCAAGTTCTCCACCGACGCCACCGGCAACGTCACCCCCAAGCCGAAGCCGACCCCGCTCGACCCGAGCCACCACAAGACCCCCAAGGGTTCCGTGAACACCGGCCAGGCCCCGCTCGGCTGGGTCCCCTCGGACGCGGCAGACAATGGCTGAGCAGTCCACCCCTGACCGCGCCCCCCGCCGGAGCGGCCGCGCCCTGCGCGTGGCCGCCCTGGCGGGCGCCGCGGGGCTCACGGCCTTCCTGATCACTTCCTGCGGCTCCGGCGGCGGCGCCGGCAGTACGGCCGAGAACGACCCGGCCGGCGCCAAGAACGCCTCGGTGCTGAGCGCCTCCGTCCCGGACCGCATCGTGATCCCGGACATCAAGGTCGACGCCCCGCTCGACACGGTCGGACTCGACGCCCAGGGCACCATGCAGGAGCCGGACTTCGCCAAGCCCAAGGACGCGGCCTGGTACAAGGAGGGCCCGACCCCCGGGGAGAAGGGCGCGGCCGCCATCGTCGGGCACATGGACACCCCCCAGGCCCCCGAGGCCGTCTTCTACAACCTCAAGAAGCTGAAGAAGGACGAGAAGATCGAGGTCCACCGCGACGACGGCTCCACCGCCGTCTTCGCCGTCGACGAGGTCGACACCTTCAAGAAGGACCGGTTCCCGACCGACAAGGTCTACGGGGACACCCACGGCAAGGCCGAGCTCCGCGTCATCACCTGCGGCGGCAACCTCACCAAGGACCGCCACTGGGACGCCAACGTCGTGGTCTTCGCGCACCTCGTCGGCAAGGAGTAGGCCGCGCAGTCGGCCCACATGGTGACTCCATCCGTTTGAGGCGCGCATCAACGGACACTTCGCGTCCCCATTTCGGCAAGGAATCAACAAATATTCGCATATAGTAAAATTGCCGATCTTTTGCAGATCTAGGTCATGTTGGTCGTTGCCCGTCGGCACGATGAGAGTGTGAAGGCGGACGCAGGGCGGAAGTACCGTGCATACCCCACCAAGGTCCAGGACGCGGTCCTGACCGGGTGGGGGCATACGGCACGTGCTCTGTGGAATGTGGCTCTCGAGCAGCGCGTGTATCTGTGGGAGCAGCGCCGGTACACCCTGCGGTCGTCCAAGCAGTGCGAGCAACTCACCACTGCCCGCAGCGAGCTGGCCTGGCTGGGTGACCTGCCGGCGCAGGCCGGTCAGCAGATCCTGCGCAGCCTCGACCGGGCCTACGACAATTTCTGGAACCCTGAGCACCCGGCCCGGTTTCCGACGAGGAAGAAGCGCGGGCATCGGCTGTCGGTCCCGTTCCCCGGGCAGGCGGTGGTGGTCCGCAAGCTGAACCGTAAGTGGGCCGAGGTCCGTCTGCCGAAGATGGGCTGGCTGCGGTTCCGGCTCTCCCGCGCTGTTGGGGGAACGATCCGCAACGCGACCGTGTCCCGGGACGGCAACGGCTGGCACATCAGCTTCGGCGTCCACACCAGCCGCACCCCGGATCCGCCGAACGGGAAACCGGCGTGCGGGGTGGACTTCGGCGTCGCGGCATCCGCGTTCGTATCCGCCGAGACCAGGCCTCGCCTCATGCCGCCGACGCTCACCACCAACGAGAACAAGCGGCTCAAAGCACTGGAGCAGCGCAAGGCACGCCAGATCACGTACGCGAAAAAGCATCAGGGCGGGACGTACAGCCGCCGCCTCCACACGACGATCGCCCAGATCGCGAAGCTCAGCACCCGGCGGGCCAATCGACGCCAAGATTTCACGCACAAACTCACCACCGACCTCGCCAAAAGCCACGGCCTGATCGGCATCGAGGACCTCCGTGTGAAGAACATGAGCAAGTCAGCGAAGGGCACCACGGACGTGCCGGGAACGAACGTCAGGAGGAAGGCTGGGCTGAACCGGTCGATCCTCGACAACGCCCCCGGTGAACGACGGCGCCAACTGGAGTACAAGGCCCGCATGTACGGGTCCGTACTCGTCGCAGTACCGCCGTTCCACACCTCCCAGACCTGCGCCGCCTGCGGCCAGGTCGACCCCGAATCCCGCAAGGGATGCGGCCGGCTGTTCGCCTGCACCCGGTGCGGGCATGAGGACTACGCCGACCACAACGCCTCGGTCGAGATCGAGGCCCGAGCCCGCCGGACGGGCGGCTCGGACATCAACAGCACGCGCAGCGCCCCCAGGGTGCGAGTCCCGGCCGGCGGCCGGAGGCGGATGCGTGAAGCCCCGAAGCCCGCTCGCACGAGCTGAGGGGAATCACCCTGCCTTCATGGGGGGCGAGGATCGTCACTTGGCCACGGCGAAGCGCATCAGGGCCTGCTCGTCGCCCGGCTTGATCTTCCCGGTCTCGTTGATGACCTGGAGCTTCCAGCCGGCCCCGTCCCGGATCGCCTTGGCCACGGCGCAGCCGTTGTCCGTGCCGAGCAGGCTCGGCCAGATGTCGGCGACCTGCTGGGTGCTGCCGCCCGTGCCGTCGTACACCTTGAAGCTGATGTTGCGGGCGCTCTGGAAGGAACTGCCCTTCTTGTACGCGGCGGCGACGAAGACGATGGACGTGACGTTGCCCGGTATCCGGGCGAACTCGACGGTCACCGTCTCGTCGTCGCCCTCGCCGTGGCCGGTCTGGTTGTCCCCGCTGTGGAGCAGCGAGCCGTTGCCCATGGGGTCAAGGGAGTCGAGACCCGCGAGCCGGACCGGGTCCGCCCCCTGCATCGCGATCGCGATCAGGTCCAGGTCGGTCCCCACCTTCCGCTTGAGCTTGCCCAACAGGCCGCCGCTGCTGCCCACGGTGGGGTCCCACGAGACCCCGATGGACAGGTGGGTTACGCCGCCCAGGTCCGCGGGGCCGTCTTCCTTGGTGAGCGTGATCATGCGCAATCCTCACAAATAGCAGTGCGATACCGACTCCTGAAGTCTGCCTGACGCCGGTTCGTTTGCGGAGGCGCTCGACGCACGCGATACCTTCAGGGCCTCGGTGTCCGGCGTTCCCCGGATGCCGTACAGCGCAGATGAGCGCAGTACAGCTTGGAGGCAGCAGCGTGAGCGTGCGAGTGACGGCGGCCCAGGACGGCGTGGACCCCTTCGGCACGGCCCGGCTGCGACGCGGGGTGCTCGACGCCTGGGGCGCGGGCCCGGCCCGCTTCCGCGAGGACGCCAACGCCGAGGAGGACCTGGCCCTCGGCGGCTACCGCGACCGGCTCGTCGTCGAGCTCGCGCAGAACGCCGCCGACGCGGCCGCCCGCGCGGGGGTCCCCGGCCGGCTGCGGCTCACCCTGCACGCGGGCACCGACCAGCCCGACGGGCACGCGCTGCTCGCCGTCTCCAACACCGGCTCCCCGCTGGACGCCACCGGAGTGGAGTCGCTGTCCACGCTGCGCGCCTCCGCCAAGCGCGACGACTCCTCCGGGAGCGTCGGCCGCTTCGGCGTCGGCTTCGCCGCCGTCCTGGCCGTCTCCGACGAGCCCGCCGTCCTCGGCCGGCACGGCGGCGTGCGCTGGTCCCTGGCCGAGGCCCGCGAGCTGGCCCGGGGAGCGGCCGTCGGCAGCTCGGGACTCAGTGAGGAACTGCGCCGCCGCGACGGCCACGTCCCGCTGCTGCGGCTCCCGTTGCCCGCCGAGGGCACCGCACCCGAGGGCTACGACACCGTGGTGGTCCTCCCGCTGCGCGACGCCGCAGCCGAGGAGCTGGCCGGGCGGCTGCTGGCCGCCGTCGACGACGCCCTGCTGCTGACCCTGCCGGGGCTCGCCGAGGTCGTCATCGACACCCCCACGGGGGGCGTGCGGACGCTGACCCGCCGCGTCGAAGGCCCGTACACCGTCATCACCGACTCCGCCTCGGACGCCTCGGACACCGCGTCCGGCGCCGCGCCCGGCCGCAGGCGCTGGCGCACCGTGCGCCACTCCGGCCCCATCGAGAAGGCGCTGCTCGCCGACCGGCCCGTCGAGGAACGGCTGCGGCCCGTCTGGGCGGTGTCCTGGTCGGTGCCCGTCGACGCCGAAGGCGCCCCGGTCCGCCCCGCGACCGCCCCCGTGGTGCACGCGCCGACCCCGACCGACGAACCCCTGGGCATCCCCGCACTGCTCATCGCGACCCTGCCGCTGGACACCACCCGCCGGCACCCCGCGCCGGGGCCGCTGACCGACTTCCTCGTGGAGCGCGCGGCCGACGCGTACGCCGAACTGCTGGGCTCCTGGGACCCGGTGAGCACCGCGCTCGTGGACCTCGTACCCGGCCCGCTCGGCAAGGGGGAGCTCGACGGGGCCCTGCGCGCCGCCGTCATCGCGCGGCTGCCCCGTACGGCCTTCCTCGCGCCCGCCGCACCGCCCGAGGAGCCGGCGGAGGGGGAGCCGCTGGAGCGGGCCGCCCTGCGCCCCTTCGAGGCCGAGGTGGTGGAGGGCGCGGGCGCCGATACCGTACGGGTCCTCGCGGAGGTGCTGCCGACCCTGCTCCCCGCCGGGCTGGAGCGCCGCCCCGAACTGCGCACGCTGGGCGTGGGCCGGCTGCCGCTGGGCGAGGCCATCGAGCGGATCGCGGGCATCGAGCGGACCCCCGAGTGGTGGTACCGGCTCTACGACAGCCTCGCCGGGGTCGACCCGGACCGGCTCTCCGGCCTCCCCGTGCCGCTCGCCGACGGCCGCACCGCGATCGGTCCCCGCCACCTGCTGCTGCCCGGCGCGGACGCCCCGCGGTCGGGCAGCCCGCGTTCGGGTAGTCCGCAGAGCCTGGCCCGGCTCGGCCTGAAGGTGGCCCACCCCGACGCGGTGCACCCGCTGCTGGAGAAGCTCGGCGCGCTCCCGGCGAGCCCGCGCGCCGTCCTGACGACCCCGCAGGTGCGGGCGGCCGTCGCGGCCTCCCTGGACGCCGGGGAGATCTGGGACGAGGACGCCCTCGACCCCGAGGAACTCGCCGACATCGTCCTCGGCCTGGTCCGCGACGCCGAGCTCTCGCCCGGCGACGAACCGTGGCTGGGCGCACTCGCCCTGCCCGACGAGGACGGCGAACCCACCCCGGCCGGCGAACTCCTGCTGCCCGGCTCCCCCCTGGCCTCGGTGATCCGCGAGGACGAAATCCCCTACGTGGACGCCGAGCTGGTGGAGCGCTGGGACGAGCGGACCCTCACCGCCGTGGGCGTCCTCGCCGCCTTCCAGCTGGTCCGCGCCACCGACGTGGTCCTGGACCCCGACGAACTGGAGCCCCGCGACGGAGACTTCGCCGAGCCCGACGACGCCGGTCTGCTCGACGCCGTCGACGTGTGGTGCGAGGACCTCCTGGACCAGCTCCCCGACACCCCCGTGCCGCCGGTCGCCACCGAGCTGGTCGCCGTACGGGACCTCGACCTGGTCGACGACGACTGCTGGCCCCGGGCCCTGGCCATGCTGGCCCAGCCTCCCTTCCGGGACGCCCTGACCCAGCCCGTGCGGGTCCTGCTCCCGGACGGCACCACCCGCTCCGTGCGCTCGTACACCGCCTGGTGGCTGCGCGACCACCCCGTCCTGGACGGCCGCCGCCCGGCCGGACTGCGCTCGGCGGGCGGCGACCCGCTGCTGGCGGGCCTCTACACCCCGGCGGACGCCACCGGCTTCGAGGACGAGCAGGTCCTGCGGGCGCTGGGCGTACGCACCACCGTGCCCGCCCTGCTGGAGGAGCCGGGCGGCGCCGCCGAGCTGCTCGGCCGCCTCGCCGACCCGGACCGGGAGGTCACCGGCCGCCAACTGCACGGTCTGTACGGTGCGTTGGCGGACCTGGACCCCGAGCAGGTCACCCTGCCCGACGAGCTGCGCGCGGTCGTGGACGGCGAGGTGGTCGTAGTGGACGCCTCCGAGGCCCTCGTCGCGGACGCCCCGGACCTCCTCCCCCTGACGGCGGGCCTCCCGCTCCTCCCGGTGGCCCCGTCCCGGGCCGCCGACCTGGCGGAGCTGTTCCAGGTCCGGCGCCTCTCGGAGACGGTCCCCGCGGAGGTGACCACCGAGGGCGAGGAGCACGAGGTCCCCGAGTCGGTGCACCAGCTCCTGGGCCCGGCCACCCCGAAGAGCTACGTGGAGCACGAGGAACTCCTGGCGGGCGGCACCGAACTCGACTGGCGCCGCACCTCGGACGGCACCCTGCACGCCTCCACCCTGGAGGGCGTCGCGGCGGCCCTCGCCTGGGCGGCGGGCCAGTGGCCCCGCCGCTTCGAGGTGGCAGCCCTCCTGGAGGACCCGTCCCGCACGGCGGAACTGGCCCGGGACCGCTGGTTCGACTGAGCCGCCCCGCGCCGCGCCCGTAGAACCATCCGGCCGCGCCGGGAATCATGGGGGCATGTCCTCTTCCCATGTCCTGACCGGGCGCGGCGGCCGCGGCACGTCGGCCACCCTCGAAGCCGGCCGCCTGCGGATCCAGCAGGGCCCGCAGTACACGCTCATCCCCCTCGCGGCCGTGCAAGAGGCCTGCGCAGGGGATGAGTCGACCGTCGAGATCGTGCTGACCGACGGCGCGGTCCACCGGGTGAAGGGCGCCAATCCGACCGCCGCCGCGGCCTTCGCCGCCGCCCTCAACCGCGCCCTTCCCGAGGGCCGGGACCCGGCCGGCAGCGCACTGGTCACCACCGGGTCGACGTCCGAGGAGGCGGAACCACTCTGGCGCGGAGACGACGCGAGGGCCTCGCTCGGCACGGACCGGCTGCTCATCGTCCGGGGCGGACGGAACACCGACATCCCGCTCGCCGCCGTGCACGAGGCACGGGTCGAGGGCGAGCAGCTCCTCCAGGTCGTCCTGACCGACGGCGCCACCCACCAACTCCCGGGCGGGAAGCCGGCCGCCACCGCAGCCTTCGCCGCCGCCGTCAACGGCGCCCTGCCCGGGGAACGGCACCCGGCCGGCAGCGCACTGGTCACCACCGAGGCCGTACCTGGCGGGGAGCCGTTCCGGACCGTCTGGAGATCCCTGATCTGGCCCGCAGGCATCGCGCTCGCCTACCTCGGCTACACGATCTGGGCCGGCATCACCCACGGAGCGTTCGAAGCGGTCTCGGTGGCCGTCATCGGAATACCGGTCTTCCTCGGCCTGGCCGCCGTCACCTTCGGCGTCCTCGCCATTTCCGTGCGGGTGGCCCTGGCCCGGCGCGGCATCACGGTCGAGGCCGTCCGCGCCATCGACCCGCAGGGAAGCCCGCACCCCTGGTACGAGTTCACCGCCACGGACGGCGTCACGTACACGCACCACACCCGCAAGCACCGGACGCCGACCCTCCGCGTCGTCTACGACCCCCTGCGCCCCTACCGCACCAAGGTCCCGGGCTCCCTCCTCCCGGTGGTGGTGAGGTACTTCGCCGCCTACGCCTGCGCATTCGCGATGCTGGCCCTCGCCGCGTTCATGACCTACGAAACCTTCCGGTGATCCCACCGGGCGCCGCCTCCGACGCCCACTGCGGGGCGCCGGAGACCGTACGGGGTGGTGGCTTGCTCAGCGGCCCGCGCCGAAGCCCGTCACCGTCGGGTAGGGCTTCGCCTTGCCCTTGCCCGGGAAGACCGTGACCTTGCCGGAGGCGTCGGCGGACCAGAGGTCCGGGATGCCGTCACCCGTGAGGTCGCCGTCGGAGCCGACGCGCGGGTGCGCGGCCGGGGCCAGGGTGGTCAGGACCGGCGCGGCCGACGGGTTGGCGAAGGCGGAGAAGTCGGGGGCGGCAGGGGTGCCCTTGATGGTGAAGGCCCGGACCGTGCCGTCCTTCTGCGAGCGGGCCCACAGGGTCGGGAAGTCCGTGCCCTGCGCCCGGCCCGGGGTGAGCAGGTCGTAGCCGGCCCAGCGGGTGGTGTTGCCCGAGATGAGGGTCGCCTCACGGCTCAGCAAAGTGCCGAAGGCCGCTTCCGCCAGCCACAGGCGTCCGTTCTCGACGAACAGCAGCGAAGTACGGGTCAGACTCTGCCCGTCGGCCGGGGTGTCCCCCCGGGGCGAACCGTAGGCCGCGATCCCGGTGACCTTGGACCAGTCCCCGCCGAGGCCGTTCTTCACGCAGTCGATGGCCTTGCCGGCCGCGTCCTTGCAGGTGCTGGGCTTGCCCAAGACCCCCGGACCCTGCTCGGTGAAATGCCCCGCGCCGGCGTTGTGGAAGAGGTACAGGTTGGCTCCGCCGGGGGCGTGCGCCACCAGGTCGTCCACCCTGTCCTGGTACAGCGAGCCGCGGTGGGTGTACTGCACGCGGGCCCAGCTCCCGAGGTCGCCCGGGGCCGCGGCGGCGTGGGCGTTGGGGGTGTCGCGCGGGTCCGCGCCACGGGTGCGCAGGTGTCCGGCCGCATCGGGGGCCAGGACGTCGGGCTTGCCGTCCGCGTCGATGTCACCGAGGGCGATGGGGGCGGTGCTCGACTGCGCGTAGTAGCTCAGGTAGGTGTCGGCCAGGTTGCCAGCGTCGTCCATCGTCTGCAGGTAGACGGCCTGGGACCCCCAGGATTCGGGCTTGACCTTGATGTCGGCCTTGCCGTCGGTCAGCCGTACGACGTGGAGGTCGGTGGCCTCGTCCGAGCAGCTCCAGCCGACGCTGAAGGTCGGATCCGTCTGCCAGCGGGCGCAGGCGATCCCCGATCCGGTGTCGGTGCCGTGCAGGGTGAAGGTGGCCTCCTGGCCGACCCTCTTGGGCTTCGCGTCGGTGGTGACCTCGGCCGTCGGATGCGTCGTGTCCACCCGGAAGTAGCACCAGGGGGTGTAGGCACCAGTCAGCTTGCCGTCGGTGGCGCGTGCCCGCCAACCGTACTGGCCGCCCTCCTTCAGCAGGTCGCCGCTGACGTACGCGGTCTGCTCGGACGACGCGGACCAGCCGTTGGTCAGGTTGGTGCGCTTGCCCCCGTAGGAGGTGTCCCAGAGCTGGAACGTGGTCTGGAGCTGCGTGCGCGAGGGGCCGGTGGCCTTGACGCGGAGCCTCACGCCGTCGAAGCTCGCGCCGATCCAGCCCGCTCCGGACCCGCTGTACGGGTCGGTGTAGCAGGCGGAGGAAGTGCTCTCACCCGCAAATTCGGGCGTGGGAAGGGTACGGGGTGCCGTGACCTTGGGCGCCGCGGGATCGCCCGCGGCGGCGGCCGGGGCCGTGGAGCCCAGGGCCATCGCCAGGGCGAGTCCTGCCAGTGGCAGAGCACGCGCTCGTCTCATGTGCTGTTCCCCCCAGGGAAGAAAGAGTTGATCAGCCGCAATCTCACACACGGGCCACCGGATCGCACCAGCCTTACCCGATCACGTTTCGGTTCCGGCCACGGCATCAGGGGGTACCAGCCCCCACCGGCGTCAGCAGCGCGTCCGCGATGGCCGTTCGGGCGTACAGGACCGAGCGGCCCGCGCGGTGGGCGGTGACCAGGCCCGCGTCGCGCAGGGCCGTGAGGTGTTGGGAGACCGCGGCGGTGGACAGGCCGCTGTGCCGGGCCAGTTGGGTGGTGGAGGACGGGGTGTCCAGTTCGGCGAGCAGCAGGGTCCGGGAGCGGCCCAGTACGGCGGCCACCGCGTCGGTGGCCTTGGTGGCGCGGGGCTCCCACAGGGTGCCGATCCCGCGGGCGGGGTAGGCGAGCTGGGGCGGTTCCGGGGCCACCGAACGGGTCAGCACGCGGGGCCAGGCGAAGGCGGAGGGTACGAGGAGCAGACCGGCTCCCGTTTCCGCCCGGTTCATCGAGCACTGCCGGCGGACCATGCGCAGGGTTCCGGCGTCCCAGCTGACCGTCTCGTGGAGCTCGTTGAGCACGTGCGCCGAGCCGTGCTCGGCGACCTGCCGGGCGCGGTGGAACACGTCCGCCTCCAACAGCTGGCGGATGCGCGGCCAGTACGGGCCCAGTGCGAGGTCCCAGTACGTCTCGATCTCGGCGGTGACCTTCTCCAGCGCCGCCTCGGGCTCCTCGCGCAGCAGCCGCAGCCGCGGCGCCGGGCAGGGCGTCTTGGCCACCAGGACGTCGAGGTCGGCGCGCACCTGTGCCGCGGGGGTGCGGCGGATGGCCGCCAGTTCCCCGGGGAGTTCGCCGAAGGGGCCGGCCGGGGTCGGGTTGAGGAAGTCCGCGAGGTAGCCGGTGCCCGGGATCAGGGCGGCGAGCCAGCCCCGGTCCAGTCCGGCGGCGAGCAGCCGGGGCCGCACCTGCCGGGCCCAGCGGCGGTGCAGCGGCGGATCGGACTCCTCGCGCAGCAGCCGGAAACTGGTGACGACCTCCCACATCGGGGACACCGCGAACCGGGTCTGCGCCAGGTCCGTGGCGGAAAAGCTCAGTTCGTACTCCATGCGTCTACCGCCCCCGCCATGCCACTCCGTGCCATTGGATTCGGCCCCACCTTAATCAATGGGCCCCCGCTCGCCCAGGGCGCAGGCTCCTCGCATGCCCTCCTCCTTCCGCGGTCTCCCGCCCCTCGTCTGGACCCTGTTCGCCGGTTCGATCGTCAACCGGATCGGCTACCTGGTCACCCCGTTCCTGGTCTTCCTCCTCGCCGACCGGGGCATCACCGGATCCGACATCTCCTTCGTGCTCGGCGCGCTCGGCGCCGGCCACCTGCTCGGCCCGGCCGTCGGCGGACTGCTCGCCGACCGGATCGGCCGCCGCCCGACCATGCTGATCGGGCTCATCGGCTCCGCCGTCGCCCAGGGCGCCCTGTTCACGGCCCCCGGGGTCTGGACCATGGCCGCCTCCGCGCTGCTCCTCAGCACCGCCGGGGCCACCGTCCCGCCCGCCGCGTTCGCCCTGCTGGCGGACTCGGTGGACACCGGCTGGCGGCAGAGGGCGTACGCCCTGTTCAACTGGGGCGTCAACATCGGCACGGCCGTCGCCGGCGTCCTCGGCGGCTTCCTCGCCGCGCACGGCTACTGGCTGCTCTTCGCCGTCGACGCCGGTTCGGCGCTCGTCTACGCCACCGTGGTCGCCACCCGGCTGCGCGAACCGGCCCGCACCGCTCCGACCAAGGCCTCGGGCGGCCTGGGCTACGGGGTCGTCCTGCGCGACCGGCTGATGCTCCTGCTGCTCCCCCTGCTCGGGATCCAGCTGTTCGTGTACTCGCTGACCGAGGTGGCGCTGCCGCTGGCCGTCCGCGACAGCGGGCTCTCGCCGGCCGTGTACGGGGCCCTGGCGGCGGTCAACGCCGTCCTGGTGGTGGCCCTGCAGCCGTTCGTGACGGCCAAGCTGTCGGGACTGCCGCAGCTCCCGGTGCAGGCTGCGGGCAGCGCCCTGATCGCCGCCGGGGTGGCGCTGACCGGGCTCGCGGACTCCGTCACCGGGTACGTGGTCTCGGTGGTCGTCTGGTCGCTCGGCGAGGTGGCCGTGGCCGGCATCGCGGCCTCGCTGGTGGCCGACCTGGCCCCGGCCGACGCCCGCGGCCGCTACCAGGGCGCCTTCAGCTGGACCTGGGGCCTGGCCCGCTTCTCCGCCCTCACCCTGGGCGTCACCCTCTACACCGGCGTCGGGGCGGCCGCCCTGTGGTGGGGCGCCCTGGCCGCCGGACTGCTCGCCGCGGTGGCGATCCTGGGCCTGCGCACCCGGATCGCGCAGCGCACGGAGCAGGACCTCGACCTGGCGGCGTGAGGGCGTTGCAGGGGGCGTCAGACGGGCTCGATCACGACGGGGATCCCCGCCAGGAGCCGCTCCAGATCGTCCGCGTCGGAGGTGAACACGGTCACCTGGCTGCCGCGCCTCGCACCGGCCGCGGCGACGGCGGCCAGGATCGAGTCGATGGCGTACTTGTGGCCGTGCAGACCTGCCTCGGTCAGGAGGGAACGGGCACTGTCGACGATCGCACCATCGGCGTGGATGACCTCGATGCGCGAGAGGGCCCAGTCCCAGAGCCTCGGCGCCTTGCCCGGCCGCGGATCCCAGGCCTCCAGTGTGGTGAGGCCCGACGTGACGACCGGCGCCCGTCGTTCCCAGGCCTTGTTCACCAGTCCGAGGAAGGCCCGGTCCCCACGCACCGCCCTTGACAGGGCCTCGGAGTCAAAGACGAAGAGCCTCGGCCTCACCAGGTCGCCGGACCTGGGAGGCGGAGTCATGCCGCCTCCCGTCCGACGTCGCCCCTCACCTCGGCTCCCGTGCCTGCTCTCGCTCTGGCCGTGAGCTCATCGTGCTTGGCATCGATGGCCGCGAGCCACTCGTCCGCCACACGGAGCTCCTCGTCGGTCAGGGCTCCGTACTCCTCCTGGAGACCGGCGGACAGCTCACCCAGCTTGTCCACCGCGTCCATACGCACCGCAGCCTCGGTGATGTACGCCGACACCCCGCGCGAGTCCACCCGGGAGCGGATCGACTCCAGGAGCTCCTCGGGCACGGTGATCGTGATCTTCTTCGTAGCCATACAGCAAGTATGAAGACCTCGCGAACCACCCGTCCAGTCCTCTCATGGGTGAATCCGACCGCCCGACCCCGGCCTACGCCGGGAACCTGCGGTCCACCCACCGGAAGGTGAACTCGATGAGGGCGGCCGCCACGGCGGCGATGCCCACGGCGGTCCACGGCATCACGGCGCCCTCCAGCTTGAGCTGGAAGAACTCCTGGAGCCAGGGCACGACGAGGACGATCAGGAACGCCCCGCCCATCGCGCCGACCAGGCCGACCCGCCACCAGGTGTAGGGGCGGGCGATGATCGCCAGCACCCACATCGAGGTCAGGAACAGCGCGAGCGTCGCGGCGCTGGTCTCGGCCTTGAGGGCGTCGGGGCCGGAGTAGTGGTGGCGGGCGATCACGTAGGTGACGAAGCAGGCGACGGCGGCGATGACCCCGCCCGGGATCGCGTACCGCATCACGCGTTTCACGAAGTGCGGCTTGGCCCGCTCCTTGTTGGGGGCGAGGGCCAGGAAGAAGGCCGGGATGCCGATCGTGAGGGTGGACAGCAGCGTCAGGTGGCGCGGCAGGAAGGGGTACTCGACCTGGGAGCAGACCACCAGGACGGCCAGCAGCACCGAGTAGACCGTCTTCGTGAGGAAGAGGGTGGCGACGCGGGTGATGTTGCCGATGACCCGGCGGCCTTCGGCGACCACCGAGGGCAGGGTGGAGAAGCTGTTGTTGAGCAGGACGATCTGCGCGACGGCCCGGGTGGCCTCCGAGCCGGAGCCCATGCTGACGCCGATGTCGGCGTCCTTGAGCGCGAGCACGTCGTTGACCCCGTCGCCGGTCATCGCGACCGTGTGGCCCCGGGACTGGAGGGCGGCGACCATGTCGCGCTTCTGCTGCGGGGTGACCCGCCCGAAGACGGCGTTCCCGTCGAGGACCTCGGCCATCTCCCCCTGGTCGGTGGGGAGCGTGCGCGCGTCGACGGTGTTCTCGGCGCCGGGCAGGCCCAGCTTGCCGGCGACCGCGCCGACCGAGACGGCGTTGTCCCCGGAGATGACCTTGGCCTTGACGTCCTGGTCCTCGAAGTAGCGCAGGGTGTCGGCGGCGTCGGGGCGCAGCCGCTGCTCCAGGACGACGAGGGCGGTCGGCTTGACCCCGGTGGCCACGGCCGGGTCGTCGAGTTCGAGGGCGGCCCGTCCCAGCAGGAGGACCCGCAGGCCCTGCTCGTTGAGCTCGTTGATCTCCTCCAGGGCCGGGTCCCCTGCGGGGAGCAGCACGTCGGGGGCGCCGAGCAGCCAGGTGTTGTTCTCGCCGTCGCCCTCGCTGAAGCTGGCGCCGCTGTACTTGCGGGCGGAGGAGAAGGGCAGCGATTCGGTGCAGCGCCACTCGGCGCTGTCGGGGTAGGCGTCGATGATCGCCTGGAGGCTGGCGTTGGGGCGGGGGTCGCTCTCGCCGAGCGCGCCGAGGACCTTCTTGACGTACGCGGCGTCCGCGCCGCCGAGCGGGCGGCACTCGGTGACGTCCATGCCGCCCTCGGTGAGGGTGCCTGTCTTGTCGAGGCAGACCACGTCCACGCGGGCGAGCCCCTCGATGGCGGGCAGCTCCTGCACCAGGCACTGCTTGCGGCCGAGCCGGATGACGCCGATGGCGAAGGCGACGGAGGTGAGGAGGACGAGGCCTTCGGGGATCATCGGGACGATGCCGCCGACGGTGCGGGCGATGGCGTCCTTGAGGTTGTTGTCCTTGACGATCAGCTGGCTGATGATCAGGCCGATCGAGGTCGGGATCATCATCCAGGTGACGTACTTGAGGATGGTGGAGATGCCGGAGCGCAGCTCGGAGTGGACGAGCGTGAACCGGGAGGCCTCTTCGGCGAGCTGGGCGGCGTAGGCCTCGCGGCCGACCTTGGTGGCGGTGAAGGCGCCGCCGCCGGCGACCACGAACGAGCCGGACATGACCGGGTCGCCGGCCTTCTTCAGGACGGGGTCGGCCTCGCCGGTGAGGAGGGATTCGTCGATCTCCAGGCCGTCGGCCTCGCCGACGAGCCCGTCGACGACGACCTTGTCGCCGGGGCCGAGCTCGATGACGTCGTCGAGGACGATCTCGGAGGTGGAGATCTCGGCGGTGCGGCCGTCGCGGCGGACGCTGGGTTTGGCCTCGCCGATGACGGCGAGGCCGTCGAGGGTCTTCTTGGCGCGCATCTCCTGGATGATGCCGATGCCGGTGTTCGCGATGATCACGAAGCCGAAGAGGCTGTCCTGGATCGGCGCGACGAAGAACATGATCACCCAGAGGACGCCGATGATGGCGTTGAATCGGGTGAAGACGTTGGCGCGGACGATCTCGGTGGTGGAGCGGCTGCTGCGGACGGGGACGTCGTTGACGGCTCCGCGGGCGACGCGCTCGGCGACTTCGGCGGTGGTCAGCCCGGCCGGCTTGAACCGGGGTGCGGGCGGTCGTACCGGGTGTACGGGATCGAGCTCGGCCCCCGCGTCGATGGCGGTCCCGGCGGCCGTGCCGCCACCGCCCGGCTCCGGCCCGTCTGATGCGCTCTGCGCCCGCTCCGTCATGGTTTCGACGGTAAAGGGGGATTCAACGGTTCACCCGCCGAGAAGTCCGAAGATCCGACTTCGGGATGACCGGAATCCTCCCCTGGTAGCCCCTTCGACCGACGGGGTGCGGCGCGCCGGGCACGTGCGGCTCCGTTTCCAGGGGGCTCCGCCCCCGGCCCGCCGGTCACGCGCGGGAGGTGGACCAACGGCGCAGGCGCGGGTGGCCGGCCTCGAGGGCGGCGGGCTAGCCCGCCTGGGGCGCCGGGCCCGCCTGGTCGGCATCGTTCCGAGCGGCCAGCGCATCCGCGTGCCGCTTCAGCGCGGCATCGCGCCCGCGGACGTACCAGAGGCCGATCAGGCCGAGGACCCCGCCGACCGCGCAGGTCCAGACCCACCACAGCATGCCCCGGTCCGCGAACCACCCGTAGAAGGGGAGCTGGAAGAGGAAGAGCGCGAACCACAGGATCGTGCCGCCGGCCACGGTGGCGACGATCGGACCCTCAAGGGGCTCGGGGGCCTCGTGCTTCGCAGTCCATTTCGCCATGGGGACCAGTCTAGGCCGGTCGGCGGAGGGTCTACGCGCGGAGATAGACGGCCTCTCGTTCATGTGTTCATACTGAAACGGTTTGGGCTTGGCCCGTTTTCGTCGTATGAAACCACCACTGAGGACCAGGACCCCCATGAGCACGTCGGCCCCCGTGGACCGCTACTTCAAGATCTCCGAGCGCGGCTCGACCATCGGCCGGGAGGTCCGCGGCGGCTTCGCCACCTTCTTCGCGATGGCCTACATCATCGTGCTGAACCCGATCATCCTGGGCAGTGCGAAGGACATGTACGGGCACCAGCTCGACGGCGGCCAGCTGGTCACCGCCACCGTGCTGACCGCCGCCTTCACCACCCTGCTCATGGGCGTGATCGGCAACGTCCCGATCGCCCTCGCGGCCGGGCTCGGCGTCAACACCGTGGTCGCCCTCCAGCTCGCCCCGCGCATGAGCTGGCCCGACGCCATGGGCATGGTGGTCCTGGCCGGCTTCGTGGTGATGCTGCTCGTCGCCACCGGTCTGCGCGAGCGGGTCATGAACGCCGTCCCGCTCGGCCTGCGCAAGGGCATCGCGATCGGCATCGGCCTGTTCATCATGCTGATCGGCCTGGTCGACTCGGGCTTCGTCACCCGCATCCCGGACCTCGCCCACACCACGGTCCCGCTCCAGCTCGGCAGCAACGGCCACCTGCACGGCTGGCCCGTCCTGATCTTCGTGGTCGGCGTCCTGCTGACGCTGACGCTGATCATCCGCAAGACCCCCGGCGCGATCCTGATCTCCATCGTGGCCATGACGGTCGCAGCCCTGGCGATCCAGCTGATCACCAAGCTCCCGGACGCCGCCTGGGGCCTGACCGTCCCGGAGTGGCCGGGCAACCCGGTGGCCGCCCCGGACTTCGGCCTCATCGGTCAGGTCAGCCTGTTCGGCGGCTTCGGCAAGGTCGGCATGCTGACCGGCATCCTGTTCGTCTTCACCGTGCTGCTGTCCTGCTTCTTCGACGCGATGGGCACCATCCTGGGCGTCGGCGACGAGGCGAAGCTGACGAAGCCGGACGGCTCCTTCCCCGGCATCAACCGGGTGCTGTTCGTCGACGGCATGGCCGTCGCCGCGGGCGGCGCCTCCTCCTCCTCGGCCACCACCTGCTTCGTGGAGTCCACGGCCGGCGTCGGCGAGGGGGCCAGGACCGGCCTCGCGAACATCGTGACCGGCGGCCTCTTCACCGTCTCGCTGTTCCTCACGCCACTCGCCACGATGGTCCCCTCGCAGGCGGCCACCCCGGCCCTCGTCGCGGTCGGCTTCCTGATCATGGCCGGCTCGGTCAGGGACATCGACTGGAACGACTTCACCATCGCCGTCCCGGCCTTCCTGGCCATGGTGATGATGCCGTTCACGTACTCGATCACCAACGGCATCGGCATCGGCTTCGTGGCCTTCTCCGTACTGCGGCTGGCGACCGGCCGGGGCCGCGAGGTCCCGGTGGCCATGTACGTCGTGTCGGCGGTCTTCGTCTTCTACTACGCGATGCCGGCCCTGGGCCTCACGTAAGGCCGTAGAACTTCTCCGTCTCGTCGACGGCCGCCTTGAAGCGTTCGTCGAAATCGTCGCGAATGAGCGTCCGGACCACGTAGTCCTGGACGCTCATTCCGCGTTTGGCGGCATGAGTCCGGAGCCTGTCGAGGAGCTCCCCGTCTATGCGCATGCTCAGCACATGTGTCCCCATGCCGAAAGAGTCGGGGCACAGGGCATGGACGCGTGTCACTTTCCGGAGCCGACTCACCCGTACGAGTGACACCGGATAACCGGTGTTCCTTAGGAAGAGTAATGAGTTACTCTAAATACATGCATGACCTTTCCCATGGTGACGACGCAGCCGCCGTGAACGACCTCCGCTCCGCCGTCATGCGGCTGGGCCGGCGCCTCAAGCACCAGCGCGTCGACGAATCGCTGAGCCCGACCGAGATGTCGGTCCTCGGCACCCTCGCCCGATGCGGCCAGGCCACCCCCGGTGAGCTGGCCCGCCGCGAGCACGTGCAGCCGCCGTCCATGACGCGCATCGTCGCGTTGCTGGAAGCCAAGGGACTGGTCACGCTGGAACCGCACCCCGACGACCGCCGCCAGAAGGTGGTCCGCCAGACGGAGGAGGCCGAAGCGATGCTCGAAGAGAGCCGTCGCAAGCGCAACGCCTTCCTCGCCGGGCTCGCGGCCGAGCTGACCGAGGACGAATGGGCGAAGCTGCGCGAAGCCGCGCCCGTCCTGGACAAGCTCGCGCACCTATAGGAACGACGCCAGGAGGCGAACCCTTTTGAGTACGGGACCCGGAGCAGACTCCGCCCCCGGCCACACATCCACCACTACGCGCACGCCGGACACCGCACAGAACGCCAAGAACGCCAAGAACTCGATGTTCAGCTCGCTGAAGATCCGGAACTACCGGCTCTTCGCCACGGGCCAGGCCGTCTCGAACACCGGCACCTGGATGCAGCGCATCGCACAGGACTGGCTGGTCCTGTCCCTGACCGGATCCGCCTCCGCGGTCGGCATCACCATCGCGCTGCAGTTCCTGCCGATGATGCTGTTCGGGCTCTACGGCGGCGTACTCGCCGACCGGCTCCCCAAGCGGCCGCTGCTGCTCTGCACCCAGGCCGCGATGGGCCTCACCGGCCTCGCGCTCGGCGTCCTCACCCTCGCCGGTCACGTCAACGTCTGGCACGTCTACCTCGCCGCCTTCCTCCTCGGCCTGGTCACCGTCGTGGACAACCCGGCCCGCCAGACCTTCGTCTCCGAGATGGTCGGCAAGGACCAGGTGGCCAACGCGGTCAGCCTGAACTCCGCCAACTTCCAGTCCGCGCGACTGGTCGGCCCGGCCATCGCCGGTGTCCTCATCACCGCCGTCGGCTCCGGCTGGGCCTTCCTGCTCAACGGCCTGTCCTTCGCGGCGCCCCTCGCGGCCCTGATGCTGATGCGGACGCGGGACCTGCACCCGGTCGAGGTCCAGCCCCGCGCCAAGGGCCAGCTCCGGGAAGGCCTGCGGTACGTCGCCGGACGGCCCGAGCTGATCTGGCCGATCGTGCTCGTCGGATTCATCGGCACCTTCGGCTTCAACTTCCCGATCTGGCTGTCGGCCTTCGTCAGCAAGGTCTTCCACGGGGACGCGGGCACGTACGGGCTCTTCAACACCCTCATCGCGGCGGGCTCCCTCGCGGGCGCGCTGCTGGCGGCCCGCCGGGGACTCTCGCGCCTCCGGCTGCTGGTCGCGGCGGCGGTGCTCTTCTCCGTCCTCCTGCTGGTGACGGCCTTCGCACCGAGCTTCTGGCTGTTCGCGGCGCTCCTCGTCCCGATCGGGGTCTTCGGCCTCACGGTGAACGTCACCGCCAACTCCAGCGTGCAGATGGCCACCGACCCCGAGATGCGGGGCCGGGTGATGGCCCTGTTCATGATGGTCTTCACCGGCGGCACGCCGATCGGGGCCCCGCTGGTCGGCTGGGTCACGGACACGTACGGCGCGCGGATCGGCATGGCCGCGGGCGGAGCGGTCTCCCTGGCCGCCGCCGTCACGATCGGCCTCGTCCTCTCGCGCATCGGCAACCTCCGCCTCAGCGTGAACCGCCACGGCGTGACCTTCGTCCCCTCGGACCGCCGCCGCCAGCTGGCGACGGCCGCGTAGCGCCTCGTCCTCGAACGACGGCGGGGCCGGATTCCCTTCGGGAAGTCCGGCCCCGCCGTCGTTCGTGACTAGGCTCGGCACCATGAGACTGTTCGCAGCCGTCATCCCGCCCGAGGCGGCCATCTCGGAACTGGCCGGGGCCGTGCGCGGCCTGCGCGACGACCGGCTGCGCTGGACCGCGGAAGCGGGCTGGCACTTCACCCTCGCCTTCATGGGCGAGGTACGGGAGGAGCTGCTCCCCGAGCTCCACGTACGCCTCGCCCGCGCCGCGGCACGCAGCGCCCCCTTCCCGCTGCGGATCCACGGCTCCGGCCACTTCGGCCACCGCTCCCTGTGGGCCGGCGCCGCCGGGGACCTCGACGCCCTGCGCATGCTCGCCGAGCGCGCCGACGCCGCCGCCCGGCGCTCCGGGGTGCCCATGGACCAGCACCACCGCTACACCCCCCACCTCACCCTCGGGCGGCTCCGCGACGAGCGGGACGACGTCCGCCCCTACTGCACGGCCCTGGCCTCCTTCGAGGGCACCGGCTGGCAGGTCGGCGAGCTCAGCCTGGTCCGCAGCAATCTCCCCGACTCCGGCATCCCCGGCGAACAGCCCCGCTACGAGGTCGTCGGCTCCTGGGAACTGGGAGAGCCCGCCCCTCCGTACGAAGGGCGGGCCCGGTCGCGTTAGGCTCGACGGGTGGATCCCAAGACCAGAAACCGCGTCATGGCCGGTGTGCTCGTACTGATGTTCCTCGTCGTGGCGGTGGCCGCCGCAGTGGGCCAGTAGGCGACTGGACCCCCGGCCCCGCAGCGCGGCCGGCTACCAGGCGAACGCCTCCGGAGCCGGCCCCGGCCCCGGGAAGACCTCGTCCAGCCCCGCCAGCACCTCCGGCGACAGCTCCAGCTCCACCGCCCGCAGCGCGGACGCGAGCTGCTCCGGCGTACGCGGCCCGACGATCGGACCCGTGACCCCGGGACGCGTCAGCAGCCAGGCCAGGGCGACCTCGCCGGGCTCCAGTCCGTGCTTGTCCAGCAGGTCCTCGTACGCCTGCACCTGCGCCCGTACGGAACTGTTCGCGAGCGCGTCCGCCGAGCGCCCGGTGGCCGTCCGACCCGACTCCGACGCCTTGCGGATGGCCCCGCCCAGCAGCCCGCCGTGCAGCGGGGACCACGGGATGACGCCGAGCCCGTACGCCTCGGCCGCCGGGATGATCTCCAGCTCCGCCCGCCGCTCGGCGAGGTTGTAGAGGCACTGCTCGCTGACCAGGCCGAGCCGCCCCGAGCGCGCCGCGGCCTCGTTGGCCTGCGCGATCTTCCAGCCGGGGAAGTTCGAGGAGCCCGCGTACAGCACCTTGCCCTGCTGGATCAGGACCTCGACGGCCTGCCAGATCTCCTCGAAGGGCGTCAGCCGGTCCACGTGGTGGAACTGGTAGATGTCGATGTAGTCGGTGTTCAGGCGCTTGAGGCTGGCGTCGACGGCCCGCCGGATGTTCAGCGCCGACAGGCGGTCGTAGTTGGGCCACGGGTCGCCCTCGGCGGCCATGTTCCCGTAGACCTTGGTGGCGAGGACCGTCTTCTCCCGACGGCCGCCGCCCTGGCCGAACCAGGTGCCGATGATCTCCTCGGTACGGCCCTTGTTCTCGCCCCATCCGTACACGTTGGCCGTGTCGAAGTAGTTGATGCCGGCGTCGAGGGCCGTGTCCATGAGGGCGTGGCTCTCCGGCTCTCCCGTCTGGGGGCCGAAGTTCATGGTGCCGAGGACAAGTCGGCTGACCTTGAGACCGGTGCGTCCGAGCTGCGTGTACTCCATGGGCCACTAGCCAACTGCCTGGAGTGCGCTCGAAGCAAGACCCGTCCGTGAAGGCCGTGTTACGTGTCCTGCTTACGTGTCCTGCCGGGGACGGTACGGACCGCCCAGGCCCCAGGCCTGGTGGAGGACCGCCGCGAACTCCCCCGCGAGGCGGTGCTCGCCGGAGGCGTTGGGGTGCGTGCCGTCGTAGGTGTCCCGGTCGATCTCGTACGCCTCCGGGCGCGCGGCCAGCAGGATCGGCGAGGCGGGGGTCGACAGGTCGGCCACGGCCTTGGCGAGGAGCTCGTTGAAGAGCTCGACCTGCTGCGCGAAGGGCGCGTCGTCCCGGGCCCGGACGTTGGGTATGACGGGCAGCAGGACCATCCGGATCCCGGGCCGGGCGGCTCGGGCCTCCGCGATGAAGCGGCGGACGTTGGCGGCCGTGCCCTCGGCGGCGGTGTAGAAGCCCAGGTCGATCAGCCCGAGGGAGACCAGCAGCACGTCGGCCCCGGCGGCGCCGGCGGCGGGCCCGATGAGCGGGGCCATGTGCTGCCAGCCCTCGCCCCAGCCGGCCAGGTGGCGGCGGGCCTCGGCGGGGAAGCCGGGGTCGGCGTAGGCGTCGCTGGCCGGCGCGTCCGCGACGGCGTCGTAGAGACCGCTGCGGGGGCCGACGATCTCGTACGGGCCGCCGAAGGTGGTGTCGAGGTGCTGCCACATCCGGTAGCGCCAGGTGTAGTCGCCGGCGCGTCCGATGGTCATGGAGTCCCCGACGAACATGAAACGCATCCGGACATCTTCGCGGATCACCGGGCCGCGGCCCCTGTGATGCCGGACACGCGGGGCGGGCTGGCAGGGTAGGGGGATGCGCCCGCATCTGCTGCCCCTGACCGCCGCCGCCGCCGCTGCCGCCCTCGTGCTGATGCCCTCGGTGGCCGCGGCCGCCTCCGGGCCCGCGTCCGGGTTCACGATCACCGACCCGCGGATCAAGGAGTCGAGCGGGCTCGCGGCCAGCCGGATCCACCCCGGCGTCTACTGGACGCACAACGACAGCGACGACGGCCCGTACGTCTACGCCGTGGACTCCGCGACCGGGAAGACGGTCGCGCGGATCACCCTCACCGGCATCGGCAAGCCCCGGGACATCGAGGGGATCTCGTTGGGACCGGACGGACGGCTCTACGTCGGCGACATCGGGGACAACCTGAACGGCTCCTGGAACCACGTGTGGATCTACCGCTTCGCCGAACCGAAGACGCTCGGGGACGCCACGCTCAAGGCCGAGCAGTTCACCGTGAAGTACGCCGACGGGTCGCGGAACGCGGAGGCGCTGATGGTCCATCCGGTGACGGGGCGGGTGTACATCGCCAGCAAGGACGAGAAGGCCGGCGGGCTCTACGAGGGCCCGGAGGCGCTGTCCGCCTCCGGCACGAACACCTTCCGGCGGATCGGGGACGTCCCGTGGGTCACGGACGGGGCGTTCTCCCCGGACGGGGGGCGGCTCGTGCTGCGGGGCTATCTGTGGGCGAAGACGTACCCGTGGAAGGACGGGCGGCCGGCCGGGGACGGGGAGGCGGTGGCCGCGCCGTGGCAGGGGCAGGCGGAGTCCGTGACGTACACGGCGGACGGGTCGACGCTGATGTTCGGGGCCGAGGGGGCCAACAGCCGGGTCGTCGCCGTCCCGGTGGCGTCGGCCTCGAAGCCCTCGCCTTCGGCGTCCGGCTCCGGCTCCGCCGCGCCCGCGCCGGCGCCCGGCGCGCCAGGCAGCCCGGAGGGCGGGAGCTTCACGAAGGGCGCGCTCGTCCTGGTCGCAGCCCTGACCCTCACCCTGGCCGCGAAGCGACTCCTCCGCCGCCGCCCGAAGCCCTGACCCTCCGGGCGGGGGTCGCAGCCCGGGTCCGGTGGTGGGCCCTGCGGGGCGAAGTCCCCTACCCGCCCTTCCACCGTTCCCCGGGCTGCGCCCGGACCCCTGGGGCTCCGCCCCAGACCCCGGTCCTCAAACGCCGGACGGCTGAATTGCGGGCTGACGCCGGCCACATTCAGCCCCTCCGGCGTTTGAGGAGCAGGGGTCCGGGGACTGGTCCCCGGGAACGGCGCCGCACGGTCGCTGCTGCTCAGGCCCCCTGGATCGGGATCTGGTGAGAGGTCGCGGGAGAGGATCCGTTGGTCGGGGTTTCCGCCGGAGGCGTCGGCGTCGGCGTCGACTGGGACATCGTCGACAGGAGTTGGCGGGCCAGGCCGAGGCCCGTGCCGCCCATCGTCAGGGCCTTCGCGAACATCTCCGACATGCCCTCCGCCCCGTTGAGGAGGATCATGTGCTCGACGTTGCCGAAGGCACCCGCCCCCGCCTCCACGATCGCCGGCCAGTTCTCGGCGAGCTGCTGCGCGACCACCGCCTCCTGGTTCTCCGCCAGCGCGGCGGCCCGCGCCTTGATGGCCGTCGCCTCAGCGAGGCCCTTCGCCTTGGCGGCCTCCGCCAGGGCCAGCCCGTTCGCCTGGGCCGACGCCGCCTCCGCGAGGCCCTTGGCCTGGGTCGCCGCCGCCTCCGCCTCGCCGGTCGCGCGGGTGGCCGTCGCCGCGGCCAGACCCCGGGCCTCCGTGGCCTTCGCGTCGGCCGCCGCCGCCGTCGTCACCCGGGTCGCCTCGGCCGCGGCCGCCAGCTCCGTCTCCTTGGCCTTGGCCTGCGCCGCCGAGATGCGCGCGTCGCGGTCCGCCTCGGCCCGGGTCCGGGTCTCGTACGCCGCCGCGTCCGCCGGCTTGCGCACGTCCGCCTGGAGCTGCTGCTCGCGCCGCTGCGCCTCCAGCTCCGCCACCCGGGTCTCCTGGACCACGACCTCCTGCCGCGCCGCCGCCTCCGACAGCGGGCCCGCCTGGCGGGCCGTCGCGGCCGCCTTGTCCCGCTCGGCCTGGTAGCCGGCCTGGAGGATCTCGCTGTCCCGGGTGGCCTCCGACATCCGCGCGAACGCGGCCTGTTCGGCCTCGGTGGCCCGCAGGTTGGCGTCCGCCTGGGCGATCCGCGCGTCCCGCTGGACGGCCGCCGCGTGCGGCATCGCCAGGTTCTTGATGTAGCCCGTCGGGTCCTCGATCTCGTGGATCTGGAGGGAGTCGACGATCAGGCCGAGCTTCTCCATCTCCGTACCGCACGCCGCCCGGGTCTGCCCGGTCAGCTTCTCCCGGTCGCGGATCATGTCCTCGACCGTCAGGCCGCCGACGATGGACCGCAGATGGCCGGCGAAGACGATGTGTACGCGCTCGGGCATCATCTTCTGCTGGTCCAGGAAGCGGCGGGCCGCGTTGGCGATGGACACGAAGTCGTCGCCGATCTTGAAGATGACCACGCCCTTGACCCGCAGCGGGATGCCCTGGTGGGTCACGCAGTCCACGTTCAGCTGGGTCTCGTTGAGGTCCAGCGAGAGCTTGCGCACGGCCTGCACGCCGGGCAGCACCATCGTTCCCCGCCCGGTGACGATGCGGAAGCCCATGCCCTCCGCGATGCCCTCGGTCTTGTGCGCGGAGCCCGAGATGACCAGCGCCTCGTTGGGCTCGGCCACCCGCCACATGAGCTTGAACAGGCCGATCGCGGCCGCGATCGCACCTACGACAATCCCTGCCAGTACGCCGACAGACATCGGCAACTCCCCCTCGTACGCAGTGGCGTTCGCCACCGAAGAAGGCGAGTGTGCGCCCGCGTCAGGGCGGCGTGAAGACGGCGGCCGAATCTTGTCGCCATCTTGATACGGTCGGCCGCGTCCCCGGTCAGTCCCCGTACGCGGCCATCACGTAGACCGTCCGCGGCGGCAGGTACTCGACCACCGTGACCACCGTCCCGACCGCCAGCCGGCCCGTCCCCGGCGCCGGGTGCGCGAGGAAGTGCTCGGCTCCGCCCCGGATCCGCACGATGACCTCGCCGACCAGCCCCGGCCCGACCGTTCCGGTGACCCGGCCGTCCAGTCCCACCATGTCCGATTCCCCCATGCACCGAGCGTACGGGTCTAACCCCGTGCGGGATCCTCGTCGAGCCGGTATTCCTCGCCGTCCGCGTGGTAGCCGTACAGCTCCCCGTAGCGGCCCCAGTCCGTCGCCGTCTCCAGCTGCTGCTCCAGCTGCTCGCTCGTGTAGTGGTGCGAGAGCAGGTCGCGGAAGAAGCCGGCCCGCTGGGTGCCGCCCCGCGAGCGGTGCAGGGTGGTGTGGATCAGGTGGACCAGCGGGACCTCCATGGCCCCCTGCGCGAACAGTTCCTTCGACTCCTGTACGTCGGCCCCCGCGAAGGCGCTGCCGCGGGCGGTCAGGACCAGGTGCAGGTCCCGCACCTCGGCCAGGCCCAGCAGTTCCAGCCCGTCCACCTGGGGCAGTACGTCGTCCACCTCGAGGCCCAGTTCCTCGGCGAGGTCGGCGAGGTCCACGCTGCCGTCGCCGGTGCCGCGCTGGAGCACGATCTCGGCGAGGCCCGCCATCCCGTCGACGCTGGCCGCCGGGAGCGGGGTGTTGGCCGGGGTGCGCTTGGCCGGCGGGGCCGTGGCCGGGGTCTTGGCGGTGCGGCCGGTCATCACCGCGTACACGGCGTCCACGATCCGCTCGAAGTCGGCGCTCCCCCGGTCCCGGGGGCGGGCCAGGTCCACCTCGAAGGTCTCCTTGATGGTTCCGTAGGGCCGCGAGCCCAGCACCACCACCCGGTCGGCCATCAGCACGGCCTCCTCGATGTTGTGCGTGACCAGCACCACCGCCTTGGCGGGGAAGCGGTCGGAGGCCCACAGCTCCATCAGCTCACCGCGCAGGTTCTCGGCGGTGAGCACGTCCAGGGCGGAGAACGGCTCGTCCATCATCAGCACGTCCGGCTCCACGACCAGGGCCCGGGCGAAGCCGACGCGCTGGCGCATCCCGCCGCTGAGCTCCTTCGGGTAGGCCGACTCGAAGCCGTCCAGGCCGATCAGGTCGATGGCCTCCACCGCTTGGCGGGCCCGTGCCTCGCGGTCCATGCCCTTGGCTTCCAGGCCCAGTTCCACGTTCTGCTGCACCGTCAGCCAGGGCAGCAGCGCGAAGGTCTGGAACACCATCGCCGTGCCCGGGTTCGCCCCGCGCAGCTCCTCGCCCCGGTAGGTGACCGAGCCGGAGCTGGCGGGGATCAGCCCGGCGAGGCAGCGCAGCAGGGTGGACTTGCCGCTGCCGGACTTCCCGAGGAGGGCGACGATCTCGCCCTCGCGGATCTCCAGGTCGATGCCGCCGAGCACGGGCAGTTCCCCGTCGGCGCCGGCGTAGGACTTGGTGAGGGCGGCGGCCTGGAGGATCGTGGTCATGCGGGGCGGGCTCCTCGGTCGAGCGATCGGACGGGCGGACGGACGGTCGGGCGATCGGACGGGCGGGGTTCAGATGGAGTAGCGGCGCTCCGCGAGCCGGTACAGGGGCCGCCAGAACAGCCGGTTGAGGCCGACGACGTACAGGCTCATGACGGCGATCCCGGCGATCAGCTTGGGGAAGTCCCCGTCCTCGGTGGCGTGGAAGATGTACGCGCCGAGGCCGGTCGCGGACAACGTCGTCCCCGCGAAGGTGACGACCTCTCCGACGATGGAGGCGTTCCAGGCGCCGCCCGAGGCGGTGATGCCGCCGGTGACGTACGAGGGGAACACGGCCGGGATGATCAGGCGCTTCCAGCGCTGGAGCCCGCGGACGCCGAGGTCGTCCATGGCCTCCTTGAGGTCCGAGGGGATGGCCATGGCTCCGGCGATGGCGTTGAAGAGGATGTACCACTGCGCGCCCAGGGCCATCAGCAGGACGCAGCCGATGTTGATGTTCAGCCCGGTCTCGAGGAAGAACCAGACGGCCACCGGGAAGAGCAGGTTCGCGGGGAAGCTCGCCAGCACCTGCACCACGGGCTGGGCGATCTTCGTGAGCCGCGGCGAGGAGCCGATCCACACCCCCACGGGCACCCACACGACGGTGGCGGCGGCGACGAGCACGATCACCCGGACGAAGGTGATCAGCCCGAGCACCAGTGGCTCCCCGAACACCCCGAGACCGGCTTCGGCTTCGCGCTGGAGGTAGCGCACCAGGTCGTACAGGCCCCACAGGATGACGGCTCCGGCGACGACGGTGAAGACCACGTCGCCGGTCCGGCGGCGGGCCGGATCCACGGACAGCGCCCTGTCGTCGCGGCCCAGTACGCGGGCGGCCCGGCCGGTGGCGTCGCGGGCGGGGGCGGTGGCGCGGCCGAGCAGGCGGGGCCAGTGGGAGCGGCGCAGGAAGTCCAGTACGTAGCTGCGCTGGACGTCGGTGGACTCCGACTGCTCGTTCTTGTACTTCTCCGCCCAGGCCGTGAGGGGCCGCCAGAACAAGAAGTTGACGGTGACGATGGTGACGGTCATCGCGAGGATGACCCAGGCGATCTTCCCGAGGTCGCCCTCGCCGATCGCGGTGCCCGCGTACGAGCCGAGGCCGGGGACGGCGTACTCCTGGCCGGAGACGGAGACCGCCTCGGAGGCCACGAGCATGAACCAGCCGCCGGCGAAGCTCATCATGCCGTTCCACACCAGGTCGATGACCCCGGCGGGGACCTCCACGCGCCAGAAGCGCATCCAGCGGGTGAAGCCGAACGAGCGGGACACCTCGTCGAGTTCGCGGGGGAGGGAGGTCAGGGTGGCGTAGAACCCGAAGGTCATGTTCCAGGCCTGCGAGGTGAAGATGGCGAAGACGACGGCGCATTCGAGGCCGAGGAGCGAGCCGGGGAACAGGGCGACGAAGAAGGTGACGAGGACCGAGAGGAAGCCGAGGACGGGGACGGACTGGAGGATGTCCAGGGCCGGGATCAGCACCCGTTCCAGGCGGCGGCTGCGGGCGGCGGCGTAGGCGTAGCCGAAGGTGAAGACCACGGAGGCGAACAGCGCGATGAACATCCGCAGGACGCTGCGGGCGGCGTAGTACGGGAGCTTCGCCGGGTCCGTGTCCACGTCGGGGACGTCGGCGGGGTCGAAGTTGACCGCGGTGCCCTTGCCGACCTGGAGGATCGCGTACCCGAGCACGAGGAAGGCCGCCGCCACGGCGAAGTCGACCCAGGACAGGCGGGTGCGGGTGGGCGCTGCCTGTCCGGTGTGGGGGGCTGCTTGCGGGCGCGTGTCGGTGGTCATCCCGCCCAGCGGATCACGCCTGACGGCCCGTCGCGCCCCGGGTCACCCAACCGGGCGAGGTCCCGGGACCCGGACCGGCTACGGGGGCGCTGCTTCGGCTGGGGTCGCTTCGGCTGGTGCCGCTGCTCGGGCGGGTGCCGCTGGGCGGGCGGAGTTCCCCTACCCGCCCTTCGCCCGTTCCCCGGGGACTCCGCCCCGGACCCCGCGCCTCAAACGCCGGCGAGGCTGAGATTGCCCCGGGTCACGAGTGGCCGAGGTCCGAGGCCAGTTCGTCCGCCGTCGGGACCGAACCCGTGTCGGGGGCCGGGCGGAGGTGGAACTCGTCCGAGGCCATCGAGTCCAGGACCGGCGGGGCCGGACGCGGCGGCTTCGGCATGACCGCGGCTTCCGAGTGGCCGCCGCAGCCGTAGGACAGGGAGACGAGGCGGCCGTCGGCCGGTCCGAACTCGTTCGCGCAGATGCCGAAGGCCTGGCCCAGCGAGCCGCCGATCGCGACGAGGAAGCCGCAGGAGACGCACGAGGCCGGAGCCGCCTGCGCCATCGGGGTCTTCGCGCCGAAGGACTCGTCCCAGCGGTCGGCCGCGCTGTGCAGCCCGTAGCGGGAGAGCACGCGCGCCCGGCGCATGCCCAGTTCCTCCGCGACGGAGGTGATGGAGCCGCGTACGGGGACCACCGCGCGGTCGGTGACGTCGGCGTCCTCCGCCTCGACCAGCTCGGCCATCTCGGTGGACACCACCGAGTTCGGCGGCGGGGCGTCCTCGCCCGACCAGCCGGCCTCCAGGCGCAGGTCCTCGGCGTCCGTGGGGAGCAGGTCGCCCGGACCCATGTCACCCGGCCGCAGCCGCTCGCTCCACGGCACCCACTCGGGGGCGAGCAGGGCGTCATCGCCCGGGAGCAGCACCGTTTCGTCGAGGGTGACGTTCTTCGCGCGGGAGGCACGTGTCACCGTCACGGCCCAACGCCAGCCGCGGTAGCCGGGGTCCTTGCACTCGAAGAAGTGCGTGACGACCCGGTCACCTTCCGCGATGGCGGCGGTGTGTTCGCCGACCACTCCGGGGTAGGCGGCTTCTTCGGCCGCCGCTCGGGCGAGGTCTACCGCCTCGACGCACAGGCGGTCGGGGGTACGGCTTCGCGTCGTCGCAGCACTCACAGGTCTCGTTCTCTCCTACGCCGTCTCACGAGTGCGCCGTCCGTACTTGTCGTCCACAACGACCCGTCGGCTGTCCCTACGTAGCGCGGGCGGAGCGGACCAGGGGGCCGCGTCGACGTCCGCGCCCGATCGGGTTCCAGGGCGCACCTACCTGCGATCCATTCTGAAGGATCGCGAAGAGGCGCGCGGCCAGGAGCAACCGCCGGTGGCGCGCTACGCACGCTACCTCCTCCGGCGCCTTCGGCCCACATGCAAGGTCCGATTCGCGGACACCCACGGCCAACCCAGGGCCGAGCCGGGGCCCGGCCGTGTCCCCGCGACGCGCCGGGAAGGGTCCCGGCGGGCCGAGTGGGGCACTATGGCCACGTGGCACCCGTACGGTCGTCCGATGACGGCTCGGGACCGGCCAGGCGGGCCGGCCGGGCCATCGGGCGTGCCCTGCACCTGCCCTTCACCGGTACGGCGCGCGGAATCCGGCGGGCCACGCACGCGCACGGGGCGGGCGAATCGGGTCTCGGCAAGCTGATCGAGCTGCACGCGATCAACGGCGCCGGTGATGTGATGATCACAGTTGCGCTCGCCTCCACCGTCTTCTTCTCCGTCCCCACGGACGAGGCACGCGGCCGGGTGGCCCTGTACCTCGCCATCACGATGGCCCCCTTCACCCTGCTGGCCCCGGTGATCGGTCCCCTGCTGGACCGGCTGCCGCACGGGCGGCGGGCCGCGATGGCCGGCGCGATGCTCACCCGGGCCCTGCTGGCCGTGATGATGTCGGGCGCGGTGGCCACGGGCGGCCTGGAGCTGTACCCGGCCGCCCTCGGGGTCCTCGTCGCCTCCAAGGCCTACGGGGTGGTCCGCAGCGCGGTGGTCCCGCGGCTCCTCCCACCGGGGTTCTCCCTGGTCAAGGCGAACTCCCGGGTCACCCTGGCCGGCCTGCTGGCCACCGGCGCCGCCGCGCCCGTGGGCGCCGCCCTGCACACGATCGGTCCGCCGTGGCCGCTCTACGGGGCGTGCGCGATCTTCATCTGGGGCACCTTCGCGGCGTTCACGCTGCCGCACAAGGTCGACGAGGCGAAGGGCGAGCGCCGCGCCCGGCTCTCCACCCACGAGCCGCACTCGAAGCGGCCGGGGCTGCGGACGGTCAGCCGGCCGGTGCTGTGCGGGCTGCTGGCGAACGCGTCGATGCGCGGGCTGTCCGGGTTCCTGATCTTCTTCCTGGCGTTCCTGCTGCGCGAGCACCCGCTCGCCGGTCAGAGCGCGGCGGTGTCGCTGGGCATCGTCGGCGTCTCGGCGGGCGTCGGCAACGCCTGCGGGACCGCCGTCGGGGCCTGGCTCCGGGCCCGCGCGCCCGAGGCGATCATCGCCGCCGTGCTGTCCCTGACCCTCGCGGTGGCCGTCCTCGCGGCGGTCTTCTTCAGCGGGGTGTTCATGGCCGTCCTGGGGGCGACGGCGGGCTTCTGCCAGGCCCTCGCGAAGCTCTCGCTGGACGCGATGATCCAGCGCGACGTGCCCGAGGCCGTCCGTACGTCGGCCTTCGCCCGCTCGGAGACCCTGCTCCAAGTGGCCTGGGTACTGGGCGGCTCGATCGGCATCGCGCTTCCCCTGAACGGCGTCCTGGGCATGTCCGTCGCCGCGGTGGTGGTCGCCCTCGGCACGACGATGGCCCTGCGCGGCTTCCTCACGTCCCCGCGCCACCAGCACACGACACCGTCGCGCCCCCGGGTGGCGTAGCCGCTGCCCTGCGGGGCCGTCCCCTACCCGCCCTTCCACCGTTCCCCGGGCTCCGCCCCGGAAAGTCCGGCGCAGCCGGGGGCGCTTGCGCCACGGCGCCGCACCACAGGACCCCGTGCAGCAAGGCACGCCACCCGCCCGATAGCCTTCGGCTCATGACCGCACCGCTTTTCTCGGGTAGGGCCCGCCGCAGCGTCGCGGCCCTCGGAGCCGTTTCCGCCGGCCTCCTCCTCCTCTCCGCCTGTGACAAGCCGACGCCGCTGGCGACCGTGACGGTCGGCACCTCGTCGGTGTCCACCGAAGCCGCCTGCAGCGACGCCAAGGAACTCACGGCCGACAAGGTCCAGGAGTGCTTCGCCGACCTCAAGCACGCCAAGAACATCGACTACGGCCGCGGCGACACGCTGCGCCTCGGTGTCGAGCCGGACGTCGTCGAGGACGGCAAGAAGTGGCAGGCGGTCCTCGACGGGCAGCCGATCACCGAGCCCTCCTCGAACACCTACCGCAGCTTCCCCGGCGCCGACCTGTTCGCCACCGGCGGCCAGGGCGAGGCCCCGGCCTCCAAGAAGCTGAACATCGTCCAGGTGTCCGAGGACGGCAAGCCCATCGCCGTCTGGGCCTTCAACGTCAAGCTCAAGTAGTCCCGTACCCACCATGCGCGCGCTCATCGTGACCGCGGTGACGGCGGAGGCCGACTCCGTCGTCCGAGGCCTGTCCGGTCCGGTCCCTCATCCGGACCACACCCCCGGCCCGGACCACGCCCCCGCTCTCGAGCCGCGCAGCCTCCCCGGCGGTTACCTCATCCACCGCCGGGGAGCCTTCGACGTGCTGGTCGCCGGTGTCGGCCCGGCCGCCGCGGCCGCCGGTACGGCGACCGCCCTGGCGCTGGCGCCCGCTCCGGCCGGCTACGGCCTCGTCGTCTCCGCCGGCATCGGCGGCGGGTTCGCGCCCGCCGCCCCGATCGGCTCCCTCGTGGTCGCCGACGCGATCGTCGCCGCCGACCTGGGCGCCGAGACCCCGCAGGGGTTCCTGACCGTCACCGAACTCGGCTTCGGCCGCAGCGTGCACCTGCCTCCCGCAGAGCTCGCCGCGCGCGCCGCCGAGGCGACCGGGGCGCTGCTCGCGCCCGTGCTGACCGTCTCCACCGTCACCGGCACCGCCGCCCGTACGACCGCCCTCGCCGCCCGGCACCCGCTGGCCGGGGCCGAGGCGATGGAGGGCTTCGGGGTCGCGGAGGCCGCCGCCGCCCACGGGCTGCCCGTGCTGGAGGTCCGTGCCGTCTCCAACGCCGTGGGCCCGCGGGACCGCGACGCCTGGCGGATCGGCGAGGCGCTGACGGCGCTGGCCGACGGCTTCCGGGCACTGGGACCCGTACTCGCTTCCTGGGGAGGACCCTCATGACCGGAACAGCCGCCGCACCGCCCGTGCGGATCGCGTACTCGCCCTGCCCGAACGACACCTTCGTCTTCGACGCCTGGGCCCACGGCCGGGTTCCCGGCGCGCCCGCCCTCGACGTCACCTTCGCCGACATCGACGTCACCAACGGCATGGCCGAGCGCGGCGAGCTCGACGTGCTGAAGGTCTCCTACGCCGTCCTGCCGTGGGTCCTGGAGGAGTACGCGCTGCTGCCCTGCGGCGGCGCGCTGGGCCGTGGTTGCGGCCCCCTGGTCCTGACGCGAGAGCCGGGGCTGGACCTGACCGGCAAGACGGTCGCGGTCCCGAGCGAACGCTCCACCGCCTACCTGCTGTTCCGGCTGTGGGCCGCCGACGTGCTGCCCGAAGGCGTCGGCAAGGTGGTCGTCCTCCCGTTCCACGAGATCATGCCCGCCGTGCGCGACGGCCGGGTGGACGCCGGACTGGTCATCCACGAGGCCCGGTTCACCTACCGGGACTACGGACTGCACTGTCTGGCCGACATGGGCGAGCACTGGGAGTCCACGACCGGCCTGCCGATCCCGCTCGGCGCGATCATCGCCAAGCGCTCCCTGGGCGCCGACGCGCTGCGCGCGCTCGCCGAGGCCGCCCGCACCTCGGTCCGGATGGCCTGGGCCGACCCGGAGGCGTCCCGGCCGTACGTACGGGCGCACGCGCAGGAGCTGGACCCGGCGGTCGCCGACCAGCACATCGGGCTGTACGTCAACGAGTTCACCGCCGACCTCGGCGAAGCCGGCTACGCGGCGGTGCGCGGGCTGCTGACCCGGGCGGCCGCGGAGGGGCTGGTTCCGGCCATCGCAGCCGACGCACTGGTCTTCCCGTAGGACACGACCGTGCCCCGCGGCCCTGACGGGCGGCGGGGCACGGTCGTGCGCAGGGCTCAGACGTCGAGCTGGTCGGCCACCGCGCGCAGCATGCCGGCGATCTTCCCGCCGTGCGCCTTGTCGGGGTAACGGCCCCGCTCCAGTTGCTGCGTGACGTTCTCCAGCAGGGTCGTGAGGTCCTGCACGATGGACGCGAGCTCGTCCGGCTTGCGCCGCTGCGCGGCCGCGACGGAGGGTGCCGGATCCAGGACGATCACCGAAAGTGCCTGGTCACCGCGTTGCCCTGCGACGACGCCGAACTCGACGCGCTGGCCGGGCTTGAGCGCGTCCAACCCGTCGGGGAGCACCGACGAGTGGACGAAGACGTCGCCGCCGTCGTCGCGGGAGAGGAAGCCGAAGCCCTTCTCACTGTTGAACCACTTGACCTTGCCGGTAGGCACGTCCGTCCTCTGTCCTTGCGTTCGTCGGGTGGGAAGCGGGTCGCAGACCCGCACCTCTCAGGCTAGTTGCCCCTCTCCGGGTGACAAGACGTTCCCCGGTCCTTCGCGGGTGACCGCTCCGGCCAGGGAACTACCCTGGTCGGGTGACTGTTACTCCTCAGCCCGATCCCGCGGACGCGGGTCCCGACGCGGCCCGCCCCGGCGACGCGCTCGTCAAGGCCGGCGGCATCGTCTTCATCGTCGGCGCCGTCGCCACGCTCGCCACGATGGCCCCGCTCTTCCTCGACGTGGACCCGTTCCCCTCGTACGCGTGGGCCGTGTGCATGCTCATGGGCGTCGGCTTCATGATCTCGGCGGCGGGCGTGCTGCGCTCGGCCGCCGCGCAGCGCACGGCGGCCCGCGCCTCGCAGGCCTAGTACGACCCCTGGCCCACGCGGTTACGCGGTCCGGGTGCGCTCGTACTCCGCGAGCCAGGCCGGCAGCTCCGTGAGGTCCGCCAGGACCACGTCCGCGCCCGCCTCCCGCAGTTCCGGCTCCGGGCACGGGCCGGTCGGGACCGTCACCGACACCGCGCCGGCCGTACGGGCGCCCCGGACGTCGCCGACGTGGTCGCCGACGTAGACCTGGGCGGCGTACTCGCGCAGGGCGACCGCCTTGGCCTCCGCCCACAGCGAGCCGATGACCGCGTCGGGCTTGATCCCCAGGTGGTCCAGGTGCAGGCGGGCGTTGGGCTCGTGCTTGGCGGTGACGACGATCGCGCGGCCGCCGAGGGCCCGGACGGCTTCGACCGCCTCGCGGGCGCCCGGCATCGCCGGGGTCGGCCCGATGGCGTACGTGGGATAGATCTCCCGGTAGCGGTCGGCCATGGCGGGGATCTCCGACTCCGGGAACCAGTACGCGAGCTCCTGGTCCAGCGGCGGACCGAGGCGCGAAACCGTCTGCTCGGTGTCGATGAACGTGCCCGTCTCGGCCGACAGCGCCTCGAAGGCCGCCTTGATGCCCGGCCGGGAGTCGATGAGGGTCATGTCGAGGTCGAATCCGACGGTCAGCTGCGTCTCGGGGCTCATGCCCCCATTGTGCCGAGCCGGGCACCGCGAGCGGGAACGTAGACTGAGCCTCGCCTTACCAGACAGTGAAATTTGGTGACATGTCAGCCCCCGCTCCCGCGGCTCCCGCGCCTCCCCTCCCCGCGGCCCCCGCCGTGGTCCGGCGCGCCCTGACGGCCCGTCGTATCGCCTGGACGGCGGCCGGCCTCGCCGCGCTGCTGTGCGCGGTGCTCCTCAGCCTCGCCGTCGGCGCCCGCGCCATCGCGCCCGGCGAGGTCTTCGACGCGCTCTTCCGGGGCGCGACCGGGCCGAACGCCGAGGTCGTCCGCTCGCTGCGCGTACCGCGCACCCTCATAGCCCTGATGGTCGGCGTGGGCCTCGCCCTCGCCGGAACCGCGCTCCAGGGCATCACCCGCAACCCGATCGCCGACCCCGGCATCCTCGGCATCAGCCAGGGAGCCGGGGTCGCGGTCGTCTGCGCCATCGCCTTCGCCGGGGTGCACACCCTGAGCGGCTACGTGTGGTTCGCCTTCGCGGGCGCCGGGATCGCCTCGGTGGCCGTGTACGCCGTCGCCTCCGGCGGCCGCGGCGGGGCGACCCCCGTCAAGCTGGCGCTGGCCGGGGCCGCGATCAACGCCCTGCTGGTCTCGGTCACCATGGGCGTCCTCACGACGAAGGCCTCGGCGCTGGACGAGTTCCGCTTCTGGCAGGTCGGCTCGATCGCCGGGCGCGACGCCTCCGTCGTCCACCAGATCTGGCCGTTCCTGCTGGTCGGTGCGGTCCTCGTGGTCTCGGTGGCCCGCGGCCTGGACGCGCTCGCTCTGGGCGAGGACCTCGCGAAGGGACTCGGGCAGAACGTCGCGGCCGTACGGATCGTCGCCGGCCTCGGCGCCACGATCCTCACCGGCGCCGGGGTCGCGGCGGCCGGCCCGATCGCCTTCATCGGCCTCGCCGTACCGCACCTCGCCCGCGCCCTCGTCGGCAGCGACCACCGCTGGGTGCTGCCCGTGGCGGCCCTGATCGGCCCGGTGATGCTCCTCGTCGCCGACGTCCTCGGCCGGATCCTCGTCCCGCCCGGCGAGGTCCCTGCCGGAGTGATGACCGCGCTGATCGGGGTCCCGTTCCTGGTCACGCTGGTCCGCCGGAAGACGGTGGCGGCATGAGCGCCGGTACGCGGGTCCTCCCCGCCGGCTACGCACTCCTCCGCCCCCGCTCGGGCCGCGGCTCCTTCCTCCTGCACCGCCGGGCGGCGGCCGTCGCCCTCTGCCTGACCCTCCTCCTGGCCGCGGTGTGCGTCGCGTACCTCTCCATCGGCGAATCCTTCGTCGCCCCCGCCGAGGTGGTGAAGGTCCTCCTCGGACGGCCCTCCCCCGACGACCTGGTCGTCGGCACCCTCCGGCTGCCCCGCATGACGGTCGGCCTGCTGGTCGGCCTGGCCTTCGGGGTGGCCGGCGCACTGATCCAGACCGTCGCCCGCAACCCGCTCGCCTCCCCCGACATCATCGGCATCAGCCAGGGCGCGAGCGCCGTCACGGTGGCGGCACTGACCTTCGGCGTCACCTCGTACACGGTCCTCCCGTACCTCTCGGTCCTCGGCGGGATGGCCGCGGCGACGCTCGTGTACGTCTTCGCCTGGCGCGGCGGCCTGCACGCGACGCGCTTCGTCCTCATCGGCATCGGCTTCGCCATCGCCCTGCGCTCGGTGACCACCCTCCTCATGACCAAGGGCGACTACCTGGTCGCGCAGCAGGCGCAGATCTGGATGACCGGCTCCCTCAACGGCCGCGGCTGGGACGTCGCGACCCCCCTGGCCTGGGTCCTCCTGGCCCTCCTCCCCGGCATCCTGTGGGCGGCCCGCGCCCAGCGCACCGTCTCCCTCGACGACGACACCGCCACAGCCCTCGGCATCCGGCTGGGCCGGGTCCGGCTCGGGCTCGTCGCCCTCGGCGTGATCCTCGCCTCGGTGGCCACGGGCGCCGCGGGCCCCGTCGACTTCGTGGCCCTGCTGGCCCCGCAGATCGCCCGCCGGATGACCCGCACGGCCCAGATCCCGCTGCTCTGCTCCGCCCTGACGGGTGCGGTGATCGTCGTCTTCGCCGACCTGCTCGCCCGCAGGCTCCTCTCCCCGACCGAACTCCCGGTGGGCGTCCTGACGGCCGCCGTCGGGGCCCCGTACCTGATCTGGCTGCTCATGCGCAGCCGCACCGGAGGCAAGCAGTGAGCCGACTGTCCGCGCGGGGCCTGACCCTCGCCTACGAGGACCGGGTGGTCGTCGAGGACCTGGACCTGGCCGTCCCCGACGGCAAGGTGACGGTGATCGTCGGCCCGAACGCGTGCGGCAAGTCGACGACGCTACGGGCCCTGGGACGGCTGCTCCGTCCCCGCTCGGGCTCGGTCGTCCTGGACGGCGAAGCCCTCTCCTCCCTCCCCACCCGGCGGATCGCCCAGGCCGTCGGCCTGCTCCCGCAGTCCCCCTCGGCCCCGGAGGCGATCACGGTCGCGGACCTGGTCGCGCGGGGGCGCCAGCCGCACCAGCACTGGTGGCAGCAGTGGTCGGAGGCGGACGAGCGGGCCGTCGTCGACGCGATGGCCCGGACCTCGGTGTCGGACCTGGCGGACCGTCCCGTGGACGCGCTGTCGGGCGGACAGCGGCAGCGGGTCTGGATCGCGATGGCCCTCGCCCAGGACACGGACATCCTGCTCCTGGACGAGCCGACGACCTTCCTGGACATCGCCCACCAGGTGGAGGTGCTGGACCTGGTCCGCCGCCTGAACCACGAACGGGGCCGCACGGTCGTCGCCGTCCTCCACGACCTCAACCAGGCCGCGCGGTACGCGGACCACCTGGTGGCGATGAAATCGGGCCGGGTGGTGGCGGAGGGCCCGCCGTCTGCGATCGTCACGGCCGACCTGGTCCACGAGGTCTTCGGCCTCGACTCGATCGTCATCCCCGACCCGATAACGGGCTCCCCCCTGATCGTCCCGACGTCCCCGTGGACGGCACCTTCGGGCGGGTGCGGGACCCTGCGGGGCGAACTCCCCGACCCACCCTTCCACCGTTCCCAGGGCCAGCCCTGACCCGGTCCTCAAACGCCGGACGGGCTGAAAGCGGGGTACCGGGCTGCGCCCGGCCCCCTGGGGCTCCGCCCCAGACCCCGGTCCTCAAACGCCGGACGGCTGAACTTGCTGCGCCCGGGCGGCTGAAAGACTCGCCGCCCGGCCGGGGTCGGAGGGCGGCGGCCCGGGGCGGGGACGGGGACGGGGTGGGGTGTCGGCCTGGACGTAGAGCGTGATTTGTGGCGCGAGAACACCCTTCGCCCTGTCGGAGTAGAGCAGGGGGCGCCTAAATCATGCAGTCCAGGCCGACACCCCACCCCGGCCCCGGCACCGACCCACCCGACGCAGCCCGCCCGGCGCCACCACAACCCAGCCCCGCCGGCGATTGAGGCGCAGGGGTCCGGGGACTGGTCCCCGGCAACGGCGCCGCACCGTAGGCGGGACTCAGCGGCGTCGGGAGCGCCAGAGGAGGTACAGCGCCGAGGACACCGCCGCGGCCCGCGCCAGCCAGGGCAGCAGGTCCTGGAAGGTCCCGCTCAGGGCCTCGTCCGCCAGGGGGGAGCCCCAGCGGCCGTTCTGGCGGCCCCACAGCCACACCACCGCCCCCGCGAAGACCACCCCGGGCAGCCCGAACACCACCCACTTCCGCTCCGCGGGCCCCAGCACCCGCGAGGCGTACGCGAGCAGCCACCCCGCCGCGAGCAGCAGCCAGTAGCCGGACACGGCCCCCGCGAGCAGGGCCACCCCCGCGAGCAGCAGGAACGCGTACGGCTTGGCCCGCGGTGCAGCCTCGGCGGTGGCAGCCGCCGCCTCCGCCTTCGCCCGGCGCCGCCGCTCCCGCAGGTACCCCATGAGCGTGCGCCGGCCACCCGCCGAAGCTTCGGCGGGAGCGTCAGGCTGCGGGTCGGAGTCGGAGGAGTCGGAGGAGTCGGAGTCCGCATCGGAGCCCCGCCGGTTCGGCGGCTTCAGGAGCTCCGGGATCTCGATGCCGCCCGCGAAGCCCTCCACCGTCGACCCCGGCCCGACCGTCCACCAGTCGGGCTCCAGCCGCTCGCCCGCACCCAGTTCGTCGAGCCCCGCGAGATGCGGCGGCGCAGCCCCCCGCTGCACCGGCACCGAGGGAGCAGCCGAAGAGGAGGGGGCGAAGGGGGACGCGGAGACGGCCCCCGCCGCGCCCGTCGTCGACAGCGTGTCCAGGACCTCCTCCGGCGTGCCGATCCGCTGCAGGATGCGCCGCACCGCCGCCGGAGTCTCCGGTTCGTACTTGGCCCGCCGCCGGTCGATCTCGTCCCGCAACCCCGCCACCAGCCGTATCCGGTCCCCCGACGACAGGTGCCTGCGCTGCGCCAAGTCCCCGACCCGGCTCAGATATTCGTAGACCAGATGGTCGCTCTCGATCCCCACGCCCCGGCTCCTCCCGTGCCACCTCCAGCGAAGGTAGCGCGTGCGCCCGTGGAGCGGCCGGGGGCGCAGCGGATACCGTTGACCGGATGGGGACCGGCCGACTGACCGGCCGACGCGACCAGGAGGCGACGACCGTGCCTGACCCGAGCACCGCGGGAAGCGCTCCGCGCTCCCTCGCCGAAGCGCTGCGCGCCCGCGACGACGACGGCCTCGGCGCCCTGCTGCGCGCCCGGCCGGACCTGCTGAGCCCGGTGCCCGGAGACGTGACGCAGCTCGCCACCCGGGCCGGGACGCGGGCTTCGGTGGTGCGCGCGCTGGACCACTTGGACCGGTTCGCCCTGCAGGCCGCCGAGGCCCTCGCGGTGGGCCCGGAGCCCTGCCCGTACGCGGTACTGGAGTCCCTGCTCAGCGGTGACACCGGCACCACCTCCGGCGCCGACAACGGCGCCCGCGCCGAACTCCCCCGGGCCCTGGCCACCCTGCGCGAGCAGGCTCTCGTATGGGGCGACGACGAACGGCTGCGCCTGGTGCGCACCGCCCGCGAACTGCTCGCCCCCTCCGCGACACGCCCCTCTCCCACCGGCCTGGGCCCCACCGTCGCCGAGGCCACCGCCGGCATGTCGCCGACCCGGATCCAGGAGATCGTGGCGGCCGTCGGGCTGCCCGCGACGCACGACCCGGTGTCGGCGGTGACCGCGCTGACGGCCCTGTTCACCGACCCGGAACGGATGTCGGCGCTGCTCGACGAGGCTCCGGCGGAGGCCCACCAGGTGCTGGGCCGGCTCGTGTGGGGTCCGCCGTACGGGGAGGTGACGCCCCATCCGACGCCTCCGGTGCGCTGGCTGCGCGACCGCGGCCTGCTGCTGCCGGCCACGGCGCGCACGGTGCTGCTGCCGCGCGAGGTGGCCCTGTACCTGCGCGGCGGGCTCGCGCACCGGGTCACGGAGCCGCTGCCCCCGGCCGTTTCCGCGCACCGCGAGCACCGTCCACAGCTTGTGGACGCGAACGCGGCCGGCCAGGCACTGGCGGCGCTGTCGACGGTCGAGGAGCTGGTGAAGTCCTGGGAGCACGCCGGTCCGCCCGTGCTCCGGGCGGGCGGGCTCTCCGTACGCGACCTGAAGCGTGCGGCCGCCTCCCTGGACACCGACGAGACGTCGGCGGCGTTCTGGATCGAACTGTCCTACGCGGCCGGCCTGCTGGCCAGCGACGGCGAGGCCGACGAACGGTACGCCCCGACCCCCGCCTTCGACGTCTGGCTCGAACTCCCGCCCGCAGAGCGCTGGTCGGTGCTGGCGACGGCCTGGATGGCCGCCACCCGCACCCCGGGCCTGGTCGGCGAACAGGACGCGAAGGGCCGCACCCTGTCGGCGCTCGGCGCGGAACTGGACCGCTCCGCCGCCCCCGAGGTCCGCCGCCGCATCCTCGGCCTGCTCGCCGAGCTCCCCGAGGGCGGCTCCCCCGCCCCGGCCGCGCTCCTCGCCCGCCTGGAGTGGGAGCGTCCGGTGCGCGGTACGAGCGAACTGCGCAGCCGCCTCGCACACTGGACCCTGACCGAGGCGGAGGTCCTCGGAGTCACCGGCCGGGGCGCGCTCGCCGCGCCCGGCCGGGCCCTGCTGGAGGGGCGCGACCCGGCGCCGCTGCTCGCGCCGCTGCTCCCCGAGCCCGTGGACCACGTACTGCTCCAGGCCGACCTGACGGCGGTGGCCCCCGGGCCGCTGCGGCGGGCGCTCGCCGAAGTGCTGGCCGTGCTGGCGGAGGTGGAGTCCAAGGGCGGGGCCACCGTGTACCGCTTCACGCCCGGATCGGTACGCCGCGCCCTGGACGCCGGCCACACCGCCGTCGACCTGCAGTCCTTCCTCACCGAGCACAGCCGGACCCCGGTGCCGCAGCCGCTGTCGTACCTCATCGACGACGTGGCCCGGCGGCACGGACACCTCCGGGTCGGCGCGGCCTCCTCGTACGTGCGCTGCGACGACGACGGCATGCTGAACGAGATCCTCGCCGACAAGCGGTCCGCGGGCCTCGGGCTGCGCCGCCTCGCGCCGACCGTACTGGCCGCGCAGGCCGAACCGACCTCGCTGCTCGACGGGTTGCGGGCCATGGGCTACGCCCCGGCCGCGGAATCCCGTACGGGGGACGTCCTGGTCTCCCGCGCCGACGCCCACCGCACCCCGGCCCGCGCGCTGCCCGTACCGGTCCCGGACGGGCCGCCGGTACCGGACGCGACGCTGCTGGGAGCGGCCGTACGGGCGATCCGCGCGGGCGACCTGGCGGCGACGGCGGTCCGCAAGGAGCCGGCCGGGTCGTCCGGGTCCGGGGCGGGCGGCTCCGGCGCCCCGGGTGAACTCCCGCGCACGAGCGCGGCGGAGACCCTGGCGACCGTGCAGGCGGCCGCGCTCACCGGGTCGGCGGTGTGGATCGGCTACGTCAACGCCGACGGGGCGGCGAGCCAGCGGGTCATCGCCCCGGTACGGGTGGAGGGCGGCTTCGTCACCGGCTACGACCACACGGCGGACGAGGTACGGACGTTCGCGCTGCACCGGATCACGGGCGTCGCGGAACTGGAGGAGGACCAGATCTGACCGGAGGCCTCGGTCTCGCCGGCCGGCGGAGAAGGAAAACCCCTGGCCCGGACGGGGCGCGGCCCCGCACCCTGGGGTCATGTCCGAAGCAACCGCCGACCGGGTCCCCCGCCATCAGATCCGCGCCTCGCACACCGCCGACACCGTCACCGTGTACCAGGCGTACCACCCCCGGATCGGCGTGCCGGCCGCCCGCGAGGGCCGTTTCCCGCCCGCCTGGAAGCGGGAGCGGATGACCTGGGTCAAGCCCTCGTTCCTGTGGATGATGTACCGCTGCGGCTGGGCCACCAAGGCCGACCAGGAAACGGTCCTGGCCGTCGAGATCACCCGCGCCGGCTTCGACCGGGCGCTGAGCGGCGCCTGCCTGTCGCACTACGTCCCCGGCGTGCACGCCGACCGCGAGGCCTGGACGTCGGCGCTGCGCACCGCCCCCGCCCGGGTGCAGTGGGACCCGGAGCGCGATCTGCACCTCAACCCGCTGCCGTACCGCTCGCTCCAACTGGGCCTGTCCGGACCGGCGTCCCGCGCCTACGCCGACGAGTGGACGGTCGCCATCCGCGACGTGACCCCGCTGGCCCGGGAGGTCCACGGCCTGCTGCGCTCCGGCGCACCGGAGGCGGCGCGGGCCCTGCTGCCGGTGGAGACCCCCTATCCGGCCGGGCCGCTGGAGCACTTGGGGGCGTAGCAGGGGGCTCGAAACAGGTCACGACCATTCCGCTGTCTCCGCAGGTCAGGCGGTAGGGAGAGGCGTTTTTCGCTGTTGCACGGCGGTGACATTCCGGCGACTGATTGGGGATGTGGCCTGTGTGAAGATCAGCTCATCGCAGCAGCGACCGGGGGGAAAGAAGCCGGACCGCCAGCGAGAACCAAGCACCAACGGACCGGCGTTCGACCGCCGGCCATCGCCTCGCTCGGCCGCTCAACCTCTGCTCTGCCTCTCGGCCTCTCGGCCGCCACTGCCGTCTGATCTTGAAGATTCCTGGGGGAGTCCACCATGTCCGCTCGCACCGCCGCCCTCCGCACCGCCTCCGCCTCCGTCGTCGCCGCCGCCATCGCCGGTACGGTCCTGATGCCGGTGACGGCCTCCGCCGAGGAGAGCAACCCCCAGGCGCTGAAGACCACGATGAGCGCGCCGGTCCCGAGCGGCCCGCTGACCCGCGGCGGTGCGACGGAGACCTTCGACCTGACGGTCGCCAACCCGACGGACAAGTCCTCCTCCTACCACCCGTGGATGCTCCTCGACCACACCGGCGGCAGCCCGCTCCAGCAGAGCGACGTGGTCTACAAGGTCGAAGCGGTGACCGCCCCCGCCACCGAGTCCAAGGTCGGGCAGCAGGACGGCGGGTGGCAGGGCCTGTTCTACCCGGCCGGCAAGAACGCCCAGGACGGCTTCGAGATCCCGGCCGGCGGCAAGATGGTCTGGAAGGTCACCATCGGCCTCGGCAAGAACTACCCGACCCTCAACGGCGACTTCACCCTGCGGGCGTCGAGCTTCGCGAACGAGATCGCCAACGGCGGCGAGGGCTCCCTGGCCTTCAAGACCGGCCCCGCCTCCAAGCCCGGTGCGCTGGAGACCTGGTTCGACATGCTGAGCCCCTGCGCGGACACCGAGACCCCCGACTGCCAGGAGATGGACGTCCGCTACCGGGTCACCGGTGACGGCGAGTTCAACACCGCGCTCAGCACCTTCTTCAACGTGGACGTGGACAGCAAGGACGACGCCGACATCCAGACCCGCGTCAAGGTCGGCGGCGAGTGGAAGGACCTGACGGGCGGCAACGGCACGGGCACGCTGCCGGTCATCCCGAAGGGCTACGGCGCCGCCTCCGGTGACGTCATCACGCACGTGCAGGTCAAGCTCGGCCCCAAGTCGAAGCTGAAGAAGCTCACCGACGTCAAGGTCTCCACCATGGTCGGGCTGGCCGAGGGCAACACCTACCAGTTCGAGGGCGCCGAGCAGCCCTTCCAGCTCGGCCCGAAGACCGCCACCACCCCGCCCACCTCCCCGGCGCCGACCACCCCGGCCCCGACCTCCCCGGCGCCCACCACCCCGGCCCCGACCGGTTCCGCGACCACCGCTCCGGTGACCACCGCTCCGGCGGCCACCACGACCCCGGCCACGGGGAACACCCCGAAGCCGACCGGCTCCCTCGCGCACACCGGCTCGGACTCCAACACCGCCCTGTACTCCGGCCTGGCCGCCGTCCTCATCGGCCTCGGCGGAGCGGTCGCCTGGTTCGCCCGCCGTCGGCGCACCGTCCGCGGCTAGTGGCCCCGTACGACGACCCGAAGGGGCCCGGTCCACGCACCGCGTGGGCCGGGCCCCTTCGGCCTTGCTCACCCAGCCGTGCTCACCTCGCCGCGTAGTCGATGCGCTCCGCGTCGAACGGCCAGACCTCGGCGAGCCAGCGCACGACGGCCTCGTACACCGTCTTGTCGAACGCGGCCCGGTCGGCGCGCACCCAGGAGGTGACGTGCACGCGCTCCGGGTCCGCCTTCCCGGGGTAGATGTAGAGGCACCCGATGACCTCGCCCGTACCGTCCCGCTCCCCCTCCAGGACGCTGTACGTGAATCCGCGCCGCTCGGCGAAGTCCCGTGCGTGGCGCACCAGGTCGGCGAGGTTGGCTTCGGGGCTCATCCCCTCCTCCGGAGGCCAGTCGCCCAGGAAGCCGGGCGTCGCGCGCACGTGCTCGATGCTCCCGCTCCAGGCGGCGAGGTCCCCCTCGTTGTGCTCGGGCCCGAGGGGCTCCAGCCGGAAGCCCTCCCCGACGAGCCGGACGGGCACCTCGAACACCTCGGCCGGCGGTACGAAGGTCTGCTGATCGCTGCTCATGCGGCGACCCTACGCAGGAGCTCTCCGGGCGCCCACGGAGTTTCGGGCCGCCGCCGCCAGCCGGAGCAGCTCGTCCACGGACCACTGGTCGTAGACGTGCTCCCCGTACTTGGCGGCCAGCACCCTCCCGTCCGGCCCGATCAGCAGGTCGGCGGGCAGCCCGAGCCGTCCGCCCGGCTGCCGCGGGGCGGGCAGCCGCTCCCGCCCGCGCGCCACCTCGACGGCCGACCGGGCGATCGCCCACACCACCGGGCCCCAGGCGCGCGGGTCCAGCAGGGAACGCGGGGAGGACTCGACGCCGAACTCCCGGTACAGCCGCTGCCCCGGATCGGCGATCACGGCGAAGGGGAAGTCGGCGGTGTGCGGGCGCAGTTCCTCCGCGGAGGAGTGGAAGAGCACGATCTCGCGGATCCCGGCGGCCTCGATCTCCGCGTGGCGCCGCACGACGGACCGCAGGTGGAGGTGGCAGACGGGGCAGCCGGCGAAGCGCCGGAACTGCAGATGGACGAGCCGCTCCGGGTCGGGCACGGGGACGGCGGCCCCGTCCCCGATGGACTCGGTGGGCGTGACGGGCGTGACGGGCGTGAGCAGGCGTACGGGTACCACGGAACCGGGTTCGAGCATGGGAAACCCTCCCTCGACAGGCGTAGGCGTATGCCGTACGCCTACCTCCCCAGCGTAGGCGTATGCCGTACGCTGTCAACCGTCATGCCGCGCCCCCGCTCGCACACCCCGGACCAACTGGCCGCCGCCGCCCTCGCCGTCATCGACCGCGACGGGCTCCCCGGCCTCACCATGCGCGCCGTCGCCACCGAGCTCGGCACCAGCCCGATGGCCCTGTACCGCTACGTCCCGGGCCGCGAGGAACTCGAAGTACTCGTCGTCGAACTCGTCCTCAGCCGCGTCGACACCACCCCGCCGCCCCCGGGGCCCTGGCGCGGCCGGATCACGGTCCTGGCCCGCCGCTTCCGCGACACCATGGGCGCCCACCCGGCCGCCCTGCCGCTCTCCCTGACGCACCGGCACCGCTCGCCGAGCGGGCTGCGCTGGTCGGAAACCGTGCTCGGCGTCCTCACCGAGGCCGGCATCGAGGCCGAGGAGCGGGTGATCGCGCTGCGCGCGCTCGTCGCCTACGTGATCGGCGCCACGCAGCTGGAACACCTCGGCCCGCTGGCCGGTCCCGGAACCACCGCCATCGCCGGTCTCCCCCCGCACGAGTTCCCGTACATGTCGGCCACCGCCCGCGACGCCCGCGCGGTCACCCCGGACCGGGAGTTCGAGGGCGGCCTGAAGCTGCTCCTGCGCGGCCTGGCGTGATCCGCCGGTGACCGACACAGCCACCGTTCCCGCCCAGACCGCACCGCATGCCGTGCCCCTCCGGCACCTACGCCGCCTTCGACGGCGCCGCCGAGATCCTCGCCTTCGCCACCGGGCGGGCGTAGCGGCACTCCCGGCACCGGGGTGGCCGGATCTGACAGAACCTCGTCATTGCGGCCATCAGGGCAGGGCGAAATGATCGGCACATGCCCGCATCCGCACCGCACAGAGTCGTCATCGTGGCCTTCTCCGGTGTGGAACTGCTGGACGTCACCGGCCCCGCCGAGGTCTTCTCGGTAGCCACCCGGGTCGCCGGTACGAGCCACTCCGGCCACCCCGGTCACCCCGGCTATCTCGTCCGGATCGCCACGGCCGACGGCGGGCCGGTGACCACCTCCAGCGGCGTCCGGCTGCTGGCGGACCTGACCCTCGACGAGGTGCGGGGCCGGGTCGACACCCTGCTCGTGGCCGGCGCCGTCGACCTGGTCGGCGACGGAGTGGAGCCCGTCATCGACAGCGAGGTCACCGACTGGCTGCGCGAAGCGGCGCCGACGGCGCGCAGGACCGGGTCGATCTGCGCGGGAGCGCACCTGCTGGCCGCGGCGGGCCTGCTCGACGGACTGTCCGCCACCACCCACTGGCTCACCGCCGCCCGGCTGGCGGCCGACCATCCCGGGGTCGCCGTCGACCCGGACCCGATCTTCATCCGGTCCGGGAGCGTGTGGACCTGCGCCGGTGTCACCTCGGGGCTGGACATGGCACTGGCGATGGTCGCCGAGGACCACGGCCAGGCCCTCGCCCTGGCCACCGCACGGATGATGGTCATGTACGTCAAGCGCTCCGGCGGGCAGAGCCAGTTCAGCGTTCCGCTCTCCGCCCCGGCCACGTCGGGCGACCGGATCGACGACCTGCGCGTGTGGATCGCCGACCACCTCACCGAGGACCTCACCGCGGAGGCCCTGGCCGCGCGGCTGCACCTGAGCGTGCGCCACTTCTCCCGGCTGTTCCGGCAGCGCACCCACGGCACGCCCGCCGCCTACGTGGAGTCCGCCCGCCTCGAAGCCGCCCGCCGGCTGCTGGAGGAGACCGACGGCAGCCTGCCGGACATCGCCGCGGCCAGCGGCCTCGGCTCGGTGGAGACCTTGCACCGCTCCTTCCAGCGCCGGCTGGGGACCACTCCCGCCGAATACCGGCGCCGATTCCGCTAGGGCCTGTCCCCACCCCACACCCCACACCCCACACCCCGACCATCCGCCGGCAGTCCGGCGGATCCCCGGCATGCCCGCACGGGCAGCGACCGTACGTCACCTCATGGAGGACGCCATGTCACGCACGAAGGTCATCCCCATCCCCGTCATGGGCCGCACGGCCATCAACGCGTACCTGCTCCTGGGCCGCCGGCCCGTGATCGTCGACGCCGGGACACCCGGCAGCGGCCGGAAGATCCACGACCGGATCACCGAGCACGGAGTGGACCCCCGCGACGTCTCGCTGATCGTCATCACCCACGGGCACATCGACCACTTCGGCTCCGCCGCCGAACTGCACCGGCTCACCGGCGCGCCCGTCGCCGGCCACATCGCGGACCTCGGACCGTACCGCTCCGGCCGGGTCCGCGAACCGTACCTGCCCACCGGCCCGATGGGCCGCGTCATGGACCGGAACAAGGAGCTGCACGTCCAGGCCGAACCCCTCGACCCCGATGTACTGATCCGCGGCGAGACCTCCCTGGAGGACTTCGGGATCGCAGGCCGCATCATGCCCACCCCCGGACACACCGCCGGATCGATCTCCGTCCTCACCGACGACGGAGACCTCGTCGCGGGCGACCTGGTGGCCAACTCCTTCATGGGCCTCATCCCGGGCAAGCCGGCCAATCCGCCGTTCCACGACGACCCGCAGCGCAACCTGACCAGCCTCCGCGAGATGCTCGCCCTCAACCCCACGCGACTCCACGTCGGCCACGGCTCCCCGCTGGAACCCGACCGGGTCCGGCGCTGGGCCGACCGGGAGCACGAACGCCTGTACCGGCGCGCAGCGGCCGGCCGCCTCACCACCCGCGCCGGGGAAACGGCCTGACCCCCGTGGACCCCGCACCACCTGGGGCTCTCCGAGCGCCATGTTCCTGAACATGCGGGGATGCGGCACACTGGAGGTTTGGCCAGAGTGAAACGGGGCGCTGCGTGTGAATGGTCCACTGATCGTCCAGAGCGACAAAACACTCCTCCTCGAGATCGACCACGAGCTGTCCGCGGCCGCGCGGCGCGCCATCGCGCCCTTCGCCGAGCTGGAGCGCGCTCCCGAGCACATCCACACGTACCGGATCACGCCGCTCGGGCTGTGGAACGCCCGCGCCGCCGGGCACGACGCCGAGCAGGTCGTCGACGCGCTCGTGGAGTTCTCCCGCTACCCCGTCCCGCACGCGCTGCTCGTCGACGTCGCCGAGACCATGGCCCGGTACGGCCGGCTCACCCTCTCCAAGCACCCCGTCCACGGGCTGGTCCTGACCAGCACCGACCGGCCGGTGCTGGAGGAGATCCTGCGGTCGAAGCGGATCGCCCCGCTGGTCGGCGCGCGCCTCGACGCCGACACCGTCGCCGTGCACCCCTCCGAGCGCGGACAGATCAAGCAGACCCTGCTCAAGCTGGGCTGGCCCGCCGAGGACCTCGCCGGGTACGTGGACGGCGAAGCGCACCCGATCGAGCTCGACGAGACCGGCTGGGCGCTGCGCCCCTACCAGCAGCAGGCCGTCGAGGGCTTCTGGCACGGCGGCTCCGGCGTGGTCGTGCTGCCCTGCGGCGCCGGCAAGACGCTGGTCGGCGCCGGCGCGATGGCGAAGGCCAAGGCGACCACGCTGATCCTCGTCACGAACACCGTCTCCGCCCGCCAGTGGAAGCACGAGCTGATCAAGCGGACCTCGCTGACGGAGGAGGAGATCGGCGAGTACTCCGGTACGCGCAAGGAGATCCGGCCCGTCACGATCGCCACGTACCAGGTCCTGACGACGAAGCGGAAGGGCATCTACCCGCACCTGGAGCTCTTCGACTCGCGGGACTGGGGGCTGATCCTCTACGACGAGGTGCACCTGCTGCCGGCACCGGTCTTCAAGTTCACCGCCGACCTCCAGGCACGCCGCCGCCTCGGGCTGACCGCGACGCTGGTGCGCGAGGACGGCCGCGAGTCGGACGTCTTCTCCCTCATCGGGCCCAAGCGGTTCGACGCCCCGTGGAAGGAGATCGAGGCGCAGGGCTACATCGCACCGGCCGACTGCGTCGAGGTACGGGTCAATCTGACCGAGTCGGAGCGGCTCGCCTACGCGACCGCCGAGACGGAGGAGAAGTACCGCTTCTGCGCGACCACCGCCACCAAGCGGAAGGTCACCGAGGCGCTCGTCGCCAAGCACGCGGGCGAGCAGACGCTGGTCATCGGCCAGTACATCGACCAGCTCGACGAGCTCGGCGAACACCTCGACGCGCCCGTCATCAAGGGCGAGACCTCCAACGCGCAGCGCGAGAAGCTCTTCAACGCCTTCCGCGAGGGCGAGATCAGCGTGCTGGTCGTCTCGAAGGTCGCGAACTTCTCCATCGACCTGCCCGAGGCCACGGTCGCCATCCAGGTGTCCGGCACCTTCGGCTCCCGCCAGGAGGAGGCCCAGCGCCTGGGCCGCGTGCTGCGCCCGAAGGCGGACGGCCACGAGGCGCGCTTCTACTCGGTCGTCGCGCGCGACACCATCGACCAGGACTTCGCCGCGCACCGCCAGCGCTTCCTGGCCGAACAGGGCTACGCCTACCGGATCATGGACGCCGACGAGCTGCTGGCCGACGGCTGACGGACGGGGTGGCCGAACCCCACGAGGTCCTGTTCACGGAGCCTGCGCGCCGTGAGCGGGGCCTCAGCGGCGTATGACGCCCGCGTCCGCTGCGTTCTCGGCGTACTCACCGAGGACGACGACGCTCACGGCGGTCGCCGCGAAGACCTTGGCGGCGCGCAGGACGCTGCCGGCGCTGTGGCGGGGGCGGCGGGTGTCGGAGGTGGCGGTGGCGCCGCTAGGGCGGCGACCCTGGACCGGGGTGTAGGTTGCGGTGCTCATGTATCCATGGTCGGTTTTCGCCGGGGTTGTCACATCGCCCTGAGGGCTGAACCTCCGGCTCTGCTCCCTCCTCCTCCCGGCCCATGCCTCCCCCTACGGGCTCTGTCCGAAGGAGGACACGGCCCGAACACCCCCCGTACGGGGTCACCTCCCCGAAGGACTTTCGGCCCCCCTTATCCATTCGCGCGGCACGTCCACGCGGACTAGAATCTCCGCTCTTGCCGCCTCCCGCCGCGTCACCGGGAGCGCCGCCCGCCGCTCGGAAACCGGCGGGCCCGTCCGCCCGCATCACGCAGGTCCTCAGCAGATGGAGGCAGTTCCGTGCCCGCGCACGCCCACGTCACAGACTCCGACGCCGCATCAGCAGCCGACGCAGCCGCCACCGACCCCCTGGGCCGCGAGCGGGCCCACCTCGCCGCCTCCCGGTCCGCGCTCCGCGCGATGCGCGAGGACGTGCAGAACCTCGACATCCGCGACGTCACCGCGAACTGGGTCAACGCGATCGTCCTCCAGGCCCAGATCGACGACCGGATCAAGGCCCTCGCCGACCTCGCCCACACCCCCCTCTTCTTCGGCCGCCTCAACTACCTGCACGCGCCCGGCGCGGAGCTCGCCGAGGGCGCGGAGGGCGAGCAGTTCTACATCGGCCGCCGCCACGTCCACGACGCCGGCGGCGATCCGATGGTGATCGACTGGCGCGCGCCGGTCTCCCAGCCCTTCTACCGGGCCTCCAAGAACGACCCGCAGGACATCGGGCTGCGCCGCCGCTTCGGTTACACGGGCGGCGAGCTGACCGCGTACGAGGACGAGCACCTCTCCGACCCCGCCGAGGCGGCGTCCGTCAGCAAGCTGCTCCAGCAGGAGATCGAGCGCCCGCGCGTGGGTCCCATGCGCGACATCGTGGCGACGATCCAGCCCGAGCAGGACGAGATCGTCCGCTCCGGCCTCTCCGGCTCCGTCTGCGTGCAGGGCGGTCCCGGCACCGGCAAGACGGCCGTCGGCCTGCACCGCGTCGCCTACCTCCTCTACGCGCACCGCGACCGCCTCGCCCGTACCGGCACCCTGGTCATCGGGCCGAACCGTTCCTTCCTGCACTACATCGAGCAGGTCCTGCCCGCCCTCGGCGAGCTTGAGGTGAAGCAGGCCACGGTCGACGATCTGGTCGCCCGCGCGGACCTGGAGGTACGCGGTGCGGACGCCGCCGAAACCGCCGTGGTCAAGGGCGACGCCCGGATGGCGGAGGTCCTGCGCCGCGCGGTCCACTCGCACGTATCGGAGCCGGTCGAACCGCTGATGGTGGTCCGCGGATCGCGCCGCTGGCGGGTGCCCGCGTACGAGATCGCCGAGATCGTCGCCGAGCTCCAGAACCGCGACATCCGCTACGGAGCCGCCCGCGACGCCCTCCCGCAGCGGATCGCGCACGCGGTCCTCGTCCGCATGGAGCAGGCGGGCGAGGCGCCCGACGACCGGGTCCAGGACGCGGTGGCGCGCAATCCCGCCGTGAAGGCCGTGGTCAAAACGGTGTGGCCGCTGGTGGAACCGGCCAAGCTGGTCCTGCGCCTCCTCTCCGACCCGGAGTTCCTCGCGGCGCACGCGGACGGGATCCTGTCTTCCGACGAACAGTCGCTGCTCCTCTGGTCCAAGCCGGCGCGCAGCGTGAAGTCGGTGAAGTGGTCGGCGGCGGACCTGGTCCTCATCGACGAGGCGACGGACCTGGTGGAGCGCACGCACTCGCTCGGCCACGTCGTCATCGACGAGGCGCAGGACCTGTCCCCGATGCAGTACCGGGCGGTCGGCCGGCGCTGCACGACCGGCTCGGCGACGGTCCTCGGGGACCTCGCGCAGGGCACGACCCCGTGGGCGACGCGCAGCTGGGACGAGGCGCTGGGGCATCTGGGCAAGCCGGGTGCGGTGCTGGAGGAACTGACGGCGGGCTTCCGCGTGCCGCGCGAGGTGATCGCCTACGCCTCGCGGCTGCTGCCGGCGATCTCGCCCGGCCTGTCGCCGGTCTCCTCGGTCCGCGAGACCCCGGGCTCACTGATCGTCACTACGGTCGACTCCGCCGCCTCCCTCCCCCCGGCGGTGATCGATGCCTGCCGGGCCTCGCTCGTGCACGAGGGCTCGATCGGCCTCATCGCGGCGGACGCGCGGATCCCGGAACTGGCGGAGGCCCTCCTGGCGGCGGGCCTTCCCTACCTCTCTCCCGGCGAGGAGACGACCGCGGAGTCCCGCCTGACCCTGGTCCCGGCCTCCCTGGCCAAGGGCCTGGAGTACGACTACGTCGTCCTCCACGAGCCGGCGGACGTGGTCGCGGGCGAGCCCGACGAACGCACGGGCCTGCGCCGCCTCTACGTCTGCCTCACCCGAGCCGTCTCCGGCCTCACCCTCCTCCACACAACCCCCCTCCCGGAGGCCCTGGCCTGACCCCCGGGATCCCTCCGCCGCCGCAGGCGGGGCGACCCTGCGGGGCGAAATCCCCGACCCGCCCTTCCACCGTTCCCAGGGCCGGCCCTGCCCCGGTCCTCAAACGCCGGACGGGCCCAAAGCAGGGCCCCGGGCTGCGCCCGGACCCCTGGGGCTCCGCCCCAGACCCCGGTCCTCAAACGCCGGACGGCTGAACTTGCTGCGGCGGCCCGGGGCGGGGACGGGGACGGGGTGGGGTGTCGGCCTGGACGTAGAGCGTGATTTGTGGCGCGAGAACACGCTTCACCCTGTCGGAGCCGAGGACAGGGCGCCTAAATCATGCAGTCCAGGCCGACACCCCACCCCGGCCCCGGCACCGACCCACCCGACGCCGGCGATCCAGGCGGGCTAGCTCAGGGACGTCCGCCAGGCGGCGACCGCCTCGGCCGACACCGGCCGGTCCCAGCCCGCCGGGCGAGCCGCGCCGCCGATGTGGAAGGCGTCGATGCCCGCTTCGCGCAGCACCGGCAGGTGGGCGAGGGTCAGGCCGCCGCCGACCAGGATCCGCGGCTCGTAGCCGGGGGTGCCGGACTTCGCCGCCTCGGCCAGCAGCGTCGGCAGGCCCTCGTCGACCCCGCCCGCCGCACCCGCGGTCAGGTAGGTGTCGAGCCCGGGCAGCTCCGCGACCGCCTTGCGGAGCTGGTCACGGGACGCCGCCCGGTCGATCGCGCGGTGGAACGTCCACCCGCAGCCGCCGAGCTCCGCCACGACCGCCTCGACGGCGACGAGGTCGGGGCTGCCGTCGGGGTTCAGGAAGCCGAGCACGAACTCCTCCGCCCCCTCCGCACGCAGCGCCCGCGCCTCCTCCACCAGGCGTTCCACATCCTGCGCGGAACCCGCCGAGAAGCCGTCCGCCTTCCGGAGCATCACGCGCAGCCGGATGTCGACCGCCGCCCGGATCGCCGCGAAGGTCTCGCGCGGCGGGGTGAGCCCGTCGGCGGCCATGTCGGTGACCAGTTCGAGTCGGTCCGCCCCACCGGCCTGGGCCGCGACCGCGTCCTCCACGTCGAGGGCGATCACCTCCAGGAGCGCACGGTTGCTCATGTAATCCCATCCTTCGTCCCGCATTGGAAAATAGGTCTAGTCCAATATCCAGGGTACGGGCCTTCGCCCACCCTCCACCAGCACAATCACGCCACCACCACAATGTGCGCATGACATCCGCCATGACTTCCGACACGCACCGCGAGCAGAACCTCCGCGCCCGCTGGCACGCCACCACCGCCGCCGCCGGAGCCGCCCCCGACCGCGACCCCGCCCCCTACGCCGACCGCCTCCTCACCGCCTGGGCGGAGCCGCAGCGCAAGTACCACACCACCGCGCACCTGGCCGACGTCCTCGCACGCATCGACGTACTCGCACCAGACGACGCGGCAGCCGACCGCGCCGCCGTCGAGCTCGCCGCCTGGTTCCACGACGCCGTCTACCGGCCCGACCGCTCCGAGAACGAGGAACGCAGCGCCGCCCTCGCCGAGCGCGCCCTGCCCGAGCTCGGCATCGACGGGGCCCGCACCGCCGAGGTGGCCCGCCTCGTCCGCCTCACCGTCACCCACGACCCCGCCCCCGGCGACGCCAACGGCGAGCTGCTCTGCGACGCCGACCTGGGCGTCCTGGCGGGCACGACCGAGGAGTACGCCGCCTACGCGGCAGCCGTCCGCTCCGAGTACGGCTTCGTCCCCGACGAGGCCTTCCGCGCGGGCCGGGCCGCCGTGCTGCGCCAGCTCCTGGAGCTGCCCCGCCTCTTCCGCACCGCCTACGGGGCTGCGCACTGGGAGGCCCCGGCCCGCGCGAACCTGACCGCCGAGCTGGCCGAGCTGGCCGAGCCCGGCGAGGCCTCCGCGTAGAGCCTTGGAGCCTTATAGCCCAGGGAATGCGATCCCGTTCGTCGCGGTTGAGGTAGTTCATGCCCGTAGAAGCCGCAGAAGCCGAACGCACCCGCATGCCCGTCGCCGTCTACGTCCTCGGCCTCTCGGTCTTCGCACTCGGGACCAGCGAGTTCATGCTCTCCGGGCTCCTGCCACCCATCGCCGAGGACATGGGCGTCACCATCCCCCAGGCGGGCCTGCTCATATCCGCCTTCGCGATCGGCATGGTCGTCGGCGCGCCCCTGCTCGCCGTGGCCACGCTGCGGCTGCCCCGGCGCACCACCTTGCTCTCGCTGATCACCCTCTTCGGCCTCGGGCAGGTCGCGGGCGCGCTGGCCCCCTCCTACGAGCTGCTCTTCGCCTCCCGCATCGTCTCCGCGCTCGCCTGCGCCGGCTTCTGGGCGGTCGGCGCCGCCGTGGCCATCGCCATGGTCGAGCAGCACCAGCGGGCCCGCGCGATGGCCGTCATGATCGGCGGCCTCTCCATCGCCAACGTCCTCGGCGTCCCGGCCGGCGCGTTCCTCGGTGAGCACCTGGGCTGGCGGTCCGCGTTCTGGGCGGTGGGCGCCGCCTCCGCCATCGCGCTGGCCGGCATCCTCGCGCTGATCCCCAAGATCCCGCTGCCCGCCGAGAAGCCGACGCTCGCGCGCGAGCTGCGCATCTACCGCGACCGCCAGGTGTGGCTGTCCATCGGCATCACGGCGCTCGCCGCGGGCGGGGTCTTCTGCGCCTTCAGCTACCTGTCCCCGCTGCTCACGGACGTGGCCGGGCTGGACTCGCAGTGGGTCCCGTGGATCCTCGGCCTGTTCGGCATCGGCGCGCTGGCCGGCACCACCGTCGGCGGGCGGATCGCCGACGCGCACCTGTTCGGGGTGATGCTGTGGGGCATCACCGCCTCCACCGTCTTCCTCGCCGCCCTGGCCCTGCTGGCCTCCACCGCGGCGGCCGCGATCGCCCTCGCGTTCCTGATCGGCTTCTCGGCGTTCTTCACGGCCCCGGCGCTCAACGCCCGCATGTTCAACGTCGCGGGCGCCGCCCCGACCCTGGCCGGCGCGACCACCACGGCCGCCTTCAACCTCGGCAACACCGGCGGCCCCTGGCTCGGCGGCACCGTCATCGACGCCGGGTACGGCTACTCCGCCACCGCCTGGGCGGGCGGCGCGATGACCGTCACCGCCATCGCCCTGGGCCTCGCGGCCCTCCGCCTGGACCGCCGTACGGGGCCCCGCGCGGCCCACCCGACCCGCGTGGTGGCCGGCTCGCCCCCGTCCCGGTCGGAGGCGCCCGAGAAGGTCCGGGGCGCCTGACCTACGCCGGCCGTCCCTTGGGTCGCCGCAGCCCCGCCGCCGTCAGTCTCCGGACCAGCTCCTTGCTGCCGATCTCCACCGCGCCCGCGGCCACCGCGTCCGCGTACCGCTGCTCCGGGACGTCGTAGTGGTCGCGTTCGAAGGCCTTCGGCGGGCAGCCGATCGACGCCGCGAAGGCGTGCAGCTCCTCGAAGGAGGTGTCGCTGACCAGGTGCGACCACATGCGGCCGTGACCCGGCCAGTCGGGCGGGTCGATGTACACCGTCACCGGCGGCTCATTCGCCGAAGCCGGAGCCGAAGCCGCCGCCGGAGCCGCCGAGCACCGGTCCGAGGCCGCCCACCGGCGCCACCCGCACGCCGGCCTCCGAGCACACCCACATCGGGTCCGGCCCGAGCTCGGGCTCCACGTCCAGCGCGTGCGGCTCGCCGTGACCGCAGACCGGGCACAGCGGCCAGCGCCCGTACTTCTCCAGCAGCGCGTCCTTCACGTCCTGGGCGACGAGTCCGGCGAGGTAGTCGACACCCTCCGGCCACTCCTCCACCCACCAGCGGCGGTGGGTGACCGCGTCCTCGACGAGGGAGACGACATCGGCTTCGGCGACCTCGCCCGCGACGAGATCGGCGAGCACCAGGGCGCGTGCGGCGTGCAGCGCCTGTTCAAGGGGGGGTGGGGGGGTCGCGTGGTCCATGGACACATTGTGGACCCGGACCGGCCCCGTGGCGAAGGTCCTCTTTCTCCCGTGACTTATGGCGTCTTGACGTTCCCACCCTCTGAAAATAAGTTTCAAGGGTGAGCGAGAACATGAAAGAAACCTTCAGCGGAGGCGCGGACGCGACCGCCCCGGCGACCGCCCCGACCCCCGTCCCCGTCCCGGCCCCCGCCGCCCTGCGGGCCCGCGTCCGCAGCCTCGGCCCCTCGATGACCCGCTCCATGCAGGCCGTCGCCGAGGCCGTAGCCGAGGACCCCGCCGGCTGTGCCGCGCTCACCGTCAGCGACCTCGCCGCCCGCACCGGCACCAGCGAGGCCACCGTCGTCCGCACCGCCCGCCTCCTCGGCTACCCCGGCTACCGCGACCTGCGCCTCGCGCTCGCCGCACTCGCCGCCCAGCAGGAGTCCGGCGCGGCCCCCGCCGTCACCGTGGACATAGCCGTCGACGACTCCCTCGCGGACGTGGTCGCCAAGCTGGCCCAGGAGGAGGCGCAGACCCTCACCGACACCGCCGCCGGACTCGACGTCGCCGCCCTCGGCTCGGCCGTCGCCGCCCTCGCGGGCGCCCGCCGCATCGAGATCTACGGCGTCGGCGCCTCCGGCCTCGTCGCCCAGGACCTCGCGCAGAAGCTGTCGCGCATCGGCCTGATCGCCCACGCCCACAACGACCCGCACCTGGCCGTCACCACCGCCGTGCTGCTGCGCCCCGGCGACGTGGCCGTCGCCATCACCCACTCCGGCGGCACCGGCGACGTCATCGAGCCCCTGCGGACCGCCTTCGAGCACGGGGCCACCACCCTGGCGCTCACGGCCCGCGCCAACTCCCCCGTCGTCCACTACGCCGACCTCGTGCTGGCCACCTCCGCCGCCCGCGAGACCCAGCTGCGCCCGGCGGCCATGTCGAGCCGGACCAGCCAGCTCCTCGTCGTGGACTGCCTGTTCGTGGGCGTCGCCCAGCAGACCTACGAGACGGCGGCGCCCGCGCTCGCAGCCTCGTACGAGGCGCTCGCGCCCCGCCACCACACCCCCGTGCCCACCGCCAAGCGCACCAGCACCACCCGCTAGCAGTTCAGGAGCCCCCCACTCATGACCGCGTACGCCGAACTCCGCGCCCAGCTCGCCACCTTGACCACCGAGGCCTTCCGCCCCGAACTGGCCGAGATCGACCGGCTCTCCACCCTCGAGATCGCCCGCCTGATGAACGCCGAGGACGCCACCGTCCCGGCCGCCGTCGCCGGCGAGCTGGAGACGATCGCCGCCGCCATCGACGGGATCGCCGAGCGGATGGCCCGCGGCGGGCGCCTGATCTACGCGGGCGCCGGCACCGCCGGCCGGATGGGCGTACTGGACGCCAGCGAGTGCCCGCCCACCTTCAACACCGACCCCTCCGAGGTCGTCGGCCTGATCGCGGGCGGCCCCTCCGCCATGGTCAAGGCCGTCGAGGGCGCCGAGGACTCCAAGGAACTGGCCGCCGAGGACCTGACCGCGCTGGCCCTGACCGCCGACGACACAGTCATCGGGATCTCCGCCTCCGGCCGCACCCCGTACGCGATCGGCGCCGTCGAGTTCGCCCGCGACCGCGGAGCCCTCACCGTCGGCCTGTCCTGCAACGCCGGCTCCGCGCTCGCCGCGGCCGCCGACCACGGCATCGAGGTGGTCGTCGGCCCCGAACTCCTCACCGGGTCCACCCGACTGAAGGCCGGCACCGCGCAGAAGCTCGTCCTCAACCTCATCTCGACCCTCACGATGATCCGGCTCGGCAAGACCTACGGAAACCTCATGGTCGACATGCGCTCCTCCAACGAGAAGCTGCGCGCCCGCGCCCGCCGCATCGTCTCGCTGGCCACCGGCGCCCCCGACGCCGAGATCGAGGCCGCCCTCACCGCATCCGACGGCGAGGTCAAGCAGGCCATCCTCGTCATCCTCGGCGGAGTCGACGGCCCCACGGCCGCCGACCTGCTCACCGCCTCCCGGGGCCACCTCCGGGCCGCCCTCACCCACACCCCGCGCTAACCCGCGCCGCCCACTCCCCCGCTGACCCCCAGCAGCAAGGCGAACACCAAGATGTCCACTGACAAGAACCGCGCCACAGCCGCCGCGATCCTTCCTCTGGTCGGCGGCCCGGACAACATCGTCTCCATCGCGCACTGCATGACCCGCCTGCGGATCACCCTGCGCGACCGCTCCCTGGTCCAGGACGAGGCCCTCAAGGCCCTGCCCGCCGTGATGGGCGTCGTCGAGGACGACACGTACCAGATCGTGCTGGGACCGGGCACCGTCGCCCGCGTCACTCCCGAGTTCGAGGCCCTGGTCGCGGAAGGCCGCTCGGCCGCGCCGGCGGCCCCGGCGGACACCCACGCCGTGACGGCCGACGAACTCGCCGCCCAGGGCGCGGCCATCAAGAACGCCCAGAAGGCGAAGAACTCCACCCCCTTCAAGCTGTTCCTGCGCCGCATCGCGAACATCTTCGTCCCGCTGATCCCGGCCCTGATCGGCTGCGGCATCATCGCCGGGCTGGGCGGGTTCCTCACCAACATGCACTGGGTGCCGGCCGCGGTCCCCGCCCTCGCCGCGATGGCGAGCGGCTTCATGTCCCTGATCGCCGTCTTCGTCGGCTACAACACGGCCAAGGAGTTCGGCGGCACGGCCATCCTCGGAGGCGCGGTCGCCGCGATCATCGTCTTCCCCGGCGTCGCGAAGATCGACGCCTTCGGCCAGCAGCTCTCCCCCGGCCAGGGCGGCGTACTCGGCGCACTGGCGGCCGCACTGCTCGCCGTCCAGGTGGAGAAGTGGTGCCGCAAGTGGGTCCCGGAGGCGCTCGACGTCCTGGTCACCCCCACCCTCACGGTGCTGATCTCCGGCCTCGTCACCCTCTTCGGCCTGATGTTCGTCGCCGGTGAGGTCTCCAGCGCCATCGGCACCTTCGCCACCTGGCTGCTCGCCACCGGCGGGGCCTTCGCGGGGCTGGTCCTCGGCGGGCTCTTCCTCCCGCTGGTCATGCTGGGCCTGCACCAGGCCCTGATCCCCATCCACACCACCCTGATCGAGCAGACCGGCTACACCGTCCTGCTCCCCATCCTCGCCATGGCGGGCGCGGGCCAGGTCGGCGCGGCCATCGCCGTCTACTACAAGCTCCCGCGCAACCGCTCGATCCGCGCCACCATCAAGTCCGCCCTCCCGGCCGGCTTCCTGGGCGTGGGCGAGCCCCTCATCTACGGCGTCTCCCTCCCCCTGGGCCGCCCCTTCATCACCGCCTGCATCGGCGGCGCCGCGGGCGGAGCCTTCGTCGGCCTCTTCAACCAGCTGGGCACCGCCTTCGGTTCCACCGCCATCGGCCCCTCGGGCTGGGCGCTGTTCCCGCTGCTGGACGGCAAGTCGGGCATGGGGATGACCATCGCGATCTACGCGGGCGGCCTGGCCGTCGGTTACCTCGTGGGCTTCGCCGCCACCTACTTCTTCGGCTTCACCCGGCAGATGCTGACCGAGTTCAACACGGGCCCGGACGCGGACACGGCCCCGGAGGCCGCGCCGACGCCGCCGGCGGCCACCGAGCCCGCGCCGGACGCGGCGGCGCCCGTCCCCGTGGGCCGCTGACGGCAGGCCCCACGACGGCAGTCCCCCACGTACGAAGGCTCCCGGCCGGTGTGGTCCACCGGCCGGGAGCCTTCACTGCTTCATCGGGTCATGCGCTGCAACGGCTCGCCTCAGGCGCAGTTGGACGGCGCCGGCCTGCCCGCGAAGCGGTCCGCGATCCAGCCCAGGTACTCCGGCTCCGCGACGTTGGGGATCGTCTGGTGCGTCGCCCCCTGGTACTTCGTGTACTCGACCGGCTTGCCGAACCGGCAGGCCCGCTTCACGTACTCGTCCGTGGAGTTCGGGTTGATGACCGTGTCCGCCGTGCCCTGCATGACCAAGATCGGCGCCACCGAGGTGACCAGCCCCGCGGTGTTCTCGCGGAACCGCTGGTGCCAGACCTCCGGCACCACGGTCAGCGGCTGGAACAGCGTGTCCAACTGCCCGACGTTGCCCACGTTGTTCTGGATCACGTCGGCGAGGTGCTCGATGCACATCACCCCGTCACCGCGCAGGGCCTCCAGCCCGGCCGGCTTCAGCACGTCCTCGGCCTTCAGCTCCGGGTAGGCCGCGAGGAAGCCCCGGTAGACGTTGACGCGCAGCGCCGCGTTGTGGGAGGGCGAGGTGGGGGACGTCGGGCCGGGCAGCACCAGGCCGCGGAAGTCCGGCCCCAGGTTGGCGGCGGGTGCCAGCGCCGCGATGCCGACCAGGTTGGTCTCCGGGGTGTACGCCTTGTAGTTCTGGGCGATGAACGCCGCCGCGCCGCCGCCCTGCGACCAGCCCAGGACGGCCGCCTTGTGGTTCGCGTGGGTGTCGGTGATCTGGCGGGCCGCGCGGACGGAGTCCAGGACGTTGTTCGTCTCCGTGACGGCCACCGTGTACTGGTGCACGCCCGGGGTGCCCAGACCCTGGTAGTCCGTACCGACCACGACGTCGCCCGAGTCGAGGAACTGCGTCAGCGCCGGCACACCGACGTCGATGCCCCACGGGCTGTCGTAGGTGTAGTAGCCGACGAGGTCGGTCGCCGGGTTCGGCACCGCGGAGGGCGCGCACTGGCGCGGGCCGCCCACGGTCCCGTGCGCCCAGGCCACCACGTTGCGGCCGCTGCGCGGCGCGGGGGCGTCGGGCCAGGCCACGATGCCCGAGACGGCAACGCGGGTACCGGTCTGCAGGGTCGAGAGGTACAGGATCCGGCAGGCGCGCGCACCGTCGGGGGCATCGACGCGGCGGGCCCAGATCAGGTCTCCGTGCTCCCCCTCGGGCAGCGGCGACGGCGGATCGTAGAACTTCTCGCCCTCCGGCCCGACCGGAACGCCCGGGGCGCAGAGCCCCTTTCCGCCCTTCCCGCCGTCCGGATTCGCGCCCGAACCGGAGGTCGCGTTCGCAGTCGCCCCGCCGCCCAGCGCGAGGATCGCGGCCACACCGGCTGCGGCGATCGCGGAAAGCCGTCGTCTCATCTCATCGTCCATTCGCTCGGTACCCCGGGACGTGAGACTAGGAAGAAAGGGACGAACTGTCACTTACCGTCACCAAGTGTTCGCCGGTTGTTACGGGCACGGGGGCAACGCCGTGCCCATAACACCGGCGACCGGAGGACGTCCCGGATGATGACCGGATGACCGACTCGATCACGCCACTCGCCCCGATCCCCCCGATACCGCCCGTGGTCCCGTCGGGCCGGCTGGCCGCGCTCGCCCAGCCCTCGTACGTCCTCCCCTGCGGGCTGCACCTGCGCCCCTGGGAGTCCTACGACGCCCCCGCGCTCGTGGCCGCGTACGCCGATCCGGACATCCGCCACTGGAACCGCCCGGACCCCCTCACCGAGGACCGGGCCGTCACCCGCATCGCCCGCTGGCACGAACGCCGGCAGGCCGAACGCTCGGTGGTCTGGGCCCTCGCCCCCGCGGACGGAGGCTGCGCGGTCGGCCTGATCGGCCTCGCCGACCTCGACCTGCGCGGCGGCAGCGGGGAGTTCATGTACTGGCTGCTCCCCGCCGGCCGCGGCGCCGGAGCCACCACCGAAGGCCTGACCGTCCTGACCCGCTGGGCCTTCGAGGACCTCGGCCTGCACCGCCTGCGCATCACCCACTCCACGGCCAACCCGGCCTCCTGCCGCGTCGCCCTGAAGTCCGGCTACGCCCTGGAGGGCACCATGCGCGGCGCCCTCCTCCACGCGGACGGCTGGCACGACGAACACCTCCACGCCCGCCTGAGCACGGACTGAGGAGCTCCACACGCCGAGCTCGGCGGTGGCATCGGAAGTAGCATGAGTGGCATGAGCGATGCCACCCAGAAGTACTCCATCTCGATGCCCCGCGACATCGCCGAGGCCGCTCGCGCCCGCAGCGGCCCCTCCGGCCTCTCCGCCTACGTCACCGCCGCCGTGGCCCGCCAGATCGAACGGGACAACCTCGCGGAGCTCATCGCCGTGGCGGAGGCGGAGCACGGGCCGATCACCGCGGAGGAGATCGACGCGACCCGGGAGGAATTCCGCCGCGCCCACGCAGGGCAGCCCGACAGCAACACCGAACAGAAGGACGTCGCATGACGCCGAAGCCGACCAAACCTGGAGGCACCCTCGTGCTGGACAGCGAGGGACTCGCAAAGGCCGTGCTTCGGGATCGCGCGATCACCCGGTGGCTCGCCCTCGCCCTCGCGGACGACATGCGGGTCATCACCAGTACGGCCACCCTCGTCGAGGTGATCCACCCGAAGATCAACATGCCGGCTCTCATGTGGGCGCTGTCCAGGGTGGTGGTCGAGCCCGTCACCGAGGAGATCGCCCACGCCGCAACCACCCTGCTCCGCGAGGCCAACCTGCACGGGCACAAGCACGCCATCGACGCGATGCTCGCCGCCACCGCACTCGCGGCGCCCGGCCCGGTCACCGTCCTCACCTCCGACCCCGAGGACCTCACCGCGCTGTGCGGCACCCGCCTCGCCGCCGTGAAGGTCTAGGACGCGCCCGGAGGCCGGTACCGGATCTGTTCGGCCTTGCGCAGGGCGTCCAGCGTGTCCTCGACGCTCAGCAGGACCGTCGTCTCGAACGAGCTCAGCGCGCCGCCCCCGCTGATCGCCAGGGCCACCGCAGCCATCGACACGTCGTCCGGGGCCTCCCAGAGGTTGTAGCCGTCGTGCGCGCCGAAGGCGTACCAGAAGCCGTGCAGCTTCCCGCCGACGGACTCGATGTACGACCGGGCGGCCTGCGCGCGGTCCTCGGGGTGGGCCATCAGCCTCGCCCAGGTCTCCGGCGTGTAGCTGAACCTCGACAGATACAGCGGCATCGCGTCCACCTTCTTTCGTTTCGTCGACGATGCCCACGCCGGGCGGCCGAAGGGGCGGAACGGATCGCGGCCGTTCCCCCGAACGGCCGGGGAAGGCCACCGCCACGGCCCAACGGGCCCACCACGCTCAGGCCACCGGCGCCGGCGTGTGGATCCCGGCGCCGCCCGCCGTGAGGGCCCGGTGGGCAGCGGCCAGGCGGCGGACGGCCTCGGTGAGCCGGGGCGGCGGGAGCGTGTACGGCAGCCGGACGTGGCGTTCGAAGGCCCCGCCGACCCCGAACTGCGGCCCCGCAGCGATCGTCACCCCGTGGTCCGGCGCGATCGCCGCCAGCCGCGAACCGACCGGCTCCGGGAACCGCGCCCAGAGCGTCACGCCACCGGCCGCCCGCGGCGCGTGCACCTCCGGGAGGTGCTCGGCCAGCGCCCCCAGCAAGGCGTCCTGCTGCGCCCGCAGTTGCCGCAGCGCCTCGGGGCGCCGGGTCTGACCGGCATTCAGGAGCACGGCCGTCGCAAGCTGTTCCACCACCGGGGTACCGAGATCCGTCGCCGGGCGGGCCGCCGCCACGCGCTCCAGCAGCGCGGGCACGGCACGGATCCAGCCGATGCGCAGGCCGCCCCAGATGCTCTTGGACACCGAGCCGACGCTGATGGCGGTGGGGTGCGTCACGGCGAAGGGTTCCGCCGTCGGATCCGGGCCCGTCGCCTCCAGCCCCAGGTCGGCCAGGGTCTCGTCGATGACCGTGGGGCAGGCCGGCCGCAGGCTCCGGCGCACGCTCGCGGGCATGTACATCCCGGTCGGGTTGTGGAAGTCCGGGATCAAGTAAGCCAGTTGCGCCGACCTCGCCGCCGCTAGGAGCTGCGGCACGTCCCAGCCGGACGGGCCCACCGCCACCGGCAGGAGCCGGGCGCGGGCATCGGTGAACGCCCTGATCGCATGCGGATAGGTGGGGTGGTCGAACAGCACCTTGTCCCGCGGCGACAGCAGCGTGCGCACCAGCAGACCGATCGCGTGCTGCGCACCGCTGGTGATCATGACGTGATCGGGCGAGGTCGGCAGCCCCCTGCGCCCGTACCACCCGGCGACCGCCTCGCGCAGCTCCGCAGTGCCGTACCGGTCGTACCCGTGCCGTTCGAAGTGGAGCGGCAGCCGCTCCAGGGCCGTCGCGAAAGCGGCGTGGAGGACCTCGGGAGGTGCGGGCGGAGCGGCGAAGGACAGGTCGATGGTCTCCCCGTCCGTCCCACCGGCCCGCCGCCCGGCGGGCGCGTCCCCGTGCGGGAGCCGTACGGTCGCCCGCGCGCGCTCCCGCGTCTCCAGGTAGCCGTGATCCACCAGCGTGCGGTACGCGGCCCCCACCGTGGTCCTGCTCGTACCGAGCGCGGTGGCCAGGTCGCGTTCACCCGGCAGCGCCGCCCCGAGACAGAGCCGCCCGTCCAGGATCAGCAGCCTCAGCCGGTCGGAGAGCCGCTGGTGCGCGGGCCCCGGCCCTTCCTGCCAGGTCCCCAGCATGCGTCCGACGGCGTGCGCGCTGATCTTCATGGGACCAGGCTAATCAATCTGGCTATGGAATCAGGGTCCAGATGGCGGCGAGCCTGAGCCCATGCCCCACCCCGCCCCCGCACCCGCCACCCACCCGCCCCGCATGAACGCCTTCGCCCAGCTCCGGGCGGGCCGTACCGCGCGCCGCGTCCCCCAACTCCTGCTCGGTCTGGCCGGCTACGGCGCCGCCGTCATGGTGCTCGTCGAGTCCGGCCTCGGCACGGCCAGCTGGAGCGTGCTCACGGACGGCGCGGCGAAGACCCTCGGCATCTCCTTCGGCTGGGCCACCAACCTGATCTCGCTCCTGGTGCTCCTCGCCTGGATCCCGCTGCGCGAGCTCCCCGGGCTCGGCACCGTCCTCAACGTCGCGATCGTGGGCTTCGCCGCCGACGCCACCGCCGCCGTACTCCCCGCCCCCGGGGGAACCGCCGCCGCACTCGCGTACCTCGCCCTCGGCCTGGTCGCCCTCGGCTTCTTCGACGCGCTCTACCTCGGCGCGCAGTACGGCTCGGGCCCGCGCGACGGCATCATGACGGGCCTCGTCCGGCTCACCCGGCTGCCCGTCGCGGCGGTGCGCACCGGCATCGAGGTGTCCGTGGCCGGCCTCGGCTGGCTCCTCGGCGGCACCCTCGGCCTCGGCACCGTCCTGGTCGCCCTGGGCACGGGCCCCCTGGTCGGCTGGTTCCTCCCGCGTCTGACCGTCCGCCTCGGCGATCCCTCAGGGATGGGCCCGCTCGTGCAGTACGGCAGCCAGCCGTAGCGCGGTGTCCAGGTTGCAGCGCCCCAGATCGACCAGCGGCAGCCCGTACGACCCCGCCGCGGACACCCCGTCCACCCCGAGCGAGGGGAACACCACCCCGACGTCCGTCAGCGCGGCCTTCAACTGCCCCACGGCCTCCTCGGCCGCCAGCATCCGTTCCTTCGGCGTGAGCACCATTTGCAATGTCACCTTTCGCTCTGAGTAGTCGAGTTCAGTACTCAGAGTGGCGACGGGCTGGCTAGCCTTCAAGGGCCAGACTCCAACACCCGCACCTGTTGTCAGGGGAGTTGCCGTGCCCGATTCCGGAGACGTCGACCCGTTCTCCTCACCTCGCACCATGCTCGGCGCCGAACTGCGCGTGGCCCGCAAAAGGGCCGGCCTCAGTCAGGACAAACTCGGCGAGCCGCTCTTCGTCAGCGGCTCCTTCATCGGCCAACTCGAAGCGGGTACGCGCCGGATGACGGTGGAACTGGGCCGCCAGATAGACACCATCCTCGGTACAGACGACTTCTTCACCCGCAACTGCCAAGCCGTGACGAAGTTCAAGTACCCCGACCACTTCACGGAGGCCGCCGAAGCCGAGGGCCTGGCGAAGGCCATCCGGGAGTACGCGCCCCTGCTGATCCCGGGCCTCCTCCAGAAGGAGGCCTACGCCCGGGCCGTCTTCCGCGCCTACCAGCCGACGGCGACGGAGGCGGCCATCGACGCCCTGGTCGAAGCCCGGCTCGCCCGCGCGGCCCTCCTCGCAGATCCAACAACCCCGTTGTTGTGGTGCGTGCTCGACGAGGCGGTACTGCGCCGGGTCATCGGGAGCCGGTCGGTGATGGCCGAGGCGTTGCGGCACCTTGCGGACCTGATCCGGTCGCATCGGATCATCGTCCAGGTACTCCCGTTCAGTGCGGGCGCTCACGCGACCATGGACGGCCCGCTCAAGCTGATGTCGTTCGAAGACGCACCCCCGCTCGCCTATCTCGCAGGCCACACAACAGGGCTTCTCCTAGACGATCCAGCCACGGTGGCACGCCATTTCCTGACCTACGATCTCCTCACCGCCAGTGCGCTGGCACCACGTGAATCACTGGCCTTGATCGAATCGGTGGCGGAGGATTACGCACATGACGAGCAGGCCTGAGTACGACATCTCGACTGCCACATGGCACAAATCCAGCTACAGCGGCGGTGACGGCGGCGACTGCCTGGAGATGGCCACCTGGCGCAAGTCGACCTACAGCGACGGCACCGGCGGTGACTGCCTCGAAGTCGCTGACGGCCACCCCGGAATCGTCCCCGTCCGCGATTCCAAGGTCCCCGACGGCCCCCACCTCACCTTCGGCGCCCCCGCCTGGGCCGCCTTTGTCTCCGCCCTCAACTGAGGCCCCTGGGGCTACGCTCGTCGGCATGTCGAACAGGCTTCCGTTCAGCGAGGCGCTGCTCTCCACCGTGGGCACCCCCAAGGAGAGCAAGCTCCTCGACAGCAGTCCGCGGTCACGGGTGTGGTGGGTGCAGCCCGCCCACGGGCAGCCGGTGATCGTCAAGCAGATCACCGACGTCGGGGACACGGCCGCCGACGCGGACACCCGCTTCGCGCGGGAGCTCACCGGGTTGCGCCTGGCGGGGCGGGCCTCCGGGCCCGCCGTGGCCCCCGCGGTGCTGGCCACGGACCCGTCCTCGCGGGTGGTCGTCCTGGAGTACGTGGAGGACCTCGGCGAGACGGGCGACTGGATGCCGGCCTACGCCGAGTCGCTCGCCCGGCTGCACTCCCTGACCGGGCCCGCCGACGCGGGCACGCTCCCGGTCGAGCCGGGGCCGACGGCTGCGGACGCGGAGTCCTTCCTCGCCCTGGCCAGGGCGCTCGACGTGCCCGTACCGGCCGCGGTGCACGGGGAACTCGCCGGGCTGATCGACCGGTTGGACCCCACCCCGCACCACGCGCTGCTGCACGGCGACCCCTGCCCGGGCAACGACCTGCGCACCGCCGACGGCATCCGCTTCGTCGACTTCGAGCGGGCCTCGCTCGGCAACGGCCTGACCGAACTGGCCTACTTCCGCATCGCCTTCCCCACCTGCTGGTGCGCCCTGTCGGTCACCGCGGCCCCCCTCGCCGAGGTCGAGGACGTCTACCGGTCCACCTGGCGCGGCCTCACCGGAAAGGACGTGCCGGGCGACCTCGCCGACGCGTGCGCGGGCTGGCTGATCCAGGGCGACGCGCTCGTGGAGCGGGCCCACCGCGGGACGGTCGACCAGCTCGCCCGGGTGCCCGTCGAGGACTTCGAGTGGGGCTACGTCACCGCCCGCGAGCGGCTCGTCCACCGCCTGGGCGTGGTCGCGGACACGACCCGCGACCACGACCACCTGCACGCCGTCGGCCACCTCAGCTCTGCCCTGGCCGACCGCCTCCTCGCCCGCTGGCCGAAGCTGCGCCCGCTCCCCACGCCCGACGCCCGCCCCTGGTAGGGATGGGGTCATGGAACAGATCCTGAGTCGGCAGGAAGCGTCGGAAGCGGTCCAGGACCACGGATGGCGCTTCCTGCTGGGCGCGTTGCTCACGTCGGTCCCGGTCCTGTCGATGGGCCGGGCGATCGTCTTGGCGGCGAAGGCCGTCTCGGTGTGCGGAGACGAAGCCGACCGGCACCTTAAGGTCGACGTCCGCCCCGAGCGGGTCGTCTTCACCCTGCAGACCTCGGACCGCGCCGCGGTGACCACCCGGGACGTCGAACTCGCGCGGCGGATCACCGCCGTCGCGGCCGAGGCCGGGCTCACGACAGAGCCCGAGATCGGAAGCGGGGCTCCGCGGTCCGTCCAGATCCTGGAGATCGCCGTAGACGCACTGGACATCGCCGCGATCCGTCCGTTCTGGAAGGCGGTACTGGGCTACACGGACGAGCCGGGCGCCGACGGACCGGAGGATCCGCTCGTCGACCCCGTCGGGCAGGCACCGGCCGTCTGGTTCCAGCAGATGGACCGGGCGCGCCCGCAGCGCAACCGCATCCACTTCGACGTCTGCGTTCCGCACGACGAGGCGCCCCGGCGCATCGAGGCCGCGCTGGCGGCCGGGGGCCGGCTCCTGTCCGCGACCAGGGCTCCCGCGTTCTGGGTGCTCGCCGACCTGGAGGACAACGAGGTCTGCATCACCACCTGGCAGGGCCGGGACGGCTGACCCCTAGCACGCATCCGCCCGCTCCTCCGGCGCCGTCCGTGCGAAGTGACGGGCGGTCGGGACCAGGGCGGCCGCCGCCGGTACGAGGAAGCAGGCGGCCGCGCAGGCGCCGAGGACGGGCGTGACGCCGAAGGTGTCGATGGCCGGGGCGATCAGGGCCAGGCCGACCGGGGCCAGGCCGTAGGAGACGAGGAAGTCCAGCGAGGAGACGCGGGCCAGCCGGTCCGGGGCGACCTCGCGCTGGGTGGCGGTGAACCAGGGCACGTTGAACAGCTCGATCCCGATCCCGGCGACGGCGTAGGCGGCGACGACCACGCCCGGGTGCACGGGCAGCATCAGGCTCAGCGGGGCGCACCCGTACGCCGCCAGTCCCGCGAAGGCGGCCCAGCCCTGCGAGCGCGGCCGCCAGCGGGCGATGACCAGGGCTCCGCCGAGCGCGCCCACTATGTACGCGGTCATGGCCGCCGCGAGCACCCATTCGCTGGCGTAGCGGTCCCGGCTGATCAGGGGCAGGGCGACGCTGGTGGCGGAGTAGCCGAGGGCGATGACCGCGACGAGGGCGGCCAGTCCGGCGAGGAACCAGGGGTGGCGGCGTGCCTCCCGTACGCCGTCCACGAACTCGGCGCGGAAGCTCGCACGCGGCGCGGGCCCGGCGGCCTCGGGGTCCGCCGCGGTGACGGCACCCCGGCCCTTGCCCGGGACCAGCGCGGCGACCAGCCAAAGCAGGCCGATGCCGAGCAGCAGGGTCCAGACGTCGAGGAAGGCCGCGAGCAGCGCGGTCAGGGCGGGTCCGGCGAGGGTGGATCCGCGGACGGCCATGGTCATGGCGGCGTTGGCCTGCTGGCGGCGTCCGGGGTCGACGGTCTCGGCGGTGAGTGCCTGGAACGCCGGGCGGCAGGCGCCCTGCCCGGCACCGGCGAGGGCGGCGGCGGCCGTCATGAGCAGGAGCGAGCGGCCCAGTCCGGCGGCGAGGAGGGGTGCGGCGACCGCTGCCGCCAGGGCCGACCAGAGGACGACCGCGCGGCGTGAGTGCCGGTCGGCCAGGACCCCGCCGACGGTGACGGCGGCGAGGAATCCGACCGTGCGCGCGGCGAGGACCAGGCCGAGGCCGGCGGCGCTCAGGTCGCGGTGGAGGACGGCGAGCCCGAGCACGAAGGGCAGGGCCCAGGTCGCGAGTCCGGAGGCGGTGGTGCCCGCCCACAGGCGCAGGAACGGGACGTCGAGGAGGATCGAACGCGCGGGCCCGTCAGCGGTCTTGGCCGACGAGGGCGCGGGTGTGGTCGCCACGGTGTGGGTACTCCCTGGGTTCTTAATGAAAATGAATTCCATTACAGTACCCTTCGAACGCGGCGGTCTTGCCCAGTGCACGACAACGCCCTCCCCCGCCCTGCCCAGACCGGAGAACCCATGCGCCACCCCGCTCGCCTCGGCATCGCCCTGGCCCTCGCCCTCGCCACCGCGGCCTGCGCCGCACCCGCCACCGACGGCTCGAAAGCCGGAGCCGAGCCCGCCGCCCAGGCTTCCTCCCGCAGCAGCTCCCTCACGAGCTGCGGCCGCCAGGCCTCCTTCGCCGCGCCGCCGAAGCGGGCCGTCGCCCTGGACCAGACCTCGACCGAGACCCTGCTCGAACTGGGACTCCAGGACTCGATGGCGGGCACCGCCAACCTCAAGACGAAGATCCCCGCCGCCTACGAGGCCGCGTACGCCAAGGTCCCCGTCATCGCCCCGAAGATCGCCACCGGCGAGCAACTGCGCGCCGCCAACCCCGACTTCGTCATCGGCGGCTCCGCCGACCTCTTCACCAAGGACCGGGCGGGCACCCGCGAGGAGCTCGACGCCCTCAAGGTCCCGACCTTCGTCAGCGCCGTGGACTGCCCCGGGCAGAACCCGGCCGGCCGGACCCCCTTCGAGCTCCTCTTCTCCGACTACGAGAACCTCGGCAAGGTCTTCGGCGCCGAGGAACGGGCCGCCAAGCTCGCCGCCGACCAGCGCACCGCCGTCGCCAAGGCCGGGGAGAACGCCTCGAAGCTCACCGGGGGCACCGGGGGCACCGGGGGCACCGAGCAGCCGACCGTGGTCTACCTCTACTCCGTCTTCAACGGCATGCCGTACGTGGCGGGCAAGACCGGCCTGCCCAGCGAGATGAGCCGGATCGTCGGCGCGAAGAACGCCTTCGACGACGTCGACGAGGACTGGCCGGAGGTCTCCTGGGAGGAAGTCGCCAAGCGCGACCCCGACTTCATCGTGATCGGCGACCTGTCCGAGCGCGGCCGGCCCGGCGACAGCGCCGCCGAGAAGCGCGCCGTCATGGCCCAGCACCCTGTCGTCTCCAAGCTGGCCGCGGTCCGCGACGCCAAGATCCTCGAAGTGCCCGGCATCGAACTGGACCCCTCGGTGCGCTCCGTCCACGCCCTGGGACTGCTGGCGGCCGGCATGAAGGACCTCGGGTATGTCCGCTGACACGGCGGCCACCGACACGGCGGCCGCCGACCCGGTGGCTCCGAGGGGGCCGGGTCCGGCGCCCCGCCGGTCCGCCGTGGCCGGGGCAGGGCTCTTCCTCCTCGCCGCGGCCATCCTGGCGGCTTCGGTCGCGGCAGCCGTGCGCATCGGCGCCGCCGACGTGGGCTGGACCGGCCTCGCCCGCGTCTTCGGTACCCGACTCGGCCTGGACGTCGAGCCGTTGCCCCCCTTGCTCGACTCGCTCGTCTGGGACCTGCGGCTGCCGCGCGTGCTGATGGCCGCCCTCGTCGGCGCCTCGCTCGCCGTGTGCGGAGCGGTGCTCCAGGCAGTGACCCGCAACGCCCTCGCCGACCCCTACCTGCTCGGCGTCTCCTCGGGCGCCTCCGCCGGAGCCGTCACCGTGGTCGTCCTCGGGATCGGCGCGAGCACCCTCGGCGTGACCGGCGGAGCGCTCGCCGGAGCACTGCTCTCCTTCGGGCTGCTCCTGCTGCTCCTGCGGCGCACCGGACTGGACTCCGTGCGCATCGTCCTCACCGGCGTGGTCATCGGGCAGCTCTTCACCGCGCTGACCTCGCTCGTGCTGATGGCCTCGGCGGACGCGGACACCACGCGGGCCGTCACCCACTGGCTCCTGGGCTCGATGGCACCGGCCCGCTGGAACACGGTCGCGGTCTGCGCGGTCGTCACCCCGCTGGGGCTCGCGGCGGCCTGGCTCTGCTCGAACGCCCTCGACGGGCTCGCCTTCGGCACCGACACCGCCGCCTCCCTCGGGATCGACGTACGGCACACGCGGATGCTGCTGCTCGTGGTCACCGCCGTGCTCACCGCGGTGGCGGTGGCCACCGTCGGCGCCATCGGCTTCGTCGGCCTGATCGTCCCCCACGGGGTGCGGTTCCTCGTCGGGCCGCTGCACCGGGTGCTGCTCCCGTACGCGGCCCTGGCGGGCGCGGTGTTCCTGGTGTGGACGGACGCACTGGCACGGGTCGCCTTCGGGCCCCGCGAGGTGCCCGTCGGCGTGATCACCGCACTGCTCGGCGTACCGATCTTCCTCCTGGTCCTGCGCAAGCGGGGGGAGCTGTGAGTGCGGTGAAGGCTGTGCGGATCACCGCCGACGCGGTGAGCTGGTCGGTGGCGGGCACGCCCGTCGTGCGCGAGGTCGGCGCGGACATCGCCCCCGGCGAGACCGTCGGGCTGCTCGGCCCCAACGGCTCGGGCAAGTCCTCGCTGCTGCGCTGCCTCGCCGGGCTGCGGGCTCCCGACGCGGGCGCGGTCCGGTACGACGGGGAGTCCGTCCGCGGCTGGAGTGCGCGCAGGATCGCCCGGCACGTCGCCTTCGTCGCACAGGACGCGGGCGCGGACAGCGATCTGCCGGTCGCCGACATCGTCGGCCTGGGGCGGACCCCGTTCCGCGACCGCTGGCGCGGGCCGGACGCCGCCGACCGGGCCGTGGTCGCCGCCGCGCTGGAACGCGTAGGACTCACCGCACTCGCCGGCCGCCCCTGGAAGGCGCTGTCGGGCGGGGAGCGGCAACGCACCCACATCGCCCGCGCACTGGCCCAGCAGCCGTCCGGGCTGCTGCTCGACGAGCCCACCAACCACCTCGACGTCAAACACCAGCTGGAACTGATGGAGCTGCTGTCCGGCACCGGGCAGACGGTCCTGGTCGCCCTGCACGACCTGTCCCTCGCCGCCCGGTACTGCGACCGGCTGCTGCTCCTGCACCACGGCCGCCTGATCGCCTCCGGCCCGCCCGCCGCCGTCCTGACGGCGCAGCGGCTCGCGGAGGTCTTCGAGGTGGACGCCGAACTCACCACCGACGCCCTCGGGCACCCGCAGGTCAGCTACCGCGGACCGCTCGGCGCCCCGGCCGCGACGTCCAGACCCACACCTACACCCGCTCTGTGAAAGGGAATCCCATGACCCCGACCCCGACCCCGACCACGACCACCGCCCCCGCGACCTCGGTCGACGCGCTCATCGAGGCCGTACTGGCCGGCGAGCACGGCCCGCTGCCCTCCTCGCTCGTCGCGACCAGCGTCTTCTGGATCCACCACGGCACCCGCCTGGCCGGCGGCGTCACCACCTACCTCAACCAGTACGTCCTGGTCCGCCTCGGCGGCTCCTTCGGCGGCTGCGCGTTCGAGGCCGGCGAGATCGACCCGTCGATCTGCCGCGACTCCTCCGGCACCCCGCTCGACGCCCTCCTGCGCGAGGCCCCGCGCCCCCTGCGCATCGCCGCCCTCGACGCCTACCTCTCCGAGACCCGCCCGCACCGCGCGGCCGCCGAGGCCGGCGACGCCGAACCCGTCGCCCTCCCCGCCGGCACCCCCGAGCTCCGCGCCACGGCCCGCGACGCGGCCATCGCCGGACTGCTGGACATCGAGGAGGGCGCCGAGGTCGGCCTCATCGGCGTCGTCAACCCGCTCGTCGCGGCGATCCGCGCGCGCGGCGGCCGGCCGCTGCCGTGCGACCTCAACCTCAAGGCCACCCAGTGGGGCGACCCCGTCACCGCCGACATGCACGAGGTGCTGGAGCGCGCGCAGGCCGTCGTCGCCACCGGCATGACCCTGAGCAACGGCACCTTCGACACCATCCTGGAGCGCTGCCGCTCCCGCGGCATCCCGCTGGTCGTCTACGCCCAGACCGGCAGCGCCGTCGCCCGCGCCTTCCTCGGCTCCGGGGTCACCGCCCTGTCCGCGGAGCCCTTCCCCTTCTCCCAGTTCAGCGCCGAGGAGACGGTCCTGTACCGCTACCGGACGGCGGGCGGCGCGTGATCCCCGGCGCTCCCGGCGCCACCGCCCTCCCGGCCCCGTCCGGTGCCGGGCAGGCCCCCTGCCACCACGGCGAGATCCTCCAGGGCGTCTTCCTCGACGCCGCCGGGCGCCGGTGCGCCGGACTGGTCACCCTCCCCATGTCGGGTCCCGGCAGCAGCGCCGCGTTCGTCCGCCGACCCGGCGCGGAGCCCGAGGCGCTCACCGTCGCACCCGCCGACCGCACGAAGGCGGCGCGGGCCGCGGTCCTCGCGGTCGCGGAGTGCGCGCGGCGGACCGGGCAGCCGCCCTGCGGCGGGGAGCTGCGTCTCACCGGCGAGATACCGGTGGGCCTGGGCATGGGCAGCTCCAGCAGCGACGTGATCGCAGCCGTGCACGCGGTCGCGGACTCGTACGGGCTGCGGCTGGAGCCCTCGACGGTCGCAGGGCTGGCCGTACGCGCCGAACTCGCCTCCGATCCGCTGATGCTGGGCGGCCGCCCGGTGCTGTTCGCCCAGCGGGAGGGCCGGGTCCTGGAGGTCCTCGGCCCGGCCCTGCCGCCGCTGGTCGTGGTGGGCTGCGCCCTCGGCGGGGGCAAACCCGTAGACACCCTGTCCCTGCCGACGGCCGATGCGGCCGACGCGGACGACGGCGACGTACGGGCCTACGAGCGGCTGCGCGCGCTGCTGCGCCGGGCCGTGGCCACGGGCAGCGCGGAGCTGCTCGGCGCGGTCGCCACCGCCAGCGCACGGCGCGGCCAACAGGTCTTGGGGCACCCGGAGTTCGAAGACCTGACCGTCCTCGCCCGCCGGGCCGGGGCGGTCGGCGTGCAGATCGCGCACAGCGGTGCGGTGGCGGGCGTGCTCTTCGACGCGGCCGCACCCGGGCTGCGCCGCCGTGTCCGCGGCTGCCTGCGCGCCCTGGACGCCCACGGCATCCCCGCCACCCGCACCTTCACGACCTTCGACGGAACCACGGACCCCCACCCCCTGCCCAAGGAGATCCCCCACCATGGACCAGCACAGCATGGACCAGCACATCGCGGAGTCGATCGGCCGGCCGGACCTGATACGCCTCGACGACCGGCTCGTCTGCCTGCGCTTTGAAACGATGAAGGTGGTCTCCGCCCTCGCGGCGGTGCGCCACCTGCTCGACACCGGCGTCGTACGCCGCGGGGACACCCTGCTGGACAGCTCCAGCGGCATCTACGCGTACGCCCTGGCCCTGACCTGTCACCGGTACGGCCTGCACTGCCACATCGTCGGCTCGGCCACGGTGGACCACACGCTGCGGACCCAACTGGCCGTCCTCGGGGCGACGCTGGAGCAGATGGAGCCGTGCAGCGACCTGAAGCTCGACCAGAAGCGGCGCGTCGAGCGGATCCACGAGATCCTCGCCGCACATCCCGAGTACCACTGGATGCGCCAGTACCACGACGACGTCCACTACCTCGGCTACCGCGCGATCGCCGACCGGATCCGCGAGGCCACCGGCACGGCGGACGGCCTCACCGTCGTCGGCGGGGTCGGCTCGGGCGCCTCCACCGGCGCCTTGACCCGCTACCTCCGCGAGGGGACGGACGTTCCGGCCGATGTCGAACTCGTCGGCGTCCAGCCGTACGGCAGCGTCACCTTCGGCTCCGAACACGTCACCGACACCGAGATGATCATCGCGGGGATCGGCAGCTCGATCCCCTTCGGCAACGTCTCGCACGAGCTGTACGACACCCTGCACTGGGTCTCCTTCGAAGCCGCCCTCGCCGGCAGCGTCGACCTGCTGCGCCGGCACGCGGTCTTCGCCGGGCTGTCCACGGGCGCCGGCTACCTCGCCGCCCGGCACGAACGCGAGCGCTCACCCCACCGCACGGTCCTCTTCATCGCCCCCGACACCGGCCACCGCTACGTCGACACCGTCTACGCGAGGCACCGCGAGGCCGCTCCGATCGCGACCCTCGCCCCGCGCGAGGTGACGGACCGGAGCGAGCTGGCCCTGCCGTGGGCGCGGATGCGGTGGAACCGCGCCCCGGTGTGAGCCGACGCCGTCGCGCGCGGGGTCAGAGGCCGTTGGTGAACAGCAGCGCGTTCGGGCTGCTCTTGCTGATGTTCGTCAGGACGTCCTTCGTGGATTCGCTCTCCAGGTACTCGGCAATGCTCTCCGGAGTCGCGGCCGGATTCGCCTGCTTGTAGAGGACGGCCACGCCGGTGACGTGCGGCGCGGCCATGGACGTGCCGTTCTCGGCGATGCTGCCGCCGCCCAGCTTCGCGGAGACGATCTCCTCGCCGGGTGCGTACAGGGTCACGCACGAACCGAAGTTGGAGAAGCTGGTCTCCTCGTCGTACCGGTTGCTGGCCGCAACCGTCACGACCTTGCCGGCCGACGCGGGCGAGACGAAGCACGCGTCCTTCGAGGAGTTGCCCGCCGCGATGACCGGCAGGACGCCCGCCGCCGTCACGGCCTCCGCCGCCTCGTTCAGGACCTCGGACTTGTCCCCGCCCAGGGAGCCGTTGAGGACCGCGGGCTGCTTGGCGTTCTTGGCCACCCAGTCCAGGCCCGCGACGAGCCCCGAGAAGTCGCCCTCGCCCTCGCAGTTGAGGACCCGGACGCTGACCACGTTCGCCTTGCGCGCCACTCCGTACGTCTTGCCGGCGATCGTGCCCGCGACGTGCGTGCCGTGGCCGTTGCAGTCCTGGCCGTTGCGGCCGTCGCCGATCGCGTCGAATCCGAAGGTGGCCCGTCCGCCGAACTCCTCGTGCGCGAAGTCGATGCCCGTGTCCAGGACGTACGCGGTCACCCCGGCGCCGTTGCCCTGGGTGGTGAAGGTGTTGTCGAGCGGCAGCTCCTTCTGGTCGATCCGGTCCAGGCCCCAGGAGGCGGACGGCCCGCGCAGGGCGGCGGCCGTCGCCGGCACGCTCGACGGGGCCGAGACCTTGGCGTCCGCTGCCACCGACTTCACGCCCAGGCTGACGCGGGCGATCTCCAGCTGGAGCTTGGTCATGGGGACGGAGAACCCATTCATGGCCTTGGTGTAGAGGAACTTCGGCTTGAGGCCCAGCCGCTCCGCCACCTTGGCCGGGTCATAGCCCGGCTCCAGCGTCACGATGTACTGGCCGGGGATGGCGTTGGCGGAGATGGTCAGCGGCACCGGCGTGGGCTCGGGCGCGACGTCGGCGGACGCGGAACCGACTGCCACCGGGGTGACGGCGAGCAGGGCGGCGGTGGCGGCGCGGGCGAGCAGGCGCATGGACATCGAGGGAACTCCCGAAGGGTGGAGGGCGGCATGCGAAGCCGCCTCCGTTCGACGGGAACCTCGGTGGGAACACCGATGCGGAACCCGTCCCGGAGTGCGACCCTCCCCTTCATCGGCGGGCCGGCCACGGCCCTTGACCGGACCGCACCGGCCGTACGGCCGCGCCGCGGGGCCTGCGCAGCCCGCCGCGGGCTGATGCCCGTACCGGCTGAAGAAAGGATTCGGTCCGCTGTTCTCGCGACCCTCCCGGCCCGCGCGCCCGACCTCGCGCCGGTGCGGCGCGGGCCGGCAGGTTCACCCGTACGGAAGGCACCGCGCGCGCATCCGGGGAGGGGCGCACGCGCGGCTCCCGCGGTTCACCACCGCCCGCCACCGCCGCGCCGCGCGGGGTCGTTGACCGGACCGCCCCTCCGTGGTGGCCTCGCGACATGCGTACTCGTACGAACTGGACCCTGCCGACGACCCTCGCCGCCCTCGCCCTGGCCGCCTCGGCCACCCTGCCCGCGCACGCCGCCCCGCTCTCCCCCACCACCGGACCCGCGGCCTCCCCTTCCCCCGCGTCCCGTACGGCCCCGGCCGAGTGGCCGACGTACATCGTCACCGTGCACCGCGGCCTGGACCCGGCAGCCGTCGCGGACGCCTACGGGATCACCCCGGTCCACGTCTACCGCCACGCCCTGAACGGCTTCAGCGCCCGCCTCTCCCCCGACCAGGTCGAGTCCCTGCGCTCGACGGCGGTCGTGACCTCGGTCGAACCGGACGGCCCGGTCGCCGTCTCGGGCCCGGCCGTCTAGGGCAGGGCCGGCGGCCAGTTCGGGGCGGGGTCCTCCGAGAGCAGGGGGCGCAGGGCGCCGACCGCCGCGCCGATGCAGGTGTCCCGCAGCTCGGTGCGGGTGCAGGTCTCGTGCGTGAGCCAGTCCACGCACAGCACCTGGACGAACACGAGCCAGGCCTTCAGTGCGGCGGAGACGGCGGCGTGCGTGCGCTCGTCGGCGAGCGGGAGCACGCCGAGCAGGCGTGAGCGCAGGGCGTCGAGTTCGTTGGTCATGATCGTCTGGATGACGGGGTCGCCCGCCAGCACCCGGTTCGCGGCCAGGACGGCGTGACGGTTGGGGATGAAGTAGTCGAGGTGGGCATCCAGGCCTTGGGTGAGCTGCTCGACGAGCGTGGCCCGGGGGTCGAACGTGGTCACCTCCAGCAACCGGTCGCTCGCCTGCTGGTAGACCGCCGCGAAGAGGGCGTGCTTGCTCGGGAAGTGCTGGTAGAGCAGGGCGCGGGACACACCGGCCTGCTGGGCGACGTCCTCCATCAGCACGTCGTCGTAGGGCTCGGCGGAGAAGAGCCGGGTGCCGACGGCGAGCAGTTGGGCGCGGCGGTCGGCAGGGGTCAGGCGTCGGCGGGGCGGCATGAACCCACATTACTACTTGACATGCGTCTACTAAGGAGGGCTACCCTCGAGCTAAGTAGACGCACGTCAACTAAGGGGGATGGAGCCATGGCCAAGGCACTCCGGGTGTCCGCATGGGTGATGGGCCTCGCCTGCACGGCGATCGGGCTGTTCCACGTCCTGGGCGGCAATGCCGCGATTCCGGGCGAGGCCGACGCCGGACCCACTCTGGACAGCCTGGGCCGGTTCTTCGGCGCGATCTTCGCCGGGTACGGGCTTGCCTGGCTGTGGGCCGCCAGGCAAGACCCCGTCCCGGCGAAGCCGGTGCGCCTGCTCGCGGCGGTGTTCCTGCTGGGCGGCTTGGGGCGGCTGTTGTCCCTGGCGGTGCACGGGTGGCCGCATCCGTTCCAGGTGGCGCTGACCGTGATCGAGCTGGTCTTCCCGCCGGTCTGGTTCTGGCTGGCGGATGCCGACGAGCGGGCGTCCCGGGAGCGGCGACCCGTGAGCCGGTCGGCCGCAGAGCAGTCCCTTCCGGATCCCGCCTGACCCGCGCTGCGTGGCCGGCCTCCACGACGAGCAGCGCCTCGGCGGCGTCCACCGGGTCGGAAACCTCGGGGTCCACGTCATCGACCAGGGTGGCGGAAGCCCCCGCTACACCCGTTCCGGGGCCTGTGCCGACGGGACCGTCGTGCGGATCGGGTCCCAGCACTGGACGCCCTTCAGGTCCGGCATGCGGTCGCGGGTGAAGACCGGCTCCAGGCCCGCCCGGCGCTGGGCGAGGTAGTCGTCCAGGAGGCGGAAGGCGATGGCCGACAGCGGGATGATCGCGGCGAGGTTGATCAGGGCCATGAGGCCCATGAACACGTCCGCCAGGTTCCAGACGACCGACACCGAGCCCAGCGAGCCCAGGACGACCGCCGACAGGACCAGCACCCGGTACCCGGGCAGGACCCACCGCTTGCGGGTGATGAACTGGATGTTGGTCTCGCCGTAGTAGTAGTTCCCGATCATGCTGCTGAAGGCGAGCATGAAGACCACCCCGGTCAGGAGGTGGCCGGCCCACCCTCCCAGCGTGTCGCTGAGCGCGGTCTGCGTCAGGTCCGCGCCCTGGCGGCCCGACAGCTCCGGGTTGGAGACGAGGACGATGAAGGCCGTCATCGTGCAGACGAGGAGGGTGTCGAAGAAGACGCCGAGGGACTGTACGAGGCCCTGCTTGACCGGGTGCGAGACCTCGGCGGCGGCGCCCGCGTTCGGGGCGGAGCCGAGGCCCGCCTCGTTGGAGAACATGCCGCGCCGGATGCCCTGCTGGATCGCCGCGCCGATGCCGCCGGCCGCCAGCTCGCGGAAGCCGAAGGCCCCGCCGACGATGTCCGCGATGACCCGGGGGAACTCGGTGATGTTGAGGAGGACCACCGCCGCGCCGAGCAGCAGGTAGACGATCGCCATGACCGGGACCAGGACCGTGGTGACGGACGAGATCCGCTTGACCCCGCCGAAGACGGCCAGGCCCAGCAGGGCGGCCAGCAGCACGCCGAGGGAGGGGCCGAACCAGTTCGACCCGTCCGCGTCGGCGAGGGAACCCGAAGCCACGGCGGTGATGGTGTTGGCCTGTACGGCGTTGAAGACGAAGCCGAAAGTGACGGTGATCGTCACGGCGAAGAGCACCCCGAGCCAGCGTTTACCGAGCGCCCGCTGCATGTAGTACGCGGGGCCGCCCCGGTAGGCGCCGTCGGCATTGCGCACCTTGTAGAGCTGGGCGAGGGCCGATTCCACGAAGGCGGAGGCCGCGCCGATCAGCGCCATCATCCACATCCAGAAGACGGCGCCCGCGCCGCCCAGGGTGATGGCGGCCGCGACACCGGCGATGTTGCCGGTACCGACGCGCGCGGCGGCCGAGATCGTGAAGGCGCCGAAGGACGAGACCTGCTTGCGGCCGTCGGCGCGCGGCGGGGTCTTCTCCTTCAGCACCCGGAACATCTCGGGAAGCAGGCGCAGCTGCACACCCCGGGAGCGGACCGTGAAGTACAGGCCCGCACCGACCACCAGCGGAATCAGCAGGTAGGTCCAGAGGTGATCGTTGACGTTGACGATCACCGAATCCAGAGTGTCCATGATGCGAAGTCTCCCCGGGGCGGAAGGCCCACGGACAGGGACCTACGTCCGTCGCCGGAGGGACGGAAGACCCGCACTGCCCGCCCTTCGCCCCCTCCTCACCCCTCGGAGCAACCGGCTCGGCAACCGGCCCCTCCCCACAGCCCCTGCCGCACCCCCCGCTCCCGCGGCTCTCAGCCCCGGCGGAGTCCCGCGTTGCGGGCGGCCGCGATGAAGGCACGGATGAGGTCCGGGGACTTGATCCCGCGCTCGCTCTCCACGCCGCTGGACACGTCCACGCCCCACGCCCCGGTGACCGCGAGGGCCTCCCCGACGTTGGCCGGCGTCAGCCCACCCGCCAGGAGCCAGCGGCCCGCGGGCGCGGTGAACTCCGGCGAGCCCCAGTTCCACGGCTTGCCGGAGCCGGGATCCGGGGCGTCGAGGAGCAGCAGATCCTCCCCGTACTCCCCGCAGCGCTCCACGTGCTGCGCCGTCGCCCGCAGCAGGGTGCGCCCCTCGGCGCGCAGCGCCGCGAAGTCCTCCGGGCCCTCCTCGCCGTGCAGCTGCACGCCCCGTACGCCGCTCTCCTCCGCGAACCGCCGCACCTCGGCGACGGACTGCCCCCGGAACACCCCCACGGTCAGCACCCCGTCCGGCACCCCCGAGGCCAGCGCCCGCGCCGTGGCGGCATCGACCGTACGCGGGCTCCCGGGCGCGAAGACGAAGCCGACGGCATCGGCTCCGGCGGCCACGGCCACCTCGACGTCGTGGGCGGTCCGCAGCCCGCAGATCTTGATGAACACGTCGCTCACGTCACTCATGGCGGCAGTCAATCAGTTCGGGCGCGGGCTCCGGAGGACAGTCCCGCATCGCGGGCGAGCGCGTGCCCAACCTGCTCAACCATCCGGGCACTCCCCTGCGTGTACGTACCGGAAGCAGGGGACGGGAACGAGGGGGGATGGGGATGGGGATGGGGACGGGCACGGGCACGGATACGGGTACGGGTGACGCGGAGAGGCCGTCGCGGGACGGGTGGTGGCGGTCCCTGGGGTGGGTCGTCGCCGCGGCGGTGGCGCCCGCGCTCGCCGCCGGGGTGGCACTCGCGGTCGGCTGGGCCGGAGCGACCGGGTGGCTGGGCGACGGATGGCTGGGGGACGCGTGGGTCGCCCTCTTCGGGCTCTTCGTACCCCTGTCCGGCCTCGCCCTGCACACCTACACCCTGGCCGAGCGCCGGGGCTCGGCCCTCGCCGTCCTGGCCGGGGTCCCCGCGGCCGTCGGCGTGTTCATCGCCCTGATGGGCGTGGACGACCTGGTGCTGCGGGAGCGGGGAGTCGAGGTCGTGTGCGTGGTCAGGGAGGTGACCTCCCGGGTCGAGACGGATTCCGCCTTCCAACCCGAGGGCCAGAGCGTGACCCGCACCACCGTGTACGACCACCGGCTCGACTGCCCGCCGGGCGGTCCCGCCCTGCTGACCAGGGAGCGGGAGATCGCGAAGGCCGGGGAGGAGCTGCGGCTGGTCTACGACCCGCGGGGCCGGGTGCAGTCGGAGCGGGCCACGGACCTCCACGCCTGGGGGCTGCGCTCCGCGGTCCTCGTCGCGGTCGGGTTCGCGGCCCTGCTGGGAGCGCTCGGCGCCCTCGGCAAGGACCGCTGAGCCCGAGCGGCGCCGCACCCAACCGGCGCTGACCCCAAGCGCCGCCGACCCCCAAGGACCGCGGAAACGCCCGAGGGCGGCACCCCCTCCGTCAGGAAGGGGTGCCGCCCTCGGTACGTGAAGAACAGCCGATCTACCTTCGGGCCGGAGCCCGGGGGTGGATCAGAAGTCCATGTCGCCGCCCGGCATGCCGCCGCCGGCAGCGGCGCCGGCCTTCTCGGGCTTGTCGGCGATGACGGCCTCGGTGGTGAGGAAGAGGGCCGCGATCGACGCCGCGTTCTGCAGGGCAGAGCGGGTGACCTTCGCCGGGTCGATGATGCCCGACGCGATCATGTCGACGTACTCGCCGGTCGCGGCGTTCAGGCCCCAACCGATCTGCAGGTTGCGGACCTTCTCCACGACGACGCCACCCTCGAGACCACCGTTGACGGCGATCTGCTTGAGCGGGGCCTCCAGCGCGAGCTTGACGGCGTTGGCGCCGGTCGCCTCGTCGCCGGTGAGCTCGAGCTTCTCGAAGACCGAGGAGGCCTGCAGCAGGGCCACGCCGCCACCGGCGACGATGCCCTCTTCGACGGCCGCCTTCGCGTTGCGAACGGCGTCCTCGATGCGGTGCTTGCGCTCCTTGAGCTCGACCTCGGTCGCGGCGCCGGCCTTGATGACCGCAACACCGCCGGCGAGCTTCGCCAGGCGCTCCTGCAGCTTCTCGCGGTCGTAGTCCGAGTCGGAGTTCTCGATCTCGGCGCGGATCTGGTTGACGCGACCCTGGACCTGGTCGCTGTCACCGGCACCGTCGACGATGGTGGTCTCGTCCTTGGTGATGACGACCTTGCGGGCGCGGCCGAGCAGGTCGAGACCGGCGTTCTCGAGCTTGAGGCCGACCTCCTCGGAGATGACCGTGCCGCCCGTGAGGATGGCGATGTCGCCGAGCATGGCCTTGCGACGGTCACCGAAGCCCGGGGCCTTGACGGCAACGGACTTGAAGGTGCCGCGGATCTTGTTGACGACGAGGGTGGAGAGCGCCTCGCCCTCGACGTCCTCGGCGATGATCAGCAGCGGCTTGCCGGACTGCATGACCTTCTCCAGGAGCGGCAGCAGGTCCTTGACCGAGCCGATCTTGGAGTTGACGATCAGGATGTACGGGTCGTCGAGGGACGACTCCATGCGCTCCATGTCGGTGGCGAAGTACGCCGAGATGTAGCCCTTGTCGAAGCGCATGCCCTCGGTGAGCTCGAGCTCCAGGCCGAAGGTCTGCGACTCCTCGACCGTGATGACGCCTTCCTTGCCGACCTTGTCCATGGCCTCGGCGATGAGCTCGCCGATCTGGGTGTCGGCGGCGGAGATGGAGGCCGTCGAAGCGATCTGCTCCTTGGTCTCGACGTCCTTGGCCTGCGCCAGCAGGGCGGCGGAGACGGCCTCGACGGCCTTCTCGATGCCGCGCTTGAGGGCCATCGGGTTCGCACCGGCGGCCACGTTGCGCAGGCCCTCGCGGACGAGCGCCTGGGCGAGAACGGTGGCGGTGGTCGTACCGTCGCCGGCGACGTCGTCCGTCTTCTTGGCGACTTCCTTGACCAGCTCGGCGCCGATCTTCTCGTACGGGTCCTCGAGCTCGATCTCCTTGGCGATGGAGACACCATCGTTGGTGATCGTGGGGGCGCCCCACTTCTTCTCAAGGACGACGTTGCGACCCTTGGGGCCAAGGGTGACCTTGACGGCGTCGGCGAGCTGGTTCATCCCACGCTCGAGGCCGCGACGGGCCTCCTCGTCGAACGCAATGATCTTGGCCATCTGAAGTGGTCCTCCCGGACAGCGGTGGATTGCTCCCGGACCGCGCCCGCGCCCGCGACGGACGGCCTGCGTGCCCGGCGGTTCCTTCCCACCGGACCCTGCGGGCCTCACCGACCCGGTCCTCGTTTAGTAGCACTCTCACCCGGAGAGTGCTAACGCCAATGATTAGCACTCGACCCCCCCGAGTGCAAGCGGCTTCGGGCAACCCGGGATGAACACCCAGACGCCGCAAGGGCGCCGGAGCCGCCACGCACGAGGGGCCCGCATCCCGTGTCCAGGATGTGGGCCCCTCGTACACATGCCGTTGTGCCGTCGTGCGCGGCCACTGTGCGCGGCCCCGTACGTGTCGGTGGTCGATCGCGGTCGGACTAGCCGGCGGCGAGCTTGACCATGTCCGCCTGCGGACCCTTCTGGCCCTGCGAGATCTCGAATTCGACCCGCTGACCCTCTTCAAGGGTGCGGTACCCGTCCATCTGGATGGCGCTGTAGTGGACGAACACATCCGCACCACCGTCGACCGCGATGAAGCCGTAGCCCTTCTCCGCGTTGAACCACTTGACGGTGCCCTGAGCCATGCCTAACTCCCCTATTACTGGCCCTTGCGCAGGACCGCACTTCGCGGTCCCGGGTCAGAACTTGCGCCGGAACGCCTCGACCGGGGCTGAATGTATCCGCACCGCTGCTGTCTGCAACAGGTCATTCCGACGAGAATTCTGGACACGGCAAAAGATTGAAATAGGGTGAAAACCAGGAATATTCCAGGGCAACTCGGGCCGGACAAACGCCGCCAACGACCCATAGCGCACTTGCATGTTGACTCAATGTCAACCCTCACGCGACCCGCTCATATGCGGCGGGCAAGAACAGCGGAGGGGACTTCCCCAACTCTACCGCGCCCAACCAGGCAGAATTGCCCCCTCCGTTTAGTAACGGAGGGGGCAATTCAGTTTCTGCGGAGTCTTACGCAGCCCTACGGAGGCGGTAGGCGCCTCAGCAGCCGCCCGCGACGGCGGGGATGATCGAAACGCCGGCGCCGTCCGGAGTGGACGTCTGCAGCCCGCCCTCGAAGCGCACGTCGTCGTCGTTCACGTAGACGTTGACGAAGCGGCGCAGCTTGCCCTGGTCGTCCAGGACGCGCGCGGCGATGCCGGGGTGGCTGGCCTCCAGGGACTGGATGACCTCTTCGAGGGTCGCGCCCTCGGCGGAGACCTCGGCCTGGCCGCCGGTGTAGGTGCGCAGGATGGTGGGGATGCGGACGTTGACGCTCATGGCGCTACTGCCTTTCCGGTGTGCAGGGAGAGAGATCAGGCCAGGTTGGCGGCGCGGAACGCGTCCAGGCTGGGGCGGATGGTGGCGGTCTGGCCACCACCTTCGGCCACCGCCTCCAGGGTCTTGAGGCCGTCACCGGTGTTCAGGATCACGGTGGTCAGCGTGGGGTCGAGGTGCCCGTCCTCGATGAGCTTCTTCGTCACGCCGACGGTCACGCCGCCCGCGGTCTCGGCGAAGATGCCCTCGGTCTGGGCGAGGATCTTGATGGCCTCGACGACCTGCTCGTCGTTGACGTCCTCGACGAAGCCGCCGGTGCGGCGCGCGATGTCCAGGACGTACGGGCCGTCCGCCGGGTTGCCGATGGCCAGCGACTTGGCGATGGTGTTCGGCTTCTGCGGGCGGACCACCTCGTGACCGGCCTTGAAGGCGGTCGAGACGGGCGAGCAGCCCTCGGCCTGGGCGCCGAAGATCTTGTACGGCTTGTCCTCGACGAGGCCGAGCTTGATCAGCTCCTGCAGACCCTTGTCGATCTTCGTGAGCTGCGAGCCGGACGCGATCGGGATGACGATCTGGTCGGGCAGCTGCCAGCCGAGCTGCTCGCAGATCTCGTACGCCAGGGTCTTGGAACCCTCGCCGTAGTACGGGCGCAGGTTGACGTTGACGAAGCCCCAGCCCTCGCCCAGCGGGTCGCCGATGAGCTCGGAGCAGAAGCGGTTGACGTCGTCGTAGTTGCCCTCGATGCCGACCAGGTCGCCACCGTAGACACCGGCCATGACGACCTTGCCCTGCTCCAGGTCGTGCGGGATGAACACGCAGGAGCGGAAGCCGGCGCGGGCGGCCGCGGCGCCGACGGCGCCGGCCAGGTTGCCGGTGGAGGAGCAGGAGAGGGTGGTGAAGCCGAAGGCGCGGGCGGCCTCGACGGCGATGGCCACGACGCGGTCCTTGAAGGAGTGCGTCGGGTTGCCGGAGTCGTCCTTGACGTACAGCTTGCCGGTGACGCCGAACTCCTTGGCCAGGTTGGCCGCGTCCACGAGCTTGGTGAAGCCGGGGTTCAGGCTCGGCTTGGAGGCCACGTCCGCCGGGACGGGCAGCAGCGGCGCGTAGCGCCAGATGTTGTTCGGGCCGGCCTCGATGGCGGCGCGCAGGGCTTCCGGGTCGCCCAGGGGCAGCTCGTAGGCGACTTCGAGCGGTCCGAAGCACTCGGCGCAGGCGAAGATCGGGCCGAGCTCGAAGCGGGTACCGCACTCGCGACACGAAAGGCCGGTGGCGGGACCGAGATCGACAGAGGTGCCGGATCCGTTGATTTCGACGGTTTCGGCAGAGGTTGCGACAGACTGTGCAGCCATGATGGCGAGGCCCTTTCTCCTCATCTTCCCCATGGCGCACTTCGCCATGAGACGGAATTGGCACCTTCCCTAGCCGGGGACCTCGCTGGCGGCGCTGGAATGCGCGATCGCGAGAACCGACTGGAGGGTTGCCGGGGCTTCAACGGGCCGTGTCCCTCTGCCCCTCTGGATGAGCGGTATGGCACCGGCACACGCGCTCTATGGCGCGCCGGTGCGTTTGTACGCGGGCCCCCCGGCATGCGGTGGACCATCGCGTTGTTCAAGACTGTAACCGAAGGCCCGGGTGGTTGAGACAGCCGTCCGAACCGCGAGATGGATCACATTTCGGTCCAAACCAGTGAACGACCAGTGAAGAACCAGGGAGTGCTGAAGGTGCTGGAAGAGGTGGAGCGCTGGTTGGCAGACCGCTCCTGGTCAGCCGCCGACCGACCGCTCGGCCAGCTGGTTTCCGCCAAGCGGGCAGCGGGGACCACGGTGAGCGTGGTGTTGCCGGCGCTGAACGAGGAGGCGACGGTCGGCCGGATCGTCGAGGTGATCCGGCGCGATCTGATCGAGGGCCTGCCGGTGCCCCTGGTCGACGAGCTCGTCGTGATCGACTCGGGCTCCACGGACCGCACCGCGGAGGTCGCGGCCAAGGCCGGGGCCCGGGTGGTGCACCGCGACGAGGTCCTGCCGCGGATACCGGCGGTGCCCGGCAAGGGCGAGGTGCTGTGGCGCTCGCTGCTGGCCACCACCGGTGACATCGTCTGCTTCGTCGACGCCGACCTGCGCGATTTCTCGGCCACCTTCGTCTCGGGGATCGTCGGCCCGCTGCTGACCGATCCGGACGTGCGGTTCGTCAAGGCGATGTACGACCGGCCGCTCGGCACCGAGTTCAGCGACTCGACCGGCCCGGCCTCCACCAAGGCCCACGGCCAGGGCGGCCGGGTCACGGAGCTGGTGGCCCGCCCCCTGCTCAACCTCCACTGGCCGCAGCTGGCCGGCTTCGTCCAGCCGCTCGGCGGCGAGTACGCCGTGCGCCGCGAGCTGCTGGAGCGGCTGCCGTTCCCCGTCGGCTACGGGGTCGAGCTGGGCCTGCTGGTGGACGCCCTGCACACGGCCGGGCTGGACGCGCTGGCCCAGGTGGACGTGGGCGTACGGCTGCACCGGCACCAGGACGGCCAGGCCCTGGGCCGGATGGCCGCCGCGATCTACCGCACGGCGCAGGTGCGGCTCTCGCGCGGGCACCTCGTACGCCCCGAGCTGACGCAGTTCGAGCGCGGCCCGGAGGGCTTCGTACCGCACACCTACGCCGTGGACACCGAGGAGCGGCCGCCGATGCGGGACATCGAGGAGTACGCGCACCGTCGCGTGGCGTAACGCCCGATTCATTCCCTATCGGGCTAATTTCCCCCCATGGGGTTTATACGTTTCAGACATGCCAGACGTGCCAGACATGTATGGGGATCCGCCCTCGCGGTGGCCGGGGGCGCGGCGCTGCTGTTCGGCTCGCTGAGCGCGCCGGCCGTCGCGGAGGTGGTCTCCCCCTTCGAGAAGCGGTACGACGAGGCCCTCTACGGGGACTTCGTCACGATCGGCAACACGGTGATGGGATGCCCCCAGGCGCCGCCCGCCGAGGCCGCCGAGTGCGCCGAGGTCCAGCGGGGCGGGGGCACGAAGAACAACAACGACTTCGTCGCCCGCCCGGTGGACGCCGCCGGACTCGCCACGCCCGCGGGCACCTCCAGCAGCACCCGGCTCACCGTGCCCCCGGGCGCGGAGGTGGCGTACGCGCGGCTCTTCTGGGGCGGCAACAACGGCACCTACAAGCTCGGCTCGAACGTCATCAAGCGCTGCGACGTCTCCGGCGAGGACGCGGTCCCCGGCCCCGGGGAGCCGCTGACCACCCGCCCGGTCGTCAAGGTCGGCACGGGCGCCGCCCGCCCGGTGACCCTCTCCGACATGGTCGAGGACCCGGCGCAGACGGGCGGCCCGCACTACTACACGGGCGAGTCCGACGTCACCGCCGCCTTCGCCGACGTGCCCACCGGCTCCCCGGTGACCGTCGCCGTCGGCAACATCTGGGCCCCGCAGGGGCGCGGCTGCGTCGCCGGCTGGTCCCTGACGGTCGTGTACGAGTACCCCGGCCCGAACGAGCACGCGCCGGAGCGGCGCAACGTCTACGTCTACGGCGGCCACGTGCTCCAGCGCTCGGCCGACCCCGACACCACGGTCGAGGTCAAGGGCTTCTACCGCACCGGCGACGGCCCGGTCCGGGCCAGCGCGACGGCGTACGAGGGCGACTGGAACACCAAGGGCGACCAGTTCCGGGTCAACGGCGCGAACATCACCAACCCCGTGAACGGGGCGACCGACAACTTCTTCACCAGCTCGGCCGACGGCTCGCTGGAACCGCGCCACGTCAACAACCTCAGCATCGACGCGAAGTCCTTCGACGTCCCGGCGGCGGCGCTGCCGGCCGGTGCCACCTCCGCCGACCTGACGTTCCGCACGCGCGGGGACACGTACGTCATCTCGCAGTTCGCGCTGGCCGTGCCGGTGCCGGACCTGGAGGTGAAGAAGACGGCCTCGCCCGCGAAGTCGGTCGCGCCCGGTGACACGGTGACGTACACGATCACCGCGAAGAACATCAGCAGCCTGGACTACCCGAACGCCAAGCTGACGGACGACCTGACGGAGCTGCTGGACGACGCGGTCTTCGACGGGGTGGTGACCACGGACCTCGGCACGGCCTCGTACACGGCGCCGAAGCTGTCCTGGACGGGCGACGTCCCGCAGGGGAAGACGGCGACGATCACCTACAAGGTGAAGGTCAACGACCCCCTGACCGGCGACGGCAAACTGACGAACCACGTGGTCGCGGAGAGCGGCCGCACGAACTGCGAGGACGGCTCGAAGGACCCGGCATGCGCTCCGGCCCCGCCGGTGATCACGCCGCCGGACCCGTCGCCGTCACCGTCGACTTCGGCCTCAGCCTCCCCGTCCCCGTCGACCTCCGCCTCGGCGACACCCACCTCCTCCCCCTCACCCACGCCGTCCACCACCACGCAGCAGCCGCGGCCGCTGCCGGTGGACCCGGGGGACGACTCACCGGGCTCCCCGGGATCTCCGGGATCTCCGGGCGGAAACCTGGCCACCACCGGCTCTGACGGTCGGCAGCTGTGGCTGATGGGCACGGCGGCCGCCACGCTCACGGCACTCGGCGGTGTGGTCTTCCTCTCGGTCCGGCGGACGCGCAGGCGCTGACGTTTGACCGGAGGCGAGGCGGGCTAGGTTCGCCGCATGGCTTCCCAGGTGCTCGTCGCCGCGAATCGCGGCCCCCTCTCGTACGCCCTCGCCGCGGACGGCACGCTCAGTGCCCGCCGCGGCGGGGGCGGCCTCGTCTCCGGCCTCTCCACCGCCCTCGCCGAGCAGCCCGGGGCGCTGTGGATCTGCGCGGCACTGTCGGACGCGGACCGGGAGGCGGTACGGCGGGGGGTCGCCGAACCGGGCGTACGGATGCTGCCGATCGACCCGGAGGTCTACGACGGCGCGTACAACGGCATCGCGAACTCGGTGCTGTGGTTCCTCCACCACCACCTGTACGAGATCCCGCGCGAGCCGGTCTTCGACGCGGAGTTCCGGCGGCGCTGGGGCTCGTACGTCACGTACAACGAGACCTTCGCGGCAGCGCTCGCGGAGGAGGCGGCCGAGGGTGCGGTAGTCCTGATCCAGGACTACCACCTGGCCCTCGCCCCCGGAATGCTCCGCGAGCTGCGCCCCGACCTGCGCATCGGCCACTTCACGCACACGCCGTGGGCCTCGTGGGACTTCCTGCGCATGCTCCCGGACGACATCCGGAGCCAGTTGCTCTGGGGGATGCTCGGGGCGGACCGCCTCGGCTTCCACACCCAGGAGTGGGCGGACAACTTCATCAGCGGCGCGACGCAGGGCTCGGTCCCGGCCGGTCCCGAGCGCGGGGTGCGGCACCAGGACCGGTTCACGCACGTGACCCCGTATCCCCTCGGCGTGGACGCGGACGAACTGCGCGCGCTCGCGCACCGGCCGGAGGTGGACGACAAGCTGGCGGCGCTGCGGGCGGAGGTCGGCGACCTGAAGACGATCGTCCGCGTCGACCGCACGGAACTGTCGAAGAACATCCTCCGCGGACTCCTCGCCTACCGGGAGCTGCTCACGGTCCACCCCGAATGGCGGGAGCGGGTGGTCCACCTGGCCTCCGCGTACCCCTCCCGGCAGGACCTGACCGTCTACCGGGAGTACACCGAGTCGGTGCGGGAGCTGGCGGCGGCGATCAACGCGGAGTTCGGCACGGGCGACTGGCAGCCGGTGCTCGTCTCCGTCGAGGACGACTTCGCGCGGTCGCTGGCGGCGTACCGGCTGGCGGACGTGGCGCTGGTCAATCCCGTGCGGGACGGCATGAACCTCGTCGCGAAGGAGATCCCGGTGGTCTCGGAGGCGGGGTGCGTGCTGGTGCTGTCCACCGGGGCGGGGGCGTACGAGGAACTCCGCGCGGACGCGCTGACGGTGAACCCGTACGACGTGACGGCCACGGCGGAGGCGTTGCACACCGCGCTCACCATGCCGGCGGCGGAGCGGGCGGACCGCACCAAGCGGCTCGCGGTGGCCGCCACGGCCCTCCCCCCGACCCAGTGGCTCACGTCCCAACTGGACGCCCTCCGCACCTGACCCTCCCGGCCCCGAGCGCTCCCCGCTGCGCGGGGCAAAGTCCCCGACCCGCCCTTCCACCGTTCCCCGGGCGCCGCCCGGACCCGGTCCTCAAACGCCGGACGGGCTGAAAGCAGGGCCCCGGGCTGCGCCCGGACCCCCTGGGGCTCCGCCCCAGACCCCGCGCCTCAAACGCCGGCGAGGCTGATTTTGGCCGACGCCGGCGAAAATCCAGCCCCTCCGGCGTTTGAGGCGCGGGTCCGGGCAGAGCCCGGGGAACGGGCGAAGGGCGGGTAGGGGAACTCGCCCCGCAGGGCCCACCCAGCCGCACCCGCCCACCGGACCCCACGCCGGGACGGCAGGGGCGACAGCCCCGACCGGCCACCGCCGGACGGAGTCCGGCGCAGCGACGCGAAGCCCGCGCAGCGGTGCGAGCGGCGCGTTAAAGAGGAGTAGGCGTGCGCAGCGCCGCGGCCAGTGCGGACAGGAAGGTGACGACCTGAGACGGCCCGGACAGGGTCAGGTCCGCGCGGGCGGCGAGTTCCGGGACCTCCGCCGAGCCGCTGCACAGCAGCAGCCCCGGCATCCCCCCGGCCCGCAGCTTCTCCACCGCCGAGTACGCCGCGAGGTCCCCCAGGTCGTCCCCGGCGTAGAGCACGGCCTCCGCGCCCACCTCCGCGAGGTACTCCGTGAGGGCGACGCCCTTGTCCATCCCGGGCGGCCGCAGCTCCAGTACGGCCCGCCCCGGTTCGACCATCAGGCCGTGCCGGGCCGCAAGCCCCGCCAGGGGCTCGCGCAGGGCCGCGAAGGCCGCTTCGGGGTCGGCCGCACGGCGGGTGTGGACGGCCAGCGCCTGGCCCTTCTCCTCGATCCAGGTCCCGCGCCACGCGCCGATCGCGTCCAGGAACCCGGGCAGCTCCGCCCGGACCGCCGCCACCCCCGGATGCTCGGCCGGAGCGTGCACGATGCCGCTCACGGCGTCCCAGCGCTCGGCTCCGTAGTGCCCGAGCACGACCAGGTGCTCGAGTCCGGGGACCCCGGCGAAGCCCCCGTAGCGGACGGCGACCCCGGCCGGCCGGCCGGTGACGACCGCGATGGAGCCGACCTCGGGGGCGAGGGCCGCCAGCGCGGGGACGGCTCCGGGGTGGGCCCGCGCCTGGTCGGGGTCGGGGACGATGTCGGCGAGGGTGCCGTCGAAGTCGAGGGCGACGACGGAGCGGCGCGGTGTGCGGAGGAGGGCTTCGAGTCCCTCGCGTCCGGCGGTGGTGACGGGCATCGGCAGATCGTGCGGATGGCTCCCCATACGCACGACCCTAACGGCCCTGCCGGGCCACGGCTATGGCGCGAGCCACGGCCGTGGCGCGGGCGACCGCTGTGGCACGGGCCACGGCCGCTACCGCCTCGCCCGCTGGGCCTCCCGGATGCGCCGCAGGCGGTTCACGGTGCCCGGTGCGTGCTCCAGCGCCCTGGGATCGTCCATCAGCGCGTTGAGCAGCTGGTAGTACCGGACCGGGGGCATCCCCAGTCCTTCCCTTATGGCCCGTTCCTTGGCGCCCGGCCCGGGCCAGGTGCGGCCTTCGTAGGCCAGTACGGCCGCTTCGTCGGCGCTCAGCCCGGCCGGCGGCCTCTCGTCCGCGTCCGTCATACGGCCAGATTAACTCCGCCCTCCGACAGCCCCCGGTCGGCGCCGATCGGTGCCGATCAGCGCCGACCGGGCCCGATCAGCGGGGCTCCGCCTTGCGCGCCATCTCCGCGAGGTCCCCGAGGACCTTCTCGGGCTGTCCGCCGGGCTGCACGGCCGTGCCGATGTTCTTCTTGACGTCCTCGCTCACGGCCGCCCAGGACTTCTTGCCCACCGGGTAGAGCCGCGCGTTGGGCAGCGCGTGCAGGAAGGTCTTCAGCTCCGCCGAGGAGGCTCCCGTCGCGGCCTCCATCGCCCGGGAGCCGCTGGTGGTGACCGGGAGCAGGTCGTACTTCTCGGTGAAGGCCGTCACGTTGTTCGCCTCGTAAAGGAAGTCCAGGAACTTCCCCGACTGCGTCTGGTGGCCGGTCTTGAAGGCCATCACCCAGTCGGCGACGCCCATCGTCGGGTGGCCGGCCCCGTCGGCGGTCGGCATGGGGGTCATGCCGTACTTCACGCCCTTCGCGGCGGCCTGCTTGAGCAGGGTCGGGTGCCCGTTGAGCATGCCGACCTCGCCGCGCGAGAAGGAGTCGAAGGCGTCCTGGCGGTTGAGCTTGGCCGGTTCGACGGGGCCGGTCAGGCCCGCGCCGACGAGCTTGTCGCGCAGGAACTTCAGGGTGTTGACGTTGTCCGCGGAGTCGATCGAGTAGTTCTCTTCGTTGTCGGCGTAGCCTCCGCCTCCCGCGAGCAGCCACTGCATGGTCTCGGCTTGCGCCTCCTCGCGGCCCAGGGGCAGCGCGAGGGGGGTCGGGACGCCGGCCGCCTTGAGCTTCTTGGCGGCGGCCTCCAGCTCGGCCCAGCTCTTGGGCTGCCAGGGGGTCTTGCCGTCCTTGGGGATGATGCCGGCGTCGGCGAAGAGCTTCTCGTTGTAGAACATCAGCCGGGTGCTGGCCACGAAGGGCAGGCCGTACTGGTTGCGCCTGACCTTGCCCGCGTCGGCGAGCGGCGCGAGGAAGTCGGCTTCGGTGGTGACCGAGAGCAGCTCGTCGGCGGAGTACAGCTTGCCCTCGGCGGCGTAGTCGGCGTAGGCGCCGATCTGGGCTATGTCGGGGGCCTCGCCGGCCTTGACCATCTCGGCGACCTTGGCGTCGACGTCGGTCCAGGAGTAGACGTCGACCTGGACCTTGATGCCGGGGTGCTTCTTCTCGAAGGACGCGGCGAGCTCCTTCCAGTACGGCTTGGAGGAGTTTTCCGGTTTGTCCCCGTAGTCGGCCGCCACGACCTTGAGGGTGACCTCGTTGTCCCCTGCGAGACCCGACACGGCGCCGCAGCCGGTCAGCGTCACGGTGGTCAGGCACAGTACGAGGCCGGACGCGGCGAGGTTCAGCTTTCTGGCCTGGACAGTTCGGGCCTTCACAGTTCTCGTTCCACCCCAGGTTGTTCCGTACGATTCGCGTAAAGGTCTACACCACTTTTGAGCCTGGTCAACATCCGGGACCAAACGTGCACACGGCCTGCACGCGCACGCACGTACGCACGCACGTACAGACGCACGTACGGACGTCGCTCACCGACGAAGGTCCCGAATTTGTATGGCCACTCAACAATCCCTCTCAGTGGACTAGACCTTTGCACTCCAATCACGCGAGACTGTCACCCGTGAAACCCGTGAAACACGTCATCGCCCTCGATGTGGGCGGCACTGGGATGAAGGCCGCCCTCGTCGCCGCCGACGGCACCCTGCTCCACGAGGCGCGCCGCGCCACCGGCCGTGAGCGGGGCGCCGAAGCCGTCGTCGAGACGATCCAGGACTTCGCCGCCGAGCTCCTCGACCTCGGCCGGGAACGCTTCGGCACCGCCGCCTCCGCGGCCGGCGTGGCCGTACCCGGCATCGTCGACGCCGAGAACGGGATCGCCGTCTACGCGGCGAACCTGGGCTGGCGCGACGTCCCCATGCGCGAACTGCTCGGCAGACGCCTCGGCGGCATCCCGGTCGCCCTCGGCCACGACGTCCGCACGGGCGGACTCGCCGAGGGCCGCATCGGCGCGGGCCGCGGCGCCGACCGCTTCCTGTTCGTCCCCCTCGGCACCGGCATCGCCGGAGCCATCGGCATCGCCGGCCGCATCGAGGCCGGCGCGCACGGGTACGCGGGCGAGATCGGCCACATCGTGGTCCGCCCCGGCGGCCCCGCCTGCGGCTGCGGCCAGAGCGGCTGCCTGGAGACCCTCGCCTCCGCCTCCGCCGTCAGCCGCGCCTGGGCGGCCGCCTCCGGCGACCCCGAGGCGGACGCCGCGGACTGCGCCAAGGCCGTGGAGTCCGGCGACGAGCGCGCCCTGGAGGTCTGGCTCGCCGCCATCGGCGCCCTGGCCGACGGGCTGGTCACCGCGATCACCCTGCTGGACCCGCGCACGCTGATCATCGGTGGCGGACTGGCCGAGGCCGGGGAAACCTTGTTCACACCACTACGGACGGCCGTCGAGGAACGCGTGACGTTCCAGCGGCTGCCCCACATCGTTCCGGCGGCCCTCGGGGACACCGCCGGATGCCTGGGTGCAGGGCTGCTCGCCTGGGATCTACTCGCCACGGAGGTACCTGCCTGATGTCCGGAAGCGCACATGTGGGCCGCAGCACCGTTCTCTCCGGCGCCGACGTGGTGCTGCCCACGGGCGTCGTCAAGGGCGGGCGCCTCATCGTCGACGGCGACCGCATCGCCGGCAGCGCCCACGAGGACGCGGCCGTCGTCGACCTGACCGGCCACTGGATCGTTCCCGGCTTCGTCGACATGCACAACCACGGCGGCGGCGGTGCCTCCTTCACCTCCGGCACCGCCGAGGAGGTGCTCAAGGGCGTACGGACCCACCGCGAGCACGGCACCACCACCCTGGTCGCCTCCACCGTCACCGGTGACCTGGACGAGCTCGCCCGCCGCGCCGGACTGCTCGCCGAGCTGACCCAGCAGGGCGACATCGCGGGCATCCACTTCGAGGGCCCCTTCATCAACCCCTGCCGCAAGGGCGCGCACAAGGAAGACCTGCTGCGCGACCCCGACCCGGCCGAGGTCCGCAAGCTGATCGACGCCTCGCACGGCGCCGCCCGCATGTTCACCCTCGCCACCGAGCTCCCCGGCGGCCTGGACTCCGTACGGCTGCTCGCCGAGCACGGGGTCATCGCGGCGATCGGCCACACGGACTCCACCTACGAGCAGACGCTCGAAGCCATCGGGGCGGGCGCGACCGTGGCCACCCACCTCTACAACGCGATGCCGGGCCTGGAGCACCGCGCCCCGGGCCCCATCGCGGCCCTGTTGGAGGACGAGCGGGTCACCGTCGAGCTCATCAACGACGGTGTCCACCTGCACCCCGCCATGCTGGAACTGGCCTTCCACCACGCCGGCGCGCACCGGGTGGCGCTGATCACCGACGCGATGGACGCGGCCGGCTTCGGCGACGGGACCTACCACCTCGGGCCGCTCGAAGTGGAGGTCAAGGAGGGCGTCGCCCGCCTCGTCGAGGGCGGCTCCATCGCGGGCTCCACCCTCACCCTGGACACCGCCTTCAAGCGGTCGGTCACCCTCGACAAGCTCCCCGTCGAGTCCGTGGTCCAGGCGATCTCCGCCAACCCGGCCAAGCTGATCGGGGTCTACGACCGGGTCGGCTCGCTGGAGCCCGGAAAGTACGCGGACCTCGTCGTCCTCGACTCCGCCTTCGACGTCCGCGGCGTCATGCGGCGCGGCGAATGGATCGTCGACCCGGGCGCGGGCAACTGACACGGGCCGGAGACGAGCCGCTACGAGCCGGAAAAGCGGTCGGCCCGGGGTACTGGGCCGACCGCTCCCCCATTTGGCATGATCCCCGCACCACCAAACCCCGGGGCCCGCCATGATCCTGACCGTGACGCTCAACACCGCACTCGACGTCACCTACCGCGTACCGCGCCTGCTCGCGCACGCCTCCCACCGCGTCACCGAGGTCACCGAACGCCCCGGCGGCAAGGGCCTGAACGTGGCCCGCGTGCTCGCCGCGATCGGCCACGAGGTCACCGCGACCGGCTTCGCGGGCGGCCCCACGGGCCACCTCGTACGCGAACGGCTCGCCACCTCCTCCCCCGGCGTCCGCGACGAGCTGGTCCCCTGCGCGGGCACCACCCGGCGCACCCTGGCCGTCGTCGACGAGGCCTCCGGGGACACCACGCAGTTCAACGAACCCGGCCCGCTGATCACCGCCGCCGAGTGGTCCGGGTTCCTCTCCCGCTACGAGGCCCTGCTGACGGGCGGCGCCCGCGCGGTGGCCCTGTGCGGCAGCCTGCCCCCGGGCGTGCCCGTGGGGGCCTACGCCACCCTCGTACGGGCGGCCCGCGCGGCCGGCGTGCCCGTCCTCCTCGACACCAGCGGCGAGGCCCTGCGCCGCGGGGTCGCCGCCCGCCCCGACGTGATCAAACCGAACGCCGCCGAGCTCGCCGAGCTGACCGGGTCCCGCGACCCGCTCCCCGCCACCCGCGACGCCCGCCGCCGCGGGGCCCACGCGGTGGTCACCTCGCTCGGCCCGGCCGGACTCCTCGCCGCCACCGCCCTGGGCACCTGGCGGGCGGCCCCGCCCCGCACCCTGACGGGCAACCCCACCGGCGCCGGCGACTCCGCGGTCGCGGGCCTCCTCTCGGCCCTCACCGAAGGCCTGCCCTGGCCGGACCGCCTGACCCGAGCGGTAGCCCTCTCGGCAGCCACGGTCACGTCCCCCACGGCGGGAGACTTCGACCCCCGCACCTACGAGGAGGTACGGGGGTCGGTCAAGGTCACGGAGGACGCGTAGCTCCGGCCGCTCCCGCAGGCCCGGACGGGCCCCGACCGTGTGGGGACTCAGCGCTTCTCGAGGATGAACTGGTCGATGACCGCCTCGCAGGAGTTGCCCGACTCGCAGGAGATCTTGATGGTGTTCGTGCCCTGCTTGAGGTTCACGTACGAGTAGGTGTTGGTCCAGCCCTTGGCCCAGTCACCCTCGCCGGCCTTCGCGAAGTTCTTCATGTTGATCGCACGGCTCTGCGGTTGGCCGTTGATCGTCAGCGTCATGCTGGCGTCCTTGCCGGGCACGCCGTAGTACATCCGGAACGTGTACTCGGCTGCCTTGGGGACCTCCAGCGTCCAGGTGACGGCGGCACCCTGCTGGGTGAAGCCGCCGACGTACTGGCCGCCCGCGCTCTTGGCGCCCGGCACCGCGCTCTCCAGCGCAGCGCCCCCGCTGATCACCATGCCCGAGCCGCCCGCGTCGCCCTTGGGGAGCGGGGCGTCCACCGGGGCGGAGCCGCTCGGCTGGCCCGACGGGGTGTTCGGGGCGGGGGCCGACGGGCTCTGGCCCGTGTTCGCCGTGTTCTTGTTCTTGTCGGCGTCGTCCTTCTTGCCGAAGATCACCGCCGCGCCGATGCCGATCGCCACCGCGGCGACCACCGCGACGGCCGCGATGAGCATGCCCTTGCGGCTGGAGCCGCCGCCACCGTGGCCGCCGCCGGAGCCCGGCAGTGGGACGGACTGGGTGTACTGCGGGGGCTGCTGCTGCGGCGGAACGCCGTAGCCGCCCGCCTGGAGCGCCTCGGGGGCCTGGTACTGCGCCTGGTAGGCCGGGGGCTGCTGCGGGCCCTGCTGATAGGGAACGGGCCCGCGCTGACCGCGCTGGGGCCGGTCACCGACGGTGCGGACCTGGTTGTACGAGGTCCGGGGCACGCCCGGCTGGCCGCCGGCCGGTCCCGGGTAGCCGTACCCGCCGCCCTGCCCGGGCGGGGTGGCCCCCGCGGCCTGGCCGTCCTCGTAGAGGTAGCCGAACGGGTCGTCATCCTCGGGCTGGTTCGCCCCGTTGTTCGGGCCGTGGTTCGCGGGCGTCGTCATCGCAGGTCACTCCTTTCGACCCCGGGGAGCCTACCCCGAACAGGTGCGCCCACGGGCGGCCCGAGAGTTTACCCGGCCCTGCGGTGCGCCTTCGAACGGGAACGCTTCTCGATGTACATGCGCTGGTCGGCGGAGCGCAGCACCTCGTCGGCCGACATGCCGCAGCTCGCCCAGCCGATGCCGAAACTGGCTCCCACGCGGACCGCGCGGCCGTCGACCCGGATCGGCGGGATGATGGCGTTGCGCAGCCGCACGGCGAGGTCGGCGGCGTCGGCGGCGCCCAGCCCGTCGGCGAGGACGACGAACTCGTCACCACCCAGCCGGGCCACCGTGTCCCCGTCGCGGACACCGGTCGTCAGCCGCCGGGCCACCTCGATCAGGACCGCGTCGCCGGTGTGGTGACCGAACCGGTCGTTGATCGACTTGAACCCGTCGAGGTCGCAGAAGAGCACCGCGAGCCCCTTCGTACCGTCGTCGATGTCCGTCGCCGGCGCGACCGTGTGCACGTGGTGGTCGTACGGGCCCACCGCGGCCGAGCCGCCGCCAGCGCCGCCGGGGAACTCGAAGGGCTCCGGAAAGCCGTCGGGCCGGAACCCGTGCTCGCCGTGCGCTGCGTGCTCGCCGTGCGACCCGTGCCCGCCGGGCCCCTCCACCGAGGGCCGCGTCTCGAAGGCGGCGTCCAGCGCCTCCACGGCGGTGGCGCGCACGGACTGCGGGCGGCGGCAGAGCCGGGCCCCGAGCCGGGAGCGGAGCTCGGCGCTGTTGGGCAGGCCGGTCAGCGAGTCGTGGCTGGCCCGGTGGGCGAGCTGCAGCTCGTGCCGCTTGCGCTCCTCGATGTCCTCGACGTGGGTGAGCAGGAAGCGCGGCCCGTCGGCGGCGTCGGCCACGACGGAGTTGCGCAGCGAGACCCAGACGTACGTACCGTCGCGCCGCCCCAGCCTCAGCTCGGCGCGGCCGCCCTCGGCGGAGGTGCGCAGCAGGGTGCCGATGTCCTCGGGGTGCACGAGGTCGGAGAAGGAGTACCGGCGCAGCACGGAGGCGGGCCGTCCCAGCAGCCGGCACAGCGCGTCGTTGGTGCGCAGCAGGCGGCCGTGCTGGTCGCCGCCCATCTCGGCGATGGCCATGCCGCTCGGCGCGTACTCGAAGGCCTGGCGGAACGACTCTTCACTGGCGCGCAGGGCCTGCTGTTCGCGCTCCAGGCGGACCAGGGCCCGCTGCATGTTGGCGCGGAGCCGTGCGTTGCTGATGGCAATCGCGGCCTGGAAGGCGTACATCTGGAGGGCTTCGCGGCCCCAGGCGCCGGGCCGGCGTCCGTTGCGCGGGCGGTCGACGGAGACCACGCCGAGCAGTTCGCCGCCGGAGGCGTACATGGGGGCGTAGAGCCGGTCCTCGGGGTGCCACTCGTCCTCGAACCGCGGGTCGGGGCCCTCGGTGTGCCACTGCGGGACGTCGTCCTCGACGAGGACCCAGCCCTCGGTGTGCGGGATGAAGCGCAGGCCGTCCCAGTTCTCGCCCATCGTCAGGCGGCGTTCCCAGGAGGCGCGTGAGCCGACGCGGCCGGTGATCAGGGCTTCTGCGGCGGGGTCTCCGGCGAAGGCGGCGACGACCAGATCACCGTCGGGGCGAACGAGGTTGACGCAGGCGAGTTCGTAGCCGAGGCCGAGGACGATGCCGTCGACGACGGTCTGCAGGGTGTCCGCCAGGCTCCGGGCCGTATTGAGCTCGGCCACCACCCGGTGCAGCTGCCGCAGGGTCGCAAGACGGACGTACGGCTCCGACTCGGTCTCCATTGCTCGCTCTCCCCGAGACCTCGACAGCAACTCCAGGTTTGTCATCGGCGCTTCGTTGCGGTGTCCCGTCCACTGAATCACAGTGAGCTGTGCGGCAGGTACACAGGGTCAACAAATCTTGCTCTCTGTGACTCAAGTCACATGAGATGAATAAGAGTGGCCGCCGCCCCGCCCCACTCGGGTTCATTCCAGCCAGTTCGTCCGATCTGTTCCCGGTAGCAAACGATATGCCGGGATCCGCGGCGGTCCGGGGCGGCCTAGGCCGACGGGCGGGGGCGCTGCTCGGACTTCCGCCCGATGCGCCGCGCGAGGGGTGACAGTAGCGTCCCGACCGTGCCCCCTACGACCCCCGTGACACCACTTTCCGTACCCGCACCCCATGCTGAGGGGGTGAGCAACGACGAGTTCCGGGCCGCGATGTCCCGACTGGCGGCGGGCGTGTGCCTGATCACCGCGCAGGAGCCGCCCCTGTCGGCCGGCGGTCCGCGCGGCGAGGACGTCGGCATGACGGCGACCGCCTTCATGTCCGTGTCCCTGGAACCACCGCTGGTCCTCGTCAGCGTGCGCGAGGGCTCCCGGATGGACGACCTGCTGGCCGAGCAGCCGCTGTGGGCGGTATCGGTGCTCGCCGACCACCAGCTCCAGATCGCGAGCCGGTTCTCGATGAAGAACCGCATCAGCGACCGGCTGCTCTTCGCGGACCTGCCCCACACCCGCGGCGGCGTCTCCGGCGCCCCGCTGCTGTCGGGGGCGCTGGCCACCCTGGAGTGCCGTACTGAGAACCGCGTCGAGGCGGGCGACCACACCCTGGTCGTCGGCCACGTCCTCACCGCCGCCCAGCCTGCGCCGGACTCCCCGCCGCTGACGTACTTCCGGGGGCGCTACCGGCACCTGGCGCCCTGAGCCGGGGGCAGTCCCCCGATCCCCGGCCCGGTCCCGGTCGGCCACCCGGCCCTGCGCTACCAGTCCCGCGCGTTGCGGCCCCGCTTGGTCTCGCCGCGGGCCTTCTTCTCGCGCAGTCGCCGCTCGTTGATCCCCCGGGGGATCTTCGTCGCCCGGCGCGCCTTCGGCGGCGGCGCCGTGGCCTCGGCCAGCAGCGCGGCCAGCCGGACCAGCGCCATCTCCCGGTTGCGGAACTGCGAGCGGTGCTCGGAGGCCCGTACCGTCACCACCCCGTCGACCAGCCGGGACGCGAGGCGCTCCAGCGCCCGCTCCTTCCACACGTCGGGCAGCGACTTCGTCGCCGCGACGTCGAAGAGCAGCTCCACGCGCGAGTCCGAGGTGTTCACGTGCTGGCCGCCCGGCCCCGAAGACCGCGAAAAGCGCCAGGCGAGCTCGCCCTCGGGGAGCACGACCGAACCGCGGATGACATAGGGACCAGGCATGCCCCCTATGATCCGTGCCCGCCGGGACCCCGTCACCCGCATTTCCCGGACCGGTACGCCGACCGGTACTGGGACCGGACCACGGACCGGACCACGGACATTTCCCCGAATGCGGAACCTCGCGCCCCCCTCCCCGCGTTATGGAGGTCAGCGGTAACTTGGGCAGCCTCACGGTCGATACGACAAGTGAGACCAAGTGAGACTAGGAAGGGACACCAGTCACCATGGCAGTAAGCCTCTCCAAGGGCGGAAACGTCTCGCTCAGCAAGGAGGCCCCGGGCCTCGCGGCCGTCACGGTCGGCCTCGGCTGGGACACCCGCACGACCACCGGTGTCGACTTCGACCTGGACGCCTCGGCCATCGCGGTCAACGCGCAGGGCAAGGTCGTCTCCGACGGCCACTTCGTCTTCTTCAACAACAAGTCCACCCCGGACCAGACCATCGTCCACACCGGTGACAACCGCACCGGCGAGGGCGCGGGCGACGACGAGGCCATCAACGTCAACCTCGCCGGCCTGCCCGCCGACGTGGACAAGATCGTCTTCCCGGTCTCCATCTACGACGCCGAGACCCGCAGCCAGAACTTCGGCCAGGTCCGCAACGCGTACATCCGCGTCGTGAACCAGGCCGGCGGCACCGAGATCGCCCGCTACGACCTCTCCGAGGACGCGGCGACCGAGACCGCCATGGTCTTCGGCGAGCTCTACCGCAACGGCGCCGAGTGGAAGTTCCGCGCCGTGGGCCAGGGTTACGCCTCCGGCCTGACCGGCATCGCCCAGGACTTCGGCGTCAACGTCTGACCCTGAGCGCCCGCGTCCCAGGACGCGTCTCAGCTGGAGCCCCCTCCCGGCCGTCCGGGGAGGGGGCTTCGCTACCGTTCGGTACGTGATCCTCCTGCCGCTCGCCCCCGTCGAGGACGGTGCCCTGCCGGGCCCGGTCCTCACCGAAATCGCCACGCTCTACGCGACCAACCACGCGTTCTTCGAACTCAGCGGCGATTTCCCCGACCCCGGCCGCATCACGGTCGAGCAGGTCGCCGCCGCCCTCGCCGACGAGCTCTCCCACGAGGGCGCCGAGGTCCTCCTCGCCCGCTCCGCCGGACGCCTCGTAGGCCTGGCCGCCACCCTCGCCCGACACCCGGATCCGGCGTCCGAGGACCCCGATCCGTGGATCGGCCTGCTGCTCATCGACGCCACCGCGCACCGCGAGGGATACGGCCGCACCGTGGCCGCCCTGGTCGAGGACCGCTTCCGCGCCGCGGGACGGTCGGGCGTACGGATCGCCGTGCTCGACGCCAACGAGAAGGCCCTCGCCTTCTGGCAGTCCCAGGGCTACGTCACCCTGCGCCGGGGGGCCGCCGACCGCGAGATGGGCCGCCCCTGCACGGTCCTGCGCAAGGCGCTGTAGGCGGGGCTACGGCGCCGCCGACGCCTTCGCGTCCTTGGGGGCCTTCGGGGCCTTGGGGCGGTCCTTCCCGTACAGCCACACGTCCCAGACCTCCGTGAGGTCACGGCCCGTCTTCTCCTCCGCGTAGGCGGTGAAGTCGGCCGTGCTCGCGTTCCCGTGCCGGTGGTCGGCCGCCCAGCCGCGTACCAGGGCGAAGAACTTCGCGTCGCCGACCTCCTGCCGGACCCGTTGCAGGACCATCGCCCCGCGCCCGTACACCGGGGAAGCGGAGATCTCCTTCGGGTTGCGCGGGGCGGCCGGCGGGAAGGCGCCCCAGTCCGAGCCCGCCTCGCCGTCGACGCGGGTGTCCCCGGCGACGTAGGCGTCGAAGTGCTGCTGCGCGCTCGGGCCGCCGTGGTCCTCGGACCACAGCCACTCGGCGTAGGTGGCGAAGCCCTCGTTGAGCCACATGTCCTTCCAGGACTTCGGCGACACCGAGTCCCCGAACCACTGGTGCGCCAGCTCGTGCAGCACCAGCTCCTCGCTGCCCGGCGCCCCGGGGAACACCGGCCGGGTCTGCGTCTCCAGCGCGTAGCCGAGGCTGTGCGCGGGCAGCACGATCGCGCCCGTCGCGGAGAAGGGGTACGGGCCGAACCGCCCGATGCCCCACTCCACCATCTCGGGCAGCCGCGCGAGCACCGGCTCGCTCGCCGCCGCCTCCCCGGGCGAGACCGCCGTGTAGACGGGGATCCCGGAGGCGGTCCGCCCGGTCGTCACCTCGAACTTCCCGACGGCCACGGTCGCCAGGTAGCTCGCCATCGGCTCCGCGGAGTGCCAGGCGAACGCGGTCCGCCCGTCGCCCTCCTCCGTACGGGAGCGCAGCTCACCGTTGGACACGGCCTCGTACCCCCGGGGGACGGTCACCGTGATGTCGTACGTGGCCTTGTCGCTCGGGTGGTGGTTCCCCGGGAACCAGGCCATCGACCCGACGGGTTCGCCGACGCCCACCGCGCCCTTGCCGCCGGGGGTGACGATCCACCCCTCCTCGGACCCGTCGGGGTCGGTGACGGCCTTGGGCCGGCCGGAGTAGTCGACCTCCGTACGGAAGACCTCCCCCCGCTCCAGGTCCTCGGCGGGGCGCACCGTCAGCTCGTTGCCGGTGCGGTTGAAGCGGGCCCCCTCGCCCTGCACGCTCACGCCCTCCACCTCGAGACCGCTGAGATCGAGGTTGAAGGAGCTGAGCCCCTGCTCGGCACGGGCGGTGATCACGGCGGTGGCGTGCAGCTGCCCGTCCGCCGGGTCGTAGTCGAGGTCCAGGGAGTAGTGCTCGACCTGGTAACCGCCGTTGCCGGCCTTGGGGAAGAACGGGTCGCGCACCCCCGACGCACCCGGCCGCCCCTGCACGGTCTCCCCCGTACAGCCCGTGGTGAGGGCGAGCAGGGCGGCGACGGCAGGGGCGGCCAGGCGGGAGAGAACGCGGTGATCCACGCGTTCGAGACTACGTCCCGCGGCGCTGGTCCTCGCTCCGTGGCGAGGTCGCCCGGCGAGGTTGCCCGGCGAGGTTGCCCGGCGAGTTACTTGGCGAGGGCGTCCACGCCGGCCTTGGCGAACTTCTCGTCCAGGTCACCGCTCGGGGCGCCGGCCACGCCGACACCCGCGACCGGGGCGCCGTCGGCCTGGACGGGGGTGCCGCCGCCGAGGAAGAGGGTGCCGGGGATGTCCTTCAGGTTCGGGGCCTGCGCGAGGCGGCCGGCCAGCACCGAGGTCGGGGCGTTCCAGGACACGGCGGTGTAGGCCTTGCGCTGCGCCGACTCGTAGGACTGCGGGCCCGCGCCGTCGCCGCGGAGCGTGACGATGGTGTTGCCGTTGCGGTCGACGACGGCGACGGTCACCTTCTGGTTCTCCTGCTCGGCGGCGTCCAGCGCGGCCTGGGCGGCGCGGGTGGCGGCGTCGATGGTGAGGTGCGTGGTGGTGGTGAAGTTCTTCTTGTCGCCGTCCTTCTTCGCGACGGCGGCGGGGGCGGCGGCCGGAGCGGAAGCCGGGGCGGCGTTGGCGCTGACCGCGCCGAGGGCTCCCGCGCCGAGGGCGACGGCGACGGCGGTACCGGTGAGAACGCGGGTGCGGGTCTTCATGTCTGCTGCTCCTGTGAACGTCGGCACGGCGGGCTGTCCTGCCGTTGCTCCAAGCCTCTCCCCGCCACCCCCGCCACCCCGTCCCCGTACCGGCTCCGAAGCCGACCCCCACCGGTTGACCCCGGGGTCAACCGATCGGCTGATGCGCGACGGTCCCGACGGCGGCTTACCTAAACCTCCGACCCGCCCCTTCCCACCCCCCGGGGGCCCTTCCCAACCGCCCCGGGGGGCTTCCCCGCCGTCCCGGGGGGCGTCCCAGCCGTCCGGCGCTTGAGGACCGGGGTCCGGGGCGGAGCCCCGAGGGGTCCGGGCGCAGCCCGGTACCCCTTCCCAGCCCGTCCGGCGCTTGAGGACCGGGTCCGGGCAGAGCCCGGGGAACGGGCGAAGGGCGGGTAGGGGACACGCCCCGCGCAGCCGCACCCACCCGCACCACAAGACGACCCGGCACCATGGAACGACCGGCACCACCCCAGGAGCACCCCGTGACCAGCGCGCCCCCACCGCCCCCATCGGCCCCGCCGCCCCCGGCGACCCCGCCGACCACCCCACCCCCCCAAGACACCCGCGCCCTCGCCACGGTCATGCACACCGCGTTCTTCCTCCTCCTCGGCGCCTCCGTGGCCCGCTTCCTCCTCCGCCACCCCGACGAACCCCGCACCCCGTGGATCATCGCCCTCGGCATCACCCTGGCCCTGCTCTACGTGCTCGGCCCCGCCCTCGGCGCCGCCCCCACCGTGCGCCGCCTCCTCTGGCTCGGCCTGGTCGTCGCCGTCTGGGTGGTCCTCGTCGTCCTCGCCCCGAGCTTCGCCTGGTGCGCCGTACCGCTCTTCTACACGGCCCTGCGCACCCTCCCGCCCCGTGCGGCCGTCGTCCTCGTCGCCCTGCTCACCGTGTTCGTCGTGGCGGCGCAGCTCCGCCTCGCCCAGGCCTCGGACCCGGGCGAGCCCTTCGACCCCAACCTCCTCCTCGCCCCGCCCGCCGTCGCCGCCCTCGCCACCGCCGTGTTCATCCACATGGAGCGCCAGGCGGCGGCCCAGCGCACCCTGATCGACGACCTGATCCGCACCCGCCGGGAACTGGCCGCCACCGAACGCCGCGCCGGCACCCTCGCCGAACGCCAGCGCCTCTCGATGGAGATCCACGACACCCTGGCCCAGCACCTGTCCAGCCAGCAGATGCTCCTCCAGGCCGCCGAACGCACCTGGGACACGGACCCTGGCACCGCCCGCGCGCACGTCCGTACCGCCACCGACATCACCGCGCGCGGCCTCGCCGAGGCCCGCCGCCTGGTGCACGACCTCGCGCCGCGCGAGCTCGCCGGCGGCGCCGGCCTCCCGGACGCCCTGCGCGCGCTGGACGCGGGCCCGGACATCGAGGTCCGCTTCCACCTGGAGGGCGCGCCGGTCCCCCTCCCCGACCGCGCGGAGCAGGCGCTGCTGCGCATCGCGCAGGGCGCGCTGGCGAACGTACGGGAGCACGCGGGGGCCCGTACGGCGGCCCTCACCCTCAGCTTCCTGGGAGACCAGGTCGTCCTGGACATAGCCGACGACGGCCACGGCTTCACCCAGCTCCGCGCCGCCGCCGGGGAACGCGGCCACGGCCTGCCCGCGATGCGCGCCCGCGTCCGCCAGCTCGGCGGCACCCTGACCATCGAATCCACCGCGGGCGAGGGCACGGTCCTGTCGGCGTCGATCCCCCTGTCGATCCCCTTGGAGAACACCCCATGACCACGATCCTCCTCTGCGACGACCACGTCGTGGTCCGCGCCGGCCTGCTCGCCCTGCTCGGCAGCGAGCCGGACATCGAGGTGCTCGGCGAGGCGGGCAGCGGCGAGGAGGCGGTCGCGCTCGCGGCCAAACTCCGCCCCGACGTGGTCCTGATGGACCTCCAGCTCGGCGAGGGCATCGACGGCGTGGAAGCCACCCGCCGCATCACGACCGCCTCCGAGAACCCCCCGCACGTCCTGGTCCTGACCACGTACGACACCGACGCGGACATCACCCGGGCCATCGGCGCGGGCGCCACGGGCTACCTCCTGAAGGCGGAACGCCCGGAGGAGCTGTTCGCCGCGATCCACTCCGCCGCCCAGGGCCGCACCACGCTCTCCGCCCCCGTCGCCAGCCGCGTGATGGCCCACATGCGGGGCACCCGGCCCACCCTGACCGACCGTGAGCTCGACATCCTCGGCCAGCTCGCCCGCGGCCTCGGCAACCGCGACATCGCCCGCGCGCTGTTCATCAGCGAGGCCACGGTCAAGACCCACCTGGGCCGCATCTACGACAAGCTCGGCGTCGACACCCGCGCGGGCGCGGTCTCGGTGGCCAAGGAGCAGCGCCTCCTCCCCTGACGGCGTCGTCGCCCCCCCCTCGCCCCCCCTCGCCCCCCCTCGCCCCCCCCCTCGCCCCCGGCACGGATCACATCGTCCATCCGTACGAGATCGCGCTCGTACGCCGCGCCGATCCGCCGCGGGCGGCGACACGACAGGCTCGTCAGTGCCCGGACCGCCCCGAGCAGGCCCGGGCACCACCAGCCGTGTCGAGAGGAACCCGCCATGCCGACCACCGATTTCGCCCCGGAACGCCGCCGCATGCTCCCCATGCTGGGCACCGGCGCCGCCGTAGCCGGGCTCGGCGCCCTCGCTACCGCGACCCCCGCCGCCGCCGCGCCCGAGGACCTGTCGGCCGCCGCGTACGGCCCGGCCGGTTCGGTGGAGGACGAGCTGGCGATCAACCGCCTGCTGGAGACCTACCTCTTCGCCGTCGACACCAAGGACAAGACGGTCTTCCGGACCCTCTTCACCGATGACGCCACGCTCACCGTGATGGCCCACCCCGACGGCACCGCCGGCATCGTCAAGTCCGGCATCGAGGCGGTCGTCGCCAACCTCGACGGCGCGGCGGCCTGGGGCTACTCCACCCACGTCACGGCCAACGCCTACATCCGCGTCACCGGCCGGTACACCGCGACCGGCGACAGCCACGCCACCGCCCAGCTCGTCTACCCGGCCACCGCCACCGCCCCGGAGACCGTCGTCGTGCGCGGCATCCGCTACCGCGACGAGTACGTGAGGTCCGCGGGCGTCTGGAAGATCCGCAAGCGCGTCTTCTCCCCGCTCTGGCAGTACAACGGCACCGCGGTCCAGATCAACTACCCGAACTGACGCGACGGCCCCTGCGCCGCGTTCACCGTCCCCGGGTTCACCGTCCCCCGGTTCACCCCAGCCCGATGAGTCCCAGGCCGCGCGGGGCACCTCCCGCCGCACGCATGACACCATCGGTACGTGCTCGACATCGGCTACTCCCTCTCCCGGCGCTTCCCCGACCCCCCGCAGACCGACTACCGCTCTGCGGACGTCCACTCGCTGCGCCACGACCTGTTCTGCGGGGACGTCTACCTCGCCGACACCAACGCGGACCGGGAAGTGTCCACAGCCTGGGGATGGGTGCCCGTACTGGACTTCGCCTGGGCGCTGTGCGACATCGTCGAGCAGCTCGACCAGGACCCGCGCGGCAGCCGCGCGGCCAACCGGCAGTACGCCGAGATCGACTTCACCGAGTCCTCGGACCGCATGCTCTTCGAGCGCCGCTTCGGGTGGGTGGACGTCGAGGCCGACTGGATGCCGTCGGAGGAAGCCCCCCTCACCTTCAGCCACCGCCTGCTGCGCCGCGAAGCCCGGGACTTCCTTCACGACGTGATCGCGGACCTCATCGACATGCACGACGGCCTCGCCGACAACCCGGTCATCTGGACCCTCCAGTCCCGCTTCCCCCGCGTCGCGGCCTGACCCGCCGGGCTGCCGGGGACGACCGGCCGGTAGGGTCGCCCCCCTTCGGGTCCGCACGCCCGGAGTCCCCGTGAGGCACCCCCGACCATGACCGACCAACCCCCTGCCCCCGCGGCCGCCTCCACGGCCGAGGCCGCAGCCCGCGTACGACTCGACCGGGCGCTGGCCCGGCTGGCCGTCACCTTCCGCGGGATGACCGCCCCGGCCGACGAGGGCCAGTGCGACTGCCACTGGGGCAGCCCGGAGGAGCTCGCCCTGCTGAAGCTCCCCGGCACTGACCTCGACCCCGACCTCGTGCACCGCACCTGGAGCACCACCGACTGGAGGGACCACGGCGCCGTGCTGCGCCGCGTCCTGCCGCAGTTCGCCCGCGAGCTGACCGGCGGCCTCGGCGCCTACGCGTGGGACATCGACCGTGTCGGCAACTCGTTCCACTGCGCCGAGTGGCAGCAGTGGCCCGCGCCGCAGAGCGCGGCCGTACGGGAGTTCCTGCACGCCTGGTGGGCCCACACCCTCCTCACCCCGGACCCCGCCCTCCCCGCACGCGAGGTCCTCCAGATGTGCACCGAAGCCTCCGGCACCATCGGCCCCTGGCTCGCGGACTGGGAATCCCTCCGCCACCCGGTCGCCGACCAGCACCTCGCCGACACGGTCGACCACTGGGAATGGGAGCTCCTGTGTTACGCACTCCCCTGGACGACGTGGGTCTTCACCTCGGAATCGGACGAGGAGGTGGAAGCCGTACGGACGGAACTGACCGCCTGGCTCGCGAGCCGGGCGCCCGCACGCCTCCGCGCCCACGGCGCCCCCGAAGAGGTCCACCACACCGTGCGGCTGCTCGGCCTCGAGGATGCCGACCGCTGGAACGACCCGCACTGGCCGTACGCACCTGACGGGACCCGCCTGCCGGGACTCGCCTGACCGCGCCCGCTACGGAACCACCCTCAGCCCCACCTGCGCGGCCAGCGCCGGCGCCAGGTCGAACAGCTGCGCCGGGCTGATCACCGCCCCCGCCAAGGCGTCCACCCCCCGCGCGATCCCCAGCTCCGTCGCCTCCCGCAGGTCCACCTCCGTCATCCGCGCCCCCGAGAAGTCCGCCCCTCGCACCACGCAGTCCCGGAACTCCACCCGCTCCAGCACCGCACCCCCGAAGTCCGGCTCGACCAGCACGCACCCCTCGAAGACCACGTCCTTCAGCCGGGCCGTGCGCAGGTTCAGGTAGTCGATCTTCCCCCCGCGCACGAGCACCCGCTCCAGCACCGACCCGTGCAGCTGCACCCCGCCCAGCCGGGCGTCCAGCAGCTCCACGTCCCGCAGCGAAGCCCCCGCCAGGTCGGTCCCGACGCCCCGGACGCCGTCCAGCACCGAGTCCAGGAACCGGGCCTTGGCCAGCACGGTCTCGTCCAGCGCGCAGCGCCGTAGCGCACAGTCCACGAACAGGGACCCCCTCCCGTCCTGGCCCGCCAGCCCCGCGTCCAGGAACTCCAGCCCGTCGTAGTCCCCGTCCGGCTCCAGTTCCGCGTCCTCCCACGCGCTCAGCCCCGGCAGCCGCACCTCCGGCCGCCGCGCCGCCTTCACCGTCTGCTTCTGTCCGTTTCGCACCATCGCCCCATCCTGGCCGACCCCACCGACAACCCCACCGACCATCCCTTGACCTCAACCCCGCTTGAGGTCGGAGGCTGTCCCCATGACCACCACCAAGACCACGGCCACGGCCGCCACCCCGGCCCACACCCCGACCGCCCCCGGCGCCATGCACGCCGTCCGCCTCCACGCCTTCGGCCCCGCCGAGAACCTCTCCTACGAGTCCGTCCCCCGCCCCGTCCCCGCCCCCGGCCAGGTCCGCATCGCCGTCGCCGCCGCCGGCGTCCACCTCCTCGACACCGCTCTGCGCCGCGGCGTCCAGGGCCCGCCCGCGCCCCTGCCCGAGCTGCCGACCGTCCCCGGCCGCGAGGTCGCCGGCACCGTCGACGCGGTCGGCCCCGACACGGACACCGGATGGCTCGGGCAGACCGTCGTCACCCACCTCGGATTCGCCCCCGGCGGCTACGCCGAGTACGCCGTCGCCGACGCCGCCCGGCTGCACCCCGTCCCGGACGGCCTCGACCCCGCCACCGCCGTCGCCATGATCGGCACGGGCCGCACCACCCTCGGCATCCTCCAGTTCGCCGAGCTCGGCCCCGGCTCCGTCGCCCTGATCCCCGCCGCCGCGGGCGGCATCGGCACCCTGCTGGTCCAGTACGCCAAGCACGCCGGAGCCACCGTCGTCGCCCTCGCCGGTGGCCCCGCCAAAACCGCCCGGGCCACCGCCAACGGCGCCGACCTCGCCCTCGACTACACCGCCCCGGACTGGGCCGACACCCTCCGCGCCCACCACCCCGACGGCGCCACCGTCCTCTTCGACTCCGTCGGCGGCTCCGTCGCCCGCACCGCCCTCGGCCTGCTCCGCGACGGCGCCCGGCACCTCGTCTTCGGCTGGTCCGGCGGCCCGCTCGACCTCACCGACGCCGAACAGGCGGGCCTCGACGCCCGCGGCATCACCACGCAGTTCGTCCTCGGCCCCGCCATGCTCCAGCGGGCCGGCGGCGAAGACCCCCTGCGCCTCCTCGAAACCCGCGCCCTCGCCGAAGCCGCCACCGGCCGCCTGCGCCCGGCCCTCCAGCGCTACCCCCTCGCCGAAGCCGCCGCCGCCCACCACGACCTGGAAACCCGCGCCACCACCGGCAAGGTCGTCCTGGAACCCTGAGCGGCTACGCGCCCCCGAGCTCCGCCAGCGCCCCGTCGGTCAGCCGGTACACCGACCACTCGTCCTGCGGCCGCGCGCCCAGGGCCTCGTAGAAGGAGATCGTCGGCTCGTTCCACTTCAGGACCGACCACTCCAGCCGCTCGTACCCGCGCTCCACGCAGATCCGCGCCAACTCCCGCAGCAGCGCCTTCCCGTGGCCGCCGCCGCGGACGCCCGGACGGACGTACAGGTCCTCCAGGTAGATCCCGTGCACCCCGCGCCACGTCGAGAAGCTGAGGAACCACAGCGAGAACCCGACGGCCTCGCCCTCCTCCGTCACCGCGAGGTGCGCGAACGCCGCCGGCCGCTCGCCGAAGAGCGCCTCCCGCAACTGCTCCTCGGTGGCGCGCGCCTCGTGCGGCACCTTCTCGTACTCCGCGAGCTCGCGGATCATGGCGTGGATGACGGGTACGTCGCTGACGACGGCGCTACGGATCATGCCTGCACCCTACGAGCCACCGCGCCGGCCCCTCCCACTCCGCCCGTCCCGCCCCAGCAGCACCTCCGCGATCCGCAACTGCCGCCCCGTCGGCCGGTCCCCGTCCTCCACGTCCCACAGGCAGTTCTGCAGCACCCGCCCCAACGTCCACGCCCGCGCCCGTTCCCGGTCCGCACCCACCGCCTCCGCGAGCGCCTCGAACCGCCACCGCACCTCCCGCGCACGGAAGTTGTTGACCAGCGCCGGCAGCAGCTCGAACCCCGGATCACCGGCGAGCGGCTTCGGATCGATGGCCAGCCAGGGCTCGCGCCCGCCCGCCAGCACGTTGTCGTAGTGCAGGTCCCAGTGCAGTAGCCGGTCACCCGGCTCCCCCGCCACCTCCGCGAGCGCCGCCGCGCAGTCCGCGACGAGCCCCCGCTCCCGGCCGTCCGCCAGCTGCGCCAGCGCACCCGGCACCGCCTCCAGCATCGCCGCCGCCACGTCCCCGAGCCGCCGCAGCCCGGCCGGTGCGGGAACCGCCGACAGCCGGGCCAGCAACCCGCCGACGACCTCCACCGCCCGCCCGGAGTCCCGTACGGCCACCCACGACAGGTGCCGGCCCTCGTCGAGGCGCTCCAGCAGCAGCGTGCCGGTCTGCGCATCGTCCGCCAGCAGCCGTACGCAGCCCTCCCCGGCCCACGCGCGCAGCGCGAGCGCCTCCCCCGCGTTCTCCTCGTCCAGCGCCGGCAGTTTCAGCGCCGCCGCCGTCCCGTCGGCCCGCACCACCGGCAGCACCAGGGCCGTCACCCCGTACATCCCGGGCCCGGTCACCCGTAGCTCCCACCGCTCCAGGAACGAGGCCACCCGCGCGGGCAGCGCGTCGACGAACTCCCGCCCGGCGGCGCCGTTGTCCCGCACCTGCGCCCGCACGAACCGCGCGGGAACCCCGCCGAACCCCCCACCACCCGAGCCCCGCACACCGCCCGGACCACCGGCACCCGCGCCGCCCGCCACACCCGCCGTCCCACCGTCCATGGCCCGACCCTAGGGCCACGGGACCCGGACCGACGGGCCCAGCCCGGGCCCCCTAGACCGACGCCCCGATCCCGACACCCTTCAACGCCCGCGCGAACGCCCCCGCGTCGAACAGCGACCCGTCCCTCGACCCGACCGGCGCCCCCTCCACCAGCACCATCGGCGTCCCCTGCGCACCCGTCGCCTCGAAGCCCTTCTCGGCCTCGGCGACCCACCCCTCGTACTTCCGGTCCTTCACCGCCGCATCGAACTCCGCCCCGCGCAGCCCCGGCACCCGGTCCGCGATCCTCAGGAGCAGCTCGTCGGTGAACCTCCCCTTCGGCTGGCTGGCGAAGACCGCCGCGTGGAACTCCGCGAACTTCCCCGCGTCCGCCGACGCGCGCAGCGCGTTCACCGCCTTGACCGAACCGCTCGCCCCGCCCTTGTCCAGGAAGGACGCCAGCAGGTACTCGATCTTCACCTGCCCGGCCGCCGCCAGCTTCAGCAGCGCCTCCCCGCCGGCCTCCTCGAACCGCGCGCAGTGACCGCACTTGGGGTCCACCAGCACCTGCGCGGTTCGCGGCGCGTCCGGCTTCCCCACGACGATCTTCGCCCCGTCCACCGCCGCGGGCAGCCCCGCGAGCTGCCCGGCGATCGGACTGGTCCGCACCGGAACCTCGGAGGCGGCCACGGCCTTCCCCCCACCCGCCCCGGAACCGGAACCGCATCCGACGACCGCCCCGCCCAACAGGGCCACGGACGCGACGGCCGCGACCAGCCGCCCCGCCACCACAACCCGCACCATACGAACCAGTACCTCTCGCATAAAAACCTGACAAAATCCCCGCCCCACCCTAAGAAGGAGACCAGACCGCCCACATCAGCCATTCGGCCACCTCTCGGCCCCCAAAACCCGACGTCACGCCCCTGGACACCCCTCCACAACCCCGTGTACCAACTCCCCCATGACGATCAACGGCGGAATTTCCTTCTGGTACGCGACGGACGAAACCGCCCCCGCCCACCCACCCCGCGCCCCGCTCACCGGCAACACCACGGCCGACGTCGTCATCGTCGGCGGCGGCTACACCGGCCTGTGGACCGCGTACTACCTCAAGACCGCCGCCCCCGACCTGCGCGTCACCGTCCTGGAGCAGAAGTTCTGCGGCTACGGGGCCTCCGGCCGCAACGGCGGCTGGCTCTACAACGGCATCGCCGGCCGCGACCGCTACGCCGCCCTCCACGGCCGCCCGGCCGCCCAGCGCCTCCAGCAGGCCATGAACGAGACCGTCACCGAGGTCATCGACACCGCCGCCAAGGAAGGCATCGACGCCGACATCCACCGCGGCGGAGTCCTCGAAGTGGCCCGCACCCCCGCCCAGCTCTCCCGCCTCAAGGCCTTCCACGCCGCCGAACTCGCCTTCGGCGAGACGGACCGCGAGCTCTACGACGCCACCGACACCCGCGCCCGCATCAACGTCGCCGACGCCGTCGGCTCCAGCTGGACCCCGCACGGAGCCCGCATCCACCCCCTGAAGCTGGTCAAGGGCCTGGCCGCCGCCTGCGAACGCCTCGGCGTCGTCATCCACGAGTCCACCCCCGTCACGGAGATCGCCCCGCGCCGCGCCCTCACCCCGTACGGCACCGTCCGCGCCCCGTACGTCCTGCGCTGCACCGAGGGCTTCACCGCCGCCCTCAAGGGCCAGAAGCGCTCCTGGCTCCCGATGAACTCCTCGATGATCGCCACGGCCCCGCTCCCCCCGGAGACGTGGTCCCAGCTCGGCTGGTCCGACGCCTCCACCCTCGGCGACATGGCCCACGCCTACATGTACGCCCAGCGCACGGCCGACGACCGCATCGCCATCGGCGGCCGCGGCGTCCCCTACCGCTACGGCTCCCGCACCGACAACGACGGCCGCACCCAGCCCGCGACGATCGCGTCCCTCACCCACCTCCTCGAATCCTTCTTCCCGGCCCTCACCGGCGTGGAGATCACCCACGCCTGGTCGGGCGTCCTGGGCGTCCCCCGCGACTGGTGCGCCACGGTCACCCTCGACGCCACGACGGGCCTCGGCTGGGCCGGCGGCTACGTGGGCTCCGGCGTGGCCACGGCCAACCTCGCGGCCCGCACCCTCCGCGACCTGGTCCTGGGCGACAAGACGGACCTGACGACCCTCCCCTGGGTCAACCACCGCGTCCGCCGCTGGGAACCGGAACCCTTCCGCTGGCTGGGCGTCCAGGCCCTCTACGCCGCCTACCGCGAGGCGGACCGCCGGGAATCCACCACCCACACCCCGACGACAACCCCGCTTGCCCGCCTGGCGGACCGCATCTCGGGCCGCCACTGACGGACACGCAAAAGGCCCCGGGCAACCGCCCGGGGCCTTCCGCTTTCATACGAATCCCCTTGGTCACAAAGCCCCTGACCTGGGATGGAGCCCCCTGTCGGATTCGAACCGACGACCTACGCATTACAAGTGCGTTGCTCTGGCCGGACTGAGCTAAGGAGGCGTGGTGACTCTGTGCAAGGCACGGAATCGCCTTCACTCTACACATCGCCCCCACCCCTCAGCGAAGAACTTTCCGGTGTCCGGGGCCCCCGTCGGCGGCCCCCCTCACACCCCCGGATACCCCGCCCTCACCACCCTCGGGGCCACCGCCTCCAGGGGCAGGCCCGGGTTGAGGGCGTCAACCACCTCCTGTGTGAGGGGGAGCAGCGACCAGATGTGGCGGATCGCCTCCAACGGCAGGTCCGTCTCGTAGTAGTCCTCCGCGAAGTCCCGGTAGGCCTCCGGGGTGCCCGCCACGAGGAGCTCGAAGAGGTAGTCCGCGCCGTCCGGGTCGGACTTGCCCTCGGGGAACTCCACCTTGCCCGCGCGCCATTGCGCGTCGCCGGTCCCGCGCCAGAAGACGGCGGTGGCGTTGAGTACGCCGTCCACGCAGAACGCCGGCTCCGTCAGGTACGGCTCGAAGGCCTCCGGTATGCCCTCGGTCAGACCCGGCCACCCGTCCTCGTGATCGGTGTCCGCCCACGGGCTCATCACCGATTCGTGGTCGAAGCCGTGCCCGAAGACCCCGTCGGCCGTGAAGACGATCGCGTAGTCGTCGCCCGAGCCGTTGTCCATCAGTGCCGCTTCCTCGCCCGGGCCCCACTCCGGGTCGTAGGAGAAGTAGGCGTCGTCCTCTTCGCCGCTGATCACCAGTTCCAGCGCCGCCATCGCCCGGCAGCGGTCGCGCAGCGTCTCGATGTCGGGCAGCGCGCGGGTCACGTCGTAGATGGTCATGGTCGTGATCAAAGCAGCCGCCTCTGACAGCCGGACGGGGGCGGGGCGGACGTCGGGGAAGTCACTCCCGTCCAGGTGCTGACAGGAGCGGATCGGGCGGGTAGCGTCGGTCGGAGTCCAGTCCACTGGACTAGACCTTCCACTCGGATCGTCCGGCACGTTCCTGCCGGTAGAAGGGATTCATCACCATGGCTTCTGTCACTTTCGACAAGGCGACCCGTCTGTACCCCGGCGGCGACAAGCCCGCCGTCGACCAGCTCGAGCTGGAGATCGCGGACGGCGAGTTCCTCGTCCTCGTCGGCCCCTCCGGCTGCGGCAAGTCCACCTCGCTGCGCATGCTGGCCGGCCTGGAGGACGTCAACGGCGGTGCCATCCGCATCGGTGACCGCGACGTCACGCACCTGCCGCCCAAGGACCGGGACATCGCGATGGTGTTCCAGAACTACGCGCTCTACCCGCACATGTCCGTCGCCGACAACATGGGCTTCGCGCTCAAGATCGCCGGCGAGGACAAGGCCACCATCCGCAAGAAGGTGGAGGACGCGGCGAAGATGCTGGACCTGACCCAGTACCTCGACCGCAAGCCGAAGGCGCTCTCCGGCGGTCAGCGCCAGCGCGTCGCGATGGGCCGCGCGATCGTGCGCAAGCCGCAGGTGTTCCTCATGGACGAGCCGCTGTCGAACCTCGACGCCAAGCTCCGCGTGTCCACCCGCACCCAGATCGCCGCCCTCCAGCGCGACCTGGGCATCACCACCGTCTACGTCACCCACGACCAGGTCGAGGCCATGACGATGGGCGACCGCGTGGCCGTGCTGAAGGACGGTCTGCTGCAGCAGGTCGACACCCCGCGCAACATGTACGACCGCCCGGCGAACCTCTTCGTCGCCGGCTTCATCGGCTCGCCGGCCATGAACCTCGTCGAGGTCCCGATCACCGACGGCGGCGTGAAGTTCGGCGACAGCGTCGTCCCGGTGTCGCGCGAGGCGCTGTCCGCCGCCGCCGACGCGGGCGACCGCACGGTCACCGTGGGCGTGCGCCCGGAGCACTTCGACGTCGGCGACACGGGCGGTCTGACCATCACCGTCAACGTCGTCGAGGAGCTGGGCGCCGACGGATACGTGTACGGCTCGACCTCGCACTCCGAGGGCTCGCAGGACATCGTGGTGCGCGTCAACGGCCGCCAGGTGCCCGAGAAGGGCTCCACGCTGCACGTGATCCCGCGCGCCGACGAGATCCACGTGTTCTCGACCTCCTCGGGTGCCCGCCTCTCCGGCTGACCCGTCCGCGCGTAGCGCACGCGCACCGCACGCGCCGAAGGGGCGTCCCGTCAAGGGGCGCCCCTTCGGCGCGAGTTCCGGCGTGAGGTCCGGCAGATCGGGCCATTCGGCCCCAAGCGTCAACCCTTAATTCGAAAAGCCACGTCGAACCATCCCCCGACCGGGTGACTAAATGTCGCCATATCTTCACCGAGCGCTACTCTCGCCCTCGTGACCCACACTGCCCGCCGTATCGGCCGATCCCTCGCCCTGGTCCTGCCCGTCGTCCTGGTCCTGTCCGGGACCCTCGCGGTCACCATGGTCCCCTGGGCGGACAACACCCCCTCCCAGATCCTGACCGCGTCCGCCGAGGACGTCTCCGTCCCCGCGAAGCCGCGCGCCGCCCAGGACGTGCTGCGCGACAAGCTGTTGAGCGAGATCCAGCAGGGTGAGCAGCCGGGTGACGTCCTCACCCACCTCCAGCAGGAGGTCGACCGGCGGCCGTCCCTCGCCGAGCACTGCGTGGGGATCGCACGCGCCCTCGGGCGGGCCGCGGTGGACGCCTACGGGCCCACGAAGGCCCAGTCGTTCGCGCGGCCGGTGTGCGACACCGCGTACGCGTCCGGCGTCGCGTCCATGGGCTGACGGCCGCCGCCGCACGCCCTTCCGCACCCGGACACAACGAACATGACCGATTCCGAGCGTTCCGACCGACCCCACGCGGCCGCGTTCCCGGCTTCCCCGACCCAGGCGGTTGTCCTGGCGGGGGGCCAGGGTTCGCGGCTGCGGCCGTATACGGACGACCGCCCCAAGCCGATGGTGGAGATCCCCGGAACGGGGATGCCGATCATCGGGCACCAGCTCGCGTGGCTGGCCTCCGAGGGGGTGACGGACGCCGTGGTCTCCTGCGGACACCTCGCCGAGGTGCTCCAGAAGTGGCTGGCCGAGGCCCCGTTGCCGCTACGGGTGACCACCGTCGTGGAGAACGAACCGCTGGGCCGGGGCGGCGGCCTGAAGTACGCCGCCCGGCACCTCCCGCACCCCGACCGGTCCTGGTACGCGACCAACGGCGACGTGTGGACCCGCTTCTCGCTGCGCGAGATGGCCGCTTTCCACGCCGAACGCGGCGCCACGGCCACCCTGGCGCTCGCCCGGCCGCGCATTCCGTGGGGGGTGGTGGAGATCAACGAGTACGGTCACGTACTGGACTTCATCGAGGCGCCGCAGTCCCCGTACCCGGTCAATGCCGGCGTGTACGTCTTCGGACCCGAATTCGCCGCCCTGCTGCCGGATTTGGGCGACCACGAGCGTACGACCTTCCCGCGCCTGGCCCGCGAGCGGCGCCTCGCGGGCTTCCCGCTGCCCCAGGGGGCCTACTGGCGGGCCATCGACACCGCGAAGGACCTGACCGAGGCGGCACGGGAGTTGGCCGCGCAGAACGCCCTGTAGCGCCTCGGCGCGCATGACGAAGGGCCCGGCACGCTCTCGCGTGCCGGGCCCTTCGTCGTTCGCCGTGCGCCGTCAGCCGCCGAGGAGTCCCCCCAGCAGGTCGGGCTGCTCCGGTGCGGTGCTGCCCGATCCTCCCGTGGAGCCGCCGCTGCGCGTACCCGCGGAGCTGGCCGGGGGCTTCTGCGGGGTGGACTGGCGGGGGGTGCTGCGCGGGGTCTGGCTGCCGCTGCTGGTGCCGCGGGTCGCGGTGGGCGAGCCGGAGCCGGCCGTCGGGGAGCTCGAACCGGTGGCGCCGCGCCCGGTCTTGGCGGCCGGCGAGGAGGCTCCGGCCGAGGGCTGTGCGACCCGCTTCGAGGGGCTGGGGCTCACGGGCTGCTGCTTGGGGGTGCTCGGCAGCGGCCGCCCGGGCAGGTAGTTGCTCGGGGCCTCGCCCGGTCCGGGCACGGTGACCACGGTGGTGGAGCGGACCGCGCCGCCGAGGAGCGAGCCGATGAGCAGGGTGAGTCCGCAGATGACGCTGGCCATGACGGCTCCGCGGCGCAGGACCCGGCGGCGCAGCCGCCAGACCTCGGAACGCGGGCCCAGGGTGCGCCAGGCCTCGCTCGCGAGGCGGCCGTCCAGGGAGTAGACGGGGGCGCCCGCGATGATCAGCGGGCTCCAGGCGGCGAGGTAGATGATGTCGGGCGCGTCGTAGGCGGGGACGGTCTTCCAGCTCACCGTCATCAGCAGCGCGGCGGAGAGCAGGGCGCCGAAGCAGGCGGCGAACCGCTGCCAGAGGCCGAAGACCGTCAGCACGCCCACGATGACCTGGAGGAAGGCCACACTGAGGCCGGCGCCGACGGGGTGGGCCAGCGCGAAGTCGCGCAGCGGTTCGGCGAGCGCCCAGGGCTGCAGGGTCTGCAGCCAGGTGACCATGGAGCCGCGTTCGCCGCCGTCGAAGTAGACGGGGTCGCACAGCTTGCCCATGCCGGCGTAGATGGAGATGAAGCCGAGGAAGACGCGCAGCGGGAGCAGCACGACGCCGAGGTTCATGCGGCGGCCGGGGTAGTACGAGGCCTGCGCGCGGGCGTCGTTCTGCGCGCGGGCCTCGCCCTGGGCCCGGCGGGAGTCCGCGGATCCGCTGCCCTCGGAGTAGGCGGCGTCGTAGGCCTCGTGGGAGTGGGAGAGGCCTCCCAGCACGGGCTGCAGCCGGGTGTCGGTGTCCTCGGGGGAGCCGTAGCTGCGCTGGCCGACGACGGTCGGGGTGGCGAGGGTGTCGTCCGCGAGGTCGTGGGCGAGGTCGACGCGCGGGATCGTCTGGGTGGCCCCGCCGTCGTACTCGTCGCGGCCGTCGTGGGCGCGCCCGTGATCGCGTACGGCCTGGAGCAGGCCGCCCATGGCGGCGCTGGCGGCGGCGTCGCCGGGGGCGGACTTGCCGCTCCAGACGACGGGTCGGCGGCGGGCGGCTCCGGCTCCGGCGGCCGCGAGGGCCCCGCCGAGTGCCGGGGCGAGCCCCGGGGAGCCCAAGGGCCTGGGACGCGCGCTGGGGCTCGGTGCGAGCCGCACGCGGAAGCTGGCGTGGTTGACGATGACCTGTGCGGGGTCGCACGGCACCTTGACCATGCTCAGCGCGGGCTGGTCGTCGAACCCTGGCGTTCTGGTGTCCACACTCATCTAACCGAGTGATGAGTGTTTAGGACACTGCCTTGACATCAGGGATGTGTCCGAGACCCGTCAAATCAAGCCACCCCGCCCGTAGGGGGCGGGGTGGCACGCTCACGGGTCACGTCCGATGAGCCAAGTGGATCAAGCGGCGGTCGCCGTGGTGCTCAGGCGCGGCCGCGGGTGGCGCGGCGGCGGGAGGCCTCGTAGAGGACGACGCCCGCGGCGACACCGGCGTTGAGCGACTCGGCGCCGCCCGGCATCGGGATGCGCACGAGGTAGTCGCAGTTCTCGCCGACGAGGCGGCCGAGGCCCTTGCCCTCGGAGCCGACGACGATGACCACGGGACCGCCGAGCGCTTCGAGCTCGTGGACCTCGTGGGTGCCCTCGGCGGCGAGGCCGACGACGGTGATGCCGGCCTTCTTGTACTCCTGGATGGCGCGGGTCAGGTTGGTGACGCGCGAGACCGGCGTACGGGCGGCGGTGCCGGCCGAGGACTTCCAGGCACCGGCGGTCATGCCGGCGGCGCGGCGCTCGGGGATGACCACGCCGTGACCGCCGAAGGCGGAGACGGAGCGGACGATCGCGCCGAGGTTGCGCGGGTCGGTGACGCCGTCGAGGGCCACGATGAGGGGGTCCTCGTGGTTCTCGTACGCGGCGGCGGTGAGGTCCTCCGGGTGCGCGTACTCGTACGGCGGGACCTGGAGGACCAGGCCCTGGTGGTTGAGCCCGTTGGTGAGGCGGTCCAGCTCGGGGCGCGGGGCTTCCATCAGGTTGATGTTGCCGCGCTCGGCCGCGAGCTGGAGGGCCTCGCGGACGCGCTCGTCGTTGTCGATGAACTGCTGGACGTACAGGGTGACGGCCGGCACGCCGTCGCGCAGCGCCTCGAAGACCGGGTTGCGGCCGACGACCATCTCGCTGGTGCCCTTGGGGCCGCCGCGGCGCGGCGCGGGGCGGCGCTTGGCGGCCTGGCGGGCCATGGCGTTGCTGATGCGGTTGGCCTTGTGCTTCTTGCGGTCCTCGGCCTTGGGCGTGGGGCCCTTGCCTTCGAGGCCCTTGCGCCGCTGGCCACCGCTGCCGACCGTCGCGCCCTTCTTGTTGGACGTGCGGCGGTTCCTGCGCTGGCTGTTCCCGGCCATGACCTCTACCTGATTTCGTTGGTTCTGCGATATGTACGTATGAAGAGTGTGCCGCCCGGGATGCCGGGCGGCCCAATCTGAGTGCGCCAGTGGGACTGCGCCGGTGGGCTCAGCGGGGGCCGAGCGTCCATCGGGGTCCGGTGGGGCTGTCCTCGATGACCAGGCCCGACTGCTGGAGCTGGTCGCGGATGGCGTCGGCGGTGGCCCAGTCCTTGCGGGCGCGAGCGGACTCGCGCTGCTCCAGGACCAGGCGTACGAGGGTGTCCACGGCTCCGTGGAGGTCCTCCCCGCGGTCCGTCTCGCCGGCCCAGTGCGGGTCGAGGGGGTCGAGTCCGAGGACGCCCAGCATGGCCCGTACCTCCGACAGGCGGGCGATGGCCGCGTCCTTGTCGTCGGCGGCGAGCGCGCTGTTGCCCTGGCGGACGGTCGTGTGGATGATCGCGAGCGCCTGCGGGACGCCCAGGTCGTCGTCCATGGCCTCGGCGAAGGCGGGCGGCACCTCGGCGGCCGGCTCGACGGAGCCGCCGGCCTTCTCGATGACGCGCTGGATGAAGCCCTCGATCCGCGCGAAGCCGGACTCGGCCTCGCGCAGGGACTCCACGCTGTACTCGATCATCGAGCGGTAGTGCGGGGTGCCGAGGTAGTAGCGCAGCACGATCGGGCGCCAGACCTTGAGCATCTCCGAGACGAGGACGGAGTTGCCGAGCGACTTGGACATCTTCTCGCCCGAGAGGGTGACCCAGGCGTTGTGCATCCAGTACTTGGCGAACTCGTCGCCGTAGGCCTTGGCCTGGGCGATCTCGTTCTCGTGGTGCGGGAAGATCAGGTCGAGCCCGCCGCCGTGGATGTCGAAGGCGCTGCCGAGGTACTTGTGCGCCATCGCGGAGCACTCCAGGTGCCAGCCGGGACGGCCGCGGCCCCACGGGGTCTCCCAGTCGGGCTCGCCCGGCTTGGATGCCTTCCACATGGCGAAGTCGCGCGGGTCGCGCTTGCCGGAGACGCCCTCGTCGGGCTGGCGCAGGTCGTCGATGTTCTGGTTCGACAGCTCCAGGTAGCCCGGGAAGGAGCGCACGTCGAAGTAGACGCTGCCGTCGGCCTCGTACGCGTGGCCGCGCTCGATGAGCCCGCGCATCATCTCGATCATCTCGGGGACGTGGCCGGTGGCGCGCGGCTCGTACGTGGGCGGGAGGCAGCCCAGCGCGTTGTAGCCGTCGTTGAAGGCGCGCTCGTTCTCGTAGCCGATGGACCACCAGGGGCGGCCCTGCTCGCCGGACTTCCCGATGATCTTGTCGTCGATGTCGGTGACGTTGCGGATGAAGGTGACGTCGAGACCGCGGTAGGTGAACCAGCGGCGCGCGATGTCGAAGTTCAGGTACGAGCGGACGTGCCCGATGTGCGGAGCCGCCTGCACGGTGGCGCCACAGAGGTAGATCGAGACGCAGCCCGGAACGAGCGGGGTGAAGTCACGGATCTGCCGGGCGCTGGTGTCGTACAGGCGAATAGTCACGGCATCCAGGGTAGTGCGCCTGTAGCAGTGCCCCGCGACCCTTTCGGCACGCGGGGCCCGCTTTGTTGTCGAAGAGCCGCGGGAGCGGTGTGGGCGTACGGGGTACTAGGCCCGGTTCGTCCGGTACACGAGGGCCGTGGCGATGGCGGCGAGGCCTTCGGCGCGGCCGGTGAGGCCCAGTCCGTCGGTGGTGGTGCCCGACACGGAGACGGGGGCGCCCGCCGCTGCGGCGAGCGCCTTCTGTGCCTCTTCGCGCCGCTTGCCGATCTTCGGGCGTACGCCGATCACCTGGATGGCGATGTTGCCGATCTCGAAGCCCTCGGCGCGGACGATCCGGGCGGCTTCCGCCAGAAGGGTGACACCGGCGGCGCCGGACCACTCGGGGCGGGAGGTGCCGAAGTGCGCGCCGAGGTCGCCGACGCCGGCGGCGGAGAACAGGGCGTCGCAGGCGGCGTGCGCGGCGACGTCCCCGTCGGAGTGCCCGGCGAGGCCGTCCTCGCCCTCCCAGAGCAGGCCGGCGCACCACAGTTCGCGGCCGGTCTCGAAGGCGTGCACGTCGGTGCCGATGCCGACGAGCGGGATCAGCGGGGCGGGGCTAGTAGGCATCGGTGGCCCTCCGGCGGGCGAGTACGGCCTCGGCGAGGACCAGGTCGAGCGGGCGGGTGACCTTGAAGGCCTCTTCGTGGCCGGGGACCGCCACGACGGTGACGCCGAGCTGTTCCACCATGCCGGCGTCGTCCGTGGCGCCCTCGCCGTCGCCACTGAGTCGGGCCAGCTTCTCGTGCGCGAGGCGGAGCGTGGCGAGGTCGAAGCCCTGCGGGGTCTGTACGGCGCGCAGCCGGGCCCGTACGGGGGTGGAGACGACCGGCTCGGGCTCGCCGGGCCGCCCGGGCTCGACCTCCTTGACGGTGTCGGACAGCGGCAGCGCGGGGACGACGGCGAGTGCGCCGTCGCGGACGGCCTCGACGACGGAGTCGACGGTGTCGACGGGGACCAGGGGGCGGGCCGCGTCGTGGATGAGGACGGCCGTGATGTCGGCCGGGAGCGCGTCCAGGCCGGCGCGTACGGATTCCTGCCGGGTCTCCCCGCCGGGGACGACCAGGATCTGGGTGCGCTCGGGCAGCGCGTGCTCGTCGAGCATCCGGCGCACCTCGACGGTGCCGTCGGCCGGGGCCACGACGACGACGAGGGTGACCGCGCGGGAGCGCGCCATGGCGCGTACGGCGTGGATGAGCATGGGCGTGCCGCCCAGGGTCCGCAGGGCCTTGGGGGCGCCGGGACCGAGACGGACCCCGCGGCCGGCGGCCGGGATCACCGCGGCGGTGCGGTGGGGGCGCGATTCGTCAGACATCAGTAGCTCCGAGCCAGGTTTGTGACTTCGGCCGACATGGGTATGGCCTGAAGGGTGCCGGGTGCGACGCCCTCGCCCCTTCCGTGACGACCGGTCGAGTCGGCTGCCCGGACCCGGCACGCCAGTGATGCCGCGAGTAATGCACGGCCCGGTGTGTGACGGGCCGTGGTGTACGGGCATGGGTGCAGACATGCCGCAGCGCCCGGCAACAAGTCTCCTTGTCATCGGGCACCGCGGCACAACTGTGTACGACGAGGCGTACGAATGATCGCGTCAGGACGCGAGCACTTCGTCGAGGAGGGCCTCGGCCTTGTCCTCGTTGGTGTTCTCGGCGAGCGCGAGCTCGCTCACCAGGATCTGACGCGCCTTCGCGAGCATGCGCTTCTCACCTGCGGAGAGCCCACGCTCACGCTCACGACGCCACAGGTCACGCACAACTTCGGCGACCTTGATGACATCGCCAGAAGCGAGCTTTTCCAGATTTGCCTTGTAGCGCCGGGACCAGTTCGTCGGCTCTTCTGCGTACGGTGCACGAAGCACCTCGAAGACCCGGTCCAGCCCGTCCTGGCCGACTACGTCGCGAACGCCTACGAACTCCGCATTGTCCGCAGGGACGCGAACGGTCAGGTCACCCTGGGCGACCTTGAGCACCAAGTAGGTCTTGTCCACGCCTTTGATCTGGCGAGTTTCGATGGCCTCGATCAGCGCGGCCCCGTGATGGGGATAGACCACGGTGTCGCCAACCTTGAACGTCATGTGACAGGTACCCCTTCCGTGGCTATCCAGGGTAACACGAGAATCGACCGTTATGAATGGCGTTTTCGCAGGTCAGGGCCCATCTCAGGGCTTGACAACAGCGACAGGAACGTGCTGCGAGAGGCTTCTGGAAGGGGGTATTCGCAGGTCGGAGGCGCTGTGCGGACCAGCCGAAACGGCTACGTTACACCCGCCCGGGACCCCCGACGATGTGGCGTACGTCCCGTTTTGACGGTTTCCGGCGCGGGAAACCGAACTACTCCGTTCGACTGGCGGCCACCCGCACGGGGCCCGTTCCGGCCCAATCCGGAATTGATCACCGGGCGGTGTTCGATGAAATCCGGAAATTGATCACCGGAGCCGCGCCTGCCTTTGCGAGCGGGCCTTTTGCGAATGAAAGATCACCCGGCCCCGGCGGGGCGGTGACGGAACCCGCCGGTACGAGGCGGGTTCCCCTTCGAGGGCCCGGCCGGGGCCCGGCCCCACACTGCGGAGGGTCGGGTGCGGGGGCAGGGCGGCGGCTCGGTAACCTAAGCGCGCTGACACATCCTTAGAGCGGCTTTACTTCGCCGTTCCGAGGCGTCCACCCTTCCCTTCCGTACGTCCAAGGAGTTGCCTCCCCCGTGAGCCGCAGCCTTCGACGCGGCGCCCTCGCCGCCACCGCCGCCGCCTTCTCGCTCGTCTCGCTGGGCGCCTGCGCCGCGGGCCACGACGCGCCGACTCTCCAGGTCAAGCCGGACAACGCCGCCGTGACCAAGGGCGACATCAAGGTCCAGAACGCTCTGGTGATCACCCAGGAGAAGGACAAGAAGGGCCCGGCCGCGGTCTCCGCGACGGTGTTCAACAACGGCACCAAGGAGCAGACGCTCGACGCCATCACCCTTCCGGGCAGCAAGGCCGTCGTGACGCTGAAGCCCGCGGGCAGCGGCTCCAAGGTGGTCATCCCGGCCGGAGGCTCCGTCCTCCTGGGCGGCAAGGGCAACGCCTCCGCCGTGATCGCGGGCGGGGAATCCGTCGTGGACGGCAACGTCCAGAAGATCGTCTTCCAGCTGAGCACCGCGGGCGACGTCGAGCTCGAGGGCTTCGTCGTCCCGGCCACGGGCATGTACGAGGCCTACGGCCCGACCGCCGCCCCGGTCGCCGGCGCCACGCCGTCGGGCAGCCCCTCGGCTTCCCCCTCCGGTTCCACCTCGGCCACGCCGTCCGGTTCCCCGGCCGCCTCGGCCTCGCACGGGGCCGGCGCGTCCGGATCGCCGTCCACCGGCACCGGTCACTGAGGCGCGCAGCACCGTACTCAACGGGAACGGCCCCCGTCCGCTCGATGCGGACGGGGGCCGTTCCCGTGTTTTCCGAGGCGGTTTACGGCTCGAACTTGTAGCCGAGACCGCGGACCGTGACCAGGTAGCGGGGGGCACCGGGATCGGGCTCGATCTTGGCGCGCAGGCGCTTCACGTGGACGTCCAGGGTCTTGGTGTCGCCGACGTAGTCGGCGCCCCAGACCCGGTCGATGAGCTGCATGCGGGTCAGTACGCGGCCCGCGTTGCGCAGCAGCATCTCCAGCAGGTCGAACTCCTTCAGCGGGAGGTCCACCTTGGCTCCCGAGACGGTGACCACGTGGCGGTCGACGTCCATCCGGACGGGGCCCGCTTCCAGGGCCGCCGGGGTGACCTCTTCCGGCTCGCCGCGGCGGCGCAGGACCGCGCGGATGCGGGCGACCAGCTCCCGCGAGGAGAAGGGCTTCGTGACGTAGTCATCGGCTCCTATCTCCAGCCCGACGACCTTGTCGATCTCGCTGTCCTTGGCGGTCACCATGATCACGGGGACGTTGGAGCGGCCGCGCAGCTGCCGGCAGACCTCCGTACCGGGCAGGCCGGGGAGCATCAGGTCGAGAAGGACGAGGTCGGCGCCGTTGCGCTCGAACTCGTCGAGCCCGTCGGGCCCGGTCGCGGCGATCGCGACCTCGAAGCCCTCCTTGCGGAGCATGTAGGACAGGGCGTCGCTGAAGGATTCCTCATCCTCGACGACGAGCACTCGGGTCACGGAAGGACCTCCGGGGCAGGGATGGCTGGTGCGGTGTGAGGTTCTAGCTGGGGTGGGCGGGTGCGGAGGCCGTCGCCGGGGCCGGCGCGGCCGCTTCGGGGAGTCGCAGGGTGAACGTGGAACCCTGGCCCTCCGAGCTCCAGACCGACACCTCCCCGCCGTGCGAAGCCGCTACGTGCTTCACGATCGCAAGGCCCAGACCGGTTCCTCCCGTGGCGCGGGAGCGGGCCGGGTCCACTCGGTAGAAGCGTTCGAAGATGCGCTCGCGGTCCTTTTCCGGGATGCCGATGCCCTGGTCGGTCACGGCTATCTCGATCAAGTCTCCACCCGGCGCGGTGACCCGGCGCGCGGCGATGCCGACGCGGGTGCGGGCAGGGCTGTAGTTGACGGCGTTCTCGACCAGGTTTCCGAGGGCGGCCGCGAGCTGCCCCCGGTTGCCCCATACCCGCAGGTCGGCGGTGCCGCCGGCGGCCATGGTGATCTGTTTCGCGGAGGCCGTGTGGCGGCAGCGGTCTATGGCCTCGGCCACGAGCGTGTCCACACGGACGGGTTCCGCGTCCTCCAGGGGGTCGTCGTTCTGTACCCGGGAGAGGTCGATGAGTTCTTGTACGAGGTTGATGAGGCGGGTCGCCTCGATCTGCATGCGGCCGGCGAACCGGTGCACGGCCTCGGGGTCGTCCGAGGCGTCCATGACGGCCTCGGAGAGCAGGGAGATCGCGCCGACCGGGGTCTTGAGCTCGTGCGACACGTTCGCGACGAAGTCGCGGCGCACGGCCTCGATGCGGCGTGCCTCGGTGAGGTCCTCCACCAGGAGGAGCACCAGGCGGGAGCCGAGCGGGGCGACGCGCGCCGAGACGGCGAGGGCCTCGCCGCGGCCGGTGCCGCGCCGGGGCAGGTCGAGCTCGACCTGGCGTATCTCCCCGTCGCGCCGGGTGTCGCGGGCCATGTGGAGCATGGGCTCCACGGCGAGCTTGCCGCCGCGGACCAGGCCGAGGGCATATGCCGCCGAGCTGGCCTTGACGACCGCGTCCCCCTCGTCGAGCACGACGGCGGAGGAACGGAGCACGGAGAGGACGGTGTCCACTCCCGGTGGGAGCACCGCGTTGATGTCGGGGCGCATGGAGCTCCGGGTGGGGCGGGCTTGGTCGCGCTCGCTCCAGCGGAACGCCAGCATCGCGATCACACCGGTGCAAAGACCGGCGATCGCTGCAGCTGCGGCGACCGCCGCGTTCACGTCCATGACTCCAGGTTAAGCAGGCGGGAGGACACTTCCACAGCCGTTCGGGTGGCACCTCGAACAGTCGTCGCCCAGAGTTCACCCTGGCGACCGTGCTGATTCACTTGGGATGCCGGAGTCGGTCGCGTTCGGGGTTCACCGTGGCAACGTGGGGCCGAGGGGCCGCACCGGCCCGCGCCCCGGGCAGTACTTGCAGTAGGCAGTAGTAGGTCGTAGTAGGTCGAGAGAGGGACACGAGACATGCGTGACGCGTACCACGAGGAACTGGACTCGATCGGTGAAGGCCTGGTCGAAATGGCCCGGCTGGTCGGCTCCGCCATCGGGCGGGCCACGACCTCCATGCTCGACGCCGACCTGAAGCTCGCCGAGAGCGTCATCGCCGCCGACCAGAAGGTGGACGACCTCCAGCACGACCTGGAGGCCCGTGCCATCGCGCTGCTCGCGCGCCAGCAGCCGGTCGCCACCGACCTGCGCATCGTCGTCACCTCGCTGCGCATGAGCGCCGACCTGGAGCGCTCCGGCGACCTGGCGCAGCACGTGGCCAAGCTCGCTCGGCTGCGCTTCCCGGACACGGCGGTCCCGCGCGACCTGCACGCGACCATCCTGGAGATGGGGCAGCTCGCGCAGCGGCTGATGGCGAAGGCCGCCGAGGTCATCATCACGAAGGACGTCGACCTGGCGCTCCAGCTGGAGCAGGACGACGACGAGATGGACCAGCTGCACCGCACGCTGTTCCAGCACCTGATGGACGACCGCTGGAAGCACGGCATCGAGACGGCGGTCGACGTGACCCTGCTGGGCCGCTACTACGAGCGCTTCGCGGACCACGCGGTGTCGGTCGCCAAGCGCGTGGTCTACCTGGTGACGGGCGAGCACGCGGACGAGCTCCAGGCACCCACGCAGGTCGAGGGCGTCTGAGCCGGAGGGCCGCCGGGGGCTGGACCGACGCCGGGGGCTGGATCAACAACGAGCCCCCAATGCGCCGTTGACGCGGGAGCCCGGCTGGGCATGAATGAGGGCGAAGGCACAACGCCTACGAGGAGGATCCATGTCCGATTCCCCCGTCCCCATCACCCCGGAGCAGGAAGTGCAGCCCCCGGAGGGCCTGCGCCTGCGCTTGCCCCTGCTCGCGGCCTGCGGCTGCGGCTCGGGCTGCGGCTGCGGCTGCCAGTCCGGCGCCCCCTGCCAGTGCGGCGGCTGAGGCCACCCGCCTGGTCACCCGTACGCGAAGGGCCCCGTCCGACACCCGTCGGCCGGGGCCCTTCGCAGCGGTCCGTAGAGAAGGAACTCGAAACGGAGAGGGAGGCGTGCGGAGATGAACCGCGGGATCGCCGCACGCGGGGCGCCGGGCGCAGGCGTCACCGCTTCAGAGCCCGGTACCGCCTGAGCAGTGCGGTGATCTTCGCGTGGTCGGCCGCGCCGTTGAGCTCGGTGAGCAGGTCGTCCGGGCACAGCTCGTAGTGGTCGCCCCACCAGTGGCGCCCCTTGTTGTCCCAGATCCGGTAGCCGCCAGGCACCCCCCTGGCCACGTAGCGCCGCCGGCTCACGCCCGTACTCCCATGTCTCCCCCTGGTGTCCCCCGCCGGTGCGGTCCCCGGCGCACCCGGAATTCTTCCCGGTCGGCCGTCTCCTGCACGACCGAGATTTCGCCGAAGGGCGGACGAAGGCGCGTCTTCGCCGTCACATCCCGGGGATGTCGTAGCCGGGGTCCGGGTGCTGACGCGGGGTCCACCACTCGGTGAGGCCCCACACCCCGAGCGCGAGCGCGGCCAAAGCGGCGACCGCGGCGGCCCAGGGCGGCAGCCGCCTGATGGTCAGGGTCCAGGCGACGAGCGGCACCAGCGCGCCGCCGAGCAGGATGAGCGGCAGGTCGGCGTAGAGCACGCTCAGGTCGCGGGCGTGGGACTCGAATCCGCCGTCGATGCTGAACGCGGCGCGCGGCGCCCAGACGACCAGCCCGGTCACGGCACCGAGGCCGGCGAAGAAGTACCCGGCCCGGCGCTCGGCCTCCGGCTTCATGCCGGTCCGTCCGGGAGAGTTTGTGGTCATGCCCTCAGGACGCGGCGGCTCGGCACCCGGTTGCAGGGGCCCGGGTCCGGGGCAGACGAATGCCCCTGGCCGGCGCCGTGTGCGCAGGCCAGGGGCATGGTCGCTGGTGCTACTTCTTCTTGCCCTGGGTCTGGCGGGCCCGTTTTCCTGCCCTGGTCAGAGGCCTGGGCACCCCGCCTGACCTGCTGCCGAGCGGTCATCGTTGGTCGTTGTCCGTCGCCCCCGGTCCCCCTCGCAGGGCCCAGAGAGGGCCCAGGAATTGGGCCCCGGCCGATGCTGGCCTGCCTTCTCAACTCCCACGTAGCGGCTTGTCGCTTGTCTTGTCGCTTGTCTTGTCGCTTGTCGCTTGTCGTCCTTGTATTCGCTGCTCAGCTGCTTGCATGCCGGTCCCTCGGGCGTCTTTCCCCTTGAGGCGACAAGCGACAAGACAAGGATGGGGATGGCCGTTTCCCCCACCGCGCCGTTGCGGCGGTGGAACGATGCCGGAATGAGTCGAACCCAAGGCTTCACATCGTGGTTGAAGACGCACGCGAAGGATCAGAGCGCGATCGGCGACTTGGCACGTGATGTCGCTGCCGATCCCGACTGGCCAAGTCGGCGGCAGCTCAGCGGCCAACGGGAGTATCTGGAGGAGCGAGGCGCGATCCCGGCTGCGGTGGAGACCCTGGAACGTGCGTGGGAGCTCTACGAGGCTCGGCAGGAGGGGTGACACACAGGCAAGAGGAGCACCCCCGGCGTTGGCTGGGGTGCTCCTCTTGCCTGTGCCTGCGGGAAGTTGCCGCCGAACCTGGGCGCCTACTGGGTAGTGGGTAGTGGGTAGTGGGGTCCCCAGTAGAAACGGGCTGTTGAAGGCCTCCACGGGCTCTAGTGGGGTGTCCTACTGGGTAGTGGGGCGGGCACCCCACTACCCAGTAGAAGAGCCACGTGGGATGGGAGCCTTCCAAGAGGGCGGGTGGGGGCGTCCGCATCCTTGGAAGGCCGCTCCAGTCGCAGGCAACGACGGCTCTTCACAGAAGACGGTCGCAGCCACCTGAAGAGCCGTCTGCGCCACGGGCGACATGCAGCTCTTAGCCGGGGGGCCACCTGCCGTCCTAGAGAGTTGAGGAACGACAGTGTCCGCAGCGTCCGCTGGACACTCTCGCTCTGCTCTGACCTGCACGAATCGTGCGGACGCTACGAGAATTGGCTAGCGTCCAACAGTGTCCGCAGCGTCCGCAGCACCCGCCCCCGGCTAAGAGCATCAGCGCAGGTCAAAGCTGTCTCTAGCCAAAGGCCCTGCGGACGCTATGCCCCCACTCGGCGCGGCGGGGAGACGAAGAGGCCACCGAAGCGCGCCTGGGTGGCCTCTTCCATACGGCGGCCGGCGGGCGACGGCAGGAAGACCAAGCGGTCAGAGACGTCGGACGCGGTTACCGGTTACCGGTTACCGGTTACAGCCCGAAGACACCACCCTTCCCCACCCTGAACAGCGCGAACCGGCGTCCACGGGGCCTGTAACCGGTAACCGGTAACTGCCCCACGGCTCCTCGGAAGGAGGCTCGGCGTCACGGGCGTCACGGCAGCCGTGACGCCAGAGTCACGCAGGTCCAGGGCACCGATGCCAGCCAGGCCGTCACGCGCAACGAGGCGTGACGCCGGGACGTCACACCCATGACGCCCCGCCAGTCGCCCACACGGCCATGCCCCCACCGAGCGGCGAGCGCGAGCGCAGCGAGCTGCCTGGGGTCGGCGGCCGAAGGCCGCTCCTTCTAGCTCCTTCTCCGGCTCGCAGAGCCCCGGAAACAGGTGCTAGGTCTAGCAACAGGGGTCGCTAGGTCTAGCACCAGTCCTAGCAACTTGAAGGGCCCCTGACCTGGGAACTAGCGACTAGCAAGGGACACACGAAACCCCGGCATCCGACTGGAAACCGGGGCTTCGGGGCTCAGCACAGCGCGCTAGCCGGGCAGGAACCCAGGGTTTTCCTGTCCCAGCGTCCGCAGGTTGGCGAGGTAGTCCTGAGCCGCCGGTTCGGCGCTGTACCGGCGCTTCATCTCCGCCGCGAGTTCGCGACTGGTCATGATGAGCGACGGCACCGATTGCCGGTCGCCCTGGAGCGCGCGTTCACCCATGATGAGGGCTCCCTCAAGGTCACCCGCTCGGGCGGCCGTCACCCCGAGCGTGACGCGAGCCTCCGCGTTCCTCATGGGTGCCCGTTCCGTCCCGTCGAAGTCCGTCCCCGCGCGGAGCACCTCTTCAGCGAGGGTGCTCGCGATCTTGTCCTCGCCCACCAGTCGATAGCAGTCCATCGCGTAGAAATCGAACTTGGCCGGGTCCACTACGAAGTGGTTGTCGAGGTTCTGCGGGTGCGGCATCCCTTCGAGCATGCGCCGGCCACGGTCGAGAGCTACCTCGACCTGCCGCCGGTCTCCGAGCCGCGCCCACGCCTTCGCTTCCTGCGCCGCGAGCTGGACGGCAACGCCGTGGTGTTCCGCGACCTCGGCCCCAGCCTGAGCCGCCGCGATGACGCCGCGGTAATCGCCGGTCGTGAGAGCGAACCAGGCACGCATTTCATGGGCCCACCCCGCGACCTCACCATGGTCGGACTCGGTGGCGATGGAGAGCGCGGCCCGGCGGGTCGACTCGGCCGCGTGGCGTTCGCCAGAGTCGTACTCGACACAGCCCACGAGGAGGGCGAGCCAGCCCGAGAGCGCGAGTACCTCGCGGTGCTGGGCCAGCGTGAGGCTCTTCGAGTGAAGGTCGACCACGCGCCGCAACCAAGCACGGCCCTCAATGAGGAGCTGCGCACTGGGCATGAACGGGTACTCGGAGCACAGCCGGTCGGTCGTGATCCGGAGCGCGTCCAGCGTCGCGTTGTCGACGTCGGAGCGATTGAGCCGACTTACGATCTCCAAGGTCTCCATGCCGCTCGCCTCCATGATCTCCCGCTCCCCATCCCTCCGCGCGGGCGCCGGGAAGAGCGCATGCGTCACGGTGCCGAAGAGGGCCGCGATGACGGGGCGGTAGAAGTCGTTCGGGGTGGCGCCTGACTCCCAGCGCTTCCACTGACGGATCAGGCTGTCGTCGGAGGGAAGCTCGCCTGGGGCATGGGCTCGAAGAGCCCTTACCGCGTCCCGTTGCGACCAGTCCCGCGCCGCGCGCTCTGCTGCCATCCGTCGTGCCCATGCAGGCCTGTCGTCGCCCATGTGCCCTCTCTCCCGAGTGCCTAACGCGAGTCTTGCCTGTCACCCCTGGGGACACGCAAGGGGACAGCCAGGGGACTTCGGGGGTGTCCCCCCTGCCTGACGAGCTGTCACTTTGCTGTCACTTACGGATCAACACCACGGCGCAGCAAGCTGGTTACAGATCAAGCACCACTAGCGCCGCATCGCGATTCCAGCTCTGCGACGCGTTCAGTCAACGCCTGAATCTGGGAGCGAATTTCCTTGATCTCGTCCGACTTATCGCCCTGCCCCACACCGCCCGCAGCAAAGTTTCCGAGATTGCCAGAAGACACGATCACCCCTTCAGCCCGCAGGATGGCAAGGCCGTTCTGGATGGTCTGGCCGGCGTACCCGAAGCGCTCGACCAGCTCCCTCTGCGTGGGGAGCCGCTCGCCGGGACGCATCGACGTGACCTCCGCCCGCAGCGCGTCGGCGACTTGGGCGGCTTTCGACTTGGGTCCTCCCGTAGCTGTCATGCCCTGAGCGTACCCACCAGAGCGAACTAGTGCACACCACTCGACGACCCTTGACGACTAGCACGCACTAGTGCACGCTAGTTCACGGAAGGGCGGCTGAGGCAGCGCCAAGAACGCAAGAAAGCCCTGGTCAACGCCAGGGCTTCAACAGGGAGCGGCCACCTACCGCCAAGCAGTCAGCCGCTCCCCGACCCTTGAAGGGGTACTTCCATGATGCCTGGAAACGAGGCGAAGACAGCAGTACGGGATGAGAACAGCCCGTGTGGGAGGCGGCTGCAGCAGGGGGAGGACATCCCGCTGACGCCGGCGCAGTCCGCTCGGCTGGCTGAGCTGTACGAAGCGTTCTCCCCGAATCTGGTGCGCTTCGCCTACTCCCGCCTGCGGACGGACAGCCGGGCCATGGGCGGCGCCTGGATGCTGGCCGAGGACATCGTGCAGAACGTCTGGCTCGGGGTGGCCCGGACCGGCGCACGGGACCTGCTGCGCGAGGGAGCATTCGACACGGACGCCACCCGGAGGATGCTGTTCTTCCGGGTGAAGCAGGAGATCTCCAGCTACTTCCACGTCTCCCGCCACAACGAGCGGATCATCGACTGGACCGACCCGGTCACCTGCAACATCTACTGCCCGCTCGTGCCGAGTCAGTGCGCGCTGATGGAGCTGCCCGGCTACCTGGCGGACATGGTGGCGGGGCTGCCTGAGGCGGAGCGGCAGGCACTGCTGCTGAAGCTGGACGGGCTGCACCCCTCGCTGATGGCGGAGCACCTGGAGTGCAGCGACGCGACCGCCGCCCGCCTGGTCGAAGCCGCGGTGCTCCTGCTCAAGCTCGACAACCCCAGCCTGTGCGGCCCGGCCGCCCTGGAAGGGGACCTGGAGGAGTGGGAGCGCAAAGCCCTGGCTGAGCTGAGCGACGTCAAGCGCGCGGCTCTGCTGCGGCTGAGTACCGAGTCCCGTCAGATCCTGCTGCTGAAGGCCCAGGGCCTGACGGTGCACGAGATCGCCAAACGTCTGGGCGTGGGGTGGGACAAGGCTGCGGGCGCCGCCCGCTGCGTGAGCGTCCTGCGCCCGCCCACGGGCAAGAAGCCCTCCACCACCCGCAAGACCGGCATACGGCGCAAGGAGTCGAAGGCGTCGCAGCTTGCCAAGTCCCTGCGCTACGACCTCACGCAGATGCAGCCCGGGGAGCGTCTGCCCCGGCGAGTCGACCTGAAGGCCCGCTACGGGGTATCCACGTCGACCGTGGACGACGCCTGGGCGATCCTGCGGCGCGAGGGGCTGATCGAGTCCAACGGTGTCCAGGGCTACCGCGTCACGCTGGACGTCTCCCGCCTGGCGGTGGCCGCGTGAGTCTGCACGCCCGGCCGCACCTCAACTCCGCCCGCCGTCGCGCCCGTAAGGCCCAGCTTGCGGCCCGCGACGGCTGGCGGTGCGCCTACTGCTCACACCGGTTCCGCAGCCTGGACGAAGCAACGATGGACCATGTCGTCCCGGTCTCGCTCTACCGGACCTGGTCGGCGAGCGCGCTCGTACTGGCCTGCTTGCCCTGCAACCGGGGTAAGGCCGATCGCTTCCCGCTCCTGATCGCGCTGCTGCTGATCGGGGCGGTGGACGGGGTGGACACCCCGCCCGTCCACCCCCGCGTCCACCCGACTTCCCCCCTCGACCAGTCGACCATCCCGGCTGCGGGATCGAGGCCGGTCGAGTCGGGTGGAAGCCCGGTGGATCGGGTGGATGTTCACCGGTCCCCCGAGATGTTCACGCCGGATGTTTTGCGGCTGCTGGCGCGCCTGGCTCAGGCCCAGGAGTCGGCCGACCGCTCGGCCGTCGAGTCGGGTGGACGGTCGGGTGTTCACCAGGGCGTTCACCCCGTTCACGGTCATCCCCGTACGGCCGTCCACCGCAGCTCACACGGCGGACGGACCGCCGATCGACCCGCCCGCACCCGACTGTGTACCGCCCCGCACGGACCTGCCCGCACACCGCGAAGGGAGTCGGCGTGAAAACTGCCGTGAACACAGTGAACGGCCACGCCAAGACCACCGATCCGCAGCCCCCGACCGGCCCGCAGAAGGCCAGTCGATCGACCCCGGCCGATGCTGCGACCGGGGAGGGGAAGAAGCCTTCGGCAGCGTCCCGGCTCGTCGCTCTGGCCCGTGAGGGGTATACGTTCGTCACCTCGACCGACGGCCGCCCGTACGCGGTGGCGATCGACGGGCCGAACATCGCCCTCCCCCTGCGCGGCCGGGCCGGACTGCGCCAGCGTCTCGCCCGCAAGTACGCCGACACCTACGACGGCGACGTGGCCTCACAGTCCGCGCTGGCGGACGCCATGATGGTCCTGGAGGGAGTCGCCGAGAAGGACGACCCCGCGCCGGTGGACCTGCGGGTGGGAGGCGGCCCGAACGGCATCGTCGTGGACCTGGGCAGCGCGGACGGCCGGGCGGTGACCGTGTCGGCCGGCGGCTGGCACGTCGTGGACCGCTCCCCGATCCTGTTCCGCCGATCGGGCGCCATGGCGCCCATGCCCGCCCCGGTCCTGGACGGCGACGGCCTGGCCAAGCTCCACGCCCTGCTGAACATGGACGCGCCCACGTTCCACCAGCTCGTCGGCTGGCTCATCGCGGCATGGATCCCCTACATCCCGCACCCGGTGATCACCTTCAAGGGCGAGCAGGGCACGGGGAAGTCGAAGACGGCGCAGATGGTCGTCAACCTCATCGACCCCTCTCCCGCGAGCAAGCGAAGCCAGCCCCGGGACGTCAAGGCCTGGTCGGCTCAAGCCTTCAACTCCTGGGCCCTGTGTCTGGACAACATCAGCACGATCCCGCCGTGGCTGTCCGACACCCTGTGCAAGGCCGTGACCGGCGACGGGATCGTGGACCGCGCCCTCTACACCGACGACGACGTGGTGGTGCTCTCCTTCCGGCGGGTCCTCGCCATGACCACCATCGACGCCGGAGCCTTGGCCGGCGACCTCGCAGAGCGACTCCTCATGCTCGACCTCCAGCTCATCGAAGAGGACCAGCGCCGCACCGAGGAAGAACTCGACACCGCCTTCGATGCAGTCCGACCCGCCGTCCTCGGCGCCCTGTTCGACCTCCTGGCGGCCGTCCTCGCGGTCCTGCCCGGCATCAAGTTGGAGTCCATGCCGCGCATGGCCGACTTCGCCAGGGTCCTCGCGGCCGTCGACCAGGTCCAGGAGTGGCACACCCTCGACTCCTACCTCGCCACCTCAGCCAACGTCGCCGGTGACGCGCTCGAAGGGGACCCCTTCGGCACGGCCGTGGCCACCCTCGTGGAGGAGTGCGGGACCTGGAGTGGCACCGCCGCCCAACTCCTGGAGCAACTCCCGCTCCCCGGAGGGTTCCGGCCGCAGGGCTGGCCCAAGGACGCCACCCGGGCCAGCGGGCGCATCAAACGGCTCGCCCCGCTCCTGCGGTCCATCGGAGTGGCCGTGGACGACACGCAGCGTAGCCAGGACCGGCACCGCCACCGCCTACTCGTCCTATCCCGCATCGATCCCGCCCCGCCCACAGCGTCCACATCCCCGCAAGACCCGCTCTGGCCCGAAGTGGCATCACTCGGGCAAGGCCGCACCATCCCTGAACAGCACTGACACCGCCGGATCTCCCCGGACCGGGCCGCGAACCAGCGGCCCGGGAACGTCAGCCCCTGCGGACGCTAGCCCCCGCCGGCATCCGCAGCGTCCACACCAGCGTCCACACAGCAAACCGCGCCCGACCTGCACGGATAGAGAGCCTGCGGACGCTAGGGCGCTATGGACGCTGCGATACAGCAACTCTCTAGGACCGCGACCGCACCGACCCTCAGCACCCCCGCCACGGACACGAGGAGTCACCCCGCCCATGCCCGCCAACAGCCCGGACAACGACCCCCGCGCGATCCTCCGCGCCGGACTCCCCGACCGGTACCTGACCCCCGAAGACCTCGCCTCCATGCTCGTCGTCCCCATCGAGACCATCTACGGCTGGCGCAAGAAGCGCACCGGCCCGCCCGGATTCCGCGTCGGCCGCCACATCCGCTACGACCCCACCGCCGTCCACACCTGGATCCACGAACAGGCCACCCGCGACGCCGCCTGACGACCCCAACGTCCTCCACGCAGAGCTACTGCCTACTGCCTACTGCCCACCGGGCACTAGGCAGTAGAACCCCTTCAGTAGCCACCCCACCGCCCCTGAACAGGCCCGTAGGCAGTAGGCAGTAGGCACTAGCCGGTGGGCAGTAGGCAGTAGCTCCCCGTCACAGCGTCCGAGAGGACGCCACAGGTAGAACCACCCCTTTACCCCGGTAGCGGGGGCGGTAGCGGCCCCTGAGCAGCCCGGTAGCGCCGGTAAAGGGGTCCCGCTCCACCCCTCGAAAACCCAGGGACGCACCAGGGAGGCAGGGAGAACTCCCTGGCCGCCTCCCTGGACCTCATCCCTCTACCTGAGCTGCGCAGACAGCCCCTCAGGGAGGCAGGGAGGCGCCCCGCCAACCAGCCCCAGAACCCCCGCAGAGAGCCATCCGGACACCCCCGTCCGGGCTCCCTGAGCACCAGCCACAACCGAAGCCACCTACGCGAAGGAACCTCTCAACATGGCCGGCAGCATCCAAGACCGTTGGTTCAAGACCGAGACCGACGACAACGGCAAGACCACCCGAGTGAAGACCGACCGCCACGGCACCGGCATGCGCTACCGGGCGCGCTACTTCGCACCCGACGGCAAGCGGAAGTCCAAGTCCTTCGAGGACGGACAGAAGCGTCTCGCCGAGCAGTGGCTCAGCACCATCAGCGCGGACGTCGCGCGCGGCCAGTACATCGACCCGAACGCGGCCCGGACGTCGTTCAAGGAGTTCGCGGAGAAGTGGCTGGCGAGCCAGAGCGGCGACCCGAACACCCGAGCGTCGATGACGTCCCAGCTCAAGCTCCACGCCTTCCCGCGCATCGGGGACCGGCCGCTGGGCTCCTTCCAGCCGAGCCACATCCGCGAGTTCGTGACGCAGCTCGAAGCCTCCGGGATGTCCGGCTCGTACGCCCGCGTCATCTTCTCCAATGTCCGTGCCGTCCTCAGCGCGGCCGTCGAGGACGGCTGCCTGCCCCGGAACCCCTGCAACTCGCGCACGGTGGCGCTCCCGGAGATGGGCGCGCGCCGTGTGGTCCCCTGGCAGCCGGAACGGGTCTTCGCCGTGCGGGGCGCCCTCGTCGAGCGGTTCCAGCCCATGGTGGACGTGGGCGCCGGATGCGGGTTGCGGCAGGGCGAGATCCTGGGGCTGTCCGTGGAGGAACTCGACTTCGCCAACGGCACGCTTCACGTCGTCCACCAGCTCAAGCAGAGCCTGAGCGTGCCCGTGTTCGCCCCGCCGAAGGGCGGCAAGCTGCGCGACGTGCCGCTTCCCGAGCCCGTGGTGGACGCGCTCAAGTCGCACATGAAGCTCTTCCCGCCCGTGGAGATCACGCTGCCCTGGATGCGCGCCGGCGGCCCGCCCGTCACGAAGCGCCTGATCTTCACCGGCCCGCAAGGCGGGCACCTGTGGCGCACATCGGTGAACGAGGACCACTGGAAGCCCGCGCTCGCCAAGGTCGGCGTCATCCCGGCGGCGAAGAGCCGTGAGCACGCCGCCGCGCGGGAGCACGGCATGCACGCGCTGAGGCACTTCTACGCGTCCGTGCTGCTGGATGTGGGAGAGAGCATCAAGGCCGTGAGCGAGTACCTGGGGCACTCGGATCCGGGGCTCACCCTGAAGGTCTACGCCCACCTGATGCCGAGCAGCCGAGACCGTGCTCGCGAGGCTCTCGGCAGGGCTCTGCGGCCGGACGGTCCCCCACGCTGAGGGCCCACAGTGGGCCCAGGGCAAACGAATGCCCCCGATCTGCGCCGTGTGCGCAGGTCAGGGGCATGATCGCTTTTGCTACTTCTTCTTGCCCTGGTTCTTGACGGCCTCGATGGCGGCCGCGGCGGCGTCCGGGTCGAGGTAGGTGCCGCCCGGGTTGAGGGGCTTGAAGTCGGCGTCCAGCTCGTAGGAGAGCGGGATGCCGGTCGGGATGTTCAGGCCCGCGATGTCCTCGTCGGAGATGCCGTCGAGGTGCTTGACCAGCGCGCGCAGGGAGTTGCCGTGCGCGGCGACCAGGACGGTGTGGCCGTCCAGCAGGTCCGGGACGATCGAGTCGTACCAGTACGGGAGCATGCGGACGACGACGTCCTTCAGGCACTCCGTGCGCGGGCGCAGCTCCGGCGGGATGGAGGCGTAGCGCGGGTCCCCGGACTGCGAGAACTCCGTACCGTCTTCGAGCGCCGGCGGCGGGGTGTCGTACGAGCGGCGCCACAGCATGAACTGCTCCTCGCCGAACTCGGCGAGGGTCTGGGCCTTGTCCTTGCCCTGGAGGGCGCCGTAGTGGCGCTCGTTGAGGCGCCAGGAGCGGTGGACCGGGATCCAGTGGCGGTCGGCGGCCTCCAGCGCGAGCTGGGAGGTGCGGATCGCACGCTTCTGGAGGGAGGTGTGAACCACGTCGGGGAGAAGTCCGGCGTCCTTCAGGAGTTCGCCACCGCGGACTGCCTCCTTCTCGCCCTTCTCGTTGAGATTGACGTCCACCCAGCCGGTGAACAGGTTCTTCGCGTTCCATTCGCTCTCGCCGTGGCGGAGGAGGATCAGCTTGTACGGTGCGTCGGCCATGCGTACGAGCCTAATGGACGCACCCGCCCGCCCGCGCGCGGTGTGTACGGCATGCGGGACGGTCCCCGATTGACGCCGGCCGTCAATCCAGTGGCTCTGCGGGGCCTCGGTCCGTAGGGTCCGATCGAGTAGAGGGACGCTTACATCTCGGGGGGATTCCGTATGTCCGTTGCCGGTATGAGACGGGCCGCGCGCGAGAGCGTCGCGGGCCTGCCCCGGGAGTTCTGGTGGCTCTGGACGAGCACGCTCGTCAACAGGCTCGGGGCCTTCGTCGCCACATTGGTGCCCTTCGGTAAAGCCGTACGCCTCTAACCGAGAAGGACGTACGGTTGTTCGATAGGGGGCCACCGTATGAACCTTTCAGGCATTAAGTCCCTGCGCGAGAGCCTCGCCGGCCTGCGGGCCGGCCTCTACGCACGTAAGAGCGCGTACCGAGGCAAGAAGAAGCGGCAGGGGTACTCAGTCAAGGAACAGCTTGACGTCGGGCGCGCTACGTCCGACGACCTCGGCACCGTCGTTGCTGGCGAGTTCGTCGACGACGACCGATCAGCATCGACCTACCGCGGCAAGATCGAGCGCGAAGAGTTCGAGCGCATGATCGAGTGGATCGAGGGCGGAAAGCTCGACATCGTGATCGCGTTCGGCTCGACGCGGTTGCAGCGTGACGTCGCGGTGTACGCGCGACTGCGAGACGCATGTGCCAAGCACGGCGTCCTGTGGTGCTACGGCGGCAAGGTCTACGACCTCACCAACGAAGACGACCGATTCCGGACCGGCCTCGACGCCCTCATTGGCGAGCGGGAAGTCGGCGAGCTGCGGCGCAACGTCATGCGGACGCTGACCGCGAACGCCGCGGCCGGCCGCCCTCACGCCCCGGTCGCCTACGGGTACCGGCGGATCTACGACGAGCGTACGGGCGCGTTCCTGCGCACCGAGGCCGACCCGATCGAGAAGCCGATCATTGTCGAGCTGACCAAGGGCGTCGGCAACTTCGAGGAGTCGACCAAGATCGCCGCACGCTTCAACAGGCGCGGCGTCACGCCTCCGTCGTTCCACTGGACCAAATCCATGGTCCGGCGCGCCGCAGCGTGGCACCCCGGATTGAAGGAGAACGAGGATCTCCACCCGGATTGGGTAGCTCGGATCGAGGCTGCGGTCGAGCTGCGCCAGGAATGCCGCGATCGACTGGACGAGGGCGAGGACGCGAAGGACATCGCGCGGGACCTGATCGACCGCGGCGAGCCCATGATCATGGCTCGATGGATCTCCGCGACGATCACCCTGTTTGCGACCGACGACCGATACCTCGGCTACCGCAAGCACCACGGGAAGGTAACCAACCGGGACGCGTGGCCGGCGCTCGTCGAGGAGGTCGACCACCTTCGCGCAACCAGCGCAGTCAAGGCGCGCAAGGAGAAGCGGAAGTTCAACCAGCGGCCGGGGAAGGCCATCCATCAACTGTCTAGCGTGATGATCTGCGATGTCTGCGAGTTCGGCGTGAACTCCGACAGGCAGCACGGCCTGCCCCGGTACTCGTGCACGACGCCGGCGCCGGAAGGCGAGACGGGGTACCACGCGAGCGCGCAGGTCAGCATCGTTGATCCGTTCGTGGAGCGGAAAACGTTCGAGTGGTTGTCGTCGCCGTCGTTCGCTCGGGCGTACGCGAAGGATGACGCCGAGATGCTGAAGGAGCTGGAAGCGGCCGAGGCCAAGGCCGTACTCCTCCAGTCCGAGTTGGATGCGTTCTACGCCGAGGCAGCAGCGGGCAGGCTCTCGGCACGGGGGCTCGTCGCCGTCGAGGGCGAGATGCTGCCGAAGATCGAGGCGGCAAGGAAGCAGGCCCGTTCGATGGCGGTCCCTCCGGTGGTCCGCGAGTTGGCGGGGGCGACCATGCAGGAGATCGAGGCGGCGTGGCGAGGGTTGGATCTTTCGCAGCGGCGGGCGATCTTCGAGGCCTTGGTCGAGGTCCGGTTGAAGCCGCAGGGTCCGGGGCGCAGGAACGTTCCCGTTGAACAGTTCGTGTCCGTGGTGCCTAGGCAGCTCGTGAGGCGGCGGAGTCTCGTCGCGGCGGCGTAGTAACCGGCGAGGGCCGCGCAGGGCATCCTGCGCGGCCCTTCGCGTTGCTCAGGCTCGTTCGCCGGCGGGCGCCCGCTGGGCGCCTTCGGCGGCGCCCTCGCGCTCCGCGTGGGGGGCCAGTCCGTTTAGGGCTTGCTGGAGGCTTGCCGCACCTGTGGGGGTGATGTGGCGGCCGTCCATGTCGATGGTGAGTCCCGATTCGGTGGCTCGGACTACGGCGATGGCTCCGGTATCGAGTTGGGTGCGGATGACGCGGATCAAGGTGGTGCCCCCCTCGTGGCATGACTGACCTCGACTCGAACATGTGCACGAGTCAAGGCGCCCGAACCACCTTACTCATCCCAACACCGCAGGTCACGCGCTTACGACGCCTAGTGATCAACTACTAGACGAGTGGTCGGTGTTGGAAAGTTCCGCCGGAAGGTCGCCCGCCGCATAGCGCCGCAGGAGCGCCTCGACCTTGGGCATGTCCTTGCGCCCCATGCCGGGAGCGTGGACGACCACGACGGTCGTCTCGTCGTTGCTCATCTCGAACGGATCGTCGGCGACGAGTCCGCAGTACTGCTGTGAGGCAGCGATCCGCACGTCGCGCTCGGGCCGTCCGATCGCAGCGGCCACAGCGCCGATGACACCTGGTTCGAGCATGATCGGCTTGTCTTTCGCGATGCGGAACAGGGTCGCGTACTTCACCTCGACCCCGGTTATCGGGTCTATGGCTCTCTTGGCGAGGTCGCGGTACGAGAGCCCCGTCTCATCCTTCGCGCTCCGAACGAGGTCCCCGAAGGGGGTTCCGTACGGGGCTCGGAAGGGGGTGTCGATCTCCGACACTCTCTTACTCCTGTTCTTGTTGCACAACTCGAACACTCTCATCTAATCAGCCATTACCCCGAACTGCACGCCGATCTATGGCGTTGACGTGCACTTTCGAGCCACCTACGGTTGCCCTTGTTCGACATCTGCAACAACCAGCGGGGCGCTATACAGCACTTTGCGCCCTTGGTTGTTCGACATGTGCAACAACGGAGGGGGAGCCGTGCACACCAAGGAGACACCTGCCACACCGCACGATCAGACGGAGTGGCCCGAACCGACCGACGAGCAGCTCGCCATGATCCGGCGCATCCTCGCCCCGCGTGTCCGAGAGGTCCGCGGCGAGCAGGGGGTCGCGGCATGAGGAACGAACAGCCTTCCAGCCTCGTCGAGTTCATCGGTCCGCCGCCCAAGCAGCGGAACACCAAGCACACCCGCATCGCTTCCGATCTTCGGGCGCACCCCAACGTGTGGGGAGTCGTCGGGAAGCCTGCCAGCATCACCCGCGCGGCGTCTGCCGCGCAGGCCATCCGTAACGCCCGACTTCCGGCGTACTCGCCGGCGGGATCGTTTGAGGCGGTCGCCCGCACGATCACCTCGGGCGGCTCTACCGAGCACCGGGTCTACGCCCGGTTCGTCGGGGGCGAGCAGTGAACAGCGCTCCGGCGCTGCCGCTGGTGACGCCGACCGGTGTCGTCGTTGCTCCGCCGGCCCTCGGCCGCGAGGAGTGGCTCGCCGTGCGTCGGGCGGGCATCGGCGGCTCGGACGTTGCCGCCGTGCTGGGCATGAGCAAGTACACGTCGCCGACCGAGGTCTACCTCGACAAGGTCGGCGAGCTGCCGCTCGACCGCCCGCTCGATCCGGTCCTCGCCGAGGCCGCGTTCTGGGGGCACGAGCACGAGCCGACCGTCGCGCGGGTGTTCTCGGCGCGGACCGGTCTCGGCCTCGTCGAGGGTCCGGGGACGCTCGCGCACGTCGAGCGTCGTTGGATGCTCGCCAACGTCGACCGGTACGTGCTCGACGAGGGCGCCTCGTCGCCGTCGAGCCTGCTGGAGATCAAGACCCGTAGCGCGTTCCAGCTCGACGAGTGGCTGCTCGGCGTGCCGGACGGGCCGGCGCTCCAGACGCATTGGTACCTCGCTGTCACCGGGTACGGGCACGCGCACGTCGCGGCGCTGCTCGGCGGCAACCGGCTGCTGATTCACCGCGTGGAGCGCGACGAGGCCCTCGTCGAGCACCTCGTCGAGATCGTCGGCCGATTCTGGCAGGGCGTGCTCGACCGCACTCCGCCGCCGCTCGACGGTTCCGAGGCGACCGAGGCCCTGCTCGATCACCTCTACTCGGTCACGGCTGGCGGGGTGACCGTTGCGGACCCGGCCGAGGTGCTGCCGCTGCTGGAGCGCCGCCGCGAACTCAAGGCACGCGAGCAGCGGACCGCCGACGAGCTGCGCGAGGTCGACAACCGCCTCAAGGCGACCGCGGGCGAGGCCGAGATCGTCAAGACGCAGGGCGCCGTCGCGTTCACGTGGAAGCAGAACGGGCCGCTCTCGCAGAAACGATTCACCGCCGCTCACCCCGACCTCGCGCAGCAGTACACGCACCGCGTCGACGCGCTCGATACCGCGCGCCTCGCCGCCGAGCGCCCCGACGAGTTCCGGGCGCACCGCGCCCGACGCCTCGTCGTCCCGAAAGAGAGCAACGCAGCATGACCAGCAATCTCGCCGACCGCGTCGCCGCCCGCACGACGCAGACCCGTACACCCGCCGTCCCCGCCACCCGCGCCGCGCAACCGGCGACCACGCTCGTGCAGTTCGTGCAGCAGATGCGCCCCGAGATCGAGCGCGCGCTGCCCGCGCACATGGGCGGCGCCGACCGTATCGCCCGGATCGCTCTTACCGAGCTGCGCAGGATCGAGCACCTCGCCGAGTGCAGCCGCGAGTCGTTCGCCGGCGCCCTGATGACCTGCTCGGCCCTCGGGCTGGAGCCGGGCGGCGTGTCCGGCGAGGCGTACCTGTTGCCCTTCTGGAACAAGAAGATCCGCGGGTACGAGGTACAGCTCGTCATCGGCTACCAGGGCATGATCAAACTGTTCTGGCAGCACTCCCTCGCCGCCGGCCTCGACACCGGCACCGTGCACGACGGCGACGAGTTCGAGTACGAGTACGGACTCGACCCCAAGCTGCGCCACGTTCCGGCGCGCGGCTCGGCCAAGGGGCCGGCAACGCACTACTACGCCGTTGCCCGACTGGCCAACGGGGGCAGCGCGTTCGTGGTGCTCGACGTCGACGACGTCGAGGCGATCCGCAAGCGGAGCAAGGCGAAGGACTTCGGGCCGTGGTCCACGGACTACGACGCGATGGCTTGCAAGACGTGCGTACGGCAGTTGTTCAAGCTGCTGCCCAAGTCCGCTGAACTCGCCCGCGCCGTGGCCCACGACGGGACCGTGCGGCGCGATGCCTCCCCGGAGGGTCTCGACGTGCCCGGGGAGTACATCGAGGGCGAGATCGTCGAGCAGCCGTCCGTACAGGGCGGCGAGCAGTCCGCGGTCGAGGACGTGCCCTCGCAGTTCGCCGGTTGGCCCGAGGCCGCCGAGCCGGCCGCGCAGTGACCCCGGGGCCGGCCATCGACTACCGGTGCCGGCACTGGAGCGGGGCGGGGCGTCGCTACTGCGGCGCCCCGGGCGCCCGCCGCTATCTGCCCGGCTACCGCTGCCCGCTGCACACCCCCGCCGCCCTCGCCGGCCGCCCCGAACCGGGTACCCCACCCCCCGCAGATCAGGAAGGAGTCACCCACCGTGGCGTGGTTCAAGATCGACGACAGCTCGCACATGCACCCGAAGATCGTCAAGGCCGGTAACGCCGCCCTCGGTCTGTGGGTGAGGGCGGGCGCCTACTCCGCGCAGCACCTCACCGAGGGCACCGTGCCCGCCGTGGTCGCCCGCCAGTACGGGACCGCCCCGCAGGCCCGGAAGCTCGTCACGGTCGGTCTGTGGCACGAGCACGGGCACGCCTGCCCGCGCTGCCCTCAGCCCCCCGTCGGCGATTTCATGGTGCACGACTTTTTCGAGGGCGGGCGGAACTCGACGAGGGCGCAGGTCGAGGCCAACCGGACCGCCGCCGCGGAGCGCAAGGCCAAGAGCCGCACGCGAAACGAGGCTCGGATCGGCGACGAATCGGCCGCGGATCGTGCGCGAAACGAGCGCGGATCGGCTCCGAATCAGAACCGAAACGCACCCTCGTTTCAGGAGGAATCCGCAGGTCGCGAGGGGGTGTCACACCGTGACGCCGTCGATAGCGTCACAGGCCCCCAAGCCAGCACCAAGCCTTACCCCTCTACTTCCTTCGGAAGTAGAGGTGAACAAGCTAGCCCCGACGGACCCCGGATCGCCGAGCCTGTACGGCCCCTCGTCGACGCCATGAGCGCCGCCGGAATGGTCGTCTCCTGGGAACTGTCCTCCGCCGAGTGGCTGCTGCTGCACGCCCTGATCGAGCGGTGCGGCGTACAAGTCCTCGTCGATCACGCCGGCGGTGCCTGGCAGGCCGCACGCACCCGCCCCCGCTCCGCCCGCTACTTCGTCTCGGGTTGGCGCTCCCTGCCCACCCCGCCCCCGCGCGCACCCGGGGCCGGCCCGAACGTCGTCCCGCTCAACCCCGGCGCCGCCCGCCCCTCCACCACCGATCAGCGGGTGCGCGCCGGCCTCGACCTCGCCGCCCAACTCCGAGAACAGGAGAACGCCCAATGACCCCGGCAGACGCCGCCGAAGTCCTCGCCCTGTGTGCCGCGTTCGACCTGCGCACCATCGGCGAGGCGGACGCCCGAGCATGGGCCTACGCCCTGCGCGACATCCCCCTCGACGATGACACCCGGCAAGCGGTCGCCGACCACTACGGCGTGACCGAGAAGCGAGCCACCCCCGCGGACGTGCGCAGGATTCGCGCCCGTATCCGCGAGGCCCGGATCGGCGCCGCCCACCCGATCTACGACGGCAACCCGACCGAGACCGGTAAGCAGTTCACCGCACGCCGCCGCGAGCAGCTCGCCGCCGCGGCCGAGGGACACCTGCCCCCGCGGTCGATCACGCAGGCACTCGACGCCGCCCCTCCGGCCGCCGTTCTCGCCCTGGTCGCCGGAGTCGGCCGCCCCGTCGACGACGAGCCGCGCCCGTACATCACGCCCGAGCAGCGGTCCGCCCTGCGCGCACCCCTGCCCAACCAACGGGCCTCACTGCCCGCGCTCGCCGTGCCGTGCCCGGTAGAGACCTGCCGCGCCGGCCGCCGCCGGCTGTGCAAGCGGGGCGCAGGGATCGAGCTGCGCAACAACGTCCACGGCCGCCGCCGCGACGCCTACGCCGTCGAGGTCACCACCTGCCCCGACTGCGGCGCCGCCCCCAGCCAGCACTGCACCGCCCCCGAACCGCACCCCGCCCGCATCCGAGCCGCACAGGAGGCCGCCGCGTGAGTGATCACCTTCGACGCCTCGTCGAGCAGGACGCCGACCGCCGCGCCCGCGCCGAGGCCCACCTCGCCGAGCTGACCGCCGCGTTCTGCGACCGCATCCTCGCCGACCACGCCGAGGACGAGCACGACCGCCTCGTGCGCCTCATGTGCACCCCGCCCTCGCCCCGCACAGTCCGAGCCCGCCACACCTCAGGAGGACAGCACCGATGACCCCGCCCGCCGCCCGCGCCTCGATCGCCGCCCACCTGACCGACACGCTCGACGTGCACCCCCACCTCGCCACGCTCACCGCCGCATCCCTGCTCGACCGCCTCGCCATCGACGGATGGGAGATCAACAGCAACCACTGCGCGCGACCGGTCGCGCCTCGCGCGCGGGAACCGCGCGCTCGGCGCTCCCTCTCCCGTTGGTTCCGCCGTGCCCGTACGGACGGGGACCGAACCACATGACCGACGTCCTGCTCGCCCTCGTCGCCGCGCTCGCCCTCGCCGTGGTCGCCGCCCTTGTCGGCGCCGTGCGGCTCGACGGCCGCCTCGACCGCGAGGCGCGCGCCCTCGTCCGCCGTCCCTGCCCGATCCACTGCACCGCCTGCTCGTCGGCCGCCCGCCGAGCCTCGAACGGAGACACGCCCGCATGACACTGCACGCCCGTACCCGTACCGACTCCCGTCGCGGCCGAGTCCTCGTCCGCGAACTCACCCGCGAGGCCCGGCGCGAGCGCTTCCTGCTGCTCCTCGCCCGCGCCGACCGCGGCGTGCTCACCCCCGAGGACTGCGCCGCCCTGCGCGCCGACGTCGAGGCCGAGGTCGCCGAGAGCGACACCCACCGCCGCAGCGCCGGCGGACAGCAGGCCGCGGCCATGCGCCTGCACAAGCGCATCGAGGCCGCCGAGCAGGCCCTCGTCGAGACCGAGACCGACCGCGACCTCGCGCTCGCCGAGGCCGAGGCCCTGCGCGAGCAGCTCGTCGAGCAGCACGTCGTCACCGAGGGGGACCGATGAACCAGACCCGCGCCATAGATCAGACCGTCGCCGCCCTGCGCCTCGTGCGCGACAAGTGGGGCGCGCTGCTCGCCGCCGTCGAGGCGCCGCCCACCGCGGCCGACTGGCCACCGAGGGAGACGACCGGATTCCTCGACAAGGTCGCCGAGGGGCCGCTGCTCGTCGAGGACCGGGAGCCGTACGCCCTGCGCGCGCACCCCGCCCCGCTGAACCTCACCGCCCACGATGCCGTGGTCGCCGTCGAGAACATGTTGTTCGACCTCGCCGACACCTGCGCCGCCGTGACACAGCAGCACACCCCCCTCGACGAGCTGCACCGCTGGAACTACCGCACGCACCAAGGGCACGGCTCCCGCACGGCCGGTGCTCACTGGGCAAGCGTGTACGTCGAGGGACGCGTGCTCGGCGAGCAGACCGACGGGCCCGACCCGCTGTTCGCTCCCCTGCCCGGATGGGCGCTGCACGAGGCGCACCGCGTCGCGAGGCAGTGCGCCGACCGCGTACTGCGCACCCTGCGCCACGACGAGCGGTCGGCGAGCAGCCGCTACCCGTGCCCGTGGTGCGCGTCCCCCCTCACCTCGTACTCGGCGTCGGGGGACGTGCAGCGCATCACCTGCTCGGGCGGTCCGTCCTGCTCGGCGCCGGTCCCCCTCGACCTCGACGGACACCGGGTGTGGGAGCGGTCCGACATGGGCCCGCTGCTCGCTCTGTTCGCCGCCGCCATGGAGTCGGGAGAGACCCACGACGAACAGGCTTGCGCCGTTATCGGTTCGTGACCTATTGTTCGAGGCGTCTCCGGCGTGCCCGGAAACCCCCCGATCCCGTACGCCCCGCCGCACACCCCCCTGCGGCGGGGCGTACTCATGTCCTCCGGGAGGTGAGCCAGTGCCCGAGCCGATCCGCGAACGCGACCGCGAGCAGGTGCGCCGCCTCCACTCCGAGGGCCGGAGCCGTAACGAGATCGCCCGACTCACCGGGCGCAGCGCCGCGACCGTAAGCAAGATCGCCAAGGCCGAGGGACTCACCTTCTCCGGGGGCGCCCGCGTTGCCGCCGCGACCGAGGCCCGACGAGCAGACGCCGCCGCACGCCGCGAGCAGCTCGCCGACGAGGCCCTCGACGGCGCCCTCGGACAAGTCGCCCGCACGGTCGGCGCCGAGACCGCGCGCGATGCCCGCGACCACGCCACCGCCGCCCGCGCCCTCACCGAGGTACACGCCCGCGTCGCTGAACTCGCCCGCCACAGCAGCAACGGGAGCAGCGGCGGCTCGATGCTCGACCGTCTCGCCGACGCCCTGCTCGGGCCGCCGGCCGGAGGTGACCGCGAGGGGGTGTAGTGACCGCCCTCGCCCCGCTCTCTCCGAAACAGGTCGACTCGATCCGCGGCGCCACCGCCCGTATCAACCTGTGGCACGGCAGCGTCAGGTCGGGAAAGACGATCGCGAGTCTTGTCTGCTTCCTGCTCATGATCCGGCGCGCCCCCGCGTCCGGGCTGATCGTCATCTGCGGTCGGTCGCTCCAGACGATCGAGCGGAACTGTCTCGACGTCCTCGCCGATCGCGCTCTGTTCGGCGATGTTGCGGCCGAGGTCCACCACACCCGCGGCGCCACCACGGCCGTGATCCTCGGCAGGGTCGTTCACCTCGTCGGCGCCTCGGACGCGCGCGCCGAGGGGCGCCTGCGCGGCATGACCGCCTCGCTCGCCTACTGCGACGAGGTCACGCTGCTGCCCGCCGCGTTCTTCCGCCAGTTGCTCGCCCGCCTGTCTGTGCCCGGGGCGAAGCTGATCGGGACCACGAACCCCGACTCGCCCCGGCATTGGCTGCGGACCGACTACCTCGACCGCGCCGGCGACCTCGACCTCGCCGCGTTTCACTTCCGCCTCGCCGACAACCCCTCGTTGAGCGAGGCGTACGTCGCCGCGCTCGCCGCCGAGTTCACCGGCCTTTGGCGCCGGCGAATGATCCTCGGCGAGTGGGTCGTCGCCGAGGGCTCGATCTTCGATGCCTACGACGAGGCGCTGCACGTCGTCGACGAGCTGCCCTCGATGCGCCGCTACTGGCTCGGCATCGACTACGGCACGGCGAATCCTTTCGCCGCGCTGCTGCTCGGGCTCGGCGACGACGGCCGCCTGTACGTGGTGAGCGAGTGGCGCCACGACTCCCGAGCCGCACACCGCCAGATGACCGACGCGCAGTACAGCCGCGCTGTCCGCGACTGGCTCGGCGAGCTGGACGTGATCCCGGAATGGACGTTCATCGACCCGAGCGCCGCGAGCTACTCGAATCAACTGTGGGCCGACGGGCACCCCGGCGTCACCCGCGCGGTGAACGACGTGCTCGACGGAATCCGCAGCGTCTCGAACGCCCTCGACGCCGGCCTGCTGCGCATCCATCGCTCGTGCGAGGGGCTGCTCGGCGAACTGCCCAACTACGTGTGGTCAGAAGAGGCCGCCGCCCGCGGTGAAGACAAGCCGGTGAAGAAGGACGATCACAGCGTCGACGCCCTGCGCTATGTGATCCATTCGACGGCGCACGAGTGGCGCCCCCTGCTCGCACACGCCGCATAACCCAACCCGACCACGGCCCCCGCCGCCGAGTCGGCGCGGGGGCTTTGCCATGCCCAAGGGGGGCCGCCCGTGCGCGCCGACTGGACCGACCGATTCCTCGCCCGCATCACCGACACCCCGGCCGGCTGCTGGCAGTGGACCGGCTACCTCATGCCCAACGGATACGCCCGCTTCACCATCGACGGCGAACGGCAGTACGCGCACCGCGCCTCGTACGAGGCCCTCGTCGCGCCGATACCCGCCGGCCTCGTGATCGACCACCTGTGCCGCAACCGCGGGTGCGTCAACCCCACCCACCTGGAACCGGTCACGCAGCGAGTCAACGTTCTTCGGGGCGAGTCGCACGTCGCCGCCCGCGCCCGACAGACCGCCTGCATCCACGGCCACCCGTTCAACGAGGCCAACACCTACCGGGCCGGCAACGGCACCCGCAAATGCCGCACGTGCCGGACGGCCGCGCGTACCCGCGCTCGCACGCGCGCTCGGAGCAGGACGGGGGTGGACTGTGCCGCTGCCTGACGCCAACGTTCCGTGGCCCCCGCCGCACCTCGCCGCCACCCTCGCCGAGATCCGCGTCGATGACGCTTGGTACTCGGGTGACCCCGCGAAGCTGACCGCCGTCTACGGCAACAGCCCGACGCGCAAGGACGGCACCTCGCGCCTGTGGGGGCGCCGCCGGACACCGACGCCCGGCAAGCGCGACGCTCGCCTGCACATCCCCCTCGCCGGCGACATCGCCACCGCGTCCGCCGACCTGCTGTTCAGTGAGCCGCCCACGTTCACCGTGCCGGACCGCCCGACGCAGGATCGGCTCGACGAGCTGACCGACGCCGACGGCATCGCGAACACCTTGCTCGAATCCGCCGAGGTCGCCGCCGCCCTCGGCGGTGTGTACCTGCGGATCACGTGGGATCACTCGCTCGTCGACCGGCCGCTGCTCACCACCGTGCACCCCGACAGTGCGGTACCCGAGTTCTCGTTCGGCATCCTGCGGGCAGTTACCTTCTGGCACGAGCTTGCCTCGGACGGCGCGACCGTGCTCCGCCACCTCGAACGGCACGAACGCGGTCGCATCCTGCACGCCCTCTACCAGGGCACGACCGACAACCTCGGCCGACGCGTCCCGCTGACCGAGCACTTTGCCGTCGCACCGCTCGCCGAGGCCCTCGGCCCCGACGGCGAGTCGATCGAGACTGGCATCGACCGGTTGACCGCCGCCTACGTCCGCAACATCGGACCCAACCGCAAGCACCGCGGCTCGGACTTCGGCCGCTCTGACTACGCCGCCCCGCTGTACGACGTCCTCGACGCCCTCGATACGACATGGACGAGTTGGATTCGCGACATCCGCCTCGCCCGCGCCCGCTTGATCATCCCCGACGCCTACCTGCGCGACCACGGCCCCGGCCGAGGCGCCTCGTTCGACGACGATCGGGAAATCTGGCAGCTCTTGAACATCCCGCCCACCGAGCAGGGCGGGGGGATCACCCTGTCGCAGTTCGCGATCAGGGTCGACGAGCACGAGCGGACGTCCGAGGCAGCCACCCGGCAGGCCGTACGGTCCGCCGGATACAGCGCGCAGACCTTCGGCATCGACGACCAGGGCGCCGCGATCACGGCGACCGAGGTCAAGGCGCAGCAGCGCCGGAGCATGACGACCCGGGGCAAGAAGGTCCGCTATTACTCCCCGCCGCTCGGCGAAATGCTGCACGTGATGCTGCTGCTCGACCGCCGCATGTTCGGCCGTGCCATCGTGCCCGCGCGCCCCCGGATCGACTTCGGGAGCACGGTCCGCGAGGACCCGGCCGCCCTCGCACAGACGCTCTCACTGTTCCAGCAGGCGCAGGCCGTGAGCGTCGACACCAAAGTGAGGATGATCCACCCGGAGTGGGACGAGGCCGCGGTGCAGGCCGAGGTCGGCCGCATCCTCACCGAGACCGGGCAGGCCGTGCCCGACCCCATGCAGGCCGGCGCCCTCGTCTGACCGTGTGAGGGGGTGCGATGCCCATCCACCCCGGCATGGTCGAGGATCTCTCGGCCGGCGTCCGCGATCTCTACGCGGACGCCGAGCAGCGGCTGCTCGGCATCGTGGCCCGGCAGTTGGCCGACGGGTTCGAGGCCCCAGGGTGGGCGACCAACAAACTGCGCGACGTGCAGGCGCTGCGCCGTGGTGCGCAGGGAGTCGTCGACGCCCTCGCCGAGGCAACCCGGTTGGAGGTGTTCGACTCGGTGGCCGAGGCGTACAGCATCGGCGCCCGATCCGGGCTCGCCGAACTCGGCGCGCTGCACGACAACGACCTGCGCCGGATCGCCGACACCACGCCCAACACGAGGGCGGTCGACCGCCTCGCCGCCGAGACCCTCGATCTCGTCACGGCCACGCACCGCGGGATTCTCCGCGGCGTCGAGGACGGATACCGGCAGGTGATCGCCGAGGTGTCGGCGACTCCCCTGCTCGGCATCGACACCCGCAGGCAGGCCACCCAATCCGCCATGGACCGGTTTGCCGACCGTGGATTGAGGACGTTCGTCGATCGCGGCGGGCGCGCGTGGCAGATGACGAGCTATGCCGAGATGGCCGTGCGGACAGCGACCGGCAGGGCCGCGGTCGAGGCGCACGGCGACAAGCTGCGCGCGGCCGGCGTCGACCTCGTGATCGTCAGCAACGCCCCGCACGAGTGCCCGCTCTGCAAGCCGTTCGAGGGCAAGGTGCTGTCACTCGACGGACCGGGCGGCGCCCGCACGGTCGAGGTCGAGCACGCCGTCGAGGACGGCCGCACCGTGCAGGTGCACGTCGCGGGCAGCTTGGACGAGGCCCGGCAGCGCGGTTTCCAACATCCGAATTGCAGGCACTCTGTCGCCGCCTACCTGCCCGGGGTGACCCGGCCGGCGGCCGAGGCGTCCGAGGACCCCGACGGATACGAGGCGACACAGAAGCAGCGGGCGATCGAGCGCGGGATCAGGAAGTACAAGAACCGTTCGGCCGCGGCGACGAGCCCCGAGGCTCGTCGGGCGGCCGAGGCCAAGGTGCGGCAGTGGCAGGCCAAGCAGCGTGCGCACCTCGCCGAGCACCCCGAACTCATCCGGCGCCGCGAGCGCGAGCAGCCCGGCGCCGGCAACCTGCCGAGCACGGCGCCGCGTCCGCCGCGGGATGCGGTCGAGGCTGCGCGCGTCCGCTCCGGCGACGAGCGCACCCTGCCGGAGATGACCGACGAGCAGCTCGGCGCCGCGATCCGGCCCGGCGTGCTTGATCAGCGCGACCTCGACCGCATCCGCGGCGAGGCCGGCCGGCGTGACGAGCAGGTGCTGCTCGACCGCATCCGCCCGCAGGGCCGTCTCGTCGACAACCTCGCCGAGTTCAGCGACGACGAGCTCGCCGTCGTCGCCGTCCACCTGGGCGACGACGACATGCTGCGGATCATGGGCGAGATGGACCGGCGCGACATCGACGCCGCCATGCCCGGTATCCGTCGCGACCTCGTCGGCATGTCCGAGCGGGATCTCGCCGCCCGCGCCCGCAACGTCGAGGGCGACCGGGCGGCGATCGGCGCCGAGATCCACCGGCGCCGGATGCTCGGCGAGCTGTTCCCCGGCGGGCGCCTCGCCGGCGATCTCTCCGCCCTCGGCGACGACCTGCTCGTCTGGGGGGTGCGCTACGCCTCCCCCGAGGACTCCGCCCGGATCGCCGCCGAGATCGATCGCCGGTACCCGGCCGCGCCGCCGCCCGCCCCCGCAGGCGCAAGCGTCGCCGACACCCTCGCCACTCGGAACGCGCTCGCCGAGGCCATGCAGCCCGTACGCCTCGACGACCCGCCGCCGGCCGACCCCGACGAGTGGGGCGCCTACGGACGCGACCTCGAAAAGGGCCCCGACGGGACCGAGCACATGTCCGCCACCGAACGATGGGCGTACGAGCGGGAACTCGAACAGCGGGCGGCGCGCGAGGCGTACAGCCGCGAGGAGATCCGCGAGATGTACCGCGAGCACGTCTATCTGCAAATGCTCGCCGCCGAGGACCACACCCGCGGATTCATGCTGAACCGAAAGGCACGTGCCGCCGGCGTCGATCCCATCTCCCTGTTCAGCGGCCCCGCACACGTCGCCTACGCGAGGGCGAGTGAGGACCTGATCCGCTTCTGGGAGGAGGTCTCACCGCGCGTCACGCTGACCGAGTTCACCGAGCAAGTATCCGGCGCCCGGACCGCCGCAGGAGACACCGCCCGCGCCGCCCGTGAGGACCAACGCAACAAGTTCTAGGGGGTGATCGTGGGGTTCCGCGAGAACGCCGTGCGCGCCCGCGAGGCCGGCGCCGCCGCCGCGGTCGCTGGCCGACCGGCAACCGACTGCCCGCACCGCGGCGACGAGCCACTGCTGCGCGCCGCATGGGTGCGCGGCTACGTCGCCGCCGAGCAGCAGCTCGCACCGGCCGAGCCCTAGCCCCTCTCTCCCCTATATGGGGCCGCCGATCCGGCGGCCCTTTTTCATGCCCGAACGAGCCCCGGAGGGCTATCCCGTCATGTCCGAGAACACCGCCGACCCCGGCACCGCCACACCGCCCGCGGGCGACCCGGCCACCCCGCCGAGCCCCGCCCCGGGCGCTCCTCCGGCGCCGGCCGCGCTCGCCGAACAGCAGCTCGCCGAGGTGACCACCCGCGCCGACCAGGCCGCGGCCGAGCGCGACGAGCTGCGCGCCGCCCTCGACGCCGTGACCCGTGCGCTCAACCCGAACGGGGGCGAGGCCGAGCAGGACCCGGCCGCGCTCGCCGCCGCGGTCGCCGAGCGCGACCGCCTGCTCGCCGACCACGCCGCCGAACTGCGATCGGCCCGCGTCGAACTCGCCGTCGCCCGCGCTGCCGCCGACCAGGGCGCCCGCGGCGACCGGCTGCTGAACTCCCGCAGCTTCCTCGCCTCGGTCTCCGACCTCGACCCGGCCGACGCGACGTTCGACACCAAGCTCGGCGCGGCGATCACCGCAGCAGTCACGGCCGACCCCGACCTCTACCGCGCAGGCCCGACCGGACCGCCCCGCGGCGGCGCCGAATTCTCCGGCGCCCCCAGCGGCGGCGTCACCGCGCATCAGTTCGCAGCCATGGACTACGGCGCCCGCGCCGACCTGTTCCAGACCGACCCCGACACCTACCGGCGCCTCGCCGGAACCCAGTAACCAAGGAGGGCCCGCGTGCCCAACACCACCGCCGCCGATCTCATCATTCCCGAGGTCTGGGCCGACATGGCACAGGCCCGATTCACCGGCACCGTTCGCGTCATGGCAAGCGGCGCCGTCGTCACCGACGACACCCTCACCGGCCAGCCCGGCGACCGAATCAACTTCCCGAAGTGGGCCGCGCTCGGCGAACTCGACGACCTCGCCGAGGGCACCGCCATGACCACCAGCGTCATGAAGCAGTCGCACAGCGAGGCCGTGATCTTGGAAGCCGGTAAGGCGGTCGAAATCACCGACAAGGCCCTGCTTACCGGCCTCGGCGACGCGCGAGGCGAGGCGCAGCGACAGTTCGGCATCCTCGCCGCCCGCAAGGTCGACGCCGCCCTCATCACGCAGGCGCAGGCCGACGAGACCGCGCAGGGCGGGGGCAAGCCCTTCCAGTTCACCACCGCCGCGGGAAAAACCCGGTTCACGTGGGGCGACGCCGTAGTGCCCGCGCTCGCGCAGTTCGGCGACGAGTGGGAGCCGGCCGAGTTCGCGGGTCTGTTCCTTAACTCCGCCCAGCAGGCCGAGGCATTTGCCGACCCGCAGTTCATCGACGCGTCGAAGCTCGGCGGCGACACGCCCGTGCGCACCGGACAGATCGGCGCCATCGCTGGACTGCCGGTGTTCATCACGAACCGGATCACCGCCGGCAAGTTCATGATCCTCAAGAACAACAGTCTCGGCGCCCTCTACAAGCGGCGCCCGCTCGTCGAGACCGACCGCGACATTCTCAAGCGCACGACCGTCATCACGACGAACGTTCACTACGCCGTGAAGCGCCTCGACGACCGGGGCGTGTGCGTCGGCACCCTCGCCGCCACCTGATCAGCAAAGGAGGGCGCCGACGTGCTGCTGCGCCGCTATCACGAACACCCCGACGAGGACCCCGCACCCGAGACCGAGCCTGACCAGGACGCCCCGCAGCCACCGGCCGCGGGGCGTTCGCCGTCGCGCCGCAAGCCCGGTAAGGAGGGGTAGCCATTCGGCAGCCTTACGCGACCCCCGAGCAGCTCGCCGCATGGACCGGGCAACCGGCGCCCGCGGACGCCGAGCGACTCCTCGCACGGGCCGGCGAGGACGTCGACTCGGCGCTGCTCACAGCGGTCTATCCCGTTGACGAGGACGGCGACCCCCTCGACCCCGAGATACGTGCCGCCCTCGCCAACGCCACGTGCGCGCAGGTCGAGTTCCAGCTCGCCGGCGGCGACGACGGGACCGGCGCCGGCGGACAGTGGGACTCGGTCAGCATCGGCCCCGTGAGCCTGTCGGGGCGCAGCTCGCGCACCGCGGCGGCCGGCGTCGAACTCGCTCCGCGCGCCGACCGGGCGCTGCGCCGCGCGGGTCTGACCCCGGGGCGGGTGATCGGATGGTGAGCCGTATCCCCGAGGTGCTGCTGCGCCACCGGATCATGATCGAGCCGTACCTCGGCGACGGCGCTTACGGGCCGCGCTACGGCGCTCCCGTCCCCGCCGTGCCTGCCCTCGTCTCGCCGGCCGTCCGCATGGTGCGCGCGCCCGACGGGCGCGAGGTCACCAGTAGCGCGCAGGTCATCGCCGCGCCCGATCTCGACTGTCCGCCCGGATCGCGGGTCACCCTGCCTGACGGTCGGACGGCGACCGCGCTCTCGATCACCCGCCACACCGCCCCGGGCCTGCCCGTACCGAGCTGCGCGGAGGTGATGTGCGAATGAGCCGTGCCCGCCTGCGCTGGAGCGGCGATACCGCCACCGATGCGATCAAGCAGGCCGCCGTGCGCGGGCTGCTGCTCAGTGCCGAGCACGTGCTCGGCGCGAGCAGGCAGCGCGTGCCGATCGCCGAGGGCACCCTCGAACGCTCGGGCGCGACCTCGGTCGACGAGGCCACCATGACCGCCGCCGTCTCCTACGACACCCCATACGCGCGCAGGGTCCACGAGGACTTGACCGCCCGGCATTCCCCCGGCCGCTCCGCGAAGTTTGTCGAGTCGGTTCTGCCCGAGACCGCCGGCACCGTGCAGGAACTGATCGCTGCGCAGATCCGGCGCGCGCTGCGATGACCTACACCGTCGACCTGCTCGACGGTCTCGCCCGCCTGCTGCACGAGCAGGGTGTCGGCATCTACCGCCCCGACGGTGTGTACGCCGCGGGCGAGACCGCGATCACCATCGCCGCGCTTCCCCCGGTCCCCGACCGCGTGATCTGCCTCGCCGCCTACCCGGTCACCGACTCCCCCGTGCTCACCGACACGACCACCGGGATTCAGGCGCGCACCCGCGCGGGGGCTGACCCCCGCGAGGTCGACGCCCTCGACGACCAGGTGCACGAGGTGCTGCACGGCAGCGGCCCGCACCGCTTCGGCGCCGTCCCCGTTCAGCTCGTCCTTCGCGTCTCGGCCGCCCCGATCGGCGCCGACTCGGCCGGCCGCTGGGAGCGCTCCGCCAACTTCCACGTTCGCGCCCACCGGGCGCACCCCCACCTCGAATAAGGAGGCGCCCACTTGAGTACCCCGACGCCCCCGGCCGAGACCGTAACTGCCCTCGCGCGCCGCTACCGCCTTGAGCTGGACATGGGCACCACGCCCGGCACCCCGATTTGGACCCTCGTCCCGGGGGTCACCGAGTTCACGCCGAAGATCGAACCGACTCAGCAGGAGGTGACGACCTACGACGCCGAGGGCTGGAGCGAGCAGGCCGTGACCATGCTCGCGTGGTCCATCGAGACAACGATCGCCCACCGCGCCCACCCCGTGACCGGCAAGTTCAACAGCGCCCAAGAGGCCCTGCGCAAGGCATCCCGCAGCTTCGGCGCCAAGTCGTACGTGAGCGTCCGCTACTACGACCGCAACGGCGCCGACGACGCGCAGCAGGGCCTCGCCCTGGTGACGTGGGAGCCGGACGGCGGGGGCCCCGACGAGGTCGACACGATCAAGGTGACGCTTACCGGGTCCGGTCCGCTCGCCGAGATCACCAACCCCGCGGCCGGTGGCGGAACGTTCGCCGCCAAGGGGGGTGACAGCTAGTGGCATTCGAGGAACTCGGCGAGCTGCTCGACGAGTCGATCGAGCTACCGGTCGGCGGTCGCCTCTACACCGTGCCCGCGCCGTCGGCCGAGATCGGCCTGCGGACACAGGCGCTCATCCATGCCGCGGCGGTCGCCGCGGACGGCGGGCGCGCCGACGAGCAGGTGCTCGGCGACGCCGCCGAGCGCGACCTGTATCGAGACGTCCTCGGGCCGGCGCACGACGAGATGATCGCCGACGGCGTGAAGTGGCCGACGCTCAAACATGCCGCGATCACCGCCATGGTGTGGATCGCGCAGGACAAGACCGCCGCAGAGCGGTACTGGACCGCGGCCGGCGACCCTTCTCGTCTGGCCCCGAACCGGGCGGCCCGCCGCAGCCAGTCGGGTGCGGCGAGTTCGACGCCGAGTCGGGGCTCTTCGAGTGGTACGAGTACCCGCCCGGCGCCCGCCCGCGGCGCGGGCAAGAAGGCCCGCAAGCGTCACTGACGTGGGCGGCGATCCTCGCCGAGTGGCCGCTCGTCGAGGCTGATCTGCACGAGGTCTACGGGATCGACCTCAGCACTCCCGGGCTGCTGCAAGCCCGTTCCTGGCGATGGCTGCGCGTGCGCATCCTCGCTCTTCTCTCGGCCGAGTCTCGCCTCGCCCGGGTGCTCACCCCTCCGCCTGACTCCTCCCCCACGGGAGGGACGACCGCCAGGAGGTGACCACCCGTGGCCCTCATGGTGGGCGAACTCGCCGCAACGATCACGATCGACGACTCGGGCGCAGATGCCGGAATGGCGCGCGCCCGCGCGGCTGTACAGGCGGGCGGCGACCAGATCGCCGCCGCCGCCGATCAGGCCGGACAGGAGGCGGGCGACCGCCTCGGCGACGGTCTCGCCGAGGGCGCGGCCGACGGCGGCGAGCGCGCGTCCTCCGGCATGGGCGCCGCGCTGAAAGGCTTCGCCGCCGCGGCGGTCGGCGGGGCGATCGGCAGCGCGCTCATGGGCGGCATCGCCGAAGCCATGGACCGTGGCAAGGTCGCCGGCAAGTTGCAGGCGCAGATGGGCAGCTCGGGCCCCGTCGCGAAGGAGTACGGCAAGGCCGCGGGCGCTCTGTACTCCGGGGCGATCGTCGAGTCGGTCGCCGACGGCGCCGACATCCTGCGCGGCATCGCGCAGCAGGGTCTGCTGCCGCCCGAGGCGACGCAGAGCCAGATCAAGGACATGGCGACGCGTGTCTCGGACACGGCCTCGGTCATGGGCGAGGACGTCGGCAAGGTCAGTCGCGCGGTCGGTGTGATGCTGAAATCCGGCATCGCGAAGAACGCCGAAGAGGCAATGGACGTCCTGGTAAAGGGTTCTCAGTCGGGCACAAATGCGGCCGAGGATTTGCTCGACACGTTCTCTGAGTACCCGATTCAGTTCAAGGATTTGGGGCTTGACGCTCAGACCGCGATGGGCCTCATGCAGCAGGGTCTGCAAGGGGGCGCCCGCGATGCCGACACCGTCGGCGACGCTCTAAAAGAATTCGCGATCCGCTCGAAGGACATGAGTAAGGGAAGCGTAGACGCTTTCAAGTCCATCGGGCTCAACGCGGACGTAATGGCAAAGACGTTCACCAAGGGTGGACCGGAAGCCTCGAAAGCCCTGGGGGAAGTCCTTACCCGCATCAAAGCGATTAAGGACCCTGCCGAACGGAATGCAACCGCGGTCGCCCTTTTCGGAACCAAGGCCGAGGATCTACAATCCGCGCTTTTCAAGCTCGACCCGAAAACCGCGGTCGCCGCCCTCGGCAATGTCAAGGGCGCGACGGACGCGGCGGGCGATGCCATGCGCGACAATGCCGCGACCAAGTTCGAGGTATTCAAGCGTGCGGCAATCGACAAAGTCGTTACCGTCCTCGGAAACTACGTTGTACCTGCCCTCGAAAAGGCCGCGGATTTCATCGGCGAGGGTGGCCTCGGCGGCGCTCTGCGGACGTCCGTCGGATGGATCTCCGAGCACTCGACGGCGCTCTCGATCGCCGCCGGCGTGATCACGCTCCTGATGATCCCGACGCTTGTCGCGCTCGGGATCACCGCATGGACAACGACCACGGCCGTTGTCACCGGATGGGCCACACAGACCGCGGCCGGAGCGGTCGCGGCGGCGCGGTTCGTCGCGCTCAACGTGATGATGCTCGCCGGTTGGCTCTCGCAGGGTGCGGGCGCCGCTGCTGCGGCTCTAAGGGTCGTCGGCGCATGGGTGCTGATGGGCACGCAAAGCCTGATTCAGGGCGCCCGGATGGCTGCTGCCTGGCTGCTCGCGATGGGCCCGGTAGGGCTGATTATCGCGGCGGTAGTCGGCATCGTTGCGCTTGTCGTCGCCAACTGGGACACGATCGTGTCGGCGACGTCGGCCGCCTGGGATTGGGTGTGGGGAAAGCTCAAGTGGGTCGGTCAGATGATCCTCGATTTCTTCCTGAACTGGACGCTAGTCGGGCTGATTATCAAGCACTGGGACGCCATCAAGAGCGGCACCGTATCCGCCTGGAATGCCACAGTCGAATGGGTTCGAGGCATCCCGGGCCGCATCCTCGATTTCTTCCTTAACTGGACGCTCGTCGGCCTGATCATCAAGCACTGGGATTCCATCAAGTCAGGTACCGTCCGAAAGGGCGGCGAAATGCTGGATTGGGTCCGTGGCTTGCCCGGAACGATTGCGGGCTACTTCGGCAATTTCGGCTCGATGCTCTACGATCGCGGCCGCGATCTGATTACCGGCCTGTGGAATGGCATCAAGGGAATGGGGCCCTGGCTCAAGTCAACCTTGATGTCTTGGGCCAAGAATCTCATTCCGGGGCCGATCGCTAAGGCGCTCGGAATTCACTCTCCGAGTCGCCTTATGCGCGACAAGATCGGAAAGTTCATTCCCGCGGGAATTGTCGAGGGCATCAAAGCAGGCGCCCCGGCAATCGACCGCACCATGCGACGGCTCGTCACCGTACCCGCCCCGCAGTTCGCCACCGCGGGCGCGCCCGCCAACGGCGCTACCGCGGGCGGGGGTTGGGGCGGTCCTGCTGTCCACATCGAGAACTGGCACTCGGGAGCGGCGACCGCGGAACAGACCGCGGCGGCGCTTGCCTGGCACGCCAAGGGCAGGGGGTGAGCGATGGCAGCAGGTGATCGCGTCACCGTCCCCGGGCATGTGCAGTTCGGCGACGAGCTGCTGCTCGGCCCCGGCACCCCCTACCGGTGGCGGACGCTCACCGGGTGGGAGGACTCCCCCGGCGTCGACTCGGGCACCGTCGCCCGATCCGACGCCCACGGCGCCTACCTCGGCCGGCTGCTTGCGCAGCCTCGGACGATCACCCTCGACGACATGGTGCTCCGTACCGAGCCGCGCCGGATGGGCGCCGCCGTGCGCACCCTGCGCGCGGCGACCGCCCTACGCGATGACGAGCAGCCGCTCGTCGTGCAGCTCGACGACGAGCCGCCCCTGCTCTCCTTCGCCCGCTGCCTACGCCGCTCGATCCCCGTCGGAGTAGGCGGGTACGCGATCGGCGTCGTGCAGGGGGCGGCGCTCCAGTTCGAGGCCACGGACCCGCGCCGGTACAGCCTCGTCGAGCAGCAGGTCGAGACGGGCCTGCCGGCCGCCGAGCCTGGCCTCGACTGGCAGGTACCCCCGGGCCCGGAACGGCTGCTCTACCCGCTCAATTTCGGCTCCCCCGGCAGCACGGGCTCGCTCCTCACTGTCAACGACGGCGACGCCCCCGCGCACCCCGTGCTCGCGATCCGGGGCCCGGTCTCCCTGCCCTCCGTGACGAACCTCGCCACGGGAGCGGCGATCGAGTACGACATCGACCTCGCCCTCGACGACGAGCTACTCGTCGACACCCGCGACGGCACCGTGACGCTGAACGGGACCGCCGCGCGGCTCTACACCGCGACCGCCCGCAGCATCCCCGAGGGCTCGTTCGTCCTCGCCCCGGGCACGACCTCGCTTCTGTTCCGCGCGGCGCCCGGCACCACCGACCCCCGCGCCTCGTGCTCGATCCGATGGCGCTCCGCCCACTGGTAAGGAGGCACCCCCTTGACCGTCCGTGCCGGATGGCTGCTCCCCAACGGGCAGACACGCGAAGACACCCGCCTCGTACCGCTCGGCGTGATGTCGCCCGAAACCGCGATGGGCTCCCGCGACGGCGTGATCGCCGGCGGAACCGCCCTCGCCGCAACCGGCGCCGCCGCCATGCAGGTACAGCTCGCCGTCGGCCGCGCCCTCGTCCAAGGGGCCGACGCCCAAGGCGCTTACCCCGTCGCCGTCACGGCGCCCGAGACCCTCACCGTCGGCGACGGACACGCCCAGTACGGGCGGATCGACTCCGTGGTGCTGCGCGTCTACGACACGGCGTACGACAGCACCGGACAGACCCTCGCCCGCGCCGAGATCGTGCAGGGCGCCGCCACCGCGACCCCCGCCGCGCCGACCCTGCCCGCCGCCGCGCTGCGGCTGTGGGACATCACGGTTCCGGCCGGTACTTCCGCCGGAACGGGCGGCATCACGTGGGCGTCGGCCCTCGCCGACCGCCGCCGCTACACCGCGGCGTACGGCGGGATCATCCCCCGAGGGTGGGGCTTGGGATTCTCCGGCGCGTACGCGGGTCAGTACCGCGACAACGGGACGGGCCTTGACCGGTGGGACGGCTCGGCGTGGCAGTCCCTCGAACCTAGCGTCGGGTGGACGCCGCTCGCCCTCGCCTCGGGCTTCACCAACAACGGCAACGCCCAGGGCGACGTCAAGTACCGGCGGATCGTCGTCGCCGGCGTCCCCCACCTACAGCTGAGAGGCGGCGTGTCCTGGGCGACCTCGGGCTCGCCGCCCAACACCGGAAACCTGCTCGCAACCGTCCTCCCCGCGAACTGCCGGCCGGCCGCCCTCACCTCCGTACCGATCGCCGCGGGCGGCGCCGCGATCAAGCTCGACGCGTGGACCAACGGGCAGCTACGGCTCATCTCCACCACCGGACTGACCACGTGGGCCGCACTCTCCGGGGTGACGTACCCCCTCGACGCGTAAGGGGGTGATCGTCTGACCGCCCCCGCGTACCGCGTTGTTCTGTGCGACCTGCGCACCGATCAAGTCCTCGACATCCTTCCCGTGAGCGACGTGTCGCTCGACGACTACCTCGGCAAGATCGGGTCGGCCGCCGTGACCGTGCCCCTGCCGAACTCACAGCTCGCCGCACGCGTCCGCGCCGCGCTCGACCTCGGCCGTACCGCGATGTGGATCGAGCGCGGCCCTGACATCTGGTGGGGCGGCATCCCTTGGACCGCCAACCTGACGAGCGGCGCACGAGGTGACCTCGGTCTGCGGATACAGGCGGGCGGGTGGGCGAGCTACCTCGACCATCGCGCGATCCTCCACACGCAGCAGGCCGTCGCGGTCGACCAGTTCGACATCGTGCGAGGGCTGATCGACTACAGCGCCAGCCTCGCCGGAGGCGACATCGGCATCGAGTACGACACCGAGCAGCTCTCGGGCACACCGCGCGACCGGACGTACCGGCGCTATGACCAGCCACGAATCCGCGAGGTCATCGACCAACTCGCTAGCGTCGAGGGCGGGTTCGAGTGGCGGATCGCGAGCTACCGCGACACAGGCAGCGGCCGGCGCATCAAGGGCTTGCAGCTCGGCACTCCCGTGATCCGTACGGGCGAGTCCGAGATCGTCCTCGACCACCCCGGGCCGATCCTCTCCTACGACTGGCCCATCGACGCGACCGTGCGCGCGAACGTCTGGCAGAGCAGGGGAGCCAGCGACAACAAGAACCAGGCCGCCGAGTCACTGCCACTGATGACCGAGCTACTCGTCGACAGCCAGCAGCTCGCCGCCGGATGGCCGCGCCTCGACGGGACCTCGGACTACACCACCGTTACCGATCCGGACACCCTCGCCGCGCACGCCCGCGCCGACCTCGCCGCCGCGCTCACCCCGCGGCCGATTCCCGAACTGACCGTCGCGCTCGACCGCGTGGCGCTCTCGCCCGCACTGCTCGGCGCCACGGTCCGCGTGCGGATTCGGGATCTGTGGTGGGCCGAAGGGCTCGACCGCCGATACCGCGTGGTCGGCCTCGCGATCAGTCCACCCCTGCGCGGCCGACCCGAGACCGCAAAACTTCTCCTGGAGGCCGCCTAGTGGCAGCAATCCCGCTCGACCTGCTCGACCGCGTCCGCGAGCTCGAACGGCGCGTGCGCGAGCTCGCCGGCCGCGCCCAAATCCGCCCCGCCCTCGATCAGATCCTGCACGGCGACATCACCATCGGCGAGGGCGGACAGCTCATCGCCCAGACACCCGAGGGCGTCGCGACGTTCAAGGTCGGCCAGACGCCCCAAGGTGACTGGGGCCTTTTTCTCCGTCGGGCCAACGGAACGCGAGCCCTGACCGTCGGCGACGACGTCCTCGAAGACGATCAGATGATCCGCATCTGGAGCCGCGACAAGGAACGGCCGACCCCGATCCTCATGGATGACGCGTTCAGCGATCGATTCCTCGGCCGCCCCATGCTCCCCCTTCAACTCCACCCCACCCAAAGGCAGAACACCAGCGAGACCGCCTATCAGCCCGCGTGGTGGGGGGCAGGTCCGGTATCGCACGCGGTCGCCGAGATCGAGCTGTACACGTACGCCAACGCCGGGGGCGGGCAGGTCAAGGTCACCATGCGGCCCGAGGGCGGGACCGCGATCACGGTCGCCGAGTATGACTGTCCGGCCGGCACGTGGACCAACAAGTTCATCACGCAGCCCATGCACGACATCGAGTTCTTGCAGTGGGTCGAGTGGATGGTCGAGCACCGCAACGTGCAAGCGGGCCGCGATGTAGAGACCCGCGTCTACTCCGCTCTCTACCGCCATACCTACACCCCCGCCGAGGCCCCGCGCGTACCGACCCGCCCCCCGACGGCCACCGCCACCGCGCAGCGGGGAACCGGGCCTGCGGTATCCGAGGCGCCGTCCGAACCCAAGCGGCGGCCGGACCCCGTGCGCACCCCCTCGGGGCTGCGCACGATCGAAGACTAGGAGGCCCCGCACTGCTGCCCCCGTCCATACCCACCGTGACCGTACGCGGTCGCTACCTCGCCCCCGACGGCACGCCGCTGTCGGGGGCACTCGTTTTCCGGGCCCCTGCAACCCTGACGTTCCCGCAGGCCGACGTGATCCTCGGCGGACCGGTAAGCGTGCCTCTCGATGCGCAGGGCGGGGTCGAGGTCACCCTGCCCGCCACGGACTCACCCGACATGGACCCCGGCGGGTGGGCGTATGTCGTGACCGAGCAGCTCTCGGGTATCCCCGTCGGCCGCTCGTACAACGTCCTGCTACCGCGCGCGCAGCCCGAGGTCGACCTCGCCGACATCGCCCCGACCGACCCCTCGAAACCGAACTACGTCGGCGTGCCGGGGCCCAAGGGGGATACCGGCCGGATCTACAGCGGCACAACCGCCCCCGCCGCCGCCCTCGGCGCCGACGGCGACTACTACATCAGGTACGAGACGAGCACTGTGCTCGGCGTGTCCTCGACCACCATCACCACGTGGGCGAAGGCCGCCGGCGCATGGGCGCAGCAGTCCCCCGACGTCCGGGGCGCAGCTTGGTACGTCAACACTTCGAGTACCCCCTCGGCCGGGACCAAGCCGGGCGACATGCTGCTCAGAGCCGACACCGGCGACCTGTGGCAGCGAGGCGCCAGCGGTTGGGGAACGTCGGTCGGCAATATTCGAGGCCCGCAGGGCATCCAGGGCGCCCAGGGCCCGCCGGGCCCGAAGGGGGACCCGGGCAGCGTCGACACCGTCAACGGCAAAGCAGGCCCAGCCGTCACGCTCGCCGCGGCCGATGTAGCCGCCATTTCAACGACCGGGACCACGGGCACTGTGGCCGCCACACTGCGCGCGGCAACGGCACCAATCATCCTCTGACCATCTACGGCGACGGCGTGGCCGACTCCCGCCTCGCCGTCCTCAAGAGCGGGTCCATTTACAGCAACGCCGCGGCGAACACGCTCTACTCGCTTGGCGTAGGGGACACCGGCACGGACTTCGCCGGCGGTACGTACGTCCTTGCCATCAAGAACGGCACCCCGCCCACCAGCAACCCGGCAAACGGCATCGTCGCGTACGCCGAGGGTGGCGTACTCAAGGTGCGCCAGACCGACGGCACGATCGTCACCGTGGGCGCCGGAGGAACGGGCGCCGTCGCATCCGTCAACGGCAAGACCGGCGTCGTTGCGCTTACGGCCACCGACGTAGGCGCCCTCGACCAGGCCGCGGCCGACGCCCGGTACCCGCTCACAACCGCCGCCGCCCTGCTCGCCGGCACCCAAACGATCAGCGGTAGCAAAACGTTCAGCGTCGTTCCGTCGAGCAGCGCGGCGCCGACCAGCGCCAACCACCTCACGAGAAAGAGCTACGTCGATGCGCTCGGGGGCGGTACGTGGCTCCCGAGTGATCACGGTCTGCTCACGTGGGCATTCGACCCCGCCCTCGGCCAGTCCACCGCCCTCTACCCCGGAAGCGGCCCCATCCGAGTAACCGCCGTCATCCTGCGCGTCCCGGTGACCGTGGCCCGCATCGTGTGGTTCGCCACCGGATACGCGGGCGGACTCACCACGGGGTCGTGGGCCGCGCTCTACGACTCGGCCGGTACCCGCGTGGCCTCAACCGGCGACATGTCCACCGCCACCTACGAACCCGCCGAGGTCCACAACGCGGGCGGGGCGACGATCAGCTCGCCCCTGACCGCGTCCTACGCGGCGCCCGCCGGCGTCTACTACGTCGCCTCGCGCTGGCAGTACAACACCGGCACCGGTGACGGGCCGATGCTCCTCGCCGCCGAGAGCGGCGCGGGCGCCCCACCCAACGTATTCGGGCAGACCCCTGTGCGCCGCTTCGGCGTCTACACCGCCGGCGCCGCCACCGCGCCCGCAACGATCACCGTCGCCTCGATGGAGAACGGCGCCAACCGCTTCTGGTGCGCCCTCGCCTAACTCCCCTTCCTCATAAGCCCCGTGCCTCTGGCCGGGGCTTTTTTCATGTCTGGAGACACCCCACATGGCACAGCCCCTGTCCCCCGATCGTCTCGTCGCAGCTCTGCGCGCCGAGGGCGTGCGCGTCGTCGAGTACGGCTCGTGGCGCACCCACAACCGCAACCACCGCGGCCCGTTCGGGCCGATCAACGGCGTGATCGTTCACCACACCGTTTCCAGCGGCACCGACGCCTCGGTACGCCTCTGCGCGGACGGATACGCCGAGCTCCCCGGGCCGCTCTGTCACGGCGTGATCGCCAAGGACGGCACCGTCTACCTGATCTCGGCCGGCCGCGCGAACCACGCTGGCGGGGGCGATGCACGCGTGCTCGACGCCGTGATCGCCGAGAGCGACCTGCCCGCGACCGCCAAGCACGAGGGCTCGCCCGGCGCCGTCGACGGAAACGCACGGTTCTACGGGTTCGAGTGCGTGAACCTCGGCAACGGCGCCGACCCGTGGCCCGAGGCACAGCTCGACGCGATCGAGCGCGCCTCGGCCGCGATCTGCCGCGCGTACGGGTGGTCGGCCGCATCCGTGATCGGCCACAAGGAGTGGTCGGATTGGAAGAGCGACCCCCGCGGGTTCTCCATGACCACGATGCGCGAGCGCATCGACCGCCGCCTCGGCACCAAGCCGGGCAACGAGGTCCCGGCCCCGCAGTTCGAGCCGTTCCCCGGGGTCGACTTCTTCCGCAGCTACCCGCGCAGCCCGATCGTGACCGCGGTTGGTCGGCGCCTCGTCGAGGTCGGGTGCTCGGCCTACGCGTCCGGCCCCGGACCACAGTGGACCGCCGCCGACATCGCCTCGTACGCGAAGTGGCAGCGCCGCCTCGGCTACTCCGGCCGCGACGCCGACGGCATCCCGGGCCGCACCTCTTGGGATGCCCTCAAGGTCCCCAAGGTCTGACCGCCGCCCAAGCCCCGGGGCCGCCGCCGCCTTCACCGCCGGCGGCCCCGTCCCCTTCTCCCGAAAGAGGTACGCCCATGACCGACGCACAGCGCCGGACCGCCCGCACCATCGTGCAGACCGTGCTCGCCCTCGCGGCCGGCCTGCCGCTCATCATCGACGCCTCGGGCATCCCGCAGACCGCGGCCGGCGTCGGTATCGCCCTCGCCATTGCCGGCGCGATCACGCGCGTGATGGCCCTGCCCGTCGTCGACCGCCTGCTGCCCGCGTGGCTGCGGACCGGCCCGGACCGCGACGCCGAGCTGCTCGACCTCGCCCGCCGGCCGGACGGTCGCCCGTGACCGACCCCTCTCCGTCCGACGTCGCCCTCGAACTCGAAAGGCTCCGGGCTACCGTCGAGGCAGGGTTCGCCCGCATCGACGGTAGCCTCGCGCTACTCGTGCAGCGATCCGACCAAGTCGACCGACAGCTCGCCGACCACGAGGCCCGACTCGACGCTCTCGAAAAGTCCCGATGGCCGCTCCCGAGCGTCCTCGCCCTGGTGGCTGTGATCGGCCTCGCCCTCACCCTCTGGCAGACCGCCGCCCGATGAACGCTGCGCCCCCGCCCCGGCCTCGCGCCGGTGGCGGGGGCGCCTTTTCGTGTTTCAGGCACGGCGAGAGGCCCTCGACGAGTGCACCGTCGAGGGCCCCCTGCTCGGGGTCACCGTGCGGGCGATCTACACGACCGCGTGCACGGGAGGTGCCCCCAGTCCACCGCCGCCCGCCCCCGCGTGGGAGGCACTTTCCGGGCGGGCGGCGGGGTCTGTGACGTAGCGGGTCCGGCGGCGCTTGCCTTGGCGCCGCTTCCCGCCGGCGGGTTCGGCCACGCGGACGACGATCACGTGCTGCCAGCAGTAGCAGCGGTAGCCATCGCCCGGCGTGCTCGGAGGGTCCACGAAGTACCGGCGGGCGCTCGGCATAGATGCCCATACGGCGGTGAGCCCCAGCAGGCCGACCGTGCCCCCGATGATGATTGCGAGCAGGAGCAGGGGGTTCTCGAATCCCGTCATCACGCTGCCTCCCCGTACGCGAGGGTGAACTGCATCCGAGCGTCCCGTGCCCCGGGCAGGATGCGCACCGTGCTGGTGTGGGCCTGGATCAGGGCCAGGCCGACCCTTTGACGCTCGCGCCACGGGAGCAGGGGCCGCGGGGTGGGTAGCCACCCGGGCCGGTCCTCGTCGATGGTCACGACGAGGGCGGTCGAGCCGAGCGCCACCTCGACCGTGATTCGGTCGGCACGGGTCAGCAGGTAGGCACGGGTGACCGCATCGGATACGCAGAGCTTCGCCTGCTCGGCGATCTCCTCGTGCCCCAAAGTGACCAGCAGCAGCGCAAGCCACTCGCGAACGATCTTCGGTGTGGTCGCGGCGCGGGGCGCCGTCATGCGGTAGCTCACGCCCGGCTCGGGCGGTTCCTGCGGTAAGGCGGTTGTCGTCATGTCGTCGTCTCCCAACGCGGTAGGACTCGCGTGCTCGCTGCGCGTGGCAATGGCCGCTCCCCGGGGTGACGGCACGTCAAGGCGCCTGTCAGCGGCTGCACTTCGCGCTGCTACTGCTCGCGTCGCGGTGCTGCCAGGACCATAGGGTAAAAGGTTGGACCGGTACAACCCTGTACCCCTAGGAAGCTGCGCGGGTGGACCCATGACGCCGCAACCGGCAAACTCAGGTAGGACAAGGGGAAGGGACACATGCCGCCGAGGGACAATCCGACCGCCCGACAGATCCGCTTGGGCTCTGAGCTGCGGAAGCTGCGCGAGCGCGCCGGCATGACCGCGCGAGATGCTGGCGGCTTGCTTTCCACCGACGCCGCCAGGATCAGCAACATCGAAGCGGGTCGGCTCGGAATCAGCGACGAACGCATTCGCCGACTGTTCACGTTCTACCAATCCGACGACGAGCCCCTGCTCGCCGCTCTGTGCGCCATCGCCACAGAGCGCAGGGGTACGCACTGGTGGGACGAATACCGCGGCATCCTCGCCCCCGGCTTCCTGGACATCGCCGAACTCGAACACCACGCAACCGGCCTGCGATGCCTCCAGCCCATGACGTTTCCCGGCGTCTTGCAGACCGAGGAGTATGCACGCGCACTCTTCGCCGGCGTCATCCCACAGGTTCCGGGCGAGGAAGTCGACGCCCGAGTCGAGCACCGCATGAAGCGCCGCGCGATCTTCGACCGCGAGGCACCGCCGCAGTTCGAGGCGATCGTGCACGAGGCTGCACTGCGGATGCGGGTGGGCGGCCGGAAGGTTGCCCGCGATCAGCTCGAATACCTACTGCAAGCATCCGAGCAGGATTGGATCGCGCTCCGCGTGATCCCCTTCGCGGCCGATGACTTCATTGAGGTCACACAAACCGTGATGTACGCAACCGGCACGGTGCCGCAGCTTGACACTGTTCACATCGACACACCTTTCGGCGGTCGCTTCCTGGACACAGCCGCAGACCTCGACCGGTATCGGGCGCTGCTCACATTCGCCGAGCAGACCTCGCTCGCCCCAGACGAGTCGCGGAGTTTCATTCACCACATCGCAAGAGAACTGTGAGAAATACAGGGATGAACAGCGAATTGAACTGGCAGAAGTCGAGCTTCTCGGGCGGCGGGGGCGAACAGTGCCTGTACGTTGCCGAGAGCGCAGGCGCGATCTTCCTGGTTGAGAGCGACGATCCGGAGCGCATCATCAGCACGTCGCCCGAGAAGCTCGCCGCCTTCATCGCAGGAGTCAAGGCAGGCGAGTTCGACCACTTCGTCAACTAGCCCCCTCGGTTCTGCGGCGCTCGACGCGCCAGCGACCCCCCGCCTGAGCTGGGCGGGGGGTCGTTTGCATATGCCAGTCTGCATGTTTGTACCGGTCCACACTTGCAGGCGGATTGCGCGTGGCGCTACGGTCTCACTGAGTCACCACGGCAGGCCGGATCACCCTCCATACTGCGCCTGACGTCGCCTAACTCTGCCCAACACTGTTCCCGTTGAGCATTGTCCCCCCGGGGCTGCGCTCCCTCCACCGTTCCAACACTGGTCCGGAGGGGCGTAGCCAAGAAGCCGCGGCAGGGAGGTCTCAGTGCAGGTATTACGCCGCCCGACGGCGCCTTGCGGTCCAAGGTTGCACGTTTCGGTCGACTATGAGCACAACGTTTGCTCGGGCGTGGAGATCGAGCGCGTGCGCTGCAACCCCGCCGGCGGTGCGGTTGAGGTGCGGGCGCCCGTACAGGTGGTCGTGAACTCCCGCGCCGCCGTGCGCGCCCTGCGGGTGGACATCCGAGGCGCGCACGTCTTCACCCTGTCGCATCACGAGATTGCCCGCGCCCTTGAGTGGGTCGACGGAAGCGGTTGGCTGCAAGCCGTGGCCGCGCTCGACCGGGGCGAAGAGACCACGTTCACGATGATTTTGCGAGATGGGACCTGCGCGGAATGGCGTGCCCGCCCCGTCCGCTTCCTCTCGCTCACTCCCTCGTCTTCCACCGAGTGCGCGCCTCACCCACAGAATCGGCGACAGGAAGAATTCGCATGATCAGGCCGAATCGTCATGGTGACCCGGTTCCGGGTGTCGTACGCGACCGAGCATTGCCGAGGTCGTATCGGTCGAGCCGTGCGGCGCGTTCCTTCGTACGCGAGACCGCAGCCATATGGGGCGTGCGGCCGGCGCGCGTCGACGACTTGGTGCTGTGCGTGAGCGAGCTGGCGACCAACGCAGTTCTGCACGGCACGCCCTGCGCCGGGCGATTCTTCTTGGTCCGGCTGCTGGCGTTCGATGACACGGTGCGGATCGAAGTACACGACACCGAGCCGACGTGGCGCGGATCGCCGACCGACACCACACCGGCCGACGCGACCGCCGGCCGCGGCCTCCCCATCGTCGCCGCGCTGTCGGACGAGTGGGGCGTGCTGCGAGATCACCCCGGAAAGGCCGTGTGGGCCGAGTTCCGCGACGCTGCTCCGCCCCGAGTCCCCGCAAGCCTCGGGGGCCGTCCGCAGACTAGGCAGTTCAACCACAGCTAGCGCGACAGGACTTGAACGCATGAGCACCACAATCATCACGGAACACCCCGGCTGGCACGAGACCACGGCCGGCGAGCCGGTACGCGTCGTCGAGCACCAGGGCGCCGCATGGCTCGCCCACTGGGAGAGCGAGCGCGAGCACCTGCTGCTGCGCCCCCTCGACGCCGACGCCGCCGAGCAGCCCCCTGTCGCCTACACGTCCGCCGTCGACCTGCCCACGGCCGCCGAGGGGACCCTGCTCCTCGACGAGTTGGTGTCCCTCGGCACGGTGGCACGCCTCACCAACCCTTCACTGTGGGACGCGATCACGACCGCACTCCTCCGGCAGGTAGTCGGCGCACCGCAGGCACGCAAGAAGCACCGCGCCTACTACGCCGCCTACGGGCGCACGTTCGACACCCCCGCCGGCCCGCTCCCTCTCGCCCCCGCCCCCGAGGTCGTGCTCGAACTGAGCGACGAGGGGTTCGCCGCGATCGGCTGCAAGTTCAACGCCAAGGGCCTGCGCGCCGCCGCAACGGCCTATCTCGACCGCGGCGACCACTGGACCACCCTCGACCCCGACAGCCTCATCAAGGAACTCGTCGAGGTCCCGTACATCGGCCCGTGGACCGCAGCAGCCGCCGCGGCCGACTTCACCGGCGACCACGCCATCTACCCGCACGGCGACCTCGCCGTGCGCACATGGGCTGGCCGCGCCGCGCCCGGCCTCGCCCTGCCGAGCGCCGAGCGCGAGTTCGAAGTCATGTGGCGCCGTTGGGCGCCCGCCCGCACCACCCTGCACGCCCTGACCCTGTTCACTCTCACTTGGGGGAGCCATGCCCGTATTACCCGCACAGGAGGAACACCGCACCACCCCTGATCTGATCGCCGGCGCCGACCCGAACCGCGTCCTCGACGCCCTGTTCGTCAACGCCCCGCTACGCGACTACGGCCTGCGCCCCCGGACGAACGACTACACCCTGCCCGTCCTCGGCATGGCCTACATCGCCACCTATGCACAGCAGGCCGGTTTCAACGTCGGCGTACTGGACGCCGAAGCACACGGCCTCGGCGTCGAGGAAACCGCCCGCCTCATCAACCACCACCGGCCCCGATGGGTCGGCATGAACCTGCTCGCCCCCACGTACGAGATGTCGGCCCGGATCGCCGAGCAGGTCGACGACGGAATCGCCCTCATGGTCGGCGGACACCACGCCAAGGCCATGCCCGACCGCATCCTCGCCGACCCCCGTATGCGCAACCTGCGCGCCCTCGTAATCGGCGAGGGCGAGACCCGCGTCGCCGCGCTGCTCGCCGACGAGCGCCGCCGCGCCGAGCTGCCCGGGGTGATGTGGCGCGACCGCATCCTCGGAACGACCGCCGCCGGCATCGCCCGCGGGGGTACCGCAGAGTGGTTGAGCCCGAACATCGACGCTCTGCCGCTCGTGAACCGCGAGTTCCTGCCCCAAGATCCGTACGTCGCGGACGACGGCCGGATCGAGGCGAACATCGTCGGCGCGCGCGGGTGCCCCTACGACTGCTCGTTCTGCGGCGCCGCAGTTTCCGCGAACCCCGACGTCAAGATCCGTACCCGCTCGCCCGAGGGCATCATCACCGAACTCGACCACCTGCACGACCTCTACGGGACCACGGCATACCGGTTCGTCGACGACCTGTTCCTCGGAGCCAAACGGGTGATCGTCCCGCAGATGGAAGCATTCACCCGTCACAAGATCGGCGACCGGTACGTGTGGGACGCCACCGGCCGGATCAACGTCCTCGACCGCCTCGACGACACCATGCTCGACACCCTCAAAACCAACGGTCTCCGCGAGGTCGCCCTCGGCATCGAATCCGGCAGCGACCGCGTGCTCGCCGGCATGGACAAGCGGATTACGGCCGAGATGACAGAGCGAGTCACCGGCCGCCTGCTCGAACGCGGCATCGGCGTGAAGGGGTATTTCATCCTCGGCTACCCCGGGGAAGAACAGACCGACCTCGACGCGACCGTGCGCCATATCCACAACCTGTGGACCATCGCCGACCGGCACGCAAACGCCCGGTTCCGGGCGTCCGTTTTCGAGTTCCGCCCCTACCCCGGCACCCCCGTGTGGAGCACCCTCACCGCGGCCGGACACGACCCCGACAAGCTGCTCGCGTACTCCGACGTCGACCTCACCGCGGACGGCGCCAACGAGTCCATGCGCCAACGCGACGAGTTCAATTTCTCCGTCGGCATCCAGTTCGGAACCGTCCCCCTGCCCAAACTGCGCGCGACCCTCGCCACGCTCACCCGCGAGCAGCACGCCCGAAACCGCATGGGGGTCGCCGCATGACCGCCGGAACGTTCATCACCCTCGATGGCCCCGGCGCCGTCGGCAAATCCACCACCCTCGAAGAACTCGACCGCCTGCTGCGCAACGAGGGCCGCCTCGTCTACCGCACGTGCGAGCCGTCGCAGAGCGCCCTCGGACAGTTCACCCGCGCGAGCGCCGCATTCCTCCGCGGACACGCCCTCGCCTGCCTCGTCGCCGCCAACCGGTACGAACACGTCGAGGTCGAGCTGCGCCCGATGCGCGACGCCGGTTTCACGGTCATATCCGACCGGTACCTCGCCTCGTCGCTCGTGCTGCAACGGCTCGACGGCGTCGCCGAGCGGTACCTGCTCGACCTGAACCGCGAGATCATGCTGCCCGACCTCGCCGTGATCCTCACCGCCGAGCCGGCCGTGATCTCAGCCCGCCTCACCGCCCGCGGCGTACGCCACCGCTTCCACCACGACCCCGACGCCCCGAGCCGCGAACTCGACCTCTACGCCGAGGCAGCACAGACCCTCACGACCATGGGCGTGCCAGTCCTCGTGATCGATTCCACCGGGACCGCCCCAAAGGATGTAGCGCGCCGAATCGCCGACGCGCTGCCCCCGCCCGGCGGTACCGTCGCACCCGTCCCACACGACGACGACCCCACGGTGACCCCATGAGCCCCACACCCGCAGCCCCCGTCATCGACACGCACGTGATCCTGCGCGACGGCGACATGATCCTGCTCTCGCAGCGCGGCGGACCGTACGGCCACGGCCGGTGGCACGCCCCCTCCGGCAAGCTCGACCAGGGCGAGCCGCTCACCGCCGGCGCCGCCCGCGAGCTGCGCGAGGAAACCGGGGTCAAGGTAGACCCAGAGCACCTGCGGCTCGTGCATACGGTGCACCACAAGCAGAGCGAGCAGGTCGAGCGCATCGGCCTGTTCTTCCTGGCGACCGAGTGGGAGGGCAAGCCCGAGAACCGCGAGCCCGAGAAGTGCCTCGCACTGACGTGGTTCCCCGTCGACGCCCTGCCCGAGGACATCATCGAGTACCCCGCCGCGGGCCTGTACGGCTACCTCAAGGGCGCCGAGGCACTGACCCAGCACGGATGGGCGTAGGACCCCAGCAGCCCCACACGCCGCCCGCCAGCAGCCCCCACCGGGGGTACTGGCGGGCGGCGTCATGTTCGGCGCAACCCGCCGATGCGGCGAACGGGCCGCGACCCGATCCGAGGCACCACAGGGGGAACGCGTTGCGTACGGCGTAGTGAATGGCTACCTTCATGACCTTGTACCTGACCCTGGAGCGGGGCTATTCGGCCTCCTTCGTGGGACTTGTGGTGGCTCTCCACGGGCTCGGCGGTGTGGTGTCCTCGCTGGTGGCCGGCGTGCTCACGGACCGGCTGGGCCGGCGGCCCACGCTGATGGCGGCGCAGGCGTCGACCGCGTTCTCGGTGGCGCTGCTCGGGTTCATGGAGCATCCGGCGGCGATCGCGGCGGTGGCGCTGCTGGTCGGCATGACCTCCAACGCCTCGCGGCCGGCGGTGCAGGCGATGATGGCCGACATCGTCCGCCCGGAGGACCGGGTACGGGCCTTCGCGCTGAACTACTGGGCCATCAACCTCGGCTTCGCCATCAGCTCGGTCGTGGCGGGCTTCGTCGCGGAGTACAGCTACCTGGCCGGGTTCCTCGGCGAGGCGGCCCTGACGCTGGTCTGCGCGGTGCTCGTCTACCTCAAGCTGCCGGAGTCCCGGCCGGAGAAGACGGCGGCGGAGAAGGCGGCCGCCGAGCCGGAGGTCGGCCTCGGGACGGTGCTGCGGGACGGGCGGTTCATGGGCGTGGTCGGGCTGTCGTTCCTGATCTCGCTGATCTTCATGCAGGGCTCGTTCGGGCTGCCGCTCGCGATGGGCGCGGCCGGGTTCTCCACGACGGACTACGGGCTGGTCGCCGCCGTGAACGGCGTGCTGATCGTGCTGCTGCAGATCCCGGTCACCCGCTTCATCGAGCACCGCGATCCGCAGAAGCTGCTGGTCATCTCGGCGCTGCTGGCCGGGTACGGGTTCGGGCTGACGGCCTTCGGCGGCTCGGTGTGGAGCCTGGCGCTGACCGTCTGCGTGTGGACGCTCGCCGAGATCGTCAACTCGCCGACCCAGATGGGCCTGGTCGCGCAGCTCTCCCCGCTGCACGGACGCGGCCGCTACCAGGGCATGTACACGATGTCGTGGGCGGTGGCCTCGCTGATCGCGCCGCTGATGGCGGGCTTCGCGATCGAGCACTTCGGCGCGGGCTGGCTGTGGGGCGCGACGGCGGTCCTGGGGACCGTGGCCGCGGCGGGCTACTGGCTGCTGATGAGGGGGCTCCCCCAGGGCGAATCGAGCCCGGTGGAGCCGGTCGCGGAGCCGGTCGCGGAGCCGGTCGTGGAGGAGATCGTGGAAGTCGCCGCTCCGGCGAAGGCGACGGATCCGGTGGCTCCGGCCGCCTGACCCGCCTACTCCGGCCGCGCCGCCGCCCCCGACGGCTGCGTCAGGTTCTTGAAGGCGTCCAGGTTGCGCGTGGACTCGCCCCGCGCGACCCGCCACTCGTACTCCCGCCGGATCGCGCTCGCGAAACCCAGCTCCAGCAGGGTGTTGAAGGCCCCGTCGGCCGCCTCCAGGACCGTGCCGAGCAGCCGGTCGAGGTCGTCGGGGGTGATCACCGACAGGGGGAGGCGGGCCGTCAGGTAGACGTCGCCGAGCGCGTCGACCGCGTAGGCCATGCCGTAGAGCTTGAGGTTGCGCTCCAGCAGCCACCGGTGGACGCCGGCCTCGTTCTCGTCCGGGTGGCGGATCACGAAGGCGTTGACCGACAGGGAGTGCTTTCCGGCCTTGAGCGAGCAGGTGGTGCTCAGCTTGCGGGTACCGGGGAGCTGGACCACGTACGAGCCCGGTGACGGGCTCTCCCAGCTCAGTTCCGCGCCGGTCAGCGTCGCCTCGATGATCCCGCGGATGTCAGCGTCAGCCATGGTGGGAGCGTACGTGACGGCGGTGATCGTGCATCGCCCCCGTGTACACGTCGGCCGTGCCGCTCGCGGCGGTGTCCCAGCCGAAGAACTGCGCGTGCCGCGCGGCCGCCGCGCCCATCCGGTCCGACAGCCCGGGCTCGTCCACGAAGCGCCGTAGCTGACGGGCGTAGTCCACCGGATCGTGGCCGGGTACGAGGATGCCCGTCACCCCGTCGTTGACGGCCACGGGCAGCCCGCCGACGGCCGCGGCCAGCACCGGAGTGCCGGTGGCCTGCGCCTCTATGGCGACCAGCCCGAAGGACTCGTTGTACGAGGGCATGACCAGCACGGACGCCGCCCGGAACCAGTCCGCGAGCGCGTCCTGCGCCACCGGCGGGTGGAAGTGCACGAGGTCGGCGATGCCGAGCTTGGCCGCGAGCTTCTGCAGACCCTCCGGCTTCGCGAGCCCGCTGCCGCTCGGCCCGCCGACGACGGGCACGAACAGCCGGGCGCGCAGCTGCGGTTCGCGGTCCACCAGCTCCGCCACCGCCCGCAGCAGGATGTCGGGGGCCTTGAGCGGCTGGATGCGGCCCGCGAAGAGCGGGATGACGGCGTCCTGCGGCAGCCCGAGGCGGGCGCGGGCGGCGGCGCGGCCGTCGGCGACGGTGAAGCGTTCGAGGTTCACGCCGGGGTGGACGACGGCCACCTTGCCGGGGTCGGCCGCGTAGTGGCGGACGAGCTCGTCGGCTTCCTCGGCGGTGTTCGCGATGAGCCGGTCGGCGGCGTCGACGATCTGCGTCTCGCCGATGACGCGGGCGGCGGGCTCGGGGGTGTCGCCCTCGGCGAGCGCCGCGTTCTTGACCTTGGCCATGGTGTGCATCGCGTGCACGAGCGGGACGCCCCAGCGCTCGGCGGCGAGCCAGCCGACGTGGCCGGAGAGCCAGTAGTGGGAGTGGACCAGGTCGTAGTAGCCGGGGCGGTGGCGGGCCCAGGCCTGCATGACGCCGTGGGTGAAGGCGCACAGCTGGGCCGGCAGCTCCTCCTTGGCGAGGCCCTCGTACGGGCCCGCGTCCACGTGCCGTACGAGGACTCCGGGCGCGAGCTCGACCACGGGCGGCAGGCCGCCGGCGGTGGCCCGGGTGAAGATCTCGACCTCGATGTTGATCGCGGCGAGGCGCCGGGCCAGCTCGACGATGTAGACGTTCATCCCGCCGGCGTCGCCGGTGCCGGGCTGGTGCAGCGGTGAGGTGTGCACGCTGAGCATGGCGACCCGGCGCGGCTTGCGGTGACCGCCGACGGCCGCGGGCAGGCGCAGGCGGGGCGGCTCGTGCCGGGTGCCGGAGCGGGCCGCGGCGAACCGGCCGCCGATGCTGCCGCCGATGCGGGACACGTACTGGCTCAAGGGAGCAGTTCCTCTCGCTCGGACGGCATGACACGGAGAGCGCTGCCGCGCTCTTCTAGGAGTGCAACCCGGACGGCCGTCCCGCGCATTCCGGGGCGGGCGGTTTTCCTGCCCCCGTGCCGGATTTTTATCGCGCGGGAGTGCTCCGCTTACTCTCTGCACATGGCCTCCCGCTCCACCCCTCCCCCTCGTCGCCCCGTCGGCACGGTGACCCGCGGGACGACGAACCCGAACCGCCTGCGCCGCATGGACCGCTGGATCGCGGCGACGCACGGGGCGGCGCTGCGGCGCGCGGACGAGCCGGTCGCGGTGGACCTCGGCTACGGGGCCGCGCCCTGGACCGCGGTGGAGCTGCTGGCACGGCTGCGGGAGGCGGCCCCGCGGGTGCGGGTGGTCGGCATCGAGATCGAACCGGCCCGGGTGGCGGGCGCCAAACCGTACGAGCGGGAGGGCCTGAGCTTCAGGCACGGCGGCTTCGAGGTGCCGCTGGACGGCGGGGTGCGGCCGGCGCTGATCCGGGCGGCGAACGTGCTGCGCCAGTACGACGAGGAGCAGGTCGAGGCGGTGTGGGAACGACTGTGTTCCCGGCTGGCTCCCGACGGGCTGCTGGTGGAGGGGACCTGCGACGAGATCGGGCGGCGGCACGTGTGGGTCGCGCTCGGGCCCGAAGGGGCGCGCACGGTGACCTTCGCGACCCGGCTGGGCTCCCTGGAGCGCCCCTCCGACCTGGCGGAGCGGCTGCCGAAGGCGCTGATCCACCGCAACGTGCCGGGCGAGCCGGTGCACGCGTTCCTGCGCGACTTCGACCGGGCGTGGGCGGCGGCGGCTCCGTACGCCTCCTACGGTGCACGGCAGCGCTGGATCCGGACGGCGCGGGCGCTGTCGGGCGACTGGCCGCTGGCGGACGGGCCGGTGCGGTGGCGTCAGGGGGAACTCACGGTGCGATGGGAAGCGTTGAGGCCTTCGGGGTGACGGTGGCCGCCGTGGCCAGGGGGCTGCCGGGGCCAGGGGGGCCGCGGGGGCGATCGGGACGCATCGGATGGATATCCACAAGGGTGTTGGAATTCACCGACTCGTGGCACCATCCCGAAGGCAATCACAAGTTACTGACGATTAATCAATCCGGTGTCTGGGGGGACCATGAGGAAACGACGACGGGGTTCGATCGCCCTCACTCTGCTCTGCGCGATGGCGCTGCTGTCCGCGCCCGGCGCACTGGCCGGCACCGCGTTCGCGGCGCCGGAGCCCCAGCAGGGCAAGTCCCTGGAGCAGGTCCGCAAGGAAATAGAGGGCCTCTACCGCGAAGCCGGCACGGCCACGGACGCCTTCAACCTCGCCGAGAGCGAGACCAAGACGCAGTCCGACAAGATCGTGGAGATCGCCAACCTGGTCCTCGCGGGCCAGGACCGCATCACCGCCCTGAAGGGCCGCGCGGGCGCCGCCGCCCGCGCCCAGTACCGCTCGGGCGGGCTGCCGCCCGGCGCGCAACTGGCCCTGAGCAACGACCCGACGCAGTTCCTGGACGGCAACGACCGGCTGCGCCAGGGCGAGAAGGCCACCTCGGACCTACTCTCCGAACTGAACCGCACCCAGACCGACTTGCAGCAGTACGCGCGGGACGCGAGCGCGCACTGGGAGACCCTGGAGGCAAACCGGGTCAAGCAGGAGGCCGCGAAGAAGCAGGTCGAGGACAAGATCAAGGCCGCGGAGGAGCTCGAGAGCAAGCTGGAGGCCGAGCAGAAGGCCCGGCTGCTGGAGCTCGAGGCGGAAGCGCAGCGCAAGGCGCAGAACGACTGGCTGTCCACTGGCGGGATGACCGGCTCCACGGGCGCCGCGGCCACCGACGCGGGCAAGCGGGCCGTGCAGTTCGCGACCGCCCAGATGGGCAAGCCGTACGTGTGGGGCGCGGAGGGACCCGGTTCGTTCGACTGCTCCGGGCTGACCTCCCAGGCCTGGCTCGCGGCGGGCAAGCGGATCCCGCGCACCTCGCAGGAGCAGCTGCGGCTGCCGAAGGTCGCGGTCAAGGACATGCGGCCGGGCGACCTGATCATCTACTTCGACGACGCGAGCCACGTCGGGATGTACGTCGGGGACGGCGCGATGATCCACGCTCCCCGCCCCGGCCGCAACGTCACCATGGCGGGCGCGGGCTCCATGCCGATCAAGGCCGTGGTCCGGCCGGACGCGTAGCGGCCGGATGCGTAGCGGCGGCTCGCTCACCGTGACCACCCGTCCTCCGGGACGGCCCGCCCTCGACGGCGGTACGTCTCGGTGGGCGGGACGCCGTACCCCTGCGCCGTGACGTTGGTCATTCGTCGACGCGGACTTTCCCACCCGATAACGGCATATGCCGGAGCCCCGCGCCGGACCCGCCATTCCGCTTCCCTCGTCCCGCGGCTAGGGTCGCCGGACGAGCGAACCCCCGAGGGGGCGGGAAGGAACCGGAGACGATGCCCGTACCCGTACCGCGGCAGAGGGACATCCCGGGCACCGAGAGCGGCCCGGGCGCCACGTCGTCGCTCACCCTGCTGGTGATCGAGGACGACCCCGCCGGCGGCCTCACCGTCCCCGAGATCCTCGACGCCGACGGCCACCGCATCCGGCTGCGCAGCGCCCGCAACCTCACGGAGGCGGCCCGGCTGCTCACCCCGGACGTGAACTGCGTCCTGCTCGACCTCGCACTCCCGCACGGCTCCGGTGCCGGCTCCGGCTCCGGCTCCGGCTCCGGCTCCGGCTCCGGGGATGCCGCCGCCGATCCGTTCGGCGCGCTGCGCCAGGTGCTCCGCATCGCCCCGCGGCACGCCGTGCTCGTGCTCACCGCCGAGGACGACGCGGAGCGCGCCGCGGAGGCCGTACGCGTGGGGGCCCAGGACTTCCTGTTCCGCGACGAGCTCGACGGGCGGCTGCTGAGCCGCGCCATCCGCTACGCGGTGGAGAGAAAACGGGCGGACATCGCCCAGTACAAGCTTGCAGAATCGAAACTGCGGGCCCAGGAGAACGCCCGACTGGAACGCGGACTGCTCCCGCACCCGCTCCTGGAGGGTTCCGACCTCCGCTTCGCCGCCCGCTACCGCCCCGGCCGCAGCCGCGCGCTCCTCGGCGGGGACTTCTACGACACCGTCCGCACCCCCGACGGCACCGTCCACGCGATGATCGGCGACGTCTGCGGCCACGGCCCCGACGAGGCCGCCCTCGGCGTCGAGCTGCGCATCGCCTGGCGGGCGCTGACCCTGGCCGGCCTGTGCGGCGACGACCTGCTCGCCACCCTCCAGGAGGTCCTCGAAGTCGAGCGCCCCTGCGAGGAGATCTTCGCGACGCTGTGCACGGTGGACATCGCCCCGGACGGCCGGCGCGCGGGCCTGTGCCTGGCGGGCCATCCGGCACCGCTGATCTCCAGGCCGGGCCGCCCCGCGCGGCTGCTCCCGTACGAGAACAGCGGCCCGGCGCTCGGCCTGCTGCCCCGGGCCCGCTGGCCGCGCCGCCAGGTGGAGCTGGGCGGCACGTGGAGCCTGATGCTCTACACCGACGGCCTGATCGAGGGCAAGATCGGGCAGGGCAAGGAGCGGCTGGGGCAGGACGGCATGGTCGAGATGATCAACCGCCACCTGGCCGACGGGCTGAGCGGCGAAGGCCTGCTCGAAGCCTCCGTGACCGAAGCCCGCCGCCTCAACGGCGGGGAGCTGACGGACGACGTCGCCGTCGTCCTGCTCTCCCGCGCCGAAGGCTGACGGGGCCGGCCCCGGCCCGACTACGGACCGCCTGCGACGGCCTGCGCCCTACCGTCCGCCGTTGTAGGGCCCGTACGGCCCGTCGCTGCTGCTGCCGCCACCGCGCCGGCCACCGCCGCCGCCCGAGACCTGCTTGAGCGCGGGGCGCACGTCGACGAAGAACACGATGCTCGCGACCAGCCCGGCGATCTGCAGGAAGAGCATCCCGAGGAAGAAGTCCACGACCACGGTGATGCCGAGGATGACCAGCCAGAAGGTCTTGGTCTGCTTGCCCGCCGCCCGGTACGCGTCCTCGCGCGCGGTCACCGCCAGCACGAAGGCCACCACGGCGAGCGCGAGCATGGCGTACCCGAGCAACGGGAGCACTCCCTGGTCGAACCCGTTCATCAACATCGCCTGACCGCCTTTTCACGCCTCGCTCGCCGGATGCCGCCTGCCTCCACGCTACCGGCAGAGCCCCTTTCCCAAACCACAACGGACCGGACGCCCCGCGGGTGCCCGGTCCGTCACGCGGAAATCAGCTCTCGTCGGCCGGCTCGGCGGCGGCCTTCTTGGCCGCGGCCTTGCGTGCGGGAGCCTTCTTCGGCGCGGGCTCGGCGGCGGGCTCCGCCACCGGCTCGGCAGCCTCCGGCTCCACGACCACGGCGATGTCGACGATCTCCTCGGAGACCTCGCCGCGCCACGCCCGTACGGTCTGCTCACCGTGCTCGGCGACCTTGTCGTAGGCCTCCTTGGCCTTGACCGCGTACTCGGCGGCCACGCCGACCCCGCGCAGCGCCAGGTCCTGGGCGGTCTCGCCGATCTTCTTCGCGTCGATCGCGCCGAGCACCTCGGCGACCGTGGCGGTGACCGCCTCCTGCGCCTCCTTGGCCTTCCCCTTGGCCTTCTCCTGCACGGCCTTCGGGTCGGTGTTCTTCACGGCCTCGATGCGCGCGGGGGCCTCGGCGCGCAGCTGCTCGATCAGCCCGGGCACCTTCTTGGCCTGCTGCACGGCGAGGTCGGCGGTGCCGGCGGCGAAGTAGAGGGGGGTCGGGTCGGTGAGGGTCTTCTTCAGGTCATCGGCGATGGCCATGTGGTGGTCCTCCCGGATCACAGTCTCAGTTCGTGCTCAGTGCGTACTCGTCCCGGCATCGCCACCACCGCCGTCGGCGGCTTCCGCTCCCGCCTCGGCCTCGGCCGTGGCCTCCGCCTTGGCCTCTGCCTCGGCGGCGTTCTCCTTGCGGAAGGAGGCGTAGATCTGGAGCAGCACCTGCTTCTGCTGCTCGCTGATGGTCGGATCGGCGAGGATCACGGCCCTCGTCTCCACGGCGTCCCGGTCCCGCTCGTCCAGGATTCCGGCCTGCACGTACAGCGTCTCGGCGGAGATCCGCAGCGCCTTGGCGAGCTGCTGCAGGATGTCCGCGCTCGGCTTGCGCAGCCCGCGTTCGATCTGACTGAGGTACGGATTCGACACCCCCGCCGCATCGGCCAGCTGCCGCAGCGAAAGCTGCGCCTGCCGCCGTTGCTCGCGCAGGTACTCGCCGAGATTCCCGACGTTGAGCGATGCCATGCCCCGATCCTGCCGCACCTTGCTAACTATTGCAAGCAGCTTGCTTGCAATAACTCCCGACCTCAGTCTCCGACGTGGAGCCCGGGCCGCGCCCAGAGGGTGAGGTCGCTGCTGGTGGCGACCGCCAGGGTCAGGCCGGAGGGGGAGAAGCCGGCGGCGCGGAATTGCGAGTACCGGGAGTGGAAGACGTGCCGCCGAAGAGCCCGGCGATGTGGACCCGGGCGCCCGCGATCGGGCCGAACCCGGGGCAGGTGAGGTCCGGCGACGCATCGGGGGTGCCGGTATCGGGGTCGGGATCCCGGTCGCGGGCGATCTTCTCGCCGGTGACCGCGTCGAACAGTCCGTGGCCGTCGTTCGACACGACCATGACGAGATCGTGCCCGCTGTCGGGATGGACGGCGAAGCCGATGCCGAGCAGACCTCCGATGGGAATCCGGCGGTCCAGCACCGGCTGCCACGGCTCCGGGGCCCGCATGACGGGGGCGGCGAGATAGCGCTCGCGCAGCTTCTGCTGGTACTCCGTGATCGACATGACCCCTCGGCGTGAAGTGGCGGAACCAGAACCCCGGCTACGGCGCCGTCGCGATGATCACCGTCGCGTAGTACTCCTCCGAGGCCACCGCGCGGACCGACAGGCCCGCCGCCGTCAGGGCCGAGGCCGTGACCGGGGACTGGCGGGCGCTCGTTTCGATCAGCAGGGTGCCGCCCGGTGCGAGCCAGGGCGGGGCGCCCGCGGCGACCCGGCGGTGGACGTCCAGGCCGTCCGCTCCGCCGTCCAGGGAGACGGGCGGCTCGTGGTCGCGGGCCTCCGGCGGCAGCAGGCCGATCTCCCCGGTCGGGACGTACGGGGCGTTGACCACGAGGACGTCCACCCGGCCCCGCAGCCCGGCGGGCAGGGGGGCGTAGAGGTCGCCCTCCCAGACCCGGCCGCCGTACGGGGCCAGGTTGCGCCGGGCGTAGGCGAGCGCGACCGGGTCGATGTCCGCCGCGTGCAGTTCGGCCCCCGGCACCTGCGCGGCCACGGCCGCGCCCAGCGCGCCCACCCCGCAGCACAGGTCCACGACCACCGCGCCGGGCCGGGCCGCCGCCACCGCCTCCCGCGCGAGGAACTCACTGCGCCGGCGCGGCACGAAGGCCCCCTCGCCGACGGCCATGCGCAGCCCGCAGAACTCCGCCCAGCCGACGACGTGTTCCAGCGGTTCGCCCGCCACCCGCCGGGCCACCAGACCCTCCAGGTGCCCCGCGTCCTCTGCGGCGGCGGTCAGCAGCTCCGCCTCCTCCTCCGCGAAGACGCAGCCGGCCGCGCGCAGGGCCTCCACCAGTGTCGCCACTACCTACCTCAGTCCTCGAGTTTCCAGTTCCGGGTTCCGGGTGCCGGGTCGGCCGCTCAGAAGATGTCCGGGCACCACGGCCGGCGCGCCGTGCGGAACACCGCGTCCGCGAGCGCGAGCGCCCCGGGGCGCTCCTCCGTGATCGCGCCGAGCGCCGCGAGCCGCACCGCCGACTCGTCGCCCAGGTACAGCGACCCGAGCGTGCCCGCGTCCAGGCGCAGATCGGCCGGCTCCTCCGTGCGTACGCAGTCCCCCGCGCCCGCGTCCAGCCGGTAACGGCCGCCCGCGGGACCGGTCTTGTCGACGACCTCCAGGACGAGCACCCCGGGCACGGCGTAGGTCCGCGCACCGAGGGCCCGTACGACGTCCAGCAGCCGCACCCACAGCCAGTCCGCCGAGGTCACCGTCCGGGCGGCGCGCGGGTCGGGCAGCAGCCGGGCGACGAGGTCGTCGGGGGCGCGGTAGCCGGTGCGGACCTTCACCACCCAGTCGATGGAGCACAGGAACCGCCACAGCGCCCGCTCCGCCTCCGGGGTGACGGCGAGCAACTGCCGGACCTGCACGGTGTTCTGCGGAACCTTGGCATCGGTCCAGTGGTCGTCGGCGGTGTACCGGACCAGGCCGGCCACCTCGCCCTGCGCGGTGCGGTACACCGCGTGGAAGGACGGCGTGTACGTGTTGTGGGACAGCGTTTCCACACCCGTGGTCGTCCGCCACCAGCGGGCGTCGCGGTTCACCGCGCCGGGCGTCGCCGCCCGCAGCCGCTCGTGCAGGGCCGGGCCCAGCTCCCGTACCTCGGCCTCGTCCACGAGGTCGATCCTCCCGCCGTCACCGGGGACGACGGCGTGCGGATCGAGTCCGGTGCGCGGTACGTCGATCTCCCATTCCGAGACGGAGGTGGCCGGCCCGTACCCGTACCGCCCGTAGATCGGGTACTCGGCGGCGATCAGCGTCGACACCACGTCGCCGCGCGCGTGGGCGGCGGCCAGCTCGGCCGCCATCATCCGGGTCAGCAGACCCTGCCTGCGGTGCGTGGGTGCCACGGTCACGCTCGTGACGGCGCTCGACGGGACGAACGCCCCGCCGGGCACGGTCAGTTCCTGCGGGAAGGAGCGGAAGGTCGCCACGCACCGGCCGGTGTCCGCGTCGAAACCGCCCTGGGTCCGGGCGCAGTCGACGTGCCCGGCCACCTGGGCGTGGTCCTCGGCCGTGGGGTGCTTCGCGTTCAGGAAGCCGGTCTGCTGGGCACGCAGCCACTCGGGAAGTTCGGATGCGGCGATCTGCCTGACGTCAGCGCTCATAGCGACCCACGCTAATCGGACCGGCCCGCCCCCGTCGCCCGCATTTTCCGCGGGCCCCGCGCCCCCGCCCGCTCAGGCCAGCAGGTCGTCCACCTGGGCTTCGCCCTCCCGGTAGCGCCGGGTGATCTCCGCGCTGCAGTCGTCGGCCGTGCGCTGGAGCTGCTGGCGGCGCCGCGAGACCTGCTGCTCGTAGCGCACCAACTTGCCCATGCCCTCGTGGAGTTCCTCGTCCGTGCGCGCTCCCAGGTCCGACAGCTCGACGTCGGAGAGCATCTCGGCCGCCAGCAGCCGGTACTCCTCCCCGTGCGGGGTGCCGAGCGTGACGTGCCGGGCGGAGGCGCTGCGGCTGGAGGGGGCGTCCGCGAGGATCTCCGAAAGCCGGTCCACCACCGGCGTCTCGGGATCCGTACGCCGGGCGAGCTCGGCGCGCAGGATGTCGATGCGGCCCTGGAGCAGGCGCCGTACGTAGCTCAGGTCGGCCTCGTCGCGCTGCGCGTCGCGGCGCAGCCCGCGCAGCTCCGGCAGGCCGAGCGCGGTGGTCGCCGTCGCCGGGGCGTCCGCGGCCCCGGTCCGCTGCGCGGGCGGACGCGGCGCCGAGGCCTCGGCGGACGCCACGGAGCCCACGGGGCCGACGGCCGCCCCGGTTCCCATGGGTCCGACGGGTCCGATGGGCGCAGAAGCAGGTGCGGAAGTACCAGAAGTATTCATGCGTTCGTGTCCGTCCCCTCGACCGGTGCTGGGGGCACCGCCTGCGTGCATCGTGCCACTCCGCACGGTGCCGACGCAGTCCCACTCCACCCGATCGGCCCCGGACGGGTGCACGCCTGGTACACAGGTGGTATGCGAGCAGTGGTGCAGAGGGTGGACGGCGCGAGCGTCGTGGTGGCCGGCGAGACCGTCGGGGAGATCGTCGGGGAGGGGCTGTGCGTCCTGGTGGGGGTGACCCACGACGACACCCCGGAGAAGGCGGAGCTGCTGGCGCGCAAGCTCTGGTCGGTGCGGATCCTGGAGGCCGAGAAGTCCTGCAGCGACGTGAACGCGCCGCTGCTGGTGATCTCGCAGTTCACCCTCTACGGAGACGCCCGCAAGGGCCGCCGCCCCACGTGGAACGCGGCCGCCGGCGGCGCCTTCGCCGAGCCGCTCGTGGACGAGGTCGTGGCGCAGCTTCGGGCGTTGGGCGCGACGGTGGAGACGGGCCGGTTCGGCGCGGACATGCGGGTCTCGCTGACCAACCACGGCCCGTTCACCATCGTCATCGACATCTAGAGCGCGGCGGCGCCGCGGTCACGGCGCTACGACGACCTCCTGCGCGGCGGCAGTCTTGCCCACCAGCAGCGGGGCGTCCACCGGGACGTTTCGCTTGACCAGCGCGAGCGCGATCGGGCCCAGCTCGTGGTGGCGGACCGAGGTGGTCACGAAGCCCAGCTGGCGGCCCTCCTCGCCGTCCGCGGCCAGCCGTACGGGCGTGCCGTGGGCCGGGAGGAGCACGTCGGAGCCGTCCAGGTGCAGGAAGACCAGGCGGCGCGGGGGCTTGCCCAGGTTGTGGACGCGGGCCACCGTCTCCTGGCCGCGGTAGCAGCCCTTCTGCAGGTGCACGGCGGTGCCGATCCAGCCGAGCTCGTGCGGGATGGTGCGGTGGTCGGTCTCCAGGCCGAGCCTCGGCCGGTGCGCCTCGACGCGCAGGGCCTCGTACGCGAGGAGCCCGGCGGCCGGGCCGTGGGAGGCGGCGAAGGCCTCCAGGCCGTCGCGCGGCAGGAACACGTCGCGGCCGTACGGGGTCTCCCGTACGGCGAGTTCCTTGGCGACCTCGGCGATGGAGCCGGCCGGCAGGTGCACGACGGCGAACTCGGCGGTCCGGTCGGCGACTTCCACCCGGTAGAAGAACTTCATCGACTCCAGGTAGGCGATCAGTGCTTCCCGGGTGCCGGGCTCGACGTGCATCCACGTCGTCTCGCCGTCGTCCACGAGGTAGAGCGCGTGCTCGATGTGGCCGTTCGCGGTGAGGATCAGCGCCTCGGTGGCCTCGCCGGCCGGGAGCGCGGTGACGTGCTGAGTGATCAGCAGGTGCAGCCAGCTCAGCCGGTCCGAGCCGGTGACGGTGACGACCCCGCGGTGGGAGAGGTCCACGAAGCCTCGGCCGTCGGCGAGTGCGCGCTGTTCTCCGTACAGCTCTCCGTAGTGGGCGGCGACGCCCTCGTCGCGGCCTTCGGCCTGCACGGCGCCGGGGAGATGGAGCAAGGGGCTGCTGGTCATGCCACCAGCCTACGACCCTGCCCCGGGCACACCTAGGGCACGCCCGGTGGTGCCCGCTGCCTAGCGCTGCTTGGCGGCGCAGTTCTTGCAGCGGCCGAAGATCGCGAAGTGCTTCATGTCGGTCTCGAAGCCGAAGGTGTCGCGGAGCTTGGAGGTGAACTCGGCGGCGATGTCCACGTCCGCCTCGATGACCTCGGTGCAGTCCCGGCAGACCAGGTGGATGTGGTGGTGCCGGTCGGCGAGGTGGTACGTGGGGGCCCCGTGCCCGAGGTGGGCGTGCGAGACCAGCTTCAGCTCCTCCAGGAGCTCCAGCGTGCGGTAGACCGTGGAGATGTTGACCCCGGAGGCCGTCTTGCGCACCTCGACGAGGATCTCGTCCGGGGTCGCGTGCTCCAGGGCGTCCACGGCTTCCAGCACGAGCTGGCGCTGCGGGGTCAGGCGGTATCCGCGCTGGCGCAGGTCGCTCTTCCAGTCGCCGCCGTCGGCGGCGGCGAGGTTCTCGGTGCTGTCGGTGGTCACCACCCGGCCAGTGTAGGCCTCGGGCCGCCGCGGGGGGAGCGGGGAGGCGGGGCGCATGCGGGAGCCCCCGGCGGCCGGGGCGGCCGGGGGCTCCTGCGCACGCTTGCTGCGGGTACGACTCGTGCGGCTCAGCGACTCAGCGACTCAGCGGCTCAGCGGAAGAAGGCGATGCCGTCGTCCGGCATGTCCGGGAGGTTGCGCGCCATCTCCGCGACCTCCTCGGGGGTGACGACCTTCTTCAGCTGGGCCGACATGTACGGGCGCAGTTCGACCTCGGGGGTGGCCTTCTCGCCGACCCACATCAGGTCGCTCTTCACGTAGCCGTAGAGCCGCTTGCCACCGCTGTACGGGCCGGAGGCCGCGGTGCGGGCGACCGCGTCGGTGACCACGTCGATCTGCGGCTTCTTGTCGGCGAGCTCGCCGTACCAGACCTCGACGACGCCCTGGTCGCGGACCATGACGATCTCGACCTTGCGGTCCTTGTCGATGCGCCAGTAGCCCGACTCGGACTCCAGCGGCCGCACCTTGTTGCCCTCGGCGTCGAGCACCCAGGTGTGGGAGGTGTACTCCAGGAAGTCCCGGCCGTCGTGGCTGAAGACGACTTCCTGGCCGAAGTTGCACTTCTCCTCACCGGGGAAGTCGAAGACGCCTGCGCCCTCCCAGTTGCCGAGGAGGAAGGCGAGGGGGACGAGACCCGGGTTCAGGTCGGACGGGATCTGGATCATGAATGGCTGCTCAGCTCAGGCGATCTGTGGGAGGGGTTCCGGTATCCGGGGCGGTCGGCGGCAGATCCCGGGGGATCAGCGCTGGCCCTGGTACAGCTTCTTCACGGCCAGTCCGGAGAAGGCGAGGACGCCGACGCAGACCAGGACCAGCAGGGAGGTGAAGACTGCCTCAAGCACGGGGTGCTCCTCGGAGTGTTAAGGGTGGCGTTACGGGGCCGGTCCCCAAGCCTACTGGCCTGGGGACCGGGGCACCGTGTGAGGTAGGCCGTACGCGGGCCGCGCGGACCGCGGGGCGTCGCCCCGGCTCAGCGCAGCAGCTGGTGCTGCAGGACGGCCGTCTGATGGAAGGGGACGGCCGCCACCTCGCCCTTGCCGCTCTGCAGGACGACGGCCTGGATGTCGCCGGACTGGATGCACCCGACCCTGAACCGCTCGTCCCCCGTCGGCTCGGCCTCCTGGTACAGGGACAGGTCGCTGGTGTTGCCCTGGGTGGCGTACCCGGAGGTCCCGTGCCCCAGATCGGTGCGCTGCGTGGCCTTGGCCTTGGCCCACACGCTGTCGGCCTGCAGCACGAGGGCGCCGCTCAGGCCCATGGAGACGCGGCATCCGGTGAAGGCGTCGACGAAGCCGGACGCGTGGAAGCGGAGCAGGTAGATACGGGTGCGCGTGCCGTCCGGGGTCGTCCAGCCGCGGGCGACGATCTGGCGCAGCCCCTCGTGGCCCAGGTCCGTCCTCAGCTTCTCGCGCAGGCTGTCCTGGTACTCCGACACGAAGGTGTCGACGGTGACCACCTCGTCCTTCTCCAGCTTCAGCGTGGAGTCGGGGGTGGAACCGACGGGCGGCGGCAGCAGTAGCTGGGTCAGGCCGGCGTAATGGATGCCCTCCGGGTTGTCCTCGGCGAAGGGCAGGGCGGCGCCCGCCGGCAGCTGCGGCTTGGACAGCTTCGGGTAGACCCAGCGGCCGTCGGACTTGGTGGACAACCCCGGAATGTCCGTGCGCTCGGGCTGGGTGATCCCGTACGCGACTCCGGAGCCGACGGCGGCGAAGACGAGCACGGCGGCGGTCCAGCGGAGCGCGGCGAACAGCTTGCGGCGGTCCTTGGGCGCGGCGGGAACCTGTGCGGGATTCGCGTCGGGGACGGTGTGGGGGATCGCGTCGAGAACGGCGTCCGTCGCCACGGTCGGCTGCGCCGCGGCATCCTCGGGGGTCGCCGCCGCGACCTCGGTGCTGCTCTGCTCGCTCACGCGGACTCCCCGGGGGACTTCAGGTGCTTCAGCTGGATCTTGAACAGGTCGGTGGCGTCCTTCGCGGAGAACGGTCTGGCTCCGTACATCCGGAAGCTGACGAGCAGGTCGCCCTCGACGGCCAGGCAGTCGACTGTGCCGATCTTGTCCTTGTCCTCGACCTTCTCCCGGCCGAGGACGTTCTGGACGCACTTGGCGTCCGGGAACCCGTCCACCTTGGGCGCCTCGCCGTCGCCCGAGGCCAGCTCCAGGAACTCCTTGCCGATGTTCGAGAGCGAGGCGATGGCCTTCGGGTCGGCCTGCGTGAGGTGGACCTCGGCGACCCAGCCCTTCCGGGACTCGAGATAGCTGCGCCCGGCCACCCCCTTGAGCTTCAGGTCCGCCAGCGCCTTGTCCCGCTCGGCGCGCGCTGCGCCGGAGAGGCCGGTCCGCGCCTCCTTGAACGTCTGCAACGCCTGCTCGCCGGAGACGTAGAAGTCGTTGCCCTCCGGGCCGATGTCGGGGCCCAACGCGTACTCGGCAGGCAGCGGGAGGATCCTGGCCGTCAGGTCGTTCGTCGGTACGACCGGGGGCCGCCAGCTCGACCCGGTGGGCTGCGGTCCGTCCGGGACCCAGTAGCGCGTCGGCGCGCTCCGGTCCGCCTGGTCCATGCGCTCCGATGCCGCGAAGCCGGCACCCGCGAGGAGGGCGACGCCCAGCCCGCCGGCGATCAGCGCGACCATCTTGCGGCCGGCCTTGCGCGGGGGCCCGGCGACCGGCGCCTGCGCAGGGGCCGTGCCCGGGTCTGGCTGCTGCCCGCCGATCATCTGCTGTTCTGTGTTCCGCTCCTCGCTCACAGCCGCTCCCACTGACGCTTGGCGACGTCGACAAGGCGGTCCTCATCGACGTCACCACGGTTGTTCTCGTACTTGATCTCCATGACGATGTCGCCGCGCCGGGCGATGACACGCGCGGAGCGCACCGGGTGGTAGCCGGGCTCCTGGGTGCTCTTCGAGTCGATCCACATGTGCCCGAACTGCGCGGGGACGCCGGGGAAGTCCTTGCCCCCGTTGCCCGCGTACTCCTTGCCGCTCATATAGGAGTGGTCGCTCTGGTACCCGGACGCTCCCGACCGGTCCCGGTACTGGAACAGGCGGACCGTAAAGAAATCGCGATCGTTCTCGGACCAGCTCCGGGCGGCGATGCGGCGCACGCCACGGCCGGTCTGGAAGGTGAGACCGCGACCGGGCTCCTCGTACCAGTCCGCGGCGAAGGCGTCCGGGGACTCCGTGCCGGACATCCCGGCCTTGGCGTTCCCGGGGGCGTCGAGCAGCAGTTTGGTCAGGTCGTCGTCGGTCTTGACCCAGCGGTTGGCGTTGATGGAGCGCAGGGTGGTCGAGTCGATGGGCGCGAGCGGATCCGGGACCTCGATCACCTGCTGCGCCAGCGGGGCCAGCGGGGTCGGTTCGCGGTCGTACTGGATCGCGTAACCGGTGACCGTGCCCGCCAGGACGCCCAGCACGGCGGCGCCGGCGATCAGGAGGACCGTGCGGCCGCGGCGGCGGGGAGCGGCCGGAGCGGCCGGAGCGGCTTCCGGAACTGCGTCGAGGGCGGCCTCGGGAGGGGCTGCGGGAGCAGTTCGCGTTGCGTCCGCAATGCCCTGCTCCGGGGTGCTGTCCTCCTCTTTCCGCTGCTCAGGGATGGTCTGATCGTGTTCCAAGGGAAGTCCCCCCACAGGACTGGAGTCGCGGATCCATTTGCCCGCGTACACACAAGACACCCTGCCGTGGGGAGATGTTGTGGTCATCCTTATTACATTTTTATCTCAACCGGTTTCAGTCCTCGTGACGTCGCTTTCCATCCAGTTCGTCCCACCACTCGTCGGACTTCGCGTCGCCCGAGGGGTCGTCCCACCAGCGGTCATCGGGGCCGCGCCGGTTCGCGACGATCGCGGCGACCGGGGGGATGACCATGGCGACCACGCACATCGCCACGGCGGCCTCGACGGACCACAGGCGCACGAAGGACCAGGCGGAGACGAAGAGGAACAGGCATCCGCCCATGAGCAGGAAGTAGGCGCGCCGGCGCCGGGCGTACATGCCTCCAGGGTAGGGCGGCCCCGCGCTCCCGGGGAGGCCCGGAACGGCCCGGAACGGCACGAAGGGCCGCACCCCGATCCGATGGCGTCCAACCCCCGGGGGTGCGGCCCTTCGGCCGGTCTTTCATACGGTCATACGGTCACACAGGTGCGGTGCTCAGACCGCGATCGCCACATCCGTGACGCCGCCGGACTCGACGACGACCACGGCACGGTCCGCCTGGGCGCCGGGCACGAGCGCGCGCAGCGTCCAGGAGCCCTCGGCCGCGTAGAAGCGGAACTGGCCGGTGGCCGAGGTCGGGACCTCGGCGGTGAACTCGCCGGTCGAGTCGAGCAGACGGACGTAGCCGCTGATGGGCTCGCCGTCCTTGGTGACCTGGCCCTGAATGGCCGTCTCACCGGGCTTCAGCGTCGAGAGGTCGGGCCCGCCGATCTTTGCTCCACACATGTTCTCTGTCCTGTCCTAGAGAGGTATGACTACGGGCGTCGCATGCCCGGAATGCTGGGTGCCGAGAACTACTTGTTCGGGCCGAGCTCGATCGGCACGCCGACCAGCGAGCCGTACTCGGTCCACGAGCCGTCGTAGTTCTTGACGTTCTCCTGGCCCAGGAGCTCGTGCAGCACGAACCAGGTGAGCGCGGAGCGCTCACCGATGCGGCAGTAGGCGATGGTGTCCTTCGCCAGGTCGACCTGCTCGGCCTGGTAGAGGGCGGTGAGCTCCTCGTCGGACTTGAAGGTGCCGTCGTCGTTGGCGTTCTTCGACCACGGGATGTTGCGGGCGCTCGGGATGTGACCCGGACGCTGCGACTGCTCCTGCGGGAGGTGAGCCGGCGCGAGCAGCTTGCCGGAGAACTCGTCGGGCGAGCGGACGTCGACCAGGTTCTTGGTGCCGATCGCGGCGACCGCGTCGTCACGGAAGGCGCGGATCGAGGTGTCCTGGGCCTTGGCCTTGTACTCGGTGGCCGGGCGGTTCGGGACCTCGGTGCCGTCGACCAGGTCGCGGGAGTCGAGCTCCCACTTCTTGCGGCCGCCGTCGAGCAGGCGGACGTCCTGGTGGCCGTAGAGCTTGAAGTACCAGTAGGCGTAGGACGCGAACCAGTTGTTGTTGCCGCCGTAGAGGACGACGGTGTCGTCGTTGGAGATGCCCTTGGCGGAGAGGAGCTTCTCGAAGCCCTCCTGGTCCACGAAGTCGCGGCGGACCGGGTCCTGGAGGTCGCTCTTCCAGTCGATCCGGACGGCGTTGGTGATGTGGTTCTTGTCGTACGCGGACGTGTCCTCGTCCACCTCGACGATGACGACGTTGGCGTCGTTCAGGTGGGCCTCGACCCAGTCGGCGTCTACGAGGACGTCGCTGCGGCTCATGATGTTCTCCTCCGGGGCAGTGTGCGGCGGGGTGGTGCTGGTGGTGCGGGGTGCGTGCGTCCGGGTGCGCTCGCAGATCCTGTTGCGGGGAGGCTTCAGGAGGGCGGGAGGCACAGGTGGTCACACGGGAAAGCGGAAGGCCGTCGTCCGGCAATGGAGCGGGATGCGCTCACACGTCACATGGATCGACAGAGCATGGCGGCGACGCGACACAGGTCTACTGCCCGTCGCTTCGTGAGGTCCGCCTGCTGATGCTTCATAGCCATGGATCGTAGGGACGAATCGGCCGCCCTGTCACCGCCGTGTCATATTTCGAGACAGGATCGTCCGTATAGTGGGATCGGAGCCCTTGCCGATCTTCCGGCGCGGGGCGCCCGGGGCCCCGAAGGGCCCTCCCATCTGCGGATCGGACCCTCTCGTCTCACTATCCGGCCAGCGCCAGATTCGTACCGCCGAGGGTGAGCTCCAGACCCGCCTCGTCCGAGGTCAGCGTCGTCAGCCGGACCCCCGACGGCAGACCGCCCTCGCCGTCGATCCGCCGGTCGAAGTCGGTCTTCTTGCGCACCACGGCCTCGATCCCGGGCAGGCCCTCACCCGGCACCTCGTCGGCGCGGACCCGGACCGTCTTCCCGCCCTTTCCGTCGCCGGCGTCGACCAGCGAGACCGTCGAGATCACGCTGCGGCTGAGCGTCCGGCCGAGGAACTCCACGCTCGCGGTGACCTTCAGCTTGCCCGGCGCACCGCCGTAGGCGACCGTCACCCCGGGCTGGGCGGCCGCGGTCAGGTCGGCGTACGAGACGAGGGCCGAGCCCTTGGCGGACCGGGCGGTGCCGCCGTCGTAGTCACCGTTCAGCTCCACTCCCCGGAAGGCGACGCGCAGCCGGGACAGGTGCGTCGTACGGCCGTCCGCCGTCGCCACGTCGACGCCGGCCACCTTCAGGTCCACCTGGTCGAGGTCGCGGGAGAGCGCCTGGGTCAGGAAGGGGAACCCCTGGATGCCCACCTCCACGCCCGACAGCCCCTGCCGGGCCTGGATCCGCTCCGCCATCCGGTCCTCGGCATAGCCGGCCGCCCAGCGGTCCACCCCGACGAACAGGCCACCGAGGACCACTCCGATGATCACCACGACACGCAGGACACGCACGTGCCCACCCCCCAGACGATTGGTACGTCGGCCCAGTGGACCATGTCCGGCCGTGAGGGCGCTGTGAGCTGATGCGACAACGCCCGCCCCGGGCAAGCGGGACGGGCGGTCAGGAAGGGCAGCCGGAGGGAGTCCTGGGGGGAGGCCGGGGCCTCAGCCCACCACCCGGCCGATCAGATAGACCGCCGGGGCCGCCGCGGCCAGCGGCAGCGCGACACCGGCCGTCATGTGGACGAACTTCGACGGGTAGTCGTACGCCGCCACGCGCAGCCCGATCAGCGCGCACACACCGGCCGCCAGGCCGATCAGCGCACCGCCCGCACCGACGGACGTCAGCCCGCCCACGGCGATGCCCGCACCGGCCGCGGCGGCCAGCGAGACGCCGACCGAGGGCGCGGTGGGCAGCGGGAGCGCGCGGGCGAAGACGGCCACCGCCACGGCGGCGGCCCCCACGCTCGCGGCGGCGGAGTCGGCCGCGAGGTAGCCGGCGCAGACGATGGCCAGCGCGGCCGAAGCCACCGAGGCCATCAGCCCGTACATCCGCTCGTCCGGATCGGCGTGGCTGCGCAGCTGGAGCACCAGCGTCAGCAGCACCCAGGCGCCGAGGGTGCCGACGATCGCGCCGGGGCCGTACGGCTCGTCCACCGCGAGCACCGCCCCGTCGGCGACGACCGCCCCGGCGAAGGCCAGGGCGATGCCCTGACGGGCCGGCCACATGCCGTTGAGCCGGAACCAGCCCGCCGCGGTGAGGCCCTGGAGGGCGATCAGCGGCGCGAGCAGCGCGAGCTCGCCCAGAGCGGCGGCGGCCGCGATGACCAGCCCGAGGGCGGCCGTCAGTATGGCCGCCTGCGGACCGGGATCGATGATCGGCGAGCGGCCTTCGGCGCGGGCCTGGGCCGGGTCCACGGCGCGCAGCGTGTTGCCGGCGAGGGTGGGCGGCGACCAGGCGGGCTCCTCTTCGGCCGTCCCGCCGGCCACCGCGTCCGCGGCGGGAGCCCCGCCCGGGAACTCGGCCGCCTGCTGCGGGAGGTACGGGGCCTGCTCCGCGACCCACTCCTGGCCGGGGGCCGGAGCCTGGGCCGGAGCCGGAGCCTGGGCCTGGGCCTGGGCCTGGGCCTGGAACGGGTCAACCGGGCCGGGGTGGGCGGGCGGCGGGTACGCCGTCTCCCCCCACTGCTGCTGCGGCTCGGCCTGCGGGGCCCGCCCGGCCTGTGCCTCGTCGCGGAACCAGTGGTCCGGCGCCGCGACCGGGGCCGGGGTCTGCGGATAGGCGGCCGGCGCCGCGTAGGGATCCGCGTACGGGTCGGCGTACGCCTGCTGCTGCCCCCACTCCTGACCGGAGACGGGCCCCTGGGGCTGAGCCTGCGCCTGCTGCTGGGCCTGCGCCTGCGGCTCCTCGCGGAACCAGCCCTCGGGGGCGACCGGGTACTGCGCCGGTACGCCCTCCAGCGGGGCCTGGACCGGCTGGTACGAGGTGTCCCACGTCGGAGACTGCCAGGTCTGGGTCCCGTAGGGATCGGGCTGCTCTTGCTGCTGCTGCAGTTGCTGCTGCTCTTGCTGCAGTTGCCGCTGCTGTTCCTCAGGCGTGCTCGGTGTAGTCATCGGGGTCCGCTCACCCGCCCGCGAACGGCGGGAGCACCTCGACGGTGCCCCCCTCGGTCAGCTCGACGGAATCGTGCGGGCGCTTGCCCACGGGCTCTTCGTTCACGAGGAAGGAGCAGCGCAGCAGGACCCGGGTCAGCTCCCCGGGGTGGCGTTCCCGCACGGCGTCGAGCGCCTCGGCCAGTGTCCGCGCCGAGTACGGCTCCTCCGCCGTCTTGGCCGCGGCCTTCGCCGCCGCCCAGTAGCGGATGGTTCCGGTTGCCACTGCACGCTCCTCTCGTCGGCGCTCTGCCGTCGGCCTCCATCATGACCCCTCGCGCGCCCGATCCCGGCGTGCCTCCGCGCGCCCCGCGTGCGCCCGAGCGGCCCGTACCGGGTCCACCGATCCGGTGATACCGGCGCATATGCAGGTCCCGGGGTGGTGGGAACCACAGAAGTGGAAGGCTCCGAAGCCTCGGCCCGGCCGGGGCGGGTGGGCTATTCTGCTGGCGAGAGGATCCGGGCAACGTAGCCCCCGGGTCCTTTTGTGCTTTCAGCACGTTGAACGGACCGAGAACAGTGGTATCCATCCGGACCTCAGGGCGCGGGGACCGGACGGACACCAGGCAAGTCGTACGAAGCAGTGCCGCGAAAGTCCTCGACGGGACCGAGGAGGAACCGACGTGATGGACCAGCGAACCGTCGTGCAAGTGCAGGTGCAGGCAGAGGTACAGGCGCACGCACCTGCGCACGCACACCAACAGCACCACCGCTCGACCCGGGCGGGTGGTCGGGCATGAGCTCACTCCTGCTCCTGACCAACGCCCTGCAGCCCTCGACCGAGGTCCTGCCGGCCCTCGGCCTGCTGCTCCACAGCGTCCGGGTGGCTCCGGCCGAGGGCCCCGCCCTCGTGGACACCCCGGGCGCCGACGTGATCCTCGTCGACGGCCGCCGCGACCTGCCCCAGGTGCGGTCGCTGTGCCAGCTGCTGCGCTCCACGGGGCCCGGCTGCCCGCTGATCCTCGTCGTCACCGAGGGCGGCCTCGCGGCCGTCACCGCCGACTGGGGCATCGACGACGTCCTCCTCGACACCGCGGGACCGGCCGAGGTCGAAGCGCGGCTGCGCCTGGCCACGGGCCGCCAGCAGCTCGGCTCGGACGACTCCCCCATGGAGATCCGCAACGGCGACCTGTCGGTCGACGAGGCGACGTACTCGGCGAAGCTGAAGGGCCGGGTCCTGGACCTGACCTTCAAGGAGTTCGAGCTCCTGAAGTACCTCGCCCAGCACCCGGGCCGGGTCTTCACCCGCGCGCAGCTCCTCCAGGAGGTGTGGGGCTACGACTACTTCGGCGGCACCCGCACCGTCGACGTGCACGTACGGCGCCTGCGCGCGAAACTCGGCCCCGAGCACGAGTCGCTGATCGGTACCGTCCGCAACGTCGGGTACCGCTTCGTCACTCCGGAGAAGGTGGAACGGGCGGCGGCGGAAGCGGCCGCGCAGGCGGCGACGAAGGCGGCGGCCGAGGCCTCCGCGCGGGCTGCCGCGGCACTCACCCGGATGGACTAGGGAGCCCGCGGGAATGACCTCCTCCGGACGCCCTGCCCAGAGGTAGGTCACCCCGCGTAGACTTCCGCGCGTGGCCAAGGTGACGCGGGATGACGTGGCACGACTTGCGGGTACTTCTACCGCCGTCGTGAGCTACGTCATCAACAACGGACCCAGGCCGGTTGCCCCGGCCACGCGCGAGCGTGTCCTCGCCGCGATCAAGGAACTGGGCTACCGCCCGGACCGGGTCGCGCAGGCGATGGCCTCGCGGCGCACCGACCTCATAGGCATGATCGTCCCCGATGCCCGCCAGCCGTTCTTCGCGGAGATGGCGCACGCGGTCGAGCAGGCCGCCGCCGAGCGCGGAAAGATGGTGCTGGTCGGCAACTCCGACTACCGCACCGAGCGCGAGGTCCACTATCTGCGGGCCTTCCTCGGGATGCGGGTCTCCGGCCTGATCCTGGTCAGCCAGGGCATGAGCGAGCAGGCCGCGTCCGAGATCGAGGCCTGGGACGCCCGCGTGGTCCTCCTCCACGAGCGCCCCGAGGCCATCGACGACGTCGCCGTCGTCACGGACGACATCGGCGGCGCGCAGCTCGCCACCCGGCACCTCCTGGAGCACGGGCACGAGTACGTCGCCTGCATCGGCGGCATCGAGAACACCCCGTCCGTGGGCGACCCGGTGGCCGACCACGTCGAGGGCTGGCGCCGGGCCATGCAGGAGTCCGGCCGCTCGACCGAGGGCCGGATCATCGAGGCCCCGTACAACCGCTACGACGCGTACAAGGTCGCCCTGGAGGTCCTGGACCGGCCCGACCGGCCGACGGCGATCTTCTGCGCCACGGACGACCAGGCGATCGGCGTGCTGCGGGCCGCGCGCGAGCTCCGCATCGACGTCCCCGAGCAGCTCGCGGTCGCCGGCTTCGACGACGTGAAGGAGGCGGCCCTCACGGACCCGCCGCTGACCACGGTCGCCTCGGACCGCCCGGCGATGGCCCGCGCGGCGGTGGACCTCGTCCTGGACGACGGCCTGCGCGTGGCGGGCTCCCGCCGCGAACGCCTGAAGCAGTTCCCGTCGGCCCTGGTCATCCGCCGCAGCTGCGGCTGCCGCTAGCCCCTGCCCCTTCTTGACGCGGAGCTCGCACCGCTGCGCGGGCATCGCGCCGCTGCGCCGGACTCCGTCCGGCGGTGGCTGGGCGGGGCCTCCGCCACTGCTGTCCGGGGCGGAGGCCGGTGGGCGCGTGCGGCTGGGTCGGCCCTGCGGGGCAAGGTCCCCTACCCGCCCTTCGCCCGTTCCCCGGGGCGGTGCCCCGGACCCCCCTGGGGCTCCGCCCCAGACCCCGCGCCTCAAACGCCGGCGAGGCTGGATCTATCCAGCCCCTCCGGCGTTTGAGGAGCGGGGGTCGGGGGCTGGCCCCCGGCAACGGGTCCGGGCGAAGCCCGGGGAACGGGCGAAGGGCGGGTAGGGGACAGCCCCGCAGGGCCCACCCACCCGCACCCGCCCGCGCCCGCCCCAGCCCGGGCTTATATCGGGCATACACGGTTCTGTCGGGCTTCTCAGCGGGGACTCAGGAAGCTCTCATCATCGGCGGACACAGTCGTAGTCATGACCGAGAACCTCCGCCGCGAAGGCGAGTACCCCCAGGAGAACCGCCCCCAGCAGCCCGCCGCCCCCTGGGGCGAGGACTGGCAGCGCGGTCGTGACCGGCTCGCACAGGACGCCGCGTACCCGCCGCCGCCCGCCTACCCCCCGGCCGCCCCGGCCCCCGGCTGGCACGAGGCCCACACGCCCCCCGTCATCCAGGGCGAGACCGTCCCCCAGACCAGCGGGAGCGGCGGCATCGGCAACGGCGGCTGGGCCACCTGGGGCGACGCCGCCCCCGCGGCCCCCGCCCCGCAGGGCCACGGCCACGCCCGAGCCAAGCGCCCGGTCGCCCTCCTCGCCGCCGTGGCCCTCGCGGCCGCCGTCGTCGGCGGCGGAACGGCAGCCGCCGTCCAGCAGATGCTGAACAAGACCAACGGCACCGGCAACGGCGTCAACGGCAGCACCATCTCCCAGTCGAGCAACGGCACCGTCTCCGGCGTCGCCGAGAACGTCAGCCCCTCCGTCGTCCGCATCGACACCAGCACCTCCTCCGGCCAGGGCACCGGCTCCGGCATCGTGATCACCGCCGACGGCGAGATCGTCACCAACAACCACGTGATCGACGGCGCCGCCAAGATCCAGGTGACGATGAGCGACGGCAAGAAGTACAGCGCGAAGATCGTCGGCACGGACCCGGACAAGGACCTCGCCCTCATCAAGCTGGAAGGCGCGAGCGGCCTCAAGCCCGCCGTCCTCGGCAACTCCGACAACATCAAGGTCGGCGACGAGGTCGTCGCCATCGGCTCCCCCGACCGCCTCACCGGCACGGTCACCAGCGGCATCGTCTCCGCGCTCAACCGCGAGGTGAACGTCCCGAAGTCCGAGAAGCAGCAGTCCCCGCAGGACGGCTTCCCGTTCTCCTACGGAGGCAAGCAGTTCAACGGGAACACCGGCACGGACACCACCTCGTACAAGGCCATCCAGACCGACGCCTCCCTCAACCCGGGCAACTCCGGCGGCGCCCTGGTCAACATGAACGGCGAGATCGTGGGCATGCCCTCCGCGATCTACTCCCCCTCCAGCGGCAGCGGCTCCGCCGGCAGCGTCGGCCTCGGCTTCGCCATCCCCGTCAACACCATCAAGGCCGACCTCCCCTCCCTGCGCAAGGGCGGCCCCGGCGGCGCGGGCAACAACGCCGACAGCGGCACCGGCAACACCGCAAACGGTTTCGGGACCTCCTTCTAGCCCGCCCGTGCGAGCCTGGTAGGAGACCGACCACCACCTGGGGGGACCCCGTATGAGCGCCGAAGGCGACCAGCAGCGCATCCTCGTCGTCGACGACGAACCGGCCGTACGCGAGGCCCTGCGCCGCAGCCTGGCCTTCGAGGGGTACGGCACGCAGACCGCCGTCGACGGACTCGACGCCCTCGACCGGGCGGACTCGTACCGCCCCGACCTGATCATCCTGGACATCCAGATGCCCCGGATGGACGGCCTGACCGCCGCCCGCCGACTGCGCGCCGCCGGCAGCACCACGCCGGTCCTGATGCTGACCGCCCGCGACACGGTCGGCGACCGGGTCACCGGCCTCGACGCGGGCGCCGACGACTACCTGGTCAAGCCGTTCGAGCTGGACGAGCTCTTCGCCCGGGTCCGCGCCCTGCTGCGCCGCAGCTCCTACGCCGCCCCCGCACCCGGGGACGCCGGGGCCGAGGACGCGCTGACCTTCGGCGACCTGCGCATGGACCTCGCCACCCGCGAGGTCACCCGCGGCGGTCGCCCGGTGGAGCTGACCCGTACCGAGTTCACCCTGCTGGAGATGTTCCTCGCGCACCCGCGCCAGGTCCTGACCCGCGAGCAGATCCTCAAGACCGTATGGGGCTTCGACTTCGAGCCCAGCTCCAACTCCCTGGACGTGTACGTGATGTACCTGCGCCGCAAGACCGAGGCCGGGGGCGAGCCCCGCCTGGTCCACACCGTACGAGGGGTGGGCTACGTCCTGCGCGCGGCCGGGGCCGGCGACACCGGCGGTCCGGAGTGAGCCCCACCGCCAGATTCCGCGCACTGCCCCTCCGCTCCCGCCTCGCCCTGCTGGTCACCGTCGCGGTGGCGCTCGCCGTCGCGGCGGTCGCCGCGGTGTCCTGGGTGATGGTGCGCACGCAGCTGCGCGACCAGCTGGACCAGTCCCTGATGTCGACGAACGCGTCCGACCAGGTGGGCCGGCTCATCTTCGACAACCGGCCGTGCCCGGAGAAGGCTCCCGCCAACCAGAACGCGCAGCCCGGCCAGGAGATCGCCGGCAGCCTCAACGCGTCCGTGCAGATCGTGACGGCCGACGGCAGGCACTGCTGGGTCAGCGGTCCGCAGAACCTGCCGGTCACCGAGCTCGACAAGCAGATCGCCGCGGGCCTGCGGAACGGCACCCTGCACGACGTGACCACCGCCGAAGGCATGGACATGCGTGTCTACACCCAGCCCGCGCGGGTCTCCGCGACCTCTCCGCTCTTCGCCATCTCCATCGCCAAGCCGCTCGCCGACATCGACAAGCCCCTGTCCACCCTGGCCTGGGTGCTCGTCTTCGTCTCCGGCGTCGGCATCCTCGGCGCCGGCGTCGCCGGCCTCTGGGTGGCCCGTACGGGGCTGCGCCCGGTCGACGAACTGACCGGCGCCGTCGAGCACATCGCCCGCACCGAGGACCTGACCGTACGCATCCCCGACGAGGGCGACGACGAGATCGCCCGCCTCTCGCGCTCCTTCAACTCCATGACGGCCGCGCTCGCCTCCTCCCAGGAGCGCCAGGCCCAGCTGATCGCGGACGCCGGGCACGAGCTGCGCACCCCGCTCACCTCGCTCCGCACCAACATCGAACTGCTGGCGCGCAGCGAGGAGACCGGCCGGGCCATCCCGCCGGAGGACCGCAAGGAGCTGCTGGCCTCGGTCAAGGCACAGATGACGGAACTGGCCTCGCTGATCGGCGACTTGCAGGAGCTGTCCCGCCCCGACGCGGCCGCCCCCGGCCCCCTCGGAGTGGTGGCCCTGCACGAGATCGCGAGTGCGGCGCTGTCCCGGGCCCGGCTGCGCGGTCCGGAGCTGGAGTTCGACTCGGACCTGGCGCCCTGGTACGTACGCGGCGAGGCGGCGGCCCTGGAGCGGGCCGTGGTCAACGTCCTGGACAACGCGGTGAAGTTCAGCCCGCCGGGCAGCACGGTCACCGTGTCCCTGCGCGCGGGCGAGCTGACCGTACGGGACCGCGGTCCCGGCATCCCGGCCGACGACCTCCCGCACGTCTTCGAGCGGTTCTGGCGCTCCCCGTCCGCCCGGGCCCTGCCCGGCAGCGGCCTCGGCCTGTCCATCGTGGCCCGTACGGTGCAGCGCGCGGGCGGCACGGCCGCCCTGCGCGCCCCGGCGGACGGCGGCCCGGGCACCGAGGCGGTCATCGGCATCCCGGGCGCCCCGGCTCCGCCGCCCGCGCAGGCGTCAGTTGTGCCGGATCAGTGAGGCGACCAGGCCGGAGCGGGTGTTGGGGAAGTCCATCGGGACGATCCCGAGCCCGGTCCGGCCGGCCAGCTCGGAGCCGTCGACGAAGGCGTGCACCTGCGGGTTGAGGCGGTCGGAGTTCCAGCGGGGCGGCAGGGCCGCGGCCGTGCTGGTGTAGTTCATGAAGAACCGGCCGGGCTGCTGGACGGCCTTGCGGAAGTGGTTCTCGATCTTGCCCCGCTTGGCGAAGGGCTCGGCCATGTAGTCGTCCTGGATGTCGAAGACGTTGCCGTCGCCGTAGCGCAGGCCGCCGGGCAGGCCGCCGTTGTCGGGGAGCAGCAGCACCTTTCCGCGGACCTGGCCGAGGGTGGGGAGCGAGTCCGCGATCTTGAAGAGCGGGCTCCAGCCCCGGTTGTTCAGGTAGTCGTCGAAGACGGCGCGGAAGGTGGCGTCGCTCTCCTCGGAGTACTCCTGCTTGAGCCGCATCAGCACGGTCTCGGAGGGGTGCGCGGCGAGGAAGTTCCAGCAGGCGGCGAGGACGTCGCCGAACATCAGGTTCTGGTAGTACGCGCCGTGGTGGATCGCGAACGATCCGCCGGTCACCCGGCAGCGGACGTCGAGGAAGCGGATCCCGGAGCCGAGCTGGTCGGCGATGGAGGTGTTCTGGCAGGCGACGTAGAGCCCGCCCCGGGTGGCGCCCGAGTCGTGGGTGCCGGGGATGGTCATCCGCTGGAGGGCGGTGGAGTCGCCGAGCCCGCTCATCCAGTCCTGGGTGCCTAGTGCGGCGGTGGATGCGGCCCCGGTGGCGGCCGAGGCCGTCCCGGCGCCCGCGCCGAGCAGGGTCGCGCCGCCGAGGGCCGCCGCCCCCGCCAGGAAGCCGCGCCGCCGCAGCCCCGTACCCGCGCCCGTACCCGAGCTCGCGCCCGTGACCCCGCCCGTACCCGCGCCCGCATCCACATCCGCACCCACGCCGATGCCCGTGCCCGTGCCCGTGCCCACGCCCATGCCCGCCCCTTTGCCGACCCAGTGGTGGCCCGGATTATGGCGCGCGGAGCCATGCATTACTACCCACGGGTAGGCATCAGCTTTCGAGCAACTCCGCCATCGCACGCAGCCCTTGGGCCAGGGACCGGCCGTCCGGCGCGTGCTCCGGGTCGGTCAGGCACTGCACCATGACCCCGGTCAGCAGCGCGATGTGCACCGAGCCGAGGCTCCGTACGTCCTCCTCCTCGACCTCCTCGACCGGGACCCCGCGCAGCTGCGCGGCCACCATGCGCCGGTTGTGGCGCTGGCCCTCGGCCAGGACGGCGAGCAGCTCGGGCGAGGACTGCGCGTGCACGAAGGCCTCGACGGAGGCGGTCCAGAGCCAGCGCATCTCGCCGAAGTCCCGGATCTTGCGGTCCCAGGTGTCGGCGTAGCGCTCCCGCGCGGTTTCGCCCTGCCCGGCGAGCCTGCCCGACCCCGCGGCCCATTCGTCCATGGCCGCGAACAGCGCCTGGTTGAGCAGCACCTCGCGGGTGCCGAAGTGGTAGCCGATCGCGGCCATGCTCACCTGCGCGGCCGAGGCGATGTCGCGCACGGTCGTGCGGAGGTACCCCTTCTCCTCCAGGCAGCGCCGGGCTCCGGCCAGCAGGTCCTCGCGATTTCCCATGCCGGGATCGTAGCCGCGCCAGAAATTTGGGCAAGCGCGCTACACAGTCGTATTGCGCGCTTGCCCAACCCCTGGCAGGCTGAACTCACGCCCACCGACCAGCACACACGGGGAGAGCAACGCCATGCGCCACGAGCTGAAGATCGACGACCGCACCCTGTCCTACGTGGACTTCGGCGGGCCCGGCCGCCCGCTGCTCGCCCTGCACGGCGGGCTCTCCGAGGCCGCCCACTTCACCGCCCTCGCCGCCGACCTCGGCGACCAGTGGCGGGTCATCGCCCCCGACCAGCGCGGGCACGGCGACTCCGACCTCGCCTCCGAGTACAGCCGCGCGGGCTACGCCGCCGACGCCGCCGCCCTGCTGGAACACCTCGCCCCCGGCGGCCCGGTGCCCGTCCTCGGCTTCTCCCTCGGCGGGGTCAACGCCTACCACCTGGCCGCCGCCCGGCCCGACCTGATCGCCGCCCTGATCAACGTCGACGCCCCGGTGGAGAGCCCGCGCCAGGACGCCCTGTCCTTCTGGGACTTCCTGCACGAGCTCCCGTACGCCGCACCCACCCGCGAGGAACTCCTCGCCGCCCTCGGCCCGCTGGCCGAGGGGACCGGGCCCTTCCTGCGCCCGCTTGCGGACGACGCCGGCTGGCGGCTGCCGTTCGACCCCGCGGCCACCCTGGCCACCCTCGCCGGGGACGACGGCTCGCGCTGGGACGTCTGGCTCGCGAGCACCTGCCCGGCACTGCTCGTCCACGGGCTGCGCAGCGACGTGCTGTCCCGGGAGCTGGCCGACGCGATGGTCGCCCGGCGTCCCGGGACCTCGTACGCCGGCCTGGACACCGAGCACTTCGTGCCCTTCCAGGACCCGAAGGGCCTTGCGGAGGCTGTACGCGGCTTCCTGGCCGGGCTGTAGGACACCGCAGGGCCCCGGGAACGCCGAAGGGGCGGCAGGCCAGTGGCCCACCGCCCCTTCTTCGCTCAGGTGTTACTTGACGACCGTGATCCGGTCCGCCGCCGGCGGGGCCAGCGGCGCGGACGCCGAGGAGTGCCCCGTCAGGTAGGCGTTGAAGATGTCCAGGTCGGACGCGCCGACCAGCTTGTTCTTGTGCTCCTTCAGGACGGTGAAGCCGTCACCGCCGCCCGCGAGGAACTCGTTCATCGCGACCCGGTAGGTCGCGGCGGGGTCGATCGGCGCACCGTTCAGCTTCACCGAGTCCACGACGATGCGGTCCGCACCCGCCTTGGTGGTGTCCAGGGTGTAGGAGAAGCCCTTGGAGATCTGCAGGATCTTCGGGTTCGGCCCGTTGACCGGGCCGCTGACCTGCTGCTGGAGCGTGGTGATCAGCTGGGCGCCGGTCAGGTCGACGACCGTCATCATGTTGGTGAACGGCTGGACCGTGTACGACTCCCCGTACGTCACCACCCCGTCGCCCTCGGCGCCGGCGGCCTTGTAGGCCAGGTCCGCACGGATGCCGCCCGGGTTCATGATGGCGAGCTGGGCGCCGCCCTTGGCCGCCGGGGCCAGGGCCTCCAGCTGCGCGTCGGCGATCAGGTCACCGAGCGGCTTCTCGTACTCCGCCGAGCCGCGGCCCGGGATGTCCGCCGAGATGTAGCCCATCGGACGGTTCGCGATCGGCGCGGCCAGCGCGTTCCAGCGCTGGATCAGCTCGGTCAGGTCCGGGGCCTTGGGCTGGTCCCGGTTGACGACCTTCTGCACCACCAGCGGCGAGGCGATCGGCGTACGGACGATGTCCTTGGTCGCGCGGTCGTACTTCAGCGTGGTGTCCGTGAACAGCCGGCCGTACGAGGCGGCCGAGGTGACCGTGCGCGGGTTGCCCGCCGGGTCGGGGATGTTGCACGCGTACGCCTGGTGCGTGTGACCGGTGACCAGGGCGTCGACCTTCGGCGAAACGTTCTTCGCGATGTCGACGATGGCCCCGGAGATCCCGGCGCCGGCGCCCGGCACGTCGCAGTCGTAGTTGTACGCGCCGCTCGCGGGCAGGCCGCCCTCGTGGATCAGCGCCACGATCGACTTCACGCCCTGCTTGTTCAGCTCGTTGGCGTACTTGTTGATCGTCTCGACCTCGTCGCCGAACTTGAGGCCCTTGACCCCGTCGGCGGTCACGACGTCCGGCGTGCCCTCCAGGGTGACGCCGATGAAGCCGATCTTCACGTCCCCCTTCTTCCAGACGAAGGTGGGGTTCATCATCGGACGCTTGGTCTTCTCGTCCACCACGTTCGCGGCGAGGTACTTGAAGTCGGCGCCGCCGAACTCCTCGCCGTACTCGAAGCAGCCCTCGACCGGGTGGCAGCCGCCGTACTGCATGCGGCGCAGCTCGGTCTTGCCCTCGTCGAACTCGTGGTTCCCGACGCTGCTCACGTCCAGGTCGAGGTCGTTGAGCGCCTCGATGGTCGGCTCGTCGTGGAAGAGGCCCGACACCATCGGGCTGGCGCCGATCATGTCGCCGGCCGCGGCCGTGACGGAGTACCGGTGGCCCTTGCGGGCCTCGCGCAGGCCGGTGGCGAGGTACTCGACACCGCCCGCGGGTATGGCCTTGGTGGTGCCGTCGGCCTGACGCTCGGTCACGGTGCCCGAGGAACCCTGCGGGGGCTCCAGGGTGCCGTGGAGGTCGTTGAACGACAGCATCTGCACGTCGACGGTGCGGCCGTGGTCGTGGCCGTACCCGTCACCACTCGCGGCTCCGGCCGGAAGGGCGGCGGCGATCATCGCACCGCCGGCCGTGGCCACGGCGAGAGCGGTGAGGGCCAACCGGCGGGTTCGGCGGTGCCGTTGTGGCGTCGCTGACATTTGTTCCCCTTTGTGGACAGCGATACATCTTGGGAGGTCTGCCGAAGCCTAGAGTCAACGCGCGTAGCGCGACAGGGGGTACCGGGTATCGAGCTGGTTACACACAGGAGAAGGACGGCCGTCCGCGGGCCCCGCCGGGCCGCAACCCCGCCGGGCCCCCACCGTGGTCGTAGGCTCGGTTCCATGACTGACGACGCAGCAGTGGTCCTGGAGCCGGGACGGCAGATCCAGACCCTCGACGAACTGACGGACGAACAGGCCGACGCCGTTCTCGCCCTGCTCGAGGACGCGGCCCGCACCGACGGCACCACCGCCGTGTCCGAGCAGGGCCGGCTCCAGCTGCGCGGCGGAGCACGGGAGGGGATCCGTCACTTCCTCCTGACCGCCGACGGGCGGCTCACCGCGTACGGGCAACTGGAGGACACCGACCCGGTGGAGGCCCCCGCCGCCGAACTCGTCGTCCACCCCGCGCTGCGCGGGCGCGGGCACGGGCGGGCGCTGGGCACCGCCCTGCTGGCCGCCTCAGGCAAGCGGATCCGGGTGTGGGCGCACGGCGGCAAGTCGGCGGCCCGCCACCTCGCGCAGGTGCTCGGCCTGACCCTGTTCCGCGAACTGCGCCAGCTCCGCCGCCCGCTCGGCGCGGATGCGGACCCCCTGCCGGAGGCCGTCCTCCCGGCGGGCGTGACCGTACGCACCTTCGTGCCCGGCTCCGACGACGCCGCCTGGCTGGCCGTCAACGCGGCGGCCTTCGCCCACCACCCCGAGCAGGGCTCCCTCACCCAGCGGGACCTGAACGACCGCATCGCGCAGCCCTGGTTCGACGCCAAGGGCTTCTTCCTCGCGGAACGCGACGGCGAACTGATCGGCTTCCACTGGACGAAGGTGCACGCCGAGCAGCAGCTGGGCGAGGTCTACGTCCTCGGAGTGCGCCCCGGCGCCCAGGGCGGCGGCCTCGGCAAGGCCCTCACCGCGATCGGCCTGCGCCACCTGGCCGCGGCGGGCCTGCCCACGGCGATGCTCTACGTGGACGCCGACAACCCGGCGGCCCTGGCCGTGTACGAGGGCCTCGGCTTCTCCACCCACGAGGTGGACCTGATGTACCGCACGGAGAGCTGACCCGCACCCGGCCCGGCCCCCGGCCCGCCGGGGGCCGGGGGTCGTCCTGGTCCCTACTCGGCCTACTCGGCCTACTCCGCGCCCAGCTTGCAGGCGGCCTCCGCGGTCCCCTTGGTCACCCCGGCGCCCTCGGTCAGACCGCTCACGCACTCGTCCTGGGCGCCGGTCACCGCGATGAAGCAGGACGCGCGGACGGACGCCGGAGCTTCGCCACCCTTCAGCTCCCGCTCGACCTGGTTGATGCAGGCCGAGACGTCCGCGGGGGCCGCGTGGACGGCCGGGGCCGCCAGTGACACGCCCCCGAGAGCAAGGCTCAGCCCGGTAAGGACACCGAGAACACCGGCGACACGGCTCGACGTACGCATGGCACGCACCTGCTCTCCGAAACCACCGCGCGGCCCACACCCGGACGTGCCCACACATGGCGAGGCGCACCCGGCCTCGACGTACCGGACCACACGGGAACGGCGCCGAGCACACGCGACCGTCGTACGGCCGGGGCCCGGCCCCCGTACCGGACCGACTCGGCAGGACATCCCTCCCTCCTTCCGACGCTAGAACACCCCTTGCCCCCACGCACCCGCTGACACCTCTCCCGCCGGCGTGAACGCCGGCCACGCACCCTCAGGCCCGCAGCGCGGGCTTCGCGGATGCGGCCCCGGGCGGGCCGGACCCGCCGGCGACCCCACCTGGGCCGGCCCGGGCCGCGGCAGCCCACGCCTCGCCGGCGCAGCCGCGGCTCCCCCGCTCCCGGTCGGCACCAGACGACCCCCGCACCAGACGACCACCGCCCGGACCCTGGAAGCCATACGCCATTAACCGGGCATTAATGCACGCTCGCGAAGCTGACCGAATGCAGCCCCGACTCCGACTGACGGCCGACCCGTCCGACGCGCCTGTCCTCCCGCGTGCGCGGAAGAATGGAGTCATGAGCCACAAGCCCAGCGCAGCCCCCACCGAGGTCCCCGCCCAGCAGCCGCCGCAGAAGTTCGCCTCCCCGTCGGCACCATCGGCCGCGGACATCTCCGCCGCCGCCGCCGCACGCGCCGGTACGCCCGAGGCGGTCGCCGCACGCGCGGCCACCGGCGCCCACGCCCGCCTGGGGTCCATAGCCGCCCACCGACCGCACGTCGATCTGGAACCGGATCTCGACGCGGATCTGGACGCCTACGACGAGAAGGACACCGGTGAGCTGCCCCCGGGCCGCTTCCTCGACCGGGAGCGCAGCTGGCTCGCCTTCAACGAGCGCGTCCTGGAGCTCGCCGAGGACCCCGCCACGCCCCTCCTGGAGCGCGCGAACTTCCTGGCGATCTTCGCGAGCAACCTCGACGAGTTCTTCATGGTCCGCGTCGCCGGCCTCAAGCGCCGCATCGCGACCGGCGTCGCCACCCGTTCGGCCTCAGGGCTGCAGCCCCGTGAGGTCCTCGACCTCATCTGGACCCGCTCCCGCGAGCTCATGGCCCGCCACGCCGCCTGCTTCCAGCAGGACATCTCCCCCCAGCTCGCCGAGGAAGGCGTCCACCTCATCCGGTGGCCCGACCTCACCGAGAAGGAGCAGGCGCGCCTCTTCACCCTGTTCCGCAACCAGATCTTCCCGGTGCTCACCCCGCTGGCCGTGGACCCCGCGCACCCGTTCCCGTACATCTCCGGGCTCTCCCTGAACCTGGCCGTGGTCGTACGCAATCCCGTCAGCGGCCACCGCCACTTCGCCCGCGTCAAGGTCCCCCCGCTCCTCTCCCGCTTCCTGGAGGCCTCCCCGCAGCGCTACGTCCCGCTGGAGGACGTCATCGCCGCGCACCTGGAGGAGCTGTTCCCGGGCATGGAGGTGCTCGCGCACCACATGTTCCGCGTGACCCGCAACGAGGACCTCGAAGTCGAAGAGGACGATGCGGAGAACCTCCTCCAGGCCCTGGAGAAGGAACTGATGCGGCGCCGCTTCGGCCCGCCGGTGCGCCTGGAGGTCGAGGAGTCCATCGACCCCGGCGTCCTGGACCTGCTCGTGCAGGAGCTGAAGGTCAACCCGTCCGAGGTCTACCCGCTCCCCGGCCCCCTCGACCTGACGGCCCTCTTCGGGATCGCCTCCCTGGACCGCCCCGAGCTGAAGTTCCCGAAGTTCGTCGCCGGCACGCACCGCGACCTCGCCGAGGTCGAGTCCGCGTCCGCGCCCGACATCTTCGCCGCGCTGCGCGAACGCGACGTGCTGCTGCACCACCCGTACGACTCCTTCTCCACCTCGGTGCAGGCCTTCCTGGAGCAGGCCGCCGCCGACCCGGACGTCCTGGCGATCAAGCAGACGCTGTACCGGACCTCCGGCGACTCCCCGATCGTGGACGCCCTGATCGACGCCGCCGAATCCGGCAAGCAGGTCCTCGTACTCGTCGAGATCAAGGCCCGCTTCGACGAGCAGGCCAACATCAAATGGGCCCGCAAGCTCGAAGAGTCCGGCTGCCACGTCGTCTACGGCCTCGTCGGCCTCAAGACCCACTGCAAGCTGTCGCTCGTCGTCCGCCAGGAGGGCGACACGCTGCGCCGCTACTCCCACGTCGGCACCGGCAACTACCACCCCAAGACGGCACGCCTCTACGAGGACCTCGGCCTGCTCACCGCCGACCCGCAGGTCGGCGCGGACCTCTCCGACCTCTTCAACCGGCTGTCCGGCTACTCGCGCCGCGAGACCTACCGCCGGCTGCTGGTGGCCCCGCGCTCGCTGCGCGACGGCCTGGTCTCCCGGATCGACAAGGAGGCCGCCCACCACAAGGCGGGCCGCCCCGCGTACGTCCGTCTCAAGATGAACTCCATCGTCGACGAGGCACTCATCGACTCCCTCTACCGGGCCTCGCAGGCGGGCGTGCCCATCGACATCTGGGTCCGCGGCATCTGCGCGATCCGCCCCGGTGTCCCCGGGCTCTCGGACAACATCCGGGTCCGCTCGATCCTCGGCCGCTTCCTGGAGCACTCCCGGGTCTTCGCCTTCGGCAACGGTGGCGAACCCGAGGTGTACATAGGCAGCGCCGACATGATGCACCGCAACCTCGACCGCCGTATCGAGGCACTGGTCAGGGTCGCCGACCCGGCCCACCGCGCGGCACTGGACCGGCTGCTGGAAACCGGTATGTCCGACGAGACCAGCTCCTGGCACCTGGGCCCGGACGGCGAATGGACCCGGCACAGCACGGACAGCGAAGGCCAGCCGCTGCGGCACGTTCAGGAGATGCTCATTGACGCCCGGAGGCGCCGGCGTGGCTCAGCCAAACCATGACCTGACCGCGACGACGGCAGGCACCGTGCTCGGTACGTACCTGCGTGCGCAGGCCACCGCATTCCTGCGGGGCCTGCGCCTGCACGAGGAGGGTGCCGCGAACGGCAGCGCCGAGGGCAGCGAGGCGGCGCGCAGCCTGCGGGGGGCTGCGCGCCGGATCTCCTGTTCCCTGTCCACGTTCAGGGCGGTGGCCGATTCCTCCTGGGCGGATTCGCTGCGCACCGAGCTGGTCTGGCTGTCGGCGACCCTGGCCGACGAACACGCGTACGCGGCCCGGCTGCTGCGGCTGATGGACGCCCTGCAGCGGCTGTCGGGGAGCCCCGAGGTACCGGCCCCCAGGGGCACGGCGGGCTCGCTGACCGTGGGCTCCGCCCGCGCGGGCGCCCTGCTGGAGCGCCAGCTCACCCTGGCCCGCACCCGGGCCCACTCGGCGACCCTGCACGCGCTGGGCTCGTCCCGCTTCCACGCCGTCGCGGACGCGGTCGCGGTGCTGGCCTCCGAGGTCCCGCTGGACCCCGTGGCGGCCCGGGGCCGGGTGGACGACGTCCTGGTCCCCCTCGCCGAGGTGGCTCATTCCCGCCTGTCCGCGGCGGTGCACGCCCTGCCGGCCCCCTCGCCCTCGCACCCGTACGACGCGGACCACGACAGCGCGTGGAACGACGTGCGCCGCCTGCTGCGCGTCCACCGCTACGCCCAGGAGGCCCTGGGCGGCGACGTGGCCCGCCTGACGGTCGCGGGCGAGGCCCTGACCCGCCACCGGGACGCCGCGGAAGCCGCCGCCGCCTCGGCCACGGCGGCCCGCACCCCCCGCATCGCCCCGGCAACGGCCTACGCCCTGGGCGTCCTGCACGCGGACCAGCGCCACGAGGTGGAAGCCTCCCGCGCCGCCTTCCAGCACCTGTGGGAACCGGCCGATTCCAGCCACGCCGGGGTCTGACCGCACCGGCCCCGGCGGCATCGCGCGCACTCCCGACGGGTCACGCAATGGTAACGGCGGGATAACGGGAGATGGCGCCGGATGTCGAACCCGCCCGGACACACCACCCCGTCCGCCACGGTTCACCATCCGTTCACTTACCCCGGTCGGCCGCTTCACCTGATCTGCCTAACTTCGTAGATGCAGGGAGCGAGTCGCCGCGGAGGCGGACGATTCCTCCGGGCAACCGACGTAGTCCTCTTCGCACGCCGCCCCGATACAGAAAGCGGCCGGCGGCTTCTGGAAGGAAACACCCGAAAGTGAAGCTTCAGCGCAAGAACATGCTTCGTGCCTCCGCCCTCGGGGCGCTCGTCGTGTCCGGCGCCCTGGTCCTCACGGCGTGCGGCTCGGACGACAACACCAAGAACGACGCCGGCGCCTCGGGCAAGCCTTCCGCCGCCGTGGGCGACATCAAGTGCGACGACGCCAAGGGCAAGCTCCTCGCCTCGGGCTCCTCCGCGCAGAAGAACGCGGTCGACCTGTGGGTGAAGGCGTACATGGCCGCCTGCCCCGGCATCGAGGTCAACTACAAGTCCTCCTCCTCCGGTGAGGGCATCGTCGCCTTCAACCAGGGCACCGTCGGCTTCGCCGGTTCGGACTCCGCGCTGAAGCCCGACGCCGTCGAGGAGTCGAAGAAGATCTGCACCGGCGGTCAGGGCATCGACCTGCCGATGGTCGGCGGCCCCATCGCCATCGGCTTCAACGTCGCCGGCGTGGACAAGCTGGTCCTGGACGCCCCCACCCTCGCCGCGATCTTCAACGACAAGATCAAGAAGTGGGACGACGAGGCGATCAAGAAGCTGAACCCGGGCGTCACGCTTCCCTCCACCGCGATCCAGGCCTTCCACCGCTCCGAGGACTCGGGCACCACCGAGAACCTCGGCAAGTACCTCAAGGCCGCCGCCCCCGAGGCGTGGACCTACGAAGCCGCGAAGAAGTGGCCGGCCCCGGGTGGCCAGGCCGCCTCCGGCTCCGCCGGTGTCGCCTCGCAGGTCAAGGCCGTCGACGGCGCGATCGGCTACTTCGAGCTCTCCTACGCCTCCTCGCAGAGCATCAAGACCGTGGACGTCGCCACCGGCGCCGCCACCCCGGTCAAGGCCACCGGCGAGAACGCCTCCAAGGCCATCGCCGCCGCCAAGATCTCCGGCACCGGCGACGACCTGGCACTGAAGCTCGACTACGCCACCAAGGCCGAGGGTGCGTACCCGATCGTCCTGGTGACCTACGAGGTCGTCTGCGACAAGGGCAACAAGGCCGAGACGCTCCCGGCCGTGAAGTCCTTCCTGAACTACACCGCGTCCGACGCGGGCCAGAAGATCCTCCTCGACAACGGCTACGCGCCGATCCCGGCCGAGATCAACGCCAAGGTCCGCGAAGTCATCGCGAAGCTCGCCTAATCCAGACCCCCGGGACCACCGGTCCGCTCCCCCCGTCCGGGGGGCGGACCGGCCCCGGGGACCCTCCCCTCCACCCAGGGGATCCGGTGCACCGCCGCCAGGGGGCCTGCCCCCGTCCAGACCGGAAAGATCATGGCTTCCATCACACCCACCCAGATAGACACGGCTCCGCCTGTCTCCAAGAGCGGAAGGTCCACCGGCCGCGCCGGTGACAAGATCTTCGCGGGCCTCTCCAAGGGCTCCGGCATCCTGCTCCTGGTGATCATGGCGTCGATCGCCATCTTCCTCACCTACCGCGCTTCGATCGCTCTGGCCGACAACGAGGGCAACTTCCTCACCACGTTCGACTGGAACGCGTCGGCCAAGCCCCCCGTCTTCGGCATCGCCGTGCTGCTCTTCGGCACCGTCGTCAGCTCGATCATCGCGATGCTCATCGCGGTTCCGATCGCCGTCGGCATCGCCCTCTTCATCTCGCACTACGCGCCGCGCAAGCTGGCCGCGCCCCTCGCCTACGTGGTCGACCTGCTGGCCGCCGTGCCGTCGATCATCTACGGCATCTGGGGCGCCCTCTTCCTCGTCCCGTACCTCGGCGGCCTGAACATGTGGCTCGACGAGTACATGGGCTGGACCTACGTCTTCGACAAGACCCAGGTCGGCGTCGCCCGCTCGCTCTTCACCGTCGGCATCCTGCTCGCGATCATGATCCTGCCGATCGTGACCAGCGTCAGCCGCGAGGTCTTCCTCCAGGTCCCGCGCATGAACGAGGAGGCCGCACTGGCCCTCGGCGCGACCCGCTGGGAAGTCATCCGGATGTCGGTCCTGCCCTTCGGCCGCTCCGGAGTCATCTCCGCCTCGATGCTCGGCCTCGGCCGCGCGCTCGGCGAGACCATGGCCGTCGCGACCGTCCTCTCCCCGAGCTTCCTGATCTCCGGCCACATCCTGGACCCGGGCGGCGGCACGTTCGCGCAGAACATCGCCGCAAAGTTCGACGAGGCCAACGAGTTCGGCCGCGACGCCCTGATCGCCTCCGGTCTCGTGCTCTTCCTGCTCACCCTGCTGGTCAACGGCGCCGCCCGGCTGATCATCGCCCGTCGCAAGGACTTCTCGGGGGCGAACGCCTGATGAGCCACGCACTCCAGGACCAGCGCCCCTCCCGGGCCACCCGGTCCGTCGCCCCCGGCAGCCTGACGCAGGGCCACCTGCCCCGCTGGGCCCCGGCCGGCATCGCCGTCGCCTCGGCCGCCCTCGGCTCCGGCATCGGCGCCGTCTTCGGCCTCGACAGCAAGATCCAGTGGGGTCTGCTCGCAGCCGTCCTCTTCGTGGTCATCACGTACACGGCCAGCTCGATCGTCGAGAACCGCCGCCAGGCCAAGGACCGGGTCGCGACCTCCGTCGTCTGGGTCTGCTTCGTCCTCGCCCTCGTCCCGCTGCTCTCGCTGCTGTGGACGACGATCAGCCGCGGCATGAAGGTCCTCGACGGGGACTTCCTCGGCCACTCGATGAACGGCGTGACCAGCTTCGAGGCCGGCGGCGGCGTCTACCACGCCCTCCTCGGCACCATCGAGCAGGTCGCCCTCGCCACCGCGATCTCGGCCCCGATCGGCCTGCTGACCGCCGTCTACCTGGTCGAGTACGGCAAGGGCTCGCTCGCCAAGGCCGTCACCTTCTTCGTCGACGTCATGACCGGCATCCCCTCCATCGTCGCGGGTCTGTTCATCCTGACGACGTGGAACCTGATGCTCGGCTTCGGCCCCTCCGGCTTCGCCGGCGCGATGGCCCTGTCGATCCTGATGATGCCCGTCGTGGTCCGCTCCACCGAGGAGATGCTCAAGCTCGTCCCGAACGAGCTGCGCGAGGCCGCCCTGGCCCTCGGTGTGCCGAAGTGGCGCGTGATCCTCAAGGTCGTGCTGCCCACGGCCATTGGCGGCATCGCCACCGGTGTGATGCTGGCCGTGGCCCGCATCGCCGGTGAGACCGCGCCGATCATGCTGCTGGTCTTCGGTACCCAGCTGATCAACAACAACCCCTTCGAAGGCGCCCAGTCCTCGCTCCCCCTGTACATCTGGGAGCAGTACAAGGTCGGCAGTGAAGCCTCCTACGACCGGGCATGGGCCGCAGCGCTCGTCCTGATCGCCTTCGTCATGATCCTCAATCTGGTGGCCCGCGGCATCGCCCGCTGGAAGGCTCCCAAGACCGGTCGCTGACGCGACCACCCGAAAGCGAAGTGACCCCTCATGGCTAAGCGAATCGACGTCAGCGGACTGTCCGCCTTCTACGGCACCCACAAGGCCATCGACGACATCTCGATGACCGTGGAACCCCGCTCCGTGACGGCCTTCATCGGCCCCTCCGGCTGCGGCAAGTCCACCTTCCTGCGCACCCTGAACCGCATGCACGAGGTCACCCCCGGCGGCCGCGTCGAGGGCAAGGTGCTGCTGGACGACGAGAACCTGTACGGCCCCGGCGTGGACCCGGTCGCGGTCCGCCGCACGGTCGGCATGGTCTTCCAGCGCCCGAACCCCTTCCCCACCATGTCGATCTTCGACAACGTGGCGGCGGGCCTGCGGCTGAACGGCTCCTTCAAGAAGTCCGAGCTCACGGACATCGTCGAGAAGTCCCTCCAGGGCGCCAACCTCTGGAACGAGGTCAAGGACCGGCTGAACAAGCCCGGCTCCGGCCTCTCCGGCGGCCAGCAGCAGCGCCTGTGCATCGCCCGCGCCATCGCGGTCGAGCCCCAGGTCCTCCTGATGGACGAGCCCTGCTCGGCCCTCGACCCGATCTCCACCCTCGCCATCGAGGACCTGATCGGCGAGCTCAAGGAGCGCTTCACGATCGTCATCGTGACGCACAACATGCAGCAGGCGGCGCGCGTCTCCGACCGCACGGCCTTCTTCAACCTGTCCGCGGTCGGCCAGCCCGGAAAGCTCATCGAGATCGACGACACGGACCGGATCTTCTCGAACCCGTCCGTCCAGGCGACCGAGGACTACATCTCGGGCCGCTTCGGCTAGACCCGGGATGTGATGGAGCGTCCTGCGGTGCTGCATGGCGGTGCCACCGCAAGGCGAAAGGGCCGGTTCCCCCTGGGTGGGGGGAACCGGCCCGCTTCTTTTCCCGCTTCTTTTCCTACGACTCGTGCGGTCACACGAAGGCGAGGTTGACCACCCAGAAGCTGAGGGCCGCGACCAGCGCCGCGGCCGGCATGGTGATGAACCAGCCCAGGATGATGTTCTTGGCGACGCCCCAGCGGACCGCGTTCACCCGCTTGGTCGCGCCCACACCCATGATCGCCGAGGTGATCACGTGCGTGGTGGAGATCGGCGCGTGGAAGAGGAACGCCGAGCCGAACATGATCGAGGCGCCGGTGGTCTCCGCCGCGAAGCCCTGCGGCGGGTCCAGCTCGATGATCTTGCGGCCGAGGGTGCGCATGATGCGCCAGCCGCCCGCGTACGTACCCAGCGAGAGCATCACGGCGCACGCGATCTTGACCCAGACCGGGATCGAGTCGCCCGCGTTCTGCACGTCGGCGATGACCAGGGCCATCATCACGATGCCCATCGTCTTCTGCGCGTCCTGCAGACCGTGGCCGAGCGCCATGCCGGCCGCCGAGACCGTCTGCGCGATGCGGAATCCGCGCTTGGCCTTGTGCGGGTTGGCACGGCGGAACATCCACATGATGGCGACCATCACCAGGTAACCGACCACGAGGCCGACCACCGGCGAGATGAACATCGGGATGACGACCTTGTCGACCACGCCCGACCAGAGCACCTCGGTGCCGCCCGCCAGCGCCGCGCCCACCATGCCGCCGAACAGCGCGTGCGAGGAGGACGAGGGCAGGCCGAAGTACCAGGTGATCAGGTTCCACACGATCGCGCCGACGAGCGCCGCGAAGAGGATCCACATGCCCCGGTTGCCGTGGGGCGTCTCGATCAGGCCCTCGCTCACCGTCTTGGCGACCCCGCTGCCGAGGAAGGCACCGGCGAGGTTCATGACCGCGGCCATCGCGAGCGCGGCACGCGGGGTCAGCGCACGGGTCGAGACCGAGGTCGCGATCGCGTTCGCGGAGTCGTGAAAACCATTCGTATACGTAAAGCCGAGCGCGACACCGATGGTCACGATCAGAGCGAAGGTGTCCACGAGGTTCAGGACTCCTTGACCGCGATGGTCTCCACCGTGTTCGCGACGTGCTCGAACGCGTCGGCCGCCTCTTCGAGCACGTCGACGATCTGCTTGAGCTTCAGCACCTCGATGGCGTCGTACTTGCCGTTGAAGAGCTGGGCGAGCAGCTTGCGGTGGATCTGGTCGGCCTGGTTCTCGAGGCGGTTGACCTCGATCCAGTACTCGGTCAGGTTCTCCATGGTGCGCAGGTGGGGCATGGCTTCGGCGGTCAGCTCGGCCGCGCGCGCCAGTACCTCGATCTGCTGCTCGACGCCCTTGGGCAGTTCCTCCACGTTGTAGAGGACGACCAGGTCGACCGCCTCCTCCATGAAGTCCATGATGTCGTCGAGGCAGGACGCCAGGTTGTAGATGTCCTCGCGGTCGAACGGCGTAATGAAGGAGGAGTTGAGCTGGTGGAAGATCGCGTGGGTCGCGTCGTCTCCCGCGTGCTCCGCTGCCCGCATCCGCTCCGCGATCTCGGCTCGGGCGGAGGAGTCCGCTCCGAGCAGTTCCATGAGGAGCTTGGAGCCCGTGACGATGTTGTCCGCGGATGCGGCGAACATGTCGTAGAAGCTCGTCTCCCTGGGGGTCAGACGAAATCGCACGTGAGGTCCTCGGGGTGCATTGGATTCGGTCAGGCTGATGCTAGGCGCATCCCCCGGCCACGGCTAACCGGCAGTTCCCCAGTGTCCTCCATCAGGCAGAGTGAGGACGACGGGCCCCTGCCCCTGCGGCCGGGGGCCGGTACCCTATACCCATGAGGGGTATAGGCCCCCATTCCGGACCACGGGAGGACGCATGACTGCCATCCAGGCGGAGGGCTCCGGAGCCACCACGGACGCGGCCACGGCTACGGACGCGACCGCGGGCACGGACGCGGTGACGGACACGAGCGCCGGCGCCGGCGCGGTGCACGGCTACCACCACCAGAAGGACGAGCACCTCAAGCGCCTGCGCCGGATCGAAGGCCAGATCCGGGGCCTCCAGCGCCTCGTCGACGAGGACGTCTACTGCATCGACATACTCACCCAGGTCTCGGCCAGCACGAAGGCGCTCCAGTCCTTCGCGCTCCAGCTACTGGAGGAGCACCTGCGGCACTGCGTCGCCGACGCGGCCCTCAAGGGCGGGGGAGAGATCGACGCCAAGGTCGAGGAAGCGACGAAGGCGATCGCCCGGCTGCTGCGCACCTGACCGACCGCACGAGCGCCCGCGCCGGCGAGCGCACGAGGGGCGGGCCCGGGGAGCGGGTGTCAGCCGGACCAGACGCCCATGAGCACCTCGTCGATCCGGTCCTGACTGAGCCTCTCCTCGGCCACGGCCGACGCCGCGATGATCAACTCTCCGCACAGCTCGATCTCGGCGAGCGCCACGAGGTCCTGCACCGTCGAACCGCCTGCGGGAGTCACGCGCGTCACCTCAATCTGCCGTCGTCCGGTCGCCGGCGCTCGGCTTCTCAGCGTAGGGAGCGCACGGCGCGGCGCGCATGACACCGATGGACCATTTCCGGCCCCCCCCCACCGTGGACGGACGGCCGGCCGTGGCCCGATCGCGCCGCCCCCGGGGGCTCCGGCCGGCTAATCGGCGATCTTCCCGGCGTAAATGTCCCCCTCGGCCGGCAGTACGACGGTGACCGGGGTCCCGAAGCCGTAGAGCAGCGTGGTGGACGACACATCGATCACGCCGTTGTTGACGTAGCTGAAGCGGTGGCGGACCTTCCGCAGGAGGCCCTCGGAGTCCAGGTAGGCATCGAACGGCACCGCGTCCTTGCTGAACCCTTTCGCCGCCGCCTCCAGCGCCCCCTTCACCGCCGGTGAGGCCTGCGCCGCGGCCCGCGCGATGTCGGTCGTCCCCCGGTAGTGGCGCACCTTGGTCCCGGCCACCTCGGTCTCGCCCACGTACGTCACCTCCTGCGCCCCGCGCAGCAGTTCGGCGGCGGCCATCGGATCGGTGGCCCCGCCGGTGACGAGGTTCCCGTCGGCGAGGGCCGTCGTGTCGACGCGGACCCACTTGTCGTCGGGGACGCCCGCACCCCGGTTCTTCATGTACAGCGCGCCGGGCACGAGCAGCTCGGTGATGGGCCGGTGCTCGGCCTTGCCCTTGGCGTCTTCGGGGAGCATGACCAGCAGCTGCCCCATCCGGTTCTCGAAGTCGACCCCGCCCTCGCCCCGGATCGTGACCCGGGTGCCGCCCGTCGCCATCTCCATGGCCGTACGGGCCTGCGCGCTCCCGGTCCTGAAGAGCACGTCGGCGGCTCCGCGGACCGTCGCCGCCGGGTCGTCCGCGGGCCGGGCGTCGTCGCCCGCGACGGCGTCGCCACCGCACCCGCTCAACGCCGCCACCGTCAGGGCCAGGCCGACCGCGACCGCAGCCCGACCCGCGCGACCCCGCCTCCGCCTGTGCTGGTGCACCACCATCGCCTGCCAACCCCCAACGCGTGACCGCTGTTTGCCCGAGGCCCCCACCCGCTCCGCTTAACGAGGTCCCGGGCCTCCCGTCACGGCCACGCCCTCCTCGCGCCGGGCCAGTGCCCCGCCCGCCCCCGGCCCGGTACCTTGGTGGAGTGGAACCGCACACCGAAGCGACTCTCGTCCCTCCGCTTGCCGCAGTGCCGCTGCCCCGCGACCCCGGTCCCGGCACCGTCCCGACGCCGACCCCCTCCACCGATCACGCCACGAGCACCTCGGAACGGGGCTCCTTCAGCCTGGCCGCCTGTACGTGCGGCTGGCGCGGCCCGGCCCGCCGCTCCCGTGACCTGGCCCGCAAGGACGCCGCCGGCCACGCCCCGGAGTAGCCCGATCGGACGGCCCGGCTGGCCGACGCGCCCGGGAGCGGTTGCCCTTGTCTCATGCCCGGACCCGCGCCACGACTCGCCGCCCTCACCTGGGCCCTGCTGATCGCGTTCGTCCCCGTCACCCCGGCCCGGGCCAGCCCCGTGGGTACGGCGGACGGCCCCGGCGACGTCGCCCTGGCCATCGGCGTCACCACCGCCGCGGCCACCGCGACCGGCCTGTGGCTGCGCTCCCGCTACCGGCGCTCCGAGGCGGAGGCGGACGGCACGGACCACGGCGGCGAAGCGTGACCCCGCCTCCGCGCCCCCGGCCGGCCGCCGTCCGCGTCTGCTTCGGGGCCGCGGCGCTGTGCCTGCTGGTGGCCGTGGCGCTGAGCGTCTGGGACGCGTACGGCATCGGCTGACGCTCCGGGCTCCGCCCGGAGCACCGCCTCAGGCGGCGAGGTCGTTCTCGTGCCCGCGCCCCGCCGGCTCCGTCGCCGCGAGGTCCACCGGCCGGGCCACCACGCGGTCGCGCGCCCGGACCAGGACGCCCAGCCTCGGGGACCGGGCCACCGCCCGCACCACCGGGGTCAGCAGCGCCATCGCGAGCGGTGCGAGCAGCAGCACCACCGCGGTGCCCAGGGCGAGCCCGCCGATGACGTCGGTCGGATAGTGCAGGCCCATGTAGACCCGCGTGAACCCCTCCGCCAGGGCCAGCCCGATCCCGATGAAGCCGAGCTTGCGGCGGGCGACGAACAGGCCGACGCCGAGCGCCATCGCGAGCGTGGCGTGGTCGCTGACGAAGGAGAAGGCACTGTGGCCGATCCCGGCGCCGGGCTCCAGCACCTCGACCCCGCCGTGCTGCGCGGCCGGCCGCGGCCGGCCCACGAACTCCCGCAGCGGGACGTTCAGGAGCAGCGCGGCCCCGGCGGCGAGCGGGGCCCACACGAGCGCCGCGAAGGACTCGACGGCGGCGGCCTCTTCCTGCCGGCGCGCTCCGCGCCAGCACCACAGCACCAGGAGGACGAGGGCCAGCAGGATCCCGTACTCGCCGAGGAGCGCGACCGTCCGGTCCAGCCAGCCCGGGGCCTGCCGCGCCAGTCCGTTGATCTCGTACAGCAGGCTTACATCCACGTTCGGCCCACCTGTTGTGAGTCCAGCCATGGTGATGCGGCCCCTTGCCCTTGCCTTGGTACCCGTACGGCCGCACGCCGATGTGCGGCCCTTCGCCCCCGGTGATCAATCCGGCGCTTCCGCTCGTCCTGCCCCCAGTGACCATGGAACGCCCGTTCTGGCGGCTACGTTCCACTCTCCACCGAATGATCACCCCAACGTTATCGAAGAGTGACTCATCGTTGCAGCTCAGGGCCTTCGGTTCACGCTGTGTTGCCGACGCCCTCGCGCCGGGGCAGGGCCTCCGCGCCGTCCTTCGTCACGCGCGTCGCGCCGAAGTAGTCGGGCGTGTCGATCTTGTCGAAGCGGATCACGGCTCCGGTGAACGGGGCGTTGATCATGTAACCGCCGCCCACGTAGAGCCCGACGTGCCGGATCTCCCGGGAGTTCGTCAGATCGTCGGAGAAGAACACCAGGTCCCCCGGCAGCAGTTCGGCGCGCGAGGGATGCGGACCGGCGTTGTACTGGTCGTTCGCCACGCGCGGCAGATCCACCCCCACCGACTCGTACGCGGCCTTGGTCAGCCCCGAGCAGTCGAACCGCCCGCCCTGCTCGGGCGTCCCGTTGCCGCCCCACAAGTAGGGGGTGCCCAGTTGCTTCTGCGCGAAGTAGATCGCCCCGGCGGCCTGCTGCGAGGGCGCGACCCGCCCGATGGGGGCCTCGAAGCTCTTGGCGAGGGTCGTGATCTTCTTCACGTACCCCTGGGTCTCCCGGTAGGGCGGGACGCCCCCGTACTTCTGCACCGCACCCGGACCCGCGTTGTAAGCGGCCAGCATGTTCGAGACGGCGTCCCCGGGCACCTTGCCCACCTGCCGCGCCAGCACGCAGTCGTACGAAGCCGCCGACGGGATCGCGTCGTTCGGATCCCAGATGTCACGGTCCCCGTCGCCGTCCCCGTCGATGCCCTGCGTCGCCCACGTCCCCGGGATGAACTGCGCGATGCCCTTCGCGTCCGCCGGGCTCACCGCGCCCGGGTTCCAGCCGCTCTCCGAGTAGAGCTGGGCCGCCAGCACCGCAGGGGTGAGCGTCGGGCAGAGGTTGCCCCACTTCTGCACGAGGGACTGGTACTTCCCCGGCACGGCACCCTTCGCGAGCCCACCGGCCCGCCCACCGGCGCCGGCGATGCCCGCGGCCGCCGAGTACGTACCGACCACGAGCAGGGCGAGAAAGCACAGGCACGCCCCGAAGCTGATTCCACCGACCACCCAGAGTCTGCGCACCCGCCAACCTTCCCCCATCGAACGGCTTTTCCCGGGGCTCCCGCCACCCCGTGTCGAATCATCCCGCCGGGGAAGCGGCACAGGAACCGTCGCACCCCCGGCACTTGGAGCACAGACCGCGGCGGACGGGTGAACTCATAGGACGATACGAAGTATTTGAACCCCTGTCCCCTACCCCCTCGGGGCGACGAACAGACTCTGTGCGCTCCGCCCGATCGGCCCCTTCTCGTCGTGCAGCCGCGCGTCCGCCAGCCCGATGCCCGCCGCGTCCACGCTCGTACGGGCCTCCACGCACACCCATTCACCGGCCGGATGGCGGTGCAGGTGCACGGTGAGGTCCCCGTTGACGAAGAGGTACCGCCCGAAGTCCACGACCGAGCTGATCCCGTTGCCCGAGTCCGCCGCGACCAGGACCCGGTCCAGGGGCCGGGGCTCCTCACCGGCGACGAGCGGCACCCTCATCCGCATCCAGCAGGTCCCGGGACCGAGCTCGACGAACGCACCCCGCGTGAAGCGGGTCTCCATCGCCGAGTGGTACCCCTGCTCCCACGGCACCGGGAAGAACGGCGTCGGCCCCACCTCCCCCGGCGGCGGCAGCTCCGGCCCGGGCACGACCGACGGCACGGACTCCCCCGCCACCCGGATCCGCAGCGCCCGCGCCAGCATCACGGGCGCGGCCCCGGCGGGAGCGAGCGCGGCCTCGACCACCTCGGTCCCGCGGCCGGACCGCAGCACACTGGTCGTCAGCTCCAGCGGACCGATCGGCACCGGGCGCAGGATCTCGTAGGTGATCCGGGCGATCCGCATGTCGTCCCGTCCGCCCGGCCGTTCCTCGATCGCCCGCCCGAGCAGCGCGGCCGGCGGGCCGGCGTGCTGCGAGCCGGGATCCCACGGGCCGCGCGTGTAACCGCTCGACAGGAACCGCCCCGCGTCGATCCGCTCGTAGAACCCGTCCACATCACTGACGCCACTCACACCGCTCTCGGCACCCATGGCCGCCACGCTACCGACTGGTAATCCGCGACCGCCAGCCCCACCGTCCCGCGGAACCCGAAAGCTCAGCGGGCGAAGCCCAGCCCCACCCCGAGCCCCACCAGGACCGAGCCGATGGCCCGGTTCAGCGCCTTCTGGGCCTTCAACATCCGGTCGCGCAGCCGGGAGTTGGAGAAGAACAGCGCGACCGCCCCGAACCAGCCCAGGTGCGCCGCCGACATGAACAGCCCGTACCCGGCCTGCTGCCACACCGGGGTCCCCGGCCCGACCACCTGCGTGAAGGTGGACACGACGAACAGCGTGGTCTTCGGGTTGAGCACGTTGGTCAGGAAGCCGCTCCTGAGCGCCCCGAACGGCGTCAGCCCGCCCTTCTCCTCCAGGTCCACGGCCACCTCGGTCCGCGCCCGGAAGGTCCGTATCCCGATCCACACCAGGTACGCGGCGCCCGCGAGCTTGATCACCGTGAACAGTTCGGCGGAGGAGGCGATCAGCAGACCGACCCCGAGCATCGTGTAGGAGACGTGGACCAGCACCCCGGCCGCGACCCCGGCGGCCGCGAACAGGCCGGTGGGCCGCCCGTAGAGGTAGCTGTTGCGGACGACCATGGCGAAATCCGCGCCCGGACTGATGACGGCGAGGAAGGTGATGACGGCTACTGCGATCACTTCGGTCATACGACGATGCTCGCCGGACCCTCCCATGACGATCAAGAGCTTTCCGCATCCCGGCCACCCGCCGCCCGCACAACTCCCCCACGAGGAGACAATGGGTACGTGCCCAAGCCTCCCTCCACCGACCCCGCCGCCGGCCCCTCCACCGGCCCCGACGCCCCCGCCCCGCTGCCCCTCCTGCAAGCGGACTGCGCCAACTGCTTCGCGCTCTGCTGCGTCGCCCTGCCCTTCGCCAAGTCCACCGACTTCGCCGCGAACAAGCCCGCCGGCACCCCCTGCAAGAACCTCGGCCAGGACTTCCGCTGCGGCATCCACACCCGCCTGCGCGACAAGGGCTTCCAGGGCTGCACCGTCTTCGACTGCTTCGGCGCCGGCCAGCAGGTCTCCCAGATCACCTTCGGCGGCCGCGACTGGCGCTCCCACCCCGCCACCGCCGGCACGATGTTCACCGTCTTCCCCGTGATGCGGAGCCTGCACGAGCTGCTCTTCTACCTCGCCGAAGCCCTCACCCTCCCCGCCGCCCGCCCCCTCCACGCGCAGCTGCGCACCGCCCTGGCCGACACCACCCGGTGGACCGCGGCGACCCCGGAGGCCCTCGCGGAGTTCGACATCACCCCGCTGCGCCAGGAGGTGAACACCCTCCTCCTCGAAACCAGCGAGCTCGTACGGGCCAAGGTGGCGGGCCGCAAGAAGAACCACCGCGGCGCCGACCTGATGGGCGCCCGCCTCCCCGGCGCGGACCTGCGCGGCGCCAACCTCCGCGGCGCCTACCTGATCGCCGCCGACCTCAGCGGCGCAGACCTGCGCACGGCCGACCTCATCGGCGCGGACTTCCGCGACACCGACCTGCGCGAAGCGGACCTCACGGACGCCCTCTTCCTCACCCAGCCCCAGCTGAACGCGGCCCGGGGCAACACCGCGACCCGCATCCCGCCCTCCCTCACGCGCCCCGCGCACTGGCTGGAGGACCGCCCGGGCCGCTGACGGCGCACACCGCACACCGATGCGCCCCCGACGCCTCCACACGCCCCTCCGTGAAGGTCACCCTCCGCAATCAACCCCCTACGGTGGGCCGGAGACACCCGCACACGACGCCCGACCACGCCCCCGAACCACGCCCCGTTGCGCCAAACGGCGCGGCCCGATCCGAGCCACCACCGCACCGGGACGACAATCATTGCCCGCGGTCACCGCGCGTGATACACAGAGTGACGATACGTTCTTTCCCCCACACGCCGCCCGACCCCAGGTCAGGACATACGGACGGCACCCGGAGCGACGGATCGGGTAAAGAGAGCAGTCAAGTCGACATCCGACGGCGGTTTCATCAGGGAAGATAGGGCGTGACCCCTGCCGTCCGGGCACGGGCTACCGGAACTACCCATACTGGGGCGGTGAGTTACATGATCCTGGCAGCCGAAAAGGGCGACATCACCACCATCATCGGCGGAATCGCCCCGAACTGGGGGCCGTTCGGCAGTCTCGGCAACGAAGCGAAGATCATGATCGAGGTGGTCATGGCCGTCGCGATCCTGCTCTGCCTGGGAATCGCCATCTGGGGCGCGGCCAAGCAGCGCATCGGCGCCACCGCACTGCGCGACACCTTCAGCGCGGAACAGGGCAAGGGCCTCATCGTGGCCGGCCTGACGGGCGTCTTCATCATCGGGTCACTGGGCACCCTCTTCACGATCGTCTACGGAATGGCCGTCTAGCCCGAGCCCTGATGAGGACTCACCACACCGCGCCTGCGCGGATACCAGCGCTACCGTCGTACGACGCGGAGGGGGCGAACACCGAATGAGCACCGACGACCAATACGGTGGCGGCGAGGTCGGCGGCACCGGCCAGACCCGTACCCGCTTCCCGGAGCCCTCGGACCCGTACGCCCCACCCCGGCGCACCTCCCGAGGCCTCGTCACCGTCGTCGGCGTGGTGGTCCTCCTCATCGCAGCCATCGCCTTCGCCAACCAGTCCCGCACCCCGGAAGACCCCCCCACCGCGGACAAGGCCCCCACGACCACCAACCCAACGGCAGCCACGGGCATCGCCCCGGTCGACGGCAAGTCATCCGGCGTGCCTTCCGGGTTCCCGCAGGATCAACAGGGAGCCCAGTCCGCAGCGTCGAACTACGCCGTCGCACTCGGCTCCGACGGCATGTTCAACCCTGCGCGCAGGCGCGCCATCGTCAACGCCGTCGCAGACGCCGGCACCAGAACCACGCTCCAGAGCGGCTTCGACGCAGACTATTCCCCAGGCCTGCTCGCCCAGATCGGGCTGACCAAGGACGGCCTCGCACCCACGGGGTCCACGTTCGTCAGCCGAACCGTACCGGCTGGCACCAAGGTCACGGCCTTCGCCAACGGGACCGCCTCGGTCGAGGTCTGGTGCATCGGCATGTTCGGATTGACCGGCGAAAAGTCCACCCGTCCCGTGACCAGCGGCTGGTTCACCATCTCCCTGAAGCTGACGTGGAACGGGTCCGACTGGAAGGTCCTCGAGACCGCACAGAAGGACGGCCCCACTCCCGTCACCGGGGACGACCCGGTGTCCAACTCCGACGAGATCGGCCGCGCCGTAACCGAATTCGGAGGCTTCACCTATGCCCGGTAGCCGCAAGCTGCCGCTCCGCGGCATCGGTGCCACGGCGGCAGCCGTTCAGGCCGCCGTCATCCTTTTCGCCGCCCGCGCGACGGCCGCGCCGTCACCGCCGCCGGCCCCGCTGCCAAGCCCGAGCAACTCCTGCGGGCTGATCGCCGGCCCGGCCCGGGACTACTGCGAACGCGGCAACTCCACCCTGCCCGCCGGCACGGGCCTCGCCCCCAGCGACCCCACAGACGCCCTCAACCCCCTCTCCTCCCTCGCAAAGGGCTGCGCCGACGCCGCAGCCTGGATCGTCGGCGAACTCAGCAAAGCGGTCAACGGCACCGCCAACGTCGACTTCACCAACGGCACCTTCCTCAAGCAGTACGCCATCGTCTTCGCCGCCTCCACCATCCTCACGCTCATCCTCTGGCTCTTCGCCGTCGCCAAACGAGCCATCCGCGGCGTCCCCTTCACCACCGCCATGTCCGAAGCCATCGGCTTCCTCTGGCTCACCGTCCTCGCCTCCGCCTTCACCCCCCTCATCCTCTACACCGTCGTCTCCGCCACCGACGGCGTCACCGAGGTCATCGCCTCCGCCACCGGCGGCCAGACGGACGTCTTCTTCGGCTCCTTCGCCGAGGCCCTCAAAAAGGGCGACGACATCGGCGGCGGCCCGATCATGCTGATCGTCGTCGCCCTCGTCACCGTCCTCGCCGCCGGCATCCTCTGCCTCGAGCTCGTGATCCGCGCCGCGCTCCTCTACGTCGGCGCCCTGCTCGGCACCGTCGTCTACGCCGGCCTCGTCGACCGCAACCTCTGGGGCCACGTCCGCCGCTGGGCGGGCATCATGATCGCCGTCATCCTCGTGAAGCCGGTCATCGTCATCGTCCTGGGCCTCGCCGGAGCCCTCGCCGGAGAGAAGGGCCCGAACGCCTTCTCCGCGGTCGTCTCCGGCCTCGCCATCATCCTCCTGGCGATCTTCGCCTCCGCGATGATCTACCGCTTCGTCCCCGGCTTCGGCGACGAGATCGCCTCCGCCCGCACCAACCGCAGCAAGGCCACCGATGGCGCCCAGGCGGCCGCCGTCATCAGCTCCCCGGCCTCCCTCGTCTCCCAGGGCATCAAGACCCACAGCAGCCGCGGAGGCGGAAACAGCGGCGGCGGCGCCCACCGCGCCGGCGGCGACAACCAGATCTCCGGAGGCATGGCCGCACACAGCAGCCGCGGCTCCGGCGGAGGAGGAGGCGGGGCCGGCCCCGCCGCCGCACCCCCGCCCCGTACGGGCTCCAGCACGAGGAACACAGGAGGTGACGGGCGGTGACGACCCAGTCCCACCAGCTCCACCCGGTCACGCCCCGCCGCACGTATCTCATCGGCCGGGCCCGGCCGAACGCGATCGTCGGCAAGAACCGCGAGACCGGCGAGATCGCCCTGATCATCGCCGGCGCGTTCCTCGGCATGATGAGCGGACTGCTCGTACCCTCCCTCACCCTGCGCATCGTCTCCCTCGCCGGCTTCCCCATGGTCGCCCTCGCCGCCGTCTACGTCCCCTACCGCGGCCGCACCTTCTACCGCTGGTTCGAGATCAACCGCAGCTACAAGCGCACCCTGCGCCGCGGCACCACGTTCCGCTCCGGCGCCATGGAAGCCGGCATCCGCGCCGTCGACGGCCGCGAGGTCGAGGTCGGCCCGCCCCCCGGCATCGGCCGCATCAACTGGCTCGCCGCCCCCTTCGGCCCCGACGAGATCGCCGTCCTGCTCCACGCGGACCGCAGAACCGTCACCGCCGCCATCGAGATCGAGGGCCCCGGCGTCGGCCTGCGCGACAGCGAGGACCAGGAAGCCCTCGTCGACCGCTTCGGCACCCTCCTCAAGCACGTGGCCAACGGCGACGGCTTCGTCACCCGCCTCCAGATGCTCGTACGCACCCTGCCCGCCGACCCGGAGGCCCACGACAAGGACGTGGCCGCCCGCGGCGACACCAACGCCCCCGTCTGGCTGCGCGATTCGTACGACCAGCTCCAGTCGATGGTGTCGACCTCCTCCGAGCAGCACCGCGCGTACCTCGTCGCCTGCATCCACTTCACCCGCGAACTCGCCGCCGAGGCCCACACCATCGCCCGCGCCGCGATCCCCCACAAGGGCCGCAGGGTCGACCGCGACGCCGGCCTCGCCATCGTCATGGCCCGCGAGCTCACCGACATCTGCGCCCGCCTCGCCGAGGCCGACATCCGCGTCCGCCAGCCGCTGGGCCAGGGCCGCCTCGCCTCCCTCGTGCACTCCATGTACGACCCGGACCACCCCATCGACCACATCCAGGCCATGACCAAGCGCAACGCCTGGCCCGCGGAACTGGACGCCGTCGAACCGACCTACCTCCAGGCCAAGACCCGCGAGTCCTCCACCCGCGCCCCCTGGTGCCACGCCACCGCCTGGGTGAAGGAATGGCCGATGACCCCGGTCGGCGTGAACTTCCTCGCCCCGCTCCTGGTCCACACCCCCGACGTCATCCGCACGGTCGCCGTCACCATGGACCTGGAGCCCACCGAGATCGCCATCGAGCGCATGCTCACGGAGAAGACGAACGACGAGGCCGACGCCAGCCGCGCCGCCAAGATGAACCGCACCGTCGACCCCCGCGACATCGCCGCGCACGGCCGGCTCGACCAGCGGGGCGAAGACCTCGCGAGCGGCGCCGCCGGAGTCAACCTGGTCGGCTACATCACCGTCTCCTCCCGCTCCCCCGAAGCCCTCGCCCGCGACAAGCGCACCATCCGTGCCTCGGCGGGCAAGTCCTACCTGAAGCTCGAATGGTGCGACCGCGAGCACCACCGCGCCTTCGTCAACACCCTGCCGTTCGCCACCGGCATCCGACGCTAGCTGGAGGGAATGGCCGCCCATGCGAGATCCCATGTCCGCCCTGACGGACGCCTTCACCAGCTTCCTGTTCGGCAAGGTGGAAACCACCCGCCTCCCCGTCCGCACGTCCACGGGCCAGGCCCAAGCCGTCTACCTGCCCACGGCCGCCCCCGGTCTGGGCGACTCCGGCGTCATCATCGGCCGTGAGGTCTACAGCGGCAAGGGCTACATCTACGACCCCTTCCAGCTGTACGGCCAGCAGCTCCCGGCCCCCCACTGGCTGGTCCTGGGCGAATCGGGCAACGGCAAGTCCGCCCTCGAAAAGACCTATGTCCTACGCCAACTCCGCTTCAGGGACCGCCAGGTCGTCGTCCTGGACGCCCAGGGCGAGGACGGCGTCGGCGAGTGGAACCTCATCGCCCAGCAGCTGGGAATAACCCCCATCCGCCTGGACCCCATCGCCGCGAACGACGACGGGATCCGCCTCAACCCCCTCGACCCGGCGATCACCGCGACGGGCCAGCTCGCGCTGCTCCGCACCATCATCGAAGTCGCCATGGGCCACGGCCTCGACGAACGCTCCGGCTTCGCCCTGAAGGTCGCCCACGCCTACGTCGTGGAAACCATCACGGACCGCCAGCCGGTCCTGATGGACATCGTGGAACAACTGCGCCACCCGGAGCCGGAATCGGCCCTCTCCATGAACGTGGCCATAGACGACGTCCGCGCCTGGGGCCTGGACGTCGCGCTCGTCATCGACCGCCTGGTCGACGGCGACCTGCGCGGAATGTTCGACGGCCCGACCACCGTGGGCATCGACCTCGACGCGCCCCTCATCGTCTTCGACCTGTCCCACATCGACCGCAACTCCATCGCCATGCCGATCCTGATGGCGATCGTCGGCGTGTGGCTGGAGCACACCTGGATCCGCCCGGACCGCAAGAAGCGCATCTTCCTGGTCGAAGAGGCCTGGCACATCATCAACAGCCCCTTCGTGGCCCAGCTCTTCCAGCGCCTCCTCAAGTTCGGCCGGCGCCTCGGCCTGTCCTTCGTGGCGGTGGTCCACCACCTCTCGGACGTGGTCGACGGCGCGGCGGCACGCGAGGCCGCAGCGATCCTCAAGATGGCCTCGACCCGCACGATCTACGCCCAGAAGGCGGACGAAGCCCGCGCCACGGGCCGCGTCCTGGGCCTCCCCCGCTGGGCGGTGGAAATC